>NZ_CP192004.1:0-1202218 GCF_050947155.1 Streptomyces sp. CA-294286 | reverse complement strand
TGCCTACGGGCTGCGCCCGTAGCAGCGAACCCGGGCGCTGCGCGCCCGGGTTGCTCACGCTTCGCGTGAGCGGGAGGCGGTTCGCTTCGCTCCTCGCCCTGCGGTACGCGCTGCGCGCGTACCGACAACTGGAGGGGGTGGCCCGCGTTGCGGGCTTGGGGCAGCCTTCGGCTGCCCCGGTGGCTTGCGCTGCGCTCCAGCCACTGGGCACGCTGCGCGTGCGTGGGTGTGCCGCGCGGAGCGTGGCACACCCACGCACGCGCAGCAGCGGTAGGGGGGTTGTGCGAGGGTGCAACGAGCGGGTGCGCGGGGGGTGGTTGTGCCGGGTCCGCTGCGCTCCCCCAGCACGCGGTCTTCCGGCTGTGCCTCCATCCCCTTGGGCTAGCGGGCCCAGGGGGTGGAGTTAGGCGTGTACGCGGCCGGAGGTAATGGCCCGCCGGGGTGCGCCATGGTGTGCCGGCCTGCGTGACGGGGCTGTCTGGAGGCGGTGCAGCCACCAGGAGGTAGCGGTGAGCAGACCGGTGAAGACCACCACCAGGAACAGCGAGATCCACATCTGGCGGCTCCCGGGGTGGGACCATCCCGTCCAGAGCGTGATGGCCGCCCACAGCAGGGCTCCTGCCAGGTAGAAACCACGGGTCCGGTGCAGCTGCCGTACGGCCCGCGGGGACAGAGAGTGTTCGGTCTTCGGTGCCATGCCCGCCCGTGTACCCGCGATCTGCTGTGCCTACCGGGCGCGTAGGGGCGGGTCTGCCGGTCCCGGCTGCTGGGACCGGGAAAGCGCCTCACGGCCCGGTTTCGTTCCGGTCAGGGGTGCTGCCGCATCCCACTGTCTCCTTCGAAGACCCTCCGTGCTGCCACACCCTGGTCCTCGACCAGCCCCGCGTTGTCCGGCAGGCCCAGGACACTGCCGCAGTGCTCGCACAGTTTCCCGTCCTGTGCGGGTGTCCCGCACGCCTTGCAGAACCGGTTTCCCCGGGGGTTTTCAGTCTTCTCGTTCATGGCGTCTCCGACACGGTGGGGAGCAGTATCGGTAACCCGCGTACCCGTGGTGTGCGTGTCGAGTCATGAACTCTCTGCTTCATTTTTTAATTCAGATAGACTCTGGAGCGAGGCGGCCCCAAGGGTTCGAGCGACAGGCATCTCGGATCGGACCGGTGGTCTGTCCAGGGGCAGAAATGCGGGATCCGGGCATCCCTGTAGTCGTCGAGGTGACGTCTGCGTACGCATTCGCGCTTCCTGGCCGAGTGCGGGAGCTCTCGCAGTCGTAGGAGAAGGCGGATCGGACATGGCAGTCAGGCAACTACGGGCCCACCAGCGGGAAGCTGTGGATGCCGTGCTGCGTGCTCTCGAACTTCCTGCTGGCTCGCTCGTGCCCGAGCGAGGTCTCCGGACCCAGGTGATCATGGCAACCGGGTCCGGGAAAAGCCTCGTCGCCGTCCGCAGCGCCGAAGAGCTCCACGCCGGCCGTGTGCTGGTGCTCGTGCCCTCGCTGGATCTCCTGGCGCAGACCGAGTCCGCGTGGCGTGAGGGAGGCCGCCGGGGGCCGATGATCGGGGTGTCCTCGCTGCGGGGTGAAGAGGCGTCCTTCCCCCACACCACGGACGTGCACGAGCTGGTGGAGTGGACGCGGGGCCTGGACAAGGTCACCGTGTACGCCACGTACGCCAGCCTCGGACTCGGCACGCTGGAGCGGGCGCACGCTGCGGGTTTGGCGGCTTGGGACCTGATCGTCGTGGACGAAGCCCACCGGGTTTCCGGCCGGATCGGCAAGCCGTGGGCGGTCGTCCACGACAACCAGAAGATCCCCTCCCTGCGCCGCCTCTACATGACCGCCACCCCCCGGCTCTGGCAGCTCGGAGACGAGGACGAGGCCGGCGCACCCGGTGAGCTGGTCGCAAGCATGGACAACGACCCCCAGGGCCCCTTCGGCAGCAGGGCATTCACCCTGACCCTCTCGGAGGCCATCGACCGAGGAATCTGCGCCCCCTACCAAGTCGTCTGCGTCGACGTCACCGACACCGCCCTCCAGGCCGCGCAGCTCCTGGGCGCCGAAGGCCGCTCTGCAGAGGTGCGTGGGGCCCGGCTCGCCGCCCTGCAGGCGGCTTTGGTGAAAGCCTCCGCGGAGGAGGGCTTCCGGCGCACACTCGTCTTCCACCACACGGTCAAGGAAGCCGAAGCCTTCGCGGCCGGCCTCACCGACGTCGCCGCGAAACTGCACGCGGATGATCCCGAGCTGTACCCCACGACGATCTGGGCCAACTGGCTGTGCGGGGATCACAAGCCGCTCCACCGTCGGCGTCTGCTGGGCGAGTTCGCGGCCGGGATCGCCACGGACGGCACCGTGGTGGAGAAGTGCTATCTGTGCTCGGTGAAGGTGTTGGGCGAGGGTGTCGACACGAAGGACTGTGACTCCGTGTACTGGGCGGACGTGCGCGGCTCGATGCCGGACCTGGTCCAGGCCGTGGGCCGGGCGCTGCGGATGCAGCCGGGCGAGGGCAAGATGGCAAGCCTGGTCGTACCGGTACTGCTCGGGCCCGGCGAGACACCCGACAACATGCTCACCTCACGGGCCTACAACGGCCTCGCCAAACTCCTGGAAGCGCTGCGGGCGCACGACGCGCGGGTCGTCGAGCAGCTGGCCGAACAGCAGGCGCAGAGCCGCGTGAGAGGCGTTCAGAGCCGCAGTGGGGGTGAGGAGGGCCCAGGCGAGAGGGATGGGTCGGGGCCCTCGGCGCCCGCCCGGGAACTGCTGAAGTTCTCCACGCCGCGCGACCCGGCCGCCCTCGCCGCGTTCATCAACCTGCGCGTCCTCCACCCCGAACACGAGCACTGGCGGCGCGGCGTGGAAGCAGCCGCCCTCTACGCCCGCGAACACGGCAACCTCCGCGTGCCGTTCACATACCGCGTCCCGGGCGTCGACGACCAGGAAGCGGAAGACACGGGGTGGCCGGCCTCCCTCGCCACCAGCGGCCAGGAAACAGAAAGTACGGGATGGCCGGCCTCGCTCGCCGGGTTCCCGCTCGGGCAGTGGACCGCCGACGCCCGCCGCCTCTACGCCCGCGACGACATGCACGAGGACCGCATCGCACAGCTGGAGAAGCTCGGCATGATCTGGTCCCACTACGACATCGCGTGGGAGAAGAGCCTGTCCGCCGCACGCGGGTGGGCCGCCGAACACGGGCACCTCCTGGCGCCCGCGGACGCCACCTTCCAAGGCGCGAAGGTAGGCATCTGGCTGAAGAACGCGCGGGCCGCAGCAAGGAAAGCGCAGGAGATCGAGCAGCGGCGCGCGGAAGGGCTGCCGGTGGGGTCGTCGGCCGGGGCAATGCCGGACGAACGGCGTGAGCAGCTGGAGGACATCGACCCCTCGTGGTGCCCCGCCTGGCCGGTGAGCTGGCAACGCCGCTTCCACCTCGTACGGATGCACCTGGACGCGGGTGAGGCGCTGCCCACCACGCCGGGCAAAATCCTGCGCCAGGGCGAAGACCTCGGACGGTGGGTACAGACGGTGCGGTATGGGTGGGACCAACTCACCACCGTGCAGCAATGGATGAGCGAACACATCCTCGGCATCACACCCGCACCCGAGAACGAAAAGCCGCCACGGCCCCGTACACAAGACGACAAATGGGCCGCCCACCTGACTGCCGCCCGACAGTACTACGCACGCGAAGGACACCTCAACGTCCCCCGCAAACACACCGAGACCGTGCTCACCGAGAACGGCCGGGCAGACCAGTACCACCTCGGAGCATGGATCAACAACCAGCGGAGCAGGGCCGCCGGGCTATCCCCGGAGCGGGTGGAGCAGCTGTCCCAGGTCGGGATGCGGTGGTCGTATTAGGCATCGCTGACACCGCGCGCCGCGCGCCACAGGTCCGGACGTCTGGAATGAGCGAACCAACCTGACCGATAGGGCGATCAGCGCAGCGTCGCGATCAGCATGTCTGCTCGATGTAGAGGAGCTGGCGGCCGTCCGCAGAAATGAACTGGTAGGGCTGATAACTCGGCAGGCCTTCGCTACCGATACGGTCCTTGATACCGGCCCACGCTGCCCCCTTTTCCTCTACGGGCACGCACCGCAGACGGTCACCGGCACCCTCACCGATGATCATCACATCGGCTCCGTGGACAAGTCGCTTCGCCAGTCGCACATCCAACGGGCCCCGGAGAACCTTCCATCGGCATCCGTCCGCGTCGGCGAGCTCCCCCGCACCCGCAGGAGACAGGACAAACGGACCGCCGTCGGGTTCCGCCGGCTCCAGAGACTCCAGCACCACGGCAAAGCTCACAGTCCTGGGACGCTTCTTGGGCATCCCAGTAGTCTCTCATCACGCATGACGCAAGGACATAGGTGCACTGTCACCCGCCCCTTGATGGTCTGGGTGACCGTCGGCACCGCACTCCGCTGGTCGGCGATGCCGCTCGGTTGCCGGCAACTCGCCCACGGTTCTTGATCACACAGACGTCAGTCTGCGCCGCCGAGACTAACCCGCACCCGCCAGAAACGAGCCGGGATCGCCGCCGCCCAGTGCCGGACCGGAAGGGTGCAGCAGCTCGATGTGGTCACTGACAGTCTCGTGCCCGGCTTCGGCGGCGGACACCGCGCGGACCCGGAGCCGGTCACCGGGAAGGAGAACGAGAAGGGCCAGCGGGAACTGGACAGGACGGCAGTGACGGGTGTGCCTGGTCAGGTTCTCCACTTCGAGGGCCGTGGCCCCCGATGCGATGAGGAGTTGCACGGTTCGCACGAGTTCGTCACCGTCGTCCTCGGGCAGCCTTCCGGTGTGCACCAGGGATTCGGATTCGGTGACGATCGCCATTTCGCGGCCGGCAAGTATCTCCACCCGGGCCTGCGGATCCTGCGGGTCGACCCCCAGCAACCCGCCGCTGAGGTGGTCGCAGTCGGCCCAGTCCGTCGTCCCGGCACTCTCGCTGGGGTAACGCAGGGAGTAGAACAGTTCCTCCGCGAAGTGCCCGTCGTCCCTGCGGTGGGCGAGCAGGACGAAACCGAGGCCGTTCTCGGCCCAGACGTCCGCGACGACCGGACCGGCGCCGTGGCACGTGTTGGCGGTCGCTCCCGTGGTGCCGGAACCAAGGCCTGACGGGCGATCTTCGCCAGCGGTTGCCGCATCAACTTGCCCTCCATCGTTATCAGTTTCACCTCTGGGCTGAGCGCAGTCCCCTGCGGAAAGACGGAGGTGGCGCGCCGAGAACCAGCAGAGACCTGTAGGCCCCAGACGATGGAGCCAAAGAGCAGAACAGCGAACATCACGCCACCGCAAGACAGACCGGACTACCGAGGAATCCTCGGCTCAGTCACTGGCCTGCGACCGGCAGGTCCCAGGACCGGGGTCGAGCGAGCGCCCGCCACTCATCCCGGAGCAGGGCCAGCACCGCGACGTCTGGTTGCGCTCATTGTATGAGTGCTGACCCGGGCGCCGTGCGGGTGGCGTGGCCGGAGGACGAGATGAGCGGTGTGACGGTCGTGTACGTTGCGGCGTGTGCGCTCTGGCTGGTGCTGTTGCGCAGGCGTACCGGGCGCGGCCCGCTGGCGTGGCCGCTTGCAGTGCGGCTGCTGCGCTGGTCGGGGCGGCCATGGCCGGTTGACCGCATAGAGCCGGTCGGTCGCCCGAGCGGCGTCCTGTCCGGCTGCACCGCCTTTTCGCAGGGGCAGCGGGACAGCTGGCCGAGAGGGGGTTGTCAGGATTGCGGCTTGCCACCTGGCCCTGGACTACGCCGGTTCCAGCAGGACCGCTGGCAGAGTGCCGCTCACGATGGAGTCCTGCGGCAGTGAGAGCCCGAAGAACCCCTCCACGATGCCCAGCGCGGTGCGGTGTACCTCCCTTTCGTCCCGCTCCCGGTCCGGGAGGCCGGCAGCGGTGAGCAGTTCCTGCAGGCGGAGGGCCGTCGCGGGGTCGCCGTCGACCCCCTGGTAGCCCCATGAGGCGTCCAGGTACAGGTTGCAGGCGCTCAGCAGGCGGCCGTCGTGGAAATACTCGACGTGCGGTGGGACCGGCTTGCCGTTCTCCTCCTCGTACTCCAGGAGGCAGACACGCGCACCGTCTCGCGAGACCGGCCAAGGATCTGATGACGGCCGCCACCGCCGTATGCGACCGCGTACGTCCATTCCCCGGTACGTCCGAGTCGCAGGCCGATGCCGTCGAAGGGGTCGCCGTAGGTGTCGTCCATGAGCTCCAGATGGGACTCTCCGGTGTGCTCCCCGACTGCCACAGCGATGTGCCCGGTGCCGTACAGCACGGTCGCGGCCAGGCGGCCGGCGAGTTCCTCCGGCAACAGCCCGCGGGCTAGTACCACGTGGTAGCCCCCGAAAGCGATGGACTGAGGGGTAGCAAGCCAGGTTGTTCCGTCTGTCATGACCGTCATCCTGCCTGCTGCCTCCGGCAACGGGACGCGGCCCCGCGCCGGCGTTGGCATCCATGCCGGGGCTTGGGGGACGCTGCAGCGAAGAACGGCTGGACGCTGGCGGAGGAAGCCGGGCACGCGGGACCCGACCACATCCACCGGCTGCTGAACCGGATCGAGTGGGATGCCGACGAGGTCCTGGACGACGTGCGTGACTCTCGGAGGCCGGGATGCCGTTCTGGTGGTCGATGACACCGTTTCCTCAAGAAGGGCGTCCGCTCGTCCGGGGTGCAAAGGCAGTACTCGGGTACCGACGCTCCCTCTGTCTGTCGGCCGCTGCTGCGGTCGTTGTGGACGTGACGGTGCTTGGTTTAACGAGTTGGTGCGTGATAGCGGGTGGGCATGCTCTGCTGGTGAAGGGCACGGTGGATCGTTCAGTTCTGGCACATCCGTTGTTCACGGGGATCTCTTGAACTCATTTGTCGTCTCTGACAGCGGAGTTGGCACTGCCATGGGTGGCAGAGGTCGGGGGCCGTCGGCACCGGGTGCGGGGCGGTGAGAGAAGGCGGGCGCCGGGGGCTGGTGCCCGTCATCGGCTGGTGTTCGTGGACCGGGTGGTGGCCACGCTCATCCACTTGCGCCATGACCTGCCGCACGCGGTGCTGGCCTTGATGTACGGAGTGGACCGCTCCACTGTCACCCGGGCGGTGGGTGAGGTGCGTGGTCTCCTGGCGGGGCGGGGGTTCGCTGTCCCGGACCGGCCTGGTGTGCGCCTGCGGACGCTGGAGGACGTGTTCGCCTACGCCCAGGCCGAGGGCGTCCGGCTGCGTCTGGATGCCACCGAGGTTCAGGTCCGCCGTCCGGCCGCGGACCGCGGCGGCCGGCGGGCGTTCGTCTCGGGCAAGAAGAAGCAGAACACGATGAAGGCGACCGTCATCGCGGACCACCAGGGCCGCACTCTGTGGACGGATGCACTGCGGCCGGGCCGCATGCACGACGTCACTGCCGCCCGCACTGCCGGAATCGGCAGATGCTTCGACCACTTCGACCTGGTCCAGGTCCTCCTCGACGACGGCTACCTCGGACTGAGCAAAGACCACCGGGGCAGAGCTCTGACCAGCCCCGCAAGCTACGACCAGGCGCGACCCTGCCCTTCCTCGAACACAACGAACGCCAGCGGCTCGAGCACTCCTCGCAGCGGATCACCGTCGAACAGGCCCTCGCCGACCACAAACGCTGGAAACAACTCCAGCGCTGAACCCACCGCCGCGACCGCCTCCCCGACACCTACCGAGCGATCGCCAGCCTCGTGTCCGACCGCACCGCCGCCGCCTGAAGAGAGTCGCTCAGCAGCACAAACACGACCCACCCGCTATCACGCACCAACTCGTTAGCAGCTGACTCGCCCTCACGGCCTTCGTCGTGGTCATGTGCACCTTGGTCGGAGCACAGGATCAGACGGAGGCCGCCCTCGTGTCCGGCGAATCCCCAGGTGAGCGACTCAGTACGAGACACCGTTCGAAGCCGGAAGAAAGAGAACGCGCTCAGAGCGCGTTGGGCCTTTGACGTTGCGCAAAGGCCCAATGCGGGCATGAGGGTAGCCCTTCAATCTTTCACGATCGGACCGCTTCGAGACGCGGCTTCAAGCATCTCCTCGACCTCCCGATGCGCCTCGACGTTCTCATCCCAACCTTGAGCCCATTCGAGAGCCGAGGCGCCGCCAGTCTCCTTGAGGAGGGGGTCAGCACCATGGTCAAGCAGGAGCCTGACCATATCGGCGTCTGCGTGCGTTGCAGCTGCGGCTAGGGGTAGGCCACTACGCCACCCTCGGGATTCTTCGTTCGGCGAGGCTCCTGCACCGAGCAGTAGTGCTGCACAACGGATTTCACCTCGCGCAGCGGCCAAGTATAGGGCTGAAACTCCTTCGAAACGAGAGCCAGGGTTTGCACCCTTTTCAAGCATTCGCTTGAGTTCACCCACCCGACCTTCGGATGCAGCCCAGCAGAGACGCTTTGGAAGCTTCTTCCTCGTCCTGTTGTTCATGCTCTGAACGGGCATGCGACACTGCTATTTTCGCGCAGAACGAAAAGTGCAGTGATGCACCCGAAACCCCTTTCCGTACTTGCTGCCGATCTGGCCCTGGACGTCACGCTGGGCGGCCTTCTCCGCCTCGCTCTTGCTCTTTCCGCCGCCACTTCCGGTGAGCTGCTTGTTCCCGTGGTCTCCGGAACCGATCTTCTCCACACCGCACGTAGCGGTCGAGTACCACTTCTTCGGCTTCGCCACGGCATCCGACTGGGCATAGGCCGTTCCAGAGGAAGCATCAGGCACGCCACAGTGGCAAGCCAGCGCATGCAGGTCTTCTTCAAGAGATTCTCCTTCTCCTCGTCTGCTGCGGCGAACGGATCGAAGTTTGGCCCGCGCCGCTGGAATCTACTTGACCCGCTCACCTGCCCGGAGAACCCGATCCAAGATGTTCATACAATCGGCAATTCGACCGCCGCCTTGGGGTGCCGGAGGTGAAACGATATTTCAGACTTGCCCTCAAGGGCTCGTAACACGATCATCTATCGATGCTTCTGGAGTCGTCGCCAGCAGATGAGGCCGTAGTCCAGGGAGACGAAGACGTCGTGGAGTTCGGTGCGACGTTCCCAGCGCACGGCGAGGCGCTTGAACTGTACGACGTTGGCAGAACCGTCAAACACCCCGGCCTTGGGCCTTGACCCAAGGCCGGGTAGTTAACGTTTTGGCTGGTCGCGCAGGTGAGTTGAGGATGTTCGCGGTAAAGAGCAACGGAGCTCGTTGGTACAGGCAGTCGACCAAGACAGCTTGTACGTGAGGAGCTCCGTTGCCGTTTCATCATGTCCTGTACGCCCCGGTAGTGACCATCACCCGTTCGGTCACCGTTGCGGCGGGCCGGTTCGCGCCGGGGCATCTGGGCGAGCTGACAGCCGTCGTGCCGTTCGAACTGGTCGACGCGGTCCTGGAAGAGACGCGGTCGGTGCAGCGACGACTGCGTGATCTTCCGTCGCGGGTCGGAGTGTATTTCCTGCTCGCGATGTGCCTGTTCCCCGAGGTCGGCTACCGCCTGGTCTGGGACAAGCTGACGGCGGGACTCCACGGGATCACGGTGGCCGGACCGACGCCGAAGGCCCTGCGTGATGTGCGCCGCCGACCCGGAGTCGCACCGGTGCAGGCCCTGTTCGAGGTGCTGGCCGGGCCGCTGGCCCGGCCAACGACACCAGGGGTCCGATTCGGTCCGTTCCGGACGGTGTCATTCGACGGGTGCAGTTCACAGAAGGTCGCCGACTCCGAGCGGAACCGCTTGTGGCTCGGACGGACGTCTCACCACGGCTATCCGACCATCGAGTTGATGACGCTGATCGAGACGGGGACCAGGGCACTCATCGGTGCGGTCTTCGGTCCGCCGGCCGTCGGCGAGACCGGTTACGCCTCACGGCTGCTGCATCTGCTCCGGCCGGACATGCTGGTCCTGCGGGACAAGGGCTTCGACGGCAACGGCTTCCTCGCCGCCGTGAACGCGACCGGCGCTCAGGTGCTGGGCCGGCTCCGCGCCAACCGCCGTACTCCGGTCCTGACGCGTCTTGGTGACGGCTCCTACCTGTCGGTGATCGGCACGGAAAGAGTCCGCATCATCGACGCAACCATCACGGTGACCTGCGCGGACGGCACCGTCTTCACCGGCACCTACCGGCTGGTCACCACCCTGACCGACGCCCGCCGCTACCCGGCCTCCGTGCTGGCAGGTCTCTACCACCAGCGGTGGGAACACGAATCTGCGTACTACGCGCTCCGCCACACAATCATGAACGGGCGCGTCCTGCGCTCAGGTGACCCCGCCGGCATCAACCAGGAGATGTGGGCCCTGCTCACCCTCTACCAGGCCCTACGCACCATGATGGTCGAGGCCGCCGAGTCGCTGCCTGGCACCGACCCGGACCGCTGCTGCTGCTGCTTCACCGTCGCCCTCCAGACCGCCCGCGACCAGGTCGTCCAGGCCGCCGCCGTCATCACCGACCCCACCGATGCCGGCCGCCTCGGGCTGATCGGGCACCGGATCCTGGCCCGTCTCCTGCCGCCCCGGCGGCAACGCGTCAGCACCCGCAAGGTCAAGTCGCCAATGTCCCGTTACAGCACCCGCCATGACGACGGCAGGCCCGACACCAGCCGCACCATCACCCGTCTCGACATCCACGTCCTCGAACCTTGCGAACCGCACCCTCAACTCCCCGCCATCTCCCGCGACGACCGGAACACCGCCCTCGCCGACCGCCGCCGGATCCTTGGCCTGCTCACCCGTCTCTGGCACCCCCGTGACATCGTTTCCCACTTCGGTGACATCACTAGGGAGACCATGTATCGGCAGCTCTCCAGACGGGCCGAGACCGGCCTCATCCACAAACTCGGCCGTGGCCTCTACGCCGCCACGACATGGACCCCAACACCCCTTGCACGACCTGCGAAAACGTTAACTACCCGGCCTTGGGTCAAGGCCCGACCACCACGAACGAGTGAATGCCCATCGACGCATCAGCCACCGCAGCCTCACCAACACCACAGGGCACGAACGAAGCGTTCGCCTATTCGCCTAACGGTCACCACGTCAGTGAAGGACCCACAGCCCGAAAACCGCACGTCACATGGATCCTCTGAGCAGGGAAAACGGTCCATCCATCCCGCAGGCGGAGCATGATCGACATCTCCGGATTCCTAGATCCCAGACAGCGTCAGGCAGTCAGGATCAAGGCGCAGGGGCTGGCCGCCAAGGTGCTGCCCGACAGCGCCAAGGCCCAGGCCCACCGCACGGTGGCGAAGCCGGGATCGGGCGAGCGCGACGGCACCGGCTGAGCACCGGGGAGGCCGGGCGTCGGCGATGCCGCGCCAAGGTTCACCCGCTGTTCGGCTTGAGCTGCCGGATGCGCCCGTCGAGTTCGCGCTGGTAGAAGTCGACGAAGCCGTCGGGGTCGGGCCCGGCGTTCTGCATGACGACCCCGCCGAAGCCCGCGTCGACGAACTGCTGCGCCACCTCGACGTACCGAGCGGGGTCCGGACCGCAGGCGAACTTCTCCAGGATGTCCTCCTCGCGCACGGTGGTGGTCGCGGCGTCGAAGTTGACCGGGTTGGGCAGCTCGCTCATCACCTTCCACCCGGTCAGCGCCCAGCGCGAAGTCTCCAGGGTGGCCTGTGCGGCGGTGTGCGCGTCAGGGGCCCAAACCATCGGGACCTCGGCGTAGCACGGGCCGGTGCCCCCGGCGTCACGGTAGTGCCGGACGATCTCCGGCTTGTCCTCCGTGGCGAAGAGCCCGTCGCCCAGTTCGGCGGCGATGCGTGTCGACGCCCGGCCGCTGGCGGCCACCGCGATCACGGGCAGCTCCTCGGGGAGGTCGAAGACCCGGGCGTCCCGCAGTTGCAGGTACTTCCCCTCGTACGACCGGTAGCCGCCGCTCCACAGCAGCCGGATGAGCTCCAGCGCTTCCTTGAGCATGTCGTGCCGGGTGCTGACCGCGTCGGGGAAACCGGCGCCGACGACGTGCTCGTTGAGCCGCTCCCCCGAGCCGACGCCCAGGAGAACCGGCCCTCCGACAGCAGGGCGAGGGTCGCGGCCGCCTGGGCGATGACGGCGGGGTGGTAGCGCACGGTGGGGGTGGGGCACGTCACGCCGGTCGCCAGCCCGATCCGCGAGGTCTTGGCGGCGATGCTTCCCAGCACGGTCCAGGCGAACGGTGAATGTCCCTGGTTGTCGAGCCAGGGGTGGTAGTGATCGCTGGTCTCCACGAAGTCGAATCCGGCCTGTTCGGCGAGGACGGCCTGCCTGACCAGCTCCGCCGGGCCGAACGCCTCGGCCGCCAGCTTGTATCCCACCTGCATGTGAGCCCCGTTCCGCATGGGTGATGGTCGCCTTGCTCGCACAGGGGTACCCCTCGGCCCCGGGGCGTAACGCCCATCTCGGGCACTACCGGCCATCTCCGGAGCGCCCGTGTTTCGTAGCCGCCAATCGGTGTACTCGTACGGGACTGCGCGACCAAGCCCCACCTGAGCCCGACGAGACGCTACTGGAGATGCTCATGACGACCGCGCTCAAGGCCATGCTCGACACCCATCCGCCGGCTTGGGCGGTGTGGACCGCGAGAAGCTCGCCCGCTGTATCGAGGAATGCCTCGCCTGCGCCCAGACATGTACAGCGTGCGCGGACGCCTGTCTGTCGGAGGAGATGGTCGCCGGCCTCGCCCGGTGCATCCGTACCGACATGGACTGCGCCGACATCTGCCGGACGACCGCCGCCGTCCTCTCGCGGCGCACGGCGTACGACGCCGACGTCACCCGGGCGCTCCTGCGAGCCTGCGCCGCCGCCTGCCGGGCCTGTGCCGACGAGTGCGCGGCCCACGCCGGCACGCACGACCACTGCCGGATCTGCGCCGAGGTGTGCCGACGCTGCGAGCTGGTGTGCGAGGACCTCCTTACGTCCCTGGGCTGACACCAGCCGGGAGCTGGGGAGCACGGAAGAAGAGCGAGCAGGACAGGGTCGGAGATTTCATGGCCAGCACGAAGGTGTCCGACTACATCCTCCAGCGGCTGCGTGAGTGGGACGTGGACCACGTCTTCGCCTACGCCGGCGACGGCATCAACGGCCTCCTGGCGGCCTGGGGACGGGCCGGGAACAAGCCGAAGTTCATCCAGGCGCGCCACGAGGAGATGGCCGCCGCCTTCCAGGCCGTGGGGTACGCCAAGTTCTCCGGCCGGGTGGGGGTATGCGCGGCCACGTCGGGGCCGGGCGCGATCCACCTGGTCAACGGCCTGTACGACGCCAAGCTGGACCACGTGCCCGTGGTGGCGCTGGTGGGACAGACCAACCGCAGCGCCATGGGCGGCTCGTACCAGCAGGAAGTGGACCTGCAGAACCTCTTCAAGGACGTCGCCTCGGACTTCTGCGAGACGGCGACGGTGCCGGAGCAGCTGCCGAACCTGATCGACCGGGCGATGCGCACCGCGTACGCCAAGCGCACCGTCACCGCGGTCATCCTGACCGCCGACGTCCAGGAGCTGGACTACACCCCGCCGACGCACGCGTTCAAGATGGTCCCCTCCAGCCTGGGCCTGAGCCGCTACGCCCCGGTGCCCGGCGACGAGGACCTCCAGCGCGCCGCCGACATGCTGAACGCCGGGGAGAAGGTCGCCGTCCTGATCGGGCAGGGGTCCCGCGGCGCCCGGGACGAGGTGGAGCGCCTGGCGGACGTGCTCGGCGCCGGGGTGGCGAAGGCCCTGCTGGGCAAGGACTCCCTCCCCGACGACCTGCCGTATGTGACCGGCTCCATCGGGCTGCTGGGCACCCGCCCCTCGTACGACCTGATGCAGCGGTGCGACACCCTGCTGGTGATCGGTTCCAGCTTCCCGTACTCGCAGTTCCTGCCGGAGTTGCACCAGGCGCGGGCGGTCCAGATCGACATCGACCCGCACATGATCGGTCTGCGCTACCCCTTCGAGGTGAACCTCGTGGGCGACGCGCGCGAGACCTTGCAGCGGCTGCTGCCGCGCCTGCACCGCAAGGAGAGCCGCGGCTGGCGGAACGAGGTCGAGGAGAACGTGACGCGCTGGTGGGAGGTCATGCAGCGCCGCGCCGCCGTGGACGCCGACCCGATCAACCCGGAGTACGTGGTCCACGCCCTGGACGGCAAGCTGCCCGACGACGTCATCCTCACCGCGGACTCCGGTTCGGCGGCCAACTGGTACGCGCGTCACCTGCGTCTGCGCGGCCGGATGCGCGGCTCGCTGTCCGGCACCCTGGCGACGATGGGACCCGGTGTCCCGTACGCCATCGGCGCCAAGTTCGCCCACCCCGACCGGCCCGCCATCGCCCTGGTCGGCGACGGCGCCATGCAGATGAACGGGATGATGGAGATGGTGACCGCGGCCAAGTACCACCACGAGTGGTCCGATCCCCGGCTGATCGTCGCCGTGCTGAACAACGGCGACCTCAACCAGGTCACCTGGGAGATGCGGGCCATGTCCGGAGCCCCGCAGTTCGAGGAGTCCCAGCACCTCCCGGACCTGCCCTACGCGGAGATCGCCAAGCACATGGGGCTGGACGGCGTACGGGTGGAGAAGCCCAAGCACGTCGAAGCCGCGTGGGACAGGGCGCTCGCCGCCGACCGTCCCTTCGTGATCGACTTCCGGACCGACCCGGCCGTTCCGCCGATCCCGCCGCACGCCTCACTGGACCAGATCGCGGCGGCGGCCTCCGCCGTTCTGCAAGGTGACAGCGATCGCGGTTCAATGATCAAGCAGGGTCTCAAGGCGAAGGTGCAGGAGATGCTGCCCGGCAGCCGGCACCGCGCCGACCGGCCCGGGGCCGGGAAGCACGACAGCGCCGACGACAACAAGTGACGCACCCGGCGGCCCGGCAACGGCGCCGGCCGGCGAGCGGAAGGAATCTCACCATGGCCAAGAAGGGGAAGAAGCTCTCCAAGGGCGACGACGTCACCTGGCGGAGCCACGGGCAGGACGTCGAGGGGTCCGTCACCCGGAAGATCGAGAAGCGGACCGAGGCGGCCGGCCGGACGGTGGACGCCTCCAAGGACGAGCCGCAGTACGAGGTGGAGAGCGAGCGGACGGGCAAGCGGGCCGTCCACCGGCCGGAATCTCTGGACCGGAAGAAGAGCGGCGGGTCATGAGCGGCGGGAGCGACGAGGACCGCCGGGGCACGCTCGACGCTTTCGGCGAGGCCGTCAACATGACCGCGGGCGAGCTGGAGAAGTGGCTCGGCACCGGGCAGTCCCGCGAGGTGGGGCAGAAGGACGGCGGCGGGGAGTCCACCGGCCACGCCTCCGGGCGGCGGATCGTGAAGCTGCTGCGGACCCGCGAGGAAGAACTCGGCGACGCCGACCTCGCGCACATGCGCAAGGTCACCGGCTATGTGCGGCGCCACCTGGGGCAGCGCCCCGAGGGCGACGTCAGCGACACCCGCTGGCGCTACTCACTGATGAACTGGGGCCACGACCCGGAGAAGTAGCCGCCCCGGTGGACCGTGCCTCCCCGGCGGGCAGGCGCTGACGATGCGACTGCGCATGGTGGGCCTCCAGGCGCCGGGGCTGCGGCGGGAGCGCCGCAGCCGGGCTTCCGGTACCTGGACACGGCCGGTGCTCCCCTCACCGACCCGGCGCAGCTGGAGCGGGTGCGCGCGCCGGCCATCCCGCCCGCCTGACCGGCGTATGGATCTGCCCCTGGCCCAACGGCCATGGCCAGGCGCTCGGCACGGACACGGCCCGCCGCCGCCAGTACCTCTACCACGAGGAGTTCCGGGCGCGGCAGGAGCTGGCGAAGCAGGAACACGTACGGGAGTTCGCCGCCGCCCTGCCGCTGCTGCGGGAGCGCACGGCGGCGGATCTCGCCATGCGCGGCCTTTCGCGGGAGCGGGTGTCGGCGTGCGCGGTACGGCTGCTCGACCTCAGCTTCTTCCGTATCGGCACACGCGCCTACGCCCGCGACAACCAGACGTACGGGCTCACCACGATGCGCCGGGAGCACGTGGTCTGCCGCGGTGGCGAGATCTCCTTCTCCTACCCGGGCAAAGCAGCCGTGCGGCAGGTGCGGGCGCTGGTGGACCCGCCCGCCCACGAGGCCGTTCGGGCGCTGCTCCGCAGGCGGCGGAGCGAGGGGCAGCTCTTCGAGTTCTGGCACGAGCGCCGGTGGCACGGGCTCACCAGCACGGACCTGAACGTGCGGCTGAAGGAGTTCGCCGGGATGGACGTCACCGCGAAGGACTTCCGCACCTGGCACGCCACCGTCCTGGCCGCGGTCGGACTCGCCGTCTCCACTCCGGCGGGCCACGGGTCGCCGACCGCCCGCAAACTGGCCGTCGCCCGGGTGGTGAAGGAGGTCAGCCACTACCTGAGCAACACCCCGGCGGTGTGCCGCGCCTCCTACATCAACGCGCGCCTCATCGAGCTGTACCAGGAGGGCAGGACGATCGCCGACGAGCTGGGCCGCCTGGGAGAGAGCGCAGCGTTCGGCCACCCCGCGACGCAGGGGCCGGTGGAGGAGGCCGTACGCCGGCTGCTCGACGGGGACTGAAGAGCGCGGAACGCGGCCGTTCTCCTCCGGGCCCGACCCGCGCGCAGGGCCGCCCCCGCTGGTCCGGGCGGGTCGCGGTTCTCAGCCCGAACGCCCGCCGTCCGCTGCCTCGGTCCGGCCTGCCAGGAGGGCCCGGGTCTCCCGGTCGACCTGCTGGGCCTCTCCGGTGGGTACGACGACGACGGGTGTCGGCGAGGGTGCAGCGTTCGCAGAGGCACCTGCCGAGCAAGAGCCCTTCGAAGCCGCAGCGGTCGCAGAAGAAGTCGCGGGTGATGCCCGCGCAGTCGCCGCAGGCCGGTGCACCAGCGTCGTTTCTGCCCGGCAACAGTCGGTCAGTTCGGCAGCCGGGGCAGCGGCCGCGGACGCGCATCGCGCGTTCGTAGCAGGTCCGGCAGATCGGACCGTCTGACCACTCGGCGGACTTCGCTGCCCGCCGGCCGCAGCGTGCGCAGGTCCGGACGTGCCACCGCTCGTACTCCTCCGGTGTCACTGCTCATCCCTCAGGTGTCAGGCGGACCCGTGTGGGCCGCCGGGCGGCCAGATTGATCGGCGCCTCCTCGCCGGCGGCGCGTCGGGCTGGGAGGTTCTGGGCCGAGGTAGCGATCAGGTCGGCGGGCGTGCAGTCGAGGATGTCGCAGAGGGGGGCCAGCACCGGCAGGGACAGTCGTTCCGGGGTGCCGGAGACCAGGCGGTGGACCTGGGAGGAGGACAGTGTGATGCCGCGTTCGGTCAGGTGCGGCATGAGTACGGCGACGGTTAACATGCCGCGGGCGGCCATCAGTTCGCGCAGGCGCCACCGGTAGCTGATCTGGCGTGGCATCAGGAGGTCCTTCCCGGCCGCAGAGCGGCCTAGATGGTGGCGTCCAGGACGCGGCGCAGGGAGCGGGTGCGGAAGTCGGAGGAGACGCAGGTGTAAATCGCGGTGGTCGAAGCGTGGTCATGGCCGACCTGCTGCTGGACGAACAGCGGGTCGTGGCCGTCCTCGATCAGGTGGGTGATGTAGGACCTGCGCAACGAGTGGAACTCCAGCGCGGAGTCCAGACCGACGGCGTCTCGGTAGGCGGCGAACCGGGAGTCCCGCCGCTGGACACTGAGCCGAGGGCCTCGCTCGGACGGCCAGAGAGCCCGACTGGTCGAATGCCGCATCCCGGGCCGCACCTCGCTGATCCATGCATCGATCGTGCCGGGTGTCCAGTGCCAGACGGTCAGCACGCTGCGACGCTTCGGCGGCGAGCCCTTCTTGGCCTTGCCGTAGCGGACCAGCAGAGTGCCGTACTCGCCGAACTCCCGGCCCTCCGGATTGCGGCCGAAGTCGGTGAGATCCAGCATCCGGGTCTCGGTGCGGCGCAGGCCGTAGGCGTACGCGGTCTTGAACAAGCGGCGTCCCGGAAGGCCGGCAGCCAGCCCTTGCGGCCCTTGCCGCGAACACGCAGGACCTCCTCGTCAGCGTGGTCGAAGAACGCTTCCAGCTCGGGTCTGGTGAAGGCCCGGCGTTCCGGCTCGCCCTCAGCCTCGTCGGCGTGCGTCGCGGCGTTCCAGTCGTGGACCACCTGGACGGGGTGGGTCCCGAAGTGCCCTAGGCACTCCCCACCCCAGCCGTAGGGCGGGTTGGTCAAAAAGTCGCAGAACTGCCGTACCGCGCCCTGGTAGTGGAGCGGACGCAGCCGTGCACGGCCCGCAGATCGGCCGACCATTCGTCGACGTGCTGTCGCGTCCACTGCCACGGCATCGCATCGGCGTGCCGGGTGAAGGCCCGGACCGTGCGTTCCTGGTCGTTGACGTATCCCGGCGAGAGGTTCCGGGCGAGTTGTTGGTTGCGCCAGCCCTTGATCATCGCCTCGAAGACCTGCTCGTCCGGCCGCAGCAGCGGCAAGCCGACGATCAGGTGCAGCCGAGCAGACCCTGGAACGAGGCCGTCCCCACCCATCCGCCATCACTCTCCGTCTGTCGCATCTGACGCGAGAATTTCGCATCAGATGCGACCCGGGGGCGCGCTTCTGCGTGGGCCTGGACTCGCCTTCAGGACGGGTGTCGCGTATTCGCATCCGATGCAATTGGCGTCAGTAGGAACATCGGTACAGCCGTTGGCGCTGAGAACGATCATGGTCGGCTTTCTGCGACGCCGCCTCGTCCGCCCAGAGGAGCGCGCTCCGGACGAACCCGGCGCTGACCCGACGCGGGCCGGGTCGGCGCCGGATCAACACGCGAGGTCGCCCGGAGCGCGCTCATGCCGCCCAGCCTCGACCTGGCTGCCAGAGGCTACCTCTGGCCGCTGGAGTCAATGACCTTCTGGGCGCCTTCCAGCATGGGGAGCGTGATCGCTCCACCCTCACCGCCAGTCAAGACATCCTGTGCCAGCTTCACCGACGAGGCCGTGAATCCGCTGACACCTTCGCTGTTGCTCACAGCACTCACAGGTCCGGACACTCGCTCGCCAGCGTTGGTGGGGTCGAAGGCCATGACATTCCTTTCGTTCCTGTCTGCCTGGGGCGGCCGACTCTCCAGCAAAACTGCCCGGTCCGGACGCCTCGACCAATACGCCTGGGGAACGGCACCCCAACGGCGGCATCCCGGCGGGTCCCGGCCCAGCGCAAGGCCCACCGCGAGTACGAGCACACTCGTGCCGCCCGAACCATGATCGCTGTCAGCGCCAACGGCTGTACCGATGTTCCCCCTGAAGAGCCCTGGGGTGCTGGCTGTGAAGCCACGCGACGCCGGCAGCGTCAGCGGCGCGGGAGGAGATCACGGATCACGTCCGACCAACTCCAGGCGGGGGACCGTGTCCCGTCCGGCAGCAGACCGTAGTCCTGGTGCTCGCCCCGCATGATGACGGTGTACGCGCCTGCTGCGAAGGCACGCTGCTCCAGGTGGGAGGCGGCTTCCGCATCGTTGGCGTCCCGCAGCGCGTCGATCAGCTCTTCGGCAGCGTAGCGGTCATTGTCGGGCCCGACCGGCGGGACGTGGTGAGCGGGGTTCCGCTCCAGGAGACGAGCCACAGCAGCTTCAGCCACCCCCGGTGAGCAGTTGAACGTGTTCTCGGACAGGATCGAGAGCAGGGAAGCCACGCCGCGAACGTTGGTGAGGGCGACCTCGGCCGCACGAGTGGCGAGCCTGCCGAGCATCGCCTTCTCCCACAGCCAAGCCAGGTGCTCCGCGTCACGATGCGGTTGATCGCGCAGGTGCAGATAGAGCGGTTCCTGGCACTGTTCGAGCTTGTGGAGGAACCAGTCCGGATAGTTCGTCCAGTGCGACGAGTTGTGGTCCAGCCAGCGCAACAGCAGGGCCACGCCAGCGGAGTCGGTGAGGCTCACGCGCTCCCAAGGCCGCCGTTCGACGAGCAGGGTGGCGCCCTCGCTACGGGCCAGCCGGCGGACCTCGTCAACGGTGTGGAAGACCGTGAGCCACCTCAGCTGATGCAGGAGCCGGGCGACCCCGTCTGCATCCGTGATGGGGACCTGGCGGGCCGGTTGCTCCGCGAGCAGGCCGACGAGTGCTTGGTCGTCCTGTGCTTCCACAAGCTCCCTGAGCCGTGAGGCCAGCGCCGCGGCGGCTGTCGGAGCATCCTCTCCGTCGGCGTCGCCTGGATCCGTGCCGGCCTGGTACTCAAGGAGCCGCTGGGCAGCGGGCGCGTCGGTACCGGATCCCCGCAGTGTGTCCGCGAACTCAGTGATCGACTTGGGATCGTCGATGTCGAAATTCCAGTCAGGGTGCCGGTTCAGGAGCGTGGCAAGTTCGGCCGCTGCTGCCGCGCGCACCGGCTCGGGGAAACCGGGGTAGCGGGCGCACTCGTGGAGCTGGTCAACCAGATGGGCCACACCGAAGTGGTCGTCTATTTCCGCTTGACGCCCAAGCCCGCGAGTCAGTAGGACCGCGATTGCTTCCTTCTGCACCTTCCCGCGCAGGAACCCCAGGAAAAGGCCTAACGGGCCCGGGTCGGTCAACGGCACAACTCCTGCGGCCCAGCGAGACGCTTCGTCGCGTGCCCCGACCACGAAGATGGTCAAGGCGGCGACCAGCTCGGCGGCTGCGGTCGCGTTGGACTGGGCGGCTGTCGCGAGAAGGCATGCCTGCGTGCGGTACAGGCCGCGGACCCGTGCCCCTTCTGCCAGCGCGATCATGGTGAACGGGTCCGCGTGCACCATCGAAGCAGTCCAGAAGGTTTCGGCGGGGAAGGTGTAGGCGCGGCTGCGCCTACCGTGCTCCTCCAGGGAGTCGGCGAGCCGGTAGACCGGCGGGTCGACGGATGCCGGTTCACCCGGCTGCGGACGCCGCCGCACCCGAGTGAGCGGCCCCCGAAACCCACCACGGTGCTCATCGGTGTCCTGCAGCGCCGGCGCCGGCCAACGCTCGCCGTACTGGTCCCACTCGGCCGCACTGAGGTATCCCGATGCTGCGTCAGCGAGAAACGCCGCCGGCAAGTCCATGCCCCAGCCAAGCCGACGCCCATCGATCGCAGCGTCCAGCAACGCTCTGGCGTCGGCCCGAGCGTCCTCATACCGCTGAAGCAGAACCGGAACACCCGCCAGATACTGCGTGATCTCCCCATTGACGGCGCGGGCCCGCGCGCGTCGCAGCCGGGAGTCGGTCTCCGCGACTGCGAGGACCGAGGCGTCAGCGGCGGTGAACGAGTCCGGCACGCGGACGCGGACGCCTTCTGCCAGCAGCGCCCGAGCCTGCGCATGCGCATCCGGGTCACGGCGTGCGGTGAGCCGTTGCCAGTGCTCTGGCCACAGCGTCGCCAGCACCAGCACCGGAAGCCGGTCCGTATCACGCATCAGCGCACGCAGGCTGGCAGCGACCCGCTCACCCAGCACCGGATCGCTCAGATACTCCTGCGCCTCGTTCAGCCACACGACCGTGTGGGATCCGACATCCGGCACGCCTGCCAGCAGCGCCTCAGGCCGCGACGGGGCGAGCGGATGCCACAGTCGCCACTCAACCGGCTGCTCGCGCAGTAGGGCCAGCGCTTCCCACAGCGCCCGGGTCTTGCCGGTCGAGGACCCGCCAACCAGGACGGCCAGAGCACTCGTCCCGCCTGCGGTGCTCTCAACGACATCCGCGAGCACGCGGTCATGCGCACGGGGAAGGTAGGGCGGAAGGACCGTCAGCGCATCGCCGCCCCCCTCCTCCGGCAGGAGCGCCCGGTGCACTTCGAGGTCGAACGCCGCCGCTTGGGAAGCCAGTTCCGTCAGCAAGCGGCCGGGCCGCCCCCTCGCCAGCGCGGCCTGCGCCTGAGCCGCCAGTGCGGCCGTGCGGGTGTCGCCGGAGCGCCGACGCGCCTCTGCCCGGTAGGCGATCCGCCATCGATCAAGGTCGAAGAGCGCCGCCTCGGTGTCAGCACCGCCGGTCCGCTCGGCGTGTGCGCGGATCTCCCGGACAAGTATCAGCATCAGCTCGAGTCGCTGAGGGAACCGCTCCCCGCGCAGCCAGTCGCCCACGGTCGTGGGGCTGACTCCCGCTGCGGTTCCGAGCAGCCTGTCCGACGGGCGCTTGCCGAGTCGGTCGGCGCGGACCATGGCCAGTTCGGCAACCAAGCCGGTCCAGTCGGACTCAGATGCCGGATCTGTCTGCAGGGCCATCGTGTTGTGCCAACTCCCCCCAAGATGGCGCGGGCCTGTCCAACCTAACGACGCACACCTGCTGGACACCACCCTTGGACAGCCACCGTTGACGACATGAACCAAGTCGAAATCCTTGCCCTGCTGCTGGCGATTTCCGCGATCCTCAACCTGTCGCTGATCGTGGGTCTGATCGCACACGGCACCGGCATCGGCGCCCGACAGGCATTCCTCACAGCGGCCGGCGCTGCCGCCACGTGCCTAGCCCTCTACTTCACCGCAGTGAGCGCCTACCGCTGAGTGCGGTGTGGCAAAGGGAGCCTCTGCTCATCGAACAGGGGCTCCCTTTGCCACAACGCACTGAGAGGTAGCGCGCTGCACCGTCTTGCGTGAGACGCCCAGCCGCTCCGCCAGGCTCTTGGTGGAGCTCTTCGCCCGCGTGCGAAGGAATTTCATCTGGGCTCGCGGCGATTTCGGCGCGGGCCGGGTGAACAGGGCACGCTCCGCGCGGGGGAAACCGTCCATGATCTTGGCGCGCGTCCGGCCCGCCTGCTGCGCCTTCTCTTCTTCGGTCATGGAGGCAGTCCAGAGCCGCGGGCCTGTGGACAGAGGCCGGGTGTCCCGGCGGTCTGCCGGGACACCCGGCCGAGTGTGACTGTTCGCGATAGTTGACGGATGTTCGCGATAGTTGGCGAGCCGACGTCAGAGAGCGATCAACCTACGCAGAGTTACTGTCCGGTCGAGCTGAAGCTGGCAGAGTCTCACTCGGTCTCACCTGGCCTGGCGGATCCTCAAGGGATCGAGGTACGTACAGCGGCCGCCTCGGGAAAATGACTGGCGGCGGCGAAGCCCGGCCAGAAGGCTCTCACCGTGACGCTTCATGAGAACGAGATCCGTGTGAATGAGACGGTCGTCCGGTCACTGCTGCGGGAACAGCGACCGGAGTGGGCCGACCTCCCCATCTCGCCGGCCGGTGCGGGCACGGACAACACGATGTACCGGCTCGGCGACCAACTGCTCCTGCGGCTACCGCGCACCCCGGACAACGCGAAGGCCGTACGGAAAGAGCAGACCTGGCTGCCACGGCTGGCGCCAGATCTTCCCTGTCGCATCCCTGGAGCCGGTGCACAACGGCACGTCGAGTTCCGCATTCCCGCTCGCCTGGTCGGTGTACCGCTGGATCGATGGCGAGGAAGCCGGTCCGGGATCGGTCAGAGACTGGGCCGCCTTCGGAGGTGACCTGGCGACGATCGTGCATAGCCTGCATTCCATCCCCCTCATGGGAGCCACTCGCCAGGGCGGGCTCAGCTGGTACCGCGGAGGTGGCCTGCACGCTTGTGACCGGTGGATCCGCGGGTGCTTCGACAACTGCCGAACGATCCAGGGCCTCGACCTCGACATTGCGCATCTGCAACACCTGTGGCAGAGCGCGCTCACCCTGCCCGAGCCTTCTGCCCGCCATGTGTGGCTCCACGGAGACCTCAAACCCACCAAGCTTCTGGTCCAGCAGGGGAAGCTGCACGCCGTCATCGACTTCGGAGGCCTCTCAGTCGGCTTCCCCGACGCCGAGCACTCGCCTCTGTGGGATTTTCCACCCGGGGCTCGACAGGCGTACTGGGACGCCACAAGCCTCGACGACGTGACATGGCTGCGTGCCCGGGCGTGGGCCATCGCTGACGGAGTCAGCGGGGTGTCGTCCTACTGGGGCACCTATCCCCTTTTCGTCAGCGAATGCTTGTCGCGTCTTCGCGCGATCCTGGAGGCTATCGGCGAGCAGTGAACCAGTCCCGCACGTGGCGCTTCAGACGAACTTCATCCACGCGGATCTACACCACTCCGCCCCAGGCCACGGGGCACGCTCTAGAGGCGGCGGGCCAACAAATGGGCGTCGAGGAAGCCCCGCTCGGAGGCCGGGTCGTGGAGCAACCGAGCAACCGTGACGAGCCCGGCCCCGCCCAGCAACTCGGCAAACCGCTCGGCCGGCCAGCTATAGGCGGGCGTCACTTTGTGATCGAAGCGGACCGGCTCCGGTCCTTCGGTCCCGAAGAACGACACCAGGAGCAGGCCCCCTGGTGCCAGGACACGGACCTGCTCGGCGAGCAGTGCGGGCAGTTCCCCAGGCGGGGTATGGATCATCGAGTAGTGGGCCAGCACTCCGCCGAGCGTGCCGTCCTCGACCGGCAGGGCCTCCATTCGCGCTTCGTCGAACCGCAGCGCCGGATGGGCCCGCCGGGCGTGGTCGACCATGGCCGGGGAGAGGTCGAGCCCGAAGGCGTCCAGCCCCAAGTCGTGCAGCATGGCCGTCAGATGTCCGGGCCCGCACCCGACGTCGGCTGTCCGCAGGTTCCCCGTCCCACGCACGAGCTCGGCGAAGGTGCCGATCATGTTTCGCGCGAACGGCTGCGTCTCCAACCGATTAGCGAACATCGACGCATACAGTTCGACAACCCCGTCGTAGGCCGTCCTGGTCTCGCCCTGGTGTTCCAACACGGGAAGCAAACTAACACCCGTGCCGTTCGCAGCCGTTGCCCGGCCCCATACCTACCCTTCCCCTCGGGACTGATCGTTCCGTCACCTGATCACGGGACAAGGGTGTGTCCAGCAAACCGCTGATCAGGCCGTAGTGGCAGGGCGCGAGGAAGCGAACAGATTGGTCGCGCAAACGAGGGCACGCCTTCAAGAAGCAGAGGATGTAAGAAGCGAAGCGATGCGTGCTCCTGCAGCAGAGGGTGCCGTAGGCGAACCTAGGCGTGCTCCTGCAGGCGATCAGAGTGAAGTAAAGGTGCCCGCGCGACGCCGACGGGAAGACCTCACTGACGAGATCAGGCGCCTTCAAGACGCCCTCGCCAGGTTGGAGTCGACGGAGGCGAGGGCTCTAGAAATTTCCCAGAACACCCCCCAGCCCTCCTGGCCCACGTACCCCAGTACACGAGCCGCCATGGCCACACCGAGGAGACCAGCTCGATCTGCGGCGGACATGGCCGAACTGCTGGCCGAACAGGAACGGGTCCCTGCCGACGAAGCTGCAAGGATTCCCTCCACGGCTAACCGAACCGCTGAACAGGCCATATCTGAGGCGCGCGAGGAAGCGGAGACTTCGGCCGCGGACGCGCGGGCCCGGGACACAGAGGCTCTCAGAGAGGCGATGCGTGCTCTCGAAGACGGTCCTAGTGAAGAAGAGGGAGGTCGACGAGACGGCCCTTTTGCCGGGCTCAGCCGCGTTCACGCGCGCACCGCACAGACCTACACCGAACTGCTGGCCACCCAGGAGCAGGAGCTGGGCCCCGACCACTCCAACACCTTTGCCACCCGCGAGAAGATCGCCTACCGGCTGGGAGAGGCGGGGGAGGCGTCTGGAGCCGTACGGGCCTACACCGAACTACTGACCGCCCAGGAGCAGGAGCTGGGCCCCGACCACCCCTACACCTTTGCCACCCGAGAAGGGATCGCCTACTGGCTGGGGGAGGCGGGGAAGTTTTCTGGAGCCTCGGTGGCCTACCAAGAACTGAGGGCCGCCCAGCTTTGGGTCCTAGGCCCCAACCACCCCGACACCCTCGCCAGCGGAGAAAGGTCCCTATACTGGCTGGACCGGCTGACGCCAGGGGCCCAGGAACAATGACGTGGTGAGCTCGCCTCGCTCGTAGATTGCAGGACACCTTGCCCCCGGCGGCTGGAATTGAGCCGAAGCACGGTAGTTGTCACCGGAAGAGCCGGCGGAGCTGGCGAATACGACCGGTCGAAGCAACCTGGTTGTCACCAGTGGGGCACGCGGCTCGTCACAAATGCTCATTCGGCAGTTTTCCTGTCACTCGGACAGGTGCCGCAGCACCTTCACTGATCGCTCTTCGGGTAGGAGAGGGCGCGGGCCGGGGTGACCTCGTGCGTGTGCAGGATGGCGTCGAACCAGTCTGTGAGCGATCCACCGGAAAGGTGGTAAGCGGCATTGTCGGTGGGGTCGTAGTCCGGACCGATCAGGCGCGTCTTGGCCGGCGTGTCGAGCCAGGTCCGCACATGGGGTGGGCCATCAGCCCGCAGGTCCAGGAGGTAGGCATCCAGCCCAGCGCCTCCCAGGACCGCGTCAGCGAACTCCGGCGGAGGCGGCAGGACCTGGTAGGGAGCCATACCGTGGTGGAAGGTCAGGCCGAAGGAGACATAACCGGCCCCGAAGTGCTCGCGGAGATAGCTGCCCGCGTTCCGGTGTGTCATCGGCGGGGAAGAGGGAGAGACGGTCCGCGGGTTGCCGTTGACGGTGTGCGCGATGCCGCCCCAGTAGACGATCCTGTCCGCGGTGTCTTCGTGCCACTGGATGGCGCCTTCGGTCAGACTCCGCTCGATGCCGGCCAGGCCGTCGAGCGGAGTACCGCCCTGGGGAGAGCGGGCGGCCCCGGCGAACCGAACCGGGTCATCGGGGTGCAGACGGTTGAAGGAGCGCATCCAGCGGATGACGTCGAGGGTCTCCTCGGTCTGCCAGAAGGACCGGGCCTCGGACAGCATCATCCGTGGGTCCCCCGTTCCGGTTCTGATGTACTCGTCGAGTCCGAGCCGTGACGCGTCGTCCCCTTCCAGTGCAAGTGAACGGAATCCCAGGTCCTCGACCAGCAGCCGGAGGAGCCTGTGCGAGAGAGCGGACAGTTCGTGGGCCTGGCGGGTCGAGGCTCCGACAGCTACGACGTGGGCATCACGCACGATGTCGGCCACGGGCAGGAGATCGGTCAACGGGGCTTCGGAATCGAGCGTGGTGAGGCGATGGGCGTGCTGCCCGATCCACTCGGTCACCGTCTCGGACATGTCCAGACCTCCAGTTCGGAGCAGTCGGTTGCGGGGGCGTCCCGGTCGCGGCCGGCGACGCGCAAACAGCCGGACAGGAAGCAGGGTTGGAGTCAGGCCGAGGTGAACAGCGGTGTGCGTCCAAGCCGCCGACCGCCGTACCTGCAGCAAGGGTTGTGTGCGCAGCTCGCCGGCGGCCTTGGGGCCATCTGTAGGGCGGGCGCTCAGGCAGTGGTGGGTCACGCGGCCGGCATCGGCTGGATCTCAGAGGGGAGCACGGGCGGCTCACCCGTAGTCCATATCGCCCGGACGGACAGGCGACTGATGCGCCAGCCCTCGCGCGTGCGCCGCAGTTCGGCCTTGTAGTAGCCGCCGACCGTGAAGAGAGGGTTGGCGTCCTTGTCGCGCTGCTGAAGGGTGACGTCGTGGTGCACGTGTGTCATCAGCGCGTTCCAGGACGCTTTGGCTCTTCCCGAGACGCCTTCGACATCAACCAGGACATCGGAGGCGATGTGCTGTGTGCGGGCGTACCTCTCGAGTGCCTCGCTGGTGTCGTCCATTGCTTCGATGCCGTCGGACGCGCCGAGAGGGGTCACCGTTCGCACGTCGTCGGTGAAATAGCTGCGAGCCCAATCCCCCTCGAACCTCCGCTCGTCCAGAACTCGGAAGAAGCGGCTGATGAGCATGCTGATCTCGGTGTGATCCGTCTGCGTGGTCATGGCCAAAGCTTCCGTCCTCAACCGCACTTGAGGTCAAGATCAGAGCGCTTCTGCCTCGGCGGAGTCCGTCGTCGCCGCGGCGCCTTCGCGGAACGACCGCTCCTGCGTCATGAGTGATAATCGGCACTCTGACCTGCACTTTGAAAGTGAGAAGCAGCTTCCGACAAGGCCCCGAACTTGTTCCGCCAGGAAGCCATCCACCCTTAACTGATCGTTTCAGAATGAGGTTCGTAGGCGGCGGAGGTATATGAGGCTGCAGGCCAGTTCGCGCAGGCCCTGGTGGATATCGGCGCGTCGTTCGTAGCGGGTGCGGAGTCGTTTGAACTGGTGGAGCCAGGCGAAGGCGCGCTCGACGACCCAGCGCACCTTGCCCAGTCCGGAGCCGTGGGCGACGCCGCGTCGGGCGATCAGGGGTTTGATGCCGCGCTTCCACAGCAGGCGGCGGTACTTGTCGTAGTCGTAGCCCCGGTCGGCATACAGGCGCCGGGGCTTGCGGCGGGGACGGCCCCGCAGACCCCGGATCGACGGAACGGCGTCGAGCAGCGGCAGGAGCTGGGTGACGTCGTGCCGGTTGCCGCCGGTGAGCGTGACGGCAAGCGGGGTTCCGTGCCGGTCGACAATCAGGTGGTGCTTGGAGCCTGGACGGGCACGGTCGACAGGCGAGGGGCCCACGTGATCCCCCCCTTTGAGAGCCCGGACGTGCGACCCGTCCACGGAGCAGTCGTCCAGATCCAGCAGGCCCGCACGGCGGAGCTCGGCCAGCAGGGCGGCGTGCAGGCGTGGCCAGACGCCTGCCTCGGTTCAATCCCGCAGCCGGCGCCAAGCAGTCACGCCGGAGCAGCCCACGGCCTCTGCGGGGACATCGCGCCACGCGACACCGGTCCGCAGCACGTACATGACGCCGGCGAGCGCCACTCGGTCGGGAACACGCAGCCGCCCGGGGTGGCGATGGCGCCGTTCGGGAGCAGGCGGCAGCAACGGGGCCACCCGCTCCCACAGGTCGTCAGGAAGAAGATCAGCACGCACCCCGGACACCCTTCCGACCACGATCGTCGCGCACAAGACCCGCGGCTCGACTCATCCTGAAGCGACCAGTTGGAGCGCCCCGAACCGACGACTCCGGTGTCCGTCAGCTGCCTGGCGGCGAGACCGTGAAGAGGGGGCCGGACCAACGGTGCCCGCCGCTCACCAGCCGCCCGGCGAAGGACAGGGTCCGGTCGACGTGCAGCAGGATCCCGTCCTTCCTATGGACGGTGTCTTCGTAGTGCCCTACTTGAGCCGGGGCCTGGGCGGCGCCAGCGCGACAACTGATCCGCGGACGTCTGCGGCTGGCGGTGATCCACCCTGTGCGACTCTCGGCTGACGTCAGGTCAGCCGCGCGGGCGATGAGGCGGCATCGATCTTGCGGCCTTGGGATGACGACCGGGCGGCTGTCAAAGCGAAGAATGGGTCGCGTTCCGCCAGTCAACTCCCCTTCGCAGAAAAGGAGATCGTCATGACTTCGCTGTCGCTTTCTGCTCGGCGCACCGCCACCGCTACCATCGCTGCCCTGGTGGCCGGGTTCACCCTGTGCGCCTCGTCCATCGCCTCGTCCGCCGAGCAGCGCACGGACCACCGTCGGCCGGGCGCGGCGCGGATTGTCGGCAGTGGGGACTTCGTACTGCCGTACCTGAGCGACAACGATGTACGCTCCTTCAGCTTCGACGCGGTGGCCGCCCCGTACAGCATCCCGCGGCCCGAGATTTCCACGGGGCTGCCCGTCGACGCGCGGGGGACGGTACGCATCTCGCACTACTCGGCTGACCGGAACGTCACCTATACCTCCGAGGGCCAAGTGGAGTGCCTGGTCACCGGCCCGAACACGGCGACGGTCACGGCCCTCATCACGAAGGTCAGCCACGAGGAGACCGGCTCGCTCGGCAAGCGCGTCGGACTGAGCGTGTACGACGGCGGAAAGGGTGGCAAGGCCGATCGGGTGGGCTTCTCGTGGAACGGGGTGAACCTGCTGCCGAACAGTAGGTACGCCGAGGTCGGCACGTGTATGGCCCCGGCCCCGTACGCCCCCGTCGTCAAGGGCGGTTATACCGTCACCCACGCCGAACTGGCACCGCCCCCCCGCCCGTAGGAGGCGTGCGCCACGACCCGCGCCCGCTACGAGCGACGCGCCGACCTGCACCAGGGCCTGGTCGAACTGACCTGCAGCCTCATATGCCTCCGCCGCCTCCGAACCGCATTCTGAAACGATCAGTAAGTGCTGCCACGGCCGCCAACGCACTGCTCTTCTTCATAGCCCTGGTCATCCTGCACGGGCTGAAGAAGCACACTCCGAGCGTCGCACCCAAGGCCCTCCAGGCGGAGAACACCTGGACGTCCCTGCGCAGCGGACTCTCCTACGTACGAACCGAGGGCCTCATCGGGCGGCTCCTTCTGGTCATCACCGCACAGAACCTCTGCCTGGCCGCTCCGCTCAACGTCGGTCTGGCACTGGCAAAGGACCACCACTGGGGACCCGGCGGGTTCAGTATTCTGATCACCGGCTTTGCCTCCGGCGCCATCGCCGGTGCCCTCTTCATGGCATCCCGCAAAAGTCCTCATCGCCCCGGCGCCGCAGGACTGCTCTGGGCAGCCAGCTGCGGCATCTTCCTCGCCCTGCTTCCCTGGCTCGCACCCTTGCCGCTCGCGGTGGCCTCCGCGGCGCTCACCGGCTTCACCATCGGCCCCTCCGGCGCGCTGCTATTCGGGCTCGTCCAGGCTCGCACCCATGACGACTACCGAGGGCGGGTGACCTCACTCGCCACCTTCTCCGCACTCGGACTCAGGCCCATCTCCTACACCCTGTTCGGTCTGCTCGCCGGCGCCTCGGGACAATCACAGCCATTCTCGGCGGCGGAGCAGCCCTCTCTGCCGCAAGCGCCCTGGCCTACACCAACCGCACCTTGCGCACCGCAGTGCTTTCCCCATAGCTGCACACAACGCCACCGGGCGAACGCGCGTCACCGCACCGGGCAAGGACGAGGAGCGCAACGGGACACACGCCGGGACGCCCGGAGGTCCGGCGGCCGGGTGCCCCGGAGGTGAGGGCCGTCGCGGTCCTGGCCGTGATAGTTGAGGTTGTTCCGCGCTCGAGAGCTCGCCGGGCCCGCCCGCACCTCGATCGGCGCGGGCTTGCTTGTACCGGCCCCGCAGTGACTCAGGGCTCACCCCGAGATCCCGCGCGACCTCGGTGACCGTGCGGCCCGTGGAGTCGACGAGCACGATCGCGTCCCGCTTGAACTCCTCGGTGTACCGCTTGCTGCGGTTGTTATTGCTTCCCACCTGGCACTACTTCCTCTGGAACCTCATGTCCCGGTCCCCAGGTGTCCACGATCAAGGGGAGGCTTCATGCCGCGCGTCCCCCCACCAGATCACTCACACACCACCAACAACCCAGAACCCAAACCGATTCGGATCAATATGAGCCTTTAGCTACTTTTGGCCTCAAATCGTCCGCACCTTGTGGCTTGGGTGGATCGTTGTGCAGCGGTCGGACGATCATGAGCGGCTGCGACCGGCTCCTGGCCCGAAGTGCAGCGCTGAGTGACTGGAAAGGGGAGCAAGAGCTTGCAGGCTCCATCGAGGGTGGACGAGAGGGGCCGTGCTCGATGTCCTGGTGCACCGCCAGGCATGTGGCTGCGCCGTCATCGTTGGGCGATCGTGCTGGCAACGGCGTTCTTCTTCTCCGGGGCCGGCTGGTTCGGTTCTTCGGCACATGAGTATTTGTCGGCCGGTGGTGAGGCGCCGTCCTCGGCCGAGTCGTTGCAGGCCAAACGGTTTCTGGAACGTGACTTCGGTGCGGCAGTCCCCAACATGGTGCTGGTAGGCCGCGCTTCGGCGTCGGTCGACACTCCCGCGGCAGCGGCATCGGCGCAGAAGGTGGCATCGGTTCTCCGGGCGGATCCCTCTGTTGAGTGGGTTCGTTCGTACTGGTCGACCCGCTCGCCTTCGCTGCGATCACGGGACGGACGCAGTGCCATGTTCCTGGTGCGGATTCGGGGCCAGGACGAGGAAGCGACCTTGGCCGCCGGGCGTCTCGTGCCGGAGGTCGTGGGGGTCCACGGTCAGCTGGAGGTAACGGCCAATGGCGAGGCCGTGCTGCGCGCGCAGATCAGTAAGCAGGTCGAAGAGGATCGCACGCGGGGTGAATTGCTGGCTCTGCCGCTGACCGCAGTGCTGTTGCTGTTTGTATTCCGGTCGGTCGTGGCCGCCCTGCTGCCCGTGTTGGTCGGGGTGCTGGCGGTGACTGGGACCGCCGCGCTGCTGCGGCTGGTGACGTGGTTCACGCCTGTGTCGGTGTACGCGAGCAGCATCAGCTACGCGCTCGGCTTCGCTCTGGCCGTGGACTACACGCTCTTCCTCGTCAGCCGTTATCGGGAGGAACTCGCGCGAGGGCAGGACTGTGACGGCGCGCTGCGTACAGCATTGGCCACCGCGGGACGAGCGGTGGCTTTTTCCGCCGGCACGGTGGCCGCTTCTTTGTCGGCTCTGCTGGTCTTTCCTCTGCCCGTTCTGCGTTCCATCGCCTGCGGCGGAATCATCGTCGTGGTGCTGAGCGCAGCGTTGAGTCTGCTGGTGCTTCCCGCTGTGCTGTCCTGCCTGGGGACGGGTGTAGAGCGCCTGGATGTCTTCGGCAGGTGGCGCCGCAGTCATCACCGGGTGCCGCAGCCGTGGCAGGGGGAACAGCTGGGCGGTTGGGGAAGGACCTCCGTCTACGTCATGCGTCGTCCCTTGCTGGTGGCCGGGATTCTCGCTGCGTGCCTGGTCGTGATGGCCAGCCCCTTCACACACGTGAAGTTCGGCCTGTTCGATGATCGGCTGCTGCCGGTCTCATCGCAGATCGGCAAGAGCGGGCAAGCGCTCCGCAAGGACTTCGCCGACGGGAGTATCGCGAGCCCGACGACCGTGGTGCTGCCTGGCTTCGATGCCTCGCTCTCCTCGGAGAAGCTCGACCGCCTGGCGCGCAGCATCGCCGCTTTGCCCGACGTTCGGCAGGTGCAGACCGCCACGGGCACGTACGAGAACGGACACCGCATCCGGCCCGCAGGACCGGACTCGGCATCTTTCACCGCTGCCTCGGGGACGTGGCTGTCGGTGACCACCCGCTGCGAGCCGTTCAGCGCTCAGGCCCGAACGCTGACGGCTGCGGTGCGTGCCCTTCCCGCTCCCGGTCCCATGCTGGTGGGTGGTCCCGGAGCGGTGCTCGCGGACATGTACGAGCCGCTGTCCGACCGCCTATGGCTGGCGTTGTTTCTGGTGTCGATGGCCATGTTGGCCCTGGTGCTCGCACTGACCCGCCGTCCGGTTCTGGCCGTCAAAGCGCTGGTACTGAACGCTCTGAGTCTCAGCGCCACGTTCGGGGCGTTGGTTTTCGTGTTTCAGGATGGGCACTTCGCCGATGTGCTGGGCGGCTTCACGGCGACCGGCACTACCGACATCCAGTTGCCGGTGCTGATCTTCTGTATCGCCTTCGGGTTGTCCATGGACTACGAGATCTTTCTGCTGGCCCGCATCTGCGAGGAGTACCAGCGTGCCCCCGACACCACCTTGGCCGTCGCCCGTGGACTGGACCGGTCCGCAGGGCTCTTCACGTGGGCTGCGCTCATCTTCGCAGTGGTCATGGCCGCCCTGGCGACGTCCGACCTCCTCCTGCTGAAGATTCTGGGCGTCGGTTTGGGGCTGGCCGTGGTGATGGACGCCACCCTCATCCGCGGCCTTCTGGTCCCTGCGGTCGTGGCCCTGGCCGGACCCGCCAACTGGTGGACATTCCCACGCCAACCGGAGCGCTCCGTACCGCACCGCCCCGCCGTTGTGGACGACGTCTGCACTCCTGTCCCGGGCCGGCCCGCCCTTGCCCCTTCTTCCGCTCAGCCCCACAACCCGATCCGGAGATCCCAGCCCAAATGACCGCGCTCCCCATCCTCCGTCATCAGTTCACCGTCCCTGTCGGGCAGCTTGCCGCCCTGTACTGCGCTCCCCCGGCGGATGTGGACCGCAAGGCGTGCGTCGTCCTGGTCGGTGGACTGGCCGGCTCCAAGGAGGACTTCAACCCGTTGCTCCCCCTCCTGGGCCAGGCCGGCTATCACGCCTATGCCTACGACCACCGCGGTCAGTACGAGTCGGACGGGCCCACGGATCCCGCCGCGTACACCGTGCAGGCGCTCGGGGAGGACCTGCACAGCGTCCTGTTCCAGGTCAAGCACCCCAACAGCGTTCATCTCGTAGCTCTGTGCGTGGGAGGCTTCGTGGCACACCACGCTTCAGAGGGCCTAGGCGCAGCCGCGAGCCTGGCGCTGGTGGGCTGCCCGCTGTCAGTCAGCCGCGGGGTGTATTGGCGCCTGCGTGCCATGGCACTGGTTGGCTGGCTCATGGGTCCGACCAGGACCGCGCAATGGGTGATCGGTCACTGGGAGAAGTCCCGCCCCCGGGAAACGCTCGATCCGGCCACCCAACTGGTCGCCTCGACCCGACTCACGCGTACCCGTCCTGGTCATCTCCTAGGCGTGGTTCGCTCCTGGGCAGCCCTCCGCCACAGGGGCCCCATCACTGCCACGCCCCTGCCCACCCTCATCATGAACGGTGCCAAGGACGGCCTGTTTCCCGCACGAGATTTCACGGACGCGGCCCGCAGGCTCGGCGCGGCCCACGTCGTCATCGCCGACGCCGGTCACAACACCCAGCAGCATCAGCCGCAGGCTGTCACGCAAGCCCTCTTGCACTTCTGGAATTCTCTTCCCTCCGCACCAAATAGCCGGCGGCCCACGGCACCAAGCAGTCGGCCCGGTCACCCAGGGGCCGCTCGCCGGAGCAACGCGGCATGAGCCTTCCTCCTGCCCCCCGGCTCCGGACCCCTCATGCCCAGGTGCCAAGGCGCGCCCTTGCAGGTTTGCAGCAGCCCGGTGGATCGGGCAGCCACCTTCACGGCCGTAGCACGCAAACTGCCTCCCTGATGAAGCGTCTGGCGGGCGGGCTGTGAAGAGGCCGCTGAGGTGAATACTCACCCGTGAGGATGAGATTCGAGAACGACCGGGGCGGAACACCCCATGCTCTGCGTTAGAGGGACACAGCGCGATCTTGAGCGTTCCAGAATTTCCGTGGCGAGGAGCGAAGACAGTGGTGAAGGCCAGCGTGCGCAGAGCGCATCTTGCGGTGTTCAATGTGCCGATGCACGGGCATGTCATGCCGACCCTCGCGGTGGTCCAGGAGCTGGTGGACCGGGGGTACCGGGTGAGCTATGCGGTGACTCAGGAGTTTGGCGACCACGTCCGTGCCGTGGGCGCGGAACCCGTGTTCTACGAAGCCGAGCCGTGTGGTGAAGCCCCGGAGGACATGGCAGAGGGGGTGGCGCAAGCGATCAAAGTGAGCATGTCTACTCTGTCTCAGCTGGAGTCCGCCTTCGCGAGCGACCGGCCTGACGCCGTTCTGTACGACGTCTACGCCTGGGCGGGTCCATTGCTGGCCGCCCGGTGGGAGGTGCCGGTGGTGCAACTGTCCCCGACGCACCTTCCGTACGACGGCTTGGTCGAAGAGTTCTTCAGCAGGGATGACCTCTTTCAGATCCCAGGGGTTCCCGGACTGGCAAACGCTCTTGCGGAATTCGGCGTACCGGGAGGGGCGCGAGCGCTGCTCGCACCGCCACGGACGATCGCGTTCTTCCCCCGCGCCTTCCAACGGCGTCCCGAGACGGTGCAGGCCGCAGAGGCCCACTGGGTGGGCCCGGCTCTCGCGACGCGCTCGTTCCAAGGACGATGGGAAGGCCCGCAGGACGGCCGGCCCGTGGTGTACGTGTCCTTGGGCTCGCAGTTCAATCACCGCCCCGAGTTCTACCGGACCTGCGTGGAGGCCTTCACCGGAATGGGCTGGCACGTGGTAATGAGTGTGGGCGCCGAAATGGCCAAGACAGGCTTCGGGCGTCTGTCAGACGGATTCGAAGTGCACGCCAGCGTGCCGCAGCTGGATCTCTTGGCCGCTTCCTCGGCGTTCGTCACGCACGGCGGCATGGGAAGCGTAATGGAATCCTTCTCCCTCGGGGTGCCCGTCGTGGTGGTTCCGCAGATGGCTGAGCAGCGGGTCAATGCCAGGCGCGTCGAGCAGCTGGGGCTGGGTCTTCATCTGCCACGGGAGCAGACGAACGTCCAGGCACTGCGGGAGTCAGTACGCGACGTCATCGGAAATTCACGGATCACCGAAGCGATCAACCGGATGCGCCAGGACATCGATGACGGGGGCGGGGCCTCGGCAGCCGCCGACATCGTCGAGAAGGTGCTGGCGGACACGCCCCGCGTGACGGTCTGAAAGGCTGCGACAAACTGTCATTACTCGCTGCGCGGTATGCGCAACGAGTAATGACCCGCTTTCGATTCCTACGACTGTGCTCAAGGCCGGGGTACCGTCTCCGGAACGCCGCCGACCGTCAGCCGTTACATCCCGCGATGTCCGGGAACGGCGTCGTTGTGCGGGCACTCCGATCGACGTGCTGCTGTACCCGCGGCAGTGCGGCGCGTGCAGTGGTTCGTCCACGTTTTCCACGTCCCGCTTGCGGATCATGTGAACGCCGCACTCCGGGAGTCGACCAGCCAGACGATTCACGTACGCCCGTCGCAGTCAGACCAATTCACCCTTCCTGGTGGATGCACAGTCAGAGGACATTGAGCGGTACGTAGGGGTTGCCGCTCTTTGGTAGACAAGATCAGCAAAGTCCTTCCGCATTCCCTACCGGAAGCAGCCCGACGAACTCCGACGACGTCGCCCATAGAGCCATCCGAGCTCAACAGCCTCGTATGGGCTCGGCCGCCAAGCCGCCCCAGCGGAACCAGCGGTGCTCACATACAACAGTCATGTCCCTGGACAACAACCTATCGGTCAGGACACCTATGGAAACGTTCACCACCCAACGGCGCATCCGTATGAGCGATGCGGACATCTACGGCAACGTGCACAATCTGTCGATCCTCCAGTACGCGGAAGACACGGCAATCGAGTTTGCGTGGGCTCTGCGCGACGAGCTCGGCACCCAGACTTACTGGGGCACCGCGAGCATCCAGGCCAGCTTCACCATGCCACTGCCCTGGACCTTGGGCGAAGTTGGACTGACGCTACAGACGGAGAAAGTCGGGAGGGTCAGCTTGTCGCTCCTCGTCCGGGTCTCCTCAGACCTCGCCGAGCACGCCACTGTCCGCTTGCGCACAATGCGCTTCGACTCAACGGGCAACCGCAACGTCATCCCTCCAGAGGAGCGCCGTTGGTATTCCCGCTATCTCACGCCCGACGCACCGGGGTCGGCCCGAATCCTTGCCGGAGCTCGGGTTTAAGGCTTGCGGAACAGCGTCAGCCTGTGGCCACCTGCTGTGATTCACAGGAGTCGGCTCTGCGGCTGTTCAGCTGTCGCGCCAGTTGTGGGTTGATTCGCGGGTGAGTCAGCGGCTCATGAGGTCGATCATCGCTTTGTTGATCAAGGCTTCGGAGCGGTGTGGGTGGGTTTCGTAGTCGCGGGCGCCTCAAGGGCATCGCCGAGAACGACGTCTATGCCCGGCTCGGCGACTACGTCTACAAGTTCGACGTCACCACCTGGGGCTGGATCCACCTCGTCCTGGGCGTCGTCCTCGCCGTGGTCGGCTGGGGGCTCCTCACCAATGCCACCACCCACGAACCACCAGACGACGGCCACCGGCTCCGCGCAACGCCTGTACAGCTGACCAGCCGCCAGTTGCTCCGGTAAGTCCCGGACGTTGCACCGGCCCGCGCACCGTGCCCCTCAAGTCCTGGGCAAGCGGGGGGACAGCTTCAGCGTGCCGCGGGGGGTGGGGTGGCGGCGCACTGGGAGGTGCGCCAGTCATGCGGTTCCGGGTGAACTGGACGTCCACCTCCACCACCTCCGCCCCTGGCGTACCGCCGCCTGAAGGGAAGCGAGGGTGTTCTCCGGTGCCACCCGGGGTGAGCCCTGTTGTTGTCCTGTGCCTTGAACCTCAGCGGGAACGAGTCACTGGGCTGTTAGAGTCCCGGACCGACGAAGGGGGGCCGCTCGTGGCCAAGGTCAATATCAGTCTCGATGCCGAACTGGTAGTGGAAGTGATGGTCCTGGCCGGGGTCGGCTCGCCCCAGGACGCTGTCGAAGCCGTCGTGCGCGACTACATCGCCCGTGGACACCGCACGGAGGCACGCACCGAGCTCAAAGAGCAGAGCCTGCGTGAGGTCGAGATCAAACCGCAGGAGCCTCAAGGCTGACCACTGTGATCGCGAGGCGCCGCCCCAGCTCCGTTGGCACGCGCCCGGCCGACGGTGGCGAAACCGCTGCGGCGAAGCCCGACTCCTGCCCGCCGTCTTCGAGGGGACGAACATTGCCTGATGCGGCACTGCACCGACGCCGAGATCGAGTCCCAGTACGTCGCCCACGGCGCCTCGGTAGTCGGATTCGCCTTCACGAAACGTTCAACTTCCGCTTGCTGACCCGGCTGAAGAACATCGGCAGCATCCGCCTGTACCTCCCGGACGACACCCCGCCCGGCTGGCCCGCGCTCGGCGCCTCGCTGACCCGGCCGATCCGCTGGGAGCTGATCGAGCAGCAGTACGACCAGATGGTGAAGTAGGCCACCGCGCTCCGGCTCGGCACCGCCGAAGCCGAGCAGGTGCTGCCGCGCTTCACCCGCGGCGGCCCCAAGCACTCCACCTACGCTGCACTCGAAGAACTCGGCCGCGCGGTCCGTACGGTCTTCGCGTGCGACTACCTGACCAGCCCCGGCCTGCGGCGGGAGATCCACGGCGGCCTCCAGGTCGTGGAGAACTGCAACTCGGCGAACACCGTGCTGCACTGCGGCAAGGACGGCGCCCTGACCACCCGGACAAGGAGCACGCCGAGACCTGAATGCTCGCGCTGCACCTGCTCCAGTCCGCGCTCGTGCACGCCAACACTCTGCTGGTGCAGCAGGTCCTGGCCGAACCGCCCTGGGCATCGAGGCTGAGCGACGAGGACCGGCGCGGCCTGACCGCGCTGTTGTGGTCCAACGCCAACCCGTAATGGGCCTTCCGCCTAGACATGGACAAGAGGCTCGACCTGCCGTCGCCCGCCGCCGTACCCGGCCCCCGCACCTCGGCGGACACCGCCGTCCGATCGATTACCGAGACTCGATGACCGAGACCAAGGAGGCCAGCCGAACAGGCAACCGAAAAGGGAGAGTTGGAGTCTTGGCAAGGGGACTACCTCCCAGCCGCGTGGCCACGGGTGTGCGGGCCCGCGCACCCGTCCTGCCGCATACCGAAAGAGAGTGTCCGTGGACATCCTTGCCGACGTGCTCGTACGCGCTGGAAAAGCCATCCTCGGAGTAGCGCTTGCGGTAATGGACCTCCTGAGCATCCGTGACGGGATCAAAGAAGACAGCAGGAAGGGAAGACGGCGCGGACGCCGTGGAACGACGACTCCGTAAGAAGATGTCTCACGTGGCGCCTTGGTGATGCGGCATGATGCTGCACTGTGAGGGTTGATCTGTCGCGTCGGCTGGTTCCGAATGAACTGTGGGAGCTGGCAGCTCCGTTGTTACCGAGGTTCGCGTCCCGTCCGCAGGGCGGTGGCACTGCTCCGGTGGACGAGCGGGCGGTGTTCACGGCCGTGGTGTACGTGCTGACGAGCGGGTGTGCGTGGCGGTTTCTGCCGGAGTCGTTCGGTGTGTCGCCGGCCACCGCGCACCGTCGGTTCGCCGCGTGGACCGAGGCTGGGGTGTGGCGCAGTCTGCACCGGGCAGTGCTGGACGAGCTCGGTGCCAGAGGTGAGCTGGACTGGACGTCCGCGATCGTCGATGCCGCGTCGGCGCGGGCGAAAAGGGGGGCTCGCTGACCGGGCCGAACCCGGTCGATCGTGGCAAGAAGGGCAGCGAACTGCACGTGCTGTCCGAGGCTCAGGGCCTGCCGCTGGCCGTCGCGGTGTCTGGTGCGAACCTGCACGACAGCCGGGCGTTCAAGCCGTTGATCCTCGGCATTCCGGCCGTCCGCTCCCGGCGCGGACCACGCCGGAGGAAGCCGGTGAAGGTCCGCGCGAACAAGGCGTACTACTCCGCAGAACACCTGCGCTGGCTCCGCAGCCGGAACCTCATCGCAGGATCGCCCGTCCCGGGATCGAGTCCGGCGAGCGGCTCGGCCGTCACCGCTGGAAGATCGAGCGGTCGATCTCCTGGCTCTTCGGCTACCGCCGCCTCACCGTCCGGTACGAACGAAAAGGCAGCCACTTCCTCGCCTTCCTCGGCCTCGCCGCAGCCCTCACCTGCTACAAGAGGCTCGCGAAGCTCACCACGTGAAACATCCTCTTAACCCGCATGAAGACCTGGAAAATCTTCCGCGACTGCCGCCTCAAAGGCGACGGCGCCCACCACGCCATGCTCGGAATCGCCCGCCTGCACAACCCCGCCCTCGTCGGATAGACCAGCCGGACGTACCGCAGCCAGTCATGCCCGAGACAACCTGAAGATCATTTACGGGACAGACCGTAGGTTAGCCGTCTTTTCCCGGCCCGGCAGAGGCGCGCCCTCCAGGAAGGCGTGATAGGTCTCGACGGCTCCCGGCTCGATTACAGGGTTGGAGGGGCCGTAACGGGTGTCAGTGCGATCCCGCTTCGGCCCGGAGACCCAGAAATCCTCGTGGGTCTGGACGTCGTAGAAGTTCGCATCGGACATCCCTCCTGCCCGGCGCAGTGTCCTCCCGTGGAAGTACGCAGTGCTCCAGGTCTTCGAGAAGCCCACCCACGCGATCCACGAGGGCCCGCGGTCGGTGTTGTAACCAGTCTTCAACTGCACGAACATGAGACGACGAGGCATACGCTCAGGGTCCTCCATGGACCGCACCCGTGACCAGGCATTTTGCGGGCGCCCGCGAGGCCTCGCGCCACCGCCGACAAGGGCTCGGACAGGTGTACGGCCCGATGCGCTCGTTCACCTGGAGAGTGCTTCTGTCCTTGCAGCTGACATGACCCTCACAAGTCCCATCGTTGCAGGTCGGAAGTACTCACCGCCTGTCTGGTCACAAGCCGCACACGCCCGCCCGTGAAAGCCCCAGGCTAGCCCGTCCGGCGGAGACGGCCAGTACCAGCGAACGACGCTATGGGGCGCCGTATTGGCCACGATCGATAGATCACCCCCACCCGTCACCTACCGCCCACCGGCCCTGGATTCTCATCCCCCACCTCTTGCCGGACTGTCCCGATCGGAGCCTTGCCGTGCTGAAGCAGGTCATACGCGTCACCGCTGTACTCACCGTCGTTGCCGCAATCGCCGCCCCCACCGCTGCGGCGGCCCCCGCGCCGGACTCCGTACCTGCGCCAAAACCGAAGGCCGTGGCACAGGCCGCGTTCCACGTGGTCACGGGCGAAACGGGTCAAGGCCCGGCGTCCGCACAGTTCGTCTCCTCCCTGAAGGGGGAAGCCCGGGTCGGCTACGAGGTCCGCGACCAAGAGGTGCGGATCGCTGTGAATGCCCGCTCCACGTACGCCGCCGGAAGCACTCCCGTCACCTCCAAGGGCACCTTCCGCATCTCGCACGCCCAGGACGGCCAGCTCTACTGGGGCGAGTTCGAGGTCGACTGCCTCACCACCGGCGGCCCCAATGCCACGGTCACCGGCCGCCTCGTCCGCACGAGTCCGGACCACCCGTGGCTGACGGAACTGCCTCCGCATGTCCGGATGGGCGCGAGCTTCTCCGTCCCGAAGCACGGCCGGTCCCGGGTCGGCATAGCCGTATCGTCGGACAAGGGCGCCCCCGAACTGACCCGGTGCATGGCCCCCGCCGCCGACATGCCGGTGATCGAGAGCGGCTACACACTGCGCGACAGGCAGCCGACAGAGCAGCTATAGGTCCGGTCAGACTGAACACGCAGATGGCCAAGTGGGCGCGAAAGGGCCTTATCTGTCGGACTCGCAGGGGCGCCTACGCCGCTCGCCGCTCCGGTTCACGACCATCAGCCCTTCGCATGCCTCGGCACCCCCTCACTACGCGGCATTGCGGGTTTCAGGGCCGTGTTTCACGAGGTGCTGCCATCAGCGGTGCGGTGGACCGGGCAGCAACGGAGGTGCGGGAGGGTGCTGCGGACAGGGTGCTGGCGGTCGCGGTGCGGTCGGACGCCGCGTTCGCGGTGATGGAGGTCTGCTTCCGGTACGCGCTGGCGGCACGGTGGAACGGGCGCCTGCCCGACCGGTGGCTGAACGACATCAGTGCCGCCTGGGGCGTCGGCGCGCTGTTGTGAACCAGGGCACAGCACAGGACCGGGGCTCGATGGGCAGGCGGAGTGTGTTGGGTGGCGGGCACGGCCAGGAGGAGCGCGGCGTGAGTTCGGTGAGGAACGAGTTGTATGCCCGGTGGCAGGGTCAGGGCAGTCGGCGGTTCCAGTACGACGCGACCGCCGTACGGACACGGGACGGGGTGCGGTCGTATGCCCTGCTGGACGGGATCGGCGACACCCTGCTGGTGCGGGAGTGGACGCGGGAGCAGGCCCGCTTCCTTGCTCAGGGCGGGATCCAGCACGGCGAGGCGTACGGGGCGCTGCGTGCCTTGTTCGCCGACGACATACCTGCCCCAGCGGTCACACCGAAGCCTGTGGAGTGACCGCCCAGGACCCCGTAGTTAGTGCTCAACCACCCCCGTGGCTGTCGGCTTGTCAAGTACGAAGGACGTATAGCCGGTGGAGCGTCCTACCGCCCGGTGCGCTTCGACGGTGACGAGCACGGTCTGCCAGTCCAGTTCGCTGAACTCCCTGAGGCCGGGCCAGCGCAGGCACAGCAGGCGCCGGCCGGTGAGGGTGGAGGCAAGGCCGGTCAGTACAGCGCCCAGTTGACAGAAGCGGTCGATGACCGGGCGGGTCCAGTCGACAGTGCGCTGCACGACGAAGCCGGTTTCCTTGGCGTGTGTCAGGTAGCGCGCCAGGGGCTCGAACTCCTCGAACTGCCATGCCGAGCGGACGAGGCCGTGGGTATCGAGGAGGCGGATCAGTTCCGGATCGTCGGTGTTCCAGGTGAAGTCGACCAGGACGAACCGGCCGCCGGGACGCAGGACGCGGAAAGCCTCGTCGAGCAGGGCGCGTCGTCCTGTGGGCGACAGGTGGAAGGCTGCTTCCAGGCAGTGCACCCGGTCGAACGAATTGTCCGCGCTGATGCCGTCGGCCTGCTTCGGCAGGGCGGTGACGTCGGCGACGGCGAAGGTGGTGCGGGGAGCTTGACCGTACCGGGTGCGGGCCTGCTCGATCTGCTGGGCGGTGATGTCTACCCCGACCGCTTCACAGCCCATGGCGCCCAGCCGGGCAGCGGTGTGGCCGCGTCCGCAGCCTGCGTCCAGCACGCGATGGCCTGGGCGGGCCTGCAGGAGTGCCAGGCTCTGTGATTCCAGCCGGCGCTGGAAGAAGTCCAGGCCGCCGAGGGCGGCGGGCAGCGTGGGAAGGGTGCAGTAGCCGAGGTTGACCAGTGCACCCCAGCCCATGTGCCGGCACAGCCGGAAGAACGGGTTGGCGTCGCTGTAGGAGGTTGCCAGTTGATCTTGACCCATGGTGTTTCCGATCGAAGGCTGTTTCGGCGGTCGGGGTGGGGGCTGCGGTGTGGGCCTTGATCCGAGTGCGGTCGGTCGGCCAGGCAGGCACTCCCGCGTTGCCCTGCCCCCTGTGTGGAAGACTGCTTGCCGGCATGGGGTCGCAGCCGACCCACGTCTGCCCTGTGAAGCCGTGGCAGAGGTGGGTCGTCGAGATGCGGGGGTGGCGTTCTTCGGGTCCTCAGTGCGGGGTGGTGAGAGGTCGCTCCGTTTCCGCTAGGTGGCTCTGGTGCGGAATGGTGGTGTCGGGTGTGGTCGCGTCGGCAGGGCGCAGACCGAGCCGGAGGTAGAGGGTCTGGGCGACGTCGGTGAGGGTGCCCGTGCTGCTGCGGAGCAGTTCCATGGGCGGGATGTCCACGTGGTAGCGCTGGTTGAGTTTGACGAGGAGTTCGGTTGCCATCAGCGAATCGAGTCCGTAGGAGTCCAGGCGGTGGTGCGGGTCGATGCCTTCGGCGTCCATCTGCAGGATGCCGGCCAGGATCTCGGCGAGGCCGGCTGTCAGGTGGCCGAGCGCGTCCTCACCCGGCATCTGCGACAGGTTGCTGAGCAGTTCCTCACCCTCGGGGCCGTCGCTTTCGCTGATCGGAGGCAGCAGACGCGAGAGCCGCGGGCTGGCGGTGGACGGCAGGATCCGCAGTTCCCGTCCCCAGTCGCTGCGAATCACGCCGGCGACTTCGGCGTGCGAGCCCAGCAGCGCGGTGGCGGCCGTGAGCGCTGCGTCTGTGGGCATCAGGCCGAGTCCGAAGCGTTCGACAGCCTGGCTCAGCCCGTTGCGGGCTACGTATCCCACGTCCGCGATGGCTCCCCAGGCGATGGCCAGGCCGGGAAGCCCTTCTTGGCGGCGGCGCCGGACGAGCGCTTCGAGGTAGAGGTTGCCTGCCGCGTAAGGGGTTTGCTTGACGTTTCCAAGCGTGCCGGACTCGGAGGAGTACATCAGGAACAGGTCACATTCCCGGTCGCGCAGGAGAAGGTCGAGAACGGCCGCTCCGGTGATCTTGGGTGCCATGACGGCGGCGATGCGCTCTGCGCTCAGCTCGATGAGCTGGGCGTCGTCGAGGTGCATGGCGCAGTGCACCACACCGCGTAGGGGGTGTCCTGTGGCGTCGATCCTGGCGACGAGCGCGCGCATGGCGTCCAGGTCGGTGACGTCCGCCGCGAAGACGGTTGCTGTCACCCCTCGTGCGGTGAGCGCGGCCAGCGCGGCGTCGGCTTCCGGGGCCTGGCTGCCGCGGCGGCTGACCAGGGCGACATGGCGGGCTCCCAGGCCGGCGAGCCACTGGGCGGTGGCGGCGCCGAAGCCGCTGGTGCCTCCGGTGACGAGGTAGGTGGCGTGCTCGTCCAGCCGGGGGGCGTCCCATGAGCGCTCCACCAGAGGTGGTTCGTCCAGGGTGTCGAAGGCGACGACGACCTTCCCGATGTGGCGCGAGTGCTGCATGAGCTTGAAGGCTTCGTCGACCCGTGCGGCGGGGTACACCGTGTGCAGCAGCGGGCGGTACGTGCCGTCGTGGATCGCCGTGCTGAGTGCGGCGCTGAGTGCGTCGGACTCCTGTGTGTCGTCGAGCACTTTGGTGAGGTCGACGCCGAAGAAGGCGATGTTGTTGCGGAAGGGCCGCAGCGACAGCGGTTTGTTCTCGTAGATGTCCCGCTTGCCCAGCTCGATGAACCGGCCGCCGGAACGCAGGAGTTCCAGGCTGCGGGCCATGGCCTCGCCGGCGAGCGAGTTGACGACGACATCGACGCCCCGCCCGTCGGTGATCTGCTTGACCTGGGCGGCGAAGTCGAGGGTGCGGGAGTCCAGCACGTGCTGCACGCCCAGGCTTCGCAGCAGGTCTCGCTTGAGCTCGCTGCCCGCCGTGGCGATCACGTGCGCTCCGTGGGCGTGCGCGTACTCGATCGCCGCCAGGCCGACCCCGCCGGCCGCACCGTGCACCAGGACTGTCTCGCCGGGCCGGAGTTGGGCGAGCCGGTTGAGGCTGTAGTGGACCGTGGCGTAGGCGACGGGCATGGTGGCGGCGTCGGTGAAGGTCATGCCGGGAGGCAGCTTCCACAGGGCGCGGGCGTCGGTCACCGTGTGCGTGGCCAGTGTGGCCGGTGCCAGGCCTGCCACGCGGTCGCCCGGGGACAGGCCGGTGACTCCCGGGCCGCAGGCGATGACGACGCCGGCGCACTCCAGGCCGCATCCCTTGGCCGAGTGGGTGCCTTCGATGGCTTCTTCGGGCAGCAGCCCGACGCTCTGCATGATGTCGCGGTAGTTGAGTGCCGCAGCACGTACCTCGATCACGATTTCGCCCGGCCCGGGTTCGGGGAAAGTCTGTTCCTCCCAGGCGAGTCGGTAGGAGAGGCCGGGGTGGTCCACCCGGAGGGTGAAGGGCACACTGCCGTCCCACGGCCGGGCTGTGGGGCGGGGTACTTCGCGGGGCACGAATCGGTCCGCTGCCGTCAGCAGGATTTCGTCTTCCTGGCTGGGCTGCAACAGTTCCTGGGCGAGCCGGCGGGCGTTTTCTGCCAGGTCCGTGGTGCGTTCCAGGCTGATGCGGCGGCAGTTGAGCCCGGCAACTTCGTTGACCAGGCTGCGGGTCATTCCCCACAGGGCGGAGTCGAGTTCGTGGGTGACGCGCAGGGAGGGGGCGGTACCGCACGGCCGGGTGACCAGCCACAGTTCGGGAGGTGTGCTGTGCGCGGCCGTGGTGATCGCCGCCGTGAGCGCTTTCAGGCTCTCGGCCCGCTCACTGGCGCGGGCCGTGAGGTCGGCCGGTGCTCCGGCGGGCGCTTCGGCGAGGAGCACGATGATCGCGGTGCGTCCGGCAGCCGAATCGTGGTGGGCTTGCTGGAGCACCTGTGCCCAGACGCGCTCGTCATCGGTCATCGCCACGGTACGGGCCGTGCCGGCGCCGTCGGTGAGACAGGCCGCCAGGGCCGTCGCCTGCCCATGCTCGTCAGGTGTCTCTGTCACCACGACGAAGGCGGTGCCGTCGCTCCGGGGCGTTGCAGGGGCGGGTGGCTCGGCGGGGGTCGTGGTGGGGACCGCGGCGAGCAGGACGGACAGGCTGTCCTGCAGGGGGGCCGTGTCGTGGCCGGTCTGCAGTACGTCGGTGTAGCCGCAGCGGTTCAGCAGGCCCGGCCATTGCTTTCGGGGCAACAGGAGCGAGTGGGGCCTCAGTGCGGTGTCGGTATTGCCGTAGAAGCTGTCCAGGAAGCCGAAGTAGGGCAGGAGGTCCAGCGGGTCATGTGCCTCGGTGGCCAGCAGTTGTCCGCCGGGCGCCAGGAGCGTGGCCACGTTCTTCAGCGCGTCGGCGAGATCCGGTGCCGTGTGCAGGGCGAGTCCGGCGACCACGAGGTCGAAGCTGTGCGCGGTGAAACCCTGGCCGAGGGGGTCCTGAGCAAGGTCGAGGGTGCGGTAGTCCAAGAAGTCACAGGCGGCGAATCGGCTCTTCGCCCGGGGGAAGAAGAACGCGGACACGTCGGTGAAGCAGTAGTGGGTGCGCTCGTGGGGCAGCAGCGAGAGCAGTGCCGCAGTGGTGGCCCCTGTGCCGGCGCCTACTTCGAGGATCCGCAGGGTGCGTCCTTGCGGCCACGCGGCGACGATCTCACGGAGGAGTCCCTGGGCGATGCGGCTGTGGAACCGTGTGGTGGGCAGGAGGTCGTAGAAGTGTTCCAGGGCCTGTGCCGTGTGGTCGCCGACCAGCATCTCCAGGGGGTCTGCGTCGCCTCGCAGGAGCGCTTCGCTCACGCTGCCGTGGCGGGCGGCAAGACTGTGCGCGGCGACCGCTGCCGTATCGAGGGCCATGGCCTTGCGAGCCGCGTGGGCGAAGGGGAACTGTCGGGCCGTGAGGTGCCACCGGCCGTCTCCGGCAGGGGTGAGCAGACCGAGGGTTTCCATCAGCGGGATGAGCAGTGTGCACAGCCGCCGGTGCTTGTCCAGCATTCCCGCGGCCACGAGATCGTCCACGGAGAAGGAGCGCGCGGGGTCGGGCAGAAGGTTGGCAAATGCTGTCGCCATCCGTCGGGCCGTCAGTTCCCGCACCTCTCCCAACACCTTGCCGCTGGAGGCGGGCAGTTGCCGGCGCAGGGCAGTGATGTGCTGCTCGGCCGCCTCGCCGATGCGTCGCGGAGAGGGCAGCGGGGAGGGTGCGGCCGGGCTGTTGGTGTGCGGCGCTGCGCGCAGTTGCGTGTGGTGGAGCGTTGTGGGCGTGCGGCGGGTCGCCGCCACGCGCCGCAGGCGGCAGCCTTCCAGCTGCGCGATGACCCGTCCGTCGTCGTGGGTGAGAGTGATGTCCCAGCACACCTCGTGCGGGGTGCGGCTGCGTTCACGCACCCATACCGCCCCGGTGGGGGAGGGCTCCTCCCAGATACGCAGGGCGCCGACGGCCGCGGGCAGGAACGCGGCTTTGTCGTCTGCCAGGCCGGCCAGGAGCGGGGCGCCTGCCTGCAGGGCGCCGTCGAGCAACGCCGGATGAGCGCCGTAGGGCCGGCCCGGCGCTTCGTGCTCGAAGCGGGCCAGTACCTCGCCGGGGCCGACGTCCAGTGAGGTCAGCACCTGGAATGCGGGCCCGTAGTCCAGTCCGGCGGAGGCGCAGGCGGCGTAGTGGGCCGTGCCGGTGAGGTGCTGCGGGCAGCGGGCGGCCACCGCCTCCAGATCCACGGGGGCGGGGCGGGGTTGCAGCAGGGCCCGCACCTGGGCGCGGACGTGGGTGCGTGGTTCTAGGGCGTGGGCAGTGGTGCTGGTGATGGTCAGCACACCGTCGTCGGGGTGCAGGGCTGTCTGGACGCTGGTGGCGGGTGCCTCCGACCAGGGCACGACCAGGGCCGACTGGATGTCCAGGTGTTCGACCTCGGCGGGCCCGCCGAGGGCCTGCCGTCCGGCCGCCAGCGCCATTTCCACGTATCCGGTGGCCGGCATCACGACCGACCCGGCGACGCGGTGGTCGACCAGCCAGGGCACCACGCCGGGTTCGATGCTGCCCTCCCACACGGGGTGCGGTGCGGTGACGCGCGCGCCCAGCAGCGGGTGCACCAGGGCGCCGTTGCGGTCCCACACGTGTGCGTCACCGGTCCAGTGCCGCTCGCGCTGCCAGGGGTAGGCGGGCAGCGCCGTCACCCGCCCTGCCCGGGGGAAGTAGCGCTCGAAGCGGGTGTCGGCTCCTGCGGCGAGCAGCGTGGCCGGCACGACGGCCAGCGAGCGCGAGCCGTCGGTGTCCCGGTGCAGGGTGGGCACGACGACTGCCTTGCCGCCGGCCCGGGTAGTGGTGACGCGCCGCAGGTAGGTGCGCAGCACCGGGTGCGGGCCGATCTCGACGAAGATGTCGCCGCCGTCCTGTACGGCCTGCTCCACCGCTTCGGCGAAACGCACCGGCTGACGTACGTTGTCCCACCAGTAGTCCGGGTCCATGGCGGCGCCCGGCAGGCGGCCGCCGGTCACGGTGGAGTAGAGCGGGATCTCTCCCTCCTGGGGCTCCAGACCGTCAAGGGCTGCGGCGAGTGGATCGGCCTGGTCGTCCATCGCCCTGCTGTGGAAGGCGTAGTCCAGGCCCAGGTCGCGGAAGAAGACACCGCGGGCGGCGAGTTGCACGCCGAGCTCCGCCAGGGCGTCGGCTGCGCCGGCGACGGTGACGTCCTTGGGGCTGTTGGTTGCGGCGATCTCCAGTGCATGGCCCCAGGGAGCGAGTGCATCGGCCGCCTCCTCGGGGGTGAGGCCGACGGCGGCCATCCGGCCCAGACCCGCGGTCGCGGCCTGCGCCCGGCTCCGTGCGGCGATGACATGTGCGGCTTGGGCGAGGGACAGGGCGCCGGCCGTGTGCGCGGCGGCCACTTCGCCCACGCTGTGGCCCAGAACCATGGCCGGTTCGACTCCGTGATGGCGCAGCACGGCCACGATGCCGAGTTGCACGGCGAACAGCAGCGGCTGGGCGATCTCGGTGGCGTCCAGACGCCAGTTGTCGGCAGGCAGGTGCAGTTCCTTGACAACCGACCACCCCAGCCGGGGGCAGAGTTCGGCATCTGCCTCTTCCACCGCTGTGCGGAAGACGGGATCCTCGCGCAGCAGATCAGCTCCCATACCGGCCCACTGCGAGCCGTTGCCGTCAAAGACGAAGGCGACCCGTCCGCCGGGAACGGCCTCGGCCACGGCCGAGGACACCCCTGCCGGTAGCACGGCGGCGTGAGCCGTGTCGGGGTCCGGATCGGCGGCGAGGGCCGCGAAGCCCTCTGCGGCTTCCTGCGGTGTGCGGGCGAAGACGGCCGCACGGTGTTCATGCAGTCCGCGGCGCAGGCAGGAGGTGTAGGCCAGGTCGTAGAACTCGTCCTGGTGTGCGTGCGTGAGCCGCTGGGCCATGGCCGACACCGCGGCCGACAGGGCCTGCGGGGTGCGGGCGCTGGCCAGGAGTGGCAGCCCCTCGGGCGGTAGTACGGGTGCAGCCACGGCGGCCGGTGCCGGTGGGGCGGCGCTGAGGGCGACGTGGGCGTTGGAGCCGCCGAAACCGAAGGAGTTCACGCCCACAACAGGCCGTGGAGGCAGAGCGAGTTGCTGCTGGCGGTCGGTCAGGCGCAGGCCGAGCCCGGTGAAGTCGATGTCCGGGTTCGGGGTGTCGGCGTGCAGTGAGGCCGGGGCGATGCCGTGGCGCAGCACCAGCAATGCCTTGCACAGGCCGGCGAGGCCCGAAGCGGGTTCGAGGTGACCGAGGTTGGTCTTGAGCGAGCCGATGGGCAGTGCACCGGTGATACGGCGCACCCCCAGCGCCCGGCCGATCGCCTGGGCCTCCAGCGGGTCTCCGGCGGGGGTCCCGGTTCCGTGCGCCTCAAAATAGATCAGCTCGTCCGGGTCAACGCCCGCCTCCGCGTAGACACGGCGCAGCAGCTCTTCCTGTGCCTGGGCGTTGGGCAGGGCAATGCCCGGTGTGCGTCCGTCGCTGTTGGTGCCGCTGCCCAGGATGACGCCGAGTACCCGGTCGCCGTCGGCCAGCGCGTCCGGCAGCCGCTTGAGGACCACCAGGGCGCCGCCCTCGGCGCGTACGAAGCCGTCGGCCTGTGCGGAGAACGCAGCACAGCGGCCTCGTTTGGAGAGCATGGACGCCTGGGAGAAGCCCACGTAGTGCAGGGGGCTGAGCAGCATGTTGGCGCCGCCGCACAGTGCTGCCCGGCTGGTGCCCTCCCACAGGGTGTGGCAGGCACGGTCCAGGGCCACCAGCGAGGACGAACAGGCAGTGTCCACGGCCATGCTCGGGCCGCGCAGGTCGAAGGCGTGGGACAGACGGTTGGCGGCGATGGAGGACGCGGCGCCCAGCATCGTGTACGGGTTGATGTTCTCCAGCGCCATGGCCTGCCGCGCACCGTAGGTGGCGTCGGAGATGCCGATGTAGACGGCCGTGTCCGTGCCGGCGAGCCGCGAGGGGGCGATGGCGGCGTCGTCCAGTGCTTCGGCGGCGAGTTCCAGCAGCAGGCGGTGCTGGGGGTCCATCTGCGCGGCTTCCTTCGGGGAGATCCCGAAGTAGGCGGCGTCGAACTGCGCGATGTCATCCAGGAAGCCGCCGGCGGCGGTGTAGCTGCGCCCGGCGCGGGCCATGTCGGTGGCGACGTACCGGCGTGCGTCGAACCGGTCCTCGGGAATCTCACCGACCGCCTCCCGCCCCTCGCGCAAGGTGTCCCAGAGCGTGTCGAGGTCGTGGATGCCGCCGGGCAGGCGGCAGGAGGCGCCCACGATGGCGATCGCCCGCTCCGGATCGCCGGGGGCCAGGTAATTCGTCATCAACGGCCTTTCACTGCGCAGACAGGACAGCAACGCAACGTAGCCGCCAACCCCTGTGAACAAACGCGAAGTTGTCCCCTTTCGCGCTGTTTTCTGGGAACCCCCCGTTCGGGTGGTGCTCGCGGACCGCGTGTTCCTCACTCGTGTGGATGGTTGAGCGCGCTGTGTCCGGTGCCGCCGCCCGCAACCGGCTCTGCGCGCGTAACGTCCGCTTCGCCCTCCCCCGCATCCGCCCTCCCGCAAGGAGTTTCCCGTTGTCCGTGCTGCTCACCGGTGCGACCGGTTTCCTCGGCTGCCGTCTCCTGCGCGAGTTGCTGGCCCGCGGCGAAGAGAGGATCACCGTTGTGGGCCGGGGGACGCCCGACGAGCTGTGCTCCCGGGTCGAGGCCGCGGTGCGGTGGCTGGACACTCCTGCGCTCGCCCCTGACGGCCTCGCCGCAGTGCGCTACGTCAGCGGGGACCTGCTGCAGCCGGGCCTGGGCCTGGGCTCGCAGGAACGGGCCCGGATCACTGACGGTCTGACCACGCTGTGGCACAGCGCGGCCCTCCTCCTGCTCGAAGGTGACCCGGCACCGCTGCACCACTCCAACGTCATCGGCACCCGCCGCGTCCTGGAGCTGGCCGACGAAGCCCCCGGTGCCCGGCTGATGCACGTGAGCACCGCCTATGTCGCCGGTCAACGCAGCACCGGACACATCATGGAAGACGATCTGGCGGACACCGGCGGCTTCCGACTGCCCTACGAGGAATCGAAGTACACCGCTGAGCGCATGGTCCACGCCTGGGCGAGCAGCAAAGGCCGGGACGTGACGGTATTCCGGCCCAGCCTGCTCGTCACCGACCGGCCCGTCCCCCACGGCCTGCCCAGTCAGCCCACCGACCTTCTGCTGCGTCTCATGGAACAGATCACGGACAGCGGCCTCGACCAGGGCGCGACGGTACCCGGACTGCTGCACGCTCCACGGCGCTCTGCCGCAGCCCTCCCCTACCGCGTCCAGGGAGACCCTCTCGGCAGCCTCAACATGCTCCAGGCCGACTACGCCGCCCACGCCATGGTGCGGGCCGCCGCCCGGACCGCACCTGCCGCAGGTGTACGCACGATGCACGTCACCCACCCGCAGAACGTGACGTTCGAGACCGTCGCCGCAGCCGTCGAAACACGCTTTCCGGGCCTGCGGGTGAGCATGACGCCGACGCTGCCCCGCCCCACACCGCTGGAGAAGATCGCAGCGAATTTCGCCGCCAACCCGTTGGTCTACAGCACCCACCGCCGCACCTACGACCGGACCAACCTGCTCGCCGCCGTCGGACCTCTCCCCGACCCCGAACCCGTCGACCACGCCTACCTGACCCGCACCTTCGGCCGCACACCCGCCACCGTGCGGTGAACCGCCGAACGGGTGAAGCAGCGTGACGCGCAGTCACCGACCGCCGTTGCACAGGCACGCACACGAACGACCTGTACGTCCAGACGAAAGACCTGCGAGATCCGGCCTCGGGAAGGACCACATCTGCATGAGGACGAGGCGAACGGCCGTATCGCGGGGGCGGCGCCGTCACCGAGCCACGCCTCGCCCTGGTGGCAGCAGGACGGACTGGCGGCGCTTCGCGCTCGCCTTCCCGCTCACCGTCCTGCTGGCCGCCGGAACCGTCGCGACGACCTCGGCGGCCGAGATCCCGCTGTCCTTCGCCGTCGCGGGCAGTCCGTTCACCGTGACCGCGGCGCGTCTCGAAGCCACCGACGCCACCCAGTTCGTCTCCTTCCGCCAGGACGCCCAAGGTGCCCCTCACTCCGTGGCCGTCGTCGGCATCCGCAGTGCCCGCATCACCCAGCTGTGCCAGTCCGCCGTGGCCCACACCCCCCTGGGCACCGCCACCCTCGTCATCCGCTCCGGTCAGGACCAGCCGGTACGCGCCGACAACATGGTCATCGACCTCACCGATCTCACCGGGGACATGACCTTCGAGTCCGTCGAAATGGGACGGGACGCCGCCACCCTGACCACAGGGCCAAGAGGGCCCGCAGGAACGTACGGGCAGCAGGCACAGTCCCTGACCATCACCGGCATGCGGCTCAAAGCCTGGTCGCTGACGGCCGGCATGTTCTCCCTCGCAGGCGCCTCCATGTCCGTGAAGGGAGGAGAGAAACCGTGCGCCTGACCGCACACTCGCGTCCGGCCGCCGCGTGCCTGTGCGTGACGCTGGGCGGGATGGAACTCGCCGCCCTGCCCCTCGCACGACCCGGCATGCTCGGCCTCCAGGGACTCAGCGCCGCCACCGCCGTCCTCCTGGCCCTCGCCCTTGTGGGCTGCGCCGTACACCTGTGGACCCGGCCGGCACGTACTACCGGGGCCGGCGTCACCGTCATCTTGCTGGGCCTGCTCTCCTACCCCCTGGCCAACCTCGGTGGATTCCTCCTCGGCATGCTCCTCGCTCTGACAGGCGGCGCCCTCGCCCTGTCCTGGCGCAGCACGGACACCACCTCGGCGGACTGTGGGTAAGCGGCCCTTGCTGTGCCGTGCCGTGCTGCTGCTCACCGCCGCCTGCACCCTCGGACACCTACTCGGCTCCCCGATGAGCGCCCACGGCACACCGCCGCCGACAACCCCTCCCGCCGAGCCCCCACCGCCGGGCAGCAGCCAGCCGCCGCCCGGCTGCATGGCCCCTACCCTCCCTCGTGCGGCGCCGTCACACGCCGCAGCAACAGCCGCCGCCCGCGCCGTGCAGGAGTGCCTGCGCCCCGTCGGGCCCCGCGACCTCTCACCGCCCGGGGCGGCCCTGCACGCCCGCTCCCTCACCGTGAGCGGTCTGCACTGCGCCGTCCCCGGGACGGGCGGCGGTGTGTGCAGGGCGCAGCAGGTGACGCTCGTCGGCGCGCACATCACCTACCCCGGCCCGGCGGGTGAGCCGGGCTCCTGCGTCCGAGCCAGGCACATCACCCTGTCGGGCGATGTCCGACTCCGGGCAGGCGTACTCAGAGGCCGCATCTTCGGCCGGCTCCCCCTGTCACTTTCCACGGCCGTCATTCCCCCCGTGCCGCTCCCGTACCTACAGCTCACCGATGTCCACGCCGCCGGACTGTGGGCACGCGCCAACCGCGCCACCACCTTGGACATGCACATCACACCCGACAGAACGAGCACAGACGGCTGCCCGAACCAAGGCCCCTTCTGAACGAGGGACCCTCTCCACCGCAGGGCAATACACCTAGGGCCTGTCGTCAGATGATGATCTTGAGTGGTGGATCATGGTGGGGTGATATGTCGTCATGAGCTGTCCGATGTGCCGAGTGGGGGTTCACGATCCCGTTCAGGACCTTCCGATCATCCAGCCGCTTGCGCCCCGCAACGACACGGGCAGCAGTGGCCGGACATGGAAGCGATCAGGGTGCCCAGGAGCGGGCCGGGACGCCCCCGCACCCTGCCGATGCGGTACCGCTGGCTTGGCCGTGAAGGGCTGCGGGACCGATGGGTGGTCCCGCAGCCCTTCGGGTTATGAGGGGCGGTGGGGTCGGACGTACTCCACGCTGATCGTGTCCGGGGCGTACGGCGACTGCTGCTTGCCGGTGAGCAGGGCGTCGGCGGAGGTGTCGTTCAGGAGGTAGCGCCGGAAGAAGGCGGTCGTGTAGGCGGTGGTGATGCGACGCTGGGTCGCCTCGTTCAGTCCGCGGTGTTCCTGCTCCTTGCCGTCCTGGGAGAGGCAGTCTCCGGGGCGCCGACCGGGGAGGGCGTCGTTCTTGGCGCCGACCTGTCCGCTGCGCGGGGACCACTGAGTGTTGGCGTAGTTGTGGTTGCCGCCGGTCAGGGTGATGCCGTGCAGGGGCGCCTGGTTCCTTTTCTTGTTCCAGTCGATGAACTTGCCGGTGTTGACCTGGTCGCAGGTGCCCCACAGGACAGCGAGCGGGACCTTGGTGACGGGTTCGTTGTCCCAGGTCGCGGTGGGGGCGAGGCCGAGGGCGGCCTTCACCTTGACGCCTTCGGGCCAGGCGGCGTGCCGGTCGTCGGAAGCGTGCTGCATCACTCCGCCGCCGCCCATGGAGTGGCCGAGGGTGCCGACCCTGCCGAGGTCCACGTGGCCGGTGAACTCCGCACGGCTCACCTCACCGGTCCGCGCGTCCTTCAGCTGGCCCTTCAGAGGCCCTTTGCCCAGGGACAGTTGCCGCCACAGCTCCAGGTGCTTGTTGATCAGCGCGGCGCGGGCCTGATACACCGAGGGGGCCTGGCCGCCGCTGGTCGCGTTGATTCCGTTGGCGCCCATGGAGACGACGACGAAGCCCTGCCGGGCGAGGGCTCTGGCCAGGTAGTCGTAGCCGGAACTGCTGGGCAGGGGGGCTACTTTGTTCCGGCAGGGCCAGGACCACAGGGGGGCAGACGCCTTTTCGAGCTTCTGCCGGCGTGCCACCTCTGCTGCGTCACCGGCCTTCTCGGCTTCGGCCCGTGCCTTCTCTGCGGCTTCCAGCCTGACCTGTGCTTTGCCGTCCGCGCAGGTGTGCCACAGGCCGTGCTGCATCACGATCAGGGGGTGCTGACGACGTCCGAGATCCTTCGGGTAGTGGACGACGGCGGCGAGTTCGTTCCGGCCCTGGTAGGGAGCGGGAGGAGTAAACGCCCGATCGCCGAGGTCGTACCGGGCCTCGCCCACCTCCTGTGTTGCCGTACGGGCCAGCTCCGGGCCGGACCGCGGGCCGGGAGTGGCCTCGCCGGCCGACGCCGCCAAAGGCGCGACCGCTGCCGTCGCGACCGCCGCCACGGCGGCGACCCCGGCTATGCGCGCTCTGCGGCCGGGCCTTGCGGAGGAGAGCTGGCTGCGGTGTCTCACCGTCATTCGGTGTCCTGCCTTTCGGGTCGTCTCCGGTGGTCACGGGCGGGTCGGCACATGGCCGGCACGCCGTCCCGGACGCCTGAGACTCGTTATTGTCGCCATCGCGTGTCAGTGACCTGTATCGAGAGCGTCGGCAAGGGGCTTCAGAAGCCGGGCGAGTTCGTGAATGACAACGCCGGCGGGGCTCTCGATGACAGCACGGTCAATCGGACGGGGGCCGGCAAGATCGTGCCCGGCCTGTAGTTCGCGCTGCGAGCCGGCTCCCCGGACGGCCACCGCGCGGGGAGCCGGTTCTCTGATCGTGCCGGTGCCGTTGGTCGTCCGTCCCCGTCCCCGCTCCCGACTCCTCGGGCTCGCCGAGAGGGCCAGCCTCCACCGGAGATCCTCGGAGGCGGCCGGCCGGGTGAACCCAACTCCGGGATGTGCGCTGAGACGGAACACGTCGCAGGCTCGTTGAGTCGCGGACCGGCGGACGCGCCCTGCGTGTCGGCTGGGGTTGTGAGCATCACTGCCGACGGCAGCACTACCGGCGGTTGCGGTCGGCGTCACGCACCTGTACTCGTCGGCCTGCGCGCTGAAGAGGTCGACCAGGGTCCTTTCCATTCAGTGGCCCGCCCTGCTTCCTCGTAACGGCCCTCCGTTTCCTGTCGGCAACCGCGCAAAGGCGATCGAGTGACGCTCGGGCGCGTGGCGCCGATGGACCGGAACAGCCCATGTACGAAGACCGACAAAGACGCCTGCCACCTCTCGCTCGGGCGCATACCGGTTTCAAACGCAAGGAGCATCAGCGATGTCCGTGCCGTCGACCTTCGACCACTCTGCTACCGGCTACAGCCTGGCGCACGCCTACTGGCTGGCGAAGACGTCCGCCCTCGCCTACCAGGACAAGGCCGCGATCGAGCAGCAGTCGCGCGCCTGGGGCTTCGACGAGGTGCGGCACCACGAGACCCGGTTCAGACCGCCCTTCCCGCTACAGGACACCCAGTCCTACACCGCGGCGAGCGAGCACATGATCATCACCGCGTTCCGCGGCACGGAACCGGTCCAGATCAAGGACTGGCTCTCGGACGCCACCACACCGCCCCGTTCCGGGCCCGGCGGCACCGGCTACGTCCACCACGGCTTCGCCGCAGCGTTGGAATCGATCTACCCGGAGGTCAAAGACGCCGTCGCAACATGCCGCACCAACGGACAGACGGTCTGGTTCACCGGGCACAGCCTCGGCGGCGCCCTGGCCATGCTCGCCGGCGCCCGCATGTACCTCGAAGAGCCGCGACTGGCCGCCGACGGCGTGTACACCTACGGCCAGCCCCGCACCTGCGACCGGCTCCTGGCCGCCGCCTACAACAAGGGCTACAAGAACCGCATGTACCGCTTCGTCAACAACAACGACATCGTGCCCCAGATGCCCCCCGAGTCGGCCTACACCCACGTCAGCGCCCTGCGCTACATCGACTCCCGCGGCAAGCTGCACGAGACCATGCCGCTGCTCGGCTCGCTCACCGACCGGGCGAAGGGCCTGACCGCCGACGCCCTGGCACCGGCCAGCGACGGGGTACGCGACCACTTCGTCGACGCTTACGTCACCGCGCTGGAGAAGAACCTCGCCTGACCGGTCACGGCCTCAGGGAACATCGGTGAGAACAATCATGGTCAGTCCGCGCGGTGGTCTACTTCACCGCGCGGGTTCGGTGACATGCCCCCAGGCCTGCTCTGGGACTGGCTGCGGTCCGGCTCGTGCCGGTGGATGCACCGCTGCCGGTGGATGCACCGCGGCCGCCCGCTGTGCCGGGGTGAGCGCGGCGTCCCGGTCCGGGTGGTCGACGGAGTGCGGCACGCCCACCGCCTGGTCGTGGTCGTGGCCACCGGTTCGCGCGGCGGGTGCGATGCGGGCGGCGCGGATCGCGTTCTGCATGAGGCATCGAAGCCCGGTCACTCCTCACCACACTTCGGCGGACTGAGGTGCCGGCCAACTTGCGTCCCGAGCCCGGCGCAGCGCGACGTTGCATCCGGCCGTCGCTCTCTTCTCGTACTCGCGGCGCGTCTTCCACGGGCTCCTGTGAAAGCGCCCCGGTACACAACCGGCGCACGCTCCGACATCTGCGCGGGAAGAACCGTTTCCGTGTCCCTCGAAGGGACTCTCGCCGCGGGTCGGTCCCGCTGCTGCCGTACTCGGCGATGTCACCGTCGAGAAGAACCAGACCTGACCCGAGGGAGAACGGATGAATGAGCAGCTTGGCGTGCCCCGCGAGGGCCTTCCGCCCGGGGAACGGATGAACGAGCCGGATGGGCAGCCTGAGCCGGTGCCTGACCGCGACGGCCTTCCGCCTGGGGAGTCGGCGCGTCCACGACCTCCCCTGGATCCGGGCAGGATCTTGACGCCGACGGAGCCCAGGGCCGAGTCCGGACTGGAGCTGCCGCCGCCGAGGGCGGGAACGAACCTGAAGATCTGGGAGATGTCGGGGATGTCCTGGGTGAAGGGCGGGAAGACGTCGCGGGACATTCTCCTCTGGAACGGCCTCGACGAGGATCTTTACCTGGAAAACAAGTCGTCCAAGTGGGGTGACTGGCCGTCGTACGAGGGAAAGCCGCCCGACCGAATCAAGCCGCACAGCGGCACCGCGTGCTCCCTGCTGAATGTGGGTGCGGGGGTGGAGGGGCACGTCTACTACCGGACGAGGAGCGGGGACATCCAACTCTTCGTGTACGTCCAGTCATGGAACAGCATCCTGAGCAAGACGAACAGTCAGTGGCACGTCTACTACGCCAGCCCCACCAAGGACACGTGGATGTGCGCGTACGACACCTACGGGCGCAACTTCTGGATGGAGGGCGGGGAGCGGGACTGGGCCAACGGGTGGCAGGTCCAGACGTATGAGAGCCCGTACTTTGGCTCGGGCACGCACGGAGACCCCGCCCTGTTCGTGGTCAACCGGCCCGCTGTCGGCGACGTGAGCGTGGGAGAGCCGCCCAAGGCAAGCTACGCCTGCGAGGAGTACAAAGCCGCGTACAAGAACGGCCTGCGCTCGGCCCACTGGTTCGACGGCACCGTCGGATCCGTCATGGGCGCCCACATCGGCTCCTGGATCCGCGGCTGCCCCTGACCTCGCCCGCCACTTTTCCGACCCCCCGCCACCCCTGTCTTCCCTTTCCGCAAGGTGGCTCATCGTCGGGCATGGGTCCGGACTCGCAGCCGCTCGTGGCTGCGAGCCCGGACTGAGGTAACTGAGGTAACTGAGCGAGACGGCGCTGGAAGCTTCGACCGGTGCAGCCGCTGCGGGACGGTCACCGGATGCCGCGTTCACCCGGAGGGCCTGATCCGGGCTGCAGCGGGTAGTCAAGCGCGTCCAGCGCGCATCCGGCATCTACGAACTCACCTGGTCCATGGGCACCGGACCCGCAGGACGTGCCACGTGCCAGTACGGTCCGGCACTCCGTTCTGGCACACCGCACGTGATCTGGCGCCGCATCGGCACTCACGACATCCTCACCAGCCCCTGAGGGACGGAAAGGCGCTATGTCTTCACGGGGTGGGCGTTCCTGAGCCACTTACTGCACGTTCGAACAGGGCCCGGCGACCTACCGGACCGAGTTCCTCGCCGCTCCTGCACCCCGTCCGGAACGTTGCCCCGGAAAGTCTGGTGATGTCCCCGTCTGCCTGGGCGCGGGCGTGGAACCGGAAGGCACCGCCTCGGGCCCTGCGGGAGCATCGTCCACTGGAGGCGGGATTCCCAGGTGCCCGCGGAGACGGGCAGTCGCCTCCCGGACCGGGGCAAGGATCTGCCCCGCCTCTGGTCCGAGCCGGGCGAGGGCGACGGCCAGGACGTCGATTCCCTCCAATACGTCGTCGACGGCGCAGCCTGCCGCCTCGGGCCAGCCCGCCATCTGGACGACGTCATCGAGTGGGCACGCCGCATCGACGGCGGTGTCCGCCGGCACGGAGACGCGGCAGCCGGGGTACGAGGTCGTGGTCACGCTTCTCCGACGAGTTGCCCCGCCCGGCGAAACACCCCGCACTCCGCGGCTCGTTGAGCGGAGCATTGCCACCGACAGGCCCTCTCCCGCGATACGGCCGTCCTGCTGGACGACCTCGCCCGCAGCACCTGGTCCCCCAGCGGCCCCGAGCAAGAGCGTGCCCTGGCTCTCGCCCGTACCGGGCTGCGCGGCGGCGGGATCCGCACCGAGCTGCGCGCGGCCCTGGAGGACGTACATGGTGGGCGGCTCGCCGACTTCCTCTCCCCCGCTGCCCCGCTCGGTGAGCTCTGCTCCCCCGTTGCTGGCCTGCGGCTCGCCGGCTCGCGCCATCAGGCAGCTGTGACACCCGCCGCGGTGACCAAACCGCAGCACTATCGGGTGGTTTACGGAGGACTTTTCGTCCGCGCCTCTTCGGAACCGGCCCGATCGGCAGCGCTTCCTGGCCTACTGCGGAGAGGGACTCGCATTGCGACTGCGCACGATTTCTGAGCGGCATCGCTGGCCTGCGAAGCAGTTCCCGGCCGAGATCGCCGACCTGCGGCAGCGTCTGATGACGTCGCTGACTGTACGCGTGGGGGCGGACGGTGCCGTACGGGACCCGTGCCGCAGCCGCGCGCTCGGGTCCGTGCTGGCGCTGCGGTTGCTGGAGCGCACGGGAGACCACCCGCAGGCGGCGTCCGCTCTGCGCGCCTTCCTGGGCGACGACACTGCCGCGACCCGCGCGGAACGCGCCCTGGCTGTGGCCGCCCTGGACCGGCGCGCGATGGCCGCGGCCGACCTGTTCGTCAGCGAGGTGACCCGGGCCGCCCCGGATTTCACGGCGGTCCGCAAACGGGCGCTGGATCACTCCCGGCAAGACTCTGAGCGCAAACCGCCTGTTTCGCCTGCATGTGGCTCATCCCGGCACTCGCGAACTGGCACAGAACTGCACATAGATGACGCGAACGTCCTCTGATACGGCCGCTGCGGGTGAAGACCGCTGTACCCGTCGCGCAGGCTCTCCGTACTTCAATACGCTCAACTTGACAGAGAAGTTCCCGACGACGAGCACGGTGTACGCCGCGACCATGAGCTGGTGGCGGCATCGGGAGCCCCAGGTGATGGCCGGCGAAGATCCTTCGAGGGGTGGCATGCCGTACTGGCTCGCCCAGTTCCGTCCGCGCGCCGATCGCGCCTCCGACCTGGCACCGAACCGGACCGTCCTGGTGGGCGTCGGTATGCGTGACGGCGTCTTGGGGAATGGCGAGCAGAGCCGTACCGGTGCTCCCGATGGTCCTCTCGGCCATCCGCAGACGGACGCGCAGAAGGTACAGTTGCTCGGGGTGCAGGCTGCCTGGCGGGTCTGCAGTGCGTCGAGCTGGAGAGCGGCGGCTTCCAGGAGAGCGGCGAGCGCGCGGTGGGAGCCGAGGAGAACGACGAGGTGGCGGCGGCACCCCCCAGGTCGACGCAGAGGTCCTGGTCACCCTGAGCCGCGCGCTCCACGCGCGCGAGGAACTGCGCTTCGACTACACCCCGGGGCCCCGCGCCGCAGCCGACGACGTCCGTCGCGTGGAGCCTTACCACCTGGTCACCTGGTCACCTGGCGTCATCGCTGGTACCTCGTGGGCTGGGACCTCCACCGCGAGGACTGGCGCACCTTCCGCGTCGACCACATCCGGCTCCGCACCCCACCGGCCCCCGCTTCACCTCGCGTGACCTCCCCAACGGCACCGTCTCCACCTTCGTCACCAGCCACTTCCGCGGCAACGACGGCACCACGACCGACTGGCCCTGCCAAGGCGAAGTCATCCTCCACCTCCCGGCCGCCGATGTCGCGCCCTACGTCCAGGACGGCATCGTCGAGGAGCACGGCCCCCGTCGCTGCGGCCTCGTCCTCGGCTCCTGGTCATGGACCGGACTCGCCGCCGCCATCGGCCGCTTCTACACCGGCATCGAAGTCATCGGCCCACCCGAACTGGTCACCGCGTTCGCGCACCTCGCCGCCCGTTGCACCCACGCCGCGCGCACCACAGGACCAGACACCGGCCCGGCGCGGTGAGCGCTGGGCTCGCCACTCCGCCCAGCCCTGCGCACCATCGCGCACGAGCGTCACCGACACCACGTTCCGGGCGGCGCACCTCATGGAGGCCGAAGGCCGATCGGACCAGATGCGGGCGGCATCCGTGCCGGCCGGCACCTCCGTACTCGTTGTCCCTCCGCGCAACGCCGTTCCGGGCACAGTCCCTACACTCAAGTGCGAAACCGACCAGCGAGAGCGCGTCCACCAGAGCCCGTCGTTCGGATACCCGGCCCGGATGCCGGTCGTCGCGCTCTTGAGCCCTACAGGGATCTCGGGACACAGGCCCCGCAGCGCCAACAGTGGTCACACAGGACGACGAGGGAGAAGACATGCTGGAGCGGCTGGAGTTGCAGGTCTTCCTCGTGCTGGCCGAGGAACTCCACTTCGGTCGTACCGCCGAGCGTCTGGGCATCACCACAGGACGTGTGAGTCAGATCGTCAAAGCGCTGGAGGAGCGTGTGGGCACCTGTCTCTTCGAGCGCAGCAGCCGCTCCGTCGCGCTCACGGCCATAGGCCACGAGCTGCGGGAGGATCTACAGATCGGTTGTGAGCAGATACAGCGGGGGCTGGCTCGGGCCACGGAGGCGGCACGCGGGTTTCTCGGTTCGCTTCGAGTCGGCTTCGTCGGTGCTCTCGCGGGGCAGGTCGTCCACAGAGCCGCCTGCCGATTCGGCGACGAGGGGCACGGCGAACCCGTACGCCCCCGAGAGGTGCAGGTCGTCGACGCCTTGCAGCGGCTGCGCGACGAAGACATCGATGTGCTGGTAGTCAGTCTTCCGGTCTCCGCACCCGATCTGCGCGTCGGCCCCGTGCTCTTTTCCGAGCCGCGCATGCTCGCAGTCTCGACACAACACCCCCTCGCCTCCCGGACGACCGTCACTTGGGAAGACCTCGCCGGCATGGTTCTGTTGCGGCCCCCTCACTCCGCGCCGGGCGTGTGGCCCAGTGACCGTGACCCGCAGGCGACACCCGCGGGGTCGGCCATAGTCGGCGGGCCACGCGTCGAAACCTTCCAGGAGGCTCTGCAGCAGACGGGGGCAGGGCTCGGAGCTGTCATCGTCGGCGCCCAGGTGCAGCGCTTCTACAAGCGGCCGGATGTCGCGTACATACCCTTCGAGGATGCCCCGCCGATCGAGTGGGCGGCGATCTGGCTCCGCAGCAATGACGCGCCCCACGTCAGGACCTTTGCGCGGATCGCCCGAGAGATCGGACACCGGGAGGACTGAACCGTCACCGCAGCGCGGCGACCTCTCGACCGAGGGCTCTCCCGCTGGCGGCGACGTCCAACGGCGCCGTGCTTCGTGGCGGGCTGCCGCGCACGCGGGGAGGGCAGGGCCGTGCCGGCGGGCCGCCGCCCGCCGGCACAGTTCCAGCAGGCCCTCCGGCACGGGGCAGAGCGTGAGCCGCCGCGAGCAGTGCTCTGCCAGCGGTCTCCCGGAGCCCGGCGTCCGCACCGGGACTCGCGTCTGCGCAGGGACCGGAGAGCGAGCTGCAGGGTCAGGAGTAGACGCTGACCTTGCTGGAGCACTTGCTGAAGGACCCCTTGACCGCGCACACCCGCATCGAGTAGCGCTGATCCTCGGGCAGGTTCCCCGTCACCGTCGTGCTGTAGGGCGATTTGTGTCCCCGGGTGGTGGCGATCCGACCGGTGCTCAGGTGTGCTTCGATGCCATACCCGTCCGGCAGTTCGTCGTTCACGGAGAGCGCGTCGCCGGGCTGGCTGCCCGACGGGTCCTGCGTCCACACCGCGCGGCCTGCCGTGTCGCGCCAGTTGTTGTTGACGACGTTGATGACGTAGCCCCAGTCCGTCTGCACGTACTCGAAGCTGAAGCTGTCGGCCGCCGCCGCTGGTGGGCTGCTCGCCACCACCGTCGTTGCGGCCAGCATCATGGTGCCGACCGCACCCGATATCGCTTTACGAGAAACCTTCATGTGACGTCTCCTCACAGGAGTGGCTGCACAGGAACGACACCTGTGACGGGCCTGGTTGACAGAGCCGACTTGGCAGGGCCCACGCAGGGGCCGGACCGCCTTGCATAAGGGCGGTCGGAACAACAGGTCGGCAAGACGGGCTGATCATGACCTGTGGATGCGTCACGGGCAACCCGGTCACCACGGCTGGGATTCTCCGCCGGGTACCTCGTTCTCGCTAAATCGGGTGACCTACCTGCGTGAAAAGCTGGGACGAGCGAACCGTGGGACCTGAAGCCTGTCTTGAACATGCCTTCCGAATGGCTGAGATCATCCTGTCCTGAGAGTGCTGAGTGACCTCACGATGATCCCGACATCCATGAATGAAGAAGGAGCGCAATTCCTGTGAAGCGAAAGATCGGCGTCATCCTCGGAGCCCTTGCACTCACCACCACCACTGCTGTGACGGAATCCGCTCCTGCGGCAGCGGCTGACCTCTTCACCTTCTCTGTCGGCCGTTCCGTGCCCGGCGTCACCGCGATCCTTGTCTTCAATGAGAGCAAACAGCGAGAAGCCGGGCAGTCCGAGTGGTGGCAGGACCCTTCGGGAAGTTACACAGGTGACACCCTCGTAGCCTCGGACCAATTGGCCGACGGGTACGGCATAGAGGCTCACCTGAGCACCGGCCGGGTCGCCACCACCCGGGGTCAGAACTCTCCCTATGTCGCACGAGTGACCGGCAACCTGCCTGAGGACCGGAAGTACCAGATGCGGGTCTGCGTCGTGAAGGGCTCTTGGTCCAAGTGCTCGGCCAAGGTCGACGTTTCCTCCTGAACCGCGTACGACGAGCACGCCGAGCAGGACTCGCTCGATCCCACGCCCGCTTGCGCGGCACGGCATCGTGCCTGCGAGTACGACGGAGATCCTGTCTCGGAACACCCGGGGCGGTTCGGCGAACGCGAGCGAACGCGCCATGTCCGGCACGGAGGGCAAGCCGCCACGGCAAGGGGCGGCGCCCGTGCACGGACTCCGGGCTTCGGGGTTGCGCCGGGCCGCGCTCCGACAGGAGTGGGACCGCTGGACCGCGGCCACGACCGCAGAGGTGCATATGCCGACGACTCAGTTGTGCAGTACCGCTAAACGATCGTTGATTCTGCGTGGGTTGATCGTCGGCGAGTGACCTCGAACAATGTCTACGGGCGACCGTCACGCGGCCCGGACCTCCGGCTGACCACTTCTTTCGGCGTGTCGCCACTTTGCCCCCGACATCTTTGTTGCATTCGTGAGAGAGATAGTCATCGTGAAGAAATTTACGCGCCTGGTCGGCTCATCCGCTGCCGTGATCGGCCTGGCCGGCACCATGCTTATAACAAGCGCGACAAGCGCGTCCGCAGATCCCAATTTCACATTCAACGTGGAACGAAGCGGAAAAAACTACAGCATCGAGGTCTACAACAACCGCGTGCGCGCTGGATTCGCCGACTGGAACGCTGACCCCGACAAGTCCGTCACGCCTGATATCCCCGGAGATGCCCTCCAGGTGCGAGACGTTCTTAGCGACGGATGGGGAATCGAGGCCATTGCCGTGGCCCAGGTGGGGGGGTCTGGGTATCGCATGGCAACGACACGCGGACACAACGCGGTCTACGTGTCCGACTGGAAAACCGGAAACCTCAAGGAGAACACCCCTATTGTCGTGCAGGTGTGTGCCGTCAAGGGGAGCAAGAGCCATTGCGGGTCCGCATACGGAAAAGCCTGACGCCTCCGCACGGTGGCCACGCACGCTGCGTGCGCCGCGTGGTGCATGCGTCACCTGAGCGTCTTGGTGCGGCACCGTACCGAGACGGGCTGCGGCGGCGTGAACGTTCGCGGTCGATGAACGGCATGGCCGTTGTCCCGTTCGGCGAGGACGTCACCGCCGCCGCCGAAGGCCACACCGTCCAGATCCGCTACGCCACCCGCACCCGCGCCGACCTCTCAGGCACCCTTCCTTCCACCGGCCGCGCGCCGACCTGGTGCCCAACACCATCTTGTGGTCGCGATAGTGGTCACCTGGTCGCGCGCACCGTCACCCCGGACCGAGTCGCTCGGCTCTGGTGGACAGGGCAGCGGACGTCGTCATTGGACAGGACGCCGACGCTGGTGCCTGGCCAGCTGATGCGCCACGTGCACGTGGGCGGCCCCCCTCGCCGATGACCAACGGAATGTGCGCAGCTTCTGCGAGATCTGTCGGCGTACTCGAGAATGTGGCTCTGGCAAGATTTTCGTAGCCGGAGATCATCTCGGGCTGAGGATCGGCCGACCCGCGTATCGGCGGCGTAGGTGGGCGATCAGTACGACGCGGTGGCGGAGGAGGGCGACGCCGACGCGTCCGGCCATGAGGCGCTTCTGCAGCTTGACATCGGTGATGCGGCCTTCGTTGACGCCCGAGTTGTAGCGGGTGGGTGATGCCCTGGATGACAGCGTGCTGGCCTACGCGGAGCGCTTCCGCCATGCCCCCGAGGGGCGACAGTCCGCTGGTGGTGAGCCGATCGAGCCACTGAGTCTGCGGGGCGGCGTCGCGGCTGGCCAGCATGGCGGCGAACTGGCGGACCAGGTGGTGCGTTTGCTGTAGTTCGGGGCAATGGTCGAGGAGCCGTTGCAGACGCTGCGCTGTGTGGGGTGCGATGGTCGGGGTGCTGATGATCCAGCGTGCCGCCTCACGCGGGGAGGGCGGCCGTTCGCGCGGCTCGTCCAGGGGCAGCCCGCGTCGTAGTGGTGCGACTGCCATCTTCACGCGCTGGTAGTGGCCCGGATAGCCCTTGACCAGGAGTTCCTCGTGGAGGGTCTTCGCGCTGTGTTCGCCCTCGTCCCAGCGTTGTTGCAGGTAGTTGAGGTAGGGGTCCAGGGTGGTGGTGCGGCGCGGAAGCCGTCGCGCGACCTCCTGCCAGGTGCGGGCTCGGGCGTAACTGCGTACCGTTTTGCGGTCCAGGCCGAGTTCGCGGCTCACGCTGCTGATGGAGCGGCCGGTGTCGGCAACGGTGTGCACGGCTTCGAACAGGCGCCGTGCGTGCCGGTCGGCGGGAGTCTCCGGTGCCGCGGGTGCCATGCGTGCCCCGGCGAGCGCCGGTTCCGGCTCCGGGAGTGCGGCGGGCAGGCAGTCGTGGTGGGCGGAGGTGATCTTCTGAACCTGCCGGGACAGTCCCTGCCAGAGGTGAAAGCAGTCTCCGACCTGCAAGGCGTCGGGTGCGCCGAAGGTGATGCCCTGCCGGTAGGCGAGGGATCCGTCGCGGCAGACGACCTCGACGCCGGGATGCTGGCGTAGCCATCGGCCGAGCTGTTCGGCGTCCCGGCCTTCCCAGAGGGTGAGCGGGAGGCGGGTGGTGGCGTCGACCAGGAGGGTCCCGTAGGTGTCGCCGTAGAGTGCGAAGTCGTCCACCCCCGGAACCCGGGGCGTGACCAGCGCAGGCAACGGCATCCGCATCAGCTGGGAGAGCACCGCGAGAGCGCAACACCGATGACCCGCAGCATCCGAGCGCCTCCGCGGCCCGCCAGCAGGATGCCGGCCGCCTCGACCATCTGCTGGAGCAGCGGCGTGCGCCGCTGGTAGCGGATCGTTAGCCCCGGAACTTGCTCAGCGCACGTTTGCTTCGGGCAGGCCGGATTCTCGCAGTACAGGCGCCGTACGCTCAGATCGATCCGGACCTCGCGGCCACCCATGGGATGGTCCGCGGGCCGCCGCTCGTAACGGCTGTGGACCCACTCACTCAGCGTCCCGCATCCTGTACAGCCTGCAGGAGCACGCGCCCTCGTCCGGGCCCGGACCACGACCACCGGCCCGGAAGCATCGACCGAGACCAGCAGGACGTCCGCCAAGTGCGGTAACAGAGAAGCGAGTTCAACAAGGCACTACCTGATCCTGCCCGGTACGCGGGCCGGCCGATCCTCAGCCCGAGACGATCTCCGGCTACGAAAATCCAGCCAGAGCCACATTCCCGAGTACGCCGACACCTGGTGGCGGATGTGCCGAAAGTTGCGGCGGGCACGCCCGTACGGGCGTGAGCCTCAGCAGTGACCTGCACTGTTGCCGCACCCCGAGAGCTACCTGGCCCGGACCGTGCGCTGGGCTGCGGCCCGCGGCTCCGCCTGCCGGGCCTGCTGGTCTGCTTCGCGGAAGGCTGACAGCGTGACGTCCTCGGGATGGAAGCAGCCGTCGTCGGCCCGGCCTTCGAGGACGAACCCGAAGAAGACCCGCAGGACCTCGTTGCCCAGATCCAGCGGGTGGAAGGGCAGGGGGCAGCCGGGGGCGTGCCGGACGGGGCGCTGTCCGGCCCAGAAGTCCCGCTCCACGGCAGCGGCTTGCCGATCTGCTCTATGACGCCCTCATCAGGGGCAAGGCTCAGGCTCCGCACGAGCGTGCCGTGCTCCTACAGAGCGAACCCCAGCCAGTCGACCGTACTGTCCATGGCGACCGCATAGGCCCGGGGGTGATCGGCGCGGGAGACGTACTCGGCCAGCTCACCAGGGCGGGAGCGGCCCAGGTCCCGCGACGTGAGGATGTCGACGTCAGCGAACCGCCCGGCGCAGACCAGCCCGGGTTTCGGCCGGACCACCCTGTCCAGTACCCGCGGACCGGCCGGTCCCAAGCCCTCCACCGCCAGCACCGTGGCGACCAGGAGCCGGGCCTCCGCCTCGTCAGCCACCAGCCCCGGACGCAGGGCCGCACGAGGTGTCTGTCGCGCGAACGCGAGCAGCGACGCCTTCGAACCCATGAACTGCCACCCTTTCTATCGGTATGTGATCGCGCGTGAACGGCATGCGAGTCCTTCGTGCCTCGCTGGGTGTCTGGGCGAGGGCCGGGCGTTGGTCGTTGGGTGTGGATCCTCTGAAGTGAAGATCGTGGTGTGTGGAGTCGGAGCATGCTTCACGAAGATGCCTCAACAGGCGGAAGTGGCCGTGAGCATGTTGTGGTGGCGATGTAGGCCAGCCCGTCGTATTCATGCGCGAGCACGGTCGGCCTCCGGTGCAGGCGGTAAGCCCAGCGCGGCACTTGGGCACCGAACCTGCGCAGGGACTGGGTGCTGCGGAGCCACTCCCGCACGGTGGCCGAGGCTTCGCCTCCGGAGCGGAGGTCGATGAGATGGTTGCCCACGGTAGCGGTGGCAAGCTGCGCCTCCACCGTGGTGATGCCGGCCATGCCGATACGGTTGTTCATCGGTCGACGGGAACGGGTACCGGGCCACATCCGGCCGGCCCGGAAGGCGCCTCTGCCGAAGAGCAGTCCCAATGCGTAATAGGCGTCTCCGTACTGCTCGCGCAGGTGCTGTCCCAGGGGTGACGGGCCATTGCCGTACCGGCTCTTGGCGATGTGGCCGTTGTGGGCCCATACCGCGACCTTCGCGGACGGCACATCGAGCAACTCGCTCACGTTGTCGGCCATGTACCGGTCGCGCACGGCACAGGCGGTCTGCTGCGGATCCTCATGCAAGCGATGACGTGACACCAGATCGGCGGCCTGGGTCAGGATCCGCGCATGCCCGATCATCTCCGGTGCGTCAGGGGCGAAGTCACGGAGAAAGTCGACCAGTTCCTCGGCAGCGTGCACCAGACGCCGCCGCAGGTCGGGATACTGCCCGGGATAGGCGTTGCCGAGTACGCCGAATGCGGCGTGAAGTCCGGCCGCCCGCTCCGGCACACGCACCCGCAAGAAGGCTTCGAGTTCGCTGATCGAGGTGCCGCACCGTTGCGGATCGATTCCTACGAAGCGCACCTGCTGGTTCTCGGGCCGCTCGCGGTTGTACGCGCGCATCCACTCGATGACCGCCAGTACCTTGTCGGTCCGCCAGGTCCAGAACCCCAGCCCACAGAGCACCGTTCCTGCGTCTCCGGTACCGTGCCGTACGTAAGCGTCGACGGCCTGCCCCGCTGATGCGCTCGCCTCCATGGCCAGTACGGAAAAGCCCATGTCCGTGACGAGGAACTCCAGCAGGCGGTGCTTGAGCTGGAAGAACTCATGCGTACCGTGCGTGGACTCTCCCATGCCCACAACGCGCACGTCGCTCAGCGTTTCCACCAGCGGCTGAAGGTCCTCACGGCGCGAGCCCGCAGCGAGAGTGTTGAGGGGCAGGGCGTTCTCCCTCAGCCAACCTGTCACCTCGGCAGACACAATGCCCCCGCCCCATAGCTCGTATGTGTGAATCAGGCTAGCCGCAGGCGGCCGGAACAGGGGCGGCGATCCGGCTCCGACTGGAGGGAAGAAGCTGATTGCGGGGTGCCGGGAGCCGGCTGCTTCTACCGTGGCTGGTGGAGGAGGAGGCTATGGGGTCGTTGCCGGAAGGACTTCAGGCACGGGAGCACACGGCTCGGTGGCAGGTGGAGGAACTCCAGGCCGAGGCAGCTGAGTTGGCCGAGCGCTTGGATAGAGCCCGCGAGGCGCTGTCTCGCCTTGTGATCATGCGGGAGACCGTCGAGGCGGTACTGAGCGACATGGCGGGCGGGGAGCCGGACGACGTGGTGGAGGCGGATGCCGAGGCTTCCGCGCAGGGAAAGGGTGTGGAGCCGTCTCGCCAAGTCGGGGTGATGATGGTGCCGCCGTGGCGTGAGGGCCTGGTCGTGGCGGTGCTGCCGGATATCTACCGGGACGTCGTGGAGATCGTCGCTGATGCGCCGGGGCAGTTCACCCTCGCCCGGCAGGGTCCGGGCCGAGACCGGGACAACTCCCGGTGATCAAGGGGCTCTTCCTCGTAGATTCGAAGGTGCCAACCAAACGAATCACTCCCGAAGAAGAGCCCTATGGAACCGTAAGACGCCTTGGGTGAACCTGATCCGTACCTCACCTCCCATGATGCTTTCGAACGCTCATCTCGACGCTGGCCGACGGCCAGGCGGCGAACCTGCATCACGACGAACTGGAAGCCCAGCTCGAACAGCTGGGACGCGAACTGCTGCGGCAGCTCATGCAGGACCACCTCGATCAGCGCGCCAGGAAGGAAGAGGACACCCTGCGCGCGGACGGAGAACACCTGCGGGTGATGGGTCCGGAAGGACTGCTGCGGACCTGGCGGGAACGGGGACACAATCGGCTGCTGACCTGTGTGTCCGGGCAGGTGCGGGTGACCCGGATCGCCCATCGAGGCCGGAGCCTGGCCAACGTGCACCCGGCGGATGCGCAGCTGTCACTGCCCGCCGGCCGGCACGCGCGCGGGCCTGGCCCGGCTCGCAGTCCTGGAAGCGGTGCGCGGCTCGTTCGACCAGGCCGCCACAGCGGTCGAGCGGCGGTGCGGGAAGGTTCTGGGTAAGCGCCGCCTCAAGGAACTGGTGGTCGCCTCGGCCGTCGACATCACCGCCTTCTACGCGGCGAAGATCCCCACCCCGTGCACCCGTGACAGGCCGCTGTTCATCCAGGTCGACAGAAAGGGGGTGGTGATGAGGCCCGAGGCCCTGCGCGAGGCCACTCGCAAAGCCGCCGCCAAGACCGCCGCGGCCGGCAGGCGAGGTCGCCTCGCGCCGGGCGAGGAGCCCAGCCGGAAACGGATGGCCACCGTGGCCTGCGTCTTTGACACTCTGCCCGCACCCCGCACCCCGCCGACCGCACGACAACATCCACCGGCCCGGCGGCCGCACCGATACCCGACCGCCCCGGCCGGGCCTGAAAGCGGAGCGGAAATGGGTGACCGCCTCGCTGGTCCGCACGCCTGAACAGGTCATCGCTGACGCCTTCGACCAGGCTGCGATGCGCGACCCAGGTAAACAGCGCGAGTGGATCGTGCCCGTCGACGGCGCCCCGCCACCAACTCGACCTCATCCATGCCGAGGCCGCCCGCCGCGGCCACGCTGGTCACGTCCTGCTCGACTTCGTGCACGTCCTGGAGTACACATGGACGGCAGCCCGCGCCTTCCACCCGCCAGGCAGCCGCGCGGCCGAGACCTGGGCCGCCACCCACCTCACCACGATCCTCGCCGGACACGCCGACCGCGGAGATGTCCGCACAGGCAGCAGCCGAAGACCTCCCCGCCGCCCGCCGTGAGCAGGTCGCCGCCTGCCACCGCTACTTGACCGGCCACCTCGACCAGCTCCGCTACGACACCGCCCTGAAGAACGGCTGGCTCATCGCCACCGGCGCAGTCGAAGGAACTTGCCGCCACCTGATCGCCGACCGACTCGACATCACCGGCGCACGATGGGGACTCGACGGGGCCGAAGCTGTCCTCCATCTTCGTGCGCTGATCACGAACGGCGACTTACAGGACTACTGGAACTTCCACGCGGCCCGCGAACATCAACGCCTCTACCCCAGCCCTGACCAGCAGAACTACCGCCTCACCGCTTGATCCCGACCGTCACTCCAGAGGATCCACACCCAACGGCGATGCACCCCTGGTCCGCCTCGCAGAAACCGAGCCATGTCCCGGCGCGGGCCTCCTCGGGATCACCGCCGAAACAGCGGATCACAGCCGCCTCGTCGGTGGTGTGCACCGCGGTGACAGTACAGGCTTCCGCCAACCCGAGTTCGGAGCGCAGCAGTTCAGACGTGACCGCTCCCTCGTCCGTCAGTCGGAGGTGGTGGACGGTATTCGTCCGGGTGACGGTGGCGCGGCCGCGCTCGTCGCCTGCGAGCAGGAGCAGTCAAGAAAATCGACGCGTTCATGCCGTGGAGACTCCCGCGCGGGCAAGGATCCGCCCGCCTCAATGAGACACCACGTAGGCAGAACCCCTCACGTGCACATCAGGCCGTGCCGTCCCGGTGGACGAAGGGATGGCACGGCCCAGGAAGCAGAGACGATCGTTGCCGACGGCCTTTCAGCTACGCGCAACGACGGCGTCGCTGTTCTTCGCGACTCTCACGGCGCTGACCGTCGAAAACCGAAAGCGGGCCACCTGCAGAAAAATGAGCTTTCACCATTTTTGCGACTTTCGGCGGCCTGCTGTCGATTCCCCTTAGAAAGGGGCCTTTGCAGCGACATGTGCAATGGTGTGCTTGGGCCAGGCCCCGTCTGCCTCGCCCGGGGCGCCGGTCGTCGCAGAACCAGAGTTCGAGGCGCGATAGGTCCAACCCTTGGTCATAGGCAGTGAAATAGTCGGTGTGACACACTTCGTAGCTTTGGCACACGCCTTGCCATCCGAAGCAAACGTCTTCCCGTTATTACCGGAAAGAGCGACCGTGGGGCGCATGATCAGGGCCTTCTTCGAGCAGACCTGGGTACCGTACGCCTTGACCTTCGATCCGCTCACCCACATGGTGACGATGTTCTTGCAGCCCTTATAGGAACCCGAAGTGCTTTCCCAGGTCGTGCCTGCCGACGCCGAAGTTGCCGTACCCACGACACATGCAGCAGCGGTAACACCCACGGCAATCCCGCGCAGAATCTTATTCATTTCCATTCCCCCATGTATACCGGTCAGGCGCGTAGTCATGGCGCCTTCACCAACAGGACGAAACATAACACTCATGAGCCGGAAAAATAAACTCGGAGCATAAGGGAATTAAACTCCCAAAGCACGGGCCCGTCCGCGCGCCCGCAGGGGCAGCGATGCGCGGAACACGGATTGTCGTATCTGCGTGAGCAAGTTCGACTCCTGCGTCGAGGTATGCGCCGACACCCCGAGGGGCTCTCGCTTTCTGGACGACTCGGCACACCGTCAAGTGAGCTGTACTGAGTGGACGTTGAGTCCGTTTCTGGTAGCGGTCTCGTCCGGGCTGAATGAGGAAGCCTTGGCGAGTGAGGCGTCCGAGGCGGGTGCGGGTGATGTTGACGGATGCTTCGTCGGTGGGCATGCCGAGGAACTCGTGCAGCTCACGGGCTCGAAACACCTGGTGAACCCTCGCCTCCCGGGCCAGGGCTGAGCGCATGGTGCCCTGCCGCGGTTCGCTCCGATACTCGCCACCCCCGGCGCCTTTCCTGCCCCGCAGTCGGAGCACCGGTGGAGCGCGGAGACCAAGTACGACGGGCAGCGCGCTCGTGTACCTGCCGGGCGACGGCACGCTCGTGCTGCGCTCCCGGTCGGGGCCGCGGTGACGGAGGCCTATCCCGAGCTTCACTCGTTGGGCGATGCCTTGGGCGGGGTGCCGACGGTGCTGGACGGCAGATCATCGCCCTCGACGGGCAGGGGCGAGCGGATTTCGTGCGCCTGCAATCGCGGTGGGGCTGTCCGGCAGTCCGGCGAAGGCCGCCCGCCTCGCCGCACAAGACCCCGCGCATCTGCTCCTCTTCGACGCGCTGCATCTGGGCGGCCGCGACCTGACTCGCCTGCCTTACACCGAGCGCCGCTACACCTTGGAGGACCACGCTCTGCACGCCGCGCACTGGTCGACTCCCGCCGCGGTGATCGGGCACGAGGTCCTGGCACCCGCGCCCCGTCCCTGGCCGAGGCCGAGGCCATGAAGACCGCCACAGCGGCCACCGCCGCCTCGGGTGCCCGGCTGTGCTCGGCCGCGTTGGCGAGCAGTTCCGCCGCAAAGGAGTAGGCGAGCTCCGCTGTTGCCGATCCCGTTGCGCGAGGTCCGAATGAAGACCCGCCAGAGGCACGGGCCTCGGGGGAGAGACAGGCGCAGCCGTTGGCGACGGGACCGATCGCGGTTGGACTTGCGGCGAGCGCTGCCTGACCGCCCTCTGCTGATCACCCGACCAAGGCGGTGCAGAGAATATCGGGTGACCGGGCCGGTGTCGCCACAGGATGGGGCCATGGATGACACGACCCTGGTATCCCGTTTCCTCCGCGACGGCTTCGTGAAGCTGGAAGGCGCTGTCGCACCGCGCGTGGCCGCGGACTGCGCGCGGCTGCTGTGGCGGGAGACGGGCTGCGATCCAGACGACCCGTCGACGTGGACGCAACCCGTGCACCGGGTGCCCGGCATGATGCAAGGGCCGTTCGCCGCCGCGCCCAACTCCCCGTCGCTGCACCGCGCCTACGACCTGCTCGTCGGTGTGGGGCGCTGGGAGCCTCGCTACTCACTGGGCACGTTTCCGCTGCGCTTCCCGCACGAGGAGGAACCGGCCGACGCGGGCTGGCACATCGAGGGAAGCTATCTGCCGGAGGGAGAGAGCTGGTACTTCACCAATCTGCGCTCCCGGGGCCGGGCGCTGCTGATGCTGTTCCTGTTCAGCGAGGTCGGGGAGGAGGACGCCCCGACTCGGATCCGGGTCGGCTCGCACCTCGACGTGCCGAAGGTGCTGGAGAAGTACGGGGATGACGGGGCGAGCGGGCCGGCCCTCGCCCCCGATCTGGTGGCGGCGTCCGACCACCGGCCGCTCGCCCTTGCCACCGGGTCCCCGGGCGATGTCTTCCTGTGCCATCCGTTCCTGGTACACGCGGCGCAACCGCATCATGGGGTGAGGCCTCGCTTCATGGCCCAGCCGCCGCTGATGCCGGCCGCAGCATACGAACTGGAACGGGCCGACGCCGCGTACTCACCCGTGGAGATCGCGATCCGCCGGGGCCTGGGACAGGACACCCCCTGACCGAGAGGGGGCAAAAGCAACCACAGCGCCGGACAGGCGTGCTTCACGACCATCGCCGGCAAGGCAGTGGTGAGGAAGGGAAAGGACAAGAGAGACAGGGGTGTTGGAGCGACTGAATCAGGCCATGGCGCACATCGAGCGTCAGCTGGAGCGGACTTTCGACGTAGCCGAACTGGCACGCTTCGCGCCCACTTCCGAGCACCACTTGCGCCGGATGTTCTCCGCGCTCGCTGGCATGCCGCTGCCGGAGTACGTCCGACGCCGCCGGCTCACCCTCGCGGGCGCGGAAGTGCCCGCGAGGCACGACACGCTGCTGGATATCGCGGTGCGCTACGGCTACAGCTCCGGCGAGGCGTTCGCACGGACGTTCCGTGCCATGCACACCTGGGTGGTCTTCATTGCCTCTGGGCCGACACCACGGGCCATTCAGGAGCTGTGGCGGGACGTGTACACCAAGTGGCTTCCGTCGAACTCGTATCGCACCCGCACCGGCCCTGAGGTCCTGCGCACCCGCCTATCGCCGGACAAGACCGAGACTGACGCCGAACTATGGCTCCCCCGGTCGAGCCCGCGCACGGCTGAACGCAGCATGCTCGCACCGATCACCACTTCGTCTCAGCGTCTCGTCCGCCGCCCAAATGCGGTTGCCCCACCCCGGTGAAGGGGGTACGCCAATCTGCTTCCGCCCTATCGGGGAGCGCCTCTACGCTTCTCGCTCCGGGCCTCCACCCGCGGACTCAGGCCCCACAAACTCCTCGCAGACAAGGGCTGTCTACCCCGTGAGGTCTGCGCTGAGCGTGGTACGTGGAACGCAGACGACTGCGTCGTAGGCATCCAGGGCCGGCACAGGCAGGAAGCCGTCGTCCATGCGGATCTGAGTCGGCTCTGACAGGCCATGCTGTCGTGCATGCGCGCGTAGGGCCCGGGTGTCGATCATGGTGGGTGCTGTTGGGGCGCCTTCGAACAGTGCCTCCACACTGTTGGGTGGCGCAGCCGGGGCGTCAGTCGCGCACTGACGCATCCCGGCGGGGTGAGCCGGATCGGGCACGTTCGTCACGGTCCTCCCGCCACTGCTGGTCATCGCCACTGAAACGTAGTCGTTTCCGAGCTGCTGGGCGAGGGCGTGCCCCATAGGGACGCGAGGCAAGGGGGTGCCCTCGGGATTGGCCGTGCGCTGGATGTGGGCGTTGTGCGCGGCGAGCACGATGCGGGTGTCGGGGGCGGATCGGTCGAGTAGCGTCAGCAAGCTGTCGGCGAGGTAGCGATCGCGGGCGGAGAGGTCAGCTGCATCCGGCCTCCCGTTGAACAGCTCAGCCATTGCACGCTGCATCTGGTCTGGGCGCCAGGCCGCCCAGACGTCCGAGACTACGTCCTCGTACAGGGTGGGTCCTGCGGAGTGGATGAATACCTCGCGCATCGCCGTGACGCGGTTGAGCAGTTGACTGAGCGGGGCCGAAAGTTGGTCCTGGATCGCAGCGTCCAGGCCAAGGCGGGCCTGGGCCGAAGCAAAGCCCGAGCCTCCTGCAAGTGGCTCTGACAATTCAAGGGCAGTCCGGGCGTAGCGAGCTGCGTGGGGGTCGATGTCGGCCAAATGCCGGGCTACCGGTTCAAGAGCCGGAGCCAGGGAGCCGCCGGCCGCGGGTATGTCGAGTCCGGCGAAGTGGACTGGGCGCGCCGTTCCGGCGTTATGGGCGCGCAGCCACCGCAGGGTGTCGCGGCCTTCGGCCGACTGGCTCGGGTAGCCGCCGGTAGGGGGAGTGAGAAGGGCATCGAGATCTCCGTCGCCGCCCCGCATCCACACATCGACAGTCCGGCCGGAGGCGGTCCCGAGCTCCACGGCGTAGACGGTGAACCCGCGCTCTTGGATCAAGAAACGCAGTACTCGGTCCCGTAACAGCCCGTACTCCCGTATCTGATGGGAGCTTTCGCCCAAAGCGACGACGCGTGCACCGCCGATGAGACGATCCAACGGTGCCAGATCGTCAACTGCGGCATCGGCACCGCCAATCGACGCGGCGTTGCAGGCAGTCCATTCAGCAAGGGGCGTTGGGGCTGTGAGGTCCATGATCACGACCCTAGCAACCGGCGCCTGCACACCGAGCGGGCTCTGCTAAGTCAGCAGGGGGCGGCTACGCAGGGTACGAACGCTGAACTTCGCCCGGTCGCGCGAGGACAGTGCTCCCTTCGGTCGGAGGCCATCGGTGAGTGTCTCAGATCTGGTCCCGGCGGCGAGGCCGCAGCGGACGGTAGCCGGCCAGGTCGAGCTTGGCGCGTTCGGTGTCGACCTCGACGTTGATCGTGCCGTCCGCCGCAGCCAACGCGTCCACCAGCTGGTGCTGGACCGAAGCGACGAACGGGCTCCCGAAGTACACATCCTCCTGGCCGTCGAACTTTCGGTCGAACAGCATCTTGTGCACAGCCCGGACCTCGTCGATCGAGTCCAGATGTACCAGCGGTATGACACCGTCTCCCGCCACGAGCCCACATCCTCGGTCTCAGCAACCACGTACCGAGGAAACCGTAGTGGCAACAGAGCGGGTCTGAGCAAGATCCACTGAAAAAGAGCAAGATCGACCGGCACAGGACAGCCTCTCTCACTCCCGCACGTCGGCGCCCACTGACCTGTCGCAGTGCATGCTGAGCCTTCTCGCCGAACGTTGGGGGCCGATACCTGTCGGGCGGAGTGGGCAGGAGCCAGCGACGTGCTGCTGAGGCAGGCCATCAGCCGTTGTGCTCGGCCGTTGCGTCGAACCGTTCCCACACGCGAGGAGGCGGGACAAAGTGAGCTGTACTGAGATTTGTGGAGTCCCTGATGCCAGGGTTACGGTCCTGGCGAAGGAGAACCACCAGCACCATGGCAGCACCACGTAAGTACCCGGATGAACTGCGCGAGCGCGCGATCCGTGAGGTCCGCACCACCGGCCGCCCGATCGCCCACGTCGCGAAGGACCTCGGCATCCACAAGGAGGCCCTGCGCGGCTGGGTCCGCCAGGCCGAGGCCGACCGCGGCGAGCGGGACGACCGGCTCACCACCGCCGAGCTCGACGAGCTGAAGCAACTTCGCAGGGAAAATGCGGAGTTGAGGCGGGCGAACGAGATCCTGAAAGCCGCATCGGTGTTTTTTGCCCAGGAGATCGACCGTCCCCGGACGAGGCCGAGCAGGTGATCGACCACCTGCGTCACAGAGGTCTCGGGGTCGATCCCGTCTGCCGGGTGCTGGAGCTGTCGCCGTCGACGTACTTCGCCCGCAAGAAGCGGCCGAAGTCCGCCCGCCGGCTCCGCGACGAACAGCTCATGCCGCTGATCGAAGAGGTCCACGCCGAGTCGGGCGGTACCTACGGCGCTCGCCGGATCGCGCGGGCCCTCGGGCGCAAGGGTGTCGAGGTGGCCCGCTGCACCGTCGAGCGGCTGATGGCCGAGCTCGGCCTGGAAGGCGTCATCCGTGGCCGGCGGCGCCGGACCACGGTTTCGGAGCCGTCGGCGCCGCGTCCGCCGGACCTGGTCGACCGCGACTTCAGCGCCTCGCGGCCCGTCCAGCTCTGGGTCGCGGACATGACCTATGTCCGCACCTGGTCGGGGTGGGTGTATGTGGCGTTCGTCCTGGACGTGTACTCGCGGATGATTGTCGGCTGGCAGGTCGCGAACCACATACGGACAGAACTCCCGCTGGACGCCCAGGAGATGGGGCTGTGGCGGCGTCGGATCAAGAAGGACTCCGGGCTGATACATCACAGCGACCGCGGGTCGCAATACGTATCAATTCGGTATACCGGCCGGCTCTCTGACATCGGTGCCTCCGCGTCGGTCGGCTCCGTCGCGGACAGCTACGACAACGCGATGGCCGAGGCCCTGAACGGCACCTTCAAGGCCGAGCTGATCGAGATGCAGGGCCCCTGGAAGGACGTCGACCAGGTCGAGCGGGCGATCTTCCAGTGGATCACCTGGTACAACGAGGAGCGTCTTCACTCCGCGCTCGACTACGTTCCGCCGGCCGAATACGAAGGAGCCTTCTGGCGGTGCCACGAGCAAATCCCGCAGTCCGCCTGAACCAATCAAGATCGGACTCTACGAAACTCGGGGCAGCTCAAGAGCGGGCCCATGATGGTTCTGCTCACGTAAACGCCGGTTTCTGGCACAGATCTTGGGAGCGGTCGCGGAGGGCGCCCAGGGTGTTCGGTTCCAGGGAGGCGGCGACCGCAGGGACCGTCAGTGTTCACGCGATCTGGTCCACCACCAGCGCGTCGTTGCCCACTCGTTGCAGTCGGGCTCCGGCAAGGTGCGGCGCTCGAATTCCTCATCGGTAAGCGTGAGCAATCGGCCCAAGTCCCGTCCGGCTCCGGGCGGAAGACACAGCATCGCCCACTCCAGGTCATCGCGGGCATCTCCCACCCCGGGTGAAGCAAACGCGGAGGCGTCCAGGTAGCGTCCGGGCTGTTCAAAAGCCCACTCGAAACACGAGAGTGCTTTGGCGACCGCGTTGGGCCACATCTCCTGGTCTTCGACCCGGCGAATCGCTGCACGAGTCCGCGCGGAGACACCGGGGACCCGCAGAACCGGATACTGCCTTCGTGGCCGCCACCGCTGTACACGGACGGCCTTGGGACGCCTACGCAGCATCGCCCTTTCGGATCAGCATGAGGCCATCCTGCCACGGCTGGGCACCCCCATGCGCTGGCTGTATACCGGCCACAGCAGGAGTTCTCTCCATCTGGTTCTCGCGCAGCTCTTGGGGCACGTCGGGGTGGTACCGGAGGAGGATCATTTTGTGGAGTAGTTCGAATCCGGTCGGCCGTAGAGCTGCCGCTTGGTCAAACGGCTCCCGCAGTGGCTCGACCCCGGCGCCAAGACGACCTGCTCAGTCTCTGCAGTCTCGCCGCAGACATCGACCGAGACCGCACCGCCGTTATCGCCGGCCTTACCCCTGCCTGGAGTTCCGGTGGTGTTGCACGACATGTCAACCGGATCAAGATGCTCAAGCGCCAGTGGTTCGGCCGAGCCGGCTTCGGTCTCTTGCGCAAGCGTGTCCTGCTCCACCCGTAGAGCCCCGTTCCCGAGTCGCCGGAGGTGCTGGCAGACGCGGCTCAGTACGCCGTGTGTCGGAGGAGCTCCCGTGACTTCTGCTCCAGTGCGCCTGTCGACTCCTTTGCATGGGGCCCGAGCCGTCTTGAGGTAGTGGCTCTCGGCGCGCTCGGACTTCTGCCGGCTCACCTCGATGTTTGCTGTTCCAGCCAAGGCCAGCACCGCGGCAACGAAACCTTCGGACGGGCCGGCCATGGCAGCGTGCCCGGTTTCGCTGTGCCGGGCGAGCAGGGCAACGACGAACGCTTCGAATGCGAGGGGGTCAACCTGACACTCGTCAGCGCCGCAACGTGCGCCCACGCAGCCACCGGGACGCCGCTCGCCCGAGGCCGTCGACGCGGTGCGGCCGGGCACGGCGGAGCTGTGCGAAGACATCGAGCCGGTCGTGGAAGACGCGTCGTGAGGTGCTGCCCGACCTGAGCTCTTCTCCTGGTACGCCGAGGCCCACACCGGCAGTGGTGTGGGCCTCGGCGTACCCGGCCTGGACCGAGTAGAGGGCAGTCAGCCGACGAGCCTGCCGAACAGGTGGTTGGCAGGGGCGTCCGGGTCGTTGCCGTAGAAGAACTCCGCGACCGCCTGGTGAAATTCGGCGCGGTCCAGCGCACCGGAGCCGTCCTGGTCCAAGGCCGCGAAGACCGCGGCGCAGTCTTCGCCGGGAACGCCGGCGACCGAGTGGTACATCTGCTGGAACTCCGCCTGGTCGATCCTGCCGTCTCCGTTGAGATCGGCCAGGTCGAAGAAGCAGTTGGTCACCGGTGCGATCTGTTCCGGATACAGGGCCGGGTCGGTGAGGACCTGCCGGAACCCTTCGGTCATCTCCCGCAGATCGACCTTCCCGTCACCGTTCTGGTCCATGGGGGCGATGACCTTCGCCCAGAACCCGTCCATCCCCTCGGTGAGCGTGCGGGCTGTTGTGGAGTCCGGCGCGGCGCCACGAGCAGCGATGTAGCGCTCGCTCATCATCCGGACGTCCTGGTGGGTGATGAACCCGTCGCTGTCGACGTCGGCGCCGCGGAACCACTGGCCGTACTTGAGGTCTTGAAGTGCAGTCACAACTGCGCACAGTAGTCATGTGACTACGCGGGAGCAAATGCGGGTGTGGTGGTTCTCTCTGCGGACGGGGCAGCTTGCTCGCGGTGTGTGCCCACGGAGGGTGGGAGGACGACTCGAAGCGGCGAGGGCCTTCGTGGTCAGCGTTCGAGCGTGGGCGGTGCAAAGGCGAGCACCTCGGGGAGAGGGTCGCTGTACAGCTCGACGTCGACCAGCGCGCTGAGTGCGCTCGGGCCCTGGGAGAGGCGTGAGCACGGCCGGTCCGCCGTAAGGGAGTTCGGATTGCCATGGCGGTCCAGCGTGCCGCTCAGACCCGGCTGGGCCGGATCCCACCACGCCCCCGTGGACAGTTGTACGACGCCTGGCATGACGTCGTCCGACAGGACTGCGCCCGCCAGACAGCTGCCTCGGTCGTTGTAGACACGTACGACCATGCCGTTTTCTATGCCGCGCGACGCTGCGTCCACTGGATTGAGCATCGCGGGTTCACGGCCACGAATCTTGGATTCGAGGCTGCGGCCACCGTTGTCGTACTGGCTGTGCAGACGCGAGGCGGGCTGATTGGAGATCAGATGCAGCGGGAAGCGGTCCGCCAGAGCAGCGTGGAGCCACTCCACTGGTTCACACCATGTCGGATGTCCGGCGCAGTCCTCGTAGCCGAACGAGTCGATTTCCTCGGAGAAGATCTCGATCCGACCCGATGGCGTCGCCAGGGGGAAACGCTGCGGATCGGAGCGGAGCGCCGCGAAGCTGCCGGGAAACGGCCCGCCCAGCGCCGGTAGCTCAGTGGTGGAGCTTCGCCAGAACTCGTCGAAATTCGGCAGAGCGCTGTTTTCACCGACCTCGGACCGCGTCTGCTCGTAGAGGTGCCGGACCCACTCGGCCTCGGAGCGCGACTGTGTGAACTCCTGCCCGTATCCGAGCCGGGAGGCCAGGGCGGCGAAGATCTGGTGGTCGGTACGTGACTCGCCCTCCGGCTCGCGGACTTTCGGCATCGCGACAAGATGGGGATCGGAGAAGCCGGCAGCGAAGTCGTCGCGCTCCAGGCTGGTGGCGACGGGCAGGACGATGTCCGCGAACTTGGCATGGGTGTTCCACCAGGCTTCGTGCACCACCACGGTGTCAGGTGTCTGCCAGGCACGGGTCAACCGGTGCAGGTCCTGGTGGTGGTGGAACGGGTTGCCTCCGCACCAGTAGACCAGTCGAAGCTCGGGCAACGTGAGGCGTCGGCCGTCGTAGTCGATGGTCCTGCCCGGATGCAGCAGAGTGTCGGCGATCCTTGCGACTGGGATGAAGTCCGGGACGGGGTTGGGGACCTTGGGAACGGTTGCCACGGAGTGACGACCCGGGGCAACGCCGGTCGCGTCCATCGTCGCGTAACCTGCGCCCCAGCCGCCGCCGGGCCGGCCCATCGAGCCCGTCATGGCGGCCAGCACGACAGACATCCAGATCGGCTGTTCGCCGTGGTCTGCTCGTTGCACCGCGTAATTGACCATTATGAGCGAACGTTGGGTCGTCAGCCGGTGGGCAAGGCCGGTGATGGTGTCGCGGCTGACGCCCGTGATCTCCGCTGCCCAGGCTGCGTCCTTGGGAATGCCGTCGGATTCGCCGACCAGGTAGGAGGCGAAGCGGTCGAAACCGACGCAGCACCGGCGCAGGAAGTCCTCGTCGTGCCACCCGTTGACCAGCATCGTGTGGGCGATACCAAGCATCAGAGCGGTGTCGGTGTTGGGGACGACGGGCAGCCACTGGGCGTCGAGGAAGCCGTCGGTGTCGCTGCGAAGGGGGCTCACGTTCACGAACTGCACTCCGGCGTCACGACACTGGCGCTGCAGGTTCTGCGTCTGGTGCCTGGCCAGCCCGCCGGGGTTGATCTGGCTGTTCTTGAGGGCCAGCCCGCCAAAGGCCACCACGAGCTCGCAGTTCTCGGCGATCTCGTCCCACATCGGCATTCGGGACTGGTAGCTCCACGGATGCCCCCCGATCACATGGGGAAGGAGGACCTCCAGAGCCGCGGTGCTGTACGTGTTACGAGAGTCGGTGTATCCCCCGCCCAGCGCCAGGAATCGGTGAAGTTGACCCTGCGCGTTGTGGAATGCGCCCGCACTCGCCCATCCGTAGGATCCGCCGAACACCGCGCTGTGTCCGTGCTGTGCCCGCACCCGACTCAGTTCGTCACTCACCAGCGCGATCGCATCGTCCCAGCTCACTTCCACGAACACGTCCGAGCCTCTGGCCGAGTCTCGAAAGCGCGGCTCGCCGTTCAGCCAGCCCTTGCGCACCGCGGGACGCAACACGCGAGCCCTGTCGTCGGCGGCTGTCACCATGCCGGGGCCGATCGGCGACGGCGCAGGGTCATCGCCTCTTGGCTCGATGCGCACCAGGCGGCCGGAATCGACCACCGCGACGAAACTGCCCCAATGGGTCGCCACCGACAAGCGCCGTTCCGCCATGCGTCAACTCCACCCCGTAAGCCTCGCCCGCGCCCGCACAGCGGCTGCCGACCCCGCAAGGACCCCCATCCAGCCGTCGGCCCGCAGACCCGCAGACCCGCAGACCCGCAGAAAGGAGGCTTCCCTCGTGACCGGCTGTCCAACCCACCCGCATCCGGCCGAGGAGAGGGATCGCTCCCTCTGCCGTGGCCGGTGATCGCGGCAGACCACGACTACGGCTGCGACGCCTCCTTTGACCCACACTCCTCAGGACGCGCACGGTCTGGTCTTGATGCGCCAGAGGTCGTGCGGGCTTTCGCCATCAGCAAGGACACGGCTGCGCTCTTGACGGAATTGAGTACGAGCGCTCACACGCGGGGCGCGCCTCAGCCGGCCGCAGTCGACAACCGCCCCGGGATTTCCTGTACTCCAAAGGAGCCACACCAAGAGGACAATGAGCGAGCCGGCCGCCAGTGCGAGCAGGCCGCCCGAGCGGCGACTGCCCGCTCCAGGCAGCATGCGAGGATCGGACAATGAGCAATCCCCGCTGTGAGCTACTGCGTTGGCAGTTCGACATGACCTGGTCGCTGTTCACGTACCACCTGGAGCGGCTCGCCCCCGACGACTTCCTGTGGGAGCCCACAGGCCTGTCCTGGACAGTGCGCCCCGACACCGCAGGGAACTGGCTGCCGGACTGGGCCGACACCGAGCCCGACCCCGTTCCCGTCCCCACCATCGGCTGGGTGAGCTGGCACATCGGCTGGTGGTGGAGCACTGCTCTCGCTCACACACAGGGGCGTATCCCGCGTGAGCGTACCGACGTCACCTGGCCGGGCAACGGAACGGCAGCCGTCGTCTGGCTGCAGGATCTGCATACCCAGTGGCTGACGGTCCTCGACGAACTCACCGACGCCGATCTGGACTCCACCTCCACGCTGCCGTGGCAGACCCCGCCGGACAACACCGTTGGGCACATGATTGCCTGGCTGAACGCCGAGCTGATGAAGAACGTCGCCGAGATCGGGCAGCTGCGGCTGATCCGGGCAGCTGCGACGTCGCGACCCGGGAAGCGATAGGGCCCAGGAGACGGGCCGTCGTCCCGCACGGTCGCCGCGAGGCCGGGGCCCCACTGCTCCGCGGGTCGCAAGAAGAACACTGCCACTCCCACCCGCAGACCACGGGGCGGGGTGCGGGACTCACGTGGTACGGGACCCACGCGAAGGATCCTTCCGCAGGAGCCTGGCACTCAGTGCCGGGACAGCCTGCCCGTGGGTCGACGCAACGGCAGGAGGCCGGACGTGGAAGCCGGGACAGCCGAGGTGCCGGAAGAGTTCGAGCGCTCGCGCTCACGCCTGTTCGAACTGGCCTACCGGATGCTCGGTTCGGCCGAAGAGGCCGAGGACGTCGTCCAGGACACCCTTCCTGCGTGTGCACCGCACGGAGGCCGGAGCCATCGCCTCGGCACTGGCCTGGCTCGCCAAGGTCGCCACCACGTGTGCCTGAACCGTCTCACCTCGGCGCGGGTCCTGCGACGGAGCCACTCGGCCGTTGCTGCCGGAACCGGTACCGACAGCAGGCGGAGCCCTCGGCCCACTGGGCACCGCCGAGCGGCGCGACTGCGTGTCGATGGCCTTCCTGGTGCTGCGGGAACAGCTCAATCCGGTGGAGCGCGCGGTGTTCATCCTGCGTATCGCCTTTGCGTACAGCCACCAGGAGATCGTCGAAACCCTGGATCTTCGGAGGCGAACAGCCGTCAACCGTACGGGCGCGCACTTCGGCGGCTCGACGCTGCCGCTAGCCGCCGCGGCCCCAGCCGCCCTTCCGACCCGACCCCGCACCGCGAACAGTTGGCACGCTTCCTCACCGCCACACAGGACGGTGGTCTGCACGCACTGGAGGACATGCTGGCCGCCGATGCAGCGGTGTGGGTGGACGGGGGAGGTCGGCCCGGCGTCGCCAGACGCCCCATCAGCCGGGCCAGAAGGGCGGCTCGCTACCTGGTACGTGCCCTGCAGTCGGCCGGCTTCCTGCTCCGGCTCGTACCGACGGACAGCGCGCCCGCAGCCCTCGCCCGGGCAGGGACCGACCTGGTCGGCGTCCTGGTGGTGGAGACGAGGAACGGCCGGATCAATTGCCTGCGCATTGTCGCCGACCCCGCCAAGAAGGCGTTCGCGTCCCGGCTGTCACATCCGGGCGTGCCGTCCGGTTCTTGACGGGTGCACCGACAGCCGCGCGGAACCGGACGTCCCGACCCCGCGCCCTCCACGAAGGTCTCCCCTCATGACGAACCCGATCTTGGTGACGGGCGGCACCGGCAGCTGGGTGGCGCGCTGCACGGTCCACGGCAGACCGGAATCCGCCAGGATCCGCTCGGACTCCCGTTTCGCACGGTAGTAGGGCAGGCCGATCCGGTCGACGCCGACGATGGACACGTACAGGAGGTACGGGGGACGGCCGTCGGCCTGCGCTACTGCCGCTGCCGTGAGGTAGTGGGTGGCTCGTGCGCGTCGGCGCGGGTGTTGCTGGTGGCGCAGTGGATGACGGTGCCGGCTCCGGCCAGGGCCTCGTTCAGGCCGTGGCCGGCGAGCAGGTCACCGGACCGCCCGGGTACAGCCGATGCCAGGAGCTGCGGTGGGCTGTTGGTGAGTCGGAGGGGCGTGGGCTGCGGCTCAGTACGCGCACGGGATGTCCGGCGGCTCCCCGATCGGCGCGGTCCGTCTTCGTCAACACCGGTCAAGGGGCTCGTGTCGATCGTCCCACGGCACCTGATCGGTCTCCGGCGGCGCATGGGGCGCACGACGGCGGGCCGGTCTCCCCGGGAAGGGGTAGCCCGGCCCGCAGACGGGTGGGAGCGGCTCCTAGTGCCGCAAGCGCCTCACGGCAGGGCAGAAACCGCCTGGTCCGGCGTCAGTGAGGGTCACTGCTCCACGTAGGCGGCGAGGTTCGTCAGGGAAGAGGCGAGCCCCGCGGCATGGTCCTCCGTGGAGATGCCGTCCGGGACGTCCTCAGCAACGATGTCGACGCGCGTCCCCTCTCCGACAGCGGTGACTTCCCAAGTCATGGTCATCGTGCCGGCGTAGGCAGGATCATCGGAGACGAAGTCCACCGCCTGCACGACCCGCACACCGGGGACGATGTCGACGAAGCGAGCCTCGACAAGGTCGGAATCCACGGTCGCCTTGCCAGGCGCGCCCGACGCGTCGGAATAGGTCAGCACCAACCGGTACGACCCGCCCGGCCGACCATCGAAACGCTCGAACCTGCCAGTCATCCCGGCAGGAGGGAGCCATTCCGTGAGCGCCTCGCGATCGACGAGTGCGACCCAAACGCGATCAGGTGGCGCAGCGACCACCCGCGACGCCCTGTCCGTACGTGGCATGGCGCGACCGTAACATCACGCGTGCCCCTGCATAAGCCAGAGCTTCGCCGCGCACGACGCTGTGTGACCACGCACCCGCCGCCATCGAGCAATCGGATCAGGCTGAGCCTTCGCACAGTTCGGTATGCAGGCAGCCCCGCACCGGGTGTCGGCGGAAGCCCGCGGCCAGCGGTGCGTAGAGGTGGGCTGTCCGGCCGGGGCCTGGCCGCTCCTCGACTGTGACGGTGAGCAGCGCTGCGCACCGCCTCACGGGGTCGGTCGCGAGGGAAGTCGGGCCAAGTAAGCCGCTACGTCGGGCTGTCCCGGTCGGGCATCCGCAAGCCCTGGAGGCGAGCGTCTGGACCGGACAACCCAGGGTAGAAATCGCTCGGCGTCGAAGCGAGAGCGTCTCCTGCTGGTTGCAGCAGGAGACGAGAGCGCGAGTCCACCGTGACCACCGCCGTGACCCTGGTGGCTCGCCGCTGGTTGGACGGCACGAAAATGTTTGGTGTCCCGCTCGCCAGAGCGGGACACCAACGGTGTGTGAGCGTCAGACAGTGGGCGAGGCGGAGAAGCTGTAGCTGATCCGTCCCTTGCCGTCGTTCTTCCAGTCGATCTGCACCACGCTGTCGCCGAGGTAGCGGCTGCCGGCGGCAGCCTTGTGCTTCACGGTCGGGCTCGTGTAGCTCGTGTTGCCGTAGGCGTCGAGGTTGTTCAACTTGCTGCCCAGGCCGGTCCCGTACGCGGACTTGGACACGGGGTCGGGCCCGGACACGCTGCGCTTGACCTGGATCAGTGCGCGCGCGTCGTGGACGGAGGACTGTCCGGCGAAGCCCCAGGGGCCATCGACGGACACGTACGCCTTGGCGTAGATGTAGCCGCCTTCGCGCTTGGCGCAGGTCTTGACGGAGAAATTGAAGTTGTCATTGATCGTGTAGCCGGGGTGGTCGATGGACTTGGTCGACGTGGTGCAGCGGTAGCTGGCCGCGGACGCGGTGCTGGCGCCGAGGACCGTGGCTCCCGTGATCAGCGCCGCCGTCGTGGCGGTAGCGGTCAGGGTGCGCGCGATTCTCATCAGCTCTCCTTGTTGTCGTGTTCGGCAGGCAGGGTCATCACGCTCAGTGCGGTGCGTGGGGAGCTCTCGGGCCCGAGGCGCATAGGCCCCCGGGGCGCTCATGACTCAGCACGTGCGCGAGGCAGCTGCGCGAGCACGGTGTCCACCCCGTGCCTGCACATGGCTATGCGGAACGCTCGACCATGCGGATCGCCCCCCAGATGCAATGATCGTTTGGCCACCCTACGCAAGACTCCTTTGCAGTCGGCAACTGGGTTGGGCAGGCCGCGTATCGACGCCATGCGTGGAGTGGTGCCCGGCTACGCAGCCGCGGCGGTGACGCCACGGCGTTCGCGATCCCGCAGTACCCACTCCCGCAGGGCCGCCCGCTCCCGCAGGGCCGCCCGGTTGACGTCCAGGCAGCGGCGTCAGCGGCGATGCTCTTGCAGGTCGACCCGGGTGTGGGCTCGTACACGGTCACGGCATCGGCCTTGAACTCGTCCGAGTAGTCCCTCATCGCCATCGGCGGCCTACTCGCTTCCCTCCGGATCAAGCCGATCCAGTATCAGCGTGTCCACCACTCGGGGGAGGCCCCACACAGTTGCCCCGAGAAGGCGGCACGCGGCACAGGGTCCACCCGGCTCGCCCGTGGTCTGCCATGTGTCGAAGTAACCTGCGCGGATGATTACTTGTGTGGTCGAGTACGTGATTGATCCGGCGCAGATCGCGTCGTTCGAGCGGTTCGGGCGTCGCTGGATGGAACTGGTCAACCAGCACGGCGGGACACACCACGGATACTTCCTGCCGGGAGAGGGCGCCAGCGACAAGGCGCTTGCGCTCTTCAGTTTTCCCAGCCTCGCCGCCTACGAGGACTACCGCACTCTCTTCGGCACGGACCCGGATTTCGTGGAGGCAGACCGCATCCGGGACGAAAGCGGCTGCGTGCTCCGGTACGACCGCAGTTTCATGCGCCCGATGCTTCCCGAATCCCCCTGACCTCCGTTGCCTGCGCCCGCCGCACCAAGAGCGGCCGGCGCCTCGCCGGAGCAATGCGAACCGTGGGCGGCCTTGCGGGGGTGGCCGTCGAGGGGAACGTCCTTGAAGACCGTGACCGACGTCGCGGCGTCCACCGTGGCTCGGATCACAGAGGTGCGGGGCCTCGACCGTGGAATGCCACGGCGGTCGGCACGGTTGAAGCACGCGAATCCCATCTCGTATGCGTGCCTTTCGGTACTTGAGGAGGAACACTTCCGTGACTGACTCCGCGTCGCCCGCGACCCGCGCAGCCGAAGTTCTGTCCCGGCCCGTCGCGCTGAACGGCCTGACCGTTCCGAACCGGATCGCGATGGCCCCCATGACCCGCCAGTTCTCGCCCGGCGGCGTCCCCGGCGAGGACGTCCGGTCGTACTACGCGCGCCGGGCCGCCGCAGGCGTGGGTCTGATCATCACCGAGGGCACCTACGTCGGCCACGAGTCGGCGGGCGACAGCGACAGGGTGCCGCGGTTCCACGGCGAGGAGCAGCTGGCCGGCTGGGAGCGGGTCGCCGCGGAGGTGCACGCGGTCGGCGGCACGATCGTGCCGCAACTGTGGCACATCGGGATGGTCCGCACGGCGGGCAGCCCACCCTTCGCGGACGCCCCTGCGGTCGGCCCCTCCGGCATCGCGGCCGACGGCACCGAAGGCGCGGGCAGGGCGATGACGCAGGGCGACCTGGACGACGTCGTCGGTGCGTACGCGCAGGCGGCCAAGGATGCTGAGCGCATCGGCTTCGACGGCATCGAGGTGCACGGCGCCCACGGCTACCTGCTCGACCAGTTCCTGTGGGAGGGCACGAACCGCCGCACCGACGGTTACGGCGGTGACCTCGTCGCCCGGACGAAGTTCGCCGCCGAGATCGTCGCCGCGATCCGGGGGAACGTATCGGCCGACTTCCCCGTGATCTTCCGCTACTCGCAGTGGAAGCAGCAGGCGTACGACGCCCGCCTCGCCGAGAATCCGCAGGAGCTGGCGGCCATCCTCGAACCGCTGACCGCGGCCGGCGTCGACGCCTTTCACGCCTCCACCCGGCGCTACTGGACCGCCGAGTTCGACGGTTCGGACCTGAACCTGGCGGGCTGGACGAAGAAGCTGACCGGGAAGCCGACCCTCACGGTCGGGTCCGTCGGTCTCGACGGCGACTTCATCCGCGCCTTCGCGGGCGAGGGATCGCGGACCAAGGGCATCGACGACCTGCTGGAGCGCATGGAGCGCGAGGAGTTCGACATGGTCGCCGTCGGAAGGGCCTTGCTCCAGGATCCGCTCTGGGCCGAGAAGGTCCTCGCGGGCCGCTTCGACGAGCTCGCTCCGTACGACGCGGCGGCGCTGAAGACCCTCAGCTAGTGAACTGGTTGTGAGGTCGTGGGTCGCCACGTGAGGCGTCCGCTGTCTCGGATTGCGGTGCTCGCCTGCGGCAGGTCACGCGTGCACGCTGTGCTGTGGGTATGTGCGATACCCGCCTGGAACCTGTCGTGTTGTCGGAAGCCGAGCGGCTGACGCTGGAGAGCTGGGCCGAGCGCCGCTCGACCGCACAGGGGCCGGCCGTTCGCGCACGTACCATGTCGGCGTGCGCGAACGGCTGGAACAACACCGTCATCGCCGCGCGACTCGGTGTCGGCGTGACACCGTGCGCCGCTGGCGCACACGGTTCCTGGCCCAGCGCCTCGACGGACTCGCGGACGAGCCCAGGATTGGGGTCCCGCGGACCCTCACCGACGCCCAGGTGGAAGAGGTCGTGGTCCGCACCCTGGAGCGGTCTCCTCCGGGCGGGACGCACTGGTCCAAGCGGGAACTGGTGTCCTCGACGAGATCGACCGTCAGACCGATAAGGCCCTGGCGGCCCACGTCATCTGCGACAACCTCTCCGCCCACAAAGCGCCCTGGTGCACACGTGACTGCTCGCGCACCCGCGCTTCCACCCCCACTTCAACCCTGTCTACTCCTCCTGGATCAACCAGGTCGAGCTGTGGTTCGCCGAGCTGGAACGACGCGGCCTCGAACGCGGGATGTTCTGCTCACTCGACTCACTCGACGACCTCAAGACCGCACTTGAAGAGTGGATCAAGATCTGGAACGACGATGCCCGGCCCTTCAAGTGGACCAAGACCGCCGGCCAGATCCTCGACCGCATCTGCCGCTACTGCGACAGAATCCCCGCACCAGGTCACCAGGTCACCAGGTCGCCGGGTCACCAGGTCACCGGGTCACCAGGGCGCATTCTCCTGCCGGCGAAAGACGAGCCGGCGAGCGCCGTCATGCGTAACGGCGCTCGTCGGGGCAACGAACCGCCGTCCGGTCGCGGAAACCTGCGAGGAGATGCTGTCCGACCGGAAGGTCGGCGGCGTCGACGCCGAGGCCGCGCAGCTGCTCGGCGGGGGCCACACCGTACAGCGGCGACAGACCCGCCACACCATCCACACCCCCCGCATCCAGCCGTTGACCGATCACGAACCTCATTCCGGCTGGAGCAACACGCCTCCTCACACCACGGAGAGCAGGTCCACCACGAAGACAAGCGTGGAACCCGGCGGGATGAGCGGCGAAGGGGACTGGTTGCCGTAGCCGAGACGCGGAGGAACGATGATCTCGCGTCGACCGCCGACCTTCATTCCCCTGAGCCCCCGGTCCCAGCCCTTGATGACCCTGCCACCGCCCACAGCGAACTTGAACGGCTCGTCCCGGTCCCAGGAGGCGTCGAACTCCCTTCCGGACTCGAAGGTGACCCCGACGTAGTGGACCCGTACAACCCGGCCCGGCTTCGCCTCGGGTCCATCCCCGACGACAAGGTCCCGGACGGTCAGCTCCTGGGGAGCATCACCCTCCGGAAGCTCGATCTCGGGCTTGCTCGGTTCAGTCATCGCAGCCTCATCGCTCTTCGCTCCCTGCCGGAGTCCCTCGTACGGAACAGCCGGGCGCATGGTCGCTCCATGCGGGAGATGATCACGCTACCGGGACGCTGTTCTTCGCGCCGCAGGACCGGCTCAAGGACTGCCACCGGGCAACGAAGTGTCCAGTGCGGAGGAGAGACGGCCTGCGCCGCGCCCCATCACCGGAACGGGCCGCCCCGCGGCCCATGCCTCAGTGCGCCACGGGAGAGGTCGCTGAAATCTTCCGCGAGATCCGCGTTCTGGCACAGACCTGGGGAACGGTCGCCGAGGGTGGCCGTGTCGTTCGATTGCAAGGTGGTCGCGAGCGCGGCTGTCCGGCCCGAACGCTCACCCCATAGCCTCCGCGTAGGAAAGCTGATCGGTTCCAGTGCCGCTGCGTCATCTGCGTCATCTGCCATGACTACGGTGACCGAGACGAAGCGGACCGCATGGATCTGACGATCATCGAGAATGTGCGGTCACTGACCGGCCGTCGGCTCCAACTGACCGGCCTCTGACCGACGACCGGTCGACGCTGACCGTTGGTCGGCCCGTCCGGACTGACCGGTGGATACCCGGTGGCTGGCCGGTTGCCAATCAGGGTGCTGTCCGGTCACCGACCTGTGCCGCCGTTCCTGCTGGCCGATCACTGCCCCAGGCACGGACGGTCACTAGCCTGAGGTAATCAACCGTCGTTCTCGCTAGCCGCCTGACCGGGCCGCTGGCCGCTGGCCGCTCCGTGACAGCGCCCGTTTTTGCGTGGGCCGTGCGGTCGCTGACCGCCGCCGAAGAACGGGACGACAGCGAGGCGCGCAAGACGGCGTTTCTGCTGCACCTCGCCGAGGCAGACCTGGACGGGTTCCCTCTGCGGAGCTACACGGGCGCCGCGCGCCTGCAGTTCCGCCGGTACGAATCCCGAGGGAGATGGTGACGAGTTCCGCGATCCTCATGAGGCTGTTCCCGGGGTTGGACAGTTCCGAGGATCGACCCGGGGCCACCGCAAGCGGCCTGGGCTTCTCAACAACTCCCGCGAGCAGCAAGGCCCTTCAACAGACCTCACGGCCTTCTGATGAGGGCCGGGCTGTCCTCCACGGGATCACGGGTGGTGCCGAACGAGCGTTTCGGGCGTCACGAGCGGTGGCTAAGGTCAGCATGCGGGACGGACCCCGGTGACCGCGCTCCTTGCGGTGTGCCCGCGTGAACGTGCCCGCGGGAACGCGGCGGGGGTCGCGGACCGAGAGTGGGCACGGTGGCCGCCGTCCCCACGCTCGACTCACCGACCGGCCGACCTCGACGCTGCACGTCGACGGAAAGAGGGATGTCACCCGTGACCAGAACGTCCTCCTCACCTCTCGCCGAGGGCTCGCCTCGCACCTACGGCCTGGGGCCCCGCGTGGTTGCGGTGCTGGTGTTCGGCTCCTCGGCCGCGGTCCTCGTCGTCGAGATCGTCGCCCTCCGCCTGCTGGCCCCGTATCTCGGCCTCACCCTTGAGACCAGCACGATGGTGATCGGCATCGCACTCACCGCGATCGCCCTCGGCTCCTGGCTGGGTGGGATCATCGCCGACCGGGTCGAGCCACGTCGGCTCATCGGGCCCGCACTCGGGGTGTCGGGCGCGGCCGTGGCGCTCACCCCCGCCGCACTGCGAGCCACCGCGGAGTGGGCACCGGCGATGCTCTTCCTGATCGCGTCGCTGACCATCCTGGTGCCCGGCGCACTGCTCGCCTCGGTGACGCCGATCGTGACGAAGCTGCGCCTCACCAGCCTCGCCGAGACCGGCACAGTGGTCGGACGCCTGTCCGGCGTCGGGACCGTCGGCGCCATCGTCGGCACCGTCCTCACCGGCTTCGTGTTCGTGTCCCGGTGGCCCGTCAGCGGGATTCTCATCGGCCTCGGAACCCTGCTGCTGGCCGGCTCGGCGCTGATCGAGTGGCGCACGCGAGGATGGAGCGGCACCCCCGCCCTGGCCATGGTGGTCGTCGTCGGCGGGCTTGCCACGACGGTGGTGCCGGGCAGTTGCGACACGGAGACCAGGTACCACTGCGTCCAGGTCGTCGCGGACCCCGTCCGGGACGGCGGCCGCACGCTCGTTCTGGACGGTGTGCGGCACTCCTACGTCGACATCAACGATCCGACCTTCCTGAAGTTCGCTTACGTGCGCGCCATGGCGTCGGTGGTCGACAGCTCCTTCCCCGCGGGCACCCCCCTCGCCGCCCACCACCTGGGCGGCGGCGGGCTCACCCTCCCCCGCTACCTGGCGGCCACGAGGTCCGGCACGCGCAGCACGGTGTCCGAGATCGACAGCGGAGTCGTGCGCCTGGACCGCAACCGACTCGGGCTGCGGTCGGTACCTGGTACGGAGGTACGCGTCGAGGACGGCAGGCTCGGCCTGCGGCGCTTGGGCGCCGGCAGCCGTGACCTCATCGTCGGCGACGCCTTCGGGGGCGTCAGCGTGCCGTGGCATCTCACCACCGCGGAAGCGATGGCTGACGTACGACGCGTCCTCAACGAGGACGGGCTGTACATCGCCAACCTCATCGACCACGGTGACCTGGCCTTCGCGCGTGCCGAAGTGGCCACCCTGCGCGGGACATTCCAGCACGTCTCCCTCATCGGTCGACCCGCCGACATCGGCGTCGACCCGAACGTCACCCCTGTAGGGGGCAACATGGTGGTGCTTGCCTCCAACCGGCCAGTCGATCTACGGAAGACGCAGGAAGCGCTGGACGCCCGGCAGATCGGATGGAGGATCGCTACCGGCGAGACGCTCACCTCCTGGATCGACAGCGCCCCAGTGCTCACCGACGACTACGCGCCCGTCGACCAGCTCCTCCAACCCAGCCCGCAGTACAACCGGTAACAGGACACACCTGAGCCCCGTCCCGCCGGGCTGCCCCGCGCTCGAACGCCGCGACCGAGCACCGCGGTGAGGCAACTGCCACTGGTCGCGCCTGTTCCACGTGCTTGCGCCCGGCTCGGCCCCGGCCGCCGCCGAACGGATGCAGGACGGCAGCGGGCCCTCCCTGCCCGAGGGAGGCGCCCCCAGGGTCCCCGACGGCATGGTCCAGCCCAGCAGGACCGTCCAGCAGTGCGGTGTCTACCTCGTCGACAAGGGCGACAAGCCCGTCACCGTCAAAAGGGAAACAAGGCCCGCTCCCGCTCCGGAAAGGTTGTTTGTTGACGCTTGGTCAAGGCTTCGCCCTCTCCTTCCGGCGCCGCTGACCCCGGGCCCGCGCGGCTGAGGGCGCCCGGGCCGGCATGTCCCGCTCGGCCTCCCGGACCCTTCTTCCGTGCCGTCCCGACACCGCACGATGCCTGTCCGACATCCACGCCAAGAAGCGGCTCCCGCCGAACGCCATGGGGTCCTTCCGTGGAACCGAAGGGCATCGCGAAGGCGATCCCAGGCCCCGGACGGACGCCATCAGGTCAGCGCCACCGGTCTCACTGCCCGAAACGGGCCAGGCAGGACCCCCGGATGACGCAGCCCCATCCGGGCCACCACTGAGGTACCTCGGTGAGCTGCTCGTGGTGCGGTTCAGAGGGCGAAGCCCACGTGGGTGACGTACTCGTGGCTTCCACAGTCGGAACCGATGTCGCCGATCACGTCGTCCCAGTCGGTGGCCAACAGGTCAGGGCTGGGCGGGTGCGGTGCCGAAGAGCGGGGTGAAAGGGTCGCCTTCATGTCCGAGGACAAGACAGGATGCGGCCTCCGGTCCCTGGGTGAGCTCGGTGAGTCGGGCCAGGGCCGTCGCCTCGGACGGCAGGCCGGCCGGGTCGAGCCCCAGTGCCTGGGCGGCACGGTCGCGCCGCTGATCGAGGTCGGGCAGATTGTGCCGGTAGTCGCCGGCGACAGTCCGGAGTTCGTCGGCCGTCCGCCGGGGAGCGTCCCGCCACCACGGTGCCACGAGACACAGCCGCACCAGTTCCGGCAGCCCGAGAGCGATCAGGCCGGCCTCGCCCTCCAGGCTCACGTACACCACCGGGCGTTCCTCACCCCCCTCCCCGGCGAAGCAGAACGCGTCCCCTGAGCCTGCCCGCGCGAACTGCTCCAGCCTGGCCCCGGAGGCGAGCCGAACCCCGTCCTCCAGCTCATACGGGGTCGGGTCCGTCGCGTCGAGATCCGCGACTCCAGCGAAGAACGCGACGACCCCCTCGTCAGTACCCAGAAGGGGCAGCAACGCTCCCGATTGGTCAGGGCTGGCCGGCGCGTTCGATCGGTTCACCCGGCCACCGTATCTCCGGCCGCTGTCAGCAGCGAGGCAGACCGGAACAGCCCGGACGGGCGTCGCCTCTGCGCTGACCTGCGGTTCGGCCGCCGGTACAACTCCGCACCAGCTGATGGCCGTGCTCGGGCGCGAGGTACTCCGCGGTTTTCCCTCCCCGATCGACGTGCTGATCGACACGACACTGCCCAACTTGCCTGTGCACAGCCTCATCTTCGGGCTGGCAGCCGACACGGTCTTCGGGTTCAGCTCCCTGCTGGAGTCACCCGTAGAAAACGACTCCGCTGCGCCGCGGCCGTCGGTCACCCGGGCAACGTTCCACTCGCAGGGCTCCTCGATGTCAGACCGGGCTCGTACCCTGTGGTGCCACCCCGCCCACGGGGGGCACGTGAAGAGGGCCTGGGGCGCGAGCTTCCCTCGGAGATCCGTGAACTGCTACGGGGGCACAACGGCAGTGGCGTCTTCACCCTCCCGCCCTACTACGGCATCCTCAACACGGCCGCGATCTTGAGTGAGTGGGAGTCAAGAGTCCACATCTACGGTCAGGGCGAGTGGGTGACGTACTTCCCTCCTTACGTGCCTTTCGCGAGCGACGGGGGCGGAGGCGTGCTGTATCTGGACGCCAGCGATCCCGCTGATCCACGCGTACGTGATCACGACAAGCAAGGCGGGTCCGTCAGCGTCAGTTCCCACCCGATGTGGCAGTCGGTCACCTCACTCCTGCACCACACGGCGGAGTCGCTGGAGAGCGGTGAGCCCACCGACAGATACCTCCGCCCCACCGAGCGAAGCGACTTCCTGCAATGGCGCTTCGTCGGAGAACCGGAATCGCCCAAGGAGCGAAGAATCGGCAAGTACGGGGTGCCGATCGACGAATAGACCGTCTCCGGTACAGCTCACGTCGCACCGTGGCCGTCCTCCGAGGACGCGAGGCGCTGCATGCGGGAGGGGCGTACGTGTAATCGACCAGCACGGCGGCATGGGCCGCGAAGCACATACTGGTGGACGCACGGAGCCCTGCGGACGTCGCACTGCGTCACCGCGAGCCGCTCCACGTGCTGCGTTCTGGCATCGGTGCCGCCCACAGCGACGATGCCAGGCCGCCCGGAGCCCCGCCTTCGTACGCACACGCGCGGCCCATGGTCGGGGAGGCGGTGGCGGACGGCACTCGCTCTCGACGCGACGACCCCCAGAACCGGGTATCGGCATCGACCTCCGTCAGGTCATCGCCACGGGGCATCATCGGTCCGGAAGAACCGCCGCAGCACCCGGTGGATCACCTGCCGGTGTTGTCGCCAAGGCCGCCCCCGCACTTCACCAGGAGTGAGGCGGGCGACCGCCCGAGGGGACGACCGGCTCGATGCGTCAGAACGGATACGCAGCAGTCGTACCCGTCGGCCTCACAGTCGGGATTTCAGCACATCGACCTCGCAGCCCGGTGCGAACGGGTCGAAGCCGTGCTCGATCAGCCAGCGAACTGCCAGCAGGCTCCGCGATGACCACCAGGCGCGGATCACGCCGAGGTCGACGTCGGTGCCGTAGCCGGCGAGGACGTCGTCGAGGTGCTCCTCATGTCCGAGCGTGAAGGTGGCGAGGTCGTACAGAGCATCGCCCCGGCCCGCCTCCGACCAGTCGATGATGCCGGTCACCTCGTCGCCGTCGACGAAGACATGCGCGATCTGCAGGTCGCCGTGCGTGAACGCCGGAGTCCACGGGCGCAGCGCCGCCCCGGCGACCCGGCGGTTGCGGGTCACCAAATCCACGGGCAGGAGACCGTTCGTCACGAGCAACCCGCATTCGGCGTCGAGCTCCGCCGCCAACGCGACGGTGCTCCGACCGGCCAGGCCGGGCCTGGGCGGCAGCGGTGCTTCGTGCAGCTTCCGGATGGCGGCACCCGCCGCCGCCCACGCCGCCGACGATCCGGTTGACGGCCCGCCGAGGCGCCCGAGCGTCTGGCCCGGCAGTGCGGCGATCGCCAGCACGGGCGGCTTGCGCCACAGGACCTTCGGGGTCGGGACCGGCGCGAGGGACATCGCCTCGATTTCGATGTCCGTACGCGCCTGATCGGCGTCCACCTTCAGGAACACGTCGCCAACGCGCAGGGTCGCGCGTTCGGAATGGGCGACGACGACTTCGACCTCATCCATGGGCGACCAGTATCCCGCAACGCACGGGGTGTCGGTGGTCACGAGGACGCCGCGCCGAAGCGCGAACGGCGCGGGCTCCGGCGGGAATTCGATGCGTTCGCGGCCTCGCGGCGTCCACCGTCGCCCCCGTCGCTGTCGCGGTTCACGCCTGCCCGCACCGTTCCACCAGTTCCCCCGGCACGAGTGGTGCGGTGTCTCCGCCGTGCGACCGCCAGTGCGGTCTACTGGGGTTCGGTGGCGATCTGGATCAGGTTGCCGCAGGTGTCGTCGAGGACGGCGGTGGTGACGGGTCCCATGTCCACGGGTTCCTGGGTGAAGCGGACGCCGAGTTCTCGCAGGCGCTGGTACTCGGCTCGCACGTCGTCGACGGCGAACTGGGCGAGCGGGATGCCGTCGCGGACGAGTGCGTCGCGGTAGGGCCGGACCGCCGGATGCCCGGCGGGCTCCAGGAGGAGCTCGGTGCCGCCGGTTTCGTCGGGCGAGACGACGGTCAGCCACCGGTCCTCGCCGCCCACCGGGACGTCGCGCTTCTTCACGAAGCCGAGGATCTCGGTGTAGAAGTGCTCGGCCTTGGTCTGGTCGTCGACGAAGACGCTGGTCAGGTGGATTCTCATGGTGTGCTCTCCTTCGTCTCGGGGGCGCCGGGCAGGGGCCATCGCTCGGCGATCTGCCGGAGCGGGGCGGTGTTCAGATCATGGAACTTGTAGCGGCCCTCCCGTCTGGTCTCGACGAGCCCGGCGGCCTCCAGTACGGCAAGGTGCTGGGAAACCCCCTGACGCGAGAGGCTGAGACGGTGCCTCGTGCTCAGCCGTCCGCAGAGTTCGAACAGTGTCTGTCCGGACTTCTCCGTCAGCTCGTCGAGGATGGTGCGGCGGGTCGGGTCGGCCAGTGCTTTGAACAGATCGTCGGCCACCAGCCCAGCATAGGCAAGTAATGACTTGCCCATCAAGTCGAGGCGGGGTGCGCGTCTCGGGCATCGACGCGCGGAGCGGAACGAGCACAGCGCCCCTCCCCGTGGCGTGGTCGTCGTCCTCGGCCCTCGGAGCTCCTCTGTCGCCCCCGGTCTCCGGGCCCGCAGCGAGAGCGTTGCTCTGCGGGCCCGCTGCTGTCCGCGCGAGGCCGCGTATGCGGTCCACGCCCGCGAGGGGGCGTACCGGACCGGGCGATAGACAGCGCTTCGTCGTCGGTGGCCGAGGGAGGTCCGCACGGCACGATCCAGCCATAGAACCTCACCTTCCGGAAGTTACTTTCCGATCCCCGTCGGTCACCGGTAGTGTCGATCGGGCATAGGACGGACAACACCCGCCACTTGCGGTCGCGGAGCGGCGTGTTCGCGAGGCACCGCGGTCCCGAGAGAGGATGCGGCTTCTCGTGAGCATCGCCCGTACGCCCGGTCACGGCTTCTCCCAGGGGACGGGGTTCCCCGAATTGCGCCGGGAGGAAGGCCCGCCGGCCCCGTGGCGCGAGCTGGCTCATGCCTCGTGGTTCGCACTCCCGCCCTCCGCGCTCCCGGCCCCGCCGGGCAGGCCCGCTCTGGCGGGATACCTCGTTCTCGTACCTACGGACGCGGAGGCCCCGGGCACTCCCCCGGCCCCGGCTCTCGCGCAGCAGATCCAGGTGAACACCGACTCCCGCACCGTCACGGTGGCCGGACACCGACTGCACCTCACCCGGCTTGAATTCGATCTGTTCGCGCATCTCGTCGCCCACCCTCGGCGGGTGCACACCCGCGAGATGCTGTACGCCGCGCTGTGGCCCTCCCCCGTCTCCGCCGACCACCGGACCATCGACGTCCACATCGCGCGCCTTCGGCGGAAGCTCGGCTCCTCGTACCGCAAGGCGATAGAAACGGTGCGGGGCGTCGGCTACCGCTACGTCGCGTGCTGAACCGCATCGGCTTCCGGCGGAGGGATGGCGCCCCCACGAACGGATTCCTCGGTGGCCGGTCACGTCAGCGAGGTCGACGGCAGTCGTGATCTCCGCCCTTCCCGGAGGCGGAAGGGAAAATGGCGCATGTAAGCCGGAGGTTGCCGCCGCGGGGTGCGTGTGCGCCGCGGGTCGCGATCTCGGACTGCCTGGTGGCGGAGGCGAGGCCGGCGCAGGAGGCGAGGTGGGGGGCGGTGGGGAGAGGCTGGTGCCGTCGCCGACGGTGGTCAGCAGGACGGCGGCGGCCCTGACTCCGACCCCGGGCACCAAGGTCACGACCTGGGAAAGAGCCCGAACCCCCACCGCCACCTTCGCTGCATGAAAACCCAACAGACCCGGCACCACGCGCTAGACGAAAGACAAGAGGAACCCCCCAACTCACTGACCCTGCCCAGCACTTGCCCCCGCAGTGCCGGGCGTCGTCAACGCGCTCGCCGGAGTGGACCCACTGAACCCCGTCAGTCACTCGCCACAGAACGGCCTGAAGCCTTGCAGAAGGGGGCTGAACACCCCTCTCAGCTTGTTCTTCCACCTGCGCGCAGACGGGCGCGCAGGACTGCCGCACCCTCCCCCTCAAGGTCCTGGCAGGCCTCAGTGCGGCCTGCCATCGCCATGACCAGAGAAAGGGTCGGCCCCCGGAGCAAATCCCCCGAGCCGGTGGTGAACGGTCCGTCCGTGGCCTCGACCCGCAGGCCCGCGACGGCAGTGTTGCTCGCGACGGTGAAATCGCGGCCGGCGAAGAACCGGGCCACGGCGGTCGTCGTGGCCACCGGGGGCGTCCGCACAAGACCCAACGGCCGACGGATGTCCTCGCTGTGGACGACCATCTCGCCCAGCCAGGCCGCAGTATGTCCTGTCGGCCCGGCAGGCCCGGCGACAACTTCGCGAAATCGCCGCAGGGTCTCTTCAGGTGTAGCACCGCGGTGCTCTGCGAGTCGTCGGTCGTTGTGCAGATCCGGGTCGAACCGAGCGGCCAGCATGCTCAGCAGCCAGCGCCACATCCTCGTGCTGGCACCTGCCGTCAGATGCGCTACGACCTCCTCCACGGTCCAGCGTTCACACAGTGATGACTTCGCCCACTGGGCCTCGCTGAGCCCGGTGAGGTCTTGAGCAAGCGCGGACCGCTCGACGTGGATCGCCCTTTCCAGAGCTTTCCGGTCTTCCAGAACGTGTGGTTCAGCCATAGGGAAGCCTCCAGAGATCAGGTGTCCTCCATCTGACTCCTCGCGCCGCCCAAACTCATCGACTGCACCCGCGTGCGAGCCCCATTCGATCTTGCGTGTCCTCGCTTCGCCTGAACCGGGCCGTGTTCAGGCCGGGGTTTCGGCCCACGCCTCGTGCGGTGATGATCGCCGTATGGGGCGCAAGTTCCTTCGCCACCCGAGCCTCCGACACGCCTCTGCTCGGCCTTGGGTTCCCCTGCCCCGTACGTGCGCGCCGGGCCACGGGTCCGCGAGCACGGGAACAGACCGAGACTCCTGCGGCGCCCTCTTCGGCCACCAACCGGAGACTGCGGGCGTGAACGGCCGCGTGGCGAAGTCGTTCCGTCGCCAGTGCGCGGTCTGGTCGACAGCACGTCACCGGAAATGACCGGCGAGAGTGCCACACACTCGCCACACACTCTTGGTTAATCTCATGCAGATGGAGATCCGAACGTTCAAGGAGTCTGACTGGCCGCAGGTCTGGCCGGTCGTCGAGCAGATCATCCGCAAAGGGGACACCTTCTGCTATGACCCGCTGCAAACGGAGGAGCAGGCGCACGACTTGTGGGTGGTGCCACCGCCAGGGCACGTCGTGGTGGCCGTGGAGGACCAGCGCGTACTCGGCACCTCCAACATGTATGCCAACCGGCCAGGCCCGGGTTCGCACATTGCCAGCGGAAACTTCATGGTCGCGCCAGAAGCTCGCGGTCGGGGTGTCGGACAAGCATTGGGCGAGTATCTGCTGGACTGGGCGCGAAGCAGCGGATTCGCCGGTGTGCAGTTCAACGCTGTCGCGGCCTCCAACGCACCTGCGGTCAAGCTGTACGAGCGTCTCGGGTTCGCCATGATCGGCACCGTTCCCGGCGCGTTCCGGCATCCGACACTGGGTCCGGTCGGCTTGCATGTCATGTACCACAACCTGGGCTCGTGACTACCCTTCCGAGTCGTCCGCATGTACCGCCAGGCCGTAGGCGTCGGCATAGGATCACATCGACAACGACACCTGCGCCGTCCAGCAACCGGGCGAAGTAGCACGGGGTGTGCCCGCGCTCCCGCTCTCAGGTCCATCCAAACAAGGCGCAAGCGTTGGGAGGCCAGCGCGGCAACAACGGGGTCGAAGTCCAGCACCATCCCCGCGCCCCTCTCCACCCACGACTCATAGCCCACGTAGGTCTGCAAGGTCGACGCCCAGTATTCGCCGGTGAAGCTCTCCCGCCCCCTTGAACGAGGCGAACGGCCGTACCAGCGACGCCATTTCGAAGGGCACTGCCCACCAGCTCGCCAACGGATCGGACCTCTCGACGCCGTCGGCATCGACGAACCCGACCTCGACGCCCGAGGCGTACTCCCCGGCGACGACCACCGCTGCGGGCCTGTCCATTAACACCCCTCTGCCCTGCCGGGATCGTCCCCGCCCCTGCGAGAGTGGAGCACCTTGTGGACCGCCGTGGCGGAGAGCCGCATACCGTCACGCGAAAGGGTGACAACCTGCCACACACAATCTGGTCGAAGCAGGCCAGCAGAGGTTCGCCCGGGCCCGGAGGGTGAGCGCTCCGACCCCTGAGGCACTTACGTCTGGCTGGAGAGAGGAGTTCGAAGCTCCACGCGGAGTCGAACCGAGGTGTCGATGGGGAGTCCCGTCCTGGAGTAGCGAAGCTCTTTCGAGTAGTTCAAGATGAGGTCGAGATCCCGCAACTGCCGCTGCAATTCAGAGGCCAGAGCTTCGTCCGAATCAGGGACGAGCTCGGCTACTTCTTGCTCGGCGAGGTACTCCAGATGTTGAACAGCAGCTTCCACCGCCCGGCGGCTGGTCCAATGGGCGAAGTCGTAGCAGCCGAACAGATAGACGTGCGCGGCATCCAACGTCGCAGTTACGGCAGCCTCGTCCGCATCATCGGGCCCGTCCTGGCCGTCGTTGTGGCAGTACTCGCTGAGCATGTACTCGGCGACACCACGCTTCACCGCTGAGAAGGCAGTCGTGTCACCGAGGACGCCTTCCCACACAGAGTTCAACAGAGGACGAAGGCCCACGGTGAACGGTGCCTGCTCGTTCTCGGGCAGCGCCTCGTGCCGCCTCATGAGCCGTTCCGCAACGCCAGCAGTGAACACGCCACGTTCGTTGGCCGACGCTGCCTTCAGCCGCTCCTCCACCACTACCGAAAGCTCTTGCCACCTGTCCATACGAACCATCCCCGAAGTTGTGAAACCGGCATGCTCACGCCAGCAACCGCGATCATCGCATTCACCAGGGACAACGCATCAAGCACGGATTCTTGGCACGAGTGAGGGATCCAGCTGACGCGGCTGCCCCGCCCACGGACCAGGTCAACTGAGGCGCCGAGCGAATCGGGCCGGGTCAGCTGAGACAGGGGCCAGATCGCTTGAGACGGGACACATGCACTCCGGCACCAGACCGGCAACCCACCGTGTCCGCTGGCATTGAACGTGAGCCGTTTGCCGGCGAAGTCGGACGGCCTCAGGAATTCCTCCCCTTCACTCGACAGCCTCCGGGGAAAGCGGAAAGGCGTCACGCAGGCGTGGCAGGGCCGCCGTCACGACGGCACGGACGTCCGCCTCGCGCAACGGGGCGGAGAACAGCGCCGAACTGAACGAGAAGCCCTCGACCAGGGCGAACAGCAGGAGCGCCTCACGGTGGAGGGCCTCCTCGTCGACCGAGCGGTCGGCCAGCGCATCGCGCAGCAGCGAGAGGAACAGCGCCGCGCCTGCTAGGGAGGTAGCCGCGACGTCGGCCGCGAGCTTGGCGTCCGTGCGCGCCAGGACACGGTATTCGACGAGAGCGATGTTCTCCCGGCGCTCCTGCTCAGTGGTCGGAGCGGCGAATGCGGTCACATCCACGATCCGTGCGACCGGGTCGTCGGACGTCGTCGCGGCGCGGCGCGCGGCGCGCGGCGTGAGGACGCCCCACGTGAAGCACATGACCTCACGGAGGGTGTCGCCGAAGTAGTGCCGGATGCTCCCGATGGCCAGGCCGGTGCGCGCGGAGATCCGGGCGAGGGTCACCGAACGGATCCCGTGCGCGGCGATCTCACCCTGCGCGACGCCTTCTACGCCCGCACGGCGGACGGCGCCTGCGGCCATGACTTCGACACGAACATCGCTGTGCGCTGCATGGACTCACCCCGTCCGACGCCGGAGGAACAGACCGCGCTCGCGCGCAAGATCGGGAAGGTCGCCCCGATGTTCGACATCGACGTGTTCACGACGGGCAACTACCACAGCGAATGCGAGGCGTGGCCCGCGCCGCCGACACGCGACGAACCCTGGCTCGCCGATGTCCAAGGCCTCCCCGAGACGCTCGTCGTGTCCGTCACCGGCGATCCTGCGACACCGCACGAGGGCGGCATCGCGATGGCTCAGGCTCTCGGCGGGAGCCTGCTCACAGTCGACGGCAAGCAGCACGGCGCCTACCTCCTCGGCGGCAGCAAGTGCGTCGACGACGTGGTCGATGAATATCTCCTCCACCTCGAAATCCCGCCCGCCGACGCCCGTGGCAGCCCGTGACAGGCGCTGCTCGGCCCTGGTGACGTGAAGACGCAGCCGTACTCCACCGCCTGGCCGTACCTCCCCGCCCCGCCAGCTGACTTTCCGTCCACGGCCACTTCGGCAGGGGCCGGGCGTGCGCGGTGTGCCCCGCCGACGGCGAAACACCGAAGCTCGGCCTGTCGCCTCCTTTCACTCGTAGGTGTATGACATGCGGAAGCCGCCCCAGCACTTCATGCGGTACGTACCGTCGAGGGGACAGGCGCTTTGCTGATGCCCTGTCACTTGTGTTCGGTTACCCATAAGGAGCGGCAATGCCCGGTCAGGACTTCCTCACCGCAAAGATCGAACAGGGCTTCGATCACCTCGACGCGAACGGCAGCGGCATCCTCACCAAGGACGACCACGTGGAGATGGGACGCCGGGTGGCGACCTCGCTCGGCCACGCCGAGGGCTCCCCGCAGGAGACGCAGATCATCGACGCCTACACCGCCATCTGGCGGGACGTACATGCGCCTTTCGTCCCGGCCGGGGCCCAGGGCATCTCCAAGAGCCAGTTCATCGCCTCGACCCGCACGCTGGCAGACGACTTCGAAGCCGCCGGGGCAGCCCTCGGAACGCTCGCCGAAACATACCTGGCCATCGCCGACATCGACCAGGACGGCCAGATCAGCCCCGACGAGTTCCTCGCCTTCCAGCGCGGGCACTTCCCTCAGCTGACCGAGGCGATGGCGGCCGAGGCATTCAGCCACCTCGACATCGACGGTGACGGAATGCTGTCACCCGCCGAATTCACCAACGCCGTCATCGAGTTCTGGTCCAGCACGGACCCCCACGCCACAGGCAACTGGTGGATGGGACGCCACCCGTCCCCACAAGGCTGAACCAGCCACGCCGGCTTCCCGCAGATGCCACATCGGGTCCCCCGGGCAGAGCCCTGCTGACACTGCGGGGCACCCACAGCTGACACTGCGGGGCACCCACCACGGCGCACAGATCGGCAGCGGCCCTTGTGCGACGACGACCGTGGCCTTGGGCACGCCTGCGCCCGTGAACCTCATCGCCCGCTGGCACTGCCGTCGGACAGGGAGGCACACCAGCGGGGATCGGCATGCGGAGGGAGGCACCGCTGCAGCACCTTGCCAGGTGTCTCCCCCTCGGTCTGCCCGGAACGAAGTCATCACCATGCCCGCAGCACTTCTTGCTCGGGGATCACCCCCACCTCGGAGCGGGCCAACGCCCCCGGGCCATGACGCACGGTCGAGGCGGAGGGTGTGTCAGGCGGTGGCGATACCGGCGAGGGAACTCTGGAGCCGACGGACCGCTTCCTCAGCGTCCGTGTACTGCTCGGAGGTGGGCGGCTCGGTGCCGAAGGTGGAGCCGGCATCGGCGGGCATGGCGCGCCAGTGCAGGACCGGGCTGAGGGCGGTGGCGGCAGCGCCGAGGAACCAGGCCAGGCGTCCATGAACATGGGCCAGGGCGATGGCCACAGCAGCGAGTGCTTCCCGCAGGTGTTTCAGCCGGTCGACCCCGGCCAGTGCCTGCTGATACTGCGGGGCGCCCACAACGTCCCGCAGATCAGTAGCCGCTTTTGCCGCGACAGCGCGGTCTGCGTCCGTCACGAGCCACACGTGCTGGCGTATCTGCCGTTCGGCTTCTTCCACCAGTTCTTCGACGGCCGTCAGAATGTCCACCCGGTCATTTTATGCTCACCAGAGGTGAAGCGCCGGTGAAGCTTGCGGATGCCCGGCTCGTCAGTACGCGAAGTGGGCTTCCGCCGCGAAGTCCGTACTCCGGAACACCGTTTGGGTCATCAACCCGCCCCTCATGCCTGGTAAGGCACCGACGGCCTGGTCGCTGTCGCGGGGAACGGAGCCGGCCCGCTGGGGGCGTGCGTGAGATCTTGCTCTTCATGACTGCGCCCCCAGGCGGATTGCCCCTTCACCGAGTCCGACCAGACCGGAGGGTGCCGCGTTCTGTCAGCGCGTGCGAAGCGATGGTTCTTGGCTGCGATCTGCACGAAGGACCTGCCGTCCTTTTCACGCTGAGAGGTTGATCGTCGCCCCGGCGGTGGTGTGGTCGGCGCGATCCGCCTTCGTACGGAGTGCTTGACGATCTGGTGACGGGCGCGATCGCCGGGTGGGCGGTGCTGGGTAGTGTGCTGGGCCCTCGTCAGGTCCGGTCGCCGGGGAGTGGTCCAGAAGCCCTGACGGAAGTGCGTCGTGGTGCAGCTGTCAGCCTGGTTGCTCGTTGGTCTGTCCGCGGGCCAGGCGGAGTCTCCTCCGTGGATCGTTTCGGACGGACTGTGCCTGCGCTCTGATCGAGCCGTTGCTCCCGGCCCCGGGACCGAAGCTGAAACCCGGTCGACCGCGAGTGCCGGACAGTCGGGGCGGCATCCTCTTCGTGCTGCATACCGGCATCCAGCCACGGGAGATCGTGCGCATCCGCACCACCACCGCGGACGTCGCCACCGTACTCGTCCCCACCGCCGCCAGCCGCAGCGGCGACCGTGCCGACACCACCAGGAGCAGGGCGCCCACGGCGCCGAGCACTACGGGCGACGGGCGACGGGCGACGGCAGCATCACCGCGGACACGGACCCGCCACCCGGGCCCACCTGCGGGAAGCGAGAGGTCCTCCTCCCGGCCGTCATCGGCCTCGACGACGGGGTCCGCGGCCGGCGATTTCCCGCACTTATCGGTCTTGTGTGAGATAGACCACTTTGGGGGGTCATAGGCAGAGGCGGTCACCCCGGCCTACAGTCCTGTCGTTTGCGGAGTATTCAACTCCGCGTCGTCCGGCCCCACCCTCCGCTCCGTACACGACCTGTACGCGCATGCGGAGACCGGGCCGATTCCCCGACTCACAAGGAACCGGGAACATCCGCATGGGCACGTTGGAAAACTGGGTCGTCGAGCTCAATGACGTCTTCTGGACATACCTGCTGATTCCGCTGGTCGCCGTCGCCGGCGTCTGGTTCACGCTGCGCTCCAAGGTCGTGCAGATCCGCCTGATCCCGGAAATGTTCCGGGTCTTCAGGGACAAACCGGAGTCCGGCGTCAGCCCCTTCGGCGCCTTCACCATCTCCGCCGCCGCGCGGATCGGCACCGGCAACATCGCCGGTGTGGCCACCGCGATCACCATGGGCGGCCCCGGAGCCGTCTTCTGGATGTGGATGATGGCCCTGGTCGGCGGCGCCTCGGCGTTCGTCGAGTCGGTCCTGGCCCAGCTGTACAAGGTGCGCGACACCGAGCCCGGTACGTACCGAGGCGGACCGGCCTACTACATGCAGAAGGCGCTCGGAATGCGCTGGCTCGGCGTGGTCTTCGCCGTTCTGATCACGCTGACGTTCGGGTTCGTGCTGACCGCGGTGCAGTCCAACACGATCACGGTGGCCACGAAGGGCTCCTTCGGCTCCGACGCCTCCTGGTTCAATCCCGTCCTCGGCGTCGTGCTCGCCGTGCTGCTCGCGCTCGCGGTGTTCTTCGGCGTGAAGCGCCTGACGGCCGTCACCAAGGTCATCATCCCGGCGATGGCCGCGCTCTACCTGCTGACCGGCCTGGTCATCGTGCTCCTCAACCTCGGCAACGTGCCGGGCATACTCGGCGACATCATCGGCGGCGCCTTCGGCTTCCGCGAGGTCGCGGGCGGTGCCGTGGGTACGGCGATCCTGCAGGGCGTGCGGCGCGGCATGTTCTCCAACGAGGCGGGCATGGGCTCCGCCCCGAACGCCGCCGCGGCCGCGGAGACCACGCACCCGGTCAAGCAGGGCCTGGTCCAGACCCTCGGCGTCTACTTCGACACCCTGGTCATCTGCACCATGACCGCCTTCGTGATCCTCTCCGCCAACCCGACCCTCGGTCAGCGCGGCGGCGCGGACGTCACGCAGGCCGCCTTCACGGGCGCGCTCGGCGACTGGGCCGGTCACCTGCTGACCCTGGTGGTCTTCATGGTCGCCTTCAGCTCCATGATCGGCAACTACTACTACGGCGAGTCCAACATCCAGTTCATCACCCGCAGCAAGACCGTGATGAGCACATACCGTGCGATGGTCATCGCCTGCGCCGTCCTCGGCGCGATCGGCTCCGTCCCGCTGGTCTGGAGCCTGGCGGACGTCACGATGGGCGCGATGGCCCTGGTCAACCTGATCGCGATCATCCCCCTCAGCGCGGTCGCCTTCCGTCTCCTCGACGACTATCTGGCCCAGCGCAGCCAGGGCCTCGACCCGGTCTTCCGCAAGGACCGGGTTCCGGGCCTGCGCGGCGAGGTGGAATGCTGGGGCCCGTCGGACCAGGACACCACACCGCAGGAGCGGGCGCCGGTCCGCTCGCTCTGAGACGGACGCGCCCTCGCGCGACCGTACGCATCGAAGGGCGGCATCCCGGGAGGGGTGCCGCCCTCGGGCTTTTCGAGTCCGGACCGCGAGCCCCGGGTGCCGCGACGAGCCGAGGCGCGAAGGCATCACGGCGCACAGCGGCAGCGCGGGCGGCCGCCACCACCGCGTCCACGGCGACATCCACTGACCCCACACCCACATCGACCAGGCCGTCGCCGCGTTCGAAGCCGCCCGCGCCGAGGCCGAACAGCACAAGGCCACGGACGAGCGCGCCATCACCCAGTCCCGGCACTCGTCGAGGTCGATGCCCGCGGCGGCCGGTGCTCCCACACGTACGCGAGCGCCGGACTGGCAGGGTCGCGCACGAACCGGGCACGTCTTCTCCCACATGAAGTGCTGGAAATCCTGCGCGATTGCCGACTCAAAGGCGACGGCGCCCACCCGCCGTGCTCGGCATCGTCTACCCGCACCACCTCACCCTCGCCGGATAGGCAACGGGCGGCACCATGGCCGACCTTGCCCTGACCCGACCCAAGACCAGTGACGGGACAAGTCTTACAACGCCTTGTCTGCGCCACCGCATGATCACCAGGACTTGGATCGATCCGGACTCAGAGAGTACGGTCGCGTCGGTCTACTACGGCTGCGCCGATAATGACGGCGAAGCTGCACAGGATCAGTAGCGGCCCGATGATGATGCGAGGCACGAGAAACTCGCTGTCGGAGATACCTAGCTTGGACAGGAGCGCAGGGGAAAGCGCGCTGATCAGCAGCAACATCCCGGCTACGCCTCGCATCCGAGAAGCACGCTCGCTCGCACTCTTTCGCAACCATGAAGGCGCCCTGCCGAACAGGAGAGCCAGCGACGGGGGAAGCAGCACAACCACCCAGGCTGCTATCCAGATCCAGTTGAACATGATGCGAACACCTTCTCAAATAGGGCTGGCGACTTGATATTTCATTGCACATTGGCAGGGATCTGGGCATTTGGGGCTGCAAGGCCGGTACCTCGCTGCCTCGACTGCGCGACGAGCTAAAAGGCTGTCCCGCAACTTGGGAGCCCGCCTACTGACGTCCGGTTCGATCCGCTTGCCGGGACCGGTGAGGTCGCGCTTCGGGGCGCGATGAGACAAGCCGATCCGTCTGTGGTGGCCTACTGCCCCTCTTCCCGAATCGCGGGAAAACGCTGAGCGAATGCCGAGCACCGGCGTGAGTAGTAGGACGAACCACGACTGCGGAACGATCCTTATGCTCCAGGAACGGTTCCCAGCCGGTTCGTGTGGACTCGATGAGCATGTCGGTGGCCGACAGCACGTCCCTCGTACCGGGCGATCGCATCCTCGTCCCCCTCCATGACCGGCGAGCGGCACGGCCGGCGACGCGCTCTTCGCCCCTGTCGCCTCCAGCCCCTTCTGCTCTTCCTCCGTCAGCGTCGACATCCTGCCACGGTGACAGGTACTCGTACTTCGAGTCGGCGGCCCCGTCCGTCTGAACCCATGGAACTCGTGTCGTGCATGCCTTCTCGCAACTGATACGCGGTCCCCCCGACACAGCCCTTCAGGCGTAGCAGCGCCGCGGCGGTGTGCTGAGCGACAGAAGAAGTGGGACCTGCCGAAACTGCAACTCCAGGCCATGGAAAGAGATCGGCGCGCGGGAGAAGCGTGGGATGAGCTGGGCGAAGACCGCGTGGAGTTCCATCCGGACCAAGGGGGCGCCGATGCAGCAGCGGGCCCCGTGACCGAATGTCAGGTGCGCGGGAGTGCTACGGGTGGCGTCGAATGTGTCCGGGTCGGTGAAGGCGGCGGGGTCGTGGTTGGCAGCGCCGGTGTCGAGCATGACGAGGTCGCCCGCTGGAATGGTGGTGCCGTCGATCTCGATGTCGGTGCGGGCGTAGCGGGGGATGCCGCCGCCGGACTTGCTCGGCATCCGCAGGATCTCCTCCACCACTCCGGGCAGCAGGGCGAGGTCCTTGAGGGCGGCCTGCCAAGTGGGGGCGGTGGTGAAGGGTCAGTCGGTGACAGCGGCGACGGCCAGGCGGTGGGCGAGGCCAGCGCGATCACGGCCGGTGAAGCCGGTACCGACACTTCCCACCTTGCCCACCCATCACAGTCCGCCGCCGGGCCGCGGTTCGACGAGCAGCACCGCGCCGGGCACGCCGGCCACAACACCTCAGCCGGGTCCCAGCCGCCGAGCACGCAGTCCGCCACCCGCCGAGCACGCAGCCCACCACCCGCTGACGCCGCAGGTCGACGCACGACCGGGGGCGCGCGCCCGGGTCGTAGACGCCGCGTCGCGCTTGAGCACGACCCTTCGAGCCCGTGGAAACGGGCCGGCTCGGAATCCTCCCGGCTGCCCCGCCACCGACGCCTGCGTCGACCGGTTCCGGCCGTGCAGACAGAGACCCTGCAGAGCCCGGCGGCGCTCGATGTCCGCGAGGCCAGTCGGATCGCAACCGCCCGGATGCAGGGCGTCCAGAAGCACCGGATGCGCGGGCAACGTCCGGGCGAGGCGGGCGGCTCCGGCCGGGCTTGCGGCGGGCGTCACCCTGGACTGCGGACGCCTGAAGTCCGGGCGGCGCCGAAGGCAACGATCTCCCCGCCCAGCACGGCCGGGCTACCGATCCGCGTCACACCACGCCGGAGGCCGTGATGGTGACCGGTGCCTTCGTGGTGCCCTCCTGCGAGCCCTGGGCTTCGGCCTTACGGACGACCTCCATGCCCTTGACGACCTTGCCGAAGACGACGTGCTTCCCGTCGAGCCACGGGGTCGCGGCGGTGGTGACGAAGAACTGCGAACCGTTGGTGTCCGGACCGCTGTTGGCCATGGAGAGCGTGCCCGCGTCCGTGTGCTTCAGCGAGAAGTCCTCGTCCTTGAAGGTGTCACCGTAGATGCTCCGGCCGCCGGTGCCGTTGCCCGCGGTGAAGTCTCCGCCCTGGAGCATGAAGTCCGGAATGATCCGGTGGAATTTGGAGCCCTTGTAGCCGTACCCCTTCTCGCCGGTGGCCAGGGCGCGGAAGTTCGCGGCGGTGCGTGGCGCGACGTCGTCGCGCAGGGCGAATTCGATACGCCCGGCGGACTTGCCGTCGATGGCGACGTCGAAGTAGACGTTCTTGCCCTGGGACACCGGCTTCCCCGACGTGGAACGGTCGGCGGCCGGCGTCTCCTTGCCGGAACAGCCGGAGAGGAGCGGAACCGCCAGGGCAGCAGCGGACAGAGTGGTGAGGAAAGAGCGACGGCGCACGCGAACAGGCCTTTCGGACGTGAGAACAGAGTCAGGTGAAGACAACACCATGTTCTCCCGGACAGGAGTCGAGTACGAAGCAGCCCCGCCCCGGCCCCCGGTCGAGGCGAGGACCACGTCAGTCCTCCCCCGGCCCGTGACCGGCCTTGAGCGCCAGCTGCTGGAGAAGTTCGCCCGACGAGACGTCGCTGCGCCCCGCGTCGTGCAGCTCCGCCAGCTGGTGGAACACGAACGCGAACACGCTCACCAGGCGCGCGGTCGACCTGCGCAGCTCTCGTTCCTCCTCTTCGGAAAGGCCGGGTGGCAGGGCCCCCTCCAGGAGTTCGGCCACCAGCTCGCCGACCACGCGTCCGTCGGCGGGTTCGTGGCCGTGCGGGTCGCGGTGCATGTCCCGGTACCACTGACCGCTCTGGGTCAGCACGCCGATCACTGTGGAGAGCATCTCGTGTTCCTTCATGCTCTTGAGCGTAGATCGACGTGCGCCGCCCTACGCACCGCTTCCCGTCGATCACTTGTGGTAGTTCACCACCTCCGGCCGGGCGGTGCGTGCGCAGGACAAGCGGCGCCGGCCCCGCGCGTGACGCCGGGCGAGGTCATGGGCCGTAGGGGCGCGTGGTGTGCCTACGGGGCACATGGGGCGGGGCGGGCCGTTGATCTGCCGGAAGGCGTGGGCAGTTGCGCGGTGGAGCGTGAGCCGGTCCGGATTGCTCCAACAGCTCACATAGCAGACCTCACCGGTCGACCACCGCGTACAGGCTGGATACCGCGGCACCGCGCCGCCGCTTGGCCTCGATCGTCGTCATTCCCGCGTGCAGGCCGGTCGCGCCGTGGCCGTAGGCGTCTTCGATGGGCAGGTAGTACATGAGGTTGAAGTACAGGTAGGGGGTTGGGTGCTGCCGGTCGACGGCGACTGCACGGATCCACGTCGTAGACCCGTAGTGGTAGTACAGGCAGACCCCGATCATCCGCTGCCTGGCGTAGGCGGCCACCACACGTGCTTCGCTGCCCATCGCCGACGCCTGCCGCTCCAGCACCGCGGTCATCGCGTCGATACCGTCCCGGTCGTGTCCGTGATCCTGCTGGTGTCCGGCGAGCAGAACCCCGGCGTCGTGGCAGCAGTCAGCGAGCACCTGCTGGCGGACATCGAGTCCGGCCGCGGCGAAGGCACGGCGTTCTCGGCGTATGCCGACACGGCGCTGCGGGGGCAAAGAAGCGAGGTAGTCGTCGAAACCCGCGCCCGGTAGGGGGATGAGGGCGTCGTCCTCCAAGCAGAAGGGTTGTTCGGGGTAGAGGGGGGCGAGCCGGGTGGCGGCCGGGGCGGTGAGGTAGGGCCACCAGTGTGTGGTGTGGTGCCGCTGGGAGAAGTGGCGTGCGGCGTCCCGCAGGAGGACGAGGCAGGCGTCGCGTTGTCCGGCCTTGAGGCCGGGGTCGGTGAGGGGGGTGTTGTGGTAGCCGCGCCGTGCCCCGGCGATCACGCGAGGCCGCAGGTGTGCGGGCAGAACGGCGCCGGGCTGGTAGTAGTCGTTCGGTTCGTCCCGCACCAGGTAGAGGGGCGCGGCGGCGAGCAGGCTGCCTCTGCGGTCCCGTACGAGCGCATACGCGCACGTGGCGGTGGGGTCTTCTTCCTCGCCGGCGAGCCACTGGTGGGAGAGGTAGAGGCCGGCCGGTCGGGCGAGGTGTTCCCACTCGGCGGCGGGAACGGCATGGAGGGACTCGACGATGCTCGTGATCAACGGGGCTTCCTCCGACGATGGCGGTTGGGGGCTTTCAGAGCGGGCGCGGCGAACAAGGCGATCAGGCAGGCGGCGGCTTCGACACCCCATGGCAGGAGCGGTCCGGCTTCCAGCAGCAGAGCGAACAGGGCGGGAGCCGCGACCATGCCGATCGCCCACGAGAACTGGTACAGGCCCTGCGTGAAGCCCCCGGCAGCCTCGGGCGTCAGGCTCACCGACAGTTCACTCAACGCCGGGCCGAGGAGGATCTCCGCCGCGCTGAACAGTGCGATCGCGACCACGAGAGCCGCCCAGGCGGTGAAGGCGAGGCGGGGCAGCGCGGGAAGTGCGAATGCCCCCATGGCCAAGGTCATGGTCAGGTATCCGGCCGCCACGGCGCGGCGTGGCACCTTCGGCGCCACGTGCGCGGTGATGGCCGTCGAACACGCGGAGACGATGACGGTGTTGATGACGAAGAGCACACTCGCCGCCGACGCGGGAAGCCCCAGGGTGCGAGTGGTGTAGAGGGCGACGAGCACGGCGAGGATGGCATGAGCGAGCACATAGGGGAGGTTCACCGCCACGAGCAGCAGGTAGCGGCGCGAGTTGTCCGCCCGGGTCACCAGCGCACTCGGCGAGGCGTCCTTCCGTACCGGTGGAGTGGTGGTGAGGGCGGCGAAGCAGGCGGCGGCCAGCAGGTAGGTCGCGGCATCGACCGCGATCATCCACCACAGGGAGCCCTTCCCGAACACCGTCAGGGCCCCCGCCGCGGCGGCGGACCCCGCGGCCAGGCCGATGTTGCGAAGCGAGCCGGTGAACGCGAACCACGACCGGCGTTCCTCGGGCTCGGTGACGTGCGTGATCAGGGTGCGCTGCGCGGTGAAGTACATGTTGATCCCCGCCTGCACCAGCAGGTACACGCCGGCGACGTGCCAGAGCTCGCCCGCGAGCAGAAACAGGGCGAACCCGGCGGCGGAGAGGATGTTGGCCCACACCACGACCTGTTTCGGTCCCACACGGTCCATGAGGCGTCCGGCGAGGAACGTGACCGGTAGCGCGATGGCCTGCCCCGCCGACATCGCGACGCCCACCTGCCCCAGTGGCAGGCCTCGCACGTCGGTGAAGTACAGCAGCCCCAGTGGCAGGAGCATGCCGTTGCCGACGGAGTCGATCAGGTTGCCGGTGATGAAGAGGCCGTGACCGCGCAGTGCGGGAACACCGAGACGGTCTGCGGTGCGGGTGCGGCGGCGGGCCTGGGTGGTCACGCTCATGGGCTCAGCAAGGAAGCGATCTTGCCCATGGCCTCGGCCGCGGGGAAATCGGTCGCATCGTGCAGCTCCGTCAGGGCTTTCACGGTCTTGTCTTCGTCGCCTTCGGCGAAGGTGACCACGACGATGTCGCCGTGCGAGGCACCGTCGATGACCAGCTCGTGCGCGGTGACCACCTCGACGTGTTCCCGAAGCCCGGCCACCACCGCCGGGGGGATGCGGCCGTCGGCGAGGAATTCGATCGCCCACCCGGCCCGTTGCACCATGCCGCCGGCGAGGGGAAGGCCGCGGGCCATGCGGGTGAGGGAGGCGAAGGTGTTCGTGCCGGACGCGGCGCACGACAGGGTGGTGGCGCCTCCGATGCGCGGATTGACCTCCAGGATCACGAACTGGCCGCCGGTGTGGACCATATCGACGTTGATCGACCCGATGACTCCCAGGTCGGCGCAGAGGGTGACCAGGGTGCGGGCCACTTCGGCGAACGCGGCGTCCGCCTCCACGCGGGGCCCGCACCAGCGCAGATCGGCGAAGGTGAACACCGGATCCGCTCCGGCGCGTCCGGTCCAGCACAGCGGTAAGACCTGGTAGGAGCCGGGCCGTCCCACGATGTCCACACTGCACAGGTCGCCTTCGACGACTTGTTCCACCACCGCCGACACCTCCGGCGAGGACGCGAGATAGGAGTCGAGGTCGGCGGGGGAACGCAGGGTACGGATGCCCATGCTGGTCGAGTCCCACACGGGCTTCACCATCAGCGGAAAGCCGATCTGTTCGGCCTGCACTCGTAGCGCGTCCCGGTAGCCGGGCACGCGCAGACCCCGTCCCGCCAGCAGATCGGAGTCGGCACGGAACCCGTCCGGCACCCTCAGCCCGGCCTGCCTGCAGAGCTGCTTGGTCTCCCACTTGTCCACCAGCAGTATCGTCGCCGCGAGCGGCGTCATGATCGTCGGGATGCCCGAGGCGTCCAGGAAGGTCTTGGCCGCGGCGTCCCGCAGCGCGTTCTCGCACGGCAGCGAGATCGACACCGCCGCATCCGCTCCCCAGGCGGCGACCGCATCCGCGAGCTCCCGCGGGGTCACTTCCCGATCAAGCCGTTCCCGGTACCCGGGGAAGTCGTCGTCACCCGCGCTGCCGCTGGTGTAGAACAGTCCGGCCTCGACCCCGTCGGCCGCCAGCGCGCGTACGGCCTGCTGGATGTACGGGTCGGCGCGCTGGATGCCCACCGACCGCAGAAACGCCATCTTCCGCACCTCTCAGCCCACTTCCACTCGGGACCGGGCGGCGACCTGATCGGCCAGCTCGCGTGCTTGCCCAACCGTTGCCGCGCGGGCCACCACGTGCCCGATCCGGCAGGCCGAATCCGCAGGCTCAGGCACCGTTTCTCCCGGCCGGAGGTGCAACTCGCTGTGCGTGCCCGGCGTTTCGGGGATGACCACCCGCCGCAGCACCCCGCCGCGCTCAGGCAGCAGGAACCGGATCGTCGCTGCGTCGGCGCGGGAGGCGACGGTGTCGGGGACGCGGCCGAGTACGGCCTGAAGGTAGGCCACGGCTTCCCTCACGCCCGTCGCGGCCTCGACGACCTCACAGAGGTTGTCCCCCGGCAGACGGGCGCCGGTCTCGATCACGTACGGAATCTCCGAACCCGGAGGGATCTTCACCTCCGTGTGTGCGATCCCGTTGCGCACACCGACGGCGAGCGCTGCCCGCGCCGCGGTGTGCTGCACCCTCCTGGCGAGCGGCGAAGCCAAACCGGAAGGACAGGTGTGCCCGGTCTCGATCCGGTACCGGCCCTCGGTGGTGTCCTTCCTTACGACCGGCAGAGGGTAGGCGACCCCGTCCGCGACCACCGTTTCGCACGAGTACTCCTCCCCCGGGACGTACTCCTGCACCAGAGCCCGCGTGTCGAGTTCCAGGCCGTGCGGGGAGGCGTGCGTGTACTGCTGGGCCGCGCCGACCGCGCGGGTGAGCTGATCCGGACCGTCCACCACGGACACACCCCATGAGCCGCCCTGCTCCGCGGGCTTCACCACCAGCGGCCAGCCCAGCTCGTGTGTCCGCGCGACCTGGTGCGCCTCGGCCGCATCGTGGACGACCGCCCAGCGGGGGGCGGTGATCCGGGCGGTGGCGAACGCCTCACCCATCAGGATCTTGTTCCTGGCCGCCCGCGCGAGCAGAGGGTCGTTGCCGGGCAGGCCGACCCGCTCAGCGAGCAGTGCGGCGAGCGGGGTGAACAGCTCGAAGCAGGCGGCCACACCCGCAACGGCGCGGTGCCCACAGAAGACCTCCATGTCCCCCAACGCCCTTTCGGTATCCGTGAGATCCGTCACGCACACCCCCGCGAAGGCGGACCGCAACCAGCCCGGGTAGTCGTCGTAGACGTCCTTGTGCGTGGCCGCGTACAAGCGCAATCCCAGCTGGTCAGCGGCCTCGACGAGGAAACGCCCCGCGTTCCCCATCGGTTCGATCACCAGCACTCCCGGCCCGCTCGGGCCCGCTCCGCATGTCATTCCACCAGCAAAGCCGCGGGGCGGAGGCAGCGGCTATGGGCCTGACCGACGAAAACAACTAGCCGCCCAACGCGCCGATTTGGAGCAACGTCCAGCCAACCGGCCAGTAGCCACAGGGCATTTGGTGCGCATGGCCCATGGAACCGCACAAGCATTCCGTGGTCGGATCACCACGCCAGGTAACCGCACCCTCGATCCGAACGGGAAAGCCGCATCGTGACCAGCCTGAAGCAGCAACTCGCCGACCACATCGACCGGGGCGTCGTCCCGCCCTACCAGTACTCCTACCCGCCCCGCTCCACCTACCGCCCCCTCCCGGAGGGCAAGTGGGCCATCGCTGACGTATGGGCCAAGGACCTCGTCAACCACCAGGTCCCCGAGCTCAACCTCTATCTGCACGTCCCCTTCTGCGACCGCAAATGCGGCTTCTGCAACCTCTACACCGTCATCAGCACCGACGAGGACGTCTTCGACGCCTACACCGACGCCCTGTGCACCCAGATCCGGGATCACGCGGAGATCATCCAGGCCCGACGCCTGCGCACCCTCTACATCGGCGGCGGCACCCCGGCCCTGCTCAAGCCCCGCCACTTCGAGCGGATCTTCACCACCCTCGGGGACATCTATCCCAACTGGCGCTCCACCGTCGAAGAAGTCGCCGTCGAAGCCACCCCGTCCTCCATCGCCGACGAACCCGCAGAGTTCAAGGCCCTCCTCGACATGGGCCTCACCCGCGCCAACGTCGGCATCCAGTCCCTCGTCCCCGGCGAGATCCGCGAAGCCGGCCGCGGCGGCGAGGACGAGGACGTCATCCGCCGCGCCGTCCACACCGCGCACGAACTCGGCCTCCCGGACCTGTCCACCGACCTGATCATGGGCTTCGCCGGACAGACCCCCGAAACCTGGCGCCACAGCGTGAACGAACTGGCCGAACTCCGGCCCACGACCATCAGCACCTACTTCCTCACGGTGCGGCCGGACGCCTGGTTCTCCAGGACCGGCGCCTACCAGTACATGTGGCAGCCCGAGTTGTACGACCGTTACGACTACGCCCGCGAGGTCTTCCTCGACCACGGCTACGTCCAGGAAGGCTCCGTCCGCTACAAGAGGCCCGGCCGTGGCGGCTACGTCCAGAAGGTGCTCACCTTCCACGGCGTCCCCCTGCTCGGCCTCGGCGTCGGCGCCCGCTCCTACACCAGCGTGCTCGACTACATGACCGGCAGCGTGAAGCCCTCGACGGCCGAGGTCGCCGACTACATCAAGAGGGCCAAGAACCACGAACTGGCCGCCGTCACCGGCTTCCAACTGACCGGCGAAGAAAACGTCCGCAAGCGCCTCGTCCTCGACGCCTTCGACCTCGACCTCACCGAACTCGACCGCTTCGGCTACCAGCAGCACGCCGCCGAGTTCGAACCCATCCTCGACGCTGCCGAGGCCAACGGACTCATCCACCGCCTCGGCCGCCGCATCCAGCTCTCTCCCAAGGGCTTCAAATACCGCGACATCCTCTCCTGGATGTTCTACTCCGAGCCCGTCAAGGCCCTCGACCGCGAGTACTACGAGAACCTCCACGCGGCGAACAAGCGTGCCCGGAAGAACATGGGCGCAACCCCCGTACGCATCACCGGCATCGACCTGCGCGAGGGCATCGCATGACCGACCTGTACATCGCCGCGGGCGGCGGAGGCGACCCCATCGGCACCCTCATCGCCGCCCGCACCATCACCGTCGACCCGGCCCCGCCGCTGATCGCCACCTACGCATGGGAACGCCCCGAGGTCGACCCCACCCACAGCCCCCTCGGGAAACGGGACTTCGCCGGGCTCGCCCGCGAAGCCGGCGGCGCCGCAGCGTTCACGTCTGCAACCCGCCCCCGTTTACCCGCCGGGTCCACCATGCCCGGCCTCGCCAGGGACCTGCCTGCCCGGCTGCTGCTGCTCGACCCCACCCACGGGCTCTCCTCCCTGTCACGGCAGATCGCATCCATGGCCGAGGCCGCGGGTGGCCGCCGAATTCGCATCGTCGACATCGGCGGCGACGTCCTCACCCACGGCGACGAGCCCGGCCTGTGCAGCCCGTTCGGGGACGCCTACACCCTCGCCGCCTGCCACCTCACCGGTATCCTCACCACCGTCTACCTCGCGGGACCCGGCCTCGACGGAGAAATCGGCGAACACCCCCTCCTCGAACGCCTCGCCGGGCACCTCCCGCTCATCCCCAGCCGGAGCGCCGCCTCGGCAGCAGCCCCCGCACTGGCCTGGCACCCCTCCGAGGCGTCCGCGTTGTGGGCGGCCGCCATCCACGGCACCCGCGGCACCGTCCGCACCGCCCGGGACACCATCCACCTCACCGACGTCTCTCCACGTCTGTACCACCTGCCGCTTCAGGAAGCCCTCGGCCACAACCCGGTCGCACGGGCCCTCGTCGACGAGCGCCCGGCAACTCTGGACGCCGCAGCCGACCTCTCCCACCGGCTCACCGGCATCCACGGGCTGGAACCCGAGCGCGACCGAACTCCGCAGCCGGAGCCGCCCGCTGACCCGCCCGCTGGGAACACCGGCTTCCGCAGCCAGGACGTGACCATGAAGACCCTCCGCGAAGCGGCCTGCGGAGCCGACCACGTCACCTTCCGGTATGCCGCGCGCACCCTCGGGCTCACCTGGACGGACATCCCGGCCCTCCGAGGGATCCTGAACACCGGCACCCCACTGCTCCAGCTCACCTGAGCCACGCCGTAGGGCCGGTGCGCGTGGGGGCTCTTCACGGAGCGGACCGGCTGCGGGAGAAGGCCACGGTCGTCACCGTGGTGATCGGTGACACCCCGACGTGCCCGCCCGGCGGGGCACAGCCGTCACGTCGGCGCTGCCCGGTCTTCTTGTCGATACCGACGACCGGGCACGCCCTTTTGCCGCTCACGCCCCGCTGCGTGAGGCGAAGGTGGAGGCGCGTTCCTCGGACAAGGCACGGCGCCCCTGGGAAACGGACCGGTCCGGGCCTTGAGGTCCGTCGCGTCCCGTGAACCGGGGTGCCGACCGGCTACGAGGTCGCTCCCCGGTCACCGCCACCGCCCGACACGGCCCGAGGAGGCGGTGCGCTCCGGCTGTCGGAACATGGACGGGGCGAGTGGGGCCACCATGTGGCCCGGCCTCCGAGGTGCATGATCGCCGGTACGAGCACCGCGCGTACGAGCGTGGCGTCGAGAAGGAGTGCCGCGGCCAGGGAGAAGCCGAAGAGTTTGACAACGGTCAGGGACGATGTGGCCAGCACGGCCACGGCCAGGATGAGAACGGCAGCCGCGAGGGTGATCAGGCGGCCGGTGGACTCCAGTCCGTGACGTACGGCACCCGGATGGTCGCCGGTGCGGCGGTCCTCCTCCATCATGCGGGCGAGAAGGAACATCTCGTAGTCCATGGTCAGGGCGAAGGCGAGGAACAGGACAAGGACCGGAGTGGACATCTCCAGCCGTCCTGTGACGGTGAACGGGCCCAGGAGCCATTGCAGGTGCCCGTGCTGAAAGACCGTCACCATGATCCCGGCGATGGCCGTGAGGCTGAGGGCTGCGACCAGGATCGCCTTGATCGGCACAAGCACGCTACGGGTGTAGAGGAAGAGCGCCGCGCCCATGCCGAGGGCCACGAGCCCTGCGGCCAGGGGGAGGCGATGCACCAAGGCGTCCTTGGTGTCTGCGAACAGCGCTGCTGGTCCCCCCACCAGCCGGTGGGAGCCCTCCGGGGCCGGGACGGCCCGCACGTTCGTGACGAGACGCTCTGCGGCGCTGGAGTCCGGCGTGACCGCGGGTACGGGGACCACATGCAGCCACGTGCCCGCCGAGTTGGAGTACTGAGCGGGGGATGCCGTTCCTGGAGCGGCCGTGCCCGTACGGAACACACCGGCGGCCGAAACGACCTGGGCCACTTCAGGCACTGCGGAGAGCCGGGCCGAGTAGGCGCTCAGGGCGTGCGGGCCGCCTCCGGGGTCGAGGCCGGGCAGCGCGACAGTGATCGGGCTCAGTGCCGACTCGTCGAAGTGGCGACGCAGGTGTTCACCGGCGACGTGCGCGGAGGAGGTGCTCGCCAGGGCGCGGTCGTCGGCCAACTGGAATCGGGCCTCGGAGGCCGGGAGAGCAAGAACCGTCAACACCCCGAGGGCGGCGCTGCCCCACAGTACGGGGTGACGCTGGATCCTCTGACTGAAGGTGCGCCACAGGGCGTGGGTACGGGGAACGGACGTACGCCGGCACCTGCTGAGACGATCCCCGAACAGGCTGAGCAGCGCGGGGAGTACGAAGACGGAAGCCGCCGCGGCGAGGGTGACGACGATGACACAGGCCAGGCCCATCGAGCTGAGGAAGTACAGGGGGAAGCAGAACAGGGCACAAGCGCACAGGGCGACGGCGCCTGCCGAGAACAGCACGGTGTGGCCTGCGGTCCTCGCGCTCTCAAGGATTGCCTCCGGGCCGGTACGCCCGCGCTGCCGTGCGTCGCGGTAACGGGTGACGATGAACAGGCTGTAGTCCACCGCCAGTCCGAATCCGAGCGCGGTGGTGAGGTTGACGGTCAGGAGCGAGATTTCGGTGACCGGTGCGAGCAGGTGGAGCAGGGCGAGAGTGCCTCCGACGGCCACCAGGCCGACGACGACCGGTAGCAGACCGGCGAGGAGCGATCCGAGGGCGAGCGTCAGCACCGCGAATGCGGCGGGTGCGCTGAGAAGCTCGCTGCGCTGCGCATCGTGCTGGACCTGTTCCATGGTCTGCGCGCCCGCGGCAGCGGGACCGGTCGCCATCACCGTCAACGACCGCTGCTCCCCGGACAGTTCGCGGGTGATCGTGCTCGCCGAGCGAGCCGCGTCGCTGCTGTCTCCTGTCAGCTGAAGCAGAACAAGGGCGGCACTCCCGTCGTCCGAGATCAACTCGGGGAGTCGGGAGTCCCACCACGCCGTTGCCCTCTCCACGCCCGGCAGTGTCGCAGCGCGCTGGACCAGAGCGGTACCGTCGCCCGTGGCCGTGCCGGTATCGACGCGACCGCCCCCGCGCGAGGAGACGACGAGGATCAGGTCGGGTCGACTGGTCCCGGTGTGCGTGCGGATCCACTGCTCGGCACGCGCGGCTTCGCTCGCGGTGGCTGTGGTGCCTCCGAGGCCGAGCCGGCTGGTCATGTGCAGGGTCGACCAGCCGCCCGTGCAGACCACCAACGCAGCCAGGACGAGGACGAGGGCTCTGTGCCGGGTGGCCCACCCGGCGCCCGCGGCCACAAGGGCCGCGGGAGTCGCTGACCGCACTGGTTTACGCCGAACGGGGCCGGTTCGCAGTCCTGCCACCCGACCCTGAAGGGGTGCAACGGATCATCGCGTTGATGAGGTGGTCCATGGCATCCACGCTGGGACTGTCGGTCAGGTTCGACAGCAACCGCACCATGAAGCGCATGGCTTGCGGGGACTTGACCGCGTTCTGGGTGACCAGCGAAGTGAACGAGGGCCGGGCCATCAGCGCCGAGAAGGCACATCCCAGACGGTAGTACCGGCCGAGGCGGGCCTCCATTTCTGACGGGTAGCGTTCCAGGGCTCGCTCGCGGGAGGCTCCGGCGTACCGGGCGAGCGCCTGGGCCGCGACGTCCGCGGCCAGTTCGCCGGACTCCATGGCGTAGGTGATTCCCTCACCGTTGCACGGGTTGACCATGCCGCCTGCGTCGCCGATGAGCATGAGGCCGTTGCGGTAATGAGGGAGACGGTTGAATCCCATCGGCAGGGCTGCCCCGCGGAGCGGGCCGTCGGCATTCTCCTCGGAGCGCAACCCCCACTCCTCGGGCGTCCGCGCCAGCCAGGTGGTCAGCATTCTGCGGGTTTCCATCGAGCCGGTGCGGGAATCGTTGAGGACACCGAGGCCGACGTTGACGCGGCCGTCGCCCATGGGAAAGATCCAGCTGTATCCAGGCAGCACGCGGCCGTCGGGGCGGCGCAGATCGAGCCACGATTCCAGGTAGGGGTCCTGATGCTTCGCGGGGCTGTGGAAGTAGCGTCGGACAGCGGTGCCGACGGGCCTCTTCTCCAGCCGCGCGATCCCTACTGCCAGGGCCAGCCTGCCGGCAACGCCGTCCGCCGCGATCACCAGCGGGGCGGTGAAGTCCATGGGCTGTTGGTCGGGGCCGAGCGCGGAGACACCTACGACCCGTCCGCCCGCGTCCAGCAGCGGCGTGGTCGCCTTGGTCCGGGTGTGCAGTCGGGCCCCGGCGGCGACCGCGTGTTCGGCGAGGATCCGGTCGAAGTCGTGACGGGTGCGGGTCAGACCGTAGCCGGGGAAACGGCCGCTCTGCGGCCAGTCCAGTTCGAGCGTCCGCCCGCGCGAGACGAACCTCAGACCGCGATTGCGTTTCCAGCCGGGGGCGGTGATGTCGACGCCCATGCGCACCAGCTGGTGGACAGCGCGTGGTGTCAGGCCGTCGCCGCAGACCTTCTCCCGGGGAAACTCCGCCTTCTCCAGGAGCGCCACGTCCACTCCCTGGCGTGCCAGGTGGTAGGCGGCGGTGGCACCGCCGGGCCCCGCTCCTACCACGATGACCTGGGCGTGGGTCCGGAGCGTCCGATTCATGTGCGTGCCTCCGTGGACAGGGGGTCGGCACTGGCGCGGGGCAGGGGGCGCACGGCGCGGTGCAGCGCGACGATGCCGCCGGTGAGGTTGCGCCATGCCACCTGCTCCCAACCTGCCCCTGCGATCACGGCCGAGAGTGTGCGCTGGTCGTGCCAGGCTCGGATGGTGTCCGACAGGTAGGTGTAGGCATCCGGGTTGCTGGAGGCGCAGCGGGCGATGCGCGGCAGACCACCCATGAGGTACCGCAGGTACACGGTCCGGAAAGGTGTCCAGGTGGGGTGGCTGAACTCGCAGACCACAAGGCGTCCGCCCGGGCGGACGACCCGGGCCATCTCCCGCAGCGCGGCGGGCACGTCGACGACATTGCGCAGTCCGAACATGATCGTGACCGCGTCGAAACTCGCGTTGTCGAAGGGCAGGGCGAGGGCGTCGCCCACCTTGAGGGTGACCGGGCGGCGCTCTCCTTGCTCCACCATGCCGGGTGACCGGTCGATGCCGACGACGGTCGCCCCCGACCGTGCCAGTTCCTCGGTGGACACACCGGTGCCGCACGCGACGTCGAGGCACCGTTCCCCGGGGCGCAGCGCGAGGGCTTCGCGCGTACGGGTGCGCCACGTCCGGTCCCGCCCGCCGGAGAGCACCGTGTTGGTGAGGTCGTAGCGGTGGGCGGCTTGGTCGAACATGCGCGTGACGTCATCCGGCCGCTTGGCCAGCGTGGCACGAGCCATGTTCTCCTCCTTGATCGATGGGATCGCTGACAGGGCCGTCACAGATTTCCGCGCTGCTCCTGCTCGCGCTCCACGGCTTCGAACAGCGCTTTGAAGTTGCCCTTCCCGAATCCCTGGCAGCCGTGGCGTTCGATCAGCTCCACGAAGAACGTCGGCCTGTCCACCAGGGGGCGGGTGAAGATCTGCAGCAGGTAGCCGTCCTCGTCACGGTCCACCAACACCCCCCGGCTGCGCAGCTCGTCGATGTCTGCACGCACGGATCCGATGCGCGAGCGGAGCACCGGGTCGCTGTAGTACGTGTCCGGTGTGGGCAGGAAGTCGATGCCGGCCGCGCGCAGGGCGTCGGTGGCAGCGAGGATGTCGTGGGTTTCCAAAGCGATGTGCTGGGTGCCGGGGCCTCGGTGGTGGTCGAGGTATTCGTCGATCTGTGAGCGGCGCTGTCCCGGGGCCGGCTCGTTGAGGGGCAGCTTGACCTTGCGGGAGCCGTCGGCGACGACCTTGCTCATCAGCGCCGAATACTTGGTGGCGATGTCGTCCCCGACGAATTCCGCCATCAAGGAGAACCCCATGGTGCGTTGGTAGAAGTCGACCCAGTGGTCCATGCGCCCGTGTTCGACGCATCCCACCACGTGGTCGATCCGGTGAAACAGCTGTGGTCCGACGGGTGTGGGTCCCCCGGGGCCAGGGGGTTCGAAGCCCGGCAGGAAGGGCCCGTCGTAGGAACGTCGCTCGACAACGGTGTGCCGGAGTTCCCCATAGGCGGCGATGGCTGCCGTACGCACCGCGCCGAACTCGTCCTCCGTGTCGCGCGGTTCCTCCAGTACCACCGCGCCGGCCAGTACCGCGTGTTCCAGACCTTCGTCCAGGTTGGCCACCTGGAGGGCGATGTCGCTGACCCCGTCTCCGTGTACTGCCGCCCATCGTGAAGCGCTGCTGTCGGGGTGGCTGCCCCCGGTGAGGACGAAGCGGACGTCGCCCGAAGACAGGACGTACTCGGCATGGCCGTCGCGCGTGCTCGTGGGGCGACGCAGTGCGGTGATCTCCATGCCGAACGCGGAGACGTAGAAGTAGGCCGCCTGCCGGGCGTTACCGACGCACATGCGTACGTGGTCGAGGGCGATGACGTCCCAGGGGCGCGTCGACATGGTGCGGCGCTCTTCCCTCGCAAGGGGGGAAAGGCCGAGGACGGTGTGTTTCAAGGCTGGAATCCCTTGCGCCGAGGATGAGCGACATCGCAGTACGCCGGATCCGAAAGTAACTCCCGGTACGGGGGCCCGCGCGCTGCGTGATCCGCTCGGGTGCTCTCTGTGCTCTTCGGGTCAACAGCACGAGCGTCGAGGCGGAGCCCGGGACCAACCTTGCCCAGCGAGGCCATACGCCCCCCGGAGGAACACATGACCATTTCCGTGACGACTGACGCGACGAACCCGACCGCATCCCTGGCGACGCCGGCAGCCGAGGCGCTGGACATGGACCGCTTGTCCTTCATGCTCTTCGGACACGCGGCCTTCCAATACCTCCATGCGGCCTGTGAGCTGAAGCTGCTCGACCTGCTCATGGAGCGCGGTGCCCTGACAGTCGGGGAGATCCGCGAGGAACTGGCCCTGGCCGAGCGGGCGGCCGACATCCTGCTCCTCGGATCGACCGCGCTCGGACTGACGGTCAAGGAAGGCGACCGTTACAGCGCCGCGGCGCTGATCAGCTCCCTGCACACGGAGGGGGTTTGGCAGAAGTTGAAGGACACGGTGGCGTTCGAACAGCACATCGTCTACGAAGGGCAGGCCGATTTCGTGGAGTCGCTGCGCGAGAACACCAATGTGGGACTGCGCCGCATCCCCGGCGACCACCCCGACCTGTACCACCGGCTCAGCCAGCACCCCCACCTGGAGTCGGTGTTCTACCGGTACATGCGCTCCTGGTCCCAGCTGGCCAACGAGCACCTCGTCGCCGAGCTGGATCTCGGCAACGCCGGGCACCTGCTCGACTGCGGTGGCGGCGACGCGGTCAACGCGATCGCCCTGGCCCGGCACAACCCCGGTCTCCAGGTCACCATCCTGGAGATCCCCACCTCGGCCGCCGTGACCGAGAAGAAGATCGCCGAAGCTGGTCTGTCGGACAGGATCGAGGTGCATCCGGGCGACATGTTCACCGAGCGTTTCCCTTCGGACAACGACTGTGTGCTCTTCGCCCATCAGCTCGTCATCTGGACGCCCGAGGAGAACACGCTTTTGCTTCGTAAGGCGTACGAGGCTCTCAAGCCCGGCGGCCGGGTCGTCATCTTCAACTCCATGTCGAACGACGCGGGCGACGGTCCCTTGATCGCGGCCCTCGACAGCGTCTATTTCGCGGCTCTGCCGGCGGAGGGCGGCATGATCTACCCGTGGCGCCTGTACGAGCAGTGCCTGCGCGACGCCGGCTTCTCCTCGGCCCAGCGGATCGCGGTGCCGGGCTGGACTCCCCACGGCATCATCGTTGCGACCAAGCACGCCCCATGAGCGTCTCGCGAGCGACGATCACGAGCCCCGGCACGGGCCCGCTCGCCGCCTTCATCAAGCTCGCACGGGTCAAGTTCCTGTTCCAGAGCATGATGGTCACCGGATTCGGCGTCACCCTGGCCGTCCACGCGACAGGGGTCTTCTCTCTCCGTTGGTACCTGCTCACCCTCGCCTTCGCCTGGTCGACCCATCTCATGACGCATTTCTGCAATGAGTACTTCGACCTTGAGGCCGACCGTGCCAATCCGTCCCCGACCGCGTGGACCGGCGGCAGCCGGGTTCTGGTGGACGGTCTGCTGAAGCCCGCCGTCAGTATCGGAGCGGCCTTCGTGCTCCTGTTCACCTCGGTCGTCCTCACCGTCCTCATGCCGTCCCTGACCGCGCGGATCCTCGCGACCGCACTGATGGCACTGGCCTGGTTCTACACGGCTCCCCCGCTGCGACTGAACTACCACGCCTTGGGAGAGGTGACCTGCGCGGCCGTGCTGTACGGGATGGGACCGCTGCTCGCCGCGTATCTGCAAGCCGGGCAGTTCAGCTCGCTGCTTCTGTGGGGCACCGGTTTGGTCGCCGCCCAGCAGGTCCTGCGATGTCTGATCATGAACCTGGCGGACATCGAGGGCGATGCCCGCGTGGGCAAGAGGACGCTGGCTGGTGTGCTCGGGCCACGCCGCCTGGCCTTCACCTACGCGGCCGGCCAGCTCGGCCTCTACATCGGCGTCGTCGTCCTGGCGGCTCTCGGTGAACTGCCGCCGACGGTGGCCCTCGCCCAACTGGCTGTCGCGCCTGTGGCGATCTTCGTGGTGCGCAGCTTGTCCAGCGGCGCGATGGCCGATCCGAGCAGGGCCAATGCCGTGACGTTCTGGTCGTCGATGCAACTGCCCCTCACCACCTGCCTGACCATGGTGGGACTCCTGGTGGACCTGTCATTGAGCAGCCGGCCGGCGCCAGCGCTCTGGTCCTTCATCGCGGGAATCACCACCCTCATGTTCGCCTTGTGGCTGCGACAGGCCGTCCACGCCACCCGACGTCACGCGGGTGCGCCGTGACCGCAGCGGCGACCGCGGGCAGCAGTGCGGCTCACCGGCAAGTTCGTACGGCCTGTGATCGCGCACGCCGCCAGAGGGAACCGGCACTTCGTGCCGCGGTGCGACGGCTCCCCGCCGCTCTTTCACGGATGAGTGCCCACCACTTCGGCCGGCACGATCGGTCGGCGCCGCGCTCACTGCTTCCGACGGCGGCAAAGCCTTCCGTCCGACTCCTGCCCCTCTCGCAGCGGAAGCACTGAGAGGGCCCGCGCGGTGCGCCGCGCCCGGTGCCGTAGCCCTTGAGCTCGTGCACGACTTCGCCCTCATCCGCGACGACATCATGGCCGGCGACCTCATGCGTCGGAACCGCCCGACGCTGAAAAGGCAGTTCGGGACCGGACCGGCGCCGCTGGCCGGCGGCGGGCTCCACATCATTGCCATGGACACCTGCCGCTCCACTGGACGAAACGTGCCAGGTGAGCACACACCCGACGGAACGCCGCAGCGTGGGGAGACCACCATCCGAAGCACCCGCCGACACGTCCGGGACCACTGGCGCAGGACCGGCGCGGACCTGCCCTGGGGCGACCCGCTCCCCTCGCACCAGGCGCCGATGGAGGGCTACCTGTGGCGGTTCACCGACACGCGCCGGGGCCGGGTGCTCCTTGTCGCCTGCGGTGTCAACCACCATCCCCACCGCCCGTGGGGCACGGTGGTCGTCGCTGCGGACCCTCTCGGCACCGTCAGGTCGACGAGTGTCGACGGAGCCTGGGCCAGCACCCAGCGCTACCAGGTCCGCGTCCCGGCCGCGCTGCGGTACGGGGCAGGTGCGCTCCATGTCCGGCTGGACGACGACCTGCACATCGACTGTGTGCTCGGCGAGCCCCGGACCAGACCTCGGCGTGCCGTCCACGGCAGCGGGCTCTTTTCCCTGGTGCCGGGACTCAACCACTACTGGCATCCCCACCTGTTCGATGCGAAGGTCCGAGGGACCGCCCGGTTGGGGGACCAGAGGTGGGACCTGTCCGACTGCCATGTCTACGCCGAGAAGAGCTGGGGACGAGGCTTCCCGCACACCTGGTGGTGGGGCCAGGCCCATGGGTTCGACCGCACGGACATGTGCGTCGCCTTCGCCGGAGGGCTGCTCGGTCGAGGACGGTTGGCCCTGCCGGTCGGCGGCGTAGTGGTCAGTACCGGCGACGGAATGATCAGCTTGATTCCGCCCACCGCGGGGGTACGGGGCGGCGAACGTGACGGCCGCTGGTCGATCAAGGCCCGCAACCACCGCTATCGGGTCCGGCTCACCGGTGAGGCAAGCAGCAGTCGCCCCTGGAGGCTGCCGATCCCACTGCTGGAGCCGCACCGGTTCGGCTACTCGACACAGCATTTGGCCGGGAACCTTCAGCTGGAGATCTTCCGCGACGGACAGCTGTACTACGCCGGACAGTCAGCGTTGGCCAGTCTGGAAACCGGTTCGAGTGGCGCCCGGTGGGACCGGTTTCGCCAGCTGACGTAGCGGCGGATCATGCAGCCTCCTCCTCGCGGCCGATGTGGCCGGTGCCGACGAGGGCGGCCGTACGACGGCGCAACGTGGGGCAGGGCGTTGGCTGATCCCGGTGCAGTCGACAGATCAGGGGCGCACTGTCGGCGCGGGCCCCTTACGCCGATGGGAACGTACCCATAGGGTGTGCCGCAGCCCTTCGCCGTATCGAACAGGAGCCGTCAGTGAGCGAGCAGATCATCAGTTGGGGAATCCTGGCGACCGGTGGCATGGCCGCCGCTTTCACCGAAGACCTGCTCCGTGAATCGGGGGCTCGGGTGGCTGCCGTCGGTTCGCGGTCGGAGGCCGGCGCGCGACAGTTCGCGCGTCGGTTCGGCGTCGCCCGGGTGCACGGTAGCTGGCACGAACTGGTGGCCGACCCGGAGGTCGACGTCGTCTACGTCGCCACACCCCACGCACATCACCTGGCCGCCGCGACGGCGTGCCTGGAGGCCGGCAAGCCGGTGCTGTGCGAGAAGCCGTTCGCACTGAGCGGCCGACAGGCCCGCCTCCTGACCGAACTCGCCGCCAAGCGGGACCTGTTCCTGATGGAGGCGATGTGGACGTACGTCAATCCGCTGGTGCGCCGGATCGTCGAGCTGACGGCCGACGGCGCCATCGGTGAGATCCGCTCACTGCACGCCCGCTTCGGGGCGCGGGTGACGGTCGCGCCGGAGCACCGGCTCTGGGACCCGGCCGCCGGTGGTGGCGCGCTGCTGGATCTGGGCACCTACCCGGTGTCGTTCGCACAGCTGCTTCTCGGCGCCCCCGAGTCGGTCACCGCGCACGCGCGGCTGACTTCGCAGGGTGTCGACGAACAGACCGGCATCCTGCTCGGACACCCCGGCGGGGCCATGTCCGTGCTGTCGTGTTCCCTGCTCGCCGACGACGAGCACGGGGCGGTGGTGTGCGGCACGGAGGGGCGCATCGAGATACCGGCCGACTTCTTCAACCCGTCCGCCTTCGTGCTCCACCGCGACGGGCACGAGCCGAAGGAGTACACGGCACCGCCACAGCGCGGCAACGGTTACGGTCACCAGGCGCGCGAGGTGATGCGGTGCCTGCGGTCGGGACTGGTCGAGTCGCCGCTGGTGCCGCTGGCCGGCACCCTCGCGGTCATGGACACGCTGGACGCGGTACGGGCGCGGATCGGCGTGCGCTACCCCGGGGAGTGAGCGGCGCGAGGGACGGGTCCGCCCCCACGCCCCGAGTGAGGGGGTGGGGGCGGACCCGTGGTGCGACACCGTGCGGGGAGACGCGGAGGCGCCGCACCCGGCTCGGTCAGGCGGGCAGGACGCCGGTGCGTGCGACCTCGGAGTACCAGCGGGCACTGGCCTTGGGGATGCGGGCTCCGGTCGGGTAGTCGACGTAGACGGCGCCGAAACGCTTGCTGTACCCGTGTGCCCACTCGAAGTTGTCCAGCAGCGACCAGAGGAAGTACCCCCGCACGTCCGCGCCGTCCTCGATCGCCTGGTGGACGGCGGCGAGGTGGCCGTGCAGGTAGGCGATGCGGGCGGGGTCGTTGACGTTGCCCGAGGGGTCGGCGTAGTCGTCGAACGCGGCGCCGTTCTCGGTGATGACCAGCGGCGTGCCGGGGAAGTCGGCGGCCAGTCGGCGCAGCAGGTCGTGCAGACCGCTCGGGTCGATGGCCCAGCCCATGGCGGTGGTTTCGCCGGGGGGCTGGTGGAAGGCGACCTGCCGGGCGCCCGGCCACGGGCTGTGGGTGCTCCTGCCGTGCCCGTCCGAGGTGTGCGCGCCGCTCCCGTCCGCCTGGGAGACGAGGGTGGGGGTGTAGTAGTTGACGCCGAGGAAGTCCAGGGGCTGGTGGATCTGCCGGAGGTCGGCGTCGTGGACGAAGGACCAGTCGGTCAGCGCCGCGGTGTCCTTGAGCAGGTCTTCCGGGTAGGCGCCCCGCAGCATCGGGCCGGTGAAGACCCGGTTGGCCAGGGCGTCGATGCGACGGACCGCGTCGGCGTCGGCGTCGCCGCCGGTGAGCGGGCGCACGTGGTGGATGTTGAGCGTGACCGAGCACTGGCTGTGCGCGGGGGTCCGGTCCCGTATCGCCTGGACGGCCAGGCCGTGGGCCAGGTTGAGGTGGTGGGCGGCGCGCAGGGCGGCGACCGGGTCCGTGCGGCCGGGGGCGTGCACGCCGGAGCCGTAGCCGAGGAAGGCGCTGCACCAGGGCTCGTTGAGGGTGGTCCAGGTGCGCACCCGGTCCCCCAGCGCGTCGGCGGCCAGGGCGGCGTACTCGGCGAACCGTTCGGCGGTGGCGCGCTCGGGCCAGCCGCCGGCGTCCTCCAACTCCTGCGGCAGGTCCCAGTGGTAGAGGGTGGCGACCGGCTGGATGCCCTTGTCCAGCAGTTCGTCGACGAGACGCCGGTAGAAGTCGAGCCCTTTCTGCACGGCGGGACCGCGGCCGGTGGGCTGGATCCGCGGCCAGGCGAGGGAGAAGCGGTAGGCGCCGATACCGAGGTCGGCCATCAGGGCGACGTCCTCGCGCCAGCGGTGGTAGTGGTCGGTGGCCGTGTCACCGGTGTCGCCGTTGCGGACACGGCCGGGGGTACGGGCATAGGTGTCCCAGATGGACGGTGTGCGGCCGTCCTCCGCCGCAGCACCCTCGATCTGGTAGGACGCGGTCGCGGAACCCCACAGGAAGTCCGCGGGGAAGGTGCGGGAGGGCTCCGGGGTGGAAACGGTGTGCTGGTGCGCTGCGGTGGCCACGTATGTCCATTCCTGGTGAGGTGTCGGGTGGAAGTGGGGCGAGGGGACGCTTGGCGCGGGCGCCGATCGGTCGTCGCGGCGGGTCAGCCCTTGACGGCGCCCGCCATGATGCCGCTGACGATCTGACGCCCGAAGACGAGGAACATCGCCAGCAGCGGCAGCGTGCCGAGCAGGGCGCCCGCCATGATCAGGGACTGGTCACGGATGTATCCGGCGCTGAGCTGGGTGAGGGCGACCGGGACGGTCGGATTGGTCATGTCGAGCACGACGAAGGGCCAGAAGAAGTCGTTCCAGGCGTGCACGAACGTGATCATGAACAGGACCGCCATCGGGGGCCGTGCCACGGGCAGCACGATGCTCCAGAAGATGCGCAGGGAGTGCGCCCCGTCCACGCGGGCGGCCTCGACCAGTTCGTCCGGCAGTGCTTCGGCCAGGTACTGCCGCATGAAGAAGACGCCGACCGCGCTCACCAGCGTGGGGAAGATGACGGCGGGCAGCTCCTGCGACCAGCCCAGCTCGGACATCATCATGAACAGGGGGACGACGCCGAGTTGGGGCGGCACCATCATGGTGCCGATCACCAGCATGAGCAGTACGTTGCGGCCCTTGAAGCGCAGCTTGGCGAAGGCGAACCCGGCCAGCGTCGCGAACAGCACTGTGGACAGCGCGATGACACCGGCCACGATCAGGCTGTTGAGCATGGCCTTGCCCATCGCCGCCTCGTTCCAGGCGCGGGCGAGGTTGCTGAGGAGGTTGGGTCCGGGCAGCAGCGGCGGCGGCGTCTGGCTGACCCGGGTGTTGTCGGTCGAGGCCGCCACCATCGTCCAGTACAGGGGGAAGATCGACACGAGGGCCGTGATCCCGAGCAGGATGTAGGCGAGCGGACCCGCGTGGTGCTGACGGCCGGCGCGCGGGCGGAGCATCCGGCGGCCTGCGCGGGGGGCGGGCTTCTTCGGGGCGGTCCGGGGCGGGGTGTCCGTCCGGACCGGGAGGCTGTCTGTGATCATGGGGGCTCCTGGTCAGGACGTACGGGAGCGCAGGCGCTTGATGAGCCGGTGCGCCAGGAAGACGAGAACGAGCAGCAGGAACATCGCCCAGGCGACGGTCGCCGAGCGGCCCATCTGGTAGTTCTTCCAGCCCTCCTCGTACAGCAGCAGACCCAGCGTCTGGTACTGGTTGTCCGCGCCGCCCGTCACCCCGTTGGGGCCCTGTCCGAAGATCAGCGGTTCGCCGAACAGCTGCGTGGCGCCGATGGTGGACAGCACGATCGTGAAGACGATCGTGGAACGGATGCCGGGCACGGTGACGTGGGTGAACTGCTTCCAGCGAGAGGCGCCGTCGATGGCGGCGGCCTCGTAGCGTTCGGCCGGAATGGCCTGCATGGCGGCCAGGTACAGCAGCGCGTTGTACCCCGTCCAGCGCCAGATGACGATGGCGGAGATCGCGGCCTGGGCGGGCCACTTGTCGGCCTCCCAGTTCACCGGGTCCAGGCCGACCAGCCCGAGCACCCAGTTGATCATGCCGAAGTCGCGTTCGAAGAGCATGGTGAACACGAGGGCGGCGGCACCGACCGAGGTGGCGTACGGGACGAGCGAGGCGATGCGGAAGAAGAGCGAGCCCCGCATCTTGTAGTGGAGCAGATGGGCCAGACCGAGCGCCAGCAGCAGCTGCGGCACCGTGGAGAGGACGCCGATGGTGAGGGTGTTGGCCGCGGCGTTCCAGAACCGGGAGTCGTCCCAGAGGGCGAGGTAGTTGTCGAACCCCACCCACTCCATGAGGTCGAGAGTGGCCAGCTCCACCCGGTGCAGGGAGATCCAGGAGGTGTAGAGGAGCGGGTAGAAGCTGAACGCGGCGAAGACGACGAAGAACGGGGCGATGAACGCGTACGGTGCGCCCTTGACGTCCAGCCGGTGCAGCAGCGGGACGCGCCGCGGGCCCGCGTCCTCGCCGCCCGGCGCGCGGGACGGTCCTCGACGTCCCTGGCCGGTCTGGGCCGTGTTGGTGGAGGTGGCCACCGGAGTTCCTTCCTGAAAGCAGGGGTGTGAACCGTTTCTCCGGGCCCGCCGACATCGTGCGGGCGGGCCCGGACGGCCCGGTGGACGACGGTCAGCCGACTGCCTTCTCGATGCGCTCCGCGGTGGTCTGCCATGCCTTGTCCCGCGCGGTGCCCTGCTCGACCAGGACCAGGCCCTGGGAGAAGGTGTCCTTGATCGTGCCGTCCTTGCGGCCGAGGACCTGCTTGGCCGGAATCTCCCGGGCGGCCGCGCCGAAGATCTGGCCGATCGGGGCGTTGTTGAAGTACTCCGAAGTGACGTTCTTGACCTCGGGTGCCTCCAACGCCTTCTGCGAGGACGGCACACTGCCCTGCTTCTTGAAGAGGTGCGCCTGCTGTTCGGGGGCGGTCAGCCAGGCGACGAGCTTCTTGGCCTCCTCCTGCACCGGGCTCTGCTTCACCACGCCGAGGAAGGAACCGCCCCAGTTGGCGCCCTTGGGGGCCTTGGCGACGTCCCACTTGCCCTTGTTGGCGGGGCCGGCCTTCTCGCCGATGTGGCCGAGCATCCAGGCCGGGCAGACCGCGGTGGCGAACGTCCCGTTGGCGAGGCCGGGGTCCCAACCTGGCTGGAACTGGCGGAGCTTGGCGGACAGGTCACCCTCGGCGGCGTCGGCAGCGAGGTTCCATGCCTCCTTGACGGCGGGGTTCTCGTCGAAGACCAGGTCGCCCTTGGCGTTGTAGTACTGCTCGGAGTGGCCGTAGACCATGGCGTTGAACAGGCCGCTGGCCGCGTCCATGTAGGCCACGTCGCCGCCCTTGAAGTCCTTCTTGAAACCGCGGCCGACCTCCACGTACTTCTTCCAGTCGCCCTGCCACAGCTTGGCGACGGCCTCGCGGTCGGTGGGCAGTCCGGCCTTCTCGAAGTAGTCCTTGCGGTAGCAGATGGCCATGGGACCGATGTCGGTGCCGAGACCGAGCACCCTGCCGTCGCTGGTGGTGATCTGGGACTGCTTCCAGGGCAGGAAGTGGTCGGTGCCGCTCACTCCGGCGAAGTCCACGAACTTGTCCGCCTGGGTGTCGACGACCTCCTTGGCGCGGCCGATCTCGATGCCCTGGATGTCCTTCAGGCCCTTGCCCCCGGCCAGCCGCGTCTGCAGGGCGGTGTAGTACGTCTGCTCGTCACCGGCTATCTCGGCCTTGATGTCGACGTTGGGGTTCTCCTTCTCGTACTGCTCCAGGAGGCCCGTCTCCTCGAACCCCATGACTCCGTACATGCCCATGGTGATGGTGACCTTGCCGTCCTTCGTGCCACCGCCCGTCGCGGAGTCGTCACCGCCTCCGCAGCCGACGACGAGTGCGAGCGCACCGGCGGTCGCGGTGGCCGCGGCCAGCCTTCTGCGCGATGTCCTGTGAGCAGTGCTCATGACTTCCTCCTTGCGACGGCGCTGACGCACCGGTGGCGGTTCCGGGGTGGGGCAAAGACGGGCAAACAACCGATGGGAACGTGCCCAAAATGGATTGGGAACGTGCCCATCAGCGGATCGAAGACTCGTAGGGTCGAGCGCTCATGTCAATGGCTTGTAAACAATTCCTTGCCGAAACGGCCAAGTCGTGTTCGTTTCATGACGTCGGACGGGTGCTGCCACCGCCGGGATGGTCTGCCACAATTGCGGCTGGTCACGTCCCCCGCGGCGATGCCGCAGCCGTCCGGAGGAGCACATGGCAGGCAACCGTCAGCCCACGATCAAAACCGTCGCCGCTCGCGCCGGCGTGGGACGGACCACGGTGTCCCGCGTGGTCAACGGCTCGGACCTGGTCAGCGCGGACGCCCGCGCGCGGGTCCTCGCGGCGATCAAGGAGCTGAACTACGTTCCCAACTCCGTCGCCCGGGGCCTGGTCACCAGCCGCACCGACTCGGTGGCGCTGGTGATCCCGGAGTCCGAGAGCCGTCTCGGCTCGGAGCCGTACTTCGCCGCGCTGATCCGCGGAGTGAGCGCCGCACTCACCGACACCAGGACACAACTGCAACTCACACTGGTCCGCGACCAGTCCGAGCGGGACCAGATGATCGCTTCGGTGACCACCCGCCGGGTCGACGGCGTGCTGCTGGTCTCGGTGCACGCGGACGACCCGCTGCCCGGCATGCTGGAGGAGATGGGCCTGCCCACCGTGCTGGCCGGCCGCCGCAACGAGCGGGAGAACCTGAGTTACGTCGACTCCGACAACGCAGGCGGCGCCGCCGCGGCCGTCCGGCACCTGCTGGACCGAGGCCGCCGCCGCATCGCCACCGTCACCGGGCCGCTCGACATGGACGTCAGCCGTGCCCGGCTGGCGGGCTGGCGCGACGCCCACGGCGAGGCGGGAGTGCCCGCCGACGAATCCCTGGTGGCGGGCGGTGACTTCACCGAGGAGGGCGGACGTCGAGCAATGCGTTCGCTTCTTGAACGCGCACCCGAACTGGACGCCGTCTTCGCCGCGTCGGACCTCATGGCCGTAGGCGCCCTGGCCGAACTTCGCCGTCAGGACCGGCAGGTGCCGGGTGACGTCGCCGTCGTCGGATTCGAGGACTCCGTCCTCGCCCGCCACACCCACCCGCCGCTGACCACGGTGCGTCAGCCGGTCGAGGAACTGGGCCGCACGATGGCCCGGATCCTGACCGACATCACCCGGCACGGAGCGGAACGGCAGCAGGTGACGCTGCCGACCAGGCTGATGGTGCGCGAGTCGTCCTGACGCCGGTCCGTGCCGGTCCCGGGCCCCCTTCCTGTGCGTCCGGGTTCCCAGGGGTACACCTGCCGGAGAAGTACGGCAACGGGCGGGGCGTCTGCGACGGCCAGCGGATATGGGCGTCGGCGACGGCCTGACTGCGGATACGGGCCGTCTACGGCACGTCGGAGCGGGTGTTCACCGCTCCGGTGGCCCCGGGCCGACGGGGACGGGAAGGTCTGCTGGGCCGTGACGGCGGGCTCCCTCTCGTCCGCGCGCACCAGCACGCGACCACGGCGCTCGGTCCGCCAAGGGGTGAGGTCGGGCTCGACCAACTCCCCTCGGGCGGCGGACAGACCACCGGGACCATGCCAGCGGCTCGCGGTCCGATTCGAGGCGACCGTTCTCGTCGTAGCGGTCAGCCAATGGCTGTGACCTGCCGGAAGCGTCAGCCCCCCGGTGTCATGCCGGCCGCGACCAGGTCGGGGGTGGAGGGGAGACAGAGCCGATGGCAGCCACGCACCACGGGCCGAGAGGGAGAGCGGCGATCACGTCGAGGAGCCGTCCGCGGACGCGTTGTCCATGCTGATCGATGACCTCGATGCCTCGGACAACACTGTCGTCGTCATCCAGCCCGACGAGGGCGAACCGGCCTGGTTCACCTCCGTCGCGGTCCTCCACGAGGGCGGCTACGAGGTAGTACGTCACGACACCCCCCGGCGGCGAACACGACATCGTCACGGAGACCGGCACCGACCAGGCCGCCCGCGACGTCACGGTCTGCATGGCCGCCCGCACCTTCCCCGGACGGCCCGCTCAGCACGCCAGCAACGTCTGCACCCGGCCCAGCCGGATCTGCGGCGCAGCGGAGCCGGGGCAGCACCCATTCGGTGCGGTACCGACGTTCGACGGTGCTGCCGGCTTCGGCCGACGGGAACATTGTGTAGGCGGTACCGGATCCGCGGATTCAGGAATTCAGGATCCGAGGGGCATCGTCACCAGTCGTCCTCAAGGATCTGCGGGGTCGGCCTCACCTGTGCGAGGCGCTCGGCCGGAGGCGGACCGGCAGGCATCCGGCCCTCGTCGTCGGCGTCCTCGTCGGGCTCAACTGAACATGTCGAGGTAGTGCTGTGCGTGGACCGGGTGGTAGTCGCCGAAGTCGACGGATGCCGGATCACCGCCGGTCTCGGCGGCGACGAGCCGGTCGAGGTAGTAGTCCCAGCCGGGGCCGACTCCGCTCGCCATCAGTGGATCGCCGACGGACTGGGTGAAGGTGAGCGTGGTGGAGCCCTCGCGCTCGACGAGCGTGAGAGTCATGTGCCAGACGAGTTCCTGGCCGGGCACCTGCGACGTGAGAACCAGACGGTGGGGAGCCTGGCACTCCTTGATGGTGAAGAGCTCGGCCTGGTGCTCGTCGCCCTCGTAGAGCATCCGGAAGTCGACCGATCCGGTCGACGGATCGCCGGTCCATTCGCCGATCCATCGGGCCAGACGGTCCGATTCGGTGACCGCCGCCCAGACGTCCTTGATGCCGGCCCGGAAGGTGCGGTCGAAGGCGATGCTGTCCAAGCCGTCGACAGTCGAGCGACGCCCGGTGGGGGTGCTGGTCATGCGGATTCCTCCTGAGGTCTTCCGGTGTCGGGAGCGGCGTCGGTGCCGGCCCGGTGATCGTGGACAGTTCTGCGGATCTCCAGGTCGAGGGCGTCGAAGGCGCTCTCGGGGATCGGAGGACGGCGCCCGGAGAGTTCGTCGAGCAGGGCGCGGACCGGGGCGAGGCCCGGCCGGGCGAGCGCGTAGTGCCGCTCGCGGCCATGGTCCTCGACGGTGGCCAGACCGGCCTCGGTGAGCAGTCGCAGATGCTTGCTCACCGCGGGTCGGCTGATCGGATGCCGTGCCGCGAGATCGACGACTCTGGCCGGACCGGAAGCGAGTGCGCGCAGCAGATCGCGGCGTACGGGGTCAGCCAAGGCGATGAACGGGTCCACCTCTTATTGGTAACCCATGGGTTACCCATTGGCAAGTCCTCGGCCCTACGGCTTCAGGGGCCCCGGACGAGCAAGCGGCCCCCATGGCCGACCAGGCACCGTCGGCACTGGCGGGGGCGATCCGGGCCGATCTCACAAGCGTCAGGGAACGCTCACCTTCGAGGGCTGGTCGGCTCTGCTGGACTGTCCCACCCCGACCGCCCCTCCCTCGGCCGAGGACGGGTACCGGCCCAGCCAACCGCAGTGCACGCCACCCTCAGCCGGGATCCGGAAGGTGACGGTGCATGCGCGCCCGGCCCCGGTTCCGCGATCCTCTTCTGCCCGTCGCCGGATTCTGCGCAGAGCGCGGGTGCCACGACGACGACACCGGCCTCGCCCGCCTTCTCGAAGCATCCCGAGCCGACTACGGATCCATCTGCCCCACACGGGGCGCCTCTTCCTGCTTGAGATCGAACGCCGGGGCAACCACTCGCTGCGGAGCCGAACGCCCGCCTCGCGACTGCCCAAGGACGACAGCGCGCACCGCAAGGGACGGAGACACCGGGAACCGCCGCGGGCCCCGGCTCAGTCTCCAGAGGACGGTTCTCGTCGATCTCCGCCGCACCGAGGAAGGGAGCAAGGGACGCTCTCACCTACTCGCTGAAGGCGTCCCTTGTCCCAGCACGGCCCGCCGACTGACATCGCGGCGGGCCAACACCGCACGCCGCTTCCCGGTTCCCTTCCTCGTACTCCTCGTACTCCTCGTACAGGACGGACGTCCAGCTGGTGCACCGTGAGGTCCCGCCGCCCCCCGTCACATGGTCCGGCGGTCGGCGACGTCGCCGCAGGGCTCGTCGGCGAGTACGAGGGACACGCTGACCCCCTTACCGACGGGCTCCCGCAGAACGGTGAAGGTCCGGCAGAGGGCCATCACGATCTCCAAGCCGTGCCGGCCGACCCGCGCCGGGTCCGCGGGCAGCGCCACCGGCAGCGCGGTGCTGCTGTCCCATACGGAGACCAGGACGGCTCCGTCCTCGATCTCCAGGCTCAGCACGCACGGTCCAGGCGCGTACTTGCGGGCGTTGGTCACCAACTCGCTCACCGCGAGCTGCACCATGCCCATCGCGCGCGCCGACACGGGCACCCCGTGCACTGCCTGCACGGACGTGAGGAACTCCCGCACAAGAGCACGGGCCTCAGCGATCTCCTCACTGCCCTCGAACGCGGCGGAGACAGCAAGGGGACGGGTTGCCGGCAGCTCGTGCTCCGCACCCTGCACGGACAGGTCCATACATCCGCCTTCTTTCCAAAGCGTTGCGTGCCCCCTCCCGCTTACCCACGAACCCGTCGCGCACGCCGCTGCCAGCCCCACAGCCGCACACTCGCGCCCAGGCCCTCCCCCGCCGTGCCCGACAACGCAACGACGTGCTGTTCACCACGCTCGTCCACGGCACTGTCTCGCTCGCCCGAGGTGGCCGGGCGAGCGAGACAGTGGCTTGATCCAGACGAGACCACCTGCGCGCCGGGGATCCCCGTGATCGAGAAGACCCTGACCACCGCGGTCGTGGAATGCGTCGGCAACGCCCACCACGCACCCCCGGCACGCGGCCCTCCACCGGTACCGGCCCGAGGGACGGTGCGCTCTCCGGGCACCGCCGCACGCACGGGGTCTTCGCCCTGGGCTCGAACGACCCGCCGAAGGAGGAGTTGCAGTCCGTGCTCGCGGAGGTCTTCGCGGAGGCCGAGACCCACGTCGTCGGTGTCGCGAAAGCCGCTCCAGGGAGGCACGGCCATCAACACCGTCTCTCCACTGCCCTGTAGACAGACCCCTCTCTCGGGCAGCACCCCGGCCGTCCCCGCACCTCGCTCGGCGCGGTCGACATCGGTCATACGGGATCGCACGTTCGAGTGAGCGGACGCCTGTTTCCCGGTTGCGGCCGCACGGTCAGCCGGGCCCCAGGACGGCCTGCATCTCCCGTTCGATGATCTGCGGGAACGGTGCGCCGTCCTGGTTGCCCAGGATGACGCCGACCCAGCCGGTGTCCGGGTAGATGTTCCAGCTCGCGAAGCTGCCGGGGTTGACGCCGGCGCGTCCCTTCAGCCATTGGCCGTTGACGATACCGACAGGCATTTGGTACGCCCCGAACGATGCGTCGGCGGGGCCCGCCGTCCCGCGTGCCAGACCACCGCCCTGCGGGGCGTGCGGGATCTTGGGCCCGGTGAGCAGTTCGGCGTAGTGCTTGTCGAGCAACGTTCCCTCGGTCAGCGCGTCGGCGAAGCGGATCAGGTCCGGCGCGGTCGCGAACCCGCCGTCGCCCGGGGCGTCGATGAAGTTGCGGGCGGGGTTCTTGCCCAGCTGGTACGGGTCCGGGCTGCCCTTGTCCAGGTTGCGGACGGCGTCCACCAGGCTGCCGTCGGGCTGGCGCATGTACGAGTGCGCGATGTTTCTGTCGGTGAGCCACTGCGGCCTGGTCGTGAAGGCTGTGCCTGTCATGCCGCAGCGCCGAAAGACGTTCTGCTCGACGTAGTCCCAGTACGTCGTACCGGTCACCGCCTCCACGATCATCGCGGGAATGGCGACCTCGGCTCCGGCGTGCTCGGTCGGCGTGCCGGGAGCGGCAACCGGTTTCGCCTGCCGTGCCCATCGCTCGCAGTGGTCGCGTACCTCCTGGCGGGAATGGAAGACGCGTTCCAGGTCCTCGGGCGGGTTGTCCAGACCGGAGGTGCCGGAGAGCAGGTGGTGGATGGTCACCTTGTCGGCGACTTCCGGGGCGAAGCCCTTGAGGTGGGTCCCCACCGTGTCCCAGAGGTGGAGCCTGCCCTGCTGCGCCAACTGCAGGATCGCCACCGGGCCGAAAGGCTTGCCCGCGGAGGAGAGGTTGAACGCGATGCCCTGGTGGTTGCGAACGCCCCGTTCCTTGTCCGCCATGCCGTAACTTCGCGAAAGTACCGTCCTGCCTCGGTGCGACAGCCTGACCACGCCCGAGAATCTGCCCTCAGCGGCCAGCTTCGCCACGTACCGGTCGTAGGAACCGCCGGGCCGGGTGTCCGGCGGGACGGCGTCCGGACCGGCCGCGGCCGAGACGGCTTGGGCGGGCCCGCCGGCCCTCAACTGCGCGCCGCCCGCCGCCAGGCCGGCGGCCGCCATCCCGCTCCACCCGAGCAATTGCCGCCTGCCGACTCCACGCAAGGAACCCCAACCCATGGCCCTCCCCTTTCTCGTGCCCCGTCCGGTCGACGAACCGGCCGTGCGTGCGCGGCCGGTTCGTGTCTCCACTGAAGACGGTGCGGTGTGGCGCGCGTGTATGCGTTTTCCGATACGGCCGCGATATGTCCGGGGTGCCGTCCCCACCCGAAGGGTGCCTGCGGCACTTGAGCGAAGGCGGGGGGCTTCTCGTGACGTCGGACTGCGAAGCACGCCACCATCACCCGACCACCCGACCACCCGACCACCCGATCACCCGATCACCCGATCACCCGATCACCCGACCGTCTGAGGCGCTCATTCATTCGTTTCAGACGGACTCCGTCGCCCCGGGACCGCTCGGATCCGGCGGGGTGAGGGAGCTGCATTGCGCGTGTCGTCGGTGATCTGGCGTGCGGTGTCGGACAGGCGCTGTCCGCGGGAGCGTGCGTGGAGGCGCAAGACGTCGAACGGCCGGTCGGGGGAGGTTGAGGCGTTCGCCAAGGATGCCTTGGCCTGCCGCCTGCTGCCTGCCGCCTGTGGCCTGTGGCCTGCCGCCTGTGGGCTGTGGGCTGTGGGCTGCTGCCTGTGGGCTGTGGGCTGTGGGCTGTCCGAGGAGACACGGCAGTTGAGCGCTGCCTAAAGCCGGCGGGCCTTGGGCTGGGCGGCTCGGGCCGATGAGTTCCGGCGCCCGGTGAGGTCTACCCCTGCACGAGCGAAAGCTGCACACGAGTTCTGTGAGGGGACCATGACCGCCCACGCACTACCCCCCGTCGTCGACGCCGCCGCATGGGAGCGCCAACTCAAGGCGCTGCGGGCGCGGGAGAAGGCCGCGACGCGGGAGCTCGACGCCATCGCCGCCGAGCGTCGTCGCCTGCCGATGGTCGAGATGCCCGACTACACCCTGGAGGGCGAGGACGGCCCGGTTCGGCTGGCGGACGTCTTCGAAGGTAAAAGGCAACTGATCGTCTACAACCACATGTGGTTCTCCGGCAAGGAATGGCAGTGTCCGGGCTGCACGGGTTTCACCTCGCAGTACGCCCGCCTGGAGTTCCTGGACAACTACGATGCGCGATTCGTCATCGTCACCCAGGGACCGATCGAAGAGGCACTCGCCTACCGGCACCGGGTCGGCAACCGGATGACGTGGTACTCGACTGCCCACAGCTCCTTCGGGGCGGACGTCGGTGCACCGCCCGACGCGGGATTCGCGGTCAACGTGTTCCTGCGCGACGGCGACACCGTCTACCGCACCTGGCACACCAACGGCCGGGGCACCGAACAGCTCAGCCACACCTTCCCGTTGATCGACGTCCTGCCCTACGGACGGCAGGAGGAGTGGCAGGACTCCCCCGAGGGCTGGCCCCAGTCGCCCACCTACAGTCGCTGGGCCACGTCCAAGGACATCGCTGCCTCCTACGGCCCGGGCCTGGACGGCTGAACATCCCGCATCACATCCTGCATCACGACCGGTGAGCAGATGAACTCTGTGCTGTTGCAGGGTGGCGAGTCGCTGGTCGCAGCCCGCAACAGGCTCGTGGAAGAACATGAGTGGGAGTGCCCCACGGGCATGGCTGGTCAGGGACCGGTCAATGGTCGCTGTCAGGGACCGGTCAGTGGCCGCCGACCGGTTGGCCGTTGCTCGCATGACCGGGCCGCGGTGGCCGAAGCCGTGTCGCCTGGGCTTGGTCCGTGCCGCTCCGGGCAGCCGGAACGACCGGCGCGCCAGAGGTGTGTCCGGCCGGGCCGACGCCGTCGTGGCTGACGCCGTACGCCGAGCCGAGGAGGCAGCGCAGCCGGGCCGCGGCGACGGCGGCCGGGAACAGGAGGCGTGGCGTCGGCATCGAGGGCGGCGAGCGCGCCGAGGAGGGCGTCGAGGGCTCCGCGGGCGGCCCCGGGTCGTCGGCCCGGGGCCGCTTCCGTGCGGGGCACGGCTCATTCGTGAGCCACCCCCGGCCCTCAGGCCCGGCGGCAACGTACGTCGCGGCCAAGCCGTCCCCAGTACGCGGACGTGACCCGAACCGGCGTCCGGCCCGGCCGGTTGCCCGTTGGGCGGGCGCAGCATCGCGGAAGGTGCGCATCGTCGGCGCGGAAGAGTTGTTCACGGCCCGCCGACACCAGGCAGCCAGTACTCCAGCACGGCCAGTGCCGTCACTGGATCTGCTCAGAGCGCCGTCACCTCGACACCCGCCAGCGTCTCTCGCTCGGCGAGCACCTCCACTTCGGTGATCAGCCCACTCTCCTCCTGCACTGCGAACCGCAGGATCAGGCGCAGCCCACGTCCCTGGGCCATGAGCAGTCCGCATTCACCGTCCAGAAGCGCCACCCCGGTCGCCGCAGCCCGCTCGATGGCCGCCATGGCCCCCTTGGCGACGGTGTGCGCACCGAGGATCACGACCGGTTCGGGGGACGGGATCACGGCGGGGTCCGCGGTCAGCACGACGTCCGGATGCAGCAGAGCGACCAGTGCCTCGAAGTCACCGGCTCTGGTCGCGGCGAGGAAGGCGTCGACGACTTCTCGCTTTCGGCTTTGGCGTACGTGCCCGGTGGGGGGTGGGGTGCCGCGGACGCGTCGCCGGGCGCGGCTGGCCAGTTGGCGGGCGGCGGCCGGGGTCTTCTCCAGCATCACGGCGATGTCGTCGAACGACACCGCGAACAGGTCGTGCAGCACGAACGTGAGACGCTCCGCCGGCCCCAGCGTCTCCATGACCACCAGCAGCGCCACGCCGACCTCGTCCGCCATCTCGGCCTCGGCCGCCGGATCGACCACCGTCGCCGCTCCTTGCGTCTGAGGTACTCCGTCGATGTCGTCCTCGCGTCGGGCCTGCCGTGCGCGGAGCAGGTTCAGGCAGACTCGCGAGACGATCGTGGTCAGCCAGCCGCCGATGTTGCGAACCTCGGCGATGTCGGTGGTGCTCGCTCGCAGCCAGGCTTCCTGGAGCGCGTCGTCGGCTTCGGTGAGCGAGCCCAGCATGCGGTAGGCCACCGCCCGCACATGAGGACGGTGCGCCTCGTACCGCTCGGCCTGAAGAAATTTCTCCGCCATCTGTCACATCCCCTCGCGCAGCCGTGTCAGTGAAGCAGAACGACCACGGCGAACCCCGCACCGCTCCCCGCGGTGCCCTACCGAGGAGACACCCTCATGACCGCCAAGATCAATACCCCCGTCCTGGTCACCGGTGGCACCGGTACCATCGGCCGCCGCACCGTCCCGCTCCTGGTCGCGGCCGGACGTACCGTCCGTGTCCTGTCCCGCGGCGGCCGGCCCGAGGACATCGCACCGCACCCGCACGTGGAGTACGTGCGGGCCGATCTGCTGGCCGACGGGGAACTGGACCCGGCGCTGATCGGCGGCGCCGGGAGCGCACTGCACCTGGCCGGTGGGCCGAAGGGCGACGACGTGGCGACTGCGCGACTGGTGCGGGCGGCGCAGGCCGCCGGGACGGTGAAGCACCTGGTCCTGGTGTCGGTGGTCGGCGCGGACGCCATGCCGCTCGGGTACTTCCGGGCGAAGGCGGGCGCCGAGCGGGCCGTCATGGAGTCGGGGATCGGCTGGAGCGTGCTGCGGGCCGCGCAGGTGAACGAACTGCTGTTGAAGATGGTCGCGGCGATGCGCCGGATGCCGCTCGTGCCGGCACCGGGCGGCCTGCGCTTCCAGCCCGTGGACGCCGCCGCGGTAGCCGCCCGGCTGGCCGAACTCACCCTCGCAGACCCGGCCGGACGCGTGCCCGACCTGGCCGGACCGGGCGTGTACACGCTGCCCGAACTCGCCGCCGCCCAGCGCGTCGCCGCCGGCGCCAAGCCACGCCCCGCCCTGCCTGTCCGCCTCCCCGGCAAAGTCGGCCGCGCCTACCGAGCCGGCGCCAACCTCACCGGTGACGACGCCCGGATCGCCGGCCGCGACTGGAGGGAATTCCTGACCGCGTAAGGTGCCGCCCGACGACAACCGCGGTACGGACAACGCGGTACAGCGGATCACTGCACTGAACCGGACTTCGTAGCGGCCTTGAAGCCAGGGATGGGCGCCTCGGCAGCTGGGGTCACACAGGTCCGATGCCTGCGCCACGGAAGCACCCCCGACGAGCTGCGTGAGCGAGCCGTCCTGCGAAGTCCAGGACTTCGGCCGTCCGTTTGCCCCTGTCGCAAGGGCCGGCGCATCCCACGAGGAGGCTGCCTACGCTGCTGGATCCGCCAGCCCGGGGGCGGACAGGAGCGACCGGCCTGATCTGCCGACCACCGCCGCACGGACCGATCCGGACCAACTCCGCAAAGGGGCCGCCCAGTTCCGCCGGACGAACGAGACCCCGAAGGCCGCCTCGGTGTCTTTTGCGAAGGAGCTCGACCGGCCCCGCATCGCGGTCGTCCGGTCAAGCCGCCGGGTCCTCGCGGACGGTCTCCGTCAACGTCGGCATCTCACCGAGCGCGTCCCCCGCCGTTCCGTCACACCTCGCACACCAGCTCCTCGAACACCGAGCACGCCGCCTCGTGACCAGCTGTGCGAGCTCCGTAGGACGCAGCCCGCGCCGCCCGCGGCCCCCGCGGAGATCCGGTCATCACGCAGGAGACCCTCGGGCCCCGTCCTCGGATGACCGGATCCCCGGGGCTCACCCCAGAACGGCGCAGGGCCGTAGGCGGACGGCAGCGGTGCATGATCTCGGTCTGCCAGGACAGCGGGAGCCGTACCCGGCCCCGGTGCGCACGACCGCGGTCGTCGTGACGGCGGTCGGCGTGTCCGTCGTAGCCGTCATCCCTCATCGGCGGGCCCTCGCCGGGTCGGTGCTCCTGACACAAGCCTCGACGGTTGCCCCGGCCGTGGACCCCGCGAGCTCACACGGGGCGCCCTTCGGCGCGAGTCCCACGGTTGGCGGTCCGCCGAGCGCGCTCCGGCCCCCGCATGGAGCACATGGGGCATGCGTGCTTTCCCCGACGGGAAGGGCTTGCCGGAAGTCCGAACAAGGGAGCGACGTGACGCTGGTAGCGAATGCAGTGGACGAGGACCTGGCGCCCGAGGACGTGGTGAGCAAGTGGCATGAGCTACTCAAGGAGCCGGGGGCGGCGGAGGCGACGTACGACGAGTTGGTGTCAGGGCAGCGGGAACTGGGGCTCGCGTATGGAGAGCGCCCGCTGACGCGTGTGCTGCGCCCGCGGCTGGTCACTGCCGCTGAGCACCGGTACGTGGCCGAGGCGGCCGAGCAGGTGGCGCGGGCCGCGCGTCGGCTGGCCGCGCAGCTGCTTTCGCCGGACAGCGGGCTGCCGGCCGCGGTGCGCGACAGCGTCGTGCTCGGTCCTGCGGAGAAAGCATTGGCGCAACTGCCCTACCCCGAGGAAGGGCTGAGCCCGTTGGGGAGGCTCGACGGCTTCGGTTTCGGGCCGGGGCTGCGGTTCGTGGAGTACAACGCCGACAGTGCCGCCTGCATGATGGCTCAGGAGCAACTGGCGCAGGTCTATCGCACCACGACCGTCCTGAAACAGCTGGGCACTCTCATCGAGCTGCGGTCGCCTCCCCTGCTTGATGCTGTCGTCGCACTCCTGTTGAACGCCTGGCGTCAGGCGGGCGAGCCCGGGGAATCACCGTGCGTAGCTGTGGTGGACTGGCCGGAGGGCTCCTGGCTCGGGGAGTTCGATCTGCTGTGCGCGGCCTTTGAGGCTCGGGGAATTCCGGCATTCGTGTGCCCGCCGGAGGCGCTGTCCTTCGCTCGCGGTCGGCTTTCGGGCTGCACGGCCGAGGGAGCGGTGCGCCCCGTCACCCTGGTCTACCGGAGGGTCCTTGTCACAGATCTGCATCGCAGGCTGGGGGTGGACGTGCTGCAGCATCCTCTGGTTCGTGCGGCGGCGGAGGGGGCCTGCGCCGTGGTCAACCCTCTTGCTGCGGACCTCGCCCAGCGTAAGTCCCTGTTCGGGCTGCTGAGTGACGAACGGGTGCTGAACTGGCTTCCTCGCGAGGAGGCTTCGGCCGTTGCCCGACACGTGCCGTGGTCCCGCCCGTTGAGCGCGGGACGCACGACGTACGCGGGCGAAGAGGTGGACCTGTTGCCCTTCGCCCGCCGGCACCGCCGGCGGCTCGTTCTCAAGCCTGACAACAGCTACGCCGGGCATGGTGTGGTGTGCGGATGGCAGACCTCCGCCGCCGCCTGGGAATCGGCTCTGGCGAAAGCGCTGACCGCCCGGCATGTCCTGCAGGAACGGGTGAACCCCCTACAGGAAGACGTCCCCTTCCTCGTCGAGGGGCGGCCCGCCCTGCAGAGCAGGATCATGGGCACAGATCCCATGCTCCTGGACGGACGTGTGTCCGGCTTCCTTTCCCGCATCTCATCGAATGCCGTGATCAGCGTCTCCGCGGGGGGCGACCTCTTGCCCGTGTTCACCTGCGGCGCCTGAAGACGTCTCGCCCACGTCCCCGGTCGAGAAGTGCCGGGTCTTGAGGTACGAAACCCTGCTCGCGGGCACCGTGCTCGCGCGGGGCCCGCAGCCGGCAGCCCTGCCACGCGCGTACGTCAGCGGATGAGCGGGGGACCGGTTCCTCCGCACCCGCCCACGGGCAGTCCATGCGGACATGGGTACGGGGGCCCGGTGCCCAAAACACTCCGGAAGCAGTTCCACCGGCAGCCCCTCGGGACGGATCTACGGTACGGGCGAGGGCCCCTCATCGCCCTGGTGAACCGGCTGTCTGCCGAGCACGCCGCGCCGCCGAGCCGGCCCGCGCGCTTCCGGCGCAGCGGCCGGGGGCCCGGTATTCCCCGCTCCCCCGGGCGTCGTGCCCTGTCCTTGAGCGGCCGAAGGCATTCCACCCGTGCCCCCGGCACACGTACGACAAGCGCGCCGGGCACGAGGCATCGCCCTACACCAGGCCGAACCCGCACCAGTGCGCGAAGAGGCCCGCAGACGCTGCCTACCGGGGAGCGGGTCGTGGGATGTGCCCCTGGAGGAGGAGGGCGAGCAATGTGTGGCTAGTGTGATGCGCCAGAAATCCTGAGGCCAGTAAGTACTCTGTTGTCAGGTCGCGTTCGGGGCCTTCTGCTGTGGCGATCACGTTGTCCGAGGCCGAGCGTGCCGAGTTGTTGCGCCGGACAGAGGTGCCGCACCGGCGCTCGGCTAAGAAGGCCCGCATCATCCTGGCGTGTGCTGACGGCATGTCAAACGCGGCTGTCGCACGGCTCGTGGGTATCCAGGCCAAGACGGTCGGCAAGTGGCGTCGGGCTTTCGCGGCGGAGCGGATGGCCGGGCTTGAGGATGCCGGACGGATTGGCCGGCCGAAGGCCGATCCGATCCTCGACGAGACTGAGCGCAGGCAGCTGCAGCAGTGGGCGCGGCGGGCCAAGACTGCCCAGTTCCTCGCGTTGCGAGCCAGGATCGTGCTGCGCTGCCCGTCGTCGACAGGGCAAACGTTGCCTGACGCGGCAAGGGTCGCCCTCGACGGGGAGGACTCCTACGCCAGGGCCTACTGCATCGAGGTCTCGGCTGGCGGCGGGGAGTGGGAGACCGTGTGGTCCATGGAAGCGGGTGACGGCGGACTGGAGACGGCCAGATTCGCCCCGTGGGCCGTCTACGGTGCCTGACCACGCTGACGGCCCCCACGGACCGGCCTACTGCGATCACGCCATGCTCCGTCCGAGGCGTGAGGGGGAAGTCCATGGCTGAGCTGGCCTGGTCGCTCGCGGGGTTCATGGCCGTGAGCGTGGCCTACCTGATATGGCGCCGCAGACGGCCTCGCCGCCGTCCGGGGATCGATCGGTTGTTCTGGGCGGTGGCGCTGACGTGGACGGTCTATTTCCTCATCTCGGGGGCGTTGATCCTCCACTCTCACTTCTTCGTTCCCGCCAAACGGGAGATCACCGACGGCCAGCTGTGTACGGCGACCGTCGTGTCCCTGGCCGAAGGGACCTCCCGGATCAATGGCCGGGACACGTTCGTGGTCGACCTCCGGGTACAGCCCGAAACCGGCTCCTCCTACCGGCTGACCGTGTCCGAGGCGTTCAATGCCGTAGAGGCGGGGCGGCTGGGTGCCGGAGTCTCACGTTCCCCTGCGTCGTCGACCGCCACGACACCTCACGCATCGAGGTCTTCTGGCTCGAAGACCCCGAGCCGTAATCCGCATCCCCCTCGGAACCGGTTGACGCCAGACCCGTGGCGTCCGAAAGAACGGTCCTATAAACGCCCACGCGCGGACAGCAGCACCATCTGCGCCCGCCGCCAGGCCGCCACCGACCCGGTGCCGCGGCGAAAGATCCGCAGCAGCCGTCTGCCCTCGTCATCGTCGATCTCGCGTACCCATACTCGTTCTGCCACCCGGACAGCCTTGCGGCGACGCTCTGCCGGACCAGCATCCAAACGGCGCGTCACGTCACTGCAGAGCAAAGGTTGTCTGACGCGGCGCTAGCTGTCGATCACTGTGGAACCCCAAGCGCCCCGTAGCCATTGACCGAGGACTACGAAGTCTTCGGTGGTGAGGCCGCGGGACGACGCGACGCGATGGAGAAGGGCTGGGGCGGGATGGTGGATGGACACCCAGTCCCGATCGGCGTCGGTGATCTCGTCGTCGACCCAGACGAACGGGCGCCCGTCCGCCCATGCCACCAGGCTCCTGGTCTTCCAGTGGAGGCCGAACCACTTGTCCTCGCGTTCCTGAGCCTCTGAGGGTTCCGGCCAGAGCACGACCGGCAGGGGTGGCAGGCCGAGCCGCGGTGCGATATCGGTGTTCGCCGCTTCCTGCCAAGTGGTGGCCCAGACCAGTTCGCACGGCAGTGCCGCGAGGCGAGGCCCGACGCGAAGGTCGAGTCGCGTCAGGTGCGAATCTGCGGCGGTGCCTGACGGCTCGCGCCGCGGGCCGTCGCCGAACGGCAGGAGCGGTCCGTCGACGTCCAGGAACAGCAGAGGGCGTTCCTCACGCTCACTCATGCCGCGTCCCCCTGCTCACAGTCGACCGGGACACCGCGTTCGATGCGGGCGTCGTTCCGGACGCGGGCAACGAGGTGGGGTGCGGCGCTCGCGCGTCAGCGGCTCTGGGCGGACCCAGCGAGTTTGAACGCCATCGCCAGGGCCCTGACCGGGCTGCCGGCGCTGCGGCAAGCATCCGAGAAGCTCCCTCACGGACGATGGCGTCCATCAGGGAGCCGCTCTGGGGGTTGCCGTCCTCGTTGACTGCGTTCAGCACGGGCATGCCTTCCCGACCGCGCTGCAACGCGGGCCTGCTCGATGACCAGAAGTCGATCACTCGGAAAGGTACGCCCTCCGCATTCCACGAGGCAAAGGGCTCAGAAGCCCTCGCTCGCTGACGCAGCGTCTCCAGAGGTGCCCTCCGGGACGTCGACCCTGCGTGGGAGTGCCGCGCAGGTGCGGCGGTGCTTGATCGTGCTGGTACGCACTGGTCCTACCGGAGCCGCGCCGGCCGATGACGAAACCTGGCGGCGACCCCTGCGAAAGTCTTGCGTGTCGGGATGCGGAGTGCGGGATGGGGAGTGCGCAGATTTGGAGGTAAGCGACGACGATGGACCACTGCACCGAAAATCTGTACAAGACCCGGGCACGCTCGACGTCGACGGCGTACTGAAGTATCCGAAGCCCGCGGTGTTGCCGTTACCGCGGGCGCGGGAGCCGACTGCTGCTCGTCACTGGTCATGCCGGCAGCTGGCTCCCACCGTGCCCGAGCCGTCGGCGCCCTATCGCCGCTTGATCGCAGAGCTTCTCCAGCGTTGCATCTCCAGTGTCAGGACGGCCTTGGCGATTGACGTCATGCGGTGGGGAACCGCACCGGGACCTGCGGACGGTCCGCCAGGACTTGACGGGCGCGATGCCGCGTTCGACGGGTGCTCGTGCCGCGGCCAGGACACGGTTGTGGGTCTTCGGTGGATTGACGTGCACCTCTTGCTCGCAGGCAAGATGACCAAGGCATCTCAGCTCTCGTTGCGGCTGTCCTCTTCGCGCAAGGCGGTACAGCGGGTGTTCCTCCTGCGGCGAGGACGCGTTCCTCGAAGGGCACGTGCATGCCTTCCGGGCGCTGGGCGGCAGAGCTCGTGGCCGGATCCCCTGCGACAACCTGCGGGCCGCGGTCGAGCGGGGCCCGGGGCCTGTCCAGGGCCGGGGTGGGAAACGACCGCTGGACAGCCTTCCGCCCGCACTGGGGCGTCGATGCCCTCTCCTGCCCTCCCGGCATCGAGGGCGCCCATGAGAAGGGCGGTGTCGTGGGGCAGATCGGCTCCTGTCGCCACAACCACTTCGCCCCCGTCCGCGAGTTCGCCCTGCTGACCGAGCTGCCCGCCACGGTCGACCAGTGGGACTTGGACAACGAGGGCCGGCCTTCACGGTCCAAGACCCGCACCGTCGCGAGTACTTCGCTCAGGAACAGCCGCTGCTTCCGCCATTGACCTGCGAGGTGATCTGGAAGACAGTCCTCAACGCCTTCGACATCACCTTCGACGGCCGACTCTCCGCAGCCCGCCGGCAACCCTTGACAGACCGATTCGCACCACTCGTTTGACAGACCCGGATGTGGTCACAGGATCTGCCGTATCGAGGCGAGTTGCGCGGTGGCGCCTCGTGACGAACGGCAAGTTCGTCGTACCCGTGATGACGGCGCAGCCTGCTCAGGCTCCTCCACACGCTCCAGTCCGCGCAGAAGGGTGTCGTCGTGAGGATCGCGGCTATCGGCCGATGTCGACTTCGAGTTGGTAAAGGCCGCCGAGAGGATGCTTGGCGCTTCCGGCCGTCAGGTTCAGGCGCAGTGAGGCACGCCTGACGGCTGGTTGGTCGTTCGGGGCAGTGCCTGCGACCTGGATGGGGCAGCCCTTCTCGGAGCTCAAGCAGGTGCTGCTCCCGGTGAAGTCGACCGCAGCCACACCGGGGAGCATGGTGAGCCACCGCTGTGCGCCGGCTGCTTGGAAGTCGCACTGCTTGTTCCCGGCGCATTCTGCCGCGAAGGTGATCCGCGCCCGGTCCTCGGACACACGGGCCTCGGACTCGCGGCGGTAGTCGTCGGGGGACCCGAACCTTTCGGCTGCGCGCAGATTGGCCTGGTACGTGGAGTTGAAGGCGTCGGAAGTCATCAGCACGTACCCGGTCACCGACGCGGCCACCACGGTCAGGGCCGCGGCAGCGCTGAGCACGGTCCGGCGTGTGGACCAGCGGCGGCGGGGTACAACGGGGCCGCGCGGGGCGGCCATCGGAGCGGCGGCGGGCGTTGCCCGCCGACCGGGAGGAGGCGGTGCGGTCGCGGTGACGGTAGGGGGCTGCGGCACCGGGGAGGGCGACTGCAGGGGTGGATCGGCGGGAGCAGAGGGAGCCGGCGTCCGGAGCGTGACAGGCTGCGCCAGCCGCGCTTGCAGCTGGTCCATCGTCAGCCGCTCGGCCGGATTCTTGCGGAGCAGCCCCGTCAGCGCGGAAGCGAGGGGACCGGCCAGCAGGGCGGGCGCGGGCTCCTCCGTCGCCACCGCGACCAGAACAGCACTCGGGGTCGTGGCGGCGAACGGTGCTCGGCCCTCCACCGCGGCATAGAGCGTCGCTCCCAGCGACCACAGATCCGACTCGGCCGTAGCGGCTTGCCCGCGTACTTGCTCGGGTGCCATGAACGCGGGCGTCCCCATGATCATGCCGGTGGCCGTGAGCGTGGCGTCTCCCTCAACAGCCGCGATCCCGAAGTCGGTCAGCACGGCCCGGCCCTCTTCGAGGAGGATGTTGGCGGGCTTGATGTCCCGATGTGTGATCCCCATCCGGTGCGCGGCGCTCAGCGCGGCAGTCACCTGTAGCCCGATGTCCGTGACTTCCTGAGGCGGAAGCGGGCCCCGTGCCTCGATGAGGTCGGCCAGGGACCCGCCGGTCACCAGCTCCATGACGATCCATGGCCGTCCGTCGGCTCCGGCTATCCGGTCGTACACCGTGATGATCCCCGGATGCTTCAGCCGCGCCGCGGCGCGGGCTTCCCTGTCGAGCCGCGCGATCCAGAGCGCCCGCTCGGCGTCCCCGAGGTGCTCGGGCAGCCGCAGCTCCTTGACGGCCACGTCCCGCGCCAGCTGGGCGTCGTGGGCCCGCCAGACCGCACCCATGCCGCCCTGACCCAAGAGGTGCAGCAATTGGTAGCGCCCTGCGAGGAGTTGACTGTCTCTATCGTTCACGGAACGCATATTAGAGCGTGCTTGTGATGGTGATCAGCGTCAAAGAGCTGGCACGGCTGATGCTGTGGCCCACGGGACGGTGCAGAGGTTCGCCGGTGCCGACGACGCGATGTCGGCGAACGGGCGCGGACGGCAAGGACTTGTGACGCGTGCGGGCGCACAACGGTGCGTGGACCGTCTGGATGTTGAACTGCAACGACTGGCCGGGCGGCCCGTTGTGCCCGAGAACGTCGTAGGTGCACATTCCGGCCCTGACCCGATGTGCAACCGTCGTTGACGAAGTTCACCGTCGTCGAGCGCGGCGTCGTCCGGCGAGGCGGTTGTCTCTTCGGACAGAGCCTCATGCGATCCGGCTCGGCGAAAAGGTCGGCAGTACGCTGAAGCGAACGTGTCACCGTCAGACCGCTGAGTCCCGGTCTTCGTGCATTGCGGGGCAGGCACGGATCGACGGCGCCTGCGTCAGGTCCTCTCCCCGAGTGTCGGTGAGGCAGGTCCTGGCTTCCGCACCGGCATGCCTGTGCGTGGCCGGTGCTCCCGCTGTTGCTGTCGGCGTCAGGGCCATGCGCAGCGTGGGCGGCGCTCAGGTCGGACAGGCCGCCACGCCCCCCGCCCCGCCGGCCGCCATGCCCGAAACCCGGGCGGGCACCGTCTTCCTGACCGTCGCCGAGACCACCGACGCACACCCGCTGGCCGTCGCCCTCACCGATGCCCTCACCACAAGCGGCGGCCTGGCCCCCGCACCGGCCTCGGCCCCCACGTCCCGCCAGGGATGGCAGCATCTTCTGGCCACGGCCGCCAATGAGAAGAGCGCAGACACCCTGGCCCTCGTGCTTCTGCTCGGCGAGACGGATGAGCACTCCCCCGAAGCCGTACTGGCACGCGCCACACAGCGGGCGGAGATGCTGCGCACCTGCTCGGCCGCCTGCACAGACCCACCGCGGGGCCTGAGAACAGAACTGTGGATCGTGACGCGACCCTGCGGCATCGCCGACCGGGCAGCCAACACGCACCCTGCCGACGCCGTGCTGTGGGGCCTGGGACGCGTCGCGGCCAACGAACTGCCCGACCTCAACGTGCGACGACTGTCGCTGCACCGCAGCGACAACCCCGCCGAAGACGGACGACGACTGTCCCGTGAACTGTTCTTCCCCAGCGACGAGGACGAGATGACTCCTACGGCCTGGACTCGCTCATGGCCGCGGAACTCCTCGTCACCCTTCAGACCCGCTACGAGATCGAAATTCCGCCCATGGAACTCCTGCGCAACGCCAACGGCACCCTCGCCGACATCTCCAAGCTCGTGTACCTGCGCCTGGGTCTGAGCGGCAGCACACCTCCCCCCGGCGCCCTTCCCTCCCCGCGCGAGGCGGATGCCTCCGCGCCCACCACTTCCGCGGCCGCTGCAGAAGAGGCAGCCGCAAACCGGACCTGAGCCTCTCTCGCCACACGGTGACGTGACGCGGACAACAGTTGATCCGCTCCGTCCGCCCCCCGGCGGGCGGGGCCGGCCGCGGTCGCCGTGCACCTCGGCGTCGGCGACTTCCCGCGGTCGGCCGGCCGGGTCGCGGACCGAGCTCGGGTCGAGGCGCGGTCCGCCTCGACCCGGGGGGTCGGTAGCTTCCGCTGGGCAGTGCGGAGAGCGCGCTACGGGACCGCGTGACGAAGTCGCCGCCCTGGTCGACGTGTACGAGGTGGGCGTCGGGCCCGGCACAGTTTTGGCAGCCCCCGCGCTGTCTGGAAGCACCGCGGTACGCGGCCCCGCGCGGGCGTTCCCATCGCGGAGGGATCGGAGACACGGACGATCCGGGCAGTCCCACCGGCCTTGCCTACTGCCCGCCGTACAGCGGTGTGTGCTCTCTGCTCTCTGCGCGCGGGCAAGCCCCTGCCCTCGCTTTCCCCCAGGCGGAGGGGCAGCGGCCGCGCTCCTGGAGGCCGTCCTCGTCCGTCGGTCGGCCCCGCCCGACATCAGGCTCATCACGCCGCCCATGTCGGTCCTGCCATGTCGGTCCTGACGCCCTTCTCGACGCCCCGCCCACTCCCCGTGCGGCCTGAGCATCCGCCGCCGCGAAGCCGACCTCGCACGGGCCCTGTGGGGAAACACCCGATGGCCGGTTGGTTCCGTTGCGGAGGCGGGCGCTCAGGTGTCGGGCAGCTCGATCGAGCGGCGCATCTCTTCCTCGTATGCGGTGCGCTGTTCCGGTACGGGCCGGCAGGCGATGGCGTCCACGTGGAGCAGGTCGTCCATCCGGTCGAGCAGGGCAGCCGGGATCAGGCTCGTACAGGGCAGGACCCAGCCCAGCCACCGGGGTGCATAACTCACAGCTCCCCTCGTAGGAAGGAACCAAGCATGAGCCCGAAGGCGCCGTACGTGACGTTGGCCGCCAGCAGGGAACCAGCCAGCCACCAGAACTGCTGGACCGGCAGCGAGAGATGGAGCAGCAGCGCCGTGTAGAGACTCAGCGCAGTGGCAACGGCAAGCAGTGAAGTGAACCGCGCACCCAGCAGTTCCAGCCGGGAGTACCCCGCCATCACGAGGCGGTGGTCCATCCCTCGCCTTGATCGTCACCATGAACATCATGAACCCGATCACCGTGGTCACCGCGTTCAGCACACCGGCGAGCTGCGCCACCTGATTCGAATCCAGCAGTTCCTGCAACCCGGCTGCTTTGACGGAGAACGGCCGCACCGAGGAGTAGGCGGAGACGCGCACCAGCGCGATCCACAGCGGGAGAAAGACGAGAGCCAGCGCCATCGCCAGCCGATTGCGGAGGTGGCTCACCAGCATGCTTCCCAGCATCACGCCGAAGCCTGTCAGGAGGGACGTCATGTGCTGCTCGCCTCTTGGAGGAAACGGCCCCGATGCAGGTGCCGGACGGCGTCGAACTGTTCCTGCTCGTGCACCAGATGGGTCACCACGAGGACGGAGCGGCCTGCCGCTCGCAGTATGGAGGCGAGTTCCCAGAACCGCCGGTGGGTGTCCCAGTCGAAGCCCTGGTACGGCTCGTCCAGGACAAGGAGCTGCGGGTCGTGCATCAACGCGAGCGTCAGGTTGAGCTTCTGTCGCGTACCGCCGCTGAGTGACGCCACCCGCGCGTTCTCGCAGTCCTCGAACCCGAAGAAATGCATCAGCTCATGGGCCCGCCTCAGGTCATGCAGGCCATACGCAACCTGGAACAGTCGCAGGTGCTGGCGCACGGTAAGGGTGTCATTCAGCACGGCCACCTGCGGGCAGTAACCGAACGGCCCCACACGCTCGACACCGCCCCGGTCGGCGGCTACCTGCCCCACCGCGATACGCAGCAGTGTGCTCTTCCCCGCCCCGTTCTCCCCTACGACCGCTACCAGCGTTCCAGCTCGGACGCAAAGATCGGCACCGGACAGTACTTGCCGACGTCCGTACGCCTTCCATACGTCATCGAGGCGCAAACACTGCCGAGTGCTGGGCATCTGCGTCATCGCACTTCCTGCCGGGTCAGCGAGATATGGCAGCAGGGCACGCGCAGGGCACGTCTCCCGCGATGGTGCACCGACCACCGCGGGATGTGCGTGTTCCACCTACGGTTGACCGCTTCGAAGGCGTCAGACGACCAGCGTGCCCTGGAACGGCATGTGCCTGGCCCCTCCTCTCACGATCCCACCGCCCGCCAGTCGCCCCGGAAATGTTGTTGCCCGATGAGCGCCACAAGCAGTGCGTCGTGCCGCAGACATCGCGCGACCCAAGGACGCCGCGACCCCAAGGACACACGGCATCAGCGGCCTGGTCGGCGAACACGGAGACCGGGGCCGGCGGAAGAGGAGAGCGCGTCATGAGGGCTCTCCCGGTCCGCCGACGTACAAGCCCACCTCTTCTGCGGAAGGCTTGGCCAGGAAGGACAGGGCTTGTCCGGCAAGCGCTGAGCGGTGCCCGTGGAGCCCCCGGCTCGTCGGCCCAACGAAGGTGACACGGCACCATTGTCCAACGATCACGCCCGCCCCGACGCCCACGCCGACCGCGAGCGTCACAGGGGTATGTACGCACGAGGCGGCGGTGCACGACGTGGGCCGGGAGTCCCACCCGCTCGCGGTGCCCCGGCCTACGCAGCATCTCGGGCAGCGAGCGCGCCGTTCACCATGCTGGCGACCGCAGCACGCAGGCTGACGACAGTGTTGAAGCAGTCGCGTCGTGTCAGGCTGACTGACTGATGCTCGCGTTGCGCGAAGGGCCGAAGGTGATGACGCCCTCAGTGCCGCACGGGACACGGTATGGTCCCGGGTGCGCGCCGGATGGGTTGCGCGCCGTCGGCGGCTTCCCCAGCGGCAGCTGCGTCTCCTGCCCCGCCCCTGGCGCGCTCCCACTCCCCCGTGACCATCGCGTCGAACGCCTCCGCTCGTACCGACCGGTCCCCGTCGAAGCGGGCCGTGGCGTACAGGGCCTGCCACGGGGCCTGGACCCCGGGCGCGCAGGCGTCACCAGCGCCACGCCGGTACCGGATCACGCGCAGCACCTGCTCGCTCCACACCCGGACCCGGCCGGAGCGGTGCACGCCGCGCCGCGCCGCACCACCGTCTGCCCGCCTCGCAGGTCTTCACCGGGCGCCTCCCGCGGCCGGGATGGTCCGGCCACGGGGGCGCCAGCTCAGTGCACAGGGACAGGGCGGGCAAGCCGCCGTTCGAGATGGCTCGCCCGGACACCGGACAGAGTCCTCGTGACGGAGGCGTGCCCGGTGTGGCGCGGTGTCAGCGGCCCGGATTCGTGCGGCCGTTGGTGCCGCGGGCGCTCCTTCCCAGGCACCTGTACGGGCGGTGATCAGCAGTTCCGTACCGGGTCGGTCTCGCTGTAGATCGCGGTGTCCTTCATGAAGCCCAGCTTGCCGTTGTCCGCGACAGTCATCAGCCAGCGGGTCGGGTGCGGGCCGCCGACCCATGCCTGACCGTCGAGCTTGCAGTAGAACCAACTCGGGTTGGAGTACATGTACCCAACAACCTTGGTGGGGTCCGGGTACAAGTGGTTGTTGCCGACGGTGCCGTACACCGGCGCGCCCGATACGTTGTTGCAATACCACTTGATGCCGCCGTCGTTCGTCCAGCAGCCCGGTGCCGCCTGGGCGGCCGGCGCCGCCACGACACCGATCCCCACGGTCAGTGCCGCGGCTGCCAGCACTGCTCCGAGTCTCCTGCGCATACGCATGTGTCTCTCCGCATCGCTCGTCGGTCGGCACGCCGGTCGCGGTGTGCCGTCAGTCACTGGCAAGGACGCAACGGCTGCGTGAGAGGTTCCGTGCGAGTGTGCCGGTGGAGGCGGTGAGGTTTCTGCGGTTGGGGCGCGCGTCGGAGGTGCAGCCGCGGCGCGTGCGCTGGGTGTTCCAGGTGTCCGCGACCGTGGTGAGTCGGCCGGTGGCGTCGTACCGGTGGTAGGTCTGGTCGGACCAGCCCGTGCGGGAGGCGACTTGGCCGTGGGTGGGCTCGGTGACGATGTCGCAGTAGACGATCGTGCCGTCGCTGTCGCGGGTGTAGGTCCGGTCGACTTCTGCCTCTCGGCATCCCGCCCGATCCGGTGCAGCAGCCGGTGGATGCGGTCGCGATCCGCGTGCCCGGCTTCCTCCGCCAGCGTCCATTCGCTTCTGCGCGGCAGCGGCACCACCTGTGGAGGCAGAGCGTGCCGGTGATGGAGTTCAGGGTCTTCTCGGTGACGTACTCCCAGATGCCCGGGGCGGTGCCGGGATCGGTGTGGGCGGGCTGGCTAGCTGGCTAGCTGGCTGGCTGGCTGACTGGCTGGCTGGCTGGCTGGCTGGCTGGCTGCAGCAACTGGCCGAACGGGTCCTGGAGAGCGCCCCGGAGGGCGAGATCACCGATCGCCTCGGCGGGCACCAACGCCGAAGTAGAGGTGCCGTACAGATCCGCTCCCCGAGCTCCGCCACCGGTCGTGTGCACCCCGGACTCCGGCACCGGCTCGAGTGTCGACGCGGGCGTCAGCGTCTCCGACGACGGCAGGTCCCGTCCGGCCCCGCCGGTCGCACTCATGCCGCTTGCGTCGAAGCCCGGGTTCTTCCGGCCGATCACGGGCATGTGTCAGATCGCGACCCCCTGGTGGACTTGGTGGGGTCGGGTGGTGGCCAGGGCCGCCGCCCGTCGGACGGAGTCGGCGGAGGCGGCCAGCAGAGGCAGCCGGACTGCCGCGCTGGGGATGCGGCCCTGGGCGTGCAACACCCCCTTGATCACGGTCGGGTTCGGCTCGGTGAAGAGCGCGGCGGACAGCCGGGCCAACTCGGCTCCCAGCCTTCGGGCCGGTCCGACAGCGTCGCCCTGCCACTGCGAGATCAGCTTGGCGAAGTCAGCAGTGCGGACATTGGCCGACGCCAGGATGCCGCCGCTGGCGCCCGCCGCGAGCAGCGGCGAGATGACGGCGTCATCGCCGCCGAGCACCGCGAAGTCTGGTCCTGACGAGCTGAGCAGCTCCATCGTGGCGGCGTCGATCGCGCCGGTCGCGTACTTGACCCCGACGAACTCCGGTAGGCGCCCGAGTGCGTTCAGAGTGAGGGTGCTGAGGGGCTGACCGGTGCGGTACGGGATGTCGTAGACGATCAGCGGCACACCCCCGTGCTCGGCGAGTGCCATGAAGTGTGCCAGCGTTCCCGCCTCACCGGGCCGGGTGTAGGGCGGAGCGGGAACCAGCGCCGCAGCGACGTCACCGCTCTGAGCGAGCTCCCGCAGCGTCCTGATGGCGGTGGCGGTGTCGTTGGTTCCGACGCCGACGATCAGCGGAGCTTGGTGTGCCCGGCACGCGGCCGCGCAGATGCGGACCACGGCCCGCTTCTCCTCGGTGGTCAGCGTCGCCGCCTCGGCGGTAGTGCCCAGTGCAACCAGCCCGCGGGCGTCGCCGGTCGACAACGTCTCGTCGGCGAGACGGGCGAGCGCGTCCGGGGCGAGGCGGAGGTCGTCGGTGAACGGAGTGATCAAGGGGACGAACAGGCCGGTGAGGTTCGCTTCGGGCTTCATGCGCTCAGCGTGACCGACACCAACCCGGTAAATCCAGTTCATGTATTTACGCTCATGCGTAAGCTCAACTTATGCTCGATGTCCGACGTCTTCACCTGCTGCGCGAACTGGACCGACGCGGCACCATCGCGGCTGTGGCCGAGGCGCTGAGCTTCACCGCCTCCGCCGTCTCCCAGCAGCTGAGCGTGCTCGAACGCGAGGCGGGTGTGCCCTTGTTGGAACGGAGTGGCAGACGAGTGGTGCTCACGCCCGCGGGCCGCATCCTCGTCGTCCATGCCAACGCCGTTCTCGAACGTCTCGAACTCGCGGTTTCCGAGCTCGCCGAGGCACGCGAGGGTCTCGGCGGACCACTGCGGATCGGGACCTTCCCCTCCGGCGGCCCCGCGATCGTGCCTGCCACCCTGGCCGAACTGGCCCGGCGGCACCCCGCGCTGGAACCGATGGTGCGGGAGATCGACTCGGCGCGAGTCTCCGACGGCCTGCGCGCCGGCGAACTCGACGTGGCTCTCATCCACGACTACGACTTCGTTCCCGCGTCGCCGGACACCGCGGTCGATCAGGTGCCCTTGCTCAAGGAGCCGATGTACCTGGCCACGGGCAGCACCGCCGACGACGCTTTCGCCGCCGGTCCTGCCGCCCGCGGGGACACGCTGGAGGAGCTGCTCGGACCGTGGAGCACGTCCCCTTGGATCACAGCTCGGGACGGTACGACTGGTCACGCGATGGCAGTACGCGCCTGCCAGGCCGCCGGTTTCCAGCCGCGCATCCGCCACCAGGTCAACGATTTCCGTACGGTCCTGGCACTGGCCGCGATCGGGCAAGGTGCCGGATTCGTACCGGAGATGGCCACCGCACAGGCCCCCGAGGGCGTGGTCCTGACCCGGCTGCCCCTGTTCCGTCGCTCGAAGGTCGCCTTTCGCGCGGGCGGCGGCACGCACCCGGCGATCGCAGCCTTCGTGGCGGCGGCGCGCACAGCGGTGGGTGCCACGGGCGGTGCCACCTCTTAGGTACGGGCGGCTCCGGCACGCGGAGCACCCCGAGAATCCCAAGCACCCGAAAGCTCTGCGCAAAGCTTCCTGCCTCACCACTGCGAACGGGGAGCCCGGTGCGTACGGAGCCCTGCGTCGCGGCAGACCAATGAGCCCATTGTGAGATACTTAGCTAATATGCTAAATATCTCACATGACAGAAGCGCAGGACGAGGCAGGGGCCTTCCGGGCACTCGCGGACCCGACGAGGCGTCAGATCCTTGAGGACCTCAGAGGCGGTGAGCTCGCGGCAGGCGAGATCGCGAGCCGGTTCGCGATCAGCGCGCCGTCCGTTTCACGGCACCTCGGCGTGCTGAAGGCAGCGGGTCTGGTCACCGAACGCCGGGACGGCAACCGGATCCTCTACACACTGGCCGAGGACCGCCTGGCGACCTGCATCGGCCGGTTCCTGAGCGCCGTCTGCCCCGAACAGATCGTCCTTCGCCACACCACATGGCGTCCCGGGGCGCCGAGCGAGGGATCATGAGACAACTGCGCCTGTCCAGCGTCGTCGAACGACGGCTTCTGGTGAACTACCGGATCGCCCCGGACGCCGCCGCACGCCTGCTTCCCCGGCCGCTGCGCCCGCAACTGGTGCACGGCCACGCGGTCGCGGGCATCTGCCTCCTGCGGCTGGGAAGCGTCCGGCCGGTCTGGGCACCCACGGCGCTCGGGCTGCGGAGCGAGAACGCGGCACACCGGATCGCCGTCGAATGGGACGGACCGGACGGCGTCGAGTCCGGCGTCTACATCCCGCGTCGCGATACCGCCTCGCGGCTCAACGTCTGGGCCGGAGGCCGCGTCTTCCCCGGCGAACACGGCCGCGCCGACTTCGAGGTGCACGAGACACCGAGCCGGATACGTGTCGCCTTCGCCACCCGGGACGGCGACACCCAGGCGGACGTCACCGTGGAGACATCCGACGAACTGCGGGGCAGCGAACTCTTCGCGGATCTGACCGAGGCATCCCGCTTCTTCCAGGACGGGGCCAAGGGCTACTCGGCCACCAGGTCCGGCCGCCATCTGGAGGGCATGGAACTGCACACCGACGCCTGGCACGTGGAAGCCGGCCGGACCGACTCCGCTGCCTCGTCCTTCTTCGACGACGCGGACCGCTTTCCCCCAGGGAGCGCAACCCTGGACTGCGCCCTGATCATGCGCAACGTTCCCGCCAACTGGCGCCCGCTCCCCACCATGGGCGCCGATTCACGATCGGCGGCCCGGTCGGGTACTCAGCGGGAGTGACTTCTCTCGGAACCGGGCTGGCGGTGGTCCAGCCGCATATCATGGCCGCCGTTCCGTTGGCGGAGAGCTTCGTACCTCGTGCCCTGTTCGAGAAAGCTCGGCAGGTGACCATTCTGCTGCACCTCCGGGTCCGGTGGGCCGACGAATCAGAGACGAACGGCAGGCGGCGGCCCTGGACCTGTTCGACGCCTTCGGGCCCAAGGGGCGGACGCTGCACACCTACATGGGCGGGCACATCGGCGCTCCACAGGTCGCGGGGGATGCTGCCGCCCAGTTCTTCTCCCGACACCTGAGATGACGCCGGGCACCGTCAGGCCACCGGCAGACGGCAGCCGTGTCGGCCAGGGTGCTGCCCGTCCGGCCGACAGCGGCCGCGAGAGGGTCCGATGTCCTGTGCCACCCCAAGTTGATCGCGTGCCCGCACACTCCGAGGGACAGGGATAGCTGCACTGCCAGCTGACAGATGCAGGCCGTGACGGGGAGGGCTGATATGCGGTGGGTGTTCCGGTGGATCGTCAGGAGTTCGGGCGAGACGAGACCCCTGGACGTGTATGACGTCGCGTTCCTGGCGGGCGGGGCCCAGCATGTCGTGGACAGTGCGGTCACCACGCTGCGCCGTCTCGGGCTGCTCGTGGTGAACAACGCACAGGTCCGTTCCGTGCGGGGGAAGCAACCTCTGCATCCGGTCGAGCGCGCGTTGGTCGCATGCTGCAGGCACCCGACAGACATCGACAAGGTACGAGCCGTCCTGCAACGCTCCCCGGAGATGGAGACGATCGGCCGCGGGCTGGCCACGTGGGGCCTGGTGGCGGGCGCGGAGCGTCACACGACCCCGGCGGGCCGGCGGCATCTCCAACAGGCCCAGCTCGACCCGCGCATGCCGGCGTACGTCTTCCCTCGTCGCAGCCCGCGCCGGGAAGAGGCCGTGCCACCCCCAGCGGGCCAGCCCCCACGGCGGCGGTCGGGCCGCAATCGTCGCTACGGCGGCTCCGGCCCCGGCCTGGATGCGGATACTCACTCCGGCGGCGGTCACAGCGGCGGTCACAGCGGCGGGGGTGGTGGGGGCGGGGGCGGCGAGTGAAGTAGCCATGGAGCGTCACGGAGTCCGCGTTCGGTGCGGGTAGGGCTCAGTCCTGCCAGCGGTAGAGGTCGCGCAGCAGGGAGATCTCGGCGCCGTGATGGATGAGCTCCCTGTTGACGTGCAGAATCCTGTTCTCCATGGGAAACCGCTCGGGACCCACCGGAGGCGGATTGTCCAGGTCGGAGTCCGAGAGCTCGCGGACCCCTGCGTTCCATCTCCCGTACATCTCATCGAGCTGTTTGAGCGCTTCGTCAGCGGTCCCCGCGTAGGCGAATGTCTCAGAGTCGGTCTCCTGGTCGCCGAAATACCATTCGACCCGATAACTCAGGCACGAGACGATGATGTGCGCCAGACGCCAGGCGATCGTGGTCACCGGTGCCGGAACCGGGGCAGGGGACGCGGAGTCCATGGTCCATTCCCCCGAGCCTGCCAACATCGGTGCGCCAGACGTGCCACGTGGCCGGATGCTCCAGCAGCCGCGCACCGGTTCCCAGAAGTACTCCTCGTCGGTGAGACCGTCCAGCCGTGGCCGCAGGTTCTTGCGCCAGTACCAGTCCAACTGCTCCGCGAGCCGCTCGCTTCTTGTCATCGGCGCACACTACAGAACCGCCGAGCAGAGTGATCATCGCCGTCGCGGTCATCCTCCGCTGTCGGGAACCCCGCAGACAATCCCTCACTTGCACAGAAGTGAATTGATCGGCAGCGGCCTTCGCCGACAGGCGATCAGCACCCACTGACACAGGTCAACTGTGCTGCGCCCCGGGAACGCGAGCATCCATCGCCGCCTCGGGTGTCGCGCTGACTGTCACGGCTGGGGGAGACCGGAAACCGATTGTCCTTGACAGCGAAGTCAGCCGCTCTGCTCACGTTGGCCTGCGACGACCGGATTGCTTGGCCGATCAGGTGAGGCGGATCGGATACTGGTGTGGGGATGGGTGAACCCTTGTCGCCGTGCTGCCGTGTCCCTCCGTCACATGGGGGGCGAGAACAGTCGTACTGGCCCTGAGGGCCAGTGGGCGTCGTCGTGCAGGGGCGTCACCATGGTCCTCAGCGGCATGGTCACCAGGCGGCTTTCAGGTTGTTCGACGAGTACGTCCCCGTCGAGAGGGTGCCATCCCAGGCGCTGGTAGAGCGGCACGAGGGGAGGCCGGCAGAACAGGAGTGCGTGCTGAGGACCCATCGTGCGGGCGTGCGCCAGGGCAGCCGCGAGGACGAGCCGAGCCAGTCCCTGCCCTTGCCTACCGGGTGCGACAGCCACTCCACCGACGCCCACCACCTCTGTCTTCGTGTCGCCGATCGCGACAGGTAGTCGCAGCAGGCCAGTGTGTGCCACGAGCCGGTCCTCGTGTCTGATGCCGAAGTGCTCTTCCTTCGGCAGCCAGGTCAGACCAGTCGAGGCGACACCGAAGGGATCATCGCCGTTGCCAAGGATCTCCTCCTGGTCCGCCTTCGTGTACCGCGAGAGCCGCACCGCGATCGGTGCCGCAAAGGATCGGTTGTCAGGCATTCCCACATGATGATCTCTCTGCCGAACACTGGCCGAGCGATTCCTCGGCCGAGGCCGAACGCCCTCGGCTCCCGATCGGCAAGCGGTGTCAGGACTCACTGTGAAACCAGCGGGCCGGTGGCGGGCCCGGAAGTAGACGTTGATGGAGGAGTAGGACACGGAGATGTCGTGGTCGTCCGCGCTCACCGCGCGACCAGCGAAAGGGCCGCACCGCAACCATGTCCTCGAACGCCGTTCGCGCCCTGGACCTGACGAGATTCTGCGCCTCGTGGAACGTGCTGATCAGCTGGGCGACTTTGCTGCGGTCGACCGGGTCGGCGGTGGCGTCGGCGGGGGCGACCAGGGCGCACGTGTCCAAGCTCGCCTCGCACGTGGTCCATGCTCACTTCGCGAAATGGGCCGCTCTTGCAGTCGTTCATCTTCGCCGAGAGCAGGGCTGCCTCACCGATGCGGACTCCCTGCAGCGGTCCCACAGGGCCATCGGAACTCGTCGCACGTCGAGAGAGCGCCAGGCCGGCGAAAGCGCGGCCCGGTGCCCACATCGCTCTGCACGCATGGAGAAGTCAGCAGGGGAGGCGGCTTCTCAGCCCTCGTCGCCGCCGTCCTCCTCCTCGGGCTCCTCCTCGTCGCCCTCGAAGAAGTCCCCGACCTCATCGACCACTTCGGCGGCCACCATGCCGCCGACCACACCGACCGCCAGTCCCGCGGCGCCGGCGGCGACAACGGTGCCCATGCCGGGACCGGACCGGTGCCCGCCGGCGTGGTGGCCGTGCTCGTCCTTGTGCGTGTGGCCTCCGTGCGCGCCGTGGGAGTGTCCGTACACGCCACCGCCGTGCGGGGCCGGGATGCCGTGGGAGGAGACGAGTTGGCGGATCCAGCTGTCGACCTCGGTGTTCCAGTCGTACTGGCCGATGCTCTGGTGGCTGACGGCGAAGCGGGTGAGGGCGTCCCGGCCGGAAGAGAAGATTCCGCCGGGCTTGTCGGCTTCGAGGACGACCTCGACGCCGCCCGGGTCGGCCAGGAAGGTGACCTCGACCTCACGCATGGCGTGCGCGTACTGCGGGGCCGGGGTGAGCTCGATCTCCTGATAGAAGGGGAGCTGCTGGCCGGTGCCGCCGATGCGGCCGTACTCCAGGTCGGCCGATTTGAAGCCGAAGCCGAGCTGCCCCAGAGCCTCCAGAACCGCCTCCTGTACCGGGAGTGGCTGCACGGTCAACTGGTCGAGGTCGCCCTTGTCCTTGGCTCCTGCGACTGCCAGTTCCGTCCGTACGCCGAGCACGACGCCCAGCGGCTGCCCTCGCAGTTCGGTGACGGGTGTCTCCCAGGGCAGCGTCAGCGCGAAGGCGACGCTTCGGTGTTCGTTCGCCGCGAGCCGGAATCCTCCGTCGACGTGGATGCGGTCGAAGACGACGACGCCTTCGGCTTCGCCGTCCTCGTGTTCGGCCTCGACGCGAGCGACCAGTTCCAGTGTGATGCGCTCGATGTCGAACTCGGCTTTGCCGCCGATGAGTTGCACCTCGCCCCGCACCGTTCCGCCGGGCAGGAACGGCCCGCCTTCCAGCACCGTGTCCACGGTGGGGCCGCCGACACCGATCGAGCCGAGCAGTCGTTTGAACACCATGATGGCGTCCGCTCCTTCATGTTGTGCAGGGATCTCGGGTGAACGGGGTGTATGCCCCACGGCCCACCGTTCGCTCCGGCTGGCTGGCTGGCTGGCTGGCTGGCTGGCTGGCTGGCTGGCTGGCTGCAGCATGTCCGGTGGGGCGGCGAGGCGAAGAGCAAGGACACCCCTCGCTTTTCTACAAGCATGTAGAACCATAGAGCCAGGCATTCCCCGTACGGAGCAGGCTTCGCCGGGACCGCGCGCGAACGTCCGAAAAGGACTCCTGTCTCGGCATCGTGCATCTCCGCGACGTTCTCGCGCTCGACGAGGACAAGGGCCGCCTCACCCGGGCGAGCGACCTGCCAACAGAACCTCAGTAGCGCCGACGCAGGACCTTGTGCCGATTGCGGTGACAAGGGCCGCGCGGGGCGACTCCCGCAAGGTCACAGCCAGCCTGACGGCTCCTCTAGGGCTGCCCCTCCCCTGCACGACCGCGGCCTCCGGCCAGGCGGACACCATCGCCCGGCCGGAGGCCGCTCCACGTGCCACGAGCCCTCTGCCGCGAGCGCCGAAGTGAAGCGGGAGCGTGGGGCGCGCCCGCCCAGGGACGCTCCGCCGAGATCAGCGGCCCTCACCCGCGGCGACCGGCTCCGGTGCCGGTCCCGCCGCATCGGTCCCGGCCGACTCGGCGTCCTCCTCGGGGGCCGCCCCCGCCGGGATGTTGCGCAGCAGCACGACGGCTCCGACGGCGAGTGCGGCCACCACGACGGCCGCGATGCCGGACGCGAGGTTCAAGCCGTTGGTGAACGCCTCACGGGCCTGCTCCAGGAGTTCCGCGCCGGCCGGACCCGAAAGTTCCGCGGCCACGGCGTCGGCGCCGGCCAGCGTGTCCGTCGCCGCATCCGTCGACGCCGCGGGCAGTTCGGGCGAGAGTGCCGCGCCGACGTCCTGCCGGTACACGGCGGTCACGACACTGCCGAGCCCCGCGATGCCGAGGGCGATGCCGAACTCCATGCCCGTCTCCGACATGGCCGCGGCCGAACCGGCCCGCTCCGGCGGTGCCGTACCGACGACCAGGTCCGTACCGAGCACCATCATCGGGCTGATGCCCGTGTAGATGAGTACGAAACCGATCACCAGCAGCGGCAGCCCACCGGTGGAGCCGACCTGACTGATCAGCACGTATCCCAGCACCGACAGGAACAGCGAGCCACCGACGAGGTAACCGGGGCGGACCCGTTGGGCGACGGCCGGCGTCAGCGAGGACGCGACGATCAGCGCGGCGGCCGCGGGCAGCAGCCACAGCCCCGCCTTCATCGGGCTCAGGCCCTCCACCAGTTGGAGGTACTGCGTGATGAACAGGTAGAGCCCGCCCATCAGCCCAAGACCCAGGGTCAGCACCAGCAGGGCGGTGCTGAACGCGCGGTGGGAGAACAGCTTCAGGTCGAGCAGCGGGCTCGCCAGCTTGCGCTGACGCAGCACGAAGACCAGCCCGAAGAACAGGCCGAGCACCAGCGTACCGATCGCCATGACGTCCGCGCCGTGCTCGGCGAGGCGCTTGATGCCGTAGATCGTCGGCAGCACCGAGACGAGGGAGAGCAGCACACTGGCCAGGTCGATGCGCGCGGCGTCGGCATCCTTGTACTCCGGGAGCAGGATCGGCGCGACGATCAGCAGCAGCACCATCACCGGGACGGCGAGCAGGAAGACCGACCCCCACCAGAACCACTCCAGCAGAGCACCGCCCAGGACAGGACCGACGGCGATGCCGACGGAGAAGCAGGTGACCCAGATGCCGATGGCGGTTCCGCGCTGCCTGGCGTCCTTGAACAGGTTGCTGATCAGCGCCAGCGTCGAGGGCATCAGCGTGGCACCGCTGATGCCGAGCAGCGCGCGCGCCGCGATCAGCATGTCGGGGCTGGTGGCCCTGGCGGCGAGGACCGAGGCGATACCGAAGCCGAGCGCACCGATCATCAGCAGCTTGCGCCGGCCGATGCGGTCACCGAGGGTGCCCATGGTCACCAGGAACCCGGCGATCATGAAACCGTAGATGTCCACGCTCCACAGCAGCTGGGTGCTGGTGGGTTTCAGATCCGCGCTCATGTGCGGCACCGCGAGGTTCAGCACCGTGGAGTCGAGCGCCAGCAGGATCGTGGGAAGCGTGAGCACGACGAGCCCGAGCCACTCCCGTGGTCCGGCCCGCAGTTCGGTGGAGGTCGGGGCTTCTGCGGTCATGGGGAACCCTCCAAGGTTCGTGGATCAGCTGCGCATCTTCGATCGGGCGCACGCAGTGGGGAGTCGGGGGGCGGGAGCGGTTGCCGGTCCCCCGAAAAGGTCAGGAGGCGTGGGGCCGTGCGCGCCGGGCGTCGTGGAGCACGCGCGCCCACCGCGTGCGTGGGTCTTGGTCCTCCTGACCGGGGCCGCGCAACTCGGGACGTCTTCGGCCACCGGCCTTCGGCGCCTGGTCGAGCACCGACTCGAAGCGGCCACGGCAAGCGCTGCCTGGGGTGATCGCCGAGTGCAGACGGCTGTGGTCGGGCAAGGGGTGCTCCTGAGCCGGGGCGGTCTGTCGACGGCGCTGGTGGACGTTTCACAGCGTGCGGTGCGGCACTCACCACCGGCTCACCACCCGCTCACGGCCGGCTCTCCGCACCCTTCACGGAGCTGGGTTACGGTGGCGCCCATGCGATTCGGGGTACTGGGGCCACTGGCCGTGTGGAAGGCGGACGGCAGCCCGATGACCGTGCCCGGCGCCAGGACCAGGGCCCTCCTGGCCGTTCTCCTGTCCCATGAGGGGCACCCGGTGTCCGCCGACCGCCTCGTCGAGGAGGTGTGGGGCAAGTCCCAGCGGCCCGGCCACCCCGCTGCCGCGCTGCAGACCAGGATCTGGCAGTTGCGCAAGACGCTGGACGACGCGGGGGCGGACGGCCGCGCACTGCTGGTCCTGCGCGACGACGGTTATCTGCTGCGCACGGAACCCGAGAGCGTCGACATGGACCGGTTCCGGGCTCTGGTGGTACGGGCCAGGTCCGCCGCGGCACTCGGGGAGCGGGTGGCCCTGCTGACCGAGGCGCTCGGCCTGTGGCGCGGCACCGCCTTCTCCGGTTTCGACGACGCCGACTTCGCGGGCCCGGTCGTCACCCGCCTCGAAGAAGCCCGCCTCACCGCGATCGAGGCACTGGCGCAGGCCCGCATCGACCTCGGTGAACACTTCGATGTGGTGGACGAGTTGACCGAACTCGCGGCGCGCCATCCGCTGCGCGAACGGCTGCGCGGCCTGCAGATGCGCGCACTGTACGCCGCCGGCCGGACAGGAGAGGCCCTGGCCGCCTACCAGCAAGTGCGCACCGGGCTCGCCGGCGAACTCGGCATCGACCCCGGCCCCGAACTCAGCGCCCTGCACCAGGCGATGCTCAACCAGGACGCCGCACTGAACCCGGCCGCCCAGCCCCGCCCTTCGTACCGCGCGACCACGAACCTGCCGGCCCCACTGACGGAACTCGTAGGGCGCGCGCAGGCGTTGGCCGAGCTCAAGGACCTGCTCGCGACGGCTCGCCTGGTGACGCTGACCGGCTCGGGAGGCGTGGGCAAGACCCGGTTGGCGCTGGAGACGGCCGCCCAGCTCGCCGACGACTTCACGGACGGTGCCTGGCTCGTCGAACTCGCCGTTCTGGGCCGCAGCAACAGCACGCACGCGGGGGATCCGGTGGGTCCGGTGGCGGAGGCCGTCATGGCGGCCCTGGGTATCAGGGAGGACGCGGAGCCGGTCCCTCTCGGCGGCTCCGCCCCCTTTGTCGGCGGGCACGGGAGCGCCGTCGGCGCGCACCGGCGCTCCTCACCGGCGGAAAGTCTCGCCGAGGCGCTGGCGCACAAGCATCTCCTGCTGCTTCTGGACAACTGCGAACACCTCGTCGACGCGGTCGCCGAACTCGCGACACTGCTGCTCAAGCGCGCTCCGGGGCTGCGGATTCTGGCCACCAGCCAGGAACCGTTCGGGTCCCACGGCGAAGTGGTCCGGGCCGTCCCCCCGCTGGACGTGCCCGGGGCCGCGCCCGACGTGGGACGCGAGGAGGCGGCGCGCTCCAGTGCTGTGGAACTGTTCGTCGCCCGGGCCGCCGCCGCTGCCCCCGGCTTCGCCCTGGACGACGACAACGCCCGGGACGTCGCCGTGATCTGCCGTCGGCTCGACGGCATCCCGCTGGCGCTCGAACTGGCCGCCACCCGAGTACGGGCCCTGGGCGTACACGGCTTGGTCAGCCGACTCGACGACCGCTTCCGGCTGCTCGCCGGCGGCTACCGCGGCGCCCCACCTCGCCAGCAGACCCTCCGGGCGATGATCGACTGGAGCTGGGACCTGCTGGGCGAGCCCGAGCGCACCGTGCTGCGCCGCCTGGCCGTGCACGTGGGCGGGTGCACCCTGGAAGCGGCGGAAGCCGTCTGCGCCGGACCGGGCGTGGAGCGCGACGACGTCCTGGACCTGCTGGCCCGGCTGGTGGACCGCTCACTGGTGGTCATGACGGACACCGGTGACGAGCCGCGCTACCAGCTCCTGGAATCCGTCGCGCAGTACGGGCTGGCCCGGCTGGACGAGGCGGGCGAGAGCGGCGACGTGCACCGCCGCCACTGCTGCTACTACACCGGTCTGGCCGAGCGCGCCGCGCCGCTGTTGCACGGTCCCGACCAGCGACGCCGCCTGCGGCGCCTGGACGTGGAGAGCGCCAACTTCCGCAGGGTGCTGGAGGACGTCGGGGGACGCAGCTCCGTCGAGCACGGTCTTCGGCTGGCCAACGCGCTCACCTGGTACTGGTTTTTGCGGGGCAGGCTTCGGGAGGCGGACCGGACCCTGGCGGCGGTGCTCGCCGTGGCGGGCCCGCGCGAGGAAGCTGCGGGGCGGGACGGTACGGCGTCCGTGCGGGCCCGCGCCTGGCGGGCCGGGTTCGCCGTTCTCGTCGGCGACGGCGCGGAACGCCTGCGGCACGGCCGGGTGGCCGACGAGCTGTCCCGTGCCCTGGCGGACCCCAGGGAGCGTGCCCGGGTCCAGTGGTTCGTCGGCTTCGCCCTCTTCGGCGTGGGCGACCAGTCCACCAGCGAGCACCTCATCGAGCGCGCGCTGGACGGCTTCCGGGCGCTCGGCGACGACTGGGGCGTCGCGGCCGCGCTGAGCGTACGGGCCAATCAGGCCCATGTCCGCGGGGACCTGGACCGGCTGGCGCGCGACGGGCACCGCAGTGCCGAGCTCTTCGCCCGACTGTCCGACGGGTGGGGCGTGTTGCAGACCATCGAGCCGCTGGCCTCCCTCGCCGAGATGGCAGGCGACTACGAGCGCGCCGCGAAACTCCACCAGGAGGGGCTGCGGATGGCGGAGGACCTCGGGCTCTGGCCGGAGGCAGCCGACCGGCTGACCGGTCTCGGCCGTACGGCCATGCTGTCCGGCGACCACGCACGGGCGCGCGAGTTCCATCAGCGGGCGCTGCGTCTCGCGGCGGAGCACAGCTTCAAGCCGGGCGAGATCCACGCGGAGATCGGGCTGGGGCTCGGCGCCCGCCGCGAGGGCCGCCTCGATGCGGCGGAGGTGCACCTGAGGCGCACGCTGGAGTGGCAGTCGGCGATGTCCTTCGAACCCGGCCGTGCGCTGGTGCTTGCCGAGCTGGGCTTCGTGGCGGAGCAGCGCGGCGACGCGCGGGAGGCGCTGCGTCTGCACCGGGAGGGATGGGCGGCCGCGCGCAACACCGGCGACGTGAGGGCGTTCGCACTCGCCCTGGAAGGTCTGGCGGGGGCGTGCTCCCTCGCGGGCCGGCCCGCGCACGCAGCCCTGCTGCTGGGGGCGGCGCACGCGGCCCGCAGCTCCGTCGGTATGCCGCTGCCGCCGGCCGAACGCGGCGACGTCGACCGCATCACGGCAGCCGTACGCAACCACCTCGACGAGGGCGCGTACCGCGACGCCTACGGCCGGGGCGAGGTCCTGACCCCCGCGCAAGCGGTGGCCGCCGTCGAGGACTGACGCACGGGCCGGTCCCGACGCTTTCCCCGAACAGGACGCCTCGCCGGGCCAGTTGCCGCAGCAGCGCCGTAACGCGTAGCCCTTCGTGCGCGCGGTACGCGGCACCGCGGCTTCGCGGTGCTCCTTGGCCGGCCCTTCCGCGACCTCGGTGCGGATCAGCGCGCGCACCGGACGGCTCGCTTCGACGTGTGCCTTCAGAATGAAAGCGCGGCGGGCCCTTACGGGCAAGGGCAGCGGCATACCCCTCGGGCAGCACACGCTCGACGAAGGCACAGCGGGAGTACCCTCCTACGGCGGAGATCACCTACAGCGTCCAGTGGTCCGCCAACCCCTCTGCGCTGAGGCGGCGTTCGTAAAGACGGACGGTGCGCCGCGGAGTACCACGCGCGATGCCCGTCCGGGCAGACCCTCGCGGCCCGTACCAGCACCGGCGCACCGCACTCGGACGCACTGCGCAAGTCCCCGGTCGGGTGGTCCGGAGCAACTTCCACTCGAACGTGTGGGTTCAAAGACCCCGACGCCCGAGGAGCCCGCCTCGCGCACCCTCCCGCAATCACGTTCGAACTTTTCGCCGTGCCAAGCCCGTTACATCCCCCAGGGGTGGGGGGTTGTTCGAGTATCGCTCGGTTCCACGTCACCCCGGGGAGGATCTTTGCCGTCACCGCACAGCCCTCGCACTGCCCCTGCTCCATCGAACAAGGCATGCTGCGCCCCTGACCGCCTTCCGTCGCCCTTGGTCCCCTGCACCCGCGCGGCGATCGAGGGCATCCGTGCCGGACGCCTCTACGCGAGATGGGCCGGAGCGACCACGAAGCCCAGGGCGGTCCCAGCGAAGCGCCCGTCCCACACACACCCTGACCGAGAACGCCCGTCTGCACCGTCCCTCACTCTCGCGCTGGAGGCCTTCGTGCATCCCCGCCCTCAACCCACCCACTCCGGTGACGCGTCCCCCGCGTCCCGCCGCCCGCCCTGTGTCTCCACTGCTTCAAGGAGGCAGCCGTGACGGACACTCCTCCCGCCGGACGTGTTCCTGGCCCGCGCGGAAGTGCCCTGCCCCTTCCCCCTTCCACCGCCCCGGCGGCACCGGGGAGCACGGAGCCGGGCGGCGAACTCACGAGCGCCTACTGGTCGACATGGGACGGGGCGGCGGCACGCACGAGCATGTGGCGCATCCTGCGGCGTCTTCCCAAGATCATGCGGCGGGTGATGCTGATGTCCTGGCAGGCCGATACCCGCGCCACTCTCGGCGTCAGCGTGCTCCACGTGTCCTCCGCAATCATGGCTGCCGGCGGACTCCTCGCCTCGATCGGCGTCCTGCAAGCGCTGTTCGCGCAGGGCCCCACCCCCGATCGGGTCCGCGCCGCGATCCCCTCCCTCCTCCTGGTCGCGGTCCTCCTGATCGTCCGCGCCCTGCTCGACACCGGGATCTCCCTGTTCCAGGCCCGGCTTGCTCCCCAAATCAACCGGAAGATCGAAACAGAGTTCTTCTCCGCGACCGCCCACGTCCGGCTGGAAGCGGTCGACGACTCCACCTGGGCCGACGACTCCAACCGGGCCAACGACCGCGGCCTGTACTACGCGAAGGAGTCCATCAACCAGATCCTGGAGCTCACGTCCGCGTTTCTGGGCCTGCTCGGCGCCGCCGCCGTACTCGCCTATCTCCACCCCCTCCTTCTGCCGTTGCTGCTCGCTTCGGTGGTCCCCCAGGGACTGGCATCGGTGCGTTCCGCGCGCGCCCGCTTCCTGAGCCGGGTCCGCCAAAGCAGCCTCCAGCGCCGGGTCTGGCTGCTGACCTGGCTGCTGCGCGATCCCAGTGCCGCCGCCGAACTGCGCTCGTCCACCGCCCAGTCGGCGCTACTGGGTGAGTACGCGCGCCTCGCACAGCACATCGAAGCCGAGAACATCCGCCTCGGCCGTCAGGAGGCCAAGACCGGCCTGCTCGGGCGGGCCCTCGGAGGCCTGGGCACCGCCGTCACCTACACCGCCCTGGCCTGGATGCTGATCGTCGGCTGGCTGCCGCTGGCCGCCGGCGGCGGCGCCTTCCTCGCGATCCGGGCCAGCCAGTCCACTCTCACCCGCATCGTGCTTGCCACTCACCTCGTCTACGAACACGCCCTGTGGGTGGACGACCTCCTGGACTTCCTCGACCGCTGCAAGGCTCGGATGCCCCGCCTCACCGGACGCGCCGCTCCGACCGGGGTCGAAACGATCCACGTCGACAACGTCACCTTCGCCTACCCCGAAGCGGCCCGGCCCGCGCTCGACGGGGTCTCCCTGGAACTGCGCGCAGGAACCACCGTCGCCTTCGTGGGGCCCAACGGGAGCGGTAAGTCCACCCTGTCCAAACTCATCGCCGGGCTGTACGAACCGTCGTCCGGAACGATCGAGTGGGACGGCGTCGACGTCCTTCGGGTGGACGCCGAAAGCATCCAGTCGCAGGTGGCCATGGTGCTGCAATCGCCGGTCGAATGGCCTCTGTCGGCGCTGGCGAACACCACGATCTCCGCCGGGACGATCACCGAGGCCGACCCCGAACGCGCGCACCGGGCGGTGACCGACTCCGGCGCAGACCGAATCATCGCCAAGCTGCCGCAGCAGTGGGCCACTCCCCTGTCCACACGCTTCAAGGGCGGCCAGGAACTCTCCGGCGGGAACTGGGCCAAGATCGCCGTCGCCCGCGGGTTGTACAAGGACGCCTCGGTACTGCTCCTGGACGAACCGACCTCCCACATGGACCCCTTCGCCGAACACGACGTGTACGAGGCGGTCCTGCGCGGACACCGCCGCGCCGACCGCATCACCGTCCTGGTCTCACACCGCCTCGCCAGCGTCATCGAGTGCGACATGATCTACGTCTTCCAGGACGGACGCATCACCGAACAAGGCGACCACACCTCGCTGATGGCCCGGGACTCCGCATACCGGCGGATGTTCACCCTGCAGGCCGCCGCCTACCGGCAGGCCGAGACCGGCGGCGGGGCTGCGGCTCGGCCGTCGCCGGGACCGGCACAGGGCAGGTCGCGATGACGGCCACCGCATAGCGGGGCAGACAGACCGTGGGCGGCCGACGGGTTCGGGGACAGCAGCATCGGCACCTCGCTCAGGGCAGTGACGGAACACGCCACGACGATGCAGGCGACGCCGATCACCACCGCGGGGAGCTCCCCAATCTGCGTCCGACGGGAGCGGTTTAGCTTGCGTCGGCCCGCCGCTGCCGCAACGTCTGGACCAGCCCCATGGCCGACATCAGCAGGAGGAGCAGGGACAGCCCGCCCGACAGCACTGCCAGCACTGCCGCTCCGCCGCCCCAGAGGTCGTCTTCGCGGACGGCCTCCCGGGGGTCGGCCGCGTCGTAACGGACTGTCGTCCGGGTGCCCACTTCATGCTTTCCGCCGCCGCTGCCCGCCGGCAGATCTGCCACCACGCGACGACCGTCGGCTCTGAACTCGACCTGGCATTGGCCCAACATGCACGAACCTGAGGTGTGCAGTGTCGCGGTGGTCTGCTCGCCGTCCTGAAAGGAGCGCAGATGCTTGGCAGCGGGAAGCATGATCAGGAGGGACACCACGCCCGACACCAGCGTGAGGCTCAGCAGCATCAGCAGGGCTGCGCGAGGTCGCAAGTGCCCCGCGGGCGCCGTTGCCCGTCGTGCATCGTTCGATGGGGTGCGACTGTGGAACGAACTGGACATGTCACCGACCCGTGCCTGTGTCGGCGGTCGTCGTATGCGGCCGGGTGGAGGCTGTGCGGTGCCGGTACCCGATCACCGCGCGAACCGGGATCGCAGGTATGGCGGCACCGACCCCAGGGAGGGTGCCTCGTTCCCGCCACGTCACCCCGGGGCCTCGGGCAGTGAGCGCCGCGATCAGCACGCGGGGCCCCGAGAGGGGCATCAAGAAGACCCGCCAGTTCGTCCACCGGCACCAGGACTGCCGTTGTCTGCCGACGAGGTCCGCCGGAAGGGTCCGGGCGGCACGCCGCAGGGACCGCGATGGCTGGGAATGTCGTTGTCGGGCACCAGGCATGGAGTCAAGTGTCCCAGATGGCGCGAATCGGAAGGTGAGAGGTGGCCGGGCGGTTCTCGCTTTGATGCCCGTTCCGGTCACTGCTGTGGTCCGATGCCTTCGGGCCGGGGAGGGTGCGCGACGCACAGGCAGGCGGCGCAGCGTGACCGGCGCGTGGTGGGCGTGCGCTTCGTCTGCGCGGGTGCGGTCGTACCGAAACCGTCACGGTGGTGGGGGCGGTGTCGCGGGTACTGGGTGGATGCCGCGTAGCGGTGGGGTGGTTCCAGCGTCGGGGATCGGAGGTCGTGTTCCTCGGCAGTCCGCTCGGAAGGCGTCGCGCCTGACGCGTCCGGGAGTACGAGCAGCGGGGAGACCGAGCATCCGGGGAGATCGATCGCATACGCCGCCGCGGGAGGGCGGGGCTCCCCGGCACTCGTCCGCTCGGGGAGCCTCGCCACTCCGGAAGACGACGTCCTTCTCGCCGTTCAGGATCAGTACCGGAGCCTTTACCCCACGCATCGCACCCGCGTCGAAGCGTCCCAGCACCTCGTCCCAGGCCGTCGGCAGAGTGTGAAAGGCGTAGCCGGAACGGATCGTCGCCTCCACCACTTCTGGCGGGTAGAGCCGTCGCAGTAGCCGGTCGTTCCACTGGGCCAGCCGCTTCGCCGGTATGCGCGGGACCAGCCCGGCCACCCACCGATAGGGCGCTGCCCAGGTGCCGCGGGTGGAGGCGCTGGCTCCCGCGAGGATCAGCCCGCGCAGTTGGTCCGGACGACGCCGCGCGAACTCCAGCGAGGCGTATCCGCCGAGCGAGTGCCCGACGACCAGAGCCGGCCCGCAGTCGAGCGAGTCCACGGCGGAAGCGATGATCTCCGTCGCGCTGCTCAGGCTCCAGGTGTGAGCCGAGCGCTCCCCGTGCCCAGGCAGGTCGACGGCGGCTACCGGGAATTCGTCCCTGAGTGCAGCCATCTGCACGCTCCACTGCCCCGCGCTGAAGCGTGTCCCGTGAACGAAGACCATGGGCACTGCGTCCGCTGCCGTCATCAGTTCCCCCCGGGATGGTGCCGTTCAGCCGACTCTACCGGCGCGGTCTCCCTCGCGATCAAGGGAGTGGGAAGTGCTTGAGCAGTCAACTGCACTGCCGGGCAGGCGTGTTCACCGGTACGCCGTCGTCGGTGGTGGCTGCGACGGACTGGTTTCGACCGCCCGCGCTGCCTGACTGCCTGCTACACGGCCCGGCCCAGACACCGGCCCACCGCCTCCTCGATCCCCGTCGCGTCCGTGCCCTCCGCCGCCCAGGCCACGTATCCGTCGGGCCGCACCAGGACGGTCGTTCGGCGGTCGCCCGCCCAGCGCGCCACGGTGAGCCACCCCTCACGGACACCGGGGCCCTCGTACGCCGCGGGCGTGATCAGCACGAAACGGCCGCCGCGCAGCACCTCGTGGAGTCGGCCGTCCTTCAGTGCGACGTCGGGGGCGCGGGTGCCGGTGAGGCGGTGGGCGCCGCGGGGGGCGGGGTAGGCGTAGCCGATCCCGGTGATCTGGCCCAGGGCCCTGCGCTGGACGGGCGGGGCCATGTCGACGAACGCGGAGCCGAGGGCGCGGGCGGCCCGCAGCAGCGGATTGCGCGCGCGGGCCAGCCGGACCAGTCCGCCACTGCTGCGCAGCACCGCCCTGCCGACCGGGTGGCGCTCGGCCTCGTAGCTGTCGAGGAGCCCTTCGGGCGCCCGGCCCTGGACGGCCGCGGCGAGCTTCCAGCTCAGGTTGGCGGCGTCCTGGAGGCCGGTGTTCATGCCCTGTCCTCCGGCCGGGGAGTGGATGTGGGCGGCATCTCCGGCGAGGAAGACCCGGCCGACCCGGTAGTGCGGTGCCTGGCGCTCGTCGCTGTGGAAGCGGGAGAGCCAGCGGGCGTCGTGCATGCCGTAGTCGCTGCCCAGGGCACGGCGGGTGAGGTGCTTGACCTCGTCGAGGTCGAGCGGGGCGTCGTCGGATGCCTCGTTGCGGCGGTTCCATCCCATGACCCGGTACCAGCCGTCACCGAAGGAGGCGATCATCGCGAACGCGTCGCCGCCGCTGTCGACGGTGAGGACGCCCTCCGGCTTCTCGGCCAGCCGGACGTCGGCCAGGATCAGCGACCTGATGACGCTGACCCCGGGGAAGTCCAGGCCGATCGCCTCCCGTACGGCGCTCCGGTGGCCGTCGGCGCCGACGACGTGGACCGCCCGGCGAGAGGCGACCACCCCGTTCGCGCCGCGCACGTCGAGGTCGACCCCCTCGTCGTCCTGACGCAGCCCCACGACCTCGCTCTCGTACGCGAACTCGACCCCGGCCTCCCGGGCCCGCCGCTCCAGGAGCCGCTCGACCTCGTACTGCGGGGTGATGAGCAGGAACGGGAAACGCGTGGGCAGCCCGCTCAGATCGAGGGAGAGGCGGCGGAAGAGCCGCAGCCGGGTGAGGGTGTCGCCGGTGGTGAGGAGTTCGTCGGCGAGACCGCGGGCGTCGAGCTGCTCCAGGGTGCGGGCGTGCACCCCGAAGGCGCGGGAGAGGTTGCTGGTCCCGCGCGGCCGCTTCTCGACGAGGGTCACGCTGACGCCGGCTGTGGCGAGGTCACCGGCGAGGAGGAGGCCGGTGGGGCCGGAGCCGACGACGATCACGGTGCGGTCGGTGGCGGTGCCGTTCATGGTGGCCTCCTGCAGCCGTCGTTCGCTGGCGATTCCTCGTGGTGAACGGATGTTGGCCAACGTTCGTTGACCACGGTAGCGAGGCGGCGAAAAGGGTGTCAACGGGTGTTGGCAAACACCTGTGGGCGAACACTTGTTGACCGGAAGACGTCGGCCTACGCTGGTGGGCATGAACGGTCGCGACAGCACCACCTCCACTCTTCCCGGCTCCCCCGCTCCGCGCCGCTCCGACGCCACCCGCGGCGCGATCCTCGGCGCGGCCCGGGAACGCTTCGCGACCGACGGCTACGAGCGGGCCACCATCCGGGCGATCGCCAAGGACGCGCAGATCGACCCGTCGATGGTGATGCGGTACTACGGCAACAAGGAGGGGCTCTTCGCCGCGGCCGTCGCCATCGACCTGCGGCTGCCAGACGTGAGCGGGGCGGAGCGCCGGCAGGACGCGGGGCGGATCCTGGTCGAGCACTTCCTCGACATGTGGGAGGACAACGAGGTCCTCACCGCCCTGCTGCGGGTCGGCGTGACCAACCAGGCCGGGGCGGAGCGCATGCAGGACATCCTGCGTGACCAGCTGGTGCCGGTCGCCCGGCAGGTGTGCCCCGACCCCGAGCAGGTCCCGGCGCGGGCGGCACTCATGGCGTCGCAGCTGCTGGGGCTGGCGCTCACGCGGTACGTGCTGCGGATGCCACCCGCGACGGGGCTGGCACGGACGGAGATCGTGGCGTGGCTGGCACCGACGATCCAGCGGTACCTGACCGCGCCGAGCCCCTGAGAGCTGCCGGATACTCGTCTCCGCCGGGGCACCGGAGCCGGCAGTGCTCCGGACGGCCGCCCGGAGCACCGGCACCACTGCCTCCGGCGCGCTGTTCGTCCGCTCGTCGGCGCACACGCTGACACGCATGCGCCCCTCGGGGCGGCACGTGGCATCTCCGCAGCAGGTCTTTCGCCGAAACCGCCACGCAGACCCCCCTGCCGGGCCCGCGTCACGCCGTCAGCGGCGCAGTGTCAGCAGACCCGGGCGGTAGGGCCATTGGCCGTAGTCGCCGCCGATCCTGGGATCGCGTCCCTGGTAGAGGAATTGCAGGTTGCAGGGATCGACGGTGAACGTCTGATCGGCGCCGACCCGGATCAGTTCGCCGTGGCTGATGTCGTCGGTCCAGGTGGCACCACTGTTGGCCTTGCCGGCGAAGGGGTTGCTCTCGGTCGCGGCCTGGGGTGTCCATGAGCCGTTCAGACTGGAGGCCGTGAACGAGCGGAAGTAGCGGCCCTGCGTACCGATCGCCTCGACGATCATGAGGTAGCGGTCCTGGCCCTGGAGCTTGTAGACCTGCGGCGCTTCGAACAGGTTGTTCGTCGTATCGCTCATGATCGTTGTGTAGGCCGATCCGAAACTGCCCGGGAAGTTCCCGATCGGCATGCTGGCCCGGTAGATCTTGCCGTTGTCGCCGGCGAAGAACAGGTACATGTGCGTGCCGTCCGCGATGAGCGTCTGGTCGATGGGGCCTGTGGCGGAGCCGGTGATGCTTCCGGTGAAGAGCACCTGCTGCGACGACCAGCCGTTGGGGTCGGACGGGTCGCTCGACGTCCGGTAGGAGAAGGCGCTCCCCCCTCCCCACTGATAGGCGAGCACCCAGATGTTCTTCGGCGCGAAGTAGAAGAGCGTGGGCGCGACAACGGAGTGCGACATCGTGTTCTGGCCGGCCGAACCCATCTCCGGCCAGTGGGAGAACAGGCCGAAGTTCATCGACCCCCAGCCCGTCCCCGGGCCCGCGCCGTGCGTCGTCGCATAGACGAGATGCTTGCCGTTGTACGGGGCCACCGTGAAGTCCTTGAGCGAGGCCCACCCCGGCTTGGGCTGCGCCAGCGCGCCCGTGGAGGTCCAGCGGTAGGTCGAGGGAAGACTGCACGTCCCGGGGTTGCCGGTGCCGACCTTGACGAGCTGCCACTGCTGGTTGGCGCCGCCCCAGTCGTCGTACTGGACGATGTTCGCGTTGTCGGCGGTGGAGGCGCCTTGGACTTCGAGGGCCTTGTTGCTGTGGCGCGAGACGAACCGTACGTAGCCGCCCGGACTGTCGGCCAGCCGCCACTGCTGGTGGGTGGCGTTCAGGTCGGCCCACTGGACGACGGGGCCGCCGTTGGCGGTGGACCGGCCCTGCACGTCCAGCACCTTGCCGGAGTGGCGGGAGAGGATGCGGTAGTTGCCGCCGCCCGAATCGACGAACTGCCACTGCTGTTGGTTCTGGTCGTTCCTGGTCCACTGGGTGAGGCGCGCGCCGTCGTTGGTCGCCAGATGGTGGACGTCCAGGGCCTTGCCGCTGTTGCGGTTGACCAGTACGTACCAGGCGTTGGTGTCGACGGTCGCCGCGGCTGCGGGCTGGGCGGAGAGGAAGGTGGCCGCGAGCAGCAGGGGCGCGAGGACGGCGAGTAAGCGCCTCAGGTCGACCAGGGGCGGATGGCGAAACCACATCGTGAAGAACTCCTTCAGGGACGAGGTGCGCGGGAAGGAATGCCGGGACCGGGACGAGCGGGCGGGAAGGCGAGCGGACGGGCACAAGGCCCCGACGGGCCGGGAACGGCCTGTCCGGACGGAAGGGCACGGGGCGGCGAGTTCCGGTTGCCTGCCGAAAAACTTTCGGAAAAATTTCGGATGCCTGTGACGCCACAAGCTAGGAAGGCCGAGCCTTCCGGTCAAGACCTCGCACCGATCCGGCCTCGAAGTGCACCTCTCCCCCGGGGTGAACAGCACGTCGGGGCAACCGGAAGTACTTCGAAAGTTTCCGACGCGAGTAGCCCACGAGGGCGCCTGCGCGACGGGCGAGGCGCGGCAAGCAGCGTCCACTTGGCCGTCATCACGTCAACTTCCGTAGCCGCTCGACCTGTTGACTGCCCGACCGCACGTCATTACTGTCCGACTCGCATCACCGACACACCGACCATTGTTCGATATGTCGAATCAGGGCGCTCCCCGTCTCCGGACGGTCCAAGCGCTTACGGGGCACCGTCCCCGGGCAGCCCCCTGTCCCGGGACGTCGACGGCGGTCGGACGTTCCGCGCCGTCAACCGGCAGACCCCGATCGTCACGCCGTGTCGCCTTCACCCCGTTCCGAGGACTTGGACCCCAGAGCCGCAGGCGCCCCCGGCCGTCCGTCGTTTCCGGACGTCGGCCCCACCCGCAGCAACTCCACCCGCCGGCCCGCACGGACGCACGAGCCGCGCATGCCTCCGTCCCTTCGACCCACACGCACCACGCGAACGTCTGTACCTGATCCGTGGCTGGTCGCGCGTACGGGGCTCGCTCCAAGGGCCCCTGCGGCGTCGGGCAGCCGCTTCCCCTCCCTTCCGCCGTACAACCCTGGAGGCACAGCCATGTCTGCGCATGCCCTACCCCTACGCGCCTTGCGGCGCAGGTCCGGCACTCTGCTGTCCGCACTGATCATCGGCGTCCTCGGTGTGTCCGCCGCACCGGCCGTCCTCCCCTCCGCCCATGCGGCCAGGAGTGCGGCCGAGAGCACGCTGGGCGCCGCGGCGGCGCAGAGCGGCCGCTACTTCGGCACCGCGATCGCCGCGGGCAGACTCAACGACTCGGCCTACGCGGCGATCGCGGGCCGCGAGTTCGATTCGGTGACGGCCGAGAACGAGATGAAGATCGATGCCACCGAACCCCAACGGGGCCGCTTCGACTTCACCGCAGCTGACCGTGTCCACCACTGGGCGGTACAGAACGGCAAACACGTACGCGGCCACACCCTGGCCTGGCACTCGCAGCAGCCCGCCTGGATGCAGAGCCTCAGCGGCAGCAACCTGCGGCAGGCGATGATCGGCCACATCAACGGCGTGATGACGCACTACAAGGGCAAGATCAGCCAGTGGGACGTCGTGAACGAGGCGTTCGAGGACGGAAGTTCGGGAGCCCGGCGCGACTCCAACCTGCAGCGCACCGGCAACGACTGGATCGAGGCCGCCTTCCGCGCCGCGCGAGCCGCCGACCCGGCCGCCAAGCTCTGCTACAACGACTACAACGTCGAGAACTGGAACGCGGCCAAGACCCAGGCCATGTACGCCATGGTCAAGGACTTCACACAGCGCGGAGTGCCGATCGACTGCGTCGGCTTCCAGTCGCACTTCAACAACGACAGCCCGTACCACAGCAACTTCCGCACCACACTGCGGAACTTCGCGGCACTCGGCGTCGACGTGGCCCTCACCGAACTCGACATCCAGGGTGCCTCGGCCGCGACCTACGCCCAGGTGACCAACGACTGCCTGGCCGTCCCGCGCTGCCTCGGCATCACCGTCTGGGGTGTGCGCGACACCGACTCCTGGCGGCCGGAGCACTCGCCGCTGCTGTTCCACGGCGACGGCAGCAGGAAACCCGCGTACGGCGCCGTCCTCGACGCACTCAACGCCGCCTCCCCCACGCCCCCCGGCGACTCCGGACAGATCAAGGGCGTCGCCTCCGGCCGCTGCCTGGACGTGCCCGGCGCCGGCACCACCGACGGCACGCAACTCCAGCTGTGGGACTGCAACAACCGCACCAACCAGCAGTGGACCCACACCGCCGCCGGCGAGCTCCGGGTCTACGGCAACAAGTGCCTGGACGCCGCGGGCACCAGCAACGGCAGCAAGGTCCAGATCTACAGCTGCTGGGGTGGCAGCAACCAGAAATGGCGCTTCGGCTCCGACGGATCCGTCGTCGACGTCCGGTCCGGCCTCTGCCTCGACGCCACCGCGGGCGGCACCGCCAACGGCACCACGATCCAGCTCTACTCCTGCTCCCACGGCGCCAACCAACGCTGGACCCGCGCCTGAGGTCCCGCCACGCGCGCCGCAAACGACGGGGCGGATCACAGAAACGGTGAACGCTGCCCCGGCAGGGTGGCGACGGTACGCCGGGGGCTGGTGGGCCCCCGGGCACCCGCACCGGCGAGAAGGCGGTGGAGGCGAAGGACGCCTCCACCGCCGACGCCGTTCCGCACACCGGCCGGAAGCAGGGAGGCGCGGCCCGCCGACAGAGGGAACCGGGGCGGCAGCCCGCTCCGTCGCGGCTCCCTCCTCTGCCCGGGTACGGCGATCGGTGGCCGATCTCGCGGTACGGGTCCTACGTGACCCGCATCTCGCACCGCATCCGGCGGGTGTGCCCGACCTCCCGCACCGGGCCCGTCAGGGTGAGCGGGACGGTGTGGTGCACGTGCTCACTGGACGCGCAGACGCGCAGTTCGAGGGCGCCGGGCTCGACGGCACGGCGGCCGTCGGCACCGGTGTACCCGGCGAGGTCCGCCGGGAAGGTGGCATGGATTTCGGCCGATGCCCCCGGGGCGAGCGGAACGCGGGCGTAGCCCACGAGCCGGACCTCGGGCCGGGCGACGGTGCCGACGGGGTCGTGCAGGTAGAGCTGGACGACCTCGGTGCCGGCCCGTTCGCCGGTGTTGCGGACGGTCAGGCGCACGGTCGTCTCCCCGTCGGTGGGAAGGTCGGGGGCCTCGCAGTGCGGGGCGTCCCAGACGAAGGTGGTGGTGGACAGGCCGTGCCCGAAGGGGTACAGCGGTGTCGGGTCCACGGTGCTGGGGAAGCCGTGCCGGCCGAGTGGCGGAGCGAGGTACGGGGCGGGCTGACCGCCGGGATGCCGGGGCACGGCCACGGGCAGGCGGCCGGACGGAGCGACGCGTCCGGACAGCACGCCCGCGACGGCACCGCCCCCCTCCTGCCCGGGGAAGAATGCCTGGACGACCGCCGCGGCCCGGTCGGCCCAGCGGCCGAGCGCGTAGGGCCGCCCGCTGAGCACGACGACGACGGTCGGTGCCCCGGAGTCGAGCGCCGCGTCCAGCACCTCGCCCTGGCCGTAGGGAAGTGCGAGGTCCTCGGCGTCGCAGCCCTCGCCCGACGAGCCGCGCCCGAACAGGCCGGACCGGTCCCCGACCACGGCCAGGCAGACATCGGCGCCGGACGGATCGTCGACGAACACGGCGCCCGGCAGCTCGGTGCGCAGTGCCTCGGCGAGCGTCGGTACCTCGATGCCGGTCGGCAGGCCGGGGTGGTGGACGCCGACGTGCCGGGGGAAGGTGTAGCAGCCGAGCATGGCGGCCTGCTCGTGGGCGAGCGGGCCGAGGAGCGCGATGCGCGCATCGCCGCGCAGCGGCACGGCCCCGCCGTCGTTCGCGAGCAGGACGACGGACTCCTCGGCGACCGTCCGCGCCAGTTCCCGCATGTGCGGGGGGTCGAGGTCGACGGGCCCGGCGCTCGCGGCGGGCTCCCGCTGCGGGTCGAGCAGGCCCAGTTCGCACTTCTGCGTGAGCACCCGCAGTGCGGATCGCTCCAGCAGGTCCGCGGGGAGCGGGTCGGTGGGGTCGAAGCAGCGGGCGGCGGGGAGTTCGACGTCGACCCCGGCCGCGAGGGCGAGCCGTGCGGCGGCTCCCTCGCCGTCGGCGATCCGGTGCGCTTCCTCCAGCAGTGAGACGCCGTAGTAGTCCGAGACCACGGTGCCGGTGAAACCCCACTCCTCACGCAGGAGTTGGGTCAGCAGTCCGGGATGGGCATGGGCGGGCAGACCGTCGATGTCGTTGTAGGCGGGCATCACGGACCGGGCGCCCCCGTCCCGTACCGCCATCTCGAACGGCGGCAGGATCACGTCGGCGAGTTCGCGCGGGCCGAGCGGGGCGGGCGCGTGGTTGCGGGCGGCGCGGGAGGCGGAGTACCCGGCGAAGTGCTTGAGGGTGGCGACGACCCCGGCGGCCTCCAGTCCGCGCACGTACGCGGTGCCGATGGTGCCCACCAGGTAGGGGTCCTCGCCGATGGCTTCCTCGGTGCGGCCCCAGCGTGCGTCGCGCACGACGTCCAGGACCGGGGCCAGCCCCTGGTGGACGCCCACCGCTCGCATCGACGTACCGATGGCCCGTGCCATGTCCGTCACCAGTGCGGGGTCGAAGGTGGCGCCCCAGGCGAGCGGCGTCGGGAAGACGGTGGCCTGCCAGGCGGTGAACCCGGTCAGGCATTCCTCGTGGGCGAGGGCGGGCAGGGCGAACCGGTTGCCCGCACGGATCGCGCGTTGCAGTTCGGCGAGGCGGGCAGCACCTTCGGAGGGTTCGACCGGGACCGTGCCGAACGGGCGGGTGAGGTGGCCGACTCCGTACGGCAGGAGCGCGTCGAGGGCGGCGCTGCGGGCCGCGTACGTGTGCTGACCGGGAGCGACGTCGGCGCCTTCGGTGTCCGCACCGATCCATACGCTGGTGAGCTGGGCGGTCTTCTCCTCCGTGGTCATCCGGGCGAGCAGGTCCGCCGCCCGGACGGCGGCGGGCAGGGTGGTGTCCTGCCAGGGCTTGACCATGGAACTCCTCGGGTTCTCGGCGTGCAGGGGATGTCTGGGTGGGGGACGGCTGCCGGGGCTCAGCCCTTGGTCGCGCCCATCGTGATGCCGCCGATCAGCTGCCGTTCGGCGACCGCGTAGAAGCCGAGTGCCGGGATCATGGCGAGGACGAGGTAGGCGAAGACCCGGGCGATGTCGGCGGCGTACTGGCCCTGGAACTGCTGGACGCCGACGGGGATGGTCCACCAGTGGGGTTCGCTGAACACGAGCAGCGGGAGCAGGAAGTTGTTCCAGCTGCCGACGACGGCGAGGACGCAGACGGTGCCGAGCGCGGGCCGGGCCATGGGCAGCAGGATCCGCCAGAAGAAGCCGAACGGGGAACAGCCGTCGAGGGTGGCCGCCTCCTCCACCTCGGCGGGAATCTCCCGGAAGAAGCCCCGCAGGATGACGAGGGTCATGGGCAGGCCGAACGCGGCCTGCGGCAGGACCACCCCCCACGGGTTGTCGAGCAGCCCGAAGGTGCGCAGCAGGATGAACAGGGGCAGGATCGCCACCGCGAACGGGAACATCAGCCCCACCGTGAACAGAGTGAAGAGCAACTCCCGGCCACGGAAGGCGAATCTGGCGAGAGCGAACGCGGCGAGCGCGGCGGCGCCGACGGTGAGGAGGGTGGTGCCGATGGCGATCAGGGTGGAGGAGGCGAGCATGCGCCAGAACGAGCCGGAGGCCAGGATGTCCGTGTAGTGGGAGACGACCCACGGGGAGGGCAGGCCGAAGGCGTTGTCCGAGAGCTGATCGGTGGTCTTGAATCCGGACACCACCGCGTACAGCAGCGGGGTGACCATGACGACGCCGATCGCCCACACGGTGACGTACAGCGGCGTCGAGCGCAGTCGGCGGCGTGCGGTGAGGGACAGGCCGCTCATCGGGCGCCTCGCATGGTGGTGATGGCTCCTTCGGTGTCGCGGCGCAGCACGTAGCGCTGGTAGAGCAGGGCGAAAACGAGGCTGATGAGGAACATGGCGATGCTGATCGCGCTGGCGTAACCGATCTGGTAACGCTTGAAGCCGAACTGGAAGAGCGTGACGGCCATCGTCTCGGAGTGGTGGTCGGGGCCGCCCTGGGTCAACACCCACACCAGGTCGAAGAGCTGGATGGCGCCGATGACGGAGAGGAAGACGCTGATGCGGATCGTCGGCCCGAGCAGCGGCAGGGTGATGTGGCGAAAACGCTGCCAGGGCCCCGCGCCGTCGATGCGGGCCGCCTCGTGCAGCTCTCCGGGGACGCTCTGCAGGCCGGCCAGGTAGAGCATCATGTGGAAGCCGAAGTACTTCCACATCATGACGAGGAACAGAGTGGGCAGGACCCAGTCCTGGTCGGCGAACCAGAGGCCGCCCACGTGGTCGAGGCCGATCGCGCCGAGCACCTTGTCGGCGAGCCCGTCGTCCGGCGCAAAGATCATGGAGAACAGCACCCCGGTGATGACTTCGGACAGGACGTACGGGGCGAAGAACAGCATCCGGTAGAAGGCCCGGCCGCGCAGCTTCTGGTTGAGCAGGACGGCCATGGCGAGCGCGAACGGCAGCTGGACACCGACGGACATCAGGACGAGCAGCAGACCTCGCCACAGGTCGCCGAGGAAGACCGGGTCGCCGAGGAGGCGGGTGTAGTTGTCAACCCCGGTGAAGTTCGAAGGCGCACCGAATCCGCCCCAGTTGAAGAAGCTGACGTACAGGGCGTACAGGATCGGCATGAGCACGAAGAGGCCGAACAGGACGAGCGCGGGCACCGTGAAGGCGAAGGCGGTGCACCAGTCGCGCACCCGCTGCGCCAGGGGCCGGCGGTTCTCGGAGGTGCGGGACGGTCCTCCAACGGGTCCCCCGGCGGGGACGCCGACCGGCGGCTCCTCGCCGATGCGGGTGCAAGTCGTCTTCATCTACTGGCTCTTGGCGACCTGAGTGATGGAACGCGTCACCTGTTGCGGTGACTTCGCCCCGGCGATGAGGCCGGCGACCGAGTCGTTGATCTCCTGCCCGACGGCCGGCGGATACGCCTGGTCGAGGTACAGCTGGAAGCCGGTGGCCTTGTCGAGGGTCTGGGAGACGAGCTTGAGGTTGGGGTCGGTCAGGGCCGAGACGGCTTCCTTGGCGACCGGCATCATCCCGCCCTTCGACACGAGGATCGTGTCGGACTCGGGGCTCATGAAGAACTTCAGGAAGTCGGCAGCCGCCTTCGGTGCGCCTTTGCGCACGGCGTACCCGCCGCCGCCCCCGAACACGTCGGTCGCCGCGCCCTTGCCACCCTCGACGGTGGGGAACGGGAAGAAGCCGAGGTCCTTGCCGATGCCCTTGCCGGAGTCGGCCTGCACGACGGGCGCCCACTGACCCATCAGTTCCAGGGCGGCCTTGCCGTTGCCCATGAGCGCGGCCTCTCCTCCCGGCGTGGAGTAGGCGGCGCCGAGGAAGCCCTTCTGGAAGGGCTGGAGGGCGACGAGTTCCTTGAGGTGTTCGCCGGCCTTGACGAAGTCGGCACCGGTGAAGTCCCGGGCGTCGGCCGCCTTCTGCATGCCGTCGACACCGGCGATGCGCATCGCCAGGTAGGCCCAGTAGTACATGCCGGGCCACTTCTCCTTGCCGGCGAGGGCGATGGGAGTGATCCCGGCGGCCTTGAGCTTCTTGACCGCGTCGAGGCAACCGGCCCAGGTGGTGGGCGGTGCCTCGATGCCCGCGTCGGCGAAGAGCGCCTTGTTGTACCAGAAGCCGACAGCGCCGATGTCGATGGGCATCGCGTAGGTCGCGCCGTCGAACTCGTAGGGCTTCACTGCTGCTGCGAAGAACGTGTCCGCCATCGGCTTCACGGTGTCGGTGAGGTCCTCGACGAGGCCCGCGTCGATCTGCTGCCGGAGTACACCGCCACCCCAGGTGTGGTAGATGTCCGGAAGCTTCCCGGAACTCGTCAAAGCGGTCATCTTCGCCTTGTACGCGTCGTTCTCCAGCGTGACGAGCTTGACGCGGACCTGGGGATTCTTGGCCTCGAACGCCTTGACCCGCTCCGGCCAGACGGACTTCGACGGCTCCGTGGTCTGGATGTTCCAGAGTTCCACGACGGTGCGGCCCTCGCTGTCGGTACTGCTCGCACCGGAGTCCGAGCAGGCGGACAGGCCGACCGCTCCCAGTCCGACCGCCGACGCGGCCCCCAGGAAGCGGCGGCGAGGGAGGGCCGGGGCGACGGTGGACACGGGCACGGCTGAGCGGTCGAACGCTGGCATGGCACACCTTCCGGAAACCGTCCGAAAATTATCGGGGGATGGCAACGGAAGTTACGGACACACCGAGGGGGTGTCAACGACCCTGACAGAAAAGGCCGTTGACACCCCCTCAGGGCGACTGGGTCACACCTCGCGCGGCGCACCCGTACTGGCCCGGACCACCAGCTCCGTCGCCAGCTCGATCCGCAGGGACGCGGGCTCCACCGACCGGGCGAGGTCGAGAACCACCCGCGCCGCCAACTTGCCCATGTCGGACAGCGGTTGCCGCACCGTCGTGAGCGGCGGCGCCGACCAGCGCACCTCGGGCAGGTCGTCGAAGCCGACGACACTCATGTCCTCCGGTACGCGCAGGCCCCGACGGCGCAGCGCCTCGATCGCGCCGAGCGCCATCTGGTCGCTGGACGCGAAGATCGCGGTGGGCGGCTGTGCGAGGTCCAGCAGCCGGTTGCAGCCGGTGAAACCTGATTCGTGGTAGAAGTCCCCGGGCACGATCAGCTCGCGCTCGACCGGGACGCCCGCGACGTCCAGGGCCGCCCGGTAGCCGTCGAGCCGGGCCCGCGAGCACAGCAGGCGGGAGGGGCCCTCGACGAAACCGATCCGCCGGTGTCCGAGGCCGAGCAGGTGCTCGGTCGCCGCCATCCCGCCCGCCCAGTTGGTGGCGCCCACGGTCGGCGCCTCGGTGGCGGGTGCCCCGGCCGGATCGATCACCACCAACGGCACGCCCAGGAGCCGCAGTTCGTCATGGAGCCCCGGCGCGAGAGCCGAGGTCACCAGGATCACGCCGTCCGATGCCCGGGACCGCAGGTTGGTCATCCACTGCCTCGCCGCCCCTGCCCGGCCGTGGATCGCGGAGACCACGGTTCCCACGTCGGACTCGTGGGCGACCTCCTCCACGCCCCGGATGATCTCCACGGCCCAGGGGCTGTCCAGGTCGTTGAAGACCAGGTCCAGCAGAGCCGCCGGAGCTCGGAGCGCGCCGGGCCTGCGCTGGTAGCCGTACCGGTCCAGCAGGTCCTTGACCCGGGCCCGGGTGGCGGGCGAGACGTCGGAGCGCCCGTTGACGACCCGCGAGACGGTCGGCACGGACACCCCGGCCTCCCGCGCGATCTCGGTGATCGTCACCTTGGCCGGCCCCTCCGGGCCCTGCACGACTCCCTTGCGCCGAGCGCTTTCCCCCGCCACCGCCCCCACCTCCGTAGCTGTACGCCCGGAAGGCATCCGGGCACCCTGCGGAAACCGTAGAACACGCCGTCCGCCGCCCGCCCCACACCCCTGTCCGGTTCCTCGAACATACGGGAGGCGGGCGCCGGGCGGCGAGGACGCTCCGCAGAAGGCGGACCGCCTCTCCGGTCTCCTTCTACCTCTGGGGGGCGGGCGGTCCGCCGCCGGAAATGGAGCGGGTCCCGACGGGCCCACCTCACCCCGCCCTCGGACACAACGCCCGCAACTCCGCTGCACATGGCACTGGTTGAGTGAGCCCCGACAGCCCCGGTGCGATCGCGGCCTGCTCGCGCACGGGCACACCGTGACGCTCAGGGTGACTCGTATGCCGTGCTCGGTGCGCCCTCGGGCGCGGCCGGCTCGAACGGCGGGCCGACAGGACCCGGGAGAGGCGTGCGGTCGACCGGTGCGCCCCGCAGCCCTGTGCCGGCCTCCTGGAGGGGGCGGGGCGCTGGACCGTCACTCCCTGCTGCGCGTTGCGTCGGGAGGGGGCGGTCGTTGTACGGGTGGACGACCGGCGAGACGGCATCGCAGCCGGCGCGGCGTCCGGCTGTCGACGAGGAGTGGATCATGGCACACGCAGGTTCTCCGGGCGGGCGGGGCCCCGTCACTGCCGCGGCCGGTGCGGAAGGCGCCCTTTCCCGCGCCGCCGGGGCAGGTCCTGCCGCTCCACCTGCTCCTCTCCCCTCGCTTCGTCATCTGGCTGTCATCCCCGACGGCAACCGGCGGTGGGCGAAGGCGAAGGGGCTGCCGAGCCTGGAGGGCCACCGACGCGGCTGCGAGCGCACGCTGGAACTGCTCGACCGATGCCGCACGGACACCGCGATCGAAGTCCTCACGCTGTGGACGACCTCCGTCGAGAACCTCGGCCGGCCTCGTGCGGAGGTGGACCCGGGGCTTCCCGTCATCGCCGAGTTCGTGCGGCGCGTCGCCTCTGCGGGGCAGTGGCGGGTCGGATTCCTCGGCGATCTGGATCGTCTGCCGCCCCCCATGGCCGCCGAACTGCGCGACCATGCGCACCGGAGCAGTTCCGTGCCGGGTCCGCTGGTGAACTTCGCCCTCGCGTACAGCGGACAGGATGAGATCACTCGTGCGGTGCGCAGGCTTCTGGTCAGCCGGGCCGCAGACGGTCATCACCCCTGCGAGCAGCAGCCGTTGACCGCTGGGGACCTGGCTCGGCATCTCGACACGGCCGGCCTGCCCGATCCGGATCTGGTGATCCGCACCTCCGGGGAGACCCGGCTGTCGGGCTTCATGCCGTGGCAGACGCTGCACTCCGAGCTGTACTTCTCACCGGTTCTGTGGCCGGACTTCGACGCGTGCGCGCTGGAGGAGGCGTTGGAGGACTACCGGGGTCGTCAGCGGCGCAGAGGAATGTGACATGCGGGCCGCGGCGCGGGCCGCGGCAGGGTGGGACGACAGACGAGCAGACGGGACGCGTGGGATGCGAACGGCAGGTCACCAGGCGCGGGCGCCGTACGGGGATGCGTGGGCCACGGCTGAGAGCCAGCCGAGCCTGCGCATGAGGGAGGTGTGCAAGAGCTATCGGAAACGCCCCGTTCTGCGGGGAGTCTCGTTGGATGTGTTCCCGGGGCAACTGGTGGGCGTGGTGGGGGAGAACGGCGCCGGGAAGAGCACGTTGCTGCGCATCCTCACCGGTGACCTGGCCGCGGACAGCGGCGTGTCGCAGTGCCGGGGCACGGTGGGCAGCTGCCCGCAGGACCCGGTGCTGCACGGGGCGTTCACCGTCGAGCAGCATCTGCGGTTCTTCCGGACCGCCTACGGTCTGAGCCACCTCGACCGGGCCTCGGAACTGCTGGAGCAGCTGAACTGCACCGGCTACCGGAACCAGCGGGTGGAGACACTCAGCGGGGGGACCCGGCAGAAGCTCAACCTCGTGCTCGCGTTGATGCACGATCCGCGGGTGCTGCTCCTGGACGAGCCGTACCAGGGCTTCGACTGGGACACCTACCTGCGTTTCTGGGACCTGGCCCGGACCCTGTGCGACCGGGGCTGCGCGGTGCTGGTGGTCTCCCACCTCGCCTACGACGCCTCCCGCCTGGACGCCTTGTACCGCCTGGACGCAGGCGTGCTGCGTGAGGCGGAGCAGGCCGACACGGGCGCGTGGGGCTCGTGAAGCGGTGGTGTTCCTGCCTGTGGAGCGCGCTGCGGTTCGCAGTCGTCGAACAGGCCCGCAACCGACTCGCGCTGCTCATCGTGCTGCTCTTCGTCCCTCTGTGGACGACCCTGGCGTTCGAGGTGGTGGCCCGGACACCGCTGCGTTTCCACGTGCGCGCGGTGGACCGCCGGCTCGTCATGGACGCCAACGTCCTCACCCAGATCACCGGGGCGCTGCAAGCTCTGACCCTCGTCATCGCTTTCATGATGTTCATCGCCACCGCTCGTTCCACGCTGTTCGACCGGCGCCTGGTGCAGGCCGGCTATCCGCGGTCCTGTCTGGCTGCGGCGAAATGCGCCACGCTGGTTCTGGTGGCCGCAGTGGTCGCCGTCTACGCCACCGCCTGGACCCACGTGCTGTGGCACCCGGCGCAGCCCATGGTGTTCGCCGCGGGCATGTTCACCGGCGCCCTCGTCTACGGGGCGTTCGGCATCGTGCTCGCGGCCGTGCTGCGCAGCGAGCTCGCCGGGATGTTCCTGGCCATCATGACCAGCTCCATCGACCTGCTGCTCCAGAACCCGATGATCAACCCGGACGCCGACAGCCCTGTCGTGCGCTACCTCCCCGCTCACGGCGCGGTGCAGGCGTCCGTCGCAGCCGGCGGGCTGCACACCGTGCCCTGGAGTTCCTTGTTGCTGGGGGCCGGGTGGGCTGTGGGCATGGCCGCGCTGGGCATGGCGGCCTTCGCCGTACGCACCCGCACGCAGCGCCCACCGGCTCCCCAGCCGGCTGAACGCCGAGCCGGGGCCGCTGCGACGTCCACGGTCGGGACGCCGTGAGACCGCTGCCCGGTGCAAAGGCCGGCCGGGCAGCCTTGACGCGCCGAGCCCGCTGGGGAGCACGCGCAGCGCTCTCACCCCGCGTCAGGTGCCGCTACTTGATCCGGTCCATGGCCCACTGCGGCAGGCACTCGAAGAAGGAGACGGCCTCCGGCCGCCACCGCGTGCGCCAGCCGGCCGCCTCGGCGGAGGCCAGCTCCGCGCAGCGCTGCATCTGCGAGCGCATCCTCGCCGGGACCCCCCGCCGTTCGGCGATCTCCCGGACGGCGCCGATGGTCTCGTCCGTGCAGTCCGGATCGCCGAGCGCGGACTCCACCAGGGCCTTCTCGGTGTCCGTGGAGGCCGCCAGGAGGGTGTGGACGGTGTAGTTGCGCCGCCCGTCCCGGATGTCGGTCCCCGTGGGCTTGCCCATGACCTGCGCGTCACCGAACAGGTCGAGGTAGTCGTCGCGCATCTGCCCGCCGATGCCCGCCAGCCGGGCGTAGCGGCGCAGTTCCTCCTCGAAGGGGCCCGGCTGCTCTCCCGCGGCGAGCAACCCCAGTTGCATGGGGGCCAGGACGGAGTAGCGCGCGGTCTTGAAGTCGGCGACGCAGTGCAGCATCTCCTCGTCCGTGTCCGGGGCGAAATCGCGCTCCAGGTCGATGATCTGACCCACGAAGGTGGCTGATGCCGCTCTGGCCTGGACCTCGGCCATGGCCCGCCGGATCGCGGAGGGGGCTGGGGATTCCAGGAGCGCCCGCAGGGACAGGGCGAGCGCGAGATCGCCCGCGAGGACGGTGAGCCCGAGAGCGGCCTGCGGATGGTCGGGAAATCTGTGCCGGTAGGCGTAGTACGTCGAAGGGCCGCCCCGGCGGGTGGGGCTGTCGTCGATGATGTCGTCGTGGATCAGACCGTGGGTCTGCAGCAGTTCGATGCTCAGCGCCGCGTCGTCCACGGCCCGGCCGGGGTCGGCCGTCACCAGCCGGGCAGCTTCTTGGACCACCGCCACGCGCATCCGCTTGCCGCCGCGCAGCGACAGATCCCTCAGCAGAAGCAGGCACTCGGGCATGAATCTGCTGAACGACGGCGTCTCGACAGCAGCGTCGAGGGTTCGAAAGTACTCTTCGAACAAGCCGCTGAAGTGCGCGTCGTACGCGGCCAGGCGCGCCCGGAGGTCCGGGGCGGGAACAACGGCATCAGTCACGAAGAACATCTCCTGATCGGACGTTTCCGAAAGGGACCGGGTCAAGGCACTCTCGTCCTCTGGGCCACCGATGGGCAAACCGGTGCGCCCGGTGTCCGACCCGGCCGCCGGAACTTCCCGACAGCCGTCGAGCAGCGCCACCACGAGGGCTCATGAGGTGTACGAGACGGCAGCAACGGCCAGCCCGAGCAACGCGCGGTGGGCGGCGGGCGGGAAACCGGCCGCGTCCATCACCCGCACCACGTGCTCGTGGCGCGTGGTGATCATGGCCTCCGTTCGCTCCCGCGCTCCCGTCGACTCCAGGATCGTCCGCACCTCGCGCGCCCCGCTCTCCCCCAGGTCCGGCCGGCCCACCAGCTCGCCAAGACGCTGTCGCTGTCCGGGATCGGCCGCCTGCAGGCCCAGGGCCAGGAGCACGGTTCGCTTGCCTTCCCGCAGATCGCCAAGACCCGGCGCGCACACGCCGTCGGCGCTGCCGAACACGTCCAGCAGGTCGTCCCGGAGTTGGAAGGCCTCACCGAGCGGCAGTCCCAGCGCCGTGAAACGGGCCATGCCGTCCGCACCGGCTCCGGCGACGGCAGCGCCCAATTGCAGTGGGCGTTCGACCGTCGCGGTGGCGGTCTTGTAGCGGACGATCCGCAACGCCGCCTCGACGTCGTCCGGCTCCCGCCCCGCGCCCATCACGTCCAGGTACTGGCCGTACATCACCTCTTCGAGCATCGCGTCGTACAACGCGTGCACCGCGCACTGCCTTTCCGGGGGGAGCCGGGCGGTGTGCAGCAGCTCCTGCGCCCAGATCAGGGCCAGGTTGCCGATCAGCAGCGCGCCGCCCGATCCGAGCCGTTCCGCGCGCTGCGACGGAATCAGACGGGTACGCAGCACACGGTGAACCGCAGGGCGGCCACGGCGGCTGGCCGAGTCGTCCATGATGTCGTCGTGAATGAGGGCGAAGGCCACGAAGAGCTCCAGCGAGGCAGCCACCCGCACTGCGGACTCGGCGTCCCCACGCCCTCCGGCGGCATGCCAGCCCACCACACAGAGCAGGGCGCGGATCCGTTTGCCGCCCGCGGTCAGGAAGGACCGCAACGTATCCACCACCTCCGCCGGGAGGCCCCGCCCGTCTGCCGAGCGGGCCTTGCCGTCCAGGAAGTCCCGCAGTACCGCATCGACCCGCTCGCGTACCGCCCGCAGGCCCGCTTCCTCCTGGATTCCCGGGGCAGTCGGGGTCACTGGCTCGCCCCGCCGGTCCCGGACGCCGGCCGACCGGCCGGGCCGGGAAGAACGGAGCTCGGCAGCTGGACGGGGCCCCGTGCGTCGATGTCCTGGAACGGCCCGCGCCGTCCGGTGCGCGACGTCATCCATGTCTTCTGCATGCCTCGTCAACGACGGAAGCGAGGCGCGATCACGCCCCGGCGCCCGGCGGCGGCCTTCGGTCCTCGTCCGCCGTGCCCGTCGTCCGGTGGACCACTGCACCCCGTCTGACGGACAGCCCTACGACGGACAACCACCCCCTGCGCATTCCGGCACGCTGTCGCGCGGGCCGTCACCCACGCTCTCGCGTGGTGGCACTGAGGCGGCGTTCCTGGAGAAGCATGCGCAGACAGGCGACCGGTTGGTTTCGCACCGGGCCCCGCGTGATCCCGGTGCCCATCGATTCGATGCTCTGGAGCCGAAGGTGATGCAGACGCAGCACGCAGCGCATCAGAGGGCGATGGCCGTCCTCGACCTCGTCGACGATCCCGCTCGCCTGCCTGAGCGTGGTGTGCGCGGACCGGGCAGTCGTGGCGATGAGCGCGCGTACACCGGGCGTGTCCCGGCCCTCCTCAAGATCGTCACGCGTCACGCCGTGCCGCTGAAGGTCGTCGGAAGGCAGGTAGAGGTTTCCGCCCCGCAGGTCCTCGGCCAGGTCGGCCAGGAAGTCGGTGCGCTGGCACCCGTCGGCCAGCGTCCGGCAGGACCGGGCGAACTGCTCGTCGCCGCCGACGGGTTGCACCAACCCGGTGGTGAGCATGAGGAACGGCCAGGTGAGTTGGTCGATGTACGCCTGGTAGTCGGACTCGTCGACGAAGCCGGGAAAGGCCAGGTCGATCCGGGCACCCGCCAAGTAGGAGTCGACCCACCGCCGCGGCAGTCCGCGCGCGGCGGACGTGTGGAGGAACGCCCGCAGCAGCGGATGCTGCGCCCGGCCGGTGTCCAACCCGGCGCGGACGAGGCAGCTCCACCGGTCGAAGCGCCGTCGGCGCTCCGCGGGAGCACCCGCGTCGCACACGTCGTCGGTGAAGGACGCGAACGCGAAACCGGCGAGCAGATGCGGCTGGACGGCCGTCGGCGCGAGAGCCCGCACAGCCGCGTACGCAGCGGGATCACTGCGCATGAGGAACCGGGCCACATGACCGTAGTCGGACCGCAGCCGCCGCCCCGTCACTCCTGCCGCGTCCAGACACCGCCGCCACACACGCACGGGCTTCCCTCGCTCACCTGTAGAGGTGCGGACACGAGTACCTGCGCACCCGCGTCGATCCCTCAGGTCAACGAACGGAGCACGTCATGTGTCACGCCGTTCTTGCCCCCGCCATGACGAACCGCGCGCGTACCGCGCCTGTACGTCCGCGTTCTCGGCTGCGGGGGCGGCGATTTCGGTGGCCGCGCGGAGACGGCTGCGGCCAGGGCGGAGTCGGCCCGCTTCTGGAGCGGACGCCGCGGGGGCCGCCTCCTGCCGAGGCCGGTACGCGGCCCGGTGAGTTCCTGGTGGCGTGCGCGTTCGCGGGCGGCGGCGGGAGTGTCGGCGAGGCGGCTCTCCCCGGCGGCGAGGGCGCCCGGTTCGGGCGGTTGCCCATCCGAGGCGCCCGACGGCCCTCAATCCCAGGGGCACGTACTCGCCGTGCCGTCCGTCAGGGGGACCCTCACGCGCCTCCGACGCGCACCTCACTCCTCCGTGCCGCGCCCAGCGTGGGATGCCGCCCCCGTGACCGTCCAGAGCGCCATGCCCCACAGGCTGAGCGCGGCGATGAGACCCACCACCAGGCGAACCGTCCTGTCCGGGCCGTCCATGAGCCACACGGCCAGGCCCGACCCACCGGCGACGATCAAAAGGGCCGCAGGCACGCGCAGCCGGGGCTGCTCGAACACCGCCGCGAGCGGCAGGAAGTGGAGCCCGACGACCACCGCGACGAGCGGCGGGACGAGCACCGGTGTCCCGGCGCGTGCGCACACCACGGCGATGGCGACGATCAACAGCCACTGGAGGCCGTTGATCTGGTTGAACCGTCGGCGTCGGTCGGCAGGGAACGGGCCCCCCGCCGAGGCAGGGAGGTAGCGGCGCGCAGCGAACATCAACCCCACCGTGACGGCACAGCCCACCGCGACCTCCACCAGCCGCACCACGCCGTCGAAGGCGCTGGAGGCCAGCAGCCACCAGCCGAGCCCGAACAGCGCGAGAAAACCCACCCCTGACTTGAACATGATCGACACCCTAGGCGCAGATGCTGCCCGAAGGCCCGGCGATTTCCGCGTTGTTCGGCCACCTCACCGACCGGCAGCCTCACTTCGCGCCCCTTGCGCGGGTTCAGCCGACAGTGCGCACGGGCCGCACCAGGGCGAACGGAGCCCGATGCGGCACCAGCCGCTGTGCGGGCAGGCCCTCCACGGCCCCGTCGGACGAAGTCCCCGCAGGGTTTTCGGTGGCCCTTGTGACGGGAGCGGCCTGCCGGGCAACGCGTCTGCGGCCGGAGGCAGAGGCGATGAAAGTCCCGCTCACCGCGCAGCGACGCGCCTCTCCCCAGCAGATCAGCCACCCCGCCACGCTGCCCCCCTCATCGTCCCGGCGCACCTCCGCTTCCCTCGACCAAGGGCACAGGGGCGCTCCTCCGCACCACCGCCCCCTCCCGTCACGATCCGGTCTCGGACGCGGAAGAGGGGCTTGTTTTTGGTCATGTAATCGATTCCAATCGTCCGTGTAATCGATTCCACAGCGTCGAGTCACCGGGTCGCACCGGTCGGCGCAACGGTTTCGAGGTGTACGGAAACCACAAGGAGGTGGTCCGGGCATGGCGGGCATCAAGGATGTCGCGGCCCAGGCGGGAGTGTCCGTCGCCACGGTGTCGCGCGTACTGAACAGCCATCCGTCCGTCAGCGCGGAGGCGCGTATCCGGGTCCTCGCCGCCGTCGAGGCCCTCGGTTACCGGCCCAACGCGGTGGCCCGCTCGCTGCGCACCGCGCAGACCCGCACGCTCGGCCTGGTCATCAGCGACGTGCTCAACCCGTACTTCACCGAGCTGGCCCGCTTCGTCGAGGAAGAGGCCCGCGCGCTCGGCTACAGCGTCATCATCGGCAACGCCGACGAGCGGCCCGAGCTCCAGGACCACCACATCCGCACGCTCATCGACCGCAGGATCGACGGCCTCCTCGTCTCGCCGGCGGACGGCGGCTCCCCGCTGATGCGGGACGTCGCCCTGAGCGGCACCCCGATGGTCTTCGTCGACCGCTGGATCCCCGGCATCGACGTCCCCGTCGTCCGGGCGGACGGCACGGGTGCGGTCAGGGACCTCGTCGCGCATCTGCACGGCCTCGGCCACCGCAGGCTCGCCATCATCGCCGGACCCGCCGCCACCACCACCGGCAACGAGCGCGTCGAGGCGTTCCGGGACGCACTGCGGGAACTCGGGCTCGCCCTGCCCGACGCCTACATCGGACAGGGCGACTTCCAGGCCGCCAGCGGACGCCGGGCCACCGAGCGCTTCCTGGACCTGACCGAGCCGCCCGAGGTCGTCTTCGCCGCCGACAACCTGATGGCTCTCGGCGCGCTGGACGCGATCCGAGCGCGCGGACTGCGGGTCCCCGACGACGTCGCGCTCGCCGCCTTCGACGACATCCCGTGGTTCGTCCACACCGACCCGCCGATCACCGCCATCGCGCAGCCGACCGCCGATCTGGCACGGGCCGCCGTGCGCGCGCTCGCCGACCTGATCGAAGGACGGGCCCCACGGTCCGTCACCCTGCCCGCCCGCCTCGTCGCACGCCGCTCGTGCGGCGAGGCCGCAACGAACCAGAGGAGCGACCGGTGACCGCACCGGAAAAGCAACGGGCGACCGCACCGCAGGAGTTGCTGCGCATCGAGGGTCTGCGCAAGACCTTTCCCGGCGTCGTGGCGCTCGACAACGTCGACTTCGACCTCCGACGAGGCGAAGTGCACGTCCTGCTCGGCGAGAACGGCGCGGGAAAGAGCACCCTCATCAAGATGCTCTCCGGCGCCTACCGCCCCGACCGCGGCCGCATCCTGGCCGAGGGCCGCGAGGTGCGCATCGACGGCGCGCAGGACGCCGAACGGCTCGGGATCGCCACCATCCACCAGGAGTTCAACCTCGTACCCGATCTCACCGTCGCCGAGAACATCTTCCTGGGCCGTCAGCCGCGCCGCTACGGACTCGTCGATCACCGCCGGATGCGCCGGGACGCGGAGGAGCTGCTGCGCCGGGTCGGCGTCCACGTGCGAGCCGACGCCAAGGTCCGCGAACTGGGCATCGCCAAGCTCCAGATGGTGGAGATCGCCAAGGCGCTCAGCCTGGAGGCCCGCGTCCTGATCATGGACGAGCCGACCGCCGTGCTCACGTCGGAGGAGGTCGACAAGCTCTTCGCGATCGTCCGCCAACTGCGCGAGGACGGCGTCGGGATCGTCTTCATCACCCACCACCTGGAGGAGATCGCCGCACTCGGCGACCGCGTCACCGTCCTCCGTGACGGCCGCAGCATCGACCAGGTCCCGGCGTCGACCCCCGAGGACGAACTCGTCCAGCTCATGGTGGGCCGCAGCATCGAGCAGCAGTACCCGCGCGAACGCCCCGGCACCGGCGACGCGTTGCTGTCGGTGCGCGGACTGACCCGCGACGGCGTCTTCCACGACGTCAGCTTCGACGTGCACGCCGGCGAGGTCGTCGGCCTCGCCGGACTCGTCGGCGCCGGACGTACGGAGGTGGCGCGCGCCGTCTTCGGGGCCGACCCGTACGACGCGGGCACCGTCGAAGTGCGCGGCGAGCGCCTGGTCCGGCACGACGTGCCCGCCGCGATGAGCGCCGGGATCGGACTCGTACCGGAGGACCGCAAGGGCCAGGGCCTGGTCCTGGACGCCTCCGTGCAGGAGAACCTGGGCCTGGTCACGCTGCGTTCGGCGACCCGCTCCGGGCTCGTGGACCTCAAGGGACAGCGCACGGCCGCCGCCCGCATCGCCCAGCAGCTCGGCGTCCGCATGTCCGGCCTCGGCCAGCATGTGCGCACCCTCTCCGGCGGCAACCAGCAGAAGGTCGTCATCGGCAAGTGGCTGCTGGCCGACACCCGGGTGCTCATCCTCGACGAACCCACCCGCGGCATCGACGTCGGCGCCAAGGTCGAGATCTACCAGCTCGTCAACGAGCTGACCGCCTCCGGGCACGCCGTTCTGATGATCTCCAGCGACCTGCCGGAGGTGCTCGGCATGAGCGACCGGGTGCTCGTCATGGCCCAGGGCCGGATCGCCGGTGAACTCCTCGCGGGCGAAGCCACCCAGGACGCGGTGATGGCGCTCGCGGTCGGCACCCCGGCCACCACCGAGGGCTCCGCCCTCACGGAACACCCCGCACCGAAGAAGGAAGAGGAGGGCCCCCGTGGCCACTGACACAGCCAAGAGTGACGCGGGAACGGGCGGAGTCTCCGTGCTGCGCCGCGTCCTGCTGGACAACGGCGCGCTCAGCGCCCTGGTCGTGCTGGTGGTGGCGATGTCGCTGCTCTCCGGCGACTTCCTGACCACGCAGAACCTGCTGAACGTCGGCGTGCAGGCGGCCGTCACCGCCATCCTCGCGTTCGGCGTCACGTTCGTCATCGTCTCGGCGGGCATCGACCTGTCCGTCGGATCGGTGGCGGCCCTGTCGGCGACCGTCCTCGCCTGGTCGGCGACGTCGGCGGGCGTGCCGGTCGTACTGGCCGTCGTGCTCGCGATCGTCACGGGAATCGCCTGCGGTCTCGTCAACGGAGCCCTCGTCTCGTACGGCAAACTCCCGCCGTTCATCGCCACGTTGGCGATGCTCTCGATCGCCCGCGGTCTTTCCCTCGTCATCTCGCAGGGCAGCCCGATCGCCTTCCCCGAGTCCGTCTCGGTGCTCGGGGACACGCTCGGCGGGTGGCTCCCCGTACCGGTCCTCGTGATGATCGCGGCGGGCCTGCTCACCGCGCTGATCCTCGGTCGCACCTTCATCGGCCGCTCGATGTACGCGATCGGCGGCAACGAGGAGGCGGCCCGGCTCTCCGGGCTCCGCGTCAAACGTCAGAAGATCGTCATCTACGCGCTGTCCGGCCTCTTCGCCGCCGTCGCCGGCATCGTCCTGGCCTCGCGCCTCGTCTCCGCGCAGCCGCAGGCCGCCCAGGGGTACGAGCTCGACGCCATCGCCGCCGTCGTCATCGGCGGGGCCAGCCTGGCCGGCGGGGTCGGCAAGGCGTCCGGCACCCTGATCGGCGCGCTCATCCTGGCCGTCCTCCGCAACGGCCTCAACCTCCTGTCCGTGTCGGCGTTCTGGCAGCAGGTCGTCATCGGCGTCGTCATCGCGCTCGCCGTCCTGCTCGACACGCTGCGCCGCAAGGCCGGTTCGGGAGCGTCCTCCACCGCGGGCGCGGCCCCCGGCGCACCGGGGGCCGGCCGCAAGGGAGCACTCAAGCTTGCCGGTGCGGCACTCTGTGTCGCCCTCGTCGTCAGCGCGGTCTCCTTCTTCAGCTCCGGCTCGTCCGGCGGCACGACGAGGGTCGGCATGTCCCTCTCCACGCTCAACAACCCCTTCTTCGTGCAGATGAAGGAGGGCGCGCAGGCGGAGGCGGAGAAGGCGGGCATCGACCTCACCGTCACCGACGCCCAGAACGACGCCTCCCAACAGGCCAACCAGCTGCAGAACTTCGCCAGTTCCGGCTTCTCCTCGATCATCGTCAACCCGGTGGACTCCGACGCCGTCGGACCGGGCGTCCGCACCGCCAACAAGGCGGACATCCCCGTGGTCGCCGCCGACCGCGGCGTCAACGAGGCCGACACCGCCACGCTCGTCGCCTCGGACAACGTGGCGGGCGGCAAGCTCGCCGCCGACGCGCTGGCCGACAAGCTCGGCGGCAAGGGCAGCATCGTCATCCTCCAGGGCACGGCGGGCACCTCGGCCAGCCGTGAGCGCGGAGCGGGCTTCGCCGAGGGGCTCAAGGGGTACCCGGACATCGAGGTCGTCGCCAAGCAGCCCGCGGACTTCGACCGCACCAAGGGCCTGGACGTCATGACCAACCTCATCCAGTCGCACCCCGGCGTCACCGGCGTCTTCGCCGAGAACGACGAGATGGCGCTCGGCGCGGCCAAGGCGCTCGGCAGCAAGGCCGGGAAGACCGTCTCGGTCGTCGGATTCGACGGAACCCCGGACGGCCTGAAGGCCGTCGAGGCCGGTTCGCTCCACGCTTCGGTGGCCCAACAGCCCGCCGAACTGGGGAAGATCGCGGTGCGCAACGCCGTGAAGGCCGCGAAGAACGAGAAGGTCGAGAGCACGGTGAAGGTGCCGGTCAAGGTCGTCACCCGGGAGAACGTCGCCGACTTCTCCTGAACCCGGCCCGAAGACCGGCCTGTTGATCCCGGACCGACGAAAGCAGGAAACACACACATGCACGCCAACGCCCCTGACGACCGGTACGACCTGGTGGTCGTCGGGTCGGCCAACGCCGACCTGGTGATCGGCGTCGAGCGCCGCCCCGCGCCCGGCGAAACGGTCCTCGGCTCCGACCTGTCCGTCCACCCCGGCGGCAAGGGCGCCAACCAGTCGCTGGCCGCCGCCCGCCTGGGCGCCAGGACGGCCCTGCTCGCCAGGGTCGGCGACGACGACCACGGACGCCTCCTGCTGGAGACCCAGCGCGCGGCGGGCGTGGACACGGACAGCGTCCTGGTGGGCGGGGCGCCCACGGGCGTCGCCCTGATCACCGTCGACCCCTCGGGCGACAACAGCATCGTGGTCTCGCCGGGGGCCAACGGGCGGCTCACCCCCGAGGACGTCCGGGCGGCGGCCCCGCTGCTGGCCGCCGCCCGGGTGATCTCCGTACAGCTGGAGATCCCGCTCGACACGGTGGCCGAGACGGTACGCGGCCTGCGGCCGGACGCCCGGCTCGTCCTCAATCCGTCCCCGCCCGCCCCGCTCCCCGAGGAAGTGCTCACCGCCTGCGATCCGCTGGTGGTCAACGAGCACGAGGCGCGGTACATCCTCGGCGACGGCGCCGGCCGGGGCCCGCGCGACTGGGCTCCGGCCCTGCTCGCGCTCGGCCCGCGCTCGGTCGTGATCACCCTGGGCGCGGCCGGGGCCCTGGTGGCGGACCGCCGTACGCAATCCCTGGACCACCTGGTCGGCCCGAAGGTCGAGGCCCTCGACACGACCGGTGCGGGGGACGCGTTCACGGCGGCCCTGGCCTGGCGGCTGGGTCGTGGCGACGGCCTGCGGGACGCGGCGGCCTTCGCGGTCAGGGTGGGCGCGGCGGCGGTCACGGCACGGGGGGCACAGGAGTCCTTCCCGACAGCGGAGGAGGTCGACGCGCTGTGAAGAGGTCGGGCATCCTCAACCGCCACCTGGCGGGCGCGATCGCCGAACTGGGCCACGGCGACGGCGTTCTGGTCTGTGACGCCGGCATGCCGATCCCGTCCGGTCCCCGCGTGGTCGACCTGGCCTTCCGCGCCGGGACCCCGTCGTTCGCCGAGGTGCTGGACGGGCTGCTCGACGAACTGGTCGTGGAGGGCGCGACGGCCGCCCGGGAGATCCGGGACGCCAACCCGGAGGCCGCGGCGTTTCTGGACGGCCGCTTCCCCGGGCTCGAACTGATCCCGCACGACGACCTCAAGGCGCTCACGTCGGCCGCCCGCCTGGTCGTACGGACGGGGGAGGCCCGGCCGTACGCGAACGCACTGCTCAGGTGCGGGGTCTTCTTCTGAAGCCAACGCGCTCGGCCCGACTTCCGTGCGGGACGTCCGGCTCGACTCCGCACATGCACTCCGACACGGCCCAGCAGTGGCCGCTCCGGTGCCGGCACCGGTACTGCTGACGAAGGCGGCCAGGTCACCCACGGTCGCGTCGTCGTTCCCCGTGTCGGCGCCCTCCCCCACGAGGACGGGGGAGGGCGCCGTCGACGCCGACCGCTCCGGCGACTCCTCCCGGCGGGCCGTTCGGACCAGCCCGGATGGCGGTCCCCGACGGCTCGGGCGACGGTGGCAGAGGCGCCGACGAGCCTGTCGGCGCTCCCGTCGCCCGCAAGAGGAGTCACCCCCATGTCCGAACGCAACACCGTCCTGCGCAGCCTGCACGATGTGGGTCTGGCCGCATGGTTCGGCGGCTCCCTGATGGGAGCGGTCGGTCTCAACTGCGCGGCGAAGGAACAGGGCGACAGCTGGGAGGACGGCGCCCGGATCGCAAGCTCGGCCTGGGCCAAGTGGACCCCGGTCAACGCCGTCGCGATCGGCGCGCACCTGGTGGGCTCCAGCGGCCTGCTCGGCGCCAACGCGGCACGCGTCGTCACCCAGCAGGGCGTCGCCACCTCCACCTTGGCCAAGACCGTCCTCACCGGCACCGCACTGGCCGCCACGGCGTACGCCCGCGTCCTGGGCAAGAAGATCGAAACCGCCTCCTCCCAGGACCCCAAGGACGCCAAGAAGGCCGACCGTCACCCGGTCGACACCGGCCAGGCCGAACGCCACCTGGCCTACGCCCAGTGGGCAGTCCCGGCCCTCACCGGCGCCCTCCTGGTCCTCAACGCCCTCCACGGCGAGCAGCAACGCCCCGCCCAGCAGCTCCACGGCATGTGGCAGCGCGCCCGCACACTGGCCCCGCACATGAGCAACGGCCACCATTGGCACGTGACGCACTGACGTACGGCACCTGAGCAGAGCCGTCGCGGGGCGTGCAGGGTGCAGGCTGCGGTGTGCGATGTGCGATGTGCGATATGCGGTGTGGTGAGCATCGGCACCGTGCGGTCGAGATGCCGTCGGGCCCGGCGGTCGGTCGCAGTAGTCTCCGTGCGGGTCGGCGGAACGATCCCGCCGATGTGGGGCGGGTCACGCCGTCCACGACGTCCACGGCAGGGGGCCGGTGGCGACGCCCCGGGGCTGCCGAAGCACCGGCCGCCCCGTTCGTGCGTTCACGGACGGGGATTGAGGCGCTGCCACCGTGGACGCGCGTCGCCTCCTCTGCGGCCCGCCACCGAGGCGCAGCGGGGGCACTGGCGCTGCACCCGGTCCGCCGCGCCCCCCGACTCCGGGAAGGTGTCGGACCAGGTGATGTGCGGGAAGCGGGAGAGTTGCGAGCGGCTGAGGGAGAGTCCGCAGACCGTCTGATTGAGTCCCGGCTCCCAGGCGTGGACCTCGCCTGCGGGGAGACGGCGGCGGCCTTCCTCCTCGTCCGTCCAGTAGCCGGAGGCTGCGACGGCGTACTGCTTGACTCGTGCCACGGCGTACTCGCTTCCCGGTCAGCCGACCACGGCGCGAGCGCGCCGCTGCGGGCGTACGGGGAGCGTGCCTGGCGGGGTGCACCTGATCAGGGAACTCACGGTAGTCGTCCCAGCCTTTCCGTCACGTGAGGACTCGCTCGCGGGGCGGGCTCGCCGGATTTCGGCGCGCGCGACGAGCCCGCTGATCACGGCCGGGTACCCGATACCCCGTTGGCGAATCGGAGTCCGCGCGGACCTGCACACGGTGGCTCAACAGCAGGTGGCTCGACGGATTCGCGGGCATCGGCGGGGCTCGAAGCGGTCCCGTGGACGTCCGGGGGCGGGGCTCGCTGAGGCTGCGGATTCGCCGGGCGGCCGTGGTCCCCTCGCCGACGTCGGCCGGGATAGGCGCGGTGACGTCACCGGCTGGGGCCGACCGGGTCGACCGGGATCGGCCGGATGCGACTGGGATCGACCGGGTGGGACGCTTCTCGTAGGCGCATCGGCGGGTGCGGTCGGCTGCGCGGGGTTCTGCGCGTGGGCGGGCGCGTCGCCAGCGAACCGCAAGGGCCGCGCGTGGGCGGGCGCGGTCGCAGGCCGGACAGCAAGGGTGGGACCCCATCGTAGGGGACGTCCGCAGACGTCCGTGGCCGCCCGTGGCCGTCGTAGAGCGACTGTCCGGTGACGAGTCCGACCGCTTGTCTTTCCGGTTGTCTTTCCGGCGCGTGGTGGCTTTGTCTTTCCGGCGCGTGGTGGCTGCGTATCGGTCAGATCTTCACGCGCCACCACGCATGGCCCTTGTTCACGCCGCGATGGATTCTGGCCACACGCCCTGGGGCAGGGCGTGCCACGGGTCCCGGCAGATCAAAACGGCCTCTTCGCGGCTGCGTCTCCTGCGGCCCGTGCAGGGCCTGCAGGGTGCACGGCCGACTGTCGACCGGATCCCGCCGCACGCGGTGCCGGCCGAACGTCAGGACCCGTGCCATCTGCCGGACCGCACGTTCCCAGGTCGTCGAGGTGTTCGTAGAGAGCGCGGACGAGAGGCGGGCGCGACTCCGGACACCGCACCTTGTGCCCCAAAAGGCCAGGTGTTATTGGCTGTTGCCGGGCCAACCGATGCGTCGGAAACGCGCCACGTGCGTGTGTGCTTCGCGCACGGGTGTACGAGACTGCCCTCTGACGTCAGTCGGTCTGCCAGGCCGACCGTTCTCGGAAGGACCCCGATGCCAGATCTTCACGCCAACCGTCGCACGATCCTCACCACTCTCGCCGCAGCCGCCGTAGGCGCCCCGCTGCTGAGCACCGTCGCCGCGCGTCCCGCCGCCGCTGCGGTGGGCGACGACGTGTACGCCTCGAACACCCAGCTCTACCGGGGAGTTGTCGAGGGCAAGGACTTCGCCCGGCGCTTCAAGCGCCACGACATGTCCGACGACGCCAAGGCCACCACCCCGGGGCCGCGCCTGACGACGATCATGGCGATACACGGCGGTGGCATCGAGATGGGCACCTCGGAGCTGTGCCTGGGCACGGCGGGCTACCGCCCGGACACCCTCGCACCGTTCGACCCAGGGGCCCCGCTGTTCGACTACTGGATGCTCGAAGGGTTGCGTACCTCGAACAACGGTGAGCTGCACGTCACCGCATCGCACTGCGACGACCCCACCGCTCGCTCCATGGCCGCCGCCAGCGCCAACGTCCTCAGCTTCCACGGCTGCACGGCCGCCCAGGCGGGCGCACCCGCCTCCCGCCCCGAGGCCGTCGTCGTCGGCGGGCTCAACGCCCGCCTGCGCACACTTTTGTCCGAAAACCTGCGAAGGGCGGGCTTCCAGATCATCACGAGCGACCCCGAGCACCTCAACGGCGACCTGCCGCACAACATCTGCAACCGCACCCTGACCGGAGAAGGAGGCAGCCAGTTGGAACTGACGACCGAACTGCGCGCGAGCCTCTTCGACAACTTCTCGGGCGCGTCCAACCGGGCCTCGACGTTCAACGCCCAGTTCCTCAAGTTCACCACCGCCTGCCGGACCGCACTCAGGACGATGGAGACGGAACAGCTTGCCCGGCCCAGCCTCTTCTCCTACTGATATCGACCAGCGTCGGGAGGCTGACCGGCCCCAGGGGTCTCCGGCGCATCGCCGGGAGGAGCCCTCTTCCAGCGTCATCTTCTACCGCACCCCCAATACCGCACCCCCCTCAACCTCTCTTTACTCGGACACCGCACCCGCACCTGTCGAAAGAGGCTCTGACATGACCGACCCCACCAACTTGCCGCCCGAGATCGACACCTCCGTGGCCCACAGCGCGAGGGTCTGGAACTACTGGCTCGGCGGCAAGGACTGGTTCGAGGCGGACAAGAAGGCGGGCGACGCCTACCGCGACAAGTACCCCCTGATAGAGACGTTCGCCCAGGAGTCCCGCGGATTCCTCGTGCGCACGGTCGGCTACCTGACCGAAGAAGCCGGCATCCGCCAGTTCCTCGATCTCGGCGCAGGTCTCCCCACGGCCGACAACACGCACCAGGTCGCCCAGCGCATCGCCCCGGAGAGCAGGGTCGTCTATGTGGACCACGACCCTCTCGTCCTGCTCCACGTCCACGCACTGCGCTCCAGCACCCCCGAGGGCGCCACCGACTACGTCCTGGCGGACATGGCCGACACCGACGCCGTGATCGAAGGCGCCGCCAAGACGCTCGACATGACCCGGCCCATCGCCCTGGTCATCAACGACGTCCTGGGCCACATCGTCGACTGGGACCAGGCACTGGCTCTGGTGCGCCGCCTCGTCGACCGTCTTCCCCCGGGCAGCTACCTCTCGCTGAGCCACTCCACCGCCGCGGACGCGGAGCACCGCCGGGTTCAGGACGAGTACAACAACAGCGGGGCGATTCCCTACATCTTCCGCGAACCCGAGGTCACGCGGGCCTTCTTCGACGGCCTTGAGCTGATCGAACCCGGCTTGGTGTCGTGGCCCCACTGGCGTCCCGCTCCGGACACCGGCACCACCACTGCGAGGGCGGGCTGGGGCGGAGTCGCTCGGATCCGGTGACCGGACACGCCACCTGGCGCTTACGGCGGTGGACGGGCTCCCCTCCGTCATGTCCCGTGCTGCTCCCCCGGCGGCAAGGTGTAAGCCGGAGAGCGATAGCGTCCGTGGTCATGACAAACAAGGCAGTGGGAAAAGCCGGCCAGTGGGGCTGCATGTCCGTCGTCGTCATCGCGCTGCTGGGAGCCGGAATCTGGGTCGGGCTGCTGGGCAGGGACATGATCGCCGACACGCCGCCGGCACTCTGCGGCAGCCGGGTCCTGGAGGAGGGCCAGACCTGCGAGAGCTACTCACGATCCACCGGCAGGACGACCGACACCTTCGGCGCCGAAGAGGCCGCGAACAAGCAGGACACCGCCAAGGACTTCTTCGGCTGGGTCGTCGTCGCCGTCGGGGGCACTCTGACCCTGGCCGGAGGCGGGCTCGCGGTGATGGCAGTCAAGTACCGGAAGGACGACTGACGGCACGGCAACCGGGGTTCGCCGCACGGCAGTTCCGCAGGTGGCTCTGACGGGGACGGGCGTGCCGGGCGTGGTCGCCCCCTTTCCCGGGCACCGGGTGGCCGGTGCCGGCGCCCTCCCAGTGAACAGTTGCTGCGGCGGCGGCCATGGTCCGGCCGATGCCGGACGTGCGGATCGTCCTCGTCCTGCGCCAGCGGGGCCGGACGGTCGCGAGCGGACGACGCGGCCCACCGCGGGCGGAACACGGCTCACCGCGCCCGGTCCGGTGCCCGGTTGGCGGCCCTGCGGTAGAGAGCCAGGCCGGGGGTCGTGGTGATGCCGTGGACGACGGTGCTGGCGGCGACGACCAGCGTTCCGCCGGCCAGTACCACGGAGTTGGCTCCGAGCCTGTGGGCTTCCATGCTCAGGTAGAACAGCGCCGAGACCCCGAGGGGACCGAACCACCCCAGGAAGACGGCGTCCCGCCAGGTCAGGGAGAGCGGTCGCTTGAGCGTGAGCAGGACCGGCAGTCGGCGCAGCAGCAGCACGCCGAGGACCAGGAGCAGCGCCCGCCAGCCTCCCAGCTCGCCCCACTCGCGCCACGGAAGCATCGCTCCCAGGGCAGTGAACAGCGGCAGGACGACGAGGCGGTTGACCGCCTCGTCGATCTTGTTCTCGTCGGCGCGCTCGCTCGCCGAACTGGTGGCGTTGAAGACCAGACCGCAGACGAACACGGCCAGGATGCCGTCGACATGCAGCAGTCCGGACACGCCGAGCACGAACAGGGCCAGCACGAGCGTGAAGACGAGCAAGGGGCCGGACTCGACGGCGTGGCGTTCCTCGGCGGCGCGCAGTGCCCGCCCGCCCAGCCACCCCGCCGCCACCCCGAGAACGACCGCACCGAGAACCTGCCACAGGGACTCCAGCACTGCCTCGGTGCCGGTGAGGGGCCCGGCGATGGCCACGGCGGCGAGAACCAGGGGCAGGCCGAGGCCGTCGTTGGCACCCGACTCCAGGGAGAGGAGCTGCCTGGTCCTGGCGCTGACGCTCTTCTCGGCAGGTTCGCCGGTGACCACGCTGGAGGCGAGGACGGGGTCGGTGGGGGCCAGGGCGGCTCCCAGAAGCGCCGCCGAGCCCAGACCGATGCCCAGGGCAGCGGCCGACACTGCCGTGGTCAGCAGTGCCATGCCCAGCATGGCCACGCCGAGCAGAACGGCCACCGGCCCGATCCGCGCCCGTACGTCGCGGATCGGGTAGCGCAGTGCCACGGCCATCACCGAGACGGCCAACAGGATGCGCGAGACCTCGTGCAGCTCTTCGTGTCCCTCCACCACCGTGGGCAGATCGATGACCCCGAGCACGGCCGGACCGAAGAGGATGCCGGTCAGCAGGGCCAGCAGCGGGCCGCTCAGCGGCAGCCGTTGGACCGCCGCCGAGAAGGCCGCCACGACGAGAGCGAGCGCACCGGCAACCGTGAGCAGAATGTCCGTCATGCCACCCGGCTTCCCTTTTACCTCCGCGGGCATGTGCACGTGTACGCCCCGATGCTCCGGACGGCCCACGTGGCCCGCCGAGAAGCAGGACGCGAGGAACCGGGGTCGGCATGCCCGCGGCGCACCGTCGGAGGAGTGGTCGAGCAGTCCGTCAGGATCGGCCCAGGACCCGCCCGGTGCGAAGGCACCGTTCCGAATCATCCGCAGGCGCGAACCGGGCTGAGGAGAGAACGGGCCGTCTGGCGCTCCCCGCACCTCAGCCAGGGAGGTGCCGGCCGGGCCGCTACGAGCACCGGCACAGGGGACGTTGCGGTCGTAGTCGGAGCACACCCGCCGTCACGCCGTCCATCCACCGCATGCCGGCCAACCAGGCAGCCTGGGGAGGGCATGTCGGCGAGGGCTTCGGCGGGGCTTCCCACGACGACGGGCGGGGCCCATGATGACGGTATGACGGTCGGCGAAGACCTGCTCTGGGACGCGGACGACAAGAGCACGCGGAGGGTGGCGCGGCTTCGGCGCATCGGGGTGGCGGCCGGCTTCCTCGGCTTCCTCGGCCTGGCGCTGTGGAGGGAATCCGACGTCACCTGGGTCCTCTGTGCGGGTGCGCTCCACCTGCTCGGGGAGAGCGCGTACTGGGCGTGGGACCGACGGCGACTGGTCGAGGCGCGCCTCCTCGCAGGAGGAGCCGACGGGCCTGGCGGACTCCGCCTGCGCCGCGTCGGCGGACGGATCACCGAACACGACCCCCACCGTGTGGCCCGCGTCGTCGTCATCCATGACAACGTGAACGACCTGGCGAAACTCCGTCTGCGTCTGCGCGGCGGGCGGTTCCTCTTCTCACGCCAGAGCCGCCCCCCGGCCCTTGTCGCGTGGCGCCGCGCATGCCCGGAAGCGGAAGTCAGCGACAGAGCCGCCCGATGGGGCATGCCAGGAATCCCGGACTCGTAGAACTCCGTTGCGTTTCCTCAAGCCTGCTGTCCGGGGCACGTGGGACGGACGGACACAGGGTGGCCGAGCGTGGCGAAAGGGCGCCCTCCGGCCCGGAGACGGGAACGGCCCGGGGACACGGACCGGCCGACGCAGAGGTCGAGGTCGGTGGTGTTCACCGGGGCACCCGGTGTCGGCGGCTTGCCAGGTCGGCACGGCATGATCGCCTGAAGGCCCTCACAGAGGAGTTCAGACGGACTCCGTCGGCCCGGTGCTGCTCGTGCCGGGTGAAGTGAAGGAGGTGGCGCCGAGGGTGCCGTCGATGATCTGGCGTGCGGTGTCGGACAGGCGCTGTTGGTGGGTGCGTGCGTGGCTGCGGAAGACGTTGAAGGCTTGGTCGGGGGTGAGGCTGAGACGTTCGGCGAGGATGCCCTTGGCCTGTTCGAGGATGACGCGGCTGGTGAGAGCTGTCTGGAGCTGACTGGCCTCGGTCTGGGCGGCCTCCAGAGTGCGTTGCTGGAGGATCGCGATGGTGGCGATGTCGGCGAGGGCCTGGGCGAGGGTGACGTCCTGGGCGGTGAGCTGCCGGGGGTGGGTGTGAAAGAGGTTGAGAGCGCCCACGATGCGGTGCCGTAGGCGCAGGGGCACGGTGTGGGTGGTGGTGAAGCCGCTCTGGCGGGCGCGTGCGGCGAACCGCTCCCAGCCCCGGGTCGTGGCGGCGTGGGTGAGGTCGATGTTGACGGCGGCGGTTCCGGTGCGGAAGCAGTCCACGCAGGGGCCCTGGTCGTGCTGGAGGGCGAAGAGTTCCAGGAGGCGGGTGTCTTCGTCGGAGGCGGCGACCAGCCTCAGTTCGCCGTGGGCGTCGACGAGGAGGATGCCCGCCGCGGACACGTCGAGGAGTTCCACGCACCGCCGGGAGAGCCGGTGGAGGAAGTCGAGGACGTCGAAGTCCTCCACGAGCGAGTCGGCCACCTCGACGAAGACCTCTGTCAGGCGTTGTTCACGTGCCGCGGTCATGAGACATCATCCTTTGGGTCTTCGGGCGCGGTGGGCCCGGATGCGGGTGCGGGCGGGGCGAAGCGAAGTCTGCGGGCGACGACGTCCTGGGCGATGTCGCCCAAGGGCCGGTGGTGGCTGTAGGCATGGGCGCGCAAGTACAGGAGTGCTTCGCTCAGCGGCACGCCGAGCTGGACGCTGATCATTCCGGTGGCCTGATGGACCACTGCCTGCCGAAGGACGGCGTGGCTGCTCATGACGGCGAGCTTTTCCAGCGGCTGCCCGTCGCCGTTCAGCAGGAGGGAGGTAAGGGCGGAGGCCAGGACGAGAGCATCGTCCATCTCCCGGGCGTTGAGCGGCCGGGGGGTCTCACGGGCGAGGGTCAGGACACCCACGGTGATTGCTCCCAAGTGCAGCGGGAAGCAGAACACCGCGCCGACCCGGTCTTCCGCGAGCGCGGGCAGCAGGGCTGGCCACCGTTGTGGGAGTACTGCCCGCAGGTCACTGACCAGGACCGCGACCCCGGTGCGGGCCGCGTCCGGGCCGGGTCCCTCGCCCAAGGTGAACTGGAGTTCCTCGAAGCGGGCACCCATGCCGGGGTCGGCCAGGACCACTTCACGGACACCGCCCTCCAGCAGGGCGGACACCGCGAGGCCATCGACACCCAGAGTGCGGGCGCAGTCCTCGACGAGGGCAGGGCCGCCGTGGTGCAGGCGCTGCAGAATCCCGGCCATCGCGTCACTGATCACCGCCCCTCACCCCCACTTCCCGCAACTCTACGTCGCCTCAGCGGAGGCTTGGAGCGGCCCGTGTCCGGTTGTTCGGGTGAGCCTACTCGCCCCGGCCTCACGCGGAGTGACCCGTCGCGGAGTCCGGCTGCTGCGTCCGCCCGGAGGGAGTGGCGGACACCGGCAGGGGTTGCGAGGAAACGCCGGGTGCGGAGGTTCCGATGGAGTCCGGCTCAAGAGTGCCGTCGACGAGGTCGCGGGCGACGCTCGCGATACGCAGTTGGTGCCGGCGTGCATAGGTACGCAGGCGCTGGAAGGCGGCGTCCGGGTCGGTGTGCTGACGGCCGGCGAGGAAGCCCTTGGCCTGTTCGATGACGGTGCGGGTGTGCAGGGCCTGCTGGAGCTGGACGCTCAGGGTGCGGTGATGGTCCAGCGTGGTTTGCTGAAGCAGCGAGATGGCGGTGGCATCCGCCAGGGCGCGGGCGAGCCGCTGGTCCGCGCCGGACAGTGGAGCGGCGGTCACGCGGAAGAGGTTCAGGACACCGATCGTTTCGTTCCGCAGCCGGATCGGGATCGCGTGGACGAACAGGTAGCCGTCCTTGTGCGCCCGCGCGCTGAAGTCGGGCCACTGGCCGGGTGCTGTGAGGTCGTGCTCGACGGGCCGACCCTGGGCATGCGCGGCCTGACAGGGCCCTTGGCTGGCGTCGAGTTCGAAGAGCTCGACCAGACGCACCCGTTCCGACGTCGCTGCGACCAGCCGCAGCGGGCCGCCCTGCGGGGCCAGCATGACTCCCGCGTCGTCGATGGCCAGCAGTGTCGTGCAGTGCTCGGCGACCCGGTACAGGAAGTCCACCGGGTCGAAATCGTCCACCAGGGTGTCGGCCAGGTCCACGAACGCGGCGGACAGCCGCGCTTCCCTGGAGTTGTCCGCCTCCTCGGTGGGTCGCTCCGGTCCGGCACAGGAAGAGGAACTGGACAAGGGGGTCTCCGATCGTCGGCCTCAGCGACCGGGACCGGAAGGAGACTACGGGGACTGGGTGGAGTACCACCCGGCACCACAACACGCTGAGAAGTACCCGCCAAGTTACGCTACGCGGGCATTCGCAGAGTGGCATACGGAGGAGGGCGGTACGCGGTCCGTCGGCCGGCGTGCTGTCCTGCGTCCCGCACGGGCGAACCGAACCGAGGGGGAACGGGCGGCCGGGCGCGGCAACGCGCTGCACGCCGGGACGTACCGGCCGGGCCGCCACGAGCACCGGCACAGGGGGCGTCGGGGTCGTGCGCGGCAGGCTCGCCCCGCGCGCGGAGCCCGGGGCAGCCCGCAGCCGTCCCGTCCCGTGACCACACGCCCCTGCCACGAGCCGTCGAAGCGGGCGAGCGAGACTGGCCAGGGGTGCCACCGACTTCTTCAAGGCGTGGCAGGGCTGCGACCCGCTCAGGAACCCCCCGTACGACCAGAAGACGGAAGACTCACGACTTCGAGGTGCGCGGCGCGGTTGAGTGGGAACTCGTCACAGATGACTTCCTCTCCGACACCGGATCCTGACCCCGACACCACTACTGGCCTGGAGGCCGGCGGGGGTGTGCCGCCGGGAGAAACCCCTCCCGCGGAAAGCAGCATGCCCGGGGCCGGGCCCGACGAGACGCACAACCCGCCCAAGGGCTGGGCGAAGGCACCGCTCGCGCTGATCATCGGCCTCGCCGTGGTGGTGGCCGGGTTCTTCCTGGCGTACGCGATCGTCCTGCTGCTGTGACACGCACGGGGGGCAGGGCGCACACCCGCAGGGCGGTGCCTGCGCGGAATTTCCCCCGAGGGCTTATACCGTGCTGAAGGAAAGGACGGTTCGGCGCTCGGCGACAGGCCGTGGTGACGGGATCGTGCCCCGCGCAGTGCCCCGCGGCTAGGGCAAGCGGGGATTGTGCTTCGGACAGCAGGCACCTTGACGTGATCCGCACCCCTGACGAGGGTTTTGGTCCCGGGACGGGGTGCGGCGGAGAAACCCCTGCTGCCGAGAGGCCCCCTCATGCCGGTCATCGACCACTGCACGCCCGGGTCCACCCCCGTGTGCCCGCACGACGGCACCCCCGACACCGATGCCGCGTTCCGCCGCGCCGCCGCACTGCCCGCGGGGTCCGCGCGCGACGCGGTCCTTGAGGACATCACCCGCCAGTGGCTGCCGATGTCCGAGCGCCTGGCGGCCAGGTACCGTGACCGCGGGGAGCGCTTGGAGGACCTGCGCCAGGTTGCCGCCCTCGGCCTGGTGAAAGCGGTCACCCGCTACGACATCGGCCTCGGCGTTCCCTTCCTGGCGTTCGCCGTCCCTACGATCTCAGGCGAGATCAAGCGGCACTTCCGCGACCACACGTGGAGCGTCCGGGTACCCCGCAAGATCCAGGAACTGCGCCGCCGAGTGAGAGTGGCGCACCGAGAACTCGCCGAGCGCAGCGCAACCGAGCCCACCACAGCGGACATCGCCGCCCACACGGGGCTCACCGAGCACGAAGTACGGGAAGGGTCCGGGGCACTGCACGCCTACGCCGCACTGTCCCTGGAAAAGGCCCTCGCGCCGGGAGACGACGACTTCAGCCTGCGGACCACCCTCGGGCAAGCCGATCCGCGTTACGACAGAGCGGTGGACCGCGAAGCGGTCAGGCATATCCTGCGCACCTTGCCCGCCCGGGAGAAACACATCCTCTACCTGCGGTTCTTCGCCGACATGTCGCAGAGCAGCATCGCCGCCGAAGTCGGCCTCTCCCAGATGCACGTCTCCCGCCTCATCGCCCGCACCTGCGAAGACATTCGCGCGCAGGTCCTGTCCGAAGGCCCCGCCTCCTCCGCCTACCGGGACACACAGCGGGCTCGGGGCATCACCTGAAGCAGAGGTCCGGAAAGAGCCCGCCTGGTCCGCGCCCGGCCGCCCAACACGGCACGAGCGGGAGCGGGACGAAGCCGAGAAGGTCCCGCGCATCCGTTTCCGCCGGGACCTCCAGGACGGTGCCGACGGACGGACTGCCGATGTGACCGTATGAGGCGAAACCTGCCGGATGACAGGCATTTCGACACGCTCGCCGTGCTACGTTCCGCAAAACCTGGTGGCGGGGGCGAATCGGGAGACACGCATGGACTCTGTGGGATTCACCGCCCCACCACAGGACGGGACGGACCGCACGGCGGACATCCCCGCCGGTCCCGACGTCGGCATGCCGGCCGAGTTGGCGCTGCTGCGGAACGAGGTCAAAACCCTGCGCAGGGCGCTTGCCTCCCGCGCGAACATCGACATGGCCCTCGGGGTGCTGATGGCTGTTTACCAGTGCACGCCGACCGACGCGTGGCTGATCCTGGTCGATGTCTCTCAGCACACGCATGTCACCCTCCACGACCTCGCGGAACGCGTCACGGCGAGCACCCATGGCCCCGCCCCGTCCAAACCGGTACGCGACGCCCTGCGGGCATCAGCCGCGCGCCACGCCGCCGCCCGGCACGGTTCCCCGGGCCCGGCCCCGGACGCCTCCTCCTGAGATGGCCGCGTCCCCGTAAGAGGGCTGCGAGGCGCCGTGCCGCTGGTCGGACGCGGTGCCGGACGGGGGCGTGGAAAGGCCGCACGCCCACCGGGCCTGCCGACTCCGATCGCTCGTCGCAGGGGCGGCCGGACACAGGGGCAGGGCCCTTTCCCTTTCCTCTGCACCCCTGCGGGTTCGGCGCCCGCCAACCGGTGTCAGGTGCGCCCCTGCGGGTTTGGCGCCCGCCAACCGGTGCTAGGCGTATGGAGCGGTAGACGCCCGCACTTGCAGACGGTGCACCACACTCTGGAGGTCTCTCATGAGTACTACGGTCAAGGACATGCTCGCCGCCCACCCCGCCGACGTAGGCGGCTTGGACCGCGACAAGCTCGCCCGCTGCATCGAGGAGTGCATCGCCTGCGCACAGGCGTGCACCGCGTGCGCGGACGCCTGCCTGTCGGAGGAGATGGTGGCGGAACTCGCCCAGTGCATCCGGACCGACGCCGACTGCGCCGACATCTGCGCCGCGACCGCCTCGGTGCTCTCCCGCCGCACGGGTGACGACGCCACCGTCACCCGCGCTGTCCTTGAGGCGTGCGCCGCCGCCTGCAAAGCCTGCGGCGACGAGTGCGCGAGCCACTCCGACCAGCACGAGCACTGCCGTATCTGCGCCGAAGCGTGCCGCCGCTGCGCGCAGGCGTGCAACGATCTGCTCGCGTCCCTGGGCTGACATCGGGGCATCCGGCCGACAGCGGCGGAGGCGACCCTTCGGACGTGTCCGCCGCAGCGGCCCGTCCCACCCGGCTGCCCGCCCCACCCGGCCGCCCGGCTGCCCGAGGACGTCTGGAAGTCGGCTACGCAGCGGTTGTGACGGCAGGTTTCAGGTCACCGCAGCTGTACGCTTCGCGGCTCCGAACGTCCCGCTACGGAGAAGACGCTGCCCTGCGGGTCTCGGAGCGTGGTGGCCCGGTGGAGCCGGTTCCCGTGACGCACCAGGGATCCGCCGTGAAGCAGCGCCTGGCGCACTGTGGTCTCCGGGTCGGCGACCGTGAAACAGACCTCCCACTGCGGCAGGTCGGCCGGATCGAGGGCCGCATCGTCCGCGCCCGATCCGAGGCGCGCGAGCACCCTCCCTTCCTGGCTGAGCACCACTTCCTCCTGCTCGTAGTCGACGTCACAGCAGCCGGGGCGTTCGCAGGCCCAGTCCAGGACCTGCCCGTAGAAGATCGCCGCGTCGAAGGCGTCCGGTGAGAGCAACCGCAGCCTGACCGGTGCGTCGACACGCCAGGAGTGCCAGTTGGAGACGAGTCGGCCTTCCCAGATACCGAACACGGCGCCGCCCCGGTCCGCCGCGAGCGCGGCCCGGCCCGTCGGGAAGCGCAGCGGCCCTACGGCGACGGTGGCGCAGCGCTCCCGGATCCGGGCGGCCGTCGCGTCGGCGTCCTCGACCGCGAAGTAGGGCGTCCATGCGACGGGGACACCGAGCGTCGAAGCGAGCGCCCCGATGCCGGCCACGGGCCTCCCCTCGTGCAGGGCGACACGGAAGTCCTCGCCGAGGCTCAGCGGACGGAACGTCCAGCCGAAGACAGCGCCGTAAAAGGACTGCGCCGCCGCCAGGTCGTGCGTCAGAAGGCTCGTCCAGCAGGGGGCACCGACGATCTCGCGGCTCGTCGTCGCGTCTGCGGCACGAGCCGCAGTGCTGTGTTCGGTCATCGCACTCGACATCCAGTGAGCAGAGGGACGCGGCAGCGGATCCGCTGCCCGAAAGCACGCTCTCGTGCCGTGCCAGCCCGTACGAACGAGCCGATTGCCCGGCTTCATCAGCTCTCGCCATGCTATCTGTCAGGGCGACGACCGGAACCACGGACCGTTCGCCGCCTCATGGGCCGCTTCCGCGGACGCTCTGTGGCAACGACGACCGCACGGCTCGTCACCGCCGACGGCACGCCGTGCGGGCAGGCGTACGAGAGTGCCTTCCACGCGGTGCCGACCCAGGGAACCGAGGCGTGCCGAGCGGCCGCGGGCAACGCATGAAGCCGTGCGGCGGAGGAGTACGCGAGCGGCGGCGGCGTCCGTGACGACCTGGGACGCGGCGACCGCGAAGGTGCCGGGTACGAACGACGCGTCCGTACCCGGCTCGCGTGCCGCGTCGCGCCGGGACTCCGCAGTGTGGCCGGAGGTGCCCCGGTCGGGGAACCACTGCTGAAGGGCCCGGTCCGGCACGGCGGGTGCTGCCGTCAGCTGCCGTCCCGTACGTCGTCCGGGCTGAGTCCGGCTTCTTCCATCGCCTCGCGCAGGGTGCGTCCGGTGGCGCCCGCGTCCTGCTCCTCGGCGGCGCCCTCGTCCTGTGCCGCCAGGGTGTCGTCGGTGGACGTCGTCTTGGGCCGGTTCTCCTCGGGAACGGTCATGTCGTTCTCCTCGTGCATGTGTCCACGTGATGGTGTGCCTGTGCGCGTGCGCGGTCAGACGGGGTGGTCGGGTTGCTGCTCAGGAGGCGTGCCCCCACCCTTCCCTCCGCCCTTCTCGCCACGGTCCGTGCCGTGTGCGCGGCCTCCGCTCCCGGTGGGCTCGGCCGCCTTTCGCGCCTGGCTGTCCTGCGGGGTGCCTGCTCCTTTGTCGCTGCGCCGCACCTCGGGTTGCTGGGGATTCGACATCGGGAGTGATCCTTCCTGGAATGTCGGCCGGAACGCTTGTCCGTGGGACGGGTAGCCGGGGCTTCTGCATCCGACACATCCACATTGCGCCCGCGGTACGCGTGCCGCACGGCGAGTGGTGCGGTTCCGGCGCGTCAGGGCCCTGCCCCTCGCCCTTGTCGTCGGGCGAGGACGGTCTCCGCGACCGACCCGGCGGGCTGCGCCCCCTGCGGGGTGGACGGCACGCGCCACGGTCTCCGTCGCGCCGCCGCGCCCGACCCGTCGGTCATGGCTGCCGCTCTTCGTCGCCACCATTCTCCTCCCGCCGCACGCCTGTCGCACACCGCCGCGCACCCGGCGTCGCGGGCGGGGCGGGGACGACAGCGGCCCACGCGTCCGCGCCGTCGTCCCGAGCGGCCGGGCCGCCGGGCCGCCGGGGGGATCGTCCCGCGCTGGCTTTGCCGACTGGGAGGTCAGCCGACGTAGCGGCGGGCCGTGGAGTGACGTCGTGCCTCCTCCAGGGCGACGAGGCGGGCCTCGATCGCGGCGGGAACAGGGGCTCGCTGGCGTAGGACCCAGGGCAGCCCCTGCACCGCCTGCGCGACGGCACGCAGGGACGGCCTGTCGTGCGGCACGGTGCGCAGCAGGTGCCCGGTGCGGCGCAGGGCGGATCGCCAGGGACGGCGCAGCCAGGTGAACCAGAGGGTGTTGCGCAGGCCGAGGACGCGGCGGTGCGTGCTGTCACGTGCCTTCGAGGCCGCGTGATGGATGGTCAGTTCCGGTACGTAGCAGAGCCAGTGGCCCTGCGTCAGCAGGTCGGTGGCGAGGAGTTCCTCCTCCCCGCCCAGCCACAGCCCGGGATGGAAGCCGCCCGCACCCCGGAAGGCATCGGCCCGGATCACCGTCGCGGCGGCGAGGAACGAGCCGAGGGCGGGTCCGGGCAGCCAGTCCGGTCCCGGCAGCGGGGAGTCGCGCAGCTCGGCGACCACCGGGTCCTCCTCGCCCGACGGCTCGACCACGATGCGGGCGGTCACGGCCGCGAGGGGCGGATGCGCGTCGAGGAGGTCCGCGGCGCGGCACAGGGAGCCCGGTTCCCACCAGGTGTCGTCGTCGCAGAACGCCACGTACGGCGTCCTGACGTGACGCACGGCCAGATTGCGCCCGACGGCGCCCAGGTTCTCGCCAGGACACAGGAGTTGGACCTCCGGGAAGAGGCGTGCGACCGCCTCGGCCGTGCCGTCGCGCGAGGCGTTGTCGGTGACCACCACGCGCGGCCGTTCGGGAAGTTCCCGCAGCGTGCGCAGGGTGCGCAGCAGCTCCTCGCGGCGGTCCTTGGTGATCACGACGACGGTGGTGCGGGAATCGGGTCCGCGGCGGTGTTCGTCCTTCGCGCGCGCGGCGGGTGCCTGGTCGGCTTCGTTCGACATCTGCGCTGGTCCTGTACGTCGGTGGGCAACGGCGTGGAGCGGATGGCGGGCGGCGGTGGTCAGGAGGGAGTCCGGTCCAGCAGGCGGGCCGCGCTCTCGATCCCGGCGGGCAGCGGTTCCCTGGCGCGGAGGGCTGCGGGGAGGCGGACGAGGGCGCCTTTGAGCGCCGTCGCGGCATCCCGTTCCCCGCGGGCGGCCGCCGCGGCGAGGTGTGCGGTGCCCCGCAGGGCCACCGTCACCGGTCGCCGCAGCCAGGCGGTGAGGAGGGCGTTGCGCCGTTGCACCACGGTGCGGCCGGGCCGGTCGGAGGCGTCGGGGTGGTGGTGGGCCGTTACGGAGGGCTCGTAGGTCACGCCCCAGCCCCGCGCCGCCAGGTCGTAGGCGAGCAGAGTCTCCTCGCCGCCGAAGAACAGCACCCGGTGGTAGCCGCCCGCTTCCAGGAAGGCCGAGCGCCGGGTCACCGCCGCGCAGGCGAGGAAGCCCAGCACGGGGCGGCCGGGGAGGTCGTGGGCGGGCGGCAGGGGCGAGTCGGCGAGCACGAGGTTGAGCGGGTCCTCGGAGGTCTCGGGGCCGACCAGGGTGCGGGCGGCCAGCAGCCCGAGGCGTGGATGGGCGTCGAAGAGGTCGGCGGCGGCGTCCAGGGCGCCCGGGGCCCACCAGGAGTCGTCGTCGCTGAAGGCCACGTACGGCGTGCCGGCGTGCCGGACCGCGAGGTTGCGGCCCAGGGCTCCGGTGTTGCGCCCGGCCTCGACGACGAGGGCGCCGACGCGGTGGGCGCGTACCGCGTCGGCCGTCGCATCGGTGGAGCCGTTGTCCACCACGACGACGGGGGGCCGCTCCGGCAGGGCGGCCAGCCGGTCCAGGGTGCGCAGTACGCTCTCGCGGCGGTTGCGGGTGATCACCGCGACCGTGGTGCGGGGGCGGCGGTCGCTCACTGGCTCGCCTTCAGGAGTTTCTGCACCGCGCGCAGCACGTCGTCGGGGGGTACTTCGTCGCGGGGGGACCGGCCGGTGGACGAGACGGGGGCGTCCTGACCGCCGAGGAGGACGGCGGGTACGCCGTAGGGGCTGCGGCGTTCCGCGAGCGCGTGCGAAGGGCCGACGGAGACCACCGGGGTGGCGCAGGCGGCGGCCAGGTGGGCGGGCCCGGGGTCGCCCGCCACGACGACGTCGGCCGCCCGCAGGACGCCCGCCAGGGTCCGCAGATCCGTGCGACCGCCGAGGTCGACCGCCGTGTCGCCGCTGACCCTTCGCGTCAGGGCCGTCTCCCGGGGGCCGCCGGTGACGACCACGCGGTGACCTGCGTCGGCGAGCAGGACGACCGCTTCGGCCGCCCGCCCGGCGTCCCAGGCGCGGGTGTGCGCCGCGGCGCCCGGGTGCAGCACGACGTAGGGCCCGTTGCCGGTGAGAGCGGTCGTGTCGGGGGCCGGGAGCACACGGGGCCGCCCGTCGTCGCCCGCTCCCGGCGGGAAACCCAGGGCCGCTGCGGCGTCGAGCGCCGCTTCGACGTCGTGCCGTCCGGGTGCCCGCCGGTGGGGTACGTCGACGAGGCTGCCCGGGTGCTCGGTGAGGTGGGCCCCGATGCGGCGGACGTGCGCCATCCGCAGCAGGAGTGCGAGGGGCAGCGCGCTCCGCTCGGGGGGCGTGAGGACGAGGGCGGTGTCGTACGCCGCGACGCGCATCCGCCCCACGAGGCCCTCGACGTCCGCCTCCTGCACGGTGGGCGGACGCCCGCTCCCCCAGGGGGCGTCCCAGACGAGGATCTCGTCGACGTGGGGCAGCAGAGCGGCGGCGGGCGCGCCGCGCGGTGCGCACAGCATCGTCACGTGTGCGGCGCGTGCCGCCACCGCGCGGACGGCGGGGCCGGTCAGCAGGACGCCGCTCATGTCGTCCAGGCAGACGACGAGCACCTTTCCCGCGCCACGGGTCTGCACTCCTCCCCCGCCGTACGCGGCCGTCGGCGCCGTGAGGGACCGTTTCTGCACGCGGTCACCAGGTGCACGCATGGCGCGCACCTCCCGCGGTGCCCGGCGTGGTCCTGCTGCCGCTGCCCCGGCCGTACGGGGCGGCCCGGTCGAGGAAGTACGCGACGGTGCGCGTGAGTCCGTCCGCGAGGGAGACCCTGGGCGTCCACCCGAGGAGTTCGTGGGCGAAGCCGGTGGCGGGGTGGGGTGGTTCGGGGCTTTCGTGGCGGTGCCCGGTGAAGTGCGGGCGGGCGTCGGAGCCGGTGAGGTCGAGCACCCGGCGGGCGATCTCCTGCGCGGTCGGGCCGGGGTCGCCGCCGATGTCCACCGGGCGCACCGAGCGGCTGGCGGCCACCCGGAGCACGCCGTCGACGGTGTCGTCGACGTAGCACAGCGACGGCCTGTCATTGGCGTCACCGGGCACGGTCACCGGTCCGCCGCCCAGCGCCTGCCGGATCAGGCCGGAGACCAGCAGGCCCTCCCAGGAGCCCATGCGCGGGCCGTACACCGGAAAGACGCGGGCGATGCCGGCGTCGGCCTGCGTGGCGCTCATGTACGCGGTGACCGACGCGTGTGCCGCGCGCCGGGCCCTGTCGTCCGCGCCGAGCGCCCCGTCCGGTTTCCCGTCCCGGCCGGGCGGAACACCGTGGAGGAGGCAGGTGGAGACGAGCAGGAACCGCGCGCCGTCCCGTTCGGCGAGGCCGAGCGCGTGGCGGGTGGCGAGGCTGTCCGCGCCGAGTGTCTCCGCCGGGCGGTCCAGGTCGGCCGAGGCGGGGCACCCGAAGTGCACCACGAGGTCGTACGGTCCGGCGAGGACGTCGGTGCGGCCCGGCCGCGCGAGGTTCAGCCGCAGTCGCCGGAACCCGGGGCGGTCGGCCGGGTGCTGCGCCTCGCGGACCGTGGCCGACGGCGTCTCGTCCACGCAGTCGACCGCCACGCCCGCGTCCAGCAGGCGTTCGCAGAGGTGGGAGCCGAGGAATCCGGCGCCTGCGGTCACCAGGGCGCGCTGCCACGGGAGTGGCGGCTGTGGCTGCTGTGATGCCGAGAAGAACGTCGTCGGCGTCATGGCAGGATCTCTCCTTCCGCCGTGGGAGTGGGGGGCGTGGGTTCGGGGTACGAGGAGGCGGTTTCGGGCGTCGCCCTTCCGGGCGCGGTCGTGCAGGCTCGGGCCCCGCAGGACGTACGGGGCGCGGACGGCCTGCGGCGTACGGCGGTCTGCGACGCACGGCGGCGCCGGGCGGGCGGAGCTTCAGGGGGCGGTGGGCGCACGGCGGCTTCGGGCGAGCGGCCTGTCACGGCCAGGACGGCTCCCGGCGCGGCACGACGACGAGTTCGCCCACGACGCTTCCGGCCGGCACGGACAGCGCGTACAGCACCGTGTCGGCCACGAGGTCGGGGCTCTGCAGCAGGCTCACGTCGGCGTCCGGGAAGCGTTCCATGATGAACGGCGTCTCCATGCCCCCCGCGATGATCCCGGTGACGCCGATCCCCACGCAGTCGCGCTGGGCCTCCTTGAAGAGCGTGTGCGTGAACGCGCGCAGGCCCGATTTGCCCGCCGCGTAGGGTCCCGCCTCGGTCCAGGTGCGGTTGGCCGCGGTGGACAGGATGTTCACAATGTGGCCGCCCCCGCGGGCGATCATGCGCCGGTAGGTCTCCAGGCACAGGTACATCGGCCCGAGCAGGTTGGTCTCGACGACCCGCCTCACCTCGTCGGCCGTCAGGTGCTCGATCGGCTTGGAGACGTCCACGGCGGCGTTGTTGACGAGGACGTCGGGCGTTCGGCCCGCCTCTTCCAGGCTTCTGAAAGCGGCGGCGACGCCCTCGGCGTCCCGCACGTCCATGGCCACGAAGCGGGCTTCGAGCCCTTCGCCGGTGAGCTTCTCGCACAGCTCCCGGGCCTGCTCCTCGCGGACGTCGGCGACCAGGACGCTCGCTCCGGCCTCCGCCAGCTTCCTCGCGATCGAGGCTCCGAGACCGCGGGCCGCTCCGGTGACCAGTGCGTGCTTTCCGTCGAGATCGAGCTGCGCTGCGCCGAAACCCATGCCTGTGCCCTCCGTTGCCGGTCGAGGAACGATGCGCTGCGCAACCGTTCCGCTTCCCACTGTGACGGCGGCGAGGCGGTCCGGCACCTCGGGGACGGACCTTGGCGGAGGGCCGCGGCGCAGTCCGGGTCCTCGCGAAGGGACCGGCCTTGGGGCGCGGGCGCCGAGCGGTGTGAGCAAGCCCACCACACGGGCCGAGGCCATGGGGGACAAGGCGTCCGCGTCCTTACGGCGGCGGCCGGGGCACAACCGTCCGAGGTACGGCGATTGCGTCTGCCACCATGGTCGACGCCGTACTCCGCAGGGGCTCCGCAGCGTCCACGCGTCTTTCCGCACGCCTTGACGACGACCTTCCCGCAGCACGGCGCCCCTGACAGATCCGGTGGAGTGACGGCGCGGTGCAACCGGTGCCCCGAGCAGCTCCCGCCGCCCCCCTGCCCGAGTCCCCGGGCTCGTCCGCGAATCTTCGAGTGCCCCTGTGTCTTCCGTGCCCCCCTCCGCCGCGCCCTCCCCTGCCCCGACGGCGCCGTTCCCTTCCGCCGCTTCCTCCGCGCCCGACGACGTGTGCGAACCGCCCGTAGTCGCACCGCCGCTCCCCGGACCGCCCGCTGCCGCGTCGTCGGCGGGCGGCTCGCAGTCACCGTGGCGCTCGTTGCGTTACCGCAGCATGCGCTGGTGGTCCGTCGCCAACTTCGTGTCGAACGCCGGCACCTGGATGCAGCTCACCGTGCAGAACCTGCTGGTCCTGCAGATCACGGGTTCGGCCACCGCCACCGGCCTCTCCATGTCCGTACAGGCGGCCCCGGCGCTGCTGATGAGCCTCGTCGGCGGCGCCGCCGTCGACCGCTGGCCGCGCAAGCTCACCGCCTCCGTCAGCCAGGCCCTGCTCGGCGCCGTCGCCTTCACGACGACCGCCCTGGTGGCGACGGGCGGGCTCGACCTGACCGTCCTGATGGTGCTGGCGGCCGTCACCGGCATCATCGCCACGGTCGACGGGCCCGCGTGCGCCCTGCTGGGCAACGACCTCGTGCCGCCGCAGGACGTTCCGTCCGCCATCGGCGTCGGCTCGTTGGTGCACAGCGCGGGGCGCCTGGCCGGTGCGGCGCTCGGCGGTGTCACCGTCGGCTTCCTCGGCACGGCCGCGGCCTACGCCGCCAACGGGGTGTCGTTCCTCTTCGTCGCCGCGGTCATCCCCTTCCTCCGTCCCGCGTACGGGGCGCTGCGCCAGGCCGTGCCCGAGCGGACCGCCCCCGAGCAGGCCGCCCCGGCGCGGGCCGTTCCCGCGCCGCGCGGACCCGCGCCGGTCGGCGCGGACATGACCGTCCGGCAGGGGCTGGCGTACTTCATGAAGCGGCCCCGGCTCGTGGCCCTCGCCGGTATCACCGGTGTCAGCGCGGTCTTCGGGCGGAACTACCAGCTCACGCTGGCGGTGCTGGTCACGGGACCGCTCGCCGGGGGCGCCGGGGCGTTCGGCACGGTGTCCACCGTCCTCGCCGTCGGAGGCATCATCGGTGCGGTCCTCGGCGCCCGGCTGCGACGGCCGTCCGTGCGGCTGGTGGGCACCCTGGCCGCCGCGGGCGCCCTGTTGCAGGCGGTCGCGGGCTTCTCCCCCTCGCTCGCCGTGCTGCTGGTGCTCGTCCTGCCGATGGCCGTCGTCGAGTCCGTCTCCGACACGGCGGGGACCACCGTCCTGCAGACCGATCCGCCGGTCCATCTGCGGGGCCGCGTGCTGGGCGTGTGGGGAAGCATCAGTACCGCCTGGGGCCTCGGCGGCCCGCCCGCACTCGGGCTCCTGACGGAACTGGCCGGAGCCCGGGGCGCCCTGGTGGGCGGTGGGCTGATCGTGGCCGGATCGATCGGTGCGGGCTTCCTGCTGCGCAGGTACGGGGCCGCCGTGCCCGTAGTGCTGCGCAAGGAGGCGCGGGTCCCGGCAGCGCCGGTGCTGGAGACGGCCGCCTGAACGCGGCGGTGCGGCGACGACCCCTCCCGGCGTCCGGCGGACAGCCGGACGGCACCGGCGCCCGAACCCGCCCGCCCTGGGCCTACGGCCGCGCGCCGGGGAGGGGTGCCCGAGCCGGTGCGGGCCCCGGCGGGGTCCCGGACAGGGTCTGCGGGTGGGGAAGGCCCGCTACCGCCCCCACCGCGTCCAGGACCTCGTCCGTCGTGATGCGCAGCAACCGCTCGTCGGGCTGCCGCCCGTGGGCGTCGCCGGGCCGGGTACGGCCGTCGTCGCCTTCGGGGTGCCACAGCGCCCGGTGGCGCGCGTCCGCCACCGGCCCCCACAGCCGGGGCGACACCGGGCCGAACAGCACGACCGACGGGGTGCCGAGCGCCGTCGCCAGGTGGGCGAGCCCGGTGTCCCCGACGAGGACGCAGCGGGCGTGCGCCACGAGCGCCGACAGCACGTCGAAGGGCACGTCCTGCGCCCCTCCCAGTACGGCGTCCGCCGACAGCCCCGCCCGCGCCGCCACGAACCGTGCGAGCGCGTCCTCCCCGGCGCCTGCGGTCACCACCACCCGGTGGCCACGGGCGGTGAGTTCCGCTGCCACGGCGGCGAACCGCTCCGGCGGCCAGCGGCGGGCGCCGGCGTCGGCACCGGGATGGACGACGACCGCGCCGGGCGCCGGTGAGGCGCCGTCGGGCGGCGGGATCCGCACGTCCGCGGGGTCCGCCTCGATGCCGTACCAGGACAGCAGCCGGCACCACCGGTCCCGCTCGTGCTCGTCGTCCCGCCACGCGGGTCCCGCGATGCCGGGTGTCCCGGGATGCGCGTAGGCCAGCAGCCGCCCGGGACGCAGCCGCTGGAGCAGCAGGTGGCTCGGTGGCCCGTTGCCGTGCAGGTCGACGGCGATGTCGGGGGCGGGTCCCGTCCAGGCGAGGTGGGCGGGTACCGCGCGGCCGGCGGCCGAGGTGGGCAGCAGGCGGTCCACCAGACCGGTGGCCATGGCGGGCCCGGCCAGCCGCTCCGGAGCGGCCAGCACGATCTCGTGGGCCGGCAGCTGCCGGCGCAGGGCGCGCAGCGCCGGTACGACGGCGAGCAGGTCCCCCAGCCCCAGTGCCCGCAGTACCAGCGCCCGAAGGCGGTCCGGTGCCGCGGTGTCCGCCGGCGGGAGCCGGGTGCCTTCTTCGTTCACGTGCGTTCGGTGCCTCTCGGCTCAGGGGGCGGTCGGCCCGGTCCGTGCGACGGCTGCGGCGGCCCGGCGGGCCAGCTGGGTGGTGGAGCGGCCGTCCAGATAGGGCAGGACGACGGCCTGGCCGCCCCATGCGCGCAGGGTCCGCGCCTCGGGCAGGTCCTGGACGCTGTAGTCGCCGCCCTTGACCCATACGTCCGGCCGCAGCCTGGTGAGCAGTTCCTGCGGGGTGTCCTGGGCGAAGACGGCCACGGCGTCGACGCTGCCGAGCGCCTCAAGGACGCGGACGCGGTCGGCTTCCCTGTTGAGCGGGCGTCCGGGGCCCTTGCGGCGGGTGAGCGATGCGTCGGAGTTGAGGCAGACGATCAGGCAGTCGCCGATGCGCCGGGCGCTCTCCAGCAGGCCGACGTGGCCGGCGTGCAGGAGGTCGAAGCAGCCGCCGGTGGCCACGACCGTGCCGCCGCGCGCCCGCACCCGCGCGGCGAGGGCGAACGCGTCGGTGGAGGACGTGTCGGGGACCTCGCGGTGAGCGGGCGTGGTCCGCCACAGGTCGTGGTTGCCGGCTCCGCCCGCGGAGACGAAGGCGGCGGCCTCCGCGACGGCGCGCTGGAGGGCCTCCTCGGGGAGTGCCCCGTCGGCCAGCGCGGCGGCCGTGACGGCCGCGAAGCAGTCACCGGCGCCGCACGGGTCGCCGGTCGCGCGGTAGGGCGGCGGCACGAGCATCGGCGTACCGCAGCCGGGGCTGGTCAGGAGGACGCCGCGCTCGCCCAGCGTCACGGCGACCCCCGCCGCCTGCCAGCGCTCCGCGAGTTCCGCGCCTCGCCTGGCGTACGCGCGCAGCGTGACGCCGCAGTCCTGTGCGTCGCTCCCGTCGGGGCACAGGGCGCGGGTCTCGGCCGCGTTCGGGGTGACCAGCCGCGCGCCCGCCACGGGGGCGTCGCCCTTGGGGTGCGGGTCCCACACCAGCGGGACGCGGGGGGCGAGGGCGGCCAGGTCCTCCCGCACGGCGTCGGCGGTCCGTCGCCCGTAGTCCGCGACGAGGACGGCGTGCGCCCCGGTCAGCGCGTCCCGTACGGCGGCGTCGGGCTCGCCCGGTGTGCCGCCGCCCCGGTCGACGCGCACCAGGGGGCGGCCCGAGGCGAGGACGCGCGTCTTCACCGGCAGGCTGCCCTCCAGCGGCAGCTCCACCAGCCGCACCCGGCCGCTGAGCGCGCGGCGTACGGCGTCGCTCGCGGGGTCGTCGCCCAGTGCGGTCACCAGGGTCACCTCGCGGCCGTCGCGTGCGGCCAGCGCGGCGGCGAGCCCCGCGCCGCCGGGGCGCCGCCGGTCGCCGGTGACGTCCACCACGGGGGCGGGGGCGTCCGGGGAGAGCCGGGTGGCGGTGCCTTCGACGTCCTCGTCGAGCAGGACGTCACCGACGACGACCAGCGGCTTCGGGCCGCTCACCGGAGACTTCCGTTGACGGAGACGGCGTCCGCGTCGACGGGGACCCTCTCGTGGGGCGCGGTGCGGCGGCCCGCGGCGGCCCCGGGCGGTGCGGCGAGCACCGCGTCGAAGGCTTCGCACAACAGGTGGACGGCGACGAGGTGGGTCTCCTGCACGGTCGCCGTGGTGTCGCCCTCGACGCAGAGCGCTTCCTCGGCGGCTTCGCCCAGCGGGTTGGGGCCGGGGCCGGTGAGTGCCCAGACGTGCAGTCCGGCGGCCCGGCCCGCCAGCGCGGCCGCGATCAGGTTGGCGCTGCGGCCGGACGTGGACAGCAGGAGCAGGACGTCGCCGGGCCTGCCGTGGGCGGAGACCTGCCGGGCGAACACGTGGTCGAAGCCGTAGTCGTTGCCGATGGCGGTCATGCTGGAGGTCTCCGCGTGCAGGGAGATGGCCGAGTAGGCCGGCCGTTCCCGCTGGTAGCGGCCCACCAGTTCGGCGGTCAGGTGCTGTGCCTGGGCGGCGCTGCCGCCGTTGCCCGCCGCCAGCAGCCGGCTTCCGGCGGGCAGTGCGGCGGCGAGCCGGCCGCCCCAGTCCGCGATCCGGCCGAGGCCGTCACGGCACAGCAGGCCGAGCGCTCGCTCCAGGGACCGGCAGTGCAGTTGCGCGGCGTCGAGTGCAGGGGATTCGCTCATACGGATCGGGCGTACCGCGCCTCGGGGGCGGCGGGCCCGCACCTCCTTCGGGTGTCGGTGCTTGACGATCGGTCGGCGGCGGTGGGTTCGGTACGGGCCTGCGCACCGGGCTGTCAGGTGCGTGCCTCACCCGGCCGGCGGTTCTCACCCGGCCGGTGGTTCGGTGGGTGCCGCACCGGACGGACGGTTCGGTACGGCCGCCCGGCCGGACCGTCCGGTACGTGCCTCACACCGCGCCGACCCCCGTCACGCGGGGCAGGGCGTCCAGGACTTCGCAGTAGGCCGCCTCGGTGGCCGCCGCCACCTGCCCCCAGCCGTAGCGGCGCAGGACCCTGCGCCGGCCGGCCGCGCCGCACGCCTCGCGCAGCGCCCGGTCGCCGAGCAGTTCGAGGACGGCGCGGGCCAGGGCCTCGGGGTTCCCCGGCTCCACCAGGCGGCCCGTCACCGGGTCCGCCACGGTGTCGAGCTGCCCGCCGACGGCGCTGGCGACGACCGGTCTGCCGCACGCCATCGCCTCCAGCGGCACGATGCCGAACGGTTCGTACTCCGCGGGGCACAGCACGACGTCGGCCGCGCGCATGAGCGCGGGCACCTGGGCGCTCGGGACGCCCCCGGCGAAGCGCACCCGGTCGGCGACGCCCGCCTTCCGGGCGAGTGCGCGCAGTCTGCGGACCTCGGGGTCCTCGTCCAGCCGGTCGGCGGGCGGGCCGCCGACCACGAGCAGTTCCGTCTCGGGCAGCCGGGCCAGCGCGGCGATGGAGACCGCCGCGCCCTTGCGCGGCACGAGGCGGCCCAGTTGGAGCACCTGGTGCCGGTGGGTGCCGCGCGGGGCGGCCGGTCCGCGGGGGGTGAACAGTTCCGTGTCGACGCCGCACGGCACGACGCCCGCCTTGGCGGCGGGAATGCCCATCCTGCCCAGTTCCGCGACCTCGTCCCGGCAGGTGGCGATGATCCGGTCGCAGCCGTGCCCCAGTTCCGTCTCCAGTGCGATCCGCTGGGGCGGGCTGGGGTCGGCGCGTTGCTGGTGTCGCCTCTTGACAGTGCCGAGCGCGTGATACGTGTGCAGCAGGGGAAGGCCGAGTTCGCGGGTGGCGCGCAGCGCGGCCAGACCGGACATCCAGAAGTGCGAGTGCACCACGTCGGGCAGCGCACCGCTCCAGGTGCGCGCCAGGTAGCGGCCGAACTCCGGCATGTGGGGCAGCAGTTCGTCCTTGGGGATCTGGGCGTGCGGGCCCGCGGGCACGTGGTGCACGTCCACTCCCGCACACAGGGGAACGCGTACGGGCGGACCGGGAGAGTCACGGCGGGTGTAGACGGTCACCCGGTGGCCGCGGTCGGCGAGCGCGCCGGCGAGGCAGGCGACGTGCACGTTCTGGCCGCCCGCGTCGACGCCGCCCAGGGTGGCGAGCGGACTGGCGTGTTCCGAGACGAGGGCGATGGAGAGCGCTCCGGGATCGCGGGGCTCCGCGTCGAGAGCCGCCGGGTCGAGGGTCGAGGTCATGAGGTCGCCTCCGTCAGCACACGCTCCCAGTCGTCGAGGAAGCGTTTGAGTCCGTACCGTTCGAGAGCGGCCTGGCGGGCGCGCGCGCCGTCCTCGGCCGCGGCCTCCGGCTCCCGCAGGTAGTGCCGGACCGCGCGGGCGAGCACCTCGGGGCGGGTGGAGAGTGTGCCCGTGCCGGGTGTGACGGCCTCGACGGCCTCGGTGGTGGCGAGGGCCACGACCGGCATGCCCAGGTGCATGGCCTCCAGCAGCGAGAGACCCAGGGACGTCCAGCGCACCGGGTGCAGGTACAGGCGTCGCTGTGCGAGTGCCGCGTGCAGTTCGCTCTGCGGGAGGTCGGCGGTGCGACAGCGGTCCTCGGGGACGCCCAGGTGCGCGGCGAGGCCCTCGGTCCGCATCCCGAAGACGTCGAGGGGCGCCGCCTCGCTCAGCGCGGGAAGGAGGTCGGTGCCGGTGTGACGGCCGCGGCGCACCGGCTCGTTGACGACGACGGCGGCCCGGGCGAGGTGGCCGGTGTACTGGTGGCCCGGGTCGACGATGCCGTGCTCGATCACCTCGGTGCGGGTGGTGCCGTTGTCCCAGAAGAGCCGGTTGAAGTGCGTGACGTGCACGAGCGTCAGGTCATCGCGGTCGGCGCACGGGTGGCGGGTGCGCGGCACGTCTCCGTCCGGGGTGTTGTGCTCCAGGTACACCGCGGGAAGGTCCCGTCCCGGACGCCGTCCGCCCAGCCAGCGTGCGGCCAGTTCCGCTTCGTGCGGACGCTGGAGGAGGACCAGGTCCACGTCCGCGTCGCGCAGTTCACCGGGCGTGACCTCGCGGACCGGGTCGGGCCAGGCGAACGTGCGCGCGCGACCGAGGCCGTCGGGTCCGCGGTCCGGTGTCACGGGGACGAGGTAGGTGTGCGGCCCCTGCACGAACGAGGTCGTCCAGGAACCGTGCACGTGCCACAGCAGGATGTTCATACGCTCGCTCCTCGTTCCGTGCCGGGCGGACGGCCCGTTCCGGTCGGCGGGTGGGACAGGGACGCCGTCGGCGGGGACGGCGACGCGTTCGGACGCGGGTGCGTCCGGGGGCTGGTGGTGCCGTCGGCGAGCATCGCCACGGCGGCGAGCACCTCGGCGTCGCCGACGCCGTCGAGGCAGGGGTGGCCGGGCAGCGGGCAGTTCCGCGCCCTGCTGTCCGCGCACCCCTCGCGCTGGTCGCCGAGCAGGACGTGGGGTACGCCGTACGGGCCCCAGCGCTCGGCCGGCACGACCGGCGCGAACAGGCTGGCGACGGGTGTTCCGACGGCGGCGGCGAGGTGCGCGGGCCCGGTGTTGCCGACCACCGCGACCCGCGCCCCGGCGAGTACGCCCGCCAGTTGCCGCAGACCGGTGGTTCCGCCGAGGTCGAGGGCGTGCCCCGCCGCGACCCGCGCGGTCAGCTCGCGCTCCGCGGGCCCGCCGGTGACCACGACCCGGTGCCCGGCGGCGGCGAGGGCCGCCGCGGCGCGGCGCGCCCGGTCGGGACTCCAGGCGCGGGCGGGCACGGCGGCCCCCGGATGGAGCACGACGTAGGGTTCGCCACCGGTCAGTGCGGTGGTGTCGGGCGGTGTCGCCACGCGCAGCGCCCTGTCGTCGCCGGGCGGCAGCGGGAAGCCGCAGGCGCGGGCGAGGTCCAGGGCCGCCGAAGCCTCGTGGCGGTGCGGCAGCCGGTGGTGGCGCAGGTCCAGGAGGGAGCCGGGGTAGTCCTCGCTGTCGGCGGCCGTCCAGGCGACGCCCGCCAGTTTCAGGAGCAACGCCACCGGCAGCGGGCTCTGGTGGTAGGAGACGAGGATCAGGGCGCGGTCGAAGCGGCCGGCCCGCACCGTGTCGAGCACCTGTCGCGTCGCTTCCCGCGTGACCCGCGCCGGGTCCAGTCCGACCCACGGGGCGTCGTACACCAGGACGTCGTCGACGCCGGGCAGGAGTGCCCCCGCGTCGGCGCCCTGGGGTCCGCAGAGCAGCGCGGTGTACGAGGAGCCGGCCGCCACGGCACGGACGGCGGGCCCGGCCAGCAGCACGTCGCCCGCACTGTCGAGGCGTACGACCAGGGTGCGCGGAGGGCGGGGGGCGCCGGTCATCGCCGCGCCTCCGTTCCCGGCGGGCGGGCGGGCGTCGCCGTGCGGGGCGTCCGCGGTGGGTCGAGGGCCAGGTGGACGGCGGCGAGGAGGTTCGGAGCCACGGCGTCCGCGTCCTCGGTCTCCTCGGCGCGGGTGACCGCGGTGGGCACCAGTACGCCACGGGCGCCGGCGGCGCGGGCGGCGAGAACGTCGGCGCCGATGTCACCGATGACGACCGTGCGTGCGGGGGGCACGCCGAGGCGCGCGCACGCGGCGAGCACCAGTCCGGGCGCCGGTTTGCGGCAGGCGCAGCCGTCGCCGGGTCCGTGCGGGCAGACGGCCCAGACGCCGAAGGGGCCCAGCAGTTCCTCCACGCGCCGCCGTACCGCGTCGACCTGGGCCGCGGTCAGCAGGCCACGGGCGACTCCCGACTGGTTGCTCACGACGCCGAAGGGGACGCCCGCCGCGCGTACGGCGTCGACGGCGTCCCGCGCGGTGGGCGTGAGTTCCACCAGTGCCGGGTCGCCGTTGTAGGGCACGTCCTCCACGAGGGTGCCGTCGCGGTCGAAGAGGACCGCCGCCGGGAGTTCCCGGTCGCCGTGCGGCTTCGCCCCGGCTCCCGGGGCCGGTGCCGTGCCGCGGGGGCCGTCGAGCAGCCAGGGGCCGTCGCCTCCGGTGTGAAAGCCCTCTCGCCGGCCTGTTGCGGGGGTCCCGTTCATCGGCGCACCCGTTCCTCGGGGGCCCGCAGGACCGGCGGCCCCGGGCTGCGGCCGGGTCCGGCTCCGCGCACCTGGAGCGGCTGCGCCTCCCGGTGGGCCAGCTGTCCCCGCAGCCAGTGCCAGACGGCGGCAGGCGGAATGAGGACGCTGGTCAACGCCATGGTGGTCACTTCGTCGCGGTGCCGGGGCCCCGGCAGGATCCGGGCGAGTGCGAATTCGGTGGTGCCGGCCAGCCAGAGCGCGGCGAAGGCGGAGGCCGCCCCGGGCCTGCGCAGGAGCGTGCAGGCGAGCGTCCCGGCCGCCGCCGCGGTCACGGCAAGGTGGCGGGGCAGCCGTCCGCGGGGCGCGGCGGCGCGGGTCCACCAGTGGGGCCCGTGCAGCCGCGTCATGAGCACGTCGTCCGCGTTGCCCGCCTGGAGGCGCAGCGAGATCCAGCGGTCGGCCGGGCGCACCGGATGGGCGGTGGAGCGTCTTCCCGCGGCCACCGTCCAGCCGGCGGCGAGTACGCGCAGCGCGAGGTCGGCGTCTTCCCGAAACGCGCGGCGGAACCGCTCGTCGAAGCCTCCGACGGCCTCCAGCGCCTCGCGCCGGTAGGCCATGTCGGCGGTGATCCACCGGGCGGTGGCGAGGCCGGCGGTGTTGCGTTCCCAGTCGGTGGGCCTGCGGTCCTCGGGCAGGGGCACGTCGATGCGGGCGGTGACCGCCGCGTCGCGCGGCCTCGCCGCGCGGAGGTCGGCGGCGAGCTCGTCGCCCCAAGCGGGCCCCGGGACGACGTCGTCGTCCAGGAAGACGATCCACGGCACGTCACCGGCCGCCCGCCATCCGGTGTTGCGGGCCGCGGCGGGACCTGCGGCCCGGCCGCCCACCACGGTGGTGACGGAGGACAGGGACGGCGGGACGTGGTCCTCCAGCGGTGGCCCGCCGTGCGGTCCCGGCCGGTCGTCGACGAGGATCAGCCGGTCCGGCTTCGGTCCGGCGGCCTCGGCCAGCGCGTGCAGCGTCACCCGCAGACTGGGCCGTCCCAGGGTGGGCACGACCACCGCGTACGGGTCTGCGGCCCGGCCGGTGCCGCCGGTCCGCTTCGGGCGTGTGGACATCAGGCACCGCCGCCCTCGGAGGACCGGTAGAGGTCCTGGCGGCGGATGGCGTACGGGCCGATGGCCAGCAGGTCGACGGGAGAGGAGCCGAAGCACTCCAGCGCGTCGCGCGGGTCGTCCACCATCGGGCGGCCCGCCGTGTTCAGGCTCGTGTTGACGACGACCGGCAGGCCGGTGAGCTCCTCGAACTCGCCGAGCATGCGGGCCACCAGGGGTTCGTGCGCCGGGTCCACGGTCTGGATGCGGGCCGTCCCGTCGACGTGGACGACCGCCGGGATACGGTCCCGCCATGCCGGGGCCACGTCGTGCACGAACAGCATGTACGGGCTGGGCATCGGGCCGTCGAAAATCTCCGGAGCGCGGTCGGCGAGCACCATCGGGGCGACGGGACGGAACTGCTCGCGGCCCTTGACGTCGTTGAGCCGTTCCAGGTTGCCCGCGTGCCCGGGGTGCGCCATGAGCGAGCGGTGGCCGAGTGCCCGGGGGCCGTATTCGGACCGGCCCTGGAACCAGGCGACGATCCGGTTGTCCGCCAGCGCCCGCGCCACGGTCGCGGCGATGTCCGCGGGGCGCTCGAAGGTGACGGCGGCCGTCTTCAGCAGGGCCCCCAGTTCGGCGTCCGACCAGTCGCGGCCCAGGTCGGCGCCGGTCATCGGCTCCGGCCGGACGCCCCCGTCCGCGGTGAGCAGCAGCGCGCTGCCCAGTGCCGTGCCGGCGTCACCCGCCGCGGGCTGCACCCACACCCGGTCGAAGGGGCCCTCCCGGGCGATCCGGGTGTTGGCGACGCAGTTCAGGGCGACGCCGCCGGCGAGCGTGAGCACGCTGTCGTGCGTCTTGCCGTGCAGCCAGCGCGCCAGGTCCAGCAGGGTCTCCTCAAGGACCGCCTGGGTGCTGGCGGCCACGTCCGCGTGCTCCTGCGTCCACGGTTCGTCGGCGCCGCGCGGCGGGCACAGCTCGTGCCACGGCACGGCGGTGGCCCGAAAGCCCCCGTCGCCGGTCGGGTACACGTGCCGGCGCAGTTCGGGCAGCATCCGCGGGGTGCCGTGGGAGGCGAGGGCCATCACCTTGAACTCGTCGGAGGAGCGCAGGAACCCGAGGTGCTGCGTGAGTTCTTCGTAGACCAGGCCGAGGGAGTGCGGCAGGTCCTGGGAGTACAGCGGTTCGAGCTTGTCGCGCACGCGTCGTGCGGCGAGGTGCGAGGCCCGCTCGCCGCGGCCGTCCAGCACCAGTACCGAGGAGTCCTCCGCGTCCGGCACGGCGAAGGCGCTCGACGCCGCGTGGGCCATGTGGTGCGGTACGAACCGGACGATCCCGGGGTCCAGTCCCGGCAGGGCGGTCCTGAGGAAGTTCGGCGCCTCCCTGGCGTACGTCTGGCGCAGGTGGTCCCAGGGGTCGTCGAGTCCCATGGCGTCGGCGGGCCTGGCCAGGGCGGGATCGTAGGAGTAGGCGACCGCGTCGAGGTCCTGGGGCCGCAGGCCGGCTCTGCGCAGGCACCAGGCGGCGGCCTGCTCGGGCAGTTCCCAGGCCGAGAACGGCAGCGGCCGTTTCCCGTGCTTGCGCCGGGAGAACCGTTCCTCCTCGGCGGCGGCAACCGTTCGGCCGTCGATCACGAGGGCGGCGGCGGGGTCGTGGAAGAGGGCGTTGATTCCTAGGACGCGCATGGGGTGTCCGAGATTCTGTCGAGGGTTCGTGGCACGTGCCGGTGTACGGTCCTGCGCGGTCGCGCGACCGCGGCACGGACATGACCGAATGGAGTCCGCGCGGTGGTTCTCGCGCGGCGAGCGGCGCGGTCGACGCGCCACCGAGGGGTGGGAGGAGCACTCCGCCGATCGGCAGGGGTGAACGCACCGACGGCCGGCGGAGCGCGGCGCCACGTGTGCGCCGCGCGGCCGATCAGCGTTCCGCTGTGGCGCGGAACCAGTCGATGGTCCGCCCCAGGCCCTCCCGGGCCGCCACTTCCGGTTCCCAGCCGAGCTTGTCGCGCGCCAGGGTGATGTCGGGGCAGCGGACGGCCGGGTCGTCCGTCGGCCGGGCGATGAAGCGGATCTCCGAGCGGGACCCGGTGAGTTCGATGACCAGGCGCGCCAGTTCGAGCATCGTGATCTCGGTGGGGTTTCCGATGTTGACGGGGCCGCGCATCTCGTGAGCGGCTGCCGCGAGGATGCCGCGCACGGTGTCGTCGACGTAGCACAGCGAGCGGGTCTGGTTCCCGTCGCCGGTGACGGTCAGGGGCTCCCCGTCCAGCGCCTGCCGGACGAAGGTGGGCACCGCCCTGCCGTCGTGTCCGCGCATCCGCGGGCCGTAGGTGTTGAACAGCCGCACGATGGCGGTGTCGGTGCCTTTCGCGTCGGCGTGGGCGGTGGTCAGGGCCTCGCCGAAGCGCTTCGCCTCGTCGTACACGCTGCGCGGTCCGACCGGGTTGACGTGTCCCCAGTACCGCTCGTTCTGCGGGTTCTGCTGCGGGTCCCCGTACACCTCCGACGTCGAGGCGAGCACGAAGCGGGCGTCGGAGCGGTGCGCCAGGTTCAGGGCGTTGCGCGTGCCGAGACTGCCGGTGTCCAGGGTGTGCAGGGGCAGCCGCAGGTAGTCGGTCGGCGACGCCGGCGAGGCGAAGTGCAGGACGAGATCGGGTCGGCGCTCGACGGTGAACTCCTCGGCCACGTTCGCCCGTACGAGCTGGAAGCCGGGACGGTCCAGCAGCGGCGCCAGGTTCTCCCGGCGTCCCGTGCTGAAGTCGTCCACGCAGGTCACGGCCGTTCCTTCAGCCAGCAGGGCGGCGCACAGATGCGAACCGACGAAACCGCCGCCGCCGGTGACGACGGCGTGCTCCCACTTCCCTGGCGAAGCTGTGGTCATCCGAATCTCCTCCGTACGGGGGACGGCGCGCCGCGGCGCCGGCCTCCGGTCGTCGAGTGCGCTCAGGACCGCCGAGTTCCCGATCAGCCTCTGTCATCCGTGCACGGACGGCTCGACGGGACGGGGCATACGGGTGACCGCGCCGGGCCGGGCCTCCTGGCACACGCGCCCACGCGCGCACGGCCCCGAGCGCCCCCGGGCACGCGCGATGCCCGCTGCCACCGCGCTCGGGGCGCGGTGGCAGCGGGCATCGGTCGTGCCGGGTGCGGTCTCTTCCGGAGCGGGAATGCCTGAGACCGCGCGGAGGGGCGCGGCTCCGTCCGTCAGTCGTTCTCGCCGGTACGGGCGCGGGCGCCGGCGCGGGTGCGGGACGAGCTCTGGGCGCGCTGCGGGTGACGGCGTACGTACTCGCGTTCCAGCTCGTTCATCCGTTCCGTATGCGTCGACAGGGCGTCGTCCGACGCGTGCAGCAGGGTTTCGTGCCGCGTGCGGTGGATGGCCTCCAGTTCCTTCAGAAGCTGTCCGTCCTCCAGGTTCCGGGCCGACGGCCCGCCCTCGTGCACGGTCATCTCGGATGCGACTCCTTCGCCTCGACAGGTGCGGGCCGGCGGTGGACGTCGTGCCGGCCCCTTCCGCCTCCGATCTCATCCTGCCCCGTGGCGCGGCCCTGCGCACAGGAAGCCGTGCCCGGTATGTCCACGCGGCCGGCGTGTCCGGGCGCGGCCGGCGGCGGGCTGCGGCACGCACCTCGTGCACCGCGAGCACCTCGCCAGGGGGGCGCAGGCGGCCGTGCCCGTGCGACACGCACGACCGGCCCGTACGACCGGCCCGTACGACCCCCGCGGCGGTCGGCCCGGATGCTCCCCCTGCGGAATCGGCACCCGCCCCCAAGGGGCCGACACCCTCACCCACAGCAGGGCGAATTGTCATGAGTTATGCATCGCGGTCGCCGGGGAACGAGTGTCACGTCATGTTCAGCGAACACACCCGTCGCGGAGGGCCTCCGCGGGCGACGGTGGCACAGAAATGGGGAATGTCCCGATGACGAAGGCGCGCGACATCATGACCGGCAACACCGAATGTGTCGGAGCGGACGAGACCGTGCTCGACGCCGCCCGCAAGATGAAGGATCTGGGCGTGGGGGCCCTGCCGATCTGCGGAACCGACAACAAGCTCAAGGGCATGCTCACCGACCGCGACATCGTCGTGAAGGTCCTGGCCGCGGGGAAGGACCCCGCCACCTGCCCGGCCGGTGAGCTGGCGCAGGGCGAAGCGGTGACCATCGGCGCGGACGACGACGCCCAGGAGATCCTGCGCACGATGACCGCGCACAAGGTGCGTCGGCTGCCGGTGATCGACGGCCACGACCTGGTCGGCATGGTCGCCCAGGCGGACGTGGCCCGTTCCCTGCCCGATCCGCAGGTCGGGGAGCTGCTGGAGGCGTTGTCCACGGACTGACGCACCGACGCCCCAGGGCCCGCCGTCCGTCGTTTCCGCCCGGAGACCGCGGCATCCGTCGGGAGCGACGGCAGGGCCCGCGCCCGGAAGACACCGACACCTGGCGCCCACAGCGGCCGACGACCGAGGACTCATGAGCGACGCGGAGATGACCGTCTTTGCCACGCTGGCCGACTTGACGCAGTTGGTGAGCGGCGACCGGGGCCTGTACGTGCGCTGGTCGCGCGGCCCCTCGCCGGACCTGGGCTCGGTCTCCAGCAGGGACGACCTCACCGGCGTGCCCCTGCCCGGACTGTCGGTCAATTCCCTCGACGTCGCCGACTGGTGGGGCGAGCGGCCCGTGCACGTCTGGGTGGCGCGACGGCTCTACGACTACTCGCACCTGCCACGCCTCAAAGGGGCGTTCACGCGCCCCTGGGTGCTGCGCGGTGTCGAGACGGGCAGGGGCCCGGACAACGAGCCGCTGGTCAACGAGGTCGTACCGCTGGGCTGGATCGAGCCGTCGGTCATCGCCGAGGCCAACGAGGTGATCACCAGCCTGCCGGGAAGCTGGGGCCCGGTGTGCCGACACAACGGGTTCTGACCCCAGGGAGTCACCGCATGTACGCACGCACGCGGTACGGATGTGAGGAGAGCGTCGTGCCGGATGACCTCGGGTCGCAGGAACTGCATGAGCAACTCGCCGCGCAGGCCGAGGTGTTCCGGCGACGCGCGGCCTCCGCCGAGGCAGTGATGGCGGATCTCCGGGCCGACTGCGACCTCGACGCGGCGGACGCCGCCTCGACCCGCGCCGCCCTCGCGGAGGAACACGGCCGCGCCGAAGAAGCGCGCCGGCAACTCGCCCGCACGACGGCTGCCCTGCACCGCTTGGACGAGGGCACGTTCGGACTCTGCGCGACCTGCGGCGCCGCCATCGACCCCGAGCGGCTCCTCGCCGTGCCGCACACCCGGTGGTGCGTCGCCTGCCGCCGTGACGCGGAGGACCGCCCCGCGAGGTGAACGGCGACCCCACCCCGCACGGGTGCCGCACCACGGTGGGGCGGCCGAGCCGGGGACATCGCCAAGCCGGCAGTCACCCGTCCGCACGAGCGACGCCCGTCCCGGCGCGAGGGGCGGCCCACCCGATCGTCCAGCGTCCTCAGCCGCCGAGCTTGCCGACCGCGTCGTCCAACGACGCCGCCATCAGGGCGAGGTCCTGCGCGGTGGGACGCGTGGTGCCCAGTCGGTCCACCAGGTCCGCCCGGGTCAGCACCACCACCGCCCCACGGAGGTCGTCGCCGTCCAGGGCGGCTGGTCCGGCCACCCTGGCGCGGCCTTCCAGCAGGACGAGGGCACAGTCGTCCGCCGAGTCCAGCAACTCGCGGACCAGAGTCTCGCCGATCATCACGTGTTTCCCTCCTTGTTTCCGCTCTCGCTTCGCGTCGCCCGTGTTCGCGCGGACGGCCCGCCCCGGAGGGCGGGCCGTCTTCGTCACGCGGTTCAGCCGTCCTTGCCCATGGCCTGGCGAACAGCGTCCTTGGTGCGGTCCATCAGTGCGGCGACGGGTCCCAGCGCCATGTTGGCCGCTGCCGACTCGACTCCCGGGTGGGGGCGGGTGGGAGCCACCGCCTCTGCCGCCTTGACGGCCTTGGCCATCGCAGCCAGGTGGGTGACGTCGGTGCTGCGCCGGATGTGGGTGAACTCGTAGCGTTCCTCGGCCCGGGCGTGCGCCTGCACTTCCGCGCGCAGCTTCAGCAGCTGCGGCATGAATTTCGGGTCGTCCGTGTCCAGGTCGTCGAGGGCCGCCAGCGTCTCCTTGGCCGCCTTCTCCTCCGCCAGCCGGTCGTCGGCGACCTGCCCGCCGCCTGCCAGGTTCTGCCGGGTGAAGGGATGGACGACCTCCTCCTCGGCCGTCTCGTGCACGGCCAGCAGGCGCACCAGCCGACGGAACGCGTTGCGGCGCTCGTCTCCCTTGGTGGCCTCGACCTCGTCGAAGAGGTTGCGGATGTCACCGTGCTGGCGCATCAGCAGGGACACGACATCGGTGTCGGGAGCGTGGTCGTCCCCGGCGTGGGGGGTCCGGAGGTCGCTCATGCCCCGGCACCGCCCTTCTCCCGCTGCGAGGGGTCGGGGTGCTCGCCCTCGGTCTCGACCCGGTACTCGCGGCCGAACATCGCGTCGTGCTCGACGATGACCCGGTCGCTGGGGGGCGCCTCGCCACCGTGGATGTCCTCCTGCATCTTCTCGAACCGCTCGTGCGCGTCCCGCACGTAGCCCGCGCCGAGCGTGGTGAGGTCCATCTGCGTGTCCAGCAGTTCCCGCAGATAGGCCTTGTTGGGCTCGAAGGTGAGCACGTTCGGCAGCTCGGGCGCGAGGACGGACTCGGGGTCGCGGCCGTCGTGGCGGCGCATCAGGTCGCAGGCGACGTGGAGGTGTTCCAGCTCCATGTTGAGGTGGAGCTCCCAGATGGCCTTCACCCTCGGGTCGCTCTCCTGCTCCATGAAGGAGTGGTAGAGGTAGCACTCGTTGTACTCGTGGTTGACCAGCTGCTCCCACCACGTCTCGCCCGGGTCGACCAGCGACTCGTAGTGGGTGACGTGTTCCTCCTCGATGAGCCCGATCTCCTGGTAGAGCTGGCGGGCGATCGGCTCCATGTAGGTGGGGCCGGTGTTCATGTAGAAGTTCATCGTCTGCTGCTCCGCCGACATGATCGTCAGTGCGTGCAGCTTCGAGAGCGGGTTCGTCTCGTCCTTCACGTACGGGTCCCGCACGTTGTCGACGGGGTTGCGGTGGTGGAAGCGCGTCGGGCGGCCCGGCATCACTTCGGTGAGGCCGTCGACGATCGCGTCGGCCTTGCGGTGTTCGATCATCTCGTACAGGTTCGCGTACCGGTACAGGTGGTCGAAGTCCTCCAGCACACCGAACTGGTACGCCTGCTTCAGGTACGGGTCCGGCTCCATCCGCGCCACCCACGCCGTCAGGTCGACCGCCACCTGCTCGTAGGCGATCGTCGTCTCCAGCACCGACGAGACGCCCGGCAGCAGCCAGTTGACCACCTTCTGCTGCTGTGCCTCGATGTAGCGGGTCCGGGCCAGAAGCCTCTTCACCTCCGGGTCCTTGGTGTGCCGGGCGAGCTGGTGACTGAACATGATCGCCTCGACCTCGATGCCGTTCATCGTGATGATGCGGCACCGGGTGTACGGGTCACAGTGGTCCGGGTCGATCGGCTTCACGTTCAGTTCACGCCAGTTGCGCAACTGCCGGTCCAGTGGAATTCCGCGCTGCTCAAGCGGATTGAAGGACACGCCGCACTCCTCAAAGGTCGGTCTACGGACAGAAAGCCGGAGTACCCCCGCAACCTCATCCCAATCCGCTTCCGCGGAGGGCACCGACTGCCCATGCTTCGCCCGCCCGCCGGAATGCGCTCCCATGACCAGGCAGACGGGTGTACGGAAAGCCGGGTGGCGTAACGCCGACCGCAACACGCGGTCGCACGGTCCTTGCGGGCGGGCGAGAGGCCGCTTCCACCACCCCGCGCACTCGGGCGCCGTTGCGGGACCCGGCATTGCCGAAAAGCACGCGTCGGCCATGCCGGTGACGTTTCCTCAGGTCGCGTTTGTGGGCGTGGCGGCAGGGTACTCCGCTGCCGCTTCGTTCGTACTCGCGCTGGGAATACGTATGACCTTGCAAACCGAGACCGAGAACACCGCGCCCGTTCCGGTGAAGGGCCGCGGTCTGGGCGCGGTGGTCATCAACTGGCTGACCACCACCGATCACAAGAAGATCGGCCACCTGTACCTGATCACCTCCTTCACGTTCTTCCTCTTCGGCGGGGCGCTGGCCCTTCTGATGCGGGCCGAACTCGCCCGTCCCGGAATTCAGCTGATCTCCAACGAGCAGTACAACCAGTCGTTCACCATGCACGGCACGGTGATGCTGCTGCTGTTCGCCACCCCGACGTTCGCCGGGTTCGCCAACGCCATCATGCCGTTGCAGATCGGCTCGCCCGATGTGGCGTTTCCGCGGCTGAACATGCTCTCCTACTGGCTGTTCCTGTTCGGCGGCCTGATCGTCGTGGCCGGGATGTTCACCAGCAACGGAACCGCCGACTTCGGCTGGACCGCCTACACCCCGCTCAGCGGGCAGGAGCGCTCGCCCAGCGTCGGCGCCGACATGTGGATCATGGGCCTGGCCCTGTCCGGCTTCGGCACCATCCTGGGCGCCGTCAACTTCATCACCACCATCATCTGCATGCGCGCTCCTGGCATGACGATGTTCCGGATGCCGATCTTCACCTGGAACGTGCTGCTCACTTCGGTGCTCGTCCTGCTGGCCTTTCCGGTGCTGGCCGCGGCCCTGCTCGTACTGGAATCGGACCGGCGTTTCGGCTCGCACGTCTTCGCTCCGGAGAACGGCGGAAGCCTGCTCTGGCAGCACCTGTTCTGGTTCTTCGGACACCCGGAGGTCTACATCCTGGCGCTGCCGTTCTTCGGCGTGGTCACCGAGATCCTCCCGGTGTTCTCACGGAAACCCATCTTCGGCTACGTGGGACTGGTGGGCGCCACCATCGCGATCACGGGGCTTTCGGTGACGGTGTGGGCTCACCACATGTTCGCCACCGGAGCGGTCCTGCTGCCGTTCTTCTCCTTCATGACGTACCTGATCGCGGTGCCGACCGGGGTGAAGTTCTTCAACTGGATCGGCACCATGTGGAAGGGGTCCATCAGTTTCGAGACGCCCATGCTGTGGGCGGTCGGGTTCCTGGTGACGTTCCTGTTCGGCGGGCTGACCGGCGTCATCCTGGGCTCGCCGCCGCTGGACTTCCACGTCACGGACTCCTACTTCGTGGTGGCGCACTTCCACTACGTGCTGTTCGGCACGATCGTCTTCGCGATGTTCGCCGGATTCCACTTCTGGTGGCCCAAGATGACCGGCACGATGCTCGACGAGCGACTCGGCAAGATCCATTTCTGGACGCTCTTCGCCGGCTTCCACCTGACCTTCCTGGTCCAGCACTGGCTCGGCGCCGAAGGCATGCCGCGCCGCTATGCCGACTACCTCGCGGCCGACGGCTTCACCGCCCTCAACACGCTCTCCACCATCGGCTCCTTCCTGCTCGGTCTGTCCACCCTGCCGTTCCTCTACAACGTGTGGAAGACGGCGAAGTACGGCGAGCGCATCGAAGCCGACGACCCCTGGGGATACGGCCGCTCCCTGGAATGGGCCACCTCCTGCCCGCCGCCGCGCCACAACTTCACCACCCTGCCCAGGATCCGCTCCGAATCCCCCGCCTTCGACCTGCACCACCCCGAAATCACCGCCCTCGACCAGGCCCGTTTCACCGGTCAGCGCGACGTCCTGGAACCGGACGACAACATCGGCACGACGTTCGGCGGGAAAGAGAAGTGAGGATGCGGGACCGCGAGCAGAGCGACCGCGAGACGGCGGCGGGCATCAGCCGACTGGAGGGGTACCTTCTGGGCCAGGCAGAAATCCAACGGGCCCGGTCGCAGGGCGAGGACTTCGCGGGACGCCTGCCCTGGCTGACCACCGCCCAGCACGAGGAGGTGGCCCGGCAGTACGCCCGGGACCGTCTCGCCACGACCAGGCAAGCACTGGCCGCCGTCCACGCACGCCAGGCGGAGCTGCGGGAGGAGTACACCGCCCGCTACCAGGCCCTGCGGCAACAGTTGCTGTGCCGTTGCGTAGCCCTGCTCGTCACGGCGCTCGCCCTGTGCTGCAGCACCGTTCTCCTCGTCGCACTGCGGTGATCACCGTCCGGCGGGGCACTCGGCACCCCGCCGGACCTCCGCCGGGGTGAGGTCGCCGCTCGCACGTGGTGATCGTACGCCGGTCATCGGAATTCCGTGACCGGGCACACGAGACTCTCCCTCGGGGCCCACAGGGCCTGCTGTCAGGACAACGACGTCCGGCATCCGCGACAGCAGGCCCGACGCGGTCAGCGGGTGAACGCGTCCGCCCGTGGCACCGGGCCCACCCCGCTTTGCCGACCGGGCCGGAGCGCCGCATGGTGCTGTCCGGGTCCGGCACCGTCGCGCGCGGCCAGACGATCGGCGACGAAGCCGGTGGCGAAGGCGTAGGCCGCCTTGTGCAGCAGGTCGACCGCCAGTTCCCTGCGCGGCCAGGTCTGGGGCGGAGCGCCGACGCCGGTGGCGTTCTCCAGGAGCTGATCGTTGGTGAGGCGGACCACGGCGAACTTCGCGGACGAGAGCGGGCCGCGGAGCCCCGCCTGCGCCATCGCCGACCGCAGTACGCCCAACACGGCGGCCTGCCCGTAGTGCATGGCCCAGTTGCGGGCGAGCGGCTGCTTGCCGGGGCGCTCGTCCATGCCCGTCAGCCTTTCCAGGACCCTGGCCGGTACGTGCGAGTCGGGCCGACCGGTCAAGTGCTGCTCCAGCTTCTCCCCGGCCGTCATCACCACCGCGCCCGCCGTTCCGGCGAGCAGTCCTTGCCACAGTGCGCGTTTCATCATGCGCACCCGGATACCCGCAGCCGGGCACCCGTACCCCACACCCTCGGCTGTTCGGACGTTCCGTCGTACCCCAACGCCCCGGCTATTCCGGCGTTCCGGCCGTCTGGCGGACACGGCTGAGGGCCTGGTCCAGCGCGTCCCGGATCGGGCGCGAGGGCGCAGGGCCCTGCACACCGTCGACGAGACGTTGGGCGACGGTGTGCAGGGCGACGCCGGTGTGCTGGGACACCTCCACCAGCACGTGCCACGCCTGCCCCCGGGAGCACGGGGCCGACGCCATCAGGATGCCGCGCGCCGTGTCGATCACCGGGTGCGTTTCCAGCGCCCGCCGGAGACCCTCGATCTCCTCCCTCAGCTCTGCGGAGGACTTCGAGGACAGCGGCGACCACGTCGGCTCGTCGGCCGGGGGCTGCGGTGCGGTCCGTGCACCCTCGTCGGCCGGGGGCTGCGATGCGGACCGTGCACCCTCCTCGGACGGGTCACGCATGATGTCGTACGTGCTCGTGCTCTGCGGTCTCACCGCATTTCTCCTTCCTCCCACCGCTTCACATCGGTGAGATTTTTCCTCCGGTATCTCGTACCCGCTCTCACGCCTCCGGAACGAGGAGCCGAGCCAATCAACGCCGTTTCCGGGACATTCCCGCTTCCTGGGCTCGGATCCCCGACCGCCCGTACGGGGCATCCGCCGCGGCGCCCCGCTCCGCCCGTCGTCCCGCGGAGCAGTCCCGGGTGGCAGAGTGGGGGTACGTGGACAACGGCGGCCTTCCGGCGCAGCGCGGACGTCCTCCCTCGGACAGGGCCCTCACCGGCCCGGGTGGGACCGACATGACAGAGGAGGCACCCGGGCCGCAGACCCCGGACCTGATGGAACTGCTCCTGGAGACCGACAGCCTGGACGGGTTCCTGCTCTCGCTGGCGCAGCGCGCCGCGGCGCACACACCGGCTTCGGACGGCTGCGGGATCACCCTGGAGCGAGGAGGCCGCCCGCTGACCGTGGCGAGTGCCGGCACCAGCGCGGCGCGGCTGGACGAGAAGCAGTACGGGCAGGACGACGGCCCGTGTCTGACCGCTCTGCGCACCGGCCGGGAAGTGAGCGTCCCCGACATGCTCACCGAGCAGCGGTGGGGTGGCTATCCCGCGTACGCCCTGGCCAGCGGGACCCACTCGTCGCTTTCCCTGCCGATCGCCGCGCACAGCGACACGGCGGGCGCGCTCAACCTCTACTCCGCGAAGGAGGACGCCTTCGCGGACGCCGATCTGGTGATGCTGCGGGATCTGGCCTCTCAGGCGACCGGCGCGCTGGCGCTCGCCCAGCGCACCGCCGATGCCCAGGAGTTCGCCGCCGACCTGCGGACGGCCCTGGTCACGCGGGCGGTCATCGACCAGGCCATTGGCGTGATCATGGGGCAGCGGCGTTGCACGGCCGACGAGGCGTGTGCCGTCCTCCGGGCGGCGTCGCAGAACAGGAACGTCAAACTGCACGCGCTGTGCACGGAGCTCGTCACCAAAATCGGTGGCGGGCCGCCGTCGACGGACGGCCCGCAGCCACGCCCGTGACGTGCGGCGGCAGGGACCGGTCGGCGCCGCGGCCACCGGGCCGCACCCGCCCCGCGCGGCCGACGCGGCCGGTCGCGGAGCAGCACGGCCGACGCGGCGTACCGGATGCCCCGCCCGAAGGCATCCAGGACATCACCACGGAGCAATACGGCCGACGCGTCCGGTCACGGAGCAGTGCTGTGGGCCGCCATCACTTCGCGGGGGTGGAGCGTACGACGGATGAGCAGCCGCGCGGTCTCCGAGGGCCGCAGGTCGTGCACGCGGCTGTAGTGGTGCAGGGCTGCGTCCGCCTCCTGCACCGAGATGTCGGCGGCCGCGGCGAGCAAGCCCTTGGCCGTTTCGACGGCCGCCTTGGCGGACACCGCGGCCTGTACGCGGGTCAGCACGTCGCGTGGCCTGGAGGGGTCGGCCTCCCAGCGGACGACGGCCACGGCGGTGACGTCCGCGAACGCCTGCATCAGGCCGAGTTCGCTGTCGGTGAGCGTTCCGGGGCGTTCGCACAACAGGTTGAGCGCGCCGACACCGTGCCCGTTCACACGCAGGGGCAGCCCGTGGGCCCCGTGGAAGCCCAGCGCACGGGCGCGCGGTACGAAATTCGGCCACTGGGACTCCCGGCCCGCGAGGTCGGGAGCGTCGAGACGGTGCTGTTCCCGCCAGACGTCGATGCAGGGGCCCTCTCCGCTCTGCGCCTGCAGCAGTTCCAGCAGGGCGGCCCGGTCGTCGGAAACCGCCATGGTGCGCAGGCTTCCGCGTGCGTCGACCATCATGATTCCGGCGGCGTCCGCGCCCGTGAGAGCCACGCAGTGGGCGGCGAGGCGGTCCAGGAGCACGGTCGGGTCGACGTCGTGGGCAAGGCTGTCGGCGAGGCTGACGAACGCCTGGGCGATGTGCTGTTCGCGGCTGATCATGCGAGTTCACCGTCTCTGTCCTTGCCGGCAAGGCCGACGGGCGCCGGGCTCCTGGTTCGTGCTGCGGCCCCGACCTCCTCGAACGTGCCCGAGAAGAGGGGGTGCTCGTGCTGGATGTGCGTCTTCCGCGGCGTACGCAGCACATCCCGTCGGCTACGCATCGAAGGTCACCTTCCGCTCGATCACGTCGCGCGCGGCCTCGCTGACACTCTGGTCGTGGACGAAGGCATGCGCCCGCAACCGGGCCAGGGCCTGCTGCGGGTCCGTGTCCAGATAGAACATGATCATGCCAGTCGCCTGCTGGACCTCGTCACGGTTGTCCTCGGCGTGCTTGAGCCAGGAGTCCGCGCCGTCGGGGAGGACCGACGCCTGGAGGTTCAGCAGAGCGAACATGATGGCGTCCGCCGCCAGCAACGCGTTGCTCACGTCCTCCACGTCCATGTCACCCGGTACGGCCCGGTAGAGGTCCAGCGTGCCGGCGACCGCCGTCTCCGCTCCCAGGGGGAACGAGAACACCGCCCGTACACCCATCTCGACGGCCTGCCGGGCGAAGAGCGGCCAGCGCCGCGCGTCGGGCCCGGTGCTCAGGTCACTGGCGAGCACCGGGGCGGCCAGGTCCGTGGCCCGCTGGCAGGGGCCGTCGCCCAAGGTGTACTGCGCCTCCGCGAGCCGTCCGGCCACCGCGTTGCTCGACCACCAGGTCATCCGGCTCGTGCGGCCTCCGTGCAAGGAGATGGAGGCACCGCTCACCGGCAGGTGGTCCACACACACCTGGCACAACCGGGCAGGCACGTACTGCGCGTCACCGCCCTCGGCCAGAGCCCGCCGCAGGGCCCGCTGCACGGGCGACCCCGAGGGCCCGCCGCCCCCGGGAGCACGCGCGCCCGAACCCGAATCCGTCACCCTCCACCTCCGCCCACACGTCCGCCGACGTTCACGATCTCACAGGGGCCGGTCCCTCGGCCCCTTGCACGGCACTCTGCGCCGCCCGGCGGGCGCGGCCTTCCGGGGGCGCGGAAAGAACAGGTCCGCGTCCGTATGCTGCCGGTACGCGCAACGGTCCCGAAAGAACGCGCCCGGAGCCGACCCGGCCCACTGCCCGCGGGCGTGTTCTCGGTCCGTGCTCGTCCGGAGTCGCGAGGTACGGGGTCTCCCGCGCGGAGGCGGCCACCAGGTTGCGGGGATGCGTGCCCGCGCATCCATCGACGGATGCCCCCTGGCGGGTGTCCTGTCCTGCCCCGCCCGATCCGCTGCTCGACGTCTGGGCCGACGCCACCCCTCCCCCCGCACCGGTGCACGTGCCGACTGTCCCGCCGGATCAAGGGAGCGGCGTGCCTCCGGTGGCGTTCATGATCTCCGCGGTGATGAAGCTCGCGTGCTCCGACGCCAGGAACACGTACGCGGGTGCCATCTCGGCGGGCTGGGCAGGGCGGCCCATCGGGGCCTGCTTGCCGAATTCCTCGGTGTCCGGCAGCGTGGCCGGAATCAGCGGCGTCCACACCGGCCCGGGAGCCACGGCGTTGACCCGGATGCCGTCCTCGACCAGCATCTGCGCCAGTCCCTTGGTGAACGTGACGATGGCGCCCTTGGTCATGGCGTAGTCGAGCAGGTGCGGGCTGGGCTGGTAGGCCTGTACCGAGGTGGTGTTGATGATGGATCCGCCGGAGGGAATGTGCGGCACAGCCATCTTGCACAGCCAGAACATGCCGTACAGATTCGTGCGCACCACCCGGTCGAACTGCTCCGTGCTGATGTCCTGGATGCCTTCGGGCTGGGACATCTGGTACGCCGCGTTGTTGACCAGTACATCGATTCGTCCGAACTCCGCGACGGCCCGCTCGACGAGGCGACGGCACTGGTCCTCGTCCCGGATGTCGCACGGCACGGCCAGACCGCGTCGCCCGGCTTCCTCGACGAGGCGAACCGTCTCCTTGGCGTCCTCCGCCTCGGCGGGCAAGTAGGTGAAGAGGACGTCCGCGCCCTCGCGTGCGTAGGCCAGAGCGACAGCCCGGCCGATGCCGGAGTCTCCACCGGTCACGACCGCCGCCCGGTTGTGCAGGAGTCCGCTGCCCCGGTAGGAGTCCTCGCCGTGGTCCGGGCGCGGATCCATCGAACCCGTCCGGCCCGGCGGCTCCTGGTCCTGCTGCGCGAAGTCCGGCTGCGGGTGCTTGGTCGTCGGGTCCTGCGGGGTGTCACCCATCGGTGCTGTTCCTTTCTCGAATCCGCTGTTTCCAGCTTGCGCCGCACCTGGCGAAGACGCGAACGCCCACCGCTCGCGGTGATCGACTTGTGCGGAATCGTGCCGTCGCAGCATCGGATGTCCCGTGATCCGCAGTCCCACACACGCGGGGCGAAGTTTTTTCACCGGCTGTGACGTCGAGGCAGGCGAGACGCTCCGGGGAACGGACGGCGGCTCGCCCCCGGCGGACCGGTCGGCACCACCTGAGCCACTGCCCATCTGACTTCGTCTTCGCGTCTTCGCGTCTTCGCGTCTGCGCGTCTGCGCGTCTGCGCGTCTGCGCGTCTGCGCGTCTGCGCGTCTGCGCCATGGTCGTACCAGGCGGTGAGGCGGAGCGGCCGGGGGCAGGCAGCTGCTCCGCCGTTGCGTCGAGCACGCCGAGGGGGCGAAGCCGGTGACGCCCGGCATCCGGTGCTGTGCGGAGCCACCGCATGCCGATGCCGTGACACGGCCCCTGGTGGGACGTTGGCGCGGGTACGGCGCGCCGAGGACGACGTCGGTGGCCGACGGCAACGGGCTCGCCGTACGTCGACGCACCGTCGACGGCGACCGAAGACGCCCTACGAAGCCGTACCCCGCTGCCCGCGGCCGTAGACGTCAGTGGCCGACGGCAGCGGGCTCGCCCTACGTCGACGCACCGCCGACGGCGACCGAGGACGCCCTACGAAGCCGTTCCCCGTGGACTTCGGCCGTATGGGACGGCGAGCGCGGCCCCTCGTCTACCAGTCCCCGTCCTCCACCGGCTCGCCCCGTGCGTCCTTGAGCGGCCGGACCTGCTGCGGTGCCGGCGCCTGCCACGGCTCGTGGTCGTCCCCGATCCAGTCGCCGGCCGGCTTGACGTCCTGGAGCGATTGGGTGGGCTTCAGGTCGTGGGCGTCCTGATCGTAGTAGTCGTACCAGGGCAGGCCCGCCCGCGTGTACGCGGCCCGGTCCACCGGCGAGGGCGGCGGCGCCTCGCCGGTGATGCGGTGCCACTGCGGCGGCGTCACCAGGTGCACGAAGACCCGGCCCTCCGGTTGCTCGGCCCAGTCCGTCAGCGGCCGCTCGTCGCGATAGACCTCCTGGCGCATGGTGCCCCCGACGCCGAGTCCCATGGCCGGTGCCGGCCGGCCCCGGGCCGCACTCGGTGCCGCCGGGGCCGCACCGGGCGCGGCCGGGGCGGCCATCGCCATCGGCGCGCCGTAGGCCCCGCCCGGCCCCGCCGCTCGGCGCGCGAGTTCGGCACGGCACCGTTCCTCCTCCCGCCAGCGCGCTCGCTCGGCGTCATTCAGCGTGAAAGCCTGGAGCTGGACCCCGCCCCAGACCTCCTCACCGGTGACCTGGCCCTCGACCGTCGCCCCCAGCCCGAGCGGCACGGCGACGAACTGGCGGACCGTGCCCGTCCCGGAGTTGATGCCGTCCAGCCAGGGCTGGCGGGGCAGCACGACGTAGTTCTGCGGATCGCGCGAGAGCCGGTCCCGCCATGGCTTGCCCGAGACCGCGCACACCTTGCCGACCCCGACCTGGAGCGCGGCCGGCTCCCTGGTGCCGGAGAAACTCAGCCACATGGCCTCGCGCAGGTACACCGGCAGCATCACACCGCCGCGCGCCCGCCACTCCTCGGGCACGGTGTCCGCGTGGTCGGCGACCCGGCGGACCGGGAACTCGCCGAGCCCCGGCGGCAGCGGATGGGTACCCGTCTCGGGCAGCCGCAGGGTGCGGATGAAGCGCACCGACGCACCGCCCGGCAGCAACAGCCGGTTCCCGTCGATCCGCACGCTCACTTCGGTCATGCCCACTCCCCCTGTTGCGGCTGTCGTTCGTCGCGCGGTGGCCCTCCGGCCGTCCCGGTCGTCACCCGGTCGGGTCGGCGTCCGTCGCCCGGTATCCGGCGTCCGGTGTCCATCGCCCGGCGTCCGTCGTCCGTCGTCCTCAGTGAGAACGCCGCGCGGCACCGCCGCGGTTCCGCTTCCGCAGTCGCGACCGTGCCCCGTCGCGGAGTTCGGTCAGCCGTGGCATGCGTTCGCGCTGTTCACGCGTATGCCGGTCCAGTTCCTCCATGAGCCGACGAGAACGGTGCTCGGTGTCCATCTCGTCGATGATGCGGTTGACCTCGCTCAGCACCGCGCCCTGCAACTGCCATTGCCGAGGGTCGCGCCGGACGTCGTCGAGGAGCAGCACGGCCAGCTTGTCCCGGGTGACCGCGGCCTGCCGCAGCTCGGCGGAGAGGCGCTCCTCCGCGGACTCGGCGTCCTCGCTGGCGCTCGTGGTGACCAGCACCGCGAAGCTGACCACGGCGTCGGCGATCTCGGACAGGAGCTGCTCGATCGTGGCGCCCGTCTCGGGCGGGAACAGTGGCTCGGGTTCCCGTTCCTTCGCGAGGTCGGTGAGAGTGCGGGCGAGCACCCGCATGACCACCGTGCAGATCTCCAGCGTGTCCAGACCGGAGCGCAGCACCACCCGGTGCAGCAGCCCCTCGCGCACGCGGGGATTGAGCCGCAGACTGTCCTCGGCCTGCCGCAGGTCCTCGTCCACCTCGCCGATCTCGTGGTCGAGGCGGCGGGCCTCGTGCAGCCGGGCCGCCGCCTCGTGGAACGCCGTGCTGCCCGCGGCCTCCTCGCCCATCCGCAGCATCAGCTGCCGCACCCGCCGGGCCAGCCTCTCGATCGACTCGCCCGCCTGCTCCACCCACACCGGAGGCGCGAGCACGAGGTTGAAGGCGAGACCGACGATCGCACCGATCAGCGTCTCCACGACCCGCGCCCATGCCAGGGCCCCGTGCGAGGTCACGCCGAGCACCAGCATCGCGCTGATCGCCACCTCGGCCACGAACTCGTGCGCCCGCACCAGGTGTCCGACGCCCAGCGCCGCGACGATCAACAGCGCCAGACTCCACCAGCTCAGGCCGACCAGCTGGCTGAAGGCGATGGCCACCAGGACACCGGCCACCACGGCGTTGACCCTGCGGAAGCTCATCTTGAGCGTCGCGTACAGGGTGACCTGGACGACGAGCAGCGCGGTGAGGGGCGCGGTGAGCGGCGCCGCCGACTTGTCTGGGGTCAGCCGCACCGCGATCACATAGGCGATCGACGCCGCGGCGGCCGACCGCAGCGCCTGTACGACCAATGGGTCCCGAAGCCGCTTCACCCGCCGCAGGGCCTCCGCCGCACTCTCACGTACCTCGTGCATCCTCAGGCTGTGCTCCTTTCCCCAGGCGCCTCGAACGTATCCGGACAGGACGGTAACCGGACATCGAGTGAAGGGAAGGGTCGTACGCGCCGCACACCATCGTGCATCCACGATGCGTCGGGCTTCCCGACCTCGGATGTTCAACGCCACCGGGTGCGCCGGCGGTGGCAGCTCAAGGAGGGTGTCTCGCCGACGGTCCCGCGAATGGACCGTCCTGCCGGGACGACGGGCAAGGCATCGCCAGGGACCGGGGCGCTCCCGACAGGAGCCGGCCGGCAGGGGCAGACCGCTGGGCGGCCCTCCCGGGTCCGGCAGGCGTTTCAGCCTGGTCTGGCGCCGGGGCCGGGCGCTGTGTCGTCGTGGCCGCCGCCTCCCAGCAGTCCGGTCGCGTCGAAAGTGTGGTGCTTGCCGATGCGTGGCAGTTCGGTACGGGAGAGGCGGGTCACCAGTGGCGGCAGAACCGCTCGTACGGGCTGGACCGCCCTGAGCCAGACCGGGGCGTAGACCGCCGGGGAGCGTCGTTCGACGGCGCGGACCAGCCGGTCGGCGACCTCCCGCACGGGATAGACCTTGCGCGCGGGTGCGGGCATGTGGGCCCTCAGTTCCCTCAGAACTGTGTGCTTGTCGGCGTCGCGGATCATGTCGGTGTCGGTCCAGTTCAGGTACGCGACCCCCACCCCGACGCCCTGGTGGGCGACTTCCGCCTGCAGGGCGTGGGCGAACGATTCGACTCCGGCCTTGGACGCGCAGTAGGCACTCATCATCGGCGAGGCGCCCATCGAGGCCAGGGACGCGATCTGCAGGTAGTAACCGTGGGTCGTCCGCAGATCGGGCAGGAAGGAGCGGGCAGTGATCGAGCTGCCGACCAGGTTCACCTCGATCACGCGTCGCCATGTCGTGGGGTCGGACTCGGCGAAGGGTCCTCCCTCTGCGATCCCGGCGTTGGCGACGACCACCGACGGCGGGCCCAGCTGGCTGCGCACCCGGGCGGCAGCCCGCTCCATGGCGGCGTCGTCGGTGACATCGACCTCCCACCAGCCGGCCCGCACGGGCAACGACTTCGCGACGCGCTCAAGCGCCGGTGCGTTGTGCCCGAGCAGCGCCACCACGGCACCCCGCTCCGCCAGCCCTCTGGCCACGGCCTCGCCCACACCCCGTGCGGCTCCGGTCACGACGGCCACCCGCCCCTCCAGGGGCCGCGACCGCGGTCTTCCCATTGCCCTCATTGAGCCAAGGTAGACCAGGTCCCACGGACCAGCACACGGAAGATCCGGATCAGCGCCGCCCTCCTCACGCTGAACGGTGCTCCCTTTGCGTGTTCAAGGAGCAAGGAGACGGGGCCGGAGGGCTGGAGGAGCCACTCCGCGCCTGGGTACGAACGCTTCGACGAGGAAGCGGTGCGCACGGTCGTGAAGCTCTTCGTGACGGCGGCCGTGGATGACGACGGCACCCACCTGAGCCTCCACCTGACCGACCATCAGGACCACGCCCTGGTGCTCGTCCTCAGCAGCGGCTCCCCACACCGGACGTCCCGACGACGGTTCACTTCTGCACGCCGTCGCCCCCCAGGGCGCCACGGACTGCGGCACGGAATCCGCCCCGGACGGCCACCGCCGGTGGGCGCTCCTCAACCTCACGCCCCTCGCCCCGGGCCTGGCCGCGCTACCGAAGAACCACAACCCGGAGCGCCGCCCCCGGAGCGGCGAGGAGACGGCATAGGTCCATCACCGCAGGGTTGGGCACTTCGCCGTGCGGGCACCACGTCGGCCGACGCCAGCCGGGGGACTGCCTTCCCTGCCGCGACCCCACCCCGGGCGACGGGCCCGCCGACACCGTGAAAGGTCACCCTCCGGTAGTGCCGGAGCAACAGTGACCCCGCGTCCGGACCGCACGGGGGCACCGGCAACGGGCGTCGCTCACGCCGTGGTGAGCATCCCGGCGCGGAGCTGGCCGAGGATGCGGGTGAGCAGGCGGGAGACCTGCATCTGCGAGATGCCGAGTTCCTGGCCGATCTGACCCTGGGTGTACTCCTGACCGAACCGCATCGACAGGATGCGGCGGTCGCGCTCGGAGAGCTTCGCCAGCAGCGGGGCGAGGGTGTGCAGGTCCTCGAAGAGTTCCATGTCCGGATCGACGTCGCCCATGAGGTCGCCGTAGGACGCCGACTTGCCCGTCTGCCCCTCCCCCGTGTCCGCGGGGAGATCCAGGGAGCCCGCGGTGTAGCCGTTGGAAGCCACCAGCCCGTCGACGATCTCCTTCTCCGGAAGGTCCAGGAGCTGCGCGAGTTCGGCGACGGTCGGGTCACGGTCCAGGACGGTCGCGAGCTGCTCCTTGGCCTTGGCGAGCTCGGTGCGCAGTTCCTGGAGGCGGCGCGGGACGTGCACGGCCCAGGTGGTGTCGCGGAAGAACCGCTTGATCTCACCGGTGATGTAGGGAATCGCGAAGGAGGTGAACTCGACCTCGCGGGACAGGTCGAACCGGTCGATCGCCTTGATCAGGCCGATGGTGCCGACCTGGATGATGTCCTCCATGTCCCCCGAGCCGCGGTTGCGGAAGCGGCGGGCGGCGAACTTCACGAGGGAGAGGTTCATCTCGATGAGGGTGTTGCGGGCGTAGGCGTACTCGTGCGTGCCCTCCTCCAGGACGCTCAGCCGGTCCAGGAACAGACGCGACAGGTCACGGGCGTTCTTCGGCGCCACGGCCGCCGGGTCCTGGATCTGCGGCAGCACGGCCTGCCGGGCGCCCTGTTCCCTCGTCATGTCCTGTACTGCTGTCGTCATCATCGTCCCCACCTCTGCTGCCCCGTGCTGCCTGGCCTCAAGCCACACCTGCCCTCGAACAGACGTCGCATGCACCGGGGCATACGGGGAATTCGAGGAGCCGCACACACGCCATGGCGCCGAGGCGCAACGAATGCGCCGCAAGGGCCGCCAATCCCACGTCCCCACCGCCGGATCTCGGGCCGGGAACTTGGCTGTGCGACCGGGGCGGAGAGAACAACCGAGGGGGCCGGGTCAGGCACACTTCTGGACGCCCGCTACAGACGGGGGCCGGTCGGGCGCGACGGAGCCCGGAGGCCGCTGAAGTTGCCGGCAGACGCCCCGCCCGAGGCAACGACGCTCGGGGGAGGGGCGGATGACGCTGTCGGCAGATGTGCTTCGCCCAGGGAAACCACTTGAGGGAACGGGGCGGACGAACCTGCGCGGGGACGGTACGAACGCCGGGGAAGCGAAACGTGGCCCCGCGTACGTGCGAAGGGACGCGGGGCCACCGGTGCTTCGTCCTGTCGGGAACGCGCACTCACGACCGTACGCCCCCACTCCCCCACCCGCACCCGGGCGAGCGGCCGTACGGTTGCACGCGGGTGACAGCCGGTCAGGATTCCCGGGGCAGCCACGCCGTGCACTGCGGCGTCGGCCGCACCGTGCGCTGAGGCGTCGGCCGCACCGACAAACCGGGCGAGGTGGAGCGGCACCGAGAGGGCAGCGCCACAGTCAGCACGTCCTCACTCGACCCGGATCCGCCACGCGTAGCCGACGGCACTGGTGGCGTACGGGGGAGACAGCGAGTGGCGACGCCTCGCTTGCCGGTGGCTGGTCGGGTCGCGCCATGGGCGGCCATGTCGTACACAGAGGTCATGAGTGAGCACAAGACGTCCTGGCACCCCGGTGAGATCGTGCCCGCCAGCGGTATCTACGCGTGCGACTGCGACGGCGAACACCACTGGAGCACCGATGTGAGGGGGCACCGCTTCCCGCCCCTGCCCACGGGCTGCACGGGTCGGTCCTGGGCACTGCACAAGCCCACGCATGCTGAGGACTCCCGCGGCTGAACGCGCCTGCGGCCCGGACGGGACCTGGACCACGCTGCCGAGCCGACCGTCCTTCTCGTAACTCCGTTTGCGCTGCATCTCGTTGAGCCGAGCATGCCGTCCGATCCTCTGCCATGACGCTTCCACGGAGGCGGCCGCCCGACCCGATGATCTTGCAGACGGCACACGGCTCGCCCCGACACGGAAGCGGTCCTGCGTGAGCTGACCGCGCGTCCGGGACGCGGTCGTCGGGCTGGACGCGCCCTGGAGGTGGTTTCGCCGCGCGGCGATGCCTTCCTGACGTCGGCCACGACCTTCACGCGTTGTCCACGCCGCCGCATACCGGGACCTCGACCTTGGTTTCGTCTTCACATTCCGGGTACCTGCGCTGAACACCACGCACCACCTCACCCTCGGGTGCGACGCGCCTTCAACTCGGTTGCGCGGCACGCTGGTTGGGGCCTGTCGGTGGAGTGGTGCGGTCCTGTTCGCTCGTGAAGGGATACACCGTGAAGCGCAAGGCGACTCGTGCGGTCAAGCGGAACATGCTGGTCTCTGTGATGGCGTGCGCTGCCCTGGGGGCAGGTGTCACGGGATGTGCCGGCTCTTCCTCCGACGCCAACGACGACAAAGCCCCTGACAAGGAGAGGCAGGCGCAGGAGAAGCAGGCATTCGAGGGGCAGAGTGCCGATGAGATAGCCGACAAGGCCATCGCCGCCACCAAGAAGGCCCAGTCCTTACGTCTGTCCACCGAGACTGCCGCCGGCGCGCAGACCTCGACCGCCGATTACGCCGTGGACACCAAGGGCAGCTGCCAGGGCACGAACACCATGCAGGACGCGAAGGCGGAAATGCGGCGGATCGGCCCCGACACCTACGTCAAGGGCAATGCCGCCTACTGGACGGCCACCCTCAAGCAGCAGGGTGGCGGCGCCAAGGCGCAGAAGCAGGTGGCCGCGTTCAAGGACAAGTGGGTCAAGCTCCCCGCGGCAGAGGCCAAGGCCGCCCAGGCCAGGTGCGACAAGGATTCGCTCCTGGCGGCCATGGACAACGACAAGTCCGAACGCCAGGGCATGACCCGCGGCAAGGACGCCCAGGTCCAGGGCAAGAACACCGCCGTCCTGCACAAGAAGACCGACAAGGGCGAAACGCTCACCCTCCACGTGGCCACCGAGGGCGACCCGTACATCCTCAAGCTCGACGAAAAGGGCGCCAAAGGGACCACCACCACGTCCTTCAGCGACTACAACAAGCCGGTCGACGTGACCGCGCCCCCCGCCGGCGAGGTCGTCGACGCGGCACGAGCAGCGAAGGCCGCCTGACACAGCTTCTGCCCAACGGCCCTGCGAGCCCTCACGAGAGCGGTGGAGGCTTGCAGGGCCGCGGTCGTACCCGACGGCGCGGCCAGCCCGCGCCGGGCAGGCCCGGGGGCGGGGTCACCCTGCTCGCTCCCCGCCGCCAGCCACCCGCCAGGCGGCCAGGCCCCTGTCGGGTCCACGGACGAGTCTTCCTCTTGCCCACGCATTGCCCACGAACAGGCCAAGGAACATCGAACATCCGGGCCGACCGTCATACCCGCGGGCAGCACTTCTGTACGCACCTCTTACCCGTCGCGCACCTCTTACGTGTCGCGCACCTCTTACCCGTCGCGCACCTCTTACGCGTCGCGCACCTCTTACCCGTCGCGCACCTCTTACGCGTCGGGGTGCTCCGGCAGGGCGAGCCAGTCCGTCCAGGAGATCTCTCGGCCGAGGAAACGCGGCTGCTCGAACGGCCAGTCGGCGGCGATCCACTGCGGCACCAGCTCATCGAGGGCGTGCTCGACCTCGCTGTCCACCAACTCGTCCACCACCCACCAGGAGATCTCACCGTCCGCGCCGACCCTCCCCGGTGGGTCGATGTAGACGCAGCCGAGCAGGGCTGTCTCCGCCGCGTCGAACAACGCGTAGTTGAACGACTGGTGTGCGGCTATCTCCTTCTCGTGCCGCGCGAGGTCGGCCTGGTCGGCCTCATAGGTCATGGTGGCCGCGGGCCAGCCCCAGGCCGGGCCGAAGAGGGTCCACAGCCGCTCGCGCGAAGCCATCACGGCCGGGTAGTCCAGCGCGGTGTCCGCCTCCCGGATCGGCCTCAGGTGATGACCACTGCCCGGCAGCGGTACCAGGACGGGGTGGACGAAGGTGTCCGGGAGCCAGCTCATAGCGCCCGACCGTAGCAGTGCGCGTCCCTCCGGATTCCGACAGGGCAGGCACAGATGCTGCGGCAGTGCCGGTCGCACTTCCCGGCCTCCGGGGGGTTGCGCTCTCGAAAGGTCAGGTGGTGGCGGGCAAAGGGCCGGGCTGCTCGTCGGCCTGATGTCCGGCCTTCGCTTGGGCCTCCTCGTAGGCCCGCTGATGCGCCTGTGCCGCCAGTCGCCGGCCCGACTGACGGGCGGCCCACACGACCACCAGGAGGGCCAGCGCGAGCAGCGGGTAGCCCATGGCGATCCTCGCGAAGGCCAGCCAGCCCGTGGAGTCTTCCTCGTACAGCCACTGCTGGACGACGAACCTGGCCGCGAACACACCGGTGAGCGCGAGGGTGGCGATGTCGTAGTAGCGGACCGACGGCTTGTCCTTGAGCCAGGCGGTACCGGTGCTGTTGAGCGCTCCCCAGACGATTCCGGCCAGGGGCCGACGTACCAGGACGGACAGGAGGAAGACCGCTCCGAGCGCGAGGCTCGACCAGATACCCAGGAGGAAGAAGCCCTTGGCCGAGCCGGTCTTCCAGGCGACCAGGGAGGCGACCGCGACACCGAACAGGCCGGACAGGGCGGGCTGTACGGGTTCCTTGCGGACCAGTCGCAGTACGGCGAGGGCGAGGCCGACGCCGACGGCGGTGTAGATCGCGGGCGTCAGGCCCAGGGAGGCGTTGGCGAGCACGAAGGCCACGATCGGCACCATCGTGCAGACCATGCCCGTGGCGCCGCCCATCTGTTCCAGGGCGGTGTGCCTGGACCGCGGGGGCGTGGGATCGACGGGGCGTATCGGTTCGGTCATGGCGGGATCAACTCACCGAGTGGTGGTGGGGGTGCGTCCGGCATGTGCTGACTGTCGCTGCTGCGCAATGCCGGCTACCGCCCGCCGACGCCTGCGTGTGCGTCTTGGTCCGTACCGCGGCGAGTGCCCAGGTGGCGGGCGAGAAAGCGGTCGGCCGCGTGGTACATGTCGATGTTGTTCTCGGGGTTCACAAAGCCGTGGCCCTCGTTGTCCTTGACCATGTACTCGACCGCGACGCCGCGACCGCGGAGCGCCTCGACGATCTGGTCGGACTCGGCCTGTGTGACGCGGACGTCGTTGCCGCCCTGGATCACCATCAGCGGCGTGCGGATCGCGTCGACCCGGCTGATCGGCGAGCGGGCGAGCAGTTCGGCCTCCTGCGCGGGGTCCTCGGGGTTCCCGGCGTAGCGGTACCAGTTGTTGTACAGCGACGGCTTGACGAACTCCGGTACGTTCCGCAGGAAGGTGACGAGGTTGGAGATGCCGCAGAAGTCGATCGCGGCGGCGAACACGTCCGGGGTGAAGGTGACGCCGACCAGGGTGGCGTAACCGCCGTAGGAGCCGCCGAAGATCCCGACGCGGTCGCGGTCGGCGAACCCCTCGGCGACGGCCCAGTCGACGGCGTCGATCAGGTCGTCGTGCATCTTGCCCGCCAGCTCCCCGACGCCTGCCTGGAGGAAGGTCTTTCCGAATCCGGTCGAGCCGCGGAAGTTCACCTGGAGCACGGCGCAACCGCGGTTGGCGAGCAGTTGGGCCGTGGGGTCGAACCGCAGGCTGTCGCGGTGCCAGGGACCGCCGTGCACCAGGAGGACCAGGGGCAGCCCGCTCGGCTCGGCCCCGCGGGGCAGCGTCAGGTACGAGGGGAGGCTCAGCCCGTCCCGCGCGGTGATCGTGACCGCGGTCACGGGGGCGAGGGTCTCGGGCTCCAGTCCCGGCAGGGGGCGGAAGAGGAAGCGGCTTTCGCCGGTGGAGTGGTCGTAGAAGTAGGTGACGCCCGGGTCGAGGGGGTGGCTGAAGCTGACGACCCAGCGCCGGCCGCTCATGTCGCTGGAGACGGAGGCGAGTTCGCCCTCGGAGAGCTTCTCCAGGTTCTCCAGGACTGCGGCGAAGTGGGGGTCCAGGGCGTGGACGACCTGGCGTTCACCGAGGTAGCGCACACCGAGGAGGTCCCCGGTACGGCGGTCGAGGATCAGCGGTTCCGGCATGGTGGGGAAGACGCTGGAGCGGGTGTCGAGGTCGAGGCCCGGGTGACGGTCGACCTGGGTCTGCGTGCCGGTGGCCAGGTCGAGCCGGGCGACGCCCAGGTGGTCGGTGTCTCCGTAGGAGGCGATCCAGACGCCGGTGCCGTCCGGGGTGGGCTGGAACGGGTTGATTCCCACGGGGTGTTCGGCGCCGTCGAAGGTGGCCACCGGGCGCAGCGTTCCCGTTTCCGGGTCCCACTCGGCGAAGTCGATCTCTCCGTCGGGCGTCCAGGTCTGGGCGTACAGCTTCCCGTCCGGTGTCGGCAGGAGTCCGGCGAACTGGCCCGGGTTCTGCGCGACGACCGTCAACTCGCCGGTGGCGATGTCGACGTCGCAGAGGTCGAACTCGGCGGGATTGCGGTGGTTCAGGTGCACGGTCATCCTGCCCGGACGGGCGGGCGTGGTCTCCCAGGCCACGGCGGTGGCCCCGGGGTAGGGGGTGAGGTCGAAGGCGTCGGCGTCGGGATCGTCCAGGTCGACGCGGTAGACGTGCCAGTTCTCGTCGCCGTCGCCGTCCTGGGCGTACAGCAGCCACCGGGCGTCGTCGGTCCAGCGGAAGGTGTGCACACTGCGGTTGGCGTCGGCGGTGACGCAGCGCGCCGGCTCGCCCTCGTCGAGGCTCTCCACCCATACGTTGAGCCGCTCGCGCCAGGGGGCGAGGTAGGCGATGCGGGTGCCGTCGGGCGAGATCGAGGCCGCGACGCGGACGGGAGAGGCGAAGAAGTCCTCGACGGCAATGAGGGGAACGTCGTCCGGGACGCTCGGGGCCGGATTCGGGACGCCGCTCGGGGCCTGGTTCGAGACGTCGTTCTGGACTTGTTTCGGCGCGTCGCTCTGGGCTCGGTTCGGCGCGTCGCTCTGGACTTGATTCGGCTCGTCGCTCTGGGCTCGGTTCGGCTCGTCGTTCGGAACAGTGGGCATGAGCGCTCCTTGTCGGATACGTGGTCCGTTGGTCGATGTGCGCTCCCCCGGGAGCGCGGCGGCGGGCTCGCCGATGCGCGCTCTCCCGAAGGCGGAGGAACCGTGCCGCGCAGCTTGTGGCGATGGGCGACGGGGCTTGTGGAGCCGGCGGCGGGGGCCGCCGCGTCAGGCGACGGGCGAGGTGTCCGCGACGTCAGGCGACGGGGTCTCCGACCACTCCCCCGGTGACGGTGCGAATCGCCTGGGCGAACCGGCCGGCGAGCTCCGGCACGTCGGAGAACTCCGTGAGGTCGGCGTCGGAGAGGACGGCCGCGCCGATGTGCTCCTCCAGAACCCGGATGACCGCCGCGGCTGCCGCCGCGTGCACCCGTACGTCGAGGTCGTCGTCGGGACGGTTCAGACGGCCGCCGATGATCGTCCGCAGCTGGCGTTCCGTCTGGTCGCAGGCCATCAGCCAGGCCGTTCGGAGCGCGGGTTCGGTGTCGGAGAGCCGGATCATCTGCATGGCGAGCATCTCGTCGGCCAGGCTGACGGGCGGCACCTCGTGCCGGAGCCGGGTCAGTTCGGCGGTGAGGTGAGCTTCCAGGGAACTCTCGCGGGGCCAACTGCGCAGCACGCTCAACAGGGTGACGACGCCCTGCATGACGATCGGCTCGGCGCAGCTCTCCTTGCTGCGGAAGTGGCGCCAGATGGTCCGCGTGGACAGGCCCACCGCCTCGGCGATCTGGTCGCCGCCGGTGGCGGCCACACCCTGCTCCCAGAACAGGCGCGCCGCTTCCCGCGAGATCTCCAGCCGCAGCCGCTCACGCCGCTGGTCACTCATTCCTCCCGCGTTCCGCTTCGTCTCCGCCACGGCGTGCTGCCACCTCTCTCGCGAATGTCTCTAAACGACGTTATGTCATTAAGTGACATTCAGCAAGAGGCAGCACGCCCGGAGCGGTCACCGCCATTCCTCGGCCTGCGCCTGATCGGAACAGCCTCGTCCGGGGCGCTTCGGCGTCGCCGTCGGCGCGGTGGAGACGGTTCAAGCGGTAGAGACGGTTCAAGCCGTCAGGCCCTGGTCGAGCGGGGGCCGGGTAGAGGGAGGGAGCGGTCATCCACTGCATGAAGTCGCTGCTGTCCGGAGACCCCGGCTGGGTGGTGCCGGCCTCGGCGAGGCGCAGCGTTCCGGCGGTGGGGCGGGGCGTTGCCAGCGGGTTCGCCCCGTACGCGAATACCGAGATCGCACGGAAATGACCTCACCCCGTGTCTGCCTCACCCGTATCTGGGAGGGGCGCGACGACGGCACTCCTCTGCCGGGTCGTACCCCATGGACCTCGGTGTCCCGGATACAGCCCCCGCTCCCACCGAACGGACGGACTCCTGAGCGTGGAGAGCAGTTCTGCGCCGAGGCGACGCGGAGCCGACCTCACTGCATCCGTAGGCCGGCTGTCGTCAGTACCGACCGGGAGAGGTCCAGCATCGGGGCCCCACCCTTGCGACACCGGGCCGAAGCGGGGGTGCGCAGGAGGAGAGAGCAGAGGAGGCCGCGTCTGTGATCATAGGCAGGACGATCCGCGCCGTTCTCGCTCCCGTCCGCCGGCGGGGCGAGTGGGACAGAAATGGATGCCGAACATGTCCGAACAACGTGACCGGTGGGCGGAACTGACCGCCGGACAAGCCGGAGAGGGCTACGCCCGGCGCTTCGCACAGCTCGCCGACGCGGGTCACGACGTCCACGGTGAGGCCGCCTTCTGCACCGCCGTGCTGAATCCCGGCGCGCGCGTGCTCGACGCCGGCTGCGGCACCGGCCGGATCGCGATCCGGCTCACCGAGCTGGGCCACCACTGCACCGGTGTCGACATCGACTCCTCGATGCTCGCCGTCGCCCGTCGCGAGGCCCCCACGCAGGAGTGGCACCTCGCCGACCTGGCCCGCCTCGACAGCCTCGGTCTGGGCTCGGACTTCGACCTCGTGCTCGCCGCCGGAAACGTCGTCCCCCTGCTGGCCCCCGGCACCGAAGCGACTGTCGTCCGACAGCTGGTTTCCGCCCTGCGTCCCGGCGGTCTGCTGGTCACAGGCATGGGGCTGGACGCCGCACACCTCCCCCTGCCGGAGCCGCCACTGACCCTGGCGGAGTTCGACCACTGGTGCACCCAGGCCGGGCTCACTCTGCAACAGCGCTATGCCACCTGGAACGCCGAGCCCTACGAGGACGGCTGCGGCTATGCCGTCAGCGTGCACGCCCGTCCCGCTCCTTGAGTCCGCGCCCATCCCCCCGGCCCGGTACGTCCGCGCACCCGCGCGAACGCTCCCGCGCCGTGAGCCGTGACATGCCGCAGCCCCGAAGAGCCACCGCCGTTGTCTTGGTGCGGGAGGGCACGCAGGCAGGCGCAAGACACCCTCTGGCGCGATGCCCCCTCCGGAGGAGCCACACCTGATCGAGCCATCCAGTCCTTCCGGTCCTTGTGGAGACCGCAGCAGCCGGGGTCCGTCAGCGCATACCTACCGCGTGGTGCTGCGGGAGCGCGCACCTGCCCTCGACGGCCCGTTCCCCAAGGACAGGTGCGCGGTTTCTCAGCTCAGCCGGGTGGTGGCGTAGGCCTCGATGGCATCCCGCTGGTACGCGGCCAGCCCCGGGGTGATCGCCTCGTACGCGGCGCGCCACTGCTCGTTCTCCACGCAGGAGCGCCCGATCGCGCGGTACTCCTCAGCGGTGAGCGTCCTGAGCTGGGACACTGCCCGGTACTGGGCGTGGACCTCTGCCTGGACCGGGGCCGCGTCATACGGCGTGCCGGCGGTCAGCAACTCGGCCAGCCGGATCATCTGTGCGGTGCGCTCGCGCTGCCCGGCCTCCATCTCGGCTTCACTCATCGCCGAGGTGCGCCGCTCGGCGTCCTCGGCCAGCTCGGGGAAGTCGCGCAGGCTCTCCTCGTACTGGGCGGGCTGGACGCCCTCGAAGAGGTTCTCCGGTCGGTTGATGGCGCTCATGGTTCTGCCGTCCTTCCTGGACCGTTCCAGTTCGGCGATCGTGCGGGAGACAGTGCCGGCCAGGGCGTCGAGGCGATCGCGCTCCGCGAGCAGCCGCCGGTGGTGCCCCCGCAGGGCCTCCACCTCGTCGACCTGGGCGTCGAGGATCCGGCCGATCTCCGGCAGCCCCACGCCCAGCGCCCGCAGCACGAGGATCTGCTGCAGCAGCAGAAGTTGGCGTTCCCCGTAGTAGCGGTAGCCGTTCGCGCCGGTCCGGGCCGGCCGCAGCAGGCCGGTCTCGTCGTAGTGACGGAGTGTCCGGGCGCTTACGCCCGACATCCGGGCCACCTCCGAGATCGGCCAGTCCATTACGACTCCTGCACGTGTGTGTCGCCGGGCCGGTTTCTCCGGCCCTGGTCACGACGGTAGGAACTGCCGTAACGGCAACTACAACCCCGCAGCCGCATTTTCCTCGCGGGCCTTCGGACCTTCGGACCTTCGGGCTGTCGGGCTGTCGGCCTGAGGCACCCGCTTCGGCTTGCGGTCCGCGGGAGGGGTGGACGGCCTTGGCACCGAGGGGCCGGATGTGGCAACTTGTGGCTCCACTGGGCCAGTTCGTGAGACCGGCGACCACGGCCAGGGCCTGACGAACCGACGGCCTGACACAGCGACCACGGGGGAAACGATGCGCCTGCGGACGGCCCGTTACGGAGCCGCGATACTGACGGCTGTCTTCTTGACGGCCTCGACGGGATGCTCCTCGAAGGACGAGACGCAGCGGCTGGCCATGGGTGAGCCGGCCACCGTGCCGGCCAAGGGTGACGGCACGGTGACCTTCACCGTCCGCCGGATCGAGAAGGGCAACGCCTCCGATCTGAAAGCTCTCGACAAGACGGAGCAGTACGTCGGCAAGACGCCCTACTACGTCCGCTTCGCCTACACCAAGACCGAGGCCGACGGCGACTACGAGGCCTGGCGCCTGAGCCTCCTGGCCGGGGAGACCTCCCTCACCGGCCTGAGCGTCCTGCCCAGCTTCGACTTCCAGGATCCGATGAAACCGAAGACCCGCCGCTTCGACAGATGCCTGCCCGCCGACTCCGAGACGTACAGGAAGGCCGGGAAGGGCGACACGGTCGAGGGGTGCGCCGTCTACCTCGCCGAGGAGGGCACGGGCGAGGCGTCCCGGGTCGCCCTGATCGACGGGAACTACACGAACTCGCCGCAGAAGGTCACCTGGGAATAGCGAACGGGCCTCAACGCAGACGTCACCCCCGCGACCCGAACGGCGCACCACCGCCGTCCTCGACGACACCTGCGGCAGCTGGAACCGGATCGCCACGAAGTCGCGGGAGGCGGTGGCCACGGGCGCACGCACGAAGCGTGCAGGAGGCGGTGGCAACGGGCGCACGTACGAGGCGGTCGCACGGTCGGGATGCCGCACCGTGCGTACCGGGGAGCCTCGAAGAACACCGGGGGCGCGCCGGCCTTCGCCGCCGCGAGCGGGCTGCGGATCGTACGGGGCAATCCTCGGTCGCTCTCGCGCGCGAGGCGCGGCGGACCTCCCCCGTGCCGGTACAGCTGCACCGCCTGCTCCGCCGGGGCGGGGGTCGGCCCTTCGCTGTCGTCGACGGGGTCACCGGCTGCGGACGCGTCAGACCTGCGGGTCGAGCTGGTGGGCGCGGTGGCGGTGGAGGACCACGGGGTCGGCCTCCTCGTCCCGGAACGCCTCGATGGGGCCGCCCACCAGGAGGGTGTGGTCGCCCACCTCGATGGACCGTTCGACGGCGCAGGTGAACACGGCGGAGGTGTGGGTCAGGACGGGCTGGCCGTCACGAAGGGTGTGGGCGACGCCGTCGAAGCGCCGCAGGGCGTCTCCCTGGGCGAACCGGCGGTAGAGCTCCCGCTGCTGCCAGGAGACGACGTTGACGGCGAAGCCGCCGGTGCGCAGGGCGTGGAGCAGGGTACGGCTGGTGTTCGCGAGCGACACCAGCAGCGAGGGCGGCTGGACGGACAACGAGATGACGGAGTTGACGGTGCAGCCCAGCGGACCGTCCGGACTCTGCGTCGTGATGATGCTGACGCCGCTGGGGAGATGGGACATGGCGGCGCAGAAGGTGTCGCGGTCGGCACGCCGCCCGTGCTGGGGGCGGCTGCCGGAGGCCGACGGCAGGGACGTGACAGTGGGTGCGGGAAGGCCCATGAGGTGACTCCTCGGGAGGTGGGGGGGCAGAGGGGCGCGACGGACACGGGATCGGAGGTCCGGTGACGGGCCTCGGCGCTTGCTCCACGGCCGGCACCCGCGCGTGAGGTTCGTCGCGGCTGCCGGCAGCGGCGACGACGTGTCCCGGACGCCCGTGGCTGTGCTGCCGGACCGGCGGGCGGTATGCGGGGTGCGGGGACGGGTGGTCGGCGGGTTCGGCGGGTTCGGCGGGTTCGGCGGGTTCGGCGGGTTCGGCAAGGTAGCGCGGGCCCCGGCGGTCGGCGCCCCGGACGGACTCGGCGACGCGAGGGAAGCCGTCCGTGCCCAGTCCGTCCCCGCCGACGTCGCCGGGGACGGGGTCGGGGACGGGGTCGGGGGCAGGTGTCCCGCAGTGCCCGGCGCCTGACGAGCTCGTCCCGGCTGCGTCGTACGGCGCACCCGGATCCTGACGGCGGTCCCGGCGCTTCGGAGCGTGGGGCGACCGGGGGCGGGCCGAAGTCCGTGCAGAGGGCGACCGCCGCGGTGTCGCGCGGCGGCACCTCCGGCAGGAGCGGCGGGTTGTCGCGGTCGGGAGCGGCGCGGCGGACGGCGAGGACGCCCGGTCCGCGCTGCGGCAGGGGCTCGCGGGGGACGACGCCACGGACGGTGGGTCCCCGGTGGGACGGGTGGCGTGGCCCTCGGCGGGGCGGGCTCCGGCGAGGGCCACCGTCGGGCGACCCGTCATCGGAACTCCTTGGCCGGTGTCTCTGCGGGCTCGTCCTGCAGCAGGGCGGCGAGGGCCGCTCGGTCCGTCTTGCCGTTGCCGTTCAGGGGCAGTTCGGGGCGAACGTGCAGGAAGGAGGGGACCATGTAGGCGGGCAGCCGTTCACGGAGCGCGTCGAGCAGGGGGTCGGGGTCGGGGTCGTCGCCGGTGCACACCGCGTGCAGTTCGGTGCCGCCGTGCGTGGTGGGCAACGCGAGGACCACGGCGTCGTGCACGTCGGGCTGGTCGCGCAGTGCGGATTCGATCTCGCCGAGTTCGACGCGGTAGCCGTCGACCTTCACCTGGTGGTCGAGGCGTCCCAGGTGGAGGAGTCCGTCCCGGCCGACCGGGCGGACCCGGTCGCCGGTGCGGTACCACATGCGGGCCGGGATCCCGTCCGAGGGCCGGACGGCGGGACCGCGCGGCGCGCAAGCGGGGACGGCGGGACAGTCGCCGTCCAGGTCCCAGAAGCGTCCGACGTCGTCGGCGGGGTCCAGGTAGCCGGGGAAACGCTGGGGGCCCCGCACGCACAGTTCCCCCTCCTCCGTCGGCCGCCCCGCGGCGTCGAGGACGCGGTGCTCCAGGTGCGGGTAGACGTGGCCGATCGGCACCGTTCCGTTGGCGGTCGCGGACCAGTTCCCCATGTCGGTGTCGAGGGCGAACTCCGAGCAGGTAATGGTCAGTTCGGTGGGGCCGTAGAAGTTCTCCAGCCGCGACGACGGCGCCGCCGCCTGCCACGCCTGGGCCTGCTGGAGGGTGAGCGGCTCCCCCGCGAAGAGACTGTGCCGCAGCCCCGGCATGGCGCTGTGGCGCAGCGCCCGCAGCCGGCGGGCGAAGGAAATCACCGAGGGGACGGAGCACCAGTGGGTCAGGTCACGCTCGTTGACGAACCGTACGGGTGCCAGGATCTCGTCCCGGCTGGGGACGACCAGGGTCGCACCGCCGCCCCACGCGGCGAACATGTCGAACACCGAGACGTCGAAAGTGAGATCGAAGGTCTGGGAGAGGCGGGACCCGGGCCCGACCTCGTAGCGGTCGATGACATGGGCGAGGTACGGGGCGACGTTGCCCTGGAGTATCGGCACGCCCTTGGGGGCGCCGGTACTGCCGGAGGTGAACAGGATGTAGGCGGGCTCCCCCGGCTCCCCCGGCCCTCCCGGCCCTCCCATCTCCCCCGGGGACGCCGTGCCGTCGGCGGAGCCGCCGACCGCGTCGGCCAGGTCGAGCAACGGCACAGGCAGCCCGTGCGAGCCCTCGGGCCCGTCGGTCAGCACCAGGTCGAGCCCGGCCAGGCGGGCGACGGAGGCGTTGCGGGCTTCGGGCCATGCGGTGTTGAGTGGGACGACTGTGGCGCCGAGCCGTTGGACGGCCAGGTAACCGGCGTACGCAGCGGGCCGCCGGCCGGCCAGCAGACCGACGCGGCGCGGCGGGCCGGGGCAGGCCCGGAGGATACCGGCCGCGACACGGGCGCTGTACTCGTCGAGTTCGCGGTAGGTCAGGGCCTGCCCGTCGGCCTCCAGGGCGACGCGGCCGGGGTGGCGTCCGGCGGACGCGGCGAACCACGCGTGCAGGGTGCCGGGGTGGTCCCCGGTGCGGGCGGTCACCAGGCCGCTCCCGCGCTCACCGCGGCGGGACGGGGGGTGGCCGCGTCGCCGGGGCCGATCGCGGTGAGGATCCGGTCGAAGGCGGTGCGCACCAGGGAGGCGCGGGGCCTGCCGCGTGCCGCCGACTGGGCCGCGTAGCGCAGGGAGCGGGACAGCTCGCCCCACGCGGCGGCGGTCGCCGGTGCGGCGCCGTTCAGGTACTGGTGGTGGCGTGCCGCGGCCCAGAGGTCCTCGGCGTAGCGGACCAGTGCCTCCGGGTCGGACGGCAGCAGGTCGCGGAGGAGTGCGAGCGAGGCGGCGGTGCCCCGGACCCAGTCGCCGGGGCACGGGTCGAAGCGGCCGGCCCCGTGTTCCAGCCAGCGGTGGTTCCCCGGATCGGGCACCCAGGCGGGGCCGCCGCCGAGGGCGTACACGTCGCGCTGGTGCAGCACGGTGTCCAGGCCCGGCAACGGGGCGAGCAGTGCGCGCAGTTCGGCTTCGTCGGCCCAGCCGCGGTGCGGGAACTGACGGCCCTCGGGCAGCAGGGCGTCGAAGTCGTCCACCACCAGCCAGCGGTCGCCGTCGCGGGCGGCGAGGCGAAGCCAGTGCGGCACGTCGCGCACGCGGTGGGACGGGCTCCACGGCAGGTTGCGGCAGTTGGCCACGGCGAGGACGTCGCCCCGGCGGGCGAACTCGCTCCGGAGGGCGGAGAGGGTGTCGTCCCAGCGGCGTGCGCCGCGGTAGCCGAAGTCCGGTGCCACCCGGTCGTGGTGACTGAAGGCCAGGGTGCCGTCGAGGCCGTCGCGGCGGAGGGAGAGGGTGAAGCCCGCCGCCAGCTTCCGTTCGGCAGCGGGGTCGACGAGACGGAGGTGTTCCTTGAGGTTGGTGGTGTAGCAGCTCAGTGCTTCAGCGGGCACGGCCATCTCCAAAGGCGCAACTCACGGGGTGGATGCTGAGGTGACGCAGGGCGATCCAGGTGAGATCGCCGAGGGTGCCGGTGCTGGGCCGCACCGGGATGTCGAGGGACCACGGGCGGCCGGCGATACCGGTGCCGTCGGCCTTCACACAGGCCTCCTGCACGGTCCACACCCAGGCGAATTCCAGGGCGCGGCGGTCGGCGGGCAGCGGGGACAGTTCCGCGGCGCGTTCGCGCAGACACCGGCGGACCAGACCGGGCGGCAGATCCGGGCCGGGGGGCAACTGGACGTCCACGCCCACACGTCGGCCGGGGGCCACCGCGGCGGCCACCAGGTCACCGCCCGCGGCGTCGTCCGCTCCGTCGTGCGAGAGGCTGACCCCCAGGCCGGGCAGCCCCTCCAGCACGGGCCGGCCGCGGGCGCCGGCGGTCAGCGGGACGTCCTGGGCCGCGGGGCACACTGTGGCGAGCAGGGAGCGCAGCAGCCCCCGGGCGGCGAGGGACTGGCGGTGTTGCCACTGCGGCCGGCCCCTCACGTCCGCCAGGTCGTCGGGGTGCGTGCTCGGGGCGGCCGCGCGTGCCCAGGCCACCCACACGCCGGGCGCCGCCTCGACGGTGACGGGGCCGGCCTGTCGGGACGCGGGGGCAGGGCGCGCCGGGGCGGGGACGCCCGTCACGACGCCACCCCGCAGGGCCGGGGCAGCAGGGCCTCGGCCTGGTCGGCGACAGAGGCGAGGACGGTCTCGGTGCTGCCGCCGGCGATGCCGAACAACGCGGCCTCGGCGCGCCGGTGCTGCATGCCTGCGGCGGCGAAGCCGTCGGCACCGCTCAGGTGCGCGCAGACGTCGAGGACGTGATCGGCCGTCTCTCCGGCTGCCGCCTTCACCAGCGCCGCAGCGGTGTGGTCGTGTTCGGCGGCGACGGCGGAGCCCAACGTCTCGACCAGGGCCTCCAGTTGGCGGGTGCGGACCAGGGCGGCGGCAAGCCGTTGGCGGATCGCGGGCTGCTCCCAGAGGCCGTGTTCCGCCAGCCGGTCACGGGTGTCGGCCAGCGCCCGGCGGCAGGCCGCCGCCGCCCACAGACCGCCGGCGAGACGCTCCACCGCGATGTGCCGGGCGAACAGGGGCAGTCCGCGCCCCGCACCGCCGACCGGTCCGTCCGCGAGCACCGGGACGCCGTCGAGGTGGACGTGTCCGGTGCCGGATCCCGTGAAGTACGGGCTCGGTGCCGCCTCGACCTGTACGCGCGGGTCGTCGGCGGGCACGAGGTACCAGCTGAAGTGGGTGAAGTGGGGGCCGGGGCGGCGGCGGGCCAGGACGAGCAGCAGGTCGGCGTGGACCGCGTTGGTGATCCAGCGTTTGGTGCCGCGCAGCACCGTCCCGGTGCCCGTCTCCTCGGCGTGTGTCGTCAGGGCGGTGAGATCGGAGCCGGGGCCGCTGTCGGTGGCGGCCAGGGCCACGACCGAGCGGCCGTCGAGCATGCGCCGTCCGACGTCTCCCACGGCCGGACCGCGCCGACCCGCCTCCGCCAGCAGCGGCAGCACGGTGGCGGCCTGGACGCAGACCGAGAGCAGCGGGCCAGTGCCCTCCTGCGCCTCGGAGCGGACGATCAGGTCGCGGAGCCGGTCGGGCACGATCCCGCGTTCGGGCTGTCCCTCCTGGTAGAGCCCGCGCAGTGCACCCGCCGCACCCAGGCGCGCCCACAGCTCCCGCCCGGACCCGGTGCCGGCCGGCGCGGACCGCGCCGTCGGCCCGGGGCGGCTGCCCCGGAGGGGCTCCACGACCTCAGACAAGGCGTACCTCCGCGTCGAGGAGGGTGAGCTTGCCGTCGGCCAGCAGCAGCCGGTCGTTGCTGAAGTTGAGACTCGCCGACCGCAGGTCGCGCAGGGCGCGTTCCAGCGCGACGGGCGAGTCCCGCAGGTAGCCGTGGCGCAGCCCGACCGCGTCCACCAGTTCCTGCACCGCCGAGTGGCACTGCTCGGATGCGGTCACCTTCAGTCCGTTGACCAGGAGTTGGACGCGGGGCCGGGAGACGTCCTCGTGCACGACTGTGTCCAGGGTGTGGGCCAGCAGCGCGGCAACGGCCTCCAGGCGGTGCCGTACCCGGGCGAGCCGGGTGAGCAGCAGTTCGGAGTCGAGGCAGGCGCCGCCGCGGGTCCGGGGGGAGCGGAGCATGCCGACGGTGCGCGCCAGCGCACCCTCGGCGGTGCCCAGCCAGGCGGCGCTCCAGCCGAGGTGGGCGAGGGGTCCGAAGGTGTGCGTGACGACGTCGCGGAAACGGCCGTGCTCCCCCACGACCTGGTGGTCGGGGACGGTGCCGCGCAGGTGGAGCGCACCGCTGTGACTGGCCCGCATGCCGTGCGGGTCCCAGCCGCCGGCGGAGGCCACCTCCAGCTGGCTCCGGTCGGCGTACACCAGCGAGACGTCCTGCTCGTTCTCGGAGTCCGGGCTGCGCATGGTGACGAGGAAGCCGTCCGCGTGGGCGCCGCCGGTGACGATCGGCGCGAAGCGGTCCAGGAGGAGGTGGCCCTCGCGCTGTTCGAGGGGCGCGGTGGCGGTGAGGAGTGCGCCGCCCTTGCCGGCCTCGGTGGTGACCGAGGCCAGGTACACCCCGCCCGCTCCGATCCGGGGCAGGAGTTCCTCGCGCAGCGTGCCGTCGGCGTGCTGCACCAGGGCGGCCACCTGCTGGCAGTGCATCGCGAAGATCATGGCGAGCGACATGTCCTCGCGGCCCAGTCGTCGGGTGGCGGTGAGCACGTCGCCCAGGTCGCCGCCGAGTCCGCCCTCGGCGGTGGGCACGAGCAGGCCGAGCAGCCGGGTGTCGCGCAGCGATCGCAGCGCCTCGACGGGGAACGCGGCTTCGGTGTCGGTGCGGCGCGCGTGTACCGCGGTGACCTCGGCGACCTCCTCGACCAGCGGCGCGAGGAGGAGCGAGGACGGGCCCCGGTCGGCCGCGTCGGCGACCGGGTCGGGCGCGGTGGTGGTGGCGCTCACGCGACCGCCTCCGAGGTGCGCGCGGCGTCCACGGCCCGCCACAGCGAGCCGGCGGTCGCGAAGGTCTCCTCGTTGAGGTCGTCGTCGGGCAGCGAGACGTCCATCTCGTCCTCGATGGCGAACAGCAGGTCGACCGACTTCATCGAGTCGAGCCCGAGGTCGTGCAGCCGGGTGTCGTCGGTGAGGGCTTGTTCCTGGAGGCGGGGCAGGTGGTCGCGGAGCACTTTCTCGAACACGGCGTTCATGGGGTTCAGTCCTTCCGGGTGAGCGTGAGACGGGTGAGGTGCGGTGCGGCGTCGCCGTCGACGGCGACTTCGAGGGGGGCCGGGTGGCCCAGGAAGGCGAGCAGGCTGGCGGACAGCCCGTAGGCGCCGACGTTGGGGACGGCGAGCAGGTCGCCGGGGCGCAGCGGGGGCAGCGGGGCCTGCCGGGCCCAGGTGTCGAGCGGGGTGCACAGGGGGCCGGTGACCAGGGTGGGCCGTGGTGCGCCGCGTCCTGCCGCTCCGGTGAGCAGGGTCGGGTTGAGCGGGGGCAGGCGGCGCAGGCCGGCCATGCCGCCGAGGTGGTTGATGCCGGACTCCAGGACGGCGACGTCCCGGCCGTGCGACCGCTTCACGTCGAGCACCCGGGTGAGGAGGGTCCCGGCGGTGCCCACCAGGTAGCGGCCGGACTCGTATGCCGGGCGGGGTGCTCCGTCGCGCCAGCCGGGTGCGGAGGTGTCGAGCAGTTCGGTGAGCCCTTCGCGCAGGCCGGTCAGGTCGGCCGCCCCGCCCTCCTTGGCGAAGGGGGCGCCGAAGCCGCCGCCCAGGTCGAGGGTGGTGTCCAGCCTCGCGGTGTGCGGGCTCAGGGCGGCGCGGATCCGGGCCGCCGTGGTGAGCGACTGCCGGAACTGCGCGAGCAGGTCGGGTACGTGGGTGAGGTTGGTGCCCATGTAGAGGTGCAGGCCGGTGACCTCGACGTGGGTGCGGTCCCCGAAGCGCTCCGGCTCGTCGGTGATCCACCGCGCGTCGGCGCCGAACTGGGAGGCGACGCCGGTCATGGCGAGGCCCTGCCCGGCTGCGGGCCGGTCGTCGTTGACCCGCAGCAGGGTCCGTGCCCGCACTCCCGCCCGGCCGGCGAGCCGGTCGAGCTGGTCGAGGCCGGTCGGGGAGTCGGCGCAGAACTCGCGGACGCCCTTCTCCAGGGCCCGTTCGATGTCCTGGTCGCGTTTGCCGGGCCCTGTGTAGAGGACCTGCCGGGCGTCCCACCCGGCGTCGAGAGCGGCGTCGAGTTCTCCGGGCGAGCACACCTCGGGCAGGGTCCCGGCCTCCCTGAGGGTGCGCAGAACGCCGGGGTGGGAGTTGGCCTTGAGGGAGTAGTAGAGGTCGGCCGGTTCGGGGAGGGCCCCGCGCAGCCGGGCGGCGTTGTCCCGGACGCGTGCGAGGTCGTACACGTAGGCGGGCGTCTCGGCGCCCGCGTCCAGTGCGGCGGAGAGCGCAGCGGGCAGGGTGTCGGGAACGGTTTCGGCGTCGGGCCGGGCGGTGGTCGTGTCAGACACGGTCGGCCACCTCCCGGGCGAGGGCCTTGCGGTCGACCTTGCCGTTGCGGGTCAGGGGCAGGGCGGGCAGCGGCACGCAGCGGCGGGGCACCTTGAACTCCTCGATCTCCTCGCGCATGGCGTCCAGGACGTCCGCGGGTCCGCGCTCGGAGACCATCACCAGGATCGCGGGCGAGCCGTCGGCCGGTGGCAGCACGGCGGCCTGTTCGACGCCCCCCACACGCCGGGCGGCGGCTTCCACCTCGGTGGCGCTGACCCGGAAACCGCGCTCCTTGTAGAGGTCGTCGCGGCGGCCGGCGAAGTGGACGAAACCGTGTTCGTCGAGCCAGCCGTGGTCGCCGGTCCGCAGCTCGGGGAAGAGCCCGTCGCGGCGCGGGAACCGCTGGGCGGTCAGCTCCGGGCGGCGCCAGTAACCGGCCATGACGTGCGGGCCGCGCACCACCAGTTCGCCGACCTCGCCCGGGGGCCGTCGCTCGCCGTCCGGGCCGGCCGCGTAGATCTCGGTTCCGGGCAGGGCCCGGCCGCAGCTCCCGGGGTGCTCCAGGTCGGCGTCCGGCGGGTTGATGGCGGCGCGTTTGCACTCGGTGAGCCCGAACATGAGCTGCACACGCAGCTCCGGGACGGCGGCCCGCAGCACGGCGAGGGGCTGCGGGGGCATGGCGGCTCCGGTGTTGGTGAGCAGCCGTAGCCGCAGGCCGTGGTCGGGCGAACGGCGCACCAGTTTGGCCAGCGTTTCGGCGACGGCGGGCACGGAGGCCAGGACGGTGGCGTCCACGGCCTCGATGTTGCGCAGCAGGGTGGCTCCGACTTCGGCGGGCAGTCCGAGGTGTACCGCCGCCCCGCTCAGTGCGCCGAGGAACAACTGGTAGAGGCCGTAGTCGAAGGAGAGGGGAAGCGGGCTGTAGACCACGTCGTCGGGGCGGTACTTCAGTTCTCCCTGGATGGCGTGGAGGGCGAACAGCGCCTGTTGGTGGGTGCTCACCACGGCTTTCGGGGCCGCGGTGGTGCCGGAGGTGTAGATCAGGCAGACCGGGTCGACCGGGAGCGGAGCGTCCACGTCGGTCGCGTCGGCGCCCGGTCCGGGCAGGCCGGGGGCCGGTTCCGGGGCCGGGCTCCGTGGGACGTCGGAGAGGCGGGCGGTGGTGATGCCGCGCTCGACGGCCAGGCGCCGGGCATCCTCGTCGTCGGTGAGCAGGAGGACGGGTTCGGCGTCGTCCAGGACGTGGGCCAGGGCCCGCCCGCGGGTCTGCTCGTGCAGCAGCGCGAAGGGGGCGCCGATCCGGGAGGCGGCGTAGACGACGACGGCGACCTCGACGACCGAGGGAGCCACCACCACGACGCGCTCCCCGCGGTGGACGCCGAGGGTGCGCATCCAGTCGGCGGCCGAACGGCTGGCGACGGCGAGTTCGCCATGGGTGAGGGAGTCCTGCGAGGTGGTCACGGCGGGCGTGTCGGGTGTGCGGTTCGCCGCGGTGTCGATGAGATCGTGCAGCAGGATCACGACGTCTCCCGGTGGGCGCGGGCGGTGATGCGGCACAGGCCGCTGAGATCGTGGAGGTTCTCCGGGACGAGATCGGCGGCGTCGAACTCGATGTGCAGCCGTTCCTCGATCCGCTCGACGATGTCGACCATGCGGAACGAGCTGAAGTGCGGCGTCCCGGTCAGCGCTCGGCCCGCCAGCAGCTCGGCGGCCGGGACCCGGAGCACGGCGGCGGCCTCTTCGGCGACGGCCGTGCGCAGCGCATCCGCGTCGTCCGGGGAGCCGGTTGCCGCTGCCCCGGCCCCGGCGGTGGCCCGGGTGGTCTCGCGGACCGGTGACGACGCGGTGAACACCCGGGAGTCGGCGTACAGGAGTTCAGCGAGCCGTTCCAGCGGGCCGGTGGGTTCCGGTCGGCCGCGCTGGACGCGGCGGTGGGCGAGGAAGGTCTGTTCCGCCAGCTTGCCCCAGTCCGTCAGGTGCTCCTCGACAACCGCCGCCGGGGAGCCGGCAGCGGCCAGGTGAGCGGCGTGCAGCCGCCGGGCCCGGACCAGCAGCCAGGTCTCCAGGGTGAGCCGGGCAAGGGCCTCTTCGCGGTCGGGGTGCTCGCGATAGGCGCGCACGTACGACTCGACAGCCGCCGCGGTGGCGGGCGCGAACTCGGTGGTGAGCTGCGGGACCCCGGCGCGGGCCGTGCGGTGGACGCGCGCGCCGTCGGGCAGGGCCTCGGCGAGCTCCTCCTCGGTGAGGGTCCAGGCGCCCGGCCGGGCCGGGCCGTACGGGGTGTCGTTGTGGTAGCCGTCGCGCACCACGGTCCGTCCGGTGACGTCCCTGGCGAGCAGGAAGCTGTGGTCCATGTGGGCGTGGCCGTAGTAGGGCACCCAGGGCAGGTGGTAGGCGTCGGCGATCACGTACACGGTGCCGGGGCCGGCCGGCGGGATCCCGGTGCCGGGCGGCAGGGTATGACGGTCCGTGAGGGACAGCCCGAGTGCCGCGGCGGTGCCCTCGACGTGCGTGCCGGTGTCCGGCTCGACGGTCGGCAGGCGGCCTGGACCGCGGTCGCGCGGCGCGAATTCCAGACGCGCGCCGAGGACGAGCGGCGACACGCCGTACTCCGCGCGGGCCAGCCAGGCCAGGTTGACCTGGAGACAGTCCATCAGCTCGGCGTGCAGGTCCTCCGGCGGGGCGGCCTGCGGGAGGGCGGGGGCGGTCATCGCACCTCCTTGAGCCCTACGGGACTGCCTGTCGGCTGTCGTCCGGCCGTCCCGGCGCGCGGAAGGGTGGTCCGGTCGGACGCCGTGTCGGTGTGCACCGGTGTGCCGAGGGGGGCGAGGCCCGCGACGGCGTCGGTGAGCGCCGCCGGGTCCGGCGCGCGGTCGGTCAGTTCACCTTCGAGGAACTGCTGGTAGGCGCCGAGGTCCAGGTAGCCGTGGCCGCTCACGCAGACCAGGACTCCGGTGCGGGCGCGGCCGGCGCCGCCGTCCGTGTCGCCGTCGCCCGCCGCGCGGGCGGCAGCGGCCAGGGCGTGTCCGGACTCCGGTGCGGGCAGGGTCATCTCCGCCGTGGTGAACGCGCGGCCCGCGGCGAGGGCGGCGACCTGGTCGACGGCGGTGGCGGAGACCTGTCCCGCGTGCCGCATCGCGGAGATGAGTTTGGCGGCCCCGTGGTAGCGCAGACCCGCCGAGTGGGAGTCGGGGATGGCGTACTCGCTGCCGATGGTGTACATGGCCTCCAGCGGGGACGACCCGGTGGCGTCCGTGCGGTCGTAGGCGTACACACCGCGGGTCAGTTTCGGCGTCGCGCTGGACTCCGCGGCGATCAGGGCCGGCGGTTCGGTGCCCCCGGCGGCGGCCAGGGCGTGGAAGGGCAGGGCGATGCCCCCGAAGTTGGAGCCCGCTCCGACGCAGCCGACCACGGCGTCGACCTCGCCCCCCTGTTCGGCGAGCTGGTCGATGGCCTCCAGGCCGATGACGGACTGGTGCAGGATGCTGTACGTCTCACCGCTGCCGATGCAGAACGCCGCGCCGTCCGTCCGTGCGGCGTACTCGACGGCCTCGCCGATCGCGAGCGAGAGGCTGTTGCCCGCCGACCGGCCGGAGCGGGCGACTTCGGTGAGGGTGCTGGGGCTGGAGATGACGCGCGCGCCGAGCATCCGCATCAGCACGCCGCGGTACGGCTTGCGTTCCAGGCTGCCGCCGACCATGAAGACGGTGCACCGCATGCCGAAGCGGGCGCAGGCGGCGGCCAGGGCGGTGCCCCACTGGCCGGCTCCGGTGCCGGTGACCAGTTCCCGCACGCCCGCCCGGTGGTAGTAGTAGGCCTGGGCGAGCGCGGTGTTGAGCTTGTGACTGCCGGAGATGTTGCCGCCCTCGTACTTCACCCAGATGGGCACCCGGGCGCCCACCGCCTTCTCGAAGGTGCGGGCTCGCCACAGCGGGGTGGGACGGAACCGCCGGTAGGCGTCCGCGACTTCCGCGGGGATGTCCCAGTACTCGCGTGACTGCACGTTCTGGCGGACGAGTTCCATCGGCAGGTTCGCCTGCACGCTGCCGCCGTCGCCTGCGGAGTGCTGGGTACGGTCGGCCGGCAGCGGCTGACCGAGGTGGGGCAGGACGCTGCGCCACTGGCGGGGGACGTCGGTCATGCGGCGGCCTCGCTGCTCTGCTCGACGATCGCGGTGATGTCGGCGACGGTGGCGAAGGACCTGCCGACGAACAGTTCGTCGGAGAGGGCGACGCCGGTCTCCTCCTCGACCTGGACCAGAAGGCCGATGAGGGTGAGGGAGTTGATGCGCAGACGTTCGCCGTTGAGTGGTTCGTCGTCCGTCAGGGCGCGCGGGTCGGCGGGGGGTTCGGAGGCCGCCGCGACGACCTTCTTGACGACGCTGGTGAGGTGGTGCGGCGTGATCTGTGCGTGCTGCATGCCATTCCTTTGACGGAGCGGGAAGGGGATACGCGATACGCGGAGCGTCCGGGAGGGCTGGGCGCGTGACCGGACGTGGGGAGTCGCTGCCGAAGGGCAGTCGTGGGTGCCGTCCGGGGCGGAGGCAGTCGTGTGCCTCGCCGGAGGGAGGGAAGGAGGAGCGCGGGCGGGGATGCCGGGCGCGGGCCCGGGGCCGCATGGCGGCGCTGTCAGCGCGCCCGCGCAGCGGCTTCGGTCAGCGGAGGGGAGCCGCGTCGGCTCTGTACCGTTCCGCGCCGGTGCTGAGGTGCCGGGCCCGGCCGCCGCCGAGAGTGCCGGTGAACTGCTGGATGTGCGAGGAGAGTTGTTGCAGGTGCGGGGCGCGCAGGACGCCGAAGTGGCCGGTGTCCAGGGAGTGGACGAAGACGTCCGCGAGGTGTGGCGACCAACGTCGGGCCTGCTGCGGGTCGTCACTGCCGGTGCAGGTGATCAGCAGGGTGCGGCCGGGATGCCGCCCCTCCGCGCGATAGCGGGTGCGGGCCTCAAGGTGGGCGTCGACGGTGCGCTCCATTCGGGCGAGAGCGTCCGTGTCCATGTGGGCCGCCGCCTCGGTCAGCACCTGCTGGCGTACGGCGGCGTAGGCCGCGGGGTTCCTGCCCACCGGTGCCGGGCTGCTGTCGATGAGCACCAGGTCGGGCGGGAGCACGCCGGTCAGTCGCCGCGCCGTCTCGAAGGCGAGCAGTCCGCCGAGCGACCAGCCGACGAACAGGTCGGGACGGGTGGGGAGGGCGGCCACCGCCTCGGCGTAACGGTCGGCCATGTCCGGTATCCGGGTGTCCGGTTCCTCGCCCTCCTCCAGGCCGAGCGCCCGGATGCCGTACACGGGGCCGTGGCGGGAGAGGTGGGCGACGAGACCCAGGCAGGGAAGGAGGCCGCCTCCCAGGGGAGGGAAGACGACGGTGCGGATGTCGCCGGCCCGCCTTCCCAGCGGTAACAGCAGCGACCTGCCTAAGCCGGCCCTCGTTTCGGTCTTCGCGCTGTGGCTCACAGATCCCCCCGGCTCGACGAGAGTGCGATCGGGACCGGTCGGTCTCGACCCGATGGTGTGCGGAGCGCCGAAACGCCGTGCGGTCCTTCGAGCGGTGCGCCGCCCTCCGGGTGGCCTCGGGCTTCGGCGGCCCGGCTCACCAGTTCCGCGTGCATGACACGTCACTTGAGTAACCAGCTGCGCGGGCATCACACACCACCCAGGGGCAAATGTGATCCACCTCACACCCTCCGGCGGGGGTGGGCATCCGGCTTGTCCGGGCGTTCACGCGCAGTCCACCTCGCAGGCCCCGGACCCCTTCGGGCACCCCTGCCCGGTCGCCGGCCGACCATGCGATTCTCCGGTCGGCCGGGCATGAATCCCGCTCAGCGGGAGACTCCTAACCTGTCCCGCGCCATCTCGTACCCCTTCGGATCGATCTCCCGCCGCCGCGCGGCGAGGAAGGGCCGCCATGTCTCACCTCCTCTTCGTGGAGACCACGGGTCTGGGCGTTCAGGCACTCGCCCACGCGAAGCGAAGCGGTCACACCGTGACCTACCTCCACTGCCCCCTCTACGACTTCACCGCCGCCCCTGCCCAACGCAGGGAAGCCATCCAACTCGCCGACCACGCGGCCCCGTTCACCGATCCCCTGGACGACGACGCGGTGTACGGAGCACTGCTCGCCTCCGGGGCGGATCCCCGAGGCGTCGACGCCGTGCTCTCCACGCTGAGCTACGGGGCGCAGGCCGCCGCAGACCTCGCCGCCCGCATCGGTGCGCGCGGCACCTCCCCGGCCGGCACCCTCGCGGCCCGGGACAAGGGCGAGTGCCGCCGCATCCTGCGCGAGCGCGGAGTGCCGAGCGTCGGCTTCCGCGTGGTCACCGACGCCGCCGAAGCGCTGGAGGCCGCCGAGGCGATCGGCTACCCGGTGATCGTGAAGCCCGTCCTCGGCATCGGGAAGGCCGTGACCTCCATCGCCCGCGAGCCCTCCGCCGTACGTGCCCACTTCGCCGCCGCGGCGGCGGAACGCGAGGAGCTCACCGAGGGCATGGCCCGGCAGCTCGACGAGCGGTACCTGGTCGAGGAACTGGTGACCGGGGACCTGTACTCCGTGGAGGTCGCCGCCTCCGAGGGACGCCTGGTCCCCCTCGTGTGCGCGAGCCGCAAGGTGAGCCGGGAGAACCCGGTACTGGAACTGGGCTGCACCGTCCCCTCCGGACTGCCGGCCGCCGACGAGGCCGCCCTCGGCCGCTACGCCGTCGAGGTCTGCCGCGCACTCGGACTCGACCTGGGCGTCTTCCACGTGGAGGTGATGCACACCCCGTCCGGCTTCCGGCTCATCGAGGTCAACCCGCGGCTGACGGGCGGCTCCCTGCCCGACACCATCAGCAGCGTCGCCGGGGTGGACGTGTTCGCCCTCCTGGTCGACCTGTTCCTCGGCGGGCCGCTGGACGAAGGACCGCTGCCGCTGCGGGGCTCGGCCTCGCACTCGTTCCTCGCCGCCCCGGAGAAGTTCACCGTGCCCGCTCACCTTCCCGACGACTGGTTCGCCCCCTTCCTCGCCCGACTCCACTCCGGCTACGCACGGGTGGGGGCCGGTGACGTGGTACCGCCCATGCGCACCAACTTCGACTCGTTCGGGATGCTGCGCGCCCTCGCCCCCACGCCGGCCGAGGCCGAGGCCGCGTGCTCGGCGGTCAAGGCCGACATCGAGGGCCTCTTCGGCTTCCCGCTGCTGGCCGAGCGGACTCGCACCCCGGCTCCGGTCGTGTGAGGCGCGACGGCCACCGGCGGACCACCGCGAACAGCGACAGCGCGTCCGGACGCGACGCGACCGGACCACACCGAACGGAGAAGACGTGCCCGACCGCCGCAAGCGCGCCGACGGCGACGCGACGTCCGGCACCCCACAGGCACCGGGCCCGACCCACGCGGCCACAGAGCAGGAGCCGACCGACACCGCACCCGCGCCCGACCGGGCCGACGGCCCGCCGGCACCGGAACCACAGGAAAACCAGGGGGACTTACCGCCGCGACGAGGTCTGTCGCTCGCCGTGTACCTCACCTCGGCGACGCTCGTGCGCTCGGCGAGCGGCGGCGCGCCTGTCGCGCTCGTCGCGCTGACGCTCCGGCCCGGTCACGGCGGGGCCGCGCTCGGCGGCGTCCTGGCGGCCCTGCTCACGCTGCCCAACATCGTCGGACCGTGGATGGCGCGCTGGCTGGAGGACGCCCGCGACCCCAGATGGCGGCTGGCGGCAGCCTTCGTCGTCTTCGGCGTGGTGCTCGCCGCCACCGGTCTGACACTCGACCGTCTGCCCGTCGTCCTGGTGGGTCTGCTCGTCGTCGTCGGCGGTCTCTGCAATCCACTGATGACGGGAGGGCTCAGCAGCCGGCTCGCGCTGATCGTCGGCGGGGACACCCGCGCCCAGCGCCGGGCCGAGGGGTGGGACTCGGCGACCTACGGAAGCAGCAACATCCTCGGTCCGCTCGCGGTCGCCGCGATCACCGCCGTCGCCGGGGCCCTGCACGCGGTCGTCGCGCTGGGCGCAGCCGGTGTGCTGGCCGGCCTGCTGATGTTCGCGCTCCCCAAGGAGCACCGGGACGCCGCCACGAGGCAGCGCTCGATGCCTGTACGGGATGCCCTCAAGGTGATCGTCCGGAAGGGCCCGCTGCGGCGCGTCATGGTCGCCACGATGATCACCTCGGTCAGTACCGGCGGTGTGATGGTGATCGCGGTGGTCTTCGGCCACCAGCTCCAGGGCTCGGCGGGCGCGGGCGCCGCCATCGGCGCCGCCTACGGCGTCGGCAACCTCTGCGGAGCGCTGCTGACCGGCGTGTTCCCGCTCACCGGGGAACCGGAGCGCTGGGTGCTGCGGCTGATCGCGGCGAACGCCGTGGCCGTCGGCCTCTGCGCGCTGGCACCCGGTTACGGCTTCGCCCTGGCGACCTTCGCCCTGGCGGGAGCGACGAGCGCGGTCCTGTTCACCGCGTCCCTGGCCGTGCGGTCGGTGCACTCTCCACCCAACGCCCGAGCGCAGGTGTTCGTGACGATGGCGGGGCTGAAGATGGCTGCCGGTTCGGCAGGCACGGCACTGGCGGGCACGCTGGTCGGCATCGGCCCGCGTCTCGCCCTGTGCCTCAACGCCCTCGTGGTCGCCTCGGCCGTCTCCCTCGCGCTGACCGACCTCTGGCTGTCCCGCCGCCGGTCGACCGCCGCGGGTCCCGAGGCCCCCTCGTCGCCAGCACAATGACGGTTCCCGGGGGCCGGGCAGCACCCGCGGCGGCGACTCCGACGCCTGATGCGGGTCCGCCCGGCTCGGACTCGCGCGGTCGGATACGTCAAGGCACGTGCACCGGCCGTGCACCGCGATGCACAGGGTGCGGCTTTCACAGATCGATGACCACTTTGACGTCGTCCGGCTGCGGCTGGAACGCCTCGACGGCGCGTTCCAGCGGCACCCGCCTGGTGATCAGACGCTCCAGCCAGGCCGGGTCGGCCTTCCCCAGTGCGTCGGCCGCCTGCCGGTAGTGCTGGAGGTTGGCGTTCACGGATCCCACGACGGCGTCGTTCTGCAGCACGATGTCCCGGTTGATCAGGCCGGCGTCCACGCTGAGGCGGCGGCCCGCGGGTGACACTCCGGTCAGGCACACCACCCCGTACGAGGCGGTCCCGCTCAGCGCGGCGAAGACCAGGCTGCCTGCTCCGGTGGCTTCGACGATGACGTCCGGGCACACCTTGTCGATCACCTGTGCGACGTCCCCGCTGTGGTAGGTGGCACCGAGATCCCGTACGAGCCGGGGCTTCGGCCCGTCGGTCACGCGGTCCAGGACATGGACGTCCAGGCCGCGCTGCGTACCGAGCAGAGCGGCCAGCAGACCGATCGGCCCGGCGCCGGTGACCAGAACCCGCCGCGGCTCGAACCAGGAGCGTCCCCCGACCCGCTCCACCTGTTCCCATGCCTTCGCCACGACCGAGGTGGGCTCCATCAGCACGCCGACGCGCTCCAGGGACGGCTGCAGCTTCACCGCGTAGCCGGGCTCCACGCACCAGAGCTGGGCGCCGTAGCCGTCGATCTCCTTGATGCCGCGCTCGGTGTAGCGGCCGTTGCGGCACATGTCGAACTCACCGTGGGCGCACGCGCCGCAGGGGACGGGATCCGGTCGGCGTACCACCCCGGCCACCAGGTCACCGGCCGAGAACCCGCTGCCCGGAGCGGCCCGCTCCACCCGGCCCAGGGACTCGTGCCCCAGGACGAGCCAGTCGCGGCCCGGCGGCGCCCAGCCGTACTCGCCGTTCGCGATCTCGCGGTCCGTTCCGCACACACCCACCGCCAGACCGCGCACCAGGAGCTCCCCGTTCGCCGGGGACGGATCGGGCAGTTCTCGTGCTTCCAGGGAGTTCTTCCGGCCGGGGCGTACGGTCAGTGCGCGCACGGGTGGCCCGCCTTTCTCCTCGCTCGTTCGTCATGCCTGTCCGTTTCCTCGACACGGGCATCCTGACGCGGGTACCCGTCGGGCGGGCCGACTCACCCTCCGGACGAGCGGCCCACCCGCACGGCCCACGGCCCCCTCGATCCGGTGAAGCTTCCCCGGGCAGGGTGACGGCCGGCCCTGCGGCTTCGGTGGCCGGCGGCACAGAACCTCCTCCGTTCGGCAATCCTGGTCGGAGCAGCGGTAGCTGACGCCCCGTCAGGGAAAGAGGGTCCGCAGCGAGCGGCCGGGCTCCTCCGTGACTTCGTGCAGGAGCTCGGTGAATCTCTTGCCCCACCCCTCGACGGTCGTACGGGCGAACAGGTCCGTGGAGTACTCGAAGGTGACCGTGAGGGCGTCCTGCCCGGGAACCAGAACGGCGTACAGCTCGTTGCGTGCCACACCCGAGGAGGGGAGGCTCCGTACCGATGCCGACACCGACCGCAGCTCCAGAGCGGGTGGCGGCGTGGTGACCACGGTGAACAGCACGGTCGGGAACAGGGAGTCCCCGGTACCGGGCGCGACCAGCTCGACGACCTCGGTCAGCGGCAGGTCCTGGTGGTCGAGGGCGGTGAAGAGGGCCGGCCCGAGCTGGGCCACGAGGTCGGCGAAGGTCGTGGCCTCACCGAGCCGGGCCCGCAGGAGGACCGCGTCGCCCAGCAACCCGACCACGTCCGCCCGCTCCCGTCGCGCGCGGTTGGCGCTCGACGCGGCCAGCACCACGTCCTTCGGGCTGCCGCACAGTCCGCCCAGCCAAGTGGCGAAGGTGGCAGCCAGCACGACGTACGGCGTGGTGCCCAGGCGAGTGGCGGTCTCCGCGAGCAGCCCGGGAACCGGCCCGTCGATGACCCAGGTGTGCAGCTCGCCGCGGCCCGACAGGGTGTCGGGGCGGGGCCGGTCGTACGGCAGCGCCGGACGCAACGGTACGCCGTCGAGTTCGGCGTGCCAGAACCGCTCCAGCTCCGCCCGGCGTGCGCCGCCCAGCTCGTGTTCCGCACGCGCGCAGTCCGTGAACTGCACGGCGGGAACGGCCGGCACGTCCACGGCGCCGTGGTCCCCTGCGTGGTAGAGCTCCTGCAGTTCGCGCCAGATGATTCCCATGGACCAGCCGTCGCAGACGGCGTGGTGGAACACGGTCACCAGGACCCAGCGGTCGGGACCGAGCCGCGCCAGCCGGAAGCGGAACAACGGCGCGCGGTCCATCGCCAGCGGCCGACCGGCCTGCTCGGCGCACCACCGCTCGACGGCCTCCGGGGCGTCGGCGTGCGCGGTCAGGTCGTCGACCGGGACCTCCACCGGCACGTCCGCCAGCACTTCGACGACGTGCTGCCCGTCGCGCCGTACGGCCCTGCCGCGCAGGGCGTGATGGCGTCCCACCAGCTCCTTGAGGGCCCACTCCAGACTCTGGGGGTCGAGGTCACCGTGCAGGTCGATGCGGTGCGCGACGTTGTAGACGCCCGGGTCGGCATGCTCGTGGTGGCGGTGCCACAGCCTGCGGAGGGTGGAGGTCATCGGCACGGTGTCGACCACCTGCCCGGCGCCGGCGCAGGTCACCGGGGGCACGGTGTCGACCACCTGCCCGGCGGGCCCGGCGGAGGTCAACGGCACGGTGCCCACCACCTGCCCGGCGGGCTCGGCGCGTTCCCTGTGTGCCGCGACGCCCCGGATGGTGGGGTCGAGGAAGAACCGGGCCATGGACAGCTCGACGCCCAGCTCGTCCGCCATGCGGTTGAGCAGCTTCATCGCGCTCAGCGAGTGACCGCCGAGTTCGAAGAAGGAGCGGGTCACCGGTGCCTGGGACATGCCCAGTTCGTCGCACCACACCTCGTGCAGCGCCTTCTCCAGGCGGGTGGCGGGCGGTGAGTCGGGGTGCCCGCTGCCGGCGTCGGTCCCGGGGACGGGCTCGGGCAGCCGGTCCCTGTCCAGTTTGCCCGAGGCGTTCACCGGGAGCCGGTCCAGGCGCACCCAGTGGCGGGGCACCAGATGGTCGGGGAGCCGCGCGGCCAACGCCGCGCGCACCTCGCGGAGGTCGTCCGCCGGCGGTGCGGGACGCGGTGCGGGAACGAGGTCGTCCGCCGACGGTGCGGGAACGACGTAGGCGACGAGTTCCCTGTCGCCGTACCGGTCTCGGCGTGACACCACGGCCGCATCGCGTACCCCCAAAAGCGCGCCGAGCGCTCCCTGGACCTCGGCGGGTTCGACGCGGTGCCCCCGGATCTTGACCTGCTCGTCGACGCGTCCGCAGTACTGGAGCGAACCGTCCGTACGCCAGCGTCCGAGGTCTCCCGTCCGGTACAGCGGCGAGTCCGCGTCGCGCAGGAATGCCGCGGCCGTCTCCGCGGGCCGTGCGTGATAGCCGTGCGCGACCGGTGTGCCGCCCACGTGGATCTCGCCGACGGCTCCCGGGGGCACCTCCCTCCCGGCTCCGTCCAGCAGCAGGATCCGGGCTCCCGGTATCGGCGTGCCGATCGGCGGCAGTTCCTCACCGCGGGGGTCGACGCGGTGGGAGGTGACGATGACGGACGTCTCCGTGGGCCCGTACTGGTTGTACAGCGCGCAGCTCGGGTGTGCGGCGAGGAAGCGGCGGAAGGCGTCGGACAGCCGCAGTGCCTCGCCGGCCGAGAACAGCTCGCGAAGGGCGGGCAGTTCGGGCCCGGTCTCGATCAGGTACCGCAACGGAGTGCTGGGCATGAAGATCCGCTGCACCCCGTGGCGGCGGGCCGTCTCCGTGACGGCCACGGGGTCGTGCCGGAGGTCGTCGTCGATCAGGACGAGCGCCGCTCCGGATCCCAGCGTGGTGAAGATCTCCTGCACGCTGACGTCGAAGGCGGCCGAGGTCCATTGCAGGGTGCGCAGCGGGGGGTGCCGGTCCAGGTGCCCGCGTACGAGGTTGACGGGGCCGCGGTGCGGGACGACGACCCCCTTGGGAAGGCCGGTCGAGCCCGAGGTGTAGATGCAGTACGCGGGGTCCTCGGGTCCTGGCCCGTCGGCCGGGGGATCCTCCGCGAGGGCGGTGTCGGCGTCGTCGACGAGTTGACGGGGCAGCCCGGTCGCCAGCTGGGCGTGCCCGGCGAGAGCGGCCTCGGAGGTGAGCAGCAGCACGGGCGCGCCGTCGTCGAGGAGCGCCGCGAGCCGAGGGGTGGGAACGGAGGGGTCGAGGGGCAGATAGGCGGCCCCGCTCTTGAGCACGCCCAGCAGGGCGGTGATCAGCTGCGGGCCGCGCGGCAGCAGCAGTGCCACGCGCTCACCGCGTACGGCTCCCCGTGCGCGCAGACGCCGGGCGAGTGCGTTCGCGCGCATGTCCAGCTCGCGGTAGCTCACGCTTCCCGCGTCGCTCACCAGGGCGACGCCGTCCGGAGTGCGCCGGGCCTGCTGTTCGAACAGCCCGTGCAGGGTGTCGGCGACGGCGGGCGTCGGCTCGTCCAGACGTCCCAGCCCGGCCAGGAGCGTGCGGTCGGCTTCGGTCACGGCGGTCAGCGCGTGCAGCGGTGCGCCGGGGTCGTCGAGCGCGCGGCGCAGCACCTGCTCCATGGAGTGGACCAGGCGGCGTACGAACGGCTCGTCGAAGAGGGCCGTGTCGTACTCGACCATGCACCGCACGCCGGTGCGGTGGTGCGTCAGGTAGATGCTGAGGTCGAACGGGGCGCGTGCGCTCGGCACGTCGAGGAGCGTGGCCGTCAGCCGGGGCGGATCGAAGCTCACCGTGCTCTCGTTCTCGTACTCGACCATCACCTGGAAGAGCGGGTTCCGTCCCGGGTCGCGGCGTGGGTTGAGCGCCCCGACCAGTTCGTCGAAGGGGACGTCACAGTGTTCGTACGCCGCGGTGCTGCTGGCCCGCACCCGGTGCAGCAGCGTCGGGAAGTCCGGGTCGCCCGTCAGGTCGAGCCGCAGGGGCACGGTGCTGAGGAACAGGCCGATGGCATCGTCGGCGCCGGCGGGCCGGTCGGCGACCGCGGTGCCGACGACCACGTCCTGCTGTCCGCTGAACCGGCTGAGCACCGCTGCGACGGCACTGGTCAGCGCCATGAAGGGAGTGGCCCGGTGCGCGGCGGCGAACGCCTTCACTCCGCGTACGAGCTCGGCGTCGAGTTCGTACGTGAGGGCGGCTCCCGCACCGCTTCTGACCTCGGGACGTGGCCGGTCCGTGGGCAGGGAGAGGTCCGCGGCCCCGTCGAGTTCACGCCGCCAGAAGTCCAGGGAACCGGCGTGGTCCGAGGGGCGGGCGGGGAGCACCGGGGGCAGGGGCGGCAACTGCAGTTCGCCGTGCGGGAAGCCGCGGTAGAGGGCGGCGAGGTCGCGGACCAGTACCGCTGTGGAGGAGGAGTCGAAGGCGATGTGGTGGACCAGCAGGAAGAGCAGGTGGCGCTCCTCCGACAGGCGCAGCAGCCGGGCGGTGAGCAGCGGCCCGTCGCAGAGGTCGAGCATCCCGTTCGCTTCGTCGGCGAGGGCGGCGCGCAGGGCTTCTTCCTCCGTGGCCCCGGTGCGGTCCACGAGGGGACACTCGATCCGTAGGTGGTCGTGGGTCTCCTGGTAGGGGGTTCCGTCGGTGTCGCGGAAGACGGTGCGCAGCACCGGGTGCCGGTCGGCGACCCGCTGCAATGCCCATTGGAGCGCCGGCACGTTCAGCCGGCCGTCCAGGCGGATCGCCTTGGGCTCGTGGTACATGGCGGTCCCGGGGTGGAGCTGCTCCAGGAACCAGATGCGGCGTTGCGCGGGAGAGAGCGGCGACCGCTCGGGCGCGGACGCCGTCTCCTTCCCGGCACCGGAGGGCGTCCGGGCCCGGCGGCGGACCCGGTCGAGCACCGGCAGAGCGGCGAGGACCTGTTCCTTGGGCACGCCGAAGTCCACGAAGCAGGCGATCTCGTCCGCTCCGGCGTCCACCAGGCGGCGCACCGTCTCGGCCGCGGTGTGCTCGTCGCCGATCAGGGCGCGTGAGTCGCAGTAGCGTGCGTAGGCGCGCTCCAGCAGGAACTCCACGTCCTCCTCGGGCGTGTTGTCGAGGTCGGCGGTGAGGCCGAGGCTGTTGGCGACCTGGTCGAAGAGGGACAGCGAGGAACGCAGGTACGACACGAACGGCCGGAACGCCTCGGCGCGTGCATGGTCCGCGTCGTCGGCGAGGTAGGTGTGCACCAGCACCACGACCCGGCCGGCGGCGGGATCGAGTCCGTGCTCGGCGCGTGTGCGCCGGTACAGCGCGATGTTCTCCGCGAGCTGCTCCACCGTCTGGGTCATCAGGTTGGTGACCACGCCCAGGCCCTCTGCGGCTGCGCGGCGGTAGCTGTCGGGGTTGCCCACCACCGCGACGTACAGGGGCAGTTGTTGCTGCACCGGGCGGGGGTGCAGGCGTATCTCCACGGGTTCGCCGTCTCCCGCGGTCGCCCGCAGGGGCTGCCCCGACCACAGGTGACGCACGGTCTCCAGCTGCTCGTACATCACGTCGCGGTGCCGGCCGAAGTGCTGGGGGGCCAGCGCGAAGTCGGTGGCGTGCCACCCGCTGGCGACGCACAGGCCCGCGCGTCCCCCGGAGATGTTGTCCACCACGGACCACTCCTCGGCCACCCGGACCGCGTGGTGCAGCGGGAGGACGACCGAACCCGCGTGCAGCCGGATACGGCTGGTACGGGAGGCGAGCGCGGCGGCGAGCACGGAGGGGTTGGGGAAGAGCGCGCCGAAAGAGTTGAAGTGCCGCTCGGGGAGCCACAGGGCGTGGAAGTCGTGCGCGTCCGCGAACGTCGCGGCCTCCATGATGAGCGCGTACTTGTCGTGGTCGGTGTCCTGGGGGTAGTCGCCGAAGAAGTACAGGCTGAAGTCGGTCCCAGTGGTCGACGCACGGTCGGCGGGGGCCGCGAGGGCGGCCGGTACGGAGGGCGGAGCCGCGGCGCGCGGGCGAGCCGGTGCCGAGGCCGGCGTGGCGACGGGAACGGGGACAGGGGCGGGGGCGGCGACAGGGGCGGGAACGGGGACAGGGGCAGAGACGGAAGGAGAGACGGGGACGGCGACAGGCGCGGGGGCGGGTTCGGGGGCGGCAGGGGCAGTGGTGGGCTTGAGGACATCGAGTTGGCGGGAGATCACACCGGCCACCTGGTCGATGAGCTGTTCCGTCAGTTGCAGCTGCCTGTGGAACAGCTCATGGAGTTCCGCGGGTGCTGCCGGAGCGGGCACGGGAGCCGCGGGCTCGGGAGCAGGCGGGGAAGCGGGGGGCTCAGGAGCGGACGCTGCGGGCCCCGGGGCGGGGGCTGCGGGCGCAGGACCGGACGCTGCGGGCCCCGGGGCGGGGGCTGCGGGCGCAGGACCGGACGCTGCGGGCCCCGGGGCGGGGGCTGCGGGCGCAGGACCGGACGCTGCGGGCCCCGGGGCGGACGCGGGGGCTGCGGGCTGCGGCGCAGGGCGCGACCGCTGCCGGTCCTCCCCCTGGTACGGCTCCCCGCGGCCGGTCGTGTCGCCCCGCAACCGCGCCAGGTGTTCGGTCAGGCGGCGTGGGGTGTCGGCCGAGGAGAACAACTCCCGTACGGGGATGCGCACTCCGTACCGCTGCTGAAGTTCCGTCGTCAGTCCCATCAGGGAGAGCGAGTCCGCGCCGAGGGCGAAGAACGAACTGTCGGGTGCGACATCGGCTGCGTCGCTGCCGAGCTGGTCGGCGGTCAGCCGCCGCACTTCGGCGAGCAGGTCGTCCGGGGCTCCCGGTTCCTGGGAGGTGGCCGGTCGCTGCGGGGCGCTCTGCGGTGCCTTCGTCGGCGACGCGGCCCGGTAGGGCACCTGGCGCCGCCGCAGCGGGTGTCCGGGCAGAGGCACCCTGCCCCCGCCGCCGTTGACCGCTCGCCAGTCCGGTTCGGCTCCCCGGCAGTACAGCGAGCCCAGGGCCGTGAGGAGCCCGGTCAGTTGGCCGACCGGCCCGGTGCCCGGCCCTTGGCCGCTGAACCAACGGCTGTCCGGTCGGCAATGCCGGCCCATGCCGGTGAGGACGTGTCCGGCGCCGATCTCCAGGAAGTCCTCGCACCCCTCCCCCGCCGCGGTGTCCATGGCCAGGTCGAAGCGGACCGGTTCCCGTGCCTGGCGGCAGAGGTACGTGGTGTCGGGCGTCCAGCCCGCGGGGCGGAGCCGGCCGTCGAGCGCGGTCACCAGCGGTGTGTGCAGCGGGGCGAACGCCACGCGTTCGGCATGGATGCGGAAGTCCCGCAGCGCCCGTTCGACCGAGGCCGAGTGGAACGCCCTGTCGACGGGCAGCGCCTGCCATCGCAGACCCTCCCGGTCGAACAGCCGCCCCGCCTCCTCGACGGCCTGCGGCGATCCGGAGATCACCTGGGCGCGCGGGCCGTTGACCGCGGCCAGTTCGGCCCCGGCCGCCTGCGCGAGGGCCTGCGCCCGAGCCGGGTCGGCGACGACCGCGAGCATCCCGCCCGGCGGGCACGCCGCGTGCATGATCCGCCCGCGCCATGCCGTGAGCCGCAACCCGTCGTCCAGGCTCAGCGCGCCGCCCGCGTACAGGGCCGCGTATTCGCCCACGCTGTGGCCGAGCAGCAGTGCGGGGCGGATGCCGTGGGCGCGCCACGCCTCGACGAGTGCCGCCTGGTGGGCGAACAGGGCGGCCTGTGCGGTCTCGGTGGGCCAGACGCCGTCCTCGGCGCCGGACTCGTCGAGCAGCAGGGGAAGGAGGGAGACGCCGAACTCGGCGGTGTGGATCTCCTCGCACCGGTCGAGTGTCCGCCGGGCCGCCGGAGAGGCGGCGTGGATGCCGCTCGCCATGCCCCGGCGTGCGCTTCCCTGTCCGGAGAACGCGAAGGCGAGCGGGCCGTTTGCCGCCCGCGGCGGGACGTCCACGACGTGGCCCGGCTCGCTCGCCTGCGCGTGGGCGTCGAGCGCGTGGGCGAGCTCCGCCGCCGTCCGGCCGACGGCCGTGGTCCGTACCGGGTGGTGCGGTCTGCCGAGTGCCAGGGTGGCCGCCACGTCGGCGGCCGCGAGTTCCGGCTGCTGCCGCAACCGGTCGCGGAGCCTGCCGGTGAGTTCGGCCAGGGCATCTGCGTCGCGGGCCGACACCGGTACCAGTACGGGCAGTTCGGCCGCGGCCGACCGCTTCGCGTCCGGGTCGGGGGCCTCCTCCAGCACCACATGGGCGTTGGTGCCGCCGACGCCCAGTGCGCTGACCCCGGCACGGCGCGGCACGCCCTGCCGGGCGGGCCACGGCCGCAGCTCGGTGGACAGGACCAGCGGGCCGCCTTCGAGACGGAGTTCCGGGTTGGGCCGGGTCAGGTGCAGCGTCGGCACGAGGGTGCGGTGCCGCAGCATGAGAACGGTCTTGATCAGACCGGCCATTCCCGCGCAGCTGTCCAGGTGGCCGATGTTCGGCTTCACCGATCCGACCGCGCAGAACGCCGTGCGCGGCGTGCCCTCGCCGAGCGCCCTGCCGAGTGCTTCCAGTTCCACCGGATCACCGAGGCGTGTGCCCGTCCCATGCGCCTCCACATAGCTGATCGTGTCGGCCGGCACGTCCGCCCTGCGCAGCGCCTGGCGTACGACCTCGACCTGCCCGGCGACGCCGGGCGCGGTGAACCCGACCTTGCCCGCGCCGTCGTTGTTGACCGCGGAGCCCAGGATCACCGCGTGCACGGTGTCGCCGTCGGCCAGGGCCCGGTCGAGCCTCTTGAGCAGGACGACGGCCACGCCGTTGCCGCCCACGGTGCCGTCGGCCTCCGCGTCGAAGGCGCGGCAGCGTCCGGTGGGCGAGAGGATGGAGCCCGGGTGACTGCGGTAGCCGGTCTCCTGGGGGAGGTGCACGGCGGCGGCTCCCGCCAGGGCCAGGTCGGCGTCGCCGCTCAGCAGCGCCTGGACCGCGAGGTGCACGGCCACCAGCGAGGTGGAGCAGGCGGTCTGGACGCCGATGGCGGGGCCGGTGAGCCCGAGCCGGTAGGCGGCCCGGGTGGCGAGGAAGTCCGGCTGCTGTCCGATCGCGGCCTGCATTCCGGTGGCCGGGGCGGCGTCGTCGTCGGGAGCACCGGTCGTGGGCGGGTGCTGGTGGTCGTAGAGGTTCATGCCCGTTCCCGCGAACACCCCCACCCTCGTGCCCGGTTCGGTCGCCGCGTAGCCGCCGTCCTCAAGGGCTTCGTGGCAGCACTCCAGGAAGAGCCGGTGCGCGGGGTGGGTGAGCCCGGCCTCCTTGGGGCTCATGCCGAAGTGGTCCGCGTCGAAGTCCTCGACGGCGTCGAGGACTCCGGCGACCGGCACCAGGTCGGGGGCACCGTGCTGCCACGGATCCACACCCGCCGAGGCGAGCTCGGCCTCGTCGAAGACGCGGACGCTGTCCACGCCGTCGCGCAGGTTGGCCCAGAACCGGTCCGCCGAGTCGGCTCCGGGAAAGCGCAGCGACAACCCGACGACGGCGACGCGCTGCTCCGCGGCGCCCGTCGGGGCGGCGCCGGAGGCCGCGGGCCCGGACCCTTCCCGGGCGGTCGCAGCCAGGTGCGCGGCGAGCGCGTCGGCCGTGGGATGTTCGAAGAACGCGGTCTGGGCGATGTTCTTCGCGAGCCGTTGCTCCAAGCGGGACCGCAGGCGTACGAGGAGCACGGAGGTCAGACCGAGTTCGTAGAACGGCACGCGCGCGTCCACCGGGCGCCCGAGCACGGCGGCGATCTCCTCCTGGACGATCCGTGCCGTGCCGACGCGGTCGCCGTCGGCGGGGGTGGGGATGGGGGCGGAGGTGGAGGCGGGGCCGGGGGCGGGGGCGGGGGCGGGGGCGCTTCGGGGGGCGGGTGCGTTGCCTGCGTTCTGTGTGCCCTGTGCGTCCCGTGGGGTCCCCGCGTCCCGTGCGTCACGTACGTGGCGTGCGTCCCGTGGACCCCCCGCATCCCGTGGCTCCCGTATGCCCCCGGCGACCAGACGGTCACGGAGCTCGGCGCGGCGCACCTTGCCCGCGGGGGTCCTCGGGAAGTCGCCCCCCGGGACGGGGAGGACATGGGCGGCGGTGAGGCGCAGACGGGCGAACAGCGCTGCTCCCACCTCACGTGCGAGGCGCGCGTCTTCGTCCGCGTCGCCGCGGCTCACGAAGAACACCGCGAGTTCTTCGGTGCCGCTGTCCGCGTGCGGGATGCCGCAGGCGGCCACCTCGCCCTGCCGGACGCCGACGACGGCGGTGGCGGCCTCTTCCACCTCGTGGCAGTAGACGTTGTGCCCGTTGAGAATGATCATGTCCTTGCGTCGGCCGGTGATCACGACCTGTCCGCCGTCGAGGAAGGCGAGGTCTCCGGTGTCCAGCCACTCCCGCCCGGCGGGGAAGGCATCGGCGTCCGCCTCCGGGTTGTTCACGTAGCCGGGGGTGAGCCGGGCCGCGCAGTGCACCTGGAGCCGGCCGATCCTGCCCGCGGGCGCGGGTTCGCCGCGGTCGTCCACGACGCGCAGGGTGACCCCGTGCGCGGGCGAGCCGGCCGCGACGAAGGTGACGCAGTCGTCCTCCGGGGTATCCCCGTCGGCCCTGACCAGGTCGCCGCCGAGGCTGCTCTTGAGCAGGCGGTGTACGGTGCCCGGCTGGTCGAGCCGCCCGTACGTGACGGCCGTGACCGTCTCGGCCATCCCCCACACCGGCACGATGTGGCGGTCCCTCATCCCGGACGCGGCGGTGGCGTCGAGGAAGCGGCGCAGCACCGGGAGGACGATCTGCTCGCCCCCGCACAGCAGGGACTTGACGCCACTGAGGTCCCGGCGCCCCTCCGGGTGCTCGGCGAGCGCGTCCGCGACGAGTCCGTAGGCGAACGTGGGCGCCCAGCTGTGCTGCGCGCCGTGCTCCTCCATGAGGTCCAGCCAGCGCAACGGCTGGGCCAGGACCGTCTCGGTGGGCGCGTGGACGTTGGTGCACCCCGCGAAAACCGCGAGCAGGTGGTAGAGCAGGAACGCGCCGCTGTGGTCGACCGGGAGCCAGTTCACCATGGTGTCGTCCGGGCGTACGTCCAGAATGCGCCTGCTGCTGGCGGCGAAGTCCGCCAGGCCGGCGTGGGTGAGCCGAGCAGCCTTGGGCACACCGGTGCTGCCCGAGGACAGCATCAGCAACGCGTCGTCGGAGCCCGCCGGATCGATGCGGTCGTCCGCGAGTGACGCGTCGGCGCAGTCCCCCGCGATGACCACCCGCATCTGCGGCGCGACGAGCGCCAGGTCCTGCGCTCCGGCCGCGTCGCTGACCACCATCGGCCGGTCCAGTGTCGCGGAGGCGTGGAGGAGGCGTTCGAGCGCCGGGGAACCCGGTGTGGCGCGGTCGGCGATCGCAACGGGCCGGGCGCCGCCGAGCTGGCAGGCCCAGAAGGCGGTGAAGAACTCCGTGAGCGGCAGCCCGCACAGCACCACCGTGTCACCGGTGCGCAACCCGTGCTCCCGCAACCCGGTGAGCGTCCGGCGGGCCCGTGAGAGCAGGTCGGGGTACGACAGGGTGGTCGTGGAACCGTCGGGGGCGACGGTGACGACGCCCGCGCCGGTGGCCGAGTGCGCGGCACGCCGCAGCGCGTCCACCGCGTTCCGCGGGTCGCCCTCGGTGTGTTCCGGCTCAAGCCCCCGGCAGAGCGCCTGTCCCCGTACGCGTTCCATGCGTGTCCCCTTCTTCTCCACTTGCGGACGGCGGCCGGGCCCTGAAAGGGCGGCCTCCGGCGAACAGCAGCAGAACCAGAGCCCCGCACATCGCCGCGCCGTGGAAGGCGCCGACGACCGTGAGCGCGGGCAGCGCTTCGAGAGCCGCCGCGGCCAGCACGGCGCCCACCGCGAATCCGGCGGTCTCGGCCGTGGCGGACAGCCCGAACAGGCGGCTGCGCTGCCGGTCGGGCGCCGCCTGCAGGCGCGAGGTGTAGATGATCTCGGTCCAGCCGTCCGCGAACCCGGCCGCCGCAGCGGCCAGCATCAGTGCCGGGGCGGCCGGACCGGTGAACGCCGCCACGAAGGAGAGCGACATGGCGAACGTACCCACCGCGAAGGCCCGTTCACCCCATGTCGAGCCGTGCCGACTGCGTCTGAGCACGAAGTGCGCGGTGATGGTGCCGAGGGCCCACGCGACCCAGAACCTGGTCATGAAGAGGGCCGGTTCGGACGGAGCCGTGGAGTGCGCGACCAGGGGCAGTGCGACGTTGTGCGACGAGGACGCCAACGCGTCGACGCCCCGGAGCAGGACCATGCCGAGCAGCAGGGCGGGCAGACCGGCGAACCCGCGCCATCGACGTGCACCGCGGGCGTCAGGGTCGTGCTCGGCGCTTTCGTGCCCGTCGTCCATGTGGTCGCCGTCCGTGCGCGGCCGGAGCACGAGCAGGGCGACCGCGGAGACCACGAAACTCGCGGCGTTGAGGGCGAAGGCGGTGGCGAAACCTCCCGCCGCGATGACCGGGGCCGCGGAGGCGAAGCCCAGTACGGTGGCTATGGAACGCGCCGTGACCAGCAGCCCGTTGGCCTGTGTGCGGCTCTCCTGACCGACCATCGCGGGTACCGCGCTGCGCAACCCGACGGTGAAGAGGACGTTCCCCGCCCCCAGGACGACGGCGGCACAGCCGAGCAGCCAAGTCGGCGTACTGGAGGCGCACAGCGCCAGTACGACCATGACGACCGCCTGGGCCGCGTCGGCGCCGATCATCACCAGCCGCCGCGAGGTCCTGGCCAGCAGTGCCCCGGCGGCGAGTCCGGCGAGCGAGCCGGCGAACAGGCGTAACGCCAGTAACATCCCCACGCCGTAAGCGGTGCCGGTGACCTCGTAGGAGAACAGGCTGAGGGCGATCAGGTTGAGGTAGTTGCCGTAGCCGGACACCGCGTGTGCGCACACGAGCGCACGGAACCGCCGGTCCAGATCACCCACTGTGCCCCCGCCATGTGCGAACTCGATCACCAGTTCTGGTCAGGACCTTACCAAGCACCCTGGATCTTGTCCGGAGAATCCTGTCGGCCCTCCGGGGTCCCGCAGACGGCGTCGTTCGGGCCGAATGGGCCGATTTCCCCTTGCAGGGCTGGAGAGTGGGCATCGGCCCGAGGTGCTCGACGATCCGGCCCGCCGCCGACTCGGACACCCCGAACGGCGGGGCGAGCTGCCGCATGAGGAGGCCGGTGCGCCCGTACGCGGCGACCGGCGGCAGCCGTTCCTCCGCCGGAAGACCGCACGGCCGCCCCCCGGGACAGCGTTCCGACCGGCCTTTCGTGCCGCCTGACCCAGGTCGGCACGTCCGCCCGCCTGGCAGGCGTTCCGACCGGCCTTTCGTACTCTGGGCAGCATGCGTATGCGCCCCACTTTGAACTGGTTCCCCGACGGCGACCTGCCCCCGGGCACCTCGGACTGGGAGCCGGTGGCCGACGCGCTGGCCCGCGGCGGTGCCCTGGTGCTCAGCGGGGCGGGCATCTCCACCGAATCGGGGATTCCGGACTACCGGGGCGCGGGCGGAAGCCTCAGTCGGCACACTCCGATGACGTACCAGGAGTTCACCGCCGACCCGCAGGCCCGACGCCGCTACTGGGCGCGCAGCCACCTTGGCTGGCGCGTCTTCCGCCGGGCGCGGCCCAACGCCGGCCACCTGGCCGTGGCGGCCTTCGCACGGCACGGCCTGGTTTCGGGCCTGATCACGCAGAACGTCGACGGGCTCCACCAGGCCGCGGGCAGCGAGCACGTCGTGGAACTGCACGGAAGCCTGGACCGGGTCGTCTGCCTGACCTGCGGCGCTCTGACGGCCCGTGGCGAACTCGCCGTCCGCCTGACCGAGGCCAATCCGCACTTCGCCCCGGTGGCCGCGGGGATCAATCCGGACGGCGACGCCGACCTCACGGACGAGCAGGTGGGGGACTTCCGCGTGGTGCCCTGCACGGTCTGCGGCGGAGTCCTGAAACCGGACGTGGTGTTCTTCGGGGAGGCCGTCCCGCCGCAACGCGTCGAACAGTGCCGCGCACTCGTCCGGGAGGCGGCCTCGCTGCTGGTTCTCGGCTCCTCGCTGACCGTGATGTCCGGGCTCCGGTTCGTCAGGGAGGCGGCGCGGGCGCAGAAGCCGGTACTGATCGTCAACCGGGACCCGACGCGCGGCGACCGGGAGGCCCTGGCCCGCGTGGCGCTGCCGCTGGGGCAGGCCCTCACCGACGTCGCCGGCCGGCTCGGCGTCCGCGTCGACGACACGACGCCTGCCTGAGCGTCGGCCCAGCAGGGCGGCGGAACAAGGCGGCGGAGCAAGGCGGTAGGGCACGGGAGCAGGCAGAGGAGGGCACGGACCGCCGCCCGCACCGGCCTGCCGCCGTACCGCTGCACGGGCCTCGGCGGGAACCGGGACACCGCGGCGTACACCGCCGCGGACATGGCCGGGGACATGACCGGGGACATCGCCGTGGCGAAAACCGCGCTCCCGTACGACCTGCGCCGGGCGAGCTTCGTCCGGCGCGTCGGGGAGAGCCCCGCCCGGCTCCGTGACCGACGTGATCGACGTGCTGTCCCAGAAGGACGTGCGGCTCCCAGAAGAGCACGGAGGGGAGCGGCGAGGACTCCGTGAGCGTCGGCGCCCCTGCCGAGGCCCTGCTGAGGTCCCCATGCGGCGAGAAGTCGGAGGCGTGGGGGGCCCACCGGGGCCGGTCGCCGGTACGCGCGTGTCGCGTCAGGTCACCAGTCCGTGGCGGTAGGCGTAGACGACCGCCTGAACGCGGTCGCGCAGGCCCAGTTTGGCGAGGATGCGGGACACGAAGGTCTTGACCGTCTCGGGACTGATCACCAGGGCCGCGGCGATCTCGCTGTTGGAGAAGCCGTCCGCGATGAGGCGGAGGACCTCGGTTTCCCGGGGGGTCAGCGGGATGTCGTGCGGGGTGCCCCCGGTGGGCCGGATCCGGGCGGCGTACCGGCCCACGAGCCGTCGCGTCACCTCCGGGTCCAGCAGGGCCGCGCCGGTGGCCACGGTCCGGATGCCGTGCAGCAGTCGGTCCGGCGGCGCGTCCTTGAGCAGAAAGCCGCTGGCTCCGGCGCGCAGCGCCTCGTAGACGTACTCGTCCAGGTTGAACGTCGTCACCACCAGCACCTTGACGGGATGCGCCACCCCGGCGCCGGCCAGCAGACGGGTGGCCTCGATGCCGTCGAGCACCGGCATGCGGATGTCCATCACCACGACGTCCGGGCGCAGTTCGCCGGCCAGGTCGACCGCGGTCCGGCCGTCCCCGCACTCGCCGGCCACCTCCAGGTCGGGCTGGGCGTCGATGATCGTCGCCAGGCCGGTGCGGATCAGGACCTGGTCGTCGCAGACCAGGACCCGTACCGGCGCATTCACGACTGTCCCCCCACCGGTATGCGGGCCCGGACGACGAAGCCGCCGCCCTCCCGGTGGGTCGCGCCGAAGTCACCGCCCAGGACGTCGACGCGCTCGCGCAGGCCGGCCAGGCCGCGCCCGCTGCCGCCGGGGGAACCGGTCCGCGCACCCGTACCGTCCGTGCCGACCTCCACGGTGATCTCCCTTTCGTCGTGGTGCACCAGGACCGTGGTACGGCTTCCGCGGTCGTGCTTGAGGACGTTCGTCAGAGCCTCCTGCACCACGCGGTAGGCCACGAGGTCGGCGCTGCCGGTCGACGACGCCGGTGTTCCCTCCTCGGTGAACTCCACCGGCTGCCCGGCCCGTCGCGTCTGCTCGACGAGCGTGAGCAGTCTGCCGACGGGCGGTGTCCTGCCCTCGGTGCGGTGGCCGGTGCCGTGGTCCGGGGCGAGCAGGTCGAGCAGGTGCCGCAGGTCGGTGATGGCCCGTCGGCCGGTGTCGCTGACGGCGGTCAGGGTCTGGTCCAGCCGGTCGGGTGCGGCTGTCAGGTACCGTGCCGCTTCGGCCTGGACGACCATCGCCGTCACGTGGTGGGTCACCACGTCGTGCAACTCACGTGCGATGCGGGCGCGTTCGGCGTCGCGGGCGTCCTCGGCAACGCGGCTCCGGCGTTCGGCCTCCGCCGTCCGGGCCGAGCGCAGCCACGCGCCGACGCCCCACGCGAGGGCCAGGACCAGGTAGAACGTCACGAACTCGCCCGGCGGTTCGCCCGGACCGCGCCGGTGCAGCATGACCGCCAGGGGCACGTACGCCGCGGACAGGGCGAGCAGGGTGACGCGCCGGTACCGCTCCAGGTGGGAGCCCGCGCTCATCAGCGCGAGGAACAGTGCGGTGCCCGCGAGCAGGTGGTAGCCGTTGAGCTGGTCGACGGCGAAACCGACGGTGACCAGGGCGAGGCAGGCGAGCGGCCACCGCCGGCGCAGCACGAGCGGCAGGCACTGGAGGGCGAGCGCCACGCCGCCCAGCGCGTCGAGGGGCAGGGTCGGCAGGCCGCCGATCTCCGTCCCGTTGCCGCGGAATGCCGGCAGGAGCGACGCGGTCAGGAGCAGTGCCGCGAGCGGGAGGTCCCGGACCGTGACGTCGAGCCGGTGCCACAGCTCCGGGACCCGCCGACGATCCATCACCGGGGAAGTGTAGCGACGGGTTCGACCCGCGCGGCGCGCCGGGTGCGGGGCACGATGTTGCCGCGTCGGCGGGCCAGCCACAGGAACACGATCGTCAGCAGCGCCCCGAAGCCCACCGCGTACACGCTGCCCTCCGGACCGAACCCGCCGCCGGTGAGCAGTTGCGGTCCGGAGGTCGCGGTGTCCAGCAGCCCCCGGTTGGCTCCGCTGCCGGACACCTCGGTGCTGAAGATGCCGGCCGCGGCGAAGTTCCAGCCGAAGTGCAGGCCGATCGGGAACCACAGGGTGCGGGTGGCGGCGTATGCGGCGGCGAGCATGAAGCCGGCCTCGATGGCGATGGCGAGGGCGCCCCAGAGGGTCGCGTTCTCGTTGAACAGGTGCGAGAGGCCGAACACGACGCCGGTCAGCGCCAGGGCGAGATACGTACCGGTCCGCTCCTCGATGATCCGGAACAGGACGCCGCGGTAGACCACTTCCTCCGCCACGGACACAGCGGCCATGAATCCGACCAGGCCCATCGCCCCGGACGGCGAGCCCAGGCCGTCGATCTCGTAGTGCCCGGCGGCGGAGAGGATCACGATGACGGCCGTGAACATCCCGACGCCGATCAGCATGCCCCGGCCGGTTCTGGCGGCGGCGCCCTCCCGGGCCACGTCCGGGGCCGCCCGGTGTTCGGTGCGCCGCACCACCCACCCGTACACGAGCAGGGCGAGCGCGGCCGTCGTGACTCCGACGACGAGCGTGAGCCAGTCGTTCTCCTTCACCGCATTGACCGCGCCGCTGCCGATGGCGTAGATCGCCAGCACGGCGAGGAACTGCCGGACGAACCTCATGGGGGAACTCCTTGCTCGGGGCCGGGGCCTGAGTGCCGCGGGCTGCACCGGACGCTACGGATTCGGCGCCCGAAGATCGTCACCGCACGGTGGACACCTCGCCGTAGCTCGCACGGGGGACGAACCCGGGTCAGCTCGCACGGGGGACGAACCCGGGTCCCGGGCCCTCACGGCGGACCGCGGGGCCGAATGGACGGCAACCGCGGCCGATACGTGTGAACGGGGCGGTGGCGGGCCAGGGCTGGACCATGGTCACCCTGCCGCGGATCGCCCCGATGCTCGCCACCCCCGGTACGCTTCCCGCCCCGGCCGCGGAGCCTCTGTGGAGTGCGGAGACCAAGTACGACGGGCAGCGCGCGGTGGTGTACCTGCCGGGCGACGGCACGCTGGTGCTGCGCTCCCGTTCGGGGGCCGCGGTCACGGCCGCCTATCCCGAACTCCACCCCCTGGGCGAGGCGCTGGGCGGGACGTCGGCGGTGCTGGACGGCGAGATCATCGCCCTCGACGGGCAGGGCCGTCCGGACTTCGAGCGCCTGCAGTCCCGTATGGGCCTGTCCGCGGCTCCGGCGAAGGCGGCGCGCCTCGCCGCCCGGAGCCCCGTGCACCTGGTCCTCTTCGACGCCCTGCACCTGGACGGCCGGGACCTGACCCGCCTCCCCCACGCCGAGCGACGCAGCCTCCTGGAGGAGCTGGCCCTGCACGCCGCCCACTGGTCCACGCCTGCTTCGGTGACCGGGCACGCCCGGGAAGCCTTCGCGCTGACCCGCGAGCACGGCCTGGAGGGCGTCATCCTCAAACGGACCGATTCACGGTACGAGCCCGGCGTCCGCTCCCGCGCGTGGATCAAGCTGCGGCACCTTCGGACCGCGGACTGCGTGATCGGGGGCTGGGTGCCGGTACGAGGCTCCTCCGCACCCCTGCCGGGCGCGGTACTGGTCGGGGAGCGCCTGGAGGACGGCAGGCTGCGGTACGCGGGGAGCGTGGGCACCGGCTGGTCGGAACGCGAGCGCGCCGAGCTGGCGCGCCTGCTCGCGGTGGCCGCCGTCGACGACTGTCCCTTCACCACGCTCCCGCCCGTGCCCGCGGCCCGCTGGGTCCTGCCGCGCCTGGTCGGGGAGGTCCGCTACGCCACCCGCACCCGCACCGGCCTCCTGCGCCAGCCGGTCTGGCACCGCCTCCGGCCGGACCTGGCCCCCGAACACCTGTGACGCCCGGCCCCGACGGGCCACTTCGCCGCCGGCGGTTCCACGGGTGCCGCACCCCGCAAGGGGACTTTCAGGGTCCGTGCCCTGTGTGCTCGGGTGGCGCTCCGGGCCCGATACGCGCTGGTGGCCGAGCGGAAGCGGATCTCGCGCGCTGCGCTACGAAGTGGTCCGGCCCTTTCTCAAGGGCCGGACCACTTCTGTCATGACGCGCAAGGGGGCTTCGCCCACCCGTGGCGAATCAGCGCCATGGCCTCTCTCCCGGGAGAAACAATGCGCAGCATCCCCGTTGCTCCGGTTCCTTCGCTAGTCGCGCGATCTCCTACCCAAGACGATCAAGCGCGCCGCGATGAAGACCGGGAGCACCATGAGTGGCCAGCGGGCCGTTTCCCAGCCCATCGTGAACCACACGACGAGAACGATTGCCAGATAGACGGCAGTGGAGATCAGCAAGTCCTTGTTGACGCCCATTGTCTTTCTCCTTCAACGCAAAGAGTGTCGAGTGATCCGGACCATCAGCACTTGTAGCGCTTCCAGTTGGTAATGACGCCGACGTAGCTGACCTTCCACTCCACACACTGGTTGGCCTTGGAGGCGTCCTGCATCTGCGAACGCAGGGAGCCCGCCTGGGTCGTCAGCGCGGCACCGCACCCTGCGGCGGCCACCGCGTTGGGGATCTTGGCGCAGGCCATGACGGTGGCAATGGCTGCGAATTGGTACATGGGGGTCTTGGCCATGTCCTTCACCTCCTTCTTGCTGAAGCGGAGGTAGATGGACCAACCGAGCGAGACCTTCGGGTCGGCGACGACCGGGAACGCGGTGTCCTTGTTGGTCTCGATGGACTGCGTGAGCTTGTTACCGACAAGTGTGTAACGGGTCGGCACAGCCTTGCCGTTGGCATCCTTCGCCCACGGAGCATCGACGGCGCCCAGGATCTCGGTGTCCTGCCCTCGCTCCGTCGCGATGAGGTAGCCGTCCCCGTCCCTGATCAGTTTGGCCTGGTCGGGGAGGTGAAGCAGGAAGTCATGGCTGGTCGGCGCCTGCTCGTCCTTGAGGGTCACCAAGGTGCGGGCCGCGCCGTCGGCTGTGGGCTGCACAGCGAAGTCGGTTGAAGGTGCGGCGTCGGTGTACACGACGGTTCCGGAGCCGGCAGCGACGCCGACGGTGTTCTTCGTTGCGGGGATGCCCAGCGACATCTCGGCGTTCGGAGTCGCGATGTTCACTTCGCCGGAAGCCCTCTCCGGTGCCGTTATCGTCACGGCGCCTTCCTCCGTCACCGTGCTGCCCTGCCGCCCCTTGAGGGGAACGAGGTCCGCGGTTCCTGTTGCCTTCTCCACGACGGCGGCTGCGCGTGCCGCCTGCGAGTGCGGCTCGGCTGCGTTCGCCGCCGGTGCTACCCCGACAAGTACGGCCCCCGCGGTCAGTGTTGCGACGAGGCTGCTTGCCAGGCGCTGGCTGCGCTTCATATCTCTCTCCCGTTTCCATGCAGATGCAAGGGCGCCCCCAGACTTCCGGAGAAGGTTCCCACCGGGACGCCACCGCCGAGAACTTTTACACATGCGTAGAGGTCAACGAACAGCCATCGGCGGCCTGCGCAAAGAAAGAGACTCTCGTCACCCTCCACGGCGAGGCACCCGAAGCAGCGCGTTCCGGAAATGTGATAGAGGCACTCAAGGAATTCCGCCCGCGCGTCAACGGCGCTCAAGTCCTGCCCAGTTGATCGGACCGACGAGTTGCCCGGAACGAATGCGCACCTCGCACACCTCCAAGCCGCTTCGGGACGAAAGGCAAGGCGCTGTCACTTCATTGCGATCCGACTACAAAAGCCGGACGAGGAGTCCTTCAACGGGTGGGGGCGTCAGCCGCAGGCCCGCCTGTTCGACACCCGGGCGACATCCAGCACGCTGGTCGTCCTGACGACCGCACGGGTCAAGGCGTCGTCGCGTTCAGCCCCAGAGGCTGGTTCTCCGCGGTGAGTTCGTCGACGCGGACGCCGGGTTCGGCGGCACCCGACGGCTCGGGCTGCCGGCCGAGGGACCGGCGGACCTCACCTCACAGAGGCGGGTGGGCGGGCCGGTCACGGGAGGGCGATGCGCAGCCGGTAGGGGGCGCCGGAGCTGATGGCCTGTGCCTGCTCCTGGAGGTCGGTGGGCGCGAAACCCAGCAGTGACCGGTCGGCCGCACGGCGCAGCAGCGGCACGATGTCAGCGGTGGGGCGGCCTCGGTGGGAGGCGGCCAGGGTGGCGAACTCCGCCTCGTAGCGGGTGCCGTGGGCGGCACCGTCGTGGCGTGCGTGCGGCAGGGTGTGCGCACGGACGTGGCTTTCGCTCATCTCCGTTGCTCCTTCTTCTTGGCGTCGGCCCGGAGGCGGGGCGACGTGGTGCGGTCGGACAGTGCCAGTGCGGCGGGTACTGCGGCGGTGGGTCCGAAGCGGGCGCGGACGCGGTCGGCGGCGGCCTCCGCCGCGCGGGTCCGGTCGTCGTCCGGGTCCAGTGACAGTTGGTGGGTCGCGTCCTGCGCCGCGAGCAGGCCCTCTGCGCGGAGGGTGAGGGCGCGGACGCGGGCGCGTTGGAGTCCCAGCCGGGTGTAGAGGTCGTGGGCGGTGTCGGCGAGGGCCGGGCTGTGGTGGGTGGGTTCGGTGAGGGTGCGGCTGCGCGTGGTGGTCGTGCGGTCGGCGTAGCGCACCGTCAGGGCGAGGGTCGTGGTGATCTGCCCGGTGGTGCGCAGGCGCAGCCCGAGGTCTTCGGTCAGGGCCAGCAGGGTCCGCCGGTGGGTGGCGGGGTCGAGTTCGTCGTGGTCGTACGGGTGGGTGGTGCTGAGGGATTGGGCGGGGGCCCGGACGGTGACGGGGCGCGGGTCCTGGCCGTGGGCGCGGTCGTGGAGCTGGCGTCCTTGGGCGGTGCCCAGGAGGCGTTGGAGGGTGAGGAGGGGGGTGTCGGCGAGGGTGCCGAGGTGGTGGATGCCGTGCTTGTTCAACGTGCGGGCGGTTGCCGGGCCGATGCCCGGCAGGGCGGCGACCGGGCGCGGGCGCAGGAAGCGGGCGAGGGCATCGGGCACGGCAGGCAGGACGGTGAGGTCGCCGGGCGGGGTGGCGTCGGCGGCCATGGCGGCGAGCATCCGGTTGGGCGCCGCGCCGATGCTGGTCTCCACGCCGTGCAGGGCCATCACCCGGACCTGGAGCAGCCTGCCGAGGGTGGCCGCGTCGCAGTCGAACAGCCGCAACGAGCCGGTCACGTCGAGGTCGGCGGCCAGCGGAGGGAGCCGCTGGACGAGCGGGGTGACGGTGGTCAGGACGTCGAGGAGTGCGTCGTAGAGCTCGGGGTCCTCGGTGGTGAGGTGGAAGTGGACGCGCAGGATGTGGCGTTCGCGGACGGCGTTGGTCGTGGGGGTCGTCATCCTGGGCTCCCGGGGCTGCGGTGGCCGTAGGCGGTCAGGTCGGCCGAGCGGGTGCCGGCGGGCTGGAGGTCCGCCCAGGGGTGGAGGCGGGCGCCGGCGGTGCCGTCGGCCAGGGTGCGGTGCGGTTGGGCGGGGGTGGGGCTGGTCCCCTGGCGGCCGAGGAGGCGGAGGACGGCTCGGGGGCCGCCGTCGCGGCGGGCGTCGGCGAGGACGTCGAGGTCCCAGACCATCGAGCCGACCACGGTGCGCCGCGGGCCGCGTTCCTGGACGGTGCCGCGTACGAGGAGGAGGCCGGAGTGGAAGACGGTGTGGGCGCAGGCGTCGTGAGAGTCCTCGAAGAAGGCGAGGTCGACGAGGCCGGAGCCGTCTTCCAGGGTGACGAAGATGATGCGCTTGCCGGAGGCGATGGGCGGGGTCTGGGTCGAGGCGCGGACCCCGGCGACGAGGACCTGCTGGCCGGTGCGCAGCGCCTTGAGGTGGGCGGCGTCGGTGGCGCCGACTTCGCGCAGGAGGCGGTGGTGGTGGTCCATCAGGTGCTGGGTGACGTCCACCTTGAGGACCTCCAGCTCGGCGCCGAGTGCCTCGCGGGCGGTCATCTCCGGCAGCCCGGAGGGGTCGGTGGCCGTGGTCAGGCCGTCGAGGGGGAGCTGGCCCTCGGTCTGCCGGGTGCGGGTCTGGTGGTGGAGCTCGCCTGCCTGGAGCAGCAGGTCGCGTCGGGACTGGGCGCCGCGCACGCCGTCCAGCGCGCCGACCTCCACGAGGCGTTCCGTGGTGGGACGGGAGGGGCGGGCCCGCTCCCACAGGTCCGGCAGTCCGGCATAGGGCTGTCCGGCGACGATGCGCTGCACGTCGTCCTCGGTGATCCCCTTCACCGAGGACAGCGACATCCGTACCCCCCAGGTGCCGTCGGCGACCTGTTCCAGTTGGTGGGCGGCGGCGGAGCGGTTGATGTCCACGTTGAGGATGGGGACGTTGTGGCGGCGGGCGTCGGAGACGATGACCCGCATCGGCCACATCCCCGGGTCGTGCTCCAGGAGTCCGGCGTAGAGGGCGGCGGGGTGGTGGGCCTTGAGCCAGGCGGACTGGAGGGCGGGGACGGCGAAGGCGACCGCGTGCGCACGGCAGAACCCGTACGCGCCGAACCCCTCGATCACCGCCCACACCTCCTCCAGCACTCCGCGGGCGTAGCCGTTCTCGCTCGCTCGGTCGAAGAACCAGGTGCGGACGCGGGGGAGGCGGTCCTTGTTGACGAGGGCACGACGGGCGACTTCGGCCATGGCGCGGTCGCAGCCGGTGAGGGTGGCGAACATGTCGATGACCTGTTCGTGCCAGATCGTGACGCCGTAGGTGTCGGCGAGGACGGGTTCGAGGTCGGGGTGGGGGTATCTCGGGGCGGCGCCGTGGCGGGCGGCGATGTAGGCGGCGGGCATGCCGCCGGCCATCGGGCCGGGGCGGAAGAGGCTGATGTCGGCGATGACGTCCTGCGGGTCGCGGGGCTGGAGCCGGCCCAGGAGGTCCTGCTGGCCGGGTGATTCGAGCTGGAACATGCCGACGGTGTCGGATGCCTGGATCATCTTGAACGCGAAGAAGTCGTCCAGGGGTACCTGGGCGGGATCGTCGAGGTCGATGCGGCGGCCGGTGGTGCGGGCGATCTCGTTCACGGCGTGGGCCATGGAGGACTGCATCCGCACGCCGAGGACGTCCAGCTTGATCAGGCCGAGGTCTTCGACGTCGTGCTTGTCGGCCTGGACCATCGGGTACTGCCCGCCCGGGGTCGGCTGGACGGGGAGCCGGTCCAGCAGGGTGGCGTCGGTGATGATGACGCCACAGGGGTGCATGGCCATGCCGCGCGGCAGCCTGTCCAGGCCCTCCGCGAGGTCGAAGAGCGGTCCGAACCGGCCGGACGCCGCCTCCTCCCGCAGGTCACGCAGCTCGGGGAGTTCCGCGAGGGCGCTGGTGACGTCGCAGGCGCGGATGTGCGGGAAGGACTTGGCGATCCGGTCGACCTGTTGCGGGGCGATGCCCAGGGCGAGGCCGGTGTCCCGGAGGGCGTGGCGGGCGCGGTAGGTCTCGGGCATGCCGGTGACCGCGACCCGCTCGGGGCCGAAGCGTTCGAAGATGCGGTCGTAGACCTCCAGGCGGCGGGCGGACTCCACGTCGACGTCGATGTCGGGCAGCGAGGTGCGCCGCTCGGAGAGGAACCGTTCGAAGAGCAGGTTGTGTTCGAGGGGGTTGGCGGTGGCGAGGTGCAGGGCATGGCAGGCCATCGACCCTGCGCCGGAGCCGCGGGCGGCGATCCGGATCCCCATCTCCCGTACATCCGCGACGACTTGGGCGACGGCCAGGAAGTAGGGTTCGAAGCCCAGCCTGGTGATGACCCGCAGCTCCTCCCGGAGACGCTCGACCGCGGCCGGGACGCGGTCGAGGCCCCGGCGGGCGAGGCCGGCCTCCGCGCGTTCGCGCAGCAGCGCGGCCGCCGCGCCCGGCCCGGTGCCGGCGCCGACCACCTGGGGCTCGGGGAAATGCGGCTTCCCGAGCCCCAGGTCGGCGACCGGGTCCAGGACACAGCTGTCGGCGACCGCAGCGGTCTCCGCGAGCAGCCGGGCGGCACGCTCGGCGCCCTGGCCCGCCGCCTCGGCGATCCGGGCAGCGAGGGCGGCCATGTCGGCGGACCCCTTGAGCCACCGCTCCCCCGTGTCCAGGCGGCGCCGGTCGATGGGCCGCAGCAGCCGAGCGGCGTCCAGGACATCGGCGAGCCGGTGCTGGGCGGGATCGGCGTACCGGGCCGCGTTCGTCAGCACGGCGGGCACCCGGAGGTGGTCGGCGAGCTGCACCGTACGAGCCGCCAGACGCACCGAACCGGGCCCGGTGCCCTGCACCCCGTACGACAGGGCCTCCAGGCGCAGGTCCGCGCCGAACAGTGCCCGCCACGGGGCGAGCAGCTGCTGCGCCCGGTCCGGACGCCCGCCCGACAGCGCACGCACCGGCTCCGAGGCCGGGCCGAACAACGCCACCAGGCCTGCGACACCGTGTTCGGCGAACGCCGCGTGCGTGACCACCGGCGGACCGCTGGGAAGGGCGTGCGCGGCCGACACCAGGCGGCACAGCCGGGCCCACCCGCCGGCGTTCCGCGCGAGCAGGGTGATCCGCAGCGGGGCCTCGGCGACGTGCGCGCCGCCCCGCACCGGCGTACGGCGCCGGGGCTCAGCGCCGTGGGTGGTGGGGGCGTGGGGCTGGACGGCGACGTCGACACCGAACAGCGGGCGCACCCCGGACGCGGCCGCGGCTTTCGCGAAGCGCACCGCGCCGGTGACGGTGTCGCGGTCGGTCAGCGCCAGGGCGCCCATACCGCGGTCGGCAGCCGCCCGGACCAGCGCTTCGGGGTGGGCTGCGCCGTACCGGGCGGAGAACCCGGAGGCGGCGTGCAGGTGGGTAAAACCGGCCATGATCTGCCACCCATCTCCACCCCTCCGCTCGCCTCGGCTCCGTTCGACCCGTTATCGAACATGTGTACGACTGTAGCGGCAGGCCGCACTCCCGGCACGCCGAAGAAGGGGCCCTCCCGCCCTCGCACCCCCGGGATTCCGTGCCGCACAAGGGCGGGGCGGGTGTGAAAAAATAGAATGCGTGTTCCCGCCCGGTGCTGGGACGGGGTACGGTCGCGGCACCGGACGATCACAAACGGGGAGATTCATGCGCACGACGACCACCGCCGGGCCCGGACGGCCCGCCGGCATCCGTACCCGTGCCGACGGGCTCACCGACCGCCAGGCCACGATCGTCGCGGCCATCCGCCAGCACGTCACCGAGCGCGGCTATCCGCCGTCCATGCGCGAGATCGGCCGAGCGGCCGACCTCGCCTCCACCTCCTCCGTCGCCCACCAGCTGTCCGCGCTGGAGCGCAAGGGGATCCTGGAACGCGACCCGTGCCGCCCGCGCGCCTACCGCATCCGCGCCGACCGCCACCACGGCACCGCCCCCGACGCCGGCCCGCCCTCCCCCGGTGCCGCGTACGTGCCGCTCGTCGGCCGCATCGCGGCCGGCGCACCCATCCTGGCCGAACAGCACGTGGAGGACGTACTGCCACTGCCGCGCCAACTGGTCGGCGAGGGCGACCTGTTCGTCCTGACCGTCGTCGGCGAGTCAATGATCAAGGCACACATCGCCAACGGCGACCAGGTCGTGGTCCGCGCCCAGCCCGACGCGAACAACGGCGACATCATCGCTGCCATGATCGACGGTGAAGCCACCGTCAAACGCCTCAAGCGCGACGGCGACCACGTCTGGCTGCTCCCGGAGAACGACAGCTACGCCCCGATCTGGGGCGGCGAAGCCACCATCCTCGGCAAGGTCACCGCCGTCCTGCGCGCCCTGTAGAACCCCCGCGCGCCCCGAACCCCCTGCCATCGGCGCGGCCGGGCCGGATGTCATCCTCGACAGCGGGGAGTTGACCGATCAAACTGCTGACGGGTCCTCAACTCCCCTCTTGGAGTGCAGCGATCGGATCAGCAGGCGGCAGGGGTTCACGCGTCGGGCTCAGGAGTCCGCATCGAGTTTCCTGATGTCCGGACCGAGGGCGCGCTCGGGCTCGTCGGACTCCCAGATCGTGAGTCCGAGCGGGATGCTCTGGGTGCGTGGGATTCCGAAGACGCTGAAGCGCAGCGGTATGTCGATCTTGGTGCCGACGTGACCGCCGGTCATGTGGGCATCACAACCGGGCCGGCCGATCCGACCGATCAATTCGAGCATGATGGATTCCCCCGGATTCAGCGTGAAAGGCACCGTGCGAGCGGGGGTACCCGTGCGCACTGCCGTGAAGTGCGCCCGCACCGGCTGCCAGAGGCACGGCCCATGACTCCGGCGCCAGTCGGCCAGCGCCGGCTCGGGGTCGATGATCCTGATGCTCCGCGAGCTGGTGTTGTTGATCTGTTGGCGGAGCGTGAGCGTGGCACCGGACTCGTTCTTGACCAGGAAAGCCCGGTCGTCGAGGAGGAATGAGTTCACTTCCCAGGCGTCGGTCGACGAGGTCGCGTAGGGCCGGCTGCCACCCGTCGCAAGCGGCTGGAACCCGAACCACAGCTTGCCCGCCAGTAGCACGGCCATGGCGACCGCGACGACGACGGCCCAGGTCACCCACCGCCGAGTCATCCATCTCCTGCGGGCGGGGCTCGCAACGGCTGTGTCCACGGGCTGCTCGGCTGTAGCACTGGTCTCCGACATACGGATCATCCTGGCCCGGACCGGAGGTGTCGGGAAGCTCAGGAACGAAGCCGGTGTGGACGCGGTGACTGGATCTACTGAAACGGAAGCGTCCCAGAATTCTGATCCGGCCAGACGTTTGCCGCCGGTCCCTTGTCCACCTCTCGCCCCAGCACCGCGCACTGCTCGTCGCTCAACAGCGGGTGCGGAGCAGACCCCTTCGTGCGCAGAACCTGCCCGGCGCCGACCTCCCGGGGCCGGCGCCACCGCCGGACCGAACGCACATGAACCCTCAGCTCCTTCGCGACCGCCGCGCAGTCCTCACCCTGGACGAACCCGGCAACCGTCGGCGCCGGCGGTTCTCACCTCGCTGAGAACCGCCCCCTGGATCGCCGGGCCGGAGAAACCCGTCGCGGCCCTTGACCGGGACCGCGCCGACTTCGGGCACTCACAGACGACGCGGCGGACTGTTGCGGATGACCGAGCGGCGGGCCCACAGAGCGCAGGCGAGCAGCACCAGGCCGACGAAGCAGTAGACCCAGGCGTTGGTGCTGCCCCTGGCCGCGCCGACGGCCCAGGCCAGTGACCAGATGGCGAGCAGAACGGACAGCGCGGTCCAGGCGATCCCCCACATCTGGTTGCGTGCGGCGAGACGCTGCGGAGTGCCTCGCTCCATCTCGCCCATGTCGGGCGTCTCACGGTGCTCATCACGAATCGTCATACCTTGCCGGTGCCCCGACCGGCCGCAAGAAACCCCACGGACGGCTTTCGCCCCGGCAACAGGGCGCGAAAACCCGCGGGTTGAGAGCGACGGGCCCGGATCGCCGATCGCCCACGGGACAGCGTGTGCGCGGTCGGCCTTGGCGACGCCGACACCGCGGGCCGCCCTGCCCAGCTCATCGGGACCCGCAGCAGCGACTCCGGAAGCCCGGTGCACGGTCATACCTGTGCACGGTCATGCCGGTGACGGTCATACCGGTGCACGGTCGTCCTGATCTCCCCGCGCTTCGGTGGCGGCCCGACGGGCGGTGGAACGATCCCGGCTCGGGCGGGTTGCGAGGCGCCCGCAGCCTGCCGGCCGAACCGACCGAGGGGCCCGCGATCGGTTCGGCCAGGTCACCGGTTGTTCGTCCCCGGGGACACCGGCGGACAAGGTGCCGTCCGTGGTACGTACCCGCGCGCCGACGGGCAAGGCGTCGCCCGTCGTACGTGTCCCCCCGCGCGCCACGTGCAAGGCGTCGCCCGCCGTACGTCCCCCGGGCGGCGAGGGGTCAGGTGCCGTCCTATCCCCGGCCCTCGCACAGCGCCGTGTCCAGCAGTGTGCCGAGCTTGTCGCCGGCCGGGTTGCTGGCGAGGTAGGCGTTGGTCATCACGGAGGCGTGGCGTCCGTCCTCGGTGACCAAGGTCTGCGTGAAGTAGCCGGGCACCGCGCCGTTGTGTCCCCAGGCCGCACCGCCGCACGAGAGGTTCACCTTCTGGATCCCCAGGCCGTAGCCGGCGCCGCCGACGTCCCGTACCTTCTCCATCTCGGCCAGCGCGGCCGGGGAGAGGACCTTGCCGGCGGTCAGAGCACCGTAGAAGGTGCTGAGGTCCGTCAGCGTCGAGACCATCGCCCCGGCGGCGCCGAAGACGGACGGGTCGTAGGAGATGACCGCACTCCAGAAGTAGAACGACCCGATCCTGACGCCGTGGTAGCCGGGCACGGCCGGGGCGGGCAGGGCGCGTTTCCCGGGGGCGGGGAAGACGGTGCGGGTCAGGCCGAGAGGCTCGACGATCCGTTGCGTGACGGCTTCGTGGACCGGCAGGCCCGTCACCTTCTCGATGAGCATGCCGAGGACGAGGTAGTTCGTGTTCGAGTACGTGAGGCCGGCGCCGGGCGCGGAGACCGGCGCGTGCTTCAGGCCCTCCTTCACGAGCTTGGCCGTCTTGAAGGTGCCGTCCGGTTCGGCCAGGGCCAGGGAGTTCAGGGGCTCGTACCTCGCGATGCCGCTGGTGTGCTGGAGCAGGTGACGCACGGTGATGCGGGTGCCGTCGTACCCGTTGCCGGTGACGGTCCCCGGCAGGTAGGTGTCTATGTACGCGTCGAGGGAGACCTTTCCTTCGTCGACGAGCTGGAGGACGGTCGCCGCCGTGAAGGTCTTGGTCTGGCTGCCGATGCGGAAGTGCTCGTCGGCCTGGATCGGCTTGTTGGTGTTGATCGTGCCGGTACCGGCGGAGAGCGTCCAGGAACCGGTGCTGTCGCCGGCGTGGACCGCGGCGCCCGGACCCGCGGCGGACTGGAACGTCTTGAGCGCCGCACGGGTGGCGGCATGGTCGTCGGCCGGGGCGGCGTGGGCCGTGGCCGTCGTCAGCATGACGATCGCCGCGGTCGCCGCACCGACGACGGCCGCACATCTGTTTCTGCTGGGCTTCATGGTGTTCTCCTTGGTCTGGTGGGACGTCTGGACGGGGCGTGGGGCGGGTCGCCCCTCAGGGGTTGATTCCGTCGAACTGGAGCAACATGTAAGGCGATTGGTGACCGATGCCCGGCCTCTGGAGGACGACGAGGGTCGGCGGGGCCGCTCTCGCGCTGCCGTGGATGTGGCCGCCGTACAGGTGGGTCATCTGCGGTTTGGCCCGGTGGCTCGTCGGCCCGCGGTCGTCGCCGACCGTCCGAGGGGTGGGTGCGGACCGCACGGCGTCGGGCCCGGACGCGGTCCGGGGCAGGTCGCATGATCCGTGACGTCGAAGTAGCTCACGCGGTAACGGCCCTTGATCCGCTTGACCGAGCTCATTGATGTCGTTGCCGGTCAGGACGGGCGGGGGCGAGGCGGTCGTGGTGCACTGCCGACGTCCGCCCCGGTGGGCCCGGTGTTGCTGCGCACCGAGTCGCCGGCCCGGAACGCGTCGTCGGGGGGCTCGGGCGCAGCTGTTGCTCCTCGGGGAGAGGCGGGGAGGTGAGGACGCGCCGTGGAAGCAGGCACCGGGTGCGGTCCGGTGCCCGGCCGGGCGGTCAGCCTGCCGCGGCGAAGGCGGCTTCGAGGCGCGGCACGTAGTCGGCGAAGGCCGGGGCCCAACAGCCGTAGTTGTGGCCCCCGTTGCAGGTCGGGGACAGCGAGGCGCCGTTGCCGTAGTCGACGAGACGGCTGGGGATCTTCAGCTGGTCCAGGCGGGACTTGACGTTCTTGGAGGCCACCGCGGTGCGGGCGTCGAACACGTCGTTGTTGCCGGTGTAGATCGTGACGCCGGTGTGGGACAGCTTGGCGAGGTTCGCCGGGGAGGCCGGGTCGACCGCCTTCCACACCCGGTCGGCGTTGAAGATCGGGTAGGGGGAACCGAAGATCGCGTCACTGTCCACGTAGGGACCGTGATCGGGGCAGCCGAGCGAGCTGCTGGACCCGCAGATGGCGCCCGCCAGGCTGAGTTCGGTGGCCAGGACGACCCCGCGCATCTCCGCCAGGCCGAAGTCGATGGCGCCCGACAGCGCGGCCACGTGCCCGAACAGGTCGGGGCGGGCCTGGGCGTAGTGCAGGGAGCCGAAGCCGCCCATGGACAGGCCGACGACGGCTCGGTGGGCCCGGTCGGTGCGGGTGCGGAGGTTGGCGTCGATGAACGGGACGACCTGCTTGAGGTGGAAGGTCTCCCAGTTCGCGGCCCCCATGGCGGTGTTCTGCATGACCCAGTCGGCGTACCAGCTCTTCAGACCTCCGTCCGGCACCACGGTGATCATGGAGTTCGAGTACAGGGCCGGAGCGGCGATGACGTCGTTCACATTGCCGGCGGCGCCGTGCAGGAAGTAGGTGACCGGCCAGCGCCGGGTGGGTTCGGCGGCATAACCGGCGGGCAGGAGGATGCGGATCTTGTGCTGCCCGGAGAGCTGCTTGGTGGTGACGGTGAGGGTGAAGTCGGTCGGGCTGTGCACCTCGGTGGCACCGGGGACCACGGTCAGTCCGTGCACGTTGCTGAAGTCGGGGAGGTCTGCGGCGGAGGCTGTGGAAGCGGCGGGGGCGGTGGCCGACGGCGCGGTGGCAGGCGCTCCGGCGTACGCCGAGCCGGTGCTGGTGAGGGCGGCGAGCGCGAGGGCCGCGCCCAGTACGGTGAGGCGCCGGGGGTACGGAGACATCAGGGAGCCCTTCGTCGGGGAGGCTCGCGCCGCGGGGGACCGCTGCGAGCCGGACACGCCGAATGCTGCTGTCCCCGTCGCTCGGCCGACAGGCCATGCCACCGGCCATCGGTGACCGGCCGCCCCGGTCCCGGGTCCCACTGCCACGGCGGTGCTCCGGATCACCGCTGCGGCGGGCCGGTGCCGCTCCCCGGGGTCACTGGGCGCCGGGCGTCGGGGGCGGGAAGGTGGCCGGTGCGAAGTCCGGGTGGCGGTCGCGGAACGCGGTGCCGAGGTGGTGCTGCAAGCGGACATGGCGGAACTGGTAGACCGCGCCGGTCCGCCGCAGTACCCCTCGCCGGTAGGCGTCGTCCAGGAAGGCGGCGGGGTTCCAGGGGAGCCGACCGGTCAGCGGCAGCCAGAGGCGGGCGAACAGGAGCCATTGGCCCCACGCGGTGAAGGCGAGCACGTAGGCCGCCGCACCGCCGAGGCCGCCGACCCCTCCGACGAACAGGCCGTCTTCGAGTTCCCAGTGCAGGGGCCCGAGCGCCCCCTGGAGCAGCACGACGACCAGTCGGCCGCCGAAGGCGATGGTCAGGGCGAACGCGGGGGCCAGCAGCAGGACCTGCCGGACCACCGTCGTGCGGTTGGCCAGCAGCAGGCCGACCGGGGTGGCCGCGGCGGTGACGTCCACGGGTGCTTCGAGCATGGCGACGAGGCCGAAGACGAGACCGGCGGCCGAGCCGAAGATCAGCGCGAAGACCACCATGTTGATCAGGGTGCCCTCGACGAGACGCGCGTCGAGGAACGAAGCGCCCGCCGCCAGTGTCCGCCCGACGGTGAGCGCACAGGCGCAGCCGATCCCCATGACGGCGCCGCCGAACAGCCCGTGCCCGAACCGCACGACGAAGGTGCGCAGGGGACTGCGGCCGAGGCCGTCGCGCGTGGCGCTCAGTGTCAGCCGGACCCGGGTGGGCTCGGGGCCCGCTCCTCCCGAGGCCCGGTCCGCGAGCGCGTGGACGGAACCGAAGGCGAGCCCGGCGGCGGGACCCACGAGGCAGCCCTGGAGGAGGAGTTCGGCCAGGTCGAGCGGCCTGAGCAGCAGCCCGACCAGCCAGTCGGACAGGGTGACGCACAGCGCGGTGGCCAGTGCGACGGCCAGGGTCCGCCGTGAGCGGGACAGCGAGTCGCCGAGCTGCCACCATGCGAGGTCCTGCCGTTCGCGGTCGAAACGGACCAGGTGGTGGGCGAGGTGACCGAGCCAGCGCTCGGCCTGTGCGGGGTCCTCGTACGGGGTCCTCGTCCGCCGCCCGTGGTGGTCACGCTCCGGGGCGCGACGCCGGTAGACGGCGGGCACGAAGCCGGCCAGCAGGTGCTCCTCCAGGCTCCGCACGGAGGGAAACCGGCTGGCGTCGAGAAGTTCGGCGGGATGCCGGCCGGGGGTCTCGCTGTACAGCGTGCGGGCGAGGATGACCATGAGCGGGGTGGTCAGCACCTCGGCCAGGCCATTGCCCTCCGCGGCACCGCGCAGGCGCAGTTCGGCCAGTACCGCGTCCCAGCCGGGCCCGGCCCTGCCGCTGCCGTCCCCGCTCTCCTCGGACGCAGCGGTGCCGGTGGTACGGGTGGTACGGGGCAGGTAGTCGGCGAGGTCGTCGAGGGTGAGGTCGGTCAGCTCGACGCCCCCGGCCCAGACGAGCGGCGCGTGTGCCGCCCGGACCGCTTCGGCGTACTCGTCGCGCCGGCTGGTCAGGACGAGCGGCGTGGAGGTCGCGTTGAGGGCGTCCAGGGCGTCGCGCCGCAGGCCCTCGGCGATCTCGTCGAACCCGTCCAGGACCGGGAGGATGAGGTCGGCGTCGACCAGCGCCGCGGCCAGGGTCGCCCCGCGGGAGCCGCGCCGGGCCAGATGGGGGTGGTCGCGCAGCAGCAGCCCGATGAGCCAGTCCCGCAGCGCCGTGGTCGTCGGGTCCCAGGATCCGGCGCTGAAGACGACCGGCACACGGCCGTCGGCGGCAGGGGACTCCAGGAGGTCCAGGGTGAGCCTGATGGTGAGGATGGACTTCCCCGACCCCGCCCGGCCGAGAACCACCAGGCGGCCGGAGGGTATCCGGCGGTAGACCTCGGCCACGCCGCGCAGGTCGCCGTCGAGATCCACCTCGGCCGGTACTTCACCCGGCCCGAGCCGCTGGACGTTCTCGTCCCGGTCGGTCAGGGCCACGGGCGCCGTACGCCACCGGACCGGCAGCGGGAAGGGGTCGTGCACCCGGCGCTGCGCCTCCTCGCGGCGCCAGCGTCGCCGGACCTCCGTCGCCAACTCCCTGGCCGCATCGGCGAGTGCCTCGGGTACGGGAATCGGTACGGGCCCGGCCGCGGCGGTCTCCCGTACCTCCTGGCCGGGATGCCGGACGCCCTCGTCCGGAGCCGAGGAGCCGACCCCGGGCCCGCGCCCCGGCCGGGGTCCGTGTCCGTCCGGAGCCCGGGGTCCGGACGGAACCGTAGGTCCATCCGAAGCCGCAGGCCCCTCCGAAGCCCCAGACCCGTCCGACGCCGGGAGTCCGTCCGGAACCCCAGGCCCGTCCGCAGCCGCGGGCCCGGTCTCGGCAGCCGGTGCCCCGCGCGCCCCCCGTACCCCCCGTACCCCGCGCGCCCCGCCTGCCCCGGTGAGGGTGGCTGCCAGACGCCGGCGGTCCTCCTCCCCCAGGTCCAGCGCGTCGGCGAGCAGGTGCACCGTCCCCATCCGGTGGTTGGTGGACCCGCCGCTCTCCAGGCGGCGGATGGTGCGCACGCTGACCCCGGACCGTTCGGCCACCTGTTCCTGCGTCAGTTCGGCACTGTCGCGCAACTCCCGTAACAAAATGCCGAGTTCGTCTGCCACAGAACGTCTCCCCTACTCGCCAGTACGGACGGCGGTGAGCCTACCCGTGGCCACCGGCCACCGATGGCCGGTTCCCTGGCCTGTGCAGCGGACATGACCAAGGTCACCGTCGGGGTCCGGTGCCCCGCCCGCACCGTTGCGCAGCAAGGAGTCGACGTGGTCAACCGCTACTGGTGCGGCGAGTGCACCTTCAAAACGCCCTGGCTCACCGAGCCCGAAGGACTGCGTCGGCAGATCGAGCACTACGCGGGCAGGCATCCCGGAACTCCCCCGGGCGGCCAGGTCGAGACCCGCCGCAGGAACCCGGTCCGGGTGCGCGGGCGCCTCGTGTGGGCTGTCCTGTGGGTCGGCGTCGTGCTCACCGTGGCGGTGGTCGTCGCCACGACAGCCCTGTGAAACGTGACCTCTCCTCCGCAAGCACGGCTTCGCGCCGGCCCCGGTGCCCCTTCGCGGCCGGGAGGCGAGTCCGGCTTGACGGCGCACGGGCTGCAACGGCTGGACCCCGACGGCGAGTTCGCCGATCGCGTCGACCGTCGGGCGGCTGATCCGACGGTTGCCGACGAGCGCTGCCCGCCCACGTTCCGCACGGGGCGACGGATCCGGAGCCGGGGCCGCCGGGAGCCGACGCCCCATTGGACCCGTGGGGCCGCCCGGCTTTGGCTCTGTTCGCGAGGCCAAGGCCGCTCCAGAGTGGAAGGACCTTGAACCCCGCGGAGGACTCCTTGAGTATCGCGTTCCTGCTCACCACCCTTGCCGTGGTGATGACCCCCGGCCCCGGCGTGATCCACACCCTCGCCGCCGGCCTCTCCCACGGCCGACGGGCCGGCGTGGTGGCCGCGTTCGGCTGCACGCTCGGTGTCGTGCCGCACCTCGTGGCCTCGATCACCGGGCTCGCCGCGCTGCTGCACACCAGCGCCGTCGCCTTCGAGGTGGTGAAGTACCTCGGCGTCGGCTACCTGCTGTACATGGCGTGGGCGACACTGCGCGACAAGGACGCGCTGACCGTACGGGAATCCGAGGCAAGGTCGGCGGGCCGTGTGATCGTCTCCGGCGTACTGCTCAACCTGCTGAACCCCAAGCTCACCATGTTCTTCGTGGCGTTCCTTCCGCAGTTCGTGCCCGTCGGCGGACCCGGCTCGCTGGGAGCGATGCTCCGGCTGAGCGCCGTGTTCATGGCCCTGACCTTCCTCGTCTTCGTGGGATACGGCATGAGCGCCGCCGCCGTGCGCGACCGCGTACTGGCCCGTCCCCGGGTGATGACGGGCATCCGGCGGGTGTTCGCCCTCGCCTTCGTCGGGCTGGGCGCACGTCTGGCGGTGGCCTGAGATGCGCTTCCGGCACGCGGACGCGATCTGGTCCGCACACCCCCGGTTGAGCGCGGGCGTACTCCACGCCGTCGATGTCGGCGCGGCGGTCGACGTGGGTGCGCGGGTGGCGGAGTACACCGCCGGGGCCCGGGTCCGGCTCGCCGGAGAGGCGGAGAGCGGGTTTCCCGAAGTGGTCGCGTGGCGACGGGCGTTCGCGCGGATGGGGCTGAAGCCCACGCAGTACCGGTGCGCCTCGGAATCGCTGCTGCGCAGGCTGCGGAAGGAAGGGAGCCTGCCGCGCATCCACCCGTTGGTCGACCTGTGCAACGCGCTCTCCGTGGCGTACGCGGTCCCTGTGGCCGTCCTCGACCTCGACCGCATCGCGAGCCCGCTGCTCGAAGTGCGCCACGCGCAAGGCGACGAGCACTGCACGACCTTCGGCGGCGACACCGAGCACCCCGCGCCGGGAGAGGTGACGTTCGTGGACTCCGCAGGCCGCGCCCACGCCCGGCGCTGGACCAACCGGCAGAGCGGCCACTCCGCGGTCGGGCCGCACACCGACCGCGTCCTGGTGGTGGTGGAAGCCATGCACGACGCCGGCCCGGAGATCGTCCCGGAAGTCCTGAAGACGCTCGGCGAGGAGCTGGCCGAGCTCTGGCACACCGATCCGCTGTCCGCCGTACTCACCTCCTCCTCCCCCGAGTTCGCCTTCGGGGACCGGACCCCGGCCGACAGGACTCGCCCCGGCCCGCACCGCAACGACGCAGGACGCTGAGTGCCGTCCGAGCCACCGGACAGGACCCGGGCGTCGGCGCGTCCCGGTGCCCGGACGGCCCCGCGTCGGCGGGCGCACGCATGGCAGCATGGGCCGGTGGGCAACGGGGAGCGGGCGACAGGCGGCGCAGACACAGCACGCACGAGCACGGCATCGGCCGCGGAAGGCAGCCCGGCAGCCGCCACGCCTCCCTCGCCGTCAGTTGCCGGCGAGGCCGCACCGGCGGCGCACGGCTCCGACTTCCTGCAGCTGGACGTCGCCGGAGCGCCCCTGGGCGGCAAGGCGGACTGGCTGGCCCGGCACCTGCGGCACGCGATGGCGGACGGGCGGCTCGCGGTGGGCGCCAAGCTGCCGCCCACCCGCGTCCTCGCCGCCGAACTGGGCGTCTCCCGCGGCGTGGTCACGGAGGCGTACCGCAGGCTCACCGAAGACGGCCACGTCGAGGGCCGTCGGCGCGGCGGCACGACGGTGGTCGCCGTGCCGCTCACCCCGTCGCCGACGCCGTCCGGCCCCGGGTCGCCCCGGGGCCGGAGGGACGGGCGCTTGGGCACCGCCGCGCCCTGCTCCGTGTTCACGGGGGACCCGGGGCCCGATGCCTTCGACGCGCTGCGCGCCGCCACCGCCCGTATCGATCTCACCCCCGGACAGCCCGACCTGTCGGCCTTCCCGCGCGCCGCCTGGCTGCGCGCCGAACGGGACGTGCTGGCCGGGCTCTCCGCCGAGGATCTCGGGTACGGAGACCCCCGGGGAGCCCCTCGCCTGCGCCACGCCGTCGCCGACTGGCTGGCGCGCAGCCGCGGCATCCGGGTCGAACCGGACGACATTCTGATCGTCGCCGGCACGGCTCAGGCGCTCACCCTCCTGCATCCGGTCCTGCGGGCGCACGGCGTCGACAACGTCGCGGTCGAGGATCCCGGGTCGCTCGGCACCCGCCAGCACCTTCTCAACGGAGGTCTCACGACCCCGCCGGTTCCGGTCGACGAGGACGGCCTGCGCGTCGACGCGCTGCGCGCCACCGGCGCTCCCGCCGTCCTGGTCACCCCCGCCCACCAGTTCCCCACCGGCGCGGTGACCAGTGGCGAACGGCGGCGCGAACTGCTGCGCTGGGCGGCGGACGGCGGGCTGATCGTGGAGGACGACTACGACGCCGAACACCGTTACGACCGGCCGCCGGTGCCCGCGCTCCGCTCGGTGTACGCCGACCGGGTGTGCTACCTGGGCAGCGTGTCCAAGCTGCTCGCTCCGGCACTGCGCATCGGCTGGATGGTGCCGCCGCCCCGCTTTCGCAAGGAACTGGCCGACGCCAAACGGTTCACCGACCTCGGTAACGCCGTGCTGCCCCAGCTGGTGCTCGCCCGGCTGATGGAGTCCGGTCGGCTGGAACGGCATCTGCGGCTGCTGCGGGGCCGTCACGTGCGCCGGCGCGACGCGATGATCGATGCGTTGGCCGCCCATCTGCCGGGCGCGGTGGTGCACGGAGCCGCGGCAGGTCTGCACCTGACGGTGACATACCCGCAGGAGGTCCCCGACACCGAGCTGGCCGCCGCCGCGCTCGCCCGCGGGGTGAAGTGCCAGCCGCTCTCCTGGCATCGTCAGCTCCCCGGCCGCCCCGGCCTGGTCCTCGGTTACGCGGCGGGCCCGTCCGGCGCCGTCGCCGAAGGGGTGGAACTGCTCGGCCGCACCCTGCGGGAGCTGACACGTACCCCTTCGCGTCCCGCTGCCACCGGCACCGGGGCGGGCACCGGCACCGGCACCGGCACCGGCATCGGCATCGGCATCGGCATCGGCATCGGACAGACCGTCTCCGGTGGAACCGGCTGAACCGGCGGGTCCGCGAAGAGCCGACGTGGTGCGCTACGTCGCTGGGTTCACAGGTGGCCCCCACCCGGGAGGAAGTGCTCGCCGCACCGACGGGCGCAGGAGGGCGCCCCTCCCACGCCTCCACCGACGGTCCCTGCGGGCCCTGGCCCTGCGAACCGAGGGCGCGCAGAGGTCCGGCACCCGCCGCGTCACGCGTCGTCGCCCGCGACGCCCAGCCGGATCCGGGTCGTGTGGAAGTGCTCCCAGTCCATGACCAGGCGGAACCGCTGGTGTGCCTCCAGGCGTTCCGCGTCGGCCGACTCGCGTCCGCGGTACACCTGGGCGTCCCCGGACCGCGCGAACTCCGCGAGGGCGAGGCGGACGTTGTCGGTGTCCTGGCCGGTGGCCGTCGCCAGTCGGTCCAGGGAGGTGAGGATCTCCTGCGGTTCACCCAGATCGTCGACCAGATGGTTGACGAGTTCGTTGACGAGCGGGCCGGTGCGCATCGTCCAGCGGTTCTTGTCGAGCCGTTCGGCGAGCTCGGGGTCCAGGGTCAACAGGTCGCCGGGCAGCGGCAGTACGACGGGCATCGTCCACCGGATGCCCTCCGGCGTCTCCTCGCGGCCGGCCAGTCCCCAGGTCACGTAAAGCTCGGACAGGTCCCGTACCGTTTTGGGCACCGGGAAGCCCGCGGCCGTGAGCATGGCGCCGAACTTCTCCCCACGTTGCGCCTCGCTCGCCTCCCGGCCCTCCGGCGCGTCCTCGTAGTCCCACTCCTCATCGGGCCAGGAGAACGTGAGTGCACCGTCGAGATCGCCACCGATCATGTCCCAGGGGCCGCCGAAGATCTCCTGGAGCAGGTCGTCCAGCGAGCCGGTGAGGCCGGACTGGCTCGCGGTCCCGATCAGCATGGTCAGGGCGAACCCCTGGCGGGGCAGGACATGCTCCCATCCCGAGACGAACCAGTCGTTGTGCAGGGCCAGGTCCTCGCACGGACCGGGTACAGAGGGGTTCTCAGTCATGCGCGGCTCCTCCTGGAAAACGGCCGGACGGCTCGGAGCGTACGCACTGCGGCACGACTCGTTCTTCACAACGGCCGACTCGGGCTGGATGGTCCTGCCGGCCCGGATCGCCGATTAACATGCCCCCGGTCGCCCTCTCGTACGAGACGGGGAGGCGATGGCGCAGACGCCTTGCCGCCCTCACACGTCCCGGCCAGGGTGAGGGCGGCCAGTGCCTGCCGTCCCGGTAAGGTCGCCGCCGTACACCTGGCAGGGATGCCCCGCCGGGAACGTCGCCCCCTCCGACCGGACGTCCACCGACCCGCCACGGCGGCGGGCAGCACAGCCCTCGCACGTCGATGAACACGGGCAGACCGTGCGTTGGCTGTCGCGAATCGAGCGACAGGAGCACCAGGGCACACGGACCCCTGTCACACCCGGCTCGGGATGCTGCCGCAAGAGCCCCGCCGTGGTCGCCTGACGCCAGGAGTCCGTCAGGACCGCATGCACGCACCCCTCCGATGTTGCTGAGGTGGGTCACGGGCCCTCCGGGCCGTGCTTGCGAACGCCGGGGGCTGGTCGCCTTCACGACCTCGGAGGTCGGAACACCGGCCGAGGGACGGCGCGGTGCGTGAGGCGATTCCGACGCCGGATGGGGCCCGACCTGGGATGCGGGTCGCCAGCGGCGCTCCCGGCACGCCCAGGGGCCCGCAGGGCGGCGTCTTCCTCGTCGCAACGGCAAACCGACTCACTTTCAATACAGCGGGCTTGAGAGACCGAACGCAGAGGTGGGCCAACACTCACCGACGCGGACCGGCGGGCGTTGTCCCCGCTGCGCCGGACGCACGTAAACCCCGACGGTCGGTCCGAGCTGGAGAGGAACAGCCGCTCGGATCTGGGCCTGGGCGCCGGGGCCGCGACGGTGCCCGGCCCGCCCGCGCCCGAGGCCCAAAGTGCGGCGTCCTCCCGCCTGGCTGGCGTCTGGCGTACGGCGGAGGCATGGGGGCGGGCGGGCAGCTGCGCGTACATCCCCTGCCTCCAGCCCTTGTCGGTGGCGTGCTTCACTTGGTCCTTGCCGCATCGTCGAAGAACTCGATGATGCGGGGCAGGGCTTCCCGCACCGATCCGTTGTGGTCGTAGTCACCGACGTCGATCAGCCGGCGGGCGGCGCCGTTGCTCGTCAACTGGTCTGCGCAGTAGGCCGAGTGGCCGGGGAGGACACGTCATTGGCCGCGGCGGCCTCGAAGGCCGAGAGGTTGTAGGGGCCGCTGACCGGGGCGAGCGCCCCGAGCCGGAAGTAGCGGTCGGCGCCCTCCTGCTGAAGCGCCCGGCCCACCAGCATGGTCGCGGGGCCGCCCTGCGAGAACCCGCTGACCTGCACCTTGCGTTTCAGCTCCCGGCCGCTGCGGTGGGCGAAGGTCCGGGCCGCGCGCAGTCCGTCCACCGATGCCGCGACGGTGGCCCCGGGGTCACCGTACGGGTGGAAGCCTTCGCCCGAGCCGAGGCCCACGTAGTCGGGCGCCGAAACGGCCCGCCCTGTCGAGGCAAGCAGCAGGGCGACGAGCCGGTCGTTCGACTTCGGGTTCTCCGAGGCGACGTCCTTGCGATGGACGGTGGTGCCGTGCAACCAGGAGACGGTGGACAGGTGGCGCGCCCTGTTCTTGGGCAGGACGACGAGCTGGCTTGCGGTCGTGGGCGCGCCCGCGCTGTCGGTGGTGCGGTAGGTGACCCGATAGGCGGTCACGCCATGGCGCACCCGGGACGAGTCGATCTTTCCCCGGAGCTCCCCGGCCACCCCCTCCGCTGTGAGGTCGGCCGCATGCTCGACGGAGACCAAGGCCCCACCTCGTACCCGCTCACTGGTGGGGGAGCCGGACGCCGCCGAGACCGGAGCCATCAGGGCGGACACACTGCCGAGGACCGTCGCACCAACCACAATGCGGATGCTTGTTCGCTGTAAAGTCATGGACGAATCGTGCCCGTCGGCAGCGCCACTCGGACATGGGGCGATCCCCCGGGCCGCAACGGGGGGAACCCCCCGCGGGGTCGTAGGGCATGACCGCGGCCCTACGAAGCGGACACCGCCGTGGGCAGTACGGTCACCGCGCGGAGGGCCGCGGCATGCCCGCGCCGGTGAGGTACCGGTCGACCTTCCTCGGTGTGCGGTGCCGGAACGGCGGACATGCGCACGCTGCGGGCAGCGAGTTCCGTCAGTCGTCGACCCTCAGGTCCGCTCCGCCGTCCCCGTGCTGCCGCAGCAGATGGCTGCACCTCGCCCCTGCGGCCGAAATCGTGCACCTCGTAGCTGTACGAAAACAGGGCCGTCGCAGGCGATTCGCGGAGTGCTTGACCTCAAGTGCAGTCGAGGAAACAGAGTCTGAGTCGTCCGCGAGAGCCACGCCGGAAGGAACAGTCATGCGAGCCGTCGTCCTGCACGAGTTCGGACCCGCCGAGAACCTCCGCTACGAGACCGTGCCCGACCCGGTGCCGGGACCGGGCCAGGTCCGGGTGTCGGTGCGCGCCGCAGGAGTGCACCAGATCGAGACGGCGATGCGGCAGGGCCTGGACATCGGCCCGCCGCTCCCCGAACTACCCGCCGTCTTCGGCGGCGAGGTGGCCGGCGTCGTCGACGCGGTCGGTCCGGGGGTGGACGGAGGCTGGATCGGCACCGGGGTGACGACCAAGGGCGGCATGCCGGGCGGCTACGCCGAACTCGCCGTCGCCGACGTGACCTCCCTGCACCGGATCCCCGCCGGACTGGGGTACGAGGTCGCCGTCACCATGGTCGTGACCGGCACCACCGCCATCGGCCTGCTCGACCTCGCGGAACTCACCGCCGACGACGTCGTCCTGATCACCTCCGCCGCCGGCGGGATCGGCCGCCTCGTGGTGCAGTACGCCCACCGCCTCGGCGCCACGGTCGTCGGCGCGGCCGGTGGGCCGGCCAAGACGATCGCCGTACGGGAACTGGGGGCGGACGTCGCCGTCGACTACAACGAGGCGGACTGGACGGACACCGTCCGCGACGCCCTGGGCGGGCGCGGCGTCACGGTCGTCCTGGACGGCGTCGAGGGCGACAAGGGCCGGGCCGCGTTCGGGCTGCTGGCCGAAGGCGGGCGCTACCTCAGCATAGGCGCGGCCTCGCGGGAGGAGTTCCGGCCCGACGAGACGGAGCTCACGGCGCGCGGCGTGCGTTTCACCGACGCGCTGGACCTGCTGCTGCAGGGGCAGGACGCCTCAGCCGACGAGGCGCGCGCCCTCGCGGCGGCCGCCGACGGCAGCCTGGTTCCCGCCTTCCAGGCCTTCCCGCTGTCACGCGCCGCCGAGGCGCACACTGCCCTGGGGGCACGGGCCACGACGGGGAAGGTCGTTCTCGTCCCCGAGGCCCGCTGAACGAGCAGGACCGGGGCGGCGCGCCCCTCCGCGGCGGGCTGGGCCGTCCAGGATCCGGTCAGCGACAGCGCCCGTACCGCCCGCTGCGCGCGTACGACCGGGGCGGGGCGCGCCCGTATCGAGGCGGTACCCGGGTGCGCCCGCGGGAGACCTTCCGTGTCGGGGGCTCTCTTCGATCGACTCGCTCATCCCCTGGGCCTCTTCGGTCGTCGGCAGAGCCCTGCCGGGAGGACGGGGAGCAGCAGGCGCCATCCTCTCCGTCACACCAGGCCTCCGTCGGCTACGAGGTTCTGGCCGGTGAGCCAGGCTGCGTCCGGGGTGAGCAGCAGTGCGACGACGGCCGCGATGTCGGCGGGCGTGCCCACCCGGCCCAGTGCCGTCATGTGCGCCACCCCGGCCACCGCTTCGGGCGGTGTGCTGGCGCGCAGCATGTCCGTGTCGGTGGGGCCGGGTGATACCGCATTGACGGTGATCCCGCGCCGCCCCAGTTCCCGGGAGGCGACGCGGGTGAGCTGCTCGATTGCCGCCTTGCTCGCGGCGTACACCGACTCGCCCACGCTGGGCCATGCGGTGCTGGTGGAGGAGACCATGACGATCCGGCCGCCGTCGGCCATGCGGCGGGCTGCCGCCTGCACGGCAAGGAACGCGCCGCGCACGTTGACCGCCATCACCCGCTCGAACCTCTCCGGGGTCAGTTCGTCGATCGGCGCGTGGTCGATGACACCCGCGTTGTTCACCAGTGCGGAGAGCGGCCCCGCTGCTCTGTCGGCGAACACCTTGTCCGCCATGGTGAACAGTCGCTCCATCTGGTCGTGGTCGGCCGCGTCCGCGCGCACGGCGAAAGCCCGCCCTCGGCACGTCTTCTCCACCTGCAGAGCTGCCCGCTCGTCGGCCGCGTAGCTGAACACCACCGTGGTGCCCTCGTCCGCGAGCCGTTCGACGACGGCCCGCCCGATCCCTCGTGACCCGCCTGTCACCAGTGCTGCTTGCATGGAGGTCCCTTTCTGTTCGAGGAGCCCTCACCATGGCAGCCATTGCGGAAACAGGACTTCCGCAGCGGGCTAGAGACTGGACGACATGACCACGAGAGATCCTGCGGCGCGGATGCTACGGCTGCTGTCGTTGCTCCAGGCACGCATCGACTGGCCGGGGCCGGAGCTGGCCGGCCGGCTCGGTGTCAGCACCAGGACCATCCGCTCCGACATCGAACGCCTCCGTAACCTCGGCTACCCGGTGACGGCGACCTCCGGCACCGCGGGTGGCTACCGGTTGGGTTCCGGCGCCCGGCTGCCACCCCTGGTGCTGGACGACGAGGAGGCGGTCGCGGTGGCGATCGGCCTGCGTACGGCCACGGCCCAGGCGGTGGGCGGTATCGAGGAGACATCTCTCCGAGCGCTGGCCAAGCTCGAACAGGTGCTGCCGGCTCGCCTGCGCCCCCGTGTGGCCGCGCTCGCAGCCTCTACGGTGCCCCTCCCGGGAACCGGCCCGGCCGTCGACGGCGGCGTGCTGACCACACTGGCCGCCGCCTGCCGGGACCGGCGGCGGGTGCGTTTCGACTACCGCGATCACGGCGGCAATGCCACCGTCCGCGACGCCGAACCGCACCACCTCGTATCGACCGGTACCCGCTGGTACTTGGTGGCGTGGGACACCGATCGCAACGATTGGCGGACGTTCCGCATCGACCGGCTCCAGCCGCGCACGCCCCTGGGGCCCTCCTTCCCCGGCCGGGCTCTGCCGCCGGAGGACGCCATCGACTTCGTGGCCAAGGGCGTGGCCTCGACACTGGGCCCGTGCCGCACGGTCGCGTCCGTGCAGGCGCCGGCAGCGACCGTCCGCGAGCGGGTACCGCCGGTAGCCCGGGTCGAGCCGCTCGACGACCAGCGGTGCCTGGTGCACATGGGCGCCGCCACGCCGCTGAGACTGGCCGTCTACCTCGCCGCGCTCGGCCTGCCGTTCACCGTGGACCATCCCCCCGCCTTGCTGGAAGCGCTGCGGCAGGTGTCGCGGCACTGCGAGGGTGCCGCAGGGACAGACGCCCTGCCTCCAACGACGGCACCAACCGCCTGACCGGACTCGCGGTACCCGTCGCGCATGCGGGTCGCCGCCCACCCAGAGAGACGGCGTCCACCCGCCTCGGAGCAGCCGACACACCAGCGCCCCGCACCCGCTCGCTTCCGGGTCGCTGACGCCGTGTTCAGGCTTCTTCAGGCTTCGACGTACGCCACGATCGTGACCGTCCGGAGGGCCGTCACGTAGAAGATCACCCGGACACCGTCGATCGCGTCGACGTAGTCGCGCAGCAGCGTCCCGGGCACCTCGGTGCCCAGCTCCGGGTTGACGCTGACCGCGACGATCGCGCGGTCCAGGCGGTGCGTCTCGCTCGCGGTGAGCTTCGCCAGCTGGGTGAGTGCGGGCTCCACCATGATGACGCGCGAGCGGCGCGGTCCGTGCTCAGGCGACACGGGGCTGCTCGTCCGCGAGGCGGGCGAGGTGGGCGTCACGGGCGGCCTCCCACGGCACGCCGGACTCCGGCGAGGGGTAGCCGTTGGCGGCGATGTCCTCCAGGACCGACGCGAGGACGTCCGTCTTGGCGCGCTCCGCGGCCGCGTACGCACGGGCCGATTCGGCGGCGTGCTCATCGAGGGGCTGACGGTCGGGCACGGGCGCGGGGGCCGGCTGCTGGCTCATCCGGGGCTCCTGGGCTTCTCGCTGGCGTGTCCCACCACGGTATCGCCGGAGCGGTTCACCGAAGCCCGATACGGACGATCCAGCCCCTTCGCTCTTCCGCGTGAGGGGAATCGGGTCGGCCCCCCGGACACCCAGGTGTTGCTCCGCCCTTCCCGTTGCCGTTGCCGTGGCCAAGGGGCCTACCGGTCGGTCCGCCGATGTGGTGAGCAAAACGGGTTGCGACCGTGCACGCGATCGGCTTGGGTCCGTGCTCGTGACTGCCTTGAACGATCTCGTACGTCCCGACCGCTACCCGCGCTCCTCTCGCTACGACCCCGCCTGGTTGCTCGACCTCGACATGGGGCCGAACCCGTTGTGGCTGCTGGAAGACCTCAGCCATGATCTCGAACTGCGGCCGGGGATGCGGGTTCTCGACCTCGGCTCCGGCAAGGGCGCCACGTCGGTGTTCCTGGCCCGCGAGTACGGAGTCGAGGTCGTGGCGGCCGACCTGTGGATCGCCCCCGAACAAGCGGCGGCCGTCTTCGCCCAGGCGGGTGTCGGCGACCTGGTGGAGGCCGTACGCGCGGAGGCGCACGCCCTGCCGTTCGAGGAGCGGAGCTTCGACGCGATCGTCAGCGTGGACGCCTTCGAGTACTTCGGCACGGCCGACAACTACCTGCCCTACCTACTGCGGTTCCTCCGGTCCGGCGGCCAACTGGGCGTGGCGACCCCCGCCATGACACGGGAGGTCCGCGAGCTGGGGATGATCCCGCCCCACATCAAGGAAGTGGTCGGCTGGGAAGCGATCGCCTGGCACACGGCGGAGTGGTGGCGCTTCCAGTGGGAGATCACCGAGCTGGTGAAGGTCACGTCGGCGCGGCTGCAGCAGGACGCCTGGCGGGACTGGCTGCTCTGGACCCGGGCGGGCGCTGAACACCGCCCCCACAGCCGGAACGCGAACCAGCCCGTCATCGACATGCTCACCGCAGACGAGGGAGAGTTCCTCTCCTTCGCCCTGGTGACCGCACACAAGAACTGAGCAGACGCCATGACGTCCTTCTGTCTCCGCGGTCGTGACCGGGCAGACGGAACCGGCCCCGGCCGAATCGGTCGAAGAAGTCCGTGGACAGCAGACAGCAGACAGCGGACAGCACCTGACGTTCTTCCCGCCCTACCGCGCGGTGAGCTGGGTTCGGGGCCGTCGCTGTGCCCTTGCGCGTCATCTGGAGGGCGTCAAGTCGACCTGGAAATCGGGCACTTGAGAGGTCGCTCGTGGCGGGGTGATACGGTGTCGGGCGTTCGTGTCGGATCCGGATCGAGGAAATGGGGAGGTGAGGTTGATGACCGCGCTCAAGGCCACTGCCGTGTGCTCTGCCCGGACCACCCTCACGTCCCGGGCCGTGGCCTGACCTCATCCGGACCCGCCTCGCTGGGAGCGTGAGCTCGCGGGGCGACACCGACACGAACCGACCACGAAACGGATCCCCCTCTTCATGAGCATCAACTGGATCACGCGCGTCGAGACCAGCGCCGACATCCCCGCCATCCGCGACATCGGCCTCGCCGCGTTCGACACTCCGTTGGAGGCCGACCTCGTCGACGCCCTTCGCGCCGACCCCGCGTGGGTCAACGGACTGTCCCTCGTCGCCACCGATCAGGACGGCAGGCTCATCGGCTACGCGCTGCTGACGCGCTGCCACATCGACGACGCCCCGGCCCTGTGCCTGGGTCCCGTCGCCGTCCGGCCCGAACACCAGAAGACCGGCGCCGGCTCTGCGGCAATCCGTGCCTCGTTGCAGGCAGCCAAAGAGCACGGGGAGCACTTCGTCACCGTCCTCGGACACCCGGCGTACTACCCGCGCTTCGGCTTCACCCGCGCTTCCCAGTACGGCATCGGACTCAGCATCGACGTCCCGGACGAGGCCATGATGGCCCTCGCCCTCGACGCCGACCACCCGCTGCCCAGCGGCACCGTCCGCTACGCCGCACCGTTCGGCATCTAGGCAGAGACAGCCGTGCCCGGGGCGCCACTGAGCCCCGGGCACGGCTGTTCTCGGCTGTTCTGGGCTGTTCTCGGCTGTTCTCGGCTGTTTCCCCCGCACTGTGCGCCAGGTCGGTCGCCTGCGAACCGGCGCTGCACGCCGCACGGTCGCCGGGACCGGCCTCGGAGCCTAGTGGGGCGGCCGGGCGGCCGACTTCGGCCGTGCCGGTGCGGAACGGGACAGCCGGGCGACGGACGTCGCGGGTCGTCGTTGCGCGGTCCGGTGACGGGCGTGACGTAACGGCGGCAGGCCGTCGAACGCCACGGAGGCGGCGACGCGTCGGATTCATGCGGTCGCCCCCGGACGGGATAGTGAACAGGCGGTGGCCGACGCCCTCCGGAAGCGGCCGCCGACGACAAGGCGCGTCCGTTGAGGCACCCACACGGGTGCCGGGCACGAGGTGACGTCCGGCGTCCGCTTCTCGCGCCACGTTCCGGCCGCACGCGCTCGCGACCTTCTGCCCTCGGGTATGGGACAGCCGGACGGCCTCAGGTGTGGGACAGCCAGATCGACAGGTTCAGGGCGGCGGCGAACGCGACCCAGGCCGCGTAAGGAACGAGCAGCAGGGCCGCGCTCCTGCGGTGCCGCGCGAACGTCATCATCGTGACCGCGAGAGCCACCAGCAGGAGGCAGATGTCGAGGAAGGCCAGGCCGTACTCGCCGGCCGCGAAGAAGAGCGGGGACCAGGCGAGGTTGAGGGCCAGTTGGACGGACCACCACGTCATGGCCGTACGGACGGACCCGGCCGGGCGGCGCAGCACCAGCCACGCGGCGACCGCGATCGTGATGTACAGGACGGTCCACACCGGCCCGAAGAGCCACCCCGGCGGCGCCCAGGCGGGCCGGTCCAGCGACTGGTACACCGAGCCCGCGTCGGCCGACGCCCAGGCTCCGATGCCGGCCACCGCGAAGCAGACGGCGAGAAGCCCGAGCAGCACCAGTACGCCGGACGCGGGGCGGCCGTCGTGTCCGTGAACGCCGCTGCCACCGTGTTCGTCACGGGCCGGATTCGGCATCATGCTCCCGTCGTCGTGCGCTGGTTCCGCTGCGTGTATCCGCTGTTGCCGCCGTGTTCCGCTGCGTGTGCCCGCTGTTGTCGCCGTTACGCGCCCCGCCGCGGGTCCCCGGTACGGCCGAGTGTGCCGCGCCCGCTCCCGTGGACGCCGCAGGCGCGCGTAACACGACGGGCGGACGGGTGCGCACTCCGCGTGCGCGTATGGGCGGGTGCGCGAGCCGCGTGCGCGTACGGGCGGGTGCGCGAGCCACGTTCGCGTACGAGCGCATGCGCGGACACGACGGAAGGGCGTGCACGGGCCGCGTGCGTACGGTTGGTTGCCCCCACCGCGGCACCCCCGTGCCGCGCGCGAGCGGGGGAGACGGCAGGGGGCACGGCAGTGACATGGCAGGGGACAGACTCGGACCGACCCCGCACAGGCCGTCGCCCTCTCCCGCCGTCAGGACTTGCGGGGACGGCGGCCGCTGCCGCCGCCGGAACCGTTCAACGGCAGCAAGGATTGCAGGGTGGCCCCCTTCACCCAGGAACCGAGCAGGTCGCGGTGGATCGCGACGATGTCGTTGCGCAGCGCGAGGCCCTGTGCGTCGCGGGTGAAGGCCCGCCCCGTCGTCACGTACAGGGCCACGTCCGCCCGGTGCTCCGGCCTCGCGGTGCCCACGAACTTCTGCATGTCCCCCGAGCCCACCGAGCGTGCGGGCGCATAGTGCTTGCACTGCACGACCAGGCGTTTCCCGTCGGGGAGGTAGCCGACGACGTCCGCGCCCAGGTCACCCGTCCTGCCGCTGACCAGCACCTCGGTGCAGCCGTCGCGCACGCACAGCTGCGCGACGTAGGTCTCGAACTCCTGCCACGACATCGCGTCCACCGCCGCCATCGTCAGCTCGCGCGCCCTGTGCTCCTCCGCCACCCGCCAGGCCGCGTCCCCCGCCCGCTCCCGCCGGTGCGCCCGCCACAGCCACCACCCGGCGCTCCCGAGGAGCGCGAGCGCCGCAGCGCCGGCGAGGTAGGGCCACACGGTGTTCCAGTTCGCCACCAGGAGCACCGACAGGACCGCACCGGCCATCGCGCCCCAGCGCGTGAACTGCTGCCGCTGCTTCTTCGAGCGTCTGCGACGCCTGCGCCGAGCTGCCATCCCCACCCCCGGGCCGGATCCCCTGACCGCAGTGTCGGGAACAGAGCCCGGCAGGCACAAGACCACCCGACCCGCGGCGGAGCCGCGCCCAGCGCCGTACCAGCACCGTTCGCCCTGGAAGCGCTCGATCGCGGGGGTGCAGGTCTCGACGAGGACGACGTCCGAAATCCGCCAGTACGCTCGCGGCCGGTCGGGCGAGAATCCACCAATGACCGAGCACGTACAGGGAATTCGCATCCGGCACCGCGGGCACGCACCGCAGGTCCACCCCACCGCCTACGTCGCCCCGACGGCCACGCTCGTCGGTGAGGTGCTCGTGGGGCCGAGGGCGCGGGTGATGTACGGTGCGGTGCTCGACGCCGAGGGGTCGCGGATCGAGGTCGGGGAGGCCACGGTGATCTGCGAGAACGCGGTGCTGCGGGGGTCCGCGGCCGTCGGCGATCAGCCGGTGCTCGTCGGCGATCACGTCTTCGTGGGGCCGCACGCCACGCTGCTGGGCTGCACGGTGGAAAGGTGCGTCTACGTGGCGACCGGGGCGACCGTCCTCCAGCGCGCACGGTTGGGGGCCGGCTCGGTGGTCGCCGTCGGCGCGCTCGTCCATGCACGCACCGTTCTGCCGGACGAGTACTTCGTACCGCCGAACACGGTGGCGCTCGACGCGCCGGTGCGGCTGCTGGCGCCCGGCGATGCGGGTCTGGCCCAGGCCGTCGGGAAGGTGGGCTTCGCGCAAGTGGCGTTCGGCGTCGACGCGGAGCGCACCGACCGGATCAGCCGGTACGAGCACGTCGCGGAGGTGCGCGTCGCCGAGTTCGGCACGCACGCGGACGACGAGGTGCTGAACCTCGGCTAGCCCCGCATCAGTGCCCCTCACGCCGAAGTGACGCACCGTCAAAAACGTTGCCCAAGCGGCCATGGTGCTGGACGTGCAGACCCGCGCGGCTCGAACCGAGACTCCGAACGCGGACGGCTCGATGACAGCTCCGCCACGACGCCGGGCACGGGCGTGCTGCACTTCCACGGAGGGGCTCTCGTACCGCGGCCTCCGCATCGCACAGTCGCAGGCGGGAGTTGACCGACCCGCAGAGCCCCGGCAGGTGCGGCCCGCGTGCTCGGGCGTACCGGCCCCCGTCCTGCCGCCAGGTCGCGGCGGTCTGCGTGTGGCCCCGCCCCCTCCCCGTCGTCCCTCGGAAGCGCACCGGACACCGTCCGGCAACCCTCCACCCGGACAGTGCACAGGAGGCGTCCCGAGCGCGGTGCCGTGATCGGCAGGTCACGTTCTCCCGCGCGTTCCTCTCGGGGGTGCGCCAAGGAGGGCGGGCCGGTCCGCGGCGCCCCCTGTTCCACGGATCCGTCCACGGAGGACCACGTGCACATTTTCTCGTCCCGCTCCACGCGTCGCGGCGCCCTCGCGGTGGCGGTCACCGCGGGCGCACTGCTGGCGGGCACCGTCCCTGCGGGTGCGGCCGCACCGGCGACCCAAGCAGCCTCCGGTCCCGCCGACTCCCCTGCCGCAGAAGCCCACACGAACAAGGTTCTGGTCATCGGCCTCGACGGCGTCGTCCTCGACCGGCTGAAGGCGGCCCGCGCACCGCACCTCCAGGGGATCATGAGCCAGGGCCTGACCGCCCGCAGCTCGCTCTACGCCCAGCCGATGGCGGCCACCTCCTCGGGCCCCGGCTGGTCGACCCTCGCGACCGGCGTGTGGCCCGACAAGCACGGAGTACGGAACAACTCCTTCACCGGCAAGCAGTACGGCACCCACCCCGACTTCCTCACGCGGATCGAGAACGCGAACCCGGCGCTGAACACCTACGCGGCCGCCGACTGGGAACCCCTCACCTCCACCTCGCAGAACGGCCCCGTCTTCTCCGCGCAGGTCGACAAGCGGCTCAACCTCAAGGGCGACGCGAACGGCTACCGCTCCGAGGACCCGAAGATCGCCTCCGCCGCGGCCGGCGAACTGCGGAACGGCAATCCGGACGCCTCCTTCGTCTACCTCGGCGAGGTGGACGAGGCCGGCCACGCCTCGGGGGCCGCCAGTCAGGCCTATCTCGATGCGATCGCCCGGGTGGACACCCTGGTCGGACAGCTGCTCACGGCCGTCACCTCCCGTCCGACGTACGGCCAGGAGAACTGGAAGATCCTCGTCACCACCGACCACGGCCACACCGCCGGCGGCGGCCACGGCGGGTCCTCCCCCGCCGAGCGCGCCACGTTCGTTCTCGCCAAGGGCACCGGAATCGCGGCGGGTTCGGTGCGCGACGACGTGAAGCTCGTCGACGTCGCGGCCACCGCGCTCGACCACGTCGGCCTCTCCGCGGCAGCCGTGGACGGCACCCCGCTGCGGACCGCAGACGCGGACGCGTTCGACACCGTACGGCCGTCGTTGCAGTCCCGCGTGGACGAGACGGGCATCGGCACGGGCGTGAAGGGCTTCACGCACACGGCACCGGCCGGCTGGTCCGTGGACAACTCGCGGATGGGCACGGGCGGTGTCGCCGAGTGGCGCGGCTGGGCGTTCGCGACGGACGAGTTCTGGTCACCGTCGCAGCGCGACCAGTGGCGTGAGCTGAACGTCCGTTCCCGTGACGTCTTCGCCGTCGCGGACTCCGACGAGTGGGCCGACAAGCCCTTCACCGGTACGTACGACTCGACGCTGATCGGGCCCAAGTGGGCGGTCACCGGCGGCACGAGCCGGACGCTGCGGTTCCAGAGCCACTACCGGCACGAATCCGGTCAGCGGGCCGAGGTCGGCGTGTCGTACAACGGCGGGCCGCAGACGGTCGTCAAGAGCTACACGGCCGACGCGACGGCCGCGTCGGAGAACATCACGCTCCGGATCCCGGCCGGGGCGACGGACGTCCAGGTGCGCTTCCGCTACGCCGGCAGCAACAATTGGTACTGGGCGGTGGACGACGTACGCCTGGGCTGACCCGGCGGAGTGCCGCGCCTGCAAGGCACACGGGACCGGTCGTGCGCGTCGTCTCGGGGCGGGTTTCGGAGGCCGAAGCCGAAAGGCCACGTCACCGCAGTACTCACACCGGCAGCAGGTATGTCGGTAGGTCCGCTCGCCTGCGTGCCGATCACGCGCTCGCGCTGTATCGCGCCTTCCGCCGCCTGGTTGCTCCGGGCAGGAATGGCCCCACGGGCCAGGAGCAGCGGGGTCCCTCCTGAGGTGCCAAGCTGGAGGTGTCCCGCCGGAGGCGCCCGGGGGGCGCGGTTCTCCTGGCAGGGCGCTGCCCGGGCACGGGTCGGGTCGGGAAAGGAGAGTGCTGTCATGGAAGACCGGATCGAGGGGTGTGTGACCTACTTCAACCGCCTCCAGGGTTACGGGTTCGTGGTGCCCGTCGGCAGCCAGGATCAGGTGTTCGTGAGCTCCGAGGACATTGAGTCGGACGTGCGGGTGCTGTCGGAGGGACAGCAGGTGTCGTTCACCCTGGAGCTCGGCTCCGGCCGCTGGGAAGCCCGACAGGTGCGTGTCTGACCGCTGGGCGTGCTGGACGCCGCCCCGGGTGAACGACGTCGCTCACCGTGCGACCGGTCCTCACCGATCCGACTTCAAGTGATCTGGTCGCATCCGGGTGGGCTCAGCAGGTGGTGCCCCACCCGCCCCGTAGGACGAGCAGATGGTCCCTCGGGGACGGTGACAGCATCGCCGCCCACCGACACTGCGCGCCACCGCCACACCCGCCCCTCCCCCGCGATCCGCTCGACCGCGCGCCGTGGGCTCCGTACCCACAGCATCCGGCGTGCCCTGCCCCTGTGACCGCAGGGACCGAGGGCTGTGACCGCAGGGACCGAGGGACCGAAGGGACCGACTTCTCGAACTGGGTCGATCCGCCGTGACGGCCATTCCGGGGCTGGGTCCTTCCTCCGGGCGATGGCCCGGCCCAGGAGAGGAACGGTCTGCTCTTGCCTGCCGCTGGAGCGTGAGTGGCGACCAGGAAGCCGTGCTCGCCGAATGGGGGGCCGAGCCCGACCGTCACGACGGGCGGGTGGTCAACGCCGCGCGGTGGTCGACGCCGCGCGGTGGTCGGCGCCGCGCGGTGGTCGGCGCCGCGCTCGAAACAGACTGGTCCGCTCCGAATGCGTCGACCGGCTCAGCCGTGGCCCCGTCGGCTGCTCTTCCTGCGGCCCGGCTCACGGCTCACGGCTTTCGCTCCGCTCCGATGGAAAAACGGACCGGCCGGATGTCCCGAAACGGGGAACGAACACGCCATCCGGGTCACCGTCCCGGTCGTGCGTCGGCCGCAGGGAGCCTTGGCGTACGAGGTCCTTGCCCGGCGCATGCTGCTCCCAGTCCTGCTGACAGGTCTCCTTCCGACCACCGAGGAGGACCAGAGGATGAGCGCCGTGATCAAGGGCAGCTCCACGACGCGGAAGATCCGCCTCGTGGAGCAGGCCATGGAGGAACGCTCCGGCGTCACCGCGCGCGAAGCGGCCCGACCGCGTGATCGGAAACGTCGAGGCACAGTGCCCGCACCGGAGCCGTCACCGATCCAGGGCGCGGGTCCCGGAGGTGCAGCTGTCGGTACCTGTCCGTTCAGTGGCTCGCGCCTCGGCTACACCTGCGAGGCGGCGAGCAACCGCAGCGCCCTTTCCTTGAGTTGGGGACTCGCCTGAGCCGCGTTGCCGGAGTCGAAAGGGGGTTGGGGGTCGTATTCGACGGCGAGTTGGATCGCCTTGGCCGTGTCGTCGTCCGAGAGGAGGGAGGCGAGATGGAGGGCCATGTCCACTCCCGCCGACACCCCGGCCGCAGTGATGATCTTGCCTGAGCGTACGTAGCGCTGCGGGAGGTAGGTCACGTCGAACGTGGACTGGAGGTACTCGGCGGATGCCCAGTAGGTCGTCGCCCGCCGTCCGTCCAGCAGCCCGGCCGCGGCGAGGACGATGCTGCCGGTGCACACGGAGGTCGTCCATCGGCTGTGCCGGTGGATGCGGCGGATCCAGCGCAGGAGCGTCTTGTCGTTCATCGCCGCGACGGTGCCGCGGTTGCCCGCGCCCGGCACGAGGAGGACGTCGAGACGGTCCACTTCGTCGATGGACTGCTCAGCGACCAGGGCCACGTCCCCTGTGTCCGTGCGGACCGCGCCGCGCTTGGCGGCGATCATCGTCACGGTCGCGCCCGGCAGCCGGGACAGCACCTCGGCCGGACCTGTCGGGTCCAGCAGGCTGTAGCCGTCGTACAACAGGATCCCGATGTTCGGCCCCGTGCCGTCCCGCGGAACGGCGTGCGCCTCGGTCGCGGTCGCGGCCGTGGCGGCGAGGGCGACCGTGGCCGCACTCCCCCGGAGTACGTTTCTGCGTGTCGTCGAATGCCTCATGGGCCGGGAGTCTGCCGCCTCGGTGCGACGCGCGCGGTCGGCATGTCCGGCATCCTGCGAATCCTGTCCCCCGTGATCCCGTAGTGGTCCAGGAACGCCTGCCGCAGTGTCTCCGCCGACCCGAAACCGCAGCGCCGGGAGATCGCCGCCATGGACAGTCCGCTGGACCGCACCAGATGTGCTGCCGCCTCGGTGCGCGCCACGCGCACGGCCCGTGCCGGCGTCGTACCGAGGTGCGCGGTGAACAGGCGGGTCAGGTGCCGGGGGCTGACTCCCGCCCGCGCCGCCAGGGCGACGGGCGTGAGGTCCTCGGCCAGATGACCGGCGATATGCCCCACCAGGTCCCGCACCAGCCGGTCCTCCGGCGGAGGTGCGGCCAGGAACACGGAGATCTGCGCCTGATCGGCCGGCCGGTGCACGTGAGTGACGAGTTCTCGGGCGACGGCACGTGCCAGGGTCGGCCCGTGGTCGTCCTCGATCAGCGCCAGGGTCAGGTCGAGTGCGCTGGTGACCCCGGCCGAGGTGTAGACATGGCCGTCGCGTATGTAGAGAGGGGCGACGTCCACGGCCACGGCGGGGTGACGCTCGGCCAGTCGTTCCCCCCACCCCCAGTGGGTGGTCACCCGCCGGTGGTCCAGCAGCCCGGCGGCGGCGAGCACGAACGCACCGGTACAGACGGAGGCCACCCGTCGACTGAGCCCGGCCAGTCGGCGCACCTGGCCCAGTAGGTGCCTGTCCGACGCCGCGTTCTCGCAGCCGATGCCGCCCACCACGAACAGGGTGTCCAGCCGCCCTGCGACCGTCTCCAGCCCCTGCCCCGCTCCGATCAGGATCCCGGCCGAGCTGCGGGCGGCCCGACGCCCCAGGGTCCCCAGCTCGACGGAGTACGGCGGCTTGGCACCGTACCCGTTGGCGATGTCCAACGCGCCACTGGGGCAGGCGATGTCGAGTATCTGCGCACCGTCGTAGGCGACGATCAGCACGCGCCGCTTGTTGTCCATGCCCCGATACCAGCACATCCCTCAACGCCCTCTGCCGACGCGGAAGGACCCGCGGGCTTCGCGGAGGCAACCTGCCACTGCGGGAAGTGCCGCTCTGCCCGGCGCAACGGGCAGGCCCCCGGTCCCCGGATCAGCTCGCGCGGCCCGCGAGAAGGGCCACCGCCTCGGTCCGCGCCTGCCGGAGCCGGGCCGCCCGTTCCCCGGCGGTGAAGTCCGTGACGGTACGGAACCCTGTGCGCCGCACGTGGGTGACTCCGGTGTACGGAAGTACTCGACTCGCCCAGACCCGCTGCAACGGGCCGCCGGACTCCTTCCGGTCCGCGCCTCGGAGGCGTCCGAGGTGTTCGCTACCCACGCCCGTCAGCTCCCGCGCCTCGGTGGTGCCCGAGGTGGTCAGCGCCGACCCCCGCCCGCTCCCGCGCCTCGGGGGCGTCCGAGGCGTGCAACACCCGCTCCCGTCAGCTCCCGCACCTCGGAGGTGCCCGAGGCGTGCAACACCCACGCCCGTCAGCTCCCGCACCTCGGAGGTGCCCGAGATGTGTGACACCATCCCCGCCCGCTCCTGCGCACCTCGGGGGCGTCCGAGCGTGCAACACCCACGCCCGCCCGCCCCGAGCAGTTCTTGCTTGCGCGAGGTGCCGCGGCCCGTCCCGGGCCCGAGAGGCCGAGGCGGCTTCCGGGCTGCTGCCCGGGTCCGCGCCGCGCTACGGCGTGTCCGGGGCCGCTTCGGTCCACGCGGCGCGCAGCGCCTTCTTGTCCACCTTGCCGACCTTGGTCGTCGGCAGGCGGTCCAGCAGGACCGTTCTGCGAGGTGCGTACAACTCCCCCAGTTCGGCGCTCACCGCCGCTCCGACCGCCTCCGGGTCGACGTCGGCGCCCTCGGCCGTGGCCAGGAAGACCTGGACCGCCTCCCCGTACTCCTCGTCGGGTACGCCCAGTACCGCCGCGTCGCGCACACCGGGCAGCGTGAGCAGGAAGTCCTCCAGCACGCGGGAGTAGACGTTGTCGCTGGTGCTGCCGGTGACGATGATGTCCTTGGCCCGGTCGACGAGGTAGAGGTGTCCCTCGGCGTCGAGGTAGCCCATGTCCCCGGTACGCAGCCAGTCGTCGTGCAGCGCCTCGGCGGTGCGCTCCGGATCCTCGTAGTAGCCGAGCATCACCGTCCTGCCCCGTACGCAGACCTCGCCGACCTGCCCGGCGGGCACGGTCGTCGCGCCGTCCTCGCCACGGATCTCGATCTCGGTGTCCGATATCGCCCGGCCGCAGCTGCGCCAGAGTTCGGGCTGCCGGGCCCCCTCGGAGGCGAGGTCCTCCGCGCCGAACGCGGTGATGCCCAGTGCCTCCGACTGTCCGTAGCCCTGGCTGAGCACGGGGCCCAGGACGTCGACGGCCTGTTGGAGCCGGGCGGGCGAGGAGGCCGCGCCCCCCACGACGACACGCCGCAGCGCGGGGAGGGTTCCCGGCGCGCACTGCGGGTGGTCGAGGAGCGCGTACAGCATCGGCGGTACGAACATGACGGCGGTGATCCGCTCCTCGCGCAGCACCTCCAGCGCCGCCCCGGCCTCGAACTCGGGCAGCACGACGAGGACGGACCCTGTCACCAGCGCCTGAATCGCGGTGAGATGACCGCTCCCGTGGGTGAGGAGCGTGGCGGCGAGCACGCGGTGCCGGGCCGGGTCCGTGGTCGGATCCCAGGCCGCGACGGGGCCGACGTCCGGGAGGGCGGCCGGGGTCGGGGCCGGGCGCGAGGTCAGGAAGGCAGTCGGGCCGGAGTCCTCGGAGTCGCTCTTCGTCAGGTCCACCAGCGCGTCGTAGAGGCGGTGGCTGTGCGCGGCGAGTTTGGGGCGGCCCAGGGTGCCGCCGGTGTAGAGGACGGTTACGGCCTCGTCCGCTCCCGCTGCGGGCACGCCCTCGGGGCGGACCGCGGGGCACTCGGCCTGCAGTGCCAGCAGGTCCGTGCACTGCTCCTCGCAGGGCCCGAGGCTGAACAGTACGGGCGCGTGGGCGCTGCGGCCGGCCGCGGCGGCGGCCCGCCGCGCGAAGAGCGGGTCGGCGACCACCGCGCGCACCCTGGACTGCTCCACCAGCGCGGCGAGTTCGCCGGGACCCGGCTCGGGCGGCAGGAAGACCACGCGGCAGCCGATGAGGTGCACCGCGAGCTGTACCAGGACGGAGTCCACCCGGTTGGCGAGGAAGAGACCCACGCCGTCGCCCGGCACGAGCCCCTGCCCGCGCAGCGCGTGCCCCAGGCGGAACAGTCGCCGACGCGCCTCTCCTCGGGTCAGCCGCTGGGCGCCCTGGACGAGTGCCTCCGCGTCCTCGTCCTCGTGCCAGTGCTCCAGGATGCGGTCCAGGTACGTCCGCTGCTCGTAGGTCTGCTGAATGTCAACGATCATTGCTACATACAATCATTTACTCAAGTACCGTGCCGCCACAGGCAGCTTCCTGCGACTGCCGGGCCGCGGAGTACCATGTCCCGCCGCCCTGCGGGCCGTTCCTCGCGGAGCGCAGGCGGCAGCGGTCGACCGCTGCCCCCGGGCGCGTGGGTGTTGTCGACGGGTGCGTCGCGGGGCGCGAAACGCCCTCGTCGAGGGGCGCAACACGTCCCTGCCCAGGGGAAGTTGCTGACGGGCAGCCGAACCGCCGCGGCTGAGCGCCGCTCCCCCGGGCAGCGGACCACGCGGCTTCTCGTGGACGCTCGCCGCATGCGGGAACCGCCGCGAAGGCCGCCCGAGGATCGGGCCCGTGGGGGCGTCGAGATCACCGAGTTCGCATCGGCTCTCGCGGGGTAGGGGTTCCGTTCAGTCGCGCACCCTGCACCACGACTCATCCACTGTTCAACCTTCGAGGCTGGGTGCCTCGAACGGTACGGGACATTCTCCGAGGATTGCGAACGCTCTCTTGTCGGCACAACTGCTCAGCCCGGTGGCCCCGGCGCCGCGCGCGACACCCGGCCCTCCCCCGCCGAGCGCCGAGGGCCGAGGGCCGAGGGCCGAGGGCCGAGCGCCGAGCGCCGAGCGCCGAGCGCCGAGCGCCGAGCGCCGAGCGAGGGTGCGCCGCCGCCCCGAGCCCTCCGGGAGAGGGACGTGAGGGCCGCGCCGCTCACGGCTCGGGGGGCCTGCCTCATCCAGATCCCCTAGTCCACCGCGACCGGCTCGGCACCCCCGTCCTCGACGCACCCCGCACCCCGCCCCGACCCGCTCAGGAGACCGACCAGCTGTGACCCACCCCGACGCCACCCCTTCGCAGGGCGAGCGCCTGCTGCAGACCCACCTGGGCACCAGCGAACGCGCCGACGCCTTCTACGACCGTCAGGTCCACCCCCGTCTCACCTCCTCCATGCGTGACTTCATCGGCCGCCAGTCCATGGTCTTCCTGTCGACCGCCGACGCCCGCGGCCACTGCGACGCCACCTTCCGCGCCGGCCCTCCGGGCTTCGTCACCGTCCTGGACGAGCGCACCCTGGCCTACCCCGAGTACCGCGGCAACGGGGTCATGGCCAGCGCCGGGAACATCAGCGAGAACCCGCACATCGGGCTGCTCTTCATGGACTTCACCCGCGACCACATCGGACTGCACGTCAACGGCTCCGCGCGGCTCCTGGGCGAGGACGAGATACGCGCCGCCCACCCCTGGATACCCGCCGACCCCGCTCCGGGACGGCAGCCCGTGCTGTGGACGTACCTCACCCTCCACGAGGCGTACGTGCACTGCTCCAAACACATCCCTCACCTCGAACCGGCACCCCGCCCCCTGCGACTGACCCGGGCCCGCCCCAGGGACCCCGACTACTTCACGGAACCGGCCCCGGTGCCCTCGACGCGGGACGCGGGAACGGTCCCGGCACCCGCCGAACCCACGCACGACCGCCCGGCCGGGCACCCCCTGACCGGCGCACGCGAACACTGAACAGGGACCGACCACGCAGCGGACCTCCCACGCTTTGGAACCGGAGACCTGTTCCCTTGCCAGGGCGGAGTCGGTGCGCTGAGGTGCGGAACGGCGCCCCGAGGAGCGGATGAGCGCGCGCCACGACCGTGACATCGGTCGGGACGCGCGCTTGTCGATGCCCAGGGGAACCGCCGGCTTGCTCGGCGCAGCGCCAGATACAGACGAGGGCGGCCCGCCCTCGTCTGCCCAGGTCCTGAGATGCCCGCGGATTGCTACTCCGAGGACGCAAAAGCCGGAAGACGGACATACCCACGCAGGGATCGGGAAGCCGAACTGGCGACCCTCCGGTTCCGGAAGAGCGAAAGGGAGAGTGCCATGGGCGTCGAACGCAAACCCCTGCCGAGCGCATCCGATCTGAATACCTTGGCCGTCGAACAGACCTGGCACTTCTCGGGTGAACTGAGCGATGTGACCGAGGCCCGTGAGAGCGCGGCCGTCTTTCTCGGCGCCCTGCGGCGCATGCAGCCCCCGTCCTCGCCCGATGCGCACGACGACGTACTGCTGGTCGTCACCGAGCTGGCCTCCAACGCGTTCGCGTACGCGCCCGGCCCCTTCGGCCTCCGGCTGAGGGCAATGGCCGACACCGTGCAGATCGCCATGACCGACACCAGCCCCACCGCGCCGAAGCCCCGCCCCGCCGATCTCTCCGGGCGCGGTGGCATTGGATGGCACCTGATCAACGCCGTCGCCGAGCAGACCATCACCGTGCCGGAGGACGCGGGAAAGACCGTCCACGCCTTCCTGCCGTGGTGACCGCCGCAGGAATCCCCCGCCGGTCCGGAAGGCCGTCGAGCGGACGCCCGCACCCGGGGCTTGGACGGATACCTCGCAGTACGACCGCCCGCACGGTCAATCCCTCGGGTGCCCGGAACGACACGCGCACGCGCAGCTCCGGGTGACCGCGGACGCCCGGTTGCTCCGCTCACGATCTGACCGCCTCTCCTCGGACGGTACGTGTACGGGATCGTGCGGGATCGGACGGTACGTGTACGGGATCGTGCGGGACTCGTCCGCGATCGGCGCCGGGTGGGCGGGCGGCGGGCCGGGGTCCCTGTCGAGGCCGAACGAGAAGCGGTGCCCGGACTCCTGTGGACGCGTGGCGCCTCCACGTCCTTCACCCGTGAGCGAGGGCTCACCCAAGAGTGTCCTGCGCACGAACGCCGTCCGGCTGCCGTACGTGCCGAACTTCCCCGTTCCCCGCCGTCTCCACCCCTCTGCGGGTCACGCCGGATGGAGGCGCTCGGTGTTCCCCCGGGAACGTCCCGGATCGGAGCCCGCGCACACCGGACGGGCCCGGATCCCCAGCGTCATGCCTCCTTCACGTCCGTGAGATGCGCGAACACGACCACGTTGGCGGTGTATCCGGTCTTGCGATCGAATTTTCCGCCGCACGTAAGGAGTCGAAGCTCCGGGCGGCGGGTTTTGCCGTAGACCTCGGCGTCGGGGAAGGCTTCCTTCTTGTAGGTCCGCACGGCGTCGACGGTGAAGACCGCTGTCCTGCGGTCCGCACGCAGCACGCTGACGGTGTCGCCGGGGTCGAGCGCGTTGAGGTTGAGAAAGATCGCGGGACCGGTCCGCGTATCGCGGTGCCCGACGATGAGCGCGGTGCCCGCCTCACCGGGGCTCGGGCCGTCCCGGTACCACCCGGCCAGGCGGGGATTGTCCACCGGCGGGGTGGCCAGGCGTCCGGCCCGGTCGAGCCCGAGGCCGGTGATCGGCGCCTCGATGGTCATGGCAGGCACCGACAGCTTCGTCGCGGAGGAACGCGGCAAGGGCGGGTGGGAGGCCCGGACCGGTTTGGGCACCGCGGGGGTGCCGGAATCCGCCCCGTGAGCGGTGGTGACCGGCATGTCTGCGGGCGTGTCACTGCATGCCCAGACAATGCCGGTCACCACCGAAACCGTCACGCTGATCGTGATCGCAAGACGGCAGGCCCGGGTCGGGCCGCGTCGGCGGCGGGGGCGTCGGGCGTTACGCGGCGCCATGGGTGCGGTGACGTGCCCGTCGGACGAGGATCAGGCCCGCCGCTCCCGCGGCACCGAGTACGAGCACGGGGGCCATCACGTCCGACGAGTCGCCGTTCTCGGCCCCGGGCACGCCGCCGCCACCCGCCCCGACCGCGCCGCTCGGCGTGGTGTTCTTGTCGTCGCTGATGGCGCAGTCGACCCGGAAGACCTTCTGCTTGGGAACGCCGCCGGGGAACGTCCAGGTCAGCTGGTACAGGCCCTTGGGGAGCGAGTAGTCGGAGGTGTGGCCCCGGCCGCCGACCATCGTGATGCCCCCGGTCAGAGTCGGCATGCTGGGCGTCTTCGGCTGCGCGGTGACCGTCCAGTTGACCAGGGGGACCGTCTCGAAATTGGACGCGGCCAGGTTGAACCTGCAGACCTTGGTCTCGTCCCTGCTGTCATTGAAACTGGTGCCCGCCTTGTGGATCTTGATGTCTCCGGAGTCACCGGGCGCGGCGAGGGCCGCCGGTGCCCCCCACAAGGCCATGCCTGCGAGGACCAGCGCGGTGAGGGATGCCGGGCCCGTACGGGCAGCGCGGGAGCGAAGAGATGCTGAGGCAGTCATGCGAGTGGAACTCCTTCGAGCCAGGATGATTGTCATACCGGACATTTAAGGAGATCTCACATCTCGGCGCCGATGAGGCCTCAAAGCGCTGATGAGCCATCAAATATGACCTGACTGGCCGACAGGCGGCCCCATGGCCTTCATCCGCGGCCGCGCAAGAACGTGGAAACCTCCTCGCGAGTCGGGGAGTTCGGCAGAGGCGCCGACTTGTCCTGAAGGAACGCCGTGATGGCGCGGGCGGCTCGGCCGTCGTTGTCGCCGAGGCCGTTCCACATGTGGTGCCCGACTCCGGGCATGTACTGCGTGCGACGGACGGCGGGGGCATGGGCGAGGACGGCGGTCGCCCATTGGCGGACCTGGGACGAGCACTCGGCGATCATCAGCATCGCGGGAGTCCGGGAGTGCCTCAGCCGTGGCCTCAGCTGTGGGGCGATGGAGGGGGAGTCCTTGACCGTCTGCTGGATGCGGAGGCTGGCGGCGGCACTGAAGGAGAAGTTCTGCGCGGTGTCCTCGATGGGGACGCGGTGCGCGTCGCGCGCGCAGTATGCGGACGCGGTGTCGCTGCCGAGGTCGGCAGCAGTGAAGGCGTTGCCGCCTTCTGCCTGTCCGATCAGTCCGGTGCCGGGGGTGAGGAGCCCGAGTCCCATGAGGCCGAACGCCACGGCGTACCGGGGGACATGCGTCGATCGCGGGCCGGAAGGGGCTACGGCCGGCCTTCGGTCTCCGTCCGGGCGGGCGGGCGCGTGCGGATCGCGAACGGTGCTACGGAGTTCCGATCCGGGTGGCTCCCGCTGCGGTGAGAAGATCGGCAGTTTCCGGATGAGAGCCGTGTATCGCCCACTCCAGGGGCGCCCAGCCCATGCGGTGATCCTCACGAAGGTTCGGATCAGCGCCGTGCGCCAGCAGTTCGCGCACCGTTTCGGTGTGCCCCCAACAGGCGGCCGCACACAGGGGCGTGCCTTCTGCGCCGAGTCCGCTGCTCCGGGCGTTCGGGGAGGCCCCGGCCGCCAGAAGCAGACGCGCGATCTCGGCTTTCCCGTTCACGCACGCCTCGTACAGGGGGGTCGTGCCCTCACGGTCCGCCCGGCCCGGGTCGACTCCACTTCGCAGGAGCGCCTTGACGACGGCAGTGTCACCACCCCAGATGGCTTCGAAGAGTCGTCGGGAGAGCTTCTTGTGCCGCCGCTGGCTCATGGGGCCCGAGGGTAGCCACGGGGTGATCGGCCGGGCCAGTCACATGCACTCGTTGACGGCCGCGACCAGCAGGTGCGCGCCGTGGCGAGCGGCGAGCTTGGCGCATGCCGGTGCCGTCCTCTTCATGTGGCTGGACCCCCTCCCCCACCGCGTGGCGCTCGCGGTGGTCGGCCTTGCGCCACGTGGGCGGTTCGGCCACCCCAACGCACCGTGCCTGCTTCTGAGGAAAAGCGTCGACCGGGCGCAGGATCGTGCTCCGGCTCACGCACACGCGCGGCGAGCGACCTTGCGTTCGGCCCGCCCGCGAGCGCCGGGCTTCGCCGCGACGGTCGCCGGGTCGACGAGCGCGCCTCCTCGCAGCCTCCGCCGAGCGGGCCTGCGCTGCCTCCCGTCCCGCCTCGTAATGCCCCCGCTCGATGCTCCCTACGGCCGTCGGACACCGCGATCGCCCGCCGGCCCACGTCCCGCGCGTCCTCCACACGTCAAAGCCCGTGCGCGCCCGCGCACCTGATGCGATGCCAGATCGGCGCGCCCCACCGGATCGCCGGAGCACGTACCCGGTAGAAGGTCCGTCGGCATCCGGTACTGCGCCGGGTGGGTTCTTCATGTCACCCAAAGCACAGAACCGGGCGGAAGTGGACATTTTCTGTGCCCATGTCGGCAAGGTCTAGATTCTCGACGCCCTTTTGCCATCGAACCCGACATCGAGGTCACCTCATGGTCCACAGACACTTCGGCGGAGCCGCCTGCGTCTCCCTCACCGTGCTCGGCGCGCTCGCGCTGACGGGACTGCCTTCCGCCGCGGCCGTCGAACCCCCCGCGCCGTCCTTTGCCCGGACGCTCGGTGCCGACAGCCCGTCGCCCGCCGTTCTGCACGCGATGAAGCGTGACCTGCGACTGACCGGTGCGCAGGCCAGGGCCCGGCTGGCGAACGAGGCGGAGGCAGGCACGCGGGCGGGCAAGCTCCAGAACGCTCTGGGCAAGCGCTTCGCGGGTGCCTGGGTGACGGGCACGACCTCCGCCGAGCTGACCGTCGCGACCACCGAGGCCGCGGACGTCTCCACCATCACGGCGGGCGGGGCGAAGGCGGTCGTCGTCAAGAACTCGCTGGCGGACCTGAAGTCCGTCAAGGCGAAGGTGGACGCCGCCGCAGGGCGGGGCCTGGACACGCCGGTCCGCTACGTCGACGTGCGGACCAACCGCGTGACGGTCCAGGCGACGAGCCGGGGGGCCGCCCGCACGCTCGTGGCGACCGCCGGTGTCAACAGGCGGCAGGTGCAGGTCAAGGTGAGCGCGGACCGGCCCCGTGCCCTGCACGACGTCCGCGGCGGTGACGCGTACTACATCGACGAGATGGCCCGCTGTTCGGTGGGGTTCTCCGTGACCAAGGGAGAACAGCAAGGCTTCGCCAGCGCCGGGCACTGCGGAAAGACGGGTGCCAAGACCACCGGCTTCAACAAGATCGCCCAGGGCTCCTTCGAGTCCTCGACCTTTCCCGGCCAGGACATGTCCTGGGTGAGCGTCAACAGCGAGTGGACCACCACGTCGGCCGTCAAGGGCAAGGACGACAAGGACGTGCAGGTGACCGGCTCGGTGGAGGCGCTGGTGGGCGCTGCGATCTGCCGGTCCGGTTCCACCACCGGCTGGCACTGCGGCACCATCGAGCAGCACGGCACCAGCGTGACCTACGCGGAGGGCGTCGTGGAGGGGGTGACGCGGACGACGGTGTGCGCGGAACCCGGTGACTCCGGCGGCCCCTACCTCTCCGGCACCCAGGCACAGGGCATCACCTCCGGAGGCTCCGGCGACTGCAAGAGCGGCGGCGTCACCTTCCACCAGCCGGTCAACCCGGTGCTCACCGAGTTCGGACTGACGCTGAAGACCGCCACGGACGAGAGCACGCCCGGAGTCCAGGACCGCCCCGCGGGCAAGTGGAGCCCCGGCAAGGTCTACGGGACCGGCGTACGGGTGGTCCACAACGGTGTCGCCTACGAGTGCCTTCAGTCGCACCAGGCGCAGGGCGTGTGGCAGCCGGCCCGGACGCCCGCCCTGTGGCAGCGCGTCTGACGCACGGCTGAAACGGGGTGGAACCCGGAAGCAGGGGCGGCGGCGGACGTCTGTAGCTCCCGGGGGCCTGAGCGGCGTGGGGCCCCGGTGCCTCGCGCCGCCGTTCCGCGCCTGTGGCAGTCGTCCTGCCGGCCGCCGTCCTGGGTGACCGGTCGCGCGCTGACCGTCGCAGGTCGGAAGGAGATTCGGAAGGATTCCGGTCTCGCCTGCCGTCCGTCAGGTCGAAGGCGACCGCTCTCCTGCTGTCCGTCGCATGTCGGGTGGTGACCGGTCGCCCGTTGTCCGACACATGACGGGTGGTGTCCGGTCGCCCGCCTGACCGCCGCAGGTCGGGGCCGGTCCACTCACCCGCCTGACCGTCGCAGGTCCGAGGGGGGCGGACCGCCCGCCCACCTGACCGTCGCAGGTCGCGGGGCCGGACCGCCCACCCGCCCGTCGCCGGTCGGAGGGCCGGACCGCTCGCCGACCGCTGCCTCACGCCTCGGCCAGCAGTGCGTACGCCGTCGCCACGAAGGTTTCGTGCGCACGGAAGCGGCGGGTGCACACGGCGGCCAGTGCCGTCCCGGTGTCGGGTCTGAATCCCAGGAAGGCCTGCTGCCCGAGGGTGGCTCCGGCGTGGAAGTACATGGGGCCGTCCTCGGTGGGGTGCTGGAACCAGCCCACGGTGTGCACATGCCGGTGCCCCCAGCCGCGCCGCAGGACCGGGCGGCGTACCGCTCGCAGCGCGTCGGCCAGGGGGCGGCTGCCCGACGGGTCCAGATGGGCTTCGAGAAACGTCAGCAGGTCGCCCGGGGTGGCGCGCACCGCTCCCGCCGACCGGAATCCACCGATGAGCAACGGGGGCGTGGGCGTCGAGCCGTCCTTGCGGTGTCCGATGGCGTCGATGTCGGGCCCGGCAGGTTCGAGGGCGGTGCCGTGCAGTCGGAGCGGCCCCAGCACCTGCCCGGTGAGCAGGTCGTCCCAGGGCGTCGCGGTGGCGGCGGCCAGGGCGTGACCGAGCACGGCCACCCCGAAGTTGGAGTAGTGCCAGCGGGTGCCGGGCCGCCGGGGCTGCCGGCGGCGCAGAAAGGCGTCCACCACCCGCCGGTCGGGATACGCCGCGTAGGGGTTGGTGCGCCAGGTGGGCAGCGCCCGGCGGTAGAAGTCGGCGGGCAGGGCGGGCAGCCCGGACGTGTGGGTGATCAGGTGCGCGAGGGTGACGGGGTCCTGGCCGATGCGCCGGGCCGGGTCCAGGCAGGTGACGGCAGGCTCGCCTCCGGACAGGACGCCGGTGTGCGTCAGCTGGGCCAGGAGCAGACCGGTGAACGTTTTGGACGCGGAGCCGATCTCGTAGCGCAGCCGATCGCGGGGAACGGGCGGGGGCGGCGCGGTGCCGCCGCAGCGCACCGTGCGACGGCCGCCCCGGGAGAGCGCGAAGACGGCGTCCGGTGCGTCAGTGGCGCTGATGGCCTCGTCGAGCCGCTCACGCAGCGTCTCGCCGTACGGGGGCGAGGTCGGCGACGGGCGGCCGGTCACGGGCCTCTCGGTGGGGCCGGGCGGACCGCCCGGCCAGGGGTCGGGGCGTGGGGTCGTCATGCCGGCGCGTGCGCCAGTTGCGTGAGGGCGCGGGAGGTGGCCAGTACCGAGGCGAAGGCGGCCACCAGCGTCGGGTGGTAGACGAGGTCGAACACCTCGTCGGGCTCGCCCTGCGGCATCGTACGCAGCGCGGGCATGGCGCCGTCCGGCTGCTGTGCCGCGGCGAAACCCTCCCAGGCGCGCTCGTCCAGGGTGGGACGGGGCAGGCAGGCGTCGACGACGAGCAGTTCGCCGAGCAGGTCCCAGCGTTGCAGGTCGAGCCAGTCGTCCAGCCAGACGGGGAGCCAGACGGCGAGGTAGTCGGCGAGAGGGGTGGGCAGGCCCTCGGGGTTCTCGCCCCAGTCGGTGAGGTGGAAGACGGTGTGCGTGATGTCGTAGGCGATGTGCCCTTCCGCGGTCCAGGGTTCCGGGGTCCGGCCGAGCCAGGTGCGGCCGACGACCTCGGACTCCGGTGGCCGGGGCGGCAGCCCGTAACGGCGTTGGACCGCGGAGAGTCCCAGCCGGCGTACCGATGACATCTCCAGGGCGGCGAAGCTCTCCAGCCGCTGGACGCGCCGGAAGGCCCGCTCCATCTCCGGGTCGCTGTAGCCCAGCTCCTTGAACGGCAGGTAGACCTCGAAGGGGATGGGCGAGAGGGGTTCGATGCGCTGGCCCCGGACCAGCATCCGGCCGCCGTCCAGGGCGTGGCCCCAGGCGTGATCGAGCAGCTGCCGGGCCAGTTGCGCCTGTCGTGAGCCGGCGACGCCTTCGCGGAACAGCACCTTGCAGATGATGGCCAGCTCACCGATCGGTTTGAAGCGCTCCAGGAAACCCACTTCCGGGTCCACGTCCTGCTCCAGACGGAACTGGTCGCGGTGGGCGTGGAGCCACTCCAGGGCGCCGGTCCCCACGGTGTGGATGAGGCGGGTGCTGGTCATCTCGACGCTCCTTTCCCGCTGTGTCCCGGTCGCATTGCGTGAGGTGCCGTGGGAGGAGCCGCGTACGGCTCCGTGTGGGCGAGGGCGGGCCGGTCGCCCGTCCGCGCACCCTCGCCGGTGCTCCGGCGAAGCCGGCGAGCGGTGAGCACGGCGGCGTAGGCCGCCATCAGGGTCGAGTGGTAGCAGGCGAAGAAGTCGTCCGCGAGCGGGTGGCCCGCACGCCCGGCGCCGACCTCCGGGACGGCGCCGGAGGCGTCCTGTGCCCGGTTGAGTTCCGCCCAGGATTCCCGTAGCAGCACACCGTCCGGGGGGCCGGGCAGGATGCCCGCCACGGCCAGCAACTCGCAGCTCAGGTCCCAGCGTTCGTACTCCAGGCAGGTGTCCAGCCAGGGCGGCAGCCACTGCCGCAGATACTCCACGAGGTCCTGCGGGACGTCCTGCGGAGCGAGCCCCCAGTCGCTGAGGTGGAAGATCACATGGGTGAGCGTGTAGCCGGCGTCCCGTTCGAACGTCCACGGTTCCGGGAGCGCACCCAGCCAGGTGCGCCGCAGCGCCCGTTCCGTCCCCTCGTGCTGCGGGATGCCGCTGCGGCGTTCGGAGTTGAGAATGCCGAGGCGGCGGTTGGGCTGCTGCTCGGTCATCCGCCAGCTACGGGTACGGGCCGTCGCCGCGACGGTGCGTTCGTAACCGGGGTGGCGCAGTCCCGCCGACGCGAACGCGGCGTAGATCTCCAGGGGGTACGTCGCGAACGGTTCGAGACGCTGCAACTCAAGGAAAAGCGCGCCTTGTCCGGTCTGCTGCCAGGCGAAGTCCAGCAGTTCGCAGGCGGCTCCGTGGAGCGGGTCCGTGGGCTCGGTGTACCGGCGGACAGTGACGCACACCTGCGCGAGTTCGCCGAGGGGTTTCCACGTACGGTTCACGCTGCCGTGCTCGGCCAACGCGTCGTCGTCGAGGGCGAACTCGCTGCGGTGGGCGGACAGCCAGGAAACTGCGGACGCGCCGATGCCTTCCACGTCCCGCATCCATTGCGCGTCACCCGCCGGCCGGCTGTCGCCCCCCGTCACATCCGCTCGCATGTCCTGCGCCGTCACGGCCGCGCCCCGGCCTGGAGGTGACGCGCCGCCTCGACCTGTAGCGCCACCCGCGGGTCGTCGCCGCCCATGTGCGCCACGAATTCCAGCCCGGCCTCCAGGCCGAGCGTTGCCGGCACACCGTCCAGGAGGACCAGCCAGCGTCCGGCTCCGGCCGCCTGCAACCAGTCGCGGCGCCGTACCGCACGGACGAACCCCCGGGCGAGGTCGACGGGTCGATCGCGGGCCACATCGGCCACGGCGCACTCCGCGTCGGGGACCGCGAGCGGTGCCAGCAGGGCGAGTTGGTGGGACAGCACCTGCCACGGAACGTCAGCGAGCCAAGCCGCCTGGGGCTCCGCCTCGGAGTCCGCCGCAGCGGGGACGGCCCCGCCGCCGAAGGACCCGCCGCCGGAGGGCGCGCCGCCGGGGGGCGCGTCCAGCCTCCGCAAGGTTTGCTTCATCGCCCAGTGGCTCCACACCGAGACAGGGGAGGCGTCCGCGGCGGGTTGGTAGACGTGCACGGCTCTGCCGAACAGGGCGAGATCGTCGGCTTCGGCAGGAGCACGGCGCAGGACGCTCGGCAGAACGGCATCGGCTCCCACCACCCGAACGGCGGCAAGGGTCAGGCCTGCGTTCGCCTCGGCGCCGTCGGCCTCGGACACACCGGCGGCCAACCGGAACCGGCCCCCGCTCCGGAGAGCGGAGGCCAGCTCCGAAGCGAGGTCCTGCACCGCGCCCGACAAGGGCGTCGAAGTGCTTGACTGCTCCATACGACTGCTCCCGTCAACCCTTCTTCGGCCGCGGCGTCGGGGGCGACAGCAGCAGGGATCCCGAGGCGCTCTGCAGCGCGAGGGCCGCACACTCGCGGGTGTCGCGGTAGAAGCCAGCAACCTCCGTCGGGTTGAGAGCTTCCTCGACGTCCGGGATCTCGGTGAGCTCGTCGGTCAGAAAATCGGTGGAAGGCATATCCGCCATCCCCTTTCTGTAGAGCACTGTGTCCTGGATGCGCTGGTGGCCGGTCACGTAATCCGCGCCTGGTCACGACTGCGCGATGAACACACCTCCAGCTTGATGCCGTATGCCCCATTTGTCCAATAGAGGGCAGCGCAAGGAGCCTCGCCGTCGCCAGTGACGCATCCCTCCTGGACGGGAGTTGATGATTGAACTACTGAGATCGGCCGGGGTTGATGGTTGAACTAGCAAGGGGGGCGGCCGGAACGCGCGAAGGCGCCGGCATCGAGGCCGCACCCATTGCGCGTCACGCTTCCAGGCCTCAGAGACTCAAGTGACAGCTGCGATACCGGAGTTCCAGATGCGGGACGTCGGTGAGAGCGGGGATCCGCGGGTCTGAACCCGGGAAGGCGTCACGGCTCCCGTCGTGCCGTTCCCGGGGACCCGGGGATGGGTAACCGGCGGAAGCCGAGGAGCTGGGCAGGGTTCGCGCAACGCCCCGGCGGTGCGTGCCAGTCCGGATCCGTGGGGCACGCCACGGCGGGTGGTCATCGGCTCGAAACCGATGGCCCGTATCTGGCGGAGGGAGTTACTGTCGCCTCAACTACGGTCATCCGCAAGCCTGTTGGGCGCCAGCTCGGCGGCCGACCGGGTGCGGCACGGCCGCCCGGAGGCGGCCCTTGTGGATGCGGCCGGCGGCAAGAGCGGCCATGACCTTCGCGTGCTGGTCTCCCTGCCCCCGGAACCGCCTGACGACCTGACGAGCCGAATCCGTCGGCCCCGGCCGGGCAACTCGCAAGCCGCGTACGCCAAGCCGTCGACGTCCCGGCCAGACGCTGGATCCGCGGCTGTGCGCGACAGCTCACGGCGAGGTGGAAGGCGTCGAGCCAGGCACGGACATCGGAACGGAACACCAGGCACGGGCATCGGAACGGAACATACGGTGGAACGGTCGTGCTCCGACAGCGCGGTGAAGGGGTGAGCCGCAGGATAGGGTGCCGCGTTCGGTGCGGCGCTACGGCCGTTCGGTGCGACGCTACGGCCCTTCGGTGCGGGCGCGACAGAAGGGAAGATCGCGCGCGGACGTGCGGCTGCGCGGGCCGGACGCGCGCAGAACGACTTCCAGGGCCCGGTCGGGGTCCGCCGCGTAACAGTTGCTGTACCAGGCCATGTTCGCTTCGACCACTGCCCACCCCTCGCCGTCCCCGCTGCCGTGCACGGGCGCGCTCAGCATTCCGACGTCGACGACCACCGCACTGGGCAGGTCGTCCCCGCAGTCGGCCAGGAGATCGTGCGCGAAACGGCGTACGGGGCCCTCCTGGCGATGGCCGCCCAGCGGTGCGACGTCGAGGCGGCCGAAGGTGGCGTACTGCGATCCCGTGAGTACGGCACCCTCCAGGACGTACAGCCGGAACTCCGCGGCCCAGGTGGCCACGTCGCTGAGCAATACCGGTGTGTCCGAGAGCAGTTCGCGCTCGCCGGGGAGGCTGCCTCCGTCCGCGTGGACGGCTGCCGGAAAGCTCTTGTCGCGCGGCGGTTTGGCGAACACAGGCCCGGTCAGACGTCGTGCCTCGGCAAGCGTGGTCAGGGTGACGCGACGGCCGGTGTGGGCGGGCGGGAGGGCGGCCAGCCAACCGTCGGACGGTTCCATCAGCGCCACGTCCCAGGCGTCGAGGACCTTGCCGAGGTGTGCGGCGAAGACGGGGCCGCCGTAGTAGTGGACGTCGGTCTGCCCGCGAACGGACAGCCCGTCGCGGGCGGACCACACCTGTACGTCCATTCCGCGCCGATGCGCCGCCTGCGCGAGCAGTTCGCGGGTGCTGGTGTACTGCGGCGCCAACGCGAGGAGACCGTGAGCATTCACGAGCGCCGACGATGCCACGCTGTCCGCCCCGCAGTCCACCGCCTTTCGCGGACCCGAGCCTGTCATGGACCCGCCCCCCTTCGCGGACCCGGGAGAGCGCGGCCGGCGCAGACCGGGCACGGGCAACAGGGCCACGTGGACGGTACGGCGAGCACGGTACGACTGCACGGGCATACCTGACCCGAAGCGAAGGCGCGCAACGTCGAAGACGTCCGGCACCGCCCCGCTTCCACGGACGTACCTGGCCCGAAGCGAAGGCGCGCAGCGTCGAAAGCCTCCGGCACCGCCCCGCACCGCCGCCGGTCACCCCGCGCTGTTCCTGCTGAAGCGGAGCGGGTTCTCACCGTCGCGGCAGGCAGGACCGGGCGTCGGGATTCGTCCGGCCGGGGGCGTGAACGGGCAGCGCTGTCGAACCTCCGCTTCCCCGAGCGCGCGGGCTTTCGCGGGCGGTGAGGGACCGGTGAGGGACGCGACCCTCGGCAGCGCGGTTCTCTTGCCCCGGCGGCGCGGGGCTACCGCGGTTCCTTTCGGGTACCCGCTTGCGGTGGCTTGCCGGTCACGGCTCGTCGGGGGTTCACGCGTCCCCCGCATCGATGGTGGGAGAGGGTATGGGACTTCGTGATTCGGCTCGGGCCGTGGCTGCCCGGTGTTCCACCGAGGTGCTCGGCGGCCGGTACCGCCTGGACGAACGGATCGGCGCGGGCGGCGCAGCGGACGTCCACCGGGGTCTGGACCTGCGGCTGGGGCGACCGGTGGCGGTCAAGGTCTTCCGTCCCGACTCCGGCGTCGACATCGAGGAGGAGTCCCGGCGCGAGGCGGTGCTCCTGGCCCAGTTGCACCATCCCGGCCTCGTCGGCGTCTACGACGCCGGCCAGGACAAGGGACACGCCTTTCTGGTTCTGGAGCTGATCGAGGGAAGCACGCTGCGCAGCCGCATCGAGGAGAGCGCCCTCACGGTCGAGGAGACCGCGGCCCTGGGCGCCGATCTCGCCGATGCCCTCGCGCACGCCCATGCGGCGGGGATCGTCCACCGGGACGTGAAGCCCTCCAACATCCTCCTGGACGCCTCCGGGCGCCCGCACCTGACCGACTTCGGCATCAGTCGGCTTCTGGACACCACCTCCCGCACCGCCACCGGCACTCTCATCGGGACCGCCGCCTACCTCTCCCCCGAGCAGGTCCTCGGCCGACGCGTCGGCCGAGCAGCCGACGTCTACGCGCTGGGCCTGGTCATCCTGGAATGCCTCACCGGCCGCCCCGAGTACGACGGCGGCCCGCTCGAAGCAGCCATCGCACGACTGCACCGCACCCCCGCCCTTCCCCCACACCTGCCCGGACAGCTACAACGCCTGCTGCGGAACATGACGGCCCTGGACGGCCACGACCGCCCCGATGCCCGCGAGTGCGCCCACGCCCTGGCGGCCCTGAACGGAGGCTCCGCGCCCGAAGGCACCGCCCTCGACACCGGCCTGCCGGTACGGGTCACGAGCCTCTGCGCCCCCGCCGAGCCCTCGCGGACGGTCGAGCGCACCCACCCGAAACCTCCCGCGGACGCCGGGCGGGCCTCCCGCCGTGTCACGGCCGCACGCGCACGCCCCCTCGTGGCGGGGGCCGCCGCACTCACCGCCGTCCTGGCAACCGCCCTCACCCTCACCGACAGCCCCTCGGGACACGGAGACCAGGACGCCGCGGGTACCCCCGTATCGACGCCTCCCGCCACGCACCGCGCCCCCACCGGTCCCCCTCCGGGCACCGCACCCGCGCGCGGTACCCGCCCCTCCCCCGCCAACCCGAAACCCCCGGCGGACGTCCCCGTCTCCGTGGACAAGGCCGTCGCCTCCGCTTCCGGCAGCCCGAACACGCCCGCCGCCTTTCCCCGACGCACGACATCCACCCCTCCTGCGAGCGCGCCAAGCAGTTGGCGGAAGGGGGCCAGGACGGCCGAGAAGGCGGCGAAAGCCGAGAGCAACGCGGAGCGGAAGGAAGCGAAGGCCGGGAGCAAGGCGGAGCGCAAAGAAGCGAAGAGGTCAGCGAAACGCTGACGGCGGTCGGTCGACGGGCGCGACGGACCCGTACGTCGCGCACAGATCCGGACGTTCTCGATCGGAGCATCTCCGCCGGTCGGTCACCGAGGGCAACCGAACATGCCCACGAAGGAGCCTCGACATCACCAGGAGTAGGCAGTCGACTACTCCGACCCACCTGACAGGCGACCCCTGACCAGCGACTTGCAGGGCTTTCATGCCGTACAAATCCACGTTGAACAGGAGTTCAGCAAGACCGGCCGAAGTTCGTCTGAAAGGAATTGCAGCTTCTTGCGCAAGAGATCCGGGGTCACGAGGCTGTGGCTCGCCAAGGCCTGGCAGACCGTTCCCCGTCATGCGGAAGGACATCCATCATGAAGCGCAGTCGTCGCCGGAGCCCGATGCGTCTGGGGCTTGCCGCCCTGTTCGCCCTGCTCCTCACCCTGCTCGCGGTCCCGACGTCGTCGGCCGCACCTGCCGCAGGGACCGACGAGAACTCTGTCGTGGCGACGTTCCACGTCACCGCGCACACCAAGTGGGGCCAGCAGGTCTACGTCACCGGCAATCGGCCCGAACTGGGGTCGTGGAATCCGGACAAGGCCATACCGCTCTCCTCGGCCTCCTATCCCACCTGGTCGGCCACCGTCGTCCTGCCGGCCAACATCGGCGTGGAGTACAAGTACCTGGTCAAGACGGTCAACGCTCCCGTCCTGTGGGAGAGCGGCCCGAACCGTTCCACGGTCACCCCGCCCACCGGCACCTACCTCACTCAGGACAGCTTCCGTAACTGACCCGCGGACGCAGGGGTGCCGAGCGGACGGACCGCTCGGCACTTCCCGTTCCGCGACCGCCTCGCTCCGACGAGTCCACTCCGTCGGCCCGATCGCCGCACCCGCCCGCAGGACGGTGCCCGAGGGGGACGTGGGCCCGCGTCCCGATCGGGAGTGGCCGCACGTACCGTCAGGTGGCGGGGCCTGCGGTGTGGTGAGGGTGATGACGGGTACGGCGTTCCTCCTTCATCTCCGCCTCGTACACATGCTCCCTGCCCTCGGCGAGCGCGGTGCGTGCCTCCTCCTCCAGTTGCTGGAAGGGCCTGTAGTACGTGTCGTTGTACGCCTCGACGATCTGGAAGGTCCAGTGGCCGGGGATGACGTTGCGCCCCAGGACCTCCCGCTCGACGCGGTCCGCGTACGCGTCGTGGCCCGCCTTCCGGAGCAGCCGCACCGCATCGTCCAGCGTCAGGTCGGCCGTGCCCGTCAGCTGGTGGAACTCGTACAGTGCGCCGCGGGCCCGTTCGGTCGTCTCCAGGGCCTTCGACAGTGCTCCGAGTGCTTCCACGGTGGTGTCGTCGACGCCGGGCGGTCGCCGGTGAGCGGGATTCTGTGGATCTTTGTTCATGCCCAGCCGTGTTCCCCGTCCGGCCGCTCCCTCACCCCGGATCACCCGCTCGCGGCAGCCGGGGGATCCTCCCCCGGCAGACAGCCCAACCGGGCGGCCCGGGAGTTCGGCTCCGGCGCCCGGGGATTCGGCACTGGACGAGGACGCAGGAGACGGGCGCCCACCCCTTCCGGCAAGCGGAAGGGTGCGTAGCGCCCGGAGTTTCGGGCACGCGCCGGGGGACAGGCGGACGACGCGTCACGCGCCGAGCGCACGCCCGACCCTCCGGAGGAGGACCCGTGGACAACGCACGCATCCCGACACTCATCAAGCTGAGCGATACGGATCAGACGGTCGCCGCACAGCAGGAGGACATCCGGGGCCGGACGGTGATCGCCGCCGACGGCGAAGAACTCGGCAAGGTCGACGACCTGCTGGTCGACGACACCGAACGCAAGGTCCGCTTCCTGCTCGTCGAGCACGGCGGCTTCCTGGGGATCGGACAGAAGAAGACGTTCGTCCCCGTCGACGCCGTCACCCGGATCGCCGAGGACCAGGTCTTCATCGACCGGTCCCAGCAGCAGGTGAGCGAGGCTCCGGCGTACGACCCCGACCTGGTGGTGGAACAGGACTACACCGAGGGCGTGTACTCCCATTACGGCTACATGCCGTTCTGGGGCGTCGGCTACACCTACCCGCCCTACCCGCTCGGCCGAGGCATGCAGTAGGAACGGGACGGACGCACGCTCTTCGACTCCTGGGGCGCATCGTCCGGGGCCTGGTCATGGCGGGCCTCGCCCACCTGATCCCCTGATCGTCGCGGCCCGCGTCTCCGGCAGACGAGCGCTGACGAAGATGAACGCGTTCGACCTCGCCGTCACCGTGGCGCTCGGCTCGACCCTGGCGACGATCCTGCTCGACCGGCAGGTCGCACTCCTTGAGGGCGCAGCCGCCCCGGGGATGCCGGTGGCGTTGCGGTTCCTCACCACTCCTCACCACGTGGTCCTCGGTCCGCTCCGGTGGAGTCCGCCGCCTCGTCAAGGCCGAACCGACCGTACTGCTCCACCGGGGCCGCATGGAGGAGGACGCGATGAGGCGTCGGCGGGTGACGCCCGACGAGGTGCGGCAAGCCGTCCGTGCGCAGGGGGTCGGCGCCTTGGCGGACGTACAGGCCGTGGTGCTGGAGACGGACGGCGGCTTCAGCGTGATCCCCCGCTCCCAGTACGGCGCGGGCACCGCCCTGGACAACGCCCCGCTTCCGGAGGGAAGGGCGGGGTGAACGGCGCGCGCCGGATGATCGACGTCAACGGTGACAGAGGAAGCAGCCCTCCCAGTGCGGCAATGCGCTGAGCACTCGATGCCGTGCGCACGAGGCCACCGCCCGTTCCTGCGGAGAAGGGAAGCCCGCACAGAGCCGAGTACCGCCGGATGGCAGGATCGACTCGACCATGAAGGCGAACCGGAGCAGGTGGTTACGGGCGGAAGAGGGGTCGTACCCCAGCTCGCTCCACCGGTGACGGTTCAGCGCCAGCGCGACGGTACGCAACACGAAGTCCTTCGACCGGGCACTCTCCGCCGCGGACGCGCCCCAGGCGATGTCCTCAAGGTCGAAGCCGACGGCCCCGCGCCCCATCACATTCTGATCCTGCAGTGCCAGGAGCGCAGCGAATCGGTAGTCCCACTCGTCGTCAGCAAGGTCGGACACCGACAGCATCAGTACGTCGATGAACACCTCGGTGCCGCCATTGGACAATTCCAGACACTGCCCGCTGCCCCTGAACACGTTCACCGGCCCACGGTACGTCGGCGGCGACCGCCAGCATGAAACGTTTGCTCTCACCGCCTCCGATCCCCCGCGAACGCTTCGCCAGGGATGCCGTGCTCCTCGTGCACGGCACCCCGCTGTCCACCCGCGACCGGCCCGTGGCCGAACCGTCCCGGAACGGGCGGCAGTCCACCGACCACAAGGCCGCCGTCGACGCGCCCCCGGCCCGCGCCGGGACGAGGTCACAGCCGCTTGAGGCCGACGTACTGGATCGCGGCGAAACCGCCGACCGTCAGGCTCTGCAGCACGATCCACACCGTGCCGGCGCCGGTCGGGGAAAGGGCTCCGGAGATCAGCACCGCCAGGCTGAGCACGGGCCACAGCAGGTTCGCCGCTATCACCGCCGACAGACTCGCGCGGTTGATCTCCTTGCGCGTCCCGATGGCGAGCACGCCCAGCGCGTACAGGAGCAGGAACGCCCCGACCGGGTACTGGACCGCCGTCGTGACGCCGAGGAGGGAGTCCAGGAGCGGGGCGAGGGCCAGGTAGGCGGCGCCGTTGAGGCCGGTGACCACCGCGTCCAGCTTGAGCACCAGTCGGGCGAGACCGTCGGATGTCGGCCTCGCGGACGCGGCCATCCCGTCGTACTGCGTCGAAGCCATTGTCTTCCGCCTCTCGTAGGTCAAGAAAGCTGCCCGATACGGAAGCGGCCCGTCCGTCGGGCCGCCTGCCGCTGCTGCACGGTAGGCGGCCCCGGGACGGGCCAACAATTACCTCCGAGGTAATGCACCGGTCGCGGCCGACGGCACCGGCACCGGTCGAGAATGCCCGTTCTCCGCCCCCTTCTCGACGGAAGGGGCCACTTGCGGGGCCTGTCGCCGGGCGGCGGGCCGACGGCCTCGCCGACGTGTGCCGAACCGGCCACGAGCCCGGTTCGTCAGCGGCTCAGGTCGCGGAACCTCTTGACCGCCAGCGGGAAGAACACCGCGACCAGGGCCACCGGCCAGGCCAGGGCGAGCAACTCGGCGTGGGTCGCGGCCCAGGAATCGCCGACCGCGCCCGGGTTGCCGAACAGGTGGCGCACCGCGGTGGCCGTGGCCGACATCGGGTTCCACTCGACGACCGCGCCGAGCCAGGGGGGCATGGACTCGGGCGAGGCGATGGCGTTGGAGAGGAAGGCGACCGGCCAGACCAGGATCTGCACGCCCTGCACCAGTTCGGGCCTGCCCGCGACCATCGCCAGGTGGATGCCCATCCACAGCATCGCGAACCGCAGCAGCAGGAGCAGGCCCACAGCTCCCAGGAAGGAGGCGAAACCGTTGTTCCAGCGCCAGCCGATCGCGTACCCGACGCCGACCATCACCGTCAGACCGACCACCGACTGCAGCATGTCGGCGATGCTCCGGCCGACCAGGACCGCGCCGGAGTGCATCGGCATGGAGCGGAACCGGTCGATGACGCCCTTGCCGAGGTCCTGGGTCACCGAGAGCATCGTCGCTTCGAGACCGAAGGCCATCGTCATGGTCAGCATGCCGGGCACCAGGTAGGACCTGAAGTCTCCGTCGATGCCCTTGCCGCCACCGATCAGGTAGCCGAACATCAGCAGCATCATCACCGGGAAGACCAGCCCGACGACCACCTGCACGGGCCGGCGCGCCCAGTGCGCCAGCTCGCGCCTGGTCATGGTCCAGGAGTCGGCCGCCGCCCAGCTCGCTTTCGAACCCGCTCCACGCGCCGGGTTCGCCTCCACCGTGCTAACCGTGTGGGTCGCGGTCATGCCGCTTCCTCCTTCGTCAGGTGCAGGAAGACCTCGTCGAGGGTCGGCCGACGCACCGCGATGTCCTCCGCCTCGATACCGGCCGCCTGGAGTGCCCGTACGGTCTCGGTCAGTGCGGCCATCCGGTCGCGGGTGGAGGCGCTGACCATCCGCCGGTCCTCGTCCTTGTGCACGTCACCGGGGAGCAGCGAGGCGGCGCGGTCCAGCTGCGCCGTGTCGTGCAGTACCACGTCGATGCGGTCGCCGCCGGTCCTGGACTTCAGCTCGTCCGCCGTGCCCTCGGCGATGACCTTCCCGTGGTCGATCACCGCGATGCGGTCGGCCAGTTGATCCGCCTCCTCCAGGTACTGCGTGGTCAGCAGTACGGTCGTTCCGCCGTCGACCAGGGAGCGCACCGCGTTCCACACCTCTGTGCGGCCCCGGGGGTCGAGGCCGGTCGTGGGCTCGTCCAGGAAGAGCACCTGGGGCCGGGCGATGAGGGAGGCCGCCAGGTCCAGGCGCCGCCGCATGCCGCCGCTGTACTGCTTGACCGCTTTGCTGCCGGTGTCCGTGAGACCGAACTGGGCCAGCAGTTCGTCGGCCCGCGTGCCGGCCCGTCGGGCACCGAGGTGGTGGAGACGTCCGAACATCTCCAGGTTCTGGCGGCCGCTGAGCTCCTCGTCGACGGCGGCGTTCTGTCCGAGGAGCCCGATCTGCGAGCGCACCTCGTCGGCCCGGGTCCGCACGTCAGTGCCCGCCACCCGTACATGCCCCTCGTCGGGGCGCAGCAGCGTGGACATGATGCGTACGGCCGTGGTCTTCCCGGCACCGTTGGGGCCGAGGATTCCCTGGACGGTCCCGGCCCGGACCGTCAGGTCGAGGCCGTCGAGAGCCTGCTTGTCCTTGTACCTCTTACATAGACCTTCGACGACGATCGCCGGATCGAGGTCAGACAAAACACCCTCCTACACCCAGTAGCAAAATTTGACTAGTGACGCCTGACCCGCTCTCAGGTGCCGCTGGTCAAACTTGATTAGTCGGTGAGGTTACAAGGGGATCCGCGACTAGTCAAACTTGGATAGCGATAGTCTGGTCAAAATTGTCCAGAGGGGGATGTTCATGTCGGCGATCCGACTACTGGTTCTGGGCGCCGTCCGCCAGCACGGACGGGCCCATGGCTACCAAGTACGCAACGACCTGGAGTACTGGGGCGCCCACGAGTGGTCCAACGCCAAGCCGGGCTCGATCTACCACGCGCTCAAGCAGATGGCGAAGCAAGGGCTGCTCGTCGCCCACGAGATGGCACCGAGCACCGTCGGCGGCCCGCCCCGCGTCGAGTACGAGATCACCGACAACGGAACCGAGGAGTACTTCCGGCTGCTGCGCGAGGCCCTGCGCTCGCACGACCAGAAGGCCGACGTCCTCTCGGCAGGCATCGGTCTGATCGTCGACCTGCCGCGCGACGAGGCCGTCGCACTCCTCAAGGAACGGGTCGCCGCACTTGAGCAGTGGCGGTCCGCGGTCACCGGGTACTACACGCCACAGGACGGGCCCGAACAGCTCGGCCACATCGGCGAGCTCATGAATTTGTGGGTGCACTCGGCCGACGACGGGGCGCGGTGGACGCGCGGCCTGATCCAGCGGATCGAAGCCGGCGCCTACACGTTCGCCGGGGAGGGCGAGCCCTTCGTGGGCGTGCTCGCGGACGGCGAGCCGAACCCCTTCGCGACGGACGGGCAGCAGTCGAAGGACGTGGGCCGCTAGAACTACGACGCCTCGCCGCTCGGCCGGGTCGGTGATCTCGAAGTCGGTGAAGGCCGAGAGGGCGACTTGGGCGCGTACTTGGGCGGCCTGAAGTTCGGTCATGGCCCAGCCGCAGGTGCGCCACGGCGCGGGTACCGCCGTGTACGCCGTGACTGACGAACCCGGCCGCTGCCCCGCCGGGTCGCCGTGAACTCGCGTGGAGCCGGCGGAGAGCGGCGGAGAGCGGGTGCGAAGGCCCCTCCGGAAGGCGTACAGGGCGGGCGGTGCGGCGCGGGGGCGCGCGGCGCGGGGGCGCGACCGGCCCCCTGTTCCGGTCGCCGCCCCCGACGTGGCGGGACGTGGGCGTCCGCGTCGAGGCGGGTCGGGTCGGGTCGTAGGCGTCAGCAGCCGCCGGTGGAGGACGCGCGGGCACTGGCGCCGATCTGCACGGTGGCCGGTGCCGCGCAGCAGCCGCCCCCGCCCTCCGCCCGGGGCGCCCCGTCCGCCTGCGGGTCCTCGAAGAGACCGGCGCCGCCGCACACCCCGGTCTCCGGGAGGGTCAGCTCGACGCGGTCGGCGGCTTCCTGGTCTCCGGCGAGGGCGGCGGCGATCGAGCGGACCTGCTCGTAGCCGGTCATCGCGAGGAAGGTCGGGGCACGGCCGTAGGACTTCATGCCCGCCAGGTAGAGGCCCTGTTCGGGGTGGGAGAGCTCGCTGGCGCCGTGCGGGTAGACGGTGCCGCAGGAGTGCTGGTTGGGGTCGATGAGCGGAGCCAGCGCGGTGGGTGCCTGGAGGCGTTCGTCCAGGCCCAGGCGCAGTTCGGCCAGGAAGGAGAGGTCCGGGCGCAGCCCGGTCAGGACGATGACTTCGTCGACCGCCTCCAGGCGGCGGCCGTCCTCGGCGACGAGGACGATCCGCACGCCGTCGCGCTCCAGGGCGGTGGTGCGGAAGCCGGTGACCGCGGTGGCGTGGCCGTCGTCGACGGCTGCCTTCGCGGCCAGGCCCAGGGCGCCGCGGGCGGGGAGCTGGTCGGCGCTGCCGCCGCCGAAGGTCGACCCGCTGATCCCGCGCCGCAGGACCCACACCGAGTGCGTGCCCTCGGCGTCGGCCAGCCGGGCCAGTGCGGCGAGGGCGGTGAACGCGGACGCGCCGGAGCCGATGACCGCAGTGCGCTTTCCGGCGTAACGCGCTGTGACCGCCGGATCGTTGAGGTCGGGGATGCGGTAGGAGACGCGGTCGGCGGCGGCGCGCTCCCCGAGGGCGGGCAGGCCGTCGGCACCGGTCGGGCTCGGCGTGGACCAGGCGCCGGAGGCGTCGATGACCGCGGCGGCCAGCAGGCGCTCCTCGCGGCCGTCGGCGTGGGTGACGTGGACGGTGAAGGGCTGGGCGTCCCGGCCCGCGTCGACGATGCGGTCCCGGCCGAGCCGGGAGACGCCGGTCACCGTCGCGCGGTAGCGGACGGTGTCGCCGAGGGCGTCGGCGAGCGGCTGGAGGTACAGCTCCGCCCAGTCGCCGCCGGTCGGGTACGTACCGCCGTCGGGCTTCACCCAGCCGGTGGGCGCGAGCAGCTTCTCCGCTGCGGGGTCGACGAGTTCGGCCCAGGTGGAGAACAGCCGCACATGACCCCACTCCCGCACCGCGGCGCCCGCCGACGCTCCCGCTTCCAGCACGAGGGGGGTGAGGCCGCGTGCGGTGAGGTGCGCGGCGGCGGCCAGGCCGACGGGGCCGGCTCCGATGACCACGGTGGGCAGGGCGGCGGTGGACGCGTTCACGAGGGCTCCCCAGGTCTTGTATCGATGTTCGTCGATGAATTGCGCCGTCAGCATCACAGCTGATTCGATGTTCGTCAACATAGACAGCGATCTCATCAGCGGTGACGTGACAAGGTCGGTCGGGGCCGCGGTTCCCGGTGGCGGGCAGACCGGCCCTGCCCCTTTGATTCGACGTGTGTCAACATAGATGCATGTCGAACACTCGCGCGTTGCCCGCGCTGGAGCCGGACGTGCAGCCGTGCTGCCCGCCCCTGGACGAGCGTCCGTTGACCGCTGAGGAAGCGGTTCGTACGGCGGCGATGTTCAAGGCGCTGGGCGATCCGGTGCGGCTGCGTCTGTTCTCCACCGTCGCCTCCCACGAGGGCGGCGAGGCATGCGTGTGCGACATCTCCGACGTGGGGGTGTCGCAGCCGACGGTCTCCCACCACCTCAAGAAGCTCAAGGACGCGGGCCTGCTCACCTCGGAGCGGCGAGGGACGTGGGTCTACTACCGGGTCGAGCCGGGCGTACTGGCCGCCATGGGCCGGCTGCTGACCCCCTCCGCCCGCTAAATCAACCACCCTCCACCCGCCGCCCTCCGCCCTCCGCCCTCCGCACGCTGGACCAACCGCCCCCCGATGATCCGCTGAAGGAGCCCTTCGTGCCGCACCCCGCCGCAGCCGTGACCGTCGCGCCGCTGGAGATCGTGCACGCGACACAGGTACGGGAGATCCACCAGGCGGGCATCGACGAGGGGCACGCCACCTTCGAGACCACCGCCCCCGCCTGGGACGTCTTCGACGCCGCCAAGCTGCCCGCGCACCGCTTCGCCGCCCTCGACGAGGAGGGCAGGCTCCTGGGATGGGCCGCGGTGAGCCGGGTCTCCGAGCGGGGCGCGTACGCCGGGGTGGTCGAGCACTCGGTGTACGTCCACCCGGAGGCACGCGGTCGCGGCGTGGCAGCCGTCCTGCTCGGCACGCTGATCGACTCGACGGAGGCGGGCGGGATCTGGACGCTCCAGGCGGGGGTCTTCCCGGAGAACGCCGCCAGTCTCGCCGTTCACCGACGGGCGGGCTTCCGTGTCATCGGCACACGCGAACGCATCGGCCGCCACCACGGCATCTGGCGGGACGTGGTCCTCCTCGAACGCCGCAGCGCTGCCGTGATGTGAGGTTCCACCGGCGGTGACAGGGCTCGTTCGCGCACGCGTTGGCGACGAGGGCGCCCAAGGGACATCGCCTGGACGCCCGTTGCCGGCTTCGGCGCGCCGGGCCGAAGCCACCGCCCGAGAACTGCCTGACGGAGCGGGCCGCCGCCTTCAGCGCAGCAGGTCCGCCAGGGCGCGGGCCGCGTCCCGGGCCGGGCGGCCGACGCCGATCAGCGTGGCGGACGCCGGGCCGGTCCAGTCGCCGTAGCCCAGCAGGTGCAGCCGGGCCTCCCCCACCACCTGCGTGCCGCTAATGGGGATGTGTCCGTGCGGCCCGCGCAGGTTGAGCGGGGCGAGGTGGGACAGGGCGGGGCGGAAGCCCGTGCACCAGATGACCGCGTCCGCGTTCGAGGTGCTGCCGTCCGCCCATGAGACGCCGTCGGCGGTCAGGCGGGAGAACATCCCGGCCGCCCGGAGGAGCCCGGCGTCGCGTGCGGCGCGGACCGGCGGGACCGCGACGATGTCCCCGAGGGAGGCCACCCCGCCGTTGTCGTCGCGGCCGGCTTCCAGGGCGCGGCGGCGTGCGGTGGCGACGTCGAACAGGGCGCGGCCGTCGACGTCGTCGGGCAGGAAGCGCGGCGGGCGCGCCGTCACCCACGTCAGGGCGGCGGCCCGGCCGTCCAGGGCGAGGTCGGCGGCGATCTGCGCGCCGGAGTTCCCTCCGCCGACGACCACCACGCACTGCCCTGCGAAGTCCGCCGGGGAACGGTAGTTCACGGTGTGCAGCTGACGTCCGGTGAACACCTCGCTGCCCGGGACGGCGGGGAGGAAGGGCCGCGACCAGGTGCCGGTCGCGCTGATCACCGCCCTCGCCCGCCAGGTGCCGGTGTCCGATTCGACGAGGAAGCGGTCGCCCTCGCGGCGTACGGCCCCCACCCGGGTGCCGTGCTGGACAGGCAGGTCGTAGCGCTTCTCGTAGTCGGTGAGGTAGTCGACCACGTGCCCGGCGCCCGGACAGGTCCCGCCCGTTGGGGCGGGCATCAGCCGTCCCGGCAGGGAGGAGTGCTCGGCCGGGGAGAAGAGGTGCAGGGAGTCCCACATGTGCTGCCAGGACCCGCCCGGCGACGGATCGGCGTCCAGGATCCGGAAGTCGAGGCCCTGGCGGCGCAGGTGGTAGCCGGCCGCGAGCCCCGCCTGGCCGCCGCCGACCACCGCCACCTCCGTGTGCTGCGTCATGGGGCCGTCGTCACCGCGTCGGAAGCGAACCTCTTGCGCCAGGCGAGCGCGACGTACACCAGGCCGATGAGCACCGGGACTTCGATGAGGGGGCCCACTACGCCCGACAGGGCCTGGCCGGAGGTGACGCCGAAGGTGGCGATGGCGACCGCGATGGCCAGCTCGAAGTTGTTGCCCGCCGCGGTGAACGCCAGGGTCGTGGTGCGGTCGTAGGCCAGGCCCAGGCCCTTGCCGAGGAGGAAGGCGCCGAAGAACATGATCGCGAAGTAGACCAGCAGGGGCAGTGCGATCCGGGCGACGTCGAGCGGCTGGGAGGTGATGGTCTTCCCCTGGAGGGCGAAGAGGATGACGATCGTGAACAGCAGCCCGTACAGCGCCCAGGGGCCGATCCTCGGCAGGACCTTCGCCTCGTAGCCCTCGCGCCCCATCTTCCGCTCGCCGATGCGGCGGGTCAGGAAACCGGCCAGCAGCGGGATGCCGAGGAAGATGACGACGTTCAGCGCGATGTGCCGGACGGACACGTCCAGGCCCTGGCCGTCCCCGAGGTTCAGCCAGCGTGGCAGCAGGTCGAGGTAGAACCAGCCCAGCAGGCCGAACGCGAAGACCTGGAACACCGAGTTGAGGGCGACGAGAACGGCGGCGGCCTCGCGGTCGCCGCAGGCGAGGTCGTTCCAGATGATGACCATGGCGATGCAGCGGGCGAGACCGACGATGATCAGGCCGGTGCGGTACTCCGGGAGGTCCGCCAGGAAGATCCACGCCAGCGCGAACATCACCGCGGGCCCCAGAACCCAGTTGATGACGAGCGAGGAGATCAGCAGCCTGTGGTCGCCGGTGACCCGGTCGAGCCGGTCGTAGCGCACCTTCGCGAGGACCGGGTACATCATCACCAGCAGGCCGAGGGCGATCGGCAGGGAGACGCCGCCGATCTCGATCTTCGCGAGTGCGTCGTTCATCCCCGGGATCAGGCGGCCCAGGCCCAGGCCGACGACCATGGCGAGCAGGATCCACACGGCGAGGTAGCGGTCGAGGGTGGAGAGCTTCTTGACGATCGAGTCGTCCTCGGCCGGGCCGGAGCCCCGGACGGAAGTGGTGGGCTCGGTGGAGGTCACGGGCAGGCCCTCTTGTTCCCGGCAGCGCTACGGGCGGACTCGGCCAGCGCGGCGAACTGCTCGGACAGCCCGGCCAGGACCTCGGGCCTGAGCTTGTAGTAGGTGAAACGGCCGCACGGCTCGGTCTCCACCAGCCCGGCCTCGCGCAGCACCTTCAGGTGGTTGGACAGGTTGGTCTGCTTCGCTCCGGTCTCCTCGACCAGGTGCGTCGTGCAGAGCGTCTCGCGCGCCAGCAGGGTCACGATCTGGAGGCGGAGCGGATCGCCCAGCACCCGGATCACATCAGGATCGACTGAAGTCAGCATGCGCTGATACTGTCACATCACCACTCGCTGATACCAGCGAGGGCTGAAGTCATGGGCGGCCGGGGGCCGTCCTGCGACGAGAGAGAACCATCACCATGGCCGACAAGCCGTCCGTCCTGTTCGTCTGCGTCCACAACGCCGGCCGCTCCCAGATGGCCGCCGCCTGGCTGACCCACCTGGCAGGCGGCCGTGTCGAGGTCCGCTCCGCGGGCTCCGACCCGGGCACGGCCGTCAACCCGGCCGCCGTGGAGGCGATGGCGGAAGTCGGCATCGACATCTCCGCCGAGACGCCGAAGATCCTCACCGTCGACGCGGTGAAGGAGTCGGACGTCTGCATCACCATGGGCTGCGGCGACACCTGCCCCGTCTTCCCCGGCAAGCGCTACCTGGACTGGAAGCTGGAGGACCCCGCGGGCCGCGGCGTTGCGGCCGTGCGCCCCATCCGTGACGAGATCAAGACCCTGGTCGAGGGCCTGCTCCACGAGATCGCCCCGCCGAGGACCCCATGAGCCGGAGAGGCGACGCCACCGTCACCGGCTCCGGTTCCGCCGGACAGACGGCCGCGTCCGCCAGGTTCACCGGACACACGACCGCGTCCGCCGGGTTCAGCGGTCCCGGCGTCCGGCGGCAGACGCGGTCGTGCCCCGGGCGTTCCTCCCGCTCCTCTCCCCGTCCCCGCCCCTGACGCGCTCCCCGCTGGTGGCCTCACGCCCCGCCTCCTCGCACCCGTGCCTCGCGGGCGGAGCGGGTGGGGCCTGGTCGCGATGCGCGACCGACGCACGCCGTGTCACGCCCGACAAGCCCGTTCGTACGGAGCCGGAGCCGGAGCCGGAGCCGGAGCCGGAAGGGATGGTGCGGCAGAGAAGTCGTAGTGCGACCGGGAGTGGACAAAGCGGCGTGACGGTCGCAGCGAAAGCGGTGGCGGCGCAGGTCGGTGCCGCGGGTGGGCAGCGCCGTCGAGGCGGGCGCCGCAGGGCCGACGGAGTGCCCGACGGAGGACGGAGACCCGGACCCATCCCGTGCAGGAGCGGTTCAGGGGCCTGCGGCTCGCCAGCAAGCCCCGAGGGGGCCCGCGCGGGCCCTGAGCCTCCGCGCCCCCGACCCCGGCCCTGAGCCCCCCGCGTCCCCGACCCCGACCCCGGCCCTGAGCCCCCCGCGTCCCCGACCCCGACCCCGGCCCTGAGCCCCCGCTCCCCCGACCCCGGCCCTGGGGCCCGCTGCGGGCTACCCCCCTCCCCCGCCGAAGGCCGCGTCGAAGGCCGCGCCCGGGGGTTCGAAGTCGAAGCGTCGGAGGTGGGCGAGCGCCTCAGGGGCCCCCGACAGCCGGTCCATTCCCGCGTCCTCCCACTCGACCGAGACGGGGCCCTCGTACCCGATGGAGCGGAGCATCCGGAAGACGTCCTCCCAGGGCACGTCTCCGTGCCCGGCCGAGACGAAGTCCCAGCCACGGCGCGGGTCGCCCCAGGGAAGGTGCGAGCCGAGCCGGCCGTTGCGGCCGTCCAGGCGCGTGCGGGCCTCCTTGCAGTCGACGTGGTAGATCCGGTCGCGGAAGTCGTAGAGGAAGCCGACCGGGTCGAGGTCCTGCCAGACGAAGTGCGAGGGGTCGAAGTTGAGGCCGAACGCGGGTCGGTGGCCGACGGCTTCCAGCGCCCGGTGCGTGGACCAGTAGTCGTAGGCGATCTCGCCCGGGTGGACCTCGTGGGCGAAGCGCACGCCTTCCGCGTCGAACACGTCGAGGACCGGGTTCCAGCGTTCGGCGAAGTCCTCGTAACCCCGCTCGACCATGCGCTCGGGGACCGGCGGGAACATCGCGACCAGGTGCCAGATGGAGGATCCGGTGAAGCCGACGACCGTACGGACTCCGAAAGCTGCCGCCGCCCGCGCGGTGTTCGCCATCTCCGCGGCGGCCCTGCGGCGCACTCCCTCGGGGTCGCCGTCGCCCCAGATGCGGGGCGGCAGGATGGCCTGGTGCCGCTCGTCGATGATGCTGTCGCAGACGGCCTGGCCCACCAAGTGGTTGGAGACGGCCCAGCAGGTGAGGCCGTACTCGGCGAGCAGGGCGTGCCGGGAGGCGAGGTAACCGGGGTCGGCCAGTGCCTTGTCCACTTCGAAGTGGTCGCCCCAGCAGGCGAGTTCGAGCCCGTCGTAGCCGAAGTCGGCCGCGTGGGAACAGACCTCCTCCAGCGGCAGGTCCGCCCACTGGCCGGTGAACAGGGTGAAGGGGCGTGGCATGGGCCCTCCTAGATCTGTACGGGGGTGTACACGGCGTTCTTCTCCGCGCTCTCCTCCACGGCCGCGAGTACCCGCTGCACCTGGAGGCCGTCCGCGAACGACGGCCGCGGGTCGGTCCCGGTGGCGATGGCTTCGAGGAGGTCGCGGGCCTGGTGGACGAAGGTGTGCTCGTAGCCGAGGGCGTGGCCCGGCGGCCACCACGCCTTGAGGTAGGGGTGTTCCGGCTCGGTGACGAGGATGCGTCGGAAGCCCGCCGAGTGCGCGGGCTCGGTGTGGTCGTGGAAGGAGAGTTCGTTGAGGCGTTCCAGGTCGAAGGCCAACGAGCCGCGTTCGCCGTTGAGTTCCAGGCGCAGCGAGTTCTTGCGGCCGGCCGCCATGCGGGTGGCCTCGAAGGAGGCGAGGGCGCCGGAGGCGAGGCGGCCGGTGAACAGGGCCGCGTCGTCGACGGTCACTTCGCCCCGGTGGGCCGACGCGCCGGGGTCCGGTCGGGAGCGCACGAACGTCTCGGTGAGGGCGGAGACCCCGACCACCGGCTCGCCCGTGAGGTACTGCGCGAGGTCGACGATGTGCGCCCCCAGGTCGCCGAGGGCGCCCGAGCCCGCCCGGTCCCGCCGCAGCCGCCAGGTGAGCGGGGCGTCCGGGTCGACGAGCCAGTCCTGGAGGTAGCAGACCCGCAGGTGGCGGATCGGCCCGAGTCTGCCTTCGGCGACGAGCGTACGGGCGTACGAGACGGCCGGAACCCGACGGTAGTTGAATCCCACCATCGCCAACTGGCCTCGTGCGCGGGCCTGTCGGGCGGCGACGGCCATCGACTCCGCCTCCTCGACCGTATTGGCGAGGGGCTTCTCGCACAGGACGTGCTTGCCCGCTTCCAGGGCTGCGATCGCTATCTCGGCGTGACTGTCGCCAGGGGTGCAGATGTCGACGAGGTGCACGTCGTCCCGGGCGATCAGGGCCCGCCAGTCCGTTTCGGCCGCCGCCCAGCCGTGCCGCTGCGCCATGGCCCGTACGGCGGTGCGGTCGCGCCCGCAGACCGCGGCGAGCACGGGGGCTGCGGGCAGGTCGAAGACCCGGCCCACGGTGCGCCAGCCCTGGGAGTGGGCGGCCCCCATGAAGGCGTAGCCGACCATGCCGACGCCCAGCGCGGGGACGGCGGGTTCTGCTTCTTCCATCCGGGTCTCTCCTTGTCCGTCGTACGAGATCGGTGTCCGTCGCGGGCGGTCCGCCGGGAGGGCGGACCGGCCTTCGGCGGGCCTGGTCAGGTGAAGGACTGCGGCAGGTAGTCGTCGACGTTCTCCTTCGTCACGACGGCCGAGTAGAGGGTGACCGAGGCGGGGATCTCCAGCTCGGACATGCCGCCGATGCCCTTTCCCTGGCCGAGTGCACGGGCCAGGTCGATGGCCGAGGCGGACATGGTGGGCGGGTAGAGGACGGTCGCCTTCAGCACTCCGTCGTCCGCCTTGATGGCGTCCATGGCGGACTTGGCGCCCGCGCCGCCGACCATCAGGAAGTCCTTGCGTCCGGCCTGCGCGATGGCGCGCAGCGCGCCGACGCCCTGGTCGTCGTCGTGGTTCCACAGGGCGTCGAACTGCGGCTGTGCCTGGAGGAGTTGGGCCATCTTGGCCTGTCCGGACTCGACGGTGAAGTCGGCGGCCTGGCGGGCGGCCTTGGTGATGTTCGGGTAGTTCTTGAGGGCGTCGTCGAAGCCCTGGGTGCGGAGCTTGGTCAGCTCCAGGCTGTCGAGTCCGGCGAGTTCGATGACCTTGGCGTTCGGCTTGTCCTTGAGCTTCTCTCCGATGTAGCGGCCGGCGTTGAGGCCCATGCCGTAGTTGTCGCCGCCGATCCAGCAGCGGAACGCCTGGGGGGAGGCGAAGACCCGGTCCAGGTTGACGACGGGGATGCCCGCCTTCATGGCGGCGAGACCGACCTGGGTGAGCGCCTTGCCGTCGGTCGGCAGGATGACCAGGACGTCGACCTTCTTGTTGATGAGGGTCTGGATCTGCCCGATCTGGGCGGCGGTGTCGTTGGACCCCTCGGTGATGTCGAGGGTGACGTCGGAGTACTTCTCGGCACGCTCCCGGGCGTTCTTGTTGATCGCGTTGAGCCAGCCGTGGTCGGCCTGGGGGCCGGCGAAGCCGATGGTGACCTTCTTGCCCGGCTTGTCGTCGGCGACGGGCTGGTTGCCGGTGGCGGGGGCCTCCTTGCCGGACGGCTCGTTGCTCGTGCAGGCGGTGAGCAGGGCGGTGGCGGAGACGGCGGCGCCGCCGAAGAGGATCCCTCTTCGGGTGGCTCCGTGGCTGCTTGTTGAGCTGTGCGGCATGACGGTCGGACCCTTCGACTCGGCTGGTCAACTGGTGTGGTGGGGGCGGGCGTCAGACGTGCTCGTCGCGCACGGTGCGCCGCTGGACCAGAACGGCGGCGACGATGATCGCGCCCTTCGCGATCTGCTGGACGTCGCTCTGGAGGTTGTTGAGGGCGAAGATGTTGGTGATCGTCGTGAAGACGAGTACGCCGAGGACGGAGCCGACGACGGTGCCCCGGCCGCCCGTCAGCAGGGTGCCGCCGATGATCGCGGCGGCGATGGCGTCGAGTTCGTACAGGTTGCCGTTGGTGTTCTGGCCGGAGCCCGACAGGACGATCAGCATGAACGCGGCGATGCCGCAGCACAGCCCGGAGAGGAGATAGAGGTAGAGACGCTGACGGCGTACGTCGATGCCGGCGAGCCGGGCGGCTTCCGCGTTGCCGCCGACCGCGACGGTGCGCCGGCCGAAGGTCGTGCGGTTGAGGAGCAGCCAGCCGACGACGGTCACCAGCGCGAAGACGAGGACCAGCGGCGGGATGCCCAGGACGTACGCGTCCGGGATGCCGAGGTCGAGTACGGAGTCGACGGTGACGATCTGGGTCCTGCCGCCGGTGATCTGGAGGGCGAGGCCCCGGGCGGAGGCGAGCATGGCGAGGGTGGCGATGAAGGGCACCAGCCGGCCGTACGCGACGAGGACTCCGTTGACGAGCCCGCAGGCCGTGCCGACGATCACCGCGGTGAAGAGGATGCCCGCGAAACCGTACTCCTGGGTGGCCACGGTCGTCGCCCACACGGAGGCCAGGGCGACGATCGCGCCGACCGAGAGGTCGATGCCGCCGCTGATGATGACGAAGGTCATGCCGACGGTGACGACGCCGATCACCGACGCCTGGGTCAGGACGAGTTGCAGGTTGCCGGTGTCCAGGAACTGGTCGGGTTTGGTGATCCCGCCGACGACGACGAGCACGGCCAGGACGCCGAGGAGGGAGAGGTTGCGCAGGTCGAGCCGGAGCCCGAGCGGCCGCCTGCCGCGCTGACCCGGGGGTGGCGCGATGCCGTCCTGCGGCTTGACTTCGGACGCCTCGGAGACGTCGGGGTGGCTCATGCGGCGGGGCTCCCTTCCATGACGAGGTCGAGCACGCGGTGTTCGTCGAGTTCGTGCGCGGGCGCGGTGTGCACCAGGCGCCCTTCGCGCAGGACCAGCACCCTGTCGGCGAGCCCCAGCACCTCCGGAATCTCACTGGACACCAGGAGCACCGCCAGCCCCTCGTCGGCGAGGCGGCGGATCACCGCGTACAGCTCCGCCCGTGCCCCGACGTCGACTCCGCGGGTCGGTTCGTCGAGCAGCAGGACGCGGCAGCCGCGCAGGAGCCAGCGGGCCAGTACGGCCTTCTGCTGGTTGCCGCCGGAGAGGGTACGGATCCGCGCCTCGGGACGGTCGGGCCGCAACGACAGCTCCCGGGTGGCCCGTTGGGCCGCCGCGCGCTCGGCGCCGCGGTCGATCCAGCCGCCGCGCGAGAAGCGGGAGAGGGTCGAGAGGGAGACGTTGCGGGTGACGGACTCCAGCATGAGCAGGGCCTGCGCCTTGCGTTCCTCGGGGGCCAGCCCGATGCCTGCCCGTACCGCCGCACGGACACTGCCGGTGCGCAGCCGGTCTCCGTCGACGGCGACGTGGCCCGAGGTCGGCCGGCGGGCCCCGTAGATCGTTTCCAGGATCTCCGAGCGGCCCGAGCCGACGAGTCCCGCGAGCCCGACGATCTCGCCGGGGCGTACGTCCAGGTCGATGGCCTCGAACTCGCCCTGTCGTGCCAGCCCCTGGACGCTCAGTACGGGCGCGGCCTGCGTCAGGTCGACCGGCTGCGGGCGTTGCGGGAAGGAGTGCTCCACGTGGCGCCCGGTCATCAGGGCCACGATGTCGCGGGTCGGGGTGTCGCGTGCCGGCAGGCCCACGGCCACCGCCCGGCCGTCCTTCAGGACGGTCACGCGGTCGCCGATGCGGCGGATCTCCTCCAGCCGGTGCGAGATGTGGACGACCGCGACGCCGTCGGCGGTGAGGGCGGCCACGATGCGGAAGAGGTTGTCGACCTCGTCCGGGTCGAGGGCGGCGGAGGGTTCGTCCATGACGATGAGGCGCACGTCGTGGGAGAGCGCCCGCGCCATCGAGACGATCTGCTGCTGGGCCGCGGAGAGGGAACCGACGAGCCGCCCGGGGTCGACCTCGGGATGGCCGAGGCGGGCGAGGAGCGCGGCGGCCGCGGTACGGGCGGTCCTGCCGCGTACGACACACCCGGCGGTGGTCGGCTCGTGGCCGAGGAAGACGTTCTCGGCCACGGACAGGCCCTCCACCAGGTCCAGTTCCTGGTAGATCGTGGCGATGCCCAGACGCATGGCGGCGATCGGCGACTTGAGGGCCACGGTCCGGCCGCGCCAGGTGATCCGGCCGCCGTCGGGCTGGTGGGCACCCGCGAGGACCTTGATGAGAGTGGACTTGCCCGCGCCGTTCTGGCCGAGCAGGCAGTGCACTTCGCCGGACAGTACTTCCAGGTCCACGCCGTCGAGGGCGCGGACCCCGGGGAAGGACTTGGTGATGCCGGACATGGTGAGGAGGGGGCCCGCCGAGGGCGGGGGTGCTGTGGGTGGTGCCGCGTGCTCCGGTGCCATGACGATTCCCCTCGGCGGATACGGCCGTGAGCGGACAGGGCGGTGCCAGATCGGTGCGGTGGTACGGACTGCGCGGTGATGCGGGGGTGCGGCTGCTACGGGTGGGGCTCGGATGACACGGGTAACGCAAGTGGCGCGAACTTGCCTGTGGTGCGGGTGGTGGCGGCTGTGGTGCAGGGAGTGGCGGTGGTGACTGTCGTTCGTGCTCGCCGGTGGTGCGGAGAGTGGCCGTGGTGCGGGTGGTGACCGCGGTGCCGGTGGAGCCTGCGCGTCGGTGTCGTTGGTGCGGGAAGTGACGGTGGTGCGTGCCCGCCGGTGAGGTCGGCGGTGGCCTGGTGCGGGTGGTGGCTGTGGTGCGGGTTCGTCGCGAGTCGTACGGGGGCTGCCGGGCGTCGTATGCGGGGAGACCGTGCGTCGTGCGAGGTGGCGGGTGTCGTGCGACGGGCCTGGTTCAGGCTGGGGAGAAGACGTGGTCGCTGATCAGTCGGGCAGCACCGGTGACGCCCGCCGCCGGACCCAGTTCGCCCAGCACGATGGGGAGGTTGCCGGTGGCCAGAGGCAGGGACTGGCGGTAGACCTGGGTACGGATACTGGCCAGGAGGTTGTGGCCGAGGCCCGTCACCCCGCCGCCGATCACCACCAGGCCCGGGTTGAAGAAGCTGACGAGACCGGCGATGACCTGCCCGACCCGGTTTCCGCCCTCGCGGATGAGGTCGAGGGACGTGGCGTCCCCGGCCGCCGCCGCCGCTGCCACGTCCGCGCCGCTCAGCCGGCCCGCCACCTCAAGGCGTCCGGCGAGTTCCGCGGAGTGTCCCGCGCGGGCGGCGGTTTCGGCGTCCCTGGCCAGGGCGGCACCGCTGAAGTGGGCTTCCAGACAGCCCCTGTTGCCGCACGCGCACGGGCGGCCCTCGGGTTCGACCTGGATGTGTCCGATGTCGCCGGCGCTGCCCGTCGTCCCCCGGTAGACCTCGCCCCCGACGACGATTCCGCAGCCGATGCCGGTGCCGATCTTCACGCACAGGAAGTCGTCCACGGAACGGGCGACGCCCGCGTGCTGCTCCCCCATCGCCATCAGGTTCACGTCGTTGTCGACCATCACCGGGCAGCCCAGTTCCTGACTGAGCGCCTCGCGGACCGGGAAGCCGTCCCAGCCGGGCATGATCGGCGGAGCCACCGGTACGCCCTCGGGGAAGCGGACCGGGCCGGGGACGCCGATGCCCGCCCCGTCGAAACCTTCCGCGATGCCGGACGCCTTCAGCTTGGCGGCCATGGCGAGGGCCTGCTCGAAGACGGCGACCGGGCCTTCGCGGACGTCCATGGGGTGGTTGAGGTGGCCCAGGATCTCCAGCTCGGCGTTGGTGACGGCCACGTCGACGGAGGTGGCACCGATGTCTACGCCGAGGAAACGGAGTCCGGGGGCGAGGCGGATGTTGTGCGAGCGGCGTCCGCCCCGCGAGGCGGCGAGACCGTCCGCCACCACCAGTCCCGTTTCGAGCAGGCGGTCGACCTCGACGGCGAGCTTGGAGCGGGACAGGTCGACCTGATCGCCCAGCCGGGCACGGGAGTTGGGACCGCCGTCACGCAGCAGGCGGAGAAGTCGTGCCTGGTGCGCGTTCGCGGGTCGAGCCGTCATGCGCCTCACGTGCCCCTCCTGCCGCATCCTCCGCCGCCCCCAGGTGTGCGGGCTTTGGAGGGGAACGTAGCAGCGGGTGCCGGGACTGGGAAGAACTTGCGTAAGAACCCACTGCGACTTTCTCCACCGGAAGGACAAAGAGTGGGGCGTGGTCCGGGATTCCCCACGCGCCGGGGAGCCCGGCGGCCGTGAAGGCGCGAATGGCCTGGGCGGGTTCCTCTGCGCGGCAAGCCGCGACACCCTGTCCGTACGAGAAAACCCTGCCCCACGTGGGCGGCGGTGGCGAGCAGGTGCGGGCGAGCGCCGCTGGGGGGTTCGTCTTCCCTACCGCGCGCCGCTCCCCCGCGGTTCGGTCTGCCGTCGGGCCGGGGACGGGGGTTGTCCATCCTTCGGGGTACAGGGCTTGCTCATGTAGAGGGCGTACTCCCCGGCCGACGCGGTGGAGTCGTAGAGCGAGGTGTCGAGGCCGCAGAGGGCGAAGCCCATCCGCTGGTAGGCGCGGACGGCGGGGACGTTGACGTTCGTGACCTCCAGCCAGATGTGCCCGGCGCCCCGCTCGCGGGCGAACTCCTCGGCCCGGCGCATCAGCGCCCTGCCGACGCCTCGCCCGCGGTGCTCGGGGGCGACTTCGATGTCCTCGATGGCGAGGCGGCGGTTCCAGGGGGCGTACGAGGCGGAGACGAAACCCGCGAGGGATCCGTCGGCACCGCGAGCGAGGAGGACGCGGCTGTTCTCGTCGGCGGCCCCTCGTGCGTCGTTCCGATCGCAGTCGTCCGGGTCTTCCTTGGGGAACACCTTGGTCAGGGGCGGCTCCACTGGGGACTCGCGCAGTACGAACCCGTTCTCGGTGGTCTCCACGTGGAAGACGGTGGACGTGGTGAAGGAAGCGTCCAGCGCCTTGAGGGCCCCGGCATCCTCGGGGCCTGCGGTGCGGAACTCGTAAGCGGCGTCGTCAGCAGTGGTCATGGCGCGACGCTACGACCGGCGCCGGGGCAGTACGCGGGATTTCGGCCGCCCCCGCCCCTGACGGAACCGGTTCGCTCTGCGCCGTACCTTCGCCGACTGTCGTCGGCCGTCCGCTGCCGGACGGCTCGGGCCGCCCGGCAGCCTCTTCCGCCAGCAGGTCGTGACGGCGTCGGGTCCCGCCGAGTGGCGACAATCGAGTAAAGGAGAGATAAAGGGGTACACGGCATTCCCGCCTCGCAAAAGCGGGGCGGCGACTCGCCTTCACGAGGGGAAGTGCTGTCCGATGACTACCGCGCACACTCCGGTCTCGCCCGCGAAAAGCCCCGTGCAGAAGGCCGCGCTGCTGGTGGGCGCCGTCTTCCTGCTGGTGGGGGTCCTCGGATTCATTCCGGGCGTCACGACCGACTACGACACGATGAAGTTCGCGGAACACCACTCCGAGGCGAAATTGCTGGGCATCTTCCAGGTGTCGATCCTGCACAACATCGTCCACCTGCTGTTCGGCATCGCCGGAGTCGCCATGGCCCGCGCGGCCTCCACCGCCCGCAGCTACCTGTTGGTGGGCGGAGCCATCTACCTCGTGCTGTGGCTCTACGGTCTGTTCATCGACCACGACAGCGCCGCGAACTTCGTCCCCGTCAACACCGCGGACAACTGGCTCCACTTCGTCCTGGGTCTCGGCATGATCGCCCTGGGCGTCCTGCTGACCCGGAACACGCACCGCACCACTCACACACGCTGACGCAGACCCGCGGTCACCTCGCCGCACCGAGCGCTCGTGGCTCCCGGCAGGAGAGGAATTCCCTGCCGGGAGCCACGCGTGCGTCTTGCTCGCCTGCGGGAAGTACGTCGAGCTGCGCCGTATCCGTGTCCGTATCCGTATCCGTATTCGTATCCGCGCCCCGCACCGGAACCGGGCGTCGGCGCGCCTGCGGGGGCCGGGCCGCCCTCGGGCCCCTCGGACTGCCGCCCGTCGCGGGCCTGCGGTCAGCGGCGGGCGTCACGCCAGGGCGACGGCTTGAGCTCGGGCGGGTCGTGGGGCGGCTGCCCGGTGACGCGGGTGATGAGGTCGGTGCACAGATCGCGGAGCTTGACGTTGCGGTTCTGCGAGGCGCGCCGCAGCACTGCGAACGCCTGCTCGCCGGTACAGCGCTGCTGCGCCATGATGATGCCGACCGCCTGATCGATCACCCCTCGGTAGCGCATCGCGTTCTGCAGGTCGGCGGCGAACTCGCGGGTCTTGATCATCTCGCGGGCCAGTGCGAGAGCGCCGGTGGCCTGCTCGGCCAGGGCCCGCAGGCCGGCCACGTCGCTGGAGGCCAGCCCGTCCGGTTGCGGCGAGTACAGGTTCAGGGCCCCCGCGATGTCCGTATGCGCGGAGACCGGCAAGGACAGCGACGAGCGGGTCCCCGCTGCCAGCGCGTGGGCGGGATAGGCGCCCCACCGCTCCTCCCCCAGCAGATCCTTGACGTGGACCTCCTCACCGGTCCGCACGGCCTGCAGACACGGGCCGTCGTTCAGGCCGTACTGCTCCTCGTCCAGGGCGGGCGCACTGCCTCCCACGCTGGTGACGGTGACGTAGCCGCTGTCCGTCTCCAGGGTGATGCCGCAGCCGTCCGCGTCCGGCGCGTACGCCAACGCGGCGGCGGCCAGGCCGTGCAGGAAGTCCTCCACGCTCTCGGTGTTCAACAGCAGGTCGACCACGTGCGGCGGACGCCGACCGGGGAGGTCTTCGGGTGGGGAGTTCACGAGGGTGTCCGTTCCGCGGGCCTCAGCGGTGCGTACGGCCCGCTGGCAGGAAGCGGTGGGCGACGGGAGGACCACGGAACTCCGCCGCCGCAGGAACACACACCGGCATACAATCTGCGCCCGGCCTCCGGCGAAGACCTGGAAAAATGAGCCCGCGCCCCACCTTGCAACCATCGCGCGTCCCGGAGCAACCCGCAAACAGGACTGACCTCGCGCAGAAGCGGCGCCTCTCGCTGCCCCCGCGCCACCACCCGTGCGTCGATACCCGACCGCCCGACGGTGCACGGGCAGGGTTCCCGCCCCGCCACACGACACGGCGGCAGCCGTACGACGCGGTCGAAGCCGGAGAACGGCTGCACCGCCGTACCGCGCGACACGGTGGTGAGAGGCTCCCTCGACTGTCCGGGGAGCGGGCCATGATCGTGGCCGTCCGCCTGCCACCCGGCATGCGGGTCGGCACGCGGGTCGGCACGTACGAAGGGGCTTCCCTCTCGCGTATCAGGTAGGCGTCGCGCTTGCGCATCGGATACGCGTCGCGCGTCTGCGTGCTCACCGCGGCTCTGCGCGTCACGAGTCTGCCGGTCTCCGCGGCCCCCGCCGGGGCCGGGCAGGGCCGCCCGACCCGTGGCCGACGGCACGGGCACAAGGACGGGGGCGCGGACGGGCGGGTGGTCGCTCCGCGGGCGCCGCTCTCTCGGGGCGCCTCCTCGCGATCAGCGACCGGCGGGCTCCCCCGGCCCGCGTGATCCCGGCCCGCGTGATCCCAACCCGCGTGATCCCAGCCCGCGTGTTCCCCCCCGGTTCACGAGAGCACCACGTGCCCTCCACGCCATCGCCAGTGCCCGGCCGCATCCGCCGGTTACACACTGGGGCATGTCCTCGATCACTGCGCGACGCACCGTCGCCGCGACCGCCGCCGTCATCGTCCTGACCAGCACGCTCTCCGGTTCGGCCTCCGCCGCACCGGATCCGAAGCCCCGGGCCGCGTCCTCCGCGCAGGTGCTGAAGGTGATGTCCTTCAACACCTGGCACGGCGGCAACCGGGTCAGCAACGGCATCGCCAAGATCGCCGACGCGATCACCCGGGCCGGGGCCGACGTCGTCGCCCTCCAGGAACACGACGGCGACTCCGCCCGGCGCATCGCCGACCGTCTCGGCTGGTACACCACCGCGACCGGCACCCACGTGGACATCGTCTCCCGTCACCCCTTCGAGAAGACCGACCGGACCAGCACCGGCAACGGCGTGATAGCCGCGAAGATCAAGGGATTCTGGGTCTACTCCGTGCATTTCGACTACACCAAGTACGGCCCGTACAACGCCTGCTGGGACAACGACTCCTATGCCACGATCTACGCCGACGAGGCCAGCCGGAGCAAGCAGGCCAAGGAGGTCGTGAGCTGGGCGGGGTCCAGCCCCGCCATCGTCGCCGGGGACTTCAACTCGCCCTCGCACCTGGACTGGACCGCCGACACGAAGGCCGCGCACTGCAACTCCGTGGTGCAGTGGCCGACCACCAAGGCGTTCTCCGACAGCGGCTACCGGGACTCCTACCGCGAAGTACACCCCGACGAGGCAGCGCAGCCGGGCAACACCTGGTCCCCGGTGGTGAAGTCCACCGGCGGCCGCCCGGAGCCGCAGGACCGCATCGACTTCATCAAGTACCGCGGAGGCACCCTGAACGCCGTCTCCTCCACCACCGTCGGCGGCGGGGCGAACTGGCCGAGCGACCACCTGGCCGTACTGACCACTTTCACCTATTGAGCTGCACGCCGCCCGTCGCCTCGTCGCGCAGTCCGCGCGGACGCCCCCGGACGGGCACTCCTGACGCTGGGCGGTGACCGCCCCGCACACGGCGCGTGCCACGGGACCGCAGGGCCGCCCGACGGACGCCTGGGGATGCGTGCCCGCCCGCGGACGGTCCTGCGGCTGGGAGCCCAAGCCCTCCCATCAGTGGGAGGCGGGCCCCAGCGCGTCCCACGGCGAGGGGTGTTCCGGGGCCGTGGGCGGGAGGCTGTCGCCCGGCCTGCCGTCGGGATGCTGGTTGATCCAGTCCAGGCCACCGATGTCGAGCTGGTGGCGGGCGCGGGTGACGGCGACGTAGGCGAGGCGGGCTTCGGCGTCGTCGATCTCGCCCGGCAGCGGGTCGCCCGCGTCGTCCGTCTCCTCCTGGTCCGCCGGTTCGGTGAAGTCCTCCCCGATGCGGACCGAAGCCCACTCGCGCCCCTTGGCCTTGTGCGCGGTGGACACGACGATCTCCGCGCCCTCCTCGACGGAGAGCTTGTCCACGGCGCCCAGGATGACCTCGACGCCGTGCTCGTCGACGAGGTCCACCAGGGGCAGCAGGTCGCGGCCGGAGGGATCGTATTCGGCGTACTCCTGGAGTTCGCCCCAGGAGTCGAAGAGGATCAGTTCGGGATGGGTGCAGCGCTTGCCCTCCTTGAGGTCCCGGGCGGCTCGCGCGAGGGCGCGCAGCGCCTCGCCACCGCCCACGAGGGCGACGCGGCGGCCGGCCTCCAGCAGTCGCATCACTTCGAGCATCGCGCCGACGTTGGAACGGCACAGGATCGCGTCCGGCTGCTCGACGCGTTCCAGCCGGGTGCTGATCGCCGGGGTGCCGGTCAGCCGGATGGGCGAGTCGACGATGCGCAGCCACCGGTTCGCCTCCTCGGCGAGCGCGGAGCCGAACCGGAAGGACCGGGACAGGGCCAGTTGTGTGCCGTCGAAGTCGCTCATCACGTCCCGGGCACCACGCCACCCGTAGATCGCCTGGGCGGAGTCGCCGACCATCACCAGCTGTGCGTGGTGGCGCTGCCCGCTGAAGACCCTCTCCACGACAAGGTTGGTGTCCTGCGCCTCGTCGAGCAGCAGGAAGTCCGCCTTGATCACCGGGTCGGTCAGGGCCCAGATCTTCAGGTAGTGGTCGTGGTCGAAGCGGACGACGCCTTCGCTCGGATTCTGCAGGTCCTCCCACGCCTTGGTCGCGTAGGGCAGGACGACGTCGACGAGCTGGGCGTGCAGCTCCTCGGCCTCGATGCCGCGCAGGTGCGGGACGTGGTGGCGCTGGATGACGCGGTCCGCCGACTGGCAGAAGCGGGTGACGGTTCGCAGCACGGTGTAGGAGAGCGCCTTGTTGGTCACGTTCCGTTCGCCGATGCGCAGGCGCATGTGGCCCGCGATGCCGAGCAGGGCGCCGGTCTTCCAGCCGGGGAGCCGGGGGGCGTCCATCCGTGAGGTGTACTGGTGGCCCACGGCGCCGAAGGCGAGCGAGTGCGCGGTCCTGCACAGCACGTTGCCCGGGAACTTGCGTGCGGCGTCGCCGGCGATCGCCTTGTTGAAGGCGAGGTAGCGGCCGCGCCTCCCGGTGGCCTCGGCGAGCATGGCCAGCGTCGTGGTCTTGCCGGTTCCGGCGCCTGCCTGCAAGACCACGTGGTCTCCGCGCCGGAAGGCGTCGACGGCTGTGCTCTGCTCATCGGTGGGGGCGGGCATCGTGCTCCTCACGGGGGTCGCGGCTTCCTGCCGCAACCACACGTTTCCACAGAGGAGTTGCGTGTGTCCGGCGATCACCCACTCCCCGCTCCTCCGTGGCGGGGCACGCCCCGGCCAGAAGGCACTGGCGGGGCGGCGGTCGGCGCGCTCGCCGGGCCACCGCGCACGGGCACGAAGGGTCTTGCCCACGGGCCGGTGCTGCGGGAGCGCACCGGTTCGACGGAACGCGGTGGCGTGCGGTGCGGGTGTTCGGGGCCCCGGTCGGTGGCCTTGCCCTCCGTGACGAGGCCGGTGTCGGCGGTGTACCGGTCCACCAGGTCGCCGTCGGAGCGCACGCGCCGGGTGCAGTCCGGTTCCGGGGCGGCGGTGAAGTCCCCCGCGCCGGTGGGGGACGGGGCACCGGACGTACGTTCCGCGCCACGCCTTGCCGTCGCCGGACGGACCTCACTCGCCGGACGTGCCCGCCGGGCTCCGGCCGTCGCTCTTCTTCCCGCGTGGGCCGTTGCGGCCGCGCGTGAAGACCAGGACGCTTCCCGCGGCGGCGATCACGGCCAGCGCCAAGGCGATGCTGATGCCGCCCTCGGTGTCCCAGTACACGTCCTCCAGGCTGATCAGCAGGGCGGCCTCGTCGATGATCAGGGCCAGCCCCACCCCGTACGCCAGGCCCATCCAGGTCCGGGTGCGCGCCGAGCGGTGGACCAGGCCGACCGCCCCCACCAGCGCCAGCAGCAGGATTCCCCACACGTAGTGGTGGAGGTGCACTCCCCCGGCCTGTACGTCGCCCACCCCGGCCATGTCGATGTGGATGAGCCAGGTCAGCAGCCGCATGCCGCCGAACGTGACGGTGAACCCCCACCAGGCCAGGACGAGGCCCCGGCGCTCCGGTGTGATGCCGGGCAGGACGCGTTGCCAGCCGGTGCGGTGCGCGTGCCCGGACGCGGCTCGGTGCGACACCGACGAGCCGCTCCCGCCGTTCGGTGTCGCGGCCTCTTCGGGCGATGCCCCCGCCCTGTCGTCCGGTGCGGCAGCCCCTCCGGCCGGTGTCGCGGCTTCTTCGTGCGGTGTCACGGTCCTTCTTTCGTGGTGAACGTGCGGATCAGCCCGGCGACGGCGTCGGGTGCGCTGTAGTGGGCCGCGTGCGCGACGCCCGGCACGTCGACCGCTCGGCCGTCCCGGACCAGCCGTGCCACCCGTCGGGCCCAGCCGGCGGAGGCGACGGTGTCGCCGGCGCCCCTGACGACCAGGGTCGGCGCGTCGACGCGCCGCAGATGCCCCTCGAACGACATGTGGGCGTCGTGCGCGGCGCGGCGGAAGGACTGGACGAAGCGGACGGGGCCGGTCGTCAGGTAGTCGGCGGCGGCGAGAGCCAGCAGCGGGAGCGGCTCCCGTGGCGCGTCGGCGACCAGCCGGGCGAGGTGCCGCAGGGCCGGGACGCGCGGTTCGAGCGCCGGACCGATCAGCACGGTCCGGCGCACCGACCGCGGGTGGCGGGCGGCGAAGGCCGCGACGACCTGGCAGCCGACCGAGTTGGCCACCAGCACGGCGGGTCCGGCGCCGCTCTCCCCGTGCCAGCGCGCCAGGGCGTCGCTGAGCTGTGCGATGCCCGGGGCACGGCGTACGGCCGCCCGCGAGCGCGCGTTGCCCGGCAGGTCCGGTACGAGCACCGTCGTCCCGTCCGCGGCCAGCCGCCGGGCGAGCGGGAGGAAGTACCGTCCCGAGAGGCCGAGCCCGTGCACCAGCACCACGACGGGGGAATCCGCCCCGGGGGGCGGGCCGAACCGGCGGGTGAACAGGCCGGATTGCCTCAGGTGTTCCATCGGCCCGCCTCCCGCGCGGTACGTGCGCGCTCGCGGCGACGCGCCTCCGTGGCCGGAGCGGCCGGTCGCCCCTGCGTCGGCAGGCGGCTCCGGGCCCCGGCCCCCGGGGTCACGCCGCCATCGGGAGGTCTTCGCGGGACCGCTCCGCTGCGACCGGGGCAGCCGGAAGCTCGGCGCGGGCGAGCAGTTGGTCGGCCACCGCGAGTGCCTCGCGGACCTCCCGGGTGCCCGTCAGCACGCACAGGGTGTAGGCGATGTCGCGGAGCTCTTCCTCCGTGCCGGGCCGAACGTGCTGGGTATGTGCGATGCGCGCCTCGGCGAACCGGGCGAGAAGGGTGCGGAGGGTCTTGGCGTCGGGCATCAGCACGTTCGATTCCTTGTCGTGAGAGGGAGGATCGGAGTCCTTCAACGCTGATCGATTGCCCCGCGATACGGATCACAACCCCGACCAAACGACCTTTGTCATGAGATCACACGAAGCACGGAAAAGAGCTGTTTCAGCCGCTTTGGTGGTGTTGCGGCGGGTCCCCGGCACGGCGGGGGAACGCCGGTGCGTCCACTCCTGCCCCACCGGCCGGGCCCGTCGTCGTCCGGCAGGGCGCGTTCGCCGACGACTCGGGACCGGGTGGTGCAGGAAAGGCCCGACCGGGGAACCCGTGTGCTTCCACTCAGGGCACCGAAAGGAACACGTCATGATCAACAAGGTCCTGGAGGCGGCGGAGGGCACCCCCGACACCCTGCCCGCCCGGCTCTGCGCGGTACTGGTCGACCACCTGCCCGTCCGGGCGGCCTCGCTCACCCTGCTGCCTCACACCCGCGCGCGCCAGCTGATCGCGGCCTCCGACGCAGAGGCGCTGCGGGTGGAGGAGTTGCAGTTCGAGACCGCCGAAGGACCGTGTACGGCCGCCGCCGATATCGGTGAACCGGTCCTGGTCGCCGACCTGGAGCACCAGGTGACCCCCTGGCCCGTCTTCGGCGCGCTGATGCGGGAGCAACTGCCCGGTGTCGCCGCTCTCTGGGCGCTCCCGCTGTCCTTCGAAGGGCAGACGCTCGGCTCCGCCGAACTCCTCTTCGGCCAACCCGCCCCCGCCGACCCCGCTCTCCTCGCCCGGGCGCAGGAGGGCACCACCGCGGTCACCGCGATCCTGCTGCACGCCTACGGACTCCTGTCCGACGACGAGACGCCCGCACCCTGGGAGCAGGCACCCCTCGTCCGCACCCACTGGGCCTCCACCCACCGGGCGGCCGGCGCCCTCTCCGAGAACCTGGACATCGGCACGGACGAAGCGCTCGCCCGGCTCCGCGCCCATGCCTTCGCCGCCAACCAGCCCCTCCCCCACCTCGCCGCCCACATCCTCACCACCGACAGGCACACCTGATCCCGCCGGCCGAGGACGCCCCGCACGGCACGGCCACCGGCGGGGCCCGGCCGGGGCGGGGCCGTCACCGGCCCGCCTCCCTGACCTGCTGGCACCGGGCGCAGTAGCGGGCCTGCGGCACGACCGTCAGCCGTTCGCGGGCGATGGGTCCGCGGCACAGGTGGCAGGTGCCGTAGCAGCCCTGGTCCATCCGTGCGAGGGCGGCGTCCACATCGGCCAGGACCATGCGGGCGGAGGCGGCGAGCTTGACGCTGATCTCCAGCTGCGAGGCGGCCTGCCGGGCGCGCAGCGCGTCGGTGCGGGTCGCGGCGGCGACCGCGAGTTGCCGCAGCTGTTCCTCGCGGAACAGGCGTTGCTCGTGCAGGAGTTCGCGCAGAGGGGCGAGGTCGTCGCTCGACAGGGCGGTACCGCGCTCGTCGACGAGGTGATCCTTCACCGTTTCCCCCTTCCGTCGGGGCGGGAGTCGTGGGCGGCCGAGGGGCGCGGGTCCTCAGACGTCGGTGCGCCGACAGGGGACACAGAACCGTGTGTGGGGCAGGATCTCCAGGCGCTCGACGGGGATGGGCTCGGAGCAGGTCCGGCAGAGGCCGTAGCTGCCGTCCTGCACCCGGGCGAACGCGGCCTCGACCTCGGCGAGGACCTGCCGGACGGTGTCTGCCTGCACCGACACCTGCTCCCCCGCGTCCGGTCCGGCCTCGTCGAGGGCGCGCAACTGCGCGAGGCGGGAGGCACGTTCGTGTTCGAGGCGCTGGAGTGCCTCGTGCACCGTCAGCCGCTCGACGCGGGTTCCGGCCTGGGGCGTGTCGAGTGTCATGGCAGCTCCTGTGGGCAGCGCGGCGCATCGGGCCGTACGTGCGGTCGTCGAGGCAGTGGCGGGTTGCGGACCGCACGGGTCGCGGTCCTGCGTCCACCATGGCCGTCGGCCCGCGCGAAACCCATCGGGCGCGATACCCATCTGCGGCCCGCCCCGGGGTCCATTGCGGAATGGGCAGGCCATGACCGGGAAATGGGCACGGGAGCCCATCGACGGCGCGCCCGGCAACGTGCAGGCTGAACGGCAGACCGGTCCGGACGAGGGGCCGCGGCTCATGTTCGGGACGCACGGTGACCGACAGTGGAGGCAAACCCGTGTCACCAAAGGAAGGCGTCGTCCCGGTGTCCCTGTTCTGGAGGATCTTCGCGCTCAACGCGGTCGTGCTGGGGAGCGCCACCGCTTTGCTGCTGTGGGCTCCCGTCACCGTCTCCGTACCCGTGGTACTGACCGAGGCGGTCATCCTCGTGGCGGGGCTCGCGGTCATGCTGGTCGCCAACGCGGCCCTGCTGCGCATCGGGCTGGCCCCGCTCGACCGGCTCAGCCGGCTGATGACCACCGTCGACCTGCTGCGGCCCGGACAGCGGCTGCCGGAAGGACGCCGCGGCGAGACCGCCGAACTGATCCGCACCTTCAACGCCATGCTCGGGCGGCTGGAGCACGAGCGGATGACCAGCAGCGCCCGCATCCTGCTCGCGCAGGAAGCCGAACGGCGCCGCATCGCCCAGGAACTGCACGACGAGGTCGGCCAGAGCATGACCGCGGTCCTGCTGTCGCTCAAGCGCGCCGCGGACCAGGCGGACCAACCGCTGAGGAGCGATCTCCAGCAGGCGCAGGAGATCACCCGGGGCACTCTGGACGAGGTGCGCCGCCTGGTGCGCCGTCTGCGGCCGGGCGTGCTGGAGGATCTCGGCCTGGTCAGCGCCCTGACCTCACTGACCACCGAGTTCACCGCGCACGCCGGACTGCGCGTGCGGCGGAAGTTCGACACCGACCTCCCCACCCTGGACGCGGAGACCGAACTGGTGCTGTACCGCGTCGCCCAGGAAGCCCTGACCAACGCGGCTCGCCATGCCGAGGCCGAAGAGGTCGAGGTGAGCCTGCGGCACACCGGCGCGGCGGTGGTGCTGTCCGTCGCCGACGACGGCCGCGGCACCGAGATCACCCGCGAAGGAGCGGGCATCCGCGGAATGCGCGAGCGGGCCCTGCTGATCGGGGCCACCCTGGACGTCACCTCCCAGCGCCGGGCCGGCACGCAGGTCCGGCTGACCGTGCCCCTCCTCAGGAAGCAGCCATGACGACGCCCGACACCGCCGCGATCCGCATCCTCCTCGCCGACGACCACGCGCTGGTACGCCGCGGCGTACGGCTCATCCTCGACGGGGAACCGGACCTCCAGGTCGTCGCCGAGGCCGGGGACGGCGCCGAGGCCGTCGCCCTGGCCCGCACCCAGCAGGTCGACCTGGCGGTGCTGGACATCGCCATGCCGCGCATGACCGGTCTGCAGGCCGCCCGCGAACTCGCCGTGCTGACGCCGGGCACGCGTGTGCTGATGCTGACCATGCACGACAACGAGCAGTACTTCTTCCAGGCGTTGAAGGCCGGGGCCAGCGGTTACGTGCTGAAGTCGGTGGCCGACCGCGATCTGGTGGCGGCCTGCCGGGCGGCGATGCGCGGCGAGCCCTTCCTGTACCCGGGTGCGGTCTCCGCGCTCATCCGCAACTACCTCGACCGGGTCCGCCACGGCGAGGAACCGCCCGGCCAGGTGCTGACCGCACGTGAGGAAGAGGTCCTCAAGCTCGTCGCCGAGGGCCACTCCTCCAAGGAGATCGCGGAGATGCTCTTCATCAGCATCAAGACCGTCCACCGGCACCGGGCCAACGTGCTGAGCAAGCTCGGCCTGCGCGACCGGCTGGAGCTCACCCGCTACGCGATCCGCGTAGGTCTCGTCGAAGCCTGATCCCGCCGAAGGGATGCCGGATCCCACCGGCCGTCTCTCTGCCTGCGGCCGGCCGCTCCGCCGCAGCCCCGAGGCCCGCGCAGCCCGCCACCACCACGGAAGGGGGACGACCATGGCCCGCTCCACGCACGCCGTCCCGCGCACCCGTGGTCCGGGGCCGGTGTGGGCGGTGCTGCTCGCCGTTCTCGTCACCCTGCTCGGCCCGTCCGCCGCGGGCAACGAGCACCCCCGGACGCCGGTCGGCGCGGCCGGTGCCGTCGGGTCCGCGGCGGTGCAGAGCGAGCCGTACGCCGACCGCGCGGACCCCGCAGTCCCCACCGTGGCCGTGCGCGGCAGCCGTGACGGCACCGGCGAACGCCACACGCCGCCGCTGTCCGCTCCCGACACCGCACGCGGCGCCCGGGTCGTCCCGCTCCGGCCCGCGCAGCCACCGGCCCCGACGGCGGGCCCGTGCGCACCGGGGCATGCGGCACACCGTCACGGGGTACGGGCACCCCCCTCGCCCTCCGGCAACTGACCCGACCCCCTTTTCTTCCTCCACCGCGGTCGCCGCCTTGGCCGCGGTGCGCCTGCCGGAGGCCGTTGTGAAACGATTCACGCTCATCAGAGGGCTCTTCGCCCTCGCTGCCGTCGCCCTTTCCCTGTACGTCACCCTCACTGTTCCTCTCAAGCTGGGCCTCGATCTGCGGGGCGGCACCCAGATCGTGCTGGAAACCCGCCCCACCGCCGCCGACGACGACGCCGACGGCACGGCCACCGACCGCACCGTGGAGGTGCTGCGCGGCCGTATCGACGCGCTCGGTGTCGCCGAACCCACCCTCGCCCGCTCCGGAAGCAACCGGATCGTCGTCGAACTGCCCGGGGTCCAGGACCCCCGGAAGGCGGCCGACGTGCTCGGCCGCACCGCCCAGCTCACCTTCCACCACGTGCTCGGTACGGCGTCCGCCGCCGACGACCTGCCGGCAGCAGCCCCCGAACGGTCCCGTCAGCAGGTCGTGGCCGACGAGTCCGGCCAACTCCTGCGCCTCCAAGCGGCCTCGTTGACCGGCAAGGACGTGCAGAAGGCCGCCGCCAGGATCGACCAGCAGAGCGGCGCGGGATGGCACGTCACCGTCGACTTCAAGGACGCAGGCGTCGACGGCTGGGCCCGTCTGACCGGTGAGGCCGCCTGCCACCCCGCCGGGGAGCCGACCCGCCGGGTCGCCATCGTCCTGGACGGCAAGATCATCTCTTCGCCGCAGGTCGACCCGTCGGTCGCCTGCCGGTCCGGCATCGGCGGCGGCTCCACCCAGATCACCGGAACCTTCAGCAGCGACCAGGCCAAGGAACTGGCCCTGCTCATCAGCGGCGGCGCTCTGCCGGTACCGGTCGAGACCGTCGAGCAGCGCACCGTCGGCGCCACCCTCGGCGCGCAGGCCATCACGGCCAGTGCCTGGGCCGCCGCCATCGGCACCGCGCTGACCGCGCTGTTCATCATCGCCGTCTACCGGATCATGGGCGTGCTGGCCACCGTGGCCCTCGCCTGCTACGGCCTGATGTCCTACGCGGCCCTCGCGGCCCTCGGCGCCACCCTCACCCTCCCGGGCCTCGCCGGCTTCGTCCTGGCCATCGGCATGGCGGTCGACGCCAACGTCCTCGTCTTCGAACGCGCCCGCGAGGAACACGCCGCGCGCCGGCGTCCCACTCCGCGGTCGTCGATGGCGGCCGGATTCCGCAAGGCCTTCAGCGCGATCGCGGATTCCAACGTCACCACTCTGATCGCCGCCGGTCTGCTGTTCCTCCTCGCCTCCGGGCCCGTCCGGGGATTCGGCGTCACTCTGGGCATCGGTGTCCTCGCCTCGATGATCAGCGCCCTGGTCATCACGCGTGTCCTCGCCGACTACGCCGCGGCCCGCCCCGCCCTCCACCGGCGCCCCCACCTCACCGGCATCGCCCACACCGGCGCCGTCCGTGACCGGCTCACCCGCGCGAAACCCGCTCTGCTGCGCCACCCGCGCCGGTGGCTCGCCGCCTCCGCGGTGGCTCTGGTCCTGGCCGCCTCCGGCATCGCTCTGCGCGGCCTCGACTTCGGGGTCGAGTTCACGGGCGGCCGGCTGATCGAGTACACCACCGCCGTCCCCGTCGACGCCGACCGGGCACGCACCGCGCTGGCCGACGCCGGTTTCCCGCAGGCGGTCGTCCAGACCTCCGGGGAGAGCGGGCTCACCGTCCGCACCCACCCGCTGAGCGAGGACCGGGCGGCGACCGTCACCGACACAGTGACCGGGCTGGACCCGCACGCCGAGAAGGTCCGCGACGAGGCCATCGGGCCGAGCCTCGGCAAGGAGCTGCGCCAAGGCGCCCTCGTCGCCCTCGCCGTCGCCCTCGGCGCCCAGCTCGTCTACCTGGCGGCGCGCTTCCGCCGACTGCTGGCAGTCTCCGCCGTCGCCGCCCTCGCCCACGACGTCGTCATCCTCATCGGCGTCTTCGCCTGGCTCGGCAAACCCGTCGACGGCGTCTTCCTCGCCGCGCTGCTCACCGTCATCGGCTACTCGGTCAACGACTCCGTCGTCGTCTTCGACCGGATCAGGGAACTGAGCCGGCGCGACCGCGACGAGCCGTTGGCCCGCGTCGCCGAGCGGGCGATCCTGCAGATCCTGCCCCGCACGGTCAACACCGGTATCGGCGCGGCGTTCATCCTGACCGCGCTGGCCGTCCTCGGCGGCGAAACGCTGACCGACTTCGCGCTCGCGCTCCTCATCGGCCTCGCCGTGGGCACCTACTCCTCGATGTTCACCGCCACTCCCCTGGCCGTCGAGTTGCATCGCCGTACGGCGGAGTTCCGGCCCCCGGCCTCACGCGCACCCACGGGCGGAAGCTCCGGTTCTTGACTCCGTAGGTCAGACAGAAGCTCTTCTCCCCCCTGCGGAGGTGGGGGCCACCGGACGTGGTGGGGGGAGGGAACTCCGTGAGCACGGCAGCGGCGGGGACGCGGGACGTCGAACGGGCCCGAGGACGCTCACGGGCCTGCGCGGGAGCGGCCGCGTTCCTGTCGCGTCGTGCGGGTCGGCGGCAGGGACGCAGGCAGCCGGGGACGGCGGCCTGCTGCCGATGGCACGGGAGTTGCGCCACCCGGTCATGCCTCCGGGACCGGAGGAGGGAACCGTACGGACGGAGGCTTCCGGGCAGCGGGTCGGCCCACCGTCGAGCGCGCCGGCCGACGCTCCTGCGGCTTCGGCCCGCACGCCGTTCCCCGCACCGCGGCCCGCTCGGCCCGGCACCCGTACGGGCGAACGGTGGGGCTCGGCCGCCGCAGGATCACTTCGCGGTTTTTGACCGCTCTTTCAGAACTCGTACCGAATCGCTTTTGAGTTTTCGCACAAAGCTTGACCCCCGCACCTTCCGCGACGTAATTTCGAACGACAGAGCCCGCGCACCACAGAGCCACGCACCGAAGGGAGGCGACGTCGGATGTCGATCATCTCCGACCTGCAACGCCTCGCCCGGCGTACGGCCTGGATGCCGGGGCGTGTCGCGCACGGCTGCTGACGCAGCCCCTCCTCCGGCGTGCCCCGTTCGGCAGGGCCCCGGCATGTTGTGAACTCTCTCCGCCTCGGCACCGCATGCGCGTCGTAGCGTGCCGATCCGCGCCTCCCGTCCACGGGACGCGCCGTCGAAGGCTACGCGTCGCACGCCGCACCACCGAAAGAGGAAACTCCCGAAATGGCCATTACGGCACCTTGGCTGACTGCGCCCAAAAATGAGGTTTTGTCATGGTAAGCGCGCGAATCACGGTCAATGGGAAAGAAACCCCCCTTGCACCGGACGCACCCCACACCACAGTGCTCGACTTCCTGCGTGAGCGCGGCCTGACCGGCACCAAGGAGGGCTGCGCGGAGGGCGAGTGCGGCGCCTGTTCGGTGCTGGTGGCCCGGCCCGGTGTCAACAAGCCCACCGACTGGGTGGCGGTGAACGCCTGCCTGCTCCCGGCCGCGGCACTCGACGGCCAGGAGGTCATCACCTCCGAGGGCCTCGCCACCCCCGGTGCCGACGGCACGCCCGCCACCCTGCACCCGGTGCAGGAGGAGATGGCGGTCCGCGGCGGTTCGCAGTGCGGTTACTGCACCCCCGGGTTCATCTGCAGCATGGCCTCGGAGTACTACCGCCCCGACCGCTGCGCACACGAGGCGTCGGCCGACACCGCCGACGCCGCGGGCACGGTCGCCGACCAGGGCGACCCCGAGCACGGCCCCAACGGCTTCGACCTGCACTCGCTGAGCGGCAACCTGTGCCGCTGCACGGGCTACCGCCCCATCCGCGACGCCGCGTACGCGGTCGGCCAACCCACCGGTGACGACCCGCTGGCACAGCGCCGCGACCAGTCCCCGCCGGAGCCGGTGGCCACCTCGTACACGCAGGGCGACAGCACGTTCGTGCGCCCGGCGAGTCTCGACGAAGCGGTCCGGCTGCTGCGCGACCGCCCCGAGGCGGTCCTGGTCGCCGGGAGCACCGACTACGGCGTCGAGGTCAACATCCGCTCCCGACGGGACAACTGCGTCGTCGCCATCGACCGGCTGCCCGAACTGCGGGAGCTGCGCGTGGAGTCCGAGTACATCGAGATCGGCGCGGCGGTCACGCTCACCGAGATCGAACGCCGCCTCGACGGCACCGTGCCGCTGCTGGCGGAGCTGTTCCCGCAGTTCGCGTCCCGGCTCATCCGCAACAGCGCCACCCTCGGCGGCAACCTCGGCACGGGCTCCCCCATCGGCGACAGTCCGCCGGTGCTGCTCGCGCTGGACGCCTCGCTGGTGCTCGCCGGTGCGGACGGCGAGCGCGTGGTCCCGCTGGCCGACTACTTCACCGGGTACCGGCAGAGCGTGCGCCGCCCCGACGAGTTGATCCGCGCGGTGCGCATCCCGACGCCCCTGTCGCGGGTCACGGCCTTCCACAAGATCGCCAAGCGGCGCTTCGACGACATCTCCAGCGTCGCGGTCGCCTTCGCGGTCGACATCGAGGGCGGCATCGTACGCAAGGCGCGCATCGGTCTGGGCGGCGTGGCCGCCACCCCGATCCGCTCGCTGGCCACCGAGGCGGCCCTGGAGGGCAACCCGTGGACGCGGGAGACCGTCGAGGCCGCGGCCCGGGTGCTGCGGGGCGAGGGGACGCCGATGAGCGACCACCGCGCAAGTTCCCTCTACCGTTCCGCGATGCTCGGCCAGAGCCTGCACAAGCTGTACGCGCACACCACCGAGGCGGTTTCGTCATGAGTCAGCTGTCCGAACGCCCCGAGAAGCCGGTCGTCGGCGTCTCCCTGCCGCACGAGAGCGCCTTCCAGCACGTCACGGGCGCCGCGCTCTACACCGACGACCTGGTGCACCGCACCAAGGACGTCCTGCACGCCTACCCGGTCCAGGTGATGAAGGCGCACGGCCGCATCACCGCCCTGCGCACGGAGCCCGCGCTGGCCGTGCCCGGCGTGGTCCGGGTGCTGACGGGCGCCGACGTGCCCGGCGACAACGACGCGGGCATGAAGCACGACGAGCCGCTCTTCCCCGAAGAGGTCATGTTCTACGGCCACGCCGTCGCGTGGGTGCTGGGCGAGACCCTGGAGGCGGCCCGCCTCGGCGCGGCGGCGGTCGAGGTGGAGCTCGACGAGAAGCCCGCGATCGTCACCGTGCGGGAGGCCATCGAGGCCGAGAGCTTCCACGGCGCCCGCCCGCACATGGAGACCGGTGACGTCGACGCCGGCTTCGCCGACTCCGTGCACGTCTTCACCGGTGAGTTCACCTTCGCCGGACAGGAGCACTTCTACCTGGAGACGCACGCGGCGCTCGCCCTGATCGACGAGGGCGGCCAGCTGTTCATCCAGAGCAGCACCCAGCACCCGTCGGAGACCCAGGAGATCGTCTCGCACGTGCTGGGCATCCCGGCGCACGAGGTGACCGTGCAGTGCCTGCGGATGGGCGGCGGCTTCGGCGGCAAGGAGATGCAGCCGCACGGTTTCGCGGCCGTCGCCGCCCTCGGCGCCAAGCTCACGGGCCGTCCGGTACGGTTCCGGCTCAACCGGACCCAGGACCTCACCATGTCCGGCAAGCGGCACGGCTTCCACGCCTCGTGGAAGATCGGCTTCGACGCCGAGGGCCGCATCCAGGCACTCGACGCCACCCTGACCGCGGACGGCGGCTGGAGCCTGGACCTGTCCGAGCCGGTGCTCGCCCGCGCGCTGTGCCACATCGACAACACGTACTGGATCCCCAACGCCCGGGTCGCCGGTCGCATCGCCAGGACCAACACGGTCTCCAACACGGCCTTCCGCGGCTTCGGCGGCCCCCAGGGCATGCTCGTGATCGAGGACATCCTCGGCCGCGTCGCCCCGCTGCTGGGCCTGGACCCCGTCGAGCTGCGGGAGCGCAACTTCTACCGGCCGGGCCAGGGCCAGACCACGCCGTACGGGCAACCGGTCACCCAGGCCGACCGGATCTCCGCCGTCTGGGAGCAGGTGAAGGAGAACGCCTCCCTCGCCGACCGCAGGCGCGAGATCGCCGCGTTCAACGCCGCGCACCCGCACACCAAGCGGGCGCTCGCGCTGACCGGCGTCAAGTTCGGCATCTCGTTCAACCTCACCGCCTTCAACCAGGGCGGCGCGCTGGTGCTGATCTACAAGGACGGCTCCGTCCTGATCAACCACGGCGGCACCGAGATGGGCCAGGGCCTGCACACCAAGATGATGCAGGTGGCCGCGACGACGCTGGGCATCCCGCTGCACAGGGTGCGCCTCGCGCCGACCCGTACGGACAAGGTGCCCAACACCTCCGCCACCGCCGCCAGCGCGGGCGCGGATCTCAACGGCGGGGCGATCAAGAACGCCTGCGAGCAGTTGCGCGAGCGGCTGCACCAGGTGGCCGGTACCCAGCTGGGCGGCAACGCCTCGGACGTACGCATCGTCGAGGGCGTCGCCCGGGTCCTGGGCAGCGACAAGGAACTGGCCTGGGAGGACCTGGTGCGCACCGCGTACTTCCAGCGCGTCCAGCTCTCGGCGGCCGGCTTCTACCGCACCGAGGGGCTGCACTGGGACGCGAAGGCTTTCCGCGGCACGCCGTTCAAGTACTTCTCCCACGGGGCCGCCGCGACCGAGGTCGAGGTGGACGGCTTCACCGGCGCGTACCGGATCCGGCGCGTGGACATCGTGCACGACGTCGGCGACAGCCTCTCCCCGATGATCGACATCGGCCAGGTCGAGGGCGGGTTCGTGCAGGGCGCGGGCTGGCTGACGCTGGAGGACCTGCGCTGGGACACCGGTGACGGGCCGCACCGGGGCCGGCTCCAGACGCAGGCGGCGAGCACGTACAAGCTGCCGAGCTTCTCGGAGATGCCGGAGGAGTTCAACGTCGCGCTGATGGAGAACGCCACCGAGGAGGGCGCGGTGTACGGCTCCAAGGCGGTCGGCGAGCCGCCGCTCATGCTGGCGTTCTCGGTGCGCGAGGCGCTGCGGCAGGCCGCCGCCGCGTTCGGCCCTTCCGGGGCCAGTGTGGAACTCGCGTCCCCCGCGACTCCCGAAGCGGTGTACTGGGCCATCGAGTCGGTCCGCGAGGGCGACGAGAAGCGCACCGATATCACCCCTGGCACCCACGCGCTCAGCAATGCCTGACATGACCTGGGTGGCCGCGGTCGCGCGGTTGCGGACCCGCCGGGAGACCGGCGTGCTCGTGACCGTCGCGACCGTGCGCGGCCACGCGCCCCGCAAGGCCGGCGCGAAGCTCGTCGTGGGCCGGACCGGGACGTGGGGCTCCATCGGCGGCGGCAACATCGAGGCCGTCGCGATCGACCGCGCCCGCGAGCTGATCGACGCGCCGCGCCCGGAAGCGGAACTGATGGAGTTCGCCCTCAACGACAAGGTGTCCGGTCCGCACGGCGTGCAGTGCTGCGGCGGTGCCGTCACCGTACTGCTCGAACCGCTCCCGGTGGTCCCCGCGGTGGCGGTGTTCGGTGTCGGGCACGTCGGACTGGAGCTCGCGCGCGTCCTGGCCCGTCACGACCTCGATCTCCATCTGATCGACACCCGGGCCGACATGCTGGCCGACGAGCGGCTCGACGTCCTCTCGGACGCCGTCGCGCAGGTCCACGTGCACCACGTGCCGCTGCTGCCGGAGGAGGTGCTGGCGGAGCTGGCGCCCGGCACCCACGTGCTGATCATGACCCATGACCACGCGGAGGACGCGGCGCTGTGCGACGCAGCCCTGCGCACCCCCGGCCTGGGCTCGATCGGGCTGATCGGCTCCGCCGCCAAGTGGGCCCGGTTCCGCAAACGTCTCGCCACCGAGGGCGGCCACGACGACGACACCATCGACCGGATCAAGACCCCGATCGGACTGCCCACGATCAGCGGCAAGGAACCCGCCACGATCGCGGTGAGCGTCGCCGCCGACCTGCTCCGGGCCTTCGAGGACGACCGGGGCTGAGCCCTGCGAGGAGAGCCACGGCCGAACGGCGCCCCGTCGGATGCGCACCTCGCACGCGCACCGACGGGGCGCCCGTCGGCGTACCGGCGGACGGGTGGGGACGGCTTCCAGGGCCCCCGGTCCCCCGCCTGGGCACTGTGAGTAAGGCCATGAAACGGATGTTCGGCGCACTTTCGGTGCAAGAGTGGCTTCATTGCCAGCTCGCCCGTCACGCAGGGCACACGGATGAGGTGGAGCGGTCGTCCCTCCGACGCGGTCCGCCCGTCCTCGCCTGCGCGGGACACGATCCACCCAGGAGCACGTTCGTTGACCGCCCTCGCCCGCTGGTGCGTCCGGCACCGGCTCGCCACCGTCGTCCTGTGGCTGTTCGCCCTCGGGGCCACGTCCGCCGCGGCCGTCTCCGCGGGTTCCGCCTACTCCAACGACTACGACGTGCCCGGCACCGAGTCGGGTCACGCGAGCGCCCTCCTCGACGCCCACTTCGCGGACGGCGGCGGTGACGTCTCCACCGTCGTCTGGCACGCCGACGGCGGCAGTCGCCCCGCGGCCGGCGGCGCGGTGGCGGACCGCATGGCACAGGTGCTCGACCGCATCGCCGGACTGCCGGGGGTCGGCGCCGTGACCGGGCCGTACCCGTCCGGGGGCGGCTCCGACACGGCGGGACACTCTCCCGTGCGGTACGGGCCCGGCCAGATCAGCGGGGACGGGCGGACCGCGTACGCCACGGTCACCTTCGACGCCCAGGCCGACGACCTCCCCACCAAGCAGGCGCAGGCCGTCGTGGACACGGCGCGGGCCGCCGCGGACGACGACGTGCGGGTGGCTCTCGGCGGCGGCGCCATCGCCCTCACCGAGGCCCCGGACGCCCACCTCGCCGAGGCGGTGGGGGTCGTCGTGGCCGCCGTCGTCCTCTTCCTGGCGTTCGGTTCCGTCGCCGCGAGCCTCCTGCCGATCGCCACCGCCCTGGTCGGCGTGGGCACCGCCTACGCCGGCACCACCCTGCTCGGCCACGCGATGACGGTCGCCGACTTCGCCCCGATGCTGGGAACCCTCATCGGGCTCGGCGTGGGCATCGACTACGCCCTGTTCCTGGTGACCCGGCACCGGCGGGGGCTGCGGCGCGGCCTGTCCGTCGAGCGGGCGGCGACCGAGGCCGTCGCCACGACCGGACGCGCCGTCGTGTTCGCGGGCGTCACGGTCTGCATCGCCCTGCTGGGCATGCTGATCCTGCGTCTGGGCTTCCTGAACGGTGTGGCCGTCGCCGCGTCCCTCACGGTCGTCCTGACCGTCGTCGCCTCCGTCACCCTCCTCCCGGCGCTCCTGTCCTTCATCGGCATGCGGGCGCTCGGCCGCCGCGAACGGGCGCGGCTGGCCGCGCACGGCCCGCGCCCGGAGGTCACCGGCGGCCTCGCGACCCGGTGGTCCGCGCTCGTGGAGCGCCGTCCGAAGCTGCTGGGCCTGCTCGCGGCCGTGATCATGGTGGTCCTCGCGATCCCCACGTTCTCCCTCCGGCTCGGCACTTCCGACCAGGGCAACAACCCGGCCTCGTCCACCACCCGCCAGGCGTACACGATGCTCGCCGACGGCTTCGGCCCCGGCGCCAACGGCCCGCTGACGCTCGTCGCCGAGCCGGGCGGGCCCGGCGGGGGCGGGGACGAAGCGGCCCGGGAGGGCGTGGAACACCTCGCGGCGGCGCTGCGCACCACGGAAGGCGTGTCCTTTGTCGGTCCCCCCGCGTTCGGCCACGACGGGGAGACGGCCGCGCTGACGGTGGTTCCCGACTCCGCGCCCCAGGCGCGTGAGACGAGCGAACTCGTCGACCGGCTGCGCGCGGACGTGCTGCCCGGCGTGGAGCGGAACACCGGTCTCGACGTCTCGGTGGGCGGCATCACGGCGAGCTACGACGACTTCGCCCATGTGATCGTCGGAAAGCTGCCGCTGTTCGTCGGGGTGATCGTGGCCTTGGGCTGCGTCCTGCTGCTGCTGGCCTTCCGTTCCGTCGGCATCCCGGTGAAGGCAGCCGTCATGAACGTGGCGGCGGTGGCCGCCGCGTTCGGCGTGGTGGTCGCGATCTTCCAGTGGGGCTGGGGCAGCGAGCTGCTGGGCCTGGGCAGTGCGGGGCCGATCGAGCCGTTCCTGCCGGTGATCATGGTGTCCGTCCTCTTCGGCCTCTCCATGGACTACCAGGTCTTCCTGGTCAGCCGGATGTACGAGGAGTGGCTGGCCACGGGCGACAACCGCCGGGCCGTACGGGTCGGACTCGCGGAGACCGGCCGGGTGATCAACTCGGCGGCCGTCATCATGATCGCGGTCTTCCTGGCCTTCGTACTGAGCGGCGACCGGGTGATCGCCATGTTCGGCATCGCGCTCGCGTCGGCGGTCGCGCTGGACGCCTTCGTGCTGCGCACCCTGCTCGTGCCGGCGCTCATGCACCTGCTGGGCGGGGCGAACTGGTGGCTTCCCGCCCGCCTGGACCGGCTGCTGCCCCGGATCAGCATCGAGCCTCCAAAGCACGCGGACGCCGTGGCCGACGCCCTGCCGTCGCCGCGCGGTGCCGGTCCGGACGGGCCGCCGCTCGCCGCCGCGGCGGACGACGACAAGGCACGCGCCTGACGCCGGTCGATCCCGCCCGCCCGCCCGCCGCACACGACCCGGGCAGCGGCGTACAGCACTTCGGAACGCCCGCAGGTCCGCCTCCGGGAGCGGACCCTGCTCCGGCACGAAGAAGCCCGCCGCTGCGCGCGGCCGTACGAAGCCCGCCTGCCCCTTCTCGACCATGTCGGTCGTCCTGCCCGCCCGGGACAGGTCACCGCAGCTGTCAGCGGCCTGCGGAGCCCGTGCGCACGGTGGCCCGGTCGCCTTGGCTGCGGCGCTTCTTCTCGTATGCCGTGACCCGCTTCAGCGGTGAGGGGGTCAGCATCGGCTGCGCGCGCACGTAGGCGATGAAGCTCTCGCAGTCGCGCTCGAAACGGTAGGGCCTGCGGTGGGTGGCGAGTGCGGGGAAGCCGTCGAGGCCGAGGACGGTGCGGGAGGTGCAGGCGACACGGTAGTCGGCGCCGGGCCGCAGCGGTGCGCCGTCGATGAACACCTCCGCCGCGTCGACGCGGTCCCCCACCGCGCCCGCGGAGTTGAAGGAGTAGCGGACGTTGTGCGAGACGGCCAGCGGGGCGAACCGTACCGCTCCCGCGGAGTCCTTGGTCCACTGCTGTTCGAGGGCGTCGTGGATCTGTTGGCCCGTCACCGTCACGCTGACGGTGGGGCTGCTCCGGCCGATCGCCGCCCATGCCTTCCCGAAGGTCACCGTGTCCCCGCCGTCGGCCGACGGGACGAGGTCGCCCCGCATGACGGGGAGCCCGTCCTGGGGAGCGAGGGGGACGAGGGCGAGCTGCGCGGGAAGAAAGGGGTGGATGTTGGAGTCGTCGTTCGCCGGAACCGGAGTGCTCGCCGCCCACAGTGTCCAGTCGGCGGCCAGATCGCCCATGGTGCTCTGCCCCGCCGCGTTCCGCACGCGGGTGAAGGGGCCGCTCTGTCTGCCGATCGGGCTCCTGGCGCGTTCGAGCGCCCGCTCGGCCCAGTAGTCGGCGATCGCCTTGAGCTTCGGATGCGGGGGCACGTCACGGGTGTTGGGGTGGCTGGTGGACACCGTCAGGTCGCGGACGACCTTTCCGGTCGTCGGGTCCAGAGAGAGGTTGATCTCGTTGATGACCTGCCCGTGGTACCCGGCTTCGACGAAGGGGCGGGGCACTCCGAGCGGATCGGGCACCATCATGTTGAAGCGGCTGTGCCAGTGCCCGCAGACGATGGCGTCGATGTCCGGCGTGACCTTCAGCGCGAGGTCGTAGGCCGGCCCGAACGGATTGCTGCCGCTGTTGAAGTCGTCACCGGCGGACGCCCCGTCGTGGATGCACAGCACGATCGCGTTCACACCGCGCGCCTTCAGCTCCCTCGCGCACCGGTCCGCGGTGGCGAGGTCGCCGAGCGTCCGGAGGCCGGGGTGGTAGGAGCCGGGCATGTTCTCCATGCCGACGACCGTGAGGTGGATGAACCCGATCGGCAGCCTGCGGTTGCCGGGACCGCCCTGTACGTACTCCACGTGATACGGCCGCAGGACCGTCTGCCCGCTGCCCGAACGCACCACGTTGCCGCTGTAGTACGAGAAGTCCGCGCCCCGGAACGGCTGTCCGGTGGAATCCCTGAACCCGGTGTCCCGCCCCACCACCGGGAACGGCTCACCCTCCATCATGTGGCGGGTCAGGAACGAGGGCGACTTGTCGAACTCGTGATTCCCGGCGGTGGCGAAGTCCAGCCCCAGCGCGTTGAGCGCCTCCACGGTCGGCTCGTCCGCGAACGCCGCCGAGTCGAACTCCCATCCGGAGAAGAGGTCTCCCGGCGCGAAGAACAGCGAATTGCGCCGCCCCTTGCGCAACCGCTGGAGGTGGGTGCCCATCGCGGCGACGCCCCCCACCTTGTAACTGACGCCGCCCGCGCCCTGGATGACCGCATCGCTGCCGGCCGGTCCCTGGAGGTACCCGTGCAGGTCGGTGATGTTCAGCAACTGGACGTCGACGTACGCGTCGTCGCGCACGCCCTCCCTCGCCCGGTCGGAAGCGTGAGCGGGAGCACCCACCGCGGCGCCCATGCCCACGGCGCCCACCGCGGCGAGGAAGGCCCGCCGCCCCGGGTCCGGTCGGCAGGCACCCGGCGACGGTGCAAGGAAGGCGCCCGGGACAGCACTTGGCGTAGTCGTCACGCCTGGACAGTAAAGCCACTCATAGGAATATCTACGTATTTATCAATATGAATTCTGATATGCGCCCATTTGACGCAACGGGCAGGGCGGTGGCCGACAGTTCGCCCCAGGCCCCGCAGACGGTGCGCAAGGAGTCATGGGTACGGGTGCGGGCTCAGACGAACGCGCCGATGCCCGTGACGGCGCGACCGGTGATCAGGGTGTTGATCTCCCTGGTGCCCTCGTACGAGTAGAGGGCCTCCGCGTCGGCGACGAAACGGCCGATGCCGTAGTCGAGCACGATGCCGTTGCCCGCCAGGAGTTCGCGTCCCCAGCCCACGACCTCCCGCATCCGGGTGGTGCAGTGCGCCTTCGCCATCGCGGAGTGCTCGTCGCGGAAGGTGCCCGCATCCTCCAGCTGGGCGAGCCGCACGACCATTCCCAGACAGGAGGTCGCATCGCTCAGCATCCGTACCAGGAGGTCCTGGACCAGCTGGAACCGGGCGACGGGCCCCCCGAACTGCTCGCGCTCGCGGGTGTAGTCCAGGGCGATGCGGTACGCCGCCAGCATCACTCCCACGGCCTCCCACGCCACGCCGCTGCGAGTGTGCCGCAGGACGTCCGCGGTGTCCCGGAAGCCATGGGCCTCCTGGAGCCGGTTCTCCTCGGGAACCCGGCATTCCGTGAGGACGATGTCGGCGTTCTCGACGGTTCGCAGGGCGATCTTGTTCTCGATGAGGGTGGCCTTGAAGCCCGGCGTCGACGTCTCGACGACGAAGCCGCGCACACCGCCGTCCTCCCCCTCCTCCCTGGCCCAGACGACCACGAGGTCGGCGAAGGTCGCGTTGCCGATCCACCGCTTCTCGCCGTTGAGGACCCAGGTGTCGCCCTCGCGCCGCGCAGTGGTCCGCAGCCCCAGTGCGACGTCGGACCCGCCCTGCGGCTCGGTCAGCGCGAACGCCCCGATCTGCTCCATCCGGCCCATGGCCGGCAGCCAGCGGCGGCGCTGCTCCGGCGAGCCGCACCGGGCGATGCTCCCCATGGCCAGCCCGGCGTGCACCCCGTAGAAGGTGGCCACCGACGCGTCGACCCGCGCCATCTCCAGCGCGATGAACCCGCTGAGCAAACTGCTCGCCGGAGCGCCCGCGCACTCCTCGTACCCCATGCCGGCGATGCCCAGTTCCCCGAAGCGCGGGATGAGGTGGCGCGGGAACGCCGCTTTTGCCCACCAGGCGTCCGCGTGCGGGGCGACCTCCTCGCGCAGGAACCTGCGGACCCGGTGGAGCGTCGCCCGCTCCGCGTCGTCCAGCAGTTCCTCGAACCGGTACAGGTCCTCTACCAGCATGCCGTCAGCCGTGTCAGCCATCTGTCCGCCCTCGTGCCGCGCGAGTGGGTGAATGATCGTCGAAGGTGATCGGTGAGTGATCGTCCGCTGCCGGACCTCGTACCCCTTGATCCCTCTGCGATGCGCGGCACGATCCGCGCGTGCCGCCCCGGGCCCCCCGCCCCGACCTCGACGTCCTCGACCCAACATGCCCGGGTTCGCGACCGCGAACAACTCGGGGCCCCCGTCGCGGCCGTCGGCAGCCGTGCCTTGCGCGTGCCGCCTTCCGCCCGTGGCGGGACGCCGCGGGGGCGGACCCACCACCGCCCGAGACGCCGGTGCGCGGTTCCGCGCCCCCACCCGGAACGAACCCGTGGGCGGCTCCCGCCGACAGCCGGTCTCCGTACGGGGAACGGCCACCGTGCCGGTGCGGGAGGCGGGCGCACGTCCCGTACCTCCGGGCGTCGCTGCCGTACGACCCGGGCGGACGAATCGTTTCCCCGCGCGACCGGCGAAGCGCGGGACACGTTCCGCACAGCCCGCATCCCCGTCCGCGTCGAAGGCGTTGAGCCTGGCATGACGCACGAGGACGATGAAGTACTGCAGGACGCGGTCGCCCGCTGTCGCGCGGTCGAGCGGGCGCTGGAGGACGCGCAGGGGCGCTACCGGCGGGCCCAGGAGGCATCCGCGCTGGCCGAGGCCGAACGGGTACGGACCGCCCGCGCCGCGTCCCGGGCCGCGTCCACGCTCGCGGCCCTGCTCGCACAGCAGGAGGCATCCGTCGCCACCCTCACGGCGGTCCTGGAGCGGCAGGGCCCCCGGAGGCGCCTGGGCGCGCGGCCCCCCGCGCCGGGCGGCCGTGCGGAAGGCCCCCCGACCGGCCCGGCCGTGGGCCCCTCGGGCACGGATCCCCACGGCACTCCCCATCAGGTCTCGCCACCGCGGTAGCAGCGGCCACCGGTACGCAGAAACGTTCGGCCGTCCCGGCGCGCTCCCGTCCCCCCGGTCCCCCGGTCCCCCGCGGGGGATTCCGTCCGGTACGCCCGGACACGGACGGACAGTGGACCGCTGACGAGCGACGCTCCACCGAGCACCACGACCGCCTCCACCACCGTCACCACCACGGCCGCGCGCCCGTCCTGTTCCTCCTGCGGCATGCGGCGCGTTCGGCCGATGCGCACCCGTTGGAACACGGGATGCGGTCGGGTCACCATGGTGGGAACACCGGTTCGCGCCCTCGTCATCGGTGACGCGGGCGGTCAAGTACCGGTGGACGCAAGGGGGATGCTCGTGCCGTGGAGAACCGGGAGCCGAAGGAACGACGACGGGCCGGAACGCCTGCGGAAGGCCGCCGGGACCGGTGACGTCATGTCGATGTTCCGGTACGGCCTGCATCTCAGTACGCACCACGACCGGTCGGGCGGCGAACGGTGGCTGCGCCGGGCAGCCGAGAAGGGCCACCCCGACGCCGCCGTCACACTGGGTGTGCTGCTGCACGAGTGGGGGCGGCAGACCGAGGCCGAACCGCTGCTGCGGGAGGCTGCCGGCGGGGGTCACGTGCGCGCGATGGAAATCGTCGGGTACCTCCTGCGCGCGCGGGGAGAGCACACCGAGGCCGAGCGCTGGTACCGGCGGTCGGCCGAGGGGGGCAATGCGTACGCGATGGCCGTTCTCGGCTCCCTGTGCCGCGAGCGGGGCGACGACGTCGAGGCCGAGGCATGGTTCCGCCGTGCCGCCGAGGCGGGTCACGCCGACGCCGCGTACGTCCTCGGACAGCTGCTGCACCGGCGGGGCGAGGACGTCGAAGCCGAACAGTGGGCCCGCCGGGCAGCCGCCGGGGGTTGCACCGCGGCGATGAACACCCTCGGAGTCGTCGCCCTGGAGCAGAACGAACCGGGAGACGGCCAAGGCGTGGTTCCGCAGGTCGGCCGCCGCAGGCGACGACGAGGGCAACCGTGGGCTCGCGGCACTTCTGAGCCGCGCCGAGATACTCGCCGAACTTGAGGCCGTGATGGTGGAGCGCGCCCGCAAGGGCGACGTCCACGCGATGCTGGCTCTGGCACGCACGGGGCAGAAGAACGGCGACCTGAACGCGGCTCAGGGCTGGTACGAGAAGGCAGCCGCGGTCGGGGACGCCGGAGCGATGGTCCGGCTGGCGGAGCTCGCGGAACGCCAGGGGCACGCCCGCCGGGCGAGGTCGTGGCGACGCAGGGCCGCCGAGGCCGCGTCGCAGCCGGGGAGCACGAACCCCGGTCCGTGAACGACGCCGGTGCAGGGACGGACGTCTCGACCGGGAGCTCGCCGCCCCGTTCCGTGCTCGTGGCCGACCTGGAGGAGGCCTCGCGGGTACCTGATGCGTGGAGAGGCGGCCGGACAGGCTAGGTTGCTCGGGTGAGTCTCCTTGATGATGTGGCAGAGCGCGACGGCTGGCGCTGCTGGGTGTGTGACGAGCCGGTCGATCCCGACGAGTCGGTCAACGACCCGCGGGGCCCCAGCGTCGACAGCCGGACCGCCGACCGGAAGGCCAAGGTCGCCGAGCGGCTCGCGCACCGCGGGTGCAACACCCGCAAGGGTGCGGTCAAGGCGGTCGTCGCCTGGCCGGAGCACCTGTACGTGGTCGAGCCCGCGCCGCTGATCGCCGTTGCCACGAGGCTGGAGCGCAAGGGGGGCCGCGAGATGGTCGGCCGCTGTCCGACCGAGCGGGACGCCCAGGAGGCGGCGGACTGGCTGGTGGACCGGTTCTCCCGACTCGTACCGGGGCTGCCCGTGACCGCCCAAGTCGAAGCGGGCGGCGGCCAGTTCCTCGTCACGCTCGCCACCGGCCGCCGCTGATCCCGGATCACCGGCACCCGCACGCGCGAAACCAGTGGGGCAGTTGGTGGGCCGACCGTGGAGAGTATCGTCCCCGTCATGAGTGACGACTGGCGGGCGGACCGCATAAGAAGTGCGCTGCGCGGCGAGAACCCCTCCGTCCTCAGGCGTCTTGAGGCGGGGTTCGCAGTGATCGGGGACGTACAGTTCCTGCCCGGATACGCGGTGCTGCTGACGGACGACCCAGCGGTGGAACGGCTGTCGGACCTGCCGCGGGCGAGGCGCCTGGCCTTCCTGTCCGACATGGACCGGCTCGGGGAAGCAGTCGAGCGGGCGTGCGGGCGCCTGGATCCGGATTTCCGCCGGGTGAACCTGGAGATTCTCGGCAATACCGACGGTTTCCTGCATGCGCACGTGTGGCCGCGCTTCGAGTGGGAGCCGGCTGATCTCGTGCACATGCCTGTCTGGCTGTATCCGCGCGCGAGCTGGCACGACGCCGAGTGCGCGCTCGGCCCGCAGCACGACGAGTTGCGGGAAGCGATCCGCGCGGAGCTGGACCGGCTGTCGGACGTACGTTGAAGGTGCGGTCCTGAAGGCAGCAACGGGCGGGCTTCGCCGAACTACGCAGCCGACGCCGCCGGCTCGCCGAGCCGGGCGGCGGCAGTGCGCCAGGCGGCCGTCACCGCCGCGTGGGCGTGTCCGGTACGGATGACGCCGTCGACCGTCGGCTCGACCGGCAGCCCGACGTGCACGTGCAGGTCCGGGCGACGCAACGGCGCCGTGAGCAGGCCCCCGATCTGTTTGGCCCTGCTTCCGGAGGTGACTCTGCGCGCACCGGCCTGCCCCACGGGCACGACCGCGGCCCCCGTGCGCTGCACCAGCCGGGACAAACCGGAACGGAAGGCGCCAGGGGCTGCTTCCGCGGCGTCCGCCCGGCGCGGGAGCCCGCCCTCGGCGTAGATCAGGACCAGGCGTCCGCGCTCCAGCGCCTCGACGGCCCCGTCCAGGGCACTCGCCGCGCGCCGGTCGCCGCGATGGACGGGGATGTGCCCCTCGCGGGCCAGCATGCGCCCGAGCACCGGCACGCGCCACAGCCCCGCGGTCGCCATGACGACCGGACGGGCCCCGAGGCGGTGCAGGGCGGCGAGCACGACGGCGGGGTCGGCGAGGGAGGTGTGGTTCGCGGTGATGATGCTGCCGGGGGCCAGTCCGGCACCCGGATCGGCCGTGACCGTAAGGCGTCCCACGGCCGGAACCAAAACGTCGGCGAGGCGGCTGAGCATGTGTCGGTCCCCTGACTCCGATGATGTTGATCTGCATCATCGGACACGGGAACGCCGCGGACCTGAGTAGCCGTACTCATCCTGCCCGGGACCCTCTCCCACCCGGCACCTCAACCGTCCGGAACCCAACCCACGTGGCACCCCAACCCGCCCGGGGCGAACCGTCCGATGCACCTCACCGGCCGACGGAACTTTCGTACAAGACAGGACCGCCGAAGTCGGCGACGGTAAGGGCATGCGCAGACACCAAGCGGGGACAGCCCCTGCGGATCGCGATGCCGAGAACGGCTGGGAGGTCGCCCGCCCCGTCGGCGGCACGTCCCTCGACGGCGTACGGATGGCGGGGTTCCGTGACCGCGCCGCTGCCGGGCTGGACATGCGGGTGCTTCCTCAGCCCGCCGTCATCGTCGTCATCGGGCTCGGGGACAGCCCGGTCACGGTGGAGAGTGCCACCGGGCGGCAGCCCATGAGGAGCCTCGTCGCCTCGATGTCGCCCGGCCGGGCCCGCATCCGGGGCGAGCACGTCGAGTGCGTCGAACTGTGCCTGTCACCCCGGGCCGCCTACGCCCTGTTGGGCGTCCCGCCGCGCGAACTGGACGGAGCCGTGCACGGACTTGAGGAGCTGTGGGGGCAGCACGAGCGACGCCTCCGCGAGCAACTGACCGATGTTGCGACGTGGCAGCAACGCCTCGCGCTGACAGACGAGTTCCTCGCGAAGCGGGCTGCGGGGGCGCCGTCGATGTCGCCCGAGGTAGCCGCCGCCTGGGACACCATCGTGGCCCGTCGGGGTCGGATACGGGTCGGTGACCTCGCCGCTTCCTGCGGCTGGAGCCGCAAGCGGCTGCGGTCCAGGTTCACTGCTCAGACCGGCCTCACCCCCAAGCGTGCCGCCATGCTGGTCCGCTTCGACCATGCGGCCCGAGCGCTCGGCGCGGGCCAAAGCGCCGGCGACGTCGCCCTGGCGTGCGGTTACGCCGACCAACCGCATCTCCATCGTGACGTACTGGCCCTCGCCGGGTGCACGCCGGGCGCTCTGACCCGCGGGAGTACGTCCGCCACCTGACCGCGCCCACACCGAAGGGACCGGCCACAGGCACGAGCGCCCACGCCGGTTCCTGCACGTACCACCACACCAGGAGAGGCAACACCTGTGACCCACAGCGATGTCCGAGCAGCGAGTACGGCCGACCACGAGCTGATCGTGCGGCTCGCGTTCGGGAGCATGGCCGCCCAAACCCTGCGCGCGGCACTGCGGTTGAGGGTGATGGAGCTGGTGGGCGACGCCCCGCGCCGGGCTGCCGACGTGGCCGCCGACGCCGGAACCGAATCCCTGCCCATGACGCGGCTGCTGCGCGCCATGACCGCGCTCGGCCTGCTGACGGAACACGCCCCCGGCGCCTTCGCGGCGACCCCGGCGGGGGCACTCCTCGACTCCGGGCGCCCCGACTCCCTCGCGTCGTTCGTACGAATGTTCACCGAGCCGACGATCGTCCGTGCCTGGGAGCATCTGGACGACAGCATCCGTACCGGCGAGATCGCCTTCGACCGCGTCTTCGGCACCGACTTCTTCAGCCACCTCGCCCAGCACCCCGAGCTGTCCGCGGAGTTCAACGCCGCGATGGGCCAAGCCGTCTCGGGGGCCGCCGCCGCGCTCCCGTACGCCTTCGACTTCGGCCGGTTCAGCACGGTCACGGACGTCGGCGGAGGCAACGGAACCCTCCTGGCCGGTGTGCTCGACGCGCATCCGGGCCTCACCGGTGCGGTCCTCGATACGGCGGAGGGTCTCAGCGAGGCGCCAAGGACTCTGGAGCGGCACGGGCTGCACGGACGCTGCTCCTTGATCGCCGGGGACTTCTTCCGCTCGGTCCCGGGCGGCTCGGATCTCTATCTGATGAAGAGCGTCCTGCACGACTGGACGGACGACCAGGCGGTGGCGATCCTGAGCAACTGCCGCAAGGTGCTGCCGCCCGGCGGGCTCGTCCTGATCGTGGAGCCCGTACTTCCCGAAGTCGTCGACACCGGCGCCGACGTGACCGACGGCGGAATCACGTACTTGAGCGACCTCAACATGCTGGTGAACGTGGGGGGCAGGGAGCGCACCCGCAAGGACTTCCAGGACGTGTGCCGTCGCGCGGGCCTGTCCCTCACGTCGGTCACCCTGCTCACGGATGCGGCACCCTTCTCCCTCATCGAAGCCGCGCCCTGCTGACGGCTGGCGGCGGGCCGCAGGGCCCGTCACGGCCATGAGCCGGGCGGGCCGCGGCCGAAGCCGGAGTCAGGGCTGCCGCGCCCCGGTGTTCGACGCCTTCCACCCGGGCTCGTCGAGCTGGTCGGCGAGATCGGCCAGGTCCACGGCGTGCAGATCGAACTCGTCCGAAGAAGTGGGCGGGTCGCCGACAGGACGTGCGACGTAGGCGGTGCGCATGCCGAGGCCCTGTGCCCCTCGCAGGTCCCAGGCGTGGGCCGCGACCATCAGGAGCCGCTCCGGCGGCAGTCCGGAGACCGTGACGGCCAGTTGGTAGACCGCTGGGTCCGGCTTGTAGGTCCGGGCGTCCTCGGCGGACAGGGCCTGGTGCCAGCGCAGTCCGGCGTGGGCGTTGAGTCGCAGCAGCGCTGTACGACTCGCGTGGGAGAGTCCGATCAGCGGGAACCGTTCGGCGAGGCGGGCGAGCCCCGGCACGGTGTCGGACCACGGCGAGAGCCTGCGAGCCGAGAGGGCCAGCGCCGCCACGGCAGCCGGGTCGCCGACTCCGGCGGCGTCGGCGACGAGCCGGGCGGCCTCCAGGTCGAGGCCGTCGCTGGCGAGGTAGGGCCGGATGCCGTCGATGATGCGGCGTTGCTCGCCGTCGATGTGCTGCTGCCACAGCGACAACAGCTGCTCGACCTCGGGAGCGTCGAGAGCGGGGGCGAGTTCGCGAATGCCGGCACGGATACCGGCAGGTTCGTCGACGAGCGTGCCGAGGACGTCGAACACGACGGCACCGATCTCTGGCTCTGACGGGAGAGCTGACATGAGAGAGGTCTCCTGGACGGAAGCAGGGGCGTAGGGGCGGCTGTTGCCGGAACGCGCCAGGAGCCCCCTGGCATTCCCTCACCGGCACGGGCTGCGCGACCCACACGTCCACCACCACGCCCGGCGAGCACCATGCCCGGCGAGCCCGACAACGCAGAACCGGTGTCCCGCCGAGCACGCCCAGTCGGCGTCCCGGCGGCTCGGCGTCCCGGCGGCTCGTCGCCCCGGCGGATCGGCGGCTCGTCGGCTCGGCGGCTCGTCGGCTCGTCGGCTCGGGAAGTGGCGTGGCCGTCCATGCTCCGGCCGAACGGGCCCCATCACGTGGGCGGCGGTGGAGGTTGTGGCAAAAAGGGAAGGCGGGAGCAGCTCCAGCACTGGCAGGATGTCGGCGCTCTGCACCCGAGGAGAAAGGCCGCCACCACCATGGCTCGTGCCGTTGCTTTGATCCGCTCCGCCTCCCTGTCCGATGTCGCCGAGTACGCCTACGCGGCCACGGCGCCCGCCGAGGCACGCCTGATCTTCCTCGCCGGGGCGTGTCCGCTGAACGACGACGGGTCCACGGCGGCGATCGGGGACTACGCGGGGCAGGCAGCGAAAGCCATCGAGAACATGCAGGCGGCTCTTGCTGCTGCGGGGGCCTCGCTCCAGGACGTCATCAGTACTCGGGTTCTCGTCGCGTCGACCCGGCAGGAGGACCTGGTGGCCGCCTGGCAGGTGGTCCGGGACTCGTTCGCCGACCATGACGTCCCCAGCACCTTGATGGGCGTCACGGTGCTCGGTTACGACGCCCAACTCGTCGAGATCGAGGCCGTCGCCGCCGTGCTCGATTCTTGAGACCTCTGCATCGGACGCCGCACATGCGGAGTGGCTCACCGTCCGTCGGGGCGTTGGCCGTCGAACAGGCTGGGACAAGCGGCCGGCCCGCCTCGGCCGGCTGACCGGCCCGGAGGTACGGACCACGGGACGGGGCTCCCTGCCCCGTTCACTCCGGAGGTAGGGGCGGCGCGACAGGACTCTCTGCCCTGTTCGCTCCGGAGGCACGGACAGGGTGAAACGGGCCCCTTGGCACGTTCACTCAAGCCGCGCGAGGGCCTCAAGGACCTGGAGTGTGCCGTCCTCCCCGGCGAGGGCCGCGGCAAGCTCGCGGGAGCGTGCGCGCAGGGCGGGGTTGTGGACGGCCTCGGTAAGGGCAGGGGCGAGGTGTTCCGCGGTGAGCCGCTGGAAGCGCAACGGGGGCGGCGCGACGCCCAGGGCGTGCAGGCGGGCTGCCCAGAAGTGCTGGTCCAACTGCACCGGGACGGGGACGGCAGGAACCCCCGCTCGTAGCCCGGCCGCGGTAGTGCCCGCGCCCGCGTGGTGGACGACTGCCGCGGTCCTGGGAAACAGCCAGGCGTGCGGCACTTCGCGCACCGTGATCACGTCGTCGTTCTCCACGTGCAGGCCGCTCCAGCCCGCCTGGATGATTCCGCGCACCTTCGCGCGGCGCATGGCGTCGGCGAGCAGAGCGCTCAGTGCCTGGGCTTCGGCGGTCACGCAGCTGCCGAACCCGGCGAAGACGGGTGGCGGTCCCGCGCCGAGGAAGTCCAGCAGTCGGGCGTCCGGTTCCCATCCCGGGTCGGGCCGAGGCCACCAGTAGCCGCAGACCTTGTGCGCCGGGGGCCAGTCCGCCGGACGGGGTACGACCCGAGGGCTGAACCCGTGCAGGACCGTACGCCCGCGGGGCAGGCCCAGCAACCCGCCGAACCACCGCCTGGGAAGACCGAATTCGCGGCGCAACGCCCCGGCGGCCGGAGCGAAGATCCGATCGGTACCGGCCTGCAGGGCGTACGCGGCCAGGCGGTTGCCGTGCGTTCCGAACGAGCGGGCACCGGTAACCAGCGGCGGAAAGGCGCCGGTGGGCTGGACCGGTTGGAGGTAGACCCCGATGCTCGGCAGCCGAAGCGCCTCGCCGAGCACCGCACACAGGGGGTCGGTGACCGTGGAACTCAGCACGACATCAGCGCCTTGCCGTACGGCATCCGCCACGCCGACGGCCAGCGGGGGCATGAAGTCCCGCGCCATACGGGCCACTCGCGCCATGGCAACAGGCGGACTGACCGCTCTGGCCAACCCTTGACCGGCCTGCGAGGCCAGCTCCTGGCGCGGGTCGACAGGCAGGGCACGGTACCCGAGGCCATGGGCGGTCACCGCAGGCCCGAAACGCTCGTGGGTCGCCACGGTCACGTCGTGACCCGCGGCACGCAGCCGCGCCCCCAACCCGGTGTACGGGGCGACATCGCCCCAACTCCCCGCTGTCACGATCAGTACGCGCACCGGTACAGCATGACAGAACGGGGGGCAGCGGGTCGCTTCCACACACACGATACGAGCCCGGCACACACCGCTCCGACCGGCCCGGCACAGCGAAACCGGCGAAGGCCACCAAGCCACCACGAGGCCGCCAGTCCACGAGCAGCGAGCAGCGAGCAACAAGGCAACAAGGCAACAAGGCCAGGCATAATCGCCGAGTTCCGATCCCGTAGACGACAAGGAAGCCCCCCGTGAGCCGCCCCTCGCACCAGCACTCGGCTGTGGCCGTCCTGACCCTCGGGCTGCTCACGCTCACCGCGTGCGGCACCATGCCCACAGGCGCAGGAACCGACCCGCCGCCTCCGACCGCCCTCGCTTCACCGACGGCCCCCGGTCGCACGGCGTCGGAGCGCGCCGCCAAGACCGCCCACGACAGGAAGTTCCCGGACGTCGCGGCCCGCTGCAAGAGCGGCGACGGCGCGGCTCCGACCGCCGCGCCGGACAGGCCGGAGCCGGTGCCCAGCGATTCTGAGGCTGCCAAGTACGCCGAGAACCACGCCTTCAAGCAGCAGACGCGGCTCACGCCCGAAGCACGCTGCCGCGGCGAGGCCCATGCTCGACGCATCGAGAAGGCACTCACCGGCCCGGACGCCGCGGCCTTCGTGCAGGAGGCGGAGCTGGTCACCGCCCTCACCCGCCTCGGCTACGAGTCCGACGACGGCAGCGTCCACCGAACCGGCCACACCCTCGGCTTCTCCTACCTCGTCCCCGGGATCGGCCCTTGCGTCACAGGACAACTCGGCCCCCGAGCCACGTTCGAGGCCCACGGGGCGTACCTGGAGGGCGGCTGCACGGAACCCCGCGGCGGACATTGACCCACGAGGGCGCCACGGCAGAACGGCGTGACCCTTGACTGCCGTCTGCAGCATCCACGGCCCGCGCGGCGCGGAAGGAGGGCCGGGCTCCGGAGTGTTCGTCTCGGGGCGGTCTCCTCAGCGCCCTCCAGGCTGGAGCCGGCATAGTGCTCTGACCGCATAGGTCCGCCGGGTTGGGCCAGGCTGCGACCACCGCCTGATCGACGGCCGAGTCACTGCTCAAGGCAGCGGACCAGGAATGTCAGTCCCTCTGGGCTGCTCAACCGCACAACACGGCGACCGGTTTCCTCGAACCAGGTGGCCGGGCCTTGGCCGTAATCGTGTGCGCGGGCGACGACGGTGTCCGGATCCTCGACGTCGACCGCAAGTTCCCACTGCGGGGCGGATGCACTGGGTCCACGTGTGGCGATGAAATCGGCGCAGTTCAGAGGTGTCCCCGTCGTCTTGTCGTAAAAGTGCCGGGCTTTCTCAGGCTGGTCGCACGTCAGGACCATGCGGTGCGGGGCACCTGCCAAGTGGGACGGGAATTTCCATCCGGTGAAGTTGCGTGGCTGCCATAGGGAGAAGGCGGCGCCTACTGGATCGATCAATGTCGCCATGCGCCCCTGGTCGCCCGCGTCGAAGGGAGGCACGACAAGACGAGCGCCGTTCACCGTCGCCGCTTCGGCACGGCGATCGACGTTGTCGACTGCGAGATAATAGGCGATATGGGCGGGTATTCCCGGTGGATAGACCGGGTTCGCCAGGTCGCTCACGCTGCCGATCAGGTGGCCGTCGATGGCTATCTTGGTGGCCTTTCGCCAGTCCTTCTCGTCCACCGCGAAGCGCCAGCCCAGCGTCTTTGAGAAGAAGGTGGCGGTGCCGGCTGAGTCACGGGTTTTGAGGTCCATCCAGCAGAACTCGTTCAATGAACCCAGACGGGTCGTCATCCTGTGCTCCTTGTCGTCGTCTCGATGCTGGGTATCGGGTGCTCGGACGACTCCGCAAGAGATTTTTGGCTGCGCTGCGGGGAAGGGGCGGCGGCAAACCGGTTCCTACCGCACCGATTCGAGCCTTCGCAGGCGTGTCCAGTCTTCGCCGGTCTGGATCAGGCTGCGGCCGTCAGGGGGCGTCCGCCCCAGCGAATGCCCTTCTCGCTGCGGATGCGGGCGCGTTCCCTGCGCTGGGCGGCCAGGACGTCAGGGGTGGCGGGCGTTGGCGTTGCGCCAGCGCAGGTAGGCGTGCAGGGCCCGGGTCTGCGCGGGGTGGCTGCGGTGGTGGGAGTTGGCGAGGGTGAACTGCCGCAGCGGGCCGAAGTGGGCCTCGATCGGGTTGGCCCAGGAGGCGTAGGTCGGGGTGAAGCACAACTCGACCTTTGTTCTTCTTCGCCCAGCGGCGGATGTCCGCTCCGGTATGGGCGGAGAGGTTGTCCAGAATGATGTGAATCGGGGCGCCGTCGGGGCGGGCGGCGCGGATCGACTTCAGCGCGACCAGACTGTTGGCGGTGCCCTTGCGGCGGCGGTTCACTCCCCACAGCGTGTCGTCGCCGACGGAGTAGCAGCCGTGGAAGTAGGTGACGCCGTGGGTGCGGCGGTAGGTCGCCGGCAGGCGGTCGGGCCTGCCCTGCTTCGCCCAGCAGGAGCCTGCGGTGGGCCGGATCCCGAGGGGGCCGAACTCGTCGAAGGCGAAGACCCGGCCCGGGAAGCGTTCCAGTACCTCTTCGATGCGGTCGAGCTTGGCGTCACGGTCGGGGTCGGGCGACTCCTTCCAGGTCTTGGTGCGCTGGAAGGTGATGCCGCGGCGCAGGAGCAGGCACCGTAAGGCTTCACGGCCGATGCGGATGACGCGGCCGTGTACGCGGCGCAGGTAGGCGGCGAGTTCGCGGACCGACCAGCGGGTGAAGGGCTGGCCGAGCTTGGTCGGGCGGGCGGTGGCCGTCAGGACGACGAAGTCCTCGTCGTCAGGGCCGAGTTGGCGGGGACGGCCTCCCGCCCACCGAGGGTCCAGACAGGCCAGGCCGATCTCGTTGAAGCGGTGGATCACATCGCGGACGGTGTCCTCGTCGGCCTGGACGAGCTGGGCGATCACCGGGACACGGTTTCCGCCGGCCGAGGCCAGCAGCATCATCGCCCGCCGGTAACGCACCGAGCTGGTACTGCCCCGGCGCAGGATCTGCTGCAGTTTCTGCCCTTCCTGATCGGTCAATCGGCGCACCCGCACAAGCTCGGCCACCACACCTCCAGCGGTCGGAACGAACGTCGCCATCCAACCGCTCCGAAGGCCCACCCGGCGAACCAATGCGGTCAGAGCAGTAGGCAGCCCGCTCCGGCAGGGGGCCGTCGCGGGTGCAGCCTGTCCTAGAAGGAGCCGGCGCGTGCAGCCCGCCCCGGCGGGGACGGTCCCGAAAGCGCCGGCAGCAACGGGCAGATTCCGGGGACCCCGCTTCGCCGCGAATGTCCCCCGTCCGGACCGTCGTGGCCGCGGAGGGTCGGGGACGGTCACCGCGTAGAGGGCGTAGCGGTCGCCGTAGCTGCCGCCCAGGTGGACACCGACGACGCACTGACGGCCGGGCACAGCTCGCGGCAGCCTCAAATTCGCGGCGGGGGCGGATCGGGAGTGCACAGGGCGCGGGAGGGGGGTTGAGCCGCACTGCCACCAGATGTGGCCCACCCGTCCCCCGGCGGCGAGCCACCGGTCGAAAAGGCTGCGCCGAAGGCCGCATCAGCGGGCCGCACGGGATGGCACGCCACTGTCCGGTCGTTGGCCTCGTCTCTTCCGTACGTAGCCGACACCGGACAAATCGGCGTTGCGCCGGCGCCGAGACGGTGGTCCGGCCAGGCAGATCCGTCAGGTCTCGTAGCGCTTCCAGAACTTCACGGCGCCCTTGGGATTGTTCGCCGAATTGGACTTGTGCGCCAGCAGACAGAGGTAGTGCTTGCCATTCAGGGACGTGCGGTCGTTCACCGCGTACTGCTGGTTGACTTTCCACGCCGAAAATCCTGCGGCCATGCGAGGGCCCCCTTCCCGTGGTCGGCACGCTGCCGACGTCGGGAATCATCCCACGTATGCGTGGCGCGTTAGCCCTACGGCCCGTCGTCGTGGTGGACGACGATGCGCGGGTGAGCATCATCGTGCAGTTCTTCGTGGCACCGGACGACACTTCGGCGCGCGTGGAACACGGACCCGGTGTGCCCCGTCGCGCCTGGGGCGGTGGGTCACGGCACAGGGTCTTGTTCGGCTCGCCGCTTCGCGGAACGATTGCTGATCAGAACGCACACGAAGACGAACACGGTGGTGGCCGCGACAATGATCTGCCCGGCCTCGGCCCCTCCGGCTACTCGCCACACCAGCAGGACGGCGCTCAGCAGCAGCATCGGCCAGCACAGCACGCGGACCCACCTGGCCCCTGGTTTGGTCCACGTCGGCGGTCGGTGACCCGGCATCCCGCGCTCCCCTCGGTCTCTTCCTCGCTGTTGACCACAGAACGGGTACCCGCGGCCCCCACCCGCACGCGCTGCCACACCCGGCGGGCCCCCACCTCTCCGCGCCGGTGCGCCCCCGCACTTCACGCGACGCGGGACATCGCGCCGCGACGGCTGCCACCGCGAACGTCTTCGACGGGGCCACCGTGGCAGCCGCACGGGACGCGGCACGCACGCTCAGGCCTCGTCAACCCTGTTGCTCGGGCTACGGCTTCCCCACGGCACCCTCCGCGCCGACTCCGCGCCGGAGGCCGACGGGAGTGCGGAATCATCCGTTGGCCGGCGGGTCGTCGGCAGGTCCCGTGCTCGGCGGATCGGGGAGAAGAGCAGGATCAGTGCGGCGAGCGGAATCCCCGCTGTCGTGAGGGCCATGGCGGTACGGAGGTCGAACGCGGTTCCGAGAACGCCACCGAGAAGCGCTCCGACGGGGATCGTTCCGTAACTGAGGAATGCCGTACTCGCGGTGAGACGACCGAGGAGGTCCGGCGGACAGTAGCGCTGCTGGAAGCTCGCCTTGAGGATGTTGCCCGCGACGACGCCCGCGGAGACGCTGAAGCCGCCGAGTACGAAGAGCACGACCCCCGCCCCGCCGACGGTCAGCGGGATGAGCAGACCCAGCGTGGGAAGGCCCAGCTCGCACACCAGTGTCGCGCGGGCCGTACCGATCCGGTGGGCGACCCGGCGTGCGGCGAACGCCCCGGCGACGCCTCCGGCACTGGTGGCCGCGATGAGTGCGCCGACCGTCCCCGGGGAGAGACCGACGCTCCGCACCAGAAAGACGACTTGGATCGATTGGTATCCCATCAGGGCCAGGTTGGAGGCCGCTCCGAACAGGGTGAACGTACGGAACCAGGGGTCGATCGCCACCAGGCGCAGACCTTCAAGGACTTCGCCGACCAGTGAGGTGCGGCGACGTCCGGGTCCGGCGGTGCGCGGCTCACGATGCCGGATGCCCGCGAGACACAGCAGGGAGACGAGGAACGTCGCCGCGTTGGCGAACATCCCGTTCACCGCACCTGCCAACTGTGCGATCAGCCCGCCGGAACCGAGCCCGGCGATCTGCGCGGCGGACGCGCTGCCGTGCAGTTTGGCGTTGCCCTCGGGCTGGTCGTCGGGTTCCAGGATGCTCGGGAGGTAGGCGGTGTAGGCGGTCTGGAAGAACACCGCGGCCGTGCCGGTCAGCAGGGCGACGGCCAGCAGGAGCCCGATGCTCAGCCGGCCCGACCATGCGGCGAGGGGGACACCGGCGTAGAGCACGAGGGAGACCGCGGCGGCGGCCAGCATGATCGTTCTGCGGCGCGACCGGTCCACCCAGACGCCGACCGGAAGACCGACGACCAACCAGGGAGCCCAGGCCGCGGCGCTCAGCAGACCGACCTCGAAGGTGCTCGCGTCCAGGGTGGAGACGGCGATCAGCGGCATCGTCACGCCGGTGACGGACGCGCCGAACCTCCCGGCCGTCTCGCCGCACCACAGCAGGCGGAAATCGCGGTGGCGACGCAGAAGACCACCGCGTACGCCACCGCGTACGCCACCACGTACGCCACCACGTGCACTCCCGCGGCTGCCCTCCCTCATGCCGTGCCGCCCTCCTTGCGGGGAAAGGACTGCAACTGCACGACGACCGGCAGCGAGTCCGGGGCCGGTTCGGCATCCGGCGCCGGGGTATGGCGTGCGATGACGGCCATCAACTCCGCGTTGAGTTCCTCCAGTTGTTGTGGGGTCATCCGTAGCTCGCTCCAGTCCGAGACGGTGCCGGCGCTCCGCCACGTGTCGTCCCAGTCCTCACCGAAGTACTTCACGACCCGGCTGAAGTACTGCTGGGCCAGTTCGTGCAGGTAGACCGAGAGGGCGCCCCGGGTGTCGGGGTCGTCGCGGAAATCAGCGGTGTTCAGCTCGTTCGGGACGTCGACCCGTTTCCACCAGCGCTCACGTTTGGTGCCGCGTCCGGATTCCTCCTCGATGAAGCCGTGCTCGGCGAGGTGACGCAGGTGCCAACTGACGGTCCCCGTGTTCTCTCCGAGGCGTTCGGCGAGCCTCGTGGCAGTGGCGGGGCCGTCCAGACCGAGCAGCTCGTAGATGTTCATGCGCAGCGGATGGGCCAGCCCGCGCAGGCTGCGCGCATCCAGACGCCGGGCGGGTCCGGCGGGCTGGGGCACGCGTTCGGGTTCTTCGGACATGAGGTCAGGATATGTTGCAGAGGGTTCTCTGCATAGGAGTCTCTGCGAAGGGAACTCTGCCAACCATCAGCGTGGCCACGACTCTTGACGACCCGCGCACGCAATGGCTCGGCTGTGGTTGTCCGCCCATGCGCCGTGGAGAACGGGCGCCTACTCGTGCGCTCGGGGCTCTCCGGGGCTTGACCTGCGTCGGCTCGTACCGCTGGGCGGCCTGGCGGTGTGACCTGATGACGCGTCAGTCTCGTGTGTGATCAGCTGATGCCATGGAAGCCATATGGACAAGCGCCGTAGCGGTCGGGGGCACACTCATGGGTGCCGTGATCACACACCTCTTCCAGCGCCTCGCGTCCGGACGCAGTGAGCTGTTCGCGCGGTCCGAAGCACTCCGGCAGGAGCGCATCGCCACGTACAGCTCGTTCGCGGCGGCGGTGGAGGACTACCGCCACGGCCAGGCGGGCCGCTGGTACCGCAAGCAGCAGGGACCTGACGGGGAAGCGTTCCTCACGGCACGCGACGAAGCGCACCGCCTCCGCACAGCGACCCGGCAAGTGCTCTATCGGGTCAAGTTGCTCACTGACGACCAAGGAGTGGTCCACGCCGCCGAGCATGCCTACCAGTGCACCCGGGACGTGTCGACTGCGCGGGACCAGGCCGAACGGGACACCCTGGACGCCCGTGCGAGAGAGGCGATCGAGGCATTCGTGGCCGGTGCTTCGCCGCTGGTCCGCTGAACCGCCGCCAGAGGCCCGGGACGTACTTCGGGCCTCTTCCTCCCGGCCCGATGGCCGTGGGTGGCACGGGCTGGGCGGGACCGCCGTCAGCCGTCGGTGCGGGACTGCCGGGCGACGCGCCCGGGCGAGCGCCTCCGCTCGCCTCTCGGCTCGCCCGGCATCGCCCGGCACACGTCCCGACCGAACAGGATCAGGCGTACACCCTCACCGAGTTCGTCGAGGTGAGGCTCGTCCACAGCCCTGTGCTGCAGTTGTTGACATTGAGGTTCCACGCCACGCTTCCCGTGCCGTTGTACCCCGTGAGGCCCTGCACTCCGGCCCCGCCCGTCTGGCAGTTCTTGACCGTGTAGTCGCCGATGAGGTTGGCGACGTTGTACGTGCCGTAGCGATAGAACCGGTACACCATGGGGTGGTGGGAACCGCCGTCGAAGATGTCGCCCTTGTAGATGCAGACGTAGCCCGACCCGCAGGCGGGAGTCCGGGCCGCAGAAGACACAGAAGCCGCGGACGCCGGTGCGGCGGAGGCGAGCAGCGCCGTGGGGACGGCCAGGACGAGACTGGCGACGAGCACGCCCAGGGAGCGCCCCTTCGAGGCCGACCGACGCGATCGGAGAACGGACTGGATGGTGTTCACGTGTACTCTCCCGGTTTCTTCCAGCGAGGAATCGGTACGTCCGACAGCAGTATGAGCCTTCGCGCCTGCTCCACCCAGGGCGCACTTCCGCGAGCGCACGCACCCGCAGCCGCGGCGTCGGGGCGCGGAGGTCATGATGGGGTCATGCGAACTCGGCCTGTGCTCGTCTTCGATGGTGACTGCGGCTTCTGCACCACCTCCGTGAGGTTCGTGGAACGACGTGTCCGGCCCCGTTGCGCGATCGTCGCGTGGCAGCGCGCGGACCTGCGGACGCTCGGACTCACCCAGGAGCGAGCCCAGCACGAGGTGCTGTGGGTGACGCCGACGGGAACCGTGTACGGCGGCGCCCGAGCCGTGGCGAAGGCGTTGCTGAGCGCGGGGCGGGGGTGGTCCCTGCTCGGGGCGCTGCTCATGCTGCCGCCACTGCGCTGGGTCGCCCACGGCGTCTACCGGTTGGTGGCGGACAACCGTCACCGCCTGCCGGGAGGGACGGCAGAGTGCGCCCTGCCCGGTCGTGGAACGCCGGACCCGTAGCGGAGGGACGGGCCGGCCGGACGCACGTCACGCATGCGGGGGTCCGCGGGGCGGCCTCCCGTACGGGAGCACTCCCGTCCCTGATCACCGTGCACACCGGCCAGGCGTGGGTACTGGAGGACGCTGTGAGTGTCTCTCAACGTCTGTGGGGGGGTGCGGGTCTTGCATGAGATGCGGGCCCTGGCCCGCCCGGCAGCCCGCCGGGGGGAGGGGGCGGCGAGCACATCCGCTGCGTCCCCGGTCTCTCGCTCGGACGACCGCCAGTCGGCCGGTCCCACGGGGGTCGCGGCCGGTTCCCGCCGACCCCACAACTTTGACCGAGGACCGCCTACCCGGGCGCCGGACGCGTCAGTAGGTTCGTGGCCGAGCAAGCACCGTGGCGCCGAGTGACCGTCGGCGTCATGTCACTTCGCACCACGGGCCGACTCGGGGCGTCCCACCAGGGGACCCGGGCCCGTGACCGGGAAGGAACCCGACCCGATGTTCATTCGCAAACGCCTCGCCGTCCTGACCGCCGCCGTGGCGGTGGGCTCCGGCCTGGCCTTCGCCCCACTGGCTTCGGCGGCTCCGCAGGCAGCAGCCAGCTGCCCGTACCCGTACGTCTGCTTCTACAAGGGGGCGACGAAGACGGGCCAGTTCAAGGACGTCACCAGCGGTTGGCAGAACCTCGGTGCCAGCAAGGGCGCCACTTCGATGGTGAACACCCGCCGCGACGACATCGTCCACACCCACTTCACCAACGGCCGGACCTGGTGCACCCCGCCCAACACGACCACCACGTTCAACTCCTGGGTGGTCGACAAGATCCGCATCAGCTCCGCCTCCAGCTGCTGATCCGCGGTGAAGGCGACGGCCCGCACTCGCGCGAAGGCGAGTGCGGGCCGTCCGTCCGGCCAGGCCGACCGGGTACGCGCGCCGCGCACCGGACGTGTTCGCCGGGCACACCGGCGGGCAGGCGTCGGGGATGTCGGAGCCCCGGGGCGACCCGCCGGTTCCGCCGTCAGATCAGGGCGTCCTTGTAGGCGATGTTCACCCGTCGGTCGCCGGACTCGCCCGAGGCGAAGCCGAAGGTCAGACGGGGACGGAAGGCTCCGGGGCGAGCCTCGTCGGGGACCAGCATGATGTTCATCCCCTCGGGCTCCCGGAACACGAGGCTCTTCAGTGCGCGGGTGAGTCCGCGTTGCGTGGCACCCGTGTTGAGATCGATCTTGGTGATGTGGGTGGTGCCCACGTCGGCCGTGTTCGTCGGACCGCCGCCCGCGTAGGGCTCGCCCTCGTACATGTACAGGTAGGAGCCGTAGAGGCAGAACCCCTGGGCGGCGTGGACGGGCCGGGGCAGGTCCGCGAAGTGGTGCAGCGGCGCGCCCAGCGGGGCGGCGACGGCCGTGTTCAGGTCCCAGACGGCGCACTGGAGCTGTCCGTTGCGGGTGAAGCGCACCAGCACGCGCTTGTGCTGCATGTCGACGACGGGTCGCGGTGAACCCAGCGTGGTGCCGGCGCCCGGGAGTTTGAGCGGGTCCGGCGTCCGGTCCTTGAAGTTCATCGCCGTGCGGTCGGCCGGGTCGTCCCAGTGGAAGCTGCGGGGCGGCTGGCTGGCTGCGGGGCCCATGTACTTGATCCGGCAGAGCTTGGTGCCGAAGCCCGTGTCGGAGGAGTTGGGCTTCGAGTCGTACTCGATCCAGATGTACGGAGCCGAGCCCGCGCCCGTCGTTTCGACACCGATCTGTGCGCCGTGCCCGAAACCGCGCAGGTACATCCGGCCCAGCTTGGTCGAACCGTCCGCGCTCAGCTTGGTGATCGCGATGTCGCCCTCGCTCTTGCGCTTCGCGTAGGACACCCCGTCGCCGGGGTTGTACATGACCTGGGCGACGTACCAGTGCTTGTTGATGTGGTCGTAGCCCGCGCACTGCATCACGGTCGGGCACCACGCCTGCTTGTGCATGAACAGGGCGGTCGCGCCGTCGCTGAAGTCGAACGACGGTGAGGTGGGCAGAGCCGCCGCTCCCGCGGCAGTCATGGCTCCCCCCGCGGTCTGCGCCGCCGCGGCGGCGGTGGCACCACCCAGAACCAGACCGGCGGCAGCGCCTCCGCCGATCCGTATGAGCCCTCGCCGACTGACCGGCCCCGTACCGAATGCGCTCATCATGTCCCCCTTCGCAAAAGGATGTTGTGGGCACAACCTACGGCACCCGGAACGGCACGCCCCCGCCTGCCCTGCCCGCCCGACGCGCCGCTGTTCTCCGCGCTCTCAGCACGAGCACCTGCGCATGGCGCTGCTGCACGCCGCCCCCTGGACCGAGTGCGCCGCGCGCAGCCGTCGTTGGTGCGCGGCGCACTCGGTGTGACCGTTCGCGCCGGGGCAGCCGTCTCGGCGGGCGTCCGTGCCGGAAGGTCAGGTGGTGGCCGCGTCCAGCAGCAGCCCGGCCGCGGCCTTCGCCTGCTGTGCCGCGTCCCGCGTACCCGTGAGGGCGGCGGTGACCATCGCGCCGTCGGCCAGCAGGGCGAGTTGGGTGGCGAGCGACTCCGTGGCGGCCGGGGGAACGTCGGTCTCCGCAAGGAGGCCGGCCAGCCGGGACCGGAGGCCGAGCTTGTGCTCCCGCGCGAGCGCCGCCACGCTCTCCGAGATGCCGCCCATCTCGCCGTAGGTGTTGATGAAGACACAGCCCCGGAAGGCAGGGTCGGCGAACCAGTCGGCCAGGAAGTCGAACACGGCCAGCACCCGTGCGCGCGGATCGCTGCGGGCCGCGACGTAGTTCTCGATGCCCGCGGTGACCGCTTCGTCCCGCCGCCGCAGCACGGCCTCCAGGAGTTCCACCTTCGACGGGTAGGCCTGGTAGAGGCGCTTGAGCGAGACACCGGACGCGGTGCGGATGGCGTCCATGCCGACGGCCTGCACACCACGTTCGTCGAACAGGGTCTCGGCGGCGTCCAGGACGCGGATCTCGGCCGGCTCCGTCTCCATTCCTCCGTCACCCCTTGCCTTGAGAACCATCGTTCTCCTATCTTAGCCGACAGCGGGAGAACGTTCGTTCTCCCTTGATTCCAGGGGTGAGTTGTGCCTGATTCCGACTCGATGCACGACCAGATTCACGACCAGATTCACGACCAGATTCACGGCGAGGTCCACGGCGAGGCGTCCGGCGTGCGGTACCGGACGGTCGACGTCGACGGGGTCGAGGTGTTCTACCGCGAGGCGGGCGACCCGACCCGGCCGGCGCTGGTACTGCTGCACGGCTTCCCGTCCAGCTCCCACATGTACCGGCAGCTCCTCGCCGAACTCGCCGACGAGTTCTGGCTGATCGCCCCCGACCACGTCGGATTCGGCCGCTCGGCGACCCCGTCGGTCGACGAGTTCCCGTACAGCTTCGAGAAGTTGACCGAGGTGACGGTCGGCCTCCTGGACCGTCTCGGGGTCGAGCGGTTCGCCCTCTACGTGCAGGACTACGGCGCGCCGATCGGCCTGCGGATCGCCGCCGCCCAGCCGGACCGGATCACCGCGCTGATCACCCAGAGCGGCAACGCGTACCAGGAGGGCTTCACCCCGTTCTGGGATGTGCTCTTCCGGCACGCCGCCGACCGCGCCGCGCACGAGGGCGACGTACGGAAGCTGCTGACCGTCGAGGCGACCCGCTGGCAGTACGAGCACGGCGTCCCGGCCGATCGCCTGGAGCGGATCGCGCCCGAGGCGTGGCTCCTCGACCAGGCGGGCCTGGACCGGCCCGGCAACAAGGAGATCCAGCTCCAGCTCTTCTGGGACTACCGGTTCAACCTGGAGCAGTACCCCCGCTTCCAGGAGTACTTCCGCACGCACCGCCCGCCGACCCTCGTCGCCTGGGGCGCGGGCGACGAGATCTTCGGCCCGGCGGGAGCCAAAGCGTTCGCCCGGGACCTGCCGGACGCGGAGATCCACCTGCTGGACGCGGGCCACTTCGCCCTGGAGACCCACGGGAGCGAAATAGCCTTCCTGGTAAGGGACTTCCTGCGGCGGAACCTGTGAGGCCGCGCCGCACAGATGGCATCGGTGCGGCCGCGTCGCACTGACGGGGCCGGTGAGGCTGCATCGCACGGACGGGGCCGGTGAGGCGTCGGCGGCTGCGGCGGCCGTGTGCGCGAAGTGCTCGGAGTCCTGGCCACGGGCGAGGGCGGCCCGGAACCGGCCCCGGCACCCGTCCTGACGTGGGGGTTCGCGGCCCGGGAAGCGGTGGCGCACGATTCGCCACAGGCCGGAACAGCACTGTGCGCGGGTGCGCCCCGGTGGTCGGGGCGCACCCGCGCAACTCTCAGCGGGTCGTGTCAGCGGCTCACGACGCCGCGATCTGCTGGAGCGCCGCGCCCTGGTAACGGGCCCCGGCGTTCCAGAGGATGAAGGACTTCATGTTGTTCGCGGCGGCTGCCTTGATCTGGTCGGCCACCTGGGCGGGCCCGTAGGTGCTGCCCATGGAGAAGTCCTGGAGCCACGGGACGACTTCGCTCTGGGTGTTCTTGGTCTGGCGGGCGAAGTCGGCGAGGGAGCGGTGGACGATCGCGTACGGCGACGTGTCGGGCGCGGCCACCCCGTACTCGCCCGGCCCCCAGTGGGACGGGTAGACCATCGGCGCGATGTAGTCGCTGACCTTGGCCAGGGCGGGGATGTCCTGGGCGATCTCGGTGGGCCGGGTGGCCGCTATGCCGAAGACGGAGACCCCGAGGTACTTGCCGTGCGGACGCATCGCGGTCTGGGTCTCGGCGACGAACGAGGTGATGGACTGTTCCGGGGTGGCGGACCCGATGCCCGGGAAACGCATTCCGGACAGCGGGCCGTCGGGGCGGCGCACGTAGTCGTACAGGACGTCGTCGAAGCCGAGCCGCGCCGCCTCGACGGCGAGGTCCTGGTTGTACTTGCGGACCGTGGGGTCGGCGAAGTTGGTGAAGGCGAGGGCGCCGTAGTTGCCGCCGCCGTAGGGCTGCCCGGCGGAGGTCAGCACGACCTGCTCGCGCTGCCCCGACTTCCAGGCCGCTGTCGCGAGCAGGGGGTCGCGGAAGGCGACGATGCGGCCGATGACCTGGGCTCCGGCCGCATGGATCTCGGCCACCGCCTTGCGGGCGTCGTAGTAGCCCTTGGCCGCGCCGATCTTCCGTGCCAGCGGCACCTGGGAGTTGTACCCGACCTCGCCGTCCTCGTCCTTGACGTCCAGCTGCACGGCGTTGAGCTTGCCGCTGCGCACCAGGTCGAGGATGCCCTTGCGGAGGGTGTCGTCGCCCCAGCCGATGGCGGTGATGTGCGCGGCACGGATCATCGGGCGGCGGCCCTGGGCGGACACGGTGCGCGTCGTGGTGTTGCCGGCCCGGTCCACGGCGGCCACCTGCACGGCGGGCGTGCCCTTGGCCACGGTGGCACGGAACGTCCCGGCGTCGTCGACGGGTACCTCCTTGCCGTCGACGGTCACCTTCGCGTCGGTGGCGGCCTTGCCGGTGAGCGTCACCTCTTTGTCGGTCTGCTTCACCTGGGGAACCGCGACGTCGAGCTCGGGTGCGGTGGTGTCCACGGTGAAGTCCACGACCTCGCGGGAGGAGCCGAACGGGAAGCTGCCGCCACCCTCCACGACCAGTGTGTGACGCCCCTCGGTGAGACGCGGAAGCGCGAGCTTGATCCGGTCGCCCTCGGTGCGGACGGGCACTGGCGCGCCGTCGAGGGTGGTGCGCAGGTCCTTGGCGCCGTCCCCCCTGGCGTCCAGGTAGGCGCTCACCTGGGTGGCGCGCTGTTTGTCCAGTACGTCTCCGTCGGCCAGGCCCCGCACCGCGGACCCGGGGGCGAGGAAGGTCCAGGCCCCGACGCCGGCCCCGGCCACGGCGAGCACTCCGGCCGTCGCCAGCAGGGTGCGTCTGCCCGTGCGGCGTCGGCGGCGGGGGGAGGGGTTCGGTATGTCGCACGTAGCCATCTGGTGTCCTTCGGGAGTGGCTGGGGTGTTCCTTTCAGTGATTGCCGCCCTGACGCGTCACTTCTCCTTCCCGGCGCGGATGTCACCCGGCCGGGTGTGTGCCTCCCCGCGTGGCGACTGCGCCATCCAGGGGGCAGTGCGGTACGGGCGATCCCCAGGCCGGTAGGGATGGGCGCGACACGTTCGTCTTGGAGGCACCCATGCGTCACCGGCTACGCCCGCTCTGCGCCCTGACCGGCGCCGCTCTGCTCGCCACCGGCTGCTCCTCGGGGGCGCCACCGGCCGCCGCGGAGCGTCCGGCCGCCGCGTCCCCCGCGGCGGCGAGCCCCGCCGCCGCGGGGAACCCGGCGGAACTCGGCGTGAACGAACTCGGTCAGGTGCCCGTCCTCATGTACCACCAGCTGACCGAGAAGCCCACCAGCGTCTACGACCGCACCCCGGCCGACTTCCGGGCCGAGCTCGAACGTCTCGCCCGCGAGAAGTACGTGCCGGTGACCGCCCGGGACTTCCAGGAGGGGCGCATCGACACACCGGCCGGAACGCACCCGGTGGTCCTGACCTTCGACGACTCGACCAACAGCCAGGTGCGGCTGGGTCCGGACGGGGCGCCCGCCCCCGACACGGCCGTGGCGATCCTGGCCGAGACGGCGCGGAAGTATCCCGGGTTCAAGCCCGTGGCGACGTTCTTCGTCAACGCGGACGCCTTCTCGGCCACCGGCCCCGACAAGGCGCTGACGTGGCTGAAGAAGCAGGGTCACGAGATCGGCAACCACACCGACCAGCACCAGAACCTCCGCTCCCTGGACGCGGCGGGCGCGGCCGGGGCCATCGCGGCGGGCCAGCGGGCGATCGAGAAGGCCGCCCCCGGAACCCCCGTCACCTCGCTGGCGCTGCCCTTCGGGGCGATGCCCGAGCCGGCCGGGGTGGCCGCACAGGGCAAGGGGTACCGGTACAGCGGGGTCTACCTGGTGGGCTCCAACCCCTCGCTCTCGCCGTACGCCGGGGAATTCGCCCCTACGGCGATTCCGCGTATCCGTTCGGCCGGGCCCAAGGACGAGGACGCCGAGCTGGGGTCCGCCCGCTGGCTGGACCGGCTCGCCGCGCAGAAGAGCTGGTACGTGTCCGACGGCGACCCGCGCACGGTCGCCTTCCCCCGTGCGGCCCGGGACAAGCTGGCTCCGGCGTTCGCCGGGCAGGCGCGCCCCTACTAGATCCCCCTGCCGGGGTCGGCGGGCAGTGGGCCGTCCTCGGCGGGGAGGTCCTCGTGCGGCGGAGGGGTGTGGTCGGCGAGCATCCTCGCGAGCACGGACCGGAGCCGGTCCTGCCGGCCGGTGGGAAGTGTGGCCAGGATGTCGGCGAGCGGCCCGGCGGGAAGCTGGGCCATGAGCCGGCAGATGTCGATCTCCATATGGCTGTCCTGGCCCGACCTCCACTCCGTCTCGTTGTGCAGCGGCAGCCCGGCGTCCGGCAGTCTGGCCACCCGGTCCGCGGCTGCGAACCGGACCTCCTGCGGAGCGGCGGTGGCTCCGTGGGCGCTCATCTCCGCCGCGACCGCCAGGACCCGGCTCTCGATGACGAGTTCGGCGGGAAGCATGCCGTAGAGAGCGCTGTTCTCCTCCTCGGAGAGGGCGCGTGCGAAGAGCTGAGCCCGTTCGTCCAGCATCAGCGCCTCCAGGTTCTCGGCGCTCAGTGCGGGGAAGGCGGTGCTGGGCTGTTCTGCCATGGGAGGTCCTTTCGGGGCGGAACCCGCTGCTGACTGCGCGGTGTGGGCGCCGTGGCGAAAATGTTCCCCCGGTGCGCCGTCCCACCGGGACGGCGGCGACCCGTCACTCCAATGCCGCACAACTGTCTGCGCGCCGCCGGTTCCCCACGAGCGCCGGACATGAGTACTGATCCCGATACCGCTCGACGCCGATGCCCTGCACCATGGAAGCGACGGTGGGACGCGTGTGCAAGGGGAAGCAGGTGGGGCGTGGAGCGCGGACGACCGCTCGGAGAACGTCCGTGAGGGTCGCTGTGCCGTGGCGAAGGAGGACCGATGGTGCGCTTCGACGACCGGCCGCCGTACCCGCTGGGGCCCGTAACCCACCGGACGGCCGCCCTTGCGTGCGTACTTCGCCCCCGTACGTGCGCGCCCGCCCTGCCTTCGCCCCCGTACGTGCGCGCCCGCCCTGCGCGCTCCGGAGGCGCCCGCACGGGCGAAAGGCGGCACGGTGCGCGCCGCTCCCGGTGGTGGCGTGCCCGGTGGGCGCCCGTGAACCGCTCCTCGCTCGCTCCGACGTCGCCGCCGACCTCACCGGTCGTCTCTTCGGCCCGCCGCGGTGATCGCACGGCGAGGGCACTGGTCCGGTCGCGGCCGGGGCGAGGAGCGGCGGCCGGGTGACGCTCCAGGAGTTGTACCTGATCCTCCTGGTGGGTGGCGTGGTGCTGCTCGCGAGCATCGCCGCCGCCCGTGCCGCGCACCGTCTCGGTCTGCCCAGTCTGCTGCTCTTCCTCGGCGTCGGCGTGCTGCTCGGCGAGGACGTGTTCGGTCTGCACTTCGACAACGCGGCCCTCGCCCAGTCCCTCGGCACAGCCGCTCTCGCCGTCATCCTCGTGGAAGGCGGTCTGACGACTCAATGGAGCGACGTCCGGCGACTGCTGCTGCCGGCCGGCGTCCTGGCCACCGCGGGTGTGACACTGTCGGTCCTGGTCACCGCGGCCGGTGCGCACTGGCTGCTGGGGATGGACTGGCACCTGGCCCTGCTGCTCGGTGCGATCGTCTCCTCCACCGACGCCGCCGCCGTCTTCGCCGTACTGCGTGCCCTGCCCCTCCCGCAGAAGGTCACCGGCCTCCTGGAGGCCGAGTCCGGATTCAACGACGCGCCGACGATCATCCTCGTCCTGGTGTTCAGCACCGCCGCCGCGGACCTTCCCGATCCGGTCCACATCGCCGGCAACGTCCTCTACCAGCTCGTCGTGGGCGCCCTGCTCGGGCTGGCCATCGGCCGGCTGGGAGCCGCGGCCCTGCGCCACATCGCCCTGCCCGCCACCGGGCTGTACCCGCTCGCTACCGTCGGGTTCGGCATCGTCGCCTTCGCGGCGGGCGGCGCCGCGGGCGCCAGCGGCATCATCGCCGCCTACCTGTCCGCCCTCGTCCTCGGAAACGCCAAGCTCCCCCACCGCGCGGCCACCCGCTCCTTCGCGGAAGGGGCCGGATGGCTGGCGCAGATCGGCCTGTTCGTCATGCTCGGGCTGCTGGTCACGCCCAACGAGCTCCCCGCCGCCGTTCTCCCCGCCGTGGTCGTCGGGCTCGTGCTGCTACTGGCCGCACGGCCCGTTTCCGTCCTGGTGTGCCTGCTGCCGTTCCGGCTCCCGTGGCGCGAACAGGCGTTCATGTCCTGGGCCGGGCTGCGCGGCGCGGTGCCGATCGTTCTGGCCACGTTCCCGATCGTCGCCGGGGTCCAGGACGCGGACCGGCTCCTGAACATCGTGTTCGTACTCGTCGTCCTGTTCACCCTCGTCCAAGGCCCCAGCCTCCCGGCCATGGCCCGACTGCTGCGCCTCACCCGGGCCGACGCGCTGCGGGACGTCCAGGTGGAGACCGCGCCGCTGGACCTGCTGGACGCGGACCTGCTCACCCTCACCGTTCCTGACAGGTCCCGACTGCACGGCGTCGCGGTCTTCGAACTGCGCCTCCCGCCCCCGACCGTGCTCACCCTGATCCTGCGGGACGGAACCACCCTCGTACCCCGTCCGGACAGCGTCCTGCGGGCCGGGGACGAACTCCTGCTGATCACGACGCCGGAGGTGCGCGACGCGGCCGAACGCCGACTGCGGGCCGTGGGACGGCGCGGCAAGCTCGCCCGCTGGTTCGGTGAAACCGGCGGCCCCCTGCCCCACCGCCCACCTGCCGAGTAGGGACTCCTGCGACCGCCGGATGATGGGCTCCTGCATCCACCGGATGACGGGCTCCTGCGACCGCCTGGTGAGGGGCTCCTGCGACGGGAGCGCTCTTCTGTTCCGGCGGCCGCGGCCGGAGCCCTCGTGCTCAAGCGCCTCGTCCGTCCCGTAAGCCTCCTCCGGCGAAACAATTGGCGCGATGTGTATATTGCGCGGCGACGGAGCGCAGCTCGCCGGGGCGGCTTCTGGTTCACTGACGTACAGGAGTTCCTGACCGTGTGCACCGGCCATGACGTCACGAGTGGCCGAGGCCCCGGTCGATGTCGGGGTGCGGCCGAATCCTGTGCCCTGCTGGAGCGCCGTCACTCATGTCGTGCCTCTTTCCGGCCCCGGGCGCATGTTTCCGGGGGAGCGTTGCAGGACACTTCCGGAGGGGGGCCGTGTCGCGTGCGATTCCATTGTGAGGTGGTTGGGTGTGCTTGAAGTCCCGCTCTGGCTGTGGGTGGCATTCGCCGTGACAGTGGTCGTGTCGCTGGCGGTGGACCTGCTGTCCCATCGCAAGGCGCACGTCATCGGTTTCAAGGAGGCGGCCGCCTGGAGCGGTGTGTGGGTGACCCTCGCCCTGATCTTCGGAGCGGTCGTCTTCCTCGTCCTGGGGACCGGCGCCGGTACGGAGTACACGACGGCGTGGCTGCTGGAGAAGAGCCTGTCGGTCGACAACCTGTTCGTCTTCGCGGTGATCTTCGCGTACTTCAAGGTGCCCCGCGCCTATCAGCACCGCGTGCTGTTCTTCGGCGTCATCGGCGCGCTCGTCTTCCGCGGCATCTTCCTCGCCCTCGGTGTGGCCGTGGTCAGCCGCTTCACCGCCGTGCTGTTCGTCTTCGCGGCGATCCTCTTCTACAGCACCTACAAGCTGCTGAAGGGCGAGGAGGACACCTTCGACCCGGGCCGCAGCTTCGCCGTCCGGCTGCTCCGCAAGGTCGTCCCGGTCCAGGACGAGTACGCCGGGGCGAAGTTCTTCGTCAAGGAGGCCGGCAAGCGGGTGGCGACCCCGCTGCTGGCGGTGGTCGCGGCGATCGAGGCGGCCGACCTGATCTTCGCCGTCGACAGCGTTCCGGCCGTCCTGGCGGTCAGCGACGACGCCTTCATCGTCTACACCAGCAACGCGTTCGCGATCCTCGGCCTGCGGGCCCTCTACTTCATGCTCGCCGGCCTGCTGGACCGCTTCCACTACCTCAGCAAGGGCTTGGCGATCATCCTCGCCTTCATCGGCGTCAAACTCATCTTCCAGGCCTCGCACAAGATGATCAGCCCCAGCATTCCGGAGATCCCGTCGCTGGTCAGCCTCGCGCTCATCGTCGTCGTGCTGACGGCTTCCGTGGTGCTCAGCCTCAAGAGGCCCGCTCCGACGAAGCCCGAGGGACCGACGGACGGTCAGCAGGACGGTGCGGTGGGCGCGGTGGCGGAGCCGACGGACCCGCAGCCGCCCGCCGCCGCGGACGAGTCCGAGCACACCGCAGGACGGTCCGCCTCCGCGACCAGCGGACACACCGGCCCCCCGCCTGCGGCAGACGCCCCCGAGCCGCCTGCCGGTTCGTCCGGCCGGGACGCCTGACCGGGACGCCTGACCGGGCCGCTCCCCGCTCCACGAACTGCTGGCCCGCCCCGTACGTCCCACCCGCCACGAATAGGGGTCGCCCACTTCCCGGCCGAAAGGAACGGGCCTATCGTAAAGATATGGTCAAACCGAAGCGAGAACCCGAAGCGTACTCGTGTCCGACCTGCAAGGGACCGGTGCCGGTCGTGGCCCGCCGCCACAAGACCCTCGGAGTGTTCGTTCCCGTCTGGGGTCCGGGCCCGTGTCCGCACCGCGAATGCCCCGACTTCCGACTGGACCCCAAGCGCAAACGCCCCTCGACCCAGTAGCCACCACGACCGGGCGCCCCGCGTCCGCGCCCCGGCAGGACGGATACGGGAAGCCACAGTCCTCGTGGCGGCCATCAACGAGTAAGGGTGAACCGCACAGAAGACAATGCACTCCCCGGGGACCGCCGAACGTCCACTGTCCCGGACAGACCCCGGGGGGTGGGGATCCGCGCCGCTAGTCGGGCTGTTCGGCCACCGCTCGACGGAGTGTCCGGCGTATCAGTTCGTCCACGCCGTGCCGTGGTACGAGTCCGTCGGCGGCGGCTCGCAGGCCCGTGTAGACGGTGCTCCAGATCATCAGCTGCACCCACTTCGCGGGAACTGCCGAGTCGATTCCACCCTCACGCCGGCCTCGTTCGATCTCGGCGAGGAGCAGTTCGTCCACCTCCCGTGCGATACCGGCATCGGCCTCGGAAGGCGTGCCTTCGACGGTGGTGAACAGGAAGCTCATTCGATCGCCGGCGTGCACCATCGCGGTGACGATCCGTTGGATCACCTCGAACGCCGAGTCCGTGGCGGGGCCGGCATGCTCGATCGCCGCTCGTAGCGTCCTCCACGAGTCGGTGATCAGCGCTTCGTGAAGGACCTGCCGGTCGGAGAAGTACCGGTGAATGGTCGCTCGCCCCACGCCCGCGACGGCGGCGATCTCGCCGAGCCCGACGGTGGGATCGCGGGACCACTGCGCTGCTGCGGCGTCGAGGATCGCCTGCCGGGTCCGTGCGCGCTGAGGAGAGAGATCCATTGCCTCATGATAGATCGACGCCTTATAGTGAGAAACTGTGTCTCATTCAGAGAAAATCTCTCCCATTGTTGTCACAGGAGCGACCGGAGCCATCGGCCGCCTGGTCGTCGCAGGACTGCTCGCCGCCGGTCGCACCGTGCGCGGAGTATCGCGGCGCCCTCGACGTGCCTTACTCCCGGACGGCGCGGACGTGGTCTTCGGCGACCTGGACGACCCGCCTACGCTGACGCGCGCATTCGACGCTGCCGCGCAACTCGTCCTGTTCGCGGTCCCCGAGACCGCCGAGGCGGTCGTCTCCCGCGCGAGGCGAGGAGGCATCGCGCACGTGGTCGTCATCTCCTCCGCCGCCGTGACGGCCGGCTACGACACCACGTACCACACGGTCGTCGAGGAGGCCGTCATGGACTCGGGACTGGATTGGAGCATCGTGCGTCCTGGTGAGTTCGCGACGAACTCGCTCCTCGTCTGGGGGCCGGCGATCCGAGCGCATCGCCGAGTCGTGGAGCCCTTTCCTGACCAGATCGGTCATCCCGTGCATGAGGCCGACGTTGCCGACGTCGTCCTGGCCAACCTGCTCGACCCAGGTCGTCGCGGGCGGATCGACACGATGATCGGACCGGACAGTCTCACCAAGCGCGAGCAGGTGGCGGTGATCGCGGAGGCGATCGGAGAGCGGATCACGCTCGATGAGGTCTCCGCCGAGCAGGCCCGCCGCTTCTACCGAGCCCAAGGGGGCTTCGCGGCCGAGAACGCCGACTTCCTGTTCGGCTTCGAAAGCTACGACGGTGTCGAAGGCACCACGGACGAACCCCACGACACGAGCGCGCCGGACAACGATGCCTTCCTCGCGCTCGACCGGATAACGGGAACTCCCGCTCGTACTTTCCGCCAGTGGGCGCGCGATCACGCCTCCGACTTCAGCTGAGCGGCTTCAGCCGAGCGGCGGCGTCACGCCCGGCGACCCACTGCGCCGCCGGGTCGGCACACGGCAGAGGCGCCCGGCACGAGCGCCTCTGCCGGTCCGGCGAACGCATGGCCAGGCCGACCACCGGCACCGCCCTCTGTGTCGAGCCGGCAGGCATCACGCCCCCGTCGGCGGGCCCACCGCCAACCGGGCCTGTAGGGGGCCGATCACCTACGAGAACCGCGTCCGGGTCAGGGCTCCCACCGCGCCGGAAGGCGGCCGGGCGGGGTCGGTGCTGTACTGGTGGGACAGCGTGTTCGAACCCTTTGGAGGGCGCCATGTGCCCCTCTCCTCCGTCTGACGCGAACGCCTGGCGCGGTGCCCGCTCCCCGCGGTCCCGCCCGCACCCACGTGGCCCCCGAAGGCCCAGGCATCCCTGGATCGTCACGATTCTGGTGATCACCGGCCTTCTTCTGGGTCTGGGCGGCCTCGGAGCACTGCTTGACGGGGGTCAGGAGCGCACCTCCGGCAGAGCCGTGCCGACGGAGCCCCCCGCGTCCGAGCCGCCCGACGAGAGCCGAGACGCCCCGCCGGCCGGTACGGCAGAGCCACCGGCCGAACCCTCCGACGGCCCCGCGGCCACTACGCCGCCCACGAAGCCCAGGCCGCCCACGGCGAAGCCCGCGCCGCCCTCGACGGCTCCCCCGAGCGTGGTCGTTGTCCGCATCGTCGACGGCGACACGCTGGACGTGCGCGGCAACGGCGGGGTCCTGCCGAAGGACGCCGTCGCCCGGGTACGGCTGCTGGCGATCGACGCCCCGGAACGCGGTGCCTGTTTCGCCGAGGAGGCCACCGGCCGCACCGCCGCCCTCCTGCCGCCGGGCAGCCGTGTCCGCGTCGAACGCGACGACGAACTGACCGACCCGTACGACCGGAGCCTGCTGTACGTGTGGAACGAGCAGGGCACCTTCGTCAACGAGGACCTCGTCCGCGGCGGCCATGCCGAGGCGGTCCTCCACCCGCCCAACGACAAGCACTGGAACAGGATCTCTGCCGCCGAGGACGCCGCCCGGCGGATCGGTGCGGGCCTGTGGACCACCTGTGCCGCGCCTCCGGAGACGTCCACGCCGCCCTCGGACCCACCTGACCCACCTCCTGCGGACACCCCGGCCCGCCCCGACCCCCCGGACACGCTTTCCCCGGACACCCCGGCACGGCCTGACCTTCCCGACGGGCCTCCCGCAGGTGTCCCCGACGTGGACTGCGCGGACCTGCCCGGACCGGTGCGGGTCGGCCCCGACGACCCGCACCGTCTGGACCGCGACGGCGACGGCGTCGGCTGCGACCTCAACTGATCCGCCCGGCAGCGTGTCCACACCACCGGGCCCGAGCTTCCGGGCCGGCCGCACGGAAGCGAGGAACGGTTCTCGACCGGGCGCCGGCGCTTCACGCGTCCTTGAGCCCGGACCCCGGGGAACAGCGGTTCCGCCCGGTACCGCGCAACCGGACGGTACGCGGGCCTGCTCCTCGTGGCCGCGCTGAGGTCCTCGCTGACCGTACGGCGCCTGACGGGTGTTCGCCGCCCGTCGGGGAGGACGGGCGGCGAACGGGTTCGGGGAACGTGCAAGGGTTGCCCGTCGGCCGGTAGTTGAACCGGTTCGGGCGGGCGCGGGCAGTTGCCGGGGCCGTCAGAAGGAGTAGAAGGCGCTCTCGGCGGCGTCCTTCATGCAGCTGTTGCCGAAGGTCTTGACGTAGTGGACGCGTTCGCCGCGTAAGACCCCCTCAACGGTGACGGTGACGGGATCCCACTGCTTGGTGCACATGCGGCCGGGCGTGGCCGTGCCCAGCGCGGAGAGATCGCCCTGTACGGCGTTGAGCTCGGCGCAGGCGGCCTTGGGCGCCGGGTGCGTGCCCGCGACCGGGAGACAGGACAGCGTCACGGCTCGCTGCACGGCGCCGACCTGTTCGGCGTCGCCGCGGTGGACCGAGAGGACCAGGGCGGTCGGTGCGTAGAGGCTCGCGGAGTTCGCGCGTGCGCCGCTCGTGCCGCTGGCCTGCGCGGCAGGGGCGACGGCTGTCCCGGTCAGGGCGACGATGGATGCGAGGGCCATTCCTGCAAGGGTGCGCATGGAAATCACCTTTCCCTTCGTGAGGGTGGGGTCGGCTGGGAACGGCGTCAGTCTTACGGCAGAAGAACTCCCACCGCACATCGACCGGGCGAAATCCGGAAGTTCGCCCTTTTCCATCACGGGTGAAAGGCGGAGGTGTTCGCCGTGCGGCCCCTCCGGGAAGCGCGAAAAGCTCGACGAGAAGATGCCTACGGATCGGCGTCGCAAGAGGTTTGGGGCCAGGGCGTGCGGAGGAACGACGCCCTGGGGCTCGTTCCGCTTCCAGGGACCGCCGCACCTGTGGCGCGGCGGATCGTCGGGGGAGGGCATGGGTTCAGCGGGCCGACCCGAGGGCCGGCCCGCTGAACCGACCGGCGTGGCGCGCACCGTCCGCGCCCGGCCGGCCCACGTTCCCGTGTCAGCGGCGCGGGCGCACGGGCGGGCGCCGTTCGCCGACCGTCGTCACTGGGCGGCGGGGACCGTGTCCTCGAAGGTCGTTCCGGCCGTCCGGTAGGCGGCGACCTTCGCCGCGACCTGGGCCGGGGTCAGTACCTGGTCCTTGACGTGCAGCACGTAGTCGACCTTCTGGTCGTAGGCGCGCGGAGTGGTGCCGGTCTGGCCCGCGAGGTCGATGAGCCACTGGTTGAAGTTGATGGACATCGGGCGTTCGGGGAGGTACCGGGCGTCGTGACGGCCGAACTCCTGGCCGTCGACGTAGTAGGTGATGTTGTTGTTGTCGATGGTGAGGACGAGGTCGTGCCAGCCTGCGTAGCTGGTGCGCGACTCCGTGTGCTGGTTGACGGCCTCCCAGGGGTCGGGCCGGTAGGTCTCCCACGACGTGGCGTAGAGGATGTGGGCGGGTTCGCCCCAGCCGCCGTTGGGCAGGTACTCGAAGTCGTACTCGGCGTAGTCGTCCGCCATCGGGGCCTTGAGGTCGTTGATGGTGAAGAACGTCTGGACGATGCGGTCGCCGTCGGGGCCGGTGGACTTCGGCGCGTCGGAGAAGCGCACCCGGGCCGCGTAGGTCCCGTTCTTGAACTTCATCGCCCGGGTGAGGACCTCGGTGTGCTTCGTGGTCTGGGGCGTACCCGCGGTCGAGGTCTCCAGGTTCATGATCGAGTTGGTCCCCTCCTTGGCGAAGGTGACGTTCTCCGGCGCCCAGCTCGCGCCCGGTACGCCCGGCCCGCCGGCGTTGGACCGTACGCTCCAGCCGTGCGCGCCGATCGCCGGGTCGGTGTGCGAGGTGTAGTTGAAGTCGTCGAAGAGCGAGGCACCGGTGGGCGGCGGGTCGGTCGGGTCGGGGTCGGGTCCCGGGCCGCTGCCCTCGGGCGCCGTGCCCCAGACCTGCGTGCCGCCGACGCTGGCGGTGACCTTCGACCAGTTGGCGTACGAGGTCTGGGCGGGCCCGAAGGAGTAGTCGTCGTGCTGGTTGAGCGGCTGCCAGTTGGAGCGGTGGAAGCGCAGCTGCATGTCACCGGTGTCCGCGCCGGGTGCGAGGGTGCCCGCACCGGCGGTGAAGCCGATCTCCAGGTAGCGGTCGGCGGTGGCGGTCGGCTTGGCGAGGGTCCCGAAGGTGCCGGTGATGTTCGCGCAGCCCTTGACGGCCCAGGAACAGGCGAAGGTGTACGAGGCGCCCGCGTCGGCCTTGAAGTAGTACCGGATCTTGACCTGGTGGAGGGCGACGGGGGCGGTGCCGGTGTTGACGGCCTTGAACCAGGGCTCGACCTGGTCGCTGCCGGAGGCGCTCTGCCGGTACTGGACCGTCAGCGGCTCGCCGGCCGCGGCGGCCGGTGTCGCCGTCAGGGCGGCGCAGCCGAGTCCGGCGATGAGGGCGGCGGCCAGGGCCGCCCGGATCCTGGTGGTGCGCGTTCTGCTGTTCGTGCTGGTGGTGGTCACCTGGTGGTCCTCTCAGGACGAAGGAACGCGGGGGGACGACTCGGCACCTGGAGGGCGTCGAGCCGGGTTCGGTGGTGGTGCAGCCGGGCCTGGAAGCCCGGCCAGTCGCGGCCGCCGGACCAGGCGGTGTCGGCCAGCGCGCACAGCCGCGGGAAGGCGAGGTACTCGGCGTGCGCCGCGGTGCTGACGTACTCGGTCCACAGCTGGGCCTGGGTGCCGAGCACCCGGGCGGCGGCCGTCGGCTCCCAGTGGGCCGGTGCGGGTTCGGTGGCGTAGACGGCGTGCAGGTCGACCGCGTCGCCCGGCTGACCGGCTGGTTCGCCGGGGTCCGCGGACTGGGGGTAGTCGAGGTACGTGGAGCGGTGCGGTGCCATGATCACGGGCTGGCCGCGGCAGGCCGCCGTCCGTCCGTGGTCCGCGTCGCGCCAGGCCAGGGCGGCGAAGGAGGCGGGCAGGTCGCGGCCGGTCTCCGTCCATCCCAGCGGGTGTCTGCCGTGCGCGGTCAGGTGGCTGCCGACGCGTTCCATGAACCACCCGTGGAGCGCGTCGGGCCCCTCCAGCCCCGCTTCGGCGACGCGCCGCAGGGCGTCGGGGGAGCGGTGCCATTCGGTGGTGGGGCACTCGTCGCCGCCGACGTGGACGTAGGGCGAGGGGAAGACGTCCATGACCTCGTCGAGGACGGTGCGGCAGAAGTCGAGGACCTCGTCGGTGACGCCGAGGACGGTGTCGCACACTCCCCGGCCCTGCCACACCTCCAGTCGCCTTCCGGGGAAGTTGCCGAGGTGCGGGTAGGCGGCCAGGGCGGCGCGCGCGTGGCCCGGCATCTCGATCTCCGGTACGACGGTGACGCCCCGCTCTGCCGCGTACGCCACCAGCTCGCGCAACTCCCTACGGCTGTACGCGCCGCCGTACGGCAGTCCGGCGGCCTCGGTGAGCCGGGGGTACGCCGCGACCGGCATCCGCCAGCCCTGGTCGTCCGTCAGGTGCAGGTGCAGCACGTTGAGCTTGTGCAGGGCCAGCAGGTCGGTGAAGCGCCGCAGGAAGGAGACGGGCTGGAAGTGGCGGGCCACGTCGAGCATCGCGCCGCGCCAGGCGTACCGGGGTACGTCCGTGATCTCGACGCCGGGGAGCGTCCACCGCACCCCGCGTACCGGTTGCGTGCCCAGTGCGGCGACCGGCAGGAGCTGCCGGAGGGTCTGTACGCCGTGCCGGAGTCCCGCGGTGCCCGCCGCGCGGAGCAGTACCGTTTCGCCGCTGACGGTCAGGCCGTAGCCCTCCGCGCCGAGACCGGTGAGGCCGGTTTCGAGGACGAGGACGATCCGGCCGTCCGGGGCGAGGGGCAGCGGCAGGCCGGTCGCGGGGGCCAGCAGCGTGCGCAGCAGGGCGGCGGCCGGTTCGGCGCCCGCGGTGGCGCGGATCGCCGTCGTGTGATCGAGGGTGAAGGTCCCGGAGGACCGGCTGAGTTTGGCGGGAACCGGAACGAGACCGGCGTCGGCGGAAATGGGTGACACGGGGTCTCCTAGCCCTTGACCGCGCCGCCGGCCAGGCCGGAGGCGACCCGGCGCTGGAGCACCAGGAAGAGGATGAGAACGGGCAGCGCGAAGAGCGTGGAGGCGGCCATGGTGGCGCCCCAGTCGGTGCCGAAGACGTTGGAGAACGAGGAGAGCCAGACCGGGAGGGTGCGGTCGTCCTGGTTCTTGATGATCAGCATGTTGGCGAAGGCGAACTCGTTCCAGGCGGTGATGAATCCGAAGAGCGAGGTGGCGAGCAGGCAGGGGGCGAGCAGCGGGAGGGTGACCCTGCGGAACGCGGCCGCCCGGGTGCAGCCGTCGACCTGGGCGGCTTCCTCCAGCTCCCGCGGTATTCCGGTGAGGAAGCTGCGCAGGGTGACGATGGTGAACGGCAGGGTGATCATGAAGTAGACGAGGGTGAGGGTGGCGAGCCGGTCGAGCATGTCGGTGTCGCGGGCGATGACGTACATCGGGATGAGGAGCGCCTCCCAGGGGGCGACCTGCGCGATGAAGACCATCAGGACGAAGCCGCGACGGCCCTTCCAGCGCAGCCGCGCCACCGCGAAGGCGGAGCCGAGGGCGACCGCGAGGGCCAGCAGCACGCATCCGGCCGTGACGATGAGGCTGTTGCGCCAGAACGACCAGAACCCGTCGGCGTTCACCGCTGCGGAGAAGTGCTCCAGCGTCAGTGAGGTGGGCAGGAAGAGGGGGGTCTCGGCCTGGATGTCGGCGGTGGGCTTGAAGGCGGTGAGGACCATCCAGTACACGGGGAAGGCGCAGACCGCGAAGGTGAGCAACGCGCCCATGTGCAGCGGCAGTCGGCGCAGCACGCGGGAGGGGGAGGCGGGGAGGGGTCTCACAGCTCGGTCTCCTGCCGGAACATCTGGCGGAAGTAGAGGATCAGTGCCGCGATCAGGATGAGTACGGTGACGGTCGCCGCGGCGGCTCCGAGGTCGTAGCGGTGCAACGACCGGGCCACCTGGTAGGCGTAGACGGGCAGGGTGGTGGTCGCTCCGCCCGGACCGCCCCCGGTGACGGCCCAGATCTGGGCGAAGCACCGGAAGACCCAGATGACTTCGAGGCTCAGGACGAGCCCGAAGATCGGCCTGAGCAGCGGCAGCGTGATCGAGTGGAAGATGCGCCAGCCGCCCGCGCCGTCGATCCTGGCGGATTCGAAGAGTTCGGTGGGAACGGTGGTCAGCGCGGAGTGCAGGGTGATGGCGACGAACGGCACGGACTGCCAGACGACGAGCAGCACCAGGACGGTGAAGGCCGCGGGTCCGTGCGCCAGCCAGGAGTAGTCCTGGAAGGACTCGAACCCGAGCCTCACCAGGAGCCAGTTGACCACTCCCAGCCGGGAGGAGAACAGCCACTGGAAGACGGTGGTCGTGGCGATGACGGGGCTGGCCCAGGCGAGCACCAGCCCGCTCAGGACCAGGGTCCGCATCTTCTTGCCCAGGCGCTGGAGCATCAGCGCGACGGCCGTGCCGATCACCATGATCAGGACGACGTTGATCGCGGTCCACCACAGCGTGCGGCGGGTGACCCGCCAGAACTCGGCGTCCGCCAGGATCTCCCGGTAGTTCTCCAGGCCTGCGAAGGGTGCGCCGCCCCGGATGAGTTCGGCCATCCCGTAGTGCTGGAGGGAGATCAGCAGGTTGCGGGCGAGAGGGTAGGCGAGCAGGACCGCGATGCCGAGGACGGTGGGGGCGATGAGCAGGTACGGCCACAGGGAGCCGGGGACGGCGCGGCGGCGTCCGGGCGGCACGGGGGTGGGTGGCGGGGAGGGGGCGGGAGCGGCGGCCGTTGCCGCGGGGGCGGGCGTCCTCGTCGCTCCGGGGCGGGTGGCGGGGGGCGTCATGCCGTCGTTCCCGGCCGGCGTCCGCTCATGAGTTGAGCGTCTTGCTGATGGCGTCGGAGGCGTCCTTCGCGGCCTTCTGCCGGTTGCCGCCGGTCAGTACCGCGGTCATGTACTCCTTGATCGGGTTGGTGGCCTCCACTGCCGCCCACTGGGGGGAGTTGGGCGTCGCGCGCCCCTGGGCGGCCGCCGCGGCCATGGCTGCGGTGCCCTCGTCGTCCTGCAGGGCGTCGGCGAGCGAGGTGCGGTTGGGCACGTAGCTCATGGTGGTAGCCAGGTCCCGCTGCCACTTCTCCCCGGCGAGCGACTTGACCACTTGGTAGGCGGCGTCGGGGTGAGCGGAGGCGGCCGGAACGATCAGGTCCGACCCGCCGGTGAACGTGGCTCCCGGAGTGCCCGCGGTACGGCCGGGGATCGGGAAGAAGCCGAGCTTGCCCGCGAGCGCCGGGTTGGCCTGCTCCACGATTCTGGCGCCGCCCGGAACGGCGATGACCTGGGCGACGTCCCCCTTGGCGAAGACGTCCGCCTGCGGCGGCTTGGCCTCGTCGGAGTCCTTGGGACCCTTGCCGAGGGCTTGGAGCCGCTGGTAGAAGTCCATGCCCCGCACGGCTTCCGGGCTGTCCAGCGCGCCCTTCCACTCGTCGCCCTGCTTCTCGGCCAGCTCTCCGCCCTCCTCCCAGATGAAGCCGGCGAGGGTGTACCAGTTCTGGCCGGGGAGGTAAATGCCCTGCGTCTTGCCGCGGTTCAGCTTTTCGGTGATCCGCAGCCACTCGTCGCGGGTCTTGGGCGGGGCGGTGACTCCGGCCTCGGCGAAGAGGTCCTTGTGGTAGATCACGACGCGGTTGGCCGCGTACCAGGGGATGCCGTACTGCTTGCCGTCGACCTTCCCGGGTTCGGCGAGGCCGGGCAGCCAGTCGGCGCCCTGCAGTTCCGTGACCTTGTCGCTCAGGTCGAGGACGCCGCCGCTCTGCGCGTACTGGGCGACCTGGGTGTTTCCCACCTCGATCACGTCGGGGGCGTCCTTGCTGGCGAGCGCGGCGGTGATCTTCTCGCCGATCCCGTCCCACTCCTGTATCTGGATGTCCAGGACGGTGTCCTTGTGCTGCTGCTCGAAGTCCTTCTCGAACCGCTGGAGATACGCGTCGGAAACGCTGTCCTTCATGATCCATACGGTGAGCGTGTCCGGGCCGCCCGCCTGGCCGGAGCCGGACGGGGCGCTGCTGCAGGCGGTGAGCACACAGGAGGCCGCGAGTGCCGCGGCAGTGGGGATGAAGCGGATCTTCACTGGATTCACCTCGCGGGAGAGTTGACCAGTTGGCCAACTGGGCAACGATGTGGCTCGAAGGTGGCATAGACCACTGAGGGCGTCAACCCCTTGGTAAATAAGGCTTTTTGGTGGCTCGCCGAACGGTGAACGTCTAAACTCCGCTTTACCAGCAGACCAGTTGTGGGCAACGCGGCAGAGAGGTCCGAGTCATGGAGAGCACATCCTCAGGTGCCGTACTCAAGCGGGAGCGGGTCCGGGAGTTCCTCCTGGGGCTGATCGAGGTGCGCAGTCCCGGCGACGCCATCCCCTCGGAACGCACGCTCAGCAGCGAACTGGGCGTCTCCCGCCCGACTCTGCGGGCCGCCGTGGACGAACTCGTCGCCACCGGGCAGCTCGTGCGCGAACACGGCCGCGGGATGTTCGTCGCGCCCGCCAAGATCACCCAGGAGCTCGTGTCGGACGACGCCGCCTTCGCCGTGCCCCGGGCCGGCGGCACCTGGTCCAGCAGGCTGCTGAGGCTGGACACCATCCGCGCGGGCGCCCGCATCGGCCGCAAGCTGCGCATCTCACCGGCCGCCGAGGTCATCTACATCGCCCGGCTGCGGCTGGTCGACGGCACGCCGATCGCCATAGAGCACCTGCACATCCCGGCCGACCTCGCGCCCTCCCTCACTCCGCAGGAACTGGAGGCGGGAGACCTCTACGACCACCTGCGCGAGCACCACGAGGTCCATGTCGACCAGGCGGTGCAGTCCATCGAGCCGACGGTCGTCAACGAGGCCGAGGCCGGGGTGCTCGACGTCCCGGTCCTCTCCCCCGCGCTGCTGATCGAGCGTCTGACCACCGACACGGCCGGTCACCCGGTCGAGTACGTCCACTCCGTCTACCGGGGCGACCGCTACCGCATCGTCTCGCGGCTCGCCCTGGGGGTCACCGCCCCGCACTCGCGCCCCGGCAGCCACCACCCGGGCATCCCCCCGGGCGACTTCGCGCACGGGGACATCATCAGGTCGTCGACGACAGGAGACGCGCGCTGAGCGGGCGTTCGCATCCGGGCCGGGGGCCGGAAACTCAGGCCGCCGCCGCGGAACGGAACGTGCTGGGGCTCAGGCCCCTGTGGCGTTTGAACGCGGCACTGAACCCGAACGCGTCGGCATAGCCCACCGACCTTCCGATCCGGGCGATGCTGAGGTCGGTGTCGGTCAGCAGCGTCTCGGCCTCGTCCATGCGGCATTCCGTGAGATACGCGAGGGGCGGACGGCCCATCAGCCGGGTGAAGCGCTTGGCGAACAGCGCCCGGGAGACGCCGGACCGGGCGGCCAGCGATGCCACCGTCCATGCCTCGGCGGGCCGGTCGTGGAAGGCCTGCAGGGCGGGAGCGAGAACTTCGTCGGCCAGACCCCGGTACCAGCCCGGCGCGTCGGCGCCGGCCTGGTCGAACCAGTTGCGCAAGGTGCACACCAGGGCCCAGTCGAGCAGCCGGTCCATCAACGCCTGCGAGCCGGCCGAGAACTGGGCCGCGTCGGCGGCGGCCTTCTCCAGCCAGGTACAGACCTCCACGTCCTCCGCGACCACCAGGACCGGCGGCAGCGCACGCAGGAGCCGCTCGTGGCGATGGCCCGAAGCACGATAGGCGCCCACGATCAGCGCGGTCGCCCCCGCCGAGTCCGTGCCCCATCGAATGCCGCCGAGTTCCTGGGCCGTGCACTCGGTGTCCGAGGTGAAGCACGCGATCTCGTAGGCGGCGTGGGGGCGGTGGACAGTGGCGGGACGGTCCACGAGATGGAACGGCGCGGGGCCGCGCACGATGGCCGTGTCGCCCACGCCGACCGGGCGCTCGGTGCCGTCGGGCAGCAGGAGGGTGCCACCGCCGCGCAGCACGCTGATCATGGTGAGAGGCGCTTCGTCGGCGAAGCGGATGGACCAGGGTGCGGTCAGTACGGCGTGGCTGACGACCGATCCCTCGGCCCGGATGCCACTCAACAACGAACTCAGAGGATCCACGGAACAGATCGTAGACGCTCTCACATGTCCCGGAGCGTTTCTCCCATGGATCATCCACATCGCTGCGGCTGTACTGAACCCATCGCACCGACCGACCTCATCCGGGAGACACCGTGACGCAGCACGACAGCCATGCCAGGACGGCCCTCGTCGTCTTCGCGCACCACCGCACCGATTCCCTCACCGCACACACGGCCCGCCGTGCCGCCGCCCGGCTCGAAGCAGCCGGATACCGCATCGACCTGCTCGACCTGCACGCAGAGGGATTCGACCCCCGGATGAACGTGTCCGACGAACCGGACTGGGCCGACCGGGAGAAGTCCTACTCCGACGAGACGCAGGCGCACATGCAGCGCATCCTCGACGCCGAGGTGGTCGTCGCCGTCTTCCCCGTGTACTGGCAGAGCGTTCCCGCCCTGCTCAAGGGCTGGATCGACCGGGTGTGGAACTACGGGTTCGCCTACGGCCGCAGCAAACCCCGGCTCGCCGGCAAGCGCATGCTGTGGCTCGGCCTGGCCGGCGCCACCGCCGACGATCCCATCGTCGAGGGGATGCACGCCGTCCTGGAAACCAACCTGAGCGAAGGCATCGCCTCCTACTGCGGCTTCTCCCGGTCCACGGTCGGCCTGCTCACCGACGCGGAGGACCGTCCGCAGCGCGTCGACGCCGAAGGCAACCTCCTGGTCGGCGAAGCGGTCGCGGGCGCCGAACGGGAGGCGCAGTACGCCGATTTCGACCGGCGTGCGGGGGAGTTCGTGGACAGGTTCGCCGCCGAGGAACTCGTCGCGGCCTGACCGCTGCACAGCCACACGACGCCGTGGACGGCCCGTGGGCACCGAACGTCGGAGCTGACCTCGTGTCCGCCCCGAACGCTTCGGCGCACACGGGCAACGCCCCTGGTGCTCGGCGCTGTTCGCACGACCCGTACCGTCGCCACCGGTGCCGGGGGCCCCGGCCGCCCGGGATGGCTGAAAGCGGGCCACGGTTCGGGGCCGCCCGGGACAATGGCGTTCACACCGTGCACGGGGGGCTGCGCCATTCTTCATGTGATTCTCGCTTGTGATGTGCTCTTCTGGATCTTCCTTGTCGGAGGTCTGGCCGCGCGCTACGCCGCCGGACGGCGCACCCTCGGCGCCGCGCTGCTCGTATGCGTCCCGTTGATCGACGTCGTGCTGCTGGGGGCCACCGTCCTCAGCATCCGGGGCGGCGCCGAACCAACGATCTGGCACGGCCTGTCAGCGGCCTATCTCGGCATGACCGTGGTCTACGGCCACCGCACCGTCCGCTGGGCCGACGCGAAATTCGCCCGCCGCTTCGGCGGCGGCGCGGCCGTGCCGCATCCTGAGCTCTACGGCCGCGCGGCCGTCGTGGACGCCTGGAAGTCCTGGCTCAGGTTCCTGCTGGCCTATGCGATCAGCGTCGGCCTGATCTTCGGCCTGGTGGTGCTCGTCGGCACCCTCGACGAAGGCGCTCCGCTGCTCGTCTGGCTCAACCCGCTCACCAAGGTCCTCGTCTACAGCCTCATCTGGCCACTGGTGACGACCATGTGGCCCGGCAGAGCACCCGAGGCGACCCAGCGGACCGGCTGACCGGACCGATCCCCTGCACCGTGCTCGACCAGGAGAGACCGCGGCGGTCCGAGGGCGCGATGCGATCCTCGGTCACCACCACGTGGTCCGCGTGGCTGCCGTGCGGCGGGGTGGTCCACCCGTAGACCTCCTCACCGACGGCGAACCGCGTCACCCCGTCGCCGAGGCGCTCGACCGTGCCGCTGAACTCGTGGCCCAGGACGAACGGCGGGGGGCCGAAGAAATCCACATCGACGTCACCTTGTACGCCCTTGAGGAGTACGGCTGCCGCTACGCGAAACTCCTCCAGTGGACGCACGACCAGCGGCCCACCGTGGCGGACGTCATCGGGCGTCCGCCGCACACCTTCGACGACTGGGTGAGTGAGAACATCGACTTCTACCGCTGACCGCAGCCCCGGCGGCCCATCGACAGCGTTGTTCGGCTCCGAGCAGGGCGTGCGGAGGCGGTTGAGGTCCGTGCGGCGAGGGTGCCCGCGCGGGGTTCAAAACGTGTGCGTCGGAGGGGGAGCCGTAGTAATTCTGGACGGGACCAAGGCGCGGCCGCCCTCAACCGGCGGGTTGTGTCGGGGTCCTTGTCCTTGCTGGTGGCGCGTTTGTTCTTCTACAGGGAGTCGTCGATGGCCGTCCGTCGTGTCGTACCCAACATCCCGTCGGAGTCCGTTCAGGAGAGCCGCGCGTTCTACGGCCTGCTGGGCTTCGAGGAGGTCATGAACCACGGCTGGGTCATGACGCTGGCCTCCCCGTCCAGTCCGGGAGCGCAGATCAGCGTCATGACCGGTGACAGGACCGCGCCTGTCGACCCCGACATGAGTGTCGAGGTGGACGATGTGGACGCGGCCTACGCGGCCATGAGGGAAGGTGGCGCGGAGATCCTCTACCCCGTACAGGACGAGGAGTGGGGGGTACGGAGATTCTTCGTCCGTGATCCCAGTGGACGGGTCGTCAACGTGCTGGCCCATCGGGCCCGTGCGGGACAGTGAGGACCACATGCCCTCGCCCCTCGACTCCCCCGGGTCCCGACGCGTTCTGCCCGGCACGTACCCCCTGTGGGACCGTGCCCTCGCCCTGCTGAACCGGGATCTCGCCGCGACCCTTCCCGAACAGGAACCCTTGCAGTTGCTGGCTGCGCCGCCCCGCGGTACGCGCGAACCGGAGAACTTCTACGTCGCTCTGGGCAACGGCGCCTGGCACGGCAATCACCTGAGCCCCACGGCGACCGACGAGCCCTCGTCGGTGCTGGAGACCGTCGCCGATGCCGCGCAGGAAACCGTCACCGAGTGCCTCTGGCAGGCGTGGCCGCTGTGCGGCGAGCACGGGCTGGGCATGCATCCGCGGGAGGTGGAGGGGCAGCTGTCCTGGTGGTGCGCGGGGAAGCCGTCGCTCCGGGTCCCCGCCCATGTCCGGGCGGCTGTCGGCGCGTTGGACACCTGTGAGCGTCCGCGCCGCACCGCTCGCAAAGGACGCCGGGCACGTTGACGTCTCCGGGGGACGGTCGGGGGCTCCGCGTCGCTCCTCGTTCTGCGCGGGTGCTCGCGCCCGCTCCCCGGAGACGGTCACAGTCGTCAGATCGCCATGGCCTCCTGGGTCCAGCGGCTCACGCGGTAGGGGACCCACCAGGCCAAGGGGCCCAGGTGGAGGACGAGGCGTTCCTCGGTGAAGTCGTCGAGGGCGTCCTTCGGCACGGACTCCTGCGGGGTGCCGTAGGCGAGAGCGTCGACGGCGGTGCGGTAGTGCGGTTCGTCGGCGGTGAAGCGCTGGAGGTTGCCCCAGCGGCGGTCGCGGATCTGGAAGAAGCCGGGGCCGTTGCGCCACAGGCACTTGCCCAGGTAGTGGCCGGCGCGCCAGGTGGCGAGGGCGGCGGACCCTTCGGGGTGCCTGTGCAGTGCGGATGGCGGCTGGAGGTGGCTGAGGACGAGCGTGTCGTCGGGGCGCGCGGGGTCCAGGTGCAGGTCCCACTCGACGAGTACGGCGCGGGCGGTGAGGTCGCGGACCAGGCTGAGGGCCCGTACGGTACGGCGCGCGGCGGCGAGGTCGTCGGTCTCGGCGAGGTCGACGGGGTCGGCGAGACGGACGCGGCGGACTCCGCTCTCCCAGAGCCGGTCGGCCTCCTCGGCGACGGTGCCGGTCAGTTCGAGGTCGCCCAGGTGCATTCCGGGCAGGGCGCAGGCGGCTTCGTCGTAGTCGCGCCAGGCGGTGACGATCAGGGGTGCTGCGGTGTCGGCGGCTGCGGGGGCTGTGTCGGCGGGTGCGGGAGCCGTGTCCATGGCGGCGGTCCTTCCGTCTGGTGACGAGGCCCTCGGCGGGCCGGGGCTCGGGCGGGTTCAGGCCGGCACGGGCGTGCGGCTCGTCTCGGTGTCCTGTGCCGGGTCCGCGTCCGGTGCGGGGGCCGCGTGCAGGTGGCGCATGAAGTCCAGGCGCAGGAGGTCCTCGTTGACGGCCGCCGGTGCGAGGTGGACGTACTGTCCGGCGTCGGTGAAGACCAGTCCGCTCCGTACCCACTCGGTGAGCAGGTGCGCGACGTCGGCCTCGGTGCGGTCGTGGCCGGGGACGCGCGCGGTCAGCTTGCGCAGGAGGGCGGCGGGGGCGTGCGGCTGGTCCAGGAGGCGGAACAGGGCGACCTCGACGGGGTCGGTGAGTTCCTTCGTACGCCAGTCGAAGGCGCGCCGCCTGCTGACCAGCACGATCCGGTCGCCCAGGTCGGTGTGGGTGAGGCGGGCGTCCGCGTGGTGCTTCTTCCACAGCGCGAGGGCGTCGTTGAGGGCGGAGACGGTGGGCTCGGTGATGCCGCGCTCGGGGGCCTCGAAGACGTACGCGAGGTCGTACAGCTCCTCCTCGGGGAGGTCGTAGGTGAAGCGGTAGTGCGCCTCGGGGCGCAGGCCGTCGAAGCCCAGCTCGGGGCGGTTGAAGTACGGGCTGAAGCGTTCGATGGCGATGCGGGCGGAGAGGTCGACGGGCGGGTCGAGGTGTTCGAGGGCGGCGAGTTGGCCGATGACGCCGTCGTAGTCCTCGGCGCTCTCGCCGGGGAAGCCGTGCAGGTAGTTCCAGGAGACGGAGAGGCCGGTCTCGGCGCCGTCGCGCAGCATGCGTACGTTCTGGCAGCCGCTGACGCCCTTGTCCATCAGGTCCAGGACGCGGTTGTTGAGGCTTTCGATGCCGGGCTGGACGTAGATGAGGCCCGCGTCGGAGAGGGTGCGCAACTGGTTGCGGCGCATGTTGGCCTTGATCTCGATGTGCAGGCGCAGGTCGTAGCCGCTCTCGATGATGCGCGGCAGCACGGTGTTGAGGTAGCCCATGTCGAGGATGTTGTCGACGACGTACATGTCGAGGACCTTGTGGCGGCGGGCCAGGTCCATGATCTCGTCGTAGAAGACGTCGGGGCTCTTGCTGCGGAACTGCATGAAGGACCCGTTGAGTCCGCAGAACGTGCAGTGGTGCTTCTCGCCCCACCAGCAACCGCGCGCCCCTTCGACGACGAGTTTGGGCTCGACCCAGTTGCGGGCGACGGAGGCGGCGAGGCGTTCGAAGTAGCCGCTGTAGTCGGGAGGCAGGATCGTGGCGGGCGGCAGCGGGCTGGTGGCCATGGCGTTGACGGCGGACGCGCCGTCGTCGGTGCGCCGGCACAGGCCGGGGACCGTGCCGAGGTCGTCGCCCGCGCCGAGTGCGGTGAGCAGTTGCGGGAAGGCGGCCTCGCCCTCGCCGCGTACGACGAAGTCCACGAACTCGAAGTTGCGGTGCAGCGCGGCACCCTGCTCCGCATCGCAGTTGGCGCCGCCGATCACGGTCTTGATGTGCGGGGCGAGACGCTTGACGTGCTTGGCGGCTGCCAGGGCGGCGGTGTTCTGCTGGAAGGTGGAGGTGAAGCCGACGACGTCGGGGTTCTCGGCGACGATGCGGCGGGCGATCTCGTCGACGAACTCGGGCACGTCGGCGTGCAGTTCGTGGGACATCCGCATACGGGCCTTGTTGAGACGGGTCCGCATGGTCTCGGTGAACTCCTGCTGACGCCAGGTGGGGTCGTCGTACAGGGCGGAGGAGAACACCCAGTCGCCGCAGCCCATGAAGTACGAGGACAGGGCGTAGTACTCGTAGTCGTCGGCGGTGAACTCGGTACGGGCGGTGATCCAGTCGGTGAATTCGAGGTTGGCGTGCAGGACGGTCGCCGACGCGCCGGGCACGCGCTCGTCGACGCTGCGTTTGAGTATCCCCAGGGCGAGCGACGGAAGGTCGATGGGCGACCAGGGCATGTTGACCAGCAGGACACGCACGGGGAGCACTCCTTGGGGGATGCGAGGAGGGGGTGGAGCCGGTCCGGGGCGCGAACGCCCCGGACCGGCCCCCGGGTGCAGGAGCGGCGACGTGCGCGCTCCTCGGTGCAGGAGTGACGAGGTGCCTACTCCTCGTCCTGGCCTTCCTCGGTGTTGCGGAAGGGGACCGTCACGGTGATGCCGACGCTCGGCTTGCGGTTCTCCTCGTCACCCGCGAGCGGGTCGTTGTTGATGATGTCCTTCTGCATGGTGGGTCGTCCTCTCCGTGGAGTGGTGCGGGGTATTGCCTCCGGCCGGTACGGCGGCGTGCTCCGTGGGACCGGACTCCCCACGCCGGGTGGCGGGGGATGCTGAGGGGGCGGCGCGCCGGGGGCCGCGCAGGGTGCGGTCGAGGAAGAGCAGGGCTTCGCGCAGGGCGCGCACGTGGTCGGCGCCGTCGTAGCCGTCGTGGCCGGTGTCCAGCCAGAGCACGTCGTGTTCCTTCTGATGCTGCGTCAAGTCTGCGGAGTAGTGGACGACTTGTTCCGGCGGGCACTTGGCGTCGTGCCGCGCCGCGACGATCAGGAGGGGGGCTTCGACGCCCGGGAGGTAGGTGTGCGGCGAGCTGCGTGCGTAGACCTCGGGCAGCTCGTCGGGGGTGCCGCCGAAGAGGCTTTCGTCGAGGGCCCGCAGTGCGGGGGTCGTGGTGGCGTGCGCGAGGACGAGGTGGGCGACGGGCTTCACGGCGACCCCCGCCTGCCAGAGACCGGGGCGGACGCCGAGCGCGAGCAGGGTGAGGTAGCCGCCCCAGGAGGTGCCCCACAGCGCGAGCGCGCCCGGGTCCGCCCAGCCTCGGTCGATCAGAGCGGCGCGCGCTGCGGCGAGGTCGGCTACCTGGGTGAGTCCGACGCCCTCGGTCATCGCGGACCGCCAGGCGGGCCCGTACCCGGTGGAGCCCCGGTAGTTGACGCGGGCGACGCCGAAGCCGGAGGCGACCAGGGAGTGCACGGTGCCGTCGTAGGCGTCCCGGTCGTGGTCGGCGGGCCCTCCGTGCACGAGGAAGACCGTGGGCACGGGGCCGCGCGCCCCCTCCGGGAGGGTGACCAGGGTGTGCAGGTCTCCGTCCGCGCCCGGGGTCCACACGTCGTACGACACGCCGGGCATCGGCTCGGGGAGGCGCGGCAGGGTGGGCAGGGGGGTGCCGGCGCTGGAGGCGGTGCGCGGGGGTTCGGTGGTGCTGGTCCAGAGCGTGTGCAGGTCGTCGGCTCCGTGCTCGGCGGCATCGAGGAGGGTGCCGGGCGCGGTGGGCAGGACGGTGACGGTGCGGGCGTCGAGGTCCGCCCTGTGCAGGACGCTGCGGCCGTGCCGGTCCTGACGGATCAGTACGCTGCGGCCGTCCGGTCGCCACCGTGCGGTGATCTCGGTGTCGAACGCGGCCCAGGCGTGGGTACGGGGGGCTTCGCCGGGCCGCCAGGTGGCGAGGAGGTAGCGCCCGCCGTGCTCCCGGACGAGCAGCAGGTCACGACGGTCCTGGGCCGGCGTGAAACCGAGGGACCACCACGCGCCGTCGTCCTCCTGAAGTGCGGCGGTGCGCGCGCCGTCGGAGGTACGGAACACCGTGACGGCATGCGGGGAGCGGGCCCGGCCGCCGACCGCGAGGAGCGCCCCGTCCGCGCTGATGCCGGTCAGGTTGGCGTGGTACGGAAGGCGGGTGATCCGGTGGGCGGCGGCGCCGCGCGTTCCGCCGTACAGGGTGGTGCCCGACGCGTCGCCCAGTGCGAACACGACGAATCCGCCGGCGTTGACCGCGAGGCCGCGCGCCTGGCCGACGGGCGTCTCGCGCAGGCCGTCGCGCGTCGGTCCGCCGCCGAAGGGCTGGAACCGCCACCGGCCGAGGCCGTGCGCGTCCTCCTCGAACCACCACACGTGCGCGTCGGCGTCGATGGAGCAGTGGAAGGTGCCGCCCGGCCGGTCGGTGACCTGGCGGGCGGTGGCGGTGGCGGTGTCCCAGGTGAAGACCTCGCAGCGGCCTTCCGCGTCGGCGGTGAACACCATGCGGGAGGGGTCGAGCGCGCACACCTCGGGGAGGGCGGCACGGAAGACGCGGTAGCGGGCTTCGGACGAGGCGGCGGCGGCGACCCCAGGGCGGCGGGTCATGAGGGGTCTCCGGTGGTGCGGGGGCCGCTGGTGTCGCTGGTGTCTGAGGTGGTGGTTGAGGTGGTGGCTGAGGTGGTGGCTGTGACAGTGGCAGGGGCGGGGCCGGGGGCTGAGGGGGTGCTCGGGGCTGAGGGGATGCTGGGGGCTGAAGGGGTGCCGGCGGCTGAGGAGGTGCTGGAAGCAGGGGTGGCGACGCCCGTGTCTGGTGCCGGACCCTGCTCCGTACTCCCCGCACCGCCCGCACCGCCCGCACCGGCACCGCCCGCACCGCCCGTGAGCGTATGGGCACGGGCCTGGGCCCAACTGGTGTACGTCGCAAGGCCGAGCAGCGCCGCGGCGCAGCCGAGGGAGGGCCCGGCCGCGCCCGTCTCGGCGAGCACGCCTGCCGCCGCCGGGCCGAGGGCGGCCGCCCCGCCCGCACCGGTGGCGAGCACCGCCCCGGCGCGTGCCTGGAGGTGTACCGGGGTGACGGCGATGGCCCGGGACTGCAGGACGACGGTGGCCACGGGCATCGCCAGACAGATCCCGCCGAAGAGCATGGCCTGCCACCACGGCGAGCGAGTCGCGGCCAGTGCTGCGGTGAGCGGTACGAGCAGCCAGGTCACCGCGAGGACGCCGCGGGCCGCGCCGATGCGGACGGCGAGCGCGGGCGCGGCGAGCGCCCCCGCGATCCCGGCGGCTCCCGCGACGGCCAGGACCGCCCCGGTGGCGGTGCCGCTGTGCCCGTCGCGCTGGAGGGTGAGCAGGACCCCGAAGTAGAGGGCGGCCAGCACACCGTTGACGACGGAGGTCCAGAGGAGGACCAGACGGAGGACGGCGGACTCCGTCACGAGGCGCAGGCCGGCGGCGAGTTCGGCGCGGAGGGGGGTACGGGGCCGGGCGGGGGCGGTGGCGGCCCCGCCGTCCGGTCGGGCTGCCGTCGGAGCCGAGGGCGACGGCCCGTCGGGGTCCTCAGCGGGCTGCACGTGCTGCGGCCCGACCGGGTCGACCACCGGCAGGTCCTTCGCAGCCTCATCCGGCGGCTGAGCGCTCCGCCGCCGCCCCGGCGAAGTCACCGGCCGCTCCCCCGCAACCCCGCCCGGCGGCTGATCGCTCCGCCGCCGCCCCGGGGCAGCCACCGGCCGGTCCCCCGCGGCCCGGTCGGGAGCGCGCAGGTCCGCGCGCATGGACCGTACGCAGAGGGCGGTCACCGCGTACGAGAGGGCGTCGACGGCGAAGGGCAGGGCCCGGCCCAGCTGGTACAGGGCGCCGCCGAGCACGGGGCCGAGGACGAGGGCCAACCGCTCCCCCACCTCCAGTCGGGCCACTGTGCGGGCGTATCCCTCGGGCGGAGTGAGCATGGCGATCGTGCCGCGTGCGGCGGCTTCGTACACGGCGGTGGCGAAACGTTCCACCAGTACCCCGGCCAGCACCAGCGCCAGGGGCGGACGCCCCGTGGCCACCGCGACCGCGACGAGCGCCATGGATAGGGACGCCGTGCACGCGGACCACACCATCACCGGTTTGCGGGCCCCCCGGTCGGCGGGGACGGCCGCCAGCGGCCCGAGGACCAGGCCCAGGAGCGCCGAGGCGGCCACGACGACGCCGACCGCGGCGGGCGAGTAACCCAGGGCCAGTAGCAGTAACGGAAGCACCACGCCCGAGGTCTGGCTGCCGAGTGCGTCGGCGGTGTGGGAGGTCCAGAAAAGTCGCATGTCGCGCGACGCGGCTCCGGCCGCCGCGGGTTTCGGGGTGCCGGAAGCCACCGGGCCCGGCGCACCGGCCTCCGGCGGGGGGCCGGGAGGATCCGAGTCGTGGTCCGCCCGCGAAGCCGAAGTCCCGGCCATCCCAGCCCCCTTCCGGTTCTCTCGATGCAGGCAACGGCCCTCAGGTGCTGGCGCCGGCCCCGCACTGCGGAGTCGATCGCCCTCACACGTACGCGGTCGGCACGCGACGCCGTGTTCGCGAATGCGCGGGCACGACAATGTCGTTCACGATTCGTCCAAGACATTGCAGAGTTGAAGAAGGAATTGAAACGAGCCGGAGCCTAACCACCCTTCTTCGAGCGCCACAAGACGGCTGCCTTCCCTTGCGCGAGCCTCCCGGCGGCTCGATTCCGCTTGTGCGGACGGAGGCGGTACGAGATCACCGCATCGTTCGAGGCTTACCGGCGCACGGCCTCCTGGCACCGTCTCTCACGCCCGGTGGGCCGTTTCGGCGCGCGTGGAATGAATTAGCTCGGGCACACACGACGCACACCCACCTGCGCGTCACGGGTGACGGCCGCATTCCCGGTGGCAAAGCCCTGCACCGGACTGCGCCGGGAGTGCGTCGAAGACTTCGCCCCGGGGGAAGGCCGTACTCCGAGAAGTCGGGGCGCGACCCCGTCTGCGCCGCAAGCCCTTTCCCCCACACCATGATTGGCCGGAAGAAGCCCTGTACCGCCACGGCGCTTTCCGGCCGCGACGGGGAGGCAATTCCGGCCGCGCGAAACCCGCACCGCCTCTCGTCGGCACCGACGCGCACTCCGTCCGGAATCCGGCAGGTCGACCGCCGCACGAGGAGACGTCCGAGGAGTGGGGCTTACGAACGGCTCGCGCGTCCGCGTCCTTCCTTGGTTACCCAGACTCGACTCAACCGGGTTACGCAAAGGACGTCCTGACGCACTTTCACCCGCCGTACGACCGCCTGGGCCCCGACCATCCCCTCCCCGGCCCTCCCCCAGGGCGACATGCGCCCACCCAGCGGCGACCGACGGGAAACGGCTCGAAGGGACCGTCGGTCCACCGTTGCCGCCCGTGCGCGAACTCTTGACACCCGTATTTCGGCCGCTCTACCTTCCAGGACACGTGAGAGCGCTCTCAGACGCCCCTACCGTCAGGACTTCGAGGTGCTGTCCATGCACTTTCCCCGCTCGCGTCCCTCCCCCCACCGCAGACCAACCGCCGCGCTGATACTGGCCGCCGCGCTCACCGCCGTGGGCCTGGGTCCCGCCGCGGCGCCTGCGGCAGCCGCCAACGTGCCCGTAGGCTCCGGCAGTTACTCCGACACCCGCCCCCCGGGGACCTCCGGGCCCACCACGAACACCGGCGCGCCGGTGACGCCCAAGGTCACCGCGGCCGCCAAGGGCAGGCCGGTGCCCACCAACGACTGGTGGTCCTCGCTGGCCTTCCAGCGGTACGGCGACAACCCGTACTCCACCCCGATGTACGGGCACCCGCTCACCTACCAGGCGACCGCGGGCGGCCTGGAGATCGGCTATCCCACGACCCCCGCGGTCGTCGGGGAGGGCCGCCAGTACGAGTACGCGCACAAACGGGACCTCACGCTCGGCCTGACCGGTCTCAACTCCCCCGACACGAAGGCCGACGACTGGTCCGACTGGACCGTCACCCCGTACTGGTCGGACGGCGCCCGCACCCTGCGCACCACCATCGGTCACGGCATGCCCTTCGTGTACGCGAAGGGATCGGGCGGCGACGCCCGGATCACCACCGCCGCCGCGCCGACCGTCTTCGCGGACCAGGGCAACGTCCTCGGCATCACGGTCTCCGGCCACCACTACGCCCTGTTCGCGCCGAGCGGCAGCGACTGGACCGTCTCGGGTTCCACGCTCACCGCGGGTCTGGGGGCCAAGGACTACTTCTCGCTCGCCGTCCTGCCCTCCGCCGACGCGCTCGCCACGTACAAGAAGTACGCCTACAGCTTCGTCACCGGCTCCAGGGCGACCTGGTCCTCCGCGGCGGGGTCGGTCAAGGCGGCCTACACCCTCACCACCCGGGCGCAGGAGGGCACCGAGACCGGCACGCTCCAGGCGCTCTACCGCCACCAGTGGCTGCACACGTCCGATCCGCTGACCCCTTACACGTACGTGTCGCCGCGCGGCACGATGAAGGTCCGCGAGGGCACGTCCTTCAGCACCGCGCAGAAGGCGTCGCCGGTCCTGCCCGCCCTCCCCAAGTCCTCCGGCGTCGACCGGGCGCGTCTGAAGACGTACCTCGACGAAGTGGCGAACGCCGCCGACCCGTTCTCGGGAGCCACCGACACCTACTGGACGGGCAAGGCGCTCGGCAGGCTCGCCCAACTGGTGCCGGTGGCCGAGCAGATCGGCGAACCGGCCACCCGTGACAAGCTGCTCGGCCTGCTCAAGGGCCGCCTCCAGGAGTGGTTCACCGCCGGGGGCGCGAGCGAGTTCTCGTACGACAAGGACTGGAAGACGCTGACCGGCTACCCGGCGTCCTACGGCAGCGACACCGAACTCAACGACCACCACTTCCACTACAGCTACTACGTCTACGCGGCGGCCGTCGTCGCCCAGTACGACCAGGGCTGGGCGGCCGACTCGGCGTGGGGCGGCATGGTCAAGACGCTCATCAAGGACGCGGCCAACCCCGCACGCGGCGACACCGCCTTCCCCTTCCTGCGCGGTTTCGACGTCTACGCGGGGCACAGCTGGGCCTCCGGGCACCAGGGCTTCGCGGCGGGCAACAACCAGGAGTCGTCGTCCGAGTCGACGAACCTCAGCGCGGCTCTGGTGCTGTGGGGGTCGGCCACCGGGAACGCGGAACTGCGCGATCTGGGGGCCTACTTGCTGACCACCGAGTCGGAGGCGATCGCCCAGTACTGGTTCGACGCCGACGAGCAGGTCTTCCCCGCCGGCTTCGGCCACGACACGGTCGGCATGGTGTGGGGCAGCGGCGGGGCGTACGCGACGTGGTGGACGGCGAACCCGGAGGAGATCCACGGCATCAACGTGCTGCCGGTGACCGGGGGTTCCCTCCACCTGGCCGGGCACAAGAACGCGATCCGGCGCAACCTCGCCGAGCTGGTCCGGGAGAACGGCGGGCCCGCCGTCGAGTGGCGGGACCTCCTCTGGGAGTTCGAAGCGCTCGCCGACCCGGCCGCCGCCAAGGCCAAGTGGGACGCGGGTCACGCCGGTTACACGCCGGAACAGGGTGAGTCCAAGGCGCACACCTACCACTGGATCAACACCCTGGACGCGCTCGGCGCCCCCGATCCCTCGGTGACGGGCGACCTCGCGACCTCGGCGGTCTTCGCCAAGGGAACGGTACGCACCTACGCGGCGCACAACTACGGCACCTCGGCCCGCACGGTCACCTTCTCCGACGGCGCGACCCTGACGGTCCCGGCCCGCTCCACGGCGACGGGCACCGGAACGGGCGGCAACCCCGGCCCCGACCCGGACCCGGACCCGCCCACGGGGAACGTCTTCCAGCTCCGCACGGGCGGCACGCTCACCACGGCGACCGGCTCCGCGGCCGGCAGCGACACCGTCGCATCGGCCGACGGCGCGAACCACGACGGCACCCCGTACCGTCCGCTGGTCTACGAGGCGAAGCGGGTCAACGGCACCCTCACCCCCGGCAGGTCCACCGCCTTCCGCCTCCAGTTGGACGCGGGGACCGCGGTCGGCCTCGGCCAGCAGGCCAGGGTCAGCTACGACCTGACGGGGGACGGGAGCTTCGAACGGACGGAAACCTACCGGTACTTCGCGACCGACCCGGTGGCCGGTTGGGAGTCGTACCGCCAGGACAGGGGCCTCCGGTCGGCGACGGGCAGCCTGGGTGACCTGAAGGGCGGAACCGTGCGCCTGGAGGTGTGGTCGGCGATCGGCAACGCACCGGCCGAGCTCCGGACCGGGACGACCGATTCGACGCTGACGATCCCGTTCGGCTGAGCGGCACAGGCGGCCGGCCGCACGGCAGCCGCGGGCGTAGGCGGGGCCCTCCGGCCCCGCCTATGCCTACGCCGAGGCCCGGCGCACCAGTTCGGTGGGCGTGACCACCGACTCCGGCCCCTCCGCCCCGGCGCCCCCGTCGGCGAGCATGCGCATCAGCAGCCGAACCATCAACCGGCCCATTTCCTCCACGTCCTGACGAACCGTCGTCAGGGCGGGGACGGTCCGGTCGACCACCGAGGCCATGTCGTCGAAGCCGACCACCGCGACGTCCTCCGGAACCCGCAGCCCGCGCTCGCGCAGCGTCTTCAACACGCCCGACGCCATCAGGTCGTTGGCGGCGAACACCGCGTCCAGGTCCGGGCACCGGTCGAGCAGCTCGGCCGCCGCCCGCGCCCCGCTCTCCTCGGTGAAGGCTCCCTCGGCGACCAGCTCGGGGCCGGTGGCGGGACGCGCGTCACGGTAGCCGTGGTACCGGTCCACCGCGGAAGCCTGGTCGAGCGGCCCCGCCACGTGCGCGATCCTCTGCCGGCCGAGCGAGACGAGGTGACGTACCGCGTCCCGCGCGCCGCCCCGGTTGTCGCAGTCGACGTACGGCACCCCGAGACCGGACGTGGTGCCCGGCCTGCCTCCGTACACGCACGGCACCCTCATCCGGCTGACCACCGAGGGGAGTTGGTCGTCGTGGTGCGGCGAGAACGCGAGTGCCCCGTCGACGTGCCCGCCCCGCAGATAGCGGGCGACCCGGTCACGGTCGCCCGGCCCCTCCACCCACAGGAGGACGAGTTGGGAGTCGTGAGCCGTCAACTCACGGCTGATGCCACGCAGTTGGCGCTCGAAGAAGGGATCCGAGAAGATCCTGAACTCCGGTTCGGCGATGATCACCGCGACGGCGTCGTTGCGCCGGGTGACCAGGGTGCGCGCCGCCTGGTTCGGGACGTATCCCAGCTCCTCGACCGCCCTGTGCACCTTCTCCACCAGCGCGGGGCGTACCCCGGCGCCGCCGTTCACGACGCGGGAGACAGTCGCCCGGGAGACACCGGCACGGGCCGCGACCGCTTCCAGCGTGGGGCGGGCCGCACCCGGCCCAGGACTCTGCTCGGGCAAGGGGCGCTCCTCGTCTCCGTCGCACTGCTGCCGGGCCAGGCTACCCGCTCCGACCTGCGTCGCCCCACCCGACGGGACACCCGGACGCCGAGGCGTACACCCCTCGACCGCCGGGGCCGGCGCCCCGTGGGTCCCCGCCCGTCGCACCGGGCGGGGAGTGGCGAAGCGGCGAGAATGCGGTGTGAAGAACGACGAGGAGTACAGGGAAGAAGCAGCGGGAGGGGCGGGCGCGACCGCCGAGGACGCAGAGGAGCTCTCCACGCTGGTGCGCGACCTGCTGGGGTTGATGATCTCGGTGAAGATCGAGGCGGAGAACCCCCCGCGCGGGACGGCCGTCCGGGCCGCCGAGCGGATCCGCGCGGAACTCGGGCAGCCGAACTCCCGCATCCAGGACGCCGGCAACGGGGTGGACGCGGTCCTGGGACCGCTCGGCGGAGACGCCGACGCCCCCGGCCCCGCCTTGCGGTCCGCGACGGCCGCCCTGGGCGGCGACTGGGGGGACGTCGGTGTCACGACGACCGACGCGGGGCCGGTGCACCACGTCGCCCGTGCCGCCGGACAGACCCCGGGCGGAGCGGACGCCGTAGGGATTCGTCTGTGGGCGGCGAGCGCCTGGGCTCTCGTCCGCTACGCCGAGGAGCACTCCTGAGACCCGGCACGCGGGACGCTGCGGCTGCGGCTGCGACCGGACATGCGGGACGCCGCCCCCTCCGCGCCTGTGCCCGGCCTCGTCCCACCCCGCACCACACCGCGCCGCAGGTACGACGGGTCGACTCCCCACTCGCCACGGCGACATGGCCGGATTCGGTGACCCGTGGCCGCCGGGCTTCGGGAGCCGCTGCCGCGTCATGGGCGTACGGCTGCCGGAGCCTTCCCGCACCGGCGGCGCTCGGCAGCGGTGAGCAGGAGGTCGAGCAGGACCGCCAGGTCGACCGCGCCCTCCGCGTCGTCGGCCCAGCGGGTCGTGTGCAGCGGGCGCACCTGGTCGAGCGCCGGCGCTGTCCCGCCCGCTCGTTTCCCCACCCCGGCAGGGTGCTCGAAACGCCGGCGCCCGCTCAGGGGGCGTCAGCCGAGTAGTGGAGGCGGCAGGCGATGCCGGGGCCCGTGGCGCGGGGTTCGCCGGGGCGCGGATCGTACAGGGCGCGACCGCCGGGGAACTGCCCCAGCTCCGTGGGCAGCGCGACGCCGCCGTCGAGTTCTCCGGCCGGCCACCCGTGGATGTCGAGCAGCAGACCGTCCAGTGGTCCGCCGACCAGTTCGGCGTAGGTGCGGTGCGGGAGGGGGCCGGGGTGGGGAACGTCGTGGTCGCAGCCGTAGACCCGGCCGCGCAGGAGTTGCTCGTCGTCGTTCATGCCGTTCAGCTTTCCAGCCGCCACTGACAATGAGCCCCGCGCCTCCAGAATCCGCTGGTCGGCAGAGGGTGATCAGCGGGACGGGAGGGGAGCCAGAGCGTGCTCCCACTGGTCGGCCGCGTGCAGCAGGGCGGTCGTCTCCGTCCGCACGTCCACGGAGTACTGGTGGACGGCGGGCCGGTCGTCGCCGCGCTGCCACGGAGGTGCTGCCTCCAGGGAGAGGTGGACGCGGATCACCGCCGCCCCGCCCTCGCTCCGACCGGCGAGGCTGAGGGCCACGAGCGGCTCGATGAATGTCACGTCCGGGGCCAGCGTGCCCTCGGCGTCGGGTTCGGTGACGGCCACCGTTCCGGCCGCCACCGCGCGCAGCCACGAGGTCACCTCACGGGCCTCATCGGTGAGCAGGCACGGCTCGACGAAGGACCAACTGCCCTGCACAGTCGTCACCGTGCCTTCGATGACCAACCAGTTGTCGTCGTACGCGTCGCCCCGGGGCGTGGCGAACTGGTACCGCACGGGACGGAGGCCGACACTGCTCGCGGGATCACTCAGAAGCATGGGGCCCAGGGTGTCACGGGTCGGCGGGCGGTGCGCATCGGGCCCGGCGGACGGTGCGCATCGGGCCCGGACGGCTCCTCGCGCAAGGTCGGAGGGCCGGCCGGCACCGACGGGGGACACGACGCGCGCCGACGGGTGGAGGGCGCCGGGGAGTTCGTTCCCAGAGGGCCCGTGCGCCTCCGCGCGCATCGCCCCCGCACGCATCGCCTCCGCGCGCATCGCCCCCCACTCCTCGCCTCCGCACGCATCGCCCCCGCGCATCGCCCCGGTGCCGTCAGGGGGCCGGGGTGCCGCGGTCCTGTGGGGCGTCCTCCTTCAGGGCCTTGGTCTCGCTCTTCAGAATGCGCATCGACTTGCCCAGTGCGCGGGCGGTGTCGGGCAGTTTCTTCGAGCCGAACAGGAGGATGAACGCGCCCGCCAGCACCAGCAGGTGCCAGGGTTCCAGTGCGTTGCGGATCATGTCGCCGCCCTTCGTCTCTGTCGCACGGTCTCTTCGCGGCCGAGCCGCCGCGAATGTCTTCGCAGCAAAATTAGTTGCTACATTGCGCAACTGTAACAACTGATGCATGTGCGTCGCCGCGCGCCCCCGGGACGGCACATGCGGATGCGGGCACGACGCGAAGGCACGGAGATGACCAGCAGCCAGCACGCACAGCACGGACCCCGCACGCGCCGCACCACGATTCCGCCCGGCCGCCGTCCGGGCGGGCCCCGTGGCGGAGGCGGACGGCGGCGGCGCCCCGCACGCGGTCGCCTGCGTCTCCTCCTCACCGTGGCCCTGGCTCTGACCGTGCTCGGCACGGCCGGAGCCGGCTGGCTGTACCTCAAGCTGAGCGGCAACATCGAGACCTTCGGCTCCGACGGCATCGCCGACGACCGGCCCGACGCGGCTGCCGTCGGCGGCAAGAACGTCCTGGTGATCGGCTCCGACGCGCGCACAGGCGGCAACCGCGGGCTGGGCGGCGGCGACAGCGACGACGTCGGCCGCTCCGACACCGCCTTCCTGCTGCACGTCTACGCCGATCACCGGCATGCCGTCGCCGTCTCCGTCCCGCGCGACACGCTGGTCACCGTGCCGGCCTGCCGTCTGCCCGACGGCTCGTGGACCGAGGAGCGGCGGGGAGCGATGTTCAACACCGCCTACTCCGTCGGTCAGACGCCCCAGGGCAACCCCGCCTGCACGCAGAACACCGTGGAGAAGCTCAGCGGGCTGCGCGTCGACCACACGGTCGTCGTCGACTTCAAGGGCTTCGCGGAGCTCACGGACGTCGTCGGCGGAGTCCAGGTGTGCCTGCCGGCCGACGTGTACGAGCGGGACCTGAACCCGCATCGGGCCACGCGCGGAGAGCGCCTGTTCCGCAAGGGCGTGCAGGAGGTGCGCGGCCAACAGGCCCTGGACTACGTACGCCTCAGGCACGGCCTCGGCGACGGCTCCGACATCGGTCGCATAAAGCGCCAGCAGGCCTTCGTGTCGGGCCTGTTGAAGAAGGTGAAGGAGGAGGGGTTCACGCCCACGAAGCTGCTGCCGCTGGCGGACGCCGCCACCAGGTCGCTGACGGTGGACCCGGGACTCGGCTCCGCCGACAGGCTCCTCTCGTTCGCCCTGTCGCTGAAGGACATCGAGCTGAGCGACACCAAGTTCGTCACGGTTCCCTGGAAGTACGAGGGCAACCGCGTCGCGGTCGTCGAGCCGGACGCGACGGCGCTGTGGACGGCGCTCCGGGAGGACCGCACGCTCGACGGCCACGACGCCGGGGGCGAGGGCGGACCGGCGGCGGACCCGCATGCCGCTCCCTCCAGCGATTCCCGTACGGGGACGGCCGGTTCCGGCCCACGGACGCCTGATTCCGGCACGGCGGCGGCCGTCTCGGGGGCCGGAGCCCGGGTCGCCCTGTTCAACGGCACCACCACGGACGGCCTGGCCGCGCGCGCCGCCGAGCTGCTCTCCGGGCACGGTTTCACCGTGTCCACCACCTCCAACGCGGCCGACCGGAACGCCTCCGCCACCACCGTCCGCTACGGCCCCGGCCGCGAGTCGGACGCCGGGAAACTCGTGCGCCTCCTGCCGGGGGCCACGGCGCTCCCGGTGCCGGACGCGGGACTCGACGTCGTCCTCGGGGCGGACTTCGCACGGTCGGCTGCGCAGCCCGCCTCGGCGCCGCAGCCGACGGCGGCTCCCTCGCGTGCCGCGCGGGAGGCCCGCTCGGCCGACCAGGACCTGTGCTCCGACCTGAGTTACGGCTGACCGGTTCCCGCCGCGGGCAGGGCCGCGCGGTGCCGGGGCGGGTTACGGATGCGCGCCGTCCGCACCGGGCTTCCCCGGGTGCGCTCCCGCGCCGCGCCGCCGCCGGTAGCAGTGCCGTACGGCGGCCAGGGCGGCCGCGTACCCCGCCAGCACGGCTGCCAGGAGCGGGTAGTAGACGGCCGGCAGGCCGCTCATGCCGAGCAGCGGTCCCAGCGGGGAGAGCGGCAGCAGCACCCCCGTCGCCGCCAGCGCCGTGGCCGCCCACCGCACCGGGCCCGGCGTCCGGCCCTCGGCGGCCCGCCTCCCGGTCCGCAGCATCACCATGACCAGCGCCTGGGTGAGGAGGTTCTCGGTGAACCAGCCGGAGTGGAAGGCGACCTGGTCGTCCAGGGCGAGCACGCCGGGCAGGCACAGCGCGAGCACGGCGAAGGTGGCGAGGTCCGCGACGGCCCCCAGTACGCCGAATCCGGAGATGAACCGTACGAAGGCGCGCGGGCGCAGCACCGTGGGGCGGCGCAGCGCGGACGCGGCCGGACGGTCGTGGGCGAAGGCGAGCTGAGCCGCGTCGAAGCAGAGGTTCTGCACGAGGACCTGGAGGGGGAGCATCGGCAGGAAGGGCAGCAGCAGCCCCGCGGCCAGCATCGCGAGGACGTTGCCGAGGTTCGACGAGAGGGTGACCCGCAGGTACGAGGCGATGTTGGCGCCGGCGGCGCGGCCGGCCGTGAGGGCGTGATCGAGGGCGGTCAGGTCCTTGGCCGCGAGCACCACGTCGGCGCTCTCCCGCACCACGTCGACGGCGCCCTGCGGACTGCAACTGACGTCGGCGGCGAGCAGGGCGGGCAGGTCGTTGACGCCGTCGCCGAGGAATCCCGTCGTGTGCCCCGCGGTGCGCAGCGCGGTGACGACGCGTGCCTTGTGCAGGGGTGTGCACCGGGCGAAGACCATGGTGCCGCGTGCCAGGGCGGCCAGTTCCGCGTCGTCGGCGGCGTCGATGTCGGCCCCGGTGCGTACGGTGCCCGGCGTGACGCCCAGGTCGCGGCAGGCGCGGGCGGCCGTTCCGGGATGGTCGCCGGTGAGGATCTTGACGGTGACGCCGCGCTCGGCGAGGCGCTCCAGTGCGGGGCCCGCGCTGGGCTGGACGGCGTCGGTGAGGGTGACGAAGCCGCGGAAGCTCAGGCCGCGTTCGTCGGCCGCGGTGACGGGCCGGGCGCGGGCGGGCCGCTCGGCGGTGGCGACGGCGAGGACGCGCAGCCCGGAGCCGGCCGCGCGGGCGGCGTCGGCGAGCAGGGTGTCGCGCTCCGGCCCGGACAGGGCGCAGCGCTCCAGGACCTGCTCGGGGGCTCCCTTGACGACGAGGGTGTGCGTACCGAGGGCGTCGGGGCCGCGGACGACGGCGGTGGACAGGCGGCGCTGCGGGTCGAAGGGCAGCGCGGACTCGCCGTCGTAGGCCATGAGGTCCTCGGGGTCCACCGCGTGCAGGAGGGCTTCGTCGAGGGCGTCGGGGGCGGGCAGTTCGGCGAGCTGGAGGGTCCACCAGGAGTTGACGGCGGCCCAGTGCAGGACCGTCGCGTCGGACCGGCCCGCCGCGTCCCGTGTGCCGTGGACGACGGGGCGGTCCTCGGTGAGCGTGCCGGTCTTGTCCAGGCACAGCACGTCGGCCGCGCCGAGGTCGTGCAGGGCGGAGAGCCGTTTGACGATGACGTCGTGCGTACGGGCGAGCCGGGCGGCCCCCCGGGCCAGGCAGGTGGTGACGACGACGGGGAGCATCTCGGGGGTGAGGCCGACCGCGACCGCCACGGCGAAGGGGAGGGTCTCCAGGCCGCGCCCGCGCAGGGCCGCGTTGGCCAGCAGCACCAGGGGCGGGGTGAGCAGCATGAAGCGGACGAGGGTCCAGGAGATGCCGCGCACGGAACGGTCGAACGCGCTCACGACCGGGCGCCGCGGTGCTCCGCGGGCGGCGGCGAAGTGGGTGTCGGCGCCGGTGGCGAGCACGACGGCCGTACCGCTGCCCGCCGCGACGCTGCTCCCCTGGAAGCAGAGGTGCGGCTGCCCGAACACGCCGGGGTCCGGCGCGTCGGCGGGCACGTCACGGGCGCTCTTGTCGACCGGTGCGCTCTCCCCCGTGAGCGCCGCCTGATGGACGCTGAGGCCCGGGGTCCGCAGCAGCCGTACGTCGGCGGGCACCAGGTCGCCGGGGCCGAGCAGGATCACGTCGCCGGGGACGAGGTCGTCGACCGACACTTCCCGTACCCGTCCCTCGCTCGCTTCGTCGTCGCGGCGTCTGGTGCTGACGGTGGCGGTGGTCCGCTCGCGCAGCCGGTCGGCGGCCCGCTCCGCGCGGTGCTCCCCGGACGAGCGGAGCACGCAACTGACCGCCACGAGGGTGAGGATCACGCAGGCGGTGCCCCAGGACGCGACCGCGGCGGAGATCAGACCGAGGCAGAACAGCACCGCTGCGAAGGGGTCGCGCAGGCCGCGCACCAGCCGCAGGGACCACGACCGCACCCGCCGGACCGGCGGGGCGTGGGGGCCGTGCCGGAGCAGGCGTTCGGCGGCCTGCTCGTCGGTCAGCCCGCGGGGGCCGGTGTCGAGGGCGCGCAGTGTTTCGAAAGCGGTCGCGAGGAAGGAGCTGTCTGCTGCGGCGGAGGGCGTCCCTCCGGTCCTGCGAGGCGCGGTGAGCCGCTCAGTCACCGGCCGACCGCAGGCGGCGCAGCGGGGCGTGGGCGCGGTCCTCGGCCCGTTCCGTGAGGCGGCCGACCATCAGGCGTACGACCTCGACCACGTCGGCGTCGTCGACGTAGTACACCTGTCTGCGGCCCTCGCGCCGGGCGCGCACGAGGCCGGCGAGCTTGAGCTTGGACAGGTGCTGGCTGACGGCGGGCAGCGCGCCGCCGACTCTGTCGGCCAGGCCGGTGACATCGCTCTCGCCGTGTGCCAGGACCCAGACGAGGTGCAGCCTCGCGGGGGCGGCGAGCAGTGCGAACGCCTCCGCGGCCCGGCTGAGCACTTCGGCGGACGGGTCCCCGGACGTGCCGGAACCTCGGGAACCTGCGGCCACCGTCGTCACTCCCGTCCCTGCCGGCCCACTGCCGGCGCACCACCCGAAATCCGTCGCTCCAGTCTAGGCGGGGCTCATCCCGGGTCCCGGCACGGACGCCGGGCCCGCAGGCGCAGCAGAGCGGCGGCGCCGCCCAGGACGGCGGCCGTACCTGCCGACACCAGGACGAGCACGTGGTACGCCGCGGAGAGGTGCTCCACCGTCGAGCCGTCGGAGTAGACGCAGGCGGTGCGGAGAGGCCAGAAGGTCTGCGTCAGGGTCTCGAAGCGGGCGCCGGTGGTGGACTCGTCCGCGCACACCACCGGGAACGGGCCACCCACGAGGACCGCGAACCAGCCACAGCAGTACACGAGGGCCGCCGAGGCGAGGAAGCACACGGCGAGCACCGCGCAGAAGCCGGGCAGGGGCACCGGACGGATCCGCGACAGGACCACGGCGACCGTCGCGGCGGCTCCCGCGGTGGCCAGGGCGAGGAACGACAGCATGCCCCTCACCATCACCAACGGGGTGGCCTTTCTTCTCCGGTCGTCCGGGGCGCGCGGGCCCGGGGCGGCGCGCCCGGGGCGGGTGGCGCGGCGCAACCGAGTGTCGCACTGCCCTGACGATCACGGAGCGTGACCGATCGACATGCGCAGGACGCGGGTCCGTGTGAGCCTGGTCGAGGTTCAGGGGCATTCGCCCCGGAACCTCCCCACATCTCCCTAGGAGTGACATCTCATGGGCATTGGCGACCAGTTCAAGGACAAGGCGCAGGAACTGAAGGAGCGGGCCGAGAAGAGCATGGACGGCGCGAAGGACCGGGCCAAGGAGTCCGGCCAGCAGGCCCGCGAGCGCGGTCAGCAGGCCCAGGACCGCGGCCGCCAGGCCCGGCAGCAGGGCGAGGAGCGGGCCGACGGGGCACGTCGTGCGCGCGACGACGCCGACGAGCGCTACGGCAACTGACGCCTGGTCGCCGACCGCTCCCCGTGTCCCGGATCCGGGACGCGGGGAGCGGTTCTTGCTGTCCGGGCCGAACCGCGGAGCGTGACCGCGGCTTTGGCAGGCGACATGCTCCCGGTGCCGGATCAGCGCCGGGCAAGGCGCGGGCGCGGGCCGCTCCGGGTCACACCCGCGCCTTCTTCGTGGCGACCCGCACGTGGTCGACGCGCATCGGGTGGCCCGGTTCCGTCGCCGGGCCGGGCACGGCTCCGTCCGCCTCGGGGAGTTTCCCGCCGATCGCCACGTTGAGGATCAGGAACACCCCGTGGTTCACCGCCTCGTCCCAGGTGGCCCGGTCCATGTCGGCCGCGCGCACCCGGTGGTGGACGCGGCCGTCCACGTACCAGCGGATCTCCTCGGCGCCCCGGCCGAGGTCCACCTCCACCGCGTACGTGTGGAAGGCCGTGCGGCAGTCCGGGCAGGGGCGGGGCGCGGAGGACAGACCCGCCGGCTCCTTGCAGGGTCCCCCCGGGAGGGTCCCGCAGTGCAGGGTGGAGAACACGGTGTCGCGTCCGTTGACGGATTCCACGATGTCCAGCTCCCCGACGCCCGGCCAGCCGCTGAAGCTCTCGCGCAGGGAGCCGCCCAGGGTCCAGAACGCGGGCCAGTAGCCTGCCGCCGCCGGCCCGGTGACGTCCGGCAGGGCGAGGGACGCCTCGATGCGCAGGACGCCGCCGGGCGGGGGTGCGAAGTCGGCGCGGCGGGTGGTGAGCCGGCCGGAGCGCCACTGGCCGTTCTCCCTGGTGGGCACGATCTCCAGGACTCCCTTTCCGTCCAGGCGGACGTTGTCGGTCGAGTCGGTCATGGTCTCGATCTCGCCGGTGCCCCACTGCGGGGCCGGACAGCCCGGGTAGCAGGTGCCGAGGTCGTACTGCCAGTGGGCCGTACGGGGGCGGCTGCCGGCCGGGCCCTCGAAGTCGTCGCGGAAGACCTCGGTCCAGCCCGCGGCGTCCGGCTCGGCGGCGGTGCCCGGCTCCCCGGCGTCGGGCCCGGCCCCGGCGTCGGGCTCAGCGGCGTCCGGCTTGGTCCCGGGGCCGGGTTTCTCCCCCGCCGGCGGGGGCAGTGCGCCCGTGCCGGTCAGGAGGCGTTCCAGACGGCCGGTGAGGAGCACGGCGGCGACGTTCGTGAGGTGGGCGTCGTCGCGGTACAGCAGGATGCCGTCCCGGACGGCGGGGCACGTGCGCGCGGCGGGCGGGCACAGGACCTCGTTGACGCCGACGCCGTGCACGCCGGGCACGGCCCCGGCGGCGATCAGCTGGGGCAACGGGTCGGGGTGCAGGGCGTCGTCGCGGGGGAAGTCGCACGCCTGCGGGTCGTCGAGGTGGCCGGAGACGCACGCCGGGATGTCCTTGCCCGGTACGGGGGTGTCCTCCAGGTGGACGACCGGCGCGCCGGTCCTGCGCAGGGCGGCGAGGGTGTGCTGCCAGCCCTCCTTGAGGAGTTTGTGGTCGGCGGTGTAGCGGTTGAGCGAGGAGACGACGATCAGCCGGGGCCGGGGCCCGCGGTTCAGGCGGTCCAGGGTGTCGGCCCGCCAGGTGTCGCACTCGTGATAGGTACGTCCCAGCTGCGGGTTGCGGACGGTGAGCCGGGGCAGCGGGCAGCCCTGTTTCACCAACTCCTGGAGCGCCCAGCCGCGTTGTGAGGCGAGGGCGAGCAGCGGGGAGAACCACTGGCCGGCGTGCGAATCGCCGAGCAGGACGATGCGGTCGGGGCTGTCGGTCGCGCCGAACAGGCAGGTGGGGCTGCGGGTTTCGGCCGGGGCCACCTGGCACGCGCCGTCCGGCGGGAAGTCCTTGCGCGCCTGGAGGGGACTCGGCTCGGGCGGGCCCTGCGGGGGCCGGGCGCCGGGGGTCCTGGCGAGGAGGCCGGGCCCGGTGACGGCGCCCTGCGGCAAACCCTTCAGGTCCACGGGCTGGGCGGGGCCGAGGTGTTGGAGGGCGGTCGTGCCCATCACCAGCGCGAGCACGACCGGCAGCACGACGGCCGAGACGCCGACCGCGAGACCGCGCCGCGGCAGTTCGGAGACGGTCCGGCTGCGGCGCAGCGGCTGTTCGACCCAGCGCCAGGTGGCCAGGGCGGGCAGGACGGCGGCCAGGGTCAGGGCCGTCTTCGCGGGCCAGTCCAGGGGCCCGAGGCGGGCCTCGGCGAGGACGAGCACGGGCCAGTGCCACAGGTAGAGGTTGTACGAGAGCCTGCCGATCGCTCGGGGTGCGCGGCCCGCGAGGAGCCGTCCGACTCCGTACGCGCCCTGAACCTCCCGTTCGCCCCGGCCGGGGACGGCGGCCAGGATGACGGCCGCGGTGCCCAGGGTCGGCACGAGGGCCGCGGCGCCCGGATAGGGGGTGGTGGCGTCGTACCTCAGGACGCTGCCGAGGACGGCCGCCGCGCCTGCCCAGCCGCACAGCAGCCTGAGCGGGCGCGGTCCGCGCAGCAGGTGCCACGGAAGCAGCGCGAGCAGTGCGCCGACGCCGAACTGCCAGACCCTGGCGGGGGTCGAGAGGTACGCCAGGGCCGCCGAGTCCCCGGTCCAGTACAGGCTCAGCGCGAACGTGCCGAGGACCTGCGGGAGGGCGACGAGGGCCACCGCCCCCCGGGCGGCCCGGCCCCTGCGGGCCGCGCGGAGCCCCCGGACGGCACCGAAGGCGCACAGCGCCAGCAGAGGGGCCCAGAGCAGGTAGAACTGCTCCTCGACGGCCAGGGACCAGAAGTGCAGCAGCGGGCTCTGGTCGTGGCCCGCGGCGAGGTAGTCGGTCTGCTGGGACACGAAACGCCAGTTGGCGACCGACAGGGCGGCGGCCAGGACGTCGTGCGCCAGGTCGGTGCGGCGCAACGGCGCGGTGAGCCACGCTCCCGCGACCGCGACGGCGGCGAGGACCACGGCGGCGGAGGGCAGCAGCCGGCGGGCGCGCCGGGAGAAGAAGTCGCCGAGACGGATGCGGCCGGTGCTGATCGCCTCCCGGACCAGCAGCCCGGTGATCAGGTAGCCGGAGATGACGAAGAAGACGTCCACGCCGACGAATCCGCCGGCCAGACCGGGTATGCCGGCGTGGAAGGCGAGGACCGCGAGGACGGCGACGGCGCGCAGACCCTCGATGTCGGGGCGGAAGGCGGAACGGTGCGGGTTCGGACCGGACTCGCCCGCGGGTCGTACGGGGTCCTGGCGGCGGGTGGGTCCGGGCCGGGCGGGCGGGCGTTCGGGGACGGCGGGGTGGTTCACTGCGGGAGGACCTTTCGACTCGGCCACGGGCGTCAACTCAGCCACGGCAGCATCGGGTTGACCCAGCCGGACGCCAGCAGGGCGGTGAGCAGGAGGAGCGCGGAGGCGGCCAGGGTTTCCGGCCAGCGGCGGGGCAGCACCCGGGCACGCGGTGACGCGTCCGGTGCGTACGTCATCGGCGCGTCGCGTCCGGCCGTGCCCCGGAGCGCGGTCGCGGCACGCCGTACCCCGTCGGACAGGGGGCGCGGCGCCTCGGCGGGACGCGGCCGTCGCGCCGCACGGCGTTCGGCCCGGAGGGCGCCGATGAGGGGCACGTTGATGTGGCACTGGACCAGGAAGTAGAGGACCAGGCCCCAGTTGGGCTCCCACCCGTTGCGGACGACGGCCAGGGCCAGGCCCGCCGCGGCCGCTCCGTTGGACAGGACGAGCCAGCCCAGCGAGACGGCGATCACCCGTGCGGCCATGCCGCCCCCGGCCTGCGCCCCGCGTGCCCCGGTGGGGACCCAGGCGGCGCTGCGGCCCCGCACCGTGTGCAGGAACGCGGTCGCGGCGGCGACGCTGGTCAGGACGTTGGCGCGGACGACCTCGACGCGCCAACGGGTACGGCTGACGCGCGGCAGCAGGACGTGCCACAGCCAGAGCGGGGCGAGCAGCGGCAGGACGTGCCAGGGGCGGATGTCGTCGGGGTGGAAGTACAGCATCACCAGCGGCGGCAGGGGCGCGGCGAAGGTGTTCACGGCCGTCGTGAGGTAGCCGACGACGCCCTCGTAGAAGCACAGCCGCATCCGCCAGGGGGCGCGCATCCGGCCGAGCACCGGGTGGGACAGCAGGTGCAGGTTGCCCATCGCCCAGCGGTACTGCTGGTTGACGTAGGCGCCCAGTTCGTCGGGAGAGGTGCCCTTCGCGACGAGGACCGGGACGTACTGGGTGCGGAAGCCCTGCTCGTGCAGGGCGAGTCCGGTGTACAGGTCCTCGCTGTGGGCGATCCTGGCGAAACCTCCGGCGAGGTCGAGTGCGCGCCGCCGGTAGACGGCGTTGCTGCCGCAGCAGATGGCGGCGTCGCTGGCGTCCCGGGAGGGCTGGATCCAGCGGAAGAACCATTCCTGGGCCGATCCGGCGGCGCGCTGGACCCAGCCCATGGTCTCGTCGGTGTCGAAGCACTGCGGGCTCTGCACGATGCCGACGCGGGGATCGGCGAGGTAGGGGACGAGGTGGTGCAGGAAGTCCGGGCGGGGCGCGAAGTCCGCGTCCAGGATGGCGACGAGTTCGGCGTCGCTCAGGGTGAGGGCGTGGTTCAGGTTGCCCGCCTTCTTGAGGTGGCCGCGGTCGGGCCGTACGACGTACCGGTAGCCGTGGTCGGCGGCGAGCCGTGCGACCTCGGGCCGGTCGGCGTCGTCCAGGACCCAGACCGTGAGCGGCCCGTCCCAGTCCAGCGCGGCCACCGCGCGGTAGGCGTTGGCGAGGACGGGCAGGGGTTCGCCGCAGGTCGGCAGGTACAGATCGACTCCCGGCGGTTCGACGGGCTGCCAGGCGCGGACGAGGACCTCGTGCGACTGCCGGGTGAGCCGGCGCCGGCGCAGGCTGTTCACGGAGGAGAGCACGAGGGCCACGCAGTTGAGGCCGAGGACGGCGAGAAAGGCCCACAGGGCCGGCGTCCGGAGCGCGAACGTGAACATGGTCGCGGCCGTGAGGACGAAGGCGAGCGAGGTGCTGACCAGGACCCAGCGGCGCTGCGGGCCGAAGTACCAGAAGAGCTCGTCGTCGGAGGGAGGCTGTGGAAGATGATTGATCGTCATAAAGCGCCCCTTGGCTGCGTATAAGGGTCTATCTGCTTCCTTCAGCGCCTCACTGTAGCGCCAAAGGTATAGACCAATAAACGGGTGCAGCGACAACTGGCTTGATATGACACGTAATTGACAGGGTCGCAATGGTCCAGACCTCTGGGTGCATTCGATCAAGCGGGAGAGCCGCACCGGGTGGGCGGAAGACACCTTCGGGTGAACTGTCCGTGAACACCTGCCGTGCCGTCACGGAGCCGTCGGGCCGTCGGCAGTCGTCGACCGCGGCTCCCCCGGGCAGGATGAGGACACGCCCTGCCCGGCGCAGCCCTTCCTCCAGAGCCCTTGGGAGCCCCGATGACAGTGGACCGGCACCGACTCACCATGAGCGACACGGGCCGTGACGCCGCGGAGCACTACGAACGGGCCGTGGACGCACTGCTCTTCTTCCGCCCCGAGGTCACCGACCGGGCGACGGACGTCCTGCGGGCCTCCCCCGGTTCCCCGATGGGGCACGTGCTCCACGCCTACCTGGCCGTTCTCGGCACGGAGCAGGCGCAGGCCGCCGCGGCCCGCGCCCCCTTCGCCCGCTTCCGCGCCGCGCTCGACGACGCGCGGACCACTGCGCGGGAACGGTTGCACCTGGCCGCGGCCGGGGCGTGCCTCGACGGCGACCTCCACGGAGCCGCCCGGCTGCTCGACGAGTTGTCGGTCGGCTGGCCCCGGGACGCGCTGGCGCTGGCCGCGGGCCACCAGCTCGACTTCCTCACGGGCGACGCGGGCCGGCTGCGCGACCGCATCGGCGGGGCGCTGGGGGCCTGGGACGAGACGGACCCGCACTACGGCCCGCTGAAGGGGATGTACGCCTTCGGCCTGGAGGAGTCCGGCCACTACGAGCAGGCGGAGGAAGCGGGCCGGCAGGCACTGGCCCTCAATGCGCGCGACGTCTGGGGCGTGCACGGCGTGGCGCACACCTTCGAGATGCGCGGCCGGTTCTCCGACGGCATCGCTTTCCTCGACGCGCACGTCGCCGACTGGTCCGCCGGCAACTTCCTGAACGTCCACAACTGGTGGCACTACGCGCTGTTCGCCATGGAGTCGGGCGACACCGACCGCGTCCTGGACGTGTACGACGCCTCGGTCCTTCCGCACGACTCCGGCACGGACGCACTCGCCATGCAACTGCTGGACGCGTCGGCCCTGCTGTGGAGGCTGCTCCTGGCGGGCGACGCGCAGCCGGTGCGCTGGCACCGGCTCGCGGACTTGTGGGCCGGGCGCGCGGACGGTCCGCACTACGCGTTCAACGACGCCCACATCGTCATGGCGTACGTGGGGGCCGGCCGGATCGCCGACGCGGAACGGCTGGTGGCCGACCGTCGCCGATGGCTGGCCTCCCCCCGGGACGCGGCCGGGCCCCAGGTGTCGAACCGGGCCATGACCGCCGACGTGGGCCTGCCCGTCTGCGCGGCGCTCCTCGCGTACGGGACGGGCCGCTACGAGGAGGCGGTCGAGCTCCTGCTCCCGGTCCGGCACCGGCTCGCCGGGTTCGGCGGCAGCCACGCGCAGCGGGACGCCGTGCACAAGACCCTCCTGGAGGCCGCACTCCGCGCCCGCCGCACCGACCTGGCCCGTTCCCTGATCAGCGAGCGTCTCTTCCTTCGCCCGGCCTGCCCGTACAACTGGCTCGCCCGGGCCCGGCTCGCCGATCAGTTGGGCCGCCACGCCGAGGCCAGGACCGCCCGGCACCGCGCCGGCCACCCGGCCGGTCCGGCCGACTCCGCCTGACCGCCCGCCCGGCTCGGCTCGGGCGGACTGCGTCCCGGGGCCTACGCGTAGGGGTCGAAGGCGATTCCGGACGGCTTGGCCTTCGCGAGGTGCGCCGCGAAGCTGCCGTCCTTCAGGCCGAACACGGCACTGCCGAAGTCGGTCCGGCCGAGCTTGTCGCGCAGCCCCGCGGGGTAGCCGTTCCAGCCCACCAGGGCGGGGAACTGCCAGGCACGCTCGTGGTTCTCCGGGGGCTCGTCGTTCGCGTTCGCGGCCCGGAAGCAGTGCGTGCCCGCGCCGTCCTTGTGGTAGACGACCTTGGGGTGCGTGCCGTCCCAGCGGATGCGGTCGCGGGGGTGGACGGCGAACTTCCCGTGCGCCGAAGTGGCCACGTACCGCGCCTCGTCGTTCTGCACCCACACGACGACGTGCTCCCAGTCGTGCCGGTGTCCGCCGAGACCGCTGCCCGCCACCGCCTGGTCCTTCTCGAAGTACAGGCCGTACATGACGGCGCACCAGCCGTTGTTGCACTTCTGGCGCGCGTATCCGTTGGTGTTGTCGAGGTCCCGGGCGTCACGGCACTGGCCGTTGAGGGCACCGGAGGGCTTCAGGCCGCCGTTCGTCGTCCCGTCCGGGCCGATGGCGGCGGTGGGGTAGCAGCCGTCCGTGTCGTAGTCGAAGGCCGGCTGGTACGTCCGCTCCAGCGCGTCCGCGTGCGCGGGCAGCGCCTGCGGCGGCTCGGCGTGGGCGCTGCCGGACGCGGCGAGGACCAGCGCGACGGCACTCGCCAGCACCAGCGGCATCCTGCGGATCCGTGACGTCCTCTTCACTGTGTCCCCTTGTCGTCGGCCTCCGGCACACCCCGTCTTGACATGCCCATCCCAGATTGAGTGAACCCCGTGACCGTTCCGGCGTCCAGGGATGTCGCCGGGATGAAGCGCCGGCCAACGCTTGCCCGGCGCGGACCCGGCGGCCCGGAGGGGGCCGCGCTCGGCGGAGGCCGCACCCGCGTCCCGCGCGCGGAGTGCGGGGCGGCGGCGTTGTGGCGAGCCGGTGGGCATGGAACGATGCGCGGACGCGGGGCCCGCCGGGCCGGGCGAGGCATCCGTGACGACGCCGGGCAGGACCCACCACGGCCCACCGGACGCCCGAGGGAGTACGACGAGGGGACGCACGCCATGGACGACGAGCAGACGCACCGGGCGGCGGCCGTCTTCGACGCGCTGGGCGCCGACTACGAGCGCGCCTTCGGCGGTTCCCCCGCCCACCACGACTCCCTGCGCCGGCTGCTGGACGACCTGGCCCCCGGCAGCCGGGTTCTCGACGTGGGCAGCGGCACGGGGCGGCCCACCGCTGCCGCCCTGGCCGCGGCCGGGCACCGCGTACTGGGCGTCGACGTCTCCCCCGTCATGGTCGCTCTCGCGCGCCGGCAGGTGCCCGAGGCGGAGTTCCAGCAGGCGGACATCCACGACATGCCCCTGCCGGAAGCCTCGTTCGACGCGGTCTGCGTCTACTTCTCGCTGCTCCAGATGTCACGCGCCGAACAGTCCGCCCTCCTCCACCGCCTCGTGCGCGCCCTGCGGCCGGGCGGGCTCTGCGCGCTGGCGACGGTGCCCCTGGACGTCGAGGACGTCCAGGGCGTCTTCATGGGCCGCGACGTACGGGTGACCAGCTTCGCCGCCGAGGACTTCACCGCCGCGGTACGGGAGGCGGGGCTGACGGTGACCCATCAGGAGGGTCTCCTGTTCACGCCCGCGCACCCCGGCGCCGGACCCGAGCCCCACCTCTTCGTGCACGGCCGCCGGGAGCGGTCGGACCCGCACCCGACGGCCTGACCCGGCGGCGTCCGCGCAGGGCGGAGCGGCGCGGGGCCGCTCCGCCCACCGCGCTACGGCTTGCGGCCCACCCCGCCGTAGGCGTCGACGGACACCGAGGCGCCGGACGGGCCCTCGGAGTCCGGACGCCAGCGCGTGACCTCGACGATGCCGGGCTCGACGAGGTCCAGCCCGTCGAAGAACTGGGCGATCTCGTCGACGGTGCGCACGTGGTAGGGCACCGCGCCGCTCTTGTTATATGCCTCCGACGCCGCGATCATGCCCGGACTGGTGGAGGTGCTGTCGCTGATCACCAGGTGACTGCCCGACGGCAGACCGGCCATCAGCCGGGACACCAGCGTGCACGCCCGGCCGTGGTCGGCGACGTGGCCGAGGGTGTTGAGGATGACGAGCGCGACCGGCCGGGAGAGGTCCAGCGTCTCCGCCGCTGCCTTGAGAATCGCCTCGGGCTCGTACAGGTCGGCGTCGATGTAGGCGGTCTCCCCCTCCGGCGTGCTCGTGAGCAGAGCGCGGGCGTGCGCGAGCACCAGGGGGTCGTTGTCCACGTAGACGATCTTCGAGTCGGGTGCGGCCCGCTGGGCGACCTGATGGGTGTTGTCGGCGGTCGGCAGGCCGGTGCCTATGTCCAGGAACTGCCGCATGCCCTCGTTCTCGGCGAGGTGGCGGACCGTACGGCCCAGGAACTGACGGCTCGTGCGCGCCACGTCGGCCAGGCCGGGGAAGATCTCCCTGATGTGGTCGCCCAGTTCGCGGTCCACTTCGTAGTTGTCCTTGCCGCCCACGAAGTAGTTCCAGAAGCGTGCGGAGTGCGGTGTGGCCGTATCGATCCGCTCGTTCAGTTCGGCGGCCGAGACAACAGGGGGGTTACGGTCGGACACGGGAGCCTCCTGCGGCGCGTCTTGAATGATCAGCCCCCAACCTAGGCCGTTTTCCGCCGGACGGCCGGTGGTTGGCCGAGGTGAATGTCGGCCGGGCGTGTGCCGTGCTACCGGACACCGCCCTCCCCGGGCGCGCTTCGGACCGGCCGGGCGTGCTCGGACCCGGGAGGTGCGGGCCGCCGCTTGCGCCGACGATCCCGGGGGGCCTGGTTGCGGGGGCGCCGGTCGGGCGACCGGCGCCCCCGCAACCCGTCGTCGAAGCGCGGGAGTTACCTGCGCAAGCCGCTCAGAGGTGCGCGGCGATGGCGGGCATCAGGTCCTGGAACGTGCGGCCGTCGGCCGGTGAGCCGAGCGCCTCCATCTGCCAACCCCTGCCCTGCCGGACCACCTTGGCCATGACCTGCGCGGTGTGACGCCCGCCACCGGTGAGGGTGTACCGGGCGAGTTCCTGGCCGTTCGTCTCGTCCAGGAGGCGGCAGAAGGCGTTGTCGACCTCCTCGAAGGTCTGTCCCGTGAAGGAGTTCACGGTGAAGACGATCTGGTCGACGTGGACGGGCACCCGGGAGAGGTCGACCACGATGGACTCGTCGTCGCCGCCCTGTCCCGCGCCGCCCACACGGTTGTCCCCGGTGTGGGTGACGGAGCCGTCGTCGCTGACGAGGTGCTGGAAGAAGACCACGTCCACGGCCTGCTTGTCGGCGAACAGGACCGCCGAGGCGTCCAGGTCGATCTCGCGGGCGGTCAGCTTGGCGAGGAAGCCCTTGCGGGGAGCGGCCTTCCAGCCCAGTCCCATGCGCACGACGGTGAGTGCGCCGCCGTCGGACTTGCTGAGACTGATCTGCTGACCTTTGGTCAGGTTCACGGACACGCGGTGTCTCCTTCTTTGTGGCGTGCGGGCGGTACGGGTGGCACGAGTGGTACGGACGGACGTCCGGTCGGCAGCGGGGCGGAGACCGCCGACCGCCTGTCCGACCGCACGGCCCGGGTGCGGGCTCCATGCCCGCACCCGGTGACGCAGCCGGATCAGACCTCGACGCCGAAGTCCGAGGCGATGCCGGCCAGTCCGCTCGCGTAGCCCTGTCCGACCGCGCGGAACTTCCACTCCGCGCCGTTGCGGTACAGCTCGCCGAAGACCATGGCGGTCTCGGTGGCGGCGTCCTCGCTCAGGTCGTACCGGGCGATCTCCGCGCCGCCGGCCTGGTTGACGACGCGGATGAACGCGCCCCGGACCTGGCCGAAGCTGTGGCCGCGGGACTCGGCGTCGTGGATCGAGACCGGGAAGACGATCCGCGACACCTGGGCGGGTACCGAGGCCAGGTCCACCTTGATCGACTCGTCGTCGCCCTCGCCCTCACCGGTGAGGTTGTCACCCGTGTGCTCGACCGAACCGTCCGGGCTCTTCAGGTTGTTGAAGAACACGAAGTGCTCGTTGGACAGCACCTTCCCCGCCTCGTCGACGAGCAGGGCGCTGGCGTCCAGGTCGTAGTCGGTGCCCGTGGTGGTCCGTACGTCCCAGCCCAGGCCCACCACAACGGCGGTCAGGCCGGGGGCCTCCTTGCTCAGCGATACGTTGCCGCCCTTGGCGAGGCTCACGCCCATGTCGTTTCCCTTCGTCGGTGCCGGGACGCGCACACCCCGGCAGCAGGTGTCACAGGGTTGAAAATCTACAGCACTGTAGAAGTGCCGACGGGTGCGAACTGCGACTGTCAGCGGCGGGTTTCCGGCCACGCGGGCGTGTCCGTCCCCACCGGGCCGAACCTCACGCCCCCCTTTCCCACAGGCGCCCCCTCCGCCGCGGACCCCTCCTGCGGCTGCGCTCCGGGCAGTGGGCGGAGCTGTTGTCCCGGAGGTTCGGTGCTGTCGCGGCGCAGCGGGTCCGGGTACGGCCCCGCCCGACGGTGTCCGATGGGCTTGAATTGCCGTCATGGACTCCCCTCTCCGTTCGAATTCCCGTTCCGGCACCCGCAGTTCCGGCATGATCCTGACGTTCTTCGGCACCCTCTGGTGGCTCGTCGGCGCCCTGGTCCTGGACGGCGGCGTCCGCACCGCCGCCCTGCTCGCGGGTGCCGTGGCCGCCGTGTCCCTGCTCGTCCTGGCTGCCCGCCGCCTCGACGGCACCGGTGGGCGCGAGGCGTACGAACGCGGCGCACGCACGTTCATGTGGAGCAACGTCGGCCAGGGAGCGGGGATCGCCGTCGTGGTCGTGGTGGGAAACCTCACCGGCGCGTCCAGCTGGATACCCGCCCTCATCGCCGTCGTGGTGGGCGTGCACTTCTTCCCGCTGGCGCGGCCCTTCGGCCGCCCGGAGTACCGCTGGACCGGCGCCCTGCTCCTCTGCGTCGGTGCGGTGTGCTGTGCCGTGGCCCTCGCCGGGGCCCCGCAGTCCACGGTCCAGACCGCGGCGGGTCTGGGCTGCGCCGGCGTCCTGTGGGCCACGACGGCGTGGTACCTCCTCCCGCCGGGCGCCGAAGCCCGGCGGTCCTGACCCGGGGGGCGGTGCACGGCCCACACGTTCCGGAAACCGCCCACGGAGGGGCAGGTCCGCGGCCGGGCCGGTCAGTCGGTCAGCGGGTCAGCCGGTCAGCCGGTCAGCCGGTCAGCCGGTCAGCCGGTCAGCCGGTCAGCCGGTCAGCCGGTCAGCCGGTCAGCCGGTCAGCACGATGATCCGGTCCGGGTCCTCGTAGCTGACGCGCTGCGTCTTGTCCGGATTGAGGATGTTCCCGTACCGGGGCGCCAGGTGGGCCCGTGCGTGGATGCGGTGCCCGATGGCGGTTTCGCCCCGTCGCCGGGCCGCGTCGACGACGGCGTAGAAGTCGCTCTCCTCCCCCAGTGGGACGTAGTCTCCGGCCGGCTGCAGGGCGATCCGGCAGCCCTCCGGCGAGAACAGCTCCTCGAAGATCACGTCGACCCGGGGGTTCTCGGAGACCTGGGCGAGCCGCAGACTCAGCAGGTTGCCGCTCACCACGAAGTCGTCGGGCCTGGCGGCCTGGGCGAGGGCGCGGTGGCGGTCGTAGGCCATCTCCGTGACCACCGAGTAGGTGTGGGTGTGCAGTTCGGAGAGGTCCCGCAGGTTCAGGAGGACGGTCAGGGTGCGGGCGTCGGCGCGGAGCGGGTCGCAGTCGTCGGGGCTGATGACCAGCACGTGGTCGTAGTTCTCCAGCGCGAGGGCTTCGAGGACGTCCCTGCGGGTGACGTCCGCCCGGCGGAAGCTCACCGTCGTGGGGTCGTCCGGGTCGTCCGTGTCGTCCGGGTCGTCCGCTGCGTCGCTGTGCCCGAGGCCCAGGGCTTCGGCCGGGTGCGAGAGGCCGCCGTCCTCGTGCGCGGAGGACAGGCCCCGGCTCCGGTCCGAGGGGCCCCGGTCGGCGACCACGTCGATGCGGGAGCCGTCGGGCAGGTGGGCGCGGAGCTGTCCGACGACGTCGGGGAGTCGCTGGTTGCTGCCCAGGATCAGCACCGCCCGCCCCGTGCGCTCCGTCCCGGCCGGCGTCCGCAGGGGCGCGGGGACGGGCCGGGCGGGGGCCTCCGCGGTCTCGACGGTGCTGTCGTCCTCGCTGATGACGACGATCTGGTGGGCGGCCCCGATCCGGGTGCCGCCGGGCGGGTTGAGCACGATGCGGCCGTCGCCCTCCAGCAGTCCGATGGCGCTGGAGGTCCGGTAGGCGAGCTGGGCGTCCGCGAAGGTCCGGCCCACCAGTTCGGGCTGGGGCCGGATGTAGATCTCGTCGCCCGCGAATTCGAGGAGTTCGGTGTAGACGGAGGAGAGTCCGGCGTGCAGGCTCGTCTGCACCAGCAGCCGGGCGATGAATCCCTGGACGCTGACGAGGCGGCAGTTCGCGCCGCCCGCCAGCCGTGCCGCGGGCAGGTTCTCCTTGTCCTTGATCCCGGCCACGATGTCCGGTCCGGCTCCGTCCTCCCGCCGGGTGCGGGAGACGGCGAGCAGGGACTTGATGACGGCGAAGTCGGGCCTGTCCTCCTCGGGCGCCACGATGATCACCGACCGGGCCCGCTCGGGGCGGACCAGCGCGAGGTCGAGGACGTCCGCGGGGTCCCCGGTCCGGCAGACGACCCTGGTGCTCGCCAGGTCGCCGACCCGTTCGCGGATCTCGGTCTCCATCTCGGTACGGTCCTTCTCGGCCAGGACGACCACGCAGGCGCGCCGCCTGCTCCGGTTGGCCTCCACCAGCTCCGCGACGATCACGTGCACCTGTGACGACCAGCCGAGCAGGACGACGTGCCCCGTCTCGACCACCGGTGACCTGCCCTGCCGCAACCGCGCCAACTGGTTCTGGAGTCCCGCGCTGATCACCGGGATGAGGGTGCTCATCAGCAGGATGCCGCCGAAGGCCATGACCACGGCCGATGCCAGGAACGGCGCCGGCCCCCGGTCCCGCGTCAGGTGTGTCGGGCTCAGTACGCGCAGGAAGCCCGCCCAGAGGGAGGAGCCGACGCTCCGGTGGTGGAGGGCCTCCGGGGCCAGCAGCAGCAGGAGTACTCCGTTGAGCAGGGTGAACAGGAAGCACGCGGCGGCCAGGAGACCGATCAGGGCGGGGGTGCCGCGTGCCATGACGTTGTCGAACCTGTAGTGCAGACTCCGCAGCAAGAGCGGCTCCTCCTTCTCCCGGCCGCGCGGGCGGCGGGTTCTCAGCGCTGGAGGTGGACTTCGAGTGCCGTACGGACGGCGGATTCCAGGGCGCCCTCGATCCAGGCGGGTTTGACGGAGGTGTGGCAGCCCGCGAAGTGCAGCGGGCCCTCGGCGGCGGGGACGTCCGGCATGAGCTCCAGGTGCTGGCCCGGGGTCAGGACCGCCGCTTCGCCGTACGCGTAGGGGTCCCGCATCCAGCTCTGGGTGCGGCCGCTGCCCGTGAAGAAGACCTCGATGCGCCGTCCGTACACCTCCTGGAGGCCGCGCAGCGCCATTGGGTAGCGCTCGTTGTCGTCGTAGGAGTCCCAGCGCAGGGCGTCGTCCGCCCAGCTGTAGGAGGCGAGGACCACGCCGCCCTCGCTTCCCTCGACCCGGTGCGAGGGGTGGAACATGAACCGGTTGGAGTTGTCGCTGACGGAACCGCCGCCGGTGGCTCCGGTGGCCTCGCTGACCTCGCGGGTCTCCCAGCCGTGTGCGGCGTACTGGACCCGCATGGCCTGCGGGATCCGGCCGGCCGGGACGGAGGGATGGGCGCCGAGCATCCTGCCGTCGTCGGGCAGCCGGTGCTTGAGGTAGGCGTCGTACGTGCCGGGGCGGACGGCCTCCAGCTCCCGCTTCCAGTCGTCCTCGGTGAACTCCCACCAGCGGCGGCTGAATTCGAGCAGCACCTTGGTGGCGGCGTCGTAGTGCATCTCCATGACGGCACGGCGCTTGGGGTACGACAGCTGCGGGGTGAACTGGACCTGGCGGAGGCCGGAGAAGGGCACGGTGATGATGGCGGCGTCCGCGGTGAACTGCTCCCGCTCGACCTTGCCGCCCGGACCGCGGCCCTCGGAGACGGTGTCCACCCACACCTTCGACCCGCGCGGCCCGGTGTGCGGGTGCGCGCCGGAGTTCCGGTCCTCCCCGTTCCCGTACGCGATGCGGGTGACCCGGCGGTTCATCCGGACCACGTCGCCGCCGAGTTCCCTCAGCATGGCGTCGGGCAGTTCGGCCGTGCCGCCGGGCAGTTCCCAGAACGTCATGCCGGGCCGGATCAGGGAGGAGCCGATGAAGCTGTGCAGGAACGACAGCGGCAGCCGCGAGGTGAGGTTCTCCAGGGTGCCGATCAGGTCGACGGTGCGGTCGTCGAGTCCGGCGTGCTGGGTCAGGAACTGGTACATGGACCAGTTCCCGAACCGCTGCACCACCCTCGCCCAGCCCTCGACCAGTTCGCGCTGTGGCTTGTTGGTGCGGGTGCCGTCCGGGCCCCGGACGCTGAACTCGTCGCGGACCGGGTCGAGGAGGTCGCCGAGGATCTTCCCCGCGGTGACGTGGAGGTACTTCTGCGGCACCCCGAAGGTCGCGTTCACCCTGGCGGGCGCGCGCAGGTAGTCGGCGCGCCGCACCCGCAGGCCGTTCACCTTGATCCAGGTGCGGTGGGCGGGCTCGGGCATGGCGAAGTCGGTGCGCTCGGGACCGCGCCGCCACTGGCTGCCGTCGGGTGAGCGGTGCACCACCGCGGGCGGCGCGGCCTGCGGATTCCCGGTGCCGTCCACGGTGTCGAGGTAGTGGAACGGCCGCCGCTCGATGCCCAGTTCGTCGATGAGGGCCAGGACGAGCGGGTGCGCCTCGGGGATGCGCATCGCGCCGGCTTCCGCGTACTGCGCCGGATCGGCGAAAGGGGGTTCCTCGCCGGGCAGGGTGCGGAAGGTCTTGATCCTGCCGCCGACCCGGTTGCCGTTGGCCTCCAGTACCGTCACCCGGTGTCCGGCCCGCCTCAGCAGCATCGCCGCCGCGAGGCCGGCCGGGCCCGCCCCGACGACCAGGACGTCCTTGGGGCGGGTCCGGCTCCGCGGCAGTCCGTTGTCGATCAGGATCTCCAGGTACCTGCGCTTGAGGTCGGTGCCGTCCGCGGCGAGCACCAGCACCTGCCGGGCCACCGCCAGGCAGCGCTCCCAGTCGGGGACCGCGGGTGCGAGGGGCGGTGCCGCGTGCGGTGTTGCCGGGGCCGTGGCGTTCGCCGGCCCCGCCGACGCCGTCCCGGCGGCGAGCACGGCGGCACCGGTCGCGGCGGTGAAGGTGCGGCGGCTGAGGCTCGCGGAGTTCGAGGTGACGGCGGCGTTCACTGTTTCGTTCACGCTCCAAGGGAGCGCCCGCCGCGTGCGGGAGTCGGCGAGGCACGCCGAAGTGCCGGGCAACAAGCCACCCTTCGGCCGAACGGGAGCCGGTGCGGCGCAGTCGCGCCGGCTCACCCCGTCCGTCTCAGGTCCGGTGACGACGCGGGCGGCGGCCTCGTCAGGGCGCGGCCGGTTCCCCGGGGCCGCTACGGGGCCGCTGCGGGGCGTGCGGCGGGCCGACGGCCGCGTGTGCTCCGCGGGAAGTCCCCGTGGAGCACACGCGGCAGCTCGTCGTCCGGGTGCCTACGGCAGGCCGTGCACGTGCGGGCCGACCGCGTTCGACCAGACGTTGCCCGCGGTGGCGTCCCAGTTGGTCGACCAGGTCATCGCGCCGCGCAGTGCCGGGTACGTCTTCGTCGGCTTGAAGGCGCCGCAGCCCGTACCCCGGGTGAGGCAGTCCAGGGCGTTGTTGACGATCGCCGGGGAGACGTAGCCGCTGCCCGCGCCGCGGGTCGAGGCCGGGACTCCGAGGCCGACCTGGGAGGCGTCGAGGCCGCCTTCGAGCTGTATGCAGGCGAGGGCGGTGAGGAAGTCCACCGAACCCTGGCTGTACACCTTCCCGTCGCAGCCCAGCATTGATCCGCTGTTGTAGTACTGCATGTTGACGACGGTCAGGATGTCCTTCACGGCGAGGGCCGTCTTGAAGTACTCGGTGCCGGTCGACTGCATGTCGATGGTCTGCGGGGCCATGGTGAGGACCATGTCCGGGCCCGCCTTGGCGGAGAGCTGGCGCAGCGCCTTCGTCAGGTAGGTCGAGTTGATGCCGTGTTCGAGGTCGATGTCGACGCCGTTGAAGCCGTACTCCTGCATCAACTGGTGGGTGCTGTTGGCGAAGGCGGTCGCGGAGGCGTCACTGTTGATGATGACGTTGCCCTTCTCGCCGCCCACCGAGATGATCACCGACTTGCCGGCCGCCTTCTTCGCGGCGATGTCCGCCTTGAAGTCGGCGACACTGGCGTAGCCGACCGCCGGGTCGAGGTTGAAGACGATCTGCCCGGGGGTGGCCGTGGAGTCCGCGAAGGAGACGGCGATGATGTCGTACTGGGCCTGCACGTCGCGCAGTTTCTGCACGGCCGCGCCGTTGTCGAAGTTCTGCCAGTACCCGGTGAGGGCGTGCCGCGGCACGCGGGGGTTCGGTTGGGTGCCGCCCTTGGTGGTTCGGCCGCTGACCACGGCCGACTTGGCGGACTCGCCCGCCGCGTTCACCGCGGTGACCTGGAAGTCGTACGCGGTGTCGGCGGTCAGTCCGGTGACCGTCGCCGAAGTGCCGTTCGCCGTCTGGACCTTGGTGGAGCCTCGGTAGACGTGGTAGGAGGTGGCGCCCGCGGCGGCGGACCAGGACAGGGTGAGGGAGGTGGGGGTGGGCGAGCCGACGGTCAGCCCGGTGGGGGCGGCCGGGATGCCGGGCTCCGGGTCGGTGCCGCCGCCTCCGTCGGGGCCGAAGACGGAGACGTCGTCGACGTAGTAGGCCGCCTGCCCGTACCAGCCGTGGGTGTAGACGGTGACGGACTTGGTGTTCGGGCCGGCCTTGAAGGTGGTGGTCAGCTGCTTCCAGCCGGTCGAACCCGGCGACCAGGTCGACACGTCGGTGGTGCCGGTGCCGCTCGCCCCGAGGTAGGCGTAGCCGCCCTGGGTCCAGGCGGACAGCGTGTAGGTCGCGCCGGGCTTGACGGCGACGGCCTGGGAGCAGCGTGCGTGGTCCTGGCCGGCCGGGGTGGCCTTGAGGGCGGCGGTGCCGCCGTGCACCGGAGTGGTGACGGTGGTCCCCGCTGTACAGGTCCAGTTGGCGAGGCCGGACTCGAATCCGGCGTTCTTGGCGACGTTGAGGTCGGCTGCCTGGGCGGCGGGCGCGGTGGCCAGGCCGACGGCGGCCAGGGCGGCTGCGGTCAGGCCGGCGGCGAAGGCCGAACGGCGTCGTGCGGGCAGGCGTTGGCGGTCCACTTGCTTCCTCCGGGGAGAGAGGTGTGGGGGAGGTGAGGGGATGCGGTGGCCACCGTTGGAGGTACAAGCTGGTCCAGACCATTGCGGTTGTCAAGGTGTTCGACAGGAAAAGCGGCAGCACTTCACCGGGCGCGCGGACGCATGCGGCGGGCCCGGCGACGGCCCTCGCGCGACAGCGGGTCCGGACATCGGTGGAAACGGGGGGACGAGCTACGCGGGTGCGGAGTCAAGCACCACACGGAACCGCACACTTGTCCGGGGCGCACGGTGGCGCACAGCGACGGACCATGTGCCCCCTGTGCTTCACGGGATACGCACAGGGACGTTGGGTACTGCCCGGCGTGGGAACTGGTGTGGCAGTGTCCCGCCGGATCCATCCGGCTGCCAGATGAAGGAGCGCAGCGTGATACGCGTCCAAGTCGACCATGCGGCAGGGTTGTTCAGCTCGGCCCTGGCGTCCCTGCTGCGCGAGGAGGAGGATCTCGACGTCTCGTGCGGAGTCACGGACCCCTGCTCGCAGGACCCGGGCTGGGCGGAGGTCTGGGTGACGGACGCGGAGAAGCTGCCACCCCGGTTCGCCGCTCCGTGCGTGCCGACCTCACGAAGAGGCAGGGGCGCCAGAACGGGGCGGGATACGGGAGGGCGGCGGGGATCGGAACTGTCCGGGCGTGCGCGTGCGGACCGGGCCGTCGGTCCTGCGATGCCCAAGGGCGCCGGACTGCTGGTCCTGGCCGCCGCCCGCCGACCCGGGGTACTGCGCCGCGCCCTGGAGGCCGGAGCCCTCGGCTACGTCGACAAGGAGGGTTCGCCGCAACGGTTACTGGAGGGGGTCCGCAGCGTCGCCCGCGGAGAGCGGTACGTCGACGGATCCCTGGCCGCCGACCTCCTGCACGCCACGGACATCCCGCTGACGCCGCGGGAGCTGAACGTGCTGTCCCTCGCCGGGGCCGGGGCCGGGGTCGGCGAGATCGCTCTCGCCCTGCACCTGTCGCCGGGGACCGTCCGCAACTACCTCGCGGCCGCCATCCGCAAGACGGGCGCCCGCAACCGCGTGGACGCCATACGCATCGCGCACGGCGCGGGTTGGGTGTGACCGGATGCCACCGGTGCGCGGCCTGCCGCCGTTCCGCGTCCCTTCCTCCTGCCAGTGCCCGGTCAGGTCCCGGTAGAGGACGGAACGTTCCAGCAGCTCCGGGTGGGTCCCGCAGTCCACCCGGGTTCCGTCCAGCACGAGGACCCGGTCGGCGCGCAGGGCGGAGGACATCCTGTGCGCCACCACGACCAGCGCCCCCGGCCTGGCCGCCAGAGCCCGTTCGACGCGCCCTTCCCACTCCTGGTCCAGGTGGCAGGTCGCCTCGTCCAGTACCAGCAGCGGCGCCGGTGACAGGTGGGCGCGCGCGAGCGTCAACAACTGGGCCTCTCCTTCCGAGAGTTGCGCCGGTACGAGAGTGGCGTCGAGGCCGCCGAGCCGCGCGATCAACGGCCCGAGGCGCAGCGCCTCCACCACCTCCATGAGCTCGGCGTCCGTGGTGTCGGGGCGCAGATGGGTAAGGTTGTCGCGCAGCGACGCGGTGAAGACGTACGCCTGCTGGGGAACGAGGGCGCGCCACCCGGCGAGTTCGGCGGGGGTACGGCCCCGGAGCGGACGGCCGCCGAGGAGGACCGACCCCCGGTCGGGTACGAGCAGCCCCGCGAGGACGTTGGCGAGAGTGGACTTGCCGACGCCGCTGGGCCCCACCACCGCGAGGTGCTCGTCGGGCCCGACGGTCAGACCGAGCCCGTCCAGCACGGGCCGCGCACCGGGCCCGTACGCGAGGGTGACGGCACGCAGCTCGGCGGCCGGGGGGCGAAGGGAGCCCAGGCCGGGAAGTCCTGGCGTGAACACAGGAGTGGGCGGCTGGTCCGGGGGGCCGTGCGGTTCTTCCGGGAGCGCCGGCGGTGCGTGCGGGTCCCGGGCGGGGTCCTTCGGCACCTCGCCGTCCTCGGGAGGGCGCGCGAATCGGTCCAGTACGACCAGCAGCCGGGTTCCCGCCGCGCCCAGTGCCGTCATGAGGGTGTGCAGGGCGGGCAGCAGCGACTGCACGAGGTAGGTGAGCGCGCCCGTCAGCACGCCTGCGGTGAGCCCTCGGTCCAGGAGCCACGGAACGGCCAACAGCAGTAGTACGGGAGGGAGTTGCCCCGCGACGCCGAGAGCGAGAACGCGCACCCCCGCCCAGCGCGCCAGTACACGTGCCGCACGCTCGGCCTCCTGTGCCGACCGTACGACGCGGTCGCCCAGTTCCGGCTGCACTCCGCAGGCGACGGCGTCACGCAGCCCGGCCGCCGTGGCGCGGACCCGGTCGGTGAAGTCCTCCTCCGCGTCCAGGGCCGCCCGCTGGGCCCCGGCCATCGGCCGCAGGGTGGCCAGGAACAGGCCGAGCCCCAGCACCAGCGGTGGAGCGGTGACCAGCAGCAACTCCGGTGCCAGTGCGAACATCCCGGCGAGCGCGCCCACCGCGGTGAACACGAACGAACGTGCCGTGAGGACCAGTCCGGCGAAACTGTCCCGGGCGATCTCGCTCTGCTGCGAGAGGCGCGAGACGGCGACCCCGGACGTACCCGCCGGAGCCGCGGGGCCGGGTGCGGCGACCGTGCCCGACACGCCGGGTGCGGCGGCCTTACCCGCCGGGCCGGGTGCGGCGGCCTTGCCTGCCGCGTCGGCGGTGTCCTCGAAGGAGGGGGCAGGGGCGTGGCCGGTGGCGGCTTCACCGGTGGGGGCGGCCTTGTCGGTGCGCGCGGTGCCGGTGGGGGCGGCATTCTCGGCGGGGGCGGCCGTGGCGTCGGCGGCCTCGTCGGTGGGGGCGGCCTTGTCGGTGGGCGCTGTGCCGGAAGGGGGGCCTGCCGCAGTGCGCGGGTCTGCTGTCCCCGTGCCGTACCGGCCCGTGACCGCGCTTCGCAGCGCCTGGTCCACGGCTCGACGCACCAGTGCGTCCCTGAACGGCTCGACCAAGTGGGCGAGTTGTGCGAACACGCCGCGGGGCACCGGCCCGCCCGCCAGGATCGCGAGCGCGGCGACCGCCAGCCAGGCCGTGCCGGCCCCGGGCCGCCCCGCGAGGAAACCCCGGTCGAGGGCCTGCGCCAGGCAGTAGCCGCCGAGGAAGGTCTGCGCCGACTCCACCAGGGACCACGCGGCGAGCCGTGCCAGCACTCCCTTGCGCCGGGCGAGGAACCTGCGCCCGTCCCGCCGCAGCTCGGCACGACCGGCGCCGCGCCGCCCCGCGCCGTCCCGCGCTCCCGCCTTCCCGGCGCGGCCCCTCGCACCGGCGCTGTGGTGGGCGCTCCCCGTCGCGTCGCCGTTCCGGGCGGGATGCCCCCGGGCCGCACGCCGTGCCCTCATCGCCGCTCCCCCTGCGCCGCGGCGGACGTCTGCGGACCGGGGCCGTCGTCCACCGCGAAGACCTCCCGGTAGGCGTCCTGCCGCCACAGTTCCCGGTGCGGACCCACCGCGCGGACCCGGCCGCCGTCCAGCCAGACGACCTGGTCCGCGCGCGCCGCCGACGAGAGCCGGTGCGCGACGCACAGCCGGGTGCCGGGGCCGACGTCGCGGGCGAGTGCCTCCTCGACCCGGCGTTCGGTGGCCGTGTCCAGGCTGGAGGTCGCGTCGTCGAGTATCAGCAGGCGTCCCGCGTGCGCGAACGCCCGTGCCAGACCGAGCCGTTGGAACTCACCTCCGGAGAGCGGAGCGTCACCCGGGGCGGTCTCGTACCCCCGCGGCAGCAGCCGTACGAAGTCGTCCGCGCCGGCCGCGCGGGCCGCCGCGCGCACCTCGGCGGGCGACGCCGTGCGGGCCCCCGAGGCGAGCGCTGCGGCGAGGGTGTCGCCGAAGAGCGACGGCCGTTCGAACGCGTAGGTCACCTCGTCGCGGAGCTGCCGGACGCCCAGCTCCCGCAGCGGAACGCCGTCCAGCAGGACGCTTCCCGCGTCCGGGTCGCACAGCCTCCCGGCGACCGCCGCCAGGGTCGACTTGCCCGCCCCGCTGCGGCCGACGACGGCCGTGGTCGTCCCGCCCGGGAGGGTCAGTGACACGTCCTTGAGCAGGAACTTCCCGTCCTGTACGACGTCGACGCCCTCCAGTCGGAGCGTGCCGGGGCCGCCCGGTGGCAGTGCGCGCCCGCCGTGGGCGAGGGCGGGCAGGGTGAGGATCCCCGACATCCGGCGGGCGGCGGTGCGGCTGCGGACCAGGGTGCCGAGGAGTCCGGCGACCGCTCCGATGCCGGCGGCGAGGGCCGCGTACCGGGAGGCGGCGAGGAGTTCGCCGACGCTCACGCGGCCCGACACCACGCCGAGGCCGCCGACCAGCACCACGACGGTCGTCAGCAGCGGGAGCAGCACCCCGCTGCGGGCCACGGCGCGACCGTGCACGGACCACATGCGGCGTCCCTGGACGCCGAGTTCGGGCAGCGGGGCCAGGATCCGGGCGCGGTCGCGCTCCACGGTCCCGGCCGCCGCGATGCTGCGCGCCCCGGCGAGCGCCTCGGTCAGCAGCGAGGCGAGCGTGGACTGGACCTGCTGGTAGCGGGCGACGCTGTCGGACGAGCCGACGGCGAAGGCGCGCAGCACCAGGAGCAGCAGCGGCAGCCCGGCCGCGAACGCCAGCGCGCACCACAGGTCCACCAGGGCCAGCGCGACGAGTGCGCCGACCGGAGCGATCAGCGCCGCGAGCAGGGCGGCGGCGGCTCCCGGGGCGGCTCCCGCCTCGGTCGCGTTCGCGGACAGCCGGGTCGCGGTGTCTCCCGGCGTCAGGTGGGCGGCGTCCCGCGGCGCACAGCCCAGCAGCCGGGACACCGCCCGGGTGCGCAGCCAGGCGGTGGAGCGGGCCTGCGCGGTCCCCGTGAACAGGGCTTCGAGGGCCTCCAGCAGCATTTCGGCGGCGACCAGTGCCGCGCACAGCACGAGCCAGCCCCGGGCCTCGGGGTCCTTGGCGAGCAGCAGGTCGAGGGTGCGCCCGACGACGGCGGGCAGGGCGACGGCCGCGCAGGCGGACAGGGCGGAGGCCGTGAACACCCCGGCGGCGCGGCCCTTGTTGCGGCGGGCGACGGCCAGCAGGACCGTGTCCGCGGGGGAGGACAGGTGCTTGCCTGTGCGGTCCTGGTTCCTCATGGGCGGCGTTCCTCCCTCGTGCCCGCGCCTCGTGTCCCCGCGCAGTGGCGTGCGCCGGCGCGGTCGCGCCCCGGGCGCGTGATGTCGCAGTGCGGGCCCCGGGCGAGGAATTCGCCCGGGGCCCGCACCTGTGACTGACGACGTCAGTTACAGGTGGTGATGCTCAGGCTGCTGTCACCGCAGAGCAGGAGGCTCGCGCGGCTGCCCGACTCGACGTCGCCGATCGCTTCTTCCTTCGGGGTCTCCATCGACTGGAGGTCAAGAATGCTCATGACTTTTCCTTTCACTGGGGACGGTTTCTTTCACTACGGCCCAGGTATCGGGCCGGTTCTGGGGCCGCCGCAGGGGCGGCAGGAAGGGCAGCTGCGCGGTCCGGTCCTCGACGGTCGGCAGACCGGAGGCGGCGGCGAGTGCCAGCAGGCAACCGGCGGAGCCGGTCGCGAGGTCCATGGACAGGCGCATCATCTGCTCGCCCGGGAAGGCGAGCCGCCCCTGGTGGGGTACGGCGTGCCAGGCGAGCGTGTCGATCTGGCGCCGTACGTCGGCGGGCCCGGTGCCGGGTCCGCCGGTGGTGGTGCGGCTGAGGTGGAGCACCATGCCCGCCGCGCCCCGGAACAGGCCGGGCTGCGCGTAGAAGGTGGCCTGCGCGGCGCTCACGATGTCGCGGCGGGCGCGGGCGAAGTCGCCCTCGGGGCCGTCGTGGTCGGGCCGGTGGACGTGGTGGTCGTCGAGTACCGCGCCGATGCCGACGCTGCCCGCGCCGAGATAGGGCATCGTGCGCCAGCCCTCGTCGACCTGGAGGGTGCCGCTCGCGCTGCGCACGCAACGGTCGAGGTCGCGGCGCAGTGCGTCGGTCGCGTGGTCGAGCAGGGCGGTGTCGCCGGTGCGCTCGTACAGCCGCAGGAACAGCAGGGCGCTGCCGGACGCGCCGTACAGCAGCCCGGCGCGGGGCGACCTGCCGTCCGGGGCACCGCCGTTGGGGCGTACCAGCAGGTCGGCGCAGCGCGACGCGGCGTCGTGCAGGGTGTGTTCGCCGGTCGCGTGCGCGAGTCCTTCGAGGGCGAGTCCGAGTCCGGCGAGCCCGCTGTGCAGGTCGGGGGAGAGCGCTTCCCACGGCTGGGCGAGGGCGAGTTCGGCCAGTTCGAGGGCGCGGGCGCGGTGTCCGAGCCGTTCCAGGGTCCAGGCGATGCCCGCGAGTCCGTCGTAGAAGCCCAGCGGGGTGCCGGAGTCCGGTTCCTTGGTGCGGGCGAGCAGCCACTCCTCCCCCGCGGCGAAGCGCCCGGCCCCGCTCTCGGCCAGGGCGTAGAGCACTCCGGCCGCGCCGTACCCGAAGCTCTGGCCGCCCCCGGCGGTGGCGAACTGGGCGATGTCGCCGGGGAAGAGACGGTCGGTACGGCCGGGAGTGGCGGATGCCGTGATCGCTCCCGCCAGGGAGTCGCGACTGGCCGGCCAGTCGCCGGGCTCGACGGGAAGATACGGTTCTGCGGCTGACACCGCCGGAGCGGTTGCGGTCGTCGGGGCGGTGGCCTTCGCCGGAGCAGTTGCGGTCGTCGGGGCGGTGGCTGTCGTGCGGGCGGTGGCCTTCGTCGGGGCGGTGGCCCTCAAAGGATCCGGCCCGTTCCCGCTCGCGGACGGCGCGGCCTGCGGGTCGCGGAGTATCTCCTCGACCGCCTCCCGCAGGAAGGACTCCGCCACCGGGAACTGCCGGGCCGCGATCTGCGCCAGGTGTGCGGACTTCCCGCGGTCCAGCCCGAACAGGCTGGTCAGGGGTATGAACAGGGCGAGCCGCAGACACGCCAGCGCATAGCGGTCGACGTCGAAGCCGCGCCGGTCCGCCGGTGCCACGAACGCCGGGTTGGCGACGGTCTGCCGCCGGTTCTCGGCGGCGGGCGCGGCGGCCTCGAAGTCCAGCAGCACCACCGACGACTCGTCCTCGGACACCATGATGTTGAACAGGTGCAGGTCGTTGAAGACCACGCCGCGGGCGTGGACGGCGGCCACCGCGTCGGTGACCAGCGCGTGGATGCGCAGCGCCCACTCGGTGTACTCGGCGAGCCGCTCGGGCCCCGGGTCGGCCTCGATCAGCGGGTGGCGACGGGCGAAGAAGGAGTTGAGCGGCTTTCCCTCGACGAACTCCATCACCAGGAAGTGGTGTTCGCCCAGGACGAAGGAGTCCAGCACCTCGGGCGTGCATCCGAGCCCCGACAGCCTTTCCAGGGCGACCTGTTCGCGCCGGAGCCGGGCGACCGCGTCCGCGCCGTCGGCCGCGAGTCCCGCGTACGGCCTGGCTTCCTTGAGGACGACCTTGGCCCCGGTCCTGCGGTCCGTTCCCGCGTACACGCCGCCGCCGTTGGAGAAGTGCAGCGCCTTCTCGATGACGTACGGCAGGTCCGCGACGTTCGCCGCGGCGCGCGCGTCGAGGTGCGGTGCGAGCCACTCGGGGGGCTCGACCCACTCCGGCGTACGGAAGACCGGTCCGCGCACGTCGGGTACGAGCACGCCCTCCGCGTTCTCCAGCGCCGGGCACAGTTCGCCCCGCTCGTCGTAGCAGTGCCGCCGGGTGAAACTGCCGTACCGCAGGTGGACCGGGCCCCGGCCCCAGCGCAGGTCGCTCAGGATGTACGGGCCCGGCTCCCCGGTGAGGAGCGCGTCGAGGTCCGTGGCCACGGTCCGGCACTGCTCGTCGTCGGCCGGGTAGACGGTGACGAACTTGCCGCTGGCGCTGCGGTCCGCGTACTTGGCGTTGCGGGTGTGCAGCAGGTAGCGGCTCGGCACGAACTTGAAGGCGACGCCGCGCGGTACGCAGTACTCCACGACCCGCTCCAGGACCGACTCCGCGTTGTCCAGGGTGGCCGACACGTGGATCTTCCAGCCCTGGGCGGGCAGCGGGCTCGCCACCGGCCGCAGCGCGAGCCAGTCCCCGGACCGGTGGCGCTGCCAGCCGTCGGGCACCGGGCGGGTGGCAGCGGCGTACAGGGCGTTCCGGCCGCCGTGGGCGTCGGCGCTCATCCGGTGCGGCGCGTCGTAGAAGTGCCGGTCCGCGTCGCAGAACACGGCATACCCCTTGTTCACGCGCTCTCCTTCGCCCTCACCGCGCTCTCCGGTCGTGCTGACGGACCGAATCTGTCACGGTGCGAGGACGGCGAACAGTCACAGTTGTCACCGTCCGGTCACGCAGAACTCATGCGTAACCGCGGTGAGGACCAGGGCGTCGCGGCAGGAATCGGGCCCCTTGCGCCCGTGTTCGCGGAGGTCGTCCGGGGAAAGGGCGCGGAGCCGGGGAACCGGGGCGATGTCTCCCGGGCCCGGCCCGCGCGCCTCAGCGCTTCTTTTTCTTCCGCGGCTGCACGGGGGTCCACTCGCCCCTGTGCAGCTGACAGCGCGAGTATCCGATCATCGCCGGGTTCTGACACGGTTTGCCGGTGGCGGTCCTGGTCGAACGGCACTTCACCTGTTTGCCCATACGTCCTCCCGGGACCACGTAGACGGCACGTCAGGCACCCGTGTCCTTCCCGGTCGCGAGCGCGGGCAGCCGGTCGTCGTCACTTTTGTCCGGTACGCGCTCCACAACGGCCGATTTCCTGACACGCCCCCCGCCCCCTCACCCGGCTCGACGGGGGCAGGCCGGGCGTGCCGCCCCCCGTTTTCCCGGCGCGCGAAGGGGCAGGCGCACTTCTGTACCAACGACGAAGGGATCGCCATGAGCGCCGGAGAAAAGGCAAAGGCCAAGGCCGAGCAGGTTGTCGGGAAGGCCGTGAAGAAGACGGCTCACGCGGCCGGCAAGGACACCACGGCTGCCAAGGGCGCGGCCCTGGAGGCACGCGGCGAAGCCCGGGAGTCCAAGGAGAAGACCAAGGACACCTTCAAGCACTGACGCGCGAACAGCGTGCGCTCGACACGAGCGGGGCCGGGGCGACTGCTCCGGCCCCGCCGCTGTCGTCCGCGTGCCGGCCACGGCCTCTGCCTCCGGTCGGCATTCTTTCGGCGGCGGCCGTAACCGGTCGTGCCCTCGGGCGTTGTACGAGGCAGTGCGCCAAGCACACCCCCCATACAGATGCCTCCCGGCGACGTGCACCCGGGAGGCATCTGGGGTGTGGGGGTACAGCACTTCTCCTACGCGGCGCACACGGCGCCGGTGACGTGCTCGCTCGCTCAGGGACCGCGCCAGATGTTGGCGAAGGCCGCGTTCTCGATGGTCCGCCGCTGCCGCACCGCTTCCAGCTCCGTCACCGCGTCGTGCACGACCGCGAGCACGGTCGACACCGCCTCGTCCTCGACGCCTGGCTCCTCGTCGGTGCCCCCGACGTCGACGCCCACCGCGGAGGCGAGCGCCACCAGCACGGGCTCCCGCCGTTCCCAGCGTTCGCGAGCCCGTCGGCGCGCGGGCGTGTCGACCGGTTCCACGCGGGCCGAGCCGAAGAAACGCCGGCCGCCGCGCTCCTGCGCCAACTCGCCCTCCTCCTCCAGAACGTCCTGGTAGGCGGCCGAGAGGTCACGTCCGCGGCGCCACAGCCAGTCCTCGGCCGTCTCGTACGGCGCCTGCCGGACGAGTCCTGCCGCGGCCTCGGCCAGAAGCCGGTCGTGCGGTGCCGACGGTTCGCCCGGAACGATGCGGTCGCCGTCGACCGCGGCGGCCCCCGCACCGATGAGATCGACCAGCTCGGCGCCCGCGAGGGCGAGCGACAGGTCGCCCTGCCCCACGGACTGTCCGGGTCCCGGGTCCATGGCGATGATGAACAGGTCCTTCGCCGTGGTCATGAACGGCTCCCCTCGCAGACAACGACCGGTACGTGCCCCCACCGAACCGGCCCACCTCCGGCCCGGCAACGGGGAGACTGACACGCCCAGTATCGCCCCGGGCGCGACCGGGGCGAAGCGGGAGGGCGTGCGGGGAGGAGCGCGCGGCGGACCGGGCCGAGGGACTGCGTCGGACACCGCGTGCGCCGACGGCAGGCCGGGGCGCGGCCCGCCACGCCCCGCCGCAGGACCCGATGAGCGAGCAGGAGCACCCGCGCGCTGCCACGATGCGTCCCATGGACGTCGAGGACGCCGGTCGGCCGCCGAGCGACCGCACGCGAACCCCGGCCCGGTCGGCGGCGCACGGCGCCGACCTGGCCGGAACGGCAAGCCGAGGCCCGGTCGCGGGAATAACACGCGGTCGGCGGGCACAAGAGGCAGCAGGTACGCGACGCGCGCCACGTGCTGTCGCGGACCCGAACGAGACCCCGCGCCTCGCCGAGTCGCGCATGACGGGACTCGGACCCCACGTGGCCGAATCCGGCGGCTTTCGGGGACCGGCCGTTGACGAAAGGACCACAAGTGACCCTCAGTGACGGGCTGTTCGCCTGCGCCGGCGCGGGAGCGCTGCTCGCGGCGGTGCTCCCGCGGGCCCTGGCCGGGCGCCCGGTGTCGCTGCCCCTGGTCTTCCTGGTGGGCGGCTTCTGCATATACCTGCTGCCGCTTCCGCTCCCGGCGATCGACCCGGTGGAGGACCGGCTGCTCACCGAGCATGTCACCGAGATCGGCGTGATCATCGCACTGATGGGTGCCGGACTGGCGCTCAACAGGCCGGTGGGACGGCGCCGTTGGGGCTCCACCTGGCGGCTGCTGGGGTTCACGATGCCGCTGACGGTGATCGCCACCGCGCTCGTCGCGTGGTGGCTCCTGGACTGGCCGCCGGCCGCCGCCCTGCTGCTCGCCGCCGTCCTCGCGCCGACCGACCCGGTACTGGCCTCGGAGGTGCGGGTGGGAGAGCCCACCGAGGACGAACACGACGAGGACGAGGTGCGGTTCGCCCTCACCAGCGAGGCCGGCCTCAACGACGGGCTGGCGTTCCCCCTGACGTACGCCGCCGTGGCCCTGGCCGCCGCGGCGGGGAGCGGCTGGTCGACGGACTGGGTCGGCGGCTGGGTGGTCGAGGACGTGGTGTTCAAGTGCGTCGTCGGCGTGCTGGGCGGCATCCTCGTCGGCCGGCTGCTCGGCTGGCTCTTCTTCCGGCCCCGCTCGTCGGTGCTGCGTCTGTCCGACCACCGCGAGGGCTTCGTCGCGGTCGGCGCCACCTTCCTGGCGTACGGGGTGACCGAACTGGCCGGCGGCTACGGCTTCCTCGCCGTGTTCACCACCGCCTGCACGATCCGCGCGGCCGAGCGGACCCACGGGTTCCACAACGTGCTGCACGACTTCGTGGAGCAGGTCGAGCGCCTGTTCACCGCGGGCGTGCTGTTCCTGCTCGGTGCCTTCGTCGCCCTGGGCGGTCTCGCCGCCCTGACCTGGCGGGGCGCCCTCACCGCACTGGTCGTCCTGCTGGTGATCCGCCCGCTGACCGGCTGGGCGGGCCTGCTCGGAGGCAGCCTGCGGGGCCGGGAGCGCTGGGTGGTGGCGGGTTACGGCATTCGGGGCATCGGCTCGCTGTACTACCTCGCGTACGCGCTGGGGGCGGCGAAGTTCCCCGTACCGCAGGAGGAGCTGTGGGCGGTGGTCACCTTCACCGTCCTGGTGTCGGTGATCCTGCACGGCGTCACCTCGGGCCCGGTGGTCCACCGCCTGGACCGCCGGCGGGAGAAGGAGGCCGCGGAGGATCCCGGGGCGCCGGACGGGGAGAGGCCCGCGACCGTATGACGGCACGCCCGCGCCGACGGGTCGGCGGATACGGCGGGGCCTGCCGCCGGGCGGGCGGGCCGCAGCACCCGGTCGGACCGGCGGGCGCGCCGGTCCGCCGTCAGGCCGGGGAGGGGGCGCTGAGGATGGCCCGGAGCCGGTTCCGGCACTCGGTGACGAATGCGGGAAAGGTGTCCCAGTAGTACGGGATGCCGCTCGCGGCGACCGCCACGGCCCAGGCGCGGGCGCGCAGCCACGTCGCGTCGTCGAGGTCCAGGGCGTCCCAGTACGCCTGTCGTGCCTGGGGCGGCAGGTCCCAGACGGTGGAGTGTTCGGCGTCGGGAAGGCCGACGGAGAGTCCGCCGAAGTCGATGACCGCGCGGAGTCTGCCGTCGCGGACCAGGAGGTTGGTCGGCTTGAGGTCGCCGTGCAGCCACACGTGCGGCCCGGACGACGGCGGCAGCACGAGGGCGGCTCGCCACATGTGTTCCAGGGCGTCGACGTCGAGCTCGTCGCCCACGGCGCTGCGGCAGCCGTCGAGACTCTCACCGACCCACCGGCCGCACTCCTCCAGGTTCCCACCGCGGTACCAGCTGAGCCCGTCGGCGCGGGACGCCCCCATGAGGTCGACGCGGTGCAGCTCCCGGACGAACACCGCCAGGTCGGCCCCGAAGACGGCCCAGTCCTCGACGGTGTCCGGGCCCGCCTCGGCGCCTTCGATCCAGCGGTGGACCGACCAGCCCACCGGAAAGGACCCGGTGGGCGTCCCGGCGTGGACGGGTTCGGGGACCGGATACGGAAGGAACGGCGCCAGGCGGGGCAGCCACGTCTGTTCCTTCCGTACGGACTGCCCGTCGGCGGTCCGTGGAAGCCGCACGAGCAGGTCGTCGCCCAGTCGGTACATGGTGTTGTCCGTACCCGCCCCCGCGGGCGTCAACGGCAGGTCGGCCCACTCGGGGCGCTGCGCTTTCAGCAGCGACCGGACCAGCGTCCCGTCGACCGGGATCTCGTTCTCGTGCAAAGGCATGGCGGAAAGTCTCGTCCCCGGGGGCGTGGGAAGCGAGTACTTTTCGTCGGTCGTGGGGGACGACGGGGCGTCCGAGCCGGGAGCGGCGGTGCCCGCGGGCACGGGCGGAGAGTGGGCAGTGCCGGCCAGAATGCCCGGCGTCGCACGGCACGCACGGCGGTCGCACGTCCGGCTCCGCCCTTTCGCTGCGGTCGTCAGCGCGCCCGGCGGATGCGAATGGGGCCGCGGGCCTGGTCCGGCTCCACCCGCCGGCCGCCCTGGGTGATCTCCACCTCGCCGTCTGCCACCAGCAGCCGGGCCGCGCGGCGGGCCGGTTCCATGAGCGCTCGCCAGCCCTCGTCCTGACCTTCGTACACCGCCCTGGCGGCATCGGAGGGGCAGATCGACGCCTCCGGACCGCGCCGCTGCAACAGCTCCACGATGGCCTGCCGCAGGCGCAGGTCGGTTTGCCCCTCGTCGTCCGTCATGGGGGAATCATGCCCGAACGGCGACGGCGGTGACGGCGATGGGCGGGGCGGGGTCGGCGGGTTCTCAGTCGTCCGCGTCCGCGGCGGCCGGGCTCGCCGACTCCGCGGTGCGGCGGTACTGGGCGTTGATCCGCTGCGCCTCTTCGAGCTGGTCCTCAAGGATGATGATCCGGCAGGCCGCCTCGATGGGCGTGCCCTGGTCGACGAGTTCCCGGGCCCGAGCGGCGATGCGCAGCTGGTAGCGCGAGTAGCGGCGGTGTCCGCCCGGCGAGCGCAGCGGGGAGATGAGGCGGGCTTCGCCGAGCGAGCGGAGGAATCCCTGCGTGGTGCCGATCATCTCGGCGGCCCGGCCCATGGTGTAGGCGGGGTAGTCGTCGTCGTCGAGTCGGTCGTACGAGTTGTCTGCTGTCATGGGCACCTCTTCGTCCACGCGCTGGAGGGGCCCGGGTGCCGATTGGCACCCGGGCCCCGAAGGAACTGCTACACCATCTGCCGGCGCTGGCTCCGCGCCGGCTCTCTGTATCCGCTGGCCCGACCGCTGCGGCCGGGGCGCGGGGATCGCGGTTGCTTGACCGGAGACCACCTCGCTGTCGATGTCCTGCGGTACCCGGGCTCTGCCCGGGCGATCCCGATGGCGCTCGGCCCCTCCGTTCTTCCCTCTGTGATCCATCTGATTTCACTGCGATGTTCCACCCGGTGCGCGCGCCCGCAGCCGACGCCTTCACCGAGGTACTGCGCCTTCCATTCCGCTGCTGTGCACTGCACTTGCGGGTCCTGCCGGTGGCGGCCCCTGATCACTGCGGGCCACCCGGTCCGGCGGTCAGTCCCGTCACCGTCCTGCGACTTCCCTGGCTTCGGAACTCCACCGCCGCACCGTTTCGCGGGTACTGCTGTTGCGGGTACTGCTGCCCGGCAGTTCGTCTCTGCCGGGCCCTGCGGTCTCTCTGGCTACGAGAGAAACCATAACCACGCCACACCTCAATGTCTACTCCAGCCACGACAGATTTTTGTGTCCCTGGCACAGAGGAATCCGTGTGCGGATCGAAGAGGAAATCGTCCGCAGCTCCCACAGGTCCGCGTGGCGCGGTGGCGCCGGAAGCCGGAGTCCCGCTGGGCCTCGGCCCCACTCCGGCGACGCCACCTGCCCCCTGTCCGCCCGGCGACCACGAGGTACGGCGTTCGGGCGCCCATGGCCGCACGGGGCACGCCCCCTCGCTGCCGCCTCCGCGGGCTGCCCGATCCGCACGCCTTCGCCGCCGCGCCGTGGCCGGTCGCGTGGGCCTGTACTTCTCCGACGGGACGGTCCTCGACGCGAACCTGCGCACCGAGGGCCCGCCGCGGCCGGCGTCGGCGGTCCGGGCGCACACCACCGGGGCCGGCACCCGCACCGAAGGACGCGCTCGGCCGGTACGGAAGTGCGCCCCGCCGGGGGACACACGGTGGAGCTGGCGCTCGGGGGCCGGTGACGGCCGCGCCACCGGCCGGACCTCAGGCCCCGGCCGATCGCCGCTGCGGCACGCGCGCAACTCGCTCTCACAGCAGACCCGTTGACCGACCCCACAGCCTGCGTCGAAGTACTGGTAGGAAACCTTCCTATCCACTACTCTCCCTGAACGGCGGCTTGGCGCGGCGCCCGACTTGCCATGGGCATGACGCGCTCAGCGAGAGCTCTGACCCGGCCGCCGTCTCGCCGCTCCCTGCCCTGGGCGCGGCGATCCGCACGGAGTCCAGCTCTCGCCACCCCCACGCCAGGGAGTCCAGGTATGCGCCTGAACGTCTCAGCTTCCCTTCCCACGTCCCACGGCAGACACCCCACACTCCTCCTCGCCTTCGCCGCCGTGCTCGCGCTCGTCGGCGGGCTCCTGCTCGCCTCCCCGGGGCGGGCCGGCGTCGTCGCCGACCCGGTCCTCTCCACCGGGAAGCCCGCCACCGCCTCCTCCACCGAGTCCTCCGCCCTCGCCGCCGGGTACGCCTTCGACGGCGACCCCGCCACCCGCTGGGCCAGCGCCGAGGGCGCGGACCCGCAGTGGGTCCGGGTCGACCTGGGCGCCACCGCCGCCGTCTCCCGGGTCAAGCTGACCTGGGAGGCCGCCTACGCCAAGGCGTACCGCGTCGAGATGTCGACGGACGGCGTGACGTGGACCCCGATCGCCCGGGAGACGGCGGGCAACGGCGGCACGGACGACCTCACCGGCCTCTCCGGCACGGGCAGGTACCTGCGCGTGTACGGCACCGTCCGCGGCACCTCGTACGGCTACTCGCTCTTCGAGGCCGCGGTCCACGGCAAGTTCGACGGCAACCCGCCGCCCAGCGGCGCCTTCACCGTGGTCGCGGCCGGTGACATCGCCGCCCAGTGCACGGCCTCCAGCAGCAGTTGCGCCCACCCCAGGACCGCCAGGCTCGCCCAGCAGATCAACCCGAAGTTCTACCTGACGATGGGCGACAACCAGTACGACGACGCCCGGCTCAGCGACTTCCGCAACTACTACGACAAGACCTGGGGCGCGTTCAAGGCGAAGACCCGCCCGGTCCCCGGCAACCACGAGACCTACGACCCGGCCGGCTCCCTCGCCGGGTACAAGGCGTACTTCGGCTCCCTCGCCTACCCGCAGGGCAAGAGCTACTACAGCTACGACGAGGGCAACTGGCACTTCATCGCCCTCGACTCCAACTCCTTCGACAAGAGCGCCCAGATCGACTGGCTCAAGGCCGACCTGGCCGCCAACCGCAAGAAGTGCGTCGCCGCCTACTTCCACCACCCGCTCTTCTCGTCCGGCGGGCACGGCAACGAGCCGGTCTCCAAGCCGGTGTGGAAGATCCTGTACGCCGCCAAGGCCGACGTCGTCCTGGGCGGCCACGACCACCACTACGAGCGGTTCGCCCCGCAGGACCCCGAGGGCCGGGCGAAGGCCGACGGAATCGTGCAGATCGTCGGCGGGATGGGCGGTGCCCCGCCGTACCCGATCGAGGAGGTCCAGCCGAACAGCCAGAAGCGGATCAGCGGCCCCTACGGCGTGCTGAAGATGGACTTCAACGACTCCGGCTACGGGTGGTCCTACGTCGGCGTCGACGGTCAGGTGAAGGACACGAGCCCGAAGTACAGCTGCCACTGATGTACCTGGCAGCCAACGGCCGCCCGGACGCGCCGCCCCGCTCCTCAGGGGTGCGGCGGCGCGTGCCGGCCACCGTCCTCGCGCTCGGCACGGTCAGCCTCGTCACCGACGTCTCCTCCGAGATGGTCACGGCGGTGCTGCCGCTCTACCTCGTCCTGGGGCTCGGCCTCTCGCCCCTTCAATTCGGTTTCCTGGACGGCCTGTTCAACGGCGCGACCGCACTGGTGCGACTGCTCGGCGGGCGGCTCGCCGACCGCGGCGGGCACCACAAGCGGGTCGCGGGGGCGGGCTACCTGCTCTCCGCGCTCTCCCGGCTCGGGCTGCTCCTCGCGGGCGGCGCCACCTCCGGGATCGCCGCCTCCCTCGCCGCCGACCGGCTCGGCAAAGGCATGCGCACCGCGCCCCGGGACGCCCTGATCTCGCTCAGCGGTCCGCCGGAGACCCTCGGCCGCTCCTTCGGCGTGCACCGCGCGATGGACACCACCGGCGCACTCCTCGGCCCGCTCGTCGCCTTCGCCGTGCTGTGGGCGACGGCGGACGCCTACGACGCGGTGTTCGTCGTGAGCTTCTGCGTCGGACTGCTCGGCGTGCTGCTGCTCGTGCTGTACGTCCCGAACGCCGCCCGACACCGCACCGCCACGTCCGCCGCGGATTCCGCCCCCGTGCCCGCAAAGCCCGCCCGGCACAGGGCACTTCGCGACCCCGCGTTCCGTCGCGTCCTGTACGCGGCCTGCCTGCTCGGCGCGGCCACCATCGGGGACGCCTTCCTGTACCTGCTGCTCCAACGCTCCCTGGAGCTGTCGCCCACCCTGTTCCCGCTGCTGCCGCTGGGCGCCGCCGCCGGCTATCTGCTGCTCGCCGTCCCGGCGGGCCGGATCGCCGACCGGACCGGGCGCCGCCTGCCGTTCCTGCTCGGCCACGCGGCCCTGCTCGCGGCGTACGCCACGCTGCTCGTGCCCGTCTCCTGGGCGACTCTCGTGGTCGTCCTGGCACTTCTGGGCATCTTCTACGCCGCGACGGACGGCGTGCTGATGGCGCTCGCAGGCCCCGTACTGCCCGCGCACGGCCGGGCGAGCGGGTTCGCGATCCTCCAGACGGGCCAGGCGCTGGCCCGTCTCGTCGGCGCCGCGGGCTTCGGGGCGGCGTGGACGTTCTGGGGACAGGGGGCCGCACTGTGGGTGGCGGTCTGCGCGCTGGCGGCGGCCCTGGCCGCGGCCCGGCACGTCCTGCCGGCCCGCACCGGCGCCCCGCCGTCCGCGCCCTCGTCCCCGTCCGCCACCTCGTCCCCGTCAGCCACCTCGTCCCCGTCGGCGCCTTCGTCCTCCCCGCCGCCCCGGCCACCGTCCTCTTCCGCCCCGGAGGCGTCATGAGTCCTCGCACCCGGCAGCTCCGCCTCGCTCTCGTCGTCGCCACCGTGCTCCTTCTCGGGGGTGGCTCCCTGGGCTACGTACTGCATGCCCGGCAGCGCGCCCTGCCGCCGCAACAGGCGCACGCGGAAGCCTCGTTCACCCTCGCCGAGCCCGGACTCTACTTCCGGGACGCGGCCACCGGGCGGGTCGCGCGGCAGCCCGGCGGCCCGGCGCCGCGCGAGGCCGGCGGGCCCTCCTGCGAACGGTTCCACGCGGCGGGACCGCGCGCGCTGTGCCTGCGCAAGCTGCCGGGAGTACCCGCCCGCACCCACGCGATCGTGCTCGACCGGCAGTTCAGGGAGATCCGCCGGGTGATCGTGGCGGGCATCCCCAACCGGGCGCGGGTGTCCGCCTCGGGGCAGGTCCTGTCCTGGACGACGTTCGCGACCGGCGACTCGTACGCCACCTCGGCCTTCTCCACTCGTACGGCGATCCTGGACCTGCGCACCGGCTTCCTCGTGAAGTCGATCGAGGAGATCCCGCTGACCGTCGACGGGGTCCGCTACCACTCCCCCGACGTCAACTACTGGGGGGTGACCTTCGCCCGGGACGACAACCGCTTCTACGCCACCGTCTCGTCCAAGGGCATCACCCGTCTGGTCGAGGGCGACCTGCGGAAGTGGTCGGCGCGGGCGCTGCGGGAGAACGCCGAATGCCCCTCGCTGTCGCCGGACGGCACCCGGCTCGCCTTCAAGAAGAAGGTGTCCGACGACCCCGCCGCGCCCTGGCGGCTGTACGTCCTCGACCTGGCGGACCTGCGCGAGCACCCCGTCGCCGAGACGCGCAGCGTCGACGACCAGGCCGCCTGGCTGGACGACGCCACCCTGGGCTACGCCCTGCCGGGGCGCGACGGCCGCAGGAGCGACGTCTGGTCGGTCCCCGCGGACGGCACCAAAGCGCCCCGCCTCACGGTTCCCGGCGGCTCCTCGCCGGTCGTCGTGCGCTGAGCTCCGGGCCCGGACGGTGGGGTGTGCGACTCATGCGTCCGGGCGCCGTCCGCGCTCCAGCGGCGCTTCCGGGACGAGGTGGCAGACGAGCAGCTTCAGGAAGAACAGCGGCGCGAACCAGCCGAGCGCGGCGGGCGCGTCCAGCCAGAACAGGTCGACCAGCACAGCGGCCATCAGGACGCCCATCGCGACGGGACGTTTGAGGTGCAACGGCGTGAACTCCACGACGACCGCCCCGGCGAGCAGCAGCCCGGCGTGGGTGAGCGTCCAACGCCAGTCGCCCGACAGGACGATCAGCCCCACGGCCAGGAGGTGGCCCAGGTGTGCGGTGACGAACAGCAGCCGGGCCCGCCGCCTCCCCGGGCCGGGGCGGTGGTACCAGCGTTTCGCCGCGTGGGTGGCGTTGGTGAGCACTCCGCCGACGAGATCCAGTCCCACCAGTACGACCACGGTGCACTGGAGGCCCGACCACCCGCGCCAGTCGGCGGAACCCGCCGTCCCCGCGACCAGGAGGAAACCGCAGACGACGAGGCCGGCGCCCCCCACCGCCCACTCGGCGGGCGAGGTGCCCGGTCCCATGAACCGCTCCACCCGGCCCACGAGTCCCGGCGGTGTCGGGGGCACGTCCCAGACGATCTTCAGGTCATCGCGCACCGGTGCTCCCCCCTGCCCCGCCCAGGAACGGCCCGGTCTCGCTCCACAGCCCGCGCAGCAACGCCCACAGCTGCGCGCCGGACTCCTCCGGCAGCGGTCCCGCGGGCTCGGGCGACGTCTTCGCGCGGGCGAGCGCCCACGCGTCGGCGGTCCGTACGACCGCGGCGGTCGCCGCCACCAGGAGTTCCCGGTCCACGTCGGTGCGGATCACCCCCAGTTCCTGCCCGTTCGAGACCAGTGCGTCGAACCAGCCCAGCCACCTTCCGTCCTCGCGCGCGTGCGCGACGGCCGCGTCGGCGAGAGCCAGGTCGTCCGGGTGGTTGAGCAGGTGGGAGGCGAGCGCCGCGGCGCCCGCGTCGAGGCGGGACCAGAACTGTGCCTCGTCACTCGCCCCGGTCCAGGGGCCGAGGGCGTCGAGCAGCCGCCCGAGCACTCCGTCGAGCACGGCGCGCAGCAGGTCCTGTCGGCCGTCGAAGTAGTGGTAGGCCGCGGACTTCGAGAAGCCCGCGGCCTCGATGATCCTGTTGTACGAGGCGCTCTGCGCACCGTGTTCGGCGAACTGGCGGCGCGCCACGGCCAGGATCTGCTCCTGGCGTCCGGCGGGAAGGCGGTCGAACCGGGGAAGGGGCATGGATCCACAGTACAGACCAGGAGTGTGTACCACCAGTACACCCCCCGGCCCGGTCGCCCCCGGGCGGGGCGCGCGGGTCAGGCGCGGAGCTTGCTGCGGATCCAGACGCCCGCTTCCTTGAGGACGGAGGTGCCGGCCCAGGTGTCGTCGGTGTCGCAGACGCCGTCCTTGAAGACGGCGCCCGAGCGGTGGTCGTCGGAGTAGTTCCAGTTGGCCCACGAGATCTTCTTGCGCTTCATGAGGTCGAGGTACTTCTGCGACATCGCGAAGTCGTTGGCGCCCTCGCCCTCGTAGTTCTGGGTGCCGAACTCGGTCACGAAGACGGGCAGTTTGTCGGAGGCCCGGTCGAGGGTCGCCAGGTACTCCTCGCGGTGCGAGGCCGCGTAGAAGTGGAACGTGTACATGATGTTCGAGGCCCGTACCGGGTTCTTGACCACCTCGGACTCGTCGGCTCCCTCGGAGACCCCGAAGGACGACCAGGCGCGCGTCCCGACCAGGACCACCGCGTCGGAGTCCTGCGCGCGGACGACCGGGATGATCTGCTCGGCGTACGACTTGATCCGGGACCAGCTGACCCCGGAGGGCTCGTTGGCGATCTCGTAGAGCACGCCGGGGTGGTTCTTGTACTTCTTGGCCATCGCGGTGAAGAAGGTGCGGGCGCGGTCCAGGTTGAAGTGGGGGTCGCCGGGGCTGAGCATGTGCCAGTCGATGATCGCGTACATGCCCCGGGCGTGCGCCATGTCGACGTACTTCTGTGCGCGGGCGATGAATTTGGCGGGGTCGGTCGCGTAGCCGCCGTCCTGGACGTAGGTGGAGACGCGCAGGACGTCCGCCCGCCAGTCGTGGGCGAGGGCGTCGAGCGACTTGCCGGTGACGCACTTGGGGAACCACTGGGTGCCGTGCGTGCTCATGCCCCTGAGCTGGACGGCCTTGCCGCTCCTGTCGCAGAGCTGCGTGCCGCAGACCTTCAGGGGGCCGTTGATCGCCCGTGTCCCCGCGCCGGGGGATCCGGGTCCGGCCGCGGTCGCCGGGGCGGTGGCGGAGAGCGAGAGGAGGACAGCCGCGAGGGAACCGGCAGCCATGGACATGACAGATCGACTCGTGCGAGACATCACGGGCTCCAGAGGTGGGGGGTGGGCGTGCTTCCTGGCGTGAAAGCTAGGGCCGTTCACAGGGGGCGTCAAGAGTGTTGGGAAACCTTCCTAACGATTAGGCGGAGCGCGACGGCCACCTCCCCCGGCGGCTCGGGGGCCGTTCCTGCGCCGGGCCGCACCCCCGCGGATCAGCGCGCCCCGGCGCCGACGGAACGAACCCAGGAGGGGAGGAGCCGTCGGTTGTGCGTGCGCCCGTGGGCATGGTGGGGTTGCCGGTACGGGCGCGACGCGTGACACGAGAGAGGACCCACGATGACAGCGGCCAGAACGGTGACGCTCCCCTCGGGCGCGAAAGTGCCCGCCCTGGGTCAGGGCACCTGGCGCATGGGCGAGGACCGCACGCGGCGTGCCGAGGAGATCGCCTCGCTCCGCAGGGGCCTGGACCTGGGCATGACCCTGATCGACACCGCCGAGATGTACGGCAGCGGCGCGGCCGAGGAACTGATCGGCGAAGCCGTCCGCGGGCGTCGCGACGAGGTGTTCCTCGTCAGCAAGGTGCTGCCCGCCCACGCCCACGCACGCGGCACCGTGGAAGCCTGCCGCGCGAGCCTGCGCCGCCTCGGCACGGACCGCATCGACCTGTACCTGCTGCACTGGCGGGGCGGTGTTCCGCTCGCCGAGACCGTCGAGGCGCTCGAAGGGCTGGTCGACGACGGCAGCATCGGCGGCTGGGGTGTGAGCAACCTGGACGTCGACGACCTGGCCGAACTCCCCGCGGGCGCCGTGCCGCAGACGAACCAGATCCTCTACAACCTCACCCGCCGGGGCCCGGAGTACGACCTGCTGCCGTGGTGCCGGGAACGCTCCGTGCCGGTCATGGCGTACTCCCCGCTCGAACAGGGGCGGCTCGCGGGCCACGAGGCCCTGGACGCCGTGGCGGGAGCGCACGGGGTGACCCCGCTGCAGGTGGCGCTCGCCTGGGTGCTGCGCCGGGACGACGTCATCGCCATTCCCAAGGCGTCCGACGTGGCGCACGTGGAGGACAACCACGCCGCCCTCGGCATCCGCCTCACCGACGAGGACCTGAGGACGCTGGACGCCGCGTTCCCCGCGCCGACGGGCAAGCAGCCGCTGGACATGCTGTAGCCGGCCCTCGTCCACGCCGGGACCGTCGGTCCGTGCGTGGAGGCGGCCCGCGTCGCCCCCGCGCACGGGCGCGGCGCGTGCGGTACCCCCGGGCCCCGCACGCGAACCGGCAGCGCGCCGCTCGGTCGGGGCCCGATTCGGGCTCCCGGGAGCGGCGCGCTGCCGGTGCTGTGCAGGGGGACCCGTTACTCGGATCCGTCCAGGGTTCGCAGGAAAACGTCAGGTCGGGGCCTAGAAGTAATGCTTGCGGCCGCCGACGGCGCGGCCCATCGCACCCAGGATCCACAGGACGGCGCCGACCACGACGAGGATGCCTCCGATGGTGGTCAGAAGCGAAACGTGGGCCAGCATGCCGATGAGGAGGAGAATGACACCAAGGATGATCATTTCGATTCCGATCTTCAAGTCTCTTCGGATCGCGCGGCCCTGTCGGCCACGCGAAAGCACCTTTGTTCCCACTCGCCGCACGAGCAGGTGCTCTGTCGTGCGACCTGCGTGTGCCCCGCTCCGACGGCCCTATGCATGGCATGTCACCTGCATCTTTCGGTCCGCGCCGGGCACAAGGGCCCGCTTGACGACGGGTGTCCCGGCGACGCGTCGTGGGGAGGCGGAGGAAGCCGCCGCGGGAGGGTGTCCGAACAGCGGTGGGGGCCGGGTCGGCATGCCGACCCGGCCCCCACTCGTGGCACCGGGTTCTCGTCCCGGTCGCCGCTCTCGTCCTGTCGTCCCGTCAGTGGTCGGAGTAGCTGAAGTCGCCGACGGTCCAGGCGCTGATGTCCTTGATCGCCACGCGGTACATGCCTCCGGTCTCCGGGATGCCCACGGTGCCCTGGAGGATCCGGGCGACGTGGAAGTGCAGGTGCGTGGGCGGCCCCTCCTTCTGCGAGGGCGCCTTGAAGACGGCGGAGAACTCGCCCAGGCGGTCCGAGTCGGAGAGCACTTCCGACACGCGCGCCCTCCACACGGCTTCGGGTGCGAGCCGACCGGTGATGACAGCACCACCGGTGACCACGGTCAGGGACATCTGGTTGCTCTGCCCGGCTTCCACCAGGGCTGCGACGTCAACGAGCAGATCGTCAGGCTTCGACATGGGGCAGATTATATTCAACGGCCGACCAGCTGCTTCACGGACGGCCTCCGGCCGGTCCGGTGCCAGGGCGTGCGGCCCCCGGACCCACCATGCAGGGAGCGGACTTGAGTGACGACAGTGTGGCCGAATGCCGGTGCCGCCACCCGTGGACGGTTCACCTGGAGGGCCACTGCGACGGTACGGACGGCAACTGTGCCTGCCAGGGATTCTGTCCCGGCGACTGGCGCCCCCACACGACCGCCACGTGCCGCGGCTGCGGCCACCGCAGGTCCCAGCACGGTGTGAGTTGCCGCGTCGTCGTCGGCCAGGACACGACGACCGAGCGCCACTCCGGCCACGAGGGCGACACGTGGACCACGGACGGCACGGTGGAGATCCGCTGCACGTGCCAGAGCTTCTGGTGACGGGACGGGCGTCGCGGACGGCGCCCTTGGGACAGGAGCCGGGACGGCTCCTGTCCGCGGAAGCGCCCCCTGACCGGGAGCAGGGACGGCTCCCGGACGAGGACGGGGGGCGAGGACGGGTCGGGCCGGCGTGGCGCCGAGCCGGCCGCCGGGGCGGGTCGCCGGGTCCGGCGTGGCGTCGGCCCGGCCGTCCGGACCGGCGGCCGGAACCTCCTCGCGGGACGGCAGCAACTGCCCCCGTGTCCCCGGGGGGTGCACCTGAGTACCCCGCGTGGTGGGGCTGCCCCCCAGTGCGATGCGCCTGCTGACCGTATGGGCCTGTGGATCTTGAACGGAGAGTCTGGACGAGTCCGGCCGCCACCCGCGCCGGTGACCGTTTCCAGGAGGGGTTCTCCATGTCCGATCGTTCCGCCGCGCGTTCTCCCCGGCAGCAGCCCGATGCGTCCGCACGCGTCCTGTCCCCCGCCGGGCGCCGTCGCGGCATCGCCGCGGTGGCCGTACTCGCGGCGGCCCTCGCCACGGGAAGTGTCCTGCCCGCGTCCGCGACGCCCGCCGCGGGCCCGGCCGCCTCCGCCACCGCCGCCTCTGTCGACACCTCGGTCTCCTCCGACAAGCGGGACGTCGCCCTCCGCCAGGGGCTGACCGGTCTGGTCCGCAAGGACAAGTACCCCGCCGCCCTCGCCTCCACCGTCGACCGCGACGGACGGACCCGCAACTACGCCGTGGGAACGGGCGACTTGAGGACCGGTGCGCCCGCCCCCGTCGACGGCCGGGTGAGAGCGGGAAGCAACACCAAGACGTTCGTCGCGGCCGTCGTCCTGCAACTCGTCGGCGAAGGGAAGGTCGACCTCGACGCCCCGATCGAGAAGTACCTGCCGAAGCTGGTGCGGGGGGAGGGCATCGACGGCCGGAAGATATCGGTCCGTCAGCTCCTCAACCACACCAGCGGCCTGCCGAACTACACGGAGTACATGCTCGACGATCTGCTCGGCAAGGACCGCCACACCTACGTCCAGCCGCGCGCCCTCCTCGACGTCGCACTGGAGCACAAGGCCCTGTTCGAGCCGGGGAAGAAGTGGTCGTACAGCAACACCAACTACGTGCTCGCCGGGCTGCTGATCGAGAAGGTCACCCGGCGTCCGCTGGACGAGCAGATCGCCCAGCGCGTCATCGACCGCATCGGGCTGCGGCACACCTACTTCCCCGCCGTGGGCGAGGAGCGCATCCGCGGCAAGCACCCCAGGGCGTACCACTCGCCGAAGCAGGGGGCGCCGCTGGTCGACTTCACCGAACTGGACCCCTCGTGGGGCTGGGCCGCCGGGCAGATCGTGTCCACGCCGAGCGATCTGAACCGGTTCTTCAGGGCCCTGTTCGACGGAAAGCTGCTGAAGCCCGCGCAGGTCGAGCAGTTGCGGACGACCGTCGCGGTGCCCGAGGAGTGGGGCGGCAAGGGGGTCCGCTACGGGCTCGGGGTGACGAGCACGCCGCTGAGCTGCGGCGGCACCATGTGGGGACACGGCGGCGACATCCCGGGCCACGCCACCCGTACCGGCGTCACGGACGACGGCCGCGCGACGGCCATCGCCCTGACGGCGAACATGGCGCCGACACCACAGGGGCCGGAGCACGCTCTGACGGTGCTCGACGCGTCGTTCTGCAAGAAGTAGCCGCGCCGAGGGCGGGGCCCGGCCGCGGGCCCCCCGCATCGGCCGGGCCGGCCCACCGCCCCTGTCGGACTGGCGTCCCAAGGGTGAATGCGTCGGCCTTTTCGGGCCCCGCCCGGCCGCCCGGTGCCAAGCTGTTCGTGTTGATCGCACCAGCGCACCGTCCCGGTGACACCGGCGACGCGACCCGCCGTACGGCACCGCACCGGCCGTCCCGGTGCGGTGCCGTACGGGCAATCGCCCGTCCGCGCGGCGGAGGAGCGTGAGAGGCCCCAGGGAAGGCATGAGCATGCAGCAGACGGCCGACGGGCCCGCCCCGTCCCCGGACCTTCCCGGGCCCGCCGCCGGCGGGCCCGGCCGGGTACCGCACCACGTCGCCTGCGTGATGGACGGCAACGGCCGGTGGGCGCAGTCGCGGGCGCTGCCGCGCACCTCCGGGCACAGTGCCGCGGAGGCGACCGTGATCGACGTCATCGAGGCGGCGCGGGCGGCCGGGGTGGGGTGGCTGAGCCTGTACGCGTTCTCCACCGAGAACTGGGGCCGGCCGAGCAACGAGGTCGACTTCCTGATGCGGTTGGTACGGCGCGTGGTGCGCAAGCACGCGGTGTTCCTGCACGCACGCGGCATCCGCTGCCGCTTCCTCGGTGTGACCGACCCGCGCATCCCGCCCGAACTGGCCCGGGACTTCGACGACTTGATGACGCTCACCGGCGACAACCGCGGCATGACGCTGACCGTGGCCTTCGACCACGGCGGACGCAGGGACATCGTCGAGGCGGCGCGCTCACTGCTGCGCAGCAACACCCCCGCCGACAGCCTGACCGAGCGGACCTTCGCCGACCACCTTCCCTACCCCGACACGCCGGACGTGGACCTGGTGATCCGTACCTCCGGAGAGCAGCGGATCTCCAACTTCATGCTCTGGCAGGTCGCGTACGCCGAGTGGGTCTTCCCGCCCGTCCTGTGGCCCGACTTCCGTGCCTCCCACTTCCTGGAGTGCCTGCACTCCTACCGGCAGCGCGACCGCCGCTTCGGCGGCGTACCGCCGAACGAGATCGGAGAACCCCGACTGTGACCCTTCCGGACGCGACCCGCCCCGGCGGCTCCCCCTTCGACGACGCCGACCGCCAGGACGCCGGGGCTCGGCCGCCCACGTCGGGCCCCGGTGCGCCGCACCGGCCCCTGAAGAGCCCGGACGCGCGCTTCGAGACCTTCTTCAACGACCCCCGGTGGGCGCTCGCCATGGTCCGGGCGACGGTCCTGGAGGCCGCCCACCCGACCATCGGGGCGGCCCTGATCGACAACTCCACGTTCGTCACGCACCCGTGGCGGCGCCTGCGCAACACCTTCCTGAGCATGCAGCGCATGACCGGGGCGGACGAGGAGGCACGCAGCAGGGAGGCGGCGCGGCTGAACCGCATGCACGCGCGGCTGAAGGGAACGGATCCGCACCACCGGCCCTACGACGCGATGGACCCCGGCGCCCGCGCCTGGGTGGTGGCCACCCTGTTCGAAAGCTCCGTCACCATGTGCAGGCTGAGCGGCCAGCCCCTGGAACAGGGGTTCATGGAGGCGCTCTACGCCGAGTTCCAGGCCATGCTCGCGGAGATGGGCGACGAGCCCGGCCACCTGCCCGAGACGCTCGCCGAGTTCTGGCAGTACTACGACCGGGTGGTGGCGGAGGAGCTGGAGAACACGGAGGCGATGCGCGTCATCCTCTACAAGCTCTTCGACCACCTCCCCGCTCCCCCGCTGCTGAGCGGTCTGCCCACGGTGTGGGCGGCCGGCCGTGCCCTGGCGGGTCCGGTGGTCGGGGCGATCGCGGTGGCCTCGCTGCCCGAACCGTTCCGCCGCCGTGCGGGGCTGCCCGAGATGCCCGGCGCCCAGACCCTGATGCAGGGCGCCTACCTGGCCGTGGGACTGGCCCGCTTCCTGCCCGCGAGCTGGATGCAGCCGGCGAACATCATCGGCCTCCTGGAGATGACGCCCGACAGTGACGATCCGCGCGCCAGGACCCTCGCGGAACTCCAGGCCAGGATGAAGCGGGCGGGCGCACTGCTGCGGCTGCTGACCCCGCGCCCCGATCGGCCGGAGCCCGCCGCGCGCCCGGCGACGGCCGCCGGCGCCGAGCAGCGGCAGGACGCGGAGAACTTCTTCCGGCAGGTCCTGGACCAGACCGGCAACGGCTCCCTGGACTGGCCCGACCTGGCCGCCATGGCCCGGGAGCTGGCCGGCCGCCTCGACCTGGACGAGCCCGAGGAGACCAGGCTCTACCAGGCCTACGCGGACTGGTGGCGCGAACTCCAGGCGGCCCTGGACACCGACGGCGACGGCAGCATCAGCGCCCAGGAGTACGCCGCGGCCTCGCCCTCCCTCGCCGGGCCCGCGCTCATCCGGGTCGCCGAAGTCCTCTTCGACGTCACCGACAGGGACGGCAGCGGGCACATCGACGCCGCCGAGTACCGGGCGCTGTTCCGCACCGCCTTCCACCGCGACACGGCGGGGACCGGGGGTGCGACGTACACGCGCAGTGCCTTCGTGAAGGAGTTCCTGGCGTTCATGTCCGGCCGGCAGCGCAGCACGGCCTTCGACCCGCTGATCGCGGGGGCGTGACGGCGGGGCGGTCGACGACGCCCCGCCGGGCCGGGCCCGGCGGGGCGTGCGACGGACGGCGGGCGTCAGGCTCCCGACGTCCGGTCCCGCAGCCGGGGCAGGACGCGGGAGCGGTAGAAGTCGAAGAAGCCCTGCTGGTCGGGGCCGATCTGGTTGACGTAGACCTCGTCGAAGCCGGCCTCGGTGAAGGCGTGCACCGCGTCGACGTGGGCGTCCTCGTCGTCGCCGCAGACGACGGCGTCGGCCACCATGTCCTCGGTGACGAGCTGGGTGGCCTGCTCGAAGTGGGCGGGCGTGGGCAGGACTTGGGGCAGTTCGCCGGGCAGCTGTTCGTTGGGCCACAGCCGGTGCACGGTTTTGACCGCCTGTGACCGGTCGGTGCCCCAGCAGACCTTCAAGCCGCCGAGGACGGGCTTGCTGCCGCCTCCCGCGTCCCGGAACCGGTCCACCAGGTCGGCGTCCGGCATCATCGTCACGAAGCCGTCGCCGACCCGCCCGGCCAGCTCAGCGGCCTTGGGGCCGAACCCGGACACGTACAGCGGCGGCGGCTCGTCGGGGAGGGTGTAGAGGCGGGCGTTCTGCACGGTGTAGTGCGTGCCCCGGTGGGTGATCTGTTCACCGGTGAACAGGCGGCGCATCACCTCCATCGACTCCTCCAGCATCTCCATGCGCCGGTCGGCCTCGGGCCAGGGGTCGCCGAGGACGTGCTCGTTGAGGGCCTCGCCCGTACCGATGCCGAAGCGGAAGCGCCCTTCGGTCAGCACTGCGGCCGTGGCCGCCGCCTGTGCGTTGACCGCGGGGTGCATGCGCATGGTGGGGCAGGTGACGAAGGTCGTGACGGGCAGCGACGTGACCTGGGACAGCGCTCCGATCATCGACCAGACGAAGGCGCTCTGGCCCTGTGCGTCGTTCCACGGGTGGAAGTGGTCGGAGATCGCCAGCGCCTGGAATCCCGCCTGTTCGGCGGCGCGGGCCTGGGAGAGGAGTTCGGCCGGGGTGAACTCCTCGGACGACAGGAAGTAGCCGTGAATCGTCATGCCTCACCTTTCACGCGTCTCTCGAACCGGTCGTGCGGTCGCGGCTCCGGGGCCGTGCGCACTCCGGAGGTCTGCGCCGGCCGGGTGACCCAGCGCGACGGCACACCACGGGACGGCGGTCGTCCGCCGGTGGGGAGGGGCGGGCAGCGAGCCGTACGGCCTGGAGCTGGCCCCTTGCTCGGGCGTCCTCCGCCTCCGTTCCCGCTCCTTCCTCCGCCTCCTGCGTACCCGCTTCTGCACAGTGCCGCCAGACGAAGCGCTGCGGATTCGGGGCGACCCCGGTGCGCGGATGCGGGTTCCGTCCGCCTCCCCGCCACGGGTCTCCGTTCTGGCGAAAGCGAAACTGTGTCATCTCCTTGACACAGTCCTCCCATGTAGTCAATTGTGTCAGGAGGTTGATACACATTGCCGAAGGGGAGGGCCGACCGGTATGCCTGCTGCTTCACGAACACAAGGTTTCTGGCGGGCGGGGGTGGAAAGTTCCGTGCGGTGGGTGGGCGCGGTGGCCGGGCTGGCGGTCAACGCGCTGGTCACCTTCAGCTCCGAGTCCGACGTGGACCTGCTCTACGGGTTCGCCGTGTTCGGCCTGTGCGTCATGGGCGGGGTGTACGCCACCGACGTCCTCGCCCGGCCCGGACCCGGCCGACTGCGGGTGGCCGACATCACCAGGCGCCGGATCAGGGACTACGTGCCCCGGGGCCTCACCGTCTCGCTCGTCGTGCAGGCCGTCGTCCTGCTGGTTCTGTTGGCGGTGGCCGCCGCGACCGCCACGGCGGACGCCACCGGTCGGCCGGGGCGTGCCCTGACGGCCACCTGCTCGACGGGCACCTACCTCCACGCACCCTGGCCGGGGCCGCACTACCTCGGGCCGGCCCTCGGCGGCCTCGCCGTCGGCACGGTCGCCTGCGCACTGCTCCTGCACCGCGTCACCACCCGGTCCGGGGACGACGCCCTGCGCCGGGCCAACGCACGGGCGACGGTGGGCGCGTGGGGGGTGCTGGTGACCGCTCCCCTGTTCGCCGTCACGGTGACGACGGGGCAGGCGCTGCTGGGAGTGCCGTGCGGGGGCACGATGAGGGCCGCGGCCATGGCGGGGCTGCTGGTCTCCGCCGCCGTCTCCGCACTGTCCGCAGGACACTGTCTGGGAGTCCTCCTGCTCCCGCAGGTCTATCTGAAGGCGCGCTCATGACGACCCACGGCACCCTCGTCACCGTCAACCACGCTTCCCCCGTTCCGCCCTACGAGCAGCTCCGTTCCCAGCTCGCCGACCTCATCTCCGTCGGCCGGCTCGTCCAGGGAGCGAAGCTGCCGTCCGTACGGCAGCTGGCGTCCGATCTCGGCCTGGCCAACAACACCGTGGTACGGGCGTACCGCGAGCTGGAGAGCGCGGGGCTCGTCAGCACCCGCAGGGGCTCGGGCACGCAGGTCGTCGCCCTGCCGTCCGGTGCGGAGGGCAGGACCCGGCTGGCGGAGCACGCGCGCGCCTTCGCCGCGTCCGCCCGGCAACTCGGAGCCACCGACGAGGAAGCCCTGGCCGCGGTGCGCCACGCCCTCGCGAGCCGCGAACTGCCGTGAGCACGCGGGCGCGTTGGCGGGCGCGCGGCACGCCGGTACGGTCCGCCGAGCACTGCCGGTCGGCGGGGCCCCGGTCGCGTACGCAGCACCGCGCTGACCGGGGGCGGCCGGGTGAGCGCCGGTGCCCCGATCCCGGTGCACGCGGGCCGGCGCCCGGGGCGACGCGTCATCGCTGCGACGACGCGTCGCCCCGGGCCCGCATGCTGTCCCCTCCCCCTGCGGGTCCGCTGTTTCTGGTGCGATCGGGTGGGCGGCGGCCTCCGCGTGTTGCCGCGGGCACCGGCGGGGAAGGGAGGAGGCGCTGGGGCTTCCGGGCGGGCGTGCGTGCTCCGTCGTGGACGCGGGCCCCCGGGGGCGCGGCCACGGCTGCCCGGGGGCGTTCGCCGAAATCCGGGGCTCAGGTGCATCCGAACGGGCCCGGCGGGGCGAATACCGACCGGATGCAGTCCGGCTGACGCCCAGGAAAGGCAGTGTGATGCGCCGTACGAGGACGGACGAGAGCTCCTCGGACAGTGAACGGGTCCGCCCGGGGTCGGGTCAGGAGCTGTGGTCGGCGCCCGCCCGGCCGCGCGCCCTGCACGGCCGGGAGCCGGTACGTCCGTCCTGCACCGATACGCACGAGGTGGACAGGGATGTTCCGAAGGCCGTACGGCGGGTGCTCCAGGAGGTGCTGCGCGAACGGGTGCGGGAATGCGCCGCGCTGGACGACACGTTCGCGGAGGACGTCGCCGGACGGGTCGCCGACTTCACCCTCGACGGCGGCAAGCGGCTGCGCGCCCAGTTCCTGTGGTGGGCCCTGCGCGCCTGCGGCGGAGGTTCCCGGCAGGCCGAGGCGGACACGGCGCTGCGGCTGGCCGCCGGACTCGAACTCATCCAGACCTGTGCCCTGGTGCACGACGACGTGATGGACGGCTCCGCGGTGCGCCGGGGCAGGCCCGCCCTGCACGTCGCACTGGCCGCGCGCTACGCCGGGCCCGACCCGGCCGGGCCCGGCGAGCCCTTCGGCAGGTCGGCCGCCGTCCTCGCCGGGGACCTCGCGCTGAGCTGGGCCGACGACGTGGTCGCCGAGACGTGGGACGCGGCGGCGGTGAGCGCGGAGGTGCGGCAGCGGGTCCGCGGGCTGTGGCGGGCCATGCGGACGGAGATGGTGGCCGGTCAGTACCTGGACCTGCACGGCCAGGTCACCGGCTCCCGGGCGGTGAGCGCGGCGATCCGTACCGCCACCCTGAAGAGCGCCCTGTACTCGGTGGAACGGCCGCTGGCGCTGGGCGCGGCCCTCGCCGGGGCCGATGACCGGACCACGGGCGCGCTGTGCTCCGCGGGCCGGTGTGCGGGCATCGCCTTCCAGCTCCGCGACGACCTGCTCGGTGTGTTCGGCGACCCCCGCACCACGGGCAAGCCGTCGGGCGACGACATCCGGGACGGCAAGCTCACCTACCTCACGGCGGTCGCCAGGGCGCGCGCGGAGACCGGCGGCGACCGGGCGGTGACCGCCCTGCTGGACGCCTCGCTGGGAAACGCGTCGCTGAGCGACGAAGGGCTGGAACGGGTCAGGGAGGCGCTGGTGGAGACCGGCGCCCGGGACCTGGTGGAGGCGAAGATCGAGCGGCTCGTGGCCGTGGGCCACCGGCATCTGGCGTCGGTGCCGCTGGCACCGCGGGGCGGGAGCAGGCTGCGGGCGCTGCTGGAGTCGGTCGCCGCCGCACCCGTACCCGCCGCCGTTCACGGGGGACGGACGGTGGACGGTCCGCGTCCGGTCGAGATCTGTGAGGAGAGGGCCCGATGACGAGGACGAGCACACGAGGGCGGGAGCAGGGCGAATGACCGCGAGGACCCTGAAGGGCCCCACCGGCCACGTCGTGGTGGTGGGCGCGGGACTGGCCGGGCTGTCCGCCGCCCTGCACCTGCTCGGCGCGGGACGCCGGGTCACCGTCGTCGAACGGGCGGACGAGCCCGGCGGCCGGGCGGGCCTGCTGGAACGCAACGGCTACCGGATGGACACCGGTCCGACCGTGCTGACCATGCCGGACCTCGTCGAGGACGCCTTCGCCGCCGTCGGCCACTCCATGGCCGGGCGGCTGGAACTGCTGCCCCTGCACCCCGCCTACCGCGCCCGGTTCGCCGACGGGAGCGCGCTGGACGTCCACACCGGGGGCGAGGCGATGGAGGCGGAGGTCGCCCGGTTCGCCGGGGCCCGGGAGGCCCTGGGCTACCGGAGGCTGCGGGTCTGGCTGGAGCGGTTGTACCGGGTGCAGATGGGCCGGTTCATCGACGCCAACTTCGACTCGCCGTTCCAGCTCCTGCATCCCGACCTGGCGCGGCTCGCCGCACTCGGCGGGTTCTCCCGGATGGACGCCCGGATCGGCCGCTTCCTCTCCGACGAGCGCTTGCGCCGCGTCTTCACCTTCCAGGCCCTGTACGCCGGTGTGCCGCCCGCGCGGGCGCTCGCCGCGTACGCCGTGATCGCCTACATGGACACGGTGGCGGGGGTGTACTTCCCGCGCGGCGGCATGCACGCCCTGCCGCGGGCCCTGGCGGACTCCGCCGCCGAGGCCGGCGCGGACTTCCGTTACGGGCACGAGGTGACCCGGCTGGAGCGCTCCCCCTCCGGCGAGCGCGTCACCGCCGTCGTCACCGACCGGGGACGCATCCCGTGCGACGCGGTGGTGCTCACCCCCGACCTGCCCGTCGCCTACCGGCTGCTCGGACGGCTCCCGCGCAGGCCGTCGCCGCTGCGCCACTCGCCGTCCGCGGTGATCCTGCACGCGGGCACCGACCGGACCTGGCCCGGCCTGGGGCACCACACGATCTCCTTCGGCGGCGCCTGGAAGGAGACGTTCCGGGAACTGACCCGTACCGGGGACCTGATGTCCGACCCCTCGCTGCTGATCACCCGGCCCACCGCCACCGACCCCTCGCTCGCCCCGCCCGGCAGGCATCTGCACTACGTCCTGGCGCCCTGCCCCAACACCACCGTGGGACCGGACGCCCGCGAGTGGGCCGACCTCGGCCCCCGCTACCGCGACAGTCTCCTGCGCACCCTCCAGGCGCGTGGGCTGGAGGGCATCGGCTCGGCGATCGAGGAGGAGTGCCTGGTGACGCCCGCCGACTGGAGCGCCGACGGTCACGGGGCGGGCACGCCGTTCTCCGCGGCGCACACCTTCCCGCAGACCGGACCCTTCCGCCCGCGCAACCTCGTGCGCGGCACCGAGAACGCCGTCCTGGCCGGCTGCGGCACCACCCCCGGCGTCGGGGTGCCGACCGTCCTGATCTCCGGCAAGCTCGCCGCGGCCCGCGTCACCGGCGGCGCCCGCGCCACCGGTGCCGCCCGGGTCGTCGCCCCGGCCCGACGCCCCCGCACGCCCGACCCCGAAGCCCGGAGGGCCCCTTCCGCATGACCGATCGTGAACTCGACGCGGCCGGCATCACCGAGCCCCGTCTGCGCGCCGCGTACCGGCGCTGCCGGCGGCTCAACGCCCGGCACGGCCGCACGTACTTCCTGGCGACCCGGCTGCTGCCGGTCGAACGCCGTCCGGCCGTCCACGCGTTGTACGGCTTCGCCCGCTGGGCCGACGACATCGTCGACGACCTGCACTCCTCGGCGACCGCCGCCGACCGGGCGGCGGCGCTCGACGCGCTGTCCGCCCGTCTGGCGGCGGGGCTGGCGGGGGCGGACAGCGAGGAGCCGGTGGTGCGCGCGCTGGCGCACACCGCCGCCCGGTACGACATCGACCACCGGCACTTCACCGACTTCATGGCGTCCATGCGCAGCGACCTGCACGTCACGGACTACGCGACGTACGCGGACCTGCGGGCGTACATGCACGGCTCGGCGGCGGTGATCGGCCTCCAGATGCTGCCGGTCCTGGGCACCGTCGTCCCGCGCGCCGAGGCGGCCCCGCACGCGGCGGCGCTCGGCGTGGCGTTCCAGCTGACCAACTTCCTGCGCGACGTGGGCGAGGACCTCGACCGGGGGCGGGTCTACCTACCGGCCGACCTGCTCGCCGCGCACGGCGTCGACCGCGACATGCTGGCGTGGAGCCGGCTGACGGGCCTGCCGGACCGGCGGATCACCGCCGCGCTGGGCGCCGCCGCCGACCTGACCCGCACGGTGTACCGGCAGGCCGCCCCCGGACTCGCGCAGCTCGATCCGGTGGCCCGCCCGTGCATCCGTACCGCGTTCGTGCTGTACGGGGCGATCCTGGACGCGGTCGCCGACGACGGGTACCGGGTGCTGCACCGGCGGGCCGTGGTGCCCCGGCGACGGCGGGCGGCGGTGGCGGTCGACGGGCTGGTGCGCGTCGCGCTGGCGCGGGCGTCAGCCACCGGTGCGCGGCGGCTGCCGGGCCGGCCGCCCGTGCCGTCCGCACCGGCGGGCGTGCCGAACGGTGTGCCGGCACGCGGTGGCCGGTCCTGGAAGGAGACGGTGTGAAGCGGGACGGGAGGGGCGGGAGGAAGGACGCCGGGCGGGACGGAGACGGAGGCGTCGCGCTCCCGCCCACTGGCGGCAAGGGCGACGGCGACACGCTGTCGTCCGGCGGTGGGAAGGGTGCCTCGGGCGGCGCGCTCCCGACCGGCGGTGGCGAGAGCGACGGCAACACGCGTCCGCGCGGCGGCGGGAAAGGCGAGAGCGACGCGCTGTCGTCCGGCGGTCGGAGGGGCAGTTCGGGCGGCGCGCTCCCGACCGGCGACGGCAACACGCGCCCGCGTGGCGGCGGCAAGGGCGACAGCAACACGCGCCCGCGCGGCGGTCGGAGGGGTGCTGCGGGCGGCGCGCTCCCGACCGGCGGTGGCAAGAGCGACGGCGACACGCTTCCGCCCGGCATCGGGAAGAGCAGTTCGGGCGGCGCACTCCCGTCCCGTCGCGGACGTCTGCCGCTGCGGCTGCGGCGCAGTCCCGTGCCGTGGGAGCGGCAGCGGCCCACCTGGCGCGACGCCTCCCCGGGGGTGATCGCCGCCGCCCTGAAGCGGGCGCAGGCCCGCCCGTCGGGCAACTGGTACGTGGTGGGGGCCTCCCGCTACGTGCCCGCCGGGCGGCCGGTGGGACGTACCGTCGCCGGGACGGAGCTCGTGCTGTGGCGCGGCGAGGACGGCGGGCTGCGCGCGGGCGCGGGGGCGTGCCCGCACCTGGGCGCGCCGCTGAAGGACAGCCGGGTGCGGTGCGGCACCCTGGTCTGCCACTGGCACGGGCTGGCGCTGGACGGCGCCCCGTTCGCCGGGTGGGAGCCGTTCCCGGTGCACGACGACGGGGTGCTGGTGTGGGTGCGGCTCGACCGGGTGGGCGGCGAGGTGCCGCTGGAGCGTCCGGTGGTCCCGGTCCGGCCGGATCCGGCGGGCGCGGTGTCGGCGGTCTGCACGGTCGTGGGGCGGTGCGAGCCGGAGGACGTCGTCGCCAACCGGCTCGATCCGTGGCACGGGGCCTGGTTCCACCCGTACTCCTTCGTCGACCTGACGGTGGTCGGCGCACCGGGCCCGGACGCGGACGACGGCGCGGACGGGGCGGAGGACGCCTTCGTCGTGGACGTCTCCTTCAAGGTGGCGGGGCGGGCCGTGGTGCCGGTCCGTGCCGTCTTCACCGCGCCCGAACCGCGGACCGTCGTCATGCACATCACCGAGGGCGAGGGCCTGGATTCCGTCGTGGAGACGCACGCCACCCCGCTGACCCCGGACGGCTCGGGCCGGCCGCGCACCGCGGTGGTGGAGGCGGTCGTCGCCGCGTCCGACCGGACGGGCTTCGCGTTCGCCAGGGCGGCCGCGCCCGCGCTGCGTCCGCTGATGCGGGCCGCGGCGGGGCGTCTGTGGCGTGACGACATCGCCTACGCGGAAAGGCGTTGGGCGCTGCGCAGCACCGGACGCTTCCCCGGCTGAGGCCGCCGCCCCGCGCCCGGTCGGCCGGGCACGGGCCCATCGGCCGGGCGCGGGGCGGGCCCATCGGCCGGGCGCGGGGCCTTCGGCCGGGCTCGGGGCGAGCCCATCGGCCGGGCGCGGGGGCGGCGGCCCGCCACTCAGGTGCCGGCCAGGGAGGCCAGGGCCCGCAGGGCGGGGACCCGGCCCCGGTCGGGGACGGTCCACAGGGTCTGGCCGCGCAGCCCCCAGCGTCGCAGGAGCGCGTTCGCGGCGAGGAAGCCGGTGGTGGCGGCGCGTTCCATCAGCGCGACGGGCAGGGCGGTCCGTACGAGATCGCCCGCGAGCACCACGGCCGGGTCGGGGGTGTGCACGCCGGGCCGGTCGCGGTGACCGCCCACCTCGAACAGCGGGCAGTCCGCGCGCCATTCGTGCCGTGCGTCGACGACCTTCGCGTCGCGGGTCTCGGGGTACACCCGGTGGAGTTCGGCCACCGCCCTGTCCTGGACGGCCTCGCGGTCGGCTGCGGGGTCGACGGCGTAGGCGTGGAGTTCGACGACGGAGCCGCCGGTGCGGGCGGCCCATCGCGCGGCCTCGCCCTCCCACCGGTCCAGCACGCTGACGTTGTCCAGCGGCCCGTACCCGCCGGTGCCCAGAAAACCGGGCCGCCCGGCCGCGACCGGGCGGTCCAGCCACAGCCGGGAGACCAGGAAGGGCGGCGTGGTGCGCAGCCGGGCGACCCGCTGCCGCCAGGAGGCGTCGCCGAGCGACGGCGACCCTCCCACTACGTCCTGGAGGCCGCCGGTGTCCAGGGCGAGGACCAGTCCGTCGTACGTCACCTCCTCGCCGTCGGTACGGACCGAGACCCGGCCCTCGCGTGCCGGGGCGGCGCCGAGCACGGCCTGCCCGGTGCGCAGCCGGACGCCGTGCCCGGTGAGGTAACCGGCGAGGGGGTCCCACAGTGCGGCGGGGAACGGCTCGCGGGGCACGTCGAAGAGCAGGCCCTCGCTGGAGCCGAGGAAGTAGATGTGGAACATCAGGACCAGTTCGGCGGCGGACAGTTCCCGCGGGTCGGCGAAGAAGCTGCGGGAGAAGACCTCGAACGCCAGGTGGTCGGCGGCCTCGGGGAAGCGGATGCGGGTGAGGAAGTCACGTGCGCTGACGCCGTCCAGGCGGTCGTACACCTCGGGGACGCGTACGTCGAGCAGCGGCAGCGCGGCCCGCGGGTTCATCCGGGCGAGGTCGCGCCAGCCGAAGGCGGGGCTGAGCGCGACGAAGCCCAGGGCGCTCCACGGCGGGGTGCGCGGCACGCGGGCGAAGCTGTCGCGCAGTCCGTCGCTGTGCTGGAGGGGGTAGTCGGGCAGCCCGGTGAGGGTGTCGAGGCCGGGGTCGACGCGGCGCAGCAGTCCGCGCAGGTTGTAGTACTGGCGGAAGAAGGCGTGGAAGCCGCGGCTCATGGTCGCCGGGGAGCCGTCGGCGAGTTCGACCGGCCAGCCCGCGAGCCGGCCGCCGAGGCTGTCGCCGCGTTCGTAGAGGGTGACGTGGACGCCCCGTTCGGCGAGGGCGGTGGCCGCGGCCAGACCAGCGATGCCGCCGCCCGCGACGGCGACGGTGGGCGCCTCGCCGAGGACGCGTGCGCGTCCCGCGGGCCCGGGGACGCGGACGGCCCGGCGGTCACGCCCCCGACGGCCGCCGACGGGCGCGCTCACCGGTGCGCCTCGGCGCCCGCCGGGGCGGCTTCCCGCTCGGTGCGCCCGGTGTCGCGGGGCGCGGCGGCGAGGACGGTGTGCACGATGCCGGTCTGCCAGCCGGGCAGCGGCAGCACCCGTACCGAAGCGAAGCCCGCACGACGCACGCGCGCCGCGAACCGGTCGGCCGTGTCGAACTCCACCACGCTGCGCAGCAGATGGCGGTAGAGGTCCCCGTCCCCGGACGCGCGGCCTGCGGGCAGCACGATGCCGTGGCACACGGCGCTCCACACCGCCCGGTCCAGGGGCCTGCCGCTGAGGGTGTACTCGTGCACCGCGAGCCGCCCGCCGGGGGCGAGGAGGTCCCGCACGGAGGCCAGGACGGCGTCCGGGTCCTGCACGTTGCGCAGCAGGTACGCGGCGAGCACGGCGTCGAACGGCCCCTGCACACCCGCTTCTTCGAGACCTTCGGCGGGGGCGTGGACGAAGGACACGTTCCGCGGCCAGGGCTTGGCGGCCGCCTGGTCGAGCATGCCCTGCGAGGCGTCCACCGCGACGATCTCCGCGAGCGGGGCGGCCTTCAGCAGCGCGGCGGTGGAGGCGCCGGTTCCGCAGCCGAGGTCGAGCAGCCGCAGCCCCGCCCCGTCGTCCGGCAGCCCGAGCCGGCGCGCGGAGCGGCGGAGGTGGGCGTGGTAGCCGGGGTTGGCGGCCGTCAGCCGGTCGTAGGTGCGGGCGGCACGGTCGAAGGCGGTGGACAGGGCGTCGTCGCGGAGCAGGGTCATCTGGTTCCGGGATCCTTTCGGTCATTTCCTGAGTGGCGCACGGTTGAGGTCGTCCGAGGTGTGCGTCGCCTTCACCGGCGTGCTCGCCCACCGGTGCGAACGCGCGCGGGCAGCCAGGGCAGTTCCGCCGCCGTGCGCAGCATCGGCAGTACGGGGGTGCGCAGGCCCACGGCGAAGTCCTCGCGCCAGGTGGTGCGGCCGTCCAGGAAGCGGAGCATCCGCTCCGGCCCCACCTCCCGGAACAGTTGGGTGAAGAACCGCGCCCCGTCCACCCGTCCGGTGGCGAGCGCGCGCAGCATGACGCCGTCCATGGCCCGGGAGCGGGCCGGGTAGGCGGGCGGCGGCAAGGGGGTGCGGCCCCGCGCCCAGGCGTCGGCGACGGCCGCGCTCTGCCGCTGCACGGCGGCGAAGGTGTAGCCGGTGGACGGCCGGGTGGCGCCGCCCGCGGTGCCGATGAGGAAGGCCGACGAGCCGGTCCGGCGCGGGAAGCGGGCGTCGGTCATCGGGATCACCCCCTGTTCGACGCCGGTCACCTCGAACGCGCCCAGGCCCAGGACCCGGGAGGTGTAGTGCCGCAGGGCCCGCTCGTATCCGGCGTCGTCCAGCGGCTGCGGGGAGAACTCCGTGTACTCCACCAGCGCTTCGTGCGGACTGAGCGGCAGCACGTAGCCGAAGGACAGCCCGCGCGCGGGCTGCGGGGTGCGGAAGTCCATCAGGTCGGCGGTGGCGGGGTCGAAGGACGGCTGCCGGGTGCGGACGAACCAGCCCCGGAAGTGCTGGAGCAGCAGCGTGCGGGACGGAGGCAGGGCGTGCGGCGGGCGCGAGTCGAACACCCACCGGGCCCGCAGCCGCAGCGGCGTGCCCTGCGCGGTCGTGCCGTGCACCTGGGCGCCGGGGCGCAGGTCGTCGATGCGGTCGACGGTCGCGGTCACCCGGCGCAGCTGCGGCGAGGCGTCGAGCCGGGCGCCCACCAGCCGCTCGAAGTCCGAGGAGCGCAGCATCTTGTACCGCGAGGGAGCCAGCGGGCAGTGCACCTCGTCCCCGTCGCGCCCGCGCAGCCGCAGCCGGTCCCAGGAGGCGCTCAGCACATCGTCGTACTCGCCGCCCGGCCGCTCCCAGAAGCACCAGGTGCGTTCCGGGGGACGCAGCGGGCCCGTCGGCGCGTCGACGAGGGTCACGGTGGGCCGGGCGCGTCCGGCGGGGGATGCCGCGCAGAGCCGGTGGACGAGGGAGAGACCGGCGGCCCCGGCGCCGACGACGGCGATCTCCGTGTCGTACGCGCTGCCGGGCGACGGGTCGTACGAGCTGCTGTGCGAGGTGTCGGACGGGCCGCCTTGCGAGGTCGCGGACGACATGCCGTACGGCGTCTCGGGCGGAGTGTCGCGCGTGGTGCCGGACGGGGCGGCGGGCGGGTGCGGCTGCGGCTGCGGGGGTTCGTGCGGTGGTGACAAGGTACGCGTCCGTCCCTTCCTGATCGCGCGGGCCGAAGACCGGTCGTCCAGCATTCCGCACGGACGGGGCGTTCGGATGCACGTGAACCGGGCGCGTTGAGGCGGGCGTGGTGCGGCGGACGCCGCCCCCGGCAGCCGAAACGTTCATGCGTCGGTTTTGGTGCGCTCCTCCTCGGACGCCGTCCTCGCGGCGGGCACCCGGCCGAAGCTGCCCGCAAGACCGGCCCGCAGAGTGGCCAGCCCGCGGCGGGAATGGCTCTTGACCGTCCCCAGCGGCAGCCCGGTGAGGGCGGCGATCTGGCTCTGCGGGAAGTCGCCGTAGAACGTCAGGCGCAGCACCTGGTACTGGGCGTCGGGCAGCTTCGCCAACTCCTGGGCGACCAGGACCCGGTCGAGCACGTCGTCCTGCCGGAAGTCGGCGACCGGGACGGCTGCGGAGACCCCGACCGCGGCGGCCACCTCCGCGCGGCGGGCGCGCGCCGCCAGTGCGTCGGCGGTCTTGTGCCGGGTGATGCCCACCAGCCAGGCGGCCAGCGGGCCGCGTTCGGGCCGGTAGCCGCCGCGTCCGCGCCAGGCGGCGAGGAACACCTGCTGCGTGACGTCCTCCGCCTCCCGGGGGTCGCCGAGCGCGCGGGAGGCGAGACCGTGCACCAGCGTGCCCCACCTGCGGTACGCCGCCGCCAGGCTCTGCTCGTCCCCGCGCACCAGTCCGTGCGCGATGCCCTCCCACTCCTCGGCCGTCTCCCCCGTCGGCACGTCGACCGCCACCGCCTCCACACGCACCCCCACGTCCTGCGGCCCGCGCCGCTCCCGTTGACAGGCCACAGTGGTCGGGCCGAAGACGGCGAGGCAAAGTGAATCGATGTTGCGTCGTATGCTCGGGCCATGAAACATCCGCCCGTACGGGAGCCGGTCGGCGCTGCCGCGGCGGCGCTGAGCACCGGTGCGGTCGCCCGTCGTCTCGGGGTCGCCCCGACGACGCTGCGCACGTGGCACCGGCGCTACGGCATCGGTCCGGCGGGCAAGGGCGGGCAGCACAGGCGGTGGGGTGCCCGTGACGTGGAAGTGCTGGAGCGGATGTGCCGCCTGACCGCATCGGGCGTTCCGCCCGCCGAAGCGGCCCGCGCCGCGCTCGCGGCACCGTCGGGCACGCCCGCCACCGGCGCCGACGACCCCGACGCCGGTCCGTCCGCGCTCCCCTCCTCCGCGCCCGCCCCCGGCCGCGCCCGCCCGGCGGCCCGGTCGCTGTCCCGTCCGCTCGCCGAGTCCCGGGGGCTCACCCGGGCGGCGGCCCGGCTCGACGCGCCCGCCGTCGACCGGCTGCTGACGGCGTCGATCGCCGAACGCGGGCTGGTCGCGGCCTGGGAAGACGTGATCATGCCCGCGCTGCACGCGGTGGGCCGCAGGTGGCAGACCTCGGGCGACCGGTACGTCGAGGTCGAACACCTCCTGTCCTGGCACGTCTCCCGGGTGCTCGCGCGCAGCGCCCCACCGCCGCCCGACCGCACGCCGCGCCCGTCCTCTCCGCCGGTGCTGCTCGCGTGCGTACCCGGGGAGATACACACTCTGCCGCTGGAGGCGCTGGCGGCGGCGCTGGCCGAACGGGACGTCGCGGTGAGCATGTTCGGGGCGTCGGTCCCCGTACCCGCCCTGGAGGAAGCGGTGCGCAGGACGGGGCCGGGCACCGTGGTGCTGTGGTCCCAGGCGCGGAGCACCGCGAGCCGTCCGCTCGCCCAGCACCTGGGCTCGATCACCTGGGGGGTACGGGGCGCCAGGACCGGCCCCGCCATGATGCTGGCGGGCCCCGGCTGGGCCGGCCCGCACCTGGCGGGGGCCCTGCGCCCGCGGGGGCTGCGCGAGGCCCTGGACATGCTGCTGCCGTCGGGCGCGCCGCACTGACGCGGGGGCGGCGGGCTGCCGGGACGAGGTGCGCCCGGCCCGCTCTCCGGGGCCGTTCTCGGGTGCCCGCGCGGCCCCCGCCTCGGGGCCGTCCTCTGAAGCCGGGCCGTCCACAGGTCCGGGGCGTCTCCGTGCCCGGGGCGTCTCCGTGCCCGGGACGTCTCCGTGCCCGGGGGTCGGCGAGCCCCCCGCTCCTGAGCCGCCCGAGCGGTGCTACCGCGAGACCGGCCCGCCGCGCACGTGGGCGCGCAGCCGGTCGACGAAGACCCGCTGGCCCGACACCAGCCGCTCGGCCGCCTGCTCCGGGGTGCACCAGGCGAACCTGTCCATCTCGGGGAACTCCTGCTGCACACCCGACCCGCGCGGCCACTCCAGGAGGAACGTGCCCGGCACGACGGCCGACGGGTCGAGTTCCGCCTCCAGCGCCCATACGACGACCGTCTTGCCGCTCTTCTGGCGGGCCTCGCCGAGCGGGAGCAAGGGTCCGTCGGGGACGGGCAGCCCCAGTTCCTCGACGAACTCCCGGCGGGCGGCGGCCACGGGATCCTCATCGGGTTCGTACTCCCCCTTGGGCACCGACCAGGCCGCCGCTTCCCTTCGCTGCCAGAACGGGCCGCCCATGTGCCCGATCAGCACTTCCACGTCCCGTTCCGCTCCTGCGCCCGTGATGCGGAAGAGGAGGAGTCCGGCGCTGCGCCTGCCCGTCGACATGTCGTCCAGTCTGCGTCCGCCGCGCGCGGCGCGCCCGCCCGTGGCTCGCGGGGCCGCCTCCCGTACGGAGCAACACCGCACCGCCCGGGGGCCCCGTGCCGCGCACAGTGGAGACGGCGGCCCGTACCTCAGCCGGGCTCCACGGTTCCACGACTCCAGGGAGACCCCATGGCCCGCTGTTTCCACCGCCACCCCGCCCCCGGCACGAGTCGCCGGCGCGACCTCGGCCTGCTCGCGCTGCGCGTCGGCACCGGGGCGGCGCTGGCCGCGCACGGCTCGCAGAAGCTCTTCGGCTGGTTCGGTGGCGGCGGCATCGAGGGCACGGGCACCGCGATGGAGGCCATGGGGTTCGCTCCGGGCAGGCAGAGCGCGCTCGCCGCGGGCCTCGGGGAGGCTGGCGGGGGCGCGCTCCTGGCGCTCGGTCTCGCCACCCCGGCCGCCGGGGCGGCTGCCGCGGGCGCCATGGCGGGCGCCGTGGCGGTGCACGCTCCCGCCGGGTTCTTCGCCCAGTCGGGCGGTTACGAGTACCCGGCGTTCCTCGGCTTCACGGCCGCCGCGATCGGTCTCGCGGGCCCGGGACGGTACTCGCTCGACCACGCCACCGGCCACCGTTTCGACCAGCACTGGACGGTGGCCGTCGCCTTCGTGGCCAGCGCGGTCGCCGCGACCGTGGTGGTCGGCAGGCGACAGTGCCGCACGAACGCCGGTACGGGCGACGAGGCTCACTGACCGGGCCCGCCTCCTCGGCGCGGCGGGCGGGGGTACGTGGGCACGGGCGGATCGCTCCCGGGAGTTCAGCGTCCGGTCGAGCCGTCGACGAGTTCGCGCAGGCTGCTGCTGCCCCTGTCCCGCATCCACGGCGTCCCGCCGGACGACCTCGTCGGCGCCCCGCGCACCGGCGACCCCCGGCAGCGCCGACGGCGGGGCGGTCGAGCTCCTGGTTCCGTTCGCCCGCAGGGGCTGCGTGCGCACGTACCGCCCGGCTCCACGCGTCCGTCCCGGGACGGACCCCGCCGGTGAAGGGGGCGCGGGCCCCGTCCGGAACCCCGGTGCGCGGAGCGCGCGTACCCCGTTCGGAAGCGCTGTGTCGCGAGTCACCGCCGGGGGCGGACGGAGCGGGAACACGCGGCGGGGGTCGTGCGTTGAGCCAGGTGTGACCGCGGAGGGGACAGTGTCCCCGGGCCCTACCCGCAGCCCATGGGGAAGATCGTTCGGCTGAAGCCCCATGGAGCCCCTCGCCGAGAGGCGACCGCCCTCCGCGTGTCACACCCTTTGCCGCCCCGGCTGGTCCCCCCCGTCCAGCCGGGGCTCCTTTCTGTCCGCCCGGCGGCCGGGCCTCCGAGGACCGCCGGTCGCGGGCGGCGTCGTCAGGCGGCCGGGTGCCGGTCGGGCCTGGCGCGGCTCGGCAGTTCCGCGTCGGAGGCGGCGGTGAGCTGGGTGGCGAGCGAGGCGAGTCCGGTGGCCAGGGCGCGGCGTTCGTCCACGGGCATGTTGTCGATGGCCCGGTGGAGCATCGTCTCGCGCTGCTCGCGGATGCGCCGCAGGTGCCTCTTGCCCGTGGGGGTGAGCCGCAGGGTGATCTCGCGTCCGCTGCCGGGGCACGGCAGGCGTTCGACGAAGCCGATGGCCTGCAGACGGTCGCACATGCGGGTCACGTTCGGCGGCGAGGAGGCCAGGAGCTGGCACACCGCCCGCATCCGTATGCCGTCCTGGCGGTCGACGACGTACATCAGTCGCAGTTGTGACGTGGAGACGGGAGCGGTCGCCTGTGCCGTGGAGTCCCTGGCGCGCTCCCACATCACGTCGAGGAACTCGGCGATGGTGCCGGCGGACCGGGTGGCGTCCTGGCTGATCGTGCTGGGGACGGCGTCTGGTGAAGGCATGGCTCCCCGGTCGGTGGGTGCTTCTGCCCAGGGGTCGGCGGGGCAGTGGCTCAGCTGTGGCTCTCCGGCCCGGTGGGGCGGGCCGCCGCCTGTTGCTCCTCGGCCTTCGAGGAGTCCGCGGCGGCGGTGGGGGACGACGCCGTGGTGAGGTATTCGAGGGTACCGGTGACGTCCAGCAGGCGGTCCAGTCTCTCGGACCGGTCGTCCAGGTGCAGACGTACCTGCGCCGCGGCGGTCCGCCGGTGGACCATCAGCAGTACGGACAGGCCCAGGGAGTCGACGGAGGTGACTTGGCCGCAGTGCAGATGCAGGTCCCGCAGGTGCGGGCGGGCGGCCAGTCGACGGTCCACCTCGGCCAGGAGCAGGTCGGCGTGGTCGTGGTCGAGAGCGCCGTGGAGCTGGATGCGGACCCGGTGTGCGGAGTCGCTCGTGGTCAGGCGCAGGGGGGCGGGCGGCGAGGTCATACGGGGTTCCCGGCGGTCAGGTGGTCGGCGGCGGGGCGATCGGCGCCCGTGCCGTCCGTGGCGGTGGGGGCCGTCGTGGCGGGTTCGGTGGCGAGTGCGCGTACCGCGCACCCGAGCAGACGGACGGCCCGCGGGAAGTCCTTGAGCTCCTGGGCCAGCAGGTCCAGGGCCGGGGGCAGGCTCCGCGCGGGCACCCCGCGCGCGGTGAGGATCCGCGCGGTCCAGGTGAGGAAGCCGGTGAACAGTTCCTCGTCGCCGAGGTAGAGGGCGGTGGCGAGGAACTCCACGATGTGCGCCAGGTCCTGCGCGGTGCGTTCGCGCTGGAGGTCGTCGTAGGAGCGGACGGCGGGGAACGCGTCGTGCAGGGCGGTGAAGACGGCCCGTACCAGGGCGTCGCTGTTGCGGGTGACCAGGGTGTACTCCTGGTCGGCCAGGTGCGGCAGGTCGTCCAGCTGCTGGTGGTCGGGGTTCGGGCGCGGCAGCGGCCCGCGGGCGAGGAGGTCGGCCGCCGTGCGGGCGTCGGGGGCCCAGGCGTCGGCGCCCAGCAGCGTCGCGTACCGGCCCCCGGGGCCGAAGGCGGCCCCGCCGACGAGCACGGGCACACCGATGGCCTGGCACGCGGTGATCGCCGCGTGCGCGGTGGGCAGCCGGGTCGCGATCGACCCGGACAGCGCGACCGCTTCGGCGTGCGTGGTGTGCAGGTGGGCGATGAGGTGCGGGGCGGGGACCTGGGCGCCGAGGTAGTCGACCTGCCAGCCGCGGAGCTTCAGGACCTCCGCCAGCAGGCGTGCGGGCAGCGCGTGCCATTCGCCGTCGGCGCACGCCACCGTGATCCGGCGTCCGGAGGGCGTGGTGCGGGCGGCGGGATGGGTGCCGAGGGCCGCGACGGCCCGTTCGTTGATGGCGGTCGCGGCGTGTTCCTGGGCCACGCCGATCCGGTTGGCCGCCCATTCCTCGCCGACCCTGGCCTGCACCACGGCGATGACGTCCAGGAGGACGCTCTCGGGGTCGACGCCCTCGTCGAGGGCGCGCGCCACGACCGCGGTGGCGGCGTACTCGTCCGCCACGGACACGGCCTTCCACAGCCGGTCCGCCCACTCGGCGGGCCTGGTGCGGGCGGGGAGGCGTGAGGGGGTGCGGGTGCTCATGCGGTGAACCTGCCCCGGGTGTGGCCGTCCACCGCACTCAGGTGGTGGGATCGGGGGGCGGAGATCACGACGACGGCCATGTCGTCGTGCCGCCGGTTGCCGAGCCACTGCGCCGCCAGCATCTGGACGTGTTCCGCGATTCCCTCCGACGGCATGCCCGCGCAGTCGGCCAGCGCCCGCTTGAGGCGTTCCTCACCGAACTGGGCGTCGCCCATGGGGCCGCCCCTGGCCTCGGTGATGCCGTCGGTGTACAGCACGCAGGACTCGCCGGGGCCGAGCGTGAGCCGCACGGTCCGGGCGCTGACCCTGGGCATCGCGCCGACCAGGGTGCCGCGGGTGTCCGCCTCCTCGACGCTGCCGTCGGCGCGGACGATCAGCGGGGCGGGGTGGCCGCCGCTGGTGAGCCTGAGGTCCACCTCGTTGCCCCGGCGCACCGCGGAGGCCAGGACCAGGGTCGCGAACCGGGTGTGCTGGGAGTTCAGCAGTGCCGTGTTGAGCAGGTTCAGCATCCGCTCGTGGTCGTCGGCCAGCGGCAGCAGGGCGTGCAGCGTGTTGCGGATCTTGCCGGTCAGGACGGCGGCCTCCAGCCCCTTGCCGCACACGTCCCCGAGGGCGACCAGGGACGCCTCGCCCTCCACCGGCGCGGGGTGGACGTCGTAGAAGTCTCCGCCGATCCGCTCGTCGTCCGCCGAGGGCCGGTAGTGCCCGGCGAAGTCCACCCCGGAGATCTGGTGCAGCCTCGGCGGCAGGAGTTCCCGCATGAGGACTTCGGTGAGGGCGGTCTGCTCCGCGTACAGCCGGGCGGCCGACATCGCGGCGCCCGAGCGGGCGGCGAAGAGTCGGGCGAAGACCTCTTCCTCGCCGGTGAAGGCGGCGCTGTCGGCCTTGCGCAGCAGGACCAGGGCACCGGCCGCGACGCCGTGGCCGGGCAGCGGGGTGATCACTATCGAGCCGACGGGCCCGAAGTCGTCGGGAACCATCCACTCCGGTGCGGTCGAGGGGTCGATCCAGCGCGAGGGCACCGGCGGGAAGCCGCGCAGCGCTTCGCCCAGGCCCGGTACGTCGTCCGGGTCCACGGTCTCCTGGGCGAGGGCGGGCGTGCCGCCGCGCACACAGGTGACCACGGGCAGCCGGCTCCCGCGCGACGGCGCGATGGCGAGCGCCGCGTCCGCGAGGTGCTCGGCCGCCATGTGCGCGGTGACGTCCATGCAGCGTCCCAGGTTGAGGGAGGAGAGCAGGACGTTGGACGCCTTGGCGAGGAACGCGGTGCGCTCCCGCTCCAGGTGCAGCGCCTCGCGGGCGAGGTGGCGGTCGGTGTCGTCGACGAGCCACCATGCGACCGCGCCGTCGTCCCGTACGCCGGGATGCGCTTCGTAGTGGCGCCCGTCGATCTCGCCGCGGTGCGGTGCGTCGTCCTCGGAGGCGGTGTGCGGGGCCCCGCTCCGCAGGGCGCGGTGCGCCTCGGCGAGCCAGGCCGGGGCCACGGCGGTCAGGGGGGCGCCGGGGTCCGCCCGGGGCAGGAGGGCGCCGGCGGCGTCGTTGCGCTGCACGACGGTGTCATGGGCGTCGGCGACCAGGACCGGGTAGGGGGCACGGTCCCACGGGAAGTCCGGCTTCGGTGTGACGACAGTCTGCGCTTGGCTGAAACCCAAATAACGAGGACCCGCTGCGCGAATCCCTCACCTCATCAACTCGACGGAACGTTGCCTTCCAGCAACCTTCCCTCACTTCGTTGCCTTCTGGCAACCGACCCCGTCGCCGCACCGCCCCGACCGGCGCCCGTGCGGCGTCTCCGCCCGGCCCACCCGCACACCGGGGCCGAAAAAGCAAAAGGGCAGGGAGAGCACTCCCTGCCACTCACAACCTATAGCGCGGCCGGGGGCTTGCCGCAAGGCCCCGCTCATGGAGCAGAATCGTCCGGCACGGCCGCCACCTGCGAAAACGGGATGGCTGCCGGGAGAAAGAAGACCGCCAGGACGGGAAACGGGGATCAAGGCATGCACGAGAAGTCCGGCAGTACCCAGAACAGCGGTGACCCGCACGCACACCACGACACAACGAAACAGGGCCGCCCGACGCGGGACGCCGCAGATCACCGGTACGTGGTGGATCTCCACGAGGTGGACGCGACGCGGCTCGCACTCGTCGGCGGCAAGGGCGCGCACCTGGGCGAGCTGTCACGGATCGACGGCGTCCGCGTTCCCGGGGGCTTCTGCGTGACGACCGAGGCGTTCCGGCGGACGGTGGCGCGGGCGCCGTCGGTCGCCGCCCGGCTCGACCGGCTCTCGCGCGTGGATCCGGACGACCGGGAGGCCGTCCGCACGCTCAGCGCGGAGATCCGCCGGACGATCGAGGAGATCCCGCTCCCGGACTGGCTCGCCGCGTCGATCACCCGCGCCCTCGGCCGGCACGGCGAGGAGGCCGCCTATGCCGTACGTTCCAGCGCGACGGCGGAGGACCTGCCGACGGCGTCCTTCGCCGGGCAGCAGGACACGTATCTGAACATCGTGGGCACCGAAGCGGTCCTCCGGCACGTCAGCCGGTGCTGGGCGTCCCTGTTCACCGAACGGGCGGTGACCTACCGCCGGCAGAACGACATCGACGACCGCGGGGTGCACATGGCCGTGGTCGTCCAACGGATGGTCCTCCCCCGTGCGTCCGGCATCCTGTTCACGGCCGACCCCGTCACCGGCGACCGGAGGGTCACCACCGTCGACGCGGGCTTCGGCCTCGGCGAGGCGCTGGTCTCCGGCCTGGTGAACCCGGACGTCTTCAAGGTGCGCGACGGCGAGATCGTCGAGCGGACGATCGCCGCCAAGCAGCGCGCCGTGCACGCCCTGCCGGGCGGCGGTACGCAGGAAGTGGTGCTGGACGCGCGGGAACAGCGGCTGCCGGCCCTGACGGATGACCAGGTCGTACGGCTCGCACAGCTCGGGCGGCGCGTCGAAGCGCATTTCGGCCGTCCGCAGGACATCGAGTGGTGTGTGGCCGACGAGGACTTCCAGATCGTGCAGAGCCGCCCGATCACCACGTTGTTCCCCGTGCCCGAGGCCGATGACCAGGACAACCACGTCTACGTCTCCGTGGGCCACGGACAGATGATGACCGATCCCATGAAGTCCCTGGGGGCCTCCATGTGGCAGCTGACGGCCCTGGTGCCGATGCAGGAGGCGGGGGGCCGGCTGTTCGTGGACGTCGCCGCGCGCCTTGCCTCGCCCGCGGGCCGGGACGGTCTCCTGGACGCCATGGGAAAGGCCGATCCGCTGGTCAGGGACGCGCTGGAGACCGTCCTGGACCGCGGCGACTTCGTCCCGGTGCTCCCGGACGCGGTCCCCGCCCGCCCGCCGGCCGGCGGGGCGCCCGCCCCGATCGACACCGACCCGGCGATCGTCGCCGGACTCGTCGAGCGGAGCGAGGCGTCCGTCGCCGCTCTGGAGCGCGAGATCCGCGCCAAGAGCGGACCGGCGCTTTTCGACTTCCTGCTGGAGGCGTTCGAGGAGCACAAGCGGGTACTCAGCGACCCGCTGAGCATGCAGGTGATCATGGCGGGGACGGAGGCCACCTGGTGGCTCAACGACAGGCTCCAGGAGTGGCTGGGGGAGAAGAACGCCGCCGACACGCTCACCCTGTCCGCCCCCGGCAACATCACGTCCCAAATGGGGCTTTCCCTGCTCGACGTCGCGGACGCGGTCCGTCCGCACCCGGAGGTGGTCGCGTACCTCGGGAGCGTCGAGGACGATGACTTTCTGGACGGACTGGCGAGCCTCCCCGGCGGGGCCGGGGCCCGCGACGCGATCGAGACCTACCTCGACCGGTACGGCATGCGCTGCGTCGGCGAGATCGACATCACGAGGCCGCGCTGGCGCGAACGCCCCAGCACCCTCCTGCCCGTCCTCCTCGACCACGTCCGGAACTTCGAACCGGGCGCCGCCGCACGGCACTTCGCACAAGGGCTGCACCGGGCGCAGGCGAAGGAGCAGGACGTGCTCGCCCGGCTGCGGGCCCTGCCGGAGGGCGACCGCAAGGCCGACGAGACCCAGCGGATGATCGACCGGGTGCGCACCTTCGTCGGATACCGCGAGTACCCGAAGTACGGCATCATCAGCCGCTACTTCGTCTACAAGCAGGCCCTGCTGGCGGAGGCCGACCGCCTCGTACGGGCAGGCGTGCTGCCGGACCGGGAGGACGCCTTCCACCTCACGTTCCAGGAGTTCCACGAGGCCGTGCGCACGAACCGGGTGGACCTCGGGCTCGTCGAACGGCGCAAGGAGGCGTTCCGGGCGTACCACGCGCTGACCCCGCCCCGGGTGCTGACCTCCGACGGCGAGGCCCTCACCGGGGCGTACCGGCGCGACGACGTGCCGGACGGCGCACTGGTCGGCGTACCGGTTTCCGCCGGGACGATCGAGGGCCGGGCCCGCGTCGTGCTCGACATGGCGGACGCCGACCTGGAGGCGGGCGACATCCTCGTCACCGCGTTCACGGACCCGAGCTGGTCGCCCCTGTTCGTCGGCATCGCGGGCCTGGTGACGGAGGTCGGCGGCCTGATGACCCACGGCGCGGTGATCGCGCGGGAGTACGGCCTGCCCGCCGTCGTCGGCGTGGAAGCGGCCACCCGCCTGATCCGCGACGGCCGACGCATCCGGGTGCACGGAACAGACGGTTACGTCGAACTCCTGCCCTGACAGGGGGTGGGGCCGCCGCTCCACGGGCCGCCGCTCCACGGACCGCCGCTCCACGGGCCGTCGCTCTACGGGCCGTCGCCCAGCAACTCGCCCAGGCGGTCGGCGAATTCGGTCAGCCAGTCCAGTTGCGGTCCGCTGCGGGCGATGCGGAAGCCGTGGCGGCGGCCCCAGAAGGCGGCCTGGACGGCGTGGAACTGGGCCCACCGCCGGACGCGTTCGCGGTCGAGCTGCGCCGCGTCGGCGAAGACGGACAGGGCGTGGTGGGCGGCCTTGTGCAGGTCGTCGGCTTCGAGGAGGGAGAGCGCGCGGGCCTTCAGCAGGGTGCCGGCGTCGTAGGCGGGGTCCCCGACGTACCCCTTGGGGTCGACGGCCAGCCACGGCTCCCGGTCGGCGCGCAGGATGTTCCCGGCGTGGAAGTCGCCGTGCAGGAGGGTGTCGGGCTGGTCCGCGCCCAGTTCGCGGACGGTCGCCACGGTGGCCTCCACGGTCCGGCGCGGCAGCGTGTGCGACAACTCCGCCGCATCGCGCCGCAGTTGTTCCTCCCAGGCACCGGCCTGCTCGGACAGCCGGGGCAGGCCGGGGGGTGCGGGGACGGTCAGGCGGCGGTGCAGCCGCCCGGCGGTCTCCAGCACCTCGTCGCCGTCCGGGCCGGCCGCCGCCTGCGCCAGCGTCGTCGGCCGGGCTCGTTCCAGCAGCATCGCGAACCGCTCGTCGTCGCGCCGGTGCAGCAGGACGGCACCGCGCCCGCCCCACGCGAGGAACGCGTCCGGCTCGTGGACGTTGCCGGGATGCGGGAAGGACACCTTCAGCACGGCGCGTTCCCCGCCCGGCCGGCGTACCGGCACGACGACGCCGACGCCGCCGTGCAGGGTCTCGCCGTCCGGCACGCACCCCCACTGCTCCAGCAAGTCCTCGATGATCCCGGGGAGTTCGGCGAGCCACGCCGTACCGGCCTCCCCCTCGCGGTCGACGGTGGTCCGTACGAACTGCTGCGGTATCGCCCTCATTCCCGGCACCTTACGCGCCGCCGCTGAACCGTACGGGGCGGGCGGCGCCCGTACGACGGTCGCGTGGGCGCGAAGTCGTCGGGCGTGGGTCGTCGGGCGCGGACCCTCAGGCGTTGGTCGTCCGCACAGGCCGGGGGCCGGGGCGGTGTGCCGGTGACCCGTTCGCGGGCGAGTGCCTTCACCGGCGGGCCGGGCCGTGTTCTCGTGGCCTCCTCCCCGCCCGCCTCGAACGTCCCGGAGAGCACATGGCCGCCCACGCCCCCGCCCGTCGCGGAGCCGATCGTGTCCGGGGGTGACACCCAGGGAGCCGTCCTGATCAGCTTCCTGCTCCTCGTGGTGGCCGCTCTCTTCGCCTGCCTGCTGCTCGGGCCGCAGCGGGAGGAGGCCGAGAACTTCTACATCGGCCGGCGGAAGAACAAACCCGTGCGCAACGGCCTCGCGCTGGCCGGGGACTACATCTCGTCGGCCACCGTGGTGGGCACGGCCGGGTCCGTGGCGCTGATGGGGTTCGACGGTCTGTTCGTCGCGGGCAGTACGGTGGCCGCGCTCGCCGTCATGGCGCTGCTCGCCGGTCCGCTGCGGGCCCGTGGGCGGTACACGCTCGCCGACGTCTTCGCGGACCGGGCGCCGGGGACGGCCGTGCGGGTCGCCGCGGCGGTCGTGACCTTGCTGGTGTGCCTGCTCTACTTCGTCGTCCAGTTGTCGGCGGTCGCCCTGGTGACGGCGCAGCTCCTGGGCCTGGAGGCGGTCGGCGCGCAGCGGGCGATAGCCGTGATGATCGGCGTGCTGATCGCCTGCGCCACCGCCGTCGGGGGGATGCGCGGGGCGACCGCGTTGCAGGCCGCGAAGACGGTCATCGTCCTCGTCGCGCTGCTCCTCGTCGTCGGCGCGCTCCTCGTCCGCTTCGACTGGAACCCGCTCGTCCTGCTGGAGGCCGCGCAGGCGCACAACGGGTCGGGGTCCGCGTACTTCCGCCCCGGCCTCCTCCAGGCGTCCAACCCCAGTGCGAGCTGGACCTTCGACTTCGTGGGGCTCCAGCTCAGCATCGTGCTCGGGGCGGCGGTCATGCCGCATGTCGTGATGCGGCTGCACGCGACCCCCGACCCCACGGCGGCACGCCGGTCCGTGCGCGCGGCGCTGGTCGTCGTGACGGTCGTCGTCGCGTGCACGGTGGTGATCGGCCTGGGTACGGCGGCGAGCGTCGGCGGCGCGAAACTGGCCGCGGTGAGCCCCGGAGGGACGGGGGCGCTCATGCTGGTCACCGGGACGCTCGCCGGCGGGCCCGGTTCCGCGTCCGGGGCGGCGCTCTTCGTCCTGGTGTCGACCGCGGTCTTCGCGACCTCCCTCGCCGTCATCGCGGGCCTGACCCTGACGGCGTCCGCAGCGGTCGGGCACGACCTGTACCGGCAGGCCCTGCGCCGGGCGGAGAGTGCCGACAGGGGGGCGGAGATCAGCACCGCGCGCTGGGGCGCGGCGGCGGTCAGCGCGGTCGGCATCTCCCTGACGTACGCGGCCCTGGACTGGAACATCCAGATGTTCAGCTGGGTCGCCCTCGCCGTGGCCGCCTCCAGCCTGCTGCCCGCGCTCGTCCACACCCTGTTCTGGGGCCGCTTCACCGAACGCGGTCTGCTGTGGACGCTCGTCGGCGGGTCCGGCTGCGTCGTCGTCCTGCAGACGTTCACCCCGATGGTCTCCGGTCTGCCCTCGTCCTTCCTCCCGCATGCCGACTTCGCCTGGCTGCCCTTCCAGTCCGTCGCCCTCCTCTCCGTGCCGTGCGGCTTCCTGCTGGGCTGGCTGGGCAGCGTGACGGACCGACGGGCGCTCAGCGGGGGGACGCGCCCAGGGCCCGCAGCAGGAAAGGTCTCAGTTCGGTGATCATGGCTTCGCCCGCGGGCGGCGGGGGGCCTGCGTCCTGACCGGGGGCGGCCGGCTCCGGCGGCGGGGTGAGGAAGACCCGGCTGACCATGGCGCCGACCACGAGGTCGGCCAGGACGCGCGGGTTCTGCGCGGGCGGGATCTCGCGCCGGGCGACGGCCCGTTCCAGCAGGGCGGCGGCGCGGTCGCGTACGGGCTGGACGACGGCGTCGTCCAGGACCCGGGCCAGCGCCGGGTTGTGCGCGGATTCGCCGATGAGGACGTGCAGGAGCCGGCCGCCCGGTCCGTCGAGCGTGCGGGCCTTGTCGGTGAGGAGCTCGGTGAGGTCGCCGTGCAGGGATCCGGTGTCCTGCCCGGGGCCCAGGTCGTGGGCCCAGCGGACGGCGGTGCCGACGACCAGGTCGTCCTTGGACTTCCACCGCCGGTAGAGGGTCGCCGTGGAGACGCCGGCCCGTTTGGCCACGGCGGACGTGGTGAGGCCGCCGTAGCCCTTCTCGTACAGGACCTCCAGGGTGGCCTCCAGGAGGGCACGGTCCAGGGCTGCGTCCCGGGGGCGGCCCCGGGTGGGAGAGGCGGCGTCGACCGGTGGGATGGGGTTCGTCACATCGTCAGGATATACGAAACGAAACCTTTTCGTTTCCCTTAGGCTCGGGACTCATGAACTCCCCGCACCACACCCCCGCGTCCGAGACCGCCACCTCCACCGACCCCGTCGCCCTGGACGCGCCCCGTCTCGTGGGCCGGCTCCGCGCCACCTTCGCCACCGGCCGCACCAAGCCCCTCGCCTGGCGCCGCGCCCAGCTCGAAGCCCTCCGTTCGCTGCTCGTCGAGCACCAGGAGGCGCTCCTGGCCGCGCTCCACGCCGACCTGGGCAAGGGGCCCGAGGAGGCGTACCGCACCGAGGTCGGCTTCACCGTGAACGAGATCGACCACACCCTCGCCCACCTCGACGAGTGGCTGGCCCCGCGCCCGGTCGCCCTGCCCGACCGGCTGCTGCCCGCCGAGGGCCGCGTCGTACGCGAACCGCTCGGCGTCGTCCTGGTCATCGCCCCCTGGAACTACCCGCTCCAGCTGGCCCTGGCCCCCGTCGTCGGCGCGCTCGCGGCGGGCAACGCGGTGGTCGTCAAGCCCAGCGAACTGGCTCCCGCGACCTCCGCCGCGATCGCCCGCCTGCTGCCGCGCCACCTCGACCCCGACGCGGTGGCCGTGGTCGAGGGCGCCGTTCCGGAGACCACCGCCCTGCTGGAACAGCGCTTCGACCACATCTTCTACACCGGCAACGGCACGGTGGGCCGCATCGTGATGACCGCCGCCGCCAAGCACCTGACCCCCGTCACCCTGGAACTCGGCGGCAAGAGCCCCGTGGTCCTGGACGAGGGCGTCGACCTGGCCGCCGCCGCCCGCCGGATCGTGACGGGCAAGTTCCTCAACGCGGGCCAGACCTGCGTGGCCCCCGACTACGTCCTGGCCGTCGGCGACGCCGCCCGCGCGATCGAGCCGCACCTCGCCGCCGCCGTCACCGAGCTGTACGGCACGGACCCGGCCGCCCGCGCCGAGTACGGGCGCATCGTCAACGACCGGCACTTCGACCGGCTCACCGGCCTGCTGGACAGCGGGCGCACCGTGACGGGCGGCACCCACGACCGTACGACCCGCTGTCTCGCGCCCACGGTGCTCGCGGACGTCCCCGCCGACGCACCGGTGATGCGGGAGGAGATCTTCGGCCCCGTACTGCCCGTCCTCGCCGTGCCCGACCTGGACGCCGCGCTCGCGTTCATCAACGAACGGGACAAGCCCCTCGCGCTGTACGCGTTCACCGACTCGCCGGCCACCAAGCAGCGGCTGCTGGAGGAGACGTCGTCCGGCGCGCTCACCTTCGGCATCCCCGTCGCGCACCTGACCGCTCCGGAACTGCCGTTCGGCGGGGTGGGCGAGAGCGGCATGGGCCGCTACCACGGCGAGTACTCGATCGACACCTTCAGCCACAGCAAGGCGGTCCTGGACAAGCCGCTGCCCGCGACGACCGGCTGACCGGCTTCCCGGGCGCGGGAGGGGGCGGGGCGCGGGCCTAGCTGCTCGTGCCCGCCGTCCCGGCCCGCGTCGCGTCCGCACCCCAGCTGGCGAGCAGGCGCAGCGCCTGGGCCGAGGGGGAGTCAGGTTCCGCGTGGTAGGTCACCAGGGACTGGTCGTGGTCGTCGGGCAGGCGCAGCGTCTCGTACGCGAGGGTCAGCTCGCCCACCAGCGGGTGGTGCATGCGCTTGACCCCGTGGCCCTTCTCGCGCACGTCGTGCGTGGCCCACAGAGTGCGGAACTCCTCGCTCTTCACGGAGAGTTCGCCGACCAGGGCGGAGAGCAGCGGGTCGTTGGGGAAGCAGCCGGCCTCCATCCGCAGGAAGCTCACCATGTCGGATGCCTTCTGCTCCCAGTCCACGAACAGTTCGCGCGCCCCCGGGTGCAGGAAGCAGATCCGTGCCCAGTTCCGTTCCTCGGCTGGCAGGGCCGCCCAGTCGCCGAAGAGGGCCGCGGCCATGCGGTTCCAGGCGAGGATGTCGGAGCGGCGGCCCACCACGTAGGCGGGGACGGAGTCCATCGCGTCCATGAGGTGGTGCAGGGCGGGCCGGGCGTGCTGGGGGCGGGCCTGGCGCTTCCTCTTGTGGTGCTTGGGCTTGGCGAGGTGCGTGAGGTGCGAGTGTTCGGCGTCGGTGAGGCGCAGGGCGCGGGCGATCGCGTCGAGGACCTCCCCGGAGACGTTGCGGCCGTTGCCCTGTTCGAGACGGGTGTAGTACGCGACGGACACGCCCGCGAGCTGGGCGAGTTCCTCGCGGCGCAGGCCGGGGACCCGGCGGTGGCGGCCGAAGTTCGGCAGCCCGACGTCCTCCGGTTGCAGCCGGGCCCGGCGGGTGCGCAGGAACTCGCTGAGTTCGGCGCGGCCGTCGAGCGGCTCGGGGGCGGGGGGAGGGGTCGGCGCGTCGTGCATGGTGTCCAGTATCCAGGGTCGTACGCCCACCAGGGTGTCCCCGCCAGTAGTAGGACCAGTGGTCGTAGGAAAGACGGTGACCTGGGTGAACAGCCGTCCGCCAGGCACGGTGGGGACATGACTGCAACGACCGGCACCACGACCGTTTCCGCCTACGCCGCACCGTCCGCCAAGGCTCCCCTGGAGCGGACCACCGTTCCGCGCCGCCCGGTGGGCGCCTCCGACGTACTCATCGACATCAAGTACGCGGGCATCTGCCACTCGGACATCCACCAGGCGCGCGACGGCTGGGGCGAGGGCATCTTCCCGATGGTCCCGGGCCACGAGATCGCCGGGATCGTCACCGAGGTCGGCCCGGACGTCACCCGGTTCACCGTGGGCGACCGGGTCGGCGTCGGCTGCATGGTCGACTCCTGCCGCGAGTGCGTGAACTGCGAGGCGGGACTGGAGCAGTACTGCCTTCAGGGCAACGTCGGCACGTACAACGCCCTCGACAGGAACGGCGAGCCCACCTACGGCGGCTACTCCACGCACATCGTCGTCGACGAGGCGTTCACCGTGCGCATTCCCGACGGCCTCGCCCTGGACGTCGCCGCGCCGCTGCTGTGCGCGGGCATCACCACGTACTCCCCGCTCGCCCACTGGAACGCGGGCCCCGGCAAGAAGGTCGCCGTCGTCGGGCTCGGCGGTCTCGGGCACATGGCCGTCAAGATCGCGCACGCGATGGGCGCCGAGGTCACCGTCCTGTCGCAGACCCTGCGCAAGAAGGACGACGGGCTGAAGCTGGGCGCCGACCACTACTACGCGACCGGCGACGAGTCGACCTTCGAGCAGCTCCGGGCGAGCTTCGACCTGATCGTCTCCACCGTCTCCGCGCCGCTCCCGCTGGACAAGTACCTCGGTCTGCTGCGGACGGACGGCGCCATGGTGAACGTCGGCGCTCCCGAGGAGCCCGTCTCGCTCAACCTGTTCTCCGTCATCGCGGGCCGCAAGACCCTGGCGGGTTCCGGCATCGGCGGCATCCAGGAGACGCAGGAGATGCTGGACTTCTGCGCCGAGCACGGCCTGGGAGCGGAGATCGAGCTGATCGACGCCGACAGGATCAACGAGGCGTACGAGCGGGTCCTGGCCAGCGACGTGCGCTACCGCTTCGTGATCGACGCGTCGACGATCTGAGCCGTACGGCAGGAGCAGCACGCGGTACGGGCTGCGGCGGACGTACGGCGGGGCGGACGCCGACGGCGCCTTCGCCGGTGCGGTGAACCGCTTTCGAGCGGGCCCGGTGCTCGGCACCGGGCCCGCTCGCCGTCGTGTCCGGCGCGTACCGTCACCGGGCCCGCGCCGGTCGCGCCCGCACGGGCCGCCCGGCCCCCTACCGGCCGCGTTCCGCGCCGAGTTCCACCGTCGTCGTCACCCGGGTGAGGGCGGGCCTGCGCGGTACGGAACCGAACCCGAAGGCCACCGGCGGTTCGACCGGCGCGCAGGCGCCCAGATCGTGCGCGTCGTACGTCGCGGACAGCGCGACGACGGGCCGCAGGTCGCGCGCCCCGTACCACTCGCGCCGGCCCCCGCCCGCGCTGCCGCGGGTCCGCACCCCCGCCAGGAACAGCCGGGCGGGCCAATCGATGAGCGCGCTCCACGCGGGGCGGCGGGCCAGGCCACCGGGCACGGCACGCAGAAGGACCCCCAGCGGGCCGCGTCGGCCGACGGTGAAACGCAGGTCCAGCGGACCCGCCGCGACCGCCCAGGTGTCACCCTCGACCCTCACCCGGACCGGGACGACGAGCACGGTGTCGAAGGTGTACGTGCTGCGGATGAACTCCGCCGTCTCCTGGGTCGGGGCCAGCAACAGCCTTTCCCCGTCGGCCCGTTCCAGCATCACGTCGCTGAACGCCCCGTACGGCGAGCGCGGCCAGTGCCCCACCACGACGCGCGTCCCCGAGGTCGTGCCCATCCCCGCGATCCACCCGTCGAAGCGCAGTCTGCGCCGGTCCAGGGCCCTGCGGGGGTTCCGGTTCACCTTGCACACTCCTGCGGTCGGGCGGCTGCGTCAGCGTGCGCCCGACCCTGCCAGAACTCCTCGGGATCGACCGTCCGACGCGGCCCGCGTGACGTCCCGCTCCACCCGTTGCGCGCTCGCCGGGCGGGTCGGACCGCGCGCCCACCGACCGCGTCGTCGGCGAGTCATTGCGGCAGTCGCTCCCGCAGCCAGTGGCGCACCTCGGGGGTGACCGGGTCGACGAGGTCGGCGAACTCGCCGTGCCTGTCCAGGAACTTGGCCACGTACGGGCAGACCGGCACGATGCGCCTGCCCGACGCGCGTACGTCGCTCAGCGCCCGCGCCACCAGGACGGAGGCCAGGCCCTGTCCGGCGAAGGCGTCGTCGACCTCGGTGTGGTGGAAGACGCGCTGGTCGTCGCGGTCACGGTAGGCGGTCAGGCCCGCGGTCGTCCCGCCGACGAGGATCTCGTACCGGTGCGCTTCATCGACCCGCCGGACGGTGGGCGCGGGGACGGCTTCGTCGGTGGGATCGGGCATCGGGGGGCCTTTCGTGGTGGCGGTGGGAGCGAGTCCCCGCGCGTCGGACAGGTGCGCGGTGGTGGCCGACTGCCAGTATCCGCCTCCGTCCGCGGTGCGGGGCAGGGCGTCCTCCGTAGGACGGGCCGAGGCGCGCGCTCCGTCGAACGACCCCTCGGCCGGAGCAATCCCACGGCGTCGGACGGAATATCGGCACGCCGTGTCCGGAACCGACGCGACGCGCAGGTACTCATGATCCATGGGGATGCGGGGCAACCGCGCGCAGCGGTCGCTCCCGCGAACCCCACGGCGCTCCCCACGCGCGCGCCGTACTTCCGTCAAGTCGAGAACGAGGAATGTCACGTGCCCCTGACGACGCACAGACGCCTGGCCATGAGCGCCACCCTGATCGCCGCCCTCGCCTGCGGCCTCGCCCCCGCCACCGCGGTCGCCGCCGCACCCGCGGCCCCCACGGCCCCTGCGGCTCCCGCCACCCCCGCCCCCGACATGGACGGCGTGAACGCCGTCCTGAACGCCGCCATGGCCGAGGGCGCCCCCGGTGCGATGGCCCGCTTCGCCGGTCCCCACGGCGTCCGCACGGCTACCGTCGGCGTTCGCGACCGCGTGTCCGGGGCGCCCATGGACAGCCGGGCACGGTTCCGCATCGGCAGTGTCAGCAAGACCTTCTCCAGCGTCGTCCTGCTCCAACTGGTCGACGAGAAGCGGCTGGAGCTCGACGCGCCGGTCAACCGCTACCTTCCGGGCCTGCTGCCCGACGACCGCATCACGGTCCGTCACCTGCTGACCCACCGCAGCGGTCTGGCCGACTACACCAACGCCATGTTCGACAAGACCGTGCCCGGGTTCGAATCCGTGCGCCACCACGTCTTCACGTACCAGGAGCTGGTCGGCCTGTCGCTGGCCGAGCCCCGCACGACCGAGCCCGGCGCGGCCTACAAGTACTCCAACGCCAACTTCGTCGTCGTCGGCATGCTCATCGAGAAGCTCACCGGGACCCCGGTCGCCCGCCAGTACGAGCGGCGCATCATCAAGCCGCTGAAGCTGCGCAACACCTCCTACGTCCACCCGGAGACCCGGATCGACGGCAGGCACGTGCGCGGCTACCTCCACCCCGACGAGGCGGGGGCGCCGCTCGTCGACTCCACGGAGCAGACCGTCTCCTGGGCCCAGTCGGCCGGCGCGGTCATCTCCGACCCGGCCGACCTGAACACCTTCACGAGCGCGCTGATGCGGGGCCGGCTGCTCTCGCCCCGGATGCTGGACGCGATGACCACGGTCACCCCCACGGACACCACCCAGACCCGCTTCTACGGGCTCGGACTGCGCCGCTACGACCTGTCCTGCGGCACCCAGGTGTACGGGCACACCGGCACCGTGCAGGGCTTCTACACGTACGCCTTCGCCACCCGCGACGGCCGGCGCGCACTCTCCGCCATGGCGAACACCTCGAACCGGGGCTCGGTGAACACCGTGCTCGGCGGGACCCTGGAGGCGGCCTTCTGCGGGAAGAAGCCCGCGGCGGCGTCGGCCAGGACGTCCCGCGCGCTCACCGACCTGCCGGCGGAGGCCGACCTGCCCGAGCGTCGCTGAACCCGGCCCCGGCTGGACCGGGGCGGGCGAGCCGGGGCGGACGGCGCACCTCGCGCATCCCACGGATGCGCGGCGCCGTCCGCCCCGGCCGTTCCCGCGGGCCGCACCGGCGGGGGGCCGGGCACCGCGCCGGACGGAGCGGACGTCTCCGGCGCGCCGTACGTACGCACTGATCACCGACTCGGCCGGCCCGTCGAAGCGCCGACCCTCCCGCCCCGGCCCGCCCGGCGAGGATGCCCGAGGGCCCGCGGAACACGTCGTCGAAGCGCTTCAACAATTTTCCCTCTCCAGCCTTGCCCTTTCGATTCCCGTGCGCTCAAATGGCGTGGGCGGCAGACCCGCCTTCACGACCGGAAGCGATTCGAAAGGCCGTCGAGCCCCGCCCCTGCGCGCGCGGCCGCAGCCGGGCGCCCGAGGAGGCCGATGCCTTCCCCCTTGCCGTCATCCGCCCCGCCGACCTGGACCACTCCTGCTCCCCTGGGAAGATCATGAAGTTCACCGACGGCTTCTGGCTGATGCGCGACGGGGTCACGGCCTCGTACGCCACCGAGGTCCGAGACATCCGCACGCACGCCGACCGGTTCACCGCGTACGCCGCGGTCAAGCGCGTCGAACACCGCGGTGACACCCTCAACTCCCCCCTGCTGACCGCCGATTGCTTCTCCCCCGCCGAGGGCGTCATCGGCGTCCGTCTCACGCACTTCGCGGGCAAGCGCCGACCGGGCCCCGACTTCGAGCTGTCCGGTGCGCCCGCCTCCGCGGGGCGGGTGCGCCGCGACGGGGCCGTGGTCGAGCTGGCGAGCGGCGCCCTGTCCGTACGCCTGGACCCCGCGGCCCCGTGGACGCTGTCCTTCCACGACGCGCAGGGGCGCGAGGTGACGCGGGCCGGCCGCAGGGGAACGGCCTTCGTCACCACCGCCGGCGGCGCGCACCACATGTCGGCCCAACTCGCCCTCGGTGTCGGCGAGCAGGTCTACGGCCTCGGTGAACGCTTCACCCCGTTCGTGAAGAACGGCCAGAGCGTCGACATGTGGCAGGCCGACGGCGGCACCAGCAGCGAACAGGCATACAAGAACGTCCCGTTCAGTCTCCATCTCTCCCCCGCCGGCGCGTACGGGGTGTTCGTCGACCACCCGGGCAGGGTCGGCTACGAGATCGGCTCCGAGTCCGTCGGCCAGATGCAGTTCAGCGTGGAGGACCAGGCACTCACGTACTACGTCGTCGCGGGCCCCACCCCCAAGGACGTGCTGCGCCGCTACACCGCGCTCACCGGCCGCCCCGCACTGCCGCCGGCCTGGTCCTTCGGCCTGTGGCTGACCACGTCGTTCACCACGCAGTACGACGAGGGAACCGTCGCGTCCTTCGTCGACGGCATGGCGGAGCGCGACATCCCGCTGTCCGTCTTCCACTTCGACTGCTTCTGGATGCGCGAGTACCAGTGGTCGGACTTCACCTGGGACCCGGACGTCTTCCCCGACCCGGAGGGGATGCTGGCCCGACTCAGGGAACGGGGGCTGCGGATATCCGTGTGGATCAACCCGTACATCGCCCAGAAGTCCGCCCTGTTCGACGAGGCCGCGCAGCACGGGTACCTGGTGCGGCGGCCGAACGGCGACATCTGGCAGTGGGACCTGTGGCAGGCCGGGATGGGCTTGGTCGACTTCACGAACCCGGACGCCTGCGCCTGGTTCCAGGGGAAGTTGAAGGTCCTTCTCGACCAGGGCGTCGACTGCTTCAAGACGGACTTCGGCGAGCGCGTCCCCACCGATGTCCGCTGGCACGACGGCGCCGATCCGGAGCGCATGCACAACTACTACACGCACCTGTACAACCAGGTCGTCTTCGAACTGTTGCAGAAGGAGCGGGGCATCGGCGAGGCGGTGCTGTTCGCGCGTTCGGCCACGGCCGGGGGGCAGCAGTTCCCGGTGCACTGGGGCGGCGACTGCTGGGCGTCGTTCGGCGCGATGGCGGAGTCGCTGCGCGGCGGGCTCTCGCTGTCGCTGTCCGGCTTCGGCTTCTGGTCGCACGACATCGGCGGCTTCGAGGGCACGCCGGACCCGGCCGTCTTCAAGCGCTGGCTCGCCTTCGGCCTGCTGTCCTCGCACAGCCGCCTGCACGGTTCCAGCTCGTACCGGGTGCCGTGGGCGTTCGGGGACGAAGCGGTGGACGTGACACGGCGGTTCACCCGGCTCAAGCACCGCCTGATGCCGTACCTCTACGGTGCCGCAGCCGAGGCCCACCGGGACGGCGTGCCGCTGATGCGGCCCATGCTCCTGGAGTTCCCCGGCGACCCGACGACCCGCACGCTCGACCGCCAGTACATGCTCGGCCCCGACCTGCTGGTGGCCCCGGTGTTCACGGAGGACGGCGACGTCGAGTTCTACCTCCCCGAAGGAACGTGGACGCATCTGCTGACCGGTGAGCGGGTGCCGGGGCCGGGCTGGCGCCGGGAGAACCACGGCTTCGACAGCCTGCCGCTGTACGTCCGGCCCGGCGCGGTGCTCCCGCTCGGCGCCGACGAGGAGCGCCCCGACGGCGACTGGGCCGACGGCCTCACGTTGCTGGTCGCTCCCGGAACCCAGGACGCCACCGTCACCGTTCCCGACCACGAGGGCCGCACGGCGGCGACGTACCGGGTGACCCGGGACGCGGACGGCGGGGCGGTCACGGTGACCGCGGCCGACGGGGGCACGGTGCCAGGGATCGAGGAGTGGTGAGCGGCTGAGGGTGGCCGCCTCGCCACCGGCCCGTACGTCGTGGACCGGCCCGTAGGCCATGCCGACCGGCCCGTACGCCGTGGGCCCGCCCGTACGCCGTGGGCCGCCACCGTCCGCGTCGACACCGATTCGCCTCGTTCGACCGGTTCGACCATGCACCACGTACCGCGCGCACCGCTCACCGCTCACCGCTCACCGCTCACCGGCTGAACCGAGCCGGACCCTCCGTACCCCGACCGGAAGGCACGATCCGTGAAGCACCCGCAAAGACCCGCTCACCACCGCAGCCGCGGCCCCGGACGCCTGGCCGGTCTGCTGACCGCACTGCTCGTCGTCCTGGGGCTGTCCGGCACCGCGCTCGCCGCGCCCGGCGACACGGCACGGCAGGCGCCCGCCGCCGTCCAGGTCCCGGCCCGCTCCATGGACGCCGTCGCGGCGATGCAGCCTAGCTGGAACCTGGGCAACAGCCTGGACGCGATTCCGGACGAGACGTCCTGGGGCAACCCCAGGGCCACCCGGGAACTGTTCAGGACCGTGCGGTCCCAGGGCTTCCGCAGCGTCCGCATCCCGGTGACCTGGAGTGCGCACCAGTCCGACGCCGCGCCGTACGCCGTCGAGGCCGCCTACCTGACCCGTGTCAAGGAGGTCGTCGACTGGGCGCTCGCCGAGGACCTCTACGTGGTGCTCAACGTCCATCACGACTCGTGGCAGTGGGTCGAGAAGATCTCGCAGGACCAGGACCGCGTACTCGCCCGCTACCACGCGCTGTGGACGCAGATCGCCGCGAAGTTCCGCGACGAGCCGCGCGCGCTGCTCTTCGAGAGCATCAACGAGCCGGTCTTCGGGGACGCGACGCCCGCGCGGAAGACGGAGCTGATGCACGAGCTGAACGCCTCGTTCCACGGGATCGTCCGCGCTTCGGGCGGCCGGAACAAGGACCGCCTGCTCGTCCTGACCACCCAGGGCGGCACCCCTTCGCAGGAACTCATGGACGACCTGCACACCACGATCACGGCGCTGCGCGACCGGCACCTGGTCGCGACCGTGCACTACTACAGCTGGTACCCGTTCAGCGTGAACGTCGCGGGCGGCACCCGCTACGACGCCACCGCCCAGAACGACCTGACCGACGCCTTCGCCCGGATGCGCGACACCTTCACCAGCAGGGGCATACCCGTCTACCTCGGCGAGTACGGCCTGCTGAGCTGGCCCGACCACTTCCACCCGGACCGCGTCGAGCGCGGCGAGGCCCTCAAGTACTTCGAGCACGTCGGGCACGCGGCGCGCCGGGCCGGCGTCACCACCGCCCTGTGGGACCCCTTCGCGTACCTGGACCGGGCCACCCTGAAGTGGCGCGACCCCGCCCTCTTCGCCTGGATCAGGTCGAGCTGGACGACCCGTTCGGGAACGGCCTCCTTCGACAAGGTCTACGTCGCGAAATCGAAGCCGGTCACGGCCCAGTCGCTCACCCTCCATCCGAACGGCACCAGGTTCCGGGGGCTGTGGCACGGCGACAGCAAGCTCGCCGAGGGCCGCGACTACACCGTTTTCGACGACCGGATCACCCTCACGGCACGGACGCTGACGCGGCTGACCGGCGACCGGGACCACGGGGTCAACGCGACGCTGGAGGCGCGGTTCTCCCGCGGGCTGCCGTGGAAGGTCGACGTGGTCAGCTACGACACGCCGGTGCTGTCGGACGCCACGGGCACCGCGGCGGAGTTCGCCGTTCCCACCCGGTACCGGGGCGATCAGCTGGCGACGATGGAGGCCACGTACGGCGACGGAACCAACGCAGGGCCGACCGGCTGGACGCCGTTCCAGGAGTTCAACGTGGCGTTCTCGCCCGACTATCCGAAGGGCACGATCATCCTGACCCGCGCGTTCCTCGACGCACTGCGGGAGGGCGGGACGGCCACCCTGACCTTCCACTTCCACAGCGGCGCCAAGGTGAAGTACAAGGTCACCAAGACCGCCGGCTCGGTCACCGGTACGGCGGTCGAGGAGTCCTGACCGACCGGTGCTCCCGGCCGCCCGCGCCCCCGGCGGCCGGGAGCACCGGCGTTCCGCCCGTCCTCGTCCGCTCCTCCGCTCCTCCGCTCCTCCGGTCCTCCCAGCCCCCCAGCCTCCATCCCCTCGTCCCCGAAGGGCCACCATGTCTGCGAACGCTCCAGTGCCCGCCGAACTCAGCAGGTACACACCGGAGTTGTCGGTGCCGGCGGACTTCGACGCCTTCTGGCAGAAGACCCTCGCCGAGGCCCGCGCGCAGAACGGGGCGGTGCGGACCGAACGAGTGACCGGCAGGCATTTGCTGCGCACCGTCGAGGTGGACGACGTACGTCTCCCCGGCTGGCGCGGCGAGCCGGTGGCCGCCTGGCTGCTGCGTCCGTGCGGCGCGGAAGGGCCGCTGCCGGTCGTCGTCACCTACGCGGGCTACAGCGGCGGCCGAGGGCTGCCCACGGACCACCTGCTGTGGTCCGCCGCCGGTTACGCGCAACTCGTCGTCGACAGCCGCGGTCAGGGCCACGACACCCCGGACCGCGGTGAGGGCGACGGCACCCAGTGGGTCGAGGGCTTCATGACCCGCGGCATCGACGCCCCCGCCCACCACTACTACCGACGCCTGATCACGGACTGCGTGCGCGCCGTGGACGCGGTCGCCGAGCTGCCCGGACTGGACAGCGGGCGGGTCGTGGTGGCGGGAGGCAGCCAGGGCGGCGGTCTGGCCCTCGCGGTCGCCGCGCTCGCCCCCGGCCAGGTGACGGCCGCGCTGGTCGACGTGCCGTTCCTGTGCCACTTCCGGCAGGCGGCGCGGACCAGCGAGGACGGACCGTACCAGGAGATCGTCGCGTACCTGCGCCGGCACAGCCCGCACCGCGTCGGGACGGTCTTCGACACGCTCGACTACTTCGACGGCGTCCACTTCGCCCGCCGCGCGACGGCCCCGGCGCTGTTCAGCGTCGGCCTCATGGACCCGACGTGCCCGCCCCTCACGGTCTACGCGGCCTTCAATCACTACGCGGGCGCGGACCGGACCATGACCGCCTGGCCCTTCGCCGACCACGGAGGCGGCTTCGGCCACAACACCGCACTCCAGCTGGAGTGGCTGCACCGGCACGGGCTGGCTCCGCAGCAGTAGCGCGGGCCGACTGCGCAGCAGCAGTAGGTGAAGGGGGCGGGCGGACAGGGCGGGCCGGTTCCCCCGAGGCGTCGGGGCCCCCGCCATCGGCGTGCGCGAGAGCGCCGCCGCCAGGACCGCTGAGCCCCGCCGGACTTGCCGCGCGGGGCTCAGACGTAGTCCCCCGCGGTCGTCCCCCTCGGCGCCCGATTCCCGCGCGGAGGCCAACCTCCCCGCGCGAAGGCCGATACCTGCCCGGAGGCCGATTCCCGCACGGAGGCCCCGGCAACCTTTGCGCCCCCGGCGGTCACTCAGCAGTGCACCATCGGCTCCCTCTCGCGAACGGACTGGCCATGAACACACCGAGGCAGGCCGCACGGCGGCGCAGGCACCGACGCAGGCTGGTCGCGGGCGCCGGGTCGGCGCTGGCCGCCGTCGGGCTCCTCGCCGCCGGCCTGGTCATGACGTTGCGCTCCGACCACGACGGCGGGGCCGCGCCCGCCGCAGCCGCACCGCTCGCCTCTCCCCAGGTGAAACCCGCCGTCCCCACCGCGGGAACAGCGGGGAGCCCGAGCTCGACGACCGTGCCGGCCGGCTCCGCCACCCCGGTGGCCGCCGCGTCCACCGCTGCGGCCCGGCCGACGCCCGCCAAGACCCCGCGGTCCCGGCGCGAGCCCACCCCTTCGCCGCCCCCGTCGGCGCGAGGGGCGCAGTCCCCCGTCCGCCACGGGGTCGCCACCGCCTACGAGGCGGGGGACGGGAACGGCGCCTGCCTGTTCGGTCCGAGCCCCGACCTCATGATCGCGGCCATGAACACCACCGACTACGAGACGTCCCGGGCCTGCGGCGCCCATGTGCTCGTCCGCGCGGCCAACGGCAGATCCGTCACCGTACGGATCACCAACGAATGCCCGCTGCCCTGCGCGCCCGGACAACTCGACCTCAGCCAGCAGGCGTTCGCGAAGCTCGCGGACCTCAAGGTGGGCCGCATCCCCATCACCTGGACCCTGGTGAGTCCGAGCACCTCCGCCACGATCGCCCTGCGGTACAAGACCGGCTCCAGCGCCCACTGGTGCGCCGTCCAGGCGATCGGCCACCGCAATCCCGTCGCCTCGCTGGAGGTCCGTACCGCAGGCGGATGGCGGCGGCTGCCGCGCACCGGCTACAACTACTTCGTCGCCGCGGACGGCAACGGCTGCGGCGGCACGATCCGGCTCACCGACATCCACGGCGAGCGGCTGACCGTCGCAGGGATTCCCGTGCGACCGGACGTCGTGCAGCCCACCGGGGTCCAGTTCGCCCGGCGCTGAGCGACGGTTCCGCGCGCGGAGGGCCGACCGTCGACCGCTCCGTGCGCGAAGGGCCGAGGTGGGTTCGCGCCCGGGGAGGGACGCGGACCCGCCTCGGCCCCGGCAACAGTGGCCTGACGAGGCGTCAGCCGCCGTCAATGGTGAGCTTGTTGGTGGTGAAGTGGTGCCCGCCGGCCGAGGAGGTGATCTCGTAGCCGAACTGGACGTCGCCGATGGTCTCGTTGCCGGGCATCCAGCCCTTGGTGTGCGCGATCCAGCGCAGGATCGGCTTGATGTCCACGGTGCCGGAGCGGGAGTCGGACGTCCGCAGGAACGAGAACACCTGGTTGTGCCCGTTGCTGCCCTTGTAGACGTTCCAACTGTGGCCGCCGAGCGTGACGTTGGCCTGCCAGGTGCCGAGCGGGCCGACGGCTCCGTTGTCGTTGACCCAGAGCATGATCTCGTACTCGTGGTCGGTGTCCCAGATGTCGTACGACGTGTTGTACGCGCCGGACGACGGGACGCTGACGTCGTAGCTGCTGGTGAGCCGGGAGAGGGAGTCGATCGTCTTGTTGATCGTCTTCGTCGAGTTCGGGTACGACTTGATGCCGCCGGTATGGGGGTGGTCGGCCCATACCCCCCAGTTGGTGGCGGAGTTGGCCCAATAGCACTGGCTGCCGGCGCCGGAACCCCAGATGTTGTTGTAGAGCTTGTAGCCGCCCAGGCTGGTGTTGCCCCATTGGTCGCAGGTGTTCCAGACCGCCGCCGAAGCGGGGGCGGCGGCCAGGCCGACGACGGCACCGAAGGCCATCGCCGGTGCCAGCACGGCCCTGCCGACCTTGCGTAGCGCGCTTTTTGCCATGGTGTTCCTTCCACGGGTGGGGGGAAACGCGAGGGGGTGCACCACGCCCCGTGAGGGAGGGGACGCGGTTCTCTCCGGCGACGGGCCCGGGTGGCTGCGCGCCCCGGAATTCATCGAAGCGCTTCGATGTTGCTGTGACATTAAGTGAACAGCCGGAGGCGCACAAGGGTCGTCCCCAAGATTCCTTCCGCAGCCCGAATTGCCCAGCACTCGACCCCTTGGGCAGCTCACCCACCTCGGTCGACGCAACGGCGACGACCTCTTGACACCCGCACAGGGACACGACGAGCATCGAAGCGCTTCACCCTTCGCGTCGACGAGAGAATCAGGGGGTACTCCGTGTGCAGCGCGCAGGGATGCCACGCGGGTTCGCGCTCACGTCGTACGCAGCGCCGTCCGTCGGGCGACGGCTCGGCGCCGCCTGCCGCAGCGGTCAGGAATCGCGGGGCGATCGCGCTTGCCGGTACGGGAGCCCTGCCGGGCCCGTCACTTCCCGACGGGAGCCGGTCCGCTGCTCGCTCGGACGACGAGTTCGGGTTCCAGCAGGAACACCTCCTCGTCGCCCTGCCCGTCGATCTTCGCGACCAGCCGGTCGACGGCGTGCCGCGCCATCTCACGCGCCGGGATCGTGACGGAGGTCAACCGGACCGAACCCTGGAGCGCCACCTGCTCCGGGCAGACGGCGACCACCGAGATGTCCTCGGGCACGGCTCGCCTGTCCTGGCGCAACAGGCTCAGCAGCGGCTCCAGCGCCTGTTCGTTCTGTACGACGAAGCCCGTGACGTCGGGGCGTTCGGTGAAGATCTGCCCGAGGGCGCCGGCCAGCGCGGCGTAGGTGCCCTCGCACGGGCGGTGCAGTACGCGCACCCCGTGCTGGAGCGCGCGGGAACGCAGCCCGTCGATGGTGCGTTCCGCGAAGCCGGTCCTCCGCTCGTACACGGCCGGCGCCTCGCCGATGACGGCGATCTGACGGTGGCCCAGCTGCGCCAGGTGCTCGGCGCAGAGCGCCCCGGCTTCGGCGAAGTCGAGGTCGACGCAGGTGAAGCCGGTGGTCTGCGCGGGGAGACCGATGAGCACGGCGGGCCGGCCGCTTTCGCGCAGCAGGGGAAGGCGGGCGTCGTCCAGCTCCACGTCCATCAGGATGATGGCGTCCGCGAGACCGCTGCCCACCACCCGGCGCACGGCGGCGGGCCCCTCCTCGCCCGTGAGCATCAGGACGTCGAAGCCGTGCTCGCGGGCGTGCGTGGCCACGGCGATGGCGATCTCCATCATCACCGGTACGTACATGTCCGTACGCAGGGGCATCATCAGCGCGATGATGTTGGACCGGCTGCTCGCCAGAGCCCTGGCCCCGGCGTTGGGGTGGTAGCCGAGTTCCTGGATGCTGCGCTCCACCCGTTGCTTCGTCACCTCGGAAATGGTCCGCTTGCCGCTGAGGACGTAGCTCACGGTGCTGGCGGAGACTCCGGCATGCTGGGCTACGTCGGCAAGGGTGACCATCGGATCTCCATGTGATGAAGCGCTTCGACAACGCACTGCACGTCCATATTGGCGAATTGGACGCACAATAGTCTGAGTCGGCGACCCGTGTCCAGAAGCGGCCATCGAAGCGCTTCGACGAGCGATCTCGTCACGGAAGGGGGTCCTCTCGGACCTCGGTCCCCGGCGCGCGCCCCGCGGTCGCGTCGGCGCAGTCGGGATGTCGTCGTGCCGGTCGCCCACGGTCGGGGTGCCGGACGGACGGCTCCAACACCAGGAGGGCGGCGCCGCCCGGGGGGACCGTGCAGACCGGCTTCACCACGTGCCGGAGCCCCCGCCCTCCGGGCCGCCCCCGCCGAAGGAGACGGGAGCGGCCCCGCAAGGAGGCGGGAGCGGCCTCACCAGGAAGCGGCGGGGCGGCAGCCCAAGGAGGCCGACGGTATTACTGAGCCATCTCGTAGGTTCCGGCGAGGGACTCGACCCGGGCCCAGACCTTGGCGGAGCGGGTGGCGTCCACGGCCGGGCGGCGGATCGCGGACAGCGCCCAGTCCTGCTGCTGCGTGGTGGCGGAGTCCTTGCCGTGCAGTTCCACGGCGTGCGCGGAGAAGTCCCGTACGAGAACGGCGCACAGCTCGTCCAGGACGTCCTCGTCGAGGTCGGTCGACTTGGCCTGTTCCAGGACCAGTTGGCCGTGCACGACGAGCGCGAAGAGCTGGCCCACCGAGAGCAGCAGGTCGAGGTCGCGGCTCTGCTCCTCGTCCGGGGCGGCGGTCTTCACGAACTCGCAGAGCGCGTCGGCCTGTTCGCGCAGGAGGGCCACGTTCGGCAGGGCCGCGTACGCGTCGAAGGCGGGTCGCCAGTCGTGGAAGCGGATCGCGCCGAGGCCGCGGGCGGGGCCCTGGCGGAAGAGGAAGTCGTCGTCGGCCGCGTCGCGGCGGGTCGGGACGCTCTCGTAGGGGGCCGGGTCCAGGAGGTGGTTCTTCATGAACTTGAGGATCAGGGCGAGGTTGACGTGGACCGTGCCCTCCAGCTTGGGCAGGCTGCGGATCTCGACGGCCGCCTGGGCGAAGTAGTTGTCCTTCTCGAAGCCCTTCGCGGCGATGACGTCCCACATCAGGTCGACGACCTTCTCGCCCTCGGTGGTCACCTTCATCTTCGTCATCGGGTTGAAGAGGAGGTAGCGGCGGTCGTCGGGGCCCGCGGTGCGGAAGTAGTCGACGGCGCGGTCGCTGAAGAGCTTCATGCCCACGAGGCGTACGTACGCGTCCGTCAACTCGCGGCGCACGTGCGGGAACGCGGTGACGGGGCGGCCGTAGAGGATGCGCTGGTGGGCGTGCGTGACGGCCTCGTACATCGCGTGCTCGCAGATGCCGATGGAGGCGGTGCACAGGTTGAACTTGCCCACGTTGACGGTGTTGAGGGCGGCGTCGAAGGCGGCCCGACCGGTGTGCAGGACGTCGGCGGCGGTGACCGGATAGTCCTCCAGGCGGAACTCGCTCACGTACTTGGAGGAGTCGACGACGTTCTTCACCAGGTGGTACGCGTCGTGGCGGCTGTCCGCGGCGAAGAAGACGTACCCGTCGGGGCCTTCGACGTCCGCGCGCCGGCCGAAGACGGAGACCAGGCCCGCCGCGTTGCCGTTGCCGATGTAGTACTTCGAGCCCGTGGCGCGGAAGCCGCCGTCGCCGTCGGGGGTCAGCAGCATGTCGGTGGAGTAGATGTCCGCGCCGTGCGACTTCTCGGAGAGGCCGAAGGCGAACACCTCGCCCTGGTCGAGGAGTTCGGCCGCGCGGGCGCGGGCGGTGGCGTTGTCGCTCTGCCAGACGGGGCCGAGGCCCAGGATGGTGACCTGCCAGGCGTACCAGTAGTCGAGTCCGTAGAAGCCGAAGATCTCGTTGAGCGCCGCGTTGCGGGCGGTGTCCCAGCGCTTGTCGGCGTTGCCGTCGGCGTCGGCCGCCGGGGTGAGGAAGGTCGCGAACAGGCCCTCCTTCGCGGAGAACGCGAGGAAGTCCGCCAGCCAGGCCCGGGAGCGGTAGTCCTCGATGAGCCGGCGCTTGCCGCGCGCCTCGAACCAGTCGACGGTGGCCCGCAGCAGACGGCGGGTCTCGGGGTCAAAACCCTGGGGGTCGTACGTGTGGGGGTTGAAGAGGAGGGAGTCGGCCATGAGGGGTCTGCCTTTCGCGGCGGGCGGGTCGCTGGGTCGAGGTGCCACCAGGAGATCTTGCTATGCAACTTGTTGCACAAACAAGCGTGGCCGTCCGGTTGAGACACGGCTCACCCGAACGGAACGCCCGCCACCGCCCGGGGCCCGGTCGCCGGTCGCCGGTGCTTGTGGACAGCTCCGCAGCGGTCGCGTGACTTTGCGCCCCGGGGCGTCGGCGGCTGCTCGGACATAGGCTGCGGGGCGGGGGGGTGTCGCTGTCGCCGCGCTCCAGGAGGTGCTCCATGGCGTCGGGTCCCGATGTCCGTGTGCGTCGCGTCTACGACCCGCCCGAGCCGTCCGACGGCTGTCGGGTGCTGGTGGATCGGCTGTGGCCGCGCGGGGTGTCGAGGGAGCGGGCGGGTGTGGACGAGTGGCTCAAGGACGTGGCACCGTCGAGTGCGCTGCGCGCCGCCTTGCACGGCGGCGAGCTGGACTTCCCGGACTTCCGTAGGCGCTACCGGACGGAACTCGCCGAGCCCGGCCGGGCGGCGGCGGTCGACCGGCTGCGGGACCTGGCCCGGACCTCCGCCGTCACCCTGGTCACCTCGGTCAGGGATCCGGACCGCAGCCACGTCGGGGTCCTGGTCGCGGAGCTGACCGGCCGGTAGTGCCCCGGGTCCAGCGCGTGCTGCTATCCGCCGCACACCACCCGCGCGAGCCGCCGCCTCCCGGGCGACGAGTTCACCCGATGCTGCCGTCCGACGCACCGCCGCCGACGCGGGCCGCCGCCTCCCGGGCGATCTGGGCGTAACGACGGAAGAGGACCGGGCGCGTACCGCCGGTCCCGCCGTCCCTGTCGTCGCGTGCCTGGAGGGCCGCCCAGCTCCGCGCGACGAGTGTGCGCGCCTCGGTGCCGGGCCAGGGCCGGGGCAGGAGTTCGGGCGGCAGCAGGGGGTCGGGCTCCAGAGCACGGCTGAGCTCGGCCGCCAACTCGACCGCCACGGTCAGGCGTTGGGTGGCGGTCAGGGGGTCCGGTCCGCCGAGCAGGTAGAGGCGGGGCCGGGCGACCCGGGCGAGGCGGTGGTAGCGGTCGGCGATCTCCGGCAGCGGCCACAGCTCCTGCGCGAGTGCGGCGGGCTCCCGGGTGTCGCCCCTGCGCAGATCGGTGGTGGTGAGGAGGGTGAGCGCGCCGTGGGCGCCGAGTCGGCGGGCGGCCTCCTCCACGTACGGCTCCCAGGCGCCGGCGCTGACGTACAGCCCGCCCTGGAGCGGCGCGCCGCCGAGGTACAGCAGCTTCTCGCGCAGGGCGTCCCGGGCCGGGCGCTCGGACTCGGGCACCGCGAAGGCGGTCAGGTGCCAGACGCCGTCCCAGGGTGCGAGGCCGGCGTCCTGTCGGAAGGCGTACCCGAGGAAGTCGGCGTTCGGCGCGAGGGCGCGGAGCGTGGTCCCGGTCGCGCGCAGCGTGGCTCCGCGACCGCGGCCCTCGTGGCTGAACCGTTCTTCGGCCACGAGACGTTTGACGCACAGCCGTACCTGCTGGTCGCTCATGCCCAGAGCGCCCGCGACGTCGTACAGCTCGTCCGCGGCGACGGTGCCGTCCTCGCGGACGAGTGCGTGGACGAGCATCCGGGTCGGGATCTCGACGTGGTCCGCGGTGGTGTGGTCCGTCACGAGGCGTTCTCCCGGTCCGGGGCGGTGGCCGCGACGGGGCGGCGCATGGTGGTGACCGCGCCGAACCCCAGCAGGCTCCGCAGGTACGGCGTGCGCACGGTCCGTACGGGTGTGTAGCCGCGCCGCTCGTACAGGGCCCTGGTGCGCGGGTTGGTGTCGATGACGTCCAGCCGGACCTCCCGGCAGCCGTGCTCGGCCGCCACTGCCGCCGTCTCGGCGAGGAGCAGGCTTCCGACACCGCGTCCGCGCACCGCCGGGTCCACGGCGATGCCGTCCATGACGAGCTGCCCACGGGCGGGGCGGCGTTCGAACAGGGTGAGGAGGAGGAGCCGGGGCAGTCCGCGCAGGCAGCCGTACGCCCGCAGGACGTCGGCGGCCGTACCGCCGGTGAGGGCCCGGCCGCCGAGCTGGTGGCCGGCCAGACCGACGAGCCGGCCGTCGAGGAGCGCGCACACCGCGCGGTCGCGGTGCAGATGGGCGGCGAGGAAGGGAACCGCCTTGTCCGGCGGGTTCAGGGCGGGGCCGAGCTTGCGGCCGAAGGCGTCCCAGTAGAGCTCCGCCGCCCGTCGTTCGGTCCCGGCCGGGAGACCGCGTCGCACCGTCACCTCCCCGGTCCCGCCCGCGTGGGCCTCTTTGTTCGGCGCGTCCTGGGCCATGGCGTTCCCCGTTCCCGTCGTCTCCGTCACCCTTGCGTGCTCCGAAACTATCACTTGCCAAACGGTCGTACCAGAGACGATAGTTTTTCGGAGCGTACGAAGAAGCAGCAGACCCCGACGGAGGCGGCCCGATCCCATGTGCCCGAAGACACGTCCCCCTCGACGCGGCCGACGCGCCGTCGTCGTCACGCTCGTCACGGCGCTGCTCGTGACCGCCGGGCTCACCGGGGTGGTCCTGTGGCAGCACTCGTACGCCATGACGGAGCAGCGGGTCACCATCCGGCACGGCGGTCACACCCTGCACGGCGTCCTGGCCGCTCCCGAGGACGGCCGCGCGCGGCACGGCCTGGTCGTGGTCGTGCACGGCGACGGGCCCGTGAACGCCACGCACGACGACGGGTACAAACCCCTGTGGGAGGCGAACGCCCGCGCCGGGTACGCCACCCTGTCGTGGGACAAGCCCGGCGTCGCGGGTGCGCCCGGCGACTGGCTCGCCCAGTCGATGGACGACCGGGCCGACGAGGTGGCCGCCGCGGTCGCCTGGGCGCGCGCCCGCCCCGACGTGGACGGCGACCGGATCGGTCTGTGGGGCGCGAGCCAGGCGGGCTGGGTCCTGCCGAAGGCCGCCGCGAGGACACGGGTGGGCTTCGTCGTCGCGGTGTCGCCCGCGGTGAACTGGCTCCGGCAGGGTCGTCATCACCTGCTCGCGACGCTGCGCGCGGAGGGCGCGTCCGAGGCCCGCATCCGGGCCGCGGTCGCCCGGAGCGACGCCGTCCGCCGGCTGCTGGAGCGCCGGGCCACCTTCGAGGAGTACGTGCGGGCGGTGGACGGCGACACGGACGGCATGACCGCCGCCCGCTGGGGTTTCGTCTCCAGGAACCACACCGCCGACGCCACCCGCGACCTTCGCGCCCTGCGCGGCGTGCCGGTGCTGCTGGCGCTCGCGGGCCACGACCTCAACGTGGACACGGCCGACACGGAACGGGGCTACCGCGCCGCGCTGGACCCGGGCGGCGCCCTGACGGTCCGCCACTACCCGGACGCCGCCCACTCCCTGGTGCGGAAGTCCGTCGAGGACTCCGGGCCCGCGCTCGCCCTCACGGCCCTCCTGGCCCCGCGCGCGCTCTTCGCCGCCGGATTCCTGGACGACCAGCGGCGGTTCCTGGCGGACCGGGCGGCGGTTCCTGGCGGGCCCGGCGGCCGGGGTGGCCCACCGACGGCAGGTCCCGTCAGGGCCGGGGGTGCACGCGCGTACGTCCGTGCCCGTACGTCCGTGCCCGTACGTTGCGCCGCCTCAGTGACCTGTCCGGAAAACTGCGTCAACATCGCTCCCCTTCGCGGACTGGCGCGTTGGACCGGGTGACCGTTCGTACACCGAAGGAGATCGTGTTGAGCCGTACGAGCAGGAAGCACAGGACCGGCCGGACGAGCACGGGCAGGACGGCCAAGAAGGGGCGCAAGCACCGCCGGGTGAACCTGACGCCCCGGCCGGTGACCCCGGCGGCCCGGCGCGAGGACCGGTCGGCGGGCGAGCGGGCGGCCGCCGAAGGCGCCGCGGCGGCCGAGGTCGCGCGGGAGACCCGGGCCGCTCCGCAAGCCGGTGCCGCTCCGCAGACCGAGGTCGCCCCGCAGCCCGGTGCCGCTCCGGCGGGCGCCGTCGCATCAGCGGGCGCGGTCGCTCCGGCGGACGCCGTGTCCGCGACGGCCGCCCTCGAAGGGCTGAGCCGCAACGCGCAGCGCACCCTGGCCTGTCTGTACGACACCGGCGCGCACGGGGCCACCCCGGAGGCACTGGGCGAGGCGGTCGGCTACACGGCGCGTACCGTCGCCAAGCACTTGGACGGGCTGGCCCGCAACGGCCTGGTGGTACGGCAGGCGGACGGCAGATGGTCCGCCGTCGACCCCCAGCCCGGCGGCCCGGACCACGGGCCCCGTCTCCCCGCACAGGATTCCGCGCGGTCCCGCGCACACGACCCCGCGCGGGACGGTCTCAGAAGTGGCGCGTAAAGGCTGCCTCTCGGAAGCGGCGCATAGGAGCTGCGTACGCGAACGCGGCGCGTAGGAGCTGCGTGCTCCGAAGCGGCGCGTAAGAGCTGCGTACGCGAACGCGGCGCCTGGCGGGTGCGGATTCAGAAATGGCGTGTGAAGGGTGTGGCGTCGACGGAGAGCAGGCCGCTGAACGGTTCGTCGAGCTGGTGGATGAGCAGCACCATGAAGGCGATGAGCCCCGAGAGGCCCATGACCATGACGACGTGGCTCAGGCTCCGCTCCACCCCGAACATGAACATGAACGCGACGGTGAGCACACCACCGACGATCAGTCCGAACCACAGGACGGGCGGCAGTCCGTCGTCCGCGTCCGCCTCGCGTCCGCGCCGGGCGTCGTCCAGCAGGACGAGCTGGACGAGCGTCTCCTGGGCGGTGGCCTGCTGGGCCCGGGTCGCGCCTTCGGGGACCTGCCCGGCGGACCGCAGGCCGCTCAGCAGTTGCCAGCCGTGCCCGTCGGGCAGCTCTCCCCGTTCCATCGCGGGCCACTCGACGTCCGTGACGTGCCGGACGTAGGCCTCCACCCCGGACTTCATCCGCTCCCGCTGAGCGGCGGGCAGCCCGTCGGCCAGCAGGTGGACCTGGTGGGCGGCGCCCGCCTCCGCCTGGACGTGCTCCTCGGCGCTGGAGTTCGCGTCCCACACGCTGACCAGTGCCAGGCCCAGCACCAGGGCGTACAGCACGCCGACCATCATGGAGATGTACTCGGCGACGTCCTCACGCGGTTCGTCGTCGGGTCCCATCGGCCAGAAGTGGTGCTTGACGAGGACGGCGGCTGCACCGAGCAGCGCGACGCCGAGGACGATCGCGAGGGTTTCGGTCATCGTTCTGCTCCGGCTTCCTGTCGTCGGCTGCCTCTCGGCAGGAATGCGTCAATGTCTGCGGGACCCCAGGACCGCGGCTGCCACCGCGGCGGGAAGCAGGACGAGAAACAGGGCGACGGCCACCCCGATGCCTGTCGGGCTGCGCTCGCCCCGCAGGAAGCGGCCCACGGCGGCACGCCCGTCCTGGGGTTGTTGCGCGGCGGACCGTTCGCGCTGCTCGGCGGACTGGTCCGGCTGTGCGGAGGGTTGTTCCGGCTGGTCGGCCGGGTTCTGCGGTACGACGCCTTCCGGTCGCTCGGCGGGGTCCTCCGGTACGGCGAGGCCGGGCGGAAGAGCCAGACCTGGAGGCAGAGCCAGACCTGGAGGCAGAGCCAGACCTGGAGGCAGAGCCAGGCCCGGCGGAACGGCGAAACCCGGCGGAACAGCGAGCCCGAACGGCACGGTCAGGCCCGGCGGAACGGCGAAACCCGGCGGAACCGCCAGGCCGAACGGCACAGTCAGGCCCGGCGGCACCCCCGCGCCCGGCGGCACGGTGAAACCGAACGGCACGGTGAAACCGAACGGCACGGCGGGACCGGGAGGCAGAGCCAGACCTGGAGGCAGAGTCAGGCCGGGCGGAACCGCGCCCCCCGGCGGAACCGCAAGGCCGGGCGGCACCGCCCCGCCCGGCGGAACCACCCCGCCCGGCGGTACCGCCCCTCCCGGCGGAACCATCCCTCCCGGCGGAACCGCGAGTCCGGGTGGAACCGCGACACCCGGCGGAATCGCGAGACCCGGGGGCACGCCGGCGGGCGGCTCGGCCCCGCCCGCGGCTCCCGCCCCCGCTCCGGGCAGTGCCTCGGGCGGGACACCGGGGCGGGCGGGCGCCCCGGGTGCCCCGGAGCCGCCCGCTCCCCCTGCCGCGGCCCCCGGAGGGCCGTTCGGCGCGGGTCGCTGCGGTGCGGGGGGCCGGGCCGGCGCGGGCGGCGGCGTCCTGGGAATGACGAATCGGGCCGAGGAGCGGGCGGTGAGGGGAGGCGGTGCCACGGACTCTCCCCGCCGCCCGAGGGTGCGGATGCGGTCGGTCCCCCGGGCGCGGCCTTCCGCGAGGTGGGTTCCGGGCGGGCGGCGGACCGTGGTGGTGCAGGTCGCGGACGTTCCCGGGGACAGCCGCGCGACGACCGGCCCGACCCCGCCCGCGCAGACGATGCGGGGAGCGGCGGCCCGGGTGAAGGAAGCGCGGGTCGCGGAGGCGCGTGGGGAGGAAGCGCGGGTAAGGGCAGCGCGGGTGAAGGCAGCCCGGGTCACGGAGGCGTGTGGGGAGGAACCACGGGGGGCGGAGGCGCGGGTTGCGGCGGTTCGGGGGGAGGCGAGGGCGGCGTCGGTGACCGTGACGGCGTACACCGTGCGGTTGCCCGTGTTGGTCACCACGTAGCGCACTTCGGCTCGTGACGGGCCGGTGACCCGGGCGGTCTGTGTCAGCCTCAGCTCTCCGCCGACCCCTGCGTAGCCGGACCTGGCGGTGGCCCGCACGGTCGTGCGCAGGTACGGGATCCGTCCGGTGGCCACCGCGTCCGAGGTCCAGCTGCCCGGCCGCGCGGGGGCCTGTGCCGTGCAGGTGACCGTGCGCAGGCCGGGGAGCAGCGCCACGCGGTCGCCGCCGCCGGGACAGCGGATCCGTGCTCCCGGCAGTCCGGGGTCCACCACCCGCAGCCCGTGCAGGTCGGCACCGCCCCTGTTGATCAGCCGGTACGACTTGACGACGGGCGCGCGCACCCGGATGCCCGGTTTCAGCGCGCCCAGGCCCGGCCTGGTGTTCACCGTGACCCGGAGCGTCAGCCCGCCGCTGCCCGCCCCGTCGGCGACAGCCAGGGGTGTGCTTCCCGCAGCGGCGACCGAGGCGAGCAGGCACGGCAGGAGCAGCCGTGCGAGCCCTTGTGCCCGTGCGAGGAAGAACGCTCCGCTCCGGATCGGCATGATGATCACACCAACACGCTCATGAACGGGCCGCACTTCGTGGGCCAGGCGCGCCGGGCGGCGACCGCCCACCACTCAAATGCTTCCCGCGGGAACGCGGCGCCGTCGGCCCCGGGGCGGGCCCGGCGGAACCGGGCGCAGGGCGAACCCGGCCCGGTCCTGCCAGCGTTCGCCGTCCCGGACGATGAGCTGGACCGTGTCGATGCGGCAGGTCAGCGGCAGCAGCGGGGCGAGTTCGCGCTCCAGGGCGTCGTACGCGGCGTCCTGGGTGGCGGGGCCCTCGTGGTTGGCGATCGTCAGGTGGGGGGCGAGTCCGGGGCCGAAGATGCCGCGGTACGGGACAGCCTCGGGCCAGCGCCGGGTGAGGTCCTCGGTGAGGGCGCGTACCGGGGCGTGCGGTCGCGGGTCGAGGTAGAGCACGCCGGGGTAGCGGTCGAACCGGGCGAGGGTGAGGGTGAACGCGTCGTGGCCGCCGAGGAGGGCGGAGAGTTCACGGCGGAACGCGGCGTCCATCCGGCTCTCGTGCACGAAGGGATAGAGCACCGTCACGTGGGCGGGGAATCCGGCCCGGACCAGCGGATCGGCCTCCGGGACCCGCAGGGTGAGCGCCGTGTCGCCGGGCACGTCCGGCCACCCCTCGCCCATGCTCCCCGCCTCTCGCCCTCGTACGCCGTACCTCTCATACGCCGTACCCCTCGTGCCCCCGCACGCCCGTGATGGTCGCATCCGGCCCGGCGGGCGGGCACACCGGGTGCCTCTGGGTCCGGCGGGCGGGCACACCGGGCGCCCCTCGGTCCGGTTGGTCCGGCCGGGTGAAGGGACGGGCCCGTGGCGAGAGCGGGCCGTCAAAACGTGTTTCATTACGTCATTTCGTCATATCAGTGCATTACTGTCCGGCTTTCCCAGGGAAAGAACCAAGGAGACGCCCGTGTTCGCTGAGGTCCAGGTACTGATGGCGCAGACACTGCGGATTCCGGCCGCCGACATTCACCGGTCCCAGACGTGGGAGGACCTGGACGTGGACTCGCTCGCGAGGGCGGAACTCTGCGTCGCGCTGGAGACCGCGTACGGGCGTGAGGTGGACGGGGACCGGCTGGCGCGGGCCAGGACCGTCGACGAGCTGGTCGCCCTGGTCGAGGCGGGGCTCGGCCGGTGACCGTGTCGACCGTGGCGATCACCGGCCTCGGGCTGGTGACCCCGGCGGGCGTCGGCGTACCGGCGAGCTGGGCGGCGATCTGCGGGGGGCGCGGCACGGCGCTGCGGGAACAGGACGACACCCCGGGGCCGGGTCCGCAGGACTCCGGGAAGCGTCCCGCGTACGTGACCTGCCGGGTCCCCGGGTTCGATGCCGACGCGCTGCTCGGGGCGCAACGGGCGCGCCGACTGGAGCGGTTCAGCCAGTTCGCGCTCGTCGCCGCGGCCGAGGCCCTCGCCGACGCCGGGCTCGACGCCGAGGACTGGGACGGCACGCGGGTCGGGGTCGTCCTGGGCACCGCGTTCGGCGGCGTCCATGCCTACACGGCCGCCCAGCAGACCGTCGACCGGGTGGGGGCGTACGCCGTCTCGCCGCTGATGCTGCCGCTGTTCCTGCCCAACATGGTCGCCGGGCAGGCCGCCCTCGCCTTCCGTGCCACCGGCCCCTGTCTGACGGTCAGTACGGCCTGCGCCTCCGGCGCCACCGCCCTCGGCACCGCCCGCGACCTGCTGCTCGCCGGGCGCTGCGACGTCGTGGTCGCGGGCGGCACCGACGCCTCGCTGACGCCCGCCGTTCTCGCGGGTTTCGGCCGCCTCGGGGCGCTCGCCGACCCGGACGGCGGCGAACCGGCCGCCGCCTCCCGCCCCTTCGACACCGCCCGCGACGGTTTCGTGACCGCCGAGGGCGCGGGCGTGCTGATCCTGGAACGGGAGACGCACGCCCGGTCCCGCGGCGCCCGGGTGCACGCCCGTCTCGCCGGCTACGGGGCCACCGCCGACGCCCACCACCCGGTGGCCCCGCACCCCCGGGGGGCCGGGCTCGAAGCGGCGGTGCGCGGCGCGCTGGCCGACGCGGGGCTCTGCGCGTCGGCCGTGGACCACGTCAACGCGCACGCCACGGGCACGCCCCGCGGCGACGCGGTGGAGGCCGACGTGCTGCAGCGGCTGTTTCCGCACCGCCCGCCGGTGACCTCCGTCAAGGGCGTCACGGGGCACACCCTGGGCGCCGCGGGCGCGATCGAGGCGGTCTGCTCGGTGCTGTCCGTCGCCCGCGCGACGCTCCCGCCCACCGCGAACCTCGCCGCCACGGACCCCGGCAACGGACTGGACATCGTGCGCCGCGCCGTACGCCGGGAGGTCGCCACCGTGCTCACCACCTCCGTCGGGTTCGGAGGGCAGAACGCGGCGCTGGTGGTGACCGCGCCGTGACGGTACGGCCGGCGCGCCGGATCCGGTGGCGGGCGGCGGTGCGGGGGCTGCGGCTGCTGGGGGTGTACGTGGCGCGCTTCGAGGTCCCGGTGCTGGTGGCGGCGGTGCGCGGCCGGGCCCGGAGCGCGCCGGACTGCGGGCGGCTCCTCGCCCGGCTGTCCCATCGCCTGTTCACCGACGGTTTCCGCCGGGCGGGTCTCGTCCTGGACACCTCGGACGGTCTGCCGCTGCCCGCCGCCGGCCGTCCGGTGGTGGCCTTCCTGCGGCACGCGGGCCCGCTCAACTTCCACCTCGCGGCGCTGGTCGCCTGCCACGTCCTGGAGCGCGACCTCCTCAGCGTGGGGCGGTCCCTGCCCGGCCGGGACCCCGCCGTCGGGATCCTGGTGCGGCCGCTGAAGGTGGAGCTGATCCGGTGGGACCGCGACGGGCCGGTCCGGGCCATGCGGATGCTGATCGTCCACTCCCGTGACCTGGCGCCCCGCGAGGTCCTCGCCTACTTCCCCGAGGGCGTGAGCACCACGGCCGCCGCGCGTCGCCGGGTGCTGGCCGACCTCGACCGCACCGACCCCGCACGGGCCCGGTGGGCACGCCGGTTGCGGTACGTGCTGCCCCCGGTCCGTGCGGGCGCCGCACGGGTGCTGGCGCAGGCGAAGGACGCCGACGTCCTCGTCGTCGCGCACACCGGCCTGGAGGACCTGCTCGGCGGCACCGTCGACCTCGGGTACCCGCCGCGCGCGGACCCGGACGACCACCGGGTCCACCTGGCGTGGTGGCACACGCGTGCCGAGGACGTTCCCCGTGAGCCCGCCGCGGCCGCCGACTGGCTCGACGCGCAGTGGGCGTCGACGGAGGAGTGGATCGCCCGCAAACGGGGCGTCCCTGCGGAAGGAGGCGGCGGCCGTACCGAGGGAAGCTCCGACCGCACGGGGCGGACTCCCGACCGTACGGGGCCGACTCCCGGCCGTACGGGCGACGCCCCGGGGCCCTACGGCGGCCCGCGCACCGATCCGGCGGCCGACGCCGCCTCCCTCGTCCCCGTACCCCTGGAACCACCTCACCCCGGCGGGAGCCCTCAGCCATGACCGACCACGCCTCCTCCCCGTCCCCCGCCCCCGCCGCGGCCGGGTCCCGCGTCGCGTTCGTCCTGGGCGGCGGCGGGGCGCTCGGCGGCTATCAGGCGGGCATGGTCCGGGCCCTGCTCGCGCGGGGCGTCGTGCCGCAGGTCGTCATCGGCACCTCGATCGGCTCCGTGCAGGGCGCCATGATCGCCAGGAATCCGACTCCGTCCGTCTGCGAGGAACTGGAGGACTTCTGGCGGGCCTTCGTCGCGGACAGGGCGATGCGGCTCACCCCGCGCAGTCTGCTCAACGCCATGGCCCTGCGCCCCGCCCTCAACTCCCCCGACGTCGTCCGCAGGATCCTGACCGCCCGCCTCGGCGCCACCACCCGCATCGAGGACCTGGCGGTGCCCTACCAGTGCACCGCCGCCTCGATCGAACGGGCGACGGTCCGCTACTTCGACTCCGGGCCGCTCGTGCCCGCCGTCCTGGCGTCCTCCGCGGTCCCGGGGCTGTGGCCGCCGGTGCGGATCGGCCAGGAGCACTACGTCGACGGCGGCGTCGCCGAGTCGGTCCCGATCACCCGGGCCATCGCGTGCGGCGCGACGACGGTGTACGTGCTGCGGATGCGGCAGAAGGAGAAGGCGCTCAAGCCCGCCCGCTTCCCCTGGCAACTGGGCTCCACCATCTTCGAGTTGTCCCGTCGGCACACCCTGCACCACGTCCTGAACAACCGGCCCCCGGGAGTGACGGTGCATGTCCTGCCCAGCGGCGAGGAGCTGATGGAGCCGCCGGACAACGGGGCGTGGACCTCCAAGCGCGAGGAGCTGGCCACCATCCACCGCCGTGCCGAGAGCGGTTACCGCGCGACGAACCGCTACCTCGACGACCTGGAGAGCCGGCGGCCCGTCGCCCCCCGGCGCAGCGCACTCAGCGTGGCCGCGGTCCCCGGGCCGCTCACCGCGTTCGTCGCCGGGAAGCTGCGCGCGCACTTCGACGTGTTCGACGCCGACGGCGACGGCAGCGTCACCGCCGCGGACTTCCACCGCACCGCCGCGCGGATCGCCGACGCCTTCGGACACCCTTCCGGCAGCGCGCACGTGGCGGCCCTGCACGGGGCGTTCGCCGCGTACTGGGCCGGTCTGACCGCGCGAACGGCCGCTTCCCGTGCGGGAGTCGACGGAGCGGGCGACCGTACGGGAGCGGGCGCGACCGGGCCGGGCGAGGAGGGCCCCGGGACACTGGACCGCGACGCGTTCGGCGCGGCCCTCGCCCGGCTCTGCGTCACCCCCGCCGCGTACGACGAGCATCTGCTGCCCGTGGTGTCGGCGATCCTCTCCGCGGCCGACCAGGACAACGACGGCTTCCTGAACTCCGCCGAGACCCGCAACCTGCTGCACGCCCTCGGGGTGGCCGAGGGCGACAGCACGGCCGTCGCCCGGCGGCTGGACACCAACGGGGACGGGGTCACGAGCCTGGACGAACTGGCCGAGGCGTTCCACGACTACTTCACCAGCGACGAGCCGGGCTGCGTGGGCAACCTGCTGTTCGGCGGGGGACGGTAGGTCACGGCGTGCGGCGGCTGCCGCCGCGGGCGCTGAGGGCGCGGATGGGTCCGATCAGCGCCCGGTAGACCGGCCGCACCACCCGGCCGGGAAGACGGCGGTGGCGTTCCTCCTGCCAGACCCGCGCCCTGAAGTGGGCGGCGAGGGGCGAGAAGCGGTCGGGGTCCGGGGGCCGGGTGGTGTGGAAGTCGACGCGGCACAGGTGCTTCGTGCTGACGAAGCCGTACTGGCCGGGGCTGACCAGCCGCACGGGCGCGCCGTGGTCGCTGTTCAGCGGCTTCCCGTCGAGCCGGTCGGCCAGCAGGACGTCGTGGGCCAGGGCGTCCTCGATGAGCACGGCGGACCGGTAGCCGTCGAGACCCTCGAACACGACGTGGCTGACCGAGGTGCCGGGGGCGAGCAGCGGTTCGACCTGTGTGCGGTAGAAGGTCGCGAAGGCGACTCCCTCCCACAGCAGGCCCGTTGCCGACCAGCCGGCGACGCAGTGGAAGTCGGCGCGGAGCTCCTGCCGGGGCAGCTTCGCGAGGTCGTCCACCGGTAGCGTCAGGGGCTCGGTCAGCGCCCCGCCGATCACGATGACCGGGTCGGCGGGGACGGGCGGCGGCGGGCGGTGCAGATGGGTGCCGAAGCGTGGGAAGCCTTCAACGGCGCGTTGGCCGGGGGGAAGTGACATGTCGATCCTCCGTGAAAGGGGAGTCGAACGGACCCGGCACCGATACGTGTCGGCGTCCGGGTCCATCATGCCGTCCGGCGTCTCCGGGCGGTCGCCGGGGGTCGGCTAAGCGCTTCGGCTCCCGTGCGGGCGTAGAACCACCAGATGACCAGGACGCAGCTCGCGCGCAAGGCGACGAATCCTCCCACAGCGCACTGGTCACCGCGACCGAGCCGAACAGGGCCGGGACGAAGAAGAAGCCGTACGCGGGGGGCAGGGCGGACACAGGGCGTGGGGCGGAGGAGCGGAAGCAGGGGCGTGGGGCGGAGGGCGGGGCTTCGGCGGGCGTACGCCCTTCGCGCACGGGCACACGGGCGGGCCCGTACGCGCGGACGGGCATCCGCGCCGTACGCGCTACCGCGCCCCGTCCTCGGGCACTGCGGCCTCCAGGGGGCGCGCGTACGTCACGGACTCGCGGTCCACCGTGAACCCGGTCTGCTGGTAGAAGCCCAGCGCACCGCTCGGGTTGGCCGTGTCGACGGTCAGCGACGCCGTGTCGTAGCCGGCGTCGCGTGCGGCTCCCAGCAGTTCCGCCAGCAGGGCGGGCGCTGCTCCCCTGCCCCGCCAGGCCCGGCGCGTACCGAGGTAGCCCACGTGGCAGTCGCGGCGGCCCGTCGCGGCCGTCTTCGCGTCGTTCTCCTCCGCGAGGAGGTACGCCACCACCTCGTCGCCCGCCACCAGCAGCCTGGACATCGCGGGCCGGAAAGCGCCGGCTCCGGTGACCCTGGTGTGCCAGTCGGCCCGGTCGAGTTCGGTGAAGTTCCAGTGGTCGCGGAAGGCGTCGTTGTGGGCGAGCCGCGTGGCCTCGTCGTGCTCCGGGCCGTAGGGGACCGAACGGGTGCCCTCGGGGGCCGGCCGGGGATCGGGGCGGTCGGAATCCAGGGGGTGCTTCATGGTGAACCACCAGCGCGACGGTGCGAAGCCGCAGTTCTCGGCGAGCCGCCGCAGCCCCTCGTCCCCGGCCAGTCCGTCGAGCAGCAACTCGCCCTTGAGGTCGGCGAGTTCGGGGTTCTCGGCGTGCCGGGCCGCGGCACGGTCCGCGAGCCAGTTGACGAGCCCGGTGCCCAGTCCGCGCCGCCGCAGAGCGGGGTGGACCGCCGCGTCCCCGCCGAAGCGGGCGGCGTCGCTCGCGCCGTGCGGGGTGTGCAGCACGCCGTACGCCACCAGCCGCTCTCCGTCCCACCAGCCGGTGCTGTCCCGCGCCAGGTCGAGCTTGGGATCCTCCAGCACTTCGACGAGCTCCGCCGCGTCGACGTGCTCACCGGCCCGGTCGATCCGCTCCACGGCCTCGTGGAGTTCCAGCCAGGCCGATACGGCGTCCCGGCTCAGGGGCCGGGCGGTCAGGCCCCGTACGGCGTCGTCCTGTCCCCGTGCGTCGTCCTGTCGGTGCGCGTCGTCCTGTCCCTGCACGTGCTGCCGTCCTTTCGCGAAACCGGCGGGCCCGGGGGCCTGCCGCCTCGAACGATCAAAACACGCAGCGGCCCGGGGGACATGTCGGGGGCGGGTCGCGGGAGGGCCCACCACGGGGGAAGGCCCGCTCGGACGCACATCCGGGGGACGCCCGCCGTGGCGGACCCGCCGTACCGGCCCGGTCGTGGGCCTCGGCCGTTCGGTCACGCTCGTTCGGTCCCGGCCGTTCGGTGACGGTTGTTCGGTCCCGACCGTTCGGTGACGGTCGTTCGGTCCCCGCCCTCGGATCTCAGTCGTTCTTCAGGGCCTTCTTCATGATCTTCCCCATGTCGTTGCGGGGCAGTGCTTCCCGCAGCCGCACCGTCCGGGGGCGCTTGTACGGGGTGAGCTGGGCGGCGACGTGGTCGGCGAGCTCCTGTTCGCCGGGCGGGGCCGCCGGGTCTCTGGGGACGATCCAGGCGACGACCCGCTCGCCGAGGTCGGGGTCCGGTTCCCCGGTGACGGCCGCGTCGGCGACGGCCGGGTGCTCCAGCAGCACGTTCTCGATCTCGCCGGCCCCGATCTTGTAGCCGCCGCTCTTGATGAGGTCGGTGGAGCGTCGGCCCACGATCCGCACGGCCCCGTCCGGGTCGGTCGTCGCGATGTCGCCCGTACGGAACCAGTCCCCGTCGAAGGCGGCTTCGGTGGCATCGGGCCGGCCGAGGTAGTGCAGGAAGAGGTTCGGGCCCTTCACCTGGATCTCGCCGAGCGTCTCGCCGTCACGGGCGTCGACGGTCCGGCCGTCGTCGTCCACGAGGCGCAGTTCGACGCCGTCCAGCGGAGTGCCCACACTGCCCGGCCGGGGTGCGCCGCCCGGACGGACACTGGTGATCATGAGCGTCTCGGTCATCCCGTACCGCTCGACGACCTGCTGTCCGGTGGCGGCGGTGAGGGCCTGGTGGTCGCGTCGGGACAGCGCGGCGGAGCCGGAGACGAGGAGCCGGGCGCCGCCGAGGGCGTCCCGCAGCGCCGGGTCGGCGGGCAGCGCCTCGGCGAGCCGGTGGTACATCGTCGGCACCCCGAAGAGCATCGTCGCGCCGTCCGCCAGGGCGTCCCGGACTCCCTCCGGGGAGAACCTGCCGAGGTGGCGGAGGCTGCCGCCGCTGCGCAGCGGGCCGAGGACGCCCAGGACGAGACCGTGCACGTGGAACAGCGGCAGCCCGTGCACCAGGACGTCGTCCGCGCTCCACTGCCACGCGTCCGCGAGCGCGTCGAGAGTCGCGCGGACCGCCCGCCGGGGCAGGACCGCGCCCTTCGGCGGGCCCGTGGTGCCCGAGGTGTAGACGATCAGGGCGGGAGCCTCGTCGCCGGGCTCCGGCGGCAGGTCGGGCAGCGGCCCCGCGGGCGCCGGGTCGGGATGGACGACGGGGAGGGCGGCGAGCGGCCCCGGCAGCTCGACGCCCGGTGCGGCGAGCACGAGCTCGGGTGCGCTGTCGGTCACCAGGTGGTCCAGTTCGCGGGCTCCGCTGCCGGGGTTGAGGGGTACGAAAGGAACTCCGGCGAGGAGCGCGGCCAGTGCGCCCACGGCGGTCTCCAGGGTCGGAGTGGCCCACAGGGCGACCCGTCGTGCGCCGCCGAGGCGGACCGCGGTGGCCGAGGCCGCCGCCCGGAGCCCGGCGTAGTCCAGTGCGCGCTCGCCGAACCGCAGGGCGGGCGCGGCACCGGCTGTGTCGAGGGCGGGGAAGAGAGCGGGCATGTCTGTACTCCTGCGGGAGGCGGAGAGAACGCGGCGGCCCGGGGCGGGGCGTGCGAGGCGTCCCGGCCCCGCGAACGAAATCTCTCATGCTTCGGCCGGGACGGAACAGTGCCCCCTGCGGTCCGCGACCTCCCGGGACCCAATCTCGGTTCCGCGACGCTAGCGCGGCGTCGTGTCGTCGCCCTCGAACGGGGCGCCGTGTCCGGGCACGATCAGGTCGGCCACGGCCAGCACCCGTCGCCGGGACGCGCGCAGTACCTCGCGGTCCGGGGCCACCGGGTCGTCCGCCGGGCCCTCGGAGTGCCACCACAGGTCGCCCGCGAAGGCCACCACACCGGATTCGGTGCCCGCCAGGAGCGTGATGTCCTCGGGGCTGTGCCCGGGGGTGCGGATCAACCGGAGGGAGGGAGTGAGGGCGTACCCCTCGGCGTCCCTGTTCGTCCACTGGTCGCCGCGGTACTCCACCTTGTGGTCGTGCACCCGGGCGTCGGGGAAGAGGCCGACGTTCATGGTGTTGTCGGGGTGGTGGTGGCTGAGCACCACGTCGGTGATGTCCTCGGGGCCCAGGCCGAGTTCGGCCAGCGGGCCGAGAATGCGGTCGACGCCCGCGACCATGCCGGGATCGAAGATCACGTGCCGTCCGGCGTCGGCGATGTACGAGACGGTCGCGGCGACTCCGGGGCCGGTGGAGCCCACGTAGCCGGTGGTCAGCACGTGGTGGGTGGCGGTGCGGCCGAGCGGTGCGTCAGAAGTGGCGGCGGGCACGGCCGTTGCGGTTGCGGTTGCGGTTGCGGCGGCAACGGTTGCGGAGTTGCTGGTGGCGGTGGTCGCGGGTGCGGCGGTGTTCGTCATGGCTTCATCGTGGCGTGCGGACGGGCGGTGCACGAGTGGCACATCTGCCTGGTACCGCAGGATTCGTGCCACCCGTGTGCCACACTGCGTCGATGCCGCCCTTCTCGACTGTCGCCGCCTACGTCCCGCCCGCTGTCGGCATGCTCGCCGTCGGTATCGTCACCGAGGTCTTCGGGCCGCACGGGGCCGGGTCGCCCGGTTTCGACTTCGCCCTGTGCGCCGACCGGCCGGGTCCGGTGGCCACGGACTGCGGGGTGCCGCTCGCCCTCACGCACGGGCTGGACCGGCTCGCCGACGCCGACCTGGTCCTCGCCCTGCCCGGGGCGGGGTTCCGCACGCCGCCGGGCCCGGACGTGCTCGACGCGCTGCGCACCGCGCACGGGCGGGGCGCGGTGGTCGCGGCACACTGCGTCGGCACGTTCACGCTCGCCGCCGCCGGACTCCTCGACGGTCGGCGCGCCACCACGCACTGGCGGTTCGCCGCACTGCTCGCCGAGCGCCACCCCGAGGTCGCGGTGCAGGCCGACGCCCTCTACGTCGACGAGGGGAACCTGGTCACGGGTGCCGGCGCCGCCGCGGGCTTCGACCTGTGCCTGCACCTGCTGCGTCGCGAGTACGGCACCGCGTCGGCCAACGCCGTCGCCCGGGACATGGTGCTGCCCTCTCACCGCGACGGCGGTCAGGCCCAGTACCTGGCCGCGCCCGTGCCCGAGGACAGCGAGGACGAGCGGCTCGCCGAGGTTCTCGGCTGGGCCCGCGCACACCTCCACGAGCCGCTCCCCGTCACGGAGTTGGCCCGGCGCGCCATGATGAGCAGACGCACTTTCGCCCGCCGCTTCACCGCCGCGACCGGCACCACCCCGCACGCCTGGCTGCGGGGTCTGCGGCTGAGCCGGGCGGAGGAACTCCTGGAAACCACCCGGCTGCCGGTCGAGGAGATCGCCCGGCAGGTGGGTTACGGAAGCGCGGCGGTGCTGCGTGAGCAGTTCGTACGGCGCCGCGGCGTACCGCCCCGTTCCTACCGGCGCACGTTCACGGGCGCGCCGTAGGCCGCGTGACGAAGGCCGCGTGACGAAGGCTCGCGGCGCACCTCGGTGCCTTGCCGGGCAGGCCGGCATCACCCCCGTCGCCCTGCCCGCGGACTGGCCGCTCCTCGTCGACGCGTCCCTGCTGGAACTGGAGCGGGTCCTGATCGGCAGCGGCCGGCGGGTCGGCAAGCTGGTCGTTCCGGGAAAGGTCTTCGCCCAGCTTCCCGGGGCCGCCGTCCTGCCCTGCCTCGCGGGCTGACGCGTCGGCACGCGACGACAAGCGGAATGCTTCATTCAACTCCGGACGGTTATCGACCGGTTCAGGTTGCTCCGGTGACCTAAACCTGTCACCGGGTGACTACTTTCGGACATACCTGCACCGTCGGCCCGGAACTTCCCGCCGCAGGCCGCACACACCCGTGAACAGCGGCCCGCACACCTCCCACACAAGTCCGAACGTGGGAGCAGTTCATCTACTGGACGTCTGCATCTGCCGGAATATTTACGCTCGTTGGTCGCCAATGAAGGAAAAAAGTCCGGAACTCTCAACTCCGCTTTGACTCTTGATCTTCCCTTGGTGAAGGTCACGTGCATGCCCACCTCGACACGAGCCGCTCCCGGCGGCCTTCTTCGCCTGCGCGATTTCCGCCTGCTGCTCGCGGGGGCGACGGCCGGGCAAGTAGGCGCACAGGTCACTCTCGTCGCGCTGCCGCTCGTCGCCGTCCTCGAACTCCGGGCCCCCGCCTTCCAGGTGGGCCTGCTGACGGCTGCGGAGACGGCCGCGTTCCTGCTCATCGGCCTGCCCGCCGGAGCGTGGGTGGACCGGATGCGCAAGCGCACGCTGATGATCCGGGCCGACGTGGTGCGTGCCGTCGCGATGGCGAGCGTGCCGCTGGCGGGGTTCGCGGGCGTACTGACGATGTATCAGCTGTACCTGGTGGCCCTGGTCACCGGTGCGGCGACGGTCTTCTTCGACGTCGCGCACCAGAGCTACCTGCCGCAACTCCTGCCCAAGGAACAGCTCGTGGCGGGCAACGGCGCCCTGGAGACGGTGCGTTCGTCCGCCCAGGTGACCGGCCCCGGCCTGGGCGGCGGGCTGGTTCAGCTCGTCGGGGCGCACCTGGCGATCGTGGCCGACGCGATCGGCTATCTGCTGTCGGCGGTGTTCCTGCTCGCGATACGGCAGCCGGAGAACAAACCCGAGCCGGTTCCCGGAGCGTCGCTGCGCAAGGACGTCGCCGAGGGGCTGCGCTTCGTGCTGGGCCATCCGCTGCTGCGGGTCATCGCCGGGGCGACCGGTCTGGGCAACTTCTTCAGCGCCATGCTGATGGCCACGCAGACCGTCTTCCTGGTGCGGGTCCTCGACCTCCAGCCCGGGGTCGTGGGACTGATGCTGTCCGCTTCGGCCGTCGGCGGCCTCGCCGGCGCGCTGTGCGCGGGCCGGCTCGCCCGGCGGTTCGGGCACGCCCGGATCATCTGGCTGGCGTCGCTGGCCTCGGCGCCCTTCGCGCTGCTGTGGCCGCTGGCGGGCAAGGGTGCGGCGGCGGCGCTGTTCGCGGTCGCCTCCGCCGCGGTCTTCTTCGGTGCGGTCGTCTACAACGTCGCCCAGGTGAGCTTCCGTCAGACCCTGTGTCCGCCGCGTCTGTTGGGGCGGATGAACGCCACCCTGAGGTTCCTGATGTGGGGCTCGCTGCCACTGGGCGCCCTCGTCGGCGGAGGCGTCGCGGACGCCCTGGGCGCGCGCGCCGCGCTGTGGGTGTGCGCGGTGGGCTTCCTCCTCGTACCGCTGCCACTGCTGCTGTCGCCGCTGCGCTCCATGCGGGACCTGCCGGACGCCGACTGACCGGTCCGCCCCCACCGGCAGGTCCCGAACCGCTTTTCCACGGTCAGAGAAACGATCAGAGAGAGGACCTCGTGCACTCCAGCATCACCGGTCAGCGTCCGAGCATCACCGGCCAGTACCTGAACCGCTACCAGCGGCTCGCCGCGAGCACCGCGGGCGAGGGGGCGGACCTGCTCCCCGTCACCGGTGCGCAGCGCCGCTTCGTCCTGGTGCGGGCCATGGATCCGGCAGGCCGCCCGGACACCGTTCCGATGTTCTTCGCGTTCCCTCGCGGCACCGTGGACACCGTGCGGCTGCAGGCCGCCGCCCAGTGCCTCGCCGCCCGCCACCCGGCGCTGCGTTCCCGCGCCTGCGTCCTGCGGGGCACTCCGGTGCTTCGCCAGGCGGATCCCGGCATACCCGTGGAACGGGTGCGCCGGGCGCCCGGCGAGGACGTCCACGACGCGCTGCGCCGTGCCGTGGGCGCCTGGTCGTCCGACGGCCCTCCGCTGCGCCTGTTCCTCGCGCAGGACGCCGCCGAGGAGGTGCTCGCGGTGGTGCTCGACCACGCCGCCTGCGACGGTCGGTCGCTCGCCCGCATCGTCGAGGAGCTGGGCGACGCCTACCGGGACCGCCTCGGGCCGCTCGACCCGTCGCCCGCCGAGGTCGCCTCGCACCTCGCCGAGTACCGGGAGGCGGTGCTGCTCCAGCTGGAGGCCGAGCGCAGGGCGAGCACACCGGACGCGCTCGCGTACTGGGGCGAGCGGCTTCGTACCGTGCAGGAGCGGGCGGCCAAGCCCGACACGTCCGCCGGCATCCCCACCGGTGCCGCTGAACTCACCCTCCGCGCAGACCAGTTGGGCGTGCCCTTCGCCACCCTCCTGGACGCCTGCCGGGCCGCGGCGGGCGTGCTGTACGGCCCCGGGCGGGTCCCGCCGATCGGCTACCCGTGGGGCGGCCGACCGGCCGGGGCGCCGCCGGTGCTGGGCTGCTTCCTCAATACGGTGGTCTTCCCCGCCGCGACCGGCCCCGAGCGCCCCGCGCCCGAGGTGACGGCCACCGAGTGGTGGGACGACCTGGACCGGGCCGACACCCCGTTCGACGAGGTCGTGCACGCCGCCCGGTCGGCGGGGGCCCGGTGGTCGGGAGCGCTGGACGGGCTGCTGACCGTGGACGACGCCCGTCGCCGCCCGACGCTGCGGCTGGGCGGGGTGGCCGGACGCGAGGTGCACGTCGACGGCCGCCGGGTGCGCGCCCCGTTCGCCGTGTCGGTCGTCCAGGGCGCCGAACTGCAGGTGCGGATGGTGTGGGACCGCACGGTACTCGCCGACGACGCCGCGCAGGACGCCTTCGCCGCGCTGGCCGGGGAGCTGCGGGCCGGGCTGCCCGTCTCCTGACCCGCCCCGCCGGACCGCCCCGGGTGCCGTACGGCACGGCCACCCGCGTGGACGACGCGGCTTCCTCCCGTACGACACGGCTGCTCGCGTACGAACACGACAGGTCGTATACGACACGGCTGCGCGCGTACGACACGGCCGCTCGTGCACGACACCACCACTGCCCTGCCGACACGGCCGGCCCCGTACGCACGGGGCCGTGCGGCGTCCGGCCGGGCGCCACGACCTCCGGTGCGGCACCGCGTGACCCGCGGGCCCGCCGGTACGCCACGGGCGGCGGGCACGACCGTGCCCCGCCGCCTCTTCCCGCACGTCCGACCCGACAACCTCAGGGATCGCCATGCTTCCTCTCTCCTCCTCGCAGGAGATCGTCTGGCTGCACGAGCAAGTGCAGCCGGGCAGCCGCGCCTACAACTTCACCGCCTCCCTCGACCTGTGGGGAACCCTCGACGTCGGCGCCCTGGAGCGCGGACTGGCCGCCACGCTGGAGCGCCACCCGGGTCTGCGCCTGGAACTGGTCCCCGTGCCCGGCGCCATGCCGGGGCAGCGGGTCGCCGACGTGTGCCCGCCCCGGCTGCGCACCGTGGACCTGAGCGGGGAGGCCGACCCGGAGAGCGCGTTCCAGGCTCTGCTGCGTGCCGAGGCCGAGAGCCCGCTCGACACCTTCGAGGCGCCGCTGCTGCGCTGGACGCTGGTCCGGATGGCCGACGAGCGGCACCGGCTGATCCACGTCGAGCACCACCTGATCCACGACGGGCACTCGTTCGCGATCCTGCTGGCCGACGTCTTCGGCGTGTACCGGGCCCATGTCCTCGGCGAGAGCGAGGAGTTGAAGCCCGCCTCCTCCTACGCCGACCACATCCGCGCGCAGGCCGACCCGGCGGCCCGGGACGAGGTGATGCGTGCCGGGCTGGAGTACTGGAGCGCCGAGCTGGAGGGCGCTTCGTACGACATGCCGCTGCCCGGCCTGGCCCGGCCCGGGGTGCAACGCCGGCACCACGGCGGCCAGTTGCGGCAGTCGATCGGCGCGGACCTCGCGGAGCGGCTGCGGGCGCACGCCAAGGAGCGCGGACTGACCCCGTTCGCCACCCTGCTCGGGCTGTTCGCGGAGCTGCTGCGGCGGCACAGCGGGCGCTCCGAGATGGTCGTGGGGACCGCGGTGGGCAACCGTCCGCTCGGGTTCGAGGACGCGGTGGGGATGTTCGTCAACACGATCCCGCTGCGGTTGCGGCTGGACGCCGACGCGCCCGCCGAGGACACCATGGACGAGGTGACGGACACCCTGCTGCGGGCCCTGCCCTACCAGGAGGTGCCGGTCCAGGAGCTGACGCGGGCGCTCGGCCTGCACACGTCGGGTGCGGACAATCCGCTGTTCAGCGTGATGTTCAGCGCGCACGACGCCGTGCTGCCGGACCTGGAGGTGCCGGGGCTGGACATCTCCCTCTTCGAGGGGTTCAACACCGGGACGACCCGCTTCGACCTCGACGTCGTGCTGCTGCCCGACGACCGGCGCGGGGTGGGCCCCCGGCACGGGGCGGCCGGCATGACGATGGTGTGGGACTACGACGCCGATCTGTTCGGGGAGGACGTGGCCCGGCTGCTCGCCGGACGTTTCCTGGACCTGCTGCGGGCCTACCTGGACGCGCCCGGCACGGTGCTGGCCGAGCTGGCGCCGCCGCCCGCGGCGCCCGCCGCGGAGCCGGAGGCACGGGGCTTTGCCGACCGCGACCCGCTCGACGTGCTGACGGGCCACGACCCGTCACTGCCCGCCGTGCTCGTCGGGGCCAGGCGGCTGACGTACGGCGAGCTGAACGAGCGGGTCGACGGCCTGGTGGCCCGGCTGCGGGCCGCCGGGGTCACGGCGGGCCAACCCGTCGCGGCGGTGCTGCCGCGCGGCGTTGAGTCGGTGGTGACGCTGCTGGCCTGTCTGCGCAGCGGGGCCGTCTACTGTCCGCTGTCCCCGTCCGACCCCGCTGCCCGGCTGGAACTGCTGCTGAACCGGCTGGGCCCGGCGATGGTCCTCACCCCGTCCGACGGCTCGGTGGCCGTGCCGGACGGGCTGCCCGCGGGCGCGGTCGGCGACGCCGTGCTGCCGCCCGCCGCGCCCGCCGAGGCCCTGCCTTCGACGGCGTACGTCATCCACACCTCGGGCTCCACCGGCACGCCGAAGCCGGTCGCGGTCGGCGGGGCCGCGCTGCGCAACCACCTGACGGGGGTGGCCGACCGTTTCGCGCTGGCGGCCGGTGACCGGGCGCTGCTGTTCGCGCAGCCGTCGTTCGACGTGGCGCTGGAGGAGGTGCTGCCTTCGCTGTGGGCCGGGGCCTGCCTGGTGGTACCGGAGTTCGAGGTGCCGACCGGCGGCGAGCTGGCGCAACTCCTGGTGGCCGCGCGGGTGTCCGTCGCCAACCTGCCCACGAGCTACTTCCTCGCCACGCAGGAGGACCTGCGGTCCGTGCTGCGCGAGGGCCGCTGGGCGCCGAGGCTGCTGGTACTGGGCGGCGAGCGCATACCCGCCGACGTGATGCGGGCGTTCCTGCGGGAGACCGGCTCGGGCAGCGGCTCCGACGTGCGCGTGCTGAACGCGTACGGGGTGACGGAGGCGTCGATCAGCTCCACCGTGTACGAGCTGGACCCTGGCGCCCTCGGCACGGCCGCCGAGGTGCCGCTCGGCACCGAACTGCCCGGCGAACGCGTGCACGTGCTCGACGAGGGGCTGCGCCCGCTGCCGAACGGCGCGGTCGGTGAACTCGCCGTCGCCGGTGCCGGACTGGCCGAGGGGTACGTCGGCAATCCGGAGGCCACCGCGGCCCGTTTCGTACGGGTGCCCGCGCTCGGCGGCGAGCGCGTCTACCTCACCGGTGACCTCGGGTTCCGTGGCACGGACGGCCTGCTGCGCTTCCTGGGGCGGCGGGACAACCAGATCAAACTGCGCGGCTACCGCATCGAGTTGGAGGAGGTCGAGGCCGCCGCGTCCGGCGTTCTCGGCGGCCGGTCCTGCGCCGTGGTGCTCGACCGGTCGTCCGCGACGGGCGGCCCCCGGCTGGTGGGGTTCCTGGAGACCGACGCGGACGAGACGGCGTGGGACGAGCAGGGGTTGCACAGCGCCCTGAGCGCGAAGCTGCCCGGAGCGCTCGTGCCCGCCCACTGGGTGCGGCTCGATGCCATGCCGACACTGCCGGGCGGCAAGCCGAACCGGGCCGCGCTGACGAAGCTGGCCGCCGAGGTGGAGCGGCCCGCGCAGGCCGACGAGCCGTCGGACGAAGGGCAGGACGCGCTGCCCGACCTGGCCCGGTCCGCCGACCCGGCGCTGGCACTGCTCGCCGAGGGGTGGCGGGAGGTGCTGGGGCACGGCCGCTTCGAGGAGGGCTCGCACTTCTTCCGCGTCGGCGGCCACTCCCTGCTCGCCGCTCAGCTCGCGGCCTGGCTGGAGCCGCACCTTGGCGACCGGCCGCCGCTGCGGGTGCTCTTCCGCAACCCCGTCTTCGCCGATCAGGCCCGTGCGCTCATCGCCACCGCCAAGTCGAGGGAGTCGTGAAGATGACCGGCACCGCACCCCACCACCGGACCGACGCCCACTCCCGCTCGGCGACCGACACAGTGAAGGAACGGCAGGACATGACCTCAAGCGTGCAGTACGGCCGGCCCGTCGGCCCCGACCCGGTGGGGGTGCTCGCCGCCTACGAGGGGTGGGTGCGGCGCGCACCCGGGTCCGCCGCGGTGACCGACGGGGCGCACTCCTGGACGTACCGGCAGATCGACGAGGCGGCCGACGCGCTCGTCCGGACCTGGGACGGGCGGGTGCGGCCTGGCGACCTGGTCGGGGTCTGCCTGGACCGTTCCGCCGCCCTGGTGGTGACCGCCGTCGCCCTGGCCAGGGTCGGCGCGGTCTATCTGCCGCTGGGGCCGCGCCCCGGGGAGCGCAGGCTCGCCGCGGTCGGCGAGGACGTCGGCGTCGCCTGCCTGATCGGCGCGCCCGAGGTGCTCCCGCAGCGGCACCGGGAGGCCGAGCACCTCGCCCTGCCGCTGCCCGCCGAGGGGGTCAACGCGGTGGCCGGGACGGTGGCGGCGTTCCTGCCGCCGGCGCCCGGGGCCCGCCCCGCTCCCCCGGGAGCGCTGTACGCCGTCCTGACCTCGGGATCGACCGGCCGCCCGAAGGCGGTCGCCGTCGCGGAGCCCGCACTGTCGGCGCTCCTGTCCTGGTACCGGGAGGAGACCGGTCTGGGCCCCGGCGACCGGCAGACCCTCCTGATCGGCGTCGCCTTCGACCCGCACGTCATGGAACTGTGGGGCGCACTGACCTCGGGCGCGACGCTGGTACCCGCGCCGGACGCCGTCCGCTGGGATCCCGGCGCGCTCACCGACTGGTGGCGGGACGCGGCGGTGACGGTCGCGGTCACCGCGACCCCGATGACCGAACCGCTCCTCGACCGGCCCTGGCCTCAGGACCTGGCGCTTCGTCATCTCGTCGTGGGTGGCGACCGGATGCGCCGTCGGCCCGGTCCGGACGTGACCGCCGTGGTGCACAACGCGTACGGGCCCGCCGAGGCGACCGTCGTGACCACCACGCACTCCATGCGGGCGAGCGACGACGACGCGCGCGAGGACGCCGCACCGCCGATCGGCCTGCCGCTGCCCGGGGTCTGCGTCCTGGTGACGGACACCGAGGGCAAGGTCGTCGCACGCGGCGAGGACGGCGAACTGTGCGTCGGTGGAGTCCAGTTGGCCATGGGCTACCTCGATGCGGAACTCACCGCGAGCCGCTTCGCCGCACTGCCGGGCGCGGACCTGCCGCCGGAGGTGGACCGCGTGTACCGCACCGGTGACCGGGTGCGGATGCGGGCCGACGGGGCACTGGAGTTCCTCGGCCGTCTCGACGACCAGGTGAAGATCAGCGGTGTGCGGATCGAACCGGCCGAGGTGGAAGCCGCGTTGGAGCAGGACCCGGCGGTGCGCAGCGCGGTGGTCGTCGCCCCGCGCGACGCCGAGGGCCGCGCCCGCCTCGTCGCCTATGTGCTGCCCGTGGCCGCCGGCTCCGACGCCACCGAGGACGCGCCCGCCGGCCCGCACCGGGGTAGCATCCCGGCGCCCGCCCCGGACCCGGACGCGCTGCTCGCCTCGGTGCGCGCCTGGCTGCCCGAACAGGCGGTGCCCTCCGCGGTGCGCGTCGTCGAGGCGTTCGCGCTGGACGCCAACGGGAAGGTCGACCGGGCGGCCCTGCTGAAGCGGGAGGCGGAGACCCGGGAGCAGACGGACGCCGCGGCAGCGGACGGCGCCGCGGCGCTGCCCGCCGACGCGACCGCCAACGAACGGCTCGTGCTGGAAACGGTACGGAAGCTCCTGGACCGCCCCTCGGCCACCCTGACGGACAACTTCACGGACATCGGCGGCACTTCACTGGCCGCGGCCCGGCTGCTGACCGCTGTCGAGCGGGAGACCGGAGTGCGGCTGCGCGCGCCGGAACTGCTGCGCCAGCCGGACCTGCGGGCGGTCGTTGCCGTACTGGACAAGCGGTGCGCCGCAGCGGCGGCACGCGGCGCCGGGGGCTGAGATGACCGCCCCCCGCCGTACCGGACCCCACCACCCGCCGCTCCCCGATCGGAAGGAACCTGCTGTGCAAGGCTCCACCGTGGCCGAGAACCACACCCCGTCCGCCTCCGCATCCGCTTTCCCAGGCGGATCCGCCCATCCCGATCTGACCGCCCTGCTCGACCACCGCGCCGGGCTGACCCCCGACGCACTGGCCCTGATCGAGGGCGACACGCTGCTGACGTACCGGCAACTCGTGGGCTCCGCGCGTGGCTTGGCGGCTCACCTCGTGACGCGGGGAGTGCGTCCCGGCGACCCCGTCGCTCTGCTCGTACGGCGCTCCGCCCGCGCCGTGGTCGCACAGATCGCCCTGTGGTGGGCGGGCGCGGTGTGCGTGCCGCTCGATCCGGCGCACCCCCGGGTGCGCACCGAGGCGATGATCGACGATTCCGGTGCGGTGCTGACGGTCGGCGACAAGGACCTCCTGGAGTCGGCCGGGGTGGACGGCCCGCGTCTGGCGCTGGACGCCGGGATCCCGGCCTACGACGGTGTCCAGCCGCTCCCCGGGCCGGGCGAGGACGCCACGGCGTTCATCATGTTCACCTCGGGTTCGACCGGGCGGCCCAAGGGCGTGGCGGTACGCCACCGCGCGGTGGCCGCGCTGGTCACGGATCCGGCGTACGTGACGGTCACCGCCCGGGACCGGGTGCTGCTGCACTCCCCCGCGACGTTCGACGCGTCGACGTTCGAGGTGTGGGTGGCCCTGGCGAACGGTGCCGCCGTCGTCGTCTGCCCCGCCGACCGGCCGTCCTTCGAGGACCTGGCGCGGGAGGTGGAACGGCACGGGGCGACCGTCGCCTTCTTCACCACGGCGCTCTTCCACCAGCTCGCCGCCCGCCGTTCCCGCGTCTTCTCGCTGCTGCGTTCGGTGGTGGTCGGCGGCGAGACGCTGTCCGCGCTGCACGCCCGTTCGGTGCTGCGGGACTTTCCCTGGCTCGAACTGGTCAACGGGTACGGGCCGACCGAGACGACGACGTTCGCCACCGCCCACCGGGTCACCGCCGAGGACGGCGAGGGCCCGATGCCCATCGGCCGGCCGATCGCCGGAGCCACCGCGCACGTCCTCGACGAGGACGGCCGGCCGGTCGCGGCCGGGGAGCACGACGGCGACCACGCGCCGCGCGGCGAACTCTGGGTCGGCGGGAGCCGGCTAGCCCGGGGCTACGTCGGGCAGCCGGAGCTGACGGCCGAGCGCTTCGTCACCCACCCGGCGCTGGGCCTCCTCTACCGCACCGGCGACCTCGCCTCGGTCCGCCCCGACGGGACCCTCGACTTCCACGGGCGCACCGACGACCAGGTGAAGGTCCGCGGCCACCGCATCGAACCGGGCGAGATCGAGCACGTGCTGCGCGCCCAGCCGGAGGTGGACGACGCGGCGGTGACGGTACGCCGCCCGGCCCCCGACGACGCACGGCTGGCCGCGTTCGTCGTGCCCGCGCCCGGCTCCGCGCCTTCCCCGCAGTCCCTGCGCGCACGCCTCACCGCGACCCTCCCCGCCCACCTGGTTCCCGACGAACTGACGGTCCTCGACCGCCTGCCGCTCACCCCGACCGGCAAGGTGGACCGGGCCGCGCTGGCGGACCTCGACCGACGGCCGACGGCCGGGGCGGTACCCGGCGCGGAGACGGAGGGGCCCGGGGCCGTGACCGCCCCCGGTGCGGCCACCGGCACCGAGGCGGCGTCCTCGCCCGGCCCGGCCGCCGTTCCCGGCCCGGCCGCCGCGCCCGCGCTCCCGGCGTCCGAGGCCGGTACGTCCGTGCACGCCGCGCCCCGGCAGGATGGGGCCCCGCACGCGTCCCGGACCCGGTCCGAGGGCCGGGCCCCGGGCGGTGGCGGCACCGAGGCGGGCCCGGACCCCACGGCGCCCTCCGCGACCGGAGCACGTGCCGAGGCCGCGGCGCCCGCCGGACCCGCGCCCGGCCCCGTGGCCGCCGCTTCCCCGGCCGTGGAACCGGTGCCCGAACCGGCCGCGGCTGCGCACGCCCCGTCCTCCCGGGAGGAAACCGTGCCGGGCGCACCGGCGCTGACGCCTCTCCAGCAGGCCGTGGCCGAGGTGTGGGCGCGGTCGCTGGGCTGCGAAGTGACGTCGCCCGACGACGACTTCCTCGCCCTGGGCGGTCATTCCCTTCTCGCGCTCGTCGTCACCGACGACCTCCGGGAGGACCTCGGCGTCGAGTTGTCCCTCGCCGACTTCTTCGCCTCGCCGACGGTCGCCGGGCACGCCGCACTCGTCGAGCGGGCCCTGCTGGCAGCCCACACCGACCTGCACCCCCTGCCCGGCGCGCACCCCCTGCCGGACTCCTACCCCCTCCCGACCCCCGACGCGCCGGAGCACCCCGATGTCCCCTGACACCCCCGCCGCCCTCCAACAGGAACTCCTGCGCCGGGCCCGCTCCCGCACCGCGCCCCGGCCCGCCGCACCGGCCCCCGCGGGCACGGACCCCGATGCGGGTTCCGGTTCCGACACCGGCCGTGCCCCGCTCTCGCACGCCCAGCGCCGCATGTGGCTGATGGACCGGCTCGGTCATCGTGACGGGGCCTACAGCGTGCCCTTCGCCACGCGCCTGAGCGGGCCGCTCGACCTGGACGCGCTCGGCGAGGCGCTCAGCGCTCTCGTCGCCCGGCATACGATCCTGCGCACCCGGTACGGCGTGCACGACGACGTGCCGTACCAGGAGACGCTCCCCGCGCTGGACACCTACCCCGTGCGCGTGGTCGACACCGACACCGTAGGAGGGCCCGGCTACGACGATCTGCTGACCGCCGAGGCCCGGCTCCCGTTCGACCTCTCGGCCGGCCCGCTGCCCCGGGCGCTGGTGCTGCGGCACGGCCCCGAGGACCACACCGTACTTCTGACGCTTCATCACATCTCGGTCGACGGACACTCGTTGGAGACGGTCGCCGACGAACTGAGCGCTCTGTACGCGCACGCCACCGGGGCCTCGGCACCGCCCCTGCCTGCCGCACCGCCGCAGTACGCGGAGCACGCCCGGCGCGAGCACGCGGCTGCCGGCCGGCTCACCGGCAGTCTCGACCACTGGGCCCGCCGGCTGGCCGGGGCCGTTCCGCCGGCCCTGCCCCGCCCCGCGGCCCCGCCGTCCGACCTGCCGGACCGGCCCGCCGCCACCGTCCTCGTGCCCCTGGCCCCCGACGTCCCCGACACCTTGCGCGAGTGGGGGCGCACGAGGCGGGCCACGCTCTTCACGGTGCAGCTCGCCGCCGCGTTCGCCGCGCTGCACCGGCTGACCGGTGCGGACGACCTGGTGATCGGCTGCGCGGCCGGGCACCGCGAGGGCCGGGAGGCGGCCGGGCTGGTGGGTCTGTGCGTCAACACCCTCGCGGTACGGGTGGACGCGTCCGGCGACCCCGCATTCGGGGAACTGGTGGAGCGGGTGCGGGACGCGCTGCTGGAGGCGCAGCAGCACCGGCAGGTGCCGTACGACCTCGTCATGGAACGGCTCGGCGCGGCGGCACGCGGCGCGGACGGCTCCGCGCTGGTGAGGGTGACCTCCGACGTACTGGGCGAACCGACGGCGTTGCGGCTGCCCGGCCTACGGGCGGAAGCGGTCGAGGTGGAGCTTTCCGAGGCCAAGTTCGACCTCTCCTTCGGGCTGGTGACGGCGGGCAAGCCGTCGAGTCTGGTCCAGTACGGGCGGGCGGCGCTCGACGACGGGACGGGGCAGGCACTCGGCCGTTCCTTCGCGGAGCTGCTGACCGCCGTGGCCGCCGATCCGGCCCGCCGCCTCTCGGAACTGCCCGGCCCCGCGGGAAGCGAGCGGGACACCGCGCACCCCGCCTCCGCCACGGACGCCGACCCCGCCGCGCACCCCGCTCTGGCCGCGCTGCGTGCCCTGCCCCACGTCGCCGACGCCGTGGTCGTCGACCCGCCGGGCGGGCCGCTCCTCGCGTACGCCGTGCTCCGGGAGTGGAGCGGCCCCACGCCCGCCCAGCTGCGTGCCGCGCTGCGCGGTGTGCTGGACGGGGACCGGTTGCCCCTCGCGGTGACGCTCGTCGACGCGCTGCCGCGCACGGCGGACGGCTCACCCGACCTCACCCGCCTTCCCGGCGCACCGGCAACGGCAACGGCAACGGCAACGGCATCAGCGTCGGCGCCCGCATCCGCATCCGCATCCGCATCCGACGGTGCGCCCAGCCCGCACGCCGAAGCCGTGACGGCCGCGTTCGCTCACGTGCTCGGCCGCCGGCCCGCACCGGACGACGACTTCTTCGCACTCGGCGGGCACTCGCTGACCGCCGTCCAACTCGCCGAGCGGCTGCGGACCGGCCTGGAACTCCCCCTGACCGGGCTGGACATCATGGAGGCACGCACCCCCCACGCCCTGACCGCACTCCTCGACGACCGGGCGCGGGCCCGTACGGCAGCACGCAGGGCGGCGGCCACGGCAGCGGCCGGACGGTCCGCCAAGCGGCGCACCGTCGCGCCCGGCACGGTCCTGGTGACCGGAGGGACCGGCGGTGTCGGCGCCTTCGTCCTGCGGGAGCTGGCCGCTCGCGGCAGGCCGGTCCTCGCACTCGCCCGCCCGGAGTCGGCACACCTGGTCGCCGGTGAGGGGGTCGAGGTGGTGGAGGGCGACCTGGGCGACCCGGACGGTCTGCGGCGGGCGGTCGCCGGAGTGGACGCGGTGATTCACGCGGCCTGCACCTTCACCCGCCCCGAGGTGGACGTGGCGGCCATGCGCGCCATGGCCGAGGCATGGAACAAGGGCCCCTTCGTCTTCGTCAGCAGCGTCGACGCGTACGGGCACCCGGCGGACGGCTGGGTGCCCGAGGAGAGCCCGTCCCGGCAGCCGCTGAGCCCGTACGGACAGGCGAAGGTCGACTGCGAGGCCCTTCTGCTGCGCGCCGCGGGCACCGGGGGCAGGGGCGGCGCGAGCGCGGTCCGATCCCCTCTGGTGTGGGGTGCGCACGACCGACTTCGCGACCAACTCCGCTGGGGGGCCATCGGGTTGCTGTACCAGGCCGCCCGCGCCCACGCCCCGATCACCCTTCCCGCCCCCGGCGCGGGCGGCCACGAGTGGTACGGCGCTCCCTGGGTGCACGCGGCGGCGCTCGCCCGCGCGGTCACCGCGTGTCTCGACGCCCCGGTGCACGGCGTGGCCAACGCGGTGAGCGGGCACGTCGGCTGGCCGGAGCTCACGGAGGAGCTACGGACCCTGCTGGGCAGCGACAGCCCCGTACGGTACGACGCGCGGGTCCACCCGGACCTCGACCACCACTGGCACTACCGGGCGGACCGGCTGGCTCCGGCGCTGCGCCCGGAGCCGGGCGAGGACCTCCGTACGGTACTGGCGGACATGGTCGTGCCCGGGGCGTCCTGACCGGTCGCCCCGGCCCTCGTGCCCGGCCCGTGCTCGTCACCGGAGCCGGGCCTCGCCCCCCGCCCCGGCCCCGGCCGCGCGCAGCCTCAGCGGGCGCGCCGCCGGGGCCGGGCCGCTCACTGGGCGCCCAGCGTCATCCACTGCTCGGGCTTCGTCAGGGGAGCGAAACCCGCGCGGGCGTAGACCGCGTGCGCGTCCGCGGTGGCCAGCAGGATGCGCCGCAGGCCGTAGGGGGCGAGGTGCTCGCGCACCGCGGCGACGAGAGCCGTCCCCAGCCCCTTGCCGCGCGCCTGGGGCGCGATGTACACGTCGCACAGCCAGGCGAAGTCGGCCCAGTCGGTCACCACCCGGGCGTACCCGACCTGCCTGCCGCAATTCCGGTCGTAGACGCCGAAGTTGAGGGAGTTCGAGATCGCCCGGTCCTGCTTCTCCCGGGAACGTCCGCGAGCCCAGTACGCGTCCTGCGACAGCCATCGGTGGATCAGCTCGGGGTCGAGCCGGCCGGCGTCGGCGGACAGCTCGTAACCGGCGGGGAACACGTCACCGACGGGCGGTTGGCGAGCGGCGGGGGGTTCGGGACCGGCGGAGGAGCGGGGGAGTTCCGGATCCGCGGGGCGTTCAGGACCCACGGAGGGACCGGGGAGTTCCGGACCCGCGGGGCGTTCAGGACCCGCGAAGGGGCCGGGGAGTTCCGTTCCGGCGGGGGGTTCGGTGGCCATGGCGGTATCCAAGCAGCCCCCCGCCCCGCACCACCGCTGAATTTCGGCAGTCGGCCGCCCGGGGGCCGTTCCGGTCGACGGGCGCGGGTCACCCGTAACCCGTCCGCACCCGTCCGCCCACGCACCCGTAACCCGTCCGCCCACCGCGCGTAGCGCGTACGGCCCAGTTCCACGCGCCCCGGCGGCCTTCGGTGGTTTGACTGGCGCAATGGACACCGAGCTCACCGAGCAGAAGCCCTCCGCCGCCGCGTACCGCAACCTCTTCGTGGCGACGCTCGGGTTCACGCTCACCTTCTGGGCGTGGGACCTGATCGCCCCGCTGGCCGTCGACTACAAGGAGCGTCTGGGCCTCAGCTCGTTCCAGCAGTCGCTGCTCGTCGCCGTGCCGGTGCTGGTGGGGTCGGTGGGGCGGATCCCGGCGGGTGCGCTCACCGACAGGTACGGCGCGAAGCTGATGTTCCCTCTGGTGTCCGCGCTGACCATCGTCCCGGTGCTGCTGCTGATCCCCGCCAGGAACAGTTACGTGCTGATGCTGCTCGTCGCCTTCCTGCTCGGTCTGGGCGGCACGACGTTCGCTATCGGTGTGCCGCTGGTGAACTCCTGGTTCCCGCCGTCCCGGCGCGGCTTCGCGCTCGGTGTGTTCGGCATGGGCATGGGCGGAGTCGCGCTGTCCGGGTACTTCACCCCGCGCATCGCCGGGCACGGGGAGAACCTCCCCTTCGTGGTGGTGGCGGTCGCCCTGGCGCTCTACGCGGCGCTGGCCGCCGTCCTCATCACGGACGCGCCCGGCCGGACCGTGCCCACGGCGTCGCTCGGCTCCCGGCTGGGGCAGGCCGGCCGGCTGCGGGTGACGTGGGAGCTGTCGGCGCTGTACGCGATCGGGTTCGGCGGGGTCGTCGCCTTCGGCGTGTACCTGCCGACGTACCTGAAGACCTGGTACGAGCTGTCGCCGACCGACGCCGGAACCAAGGCGGCGGGTTTCGCCCTGGTCACCGTCGTGTTCCGGCCGCTCGGCGGCAGGCTCTCGGACCGGTTCCACCCGGCCGTGGTGACCGGCGTCGCCCTGGCGGCGGTGGCCGTCTTCGCGGTGGTCCAGGCCTTCGACCCGGTGCTGGGCCCGGTCGGCACGATCGCCCTGCTCGGCATGGCGGCCGGGCTCGGCGCGGCCGGCGGCAGCGTGTTCGCCCTGGTGTCCCGGGCCACCCCGCAGAGCCAGGTGGGCAGCGTCACCGGAATCGTCGGCGCGGTGGGCGGTCTCGGCGGGTTCCTTCCGCCGCTGCTGATGGGCGCGATCTACAGCGCCAAGGACTCGTACTCGATCGGCTTCATGCTGCTGTCCGACCTGGCACTGGCCGGTTGTGTGTACGCGCTCGTACGGATGCGGGCACGGAGTTCAGCCCTGTGAACACTCGGCTGGTGACGGAGAGAAGGACGACGACTGTGAGAAGTGCTCCCGGCAGAATCAGCCGCAGAGGAATCAGTGCGGCCGGAGTGACCTGGCTGGCGGCCGGCGCGGTGCTCCTGCCGCTGGCGGGCCCGGCGAACGCGCTGGCCGCGCCCGCGGACTCCGCCCGAGCGGCGGCCGTCCCCGTGGCGGCCGTCCCCGCGGCGGTGCACGCGGCCCCGCTGCCCGGCGGGCTCGGCCCGTGCGTGCCGGGCAACTGCCCGAGCCCCTTCCCGTCGATCAACAACGGCGCGATCGCGGGCTACGACAACGCCGTCAACGTTTTCACGGGCGGCGACTTCCGGGTGCGTGGCAAGGCGGCGGAGGCGGAGGGGCGCGTCGTCGTCCTGGGGTCCTTCGACATGAACAAGTCGGCCGACGGCAGCCAGGTCTACAACGTGGGCCTGGCGGGAGTCGGTTCGCGCGTCGCACCGCCCGTCGGCTCGGACTACCTCACGACCGGCGGCGCCGTCACGGTCGCCGCCGGTCAGCGCCTCCTGGCCGAGGACGGCGTGGTGCGCCACGCGGGCCCCCTCACCGGGACCGTCGTCGGCAAGGCCACCGCCGACCCGGCCGCGATCACCCCGTACGCGGCGCTGCGCAAGCAGCTGTCCGACGCCAGCCAGTGCTACGCGGACGGGGACACCGGGACGCGCCCGGCCACCGGCACGGCCGTCAACCAGGGCGGCCAGACGCTGTTCACCGGCGACGGCACCTCGGCGCTCCAGGTCTTCAACGTCGACTTCGACCTGGCGGCGGCCAACGGCGGCCAGCAGGGCCTCGTGTTCGCGAAGATCCCCGCCGGGGCGACCGTCCTGGTCAACGTCCTGGGCGCGAACCGCACGGTCAACACGTACAGCGGCGGCATCGACGACGCCACCGACCCGCTGAACACGCTGCGCGACAGACTGCTGTGGAACTTCCCCGACGCCGCCGCCGTGGACCTCAAGGGCACCGGCCAGTTCCAGGGCAGCGTCCTGGTCGGCAACGCGGTGTCGGAGACCAGGGTGTCGCTGCCGGGCATCAACGGGCGCTTCTTCACCACCGGTTCGCTCACCCACGAGACGGCCGCGTCCGGCGGGGGTGGCCAGGAGTTCCACGCGTACCCCTTCAACGGCGACCTGCCCACCTGTGGCAGGCCCGCACCGGTGGAGGGCGAGGTGCGGATCGTCAAGCAGGACGCCGCGAGCGGCGCACGACTGTCCGGAGCGGTCTTCCAGCTGTGGCGCGAGAGCAACGGGGTGCCCGGCCTCCAGACCGGCGGCACCGATCCCGACAGCCGTCAGGGCGCGCCGTGCACCACCGACACGACGGGCACCTGCCGCAGGACGGTCCCGGTCGACTCCACCTTCTACTGGCAGGAGACCAAGGCGCCGACTGGCTACGACCTGCCTTCCCCGGCCGTGTTCGGGCCCGTCGTGCTGACCGAGGCGCTCCGCCCCCAGGGCGTCACGACGGTCGCCCGCAACAAGAAGACGGTGGTCCCCGAGGTCACCGGAAAGCTCCAGGTGCGCAAGGTCGACGCCCGTACCGGGCAGGGACTCGCCCGTGCCGTCGTCGAACTGTGGCGTGAGAGCGGACGGCGGCCGGGCCTCCAGACCTCCGGCCCCGACCGCGACCGGCAGATCGGCTCCGGCTGCGCCACCGACGCACAGGGCCGCTGCGACTTCGACCGGCTGCCGCTCGGCTCGTACTACGTACGGGAGACCGTCGCCCCGGAGGGCTACCGGCTCCCCGACCGCCCGGTGTCCGGCCCGCACGCGGTGACCGGCACGAACGCGGCCCAAGGCGTGGTCGTGCGGGTGAAGAACGAACGGGAGACCCAGCCGCCGAAGCCGAAGAAGTAGCCGCGCCGGACGGCTCCGGGCACGCGCGCCGGAGCCGTCCCCGGTACGGCCGACTCATGCCGACGGGGCACCCGCGGGGTCGCGCTGACGCCGGCCGGGCGGATCATGCTCGGCGCGGCGGAGTCCGTGGCCGCGGAACTCGCGCACGCCCGGCAGCAGGTCGAACGGCTCGGCACCGGCCGTACCCGGCTCACCGTCGCCACGTTCACCAGCGGCGGGCGACTCCTGCTGGTGCGGCGGGCGCGCGGAGGCGTGCTGCGCGGTAGCCGCGGTGTTCAGGGCAGCAGGGTGAGGAGGGCGTCGCGCAGGGCGGTGCGCCTGGTGGACATGAAGCGGTGCAGGGTGCGGGAGCCGAGGGCGACGCGCTGGGCGCTGCGGCGGCGTTCGGCGTCGTAGGCGCGCAGGGCGGCGGGAAGCCCGTGCGGGCCGTGCGCGGCGACGGCGCGGGTGAGGGAGTCGGCGTCGAGGATCGCGGTGCAGGCACCCTGGCCCAGGTTGGGCGTCATGGCGTGGGCCGCGTCGCCCACCAGGGCGAAGACGCCCGCCGGGGCGGACTTCGTACGGCCCGCGGGGACGGTTCCCGTACGGCCCGCCCCGGGTCCCGCGGGGAGGGAGACGAAGGACGGGAGCGCCGGGTACAGGTGGCGCATCTCGTAGCGGATCCAGCCGGCCGGGTCGGTCTCGGCGAGGATGCGCGGGATCGGGTCGTGCCAGCCCGCGAAGTAGGGGCGCAGTTCGTCGGCCGTGGTGGCGGCGGGCACGGTGGCGTACCAGTTGGTGCGGCCGGGTTCCACCGGCGTCATGCCGAAGAAGCGACCGCTGCCCCAGGTCTCGCCGTGGCGGTCGCTCTCGAAGTCGGCGATGCCGATCCAGGCGACCGTGCCGGTGTCGCGGGGCGCGCTGCGGGTACCGAGGACGGCCGTGCGCACGGCGCTGCGGATTCCGTCGGCGCCGACCACCAGGTCGTGTCCGGCGGCCAGCGCCGCCACGTCGGTGACGTTCTCGCCGAAGGTGACGGGGACGTCGCCGAACGCCTCCAGTCCGGCGAGCAGTGCGTCGATCAGGTGGGGCCGGGAGATGAGGAGTTCGGGGCGTCCGGCCTTCTTCTCGATGCGCTCCAGCGGGAGGCGCGCCCGTACCCGCCCGTCGGGGGTACGGATGTCGGCGCGCCGGTAGGGGACGGCGTGCCGGCGCAGCGCCTCGCCGATGCCGAGGCGGTCGAGGGCGGCCTGCGCGGTGGGGTGGATGCCGAAGGCGGTGCCGTATCTCTCCAGGGAGGTGCGGCGCTCGCGCACGGAGACCGTCCAGCCGGCCCGCCGCAGTCCTGTCGCCGTGGCGAGCCCGCCCACTCCCGCGCCCACCACCACTGCTGTTCCCGCCATCGCGACCTCCAGGTCAGGTTCCGCCACTGCTCACTACACCTGTAGTATCACGCCGTGGGCGGCCCTCGATAGGGTGAACCCGTGGCCAGTACGAACGAACGAGACCCCGAACGAGCGGCAGCACCGGACCGCGCCCCGGCTCCCCCGCCGGGGGAGCCCGTGCCGGATCTGCTGGCGTTCGCGGTGCAACTGCGGCGGATGAACGGCGAGATAGGCCGCCTCGCGCACGGCTTCGCGACCGAGCAGGGCCTGCATCCGACCGACGTCCAGGCCCTGGCCGCCATCCTGGACTCCGATACCCCGCTGACGCCCGGTCGGCTGCGCGAGCATCTCGGGCTGACGTCCGGCGCGGTGACCGCCTGCCTGGACAGACTGGAGAAGGCCGGGCACGTCCGGCGCTCCCGGGACAGCAAGGACCGGCGGGTCGTGCACCTGCACTACGAGACGAGCGCGCGGTCCGTGGCGCGCGCGCACTTCCTTCCCCTGGCGACGGCGACCGAGAACGTGCGGTCGCGCTTCGAGCCCGCCGAACTCTCCCTCGTACTGCGCTTCCTGACGGAACTCAACACGGAACTCTCGGAACTCCCCGCGCCGCGCAGGTGAGCGCCCCTCCCCGCCGACCGGGCCGACGCGCGGCGAGGACGCATGGGCGGGGCCGAACAGGGCACTGGTATATTTCAATCATTGAGATTGTCACCCCCTGAGGTACCTCCGTGGCACCGGGAGCACGATGTCTACCCCCGCACGTTCCGCACGCTGGCTCATCCCGCTCGTCCTGCTCGTCGTCTGGCTGGGCGTCGGCGGCGGTCTCGGCCCGTACGCCGGGAAACTCGGCCAGGTCGCCACCAACGACCAGGCGGCGTTCCTCCCCCAGAACGCCGAGTCGACGCAGGTCATCGAGGCGCAGAAGGCGTTCCGCCAGGACGAGACGCTGCCCGCGATCGTCGTGTGGACCGCCGAGGGCCAGGACGGCGGCAGACTGGGCGAGGAGAAGCAGGGCGCCGCCACAAAGGCGCTGGCGTCCCTGAAGGGCTCCGAGGGCATCGTGGGAGCCGCCTCGCCCGCCTTCCCCTCGAAGGACGGGCAGGCGCTCCAGGGCGTCGTGCAACTGCGTCCCGGTCTCGGTGAGGAGCTGACGCCGACCCTCGACCGGATCAAGGAGACGGCAGGTCAGGTCCCGGGCACCACCGTGCAGGTGGCGGGACCCGCGGCCAGTCAGGCCGACCTGAAGGACGCGTTCGCCGGGATCGACGGGCTGCTCCTGGGCGTCGCACTGCTCGCCGTCCTGCTCATCCTGCTGCTCGTGTACCGCAGCGTGCTGCTGCCGCTGATCATCATCGTCGGTGCGGTCTTCGCCCTCGGGCTGGCGAGCGCGGTGGTGTACGTGCTCGCGGACCACGACGTGGTGCGGGTGGACGGGCAGGTGCAGGGCATCCTGTCGATCCTGGTGATCGGCGCGGCGACGGACTACGCGCTGCTGCTGACCGCGCGCTTCCGGGAGGAGCTGAGCGGCGGCCACGACCGTTTCACCGCCGTACGGGCCGCCTGGCGGCAGACGGTGGGGCCGGTGACGGCCAGTGCGGCGACCGTGGCGCTCGGCCTGCTGGCCCTGCTGCTCAGCGACCTGACCAACAACCGCGCGCTGGGGCCGGTCGGCGCGATCGGCATCGTGTGCGCGGTACTGAGCGCGCTCACCTTCCTGCCCGCCGTGCTGGCGCTGCTGGGCCGGGCCGCCTACTGGCCGGCCCGCCCGAAGCCGCTCGCCGAGGGCGACGCGAAGGGACGGGGTGCGCACGGGCTGTGGCAGCGGGTCGCCGACCTCGTCGACCGTGCGCCGCGCAAGGTGTGGGCGCTGTCCCTCGCCGGGCTCCTCGCCTGCGCGGCGTTCGCCCCCATGCTCACCTCGCGAGGGGTGCCGCTGGACGAGATCTTCGTCAACGACGCCCCGTCGGTGTCCGCGCAGCAGACCCTCGGCGAACACTTCCCCGGCGGTTCGGGCAACCCCGCGGTGATCGTCGCCGGCGCACCGCAGGCCGACGCGGTCCGGCAGGCCGCCGAGCGGACCGAGGGTGTGGCGGGCGCCGCGACCGTCACCGCGTCCGGCCGGCCCGGCGGAGGCCCGCCGCTGGTCGTGGACGGCCGGGTGCGCATCGACGCCACCCTGGCGGACGCCGCCGACAGCGACGCCGCGAAGGACACGGTGGCCCGGCTGCGGGACGCGGTGCACGCCGTGCCCGGCGCGGACGCACTGGTCGGCGGGTACACGGCGCAGCAGTACGACACCCAGCAGACCGCGGCGGACGACCGCGCGGTGATCGTGCCGGTGGTCCTCGCGATCATCCTGGTCATCCTGGCGCTGCTGCTGCGCTCGCTGGTGATGCCGGTGCTGCTGGTGGTCACCGTGGCCCTCAACTTCGTTGCCACGCTGGGCGTTTCGGCGCTGGTCTTCACGTACGTCTTCGGCATGAGCGGCACCGATTCCTCCGTACCGCTGTACGGGTTCGTGTTCCTGGTGGCGCTCGGCGTGGACTACAACATCTTCCTGATGTCGCGGGTCCGGGAGGAGTCCCTGGCCCACGGGGTGCGTGAGGGCGTACGGCGCGGGCTGACCGCGACCGGCGGCGTCATCACCTCGGCGGGCGTGGTCCTGGCCGCCACGTTCGCGGCCCTCGGCGTCATTCCGCTGGCGTTCCTCCTCCAGATCGCGTTCATCGTGGCCTTCGGGGTGCTGCTCGACACGCTGGTCGTGCGCTCGCTGCTGGTACCGGCGCTGGTGCGGGACATCGGGCGGAAGGCGTGGTGGCCGGGAGTGCTGAGCCGCACCGGGGGCGGGGGCCCGGCGGACCGGTCCGCGTAGCCCGCGGGCGCCCCTGGACACCTCAGGGGCGCCCCGACGCCGTCTCCAGGTACCGGGCCCGGATGCGGTGCTTGGCGAGCTTCCCGTTGGGGTCGCGCGGCAGGTCGGTGACCAGGTCGACACCCCGGGGGATCTTGAACCCGGCCAGCGTGGCGCGCAGCGCGTCCCGCAGCTCCGCCGGGTCGGGCGCGGCTCCCGGCTCGGGGAGCACGAAGGCGTGCAGCCGCTCGCCGAACTCGGCGTCCGGCACGCCGAACACGGCGCAGTCGAGCACCCCGGGCAGGATGAGGAGCGCGGCCTCGATCTCCGCCGGATAGATGTTGACGCCCCCGGAGATGACCATGTCGACGGCGCGGTCGCAGACGTAGAGGTAGCCGTCCTCGTCGAGGTACCCCATGTCCCCCACGGAGACCAGCCCGTCGAGGCCGACCTCCTCGCGTGCCTCGGGCCGCCCCCGGTAGGTGAAGTCGGTGTGCGCGGGCTGGCGCACGTACAGGTTCCCGACCTCGCCCGGGGCGCACTCCTCGCCGTCGTCGCCGACGACGCGGATCTGCGCGTCGCCGAGGGGCCGCCCGACGCTGCCGGGCCTTGCCAGGGCCTCGGCCGAGTCGATGAGCGTGATGTAGCCGGTCTCGCTGGAGGCGTACGTCTCGTGCACGATCGGCCCGAGCCAGTCGATCATGGCCTTCTTCACCTCGGGGGCGCAGGGCGCTCCGGTGGAGCCGACGAAGCGCAGCGAGGACAGGTCGTACCGCTCGCGGACCTCGCGCGGGAGCTTCAACAGCCGTACGTACATGGTCGGTACGCAGTACAGGGTGTCGATGCGGTGCCGTTCGACGAGGGCGAGGGTCTGTTCGGCGTCGAAGCGCGGCGCGATGACGAGCAGGCCGGCGACCAGGGCCCCGTACTGGGCGTACATGCTCGGCGCGCTGTGGTACAGCGGCGCCGTCAGCAGGGCCCGGCAGCCGGCCCGCAGCCCGTGGACCTGCTCGATGACGGCGAGCATACGGGTGCGGAAGGCGTCGGCCTCCGCCACCGGCACGGGCGTACGGACCACGCCCTTGGGGCGGCCGGTGGTCCCGGAGGTGTAGACCATGTGCCCGCCCGGGGACTCCAACGGGCCACTGTAGGGCTCCTGTTGCTCCAGCCAGCTCTCGTACGGGAGGACCTGCCCGCAGCCGTACGCGAGGGCCTGACCGGGTCCGTGCGGGAGGGCCTGACCGGGTCCGTGCGGGAGGGTGCGCCCGCCGTCCGGGGAGAGAGGCCGCCCGTCGGCCCCGGCCCCCGGCGCCCCGCTCCCGCCGTGCGGGACGGCGAGGACGGTGAGGCCGTCGGAGAGCGCCGAGCAGGCCGCTTCGAGGAGGTCGGTGTGGCCGATCGCCGCTTTCGCGCCGCAGTCCTCGACGATGTGGGCGAGCTCGGAAGGGGTGAAGTGCCAGTTGAGCGGGCAGAACTGGAAGCCGCCGAGTCGGCAGGCCAGCATGATGTCGACGTACACCGGGTCGTTGCGCAGCAGCACGGCGACCACGTCCCCCGCCCGCAGCCCCAGCTCGTGGAGACCTCCGGCCAGTTTCTGTGCCCGGCGCTCCAGTTGGTCCGGCGCCGTGTCGGCGCCCTCGAAGCTGAGGATGGCGGTCATCGGAGGTCCTCTCGTCCGGCGGAGTGCGCGTTCCTGCGGGCCCGGAAGGCAGCCGCTTTCATGCGGTTCTGGCAGGCGGTGGAGCAGAACTGGCGGGCGGCGTTGCGGGAGGTGTCGGCGTAGACGCGGTCGCAGCGGGTGGCCCGGCACACGCCGAGGCGCCCTCCGAGGCCGCCGCCCAGCGTCAGGGCCAGGGCGGTGGCGCAGCTCGCGGCGACGCCCGCGGCGAAGGAGTCGCCGGGACCGTGGAAGTGCAGCCGCCAGGTTCCGTCCCCGGCGCGGTCGAGCTGGGGGCGTGCGCCGACGGTGCGCAGCAGGTGGTTGACAGTTTCGGCCGCGAGGTCGACGTGGCCGTCCTGCACCGCCTCGAAGGCCGCGCGCATGCGGCGTGCCGCGTCCGCCAGGTGGGCCGCCTGAGCGGGGTCGGGGGTGCGCGGAAGCGCCGACGCGGCGTCGTCGGGGACGGCCTCGGCGACCGCGGTCCACAGGTCGGCTCCGGTGGGGGCGGTGCGGGGGCGGCCGTGGGCCTCGCCGTCGGTGAGGGCGTTCACGAGGGACACGGCGTGTTCCAGCCGCACCACCACGTGACTGTCGAACATCACTTGACCGGTTACTCCTTCGGGCCTAGGTTCCAGGCCTGGGTTTCGTAACCGACGATACCGGGGTCGACAGTGATGCCCCGTGGGGGTGGCCCGCGGGGCGCGCGAGGGGGCGGAATGCCGAGGATCATCTGGCTGCTGGTGGTGGCGCGGGCGGTCAACCGGATCGGGGCGTTCTCGCTGCCGTTCCTGACCGTCCTGATCAGCACGGAGTTCGGGGCGAGCACCGCCACGGCGGGCCTGTTGTCGGCGGCCTTCGGGCTCGCCACGATCCCCTCCCGGCTGGCGGGCGGTCGGCTGGCGGTCCGGCTGGGGCGCCGCCGCACCATCGTGCTGGGGCTGACCGGCTGCGGCCTCGCCCAGCTGGGCATCGCCGCCGCCGGTTCGCTCCTCGCGGTGGCGGTGTTCGCCGTACTGCTCGGGCTGGTCTTCGAGTTGTACGAGCCGCCCAGCCAGGGCCTGATCGCGGACGCCGTCGGCCCGGCCGACCGGGTGCGCGCGTACGGCCTGCTCAACGCCGGTCTGGCGCTCGGCGGGACGGGTGCCGGACTGATCGCGGCGGGCGTCGGGCGGTGGGACCTGCGGTGGCTGTTCGTGGTGGACGCGCTCTCCTGCCTGGCCTGTGCGCTGATGATGCGTCTGGTACTGCCCGCCGACCGGCCCCCGGCGAAGCCCGGCGGCCCTCGTCCGGCCGGTTCGGTGCGGCCGTGGCGGGATGGGGCCCTGTGGGCGATGTTCCTGCCGGGTACGGTCTTCGCCCTGATCGCGATGCAGATCATGATGGCGCTGCCACTGGCCCTGGAGCGGCGTGGCTTCGAGGCGGCGGACGCCGGACTGCTGTTCACCACGTCGGCGCTGTCCGTCGTCGCCGCCCAACCCCTGCTGCGGCTGCGCCTGTTCGCGTCGCTCCGCGACTCCCCGTCCCTCGCACTGGCCTATCTCGTCATGGCCGCCGGCCTGTCCTGGTACGCGGTCGCGGACACGCTGCCGCAGTTCGTGCTCGCCACCGTCGTGTGGAGTCTGGGCGAGGCGATCGTCCTGGGCCGCGTCCTGGGGGTGGTGGCGGGCCTGGCGCCGCCGGGCGGCGCGGACCGCTATCTCGCCTCGTACGGCGTCAGTTGGGGCATCGCGACCGTCGCCGCTCCCGTGGTGGCCACGCAGTTGCTGACGCATGCGGGGGTCGGCCGGCTGTGGGGTGTTCCGGCCGCCGTCCTTCTCGTGCTCGCCGTCGCCCAGCTCCTCGTGGTCGGCCCGGTCGTCGCGCACCGGCGTTCAGCGGATGCCGCGCAGGTACCGGTCGACGACGGAGGCGATGACGTCGGTGTAGCGCACGATGCCCGGTGAGGCGGCCGGGCAGGGTCTGGGGGTGGAGGTCGTCGGGGCCATGCAGAAGTGAAGGGCGTCGCCGTGCCGGTGCATGGCGGCCATGCCGTCGCGGCAGAAGCCCGGCCGGGCGCGCTCCGCCGCGTTGCAGGGCAGGCGCTCCCGCCACTCGTACCGTCCGCCCTCCGGGCTCACCGCGCGGCCCGCGTCGGCGAGGAGGTCGCCCGAGGCCGCCGCTCGGGCCCGGTAGAGGTCGTTGACCCGGCGGGTGCGGTCGGTCGAGAAGGCATCGGGGCCCTGGAGCACCCAGACGATCCGGGGCCGGGGGATGCCCGCCGAGCGTGCGGCCGAGGCGATCTGTCCGGTAAGGGTCTCGGCGTCCTTCGTGTACCGCGTGAAGTAGCGGTCGCTGCCCTGCGAAATCTTGTCCATGCACGGCGTGTAGCCCCAGGAGTTCCCCCAGAACTGGAGGACGACGACGCGGGGCCGGTGCGTGCGCACCAGGGTCGCGGCCTTGTCCTTCGGGGAGACGAAGAGGGAGGGGCGGTCGGTGAGGTAGTCGCAGAGGGTGATGCCGGAATACGGGACGCTGTGCACCTTCGCCCGCCCGTCGGACTCGATGCGTTCCCGGAGCACGGTCTGGGTCTCCATACCGATCGAGTCCCCCAGATACAGCACCGAGGGCCGCTCCCCTGTCGGCGGCGGCACGTCGGACGGCGACGTCCCTGCGGGTGACCGGGGCTCCTTCCTCGACCTCGCGGAAGCCGACTCCTCGGAGGGCCGGACGGCACCACCCGTGGCGGTGCCGCCGGGGCGGGGCGCGGCTGCCGCGGGGGGATCGAACCCGTCCGGCGGCTCGGCCGGGTCGGGCAGCTCGCCGCAGCCCGTGATCCACACCAGCGCGCACGCGACGAGCGCGCCGACCGTCGCCGGTAAACGTCTGGGCCTCACTGCGGGTCGCTCCCCCCGAACGGAACAGGAGTGACCACCGTGGACCAAGCGGACGCGAAGGAACAGTCACCTGCGTGACAAAGAACGCGGCATTTCGGTCGTGGGAGCGGGACGGGGGTACGTGCGGGCGAACGAAGTGGTCGTACGAAGTGCGGGGCCGCGAACAAAGCTGCCACCCGCAAGGGGGGCTCGGACGAGCCGTCGCCCTCCGCAAGGGGACGCGTCGCGCTGCCGACCCGGCAAGGGAGCCCGGACAGACCGTCACCCCGGCAAGTGAGGCGCGGACGAGCCTGTCGCCCGGCACGCGGGCCGAGCACGGGGCTGCCGCCCGGCACGGAATTGCCGCCCGGCCACCGCGACGCGCACGGCGGTACGGAGGGCGCCCCTCGCCCCGCGCGCGCCTCCCGCCGCCTCCACGAAGGGGGCCCCACGGGAGGCGGCGGGGTGCGCGGCACCGTCGGCTCAACGGGGCCGCCGGGACTGGTTCAGTGCGTGGGGAAGCGCTTCCGGGCGGCCTTCGTGGCCGTCCTGGCGTGCTTGCGGGCGTTGTTCGCGGACCGCAGCCGCGCCAGTTCGGCCCGCTGCCCCGCGTTCCGCGCCGAGATCCGCCCGGCGCGCCGCCCGGCGGATGCCGACTTGCGGGCGGCCGCCGAGGTCTTGCGGGCGGTCGTCGCCGAGTTCCGTACCCGCCAGGCCGCCGACGGCTTGCCGTGGGTGTCGGCGGCCGTGATGAGCAGACCGCCGAGCAGGGAGAGGTTCTTGAAGAACTGGACGCGCTGCTCCTCCCGCGCCTCGGGGTCCTTCTCCTCCCAGTACCGGTGCCCGGCGAGCGTGGTGGGCACCAGCGTCCCGGCCAGCGCGAGCGCCGCGAACCGGGGGAAGCGCCCCAGGGCGAGCAGGGCGCCGGCGCCGACCTGCACCGCACCGTTGATCCGCACGAGCTGCTCGGGGTCCGTCGGCAGCTTGGGAATGCGCTGCGCCAGGGGTACGGCCACCGGTTCGGCGGCCGGAGCCACCGGCTCCGGGTGCCGCAGGGTGCTGTAACCACCGCTGATGAACGTCGAGGCCAGCAAGGGCCTTGCAATCCTCCTGATGAGTGCCATGTGCGACGGGTTCCCCCGACTGCGCCTGTTATGTGCGGCCATCGGCGGTGGAGCGGCTCATGGCCGCCGCCAGTCGTCGCTGCGCAGGTGGGAGCCCGCCTGCGGGCCCATCCGGGTCATGCCGCCGTCCGCGATCCAGGAGGCCCCGGTGACGTACGAGGCGTCGGGGCCCGCCAGGAAGGCGATGACGGCGGCGATCTCCCGGGCGTCGCCCGGACGGCCCAGCGGGATGCCGGGGCGGTCGGCGGTGCGCACGTCGCTCTCGTCCTGACCCGTCATGGGTGTGGCGATCTCGCCGGGGGCGACGGAGTTGACGGTGATGCCGTGTTCGGCGAGCTCCAGGGCCATCACCTGGGTCAGCAGGCCGAGCCCGCCCTTGGCCGCGCAGTAGGGGGCCGCGCCCACCCGGGGCTGGTGTTCATGCACCGACGTCACGTTGACGATGCGCCCGCCGCCGCCCTGTTCGATCATGCGGCGGGCGGCGTGCTGGCCGCACAGGAACGGACCGATGAGGTCGACGTCGACGACGCGTCGTACCTCGTCGTGCCCGAGGTCGAGGTACGGGGTCGCGGTGCCGGTGCCCGCGTTGTTGACCAGGACGTCGATCCGGCCGAGCTGATCGGCGAGTGAGTCGATCACCAGTGCGGCGTCGGGCAGCCGGCTGAGGTCCATCCGGGCGACGGCCGCCCGCCGCCCGTGCGCGCCGACCTCCTCCGCCGTCCGCTCGGCGCCCTCCCGGTCGCTGTGCCAGGTGATCCCGATGTCCATTCCGGCCTCGGCGAGACGTACGGCCGTGGCCCGGCCGATGCCGGAGTCCGCGCCGGTGACGACGGCAACGGGGGCGGTGGAGGTGCGGGTGTCGGTCATGTGGGGTCCCTCGGAACGTTTCGCCGGCCCCCGGGAGGACCGGACGGATGGTCGGGTCCCCAGGAAGGTCCCCTCAGCTGTCGGCCCCAATCGGCGGGTCGCCCAAAAGGCGGCGGAGCCAGCCCGTACGGGCGCGACGCGCGTCCCGGGTGAGGGCGGAGTGCGGGGCGAGGCTGTCGAAGCCGTGGCAGCCGCCGGGCCACACGTGCAGCTCGGCCTGCCCGCCGGACCGCCAGATCGCGTTCGCGTACGCCACGCCCTCGTCCCGCAGCATGTCGGCCGACCCCACGTCCAGGTACGCCGGGGGCAGCCCGGCGAGGTCGGCGGCGCGGGCGGGGGCCGCGTGGGCGGGCACGTCCGGGGAGCCGTACCGGTCGCCGAGCAGCGCCTTCCAGGCGGTGGCGTGGGAGGTGAGGTCCCAGACGTCGGCGCCCGACAACTGGCGGCCGGAGAAGGTGGGGTGCCGGTCGTCGAGCATCGGGCAGAGAAGGATCTGGCCCAGCGGCCGGGGACCGCCCCGGTCGCGGGTCAGCAGGGCGAGGGCGGCGGCGAGCCCGCCGCCGGCGCTCTTGCCGCCGACGACGATGCGGTCCGCGTCGATGCCCAGTTCGGCCGCGTGGCCCGCCGCCCGGACGAGTCCGGCGTAGCAGTCCTCCAGAGCGGCGGGATAGGGCGAACCCGGTGCGAGCCGGTACTCCGCGGAGAGGACGGCCAGCCCCAGCGGCTCCGCCCACTCCCGCAGGACGCGGGGCAGCACGGACCAGGCGTTGCCCATGATCATGGCACCGCCGTGCAGGTAGTACAGCAGGGGCAGCGGCCCGGCGAGCCCGGCCGGGCGGGCGCTCACGAGCGTGACGTCCGGTGCGCCCCGCGGCCCCGGCACGGACAGTTCGGTCACCTCGAAACGGCCGTCGGCGCGCAGCTCCCGCAGCGTCGGGCGGGGCCGGGCGGCGGCGTCCTGCTCCTGGCGGGCCGCGAGGTTCTCCGGCGTGATCGGTTCCCGGGGCTTCCGCCCCCGGGACCGCAGCACCGCGGCGAGTTCGGGGTCGAGGGGGGGCACGGCGTGCGAGCGGTCCATGGGGCGCAGTCCATCACCCCGCCGAGGTGTCGCCACGGGCGGGCTCACGGCGGGGACCGGCTGCGTACGGCCGGACGGCACCGGGCCCGGGGAGGGATGGCGTGCGCCATCCCTCCCCGGGCCCGGTCGCCTCAGCGGGAGACGACGTGCCGCGTGTCCGGCACGCAGTGCGTCATCGTCAGGCCGGAGACGTCGCGCGGCGGGTTGTCGCCGAGGTTGTCCAGCCGCTTGCGGTCCTCGTCGGTGAGGGTCTGCCCGTCGAGCGGGCCGAGGTGGTTCACGTCGGAGGGGCTGATGCCGAGACCCTCGCCGACCCGCAGGCCGAGGTCGTTCTCGACCAGCAGGAAGTGCCACACCATGCGCTCCTGGACCGGGCGGTCGCACTGGGAGATCAGGGTGACGAAGTTGTGCACCAGGTCGTCGCGCTCCCAGTCCTCCAGAAGCAGGTAGCGCTGACCTGCCTGGAGGTAGTCGTTGGTGCGCGGGATGCGCTTGCGGGTGAGCCGGCCCCGGATCTCCGGGCCCTGTTCGTCGTGGCCGGGGTACTCGGCCTCGCGCAGGCCGCCGGTGATCGAGGGTTCGTAGTTGACCTCGGGGTTCGCGTTCCTGGCCCCGTTGTCGTAGGCCATCGCGCCGTCGCGCTGGTTGGTGCGCACCTCCGCGTTCTTGGCCTGGTTGACGGGGAGCTGGAGGTAGTTCGGGCCGACCCGGTAGCGCTGGGTGTCGCTGTACGAGAAGGTCCGGCCGACCAGCATCTTGTCGTCGGAGAAGTCGAGTCCGTCGACGAGCACGCCCGTGCCGAAGGCGATCTGCTCGTTCTCGGCGAAGTAGTTGTCGACGGTGCGGTCCAGCACCATCCGGCCGACCGGCTTGGGCGGGAACTCCTGCTCCGGCCACGTCTTGGTGTCGTCGAGCGGGTCGAAGTCCAGCTCCGGGTGCTCGCCGTCCTCCATGACCTGCACGAGCAGCTCCCACTCCGGGTGGTCGCCGCCGCGGATCGCCTCGTACAGGTCCTTGGTGGCGTGGCCGAGTTCCCCCGCCTGCACGTTGGCGGCGTCCTCCTCGGTCATGCTGCGCACGCCCTGCTTGGGCATCCAGTGGTACTTCACGAGGACGCTGTCGCCCGCCTCGTTGACCCACTTGTACGTGTTCACTCCGAAGCCCTGCATGTGCCGGTAGTCGGCGGGGATGCCGCGCGGACTGAACAGGTTGACCAGCATGTGCATGCTCTCGGGCGTCTGCGACATGAAGTCGAAGATCCGGGCGGGCTTCTGCTCGTGCGAGACGGGGTCCGGCTTCAGCGCGTGGATGACGTCGGGGAACTTCACCGCGTCCCGGATGAAGAAGACTCCGAGGTTGTTGCCCACGAGGTCCCAGTTGCCGTCCTCCGTGTAGAACTTCACGGCGAAACCACGCGGGTCCCGGGCCGCCTCCGAGGAGTCGCGACCGCCGATCACGGTGGAGAAGCGCACGGCGACGTCGGTCCGCTTGCCCGCCTCCTGGAACAGCTTGGCGCGGGTGTAACGGCTGACGGGCTCGTCGCCCCACTTCCCGTACGCCTCGAAGTGGCCGAAGGCGGTCACTCCGCGCGCGTGCACGACGCGCTCGGGAATGCGCTCGCGGTCGAAGTGGCTGATCTTCTCCAGGAAGTGGTAGTTCTCCAGGGTCGCCGGTCCACGGGCGCCGACCGTGCGCTGGTTCTGGTTGTCGTAGACCGGGTGGCCCTGCCGGTCGGTGAGTGCCGGGCGGTCGGCGTTCGAGTCGTCGGCGGGCGAGCCCATGCGCGAAACGTCGGTCACGGCCTTCAGCTCCTCGGGTGTGCGCGTCGGGTGCGAGTCGTCGGGTGCGGGCGGTCGTACGCGAACCCTGCGGATCGCGTACGGGTCGGGCGCGCGTACGGAGGCAGGCGCGCCGCGACCGGGGCCCAAGTACCCCGAACGAGAGCGTCCACACCGGGAATTGCACGCTGTCGCATCTCGTACGGTTGTTCGGGCACCCATACCCACGGAAACACTCACGTTAGCCCCGGAAGCATGGATTGGCGACACCTCGCCCACGCGACTCGCCGTCACCCTCGGCAGACGTCCGGAACACGTCGGCGTCGACGTCCGCCGGGGACGGTGAGGCGGTCGCTGTTCGTGGCCGAAAGACGCTCCCGCCGGGCCGCGAACCGCCACGTAACGGTCCGCAGAATCGTTAAGCCAGCCATGAGCCAGCCCGCGTACGACCCTTGGCCCTCCCCGCCGCAGGCCCAGCCCCTCTGGCCGTCCACCGGACGGCCGCTGTCCCCCTGCCCGATCTATGACGCCCTGGAGGCCCAGTGGCGTCAGCAGGGGCGGGAGGTGCCCCGGCTCGCACCTCGGGACGGCCGACGGCGTGCGCCGTCCGTCGACCTCTTCCTCCGCGGGTGATCCCCGGCGCGATCCGCGGGTGGCCGGCCGGAGGCGCGGACGTGGTCGGTCCGGGACGCGGACACGGGTGGCCGGAGGGGCGGACGAGGGCGGTGCGGGACGCGGGTGGCCGGAGGCGCGGACGCGGCCCCTCGGGAGGGTGCGGGGCGGAGGCGTGCGGCCTCGACGTCCGGATTCCGCCAGTGCCTGCCGACACGTCCGGTCAAGCTGGGGCCATGACTTCGTACACGCCTCTGCCCCTCTCCCCCGCCGCACTCGAAGAGCTCCGGAAGGCCGACGACGCGGGGCGGGCGCCGCGCCCGTTCACCGCACACGAGCACGGGTCGCCCGTCGACAGCGTGGGCAGTCCGCTGCGCTGCTGTCTGCGCGCCGTCGAGCCCGGCGAGCGGATCGCCCTCGTCTCGTACGCCCCGCTGCGCCGCTGGGCGGCCGACTCGGGCGCCGAACCGGGAGCGTACGAGGAGACGGGCCCGGTGTTCATCCACGCGGACCCGTGCGCGGGGGTGCGCCCGGCTCCGGGCTACCCGTTCGCACGGCCGGGGGCGTTGCGCGCGGTGCGGCGCTACGACGCGCGGGGGCACATCGTCGGGGGACGCTGCTTCGAGGTCCCCCAGGACGCCTCGGCCGGGTTCGAGCGGGTCTTCGACGAGGCGTTCGCCGATCCCCAGGTGGTGCTGGTGCACGTCCGGGCCGTGGAGTACGGCTGCTTCCACTACGAGGTGCGCAGGCCGTGACGCCGCTTCCGGGGACCCGTCCCCGGGGGGCGTGAACGGCCGCGCGCGCCCTGGGCGTTCCGCACGATGCGCCCTACGCTTGCCCGCATGTTGCTTCGACGAGTGATGCGCATCTGCGTCGCCCTCGCTGTCGTCCTCGCGGGCGCGGTCCACGCGAGCGCGTCGGCCGCCGCGTCCGACGCCGGGCCGCTTCCGGCGGGACGTCAGCTCCTCCACTACAACCACGCCTACGGCGTCCTCGACCGCGAGACCGCCGACGCGATCGAACACTCCGCCTACCTCCGGGAGTTCGCCGACTTCCAGGTCCGCACGACCACGGGTTCCGGCGGCCAGACGTGGACCGGCCGCTATCTGCTCGGCCGCGAGACCTACCTCGAACTCTTCGGGGTCGGCGATCTGCCCGGCCAGGACGGCGGCCTCGGCGCGGGCGGACTGGCGCTCTCCGTGGAACGACGGGGCGAGCTGGCGGAGGTGGTCCGGCGGCTGCGGGACCAGGGGATCGAGGAACCCCTGGAATTCCCCCAGACGCGCGACTTCGGCGACGGGGTCCCGGTGCCGTGGTTCGACGCCGTGTTCACGTCCGGCGAGTACGACGCCTTCGGCGCCTGGGGCATGGAGTACCGCCCCGAGTACTTCGCCGACCCGCGCAGCCGGACCGGTCCGGCCCGCTTTCCCGGCGACGTCGGCAGGGACCGCTACCTGTCCGACGACTACCGCCGGCACCTGATGCGCGACATCACGTCGATCCGCCTCGCGGTCACCGCCCGCGACCTGGCCAACACGGTGCCGCTGCTGCGGGCGGGCGGGTTCTCCGTGCGGTCCGTCGAGGGCGGAGTCGTCGCGAAGGGCGGCGGCAGCACCATCCGGCTCGACGCCGTGCCCCGCGCGCAGGCGGGTCTGCGTCAGATCGGCATGTCCCTGAACCGGCCCGTCGCGCACCGGCACGAGGAGCGTCTCGGCCACTCGACCCTGGTGGTCGGCCCCGGCCCCCGGGCCGTGTGGGACTTCCCCGCCGCCGGGGGGCGATAGGGCCCCCCGTACGACCCCGGACAGACCGGCCGCTGAACGGGCCACGCACGCGAAGGCGTGCGTGGCCCGTTCCGTCGTCCGGCCAACTCCGCCGCGCGGCCGCTGACTTGGCAGGGCCGGGGGCCACCCCGGAGCCCGAGCCCGCAGAGTCCGCCGACCCGGCGGCGGGGAATGTTCCGCGTTCTGCGCGGAGTCTTGCCAGGGCATGGGGGCACCCCTATGGTCACGGGCAGAAAGCGCTTTCCCGCTTCATTGCTCCACCCGGGGACCGTTCGGCGGGACGGTCGTCGCGCCCCCACGAGCGACGTCGCGCAAGCGTCGCCCACGCTTTCACCGCCGGCGTGCGCCACCGGTCCCGTCAGGGGCTCCCCACGCCCCCGGCGTCGACACATCGACATGAGCATCCGCATCGGGCCGGTCCTCACCCTGCCCGGAATCAGGCCGTCCGGCATCCCCGACCGACCGCGCGGGACCACCCTCGCCCGCGCCGTCGGCACTCGCCGGACCGGACCACGAATTGGGAGCCGAGAATGAGACGAGCAGTCGCCCTGCGACTCAGTACGGCCCTGGCCACGACGGCGGCGACCGTCGCGACCGGCCTGTTCCTGACCACCCCCCACGCGTCGGCCGCCCCCGGCGGCGCCACCGGCTACGCGACCCAGAACGGCGGCACCACCGGCGGCGCGGGCGGCAAGACCGTACGCGCCACCACCGGAACGGCGATCCACGCCGCCCTGTGCGGCCGGGCGAGCAGCAGCACCCCGATCGTCATCGAGGTCGAGGGCACCATCAACCACGCCAACACCACCAAGGTGTCCGGCACGAGCTGCAACACCGCCGCCGGCGTCATCGAGCTCAAGCAGATCAGCAACGTGACGCTTCTCGGCGTCGGCAAGGGCGCCGTCTTCGACCAGTTGGGCATCCACCTGCGGGAGGCCCGCAACATCGTCATCCGCAACGTGACCGTGCGGAACGTCAAGAAGTCGGGCTCCCCCACCTCCAACGGCGGCGACGCCATCGGCATGGAGAGCAACGTCCGCAACGTTTGGGTCGACCACGTCTCCCTGGAGGCTTCGGGCGGCGAGTCCGAGGGCTACGACGGCCTCTTCGACATGAAGAACAACACCCAGTACGTGACGCTCTCGTACAGCACCCTGCGCAACTCCGGACGCGGCGGTCTCGTCGGGTCCAGCGAGACCGACGTCTCCAACAGCTTCCTCACGTACCACCACAACCTGTACGAGAACATCGACTCCCGCGCCCCGCTGCTGCGCGGCGGCACCGCCCACATGTTCAACAACCACTACACGCGCCTCAACGACTCGGGCATCAACTCCCGGGCCGGAGCCCGCGCCAAGGTGGAGAACAACTACTTCCAGGACTCCAAGGACGTCCTGGGCACCTTCTACACCACCACCGTCGGCCACTGGCAGGTCGGCGGGAACGTCTTCGACCGGGTGACCTGGTCGAAGCCCGGCAGCGACTACAAGCCCGCAGGACCCGACCCCCGGTCGACGACCACGATCGGCATCCCGTACGCCTACTCGCTCGACGGGGCCGCCTGCGTCCCGGCGACCGTGAGCCGGACGGCGGGCGCGAACAAGGGCCTCCAGGTGTCGAACGGCTGCTAGCCGACCTCGCTCCGGCCCCGGCACGGGCGGTCACCCGCCGCCCGTGCCGGGGCTCAGGCGCGGGCGACCAGCACCTCGACCCCGTCCAGCACCCGGCCCAGTCCGAAGGTGAAGTCGAAGTCGGGGTCGTCGGGACCGTTCATCACCCCCGACCGCAGCATCCTGCTGATCGCGGGGTGGCGGTCCGGGTCGACCAGGTGCGCCAGGGTGCGCGCGTAGTCCTCCAGGGCCGCCTGCGGGGTGACGCCGTTCGCCCGGAAACCGGCGTCCAGGTCCGCCGCGAGCAGCAGTTCGTTGCGCACGAAGCCGGAGACGAGCAGGATCACCGAGATCTTCTCGCCCTCGTCGAGCCCGCTTCCCTCCATGGCCCGCAGTCCCTGCTCCCACCAGTCGATCGCGTTCGGGCTGGCGGGCGGGCCGTGCACCGGGACGCGAAGCGCCCACAGGTTGCGCCGGTACCCCTCGCGCATGGCGAAGGCCCACCGCTCCAGGCCCTCGCGCCAGCCGCGTCCGGCGACGAGGTCCTCCGGCGGGGGGCCCATCGCGGCTTCCAGCATGAGGACGTACAGCTCCCCCTTGGCGCCGACGTACCGGTAGAGCGACATCGGGGCGGCACCCAGTTCCTTGGCGACGCGGCCCATGGAAACCGCTTCGAGCCCCTCGGAGGCGGCGATCCGTACGGCGGCCTCGACGATCCGCTCCAGACTCAGGCCGCGCTTGGGACCCTTGGCCGGACGCCCGCGCAACCCCCAGGCCGCTTCGAGGCCGGCGGGCAGGCCCGTGCCGCCGCCGCTCCGGCGCTCGCCCTCACCTCCGCCGTCGGTGCCGTGCCCGTCGCCCCCGGCGCTTCCGCTCCTGCCGCTGCCCGCCATGACCTCCGCCTTCCCTCCCGTGCTTGACGCCCATCCTAGGTATGCGTAACCCTTACGCAGTAGTGCGTATGCCATACGCAGAACGCGTGCCGTCCCGCGGCACGGCACTCCACGCACGGCGGACCCGGAAGGTGGCGACAGCCATGATCGAGGCGCACGGCCTCACCAAGTCGTATCGAAGGCGCGGCCGCGGGAGCGGCGGCGAAGGCGTCGACGGGGACGGCAGGCTGCACGTCCTGCGCGGCATCGACCTGCACGTCGCCCCCGGTACCGTGCACGCCCTGCTCGGGCCCAACGGCGCGGGCAAGACCACGGCCGTCCGCATCCTGGCCACCCTGACCCCGCCCGACAGCGGGACCGCCCGGGTCGCCGGTCACGACGTACGGGCCGAGCGGCGCGCGGTGCGCCGCTCGATCAGCCTGACCGGTCAGTTCGCGGCGATCGACGAGGCGCAGACCGGCGAGGAGAACCTGCGCATGATGGCCCGGCTGGCGGGCCTCACCCGCCGCGACGCCCGCCGCAGGGCCTCCGAACTCCTCGACCGCTTCGGCCTCCTGGCCGCGGGCCGCGAGCAGGCCCGTACGTACTCCGGCGGCATGCGCCGCCGCCTGGATCTCGCGGCGGGCCTGGTCGGCTCCCCTTCCGTCTTCTTCCTCGACGAGCCGACGACCGGACTCGACCCGCGCAGCCGCCGCCAACTCTGGCAGGCCGTCGGCGCGCTGGCCGCCGAGGACGGGGCCACGGTGCTGCTCACCACCCAGTACCTGGAGGAGGCCGACCGGTTGGCCGACCGCATCTCGGTCCTGCACAAGGGAGTCCTGGCCGCCGAGGGCACCGCGGCCGAACTGAAGGCACGGCTGGCCGGACACCGCCTGGACCTCACCCTCGCCTCCCGGGAGGCATACCTCCGCCTCGCCCACCGGGCCGTGCGGCACTCCCCCGAGACGCTCGGCCTGTCCGTCGCCACCGACGGCACGGCTCCCCACGTACGGGCGCTGCTCGACGAACTCGACCCGGCCGGCCGGGACATCACGCACTTCGCCCTGCACACCGCCACCCTCGACGACGTCTTCCTCGCCCTGACCGACGACGAGCGGCACGAGAACCAGAACCCGGAGCGGCCCGCCCATGTCTGAGACCGTGACCCGCCCTCTCGCCCAGCACCTGACCATGACCGGGCGCTCGATCCGCATCAGCAGCCGCAACATCGACGCGGTCATCACCTCGCTGGCGCTGCCCATCATGATCATGACGATCTTCGTCTACTTCTTCGGCGGTGCCATCAGCACCGGCCAGGAGTACCTCACCTACGTCACTCCCGGCGTCCTGGTCCTCTGCTCGGGCTTCGGCGCGGCGAGCACCGCGCAGAGCGTCGTCGGGGACATGCGGGAGGGCATCATCGACCGCTTCCGCTCCATGGACGTCAGCGGCGCCGCCGTCCTCACCGGGCACACGCTCGCCAGTACGACCCGCAACCTGCTCTCCACCGCCCTGGTCCTCGCCTTCGCCTTCGCCATCGGCTTCCGGCCGTCGGCGACGGCGGCCGGCTGGCTGGCCGCGGCCGCCCTGCTGGCCTCCTACATCCTCGCCATCTCCTGGCTGTCGGCGACGTTCGGTCTCCTCGCCAAGTCCCCCGAGGCGGCGGCCGGGTTCACCTTCTTCATGACGTTCCTGCCCTACCCGTCCAGCGCGTTCGTGCCCGTCGGCACCATGCCCTCCTGGCTGCACGCCTTCTCCGAGCACCAGCCCGTCACCCCGGTCATCGAATCCCTGCGGGGCCTGCTGCTGGGCCTGCCGGTCGGCCACACCCCGTGGCTGGCGCTGGCCTGGTGCGCGGGCATCCTGGCGGTGTCGGCGGCGGTGTCCGGGGCGCTCTTCCGGGCACGTACGGCGTGAGGGAGCGGCGCGGCCCTCCCTTCGCCGACGGGACCGCGGACGTAGGACCGATGGCCCATGCGGGGCGGCCGGGCCGCATCTAGGGTCGACGCTCATGGAGATCACGCAGAGCGAGCGCCGCGATTCGGCGGAACGTACCCGTGCCACTCTCGAACGGCTCGCCGCCGAACGGGACATGTGGGTGTCCACGGCCCACCCGGAGCACGGCCCGCACCAGGTGCCGCTGTGGTTCCTGTGGGACGGGCGGGCGGTGTGGGTGTGCACGGCGGAGACGTCCGTGACCGTGCGCAACGTCCGCGCCGAGCCGCGGGTGCGCCTGGCGCTGCCGGACACCGCCGACGTGGTGACGCTCGCCGGGCGGGCGGAGTGCTTCGCGTCGCGGGACGTGCCCGAGGAGGCCGCGGAGGCCTTCACCGACAAGTTCGGCTGGGACCCGCGGGCGGAGACGAAGCCCCATGTCCACGTGCGGGTGACGCCGAGCACCGTGCGTGCCTGGCACGGTGAGCCGGAGCTGCGCGGCCGGGTGATCATGCGCGACGGCGCGTGGCTGGGCGGGGCGCCGGAGACGACCTGATCGCGTTCCGGGCCCTCCTCCCCCATCTTCGCGCCGCGCCGGGCGAGGGAGAGCCCGGGACGACGGGCGGCCGGAGCGTCGACCGCGCGGGGCGGGAACGGCGGGCCGCGAGGCGACGGCCCCGGAGGGCGCGGCAGCACACCCCTGTCCGTCCCGGCGTCCGGCACCCGCTAGGCTGCGAGTCGCCCCGCGGGGGAAGTCCGGTCGAAGTCCGGCGCTGACCCGCAACGGTAGACGGAGCCCCCAAGTGGGGGCCCCGTAAGCCCGATCACCCGCGGCGGTGAAGCGCTCCTGACAATCGCCGTGGACTGCGAGAGGTGCCGCACGGGGCGCCCCGCGCCCGGCGCCGCTCCTTGGGTTACGCAGCAGCACGGCCCGAGGCGAAAGCGAACCCGCCCGTGGCCATCCCCCTCGCCCGCCCTCCCGCCGCGCCACCGCGCCCGGCCCCCGCCGCAGGTGCCGGCCGCGGACGCGCACCGGTGGCGCTGCCGGTCCTGCTGCCCGTGCTGGGCGCCGGACTGCTGCTGTCGCTGGTGTGCGGGGCGGGGATCGGCGCCTCCGGGCTCACCTGGGGCGAGGTGGCCCGCTATCTGTGGGCGGGGCTGAGCGGCGGGACGATCGCGCCCGGCGAGGTCTCCGCGTACACCATCGTGTGGGAGCTGCGTTTTCCGCGCGCCGTGCTGGCGGCGGTCGTCGGGGCGGGGCTTTCGGCCATCGGCGTGGCGGTGCAGGCGATGGTGCGCAACGCGCTCGCCGATCCGTTCGTGCTGGGGATCTCCTCGGGGGCCGCCGTCGGCGCCAACGCGGTGCTGATCTTCGGGGCGTTGGGGGCGCTGGGGATGTGGGCGCTGTCCGCGGCCGCGTTCGGCTCGGCGCTGCTGGCGATGACGCTGGTGTACGCCATCGCCCGCACCCCGCGGGGGCTGACCCCGTTGCGTCTGGTGCTGACGGGGACGGCGATGTACTACGGGTTCTCGGCGATCACGACGTTCATGGTGTTCGCCGCCGACCGGGGCGAGGCGGCACGCTCGGCGATGATGTGGCTGCTGGGCAGCCTCGGCGGGGCGAGCTGGGCGTCGGTGCCGATCGCGGCGGGGGCGGTGCTCGGCGGTCTCGTCCATCTGGGCTGGTCGGCGCGGCGGTTGAACGCCCTGGCGATGGGCGACGAGACGGCCGCCGCGCTGGGCGTGGACGCGGGCAGGCTGCGCAAGGAGCTGTTCCTGGTGTCCGCGGCCGTCACGGGTGCGGTGGTCGCGGTGAGCGGGGCGATCGGTTTCGTGGGGCTGATGGTCCCGCACGGGGTGCGGATGCTGGTCGGCGCAGACCACCGGCGGTTGCTGGCCGTCGCACCGCTGGTCGGGGCGGTGCTGCTGATCTGGGTGGACATCCTGTCCCGGGTGGTGCTGGCACCGGTCGAACTGCCCGTGGGCGTGCTCACCGCCGTCGTCGGCGTGCCCTGCTTCATCCTGCTGATGCGCCGTCACTCCTACACCTTCGGAGGTGTGTGATGCGGCTCGACATCGAGGCGCTGACCGTCGACGTCCCGGGCTCCCGGCTGGTGGACGAGGTCACGTTGTCCGCGGACAACGGCCGGCTCGTCGGTCTGGTGGGTCCCAACGGCAGCGGGAAGTCCACCCTGTTGCGGTGCGCGTACCGGGCGCTGCGCCCCAGCGCGGGGGCGGTCCTGGTCGACGGGGACGACCTCGCCGCGCTCAGTACCCGCGAGGGCGCCCGCAGGCTGGCGGCGCTGCCCCAGGAGGCGGTGGCCGAGTTCGACTTCACGGTGGCGGAGGTCGTCGCGATGGGGCGGCTGCCGCACCAGCGGTCGGTGGCACGCGCCTCGGAGGAGGACCGCCGGGTGTGCGCGGGGGCCCTGGAGCAGGTGGGGGCCGCCCACCTCGCGGGCCGCGGTTTCCTCTCCCTGTCCGGCGGCGAGAAGCAGCGGGTCCTCATCGCCCGCGCGCTCGCCCAGCAGCCCCGGGTGCTCGTCCTGGACGAGCCCACCAACCACCTGGACATCGCCCAGCAGTTGGAGGTCCTCGCCCTGGTGCGCGACAGCGGTCCGACCGTGCTCACCGCGCTGCACGACCTCAACCTCGCCGCTCTCCACTGCGACGTGCTGTACGTCATCCGGGCGGGCCGCATCGTCGCCCACGGTCCCCCGCACGACGTGCTGTCGACCGAGCTGCTCGCCGAGGTCTTCGGCGTACGGGCGCACCGCGTCCCGCACCCGGAGTCCGGCGCCGTACAGCTGCTCTTCGACCGTCTCGTCGTCCCGTCCCCCACTCCCTGAGGAGCCCCTGCCCACCATGCCCCACCACCACCGCCACCACCTCCGCCACCACCTCCGCCACCACCTCCGCCGGCGCCCCGCGGCGCTCGGACTCGCCGCCGTGCTGACCCTGACCCTCTCCGGCTGCGGCGCGCAGGTCGCCGGGACGGACAGCGCCAAGCCGGGCAGCGGCCACTACCCGGTGACCGTCGAGAACTGCGGGGAGAAGAAGACGTACGAGAAGGCCCCGCAGCGCGTGGTCACCAACGACGTCGGCATCACCGAGATCATGTTCGCGCTCGGCCTCGAAAAGCGGATGGCGGGCTTCGTGATGCCCGACGACAAGGGCGACCTGACGTCCGTGCCCTGGAAGGACGGCTACACCAAGACCAAGTGGCTGTCGAAGAAGGGCATCAACAAGGAGCTCGTGCTCGACGCACGCGCCGACCTGGTGTTCGCGGGCTGGAACTACGGTTTCGACGAGGGCGAGGGCTTCACGCCCGCGGAACTCGCGAAGATCGGCGTCGGCTCGTACCTGCTGAGCGAGTCGTGCCGCAACGGGCGCGGCACCGCGCGCGGAGTGATGGCCCCGCTCGACGCGCTCTACACCGACCTGCTCAACCTGGGCCGGATCTTCGACGTCGAGGACCGTGCCGAAGCCCTGGTCGCGAAGTTCCGCAAGCAGGTCGCGGAGGCGGAGGGGAAGGCGCTGAAGGGCGCCGACCGGCCGCGCGTCTTCCTCTACGACGACGGGCGGGACAAGCCGTTCACCTCGGGCGCGTACGCCGGACCGCACGACATCATCACCCGCGCGGGCGGCGACCACGTCATGAAGGACCTCAAGGACAGCTGGGCGACGGTGGGCTGGGAGACGGTGGTGGCGCGGGACCCCGAGGTGATCGTGATCAACGACTACGGGGACACCACCGCCGAGCAGAAGCGCACGTTCCTGAAGTCCTACCCGCCGCTCGCCAACGTCTCGGCGGTGAAGAACGACCGGATCGTGGTCCTGGACTACGTGGACCTGGTGGAGAGCCCCCGCAATCCGGCGGCGGTCGCCTCGCTCGCCGAGGACCTGCGGAGGCTGACCGGCCGGTGACGCGGAAGGGCGCGGAGCGGATGTTCCCGCTCCGCGCCCTCGGGGGCCGCCGCTACCGCGCGTCCCCCCTGCTCCGCAGCAGCAGCCACAGGAAGTACGGCGTCCCGATGACCGCCGTCAGCAGCCCCGCGCCCAGCTGTGCCGGCGCGATGACGGTACGGCCCACCACGTCCGCCGTGCCCACCAGCACCGCGCCGAGCAGGACCGCCACCGGCACCACGCGCGCGTGCCGGCGGCCGACCAGGGCGCGGGCGGCGTGCGGGGCGACCAGGCCGACGAAGGCGATGGTTCCGGCGGCGGCGACGGCCGCCGCGCTCAGCAGCACGCCCAGCGCGAGGAAGCCCAGGCGGGAGCGGGAGAGCCCGAGGCCGAGCAGCCGCGGGGTGTCCTCGTCGAGGGAGACCAGGTCGAGTTCGGTGCGCCGCACGAACGCCACGGCCGCCCCCGCCGCCAGGATCACGCCGAGCGGCAGCAGGTCGGGCATGGTCCGCCCGTACGTCGAACCCGACAGCCAGGTCAGTGCCTTGGTGGCGTTGAAGGGGTCGGTCAGCACGATGAGCAGGCTGATCAGCGCGGTGCTCGCGGTGGCGACGCCCATGCCGACGAGGACGAGCCGGTTCTGCTGGAAGCCGCCGCGCGCGGAGAGCCCGAAGACGACGACGGCGGAGAGGGCCGCGCCCGCGAAGGCCGCCCCCGCCATGCCGGTCGGCCCGGCCATCGGCACGGTCGTCACCAGGAGCACCGCGCCCAGCGCCGCACCGCCGGAGACGCCCATCACGCCCGGTTCGGCGAGCGGGTTGCGGGTCACCGCCTGGATGAGGGTGCCCGCCAGGGCGAGGGCCGCGCCCGCGAGGAGGGCGGCCAGGACGCGCGGGACCCGGGTGTCCAGCACGAAGGTCACGGCCCGCCCGGCGTTGCCCTGCGCCCAGTTCAGCACGTCGCCGAGCAGCAGTTTGGAGTCGCCCAGGAGGACGGAGGCGACGGTCAGCCCGACGAGGACCGCGAAGAGGACGGCCGTCACGGTGACGAAGACGGTACGGCTGCGGATGCGGAGCCGGTCGGGCGGCGACGCGGCGCCCAGGTCCCGTCCCCTGGTCGCCAGGACGATCAGGAACACCGCGCCGACGAGGCTGGTGACGACGCCGGTCGGCACGGACACGGACGTGTCCGCGGAGACGAGGGTGCGCAGCACCACGTCCGAGCCGAGCACCAGCGCGGCGCCCGCCAGCGCGGAGACGCTCACGCCGACGCGGATGCGGGTGAACGCCCGGTGGCGGCGCGCCAGTACGCGCACCAGCGCCGGGGCGCACAGTCCGACGAAGCCGATCGGCCCGCACAGGGTGACGGCCGCGGCGGACAGCAGGGCGGCCAGTACGACGGTGACCACCCGGGTGGCGCGCACGGGCACGCCGAGCCCGCGTGCCGCGTCGTCGCCGAGCGCCAGGGCGTCGACCCGGCGGGCGACCAGCAGCAGTCCGGCGAGTCCCACGACGGCCAGCGGCACCATCCACAGCACGCCGCCGAAGCCGTTCTGGCCGATGCTGCCCTGGTTCCAGGCGTACAGCCCCTGCGTCTCCACGGGGAACAGCAGCAGCATGCCCTCCGTGACGGCGGTGAGCCCGAGGGTGAGCGCGGTGCCGGCGAGCACGAGGCGCACGGTCCCCGCGCCGAGGCCGGACATCCCGAGCACGACCGCGGCGGCGGCCAGGCCGCCGACGAAGGCGACGCCGGAGGAGGCGAGCAGCGGCAGCGAGACGCCGGTGGCGGCGACCAGCCCGAGCGCCACGTAGGAACCGGCGTTGACGGCGAGGGTGTCCGGCGAGGCGAGGACGTTGCGGCTGACGGCCTGGAGGGCCGCGCCCGCCATGCCGAGGACCGCGCCGACGAAGACTCCGGCGGCCATGCGCGGCAGCCGGGAGGCGATGACGACGGAGGAGTCCCCCGGTGCGGCGTCGCCGGTGAACGCCTTCCAGACCTGGGCGGCGCCGACGTGCGCGGTGCCCTGGGTGACGTCGACGACGGCGAGGGCGGCGACCAGCAGGACGAGCACGGCCGTCACCGCCACCGCGCCGCCCTTCCGGGAGGCCGCCGCCGTGGTGGGGGCGGCGGGAGCGGTGGTGGTGACGGCCATGGTGTGTACGCGTGTCCCGTCGTTACTTCTTCAGCGCGGTGACGACGGAGTCGACGTACATCTCCATCGACGCGGTGCCGCCGAACATCCACACGCCGTCGGGCAGACGGTGCACCTTGTTCCCCGTGACGAAGGGCAGGGACTTCCACACCGCGTTGTCGGCGAGGACGCCGGTGAACACGGTGCTGCTCTTGTCGCTGTCGTTGGAGACGTAGCCGAACACGGTGTCCTTGTCGAGCTTGGTCAGGCCCTCGACGTCGGTGGCGCCCAGACCGTACGCGGGGTCGCCCTTGACCTGCCAGGGGTTGGTCAGGCCGAGCCGGTCGTTGACGGCGCCGATCAGCGAGCCGCTGGTGAAGGGCCGGATGGAGACCTGGTTGCCCTGCGCGTAGCCGTCGGCGAAGGCGAACTTCGTGCCCTGGTGGCCGGCCTTCTCCAGCTCCTGCTTGCCGGTGGCGAGCTTGGCCTCGAAGTCCTTCTTGAGCTTGTCGCCCTTCTCGGTGGTGCCGGTGGCCCGCGCGATCATGTCCAGGCTCTTGGTCATCTGACCGATCGGGTCCTTGGCGTCGGCCGCCTTCAGGGTCAGGACCGGGGCTATCTTCTCCAGCTGCTTGACGGCGGCCGGCGGAAGGTCCGTGGTGGCGACGACGAGGTCGGGCGCGAGGGCGGCGACGGTGTCCATGCTGGGCTCGCCGCGGGTGCCGATGTCCTTCGGGCTGCCCTTCAGCGGGGCGGCCTTGTCCCAGGCGGTGTAGCCCTTGACATCCGCGACGCCGACCGGGTCGACGCCGAGCGAGACCAGGTGCTCGACGACGTCCCACTCGGTACCGACGACCTTCCTGGCGGGGCCGTCCAGCTCCACCTTCTTGCCGGCGGCGTCGGTGAAGGAGATCTTCTCGGCCGGCTTGGTGTCCGCCTTCTTGTCCGCGGCGGGCTCGGTGGTGCCGCAGGCGCCGAGGGTCAGGACGGCGGCGGTGGCCGCGGTGGCGGCGAGGAGGAGTCGTCTCATGGGGGCACTGAGCCTTTCACTGTGCGCGGGGGTGCGCGTTCTGCTGGTGGAGGGTCGTTCTTACGGGGTGGGCGGGCGGGCGTCCGGTCGCCCGGGGGCAGGACGCCCCGGGGTACGTGCCTGTCGCGCTACGCGGTGCTGCTGGCGGTGCTCACCCGTACGCCGCCGCTGTCGCCACTACCGTCGCCGGGCGCGCAGTTTCCGTCGCCCGTACCGTCGTCGCGGTGGGCGCCGACGCTGTCGCGGTCGGCGTCCAGCACGCGGACGCCGTCGGGTGTGCGCCTGGTGTGGTGGCGGCCGATCGCGCGGGTGCGCAGCCGTCCGGTCAGCGGGTCGGTGGACACTTCGATGCGGATGCCGTACGTGTCGGTCAGCCGCTCCGGGGTGAGTACGTCCCCCGGCTCGCCGTCCGCGATAACCCGGCCCGCCCGGAGCAGTACGATCCGGTCGGCGACGGCCGCCGCCTGGTCGAGGTCGTGCAGCACGACGCCGACGGCGATCGCGTGGTCGTCCGCCAAGTCCCGTATCAGGTCCAGCAGTTCCACCTGATAGCGCAGGTCGAGGTAGGTCGTCGGTTCGTCCAGCAGCAGCACGCCGGTCTCCTGCGCGAGGCAGCCCGCCAGCCACACCCGCTGCAACTGGCCGCCGGAGAGGTGTTCGGCGCCCCGCTCGGCCAGTTCGGCGACGCCGGTCATCCCGAGCGCCCGGTCCACGGCCTCCCGGCCGCCGGGGTCGCTCCGGCCCCAGCGCCCCCGGTAGGGGTAGCGTCCGAACTCCACCACGTCGCGCACGGTCAGCCCGCTGGGCGTGGGCCGTCCCTGGGTCAGCAGCGCGATGTGCCGCGAGAACTCGCGCGGGGACAGCGCGAAGCCGTCCGTACCGCCGTCGAGGGTCAGCGTCGCACTCCGCGCCCGCTGCAACCGCGCCACGGTGCGCAGCAGCGTCGACTTGCCGCTGCCGTTGGGGCCGACCAGCACGGTCACCCGTCCGGGCGCCAGTTCGAGGGACGCCTCGTGCACCACGTCGACTCCGTCGTACGCCACGGTGACACCCGTGGCGGCGAGGGCGTGACCGCGGGCCGGTGCGGCCTGGGGGAGTTCTTCTCCGACATTCACACGGCGAAGGTTAGCCTAACCTAATGTTGGCTGAAAACATCCGGTCCCGTTACCGGGCATCCGCACGGCAGCCCCCGCGGTGCCCGCCGCCGAACCGCTGTGCCCGGGGGCGGGATTGGCCGCCGTCACGCGCGCGCTCCGGCCCGTGCAAACCGGTGGCGGACCGGGCCCGGACCGGCCACCATGGCTCTCATGAACGAGCAGCCCGCACGTTGGACCCCGGCGACCGTCTACCCGGACATGTGGGTCGATCCGGACGACGACCCCCGCAACAGCGACGGCGGCAGCCCGGACGGCGAGCTGCCGACGCTGCTGGAATTCCTGAAGGACTATCGCCTGACCCTGCGGATGAAGTGCGAGGGCCTGACTCCGGAACAGCTGGCGCGGCGCTCGGTGCCGCCGTCGACGATGTCGCTGCTCGGCCTGCTGCGGCATCTCGCCCAGGTGGAGCGGGACTGGCGCAACTGGATCACCGACGGAGATCCGCTGCCGAAGCTGTACGGGAAGAAGGACGTCGACTTCGAGGGCGCGGTCGCCGAACAGTCCGTGGTGGACGCCGCGTACGCCGACCTGGAACGCGAACAGGCCGCCACCGACGCCGCCCTGGCCGCCCATCCGGACCTGGGCACGCGGCTTGGCAAGGACGGGACGGCGGTCCGCGAACTGATGGTGCACCGGATCGAGGAGTACGCACGGCACTGCGGCCACGCCGACCTGCTGCGCGAGTGCGTCGACGGCCGGGTGGGGCAGTAGCGGGCAGCGCCACCCCTCGCGCGCACAGGCCGCGGAGGCCCTACGGGCGAGGAGCACCGGCCGAGTACCGGAAACGTCCCGTGCCGTGACGGCGCTGCCGGGCCGCCGCGGGCACCCCGCCACTGCCCGACCGCGCGGCGGGACGCCCCGCAGGCCGACGCGCCCCGCCCGCCGGCCGGGCGCCCTCGCACGGAGCGCTCCGCCCGCCGCGCCTTCGCACGGAGCGCCCCGCCCGCCGGACGGTTGCCCGTCCGTCAGGCCGTCACGGGGTGCGGCCGGACCACGCCACGAGGCGGTCGATGTCCGGTGCCTCCGGAGCGACGTCCACCACGGCGGCGAACGGGACCGGGCCGCCGCGCGGTTGAGCGGGCAGGGCGCGCGGGGCGGCGGCGAGACAGACCTTCAGCAGCTCCGGGTCCCAGGTGGGGCGCTGACCCGTCGCGGTGGCCAAGTCCCATGTGTGCAGGGTGAATTCGGTGGTGAAGGCGACCGCTACGGCTGCCCCGGGCAGGGTGCCGAAGGGCAGGGTGAGCGCACGCTCCAGGACCGCGGGGTCGGCCCACGCCTCCGCGGCGTCACGGGCCGCGGCCTCCCACGCCTTCAGGACGTCACCGTCCGCGAAGTCGTCCGCGACGAGCGGCTGGCTCGCGGGATCGCCGCCGTTCGCGGCGAGGGCGATCCGGCGCAGCGCGGCCACGAGGTGGCGCGAGAGCTGCCCGACGGTGTACTCCGTGCAGGGCGTCGGATCGTCGAGTCGGCCGGCCCGTACGGCGGCCAGGGTGCGCCCGGCCAGTGCCACGGCCGTGTTCAGGAACGGGCGGGGGTCTGCGGGGGCGGCGGGGCCCGGTGCGGTGTGCGCGGTGTGCGTCATGTGCTCATTCTGGAAGCTGAACAGGCCACCTCCTGGCCACTTTCCGGAGAGGATGACCTGCGGGGCAGGAGAAGGCCCGCAGGAGAAGAGAAGCGCGCACAGGAAGGGCACCGGCATGACGACCGACTCGGGAAGCGGCCCGGCATGACGACGGATCCGGGAAGCGGCCCGGCATGAGGGCCGACCGCCTGGTGGCGACCCTGCTGTTCCTCCAGTCGCGCGGGCGCGTCACCGTGGCCGAGGTGGCGGCCGAACTCGAAGTCTCCGAGCGGACCGCGCGCCGCGACCTGGAGGCCCTGTCGACCGCCGGCATCCCCGTGTACTCCCAACGCGGCCGGGGTGGCGGCTGGTCGCTGGTCGGCGGCGCCCGCACCGACCTCACCGGGCTGACCGCCGAGGAGATCCGCTCGCTCTTCCTGCGCGCGGGATCGGCGACGGCGACGCCGGAACTGCGCACGGCACTGCGGAAGTTGGTGCGGGCGCTGCCCGCTCCGCTGCGTTCGGACGCCGAGGCCGCCGCTCGGTCCCACATCGTCGACGCCACCGACTGGACACGCACGGACGCCACGGCCCCCGAACCGCAGCTCGCCGCCCTCCGGCGGGCCGTGGTGGACGGCCATCAGGTGCGGCTCGGGTACGCGGGTCCCGGAAAGCCGGCGTCCGTGCGGACGGTCCACCCGCTGGGACTGGCCTTCAAGGCGGGCAACGAGTACCTCGTCGCCGACACCGAGGACGGCCTGCGCACGTTCCGGCTCAGCCGCGTCCTGACCGTGGAGCCGACCGGCGATCCGGTGGACCGACCGGAGAGCTTCGACCTGCCGGCCGTCTGGCGCTCCCTCGCGGCGCGACTGGAGGAGCGGATGCTGGCGGCGACGGTGCGGGCACGCGCGGAGCCGGGCACCCTCGCCCTCCTGGAGCGACTGTTCGAGGGGCGGCTGCGGATCGGTGAGACGCTGCCCGACGGCTGGTCCGCGGTGACGGTCGACGGGCCGACGGCGGAGGTCGTCGCGGGTCAACTGGCCGCGTTCGGCGCACGGATCGAGGTGCTGGACCCTCCCCGGGCGCGCGAGCGGCTCGCCCGCCTGGCGGTGGAGCTCGCCCGCGTCTACGGCACGCCGGACTCCGTGCCGTAGACGATCCGTGGGCCACCGCTACGGAACCGGCGTCGAGCCGCCCACCATCGGCGGCCGCCGAACTGCCGGCGGTGCACCTCGATGTCGGCGTACCGGCCCGGCGGACGAAGAACGGCACGGGCCGCGCCCGCCTCCGGGGCCGCCTCCGGGGCCGGGTCCGGGGCCGGGTCCGCCTCCGGTAGGGAGTGCGCCGACCGCGGGAAACCGCCGACCGCCTACGTCCGCGTCGCCGTTCCGCAGCCCGCGCCGTCGGCGTCCTTCATCCGCTCCGTCATCGGCGTGCTGCGGTCGTAGGGGTCGACCTCGGGGCCCGTGCCCGCGCCGGAGCGTTCGACGCCGAAGGTCGGGGCAAGGCGGCCTGAGGTGTCGCGGCAGCCCGCGTTCGTCATGTGCACGGTGTAGGAGTCGAGGGAGAAGGTGCCTGCCTCGGTCTTCACCTTCTCGGGATCGTCCCAGCTCAGCACGGTTTCGCGCCGCACGATCGTGCGGGCCACCTCCTCGCTGCCCGCCGCGGCGCGCACGACCGGGTAGACGAACGTGACGTCGGCCGTCACCTGGAGCGCGCCGTGCTCGCCCTCCTGGAAGGCGAGGCGGCCCCGGGTCTTGATGACGTCGCCGACCAGGCGGGTGCGCGAGGGGTCGAACCGGCTGAAGAGCAGCAGCGGGTCCTTCTTCGCGTCGGACACGCGTGAGGTGGTGAAGGCGGTCGACAGGTAGTCCTGGACGTCCTTCTGGTGCGGGTTGATGAGGGCGACGGCCCGATCGGGGCGCTCGCCCCGGAGCACGCCAGGGTCCAGATTGGACGCGGCGAGGAAGTCCCGGGTGCGGGCGAGGGCCTGGGCCACCTGTGCGGTGTTCATCCAGCCCGTCGCCCTGGCCGGTGGCACGGTGATTCCGGCCGCACCGTTCGCCCACTGGGCCGCGGGCGAGCCCCGGAAGGGTTCGGCGAGGGTGGGCCGCAGGGGCGTCTGTTCGGCGGGCGGGCCGGTCGGCCGCTGCGACTCGGGGGCCTGCGCGCCGACGGCGTCCGTCGTGCCGTCCGCACCGCCGAACCAACCGGTGGCACGGTCGGCGAGCCCCGGCACCAGCGCCACGGCGAGCAGCGCCGACGCGGCCACCAGCACCGCCGCGTGCCACCCCTTGAAGCGGCGCGGCGCGGCGGGCTCGTAGGAACGCCACGCCTGCGGGCGTACCGGCTCCTCACGCAGCCGTCGCGTCACCTCCCGTGCCCGCGCCGAGGGCTCCTCGGGCGCGTCCGGCACTCCGGCGGCGGACTCCCGCAGGAACCGCTCCCACTCCTCGTCGGACACGGACGAACCGTCCTGTCCCCCACCCGCACTCATCCCCGACTCCTCGTACCGACCGCCGCTGGGGCCCCTCCCCGGGATCGTCCCCGCATGATCCCACAGCCCTTCTCCCGGCCGTCGATCGGCGGGGAGGCCCCGGGCTGGGCCCGTGCGCCGGTGGAGCGGGGTGCGTACCGCAGAGCGGACGGGGCCGCCGCACGGGCGGGTCGCAACGCGGTGCGGCGGGACCAACAGCGCACGTCCCGCGGCGACTTCGGACCCGGCACGCCCCATGCCGTACCGCGGGCCCCACACCGCGACACCGGCGCGGCACGAGCACGTGCCACGCCCGCGCGTCACGTTTCGCGTGCGCGGGCGCCCTCTCGCGTCCGGTGGGCGGAGACGGCACGCTCCGGGTGGCGGCGTACGTACTCGTCCTCCAGTTCCGCGGTCCGCCGGGTGTGCTCGGCGAGCGCGTCACCGCTGCCGTGCAGGAAGGTCTCGTGCCGCGTACGGTGCACGCTCTCCAGTTCCTGGAGCAGTACGTCCTCGCTCAGCCGGGCCGGGTCGACGCCGTGCGCGGGTCCGGGTTCGCGGCCGGGACCGTCACCGGGGCCCCTCACTTGTTCTGCTCCGTCAGTGCGTCGCGGACCCTGCCGAGCAGGACCGCCACCGGGTCGTCGTGCTCGGCCCTCGGCGACTTCGCCGTTCCGGCCGACCGTTGCTGCCGGGCCTCGCGGCCCCTTGCGGGTTGCTGCGCGGTCATGATCGTACATCTCCTCTCGCGCGGGAACACCGTGCCCTCCTGCGAGTAACCGAGCCGCCGCCGCCCAAACCGCCGACCGGCGCCGGGCCCGGCTGCCAGGGGTTCTGCGATCCGTAGTGGTCTAGACGAGGTGGCGGGTGTCGCCGAGGCGGACGACCTGGCGGTTGTGGAAGTAGTCGTCCTCGTGCAGCGTCGTGATGCTGCCCGGGGAGGCGCGGAAGGCGGCGTATCCGGCCGACTCGACCGGCATCCTGATCCAGGACGCCACGACGAAGGTCAGGCAGCCGCCGTGCGTCACGACGATCTGGTGCCGGCACGGGCTGCGGAGGATGTCGTCCATCGCGGCGTAGAGGCGCTGCGCCCACTGCGCCTTTCTCTCGGCGCCCCGTACTCCCTCGTCGTGGTCCATCCGCTCCCCCACCGGCGGCGGCGGGACGAACCTCCGGTCCAGCCACTCCTGCGGCCTGCCGCCCGCCTCGCCGTAGGACTTCTCGCGCAGTCTGGGGTCCAGGACCGGTGCGATGCCGAACACCTCGGCCAGTGCCGCGGCCGTCTGCCGCGTGCGGCGCAGGTCGGAGGAGAACAGTTCCACCGGGGCCGCGTCCGGCACCTGGTCCCGCAGCGCCCGCGCGACGGCTCCCGCGGCGCGCAGGCCGGCGGACGTCAGCTCCGAGTCGTACCACCCGCCGACGACCCCTTCGACGTGATGCGTCGCCTCGGGGTGGGTGACGACGTGGAGCGTGCGCATGCAGACGCCTCCTGTACTGGGTGTCCTGTGTCCGAGTCGCCGGGCCCGACTGCCGCGAGCGGGCCGGCGTGCTCGGCGTGAGGCCGGGGCCCGGTGCCGCGTCGCCGGCCCGACCGTACCGGGACGCGGCTGACCAGGGCGAAGACGAGCAGAGCCGCCGTCGCCCCGAGTGCGGTGGCCAGCGCGTCGGCGAGATACCGGTCCACCACCGGCCTCAGCAGGTCGACGAAGACCCACCCCACGGCTCCCACGACGGTGGCCGCGGCGGCGGCCGACCAGATCCGGTGGCGCGCCCAGAACCACTGGGCCAGGCCCATGACGAGAGGCGGCGCGACCGCGAGTCCCTGTTCGTCCAGCGCGGAGAGCACGGCGTACCCCAGAGCGGTGACCACCCAGCAGACCAGGACGAGGAGCCCGGTCTCCCGCCAGGGAACGCGTCGGCTCATGCCTCGCGCCTCCCGTCTCCGCGCCTCGCCTCGTGCCGCCCCCAGCCCCGCCAGGCGATGCCCGCGAGCAGGGACGTCACGATCAGCGGCCCGGCGACCCAGCGCACCAGACCCGACGGCCACATCAGCTCCTCGCCGGCCATCCGGCACACCTCCTGCACCGTCAGGGACACCCCCAGCAGTACGTAGCCGACGCCCCACGTGCGTGCACCCCACGCGGGGCCCGGGATGCCCGGCCGGGCGCGCCGGGGCCGCAGTACGGTCGCGCATCCCAGCCACGCACAGCCCACCCCCACGGCCAGCATCAGTAGGTGCGCGGCCCGGTCCCACAGCTCACCGAACATCCGCCCCCCTCTCCACGCTCCCGACGCCCGGGTGCAGCCTCCGGCCGACGTTGATCACCCGTCATGATGGTCCGCCGAGAAGGCGCGCGCGCCTGGGCGGTCTGGCAAGGAGTGGGCGCGGCGGCTTCCGGCTCCCGGCAACCGGAGGCAGGGATCCGACGTCGGCCGGGCGGCCTCACGCCGCCGCCGATGTTCGGGTCCACTCGCACGTGGCGGGGGCGGTCGTACCGCCGACTCCGGGCCGCAGTGCGGTGGTTGGCCTCGGCCGAAGACGTTTCACGTGAAACGTCAGAAAGGGTGCCGGAGTGCCTCAGACGGGAGGGCGGGGCGAGGACGGTGTGTGCCGTCCTCGCCCCGCCCTCCGGCGCCTGCTCAGTTCCTCAGGCCCTCGCCCAGGTCGGCCTCCGCGTCGTCCGGCACGATGTGCACGGCCGCCTCCTCTGCGGACGCGGCCGCCCCGTCGATGCCGACGTCGTTGGCCAGCATGTCCTTTTCGGCGTCCTCGCGCGCACCCTCGTCCGGTGCCACCAGGCGTCCGGCCCGCCGGTCGCCCACTTCGTCGTCGACGGGCTCGCCCGCTCCGCCCGGCAGGTCGCCGAGGCCGTCGTCGCCCTCGGGGCCGCCCGGGGTGTCGAGCGCGGGATCGGGCACTTCCTGCGCGAGCCGCCCGTCGAGCGACTCGCCCTCCTGCTGCTCCTCCGCCGTGGTGCCGACACGCCCCACGGCGAGCGGCCGCTCGGGCGGCGACCAGCCCTCCTCGTAGGGGTCCGCCTCACGGTCGTTGAGGGTGTCCTCGGGGTCGAGGATGCCGGAGTCCGCCGTCACTTCCTCGGCATCGTCCGGCTGGTAGACGTCGTCTCCCCGCTCGCTGCTCATACGCTCGTTCCTTCCGGGGTCTGCGCGTGCACGTCCGTAACATCCGAAACGTCCGTACGTTGACGTTAGATCCCCGCCTGCCCACGCGCGAGACGGACATACCTCCGGGGTCAGGGTGCGACGGGCAGCTGCCGCTTGTGCTCGGTGAGGCGGTAGCGCTGGACGAGCTTCGTGACGACCTCGTCGCTGACCGGCTTGCCCTCCAGGAAGTCGTCGATCTCGTCGTACGTGACGCCGAGGGCCTCCTCGTCCGGCTTGCCGGGGGCCAGCGTCTCCAGGTCGGCCGTCGGCACCTTGCGCACCAGCTCGGCCGGGGCGCCCAGGGTGTCGGCGAGGGCCCGTACGCGGCGCTTGGTCAGGCCCGTCAGGGGCACGAGGTCGGCGGCGCCGTCGCCGTACTTGGTGAAGAACCCGGTGACCGCCTCCGCCGCGTGGTCGGTGCCGACGACGAGGCCGTCCTGCGCGCCCGCGACCGCGTACTGCGCGATCATCCGCTGCCGGGCCTTGATGTTGCCCTGCACGAAGTCCTGGTGGCTCGCGTCGCGGAAGGCGAGCCCACCGGCGAGGGATGCCTCCAGCGAGGCGTCGCTCGCGGCCTTCACGTCGACGGTCAGCACCCGGTCGGGCTGGATGAAGTCGAGCGCGCGCTGGGCGTCCTTCTCGTCCGCCTGCACGCCGTACGGCAGCCGCATCGCGTAGAAGGTCGCGTCGTGTCCGGCGGCGCGGGCCCGTTCCACGGCGAGCTGACACAGCCGCCCGGCGGCGGTGGAGTCGACGCCGCCGCTGATGCCGAGCACCAGCGCGCGCAGCCCCGTCGTCGTCAGGCGCTCGGCCAGGAAGGCCACCCGCCGCTCGATCTCCTGCTCGGGGTCGAAACTCGCGGGCACCTGGAGGTCCCGCGCGATCTCCTGCTGCACGGTGCTGGACGCCGGGTCGGTCACGACTTGCTCCTCGGGTCGGTCGACGGATACACGATTACTTCGGTACCCGGGTACAGGGGACGAAACCGGAGGCGGACGGGCCTCCGTGCGTCCGACCCTATGCCGCGCGCGGGCCGTACTCGCGGAGGGGCCCCGAGGCCCCGCACCCGTTCCCGCCGCGGCCGGTCCGTGCGAGGGTGGGCGCGTGAATCTGGAGGACCTCGTCCGGTTGCGCCGGGCCCGTGACCTGATGGACCGCAAGTACGCCGAGCCGCTCGACGTCTCCGCGCTGGCGCAGGTCGCGCTGATGTCGACCGGTCATTTCTCCCGGAGCTTCCGCGCCGCGTTCGGGGAGACCCCGTACAGCTATCTGATGACGCGCCGCATCGAACGGGCCAAGGCGCTGCTGCGACGGGGCGACCTGTCGGTGACGGAGGTCTGCTTCGAGGTGGGCTGTACGTCGCTGGGATCGTTCAGCTCACGATTCACCGAACTGGTCGGGATGAGCCCCAGCGTGTACCGGGCACGCGACCACGACGAGGAGGCCGCGCTCCCCGCCTGCGTGGCCAGGATCCACTCGCGACCGGTCAGGAACGGAGAAGCCGGACCGGGCCCCTCGCACCTAACGTGAAGCGCATGGACATCAGCCTCTCGCAAGTCTTCATCGCCGTCGACGACCACGACAAGGCGCTCCCCTTCTACCGCGACGTGCTCGGCCTGGAGGTCCGCAGCGACGTCGGGTACGAGTCCATGCGCTGGGTGACCGTCGGGTCGCCCGCGCAGCCGGACGTGAACATCGTCCTGGAGCCGCCCGTCGCGGATCCGAACGCCTCCCCCGACGACCGGGCCGCCATGTCGGACCTCCTGGCGAGGGGCCTGCTGCGCGGCGTCATCTTCTCCACCGACGACTGCGACGCCACCTTCGAGCAGATCCGCGCCGCGGGCGGCGAGGTGCTCCAGGAGCCGGTCGACCAGCACTACGGCGTCCGCGACTGCGCCTTCCGGGACCCCTGCGGCAACATGATCCGCTTCGCCCAGCCGCTCAAGCGGTAACGCGTCCGCGCGGGCACGTCGCGCCCCGCCGGGACGGGCGGGGCGCGACGCCCGTGTTCCCCGCAGCACGGGGCACGGGGGCGTACGAGGGTCCCTCGGGCCGCCCCGTACGATGCGAGCCGTACCGCAGAGCCGTGTCAGGGGGAACCGCAGATGACCGTGGACGGGGCCACCCCCGCGACCGTACGCGTGTTCATCGCCCTGGCCCCGCCGGACGAGGCGAAGGACGAGCTGGCACGGGAGCTGCGGCCCGCCCGGACCGCGTATCCGGACCTGCGCTGGAACCGCATCGAGGACTGGCACATCACGCTGGCGTTTCTCGGGGAACTGCCGGTCACCACCGTTCCGCTGCTGCGCTGGCCGCTCGGGGACCTGGCGGCGGCGCAAGGTCCCCTGGAGCTGGCGCTGCGCGGCGGCGGGCACTTCGACGAGCGGGTGCTGTGGAGCGGTGTCGGCGGCGACCTGGACGAGCTGCACCGGCTGGCCGACGGGGTGCGCGCGGCGGTGCGGGGCTGCGGCATCGCCTTCGAGAGCCGGCCGCTGCGCCCGCACCTGACCCTGGCCCGCGCCCGCCGCGGCGATGCGGCGCCGGTCGTGGAGACCGCCGACGCCCTGGCGTCCTTCGCGGGCCGCCGGTGGCCGGCGGCCCGCCTGCACCTGGTGGGCAGCAATGTCGGCCGGGGCCCCGGGCCGATCCGCTACCGCGACATCGAGGCGTGGTCGTTCGGCGGCGCCTTTCGCGTGCCGCTCAGCCGCCCTTGACGACCTTGCCCGCGTCGACCTTGTCGCCGGCCGAGTTCTCCGTGACCGTCGGCGGGATCGGCTTGTCCATCCGCAGCGACATCCACAGGAGCTCGGACTGGTCCTTCAGCGGTATGACGCGCTCGGGGTCCTTCGCGTCGTAGTCGATCGGCAGCGTGATCATGTTCATGTCCTTGGAGCCGATGCCGCCCAGACGGTTGCCGAAGGACGCCAGGGACATGACGGAGCCGAGACCGGAGTCGGTGGTGAGGGTCTTCGTCGCCGCGTCCGCGAGGCCGTACAGCTTCTTCGGGTTGAGGACGCCGACGCCCTTGATCTCTTCCATCAGGGCCTTCATGAATGCCTGCTGGAGCTGAATGCGGCCGAGGTCGCTGCTGTCGCCGACGCTCTTTCGCGTGCGCACGAGACCGAGGGCCTGCTCGCCGTCCAGCCGGTGGGTGCCGGCCGCGAGCTTGAGGTGGCTCTTGGGGTCGTCGATCGCCTTGGTGGTGGTGATCGGGACACCGCCGAGCGCGTCGATGAGCGTCTTGAAGCTGCCGAAGTCGACCTCGACGTAGTGGTCCATCCGGAGGCCGGAGAGCTTCTCCGCCGTCTTCACCGCACAGGCGGGCCCGCCCACCTCGTACGCCGTGTTGAACATCTGGCGCTCCGCGGCCGGCCTGATCTTCGACCTGCCCATGCACTGGGGGCGGCTGACCAGGGTGTCGCGCGGGATCGACACGACGCTGGCCTTCTCGTTGCCCGCGTGCACGTGCACGATCATCGCGATGTCGGAGCGCGCGCTGCCCACGTCCTTGCCGTACCGGCCGTTGTCCCCCTGCCGGGAGTCGGAGCCGAGGACGAGGACGTCCATGGACCCGTTGTCGACCTCCGGCGGCCGGTCGGCGCCGAGTTCCGCCTCGATGTCGACGGTCTTGAGGTTGCCGTCGAGCGAGAAGTACACCCAGGCGAAGCCCGCACCCCCCAGGACCAGCAGCGGGAGCAGCACGAAGATCAGGAGGGTCTTGAACCTGCTGCGCGGTCTGCGCTGCCCGCGTCGCCCGCGCGGCGCGCGCCGACTGGCGGCTCGGCCCTCGCCCCTTCCTTCGGCGCTGCCGTCCCCGGGGTGCGCGCCGGGGGAAGGCTGACCGCGGCGCCCGGCGGGCTGCTGTGCGCGCCGTCCGCCACTCTTCTTCCGGCGGCTGCCCGCGGCCCCTATATGGCTGTTCCTGCCCCGCTCGCCCATGTGTGCTCTCTCAGCTCCTCGTGGATGCTCACATACCCCCTGCCGTCGTGGAACGGGGATGGAAATGTCGACAGTTCTCGCACGACTGCGGCCTGACGCTGATGGGTCAGACGTTCGAGCGCGTAGAAGGGTTGTACAACATTCCGTTGCCTCTGTGTAAACGATGAAGATCGGACACAGCACGCAGAAGTCCCCAATTCGGCTTCTCCTGCGGGTCGTTGGACCACCGGGGCGCGGTCAGGAGTGACCGGCGGCACTGCCCGCACCGGCCGCCGCGCAGGCGCACGACCCCGCCCGGCCCACACCGTCGGACCGGTCGCCGCGCGGGCAGGACCGCGTTTCGCACCGCCCGCCGCGCGGGCACACCGTCCCACACCAGCCGCACCACGCGCCGCGCAGGCAGACCGCGCCCCGCCCGCCCACGCATCCCGCACCGCCCGCGCGGGCATCCCGCACCGCCCGCGCGGGCACACCGTCCCGCACGGGCGGCGCTGCCCGCGCTTCCGGACCTCGCGGGCTGCCCGCGCCGCCGGATCGCGCGCACAGGCATGGTCTGCGGCGCGGACGGGCTCAGACGTGCCGGCGAGCCAGCACATAGGCCCGCCGATTCCCCTCGTGGGCGTAGGGGGCGCGCTCCAGCCGCATCTCCACGGCGAACCCGGCCGCTTCGAGCACCTCCGCGATGTGTCCCGGTTCCAGGAGGCGGAATTCGATGTCCACCTCGTGCCCCCACCACTCGTCCAGATGCCGGACTTCCGTCCCGGCCTGGAAGGCGAGGAGCAGCAGCCCGGAGGGCCGAAGCACCCGGGCCGCCTCGTCGAAGGCACGCCGCAGGTCGCCCGGGTCGAGGTGGATGAGCGTGTAGAAGGCGACGGCCGCACCGAACTCGCCGTCCCCGGCCGGCAGTCTCAGCAGGTCCCCCTCCCGGAACTCCACGTCGGGAAACCGCTGTCGCCCGGCCTCCAGCATTCCCGTGGACAGGTCGATCCCGACGGTGCGGGCCCCCTGCCCGGCGAGCCAGGCCGCGACGTGCCCGGGGCCGCAGCCGAGGTCGGCGATCGCGGCGCCGGGCGCGGTCTGTTCCAGGAGTGCGGCGAGCAGCGCCCGGTCGAGGGGCTTGCCGGCGAGCTCGTCGTGCAGACGGGTGGCGTACTCCTCGGCCACGGCGTCGTAGCTGCGGCGCACGGAATCGTGACGTGCATGATCACTCATGCCGTCAGCATGTCATGTGCCGCACAAGAGTCAGAAGCGTTGAATTCTCCCCGCGCGCCCCGGGGTCCGTCACACCGCTCGCTCCCGGCGCAGCCCCGCGTGGGCCTCCAGCAGTGCGAGGTCGGCGGCCGTCGCCCGGAAGACGCCCTGCGGGTGCTGGTTGGCGAGCGCGACGAGAGGGACCGGCTGATCGCACAGGGCGCTCGTCGCATGCGGGTCGAGTGCGACCGCCACCTTCCAGCGGGGCCCGGACTCCCCCGGCAGCTCGTACAGCGCGCTCCGCACCTCGGCCAGCGCGGCGACCTCCCGCACAGGCGTGGCGAAGTAGAACCAGACCCGGTCCCCCGCCTCCATGTAGCGACGGGCGGCCAGGCACAGCTCCCTGTCCGGACGCGTCTCGGAGAGCGCGGACACCCATTCCTTGGTGGCGAGTCCGCCGTCCATCAGGGTCCGCGCCGGCCTCAGACAGTAGATCCAGTTCTGCACGACGGTCACTCGCCTCCTGCGTCGGGGTACGCGGTCGGTACGCACCGCCGGGCATGTACCCCGGAGACACGGTACTCACCGCCGGGGGCCTTCGAGCAGAACGGGGGCGGGCGACGGCACGGACGCCGGGACGTCCTTCCGGTGCCGCCGCCCGGTGGGACGAGGAGGTGCCGGAAGGGACCCCTCGGCGCCGCGCCCGTCACGGAGCGCGGCACTCTCCGTACCTCCGACCGCGACGGAGGTACGCGCCCCGGACCGGACCGCGACGGAGGTACGCGCCCCGGACCGTGACGGAGCGACGCCCCTCCGACCGTTGGCGAGCGATGCACCACCGACCGCCGACGAGGGCGACCTGTCTCCGGCCACCGGCGGGGGCAATGTACCTCCGACCGCTACGGGACGACAGGCCGCCCCGCGGAAGACGGCGAGGGCGACGTGCCCGCCCAGGCCGTACCGGTCCGACGCGCGGCGGCGGCCTGCCTGCCCGGGTTCACCAGGAGGACTTCCTCACCCCCGGCAGGAACCCCGCGTGCGCCTGCTCCCGCAGCCGTACCCGAGAGAGCCCGAACTTGCGCAGGTGGCCGCGCGGGCGGCCGTCCACGCTGTCCCGGTTGCGCACCCGGGTCGCGCTCGCGTCGCGCGGCTGGCGCGCCAGCTCCGCTGCCGCCGAGCGCCGTTGCTCGTCCGTCGCAGAAGGGCTGCGCAGAGTCTTCTTGAGTTCGGCGCGGCGGGCGGCATAGCGCTCGACGATCGCCTTGCGCTTCTCGTTCTGCGCGATCTTGCTCTTCTTCGCCATGTCAGACCTTTCCTCCGCGGGCCCTGATCCGGGCCACCGCCGCTTCGATGCCCATCACGTCGATCGCCTTGATGGCCCTGGCGCTGAGGCTCAGGCGTACGTGCCGCCCCTCACTGGGGAGCCAGTAGCGCTTGTGCTGGATGTTCGGGTCGAAGCGACGCGGGGTGCGCCGGTGGGAGTGGGAAATGTTGTTGCCGAAACCGGGACGGGCTCCGGTCAGCTGGCAGTGCGCGGACACGGGGCTTGCCACCTCTCTTCGGAGAGCTCTCTGGACGGCTCTCTGGACAGCGGGAAACCGTATTGAAAATGGTTCCCGTTTTCAGTATGTTAGCGCCATGGCTCGCAACGAAGTACGCCCGATCATCAAACTCCGCTCCACGGCAGGCACCGGGTTCACCTATGTGACGCGTAAGAACCGCCGCAACGACCCCGACCGGATGGTGCTGCGCAAGTACGACCCGGTGGTCCGGCAGCACGTCGACTTCCGCGAAGAACGCTGACGCCACCCCCGGCGAAGGCCGGGACCGGAGAGAAGCCGCAGGGCCGAAGCACCTGACGCACTCGAAGTACCGACGCACGCGAAGTACCGACGCACGCATAGCGCCCGACGTACTCGGCGCATCCGAAGCACACGCGCGGCAGCACGCGGCGCACCCGAAGAATCAGCAGAACGCGAGGAACCCCATGAAGCCCGGCATCCACCCCGCCTACGGCCCCGTCGTCTTCCGTGACACGGCGGCCGGGCACTCCTTCCTCACCCGCTCCACGGCCACCAGCGACAAGACGGTGGAGTGGGAGGACGGTCACACCTATCCCGTCGTCGACGTCGAGATCTCCTCGGTCAGCCACCCCTTCTACACCGGCACCGCGCGCGTCCTGGACACCGCCGGTCGCGTCGAGCGGTTCGAGCGCCGTTACGGCCGCCGCCCCGAGGCCTCCTGATGCGTCCGGAAGCGGAGGGAGGCGGCAAGGACCGTGGCTCCGCGGCCCGTCCCCTCGCCGTCGTGCTGGTGGGCGGGCTGCACGCCGACGCCCGCCGCGACGCGGTCGAGGGGTTGCTGCGGTCGGTTCCCGCGAGCGTCGCACTGCACCACGACCTCACCGGGGCGGCGGACGGCACGGTACGGCGGACCCTGCGTGACGCCGCGGGCGAGCTGTCCCGCTGGGACCTGCCCCTCGTCAACGACTGCGCCTGCTGCGCCCTGCGCGAGGATCTGATCCCCGAGCTGAGGCGACTGGCCGGGGCCGGACTCACCCGGCTCGCGGTCGTCGAGCTGTGGGACTCGGTCGAGCCCCAGGCCATGGCGGAAGTCGTCGCCCGGCACGGCGGAGGATCCCTCACCCTCACCCATGTCGTCACGGCCGTCGACCCCGCCCTCGTACTGCCGTACCTCGCCAACGGGGACGACCTGGCCGAGGGCGGGCTCGCCGCCGCGCCCACCGACCGGCGCACCGTCGCCGACACGTGGGCACGACAGCTGGAGTACGCGCCCGTTCTGGCACTCGCCGACAGCGCCGACGCCGACGAGGAGGACCGCGCGCTGCTCACGCAGCTTCACCCGACGGCCCGTCAGCTGATGGTTGGCTCAGCGGAGTTGGCGGATGCGGCGTTCGCCGGGTTCGACGTGGACTCGGCGGCGTCGGCGCAGCATCCGGCGTGCGCGCTGCTCCCGCAGGAGGCGGACGAAGCGGGAGTCGGCACCTTCGTGTGGCACCGCCGACGGCCCTTCCACCCGGAGCGTCTCTTCCATGCACTGGAGGACCTGTGCTGTGCCGCCGTACGCAGCCGGGGGCGATTCTGGCTGGCCGACCGGCCCGACACGCTGCTGGCGTGGGACGCCGCCGGGGGCGCGCTAGGCGTGGAGCCGACGGGGCCGTGGCTGGCCACGCTGTCGGACGCCGCCTGGGAGCGGGAGTCGCCGGTGCGCAGGGCCGCCGCGGCGCTGGACTGGCATCCCGAACACGGCGACTGCTGCCAGCACCTCGTGTTCACCTCGCCCGGTCTCGATCGGGAGGCCCTGGAACTGCTGCTGGACTCCTGCCTGCTCACCGACGCCGAGTACGCGGCGGGGCGCCGGGGATGGCAGCGGCTGCCCGCCGCCTTCGACGCGCTGCTCGCGCCGACGGCCTGACGCCCGGCGATCCGACGGAGGGCGACGGACGACGACGGACGGCGACGGACAGGAACGGACGGTGACCGACGGCTCACGGCCGACGGCTCACGGCTGACGACCGGCGGTCCGGCGGCCGAAGGGCCACGGCTGACGCCCGACGGTGCGACCGCTGACGCCCGACGATCCGACGGCTCAAGGCTCACGGTCGGCGGCCCAGGCTCACGGTCGGCGGTCCGACGGCTCAATGCTCACGGTCGGCGGCCGGTGCAGTGTGCCGCGGGGCTCGGCGGCCCGCACGGTACGGGCGTGGTTCAGCCGGTGCCGACCGTCGCCGCTTCGGCGGTGGGGTGCATCGGGAAGATCTGGTCCAGGCCCACCAGGCGCAGGATACGGATGGTGTTGTCGGGCACCGCGGCCAGTGCGATGTCCGCACCGGCGGCCAGTGCGTGGTTGCGGGCGGCGATCAGGGCGGTGATGCCGGTGGAGTCCATGAACTCCAGAGCGGCCAGATCGACGACCAGACGCTGGCCGCTGTGCAGGGCGAGGTCCGCACAGACTTCGCGAAGCCGCCCCGCCGTGTCGTAGTCGAGGTCGCCGGCGATCTCCACGACAGGGCCGGTCGTGGCGTCTCGGCTGGTGATGTTCAGAGCACTCATTCCGGTTCCGGGGTCGTCGTCGCGGTGACAGTGGCGACGGTGGTGGCAGTGGCGGTCGCCGTGGCGACAGTGGCGGTAGTGGCAGACGTTGCGGTGGTGCTTGCGGGTGCACCCAGGGCGAGCAGAGCGGTGTCGTCGTCCAGGCCCGTGCCGAATCCTTCCAGGAGTGCGGTCAGCGCGCCGACCAGGGCCCCGGGTCCGGCGTCGGGGAGGCAGGCGACGAAGTCGCGCAGGGCGTCGTCGCCGTAGAGGGCGCGCTCGGGGCCGGTGCGGGCCTCGGTCAGGCCGTCGGTGTACAGGAGGAGGGTATCGCCGGGGGCGAGGGTGGTGTGCGCGGCGGTGAAGTGCGGCTCGGGCAGGACGCCGACCAGCAGTCCGCCGGGGGTTTCCAGGTACTCGGCCCGGCCGTCCACGCGCCGGATCAGCGCCGGGGGGTGCCCCCCGGAGGCGAGCTGCACGGTGACGTGGCCGGTGTCCGGGTCGGGTTCGACGGTGCCGAAGACGGTGGTGCAGTAGCGGGGGTCGCCGCCGGTGTACCGCTCGTGCAGCACGGTGTTGAGCGTGCTCAGGGCGGCGACCGGGTCGGGGTCGTGCAGAGCGGCGGCGCGCAGCGAGTAGCGGGTCAGCGAGGTGAGCGCCGCCGCCTGGGGGCCCTTGCCGCAGACGTCGCCGAGGAAGAACGCCCAGCGTTTTCCGTCGAGCGGGAACAGGTCGTAGAAGTCGCCGCCGAGGCGCTCGGGCGAAGCCGTGTGGTAGTACGAGGCCGCCTCCAGTCCCGGTACGACGGGCAGGTGGTCGGGCAGCAGGCTCTGCTGGAGCACGCCGAGCGCGTCCTGGAGCCGGGCCCGGTCCGCCTCGGCGTCCCGGCGCGCGGCTTCCGCCTGCCGACGCTCGAACTCGGCCTGCTCGCGGGCGAGTTCGGCCGCCCGGCGGTCCTGCTCGGCGTTCTTCGTGGCCTGTTCCGCCTGTCGGCGGGCCTGCTCCTCCTCCTTGCGCGCCTGCTCGGTCTCCCTGCGCGTCTGCTCCGCCTGCCGGCGGGCCCGCTCCTCCTCCTTGCGCGCCCGCTCTTCCTGCGTACGGGCGTGCTCGGCGGCACTGCGCGCCTCCTCCGCCGCGTTGCGCGCCTCCTCGGCCTCCGCCCGCGCCTGCTCGGCGGCCCGGGTGCTGCGCAGGAGCTCCTCCTCGTACGCACGCCGGTCCCGGGCGTCGGACAGCGTGGTGCGGATCAGCAGGGGCTCGCCCTCGCTGCCGTAGGTGACGACGGACGAGGCCAGGACGGGCATGCGGGTGCCGTCCGTGGCCTTGAGCTCCAGGGCGACACCACTGATCTCGCCCTGCATCCTCAGCACGGGCGCGAAGTGCGTCTCGTGGTAGATCCTGCCGCCCACGGTCAGCAGGTCACTGAAGCGCATACGGCCCACGACCTCCTCCCGTGTCCGGCCGAGCCAGCCGAGCAGGGTGGCGTTCACCTTCGCGATGGTGCCGTCCATCATCGTCGTCAGGTAGCCGCACGGGGCCTGCTCGTACAGGATCTCCGGACTCTCCTCCAGAAGGGCGGGGAAGGCCGCGTCAGCGGTCTCCCCCGCCGGGCGTCCACCGGTGTCGTCGGCCTCGGACCCGCAGGCTCGGCGTATCAACTAAGCGACCCGAGGAAATCGTCCAGCGCCGCGGCGGTCGCCTCCGGCGCGCTGAGCTGCGGGCAGTGCCCGGTGGCCGCCAGGGTCACCAGCCGTGAGCCGGGCACCGCCGCGTGCACGTACGCGCCGACCTCGCGGGGTGCGAGGGCGTCCACGGAGCACTCCAGTACGAGCGTGGGCACCGTCACGCCCTTCAGGTCGTCGCGGGAATCGGAGAGGAACGTGGTGCGGGCGAAGACACGGGCCATGGCGGGATCGGTGGCGCAGAAGCTTCGGGTGAGCTCCGCCCCGAGTTCCGGGCGGTCCGCGTTACCCATGATCACCGGGGCCATGGCGGAGGACCAGCCGAGGTAGTTCGACTCCAGTGACTCCAGCAGTTCGTCGATGTCCGCGGCGTCGAAGCCGCCGCGGTAGCCCGCCGCCTCGTCGTCGATGTAGCACGGGGACGGGCAGACCATGGCCAGTGCGCCGATGCGCCCGGGGACGGACCGGGCCGCCAGGACGCCGACCATGGCGCTGACCGAGTGCCCGACGAACACGGCGTCGCGCAGATCGAGCTCCTCGCAGACCTCCGTGACGTCCGCGGCGTAACCCTCCAGGGAGGAGTAACGACGCGCGTCCCAGGCGGCCGGGTCCGAGCCTCCCGACCCTACGTAGTCGAACAGCACGACCCGGTAGCGGTCGGTGAGGGCGGGCAGGACCAGCCGCCACATGTCCTGGTCGCAGCCGAAGCCGTGCGCGAGGACGACCGCCGGCCCGTCGGGGTGGCCGGTGACCGTGACGTTGTTCCTGCGGCGTACATCCATACGGACCATCCTGCCACTCCTGCCCGGTCCCGCCCTACGGGCGGTCCACGGGGGCCCTGACCAGGGACGCTGTCGTAGTGCTCGGCCGCTGAAAGGACGCGGCGTTGCCCTCCTCCGTACCGCTGACGACGTGTGGCGGCAGTACGCGCTCCGCGCGGAGCAGGACGGCGGCACCGGTCAGGACGGTCAGTGCCAGAACCGTCCACACCTGCCACGGTCCGGCGTCGAGCAGGAAACCCAGCAGCATGGGCGCGAGGGTCCGGCACGCCGACCACGAGAGCTGATGGGTCGCCAGGTACCGCCCTCGCAGCCTCACCGCCATCGTCGACCAGTGGAAACGCGAGCGCCCCGACCTGGACGCGGCACCGATGCTCGTCATCGGGCGGCTCTTCCGGCTCACGGACGCCCTGGACCAACGCCTGCGCCCGCCCTTCCGCGCCGCGGGCCTGGGCGGCGGTGACTTCGACGTACTGGCGGCGCTCCGGCGCTCCGGCGATCCTTACGCGCAGTCGGCGGGCGAACTCAGCCGCACCGTGCTGGTCACCACCGGTGCGATCAGCAAACGGGTGGACCGGCTCCAAACCCGGGGCCTGGTCTTCAGGTCCGTCGCCGAAAGCGACTCCCGTGGACGGCTCATCACCCTCACCTCCGAGGGTGTCGAGCTGACCGACGACCTCATCGCCGCGCACCTGGACAATCAGCGTCGGCTCCTGTCCGGGCTCGGCGCCGACGAGCAGACGCAGCTCGCCGACCTCCTGGCACGGCTCGCGTCGGTACTCCCCGAGGGTGAGGACGGGGGCTAGGCCGACAGGACATCGCCACCGCAGACCGTGTCCGTCCCAGCCGGGGCGGCTCGTCCTGCGCCGGGACCAGCCCCCGTGCGCGCCGTCTGGGACGATGACCCGCATGGACGACGAGGAAATCATCCCCATCCTGTACGTGAAGGACGCCGCGACGGCGGTCGAGTGGTACGGCCGCCTCGGCTTCGCCGAGCAGTGGGTGCACCGCTTCGAACCCGGCTTCCCCGCGTTCGTCGAGGTCGCTCGGGGACGGGTGAAACTGTTCCTGTCGGAGCACGAGGGGGACGCCCGGCCCGACACCCTGATCTACCTGAGGGTGCGTGAGGTCGACGCCGTGGCACGGGAGTTCGGTGTGGACGCGCAGGATCTCCCGTGGGCACGCGAGGTCGAACTGCGCGACCCGGACGGCAACCGGGTGCGGGTCGCGACGCCCACGTCCTGAGCCGTGCGCCGGGCGGCTCCGTGCGCGGGTCACGACTCGGACGCCGTGCGCCAAGCCCGGTGCTCGGAACGCGACGCCCACACCCGCAGCCACCCTCCCGCCGGGCACGGTGCTCGGGCCGAGCACCGTGGCCGCTCGCGTCCTGAGCCTCCACGGCAAGCCCGGTGCTCGGAACGCCACGCCCACGCCGTGAGCCTCCGCACCAAGTCCGGCCCGCGGAACGCGACGCCCACACCCGCAGCCACCCTCCCGCCGGGCACGATGCTCGGGTCGGGTTCGGGGTCGCTCGCGCTTCGTCGTCCGTACGCGGCGACAGCTCCCCGGCCGACGGTTCCCCGGTCGGACGTGGCGAGCGAGCCCTTGCTCAGGGGCCGCCCGACCCCCGTGCTCCGCAGGCCGTCGGCGGAGGTCGCCCCGTCGTCGGTCCGTGTCAGCCCAGTGCGTCGAGCAGTTCGCGTTCGCGTTCCGCGTCGAGGCCCGCGCGGCGGTCCCGGTGCAGGCCCTGGGCGCGTTCCCAGTGGAGGGTGTCGGCCAGCATCTCCGCACGGGGCCGGTGGCGGAGTCCGGCGGCGGCCGCCGCGGCGCCGCTGCGGGCGGCCCAGCCCTCCCAGCCGGGTTCGACCACCCACATCGGCAGGGACCGGGGACCCATGAACTCGGCCACGCCGTGGGCGCGCAACCACGCCGAGTCGGCCGTCACCACCGGGCCGGTGTGTCCGCCGACAGTGCGCGAGACGGCGATCCATTCGCCGAACGGCACGACGGGGCCGACCGCGTTGCAGACGCCGGTGGTGCCCTTCTCCGCCGTGTCGAGCAGCCACGCGGCGAGGTCCCGTACGTCGATCGCCTGGGTCGACAGGTCCGGTTCGTCGGGGACGAGCATCGCTTGCTGCGGGTCGCGTGCGGATCGGGCCACCCAGTAGCCGGAGCGGCCGCTGTGGTCGCCCGGCCCGCCGATCAGGCCGGCGCGGGCGATCAGGAGGCGGTCGCCCACCGCCTGGGCCGCGGCCTCTTCACAGGCGGCCTTCGCCTCGCCGTACGACTCCCTGCCCACCTCGTCCAGTCGGGTCGGCGCGAGGAGCGGATCGGATTCGTCGGCCCCCGGCCGCCCGTGGGAGGCGTAGGCGCTGACGGAGGACACGTAGATCCAGTGCCGGGCCCGCGCGCCCAGGGCGTCGAGGGCTGCGCGGACGAATCCCGGCTGCCACGACACCTCCACGACCGCGTCCCACTCCCGGTCGCGCACCTGGTCGTACGCCGCGGGGTCGCGCCGGTCGGCGGCCACCAGCGTCGCCCCTTCCGCCACCTCGCCGCTCTCACCGCGCGCCAGACACGTCACCCGGTGTCCGCGCCCGATCGCCTGCCGCGACACCTCGCGGCCCACCCACGCCGTCCCACCCAATACCAGGATCTCCATGGCCTCAGGCAATCACCGGCAACGGACGCGCGCCCCCTCTCTTCGCCCTCAGCGGACGCCGCTTCGCCCACGGCGGAAGTGCTTCGCCCACAGAGGACGCGGCTCCGCTCCCCTGCGGGCCCGGCCGGCCGGCCGCCTGGATAGGCTGCCGCCATGACGATCAGGCACAGCGACGACGATCCCCAACTCGCCGTCCGGGCAGCACAGTCCGGGGCCGCGGTCGTCCGCGACATGTACGGTTCCTCCCTCGCCCGGTACGCGAAGGGCGCCGGTGACTTCGCGACTGCGGCGGACGTCGCCGCGGAGCAGGCCATCCTCGACGTGCTGCGCGCCGCACGCCCCGAGGACGCCGTGACCGGCGAGGAGAGCGGAGCGACCGGCGAGGCGGACGCCGGACGCAGATGGCTGGTGGACCCGCTCTGCGGCACGCTGAACTACGCCGTACGCACCCCTTTGGTCGCGGTGAACGTCGCCCTGCGGGTGGGGGCCGGTGTCACGGCAGCCGCCTCGGCCGACCCGTTCTCCGGCGAGGTGTTCTGGACGGACGGCGCTCGCGCGTTCGTCCGGCGGGACGGCAGTGAGGGAAGGAGGAGCAAGGGCGGCAGTGAGGCCACGGACGAGGAGTTGACGCCCTCGGCGGATTCCCGGCTGGTGGACGTCAATCTCGACCCGCCGTTCCCCAACGCCCCGGGCTTCCGTACCGCACAGCTCCTCAACTCCCCCGCTTTCATCGCTGATTACAGGCCGCGCGTGGTCTCCTCCACGATTGCCGTCGCCTGGGTGGCCGCGGGGCGGCGGGCCGCCTACGTCACCGACGGCCACCAGGGCGACAGCGTGCACTTCGCCGCCGGGATCGCCCTGTGCAAGGCGGCGGGATGCGTGGTGACGGGCATTCACGGCCAGCCGGTGGACTCGGGTGCCGGGGGGCTGGTGGTCGCGGCCGACGCGCCGACCCACAGCGCACTTCTCGCCATGATCAGAGCTCAACTCCCCGACAGGCCGTGAGGGTTGACGGCCAAGCGGTTCACGGGGCTGCCGTGACGCTGCCATACGCATGACGTTTGTGATTCCCGGGTGCTTCACTTCCCTGTTCGCACCATCGGGGCGTGACGACGACTCGCAGCACCACGCCGCGCAGTATCCGCAACCACGCGACCGGCCGCCGGACCTTCCTCACCGCCGTGGGCGCCCTGGCCACCACCACCGCCCTCGGCGTCCCCGCCTACGCCTCCGACTCCGCTCGTGACGCCGCCACCGCCGACGAGTACGTCGACGTGCAGCTCCTCAACATCACCGATCTGCACGGGTACTTGCAGGGGCCAACGGGCAGCGACTCCGTCGTCCACGGCAACGGCGGGAAGAAGTACACCGTGGGCGGGGTCGCCGCCATGGGCACGCACCTGGAGCGGCTGCGCGACGGGCGGCGCAACTCGCTGTTCTTCGCGCCCGGCGATCTCTTCTCCGGCTGGGAGTTCGACGCCGCCGCGTTCTCCGACGAGCCGACGATCGAGGCGCTCAACAAGCTCGGGCTGGACTTCGCGACGGCGGGCAACCACGAGTTCGACAAGTCCCCCGCCAACCTGATCCAGCACATGGAACGCGGCCACGCCTACCCGGTGGTGGGCCGCGACACCGGCTTCCGCGACTCCACCGGACGGCGCTTCCGCGGCGCGGACTTCCCGTACTACTCCGCCAACGTGGTGCGGGCGCGGGGCGGTCGCACCGTCCTCCCGCCGTACCACGTCGAATGGGTACGGGGTCCCGGCGGCCGACGCCTGCCGATCGGGTTCATCCATCTCACCGCGGTCGGCAGCGAGTTGTTCCCGAACTCCTTCCACCCCGGGCTCAAGACCCTCGACGACGTGGCGACCGCCGACCGGTACGCGAAGGAACTCAAGCGGCGCGGTGTGCACGCGATCGTGCTGTCGATGCACGACGGCGCGGTCGCGGGCGGCGACTTCAACAGCGGCAGCAACCCGTCCGGGCCCGCCTACGAGCTGGCTCTGAAAGTCTCGCCCGACATCGACGCCATCGTCTGCGGGCACTGGCACACCCGGTTCAACATGATGGTCCCCGACCCGCACGGCAACCCCCGCCCCTTCGTGGAAGCGGGCTTCCACGGGCAGGTCATCAACGAGATCAACCTGCGCCTGGACCCCGGCACGGGCAGGGTGGTGCGCGAGCTGACCGTCTCCACCAGCCACCCCAACACCCGTGACGTCACCCCCCACCCGGACCTCAAGGACATCGCCGACCACTGGGCCGCGAGGGCCGCCGAACGCGAGCGCAGCCCGCTCGGGAAGCAGCGCGGACCCTTCACCCGGACCCGTAACACCGCAGGCCAGAGCACGATGGGTGACCTCGCGGCCGACTGGACGCTGTGGGCTGCGCGCAGAGCCGTCCCCGCGTGGGACGACTCCAACATCCACCGCCACGTCCCCGCTCAGCTCGCGCTCGTCCCCCTGGCGCCGACGGTCGGCCAGTCCTTCGTACGGGGCGACCTGCTGCCGGCGGCGGACGGATCGGTGACCTTCGGGAAGGCGTGGCGGGCCATCGGTTACGGCAGTCCGATCGTCGGCGTGAGGGTGTCGGGGCAACAGCTCCACGACGCCCTCGAACAGCAGTGGTCCACCGGCCCCGAAGGCGAGCTGCGGTTCGCGCCGCTCGCGGTGTCCGGCAACGTCCGCTACTCCTTCGACGCGACGGGCCCGGTCGGCGACCGGGTGGCTCCGGCAGACGTGCTGATCGACGGCGTACCCCTGCGGCTCGACCGGGACTACCGGCTCGCCACCTCCTCGTACACCCTGCTCGGGATGGACGGCTACCCGGCGCTCAGTGCGTACCGCGAGCCCTACCGGCACGAGCGGGACTTCGAGAGCTTCATCGCCTTCGTGCGCGAGCGGCGGGAGTTGACGCCTTCACCGCTGGACCGGGTCAGGCCGAAGAACGTGCACCTGCGGGGCGGGACGGCCAACGCCGGAAAGGTCACCGATCCGCCGGTGCCCCTGCGCGAGGACGGCACCGAGCTGCCGCCCTCGGTCGCCGCCATCGTGACGGCGGGCGGCCCGAGGGCACGCAGGCACGGCGGATTCCGACCGCCCTGCTGACAACTCCGCTTGCGACAGCAGGTGTGGGTGTGGGTGTGGGTGCCGACTTCAGTGCGAGGGGGCGGCGGTGATCACGGCGAACGTGCCCCGGTACTCCGTGCCGTCCTGCGGATGCCAGGGCGCGGTGAGGTGGCCCAGGGTTCCGGCCGGGCGGGGGCCGGATCCCTCCTCGTCCGGGACCAGGGCGCGCACCACGCGCAGAGCGGCGGCCTGAGACGTTCCGACCGTGACGTCGGTACCGTCCGCTCCGTCCCTCACCGTCAGCGGTGCGGCGAGCCCGCCGTCGGGGAGAGCGGAACCGGTGAGGTGCGGGACGACGGTCGGGTCCGGCGTGTCGCTCTCGTTCTGGGCCTGGGGGACGGCACTGCCCTGGAAAAGGGCGAGCAACTGGGCGACGAGAACCGGGTCGTGCGCCCCGTCGTACACCCATCGCGTACCCAGCACCCCGTGCTCGCTCGTACCGATGAGCCCTTGCTCGGCAGCCTCCAGCGGGGCGCCGCGGTAGGTGAGCGGGAGGTGGTACGACACCGGGCGTCCGCCCGAGGTGTCGGTGACCACCATGAACTCCATGCCGACCTCGCCCTGCGGGTCGTCGAGCCGGAACCCGCCGGTCCTGGTCAGCTGCGGAGCGCCGGAGCCTGCGACATACCAGGACTTGCCCGGGAGCCAGCCGGCGAGGAGTTCGACTTTGGTGGGGGACATGGTGGTGCGGTGGATGACAGCCATGACTGATCAACAACGCCCGTCGATGCCGACATTCCCGAGCGGGTGGAGATCTTGCGGGACGTCAGGAACCTGTGCCGCTCGCACTCAGGTACCGGGAGGGTTGCGCGCGCCCGGGTGAGATACGACGCGGGATACGACGCCTTCAGCACGTGGGGTGCGAGAGGCGGGATACGTGGCCCGGTGCATCAAGCCGCACACGAGACGTCGTACATGAGACTCAATACACGATATCGGATACGTGATATACGAAGCACGATACGCGATACGCGGCAGCTCTTTCGCTCTACATGATGCATGAGACACGGCATACGACGACGCAACAACTGCGATGCGCCGTACGCGCCCCTTTGGCAACCTGGGGATCATGAACTCCCCCCTCGACGACCACGACAACTCCCCCACCCCCGGCCTCCTCACCACCCCCCTCACCGCCGACCTCGTACGCGGCGCACTCGATCTGGAGCGCACCGAACACGGCGTCCTGCCGCACCGGCTGCCCGCCCGTGCCCGGAAGCAGATCCCGGACGGACAGCTGGCGATGTCGGAAGCGCAGCCCTCGGGGGTACGGCTGGTGTTCCGTACCCGGGCGACCGTCATCGAGCTGGACGTCCTGCGCACCAGGCTCGTCTACGAGGGCGCCCCGCCGCGCCCCGACGGTGTCTACGACCTGGTCGTCGACGGCCGCCCGGCGGGACGCGCCACCGCGCCCGGCGGCCGCACGCTCGTCGTCGACATGAGGTCCGGGGCCGCGGAGACCCGGCCGGGACCGGTGGGCACGGTGCGGTTCGACGGGCTGCCCGACCGGATGAAGGACGTCGAGATCTGGCTGACGTTCCGTGAGGTGACCGAGCTGGTCGCACTGCGGACGGACGCGCCCGTCGAGCCGGCGGCGGACCACGGGCGTCCGGTGTGGCTGCACCACGGCAGTTCGATCAGCCACGGTTCCGACGCCGAGAGCCCCACCACCACCTGGCCCGCGCTGGCCGCCTCCCTCGGCGGGGCGGAGCTGGTCAACCTGGGCTTCGGCGGCAGCGCCCTGCTGGATCCCTTGACGGCCCGCGCGATGCGGGACACCCCCGCCGACCTGATCAGCGTGAAGATCGGCATCAACCTGGTCAATCTGGACCTGATGCGGCTGCGCGGATTCGGGCCGGCCGTACACGGATTCCTCGACACCATCCGGGACGGGCACCCCACCGCGCCGCTGCTGGTCATCTCGCCGCTCCTGTGCCCCATCCATGAGGACACGCCGGGCCCGGCCGCCCCCGACTTCAGCGAAGCCGCCGAGGGAAAGGTGTCGTTCCGGGCGACGGGCGATCCCTCGGATCCCACTCGTCTCACCCTCACCGTCATCCGCCGTGAGCTCTCCCGCATCGTCGCCGAGCGCGCCGCCGAGGATCCGTACCTCCACCACCTCGACGGCCGCGAACTCTACGGCGAGAAGGACTTCGCCGAACTCCCGCTCCCCGACCAGCTCCACCCCGACGCCGCCGCCCACCGTCGTATCGGCGAACGCTTCGCCGCGCTGGCCTTCGCCGCTGACGGCCCGCTCGCCTCCGCTCCTTCCGGCACACCGGAACGTTGACGGCGTCCGCTCGGGATCCGCGCGGGAGGCCGATTCGATTCGGTAACGGGCGCCCACCCCGTTGCTTGAGCACAGCAACGTTTGCATAGGCTCGGGGCGAAGGACTGGAGCAGGGAAGCCGGTTGCACGCAGCGCACCCGGGAACGACACGGAGGCCGCAAGTGAGCACAGCCGAGGACGGCGGACCCCGTGGTGCCACTACGCGTGCGCTGACCTGGCTGCCGTACGCCGTGATGGCCCTGATCGCCGTCGCCGACGTGGCGGCGGGACCCGCCGTCGGCCTGCTGCCCCTGGTGGCGCTCGGCCCCGCCTTCGCCGGACTCACCGGCGGGCTGCGGCGCACCGCCCTGATCGGGGTGCTCGCGCTCGTCCTGTGCCTCGGGCTCGGCTCGTACAACGACCTCTTCCCCGGCCGGCGCGGTTACACCGCGCTGCTCTCGGTGGCCGGGGTGACGGCGGCCGGGCTGACCGCGGTGGTGCTGCGGCGGCGGCACGAACGGGAGTTGGCAGGGGTGCGGTCGATCGCCGAGGTCGCCCAGCGGGTGCTGCTGCGGCCGGTGCCGCGGACCGCGGGTCCGGTGCGGATAGCCGTCTCGTACACCTCGGCCGTCGCCGAGGCCAGGATCGGCGGCGACCTGTACGAGGTGACGGCGGTGCCGGGTGCGGTACGGCTGATAGTCGGGGACGTCCAGGGCAAGGGACTTGAGGCCGTGGAGACGGCGGCCGACGTCGTGGGGGCGTTCCGGGAGGCCGCGCAGGACGAGGAGGAGCTGACGGGGGTCGGGGCTCGGCTCGCCCGTTCCGTGGACCGGTCGCTGAACGGGGAGAGGTTCGTCACGGCGCTTCTCGTCGAAGTCCGGGACGACGGCACTGCCACGCTCCTCAACTTCGGGCACCCGGCCCCCCTGCGGTTGCGCCTGAACGGTACCGCCGACTTCCTGGAGCCGCCCGAGCACGCGCCGCCGCTCGGACTCGGTCTCCAGGGCGCCGATCTGCCCTGCCCCTACGACGCCGACTTCGCGCTCGGCGACCAACTGCTCATCTACACCGACGGGGTGAGCGAGGCACGCGGCCCCGACGGCGCCTTCTACCCACTGCGCGAACGTGCCCATCTGCTCGGTCACGGCGACCCGGACGACGCACTGGCCGCGCTGCGGGCCGACCTGGGCACGTACACCGACAGCAAGGCCCCGCACGACGACGCGGCGATGATGCTGCTGCGGCGGCGCACGGCGCGCTGAGGTCAGGCGCTGAGGGACGACGGTGTTGAAGGCGGGAGCGCTGCGGACCGGTGGCACCGGAGGGCGCGACGCTGCGGGCCGGGGCAGCGGGAGGGGCGGGGCGCTGCGGGCCGGGACCGCACCCGGAGGGCGGGACGCTGCGGGCCGGGGCACCGCACCCGGGGGGCGGGACGCTGCGGGCCGGGGCACCGCACCCGGGAGGCGGGACGCTGCGGATCAGGGTGACCGGGGGCGGGCGCTGCGGAGGGTTCGCCGCGCTTCTGCGTACCGGGGACCCGGCGGGCTCGGACGAGCGGGCAGGGCAGCGCGCGGGGAGCCCGTCGCCGCCCGCCGACTCGTCGTGGGACAGCCACTGTTCCCCGCGCCGATGACGCCTGACACAGGCGTGGCCCTGTGCAAGGATGCCGTGCGGGGTGCGCCGGTCCATGGTCCCTGGAACGCCGGGAGGCCCGGTCGGCACCGCTTCGCCCGTCCTCCCCACCGCCAGGAGCCGACCACCGTGGACGCCAACGAGACGGCTCTGCCGTGTCCGACGGTCGCCGGAGGGCGGGGCCAGGTCCTGCACCCGCCCGCACCGGCCGGTGAGGTGTCCGGATGACCGCGTCCCGGTGGCGCGCGGGCCGGGCGTACGGTCGTCGCCCTGCCGGTCGTACGCGCCGGACCGCCCGTAACGGCCGCGCCCGCCGCGCCTTCGGTGCGCGCTCTGCCACCCTCCCCGCTGTGCGGGGAGGACTCGCCCCACGAGGTGCCGACGGGCCCCGGCCCGGCGCCGGAACCCGACGCACACTCCCGGCCGGCCGCCCCCGCCCCACCGCCCGCCCAGGCCGTGCCGACGGGCCGCGCTCGGCCGTCACGGGGCCCGCCTCCACCCTCGTCCGGGCCGTCGTGGCCACCGTGCGTGCCGGGCTGCGCCGACTGCTCTGGGGCCCCGCCGCCGGGCACGGACGGCTGCCGCGCTGGCTGTGCCGCGAGGCGTTCGCCGTGGCGCTGCTGTCCACCGCCGCCGTGCTCGGCGCGGGCGCGGCGGCTCCCCTGACCGGCCTCACGGCACTGCACAGTGGGGCCGTGGGCACGGTGTGCGTCGCCGCGACCGTCCTCTATCTCCTCGTCGTCCGGGCCCGCTGGGCGAGCGTGGCGATCGTCGCCACGTTCGGGCTCGCACTCGCCCCGTTCGCCCCGAACACCGCCGTCGACCTGGCCCTCGCCGGACAGGGCGAGCAACGGAGCGCCCTGGTCACCTCCGTCACCCCCGGCCTCGGCACCCCACGCCGTTACTGCACCGTGTCCGGCCCCGACGGCATTCCGCTCGCCCGTCCCATCTGGCGCGGCTGCACCGCCCAGGTCGGGCCCGGCGACCGCATCACCGTGCTCCACGACCCCGAGGGCCGCCTCCCGCCGCGCGGCCTCGACCTCGTCACCTCGCTCACCGAGACCACGGGCCGGGCGGCCGGCTTCGCGGTGGTCACGTTCCTGTCGGTGATCCGCTCCTACAGCGGTACGGCGAGGGTGGCCCTACGGTCGTACGACAGACCGACCACGGGTGCCTGCCCGCCGCGCGCCGAACCGCCGTAGTACGTGGCGCGTGCCTGTCTCGGCGGAGGCGGAAGCGCACCGCGTTGGCACCGCGTCGGCGGCGACGCGATCGCACCGCGCTTTCGGCGAGGGTGGGACCGCACCGCGCTGACGCCACGTCGGCGGGGGCCCGATCGCACCGCGCTGACGCCACGTCGGCAGGGGCGGGGGCAGCAGCGGGATCGCACCGCGCCGGCGCCACTCCCGGCACGGCGGGCGAGCGGCGTGACGGCGACCGGGACGGCCGGGCGCGACCGGAGCCGGTGCCGCGGTCTCCTCAGCGCCTCGCCCGCCGCACCCCGTACACGGCCGCGCCCAGCGCCAGCACCCCGGCCCCCCAGCCGACCGACGCGGCGGGCAGCGTGGCGGCGAGCAGCAGGCAGCCCGCCAGCCCGAGCAGCGGGACCGCGCGCGGCGGCCTGCCCTCGTCGCGGGTGAGGGTGAGGGCCGCCGCGTTGGCGACGGCGTAGTAGGCGAGCACTCCGAACGAGGAGAAGCCGATCGCCCCGCGCACGTCCAGGGTCGCCGCGAGCACGGCGACGACCGCGCCGACCGCCAGCTCGGCCCGCTGCGGCACCTGGTACCGGGGGTGTACGGCGGCCAGGGCGTGCGGCAGGTGCCGGTCGCGGGCCATCGCCAGGGTGGTACGGGAGACCCCGAGGATCAGCGCGAGCAGCGACCCGAGCGCAGCGACGGCCGCCCCCACCCGTACGACCGGCGCCAGCCACTCGACCCCCGCCGCCCGAGCGGCCTCGGCCAACGGGGCTTGGGTACCCGCGAGTTGCTCCGCGCCGAGCACCCCGAGGACGGCGACCGCCACGGCCGCGTACACGACCAGGGTGATACCGAGGGCGAGCGGGACCGCGCGCGGGATGGTCCGTGCGGGGTCGCGTACCTCCTCGCCGAGGGTGGCGATACGGGCATACCCGGCGAACGCGAAGAACAGCAGGCCGGCCGCCTGCGCCACCCCGTACCAGCCGGTGTCCGCACGCCACTCCAGCCGGTCCGCCGCCACGACTCCCGCACCGAAACAGGCGACCACGACGGCGGCCAGCACCGCCAGCACGAGAACCACGATCGTCCGCGTCAGCCAGGCGGACTTCTGGATCCCCGCGCAGTTCACCGCGGTCAGCGCCACCACGGCGGCCACCGCGACCGCGTGCGCCTGCCCCGGCCACACGTACGAGCCGACCGTCAGCGCCATCGCCGCGCACGACGCGGTCTTGCCGACGACGAATCCCCACCCCGCCAAGTACCCCCAGAATTCGCCGAGTCGCTCCCGTCCGTAGACGTACGTTCCCCCGGAGGCCGGATAGCGGGCGGCCAGCCGCGCCGAGGACGTGGCGTTGCAGTACGCGACGACGGCGGCCACGCCGAGTGCGACCAGCAGGCCCGACCCCGCGGCGCCCGCGGCCGGGGCGAGAGCGACGAAGATCCCGGCCCCGAGCATCGCGCCGAGGCCGATCACGACGGCGTCACCGACCCCGAGCCGCCTCCGCAACTGGCCGGCGCCCGCGCTCATCGCGCGACCCGGGGTTCTTCGCGGGCCTGCCGGGCCGGCACGAGGCCGCCCGGGGCCCCGGGGCGGTGGTCGCGGGTGCTGGTGTCTTCGGTGGCCATGCGGTACCCCGGTCGTCGAGCGATGCGTGGTGTCGTGCTGCCGAGGAGGCTATCGGCGTACGGCACGGGTGCGCCGTGCTGCCGAGGAGGCTATCCGCGTACTGCGCGGGCGCGGCAGGCAACCCCCTCGGGAGCGGGAGCGGGACGCCACCTTGATTCACTTGCCGAGGGCAGGGCCGGAACCCGGAGTACGCGGAGCCGACGCGGCTTCTGACGCCGCCGACGCGGCACCCGCGTCGCGCTCCCGTCCGTACGACCCCTTCCCGGGCCGGCCTCCGAGCTCCTGCACCTCCCGCCGCGCAGCCGACAGCATCGGTTCGCTGTCCGACGCGCCGAACTCCACCATCGAACCTCCCCCGCTCCACCCGATACCCGCCCGGTCGGCAGCCTTCCACGAAAGCCACGGGGCCGGAAACAGGATGTATGGTCCCGCATGCTCTCGATACGCCTTGCTCGGGAGCACTGTTGCCCTGGCGCCCTGCCGAAGCGGTGGGGGATGCGTCCGCGGAAAACCCACTGGCTTCCGGGGCGCCCCCTCTGCTTGTATGTGCGCTGCCCCGCCCGGCAGTTGTCAAGGATTGCGAATGCCCGGGTGAGGACTGCGAGAGGACCCGGTCGAGGAGTGCGAGATGCCCGGTTTTTGAGCACGCGCTGACGTCGTAGGTCGTCACCGACCCGTCATCGCGTGCTGCCCCTGTTTCGCCGGTACACCGGTCCTTGGACTTCCGCTCCCCCGACCGGTGAGCCGGTCTGCGGCACAGCGAGCTCTTCCATGCCTCGTTCTGCCGTACAAGGGGTCCCCCGTGTCATCCGCTCCTTCCTCCCCGTTCCGCTCCGCGTCTTTCCGTCGGCTGTGGTGGGGCCAGAGCTTCTCCCAATTCGGTTCCCATGCGGGCCTGTTGCTTCTTCCGCTCCTCGCCGTTCTGGCACTCGACGCCGATGCCGACCACTTGGGGGCGCTGCGTGCCGTGGAGCAGGCCCCGGTCCTGCTGCTCTCCCTCTTCGCCGGTGCGTGGGTGGACCGGCTGCGCCCCCGCGACGTCATGGTGTCGGCGGACGCCGGGCGCGCCCTCGCCCTGGTGTCGGTTGGCGGCGCGTACTGGTTCGGCGTGCTCGGGATGGAGACACTGTTCGTCGTCGCGTTCCTCATGGGCACGCTCACCGTCTTCTTCGACGTGGCGTACCAGTCCTCTCTCGTTCAACTGGTACGACGAGATCAACTCACTGAGGCCAACAGTGCGTTGGAGGGCAGTAGGTCCGTTGCGCAGTTCGGCGGTCCGGCACTCGGCGGAGGGCTGCTTTCGGTTCTCTCCGTGCCGGTCGCCGCGCTCGTGAACGCGGCGTTCTTCGTGCTGTCGTTGCTAGCCCTGCGATCGATCAAGGGTGGCCGACCGGGTGACGAGCAGGGTGGGCAACGTGACGAGCGGGGTCGGCCGCGTGACGGGCGGGGTGGGCCACGTGACGAGCCGGATGGGGCACGTGACGAGCCGGGTGGGCCACGTGACAGGCGGGGTCGGCCGCTCGCACCCGTTCCCGTGCTGCGGCGGATTCGCGACGGGGTGCGGCACGTCGTTGGTGAGGCGTCACTGCGGGCCGTCGCCCTGGCAACGGCACTCTTCCAGTTCTCCTTCGCGGCGCTGATGACCGTCTACCTGGTCTTCCTGCCGCGCGAACTCGGACTCTCCCCGGGGGCCGTGGGACTGGTGCTCGGTGCGCTGGGGCCGGGCGCGGTGGTGGGTTCGCTGCTGGCCGCACGGTTGCCGGGGCGGTACGGCTACGGCCGGGTACTGGTGGGCGCGGCGGTACTGGGCGACGGAATGATGCTGTGCGTGCCTGCCCTGCACGGGAGCGGTGTCGGCACTGTCCTCGCGCTGGCCGGGCTCAACTTCCTGTTCGGCGCACTCGGTCAACTGGTGAACGTCGCCATGATGTCCGTACGGCAGGCGTTGACGCCCGTACGGCTGCAGGGCCGGGTTGTGGCGACGGTCAACTTCGTCGGGATGGGCCTGACTCCGCTCGGTTCGCTGCTCGGCGGATGGCTGGCCGGGCAGTGGGGGCTGCGGACGAGCCTGCTGGTGACGGCCGCATCCCTGGCCCTTTCGCCGCTGTTCATGACGCTGTCTCCGCTGGCCCGCCTGGGCAACGAACTCCCCTCTCGCTCCGAGGGGTCGTAGCCTGCGCCCTACGACTTCCTACCTGAGGCGGATCGAGGCGAGGGGTCCGACGGTCCCCCGCCCGCTCGTTCCCCGTGCGCTCACCGTTCCCCGCGCACTCGGCCACTCCCCTGCGCTCACCTTCCCGTGCGCTCCCCCTCCCATCCGTTCCCCCCTCCCATCCGTCCCCCCTCCCGCGCGTTCCCCCCTCCCTGCGCTCACCACTCCCGTGCCGCGATCAGTTTCTCCACGTCCGCGTCCGCGAAGCCGTACGCGCAGGCCACGAACCAGAAGTCCTCGGCTATCTCCTCCCGGGCGACCGTTTCGATCTGGCTGCCCTCCGCCTCGAACTCGGCTTCCAGATCGTTGAACTGCTCCGTCGCCACCTCCGTGAGCGCGTAGAGAGCCGCGAGGTCGGCGGGCTTCTCCGCCTCGATCCGCGCACACAGTTCCCGCAGGATCGCCCTCCCCTTGTCGAGGACACGGTCCGGGTAGTAGTCCGACCCGTACAGCGCGCGCAGGAACACGCGCTCCTCCACCTGCTGGTTCACGATCGTCGACACAACGGTCCCCTCACTCCTCGTTCTTCCACCCCGGCCACTGGAAGGACCCGATGCACTGATCGTGCACCATGGGTCTGACAATTCCCGGCCCGAGCGCCCGTCAGCACGACAGGCATGATCGAATACCGGCAGCACAGGAATCCGTCGCGAGGCACGACGCGGAGGAAGGCATGCGGAGGAAGACATGTCGAGGGCTTCAGGTCCCCATCCGTTCACGCCCGCTGCCGAGTCGCGCGGCACGGCGCGGACACCCGGCGGATTGATCGTTTTCCTGAACGGCACGTCGAGTTCCGGAAAGTCGAGCATCGCCGGGGAACTCCTCCCGATCCTGGGCGACACCTACTTCTCCATGGCGGTGGACGCCTTCCACGCCATGCGGTCCACTCCGCCGGACCTCTCCCCCGACCAGCTCCGGCGCGTGCTCCTAAGCACCTGGAAGGGCTTCCATCGGGCTGTCGCAGGGATGGCCGCCGGCGGCAACAACGTCGTGGTGGACCACGTCCTGAGCGAACAGTGGCGCTTGTCCGACTGTGTCGACCTGTTCGTCCCGCAGGACGTCGTACTGGTCGGTGTGCACTGCCCCTTGCCCGAACTGGAACGGCGCGAGCAGCAGCGCGGTGACCGTCCGCCCGGTCTGGCCGCCCGCCAGATGACCCGCGTCCATGCCCACGGCCGCTACGACATCGAGGTCGACACCGGCGCCCATGGCCCGCTCGACTGTGCACGGCAGATCAGGGACTTCCTGCCGCACCGCCCGCGGCCCACCGCCTTCGAGCAGTTGCGGAGGGCCGCCGGGGGCGCTCGCGCCGCGCCGAAGACGGTGCCCTAGGCGATCCCGGGTGCGGACGAGCAGCTCCATTGGGGATCCCAGTCCCTCTCAGTCCCTCCACACCACTCAGACCCGCTGTGACCTGCGTCGTTGTGGAAGGACCGAAACAGGGACGCAAGGGACGGGCCCCCGGCACGGGCCTCCCGGACCCGCAACTCAGGGGCTCTCGGGATCAGTTACTCGGACCGATTTGCCCGGTTCGCCCCATCTGATTGCTCTGCCGAGGCCGTCGGCGCCACCTTCTCCCACACCGACACATGCTGGCCGCTCTCGTTCGTGAACGGCTCGCGCCCCCAGCCCTCCCAGCGGTCGCGCAACCGCATCCCGGCGAGCTGGGCCATCAGGTCCAGTTCGGCGGGCCAGACGTACCGGAAGGGGATCGAGCGGTACGAGCCACGGCCGTCGACGACCTCGACGTAGTTCGAACTCATCGCCTGGGTGGCGACGTCGTAGTGGTCGAACGCCCAACGGTTGGCGGTGACCCGGAAGGGCACGGCGGTCTGCCCCGGCGGGAGCAGGCGCAGCTCCGGCACTCCGACCTCGATGACGAAGGTGCCGCCGGGAGCGAGATGGGCGGCGGCGTTGCGGAAGCAGGCGACCTGCTCGGCCTGCGTCGTCAGGTTCATGATCGTGTTGAAGACGAGGTACGCGACGGCGAACCCGCCCCGCCCCGGCACCTCGGTGCTCGCGAAGTCGCCGATCGTCACGTCGATCGCGTCACCGCCCGGCTTGGCCCGCAGCTTCTCCACCATGGCGCGGGACAGGTCGATGCCGTGGACGGGAACGCCGCGGCGGGCGAGCGGGAGGGCGATGCGCCCGGTGCCGATGCCGAATTCGAGCGCCGGGCCACCGGCGGCGAGACCGGCGAGCAGGTCGGCGGCGGGCTCGACCGCCGCCGGGGCGAACACGTCGGACGCGGGATCGTCATAGTTCTCCGCGACCGATGCGCCGAAGTAGCCGTCCTCCGGCGCGTCCGTGACGACGCCGTGCCGCTGCCCTCCGTCCTGCTCCGCGGTCGGGAGTTCTGATGCCGACGGCCCTGTGTCCCGCTCCGTGGTCGAGGGTCCTGATGCCGACGGCCCTGTGTCCGGTTCCGCGTGCGGTTCCTGGGAGGAGTCCATTCACCGGACCGTACTGCGCCCACTGGCCGCACGCATCCACTTTTCGGCGCCCCCGCCCCGCCGCATCCGCACTTCGCTGCGTCCGCTCACTGCGTAGAAGTCACTGCGCAGGAGGTCGCCGCAGCTCGCCGCTCGCCGTTCGGGCGCCGGGGGAGGAGATCCTACGGGTTCGCCCCCGGCTGGTTGAGGGAGCCGAGCGGTTTCACCCGGCCGGCGGCCTTGAAGCCCCAGTCGAGGAGGGCACGGGCCTCGCGGTAGACAGTGAGTCCGTTGCCGCGCTGGGGGTTCAGGACGGCGACGACCAGCGTGCGGTCGCCCCGGCGGGCCGCCGCGAGGAGGGTGTTGCCGGCCTTGCTGGTGTATCCGTTCTTGACACCGATGATGCCGGGGTACCGGCCGATCCCGTTGGCGCCGGTGAGCAGCCGGTTGGTGTTCTGGATCGGATACGCGGCGGTGGCTGTGCCGTCGGCGCGGGTGGCGCTGGGGAAACGGGCGTACGCGGTCGCCGCGTACTTGGCGAACTGTTCGTTCCTCAGCCCGGCCCGGACGATGAGCGCCAGATCGTAGGCGGAGGAGTACTGGCCCTTGGCGTCGTAGCCATCGGCGGTGACGACCTTGGTATTGCGGGCGCCGAGCGCACGGGCCTTGGCCTGCATCTGGCCGACGGTCGACTTCCAGCCGCCGTTCATGGCCGCCAGCACGTGCACGGCATCGTTGCCGGAGCGCAGGAAGGTGCCCCGCCACAGATCGGCCGCCCGGTACGTCCGCCCGGCCGTCACCCCCACCACGCTGCTGCCCTCCCCCACCCCCGCCAGGTCCTTCTTGCTGACCTTGCGCAGACTGTCGCCGGGAACACGGGGCAGGGCGGTGACGGCGAACAACGCCTTGAGCGTACTGGCGGGGGGCAGCCTTCGGTGCGGGTTGTGCGCGGCGAGCACCTCGCCGGTACCGGCGTCCGCGACGATCCAGGCCAGGGCGGAAACGGTGCGGTTGGCCGGGGCCTCGCCGGCGCGCGTGGAATCTTCAGTGGGCCCCGCTGCCGCAGGGGGCACGGGCAGCGCGAGAAGCAGGACGGACGCGGTGATGACGATCCGGCAGGTTGTGCCGCGTGACGCTGAGGTGACGGTCATTCAGCCACGGTAGGGACGATCCGGACGTTCGGCCGACCGGTGATGCGCCACCCGAGTCACCAGGACCGAAAGCAGGTCCGCAAAAGGACCGAACAGGCAGCTTTCCACCGGGTCGAGTTCCGTTAGCCACCCTTCCCCTCCGGGTACGGACGTACGGGTACGGACGCCGTCGGCTCCCCACCGGAATGTACGAGGTCTGATGCACCAGATCCGATACATCAGATCGAGCACGCCGCATACGACAGGCACGCACCTCGGACCGCAGACATCGCGGCGTCATCAGGCACCTCGGACGGCAGCCCCTCGGCATGCAGGAGACCTCTCGGACACGTCAGACCCGGCGTCCGGGAGCGGTCCATGAGGAGGAGAACGTGCCGCTGCTACGGCAGTCCGGAGCGGACGCCGTGATCACCAGCGCGAGCGCGGCATCCGCATCCGACGCCCACAGTCGTCCGACGTTCGGTTGCCGCATTCGAGACCGACAACCACTCCCGACACCGGCTGCCACCTCCGACACCGACAGCCACCCCTGGTGCCGGCGGCACCACATCCGACGCAGGCTCCCCCCACCGCAGCGGCGGGCCAGGACCTCCCGCAGGATGCACCGGGAGGAGGCCCTCCGCCGCGTATCGCGCACGCGGTCACCGCAGCCACTCCGTCACTCCGGGTCGGCGACGACCTCGGTCTCGTAGAAGCAGAAGTGCCCCTTGATTCCCGCCACCTGGGGAAGCGGTTCCGCGTACGACCACACCAGATCGTCCCTTTCGGGCACCGACCAGTACGACGCGTCGCCCTTGAAGGGGCAGTGGGTGGTGGTGTCGGACGGGGTCAGCAGCTCGGTGTGCACGTCGTCGGGCGGTAGGTAGTAGCGGACGGGGAGCCCGGTCTCACGCAGCAGGAGTGGGCGACGGCTCTCCGCGAGGAGTTGGCCGTCACGTACCACCCGTACGTGCGTCGTGCCCTGCTCGACGGTGATCCGGTGACCTACTGGAGGAGGAGTCATATCCGATACAGCGCACCTGACGGATGGATTCTTCCCGAGCGCTGGAAGTACGACGGGGCGGGCCGGCGGTGCCGCTCGGTGCCGCTCGGTGCCGCGAAGCTCCGCGTCCCGCCGGCCGTATTCCTCCTGGACGCCGGGAGGGTGGTCCCCGTCGCCACTCGGACGGATCGGCTGTGGGGCGAAGTGCCTCCGGCTCGGACCGCGATCGTGGCCCGGACCCGAGGTCGGAACCGAACCCGCTGGGCCCGCCCCGTTGTGCCGCGCACAAGGTCTTCACGTCTTCGCGTATTCCCGTCATCCCGTCATCCCGTCGTCCCGTCATCCGTCATCCGTCATCCGTCATCGGGCCCACGGACGGGCCCCCGTGGGCCCGGCGGGAGCGGACCGCGACCGCGCGCCGGCAGCCTCGCGGCGGTGGCCTCGCGGCGGTGGTGGACGCCCGGGGTGTAGCCGTACGCGCGCCGGAACACGTCGATGAACGCGCTCGCGGAAGCCCACCCGCAGCGGTGCGCGACCGCGGTGACCGGGGCCCCCTCGGCCAGCATCCGCAAGGCGTGGAAGAGGCGGAGCTGGGTGCGCCACTGGGGGAAGGTCATGCCCAGTTCGCTGCGGAAGAGGCGGCTGAGGGTGCGTTGACCGGTGTGGGTGCGGGCGCCGAGGTCGGCGAGGGTTCCGGGGTACGCCGGGTCGGCGCGCAGGAGGTCGCAGACGGCGACCAGGCGCGGGTCGGTGGGTGCGGGGAGGTGGACGGGGCGCTGGGGCGAGGCACGGAGCTGGTCCACGAGGACGGCGCGCAGGCGCAGCACCTCCGGGGTGGGCGGACGGTCGTGGCGGGGGGTACGCGTGTACTCCAGGATCAGTTCGCGCAGCAGCGGGCCGACGGTCAGGACGGTGGGTGCGCTCAGGCCGAGGGGGTTCTCGTGCACGGGCAGCCCGAGGGTGTGCATGTCGAGGTGGCCGTGGGCGCGGTGGGAATGGACCGTTCCGGCCGGTACCCACAGGGCGCGTGTGCCCGGAGCGAACCATGTGCCGGCGTCGGTGGTCACCGCCAGGAAGCCGGACGCCGCGTAGACGATCTGGTGGTCGTCGTGCCGGTGGGGGTGGACGCGCTCGCCCGAGACGAGGGGGCGGGTACGGGTGGGCGCGGCAGGCAGGTGGTCGGCTTCCGGAGCGGTCGTCGGAAACGGTGAGGACGGCACGGGGAGTGGGGGCGACGGGGACGGCGCGGGCCGCACGGACGACGGGCCGGAGGGATGGCGCGACGAGGACGGCGGGGCCGGAGCCTCCGGCCGGGGCGAGGGAGCCACCGGTTCCGACACGAGGGGCTCTGCGGCGGGTTGGCGGTTTTTCTGCATCGCCCGGCAATTTATCGGAAGCGCGTCGGGCGGGCCTGATCCGAGGATCGTAAAGTGCTCACGAACAAAGCTGACGTGTCGTCAAACCTCCTTGTCCGCAAGCGGATGCGCCGTCCTCCGCGCGGCCGGTCCGGCAGTGCCCGTGCTCCGCGCGCCCCGCTCGCCCTCCTCGCTCTCGGCCACGCGTGCGTCGACGTATACCAGGGCGCGGTGGCCGCCCTGGTGCCGTTCTTCGTCGCCGAACGGGCCTACACCTACGCCGCGGCTTCGGCGGTCGTCCTCGCCGCGTCGCTCCTGTCGTCCGTCGCGCAGCCGTTGTTCGGCGCACTGACCGACAGGCGGGCGATGCCGTGGCTGCTGCCGGTGAGCACCCTGGTGGGAGGGGTGGGTGTGGCCCTCAGCGGTGTGTTCGACGCGTACGCCCTCACCCTGGCCGCCGTCGCCCTCTCCGGGATCGGGGTCGCCGCCTACCACCCCGAGTCCGCGCGCGTCGCCCGTCTCGCCGGCCGGGGAAGTCACACCGCGATGGGCTGGTACTCCCTCGGTGGCAACCTCGGTTTCGCGACCGCACCCCTGCTGGTGTCCGCCGTCGTCGCGACGGGCGGGCTGCGCGCCTCGCCGCTGCTGGTGGTCCCGGCACTGGCGGGGGCCGCACTGTGCGTGGCGACGGTACGGATGCTCCGTGCCCCCAGGACGAATGGAGGAACGGCCCCCCACCGCCCCTCCGGCAAGGACGACTGGCGTGCCTTCGGCAGGATGTCCGGCGCGGTGATCTGCCGGTCCGCCGTCTTCGTCGGGCTGAGCGCCTTCATCGCCCTGTACGCCCGCGAGCGCACCGGTGGGGGTGAACTCGCGGGGACGTCGGCGTTGTTCACCCTCTACGCGGGCGGCGCGTTCGGCACCGTCGCCGGCGGGTGGCTCGCCACGCGCTTCGGCCGCGTCGCCGTGGTCCGCTCCGCGTACGCCCTGACCGTGCCCGCCGTCGCCGGGGTGGTCCTCGTACCCGGGCCGCTGCTGTACGTGTGCGTGGCGCTGACGTCGGCGGGACTGTACGTGCCGTTCTCGTTGCACGTCACGCTCGGCCAGGACTACCTGCCGCACCGCGTCGGCACCGCGAGCGGCGTCACGCTCGGTCTGACGGTGAGCGTCGGCGGCCTCGCGACCCCGCTGATCGGGGCCGCCGCGGACGCGACGTCCCTCCAAGTGGCCCTCGCCCCGCTGATCGTGCTCCCGGCGGTGGGGTGGCTGCTGGTACGGGGACTGCACGAGCCGGAGGCCGGGCCCGCGGCGGGGGCGGGCATGGCCCAAGCCCACAAGAATCCCTCGAATTCATCACTATGAGTGATGACTCGCACACTTTCCGTCTGCTTCTCTTGGTGCATGACCACTTTCCGTACACGTAGTCGAATCCTGTCCTGCGCAGCCGTCGCCACTCTCCTGGCCACGGCCGCCCCGGTCGCCGCCGCACTCGCACTCACCACTCCCGCCCCTTCCGCGCTCGGCGCACAGGGGGAGGCGGTCACGCCCGCCACCGAGGTCAACCGCTTCTTCAAGGCCTACCGGCACGCCGTGCTGGGCGTCGGCACCCGCACCCCCGAGGCCGTTCGCACGGCGCACCTGACGAAGGAGCTGGACGCCCGCCTCACCGAGTGGGCCGCCCAGAACCACGCCGATCCCGTCCTGCGCGCCCAGAACGTCCCCAAGGACTGGAAGGTGCGCGCCCACTCCACGACAGCCGGCACGTCGACGGTCGTCGTCACGCAGATCTGGGCTGGCGCACCGGACACCCAGGTCCGGTACACGGTCCGTCGCTCCGACCTGAAGATCATCAACCTCACGGACCCGCCAAGGAAACGCTGACGCCCCTCCCGGCCGCGACTCCTCACAGGGACTTGCCCGAGCGCTCCCGCGTCCTGTCGCGGAGGGAACCGGCTCCGAGGGCGTCCTCCTTCGCGCCGTGCGCACAGGCCCCGGGGTCACCCAGGACGGGAGCCGCGCGTCGGCGCCGCGGGCGCAACTGGGCCAGGACGACCGCGGCGAGGGCGAGCAGTGCGCCCAGCAGTTGCAGGGCGGTGAGCTGCTGGCCGAGGACGATCCAGCCGAGCAGGGTGGCGACGAGCGGGCTCAGCAGACCGAGGAAGGTGACCTCGGTCGGGGTGAGCGCCTTGATGCCGCGGAACCACAGGGCATAGGCGAGTGCGGCGCCGATCAGGCCCAGGTAGCCGTACCCGATCAGGTTCTCCCCGGTGTACGAGGACGGCGGTGGGCCCTCGACGAGCAGTGCCACGGGCGTCAGCACCAGGCCGCCCGCCACGAGTTGCCAGCCGGTGGTCGCGAGCAGCGGCGCCGGGGAGGTCCAGCGCTTGCTGAGGACGACGCCGGTCGCCATGACGACCGCGCCTCCAAGGGCCGCGGCGACGCCGACCGCGTCGAGCCGCGCGTCGGCACGCAGGACGAGGAGGGCGACTCCGACGATCCCGACCAGGGCCGCCGCCAGTGTGCGCGGAGCGAGCCGCTGGCCGAGCAGCGGCACGGACAGGCCCGCCACGAGAAGGGGCTGCACGGCGCCGACGGTGGCGGCGACCCCGCCGGGGAGCCGGTAGGCGGCGACGAAGAGCAGGGCGAGGAAGACGCCTATGTTGAGCGTGCCCAGCACCAGCGACTTCCACCACCAACTTCCCTTCGGCAGACGCCTGGTGAGGAGGAGCAGGAGGATCCCGGCGGGGAGGGAGCGCAGCACCGCGGCGAGCAACGGGCGGTCGGGTGGCAGGAGTTCGGTGGTCACGAGGTAGGTGGAGCCCCAGACGGCGGGGGCGAGGGCGGTGAGCAGGACGAGGCCGCAACGGTTCCTTAGCACTAAGACAACATATCTCACCACTAAGAGAACAGCTAGGCTGTCCCCCATGACAAAGAAGGACGCAGCCGAGTCGGACACGACGGCCGACCACGTGGACCGCGTACTGGCCCAGTGGGCCGACCAGCGGCCCGACCTCGACGTTTCGCCGATGTCGGTCATCGGGCGGCTGGCACGACTGAGGTCGCTGATGGACCCGGCGATGAAGAAGACCTTCGCCGGGCACGGTCTCGACCGGGCGTCCTTCGACGTTCTCGCGACCCTGCGCCGCAACGGCCCGGACCACCCCCTCACCCCCGCCGAACTGATGCGCTCCGCGATGGTGACCTCCGGAGCGGTCACCCAGCGCCTGGACCGCCTCCAGGAACGCGGACTGATCTCCCGTACGCCCAGTCCCACGGACGGACGCGTGGTCCACGTCGCCCTGACCGGGGAGGGGCTGGAGCTCATCGAGAGGGCCCTGCCGGACCACCTGGCCACCGAGAGGTCACTGCTGGCCCCCCTCCCGCCCGCCGAACTGGAGCAGCTGGCCGACATCCTGCGGACGCTGCTGGTGGGGCTGGGGGACACCGACTGAGGGGCGGGGGCCCGCGCTCCGGCGCGCGAGCAGGGCGCGACCGCCTTCGTCCGCGAGGCCGGGCGGACGGCCCGCCGCCTGCGGCTCCGCGAGCAGCGGGGCAGAAGCCGCCCGGCGCGGCTTTCACCTCTTCGCAAGGGGTGAGCCGACCACGGGCGGGGCATTCATCCTCCATGAAAATTCATCTGACCAGCGTCTTCGTCGACGACCAGGCCAAGGCCGAGCACTTCTACACCGAGATCCTCGGTTTCGTGAAGAAGCGCGACGTCCCGGTGGGCGGCGAGGACCGGTGGCTGACCGTCGTCTCGCCCGACGAGCCGGACGGCACCGAGCTCCTCCTGGAGCCCGCCGGGCATCCGGCGGTCCGGCCCTACCGCGACGCACTCGTTCAGGACGGCATCCCGCTCGCCCAGTTCGCCGTCGGCGACGTCCGGGCGGAGTTCCAGCGCCTGCGGGAGCTCGGCGTCCGCTTCACCCAGGAACCCGTGGACATGGGACCCGTCACCACCGCCGTCCTCGACGACACCTGCGGCAACCTGATCCAGATCGCGACCATGCCCGAGTAGGCCCGCCCGCGGCCCGGTACACCGGGGCCCCTGCGGTGCCGTCGCGGCAGGCCGCGCCAGGCGGTGGGGAAGCAGGTTCCGCGCGACCGCGGCGTACGACTGGAAATCGTAAATCGAACAGACGTACGCTTCTGGTATGTCTCCTTACGCCTCCCCCTTCCCCGACGACCTCCTCGCTCTCCAGCAGCAGCTCCACGAGGCACAGGTCGACTTCCACACGCTCGCCACCGCGCCCCCCTGGGGCACCGGGTCCGCCGCCGCTTTCACCGAGGAACAGGTGGACCAGGTCGAGGAGCTGTGGGAGCGGATACGGGAGCTGACCATGGCGGTCAACGAACATCCCTACTGGACGTCGGAGCGAGGGCTGCGTGTCGTACGCGGGAGGGACGCGGGGGCCGCGTGACCCTCCGGCACGCCCCCGCTTTTCCCGTTGTCTTTCTCCGTTGTCCCGATCCCCCTGTTCCTGAGGGCATTCCCGGGTACTCGTACCGCACGAGAACGTGAGCGACAGGAAGGGAGTGGGGCACATGTCGATGCGGGCCGTGGGATGGGCGAAGACGTTTCCGATGTCCGGAGGTGTACGGGAGGGCCGACAGTGGACGCGTGAGCACCTGGCGCAACTGCCCTGGTACGAGACCAGCCCGGACACCGCGGACGCCGTCGTCCTCACCGTGTCGGAACTGATCGCCAACGCCCACCTGCACGCGCACAGCGATGCCCAGCTCGTGCTGACCTGGGACAGCCGCTGTGTGCACGTCACCGTGCACGACGACGTCGGCGGCGCACCCCAGCCCGTCCGGCGGCCCCCCTCCCTCGCGGCCACCTCGGGCCGGGGCATCGCCCTCGTGGACGCACTCGCCGACAGTTGGGAGACGCACGAACAGCAGCACGGCAAAGCGGTCACGGCCTGCTTCGTACCCGAGTCGCCCGACGGCGAGAAGCACGCGGGGCACTCGCTGAAGTAGCAGCGGGCACGCGGCGGGGCAGGAGCGGCGGTCGCCGTCGGGGGAGCCGAGCCCGCAGAGCCGAGGCAGGAGCGGCCCGCCGGCCGGTACGGCCATTGCGGCAGGGTGACGTGCACCTCGGGTGATTTCGTACATAAACGCATGTCGGTCGGGTACCGCACCTTGCGGGCACCGGACGTCGGCAGGTACCGGGAGAGGGCCCCCAGCACCGGACCCGAGGGGGCGCACATGAAGAAACCGGGAAGCGCGGAGGAGTCCACGGGGCATCAGCCGTCCTGGTCCACCCGGGTCGCACACTGGTGGCAGCGGGCCTGGTCGTACTCCGGACACGAACGGCACACCGTGCTGCTCATCGCCAAGAGCGCGCTGGCGGCGACGCTGTCCTGGTTCGTCGCGTACGACCTGATGCACGCCAAGTCCCCCGCGTTCGCGCCGTTCTCAGCGGTCCTGACCATGCAGGCGACCGTCTACCGCTCGCTCGTGCAATCGCTGCGGTACGTCGGAGCGGTCGTCGTCGGGGTGGCCGTGCAGGCGGTGCTCGGTCTGTCCGCAGGACCGACGCTGGCGACGTTCGCGCTGGTCGCGGTGATCACACTGGCCGTCGGACGGTGGGCGCCGCTGGGCTCGCAGGGGACCCAGGTCTCCACGGCGGCGTTCTTCGCGTTCTCCACGTACGTCTCCTCCAGCACCGACGGCACGCGACTGGAACAGCTCCAGCAGATCGTGCTGCTGGTGCTGGTCGGCTGTGCCATCGGTACCGCCGTCCACATCCTCGTCGTACCGCCCATGCGCTACCGCAACGCCGAGTACGGCATCCGTTCCCTCGCGCACACCCTGCGCGACCTGCTCGGCGACATGGCTCCCGTCCTGCGCGAGGGCGCCCCCGACGAGGACAGCACCGCTCAGTGGCGGCGACGGGCCGACCGGACCGACGGGCTGATCTCCGGCGCCAGGAGCAGTCTGCGCACCGCCGAGGAGAGCATCCACTTCAACCCCCGCAGCCGCCTGCCCGGCCACCGCGGGCACACCAGTTTCCAGGGGTACGCGGTCGTACTCGAAGCCCTCGTGCGCACCCTGTACCAGACGGCCTCCCTCACCCGCAGCCTCGACCGGTGGCACGGGGAGGAGAGCGGATACGAGTACCTCCCCTTCCTGCGGAGCTACGCGGATTTCCTGGACGCGCTCGAAAAGTGCGCCGCGGTACTGGCCGACCTGGACGAGACCCGGCTGCCCGCGCAGGCGAGGGAACTGTGCCGCCTGGCGGACGAGGCACGGCAGCAGCGGCAGGCGCTGGCGGAGGAGGCAGTGGCGAGGGGGCTGCCACTGACGGACCCCGCGCATCCCTACGGGGAGCTGGTGGTGGAGGCGTCCCGGCTGATGGAGGAGTGCGAGAACTGCTGCGACGCGTTGCAGAGCTGGGCGGAGGACTGAGCCCCGGCAGCGTCCTGCCCACGGCGTGGCCTGGGCGGCGCCACCCCACCACACGGGCGTCGACAGCATCGACTCACCAAACCTCAGTGGGGGCTTGTCAACTTTCTGGTCGGTCCGCTATATAAGAAAGCGAAGGGCATCGCACCCAGTGCGAAGAGAGAAGGAGTGACCTGTGATGCTCATGCGTACCGACGCTTTCCGTGAACTGGACCGGCTCACCCAGCAGTTCTGGGGGACGGCGGCACATCCGGCGGCGATGCCGATGGACGCCTACCGGGCGGGCGAGGAGTTCGTCGTCCACTTCGACCTGCCGGGCATCGACCCCGAGTCCATCGACCTGGACATCGAACGCAACGTCCTCACCGTGAAGGCGGAACGCCGTTCGGCGGCCCCCGAGGGCGCGGAGATGATCGCCTCCGAACGTGCCAACGGCCTGCACACCCGGCAGCTCATCCTCGGTGACACCCTCGATACGGAACGGATCGACGCCTCCTACGAGGCGGGCGTACTGACGCTGCGCCTGCCGGTCTCGGAGAGGGCCAAGCCCCGCAAGATCGCCATCAGCGGCGGCAGCGGCGCCGGGGACCGCCAGATCACCGCATGAGCGGGACGGCGACCATGCACCAGGCGGCGGCTGTGCGTCAGACGCCCGCGCAGCCGCCGTCCAGGCGGGACGACGAGCAGAAGTACGGGCCAGGACCCGTACCGGATCGCGGACGTGTGCAGAGGTACGGGCAGGACGGATACCGGCGGGGAGACCTGGACCCGTCGCCGCCGCGGCGCACCGTCACCTTCGAAGAACTGGTCGAGCGGGTACGGGCCGACGGGCTCTACGACTCCGACCAGCGCGCCGAGGCCGTCACCCGGAGCGTACTGGCCGGGCTCGGCCGTCAGCTGACCGGCGACGAACGCGTCGAGCTGGCCGGGGTCCTGCCGTGGGAGGCGGCGCTGGAGTTCAGCGCGCAGATTCCCGCCGCGCGGCAGCTGACCGGTCTCGGGTTCGTCCAGGAACTCGCCGCCCGCACGGGCAGCGGCCCCGGCCCCGCCCGCTGGGACACCGGCTCCGTCCTGCGGAACGTCGGCGACCTCGCCGGGCCGGAACTCCTGGACCGCGTGCTGGCCCAGCTGCCGGACGGCTACGCCCTGCTGTTCGGCCGGGTACAGCTCGCCCGCCGACCGGCAACGCCACGGCCGGCGGCCTGACCCCCGACGAACACCCCGGGCCGTACCGCCCCTCCGCGGTACGGCCCGCAGTCGCCCTCCGCGGGCCGCGAGGTTTCCCGCGGCGGGCACGGCGGTCACCGCGACGAAGACGCCGACCGAGGGTGAGGACTTGCCGGCGGTCATCGAGCCGGGCTGATCACTCGCACGGGAAGCGTGACGGGCATTCTGCCTCCCCGCGAACCCGGCGGTGCGGCCGTTCTGCCTCCTGCGGCCCCGGCGCGCGGCGGCGCCGTTCCTGACCGGCTGGGCCTGCTCGCGAATCCCATCCGGTTTTCCGGTCCTTCAGTCCCTCGGTCCCTTCACCGGTCCCCTCCGGACGGGGTGTCCTGGCTCTTGGCTTCCGGCATGCCCCCGGATCGCGTGCCACTGTCCACCGATCGGTCGACAGCCGGTTCCGCCCTCGGGTCGCTACTGCTCGCGCCGCTGACGGACGACGATCCGATGTATGACACAGACGCCCATGACGCAGACGGCAGTACGAGTGAGGGGCCTGGCCAAGAGGTACGGCGAAACCGCCGTCGTGGACGGGCTGGACCTGGACATCGGGTACGGCGAGGTGTTCGCGCTGCTCGGGCCCAACGGGGCGGGCAAGACGACCACCGTGGAGATTCTGGAGGGGTACCGGGAGCGTGACGGCGGGGAGGTGGCCGTCCTGGGCGAGGATCCGGGGCGGGCGGGCAGGGCCTGGCGCAGCAGAATCGGGATCGTGACGCAAACCGCTTCCGACGCAACGGAGTTGACGGTACGTGAGGTGGTCCGACACTTCGCGGGCATGTATCCCCGCCGCCGCGACCCCGAGGAAGTCATCGAGCAGGTCGGGCTCGGGGAACTCGCCCGCAGGAGGGTGGGCCGGCTGTCGGGGGGACAACGGCGGCGGGTGGACGTGGCGCTGGGAATCGTCGGCGACCCCGACCTGCTGTTCCTCGACGAGCCGACGACCGGTTTCGATCCTGAAGCACGCGTGCGTTTCTGGGAGTTGATCCGGGCGCTGTCGGCGCAGGGCACGACGATCGTGCTCACCACGCACTATCTGGACGAGGTGGAAGCGCTGGCACATCGGGTCGCGGTGCTGGACCGGGCCGTCGCGTCGCTCGCCCTGAGCTGCGCGGCCCTCTGGTACGTCGGATACGGCAGAGGGCTGATGCGCACGGCCAACGGGGCCGCCGACGACGGGCCGCCCGTCCGCTCCGGGCTGCTCTACCTCGGTGTCCAGCTCGCCCTGTTCACCGTCGCCGTCGCGTTGGCCCCGGCCGCCTCCATCGCCCTCGTCATGATCCTTCCGCAGACGTACTGGACGTTGCGGACGTTGCTCGCGACCGCGGCGGTGGTGGTCTTCGCGCTGGTGCCGCTGTTCGCGGAGGCATTCCGTACCGGTGCGACGGGGCGCAGTCTGGCCAACCAGGGGCCGACGTCCCTGGTGATCATCGCGTTCGCGGTGCTCTGCGGCACCTGGGTGCACCGGATCATCGACCAGAGCAGTGAAAGGGCCGCACTCGTCGAGGAGTTGGCTTCCACGCGCAGCGAACTGGCCGAAGCGTCCCAGCAGGCCGGGGCGGCGGCCGAACGCGAGCGGCTCGCCTCGGAGATCCACGACGCGGTCGCCCAGGGCCTGAGCAGTATCGTGATGCTGGTCCAGGCCACCGGCTCGACCTTGGACCGGCTCACCGAACTCCCCGCCTCGCAGGAGGAGACGGTGGACCGGGCGCGGAGCCAGTTGGACCTCGTCGCGCGTACCGCGCGCGAGAGCCTCGCGGAGGCCGGTGCGCTGGTGGAGGCACTGCGCCCGGCGGCGCTGGACACGGATTCGCTGTCCGAGGCGTTGCGTCGGCTCACCGCCAGGACGGCCGAGGGCACCGGCCTGGATACGTCGTTCGCGCTGCACGGCGCACCGGAGGCGCTCCCGGTGGCCGTCGAGGTGGTCCTCCTGCGGGCGGCCCAGGAAGCGCTGGCCAACGTTCGCAAGCACGCGCAGGCGACGGCGGCCCACGTCACCCTCAGCTATACGGAAGCGAGTGTCTCCGTACGCGTCGAGGACGACGGAAAGGGCCTCGGCCTTCCCTCCGCCACGGCCTCCCCCGGCGGATACGGGCTGGCCGCCATGAGCAGGCGCGTCGAACAGGTGGGCGGAAGCAGGCAGCTCCGCAGCGCACCGGGCACAGGCACGATCCTGCAAGTGGAGGTCCCACGATGAACACGCACTCCCGCCCGACCCCCGCTCCGGCACCGATGATCACGGTCCTGGTCGTCGACGACCATCCCGTCGTCCGGGCGGGTCTGCGCGGGATGCTGGCGAACGAGCCCGGCATCGAGGTCGTCGGCGAGGCGTCCGACGCCGACGAGGCGGTGTCCCTCACGCACGGGCTGAGCCCCGCCGTCGTACTGATGGACCTGCGCATGCCGGGCGGCGGGGTGCAGGCCACCGCCCGGCTGTCCGCAGAGAAGCCGGACAGCCGGGTGCTCGTCCTCACCACCTACGGCACCGACGACCAGATCCTGGCCGCGGTGGAGGCCGGGGCCACGGGTTACCTGCTCAAGCACGCCGACCGTGCCGACCTGCTTCGGGCCATCCGGGCCGCCGCCGCGGGCGAGACGGTCCTCGCCCCGTCCGTCGCCGCCCGTCTCACCCGGCACATACGCACCCCACGGCGCAACGTCCTGTCCGCTCGGGAGGCGGAGGTCCTGCGCCTGGTCGGCCGCGGCCTGAGCAATCCGGCGATCGGTGCCGCCCTGTTCATCAGCGAGTCCACGGTGAAGACCCACCTGCTGCGCATCTTCGGCAAGCTGGAGGTCGACGACCGTACGGCGGCGGTGATGACGGCGGTGCACCGGGGACTGATCACGATCGAGGAGTGAACGCGGCACACCCGCACCGCACGCGTCACCGCTGCACGGCCGGCCTCACACGGAACTCAGGCCGCCAGGTCCGCCTGGGACTGCTCGTGCACGACGTCCGACGCGTCCGACACCCCGGCGTTCGCGGCACGGGCGCAGCAGGTCTGCTCCAGCAGCGAGTCCGCTGCCGCGAGCGCCGCTGCGACCTTGTTCGTCGACGTCGTCACGCACAGGGTGTACGAGACGTCGTCGAGGGCACGCTGGTTCTCCGGGGTCGGGTTCTGGGCGTGGGCGAAGCGTGTTTCCGCGTACCGCGTGAGGAGGGCGCGCAGAACCTTGGGGTCGGGCACCAGCATGCGGGAGTCCCCTTCGTGTCTGTGTAGTTCTCATGGAGTCGTTGTGCTTCTCCGAGTGCCCTGGGACGGATGAGGCAAACGGGCGGTTTTCCGCCAGTGTGGTGCGCGCCCGGGGTCAGTGCGTGGCCAGCATGCCCGTGCGGAGGGTGCCCAGGATGCGGGTCAGGAGGCGGGAGACCTGCATCTGGGAGATGCCGAGCACCTCGCCGATCTCGGCCTGGGTGAGTTCCTGGCCGAACCGCATGGAGAGGATGTGACGGTCCCGCTCGGAGAGGGAGGCGAGGAGCGGAGCGAGGGTGTGCAGGTCCTCGAAGAGTTCCATGCCCGGGTCGCAGGCACCGAAGAAGTCGGCGTAGCTCACGGGGGACTTGGCGCTGTTGTCGTTGCCGGTCTCGGCGGGCAGGTCGAGGGAGCCGGCCGTGTAGCCGTTCGCGGCGACCAGGCCGTCGTTGACCTCGGCCTCGGTGAGTTCGAGGAGTTCGGCGAGCTCGGCGACGGTGGGGTCGCGGTCCAGGACGGTGGCCAACTGCTCCTTGGCCTTCGCCAGTTCCGTACGCAGCTCCTGGAGCCGCCGCGGCACGTGCACGGCCCAGGTCGTGTCGCGGAAGAAGCGCTTGATCTCACCGGTGATGTACGGGATGGCGAAGGAGGTGAACTCGACCTCGCGGGTCAGGTCGAACCGGTCGATCGCCTTGATCAGGCCGATCGTGCCGACCTGGATGATGTCCTCCAGCTCGCCGTTGCCCCGGTTGCGGAAGCGGCGGGCGGCGAACTTCACGAGGGAGAGGTTCATCTCGATGAGGGTGTTGCGCGCGTACTGGTACTCGTGCGTGCCCTCTTCGAGTGCGTTGAGCCTGTCGAGGAAGAGCTTGGAGAGCTGGCGGGCGTCCTTGGGGGCGACGGCGGCGGGGTCGGATATGCGGGGGAGGGTGCCGTCCCCGGTGGCGGCCGTGCCGGTACCGGTGCGGGCCGGGTCCACCACGGACCGCTCGGACACGGGGGCGGGCACGGTCGTACGTACGGGAGCTGACAGCATCGCGGTTCCTCCTCGGGCACACGGTTGCGTACCCACCCGAGCCTTGCCCGGGAACACGCGTTCACTCACTTCGAGCGTGACTGATTTTCGCGGGTCCGCCGACGCGGCTGCTGCTTGACCCTCCGTCAGAGGGACGTGCCGCCCCCGGTGCGGGCGCGGAGAGTGGCGGCGAAGTCTTCGGCGCGGGCCAGCTGGAGGCGCAGGTCCTCGATCTTCCGGGTGGCGGCGCGCTCGTACTCCCCCACCCGCTCCAGAAGCGCCCGCCGCTGGGAGGGGTCGGCCGACTCCTCGGCGTCGAGCAGGTCGGTGGCGTCCAGCAGGTCGCGCATCTCCTCCAGGGTGAAGCCGAGCGGTTTCATCCGTCGGACGACCATGAGACGGGCGACGTCGCTCTCCGTGTAGAGACGGAAGCCGCCGCGGGAACGGGCGGAGGGGACGACCAGGCCGCTCTCCTCGTAGTGCCGGATGGTCCGCAGGGACAGCTCGGTGCGTTCGGCGACCTCGCCGATCTGCATGTGCCGGGCGCCGGCCTCCGCCCTCTCGCCCCGCGCGCCGTCCGCACGCCCGTCGACCGCCGCCGTCCCGGCGTCACTCGCGCCCGTGTCGGCCGTCCTGCCGTCCACGTCGCTCGCCCTGCTGTCCGCCGTGTTGTCCACGCCCGTGGTCCTGGCCCTTCTCGTCCTCGGGACCGCCCTGTCCCGCCGATCTCTACCCTAACGTTAGGGTAGAGTCTCCGGCGTCGGCGGGGCGGTCCCGTCCTTCCCAGGCGTACGGACCGGCGGCGGCCCGTACCGGCCGGGCATCGCACCCTTCGCGTCCCCACCCCCAGACTTCCGGCCCCGCACGGGCCGTGCGCAGGACGCCGACCGGCTCCTGCCCGCCTTCCGCGCACCTCCGGTCCGCCGGACGGGGTGTGCCCGAGTACGACAGGTTCCGCTTCCTTGCCCACTTCGCCCGTTCCCACAGAAACCTCCGGTGCGTGGCTGCGCGCCCGGCGTCCCGACTGGCTGCGCGACCCCAAGGTGTGGCGCACCGAGGTCCTGGCCGGTCTCGTCGTCGCGCTCGCGCTGATCCCGGAGGCCATCTCGTTCTCGATCATCGCCGGAGTGGACCCGGCGATCGGTTTGTTCGCCTCGTTCACGATGGCCGTGGTCATCTCCGTCGTCGGCGGACGCCGCGCGATGATCTCCGCCGCAACAGGTGCCGTCGCCCTCGTCATCGCGCCCCTCAACCGCGACCACGGGCTCGGTCACCTCGTCGCCGCCGTCATCCTGGCCGGCGTGATCCAGATCGCCCTGGGCGCGCTCGGCGTCGCGAAGCTCATGCGGTTCGTGCCGCGGAGCGTGATGGTGGGCTTCGTCAACTCCCTCGCCATTCTGATCTTCATGGCCCAGGTACCCGAGATGCGCGACGTGCCCTGGCCGGTGTATCCGCTGATCCTGGGCGGGTTGCTGCTGATGGTGTTCTTCCCGAAGGTCACCACCGTGGTCCCGGCCCCGCTCGTCTCCATCGTCATCCTCACCGCGATCACCCTGGGCGCCGGTATCGCGGTACCGACCGTGGGCGACAAGGGCGACCTCCCGTCCTCGTTGCCCGTCCCCGGACTGCCGGACGTGCCGTTCACCCTGGAGACCCTCAGCACCATCGCCCCGTACGCGCTCGCGATGGCACTGGTCGGGCTGATGGAGTCGCTGATGACGGCCAAGCTGGTCGACGAGATCACCGACACCCCCTCCTCCAAGACCCGTGAGTCGATCGGTCAGGGCGTCGCCAACGTCGTCACCGGGTTCTTCGGCGGCATGGGCGGCTGCGCCATGATCGGCCAGACCATGATCAACGTGAAGGTGTCCGGCGCCCGCACCCGCCTGTCGACCTTCCTCGCGGGCGCGTTCCTGATGGTGCTGTGCATCGTCTTCGGCCCGATCGTGTCCGACATCCCGATGGCCGCCCTGGTCGCGGTGATGGTGATGGTGGCCTTCGCGACCTTCGACTGGCACTCCGTCGCGCCGAAGACCCTCAAGCGGATGCCCACGGGCGAGATCGCCGTCATGGCCATCACCGTCGCCTGCGTCGTCGCCACCGACAACCTCGCCATCGGCGTCGTCGTCGGCTCGGTCACGGCGATGGTCATCTTCGCCAAGCGTGTCGCGCACCTCGCCGAAGTGGTCCCGCAGCTCGCGCCCGACGGCGACAGCGTCCGCTACACGGTCACCGGCGAGTTGTTCTTCGCCTCCTCCAACGACCTGGTCACCCAGTTCCACTACCAGGACGACCCGGACCTGGTGCTCATCGACCTGTCGGCCGCGCACATCTGGGACGCCTCCTCCGTCGCGGCCCTGGACGCCATCGAGACGAAGTACGCCCAGCGCGGCAAGACCGTGGAGATCATCGGGCTCAACGCCCCCAGCGCCGACCTCCACCGTAGGCTGACGGGGGAACTCTCCGGCCACTGATCCACCCTCCGCGAGGGCGGCGCAACGGAGGGCCGGGGTCCGCCGGGGGGCCGGGGTCCGCCGGGGAGCCGGGGCCTCGGTGAGGGCTGGGCCCCAGAGAGCGCCGGAGCCTCGCGGAGGGCCGGAGCCTCGCGGACCGGATCGAAAACCGCCTCTGCTCCCCCGAACGCACAAGACCCTCCTGGACGCCCACGGCCGTCCTGAACGCCCACGGCCCCCCTGAACGCTCAGGGTCCGCGTGAACGCCCACGTTCCGCCTGAACGCTCAGGGTCCACCTGAGCGCTCAGGGTCCCGTCACCCCGTCGATCCGTTCCCGTACGAGGTCCGCGTGACCGTTGTGCCGGGCGTACTCCTCGATCAGGTGGACCATGATCCAGCGGAGCGACACGGTGTCGCCCCCGGCGATCCCGGCGTCCTCGGCACAGAGCGTGCCGCAGTCGTCCAGGGAGGCACCGGCCACGGACGCACGGCTGCGCGCGACCTCGGCGCGCCAGGCGGCCAGGGCCTCCTGCATGCCGACCGGGGCGTCGTCCCCGTCGAGCGCGAAGCCGCCGTCCGCGGCGCGCACTTCGGCCCGGGGGACGTCCTGCCCTGCGAACACCCCCTGGAACCAGGAGCGTTCGATCCGCGTCAGGTGCCGCACCAGTCCCAGCATCGTCATCGCCGACGGCGCCACGGACGCCAGCCGCGCCTGCGTGTCGTCGAGCCCCGCGCACTTCATGGCCAGGGTGGCGCGGTGGAACTCCAGCCAGGCCCCCAGCATCGTGCGTTCGTCGGCGCGCAGGGGAGGTACGGGACGACCGTCGGGGGTGGTCACCCGCTTGTGGCCGGTCTCCGCCGGGGTCACACTGTCGGGGATGGTTCCGTCCGGGGTCGTGGTCGCCGCGTGCGCGCTCGCGCCGTCCGGGGAAGTACTGTCCGGTGCCGTGTCCATGCCCGTCACCCTCGCACGCCGGCCGATCGACGGGAAGCGGCCACCGGGCCCCGCCGACCACCCCTTTCCGCCACGCGTGGAGGCGTTCGACTGTCCGACGGGCGACTTCGTCGCCGAGCCCGGGGAGGACCGCCGCTTCCGGCCGCCGCGCCCGCCGGACCCGGCGCGACTCCCCGCGTCGCGGGCGCGCGCCGCCTCCTCGGACCGTTGCGGCGGAACCCGTTCGACAGGGCGGGGCCCGCGACCGGTGCGGACCGACCTTGACCCGTCTTCCCGGGCGCGCCTAACCTGCCGTCAATATCCGAAATGGTGAACATTGTTCGATATTTCGAACAATCAGGTGGAGGAGTCACGTTGTCAGCCATACCCGCAACTCCCGCGTCACCCGAAGTCCCCGTGTGGAGCGTCGACCCCCGGACCGGCGAGCGCCGCGAGCAGGTCGCGGCGGAGGCCGACCCGCAGAGCGTCGACGCCGCCGTCCGCAGCGCGCACGACGCGCGCGGCGCGCTCGCGGCCCGGTCCACCCGGTCGGCCTTCCTGCGCACCGCCGCCGAGCTGCTGGAGGAGGCCCGGGAGGATCTCGTCGCGGTCTCGGATGCCGAAACCGCCCTCGGCGCGACCCGGCTCACCGGCGAACTCGCCCGCACCTGCTACCAGTTGAGGGCCTTCGCGGTCGCCGTCGACGAGGGCGCGTTCCTCGACATCATCATCAGCCACCCGGACGCCACGGCCACTCCCCCCATCCCTGACCTGCGCCGCTACAAGGTGCCGCTGGGGGTCGTCGCCGTCTACTCGGCGTCCAATTTCCCGTTCGCGTTCTCCGTCGCGGGCGGCGACACCGCGAGCGCGCTCGCGGCCGGCTGCCCGGTCGTGGTCAAGGCGCACCCCGACCACCCGGCCACCTCCGAGGCCACCGTCGCGGTGCTGCGCCGGGCCGCCGACCGGCACGGCATCCCGGCGGGCGTCGTCGGCCTCGTCCACGGCTTCGGGGCGGGCGTCGCCCTGGTCGAGCATCCGCTGGTGGCCGCCGCCGGTTTCACCGGTTCCGTACGGGGCGGGCGCGCCCTCTTCGACGCGGCGGCGGCCCGGCCGGTACCGATCCCCTTCCACGGTGAACTCGGTTCCCTCAACCCGGTGTTGGTGACGGGAGCAGCCGCCGCCGAGCGCGCCGAGGAGATCGGGGCGGGCCTCGCCGCGTCGATGACGATGGGGGTGGGGCAGTTCTGCGTGAAGCCGGGACTGGTGCTCGCCCCCGCCGACGCGTCGGGCGACCAACTGGTCAAGGCGCTCACCCAGTCCCTGGCGGACGTGGCGCCGGGCGTCATGCTGGACCACCGGATGCGTGACAACTTCGTCGCCGGGCTCGCCGAGCGCGCCGGGCTCCCGGAGGTGGAGGCCCCGGTGAACCCGGGCGGGACCGACACGCACACGGTGGGCGCGGGCGTGCTCACCGTACCCGCGCACAAGCTCGTGGACGGGGCGGGCGGGGCGCACGACCTCCTCCTGGAGGAGTGCTTCGGGCCGGTGACGGTGGTCGTGCGGTACGAGGACCAGGCGCAGGCCGAAGCGGTACTGGACCGTCTGCCGGGCAACCTCACCGCCACCCTGCACGTCTCCGCCGAGGAGGCCGCGACCGGCAGTGCGGCGGACCTCCTGGACCGGCTCACCCCGCTGGCCGGCCGGGTCCTGGTCAACTCCTGGCCCACCGGAGTCGCGGTCGCCCCCGCCCAGCAGCACGGCGGCCCCTACCCGGCGACCACGTCCACCTCCACGTCGGTCGGCCTCACGGCCGCCGAGCGCTGGCTGCGGCCGGTCGCGTACCAGAACACCCCCGAGGCCCTGCTGCCGCCGGAACTGCGCGACGGCAACCCGCTGGGGCTGCCGCGCGTGGTGGACGGCCGCCGGGAGGGCTGAGCCCCCGCACGCCCGCGTCACAACGGGCGTCAACACCTCTTCCTGTCAGAGGTGTTGACGCCCGTTTCTCGAACATGGATCCTCTGCGAGCGAAATCCCGTACGTCGTCCGAGATGTCGAACGAACTGATGGAGCCGCTCATGTCCCCCCGCACGCGCCCCGGAAGAAGATGGGCAGCACTCGGCCTCGGCCTGCTGATGGCCACCAGCTTCGCCGCCGCACCGCCCTCCGCAGTCGCCTCCCCGGACGCCGGTGCCGACGCCGGGCCCGCCCCCGCCGACTACACGCTCGCTCTGGACCGGTCGCGTACCGGACCCGATATCTCGGACAGCATGTACGGCGTCTTCTACGAGGACATCAACCGGGCGGCCGACGGCGGACTGTACGCCGAGCTGGTGCAGAACCGATCCTTCGAGTACGCCCCGGCCGACAACAGGGCGTACACCCCGATGACCGCGTGGGCCCCCGTCGCCGACGGCGGTGCCACGGGCAGCGCCGAGGTCGTGGACGACGCGGGCAGGCTGAACGAGAGGAACCGCAACTACCTGCGGCTGCGCCTCGACGGAGGCACGGGCAGGTACGGGGTGGCCAACTCCGGATACAGCAAGGGCATCTCCGTCCGGAAGGGCGCCTCGTACGAGTTCTCCGTGTGGGCCCGCACCGACCAGCGGGGCGGCACCCCGCTCTCGGTCGGCCTGCGCGACGCCGCCGGCCGGACGCTCGCCGACGCGCGGCGCGTGACCGTACGCGGCGACCGGTGGGCCAAGTACACCGCCCGGTTCACCGCCACCGCCGACAGCACCACCGGGAGGCTCTCCGTCCTGGCCAAGGGCGGCGGCACGGTCGGACTCGACATGGTGTCGCTGTTCCCCCGGGACACCTACAAGAACCGGCCCAACGGGCTGCGCAAGGACCTCGCGGAGAAGATCGCCGCGCTGAAGCCGGGTTTCCTGCGCTTCCCCGGCGGATGCCTGGTGAACACCGGAAGCCACCAGGCATATGAGACACCGGATCTCGAACGCCGGCGTTCGTACCAGTGGAAGGACACCGTCGGCCCCGTCGAGCAGCGTCCGACGAACGCCAACTTCTGGGGCTACAACCAGAGCTACGGCCTCGGATACTACGAGTACTTCCAGTTCGCCGAGGACCTCGGCGCGGCCCCGGTCCCCGTCGTGCCGGCCCTGGTCACCGGCTGCGGCGAGAACAAGGCGACCGACGACCCCGCCCTGCTGAGGCGGCACGTCCAGGACACCCTGGACCTGATCGAGTTCGCGAACGGCCCGGTGTCCTCCCGGTGGGGCGGGCTGCGCGCGAGGATGGGCCACCCCAAGCCGTTCGGGCTCAAGCAGCTCGCCGTCGGCAACGAGGAGAACCTCCCCGACGCGTTCTTCGCCCGCTTCACCGTCTTCCGCGAGGCGATCGAGGCGAAGTACCCGGACATCGAGGTCATCGGCAACTCCGGCCCCGACGACAGCGGACCGGTCTTCGACCGGTCCTGGGAGCTGGCCCGGGACGCGAAGGTGTCCATGGTCGACGAGCACTACTACAACAGCCCGCAGTGGTTCCTGGAGAACAACGACCGCTACGACTCGTACGACCGCAAGGGCCCGAAGGTCTTCCTCGGCGAGTACGCCTCCCTGGACAACCGGTTCCGCAACGCGCTCTCCGAGGCCGCGTTCATGACCGGTCTGGAACGCAACGCCGACGTCGTCGAGCTCGCCAGCTACGCGCCGCTGCTCGCGCACACGGACGCGACGCAGTGGCGGCCGGACATGATCTGGTTCGACAACGAGCGCTCCTGGGGCTCCACCAGCTACGAGGTGCAGAAGCTGTTCATGAACAACACGGGTGACCGCGTCGTGCCCAGCCGCGCCTCCACGACCCCGGCCGTCTCCGGGCCGATCACCGGTGCGGTCGGCCTCTCGACGTGGGCGACCAGCGCCGCGTACGACGACGTGCGCGTCACCGGCGCGGACGGAAGGACGCTGCTGAGCGACGACTTCTCCGACGGTGAGGGGAAGTGGACCAAGGCGTCGGACAAGGGTGGCTGGCAGGTCGAGGACGGTGCGTACGTCCAGTCGGACGCGACCGCCGAGGACACCCTCGTCACGGCGGGCGACCCCGCCTGGCAGAACTACGACCTCCAGCTGAAGGCCACCAAGAAGGCCGGCCAGGAGGGCTTCCTCGTCGCCTTCGGCGTCAAGGACACCGGAAACCACTACTGGTGGAACCTGGGCGGCTGGAACAACACCCAGTCGGCCGTGGAGAAGACCGTCGACGGCGGCAAGCAGACACTCCTGGCGAAGCCGACGACCATCGAGACCGGCCGGACGTACGACGTCAAGGTGCAGGTCCGGGGGCGGGACGTGGTGCTGTTCCTGGACGGTGCGGAGTGGGGCCGCTTCACCGACGACAAGGCCGCCGAACCGTTCCGTCAGGTGGTGACGAGGGACGCGCGGACCGGTGAGCTGATCGTCAAGGTCGTCAACGTGCAGGCGACGCCCGCCCGTACGCACGTCGACCTCGGCAGGACTCCCCGGTCACGCACCGCACGGGTGACCACTCTCCAGGGCGCGCCGGACGCGGAGAACACCGCCGACGCACAGCCGATCCGGCCGGCCGAGTCGAAGCTGACGGGCGTCGGGGCGAAGTTCACGTACACGTTCCCGGCTCATTCCGTGACCTTCCTGCGCATCAAGGAGTGAGCGGACGACGACGCCTTCCCGGCCACGGCGCCGGGCGGGCAGGGGGATGAACAAGGGCCCCCGCCGGAGGGGGACTTCCGGCGGGGGCCCGGTCGGGGGCCGGTCACGGCTCGGTGACCGACGGTCCGTCACCCCGCGTGCAGCGAGGACTGCTTGCTGCGCGGGACGGCTCGGGGCGTCAGCGGTAGGTGAGGTCGGAGGGCTGGTAGCGGCAGTGCGTGCCGTCCGGTCCGGTGCCGTTCTGGACGGGTTCCTTGCCGGTGTTGTTTCCGGTGAAGCGCGTACACGGCTTGATCTTCTTCTTGCTGTCGCCGTGGATGCGGACGTTGCGCAGCGAGGCGGAGTCGCCGTAGTTGGCGTTGATGCCGACCAGGGAGTTGCCGGGGCCGCTCACGTCGACGTCGTTGACGATGACCGTCCGCTTGTACTGGGTCTTGCAGTTTCCGCAGGAGCGGACCAGCTTGCCGAAGTCGGACACCTGGAACTTCGAGATGACGAGCTTGCCGGCGCCGTTGAACTGCAGGACCTTGTCGGACGCCTTGCGGGCGCCTCCGCCGTACACGGTGTACACGGCGTTCGCGGACTTGCCCTTGAAAGTGGCCGCGTCCTCGCCCACGTCCTCCCACCAGACGTTCTGGAGGGTGCAGCTGCCCAGGCAGTGCACGCCGTCCGCGGCCGGGGAGCCGATGACGACGTTCTTCAGGACGGCGCCGTCGGCGAGCGTGAAGACCGGGGGCTGCCCCTCCTTCTGGCCGCCGCTGCCGAGTGCGCCCTGGCCGTAGTGGCGCTTGAGCTTGCCGTCGTAGGTGCCGTCCACCTTGATGGTGGCGGGCACGGGCTTGCTGCCGGTGGGCTTCGGCCAGGCGGCCGGGCCCTTGGCGGCGGCCTTGGCGGAGGTCTGGGCGGCGGGGGCCGCCGCCGCGGGGGCCTTCGCCGCGCCCGCGGAGGGGAGGAGCCCGGTGGTGACGAGGGCGCCGGCGGTGAGGGCGCCGACACCCGAGAGGGCGATGACGGCCCGGCGGCGTGCGGTGCGCCGACGGTGTGAGTGGGGAGTTGTCATGCTCCTTGGTTGCCGCCGCGGTGACGGAGGTTGCCGTGCGGGCCGAAGTTTTTTCCGCGGGCCCCTCAGAGCAGTTCTGCGGGTCGCACAACGGGCCCGCGCCGCTCAGCGCGTGGGGTAGAAGTCTCCCCGTACGGTGGCTTTCCTGCCGTTCTGTGCGGTGGTGGACACCGAGTACAGGTCGCCGCCCGCGTCACGGCCGCCCGGGGCGTGCTGGTACTGCCCGGCGGCCATGTGCTCGCCGGCCGGCACGGTACGACCTGGTTTCAGCGTCCAGCGGTAGACCAGGAACGCCGGGGCGCCCCGCTCCTCCCGTACGTCGACGGTGAAGTCGTCGACGGGCAGCGAGATCCAGGCCCCTGTGTTCGTCACGCCGTCGGTCCTGGCGATGCGGAGCTCGACGACGAGCGCGGTGAGGGGCTCGCCCGTCTTGAAGGTGACGTTGCTCTGCGCCCAGAAGTCGTTGCTGTGCGGGTCGACCGAGCCGTCGCCCCAGAGATGGCCGTCCCGGGTACGGTTGCCGCCGGGCGGCGCGGGGGGCGGTGCGGGGGCGGTCGGCGCGCGGGTGCCCGCGGGCGGCGCGGTCCCGTTGGTCCCCGAGGTGCGGCCCGGTGTGCGCTCCGGGGTACGGGAGGGCTTCGCCGGAGTCGTCCGCACCGGGTCCGGGAGGGTGGGCGCACCGGTGGGCGCGGTCCCGTCGGCGTCGGTGCTGGTGGGCGTGGGGTCGGGGGTGGAGGCCGTACGCACCCGGGTGTCCTCGTGCAGGGCGCCGGCCACCCCGTACCCGCCGGCGATCAGTACGGCCGCCACGGCGGCGGTGGCCCCGGCGACGCGCGGCCAGGACATCGCACGGCGCGGGTCCCGGGCCGCTGCGGACCGTGCCGAAGAGGGCGTGCGGACGTCCTTGCGGGCCCGGACGGGCGGCTGCGCCGCCTGCGCCATGCCGCGCTCGACGCGGGCCAGGATGCGGGCGCGGTCGGGACGGTGGGAGGCGGCGGCCCGTTGCAGCTCCTCGCGCAGGCGGTGCTCGGCGCGCAGGCGGTGCTCGTCGCGCAGGCGGTGCTCGTCGCGCAGGCGGTGGTCGGCGCCCGGCTCCTCGGGCTCGGTGCCCGCGGGCCGGGCGTCCCGGGCGCGGAGTTCCTCCGGCTGGAGGTCCTCCTGGGGGTGGCCGTCGGCCGGGCGCCCCTCGTGCGGCGGCCGGATCTCGCGCGGTCGGCCTCGGCGCGGATGTCCCTTGCGCACTTCGTCCTCGTCCATGGCGGCTACTTCTTCCTTCCGGCCAGTGCCGCCACGGTCCGGTTGCCGTCGCTGCTGCCGAGCAGTTGCTCCAGTTGGGCCATTCCCTTGGAGGTCTGGCTCTTCACCGTACCGACGGACACACCGAGGGCGAGGGCGGTGTCCCGTTCGGAGAGGTCGAAGGCGTGGCGCAGGACGACGCAGGCGCGTTTACGGAAGGGCAGGCGGCGCAGGGCCTCCTGTACGTCGACGACGCCCGCGACGTCCGGGGCGTCGACGCTCTCGGGGCGCTGCGCCCAGAAGAGCGCGACCCTGCGCCGTTCGCGCACGGCGCTGCGGATGCGGCCCCGTACGAGATTGGCGAGGACGCCGCGCGCGTAGGCGGCCGGGTGGTCGGCGGCGCGCACCCTGTCCCAGCGGTGCCACACCGCGAGCAGCGCGTCGGCGGCGAGGTCGTCGGCGGCGTCCGGCTCGCCCGTCAACAGGTGGGCGAGACGGGCCAGTTCGGCGTAGTGGCGCTCGAAGAACTCGTGGAACTCCGTGGCGGCGTCACCGTCCGATGTCACCACGGGCTGCCTCTCTCTGCCACGTTCGCGCGTCACGGATGTGCGGTTGCGAAGGGCCTTGTGCGGCCCGGAAGCAGGGTACGCGAACGCGCCGGGTGGTCCGCTCACCCCCCGAACGCCGGGGTCGCCAGGCCCTGTCCGGCGTCCGGCACGACCAGAAGCGAGCCCGCGTACGGGTGTGCGTTCTCGCCCAGGCCGGTGCGGGCGGTGGTGATGTACAGGTCGCGCAGGCCGGGTCCGCCGAAGGCGCAGGCGGTGGGACGGGAGGTGGGCAGCGTGATCGTACGGTCCAGGGTGCCGTCGGGAGTGTAGCGGCGGACCTGGCCGCCGTCCCAGAGGGCCACCCAGACGCATCCGTCGGCGTCGACGGCGAGCCCGTCGGGGAAGCCCGCGCCGTCCTCGATCCGTACCAGTCCGCGGCGTTCCGCGGGGAGTTGGCCGTCCATGCGGCAGACGTCCACGCGGCGGGTGGGGCTGTCGATGTAGTAGACGAGGCGGCCGTCCGGGCTCCAGCCCGTTCCGTTGCTCACGGTCACAGAAGGGAAGATCTCCGTGACGGCGCGGGCACCTGCCGCGGTGGCCGTTTCGGGTGCGAGACGGACGAGTGTGCCGCCGCCCGGTGCCTCGTCGTAGCGCATGGTGCCGGCCCAGAGCGATCCGTCCGGGGCGACGGCCGCGTCGTTTCCGCGCCGCCCGGGTACCGGATCGTGCAGCAGCCAGCGGAAGCCGGCGCCCTCGGCGTCGTAACTGGCGACCCCGTCACGGAGGTTGACGACCAGACCGCCCCCCGCCCGGGGCTTCGCCGCCCCCACGTGCTGTTCGGTGGCCATGACGGTGCGCCGACCGGTGGCCGGGTCGTACGTGTGGACGCGGGAGCCGAGGATGTCCACCCAGATCAGCCGACCGGTGGCGTCGTCCCAGGTGGGGCCCTCGCCGAGCTGGGCCCGTTCCCGTACGGCAGGCTCGGCGGTCTTCGCGGGGCTCATCGCGGCATCCCCCGGTACCCGAGCCGCAGGGACAGGTCGGCGGCGCCCTTGGCCGCCAACTCGCCGAGTTCACGCTCGCGTTCCTCGGTCCACCGGATCATCGGCACCGACACCGACAACGCCGCGACGACCCGGCCCGAGCTGTCGCGCACCGGGGCGGCGACACAGCTGACGTCGGGGTTGGACTCGCGGTGCTCCACGGCCAGTCCGCGGGCGCGGACGTCCGCGAGGGCGGCGCTCAGGGCACCCGGTTCGGTGATGCTGTTGGGGGTCATCGCGGCGAGTTCGCGGCCGTCGATACGGGCGCGCAGTTCGCTCTCGGGGAGGGAGGCCAGCAGCATCTTGCCGACGGAGGTGCAGTGCGCGGGGAGCCTGCGGCCGGCGGCGGAGACCATGCGGACCGCGTGGGTGGAGTCGACCTTGGCGATGTAGATGACGTCGGCGCCCTCCAGGACGGCGACGTGCACGGTCTCGTCGCAGGTCTCGGCGACCTCGCGGGCGACGTTCTGGCCCTCGGCCGCCAGGTCGAGCTGCTCGGCGTAGCGGCTGCCCAACTGGTAGGTGCGGACGCCCAGCCGGTAACGGCCGGGCTGCTCGGGCACGGGCACCAGGTAGCTGCGGGCGGCGAGGGTGGTGACGAGTTCGTGCACGGTGGTGCGGGGCAGCCCGAGCTTGCGGGTGATGTCCGGTGCGGAGAGCGTTCCGTCGCCCTCCAGAAACAGTTCGAGTATGTCCAGTGCCCTGGTCACTGCGGGGACATGGCGTCCCATGGCGTCCACCCACCTTCTGCGCTCGTTGGTTCCGGTGTGTTCGAGATTCCGGCGGTCGACCGGTATGACGAACGAAGATTAGCCCCGCCGGGCCCGACCGGCAACGGTCGGGCCGGGACACGGGGACGCCCGGCGTCCGAGTGGGAGCGGAGCGGCGGGTCGACAGGGCGGCGGAGCGTGACCGTCGCGCCGGGCTCGAAAGCGGTCTCGGTCGTACCCATTGACACCCCCCGGGCGTGCTGACTACGGTCACGCCAACATTTCGAACGTGTGACGAAATATCGAACGAGCACAGAGAGCACAACCGTACAACTGAGGAGCAACTGCCGTGCGCATCACGGGAATTACCACCCACGTCGTCGGGACACCCTGGCGGAATCTCACCTATGTCCTCGTCCGGACCGATGAGGGGCTGACCGGGGTCGGCGAGACGCGCATGCTCGGCCACACCGACGCGCTGATCGGTTACCTGGGCGAGGCCGCGGCCCACCACATCGTCGGTTCCGACCCGTTCGACACCGAAGATCTCGTACGTCGTATGAAGTACGGCGACTACGGCCGGGCCGGCGAGATCGTCATGTCGGGCATCGCCTGCATCGAGATGGCCTGCTGGGACATCAAGGGCAAGGCGCTCGGCGTCCCGGTCTGGCAGCTGCTCGGCGGCAAGGTCACCGACAAGGTCAAGGCGTACGCCAACGGTTGGTACACCACCGAGCGGACACCGGAGGCGTACCACAAGGCGGCCCGCACCGTCATGGAGCGCGGCTACCGTGCTCTGAAGATCGACCCGTTCGGCACCGGCCACTTCGAGCTCGACGCCGAGCAGAGCCGTTACGCCGTCTCCCTGATCGAAGCGGTGCGCGACGCCATCGGTCCGGACGCCGAGCTGATGCTGGAGATGCACGGCCGCTTCAGCCCGTCCACGGCGGTCCGGCTCGCCAGGGAACTGGCCCCCTTCAAGCCCGCGTGGCTCGAAGAGCCGGTGCCGCCGGAGAACCTGAAGGCCCTGCAGAAGGTGGCCGACAAGGTCGACATGCCGGTCGCCACGGGCGAACGCATCCACGACCGCATCGAGTTCCGCGAGCTCTTCGAATCGCAGGCCGTCGACATCATCCAGCCGGACCTCGGTCACATCGGCGGCATCTCGGAGACCCGCAAGCTCGCCGCGACCGCCGAGACGCACTACATGCTCGTCGCCCCGCACAACGTCGGCGGCTCGGTCCTGACCGCCGCCTCCCTCCAGGTCGGCTTCTCCACGCCGAACTTCAAGATCCTGGAACACTTCAACGACTTCGCCGACGCGGAGATCAAGAAGGTCGTCAAGGGCGCCCCGCAGGTGGACCCGGAGACGGGCTGCTTCGAGATCTCGCACGCGCCGGGCCTCGGCGTGGAGCTGGACGTGGACGCCGCCGCCGAGTTCCCGCAGCAGCAGGCGCGGTTCGACCTGTGGGCCGAGGGCTGGGAGAAGAGGGCACCCAAGTGAGCCCTGACGCACGGCCCGGTCGTGCGCTCGTCGTCGACGGACCGGGCCGGCACCGGCTGACCGAGGCCGGCCCGGCCCGTCCGGGCCCCGGCGAGGCGCTGGTGGAGGTCGCCGCCGCGGGCATCTGCATGAGCGACCGCGAGGTGTACGAGGGCCGACGCGACCCTGGCTTCGTGCGCTACCCGGTGGTGCCGGGGCACGAGTGGTCAGGAACAGTCGTCGCGGTGGGCACGGCCGTGGACCCGTCCCTGGTCGGGCGCCGGACGGTGGCCGAGGGGTTCCGGGCGTGCGGGACGTGCGAACGGTGCCGGTGCGGCGAGACGAGTCTGTGCTCCGGCGGGTACGCGGAGACGGGGTTCACCGAGCCCGGCGCCTTCGCGGACCACGTCACCGTCCCCGCACGGCTGTTGCACCTGCTGGACGACGACGCGGACCTGCGCGCCGCAGCCCTCCTTGAGCCCGCTGCGGTGATCGCCGCCGCCGTGCGGGCGGGCCGGCCGCGGCCCGGAGAGCGGATCGCGGTGGTCGGCGCGGGCACCCTCGGGATGCTCGCCGTACAGCTCCTGAGGGCGTCCTCGCCGGCCGCGCTGACGGTGGTCGACCCACGGTCGGCGCGCGGCGAACAGGCGCGGCGCTTCGGCGCGACCGAGGCGGTGACTCCCGAGGAGGCGCAGACGGCGTACGGCAGCTACGACCTGGTGATCGAGACGGCGGGTGCGCCGACCACGGCGGCCTCGTCCTGTCTGCTGGCCAGGCGGGGCGGCCGGGTCGTGCTGACCGGCATGTTCACCCCGGGCGCGGTGGGCATCGACCCGGTGCACCTGTCGCTCAGCCAGTTGGAGGTGCGCAGTGTCTTCGGGGCTCCGTCATGGGCCTGGACGGACGCGGTGCGGGCGTTCGGTCTCGGACTGCTCGACCCGGCGCCGCTGATCACCCACGAGTTCCCGCTGGAACGGTTCGCCGACGCCATCGCCCTGGTCGGTGGCGGCGATCCGAAGACGGGGAAGGTGCTGCTGCGCCCCTAGAACTGTGCGGCGGTACGGAGTTGCGCGCGCCGCCTCCGTGCCGCTGCACGCATTCGTCCCGCCGCACGCCCTTCCACCCGACCACTGTCCGACATATCGAACATGAAATACGGAGCACCATGTCTCATACACCAGACACGCCGCGTGATGCATCGGATGCCGCACACCCTGCATCAGGCGCCCCTCGCCGCCCCGGTGCCGACGCACTCGCCCGGCTCGGTCACGCCTTCCCCGCCGTCGACCCCGCCGACGCCTCCGCGCACACCTTTCCCGACGGCGGCACCTGGCGCACCGAGATTCCCTCCGTCGAGGGACCCGAGGCGCTGGCCGTCGTCCTGAAGGAGACCGCGCACCTCGACCTCCCCGTGCACCGGATCAGCCAGGGCAGCGGCGTCTGGATGCTGACGGACGACGACATCACCGAGATGGTGGACGGCTGTGCCTCCCGGGACATCGAGCTGTGTCTGTTCACCGGGCCCCGCGGGACGTGGGACATCGGCGGCTCCACCCGTACCGACTCCGGCGGCGGCGGACTGCGCGCACGCGGGCACGACGCACTCGCCGGCTGCGTCGAGGACGCGGTGCGGGCCACCGAGTTGGGCGTGCGCTGCCTGCTCGTCGCGGACGAGGGCGTGCTCTGGACGCTGCACCGGATGCGGGTGGCGGGCCTGCTGCCGGCCGACACCACCTTCAAACTGTCCGCCCTCACCGGGCCGGTGAACCCCGCGTCGTACGCGGTGTACGAGCAGCTCGGCGCGGACTCCCTCAACGTTCCCTCCGACCTGACACTCGACCACCTCACCGAGATCCGCCGGGTCAGCGGCGCCCCCATGGACATGTACGTGGAGGCCCCGGACGACCTCGGCGGGTACATCCGGATGTACGAGGCGGCCGAGCTGATCCGGCGCGGCGCTCCGCTGTACCTGAAGTTCGGGCTGAGCCGCTCCCCCGGCATCTACCCTTACGGCGCGCAGCTGCGCGAGACCGCTCTCGCCACCGCCCGCGAGAGGGTACGGCGCGGACGCCTCGTACTGGACCTGCTCGCGCGGCACGGGGCCGATGGCGGAATGTCGCCGCTCGGTTCCCGCAACCCCGGTGAGCTGCGCCGTTTCCCCGTGTCGCCCGCCACACCCGTACCGGAAGGAGACTGACCCGATGCGCACCCGCATGCACGCGGCGACGTTCGCCGCCGCCCTGCTCCTCGTCTCGCTGACCGCCTGCGGTCAGGAGGCCAGGGGCGGCAGCCGCTACAAGGCCGACACCGGCAAGGGCGGCACGATCGGGCTCGCGATGCCGACCAAGGCGTCCGAGCGCTGGATCGCCGACGGCCAGAACATGGCCGAGCAGTTCGAGAAGGCCGGTTACCAGACCGACCTTCAGTACGGCGACGACAAGGTCGAGAATCAGATCGCCCAGATCGAGAACATGATCACCAAGGGCCGCAAGCTGCTGGTGATCGCCGCGATCGACGGCTCCGCCCTCACCGAGGTCCTTCAGCGCGCCCACGACGCGGGCATCCCGGTGATCAGTTACGACCGGCTGATCCTGGGCACGCCGTACGTCGACTACTACGCGTCCTTCGACAACGAGCGGGTCGGCGAGCTCGAAGGCAAGTACATCGTCGAGAAGCTGAAGCTCGGCGAGCCGTCCGCGGCAGCGGCCGAGCGCGAGTCGCACTCCATCGAGCTGTTCGCGGGTTCCCCCGACGACAACAACACCAAGTACTTCTGGAACGGCGCTCTCAAGGTTCTCCAGCCCTACCTGAAGACCGGTCAGCTCGTCGTCCGCAGCGGGCAGACGAAGATGAACCAGGCGACCACCCTGCGCTGGGACGGCGGCACCGCCCAGAAGCGGATGGACGACCTGATCAGCAAGAACTACGGCGAGCGGCGCGTCGACGCGGTGCTCTCCCCGTACGACGGCATCTCGATCGGCATCATCTCCGCACTGAAGAGCGCCGGTTACGGCACGCAGAGCCGGCCGCTTCCGGTCGTCACCGGCCAGGACGCGGAGCTGGCGTCGGTGAAGTCCATCATCGGCGGCGAGCAGACGCAGACCGTCTTCAAGGACACCCGCAAGCTGGCGGCTCAGGCGGTGGCGATGGGCGACGCCGTACTGAACGGCAGGAAGCCGGAGGTCAACAACACGACCGACTACGACAACGGCAAGAAGACCGTGCCGTCGTACCTGCTGAAACCGGTCAGCATCGACAAGTCGAACACACAACTCCTCGTCGACGAGGGGTACTTCACGGCGGGGCAGCTCAAGTGACGGGCCCCTCACCGGCAGCTGCCGTGCTGGAGATGCGGGGCATCACCAAGACGTTCCCCGGCGTGAAGGCGCTCTGCGAGGTCAACCTGACCGTGCGCGCGGGTGAGATCCACGCGATCTGCGGTGAGAACGGGGCTGGCAAGTCGACCCTGATGAAGGTGCTGAGCGGGGTGCACCCGCACGGCAGCTACGACGGCGAGATCCTCTTCGAGGGAGCACCGGTCGCGTTCAAGGACATCCGGGCGAGCGAGCGCCACGGCATCGTCATCATCCATCAGGAGCTGGCCCTCGTGCCGTACCTGTCCATCGCCGAGAACATCTTCCTCGGCAACGAACAGACGGGCCGCAAGCGGGGGTTCGTCGACTGGAACGACTCCCTGCGCAGGGCCGCGGCCCTCCTCAAGCGGGTCGGGCTGCGCGAGAAGCCGCAGACCCCGGTGGCCGACATCGGCGTGGGCAAGCAGCAGCTCGTGGAGATCGCGAAGGCGCTCGCCAAGGAGGTGAAGCTGCTCATCCTCGACGAGCCGACGGCCGCGCTCAACGACGAGGACAGCGCCAAGCTCCTCGACCTCATCGTGGAACTGCGCGAACAGGGCATCGCCTGCATCATCATCTCGCACAAGCTGAACGAGATCCGGCAGATCACGGACGCGGTCACGGTACTGCGCGACGGCCGCACCATCGAAACCCTGACAGTGCGTCAGACCCCGGCCGACGAAGCGGAACTGTCGGAGGACCAGATCATCCGGTCCATGGTCGGCCGCGACCTCGACCACCGCTTCCCCGAGCGCACCCCCTACCCGGGCGAGGACGCGGGCACGACGGCACTGGCCGTGCACGGCTGGACCGTCCGCCACCCCGTCGACCAGCAGCGCAAGGTGGTCGACAACGTTTCCCTCACCGTCCGCCGCGGCGAGATCGTCGGCATCGCGGGCCTGATGGGCGCGGGGCGCACCGAGCTGGCGATGTCGGTCTTCGGCCGCTCGTACGGCCGGTACGAGGCCGGGCGGGTGGAGGTCGGCGGCCGGGAGGTGAGCACGAGGACCGTACCGGCGGCGATCGGGGCGGGCCTCGCGTACGTCACGGAGGACCGCAAACAGTACGGCCTCAACCTCATCGACAACATCAACCGCAACATCTCCCTCGCCTCCCTGCCCGGGATGCGGCGGCGCGGCGTGGTCGACGAGCACCACGAGCGGCAGGTGGCGGAGCGGTACCGCACCTCCATGAACATCAAGACCCCCACGGTCTTCGAGGAGGTCGGACGCCTCTCCGGCGGCAACCAGCAGAAGGTCGTCCTCAGCCGGTGGATCCACGCCGACCCCGACGTCCTGATCCTCGACGAGCCGACGCGCGGTATCGACGTCGGCGCGAAGTTCGAGATCTACACGGTGATCGACAAGCTTGCCGCCGAGGGCAAGGCGGTCCTGTTCATCTCCTCCGAACTGCCCGAACTGCTCGGCATGTGCGACCGGATCTACACGATGGCGGAGGGCCGGCTGACCGGTGAGGTCGCCAGGGCGGACGCCACCCAGGAGGCGCTGATGCGCCACATGACGAAAACCCGTACCTGACGTCCCCCGCGTGCCCGACCACGTCCTGACCCGAAGCTGAGGCCCCGCCATGACCACCGCCACACCACCACTCCGCAAGGACGCGCCCGAAGAGCCCGCGGACACCCGCCCCTCGGCCGTCGCCGCGCTCGTGAGCAGCATGCGCGCGAACATGCGCCAGTACGGCATGCTCGTCGCCCTCCTGTTCATCGTCGTCCTCTTCCAGATCTGGACCGACGGCACCCTCCTGCTGCCCAACAACGTCTCCAACCTGATACAGCAGAACGGCTACATCCTCATCCTGGCGATCGGCATGATGATCGTCATCATCGCCGGGCACATCGACCTGTCGGTGGGCTCGCTGGTCGCCTTCGTCGGTGCGATGTCCGCCGTGATGATGGTCAAGCACGACATGCCGTGGGTCCTGGCCCTGGTCCTGTCGCTGCTCATCGGTGCGGTCGCCGGCGCCTGGCAGGGGTACTTCATCGCGTACCTCGGCATCCCGTCGTTCATCGTGACGCTGGCCGGGATGCTGCTCTTCCGCGGTCTGACGCAGATCGTGCTGGAGGGGCAGTCGCTGGCCCCGTTCCCCGAGGGCTTCCAGAACATCGCCAAGGGATTCATCCCCGAGATGGGCCCGTACACCCAGTACCACAACCCGACGTTGCTGCTCGGCGCGGTCGCGCTCGTCGTCCTGATCCTGCGCGAAGTGCGCGACCGGAAACGGCAGTTGGCCTACGACCTGGAGGCGGTACCGAAGGGCCTGTGGATCACCAAGTGCGTGGCGATCGCCGCCGCCGTGATCGCGTTCACGCTCACCCTGGCCAGCTTCCACGGCGTCCCCGTCGTCATGCTCATCATGTGCGCGCTGCTGATCGGCCTCGGTTACGTCATGCGCAACGCGGTCGTCGGCCGTCACGTCTACGCCCTCGGCGGCAACAAGGCGGCGGCGAAGCTGTCCGGCGTCAAGGACAAGCGCGTCATCTTCCTGGTCTTCGTCAACATGGGCGTCCTGGCGGCGCTCGCGGGCTGTGTGTACGCGGCGCGACTCAACGCGGGCACCCCCCAGGCCGGCCTCAACTTCGAACTCGAAGCGATCGCGGCCGCGTTCATCGGCGGAGCGTCCATGAGCGGCGGCGTCGGCACCGTGATGGGCGCCGTCATCGGTGGCCTCGTGCTGGGCGTACTCAACAACGGCATGTCGCTGGTCGGCATCGGCACCGACTACCAGCAGGTCATCAAGGGCCTGGTGCTGCTCGCCGCGGTCGGCTTCGACGTGTGGAACAAGCGCAAGGCCGGGCGCTGACCCCCTCGCGCGCCCACTCACCCCTCTCTCCGGAAGGGCACATGCACATGGACATGAGCACAAGCAGGAGAACGGTACTCGCCGCGGCGGCGGCAGCGGGCCTGACCACCGCCACCGCCGGCACCGCGTACGCGAAGCCCTACGCCCAGCAGAACAGGCATCCCGTGAAGCCCACCCGCGAATCCTTCGGCGCCCTCCCCGACGGCACCCGCGTCGACCGCTGGACCCTGGAGAACGGCGGCACCCGCCTCAAGGTCCTCTCCTACGGCGGCATCGTCCAGTCCCTCGAACTCCCGGACCGCCGCGGGAAACTCGCCAACGTCTCCCTCGGCTTCGACCACCTCGACGGCTACCTGACCGCCACCACCTTCTTCGGCGCGCTGATAGGCCGTTACGGCAACCGCATAGCCAACGGCCGCTTCACCCTCGACGGCCGCACCCACCAACTCTCCGTGAACGACGGCGAGAACAGCCTGCACGGCGGAGCGCAGGGCTTCGACAAGCGCATGTGGGACGTGCAGCCGTTCGCCGACTCCCGCGCCGTGGGCCTGCACCTTCACCGGGTCAGCCCGGACGGCGAGATGGGCTACCCGGGAACACTGCGCGTGAAGGTCACCTACACCCTCACCGAGCACGGCGACTGGCGCATCGACTACACGGCGACCACCGACAGGGCCACCGTCGTCAACCTCACCCATCACGCCTACTACAACCTCGCGGGTGAGGGCAGCGGGGACATCCTCGGTCACGAACTCACGCTGAAGGCCGCAAGGTTCACGCCCACCGACGCCGGGCTGATACCCACGGGCGAGCTGGCCCGAGTGGCCGGTACGCCCTTCGACTTCCGTACGGCGAAGACCATCGGCAAGGACATCCGCACCTCGCACCCCCAGCTCGTCACGGCGAAGGGCTTCGACCACAACTGGGTCCTGGACAAGGGCATCACCGCCCGCCCGGAGCACTTCGCCGCCCTGCGCGACCCCGGCTCCGGGCGCACGATGCGCCTTGCGACGACCGAGCCCGGCGTCCAGTTCTACTCGGGCAACTTCCTGGACGGCACGCTGACCGGGCCCTCCGGGCGCACCTACCGCCAGGGCGACGGCCTGTGCCTGGAGACCCAGCACTTCCCGGACTCCCCGAACCAGCCGAAGTTCCCGTCGACCGTGCTGCGCCCGGGACGCACGTACCGCTCGTCGACGGTGCACAGCTTCTCGGCACGCTGACCACCGTCACGCCCTGAGCCGGGCTGCGGGGCGGCCGTCCGTCCCGCGCGTCGCTCGTCGGACACCTCGCGCGTGATGGCGGGCGTACTCCGCCGGGTCGGGGGCACAGGCGGGGGGGTACGGAACGGCGCGGTCGCACGCGTCTCCGACGCCCGAAGACCGGGCCCCGCACCTGTCGTGGGGGCGGGAGCGGTGGCCCCCGGTGGCCGGGGGGCGGCTTGGTGGTCACAGATCACGAAGGCGCCCCCGGCCACGACGGCCGGCCCGACGGCGTGCGCGAAGTCGCTCGCCCGAAGCGGCCGTATCTCGTACGCGTCGCACATGGTGTACGACACATCGCGTACCGGATGCCGTGCACCAGATCTCGTGCACGACCGCAGGAAGGCCCGGCACCGTGTCGCGTGACGGTGCCGGGCCTCCTGCCTCTCCGGACCCTCAGCCGGAGAAGCCGATGTGCGCGAGCCTGAGCGGTCCGCGCATTTGCACCCGCAGGTCACGGACGCCCTCGGCGTCCACACGGGCACGAAGGGTGGTGTAGTCGTAGGGTCCTGCCGTCGGCGGGACGTCCACGGCGACGGGGACCGCCCCCGGGCCGGGCGCCCAGAGGGTGATGCTTCCGCTCCCGGCCACGGTGAGAGAGGCGTTCAGCACGGAGTGCCGGCCGAAGTCGCAGTCTCGGTAAAGGAGTTCGCCGGGCGCCGCGTCGTCTGCCGGGTCCGCGGGCGAGACGCAGTCGCCGCGCGTCTTCGTGCGGTCCAGGATGACGGTGGCGGCGCTCTCGTCGTAGTCCACGGCCTCGATGCCACGCTCCAGCACCGGACGCGGCCCCTCGTGCGTTCCTTCGATGCCCAGCGGCACGGACTGGCGCAGGTCGGTGCAGGACGCTCCGGCCAGGAACTCGTACACGCCCGGTGCACGTGTCCAGCGGTGGTGCGCCACGCTCCAGAATTCCAGGACGGACAGCGGGAGCTCGAACGTCAGGCGGCGTGAGTCACCGGGTGCCAGGCGCAGTCTGCGGTGTCCGGCCAGTTCGCGCAGGGGACGCACGGTGGCGGATGCGGCGGCCCGTACGTACAACTGGGCCACCTCGTCGGACTCCCTGGCTCCGGTGTTGGTGACCGTGAACGCCACCCGCAGCGGGCCACTCGCGTCCTGGCTTCGCTCGACGGTCATGTCCGAGTAGTCGAACATGGTGTACGACAGGCCGTGGCCGAACGGGTAGAGCGGCGCGCCGTCGAAGTAGAGGTAGGTCTGCCGGCTGCCGATGATGTCGTAGTCGTACAGGTCGGCGAGGTCGCCGTCGGAGGCGTACCAGGTCTGGGGCAGCCGTCCCGCCGGGGAGACGTCGCCGGCGAGGATGCGGGCGAGTGCCGTGCCCGCGGCCTGGCCGCCGTGCGCGGTCCACAGGATCGCGGGAAGCTCGGCGGCCGCTTCGGGCAGGGCGTACGGGTAGGAGGAGACGAGCACGAGAACGGTGCGCGGGTTGGCGGCGTGGGCCGCGCGCCAGATCCGGTGCTGGGAGTCGGGCAGGTGGAGGGTGCTGCGGTCCTCGGTCTCGCGGCCGTTGATGTGCGGGTCGTTGCCGAGGAGGACGACCACCGCGTCGGCGTCGGAGGCCGCACGGGCCACCTCTTCCGCGCCGTGGACGACGGTCTCCAGGGTGAAGACCGTGCCCGCGGCCGGTGCCGCGTCGGATCCGGTGGCCCGTCCACGGACGGAGCCGCAGTCCTGGCCACCGTCCGGCCCGACGGCTTCTTCACGGTCCGGGCCGGTGGCTTCTTCACCGTCCGGGCCGGTGGCCGTGGTCCCGTCCGGTTCACCGTTTCCGCCCGGAAGTTTTTCGTCCGCGGCGGCAACCTTGACGCCGTCGGCGGCGACAACGACGTGACCTCCCGTTCCGAGGTGCCGAAGGAGGTGTCCGTCCACGTGCCCCCCACCCACATCGTCCGTGCCGGCTCCCCGGCCCGTCCGGTGTACGAGACGGAATGTCTCCTGTACGACCCACCCGCCGGGCTGTTCCGCGGAGGCCCGCACAAAGCCGTCGTCGGCGACGGACAGATACCGGCCGTCCGCCGCGCGCAGGGTGAGCACGCCGTCACCCCAGTCGGAGAGGGTGAACACGGTGTTCGGGTCGTCGGCGTCGTCCGTCACGGTCAGCGGCGGCAGATCCGTACGGCCTGCCAGCAGGGCGGGGTCCAGGGAGCCCTCCGACCCGAGCGGTCCGGCCCCTCGCGTGCCGCCGCTGTCGGGCGCCCGCAGCAGCCCGTCGGCACACCGCAGCCGGACCCGGTCCGCACCTTCGGCGTAGGTCACCTGCTCCGCACCGAAGCGTTCCCGCAGTCCGTCGAGCGGGGTGCTCCGGTGCAGCAACGTCCCGCTGTACCAGTCGAGTTTGCACTCGTCGGCGAGCGGGCCCACGACGGCGAGCCGCAGCCGGGGCATGGTCGCCGGATCCAGAGGCAGCACACCGTCGTTCTTGAGGAGGACGGCCGCCTGCTCGGCGGCCTCCAGGGCGAGCGCCCGGTGGTCGTCGGTGTCGTACGCCCCGGCGCGGAAGGGGCCGTCCGCTCCCGCGCCGTTTCCCTCCCGTTCCGGGTCCGGGTCGAACTCGCCCAGTGCGAGGCGGACATGGAGGTGCCTTCGTACCGCCGCGTCGATGTCCTCCTGGTCGATCAGGCCGCGCCGCAGCGCGCCGTTCAGCCGGGCGAGGATCACCGTGGAGTCGGTCCCGTGGTCCGTAAAGCTGTCGACACCGGCACGCAGGGACGCGGCCGTCGCTTCCTCGTGCGTGTCGAAGTAGTGCTCGCAGTCGACGAGGTTGCTCGGTGCGCCCGCGTCGGAGCAGACGAGGAGGGGCTGGTCGGTCCAGGTGCGCAGGTGCTCGCGCAGGTACGGCGAGACGTGGTTGGGACGGCCGTTGACCAGGTTGTACGCGGGCATGACGCCGGCCACCGCGCCCGCTTCCACGGTGCCCCTGAAGGCGCGCAGGTCGTATTCGCGCAGGACGCGCGGGCTCACCGACGCGGACGACGTCGCCCTGTCCGTCTCGTGGTTGTGGGCCAGCCAGTGCTTGAGGACGGGAGCGGTGCGCCAGCGGTGCGGGTGGTCGCCGCGCAGGCCGCGGGTGTAGGCGGCGGCGATGGCGGTGGTGAGCGTGGGGTCCTCGGAGTAGCCCTCCTCGCCACGCCCCCACAGGGGGTTGCGCAGCAGGTTGACCGTGGGGGCCCAGACGTTCAGGCCGACCCGTTCGTCCTTGGCGTGCATGGCGCGGGTCTCGGCGGCGACGGCCCGGCCGACGCGGCGCACGAGGTCGGGGTTCCAGGTGGCGCCGAGACCGACGGCCTGCGGGAAGACGGTGGCGGGACCCATCCAGGCGACGCCGTGCAGGGCTTCCTGTCCGGTGCGGAACGCCGTGACGCCCTCATGTGCCACGGCCGGCGCGAACTGGTGGAGCAGCGCGACCCGTTCGTCGGCCGTCAGCCGCGCGAGGAGGTCTTCGACGCGCTCGGCGTCGGACAGCCGGGGATCACGGAAATCAGGTGTCACGAACGGTTCCCCCTGCGGACGTACGAGCGTCGGGACGTGCCTGGAATCGTGCGTCGGCGCCTAGGTCGGCACCACCCCCGGGCACGAATATTTCGAAGCGCTTCGATGCTGATCGTCCCCCAGGGGCACTGTCAAGTCATCGCACCGCACCAAGTGGATTCGACCGGGCATGCGTTGAGCGTTCTCATGGAATTGCCACCGTCAGGAATCTTGCACACGACCCTTGTGCGGCCGTATACCGTGACCTAGCCTCGCAGCAGATTCGAAGCGCTTCGACGCCCTGGTGCGGCCTTCTTGCGCCGCCGACCGCCGGGCGTCCTGGTGCGCCACGAAGGGTTGACGCAATGACGCCGAACGCCTCCCCCGCCCCGAGAGTCCCGAACGCCCCGACAGCACCGGTGGCCCCGGGTTCACCGAGGAGGAGGACCTTCCTCTCCTCCTCGGCTCTCGCCGCCGTCGCGGTCGCGGGCGGACTTCCGCTCCTCTCCGCCTGCAACAACGCGAAGGACGGGAAGAGGGAGGAGGGCGCCACCACCGGCAAGAACGCCAAGGCCCTGCTCCCCACCTACGTGGCGCTGAACCTGGTGGCCCCGGACATCCCGTCCAAGAACGGCTCGCCGGTCGGTTTCACCCAGTCGATCCCCACCCCGGCCCTGAAGACGGCCGTGCCGGAGAAGCTCGGCAAGGGCAGCACGTTCAAGATCATGGCCCCGTTCTGGGGCTCTCCGCCGGCCCCCGACAACCCGTACTACCGGGCCGTGAACGAGGCCGCCGGAGTACGCGCCGTCTTCCAGAACCAGGACGGCAACGTCTACGCGGACAAGCTCGGCGCCGTCCTGGCCTCCAGCACCATCCCCGACGTCGTGGTGATCCCCGCCTGGAACCTGACCGGCAAGATACCCACCGCGGTCAACGCCAAGTTCGAGGACCTCGGCCCCTACCTCTCCGGCGACAAGGTCAAGAAGTACCCCAACCTCGCGGCGGTTCCGACCGACGCCTGGCAACGGTCGATCTTCGGCGGGGTGTTGCGCGGCATTCCGATGCCCGCGTCGAACGTCATCAATCTCGTGCCGTACTACCGCAAGGACATCTTCGACGCCAAGGGCTACCAACTGCCCGAGACCGCAGACGAGTTCCTGTCCTTCGCCAAGGACATCACCGCCGCCAGGTCCAAGGTGTGGGCCTGCGACGACATGAAGTGGGCGTCGTTCTCCCTCTTCGGCGTCCTGTCGGGCGGCGACAAGGCACTGATGTGGGACATGGTGGACGGCAAGCTGGTCCACCGTGTGGAGACGCCGCAGTTCCTGGAAGCCCTGGAGTGGACGCGCAAGCTGTACGCCTCCGGGGTGGTCCACCCGGACGCGCGGGTGAAGAACCAGGGCGACGCGGGCAACCGGTTCACCGCGGGCCAGTCGCTGATCTACACCCAGGACATCTCGCACTGGTACGCCAAGACCGCGGAACAGCGCCTGCAGAACCCGAAGTTCGCCATGGGCGCCATGGACTACTTCCACCACGACGGCGGGGACCCGAAGCTGTACGCGGTGCAGCCCGCGAGCATCTGGACCTTCATCCGCAAGGGGGCGCCGAAGGAGATGGTCGAGGATTTCCTGGCACTGGCCAACTTCTGCGCCTCGCCCTACGGCAGCAAGGAGCGCAGGCTCACCGAGTACGGCGTCGAGGGCGTCCACTACACGCTCACCAAGGGGGAGGCGGTCAAGACCGAGAAGGGCAACCTGGAGGTCAACGGCGCTTTCGACTACACCGGCGACCCCGCCGTGTTCATCGCCCACCCCGACCTGCCGGAAGTCGCCAAGGGACAGCTCGAATGGCTGCAACGCATGGGTTCCTTCACCAGGAAGAGCGCGTTCTACGGGCTGACCGTCACCGAGCCGAACCGTTGGGCCACCCTGGACGCCGACTTCGAAACCCTTGAGGACGACGTCGTACGCGGCCGTCGGAAAATCGCCGACATGCAGCAGGCCGTCGCCGACTGGAGGAGCAAGGGCGGCGACGAGCTCCGCGACTGGTACCGCAAGCTGCTGGACGACACGGGGGCCGCGAAGGGCTGACCGCACGCCGACCGCCCCGGCCCGCCCGACGTATCCCCGCAAGGCCCCCGCAAGGAGAGACACCCGTGTCACACAGCACGGTGCCGGAGACGCCGCCGGCCACCCCGGGCGCGGATCCGGCGAAGCTTCCCGCCCCGCCCCCGCCGCAGCCCACCGGCGAACCCCCCGCGCCGCCTTTCGCCGTCCGCCGCCCCTCGCTGCGGGAGCGGCTGCGACGCGACCGGGTCATGCTGCTGATGGTGACGCCCGCGGTGCTGCTGGTCGGCGTCTTCCAGTACATCCCCGTCCTCGGTAACGTCGTCGCCTTCCAGGACTACGACCCGTACCTCAGCGACAACGGTTTCGCCGCGATGCTGGAGAGCCCGTGGGTCGGTTTCGAACAGTTCGAGCGGATCTTCGCGGACTCGGCGTTCTGGGACGCGGCGAAGAACACCCTGGTCCTGTTCTTCCTCCAACTGGTGCTGTTCTTCCCCATCCCGATCCTGCTCGCGCTGCTCATCAACAGCGTGGTGCGCCCCCGGGTGCGCGCGGTCGCCCAAGCCGTCCTGTACCTGCCGCACTTCTTCTCCTGGGTGCTGGTCATCAGCGTCTTCCAGCAGATATTCGGTGGTGCGGGCATCATCGCGCAGACCCTGCGCCAGCACGGCGTCGAGGGCTTCGACCTGATGACCGACCCCGGGATCTTCAAGTTCCTGGTGACCGCCGAGGGCGTATGGAAGGACGCGGGCTGGGGAATCATCGTCTTCCTCGCCGCGCTCGCCTCCGTCCCTCCCGACCTGTACGAGGCCTCCGCGATGGACGGGGCGAACCGCTGGCGGCGCATGTGGCACGTCACCCTGCCCGCGCTGCGTCCCGTGATCGCGCTGCTCCTCGTCCTGCGGGTGGGCGACGCGCTCAGCGTCGGATTCGAGCAACTGCTGCTCCAGCGGGACGCGGTGGGGCCCGAGGCCGCCGAAGTCCTCGACACGTACGTCTGGTGGAACGGCGTGCGCAACCAGGACTTCGGCTACGCGGCCGCCGCCGGCCTCATCAAGGGCGTCGTCGGCATCGGACTGGTCCTCACCGCGAACAAGGTGGCCCACCTCATGGGCGAGCAAGGGGTGTACAAGAAGTGAGCACCACGCAACGCACCACCGCGACGGACTCCGTGGGTACGGCTCCTGCGGTCTCCGTGCGCACCGCACGCCGCCCCTGGTCGGCGCCGCCGCGCCCCGTCTGGGAAGAGCCTCCCGCCAGGGCCGGGCTCGCGGCGAAGGCCGTCGTCCTGACGGCGGCCTGCCTCGCGGTCCTGTTCCCGCTGTGGATCGTGGTCGTCACCAGCCTGTCCTCGATGAAGACCATCACCGAGGCGGGCGGGCTGGTGGTGGTTCCGCGCGACCTCACCTTCATCGCGTACCAGGAGCTGCTGAGCGGCGGCCAGGTCCAGCGCGCCGCCCTGGTGAGCCTGGGGATCACGGTCGTGGGCACGCTGTTCTCGATGACGGTGTCCGTGCTGTGCGCGTACGGCCTCTCGCGGCCCGGGTCACTCGCCCACCGGTGGATACTGGCGATGCTGCTGGCCACGATGTTCTTCGGAGCCGGGCTGATCCCGACGTACCTGCTCGTGCAGGCGCTCGGCCTGACCGATTCGTACCTCGCGCTGATCCTTCCCAGCGCGGTCAGCATCTTCAACATCCTGGTACTGCGGGCCTTCTTCATGAACATCTCGACGGAACTCATCGACAGCGCCCGCATCGACGGCGCGGGCGACCTGAGGATCCTCTGGAGGATCGTGATGCCGTTGTCCCGGGCGGTGATCGCGGTGATCGCCCTGTTCTACGCGGTGGGGTACTGGAGCGCCTGGTTCAACGCGTCGCTCTATCTGTCCGACCAGTCGATGATGCCGCTCCAGAACGTCATGATCCAGATCGTTCAGAAGCAGGAACCGCCCACCGGGCTCGGTCAGGCGATCAAGACCAATCAGCTCTCGCCGCTGTCCGTGCAGATGGCCGTCATGATGCTGGCCCTGGTGCCGGTGGCGGTGATCTCACCCTTCGTGCAGAAGCATTTCAAGAAGGGCATGCTCACCGGCGCGGTCAAGGGCTGAGAGGGCGATACGCCGAGCCCCGGCGGGCCCCGTGTCCCCGGCTCGGATCTCCGCGCCCGCCTCGCACATCCCATATCTCAGATCTGATATCTCACGCCTCGTGCAGCACGTCTTGTACAGCACCACGCCCTCGCGTCCCGTATGGCACGTTTCCTCTTTCGTATCTCGTTCGGAGCCCTCGCTGATGCCCACCCTCCACGACGCGACCCGCGGCCGGATCCTCTTCGGCGGCGACTACAACCCCGAGCAGTGGCCCGAAGAGGTCTGGGCCGAGGATGTCCGGTTGATGAAGAACGCCGGCGTCAACTCGGTCACCGTCGGCGTGTTCTCCTGGGCGCGTATCGAGCCTCGTCCCGGTGTCAGGGACTTCGACTGGCTCGATCGGCTGCTGGAGCTGCTGCACACGAACGGCATCGGCGTCGTCCTGGCCACCCCGACCTCCACCCCGCCTCCGTGGATGGGCTCCCTGCACCCCGAGACCCTTCCACGCGACGAGAACGGCGAGATCGTCTGGTGGGGCTCGCGTCAGCAGTTCTGCCCCAGCTCACCGACGTACCGGCACTACGCGGCAGCAATCACCGAGGACCTGGCCGCCCGGTACGGCGGCCACCCCGCACTCACCATGTGGCACATCAACAACGAGTACTGCACACACTGCTGGTGCGACACCACCGCCCAGCACTTCCGGCTGTGGCTGCACGACCGCCACGGCTCCCTCGACCATCTCAACTCCGCCTGGGGCACCGCCTTCTGGAGCCAGCGCTACGACTCCTGGGACGAGGTGATCCCGCCGCGCCGCGCCCAGTACCTCAGGAACCCGGGCCAGACCCTCGACTTCAAACGGTTCACCTCCGACGCGCTGCTGGAGTGCTACACCGCCGAACGCGACATCGTCGCCCGCCACTCCCCCCACCTGCCGGTCACCACGAACTTCATGTCACTGTGGACCGGCCAGGACGGCTGGAAGTGGGCCGCTCACGAGGACGTCGTGTCCGTGGACATCTACCCCGACCCCAAGGACCCGCTGGGCGGTCAGTACAACGCGATGATCGGTGACCTGACCCGTTCCCAGGCGCGCGGTGGCCCCTGGATGGTCATGGAGCAGGCGGCGGGCGCGGTCAAGAGCGGGGGCGTGAGCCGACCCAAGCCCCGTGGTCTGAACCGGCTGTGGTCCCTCCAGTCCGTCGCCCACGGCGCGGACGCCGTCTGCTACTTCCAGTGGCGGCAGTCCCGCCAGGGGGCGGAGAAGTTCCACTCCGGGATGCTCGGCCACGCCGGGGAGGCAGGTCGTTCGTACCACGAGATACTGCACATCGGGGCCGACCTCGCGGTACTGGCACCCCAGGTAACGGGCACTCAGGTGCGTTCGCAGATCGCCGTCCTGCACGATTGGAACTCCTGGTGGGCCGACCAGCAGGACGGCCGCCTTTCCGACCACCTCGACTACACCGACGTGCTGCGGGCCTGGCACCGGGCCCTGTGGGAGGCCGGGCACACCCCGTCCTTCGCCCACCCCGAGCACGACCTCGGGGGCTACCGCCTCGTCGTCGTCCCCCACCTCTACCTGCTCACGGACCCCGCGGTCGAGAACCTCCTGGCTTATGTGCAGGGTGGCGGAACGTTGGTCTGCGGCTTCATGACCGGCGTCGCCGACGAGGTGGACCGGGTGCGCGAGGGCGGCATGGACGCACGTCTGCGCGAACTGTTCGGCCTGGCCACCGTCCACGAGTGGTGGCCGCTGGAGGTAGGCGAGAGTGTCGGCTGCGACGGGTTCCTGGGCACGGTGTGGTCCGAGGAGGTCGAGCTCGCGCTGACCGCGGGCCGCCCCGGCGCCGAAACCATCGCCTCCTACCGCGGTGGCGAACTCGACGGCCTGCCCGCCGTCACCCGCAACGGCCACGCCTGGTACCTCTCCACGCTCCCGGAACCAGCGGCGCTGCGACCGCTGTTGGCCCGCATCGCCGACACCGCCGGCGTCGTGCCGGCCCTGGAAGGACTGCCGCCGGGAGTCGAGGCGGTACGCCGCGGCGATCTCCTCTTCCTGCTCAACCACGGGCTGCTCCCGGTCACCGTCACCGTCCCGGGGACCCATCACGATTTGTTGCTCGCGGGTGCGGAGGTGCAGGGCACGCTCACGCTGGAGCGGCACGGCGTGGCGGTGCTGCGGGAGGCGGCGTAGCAGGGACGCGGACAGTGCCCGTCCGGCTGAGCGGAGTCCGTCCGGGCCGCTGGCCGTAGCGCCTCGTCGCCCGCCACGACTCCTCTGCCTGGTATGCGGATGGCGGGACCGCCGAAGGCGTAGGCCGGGCTCCGGTGCCGTGCCTCCTAGGACCGGGGTCCGGTGCTGGACCGTACCGTCAACTCCGGTTCGACGAGAGTGACTTACGCCCCGGCGGTCCGCCTACTCATCGAGCTCTTGTCCGGTATGTGCGTCGCGCACCGACCCTAAGCGGAACACCGAATACTGTCCGGACACGGACAGAAACGCTTCGAAACGAGACGGGTGATCCTCCTCCGGGCCCCGGTTCGTGGGCGCGGTGTGTCGGGGCCTGGCGTCGAGCCTCGGGGGCAGAGGGCGACGGGGACGGAGAGGGTCGGGGCCGTGGGGGCGGCGGGCCTCAGGAGGGTGTGGGGGCCGAAAGGGTCGGGGGCTGCGGCCCCCCACGTCACTCGGCCTTTCCAGGCGGGGCGAGCGTGGAACGGCGTACCACCAGCTCGGGCTGAAGCACCACACTCTGGTGCGCGTGTCCGGGCTCTCGGAGTTCGTCGAGGAGCAGCCCCGCCGCCATCGCACCCATCCGCTCGGCGGGCTGACGTACCGACGTGAGAGGCACGGCGGCCGCAGCGGCGAACTCGATGTCGTCGTACCCGACGATCGCCACTTCCTCAGGCACGCGAACCCCGGCGGCGAACATGGCCTGGAGCAGGCCCAGGGCGAGCAGGTCGTTGGCGCAGAACACGGCGGTCGGCCGGTCCGCGAGCCCGAGCAGCCGGGCGCCCGCGTCACGGCCGGCGGCGACGTCGAGGCGTTCGGTGGGGATCTCGCGCAGCGTGTCCGGCGACAGGCCGGCGGCGGCCAGGGCGCGGTGCGCGCCGTCTCGGCGGTCCTGCACCTGGCGGATCCTGGCGGGTCCGCCGACGTACGCGAGGTCGCGGTGCCCGGAGTCGAGGAGGTGACGGATGGCGAGACCCCCACCGACCACGTCGTCAACGGAGACCGAACAGTCCGCGCTGTCCTCCGCGACCCGGTCGACGAGGACGAAGGGGATGTGGTGGCGGCGGAACGCGTCGATGTTGCGTCCGGTGGCGTCGGCCGGGGTGAGGAGTACACCCCGTACCCGCTGCTCGGCGAAGAGGGAGAGGTAGGTGGCTTCCTCGGCGGGGTCCTGCCCGCTGTTGCAGACCATGACGCCGAGGCCCGCGTCGCGGATGGTCCGCTCGGCGCCACGGGCCACGTCCACGAAGAAGGGATTGCCCATGTCGAGGACGAGCAGCGAGATCATCCGGCTGCTGCCGGCGCGCAGCTGGCGTGCCGATTCGCTGCGTACGTAACCGAGCCGGTCGATGGCCGAGAGCACCCGGGCCCGGGTGCTCTCGGCGACGGAGTCGGGGCGGTTGATGACGTTGGAGACCGTGCCGACGGACACTCCCGCGGCACGGGCCACGTCCTTGATGCCGACCGTGCCTGCGGGGCCTGCCGTGTGGGATGCCATCGGGTCCGAACTCCTGGGGCGGTGTGGTGCCGGTGACCCCTCCGGGTGTGGGGAGGGGTCACCGGCATCGTACTGGTGGGGTCGTGAGGAGACGGCGGGCAGCGCATCGTGCGTGATATCCGGTATCTGGTACGCGCGATCCGGTATCCAATATCTGGTATCCAATATCTGGTGTCCGGTACGGGATATTCGTCAGGTCATGCTCGATGCGCGGCACGCCGGGCGCTGCTCACGGCATGCGGTCCCCCACCAGCGCCAGGTTCTCGATGGCGGCGAGCCCGTAGAGGGAGGTGTCGTTGGTGTAGACCCAGTTCGCCTCGCTGCCCGGCACGAGCGCGGTCGGCCCTTCGACCTTCTCCGTCTTCCAGGGCGCGGACTCCTTGTACCCGTCGCTGTTGTAGAACTTCTGCCACGCCCGCACCGCGAGCTTCTCCTCTCCGGTCTGCGCGGCGGCGTACGCGTCCAGGCGCGAGTGGCCCTGGAAGAGGATCAGCGAGCCGAAGTCCTTTCCGTAGCGTTCCCGCTGTTCCGCCTTGCTCGCGTTGAAGTACCGGCAGTAGTCCAGGTACGCCTCCTTGAACTTCGGCATGTCGATCAGGTGGATCAGTTCGGCGCACAACTCGTTGAGCCCGAAGACCGCCGACAGATGGGAGACGTTGACTTTGGCTTCCTTCTCGATGGCGAACCGCCCGGTGTCGAGGTCGTACAGTCCTGTTCCCTGCACGAAGCCGTTGGGCTGGGCGGCGATCGTCTCCATCGTGGACAGCACCCGCGCCTTCGCCTTCTCGGCCTTGGGACCGCCCCGTTCCCACTCCGTCAGCCATGCCGACACCAGCCCGCTCCAGTCCGTGCCGAAGCCGATGGAAAGGGCGTGCCGGTCGGGGGTGTAGGGCTCGGTGCGGATCTTGCGTATCGGGTCCAGGACGAGGAAGGTCTCATCCGAGTCGACGTTGGCGTGCATGAGGTCGCCGGTGCGTTCGTCGGCGGTGAGGAAGTAGTAGATGCGGCGGTACGTGGTGTTCGCGATGCGCTGTTGCTTGGCACTGTCCGCGTAGTGCTGGATGCCGTGCCGGGTGCCGAGGCCCGCCCATTTTCCCAGGTGGTAGACGTCGACCTCGCCGGTGTGGCGGGTCATGGCCGCGGCGAAGCGGAAGATGTCGGCGCGGCCGGAGCGCAGGTAGGCGTACCAGAGCCACAGGTCCGGAGAGAGCTCGGAGTTGTCCCAGGCGTAGCCGCCGACGTCGTATCGCCACTGGTGGCGCACCGGGTCGTAGCTGTGCATGATGTCGCCGTAGTCCCAGAACCCGTACCAGCGACGCATGTCGACCTGGTCGCGGTAGTAGGTGAAGAGGAAGTCGAGGTGGTCCTCGATCCTCGCCTTCGCGGGCACCGACCTGTCGGGCTCGGAGAAGAGCCCGCCGAAGACCTTGGCCTTGATCAGCTGGGTCGGGGCGGCGGCGAGTTGGGGAAGCGTGCGGACGGCCTGGGTCTCACGCGCGTGAGTGGCCGCGCTCGGGGTGGACTCGTGGGCCCAGAAGAGGAGTTCGCTGGTACGGGCGATGCCGTACGGGGTGCCGAAGCCGGGCTCGTAGTCCTCGTAGGTGATGTTGAGGCCTTCGAGCTGCTTGGCGTGGGTGTCCTGGCCGAGTCCGTCGTGGTAGAAGCGCAGGTCCATGGGCTGGGCCTCCGGCGACCACAGCCACAGGGTGACCTGTGCCTCGTCGGTGTGCGCGTCGCGGACGTCGAGCCCGGCGGGGTGCTTCTCCCAGAAGTCCCGCAGCCCGAAGGACAATCCGCCGCTCGGGCCGCCGACGTAACCGTATCCCGAGGCACGCCGCCCGCCACCGGCCGCGATCCACCCGTGGCCCTTCTTCGTCCGCTTGCGCAGCGCGAAGCCGTCGGCGGAGAGCTGGCTGAGGGTGTAGTCGCCCCACTCGGGAATCAGGTGCAGGCGAGTGGTGACGCGCTGGTCCCAGGTGGCCGGGTCGGCGAGCTTCTGCCCCTCGAACTGGGCGTTCTGGACGGAGATTCCGGGGTCCCTGCGCAGTCCGGTGACGCCCTTGACGGCCTCGCGCAGCAGTCCGGTGCCGTCGCCGCCGATACGGACGTGCCGGTCGTACGAGGCGTCGCGCATCGGCACGGTGAAGCGCACCCCGAGTCCGCGCACGAAGTCACCGCTCGCCTTGCCGGGCTCCTGCGTTCCGTCATACGTGATGGTGTGCACCATACGGAAGGACTCGCCGCCGGCGTAGAAGTAGAGCCGTACGGAGAACGGCATCCAACTGCGGTTGCCCTTTCGGTGCTTCCCGTCGATGCGCACGACCGCGCGGACCGGACCGCTCTGCTCGACCTCGGTCTTGGCGATGGCGCTCTCGAAGCGCTCGTAGGAGGTGCGGCCCTGGTCACCGTCCTCGATCTCCCCTTGGCGCAGAAGGACGAGACGCCCGTTCTTGGCGATCTCGGTACGGCCGCGGACGACGGACTTCACGAGGGCGGAACCGGAGGTGCCGATGCGGGCGGTGATGACGCCGGTCGACACCTCGATGCCACCGCCCTTCGCGGCGACGGTGATCCGCTGCTGAGGCGTGGTGGGGGCACCGGCTGTGAGGGTGTACTTTTCGCTGTTCGTTCCGGGGCCGACGGCGTGCGCGCTCCACTTGAGGGAGCCGTCGGGCCACTGGGCGATCGGCCAGGTCTGCACGGGGACCTGCCTGCCGTCGGCGGTCGCGAGGGCGAAGGTCTGGTCCTTGGGGTACGCCCCCTTGGGCCACGGCACGCCGACGGTCGATCCGGGGGCGGCCCCCAGCCCTCCGGGCTCCAGCCACCTGAGGTCCACGGGGCCGGGCTCGACTACCGGGGCTCCTGGGGCCTCAGCGGCCTGGGCGGTGGCTCCGCCCAGTATCGGTCCGACCTGGGCTGCCGCGCCCGCGATGGCGGCGGCTTTGAGGAGGGTTCTGCGAGGGACGGTGGACATGGGTATTCCTCTCGTCGATCAGGAACATGACAGAGCACTTCCAACGCCCCGGCGCCAGGAGCGAGGCCGCCGGGGAGAAGATGACGGAAGGGGGACGATGTCGGGGTGCGGAGGCGCCGGGGAGCAAGGGCCGGCGGGCGCGCACGCCGCGCGCGATGTCGCACGTCGATCACCAGCGGAGGGGACGCCACGCCACCGGGGGCCGGTGGGGGACGTCACGCCCCGGGAAGCCGGTAGGGGACGTCTCGCCCCCCTGGGCGCAGGTAGGGGGCATCGTGCAGCAGCTGTGGTGCGTGATGCATGGTGCGTGATGCGTGGTGCATAGCGCATCCTGCGTGATGTATCAGATACCGCACCTCAGATATCCGCATCCGCCTACCGCCCGGTCCCGCCACGCGCCGCCCGCCTCCTCCCTGCCTTCGCGTACCGCGACTCCACGGCGAGCGCCCCCGCGATCACCGCCCCCAGCACCGGCACGGCGAAGGGCAGCACGATCCGCCCGGACACCACGACGACAGCGAAGCCGGCGACCAACAGCAACGAGCCGGCCGGGTCGAGCACGGTACGTCGCGCCGCCGCACCCAGCAGTACCCGCCACGAGGTCCCGGGCTGCCAGCTCACGGCGGCGCGCAACCCAGCGACCAGGGCTGCGAGGAACGCCACCACCCCGACGACGCCGACGAACCCGCCACCAGGAAGCCCCGCCCGCACCGCGGCCACATTCAGCCACAGCAACCACAGGGCGACCCACCCGGCGACGCCCACGGCCCACCCGTGACGTACCGCGGCACGCCAGTCGGCGGCGAACTCCCTGACTCCGCCCACCTCTTGCTGAAGGTGCCGTCGCAGGTGCCGGCCCCCCGCGGCGACCGCCGCGGGATAGGTGATCAGCGGGAGCGAGGCGAGTGCCACCCACACCCCCACGAGCAGGCATTCCGCGAACACCGCGAACCGCGCGGCGAAACCGGGGAAACGGGAGGATCTCTGGCGGGTGCTGCGGGCCGCGGCCACGTGGTTCATCTCTCAGCCCTTCAGCCCGGACGTCGCCATGCCGTCGATCAGGTAGCGCTGGAAGGCGAGGAAGAACGCCAGCACGGGAAGCAGTGCCACGAGCGACATGGCGATCATGCCGCCGTAGTCGGCGAGGGCGTCCTGGTCGACGAACATCTTGAGGCCGAGGGAGACGGTGTACTTCTCCGGCTCGTTCAGATACAGCAGCGGGCCCATGAAGTCGTTCCACGCATGGATGAACGTGAAGATCGCGCTGGTGATGAGCGCCGGCCGGCACAGCGGCAGCACGATCGACCAATAGATGCGCAGGTGACCGCAGCCGTCGAGGCGGGCCGCCTCGTCCAGTTCCTTCGGCAGTCCGCGCATGAACTGCACCATCAGGAAGACGAAGAACGCATCGACCGCCAGGTACTTGCCGAGCAGCAACGGGACCATGGTGTTGATGAGTTCGAGCTTCTGGAACAGCACGTACTGCGGAATCATCAGCACGTGGAACGGCAGCAGCAGCGTGCCGATCATCAGGGCGAAGAGCAGGTTCCGTCCGGCGAAGCGGACCTTGGAGAAGGCGTACGCGGCCATCGAGCACGAGATGACGACGCCCACCACCGAACCGACGGCGAGAACGGTGGAGTTGAGGAAGAACGTGGACACCGGGATGTCGGCGATTCCCTCGCTCAGCCCGGTGTAGTTGGTGAAGATCGGGTCGGTCGGGAAGAGCTGGAGGCTGCCGACGATCTCCTCGCTCGGCTTGAGCGACCCGCCGATCACCCAGGCCACGGGATACAGGACGACCACAAGGACGGCGAGCGCCCCCAGGTGCCAGAGGAGGGAGCCGGTGCGCTTGCGCGGCGACCGGGTTTCGGCGGCTGCCGGCGTGCCGGGGCCGTCCGGGCCGGAAGTGGTCTCGACGGGGGCGTGGGTCATGGTCACCGGGCGTTCTCCTCGTAGTGCACCCAGCGCTTCTGCGACCAGAACAGCACCGCCGTCACCAGGCCGACCGCGATGAGCAGCATCCAGGCCATGGCGGAGGCGAAGCCCATCCGGCTGTTCTCGAAGCCCTGTTGGTAGAGGTAGCAGGTGTAGACGAGCGTGGCGTCGGCGGGACCGCAGGGATTGCCCTGCCCGCCGAGGATGTACGCGGAGCCGAACACCTGGAAGGAGTGGATGGTTTCGAGCAGTACGTTGAAGAAGAGGACGGGCGAAATCATCGGCAACGTGATGTTCCAGAACCGGCGCAGCGGCCCGGCCCCGTCGACCGCGGCGGCCTCGTACAACTCGCGGGGCACCTGCTTGAGCCCGGCCAGGAAGATGACCATGGGCGCCCCGAACTGCCAGACGGTGAGGGCGACCAGGGAGTAGAGGATCCAGTCCGGATCGCCGACCCAGCCGCCGACGTTCAGGCCGAAGAACTGCGTCTGTGCGCGGTCGACGATCGCGCCGTCCGTGAACAGCGCCCGCCAGACGATGGCGATGGACACGCTCGCGCCGATCAGGGAAGGAGCGTAGAACGCGGCACGGTAGAAGGCCTGACCCCGGCGGCTCTGCGCGAGCAGGAGCGCGACGCCGAGGGCGGCGGCCAGCTTCAGCGGGGTACCGATGACGACGTATTTGGTCGTCACCTCCACCGATTTCTGCCAGCGGGGGTCGGAGAACATCTCCTGGAAGTTGCTCAGGCCGATCCACTGCGGGGCGTCGAACAGGTTGTAGTCGGTGAAGGCGAAGTAGAGCGAGACCGCCATGGGGCCTGCCGTCAGCAGCAGGAACCCGGCCAGCCAGGGCGACATGAACAGGTAGCCGGCCAGGTTCTCCCGGCGGCGGCCGGACCGTTGCGATGCCGAACCGGGCCGCGGTGCGCGGTCGCCGGGCGGGGAGGGGCGGGGCTGCCGCGTCTCCATGGTGTGCGTCACTGCCGTACCTCTCGGGCGTTTGTGCTGCTCTGCCGTCCCAGATCCCGGATGACCGATGCCTGATGACTCATCGCTCGGAGCTCACACAGGGCTCCTGGCTGATATCCGATGTCTGACGTCTGCCATCCGATGTCTGAGATCTCGGACGTCGTATCTCAAGCGGTCTGCGCCGTGCGTCACGCGTCATGCGTCATGCGTCACGCGTCACGCGTCACGCGTCACGCGTCGTCCCGCGCACGGGCCGAACGCGGCTCAGTCGCTGGTGGAGAGCGCGGTCTTCGCCTCGGCGAAGAACTTCTGCGCGGCCTCGCCGGGCGATGCCTTGCCGAGACTCAGCTCGGTGGCCAGGCGCAGGAACGCGGTCTCGACGACGTCGGAGCCGGCCGGGTGCGGGGTGATGGGCTCCAGCACCCCGCTCTGGGCGATCTTCGTCTCGTACGCGGCGATCTGCTTGCTGACCTTGTCGGTGGGCTCGAAGGCGTCGAACTGCTTCTGCGTGGCGAGCACGCCCCGGTCGTACCCCATGATCCGGCCGACCTCCGGATCGTGGACCATGAAGTCGATGAAGGTCGCGACCTCCTTGGGGTGCTTGGTGCGTCGCGTGCCGCTGAGCATGAGCGAGCCCAGGTACTGGCCCGTCTTCTTGCCGTCGGTGGTGGGGATGGGCGCGATGCCGTACGAGCTCTTGCCTTCGGCGGCGTACCGGACGGAGAAGTTGTCCCAGGTGAACTCGCCCGCCGAGATCCCGCCCGCCGTGGCCGACTTGGGCTTGAGCTGCTCGACCCGCTTGGGGTTGGCGTAGAGGCCGGAGCGGGTGCGCTTCATCGCCTCCGTCCACTCGGTGACGAGGTCGCTCTCCTCGAATCCCAGGCCCTTGTCCGTGAAGAAGGCCTTGCCCTTCTGCCGCAGGACCAGGTCGTAGTAGTACATGATCCCGGAGGGGCCGGCGTCGCCCGCGACGCCCGTCTTCTCCTTGATCTTCTCCAGGCCGGCGACCCAGTCGTTCCAGGTCCAGCCGAATTCGGGGGTGACGCCCGCCTTCTCGTACAGCTTCTCGTCGATGATGTAGCCCATCGAGTTGGAGCCGACGGGGACTCCGAGCAGTTTGCCGTCGATCTCGGCGAACTTCTCCAGGCCGGCCCGGAAGCCCTGCGTGTTGAGGTTTCCCTCCTTGACCTGCGGGTTCAGGTCGAGCAGTACGTTGCGGGCGGCGTACTTGCGCAGGAAGGTGACGGCGTTCTGGATGACGTCCGGCGGGTTGCCGCCCGCCGCCTGGGTGTTGAACTTCTTCCAGAAGTCCGCGTACGGCTGGAAGTCGGTCTTGACCTTGATCTTCGGGTGCTTCTTCTCGAAGAGCGCGATCGCCTGGTTGATCTTCTTCGCCCGGTCGTCAGCACCCCACCACGCGTACCGGATGGTGACGTCGCCTCCGCCGCCGCCCGAACCGCCGGTCCCACCGCCGCAGCCGACGGCCGTCGCGCCGAGGGATGCCACGGTGACACCGGCCGCCTTGAGGAAGGTGCGCCGCTCAACTTGCCCACGTATGCCCATGGTTCGAACCCCTCGCCACATGATTGAATCGTTTTAGAAAGCGCTTGCCGACGAAATGTACGAGCGCCCACTTGGACCGTCAACGGTTTGAGCAACCTCGACTATGAAACGTTTCGATCAACACCTGTGCGAGATATCGAACAACGAACCGCACTCCGAACGGACTTTACCCAACCCCCTTGCCGAAGTCTCCGCCCGAGACGGAGGGTGAGAAGCCATCACGATCACCGATCAGCGACCTCACAGGGCGCTTCACCGAGGAGAGACGAGCCGATGACCGCGATGCCCGCCCCACTGCCCCTGTCGTACGTCGAAGATCCCGCGCCCGGTCACGGCGTGCTGCCTCCACGCACCTGGTACGCCATGTCCGACGCGGCCCGCCTCCCCCTGAACGGAACCTGGCGCTTCCGGCTGTCCGCCACCGCCGACGCGCACGACGACGCGTTCGCGACCCCGGCCTACGACCCGGTCGGCTGGGACCGGATCCAGGTTCCCGGGCACTGGGTGCTCCAGGGCGACGGCGCCTTCGGGGCCCCGGCGTACACCAACGTCCTCTACCCGTTCCCCGTCGACCCGCCCCACGTGCCCACCGCGAACCCGACCGGCGACCATCTGCACACCTTCGACCTGCCGGACGACTGGCCCGCCGACGGGGACACGGTCGTACGCTTCGACGGCGTCGAATCCTGCGCCCGGGTCTGGCTGAACGGCACGGAGCTGGGCCACTTCAAGGGCAGCCGACTGGCCCACGAGTTCGCGGTCGGTCACCTCCTCCAGCCCTCCGGAAACGTCCTCGCGGTACGGGTCCACCAGTGGTCGTCCGGGTCCTACCTGGAGGACCAGGACCAGTGGTGGCTGCCCGGCATCTTCCGCGATGTCACCCTGTTGCACCGCCCCGCAGGGTGTACATCGGACTTCTTCGTACACGCCTCGTACCACCACCTCGACCACACGGGCACCCTGCTCGTCGACTCCGCCGTGCCGGGCCGCGTCAGCGTTCCCGAGCTCGGCATCGACACCACCACCGGCATTCCGGTGACCGTGCCCGTCGACCCGTGGACCGCGGAGACACCCCGCCTGTACGACGCCGAACTGATCACGCCCGGCGAACGCGTCCCGCTGCGCATCGGCTTTCGCACCGTCGCCCTCGACGACGGCCTGATCAAGGTCAACGGACGACCGCTGCTCTTCCGCGGCGTCAACCGGCACGAGTTCCACCCGAGGACCGGTCGCACCGTCGATTCGGCCACGATGCGCCACGACATCGAGCTGATGAAACGGCACAACATCAACGCCGTCCGCACCGCGCACTACCCCCCGCACCCCGAATTTTTCGCTCTGTGCGACGAGTTGGGTCTGTGGGTCATTGACGAGTGCGACCTCGAAACACACGGCTTCGAGGAGCAGGCCTGGCGTGACAACCCCACCGACGACGACCGGTGGACGCCCGCCCTCCTCGACCGCGCACAACGCATGGTCGAGCGCGACAAGAACCACCCCTCCGTGATCATCTGGTCCCTCGGCAACGAATCGGGGCGCGGTCGCGGCCTGACCGCGATGGCCGCATGGATACGTGGCCGCGACTCCGGCCGTCTGATCCACTACGAGGGCGACCAGGAGTGCCGCGACACCGACATGTACTCGCGGATGTACCCGCCGCACGCGGAGGTGGAGAGCATCGGCCGCGGACTGGACGGCGGCCCGGCCCGCCGACGTCAACTCCCGCTCATCCTGTGCGAGTACGCCCACGCCATGGGCAACGGTCCCGGCGGCCTCGCCGACTACCAGCGGCTCTTCGAGTCCCACGAACGTCTCCAGGGCGGCTTCGTCTGGGAGTGGATCGACCACGGCTTCGCCCATCCCGCCCTCGGCCACGCCTACGGCGGCGATTTCGGCGAGGAACTCCACGACGGCAACTTCGTCTGCGACGGCCTCCTCTTCCCCGACCGCACCCCCTCCCCCGGCCTCGTCGAGTACAAGAAGGTCATCGAGCCGGTACGCATCGAACCCGCCGACGCCGACGGCGGTCCGTCCGGCACGGTCCGGATCACCAACCGCTACGATTTCTCCGGCCTCGACCACCTTGCCTTCGAGTGGTCCTACCAGGTCGAGGGAGAAACCGTGGACACCGGACCGCTGACCGTGCCCCGGCTCCAGCCCGGCGAACGCGCGGAGGTGAAGCTGCCCGCCGCCCCCGTGACGGACCGTCAGCACGATGAGGCGCAGTGGACGGTCCGCGCTCTGCTCGCCGAGAACACCCCGTGGGCCGACCGCGGACACCCGGTCGCCTGGGGACAGGTTGCGCCCCATGCCCCACGTTCCACACCGCCCGCCACCGGTGCCCGGCCGCATCCGCAGAACAGGCGGATCGCTCTGGGACCGGCGACCTTCGACGCCCGCACCGGCGAGCTGCTGACGGTGGGGTGCACCCCGATCACCGGGCTGCGTCTTGACGCCTGGAGGGCGCCCACCGACAACGACAACGGAGCGCCCTGGCAGCCGGATGTGCGCTACGGCCCGCTCTGGCGCCAGATCGGCATTCATCGCCTCCAACACCGCACGCACGCCGTAGAGTTGTCGGGCGAGACAGTCACGGTCCGGACCCGGGTCGCACCGGCGGGACGCGACATCGGACTGCGCGTGGTCTACCGCTGGACGTCGGACGGCACCCGGCTGACCCTCGCCGTTGCGGTGACCCCGGAGGGTCGATGGACGGTGCCGCTGCCCCGTCTCGGCCTGCGCCTGGGGCTGCCCGCGTCGTACGGGACCGCGCAATGGTTCGGGGGCGGGCCCGGCGAGGCGTATCCGGACACCCGGGCCGCCTCGATGCTGGGAAGATGGCGCGCCGAGGTCGACGACTTGCAGACGCCGTACGTCTTCCCGCAGGAGAACGGCGCCCGCCCCGACGTCCGCTGGGCCCAACTGAGCGGCCCGGAAGCGGGACTGCGGATCGAGGGCGGGAACCCCTTCTGGTTCACCGCCCGTCGCTGGACCACCGAACAGCTCGACGCGGCCACGCACCGCACCGACCTGGAGCCCGGCGACACTGTCTGGGTCAACCTCGACCACCGCCAGCATGGCATCGGCTCCCAGTCCTGCGGCCCCGGCGTCCTCCCCCAGTACCAACTGCACGCCGAGCCGACGGAGTTCACCTTCACCTTCTCGTCCCTGGAGGACGCGTGAGCAGTACCCCGGCACCGAAGCCCCCGACCCTCTCCGATCCCCGGCCCCAGTCCCACACCGGGGCTCACTCCGAGGACGCCTCCCTCCCCCTTCCCGTGGTGCTCGCCGGAGCCCGCGGTCACGGACGCTGGCACTTGGAGAACATCCGTCGTCTGGAAGCGCTGGGCGTGGTGCGCCTGGCAGGAATCTGCGAGCTGAAGCCGCTGGACGAAGCAGAGCTGGAGGGCGTGAGCGATCCTTCCCGGCCTCCCGCCCAGTCGGCGGACTTCGGGGAACTGCTCGACATCACGGGCGCGCGCGTCGCGGTCCTGTGCACCCCGCTCCACACCCACACGGACCTGGCGCTGACCGCTGCCGGGCGCGGGGTCCACGTACTCCTTGAGAAGCCGCCGGCACCGTCGTACGCGGAGTTCGCGCGGATGGCGGACGGTGTACGAGCGGCCGGGGTGGTGTGCCAGATCGGCTTCCAGTCGCTGGGCTCGCACGCACTCGCGGCGGTACGGCAGCTGGTCGCGGACGGGGCGATCGGTGAACTGCGCGGCGTCGGCGCGGCCGGGGCGTGGGCCCGGGACACGGCGTACTTCAGCCGGGCCGCATGGTCGGGCCGGCGCAGGCTCCACGGGACGGACGTGGTGGACGGCGCCCTGACCAATCCCCTCGCGCACGCGGTGGCGACGTCGCTCGCGCTGGCCGGCAGTTCCCGCGCGGAGGACGTGGCGTCCATCCAGACGGAGCTGTTCCGGGCGCACGACATCGAGTCGGACGACACCTCGTGCGTACGGATCTCCACGGTTCGCGGCGTTCCCGTCACCGTCGCGGCGACCCTGTGCGCCGGTGAGCCCTCCGCCCCGTACGTGGTCGTGCACGGCAGCACAGGCCGGATCACCTTCTGGTACACGGAGGACCGGGTGCGGGTCGAGCAGACGCCTCACTCGCCGAACGCGACGGAGGCGACGGGCGGGACGGGCGCGACCGGCAGGGCGGACGTGAGGGACGTGCGCGACGTGACAGCAGGGACGGACACGCCGCCCTCCGCCGATGCGGCGGACACCGCGTCAGAGATCCCGGACACCGTCCGGACCCGCCCGGACACCCCGCAGCAGATCTCCTGTGCCATGCACGATGCGTCATATACGGCGCACGAGACCTCGTACGGCAGATCCGATCTTCTGGAGAATCTCGCCGCACACCTCACCCGCGGCGAGCCGCTGCTCGTGCCCCCGGAGAGCACGGGAGCGTTCATGCGGGTCGTGGAGGCGGTTCGGCTGGCACCCGACCCGGTGGCGTTGCCCAGCTCGGTGTGGCGGACCGGCCAGGGCGAGTCCGCCCCGCGTCGAATAGTCGACGGAGTGGAGGCTCTGGTGGCGGCGAGCGCGGAGACACTGTCTCTGTACTCCGAGTTGGGCGCTTCGTGGGCCCGGCCCGACGACCGAATCGACCGAGACGAGCACTCCGTGAAGTCTTCCGACTCCTCTCTCATACTGCGCAGCTCGGGACGTGCGGTGGCACGCTACGTCTACCGGCCGGACGTGGCTTCGGGACTCTCCCCGCGCCCGTACCTCCACCCGGTGTGCACCCTCTCCGGTATGCGCGTGACGGAGGAGCTGCCCGAGGACCACCCGCACCACCTCGGGGTGGGCGTGGCCGTGCCCGACGTGAACGGCATCAGTTTCTGGGGCGGCAGCACGTACGTCCGCGACCTGGGCCCGCGCTACCTGGACAACCACGGGGTGCAGGCGCACCGGGGGTGGCAGCGCCGTGACGCGCGGGGTTTCGTGGAGGAGCTGAGCTGGCGGGCCGACGGTGAGCCGGGCGCGGAAGAGCTGCTCCGCGAGCTCCGCACCGTCACCTCCCACGAACTCGACTCCCATGCTTGGGCGTTGGACTTCGCCTTCGCGCTCTCCAACTCCACCGACCGGCCCCTGTCGATCGGCAGTCCGGCCACCAACGGGCGTCCGGGCGCCGGTTACGGCGGGTTCTTCTGGCGGGCTCCGAAGGGGACGGCGGCCCCCGAGGCGTTCACCGCCGACGGGACGGGCGAGGAGGCGGTGCACGGCGGTACGGCGGACTGGGTGGCGGTCGCGGGCGGGGACGAAAGTGCCGGGCAGGGGTGGACGTTGGCCTTCGCGGGCGCGACGGACGCCACCCGGCGCGACCCGTGGTTCGTACGGACGTCGGAGTATCCCGGGGTCGGCTCGTCGCTGGCCTGGTCGGAACGGCTTTCGCTGGAGCCCGGGGAGACGTTGGTGCGGCGGCTCGTCACGGTGGTGGCGGACGGTCGACCGGACCGCGACGCGGTCGCCGCGTACGTGCACAAGGCGGTCGCCGCGGCGACCGCGGCCACCCCGCTGCCCTCCCACAGCACTGACACGAAGGGCGACTGAGATGACGCGTCGCCCCACTCTCTTTCTCGCCGGGGACTCGACCGCCGCGCAGAAGGACATGTCCGCTGCCCCCGAAACCGGCTGGGGAATGGCGCTTCCCTTCTTCCTCTCGGCGGAGGTGGAGGTCGTCAACCATGCGATGAACGGGCGCAGTTCGCGCTCCTTCATCGAGGAAGGCCGACTGGACGTCGTGCTCGGAGCGATCCGCCCCGGGGACCGCCTGCTCATCCAGTACGGTCACAACGACCAGAGCGACCGGCCCGAGCGGCACACCGAGCCCTGGGCCGGCTATCAGGAGTGCCTGTCGCGCCATGTGAAGGGCGCCCGCGACAGGGGGGCCCACCCCGTTCTCCTCACTCCGGTGGAGCGCCGCGCCTTCGACGCCGGGGGACGTGCGGTGTCGACGCACGGCGAGTACCCGGACGCGATGCGGGCCGTGGCCGCGCAGGAGAACGTACCCCTGGTGGAGGTGTCCGCCCTGTCCCTGGCCCGATGGCAGCAGCTCGGCCCGGAGGCCACCAAGGAGTGCTTCCTGTGGGTCGGGGAGACCCGGGACAACACCCATTTCCGGCCTCGCGGAGCCATCGAGGTGGCCCGGCTGGTGGCGCGTGGCCTCGCGGACGCGGGCGCGCTGCCCGGGGCGTGGCTCGGCGACCCGGATGCGTCGGTTGCGGACGACCGGATCGTCTGGCCCCGGGTGGCACCGGATCCCCTGGGTGCTGCGGCGCTGTAACCCTGCCGGAGGGCGACGCGCATACGAGAGGGGGCCGCCCCCGGGGCTCCCCCCGGGGGCGGCCCCTGGTTCCTGCGGTCCATGCCATGGAGAGCAGCGGGACGGCGTGCTTGCGGGGGCGCCCCGAGAAGGCGCGCCCCCGTGACCTCACGCGAGCCGGATAACGTTCCAGGACAGCGGTTCCAGTGCCGCGCTCAGCACACCGTTGTGCAGGGTGGTGGCCGCGACGGTGTGCGGGGCGACGCGCTCGGGCTCGTCCAGGGTGTTGCGCGCCTCGGGGTCTTCGTCGGAGAGGGCACTGTGCTCGACGACCTCCCGCAACTCCATCCCGTGCAGGGCGACTTCCAGCGGGAGGGCATCGTTCTGGCTGCGGTTGACGGCGAAGACGGTGACGGAGCCGTCGTCCCCCCGTACCGCTGTCGCGTGCAGCAGCGGCACTTCGCCGTATGCCTGGGTCCCGTACGTGGGCGAGTCGATCCGTACGTCGAGGACCTGGCCGCGCCCGTACTGTGCGGCCTGTGCGAACGGGAAGAAGGTGGTCTGTCGCCAGGCCGGGCCGCCGGGTTCGGTCATGATCGGCGCGATGACGTTGACGAGCTGTGCCAGGCAGGCGACGGTGACCCGGTCGGCGTGCCGGAGCAGGGCGATCATCAGGGAGCCGAAGACGACGGCGTCGGTGACGGAGTAGCTGTCCTCCAGCAGGCGGGGGGCCTCGGGCCAGTCGAGCGGGGCTGCGGCGCTCTCGGCGGCGAACCGGCGCTGGTACCAGACGTTCCACTCGTCGAACGACAGGTTGATCTTCTTCGTCGACTTCAGCCGAGCGCCCACGTGGTCGCAGGTCGCCACGACGGCTTCGATGAAGGTCTCCATGTCGACGGCGGAGGCGAGGAAGGAGTCGCGGTCGCCGTCGATCTCCTCGTAGTAGGCGTGCAGGGAGACGTAGTCGACGAGGTCGTACGTCTCGGCGAGCACGGTCGCCTCCCAGGAGGCGAAGGTCTCCATGGCCCGGCTGGAGCTGCCGCATGCCACCAGTTCGACGCCGGGGTCCATCTGGCGCATGGCGCGGGCGGTTTCGGCGGCGAGGCGGCCGTACTCCTCGGCGGTCTTGTGACCGGTCTGCCACGGGCCGTCCATCTCGTTGCCCAGGCACCACAGGCGTATCCCGAAGGGTTCCTTGTCGCCGTGGGCGATGCGGCGCTCGGACAGTTCGGTGCCGGCGGGGTGGTTGGCGTACTCCTGGAGTTCCAGGGCTTCCGCGACGCCCCGGGTGCCGAGGTTGACGGCCATCATGGGTTCGGCCTGCGGGCCGACCTTCTTGAGGAAGGCGATGTACTCGCTGAGCCCGAATTCGTTGGTCTCGGTGGACCGCCAGGCGAGGTCCAGGCGGCGCGGGCGCTCGTCGGCGGGGCCGACGCCGTCCTCCCACTTGTAGCCGGAGACGAAGTTGCCGCCGGGGTAGCGCAGGGTGGTCGCGCCGAGCTCGCGCACGAGGTCGAGCACGTCGCCGCGCAGCCCGGCCTCGTCTGCGGTGGGGTGGCCTGGCTCGTAGATGCCGGTGTAGACGCAGCGGCCGAGGTGCTCGACGAAGGAGCCGAAAAGGCGGGGGTCGACGGTGCCGACGGTGAAGGCGGGGTCGAGGGTGAAGCGTGCGGGGCGGGACATGGCAGTGCCTTTCACATATCGCAAGGTGCAGGGGAGTTACTGTCCGGCGAGGCCGGTGTGGGCGACGCCGCGCACGATCTGGCGTTGGAAGGCCGCGAAGACCACCAGCAGCGGCAGGCCCGCGATGACGACGGAGGCCATCATCTGGGCGTAGCGCACTCCGTAGCTGGACTGGACGTTGACGAGGCCGACGGGCAGCGTCATGCCGTTCGGGTCGGTGGTCACCAGGAACGGCCAGAGGAAGTTGTTCCAGGTGGAGATGAAGGTGAAGATCGCGACTGCGGCGAGGATGGGCCGCGACAGCGGCATGACGATGGTCCAGAAGACCCGCCACCGCCCCGCGCCGTCGACGAACGCCGCCTCCTCCAGTTCGCGCGGCACCCCTTCGAAGAACTTGACCAGAATGAACACCATGGCAGGGACGGCGACTTGGGGCAGGATCACACCCCAGTACGTGTCGACGAGGCCGAGCGTGACCATCTCGGCGAACAGCGGCGCGATGAGTACCTGCGGCGGCACCATGATCCCGGCGAGCACCAGCCCGTACAGGACCTTCCGGCCGCGGAAGTCGGTGCGGGCGAACCCGTACGCGGCCATGGCGCACAGCACGACCGTGAGCAGGGTCGTCATCACCGAGATGTAGGCGGAGTTGAACATCCACTGCCCGAGGTCCCCGGACTTCCACACCTGCTGGTAGGCGTCGAAGGTGATCGTGGACCCGATCCACTCCAGGGGTGTCTTCGTCGTCTCTCCCTCCGGCTTGAGGGAGGTGGCCACCGCCCAGGCGATCGGCAGCACCCACACCACGACGAGTGCGAGGGCCACAACCAGCATGACGACGCGGCCCGGGGTCCAGCGGGGCCGACGGCCGGTGGCGGCCGCCTCGCCCTTGACGGTCCCCCGCGCTTTCGCCCTCACCTGCTCGTCCTTCTCCCACACGGTTGCGCTCATCGGGCGTTCTCCTCGCGGTTGCGCCGGGACAGCCAGAGCTGCGCCAGGGAGACGATCAGGATCAGGGCGAAGAAGATGTACGAGACGGCGGAGGCGTATCCGATGCGGTATCCGGTGAATCCCGCGTCGTACACGTACTGGAGTACCGGCCGGGTCGACTCGTCGGGCCCGCCGCCGGTCATGATGTAGATCTGGTCGAAGACCTTCAGCGAGGCGAGCACCTGGAGGACGACCACCACTCCGGTGGTGCGGGCGAGCATGGGCAGCGTGATGTGGCGCAGCCGTTGCCACGACCCGGCGCCGTCCAGTTCCGCGGCCTCGTAGAGGTGTGCGGGGATGGCCTGCAGAGCCGCCAGGTACAGCAGGAAGTTGAACCCGACGGTCCACCACACGGTCGTCAGGACGACCGACAGCATGGCGTACCGCTCGTCCGTCAGCCACCCGATCCCGGGTTCGAGCCCGACGGCGGCCAGCGCCTGGTCGGCGAAGCCGAAGTCCGACGGGAAGATGATCCACAGGAACAGCAGACCCACCACGCCCGACGGCAGCAGGAACGGCGCGAACCAGCTCAGCCGCCACAGCCATTGCACGAACCTCAAGTGGTGCGCGAGCAGCGCCAGTACCAGCCCGACCAGCACCAACGGCACGGTCGACAGCACGGTGAACCACACCGTGTTCCACAGCGACGCCCACACGTCGGGGTCACCTATCGCCTCGGCGTAGTTGTCGAACCCGACGAACTCCGCTTCCGTGCCGGCGATGTTCTCGCTCCGTACGCTCATCCCGAGCCCGGATACCAGCGGCCACACCAGGAACATCGCGTACACGAGCAGGAACGGGGCGACGAAGACCAGCCCGTGCTCGGTCCAGTGCCGTTTCACTCGTACCGCGGGCGCGCCCGCGGCCGACGGTGCGGGCCGCGGCCCGGCTGCGGGCTGCGCCGCGTGCGTGTCGACGACGGTCATGCGGACGCACCTCCCGCCGCGTTGCGGCTGTCTCCGAAGGGGTTACGGGTGTCGAGCAGCGTCCGCAGCCGCTTCTTGGCCTCGGCGAGTGCGTTCTGCGGTGTACGCGAACCGGTGAGCACGCCGGAGAACACGGCTCCGAGTTCGAGCCACATCGGCGACGCGGAGCCGGCGAACCACGCGGGCTCGTCCAGTACGACGTCGTCCACCACCGTCCGGTACTCCGACTGCGGTGTGAGCTTGAGGTAGGCGGGGTCCTTGAGCGCGGGCAGGTACGCCGGCACGTGGCCGCCCTTGGCCCACTCCACGCTGTGCTGGAGCATCCACGCGACGAAGGCGTGCGCGGCCCGGTTGCTCTCGCCGCCCCGGTCGTCCTGGTGCGGCAGTACGAACGCGTGGCAGTCGGCCTGCGTGGTCGCCCGCCCGAAGAGGTTCGGCACACGGGTCATCGAGAAGGGCAGCCCGGTCGCGAGGAACGAGCTGATCTCCCATTCTCCGTTGAGGTAGAACCCGGTCTTCCCGTTGTTGAACACCCCGACCGCGCCCGGGTAGTCGACCCGCTTCACGGCAAGCCCGTCGGCGACGAGCATGCGCATGTACTCCAGCGCGACGAGCGCCTTCGCGTCGTCGAGGGCGAGCGTCTTGCCGTCCTCCGACAGCACGCGCCCGCCCGTCTGCGAGTACAGCGTCGAGAAGAGCCGCCAGGGCCCGATGACTCCGGGTCCGAGGGTCTCGGTCACCAGGGCCGGCTGTCCCGTCACCTTCTTGACGGCCCGCAGCGCGTCCACGAACGCCTGTGCGCCTTCGAGGGGCCGGAGCTTGCCCCCGTCCCCCAGCAGCCCGGCCTTCTCGCACACTTCGGTGTGGTAGAAGAGCACCATCGGGTGGGTGTCCAGCGGCACCGCGTACTGCTTGCCCCCGATCGCTCCGCGCTTCCAGATCCCCTCGGGGAACTCCTCGGGCCGTACCCCGAACTCCCTGAGCAGCTCCAGGTCGAACGGGTCCAGCAGCCGCCCCGGCGCGAACCCGGCCAGCCGCGCCAGGTGCAGCGCGGCCACCTCGGGCGCCCGCCCGCCGGCCCCGGCCAGCCCCAGCTTCGTGTAGTACGGAGCGCCCCACTGCAACGTCGCGGCCTCAAGCCCGATCTGCGGGTGCTCGGCGCGGAAGGCGTCCAGCATGCCCTGCATGTTGATGCCGTCGCCGCCGCCGAAGAGGTGCCAGTACCGCAGCCTGGTCTTCCCCTCTCCCACGCTCAGTGCCTGCGGCGCGGCACACCCGGCCACCCCGCCCGCGAGCGCTCCCGCGGCGGCGAGCCCGCCGATTCCGGCGAGCACGTTCCTGCGGCTCGGCGCGCCTGGCGCCCTGCGGCTCAGGGAGGAAGGTCGTCCCATGCCCCACCCCTCATGTTCGGTATTACGAATGGTGCTCGTGACTTCGAACGGGACCGTAGATTCGAACACGGGTGACCGTCAATGAGTTGGACAGATATTCGTTGAAATACCGATCATCGTTCGGGATGACGAACACATGGGAGCGGTGCGGAGACCGGACGGATCCGTCAGGCTCGGTGTGGCACACCCGGGCAGGCGTGCCCCATGCAGGTGCGCCGAGCCCACCACGCGAACATGACGGAGCGAGGGGCGGCCCCCGCGGCACGGGAGTGGCCACCCCTCGCCGCGCGCGTGCACGCGCGCGAGCCGACGGTTCAGCGCAGCTTGCCCGCGCCCGCGTATGCCCAGGTCAGGGCGGGGACGGCGAGCGGGTGGTCCACGCGGGTGCGGAGGGTGGGGGTCCAGCCCGCATCGGAGCGCAGGGGGTCGGTGGGATGGGCGGTGTTGTGGGCGGCGATGAGGTCGGTGGGGCGTCCGTTGACGTAGTTGGACTTGTCGGTGAGAGGCGCGTCCTTCCACTTCTTGAGGACGGTGGCGGGGCTGACGGAGGGCGGGAGGGTGAACGCGTTCTTCTCCGCGTACAGGCGCGACTCATGGCCGATACCGAAGCTGTAGACGTACGGCTGGGCGCGGGTGACGTCGAAGTGGTTGTTGTACGCGTCGACCTGGCCGAACCGGACACGGGGGGCGCGCTCGACGACGCCGGTGAAGCGGTTGTGGTGGAGGGTGACCTTGAGCTTGCCGGCGTCCGTGGCGGCAGCACTGTCGCTGTTGCCGATCATGAGGGTCTTGTCGTGGTCGGCAAAGGTGTTCCAGGAGGCCGTGACGTGGTTCGCGCCCCGGACGATGTCGAGTTCGCCGTCGTGCTGCTGGTACAGCTCGCCGTAGTGGCGGGGGAGGCTGCTGTCGGGGTGGGCGCCGTCGGTGAAGGTGTTGTGGTCGATCCAGACGTGAGTGGAACCGTGGATCACCATGGCGTCGTACTCGGAGTTCCAGGCACCCTTGGCCCCGTCGGTCGGGTCCCACTGGGGGAAGCAGTCGAGGGGGCTCTCGACGGTGAGGTTGCGGACGATGACGTTGTCGACGCCCTGGATCTGGAGGCTGCCGCCGGTGATGCCCGCGTTGCGGCCGATGCCGATGATGGTGGTGTTGGCGGGAACGTACGCCTTGATGGCCTTGGACTGCCGGGTGGCGGAGGCGGCGCGGGCGTCTTCGAGCGGTCCGCTGACCTCCCTCTCGTACCCCCATACCTCGGGGTCGTAGGCGGCGAGGTAGGCGTCGAAGTCGTAGCCGGGGGCCTCGAAGGCGGAGCAGCCGGAGGCGGTGGCGTTGAGGATGCCGCGCACCTTGATGATCTTCGGCGCGGTGCCACCGGCGGCGAGGGCGGCCCGGAAGTCCTCCCAGGTGCCGACCGTGTAGGTGTGCGCGGCCTCGGCGCGGGCGCCGCCCGTGGTGCCGGGGCCTTCCGACGCCCAGCCGTCGCCGGCGGGGAGGGTCTGGCGGGCGGGGTCGCGGGGGTGGGACGGGTGGGACGGGTGGGCTTGCGCGGTGGCGGTGGTGGCCACGGTGGCGCAGGTGGCCAAGGCCAGCGCGGTGGCGAGGACGCGTATGCGGATACGGGTCTGGGCAGAGGCGGGGCGGGAGTGCATGGGGGCTCCTGGGGTGGGATGGGCGGGGGTTCGGAAGCGGTTCATGCTGTCGGCCAGGTGATCCACTCGTCGGGGACCGGGGCGTGCAGGCGGCGTAGGTCCCGCGGGTGGAGCGCGCCGGTTCTCCGCAGGCCGGTGGCGACCATGCGGGCCACTTCGATGGCCCCGCGCGGGCGGAAGTGGGTGTTGTCCCGTACGCCGTCCGGGTAGTTGGGGTGTTCTCCCGGTTCCAGCCAGTTGAAGTACGACTTGAGCGGCTCGGCACCGACCTCCTGCCACTTTTCGAGGGAGGCGGCCTGTACGTCGACGAGCGGTACACGGGTGTGGGACGCGAGCGCGCGCACCGCCGCCGGATACTCGCCGTAGGTGGCCACGGCGTTCCCCGCCGTGTCGAACCTGCGGCGCTCCACCGAGGTGAGCAGGACCGGTCGGGCGCCGCGCGCCCTCGCACCGTCGATGTACTGGCGGAGGTGCTGCTGGTAGGTGCTCCAGGGTTCGGTGTAGCGGGCGGGATCGGCGGACTTCGAGTCGTTGTGGCCGAACTGGACGAGGAGGAGGTCACCCGGGCGGAGGAGCGGAAGAACTGCCGCGAGTCGCCCCTCGTCGATGAAGCTCTTCGAACTGCGCCCGTTGAGCGCGTGGTTGGCGACGGCGAGGTGCGGGTGCAGGAAGAAGGGGAGTGCCATGCCCCAGCCCGTCTCCGGGGCGGCGGATCCGAGCTTCGACGCGGCGGTCGAGTCACCGGCGAGATGGAGAGTGGGGCGGCGGGTCCTGTCGTGCGGGCTGTGGCCGTGAGCGAGCGCTTCGTGGGCGCTCGCGGGGGACGCCAGGGCCGGGACCAGGGGGACGGCAGCGAGGGCCGCCTTCATCGCGGTTCTGCGGGTTACGGGCATGAGAAGGACGCCTCGCGTTCCGTACAGGGGGAGAGGAAGGGTGAGGGAGCTGGGCCGGGTGGCGGAGCCCGCCACGAAGGGCCCGGCGGATCCTCGTACAGCGGATCTCGTACAGCGGATCTCGCGCAGCAGATCACTACAGCGGAACTCGTGCACCAGGCAGCAGGCGGTATGTATCGCGCCGTGCCTCGTACGGCATACGCGATACGTCATATCTCGTATGCCGTACGCCAGGCGTCCTGCGTCGCGCTGTTCTGCGTCGCGCTACGGCGGCGGCTCTCGCCCGGGACTACTTCTGGCTCTGTTCCTTCCACTCCGCCTGCGCCTCGTTCAGCTGCTCGGCGAGCGTGTCCAGGAAGTCCTTGGAGGTCATGGACCCGAGGAGGACCTTCTGGAAGTTGGGCTCGTTCTCCGCCTTACTGATCTTGTTCCAGTCGGGAAGGTAGTACGGGAGCTGGACCAGCTTGGTGGAGCCGTCGGTGAGGGTCTTCGCGCCGAGACGGGTCGGCTCGGAGGCGTTCACCCACGGGTCCTTGGCCGCCTCGGTGTTGGCGGGCATGGCGCCGGCCGACTTGTTCCACTTGCTGTTGGACTCGTGCGAAGCCGCGAACTCGATGAACTTCCAGGCCGCCGCCTTGTTCTTGCTGCCCTTGAACAGGCCGAGCCCGTCGACCGGATTGGAGACCTGCACCCGTACCCCGTCGTCACCGACGGGTCCCGGGATGCCCGCGAACTTCTCCTCGCCCAGCGCCTTCACGTGGTCCGTGTACGAACCGAGGTTGTGGCTGAGCATTCCGATGGTGCCGGTGTCCCACTGGGAGACCATCTTCTTGAAGTCGTTGTTGACGTCGGCCGCCGGTGTCGTCCGCTTGTAGAGCCCGACGTACTTCTCCAGCGCGGCTACGTTCTTGGGGTCGTTGACGGTCGTCTTGTCGCCGTTCCAGAACTCCGTGATGCCCGACTGCCCGTACGCCGCGTCCAGCGCCTGCGCGATGGAACCCGGCCCACCCCGGATGGTGTACCCGAACTTGTTGTTCTTCGCGTCGGTCAGCTTCTCGGCCGCCTCGTAGAACAACTTCCAGGTCGTCGGGGGCTGCAGATTCGCCGCCTTGAACAGGTCGGTGCGGTAGTACAGGGTGCCGTTGCTCGCGGAGGTGGGGACGGAGTACAGCTCGTCGCCGCGGCCGCCGGCCGTCTTGACGGAGTCGACCATGAGGGGGACGAGTTTGCCGTTGAGCGAGGACGCCTTGAGGCGCTCGCCGACCGGTTCGAGGGCTTCCTGGGCGACCATGTTCGCCAGGTAGGCCGCGCCGATGCCGCCGACGTCCGGCAGGCCGCCGCCCGCGATGGCGGTGTCGTACTTGGACTGGACGTCCTCGCTCGGCACCGGGACGTACTTCACCTTGATGTCCGGGTTCTTGCCTTCGAAGTCCTTGATGATCTCCTGCCAGACGGCCGTGCGCACACCGCCGTTGTTGTCCCAGAAGGTGATCTCGCCCTTGCCCGAGCCCTCGTCGCCGCTGCCGGTGGTGCCGCCGTCGCCGCAGGCGGTGGCGGTGAGGGCGAGCAGGGCGGCCAGGGACACGGCAGCAGCCGAACGGCTCGTGTTTCTCAGCGGGTTGTGGTGCGTCGTCATGGTGTATGCGCTCTCTTCGTGGTGGCTGACGACCGCCATTCGACGGCACGTCAGCTGCGGGTGTGGAAGCTGCGTTCGCGTTGTGCGGTACGGAAGCTGTGTTCGGGCCGAGTGCTCAGGAGCGCTTGTGGGGCGCCCAGCCGTCGTGTCCGGCCAAGTAGTCGCCGACCTCGTGTCGGTCGGCGTCGGCCGCGGACATCTGCGGCCGGTCGTCGGTGACGGATGCGCCCGGCCCGTACGTCCGGTACTCGGCGAAGCGGGCGTCCTTCCAGGAGAAGCCGCTCATGTCCGTCCACGGCGCGTCCTTGACCGCCGCGGGAAGCCGGGTGTCGCGGAACAGCGTCTGACCGATCGCCTGCGGTTCGCCGCCCGGGTGCCAGGGCCGTCCGAGGTGGTAGGACTGCGGCGGGGCGTCGCTGACGACACGGCTGCGGTTGATCAGGAACCCGTACGGGTTGCCCGACCAGGTCGAAGGGGCGGTGACGTAACCGTTGTTGGTGGCGGACCCCCGGCTGAGCGCCTTGATCAGCGAGCGGTCGATCACCGTGGTGGCGCGACCGTAGATGAAGTCGACATCACCCTCGATGTACGAGTCGCGGATGTAGACGCGGCTGACGACGTTCAGCTTCGGGCTGTCGGTCATCAGAGTGTCCTGGTTGCCCTTGAAGGAGGTGTCGGTGAAGGTGATGCGGTCACCGGTGGTCTTCATCGCGAGGGCCTGCTCCCCCTTCAGTTCGACGGCCGCCTCGTCGAAGTCGTTGACGAAGGTGAGGTTGCGCACACTGACGTCGGAGGCAGCGATCAGGACGGTGGCACTGCCGCTCGAACCCCCGTATTCGGCCGGCGTGTTGTGTACGATGACCGACTTCGTACGGTCGCGGCCGGTCCCGAGCAGCGCGAGCTGCGGCTTGGTCGCAGGGATGCGGACCTGTTCTCGGTACGTCCCTGGCGCGATCCGCAGCGAGATCGGGCCGTCGTTCCCGACCGGGACCGCGTCCACGGCAGCCTGCACGGTCGGGTAGTCGGCCGGCACGTTCAGGGGAACGTCGATGCCGAGGGTGCGCTGCGGTCCGGAGAGGCGGGTGACCAGGGCCGGTACGGCAGCGGCCGGGTCGAGTCGGTAGGAGTAGAAGGACCTGGGCTCGAACGCCTCGCCCCAGGCGTCGTGACGGCCCGTCGTGTTCCTTAGGATCGATCCGCGCTGCACCAACTCCGCGCTCGGGTCGGCTTGGTGGGGGTGTTGGACGTCGCGGTAGTAGCTGTTCTCGATGACCATTCTGGTCTTGCCGCGCGCCCAGCTGCCGTAGCTCCAGACCGGGTCGCCGTCGACGACCTGGGCGGAGAAATAGTTGTTGTAGAGGTGCGCGTAGGCGCAGTTGTCGGCGGAGGGGTTGCGCTGCTTGGTGCCGCGGAACCAGTTGTGGTCGATGGTGACCTTGGTGACGACGTTCGGTGTCCAACCGATGCCGAACGCCTTGTTGTGGTCGGCGAACTGGTTGTAGGAGACGGTGATGTAATCGCTGTCCTTGCGCAGGTCCACCAGGCCGTCGCCGAGGTGCGTGAAGCGGTTGTGGTCGATCCAGACATGGTGGACGGAGTCCATCTGGATGCCGTCGAAGTCGTTGGTCTTGCCGTCCCAGTCGCCCTCGACGTAGCTGTCGCGGATGGTGAGGTTGCGGATGATGACGTTGTGGGTGCCGGACTTCAGCTGAAGTCCTCCCTGCACGAGTTCGCCGCTCGCACCGACCCCGATGAGGGTCTTGTTCGAGGTCACTTCTATCTCGGTGCCGAACGGCTCCATCGTGATGGCGCCGGCGATCCGAATGATGTACGGCTCGGCGGCACCCGCGTACTTGGCCAGGTCGGCCTGCGTACGGACGGAGACGACCTTGCCGCCACGCCCGCCGGTCGTACCGCCCGCGAGAGACGCAAAGCCGTGGGCGGCCTCGGACCACTGGGGGGAGGGTGCCTCCGTGGCTGCCGGCGCGGGGGCGAGGGCGGCTGCGGGGGCGGCCTCGGCCGTCCCCGCAGCGAGGGCGAAGGTGGTGGCGAAGGCGGTCACGGCGGCCAGGATTCTTGGCAGCAAGCGCTTACTCGGCCGACCGGAAGGGGTCCTTCTCATTGCAGCTCCCAACTGGTTACGTGGGCGTGGAGGTGGCCTGTAGGTGGTGCGTACGTACACGGAAGTCCGTGAAGGTGGCGCTGCCCGCTTCGCCACCGGCCCCGTCAGGTGCGGCGGCGAACAGGCCGAGCAGCGCGCCGACCCATCGCCAGGGCGTGGCGGCGAAGACCGGCCCGGACGCCCGCCACCCGTCGCCCGTGTCCGCGTGGAATCGGCATCGCGCCCCGGCGGACACCTCGATGCGCAGCCGCACACGTACCACGTCGGGGCCGTCGGCTCCGGGGCGGTTGCCCGCGGTGACCGCCGGCCGTGGGTGAGCGGCGTCCCGTTCGTGGTCCGCTACCGGTTCGGCGAAGCGGTGAACGAGCCCGACCGTGCCGTCCGCACCTCGCTCCAGCCCGATCCAGGAGTAGGCGTCGCCGAGCACCGCGAAGCCGGCGCGGGCACCCGGTACGTCCGAGGCCAGCGCGACGGTGACTTCGGCGGTGAACGTCTCCCCCGGCAGCCGCTGGGTCAGGACGTGCGGCAGCAGCCGCACGTCGTGGGCGTCCGCGGTGGGCACGCAGGCGAGCCGCAGCCCTTCCCCGCCGTGCGCGAGGGTCCATCCGTCGGCAGGGTTGGCGGCCCACTGCCACTGCGGCCCGAAGCATCCGCCGGGGAAGGCGTCGTCGGTGACGGGCGAGGCGAGGGGCTGCGGCGGGGCGGCCGGCTTGCGGTGCATGCGTACGGGCTCCCCCTCGTCGCCGAGCACGGGCCAGCCGTCGTCCGGGTCCCATCGCATCGGCTGGAGGTGGACGAGCCGCCCGTACGCGCCGTGCTCCTGAAAGTGCAGGAACCAGTCCTCCCCCGCCGGGGTGCGCACCCAGCCGCCCTGGTGGGGGCCGTTGATGTCGGTACGGCCCTGGGCGAGGACGAGGCGCTCCTCGTACGGACCGAAGAAGTCGCGGGAACGGAACGCGCCCTGCCACCCCGTCGTGACGCCCCCGGCCGGAGCGAAGATCCAGAACCAGCCGTCGTGGCGGTAGAGCTTCGGTCCTTCCAGGGTGAACCAGCCCGGTATGCGGTCGCCGTCGACGAGCAGGACGCCTTCGTCGAGCAGGGTGCGACCGTCGCGGCTCATGCGGTGACCGGTGAGCCGGTTCTTCACCCCGGAACGAGACTTGGCCCAGGCGTGCACGAGGTAGGTTTCGCCGGTCTCCTCGTCCCAGACGGGGCAGGCGTCGATGAGCCCTTTGCCTGCCTTGAGGAGGTGTGGCGCAGTCCAAGGGCCGGTGATGTCAGGGGCGTTGATCTGGTAGACACCGTGGTCGGGATCGCCCCAGAAGATCCAGAAGCGGCCGTCGGCACGGCGAAGGGAGGGCGCCCAGACACCTCGGTCGTGACGGGGAGCGGCGAACTCGTCGGCCGGTTCCAGTCGCTCCAGCGCGTGGCCGATCAGGCTCCAGTTGACGAGGTCGCGGGAGTGGAGGAGCGGGAGGCCGGGGGCACGGCCGAAACTGGAGGCGGTGAGGTAGAAGTCGTCGCCGACGGCGATCACGTCGGGGTCGGAGTAGTCGGCGTACAGGATCGGGTTGCGGTAGGTGCCGTCGCCGAGGTCTCCGTACCGTACGGGGTCTGGCGTATGGAGTATGAGATCTGATGTGTCGTGCATGAGGTCTGATGCGAGCTGTACGGGACCTGTCATCGGATCCTCCCGGCACCCGCGTCGCGCTGTACATCACGGGCCGCCTTCGCGGTCGGGTCGATCGGCCCGTGCAGGGCGGGGGTCCAGCCGACATCGGCGGTCAGGTCGCGTTCGCTGCCCGAGTTGTAGGCGTTGTGGATCGCGAGGAGGTCGACCGGGAAGCCGTTGAACTCCGTGCCCTTTTGCTGGAGTGCGGTGCCGTTCCAGCTCTTCACCAGGTCGGCGACCTCGACATGGCCGGGGGCGGTGAAGGAGTTGTTCTCCGCGTGCATGCGGGACTCGGTGGAGACGCCGAGGGAGTAGCGGTAGTCGACGTGGCCTTCGGGGATGTCGTACCGGTTGTTGTAGAGGTGCACCTGGCCGTAGCGGACGCGGGGCGCGCGCTGGACGAGGGAGGCGAAGTGGTTGTGGTGGAGGGTGACGCGGAGCTTTCCCCGGTCGGTGGGGACGTTGTCACCGTTGCCGATGAGCATCGCCTTGTCGTGGTCGGCGAACCTGCTCCAGGAGACGGTGATCAGGTCGGAGCCGTTGGTGATGTCCAGCAGTCCGTCGTGGCGCAGATAGTTGCGGCCGAAGTGGATGGGCTCGCGGTCGTCGGGACGCCCCTTGTCGCTGGCGGTGATGTGGTCGATCCAGACGTGGGTGGCACCGCGCAGCCAGATGTTGTCGTAGGCGGTCTTCCAGTCGCCGAGTCCGCCGGTGTTGGGCTGCCAGAGGGGGAAGCAGTCGTAGGCGTCGCGGAGTTCGAGGTTGCGGATGATGACGTTGTCCGCGTTCTTGACCTGGAGGCTGGCGCCCTTGAGGACGGCGTGCTTGCCGACGCCGACCAGGGTGGTGCGGGAACCGACGGCGAGTTCGACGCGTTCGGCCTGCCGTGCAGCGGACTTCTTGCGGGCTTCCTCCTGTGGGCCGGCGGGTTTGGCACCGCCCCAGGTACGGGGGTCGTACGCGGCGAGGTAGGCGGACAGGTCGTAGCCGTCGGTGGCGTAGTCGGCGCACGTCAGACGGCGACCTCGGTCGTCGGTGTTGGCGTCGATCGTGCCCACGACCTTGATGATCTTGGGCGTGTCGCTGCCGCCGTCCAGGGCCCGGACCAGTTCGGCCCGGTTGCGTACAGTGAAGACGTGGGCGTCGTCGGCGGCGGAGCCACCGGTGGTGCCACCGTCGGCACTCGCCCAGCCGTCGTGCGGGGCGAGGACTTGCCGGCCGAGGTCGGGGGCGGTAGCGGGGGTCGTTCGTCGCACTCCCGTCGCTTCGTACACCGTGTCCGACGCCTGGTGTCTCGCATCTGGTATCTGATGCACCCTGTCGTGTGCCTGAGACGTGGCACTTCTTGTCCCGTGCGCCGTCGTCCCGTGCGCCGTCGTCCCGTGCGCCGCCGCCCCGTGCGCCGCCGCCCCGTCCGTCGAGGTGACGAGCGCCGAGGTGTCGTCGGCATGTGCCGTGACGGGCACCAGGAGCGTGGCGGCCAGGGCGGCGGCGTACGCGGTGCGCGTTGCGGGCCTTCTGCGGGGTGTCGCTGTCATGCCTCGTACTCCTCAAGGCGTCCGATGTACTGTCCGGGTCCGCGGTTGTCCGTGCAGGGGAGGCGGGGTCAGCCCTTGACCGCACCCGCGCTGAAGCCGGTGATGAGCCACTTCTGGATGAAGGCGAAGACGATGACGACCGGGACGGCCGCGATGACGCCGCCCGCCGCAAGCGCTCCCAGGTCGACGCTGTCCGAACCCATGAGGGTGTTCAGGCCCACCGGGATCGTCTGCTTGTCCTGTTCGCTGAGGAACATCAGGGCGAACAGGAAGTGGTTCCAGCTGTGCACGAAGGCGAAGGAGCCGACCGCGATCAGACCCGGGCGGAGCAGCGGGAGAACCACCGCGCAGAAGGCCCGGAAGCGTGAGCAGCCGTCGACCCAGGCGGCCTCCTCCAGAGACACCGGCACGTTCTTGATGAAGCCGCTGATCAGGATGATGGAGAGGGGGAGCTGGAAGACGGTCTCGGCGATGATGACGCTGCCGAGCGAGTTGATCATCTGGAGGTTGCGGAAGATCTCGAAGAGCGGAACGAGCATCAGTGCGCCCGGGATGAACTGCGAGCACAGCAGCGCCAGCATGAAGGCGTTCTTGATGCGGAAGTTGAAGCGGGCGAGGGCATAGCCGCCCGCGAGGGCGACTCCGGTCGTGGCGACGAGGGTGCACACGCCGACGATCATGCTGTTCTCGAAGAACATCCCGAAGTTGCGCTCGGTCCACACCTTCTCGAAGTGTTCGAAGGTCATGGGCCACGGCACGAGCGACGTCGAGCCGGCCGGCCGTACGGCGAACAGCAGCATCCAGTAGAAGGGGATGAGCGTGAACAGGAGGTACAGGCCGAGCGGGAGGTAGATCTGCCAGCGCGGCACGTCGTCGAATGCGCGCTCGCGCTTCGGGGTGCGCGGGGTCTTCGGCGGCAGGGGGCTGCCGGCGGGCGGGGCATCGGTGCGGGTCTGGTTCTCCGCGAGTGCGGCGGTCATGTGCGGTCGCCTCCGAACTTGCTCAGGCGCAGGTAGACGATCGAACAGAAGAGGAGGATCACGAACGCGACGGTGGTCAGTGCCGACGCGTAACCGAAGTCGTGGCCCTCGATGCCGGTGTTGGCGATCATCAGCGGGAGTGTGGTGGTGGTACCGGCTGGGCCGCCGCCGGTGAGCGTGTACAGCAGGTCGACGTTGTTGAACTCCCAGACGCCGCGCAACAGCGTGGAGAGGATGATCGCGTCCTTGAGGTGCGGCAGTGTGATGTGCAGGAACTGCCGCGTCCGGCCGGCGCCGTCGACCGAGGCCGCCTCGTACAGGTCCTTCGGAATGGACTGGAGGTCGGCGAGGATCAGGATGGCGAAGAAGGGGACACCGCGCCAGAGTTCGGCGAGGACCGCTGCCCAGAAGACGGTGCCGGTGTCCGAGAGGACGGAGGTGCCGTACGAGCCGATGCCGAGGTCGGCGAGGTAGCGGCTCATACCGGTGGACGGGTTGTAGAGGAGCATCCAGATGGTGGTTGTCAGGACACCCGAGACGGCCCAGGGCGAGAACACCAGGGCGCGTGCGACCGCACGGCCGACGAAGGTCTGGTTGACGAGCAGCGCCAGGACCAGGCCGAGGGCGAGCTGGAGGCTGACCTGGACGATGACCCACTTGGCGCTGAAGCCGAGGGTGGACCAGAACAGGGGGTCCTCGGTGAAGATGCGAGTGAAGTTCTCGAAGCCCGCGAAGCCGTTCTTCCAGGGCTTGGTGACGTTGTAGTCCTGCAGGCTGTAGTAGAAGACGCTGAGCACCGGGTAGGCGATGAAGCCCACCATGAGCAGTCCGGCCGGTGCGATCAGCAGGTACGGGAGCCGGCGCGGGGTGGAGCTCGTACGGCGGCGGGGCGGCGGGACTGCCGGCGGCGATTTGGCCACGGCTGCTGTCTGGGCCATGACGGTTCTCCGTTCCGTGGGGACGTGGACGAGGGCATGACTGATCACGAACGCTGTTCGGGATGGCGGACACGAGAGTCCGTGAGTGTGCGGGGGCGCGCGGGCGGGCCTGGAAGGAAGCGCGGGTCTGTAAGAAAGCGGGGGATACGTGGTGCGAGATGCGATGTATGACGTACGACGTACGGTGTCTGATGTATCGAGCGGGATGCCGGGTCCGGGCTGCCGTCAGCCTGCGTACGGGTCCGGCACGTCACCCGCAGCTGCGAGGAACGCGAAGTCGCAGCCCGTGTCGGCCTGGGTGATCTGTTCCTGGTACAGGGCGCCGTATCCGCGGGAGTAACGCTGCGGTGGCGGGACCCAGGCAGCCCGGCGCCTGGCCAACTCCTCCTCTGTAACGCCGAGTTGGAGGGTCCGAGCGGCGACGTCCAGGGTGATCGCGTCACCGGTGCGCACCAGGGCGAGCGGTCCGCCGACGTACGACTCGGGGGCGATGTGCAGTACGCACGCCCCGTAGCTCGTGCCGCTCATCCGGGCGTCGGAGAGGCGCACCATGTCCCGGACCCCCTGCTTGAGGAGGTACTCGGGGATCGGCAGCATCCCGTACTCCGGCATCCCCGGTCCGCCCAGCGGTCCGGCGTTGCGCAGCACCAGCACGTGATCGGCGGTGATGCCCAACTCCGGGTCGTCGATCGTGCGTTGCATTGTGCGGTAGTCGTCGAAGACGACGGCGGGCCCGGTGTGCTTGAGCAGGTGGGGCTCGGCGGCGATGTGCTTGATGACAGCGCCGTCCGGGCACAGGTTGCCGCGCAGAACGGCCACCCCACCCTCGTGGGCGAGGGGATCGGTGCGCGGGCGGATCACGTCCTCGTTGTGGACGCGCACGCCGTCGAGTTGTGCGCGCAGGGTGGAGTGGGCAACGGTCGGGCGGTCCAGGTGGAGCACGTCGGTGAGCCGGGAGAGGAAGGCGGGCAGCCCGCCCGCGAAGTGGAAGTCCTCCATGAGGTGCCGACCACCGGGACGGAGGTTGGCCAGCACGGGAACCGTACGGGCGATTCGGTCGAAGTCGTCGAGAGTGAGGGTCACTCGGGAGCGACCCGCCATGGCGATGAGGTGGATGACCGCGTTGGTGGACCCGCCGAGTGCGAGCACGGCCGCGACCGCGTCCTCGTACGCCTCCCGCGTCAAGAGCCGCGAGAGCCGCATGTCCTGGTGTACGAGGTCTACGATCCGCAGCCCCGACGCCGCGGCCATCCGGTCGTGCCCCGAATCGACGGCGGGTATGGAGGAGGCGCCGGGCATGGTGACGCCCAGGGTCTCGGCGGCCGCGGTGAGAGTCGAGGCCGTGCCCATGGTCATGCAATGACCGGGTGAGCGCGCCAACCCGCTCTCCAGCTCCGCGAGTTCACAGTCACCGATGAGGCCGGCACGCTTCTCGTCCCAGTACTTCCACATGTCGGTGCCCGAGCCGAGCACCTCGTTGCGCCAGTGGCCGGGCAGCATGGGCCCGGCGGGCACGAAGATCGTCGGCAGGTCGACGGAGGCGGCGCCCATGAGCAGAGCGGGCGTCGACTTGTCGCAGCCGCCGAGCAGTACCGCACCGTCGACGGGGTACGAGCGCAGGAGCTCCTCCGTCTCCATGGCGAGGAGGTTGCGGTAGAGCATGGGGGTGGGTTTCTGGAAGGTCTCGGAGAGGGTGGAGACCGGGAATTCGAGGGGAAATCCTCCCGCCTGCCACACTCCGCGCTTGACCGCCTGGGCGCGGTCGCGGAGGTGGACGTGGCAGGGGTTGATGTCGGACCAGGTGTTGAGGACGGCGATGACGGGCTTGCCGAGGTGTTCTTCGGGGAGGTAGCCGAGCTGGCGGGTGCGGGCACGGTGGCTGAAGGAGCGCAGACCGTCCGTTCCGTACCACTGATGGCTGCGGAGCTCCTCCGGCGCCTTGCGCTCACGCCCGTCTCCCGTACCGCGAGTGACGCTCCCGCCAGGTGCGTTCATATCTCCCACCCCTCGATCGCGGCGGCCACCTCGGCGCGTTGCGGCTCGGGGAGCACCTTGCTCGGCGGGCGCACCGCGTTGCGGCACAGACCGAGGACGGAGAGGGCTTCCTTGACCACGGTGACGTTGTTCGCGGACTGATCGGCGGCACGCAGCTCCTCGAAGGGGCGGATGCGCTCCCAGATCTTCTGCGCGGCCTGGTAGTCGCCGGTGCGCAGCGCTTCCAGGAGTGCGAGCGAGAGCGCCGGCGCGACGTTGACCAGGCCGGAGGTGAACCCGGTGGCACCCATCGCCCAGTACGGGACCGCGTACAGCTCGGCCAGCCCCGCCACCCAGACGAACCGGTCGAGTCCGGCGTCCCGGGCGACCGCACCGAAGCGGGTCGCGTCCGGAACGGCGTACTTCACGCCGATCACCTGGGGGCACTGTGCGCCGAGTTCGGCGATCGTACGGCCGTCGAGCAGCGGATTGCGGATGTACGGTACGACACCCAATTGCGGTGCAGCGTCCGCGACTTCGCGGTGGTAGTCGATCCAGCCGCCACGCGAGACGTAGGGGTGGGCAGGCTGGTGAACCATGATCATGTCAGCGCCGGCGTCGCGGGCATGCCGCGCGTCGGCCTTCGCGGTCGGCAGGTCGTGGCCGACTCCGACGATGACGGCGGCCCGGCCCTTCGTCTCCTGAAGGGTGAGTTCGGTGACGAGACGGCGTTCGTCGGGGTCGAGGGTGTAGAACTCGCCGGTGTTGCCGTTGGGGGTGACGGTGCGGACGCCGCCGTCGAGCAAGCGGCGCAGGGCCGCGCGAAACGCGTCGCGGTCGATGCTGCCGTCGGAGGCGAAAGGGGTCACCGGTATCGCGACGACGTCCGCGAGTGCGGCCCGGAGCGCGGGATGTTCCATGCGGGTGCGGCCTTCCGGTCTGTCGGGGGTGTCGGCTGCCACGGGGACGGCAGCCATGCCGGGCACTGCGGGAACTTTCGCCGGGCCGACTGGTTGGGCGTTGGCGGGAAGCGCGGTTGCCACAGCTGGGACGGGAGTGACTGCAGTGACGGTGGTGACCGCCTTGGCAGCGGTGGAGGCCATATCCGGAGGGCCGGTTGTGCCGGAAGGGCCGGTCGTATCGGAAGGAGCGGTCGTCCCGGAAGGAGCGGTCGTCTCGGAAGTGGCGACTGCCTTGGCTGCGAGCGCGTTGTCGGCTCCGGGGGCGGAGCTTCGAAGGGCGTTCACGGTTTGCCCGGGTCCGCCGGGTGCCCCTCGTCCATCTCCTCCATGACCTTGAGGGATTCCAGGTCGGCCTCGGTCACCTTCGTGGCCATGGGGCCCATGGGGTCCGGCGGAATGGGGTCGGCGGGAACCACCGGGACCGGCGGCACCGGAGACCCCTCTGTCGGGAAGGCACGATGCACGAACGACGCGATGTGCTCGCGCAGACGCTCGACCGCCGGTCCGGCCTTTCCTGCGCGCACGAGACGCAGGATGGCGGTGTGTTCGTCGGCCTCCTTCTGCCAGGAAGGGTTGGCGCTCCACGCGACGGTGGACACGAGGGCGGCCTGTTCACGGACGTCGTCCAGCATGCTGATGAGCAGCGGGTTGCCGCAGTGCACGTAGAGCTCGCGGTGGAAGTCCCGGTTGGCGAGCGAGCGTTCGGCTTCGTCGGCGGCGTGTTCGGCCCGTGCCAACGCCTCTTCCGCCCCCGTGATGGGCATCTTTCCTTCGATGCTGCGGCGCAGCGCCTCGGGTTCGAGGAGGAGTCGTACGTCGTACACGTCGTGTGCCATGTCGGCGTCGACGGCACGCACGGTCGCCCCCTTGTACTGGCTCATGACGACGAGTCCTGACCCGGCGAGGGTCTTGAGTGCTTCCCGTACGGGGGTCTTGGAGACCCCGAACTGGGCGGCGAGCTCGGCTTCGACCAGGGGGTGGCCCGGCCGGAGGCGGCCGATGAGGATCTCGTGCTTGATCGCCTCCAGGACGTACTGGGTTCGGGAGGGGAAGGGACTCGGGGCAATGGCCATGCGAGCTGCTCTCATATCTCATGTATCGCGTCTCATATATGACGTATGAAGTACGACGCCTGAAGCTAGGGGCGGCACACGAGTTTCGTCAACGGCTGCGACAAAACCCGTGGTTGCGAGTTTCCGGACCCATCAGATCAGGACGCGAAGAGACTCCCTGACGGCCCGTAGGTCCGCATCGGTAGCCAAGCCCGCGTGATACAGCCGGAGTTCGTTGGCACCAAGGGTCTGTGCGCGTCGGACGTCGGCAACGAGCGTGTCCGGACTGCCACCCATCCCGGCGACCACGGAGAAGTTGGCCGCGATGACGGAACCTTGTTCGCGGTGGGGAACGAACGGCGGAAGTACCGTTTCAGCTCCGCCCCCACCGCAGGGCAGCACCGCGCCGTCGGCGATGGAGAGCAGGTGCGCCGGGTCTGCGCCCGGGTTGGGGCCACTGCGATACGGGGCGGGGTCGGCATGCAACAGCACCTGGAACCCCGGAGCCGCGGCGGCTCGCACGGCGCCGACCACCAGTTCCTGAAGGCCACGGGCCGTCCCGGTACGCCAGGTGAGGGTGGCAGCCGCGAGACGGGCGCCGAGCAGGTCCACCACGGCGGGCCATCCGGCTGCGGACGTGCCGCCCGCGGACCAGAGCGGTTCCAGGCACTGCCGCACGGTGCAGGCCAGCAGGTCGGGGTCCACACCGTGTTGGGTATATCCGATGCGGCACGCCGTACAGAAGCAGAGGGACATCAGGTACTGGGCGGCATCGCCCAGCGCGACGCCGCCCGTCTTGTCGTGGGCGTGCAGGTGCGCCAGTCCGTACCAGCCGCAGGACTCCAGCTCGGTTCCTCGCGCGCCGGGCCGCACCGCCGCTTCGGCCGCCAGAGCGGCCAGATACGCCTGGACTTCCGGACGGGCGATGCAGGGCGCCCACGGGTAGCGGTCGCCGTAGGCGTTGCGTACGACGATGTCGGGGTTCTCCGTACCCAAGCGGGAGTTGTGCGCCAGAACCACCCAGCTGTGCACGTCGATGCCGGCGCCTCGCAGGGCGTCGGCCGCTTCGGCATACGTATCGCCGCAGGCCCACGCACCCGCCGGATACGGCCGCAGGCGGTGGCCCGACCAGCGGGCGGCGTCCGGTTCGTAGAGCACCGCGGAGTGGTCGGCGGTAACGATCCGATGGCGTGGGTGGCGGGGGGTGAGGGCGCGAGTGGAGTGGTACGCGGCGGCGAGAGTCACCTGGTGCACACCCAGATCCGCGATGCGGGCTGCGGCGTCGGGGTCGTCGACGACGTCCCAGGGGTAGAGGAAGACGGCTGTTCGCATATCGGCTGACGGTCCTTTCACAAGGGGCGGTTCACATCGATCCGCCTTGTCACGGTCGCTGTTGAGGAGTGCTTCCTCACTTGACGGGAGTAGAAAGCGCTCTCTACCGTCTGCACCCATCCGACCCCGCCGCAACGCCCAGCGCAAGGAGTCTCCGTCCATGCCCGTCCCCCGCACCGTCCTGCTCACTGGTGCCGCCGGAGGTCTCGGCACGCTGATGCGGGACCTGCTGCCCGCATACGGGTACCGGCTCCGGCTCCTCGACCTGCGGCCCGTCCCCGGCGAGCCGGACGCAGTCGTCGCCGACCTCGCGGACGAGGACGCGGTCCGCGAGGCGGTTCGGGGCGTGGACGCGATCATTCATCTCGCGGGCATCTCGCAGGAGTCCACGTTCGAGAGGATCGTGCGCGCCAACATCGAGGGCACGTACCACCTGTACGAAGCCGCCCGCGAGGCCGGCATTCCGCGTATCGTCGCCGCCTCAAGCAACCACGCGGTGGGCTTCACCCCGCGTCCGCGCGGCAGCACGGCCCCCCTCTCCCAGGAGGCCCTGGTGCCCGTCGGCACACCGCATCGCCCGGACACCTTCTACGGGCTGTCCAAGTGTTTCGGTGAGGACCTGGCACAGCTCTACTGGGACCTGCACGGCCTGGAGACCGTCTCCGTGCGCATCGGCTCGTGCTTTCCGGAGCCCACCTCGGTACGGATGCTGTCGCTGTGGCTGAGCCCGGCCGACTGCGCGCGGCTGCTGCACGCCGCGCTCACCGCCGACAGCGTGCAGCACTCGATCGTGTACGGCTCGTCCGCCAACACGCGTACCTGGTGGGACCTTTCGGAGGCGCGGGCGCTGGGATACCTGCCGCAGGACGACTCCGAACCGTACGCCGCAAAGCTCATCGCCGAGCAGGGCGAGCTGTCGGACGAGAACCCGGCGCACGCGCGGCTGGGCGGGCACTTCTGCACCGAGCCGACCTGGTGGCCGTACTGAGCACGCCCTGAGCACGTCCTGATTCCGTCCTGACCACGCACGGACCCGTGCACCGATCCACCGACTGACCGGGTCGTGGGAGAGATGACGCACGCAGGCCGGCGTACGCCGTACCTCATGCGCGATTCCTCATACATCGTGCAGGAGACGTCATACATCGCGCCTCATGCACCGTCGTACCCCACGCCACGCGTGGATGCCGCATCTCAGCGGATCACCCGGTTCGGAAGCAGTCGCTGGGTGCGCAGCTCGCTCAGTACGAGCTGCGCGTACTCGGTCGCGCCTCGCACTGAGGTGTGCGTGTTGTCCCGCTTCTCGGCGGTGAGGTAGAGGGCTTTGGATGCCTCCGGGCCGAGTTGCTCGACGCGTGCCTTCGTCAGGGCGGTGAGGTCGATCAGCGGCGCACGCAGAGTGGCGGCCAGGGCGCGGATCTCGGCCGGGTGGTCGACACCGAGGCCGTTGACGAGCAGTGCGGTGTCGTTGTTGAGGGTGCCGTCGGTGTGGAACCAGCGGCGGACGATGGGGGTGACCAGGACGGGATTGCCGCCTCGTGCGCGTACTCCCTCGACGAGCGCGGCGAGGTTCGCCCGGTAGGTCGCCGCATCGGTCTGCTTGTCGTTGTGGGCGAGCTGGATCAGGGCGAGATCGCCACGGCGGATCTTCTGCTGCACGGTGGGAAAGAGTGCGGGGTTCTCCCGGTACGACACCGAACTCTCGCCGGAATCGGCGTAGTTCGCCACGGAGAAGCCACGCTTCAGGTACTGCGGAAGCTGCTGGCCCCAGCCCGAGTACGGCTCGCCGGGCTGGTCGCACACCGTCGAGTCGCCGAGGAGGAGCAGTTGACGGGCATGGCCTGCCGGGCGTACCCGGATCGAGGAGAGGGCGGGGGCAGAACCACCGAAGGTGAGGTCGAGGCCGGGAGTTCCGGCGGGGCCGGTCGGCTCACCCTCCGGGGTACGGACGTCGACAGTGAAGGTGCGGCGGACGGCGACACCCGGGGCGGTCGCGGTTTCGTGGAGCACCGTGCGCCGGGCTTCGGCCTGGACGGAGGTGCTGGCCGCTTCGGCGCCGCCGAGGGTGACGGTCACGTCGTACGTGCCGGGGGCGACATCGAAGTGGCAGAGGGTGGTCGCCGCCCCTGCGTTCGCTGGCCCGGCCGCGTCCGAACCTGCACCGGAAGTGGTGCAGTGATGCAGGCCGTGAGAGTGGGCGCCACGCGCGGGGGCAGCTACCGCAGGGGTGGTGGCGACGACGCAGGCAGCCACCGCGAGGGCGGCCACGAGGGCGGGGCGGGATCTCATACGTACTCCTTGGGTAGGGGCAACCGGTGCCGGAGGAGGAGTTCAAGAGCTACGCAGTCAGGCGAGGTGGAAGACCTCGGTCAGCGGGGTCATCGCTTCGTCCGGATTCCGGCCGTCGAGCTGTTCGAAGAATCCAGCCATCGACTTCTGCCAGCGGGCGTTGACCTCGGTGGAGGCGATAGCGGCCTGGGCTGCGGCGAAGTCGGGTGTTTCCAAGTAGCCGACCAGCAGACCGTCTTCGCGGAGGAAGAGCGAGTAGTTGTGCCACCCCGCGGCGGTGAGCGCGTCGAGCATGTCGGGCCAGACGGCCGCATGCCGGGTGCGGTACTCGTCGAGGCGGTCGGGGCGGACCTTGAGCAGGAAGCAGACACGCTGCACGGCGGTCACCGGCCTCTCCGAAGGGAATCACTGGACTGAAAGGATTCATCCGCGACGTCAGAAGGGAGGCTAGGTCCGGTCCGTCGGGAGCGTCAACCGATCGCACACGACTGCCGGACTTCAGACTTCTCGACAGCGGGAATCGCTGCGAGCAAGCTTCCGATGGGCACGACAGCAAGAAAATGGACATCGATCGACGACCTTAATGAAACGTTCAAGCACGGTCGGCGAGTGGCGATACACGCCGGGGCATACAGCAGGGCGCCCACTCCCCCGGGGGACGCGCGGGCCCGCGCATCGACCTCGACGAGCCTTGCACCGTGGACGACCACCACTGGAGCGCGGTCGCACAAACCTGCACACGCGTCGGCCGCCGACTGTGCTCTCGTTACCCGCACCGCCACCGTCCCCAGCGCAGCGAGCAGGACATCGGACAGGAAAAGGGCCGGGCGATAAGCCCGAGTGAGAGGCTCGTCGAGGGCGTCACGGGGGGAGGGAGTCAACCCGCGGACGCCTGGTCTTCGCAGGTTCTGGCTGCTTGCGCCGCTTCTGGGTTTCTCCCGGACTGCGGGGTACCCGCACCGACATGACGGGCAACGACAAGGCACACGAGCGCAACAAAGGGCACGTATCGGATAAATCAGACGTAGGGGATGGCCCTGGTTCCCCGCGCGTACCGGGACCGTCCCCCGAGCCGGGCACAACGCCTGAGCAAGGCACGACGTCTGAGCCGGGTACGACGCCCGAGCCGGGTACGACTCGCGATCCCGACGGGGAAGCCGATGCGCCCACCGATCTGCCCAAGCGCTCCTGGTGGGCAGTCATGCGGCGTACCGGCAAAGAGTTCCTGGACGACGAACTGCCGGACCGGGCGGCCTCACTCACCTATTACGGCGTACTCTCCCTGTTCCCGGCGATGCTGGTGCTTGTTTCGCTGCTGGGTGTGATGGGCGAGTCGGCGACGAAGACGGTGCTGGACAACGTCCAGAAACTCGCGCCCGGCGCGGTGCGGGACATCATCATGCAGGCCGTGCAGCAGCTCCAGAACAGCGGAGGGACCAGCGGTGTCATCGCGATCGTCGGTCTGCTGGCGGCGGTGTGGTCGGCGTCCGGTTATGTCGGTGGGTTCATTCGTACATCGAATGCCATATATGACATGCCGGAGGGTCGCCCGGTGTGGAAGGTGACTCCGCTGCGGGTGGGGCTCACAGTGATCTTGATGGTCATGCTGGCGCTCAGTGCGCTCATCGTGGTCCTCACCGGCTCCGTGGCCGAGTGGGTCGGCAAGACGGTCGGACTCGGCGAGGAGGCGGTGACGGTCTGGTCGATCGCCAAGTGGCCGGTGCTGCTGTTGCTGGTGGTCCTGATGATCGCGCTGCTGTTCTGGTCGGCGCCGAACGTCCGGGGCCGCGGGTTCCGCTGGGTGAGTCCGGGGAGCGTGCTGGCCGTGGTCCTCTGGCTGGTCGCGTCCGCCGGTTTCGCGCTGTACGTCGCGAACTTCGGCTCGTACAACAAGACCTACGGGACCCTTGCGGGTGTGATCATCTTCCTCGTATGGCTGTGGCTGTCGAACCTGGCGGTGCTGTTGGGCCTGGAGTTCGACGCGGAGCTGGCCCGGCAGCGTGCGATCAGCGGGGGGCTTCCGGCGGAGACCGAGCCGTACGTGGAGCCGCGCGACACGAAGAAGTGGCCGGCGAAACTGCGCAGGAACCGAAAGAAGCAGCTGGAGCAGGAGCAGGAGGCTGCACGGGCGTGACACTCCGATGCCTCCGCGAGCACGCCCGGTAGAGGTCGCCGGGGTGGTCGGGCCACCCCACACCCCACCGCCCCGGGACTCCGTACGTGGTCCTTCTCGCGCAGTGCTTGACACGTAGTGACGCAGGGCTTCGTACGCCATCCTTCAAACACAGTGCTTCCCACGCGATCCTTCATACGCAGTGCTTCGTACACAGTCCTTCATGCGCGGTGCTTCATACGCGAGGCACCGTGCACGATGCGCCCTACGCTCCGCACCATGCGCGGGACTCAGGCGCGCCGCCTGAGATAGACCCCCCAGGTGATCGCCAGGCACAGCACGTAGTAGGCGAGGAACGCCAGGTATGCCGCGTCGCCCGTCCCCTCGGTGAGGAAGGACTGGCGGAACGCGATGTTCACCAGCACCCCGCCCAGTCCCCCGACCGCGCCTGCGATGCCGATCACGGCGCTCGCGCGGCGGCGGGAACGGCTCTCCGCTTCGGCCGGGTCCGTTCCCGCCGCTGTTTCGCGTGCCGCCTTCGCGTGGAAGATGCCGGGGATCATCTTGTACGTGGAGCCGTTGCCGATCCCGCTGAACACGAACAGCGCCACGAATCCGGTCAGGAACAGGGGCAGCGAGCCCTCGCGTGAGGCGATCAGCACCAGCAGTGCGCCCGCCGCCATGGCCACGAAGTTCCAGAAGGTGACCTTTGCCCCGCCCCAGCGGTCCGCCATCGCGCCGCCCACCGGTCGGATCAGCGACCCGAGAAGGGGGCCGAGGAAGGTGAGGTACGCGGCGCTGACCGCCGTCGGGAAGTCGGCCTCGAACTGCACGAGCAGCACCTGACCGAACGCGAAGCCGAATCCGATGAACGAGCCGAAGGTGCCGATGTACAGCAGCGACATCACCCAGGTGTGCGGCTCGCGGGCGGCTTCACGCAGGGCGCCCCGGTCGTTGCGCAGCACGGGCAGGTTGTCCATGCGCAGGGCCGCCGCGACCGCCGCGAGCACGATGAGGGGGACGTAGATCAACGGGACCAGGCGGGGGTGGGCCGCGCCCGCCGTGGCGAGGACCAGCAGGCCGAGGAGCTGGACCGCCGGTACCCCGAGGTTGCCCCCGCCGGCGTTGATGCCCAGGGCGCGGCCCTTGAGGTGCTGGGGGTAGAAGGCGTTGATGTTGGCCATGGAGGAGGCGAAGTTGCCGCCGCCGATGCCCGCGACCGCGGCCACACACAGGAGTGTCGTATACGAGACACCGGGTTCGAGGACGTAGGCGGTGAGCAGGGCCGGTAGCAGGAGCGCAAGGGCGCTGATCACGGTCCAGTTGCGGCCACCGAAGATCGCCACGGCGAAGGTGTACGGGATGCGCAGGGCCGCGCCGAGCAGGGTGGGTACCGCGGTGAGGACGAACTTCCCGGCGGGGTCGATGCCGTACTCCGGGCCCAGGAAGAGGACGAGAACCGACCACAGGCTCCACACCGAGAAGCCGATGTGTTCGGAGAGCACGGAGAAGACGAGGTTGCGGCGGGCGACCTTCGCGCCGGTGGCGGCCCAGAAGGCGGGGTCCTCCGGCCGCCATTCCTCGATGACCGGGCGTCCCCCGGGAGGGGCCTGAGAGGGTTGCGGGGTGCGTACCGAGGTGGTCATGGCCGCCTAACTTGCTGAACCGACAGGGGCGTTGGTGGTACGGACGGGCCATACCGGCAGCGCCGCCGGTGAGCCGTCAGGGGCCTCCTCCTCGTCGAGGCAGGCGCCGGTGCGCAGGTCGAAGGCCTGCTTGTACATCGGGGACAGGACGACAGGGACGCCGTCCCGGCTGCCGAGGATGCCGCGCGAGATGACGTGCGCGCCACTGAAGGGGTCGCGGTTGCCGACGGCGTGGACGGCGCCCGTGCGGTCCCGGTAGAGGGCGATCTGGCGGCCGTCGACGAGGGCGGCGACGCCCCGGCCCGGAACGAGCGCGTCGTACGCGCAGACGGTGTACCACCGCTCGCCCACCGCCACTTCGACGACTGCCGTCTCCCCGGCGATGTCTTTCGTTCTCACCACTGCCGTGCTCATACGAGGCTCCTCACTTCCAGGGACGGGCCCGCGACGAAGGTCTGCGTCGAGGCGTCGGAGGCGTCGTGGGCCTCGGGGTGGGCGGGGCGGATCTGTTCGCGCTCCGGGACGAAGCGGATGGTGGGGTCAGGGGTGCCGGGTGCGTTGACGAAGGAGACGAAGCGGCTGAGCCGGTCCGGGTTCTCCAGGGTGGCGCGCCATTCGTCCTCGTAGGACTCGACGTGACGGCTCATCAGTTCGTCGAGTTCTGCGCAGATTCCCAGGGAGTCGTCGACGATGACGGCGCGCAGGTGGTCGAGGCCGCCCTCCATGCGCTCGATCCAGGGGGCGGTGCGTTCCAGCCGGTCGGCGGTGCGAACGTAGAACATCAGGAAACGGTCGATGGTGCGCAGCAGGGTGTCGCGGTCGGCGTCGACGAGGAGGAGATCGGCGTGGCGAGGTGTCATGCCGCCGTTGCCGCCGACGTAGAGGTTCCAGCCGGCGGAGGTGGCGATGATCCCGAAGTCCTTGCTCTGCGCTTCGGCGCATTCGCGGGCGCAGCCGCTGACGGCCGACTTGAGCTTGTGAGGGGCGCGCAGCCCGCGGTAACGCAGTTCGAGCTCGATGGCGAGGGCGACGGAGTCCTGGACGCCGTAGCGGCACCAGGTCTGGCCCACGCAGGACTTGACCGTGCGCAGGGACTTCCCGTACGCGTGGCCGGACTCGAATCCGGCGTCGACCAGACGCTTCCAGATGTCCGGGAGCTGGTCGACGGAGGCACCGAACATGTCGATGCGCTGTCCGCCGGTGATCTTCGTGTAGAGGCCGAAGTCGCGGGCGATCTCGCCGATGGTGATGAGGCCGTCGGGCGTGACTTCGCCGCCGGGGATGCGGGGGACGACGGAGTAGGAGCCGTTGCGCTGGAGGTTGGCGAGGAAGTGGTCGTTGGTGTCCTGGAGGGCGGCCTGTTCCCCGTCCAGGATGTGCCCGGAGACGGCTTCGCCGAGGGCGGGGCTGAGAGAGGCGAGGACGGACCCGACGACTGGCTTGCAGACGTCGCAGCCTTCCGCACCGGCCGCCGACTGGCCGTGGTCGTCGATGAGTTGGGCGAAGGTGGTGATGCCCTTGACGCGGACGATCTCGTAGATCTCGGCCCGGGTGTGGGTGAAGTGCTCGCACAGGCCCCGGCCGACCTCGACGCCCTGCGCGGCGAGTTCCTCTCCGACCAGGGTGCCGAGGAGTTTGACGCACGAGCCGCAGCCGGTGCCGGCGCGGGTGCATTTCTTGACGGCGGGGACGTCCGCGCAGCCCTGGTCGGCGACGGCCGAACGGATGGCTCCCTTGGTGACGTTGTGGCAGGAACAGACCACGGCCTCGTCGGGCAGGGCGACGGGGCCGGGCGCCGCACCGATCGAGGAGGGGAGGACGAGTTGCTCGGGCGGGGCGGTGAGAGGGGCGCCGTTGAGGGCGAGGGGACGCAGCAGGTCGTACGAGTCGGTGTCGCCGACCAGGACTCCGCCGAGGAGTGCGCCGTCGGTGCCGATGACGAGTTTCTTGTAGACGCCTTCGCGGCTGTTGGCGTACAGCACTTCGAGGGAGCCTTCGGTGGCGCCCTGCGCGTCACCGAAGCTGGCGACGTCGACACCGAGCAGCTTGAGCTTGGTGGAGAGGTCCGCTCCAGTGAACTCGCCATCGGCTGCCGTGATTTGACCAGCGACGGTCTCTGCCATCGCGTAGCCGGGGGCGACCAGTCCGTACACCCGGCCGTCGCAGGCGAGCGCGCACTCGCCGATCGCCCAGACGGCGGGGTCCTCGGTCCGGCAGGACGCGTCGACGACGATGCCTCCGCGTTCGCCGACCGGGAGGCCGCAGTCGCGGGCGAGCTGGTCGCGGGGGCGTACACCGGCGGAGAAGACGACGAGGTCGGCGTCGACGGTCGCACCGTTGGAGAGCACCATGCCGCGGACGGCGCCGTCGGCGTCGGTCTCGACGGTCTGGGTTCCCGCCCCGGTGTGCACGGTGACTCCCAGCTCCTGGATCTTGTCCCGGAGTACGGCGCCGCCTCCCTCATCGACCTGAAGGGCCATCAGGCGCGGCGCGAATTCCACCACATGGGTGTCGAGGCCCATCGCGCGCAGTGCGCCCGCGGCTTCGAGGCCGAGGAGGCCGCCGCCGACGACCGCGCCGGTGCGGGCGTCGTCGGCGGCGGCGCGGATGGCTTCTAGGTCCTCGATGGTCCGGTAGACGAAGCAGCCGGCCGCGTCGTGGCCGGGCACCGGCGGTACGAAGGGGTACGAGCCGGTGGCGAGCACGAGTGCGTCGTACGGGAAGACCTGACCTGATCGGGCGGTGACCGTGCGCGCCGTACGGTCGATCTTGTCCGCCGGGTCGCCGAGCCGCAAATCGATGCCGTTCTGTTCGCCGAACTCGCGGTCCCACATGGAGAGTTCGTCGGCGGTGGTGCCGGAGAACCACGAGGTGAGGTGAACCCGGTCGTAGGCGGGGCGTGGTTCCTCGGCGAGGACGGTGACGTGCCAGTCGCCCTCGGGTCCGCAGCCGCCCCGCTCGGCGAACGCTTCGAGGAAGCGCTGGCCGACCATGCCGTGGCCGACGAGGACCAGGTTCCGCGGGGTCTTCGGGGTCTCCGTCACAGGACTGCTCCTTCAAGGGGGGAGAACAGGTCGAGGGGGCGGGACGGCAGCGGCTCGCCCCTCTCGTAGGTGCGGGTGAGTTCGCCCACGGCGGCGAGGTCGCCGACGAGGATCGCGCCGACCAGCCGGTCGCCGCGCATCACGAGCTTCTTGTACGAGCCGTACGCGCCGCGGGTGCCGTCGGCGAGCCGCAGGGCGTCCCCGTCGGTGTCCGCGACCTCGCCGAAGGCGGCCACTTCGAGGGCGCCTGCGGTGAGTCGGGCCACTCCGTGCACTCCGGTGTACGTGGCGTCGGGGTCCGTTCCGGAGAGCCGGGCGGCGAGCACGTCGGCCTGCGCCCAGCCGGGTCCGGTGAGTCCGTGGACGGCGCCCCGGTGCTCGGTGCAGTCGCCGATCGCGTACACGCCGGGTGCGGAGGTGGCGAGGGTGTCGTCGACGACGATGCCGCGGCGCACCTCGATCCCGGCGGCTCGGGCGAGTCCGGTGCGGGGGCGGACCCCGCAGGTCAGGACGACGAGATCGCAGTCGAGTACGTGGCCGTTGGCGAGCCGGACGCCGGTGACGGCGGTGTCCCCTTCGACGGCGCGGGCCCGGTTTCCGGTGTAGACGGCGGCCCCCATGCCTTCGAGGGCGCGTCGTACGGTGGCTCCGGCTTCGTCGTCGAGGTGGCGCTCCATCAGATGTGGTGCCTGATGTACGACCTCGACGGGGAGGCCGAGGGCGGCGAGGGAGCGCGCTGCGCTCACCCCGAGGACGCCGCCGCCGACGACGACGGCGCGTCGGGCGTCGCGGGCGGCTTCGGCGAGGCGGACGCAGTCGGCGAGGGTGCGGAAAGCGTGCACGCCTTCCTTGAGCTCGCGCCCGTTGGACCCGTGCCCGTCCGTCGCGTGCAGCCCGCGGATCGGTGGCAGTACCGGGTTCGCACCGGTGGCCAGGACCAGCGCGTCGTACCGGACGCTCTCGCCGAGGTCGGTGCGCAGAGTGCGGGCGCCCGTGTCGACGGCGACGACCTCGGTGCCGGTGCGGACGGTGGCTCCGCCGGTGGGGAGGGCGAGGGCCTCGGGGGCGTAGCGGCCGTCGAGGACTCCGGCGAGCAGGGCACGGTTGTAGGGAGCGTGCGGCTCGTGCCCGTACAGCGTGACGTCGATTGCTTCAGGCGGTAGTTGAACGAGCGTCTGGCGGGCGAGTCGAGCGGCGGCCATACCGGCGCCGACGACGGCCACTCGGGTGCGTACGGTCATGACGCCTTCTCCACTCGTACCGCGCACACCTTGAATTCCGGCATGCGCGAGGTGGGGTCCAGGGCGGGGTTGGTGAGGGTGTTCGCGCGGCCCTCGCCCGCCCAGTGGAACGGCATGAACACGGTGTCCGGGCGGATCGTGCTGGTCACCCTCGCGGGTGCGCTCGCCCGTCCGCGTCGGCTCGTCACCACGACCACCTCCCCTTCGCTGACGCCGATGCGGTCCGCGAGACGGGGGTGCAGCTCGACGAACGGGCCGGGGGCGGCGCCGTTGAGCGCCGGGGTGCGACGGGTCTGGGCACCGCTCTGGTACTGGGCCAGGACGCGGCCGGTGGTGAGGTGGAGGGGGTAGTCGGCGTCCGGTTCCTCGGCGGAGGGGCGGTGCGAGACGTCGGCGAAGCGGGCACGGCCGTCGGGGGTGGCGAACGCGTCGAGGAAGAGGCGGGGGGTGCCGGGGTGGGGGGTGGTCGGCCGTGGCGTGCCGGGGTCCAGGGCACCGGGGGGCGCGGCGTCGTCCTCCCGTACGGCGGGGCAGGGCCAGAAGACGCCGTCCTCCGCGCGTATCCGCTGGTAGCTGATGCCGGAGTAGTCGGCCTGGCCACCGGCGGACGCCTCGCGCAGCTCGGCGAACACTTCTTCCGGATCGTACGCAAACCCCTTGTCGCGGCCGAGGCGGGCGGCGAGTTCGTGCAGGATGTGCAGGTCGGTGCGGACCTGGTCGGGGGGCCGGATCGCGGCCTGGCGCAGGATGACGCGGCCCTCCAGGTTGGTCATGGTGCCGGTCTCCTCCGCCCACTGCGCCGACGGCAGCACGACGTCGGCGAGCGCGGCGGTCTCGGAGAGGACCACGTCGCAGACCACGAGGGCGTCGAGGGCGCGCAGCCGCTCGGTGACGTGGCGGGCGCGGGGGGCGGAGACGACCGGGTTGGAACCCATGAGGAAGAGGGCGCGGACGCCGCCTTCCGTGCCGAGCGTGTCGAGGAGCTCGTACGCGGAGACACCCGGCCCCGGCAGCTCATCGGCCGCAACGCCCCATACCGCGGAGACGTGTTGGCGCGCCGCGGGGTCGGTTATCGACCGGTAGCCGGGGAGTTGGTCGGCCTTCTGGCCGTGTTCGCGTCCGCCTTGCCCGTTCCCCTGCCCGGTCAGACAGCCGTAGCCGGACAGCGGGCGTCCGGCCCGTCCGGTGGCCAGGCACAGGTTGATCCACGCGCCGACCGTCTCCACGCCCTTGGACTGCTGCTCGGGGCCACGCGCCGTCAGCACCATCCCGGTCCCGGCTCCCACGAACAGCTCGACGGCGCGGCCAAGTTGGGCGACGGGGACTCCGGTGAGGGCTTCGACCCGCTCGGGCCAGTGCGCCATGGCCGCTTTGCGGGCCGCTTCGTACCCCGTCGTACGGGAGGCCACGAACTCCTCGTCGACGTGACCGCCCGCGATCACCAGGTGCAGCAGCCCGAGCGCGAGCGCCAGGTCCGTACCGGGTGCTGCGGCCAGGTGGAGATCGGCGAGGTCGGCGGTGCGGGTGCGGCGCGGGTCGACGACGATCAGCTTGCCGCCGCCCTCCTGCATCTCGCGCAGGTACCGGACGGCGGGCGGCATCGTGTCGGCGAGGTTGGAGCCGACGAGCAGGACGCAGCCGGTGCGCGCCACGTCCGCGAGGGGGAACGGCAGCCCCCGGTCGAGGCCGAATGCGGCCTTGTGTGCGGCCGCCGCCGACGACATGCAGAAGCGTCCGTTGTAGTCGATGCGCGAAGTGCGCAGGGCGACGCGGGCGAACTTGCCGAGCAGGTACGCCTTCTCGTTCGTCAGCCCGCCGCCGCCGAACACGCCGACCGCGTCCCGCCCGTACCGTACGCCCGCCGTGGTGAAGGCGGCCGCGGCCCGGTCCAGGGCCTCGTCCCAGCCGGCCTCCCGCAGCGGGCCGCCCTTCTCGTCCCGTACGAGAGGGGTGGTGAGGCGGACGCCGGGGGCCAACACGGCGGCGGCGTTGTGGCCCTTTCCGCACAACGCCCCCTCGTTGACGGGGAACTGGGGCCGCTCGACGATTTCCACCGGGATGCCGACGGTGTCCCCGGTGGGGCGCAGCCGCATCCCGCACTGCAACGAGCAGTACGGACAGTGGGTGTCCACCGGGGTGTCGACGGGTGCACCGGGGGTGGCCGTCGTGGTCGCGTTCATGGGCCCCACCGTGCCCGCGCGCCGTTACGCCCCCGCATCGCGCACGTTGCGCGGACGGTACAGACGACTCACTTTCCGCAGGTCAGCCTGCGAGATGCAGGACACATGCCCGTAGCGCAGGGCTAACCCCCAGGAGACACTTCGGCAACAGGGGCTTAACACGCCTCGTCCACTGTCGGTTCATGACAACAGCGATGCCCGCCACCCCCGTTCCGCCGGAGGGCTCACTGGCCGGACTGACGGTGGGAGTGACCGCCGACCGCCGCCGGGACGAACTTGAGGCCCTCCTGCGCCGGCGCGGCGCGAAGATCGTCTCCGCGCCCGCCCTGCGCATCGTGCCGATCGACGACGACAGCGTCGTGCGGGAGGCCACCGATGCCTGCCTGGCCCACCCCCTGGACTACGTGATCGCGACGACCGGCGTCGGCTGGCGCGGCTGGATCAGCGCGGCCGAGGGCTGGGGGACGGGCGCGCGGCTCGTCGACGCGTGCCGTGCGGCGACAGTGGTCAGCCGGGGCCCGAAGGCCACCGGTGCGATCCGGGCCTCCGGGCTGCGGGAGAGTTACGCGCCCGCTTCCGAGGCGGTCGACGAGATGCTGGAGTGGCTCCTGGAACAGGAGTTGGACGGCAGACGGATCGCGATCCAGGAACACGGAGCACCGCTGCCGGACTTCACGGCGGCTCTTCGCGAGCGCGGTGCGGAGGTCGTCGAGGTCCCGGTGTACCGATGGGGGCCGGCGGTGGACCCGGACGCGGTGCGGCGGCTGGTGGAGTCGACGGTACGGGGCGAGGTGCACGCGCTGCCGTTCACGAGCGCCCCGGCGATCGAGGCGTTCCTGGCGACGGCGGACGAGATCGGCCGCCGGGAACAGGTACTGGACGTGCTGCGTACGGACGTGCTGGCGGCCTGCATCGGCCCGGTCTGCGCACGGCCGCTGCTCGCGGAGGGTGTGCCGTGCGTGTGGCCGGAGCGTGGGCGGCTGGGCGCCCTGGTCCGTACGCTCGACCAGGAGCTGCCCGCCCGGCACCGGCAGGAGTGCACCTTCGAGGGTGGCCGGCTGCTTCTCCAGGGCGGGGTCGTATCCGGTACATCAGGCACGGTGCACCTGACGCCGCTGCCCGCCGCGATCCTGCGCGCGCTGGCTGAACGCCCCGGCACCGTCCTGAGCCGTGCCGAACTGCTGCGGCGGGCGTGGCCCACGGACACCCCCGCTGCTGCTGTTGCTCCGCCCCCCGCTTCCTCCGCTGCGGCCGACGCTGCGTCCGCCTTCGCGTCCGACGCCGTTTCTGTCACCGGCGCCGCTTCCGCCACTGCCTCCGCCGCGCCTCGTCCGGCGGACGAGCACGCGGTGGAGGCAGCGGTGGGCCGACTGCGGGCGGCCCTCGGACCGTACGCCGCCCTGATCCGTACGGTCACCAAGCGGGGCTACCGGCTGGCGGTGGACGCGGAGTGAGGCACGGAGCAGGGCGGACGGGATTCCGGGCGGGACACGACGTCCGGGCCGCGGACTGGTGCGGTGCCGGAACGCCGCCGTTGCTCGCCGTCGCCCACGGCACGCGCGATCCGTCGGGCACGGCCACCACCGAGGCGCTTCTCGACCGGGTGCGGGAGCTGCGGCCCGGACTGCGCGTGGTACTGGCGTACGTCGACGTGGCGCGTCCGAGCCTCACGGACGTGCTCGCGGAGCTGTCGGGGGAGGTCGTTCTCGTACCCCTGCTGCTGGGGACGGGATTTCACATCCGGGTCGACATCCCGGAAGTGCTGGCGGCGGCACCGCAGGTCGAGGCCCGGGTGGCGCGCGCGCTGGGTCCGGACCCGCTGCTCGCCTCGGCGCTCGCGGACCGGCTGGCGGAAGCGCGGGAGCCGTCGTCCGGGCCCGTGGTACTGGCGTCCGCCGGCTCGACCGACCCGGTCTCTCAGCGGGCTGCCGTCGCGATGGCGGACCTGCTGGCCGAGCAGCTGGGCCGGCCGGCGGTCGCCTCGTACCTGTGCGCGGGCTCCCCCACCCCCGCCGACGCGCTGGCTGCGCTCCGCGCGCAGGGCCACCGGGACGTGACCGTGGCGAGCTACCTGATGACGCCGGGCTTCTTCGCCCGCCGGGCGGCGGAGGCGGCGGACACCGCCGGTTCGGTGGTCTCGGCGCCACTGGGTGCACACGGGGCGGTGGCGCGGCTGATCGTGGACCGGTACGAGGAGGCTGCCGCACGCCCGGGTACGCCGGTGGGACGGGCGTCTGCGGCTGCCGGGTAGGCAGTGCGACGCGGGTTGCTGGTCACTCGTCGTGCGGGGGTCCGGTGCATGCGGCAGGGCTCGTGCACGGTGCGGCACGGGGTGTTTGTCTCTCGCGCGGCTGACGGTGCGACACGACGCGGGTCGTTCGTCACTCGTGCGTGGGTCCGATGTCCGGTGCACGTGGCGGGGTCCCTCGTGCACGATGCGGCGGGGTGCGGGGCGGCGAAGTCTCGTATACGGCACATCGCGTCTCGTACGTCATGTCCGAGGCCTCGTGCACCGTGCGCCGTGCATCGTGTCTCATATATCGCGTATGACGTCTCGTACACCCTCAGCGCCGCGCACGCCCCCCGTCCGGCCGTGCCAGTACCAGGGCCGCCGCGTCGTCGCAGAGGCGACCGCCGGTGTGGTGGCCGAGGCCGGTCAGGACCGCGTCCTTGACCGCCACCGGGTTCCTGCCGAGGCCCTGCTCGCAGAGCGCACCCCCGAGGTCGAAGAACTCCCGCCGGTCGTCGCGCGCCTCGGTCACCCCGTCGGTGACCAGCAGCAGGGAGGAGCCGGGAGCGAGGGTGCGCGAGACGGTGGGAAGGGGGTCGGTGAGGAAGTGGTCGAAGAGACCGAGCAGGACTCCGGACGGGAGCCGCAGCTCGTGGGCGCTGTCCCCGTCGACGTACCACGGCGGTACGTGGCCGCAGTTGACCAGCCGCAGCAGTCCGTCGGGCCCCGCCTGGACGATGAGGGCGGTCGCGAACCGCCGGTCGCCGGTGGCTTCCTGCCGTCGGGAGAGCGCGAGGTCCATCCAGTGGGCGATGGCCTCCGGCTTCTCCTCGCGGTACGCCGCCTCACGGAAGGCGCCGAGCAGCGTGACGGTCGCGTCGACCGCTGCCAATCCCTTTCCGCTCACGTCGCCGAGCACCACGCGCAGTCCGTACGGTGTCTCCAGCGCCTCGTAGAAGTCGCCGCCGACCCGGGCGTCGGACTCGGCCGCCTGGTAGAAACCCGCCACCTGGTAGCCGCCGGTCAGCGCCGGAATCGGCCGCAGCACCGCTTGCTGTACGCCGCCGGCCAGGGAGCGCATGTGCCGGATGCGTTCCTCGCCGCGCTCGCGCGCCACGGAGGCGATCGCGCCTGCCGTCGTGATGCCGGTCATGGCGATCAACCGGGTCAGCGACCCGACGGCGCTGTACGTGGGGTCGAGCCATACGAAGACCAGCTGCGTGCCCCAGGCGAGCACACCGGACGCGACGACGGTTCGCCAGCCGTGTGCGATCGCCACCAGAGGCGGCACCACGGCCAGGACGGGACTGAGCCGGATGTCACTGCCCGTCGCGAACTCGACGACCACCGTGATCGCCCAGAGCAGCCAGGGCAGCAGACGCAGCCGGGAGACGCGGGTTCTCTCGCCCGGACCGCCGAGCAGCGGACCGGAAAAGCGTGAAGGCATGAGCGGGGCCTCTGAACAGGGGAGAACGGGCGGCGGACGACATCAGAAGAGCGGAACGGGGAACAGGCGGGGGGCCGGGGACGGACGGTGGAAGAAGGGCTGACACCATCGCGGCGGCTGCGCATACGTGCGCGTGCGCGGCGAAGGCGTCCGGCCCTCCCCGACTGCGCTGTCGGGGGACCCATCCCATGGTGACCGCCCCGCCACTGCACAGAACGGGCCTTTGGTACTCGACAGGGCAGGTCCTTGGTACTCGGCGGCTCGGGCGCGAAGGCCCGGCCCCACACGTCGCGGATCCGCTGCTACGAGCAAGCTCGACCCCGCACGTCCTGATTCCACTGCCAGGAAAAAGCCCGACCCGCAACCCCGACCCGCATACCCCGACCCCCACACCGCGACCCCGTACGAGGAGCAAGCGTGGACGACAACGTACTGAACCTGTGGCGGCACGAGCTGGCCACGGTCCCCGATCATGTGTGGCACCGGACGGGCCTGCGGACGCTGATCCTCGCCGACAACGGGCTCACCGAGCTGTCCCCCGAGATCGGCCGGCTGCGTTCTCTCACCACCCTGGACCTGGGCCACAACGCCCTCACCACCCTCCCCGACGCCCTGGGCGAACTCACCGGTCTCACTGACTGCCTCTACCTGCACGACAACCGGCTCACTCAACTCCCGTCTACCCTGCGCAACTTGACACGCCTGCGCTATCTCAACACCGGGCAGAACCCCCTCAGCGCACTCCCCCACTCCCTCGGATGCCTGTCGTCCCTCGTCGAACTCCACGCCCAGTACGCCGGCTTGACCGCCCTGCCGGACTCCGTCGGTCTCCTGCACCACCTTCGAGAGCTGCGGCTGCGCGGCAACGCCCTCGCCGCACTTCCGCCCACCTTCGCGGCTCTGAACGAGCTGCGTCACCTGGAGCTGCGCGAGAACGCGTTCACGGACCTTCCTGCATCCCTGAGGGGGCTTCCTCTCCTCCGGCAACTCGACATGCGCGGCAACCGTCTGACCCGACTACCCCACTGGATTGTCGCCCTGCCCGCCTTGGAGCGCCTTGACCTGCGCTGGAACAGTCTCTCCCCCACCGATCCGCAGGTGGCCGAGCTGGAACGAAGGGGTTGCGTCGTATGGACGTGAATCGTAAACAGTCGTAAACCGTGCAGTCGTGCAGCATGTGACCGCGACCGCGAGCAGTGGGCCCGCAACCGTGAGCCCGCGAGCAGTGGGCCCGCAAACCGGGGGGCCGCAGGCCGGGGAATCGTACGCCGGGCCGCGCGGGTGCTCGCCCTCATGTGTCGCGGCAGCACTCCCGGTTCGCAGCGCTACCGGTTCGCAGCGCTACCGGGTTCACAGCACGACGCGGTAGTGCGTCGTCAGGCGGTGGGTGTCGTCGAGGACGTGGTAGGCGATGCCGGGCGGCTGGTCGCGGTCGACCGCCCCTTCGCCCTCCCAGGGCATGCGCAGCGTCCAGGTCACGGCCGGACCCACGAGGAGCGGCCGGCCCGCGAAGGTGGACGCGGCGGCGGTGTGCGCGTGGCCGGTGAGGACGGCGACGATCCGGGGGTACGCGGCGAGCACGGCGGCCAGGTCCTCGGGGTGCTCAAGGCGGCAGGAGTCGGGCAGTGGGTGGTGGAGGTCGACGGGCGGCTGGTGGAAGGCGAGGAGTGCAGGGGTCTCGCGGGGCAGGCCGTCGAGGGAGTCGGTGATCCAGCGCAGTGTCGAGGCGCCGAGGCGGCCCTCGTCACGGCCGGGGATGGTCGAGTCGCACATGAGGATCGCGGTGCCGGCGATGTGGTGGAGGCGGTTGACGGGGGCGTCGGGGTCGGTGTCGGTGTCGGCGGGCCCTTCGCCGTCGTTGCCGTCCAGCAGGCCCTTGCGGTAGGCCGCCCGTACGTCGTGGTTCCCGGGGCACGGCAGGACCGGGAAGGGGGCGTCGAGGATGCGGGCCGCCTCCTCGTACTCGGCGAGATCGCCGTGGTCGGCTATGTCCCCGGTGACCAGGACGGCGTCCACAGGACGCGGCAGCGCACGCAGGTGTTCCATGACGCGCACGGCGCGTTCGGTGGCACGTGGGCTGCCGTCCAGATGGAGGTCACTGATCTGTGCCAGCACAGTGGTCATCGCTGCCTGCCTTCCTTCTTCCTAATGGAACATTTCCGATATCCCGTTAGGGACCGTAGAGTACGCACCGTTCCGTGATCAAGGGGTACGGAACTTCCCGCCCGCACAAGGGAGCCCGATGGAGCGGTACTTGGCACTGGAACTGGTCAGTACGATCCGCCACGACGGAGAAGGCGGGGTGACCGACGACCTGTGTGACGTCGCGGGCGCAGCGCGCTGGCTCGACGCCCAGGCGGAGCTGTTCGCGGGCAACGGCCCCCTGGTGGAGCACGCCGGACGCCTCTCCGTCGACGAGACCGCACGCGGCGAACTGGTCGCGCTCCGCCAGGCCGTACGGACACTGTTCGCACGGGCGGTGAGCCCCGGGCCGCCCAGCCCGGCGGACGTCGGCCGCCTGCTTCCCGTACAACAGGCCCTGGACCGGCTGAACACGGCAGCCGCACGGGAGCCGACGGTTCCGCAACTGCGCTGGTGCAAGGACGAGTTGCCCGTGGCCCATCTGCTCCCGTCAGCGGACAGCGACCCGCTCGTACGGCTCAACGCCGCCCTGGCGCGTGCCGCCATCGCCTTCCTCGCCGGCCCCGAACGCGAACTCCTGCGCGCCTGCACCGCACCGCGCTGTGTGCGCTACTACGTCAAGCGTCACGGCCGCCAGGAGTGGTGCAAGCCCTCATGCGGCAACCGCGCCCGGGTGGCCCGCCACTACCACCGCCGACATGCCGAGAGTTGAACGAAGTCGGGCCGGATCCGCAGACCGTCGGGCGCGGCCGGGGATCGAGTGACACTGTCCGGGCGCGGCCGCCGCCCGCCTGCCTGCCTACCTGGGCAGGCAGGAGACCCGTCTCAGGACCCCGTCCCGCTGTCCGTCTGCGCCGACACCCAGTCCAAGTACGCCGTACTGCCCGCCACCACCGGCACGGCAACGACCTCCGGGGTGTCGTAGTCGTGCCACTCCCCCAGACATGCGGCCAGTGCGGCCACCAGCTCTCCGCGCGTCTTGAAGTCGATGCGCCACTCCTGCGCCCGCTCGACCGCCCCCTCCCACCGGTAGACCGACGCCACCGGATACACCTGCGCACAGGCCGCCAGCCGTTCGTCGACCGCGCGGGCAGCTAGGGTGTGCGCCTTGCCCTCGTCGTCGGTGGTCGTGGTGACCACCGCGTAGAGGGCGGGGACAGATGCGGGTTCGTTGCTCGTCATGCGGCGAGCGTACGGACAAAGCCGGGCGACGCAAGGCACGGCCCGTCCGTACGTTCGGACGCTGGGTCGCGCCGAGGGAGCGGGAGCAGGTGCTCGGAGTCGACGGTCGGCACCTTGCCGACGCGGGAGTTCGACGCATATCGAACGCCCCCACGCCGTCGAGAACGCGGTGTCGTGCCAGGGCGGACACCGCTGCGGCTACCTCCCCGAGGGGGCCTTGGACGCTTGCCACCGCTTCGGTGACGGCCGCCACCGCGACGAGCACCTGCACGCCCGTCCGGCGATGGATCCCGTCTCCGGACGGAAGCAGGGCCGGGCGCCGGTTCAGCCCCGGCTGGTGTCGATGACGCAGAAGAGGTTGCCCTCGGTATCGGCGAGGACGACGAAGTCGGGGTCCTCCGGGTAGTCGGCCCAGTCGACGCGTCGCGCCCCCAGCGACACCAGCCGCTCGACCTCGGCCGTCTGCGCGGCGGCATCGTCCGCGTAGAGGTCGAGGTGGACACGCGGATGTTCCTGGAGCGGCGTACGGCTGAGCCCCAGCGCCAACTGCACTCCCGAGGAGCCCTGCGGGGGTGTCAGGACCACCCAGTCGTCCTTCGTCTTCTCCCGCGGTACGTATCCCAGCGCGGCCGTCCAGAAGGCGGCGGCGCGCGGTACGTCCGAGACGCCCATCACCACGGATCCGATACTCAGCATGCTGACGATCCTGCCCGACGGGACGGCGGCAAACAGCGTCGGGGTCCCGCAGTCGGCCGGATCGTTGAGCGGTCCGATGGGCGGGTCGGTGGCCGGTGTGCGCGGAATCCGCGACGGTCGGTGCGGTGGCCACCCTGCGGGACGTCAGCGCCGACCGAGGCGGCCACCGCACGAGACGGCAGCGCCGACCGACGCGGCCACCGCGCGAGACATCGGCGTCAGCGACCGACGCGGCCATCGCGCGGGCCATCGGCGTCAGCGACCGACGCGATCACCGTGCGGGACATCGGCGACCGCCAGGGCGGCCGCGTAACCCGGTCGCACCGCCAGGTCCGTCAGTTGCCAGCCGGGGACCTCGCCCGGGTGGAGGCCCGCGCCGACGTAGGTGCCGTCGAGGGGGACGGCCAGACCCGTGCCCGTACCCTTGAGGTAGGCCTCCTTGCGGCACCAGCAGCGGCCGAACGCGGCCAGCCGGGCGGCGTCGTCCGCACGCAGTTCGTCGAGTTCGGCGCGCTCGTCCGGGTGCAGGACGGCAGAGATCTCGTCGGCCTGACGGACGTCGACGAGGAGTTCCACGTCGATGCCCACCGGAGTCGGAGCGAAGGCAAAGAGGACCAGGTCACCGCTGTGGGAGAGCGAGAAGTGGAGGCCGGAGCCGGGGACGGCGGGGCGGCCGTGGGGTTCCGGCCCGGGTCCGGCGCCCGGGTCCCGGTCCGGTGCGGGGCAGAGGGGGCAGGGTTCCCTGCCGATGACGACCGAGGACGGCTGCCGGCCGAGGTACGCGCCGAGCAGGCGGCGGAGGCCGACGTGGGCCGCAGCGTAACGGTCCCGGTCCTCGGGCTTGCGGAACGCGGCGTGCCGCTCGCGTTCGGCGACGTCGAGCAGCCCCCGGTCCCCGTCGGTGACCCGGTACTCGGAAATCGCCAACTGCCATACGTCCGCGCCTCTTTGCGGAAGGACGAGGCTGTCTCCGCCGGCCGGGGGCCCGGGGCGAAGGGCGCGCGGCACGACAAGGGGCAGCTCCGGCCCGGCGCTTCCCCCCGGCACCGGAACATCTCGCGGCGGCACGGACGTCATTCGGGGCCTCGCAGATCTCTCGGTCAGAATGCGAACGACGTGCAGCATCGCACGTCGGGAATCGGCGTCGGACAGCGGACGGCACGTCCTGCACACGGGACATCGAGCATGAGAGACGTCGCGCCGAGGTCTCGTACACGAGACGTCCCGCATGAGACGTTCCGCATGAGGCGTCGTACACGAGACGTCATGCACGAGACATCCTGTACGAGACAGCATGTACGAGCCCTCGCGTAGGAAACGTCGCACGGAAGGCCGCCTGCACTGTGCAGGAGACCTCGTACCACCTCGTACACGGGACGTGGCGCGGTAGTCGTCACCGGCGCACCGCCTCTCAACGCCACACGGGGCTGTCCGTGCCCCACCTGCTCACCGACCGGCTCCAGTCGCGCGGGGAGCCCTCGTACCGCACCGGCGACAGAGCGTGGTCGAGCATTCCGTACGGCGAGGGGCAGGTCGTCATCCAACGTCGGGGATCGTATCGGCCTTCGGCGGGCACGGTGGGCCGCAGGCCGTGCATCAGCCAGGACGCGGTACCCGCCAGCGAGAACCGCAAGCGACGGCCACGACCGTCGCACTGACCCTCCGTCAGTGCGCGCAGCACCCCGCTTGCGACGAGGTAGCCGGTGCTGTGATCCAGTGCCTGCGCGGGCAGTACGCCGGGCCGTCCGCCTGCGGTGCCGTCCTCGTTCTGCCCCTCGCCCTCGCCCTCGATCGAGGCGATGCCGGTGCGCACCTGGACGAGGCTGTCGAAACCGCGTCGCATCGCCCACGGCCCGCTCCAGCCCCAGGCGCCGAGCTGGGCGACGATCAGCCCGGGGTGGCGTTCCAGCAGCGTGTCCGGGGCCAGGCCCAGGCGGTCCAGGGCACCGGGGCGGTACGCGCAGAGGACGACGTCGGCGGAGGCCAGCAGCCCGTCGAAGACCTCGCGGTCGCCGGGCTCCCCGACGTCGAGCAGGGCGGAGCGTTTGCCCATTCCCGTGTCGGTGTGGGTGTCGGCGTCCTCGCGCAGCTGGGGCGGGTCAACGCGCAGTACGTCCGCGCCGAGCAGGGCGAGCGTCCGCGCGGCCAGCGGCCCGGCGAGTACGCGGGTCAGGTCCAGGACCCGTACGCCTTCGGCCGGCAGTGCAGCGGCGGGAAGCCGTCGTCGCCCGGCAGCGGGGGCCCGACGTACCTCGGCGAGCGGCAGCGACGGACCGTCCGACGAGGCGGGGGCCGGAGCCAGCGCGACGGCGAGCCCGCCTGCTTCGTATACGAGATCCTGTACATCGGATGCCGTACGCGTCACGAGTTCGCTCGCCAGCACCTCGGCGAGGGCGTCGTCGTCACAAGTCCCGTCGTCCGATATGTCCAGTGCGGCGAGCAGTCGGGCGCGGTGGTGCGGATAGTTGGCGTGCGTGCGCACCCAGCTGTCGGCGGTGCGCCAGAAGCCGGACAGGGGGGCGAAGTTCGCCGGGGCGCGCCCGTCGACGCGCAGCAGCCGTTCGCTGTGGAAGGCGGTGGCGACGGCCCCTTCCGATACGCGCACTGGAGGTACGTCCGCCGCGTCCACGACATCGGCCTCGCCGTTCCGTACAGCGGAAAGCTCCGCAGCGGCCAGTGAGCACGCGCCTACCGCCGCCCGAGCCAAGTTCCGCACAGGCAACCGGGCTCGGAGCACATCGCCGGCGTCCTGCTCGTACGAAACCCGTGTCACGAGTTCGGGCCGGCCGCCGAGGGCCGCCCATGCGTGAGCGGTCGCAGCGTCGCGGCCGGAGGCGTAACGCCCCGCACTGCCGTTGCCGTACATCGTCGTCATCGGGCCAGCATGCCGCACCCGACGGCCGCCGGACGGACGCTGTGTTCGACGCCCACGCCACCGAAGGGGTGCCGGTCAGGCGAAGGTCACCGCCGGGTACCCCACCAGCATCCATGTGCCGAAGCCGAGTTTCAGCACGGCGTCCGTCACGCCCAGCGCGCGCAGCGGGGCCCACTTGGCGACGTACAGGCCGACGAGGGCGTTCGCGGTGGACGCGAGGCCGAGGACGGTCATGAGGGGGCCGTGGGCGATGCCCATGACGAGGAAGTGCAGGCCGACCACGAGCAGGATGCGGAGGATGAGCGTGCGCTCGTCGGAATCGGAAGGCGACGATGACCCCGGCTGGAGATCCTGCTGGTACTGGTGGCGCTGCGGTGTCGATTGCGCCTGTTGACGCTGAAACGGTTGCTTGTGCGGCGACTCATGCGGAGGCTCTGCCTGCTGCCGCTGGAAGTGGCTGATGACCAGATAGATCAGACCCATTTCCAGGACGAACGAGGCGACCAGGCCCGCGATCTGCGCGAACGACGGTGTGCCGAGCGAGGGCAGCAGCGCGCTCAGTCCGCTCGCGGCGAAGCCTGCGACGCCACCGCCGATGACCAGCGGTATCCAGCGGCGCTGGTAGATCCAGCCGAGCAGGAAACCAAGACCCACGAAGAGGAGGAAGAGGCCGCCTCCCCGGATGAGCGGGTACGGGTGGGAAACGTCGGTGAGGGCGAGGAACGTGGAGGCGTTCATCGTCCGGACCGCGTCAGAAGCGGGGCGAGGCGGGGCGTCATGCGAACAGGCTAGGTGCCGAAGAGCCCGATGGATTCGGTCTTGAGTACGAGATCCCGGCGCGCGGGGCCCCGCCGTTCGGAGTCCCGCCGTTCGGAGTCCCCTGCACCGGGTCCCGTGCGTGAGGTCTCATATACGGGACCACATGCGCGGGACCACGTGTACGGGACCACATGTATGGGATCTCACGCACGACATCGCATGCACGAGATCTCACGCACGGGATTGCGTGTATGAGATGCGATGTACGGGATGCCGTGTACGAAGTCCTGCGGCTGCGGCCTCCGACGGCCGCGGCCCGAGCAGCGCGTCCAGGAATTCGTTCCGCGCGGTGGCGTCGGACGCGAACCGCAGGCTCAACCGGTGGTCGGCGTCCGCGAGAACGATCCGGGTGTAGTGCGCCCGGGACGCACCCAGCGCCTCGTCCACGCTCTCGGTGACGGCCGGTGGGATCACGGCGTCCACCGCCGGGGTGGCGAGTACGGCGCGAACGCCGGCGGGCAGCGCCCGGAACGCGTCGAGAGCGGGGGACTTCCGCCAGCTCTCCGGCGTACGGATGATCCTCGTGAAGCCCGCACCGAACGCGACCGGCCATGCCTCGGCCGCGTATACGGCCGGTGCGCCGAGTCCGACGGCGGCGATGCGCGGGCCGTAGTGCGTCGCCAGGTCTGCGACGGTCTGACCGCTCATGCTGTAGCCGACGAGGAGGAGTGGGGAGTCGACGGGAACGTGGCGGTCGACGACCGCGCGGGCCTGCTCGAAGCGGCGGCGCAGGCTGAGTTCGCCGAGCTTGCCCGTGCTCGCGCCGTGACCGGAGAAGTCGAAGGCGAGGGCTCGGTGACCGCGGGCGGCAAGGTGGGCTGCCAGGATGCCGGGGCTCTGCTTGTCACCGTTGCCGGCACCGTGCAGGACGAGGGCAGAGGGGCCCGGGGCAGGTACGTCCGGAAGGGCGCCGGCCGGGAGGGCGGGGCGGGGGGCAGCCTCCGTACAACTGAGGATCTCGCCGTCGCAGGCAAGAGTGAAGTGACGGACGAGCGGGCCGAGTTCGGCGGCTCCGGGCGCTGCGGAGGCGTGTACTTCGGCCGTTTCGCCGACCGAGGCTGCGTCGGCGTGGGGGCCGTCGGCGTCGGTGCCGTCGGTGCCGATGCCGGGGCGGTGGGTCCGGCTCGTATCGCTCATACGGTCTCGACCTCCACGAAGGGAAAGCGCTGCCCGGACCGGGCGCGAGCGCAGACTACCGGGGCGGCGGCACACGCAGCCGTCCCACGGTGACGACCGACCACGGCGGCGGCGGCGTCGGGTCGGGAGGCGGCACAGGCGTCGTTCGGCGACGACAGGGGCGGCGGCAGGGGCAGCGGCACGGCGGACGTCAAGCGGCTCGGCGGCGGGGGGCCAGCGCGTTCGGCACCTCAGTCCCCGTCTCCCGCCCGCACCCCCGCCTTCCCCGTTCGCACTGCCGTCGTTCGCACTGCCGTCGTTCGCACTGCCGTCGTTCGCACCGCCGTCGTTCGCACTGCCGTCGTTCGCACCGCCTCGGTTCGTGCTGCCCCAGGGCGCGCCTCTCCAGTGCGCACTTCCCGCATCTCCGCGTCTCCTGGGTCCGTCTGCGCCGTGCCTGTTCGCGCCGTGCCCGTTCGCGCCGTGCCCGTCTCCGCGCGCTTCGCCGCGTACCGCCTGGCCTTCGTACGGTTGCCGCACACCCGCATCGAGCACCAGCGGCGGCTGCGGTTCTTGGAGGTGTCCCAGAAGACCCAGGCGCAGCCGTGCTCCGCGCAGCGCTTGAGGCGGACGACATCGCCGGTGACGACGAGTTCGGTCCAGGCGACGGCAATCGCGGCCAACGCCCTTCGCGTGGGGCCCAGTCGAGGCGAGGGGATCAGGACTGTACGGGGGGCCGGGCGGGCCGTGGCGAGCAACGGCAGTTCGCTCAGCGCGTCGTCGGCAGCGTGCAGCAGGGCCGGTTCGGGGGCGTCCGCGTGCATGCCCAGGCCCTCACGGATGCCGCCTCGCAGCCGGAGGGCCAGGTCGTGGTCGGCGGCGGTGACCCGGGGGGCCGACGGGATCAGTCCGTGAGCGGTGAGCCAAGCGGAGAGGTGGGCCGGGGCAGTGAGGTCGTCGGTGCCGAGTTCCACGTCCACGGTGTTGGCGAACGCTTCGACGAGTTGAGCCGATGGCGGGGCTTCCATCATGCGGGGTCCCTTCGGATTCCAAGGGGACGAAGGGGCGAGGGCTTCCGTCGTTCCACTCCCACTCTAACCGGTTAAACCGTTGACCGGTGCGTGTCGACTCTGTCAGTCTGCGGTCAGCAGTAACCAGCAAAAGCCTTAGACGGTTACGGATGGATGGACCGAGGGGGTACGTATGGCCGGCGCCACGGATCACAGACGTGCGCAGGATCGGCAGAGCGCCGAGACCGCGCCACCGCGTCCAGCCGCGAAGCGAACAGGCCCGAGCGAGGTCGGTCCGAGCCAGGCACGCCCGAGCCAGGCACGCCCGAGCCAGGCGGGCCCGAAGCAGACAGGCACCAACCCGACAGGCGTCAACACAACAGGCCAAGAGCAGGCAGACCTGCTCCGGCCAGGCCCACCGCAGGCGGGGCCGCCACCACCGGGGCACCCGGAGAGCGGCTCGACGCACCCGCCCTCCCCCACGAGCAACGATTCCCGCGGCACCCGCAACACCGTCGTCCTCCTGGCCCTCAGCGCCCTCACCAACCTCGCCGACGGCATCGCGAAGATCGCCCTGCCGGTGCTGGCCACCCGCCTCACCGACTCCCCCGCCCTGATCTCCCTCGTCGCGCTCACCCTCACGCTTCCGTGGCTGTTGCTCTCCCTCCCCGTCGGGTTACTCGTCGACCGCGCGGACAGGCGTCGTCTCCTCTGGCTGGCCAACGGGGTACGGCTACTGGCGATCGGCCTGCTCGGGCAGGCGGCCGTCAGCGACTCGCTCTCCATCGCCACGCTCGCCGCCGCCGGCGCGGCGCTCGGTGCCGCCGAAGTGGTCGCCCAGACCTCGGAGAGCGCTCTGCTCCCAGCTCTCGTGCCGCGCGCGGGCAGGGAACGTGCGAACGCGTGGATCACCGGTGTCGAGACCGCCGCCAACGAGTTCTGCGGTCCCATGGTCGGCGGCCTGTTGCTTGCCGGCGGCACCGGTATCGCGCTGGGGGTGAGCTGGATCGCGTACTTCTCGGCCTGCCTGTTGCTCTTCCTGCTCGCCGGACGGTTCCGTGCTGCCCCGAAAGCGGTACGGGTGGGCGAAGGGCAAGCCGCCGAAACCCACGTCCCCTCCCCCAAGGGCCAGCTCACGGAGGGGCTCCGTTACCTCTGGAGGCACCGGCTGCTGCGTACCATGGCCCTCATCCTGACCGTGCTGTGCGCAGCCTGGGGCGCTTGGCTCGCGCTCATGCCCCTGCTGGCGAAGGAGCTGCTGCACCTCACTCCGCAGGAGTACGGAGTCGTCCTGAGCGCCCTCGGCATGGGCGGCTTGACCGGCGCCCTCACCGTCACCGCCGTGAACCGGCTGCTCGGCCGCCGTTGGGCGATGTTCGCGGACCTCCTCGGCACGCTGGCGATGATGGCGGTGCCCGCGCTCACCACCCAGGTGTGGGCGGTCGCGACGGCCGCGTTCCTCGGCGGCATGGGTGGCACACTGTGGACGGTCAACGCCCGCCTCATCTCGCAGAACATCGTCCCCGACGCCCTCATGGGCCGGTACAGCAGTGCGGCCCGGCTGCTCACCTGGGGCGGCATGCCGTTGGGCGCGGCGCTGATCGGTCTCCTCGCCGAGTGGTGCGGAACGCGGACCGCTTTCCTCCTCTTCGCCCTGGCAGTGGCCGGAACCGTCCCGGCGTTCCTCCGCAACATCACCAAGGCGGAACTCGGCAGGGGCACGCATCAGGGCGTGACGGGCCCAGGCATGGCGGACACGAACCAAAGCATCACGGGCACGGGTGTGGCGGGCACCGACCCGGGCGAGGCGGCACGGAGCTAGACGAGACAGCCTCGGGATCAGGCGAGAACGCCCGACGTCCGGAGTGCGCCGGTCCACCGCTCGCGCACCGTTTCCCATTCCTCCGCGCACCCGGCGGCCCGTGCGGCGGGGAGGGTCCGGGTGTCCGCCGACTCGCGGTCGCGCCCGGCTGCGGCCCCGTACGCGTAACAGAGTTGGGCGGCGGCGCGCTGTCCGTCGGTGGCGTGCTCGTCGCCCGGGGTCTCCTCGTACACTTCGGCGGAAGTCCGCCAGGCGTCGGCTGCCGCACGGAGTTGGTGTTCGCCCGGAACGCCCCTGCGCAGCAGCATCAGTGCCGCGAACTGGTCCGCGGCGTCCTCCTCGTTGCCGGGCAGCTTCAGCTCAAGGGCGTCGACGAGTGCGTGGGCGGCCTCGTGGAAGAGCGTTTCGAGTTGTACGGCGTGCACGGCGTCGTCGGTCGCTCCGCGGCGACCTCCCTCCCGGAAGAGTTCGCGGGTCTCGGTGACCTCCTCGTAACAGAGGTCGATGCGCCGGGCTTCCGGATCGTACGAAGAGCCCTGGCCGTCGCAGGACTTGACGACGAGCGCCACCGGCTCCCGGGCTCCCCATCCGAGGAAATCGGCAAGGTCATCGGCGGCGCCCTCCACCGTCCTGCGCCCCTCCAGGAACGCGGCGGCGCGCCGGTCGGCGGGTGACGGCTTCTCGTACCGGACATCGAGCACCCGTGCCCCCGAGCCGGACGGGGGAGCAGCGGTGGGGGCGGGCGTCTGCGGCTGCGCGACGTGCGGGGGCCGGGCGGGCTGCTGGCATGCGGACACGCCGAGCAGGACGGTCGCCAGCGCGGCTGCCGCAAGCACCGCCCGCAGGACCTCTCGTATGCCATATATCTCTCGTACGCCCGCGATCATGGAGTCATTCTCGCCGGTCCGTCCAGAAAGCGTCGTGGTTGCCCCGGCAGCCCGGCGCCCCAGCAGCCCGGCGCGCCGGCAGTCCGGCAGTCCGGCAGTCCGGCAGGAGGGCAGGAGGGTGCTCGCCGACGCGTGGGGCAAACTCGCGAAGGAGGCCCCAGCCCGTCGACGACGAGGAGGCCGCGCACCGTGCACGCGTCGAGAAGGCGCTGAGCGAGCGGGGAGGGCGAGGCCGGCAGGCATCGGACGTACGGAGGCCCCGCAGCCCGGGGGGTGGGCTGCGGGGCCTCCGGGGTGCTCGGCGGGCTGGGGGGGGTGCCTGCCAAGCTCGGGTCGTGGTTCTTGTGCCCGGTGTGCGGACGCGTATGCGTACCCGGTCGCATGTTTTCCGCGGAGGTGATCCTCAGGCCCTGCTGTCGATGGTTCCGGCCGCGTCCTCCAGGCGAACCGCGGCACGTTTCCTCAGCCGCGGTTCGCCGCCTTCACCAGGCGCTCGATGGTGCCGGAGGTCCGTGTGGTGGCGGGGACCCCGGTCAGCCGCTCGACCTCCGCGTTGGGATTGCCGGCCCTCGACGCGTTCCCGCGGACCACGCACAGTGCGAGACCCTCGTGCAGGGCCACCAGGTCGACGTCGCCCTTCTTGTTCGTCCAGGGCAGGGGGAGTTGAACGGGCCGACCGCCGTCGAAGAAGGTGAAGGTCTCGCGGTACGTGCGGCTGTCCACGTGGCCCTGGAACGGACTGCCGTCGAGGGCTGCGACCAGGGAGTCGAGACTGCGGACCATGGCGACCTCGGTGTAGCCGGCCTCCGCTTCGAGCTGCCTGCCCGCCGCGGCGACGACGCCCTCGGGGTCGTCGGCGGCGAACAGCACCGTCCCGTTGGTCTGGAACGACCTGACCGCGCGTCCTCCGGCCGCGGTCAGCGCCCCTTCGAGCGTCGCCCGCACCGGGCTTTTCGGGTGGCCGAGGTTCATGAACCGGTAGAAGACCACGGAGAGAGAATCCATGGGCGGCACCCTACGAGCCCACCGGCCGGAACGCAGCGGCTCGGGCCGAGAACGATCCGCAAGGGGAACAACGATCCGCAGGGGGAACATCGTGTACCGCTCCCCCGCCCGGCCGTCACTCCGTGTCGATGCCGGAGATCGCCGCGGGACCCATGGGTGCGCTGTTCTCGTCGAGCCCGGCGGAGGCCAGTGCCGCGGTGCCGATGCGGCGGGCCTCCGCCTCGGCCTCACCGCTGGTCGCCGCCTGCACTTCGAGACGGATGACGAACGTGGAGTTCCCCTCGTCGAGCGTGAACCGGTCGAGGTCCTCGTGCTCGCCGAGGGCGGTGTGCCGGGGATCGGCGGGGCTGAGTTCGCGAAGGAGTTCCGTGCGCGCGGCGGGGGTGAGCTCGCCGAGCAGGGTACCGGGGAGTGCGACGAGATAAGTGGTCATTCCGGGACGGTACCCGGGCACGGCGGGATAACTCGGTACGGTCGCGGGTCGCGGCGGTCCGCGTCAGTCGGCGACGGCGACCCCCACGCCGATCCCGATGAAGAGGCAGCCGGTGATGCGCTCCCAACGGCGGCGCACCGAGGGGCGGTCGAGGAAGGCGCGGAGCCTCGCTGCGACGGGGACGACTCCCGCCCAGTAGACGACGCCGACGGCGACGTCGAGTGCGCCCAGGAGAAAGATCTGGCTCGTGGTCGACGGACCGCCGGGCACGATGAACTGGGGAAGGACGCTGAGGAAGAACAGGGCGGCCTTGGGGTTCAGAACGTTGGTGAGGAAGCCCTCGGTGAAGCCGGCGCGGCGGCTGAGCGAGGTGGGAGCGGGCGCGGCGCCGGGCCCGTCGGATGCGCGAGCGCTCCCGGAGCGGGCGGACAGCAGGGCCCTTGCCCCCAGGTACACCAGGTACGCCGCGCCCGCGAGTTTGATGGTGGTGAAGACGGCGGCGGACTGGGCGGCAAGCACCGACAGGCCGAGAGCCGCGGCCAGCACGTGGACGCACAGACCGCTCTGCGCGCCGAGTGCCGCCGCGCGGCCCAGCGCGGGACGCTGAGCCGCGGCCCGTACGACGACCAGGAAGTCCGGGCCGGGCACCACATAAGCGATCAGGACCACGCCGAGAAATCCCGCGAGATTGGCCGACACTGCACGACTCCGATCACACACGGCGGTATTGGGAGGAGGCGAAGGGATGTGGGGGTAGGGAGTCGGGGGTCGAGGACGGCTGCTCTTCCGCAGGCGGCACGCGTGCGGTGGGAGGTCGGGTACCTCGATCGCGAACGACCAATCAGAACTTCTCACTCCTCTGCCGACACCCCGACATCCTCGTCACCCCCTCACCCCCTCACCCCCGCCGTCCCCCGTCCTCCCCTCACCCCGTCAACCCCGCCGTCCTCGTCACGCCCTCACCCCCGACAGCCCTCAGCCCTCAGCCCTCAACCCACCGCCTTGGGCGGATTCCCGGCTCTCGCGCCCGCTCCCCCTGTCTCCCGGGCAGTGACGAGACCCGATTCGTAGGCGGCGATGACGGCTTGGGCACGGTCGCGGACGGCGAGTTTGTCGAAGATGCTGGTGATGTAGTTCTTGACCGTGGAGAGACTGAGGTCCAGGGTGCGGGAGATTTCGGTGTTGTCGAGGCCGGTGGCCATCAGGTGCCATACCTCGACCTCCCGGGGGGTGAGTGCACCTGCCGGGGCAGCAGGCGCGGGCCGGGCGCCGGCCGGGGAGCGTACGTAGGTGGCGATCAGCCGGGTCAGCAGGCGCGGAGCCACGGCGGCCTCGCCTGCGTGGACGGTACGGATGGCGGCGCTCAGGTCCTCCGGGGAACTGTCCTTGGGCAGGAACCCGTACGCTCCGGCGCGCAGCGCACCCACGACGTACTCGTCCAGGTCGAAGGTGCTGAGGGCCAGGACCCGGCAGTCGGGCACAGCGGTGGCGAGTTCCCTGGTGGCGTCCACTCCGTCGAGGACCGGCATGCGGATGTCCATCACCGCGACGTCCGGGGCGAGTCGGCAGGCGAGGGTGACGGCCTGCTCACCGTTCTCGGCCTCACCCACTACCTCGAAGGCCGGGTCGGGGGAGAGAATCAGCGACAGACCTCGCCGGACGAGGGGCTGGTCGTCGACGATCAGCACCCTGATCCTCGGCGGGGACGACGAGTGCGGCGGAGGGGTCGCTGTCGGGTCTGCCCCGGCCCCGATTCCGGTACCGGTACCGGTCCTTGTCCGGTGAGTCCCTGCTCCCGTCCCTGTCGGGCCTGCCCCGTTCGCGGTCATCGGTGCGCTCCCTCGTGCGGTGCGGCTGTTGCGGCTGTTGCGGTGGTGGCAGTGCCGGGCGTCGGATCGTTCCGGCGGTCGGTAACGGGGCCTGTGCCGGTTCCACTGCCCGTGCCGGGCACCGTGCCGAGGCCCGTCGGCTCGGGTCCCGCCGAGTCGAGGCCCGCCGAGTCAGGGCCCGCCAGCGGGAGGGCGGCGACCACCGCGAACCCGCCGTCGGCCTGCGGGCCGGTCGTGAGGGTGCCGCCGTGCAGGGCGACGCGTTCGCGCATGCCGGGGAGGCCGTGGCCCCCCGGGGTTGCCGACGACGGCCCCTCCTGCGGCGGTGCGCCCGCGCCGTCGTCCCGCACCTCTACGGTGACCAGTTCCTGACCGTACGTCAGTTGCACGGTCGCTCGCGCGGACCCCGCGTGCTTGCGGGTGTTGGTGAGGGCCTCCTGGGCGATACGGAAGACCGTGAGCCCGACGGTCGGCGGCAACGGACGGCGCTGTCCCCGCACGGTGAACCCGGTCGGCAGCCCCGCCGCGCACGACTCGGCCACCAGCCGGTCGAGGTCGTCGACGCCGGGCTGGGGCAGCGGAGGTACGGTCTCCGGCTCGTCGCCGGCCCGCAGCACGTCGAGGAGTTGGCGCATCTCGCTCAGTGCCAGCCGTCCGGAGGACTCCAGGGTGACCAGGGCTTCGCGGGCCACTTCCGGGCGGGCGAGGTTGGCGCGGGCCCCGCCGGCCAGCAACTGCATGGTGGTGATGTGGTGGGCCACGATGTCGTGCAACTCCCGTGCGATGCGGCGGCGTTCGTCGGCCACGGCACGGTCGGCGAGCAGTCTGCGGTTGGCCGCCACCTCCCGTTGCCAGCGGTTCACCACCAGGGCGGCACCGACGACGATCAGGGTGGTGAGGAAGGGCGAGACGGCTTGCTGCCAGGGCGGAATGCGGCCGTAGTGCTGGCTCAGCAGCATCAGCGACGCCGTGCCGACGGCCGCGACCGCGGTCACCCGGCCCGTACAGGCCCGCGCGACCGCGTACAGGGCGACCACCAGGACCGCGCCGAAGTGGCTGGGCAGCGGAATGACCACGGCGGCCGTCACGTCGAGTGCCAGTACGGCGGCGAGTGCCGGCACCGGGTGGCGGCGCCGGGCGAGCAGCGGCACGGCGGCCAGCGCGACGAGGAGGAACCCGGCCGCACTGACGTCGTGCCGGTCGCCGGCGTCCTTGAAGAACACGTAACTGAGCAGGTTCAGCGCGCACGCCCCGCCGGCCACCAGTGCATCGTCGCGGGACCACGGCACCTCGGGACGGTCGAGGGGCATGGGGCCGTCGGGTTGTCCGCGGCCGTCGGGACGTGCCGGTCCCCGGGCGTCGCCCCCTGCTCTGCGTCGGCTCCTGAGCACGTCTTTCCCCCGCTTCCCGGCCGTTCCGGCCCCGGGACAGGGTGACACAGCGCTCCCCCGCGACCGTACCGGCGGCGCCGGCTCCCTCCCGTGGCCCCGGCCCGCCCCCGTGGTGTTTTTCGCGGTCCCGCAAGAGGGCCGCCGGCCTCCGGGCCCCCCGACCGGGGCCCTGCCTCCGTATCACTCCCGCCCTCGTGCTCCCCGTATCCCCGACGTCGCCCCGCGCCCCGTGTCCCCTCCCCCAGCACTGCCGAAGCCCGGCCCTCGCCCCCGGCCACCGCTGCCCACGCCCCCGGCCAGGACCGTGGGCCCGGCCGACCGCCGCTCCAGGACCCAGGTCCCCCCTGCGCCTCCTTCTTCGCCCCGACGCCCGGCCCTGCCTTGCGGTGATGGGGTGGAGTCCTGTCGCCGGGGCTCCTCGGCAGGCGTCCGCAGTCGAAGTCCGCCCTTTGGAGGACCACGTGATCCGCGCCCTGACCGGCTATGCCATCCGGCACCCGTGGAAGGTCATCGCCCTCTGGGCGGTGACGGGTGTCGTGCTGAGCGCCTTCGCCCCCTTGCTGATCTCCCGCGTCACCCAGCACGGGACGGAAGACTTCCTGCCCCGCGGTGTGGATTCCGCCGCCGCACAGCGGATCGCCCTGGAACGGTTCGGGGTGGACCCCGGCGCCACCACGGTGACGGTGCTGGTCGCCCGTACCGACGGCAACGCGCTCGGCGACGGCGACCGTGAGCGGATCGCGGCCGGGGCGGCGAAGCTGGCGCGGAACCGGGTGGCCATGCCCCGGGACGAGGAGGACATGCCGGCGTTCCTGCTCCCGGACCGCTCGCAGACGCCGAAGGTCGCTCCGGCGATGACGGCCCCCGACCGGAGCTTCGCACTCCTCTCCGTCCAGCTGACCGGCAACCCCACCGACAAGGGGGTCCAGGGCGTCTACCGGGCCTTCCGGGACGCGGCCCGTGCGCAGTTCGCGGAAGCGGGGTTGCGTACCGGGTTCACCGGGTCGCTCGCCGAGACCGTCGACACCACCGACGCGCACGAGACCGCGGCGACGGTCGGCAGCGCGCTCGTCATGGGGGTCGTCGTGCTGCTGAACGTGCTGGTGTTCCGCAGTGTGCTGGCCGCTCTGCTGCCGCTGCTCGCGGTCGCCTTCGTCGGCGGGGCCGCGGCGGGAGCCGTCGCGGGCGCCGCGCTGCTCACCGGGCGCAAGCTCGACGCGGGCACCCCGGGGCTGATCAACGTGGTCCTGCTCGGCATCGGGATCGACTACTTCCTCTTCCTGTTGTTCCGTTTCCGCGAGCAGTTGCGCGAGCGGCCCGAGCAGTCCGCACGCGAGGCGGCCGCGCAGGTCTCCGTCCGGGTGGGTACGGCGATCACCTCGGCGGCGCTGACGATCGTGGCGGCGTTCGCCACGCTGGGCCTGGCGTCCTTCGGGCAGTTCCGCTCCCTGGGTCCGGCGGTGGCCGTCGCCGTTCTCGTCATGCTGGTCGGCAGCCTCACCTTGATGCCGGCGCTGCTGGCGGCCGCCGGACGTGGGATGTTCTGGCCGTCCAGGTCGCTGCTCGCCAAGCCGCGCGGGGGCAGCGCCGCGCGGCTGGGCACGCTCGTCACCCGGCGGCCCCTGACGATGCTGGCGGCCTCGGTGACGCTGCTCGCCGCGCTGGCCGCCGGGCTGATCGGCCTGAGGATGGACTACGGGCGCGGCGACTCCGGCAGCGGGACGCCCGCCGCCGCCACCGCGGCCGAGATCGCCCGTGCCCTGCCCGCCGGGGTGTCGGATCCGACGAGCGTGTACGTCACCGCCGACGACAGGGCCCTCAGCGCCACCGGTCTGCGCGACCTGTCCCGTGCGCTCGCGGAAGTCGACGGTGTGGGCCAGGTCGCCCGTACCGTCCTCAGCGAGGACCGGCGGGCCGCCCGTATCGATGTCCACCCGACCGTCGGCGCGCAGACCCAGCAGGCCCGCGATCTGGTCTCCGGCCCGGTCAGGGAGGCCGTCGCCCGACACGCTCCGCCCGGCACGGCGGCGCATGTGGGCGGTACGGCGGCGATCTTCGCGGACGTGGCGAGCGCCGTCGACCGCGACCTGCGGATCGTGTTCCCCGTCGCGGCGGCGCTGATCGCGCTGATCCTCCTGCTGCTCCTGCGCAGCCTGCTCGCGCCGCTGGTGCTGCTGCTCTCCGTCGGGCTCGGGTTCGCGGCCACGCTGGGTGCGGCCACGCTGGTGTTCCAGCACGGGCTCGGGGAGCCGGGCGTCGGTTTCACCCTGCCCCTGGTGCTGTTCCTGTTCGTCGTGGCGCTGGGCACCGACTACAACATCCTGATCGCCGACCGGATCCGGGAGGAGATGCGGCGCCCCGGTACGTCCCGCGCCGCGGTGGCCCGCGCGGTACGGCACACCACACCGGCCGTCGCGATGGCCGGCGTGGTGCTGGCCGCCTCCTTCGCGACGCTGGCCACGACCCCGGGGAACGCACAGATGGCCTTCGCCATGGCGCTCGGCATCCTGCTCTCCGCGCTCGTCCTGTCCCTCGTCCTGGTCCCGGCCCTCGCCGCGCTCCTCGGCCGCGCCCTGTGGTGGCCGCTGCGTCCGCGCGCCGGTTCGGAGGCACCGCGGCAGCGCCGGACGGAGCCGGGGCGTGGACTCCCGTGTCGGCAGCCCGGCTGCACCTCCTGAGCGGGACGGCACTCCACATCTGCGGGGGAAATCCCGCAGCAGCGGATCCCGCACCGGAGACGCAAGGAGCCGCTGCCGTCTCCCGCGCCTGCGCAGCACGGACAGCACGGACAGCACGGACAGCACCGCAGCCGACGCAGCCGACGTGCACCGCGCCGCCGTTGGGGCCGGGGTCGGGAGCGTCCTCAGCCGAAGAGCCGGCGGCCGACGTCCTGGGGCACCTCGTCGTTGACCGGGGTGCTGCCGGGCCCCGGGAGGCGGCTGCCGGGGACCGTGATGTCCGGGGTGGGTCTCTCCAGGAGGTGGACGCCGTGTTCCTGGTAGACCGTGCGGTAGCCGTTGTCCTCCAACAGGGCGACGCGGTCGCGTTGTTGCTGGACGTCGGTGAAGGGGAAGACGCGTTTCCCGGTGCTGACGATCACCCAGTCCGCGTTGCGGGGGACACGGTCGAGGAGCATCACTTTCGTACGGGCGGTCAGTCGGGGCGCTATGTAGTTGTCCGCCTCCACCGTCGCCCCGCCGGGTACGAGTGCGGCTGCTTCGAGCATGGCCCGCGCGGGTTCGTCGGGCTTCCAGCTGCGGGGGTTGGCGAGGTCGCCCACGCCGGAGACCAGCAACCCGGCCAGGACCACCGGTGCCGTCGCCGCGGCGGCCGCCCGGCCGGCCGATCGAGCGGAACGGCCGACGTCCCAGCCCTGCTCCTGCGCTCTGCGCAGGATCTTTCCGGCGGTTTCCAGGGAGGCCGCCACGAGTACGGGCCAGAGGAAGGCACCGTAGTGGTTCACCGCCTGCCAGTGGTTCTCGTTGTCCGAGAAGAGACGCTCGGCGAGGAGAGGGAGCGCGCAGAGGGTCAGGGGCGAGCCCAGGGGGAGGAACAGCAGGCTGCCGAACGTCCACAGCAGGAGGAGGGATTTGGTCAGGGGGGTGAGTGCGATGCCCAGCGTGTCCAGCGGTTGCAGGACGATGAAGGCCAGGGCTTCCGACGGGCCGGAGCCCAGCCGCCCGTACTGCCAGTAGAAGCCGGGGCTGCCGCCCATCGCGGGGACGACGACGGTGATCGCCAGCAGTGAGGCGAGGAACCCGGCGCCCAGCAGCACCAGCCCGCACCGGAACCCCGCACTGTCCCCGCTCCCCTTTCCGCCTCGCCGGGACCGTACGGCCAGGACCGCGCCGAAGACGGCGACGACGAGCCCCAGGTCCTCCTTGGTGAGGCAGAGCAGTGCGCCCGCCCACAGGGCGTGCCCGTACTGCCCTCGCCCGGCCCGCTCGAAGAGGAGGAGCAACAGCGGCACGGCGAAGGCCACTTCGTGGAACCCGGCGCGCCCGGCGAAGAGCAGCGGGGCGCCGAGCGCGTACACGAGGCAGGCGGCCCGTACACAGTTGCGCGCCGCCCTCGGCGGGAGCAGCCTGCCCGTCTCCGCGCGGGCCAGCCGGGCCACCAGCGGAACACCCAGGGCGAAGAGGAGTGCCTGGGCCAGCAGCAGGACCCGCGGGTCGTTCCACAGCCAGTACAGGGGGGCGAGGAGAACGAGGATCGGCGAGAAGTGGTCCCCCAGGAGGGAGAACTCCGGAGGGTACTCGTGGTGCACGTTCTTGATGGTCGAACGGGGGAGCTCGAAGCGGGCGTAGGCGCGGACGGCCTGGTCGAAGAGGCCGAAGTCGAATCCGCCGAGCCTGAGCCGTTCGTACTGCTGGAGCGCGACCGCCAGCCCCAGCGCGAAGCAGAGGAGGGTGATCGCGAGCACGCCGCCACGACCGGACCGCAGGCCCCGTCGGGCCCTGGTCGTCCAGGAGTTCCGGAGGTCCTCCGCGGTGCGCCGGCCCGGCCCGCCGGGCGCGGCGTGCGGGTCGGCATGCCTGTGCGGCCCGGCGGTACGCCCTCCCGGTCCGTCCCGTACGAGGTGCCCGCCCCGTCCCGGGCGCCCGTCCCGTACGTGCCCCGCGTCCCGTCCGTCGCCCCCGTCCCGTACGTGCGTGGACGCGTGCCCCTCGCGTCGTTGGTCCATGCCTGTTTCCCCCACGCCGTCCCCGCTCCCAGCACCCGGTGCCGAGTACCCCGTGCGGAGCACTCCGTACCGAGTGCTCCGTACCCCGGTGTCCGACTGCGGAGAATACCCGTCGACGCTTCCCGGCCCCCCTCATATCCTCGGCGCATGACACCCTCCGCACTGCCCGTGTACCCGCCCAAGCCCGCTCCCGGCGACCGTGTGGCGATCGTCTCCCCCTCCTCCGGGCTGCCCGGGGTTTTTCCGCTGCCCTTCGAGCTCGGGCTCGACCGGCTGCGCAAGGAGTACGGACTGGAACCGGTGGAGTATCCGGCGACCCGGAAGATGGGGGCCACGCCGCAGGAGCGGGCCGACGATCTGCACGCGGCGTTCGCCGATCCGACGGTGAAGGCGGTGATGGCGAGCATCGGCGGCGACGACCAGATCACCGTACTTCCGCTGCTGGACCGGGAGTTGATCCGGGCGAACCCGAAGCCCTTCTTCGGCTGGAGCGACAACACGAATCTGCTGCTGGCCCTGCGCAACCTCGGCATGGTCACCTACCACGGCGCTTCCGTGATGTGCGAGCTCGGCCGCCCCGGTGCCCTGCACCCGCTGACCGCCGACTCGATCCGCGCGGCGCTGTTCACCCACGGCCCGTACGAGATCCGCCCCGCCGACCGCTTCCGCGACACCGACCAGGACTGGTCGAACCCCGCCACCTTCACCGCCGAGCCCGAGATGCGGCCCGCGGGCGGCTGGATGTGGCACGGCCCGCGGAAGGTGGTCGAGGGCCGGGCCTGGGGCGGGAACCTGGAGACCCTTTCCCAGCTGCTGATGGCCGACCGCGAGATCGAGCGCGACCCGGCCGCGTACGAAGGCGGCGTCCTCTTCCTGGAGACCTCCGAGGAACTCCCCGCCGCCGAGGAGGTGTTCCGCATCCTGCGCAGCATGGGCGAGCGCGGCCTCCTCGCCCGCTTCGCCGCACTCCTGATGGGCCGCCCCAAGACGTGGTCCTTCGACCGCCCGAACACCCCTGCCGAGCAGGAGGATTACGCCACCGGACAGCGCGAGGCGGTGCTGCGCGCCCTCGCCGCGTACGCCCCGCAGACGCTCGCCGTCCTCGACGTGGACCTCGGCCACACCGACCCGCAGGTGGTGATTCCGTACGGCGGCGAGGTACGGGTCGACGGGTACGAGCGGCGGATCACGGTCACGTACTGAGGGCGCCCGTCCCGGGGCATGCGAAAGGCGCCGCCGAGCGGGCTCGGGGGCGCCTTCGTGTGCGCGAGGCACCGATCCGGTCCCGGCCGGCGGGACCCGGGCGTTCTACTCGGCGTTCTTCTCCGCGTTCTTCTCCTTGATGCGGACCGTTTCCTTGCGGACCTCGGCCTGGACGGCGCGCTCCTTCTGGAGCCACTCCGGGTTCTCGTCCTTGAGGGCGTCGATCTGCTCGGTGGTCAGCGGCTCCGTGACACCGCCGCGGGCGAGGCCGGAGATGGAGACGCCGAGCTTGTTCGCGACGACCGGGCGGGGGTGCGGGCCGTTGGCGCGCAGGTCCTGGAGCCACTGGGGCGGGTCGGTCTGGAGCGCGTGCAGCTCGGTGCGCGAGACGACACCCTCCTGGAACTCTGCGGGGGTGGCCTCAAGGTACACACCCAGCTTCTTCGCCGCGGTGGCGGGCTTCATGGTCTGGGTGCTCTGGTGCGACGTCATGCCGTCAAGGGTATCGAGCATGTGCGCTACCGCTTACCACTCGGGCTGCCGCCGCCCGGTCCGCCCGCCCGCCCTCCGAGGTCGCTCCGCCGTGGCTCCGCCGGGCCCTCCGGCGGTCGTCGCCCCGCCCGCGGCCGGTAATCTGGCCACGTGACAGGCTCGGAAGCACCCTCCTCCCCCACCGCCCCCGCCTCCCCGGACGCCGCCGCCGACACCTCGCCGGCCGGCCCTTCGTTCCGGTTGGCGTACGTCCCCGGCGTGACGCCCACGAAGTGGGTGCGGATCTGGAAGGAGCGGCTGCCCGACGTCCCGCTGACGCTGGTCGCGGCGACCCCCGCGGAAGCGTTCGAGGTACTGCGCGGAGGCGGCGCCGACGCCGGTTTCGTACGGTTGCCGGTCGACCGTACGGACCTGAGCGCGATCCCCCTGTACACGGAGACCACCGTCGTCGTGATCCCCAAGGACCACGTCATCGCGGCCGTCGAGGAGATCACCGCGGACGACCTCGCCGACGAGCTGGTCCTCCATCCGCTGGACGACACCCTGGACTGGGAACGGCCGCCGGGCGTGCCCGCGAACGAGCGGCCCGAGACCACCGCGGACGCGATCGAGCTGGTGGCGGCGGGCGTCGGCGTACTCGTCGTACCGCAGTCGCTGGCCCGTCTGCACCACCGCAAGGACCTCACGTACCGCACGGTGACCGGCACCCCCGAGTCGCGCGTCGCGCTGTCGTGGCCGCAGAGCGGGTCGGGCGAGCCGCCGGAGCTGGTGGAGCACTTCATCGGCATCGTCCGGGGCCGTACGGTCAACAGCACCAGGGGCCCGTCCCTGCCCGCCGCACCCGCCGGGTCGAAGGGCGCGGCGAAGGGCAGGGGTTCCGACGGCAAAGGTTCCGACGGCAGGGGGGGCGCGAAGAAGTCCTCGGCCGGGAAGTCGGCAGCGGGCGGCGCCAAGGGCGGCAAGCAAGCGCGCGGTGCTTCCGGCGGCGGCAAGGGCGGCAGGCCCTCTGCCAGGAACAGTGCCAAGGGCGGCGGCGGCAAGGGCGGCGCGAAGCGCGGCAAGCCCCGCCGCTAGAGCCGCTTCCGCAGGATCCGGTTCCGCTCGATCTGGGCCCGCTGGATCCCGTTTCGCTCGATCCGCCTCCGCTGGAACCGGTTCTGGTTGATCCGGCGCCGCAGGATCCCGTTCCGCTCGGTCCGTCTCCGCTGGAACCGGTTCTGCTGAATCCGGTTCCGGAGCGCGCGCCGAAGGCCGGAACCCAGCCGCCGATGCCCCCTCTCGGCGCGGCCCCCGCCGCGGGCCTCATCCCAGACTCGCCGCCTCCAGTACGCAGAACAGTGCGACGGACGCGTTGAGCGCCGAGAAGGTGGAGGCGGCGGTTCCGGCGGCAGCGACGAAGGTGGCGGTGGCGATGCCCGCGCCGGTGAGCGCGGGCGGCCAGCCGTTGGCCGGCGGGAGGGGGCCGAGCAGGGCCGCCACCCGGCGCGGCACCGGTCCGGTCGCGGCGAACGCGGGCAGACCCGGGAAGGCGGTGCGGCCGGGGCGGGTGCGCGAGCTCGGACGCGGTGTGACGAGGGCGGCCTTGGCCACGGCTCGGGCGGTCGTCCGCCGGTCCCCCGTAGCCGCCGCGGCCTCTTCGTCGGCCCAGCGTTCGGTGCAGTACGCGACGGCCTCGCGCAACGGGCGCAGCAGCGGGTTCGCGCAGCCGGCCAGCTGCACGGCGAGCAGCAGCCGGTGGTGACGGGCGACGAGGTGGGCGCGTTCATGGGCGAGCAGGGCGTGTCGCTCGGCGTCGGTGAGGGCGGCGAGCATGCCGGTGGAGACCAGGATCCGGCCGGGAGGTCGGGGCGCACCGGGCTGTCCGCTTCTGCGGGGCGCGCCGGGCAGTGCGTACGCATACGGCTCGTCGTCCCGGAGGACCGCGACCTCCGAATCCGTCCCGAGGCCCACCAGCGCCCGGTGTGCCTTCGCCCGGTAGCGGCGGTGCCGGAGCAGCACGCCCGCCCACGCGGTCAGGACAGCCGCGAGCGCTCCGATGGACACCTTCCCGGTGACCTCGTCGTACGGTACGGCCGCCCGCACCTCCGGGTCCGACCAGCTGTCGGGCAGTGGGTTGCCGGGCAGCTGGGCCGTGCCGACGACGACGAGCAGAGCGAGACACACCGTGCTGCACACGGCGAGGATCGCGGCCACGGCGGTGAGCAGGCGGGCGGCGGTACGCGGGTGCAGGTGCTGCTCGGCGAGCCGGGCCACGGGCAGCGCGGTGAGCGGCAGCACGAGCGGCAGATAGACGAAGACCCCCACCGGCTCAGCGCCCCCGACCCTGCGAACCGCCACGCCCGTGGGCTTCGCCTCCGCTGCCGCTCCCGCCGTCGCCGCCGCTTTCCGCGAGCAGGGAACGGAGCAGCCGTTCGTCCTGCGTCGACAGTCCCGACACGAAGCTGGACAGGACGGCGTCCCGGTCGTCCTCCCGGTCGAGCAGCTTGCGCATCCGCAGGGCGACCAGTCCGGCCCCGTCCGCGACCGGCGTCCACTCGAAGGACCGTCCGGCGCGGGAGCGCGTGACGGCTCCCTTGTCGTACAGCCGGCTCAGGATCGTGATGACGGTGGTGTAGGCGAGGCCGCCGCCGAGGCGCTCCTGCACCCATGCGGCAGTCACCGGAGCGGCGGCCGTTCCGAGCACGGCGAGCACTTGGCTCTCCAACTCCCCTTGCCCTCGTCTGCGTTCTCGCGCCCGCGCCCCTTCGGCGGTGTCCGTGCCGCCCGCGACGCGCGCACCGCCCCTGCCGTCCGTGCTGCTCGCACCGTCCGTGCCGTCTGTCATACCGGTGCCTTTCTGCTGCTCTGCCGTTGCGCTGTTGCTGCTGTGTCCCGCTCGGTCCCGGTATTCGTCTCCCCGTACGGACATCGGAGCATCGTACTCAAGCCGCCCGGGGACGGGGCCCGGCCGCGGGTCCGCCCTGCGCATCCCTCTGCCGCAGCTGCACCGGACCCACACAGGACACGGTCGGCCGACCTCTTCCGACCATCCCATGACACCATCCTGCGCCAACATCGCCTTGCCATGGCATCAAAGTGGTGCCACACTGGCGGCACGAGCAGGAGGCGTCCTCGTGACGCCCAACTCGCCCCTTTCCCCTTGCACTTGGTCGCGTCTCAGCGGCCGATCCCTCCGGAGGACCCGTGCAGAACGAGCCCGTGACCCTCCCCACCGCACGTGCCGCCGGCTGTCCCTTCGACCCGGCCGCCGGACTGGACGCACTGCGCGCCCGGGACCCCCTGGTAAGGATGAGGTTCCCCGACGGGCACGTCGGCTGGCTGGCCACCGGGTACGCCACGGTGCGGTCGATCTTCGCGGATCCCCGCTTCAGCTCCCGGTACGAACTCCTGCACTACCCGTACGGAGACATCGGCGAGCTGCCGCCCGCGCCGGTCGGGGACATGACCGGGATGGACGCCCCTGAGCACACCCGCTTCCGGAAGCTGCTGACGGGAAAGTTCACGGTCCGCCGGATGCGCGCGCTCTCCTCGCGCGCCGAGGAGATCACCACCGAGTGCCTGGACGCGATGGAACGCAAGGGTGGCCCGGTGGACCTGGTGGAGGCGTTCGCGCAGCCCCTGCCCGCGCTGATGATCTGCGAACTGCTGGGGGTCCCGTCCGCCGACCGGGGCTATTTCCAGCAGCAGGCCGAGCAGTTGACCACCCTGGTCACCGACCAGCAGGCGCAGGCCGACGCGATGAACTCACTCATGGGGTACATGAGCGAGCTCGTCCTGGCCAAACGCGCCGCGCCCACCGACGACCTGCTCGGCGATCTGACCACCACCGATCTCACCGACGAGGAACTCACCGGCGTCGGCGGCTTCCTGCTGGGCGCGGGTCTGGAAACCACCGCCAACATGCTCGCCCTCGGCACGTTCGCCCTGCTCAGCAACCCGGACGAGATCGCCGCCCTGCGCGACGATCCGGCTCTCGCGCCCCAGGCCGTCGAGGAGCTGATGCGCTACCTCACCATCGCCCACACCACCATGAAGTCGGCGCGCAAGGACGTGGAGCTGGACGGCAAGGTCATCAGGGCGGGCGAAACCGTCGTCATGTCCATCGACGCGGCCAACCGCGACCCGCTGCGCTTCCCCGACCCCGACACCCTCGACCTCAGCCGCAGGGCCACCGGTCACCTCGGCTTCGGGCACGGCATCCACCAGTGCCTGGGCCAGCAGCTCGCCCGCGTCGAGATGCAGGTGGCCCTGCCCGCGCTCGTCACCCGCTTCCCCACCCTGCGCCTGGCCACGGATCCCGCGCAGGTCCCCCTCCGCACGGACCGCAACATCTACGGGGTGCACAGCCTCCCCGTCACCTGGGACGAGGTGTAGGCGAGATGGCCACGGACGACCTCGCCGGAGCGCACGCAACCGCCCGGCCCGTTCACCTCCTCGTACTCGCCGACCGAACCCGCTGCGTCGGCTCCGGGATGTGCGCGCTGACCGCCCCCGAGGTGTTCGACCAGGACGAGGAGGAGGGTCTCGTGGTCCTCCTCCGGGCCCGCCTGACCCACCCGTCCCCGCACGCCGACGCGGCCCGGGAGGCGGGGGGACTCTGCCCGGCGGAAGCAATCAGGGTCGGGTGAGGGGCGCGGTCGGATGGGAGCGGTCACGGTCGGATGGGGTGAGGGTCGGATTGGAGCGGCCACGGTCGGATGGGATGAGGGCGCGGTCGGATGGGGTGAAGGCGCGGTCGGACGAGAGCGGTCGCGGGTCGTACCGCACGGGCGATGTCCCGTACGCCGCCCGTATGCCGTCCGCAGCCGGCCGTGTCCCGTACCGCGGCGAGCCGCATCCCGGCCCGCGGCAGGACCGAGTTCTCGTACCGCGGCAGACGCGCACCCGTGGCGCACTCCCCCTTTCCTGTGCGGGAGCGGCCTTTCGCATGCGGGGGTGGCCTTCCCCGTGCGGGGGTGGGCTTTCCCGTGCGGGCGCGGACGTGGGGTCTGCGCACCGCCGGGCCGCCAGTCACTCCGCGTTCGCCGCTGCCTCCTTCGCCACCCCCTCCAGCCGCTCGCGGTACTTCTCCCACGACAGACCCGGGGGAAGGTTGTCGTTGGTCTCCTGCAAGCCCGCGGCCCCGTCGATGAGTTCGCGGACGATGTCGGCGTGGCCGCCGTGCCGGTTGGTCTCGGCGAGCATGTGGATGAGGATGCGGTGCAGCGTCACCTCGTTGCGCTCCGTCGGCCAGTGCGGGACCCGGCCGACGGAGTTCCAGTCGAGGGCCTCGATCGTGGCGTCGGCGTGCGCGCACGCCTTGCGGTACAGGCCGACGATGTACTCGCGGGGCTCGTCGGCGCGCGCCCACATGTCCACGGTCGGATCCTCGTCGAACTCCTCCAGCCACGGCATCGGTTCTTCGTCGAACGGCCTCCCGAAGGTGTCGCCGAAGTACCCCGTCTCGCAGCCGGCCAGGTGCTTGAGCAACCCCAGGAGGTTGGTGGCTGTGGGGGTGAGCGGTCGGCGGACGTTGTACTCCGACAGCCCCTCGACCTTCCACAGCAGGGCCTCCCTCGCGGCCTTGAGGTAGTGGTGGAGGTCCTGCTTGGGGTCCGTTCCGGCGGAGTCGAGTCCGGCGCGTGAACCAGTCGTGTGCGTCATGCCGTACACCTTCGCACCCGCCACTGACACTCGGCCCCGAGCAGACTCCCGCCGCGGATCCGGGCCCCTTCGCACGCACCGTCCGCCCCGGCCGCGCGAGCGCATCGCCCGCCCGGTCGGCCCCTGCCCCGGGCGGACGACACAGGGCGCGGTTCCCGGCGGTAAGGTCGGGTCGGCATCGCACCGGCACGACATCGGACCAGCACGGAAGCAGGGGGGTGGCGCGTGAAGCGGCGGCCGACCATGGCGGACATCGCCCAGCGCGCCGGAGTCTCCAAGGTGGCGGTGTCGTACGCGCTGAACGACCAGCCCGGGGTCTCAGCGGCCACCCGCGCCGCGATCAAGTCCATCGCGGAGGAGCTGGGCTGGCGCCCCAACAGCGCCGCCCGCGCCCTGACCGGGGGCCGGGCGCAGACGGTCGGACTGACCCTGCGCAGGCCCCCGCGGACCCTCGGGGTGGAGCCGTTCTTCATGGAGTTCATCAGCGGTGTCGAGAGCGTCCTCTCCGCGCGGTCGTACGCCCTGATGCTTCAGATGGTCGACTCCCAGGACAAGGAGATCGAGGTGTGCCGCCGCTGGTGGGGCGAACGGCGGGTCGACGGGGTCCTGTTGACGGATCTCCGCGCCGACGACGACGCGCGCGTGCCCGCGATCGCGGCCCTCGGGCTGCCCGCCGTGGCCATCGGGCCGCCCGAAGTGTCCGGTCCGCTGCCCGCCGTCTGGTCGTACGACGGCGAGAGCGTCCACGAGATCGTCCGTTACCTCGCCGTCCTCGGCCACCGCCGGATCGCCCGGGTGGCGGGAGCGGCGGAGCTGGCCCACACGCGGGTCCGCGACGCCGCGCTGAGCGCCGCCTGCGCGGAAGCCGGCATCCCCGAGGCCACCGTGATCCACACCGACTACTCCGGCGACCAGGGCGCCCGCGCCACCCGCGCCCTGCTGATCGCCGCCGAACGGCCGACGGCGATCGTCTTCGACAACGACATCATGGCGGTCGCCGCGCTGTCCGTCGCCCAGGAGCTGGGGCTTTCCCTCCCCGCCGACCTGTCGGTCGTCGCCTGGGACGAGTCGGCGCTCACCCAGGTCGTCCGCCCGATGCTGTCGGCGGTGACGCGGGACATTCCGGCGTACGGGGAGCGCGCCGCGCGAGCTCTGCTCGCGGTGATCGAGGGCGAGGAGGTCGCCGACATCCGCGAGGGGTACGCCCGGTTCGTGCCCCGGGGAAGCACGTGCCCGCCGCCGGACGCACCCTGAGCCGAACGCACTCCCCCGCCGGGCGGGCCTACTTGGTCGCGCCTCGGGCGAAGCCGTTGTAGATCCAGCGCTGGAGCAGCAGGAAGACGATCAGCGTCGGCACGATGACGAGGATCGCGCCCGCCGAAATCGCCTCCCAGTGCGCGCCGAAGGGTCCCTTGAAACGGAACAGCGCGGTGGAGATGGTGCCGAGTTCCTCGGAGTGCAGGTAGAGGAACGGGATGTAGAAGTCGTTGTACGTCGTGATGCCCTTGATGATCACGACCGTGGCGATCGCGGGCTTCAGCAGCGGGAAGATGATCTTCCGGTAGATCGTGAACGCGTTCGCTCCGTCGAGGCGGGCCGCCTCGTCCAGTGAGGTGGGGATCGAGCGGATGAACTGGAGGAAGACGTAGACGGAGACGATGTCGGTGCCCATGTACAGCAGGACGGGCGCCCATCGCGTGTCCACCAGGCCGAAGCTGTTGATGACCTGGAAGGTCGCCACCTGGGTGGTGACGCCGGGGACCAGGGTCGCGACGAGGAAGAGGACCATCACGGGCCGTTTGCCCCGGAAGTCGAAGCGGTCGACGGCGTAGGCGGTCATCGAGCCGATGAGCACCGTCCCGCCGATGGCGAAGAAGAGGATGAACGCCGTGTTCCCGAAGGCCACCAGCATCTTGCCCCGGGTGAACGCCGTGACGTAGTTGGACAGGTTCAGCCAGTTCCCCGGGAGCGACAGCGCGTTCCCCCCGCTCACCTCCTGCGAGGTCTTGAGGGACGTGAGGAACACGACGGCCAGGGGCAGCAGGACCACGAAGGTCGCGAGCACCAGCGAGAGGTACGTCAGCGCGGTCCCCGTCGTGGGTACGCGTCGCCGACGGGCCGGGGCCGCAACGGCCGCCGCGCTCCGTGCGGGAGCGGGGACCGGAGCCCCGGCCGCCCGGCCCGTCGTACGGTCCGGGCGGTCGTTCGTCTCGGGGCCCGTCGTCGTGAAGCCGGTCGTCGTAGGGCCGGTCGTCGTAGGGCCGGTCGTCGTAGCGTCCGCGGGCCCGCGGTCCGTGGTCATACGAGGTCCACCTTGTCGTCGGGCACGAGCCGGCGCTGGATCCACGTGATCAGCAGGATGATCGCGAGGAGCACCACCGCCGCGGCCGAGGCCAGGCCGGTCTTGTTGAACTGGAAGGCGAGCTTGACGGTCTGGATCACGAAGGTCGACGTGCCGGTGGCGCCGCCGGTCATGATGTACGGAATCTCGAACACCGACAGCGAGCCGGAGACCGCCAGGATGACGCTGAGGCTGATGACCGGCTTGATGCTCGGGGCGATGAGGTGGCGGAACTGCTGCCACTTGCCCGCCCCGTCCAGTTCGGCGGCCTCGTACAGCTCCCCCGGCACGGACTGGATCGCGCCCAGGAACAGGACGAAGTTCAGCCCCGTGAACCGCCACATGGAGACCCCGGCGAGGGAGACGTTGGCGGAGGTGGGGTCGCCGAGCCACGCGTGGTCGCTGCCGAACCCGGCCCAGGACAGGACGGAGTCCAGCGTTCCGCCGTCCTGGAAGAAGTACAGGAAGACGAAACCGATCGCGACGCCGTTGATGAGATAGGGGAAGAAGAGGATCCCCTTGAAGAAGTTCCGGAAGCGGAGGTCGAAGCTCAGCACGGCCGCGAAGTAGAGCGCGACCGCGATCTGGACGGCCGAAGCGGCGAGGTAGTAGCCGCTGACGAAGAAGACCCGGAACAGCTCCGGGCGGGTGAAGATCCGGACGTAGTTGTCGACACCCGTGGAGTCGCGGGTGGGACTCACGCCGTCCCAGTCGGTGAAGCTGTACGAGATCATGCTCGCCACGGGGACGTACGTGAACGTGACGAGCAATGCCAGCGGAACCGCCAGGAACAGCCACGGTGTCAGCTGCCGGAGCGGCGACCGGTGCCAGAAACGCCCGGTTCCGGCCCCGGAGTCGGGTCCGCCGGAACCTCCGGCGCCCCGGCGGCGGCCCCCGGAGAGCGCTCCGGCCCACCGCGTCTTCTCCGCCCCGGGCGACCGGCTCCTCCCGGCGGGCCCGGAGGCGGGGTGCGTGGTCTCGGTCATGTCGGCGTCTCAGTCATGTCGGCCTTTCGGGGTCCGGGCCCGGTCCGGTGCGGTGCGGTCCGGGACGGCCGGTTCGGGGTGGGGGACGGGTGGCCGAGAGGCCGGGAGGGGGAGCGAGTGACTCGGAACGAGCGGTGGGGACTGACGGTCCCGGAACGACCAGGGGGTCGCCGTTCCGGGAACAACGGGGCCGGCACGGGGAGGGGCCGAGGGCAGGACGCCGGGGCGGTGCTCGTGCCGGGTGCGGGGGGCGGGGGCGGTGCTCGTGCCGGATACGGGGCGCCGGGGCGGCGCTGCTCGTGCCGGATGCGGGGCGCCGGGCCGGTGCTCGTGCCGGATGCGGGGCCGTCGACAGAGCCACGCACACGGCAGGCACTCGCGTCCGGTCGTGTATCGCCGCGGGTCCTCGCGTCATCGGTGCCCGACCGCGCCGGGGCGTGCGCCTGGGCAAACCCCACGTGCCTCCCTCAGGAGCCCGCCGTCCTCGCCGCCTCGTCCCACTTCTTGTTCAGGTCCGCGAAATAGTCCTGGAGCGTGCCGCCCCCGACGCCACGCGCCGTGTCGACCAACTTCTGCCGGTAGTCGGGCTTGTTCAGGCCGATCTCGGCCGCGTTGTCGATGTCATTGGTCTGCGCCGTCTTCGTCTCGGAGCGCTCCACGAAGGTGACATCGTTGTCAACGAAGTCCTTGAGCGTGCTCGGCATGGGTGCCGCCCTCACCACCGGCACCGCGCCCTCCTTCTCGGAGTAGCCGGACCTCTCGGAGAACCAGTCGACCCAGGCACGGGCCGCCGCCTTGTTCTCGGAGTGGGCACTGACCGCCTGCTGGTAGTCGGACGTCACGGTCGCGCAGAACTTCCCGCCGTGCTGCACCGGGAAGGGCATGAAGCCGATGTCGGCAGGCGAGCCGCCGTCCTCCTTCGCCGCGTTCTGCATCTGGGTGATGGCCCAGGAGCCGAGCATCATCGAGGCGATCCGACCCTTGGCGAGGAGGGCTTTGGACGCCTCCCAGTTGGTGGTGGTCGGGTCCTTCTCCACGAGGCCCTGCTGCACGGTGTCGTGCAGGAGCGTGTCGACGGCGTGCAGTTCACCGCCCTCCTTCCACGGGGAGACCGCCCCGGCGAGCTTGTCGGCGGCCTTCGCGTCGCAGGTCACCGAACCGACGTTGGACGTCCACTGGACCAGCGGCCAACCGTCCTTGAAGTTGGTGTAGTACGGGATCGCACCGGTCTTCGCCTTGACGGTCCTCAGCGCGGCGAGGAACTCCTGGGGCGTCTTCGGCCACCCGGTGAGGCCGGCCTTCCTCCAGACGGCCTTGTTGTAGACGAAGCCGTTGGCCGTGCCGAACTGGGCTATGCCGTAGACCTTGCCGCCGACGTCGGTCTTGTCGCTGAAGCGGTACTTCTTCGACAGTTCGGCGGTCGGACCGAAGGGCGCGAAGAACTTCGGGTAGTCGTTCTTGGCGACCACGGCGGGGATCATCAGGACGTCGCCGTACTGATCGGTGTTCATCCTGATCTTCACCTCCCCCTCGTAGTCGGTGATGCCTTCGAACGTCACCTTCACTTTGGGGTAGAGCTTGTTGAACTCCTGGGCGTACGCCTTCATCTCCCCGTTCTGCACGAGGTCGGTGCGCGGCGTGAGGACCTTGATCTCGCCGGCCACCGAACCGGGGTCGGAGGGCGCGGCGGCCGTCTCGCCGGTGACGCCGCCTCCTCCGCTGCATGCCGCCGCGGTCAGCATCGCGGCACTCGCGAGCGTGCCCGTGAGGGCTCTCGTCTTCTTCCCCATTGCCCGACTCCTTCAGGGTTGCGGCTCGGGTCCACTGGCTCTGTCGGTGCTGCCGGTGGGTTGTCGGCACTATGGCAGCCGTAAGTGAACCGGTAAAGTAGAAGTTTCGTCCGCGATGCTCAATCGTTACCGGAAGCGTCCCAACGTCCGTTCCACAGAGAGCATTTCAGGATATCTCCACACCCGAGGCCAACTGGCCCTCTACTTCACCGGTTCATGGACAGACGGGTGAGCAGCCAGCTAGCCTGCCGCTCCACACGCACCGTCCCGCCCCCCGGCCGGCGAAGAGGAGCCGCACACCATGAAGGACGTCATAGAGCTGACCGAGGGCTGGAGCCTGCGCCACGGAGAGGCACTGCTCCCGGCCCGCGTCCCCGGCTGCGTCCACGCCGACCTGCTCGACGCCGGGGTGATCCCCGACCCGTTCATCGGCCGGAACGAGCACGAGATCACCTGGGTGGGCCGCCAGGAGTGGTCCTACCGCACGGAGTTGCCGCACGACATGGGGTCGGCACACGGGAACAAGGCGGCTCACGTCACGGAGCCGGCGCGCGACGCGGACTGGTCGTACACCAGCGCACCGGACACCCCGCCGCCGGTCCCGCACGCGCCCGGAACCCCCGAGCCCAGAACCCACCGGAGCACCGGCCGCGACAACACCGGCCACCAGAACACGGTCCACGTGCGGACCGACCGCGAGCCCACCGCCGACGAGCGCACGACCGGCGAACGCACGGCCGACGAACGCACCGCCAGTAAGCCCACCCCGGACGAACGCACCGCCAACGGGCACACGACCGTCGGTCGCACGGTCGGCAAGGCCACCCCCGACGAACACACCGCCAGCAGGCGCACCACCGGCGAGCCCGTCGTCCACGAACGCACCGACCTCGTCTTCGACGGCCTGGACACCGTCGCCGAGATCCTGATCGACGGCGAAAGCCTCGGCACCACCCGCAACATGCACCGCACCCATCGCTTCGACGTCACCGGCCGTACGGGGACGCTGGAGGTCCGCTTCGGTTCGGCGTACGAGGAGGCCGAACGGGTCCGCGCGCTGACCGGTGAGCGGCCGAACGTCTACCCGGAGCCGTTCCAGTACATCCGGAAGATGGCCTGCTCCTTCGGCTGGGACTGGGGGCCGACCGTCGTGACGGCGGGCATGTGGCGGCCCGTACGGCTGGAGAGCTGGTCGACGGCGCGGATCGCCGAAGTGCGTCCGCTGGTCGGCGTCGCGGACGACGGGACCGGTACGGTGGAAGTGCGGCTGCGGGTCGAACGCACCGAGCGCGGCGCGGGTCGGCCGCTGACCTGCCGGGCCTCCGTCCGCAGCGGCCGGGACACCGGGGCGGTATCCGGTGCCCGCTGCGACGTCACCTTCGACGGCGACGAGGCGGTGCTGCGTCTGGAGGTTCCCGAGGCCAGGCTCTGGTGGCCGCGCGGGTACGGCGAGCAGCCGCTGTACGACCTCGATGTCGACCTGTCGGGCGACGCGGGCGTCCCCCTGGATCGCTGGCACCGCCGCATCGGCTTCCGTACCGTCGACATCGACCGCTCCCCCGACGCCCACGGCACCGGCTTCACCTTCGTCGTCAACGGAGTGCGACTCTTCGCCCGCGGCGTGAACTGGATCCCCGACGACGTCCTGCCGTCCCGCATGACGCCCGAGCGGTACCGCACCCGGCTCACCCAGGCCGCCGAGGCCAACGTCGACCTGGTGCGCGTCTGGGGCGGCGGCATCTACGAGGACGACGCGTTCTACGAGGTCTGCGACGAGCTGGGCCTGATGGTGTGGCAGGACTTCCTCTTCGCCTGCGCCGCGTACCCCGAGGAACAGCCGCTGCGCGGCGAGGTCGAGGCCGAGGCGCGCGACAACGTTGTCCGGCTGATGCCGCACCCGAGCCTGGTCCTGTGGAACGGCAACAACGAGAACCTGTGGGGCTTCCGCGACTGGAACTGGGAGCAGCCGCTGGCCGGTGACTCCTGGGGCGAGGGGTACTACCTGGGTCTGCTTCCCCGGATCGTCGCCGAGCTCGACCGGACCCGTCCGTACGCGGCGGGCAGCCCCTGGTCCGGTTCCTGGGACCACCACCCCAACGACCCGCGGCACGGCACGTACCACTCCTGGGAGGTGTGGAACCGCCAGGACTACGCCGAGTACCGGGCCCACACCCCCCGTTTCGTGGCCGAGTTCGGCTGGCAGGCGCCGCCCGCGCTCGCCACGCTCCGCCGCGCCCTGCCCGGTGAGGACCTCGCCCCCGACTCCCCCGGGATGCTGCACCACCAGAAGGCCGAGGACGGCAACGGCAAGCTCGACCGGGGCATCGAACGCCACTTCCGCCTCCCGGTGTTCCCGGGCGGGGACTTCGACCGCTGGCACTACCTCGCCCAGGTGGTGCAGGCCCGCGCCGTGTCCGCGGGCATCGCGCACTGGCGGGCGGGCTGGCCGCTGTGCGCGGGCACGGTGGTCTGGCAGCTCAACGACTGCTGGCCGGTGAGTTCCTGGGCGGCGATCGACGGCGACGGCCGGCTCAAGCCGCTCCACCACGAGCTGCGCCGGGTGTACGCGGACCGGCTGCTGACGCTCCTGCCGAACGGTACGGACGACGGGGGCCCGGTGGTGGTCGTCGACAACCAGTCCGCCGGCCCGTGGCACGCCTCGGTCGCCCTGCGCCTCCTCTCCGCCGACGGTACGGTCCTGCGGCGGGCCGTCGTCGACGTGCCGGCCGGCCCCCGGTCGGTCGTACGGACGCCCGTACCGGCGCCGCTGCGGCCCGCAAGGGGTTCCGTCAAGGAGTTCCTGGTGGCCGACGCGGACGGACTGCGGGATGTGCAACTCCCGGTGGTGGACAAGGAGTTCGCCTACCAGTCGGCCCGCTACGACGTACACGTCCAGCCCGTTCCCGGTCGGCCCGACGCACTCGACGTCCTGGTCACCGCCGGGTCCGTCGTACGGGACCTCCTCCTCCAGCCCGACCGGCTCGGCGCCGCCGCCCGCGCGGACCGCGGCCTGCTGACGCTGCTGCCCGGCGAACAAGCCCGGATCAGGGTCTCCGGCCTCACCGAGAGCGAGACCGCGACCACGGTCGACGAGAGCAAGGTACGCACCGCCCTGTTCGCCGTGAACGCGGTCTGACGAGTGACCGCGCACGCCGCCACCCCGCGCCTCACCATCAACGACGTCGCCGCACGGGCCGGGGTGTCGAAGGGTGCGGTGTCCCTGGCGTTCAACAACCGGCCCGGCGTCTCTCCCGCCACCCGCGAGCGGATCCTCGCTGCCGCGCGGGACATGGGCTGGGCACCGCACCGGTCGGCCCGCAGTCTGGCCGGCCGCCGGGTGGACATCATCGGACTCGCGGTGTGCCGCCCGGCCCGGCTGCTCGGGCTCGAACCGTTCTACATGGAGTTCCTCTCCGGCATCGAGAGCGTGCTGACGGAACGTTCCTGCTCGCTGCTGCTGCGCCTGGTGCGCGATCTCGACGAGGAGATCGCGCTGTACGAGGAGTGGTGGCGGGGCACGATGATCGACGGGGCCGTCCTCGTGGACTTCCACCGGGAGGACCCCCGGATCGCCCCGCTGCGGGCGCTCGGGCTGCCCGCCGTCGCCGTCGGCCACCCCTCCCTGACCGGCGGATTTCCTTCCGTCTGGACCGACGACGCGTCGGCGGCGGCCGATGCGGTGCGCTATCTCGCGGCCCTCGGCCACCGGCGCATCGCACGCGTCGGCGGTCCGGCCGGGCTGGGGCACAGCCGCATCCGGGCGGACGCGTTCGAGGCGACCATGACCGAACTCGGGCTGGACGGACGCCGTCAGGTCTCCACCGGATTCGCGGGAGAGGAGGGGGCACGGGCGACCCGCGCACTTCTGACGCTGCCGGACCGGCCGACAGCCCTGGTGTACGACAACGACATCATGGCCGTCGCGGGCGCGGCGGTGGCATCCGAGATGGGGCTCGCCGTACCGGACGACCTGTCCCTCCTCGCCTGGGACGACTCCGCACTCTGCCGCCTCACCCACCCGCCGCTGTCGGCCATGAGCCACGACGTGCACCGGTTCGGCGCACAGGTGGCACGCACGCTGTTCGGGATCATCGACGGCTCCCCTACGGGCTCGCTCCAGGTACCGACCCCGTCCCTGACACCACGCGGCTCGACGGGTCCGCCACGACGGGGATGAGACGGCTGGGGGGACGGGGCAGGGCCGGAGGGCTGCCCCGATGTATGAGGGAACGTACTTGCTGTATGAGAGGGCGTGCTTGCTGTACGGACGAGCGACTTTGCCGTACGAGGGGCGAGCTTGCTGTACGAGGGGGGGAGCCCCGCGGCACGGGGATGTGCTCGCCTGCACGTGGGCATGTGCCTGCCGTACGAGGGGCATGCCGACGGAAGGTTCCCGGGGCCTTGAGCGGGGCGTCGCGCGGAGTGCCCCGGCCACGTCTAGGTCAGGGGCCGACGCGGCCGGGGCGGTCCAGAGTTCCGCGGTTGACGGTCCGTCAGCTGCGTCCACAGAGACGGCCGTTGAGGGCGAAGGTCGCGGGTATGCCGTTGTCGCCGGCCGAGTTCACGGAGATGCCGAAGCCCACCGTGCCGCCGGCCGGGATCGTGCGGGTCCACTGCTCGTGCGTGACGCGCACCTGCCTACCCTGCTGCACGGCCTTGGCGTTCCACACCGAGGTCAGGGTCTGCCCGCCGGGGAAGGCGAAGTCGAGTTGCCAGCCCTCGACCGCCCGGCTGCCCGTGTTGCGGACGGTGACGTGGGCGTTGAAACCGGAGCCCCAGTCCTCCAGCCGGTAGTCGACCGCGCAGGTGCCGGTGGCCGGGCCGTCGGCGGTGGTGAAGGTGACCGTGGCCGAACGCGGGGAGCGGTTGCCGGCCGCGTCGCGGGCGTACACGGCGTAGGTGTGGGCGGTGGCCGGAGCGAGCCCGGTGAGGGTGGTGCCGGTGGTCACGACGCTGGACACCGGCGTCTCGCTCGTACCGTTGACCCGGACGACGTCGTACGTGGTGACGCCGGTGTCGTCGGTGGCGGCGGTCCAGTCGAGGCGGGCGCCGTCGGACGTCACGGCGGAGACGGCGGGCTTTCCGGGAGCGCTGGGCGCGGAGGTGTCCCCGCCCGGTGAACCACCGAAGACGCTCGCCTCACGGGAGGTCTGTTTGATGCCGTCGGGGCCGTTGAAGAGGCGCTGCCCCCAGGGGGTGAGTCGGGCCGCGTCGAAGTCGGTGGCCATGTCGAGGTATTCGACGCCCCCGCCGTTGCCGCTCCAGGACCAGCCGAGGTAGCCGAGATTCAGCGTACGGGCGGCGGCGAGGATGGCATCCTCATCGGGGTTCCCGTCCGAGTGGTCGTGCCCGAACTCGCCGACGACGAGGGGGAGTCGGCGGGAGACGAAGCTGTTGAGGTAGTCCCGTACCTCGGCGGCGGTGTCGTAGACGCCGTACATGTGGACGGAGAAGACCGTGTTGTGCAGCGGGTCTGCGGCGAGGACTTCAGGGGCGCCGTTCCGCATGGTGGAGGTGTGGTCCTGCCCCCAGTTTGGGGCGTCGACCATGATGCTGTGCCGGAAGCCGGCGGCGCGCAGGCGGGTGACGGCCGTCTTGGTGTCGGCGGTCCAAGCGGCGTGACCGGTGTTGCCGTGCGGCTCGTTGCCGATGTTGAGGACCACGTACTTCTCCTGGCCCTTGAGCGCGTTCTGCACCTCGGTCCAGTAGTCGACGGCCTTGGCGAGCGAGACGGCGCCGGGCTGCTCGCCGTAGCCGGTGGTGTCGTGCGCCTCCAGGACGCAGACCAGCTTGTTCGCCTTGCACTGGGCGACCACGTCGGCGACGTCGGCGGTGCCGTTCTTGGTCCACCTGTCGCCCGTGCTGAGCACGACGCGTACGGAGTTGGCGCCGAGCGCCTTGATGTCGGCGAGGGCCTGCCTGGTCCTGGTGGTGTACCAGGTGTGGGCGTGATTCACGCCGCGGAAGACGAAGTCGTTGCCGTTGGCGTCCAGGAGACGCCCGTCCCGGACGTGGAACCCCGGCTCGGCCTCCGCCGCGGCGTCCGCTGCGTTGGCCGCAGGGGCGGCCGTTGACACGGAAGCGGCGAGGGCCAGCAGCGCTCCGGCTGCGGTGGCCAGTTTCGTTCTGCTCATATGGTGCTCCCAACTCGACGGAGGGCGAGGCGCAGTGCGGGAGAGGCGGTGCACGGGATACGGGATACGGGGTACGGGGTACGGGATACGACATGTGCGACACCAGATATCAGATACCGGATACCGGATACGACGAACGAAACACAGCGCACGGAGTACGGAGTACGGAGTACGGAGTACGGAGTACGGAGTACGGAGTACGAGACGTGAGACGCGAGATCCAGGGGCCCGGAGACGATCCGCCGCACGAGTGGAGAGATTAGGGCGCTGCACCCGACCGCACAACACTTGCAACATAACCGGTTAAGTTTACTTGGTTGCCCGACGCCCTCCGGGCGAACAGCGACCGCCCGGAACGGTACCGCCCGGCTCACGAACCGGCTCCCTCCCCGCAGACCCGCCCACCGAGACGAAATTATTGACCGATCGGTTCAGATAAGGCTAGGGTCCCCGACATGGCCAGGACCAAGGAATTCGATCCGGACGCCGTGCTGCAGTCGGCCCTTGAGCTGTTCTGGCGGCGCGGTTACGAAGCGACGTCGGTGGCGGATCTCGTCGAGCACCTCGGCATCGGCCGCGCCAGCATCTACGCGACCTTCGGCAGCAAGCACGAGCTGTACCTGAAGGCCATGGACCGGTATGTCGAGATGCGCGACCCGCTTCTCCTGGCCGAGCTGTCCCAGCCGGGCCCCGCACTGCCCGCGGTGCGGACGGTGGTGCGCCGCTTCGCCGCGGAAGCCGCTTCCCCGGAAGGGCGACTGAACGGCTGTTTCGTCACCAATACCGCAGCCGAACTGGCCCCGCACGACCCTGTGGTGGCCCGTCGGGTCGAGATCAGCTGGGACCACGTCGAGACCCCGCTGCACTCCGCACTGGTACGGGCCCAGGCCCAGGGCGAGCTCCCCGCGGACCGCGATCCGCGCACGCTGGCCCGCATGCTGCTCGTCCTGCTGCAGGGCGTACGCATCGTCGGCAAGGCGTCCAGTGATCCCGCCCGGGTGCAGGACGCGGCCGAACAGGCACTGGCTTTGCTGGACTGAGCACACGCGCCCGTGCAGCCGGGCCGCTTCTGCACGCCCAAATTATGGACCGATCAGTCAAATATCGGGGGAAACTTGACCGCCACGGGCGTCGCCCGCGCCACCGCCACCCGCCACCGCCACGCCTTCGTTCTCCTCGGCAGCGTCCAGACCGTGCTGATCTTCACGCTCGCCGCGATCGCCATACCGCTGCCCCACCTCGCTCACGAATTCGCCCTGGAACGCAGCGACGTGATCCTGCTCAGCGCCGCCTACGGACTGACCTTCGCCGGTCTGCTTCTCTTCGGCGGCCGCCTCGCCGACCGCCACGGCGGCCGACCCGTGCTGACCGCGGGCCTTCTCCTCTTCGCCGCCGCCTCGGCAGCCGTCCCGTTCGCCCCCGGTATCGAGGTGCTCCTCGCGGCGCGCTTCGCACAGGGCGCGGGTGCGGCCCTCGTCGCACCGGCCGCCATGGCCGTACTGCGCGTCCTCTTCCCCTCCCCCACCGCGTACGGCAAGGCAATGGCCACCTGGGGCGGGCTCTCGGTGCTCGGCGCGACTGCGGGCAATCTGCTCTCCGGCGTCATCTCGGCGCTGCTCTCCTGGCGTTGGACCTTCGCGGTGCCCCTCGTGGTGGCGATCACCGCCCTCGCCCTCGCGCCCCGGCTGCTGCCGGACACCGCACCGAACCGGGGCAGGGCCCTCGACCTGCCAGCCGCTCTGCTCGCCACCCTCGGCATCACCCTCGCCAGCTACGGACTCGTCGTCACCGACGCCCGCCCCTGGTCGTCGTCCGACGTGCTCGTGCCGCTGCTCGGCGGAACCGCACTGCTGGCCTCCTTCTGGTACGCCGAGCACCGAGCCCGCGATCCCCTGCTGCCACCCCGCTTCCTGCTCGACCGGCGGCGGGCCCTGGCCCTCACCGCCACCGCGCTGAGCGCCTGCGGGACCGCGATGACCTTCGTGATCTTCTCGCTCCACCTTCAACAGGGGCGCGACTGGTCACAGTTGCAGACCTCGGCCGCCTTCGTGCCGTTCGCCGTCGCACTCATCGCCTCGGGCCGGACGGCAGGTCCGCTCATCGGCAGGTACGGGGCCGGAGCCGTCACGTCCGCCGGGCTGGGCACGGGCGCGGCGGGGCTCGCCCTCCTCGCGGGGACCGGGCTCGATGCGCACACCTGGTACGCGTACGGACTGCTGCCGGGCCTCGTGCTGCTGTCGGCCGGCGCCGCTGCCTCTTTCGCGGGAGCCGCCGTGCTCGCCACCGAAGGCGTACCGCAGCGGCAGAGCGGGCTCGCGGGTGGCGTGCTGAACACCGCGATGGAATTCGGCCCGACCGCTGTCTTCGCCGGCCTGCTCACGCTCGGCAGCGACGCCTCGTCCTTGGCCGTGACCGGGGCCGCCCTCGCCGTCGCGGCCCTCCTGAACCACCGCACCAAGTAGTCCTCACCCACACTCAAGGGAGTCACCGAATGAACCGCTTCACCGGCAAGACCGTCCTCGTCACCGGCGCAGGATCGGGCCTCGGCCGCGCGATCGCGCTCGCCTTCGCCGCCGAGGGGGCATCCGTGGTCGTCGCAGGACGCACCGCGGCCTCCCTGGACGAGACGGTCGGCCTCGTCGAGGCCGACGGCGGCACGGCCACCGCCGTCACTGCCGATGTCACCGACTCCGGGCAGCTGCAGAACCTCGTACGAGAGAGCGTCATCCGCTTCGGCCGACTGGACATCGCGGTCAACAACGCCGGAATACTCCGCGCCACCGTACCCGTCGGCGAGGTGAGCGAGGACGACTGGGACATGGTGCTGCGGACCAATGTCACCGGCGTCTGGCTCGCCATGAAGCACGAGATCGCCCACATGAAGGACAACGGCGGCGGCACCATCGTCAACATCTCCTCCAACCTGGGCGTACACCTCCGGATCCCGAACGCCGCCGCGTACATCACCTCGAAGGCTGCGGTCTCCGCGCTGACCCGCGCCGCCGCTCTCGACCACATCCACCAGGGCATCCGCATCAACGCGGTCAGCCCCGGCGCCTCCGCCGCTCCCATGTCGCTGCGGCCGGGCGAGAGCGAAGCCGACCGTGCCGAGCGGGTGAAGTCGGAAAACCCGCTCGGCCGGGTGGCGGAGGCCGAAGAGGTGGCAGCCGCGGTGCTCTACCTCGCCTCCCCCGCGGCCGGCGCGGTCGTCGGCACCGACCTGGTGATCGACAGTGGATCATCGGCCTGACGGCTCGTGGGTCGCGGGGCCCTCTCCCTCAGGTTGAGGGTGACGGTGTGGCCGAGTCCCACCAGCGGGGGACTCGACGCCCCAGCCCCGGCGCGGACCAGCGAGTCACGCCGGGGCGCAGCCCTCGCCCCCTGCGGGGAAGGATCCAGAACAAGCCGGCTTTCGGCCTCCAGCTCGGACCCACCGTATGGATCGACGTGGCGGCAACGGTACGAGAGCAGGGGCGGAAGTAGCTCCCGTACGTACGCCTCTGCCCTGTCGCGTCACTTTCCCGCTCCCCCGCTCCCCCACCGCGTCACTCCCCCGCTCCCCCAGCACATCACTCCTCCGCTCCCCCGCCGGTCAACGCTCGCAGGATGCCTGCCAGCCGCGCCTCCCTGGCTGCGGGGGTGAGCGCCTGGAGGAGGGGAAGGATCAACTGGTACCGCTCGGACCTGCCCAGCGCTTCGTAGGCTCTCCCCACGACGGGGTCGGCGCCGAGCGCCGCCACCAGGTCCGGCGGTGCTGCCGCCGTCCGCTGTGACTCGTACGCCTTCGTCCACCGACCGTCCTCCTGTGCCCTGCGCACCTCGGCCAGGCCCGGTTCCCGCATACGGCCCGCGGCGATCAGCACGGCGACCTTGTCCACGTTCACCTGCGACCACAAGCTGCGAGGGCGACGCGGCACATACTTCTGGAGGTAGTACTGCGCGTCCAGGGAGCGGCGCTGCCCGGAGATCCAGCCGTAGCACAGCCCGATGTCCACCAGTTCGTCGTCGCTCACCGAGGGGATGCCGGACTTCTTCTTCGCCACCTTGACCCAGATACCCGGTTGCCGCGTGTAGTTGCCCGCCAACCAGCTCTCGAAGGCCAGGCTGTCCGCGAAGGCCATGACCTCGACGCCGTCCATGCGCGGCCGCTTCCCCGGTTCGTCGTCCATGCGGTTCAGGCTAGCCGGGCACGGAGCGGAATGTTCTTGATGTCGTGGCCAACCAGGCTGCGGGGAGGCCATGTTGCGCGCCCCACTCCCTACCTGCGGTCCGCTGCGCGCCGTATGGAGATCCGTCACACGGGAGGACATGGCCCGGTCACCGCGCCCTCGGCACCCTGGCTTCCCTGCCGCGAAGAATTCGCTGCTGCGCGGGGCCGTGGCGGCGTAGCCTGCCCTGCTGTGGACAGTGAGCGCGCTCATCGACAACTTCGTTTGATCGCGGAGACCGTGCAGACGGCCGAAGCTTTGGGAGCCGAGGTGTGGCTCCGCGGTGGATGGGCCATGGACTTCTTCCTCGGCGCGGTTTCGCGGGACCACGAGGACATCGACTGGTTCGCCTGGGCCGACGATGCCACGGCGTTGACCGGGGCCCTGCTCCTGCACGGTTGGCGATCCGTCCCCGGGCCGCCGCCGGAATGGCAACTCGACTTCGTGAAGGACGGGTTGGAGAGCAGCCTCACTCTCGTGAACCGCGATGGGGCCGGCCGTGTGGTGGTCGCCGGTGGCCCGTGGGCCGGCACGCCGTGGCCCGAAGGCATGCTTGAGGCCGAGCCGAGGTGTGTCGCAGGTGTCCGGTGCGCGATCGTGAGCCCGCAAGTCCAGATCGAGATCAAACGGATGATGCCGGTCTGGGACGCCTCCCGGCCCCGACGACTCAAGGATGCCGAGGACATCGCACGGCTGGAAGCGGCCCTCCGAGTCCGGGAGCGTCGATCCGAGCAGGGCCGCGGCAACCGTCCAGGACGCTCGCTGCCACACCGGGGCGCTCCCGTTCAGGGGGACGCTTCGTAGCGGGTGGCGACAGCGGCAGCCCGCTCGCGCAGGGCGGTGCGCAGCCAACGCGGAGTCAGGGCCTCCGCGTTGGTCGCGAGCTGCCACAGCGCCCACTCGGCGTGCCTGGCGTCCTGGAAGGTCACCTCCAGCCGCAACCATCCGTCGGCGTCGGTCTCTTCGGTGAGGACGGCCAGCGCGGTGCCCACCAGTTCCTCACGACGCGCCGGTATCACCCGTACCAGCACGGTGACTTGCTCGCCGCCTGCTCGGAACTGCGTGCTGCGTTGCTGCCAGGCCAGGCCGAGGTCGACCCGGGCCGACCGCTGTGCGGGTTCGGCGAGTTCCTCGGCGGCCAGGAGCCGGGACAGCCGATAGGTTCGGTCGGCACCGGACCGTGTGGCCAGCAGGTACCCCTGCTCGCGTACGGTGACCAGCCCGATCGGATCCACCGTGCGCCACGTCGGCACCCGGCCCACCGCCGCGTACCGGATGCGCAGCTTGTGTCCGGCGAACACGGCCCGGCGCACTGCGGCCACGACCGCGTCGGGTGCTTCCTGGATGTCCTGCCGACGGGAGAGGAGGTCGGCCTCCGGGTCGATGAGCAAACGCTCGGCCACCCCGGCCGCGGTGTCCCGATGACTTTCGGGCAACGCATCGACGACCTTGAGCATGGCCGAGGCGAGCGCTGATCCGAGACCGAACGCCTGTGCGCCGCGCCGCGATCCGGCAATCAGCAGCGCGAGTGCTTCGTCGTGGTTGAGCCCGGTGAGTTCGGTGCGGAAACCCGGCAGCAACGCGAACCCGCCGTGCCTGCCACGCTCGGCGTGCACGGGCACTCCAGCCGCGGACAGCGCCTCGATGTCCCGCAGCACGGTGCGGGTGGAGACCTCCAGCTCCCGGGCCAGTGCGGTCGCGGACAGCCGACCGCGCTGGCGCAGCAACAGAACCATGGAGACCAACCGGTCGGCGCGCATTGAATTCCCCCAAGGATCAGCTGACTTGGAGTGTCACACAACGGGGGCACACCGTCGGCGGGCGAGGTACCGGTACCGGTACCGGTCAACCAGTTCGCGGGGGTCTGCGGGATCCTGTCACGACAGGAACCCGTAGCCCGTGAGGAGTTCCCCTCCCCCGCGCGACTTCCCCGCACGACGGGCGACCAGCGCGTCGCCGTCAGCTTCTTGGTGCCGTCAGCTTCTTGGTGCCGTCAGCGCCGTTCGTGCCATCAGCGTCGTTGATGCGCCGGACGACGCCATGTTGGGGGCTGACCCTCGCCGCGTCGAGGAAAGCCAGCGCCACGTCCGACCAGTTGCTGGATCTCGGGCTGAGTGCGCAACCACAGCTGACCGCGCTCCTCTCCGTCAAGCCGTCCGGCTCCGACTCCCTGGCTCCGGCGCAATTGCCCTCGTCAACCGTCAAACTCCGGTACCCGAGGGGCCGAAAACCCACAGAAGCCCTCCTGGTGGCCGTTCATGCCTCGGAGGACCCCATCACACCGGGGGGTGTCCGTTCGGGCCCCAGAGGGCCCTTTCTGTCGGTCGATTTTTGGGGTGATGAGAGAAGAATTTCTGGTTTGAGCGGTTTTTGGTTTGTGAGAGCCCTGGGTGCGGCTGGTTCAGGCTGATGATCGAGCACGACGTCTGGCGAACCGTCCCTGAGCAAACGGCGCGGCGAGCGGCGTGACGGTGGGCATCGTGCACCGGCGTTACCCGCATCGGATCTCTGACATCGGCTCTCTGAGGGGACTGCTGGCAGGTGCGACCGAGGGCACGTTTCCGGGGGTGGAGGTGCCGGGCGAGTGTCGGCAGATGCCCACCCCGACTTGGGGCCATGGGACCGACCCCAAGTCGACGCCACGCTTGGCGGCTGGACCGACGCACCGGTCGACTCCCGGTCTTCGGCCGTCCGCTCTGCCTGGACGGAACGCGGCACGGCGGATCGCCTCTCGACCACCTCTCTGTGTACGACGCGGTGTCCGTACGACTACTTGTTGGCCCGTGCGCCGCTCGGACAACGAGATCCGCAGCCCCCGCGATCTCACCGTCGGCGCACCGCCGCCGGAACGGGATCCGCTCCGGCGGCCAGCTCCGAGCTCTACCGCTGCCCTCTGCGGCGGCCGACTGTCCAGGAGGCGAAGGCGGGTAAGCGAGGGGCGATGTTCCTCGCCAGCGGATCTTCAGTCGTCGTCGCCGATCGCGGGATCCGGGAAGGTCCGGGTCTCCGGTCAGCCAGCCTGCGCCCGCCACTGGCTTGCAGTCCACTCTCTACCGCACGCCTCGGGGTCGACCCGTTCGGGAGTGAGCCGCCGACGGTGCCGATCGTTCTGCGGGTACGGCAGCAGAGGCGAACGGCGCAGAGCCGCAAGCCGTAGGACGAGGGTTTGGCAGCGGAGGGTATGAAGCGGGATCTGACGCTGTTGTCCGCGGACAACAACTCCGCAACCTCTCCCTCCGCACGGGTGGTTGGCAAACTCTCGGCACTCCCCCGGCGGCAAGTCCGACCCGCCATGCTGCGCACGCCCTCCCAACCGCCGACACGCTTGGACATGTTGTCCGCGGACAACACGGGCCGATGTTGTCCGCGGACAACACGACGACTCCCTGGCATACCATACGAAGAACCTTCGGCTCTGTTGTCCGCGGACAACAGATGCGGACCACTACGGGTCAAGGCTTGTGTTGTCCGCGGACAACACAACTGACCGCGCCTGGCACCATCTATCTCATCTCGTGGTGTGGGCGGCGATTAACCGGGCCTCGGAGTCCAGCATCCGGCACCCGTTGTTGTCCGCGGACAACGCCTCTGCGCCTCTGGCGCAACCATGCCCTCACGAAGAAGAGGGCCTCACCGGGGTATAGGTGCACCCCGAGCAAGGTCAGGACCTGACCGGTGAAGTGACGCACCCCGGGGGGCTGCGAGAGAAGCTCGATGGCATTCACGACGCCCTCGGACGTACCCGCACCACCGATAGCTCACTACCGATAGCTGCGGCAGCGACTGTCATGCGCCGCCGCTCCTCGGACAGCGCGAGTCGCGGAAGAACTCTGTCTCGGAGAGGTAGCCGGGTGAGACGACGTTGGCGGTGGTGCCACAGGGCCCCGGTTGCACAGCAAGGTTGCAGTTCAGGCGGTCGGCCCTGCCTTGGCCGCGCCGTACGCATCCACGCCCTGGCACCCTGGTTGGCGGCGAGCAATCCGATCTGCACCACCACGGCCTCTCCGGTCGCCAATTGGGTCTGCCACGGCTTTCGTCGTAAGGGCCCGCACCCACCAGATTCGCTTCGAGGTTGGCCCGGAAGCGACGGCGGAACGAAGCCAGGTCTACGGGAACGGATGTATCGCAGTCTGTGTCGCCGCCCGGGTTGTTGATCAGCACGTCGAGGTGCTCGGGGAGTTCTGTCAGGAGACGGACGAGTGCCTGCGGATCCGTGTGGTCGCACGGAGCCGCCTGGCACGGTCGTACGGCCCGGCCACCTCGTGAAGGCCACTGCGGCGACGGCCGGTCACCACAGCTGCGTCGCCCTGGGACGCGCAGTACTCGACTCCAGCTACCCGGTACGGGACATCGCTGCCGCCTGGGAACGAGAACGTCCGGGCACGCCCGTCTCCTCGATCGGTATCGTCACTCCGATCCGGCGTCCAGCGAAACTCCTTGGCGACGATCGCCGTCGGATCCTTGCCCAGGCCCAAATGGACGCCGCCACCGTCGACCTGCTCAGTGTGTTGCGTCGGAGCGGTGCTCCGTACACCCTCAGCACCCGCGAGCTGAGCCGACGCTCTCTGATCACCGCGGGAACTGTTTCACAACGCGTCGTCTGCGCCAGTCGTCTGCGCCAAAGGTGAAGGGCTTGTCACCCGCCGCCGCGGCGAGGGACGGCCCCGCAGTGTGCAGGTGGCGTGGACACCGACCGGTCACGACCTGGGGGAAAGCACCGTGGAGCACGTTCTGGGACGGGAGGCCGAGCTGATCAGCAGCTTGAGTACCACGCAACAGACCCAGCTTGCCGAGCTGCTCCAAGCCCTGCTCCAGGACGTTCAACGCCGCGTGGGCGACCACCGGAATGACCACATCGGAGACGAGAGAGACGGCGCGGCGGGTCAGCCTGGGGGAGGAGGCGCTTCTGTTGTTGTCCGCGGACAACAACAGAGCCGGGGGATGGGAGGTTCTTCATGAGCGTTGTCCGCGGACAACGGCTTCCCCGCCAGTTCGGGTCTGGTGCTGCCGCAGTGTTGTCCGCGGACAACACATCTGGGTGTTCCGAGGCTTGTCTCGAATGTTGTCCACGGACAACACCTTGCGGACTAACCAGGTTCCCTTCTGCCCGCTCACGACGATCTCTTGCCCGCTGACGATGCGACCCCTGTTGTCCGCGGACAACAGATGTCCCTCACCACTGGCGCCTCCGGTCCTCCTTCTGAGCCTCGATGACCGGGCTCCGGGCGTCGTCTCCGCTCCCGTAAGACAAGTTGTCTCCGCTGAAGTGGGGGGCTCGGACAGACTCATTCGCTCGTGGACTCACTGCCGGATCCTCGACCGCAGCCGGGGCGGGAGCCGGATCCGAAGCCGACGCGGAGAGACCGGAGAGCCGGGCCGTCGCAATCGGCATCACCGTCGCGGGTCGCCAGGCACCACACCCCTCCCTCTGGCCGCCCCCTCTACACTCCTCGCCAATCAAGAAGATGCTCGGCCAAGACAGTGCTCAGCCAAGACAGCGCTCGCTCGCCAGGACTTGTGCCGTCGCTGACCAAGCTACTGACGTGATGCCTCGCATCGAGGTGAAGCCGTGCTTCGTCAATCCCCCCGGCAGTACGACCGACTCTGCGACCGTTCGGCGCGATGACTGGTTCGGTGGAATGACTGCGCGGCGGAACGACCCCGCGGTGGAATGACTGCGCGGCGGGAGCACCGCATTCCACGCTTTCCCCACGCTCACTCGACGTCCAACGTCCGATGGCAAGAAACCGGTAGCCGGCCCCGTAGCCGCCAAGCCCGGTGCCTCAGTGTTGTCCGCGGACAACAGCTCTCAGCCCGTACGAGCGACTCCTCGTGTTGTCCGCGGACAACACATTCAGGAGCACTGAGCTCAGCGCAGGCGTTGTCCGCGGACAACAGAACCTGTTCCGCCATGATTCTTCCCAGAGCTCAACGACAGACGTCAGCTGTTGTCCGCGGACAACACTTTCCTTCGGGTTCCTTCGGGACACCGAGGTCCTCGTCCTACGAAAGCCTCAGCACAGAGTCGATACCGTTCACGCGGGGGAGTGGTTTGCCGCTCAAGACGGAGAACGAAGCGAGCCAGCTGCGGTGCGTTGTTGTCCGCGGACAACAACTCCGGCGGCACGACTACCGCACCCGTCGCATCAGGCAGACCACGCCGCCTTCCCACGTCTGACGTGCGTCTCGTCGCACGGGTACTGCACCACCACTGCGATCCAGGGACGGCCTCGCCGAACGGTTCTCGACTACGGGCCACCTCTGGGCGGGCCGACGAAAGCGAACCCGCGAGACGGGGAGGAGCTTGCTAGCCGAAGGCCCGTTCCTATGGATCAGCCATGACCCAGGCGAGCCTGCCTGCGTACCTACCGAGGGGCTTCAGAGGGCAGGCCAGAGGAGAACGACCACGGCCTGAAGGAGGTCGGAGTGAACACCCCCGCTCGCCCAAGCCGCATCGCTCTCGATCACCGACCAGCCGATACCCTCCGCCTTGCCCACCTCTACGACGGTCGCGGAAGGGAGGGCCACGCCGCGTTCCGCCAGGAGTTCCCCCGAACATGACCGCTTCCGCTCTCAGCGGGTCTAGCCGAGTCCCAGGCGCCCGCTCTCCGCACACCGCAGCCGGTCACCTCGTCCGGGCCGGGAAGCACAGGAACCCTCCGTGTAGACCAGGGCTTGCCCGGATCGGCCTTGTCGTGGCGCGTCTCCACGAACGCCGACCCTCGCAGTCCATCGCAGTCCGTACGCTTTCGCAATCGGCACGCCTTCGCCATCTGCATGACGACCGCGTCTCCTCCGGTCCCTTTTCGGGGCAGCCGCGCCAGCCAGTCCTCAGGTGCCTGCCCCGCGCCGATTCCCAGCACCGGTGCCACGGCGTCCGCGAGTGCGGGTCCTGCATGAAGATGCCCGGACCGCAACTCGGCGGGCCCGTGGGGGGTGGTCAATTGCCCGGTGCCCAGCCCCGTTGTCCGGCCGCCTCCCGCCTCACTCTGGCAGAGGCACTGAATCTGGGCGACAGCACACGCGTCGCATGCCCTAAACGGCATGCCCTAGACGGCATGCTTTGTGCCGCGCATGCCGCCTGCCCGCCGTCGACAGGTACGAGCCGGTGGAGTCGTCCAGCGGGCTGGTACCCGTCCGGGGGCTCTGCAGCACGGCCGACGCCTGCGGCCGTACGGAGCTATCGCGCAAGACTGAGCTCACAGAACGCCAAGGGGCGCGTCCCGGCATGAGCCAGGGCGCGCCCCTTCGGCGAGCTGTCCGGATGCGTCACATGTGGTCGTGCAATTCCTTGACGAGGGCGACCAGTTCGTCATGTGCGAGGCCGGCCGCGAGCGTACGAGCCTGTGCTTCCGGTGTCGCACCGAGCTTCCGTACGAGGCTCCGAGCGCTGGTGTCGGTCACGCGTTCAGCGGAGTCGGAAGCCGTCGACTCAGTGGAGCCGACCGCGGCGGCACCCGCGGAGTTGTTGTCCGCGGACAACAACTCCGATGTGCTCTCCCGCTCCGCCAACGGAGGCACCGCCACCGGCACAGGGACCACCGCAGGCAGCGGGTGCAGTCCGGCCCCGGGTGCCGGGCCGGTCCCCGGTGCCGGAGCAGGTTCCGACATCGGAACAGACTCCGACGCCGGAGCAGCACCCGACACGGGTCCGGAGGCCGCCGTCCCCTCCGTCACCGCTGCGGGCCCTGCCGCGCGCGGAGCCGGGGGAGCCTCATGAGGGGCCTCCGACGCGGGCGGCTGCGCCGGTGCCGGAACGGACGCCTGGGGGGACGGCACGGCGGACGGCTGCCCGGCCCGCAAGGTGTTGTCCGCGGACAACACCTGCCCGCCACCCGCAGCCCCTTCTTCCGCCTGCTGCCGCTGTCGCACCTGTTCGGCGAGCGCTCTCGTCTCCTCGCGGGTGCGGGCTTCCTTCTCCCGCTGCTCCTTGAGGTGGTCGAGGAGGGCCGCGGCGTCCAGGCCCGGCTCGTCCTTCAGCTTCCGGGCCAGCATGCGCCCGTCCCGTTCGGCGAGCGTCCCGGCGCTGAGCATCAGCTGGAGTTCTTCCGGGAGTTCGAGGAGGGCGAGCTGGTTGGTGACCCAGGAGCGGTCGCGGCCCAGCCGCTTGGCCGCCCGTGCGCGGGCACCCGTCGCGGACTCCTCGCTGCATACGAGGACCAGTTGCTGCACGCCCCGGGCGCGCTCGACGACGTCGAAGTCCTCGCGCTCCAGGTTCTCCTTCAGCAGGTGGTCTATGAACGCCTCGCGGGAGGACGCCAGATCGTCGCGTACGACGAAGTCCAGGGCCTCCAGGCCGACGTGTGAGGCACAGCGGTAACGGCGTTCGCCGTTGATCAGGACGTACTGCGCGTCCCCGATCGCTGCCTCGTGCTGCGGCCACACCTTGAGGTAGGCGGCACGCGAGATGGCCACGCAGGCGGCGAGCTGGGTGTTGCGCAGCTCCTCGCCGAAGCGGGTCATCTCCTCGTCGGTGCCGAAGTTGCGGCGGGGGTTCAGCGGGGTGGGGGCCACCTCTTCGAGGCGGATGCGGGCGAGTTCGTATGCTGGGACGTCGCCCTGGACCAGAGCCTTGGCGCGGCCGCGGGCGCTCCTGCCGCGCGGTACGCCGCCGAAGGAGGAGCCGGTGCCGAGCCGGTCGGCGACGCTCATGAGGTGATCCTCCGTGCAATGGTGCGCATGATCTCGGACTGTTCGCAGTCGGGTGCGTAGGACAGCAGTGGCTGCTTGAGACGGACGGCTTCGCGCTGCTCCTTGCGCTCCGGCATGATGCCGATGACCGGCGGGTCGCCGATCGCCTTCCAGCTGTCCAGCGAGGACGTGGCGATGTAGCCCTTGCGGCTGTCGTACATGTTGACGATGAAGCCGAGCATGGTGATCTCGACCTCCATGTCCGCGGTCAGGTCCTGGATCTGGTCGTAGAGCATGTCGTAGGCGTCGGCCGAGGAGTCCTCGGCGAGGACCGGCACGAAGACCCCGGAGGTCTCCGGCTCCTCGTCCTCGCGGGTACGGCAGTAGTAGAGCGCGGTGTCCATGGAGTAACCGAGACTCGGGGGGCAGTCGACGACGATGTAGTCGAAGTCCCGTTCCAGCGGTTCCATCGCCTTCTCCAGGGCGGTTTCCTTCACCCGTACGAAGCGGCTGGTGGCCAGCTTGGCATCGAGCAGGAACGCGTCCTTGCACGCGGGCAGCAGGAACAGCCGGCCCGCGAAGCCGCTCTCCTCTATCGGGACGAGCAGCTCACGCAGCTCGCCCTTGGCTTCGCCGAGCATGTGCTTGGCGAGGCTGGGCTCTTCGATGCCGAAGAGCTGGTAGCCGAGCTGCTTGGTGAGGTGGCCCTGCGGGTCGAAGTCGATGAGCAGGACGCGGTTTCCGGCCTCGGCGAGGGCCTGGGCGACACCGGAGGAGGTGGCGGTCTTGCCTACGCCGCCCTTCTGGTTGCCGAAGATGATGCGGCGCGCGCCACCGCGGCGGGCGGGGCGACGGGGGGAGGGGTGGGCCCCGAGCCAGAGACGGATCGCCTGTGCGAGTCCCTGGTTGAAGGGCAGCCCGCGCTCCTTGCAGTCGTCCTTGAACTCCCCGTACAGACCGTGCGGAAGGTACGTCGAGAAGGAGCTGCCGCCAGTGGTGTCCACGACGGGGTGTTCGGACTTCTCCGAACGCCACGCCTGGACTCCCTCCGTGACGGCGTCCTTGATGTCGACGCCCAACTCGGCGGCTCTGACTTTGAGTTCTTGGCGCAGGGAGGCGGGAAGCTTCGCTACTACCTTTTCCCGGTCGTCCGGGGCGTATGGGACGGTCATGCGGTTACCTTACTCACCTCCGCGGGGGTATTGGTGACATTGGGGGCAAGAAAGTGCCGCGTGTCGGGTGAGAGCAAGGGGATGTGACGGGCCGTGAGGAGCCAGGACGGCATCGAACACGACATTTCAGGCCGTCAGCACCAGCATTCCGCCCATCGTCACCATCGTCGCCGCCACCACCGCGTCCAGCACCCGCCAGGCCCCCGGTCGGGCCAACAGACCGTTCAGCAGCCTCGCCCCGTAGCCGAGCGCGGTGAACCACGTCAGGCTGGCGACGATCGCGCCGCCGCCGAACACCCAGCGCAGTGACCCGTGGTCGGTGGCGACCGAGCCGAGCAGAAGGACGGTGTCCAGGTAGACGTGCGGATTGAGCCAGGTCATGGCGAGGCAGGTCAGTACCGCGGCGCGCGTCGAGCCGGCCGCGGTCCGGCCCCCGGTGGTGAGGGCCGCGTCGGGGGAGGGACGGATGACGCGGCGGGCGGCGAGGAGCCCGTAACAGATCAGGAAGCCGCCGCCCGCCAGGCCGACCGCGGTCAGTGCGGCGGGCCAGGCGGTGACGACCGCGCCGACGCCCGCTACGCCGAGCCCGATGAGGAGTGCGTCGGACAGTGCGCAGATGGCGACCACGGCGAGTACCGCGTGCCGGTGTACGCCTTGGCGCAGGACGTACGCGTTCTGCGCCCCGATGGCGACGATGAGGGAAAGTCCGGTGCCGAAGCCGGCGAGCGCGGCCGCAGCGATGCCGGAGGTGCTGTGTGACATGCGTGCCACGCTAGGGATCAGAGGGTCATCAGTACAGCTAAAGATTCTTACGTACCCTTAGCTCTCATGATGAATGAACTTCCCCTGGAGCAGGTGGCCACCCTGCTCGCCGTGGTCGACGAGGGCACGTTCGACGCGGCCGCCGCCGCCCTGCACGTCACCCCGTCCGCCGTCAGCCAGCGCATCAAGGCCCTGGAGCAGCGCACGGGGCGAGTGCTGCTGATGCGCACGAAACCGGTTCGGCCCACCGAGTCGGGCCGGGTCCTGGTGCGGTTCGCCCGCCAACTCTCCCTGCTGGAAAGGGATGCACGCGCCGAACTCGGGCTGACGGAGGAGGCGGCGGGAGCGGGGAACGCGGTACGGCTGGCCGTCGCCGTGAACGCCGACTCCCTCGCCACCTGGTTCCTGCCCGCCTTGAGCCGACTCCCGCAGGACCCGCCCGTCTGCGTGGAGCTGCGCCGCGAGGACGAGGGACACACGACGGCACTGCTGCGGGAGGGCCGGGTGATGGCCGCGGTGACCTCGTCGCCCGACCCGGTGGCCGGGTGCACGGTACGGGCCCTGGGTCTTGCCCGGTACCTGCCGGTGGCGAGCCCGGAGTTCGAGGCACGGTATCTGTCCGAGGGGCGCCTGGTGGACTGCCTGCGCCGGGCCCCGGTCATCGTCTTCGACCGCAAGGACGATTTGCAGGACGGCTTCGTACGGTCACTGGCGGACGGCGAAGAGGGGGCGACGGCGCGGGGAGCGAGCCCGGTCCGGCACTACGTGCCCACCTCGGAAGGCTTCTGCGACGCGATCACCGCCGGCCTCGGCTGGGGCCTCGTACCGGAACAGCAGGCGGTACCCCTGCTGCGCGCAGGAGCACTGTCCCTCCTCGCCACCGACCGCACCGTGGACGTGCCGCTGTACTGGCAGCAGTGGAAGCTGGACTCGCCCGCCCTGGTCGCCGTCGCGAGCGCGGTACGCGCCACGGCCGCGGCGGAACTGCTCGCTCCGCGTTGAACCGCTCGGCCCGCCCGCTCCGGCCTCAGTCGGCGAAGCCCCGTACGTACCGCTTCTGCCAGGGGGTTTCCACGGCACGGGGATCGTAGTGGGCCCTGACGAAGGCAACCGCACCGTCCGGCGGAACGCCGTCCAGGACCGCGAGGCACGCGAGAGCCGTACCGGTACGACCTCGTCCGCCGCCGCAAGCCAGCTCGACCCGTTCGGTGTCCGTACGGGTCCAGGCGTCGGACAGCAGCGCGCGGGCCTCGTCGCGGTCGCCCGGCAGCCGGAAATCGGGCCAACGCAGCCAGCGGGCCTCCCAGGGGACCTCGGGGGGCTCCTTGCCGAGCAGGTGGAGCGCGTACGTGGGCGTGGGCCCCGCGGGAAGCGGTCGGCGCAGCCCGCGGCCGCGCACGAGGCGTCCGGAGGGCAGCCGCAGCACACCGGCGGCATCAGGATCCCAGGGTTCCGTCATGCGCCCAGGGTAGTCGTCTCCGCACGGCGGAGGCGGAGAGATCACACAAGTGAGCGGCGCGGGGAGGCAGTTGGCGAGAGGGGGTCAGCGGGGGAGGACCGCCCGGATCGTCTTGCCCCGTGCCGTACGACGTGTCCGGACGGGGGAGCGGGCTCCGGTCCCGGTGAGGGAGGCCGGGCCGGTGAGCGCTGCCTGACCGGACATCACCGTCACCTCCTGCGCCAGCATCCCCACCAGATGCCAACCGAAGCCGCCTCCGCCGTCCGCCGTGTCGGGGGCGCGAGGATGCGGGCGTTCCGGGCTGGGGTCGCCCACCGCGACGGTGAGGGTATCGGGCGACGCGGACAACGCGAGGGTGTACCGGCCGCCCCCGTGCCGGACCGCGTTGGTGACCAGTTCGGACACCACCAGCACGAGGGAGTCCGCGGTGTCGGGTGCCGGTGCGGGGGAGAGGCGGTCGGCGAAGGCGCGGGCCGCCTTGCGGGCGCGAACGACTCCGGCCGGTCCGCGCCCCCGGATCGTCTCGGAACGCTGCTCCGGGGGCGTACGGCGGATCAGTTCCGCCCGAGAGGCCCTGAGGGCCGGTCGATCGGCCCTCAGGTCGGCCGGTCCGTCACTCTTCTGCTTGGTCAACGACTTGTGGTCGGCGGAGTCGTGGGTGTTCCGGGAGATGAACTGCATGCGCGTACGCCCCAATCCATGATCGGTTGTACCGCCCTGAGGCAGGCGTATGCCCGATGCATCGGCTCTCAGACACTCGCAGAGCATTGCGGATGCGAAATTCAGCTCGTACGAGTGACAGAGGGTGCGACAAACGCGGCGGGTGGAGCGCACGGAGTGGCCGGATCTTCTGGGCAGCGAGCGGGAGCGTTCAGCGGGGGAGTTTTCCCGTTCTGCGGGCTCCACAAAATCTGTAGCGAAGACGGTAGACATCGACGCACGTCGGTATTAGATTTCTTCTCGTAGCCACGAAGTCCAGTGAGGCGCGGCAGATACGGAGTGCCGCGCGTGCCGGTTCGAAGCAGGTTGTGGCACGGCAGCGGAACGGCGGGGCCGGGCAGTAGGAGGGTCCCGTGGTTGGTTGCCGGGTCGGGCGGTCCCAGGGCCGCGAGCAGTTCGCAGGTGGACCGGCACGACGAGCAGTACGCAGTACTCGCAGTACCAGAGATCGCAGCACGAGAGAAAAGGAGGAGGACGCCATCAGGATCGCCCGGGTGAGGCACAGTCCGCTCGGGTACCGCAGGCCCCGGAACGAGAGGTGGTCCCACGGTCACGCATCCGCGATCCCCGCATTTCGGTTCTCACCGGCCGGAACGCGGAAACAGAAGGCCGGCGCAGCACGAAGCCGGTAGATGGTGTTGATCCCTCGGGGTCCCGGTGCCACACGGTACCGGGACCCCTCTACGCGTTGACGTTTCTCCGAACAGTTCAGCCGACCCGGAACACCAAGCGCAGCACCGACGACACCACCCGCACACCGAAGATCATCGAGCCATGACCGCAGACCGCAGCGAAGGCAGTGAGGTGCCAGTGACAGTGGACAACCAGCAGGCCCCGTCCCCTCCCCGGGAGGAGCATGCCCGGGACCGTTTCGACGACGACGACTTTCCCGCGTACACGATGGGCCGGGCCGCCGAGATGATCGGTGCGACGCCCGCCTTCCTGCGGGCCATAGGAGAAGCGCGGCTGATCACCCCGCTGCGTTCGGAGGGCGGCCACCGCCGCTACTCCCGCTACCAGTTGCGCATCGCCGCGCGCGCTCGCGAGCTGGTCGACCAGGGCACCCCGGTCGGCGCCGCGTGCCGCATCGTCATCCTTGAGGACCAGTTGGACGAGGCCCTGCGCCTCAACGAAGAACTGCGCCACCCGGCCTCCGAGGTCAGTACCGGGGTCTGACGACGCCCGCCTCGGGGGCGCCGTCCTCGACACGCCGAACCCGGCCCAGTTACTACCGGTACTTCGAAATCCCGGTCCTTCAGTCCCTCCGTCCCTCCCCGTGCTGGATGCACCGCCCGGGGAGGGACTCCGCTGTGATCCCGTCCGCGCTCAGCCGCGGCCAAAACGCCTCACCCCCGGCACGGGACGAAAAACGCTCCAGCGGCGCCTGACGGCCTCGCGCACCCGTCACGGCTCCCTCTGGCGTCGCCAGCGCTCTCTCCGTACGCCGACGGCCGGCACGAGGGTCTGGGAGGTAGGAACCGAGCACACGCTGCCGTGCCCGCCGAGGCTTCTGTTGCCCCGCACGGGCTCCCAGCTCGCCAGCAGGCACCGGAACGGCCCTGGAGGGGCTCCCGGCACGGCTGTGGCGTCCTCAAGGGCTCCCTGTGCGTCTTGCACGTTCCTGGGCGGCCGGGAGCGACTGGGCAGCCAGGAGCGACTGGGCAGCCAGGAAAGTGCCTGGCAACGAGAGAGCCCGGACACACAGCCTGCGGGGCGCGGGGCGCGTCGTCGGCCCCCCACCGCGCCGCTGATCGCCCCGGGCCTGGAGGGCCATCCGGTGGATCCCTGATCCGGGCGCAAGACCTGCTGGGCACAAGGGACCGGCGCCTCCAGGAGGGACCGACGGGGCGGTCGAGGGACTGAACCCCCGCTTCGGACAGACGCACGGTCCTGCTCGAACGCCCTCGCGGGGGTTGCCCGTCTGTGCCCTTCCGCAGGGCGTGCGGCACAGGCCGGGGACTCTGCGTCTCAGTCCCTGCGTTTCAGTCCCTCCGTTCAGTCCCTCGGGAAAAGCGCAGGTCAGAGCGGTGGACTTCGTTTCGATCAAGGGACTGAGGGACTGAAGGGACTCAACTTCGCAGTATCCATCCCAATTGTGTGCGCGTGTGTATGCGGACGCGTGTAGTAGACAGCTATAAGCCTGAAGCGCTCATAACTAGGATTTTCAGTCCCTTCAGTCCCTTTGAGTCCCTGTTCGCGGTGGGCGCAACCCCCTGACCTGCAGGTTTACTGAGGGACTGAAGGGTAGGGACTGAACCGGCCGGTCCCCGGTCCTTCCGTCCCCCGGCTCTGGGATCCGTAGAGGCATCCGCCTCTCGTAGGCCAGTACGACACGGCCCCGCGGAGGGTAGCGATCATGTACCTGGGCACCCGCAACCCTTCGGGCCCTCTTTCGGCTGCGAACGAAGACCGCCCACCCGCCGAGGACTCAAAGGGACTCAAGGGACTGAAGAACTGATACAACGGCAGTTCCCCGCGGAGATTGCCGACCCTTGCGCTAGGCTCAGGACCTCATAGGAAAGTTCAGTCCCTTCAGTCCCTCATACAGACCCCTACAGGGCGCTGACCAGCGCTTCTATGACTGAGGGACCGAACGCACCAGAACGCACGACCTCTGAACCCGACAAGGACGACCGCGTGCCGCGCCACGGTGAGACCAGTAGCCCCGTCCCCTCAGGGACCGTGCGGGCACACGACGTTGCCCGCTGGTGCGCGGGCAACGGCTGGCCGGTGCACCCGCTCGCTCCCGGCCGGAAGACCCCGGCCGCGAACTGCGCGGCCTGCCGGGAGCCGGGGCACGTCCCGCAGGACTGCTCGTGCCTGCCCGCCGGCCGCTGGTGCCACGGCTTCCGGGCCGCCACCACCGACACCGCCCGGATCGACGACTGGTGGGGGCAGCACCCCGCGATGGGTGTGGGTGTCGCCTGCGGCCCGGCCGGGCTCGTCGTGCTCGACGTGGACGCGCACAGTGCTGAGGTCCCGGACCGGGGACGCCTGCTGCCGGGCATCCCGATCCATCCGCGGGTCGACCTGACGGGACTCGGGTCCGGGTTCGACACGCTCGCCCTGCTGGCCGCCTACCGGGGGCAGCAGGACCCGGCCTCCGACGCCACCACCCTGCGCGTCCGCACCCCCTCGGGAGGCCTGCACATCTGGTACCGGAACACCCGCCCCGGGACCCGGTACCGCTCGTCCACCGGGTCCAGCACCAAGGTCGCGCTCGCCTGGCAGGTCGACATCCGTGCCGACAACGGCTACATCGTCGCGCCCACCAACCGGACCCCGCAGGGCAGTTACGTGCCCGTCGGCGAGGCCAGGACGCCCGCCCCGCTGCCGGAATGGCTCGCCGGGGAGCTGACCCGCACCGGACACGCCACCACGCCCGCCCCCGAGGAGGTACCGGCAGCCACCCCCACCCCGGCCACGACAAAAGCCCCTGACGCCCCTCTGAGCGCCTTGCGGATCCCCGCCCCCCTCTATCGCGCCCGACGTGCCCCCAGGGCCGCACAGCGGCTTCTGGACCCCCTCCTGGCCGAAGTGGCGGCCTGTAGGGCCGTCCCGCAAGGAGCGAGCTTCTCCGAGAAGCTCAACCGGGCGGCCTTCACCGCGGGCGGTCTGGTGGCGGCCGGGCACCTCGCCGACACCGACGCACGAGACCTCCTGGCCCGGGCCGCACAGGCGGCCCGACCGCACCAGCCGCAGCGCAACACCGCGATCATCGACTCCGCCCTCGCCGCAGGTGCCACCCGACCGCTTCACCCCCAAGGACGCCCATGAGCAGCGCCGAGAGCACGAGCTTCGACGCCACTGCCGCCGCTCAGCAGATGCTCGAATTCCCGGTCCCCGGACCGGAATCGGGCCCTGACCAGGCGGCCGCCGGCACCACCGTGAGCCCCGGTTCACCCGCAGCCCTGCCCGCCCAGCAGGCGGCGCCCCCCGGGCTGCTCGCCGTGCACGAACACCCCAACCCCCTCGGGCTGCTGCCGAGCATGCTCACCGACCGGGGCAACGCCAAGCTGTTCGCGCAGCTGTACGGGGACCAGTTCCGCCACGTCGAGGGCCTCGGCTGGTACTCCTGGGACCAGTACCGGTGGAAACGCACCGGCGGCGAGAAGGCGGCCCTGTGGGCGGCCGGGGACATGGCCGAGCAGATGCCCGCCCAGGACCCGCGCGGCTTCTTCAGCGACCGCGAGCTGTACGCGCACCGCAAACGGACGATGTCCACGCCCGGCATGAAGGCGCTCCTCACGCAGGCCAAGGCGTCCCCGGCGCTCACCCTGGATCCGGACGTCCTGGACGGCGACGCGTACGCACTGTGCACTCCCGAAGGGGTCGTGGACCTGCAGACGGGCGAGATGCGCAAGCCCGACCCGGTCACCGACCGGCACTCGCGGGCCACCAGCGTCGCCCCCGAGAACATGCCCACGCCGCGTTGGCACAAGTTCCTGCACGACACCTTCGGCGACGACGAGAAGGGACTGGAGACGATCCGGTTCCTGCACCTGCTGCTCGGGTACTCGATCACCGGCGACGTCGGCGCGCAGGTGCTGCCCTTCCTGTTCGGCGCGGGTGCGAACGGCAAGTCGGTGCTGCTGGACGTGATGATCCAGATCCTCGGCGACTACGCGGACGCGGCGCCGCCCGGCTTCCTCATGGAAAAGGGCAAGTTCTCCGAACACTCCACCGAGCTCACCGAGCTGCACGGCCGCCGGATCATGGTGTGCTCCGAACTCAAGCCCAACGACAAGTTCGACGAGTCCCGCGTCAAGCTCCTCACCGGTGGCGACCGCATCAAGGCCCGGCGGATGCGGCAGGACTACTTCTCGTTCGCCCCCACCCACAAGCTGTGGCTGCTCGGCAACCACCGCCCCGAGGTCGGCACCGGCGGGCACGCCTTCTGGCGCCGCATCCGACTGATCCCCTTCGAGCGGGTCGTCCCGAACAAGCACAAGATCGACAACCTGGCCTTCGAGCTCGTACGGGACGAGGGCCCCGGAATCCTCCACTGGCTCATCGAGGGCGCCATGAACTACCTGGAGACCCGCGACCCGCTCACCGGTCCGGATTCCGTACGCATGGCCACCGAGGCGTACGAATCCACGGAGGACCACATCGGGCGCTTCCTCAAGGAGTGCTGCCTCAAGAGCCCGCCGTCCGCGAACGGCCACGACCGCTCCTCGGACGTGCTCCGGGTCGAGCAGGGCGTGTTGTACGCGGCGTACGGCACCTGGTGCAACGCCAGTGAGGGCATCAGGCCCGCGACCTCCCGTTCCTTCGCCAGCCGTATCCGCCAGGAGCTGGGTCTGGCGTCGCCGAACGACATGATGAAGTCCAGCGGCAAGAAGTACTACCCGGGTCTGGGCCTGCTCTCCGACGAGGACGACCCGGCCGCGGCCGGAGTCCTTTCCGGCTCTTCGAACGGTTCGGCAACCACATGACGCCCATCCGTGCACTGTGCGGCGACAGCGGGCAGCCTTACGATGGGACCCGGGCCTTCGGGCAAGCAGACCGGCGGGGCCCGACGACAGGACCCGGTCCGGGGCCAGAAATCCGAGGCCCGCGCGTGGCCGGAAACAACGAGGAGGGGCTTCAGCCATGAGCTCGCTACTGAACGAGAGCGATCTCGCCCACGAGAATGCGGTGGTGTGGCTGGAAAGCCCCGACGACCTGGACTACGTGCGCCAGGCCCTCGACAAGACGCCCCGTCGCCGCGGCAAGCCGCGCTACGCCCGCGACGGCCGGCTGGTCGGCTACACCGAGCTCGACGAACACGCCGAGGCCGACCCGGACAGCGGCCTGCACAAGCGCCGCGTCTTCTTCCTGCTGCCGCACGACCGCGACACCGCCCCCGGTGGCTACTACGCCGAGGGCGCCCCCGGCGAAGCCGTCGACCCGCGCACGATCGACCCGCAGAAGGTCGGCGAGAAAACCCCCCGTTCGCAGCAGGGATCCGCTGCTGCGGCCATAGCGATGCCGTAGGTCCCCGCCCGCCGCCGGGACATCGCCGCCGACGCGACGACGTCGGCATCCGCGCGCTGTGCGTCCGCGGCGCCGGGGGAGTGGGGAACGCCGGAGCGGGGGCGTCGTTCGGCGACGGCTCAGCGAGGCGGAACCTCACGTTCCACGACCGCGGCGGCACGAGCGGCGAGGGCGTTCAGGACCGGCTCGTGGAGGCGGTCCACCTCGATCTCCAGGACGGTTCGGTCCCCGTCCGCCCTTGTGGTGAACGTGAAGAACGAGCAGCAGTCGCCCTCCCGCGCCACCAGATCACGCACCCGCTCCTCGACGCCCTCCCCGCCGGACGAGAGGTGGAGGCGAAGGCGCAGCGGCCGGGGTCGCGTGATCGCGGCCAGTCGCTCGCAGAACAGCGCGTCCCACTCGGCGCTGCGCAGGGGCTGCTCCGCGGACGGCAACGTGCAGGACTGCGGTACCCACGTCGGTTCACTCATCACGCCTGCTCCCGTCGTCACGCCCCCGGCCGGCCGGCAGCCGATCGAGGACACCTTCGTGCGTGGTCGTCGTGCACTCGTGCACCGGTGCCAAAGCCTCGGAGAGCGCTCTTCCTTCCGGGAGGCGACCGACCCCTGAATTCAGCATTCCATGAATTCAGGACGTTGTGTACTGTCGCGGCATGCTCACTCTCGCTTCCGACATCGAGGTGCTGGCCCGGTTCGGCCGTGCGCTCGCAGACCCGATCCGCTGCCGGTTGCTGCTCGCCCTGCGTGAGGCCCCGGCCCACCCCGCCGATCTTGCCGATGCGCTCCAGATCTCGCGGACGCGCCTCTCCAACCACCTGGCCTGCCTGCGTGACTGCGGGCTGGTCACCGCTGTGCCCGTGGGCCGCCGTACCCGCTACGAACTCGCCGACCCCCGGTTGGGGCACGCGCTGGACCACCTGCGCGACGCGGTGGTGGCGGTCGAAGCGGACCGCACGTGTCCGGATGCGGACGCCGAAGGGTGCTGCTGATGCCGGCGTCGGCGTCGGGCCCGATACCCGCGCGCCGCGACGTCCTGACGAAGCGCATACGGCTGCTGGTCGCGGCGACCCTGGCGTACAACGTCGTGGAGGCCGTCGTCGCGCTCACCGCCGGCAGTCTCGCCTCCTCCGCCGCGTTGATCGGTTTCGGCCTCGACTCGGTCATCGAGGTCTCCTCCGCCGCTGCGGTCGCCTGGCAGTTCTCCGCCCGTGACCACGCCGTTCGCGAGGCCCGTGAGAAGACCACCCTGCGGATCATCTCCGTGTCCTTCTTCGTGCTCGCCGCCTACGTCGGCTTCGATGCCGTCCGGGCGCTCGCCAGCACCGGCGAGGTCCAGCACTCCCCGCTGGGAATCGTCATCGCCGCCCTGTCCCTCGCGATCATGCCGTTCCTCTCGGCAGCCCAGCGCAGGGCCGGACGCGAACTGGGCTCGGCCTCGGCGGTCGCCGACTCGAAGCAGACCCTGCTGTGCACCTACCTCTCCGCCGTCGTCCTGGCCGGCCTCGTCGCCCACAGCGTCCTCGGATGGTCCTGGGCCGACCCGGTCGCCGCGCTGGTGATCGCCGTCATCGCGGTGAAGGAGGGCCGCGACGCCTGGCAGGGCAAGGGCTGTTGCGCGTCCCCCGCCACCACGGCGTCCCCCGCCACCACGGCGTCCCCCGCCACCACGGCGTCCCCCGCCGCCACGGCGGCGCCGACCGGGAAGGCGGACGCCTGCGGCTGCTGCGCGGTCTGAAAGCCCGGGCAGCGTTCCCTACCACGCGGGACTCGACGGAACGCGCGTGGCGGGGCGGATCGCCAGCGAGAGCAGGGCCGCCATGGCGCAGAGCGCGCCGACCGCCGTCCAGACCGGGTCGTACGAGCCGAAGACGTCGCGGGCCGTGCCGCCGAGCAGCGCCACCAGGGCCGCGCCCAGCTGGTGGGCGGTGCTGATCCAGCCGAAGACGACGGGGCTGTCCTCGCCGTAGAAGTCCCGGCACAGCGCCAGGACCGGCGGAACGGTCGCCAGGTCGAGCAGGCCGAAGAGGGCGACGAAGGCGAGGAGGGGCGGGGTGGGCGTGGCGGCCAGGGAGAGGGGGAGGGTCAGCAGGAGGGCCGCTCGGAGGGCGAAGCAGAGGGCGAGGAGGCGGCGGGGCGGGTAGCGGTCGGTCAGCCAGCCGGAGGCGATCGTGCCGGCGACGTTGAAGACACCGACGAGTGCCAGGAGCGTCGAGGCGGTGGTGGCGGGCATGCCGTGGTCGTGGGCGGCGGGCGTGAAGTGGGTCCACAGGATGCCGTTGGTGGACGCCCCGCAGACCGCGAAGGCGGTGGACAGCAGCCAGAAGGACGGGGTGCGGCAGGCGCGGCGGAGGACCCGGAAGGTACGGCCGACGGCACCGCGCGCGGGGGAGGGCCGAGGAACGAAGGCCGCCGCGCCGTACGGCTTCAGACCGGTGTCGGCCGGGTGGTCGCGCAGTACGAGCAGGACGACGGGGGCCACCGCGCAGGCGGCCAGAGCGACCGTCACCAGAGCGGGACGCCAGCCGTGGTGCTCGACCAGCCGGGAGAGGGCGGGCAGGAACGCCATCTGGCCCAGCACGCTCGCGGAGGCGAGCACCCCGGTGACCAGGCCCCGGCGTCGTACGAACCACCGTTGGGTGACCGTCGCGCCCAGCGTCATCGCCGTGGATCCCGTGCCGAGGCCCACCAGCAGGCCCCAGTAGAGGGTGAGTTGCCAGGGTTCGCTGAGGACGGTGGAGGTGAGGAGGGCGCCCGCGGCGACGGTCGCGAGCGCGGTCGTGACGACCCGGCGGATGCCGAAGCGATCCATCAGGGCGGCGGCGAAGGGGGCCATGAGCCCGTACAGCAGCATGTTGACGGAGGTGGCGACGCCGATGGAGCCGTAGGACCAGCCGAACTCCTCGCGGACGGGCCGGGTGAAGAGGCCGGGCAGGGTGGCGAACGCGCCGGTGACGAGGATCGCGAGGGCGGCCGTGGCGGCCACGGGCCAGGCCCGGTGGACGCGGGGCGTGCGGGCGGGGGCCGGGGGCCCGCTCTCCGGGGCGAGGGGTGGGTGCGTATCCATGCGGACGATCCTTCGCGGTGGCCCCGACACCGGCCACCGGCCGGATTGCCGCCTTGTGAAAGAATCTGGCCATGCGTGACGACAGGGATGTGAACGGTGGGTCGGCTGCGGAGGCCCGTCGCGCCGATGGTGTGCACCGGGTCGCCGTTCTCGTACGACCCGGGCTGCTGCCCATGGAACTGGGCATCGTGCACCGGTTGTTCGGGCAGGCCAGGTCGGCGGCGGGCGAGCCGCTGTACGACGTGGTGACCTGCACGCCCGAGCCCGGCGAGGTGGCCACCGACACCGACTTCACCGTCAACGTGGCGCACGGGCCCGAGGCGCTGGACACGGCGGACACCGTCGTCGTGCCCGCCGCACACGAGGACTACGGGCCGCAGACGCGCGGCCTGCTGGAACCGGGGGTGGCCGCGGCGCTGGCGCGGATTCGGCCCAGCACCCGGATCGCCTCCATCTGCACGGGTTCCTTCGTGCTCGCGGCGGCGGGTCTTCTGGCGGGGCGGCGGGCGACGACGCACTGGAAGTCCTGCGAGGAGTTCCGGGAGCTGTACCCGGAGGTGGACCTCGATCCGGACGTCCTCTACACGGACGACGGCGGGGTGCTCACCTCCGCCGGGGTGGCCTCCGGCATCGACCTCTGCCTGCACATGATCCGCAGCGACTTCGGCGCGGCCGTCGCGAACGCCGTCGCCCGTACGACGGTGGTGCCGCCGCACCGGGAGGGCGGCCAGGCCCAGTACGTACGGCGCCCGGTGCCCGCGCCGGAGGTCTCCTCGACCGGCCGCGCACGCGCCTTCGCCCTTGCCCACCTCGACCGGCCGCTCACCCTGGACGAGCTCGCGCGCGAGGCGCACATGAGCGTACGGACCTTCAGCCGCCGGTTCCGTGAGGAGACGGGACTCACCCCCGTGCAGTGGCTGTCCCGCCAACGGGTAGACAGGGCAAGGGAGTTGCTGGAGGAGACGGACCTGCCGGTGGACCGGATCGCGCACGAGGCCGGATTCGGCACGGGGACGTCGATGCGGCAGCACTTCCAGGTGACGGTGGGCGTCTCACCGCAGGCGTACCGGGGGACGTTCCGGGGGCCGCGTACGGGCGCGGGAGCGCGAGCGGGCGGGGGGTGACCAGCAATGCCGCCGGTAGAGGCGCACGGGGTGGCGCTCGGGTCAGCTGCCCGCGGTGGCGGCGGTGCCCGCGGTGTCGCGGGCGCGCAGCACCATGAGTGAGCCCTCCGGGGCGGCGACCAGGGCGAAGGGAAACCGGTCGACCTCACAACAGAGCGCGACGTCGTCGGGGTGGACCCCCTCGCGTACCCCCTCCGTCAGTTCGGCGGCGGCGCGGGACGCGGCCGCGCGGCGGAGGAACCCGGCGGCGTCCGCGCCGGATCCGGCGGCCCGCCCGGCGATGTACTGGGCGCACGCCAGGTCTTCCTCCGCCCGGCCGCCCTCCCCGGTGACCACGAACGTCACCCGGTCGCTCCCGTGCGACCGCAGGAGCCGAGCCGTCGCCTCCGCCACCACGAAGCTCGCGCACAGCACCAGCGAGGAGTCCCTGACGGCGTGGGCCCCGACCGTTCCCGCGGTGGTCTTCTGTACGACGGTCCGGCCGGTGAGGTCGAGGGAACGCAGCATGCCGGGCGAGTTGACGGTGTCGAACCCGGGCGCGGGCGGACCGTCCTTGAGTGCCACCCAGCCCGGGTGGGACGCCTTGAGCGCCCGCGCCTCGTCCAGCGACTCGGCAAGAACGATCTTCTCCGCCCCCTGGGCGAAGGCCCAGGCGGCCACGGTGAAGGCACGCATGACGTCGACCACGACCGCCACGGGCGGAGTGTCGGTCAGATCGGCGATGCCGAGGAAACGGGAGTCCATGCGAGCCATGATCGGGTACGACCGTCCCGCAGCCCGGGGAGAGTGAGGCGCGTCACAGGGCCGGTGGCGGACCTGTCGGGTGCGGGCGGCCCGGTCACGGGACGAACGGGGGCGAGGCGAACTCCCGTTCCGCGGCGGGTCACCGGGGCGCGTCCGCTCCGGCGGTGAGCCGGGGCAGCGGTTCCGGCTGCGGGGCGGCGGCACGGTCCGGCGCTGACCTCGGGAGGTGACGCAGGGCGAACGCGCCGAGCGCCGCATGGAGCAGGGACGCGACGAGGGCGGCGGCGTGCAGTCCGGTGACGGCGGCCTGCTTGGCCTGGTCGATCACCGCGGGGGTCAGGCCCGGGAGGTGCAGGGTCTCGTGGAGCGTGCCCGCGGCGTCCGGCCCCTGGAGCCGGAAGATCAGGGCGGCCAGTGAGCCGAGGAGCGCGATGCCCAGGGCGTTGCCGAGCTCGTTGCTGGTCTCGGCGATCGCCGCCGCGGCCCCGGCACGTTCCGCGGGCACCGCGCCGATGGCCGTGTCCGCGACGACGCTGAAGGAGATGCCGTAGCCGACCCCCGCCACGACGGTGGACGCCACGTACCAGCCGATGCCGCCGGAAACGCCCGTGGCCAGCAGCAGAACGAGTCCGGCCGCGATGAGGAAGTGGCAGGCGACGAGCGCCGACCGGGTGCCCGTGCGGGCGACCAGGGCCGGGGTCGCGAGGCAGCTGACGGTGAGCACCGCGGCCCCCGGCAGTGCCACGAGGGCGGCGTCCAGGACGCTCAGACCGAGGACGGCCTGGAGGTAGCCGCCGCCGAGGTAGGCGACGGCCGACCACGCCGCCAGCGGGAGGAGGCCGGTGATGGCGGCGACGGTGAAGACCCGGTCGCGGAAGAGACGGAAGTCGATCAGCGGTCGGTCGAGGCGGAGTTGACGCCGTACGAAGACCCAGAGGGCGAGGACGCCGGGCACTCCGGCGACCAGCGGCGTCGCGGACAGGCCGTCGGCCGCCGCGTGCTTGATCGCATACACGCTCAGCAGGAGACCGGCGGCGGAGAGCAGGATGCTCGGCACGTCGACGCGACCGGGCCGGGTGGCGCGGACTTCGCGCAGCAGGACCGGGGCCAGGAGCAGGAACAGTACGACCACGGGCAGGTTGATGAGGAAGACCGAGCCCCACCAGAAGTTGTTCAGGAGCTGCCCGCCGACGACCGGACCGATCGCGAACCCGGCGGCGAAGGTGGCCGCGAAGACGCCGACCGCCTTCGAGCGTGTGCGGGGATCGGTGAACAGTTCGCTGAGCACCGCCAGCGCGGACGGCAGCAGGGTGGCACCGGCCACGCCCATCAACGCCCGGAAGGCGATGAGCAGTTCGGGGGTGGGGGAGAAGGCCGCGCCCGCCGAGGCGGCGCCGAAGACGGCCGCACCGATCAGCAGCAGCCGCAGCCGCCCGTACCGGTCGCCGATGCTGCCGAACGCGACGAGCAGCGAACCGACGGCGAAACCGTAGACGTCCAGGATCCACAGCGCCTGGTCGGCGGTCGGCGACAGCGCCTCGGACACCTTGGGCATGCCCAGGAACAGGACCGAACTGTCCATGGCGACCAACAGCACCGGGCCCAGGACCACCACGAGGCCGAGCCAGGCCCGGGGCCCGGGGGAGGGGGAAGGAGAGCGGGACGATCGCTTCGTGTTCATGGGCCCGACGATGCGGGGGCGGCCGTACGTCAGCCATCCCCGTGCCGTGGGTACACCTCGCAGGGGCACCCACGACACGGCCCGTTCCGCCTAGGCTTCCCGGCATGGAGACGGAGAGCAGGACGCACACGGCCCCGAAGAGCCCGACGAACGCGCTGCCGGAACGGACGGGCGGCCGGGACCGGGAGCCGGGCGCTCCGGGGCTCGGCGGCCTCGGCGCGTACCTGAAGAACCGCCGGGACCGGGTCACCCCCGCCGACGTCGGCCTTCGTACGTACGGAAGCACCCGCCGCGTTCCGGGGCTTCGGCGCGAGGAACTCGCGCAGCTCGCGGGGGTGAGCGCCGGGTACTACACGCGCCTGGAACAGGGGCAGGCCGGCACCGCCTCCCCGCAGGTGCTCGACGCGCTCGCCCAGGTGCTCCGGCTCGACGACGTGGAGACGCTCCACCTCCACAACCTCGCCCGGCACCAGGGCCGTTCGCGCCTGGTGCGGCCACGCCCGGAGAGCCCGCACCCGCGCGTGCTGTCCCTGCTGACCGCCCTGGGCGAGGCCGCCCCCGCGGTCGTGCTCGGCCGCCGCGGCGACGTACTGGCCTGGAACCGCACCGGGCACGCCCTCACCGCCGCGCACGTCGACTTCGACGCACCCGGCGATCCGGCACGACGGCCCTCCGTCCCCCGGATGTTCTTCCTCGACCCCCTGACCCGTGACCTGTTCACGAACTGGGACGCCCTGGCCAGGGCCCATGTCGCCTACCTGCGGCTCACCGCGGGCCGGTACCCCACCGACGCGCGGCTCGCCGAACTCATCGGTGAACTCGTCATGCACAGCGACCGGTTCGCCGGGCTCTGGGCCGCGGGCGACGTGGCGGACTGCACCGTCGGCACGATGCGGCTGCGCCACCCGGCCGTCGGCGGGCTCGACGTCGACTACCAGGTGTGGCTCCAGCCGGAGAGCCCCGACCACCGGCTGGAGGTCTACACCCCGAACGACGCGGCGTCGGCCGACGCCCTGAGGCTGTTGGCCCTCTGACGGCCCCGCGAGCCCCCGCCCGCCCGTCCTCAGAGGCCGAGGACCAGCTTTCCGCGCACCCGGCCCGCACGGCTCGTCCGGTGGGCCTCGGCGGCCTTCCGCAGGGGCAGGATCTCCTGGACCTCGACGTGCACGGCGCCCGAGTCGATGAGTTCGCCGATCCCGCGCAGTGCCTCGCCGTCCGGTGCCACGATCACGCGGAGGGCCGTGACGCCCGGGATGCGGTGCGCCTCGTCGACCGGTTCCGGCAGCGTGACGAGGGTGCCGCCGGGACGCAGGAGCCGCCACGACGCGTGCTGCACCGGGCCGCCGACGGTGTCCAGGACGACGTCGAAGGACCCGGAGCCCGGACGCGCCGTCGCGCGGTCCAGCGGCGCGTCGACCCCCAGGCGGCGGAGGAAGTCCAGGTTGCGGGCCGACGAGGTGGCCGTGACGTGTGCCCCCAGCAGCCGTGCGAACTGCACCGCGAAGTGGCCGACGCCGCCCGCGCCCGCGTGCACCAGGACGCGCATGCCCGCCGTGACATCCGCGGCCTCCAGTGCCTGCCGGGCCGTCAGCGCCGCCAGCGGCACCCCGGCGGCCTCCGCGAAGGAGAGCCGGGACGGTTTGGGCGCCACCGCCGCGGCGGGCAGGACGCACAGGTCCTGGTAGGCACCGCCGTACGGCAGCGGAAGCATGCCGTACACCGCCTCCCCGACCGCCGGGCCGCCCGGCACGGAGCTCCGCACCACGCCCGCCACGTCCCAGCCCATGCCCAGCGGGAACGGGCGGTCGTTGCGCACCTCTCCTTCGCGGTGCTTCCAGTCGACCGGGTTGACCCCCGCGGCCCTGACTTCCACCAGCACCTCGCCGTCGGCCGGAGTGGGGGCGGGGCGTTCAGTGAGCTCCAGAACGCTCTCGTCGCCATATCGGGAAAAGACCACCGCGCGCATCGAAGGCGCTCCTGTCGTGTCGAAGTACGTACGCCGCCGGGCATCGCCGGGACGCCTGGCGGCCACGGTGCGGGATCCGCAGCCGCTCCCACCGTGGCCGCCCGCGGCAAGCGGAGCCATTACTCCGCGGGTACCAGGCAGCCGAAGCGGCCCACAGGGGGGTACTGACAGGGACAGGCAGCCGTCCGTCGGCCGTGCGCATACTGACCGGCATGAACTCAGCCAGTGAACTCGGCGCCTTCCTGAAGTCGCGGCGTGCCCGGGTGTCCCCCGCGGCGGCCGGGCACGCCGGCACCGGCCGACGCCGGGTGGCGGGGCTGCGCCGTGAGGAGGTGGCCGACCTCGCGGGCGTCAGCGTCGTCTACTACACGCGGCTGGAGCAGGGCCGCGCCCGCAACCCGTCGGATTCCGTGCTGGACGCCCTGGTGCGCGTGCTGTGCCTCGACCCGACGGAGCGGGCGCACCTGTACGACCTGGCGCGGTGCACGGCCCCCCGGGCGTCCCCGCTCGCGGCAGCCCACCGGCCCGGCGACGCCGGCGGGCGGCCGGACCGTGCGGGCTCCGGCGATTGTGCGGCGGACGCGGACGACGAGCCTCCCGTACGGGAGGACCTGCACCGCCTCCTGGCCGCCGTGGGGGCCGTCCCCGCGTACCTGCTGGGGCCCGCCATGGACGTCCTCGCCGCGAACGGCCTCGCCCGCGCCCTGGTCGGCGGCCTGGACGTCCCGCCGCCGGGGCGGCCCAACCTGGCGCGTCACGTCTTCCTCGACGCCTCGGCCCGCGACCTGTACCCGCGGTGGGGCGAGGTGGCGGGGCAGACCGTGGGGTTCCTGCGCTTCTCGGCGGGCCGCAGGCCCGGGGACGCCCGGCTGGGGCGGGTCGTGACCGAACTGAGCCGCCGCAGCCCGGAGTTCAGGGAGCTGTGGGCCGCGCAGGAGGTCACGGAGAAGTCGTACGGCACCAAGGGCTTCCGGCACCCGCTGGTCGGCGACTTCGACCTCGGGTACCAGACGCTGTCGCTGCCCGGGACCGAGGGCAGGTCCCTGGTCGTCTTCACCGCGCCGGATGCGCGCGCGGACAGTGCGCTGCGGCTTCTCGGCAGTTGGACGGCCCCGCTCGCCGTACCACCGTCACACACCGGTCCGGAGCGCCGCGCGCCCCGGCCGGGCGGTCGCCCCCGACGCTCCTGATCCGTCCGCACCTCCTGGGGCGCGGCGGGGACGAGCATGCTCCCCGTACGGGCTGCTGCTCACCGCCGCTGCCGTGCGGGCGCCCGCGTGCGCTTTCGTGCAGGCCCGGTGCGAACCCGTCCGCCCGCGCTGTTGCCCACGACCTCTTCCGCACAGGTTCTGCACAGGCTCTTACGCACCGGCCGGATTGCCCTTACTGTCACCTCTACTTTCGAGTTACCCGTCAGTTAACAAGCTGTCGATGGGCGTTTCCGAGCCCGGAGGTTCACGTGAATTCCGCTCAGTCCCTTGTCGATGACCGCCCGGTTTCCGTGGCGCACCTCTTCTTCTCCCGGGTCGGGGCCACGCCCGGCGGCGAGGCCTACCGCTACCCCGTACCGGCGGACGACGGCACGTCCGGGGCCGAGCGGTGGCACTCGCTCACCTGGGCGCAGACCGCCGAACGCGTCACGACGATCGCCGCCGGCCTGCTCGCCCTCGGGCTGCGGCGCGAGGAACGGGTCGCGATCTCCTCCTCCACGAGGGTGGAGTGGATCCTGGCCGATCTGGGCGTGATGTGCGCGGGCGCCGCCGCCACCGCCGTCTACCCCAGCACCCACGCCGACGAGACGGTCTACATCCTGTCCGACTCCGGCAGCCGGGCGATCTTCGTCGAGGACTCCGAGCAACTGGCCAAGGTGCTCGCGCACACCGACCGCCTGCCCGAACTCCGTCACGCGATCCTCTTCGATCCCGACGCCGACGCCGAGGCCGCCCGGGTGGAAGGGCTGGAGGTGCTGTCCCTCGCCGAACTGGAAGCGCGCGGGGCCAAGTACCTGGAGGAGCACCCGGACGCCGTCGAGCAGGCGGTCGCGGCCATCGAGCGCGAGCACCTCGCCACGCTGATCTACACCTCCGGCACCACCGGCCGCCCCAAGGGCGTGCGCCTGGTGCACGACTGCTGGTCCTACCAGGGTGTCGCCCAGGAGGTCAGCGGACTCCTGCGCGCCGACGACGTGCAGTTCCTGTGGCTGCCCCTGTCCCACGTGTTCGGCAAGGCCCTGATCTCCGGGCAGATCAGAACCGGCCACGTACTGGCGGTGGACGGGCGCATCGACCGCATCATCACCAACCTGCCCGCGGTCCGACCGACCGTGATGGCGTCCGCACCGCGGATCTTCGAGAAGGTCTACAACGGCATAGCCGGCCGGGCACGCGCCGAAGGGGGAGCCAAGTACAAGATCTTCCTCTGGGCCGCCAAGGTCGCCCGCGCCTACGCGAAGGCGGGGCAGGAGAGCACGGCGGCGGGCGGACGTCGCCGGATCCCCCCGGTGCTCGCCGTTCAGCACGCCGTGGCCGACCGGCTGGTGTACGGCAAGATCCGCGCCGCCTTCGGAGGCAACCTCCGCGGCAGCGTCTCCGGCAGCGCCGCCCTCGCTCCGGACATCGGCTACTTCTTCTCCGGCGCCGGCGTCCACGTCTTCGAGGGCTACGGGCTGACGGAGACCAGCGCGGCCTGCACCGTCAACCCCGCCGAGGGGTACCGGGTCGGCTCGGTGGGCAAACCGCTGCCCGGTACCGAGGTCCGCATCGCCGAGGACGGCGAGGTGCTGCTGAGGGGCCCGGGAGTCATGCGCGGCTACCACAACCTCCCGGAGAAGACCGCCGAAGTACTGGAGAGCGACGGCTGGTTCCACACCGGCGACATCGGAGAGATGGACGCGGACGGCTTCCTGCGGATCACCGACCGCAAGAAGGACCTGTTCAAGACCTCCGGTGGCAAGTACGTGGCGCCCACGGAGATCGAGGGCCGCTTCAAGGCCGTCTGCCCGTTCGTCAGCAACATCCTGGTCATCGGCGACGGCCGCAACTTCTGTACCGCCCTGATCGCCCTGGACGAGACCGTCGTCATGCCCTGGGCGCAGGAGAACGGACTCGCCGGCCGCGATTACGCGGACGTGGTCTCCTCGGCACAGGTGCACGAGCTGATCGCCGGCTTCGTCGAGCAGGTCAACGGCGACCTCCAGCGCTGGCAGACGATCAAGAAGTTCTCGGTGCTGCCGCGCGACCTCGACATCGAGCACGGCGAACTCACCCCGAGCCTCAAGGTCAAGCGCCCCGTCGTGGAGCGCCAGTACGCGGAGGTCGTCGAGGCGATGTACGAGGGCGCCCGCGAAGCCTGACGCCGCGCGCCGCCCGCTGCCCCGGCCCGCCCTCCGGTCTCGTTGCGCTCGGAGGGCCCTCGCGGGCGGGGCGGCCGGAAGAACGACGTCCGACGGCGGGCGGGGCCCGACGCGGCGCCCGCCCGCCGCCGGGGCCGGGCCCCGCGCCCGCCCGTCGTCACGGGCAGGGCGACACCCCTCACCGGGCCGTCGTCCCCTGCGCCCGCCCACGCCCGGCCGCCGACTCACCCGCTGGTGAGCACCACGAGCTGCTGGGTCGCCCTGGTCATCGCGACGTAGCGGTCGACCGCTCCCTCGATGCCCACGCCGAACTCCTCGGGGTCGACGAGCACCACCAGGTCGAACTCCAGGCCCTTGGACAGCACCGGGGTCAGCGCCCGCACCCGGGGCCGCGCCCGGAACGCACCGCCGGGCGCGTCGTCCCCCGCACCGTTCGCCCCGATGACGCAGGCGACGCCCTCCTCGTGCGCGTCGAGCCACGTGTCGAGCACCCGGTCCAGGTCCGCGACGGAGCCGTGGACGACCGGGAGGCCGCTGCTGCGGACGGAGACCGGCACGTTGGCGTCCGGCAGGACCGTCCGGACGACCGGCTCGGCCTCCTGCATGATCTCCCGCGGCGTGCGGTAGTTGAGGGTCAGGGAGGCCACCTCGATCCGGTCGAGCCCGACCCGCTCCAGCCGCTCCCGCCAGGACTCCGCGAAGCCGTGCCTGGCCTGTGCGCGGTCCCCGACGACGGTGAAGCTCCGCGACGGGCAGCGCAGCAGCAGCATCTGCCACTCGGCGTCCGTCAGTTCCTGCGCCTCGTCCACGACGACGTGCGCGAACGGTCCGGCCAGCCGGTCCCGGTCGGCGGTGGGCAGCGCGTCCTGGTCGATCAGGCTGTCCTGGAGGTCCTTGCCGCGCAGCATCCTTACCGCGCCCTCGCTGTCGTCGCCGCCCGAGTTGACGTCGGCGGCGGCGACGATGTCGTCGATGACGAGCGCCATCCGTTCGCGCTCGGCGGCGACGGCCGCGGCGCGCAGCCGGTCGCGGCGGGCCGCCTCCGGATCGCCGAGCCGCTGCCGCGCCGCGTCCAGGAGCGGCAGGTCGGACACCGTCCAGGCCCGGGGCGCGTCCTCGCGCCGGAGCTTCGACACCTCGTCGGGGGTGAGCCACGGCGCGCACATCCGCAGGTAGGCGCGGACCGTCCACAGGTCGGAGACGAGGTCGGCGGCGTCGATCAGCGGCCACGCCCCGTGCAGAGCCGTGACGAGGTCACGGTCCTGGCGCAGCGCCCGCAGGAACTGCTCGGGGGAGACGCCGTCCTCCTCCTCGTCCAGGCCCTGCTTGTCCATGAGGAGCGTGGCCAGTTCCTCCCAGACCTGCTCGCGGGCCTCGTTGTGCGGGGTGCCCGCGCCCGCCGCCCGGAACGCCTCGGCCCAGTCGTCGGCGCCCACCCACACCTCGCACCAGGGAGTGGAGACCGCCAGCCCCTCGGTGGGCGGCTGTTCGTAGAACGCGACGGCCTTCTCGATCGCCCCCACCATGTCCGCGGACGACTTCAGGCGAGCCGTCCGCGGGTCGGACTCGAGGACCGCCGCCGCCCCTTCGGGGACGAGGTCGCGCAGGGTGCAGGTCTGGACGCCGTCCTCGCCGAGGCCGGGCAGGACGTCGGCGACGTACCCGAGGTAGGGCTCGTGCGGGCCGACGAAGAGGACGCCGCCGCCGCGCCGGTGGTGGCCGAGCCGCGGGTCGGAGTACAGGAGGTACGCGGAACGGTGCAGGGCGACGACGGTCTTGCCCGTACCGGGGCCGCCGTCGACGACGAGGGCGCCGCGCGAGCCCGCGCGGATGACGGCGTCCTGGTCGGACTGGATGGTGCCCAGGACGTCGCGCATCCGCTCCGACCGGTTGGCGCCCAGGCTGGCGAGGAACGCCGACTGGTCGTCGAGCGCGGCACGGTCTTCCAGGCCGTCCGGGGTGAACACCTCGTCCCAGTAGTCGCTGATCCGCCCGCCCGTCCAGCGGTACCTGCGTCGGCTCGCCAGGCCCATCGGGCGGGCGTGGGTCGCGGCGAAGAAGGGTTCGGCGGCGGGCGAGCGCCAGTCGACCAGGAGGCGGCGGCCCTCGCCGTCGGTCAGCCCGAGCCGCCCGACGTACAGGGGCTCCGCGCCGTCCTCGGCGACGACGTGGCCCAGGCACAGGTCGAGGCCGAAGCGGCGCAGCGCGCGCAGCCGCCCGGTCAGCCGGTGGATCTCCGCGTCGCGGTCCATCGCCTCCCGGCCGATGCCGCCGGGGGCCCGGCGGAGGTTCTCCAGCCGCCCGGACAGTTCGGCGATCGTCCGCTCCAGGCTCGTGGCGATGGCCGCGAAGTGCTGTTCGTCCCCGGCGATCAGCTGCGGGTCGGCCTTGACGGCGAGCCGCCCGGGGAGCTGGAAGACGCCGGTGGCCGCAGCGGTGGTGCCGGTGGTCTGAGGGCTGGTACGCACGTGGTGGGACTCCCGTTTCCGCAGCTGGGGGGCTTAGGAGAGGGATTGTGCGGTACGCGGGGGGCCTTGCCGCAAGGCCCCCCGTGAGCTATACCTTGAGAGTGGCAAGGAGTACGTGACGCACCCGTACCCGCGCTGCGCGCCGCGGAGCACGTCTCCGTTGCCCGTGTCACACGTCGCGGTCCACGTCGTCCCAGGCGAGCGAACTCATCCGCCAGCCGTCGGGCGTCCGGACGAACTGCGTGGTCTTGTGACCCGTCCCCTCGAACCGCTCGCCGTTCAAGACACCCGTCTTGCGGTACTCGCTGAAGCGGTGCGCGACCGTCCCGAATATCTCCGTCCGCTCGCCGACCTCCCACTCGGCGAACTCCGTCAGCGTCCCGTCCGTGAGCATCCGCTGCCGCGGCTCGACGAACGAGTCCAGGTCGTACACCACGGGCTTGCCCCCGACGTTGCTGACGATCATCCCCTCCGGGATGAACACCTCACGGATCACCCCGACGTTCGGCCGCCGGCCGCCGGTGTTGGTGAACGCGCCGAGGAACTCCGTTGTCAGCCGGTCGAGTTCGGCCTTGTCGCTCTCATCGGTTCCGGAGTCCGGGGCCTTCTCCGGGAGCGGCCTCTCCTCGGCGAGCAGCGACCACATCTCGCAGTGGAGCCGTTCGCCGCGGTACGGGGTCCGCTGCCGCAGGACGCCCTCGCGCGTCATCCCGAGGCGGCGCGCCACGGCGCTGCTGCGGGCGTTGCGCGTCGAGGCGACCCACTCGATCCGGCTCATCCCGCGTTCCGAGAACGCCCAGTCGATCAACGCCCGGCACGCCCGGGTCACCAGCCCCCGCCCCTGTCCGGCCTCCTCCAGCCAGCAGCCGATCTCGCACACCCCGGACGCCGCGTCGAAGTGCGGGAACATCACGCCGCCGACCAGCACGCCGTCCAGCCAGATCCCGTGGATCCGCCCGGTGTCCGCGGCCTGCCGGTCGGCGTACCGCTGGAGGACGGCGGTCGCCGAGGCGAGGTCGGTGCTGAACGTCGCCCACGGGATCCACGGGTCCACCAGGGGCCGGGCGCGGTCGATGTGTGCGAGGAACTCCTGCGCGTGCCAGGGTTCCAGCGGGGCCAGGCGGGCGTCGTCACCGAGCGGAAGTGCGTACACGATTACCTCGATCCAGGGGCGTCACGCACGTACGTAACGCGTGTTCGGTACGTAAGGTAGCAGCATGCCACCCGCACCAGGAGACCGTGAAGCCCGTCGCAAGGACGTGTCCGAGGCGGTGTGGCAGGTCCTCGCCGAGAAGGGCTTCGGCGGGCTGACCCTGCGCGCCGTCGCCGCCGCGATGAACGTCTCGACCGGCATGCTCATGCACTACTTCCCGACCAAACGGGCCCTCATCGCGCACGCCCTGGACCTGCTGGAGACGCGGACGGCCGAACGCCCGCGCCGGGCACGCCCCGCCGAGGGTCTGGCCACCGTACGGACGATGCTGCTGGACATCCTTCCGCTGGGCCCGGACGACACCGCCCGCAACCGCATCTGGGTCAGCTCCTGGGACCTCGCCCTCGCGGACCGGGGCCTCGCCGCCGACCAGGCCGCCCGCTACACCCGGCTGCGCGACTCCCTGCGCCCGCACTTCGTCACCGCCCTGGCCCGGGGCGAACTCCCCGCCGCCGCGGCCGGCCCGGACCAACTCGCGGCGTCGGCAGTCGCGTTCACGCACGGGCTCGTCGTGCAGGCCCTCTTCGACCCGGCGCGGTTCCCCGAGGACGTGCAGACCGCGATGCTCGACGACTTCCTCGGGTCCTTGGGAGCGGGGGCGGGGGAGGGGTCTTCCGGCGGTTCAGGCTGACGGGCGCAGATGCGTGCGTTGACCGTCGTGGTCGAGGATGCACAGGAACTCCGCAGGGCCGCCACGGGCGCCGAAGGCGTGCGGGATCATGGTCGAGAACTCCGCCGCCTCGCCCGTCTCGACCAGGATCGTACGGTCGCCGAGAACCAGCTCGACGGTGCCGGACAGGACGGTGAGCCAGTCCTTGCCCGGGTGCACCCGCAGGTCGGCGTCGCCGCCCCGGGGGGCGGGTCGGGTGACGCGGAGCTTGGCGACGGTGAAGCCGTGGGGGCCCGCGTCCCGGTTGAGCAGCCAGGTGGTCCGGCCCTGGGCCTCGTCGCGGTGCGGGCGGATCACCACGTCGTCGTCGGTCGTGGACTCCACCAGGTGGTCGAGGCTCGTGCCGAGTGCGCGGGCGATCGGGGCCAGCTGGTCGAGGGCGATCCGGCGGTGCCCGGTCTCGATCCGGCTGAGGGTGGAGGGGCTCAGGTAGCAGCGGGCGGCCAGCTCGTCGAGGGACCAGCCCTTGGCGAGCCGCAGGCCCCTGATCCGCTTGCGTACGAGGTCGTCCAGATCTCCGTCTTGCGTCATACGCAAGAGTGTATGCCAGGTGCGCAAGATGGTCGTACGCTCGAAGCATGGGAACTCAGCAGCAGGACATGGACGGACACGACGGCCGCGCGCGCCGGGACCACGACGAGCAGCACGGTCAGCACGGCAACCCCCGAAGCCACGGCGCTTCCGAGGATCGGGGCGCTTCCGGGGATCAGGGCCGACACGAGGGTCACGGCGCTCACGACACTTCCGGGGGGCGGGGCCCGGACGGGGGTCGGGGCCCGGACGGTGACCACGGCAACCGGGCGAGTCACGCAGGGCACGCGAATCACGCAGATCATGAAGGCCACTCGCACGGCCACCCGCACGGCGCCTCCGGCGATCAGGGCTCGGACGATGACCACGGCAGCCACGGCAGCCACGCAAGCCACGTAGGTCACGGCGGCCACTCGCACGGTGCCGCCGGTGACGCCGCGCCCGACCCCGCCGCCGAGGAAGCCCTCGCGGAGATGCTCGAACTCGACGCCGAGGTCCTCCAGGACTACCTCGCCGACCTCATGGACTGGCTCGTCGAGCTGACCTCCGACACGCCCCCGCGCCGCATCCTCGACCTGGGCGCCGGCACCGGCACCGGTACGCGCGCGCTCCTGCGGCGGTTCGCGGACGCCGAGGCGGTGGCCGTGGACATGTCCGAGTCGATGCTCGGACGCCTCGCGGACAGGGCGCGCGAGTCCGGTCTCGCCGACGGCCGGGTCCGTACCGTGCGGGCCAACCTCGACGAGGAGTGGCCTGCCGGACTCGACTCCTTGGACCTGGTGTGGGCGTCGGCCTCGCTGCACCACATGGCGGACCCGGACCGTTCCCTGCGTGAGATCCTCGCGGCGGTGGCCCCCGGCGGGCGGCTGGTCGTGGTGGAGATGGACGCGTCGCCCTTCCCGCGCTTCCTGCCGGACGACCTCGGCCCGGGGCTCGGCCGGCCCGGAGTCGAGGAGCGCTGCTACGCCGCCGTCGCGGACAAACACGCCGCGGCGGTGCCGCACCTCGGCGACGACTGGGGCACCCGGCTGACCAGGGCGGGCTTCACGGTCGAGGCGGAACGCCGCTTCGTCGTCCACCTGAAGTCCCCGCTGCCCGCCGCCGCCGGACGTTACGCCCGCGCCATCCTGGCCCGCCTGCGCGAGCACCTTGCCGACCGGCTGGACGCCGACGACGTCACGGTGCTCGACAAGCTCCTGGACGACGACGGCCCGTACAGCATCCTGCGACGCGACGACCTGACCGTCCGGACGAGCCGGTCGGTGTGGGTGGCGCGTCGGCCCTGACAGTGGAATGACAGCGGAACGCCCCGGCTGCCGCTCTCCCTGCGGCAATCGGGGCGTCAGCCGGGGAGCGGAACCACCCGGCGCGGGCGTCCTGCGCCGCGGCGCCCCCTCTCCCGCTTCTCCGCGCTGCTCTGCCGCAGTGCTCTGCGGTTCTACGCGCTGGCCAGCGTCAGTTTCGCCGCGAACCCGAGGAAGAGCACTCCGGCCGCCGAAGTCGCCCCGGCGGAAAGCCGCTTGCGGCGCGCGAAGGCGGCCGAGAGGCGGGTGCCGCTGAAGATGAGGGCGGTGAGGTAGAGGAAGCTCGCCAGCTGGGCGAAGGTGCCGAGGAGGACGAAGGACAGCGCGGGGTACGCGTAGGCCGGGTCGACGAACTGCACGAAGAAGCTGATGAAGAAGAGGATCGCCTTCGGGTTCAGCAGGCTGATCACCAGGGCCCGGCGGTACGGACGTTCCACAGCGGCGGGCTCGGCCTGAGCCGCGGCCGTCCGCACGGATTCGCGCCGCGTCCGCCACATCGACCACGCGGCCCGCAGCATTCCGATCGCGAGCCAGGTCAGATAGCCTGCGCCCGCGTACTTCACGATGCCGAACAGCAGCGCGTTCGCCTGGAGCAGCGAGGCGACCCCGGCCGCCGACAGCACCATCAGCACCGCGTCCCCGCACCAGACCCCGGCCGCCGCCGTGTACCCGGCACGGACGCCACGACGGGCGGCGACGGACAGCACGTACAGCGAATTCGGTCCTGGCAGAAGCACTATCAGGACGAGACCCATCAGGTAGGTCGGAAGATCAGTCACACCGAGCATGGGCAGAGTTTCGCACGGGCGTGCGGGTGCTGCTCCGGCATTTCGCAGTGCGGGCAGCGGGCGGCGGGCGGCGGACACGGCGGCCGTGGCGGTGTGCACCGCCCCACCGCCACGGAGCACGCAACACGGCCCCGCCGCACGGCCCCACCGCCCGCCCCGGAGCGCGGCCCCACCGGCACGGAGCACGCAACACGGCCCCGCCGCACGGAGCACGGTGCGCGACGTCATGGGCGGGCGGGGCCGTGGGGCTGTCGCGCGTCCAGCTCCCGCAGGGCCCGCTTCAGGGCGGGGTCGCGGAGCCGGTGGAGGTCCTGCAGGGCGTACACGGGTTCGTGGTGGGTGGGCGGGATGCCGCAGCCGTCGTAGGTGCGGCCGGACCGGTCGGCGTACTTCTCGTTGGGGAGGGTGAGGGTCCAGCCGTTGGGGAGGGCGCGGTCCATGGTGTCGGAGAAGACGCCCTGGGTGGGCTCGCCGATGCGCAGGGGCGCGGGGGAGCGGGACATCAGGGCCTGGGTGAAGGTCTCCCCGGCGCTGACCGTCAGCGGGCCCGTGAGGACGGCGAGGGAGCCGGTGTAGCGGGCCCCCTCTGCGGGGCGGACGCGTACGGGCTGGCCGCGGGTCCAACTCCCCTCGTCGTACGGGTCGTTGCGTGCGGACTTGGTGTACGCCGTGTAGGTACGGTCCGTGAGGCGGCGGGCGAGGGCGATGCCCAGGGCGTCCGAGCCGCCGCCGTTGAAGCGGAGGTCCACGACCAGGCCGCGGAGGGCGCGGACGCGGGAGGGGGTGAAGACGGTGTCCAGGGCGCGGTCCAGGACGGCCGCGTCCGCGTCGGCGTTCTCCTCGCCGTCGCTGCCGTACTTGAGGAAGCCGGTGATCCGGAGGTAGCCGACGCCCCGCCGCTGTTCCAGGTCCGCGTACTGGACCCGGCCGTTGGCGAAGCTGCGCACGGTGGCGGGAAGCTGGGCGCGGGTGGCCCTCTCGATCGCGGCGACGGACTCCGGGGAGACCTCCGGCGTTCCGGGGCGGAGGTTGAGCGTGCCGCGCTTGCCGGTGGCGTCGCGGAGCTGGGTGTGCAGGTCGTGCAGCGGTTCGATCATCGCGGCGAGCAGGGCGAAGAGCCGGTCGTCGGTGATGCGGGGGTGTACCTGCGGGCGGTACTTCGCGCGCGTCGCGTTCCAGTCGACGCCCCTGTCGCGGAAGAAGGGGTAGTTCTCGTGGAGAGTCGACCAGAAGACGTCGAAGGTGTGCAGTGGGCTCCCGGCGGGCGGGTGGGCGCAGTCGGCGGGCAGTGAGGACACCCGCCCCAGGCGCCGTTCGCCGACGGCACCGGCGGGCGAAAGCCGCGCGCGGTCGGCCGCGCCGCCCACCGTCCGGATGCTCAACTCCCGCACGCCCTCGGCATTGTGGAACGGGACCGCGCCGTCGTTCCCCGTCCTGTCGGCCGACAGTCGCAGCCCGCCCGGCAGGCAGCCGGCCGCGGACACCTCGTAGCTCCGCAGCTCGCCGCGCCGCACCGTCAGGTACTCCTGGTAGCCGTCGCTCCGCCACACCCCGTCCAGCGCGGTGCCGCCGCCCCGGCTGCCGCGCGGGTCGGGCTGTGCGCCGTGCGCGACGGCACCGGGCGCGACCAGTGCCAGGGCGGAGACGAGCGCGACGGCCCCGGCGGTACGACGCCGCAGTCGCCCCGACCTCTGCTGCTTTCCGGCGTCGGCGGCGCCCGTGGGGGCCGTGCGGTCGGCGCTGTCCGTGTACTCGACGCTGCCGGTACGGATGGGCATGGCGGTCCCCCGAGGTCCTGTGCTGCTGACGGTCGCTGGTCCCCCCACCCTCTCGGCCCATCGCCCGGCCGGGCCATCCGGCCACCCCGACGTCCTGCCTGGGGACAGCCCCCGTCCCGTCGCCCCGACTTCGGTCCCGGGGCTCAGTCGCCGACGTACTGCTGTGCGTACTCCTTGGTCGGCGGGGTCGGGGTGATGACGTCGATGAGGACGCCGTCGGGAGCGGCCACGATGAAATGTCGCTGCCCGAAGTCCTCGGTGCGCAGTGCGAGCAGGGGGGTGAGGCCCTCCCGTACGACCAGCCGTTCCCACTCGGCGTCCACGTCCGCCACCTCGAAGTTGAGGATCAGGCCCTCTACGGGTTTGCGGTGGCTCTCGGGGAGGGTGGGGTGGGTGTGGTCCAGGAGGGCGAGTTCGTAGGGGGAGTCGCCCGGCCGTCGCAGACTCACGTACCAGTCGGCCTCGAAGGTCGTCTCGAAGCCCAGCAGCCGGGTGTAGAAGGCGTGGGAGTCCTTCAGGCGGGCGGTGGCGATGACGGGATAGAAGCCGGTCAGCTGCACGGCAGGTCCTTTCTCACGAACTTCGCGTACCATCGGTATGTGAAAAAGCTATTCGCGTACCACTGGTATGTCAATGGGAGGGTTCGGTGACGGAGCGCGGGGTCAGGGCGCGGCAGCGGGAGGAGACCCGGCGGACGCTGCTGGCGGAGAGCAGGCGTCTGTTCACGGAGCGCGGGTACGGCGCGGTGAGCCTGGCGGAGGTCGTCGGCGCGGCCGGGGTGACCAAGGGGGCGCTCTACCACCACTTCGACGGCAAGGAGGAACTCTTCCGCGCGGTCCTGGAGGACGTGCAGCAGGAAGTGGGCCGGCGGGTCGCCGGGGCCGCCGGGGCGCACGAGGACAGCTGGGGCCAACTGACCTCCGGCTGCCGGGAGTTCCTCGCCGCGGCCACCGCACCCGGCATTCAGCGGATCATGCTCGTCGACGGGCCCGCCGTACTCGGCTGGACCGCCTGGCGGGCGATGGACGAGGCGTCCTCCGCCCGCCACCTCACCGAGGCGCTGACCGCTCTCGTGGACGAGGGAGTCATCCCCGCCCAACCGGTCGCGCCGTTGGCCCACCTGCTCTCCGGTGCGATGAACGAGGCCGCCCTGTGGCTGGCGACCTCCACCGACCCCGCCGACCTGGAACACACCACGGCCGCTCTCGACCGGATGCTTGACGCGCTACGGGCCGCATAGGCGACGCGGGCCCGGCCCCCGTCGCGATGCGATGACGTCCACGCCTGCCCCCAGGGGCGTGGGCGGGCGTCGTCGCTCTGCGGGGACCGCCGGGCCTCAGCGGCTGCCGTTCGGACGTGGCGTGAAGGTGACGGGCGTGTGCGTGCGGGCCACCAGGGTGCGGAGGTCCTCCAGGGTGCCGGTGAGGGTGCCTGCCGTGCGGGCCTGGATCAGGACGTTGCCGAGGGCCGTGGCTTCGACGGGGCCCGCGAGGACCGGGCGGCCCGCGCGGTCGGCGAGGCGTTGGCAGAGGAGGCGGTTGAGGGCGCCGCCGCCGACCACGTGGATGCGCGTCAGGCGTACGCCGGAGAGGAGCTCGGTGCGGTCGACCGCCTCCGCGAAGGTGTGGGCGAGGCTTTCGACGATCGCGCGGACGAGGGCGGGGCGGTCCGGCGGGGCGGGGAGGCCGTGCTCCTCGTACCACTGCGCGATACGGGCCGGCAGGTCGCCGGGGGCCAGGAAGCGCGGGTCCTGCACGTCGAACACGGCCACGGGGAGCGGCGCTCGGGCGGCTCGGGCGAGCAGGTCGGGGAGCGAGGCGGAGCTTCCGTCGCGCTGCCACCAGCGGATGCTCTCGCTCAGCAGCCACAGACCCATCACGTTGGTGAGGAAGCGGACGCGGCCGTCCACGCCGCCCTCGTTGGTGAAGTTCGCGGCGCGGGCCGCGTCCGTGAGGACCGGCTCCGCCAGCTCCGTGCCCACCAGACCCCAGGTGCCGCACGAGAGGTACGCGGCCCCGGCCTCCGTCATGGGTACCGCGACCACCGCCGACGCCGTGTCGTGGGAGCCGACCGTCGTCACCGGGATCTCGGGGAGCCCGAGGGGGCGGGCGAGGTCCGGGCGCAGGGCGCCGACCGGGGTGCCCGGATCCACCAGCTCGCCGCACAGCGACCCGGGAAGACCCAGCCGGGCGAGCAGCTCGTGGTCCCACGCGCCGGTGCGGACGTCGAGCAGGCCGGTCGTCGACGCGTTCGTGCGCTCGGTGAACTGCGGGCCGCCGGTCAGCCAGTGGCCCAGCAGGTCGGGGATCAGCAGCATCCGGTCGGCGAGGGCCGTCCAGGGGTCGGCGGCCAGTTGGTAGAGCGTGTTGAAGGGCAGGTACTGGAGCCCGTTGCGGGCGAAGAGGCCCTCGTGCGGAACGAGTCGGTGGACCCGGGCGGGACCGGCCTCGGTGCGGACCTCGTCGCGGTAGTGGCACGGGTTGCCCAGCAGGCGGCCCCGGCGGAGCAGGCCGTAGTCGACCGCCCAGGAGTCGACGGCGAGGCCCGCCAGCGCAGGGCCCGCCGCCCGGTGGGCGTGGCCCAGGCCGGTCAGGATCTGACGGTGGAGTTCCAGGACGTTCCAGTGCAGGCCGTCGGGGGTGCGGACGGGCTCGTTGGGGAAGCGGTGGACCTCGTGCAGGTGGAGGCGGTCGGGCGCGACCTCGGCGGCGATCACTCGCCCCGAGGTCGCGCCCAGGTCGACCGCCGCCACCCGGAGGGCGGTGGAGGTCATCGCAGGAAGCCCGCCGCCACTCCCGCGTCCACCGGCACGTGCAGGCCCGTCGTGTGGGACATCTCAGGACCGCACAGCACGAAGACCGCGTTGGCGACGTGTTCGGGCAGGACTTCGCGCTTGAGCAGGGTGCGCCGGGCGTAGAAAGCGCCCAGGTCCTTCTCCTCCACCCCGTAGACCGCGGCCCGGTTCGCGCCCCAGCCGCCCGCGAAGATCCCGGAGCCCTGGACGACGCCGTCCGGGTTCACCCCGTTGACCCGGATGCCGTACTCCCCCAACTCGGCGGCAAGCAGCCGCACCTGGTGGGCCTGGTCGGCCTTGGCAGCCGAGTAGGCGATGTTCTTGGGTCCGGCGAAGACGGAGTTCTTGGAGGAGATGTAGACGATGTCGCCGCCCATGCCCTGCTCGATCAGCACCTTCGCGGCGGCCTTCGAGACGAGGAAGGAGCCCTTGGCCATGACGTCGTGCTGGAGGTCCCAGTCCGCCTCGGTGGTCTCCAGCAGGGACTTGGACAGGGAGAGACCCGCGTTGTTGACGACGAGGTCCAGGCCGCCGAAGGCCAGGACCGCCGTGTCGACCATGTGCCGCACCGCCGCCTCGTCGGAGACGTCCCCCGCCACGCCCACCGCGACGTCCGGACCGCCGATCTCCGCGGCAGCCGCCTGCGCCTTCGTACCGTCGAGGTCGGCGACGACCACGCACGCGCCCTCGGCGGCGAGCCGGCGTGCGGTGGCCCGGCCGATGCCCGAGGCCGCGCCCGTGACCAGGGCGATGCGGGTGGCCAGCGGCTTCGGCTTCGGCATGCGCCGGATCTTGGCCTCCTCCAGCGCCCAGTACTCGATACGGAACTTCTCGGACTCCGGGATGGGGGCGTACGTCGAGACGCCCTCGGCCCTGCGCATCACGTTGATCGCGTTGATGTAGAACTCGCCCGCGACGCGTGCCGTCTGCTTGTCCTTGCCGTAACTGAACATGCCGACGCCGGGGACGAGGACGATCAGCGGGTCCGCGCCCCGGATCGCGGGGGAGTCGGGGGTGGCGTGCCGGTCGTAGTACGCCTGGTACTCCTCCCGGTAGTCCGCGTGCAGTTCCCCGAGGCGGGCGAGGACGTCGGTGAGGGGCGCGGCGGCGGGCAGGTCCAGGACCAGCGGGCGGACCTTGGTGCGCAGGAAGTGGTCCGGGCAACTGGTGCCGAGGGCGGCGAGGCGCGGGTGCTCGGTGCGGGCGAGGAAGTCGAGGACGGCGGGGGAGTCGGTGAAGTGGCCCACCATCGGCCGGTCCCGGGAGGCGATCGAGCGCAGGGTGGGGGCGAGGGCCGCGGCCTTCGCCCGCCGCTCCGGCGCCGGCAGGGCCGCGTACCCCTCCAGGACCGGGCCGAAGGGCTCCGGACGGCTGTGCTCGGCCATGTAGTCGGCGGCCTCGTCGATGATCCACAGGGAGTTGCGTTCGCACTCCTCGGAGGTGTCGCCCCAGGCGGTGATGCCGTGACCACCCAGGATCACCCCGACGGAATCCGGGTGCGACCGCTTGTACTCGGCTATGTCGAGGCCGAGTTGGAACCCGGGGCGACGCCACGGCACCCAGCCCACCCGCTCGCCGAAGATCTTGCGGGTCAGTTCCTCGCCGTCGGCGGCGGTCGCCAGCGCGATGCCGGAGTCCGGGTGCAGGTGGTCGATGTGCGCGGCGTCGACCAGCCCGTGCATGGCGGTGTCGATGGAGGGGGCCGCGCCGCCCTTGCCGTGCAGGCAGTAGTCGAACGCGGCGACCATCTCGTCCTCGCGCTCCACCCCCGGGTACACGTCGACGAGCGCCCGCATCCGGTCCAGGCGCAGGGTGGCCAGGCCGGCGGCGGTGAGGGTGCCGAGGTCGCCGCCCGAGCCCTTCACGTGGAGGAGGTCGACGCTCTCCCCGGTGACGGGGTCGGTGGCGGAGTCCTTGGCGGAGGTGTTGCCGCCGGCGTAGTTGGTGTTCTTGCGGTCGCCGCCCAGCCGGTTCGAGCGGGCGATCAGCGCCTCCACGGCGTCGGCGCTCCCGCCGCGGTCCTCGGGCACGGGACGCCCGGTGACGGACCCGCTGTCGGGACGCCCGGTGGCGGGCTCGTTCTCGGGGCGCTCGGTCACGGGCTCGATTCTCTTGCTGCTCACGTCAGTTCCATCCTGCCTGGTGTCCGCCGACCCGGTCCGCCTCGATCTGCTGCTGGTAGCCGTCGGCGAGGTACGCCCGCACCGGATCGCCCGGCAGGCCACGGGACTCGCGCCACTCGGCGAGGTCCTTCCGTACGTCCGTGTAGAAGGCGTCGTTGAAGATCTCGTGGGCGAGGAGCACGTCTCCCGCCGCCCGTGCCGCGTCCAGCGCCTCGGTGTCCAGGAGCAGGGCGCGGGCGGTCATCTCCTGCACGTTGAGCACGGACCGGATCTGGCCGGGGATCTTCTGCTCGACGTTGTGGCACTGGTCGAGCATCAGCGCCACGTCCGAGCCGGGGCCGTACCCGCCGCCCCTGATCACCTCGACCATGATCCGGAAGAGCTGGTACGGGTCGGCCGCGCCGACGATCAGGTCGTCGTCCGCGTAGAACCGGCTGTTGAAGTCGAAGGAGCCGAGCTTCCCGAGGCGCAGGAGCTGGGCCACGATGAACTCGATGTTGGTGCCGGGCGCGTGGTGGCCGGTGTCCAGGCACACCTTCGCCCGCTCGCCCAGTGCCAGGCAGTGCGCGTACGAGGTGCCCCAGTCCGGCACGTCCGTGTGGTAGAAGGCGGGCTCGAAGAACTTGTACTCCAGCACCAGTCGCTGGTCGCCCGACAGCTGGGCGCATATCCCGGCGAGCCCTTCGGCCAGCCGGTCCTGACGGGCGCGGATGTCGTCCTGGCCCGGGTAGTTGGTGCCGTCGGCGAGCCAGATCTTCAGGTCGCGGGAGCCGGTCTCGTTCATGACCTCGATGCAGGCGAGGTGGTGGTCGACGGCCTGGCGGCGGACCTCGGGGTCCGCGTGGGTGAGGCTGCCGAGCTTGTAGGCGTCGTCCTGGAAGGTGTTGCTGTTGATCGTGCCGATCGAGACGCCCAGGTCCTCGGCGTACCTGCGGAGTCCGCCGTAGTCGTCGACGGTGTCCCAGGGGATGTGCAGGGCCACGGTCGGGGCGAGCCCGGTGAAGCGGTGGACCGTCGCGGCGTCGGCGATCTTCTCCTCGACGGTGCGGGGGGTGCCCGGCGTGCCGAAGACCTTGAAGCGGGTGCCGGAGTTGCCGTACGCCCAGGAGGGAACCTCGATCGCGAGGGCGGCGAGGCGTGGGGCGGTGTCGGCGAAGTCGACCATGGAATCTTCCTTGCCGGGGGCTGAGTGTGCGGAGTGCGCGGCGCGTGCCCGTGGATGTGGTGTGAATCGATTCAAGCACGGTGTCGCTGATGACGGCAAGGGTTGCGGCGGAGAGGGGTCGGGGGACGGAGGGAGGTCGCGCAGTCCTGCGATTCGCTTCCGGCGGCGGGGTGTTGACGTGCGGGCGTACATCCGCTCCGCCGGGCTGTGGCAGCCGTACGTTCCGAGTAGGCTGAAACGAATCAAAAGCGGACGGAGGAAAGGGGCTGGCCCACGGGTGCTCTCGCGCTCGCCCACGGGTGCTCTCGCGTTCGCCCGCGAGGTGCCGGAGCGGGCTCGCGGGGCGCGGCGGAAGTGGGCCCGGGTGTCGGCTGCTCCAGTGGCTTTGCATGACCATGCGTATGTGTGCATACTCTTCCTATGTCTAAGGTCCTCACCTCCCTCCCCGCCGGCGAACGCGTCGGCATCGCCTTCTCCGGCGGGCTCGACACCTCCGTCGCCGTCGCCTGGATGCGCGACAAAGGCGCAGTCCCCTGCACGTACACCGCCGACATCGGTCAGTACGACGAGCCCGACATCGAGTCGGTGCCCGGCCGTGCGAAGGCGTACGGCGCTCAGATCGCGCGTCTCGTCGACTGCCGTGCGGCGCTCGTCGAGGAGGGGCTGGCCGCGCTGACCTGCGGCGCGTTCCACATCCGGTCGGGCGGGCGGGCGTACTTCAACACCACGCCGCTGGGCCGCGCCGTCACCGGCACGCTGCTCGTGCGGGCGATGCTGGAGGACGACGTCCAGATCTGGGGCGACGGCTCGACCTTCAAGGGCAACGACATCGAGCGGTTCTACCGCTACGGCCTGCTCGCCAACCCCCACCTGCGGATCTACAAGCCCTGGCTCGACGCGGACTTCGTGACCGAGCTCGGCGGCCGCAAGGAGATGTCGGAGTGGCTGCTCGCCCACGACCTGCCCTACCGGGACTCCACGGAGAAGGCGTACTCCACCGACGCCAACATCTGGGGTGCGACCCACGAGGCCAAGACCCTGGAACACCTGGACACCGGCGTCGAGACCGTCAACCCCATCATGGGCGTCCGGTTCTGGGACCCGTCCGTCGAGATCGCCACCGAGGACGTGACGATCGCCTTCGACCAGGGTCGCCCGGTCGCGATCAACGGCAAGGAGTTCGCGTCGCCCGTCGATCTGGTGATGGAGGCCAACGCGATCGGCGGACGCCACGGCATGGGCATGTCCGACCAGATCGAGAACCGCATCATCGAGGCCAAGAGCCGCGGCATCTACGAGGCCCCCGGCATGGCCCTGCTGCACGCCGCGTACGAGCGCCTGGTCAACGCGATCCACAACGAGGACACCCTCGCCCAGTACCACAACGAGGGCCGGCGGCTCGGCCGCCTCATGTACGAGGGCCGGTGGCTGGACCCGCAGGCGCTCATGGTCCGGGAGTCCCTCCAGCGCTGGGTCGGCGCCGCCGTCACCGGCGAGGTGACCCTGCGGCTGCGGCGCGGCGAGGACTACTCGATCCTCAACACGACGGGCCCGGCGTTCTCGTACCACCCGGACAAGCTCTCCATGGAGCGCACCGAGGACTCCGCGTTCGGCCCGGTCGACCGGATCGGCCAGCTCACCATGCGCAATCTCGACATCGCCGACTCCCGCGCCAAGCTGGAGCAGTACGCGGGCCTCGGCCTGATCGGCACCGCCAACCCCGCCATCGGCGCGGCCCAGGCGGCGTCCACCGGTCTGATCGGCGCGATGCCGGAGGGCGGCGCCGAGGCCATCGCCTCACGCGGCGAGGTCTCCGGCGACGAGGAGATGCTGGACCGTGCGGCGATGGAGTTCGGCACGGACTAGGCACGAGGGAGGGGGCCTGCCCGGCGCGGTTCCGCTCTGCGGGCACGGGCGTTCCGGGCCGGCCCCTTCCAGCACGATGTCCGAATGCGGCCGGTACGTAGCGGCCGATTCGCGCATCCTCGCGGCATGACGACTTCACCTGCGACCGGCCCGGACGATGCGTCGGCCTGCTCGGACACCCCCACCGGCCCGGACACCCCCACCGGCCCGGCCGGGCCCACCCGGCCCGCCGAGCCCGCGGCCGTTCTCACGGCCATGTACGCCGCCGAGGCCGCGTACTTCGCCGCCGGTGGGCCGGGCGTGGCCGACTTCGGCGACCTGGCCCGGTTCTTCGCCCCCGACGTGGTGCTCCACCAGGCCGCCGGCCTCCCCTACGGCGGTACGTGGCGGGGCCACGCCGGCATCGAGGGCGGCGTGCGCGCGATGGCCGAGGTCTGGGAGCTGTTCGAGTTCGTCGAGCAGGACTTCCTCGTCACCGGAGAGACGTCGGTGGTCCTGACCCGGGTACGCGCCCGTGCCCGTGCGACAGGCCGTGAGCTGAGCTTCCCGATCCTCCAGACCCTCACGGTCAGGGACGGGCGGATCGCCGAGGTACGGCCGTTCTACTGGGACACCTGGGCGATCGCGGACGCTTGCGCGTTGCCGTAGAGCGATGCCCCCGGGGGAACGTGCGGAGTGGGACGGCCGCTCCCCGACGTTGCGCGGCCGTCCCCACTGCCCTGCCCGTGCGCTCAGTCGGTGAGGCCGACCAGGGCGCGGGCGAAGTCGAGCGAGTACGTGAAGACCTCCGCCACCGTTTCCTGCGACACGCCGTGCCAGCCGTGGTCCGCGCCGGGGACCAGGCGCAGTTCGGCCCGGACGCCACAGCCCTTCAGAGCGGCGGCGAGGTCCTCGCTGTGCGAACACGGGACCATGCTGTCCGCCGCGCCGTGCACGAGGAGGAACGGAGGTGCGGCCGGGTGCACCTGTGCGAGGGGGCTCGCGGTCCGGGCGAGTGCGGGGACGGTGGCCGCGGGCGCACCGAGGAACCACGCGTCGGGTGTACCTGCGGCATGCGGGGAGTAGTAGCCGCGGGGCGTGGTGAAGTCGCTCGGCCCGTACCAGACGACGGCACCGGAAAGAACGACGGCGGCCTCGGGCCGCATGGGGGCGGCCTCGGGCGTCGTGGTGGCGGGCACGGCGGTTCCGGGGGCCGGCCCGGTGGTTTCCGGCTCGGACGCGGTGATCCCGGTGGCGGGCATATCCGGGCCGGGTTCGGGTCGGGTGGTTCCGGACTCGGATGCGGAGCCTGTGAGGGTGAGCAGCGAGGTCAGGTGGCCGCCCGCCGACTCGCCCCACACCACCGTCCGCCCGACGTCGACGCCCAGTTCGTCGGCACGCAGCGCCAGCCACCGCAGGGCGGTGCGCAGGTCCTCCAGCGGGGCCGGGAAGACGGCCTCGCCGCTGAGCCGGTAGTCGACGGCGGCCACCGCGAAGCCCGTCTCCGCGATGCGGGCGAGCGGGCCCGGGGTCCACTGCCGGGTGTGCAGCCCCATGTCGTCGCGCCGGCCGCGCCGCCAGGCCCCGCCGTGCACGAACAGGACCAGGGGGGCGGAGGGGGCGGGGGCGGCGGGGAGCCAGAGGTCGAGTTCGAGGGGGCGGCTGCCGTCGAGTTCTCCGTACGGGACGCCGCGCAGGTGCCGTACGCCGGAAGGGAGTTGTGCGGGGGGCGGGAGGGGGGCGCCGTCCGGGTGCGGCGCCCGGAGCAGGAGCGGGAGGGGGATCGGGGCGTCCGCGTCGTCGTCCGGGGCGGTCACTGGGTGTGCCACTGGTGGTCGGGCAGGAAGCGCACGTCGAATTCCCGCGGCACGGTGGCGAACTTCTGCGGCTCCGGGACGACCGGCACGTGCGGCAGGCCCATCTCGTCGGCGGGCGTGCCGAGGTTCTCGAAGAACCGCTCGAAGGTACGGCCCGGCCCCGCGGCGACGCCGACGACCTGGCTGTGATGTCGTTCCATGCGGTAGGAGTGCGTGCAGTTCTTGGGCACGAAGCCGAAGTCGCCGGGGGTGAGCAGGCGTTCCGTCTGTTCGCCCGCCAGGTCCTCGACGAAGAGCCGGACGGCGCCCTGGGTCACGTAGAAGACCTCGTGCGTGTCGGCGTGCAGGTGAGCCGGGATGATGTCGCCCCTGGGGCCCTCGACGGTGAAGAAGTTGAAGGTGTTCTCGGTCTGCTCGGCACCCGCGTACACGGTCACCAGGTCGCCGAAGAGGTGCGCGCGGTCGCCCTCGCCCCTCTCGATGACGTAGGGCTTCGTGGGGTCGGCCGGTATGCGCGAGGCCCGGCGGTAGCGGGTGGCGTATTCGAGGGTCATGCGGACTCCGTGGGATGGGGCGGCTGCTCCTGCCGTTCCGGGGGAGGCGGGACGGGATTGCCCCGCAGCCCGGTGCCGTGCAGCAGCGCCGAGTATCTATGTCAGGCACCCTGACATATGATTCCGCTGTGCAGCAACTCGCGGGTGGTGAACTCGCGCACCGCTCCGATCGCCGATCCGTCCCGTGAGGAAACCATGCGCCACCCCCCGCACCGCCAGCTGCCCCGACTCCTCGGCGAGGCCCGCCGCTGGTTCGAGGAAGCGATGTTCGCCGCCCTGGAGGCGGCGGGAGAGCAGCCGGTGTCCGCGCCGCAGGCGCAGCTCTTCTCCGTACTGGAGGACGGCGGCACCACCGTCTCCGAGGCCGCCCGCCGCATGGGCGTCACCCGGCAGACCGCCCACCAGGCGGTGCACGGCCTGGTCGCCGCCGGAATGCTGGAGCAGGTCCCCGACCCCGCCTCCGCCCGCAGGCGCCTGATCCGCCGCACCGCGGCGGGCGAACGGGTGCACCGGCAGGCGGAGCTGATCCTGGAGGGCCTGGAGGAGCGCCTGGCCGAACGCATCGGCCGGGACGCGGTGAACGCCCTACGTGCGGCCCTCGAAACCCCGTGGGGAGACCCTCCGACGCCGGCACTCGGGACGTTGCGGGAATCCGGTCCGGAGGCCACGGGCTGACCGGCCGGTACCGCTCGGTGGGGCCGGTCGGGGTCCCGGTTCGGTGGGGAGAACGGCGTGTCCGCTCGTGGCGCAGGGGCTGCGGTGCCCCCGACGGGGCGAGCGGGGCGGGCGGGGTGGGTGGGCGGGGCGAGCGGGGTCGGCAGGGCCGGAGCGGTGAGCGGGTCAAGCGGGGCCGGCAGGGCCGGAGCGGTGAGCGGGTCAGGGGATCGGCGTCAGCTCGCGCTCGAAACACAGCGACGTGCTTTCCAGGCCCGCGTACGTGCCGAAGTTGGGGATGCGGCGGTATCCGGAGCGGGTGTAGAAGCGCACCGCGTCCGGCTGGGAGAGGCCCGTCTCCAGGCGCACGCGGGTCCAGCCGCGGTCCCGGGCCCACTGCTCCAGGAACTCCAGCAGCGCGGGAGCCACGCCGGTACCGCGTCCGGCCGGGATCACGTACATCCGCTTCAGTTCGCCCGCCGCGCCCCCGAGGTCGCGAAGTCCCGCACAGCCCAGGGGAGTTCCGTCGTCGGCGCGGGCCAGCGCGAACAGTGCGATGTCGGCGGCGGTCGGAGCGGCACCGGGCTCGCTGTCGGAGGTGCCGTACCGCAGCGCGATCTCGGCGCGCTGAGCGGCGCGCAGGGCGACGGCGTCGGGGTGCTCCCACATCACTTCTTCGATCTTCATGGGCGCCGATTCTGACCGCTGATTGTTTCCGGCGGGTGAAACGGTCTCCGACGGCCTCCCGGCTCCTTGCCCTGACGCCCGCGTCAAGGTCTAGCGTCGTCCCCATGCGCATCGGTGAACTGGCGGAACAGGCCGGGGTCAGCACCCGGACCCTGCGGTACTACGAGTCCCGCGGCCTGCTGGCCGCCCGTCGTGCGGTCAACGGATACCGCGTGTACGGCGACGACGACCTTCGGCTCGTGGAGCAGATCCGTACGCTCCAGGACTTCGGGTTCGGCCTTGAGGACACCCGGCCGTTCGTCGAGTGTCTGAACGCCGGGCACCCGGCCGGGGACGCCTGTCCCGCCTCGCTCGACGTCTACCGGCGCAAGCTCGCCGAACTCGACGTGCTGATAGCGGAGTTGACGACCGTGCGTGACCAGGTGGGGGCCCAGTTGGTACGGGCCGAGGCGGATCTTCCGGACGGGCCGACGCCACTGTGCGAACTCGGTCAGTCGTACACAGCGAACAGGTGACGCCGCACAGACGGCCGCCACGAGAGAGGACGAACATGTTCAGAACAGCGGGGCTGGGCGAGGCCACGGACGCGAACTTCGACGAGGTGGTGCTGAGGTCCGACCTCCCGGTGCTCGTGGAGTTCGGGGCCGACTGGTGCGGCCCGTGCCGCCAGATCGCGCCCGTACTCAGGGCGATGGCCGAGGAGGAGCGGGGCAGGCTCACGATCGTGCAGCTCGACGTGGACACGAGCCCCGGTACCGCTGCCGCGTACGGCGTGCTGGCGGCCCCCACGCTCATGGTCTTCCGGGGAGGCGAGCCCGTGCGGTCGATAGTGGGCACCCGGCCCAAGCGGCGACTGCTTCAGGAGCTTGAGGAGGTCCTCTGAGCGTTACGGTCGCGCAGGGCGGATGACATGTGAGGTACGGCGTACGTCACATGCCGTCTGATGTACGACATGGCAGGTACGACATATGTGACATGCCATCTGATGTATGACATGTCGTGTACGGCATACGACGCACGGGTGGAGTGCGGCGGGCGGCAAGCGGACGGGCGGCGGGCGGACGGGCGGACGGCCCCGGTGTCGGCTCTTCCGGAGGCCGTCCCGCCCGTGACGGGTGCGGAGCTGTGGTGCGACGTCCGGTTGTCAGGCGGGGCGCTGGGCCATGACGACCACGCTCGGCCCGGTGTGTTCGTCCGGGGGGAGCCGGAGTTCGGCGACCGGGCGCAGCCCGGCCTGCTCGATCAGCTGCACGAGCTGTTCCGGTTGCCACTTGTACGTCGTCCATCGCACGGGCACGTCCCCGTACGCCTCGGTGCGCACCTTGTCCTCGTCGCCGACATGGGTCCCGGTGATGAAGTGACCGCCCGGCTTCAGGGCGCGGGCGAACTGGGCGAGGACCTGGGGCAGGACGTCGCGGGGGAGGTTGAAGAGCGACCACCATCCCAACAGGCCGCCGAAGGAGGCATCAGGGAGGTCGAGTTCGGTGGCAGAGGCGACGCGGAAGCGGCATTCCGGATGGAGTCGGCGGGCGTTCTCGATCATGCGGGGCGAGAGGTCGACCCCGGACACGTCGAGTCCGCGTTCGGCGAGGTAGGCGGTCACCGTGCCGGGACCGCAGCCGACGTCGAGGACGGGTCCGAGATCGCCCACGGTGTCCGCGAAGGCGTCGATGGCCGCCTTCAGCCACGGGTGGCGGCGGATGTCGCCCATCCGTGGTCACCACCATGTGGGCGTAGTTGTCCGCCACCCGGTCGTAGGACTCGCGGACCGTGTCGAGATCGGCCGGGCGGTCAATGTGAGGTGTACGCATCACCCCACACTAGGGTGGCGATCCAGCCGCGCGCGCGCCCCTCGCCCCTCACCTCGGCGACCTCACCCCTCACCTCGACGGCCTCAACGAGCGGGCCCGGTCGAGCCGTCGTCCGCCCCCGGCTCGTCGTCCGCCGCGCCTCCACCGCCCGTTACCGCCGAGTCGTGGACGTCGCCCAAGGGGTCCTCCGCGCACCGCTCCGGCGCTGAGAGCGCGGCATCGTACGCGGCGCGGGGGAAAACGTACGGACCCAGCGGGAGTTCGCCCCACTCCTCGCGGTGGGGCTGGCGGAAGCCGGACCAGGTGACCGTGTCGGGGGCGAGCGAGATGACGGCCAGCAGGGGCCAACAGGCCCACACGCCGCAGAGGCAGCCCAGGACCGGGGTGTCGCCCATTTCGGTGAACTCGGCGACCGGGTCGCCGTGGAAGTGACGCGCGAGGTCGCCGAGTTCCTCCAGTGAGAGGCCGTTGTGCTGGGGGTCGGCGAAGTCCGGGTCCTCGGCATCGTCCCCGTCCCCGTCCGCCCCGCGTTCCCGGAGCCGCAGCTCGAAGGTCGCGTCGGCGGCGTACGTACGCAGGTCCGTGCCGTCGACGCGGACGCCGACGAGCGGGGAGCCGGTCGCGGGTGCGTTGGACGGGTAGGTGAAGAACTCGATGCGGTGCATGACGGCCATTGTGGTCGGAGGCATCGACGCGGGGACCGACTTTGCGCGGGCGTCTGGTGTTGCGGTTGTTTGCGCGGCGTGACGCCATGGCGCGGGCACTGGGGTACGCCGTCTGTGGTGACGGCTGCGGCGCGTGCCGGGCGAACGACAGGTGGCGCCCCGCCGGTTTCGTTTCCGTGGCGGGCGACGTCCTGCCGGTTTCGTTCGCGTGGCGGAGGGCGCCCTGCCTGTTCTGTTCCCGTGGCGGGCGACGCCCCGCCGGTTCCGTTTCCGTGGCGGGCGACGCCTTGCTGGTTTCGTTCGCGTGGCGGGCGACGTCCTGCCGGTTTCGTTCCCGTGGTGGGCGACGTCCTGCCGGTTCCGCTCCGCTCCCCGTCGTCACGGTTCCGCGGGCGAGCGAGAGGGGTGGCTCCCTCGCAGGTGGGGGGCTAGCACCACCTGGTTTCGCGTGGTTGGCCCCATGGTTCGCCGGGCTTCCGCTTCCTACCGTTGGGGAGGTAGCGAGCAAGCAGTTCGAGCAGATGAGAGTGGGACTCCATGGCCTTCCGCCGAGACCGTACGTACACCGGGACGCGGACCACGCGCCCCAGGAGCGAGGCCCCGGCGGCCCCCGTGTGGCCGCAGGCGTCGCCGCGTCCGGCGTCCGTCTCCGCGCCCGCCGTCGAACTCCGCGCCGTGGCCCGCAGTTACGGGCGGGGGGCCGCCGCCGTCCATGCGCTGCGCGGCATCGACCTCGTCCTCGCACGCGGCGGGTTCACCGCGGTGATGGGACCCTCCGGTTCCGGGAAGTCGACCTTCCTGCAATGCGCGGCCGGACTCGACCGCCCCACCTCCGGGGACGTCCTGCTCGGCGGCGAGTCCATCTCCGCGCTCCGGGAGGACCGGCTCACCGAACTGCGCCGCTCGCGGATCGGGTTCGTCTTCCAGTCCTTCAACCTCATCCCCTCCCTCACCGTCGCGCAGAACGTCCTGCTCCCGCAGCGCCTCGCCGGTGCCCGTCAGGACCGCCGCCGCGCCCAGGAACTGCTGGCCGAAGTCGGTCTCCCGGAGCACGGCGACCGCCGTCCCGCCCAGCTCTCCGGCGGCCAGCAGCAGCGCGTCGCCATCGCCCGCGCCCTGATCACCAGCCCCGAAGTGGTGTTCGCCGACGAACCGACCGGCGCGCTGGACACCCGTACCGCCCAGGAGGTCCTCGGCCTGTTGCGCCGCGCGGTGGACACCATGGGTGCGACCGTCGTCATGGTCACCCACGACCCGGTCGCCGCCTCGCACGCCGACCGTGTCCTCTTCCTCGCCGACGGCTGCCTCGCCGGCGAACTCCACCGGCCCGACCCGCGGTCCGTCGCCGCGCACATGGCCGACCTGACCGCCGTCCGCCGCCCGCACGAGTACGCCGGGAGCGCAGCGTGAGGAACGGTCTCGCCCGCGCTTCCCTCCGGTTCCGTCCCGCGTCCTTCGTGGGCAGCTTCGTCGCCCTGCTCCTGGGGGCGGCCGTCATCGCGGCGTGCGGCGCCCTCCTCCAGACCGGGCTCGTCGCGAAGGTCCCGCCGCAGCGGTACGCGCACGCCCCGGTGGTCGTCGCCGCCGACCCCTACACCTCGCTCACCGTGGACCGCGGCGCGGACTCCGAGGAGGTCTCCGCTCCGCTGCCCGAACGCGCCCGCGTGGCAGGCGACTTGGCGGCACGGATAGCCTCCCGGCCCGGGGTCGCCTCGGTGGTCCCCGACCTGTCCTTCCCCGTACGGCAGGACGTACGGCAGGACCACGCCGAGGTGGGCACGCAGCCGCCCCTGACCGCGGGCAGCGTCAGTGCGGCCGGCCCCCTCCTCGCGGGCCGCAACCCGGCCCCGGGTGAGGTCGTGCTCTCCCGGCAGGCCGCCGACGCGGCCGGCGTGCGGATCGGCGACCGCATCGCCCTCACGGCCCCCGGCGGCGGTGCCGCCCACCGGGTCTCCGGGCTGGCCGCCCCCTCGCCCCTCGGGGCGGGCGTCTGGTTCGAGCCCGGTGACGCGGGCCGCCTCTCCGGGCATCCCGGCCGGGTCGACGCCCTCCTCGTCACCCCGAAACCCGGCACCGGCACCGAGGCCCTCGCCGCCGAGGTGCGGCAGGCCGTGGACAGCGCCTCCGGGGCCCAGGCACACGTGCAGGTCCTCACCGGCGACGACCGCGGCATGGCCGAACTGCCCGCACTGGCCGCCGGGAAGACGTACCTCATCGGTCTGGGCGGCTCCTTCGGCGGCGTCGCCGCGCTCACCGCGGTCTTCGTCGTGATGGGCACGATCGCGCTGTCCGTGACGCAGCGGGCCCGCGAGTTCGCCCTGCTCAGGGCGATCGGTGCGACCCCGAAGCAGATCCGCCGCACGATCGCCGCCGAGGCGATGATGCTCGCCCCGGCCGCCGGGCTCCTCGGCGCGATACCCGGGTACGCGCTCGCCCGCTGGTGGTTCGGCGAACTCGTCGCCCGCGGAGCCGTCCCGCCTCAAGTCACCCTCAGTACGGGGGTGTTGCCGGTGCTGGCGGCCGTTGCCCTCAGTACCCTGGCCGCTCTCGGCGCCGGGCGCGCGGCCGCCCGCCGGCCCGCGAAGCTCCGCCCCGGCCAGGCCCTCGGCGAGGCCGCGCTGACCCCGCCCGACCCGGGCAGGGCACGGATCGGCTTCGGCATCCTCTTCTGTGCCGGCGGTGCGTCCCTCGGCGCGATCGCCTCGCAGCTCGACGGGGACGCCGCCGCGCAGACCGCGCTGGGCGTGGTCATGTGCTTCCTGGCGGCCGTAGCCCTCCTCGGCCCGCTGATCGCGCGTCTCGCGACCGCCACCCTCGGCCTCCCGCTGCGCCGCGCCGGCGCGCCCGGCTCCCTCGCCGCCGACAACACCCGCGCGAACGCGCGCCGACTGGCCTCCGCCATCACCCCGCTCGTCATGGTGACCGCCTTCTGCGGCACGCTCGTCTTCCTCCAGAGCACCCTGCGCGAGGCCTCCGCGCGCAACGTCGCCGCCGCCGTCACCGCCGACCACGTCCTCACCCCCGCCGACCCCTCCGGCCCCGGCCTCCCGGCCGACACCGCCGCGCGTGCCGCCGCGCTCCCCGGCGTCCGCAGCGCCCACGGAATCCTGCGTACCGGCGTCGTCCACGAGTCCATGGACAACCTCGCCACCGCCACCGCCCTGGGCGTCTCGGGCAACCCCGCCGACCTCCCGAACGTCCTCGACCTGGGCGTACGCACGGGATCCCTCGCCGCCCTGGGCACCGCCCGCGACACCGTCGCACTGGACAAGAACGTCGCGGGCGCCCTCGGCGTCGCGGTCGGCGACCGGGTCCCGCTGCGCCTCGGCGACGGCACCCACGTCGCGCCGAGGCTGGTCGCCACGTACACCCGCGGGCTGGGCGTCGGCCAAGTGCTCATGCCGCGCGACGCCCTCGCCGCGCACGTCTCCGCGCCGTACGACAGCCAGGTCCTCGTCGCCGCGAAGGCGGGCGTACAACCGGCGGGCCTGGAAGGCGGGTTGGCGAAGCTGGCACCGCTCGCCACCGTCACCGACGCCGCCGGGTACGGGGTGCAGGCCGACCTCGCGCAGGAGCTCGGTTCCTGGGCCAACACCGTCATGGCCGCCGTCCTGGGTGGTTTCGCCGCGATCTCCGCCGCCAACACCCTCGTGATGACCGTTTGGGACCGCCGTCGCGAAGTCGGCCTGCTGCGGCTGTCCGGCACCACGCGCCGCCAGGTCAGGGGCATGATGCGCTGGGAGGCCCTGTTGGTCGCCACCACCGGACTGCTGCTCGGCGCGGCGATCGCCTGGGCGACGCTCCTGCCGATCGCGCGCGGCGTCACCGGCTCGGGCCCGCACATCCCGCCGACGCTGGCGCTTCCGCTGGCTGCCGGGGCCGTACTGCTCACCCTCACCGCGACGGCCCTCCCCACCCGTGGGCTCCTGCGGGTGCGGCCGCTGGAGGCGGGGGCGGGAAAGCAGTAGTAGAAGCAGAAGCAGCAGAAGCAGTGGGGGAGAAGAAGGAGGGGCCGCGCGAAGCGGTGGCGGGCGGGCGGGGCTGTGCCGCTCCCGCCCGCCCGTGCCCTGGGTCTCGGCGCGCCCGCCCGTGCCCTGGGCCTCGGCGCGCCCGCCCGTGCTCCGCGCCTCAGCGTCCGGGAGCCCGGTCGACGTAGGGGTTCGCCGGCTCCGGGATGCGTTCCAGGGTCGCGACGTCGAGACCGATCGCCGCCGAAGTGGTGCCCAGCGTGCCCTCCGGACGCCAGGTGCCGGTGACCCGTACCCAGGTGTCGGCGGGCGGGGCCTTCCAGCCGTGCGCGGCGACGCTCAGGGACTGCGAGTCGGCGGCGCAGCAGGAGACCAGGAGGCGGGTCAGCTTCCAGGTTCCGTTCTTGCCCGGGGTGACGAAGCCCTGGAGTACGACGGTGCGGCCCTTGAGGCTGCCGCTCTCCTCCTGCTGGAGGCGGGCGACGTACTCGGTCATCGAGAGGGGGACGGGACCGGACGCGGGCAGGGGGGTGAAGCTGTCGTAGTCGACGACGAGCTGCGGGCTGTCACGGGCGGCCGTGTACGCGCCCAGGGCGGGCGGCGCGAACAGGAGCAGCGCCAGGGCGGGCGGCAGGAGCAGCCAGGCGACCCGGGGCCCTCGGGAATGGTCGTGCCCGTGGTCCGAGGCGGAGGTGGAGACGTGGTCGGAGGCGGGGCCGGAGGCCGGGGGGCGGGCCAGGTCGATGCCGTGCTCCGGGGCGTGCCCGTGGCCGGGGCCGGCATCGGACGCGTGCTGGTGCGCGGGGTCGCCGGGTCCGGCGTCGTCGCCTCCGGCCGGGTGGGCGTGGGCCTCCGGCGGCGCGCCGGACCGACGCCGCGTCGGCAACGGCAGGCCGTCCCGGGCCACCCCCAGCGCGCCCAGCGCCGTCAGCATGAGGCCCGCCACCACCACGTACGGTTGCAGTCCCTCCTTCACGTACCGCAGGCAGATGTCGCTGAAGAGCGAGATCCGGAGCACTCCCGCCCCGAGGAGCAGCAGGAGCACGTTCTGCAGGCGGGGCCTCACAGCAGCCACCAGCCCGTCAGCGCGGTGCAGGCCACGGCCACGACGGCGGTCGCCGCCGAGAACCGCCAGGCGAAGGCACGGCCGAAGGTGCCGGCCTGGAGGGCGATCAGTTTGAGGTCGACCATGGGGCCCACCACCATGAACGCCAGCCGGGCCGTCGGTGAGAACCCCGTCAGCGAGGCCGCCAGGAAGGCGTCGGCCTCCGAGCAGACGGCGAGGACGATGGCCAGCGCGGCGAGGAAGAGCACCGACAGCCAGGGGGAGTCGGCGAAGGTGTCCAGCACTGAGCGCGGCACCGTGACGTTGAAGGTGGCGGCGGCCATCGCCCCGAGGACGAGGAAGCCGCCCGCGTGCAGGAAGTCGTGCTGGAAACCGGCCCGGAACTCCTCCCAGCGGCTGTTCCCCGGTGCGTGACCGGAGTGGCGTGCGGGCATCCGCAGCCACTTCGCTTGGCCGAACCGCAGCCACAGCCAGCCCATCACGGCGGCGGTCGCCAGGGAGGCGACCAGACGGGCGGCGACCATCTCCGGCGCGTTGGGGAAGGCGACGGCCGTGGAGACCAGGACGACCGGGTTGATCGCCGGGGCCGAGAGGAGGAAGGCGAAAGCGGCGGCGGGCGTCACTCCGCGCCGGATGAGACTGCCCGCGACCGGCACCGACGCGCATTCGCAGCCCGGCAGGACGACCCCGGCGGCACTCGCCACCGGAACCGCGAGCGCCGGGTTGCGCGGCAGCATCCTGCCGAAGACGTGCGCCGGGACGAAGGCGTTGACCGCGCCGGACACCAGGGTGCCCAGGAGCAGGAACGGCAGCGCCTGTACGAGGACGGACACGGTGATCGTCTGCCAGGCGCGGAACCCCGCGCTCGTCAGCAACTCGTCCAGCCCCGCCGCCCAGCCGATCCCGCACACGGTCAGCATCGAGACGACGCCCGCCACCCGCACGGAGGCCGGGGTGGCACGGTCCGTACGGGCATGGAGCGCCGCCGGGTGCGTGGGCGGGAGCGGCGGCGCAGCCGGTATGTCGGGTTCGTTCACATCGGCTCCGGACGTCGTGCGGGAAGAGAGCGGGCCCGTGGATCCCTGGTGGGTTCAGGACCATGAGCATTATGCTGCCCGCGCGACCCGGGCCGACGTGGGCGGTCCGCGGTACGGCCGCGCGGGCCGAGTGGTGCGCTCCCCGGCGACGCGCGCGGCGACACGCCCGGACCTCCGGCCGTCGGACACTTCCCGGCCGGGGAGGAGCGGAGGGGCACGTGCTCGAAAACCTGCTCGTCGGCCTCGGCGCCTTCGCGGGCCTCGGGCTCGTCTGCCTGCTGCCGATGCTCCTCGTTCCGACGCCCAGGGAGTGGTGTCGTACCTGCAAGCACCAGCGGTACGACCACGCGGACGGCACCGGGACGTGCACCGGGGACGAGTTCGGCTCGGAACTCGCCCCCATCGGAACCTGCCGCTGTTCGGAATATGTACCGAACGGGGTCACCCCTGAGAGTGATTGACGACGTGTCGGCTGCCTTCGAATTCCTGAGCACCGGGAAACCGGCTTCCGGAGTGGAGCAAGCAGGCATGTCTTGCGGCGCATTGCGACCGCGTGGCGTCCACTATGTGGGAACCCCCGCCCCGGAAAATCACAGAAAGCGACCGGAATTGGCCACAATGCTTCAGGAATAGCCAATCCTGCCCCTGGTCAACGGTTGATCGCTGGACCAAACCCCAGGTCAGTAGCGGTAATTACGCATTCTTTGGCAGAAATTTGCTCTGTCACCGAAGGTTAATGTGATGGCAAAGTGGGAGTCGCGGTAGCCGTCCAGGCTGGACCGACCGGACTTCCACCGTGACCACCGACCCGACCACACCGCGTCCCGGCCCTGCCGGAAGGACGCAGGAGGCAGGCCACCTTGAAGACCCTGATCGACCACGCCCGCTCCTTCGCCGCGACCCACGTGGCGGATCCCCGCAACACCGAGGCATTCCGTGCCCTGGGGGCAGGGCAGGCACCCGAAGCGCTGTTCATCACCTGCTCCGACTCGCGTGTCGTCCCCGCCCTGATCACCGGAGCGCGCCCCGGCGAACTCTTCGAACTCCGCACGGCGGGCAACGTCGTGCCGCCCTACCCGGCGACCGGACATCCGGACGTGCCCGGCGGCCCCCACGCCCACCCCCGGAGCGAGGCCGCCACCGTCGAGTACGCCGTCTGCGTGCTGGGCGTCCGCGACATCGTCGTCTGCGGGCACTCGCACTGCGGTGCGGTGGGCGCACTCGTACGCGGCGAAGACCTGTCGGCCGTACCGGCCGTCCGCGACTGGCTGGAGCACTCCGTCGCGCCGGACGCGGCACTGCGCTCGACGGCACCCGACACGGCGGACGTCGCGGAAGCCGTCCAGGCGCACGTCCTCGCGCAGGTCGAGAAGCTGCGCGCCTACCCCTGCGTACGGGACCGCCTGGCCGACGGCACGCTCGCCCTGCACGCCTGGTACTACGAGGTCCACACGGGGAGGGTCACCGCGCACCGTCCGACGTCCGAGCCGGCCCGCCCCGCCTTCGTACCCCTGTGAAGGCCGCCGAGCCCCACGACCGTACGGCCGCTCCTCACGACGGGACTCTCGCACCCATGTCCACCAGGACCCCCACACCTGTGCCCCCCGAAAGCCCCGAACCGGCCTCCGCGCCGACCCCGGCCCCGGCCACCCCCACGCCTCCCTCCACCAACCGCTTCCGTCCCCTGCGCGAGCCCGGCGTCCTGCGCCAGGACCTGCTCGCCTCGCTCGTCGTCTTCCTCGTCGCCCTGCCGCTGTGCGTCGGCGTGGCCGTCGCGTCCGGCGTGCCCGCCGAACTCGGGCTGGTCACCGGCATCGTCGGCGGACTGGTCGTCGGCTTCCTGCCGGGCAGCGCGCTCCAGGTCAGCGGGCCGGCCGCCGGACTGACCGTGCTCGTCTTCGAGGCGGTACGCGAGTTCGGCCTCGGCATGCTCGGCGCGATCGTGCTGCTGACGGGCCTGCTGCAGACGGTCCTCGGGCTGCTGCGCTGCGGGCGCTGGTTCCGGGCGATCTCGGTGTCCGTGGTCCAGGGCATGCTGGCGGGCATCGGACTCGTACTGATCCTCGGCCAGCTCTACGGCATGGCCGGCGCCGAGCAGCCGCGCTCCGGCCTCGGCAAGCTCGCCGGCCTCCCCTCCCTGCTCTCCGACATCCTCGCCGACCCGGCCGCCCTGAGCGCCGCGGCCCTCGGCCTCGGCACCATCGCCCTGCTGATCCTGTGGCCCAAGCTGCCCCGGGCCGCGCGCGTGGTGCCGGCCCCGCTCGCCGCCGTCGCCCTCGCCACGGCCACCGCCGCCCTGCTGCGCCTCGACGTGGCGAACGTGTCGGTACAGGGTCTGCTGCACGCAGTCCAGCCGCCCGGCCCGAGCGACCTCGCCGCACTCGGCAGTGTCGCCGTCCTCGGCACGGTCCTCGCGTTCACGCTCATCGCGTCCGCCGAATCCCTGTTCAGCGCGGCGGCCGTCGACCGCATGCACGACGGACCGCGCACCCACTACGACCGGGAACTCGTCGCCCAGGGCGTCGGCAACACCGTCTGCGGCGTCCTCGGCGCACTCCCCATGACGGCCGTCATCGTCCGCAGCTCCGCGAACGTCCGGGCCGGGGCCCGTACGCCGCTGTCGCGGATCGCGCACGGCGGCTGGCTGCTGCTGTTCGTGGTGCTGCTCCCGGGCGCGCTCGGCATCATCCCCCTCGCGGCACTCGCGGGCGTACTGATCCACGCCGGCTGCAAGCTGCTGCCGGTCAAGGAGATCGTCCCGCTCGCCCGCACCCACCGGGGAGAGGCTCTCGTCCTGGTGACCACGGCGGTCGCGATCCTGCTGACCAACATGTTCGAAGGGGTACTCATCGGCCTGGCCCTCGCGGTGGCCAAAACGGCCTGGGACACCTCGCAGGCCCAGGTGGAGGTACGGGAGTTGACCGGCGGCCGGATCGTCGTCACCCTCACCGGCAACGCGACCTTCCTGCGGCTGCCGCGCCTCCTGGAGACCCTGGAGGCCCTCCCGAAGGACCGGCCGATAGAGCTGGACCTGACCACCGCCCAGCACCTCGACCACGCGTGCCGCACCACCCTGGAGAACTGGGCGATACGGCACAACGACAGCGGAACGGAAGCGGTCCGGATGAGGACTACCCCGAAGACCGCGCCCCCCGGGCTCTGACTCCTGCGACACCACCCCCGCCCGCCGGCCGGGCCCCGGGCCCCGGTCATCGGGTCCCGGGGCCCCCGGGCCTGGTCCGACCATCGGATCCCGCCCGCCGGGTCCCGCCTCGGGGCCCGGCCCCTCGTTCGCCTAGCTCCTCCGGTGCCGCCCCCCGCCCCCGGCTTCGCCCTCGCCCTCGTGGCCGTTGGGGTCCGGGTGCGTCGACTCGTCGGCGCTCTGCCAGGAGTCCGAGCCCGGCTGCGGCCGGCGCGGCAGGTTCGCGCGGTGCCGGGACGCCCGGCGGCTCCCGTACCAGAAGGCACCGAGCAGCAGGGCGGCGATGAGGATCCCGACCACCAGCATCCACAGGTCCGGGGAGCCTTCCGCGGCGAGCGGGGCGAGGTCCGAGCCCATGAGGTCCGCGCCGAGGGAGCCTGCGCCGACGAGGTCTGCGCCGACGGAATCTGCGCCGACGGGGTCTGCGCCAGTCATGAGGTTCATGCCCTCCCTCTTCCCGCCGCCCCCGCCCCGCTACCGCCGAGCGGCCCCGCCCCGCCCGTATGGCGCACCGGCTGCCGTCCGTCGGAGAGGGAGCCGCCCCGCCGCCGTTCGCTGAGCATGGGCTCATGGAAAGGGCCCGGTGTTGTCCGCGGACAACACCGGGCCCCGCGGAATCCACGCGCTACGACAGGGCCTTGATGGCCTGCCAGCCGCCCGTGCCGACCACCGTCGGCGCGCCGACCAGGCCGGTCCTGCGGCCCGGGACGAACTCCAGGCCGGCCGTCGTGTTCGGCGTCGTCGTCCAGAGGTCCGGGACGCCGTCGCCGTTGGAGTCGCCCGTGGCGGTGAACAGCGGACGGGCGGTCAGGGTCCAGCCGGTCGCGTACGGGGTACGGGTCTTGGCGTCGCTGAGGGCGACCGGGTCGGTGCCGCCGTCCGGGACGCCGTCGCCGTCCGCGTCGCCCGCGGCCCTGCCGTGGTAGACCCAGACGCCGCCGTCGCCGGTGTGCCGGGCGATCAGATCGGTGAAGCCGTCGCCGTCCACGTCACCGGGCGAGGCGAGCTGCATCGCGCCCCAGCCGGTGCCGCCGATCGGATAGCCGGGCTGGATCGAGCCGCCGCCGTAGCCGGGCAGGAACCACAGGCGGTCGCCGATGACCGCGACGAAGTCCGGGTTGTTGGACTCGCCGGGGGTCAGGTCGCCGACCGAGACGATCTGCTTGATGGTGGCCGGGTCGACCGCCGTGCCGGTGTCGGGGTCCTCGAAGAAGTACACCTCCTGGCGGGTGTCGTCGGTGAACTCGCCCTGCCCGTTGTTCGGGTAGAGCCACAGCTTTCCGTCGGACTTGCGGGCCACCAGGTCCTCGTAGAAGTCCTCCGTCCAGTCGCTGCGGTGGGTGAGCAGCGCGCCCGACCAGTTGGCGGCGGTGCCCTGCGGGATCATCGTGGCGACTGCGCCGTCGCCGGTGCCGCCGTACAGCCGCAGCCTGTTGTCGCCGTCGACGGCGAACATGTCGGGCAGCCCGTCGCCGTTGACGTCACCCGGCTTGTCCATGACGCCGGGGCTCTTCACGTAGAACTTGTACGGGTAGAGCGGGCCCGCGTTCTTGGCCGCGTCGAAGGTCTGCACGTAGAGGGTGTGCGGGCCCGGGGTCAGCGGGGTGAGTTTCACGGTGGCGTTGCCGCCCGGGGCGGCGGGCTTGACCGAGTTGTTCGGCGGAGTGCGGTCCAGCGCCCACTTGTACTCGGCGATGTCGCTCTCGCCGTTCGCGCCGAAGGTGAACTCGCCCTCGGTACGGACCAGTGCGCCCTCCTCGTTCTCCGGGAAGATCTCGTTGACGGACTTCACCGTCGGCAGCTTCGAGGGAGCCGTCGGGTCGAAGCCGAAGCGGCAGCCGGGTGCGCCCTTGGTCGGCGTCCAGTCGGAGGCGAAGCCGGCGTCGGCGACGTCCTCGACCTGCGCCTTCCAGGAGAACTGGCCGTTGCTGGCGGCGCGGTGCTGGGCCAGCAGCGCCTTCGGCACCACGACGCTGGCCCGCACGCCCTTGGAGTCCGTGGCCAGGACGGTCTTCTTCACCTTCTTGTCGAAGATGATGCCCGGCGCGACGTCGTGCTTGCCGGTCGCCCACAGGTGGAACTGCACGTTCACGTCCCCGCCGTCCGGGTCCCAGACCTGGGCGGTCAGCGTCACGTCGGTGTTGCCGAGGGTGGTGTACGAGGTCCCGTTGCCGCACTCGGTGCTGTTGACCTTCGTGCTGGGCACGGTGTCCAGCGCCCAGGGCGCCTTCGGCGGCCGGTTGAACTCGACGATCAGCTTGGCGTCCGGCTTGAACTTCTTCCAGCTGTACGTGTCCTTCGCGTCCTCCGCGCTCTTCGGGGCGCGCAGCATGAACGTGATGCTCGACCACGGCTTGGCGGCGGTGGCCGCCTTGACGGCCGCGTCCTTGGCGGTGAAGTCGACGGCCTTGTCGGGGCAGCCGTACGTCTCGTTGCCGTGCGCGTAGTTGCGGCTGTCCTGCCGGGTCAGCTGGGTGGGCTGCTTCGCCCACGTGGTGGCCGAGCTGATCGCTTCGGTCAGGTAGAGCTCGACCGGCTTGGGGGTGCACGACCAGGTGTGCGTCTCGGTGATCTGGAACTGCGCGTCGACCACCTTCACCCCCGCCAGGAACTTGGAGTCGACCCGGAAGTACGAGCGCGCGGTGCCCCCGCTGGACGACTCGTAGCCGACCCGGGCCTCACTGGTGGTGCCGCCGCCCCAGCCGGTGCCGTTCCAGTAGCTGTTGGTCGGGTGCGGCTTGTAGGCGATGGTCCAGGCCTGGCGCTGACCCGTCATGCGCGGGTCGATGTAGACGGGGTACGTCGTCGACGGCGCCTCCAGCAGCTTCTGGTCCGGCGTCAGTGTCAGCCGGTCCTTGGCCACGGCCACGTCCACGTCGGCGCTGCGCGCACCGGGCGTCAGGTCGCTCGGCGGGGTGCTCGGTCCCTGGGCCGGTCCCGTCGCGGCGGTACGCAGCGCTTCGGGGCCCGGGGGCACGGGCTCCTTGCCCGAGGAGTCCCACATGCGGGCGGTGGAGGTGGCGAAAACCGTCTGTCCGGCCGGGTTCAGGGCGGTGAGCGATCCGGACGCCTCGTCCTGACGCAGCGTCAGCCCGTCGGTCTTCATGCCGAAGTCGAGGGAGTCCAGCTCCGGATTGGCCGCCGCCTCCGCCGACTTGACGATCAGTGCCTGGCTGAAACCGTCCACGCTCGCCGCCACGGCGAGGTCCACCCCGGGCAGCACCTCGCGGTACGTGGCGGTGGACCCGTCCAGGACGGGGGCGGGCAGCGGCTTGGGCCAGCTCAGCGAAATGCTGCGGCCCTGGTCGGTCAGGGTGATCAGCGGAGCGGTGCCGCCCGCCGAGAACGTGACCGCACCGGTCGCCGCCTTCGGCGCGATGCGCCCCGCGGCGGGGGCGAGCGTGGTGTCCACGTCCTTCCAGGCGCCCTCCCGGTGCACCCGTACCGGAGCGGTGTGCTGGGTGCGCCGCAGGTTGCCGTTGGGCAGGGCGTGCGTCTCACTGGTCTCGCTGCGCTCGGCGAGGATCTCGACCGGCTTGCCGGTGCGCCGGGCGGTGTCCCGCGCGTGCTGCTCGGATCCGGCCGGCGCCTGTGCCCGGACGGGCGGCTGCGCGGCGGGCTCGGCCGCCGCGCTGCTCAAGGGGGCGAATCCGAGTGCGCTTCCGGCCATTGCCGCCGCGAGGACGACCACCGTGCCGCGCCGTACGGATCCGGGGAAACGGACTACCGGAGCTGCGGCGGGTCCCGCGGGCTCCGGCTTCCGTCTGAATATTTCTGACACGTTTTTACCCATTCTTGGCCGAATGTGTATCGCTCGTGGAGGAGTTGTTGACTTGCTGCGAACTTTAACCCGCCCTTACTGTCTGCACGATCGTTGGATCTGACACTCACGGTGGGGAAGTTTCGTGAAGCAACTCATAACCGAGTTGCGCTATTTGGGGCACTGGCACAGATCTGTGTCATTCGTGGCCTTCATGGCGCTGCTCGTCACCTTCGTCCCGAGCGATCCCGCAGCCGCGGGCTCGGGCAAGCTGCGGCTGGAGGAGCTCAAGCGCGAACGCTCCGTGGGCGGCCGTCCGTTCGCCGCGAGACCGGCACCGCTCAAGGACGACACGGACCGCACCTGGCTGCCGTCCGCCGGTTCGCTGTCCCGGGGAGGCTTCACCGTCGCGGTGACCGCCGGGCAGGACGGTCCGCCGAAGGCGCCCGCGTCCCGCCGGGCGGCGGGCACCCTGCAGGCGGCCCCCGGCACCTCGAACCCCCTCGGCTCCGGGCCCGTCTCGCTGACCAGCCCGACCCCGGCCGACCTCAAGAAGGCGCGCGGCACGGCGAAGGCCCCCGCGGCCCCCGGCAGCGCGGCCCGCGTCGAGCTGAAGGACACCGCGACCGCCCGCCGGGCCGGTGTCGACGGCGTCCTGTTCACCGCCGCCCCGGCCGCCGCACCGACGGCCGCCGAGCCCGCCGCCGGATCCGTCGAGGTCGCCCTCGACTACTCCGCGATCAAGGACACCTACGGCGGCGACTGGGGTTCCCGGCTGCGCCTCGTACGGCTGCCCGCCTGCGCGGTGAGCACCCCGGAGAAGGCCGAGTGCCGCACCCGTACCGAACTGGGCGGCAGCAACGACCCGGCCTCCCGCACCGTCTCCGCCACCGTCGACCTCACGACCCCCTCCCCGGCGGACGCGAAGTCCCCGTCCGGCGCGGAGACCGCCGACGACGCGAAGGCCCCGGCCGACGCGAAGGCCGGAAGCGACGCGAAGTCCCCGGCCGACGCGAAGGCCGGAAGCGACGCGCAGGCCCCGTCCGGCGCCCGCATGGCAGCCGCCGCCGCACCCACCGTGCTCGCGGCGGTCGCCGCGTCCTCCGGCCCCGGCGGTGACCACAGCGCGACCTCGCTGTCCCCGACCGGCTCCTGGACGGCCGGCAGTTCCTCCGGCGGCTTCTCCTGGTCGTACGGCGTGGAGGCGCCCGAGGTCCCCGGTGGCCCGCAGCCCGAGATCTCCCTCGGCTACTCCTCGCAGTCCGTGGACGGGCGCACCGCCTCCACCAACGGCCAGTCCTCCTGGATCGCCGAGGGCTGGGACTACGAGCCGGGCTTCGTGGAGCGCCGCTTCAAGTCCTGCTCCGACGACAAGGCGGCCGTCGACGGCAAGACCCCGAACAACTCCGGCGAGACCGCCGACCTGTGCTGGGGTTCGGACCACGTCGTGATGTCGCTCGGCGGCAACTCCACCGAACTCGTCAAGGACGACGCCTCCGGCAAGTGGCGGCCCGCCGACGACGACGGCACCCGCGTCGAGCGCAGAACCGGCGCCGACAACGGCACCAAGGACGGCGAGTACTGGGTGGTGACGGGCACCGACGGCGTCCAGTACCACTTCGGTCTGAACAAGCTGCCCGGCGCGACCACCCAGCGCACCCACTCCGCCTTGACCGTCCCGGTCTTCGGCAATCACCCGGGCGAGCCCTGCCACGCCGCGACGTTCGCCGCGTCCGACTGCGCGCAGGCCTACCGCTGGAACCTGGACTACGTCGTCGACCCGCTCGGCGACGCCATGACCCTGTGGTGGAACAAGTACACCAACCACTACGGCCAGCACATGAAGGCCGACCAGACCATCGCCTACACCCGCGCCGCGACCCTCGGCCGCGTCGACTACGGGCAGCGTGCCGACGCCCTGTTCGCCGGCCTGCCCGCGGGCCGCGTCAACTTCACCGTCGCCGAACGCTGCATACCCAGCGCGACGTTCGACTGCGCGGAGTCCAAGCGGGTCGCCGCCAACGCCAAGAACTGGCCGGACGTCCCGCTCGACCAGGAGTGCGCCGCCGGGGCCAAGTGCACCGACAAGTACTCGCCGACGTTCTGGTCCACCAAGCGCCTCACGAAGATCAGCACCCAGGTGCTCGCGGGTACGGCCCTGAAGAACGTCGACTCCTGGACCCTGGAGCAGAAGTACCCCGACACCGGTGACGGCACCTCCCCGGCCCTCTGGCTGGAGTCGATCACCCGCACAGGTCACGGAGCCGGCGGCACCGCCGCCATGCCGAAGGTGTCCTTCGCGGGCACCCAGATGGACAACCGCGTCGACGGCGTCGAGGGCCTGCCCCCGTACTCCCGCATGCGCGTGCACGCCATCGACACCGAGACCGGCGGACGCATCGGCGTCACCTACTCCCCGCGCGAGTGCCGGGCGCTCGAACCGCGGAAGATGCCCGCGTCCCCCGAGACCAACACGATGCGCTGCTACCCCCAGTACTGGACCCCCAAGGGCGCCCTCAAGCCCGTCCAGGACTGGTTCCACAAGTACGTCGCCACCGAGGTCCGCGAGGACGACCTCGTCACCGACGCCCCCGACAAGATCACCAGCTACGAGTTCCTCGGCGCGCCCGCCTGGGCCTACGACGACGGCGAGTTCACCGAGGCCAAGCAGCGCACCTGGTCGCAGTACCGCGGCTACGAGCGCGTCCGCACCCGCGTCGGCGGCGGCTCGGACGTCAAGCAGCTCACCGAACACCGCTACTTCCGCGGCATGCACGGCGACAAGCTGCCCACCGGTACCCGCACCGCGTCCGTCGTGGACAGCCAGGGCGGCAGCATCCCCGACCACGGCCACTTCCAGGGCCAGTTGCGGGAACAGATCACCTACGAGTCGGACGGCGGCCCGGTCAACTCCTCGGTCCTGACCGACACCTGGGCCGTCAAGACCGCCACCCGCACCCGCGAGAAGACCACAGCGCTGGAAGCGTGGATGTCCCGCCCGCAGACCGTCACCACCCGTGAGCGGGTCAAGGGCGAGACCTGGCGGACGTCGAAGGAGACCACCAAGTACGACTCCTACGGCCTGCCCGTCGAGGTCGACGAGACGACCGCGGGCGGAAAGCGGCTGTGCACGACGACGTCGTACGCACGCAACACCGTTCTGCATCTGCTGGAGTCGGAGTCGCGTCAGCTCACCCGGCGTGGAGGCTGCGCGGAACCCGCCGGTGAGGTCATCGAGGACACCCGGACGCTCTACGACAACAAGGCGTTCGGTGAAGCTCCGGTCAAGGGCCTCGCCACCGAGATCCAGGAACTGGACGCCGACGGCGTCGGCTACGCCACCACCGACAGGACCGCCTACGACATCCACGGCCGGGAGTCCGAGACCTGGGACGCGGAGAACCGCAGGACCACCGTCGTCAACACCCCGGCCACCGGTGCCCGGCCGGTCAAGACCGTCACCACCGACCCGCTCGGACACACCGAGACCACCGAGTTCGACGACGTCCGGGGCATGCCGGTCAAGGAGACCGACGCCAACAACAAGAGCGCCACGATGCAGTACGACCCGTTGGGCCGACTGCTCAAGGTGTGGGAGATCGACCGGGACCCCGCCACCCAGACGCCCTCGGCGACGTACGACTACACCGTCCGCCGCGACGGGCCCACCGTCGTCACGAACCGCACCCTCAAGGACAACGGCGAGTACGCCGTCTCCTACGAACTCCTCGACGGTCTGCTGCGCGAGCGCCAGACCCAGGACGAGGCGGTCGCCGGACCCGGACGCATCGTGACCGACACCTTCTACGACTCGGCGGGCCGCCAGTGGAAGGCCAACGACGGGTACTACAACGGCACCGAGCCCGAACCCAAACTGCTCCAGGTCGGTGACAACGAGGTCCCCGCGCAGAGCCGGACCACGTTCAACGGCATGGGGCAGCCCTCCGGGGAGATCACCTACCACCGCGGCGTAGAGAAGCTGCGCACCACCACGGAGCGCGACGGCGACGTCTCGACCACGGTCCCGCCCAAGGGCGACGTCGTCACCTCGACCTTCGAGGACGCCGACGGCCGCCCCGTCAAGCTGCGGGAGTACACGAACGACGCCCGCACCGCCTGGCGTGACACGACCTACGAGTACGACGACAACGACCAGCTCGTGAAGGTCACCGCACCCGGCGGTGCCGTCACCTCCTTCGAGTACGACAAGCGCGGCCGGAAGATCGCCAGTACCGACCCGGACGGCGGCCGGACGTCGTTGGTCTACGACAAGCTCGACAACGTCGTGGGCACTGTGGACCCGCACGGCAACACCCTGATCACCACCTACGACCTCGCCGGACGGCCCACCTCGCTCCGTGAGGGCAGCGCCACCGGCCCCAAGCGGATGGAGTGGACGTACGACACCCTCGCCAAGGGCCTGCCGACCGCCTCGATCCGTTACGACAGCGGTCTGGAGTACCGCGAGGAGGTGACTGCTTACGACGGCGCCTACCGGGTCAAGTCGTCCAAGACGGTCATCCCGGCCGAACAGACCGGTCTGGCGGGAACCTACGCGTACAACTACACCTACACGCCTACGGGAAATCTCGCGTACGTGCAGACCCCGGGACTCGGCGGACTCGTCTCGGAGCGCATCGTCTTCCGGTACGACTCCGACGACCTGCCCATCTCCATCAGTGGTGAGGCGCCCTACCTCAACAACGTCCAGTACTCGGCGTTCGGTGAGATCCTGCGCACCGAGGCCGGCCCTGCGGGCCGCAAGGTCTACGGCTCCTACGCCTACGACGAGTTCACCCGCCGTCTCCACCAGACGATCTTCGACCGGTCGGTCAACCCCGGCAGGATCAGCGACACCCAGTACAGCTACGACGAGGCCGGCAACGTCACGCGGATCAAGGACGCGCCGGGCGCGGCCGTGCCCGGCGACGGTGCGGTCGACACGCAGTGCTTCGTCTACGACAAGTTGCGTCAGATGAGTTCCGCGTGGTCGGCGAAGACCGAGTGCGAGAAGGCGCCCACCAAGGACAACGTGGGCGGCCCCGACGCGTACTGGCAGAGCTTCGAGTTCGACGCGGCCGGAAACCGCACCAAGAAGGTCGAGCACCACACCGGCGGCGACGCCACCAAGGACGTCACCCGCACCTACACCTACGGCAAGGCCGGAGTGGGCGGCCCCAACGCGCTCGCCGAAATGAAGTCGAGCGGACCCGAGGGGCAGCAACTCAACACCTTCGCGTACGACAAGGCCGGCAATACCACCAAGCGCCAGCACAACGGCACGACCCAGACCCTTGAGTACGACGTCGAGGGGCAGCTGCGCAAGGTCTCCGAAGCCGTCTCCGGCGGTGGCACCAAGACCACTGGATACCTGTACGACACCGATGGCGAGCGGCTCATCCGTACGGGATCCGACGGGAGCAGGACGCTCTACCTCGGTGAGGCGGAGCTGACGGTCAACCCCGACCAGACCCGGAGGGCCGAACGGTTCTACGCCCACCCGGACGGCGCGGTGTCCGTGCGCGGCACCGGCGGTGTCCGGCAGCTCATGCTGGCCGACCACCACGGTTCCAGCAACACCGTCATCGACCTGGCTGACGGCGGGATGCGGGTCACCCGGCGCAAGATGATGCCCTTCGGCGAAGAGCGCGGCGCTCAGCCCACCACCTGGCCGGGGCAGCGCGGCTTCGTCGGCGGCGTCGTGGACAAGGACACCGGTCTCACCCGGCTCGGTGCGCGTGACTACGACCCCGTGACCGGACGGTTCATCACCGTCGACCCGAAGGTCGACTACGGGCAGGCCGCCACGCTCAACCCGTACTCCTACAGCAACAACGCGCCCGCGACGTACTCCGACCCCACGGGCGAGTTCTTCCCCATCCTGGTGGGCATAGCGGTCCGTATCGCCGTCCAGGCGGCGATACGTGCGGCAGCGCGCCGTGCGGCGCAGATCGCAGCTCGTAAGGCGGCCCAGGCGCTGGCCCGCCGACTGGCGGCAGAGGCGCGCAAGCGCGCCCTGGAGGCCGCCAAGCGCGCGGCAGCCAAAGCGCGCCGTGAGGCCGCCAAGAAGGCCGCCGCCGCCAAGCGTGCGGCAGCCAAGCGTGCGGCGCAGCGTGCCGCCGCGAAGCGTGCGGCGGCCAGGCGCGCCGCGGCCCAGGCCCGTGCCAAGGCGCAACGCGCGGCGGCGAAGCGAGCGGCGGCCAAGAGGGCCGCGGCGCGCCGTGCGGCGGCCCGGCCGAAGCCGCGGCCCAAGCCGCGGGCCCAGCCGAAGCCCCGGACGAAGCCTTCACAGGCCAAGAAGCCTGCCCGTAGAGCAGCCGAAGAGGCCAAGTCGGAGGCCAAGGAGCAGGCATCGGATGCCGTGCAGCAGCAGGTCGAGTGCCGGGTCAACGGCAACAGCTTCCTGCCCGGCACGCTCGTCGTGATGGCGAACGGCAGCAAGAAGCCGATCGAGAGGGTGAAGCCCGGCGAGAAGATCCTCGCCACCGACCCGGCGACGGGCCGGACCACGGTCCAGACAGCCGCTGCGACCATCGTGGGCAAGGGACTCAAGCAGCTCGTCGAGGTCTCGCTCACCGCGCACGGAGACCTCGCGGGCAAGACCGCCAAGGTCACCGCAACCGAGGGCCACCCGTTCTGGGTGCCGTCGCTGGGCCTGTGGGTGGACGCCGGGAAGCTGCGCTCCGGCCAGTGGCTCCAGACGCTCACGGGCGACTGGGTGCAGATCAGTCAGGTCGACGCCTGGACCGAGCAGGCCGTCGTCCACAACCTGACCGTCACCGACGTCCACACCTACTACGTGGTCGCCGGAACGTCCTCGCTCCTCGTGCACAACTGCGAGCCCAGCACGTGGACTCCGGACGAGCAGTACAACGACGCGCCCGGCAGTCCGATGGACAAGCGCCGGAAGGAGAACCAGGCGTTCTACAACACCCCGCCCGAGGTTCACTCGCTGGTCAACGCGCTGATGAACGACCCGAACTACCCGCAGCGCATGACGGGCAAGGCCCCCAACCTGGTGCCCGATGTCTTCATGAACCGGGAGGGCACACGGGCCGGCCGCAACTTCGTGCGCGGCCGGGTGTACGACGACGGCAGCGGCAACCAGCACCGGGTGATCGTGAACGCGGCAGGACAGTTCGCGTACGCGGGGCTGAAGAAGGTCGCCGGTCGCTGGGCCCACAACTACGGATCGATCAACGTCTATCCGTGGGCGAACAGGGGCCGCCAACGCCCCTGACCGACGCATGAGGCGGGCCCGGTGCCGGACGTTCCTGTCCGGCACCGGGCCCGCAGTAGTGTTCGTTCCCCGCAGGGGTGAGACGGGCACACTATGACCGAACCCAAGTCCGAGCTTCTGGATGTGTACACGATGACTGAGAACGGGACGCCCGAGCCGCACCTGGACGGGCCGGGGAAAGCTGGAGGAGGTAGGGGCCTGCTCGCCTTCGCCGTTCCCCTCGCCACGGCGGGGCTGAACTTCCACGGCATGGCGGACGACGCGGCCCCGCTCGTCCCGGCGACCGTGGCCGGCTTCGCCAACTGCGTCGCGCCCGCGGACGGAGCCCGGTTCGTCAGCGTCGAGTCCAGCGATCCGCAGGTCCGTGAGAAGGCCAACGCGCAGTGGTACGAACTCGGCCGCGACCTGGGGCTGTTCGGTGGGACGGACGGGCGCTTCCTGGTGGCCGTCGACCTCGACGAGCAGACCTGGCCGCGTGCACGGCGGTGGGCGGTGGTGTCTCTCGCCGACACCTGGGACGTCATGGGGACGGGAGCGGCAGGGGTGCTCGGAGCCGGGTACCTTCTGCCCGGCTTCGTCATGCAGTCCCTCGGCGGAGAGGTAGTCGTGCGCGGTGACACCTGGGAGTCGGAGATCGGTGCCGCAGCCGTGCGCCACCCCCACCGCGTGCCGGTGCTGCGCGCCCGCGCAACCGCCGCGGCCACGGGTGACGACCTGTACCAGCGGGCGGCCGCGAAGCGCTGGCTCGACGCCTACCCCCACCCCGGCACGAACCCCTGACAGCCCCCGGGCCCGGCGTGCCCGACCCCTGCACGCGCACTGCGGAACACCGCCCCAGGCACACCACGTCCGCGATCACGAGGAGCGACCATGTTCGGCACCTTCGACCAACTCTTCGCCCCCGGCCGCCGGCACACCGAGGAGGAGCGGCGTCGGCTGGAACTCACCCTGGAGCAGACGGGCGACTCCGACCCCGGCCGGGGCCCGATAGACCTCTCCAGCGGAGTCGTCGTCGTCCGGCCGCCGAGCGCGGAGGAGGGCCGGGAGGAGCGCTGAGCGCTGAGCGGGCACCGGCCGGAAACGGGGCACCGTCCGTAAGCGAGTCCCGGCCGTCACGCCTCGGCGGCACCGCTCACTCGCCCCCGCCCGTCACCGCCGTGGCACAGCTCACACATGCTTCCCTGTCCGATCGGTCAGTTCTGTCCGATCGGACAGTTACGGTGTGGGCATGGCACGACCTGCATCCGCGATGCGCGGGCACATCCTCGAATCCGCCCTCCGGCTCTTCGCCGCCGGCGGCTTCAACGGCACCTCACTGCACGACATCGCGGCCGACGCCGGATGCTCGAAGGCGTCGTTGATCTACCACTTCAGCACCAAGGAAGCCATCCTCACCGAGCTCCTCACGCCCGCGCGCGAGGAGCTCGCCGCGCTCGACGCGCACGTGACCGGCCTGCCGCAGGACCAGCAGGTGGAGGCGGCGGTCGTCGGTTACGTGGAGCTGGCCCTGCGCTACAGACGCGAGGTGAAGATCCTCTTCGAGGACACCCCCGTCATGGTCTGCAACCCGGCACTGGGCGACATCCCGGCCATGGCGGAACGACTCGTGGACACGATGAGCGGCCGTTCGCGGGACGCGGGACGGATCGTCAGCGCCAACATGGTGCTCGGCGCGGTCTTCGTCACCTGTGCCGGCGAGATGGACATCCCGGACGACGTCCTGCGCGACGAGCTGATCGCGGGCGCCCTGCGCACCCTCGGCCACCGACCGGACGAACCACGGGGTTAGCCCCCCGGCCAGGATCTCCGGGCCTAGACCCCCCACCCGGACCTCCGACCAAGACCCCCGACCCCGGCCCCGACTCCGGCCCCGGCCTTCAGGTTGCTCGGCGCGAGCGGCCCTCACCAGGTCGCCCGTACGCCCCGGGCCGGGTCAAGCCCCGGCAGCGGCGCCCGGGCAGTCCCGTACCGCCGCCCGGGCAGTCCCGTACCGGCGCACACGGGCAGTCCCCCTACCGCGCCGCTCGGGCAGTTTCGTACGACGCCCTCGAAGCCCCGAAGCCCCGAAGCCCCCGTACCGACCGAGGAGACACACCTCCGCATGGCATCCCTGCTCTACCGGCTCGGCCGGTTCTCCTTCCGCCGTCGCGGGCGCATAGCCGCCGGCTGGCTGCTCCTGCTCGCGATGCTCGGCGCGGCCGCCGCCTTGTTCAGCGGCCCCACCACCGACAAGTTCACCATGCCCGGCACGGAGTCCCAGCGGGCCCTGACCGCGCTCAAGGAGGAATTCCCGCAGGCCAGTGGCACGACCGGCACCATCGTGATCGCCGCGCCCGAGGGCAAGAAGCTGACGCCGGACCGCGTCGCGCCGCTCGTGCGCGAGGCCGCCGACGTTCCCGGTGTCGTCGGCGCGGTCGACCCCTTCCAGGCCAAGGCACTCTCGCCGGACGGCCGTTACGCCCTCGTCCAGGTGCAGTTCGCCAAGGGGGCCGAGGACGTCACCGACGACGAACGGGCCGCCTTCGAGAAGGCCGGGGACTCCGCCGAGGGTCTGACCGTCGAGCACGGCGGCGAAGTGATGACGGCGAAGGTCGAGGTGGGCTCCACCGAGGCCCTCGGCGTCGCGGTCGCCGCGGTCGTCCTCGTCATCACCTTCGGTTCCCTCGTCGCCGCCGGCATGACCCTGCTGAACGCGCTGATCGGCGTGGGCGCCGGAATGGCCGGTCTGTTCGCGCTCAGCGGCACCGTGGAACTGACCAGCACCGCGCCCGTCCTGGCCCTGATGCTGGGCCTGGCCGTCGGCATCGACTACTCCCTCTTCATCACCTCCCGCTACCGGCAGTACCTCGCCGAGGGCCTGGAGGGCGAGGAGGCCGTCGGCCGTGCCACCGGAACCGCGGGCTCCGCGGTCGTCTTCGCCGGGGCGACGGTGGTCATCGCGCTGGTCGGCCTCTCCGTCGTCGGCATCCCGTTCCTGAGCGTGATGGGCCTGGCCGCCGCGGGCACCGTGGTGCTCGCCGTCCTCGTCGCACTCACCCTGCTGCCCGCCGCGCTCGGCTTCGCCGGCCACCGCGTCCTGCCGCGCGCCCAGCGCAAGAGCGTGACCGCGCTCGCCGCCGCGGAGGCGACGGCGGACGCCGGTGCTGGTGCCGATACGAAGAAGGCCAAGGAGGCGTTCGGGTTCCGCTGGGGCCGACTGGTCGCCAAGCTGCGCATCCCGCTGCTGATCGCCGGCATCGTAGGGCTCGGCGCGCTCGCCCTGCCCGCCCAGGACATGCGGCTCGCTCTCCCCGACGCGGGCACCGCCGCCGTCGGCTCCTCCGCCCGCAAGGCGTACGACCTGACCAGCGAGGGGTTCGGCCCCGGCTTCAACGGACGCCTGCTCGCCGTCGTGAGCGCCGGCGACCCGGCGCGGACCAAGGCCGCCACGAACGAGGCGACCGTCCTCATCAAGGACACCGAGGGCGTCTTCGCCGTCGCCCCGCCGCAGTTCAACAAGCAGGGCACCACCGCCCTCCTCGCGGTCATCCCGAAGGAAGGGCCGACGGCCGAGGCCACCGAACAGGCGGTCCACGACATCAGGGCCAAGGTCGACAGCGTCTCCGGTGCCGACATCGCGCTCACCGGCGCCACCGCGCTCGGCATCGACGTGTCGGAGAAGCTGGCCGACGCCATGCCCGTGTACCTGGGGCTCGTCGTCGGTCTGTCCGTGCTCCTGCTCATGCTGGTGTTCCGCTCGGTCCTCGTACCGCTCAAGGCGGCGCTCGGGTTCCTGCTCACCGTCGGTGCGACCTTCGGCATCACCGTCGCCATCTTCCAGCAGGGCCACCTCGCCCACCTCGTCGGCATCGACACACCGGGGCCGCTGGTCAGCTTCCTGCCGATCCTCCTCATCGGCATTCTCTTCGGCCTGGCCATGGACTACGAGGTCTTCCTCGTCTCGCGGATGCGCGAGGACTTCGTGCACGGCATGCCGGCCCGGCGTGCCGTGGTCAACGGCGTCGGCCACAACGCCCGCGTGGTGACCGCAGCCGCGCTCATCATGACGGCGGTCTTCGGAGGGTTCGTCCTCCTCGACGACCCGATCATCAAGTCCATCGGATTCGCGCTGGCGGTGGGAGTCGTCATCGACGCGTTCGTCGTCCGTATGACCCTCGTCCCGGCGGTGATGAGCCTCCTGGGCCGCGCCGCCTGGTGGCTGCCGCGCCCGCTCCAGCGAGCCCTGCCGGACCTGGACATCGAGGGCGCGAGCCTGGACGAGCCGACGGGCCCCGGCCGACAGGAACGCGAGTCCCTCACGGTCTGACGCCGCACGGCCGCACGCCTGCACGGACCTCACGGGCCGTACGCCTGCGGGCGTGCGGCCCGTAGCTGACCGGCCCGCAGAGATCGTCAGGAACGGAGAAGCGGAACCCGCTGCCGCGCCCGTAGCGTGGGGTGACACGGACTTCACGGACTTCACGGGCGCACCGGCGGAGCGGAATCGAACGTTCTGCCTGCTCGTGCGGGTGATCCGGGCGATATTGGGGGAGGCCGTGCGAGGCGGCCCCGGTGAACACTTGGAGACACGATGAGCACGGTCAAGAAAGCGGCCGAGGCAGCTGTCGGTAAGACGGCGGCCAAAGCCCCTGCCCGTAGGACGGCGGCCAAGACACCGGCGGCAGCGGGGGCGTCGCCGGCGGCCGGCCGGGCCGGGGCGCGCGATCTCATTCGCGTCCAGGGCGCACGCGTCAACAACCTCAAGGACATCAGCGTCGACATCCCCAAGCGACAGCTGACCGTGTTCACCGGCGTCTCGGGGTCGGGCAAGAGCTCCCTCGTGTTCGGCACGGTCGCCGCCGAGTCGCAGCGGCTGATCAACGAGACGTACAGCAGCTTCGTCCAGGGCTTCATGCCGACCCTGGCCCGCCCCGACGTCGACGTCCTCGAAGGGCTGACGACCGCGATCATCGTCGACCAGCAGCGGATGGGCTCCGACCCCCGCTCCACCGTCGGCACGGCCACCGACGCCAACGCCATGCTGCGCATCCTCTTCAGCCGGCTCGGCACCCCGCACATCGGCTCGCCCGGCGCGTTCTCCTTCAACGTCGCGTCGGTCAGCGCGAGCGGCGGGTTCCGGGTCGAGCGCGGTGCGGACAAGACGAAGACCGAGAAGGTCTCCTTCACCCGTACCGGCGGGATGTGCGTGCGCTGCGAGGGCCGGGGCTCGGTCTCCGACATCGACCTCACCCAGCTGTACGACGACTCCAAGTCCCTCGCGGAGGGTGCCTTCACCATCCCGGGCTGGAAGTCCGACAGCTTCTGGACGGTACGGGTGTACGCCGAGTCCGGCCTCCTCGACCCGAACAAGCCGATCGCGAAGTTCACCAAGAAGGAGATGCAGGCCTTCCTCCACCAGGAACCGACCAAGGTCAAGGTCGACGGGGTGAACCTCACCTTCGAGGGACTCATCCCCAAGATCCAGAAGTCGTTCCTGTCCAAGGACCGGGAAGCGATGCAGCCGCACATCCGCGAGTTCGTGGACCGGGCGGTCACCTTCACCCGCTGCCCGGAGTGCGACGGCACCCGGCTGAGCGAGGCGGCCAGGTCCTCCAAGATCGACGGGATCAGCATCGCGGACGCCTGCGCCATGGAGATCAGGGACCTGGCGGAGTGGGTACGGAAGCTGACGGAGCCCTCCGTGGCCCCGCTCCTCGCCGCGCTCCAGCAGACCCTCGACTCGTTCGTGGAGATCGGCCTCGGCTACCTCGCGCTCGACCGTCCCGCGGGCACCCTCTCCGGCGGCGAGGCGCAGCGCGTCAAGATGATCCGTCACCTCGGCTCCCCGCTCACCGACGTCACGTACGTCTTCGACGAGCCGACGATCGGCCTGCACCCGCACGACATCAGCCGGATGAACGACCTCCTCCTGCGGCTGCGCGACAAGGGCAACACGGTCCTCGTCGTCGAGCACAAGCCCGAGACGATCCGCGTCGCCGACCACGTCGTCGACCTCGGCCCCGCCGCGGGCTCGGGCGGCGGCACGATCTGCTTCGAGGGCACCGTCGAGGGGCTGCGCACCAGCGGCACCGTCACCGGCCGCCACTTCGACGACCGGGCCGCGGTCAAGGAGTCGGTGCGCCGGCCCAACGGAGTCCTGGAGATCCGCGGCGCGGACAAGCACAACCTGCGGGCCGTCGACGTGGACATCCCGCTCGGCGTGCTGACCGTCGTCACCGGGGTCGCCGGATCCGGCAAGAGCTCGCTCGTGCACGGGTCGATCCCCGCCTCCGCGGGCGTCGTGTCGGTCGACCAGACGCCCATCCGGGGCTCACGGCGCAGCAACCCGGCGACGTACACCGGCCTCCTCGAACCGATCCGCAAGGCCTTCGCCAAGGCCAACGGAGTGAAGCCGGCCCTGTTCAGCGCCAACTCCGAGGGTGCCTGCCCCGTCTGCAACGGCGCGGGCGTCATCTACACCGACCTGGCGATGATGGCCGGGGTCGCCACCCCCTGCGAGGAGTGCGAGGGCAAGCGGTTCGAAGCGTCCGTACTGGAGTACCGCTTCGGCGGCCGGGACATCAGCGAGGTACTGGCGATGTCGGTGGCGGAGGCCGAGGAGTTCTTCGGCCAGGGCTCCGGCGACGCGCACCTGCCGGCCGCGCACCGCATCCTCGCCCGCCTCGCCGACGTCGGCCTCGGCTACCTCAGCCTCGGCCAGCCCCTGACCACCCTGTCCGGCGGTGAACGCCAGCGGCTCAAGCTCGCCACCCACATGGGCAACAAGGGCGGCGTGTACGTCCTGGACGAGCCGACCACCGGCCTCCACCTCGCCGACGTCGAGCAACTGCTCGGCCTGCTCGACCGGCTCGTCGACTCCGGCAAGTCGGTCATCGTCGTCGAACACCACCAGGCCGTGATGGCGCACGCCGACTGGATCATCGACCTCGGTCCGGGGGCCGGCCACGACGGCGGCGAGATCGTCTTCGAGGGCACCCCCGCCGACCTCGTCGCCGCCCGCTCCACCCTCACCGGGGAGCACCTGGCGGAGTACGTCGGGGCGTGAGCGTGCCGCTCCTCTCTCCCGGCCGGGTCTCCCGCCCGGGGGAGGGGAGCGCGGGAGCGCCCGTGCCGTCGCACGGGGCATGATGGGGACCGGACCGGCGAGCATCACCGCAGGTCATCACCTATCGCGTTCCGGAAGGAGCACCCGTGGCGGGCAGCAGGGTCCATCAGCCGATGGAGAGCGCCGAGTTCGACTTCATCCTCGCGAGGGCGAACGGCCCGGTCCTCGCGTACTTCTCCGGCACCTGGCCCAAGGCGGTCCAGGCGTGCAAGGAGATGGACACCGTCGTCGGGGAGATGGCCCGCGCGTACGAGGGGCGGCTGACCTGCGTCAAGGCGGACATCAGCCGCTGCCCGGAGCCGACGAAGCGGTACGGCGTGACGGGCGCCCCCGCCTTCGTACTGATCGGGAGCGACGGCACGGCGACGGCGGAGACCGGGCCCATGGACCGTACGCAGTTCAGGGACTTCCTCGACGGGCACCTCTGACCGAGGCGGGTCCGACCCGGCTCCTCCGAAGGAGGGCGGCCCTCCGCGCCGTCACCGGGGAGAGACCACGCCCGCTCCCCGGGCCGGTCCCGTTCGGCCCGGACTCCCGCTGCGGAACGCCCGCCGGTAGCTGTCCGGCGGCACGCCCACGACGCGCTTGAACTGACGGCGCAGCGTCGTCGCGGTGCCCATGCCCGTCGCGACGGCGACCGCCTCGACGCTCATGTCGGTGGCTTCCAGCAGCTCCTGGGCCCGGTGCACACGCTGGGCCAGGAGCCATTGCAGCGGCGGCTGCCCGGTCACCGACCGGAACCGGCGGCCGAGTTGGCGTGGGCCGACGTTCGCCTGCCGGGCCAGGTCGTCCACCGTCAGCGGCTGGTCCAGCCGCTGCCTGGCCCAGGCGAGCAGATGGACGAGCGCGTCGTCGCCCGCCGTGATCTGCACGGGCGTGGCGGCGAACTGGGCCTGCCCGCCCGGCCGGTGCGGCGGCATGACGAGACGGCGGGCCACCGAGTTGGCGACGGCGGCACCGTGGTCGTGGTGGACGAGGTGCAGGCAGAGGTCCACGGCGGCGGCCTTGCCCGCGGCGGTGAGGACGCTGCCGTTGTCCGTGTACAGCACGTCCGCGTCGACGACGGCCAGCGGATGCCGGGCGGCCAGCTCCGCCGCGTGCGCCCAGTGGGTGGTGGCCCGCCGCCCGTCCAGCAGACCCGCCGCCCCCAGAACGAACGCCCCCGTGCACAGGGACGCCACCCGGGCCCCCGCCGCGTGCGCCGCCCGTACGGTCTCCACCAGCTCGGCCGGGGGCGGCTCGTCCACGTCCGCGCAGGCCGGCACGATCACCAGGTCCGCGCCGAGGGCGTGCTCCAGCCCGTGCCGGGGCTCGACGGTGAACGGGCCGACCCCCACGGGCCCGGGACCGCACAGCGTCACGTCGTACCAGTCGCCCTCCGCGACACCGCCCGCCCCGCGGGGCGGGTTGCCGAAGATCTCGTACGCCACCCCCAGCTCGAAGTGCAGCACCCGACCGGCGGTCAGCAACGCGACGGAACGCATGTCCGAAAGTGTACGCACGGCGTCGTTCCGGACCCTCGCCCGGCGGCCCGCACGCGCCCAGACTGAAGCCCTCACCACACCGGGAACGGGGATCGACCATGAGTACGTCAGCCACCGTCGTCGTCTACGGCGCCACCGGGCACACCGGCCGCTTCGTCGTCGCCGAGCTGCGCAGACGCGGCATCGCCACCGTCGTCTCGGGTCGCAGCGCGGCCCCGCTGGAGGAACTGGCGGCCGAGCACGGCGGGGAAGAGGCCGTACGCCCTGCCGCGGTCGACGACCCCGGCTCGCTGGACCGTGCCCTCGCCGGTGCCGCGGCCGTCGTCAACTGCGCCGGACCGTTCGCGGTGACGGCGGGTCCCGTCGTCGAGGCGGCGTTGCGTGCGGGGATCCCGTACCTCGACGTCGCCGCGGAGATCGAGGCGAACGCCGCGATGTTCGACGACCACGCGGAAGCGGCCCGTGCCGCGGGGGTGCCGGTGGTGCCCGCCATGGCGTTCTACGGCGGCCTCGGCGACCTGCTGGTGACCGCGGCGATGGGCGAGTGGCCCGCGGCGGACGAGGCGCAGGTCGCCTACGGGCTCAGCGGCTGGCGTCCGACGCCCGGCACCCGCACGGCGGGACAGGTCTCCCACCGGCGCCGCGCGGGCCGCCGACTGCGGTACACCGGAGGCGTCCTGCGCCACCACGACGAGCAACTCGCCGAGCAGGACTGGGACTTCCCACCGCCCACGGGACGGCGCAGGGTCGTCGCCGACTTCACCATGGCCGACGTCGTCACCGTCCCCAGCCACCTGGACATACCCGAGGTCCGCACCCACATGTCCGTCGAGGCCGCCCGCGACCTGGCCGACGAGGCCACCCCCGGCCCGGAGCCCGTCGACGCGCTCGGCCGTTCCGACCAGACCTTCCTCGTCGACGTCCTGGTCCGCGCGGGCGGCGCCGAACGCCGCGCCACCGCCCGGGGCCGGGACATCTACGCGGTCACCGCACCGCTGGTGGCGGAGGCCGTCGAACGCGTCCTGTCCGGCCGCACCCGTACGACGGGCGTCGCCTCCGCCGGGGAGATGTTCGACGCGGTGGACTTCCTGCGCGCGCTGGCCCCGCACGTGACGGTCGACCTCGGTTGAGCGGACGGCAACGGGTCACCGCCACGGCATCCCGTACGGTCGCCCGCCTGCCCCGGCCCGGCTCACCCCCGCCGTTGCGGCCGGCCTCGTGCCCCGGGCCGCCGCCTCACCCCCTCCGCCGCTCGAACTCCATCACCCAGTTCGTCAGCCAGCTCGTGCCGCCGTCCACGGAGAACGCCTGCTCCCACCGTGCGGCGTCCCCCGTGATCCCCGACCACACGAAACGCACCAGGACCGGCGTCCCTTCGTAGGTGTCGTCGCCGTGGAACTCGCCCCGGCCGTCCCGGAACGCACCGGTCACGGGCGGGAACAGCGTCCCCGTGCGCTTGCTCGCCCAGTACAGCGACCACCGGGCGAGCCCCGGGTCGTACAGTCGCAGCGTGAGACCGGTGGAGCCCTTCGTCGGGAAGTCGATCTCGTCGAAGTGCGCGCTGCCGTCGAAGTGCCGGGACCCGTGGGTGACGCCCGGGAACTCCTCCCACTCGCTCGACGCGTCGAGGAAGTCCGTACGACGGCGGTTGGCGACGTCCCAGGTACCGACGAAGAAGTCGAAGTCGCCCGTGCCCGTGGCCGCGGAGCCGTTCACAGTCGGTCCCCGGTGGTGCGGCCGGGCATCACGTCGACGAGGTACGCGTCGAGGCGGGCGGGCAGGTCGGCGGGGGCCGGGGGGTGCGGGGCGAGCATGTGCCGTACCCAGGCGTCCCGTTCGTGCAGCAGCGGCGGCAGTTCCCACACGCAGCCGATCAGTGAACGGTCCAGGACGACGAAGTGCGTCGGGTCCTGGTCCGGGCAGCCGAGCGCGGGCTGGCCCGCCGCCGCGCCGCCGAAGTACAGGGCGTTGTCCCACGTCCAGCTGTACGCGTTGAGGTACGCGCCGCTGTCGCCGCCCTTGTGCAGGACCACGAAGGTGGCGGGCGGCGTCCCGTCGGGCTCGGGCAGCAGCTCCGGGAGGATCGCGTACGCGGCCTCCTCGACGGCGGGCGTGAGCGCGGCCCGGTCGGCGGCGACGAGATAGCGCTTGACGTGCCGCCCGGCGACCTCGATCACCGGGCGGGTCCAGATCAGCTTCTCGGCGAAGGCGGCTCCGGTGGGGGAGGCGTCGGTGTTCCCGGCGTCTGCGGCGTTCGAGGCGTCTGCGGTGTTCGCGGCGTCTGCGGAGTTCGCGGCCTGTTCGGCGGGCTCGGTGCTTCCGGTGCGTTCAGTGCTTCTCAAGCGCTCGGTGCTTCTGGTGTGATCGGTGTGTGTGGTGTCAGCGGTGTCAGCGGTGTGCTCAGGGAGATCGGTGTGCTCCAGGAGGAGCTTCTCGGGCGAGGTCATGGCTGGACCGTAGACCCGCTTCACTGACACCCTCTGTCAGTGAAATCCAGCCGTCTCCTGTCGATCCTGCTGCTCCTCCAGAACCGGGGCCGTGCGACCGCCGCCGATCTCGCCGTCGAACTCGACGTCTCCGTGCGCACCGTCTACCGCGACGTCGACGCCCTGCTCGCGGCGGGCGTCCCCCTGTACGCGGACGCCGGGCACGGCGGCGGCTATCGCCTCCACGACGGCTACCGCACCCGCCTCACCGGTCTCAACGCCGACGAGGCCGAAGCGCTGTTCCTCTCCGGGCTGCCCGGACCCGCCGCCGAACTCGGCCTCGGCCCGGCCCTCGCCGCCGCGCAGCTCAAGCTCCGTACCGCTCTCCCGGCCGAACTCCGGGACCAGGCCGACCGGTTGAGCGCCCGTTTCCATCTGGACGCTCCGGGTTGGTACGCCCCCGACGACGAGGTCCCGTACCTCCCGCAGGTCGCCGAGGCGGTCTGGCACAGGCGCGTCCTGCACGTCCGCTACCGGCGCTGGAAGGAACCCACCGAGGTCGGGCGACGCCTCGAACCGTACGGACTGGTCCTCAAAGCGGGGCGCTGGTACGTCGTCGCGTCCTCGGACCCGAGCCCCGACCCGCGCACATCCCCCGACCGCACGCAAAGCTCCGACCCCTCTCCGAGCCCCACCCCCTCGCCGAGTTCTGGCCCCTCCCCGCGCACATCGCCCGACCCCTCCCCGGGCCCCGGCCCCTCCGCGAGTTCCGGCCCCACCCCGGGCCCCGGCCCCTCCGCGAGTTCCGGCCCCGCCCCGAGTTCCCACCTCCGCACCTACCGCGTCGATCAGATCCTCGAACTCGCCCTCGGTGCCGAGGAGTTCACTGTCCCGGACGGGTTCGACCTGCCCGCGTACTGGCGCCGCCACCAGACGGACTTCCACGCGCGTCTGCACCAGGAGGAGGCCGAGGTGCGCCTCCACCCGCGCGCCGTCCCCCGCCTCACTCCGGCCGCGGCCCGTGCCCTCGCCGTCAACGGAGTGCCCGGCCCCGACGGCTGGATCCGCGGCACCGTTCCCATCGAGTCACTCGACCACGCGCACGGCGTCTTCCTGGGTCTGGGGGCCGACGTCGAGGTGCTCGCCCCGCCCGCCCTGCGCGCCCGCCTCACCGCGACGGTGCGGACCCTGGCCGCCCGCTACCCGCCGGACGCGGGGTGAGGGGTCCGTACTCGCTCGCTGCCCGCCGGGCGCGGGGTGCAAGCACCCGCACCTGCTCGCCGCCCGCCGGATGCGGAGTGAGCAGGTGAGGGGCCCGTACCGGTCGGGCCGTATCCGGCTTCTCACGTCAGCGCGCCGGCGCCCGGTCCCGAGAGCGCGTCCGGCGGTACCGGGCGTCCGCAGACGGCGAGCAGGAGGGCGAGCGCGCTCCCGCGCACTTCGGAGCCGTCCGCGGATTCCCCCTTCGGCGGACCGGCCTCCCCGAGTGTCAGATCGGTGTCCGTGGCCACCAGACGGAGCCCGGCCACCCGTTCCTTCGCCCCGCCGAAGGTCGCCGGGGTACGTGCCTGGAGGCGCAGTGCCCGTACGACGGCTTCCACCGGGTAGGCGCGGGTGAGGCCCAGTGGTCTCCGGATGTCCTCGCCGTGGACGACCTCCTCGACGAGCCGGGTGTCCAGGGGAGCGGGCGGCGTCGACGTCCGCGTCGCCACCTCGCGCAGCCGCTCCCACGTCTCCTGCGGCGAGCCGGCCCGTTCGCGCGCCACCCCGCGCGCGTTCTGCCGGTCGAAGTCGAACCGGGCCCGGACCATCGCCGCCACGAAACCCAGACGCGTCGTACGGGCGGTGTCGACCAGGTGGGCCGCCACGTCGTGCACGGTCCACCCGGCACAGAGCGACGGCGTGCGCCACTGCTCGTCGTCGAGCTTCGCGAGGTCCTCGATCAGCGCCGCCCGCTCCGCGTGCACCATCGCCCAGACGTCGTCGTCGTTCACGGCTGCTCCTTCGCTCGGTCTCAGGGCCGTTCGTAGTGTCGACCTTCCTCGGGCCGGAAACTCATCGCTTCGGGCTGCGGGGCGTGGCCCCGCACCACGCCCGCGTGGGCCAGGGCGCTCGGGCTGAGGCGGCCGACGATCGCCGGGGCCTCCTGGACGAGGCTGTCGTCGGTCAGCGCCTCCACCATGAACAGGGCGAAGTCGACCCGCCGGGTCAGATTGCTCTTCAGCACCGGGTCGCCGACCCGACGGCTCCACACGGGCAGCCCCTGGCTCTCGCCCTCCTCCAGTGAACTGCCGCGCACCACCGTCCACCGGGTGCCGCTCGCGAAGACGCGTCGGCACGCCTCCACCTGGTCGTCGATCTCGACCGCGCGGACGAGTCTGCCCAGGAAGGCCGCGATCCGCACGCCCAGGACGAACAGCCGCGAGTACGTGTCCTTGCCGTCGCGCGTGATGTGCCAGCCGCAGGAGAAGACCAGGCGTGCGCCCGGCCGCGCGTGGTCGAGGACCGCCTGCGCGGTGCCCGACGCATAGCTCTGCACGCCCCACGGCGCCAGCACCGTCAGCACCCCGTCGCACCCGGCGACCGCCCGACGGATCGCCTCCGGGTCGTTCGTGGGGCCGGGCACGACGGTCATCCGGCCCTCGAACGCGGCCAGTTTGGGCACGCTGGCCTCGCGGCACACGCCGACCACCTCGTACCCGCGCTCCAGCGCCTGCCGGACCATGTACTGCCCGAGCTTCCCCGAAGCCCCGACGACGCACACCTTCCTGATGCGGTCGGGGCCCCGGGCTTGGTCCGTGTGCTCCGTGTTCATGGCGCAGTCCCTTCGCCGAAAAGCTCACCTTATGGTGTAAGGCAAGCTAGCCTTATGTTGTAAGGCAGTCAACGGGACGGTAAGGACGGACAGTTGAGCGACACCGGAGACAGGACGCGGCGCACGGGCGGGGGCCGAACTCCGCTCACCCGGGAGCGGGTGATCCGCGCGGCGACGGCGGTGGCCGACGAGAAGGGCGTCGGCGCGCTCACCATGCGGGCCGTCTCACGCCTGCTGGGCGTCGAGGCGATGTCGCTCTACCACCACGTCGCGGGCCGGGAGGACATCCTCGACGGCATGGTGGACGCGGTGTTCGCCGAGATCGACCTGCCGCCGCGCGACACCGACTGGAAGCACGCCATGCGCCACCGCGCGGAGTCCGCCCGCGCCGCACTGCGCCGCCACCCGTGGGCCGTCGGCCTGATGGACTCCCGTACCCGGCCGGGGCCGGCGACCCTGCGCCACCACGACGCCGTCCTCGGCGCGCTGCGCGCCGGCGGGTTCTCCGTCACCATGACCGCACACGCCGTCTCACTGATCGACAGCTATCTGTACGGCTTCGTGCTCCAGGAGTCGAGCCTGCCGTTCAGCGACACGGAGGAACTGGCGGAGGTCGCGGACGCCATCCTGCGCGACCTGCCCGCCGACACCCACCCCCATCTCGCCGAACTCGCCACCGAGCACGCCCTGAAGCCCGGTTACGCGTACGCGGACGAATTCGACTACGGTCTGACGCTCATCCTCGACGCACTGCACCCGGACGAGGCCCCGCCGCCCTGACCGCAGCAGTCCCCACGTCCGATCCCTCTCCCTCCCCCTCCGGAATCCGCTGCGCCGCACCGGCCGACCTCCACGCGGACCCGCGTCCGTGGCGGGGGTGCCGCTTTCCCTCACCGGCCCACGGACCATACTGGTCGGGCCTTCGCCTCCTCACAGAACGACTCCATGGCCAAGAAAAGCACCCCCTCGACCACCGTCCCCGACACCGCGTGGCTGGGGCGCGGACGCCACCTCGGGCCCGAGCCCGAACAGGACGTGCGCCGCAACCTGATCGCCCTCAAGGCGGCCGGGGTGCTCGACGACTTCCTGGATCTCGACCCCGTCGAGGCGGCTCGTTCCACCGTCCTGCACCCGCGCGAGGAATCCGCCGACCCCGGCCCGTCGGCCCGTCGCCTCTTCGAGGCCCGCTGGCGCGCCGCCGACGGAGTCACGGTGCGCGCCCAGCTCACCACGTACGACCCCGAGCACCACCGCTGCAAGGACGGCGAGGGCGTCACCTGGATCCTCGCCGCCGAGGCGGAAGCGGCATGGGCCCCGGAGTGGCCCTCGCCCGCCACCGTGTTCTGGCCCGACACCGAGCGCGTCGCCTGGGACCACGACACGGTGCCCGGCGTACGCCTGCGCGCGGTCAACCACCTGCCCAAGGACGACGACGAACTCCGCCAGCGGCTGCGCGAATGCGCCGGGCAGAGCTGGTACGTCCACGTCGTCGTGCACGAGGCGATGACCCCGGACGCGCTGGGGCAGCGGCCGGTCTCCACGTTCCTGCCGCCGAGCCTGCGTCACCGGGTCGTCGAGCACCGGGCCACGCCCGAGCAGGCGCAGATCGTCGACTTCGCGGCGAAGCGGGAACTGAACGTACGGGTGCCGCGCGGCGGCGCCGTCGTCCTGCCCGCCGAACCGCGGGCACCGGAGTACGAGGCGGCTGACTTCACCGTACGCACCGTCTTCCTGGACGGCTCGGTACCGACCGAACTCCTCGACAGGATCAAGGAGTTCGCCGCCCTGCCGCAACTGATGACCACCGAGGCCGAGCAGGCCCTGACCCGGCTCCGGCTGGGCTGGCACCTGCTCACCCCGGACGAGGAACTGGCCCACGCGCAGACCATGGTCGTCCGGTACGCGGAAGCCCTCGACGCCATGACGACGTCCCGCGACCTCTACCGCGAGGCCGCGGAGGCGGCTCACGCCGCGTTGGCCGAGGTGTCCGACGGCGCGCCCCCGGGCCTGCCCGCGCTCTCCCAGGCAAAGCCGGACTCCCCCCTGAGCGCCCTCACCAAGGCATTCACCCGCCTCCGCCCGCCCCACAAATAACCCCCACCCCCGGCCGATCCCCGTCCACCCGTGGCCGGCCGTCGCCCATCCCCTGGCCGGTCCTCGCCGACCCCCCGGCCGGCCCCACCCTGAGGTCGACGCCGCCCCGCCCCCCCACGTACGAACCCGCCCCGCCCCTCACGTACGACCCCGCCCCACCGCCGTTTCGCCCGCCCACCCGGCCGTGTCACAAGGAGCCGCCCCACCTCGTCCCAAGGGATGAGGAACCGATTCGCCACCACAAAAGGAGCCCACCATGGAAGCCCGACTCAACTTCCTCGCCGACCCGACCGCGGGCAAGGCCGTCAAGCACCTCATGGCGGCCGGCCAGGCGATCCGGCACTCGGCGCTCCCGGTCGCCACCCAGGAACTGGTCTCGCTGCGCGTGAGCCAGATCAACGGCTGCGCCATGTGCATCGACATGCACACCAAGGAGGCCGCCGTCGCGGGCGAGACCCCGGTGCGGCTGAACCTGGTGGCGGCGTGGCGCGAGGCCACCGTCTTCACCGAGGCCGAGCGCGCCGCGCTGGAACTGGCGGAGCAGGGCACCCGGGTCGCCGACGCGCACGGCGGCGTCGACGACGGGGCGTGGGAGCTCGCCGCCAAGCACTACGACCAGGAGCAGCTCACCGCCCTGGTGCTGCTGATCTCCTTCATGAACACCGCGAACCGGCTGAACATCATCACGCGGCAGCCCGCCGGGGCGTACGTCGCGGGCCAGGCCCACCACTGAAGTACGTCGACAACCTCCCGAAGGAGAAGCTGATTTGCCAGCAGAGCAGCGGGGAGCCGGGATGACGGGCAAGGTCGAGGAGTTCGAGGAACTGCGTCCCCTGCTGTTCTCGATCGCCTACCGGATCCTGGGCAGCGTGAGTGAGGCCGAGGACGCGGTGCAGGAGACGTGGCTGCGCTACGACGGCTCGGCGACCCGCCCGACGTCGCCCAAGGCATTCCTGTCGACGACGGTCACCCGGCTCTCCATCGACGTGCTGCGTTCGGCACGGGTGCGGCGGGAGGAGTACGTCGGCCCGTGGTTCCCCGAGCCGCTGCTCGACGACCCGTACCAGGATCCGGCGAGGTCGGCGGAGCTGGCCGACTCGGTGTCCATGGCGGCCCTGCTGCTGCTGGAGCGGCTCAGTCCGCTGGAGCGGGCCGTCTTCCTGCTGCGGGAGGTGTTCGGCTTCGGATTCGCCGAGGTCGCCGAGGCGGTGGGCCGCTCGGAGGCGGCCTGCCGCCAGCTCCTCGTACGGGCCCGGCGCCACATGGAGGCCGGGCGGCCGAGGTACGCGGCGGACCGCCTGGAGCGGCAGGAACTGGCGAACCGGTTCTTCGACGCGCTGCGGGGCGGCGACGTGGCGGGGCTGCAACAGCTGCTCGCCGCCGACGTGCAACTCGTCGGGGACGGCGGCGGCAAGGCCCCGCAGCTGGCCCGGACGGTCGTGGGCGCGGAGAACGTCTCCCGCCTGCTCGGCACGTCCTTCCCGCTGCTGCTCGGCGTCGGCGTGACCTGTGCGACGCAGGAGCTCAACGGGCAGCCGGGGGCGGTCTTCCGCGACCGGGACGGCAAGGTCCTGTACGTCATGGTCCTCGACGTGCTCGACGGCCGGATCCAGACCGTCCGGGGCGTGATCAACCCCGACAAACTCGGGCACCTCGGACCGGTCGCCGACGCCTGGGCGGTCGACCGCGAGGTCAAGCAGGCCCGCCGCCGGTCGAGGTGACCCTCGGAACGCGGGCGCGCAGCCGGGCGGCGCCGTGACGGACCGTACGCAGCCGGACGGAACCGTGGCGGGCCGCACGCAGCCGGACGGCGCCGTGGCGGACCGAGCGCAGCCTGCGGGCGGTGGCGTGGCCGCGGCGCTTCCACTCGGCCCGGGGAAGTCCGGCGCGCTGACCGCCGCCGGTCATCAGGGCGTTGACGGGGGCATGCGGGTCCGCGGCCATCCCCTTGGCGACCAGCACCCCGGCCGCCAGCGGGAGCAGCACCACGGCGAGTGCCGTGCCGGCGGCGGTCACCTGGCGCAGGCGCGGACGGTCCGCGGCGGGTGCGGCGGTCGGAGCGGGTGCGGGAGTCATGCCCGTAGTCCAGCAGCGGGCGCCCGGCGGGGCATCGGCTCAGGTACTCAGGGCAGGGGGCGCGGGGTACTCAGCGTGGGGGAGGTGAGTGGGCGAGCTGAGTGGGGGTTGCGGAGCGGCGGGGAACTGGCCGAACCGTGCCGGGACCCGTAGCGTGCGGTTCCATGACACGCACGTGGACCCTGCCGGTACTGCTGGCGCTCGGCGGCACCGTCGTGGCGACCGGGCTGATGTCCAGGGGGAACCCGGTCGCCGGTGTGGTGCTCCTGCTGTTCTTCGTGCTGCTCGCCGTCGTGAACTCGCCCCTGCTCTTCCCGAGGTCGCTCAGTGCGGCGGAGGCGCAGCGTCGCAGCGAGGCCGACGGCCGGCCGGTCGTCTACTGGCGCCCTGGCTGTACGTACTGCCAACGCCTGCGTATCCAACTCGGCCGCCAGGCGCGGCAGTTGCACTGGGTCGACATCTGGCGCGACCCGGCGGGAGCAGCCGCGGTACGGGCGGTCAACGACGGCGACGAGACCGTGCCGACGGTGTTCGTGGCGGGCCGCCCGTACACCAACCCCACCCCCGCGTGGGTGCGGGAGCACCTGCCCGCCGGGCGCTGACGGCTCAGCGCACTCCTCGGTGAACGCGTGCGACCCGGGCGTCAGCCGTTTTCGGGAACCAAGCGTGGGCCAAGCCATTACAGTGTGTGCCCATGAGGTCATGCAAGAAGTGCGGTGGGCCGCGCAGATGGCGCCGTGTCTGTTCGTCGTGCCGGTCCGGGTCGGAGAAGGCGGACGTCGTCGCCGACGCTGCCGAACTGGCAGTGGAGACAGGGCTGTTGTCTCTGATCGGTCGGACGGTCGGCGGAGTGCTGCGGCTGGCCCTGCGCGCCCTCGACTGACCGGCGGACCCTGCGCACCTGGTTCTGCGACCCCGGCCTCTGACCCGGACCCTCCGATTCAGGCCCTCTGACTCGGGCCCCGGACCCACTGACCCCGGGCCCCGGCCCTGTGACCCCGGCCCTGTCGGCGAAGCGCTCGTTGCCCCTGCGGGGGCCGCGGAGCGCGTGGCCGCGGCGGCCCGACCGCCGTGGCCACGCGGCTCAGGAGCGCGGGACGCGACCCCGGCGGCGCGTCAGGCGACGGTGAGGTGGAGGACCTCGGACACTCCCAGCAGGTGGCTGCTGCGGTGCAGGTGGTAGGAGACGTTGAGCTCGGCCGGGGCCGCGGGAAGGGTGTCGGCGGGCACCGCGAAGACGACGCTGCCGCCGTCGCCGACGGTGAGCCCGTCCACGTACTCCTCGCCGCTGCCGGTCAGCCAGAGGTTCACCGTGTCGCCCGCCTCGGCGGTCGGCACGGCGTTGACCGTGACGTGCACGGCGTCGGTGGACATTTGCCCGCGGTTCAGCCGCCCGCCGTGCGCCTCGGCGACGGCGGGGGCGGGCAGCAGGTCCTGGTCGTGGGTCATGCGGGGCTCCGTGACTGGTCCGACGGCCCGTGGGGGCCGGAAGCGTATGCGGTGGATCTCGCAGTGCCTGCCCACGACTGCCGGGTTCACCCGCGGAGGTGACGGGACCTGTGTCACAGCTTCCGGGTTCACCCGCGGACGTGACGGGACCTGTGTCACAGCTCCGGTCCGCAGCGCTGCGGACGGCAGCGCCACGACCCGGCCCGGGGCCCTCGGTGTCAGCCGAGCTGCTGGGCCAGTCCGACGAGGATGCCCTCGGGGCCGCGGAGGTAACAGAGCCGGTGGCTGTCGCCGACCTGCGCCACCTCACCGACGAGTTCCGCGCCGTGCGCCCCCAGGCGGTCGACCACCTCGTCGATGTCGTCGACGGCGAACATGACGCGGCGGATGCCCAAGGTGTTGGCCGGCGCGTCAACGGGCTCGCTGCGGATGGCCCGCGGGGTGTGGAACATCGCCAGCTCCACCCCGCCGTGACCGTCCGGGGTCCGCAGCATGGCGATCTCCTGCCGGACGCCGTCGAGCCCGATGACCCGTTCCGCCCCACGGTCCACGAGTTCGGCCCGGCCCTGCAACTCCATGCCGAGTGCGACGAAGAACGCGATGGCCGCGTCGAGGTCTTCGACCACGATGAGGACGTTGTCCATCCGCTGGATCGTCATGCCGGTCTCCTTCGTTCGGTGGGGCCGCGCCGGCCCCGCTACCGGCCCCGGGACACCACCGCCGGAGCGTTCCCGGCATCTTGTCCCAGCGGGGTGCATGCGGTGCGCCCGGCAGCGGGGGCACAAGCGCGAGTTATGGCCAGTCGTTAGTACCCGGGCGTTCCGTTCTCCGTCACTCTGGGGCCGTCGACCCCCACAACACGCACCTCAGCGTGTACCCGAAACGAGGAACCATGCGAATAGCCAGGTTAGTTCCCGCTGCCTTCGCCGCCGCTGCCTCCGTCGTCGCCCTCCTCGCCCCCACGGCCACGGCCTCCGTCGCCGCCCCGCCCCCCACCTCGCCGGTCACCCAGCCGATCATCGGCGGCGGCTACGCGCAGAACGCGCCCTGGGCCGCGCGCCTCTTCTCCAACGGACGAGAGACCTGCTCGGCCACGATCATCGCGCCGACCTGGATCCTCACCGCGAGACACTGCGTCACCGGCGGCGGGCTCTCCTTCCGTATCGGCAGCCTCGACCAGCACAGCGGCGGCACGGTCGCCAACGGCGTCCAGACCTACACCCACAGCTCCGACCTGGCGCTGGTCCGCCTGGACCGGTCCGTGCAGGGCACCTACTCCCGGCTGGGCCAGCCCGGTTCGGTGAGCGTCGGCCAGAGCGTGCAGGTCTACGGCTGGGGCGCCACCTCCCGGTGCGGCTCCGAGGCGAACTGCCAGTCCCGCTACCTCAAGGTCGCCAACGTCACCGTGACCGGCGGCTGCGGCGACGCGTACGGCGGCTCCGCGATCTGTGCGCGCCGCGGCAACGGCATCACCGCGGGCGGCGACTCCGGCGGTCCGATGAACGCGAACGGCGTGCAGGTCGGCGTCGCCTCCACCAGCGACCGCCAGACCACCACCGCGTACACGAACGTCACCGCGTACCGCTCCTGGATCCGCTCGGTCGCGGGCGTCTGACGGTCCCGGCCCCCCACCCCGGGACTTCCTTTCCCGGGCTTCCCGGGCCCCCGGCCCCGCAAGGCGCACGGCGCCCTGCGGGGCCTTCGGCTGCCCCGGCCGAACTCCGGGGACGGGCGGCCCGCCGGAATCCCGACCGCCCGGCCCGCCGCCGGAATCCCGACCGCCCGGCCGCCGCCCGAAGCCCGACCGCCCGGCCACCCCCCCCGACAACTTTTCATGCTCCTGACAGCCGTGGCATTGCGCCGCCCCGAAGAAGGGCATCACTGCAAGGAACGGCACCACTCCCCGGAGGGAGCAGTCAGCGCATGACCAAGCCCGACCGCGCAGGACGCGTCGACGACGCCGACCCCGACCTCTACCCCGACGCCGACGGCCCGGGCCTCGACTACGACGTCGTCGTCGCCGGGGCAAGCCTCGCCGGCAGCGCCGCGGCGATCCTGCTCGCCCGCCGCGGCGCCCGTGTCGCCCTGCTGGAACGCCGCTCCGACCCCGACGCGTACAAGACGCTGTGCACCCACTCCCTCACGGCCAGCGCCTACCCGGTGCTGGAGGAACTCGGCCTCGTGGCCGCCCTGGAGGAAGCCGGCGCCGTACGCAACCACGCCCGCTGGCACACCCGTTGGGGATGGATCGAGCCGCGGGCCGCGCCGACGGGCCCGGCACTGCCGTACGGGTACAACATCCGGCGCAGCATCCTCGACCCACTGATCAGATCCCGCGCCGGGCAGACCCCCGGCGTCGACCTGCTGCTCGGCCACCAGGTGACCGGGCTGCTCAGGAACGCCGGACGTACGGCCGGGGTGCGCGCGGCCACCCCGCACGGCGAACGGGAGATCCGCGCCCGCCTGGTGGTCGGCGCGGACGGCAAGGACTCCGCCGTGGCGACGTTCGCCGAGGTGCCCTCCCGGAGTTACGAGAACACCCGCTTCGGCTACCTCGCGCACTTCCGCAACCTCCCCCTGCCCGGCGGCGCCGGCCACGCCTGGTTCCTCGAACCCGACATGGCCTAAGCGTTCCCCAACGACGACGGGGTGACGGTCCTCGCGGTGCTCCCGGACAAGAAACGGCTGCCGGACTTCCGCGCGGACCTGGAGGGCAGCTTCCTCGCCCTCGTCCGCGCCCTGCCCGACGCGCCGCCCATCGACGCCGCCGAACGCATCACGAAGATAACCGGCACCGTCAACTACCCGTTGCACAGCCGTAGTCCGGCCGCTCCGGGCCTCGCACTCGTCGGCGACGCCGCCCTGACCTGCGACCCGCTGTGGGGGGTGGGATGCGCGTGGGCCCTCCAGTCCGCCCAGTGGCTGGCGAAGGCGGTGGCGCCCGCGGTGACGGGGCGGGGCGACCTGGACAGGTCGCTCGCGGCGTACGCACGCACGCACGGACGCCGACTGCGCGGCCACCAGTTCCTGGCCGCCGACTACGCCAAGTCCCGTCCGTTCAACCCCGTCGAGCGGCTGATGTTCTCGGCGGCGGCGCGCGACGCGTCGGCCGCCCGGCACGTGCATCTCTTCGCCGCCCGCCTCATCGGACCGCTGCGCTTCCTCAGCCCGGTCGCCGTGGCCAGGGCCACGGCGGTCAACGTCCGCCACCTCAGGACGCCCGCCCCGCCCGCCCATCTGCCGCCGCACCGGCCCCGCAACCGGCCCCGGTACCGCTGAACGGACCTCAGGAGGCGGGGACGGTGGAGTGGACCCGGCGCAGGAAGGCCGCGTTGTCCGGAGTGTGCCGCAGCGTGCTGAGCACGGCTTCCAAAGCGGCCTGGGCGCCGCGCGGCTGAAGGGCCCGGCGCAGCTGCCGTACGACCGCCGACTCGGCCGGCGGCACGAGGAGTTCCTCGCGGCGGGTGCCGGACGGAGTGATGTCGACGGCGGGGAAGACCCGCCGGTCGGCAAGCGTGCGGTCCAGCCGCAGCTCCATGTTGCCGGTGCCCTTCAGCTCCTCGAAGTAGAAGTCGTCGGCGCGCGAGCCCGTGTCGACGAGGGCGGTGGCCAGGATCGTCAGGGACCCCGCCTCCTCGGTGAGCCGGGCCGCGCCGAACAACCGCTTCGGCTCCTGCAGCGCCGACGCGTCGACGCCGCCGCTGAGCGTGCGCCCGCCGGACGAGGCGGCGTTGTTGTACGCCCGGCACAGCCGGGTCAGGGAGTCGAGCAGGATCACGACGTCGCGCCCCTCCTCGGCCAGCCGCTTGGCGCGCTCCACGGCCAGTTCGGCGAGCGCGATGTGGGCCTTGGCGGGCCGGTCGAACGTCGAGGCGTACACCTCGCCGCGCACGCTGCGCCGCATGTCGGTGACCTCCTCGGGCCGTTCGTCCAGCAGCACCACCATGAGATGCGCCTCGGGGTGGTTGGCGGAGACGGAGGCGGCGAGCTGCTGGAGCAGTACGGTCTTGCCGGTCTTCGGCGGTGCCACGATCAGCCCGCGCTGCCCCTTGCCGACGGGGGCCACCAGGTCGACGAGGCGTGCGCCGAGGCCGCCGGCCGGGCTCTCCAGGCGCAGTCGCTCGCGCGGGTGCAGCGGGGTCAGGTCACGGAAGTGCGGGCGGCGGCGGGCGGCGTCCCGGGGGGCGCCGTTCACGAGGTCGACCTGGGCGAGCGTGTGCGGCCTGCCGCAGACGCCGCTCACCAAGTCGCCCTTGCGCAGGCCGAGTCGGCGGATCAGCGAGACGGGCACCTGCACGTCGTGCGGGGCGGGCTCCAGGGCCGTGCCGCGCAGGAAGCCGTGGCCCCCCGCGGCGAGATCGAGGACGCCCGAGGCCGGGACCGGCGGGGCGGACGAGGAGGCGGGGGGAGTGGTGAGTGTGGTGGTCATGTGGAGTCGGTCCTTTCGAGGACGCGGGTGGCGAGAACGAGTGCAGGGGGAGTCCGGCGGGACGGCGGGGCACGAGGCCCTCGCGGGGGCGGACGGAGAAGTCCGCGGCCGGTGGGAGAACGCGGGTCGGCCGACGCGAGAGGCGAACGACGTGAGAGACCTGCGGAAGAGCGGGAAACGATGCTTCGGTGACCGGGAGCAAGGTGACCGCGGAGAAGAAATGCACCGGCGCCACAGAACGGGCGTACACAAGTGCTGACCGCACCGTACCACGGGATACGCGTGTCGGGTGCTGCTCCCGGAAGAAGCCTCCCGGAGCCGGAGCCTGAGCCCCAGCCGCCGTCGCCGTCGCGGTGATGGAGAGCGCGATCGGTTTCCGGGCCGGCCAGGTGACGGTGGGCAGCAACTGCCACGGGGTTTCCGCGGCCGACGTCAGCCGCTCCGTCCTGCGGGACCGCCGCCTTCGCAGCCGAGCGGGCGGCCGACCCCGGCCTCAGCGGGTCAGCGGGTCAGTGGCCCAGCAGGCCCGTGGCCGAGTAGGGCAGCAGGCCCGGTGGCCCAGCAGGCCCGTGACCCGGCGGGTCCGCGGGCCCGTGGCCCAGCAGGCTCGTGACACGGCGGGTCCGCGGCCCAGGGGGCCCGGGGCGCGGTTCTGCGACCCTGGTACGAAGCGGTTCCAGGAGCCGGGACCGAAGTGGCCCTGTGGCCCGCGGAGAAGCGATCTCGCGACCTATGCTGGGCGCGATGTTCACACCCCAGGGCCCCACTCTCCGCGAACTCGCCGTGCAGGCGCTGTCCTCCGTCGAGCACGGCTACGACCTGCTCGCCCCGAAGTTCGACCACACCCCCTTCCGTACCCCCGACACGGTCCTCGCTCCCGTGACACGGCTCCTGCGCGAACTCGGCCCGTTCGGCACCGGGCTCGACCTGTGCTGCGGTACCGGCGCGGGAGTGGACGTCCTGACGGAGGTGTGCCGAGAGCGGGTGGCCGGGGTCGACATCAGTGCGGGGATGCTGGACGTGGCTCGACGGCGACCGCCGACTTCCGTACCGGCGCAGTGGGTTCGCGGTGACGCGCTCGCGCTGCCGTTCGGCCCGGTCTTCGACCTGGTGGTGAGCTTCGGCGCCTTCGGGCACTTCCTGCCCGCCCTGCGCCCCGCGCTCTTCGAGCAGGTCCACGCGGTGCTGCGGCCCGGCGGCCGTCTCGCCTTCCCGCTGCCGGCCCCGGCCCGCCCCGGCTCGCGGGCCCACCTCGCCATGCTCGGATTCGACACGGTGATGCGGGTGCGCAACGCGCTCCGCCGGCCGCCGTTCGTCATGTACTACCGGGGCTTCCGGCTCGGCGACGTCACGACCGAACTGACCGCCGCGGGCTTCGCCGTCGAGACGTACGCCCTGGACGAACTCGGCCGCCGACCCGACGGCGCCCCGCGCTGCCGCATGCTGGTGGCGACCCGCCGTTGACCCACGGGGTCCCGGACGTCCCACGGGACGCCGTGCAGGGCCCTGTACGCGCCGGAGTGCACCGGTCGGCAGGCCGTCGCGGGCGAACGGACCCGTCCGTGCGGCGCCCTGCTATTCCATGCGCAGATGGAGTCGCAGGACGAGGCCCTTCGCTTCCGCCCGGATCTCCACCAGGTCGCACAGCTGGTGCATGATCCACACGCCCCGGCCGCCGGACGCGGCGAACGGGTCGGGGCGGCGACGGCCGGTCAGCGGGTTGGTCAGGAAGCCACGGTCGCTGATCTCCGCGATCAGGGCGTCGCCGTCGCGCCACATGCGCAGCCGTCCGCTGCCGCCGCCGTGGCGCACGGAGTTGCTGGTCGCCTCGCCGACGGCGAGGAGCCAGTCGGCGCGACGGGCCGAGGACAGGCCCGCGGCGGTCGCCCACCGGTCGGCCTCGTCCCGCGCACGTCCCAGGCCGTCCTCGTCGAACTCGACGCCGACCGCGCTCGCGGGCTCGGGCAGCGGGAGATCGCAGTCGCGGCACACGTCGTGGGGGTCGGCGTACCCCGAACTCGCCCGGTACGGGCCGGGTCCGCCCACGACCGGGTGCGTGCGGTACGCCAGTGCCAGTACGTCCTCGGGCAGCGCGGTGTCGTACGGACAGAGAATGGCGGCCTCGCGCCCCTCGAAGGCCAGGTTGATCAGCGCCTCGTGCCGCGTCGCCTCGGCGGCCTCGGCGGGGGTGCGGCCGACCCAGATCGGCTCGCCGACGATCGACACCCGGCCGTGGGCGCCGCGCGGACGGTCGGCGAACTCCTGGAGCAGGGACAGGATGCGGCCCGGGTTGCGTCCGGCGAGGGTCATGTCGACCCAGCTGACGTCCCGGCCCTCGTCGCCGAGATCGTCGCGCAGCAGGGCGAGGGCGGGGGCGGGCACCGCCACCAGTACGGGCTGTTCGTCGGCCACGGCGTCGCGGACGTACGAACCGACGCCCGCGAGGTATTCGTCCTGCGTGCCGTAGAAGAGGGCGGGGTGGAAGAAGGGGGGCTGGGCGCCGTGCTCGGCAGCCACGCTCGTGTGGGTGGTCATCGTCCGAGGACCTCCACGGTGGAGCGCAGTTCGGGGAACAGGTCCAGCAGTCGCCGCAGGGTCTCCGGCGCCTCTCTGAGCTGCAACGGAACGCCTCCGGGCCGTCGGCCCGCCGCTTCGGCGAGGGTGGCCAGCGAGGCGGCGTCGACGTGGTGCAGGTCGGAGAGGTCGAGTTCGAGGCGGGGCGCGGGAGCGTGCGAGACGGCGGCGGCGGTGGCGTCGATGACCCGGCGCGTGTCGTAACCGGCCGAACCGCTCAGCAGGAAACCCGGGGAATCGTGCAGCGGGGCCACCTGGAGCGCGGCCTCGGCGGCAGAGCCTCCCCGGTGCGTCAGATGGGCGCCGGCCAGCACGTTCACTCCCTCGTCGGACACCAGACGACGGTCGTAGAAGCACCACGCCGTCAGTGGCAGCCGTTCAAAAACCTCATGGTGTATCCGCAGTTCGTATTCCAGCAGACGGTCGGCGCCCGCGATGTCCCTTGTACCCCAGGACATCTCGCCCACGACCCGCAGCCCCCGGTAACCGTTCGCGGCGGCCGTGTCCACGCCCTCGTCCCACAGGGCGAACAGGGAATCCGGGTCGAAGACCGCGCCCGCCAGGTACGTCCGGGCGGCGGTCGACACGGTCAGCTGCCCCCGCCGTACGGCCTCAACCGCGTCGATCCCGTCGTCGGCGAGGGCGCGCAGTACCCGCTCGGGGTCGGTGACGTCGGCGAAGTACTGCATCTGCTCGTCCCGCTGCAGCCCGCCGCGCACGAACGCGCACAGGTGCGCGGCCCAGTGCCGGTCGTCGGAGTAGACGACGCTGGCATGCCGCCCCGCCGTCCCCCGCTCGGGCGGCACGACCGCCCCTGGCATCTCTGCCACGCTGCTCGACTCCTGCCCGCCCCGCCCGGCTTTCCGTATGTATTTCTGCACATCAAAACACAGGTCCGTGCCGTCGTGGAGCGGTGCCGTGCCCCACGGGCCGGGGGAGGTGGTCGCGAGCTCGCGGACGCGGTGGCCGCGGGACCTAGGTCACCTGGGGAAAAGGCCCTTCGACAGGGGTGGGCGGGCCTTCCGCTGGTGTGTGCTGCCCCACATCCCGGGCCATGCTGGCTCCAAGGCGAACCGCCAACGCAACGGGGTTTCGAGAGGGGACGGGACGATGTCGGCAGTACGGGAAACAGGCGTGCGGCGCAACGGTACGGACACGGAGCTGCCGCGGATCACGGATCCGCAGACCGTGGCTCCCAAGGACGCCCGACGGCTCTCCCGGCTCTACTTCGACCGGCTGCAGGAGCTGGAGGAGGGCACGCACGCGTACCAGTACGCGCGCAACACCCTGATCGAGATGAACCTGTCACTGGTCAGGTTCGTCGCGCGCCGCTTCCGCAGCCGGGGCAACGGTGAGCTGGAGGACATCATGCAGGTCGGCACGATCGGCCTGATCAAGGCGATCGACCGCTTCGACCTGACACGCGAGGTCGAGTTCACCTCCTTCGCCGTCCCCTACATCACCGGTGAGATCAAGCGCTTCTTCCGCGATACGACGTGGGCCGTGCACGTGCCGCGGCGGCTCCAGGAACTGCGTACGGAACTGGCCAAGGCGAAGGAGCAGTTGGCCACCGCCTTGGACCGCGACCCCACCGTCGCCGAACTCGCCGACCACCTCGACCTCCCCGAGGCGGAGGTCATCGACGGCCTGGTCGCCGCGAACGGCTACACCGCCGGCTCCCTGGACCTGCCCTCCGACACCGGTGAGGCGCAGGGCAACAGGTCGGCGCTCTCCTACGCCGACCTCCTCGGCTCCGACGACCCGGGCATGGAACTCTTCGAGGACCTGCACACCCTCGCCCCGCTCCTGGCCTCCCTCTCCGAGCGGGACAGGCACATCCTGTCCCTGCGCTTCGGCCAGGACCTCACGCAGACCAGGATCGCCGAGGTCCTCGGCATCTCGCAGATGCAGGTGTCCCGGCTCCTGTCCCGGATCCTCGGCCGGCTCCGCAACGGCATGCTCACGGACTGAGCCGACGTCCGACGCCCGGGGTTCGCGGACCGGGAAACCCGATACGTGATACCTGATACGTGATGTGCGATGTGCGATGTGCGATGTGCGATGCGCACAGGCAACCGGGGGGCGGCGGGTACGGTCGAGAGCACGCCCCGCTCCTGCGGGGGCCGCGAAAGGACCGGAAAGGACACGACCGTGACCGACGCCCCTCTGCGCGTCCGCGCCCTCGTCGTCGACGCCGCGGACCCGGAGCTGCTCGCCGCGTTCTGGTCCCAACTGCTCGGCAGGCCGGTCGAGAAGCGCGTCGGACCCTATGTGTGGCTGCGGCGCGAGGACGGGATCACCCTCGGCTTCCAGAAGACGCCCGAAGCCAAGTCGGTCAAGAACCGCATGCACGTCGACGTCTCCTCCCACGACCCGGAGGCCGAGCAGCAGCGCGTGGAGGCCCTGGGCGGACGCCGGTTGGAGGAGTACGCGGACAGCGGCTTTCTGGTGATGGCCGACCCCGAGGGCAACGAGTTCTGCATCATCCCCGAAGGGCGCCCCGTCGGCCTCGACGACGAGGGGCGTGCGCACTACCTCCGCCGGGGCTGAGGCGGGGCGCGAGGAGCGCGGGAACCGCCGGCTCGGCGGAAACATGACAAACGTCATCGTTTCCTGTGCGCGGGATCGTCCCGAGGGTGGAGGAACGAACCGGTGCGGTGCTCGGAGGATGGGCTCGTCCGTTCAGCACCCCCCGAGCCGACGGGATCCGCCCATGCGCCACGCCACCCACCCGCACGCCCGCCCCGCCCGCCGCAGAGTGCGCCTGGCCGCCGTGGCGTCGGCGGCCCTGCTGTCGCTCGCGGCCGGCACGCTCCCGGCCGCGGCCGTCGCCCCCGCCCCCGTCGCGGCGACTGCTGAACCCGCCGCCTCCCGCCTCGACCGGAAAGCGCTGCGCGCGTCCCTGGAGGCGTTCCACCGGGCGGGGATGTACGGGGCGTACTCCTCGGTCAGGGACGGTTCCCAGCGGTGGCGCGGCGCGGCGGGCGTCGCCGACATCCGCACGGGGCGGCCGATGCGTCCGGACTACGAGCACCGCATAGGCAGCATCACCAAGACCTTCACCGCGGTGGCCGTCCTCCAGCAGGTGGCCAAGGGGCGGATCGGCCTGGACGATCCGATCGGCGACCACCTGCCGGACCTGGTGCCCGGCGAACGCGGACGGCGGGTGACGGTACGGATGCTGCTCAACCACACGAGCGGCCTCGCGGACTACATACTTCCCGCCTTCCCCGACCTGGCCGTCCACCCGCAACGAGCCCTGGACGAGGGCCGGTTCCGCAAGCTGGACCCGGAGGAACTGGTCCGCCTCGGACTGGCCGCGAAGCCGGCCGCACCACGCGGCACCCACGCGTACGCCAACACCAACTACCTCATCGCCGGGCTGCTGTTGGAGAAGGTCACCGGCCAGGACGCGGAGGCGTACATCACCAGGAACGTCATCCGCAGAGCCGGTCTGCGCCACACGTACTTCCCGCGCACCGCCCGCCTCCCCGGACCGCACGCCAAGATGTACGAATCGTTCTACGGGACCATCGAGCCGGCCCGCGACTACAGCGTCTACGACATGTCCTGGGCGGGAACGGCCGGCGCGATGGTCTCCACGACGGACGACCTCAACGACTTCTACCGCCACCTCCTGAGCGGCAAGCTGCTCGGCGCGGCGGAGTTGCGCGAGATGAAGACGACGGTCCCGGCCTACGAACCGGCGCCCGGCGAGCAGCTGGTGCTGCGGTACGGCCTGGGCCTGTACACCCTCAGGATGCCCGGCGGCGGCTGGTACTGGGGACACGACGGCGGGGTCTTCGGGGCGGGTACCTGGGCGCTGTCCACCGAGGACGGTCGCCGGCAGGCCGCGATCGGCTACAACCTGATGAAGTACGAGCGGTTCGACGACACCGGCAAGCCACTCCCGGACCCGATAGGCGCAGCACTGCTGCGGCACATGGACGGCGCACTGGGCGGCGCCCCCGCCGGGCCCGCGGCTCCGCAGGCTCCGCCGCTGCCCCCGCGACTGCTCGACCCCGAGCAGCTGCGGAGCGTCCCCAGTTCCAGCCAGGGCGCGAGCTGACGGCGACGACGACGAGAGCCGGGCGGGCGCGGCAGCAGTACCGGGGCCGCCCGGCTCCTGGCCTCAGGCGGTCGTGCGGTCCGGGTCGTCCCGTTCCGTCGCCACGCGCAGCCAGCGGTAGCCGTAGGGCTCCAGGTCGACCCGTACGCGCTTGTCGGCGGACGTGCCGAGCGTGGCCGCACTGAAGACGTCCGTCAGTTCACCGTCCTCACCGAGGCCCGGCACGGACAGGGCCGTCGAGATCGCCTCGCCGGAGAAGTTGTGCACCGCCAGCACCGCGCCCTCCGGCAGTGAGCTGAGATGGGCCAGGACGGCGGGGCTCCCGCTGTCCAGCAGCTCGAAGTCGCCCCAGGCCAGCTCGGGCGACTCCCGGTAGCGCTCGACGAGCAGCCGCATGTGGGAGAGGAAGGAGTCCGGATCGCGGGACTGGTCGTGGACGTTGACCTTGTCCGGGGCGAACGCGCCGTCCGCGACCGGGTTGGGGAAGGTGGCCGGGTCCGCGGTGGAGAAGCCGCCGAGCTTGTCGGACGTCCACTGCATCGGCGTACGCACGGCCTGGCGGCCCTCCGCGGCGAGGTTCTCGCCCATGCCGATCTCCTCGCCGTAGAACAGCACGGGGGTGCCGGGCAGGGTGAACAGGAGACTGTAGACGAGTTCGAGGCGGCGCCGGTCGCCGTCGACCATCGGCGGCAGCCGCCGACGCAGCCCGCGGTCGTAGAGCTGCATCTCCTTCTCCGGGCCGAACGCCGCGAAGACCTCGGCGCGTTCGGCTTCGGAGAGCTTGTCGAGGGTGAGCTCGTCGTGGTTGCGCACGAAGGTCGCCCAGTGCGCGTCCCGGGGCGCGGCCGGCCGCTCGCGCAGACTGCGGGCCAGCGGGGCCGCCTCGCCCCGCGCCAGCGAGAGGTACATCTGCTGCATGCCGATGAAGTCGAAGCACATGGTGAGCTCGTCGCCCCGGCCCGAGCTGGGCTCGCCGAAGAACATCGCCGTGTCCTCGTACGGCAGGTTCACCTCGCCCAGCAGCACCGCCTCCCCGCTGCGCCGGCCCAGGAAGGCCCGCAGATCGGCCAAGTACTCGTGCGGATCGGGCAGTTGTCCGGCGTCCTGCTGCCCGTCGGTCTCCAGCAGGAACGGCACCGCGTCCACCCGGAAGCCGGACAGGCCCAGCTGGGTCCAGAAGCCCATGATCCGGGCTATCTCGTCGCGGACGCGGGGGTTGGCGATGTTCAGGTCCGGCTGCTGCTTGTAGAAGCGGTGCAGGTAGTACTGGCCGCTCCTCTCGTCGTACTCCCACACGCTGTCCTCGGCGTCCGGGAAGACCACGCCCTCGGGGCCGTCCTGCGGCGGCTCGTCCGCCCACACGTACCAGTCGCGGTGGTCGGAGTCCCGCGAGGAGCGGGAGTCCTGGAACCAGGGGTGGTGCTCCGAGGTGTGGTTGACCACCAGGTCCGCGATCACGCGGATGCCCCGGTCGCGTGCGGTACGGACGAACTCCGTGAAGTCGCCGAGGGTGCCGAGCCGCGGATCGACGCCGTAGAAGTCGGTGATGTCGTAGCCGTCGTCCCGTTCGCGGGTCGGGTAGAAGGGCATCAGCCACACGCAGGTGACGCCCAGCCGCACCAGGTGGTCGATGCGCTGGGTGAGACCGGCGAAGTCACCGGTGCCGTCGCCGTTGCCGTCCTGGTACGTCTCCACGTCCAGGCAGTACACGACGGCGTTCTTCCACCACAGGTCGGACGTACGGGTGAGCCTCATCGGGAACCGCCTGCCGTGTAGGAGGGTGCGGGGGTGACCTTGAGCTGTGGCAGCACCTCGCTGCCGAACGCCTCCAGGAACGCGCTCTGCTCCCGGCCCACGTGGTGCACCATGACCGCGTCGAAGCCGAGGTCGGCGTACTCCTGGAGCCAGGCCGCGTGCCGGCCAAGATCGGCCGAGACGTTCACCGAGCGGGCCACCTGCTCGGGGGTGACGTGCTCGCTGACCACGTCGAACACCTCCGCCGAGTCGATGTCCCAACTCGCGGGCGGGCCGTGCACGTTGGTGCGCCACTGGTCGTGGGCGAGGGCGAGCGCGGTGTCCTGGTCCGGGGCCCAGCTCACATGGACCTGGAGGTGCAGCGGCCCCGCGCCGCCCGCAGACCGGTAGGAGTCGACGATCCGGCGCAGCTGCTCCACGGGGGCGTTCACCGTGATGAGCCCGTCCGCCCACTCGGCGCACCACCGTGCGGTCGCCTCGCTGCACGCCGCCCCCACCAGTGGCGGCACCGTGTCCGGCCGGGTCCACAGCCGGGCCCGGTCCACGGTCACCAGGCCGTCGTGGCTCACCTCCTCGCCCCGCAGCAGGGCACGGATGACGTCGACGCACTCCCGCAGCCTGGCGTTGCGCACGTCCTTGCGGGGCCACGGCGCGCCCGTGATGTGCTCGTTGGACGCCTCCCCGCTGCCGAGCGCGGCCCAGAACCGGCCCGGATACATCGAGGCCAGGCTGCCGATCGCCTGCGCGACGATCGCCGGGTGGTAGCGCTGGCCGGGGGCGTTCACCACCCCGAACGGAAGGGACTCGGTGGCCTGGAGCGCGGCCCCCAGCCACGACCACGCGAACCCCGACTCGCCCTGGCGCGCGCTCCAGGGCGAGAAGTGGTCCGAGCACATCGCGGCCGTGAAACCGACCTGCTCCGCCTGGACGGCCGCCGCCAACAGCTCGGCGGGCGGCACCTGTTCGTGCGAGGCGTGGAACCCGTAGACGGTCATGCCCTCCCGCGTACCCCTTCGCCGGGCGATCATCGGCCGCGACGGGCCGCTCTTCCGTACGACGCCTTCTGTACGACGTCTTCTGTACGACGCCTTCCGTACGGCGTCTGCTGTACGACGTCTTCCATACGCCGTCCGCTGGACGACGGAGCGACGTGTTCCCGGACGAAGTCGTCCTCGGGCTCCTGGCACCGGACCGGAAGGCGGGCCCGGCGGTGCGGCACCGCCGCGGTCCGACCAGCAGTGCGCCGCGCACCGGTCTGCCGGGGACGGGGCCCGGTCCGCAGCGCGCCGCGCACCGGTCTGCCGGGGACGGGGCCCGGTCCGCAGCGCGTCACGACCCGATCCGCGGTGCTCCGGGGCCGGCCGGCCCTCAGCGGATCGTGGTTCCACCGTCCAGCCAGTGGCGGCGGCCCAGGCTGATCAGGCGCAACTGGCGTCGGGCGAGTTCGGCGGTGGACTCCTCGCCCTCGGGGCCCGCGGCGAGGAAGGCCGACGCGGTCATCACCATGTGGTCGACGTAGATCCCGGCCAGCATCACCAGGTCCTCGCGCGACCAGTGCGCCGAGTCGGGCAGGGCGCCGAGGGCGTCGGCCACCTCCTCGGCGAACAGACGCAGTTGGTCCCCGATCGCGCGGCGCACCGGCTGCACCCCGCCGTGCCGCTCGCGGGCGATGAACCGTACGTGCGCCGGCGCGGACCGCGTGAGGTCGGCGATCAGGCCGACGGTGAGAGCGATCCGCGCCTCGCTGTCGCCCGCGTCGGGGGCGGACAGGCCGGCGCGCAGGGTGCCGTGCAGGCCGCCCAGCGACTCCTCCACCAGCGCGACGCCGAGTTCCGCGGTGTCCTTGAAGTGCCGGTAGAAGGCGGTCGGGGCGATGCCGACGGCCCGGGTCACCTCGCGCAGGCCGAGACTGCTCAGGCTCTGGTGCTCCAGCAGGCGGAGCGCCGCGTCCAGCAGCGCCTGACGGGTCCTCAACTTCTGGGTCTGCCTGACTCCGACGGCCCCCGTCGCCCCGGTTGCGGCGTCCGCGATGTGACTCATGTCATCCAGTAAACAGTCGTTCTCCGTGGAAGGGAAGCATGGGCATCTGCTTCAGTGGACAAGTGTAGATACAACTGTTCACTCAAATCGTTCTCCTCCCGCTCTGCGAGGTGTTGAGCCAGTGATCGCACTCGTCGCCGCCCTCCTGCTCCTGGGCGTCCTGCTGGGCCCCGTGGCCCACCTGCCCCCGCCCGTCTCCCTGATCGCAGCCGCGGTGATCGGCTGCTGGCTCCTGGCCTTCGCGGTACGGGAACGCCGACACCGCTGAGGACCGCTCCGGTCAGCACGCCGGCCCGGGAGCGGCTCCCGAACCGCCCCTTCTGGGACCCGCCCTCCGAGAAAGGAGCACGACCATGCAGCACACCGCGCCCCACGAGACCCGCACCCGTACCGCCCCCGCGGCGGTCACCGACACCCCGCAGGCCGGAGCCGCCCGCACCGCCGCGGATCCCGCCCGCACTGCCAAGGACCCCGTCCCCGTCCCCGCCCGCACCCGCCGCGTCGGTCTGCACGACGCGGACGGGATGGCGGTCGCCTCCTTCGTGTTCGGCCTGGTCGGGCTGCTCACCATGAGCGTCGTCCTGGGCCCGGCGGCCCTCGTGCTCGCCACCCTCGCCCTGCGGCGCGGGACCACCCGTCGGTACCGGGCCTGGCTCGGGATGGGCCTCGGCGTCGCCGACCTCGTGGTCCTGGCGGTCGTCGTCGACCTGAACAACGCCGTCTCCTGGAGCTTCGGAGCCTGAGCCGGGACGCACCGGTTCACCGGCGCGCCCCGGACCCGTCCGCTAACTCACGGTGCAGACAGCGCCGTTGAGAGTGAAGCCGGACGGCTTGGCGAAGGTTCCGGTGTACGTTCCCTGGAAGCCGAACGACGTGCCGCCGTTGGCCGGGATGCGCGCGTTGGAGGCGGTGGGAACCGCCGTCACGGCTCCGGCGGCGGGGGACAGGGTGGCGTTCCAGGCGTGGCTGACCGACTGCCCCTCGGGGAGGGTGAAGGCCGCCTGCCAGCCGTCGATCGGCGTTGCGGCGGTGTGGGTGAGGGTCACGTCGGCGACGAAGCCGCCCGGCCAGGACTGGGCCGCGTAACGCACCTGGCAGGCTGCGGGCGTCGGCGTACCGGGGTCCGGGGCCGTGCCGCCGGTGTGCACCGCCGAGGAGAAGGACCGTACGGCGAGACCCGCGCCGTCCGCCCACGGCTCGAACCCGGCCTGCACGCTGGTCAGGTACCAGGAGGGTTCGGCGAGACCGCGTGCCACCGTCTCGTCGACGAAGTCCATCACGTCGAAGCTCCACTCGGGGATCGCCGCCGGGGCGACGAAGGAGAGCACGTCGTTGCCGCCGTTGTTGCCCGACCACACCTCCCAGGTACGCCCGCCGACAGAGGCGGTCCCGACCGGAGAGCCGATCGGCTGCACCGGGCCGACCCGATGGAACCAGATCATGATCTCGGTCCGATTCACTCCGTCCCTCTTGGGCGTGGGGTCGAGCCAGATGTCGTACGAGGCGTTGTACACCGCGTTGTTGACGTAACCGTAGGAAATGGTGCTCGGTGCGCTGCTGATGGAACTCAGCCGGGCGGGCAGGTTCGTGCCGGGGGAGCAGGTGGTGTAGTGGCAGCCGTTGAAGACGGACGGGTACGACTTCGGGGGCCCGTTGGTCGGTACGGAGCCGTCGGCCCGGGTGAGCTCGAAGCCGGTCGGGGTCACGTCGACGCACTGGGTGGCGCCGGTGCCCCAGCGGTTGTTCTGGACCGTGTAGCGGCCCTGGAGGGTGGCGGTTCCGAAGGTGTCGCAGATCCGGGTGTCGGCCGCTGGGGCGGCGGCACGGGCCCGGGGTTCGGCCTGGGCGACGCCTGTCGCCGTGGTGAGGGCGGCCAGTGACGCGAGGGTGGTCAGCGAGGTGAGGAGGGCGGTACGGAGGCGGGGCAGCAGCGGTCTCATGTGACCCTTTCCGCGAGCGGTGGGGGCGGAGGGAACGGAGGGTGCAGTTGGTGGGAGCGCTCCCATGGGGTGTCCCGGGCAGGACTGTAGGGATGCCGGTGCGTTCTGACAAGAGGCCCGGCGGGTCAAGTCGACGTGGCTAGCGGCGAGTTGGTCGACCGCGCGGGCGGCTTGCCGCGACGCCCGCCGACAGCGGCGGGGGCACGTCAGGACGGCCGCGGGGAGCGGCGGGGGTGCGGCGAGACGACTGCCGGACAGTGGCGGGGTGCGGCGAGACGGCCGACGGCAGCGGCGGGGTACGGCGACCCGCGTGCCGCCCGGCTCGTACCGAGCCCCCGCCGCCCGCTCACCCGTCCCGCTGCCGCCTCACCCGAAGCGCAGGACGCGCGGTGCGAAGGTGCCCTCGGGGCCGGCGGCGCGGCCCACCGACCACACCGTCGCGGTGCCCGGCACCGGGGCCAGCGTCAGCGCGGACGACGCGCCCTCCCCGGGCACGGCCGGCTCGTCGTACGGGGTGAAGGCGGAGCCGTCCCAGGCGAGGAACGCGGGCCCGGGGACCAGCGGGGGCTGGCTGCCGGGCGGCCCCCACTTCTGCGAGCGGGCCACCGCGACCCAGCCCAGCCCGCCCGAAGCGCCGGGTGCCAGTGAGGTGATGCCGCCGAAGTCCGTGGGCACGGCCACCCGGCTCCACTCCGTGCCGTTCCAGCGCATCAGCAGCGGCGGGATCGGCCGGCCCACCGGTCCGCCGATGAATCCGGCCGAGCCGCCCGCCCACACCTCCGTCGGCGAGACCGCGAGTACCGTGCCGACCCCGGACCGGGGGAAGCCGTTCACGACCGTCTGCTGCCACGCCTGCCCGTCCCAGTGCGACACGGTCGCTCCCGCTCCGGAGGAGCCCGCGGCCCAGACGTCGTCGGCCGCCAGGAGGTGAAGTCCGTACACGGAGCCGGGCGGCACCGGCAGGTCCCGCCAGTTCTGCCCGTCCCGGCGCAGCAGTGCCTGGGCGCCGTCCCGGGAGCCGATCAGCCAGGTCTCGCCGCCGCCCGCGACGACCTTGGTCACGGCGACGCCGCGCGGCGCCCGGCTCTCCCGCCAGCCGGAGTCGTCGAGGCGGAGCAGCCGGGTGCCGCCCGCCGTGTCGCGGCCGACCGCCCAGCCCTCGGTCGCCGAGGTGGCGGCCACCGACAGCAGTTCGCCCTGCCAGGCGGGGCCGGGGAGGCTCTGGCGCTGCCAGGCGGTGCCGTTCCACCGCAGCAGCAGCGGGAAGCCCGGCGCCGAGCGGCCGACGGCGTCCGTGCCCACCGCCCACGCCCGCTCCGGCCCGGTCGCCGCGGCCTCGTGCAGCCCGGCCTGCGGGCGCACCTGTGCGGGCACCGGGACGTGCTGCCAGCTCAGGGGGTCCGCCGCGGCGGCGGGAACGAGGGTCATGGCGACCGCGAGGGCCGCGACGAGAAGTCTCCGTGCCATGGTCAGCCTCCCAGCCGTTCGCTCATCAGGTTCGGTTTCGAGCCGTAGACCTCGACGGTCCCGAAGGACAGCAGGGTGGACCCGGCCCTCGCCAGCGCGCGCGGCTGGACCTCGATCGCGTGCGTGCGCTGCGGGCCGTAGGAGAAGCCGGTGCGGGAACCGTCCACCCGGGCGTACTTGGACTGGAACGCGCGGTCGCTGCGCACCGGCAGCCACAGCGCTCCGTCCGGGCCGCGCACCATGTCCTCGGCGGACGCGTTGTCCAGGGGCGGGTAACTCGTGCGCCAGCTACGCCCTTTGCCCGTCATCAGGTACGTGCGGTTCACGCCGTCGGCGTACTGGCTGCCGCCGATGGCGACCCGGCCCGACGGCTCGGGAAGGACCGTGTGCACGTTGCCGTTCGGCGGCAGCGGCACCTTCGCGTCCCGCCACGTCGTGCCGTCCCAGCGCAGTACGGCCGCCCCGGCGGCGGTGTCCGCCCAGGCCCAGGCGTCGGTGGCGCCGAGGGCGGTGATCCCCCGCAGGGACAGCACGCCTTCGGGGGCGGGCTGCGTGGTCCAGCGGGAACCGTCGTAGTGCAGCACCTTCAGCCCGCTGTCGTCCTCGCCGACCACCCACGCGGCGCCCGGTACCGCGGTGAAGTCCTGGTAGTACCAGAGGGTCTGCGGCAGCGGAACGGCGCTCCACCCGCCCGCCGACCGCCGCAGGATCTCGCCCGCCCCGTCGCGGTGGTGGAAGACCCACATCTCCCCGCCGACGAACTGCACCTTGCCGAGCCGACCCGGCTCGTCGGCTCCGGGGAACGTGGCGTCCCGGCTCCAGGCGGCGCCGTCCCACCGGTACAGCACCGGTCGCGGGCCGTCCGGGGCGGACTCGGAGCCGGTCGCCCACGCCTCGCGGGGCCCGCGGGCGGCGAGGTCGGCCACGTACACGGACGGGGTCGCCGCCGGCACCGGCAGCGCCGACCAGCGCGGCGGCGCGGACGCGGCCGCCGTCCCGGCGCCGACGGGCGAGACCACCGCGGCACAGGAGAGCACGAGACAGACGACGAACGTACGGAGACCGTTCACGAGACCCCCAGGAGTACGAAGGGCGCACACGCTACTGAGGCCGCACACCGCTGAACAGACGGCATCAGGCCGAACACGGGCTCCGCCCGGTCCCGTTGTCTCGTTCAACTCCTTTGCAGTGAGGCGCAGTTGGTGGGCCAGCCGGACGGGGGATGTGCGGGCGGGGCGTCCTTCCGGAGCGCGGCGCGCGTCCTTGTGCCGCCCCCCCCGCGCCGCGCCCCGGAGGCGGGGTCGATGATGAGAGTCATGAACCGCACCCGCACCACGGGCCTGCTCCTCGCCGCCGCCCTCCTCCCTGTTCTCACCGCGTGCAGCACGCTCACCGGCGTCATCTCGCCCGCCGAGGCGCGCGGCGACGCCGACGGCGGGGCCGCAGGTCCGGTCGACTGCGCCGAAGCCAAGTGCGTGGTGCTGACCTTCGACGGCGGTCCCAGCGCCCCGACGCCGAAACTTCTGGACGTCCTGAAGCGGGAGAAGGTGCCGGCGACCTTCTTCCTCCAGGGGCAGGGCCACACCGACACCTATCCGCAGACCGTGACCCGGATGGCGAAGGAGGGCCACGAGGTCGCGAACCACACCCTGACGCACAAGAACCTGACCGAACTGACCCCGGACGAGATCCGCGCGGAGGTCGAGCCGGTGCAGAAGGACATCGAGGCCGCCACCGGCAAGGTCCCCAACCTCCTGCGCCCGCCGGGCGGCGCCACCAATGACGACGTCTCCGACGTCCTTGAGGAACTCGGCCTCGCCCAGGTCCTGTGGAGCGTCACGGCCAAGGACTTCCAGACCACCGACAGTGCCCTGATCAAGCAGCGCGTTCTCGACCAGACCGAACGCGACGGGATCATCCTGCTCCACGAGCGGTACGCCGGCACGATCCCGGCGGTCCCGGGGATCATCTCCGAACTCCGGGCGAAGGGGTACACGTTCGTCACGTTCTCCCAGCTGATGTCCCCTGCCGTGCCCCGGGCCGGCGAGGTCTACCGGCCCTGACCCGGCGGTCGGCCCAAGGGTGCCGTTTGCGGACGATGGGGATCGCAGGGACCGTTCCGGGCGTACGGGAGCGGGCGGGGGCGGCTGTTCGTGTTCGTCCCGCTGCCACCGGTGCGGACCTCACCGGCGGGTCCTCGCGGGGAAGGGCGCAGCACCGGCCTCAGTCGGCCGCGCAGCCCCCGGTCAGGGACGCGGGGTCCGTGCCGTCCAGGGTGGCGGTCAGCGTGGTGAGCCGGGCGCGCAGGTCGGCGACCTCCGCCAGGGTGAGGCCCGTGGCCGAGGCGATGGCGCGCGGCACGGCCAGGGCCTGTGCGCGGAGCGCGACGCCCTGCGCGGTGGGCCGGACGGTGACCGAGCGCTCGTCGTCGGGGCTGCGGCGGCGCTCCACGTGGCCCGCCGACTCCAGGCGCTTGAGCAGGGGGGAGAGGGTGCCCGAGTCCAGCCTCAGCCGTTCGCCGATCCTCTTGACGGGGAGTTCGCCGTCCTCCCAGAGCACCAGCATCACCAGGTACTGCGGGTAGGTGAGGCCGAGGTCCTTCAGCGCTGTGCGGTAGACGCCGTTCAGGGCGCGCGTCGCGGCGTGCAGCGAGAAGCAGATCTGGTGGTCGAGGCGCAGGAAGTCCTCGTCCCGTACGTCCTGCGGATCCCGTGCGTCCCGTGCGTCCTCTCCGGCCGTTCCGTTCGCCGTCGTCCGCTTCTGTTCCTTCGCCATGGAGGCAGCGTACCGCGCATCATTAAGTTGTGCACAATTGAATTGTGTGCTCTAGTGATGGTCATACGTTCCACCGACCGACGACCGAAGAGAGATGGACCCCATGGACGCGCTGTACACCGCTGTCGCCACCGCCAACGGCCGCGAGGGCCGTGCCGTCAGCTCCGACGGTCAGATCGACCTGCCGCTCGGCTTTCCTGTCGCCCTCGGCGGAAACGGCCGCGGCACCAACCCCGAGCAGCTCTTCGCCGCCGGTTACGCCGCCTGCTTCGCCAGTGCGATGGGCTCCGTGGCCCGCCAGGAGAAGCTCGACGTCTCGGACGTCTCGGTGACCGCAGAGGTCAGCATCGGCAAGGACACCGACGGCGGCTTCGGGCTCTCCGTGATCATGCGGGCCGAACTGCCCGCGCACCTGGAGGGCGAAGTGGGCCGGACGCTCCTGGAGAAGACCCACGCGTACTGCCCCTACTCCAAGGCCACCCGGGGCAACATCCCCGTCGAGCTCGTCATCGAATAGGCACCACGGCCGACCGGCCCCCTGCCGTGACGCGCGCGGTCGGCCGCACCTCCCGGGTGCGGCCGACCGCGCGTTCCTGCGGGGAGACGGTCCGCGTTCCGGACGGACCTTCGGGCGGCCCGGATCGTCCGGGACCTGAGGCATGGCCGGGGCCGGTACCGGGTGTCGGCCCGCCGTGGGCATGCCGCATGCTGGTCCGGGAAGATCATTTCCCCCGGCAGCGGGGGAGGAGCAACGCACAGCGGCACATGGCCGCCGGATCCGAAGGAGTGCAGCATGCGAGAGTCCACCCGTGCCCGTGCCCGTGCCCGTGCGGCGAGCGGCGGAAGCCGGCGTCGGGGCGTATCCGCGGTCCTGGCGGTGGCCGCCGCCGGGCTGGTTCTCGCCTCAGCCGGCTGCTCGTTGCAGGACGCGATCTGCGGCGGCGAGGAGTACCCGGTCCTGCACGTCGGCTCCACCGGCCGCGCGTGCGTCCCCAAGAGCGAGGAGCCGCCCAAGGGGTACGCGCGCTTCCCGGAGGGGAAGGTTCCGCAGCACGTCGACGACGAGTGGGACACGTACTGGCAGAGCCGCACCCTTGACAAGGACGGCAAGATCATCGAGGTCTCGGCGGGATGAACCCGCCGCTCGGCGTGGCGCCCGAGCCCCGAGCGGATCGTCCCCCCGCGCCCGGCGGACCCTGCGGAGGCCCTGTCGCGCAGCGGCCCGCGGGGCCCGCCGTCCGCACGGCGGGCCCCGCGGGCCGCTGAGGGGAGACACGGCACCCCGCTCTACGTTCCGGCCCTGCCCAGGAGATGGGCGAAGACGACGACGTTCGAGTCCCAGTGGCGGTTCGCGGTGAGCGAGCCGCCACAAGTGATCAGCCGCAGCTGCGACGTGCCGCTCCCGCCGTAGACCTTGTCCGTCGGGAAGTCGGCCTTGCGGAACGTCTCCACCGAGTCGACCGCGAACACCGCGGTGGCCCCGTCCCGGCGGTGGATTTCGATCTTCTCGTTCTTCGTGAGGTCCTTGAGGTCGTGGAAGACGGCCTTCTCCGTTTCCGGCGTGTCCAGGTGGCCCACGATCACGGCTGCGCCCTTCTGGCCGGGTGCGGGGCCCAGGCGGTACCAGTCGGCCTGCGTGGGCTCGTCCATCGGCGGTGTCTCCATCACCCCCTGGGCGTCGAGGCCCACCGAGCCGACCTCGGCGTCGACACCGATGCCGGGGACGGTGATCCGGTCCGGGGCCGACGGGCCGAGGGAGGCGACGGGAACGATCCCGGTACGGCCCTGCCCCGCGTGCACGGTCCTCGCACCGTCGTGCACGCTCCTCGTCCCCTCGTCGGTAACCGGCGCACCCCCGGCGGGGGCCGAGCAGCCCACCGACACGGCTGCGGCGAGTGCGGCGGCCGTCGCCAGGACGGCCGTGCGCCGTGCGCGGCGGCCGTTCCGTCGGACGGCCGTCGCCTCAGCCATTGCCGTGCCGGCGACGCAGGGCGAACGCGCCGATCAGGGCCGTCGCGCCGAGTGCCGTACCGGCGACCAGGCCGGTGTTGATGCCGTCGGCGGAGGCGGCCGGGGCCATGCCGGTCCGGACGGAGCCCTCGGGGACCTTGTACTGGTGGGGCTGGACGGGCTTCACCTGGTCGGAGCGGGTGTGCGCGGCGGTGTGTCGGCGGCTGTCGGCGGCGGTGTGCCGGCGGTTGTCCGTGGTGGTGTGCCGACGGTTGTCGGCGGCGGCGCTGCCCGCGGCGACCCCGAACTTCGCCGTGTCGATCTTGGTGGTGCCGACGTAGCCGTCGACCGCGTAGTAGCCGCTCCTGGTGTGGTCGGAGACGGTGGCCCGGCCGTGCCAGGTGCCCTCGTGCAGGGGGTCGCGCTCCAGGTTGACCTGGCCGGTGAAGGCGCGTGACTTCACCGTCGCGTTGCCCTTGAGGTTGCCGCTCTCGATCGTGACGGCGACCTTGTCGCCGGGCTTGCCGCCGTCGGTCGACAGGGTCATCGAGGCGTGGGCCGGAACGGGAACCGGCGGCGTGGGGGAGGGGCGGGCGTCCGTGTTCACCAGGAAGGCGGCGGAACTCTGCGCACCGGTGTCGCCGTAGTCGGCGGTGACCGTCAGGTGCGCGGTGCCGATGCCGAAGCCGGCCTTCACCGTGCCGGTGCCCGCGTAGACGGGGTGCTCGCCGGTTCCGGCCGACGGCGTCAGGCTGATGCGGTCGAGTGCGTCCGACTTCGCGGACACCTTCGCGCCGGCGGGTGCCGTGACCTTGAACCGGACGACCTCTCCGGCCGCGTAGCCCGTCCTGTCCTTGGGCGTCGAGGTGACCGACACCGCCGGGGCCTCCGCCTTGTCGGGGGCGCTCGGAGCGGCCGTCGGCGTGTCCGATGCGGGCGACGAGGCGGGGGCCGAGGGCGTGTCCGTCGCGGACGGCGTGCCGGAGGCGGCGGCGACCGGCGTCGAGGACGCGCCGGTCTCCGAGGCGAAAGCGGTGGCCGGCGCAGCCATCGCCACCGTGGCGGCGACGGCTATGGCGGAGAGGGTGAATGCCTTGCGCATGAGTGAAACCTCCTCGTGGGGCAGGGCGGTATGCCCGTTACGCCCTCTATGAGGAGGCTGTGCGACGGCTGGTTTCGTTCTCGCCCGCAGAAGTTTTCGGGTGATTCGGGCGTCCTGTCGAAGGTCCCGAGGTGCTCCGGCGGCTCCCACCAGGCGCCTTTGAGGAAGTCGAGAGCAGTCCTTTGCTCCCTGTTTAGTGGCTTTGGTCCCGGCCATCCCGCCCGGCCCCGTCCGCCAGGACCCTCTCGCCGCACCCCGTCCGCCAGGGCCCCCTCTCCGCACCCTTTCCGCACCCGTCCGGTGTCACGGCCGGCGGGGGAGTTCCACCGTGACGTGCAGTCCGCCGCCGGGACGTGGGGCGAGCGTGAGGGTTCCGTCGTGGGCCTCGGTGATCGTCCTGACGATGGCCAGGCCCAGGCCGACGCCCGCCCGGTCGCCCTGGAGCCGTTCGGTGCCGCGCTGGAAGGGCTCGGTGAGGGTCGGGACGAGCTGCGGGGGGAGCCGCTCGCCGGTGTTCTCCACGGTGAGCGTCACCGTGTCGGCGCGGACGCCGGTGCGGACCCCTACGGTGCCGTCGGCGGGCAGGTTGTGGACGATCGCGTTCTGCACGAGGTTCGTGGTCAGTTGCAGCAGCAGGGCGGGCGAACCGGTCGTGGGGGCGATGTCGCCGCAGGTCTCGACGGTGACGCCGTGGGCCTCCGCGAGGGGGAGGAGCGTTTCGGTGGCCTCTTCCGCGAGGAGGGACAGGTCGACGTGTTCCCGGTCGAAGGAACGGCGGCTGGCACGGCTGAGCAGGAGCAGCGCCTCGGTCAGTTCGATGGCCCGGGAGTTGACCGTGTGGAGGCGCTCGACGAGTGCGCCGCTGTCGTGGTGCGGGTCGGCGCGGGCCACGTCGAGCAGCGTCTTCGAGACGGCCAGGGGGGTGCGCAGCTCGTGCGAGGCGTTGGCCGCGAATCTCTGCTGTTCGGCGACGTGCGCTTCGAGCCGCGCGAGCATCGCGTCGAAGGCGTCGGCGAGTTCGCGGAATTCGTCCCGGCGGCCCGGCAGCCGGATCCGGTGGGAGAGCGAACCGCTGGTGGCCCTGCTGGTGGCGTTCGTGATGCGGGTCAGGGGAGCGAGCATGCGGCCGGCCAGGAGCCACCCGCCCACGAGACCGAACACCAGCAGGAACGCCAGGACGGCGGCCGCTCGCGGCACGAAGACGTCCAGAAGGGCGGACCGGATGGGAAAGACACCGCCGTCGAGCCTGTCGTCGGGGTTGTAGAGCATCGCGCGGTCGGGGACGTACCGCAGGAGGAACACCCACACCGCTGCCATCAGCAGGGCGCCCGCCACCATCAGGAACCCCGCGTAGCTGAGGGTGAGCTTGACGCGCACGCTCAGTCCGGGCCGCCTAGCCACGGCCGGGCCCCTGGGGTCCGGCGCCCGGCCCGGTGTCGATGCGGTAGCCGACGCCCGCCACCGTGGCGATGACCCAGGGTTCGCCGAGCCGTTTGCGCAGGGCCGAGACGGTGATGCGCACGGCGTTGGTGAACGGGTCGGCGTTCTCGTCCCACGCCCGCTCCAGCAACTCCTCGGCGCTGACGACGCCCCCCTCGGCGGCGACGAGCACGTCGAGCACGGCGAACTGCTTCCTGGTGAGCGCGACGTAGCGGCCGTCCCGGTACACCTCGCGCCGGAACGGATCCAGCCGCAGCCCCGCGATCTCCCGTACCGGCGGCCGGCTGTGGGCGCGCCTGCGGTCCAGCGCCCTGAGCCTGAGCACGAGTTCCCGCAGTTCGAACGGTTTCGTCAGGTAGTCGTCGGCGCCCAGGCCGAACCCGGAGGCCTTGTCGTCGAGCCGGTCGGCGGCGGTGAGCATGAGGATGGGCATGCCGCTGCCGGAGGCGACGATACGGGTGGCGATCTCGTCACCGGAGGGACCCGGCACGTCCCGGTCGAGGACGGCGATGTCGTAGGCGTTGACGCCCAGCAGTTCCAGTGCGGTGTCGCCGTCCCCCGCGATGTCGGCCGCGATCGCCGCGAGGCGCAGGCCGTCGCGGATGGCCTCCGCCAGGTAGGGCTCGTCCTCGACGATCAGTACACGCATGGTCCTCAGGCTACGAGCCGGTCCCTATCGCCGGTGTATCAAAAACCGCATACGGGCCGACAACGCCCCGTCGCCTCCAGTGGAGGTATGACTCGAACCGATGCCCTCGCAGCCCCCGCCACCCGACGCGTCCGCCGGCTCGTCGTCCTCGGCCTGGCGGCCGTCCTGGCGGTGATCACCACGGTCCTCGGCCACCAGGGATCGAAGTCCCCGCCCGCTTCGGCCTCGTCGTCACCGCCCGACCGCCCTCTTCCGACCGGGGCGCCGGCGGAGCGGCCCGGAAGCGGGCCCCGGGCCTCGGCGGGCCGGGCCGACGGCGTCGTGCCCGAGGGCGTGTCGGTCTTCGACGACGCGTTCCCGGCCGTGAACAGGCTCGACCCGGACCTGCTCAAGGCCCTGCGCCGGGCCGCGCGGGACGCCGCGGACGCGGGAGTCGAGTTCCACGTCAACAGCGGGTGGCGCTCCCCCGCTTACCAGAACCGGCTCCTGCGCGAGGCGGTCTCCCAGTACGGGTCCGAGGAGGAGGCCTCCCGCTGGGTGGCCACCGCGGCGACCTCCCCGCACGTGTCGGGCGACGCGGTCGACGTCGGACGCTCCGAGGCGACGACATGGCTGTCCCGGCACGGGGCCGCGTACGGGCTGTGCCGGATCTACGGCAACGAACCGTGGCACTACGAACTGCGCGCCGAGGCGATCGGCAGCACCTGCCCGCCGATGTTCGCCGACCCCACCCAGGACCCGCGGATGCGGCGGTGACGAGCCGAGAGACAGCAGTCGCAGCAGCAGTGACCGGACGACGGACAGCGGCAGCCGGCCGCCCGAATCCGGCGGCCTCAAAGCCGTCGACTGGACGCAGGGAAGAGAGCGGACGATGACGATGGCGGACACCACGGAACCCCGGGGCAGGAACCGGGGGGACGTCCGGGCATCGGGTGCCGACGGGGGTGCGACACAGGCCCGTTCCCCGGTCACAGGTACCGCGGTTGCCGGATCCGGGGGTGTGGTGGGCGGTCGTACGCCGTCGCCGTCCGGGCCGTGGAAGCGCGGCGCGCTGCTCGCCGGGTCGGCGCTGCTCCTCGGCCTGCTCATGCTGCTCCACGCGCACATCCCGAACCGGGTCGGCGGGCTCGGCAGCCTGGTGGAGACGTTCCTGCCCTGGTTCGGCCTGCCCGTCCCGGTGCTGTTGCTCGCGGCGCTGCGGCGCCGCTCCGCCACCGCGGCCGTCGCACTCCTGGTGCCGGTCGCGGTGTGGCCGGCCCAATTCGGCGGGCTGCTGGGCGACAAGGCCCGCCCGGCCGCCGACCTCACCGTGGTCAGCCACAACGTCGGCGCCGGGAACCCCGATCCCCTCGGCACCGCCCGCGACCTGGCCGCCTCCGGTGCGGACCTGCTGGCCCTGCTGGAGGTGACCGAGGACGCCCGGAGCACGTACGAGAGGGAGTTGGCGAAGGCGTATCCGCACCACACGGTGCAGGGCACGGTCGGCCTGTGGAGCAGGCGTCCGCTGTCGCACACCCGGCCCGTCGACACCCTGATGGACGTCGGCCCGCTCGGGGACGCCAAACCGCCGCATGTCAGGACGGCCTACAACAGGTCGCTGCGCACCACGGTGCACACGGCCCGCGGGCCACTCGCCGTGTACGTCGCCCACCTCGGTTCCGTACGTGTCAACCCCCGGGAGGGCTACGCGACGGCCGACCGGGACAGGGGCGCGCGGGCGCTCGCGGAGGCCGTCGCCGCCGAGCCGAACGAGCGGGTGGTCCTGCTCGGTGACCTGAACGGCACCACGGGCGACCGTGCGTTGAACGTCCTCACCGCTCAACTGCGCCCCGTCCACGAGGAGGCCGGGCACGGCTTCGGCTTCAGCTGGCCGGCGAAGTTCCCGCTGGTACGGATCGACCAGATCATGGTGCGGGGGATGGAACCGATGAGTTCGCGGGTGCTTCCGGCCACCGGCAGCGACCACCTGCCGGTGGCGGCCGGGATCAGCTGGCCGGCCTCCCGGACCTGAAGGGACGGAGCGGGGGCGGGCTCTGGCCGGTCCGGCCCGGCCCCGTCCCGATCCGGCCCCTACACGAGCCCGCCCCCACGAGCCGGGCCCCCGGTCCAGGCCCCCGGTCCGGCCCTCACCGGCCCGCCCCCCACGAGCCGCCCCACACCAGCCCGGCCCCCTACCAGCCCGGCCCCACACCAGCCCGGCCCCCTACCAGCCCGGCCCCACACCAGCCCGGCCCCCACCGGCCCGGCCCCCACCGGCCCGGCCCCCACCGGCACGGCCCCCACCGGCCTGGCCCCCTGACCGGCCCGGTCGCGTCACGCGACGGCGGTTCCCTCCAGTTCCACCAGCTGGCCGGGGATCGCCAGCCGCGTCACCCCGAGCATCGTGGTGGTCGGCGCCACTCCGGCCGCGCCCAACCGCGCCGCCAGCACGCCGTAGTGCGGGAAGAGCTGATCCACGTCGGTCGTGTAGACGTTGAGGCGCACGAGGTTCGCCAGAGTCATGCCCGCCTCGCGGAGCACGGCCTCAAGGTTGTCGACGCTCAGCGCCAACTGCGCCTCCATGTCGCCGTCGTGCTGCGGCTCGCCCTCGTCGCTCATCGCGGTCTGTCCCGAGACGTACAGGGTCCGGGTGTGCCCGGAGACGACCTCGCCCTGGTTGAACCCCATCCCCACCGACCACGCCACGGGGTTGACCGCTGTGCGTTCCACTGCCATGTCAGAGTCCTTCGCTTCGCGGAAGTACGTACGACCGGCGGCCCGGGGCCGACGGCTTCGACGTCGTGGTCATGAGCCTCGCAAAGAATCACGACACCCTCGGTCATGTATTCCGACGAAGATTCGCCGCGCTCGGACGTGGCGTGTTTGAGTGCTGCTCAAATGCGGAACAGGCTGGGTGCCTGCCGCGAAGTGCTCCATGCCCGTTCCAAAGCCGGAAGATGCTCGGTGTCCGACCCAAGGTCGCGGCCGTGTTTCCTATCGGGACGCCTCATGTTTAGAGTGGTGTTCTAACTAGTGCGGAAGGGTGAACCGGAGGAGTGAAAGCGTGCGACTGACCCCGACCGAACGTGACCGGCTGCTGCTCTTCGGGGCGGCGGAGCTCGCTCGGGCCCGCAGGGCGCGCGGGCTGCGGCTCAACGTCCCCGAGGCGACCGCCCTGATCGCGGACACCGTCTGCGAGGCGGCGCGGGACGGGCGGCGGCTCGCGGAGGCGATCGAGGCGGCCCGCCGGGTGCTCGGCCCCGACGACGTCCTGCCGGGCGTCGCCGACGTCGTCACCGAGGTGCACGTCGAGGCGGTCTTCGACGACGGTTCCCGGCTCGCCGTGGTGAGCGACCCCCTCGGCGGCGGCACGCTCGGCGAGGACGCCCCCGGGGCGCTGCTGCCCGGCCCCGGGTACGAGGACCCCGCGCCGACCGTACGGATCACCGTGCGCAACACCGCCGACGTGCCGGTGTCCGTCACCTCGCACTTCCACTTCTTCGAGGCGAACCCCCGGCTGGACTTCCCGCGGGCCGCCGCGTACGGGATGCGGCTCGCCGTGCCCGCCGGCTCCTCCTTCCGCTTCGGCCCCGGCGAGAGTGCGGAGGTGGGGTTGCTCCCGATCGGCGGCGACCGGGTCGCGATCGGCTTCGCCGGCCTGGTCGACGGCGCGCTCGACGCCCCGGGGGCGAAGGAGGAGTCCCTGCGCAGGGCGGCGGCATGCGGCTACCTCGGAGCGCGGCCATGACCGGCAACCCGGCCGCACCGCACCGCCCGGCCCGCGCCGTGCCGTCCGCCGGTCCCGTAGCCCCGTCGGGCAGGCCCGTAGCCCCGTCGGGCAGGCCCGTGTCCCCGTCGGGCAGGACTGAGCCCCCGCCGGGCAGGCCCGTAGCGCCGCCGGGCCGTCCCGTAGCGCCGGGCCCTCCCGTACTGGCGACCGGTCCCGTCCGGGCGGCCCGCCCCGTGCTGTCCGCCGACCCCGTGCCGTCCGCCGGTCCCGTACCGCCGCCGGATCCCGTACCGCCGCCGCCCGCCCGTCCGGTGCCGTCGGCCCGGCGCGCGTGTGCCGGGCCGGAGGTCCGCCCCGTGGCCCCTGTGTCTTCCTGCCCCACCACCCCCCGCCCGACGGAGGCGACCCCATGAGCGCTGCCATCACCCCGTACGAGTACGCCGCCGTGCACGGCCCCCGGACCGGCGACCGGGTGCGGCTCGGGGACTCCGGGCTCGTGGTGCGGGTGGAGTCCGACTCCCAGCGTCCAGGCGACGAGTTCCTCGCCGGCTTCGGCAAGACCGCCCGCGACGGTCTGCACCTCAAGGCCGCCGCAGTGCGCGACACCTGCGACGTGGTCATCAGCAACGTGCTGCTCATCGACGCCGTCCAGGGCATCCGGAAGGTGTCCATCGGGATCCGGGAAGGGCGCATCTCTGGAGTCGGCAGGGCCGGCAACCCCGACACCCTCGACGGCGTCGACGTCGTCGTCGGCACCGGGACCAGCATCGTCTCCGGCGAGGGCCTGATCGCCACCGCCGGAGCGGTGGACACCCACGTCCACCTCCTCTCGCCCCGGATCATGGAGGCATCCCTCGCCTCCGGGGTGACCACGATCATCGGCCAGGAGTTCGGCCCGGTCTGGGGCGTCGGCGTCAACTCGCCCTGGGCGCTGCGCCACGCCTTCAGCGCCTTCGACGCCTGGCCCGTCAACATCGGTTTCCTGGCCCGGGGTTCGTCCTCGCACGGCGCGCCGCTGGTCGAGGCGCTCGCCGAGGGCGGGGCGTCCGGGTTCAAGGTCCACGAGGACATGGGCGCGCACACCCGTGCGCTGGACACCGCGCTGCGGGTCGCGGAGGAACACGACGTCCAGGTCGCCCTGCACAGCGACGGGCTGAACGAGTGCCTGTCCGTCGAGGACACCCTCAGGGTGCTGGAGGGCCGGACGATCCACGCCTTCCACATCGAGGGCTGCGGCGGCGGACACGTACCCAACGTCCTGAAGATGGCGGGCGTGCCGAACGTCATCGGCTCCTCCACCAACCCCACCCTGCCCTTCGGCCGGGACGCCGTCGCCGAGCACTACGGAATGATCGTCTCCGTACACGACCTGAAGACCGACCTGCCGGGCGACGCCGCCATGGCCCGCGACCGCATCCGCGCCGGAACGATGGGTGCGGAGGACGTCCTGCACGACCTCGGGGCCATCGGCATCACCTCCTCCGACGCCCAGGGCATGGGCCGCGCGGGGGAGACCGTGCGCCGCACCTTCCAACTCGCCGGGAAGATGAAGGCGGAGCGCGGCGCCGAGGGCGACGACGACAACGCCCGGGTCCTGCGCTACCTGGCCAAGCTGACCGTCAACCCCGCCCTCGCCCACGGCCTCGCCCACGAGGTCGGCTCCGTGGAAGTCGGCAAGATGGCGGACATCGTCCTGTGGCGGCCCGACTCCTTCGGGGCCAAACCGCAACTCGTCCTGAAATCGGGCTTCCCCGCGTACGGAGTCACCGGCGACCCGAACGCCGCCACCGACACCTGCGAACCCCTCGTCCTGGGCCCGCTGTTCGGGGCGCACGGCGCGGCACCCGCCGACCTCTCCGTCGCCTTCGTCGCCCGAGCGGCCCTCGACCAGGGCAACGACCACATGCCCACCCGCCGCCGCAGGGTCGCCGTCCGCGGCACCCGCGGCATCGGCCCCGCCGACCTCCTCCTCAACTCCCGTACCGGAAGGGTCGACGTCGACGGCCGTACGGGCCTGGTCACCCTCGACGGCGACCCGCTGCGCTCCGCACCCTCCGACTCCGTCCCGCTCAACCGCCTGTACTTCCTCTGACCTGCGAAAACCCGACACCCTCCCAAGGACGACCATGTTCCGCATGCCCGCCGAATGGGCCCCGCACGAGCGCACCTGGATGGCCTGGCCCGGCCCCAACACCACCTTCTCCGACCCGGCGGAACTCGCCGAGTCCCGCGAGGCATGGGCGGCGGTGGCCCGTGCGGTGCGACGCTTCGAACCCGTCACCATGGTCGTGGCCCCCGGGCAGGCCGACAGCGCCGCCGCCCTCCTGGGCCCCGACGTCGACCTCGTCGAGCACGCACTCGACGACGCGTGGATGCGCGACATCGGCCCCACCTTCGTCACCGACGTGACGAGCGGGCAACTGGCCGCGGTGGACTGGGTGTTCAACGGATGGGGCGCCCAGGAGTGGGCGTCCTGGGAGCACGACGCGAAAGTCGCCGCACACGTCGCCGACCTCGCCGCCGTACCCGTCCACGCCTCGCGCCTGGTCAACGAGGGCGGCGGGCTGCACGTCGACGGCGAGGGCACCGTCCTGCTCACCGAGACCGTCCAGCTCGGCCCCGACCGCAACCCCGGCTGGACCAGGGAACAGGTCGAGGCGGAGATCCACGCGAAGCTCGGCACCACGAAGGCGATCTGGCTGCCCCGCGGCCTGACCGCCGACTACCCTCCGCACGGTTACGGCACCCTCGGCCACGTCGACATCGTCGCCGCGTTCGCCGCCCCCGGCGTGGTCCTCGTCCACTCCCAGCCCGACCCCGCCCACCCGGACCACGACCTCTGCAAGGACATCGCCGCTCTGCTGCGCGCCGAGACGGACGCCACGGGCCGCCCGCTGCGGGTGATCGAGGTCCCGGCCCCGGCAGGCGTCAAGGACGAGGAAGGCCACTGGGTCGACCACTCCTACATCAACCACTACCTCTGCAACGGCGGCGTCGTCCTGTGCGCCTTCGACGACCCCCGCGACGAGGAGGCCGCCGCGCTCTTCCGCCGCCTCTTCCCGGACCGCGAAGTGGTCCTCGTCGACGCCCGCACGATCTTCGCGGGCGGTGGCGGCATCCACTGCGTCACCCAGCAGCAGCCGAAGGTGTGAGACCGGCCACGGGCTCCCCTCGTCGGACCCCGGCCGGGCGGCCGGGGTCCGACGAGGCGGGAAAGCGCGAGCCCCCGGCGGCGCGGGCGCGGTTGGCCTCACCGGCGATCCTCGTGCCGGGCCGGCCGCCGGGTGAGTCGGTCAGCCGAGCGTCGCGCGGCGCTCGTCGATGAGCCGCGTGTACGCCGGGTACCAGTCCTGCGCCTCGGCCCGCTGGATCACCTGCTGCGCCTGCGCCCGGCTGCGACGCATGCGAACGAGGTCGTAGACGAACCACAGGCACATCACAGGAAGCGCGATACGCAGCCAGGTCAGCGGTATCAGCAGGGCGACAACGCCGAGGACCACCGAGACCACGGCAATGGTGATCGCGATCATCCGGCCGGCCATCCGCCGGGTGTCCGCGGCGTCCTCGCCGTCCTCGCCCTCGTCCTGGTACAGGACGACGGCCCGGGTCAGCGCGCCGGTGCGCAGCAGCATGGCGGCGCCGGGGATCAGTGCCGAGGCGACCGCCACGGTCCGGGCCGCCGGTTCGGACGGCAGCCAGACGCCGGCCGCGGCGGTGACGCTGAGGAGGAAATAGACCCAGGGGGGCATGATCCTCTGCAGCGCACGGGTTCTCTCGGCGTCCAGGAGCTCCGACAAGGAGCCCCGGTCCGGGAGCGGGACGACTGATTCGCTCATCATGGTCCTTCACAGCTGACGGCGGGAACAGGTGCGGACAGAACGGCCGGCGCGGGTACCGACAGGAGGGTCCCTTCGGCCGCCGACCTGCTGCCGATGCTGGGAAGTTACCGGAATCCCGGGAGGTCCGAAGCCGACGGAATCGGCCGTCGAACCGGCGAGGGCGACGAAGCTGCCCGGCCTGCGCAGACATTTGTACATCCCTGGACAAAAGCCCCGGACCGGAATCGCCCCCGCCACCGGAAGAGATGAAGATCACTGGCGGCCCGGGGGCGGATCCCGGCAGGCGCGCCGCCCCCGGTTCCGTTCACCCCTCGATCACTCGGCCGCCGGTCGGCCCGGCCGTCGTGGCCGCCGCCCGCCGACCGGTCACCCCGCGTCAGGTACAACGGACGGGTGAAGGATGCCGCCGAAGCCCCCGCCCCCCGTCGCCGCAAGTCCGCCCCGTCGCGCGAGACCGTGTTCGCCGCCGCCATGGCGGCCATCGCGGACGACGGCCTGGAGAAGCTGACCATGGCCGGGCTGGGGCGGGAGGTCGGGATGAGCAGCGGCCACCTCCTCTACTACTTCCGGTCCAAGGACGAATTGCTGTTGCGCACCCTGGAGTGGAGCGAGGAGCAACTGGGCGTGGAACGCCGCTCCGCTCTCGCCCGGCAGGTCCCGGTGCGTGAACGTCTCGGCGCGTACGTGCGGTTGTACGTCCCCGAGGCGCCCCGCGACCCGCACTGGACGCTCTGGCTGGAGCTGTGGAACCGGGCCCGCGCCCTCGACGACGCGGCCCGCGGCCGGCTCCTGGACATCGAACTGTCCTGGCACCGCGACCTGGTGGCCCTGCTCGTCGAGGGCGCCTCGCGCGGTGAACTCCGCCCGGTGGACGCGGAACGCATCGCGACCCGCGTCCGGGCCCTGCTCGACGGGTTCAGCACCCACGTGGCGATGGGCCTGCCCGGCTCGGACCGTGACCGCGTCCTCGCCCACATCGACGACTTCTTCGACGAGACGCTCGGCGCATGACCAGGTGATACGCGGCGGGGACGAGGTGGGGACAACCCCCGGGGGATACCCCCAGCACACCGGGGCCCGCTAGCCGGATGGCACCGGTGATCTTGAGCGAGCAGGGTGGACACCTACGGATCTCCGAGGGGAAGGAACCCATGTGTTCAGCTTGAGGTCGGTTCGCCGCCGTGCCGCGCGCACCACCGCCGTCGGCGCTCTCGCGGTCGCGACGTGCGCCACCCTGATGACGGGCAGCGCCGGAGCGATCGTGAACGGCACCGATTCCACGGAGCGCTACCCGTTCATGGCGACCATTCCCGAGTCCGCCCCCAAGCACGGGGTGCACGACGGCAACTGCGGGGCGTCGCTGATCGACCCGCGGTGGGTGCTCACGGCGGCCCACTGCGTCCGGGGCGACGGCCTCGAACTGGAGGGCACCGTCCGGATCGGCAGTGCGCACCGCAAGAGCGGGGGGACCGTCCGCGCCATCGAGCGCACGGTCGTCCACCCCGGTTTCGTCAGCGGCGACGGGACGAGCGCCAACAAGCACGACATCGCGCTGGTCCGCCTCGACCGCCCCGTCACCGAGAAGCCCGTCCGCATCGCGGAGCGGGCGGGGCGGCCCGGCACGCCGACCAGGATCCTCGGTTTCGGTACGACGTCGGACACCGAGCTGACGTGGCCGGCGCGCATGCAGCAGCTCGACACGCGCAGGGGCGCCGTCGGCGAGTGTGCCCCCGGCTACGCTGACCGGACCCGGCTCTGCACGATCAGCCGCGTGCCGCGGGCCATGGCGTGCTTCGGCGACTCGGGCGGCCCCCAGCTCCAGAAGGGCAGGGGCGGGCGCTGGGAGCTCGTCGGAGTCACCTCGGGCCCCGGCGCTCCGGACGTCGCGTGCTCCGCGGGGCCGGGCCTCTACGCCAACGTGCCGGCCTACGCGGACTGGATCCGCACGACCATCAAGCGCAGCCGCTGATCCCGCGCGGCGGCAGCAGCCGTCGGCCGTGCCGCGAGCACCTCTGGAGCAGGCACCCCTCTGGCGAGCACCTCTGGAGCAAGCACCCCTCTGGCAAGCACTACTGGAGGCAGGCACCCCGGCCCGACGGCGGCCCACAAGCGCCGAAGGACACGGCATGCCGGGCGCACCGGTATGTACGCCGCCGAAGGGCACGGCATGCCGGGCGCACCGGTACGTACGCCGCGCCGAAGGGCACAGCACGCCGCGCACACCGGTACGCCAACGGGCCGGCCGGCTCACCGCCCGGCCGGCCCGTCCGGTGCGTCAGACCAGGTCGAACCGGTCCAGCTCCATCACCTTGTGCCACGCCGCGACGAAGTCCGTGACGAACTTCGACTTCGCGTCGTCGCTCGCGTAGACCTCGGCGACCGCGCGCAGTTCGGAGTTCGAGCCGAACACGAGGTCGGCGCGGGTGCCCGACCACCTGATGTCGCCGGTGGCGGCGTCGCGGCCCTCGAACGCGTTGGCGTCACCGGCGACCGACTGCCACCGCGTGCCCATGTCCAGCAGGTTGACGAAGAAGTCGTTCGTCAGCGTTCCCGGGGACTTCGTGAGCACACCGGCCTGCGACCCCTGGTGGTTGGCGCCCAGCACGCGCAGCCCGCCGACGAGGACGGTGAGCTCCGGGGCGCTCAGGTTCAGCAGGTTGGCGCGGTCGATCAGGAGGTACTCGGCGGGCAGCCGGTGGCCCTTGCCGAGGTAGTTGCGGAAGCCGTCGGCGGTCGGCTCCAGCGCGGCGAACGACTCCACGTCGGTCTGCTCCTGCGAGGCGTCCACCCGGCCCGGCGTGAACGGCACCCGAACGTCCGTGCCCGCGTCCTTCGCCGCCTTCTCCACGCCGACGCCGCCCGCGAGGACGATCAGGTCCGCGAGGGAGATCCGCTTCCCGTCGGTGCGGCCCGCGTGGAAGGACTCCTGGATGCCCTCCAGGGTACGGAGGACCCGCGCGAGGCGGTCGGGCTCGTTGACCTCCCACCCGCTCTGCGGCTCCAGCCGGATCCGGGCGCCGTTGGCCCCGCCCCGCTTGTCGCTGCCGCGGAAGGACGCGGCCGACGCCCAGGCGGTCGACACCAGGTCGGACACGGACAGGCCGCAGGAGAGCACCCGCTCCTTGAGGTCGGCGATCTCCGCGTCCCCGACCGTCTCGTGGTCCAGCTCGGGCAGCGGGTCCTGCCACAGCAGCGTCTCGCTCGGTACCTCGGGGCCCAAGTACCGTACGACCGGGCCCATGTCACGGTGCGTCAGCTTGAACCAGGCGCGGGCGAAGGCGTCCGCGAACGCGGCCTGGTCGTCCTTGAAGCGCCGCGAGATCGCCTCGTACGCCGGGTCCAGGCGCAGCGCGAGGTCGGTCGTCAGCATGGTTGGGGCGTGCGTCTTCGAGGGGTCGTGGGCGTCGGGCACGGTGCCCGCCCCCGCCCCGTCCTTCGGACGCCACTGGTGGGCGCCCGCCGGGCTCTTGAACAGCTCCCACTCGTAGCCGAAGAGGATCTGGAAGAAGGAGTTGTCCCAGGCGGTCGGGGTGTCCGTCCAGATCCCCTCAAGTCCACTGGTGATCGTGTCGGCGCCCTTGCCGGTGCCGTGGCTGTTGCGCCAGCCGAATCCCTGCTGCTCCAGCGAGGCGGCCTCGGGGTCGTCGCCCACGGATTCCGAGGGGCCCGCGCCGTGCGTCTTGCCGAAGGTGTGCCCGCCGGCGATCAGGGCGACGGTCTCCTCGTCGTTCATCGCCATCCGGCGGAACGTCTCCCGGATGTCGCGGGCCGCGGCGATCGGGTCCGGAGTGCCGTTGGGGCCCTCAGGGTTGACGTAGATCAGCCCCATCTGGACGGCGCCCAGCGGGTTCTCCAGCTCACGGTCCCCGGTGTAGCGCTCGTCGTCGAGCCAGATGGTCTCCGGGCCCCAGTAGACGTCCTCGTCGGGCTCCCAGACGTCGGCCCGGCCCCCGGCGAAGCCGAAGGTCTCCAGGCCCATCGACTCCAGGGCGACGTTGCCGGTGAGGATCATCAGGTCGGCCCACGACAGGCTCTGCCCGTACTTCTTCTTCACCGGCCACAGCAGCCGACGCGCCTTGTCCAGGCTGACGTTGTCCGGCCAGCTGTTGAGCGGCGCGAACCGCTGCTGACCGGCGCCCGCGCCGCCGCGGCCGTCGCTGATGCGGTACGTGCCCGCGCTGTGCCAGGCCATCCGGACCATCAGCGGGCCGTAGTGCCCGAAGTCGGCCGGCCACCAGTCCTGCGAGGTCGTCAGCACCTCGGCGATGTCCCGCTTCACGGCGGGGAGGTCCAGGGCCAGGAACGCCTTCGCGTAGTCGAAGTCCTCGCCGAGCGGGTTGGACACGGCGGGGTTCTTGGCGAGGATCTTCAGGTTGAGGCGCTCGGGCCACCACTGCCGGTTGCCGCCTCCCTGGGTGGGGTGCGGGGCCCGGCCGTGCACGACCGGGCAGCCTCCCGCGCCGTCCGTCGCACCCGTGTCGTCGGTCTTCGCGTCGGTGACGAGCGCGTCGTGGTTGTCCACCGTGGAGTCCTCTCGCAACTGGGCAGGTCGGCAGGACGAGTGAGCGGGAGGTCCTCACCGGAACGCCCGGTCTTCCCCTGGCCCGTCCGGCCCGTCGTCAGGAATCGATCCTATGGTGGACAGGTTCCAGGTCAAGACGCTCGCCGGTTTGTTATTTCTTCCGTACTCTGTCAACTGCCGTGAGTTTTGCGGCACTTCTCCGACGCCGAGCCGACACCGAAGGGGCGGCCCTCATGAGTGACCTGCTTGGGCGGCTGCGCGGGCGCGGCTGGCGGCTGACCTCCCAGCGGCGCGTCGTCGCGGAAGTGCTCGACGGCGAGCACGTCCACCTCACGGCGGACGAGGTGCACGCGCGCGCGGTCGGCCGGCTCCCGGAGATCTCCCGCGCGACCGTCTACAACACCCTCGGCGACATGGTCTCGCTCGGTGAGGTCGCCGAACTCGCCGCCGACGGCCGCGCCAAACGGTACGACCCCAACGCCCACCGCCCGCACCAGCACCTGGTGTGCTCCGGCTGCGGTGTCATCCGTGACGTGCACCCGGACGGCGACCCGCTGGACGCCCTGCCCGCCGATCAGCGTTTCGGCTTCGCCGTCGCGGAGGCGGCGGTCGTCTACCGGGGGCTGTGTCCGGCCTGCGGGACGGCCCGCGACGACTGAGGGCCCGGCTCCTGCGCCGCGGTGCGGTCGGCGTGGACGCACAGGGGATGGGGCGTGGCGCTGGGGATGCCCATGCGGCGCAACAGGTCACGTGTCGTGCGCCGCGTGAGGGTGCTGTGCCAGGAGACCCCGGGGTGGCGGGCGCGGAGGTGGGAGAGGGCCCGGGTGCCGATGCCGGTGGACCGCAGGTGCGCGCTGATGTCGATTCCGGTGATCACGCCTTCACCGCAGGGCGTGCAGGTGCGGTAGTGGATCTGTCCGACGACCTTGCGGCCGTGCACGAACAGCAGGCAGTCCTCCTCCGGCCAGAGGCCGCCGCCCGGGGCGTCGGCGGCCCCGCCGGGGATGCGGGTGGAGCAGAACTCGATCTCGCGGTACGCCAGGAGCCTGAGCCGCAACCGCCTGCCGAACCCGTCGCGCCGCCCCCGCCTCGCCCCGTGCGGGGCCGCCTCACCGGCGGGAGCGGAACGGAACGGGCCGTACGTGGGACGCGCGTGAATTCCGGACATGTCTACTCGTGTGCCCAGGCGTCGGCCGCTGACGCACCTCGTGTGTCCCGGAGCCCACGTGCGCCCCGACATCCACGTCCGCACGTCCTGCGGGAAGGCCCGCGGCCGTCACCCCCGTCACTTCCTCAGCCGCGCACCGTCGTCGAGGAATGCGCTTGCCCGCACCGCGCCCCACGGCGATAGATTCGTCGGCATGGCCGACATGGACTTGCTCAAGCGTTCCCGAGGCCCCGTGACCCGAAGCCGGATCAGCCGGGACCTGGCGACGCTCGGTCTCGGCGACGGCGACGTCGTCATGTTCCACACCCGGATGTCCGCCATCGGTTACGTGGCCGGCGGAGCGCAGACCGTCATCGGCGCCCTCCAGGACGTGGTCGGAACCCGGGGAACCCTCATGGTGACCTGCGGCTGGAACGACGCGCCCCCCTACGACTTCGGCACCTGGCCGCCGGCCTGGCAGGACGCACTGCGGGCCGAGCACCCCGCCTACGACCCCGGCCTCAGCGAGGCGGACCGCCACAACGGCCGTCTCCCGGAAGCACTGCGCCGTCACCCCGGAGCCGTGCGCAGCCGCCATCCCGACGTCGGCTTCGCGGCCCTGGGAGCGGCAGCGGACGCGCTGATGGCCGACCATCCGTGGAACGACCCCCACGGTCCCGGCAGCCCGCTCGCACGGCTGGTCAGCCACCGCGGGCGGGTCCTTCTGCTGGGCGCCCCCCTGGACACCATGACGCTGCTGCACCACGCCGAGGCGCTCGCCACGGCCCCCGGCAAACGGTTCGTGGACTACGAACAGCCCGTCCTGGTGGACGGCCGACGGGTCTGGCGTCGCTTCCGCGACATCGACTCCGAGAACGGAGCCTTCGACTACTCGGCCGTGGTGCCGGAGGGACGGGACGCGTTCGAAGTGATGGTCCGGGACATGCTGGCGGCGGGGATCGGGCGTCGGGGCAGCGTGGGCGCCGCCGTCAGCCACCTGTTCGAGGCCGCGGCGGTGGTCGACTTCGCCACCGCCTGGATCGAGGACAGGCTGAGCGGATAGGACGGCGGGCCGCTCGACGCACGGCAGCCCCTGTCCACCGGGTCGCCGGCGACGTCCGGCCCCGCCACGTCATACGGGCGGGCCGGTGGGGACCGAGCTTTCCGCGTCGCGGAGTTCGGCGAGCAACTCGCTCTGACCGGCCAGCAGTTCAGTGAGAATGCGGCGTGCGGCGCGCAGGAGTTCGGCCACGTCGCCCCCGGCGAGCGCGTAACTGACGGTGGCGCCGTCGCGTATGGACACCACGATCCCGGACCGGCGCAGCACCGCGAGCTGCTGGGAGAGGTTGGACGGTTCGACCTCGATCTCGTTCAGCAGCTCGCGCACGGGGACGGGGCCGTTCTGGAGCAGTTCCAGTACGCGGATCCGGACGGGGTGCCCGAGCATGCGGAAGAACTCGGCCTTCGCCTGGTACAGCGGCACCTGCATGCGACAACACTCCCACCCGGATTCGACCGTTCCACGAGCCGGCGGCTGGACCTGCCGGCCCCTTGGCGCGCAGCTTCCGTCATCCTCCCGCCTTCCGGCCCCGGTGGGCGCTCGGCCCGTCACATTCGGATGTTCCGAGTTGCAGACTTCTTCAACTCGTGGGCGTGCGGGGCCGGAAGGAGAGGAGGGACGTTACAGCTCCAGCCCGGCTTCGATGCGCTTGAGCTGGTGCCGGGCCATCGCCAGGTTGGCCCTGGCCTTGTCCAGTACGAGGTAAAGGAACAGCCCGTTGCCTCCCCGGCCCTTGAGCAGGCGGATGAGGTGGTACTGGCCACTGAGAGTGATCAGCACGTCCTCGATGTCCTCCTCGATGCCGAGCATCTCCATGGTGCGGAGCTTCGCCCGGATCACATCGGTGTTCCCCGCGGCGGCCACCGTCAGATCGAGGTCCTTGCCGCCGCCCAGCGTTCCGAGCGCCATGCCGCTCGTGTAGTCGACCAGCGCGGCCCCCACGCTCCCTTCGATCGAGGTCATGGCCTCTTTCAAAGAGGTCTCCACATCCGTCATCGGTACCCGCCCCTTCGGCTTTCGACGTCCCGGCCGGGCCGCGCAGTTGCGGCCCGGTGGTGCTCGAAGACGCTACCGGCTGATGGCCAGGAGGGTGGCGGAGTCGGGGGATTGGGCGGAAGACGGCCCCCGGCGGACGCCAGGGGACGCCCGCCGGGTCCGGCGGACCGTGGAGGCCGGGGCGGCAAACCTCAACGGCTCAGCGGTCCGGGCCGTCCGCCACCCGGGCGGACAGTCCGTAGTCCAGTTCCCGTCCGTCGACGAGCAGCGCCTCGACCGTGCGGGTGCTCGGATCGATGTCGGCGACCATGCCGTTCCCGGCGTAACGGGGATAGCCGGAGGCTCCTGTCTCACCGGTCGCTTCGACGACGGCCGCGCGTACGGCCGACTCCTCGGTGACGGGTGCGCTGTCGTCGGCGAGGTGTTCGGGAACCAACAGGATCGTGAGGTGCGACGGTTGTGTGGTCATGGTCCGTCATTCAAGTCGCTGAGTCCCCGGCGCGCGCGTCCGGCACGCGGAAGGAGGCGACGGGCTTGGGCGTGTGCGCCGCACCGTCACGGGTTCCCGGGGCGGGGTCGAGGGCCACGGCGCCGGCCGGCCGAGCGGGAAGACCGCGCACCCGCCCCCTCAAGGGGACGGGTGCGCGGGCCAGGCGATCCCCGGGACCTGCGGTTCCTCGACACGTCGTCGCCCGCTCTCGCGTGGACCACGACTGCGAGGGCGTGAGGGGTCTACGGTTCCAGCTTCACCGAGTTGTACGGGGTGTAGTCGTAGTCGTACCACGTGCCGGCCGGCTGGTTGCCCTGGCAGTTGGTGCCGTTGTAGCCGAGGCAGTTGCGCGCCTTGGCGTCGCCGGTCTGGTTGTTGAAGAAGCGCTTGTAGCCGTACTAGTTGCTGAGGTTGTACGAGCCGTAGCGGTACCACTTGAACGCCGGCCGGTCGTTGTTCCAGCTCGCGTTCGGGTACAGGCAGACGTAGCCGCTGGGGCATCCGTGGACCGTGGCTGCCTCGCTGCCGGCCTGCGCGCTCCCCGCCAGTGGCGCGAGCGTCAGCGCGACGGCGGTCGAGACGGTCGCCGCGGCCCGAGCGGTTCGGGTTCCGAGCAGATGCACAGGGTTCCTCCCTCGTCGTGGAACCGGCCCGAGTGCCCCTTCCGGGTGGACGGGCATTCACGAGCCCGGAGCACATACTGGGGGGCCACGGAGGTGGAGTGCGAGCGCGGAACCGGCCATTCCCGGGACCGCGGCGGCGACCGCGGCCACGGCCCCGGGAGAGTGCTCGGCCGTACGAGGGTCCTCAGCGGCCGCGACCCGGCCGCGCCAGGTGTTTCAGGAGGACGTCCGCCATCGCCTTCTCACCGGCGGCGTTGGGGTGGAACGGCGCGGCGGGGGACGCCGGGACCAGCGGTTCCACCCAGCGGTCGGCGGGCGACTGGCAGGCGTCGTGGCCGACGGAGGGCTTGTACGTGTCCACGTAGGTAGCCCGCGACAGCGTGGCGACGATCCGGAGCATGCCGTTGAGCCGCTTGGCCGTGGCCCTGCTGTACGCGACGTCCCCGGCCGCGGTCGGGAGGGAGGGCCAGCAGCCGGTGCCCTTGTCGGGGGCGATCGCCGGGTAGCCCAGGAGGTACACCTTCGCGCGCGGAGCCCGCTGGTGGATGGCCCGGATGACCTTGTGCACCCGGGGGGCGGCCGCCGCGATCCGCCGCGCCAGGACGTCGGTGCCGCCGGCGGTGTAGTGCGCCGTACAGGGCGCGCCGGTGGGGTCGGTGTAACTGAGCCGCGCGCAGGTGCCGATGATCTCGCCGAAGCCGATGTCGTTGCCGCCGATCTGCAGGGTGACCAGGGTGGTGTGCTTGGTCAGTGCGTCGAGCTGGGGCGGGTTGGTGCCCTGGGCCCGCCACATCTCCACCGTGGTCGCTCCGCCGCAACTGACGTCGCGGAAGGCGGCGACGGGGAGTCGGCGGGCCGTGATCGACGGGTAATTGTTGTTCGACCGACCGCAGTCGGCGTCGACCTGCACCGGCACGCCCGGTGCCGAGGTGTACGAGTCGCCGAGCGCGACGTACCGCTCGGCGGGGGTCGCTCCGGCCGGTGCCGTCGCCCCTCCCACCAGTACCGCCGCCGCACCCAGAGCTGCGAGTCCGGACCGTGCCCTTCGACGTGACATCGTCACGACTCCCCCTACCGACCAGTAGTTTCGTGGACCGGTACAGCACAATCCGCGCACGCCCCGCGCGTGTCAATAGGGGGAACGGTGATGTGGGCGCGTGCACAACGGCGGACCGGGAGGCGGTCCCCGTCCCTCCCGGGGCCACCCCTCGGGCACCGGAGCCGTGCGTGAAGCCCGCCGCGGCGGGGTACCGGTGGAGACCCGGGCGCACCGCCGAGGGGACTGAACGCCGGGGGAGCGAACGCCGAGGAACCGAAGGTGACACCGCAGGACCGTCGAAGCCCGTCGGGCTCGCACGAAGGCCAGACCACAGAACCATACGAAGAGGTGTGACGTGCCCGGGACCGAAGCAAGTCCTGCCCGCCCCTGGTGGAACGACGCCGTCGTCTACCAGATCTACCCGCGCAGCTTCGCCGACTCCGACGGCGACGGCATCGGCGACCTGCAGGGTGTCATCCGGCGGCTCGACCACCTCGCCGAACTCGGCGTGGACGTCCTGTGGCTCTCCCCGGTCTACCCGTCCCCGCACGACGACAACGGCTACGACATCAGCGACTACCAGGACATCGACCCGCTCTTCGGCACCCTCGCCGACTTCGACCAGCTCCTGGACGCCGTCCATGGACGCGGCATGAAACTGGTCATGGACCTGGTCGTCAACCACACCTCCGACGAGCACTCCTGGTTCGCCGAATCCCGCGACGGCGGCCCCGGAGGCAGCAAGCGGGACTGGTACGTCTGGCGGCCGGCCCGCGAGGGCAGGGAACCGGGAACGCCCGGCGCGGAGCCCAACAACTGGGGGTCCTTCTTCTCCGGCCCCGCCTGGACCTACGACAGGGCGAGCGGCGAGTACTACCTGCACCTCTTCTCCCGCAAACAGCCCGACCTCAACTGGGAGAACCCCGCGGTCCGCCGGGCGGTGCACGCCATGATGCGCTGGTGGCTCGACCGGGGCGTCGACGGCTTCCGCATGGACGTCATCAACCTCATCTCCAAGGCCCCCGGCCTGCCGGACGGCCTCGTCCCCGCGGGCGGCGCGCACGGGGACGGCAGTCCGCACTTCATCTGCGGTCCCCGCGTCCACGAGTACCTGGCGGAGATGCACCGCGAGGTCTTCGCGGGCCATCCGCGCCGCCTGCTCACCGTCGGCGAAATGCCCGGCGTCACCGTCGAGGAGGCCGCGCTGTTCACCGATCCGGCCCGCCGTGAACTCGACATGGTCTTCCAGTTCGAACACGTCGGCCTCGACCAGGGCCCCGAAGGCAAGTTCGACGTACGCCCGCTGAAACTGACCGACCTCAAGGCCAGCCTCGCCCGCTGGCAGACCGGCCTGGGCGCTACGGGCTGGAACAGTCTGTACTGGAACAACCACGACCAGCCCCGTGCCGTCTCCCGCTTCGGCGACGACAGCCCCGCCCACCGCGACCGCTCGGCGAAACTCCTCGCCACCGTGCTTCACCTGCACCGCGGCACGCCGTACGTCTACCAGGGCGAGGAACTCGCCATGGCCAACGCCCCGTTCGCCGCCCTCGACGACTTCCGGGACATCGAGTCCCTCAACCACCACCGCGAGCAGAGCGCCCTCGGCGTCGACGAGGAGGAGATCCTCGCCGGACTGCGCGCCCGCGGTCGCGACAACGCCCGTACCCCCATGCAGTGGGACGCCACCCGCCACGCCGGTTTCACCACCGGCACACCCTGGATCGCGGTCAACCCCGACCACACCCGCGTCAACGCCGAGGCGCAGCGCGCCGACCCGGACTCCGTGTTCCACCACTACCGCCGCCTCATCGCCCTGCGGCACAGCGAACCCGCCCTCGTGCACGGCGACTTCCAGTTGCTCCACCCCGACCACGAGCAGCTCTACGCCTTCACCCGCCACGACGCGGCGTCCGGCACCGAACTTCTGGTACTCGCCAACTTCGGCGGGACCGACCTCCCCGTCGACCTGCCCGACGGCTGGGAACGCAGCGAGACGCTCATCGCCCACGTTCCCGATGCCGCGCCGTTCACGGCTCCGTACACCCTGCGCCCCTGGGAGGCCCGCGTCCAACGCCGCGCCACCTGATCCCCGCCCCGACCGGGGGCGGGAAGCGGTTCCCGGCTCAGGCCGATCTGAGGGACGCCAGGACGCGGGCCGCACCCTGCTCCAGCAGGTCGGCGGCCACGCAGGAGCCCAGCTTGGCCGGGCCGTCCGCGGGGCCGCTGCCGGACGCGGTGACCTGCGTGGCGCCGTCCACCGAGGTCACGGTGGCCGTCAGGTGCAGCAGGCCGTCCTCGCCGATCCGTCCCCACGCCCCGACCGGGACCGAGCAGCCCCCGTGCAGCTCGGCCAGTACGGCGCGCTCGGCCCGTACGCACGCGTCCACCTGCGGGTCGCCCGTCCCGGCCAGGAGGCGGGCGGCGGGGGAGCCGGTGCGGACCTGGATGCCGAGCGCCCCCTGCCCGGGCGACGGCGGAAAGACGGCGGGATCGAGGACCTGGTGGACCTCGGGCAGCAGGCCCAGCCGGTTCAGGCCCGCGGCGGCCAGGACGACCGCGTCCAGGCGGTCGCGTCCCGCGATCCGGGCCAGCCGTCCCGGCACGTTGCCCCGGATCGGAATCACGTCCAAGTCCGGTCGCAGTGCCAGGAGTTGGGCGACCCGGCGTGGCGCGCCGGTGCCCACCCGGGCCCCGCGCGGCAGCGCGTCCAGGGTGGATCCGCACAGCACGTCCCGCACGTCCTCGCGCGGCCCCGGGGTGACCAGCAGGACCGTGCCGTCGCTCACGGTGGTGGGGAGGTCCTTGAGGGAGTGCACGACCACGTCGACCCGGCCGGCGGTCAGGGCCGCCTCCTGGTTGCTGGAGAACGCGGAGCCCCCGGACGCCTTCGCGACCTCGGCGAGGGTCGGTGTGACGCGGTCCTGGTCGCCCCCTTCGAGGACGACCTCCCGTTTGAACCGCACCCCGGGCAGGCTCGCGGCGACCGGACCGAGCCACTCCGCGACCTGCGTCCGCGCGAGTTTGCTCGCCCTGGACCCGATCCGCACCACATCGCTCATCTGCGCCAACTCCTCGTCACCACCGGCTCGTCGCCCCACGACCCTACGGCCGCCGCGACCGTGCCCTTCCCGACAGAATGTCACCAAGGGTGACGCTCGGTGCCCGGACGTCCGCCGGGTCCCCGGCGGCGGGCCGCCCCGGGAACGCCCGCGGGCCCAGCCGTGCGGGAAGCGGCCCGGGGCGATCGGGCGGGGCAGGGCGCGGTGTCCTCTATGCTTCAGGGCGGTCGCGGGGCGATGGCCGGGCACCTGCACGGCAGCGGCGGAACCGCTGGTCCGGCCGGTCTGCCGGGCGCATCCCCGGACGGGGCCGGGCGGCGTCGCGCGGAAACCCCGGGGTACCGAGCGGCCACCGGCACACGTCCCTGCGCTGTGGGGCGCCCGGCCCGCCCGGCCGCGAACAGAAAGCCCCCCAGGGAGAAGCGAGGAATGTCAGTGATCTGCGTCGGAGGCATGATCGGGATCGGCAAGACGAGCGTCGCCGAACTGATCGCCAAGGAGCTGGGCAGCGAGGTCTTCTACGAGAGCGTGGACGACAACCCGATCCTCCCGCTCTTCTACACGGCGAGCCCCGAGGAGATCCAGGCCAAGCGCTACCCCTTCCTGCTCCAGCTCTACTTCCTCCAGACCCGGTTCGCCTCGATCAAGGAGGCGTACAAGAAGGGCGACAGCGTCCTCGACCGGTCCATCTACGAGGACTGGTACTTCGCCAAGGTCAATCACGACCTGGGCCGGATCAGCTCCCTCGAAATGCAGGTGTACGAGGGGCTGCTCGACGAGATGATGCGCGAGATCGACGGCCTGCCGTACCGCAAGGCGCCCGACCTCATGGTCTACCTGAAGGCGGACTTCGAGACGGTGCTGCACAGGATCGGACTGAGGGGCCGCGCCTTCGAACAGGACGAGAGCCTCGTCGAGTACTACCGGACGCTCTGGTCCGGCTACGACGACTGGGTGCGGCACCACTACGCGGCCAGTCAGGTCCTCGTCGTCGACATGAACCGCACGGACGTGGTGCACGACCCCCAGGACGCGGCCAGGCTGGTCCGGGAGGTCAAGAACGCCCTGTCCTCACGCGGCCCACGGGCCTGACCCGCCCGCCCGCGTCCCGGCGGCGGGTGCGGGGTCCGCGCACCTCGCCGCACCCAGCACCCTGTACACGCGCACTCCGCGCGGCGCACCTCGCGCACCCCGCACCCCGCGTGCGCGCACCCCACGCACGCGCCCGCCGCGCCGCACCCCGCATACCGCGCCGCTCGTCGGCAGCCCGTATGTCCGGTCGTGGGCGGGCGGCAGGCCCCCGGCGCTGTGAGCGCCGGGGGCCTGCCGCCTCAAGGACTCCGCGCGGGCCGCCGCCCGCCCCGGTCCTCCGCGGACTCCGGCGGGCGACGGGCGCGCTCACCTCCTCCGGCGCCTGGCCAGGACGATCATCATGACGACGACCGCCGCGACGATGAGGACGAGCACCCACACGGGCAGGAAGTCCAAGCCCTTGTAGGCCAGGTCCTGGGCCGTCGCCGTCGCATCCGTTCCGGTCGCTGTGTCCGGTACGCCGGTCGTGCCGGGCATCTGGGAACCACTCGCGAAGTCCGTCATGTCACTCCGATCATCCGGTCGCCTTGTCGTAGCCGTACTGGGCGAGCTGTCCTACCGCGTACCCCCCGATCGCGCAGGCCACCGTTCCGGTTCCGCCGGTGGCGGCCATGCAGCCCGCGCTGAACGCCTTGTCCGCCACGAAACCGACCGCCGTACTGCCCGCTTCCTTGTACTGCCCGTTGGAGACCTGGCTGGCGAACGTGGCGACGTCGTAGACGTCCATGGCCTTGCCGACCGCGTCGGCGGCACCGTTGACCCACTTGGGAAGCAGGCCGTCGGGGTCGATGCGGTTGAGCGGGTCGCCCTCGGCGTACAGGTACGGGTTCTTCTCCTGGCCCGAGGGGTCGGGCTGGGTGAACCGGCCGATCTGCGGGTCGTAGTAGCGCGCCCCGAAGTGGTACATGCCGGTCGGGTCCTGGTAGCCGCCGGTGAAGCGGAACGGCTGCGGCACGGTCTCCTGCGTACCCGCGCGCGCGGCGCCCGACGGGGTGTACAGGTAGGTGTTGACGCGCTTGCCCGTCTCGTCGACGAGCCCGATGACGGAGCCGAGCGCGTCGGTCAGGTAGTAGTGGCTGCGCCCGCCGCCGTGGACGGAGTTCAGGGTGCCGCCCGGTTCCCGGATGAACTCGGTGTCCTTGCCCGCGGCGGTCTGGCCCGACAGGCCCAGCGGCCCGTTGTGGAAGACCGTGGAGCCGAACCGGGTGCGCTCGCTGCTGTCGGTGCTCGCGTACTCCGCGGCGTAGGCGGTGGACCCGACGGTCACCGACTTCAGCTGCCCGAAGTCGGTGTAGCGCTCCGCGCTGCGGGCCGTCTCGGGGGCCGGGGCCCCCGCGGTCTCGTTGCCGGCCTTGTCGTACGACCAGCCCGAGGTGACGCCGTTCCTGGCGGTGAGCTGCGAGGCGGCGTTGTAGGTGTAGGCCGTCGCGGCCGGGCAGCCGGGTGCGCCGCCCTGCGCGGTGAGGTTTCCGGCCGGGTCGTAGCAGTACTGCCAGGACGTCTTGCGGCCCGAGGTCTCGGTCTCCTCCGCGAGGGAGGTGCGGCCGGCGCCGTCGTAGGTGTAGGCGGTGCGGGCCTTGGTCACGTTGTCCGTGCGGGAACGGACCTTCGCCCCGTCCAGGGACTCCGTCCCGGACACGTACCCGTAGGTGTACGACAGGTCGCTCAGGACGACGCCCGAGGGGGCCAGTGCCCGGATGTTCTCCGGCCGGCCCGAGTTGTCGAGGCGCTGGGTCTGGACCGTCCCGCCCGGATAGGTGGTCTTGGTGCGGCGGTCGTTCTTGTCGTACTCGTAGACGGTCTTCTTGCCGCGCGGATCGGTCAGCTCGGTCAGCCGCCCGGCCGCGTCCCAGGTGTAGTCGGTGACGCCGCCCGGGTCCTTGTACGTGTCCACGTCGCCGTCGGCGGTGTAGGCGAGCACGGTCTGCGAGCCGTCCTGGAGGGTGCGGATCGTCTCCCGGCTCAGCGCGTCGAACTGGTACGTCTGCACCCCGGTGGCGTCCGTGCGCGAGGACAGGTTGCCGTCGCCGTCGTACGCGTAGGTGACGACGGCGTAGCCGGAGGTCTCCACCTTGGTGACCCGGTCCCGCTTGTCGTACGTGTAGAGCGTCTTCACGCCGCGCGGGTCGGTCGCCGTCGCCGTGCGGCCGAGGGCGTCGTAGGTGTAGCGGGTGACGCCGAGGGGAGCGGGCGGGGTGACGGTCTGGAGGTTGCCGGAGGCGTCGTACCGGAACGAGGTCTTCTGCTCGTTGCCGTCGGTCGCGGTGCAGCGCTGGCCCTGGAAGCCGCCACAGGTGGGAGTGGCCTCGTTGTAGGTGAACTTCATGGTGCCGCCGCCGGTGCCCACGGTGGCGACCGAGGTGGTGTTGCCCGCCGCGTCGTAGGCGAAGTCGGTCTTCTCGCCGTCCGCGTTGCTGCTGTTCTTGGGCCGCTCCACGCCGGCCACGGTCTGCCAGCTGCTGCTGGCGGTGGCGCCGGTGGGCAGCTTGGTGGAGGTGGGGTTGTTGCGGGCGTCCCAGCCGTAGGTGGTGACGTTGCCGCCGTTGCCGCCGCTGCCGGTGCCCATGGCGTCGGTGGCCGTCTGGACGAGGCGGTTCTGGTAGGTCGTCGAGCGCTCGTGGCCGAGACCGTCGACGACCTTGGTCACCTCGCCGTCCGCGTTGTGCTCGTAGGTCGTGGTGTGGCCGAGCGGGTCGGTCACCTTGGTGGTGCCCGCGTCGCCCGCGTTGGCCGCGCTGTAGGTGTACGTGTACGTCGGCCCGCCGGTGCTGCCCTCGGCGTACCGGCGCACGGACGTGACCCGGTCCGCCGCGTCGTAGGTGAAGGAGGTGGAACGGTTCTGCGGGGTCGTCACCTTGATGACCCGGCCGTCGGAGTCGTAGCCGAAGCGCGTCGACTTGCCCTCGGCGTCGGTGGTGCGCACGACGTTTCCGGCGGAGTCCAGGTCGTAGCCGACGGTGCGGCCGGTGTGGTCGGTGGCCTGCCACCGCGTGGCGGACGTGCGCACGAGGTCCACCGAGCGTGTGGAGCGGGTCTCGGTGAGCTTGAACCCGGTGTCCTGGCCCTCGGGGGAGCGGTGGGCGGTCACGGTGATCTCGCCCTTGTTGCGGTCGGTGACCTTGGTGAGGGCGCCGTCGCTGCCGTAGGTGTCGGCCGTACCCGACTTGCGGTCGGTCAGCGTGTAGGTGCCGTCGGCGTTCTTCTTGAGGTCGTTGGAGTAGCCCTGGGGCGTGGTGAGGGAGCCGTCGGCGTTCTGCGTGTACTCGACGGTGGCGCCCGTCCGGTCGTAGTGCAGGACCATGCCGGAGAAGCTGAGATCGAGCCGGCGCTCGTACCCGAGCCACCACGGGTCGGAGACGAAACCGCCGTCCGAGTCGAAGGAGTTGTAGGTACGGGTGAGCTGCAGCGACTGGCCGACCCCGGCGACGTCGAAGTCCGTGGCCGCGAGCATCAGGTTGCCCGTGGAGTAGCTGACCCGGCCGACCAGGGCGTCGGTGATGCGGAAGTCGGATATCCGGTGCCAGGGAACCTCGCCCTGGTCACGCGGGACGTACCGCAGCACGCCGCTCTTCGGCGGAGCCGAGCGTACGGAGGCGGGCGGAACGGTGGACCCGGTGCGCACGGCCGGCATGGCGGCGCGTCCGCGGTCGCCCCAGTGCGAGCCGCCGGTGTCGGGCGGAGGCGGCGGCGCGGCGAGGGCGGGGGCCGCGCCCGCCCCCAGGGCGAGGGCGATCAGGACGGCGGCGAGCCGCCCTCCCGGCCGCAGGGCAGCGGTGCGGGCCGGGGCGGTGGAGGAGGGTCCCGCGGCCCGTCGGCGCGAGGGTCTGCCGGAGTTTCGTGAGGAGCCGGAAGCACGTGAAGCTGACACATCGTCCCCAGAGTTGAGAGAAGTGTGGCCCTTGTGGTCACAGACGCCCCTCAAAGTGCCACCCACCCCGCGGGCAACTCGGTGCCGTTCCCCCGGAATCGGTTCTCATGTGGTCAGGAACACGCCAAATCTGAACTGGCCGTGCCGTTCCCCGAGTTCACGCGGTGCGGCTCTGAACTGCGAGACCGGTGCTGCGGGTCGGCGGACGAGATCGTCCAATTCCGTGCCCTCGAACGACGTGATCCGCAAGGCATCGTAGGAGTGGCCGGGGTGCCGCTTCGCGGGATGTCACGACCACAAGCGGACTGCTCGGTTCCGTAACGCACCTCCCGCAGCCGGGCTCGCACCCGCCTCACCTGCCCGGCTCGCCCCACCGGCTTGACTCGCCTCACCTGCCCGGCTCGCCCCACCCGCTCGACTGACCCACCAGGGCCACGTGCCCCCACCCCACCCGTCCCACGGGGCCCGCGCGCCCCCTTCCACACTGGAGTAGCTGAATGTCCCTGCGTCACCGCGTCGGCGTCCGCACCCCGGCCACCCTGACCGCCTGCGTCACGGCGGTCTTCGCGGCCTCCCTGGTCCTGGCGCCGGCCGCCTCCGCCGAGCCGAACCCGCCCGGCTGCGAGAAGGAGAACTTCTGCATCTACACGGGCGAGGGCCAGACCGGTCAGCTCGCGCTCAAGGTGGCCGACAACTGGACCGGCAGCGTCACGGGCCGCTCGGTCTTCAACAACGGCATCCCCTACCCGCAGGCGGACCACGTCCAGCTGACCTGGACGTACAACGGAGGCACCTACGAGGAGTGCGTCCACTACAACCCGGGCCCCGGCACGTACAAGCTGAACTTCGCCGAGGGCGTCACTTTCACCAAGGTCGTCTGGCGCGGCGAGTGCTGACGGCGCCACCCCGCCGGCCCGGCCGCCCGTAACAGCTGCTCCCACCCGGGCCGGACCCCCGCGGCCCGGTCGGCACCCGTGTCCGGCATGCGCACCCGCGTGCCGGACACGGGTGCCGGCCGGGTACGGAGCTAGGGCGCCAGCACGTCCAGTTCCTCCAGGGCGCCGAGGGTGATCTCGCGGGTCAGCTCCTCGGCCCTCACGGCGTCCCGTTCCCGTACCGCTTCGGCGACCTTGACGTGCAGGGTGACCGCCGCCGGGTCGGGGTCCTCGAACATCACGCGGTGGTGGGTGCGGCCGGTGAGCACCTCGGCGACCACGTCGCCGAGCCGGGCGAACATCTCGTTGCCGGACGCCCTGAGGATCGTCCGGTGGAACTCGACGTCGTGCAGCAGGTACCCCTCCAGCCGGCCCCCGCGGGAGTGGGCGACCATGCCGATGGCGCACTCGGTGAGGGCCGCGCACTGCTCGGCCGTGGCGTGGCGGGCGGCGAGACCCGCCGCCGCGGGTTCCACGGCGGAGCGCAGCACGGTGAGGGAGCGCAGCTGGCGCGGCCGGTCGGCACCGGCCAGACGCCATCGGATGACCTGCGGGTCGTAGACGTTCCATTCCTCGGTGGGCAGGACGGTCACGCCGACACGGCGCCGTGACTCCACGAGGTGCATGGACTCCAGGACCCGTACCACTTCGCGCATGACGGACCGGGACACCTCGAACTCCTGGGACAGCTCGTCGGTGCGCAGCACGCTTCCCGGCGGGTACTCACCTCCGGTGATGGCGGGCCCGAGGCTGTCGAGTACGCGGGCGTGCAGCCCTCGGGCCTGTGCAGTCATGGCGTAAGCCTACGAGGCCACCCGAGCATATTAAGTATGACTTTTAAGTCACAGCCTCTTGAATTCTTCGGACCTTATGGGTTTCAGTGGCGTGACGCACGACGGGCCGCCGTGCGAGATGTCGATGAAGACAGCGAGGCAGCAATGCGCACCCCCCACGTCGTCGTAGTCATGGGCGTGGCAGGAACCGGCAAGACGACGATCGGCCCCCTGCTCGCAGCACAGCTCGGCGTCCCCTACGCCGAGGGCGACGACTTCCACCCCGAGGCGAACATCGCCAAGATGTCGGCGGGCACCCCGCTGACCGACGACGACCGATGGCCGTGGCTGGACGCCCTCGGCTCCTGGGCCGACGGCCGAGCCGGGCTCGGCGGCGTGGTCAGCAGCTCGGCACTGAAGCGGAGCTACCGCGACCGGCTGCGGTACGTCGCTCCCGGCATCGTCTTCGTCCACCTGACCGGCTCACGCGAGCTGATCGAGGAACGGATGTCGCAACGCCAGGGGCACTTCATGCCGACCGCGCTGCTGGACTCGCAGTTCGCCACGCTCCAGCCGCTCGGCCCCGACGAGGACGGTGTCGCCGTCGACGTCGCGGGCAGCCCCGAGGAGATCACCGAGCGGGCCGTCACGGCCCTGCGCGCCCTCGTCCCGGCCGCGGCCGGCGGCGCGCCCCGGCCTCCGCAGCCGTCCCCGCGGTGACGCCCACGCCGTCCCGCACACGGCGCACCGCACGGGGTACGAGAACCCCGCGCACGCGCCGTACTCCGTAAACCCCCCGCCCCACTCCTGCAAGGGAAACCACCGTGACTAGTCTCAACGTCGAGACACTGGCAGCGGACGCCGTGGAGCCGATCACCTCGGCGGGCCATGCCCAGCTCGGGATCGCCGTCCTCGCGGGCATCGCCGTCATCGTCCTGCTCATCACGAAGTTCAAGGTGCACGCGTTCCTGGCCCTGACCATCGGATCGCTGGCGCTCGGAGCCTTCGCGGGCGCACCGCTGGACAAGGTCATCACCAGCTTCACCGCCGGACTCGGATCGACGGTCGCGGGCGTCGGCGTGCTGATCGCGCTCGGCGCGATCCTCGGCAAGCTCCTCGCCGACTCCGGGGGCGCCGACCAGATCGTCGACACCATCCTCGCCAGGGCGGGCGGCAGGTCCATGCCCTGGGCGATGGTGCTGATCGCCAGCGTCATCGGGCTGCCGCTGTTCTTCGAGGTCGGCATCGTGCTGCTGATCCCGGTCGTGCTGATGGTCGCCAAGCGCGGCAACTACTCCCTGATGCGCATCGGCATCCCCGCCCTCGCCGGCCTCTCCGTGATGCACGGCCTGATTCCGCCGCACCCCGGCCCGCTCGTCGCCATCGACGCGGTCGACGCCAACCTGGGCGTCACACTCGCCCTCGGCGTGCTCGTCGCGATCCCGACCGTGATCATCGCCGGCCCGCTGTTCTCCAAGGTCGCGGCCCGCTGGGTGGACGTCCCGGTGCCCGAGAAGATGATCCCGCGCCGACCGTCCGAGGAACTCGACGCGGCCACCGGCGAGCCGGGCGAGGGCACTGCCCGCCTCCCCGGCTTCGGCGCGACCCTCGCCACCGTGCTGCTCCCCGTCGTCCTGATGCTGGCGAAGGCCCTCGTCGACATCGTCGTCGACGACCCCGAGCACACCGTGCAGCGCGTCTTCGACGTGGTCGGCTCACCGCTGATCGCCCTGCTCGCCGCCGTCGTCGTCGGCATGTTCACGCTGGGCCGCGCCGCCGGGTTCACCAAGGGCAGGATCACCGCCACCGTCGACAAGTCGCTCGCCCCGATCGCCGGGATCCTCCTGATCGTCGGCGCGGGCGGCGGCTTCAAGCAGACCCTCATCGACTCCGGTGTCGGTCGGATGGTGCTGCAGATATCCGAGGACTGGGCGATCCCCGCCCTCCTGCTCGCCTGGCTGATCGCCGTCGTCATCCGCCTGGCCACCGGCTCGGCCACCGTCGCGACGGTCTCCGCCGCCGGCCTGGTCGCACCGCTGGCGGCCGACATGTCGACCACGCACGCGGCCCTGCTCGTCCTCGCGATCGGCGCCGGCTCGCTCTTCTTCAGCCATGTCAACGACGCGGGCTTCTGGCTCGTCAAGGAGTACTTCGGCATGAACGTCGGCCAGACGATCAAGACCTGGTCGGTCATGGAGACCATCATCTCGGTGGTCGCCGGCGCGTTCGTCCTGCTGCTGTCCCTGGTGCTCTGACGGATGCCCGGACGAAACCCGGCTGCGTAGGAGCGGGCTCGTCGGGTACCTGCGGTGGAGTACGACGCATGTGCTCTTCGCAGGAGGTAGTCATGGGCAAGCTGGGAGACATGGCCGACAAGGCCAAGGAGATGGCCAAGGGCCACCCCGACCAGGCCGACAAGGGGGTCGCGGGCGCCGAGCGGCTGGTCGACGAGCGTACGCACGACAAGTACGACGGCCAGACCGACAAGGCCGCCGACGCGGCCCGGCGTTCCTACGGCGGCACCACACCGGAACGCTGATCCCCACTCCGGACGTCCGGGGCCCCGGCACTGCGCCGGGGCCCCGGACGTCTGCGCGCGAGCGGCCCGGACGTCTGCGCGCGAGCGGCCCGGACGGCCGCACTGTAGTTTCGAGGGCTGACACCCTGTTACCGGTCATCCACTCCGCCCACGCGGCGGCGAGCGCGAAGGACTCCAGCACCATGGCATCCCCGATATCCAGCACCGAGCCGATCTACCACGCCCTGGTGGCCGAACACGGCGACGTGGCCGCGGCGGCGCGCCACGCGGCTGACGAAGCCGCCCGCGAGGCCGAGTCGGCCCTCGACTGGAGCGCCCTGCACGGCCGCGGCCCGAGACCCGTGGCGCACTGACCGCCGCACCGCCCGTGGAGGGGTCTGCTCCGCCGGCGCCGCGGCCGACGCAGCCGGAACCGGACGGACGCACCCGCGAGGCCGCGCCGCCGCCCGGGTGCGCCGGGGGAACGGCAGCCGCAGGCACGGCCGCCCCCGTGCAGGATCCGCTCTTCGCCGCAGGAGCACGCCGACGTGGGAAACTGCCCGGACGGTGCGCGAGGAGGCGACGAGTGAGTACCCGGCAGGTGCGGAAGATGCTGCGGCAGATGGCGGACGGCGGGCCCGTCGAGGTCACCAGCGCCATGGCGTCGATGAAGGCACTCGCCCGACTCGCCTTCCTCGCCGAGCAGTTCGGGTACACGTACGCGGACGTACGGCAGGGCGGCGGACCCCAGGGCAACGGCTTCGTGATGCTGCTCGTGCCCGACCCCGCCCCCGGGGCACGGGCACGCGCCGAGCGGAACCGGGCGCACTACCCGCGGGCGAGCGACGGGGGCGCCCTGCCGCCGCTGGTGCCCGACGAGGTCGAACTCCACAGGACGCGCATCGCGTTCGACCTCGCCGCCAGGCACACCGAGAAGCAACTGGCCGTCCTGGGGGGCGTGGGCTTCACCGTGCTGGCCGCGGGCCTCGGCGTCGCGCTGGGCGCGGACGCCACCGCCCTGGCCCTGGCCCTCGCCGTCTGGGCCGTGCTGATGGCCTGCGTGCCCGTCGGACTCGTCGTCAACCGGCGCTACCGGGCCCGGCAGGCCGCCCGGCTGGAAGCGGCCGGGTTCACGGCGGTGACCGGACCGGGCGGGCGTCTGCGGTACGTACCGCCGGGCGGGCCACGTCCCGGACACGGCAACCCGTGCGCCGGAGAGGCGTAACGGGCGGCACACCACCGCGCCCGCTTCCTCGGTACGGCCACCGCGCCCGCTTCCTCGGTACGGCCACCGCGCCCCCTTGCTCGGTACGGCCTCCGCGCCCGCGTCCCGGGCGCGTCACTGCCCCCACTCCCCCCCACGCGAAGCCTTCAGCGCAACGCGCTCAGTCGCTGCCAGTCGGCCCACGAGAGGTTCCACTGGCCGAAGCCGTTGCCCGGGGCGACGACGCCCTTGGTGTCCTTGCCGGTGATCTCGAAGGGGTCGCCCGGCCGCACCTGGCCGTAGAACCAGGCCGCGTCGGCGTCGCTCATTCCTATGCAGCCCGAACTGCGGTTGGCCTTGCCGAGGTTGGCGGCGTTCCACGGGGCGGCGTGCGCGTACATGCCCGACCAGGTGAGCCGCATCGAGTAGTCGACCATCTTGTCGTACGCGTCGCGGAGGCCGACCGTCTCGGAGTTCATGTTGATCGTGCCCTCCTTCGACATGAGGACGGCGGTCCCGCGCCAGGAACGCTTCTCGCCGCCGGGGGTGCCGCCGGAGACCGGGATGCGCCGCACGCTCCGCCCGTCGCGCAGCAGCGTGAGGTGGTGGTCGTCGAGGTCCACCTCGACGACCTGCCGGGCGCCGACGGTGAAACGGGTGGTGTAGTCCCGGACGAACCAGCCGCCGGCGCCCGAATCCGTGCCGTTCAGCTCGGCCTTCACGGTGACCTCGGTGCCGGGCTTCCAGTACTCCTTGGGCCGCCAGTCCACCCGGTCCTTGCCCGACCAGTCGCGCATCCAGCCCCAGGAACCCTCGGTCGGGTGCGAGGTGGTGACCTTCAACTGCCGTTCCACCTCGGCCCGGTTGCGCACGGGACGGTCGAAGACCAGCGAGACCGGCTGGGCCACGCCGACGGTGGTGCCCGCGCCCGGCCGCCAGTCGACCTTGTTGACCGCGCCCGCGGGAACGGTGGCGAAGGAGGACCGGCTCGTTCCGGCGGTGCCGCCCGGAGTCCGGGTCGCCGCCGTGACCGTGTACGCCGTGCCGGGTGCGGCCTTGCGTCCGGAGACCCACGTACGGCCGTCGGCCGAGAGATCGCCGGTCAGTTCGCGGCCCTTGGCGTCGGTGACGGTCACCGCGGTGAGCCGCCCGCCCGCCGCGGTGACCGTCACCGGCTTCCCGGCGGCGGCCTGCCGGCCGGTGGGCGTGACCGTCACGTGGAGCGGGCGGTCCTCGTTCTTCCCGGCCGTGTCGCTGCCCGCCGCGACGGGCGGAGCGGCGTTCGAGGAGCAGGCGGCCACCAGCGGTACGAGCAGGGCAGCGGCGGCGAGGCGCACCGAGCGGCGGACGCGGGCACGTGAACGGTTCAACAGGACCTCCGGAACGGGAAGGAAGCGCTGGCCGGCAAGAGGGGACCGACCGCGCATACGGCGACTGTAGAACCGCGGAAGCCCAGGTCAGCGGCGTCGGAGCAATGTGACGGCGGCTGGTGAGGAACGGTCATCGTCCGGTCACATTCGTCGCGCGGGGCGGTCACGCACGGCTGTGAGCATCACGTGCCACCCCGGGACAGGCCGGGGAGAAGGAGAGGCCGCCACCGTGTCAGCACTGCTCGTTCCGTCCCCGTCCCCGTCCCCGTCCCCGCACGACGAGGGCGACCGTCCGGCCCTTCGCCTCGGCTGCGTCACCGCCGACGTCTACCGCGCCTTCCTCGCCTCCCGCCGGGGCGCGGCGCTCGGCGCCGCGTTCCTCCAGTGCCCGTCCTGGGCCGACGTCAAGGAGGGCTGGCGCGCCCAACTGCTCGGCTGGGGCCCCGATCCCCAGGCGGGCCGGCTGACCGGCGTGGCACTGGTGCTGCTGCGTCAACTCCCCGGCACCCGCAAGTACTTCGCCTACCTTCCCGAAGGCCCCGTCGCCGACTGGGCGGAGCCGGACATCGACGGCTGGCTCGACCCGCTGCTGGAACACCTGCGCCGCGCCGGCGCGTTCGCCGTGCGCATCGGCCCCTCGCCGGCGCACCGGCGCTGGGACGCGGCCCTGCTGAAGCCGCTCAGCGGTCCGGGCAGACGCCTCGGCGACGTCCTGGCCAGCGAGGTCGACCCGCTCGGCACCGCGGTGGCCGAACGGCTGCGCGCCCGGGGCTGGCGCCGCTGCGGCGATGACGGCTCCGGGCACGACGCCGACGCCCAGCCGCGCCACGTCTTCCAGGTGCCGCTCGCCGGGCGCACCGGCGAGGACCTGTGGTCCGGCCTCAACCAGGAGTGGCGGCGCAACGTCCGGCGCGCCCGCAAGGAGGGGGTGGAGGTGATCGTCGGCAGCGCGGCCGACCTGCCCGAGTTCTACCGGCTGCTGCGCATCACCGAGGAGCGCGACGGGTTCCGCCTCGGCCGCTCGCTCGCCTACTACGCACGCCAGTACGCGGCCCTCAACGCCGAGGAGCCGGGCCGGATGAAGCTCTACCTGGCGCGCCACCGCGGGGAGGTGCTCGCCGCCCACACCATGATCACGGTGGGTCGCAGGGCCTGGTACCAGACCGGCGCCTCCGCCGACCACCGCCGGGAGGTGCGGCCGTCCAACGCCCTGCAGTGGCACATGCTCCTCGACGCCCACGCAGGGGGAGCTGACGTCTACGACATGCGCGGGGTACCCTCCACCCTTGACCCCGGCGAACGTGCGTACGGGCTGCTGAGATGGAAGCTCGGCACGGGCGGGCAGGTCGTCGAAACGCTCGGGGAATGGGAGAAGGCCGTGGGCGGCAGCGCCAACCAGACGCTCTACCGCGCCTTCCAGGCGTACCTGAACCGCCGGTGAGGCCGCCGGCGACGACCGACGCGACGCCGCCGGTCGCGGTCCCGGGCACGCGGACCTCACCCGGAGCCGATCCGGACGCCGCTCCGGCAGCGGCTTCCACGGGCGGAGCGATTCCCGGGGACCAAGCCGTCCGCACCGCCGGAGCGACGCCCCCGGCGCATGGGGTCGACTCGGCCGGCGCGACGCCGCGAACCCTGGCGGCCGACCCGGCCGGAGCGGCGCCCGGGTCCGGAGCCGCTCCCCGGGCCTCCACGGCGCGCAGCAGCGTCGTCATGGCCACCGGTTCCCTGGTGTCCCGGGGCACCGGCTTCGTCCGGTCCGCGATGGTCGCCGCGGCCATCGGCACCATCGGGACGACCGCCGACGGCTACGCGGTCGGCAACGCACTGCCGACCATCGTCTACATGCTCCTCCTCGGTGGCGCACTGAACGCCGTCTTCGTGCCCGAACTGGTCAGGGCGGCCAAGGAGCACGCCGACGGCGGCGCCGCCTACACCGACCGGCTCCTCACCGTCTGCGTGCTCGCCCTGCTCCTGATCACCGGGGTCGCCGTGTGGGCGGCCCCGGCGATCGTCGACGCCTACACCGACTACAGCGGTGCCCGTGCGGAGATGACGACCGCCCTCGCCCGCTACTGCCTGCCGCAGATCTTCTTCCTCGGACTGTTCACCCTGCTGGGGCAGGTGCTCAACGCACGCGGCCGGTTCGGCGCCATGATGTGGGCCCCGGTCCTCAACAACGTCGTCGTCATCGGCGTCTTCGGCCTGTACCTGGCCCTGGCCCTGGGCGGCGGGGACACGCTCACCGCGGGCGAGACCGCGCTGCTCGGCTGGGGCACCACCGCCGGCATCGCCGTCCAGGCCCTCGCCCTCCTCCCGGCCCTGCGCGCGGCCCGCTTCCGCTGGCGTCCGCGCTTCGACTGGCGGGGCAGCGGACTGACCCGCCCCCTGCGCGCGGCGGGCTGGCTGGTACTGCTGGTCCTCGCCAACCAGGCCGCCCACTGGGTCACCACCCGGCTGGCCACCACCGCCGGCCTCGACGGCGACCCCGGCTACGGCGCGTACAACAACGCCTATGTCCTGTGGGTCGTCCCGCACGGCATCATCACGGTCTCCCTGGTGACCGCCCTGCTGCCCCGGATGAGCGCGGCGGCCGCGGACGCGGACACCGCGGCCCTGCGGCGGGACGTCTCGCAGGCCCTGCGCGCCTCGGCCGCCGCGATCGTCCCGGCCGCCTGCGTACTGTTCGCCCTCGCCCATCCGGTGATGGCCCTCGTCTTCGGCCACGGCCGTACCAGCGCGGCCGACACCGCCGCCATGGCCGGCATCCTGATGGCGTTCGCCCCCGGACTGCTCGCCATGTCCGGCCAGTACGTGCTCTCCCGCACCTTCTACGCCCTCGGCGACACCCGTACGCCCTTCCTGCTGAACCTGGTGATCGTCGGCCTCCACGCGGGCCTGGCCGTGGCCGCGTTCCAGCTGCTGCCGGTCCGCTGGGCGGTCACCGGCATGGCGGCGGCGTACTCGCTGGCCCTGTTCGCGGGGTGGGCGGTCACCGGCCTGGTGCTGAGCCGACGGCTGGCCGTGCACCGGCCGTGGCGGTCCTCGGCCGTCTCGGCACACGTACGGCTGCTGCTCGCCGCCGTCCCCGCCGCCGTGCTGGGCCAGCTCGCGGCGACCGGGGCCGCACGGGCGGGTGCTCCGGCCGCGGCAGCCGCCGGAGCCGCCGCTCTCGTGCTCACCTTCCTGCTGCTCGCCCGCCCGCTGCGGCTGACCGAACTGAACGCCCTGCTCTCCGGCGCACGCCGGCGACTGGCCGGGCGCTGACCCACCCCGGGAGTTTTCTGATGCCTCGCGTACTGCTCATCGAGGACGACCCCGCCGTGCGGGAGGGCGTCGAACTCGGCCTGCGCCGCCGCGGCCACGAGGTACGGTCGGCCGCCACCGGCGAGGACGGACTGGCCGCCCTGGAGGAGTTCCGCCCCGACCTGCTGCTGCTGGACCTGATGCTGCCCGGCATGAACGGCGTACAGGTGTGCCGCCGGGTCCGCGAGGACAGCCAGCTGCCCATCATCATGCTGACCGCCCGCGGCGACGACTTCGACATGATCGTGGGGCTGGAGGCCGGCGCCGACGACTACATCGTCAAGCCCGCCCGCCCCGAGGTGATCGAGGCCCGCATCCGTGCCGTGCTGCGCCGCATCGAGCACACCGGCCCGGGACGGCAGGCCACCGAGGTCCACGGCGACCTCACCATCGACCGGGCCGGCCTGACCGTCACCAAGGCCGGCCGGCGCCTCGCCCTGGCGCCCTCCGAGCTGAAGCTGCTGCTCCACCTCGCCGCGGCGCCCGACCAGGTCTTCAGCCGCCAGCAACTGCTGGAGCACGTGTGGGAGCACAGCTACCACGCCGACGCCCGCCTGGTCGACGCGTGCGTGCGCCGCCTGCGCAACAAGATCGAGGAGGACTCCGGCTCCCCCCGCTACGTCCAGACCCTGCGCGGTTTCGGCTACCGCTTCGGACCGCTGTGAACCTCCTCGGACGCAAGCGCACCGGCGGACACGCCGACGGTACGGAGAGCGCCCCCGGCGCACCGCCGACGCCGGGCGCACACCACGGTTTCGCCGACGGGCACGGCCGGCCCGCCCACGCCCCGGCCGGTGACGGCCGCGCACCGGCCGACGGCGCGCGGCACATCGGGGAAGAACGCCCCGCCGCCCGGGAACGACGCCCGCTGCGCCGCACCATGGCGTTCGGTCTGCGTACCCGCCTCATCCTGGCGTTCCTGCTGGTCGCCGCCGTCAGCGCCGGCACCACGGCCGCACTGACCTACCGCGAGGCCCGCAACGCCCTGCTGCAAACCGCGCAGGACACGGCCGTCGCCACCTTCCGCGAACACGTCCGGCAGACCAGCTTCGCGCTGCCCGTACAGGCCGAGGGAACGGAGGAGATCCTGCGCGACATCGCCCGCAGGGGCAAACCGCGACCGTGGATCGTCTTCGCCGAATACGGCACGATCCGTGTCTCCTCGGGCACCAGCCCCGTCTCCACCGTCATCTCCCCGCAGCTGCGCCGGGCCGCTCAGGCCAACCCCCGCGGCAGCTTCGAGCGGGTCGTCAAGGACGGCGTCCCGTACCTGACCATCGCCATGCCCACGATCTTCAGGACCGGCCCGCAGAGCACGCTGCCCACCGGGCTGATCCTGTACGCCGTCATGCGGATGAACGACGAGCAGACCAACGTCGACGCACTGCTGACCGCCGCCCGCAACGGCGCCGTGCCCGGACTCGCCATCGCGCTGCTCCCCGGCCTGCTCGCCGCCCGCAGCGTGCTGCGCCCCGTACGGGAACTGCGCCGGGCCGCCCACAGCATGGGCAGCGGAAGGCTCGACACCCGCATCCCGGTGCGCGGCACCGACGAACTGGCCGACCTCGCCCACACCTTCAACGAGACCGCCGGCAGCCTGGAACACTCCGTCGAGGAACTGCGCCGGGCCGAGGCACGCGCCCGGCGTTTCGCGTCCGACGTCTCGCACGAGCTGCGCACCCCGCTCGCGGGCATGCTCGCCGTCACCGAAGTCCTCGACGAGGACGCCGGCCAGCTGGACCCCGACACCGCCCGCGCGGTCAGGCTGATCAGCGCGGAGACCGGAAAGCTCGCCGTCCTGGTGGAGGACCTGATCGAGATCTCCCGCTTCGACGCCCACGCGGCCGAGCTGAACACCGACGAACTCGACGCCGCCGAAGCCATCCGCAAGACCCTCGGCAACCGGCACTGGACGGACGACCGGGTCCACGCGGAACTCCCCGACGGCATCCGGGTACGGCTCGACCCGCGCCGCTTCGACATCGTCGTCGCCAACCTCGTCGGCAACGCGCTGCGGCACGGCGCCGCGCCCGTCACTGTACGGCTGAGCACCGGGACGTCCGCCGACGGCGAAGCCGTGCTGATCACCGAGGTGGCCGACAACGGCCCCGGCATCCGGCCCGACGTGCTCCCGCACATCTTCGACCGCTTCTACAAGGCCGACGCCGCCCGTACCCGCTCGGCGGGCAGCGGGCTCGGACTGGCGATCACCCAGGAGAACGTCCGACTGCACGCGGGGACGGTCCGCGCCGGGAACCGGCCAGGGGGAGGGGCCGTCTTCACTGTCGAGATACCGCTGCACAGGAAAGAGGACGGCGCGTGAGGCAGGCGCGGGTACACCGGCGGGCGCTCGCCGCCGGGCCGGTGGCCGCGCTGCTGCTCACCGGCTGCGGCATCCCGGAGAGCGACGTCATCGAGGCGGGCGGTCCGGCCCACGTGCAGAACTTCGTCTCGGATGCCTACGGGGCGCTGCTGTTCTTCCGGCTGCCGCACGGCGACCTGGCCCCCGTGACCCGGCAGCTCACGCCCGTCACTTCCACGGGCGAATTCGGCGGCGGATACCAGCAGGGCGGCGGCACGGCCCGGCCCCCCACCACGGAGAAGGTGATCTCCGCACTGCTCAACGGCCCCGGACAGGCGGACAGGGCCGCGGGACTCGACACCGCCCTGCCCAGGGTGACGGCCGGAACGGTCCGGGTCCGCTTCTCCGTCGCCACCTCCGCGAGCGGTCCCGGAAGCGGTTCCGGCTCCGGCGACCTCGTGGTGGACCTGCCCCTCGCCGTCCGCGGACTGGACGCCACGGCCGTACGCCAGCTGATCTGCACGGCCGCTTACAGCCAGGACCGCGACGGCCGTGTCCGGGTGCGTCTGACGGGCCGGGACGGGGCGAGCACCTCCGGCACCTGCGACCTGGACCCCCAGGCGGGCGCCGCACCCACCCCCGCCGGAACCGACGGCCGCACCGCACCGGCGGACCGGCCCCGGTAGGGCGCCCCCATGGGCTCCCGCCGCGGCGGACCGAGGTGCCCGCCGCGGCTAACCTGCCCTGTGATTCGGCGAGTTGACTGCCCATCAGTTGGGCGGAGAACGTGCGCGACGACGTCGCGCCTTCGGCTACTTGAGGTTCGACACGTCCAGCCCCGCGCCGTTCTCCTTGCGCGGGAGGAGGGCGCCGGCCAGGCCGTCGTCCTCGTCGTTGGGTTCGCCGACCAGGGTGTGCAGGGCGAGGACGGCCGTCTTGTCCACCAGTTCGTCGGTCCCGTTCCGCTCGGCGGGGGAGGCGGTGCGGGGCGTGTCCGCCGGGGCGGCGTGGGCGGGAGCGACGGTGAGGAGCGCGGAGGCGGCGACGCCGAGGGCTGCCGACGTGCGCATCAGATTCTTGATCATGCCCTACCAACGCGCGGCCCGTCGGCCGGTCACGGTGCGTCCTTCGCCCGGCCCTCCCGCGCGGCCCGCCGCTGCCGGAGAACGCGCCGCCCCGCCCCGGGGACCGCGGTGCGCGAGCGGACCGGGCCGCCGCCTCACTCGTTTGGCATGGCCCGTGGGCAGGGCGAACAGGGCGTCCGCGGCTGCGGGAACCGTGGCGACCAGCGCGTTCTCGACGGTGCCACGGGGCACCGCGCCCCGGAGCGGCACCGGCCGACGGGTCCTCGGGATGCAGGTTCGACCCGTGGACCGTTTGCTCATGGTGAGCCCGTTCCCCCGCCGCGGTGCACAGGTGCCGCCCCGGGTTCCTTGGAGGTCACTTCCGTGCGTTCGCTGAAGATAGCCACCGGCACCGCCCTGGCCGGCACCGCCCTTCTCCTCACGGCCCCCCTCACCGCGCACGCCGCGCAGACGGCCCCCTCCGGCTGCGAAACCGCCCAGTCCCAGGCGCTGGCGGCCGAGGACGACTACGAAGCGGCCAAGAAGCAGTACGAAGCCGGTGACAAGTCGCTGAAGCAGCAGGTCGACGAGGCCGAGCAGAACGCCAACATGCTGGCCTCCGAAGCCCAGCGCATCTGCGGCGACACGGTCATGAACCCGACCCGGCCCGCGGAGAAGCACCCCAGGGGTGCCATGCACACCGGTGTCGGCACTACCAGCGACAACAGCGGCACGGAGGTCGCCATCGGCGTCGGCGTGGCCGGAGCCCTCGCCGCGGGCGTGCTGCTGATGGCCCGCCGCCGCAACCACGGCCAGGGCTGACCCCGGCGCTGTTCCCGGCCCCGGCCGGTGCCCGCTCCCGAGGCGTGCACCGGCCGGACCGTTTCCCGCCGCCTCCGTACGAGAGCAGGACTCGCGTGGACTCTCCGCCCGGTTTCCGACAGCGAGTGGACCGAGCCGCCCGTACCGCGCTGGCGCTCGTCCTCGCCTACTGGGGTCTGACCGCGCTCAGCGACGGGGGCCCGGCCGCTCCACCACCCCAACCGGGCGCCGCCCAGGCATTCGACGCCGGAACGCGACGCGCGGCCCCCGCCCCCGCCGTCCGCCCGCTTCCCGCCGTCGCCCCGTCGCGCGTCGTGATCCCGAAGCTGAACGTCGACGCCCCGCTCATCGGCCTCGCCCTGGACGGGGACGGGCGGCTCGCCTCGCCCCCGGACACCGACCAGAACCTCGCCGGCTGGTACCAGGACGGCACGTCTCCCGGCGCCGTCGGCACCTCGGTGCTGGCCGGACACGTCGACACCGCCCAGGGACCCGCCGTGTTCTACGGACTGGGTTCGCTGGCGAAGGGCGACACGGTCCGCGTCCCGCGTACGGACGGAACCACCGCCGTGTTCACCGTGGACGCCGTCGAGGTGTACCCGGTCGACGCCTTCCCCGACAGCAAGGTCTACGGCCCTTCGGACACACCGCAGCTACGACTGATCACCTGCGGCGGCGGCTACGACGAGAAGGCGCGGCGATACCTGGGCAACGTCGTCGTCTTCGCCCACCTCACCGGCCGCACCTGACGCACGGAACACGGCGATTCGGCGCAATCGCCCCACTCGTACGGCTGAGGAGCCGATTGGCCGGAACGTGGACGTGGGGAACGTGGAGGAAGACGATTCCGCTTCCTGTTCCGTCTCCCGTCCCGAAGGGCAACGCCTTGTCAGGTCTTCCTCACGCTCGGCCGTCCGGCCGTACCGGGACCGCCGGAGCCGTCCTCCCCGCGAGGACCGCCCGATGATCCTGGACCGCCGAGGACTGCTCACCGCCGCTGCCCTCACCGCCTCCGCCACGGTTCTCCCGGCCGCCGCGGGCGCACCCGCCCCGCGCACGCCCGCCCTGGTGCCCCCGGGCCGGCCGCTCACGTTCGGAGTCGTCGGCGACAGCATCACCGGCCGCGGCAGCTTCGCCTCCAGCCGGGCGCGGCCGTGGACCGCCCTGTTGCAGGCCAGGCTGGCGAAGTCCTGGACGGTCACCCGCGTCAACGGCGCGACCTCCCGGGACGCGCAGGGCGTGACGTGCCTGGCGACCGTGGACACGGTCCCCTTCGGGTGCGACCTGGTCGTCATCGGTCTCGGCAGCAACGACTGCCTGGCGCGGCGCGAGGGCACCTACGTCTACTCCCCGGCCGACACCCGTGCCGCCGCCCGGACCCTCTTCACCGCGGTGGCCGCGGGCAACCCCGACGCGGTCGTGGTCGCCCTCGGCGTGTGGGGGGACCGCGCCCTCACCTGGACCGGGAACGGCTCCGCGCAGCCCGTCTCCCGGGTGGACTCCTGGGACGAGATCATCGGCGAGTGCTGCGCGGAGAACGGCGGGATCCACGTCCGCTGCGCCGACCTCTACGACCACGTCGCCCACCGCCTTCCGGCCGGTCGGCCGGCCTTCGGCGGTTACACCACGGACGGCTACCACCCCAACGACGCCGGGCACGAGGCCCTCTACCGACGGGTGGCCCAGCGGCTCGACCTGCCCTGACCTCGCCGCGGCGGACCGGCAGCACGCCCGGACACCCGCCGTCCGGCCCGTACGGTCGGCGCGCACGCGTCGCGGCGTGCGCACGAACGCGCCCACCACCGTGCGGAACCGGCCCGCAGGCCGCACCGCCGTCACGCCGCCGCCGGGGGCTCGATCCGCTGGGCGGGACTCACCGGGATCGTGCCGCCCGGCGCAGGGCCGCGAGGAGTTCCCGATTGCTCGCGCCCTTGAGTACGTACGCGAAGACGCCCGCGTTCTTCATCTGCTCGATGGATGCCTTGTCGTCGTACGCGGAGAACGCCACGATGCGCGTGGTCGGCGACCAGTGTGCGAGGTCCGCGGCGAGGGCGGGGCCGCCGCCGGGGAAACGGACGTCCAGGATCACGAGGTCCGGTCGATGGCGGCGTGCCAGCCGCAACGCCTGCTCGCCGTCGCGTGCGGTGCCCGCGACCTCCAGGTCGGGCTGGGCCTCGACGACCTCGCGCAGGGTCTCCAGGAGCAGCACGTTGTCGTCGCAGAGGAGCACGCTGAACGCGGGAGGGGCGGCGTCGGGGGAGCGGGGGGAGCCGTCCGGCGGTCCGGCGGTCACGCGGTGTCGTCCTTCGGCTCCGGGACGCAGAGCCCGCCCGCGGGAGGCCCCGTGACGGAGGACCTCGCCACGGGGGAGCCCGTCACGGGGGAGCCCGTCATGGGGGAACCCGTCACGGCGGGCCCCGTCACGGAGGGCTTCGTCACAGCGGGCTCCGGCCCACAAGTCCCCTTCGCTGAGGCATCCGTCGGACAGGGCCCCGTCGGTGCGGGACCCGTCGGTGCAGGTCCGGTCGTGCAGTGTCCTGGCGTCGAGGACCCCGTCCCGTAGCGCTCCCTGGCCGAAATCTCCGGTCCGGCGGTCTCCTCGTCCGAAAGGGGCAGCGGGTTCGGCACCCAGAACTCGACGGTCGTGCCCTTGCCGGGCCGGCTGTGCATGGACCACCAGCCGCCCGCCGTCTCGGCCCTCTCCCGCATCTCGATGACCCCGAAGTGATCGCGGCCGATGTCCTGGGAGATCGGCGCGCCGGTTCCGTCGTCCACGACGCGCGTCACGATGCCGCCGTCGGCGGACTGGATCCGGACGTCGACTCTGCTCGCACGGGCGTGCTTGTGCACGTTCAACAGTGCTTCCTGCACGATGCGGAAGATGGTGACGGCCGTCTCGGGCGCGGGTTCGCGGTCCAGCCGGTGCTCGAACGAGTAGGGCATCCCCCAGGAGGAGCTCACGACGTCCTCCAGGTGACTCGACAGCCCGTCGGCCAGACCGTGCCTGTCGATCCCCGGCGGATGCAGCCGGAAGGTCAGGCTGCGCAGCCGGCCGATCGCCTCGCGGACCGACGCGTCGAGCCGCCGGAGTTCCGCGGAGTACGTCTCCGGCGCCCGGTCCGCCAGCAACTCCAGCCGCATCCCGACGGCGACCATGGCCTGGATGGAGTCGTCGTGTACGTCCCAGGCGATGCGGCGCCGTTCCGTCTCCTGCGCCTGGACCAGGTGGTCGAACAACCGCCGTCGCTCGTGCAGGGCGTGCTGTGCCGCCCGGCGTTCGGACATGTCACGGGTGACCTTCCCGAACCCCTGGAGTACGCCCTTGTCGTCCCACAGCGCGGTGATGACCACGTTGGCCCAGAACCGGGAGCCGTCCTGGCGTACGCGCCAGCCCTCGTCCTCCAGTCGGCCTTCGGCCACGGCGGTCTCCAGCTCCCACTGCGGCTTGCCCGACGCCTGGTCCTCGGGCGGGTAGAACACCGAGAAGTGCTGCCCGAGGATGTCCTCCGCGCTGTACCCCTTGATCCGCTCCGCCCCCGCGTTCCAGCTGATGATGTGACCCTGCGGGTCGAGCATGAAGATGCCGTAGTCCAGCACGCCCTGGACGAGCAGGGTGAACGCCGCCTCCGACATCGGAGCGGCCTGTTTGCGCGCCCGCTTCTGCTGCCGCGGTTCCTGCGTCACGCGAGGAGTCCCTCACGTCGTGCGATGGTCACGGCTTCCAGCTGCGAGCGCGCTCCCAGCTTCTCCAGCACCCGCTGGACGTGGTTGCGCCCGGTGTTGAGGGCGACTCCCAGCTGTTCGCTGATCTCCGCGGTGCTGCGGCCCTGCCCCAGGAGGGCGAGGGTCTCGCGCTCCCGTGGCGTCAGGTTCGCACCGGGGCGCGGTGCCCTGCCGGTCAGCCGGCCCAGCACGTCGCCGAGCAGGTCCTGACTGAACACCAACTCGCCCTCGGCCACGCGGCGGACGGCGTCCTCCAGTTCCTTCAGTCCGCGGGCCTTGAGCATCAGGCCGGCTCCGCCCGCCTCCGCGACGCGCGCCGCCACCGACCCGCTCCCCTCGCCCGCCAGGACCAGTACGCGGGCGTTCGGCACGAGAGCCAGCAGGTCGGCGATGGCGGCGATTCCGTCGCCGTCGGGCAGCCGCCGGTCCATCAGGACGACATCGGGTGCGGTCCGCCGCGCGTCGGCCAGGGCCGACGCCACCGACCCCGCACGGCCCACGACCCGGAGATCGGGTGATCGCTCCAGGGCGAGGCAGATGGCCTCGGCCACCATGTCGTGGTCCTCCACCAACAGGACTCGGACCGGACGACTGTGCGGAGAGGGTGCGGGCATCTGTGCATCCTTGCAGGTGGCGGACTGCACGATCATGCCGGAAGGCTCCGCGTCGGCGCGTCGACGACAGCCATCGCCACCTCGGGGCGACGGGTGTCCGCCTCCGCGGCGCACGGAGCGGGCACCGCCGTCGCGGAGGACGCCCGCCCGGTGAGGACGCCGTCGGCCCCGATCAGGGAGAGCAGCCGGGCGAGCTGCGTCCCGATCCCCTCGACGCGCAGGCCGACGCCCGCCCGCAGGGCGCAACTGCGTGCCGCGAGCAACGCGTTCATCCCGGAGCAGTCGCAGAACGAGACGCCGGTCAGGTCGAGCCGGATCTCCGTCGGCTGCTCCGCCAGGCAGGCCGCCACGTTGTCCCGGACGTGGAAGGCGGTGTCCAGGTCGAGTTCGCCGGCGAGAGTCACGCGGGCGACGCCCGCGTGCACGGCGGCATGCGACGTGAACGGGCGAACGGTCACGGCGTCCCGCCCTTCTCCGTGCTCGCGTGCGACGCGTGCCGACGCGGCACGGACCCATGTGCCCTTCCTGTGGACGGGCCGCTCGTTGTCAGGTGTGCCATTGCTACCTCATAGTGCGAGGGCATCAGTTGGTCACTAGTGAATATGCACTAGAGGCGGGAAGTCAACCCGTCCCCACGGAGCGTGGCGACGCAGGACGCCAGGGGGACTCGACGGCACGGACGAGGCGCGTTGCCGCGCTTCGCGGCAGTGGTGCGGACGCGCCCGTCCCGGGCGCCCCGCCCCCGTCCCGCGGGCGTCCGGCGAGGACGGCGACGCCGGATCACCGCCGGGGCGGGGCGGCGCCGACCCTGGGCGGATCCGGCAGCGCCCGCGGCTCGTCCGGCCGTCGGTCGGGGCCGTGCGTGAGGCGGGCGAGGTGCGGTGCGAGCCGGCGTTTCAGGGTGCGGAGGGTCGGGAGATCCGTGGCGCGGTCGAGCCGGTAGTAGAGCCGGGGCGGCAGGTGGGGCAGCAGGGGGGAGTGGCGCTGGCCGAGCAGGGCGAACATGTGCGCGGGCGGCAGCCGGAGGTAGCGGGGCAGGTTCTCGTACCACTGGGCGCTGTAGTGCGCTGCGCTCTGTGCGGGGAGCAGCGCTGCCTTGCGTTGGCGTTCGTAGCGCCGCAGCGCGGTGGCGGTGGCGGACTCGTCGCGCAGTGCGGCGGCGAGCGTGCGGGCGTCCTCGATGGCGAGTGTGGTTCCCGCACCGATCGAGTAGTGGGTGGTGTGGGCGGCGTCGCCGAGGAGGACGACGTGGTCCTGGTGCCACCGCTCGTTGGTCAGGGTGCGGAAGGTCTGCCAGCGGGCATGTCCGTCGGAGCCCGCCGGGCCGATGAGGGGATGGCCCCGCAACGGCCGGGCGAAGAGCCGGGTCAGGACCGCCAGCGTCCCGGCCTCGTCGATCGCGTCGAGTCCCAGACCCCGGTGGGTCTCCGGCGAGCACTCCACGAGGAAGGTGCTGCGGTTCTCCTCGTACCCGTAGGCGTAGCACCAGATCCAGCCGTGCGGCGTCTCCACGAAGCCGAAGGTGAACGCGTCGAACCGTCTGGTCGTGCCGAGCCAGAGGTAGGTGTTGCGGCCGGCGACGGTCGTCGGGCGGAAGTGCCGGGCGAAACGTGCGCGCACTGCGCTGTGGACGCCGTCGCCCGCCACGACGAGATCGGCGTCCGGAAGCGGCCCGTGGGCCGGCCAGGGGTGTGCGTGGACGACACGTACGCCGAGTGCGGCGGCGCGCGCGGCGAGGACGGCCAGCATGCGGTGGCGGCCGATGCCGTACCCGGAGTCGCCGTCGTGGGCGGTGGTGCGGTCCCCGACGTGCGCGATGCCGCCGTGCCAGCGCACCGAGGCGGCCCGGAGGCTCTCGGCGCTCTCCGGATCGCAGGCACGGAGCTGGTCGAGCAGTCCGTCCCAGTAGGTCACGCCCCACCCGTACGTGGCGCCGGCCGGGTCGCGTTCGTACACGGTCACGTCGTGGGCCGGGTCCTGACGCTTCATCAGGATCGCGAAGTACAGGCTGGCGGGCCCTCCGCCGACGCACGCGATCCGCACACGCACTCCTCTGGTGACGCTGGGTGAGGGAAAGAAATCGAAGGGTAGCAAGGCCGGTGCGGTGGCCGTCCCAGGTGCGCTCTTTCGGGTGAGGTGTCACGGGCGGCGTACGCGAAGGGGCCATTCGAGCGTTAAGAGTCCTGACTCCTCGGCCGTCCGGGGCTGTTCGCCCGGCTGTGCGGGCGCCCCGCCGAATGGGTGCAAGGAGAATTTCGTCTGTGTGCGCACGCGCGCCTGCTGTGGCTTGTATCGGCCGTCTGAGACGGTGCACTTCTCTTTTTGTCCTACGGAATGCGGAGTGCGACGCGTGCAGAAGTCGATGAGCGCTGCTTCGTCCGGCACGAGGGAAACGCCGATCCGGTCCGTTCGATTCTGCATATGAAGGCGGTTCGCCCGGTCCGGGGCAGTGCCCGGGACCGCCGGGCAGTTCTCGCCGCACACCGACCGCCGGCCTAGCGCTCACGCGCACGGCCCTCAGGTGCACGCAACACCCCTCCCGCCGCTCCCCGGGCCCGCCGGAACGCCCGCGCCCCACGCGCGGCGCTCCCGAGCGGTACGAGCCCGCAGCCGCTGTGCACGCACGCGGTCCACAGGCCCCTTTGCGGCCGGGCCGCCCGTTCCGATGTCCGCGCCTGATCAACTTCCACGCACGAAGGGAGCCACCCGTGAGGCAGAGCCGTCCCGGGAAGCGACTGCTGACGGTCCTTCACCTGGTGCAGCCGGTGGACGGCGGAGTCGCCCGGATGGTCGTCGACCTCGTCAGATCCCAGACCGGCAGAGGGGTGCGCGCGCTCGTGGCCTGCCCGCCCGGCGGCCCCCTCGCCGGACAGGCGGCCGAGGCCGGAGCGGAAGTGCTCCCCTGGGCCGCCGGACGCGCCCCCGGCCCCGCGCTCCCCTCCGAGGTGGCGAGCGCCGCCCGGCTGATCCGACAGAGCGACCCCGACGTCCTGCACGCGCACAGCGCCAAGGCCGGGCTGGCAGGCCGGCTCGCGGTACGCGGCCGGATCCCGACCGTCTTCCAGCCGCACGCCTGGTCGTTCGACGCGATGGAGGGACGTCCCGCCGGCCTGGCCCGTACCTGGGAGCGCCACGCGGCCCGCTGGAGCACCAGGATCCTGTGCGTCAGCGAAGCCGAACGGCGCGCCGGGGAGGAAGCGGGGATCGCCGCCCGCTGGTCGGTGATCCGCAACGGCATCGACCTCGACCGGTTCGCCGCCGACAGCGCACCGGACCGCACCGGGGTCCGCGCGCAGGTGCCGCCGCTCGACGGGCTGCCGGGCGACGCCCCCCTGGTCGTCTGCGTGGGCCGGCTGTGCCGGCAGAAGGGACAGGACGTCCTGCTGCGGGCCTGGCCCGGGGTCCTCCGGGCCATTCCGGGCGCACGGCTCGTTCTGGTGGGCGACGGCCCCGAGGGGGAGCGACTGCGTCACCTGGCCCCGCCCGGGGTGCTGTTCACCGGCGCGGTCGAGGACACCCGGGCCTGGCTGCGCGCGGCCGACGTCGCCGTCCTCCCCTCGCGCTGGGAGGGCATGGCGCTGGCCCCCCTCGAAGCCATGGCCTGCGGCACACCCGTCGTGGTGAGCGACGTCAGCGGCGCGCGGGAGAGCCTGCCGCCCGGCGACGGCGCCCACTGCCTCGTACCGCCGCAGGAGCCCGCGGCGCTGGAGAGCGCACTCACCGCGCTCCTGTCCGACCCGGCCCTGCGGGAGTCCCTGGGACGGCGGGCCCGGAGCCACGCCCGCGCCGCACACGACGTACGCACCACCGCTGCGGCAGTCCTCGACCTCTACAGGGAAGTCCTCGGCTCGCCCCGGCCCGCAACGAGGGAGTGCACCCCGTAATGACGACAGAGAGCGCGCCCGCGCCGCAGGCGTCCCCGCGCGAGGCCGTCCCCAGCTCGATGCTGCTGCACGCGCCCCGCAGAACCCCGCGGCGCGGTCCTGCCGCCCCCGCCGGAAACGCCGCCCGCGGGAACAGGCACCTCGCGGTCCTGCTCACCAGCGACGCGGTCGCCCTCGCGGCGGCCCTGCTGCTGGCCCCCGGCACCGTCCGGCCCTGGTGGTCGATCGTCCCGCTGGTGTGCGCACAGCTGCTGCTGCTCGCCCACTGCGGCCTCTACCGTCCGCGGCTCTCCCCGGCCGCGCTCGCCGAACTGCCCGCGCTCCTCGGTCTCGCGCTGCTCCAGTGGCTCGTCACCACCGAGGCGCTCGCCGCGTACGGCTCCGGGGGCGAACCCGGCGGATGGTCGGCGGTCTGCGCGGCGGCGGCCCTCCAGGCCCTGCTGCTCTGCGGAGGGCGGGCCGGCGCCTACCGGCTGAACCGCCGGCGCGCCGCCCGCAACCCCCAGTCGACGCTCGTCGTCGGCGGCGGACCCGCCGCCGAGCGCCTCACCGCGGCCCTGTACGAGCGCGCCGAGTACGGCATGCGGCCGGTGGGCCGGGTCGGGCCGCCCGAGAACCCGTCGGCGGACCTCCGCACCCTGCCCGTGCTCACCACCGCGGAGGACGTCAGCCGGGCGGTCGTGCAGGCCGACGTGCGGCACGCCATCTTCCTGAGGCCGCACGAGGGCGAGGTGGACCCGCAGGCACTGGCCGCGCTCCTCACCGGACTCGGCTGCCGCCTCTGGGCCGTCGAGGGCCCGGCCGCGGACTCCGCGGGGCCGGGCGCGTCGGCGGGGGCCGACCACCTGTGGGGGTTCGCCGTACGTCCCATGGCGGCGCCGCCGAAGACGGCCGCGCTGATGGGCAAGCGGGCCCTGGACGTCGTACTGGCCGCCGTCTTCCTGGTCCTCGCCGCACCCGTGCTCGCGGTCTGCGCGCTCGCCGTCCGGCTCTCCGACGGGCCGGGCGTCCTGTTCCGTCAGGAACGCGTCGGACTGCACGGGCGGCCGTTCGTCCTGCTCAAGTTCCGCACCCTGCGACCGGCCGACGCGCACGAGTCGGCCACCCGCTGGAGCGTCGCTCTCGACCGCCGGATGAGTCCGGTGGGCAGCCTGCTGCGACGCTCCTCCCTCGACGAGCTGCCACAGCTGTGGAACGTGCTGCGCGGCGACATGAGCATGGTCGGCCCCCGGCCCGAACGGCCCTACTTCGTCACCCAGTTCGGCCAGACCTACCCCGGCTACCGGGCCCGCCACCGCGTGCCCGTCGGCATCACCGGCCTCGCCCAGGTCAACGGGCTGCGCGGCGACACCTCGATCGAGGACCGCGCCCGCTTCGACAACCACTACATCGAGACCTGGTCGCTGTGGCAGGACATGTGCATCCTCGTGCGCACCGCCGCCTCCTTGTTCCGGTTCGGAGGCAGCTGAGCATGCACGCCCATGGGACCGCCGTTCCCGCCCCGCCGCCCCCCGCACCCGCCCGCGTGCGGGGAGCGGCGGCACGCTGGTGGCCGCTGCTGCCGGTCCTCGCGACCGTGCTGCTGCTGGCCGCCCCCGTCCACGGCGCCGGGGCCGGCGGCCCGGCGCGCGTCACCGCGGCCGACGCCGCCTCGGGCGCCGTGGTGCTCTGCGCCCTGGTCGGCGTACTGCGGCGCAGGACACGGCCCTTGGCACCGGTCGCCGTGTTCGTCTTCGGCGCCCCCGCGGTGGCCTGTGCGATCGCCACCGTCACCTCGGCCGACCCGGCGCTGAGCCTGACCGGCTTCGTCCGCTACCTCCAGGTGTTCGTGCTGGTGCCACTGGCCGTGGTCCTGCTGATCCGCGACGCCTGGGGCTTCCGGGTCGTCACCGGCTGCCTCGCCGTGCTCGCGCTGGTGCAGGGCGTCGTCGGCGTGCACCAGTACGTCACCGGCACGGGCGCGTCCTACATGGGCGAGGACGTCCGCGCGGTGGGCACCTTCGGGCCCACCGACGTGATGGGCATGGCCACCGTCGTCGCCTACGGGCTGCTCGCCGCGGCCGCGCTCGCGCTGCGCACACCCCGCCACGCCCCGCGCTGGCTGCGGCCCGCGGCGCTCGTCGCCGCGGTGGGCCTCGTCGTACCCCTGGCGCTGTCCTTCAGCCGGGGAGCCTGGATCGCCACGGTGATCGCGGGCGCCACCATGCTCCTGCTGGCCGGCCGGCGCCCGGCGCTGCGCACCCTCGCGGTCCTGGTGCCCGCCTCGGTGGTCCTGGTCGTGGGGTTCGGCGTCGGATCCGAGATGATCTCGCAACGGCTCACCAGCATCACCCAGGTGACCGGCACCCCCGACCGGTCCGTCAACGACCGGTACACCATGTGGGCCGCCGCGACGAGCATGTGGCGCGAACAGCCCGCCGCCGGGGTCGGACTCAAGGGGTTTCCCGCACACCGCGACGCGCACGCCTCGATCGGCCTGTCCTCGGGCAGCGACACCGCGGGCGCCGGGCGGTCCTTCGAGAAGCAGCCCCTGCTGTCCCCGCACAACATGTATCTGCTCGTCCTCAGCGAGCAGGGGCTGATCGGCGTCACCGCCTTCGTCGGCAGCTGGGCGGCGGTGCTGGTGGGCGGTGTGCGCCGACTGCTGCCAGGGGGCAGACGGACCGTGGCCGCGGCGGACTGCGGACTGGTCGCCGTCGGACTGGCCCTCTGGCAGACCGTCGACTTCCTGTACGCCGACATCGGCGGCCCCTCGACCGTCCTCACCGGCATCGTCTTCGGCCTGGCCGCCTGGTGGGCGCTGGCAGGACCGCGGCACGCGGCGCCCCCCGCGCCCGCCTGCCCGTCGGCCCGGCTTCCCGGCGCGCCGGTCGAGGCGAAGGCGCGGGCAGCGACATGAGCGAACTCACGACCGGAACGGGCCCCGCGGAGGACGTGGACTCCCCTGCCGCCCCGCCCGTGACCACCGACGCTGCCGCCCTGCCCGTGACCACCGACGCTGCCGCCCTGCCCGTGACCACCGACGCTCCCGCGACCCCCGGCAAGAACGAACCGCCCCGGCTCGGCCGCCTGCTCGTCCGCGCCGCCTGGGTCACCGCCGCGCTCACCGCGGCCGGTTCGCTGCTCGGCCTGGTGCGCGACCAGACGATCGCGCACCTGTTCGGTGCCGGGCTGGAGAGCGACGCCTTCCTCATCGCCTGGACCGTGCCCGAGATGGCCGCGACCCTGCTGATCGAGGACGCGATGGCGCTGCTGCTGATCCCCGCCTTCAGCCACGCCCTCCTGCGACGTGCCGCCGCGGCCCCGGACGGCTCCGAGCCGGACCCCGTCCGGGCGCTGGTCACCGCCACCTGCCCGCGCCTCTTCGGCCTGCTGGCCTGCCTGGCCGGACTGCTGATGCTCGGAGCGCCCTGGGTCGTGCGGGTGCTCGCCCCCGGGTTCGAGGACCCCCGGCTGGCCGTCGACTGCACGCGCCTGACCTCGATCACCGTGCTCACCTTCGCCCTGACCGGCTACTGCAGCGCGGGGCTGCGCGCACACGGCAGATTCCTCGCCCCGGCCGGGGTGTACGTCGCGTACAACGTCGGCGTCATCGCCACCATGCTCGCCCTGCACACCGTGTGGGGAGTGCGCGCCGCCGCCGCCGGAGTTGCCCTGGGCAGCCTGCTCATGATCCTCGTCCAACTGCCGGGATTCGTACGGCTGGTGGGACCGCGCCGACCGGGCCGACGCACACGCCGGTCACCCGGAACGCCACGCGCCGCGACCATCCGGCACCTGGGCATCGCCCTCCTGCTGCCCGTCATAGCCTTCACGCTCAGCCGGCAGTCCCAGGTCCTGGTCGAGCGCTTCTTCGCCTCCGGGCTGCCCGCGGGCGCGATCTCCCACCTCAACTACGCGCAGAAGGTCGCCCAGATGCCGATGGTGCTGTCGCTGATGATCTGCACCGTGACCTTCCCCGCCCTCGCCCAGGCCATGGCCGAGGGCGACCTGGAGCGCGCACGCCGCCGCGTCGAACGCGACCTGGGCCTGGCCGGGGCCATCGTCCTGCTCGGCACCGCCCTGGTCCTCGGCTACGCCCCGCAGATCATCGAAGTCCTCTTCCAGCGCGGCGCGTTCGACGCCCAGGACACCGCCGCCACCGCTATGGTGATGCGGCTGTACGCGCTCGGCCTCCTCGGGCACTGCCTGGTGGGGGCGCTGGGACGCCCGTTCTTCTCCTCGGCCAGGCCCACCTGGTACCCGGCCGCCTCGATGGGCGCCGGGCTCGCCGTGACCATCGCGGCGGGCGCGGTCACCGTGGGCCCCTGGGGGGTCTACGGAATCGCCGCGGCCAACGCCGTGGGCATCACCACCACCGCTCTGCTGCTGCTGGCCGGTCTCGGCTCCCGCGTACTGCCCGTCGACGTACGCGGGATCAGCCTCTCGCTGGGCAGACTGATCGTCGCCGCCGCGGCGGCCGCCACCGCGGGCTGGGCGGCAGCCCCGCTGCCGGCCGGCCCCCTGCTCAGTCTCTGCGCCGGCTGCGTCCTCGTCCCCGTCACCTTCGTGCTCACGGGGCTGGCGGTCAGAGCCCCCGAAGTCCTCCACCTGCTGGCACTCACCCGACAGAGGTTCTGCCATGACCGCTGACCCGACTGCCCGGGGCCCCCGCCCCACCAGGACCTGTCCCTCCGCCCCGGCCGCCGCGCCCCCGTGGATCCTGATGTACCACTCCGTCGCGGACCCGAGGGACGACCCGTACGGCATCACCGTCGCCGCCGACCGCCTCGACCACCACCTGCGCTGGCTGCGCCGCCGGGGACTGACCGGCGTCGGCGTCGGCGCCCTGCTGCGGGCCCGCGCCGCCGGCCGCGACCGCGGACTGGTCGGACTGACCTTCGACGACGGCTACGCCGACTTCCTGGACGCCGCCCTGCCCGCCCTGCGCCGGCACGGCTGCACGGCGACCGTCTTCGTCCTGCCCGGCCGCCCCGGCGGCACCAACGAATGGGACCCCCTCGGCCCCCGCAGACCCCTGCTGACCGAAAGCGGCGTCAGGGCGGCGGCCGAGGCGGGCATGGAGATCGGCTCGCACGGGCTGGTCCACCGCGACCTGACCCTCGCCACCGACGAGGAACTGCGCCTGGAAACGCGCAGCAGCCGCGCCCTGATCCGCCGCGTCACCGGCGAGCCCCCCCAGGGCTTCTGCTACCCGTACGGCACCTTCGACCAGCGCGTGGCCGACGCGGTGCGCGACGCGGGCTACACGTACGGCTGCGCCATCGACCCCGGCCCGCTGACCGGCCCCTACGCCCTGCCCCGCACGCACATCAGCCAGGCCGACCGTGCCGCGCACCTCTGGGCCAAACGCCTGCGACCCCGCCGCGGCAGCCTCCTGCCCGCCGAGCGCACCGCCGCCCCGCGACCCCTCCCGGTCGGCGGCGGACGATGAAGGCACTGCACGTCATCACCGGCCTCGGCGTCGGCGGCGCCGAACAGCAACTGCGGCTGATGCTGCGCCACCTCCCGGCCCGCTGCGACGTCGTGACGCTGACCAACCCGGGGGCGGTCGCCGACGGGCTGCGGGCGGACGGCGTGCGCGTCACCCACCTGGGCATGCACGGAAACCGCGACCTCGCGGCGCTGCCCCGGCTGGTCCGGCTGATCCGCCACGGCTCCTACGACCTCGTCCACACCCACCTCTACCGTGCCTGCGTGTACGGGCGGATCGCCGCGCGGCTGGCGGGCGTGCGGGCCTGCGTCGCCACCGAACACTCCCTGGGCCGCGCCGAGATCGAGGGACGACCGCTGAGCCGCGGCACCCGCGCGCTGTACCTGTCCACCGAGCGTCTCGGCTCCGCGACCGTCGCCGTCTCCGGGACGGTCTCCGCACGCCTGCGCGACTGGGGCGTCCCCTCCGCACGCATCCACGTCGTGCCCAACGGGATCGACGCCGCCCTCTTCCGCCACGACAGCGCGGGCCGCCGGACCACCCGCGCCGCCCTCGGCCTCCCCGAGGACGCCTTCGTGGTCGGCGGCGTCGGACGCCTCGTCCCGGGCAAACGCTTCGACATCCTGGTGCGCGCGGTGGCCGCACTGCCCGGGGCACGCCTGCTGCTGGCGGGGGAGGGCCCCGAGCGGGAACCGCTGCGCGCGCTGGCGATCCAGCTCGAAGCCGCGGACCGGATCCACCTGCTCGGCGAGCGCGACTGCACGCCGGGCACCGCGGCCCCCGGCATCCCGGCCCTGCTCGGCGCCATGGACCTCTTCGTCTCCACCTCCCGCGAAGAGGCTTTCGGACTCGCCGTCGTGGAGGCGCTGGCCGCCGGACTGCCGGTCCTGTACCGGGCCTGCCCGGCGATCGAGGACCTCCCCGCGGACCACGCACCGCACGCCTGGCAGGTCACCGGCGGAGCGGTCGAGCTGACGGCCGCACTGCGCGCCCGGCGGGAAGCCGGGACCCGACGGCTGCCCCCGCCCCCCGCGGTGGCTCATTACGACATCGCGCGCAGCGCCGCCCGTCTCATGGACGTCTACGCCCGCGCCCTTGCCCCTTCGACGAAGAGAGCACGCCCATGACCGAGAAGCCCGAGCAGCCCAAGCCCGCCCCGGGACGGCTCCGCCGCCTCGCGGCGCGGTCCGTGCCGCCGCTGCCGTCCCTGCCCGCCTGGTGGCCCGTCCCCGCCTGCGCCGTCCTCGGCGCACTGTGCGCGGGAACCTACGGGATGCTCCAGGAACCGGAGTACCGGTCCACCGGGTACGTCATCGCGGCTCCCGCCAAGGGCACCCCGCCCGACGCCGCCCTCGGCTACGCGCAGGCGTACGGGCGGATCACCTCCGGCGACTCCACCCTCACGTACGCGAGCGTGACCGCCGGCGTTCCCGCGACGACCCTGCGCTCCCAGGTGCAGACGGAGACCTCGCCGGACTCGCCGATGATCGCGATCACCGGCACCTCGCACACCCCCGCGCAGGCCGCCGACATCGCCAACGCCGTGGCGGACGCCCTGCTCACCAAGAGCAACGGGATGACCCGGAACACCGGCGTCAAGCTGGTGAACTTCTCCCGCGCGGTGCCCCCGATCGCCTCCTCCTCCCAGCCCGTGCCGCTCACCTCGGCCGTGGGCGCCTGCGCCGGCGGCCTCCTCGGCGGGCTCGTCCTGCTGGTGAGGCCCCGGCGCTCCGGGGAACCGGCCGCCCCCACCCCCTTGCCCGCCCCCGCGCACTCGACCGACCGCGTCGGCGCCGAGCGGGAGAGGGTGTGAGCGACATGACGCGGGACACCCTGCACGCCACCCTCTGCCGCGAACCCCAGGACTTCGCACAACTGCGGGACGCGTGGGACGCGCTGCACCGCCGCTGCGCCGCGGCGACCCCCTTCCAGAGCCACGCCTGGCTGAGCTCGTGGTGGCTGTCCTACGGCGCCGAGGGCCGGCTGCGCACCGTCCTCGTCCGGCGCGGGGACCGACTGGTCGGGGCCGCACCGCTGATGCTCGTGCACGCGCCGATGCCGCTGCTCGTCCCCGTCGGCCTCGGCATCTCCGACTACTTCGACGTACTCGTCGACGACGACGGCGCAAAGGAGACGCTGCGCGCCCTGCGGCACGGCCTGCGCCGGGCCGCCCGGCACGCCGTGATCGACATGCGGGAGGTGCGTCCCGGAGCGGTCGCCGAGGAGCTGTACGACACCTGGCCCGGCGCCCGCCGACGCCTCCAGGACTCCACCTGCATGGAACTGCCCGCCTCGCCGATCGACGAACTGACCCGGCGGATGGCGAGCAGCCGGGCGCAGCGGATCCGCGCCAAGCTCCGCAAGATCGACGCGATGGGCATCGAGAGCCGGGTGGTCGCGGAGCACGAGGTGTCCGACACGGTCGCCCATCTGCTGCGGCTGCACGAACTCCAGTGGCGGGGCCGGGGGATCAACGTCGAGCACCTCCGGCCCCGGTTCGCCGCCCACCTGGAGCGGGCGGCCCGGCGCATGGTGCGGGACGGCGACGCGGCGCTCACCGAGTTCCGGCAGGACGGCGAGGTCGTCGCCGCGAAGCTGACCGTCCACTCCGGCCGGCTCACCGGCGGGTACCTCTACGGTGCGGACCCGGTGCTCAGGGAACGCAAGGTCGACGTGACGACGATGCTGCTGCGCCACGACGCACACCTGGCCGCCGGCTCCGGGGGCGAGGTGCTCAGCCTGCTGCGGGGCTCCGAGGCGTACAAGGACCACTGGCGCCCCCAGCCGGTGACCAACAGCAGACTGCTGCTGGCCAACCCGGCGCTCCAGCCGCTGCTGCGGCTGCGCGCGACGCAGGTGACGTCACGGGACTGGGCCGCCCGGACGGTCGTCGAGCAGTTGCCCGCGGCCCGTGACTGGCGGGCGCGCTGGAACAGCCGACGGGCGAGCACTCCCGCGCACTGAAACCTCCGGCTCCGGCGCGCACCGCCCCCGCACGCCGCAGCCGCCCGGCCGCCCCCTCCGGGAGGGAGCGGCCGGGCGGCCCCGACGGGCACCGCCTCGCGGCGGCTACTTGCGGTACGCGGACCAGAAAGCCGAGGTGCAGGTCCGCAGTCCGGGCACCCAGCGGGCCGTCCACTCGTCCAGCTTCCAGGGCACGCACCAGTCGTCCGGGTTCGGCTCGGGCCAGTTCGGGAAGGTCGGCTTCGGCGGCACCGGTGTGGGGTCCGGGGGCACGGGAGTGGGCTTCGCCGAGAGCGCCTTGCGGAACACCTCGGACGACCGCGGGTTCTCGTCGCACTGCCAGACGCCGTGCGGACAGTAGTCCGTGATGGTCTGGTACAGCGGCTTGTGCTGCGCCATCCAGTCGAGCATGCGACGCATGTACTCGGGGTTGTCCCCGTTGCGGAACAGCCCCCACTCCGGGTACGAGATCGGCTTGCCGCGGGCCGCGGCGAAGTCCACCTGGTGCTGGAGTCCGTACGGGCCCCGGACCTGGTCGTCGAAGGACGAGCCGGGCGGCTGGTCGTAGGAGTCCATGCCGATGATGTCGACGACGTCGTCCCCGGGGTAGCAGTCGGTCCAGGGGACCGCGTCACGGCCACGGTTCGGGGCGAAGTCGAAGCGGAACTTCTGTCCCGGAACGGACCGCATGGTGGTGACGATCCCCCTCCAGTACTCCTTCCACGCGGCCGGGTCGGGCCCGCAGCGGTGGGTGTAGGTGATGCCGTTCATCTCCCAGCCGAGGACGATCACCGTGTCGGGGACGCCCAGGCCCACCAGGTTCTCGGCGAGCTTCCGGTAGTGGCTGTCGAAGGCGCCCTGGGCACCGGACCGCAGCAGGGAGCGGACCCTGCGGTCGGAGACGCGGTTCTCGTTGCCCTCCAGCATCGGCACGTTGAGGACGAACATCCGCTCGGGGGCGCCGCGCCGCCACTTCGCCCAGGGACGCAGGAACTCGGGCCGGCCCTCGATGTTGGACCAGAGGTCGCCCGGCAGGTAGGTGTGGCCGACGGTGAGTTCGGTCCCGCCGAGCCAGCGCGACAGCTTCTTCGCCCGCTGCACCCCGGCCGGCCCGTAGTGGAGGTAGGCGCCGACCGCGGTGTCCGGCCGGGTCCCCTCCTGCTCGGCGGTGGCCGTCGGAGCGGGGGGAGCGGGGGCGGGCTTCGCGTCCGAGCGGACCGAAGCACGGTCGGCTTCGGGCGCCTTTCCCGGCACACTGCCCGAGGCAGCGAACAGGGCGACGGAAATCGTCCCGATCGAAAGGGCGGTCAGACTCCGCCGAGTTGGCATGTGTCTCTCCTTTTCCGCAGGGCGGTGCATACTCCGGACACTAGGCCGACATTCCTACGAATGGCTTACTGAGGGCCCGTTAGTACGCCATCAGGGGAACAGGAACCCTTCTACCGGGACCAGTCGGGTGGAATTCGACAAGGGTGCGGCCCGTCGTACGGAAAGCGAGCGCGCATTCGACTACGCACGACCGGAACGCGCGAAGTGCCGCACCCGGCTCCCGGATCCCGGCACCGCCGAGAACGGTTTTCCGCTCATCTCGTTGTTCGTTACATGAACAGATGTGAAAGGCAGCCAGCCATGAGGACCCCGACCCCCCAGGACGGCCGCCTCGCCGGGAAAGCGGGCGCGGCGCGGTCGACCCGGCGGGCGGTGGTGCGCACCGTCTTCGGCGCCGCCGTCGTGGCCGGGACCGCGGGGACGCTCGCACCGATCCTCGCGAAGAAGGCCTCCGCCGGACCCGCGGGCGCGGCCGCCCCGCCGGCCGTACGCGTCACCGAGACCTACCGCGGGCGCCACATCGAATGTCTGACGCCGGGCGCCGCCGCGCTCCGGCAGCACGGTGCCGGGCGGGCCCCCGGCGGCCGGGCGCACACACCCGGCCGCCCCGAGGTGCTCATCGACGGCCGACCCCTGCACGTCATGCGGTGCGCTAACGGCGGCTACATGACCGTGGTGAACCACTACGAGTCGTTCCCGACCCTGCTGGCCGCGGCCCGCGCCGCCGTCGACGACCTGGGGTCCGCTCAGCTGTCCTGGACCTCCGCGCACACCACCTGAACCAGGAGGAACCGCACCGGTGCACACTCGCAAGAACCAGCGGAACCTGACCCGGACGGAGAAACGGCGGCTGGTCGCCGCGTTCCTCGAACTCAAGCGGTCCGGACGCTACGACGAGTTCGTGTCCCTGCACGGCCAGTTCTACACGGCCGACGGCGAGAACGGACCGCGGGCCGCTCACATGACCCCGTCCTTCTTCCCGTGGCACCGACAGTTCCTCCTGGCCTTCGAGCAGGCGTTGCAGGCCATCGATCCGACGGTGTCGGTGCCGTACTGGGACTGGACCACGGACAACACCCCCGCGGCCTCGCTGTGGGCGGAGGACTTCCTGGGCGGCAACGGCAGGAAGGGCGACCAGCAGGTCATGACCGGACCGTTCGCCCACCGGAACGGCAACTGGCAGATCTCCGCCTCCGTCACCGAAACCCGCTTCCTCACCCGGAACTTCGGCGGCCCCCGAGGCACGGTGACCCTGCCCACCAAGGAGGACGTGGCCTGGGCGATGCAGGACCCCGTGTACGACTCGGCCCCTTGGGACAGCAGGTCCGCCAGGGGCTTCCGCAACAAGTTCGAGGGCTGGGCGTCGAGCGCGACGGACAGGGGGACCAACCACAACCGGGTGCACCGCTGGGTCGGCGGCGTCATGGTGGGCGCGGTGTCGCCCAACGACCCCGTCTTCTGGCTCCACCACGCCTACGTCGACCTGCTGTGGGCGCGCTGGCAGCAGGCGCACCCCCGCTCCGGATACCTGCCGGCCGCCCCGCTCGGAGAGGGCGATCCGCAGCGGGGCAGGGTCTACAGCCTGCACGAGAAGCTGCCGCCGTGGAACCTGACGTCCGCCCAACTGCTCGACCACAGTTCGCTGTACCGCTACGCCTGACCTCGTGCGGCCCGGCCGCACGGGACGCACCGCGGCCCCCCGACACAAGTGGTCGAGGGGCCGCGGGAACCGAACCGGGATCAGCTGCCGTAGCCGCCGTGGTGCTCGTCACCGTTGACGCAGTTGTTGCCGAACGCCGGGTTGAGCAGCCCGATGACGTTCACGGTGTTGCCGCAGACGTTGACCGGAATGTGGACGGGAACCTGAAGCTGGTTGCCCGACACGACACCGGGGGAGTTGGCGGTGATGCCCTGCGCCTCGGCGTCGGCGGTGGCCACACCGGCACCGCCGGCCATGAGGGCACCGGCACCGGCCACGACAGCGGCAGTCTGGGCGAAACGAGACATCAGTTCTCCTTCGAGGAAACACGGCGACCGCAGTATTGCGACCGCCACGGCATGTCAACGCGTGGCGAGGCGGCTGGTAACGGCCCGGACGCGAAACTCGGGTGCGGGACCTACCCGAGTGGAGCAACGGCCGCCGCGCCCCGTGCGGTACCGCCCTGGCGGAGCCCGGTGCCGGAGCCGTCCGTCGAGGGCGGCCGGGGGAGGAGGGGACACCGCCGAGTCGTCCCGGCAGCCCGTCTCGTAGGATCCCCTGATCATGGACGCGCTGACGGGGACCGAGATGATCGCCATTCCGCCGGGGCGGGTGACCCTGTCGGACCGGCGGACACAGCGCAGTTGGCAGGTCGAGCTCGCGCCCTGCCGACTCGCGGCGAGTCCGGTCACCCAGGCGTTGTACGCACGGATCACCGGCCGGCGGCCGAGCACCACCCCCGGGGACCGGCTGCCCGTGGAGAGCGTGTCCTGGTGGGACGCGGTGCGGTTCTGCAACGCCCTGTCCCGGCACGAAGGGCTCACGTCCGCGTACCGCTTCGGTGCCGGGGCCGAGGAGATCGAGTGGGACACGTCCGCCGACGGTTACCGGCTGCCGACCGAGGCCGAATGGGAGCACGCGTGCCGTGCCGGTGGGGCGGGGCCCCGCTACGGGGACCTCGACGAGATCGGCTGGTACCGCGGCAACTCCCACGAGCGCCTGCACGCGGTGGGCGGCAAACGCCCCAACGCGTGGGGACTGCACGACATGCTCGGCAACGTCTGGGACTGGTGCTGGGACGTCTACGACGCCGAGGTCTACGGCACGTACCGGGTGCTCCGGGGCGGCGGTTGGTTCGACGAACACTGGAGCTGCCGCGCCTCCGCACGCCGCCGCAGCCACCCCTCCTACCAGGTCGACGACGTGGGCTTCCGCCTGGCGCGCTCCCACGGGTGAGGCCCCCGCTGCCGCGGGCGACCGCGTCTCATCGCACCCTGCACACAGGGGCGTTGGGCCATGGGGCGGATCAGCGGCAGGACATTCTCGCGGCGACCTCGTTCAGGACCGCCCGCTTCATCGCCGCGTAGTGCGGGTCCGGCCCGGAGGCGAAGACGTGGACGTACCTGGTGTCGTTCCCCCGGGCGCAGGCCAGGGCGGTGGCGCCGTCGCGGTCGTAGCGCAGGTCGTGGGGCGAAAGCTTCGGGGGGCGGCCGGGCGTCACCTGCACGGTGGTGCGCACGCCCGTCGGCGAGAAGGCGTCCAGGATGCCCTTGTCCCGCAGGACGAGCGCGCTCAGGGCACCCAGGTCGTTCTCCTTGTCCGAGCGGTGGGTGAGTCGGCACCTGCTGATCGTGCCACCGGCCAGGGAGCCCCACTGCTGAAGGTCCCCGACACCCCGTTCCGCGAGGCTCTCGCCGACCGGCAGGCCGCAGGGGGCCTCTCCGGCGCCGAGCGCCACCGGTTCCAGCGCCTGCCGGCCGAAGGCCCGCGGCTCGGGGAAGGGCTCGCCGCCGCAGCCGTCGACACGGGAGTTGCCCACGGCGACCAGCATGCGCGCCGCCAGGTCCGCGGCGGCCGTCCGGTCGCGTCGCGCGCCGGGGACGTCGACGTTGACGACCCTGTCCCGGCACTGGGGGAGGTGGAGCCAGCCGTCGACCCGGTCGCCGCGCACCGTGACCATTCCGGGCAGGTTTCCCGGCAACGGGTGCCCGCCGAGGTTCCACCACAGGCGCGTACCGAGCGGCGCCTTCATCACGGTGGCGCCGGCCCGCCAGTCGCCCCGTTCCACGGTGCAGGAGGGATCCTCCCAGGTGTCTTTCTCCTCCGTGACCTCCCAGTCCGCGTCACCGGGATCGGCGGCTGCCGCGCTCGCCAGGAGGGAGCTGTCGACGGAGTCCCAGCACACCCGGTCCGGGAGGCCGCTCCACGGCAACTGGTGGTTCATCGCGGCCCAGCCGAAGCTGCCGACCACGGCGAGCCCCAGGGTGAGGGCCGCCCAACGCAGCTTCCCCCGTGGCGGCTTCGCGTCGTCGGGCGGTGGACCTGTGTCGTCGGGCGCTGGACCTGCGCCGTCGGGCGGTGGACCTGCGTCGTCGCTCCGAGCAGTGCGGTCTTCGCTTTCCCCCATGAGGGGCGACCCTAAAACCTGACTGTTCGCCGGAGCAACTCACGCGGGGGCCGAGGGCTGCACTCCCCCAGTGAGAATTGGTCTGGACCTTGACAGGTCCAGACCAATGCGGTTTGCTCGGGCCACTCTCCCCCCACCGAGGATGTGGTGACGTGTCACGTACCCGTATCTCCGCAACAAAGCCCTCCCGTACCCTCGCCTCTCTCGCCGCCGCGGCTCTCCTCGCGGTGCTGCTTCCCCTCTTCGCCACCGGCACCGCCGTGGCCGCCGGCGCGGCAGCGGCCGCCTCCTGCGCCGCCGTCTGGAACTCCGGCGCGGTCTACACCCAGGGAACGGCCGTCTCGCACGGCGGTCGCAACTACCAGGCCAAGTGGTGGACACAGGGCGAAACGCCCGGCACCACCGGCCCCTGGGGCGTCTGGGCCGACCAGGGCGCCTGTGGCGGAGGAGGCCAGGACCCGGATCCGGACCCGTCCGGATTCGTCGTCTCCGAGAGCCAGTTCCACCAGATGTTCCCGAACCGCAACAGCTTCTACACCTACGCGGGCCTGGTCGACGCGCTGAAGGCGTTCCCCGCCTTCGCCAACTCGGGCAGCGACACCGTCAAGCGTCAGGAGGCCGCGGCCTTCCTCGCCAACGTCAACCACGAGACCGGCGGGCTGCGGTACGTCGTCGAGCAGAACACGGCGAACTACCCGCACTACTGCGACGCCGCCCAGCCGTACGGCTGCCCGGCCGGACAGGCCGCCTACTACGGGCGCGGCCCCATCCAGTTGAGCTGGAACTTCAACTACAAGGCCGCCGGTGAAGCCCTCGGCCTCGACCTGCTGCGCAACCCGTACCTGGTCGAGCAGAACCCGTCCGTGGCCTGGCGCACCGGCCTCTGGTACTGGACAACCCAGACCGGCCCCGGCACCATGACCCCGCACCACGCGATCGTCAACGGGCGTGGCTTCGGCGAGACCATCCGCTCCATCAACGGCTACCTGGAGTGCGACGGCCGCAACCCGGCGCAGGTGCAGAGCCGCATCAACAGCTACCAGAACTTCACCCGGATCCTGGGTGTCGACCCCGGATCCAACCTGAGCTGCTGAGCAGTCCGACCAGCCGCGGCGACCGTCCCGTGCACCGGGCCGGTCGCCTCCGCCGGGAGCACGAACCTCGTACGGTTCGTGCCCCCGGCACAGCTGTGTCTCCCAGGGAACCGACGGCGGGCAGACGCGGCGCACGTCCGGCGGGCGGTCAGCGCGGAGGCGGCGGCGGGAGCGGACCTCCCGTCCGCCGTCGTACCGGCTCGGGCTTCAGCGAGTCAGCGAAACGGCGGAGAAGCGGGGCCCGCTCCACCGTGCGGCAGCCGGAGATCCGGTCACTGTGCTTCGCCGTCCGTTCCAGGACCTGCCCGACGTGGTGCAGGGTGCCCCAGGGTGTGGACCCGGTGGGGGATGATCACCACAGCGATGCGCGAGCCGCCGGGGCCGCCGAGCGCCTCTTGCGGCCCCGTCGGGTCGAGGTTGCCCTTGGACGGCTCGTCGCTGTCGAGGTCCCTCCGGGCCTCGGGGCAGGGCAGGCCCCGGGCCTGGGAGCCGCGCGGTTCCACGCCGGCACGGCTGGTGCGCCAGAAGACCGCAACTCCTAGGACACGGCGTCGAGCGGTCGCAGGAAACGGCGCTCGTACCGTTTGATGCAGCCGGTCCGGCGCGCCAGCGCGAATGCTTCCTGGCATTCCGGGTCGGACATGCTGTCCGTGCGGTACTGCTCGTACGCGGCGAGGCCGGGGAAGGAGAACAGCGCGTAGGCGATGTCGCTGTCGCCCTCGCTGGGGAGGAAGTAGCCGTGGTGCGTCCCGCCGAAGCGGTTGACGAGCCGCACCCAGCGGCGGCCGTACTCCTCGAAGTCCGCCAACTTGTCGGCGTCGATCTCGTACTTCAGATGCACTGTGATCATGCCCTCATCATGCCCGGTGCCGGTGCCGGTGCCGGTGTTGGTGTTGGTGCTGGTTCGTGGCCGTGAGCCGGTGGCCGAAGTCGCCAGGTGCCGGGTCCGTGACGGACGGGTCCCCGGTGCCGGGGTCGGCCGTCGTTCCAGGACTGTGCCTGCGGAGAAAATACGCGACGGCTTCTCGCCGGTCGTGCCAGTGTGCGGGCATGAGGAAGACCGGGACGCCAGAGGGGTGTACGGCCTCCGCCGCCGGACGCGGTGATGCGCGGGGGAGTCTCTACGCCTACCGGGTGCGCGGGCTCGGTCGCAGCGGGCTCGTGCTGTGGATCGCCGGCGAGGACGACGGACCCGATCAGGTGCTGACGTCGCCAGGAGCTGATCGCCGCCAGGTCCCGGTGTTCCTCACTCTTCGGCAGGCACGCGTGTACGTGGGCCGACGGGGGCGCCGACTCGCCGGTCCCGAGGCGAACACCCTGGAACTCGCCCGCGTCCAGCACTGGCTTGAGGACCCGGTGCGCCGACGCGTCCCCTGGGGCGCGGTGTTGGAGGCGTGGAACTTCTTCGAGGACCTGGCCCGAGGACTCGCCCAGCCGCACCGACTGCCCCAGCAGAACTCCGTGCACGACAGCGCCTACGAGAAGCTGTTCGGAGGCGAGCACGCGGAATGGACTCCCGCGGAACAGCGCGCAGTACGGGAACTGATCGCGGCGGGGGTGGAGCTGTGGAACTCCTGCCCCGTGCTCGTCAAGCCGCCGTCGCGCCCGGTCTGCGACGGCGGACGGGGCGTCCGCCGCGATCTGTGACGCGGCGCCGGTCGGCGGGAGCGGTTCCGCTCGCCGCGGCCGCGACCGAGGTGGCGGGCGCGTTGGCGTAGGCGGTGGGTTCCTCGCGGATGCCCATCGAGGCAAGCGCCCCGCACTCCGGTCAGGATCCGTCCCACACACCCAGTCGCTTGAGCCTGCGCTGCCGGAGCCGCTCCAAGGCGGCCGACAGCCCGAAGACGACGCCGAGGACCATCCCCGCCGACACGGCGAACAGCAGGTCTTCGGTATTGCCTTCGCGCGACATCGCCAGGCCGAGGAGCGTCAGGGGCACGGCCACGCAGAGGCCGGCAGCGACGGGACGCCGAGCCACCCACTTCTGGGTCCGGGTCGGACGGCGCTGCCCGCCCAAGGCCCGGTCCACGGTCCAGAACGCATCAGCCAGGGACCGCTTCCAGTTCGCCGCGGCGGCAGGACAGGACACTCGCCGTGCCGGGATTCGTCCGGGGGCTGCTCAAGTGGCCGCGGCCGGTGGCCGGGTGACGGTCGTCCTGCGGTGGGAGCACGCGATCGCCGTACCTGCCGTGGTGTGCCGTCGCCCGGGGCGCCACCCACCCGCGACCGCAACCCAGTGATCACCTCGATCGGGGTCACGCCGCTGCGGCCCGGAGCACCGTCGCCCCGTTGTCGCCGGGCATGACCGGCGAGAACGCGGCCGTGGACGTGCCGACCACGGGATGTCATGATCACGTGAATGTCCGGCGCGGGCCGGGTCGCGAAGTCTCGCAAGGAGGGACATGAGGCTCTACCTCGGCACAGCGGTCATCGCGCTGGCGTTGCTCGTCGCCGCTTCGGGCACCGCGGCGGTCACGCGCGGGTGGGTGCTTCCCTGGAACCGCAGACACGTCCGCCGCCCGCAGCCCTACGGATGGGGACAGTTGCTCATCGCCCTCGCGCTCTGCTGCCAGGCGGTGTTCGGGCTGATGACCCCCCACCTGGGCACTCGGCAGTGGGGAACGTCGACCGGCAGCGTGCTGATGGTGACGGGCATCCTCGTGATCGCGGCGAGCCGACGCACGGTCGGTCACCGGCAGCGCGACGGCGCGCCCTGAGCGACGTCCCGGAGCAGGACGCCGGATCCCGCCGGCACCGATCGCGTCCACCCGCAACAGCATCTGGAGCAACATGTCCGCACGACGCCACGGAGCGTTCCTGGCCGCCGCCGGGGCCGCAGTGGCCCTGGCCGGGGCAGCGATGTACGTGCTGCCCGGCCCCGGTCTTCCCGTCCTCGTTCTCGGCCTCGCCGTGTTCGTCGCCGGCCTCGTCATTGTCGCCGTCGCCCGCCGTGGCTGACGTGCCACCGAACCCGCAGCAGACCTCGGCCCGCGCGGCCCGGCACCGGTCTTGCCCGGCGTTCTCCTCCAGAACCGGCTGCGCGGTCGCGATCACCGTCTCGCACCGCTCCGCGAGTGCCGCGTCATGACGGCGTCATGGTCCTGGCGGCGCGAGATCGGATCGGTCGGCCTCTGGTGGAGCACACTCACACTCGTCCTCTGGCTGCTGAGTCGCAGCACCGGTCAGCCCACGGACGTCCTGCGGTGCGCCGCCTCCGCAGCGCTGCTGGTCACAGTGGGGGAGGTCGGGGACCGGCTTCGCCGCAAGTACTCGACGCTCAAGTCACGGCGCGGCAACCGGTGTTGACGGATCCGGGAGGGGGCCGCAAGGGCTCGGGCGTCGGCACCTGCCGCGACAGGCGTGCCCACACGTGAACCACCGCGCGTAGGTGGCGACAGCCTCCGACTCCTACGCGGTCGGAGCCGGGGTCGCGGCCGGGAGAGCGGCCGTAGCGGCAGCAGGCCGGACACGGCGCGGCCGGTGACGGGCCTGCTGAGGTCCCCGGAGCAGGCCGTCGCCTCGACCCTGGTCATAATGCGCCAGTGAACAGACCTCCCCTGCCGTTGCCCGCCGAACACATACCGTCCGGCACTGTCCAGTGGCGGACTCCGGACGCCGGGCGCTGGCTCGCCGCCGCTCCCGCCCGGTGGGCGCATCCCCGGTGGGCGCTGGCGGCGTTGGCCGCCTCGCTGATCTGGTACATCGCGGCGGCTCCCGTCGAGCCCTGCACGTCCGCCGCCCCGTGCGGTACCGACTGGCCGGGCCTCGGCACAGCCGTCGTGCTGCTGTTGACCCTGTACTGGGTGTGGCGGCAGCCGCGGCTCGCGCTCGCGGGGCTCGCGGTGGCGCTGACGGGGTCCGCCGTGGAGCGCGGCTTCACCTCGGCGCTCGGCGAACCGTCCGCGCTCGCGTTCCTGGTGGCCGCCGCGTTCGCCACGGCGGGGCTCGTCCACCGGCTGGCCGCCGCGGGACGGCAACGGGCGCGGATCCTGGAGGCGGCCGGGCCGGTCGGGGAACTGCTGCCTCCCGCCGCGCGGACGTTCCGCCGGGGCCGGCTCTCCTTCGTCCTGGCCGCCCTCCTGCTGGGCGTTGCCGGGTTCGGCTGCGTGCAGGTGCAGCAGGTCGTCGACGCGTACGAGGAGCGGGCCGCGGGCGCGACCCAGCTGTCCGGACGGGTCACCGCTCTGGACTCGGACGACGACAGCGACACCGTCACCGTGGAGACCGAGGGGCGTGTCCATCGCTTCGAGACGGCCTACCCCGAGGACTTTCCCGTGGACAGCCGGGTCGACGTGCTCGTGGACGGTGACTGGTCGGCGCTGGTCGCGGAGCCGTACGACGCCATCGGCTGGGAGCTGCTGGTACTGGTCGGCTCCGTCGCGGGGCTGGCGTTCCTCGCCAACGGCGTGGACGGGCGGACGCGCGCGCTGCGGCTGCGGAGGGGGCCGCTGCCGGCGCTGCACGTACTGGTGCGCGAGGATCACGAGGACGGCCGCACCTGGGTGTTCGCCGCCGACGACCCGCACGGCCTCCGGCCGATCCTGCACTTCCATTCGCTGCACGCCTTCGAGGACGACGAGGACGACGAGGACGACGAGGATGAGGAGGACGTGGACGGTGACGATGACGACGAAGCCGTCATCGAACTCGACAGGATCAAGGAGATCCTCAAGGGCGAGGACCCTCCCCCGCCGTTGCGGGAGGCCGTGCTGTACGGCGTTCCCTGCACCGGCGCCGAGGTCGTCTTCGTCGCGTTCGACGACGAGGACGACATCGAGGTGTCGGTGCAGTGCAGCGTCACCGCGGTGAAGCCGGCCGTCCCGGAATCTGCGGAGCGCCGGCCGCGGCGCCGCGCGAGGAAGAACCCTCAGCCGTCCAGGGACGAGATCACCGCCGGTATGACTCCCACGACGGGCCCGCGCGAGTGGACGGCGCACGGAGTCTCCCGCGGCGTGGGCCTCGGCCTGCTGCTGGTGCAGGGCGGTGGCATCTGGGCCGCCTTCGACGACGCGCCGTCGTGGCACTTGCTGTGGCTGGCCGTGAGCGTGCCGTGGTTGGTCACGGTCGTGGCGACGGCGCTCGCCTGGCGTATCACCGCCGACCGTGACGGGCTGTGGGTGACGGGCGCGTGGCGCGTGCGGCGGGTCCGGTGGACCGAGATCCTCTCCGTGCGGCACGCCGACGACGGCATCCGCGTCGATCGGGTCAAGGACTCCGCCGTCGAGATCTCTCCCACCGGCTGGGCCTGGCTGGAGCGCCGCCTGGGCCGCGAGCCGCATGCGGTGCGCACCGCACAGGAGCTGCGGGCACTGCTGCTCGAACCGGAGCTGCGCCCGCTGGAAGAGGCGCCGACGGGGCAACAGGGCATGCCGATCGGGCCGTTGCTGGTGGCCCTGTCGGTGCTGTGGGGTGTGGCGGTGCTGCTGCTGTGGTGACCGGGCCAAGGGCCTCGCGCAGGTCCGTGGCCTGTGGGGGTCACCTCTCAGGGGCGGTTTCAGCCGGGTCCGGGGGCCCGTGGTGCGACCCTGTACCGGCCGTACTGGAGAAGGGTTTGAACGAGCAGGACGGGCAGAGCGACGCGAACCGATCCGCTCGCGTGCGGTCGGGGTTCGGCGGTGAGGGTGCCGTGGAGCAGGTCGGCGTGTTCGTGCAGCCGATCAGGCCCAGGCGGGGGCTGGGCAGGGCAGCGGCCGGGTGGGTGACGGTGACGGCGCCGAAGTGGTGGGGCGTCGTGCCACACACGCGCCTCGGTACGGGCACCGGGAGCGTGCGTGCGGACGTCGGTCAGGGCTTCTCGGGCGGTGCGGTGGACGGTGCGTCGGGCCGTGGTGTCGAGGCCGGCCGGGAAGTTCGCCGGTCCGGGAGGTCGCGATGCCGTGGTGTGCCCCGCCGGGTGACACTGGTGGGGTGATTGTCGAACGCGCATATGCCCACCTGTCGACGTACGACGAGGATGCCTGGCCGTGGTCGGTGCCCTGCGTACGACAACTGCTCGACGAGGGGCTGCGTTTCACCGCGCCGGTGACCTTCCTGGTGGGTGAGAACGGGTCGGGCAAGTCGACCCTCGTCGAGGCACTGGCGGAGGCATTCGGTCTGGACTCCTACGGCGGCTCCCACGACTGGCGCTACGCGTCCTCGCGCGAGAAGTCGGTTCTCGGCGCGCGCGTGAGGTTCGACGCCGCCACGGGGCGCGGGCGCCGCATGGTCGCCAGCTGGTCCGCGCGCAAGGGCTTCTTCCTGCGTGCCGAGACCGCGCTGGACGCCCTGGGCAGGGAGGGGTTCTCGCCGGACCATGTCAGCCATGGTGAGGGCTTTCTCGCTGCGTTCCGGGGAAAGTTCCTGCACGCCGGGCTCTACGTTCTCGACGAGCCGGAGGCAGCGCTCTCCTTCACTTCGTGCCTCGAACTGATCGGGCACATCGACCGGTTGGCCAAGGATGGCGGTCAGGTCGTCTGTGCCACGCACTCCCCCCTGCTGACCGCACTGCCGGGCGCGGACATCATCGAGGTCGGCGAGCACGGTATGCGGAGGGTCGCCTGGCGGGAGCTGGGCGTCGTGGACCACTGGCGCCGTTACCTCGCCGACCCGCACGCCTATCTGCGGCACATCGTCGAACCGTAGGCGGACCCCCTCGTCCCCCGACTCCCGTCGGGCGCCCGAGGCCACCGGGCGGACCGGAGGGCTCCGATCCCAGCAACAGGGCCGGCGCCGAGGCCGACGACAGGCCCGGCTCCGAGGTCGACGACAGGCCGGCGGCGAGGTCGACGACAGGCCGGCGCCGCCAAGGCCGGTACGAAGCCCGGTGCCAAGGCAGGCGCCGCCAAGCCCAGTGCCAAGGCCGGCGAGAGCCACGCCGGGAGCGTTGTCAGTGCCCTCCCTTACCGTTCGATCAATGGAATTCGCCGGACGGACGGCGGATGCACAGGGGAGGGGTCTGCCATGTCCCATGGTTCCGCCGTGGTGTCGACGACGTATCTGGAGCTGTCCCAGGAGGACGGCGCGGCGCACAAGTTCTACGAGGTGGCCGTCGCAGACCGGATCGTGACCGTGCGGTACGGGCGGATCGGCGCCGAGGGGCAGACCCAGACCACGACGTTCGCGACGGCGGACAAGGCGGAGGCCGCCGCCGCGAAGAAGATCGGCGAGAAGGTCCGCAAGGGGTACGCCCCGGCGGTCCTGGGACAGCGCCAGCCGCGCGCGGTCACCAGGCGGCAGGTCTCCTCCACACCGTCCACCGCGCGCGCCGCCGCACCCGTGCTGTGGCGTTTCCGCACCGGTTCGGCCGCGTTCGGCATCCACGTCGACGACGAGCGCTGCTGGGTCGGCAACCAGCGTGGCGACGTGTACAACCTGGATCACGAGGGCGGTGTGCTGGCCCGTTTCCGCCTGCCGGACGGGGTGAAGTGCCTGGTCGCCGACGACTTCTGGATCTACGCGGGCTGTGACGACGGCAAGGTGTACGACCTGTCCTCGAAGCTGCCGTTCGCCGCCTACGACATCGCGGCGGACGTGGACATCTTCTGGCTGGACATCCACGAGGGCGAACTGAACGTCTCCGACCGCGACGGCCGCCTCACCGTCATCGACCACGAGGACGAGCACCAGTGGGCCCGCCGCAGCCAGGGCGAGCACGCCTGGATGGTCCGTGCCGACGACCGGGCCGTCTACCACGGTCACAGCAAGGGCGTCACCGCCTACGCGCCCGACGGCAGCGGGGAACTGTGGCACGCGCGCACCAAGGGCGGCGTGCTGTTCGGCTGGCAGGACGGCGACGTGGTGTACGCGGGCACCGCGCACAAGGCGGTCCAGCGGCTGTCGAAGAACACCGGCGCGATCGAGGCCACGTACACCTGCGACAGCGCCGTGTACTCGTGCGCCACCTCGCCCGGCGGCCGGTTCGTGTTCGCCGGTGACGCCTCCTCGTCCGTCTACTGCTTCGACCAGGACGGCACCCGGCTGTGGAAGCTGGGCACGGGCGACGGCTCCGCACTGTCCATGCAGTACCACGACGAGCGGCTCTACCTGGTGACCACCGACGGCTCGCTGGTCTGCGTGGACGCGAGCGAGGCGGCGGTCGCGGCCGCCCAGGCGGGCACGGTGCCGGTGGCGCGGGACGTCAAACTGGCAGCCGCCATGCCCGCCAACGCGCCGGCCACGACCGCGGGCGCCCTGGCCGCGGTCTCGCAGGCGCCCAGTGGGGCGATCGTCGTGGAGTGCGTCCAGGAGGCGAGCCAGGTGCGGGTGCGCGTGGTGTCCGAGGGCTACGACCGTTCGCTGAACGTCCAGTTCCCCCGGGCCATCCGTGAACCCGGCGCCCGCTATGTGGTGGACGCCCTGCACACGGCGGCCGGCGGTTTCTACCGGGTGCGCGGAGACATCCAGCGACTGCTCTGACGCCCTTCACCGGACCGAGCCGGACCACCGGTCCCTGGAAGCACACGGCAGCGGCTCGCACGGGGCCGCCGGGGAGCGCCCGGGTCGGCGCGCGCACGCCTCGCGCCCCGCGGCATCGCTCCGTCCCGGCTGCCCGGATCCGCGCCCCCTCCGGTCCGGCCCATCGGCCGTCGACGGGGGCAGTCCGACCGCCGCTTCCGCGACACGCCGTCGGCCACCAGGTCGAAGCCACCCCCGACCAGTGAGGCTGCCGCACTCGTGCGCAGGCAGCAGGCAAGGGGGGCGAGGCCCCTCGTGCGCAGGCAACGGGGGCGATGTGCTCAGCGAGGACGCTTGGCGCGTTTCGCCGCCTCGCGCGCGGTCGCCCTGCGACCGGCGTCGGGTCCGGGGGACACGGCCGCTCAACACGAAGGCTCATGCACCGCAGTGATGCGGTGCATGAGCCTTCGCGCTACGAGAGGTGACTAGTCACCGGTGACCGAGGAGCGCGAGAGGTCGAAGCCCTCGATGCTCGACCTGGACGCGCCGCCGGCCTCGGCGGTGAGACCGAACGGGCCACCGATGTTGTAGCGCTCGTAGCCGTCCCTGCGCTCCTCGTCGTAGCGGTGGCCGGAGACGTTGGCCGTGTGCGCACCGAGGTCGTCGTCGGCGACTGCGGGCGTGACGGACAGGAATCCGGCAGCGGTGACACCGGCAAGGATGAACGCAATGCGACGCATGTTTTCTCCTGTTGAGAGGGGAGTCGAACAGCTCCATCTCATCGCACGAAACACAGCACACCGTGGCATTGCTCTGTCTGTCGGCGTGGTCGGCGTGGTCCGGGCATGTCGAGCTGTTCGCCCGGGAGAGCCTGCACCGGGGCCGCCGGTTCAGCTTCAGCGGGGTGCCACGACCGGACCACGGCCGTTCCGAGCCGCCTCCTGGCGTCCGGCCGCTGCCCCGGTACGGCTGGTCGGCTCAGTCGGGCATGGCCGCGATGGCGGCGCGGGCGATCTTCTTGGCCTCCGCCTTGCAGGTCGACGCGGGGTGTTCCTTGCCGCCCAGGGCCACGCGCACCACGAGGTTGCCGTCGCGGACGTAGAGGCTGCAGTGCTCTTCAGGATCGGGATAGGTCTGGTGAGGGGCGCTCCAGTACGCCTCGTCGCCGAACCCGAGGTCCGTCTCCGGGGTCTCCTTGGCGGCGTCCTCCCGGAACTTCTCGCGCTGCTGGTCGGTCTCGTGGTCGTCGTCCTTGTCGTCGCGCTTCAGTTCCCAGCCGACGAACGCGTGCACCTTGTCGGTCAGGCCCGTGATCCTGACCTTCTCGGGGTCGCCGGACATCTTTCCCCACGCGCAGCTCGTCGAGGCGCCCTTGTAGCCTTCGCGGTAGTGGTCGAGTTCCTTCGTCCGTGCGGGCAGGGGCAGTTGGCCGGCCGCCTCGGAGCAGACCGGCGCCTTCGTGTAGGTGTCGGGTTCGACGGGCAGGTCCCGCAACGCGTACGCTCCGGCGCCGACACCGGCGACCGCGAGCACACAGGCCGCCGTCACGGCGATGTTCCTGCGCGTCCTTCGCCGGGGCAGGGCCGGTGCGGGACCGGCCGGCCGGGTCAGGACGGCGGTGCGCGGCGCGTCGGGGGCAGCGGGTCCGGGGTCCGGCACGAGGGTGCGGTCCGTGTCGCCGAGCAGGCGGTCGATGTCGGCCCGCTGGGCGGCGATCGTCCGGTGCACGGCGGGCGGCCAGGGGCGGTCTGCGGGCGTGATCCGGCCGAGGAGCGTGCGGAGTTGCTCCGGGGTGGGGCGGGCCGCCGGATCCTTGGCCAGGCAGGGCCCGACGACCTCGCGCAGTGCCGGGGTCAGGGCGGACAGGCGGGGCTCCGCGTGCACGACGTTGTAGAGGGTCCCCGCCACCGACGTGCCCTGGAAGGGACTGTCGCCCGTCGCGGCCATCGCCAGGACCGAGCCGAGCGAGAACACGTCGCTTGCCGGGGTCAGTTCGCAGCCCTCGGCCTGTTCCGGTGACATGAACGCGGGCGAGCCGACCACCCAGCCGGTCTGCGTCAGCTCGGTCCAGCCGGCCTGGGCCGGCTCGGTCGACCCCGTGCTCTCGGCGACGCGCGCGATGCCGAAGTCGACGACGCGTAGGCCGTCCTCGCCGAGCAGGACGTTCTCGGGCTTGAGGTCCCGGTGGATCAGTCCCGTGCGGTGGATCTCGGCGAGCGCGGCGGCCAGTCCGGCGGCGAGGCGACGCACGGACTCCTCCGGCAGCGGGCCCGACTCCGCCACGACCGCGCCCAACGAGGGCCCGTTCACGAACACCGAGGCCAGCCACGGCGTCCGCGCCTCCGCGTCGGCGTCCATCACGGCCGCCGTGTACGCACCGGACACCCTCCGCGAGGCGGCGACCTCGCGCCGGAAGCGGGCGCGGAACCCGGCGTCGTCGGCGAACCGCGCGTGCACCTGTTTGACGGCGACGAGCCGCCCGTCCGGCGCGGAGCCGAGCAGCACCCGGCCCATTCCGCCCCGGCCCAGCTCGGCAAGGAGGCGATAGGCCCCCACGGTGTCCGGGTCGGCCGGCCCCAGCGGCCTCATCGTCGGGACTCCGCCAGCTTGAGGGCCGACTTCCCTGCGGCCTCGGCGATGTCCCGGGCTTCGGTTTCGGCGTACCGCGAGCTCTCCACGGTGACGTTGAGCCTCATGTTGATGTGCCGGGCGTACAGGTTGGCCGTGTTCCGTTGCCAGTACGCCTCCTCACCGACGCCGACGTCAGCGCGCTCGTACGACTGGCGGGCGGAGGCGTAGCCGCTCTCGTACCTTTCCTTCGCGAGCTCGGCCCCGGTCCTGCCGCTTTCCGAGAGGTGGCGGTTCCAGCTGACGAACAGCCTGTCCCCGTACCGGTTGTTCCAGAAGCACTCGTTCGTCTCCTGCGGTGTCCTGCCGACAGCCTCCAGGTTGCCGCTCGGATCGCCGTAGCCCGCAGGTACGACCATCTTTCCCTTGGCCTCCTTGCAGGACGGCACCCGCTGGGTGTACTTGTCGCGGACCTTCGACAGGGGCGTCGTCCCCGAAGTCGGGACGGTGTCGCCGTCACCCGCCTCCTGTGACGCGCTCGTCCGGCTGTCTTCCCCACCGCCGCCCGGCGGCACGGAGTTCAGGGCCGCCACCGTGACCGCCACCACCACCGCGGCGGCCCCCACCAGCCACCAGGTGCGCCGGTGACGGGGCGCGGTGGCCGGCGGCTCGGGCGGGGAGGGTGTCGGGGGCTCGGGCTCGGCCGGGATCCTGGCGGGTGCCGTGACGGCGAAGGCACCGGGCGGGGCATGCGAGGCGATCAACTGCTCAATTTTCGCGCGCTGTTCGGCCGCGAGCCGGTGCACTGTCCCGGGCCACGGCCGGGATGCGGGCGTCACCGGGCCGATGGCCGTGAGGAGTTCCCGCGGCGAGGGGCGTTCCGACGGGTTCTTGGCCAGGCAGGACTCGATCATCGGCCGCAACCCCGGCGGCACCGCATCCAGGTCCGGCGGGGAATGCGCGACGTGGTAGAGCACGCCGGGCACGGACGTACCCGCGAACGGCGGCCGGCCCGTGCTTGCCCGCACCAGGGTCGAGCCGAGCGAGAACACGTCGGTCGCGCCGGTCAGCGGCAGCCCCTGAACCTGTTCCGGCGCCATGAAGGGCGGCGAACCCACCATCGCGCCGGTGTGGGTGAGCTTCGTGTGCCCCTCGGCGGCCCGCGCGATGCCGAAGTCGATGACGCGCACCCCGTCCGCGGCGAGCAGTACGTTGGACGGCTTGAGGTCACGGTGGACCAGGCCCGCCCCGTGCACGTCGGCCAGCGCCTGGGCGAGGCCCGCCGCGAGCAGCCGCACCGCCTCTTCCGGCAACGGACCTGCGGCGTCGAGAGCCTGGCTCAGCGTGGGACCTGGTACGAACTCCGAGGCCAGCCAAGGCTCTTCGGCCTCCGCGTCGGCGTCGAGCACGGCCGCGGTGTACGCACCCGACACCTGGCGCGATGCCGCCACCTCGCGCCGGAACCGGGCTCGGAACCCGCTGTCCTCGGCCAGGTCGGCGTGCACCTGCTTGACCGCGACGAGCCGGCCGTCGGGTGCGACGGCGAGCCGGACGCGCCCCATCCCGCCCTGGCCGAGTTCGGCCACCGCCCGGAACGGACCTATGAACGACGGCCCGGCCGGCCCGATTGCGCGCATGACGCCCTGCCCCTCCCCGTGAAGGACCCTCCGGCCCCGAAGCGAGAGGATCATACAAACAAACGCCTCACCGAAGGACGGGAACGCTGCCAACTGCGAAGCCGCTGGCCCTCCTTGGCCCCCTGGGCGTGACACGGAACGCCGCGGCCTGCGCGAGGGCCGGTGCGGCGTCGGCGTGTGCCCTGGGCCCGACGGGCGGAGAGGGCGCCGATTGCCCGGCTGGAACCGCACCCCCACTCGGCGGCCGGTCGCTTGCCGGTCCGTGTGCCGAGCGACCGCTCCGGGTCGACGACGCAGCGCGGGTCTCACGCCGTACGGGACCCTTCGGCACGTCGCCGCTGGACCTGCGACACCAGGTCCTGAAGCCGTTTCGCCCGTACCCCTTCCCCCGCGACCCACTCGTTCAGTCGCGTGCGCAGTTACCGCGCCATGTGCAGTCCGTGGCGGCGCAGGGCTGACCGGCTCACGGAAATCTCTTCCCGGACCTCTCGCCGGAGATCATCGCTCCGGCCCTGCTTCCGGTCGCCCTCGCTCGGAGGAGCGGTGAGAGCGGTCACCGTCTCGTCGAGGACGGCGAGCAAGTGTCCATGACTCCTCCAGAATGGAGGCCCGAGTGCCCCGGCAGGTACTGCGACGACGGACTCGCCCACTCTCACGCGCATGCGCCGACCATCGCTTCACGTCCTGCGTGCCGGTCGGGAGTTCCTCGTCAACGGCGGGCCCGATGATCAAGGAGACGCCAGAGATGACCGACACCGTCGTTGAGCCCGAGCCCGGTGAGGAGCTGGTGCGTCAGCCGTTGGATTGACACACCCAAAACACCCTGACGAACTGACGTCAGTAGCGCTGTAATGTGGCCCCTGTGGCAACCCGAACGCTCAGCGGCGGGGCCGAGGGTTCGGCGTTCGGGAGTCAGTTGCCGACCAGGCGTCATGCATCGAGCCCGCCGTAGATATGGGCCCTCAGGCAGTGGGGGGCGCTGAAGCCTGAGGCTTAGCCGCGGTAGATGGCGATGAGCGAGTCCTTGCCTCGCCACCAGGTGTCAGCGAGTCCCTGGACTTCGGGTACCAGCTCGAATCCGTCGAGGTTCAGGTCCTCGACGGCGGTGCCTTTGATCTTCGTGATGGTCTTGGCCCAGTAGCCCGCGTGGCTGGCCAGTGCCAGAGCTTCCACCCATCCCTCTGTGCTGGCGTGCAGCGGCGTCCAGTGGTCAGCATCGATCCCGAACTCACCTCCTGGCCCGATCATGAACCCGTGGGCCATGGAGACGCGACAGCCGCCGGCCGGGAACCGCCATCCGTTCGCGGCCGAGCCCTCGGGGGCATCGGCTTCCAGAACGCGCGGGCCGCCCTCGTATTCGGGGGCCGGGGGCAGTGCGAGACCACCCCAGCGCTCTTGGAAGGCGACAGCCCGGTCGATCTCGGCATCCGGAATCCCTTGCTTGAGCCATATCTCCCGAAAAAGCTTGAGGTCGCGGTGTGGAACACGCAGCCCGTGTCCCTCGACGAAGTACCGAGCTCGCCGACTCAAGCCTTCAGGCGCCTGAGGCATTAGCGGCACTCGGGGGTCCGCCGTCACGGTTACTGCCTCTCGTTGGAGAGATTGGTACGGCCGGGTGCGGCGGTGCCGACGGCTGCGGAGCGCTGGACCAACGGACGGGGTCGCCGCCGGGGCTGCCGGTGAGCCAGGAACCGTCGCCCAGGGGCACCAGCTCGTACGGGTTGTTCGCCTCGACAGTGAACTCGCCGCTGAGGGTGCCCGTGCGTACGTCGACCAGGTGGTAACGGAACCACTCCTCCTCGTCCTGACTCTCACCGCCCAGGGTGACGATGGCCGTGTCCTCGCTCAGGTAGCCGCCGCTCCATTCCACGAAGCAATCCTCCGGGTCGAACCCGAAGGCTTCGACGGGGAGGGTGAAGAGCACGTCCCCGTTGGGGTGGCCGTGGAAGGCGACGTCCGCCTGCCCGTGGTCCACGGTCATGAACTGGTGCCCGGACGGAGCCAGGTCGATCAGGCAGCGGTCCTGCCACGGGTAAGTCACGAACTCCGGTTCACTGTCCGCTCTGACCGTGCCCCGGAGAATGACGGAGCCGTCCTGGCCCTCACCGATGTCGAGGTAGATGCTGCCGTCCACGGGATGCACGTGGTGGAAGGCGCCGTGCCCGACCGTCTCAAGCTTGCGGCGGGCGAGAACCACACCGCTGTCGGCGTCGTGCACGACCCACTGGTCTCCGCCCGCGCGGCCCGCCATCGCGTCCGGCCGGTAGACCCACACCGTCCGACCGTCCCGCGACAGCACACAGTTAGGTCGGTGGCCATGGCGTACGTCAGAGCGCGGTTCGAAGTCCGAGGCCCACATGAGGTCGCCGGCGCGCGTAAGGCAGACGACCTCGTTCAGCGTCGTGTACACGACCCGCTCCAAATCCTGCCGGACCACCGACGCTACGACCTCCTCACCATCCCGCGGCTGGAAAACCGCTGCGGGCTCCAGCGTCCCGTAGACGCCGACGCCCACGACGTAGGCGTGGATCCGCCCGTCGCGGAGACTCGTGATGACCTTCGGGGGCGGCTCGGGAATCATCCGCTGAGGCTAACGCCCAGCTCAGGAACCTCATGAGCTGGGGCGGTGTGGGCCCGAGTTGGGTAGGCACGGGCTAGCTGCAACGCTCAAGGGCCAGCGAAAGCACTAAGTCGCAACAACACAGCGTTACGCAAGCGAGATCCGCCAACTACTGTGCTCGTCCGCCAAGTAGAAACCTCGGTCGCACGCGGGCTAGTGCAACGCACGGATACACGACACCCGTGCTCAATCGAAGCGCAAACGGCGAGCAAGGATTGTGCGTTTGGGGTAGGGTCCGGTCGGGATGGAGGCCAAACTGTATGACCAACGACGAAGGGGCACTGTTCAGTGCGGTCGACGCGCTGCTGGAACAGGTTGCCCAGGACCCCTTGCCGCCGCCCGCGGAACGCAAGCGTCTGCGGGAGGCTGCCGGGCTGAGCCAGGAACAGATCGCCAGAGCGCTCACCGCCCGGCGCGAGTCCGTCGGGAACTGGGAGGCGGGCCGGAGCGAGCCACGACCGCCGAAGCGTGCCGCGTACGCCCGGCTGCTGGAAGGTCTCGCTGCCCGCTTCCCCGCCCCGGCCGCCGACGCACCTGTCGCCCTCCCGGCCGCTGAGTCGCCCGCCGTCGCACCGGCCACCGACGCACCCGCCGCCCTCCCGACCGCCGAGAGGCCCGGCGTCGCCGCCGCCGAAGCGCCCCCGGCCGCCCCGGCCCCGACGGCACCGGACGCGTTCACTCGCGCGGCCCCGGAACCGGTCACGGAACCGGCCCGGGAACCCATCGCGGAACCGTTCGGGGAACTTGTCACGGGACCGGTTGGTGAACCCGTTGCGGAACCGGCCCGGGAACCCGCCCCGGCGCCCGCCGCCGGACCGCTGTCCCGCCCAGGGGTGCGCCGTCCCGCCCAGCCGACGGCCGCGGCGTCGCGGCGTCCGGCGGCGAAGCAGGCGGGGGCCAGGAAGGGCACGGCGACGGCCGCACCGGCCGACCCGCGCTTCGAGAACGGCCCGCTCGCCGTCATCGACTGCGAGGACGGGCAGGTGTCGGCGTACTGCGTCGGCGGACTCGTCCTGGACGTACCCGCCAAGTCGCTCCCGGCGCTCGTCGACTGGACGCTGACCGAGGCCCGGCTCGGGCAGACCCGGCTGCACCGGCACGGCCGCGACGCCGACCCGATCCTCGTCCTCACCGCGTCCGCGCTGGAGCGCTACGGCCTGCCCGCCACCCTCTCGGAGGAGGAGCGGAACGCGAGCCGGCTGCCGGACAGCCACAAGGTGGTCAAGCAGATCGCCAGGGCCGGCCTTCAGCTCACCCAGCGCGGTCTCGGGCCGTGGGCCCGGGTCTTCCGCGAGCCCGAGGGCTCCAGGCGCCGCTGCGTGCAACTGTGCGTCCTGCCATGGAACGCCCTGGACGCCCGGGAGTGGGACAAGAAGGACGCCCCGCAGCTGCCGACGATGCACCCGGCCGACCTCGCCCGCTACCTCGGTTTGTACGCGGAGCGGGTGACGACGCCGCGCGGCAGCACCGCGACCACCGGCCTGGAGCTGATGACCGCGCTGCGCCCGCCCACCCGCGCGGAGAAGGACCCGGCCACCGGCGAGTTCGTGCGCGCCTACAACGAGGACGCGCTGATCGCCCGGTACGACGTGGTGGAGTGCGAGGTCCCCGACGAACACCCGGTCCTCAGAGGGAAGTTCGCCCGGCACCACCTGCGCACGCCGGCCGAGATGCTGATGGAGGAGCCCTACGACTGGTGCCGGCCGCTGACCGACGAGGAGTGCGCGAACCAGTTCCTGGTCGCGGTCGACATCAACATGTCGTTCGCCGCCGCCGCGAACGGGCTCACCGTCGGGCTGAACGGACCGACCCACCTCACCGGCCACCCGGCGTTCGACGCGTCGCTGCCCGGCTCGTGGCTGGTCGACCTCAGCCATGTCGACCTCTCCCGCGTCCGTGTCAACGGCCGCACCGTCGACGGCGACCGGCTCCCGAGCCCGTTCACGCCGAAGGGCGAGCGGCCCGAGGGCCCGGCCTGGTACGCCACGCCCACCGTCGCCTACGCGGTGGAACTCGGCTTCGACGTCGCGCCGATCGAGGCGTACGTGCGTACCCACAACGGCCGCTACCTGGACTCCTGGTACAAGCGGCTGCGCGACGCGTATGTGGAGACGATGGCCGACATGGGCGTCACCACCGGCCTCGGGGGAAGCGAGTTCCTGGACGCGATGGCGCGGCGCAAGCAGGTCGACCCGACGATGGCGCTGCTGGAGACCGCGATCAAGGCCACGGCGAAGGGCGGCATCGGGAAGTTGCGCCAGCGCAGCCGGGGGCAGGTGCCGTACTACGAGGAGTACCCGGCGCTGAAGCGGGAGACGTGGCGTCCCGACATCCGGGCCGCCGTCCTGGCGAACCAGCGTGTGGGCCTGCACCGGAAGCTGATGAAGACGGCGGCCGCCGCCGACCTGTACCCGGTCTCCATCGGCACCGACGCCGTCGTCTACCCCTCGCCCGGCCCGTCCCCGCTGGACATCCTGCCGCGCACGGAGGAAGGCAAGCCGGTACCGGGCACGTTCCGGCTCGGGGTCTCGCCCGGGATGGTCAAGCACCAGGGCACCCGGACCGTCCTGTGGGCGGAAGCGCAGTTCGAGGAGCGCGGCGGCGTCTTCAACGTCGCCAACCTGATCAAGATGTAGGTACTCAGAATCCGCGTCATGTTCTCGGAAACAATGACCTCTGAGCAGCACTTATGACACGGATCTGAGATCCGAGTGTGAGGAGTCGTCGTACCAGAAGTCCCGGCGAGAGCGCGATCTTTCCTGGCTACTTGGTCTCGACGGGTTGGGGACCACAGCGCAGTCCCCAACCGGGTTCTTCCCCAAACTCCAGTGCGGATGGGGCATGAGAACTGATCGGTGTTCCGCCGGCTTCGAGGGTCCGGCAGCGGTCCTTCTCTGAGAAGTACCGCTTGTGCGAGGGGGCAGCGGTGTCGTTGTGCCGCCGCCCCCTCCTGGGTCAGTTGGTGCGGGTGGGTTTGGGGAGCAGGAGCATGAGTGCCCACATCACCAGGAGGGTGGCGATGACGTACCAGAGGCTGTTGGTGAAGGCGGTGTTCATGGCCGGGCCTTGGGTGCCTGCGGGGGTGTGGGTGAAGAGGAGGAGGGTGGTCAGGGCGGTGCCGAGGGCGATGCCGAGTTGGGTGGAGGTGTTGAAGAGGCCGGAGGCGGATCCGGCGTGCTGGTCGGGGACTTTGCCGAGGGTGAGGTCGGCGAGGGGGGCTCCGATCATGCCGAGTCCGAGGCCGACGGCGAGCATGGGGAGGGCGGCCAGCAGGGTTCCCATGCCGGTGCCGTGGGTGGTGATGAGGTGGTGGTAGCCGGTCAGGGAGGCGGCGGCGAGGAGTGCTCCGGCCTGCGGGACGGCCCGCCCGTAGCGGCGTACGAGGCTCATGGCAAGCCAGGCGCCGCTCATCTCGCCGAGGGAGGCGGCGACGAAACCGAGGGCGGCTTCGCCCGGGGTGAGGCCGAGGCCGTCCTGCAGGAACAGGGCCCAGGACAGGAAGAAGACACCGGAGAGCAGTCCGAAGGCCAGCTGAACGGCGAGTCCGGCACTGAACGTGCGGCCGGTGAACAGGGACAGCACCACCAGGGGTGAGCCGTTCTTGCGGGTCCTGGACCGCTGCTGGGCGAGGAAGGCCGCCAGGACGAGCAGTCCGGCGGCCATCGTGGTGAAGGACCAGGCGGGCCAGCCGTGTTCTCCCCCCAGGGTCAGCGGCAGCGTGATCAGCAGCATTCCGAGTGCGGAGAGGAACATGCCGAGGGGGTCCAGGCGGCGGGTGGTGCGGTCCAGGGACTCGGGGATGTGGCGCAGGCCGAGGACGACGGCGGCGATTCCGATGGGCAGGTTGATCAGGAAGACGGGCCGCCAGCCGAGGCCGAACAGGTTCGCCTGGGTCAGGACGCCGCCCAGGACCGGGCCCAGGACGGTGCCCAGGGACATGACGGTGCCGTACAGGCCGAACGCCTTGGTGCGCGAGCCTTCGTCGAAGGTGACGTGGAGGGTGGCCAGGACCTGCGGGACCATCGCCGCGGCGGCTGCACCCTGGAGGACGCGGGCGGCGATCAGCAGCTCGGGTCCGGTGGCAATCCCGCAGAACAAGGAGGCCAGCGTGAAGACGGCGGTGCCGGTGAGGAAGATGCGTTTGCGGCCGTAGAGGTCGCCGAGGCGTCCGCCGGTGATCAGGCCGAGGGCGAAGGTCAGGGCGTAGGCAGCGTGGATCCACTGCAGGGCCGCGGTGCTGGCGCCGGTGTCGGCGGCGATGGTGGGCAGCGCGGTGTAGACGACGGACCCGTCGAGCGCGTTCATGAGCTCGGCGCTCAGCACGACGGCCAGGGTCACGATGCGGGCCTTGGCGGTGCGGCGGGCAGAGGATGCTGCCGGGGATGCGGCAGCGGTGTCGTGGGACACGGGGTGGGGGTCCTGTTCCTGTGGTGTGCGGGTACGGGCAGGCCGGGGCCCGCGTACGCCGCAGTGCGCACAGGAAAGGGAGGGTGACGGGCCCAGGCCGAAGGGGTCGCCGTCGCCGCCCGGCGGTCGCTGAACCATCCCCGCAAGAAGAGGGGTGCAGTCAGGGCCGGAGCGGACGGCTACTGGGCCTGGGAGATACGTCGTCACCTACAAAGAGATCGTGAGGCCCGAGACCGGGCAGCTGGAGCCTGCGTGAGGCTAGGCGCCGGATGCCGGGGCGGTCAAAGGGGTTTGCCGCCGCCCGTGCCGCCGCCCTGGGAGGGGGGCCGCGGCGACGTGCGGGGTCAGCTGGTCAGTGGTCCTGGGGGGAGCTGAGGCACAGGGGCTGGCCGGAGGGGTCGAGCAGGACGGTCCACTGGTCTTCGCCGGGCTGGAAGTCGGGCTTGGTGGCACCTGCCTGGAGAAGCTGCTCGACGGCCTTATCGGTGTTCTCGACGCGGAAGTCGAGGTGGAAGTCGAGGGTGTCGGCGGGCCAGTTGGGTGCCGTGAAGCCGTCCTGGTGGGCGAAGACGAGCATCTGGTCGCCGGTGCCGACGATGGCGTGGGTGTCTTCCTCGGCCATGATCGGCCACCCGGTGAGCTGGTGGTAGAAGGCGGCCATCGCCTTGGGGTCGTCGCAGTTCCATGCGGTGCTGATGATCGAGGCGTTGAGCGGGGTCATGTGTATTCCTTACGTGCTGGGGTGGGACGGGCGGTCCGGGGGTTACGGCTTCTGGGTGAGGCCGATGCAGTTGCCGTCGGGGTCGGCGAAGTAGGCGTAGTGGCCGATCTCGGGGGTGATCTCGGTCTTGGTGAGGACGGTCTTGCCGCCGAGGGAGTTGACCTTGGCGAGGGTGGCGTCGATGTCGTCGACGGTGAAGACGGTGGTGGGGCTGCCGATGGTGTTGACGCCGTCTGCGGGGCCGCCCTTGTCCGCGCCGTCCCTGATGAGGCCGATGTCGGGGCCGTCGGCGGAGCTGAAGAGGGGGTAGTCGGGCATCTCCATCTTCAGTTCCAGGTCGAAGACGCCGGTGTAGAAAGTGCGGGCGCTCTGCGGGTCTTTCACGGTGAAGTCGATGAGTGAGATGTGGTTTGGCATGAGGGCCTCCTGGTGTGGTTGCTGTGGTCCGGGCGGACCACTAGGCGGTGGCTGTGCGCCCGGGGCGGGTGTGCGGGCGGGTCAGGCGGCGGGGGCGCTGAGTGCCATCGCGTAGCCGTTGGGGTCGCGGAAGTAGAGCATCCGGAAACCGCCGTCGCTGGCTTCCTTGAGGACCTCGACCTTGTCGCGGATCCGGGCGACCGCGGCGTCGAAGTCGGGGGCGTTGAGGTAGAAGAACCCGGAGGCGCCCAGCTCGGCGGCGGTCTGCGGGATGAACTCCCGGACGCTGTCGGCGGGCTGGATCATGAAGGCCATCGCGTCGCCGTTGAAGATCAGGTGGATCGGGTGGTCCTGCGCGACGCTTTCGCGGCCGACGGTGAAGCCCAGGGACTCGTAGAAGTCCAGGGTCTCGGGGACGTCGCGGACGGCGAGACAGGCGGTGAAGTTGGCGGTCTGCACGGGTTCTCCTGGTGCTGGTCGGCCCCCCGACTCAAACGATACATTTGTACTGTACTGATTCGAACGGGTGGGAGCAACCGGACAAAGCCATCGTCGGTCACGGCGCCCCGCCCTGCATCTCCACCGCAGGGATTCGGCTCACAACGCCGTTGATCACCAGAAATAGCCTGTTCATAGAGCTCTTCTGTCGGCAGCCGCATTGGGTACCGGTGCTTCAGTGCCAACCCGGCCGTTCCCGTACGCCCGTACTAAACTGCGGGTGGCATGCTCTTCCCGGACTTGGAGAACCTCATGGACACCACCCCGCCGCAGCCCGCGCCCGCATCGGGAGGTCCCCGCTGATGGCCGACAACGACGTCCCGCGCCGTCGCCGGGACCCCCAGCGGCGGATCGAGGAGATCGTCACCGCCACCGAGCGGGTCATCGCCACCAAGGGCATCGAGGGGCTCACCCACCGGGCGGTCGCCGAGGAAGCGGGCGTGCCCCTGGGGGCGACGACGTACCACTTCGCGACCCGCGAGGACCTCATCAAGGCTGCCCTGCAGCGCGCCGTCGACCGCTTCGGCGCCTACCTCGACACCTGGACCGCTCAGCGCCCCAACCTGGTCCCCGAGCAGTACGCCGTCCTCCTCGCCGACGCCCTGATGGGCAGCTTCACCGCCGAGGGCCGTGGGCAGAGCGTGATGGAGTTCGAGCTCTACCTCGCCGCCCTGCGCCGCCCCGAACTGCGCGCCGTCGCCGACCAGTACACCGAGCTCAACATCCGCGCCTGCTCGAAGTACACCGACCCGGTCACCGCCGCCGCCGTCGCCGCCGCGACCAACGGCATTACCCTGCGCGGCCTGGCCAACAGCCGGCCGCCCACCCGCGACGACGTCGAAGCGATCCTGCGCCGCATCCTCACCCCCAACCCCGCCCTCGGCCCGGCCGCACCGGCGGAATCGGGCGCGGACGTGTGAGCGGGCCCCGCCGTCACGTCAGCGTGGAGGAGCGTCGTGCCCGTCTGGGCATCCGCCACCTCCTGGCGCCCTCCCACCAGGCCGCAGTGATGCCGGATGTCGCGCAGGCGCTGATCGGCCTGCACGCCACCGACCCTTCCACCGTGTTCCTGGCTGCCGCCGCCCGTACCAGCGCACCGGACATCGCGGCCATGGAGCAGGCGCTTTACGAGGAGCGGAGCTTGGAGCGGATGCTGTGCATGCGCCGCACCATGTTCGTCGTCCCCACCGATCTCGCTCCCGTCATCGAGGCGTCCACAGGGCGGGCGATCGCCGCTAAGGAACGGGCGGCCTGCGCGGCCTACTTGCGCGACGGGGCCGGCTGGAGCGCCCAGCGGTATGCCGCGGTCGAAGCCGACGTCCTGGCGGCGCTCGCCGCCCGAGGGGAGGCGAGTGCCGCCGAGCTCGCGGCGGATGTTCCGGCGTTGCGTGAGCAGGTGACCGTCGCACCGGGCAAGCCGTACGAGGCCCGCCAGGCGGTCTCCTCGCGCATCCTGCGGGTCCTGGCCGCCGAGGGCCGCATCCGCCGCGGCCGCCCCACCGGCCGCTTCAACTCCAACCAGTTCCGCTGGAGCATCTCCCCGCTTGCGGATGCCGCCCGGGCGTGGGAAACCGGAGCGGCGAAAGCGGAGCTGGCCCGCCGCTACCTGGCCGCCTTCGGTCCGGTCACCACCGAAGACCTCAAGTGGTGGACCGGCTGGACCCTCACCGACACCCGCAAGGCCCTCACCGCAACCGGCGCCCTCACCGTCGGCCTCGACGAGGGCACCGGATTCCTGCTGCCCGAGGACCTGGAGCCGGTTACCGCTCCGGAGCCGTGGGTGGCGCTGCTGCCCGGTCTGGACCCCACTGCCATGGGCTGGCGACAGCGCGACTTCCACCTCGACTCCGCCCACATTGGCGAGCTCTACGACCGCAACGGCAACATCGGCCCCACCGTCTGGGCCGACGGACACATCATCGGCGCCTGGACCCAACACCGCAGCGGCTCCATCAGAACCCATCTTCTCGCCGACCCGGGAGCCGCCGCCCGCCACGCTGTAGACGTCCGGGCACAGGTACTGGGCACATGGCTCGGTGACCTGCGCATCACCCCGCACTACCGCACCCCGCTGGAACGACGCCTCGCACAGGAGAACTGACCGGCGGCCGCGGCCCGGCCAGCAGCCCTTCCTCGCCTTGGAGGTGCGCCTGGTGGGCCTGCTCCCGGCAGTCGTGGCCGTCGGCGCGGTCTCACCCGGGAATTCCTTTACGCCAACTACGTATCCCCCGAGATTTCCAGGCCGGAATGACCATCCTTTCGAGTGATCGAAAGCGGGTGCGTCTGTTCGTACTCCAGTGCTGTGTAACTGTCCTGCGATCAAGGTCAGTTACACGGGCGCAGGGAGCGGATGGTGGACGTAGAGGTGTGCATTCGGCTCACCGAGGACGAGGTGCGCGAGGGCCTCGCCTGGGAGTCGGTGCCGTTGAAGATGCTGTACGCGGCCGAGCCGTGGCGGACGTTCCGCTGGTATACGGGGCAGAAGCACTACTCGGGTACGTACTGGTCGAGTACGCAGTCGGATCACGTGATCTACGAGTCGCGGCTGGAGCTGGCGCGGCTGCTCTATGCCGACTTCGACCCGGACGTGACGGCGATCGTGGCGCAGCCCTTCTTGCTGAGAGCCGAGGTGGGCGGCAGGTTGCGTCGGCACATCCCGGACTATCTGCTGGCGACCGCCGGGGGCCCGCTGGTGGTGGATGTCAAGCCGCGGCACCGGGCGGCTCGGCCGGAGCATGCGTTCACCTTTGCCTGGACCCGTGAGGCGGTGGAGGCGAAGGGCTGGCGCTACGAGGTGTGGAGCGAGCCGCCGGACGCGGAGCTGGCCAACGTCCGGTTCCTTGCGGGCTATCGCCGCGACTGGCTGTTCGAGCCGGACCTGCCCGAGGGGATACCCGATCCGGTGCTGGACGACGAGCCACCGCCGGATCGTCCGGCCGATCCGGCCATCCGCGACGAAGTACGCGACCGGGTCGTGGACGGGGACACGCTGGGCGAGGCGTTCGCGTGCCTGCCTGGTCGTCCGGCTCCGCTGGTGCGGGCCGCGGTCTTGCATCTGCTCTGGAAGCAGCAGTGGCTGACCGATCTGAGCGTTCCGCTCAGTGCCAGCAGCGTGCTTCGGGCGGCGTCGTGAGCCGGGCCGGGGTGCGCGTCGGAGTGGGGAGTCGCTTCTCCTACGACGGCGAGGTCGTTCAGGTGGTGGAGCTCGCTGCCACGCAGGCGGGTGGCGAGGTGGTGGTCAGGGACAGCCGGGGACGGCTGCTGCGGCTGGCTGTGAAGGAACTGCTGCTGTCGGAGCGCGCCCGCGTCATTGCGGACGGGCCGGGACCGTCTTCCGACGACCCGCAGGACACGGCAGCCGTGGTGCTGGCCCAGTTGGACGATGCCGAGCGGGAGAAGGTGCTGGAGCGGGCCGCGCATGTGAGGGAGGTACTCACCGGTTTCCGCAGCGGCAGCGGGGAACTGCCGGCGGCGGGGGAGCCCCGTGCTGCCTATGCGGTGGGCGAGGCGTTGGAGAGCCGGTACGCGGCGAAGGCGGCGGAGCTGGGGGTAGCGGCCCGTTCGGTCAAGCGGTGGGTGGCGGCCTTCCGGCGGGACGGTGAGGCGGGGCTGGCGCCTGTTCGTAGCGGGCCGCGTTCCGGGCACCGGAGTGCTGAGGTGTGGGCGGAGGTGGCGCTGGAGGTGATGGTTGAGCACACGGGCAAGTCCAAGCCGTCGCGCAAGATGGTCATCGAGCGGACCCGGGCCCGGCTGCTGGCCCGTGGATTCGAGGAGGAGGGCCTGCCCAGCCGGGCGACGGCCTACCGCCTCCTGGAGGATCTTGAGCGGCGTCATCCGACGTTTCGGCTGAGCACGAAGCGCAACCGGGACATCGCCGCCCGGCCCGGCGGGGTCTACGGGAAGCTGCGGCCGACCCGGCCGGGGGAGTACCTGTTGATGGACACCAACCGGCTGGACGTGTTCGCGCTGGACCCGGTCACGCTGCAGTGGCTGCAGGCGGAGCTGACGGTGGCGATGGACTGGTACACGCGCTGCGTCGTGGGGATACGGATCACTCCGGTGTCGACGAAGGCTGTCGATGCGAGCGTCGCCCTCTACCAGGCGTTTCGGCCCCGGCCCGCGGGGCCCTACTGGCCGGCGCATGCCGTCTGGCCCGAGCACGGCATCCCGCGGTCGGTCCTGGTGGACGTCACGGCGCTGGAGGGGCCGATGCGCTCGGCGGCGTCGCCCGCGCTGGTGCCGGAGACGGTGCTGGTCGATCACGGCAAGGTGTTCGTCTCGGAGCACCTGCCCAGCGTCTGCCGCCGGTTGGGGGTCTCGGTGCAGCCGGCCCGGCTGCGAACGGGCCGGGACAAGGGCCCGCTGGAAAGATCTTTTCGAACCCTGCGCGAGGACCTGCTGCAGGCCCTGCCCTGCTACAAGGGGCCCGATCTGCACTCGCGCGGCGAGCGCCCCGAGGGGGAGGCGTTCTTCTTCCTCCACGAGCTGGAGGCGATCATCCGGGAGTGGGTGGCCTGTGTGTATCACCACCGGCCGCACACCAGTCTGGTCGATCCGGGGGTGCCGGGGCTGCGGATGTCGCCGGCGGCGATGTTCGAGCACGGGCTGCACCGGGCCGGCTACATCGAGGTCCCGCGCGATCGGGATCTGGCGTTTGAGTTCCTGCGGGTGGAACGGCGGACGATCCAGCACTACGGCATCGATCTGGATGCCCGCCGCTACAACGGTGCCGCCCTGGACCCCTACCGTGGTCTGCTCAGCGGCGAGCGGGACGGCAAGTGGCCGATCGCGGTGAACCCGGATGACATTAACGCGGTCTACTTCCGCGATCCCGCGAGCCGCCGGTGGCATGCGCTGGCCTGGGAGCACGCACCGGGGCGGAACATGCCGGTGAGCGAGGAGGCACTGCAGTACGCCCGCCGCCTGGCCGCGGCCCAAGACCGGTTCCCGGACGACCAGGCCGCGGTCCGGGACCTGTTCGAGCGGTGGAACCTCGGCCTGGGCACCACGCTGGTCGAGCGCCGTATGGCGCTGCGGCTTGCCCGGGAACAGGCGGCCCTGGACCTGCCGGAGCCCGAGGAGAACGTCTCCACGCTGCCGAGCGTGAGGCGCCTGATGGACGTGCCGGACGCGGCAGAGCCGCAGGTCGCGCCCGAGGCCGCGCAGGAGGTGGGCGACGACGACCTGGCCGACGACGCCGAGGTGGTGGAGCTGGAAGACGACAGTGACTTCTACGCCGATGCGCTGGAGGATGCGTGAACACCGAAAGCACGTGGGCGCCGGGTGACGCGCACCGCCTGGACGCGCTGACGCTGTCGCGCAAGGAGGGCTGGGCCGCGTTCGCGGAAGCCGAACTGCGCTCGCAGCCCGAACTGCTGGAGCGCCGTGGGTACGTGGCGCTGGGCGAGCGCGCGCGGGCCGAGTACGACCGGGCACGGCGGATCTGGCACGCGAACCTCGGCCCGTTGCGGACGCCTCAACTGGACGAGCTGCACGAGGACTTGTGGGACATCGTCGACAGCAACCAGCAGGACGGCGACAAGGCCAAGGGTGCCGTGGCGGTGGACGCCTTCCCCGGGCTGGGCAAGACGACCGCGGTGCTGGCCTTCGCCCGGGACTTCCACCGCCGGGAGATCGCCGAGGGCGGCGCGTTCACCGCCGGCGGGCACGAACGGCTCCCGGTCTGCCGGGTGGGCCTGACGGGCAACACCGGGATGAAGGACTTCAACCGGGCGATGCTGGAATTCTTCGCTCACCCCGGTCGCACGACGGGCACCACGGCCCAGTTCGCCCAGCGTGCCCTGGACTGCGTGCTCTCCTGCGATGTGAAACTTCTGGTAGTCGATGACCTGCACTTTCTCCGGTGGAGGGCGACCGGCGGCGTCGAGGTGAGCAACCACTTCAAGTACATCGCGAACGAGTTCCCGGTCACCTTGCTGTTCGTCGGCGTCGGCCTGGCCAGCCGCGGGCTGTTCGCGGAGGGCGAGTCCTACGACAACGCGGTCCTGGCCCAGACGGGCCGGCGCACGACCCGCCTGGACATGCGTTCCTTCGAGCTCAAGAGTGACCAGGGCCGCAGCGAGTGGCGGCAGTTGCTGCTGGCCCTGGAAAAGCGCCTCGTGCTCAGGGATAAGTACCAGGGGATGCTGGCCGTCGATCTGTTCGACTACCTGTTCATCCGCTCCAGCGGTCACATCGGCTCGCTGATGACCCTGATCAACCGCGGCTGTCAGCGGGCCGTGCGCACCGGCGCGGAGCGACTGGACGAGGACCTTCTGAGCCGCGTCAAGATCGACCAGGCGGCACACCTGGCACAGGACGACGTACGCAATCTCCTCAAGGGACAGAGCCTTCGCCGGGCCCGCCAGAAGGCGGCTCGCCGGTGACGCACGCGAGGACCTTGCCGATCCGTCTCGCCCCGGAGCCGGGCGAGGCACTCGACTCCTGGTGGGAGGCGATCGCCCACCGGCTGGGAACCACCACCGGCGACGTCCTGACCTCGATGGGCCTGCTGCCCCGTGGCCCCTCCCGGCCCGTCGACTCGGGAGCCCTGGGCCGCCTGGTCACCCTCCTGGACGCGGACCAGGCGGCAGGCGTCGCCTGGTCCGCCGGCCCCGCCCAGGAACAGGTCCACGCCATGACCATGGCCCATTACGACGGGCGGGCCCACGTGGTCGACACGCTGCGGCGCCGGGTGGAGACCAGGCGCATCTGGGGACGTGCCCGCGGGTCGCGCTACTGCCCGGCCTGCCTGACGGCGAGTGGCGGCCGATGGCGGCTGAGCTGGAGGCTCGGCTGGTCCTTCGCCTGTCTCGATCACCATCTGCTGCTCGTCGACGGCTGCCCGCGCTGCAGCCGCATACCGCGGCTCCTCCCGGCAACCACCCAGCACCCACTCGCTCCGGGCCGCTGCCACAGCCCTTCGCAGAGCAGTGCCCCGCCGGCTCGCTGCGGGCAGCCGTTCGAGGAAGCGGCCACACTCATGCTCGCCCCTCAGGGGCCGGTGATCGCGGCCCAGCGGCTCATTGAGAACGCGATCTCCAGCGGGCAGGCCGGCTTCGGCGTCTACCAGGACCATCCCCAGCCCAGTCTTGCGCTGTTGGCAGACGTTCGGGCGCTGGCCGGCATCCTCCTGAGCCGCGTCCCCGACACCGGCCGGCTGGCGGGCTTCGTCCCACCAGAGGTCCTGGCGCTGCACCAGCAGCCCCTGCCCGAGAAGCGCCGGTCCTTCGACCCCGTCGAGCAGATCCGTCCGGGACGCCTCGCCCCGCGGCGGGCCGCGACCACTGCCCTTGCCACCAGCGCGGCCCTGCACATCCTCCAGCAGAGGGATGTGCACGCGGCCGGAGCCGCCCTTCGCCATCTGATCCACGACACCGACGGCTCCATTCCTCTCAAGGTCGGGCTCCAGTGGGCCCGCACCAGCCCGGTCTTCGAAGCGATCCATCTCGCCACGCTCGCCCCGCGGTTGGGAGGTCCTGACCAGCTCCGTTACCGCACTGCGGGCCCACTGCCCCGCAGGCCCGGCCGCTCGGCGGCAACGCGGGTCGCCGAGCGGGCCCGCAACACGCCGACACAGCTCTGGCCCGCCTGGTCCGCCCGGCTCAGCCCCTTGGACGGAGCCCTCTCCCGCACGATCCGCCCGGCCCTGTCGTGCTACCTGCTGCTGATCGGAGGCCCGAGGGACTTCCAGACGACGGCCCGCCTCCTTCAGGCACCGGTGGAGGACCGGCTGGGAACTCACATGGCGTTCCGGCTTACGCAAAGAGGCCACTTCCACAGCATCAGCCTCGGCCTGCTCGCGCTGGCGGACTACCTTGACAGGGAAGGATCACCGATCGACTACGCACGCCGCCGCGCCCTCGACTACAGCAACCTGCTGCCGCCGGACACCTGGACGCAGCTCTGCCGGGACATTGACTTCGAGGCCGGCAAAGGACGGCGCCACCAGTTCGCCCGAGCGCTGCTGTTCGAACGCCTCAGCGGACTCCCCGCAACCCTCGCCCCGGACGCCTACGCGGCCGGCACCACGGAACTGCGGACCATGCTGCGGACCTTCGAAACAGATGTCACTCCGGCGCTGTTGAGCCAACTCGAAGACCACGCAGCCGAGTTCCTCACCCGGCAAGGAATCTTCGGCGAACCTCTCTCCTGGCAGCCCCCGACAGACATCATCGGCGACCTCACGTTGCCCGGCTGCGACCTGCGCGACGTCAACCTCGCCACGCTGCACCGGCTCATCAGGGAAGAAGGCCTGACCACAGCACAGGCCGCCCGCCGCCTCAGCGTCAGCCACGACGCGGTCCGCTTCGTCCTGCAGGAGCAGCCAGCCCCTCCCGCCCAGGTCAAGAGCGCGAAGTGGGAGAGAGGAGCCACCGTTCGACGGGCTCGCGCAGCGCTCCCCAGGGACAAGTTCGCGCGCTTCTATCTCGACGAATACCGGTCGTTGAAGTGGATCGCGGAGCATGCCGACGTGAGCGTGGATGCCATCAAGGTCCTCGTCCGCGACTACGGCATGACCCGCGAGGGCAGAGCGAACCGCTGGCGCCAGATCGATCTCGACTGGCTCCGCGACCAACGCGCCGCCGGCCGCACCTGCCGCGAACTCGGAGCGGAGACCGGCTTCTCCCTCGGAATGATCAGCTACCTCTGCCGGAGGCAGGACCTGCCCGGCCGTCGCCCCGGGTCAAACGAACCATCTCGCGATAAGCTCACCCATGAGACTCCTTCATAACGAGGGCCTATGGTCTACTCTGAACAGGCCACCTCAACGCTTCGCCCCTTGAGGCGGCCTCATAGGGAGGCACGATGATCCAGATCACCCTCGGCAAGAACAAGAACGTCGACCCGAACAGCGATCCCCTCCAGCGCTCACAGATCGGCTGGAGCGACGGACTTTCCGGCCAGCAGCTCCACGACATCGCCCGCGGCGTCTGGGTCATGCCCGGATCACGCGTCGAACGAGAGCGGTTCGCGGTCATCAACGGCGGCGGGACCATCCGCCAGGCCATGGAGATCGAGCGGATCGTCGACGTCCCTGGTGGGCGACGGGCCTTCGAAGGCCGCATCCTCGGCCCCGGACACCCCGTCCACGACCACTACGTCGGCAAGCCGGCCCCGAACGGCACCCAGCAGAACCCCATCACCTACTTCGACTCCCCCCTGGGCAACCGCGAGTGCAACTGCGGATGCGGCAAACCCATCGGCCGAGGCGACTTCCTCCCCGGCCACGACCAGCGCGCCATCCACGAGAGAATCGCTCGCATCGGAACCGTGAAGGACTTCATCGCCTGGTTCGACCAGACCTGGACGCCCGACGAGGCCCAACAGGACGAAGCCGCTTGAGGAAATGCCACCGAACTGAGACAGAAACCGCGGGACATCCGATGAGACAGCAGCACAAGCAGCAGGTCATTGCGGTCCCGAATGACACCGGCGGCGCGAATCTACACAAGAACGACCCGCTGGCCGGAGAAGGGGAGTAACCCGTGGTCGACTCGCTCGGGGACAGTCTGGACCGCGCGCTGGAGGGGGCGTTCACCCGCCGCATCCCGCAGAGCGCCCAGGCGCAGGTGAAGTACCTGGTCAAGCAGCTCAAGGGCACCAGGGCCGCCGCCCAGGTCCTCGGGGTCTCCCAGCGCACCGTGGAGCGGTACGTCAAGGGACAGCTCAAGCGGCCCCGACAGGATCTCAGGGCCCGCCTGGAGAGTGAGGTCAGAAAGCGGTGGCAGCCGCAGGTGCGGGCGAGGGCGCGGAAGAAGGCCGCGTCCACGGACGGCCTGGTCGTCTCCACGCGCGCCCGCTTCGGATTCGAGGCCGCCGCAGGGACGACGGACGACGCCCGCGTCCGGGACATCACCCAGGCCCTGCCGCCCCAGTGGGCCGACCGCCTGTTCACCGCCCGGGAACAGGGCGCCGACGAACAGCAGCTCCACCAGATCGCGGCCGACGGCCTCGCCCAGATGTACTTCCGCGCCAACGACAGCCGCGCGCACGGGCTGGGTGTGGAGTTCACCGACGTGGAACGACTCGACATCGAGCTGTAGCGGCCCGGACCCCGCGGCGTAACTGCCGTCGTTGTGACTGAGCACTTCAGTTGGCGAGTTGAGCGGTGGGGGCGGCGAGCGAGCTGGTCGTGCGCCGATAGGCAAGTTTTCGCTGCCCGGATTGACCGGGACGCCGCAAGCGGTATCGCCCGGGGACAACCTCCCGGGCGGTCGCGCATGAACCCATGAGGTGTACGTGTCGAGCGGACGATTGCGACGTGGTCGCCACTTTGGTCTCCTGCGGCCGGCGCAACCTGCCGCAGGAGACCTCCGTCTACCGGGCGGAAGCGGTCATTCGCCGAGGCCCTGGCCGAACCCGCCGTCCACGGGCAGTTCAACGCCGGTGCTGAAGGTGGCCTCGGCGGCGAGGTACAGCGCGGCGGCGGCGACCTCTTCCACGGTGCCTCCTCGGCCCATCGGCGTGGAGGCGTTGCCCTGTTCGATGAACTCGGCGCGTTGCTCGTCGGTCAGCCCGGCCACGCCCATGGTGGGGGTCAGGATGAAGCCGGGTGCGATCGCATTGACGCGGATCTTGCGGGGGAGCAGTTCGGCGGCGAGCACCTTGGTGAAGGCGGCGACGGCCTCCTTCGCCCCGGAGTAGGCGCTGAGACCCGGGAAGATGCGGTCGTTGGAGACGGTGGTGAACACGATCGAACCACCCTCGGACATCAGCGGCGCCAGTCGCTGGACGGTGAAGAAGGCGCTCTTGGCGTTCACGTCGAAGACGCGGTCCCACGATTCTTCTGTGACTTCTTCGAGTGTCTGGAACTCGGCGATACCCTGGTTGATGAACAAGTAGTCGATGCCGCCGAGGCGGTCGGCGACCTGATCGCGCAGGGCGGCGAGGGCGTTGATGTCAGTGGCGTCGGAGCGCACCGGGTGGGCCAGCGGGGTGTCGAGCGCCGCTTGGGCCTCGCCGAGTCGCTGGTCGCTGCGTCCGGTGTACATCACTTCTGCACCGCGGTCGGTCAGGGCTTGGACGATGGCCCGGCCCATGCCGATGGTGCCGCCGGTGACGACAGCCCTCTTGCCTCGCAGAGGCTTCGGATCGATGGCTGAACGTGCCTGGGTGCTGTGTTTCGTTGGCATGGCAGCTAAGCTAAACCTTGACGCCAATGTCAGAGTCAAATCCCTGTGCCAGGAGTCACATGTTCATCGGCGAGCTGTCGAAGCGAAGCGGCGTCAGCACCAGGAGCCTGCGGTACTACGAGCAGCAAGGGCTCCTGCGACCGCAGCGGCGGGCCAGCGGCTACCGCGAGTACGACGAGTCAGATGTGGCTGCCGTGCGCCGGGTCCGCATCCTGCTCACGGCCGGACTCCATACCAACCTGATCCGGGAGGTGCTGCCCTGCATGACCGAAGAGGGAGCCATCCTGGCACCGACCTGCGAGGAAATGGCCCAGGACCTCAAGAGCGAACGCGAGCGCCTGAGCAGCTCCATCGAGCAGCTCCAGGACGCCCACGCCATGCTCAGCTCGATCATCCACGCAGGCGAAGCGATCACCGCCGGGAGCGACCGTAACGGCCCTCCCACCAGCAGCTGAAGCCGCAGTTCGACGCCTACTCCACCCAGCTCACCCCAACCGTCGACGCCGCTCGCTCAAGTCGTTGCCTCAGGCGCTCACCCGCCAACTGAAGTTCTCAGTCGCAGTCGTGCCGACTGCGAGAGCCCCTCGGCCCGTGAGCGTGCGGGGCGTCCGCGTGCGGCCGAGCCCTCCGCGGGGCGCGGGGCCTCGGGTGTCCGGTACGCAGGCCGGTGCTACGGCAGTCGGCCGAGAACCGGCTCCGGCTACGCGCCGGCCCTCGCCGTGCCCGGCCGGTCGATTCGGTAGAGATAGTGGGCACGGTCGTCGACGGGGTTGTCCGGCTCCAGCTCGCCCTCGGCGACCCGGCGCAGGCCGGCCTTCTCCAGCGCCCGCCAGGAGGCCCGGTTGGCCGCCGACACCGGGACCAGCACGCAGGGCGCGTCGAGGTGGTCGTTCCAGGTCGCCCGCACGACCGCTCGGATCATCTGTGTGCCGAGCCCCCGGCCGACCTGTTGCGGCTCACCGATCAGGTAGTCGATGCTCATTGCTCCGGGGGGCACGTCGATCAGGGGGGCCAGCTCGGCCAGATATTCGGGGTAGTCGGACAGCCGACAGCGCTGAACCAAGCCGATGGGGACGTCGTCGAGGTGGACGAGAAGGTCTTCCGACGGTTCCTCGCCCCTGGTGGCGGGGCCGAAGTCCCGTGACACCGCCGCGAGCGAGGTCTCGTGGTTCCACCAACGGGCCACGTGCGGCTGCTGCAACCACGTCCTCAGCAACGGGAAGTCGTGCTCGGCGAGCCGACGCCAGGTCATCATCGGAATGCCTCCACAGCGGGACACGGAGCAGGAGCCGAAAGCTTCACAGCCGGCAGCCCGGACGGCAAGGCGCGAGCTCTGCCGTGCCGCAGGGGATGCGCCGTTGCGCCTTCGCGCGGTCAGGTGCTTGGGAGCGTGGGTGTGGGGTCTGCGGTGTGCTCGGGGGTGGTGGCTTCCGTGCGGTTAGGTGCCCGGGGCGTAGGTGCCGGGGCCGCCATGTGCCCGAGGCGTAGGTGCCGAGGCTGCCATGTGCTCGGGAGCGGGTACGGAGGCTGGGCGAACTCCGGTGGTGTCCGGGAGCCGTCGGCGGACGGCGGCTGCGCGGAGCGAACGTCCTGCGGTCGCGGCCTGCTCTCCCGGGCTGCGCGCGGGGACTGCGGGCGAGGCCGCGCGCGCCCGGCCGTAAGACCGGACACGCGCAGCTCTGTCCGAGGTCAGCTGATCAATCCCTCCGGCCCGGCGGCGGGCACCGAGATCCGACAGGTGACGAGCCCGGCCACGACGAGTCCGGCGACGGCCAGGAAACTGCTGGCGAGGAAGGGATCGGCGCCGCTCAAGGGCGGGGCGAACCCGACGCCGACGTACAGCGTGATTCCCGTGGCGCCGCCCAGTTGGTCGGCGGCCCGCTGGACGCCGGAAGCGACGCCGGCGTCCTCGTCGGTCACACCGCTGACCGCGACGTACTGCAACCCGACGATCCCGAGCCCCATCCCGGCGGCGATGAACACCATGGCCGGAATCATCGCCGGACCGGCCGCCCCGACGTGTGAGACCAGTGCGATGGCGGCCATCGCCAGAGCAGTGCAGCAGATCCCGGCCAGGACACAGACCCGTGCACCCCACCGTCCCAGCACCCGCGGGACCAGCACCGAGGCCGCGATCAGGGACACCGCCAGGGGCAGCATCGTCAGGCCCGCCTGGAGCGGGCCGGCACCCAGCCGGTCCTGGAGGTAGTACGTGAACAGTACGAACGAGGCGGACAGTGCCGCGCTGACCAGGGCGGTGGCGAGGTTGGCCAGGATCCGGGGCCGGTTGCGGAAGAAGCTGAGCGGCACGAGCGGATCGCGTGAGCGCCGCTCGACCCTGAGGAACAGGACCCCCGCCGCAGCAGCGCCCGCCAGAGCCACCGGCGGTAGCCAGGCAGGCGTGTCGTTTCCTCCGCCGGCCTCGATGACGCCGAGGGTGAAGAGCAGCGGCGCCGCGATCAGCAGCAACGAACCACGAAGGTCCAACGACCCCGATCCCGTCGGGCGCTCGCCCGGCACGAGAAGGATCGCTGCCCCGAGGACGACCAGGATGAACGGTACGGACACGAGGAAGATCCACCGCCAGCCGAGCAGTTCGGTGAGGAACCCGGAGACCACGAACCCGAGGACGAGGCCACAGCTCGCGACGGCCGCCCACACGCTCAACGCCCGTGATCTGCGCGGCCCTTCAGGGAACACGAGCACGATCACCGCCATCGCAGCAGGCAGCGCGATCGCCTCACCGACCCCCTGCAACAGCCGGGCGGTCACCAGCAGGGCGAAGGAGGGCGCGAGCCCGGCCAGCAGCGAAGCGGCACCGAAGACCGTGGTGCCGAGAAGAAGGACGCGGCGCCTGCCGAGCACATCGCTCAGCCGGCCACCGAGCATCAAGAGCCCGCCACCGGCAATGGTGTACCCCACCACCACCCAGGTCAGCGCGTGCCCGCCGACGCCGAAGTGGGCACCGATCGAGGGCAGCGCGACATTGACCACCGTCACGTCGACCGCGACGAAGAACTGCAGCATGGCCATGCAGCACAGCAGAAGCCGTGCACGCATTGGGGAAGTTCCGCCCCGGCACGCAGAGAGAATGCCTGAAATCACCAAGTGCTCCGTTGCTCAGAAGAAGTTCCGAGCAGCACCGACGTGCCGCTTCGGTTCGACCACGAAGCGACGACACGTTCTACGGAAGTGAGAGAGACGCCCCGCCGCTAGCGGAGCGTCCTCGTCACCGCGGCACAGGCCGCGCACGAAGAAGCAGACATGCAGCCGATGCTACCGGAGCGGCCACCAGGGTGATGATCCACCTGCTACCTGCTACCTGCTACCTGCTACCTGCCACCTGCCACCTGCTCCCTGACCCTCGGCCGCCTGCCACCTGACCTTCGGGCATCTGCCTCCTGCCACCTGACCTTCGGCACCCGCCCAGGTACCGCTGCTGCTCAGGCGCGCCTCACGGCCCGGAAGCGTGGTGATAGTGCGGCCCGCCGTCGCGTATCCGCACGACCCGTGCGGATACGAAGCCCGGTCAGCCCTTTCCGTCCAGCACCGCGCGCAGCGTCTTCGCGAACTCCGCAGGCTGCCCCTCCTGGCCGAACTCCCCGCCCAGGAAGCCGCCGTGGTGGCTCGGGAACCACGTCGGTGCGAGGCCCAGGCGCTCCGCCACCCCCACCGCCGCCCGCGCCGTCATCTCCTGCTCGGACTCCCGGCCCGCCGCGATCACCAGGCGCGTCGAGGCCGCTCGAAGCGCCGCGAAGTCCGGCTCGTAGCCCGTGCAATGGCGCAGGTTCTGGCCCAGCAGGGCGTCGTCGCGCGAACCGTCGTCCTCCGTCGGCAGGCCGAAGGCCGCCGGATCGGGTGCGGGTCCGTCCGCCCAGTCCTGCGGGAATTCGCCCTGGTGCGTCGCCGCCGCGATGAACTTCGCCATTCCGGCCCCGAGCCCGTCGCGGAGGTACGTCTCGCGCATGTCTGCGAAGACGCGCAGGGCGGCCTCGCGGTCCGGCAGGGCCGCCGCGATCGGCGGCTCGTGCGCGACGAGGGTGCGGACCAGGGCGGGGCGCCGGGCGACCAGGGCCAGCGCGTTGACCGCACCGCCGCTGCTCGCGAAGACGTCGAGGGACTCGGCGCCGACCGCCTCGATGACCCTGGCCAGGTCCTCGGCGTGCTCCTCGGGAGAGGACTCCGCCGCCCCGTCGGTGCGCGGGCTCCGGTCGACTCCCCGGGGGTCGTACGTGAGCACCGTACGGTCGGCGAAGTGGGAGGCCAGCGTGACGAACCCGGCCGCGCTCATCGGCGAGCCGACCAGGAACAGGGGGGCTTCCCCGCCGCTACCGGGGCGCACGTCGTAGGTGAGGGTGGCCCCGGCGACGGACAGGGTGCGGGTTTCGGGTGAGGTCATGGTCGACTCCTGATCGGGGGCTGGCGAGAGGGGCTCTGCGGTTGTGGAAGGTAGACCCCGGCCAGGGGCGAAAGTAATCGCCGGGAGACATGTCTTCTTCCGCGGGGCCGGCCTTGGCTGCCCCGGCAGTACGCAGAGCGCCTCGGCCGAGCCGAAGGCGCGCGCCATGCATTGGGCCGGTCTTGGCTGCCCCGGTGGTTCGCAGAGCGCCTCGGCCGAGCCGCAGGCCCCCGCCGCGCCGCGCCTTCGACGGGACCCGTCTCGCCTGTCCCGATGGGCAGCAGGGCCCCCGGCCGAGCCGAAGGCCCGCGCCCGGTCCCTCACCAGCCGATGGTGGGATGCATGCCGTTGCAGTCGGGTTTGTGCAGGGGACAGGAGGGGTGCGGTTCGAGGGGCTCCGCCTGCGGCGGTTCCGGCGGGAGCGGCAGCGGCGGCGCATTCTCGAACGCGGCGCATGCGCAGTCCTTGCAGGACCCCGCGTACCGGGGGTCGCCGTGCCGGAAACGTGCGTCGCCACACTGGCATCTGGTCGTCGCCCAGGACATCGTCCCCGCCCCCCGTCGCCGCCGTGGAATCCCCAGGCTAGTACGCCGGAGTCCTTGCGGCGCCTGCCCCGTCGGTCACTGCTGCGGGCGCCGTTCCGGTTGTCGGTACGGTACGAGTCGGCCGTGGCGTCGCGGAATGGCCTTCGGGGTGCGGCGGTTGGACTGCACGCGGCAGGTGGCGCGGTGCGCGACGTGGCCCGTGATGCGGCATGCGTCGCGGCCCGTCGGCCCGGCCTGGTGCGACACACTGGTTGATCAGAGGGGAACTTCCATGCAAGAGCGCTTCGACGTCGTCGTCCTCGGGGCGGGACCCGGTGGTTACGTCGCCGCCGTCCGTGCCGCCCAACTGGGCAAGAAGGTCGCGGTGGTGGAGGAGAAGTACTGGGGCGGCGTGTGTCTGAACGTCGGCTGCATCCCGACCAAGGCGCTCCTGCGCAACGCCGAACTGGCGCACCTCTTCGCCCACGAGGCCAAGACCTTCGGCATCAAGGTCGACGGCACGGTGTCCTTCGACTACGGCGAGGCGTTCCGGCGCAGCCGCCGGGTCGCGGACGGCCGGGTCAAGGGCGTCCACTACCTGATGAAGAAGAACGGCATCACCGAGTTCGACGGCCGGGGCACCTTCCTCGACGCGCACACCCTCCAGGTCGCAGGGCCCGACGGCACCACGCAGCAGATCACCTTCGAGAACTGCGTCATCGCGACGGGCGCCACCCCGAAGCTGCTGCCGGGCACGAAGCGCAGCGACCGCGTCGTGACGTACGAGGAGCAGATCCTCGCCGAGGACGTTCCGCGGTCCGTCGTCATCGCGGGCGCGGGTGCGATCGGCATCGAGTTCGCGTACGTCCTGCACAACTACGGCGTGAAGGTCACCGTCGTCGAGTTCCTGGACCGTGTCGCCCCGCTCGAAGACGCGGACGTTTCGGCCGAACTCGCTCGCCAGTACCGCAAGTTGGGCATCGAGGTGCTCACCTCCACCCGCGTGGAGTCGATCGACGAGTCCGGTGCGCAGGTCAAGGTGACGGTCTCCGGGAAGGACGGTGCGCAGAAGGTGCTGGAGGCCGACAAGGTCCTCCAGGCGATCGGTTTCGCACCGAACGTCACGGGTTACGGGCTGGAGGCGACCGGAGTCGCCGTCACCGAACGCGGGGCCATCGACGTCGACGGGCGCTGCCGCACCTCGGTGCCGCACATCTACGCCATCGGCGACGTCACCGCCAAGCTGATGCTCGCGCACACCGCCGAGGCCATGGGCGTCGTCGCGGCCGAGACGCTCGCGGACGCCGAGACGATGGAACTCGACTATCCGATGATCCCGCGCGCGACCTACTGCCAGCCGCAGATCGCCAGCTTCGGCTGGACCGAGGCCCAGGCAAGGGAGAAGGGTTTCGACGTCAAGGTCGCCAAGTTCCCCTTCACCGCCAACGGCAAGGCGCACGGACTCGGCGACGCGACGGGCTTCGTGAAGCTCATCAGCGACGACACGCACGGCGAGATCATCGGCGCGCACCTGATCGGCCCCGACGTCACCGAGCTGCTGCCCGAGCTGACGCTGGCCCAGCAGTGGGACCTCACCGTCCACGAGGTCGCGCGCAACGTGCACGCGCACCCGACGCTGGGCGAGGCGGTCAAGGAGGCGGTGCACGGGCTCGCCGGGCACATGATCAATTTCTGATCCGGCGCATTGCCTGATCCTCCGGTGAGCGGTTCCGGGCGGTCTCCGGGCCCGTTCACCGTCTTCCGCACTCGCGGCGGAACGACGCGGTCGCTTCGCGGCAGGTCGTCGACGTGCACCTGCGCGGTGGAACGTACGATGACGCACGGCGTACCCGACGGCCGGTACGCCGTGCACCACCGAGCGCCACCGAGCGCCACCGAGCGAAGGAACGGGAGCGGGTCGTGCGCCTGTTGCTGACGACGGACACCCACGTGCCCAAGCGGGCCCGGGAGTTGCCCTCCGCTCTGCTCGCCGAGATGGACCGGGCCGATGTCGTCTTCCACGCCGGGGACTGGGTGGACGTGGCGACACTGGACGTGTTCCAGGCCCGTGCCCGGCGTCTGGTCGCCGTCCACGGCAACAACGACGGACCGGAGCTGCGGGCCCGGCTCGACGAGGTGGCGCGTGCGGAGTGCGGTGGGCTCCGCTTCGGTGTCGTGCACGAGACGGGGGCCGCGCAGGGCCGGGAGCGGCGCTGTGCCGACCGGTTCCCGGACCTGGACGTGCTGGTGTTCGGTCACAGCCACATTCCGTGGGACACCGTCGCGCCCGGCGGATTGCGGCTGCTGAACCCCGGCTCGCCCACCGACAGGCGGCGACAGCCCCACTGCACGTACATGACCGCCGAGGTGTCGGACGGCCGACTTCTCGACGTCCGCCTGCACCGGTTGCCACCCCGCACCTCGCGTGCGCGTGCGGAACCTCGGTGAGCGGCATGGCCGGCGAGCGGGCCGCCGACCGGGCCGAGGCCATGCAAGTACCGCCGGACCATCAGCACGAGGAGGGATGGACCGGCCTGCCGGACGTGGCGCTGCCGCCGGAGCGGGTGTGCGAGGTGGCGTACGACCACATGCGGATGATCCGGAGCTCGCACGCAGCCATCGAGCCGAGCGCGATCACGGCGCCCGGCTGCCTGACGCGCCGTCACCCTCCCTCTCGCGCCTGACGAGCCCCGGCATGGGCAACCGCATCGCGGCCGTGCTCCGGTCCTCGCCGGTCAGGGCTCACCGCTCTGCCGGGCGCGGCCGTTCACGCACGTCGCCGCCAGGTGCGCCACCACGGCAGTGATCGCGACGAGCGGCATCTGCTCGTGCGCGTCGGCGCCCAGCAGCAGTACGGTCAGCACCGCACTGCACAGCGGCAGTCCCGTGATCGCCGTCGACGCGGCACAGATGCCGAGGGCGAGGGCCGGCGCCGTACCGAGGCCGGGGAGCGCGGCACAGGCGAGGGCGGCCGCGGCGCCGAGCAGCAGCGCCGGGAAGATCGGTCCACCGCGCAGGCTCCCGAGGCTGATGCTCCAGGCGAGCCCCTTGCAGACGACCAGTGCGAGCAGTGCCGTCACCGGCCACGCTCCGGGCTGTGCCGCGAGTTCGCCGAGCGTCTCCTGGCCGGAGAGCGCGGCCTCACCGGGGGAGCGGCCGGTGATCAGTGCGTACGCGCTGAGGCAGACGCCCACCGCGACGGCGCAGATCCCCGTGCGCCGGGCGGTGCGACGGTCGCATGTCCACCGGCCCACGCGCCTGCCGAAGCGGCGGGTGAGGGCCACGGCGCACGCGATGAGCGCGGCGAGGGGGACGCCCCACAGGAAGTCGCCCGCGTCCGGCGGGGCGGCGGGCGGCACCGCCGGCAGTGCGAGCCCTCCGGTGGGCAGGCCGGTCCACGTCCCGAGGGCCGCGAAGACGACGGCTCCGGCGGCGCTCGCGGCGAGGCAGGGCAGCAGGAGGACGGCAAGGCGCACACCGGCGAGTCCGGCCGCTTCGACGACGAGGAGGGCGGCCACGAGCGGTCCGCCCAGGATCGTGGAGATGGCGGCGGTGGAGCCGACGGTCGCGACGAGGGTCGCGGTCCGCGGGTCGCTCGCGCCCCGGAAGCGGCGCAGGGCGAGAAGGGCGAGCGCACTGCCCACTGCCATCAGCGGGGCCTCCGGCCCGAGCACCACGCCGAGCGGCAGCGTGGCCAGTGCCGCCACGACGACCCCCGGCAGCACACGCGGCCCGATGGGCGCCCCACCGAGCCCATCGACCGGCAGATGCCCGCCGCGGCCGGGGAAGCGACTGACGATCGGGGCGAGGATCAGGCCGGCGAGGGCCAGCGCGGGAAGCGGCCACCACCAGGGAGCTTGTTCGTACCCCAGGGCCGCGGGCAGCGACGTCCAGACCTCGTGTTGCAGCCAGTGCTGCAGGCCGACGAAGAAGAAGCAGGCAACGGCGATGGGGGCACCGAGCAGAACGGACAGGAGCAGCAGGCGGAGGTAACGGCCGCTGAGCATGAGCCGGTGCGCGTCGTCGGTGTGCTCCGCCTCCGTCGCGGGCGACGAGGCGGGGCCGGCGGCCGTCATCCGTCACCCGCTCCGGCACGGCAGTACGCTCCGCCGAGGTCTCCCCCGGACGTCCTGCCCCGCGTGCGCCTTCCCCGGCACCCTGCACAAGCGACCATGGCACCCATCCAACGCGAGCACCGTGCGAGGGGCCCGCGTGGGTGGGCCGAACGGGTCGTCGGCCGCCTCAGCTCCGCTGGCCCCCGGAACGCCTGTCCCTGCGATGCAGCATCTGCACACGGAGGTGGCGGGTGATCGCGGTGGCGCCGGCGGTGAGGAACACGAAGCTGTAGAGAACCTGGAGCATCGTCATCACCCGTGCCGTCTGGCCGCTCGGGGTGATGTCTCCGTACCCGATCGTGGCGAGGGTGACCACGGTGAAGTACAGGGCGTCCACCCGGGTGCGCAGCCCGGTGAACTCCTGCTGGTCCCGCGCCAGTACGAAGTAGGCGGCCGAGAACAGCAGCATCGTCAGGCACATCAGACCTGCGATGAGGCAGGCGGGCCGGGTGCCGCCGCGGCCGGTCATGACGTCCTGGATCTGCACGAGGAGTCCCGCCGCGACCAACGCGAGACCGCACACCACGACGGTCCAGCTCAGGACCGGCCGGTGCGGTCCGAAGAGATGCAGCGGGAGAAAGAAGTACGCCGTCACCATGACGGCCGCCGCGACCACGAGAAACGTCGGACGCCGCCAACCGGATGCGGGCTCCCGCGAATTGCCCGTCACGTCAGCGAGACCGCCATTCCTGATCGTCCGGCACCCGTTCAACGGCCCCCTGCCCCGCCCCGCACCCCACCGCACCGCCCGCCCGCACGTCGCCGTCCCGGGCAAGGTCCGGGACGGCGACGGTCACCACGACGACTCCGTCCACGGCGGCCCGGACGCTGCCGGGGCTCCTGTGTCCGCCGGTCGGTGCGAGCCTGTTGCCGCGCAGCCGCGAGGAACTAGGTGCACAGCCGCGGGGAACTAGGTGCAGTTGACGCTGCGCGACGACTCCTGGACGGTCGTGCCGAGCTTCTGGATCTGCGGCTTCACCTTGGACAGGGCGTCCTTGCCGCTGGTGTCGCCCGGGAGGTCCTCGTACGCCTTCTTCAGATCGTCCGCAGCGGACCGCAGGCCGTTCCTCTTGGCCTCGTCGAGGTCCCCCAGAGACTCGGAGACGTCCTTCCAGTCGTCCTGGACGGCCTCGTAGGCTTCCTTCACCTGGTCCTTCGTGGCGGAAGCCGGGTCGAGGGCGGCGAGCTTGGCCTGGTCCGCCCTGAGCTCCGACAGATCGGTGCAGAGCTCCGAGGCGGCCTTCGTTCCCTCTTCCTTCGGACTCGCGTCGTTGTCCGAGCACGAAGCCAGCGAGAGAACCGCCGCGAGAGAAACCGCGGCAGGGACCAGAACACGCTTCATGGGTGACCTTCCTTTTCCCGATGAGAACTCACTCGCTCGACAACCTGCCAGACGTCAGCAGGCTCCGCATTCGCCCCACGTTTTCCCACCCGCGCGGACCGCCCGTGTTGCGCGGTCCCGGAAACAGTGAACCGATTCCGCGGGGGCCTTTTCGCTCGGCGTCGGTCAGGCGAGCAATTTGCTCTTCGCCCTGTCGAACTCGTCGTCGGACAGAACTCCGGACCGGTGCAGGTCGGAGAGCTTGGTCAGATCGTCGGGACCGCTCGTCCCCGCCCTCGCGTCGGCGGCCGTCCTGCGGATGTAGTCCTGGAGCGCCTCCTCTGCCTCCTTCGCCTGCTTGACGTCGCGTCGGCCCATGCCACGACCGCGCGCGATCACATAGACGAGCACTCCGAGGAACGGCAGGACGATGCAGAAGACGAGCCATCCGGCCTTGCCCCAGCCGCTCAGGTCGTCATCGCGGAAGATGTCCATGACCACCCGGAACAGCAGGAAGAGCCACATGATCCAGAGGAAGAAGTACATCATCGTGAGAAAGAGATCCAGGAGCGGGTAGTTTTCCATGACTTCCTCTTTCCGGTTTCCGGTCGTCGGTCGCGGGACAAGCGGCGTACCGAAGTATCGCCCGTGCATTTCGGCCGCGCATTCCGAGAGGAACAGGCCCGAAGGGCCGGTCGGATCCGACGGGTCAGCGGGCCCGAAAGACCCATCGGATCCGGCGAGTTCGGAAAGAGGCCGTGCGGCGTCGGCGCCGCCCCGCATGGCGCAGGATCCGGCCGGTGGTGAAGCTGTGCGGGAAGCACCGGCCGGAAAGGGGCGAAGTGCTTCACCGCGTGCTGCCGCCCGGGAGGCGCGGTGTCCGGCGCCGTCCGCCCCGGCCGCCGGGTCCGGAGTCATCGCCGCCGACGAGGAAGTACGGCGCGCCCTGCCGTCCGTCACCACGGTCGTCGGCATCGGACCCTGTGCGCCGTTCCGGTCGGCAGTCGCGCAGTTCCTCGGAAAGGAAGACCGGGCATGGCCTCAGTGGACGTCGTCGCCGCACGCCGTATGACCGACACCCTGTTCATCGAGCGTTCGGTGCGCAGCCCGAGCTCGACGCGGTTCTGGGGGCTGCTCGTGCTGGCCGGGATCATCGCGGGCGCGGGCGTGGTGGGCGACTCCGTCGCGACCGTCATCGGCGCGATGATCGTCGCACCCCTCATGACGCCGATCCTGGGGAGCGCGCTGGCGCTGGTCCTCGCCGACCGGTCGCAGGTGCTGCGCTGCGCTGCCCTCGTGACCGGCGGGGCGCTCGCCGTGGTGGCACTGGGAATGCTGCTCGGTTGGATCGCCGCCCCACCGGACGACTTCGCCTCCAACGGTCAGGTCTCCTCGCGGATCAGCCCTCGGCTCATCGATCTCCTCGGCGCTCTGGCCACGGGAACCGTCGGCGCCTTCGCGCTCGTCCGCGCCGACATCTCGGACACGCTGCCGGGTGTCGCCATCGCCATCTCCCTCGTGCCGCCCCTCTCCGTGACCGGGCTGCTCCTGACGGTCGGCCGCTACCACGACGCCGGTGAGTCGGCGCTGCTGTTCGCGACCAACGTGGCCGCCATCGTGGCCACCGGGACCATCGTCTTCCTGGTCTACGGGGTGCGGCGCACGGCACAGGAGTCGGGCCTGACCGTGGGGCACTTCCACGGGCGCACCCTGGCCGCGGTGGTCGCGGTCGTACTGCTGGTGGCGGTGCCGCTCACCACGGGCACGGTGAGCGTCGCCCGCGACCGGGCGCTCGCCGCCGACGCCCGACCGGTCGCCGAGGAGTGGGCGACCACCGGCGAGTGGCGGATCGCCTCCGTGCAGGCCCGTAACGGCATCGTCGTCGTCAGTGTGCTCGGCCTGCCGCCCCAACCGGCGCCCACCGCGCTGCGCGCCGCCCTGGACCGGAACGGCATGGCGGACGCCGACCTTGAACTCCACCTGGTCGGCGGCCGCACCCACTGGTGCCCGGCGGGCACGGAGGACTGCACCGTACGCGCTGCGGGACGCAGTTGAGCCAGGGCGCCTGCCGCGGCGGCCCGTGCCCTGCTCGTCGGGGCGCCGCTGCGCGGCCTGGTCCTCGCGCTGCCCGGCCCGGCGTACGTCCTGGGCGCGCCCTCCGGCTTCGCCGGAAGGCCGGCGGGCGCCTTCCGGCTGTGCGACCCGCTCGCCCCGGTCCCCGGACCCGCGACCGCGCCCGCCCGGCCGCCCCCGGGCCCTGACCGGTGCCTGACCAGCGGACATGTGGCGATCAAGGCGGGAAGGGGAACGGCGCCCCCGTACGAACGGTCGACTCCACTGTGAACAGTTCGGTCATCCGAACGGGTTCTCCCTGCCTGCCCGGCGCTACCTCGTGTGCGAGCCGACGTTTCTCCACGAGAGGTTTTCCGATCGGCGTCGAGCAAGGAGCATCAGTCGATGGACACTGCGGAGCATGTCACCGTCCTGCTTACCGGAATGTTCCGGCTTCCCCCTGACTCCGTGCTTCCCGACGTGCCGCTGTACCGCCTGAAGATCGACTCTCTCGCCCTGGAGGAGTTCCGGCTGGTGCTTGAGGACGAGCTGTCCCTCGATCTGGAGGACGCGCCCCTGACGTCCCGGAGCACCGTGGGGCAGTTGCTCGCCACCGTGTGCGAGAAGGCAGCGGTGGCATGAGGGCGGCGGCCGGCGCGGTTGCGGTGACGGGGATCGGCATGGTGACCGCCGCGGGCCACACTGCCAAACAGACCTGGGTCGAGGTCACTTCGGCCACCGCCCCTTCCTCGGTGCGCCGTCCGGACACGCTGCGGGACCTGCCCTGCGACTTCATGTACACGGTCGAAGGGCTCGACCTCGACGCGCACCTGGGTGCGACGGCACGGCTCACGAGCCGCTTCGCCCAGCTGGCGGTGATCGCGGCCCGGGAAGCCGTGGCCGACGCGGGACTCGACCCGCACACCTGGGACGGCGCCCGCGTCGCCGTCGTCGTGGGTACGGCCCACGGCGGCCTCGACTACTACGACGAGCAGCAGGCCGTCCTCACCGCACGCGGCGCCCGCAGGGTCGCGCCGAAGGTCGCGCCGCTGAGCGTGAACAGCAACGCCGCCGGCAGTGTCTGCCAGGACCTGGGCGCCCGCGGGCCGAGTTTGGCGGTCAGTACGGCCTGTGCCTCGGGCACCGACGCGATCGGCACCGCGCTGGGCTGGCTGCGTGCCGGGCGCTGCGACATCGCGGTCGCCGGCGGGGCGGAGTCCCTGCGTTCGCGCCTGGTGTACGCCAGCACCTGTCAGATGAGGGCCCTGTCCACCCGGGTGGACGACCCGGCCGCTGCCTGCCGGCCGTTCGACGTCGACCGGGACGGCTTCGTCACCGGCGAGGGAGCCGGGCTGCTCGTACTGGAGAACGAGGAACACGCCCGAGCGCGGGGAGCCGCGGTCCGGGCCCGGCTGGCGGGGTACGGGTCGTCCAACGACGCCTACTCCCCGGTCGCCCCCGACGAGAAGGGGACCGGCGTCGAGTCGGCACTGCGTACCGCGCTGGCCGATGCCGGCCTCGCCCCGCGCGACGTCGGCCACGTGAACGCGCACGGCACCTCGACCGTCCTCAACGACCTCGTCGAGAGCGCCGCCCTGTACCGCGTCTTCGGCGACCGGCCGCTCGTCACCTCCACCAAGGCCATGACCGGCCACACCCTGGGCGCTGCCGGCGGCATCGAGGCCGCCCTGACCGCCCTCGCCCTGGAGGAGCAGCTGATCCCCCCGACGGTGAACCTGGACGTGCAGGACCCGGGCGTGCCCATGGAGGTGGTGGCCGGGGCCGCCCGCCCCGCACGGCTGGAGTGCGCGGCATCGTCCTCGCTCGGCTTCGGCGGGCACAACGCCGTACTCGTCCTCACCCGGGCCTGACGTGAAGGAACATGACGTGCTCAAGGAAACCGTCCGTACCTTGACCGTGGACGGGCTGGAGTTCGCCTACCGGCGGGTGCAGCCGTCCGCGCCGCAGTACGAGCCGCTCGTCGTGCTCGGCGGCGCGTTCCAAAGAATGTACGACTGGCCCCAGTTGGAGGACGCGGTCACCGAGGTCGCGGGCCTGGTCACCGTCGACCTGCCCGGCGCGGGCGACTCGGACTGGCTGCGGCCCGAGCACACCATCGACGTCCTGGACGCGGCGCTGGCAGCGGTCATCGACGATCTGTGCGTGCCGCGCGTCAATCTCTACGGCTACTCCTACGGCTCGGTCTTCGCCTTCAGGTACGCCCAGCGCCACCCCGAACGCTGTGCCCGCCTCCTCCTCGGAGGCGTCCCCGCCCGGATCAGTGAGGCGCAGCTCGCCCGGTTCGCACAGGCCCGCCGACTGCTGGACGCCGGCGACAAGGAGGGCTTCGTCGCAGGTCTCGCCGCGGAGATGTTCTGCCTGGACGAGAACCGCCACATCCACCGTCAGGACCTCGCGCTGCGCTACTTCCGGCGCTCCCTGCTGCGCACGCTCCGCAAGCCGATGTCCGAGGACGTCCTGGACCGTGCCTTCGGTTCGCGCGTCGCCCTCACCGGCGGTCTGACGGGCGTGCCCACCCTGGTCTTCGCCGGTGAACACGACTCCGTCTCCACGCCGGACGAGCAGCGCGCCTTCGCGTCGACGATCGAGGGCAGCCACTTCGTGACCCTTCCCGACTGCGACCACATGCTCCTCATGGAACGCGCCGACGCCGCCACCTCTTTGATCGAGTCCTTCCTCACCGAGACGCCGGCCCATCCGCGCGCCGCTGCGCTGCACCTCGTCCCGTCGGGCAGTGCGCCCAGTCCGGGCTGACAGCACACGACGTCTCGCTGCGGGCGTTCGCGGGCGGCGGCGGGTGGGGTCAGGCGGCTGCGTGCCGTATGTGCAGGTGACCGTCGAGCGGGTAGGCCGGCGGCGCCGACGGCAGGATCGCGTCGAACCGGTAGCCGTTCTTCTCGGCGACGCGGCAGGAGGCCGAGTTGTCGACCTGGTGGAGGAGTTCCAGGCGCTCCAGTCCGTCCGCGCGGAAGGTCTCGAAGGACCAGGCGGTGAGGGCGTTCAGGGCGCGTGAGGCGACGCCCCGCCCGCGGGCCCGTGCGGCCGTCCAGTAGCCGACTTCGGCGGACGGCCTGCCGGATGCGACCTCCTTGAGCACCACGTTGCCCACCAGCAGCGGCGGCACCTCGGGGGCCGTTTCCAGGACCGCGAAGGCGAACCGGTCGCCCGCCGCCCAACTCCGCTCCTGGTCCCGCACCCATTCCCGTGCCTCGTCCTCGTTGTCCACATGGGAGACCGCCCATCGCCTCAGCACGGGATCCCGGTACACCTCGACCAGCCCGGCGGCGTCCTGCGCGCACCAGGGGCGGAGGAGGAGAGCGGGAGCGGCGGGCGTCGGGGCGGCCTGGAGCATGACGGGAGCGTTCATCGACGGATCATACGCAGCACGGCCCTGAACCGATCACGGCGACAGCGGCGCCTCGCCAGGACGGTCGGGGTGCAGCGGCCCGGCCATCCGGGCGACGGGCTCCGACCAGCCGGGCGAGGCGGCGAGACAGCGGCCGTTCCCGCGGCGATCCGCTCCGCCTCCGCAACTCCCTTACGAGGTCACTGACTTCCGCAGCGTCCGCAGACACAGCGTCAGCGCCTCGTGCTTCGTGCCGCCGTCGCGGCCGCGCTGCCAGGCCACGTACAGCAGCGACCACAGCACCTGGACGATCCAGTCCTGGTCGAGCCCGGTGTCGAAGGCGCCCTCCGCGTGGCCGCGGTCGATGAGGCGGGCCAGGGCGCGGTCCGCCTCGGTCTCGTCCTCCCACCCCTCCCACTTCCACGTCCCGGCGAGCGACTCGTCGAAGACCAGGGTGAGGCTCTCGCCGAGTTCGAAGAGTTCCTGGCCCAGCCGCTCCAGCGCGGCCATCGCCGGGCCGTCCTCGGTCCGGGCCCGTACGGTGGCCGCCGCCACCTTGTCCAGCACGTCGACGCCGAGCGCGCGCAGCAGGTCGGAGCGTTCCGGGAAGTAGCGGTGCACGGTCGTACGGCCCACCTCCGCCGCCGCCGCCACATCGGCGAGCGAGGCCGCCTGGTTCTGGGCCAGCACGGTGGCGGCGGCGTCGAGGATCGCGCGGCGGGTGCGGCCACGCGGCCCGCTCGTGGGGCTGCTGCTTGCGGGGCTCTCCATGCCGCACACCGTAGCGCGGTGCCGGAATGAAACGCACTTGACCGCTATGGAACAGTGATGTTCCACTGGGGAACATGATTGCTCCGGAAAGTCTGCGGATCCTCTGGTCCTTCGCCGCACCGCACCGTCGGGCCCTGGGGATCGGCCTGCTCCTCGCGCTGGCCGCGTCCGCGCTGGGTCTCGCCACGCCGATGGTCACCAAGGCGGTACTCGACGCGCTCGGCGGCGGCGGCTCGCTGCGCGGGCCCGTGGTCGCGCTGCTGGTGCTGCTCGTCCTCGGCGCGGTGCTCTACTGCGTCCAGTGGATCCTGCTGGGCACGCTCGGCGAGAAGGTGGTGCTCGAAGCGCGGGAGACGATGGTGCGGCGGTTCTTCCACGCCACCGTGCCCGCGATCACCAAGCGGCCGCCGGGCGAGCTGGTGACGAGGGCGGTGTCGGACACGGTGCTGCTGCGCGAGGCCGCTTCGTCCAGTGTGATCGGGCTGATCAACGGCGTGGTGATGCTGCTCGGCACGCTGGCGCTGATGGCGGTCCTGGACCTGGTGCTGCTCGGTACGACGGTGGCGTCCGTCGTGCTGGTCGTCGTGCTGTTCGGCGCGCTGATGCCGAAGATCGCCAAGGCGCAGGAGCGGGCGCAGGAGCACGTCGGGCGGGTCGGCGGCACGCTGGAGGGCGCGCTGCGCGCGATCCGGACGGTCAAGGCGAGCGGTGCCGAGGAACGGCAGGCGGAGCGGATCGGCAGGGACGCGAAGGAGTCCGCGCGTTACGGCATCCGCGCCGTGCGACTCGAAGCCGCCGTGTGGACCATCGCCTGGACCGGGATCCAGCTCGCGGTGATCCTCATCCTCGGCGTCGGCGCGTGGCGGGTCGGCGAGGGACAGCTGGAGGTCTCCGGTCTGATCGCCTTCCTCCTGTACGCCTTCGGGCTGATGGAGCCGATCACGGAGCTGTCGCAGAACCTGACCTCGCTGCAGTCCGGCCTCGCCGCCGCGGAGCGGATCCGCGCGGTGGACGCGCTGGAGAGGGAGTCGCAGGCCCCGCACGCGCCGGTGCCTGCGGCGCACACGGCGGCTGGTCCGGTACTGGAGCTGCGGGGTGTCACCGCGGCGTACGGACCCGGCCTGGAACCGGCGGTGCATGGGATGGACCTGGCCCTGCCGCGGCAAGGGCACATCGCGATCGTCGGCCCGTCGGGCGCCGGCAAGACCACGGTCCTGTCCTTGCTGCTGCGCTTCCTGGAGCCGCAGGAGGGGGCGCTGTTCCTGGACGGCGTCCCGTACGCACGGTACGGCCACGCCGCGATCCGCTCCCGGCTGGCGTACGTCGAGCAGGACACCCCCGTGGTGCCCGGCACCATCCGCGACAACCTCCTCATCTCCCGTCCCGACGCGACCGAGGAAGAACTGCACCGGGCGCTCGCCGACGTGCGGCTGACGCAGAAGGTGGCCGGACTGGACGACGGCCTCGACACGCAACTGTCGTCGGCCGCGGTCTCCGGCGGCGAACGGCAGCGCATCGCGCTGGCACGGGCGCTGCTGCGGCGTCCCGACGTGCTGCTGCTGGACGAGGCCACCGCACAGCTCGACGCGCTCACCGAGGCCGCGGTGCACGACTGCATCCGCGCGCGGTCGCAGCAGGCCACGGTGGTGACCATCGCACACCGGCTGTCCACGGTGATCGACGCGGACACCATCGTGGTGATGGAATCGGGCCGGATCCGGGCCCGCGGCACCCACGCGGAACTGCTCGCGGGCGACGACCTCTACCGCGACCTGGTGGAGGCGCTGCGGATCGCGGACGGAGTGCCGTCGGCCTGAGCGGGGGCCCTCGATACCGACGGCCGGCGCGGCGGGGTGCCGCGCCGGCGGCTTGACGACAGGGGACGAGGGCCGCCCACTGGCCCCCGGAGGCCCGGACCACCGAGGGCCTCCGGCCCCTCGGAGCCCCGTCGGACCGTCGGGGAGGCCCCGGACCGGAGGCCCCGGACCCCTGCCCCGGGCCCCGGGCCCCGGACCCCTGCCTCGGACCCCGGACCCCGGACCCCTGCCCCGGATCCGGGACTCCGGACCCCGGGCGGCGGGCAAAGCACCAGCGATACGGGATCAGCTCCGGCGTCCCGTCCGTGCCTTCCCACCGCCGGTCAGATCCGCACTCCGCCCACCGCATCCGGCACCCCTCCACCCACGCCCTCCCGCGCGTGCGCCTCCTGGTCCGGTCCGTCCACGGCAGCGGGCATCCACCGTGCCGCTGCCACGGACACCATGAGGGTGACGGTGCCCGCCACGACGGCGGTGACCGTCAACGCGTCGGTGAAGGCCTCCCGGGCGGCAGCCATCACGACCTCGCGTTCCGGCGGCCCGAGGCGTGCGGCGACCCCCGGCACCGCGAGCATGCTGCGATCGGCCACCGTCAGCAGGTCACCGGACGCGCCACGCTGCGCCAGCGAGGCGCTGAACTGCGAGGTGAACACGGCGGTGACGATCGCTCCTTGTACCGCCACGCCGAGAGCGGAGCCGATCTGCCGGGTGGCATCGTTGATCGCCGAGCCCAGCCCCGTCTTCTGCCCGGGTACGGCACCCATGACCGATTCCGTCGCCGCCGCGCCCACCAGACCCGAGCCGACGCCGATGACCAGCTGGAAGAGCGCGCAGCGCCCGTACCCGGAGTCCGCAGTGGTTCCTGCCAGGACGACGAAACTCGACGACACGACCAGCAACCCCCACACGATCGGGGCCTTCTGGCCGCGGCGCGCCTGCAGGGGCAGGGACATCGCGGCGCCGACCGCCAGTCCGGCGGGCAGGGGAAGCGTGCGTACTCCGGCCTCCAGCGGTGAGTATCCAAGGACGCCCTGCAGATAGAGCGTGAGCACGAACAGGGAGCCGAACGCGGCGAAAGCCACCACCGCCAGCGACCCGGCCCCCACGCCGACGCGCGGCAGCGCCAGTACCGGCAGCGGCAGCATCGGCTCCCGGGCGCGTGACTGACGCAGGAGGAACGCGGCCAGCAGCACGAGGGAACAGGCGAAGGCGCTCAGCACCCAGCCGCTGGTCCATCCCCGGTGGGGGCTTTCGATGACGGCCCACACCAGTGCCGTGAGGCCCAGGCTCGACAGCACGGCCCCGGGGACGTCGAACGCCGAGGGGCGGGCCGCGCGCGACTCGGGCACGAGAGCCAGGGCGAGGACGACGGCGAGCACGGCGAGCGGGAGATTGACCCAGAACCCGGCACGCCAGGAGGACTGCTCCACCAGCCAGCCGCCGATCACCGGCCCGCAGACCCCGCCCAGACCGCCCACGGCGGCCCACGCGGCGATGGCCCGGCGCCGCAGAGCGGGCTCGGGGAAGAGGTCGTGCAGGACCGCCAGGGTCGCCGGCATCAGCAGGGCGGCCCCCGCGCCCAGCAGGCAGCGCGCGGCGATCGCCTGCTCCGGCTGGGATGCCAGCGCACCGCAGACCGAGGCCACCGCGCAGACCGTCAACCCGCAGACGAACGAGCGCCGTCGGCCCCACGAGTCGGTGAACGCCCCCACCGCCAGCACCGTGCCGCCCAGCACCAGCGCGTACGCGTCGACGATCCACTGCACCTGGGCCGACGAAGCGTCCAGGTCCTGCTGGAGGCCCGGCAGGGCCACGTTCAGGACCGTCAGATCCATCCCCAGCAGAAACAGACCCAGGCACACCACGGCGGCAGCCGCCGCCCGGGCGCCCGGGGTCGTCGGCCTCGTCACGCGTCCCAGCCTCATGCCAGGGCCGCCATGGGAGCCACGGCATCGAGACATCGGACCACTTCCCCCGCGAGCCCCGCCACCTCCTGCGCCGGGTACATGTGCGCGCCGGGGAACAGGCGCGGTTCGGCGGGCACCGTCACCAGATCGTTCCAGGCCCGCAGGTCCGCCAGTGGCGTCAGGGGGTCCTGCGTCCCGCCGAACAGCGCCAGCGGAACGTCCAGAGGCTCTTCCGTCCGGTGCCGGTACTGCAGCAGCAACAAGGCGTCGGCGAGAAGCGGAGTGCACGCGGCGGCCATCAGCTGCGGGTCGTCCACCAGATGCTGCGGGATGGGACCGCCGACCAGATTCGCGAGCCCGTCCAGCCCCGTCGTCAGACAGGACGGCAGGGCGGCGGTGTAGGCGTTCAGGTGAGGGGCCGCGAGCGCCGAAAGCCCCAGCAGAACGGGAAGCCGCCCCCGCCTGCGGCGCAGATGCCGTGTCGTCTCGAAGGCCAGCAGCGCACCGACACTGTGACCGAACAGGGCGAACGGGCGCGGATCGGCCCAGTCGTCCACCACGGCGGCGATCCGCGCACTGAGGCACTCCGCATCGGTCAGCGAGGGCTCGTTCCGCCGCTCGCCACGGCCGGGCAGCGAGAGGGAGCACAACTCGACGCCGGCAGGCAGGTGTCCTGCCCACCCCTGGAAGAACTCCGGTCCCGCACCGGCAGGCGGCAGACAGTACAGCCGCACCGCGGCCCCTGGCGCCGTGGCCAGCACCGTCCGCTCCACCGCCGCCACCGACGCGGCCTGGGAGCCGGTCCTTTCCCACCTCATGCGGTCGCCTTCCGTTAGGGCCACCGGCGGGCGACAACCCGCCGGAGCCGCGATCAGTACCGACCGGCGCCCGAGGCCGAACGGGTACGAGAACAGCCCGCAGGCTCCCCCGGGCGCCACGTCTGGCGTGTCCTGACACCCTTTCAGCTCAGGCGCTCCCCTCCTCGGGTGGCCCGGCCCCAGGTCACCCGCACGGGCCACAGGGAAGGGGCAACCGGCACGCCCGTCCGGCACTGCGGGGCGTGCGTCGTGCACCGCGGGACGTGCGTCGGGATCCCGCCGGACAGGACGGGAACGCCGCGCGGGCGGGCCGGGAACCCACGGCCCCCTGCACCGGCCGACCGGTGGTGCGACCGCCCCCGCGGACTGCGTCCGGCACCCTCCTCGTCGTCGCCCCCACCGCCCGTCCCGCGCCCGACCTGCGCCTTCGAGGTTCGCGGGCGGGCGGTGACCAGAGTGCGGGAAGATCGTTGTCCGGACATGACTGGTGCAGAAGGTGCAAAACGTGAGGGTGGCCGAACGGCACGGAGCGAGCCCCGCCCCGGGCCCGCACGGCGTCGGATCCTGGCCGCGGGCGGCGTGGTCGCGAGCGGGGCCGCCCTGTCATCGACGGGCCGTGCCTCCCGGGCGTCGGCCGCGGTGAGGGCCGCCGGACGGGGAGATCGCTCGGTCGCCGTGCTGGGCGGAGGCGTCTCCGGCCTGAGCGCCGCCCAGGAACTGGCCGAGCGGGGCTATGCCGTCACCGTGTACGAGTACCACGACGCGCTGGGCGGCAAGGCGCGGAGCATGCCCGTCCCCGGATCGGGGCGCGGCGGGCGCGGTCCGCTGCCCGGGGAGCACGGCTTCCGGTTCTTTCCGGGCTTCTACCGCAATCTGCCGGACACCCTGCGGCGCATTCCGTACCGGGGAAGCGCCACGGGCGTGCACGGCAATCTCGTCGCCGCCACGGAGGAACTCTTCGTCCGCGACGGCGGGCGGCCCGACCTGCGCCTGCCTTTCCGGACCGTGCTCAAACCGCCCCCTCTGCAGTCCCTCCTGCCGCGGAAGCTGCTGGACACGGTGGTGGGCGTCCTCGACACCTCGCTGCATCTGCCGCCCACCGAACTGGCCTACTTCACGAACCGCGTGCTGGTCTTCCTCACCAGTTGCGAGGAGCGCCGCGTCCAGCAGTGGGAAAGGCTGCCGTGGTGGGACTTCATCGCGGCCGACCGCATGTCCCGCGACTACCAGCACCTGCTCGGGGTGGGCCTCACCCGCAACATCGTCGCCACCAAGGCCGAGATGGCCAGCACCAGGACCGTAGGGCGCGTCCTGCAGGCATTCGTGTACAACATCCTCGCCCAGGGGCACGACGGCGAGCCGGACCGTGTCCTGAACGCCCCCACGAACGAGGCATGGATCGACCCCTGGGAGCACCATCTGCGCCGCCTCGGCGTGCACTTCGTCATGAACACCGAGGTCCAGCAGGTGCTGTACGAGGCGGGCCGGATCAAGGGGGTGCGGGTGCGCGACCGTGCGCACGACACCTCGCGCACCGTAGTGGCCGATCACTACCTCAGTGCCCTGCCGGTCGAACACGCACGAGCCACCTGGGGCAGGGCACTTCGGGCCGCCGACCCGCAACTGGCGCGCTGCGACCGGCTGCGCACGGACTGGATGGTGGGCGTGCAGTTCTACCTGCGCACCCGTACACGCCTCGTCCACGGCCACACCAACCACGTGGACTCGCCGTGGGCACTCACCACCATCCACCAGGCCCAGTTCTGGAAGAACCGCGACTTCGCCGCCCGATACGGGGACGGGCAGGCGGTGGACTGTCTGTCCGTATGCGTGTCCCAGTGGGACGAACCGGGCATCCTCTACGGCAAGCCTGCCATCCGGTGCACCCGCGACGAGGTGGTGCGCGAGGTGTGGGCGCAACTCAAAGCAGGTCTGAACGACACCGGACGGCAGACCCTCAGGGATTCGGACATCCACAGCTGGTTCCTGGACCCGGCGGTCCGAGGACTGGGCGGGCCCTCGCCCACCAACCGCGAACAGCTGCTCGTCCACCCCACCGGCACGCTGTACGACCGGCCCTCCCACATCACAGCGGTCCCCTCCTTCTTCCTCGCCGGCGACTACGTGGCCACCGACATGGACCTCGCGACCATGGAAGGAGCCAACGAGTCCGCGCGACGCGCGGTGAACGCCCTACTGGACGCGGACCGTTCCCCGAGCCCCCGCTGCACGGTGTGGAACCTCCACCGCCCACCGGAACTCCAGCCCCTGCAGGCCCAGGACAAGAGCCGGTACGAAAGAGGTCTGCCCCACGTGCTCGACGTCCGGTGACAGCCCTCCTGGTGGAGGCGCGGGGCGCTCGCGCCGTCGCGTCCGGCGGCCACGGCGTACGTCACCGCACGCGCGTGCCCGGCCGGCCCGCAGGCAGGCGCCGCACCGGACACGCCGCGACCGCACGCGCACGCGCGGCCCGTCACTGCGGCGCGGCGCACGCCTGCGGAAGCGCGGCGGGGCATCCGGGGGACGACCGGCGTGGTTCCTTCAACGTCGGGGAGGGGCGGAGGAAGGTGGTCGGCGATCGACGCCCGGCGAACGTGAAGCACCACCGTGCACAGTTGCGGCCCTGAAGGAGTGCGTGTGAGGCATCTGCTCACGGGCGAGACCGGCTTCCTCGGCTTCCCTCCGCCGGCCCGGCCGCCGGCCCGCGGGGAACCGGCCGCCGTCCCGTACCGAGGAGAGCGCGACTCGCCACGGGGGCGTTTGGCGACCGCGTCCGGGCACTGCTGCCCGGCCGCACCGACGCGACCACCCACGACGTGCAGGTCGAGTACGCGGCCGACGTCATCGCGCACAGGACGGAACAGCCGCCCACCGGCCCGGCCGACGCCTTCCACGTCATCCCACCCCACAGCGACACCGCTGCGCCGGGCCCTGGACGCGAGGGAGGAATTCCGCCCCCGGCCGCGGAAGTCCCTCGTTGAGGAGATCCGGCAGGAGATCCCGGGCACGATCGAGCAGATCCGCACCCGGAGCGTCACGGGGGCGATGCCGCCCGCCCGACCGCGCCGTGAGCACGCCCGTACCCGGACCGACGCCGCCGCGAGCGCGGCCCTCGCACCGCCTGCCGTCCTCGGCGCGGACCACCTCCGGGCAAGTCCCGGCCCGGACATCACGATCCCCGTCGCGGCCTGACCCCACCGTCCCCCCCACCCCACATTCAGGAGGCACCGCCATGTCCGCCAGCTACCCCGTGCTCGTCGAAGTGCTCACCGAATCCCTCGGCGTCGACGCAGACCTGGTAGACCCCGAGGCGACGTTCGAGGACCTCGACCTGGACTCCCTGTCGCTGCTCGAACTCGTCCTCATCCTGGAGGAGCGCACCGGACAACGTCCCGAGAGCCTCTCCGCCTCGTCCACCCTGGCCGAGGCCGCCGCTGTCATCGACCAGCTGAACGCCTCCCAGGACGCAGGAGAACCCGTCCCCACGACGGCAGGCACCACCGCATGACACGCGACGCCATCGCCGTCACCGGGCTCGGCATGGTGACCGCCGGCGGCATCGGCGCACCGGCCACCTGGCAGTCCCTGCTCACCGGCATGTCCACCGCGGCCACCGACCCCCAACTGGCGGGGCTGCGGCAGGACTTCTCCTGCCGGGTCCCCGGGTTCGACCCCCAGGAGCTGCTGGGCAAACGACTCGCCTGGCGCCTGGACCGCGCCACCCAGATGGCCTTGGTCGCCGCCCGCGAAGCCGTCGCCGACGCCCGTCTCGACCCGGGTGCCTGGACCGCCCCCCGGGTCGCCGTGGTCATGGGTGTGGGCACCGGCAGTTTCCAGCACTACGAACGCGAGTTCGGCCACCTCGGTTCCGGTCGGCCCGACAAGGTGTCCGCTCTCGCGCTGCCCCGCAGTGTGCCGAACATGGTCGCCGGGGAACTCGCCCTCGACCTGGGCGCCCAGGGTCCCAACTTCGTCGTCAGCACCGCCTGCGCCTCCGGCACCACCGCACTGGGCCTCGCCCGCGACCTGCTGCGCTCCCACAGTTGTGACATCGCCATCGCCGGCGGTGCCGAATCCATGTGCTTCCGCGTCCCTGCGGCCTGCTTCGCGCAGATGGGCGCACTCTCCCGGCGGCGTCACGACCCCGCCCACGCCTCCCGGCCCTTCGACCGCGACCGCGACGGGTTCGTCCTCGGCGAAGGCTCCGCCGTCCTGGTCCTCGAACGCGCCGCGCACGCCCGCGCCCGCCACGCCCCGGCCAGAGCCCTGCTCGCCGGCTACGGGGCGTCCTGCGACGCCCACCACTTCACCGCCCCCGCCCCCGACGGCCGCGGCCTCGCCCAAGCCGTCCGGTCCGCACTGGACGACGCCGGCATGGGCCCCCAGGACATCGATCACCTCAACGCGCACGGCACCTCCACCCCCCACAACGACGCGGCCGAGGACCGCGCGTTCCGCACCGTCTTCCCGCGCCCCGCACCCGTCACCGCCCTCAAGAGTGTCCTCGGGCACGCCGTCGGCGGAGCCGGAGCCATCGAAGCCGCAGCCACCGTCCTGGCACTGGAACACCAGATCATCCCGCCCACCGCCAACTACGACACTCCCGACCCCGCCATGGACCTCGACGTCGTCCACAAGGCCCCGCGCCCCACCCGCATGAGCGCGGCCCTCAGTACCTCCAGCGGGTTCGGCGGCCAGAACGCCGCCCTCATCCTCACCAGCGCGTGACCGGGGCCGCGGGACGCGCGCTTGAGCGTTCCTGTTGGCCGCCAGCGGCGCTGCGGCCGGACAGGGCGTGTTCGGCGAGGGCGGCGATGGTGACGGGTTCGCGCCGCCGACGCCGCCCGGCGGCAGCGATCCGCCGACCACGCCCGGCCCGCGGTGGCCGCGCGAGGCGTCCGGCCCGGATGGTCGCGGTCGCGACGGCAGGCTTTGGCCAATGCCTGCCCGAAGGTCACCGTCGGACGTGCATACTCGGGTGATGTCTCAGTCCCGTTCGCACATATCCGACAGTTCTTCCGTTCCCGACCCCAGAGGGGGCCAGGTCGCTCGCGCGGATCTGGCTGCGGTGCCCGTGGTCGCCGTGTCCGGCGAGTTCGACCTCGACTCCTGCCCGCTGCTGCTGGAGGCGGTGACCACCGCGGCGGGGGAGGGCCGGGTGGTGGTGCTGGACCTCACGGAGGTGGCTTTCGCGGACTCCACCTTCCTCAACGTTCTCCTGCGCGCCCACCAGTTGACGGACCTGCGGCTGGCCGGAGTCTCCGAGCAGGTGGAGCGTCTGCTGGAGATCACCGGCACCGACCAGCTCCTGAAACTGTTCCCCACCGTGGCCGACGCCGCAGCCGCACCGGACACACCCGTATGACCCACTCGTGCCGCCCCGGCGCAGCGGGCGCGGCCTTTCCGGGTTGTCCGGGCCGAGGGCGGGTACTCGCCGTGATGCCCGCGCCGCTCCCTCTGTCACTCGGCAGGGGTTTCGCGGCCGGGCGGGCCGCAGCTTGTGGCGTACGGCAGCAGCAGGGCTGCCGGGTTGCCGCGGGCCTGGTTCTCGCCGTGCGACACGGCCCCTTCAGTACCGGCCGGGGTCAGGAAGAAGCTGGGAAAGTCCATGGGAACGGTCACTGCCGTCAGCAGGGCGTTCGACGGTAGCAACAGCAGGGCCGTGGGCGCGGCCCGCGATTTCACCACCGTCTTCCTCCTGCGCGCGATCGTCGCGGGGACCTCAGTGGGGGTCCTTCTCCTCGACCGCGCGCGGCTGGTCGTCTCCGAGCTGGTGACCAACGCCGTGAAGTACGCCCGGGGCCGGATACTGCTCGAACTCCAGGTGCAGGACGAGGTTCTGATGATCACGGTGGCGGACAGCACCCCGGCACTTCCGGTGAGCCGTGCCCACGACCCCCGCCGGATCGGCCAACACGGTCTGAAGATCGTCAGGATGCTCTGCCGCTCGGTGGACGTGACCCTCGAACCCGCAGGCAAACGCGTCACCGCCCACCTCAACCTCCACTGACGCCGCCCGCGCGACGAGGCCCGGGTGACCCCGCACGCGCGAAGAGGCCCGGGTGACGCGCCCGCGCGACGAGGCACGGGCCGCCGAGGAATCCGTACATCCCTGTCCCCAGGACCCGGCACGGCGCGGTGGGGGTCCCGGAGCGGGGAGGGAGGTACCGCGTGGCGATGGCTGACGTCCGCGCCCGAACCGTGGGCGGCTCGGGCGGCTTCGGCTGTCGGGGCCGCTGGGCCCTCGGGTTTTCCTGAGCGGCGCGCAGTCTCCGCGACGGAAGCCCGTACAACGGGAGGTGGGCCCGGTCGGCACGTGCCGACCGGGCCCGACTGCTGTTCACGTACCGCCTCGTGCGTGTCCCTTCAGCCGGGCGGACACGGGGGTGCCGAGCGGCACCGAGGCACGCCGGAGCGCGCCGAGGACGCGTACGGGTGCGGCCGACAGGGGCCGGGGCCCGCCCCCCTGCTCAGTTGCTCAGTCCCGGTCAGTAGGCGGTGGGCCAGCCGCCGTCCCACTTCAGCAGGTTGAGGCCGAGCTTGGAAGTGCCACCGTCACGGCCGTCGTAGTAGTGGTAGACGAGCACGTCCTCGTTGCCGTCGCGCATGATGTCCTGGCCGCCGGGGCCGATCACGGAGCCCTGGGACGCCATGACCACAGTGCCGCCGTCCTTGGTCAACGCGACGCCGTTGCGGTCGTAGTAGGGGCCGGTGGGGCTGGTGGCCCGGCCGACCTTGATCTTGTACGTGGAGGCGGTACCGGCGCAGCAGGTGTCGTACGAGGCGAAGAGGTAGTAGTACCCGTTCCGCTTGATCACGGTCGGGCCCTCGACCGCCCTCGGGGCCGTGGGGCGCGAGGCGAGCGAGCGGCGGACGGTGTCCTGCGCGTGCTGCTTTCCGGTCTTGGGATCGAGGCGGATCATCTTGATTCCGCTCCAGTGGGAGCCGAAGGCCAGCCACCACTTGCCGTCGTCGTCCACGAACAGGTCGGGGTCGATGGCGTTGTAGTCGCTGGTGGACGTGGAGGAGTGGACGACGCCCTGGTCCTTCCAACTGCCGGGCGAACCGGTCGTGGAGGTGGCGACGCCGATGGCGGAGGTGTTGGAGTGGAAGCTGGAGACGGAGTAGTACATCAGGTACTTGCCGCCGTGGTAGGAGACGTCGGGTGCCCACGGGTCGTTCTCGGGCGAGTAGCGCGACCACCAACTCGGCGGCGAGGCGAAGGCGTTGCCGGTGCGGCTGAACGCGACGCGGTCGGTGGAGGCGCGGGACTCCAGGTAGCCGTGGGTGGAGTGGAGCAGGTAGCGCCCGTCGGGCGCGCGGAGCATGGTCGGGTCGTGGACGGCGACGTCGCCGGTGACGCGACCGGGCCCGGGGTAGGCGGACGCGCTCGACGGCGTCAGGGCCAGCATGAGGGCGGCCGGGAGGGCGAGGAACGAGGACTTGCGCAGAGTGCGGCTCACGCGCTTCTCCTTCGTGGGTGGAGGGACAGGACGTGGAACGTGCGAACGTGCGAACGTGCAAGGACGCGACTTCGAGCGTGGACGGGACAGAAGGTGTCGTTCGAAATACTGTACGCCGCTCGTGAGTTCGAACGGGAAGGTAGCAGACGCCCGGAGTCCGAGGTGGTGCTCGTGGTGTCTGCCGGAGCCTTCGAAGAGCACGCCTGCCCGCGGCGCCCGTGGCCGCGGTGCCCGTGTCCGCGGCGCGCGCGTGCGGGATGCGCTCCCGCACGGTGTGGTGCGGAGCACCCGGGGGCGTCGCATTCCTGACGGGTGCGGCGCTCCGTCGCCCAGGGGGCGCGCGGCCCCTGCGCGTGGTCAAGGGGCGGCTCATGGCCGTCCTCCGTGGCGACGGCAGAGTGTGGCGGGTGGGGCAGGGGACATCGGAACCTCATGGGCCGAGTGCGGTGACACCTGGTGAGTTGCCGCAGCCCCGCGGAAGGTTGCCGGTTCAACGGCATGTATCGCGTCGTCGGGTGCGGCTTCGGGTGGGACCGGCCTTCCGTCGCAGGTCGTACCCGCTGACCGATCTCGTCGGTGCGGGGGAGCGCCGTGTGGAGTTCCGGGTCGCGCCCCGCGCTCGCGGCGCTGCGTACGGGCCGGTCGGGGCCCACCCGCGGCCTCTCGCGCGAGGGCCGGTCGGCGTCAACCGCTCAGCGCCGCAAGGGCGTTGCGAGCCTAGTGGGGTGCGGGGGGTCGGCCGAAGGCGCCTGTGAGAAACGTTGACGTGTACGCGCCTTGGTCCTACGGTCTCGTCCGATAACACGATCGCCGTTCGACATATCGGACAGCCTTGGCGACGGACCGCCTCCACCGAAGGAGCCCCGAGTGAGCCGCACCCCCGGCAGCACCCCCGGACGCACCCAGAAACCCGTGCGCAGCGGCACCCGTACCGTCCTACGGCGCAGAGCCCTCGTCGCTCTGCCCGCCGCCGCCCTGCTCGCCCTCCTCCCGAGCAACGCCCTCGCCTATCCCGCGCCCGGCCGGGTCACCGGCGACATCGTCGTCCACGACCCGTCCATGGTCCGCACCCCGTCGGGCAAGTACCTGCTCTACTCCACCGGCGACGGCCTGCAACTGCGTACCTCCACCGACCGCATCGCCTTCGGCCGGAGCGGCTCCGCCTTCCCCGTCCGGCCGAGCTGGTGGAACGACTACAACTCCACCGGGGACGTCTGGGCGCCGGACATCTCGTACCACGGGGGCAGGTACCTGATGTACTACTCCGTCTCCTCGTTCGGCTCGAACAAGTCGGCCATCGGCCTGGCGACCTCCACCACGGGCGAGCCCGGATCCTGGACCGATCGCGGGGCCGTCCACACCTCGACCCCGTCCAGCGACTACAACGCCATCGACCCCAACCTCTTCGTGGACGACGACGGCACGTGGTGGCTGTCCTTCGGCTCCTGGTGGACCGGGATCAAGCTGATCAGGCTCGACCCCGCGACGGGCAAGCAGCACACCGGCGACACGGCTCGGCGTCCGCTCGCCTCGCGTCCCACCGGCACCAAGGCCGTCGAAGCGCCCTACATCCTCAAGCGAGGCGGCCACTACTACCTCTTCGCCTCGTACGACACGTGCTGCGCGGGCACCGGCTCCACCTACAAGATCAAGGTGGGTCGCTCCACCAAGGTCACCGGCCCGTACGTCGACAGGAACGGCGTCGCCATGATGAACAACGGCGGTACGCCGGTCCAGGAGAGCCACGGCCGCTACATCGGCCCCGGCGGCCAGTCGGTCCTCCAGGACACCGACGGCGACCTCCTCGTCTACCACTACTACGACGGCCAGGCCAACGGCACTCCCAAACTCGGCGTCAACCTCTTGAACTGGAGCTCCGGATGGCCCGTCGCCTACTGACCCTGCTGACGGCCCTCGTCCTGGGCATCGGTCTGGGTACCGGCGTGGCACCCGCCGCACCCGCCGCACCCGCCGTCGAGGGCCGCCCGTACACGAACCCGGTCAAGAGCCAGAAGGGCGCCGACCCCTGGATCTCCTACCACCAGGGCAACTACTACCTGGTGACGACGAGTTGGACCCACGTCATCACCATGCGCAAGTCGCCCACCCTGGCGGGGCTCGCCACCGCGCCGAGCGTGCAGGTGTGGGACGGCAAGGCGGACGACGCCTTGCGCTGCTGCAACATCTGGGCACCGGAGCTGTACTTCGCCGACGGCCGCTGGTACCTCTACTACACCGCGGGCGAGGAAAGCACCGAGTTCGGTTCGCAGCGCCTGCACGTACTGGAGAGCAGCGGGTCCGACCCACAGGGCCCCTACCGCTACAAGAACCGGCTGCAGCACTCCTCGCTGAGCGGCTGGCTCATCGACGGCAACGTCATGACGGTCGGCGGCAGGCTGTACCTCCTGGCCAGCGCCTGGCAGGGCAGCAACCAGAACGTGCTGATCGCCCCGATGTCCAACCCGTACACGGTCAGCGGCGCGTTCACCGCCATCGCGTCCCCCACCCACGCCTGGGAGAAGGTGGGTTCCAACGTCAACGAAGCACCGGAGGTGCTCCAGCGCGGCGGCAGGACCTTCGTGATCTTCTCTGCGAGCGGCTGCATGACCCCCGACTACAAGCTGGGGCAGCTCGAACTCACCGGAACGAACCCCCTCGCCGCGTCCTCCTGGACCAAGAAGTCCACGCCCGTCCTCCAGCGCGACGACGCGGCGGGCGTGTACGGCCCCGGCCACAACGGCTTCTTCAAGTCGCCGGACGGGACCGAGGACTGGATCGTCTACCACGCCAACGACTCCACGTCCGACGGCTGCGACAACGGCCGTACGACGCGCGCGCAGAAGTTCACCTGGAACGCCGACGGCACCCCGAGGTTCGGCAAGCCGGTCGCCCTCGGCACCACGCTGCCCGGCCCCTCGGGCGAGAGCGCGACCACCCCGACCGCGTACACCCTCACGAACCGCAACAGCGGCAAATGCCTGGAGGTGGCGGGCGGTTCGACCGCCGACGGCGGCAACGTCCAGCAACGGACCTGCGGCGGCGGCAGCAACCAGAAGTGGCGGATCGAAGACCTGGCCGACGACACCAGCCGCCTGGTGAACGTGGGCAGCGGCAAGGTCCTCGACACCGCCGACTGCTCCACCGCCGACGGTGCGGCTCTGCGTCAGTGGTCGTGGTTGAACAACACCTGCCAGAAGTTCCGCCTCATCACCACGGACGCCGGCTGGATCCGCTTGACCAATCAGGCCACCGGAAAAGTGGCCGACGTGGCCGACTGCTCGGCAGCGGACGGGGCCGACGTACGCCAGTGGTCCTGGCTCGCCAACGGCTGCCAGCAGTGGCGGCTCACACCGTCCTGACCCGCACTCCGGACCGACACGCCCGCACCTTCCCCGTCAGGAGCCGTTACGGGCGGCCCCGGGGCGTGCCGGTCCGGGGCCGGGCGGTTGCCGGGCGCGGTCCGTACGATCTGGCCCCGCCCATGGACCGGCCCGCAGTGAGCACCTCGGCAGGCGCGGGCGACCCCTCGAAGGGGTCGTCCTCGAAGGGAAGGAAGCGCGGGTCGGCCGTTGCCGCCCTGGACAACCGAGGGCGCGGTTGCCGACCATGACCCGTATGCCCACTTGGACACTTGGCGCGGAGCGCGTGGCGAGCACGGAGATCAACGAGGCAATGGCGCAGTACCTCACCGAAAGGGGACTGCGGGTGCTGGGTCGCCCGGTCACCGAGGCGGAGATCCGCGAAGCACTCGGCGCGGACCGACACGACGACCTCGCCCCGCCGGGCGGGGAGTTCCTCGTCGCCCGCGATCACCGGGGCGGTCTCCTCGGCTACGCCGGAGTGCGGCTGCTGCCGGGTTCCCCGACGACAGCGGAGCTGAAACGGATGTACGTACGGCCCGCAGGGCGCGGGGCCGGCCCGGGGCACGGACTGCTACGAGCCGTCGAGGCGTCAGCACGAAAACTGGGCGCTACACGAATTGTCTGCGAGACCAACAGCGAACTGACCGAGGCACGGGCCCTGTACACGGCGCACGGCTATGAAGAGACCGAACCCTACGACGGCCACGGCAGAGCCGAGCACTGGTACGCCAAACCCCTCGGCTGCTGAAGAGCACGGGGGCGCCTTCCCGGCAGACCGGCGGCTCCGACAGCCCCACGCCCCACAGACCCCCGCAGTGCTACGGGCCAAGCACCGCAGGCACACAGGCACACAGGCACACAGGCACACAGGCACGCCAGCCGTCCCCCGCGTGCCGCGTGCCGCGTGCCAAGGGCTACCTCTTGAGCAGCGATTCCGCGATCGTGAGGGAGGACGGGGCGAGGCGGGTCTCGCCGTCCTCGATGTCCCAGAGCGCGTTCTGCAGCAGTCGCCCCAGGGTCCAGCCGGTCGCGCGTGCGCGGTCCAGGCCGAGGGCGTCCGTGAGCAGGTCGAAGCGGCGCTGCACGATGCGGCGGGTGTCGCCCTTCCTCACGACGTCGTCCCACCTGCTGTCCAGGGCGGGCCACAGATCGAATCCCGGGTCGCCGGCGAGGGGCTCGGGATCGATGGCGATCCACGGCTCGCGCTGTGCGGCCAGGACGTTGTCGTAGTGCAGGTCCCAGTGCAGCATCCGGTCCCCGGGCTCGTCGGCCAGTTCGGCCACCGCCGAGGCCCAGCTCCGCAGGCGAGCGCGGTCGGCCGGGTCGGCCAGATGCGTGATCGCCCGCGGGACCTGGTCCAGCATCCCGTAGGCGATGTCGCCGAGACCGCGCAGCCCCCTCGGCGCGGGGACTGCGACCAACCGCGCGAGGAGCTCGGCGAGGGCGCTCATCGCCACCTCGTCGTCGTTGAGCGAGGCCAGCGTGCGGGAACCGTCCAGCCGCTCCAGGAGCATGGTGCCGCTCGGGGAGTCGTGATCGAGCAGCCGAACCATTCCTTCGCCGTTCCAGGTACGGAGGCCGATCAGGGCAGCGGTGGTTTCCTGCCGGGGCATCTGAAACCTGAGGACCGCACGCGTGCCGTCGTGGCGCAGCACCGGCAGAACCAGGGAGGCTTCTCCCGCCCCGGCGCTTCCTTCCCGTTCGAGCTCCCACCGTTCCAGCATCTCCGCCGCGAGATCGGGCAGGCCGGCGACCCAGGCACGCCCTTCCTCGCCGAAGCCCCCGAGGTACGAGGCCGCCAGGCGGCGCGGGACCTCGTCCGCCTCCAGACTCCTCACGCCGGACCCCCTTCCGGAGGAACCGGGTTCGCGCCGCAAGCCACCGGAGGGAGCGATGCACGGCACGCCGTCGCGCCTGCCCGGTCGCGGGCCGGGTCGTCCCGTTCCGTCAACGGGACCCCGCCCTACGGGAGATGAGCACCTGCACCCCGTCGAGGATCCGCTCCAGCCCGAAGGCGAACAGGGCGTCCAGATCGAGGACGAAGTCCCCCTCCTCCTCGAAGAGCCGGCCGAGGGTCGGGTAGCCCCCCGCCGACTGGACGGCCTCCGCATGCGGCTCGTGGGACGCCATCCACTCCTCAGAGGTCATCCCGGTGTCCTGCCGGGCCCGGTTCTCCACCTCGGTCGCCGCGGCCAGCCCCTGGATGTGCCCGAACAGGGTCAGGTGGGTGTGCAGCATCTCGTACGAGCTGAGACCGTGCCCGTTCAGTGCGCGCAGCACCCACTCCGTGTACCGCATCGCCTCCGGGGCCGCGGTCGGCCGCGTGAAGGAGGCCATGGCCTGCGTCATCCACGGGTGGCGCTCGTAGATCTGCCACAACCACCGCGCGGCGTGGGCGAGTCGGCGGCGCCAGTCCTGTGCGCCGACTCCGCCGTGCGGCTCTCCCAACGGCCGCTCGGCGAAGGCCGCCTCCGACATCAGGTGCACCAGGTCCGCCTTGCCGGGGACGTGCCGGTACAGGGCCATGGTGGACACCCCGAGGTCGGTGGCGACCCGGCGCATGGTGAGAGTGACCAGTCCCTCGCTGTCCGCGAGGGCGATCGCGGTGCGCACGATGCGGGCCCGGCTCAGCCCGCCCGGGGTGCGGCCGTGGCGCAGGGCGGGCACCGCCGTCGCGTCCACGACGACCGTGCCGACCCCGGGCACCGCCCGTACGAGCCCCTCCTGCGCGAGCGAGGCCAGCGCCTTGCTGGCGGTGGCCATCGCAACGCCCCACTCCTGCGTGATGCGCCGGGTGGAGGGCACCTTGTCGCCGGGCGAAAGCTCGCCGCGGGAGATCCGGTGGCGGATGTCGTCGGCGATCCGGGCCGAGGGGGTCGTCCTCCGGGCGGACGCCGATCGGGCGGAGAGGGTCGTCATGCCTCGCACTGTACTCGCGGGCGCACTAGTGCGCTAGGGCGTGGCGCCCTCCAGGACGTGCAGGCGAAACGCGGTGCACTAGATCACTCGTTGCGCGACTTCTTCGGGGCTGCTTACTTCGTACGCACAGCGCTGGCGTACGCCGTACAGACACCCCCAGGAGCCCACCATGACTGTGCCACCGACCCAACACGCCCACCCTCAGCCACCGCCGCCTCCCCTCGCGGGCCGCAAGGAGTGGACCGCCCTCGGCGTCCTGATGCTGCCCCTGCTCCTCGTCTCCATGGACGTGTCCGTCCTCTACTTCGCGATCCCCTTCATCAGCCAGGACCTGGCACCGAGCGCCACCCAGCAGCTCTGGATCCTGGACGTGTACGGCTTCGTCCTGTCCGGTCTGCTGATCACCATGGGAACGCTCGGTGACCGCATCGGCCGCCGCAGACTGCTGCTGTCCGGGGCGGTCGCCTTCGGTGCGGCGTCGGTGGCGGCGGCGTACGCGTCGACACCCGACATGCTCGTCGTGGCGAGGGTGCTGCTCGGCATCGGCGGGGCGACGCTGATGCCGTCCACCCTCGCCCTCATCCGCAACCTGTTCCGCGACCCCGCCCAGCGGGCCAAGGCCGTCACGCTGTGGACGGCGGTGATGGCGGCCGGCATCTCGCTCGGCCCGGTCCTCAGCGGCGTTCTCCTCGAACACTTCTGGTGGGGCTCGGTGTTCCTGATCAACCTGCCCGCGATGCTGCTGCTCCTGGTCCTCGCGCCCTTCCTCCTGCCCGAGTTCAGGAGTACGCCCCGCCCCGGCTTCGACCTGCTGAGCGCGCTGCTGTCGCTGGCGGCAGTGCTGCCCGTCGTCTACGGCGTCAAGGAGGCGGCGAAGAGCGGGATCCACGTCCAGCCGCTGGTGTACGTCGCCGCGGGCGTGGCCCTCGGCTTCCTCTTCGTCCGCAGACAGCGCTCCCTCGCCCACCCGATGATCGACCTCGCGATGATCCGCCGACGTGCCTTCGGCGGGGCGGTGGCCGCGAACGTCCTCGCCATGTTCGCCACCGTCGGATTCGCGGTCTTCTTCAACCAGTACCTTCAGTCCGTCCTGGGCATGCGACCGCTGGAAGCGGCACTGTGGAGCCTGGTGCCGTCGGGGGCGGCGCTCGTCTGCGCCCCGGTCGGGGCGGTGCTGGCGGTGCGGATCAACCGGGCGCACGTCATGGCAGGCGGGTTCGTGATCGCGGCGGCGGGCTTCGTGTGGCTGACCCAGGTCCGCACGGACTCCCCCCTGTGGTTCGTGCTGGCAGCCTGTGCGACCTACGTGGGCGGCATCATCACCGCGATGACCCTCGCGAACGAAATGGCCCTGGGAGCCGCCCCACCCGAGCGGGCGGGCGCGGCGGCCTCGGTCATCGAGTCCGGGACGGAATTCGGAGGGGCGCTGGGGATGGCGATCCTGGGCAGCATCGGAGCCGCGGTGTACACGCGGGAGATGGCGGGACCCGTCGCGGGCGCGGACGCGGGGCCCGTCCCCGAAGCCGTGCGCGAGACGCTGGGCGGTGCTGTCGCAGCCGCGCACCACCTGCCGGCCGCGCAGGCGGAGTCACTGCTCGCCGCGGCCCGCGAGGCCTTCACGCAGAGCCTCACCTACGCGGCGCTGGGGGCGGCGGTGTTCATGCTGCTGGCGGCCGCATTCGCGGTCACGATGCTGCGACGGGCCGGGGAACCGGGAAAGGCGCCCCAAACTTCCGAACCCGTGGAGCGGTCCGGCCGGGTATGACCGGGCGCCACGGACGGGTGTGACCGAGCGATCGGCAGCGTATGGCCCAGCGACCGGCGGGGTGTGGCCGAGCGGTCCGGCCGGGCATGACTCCCAAGGACCGCGGGCGTGTATCGAACGTGCGGTGTGCGCGAGGGAGTCACTCGCGTGCGGAGAGGGTCGGGGTGCGCTCAGGGAGCACTCCTGGGCGGCCCGGATGCTCGGTCGTACGGGCGCAGGCGTGTACGACAAGGTCCGCATCGGCAGCAACACGCGCTTCGTGCTCGCCTACCACCCGACGACCGCCCGCACTGCATCACCGGCGTCCCTGAGGCGCCGGGGCCGGCTGCGCTGCCTGTGGTGAAGCACCTGGCGACGTGGTGACGGTGCTGTCCCGTGCACGTCCGGGCGGAAGGTGATCGTGGGTGAGCCGCAATACGGTGGCGGAGGCCATGACCTGATGCTTTGATGCCCGCGTGACTTCTGTGGATCTTGATGATCGCTCCGAGCGCGTGCTGCTGGACCGACTTGAGCGGTACTACGACGCGGTGCCGCGTCAGGGTGCCCGGGTCGAGGACTTCGGACCGCTGACCCTGTTCGTGCGGGACGGGGAGGGATGGCCGTTCTACGCACGTCCGGCTCGGGGATGGTCGGGCGCGGTGAGCGCCACCGATGTGGCCCGGGTCCGTGTCCGGCAGCGCGCACTCGGGATCCCGGAGAGCTTCGAGTGGATCGCCGAGACCGCAACCGCGCTGCGGGCGGCGATCGAGGACTCGGGGCTGGAGGTTCACGAGCACCCCCTCTTGGTGCTCGACCCGGGTGTTCCGGTCCCCGCTGCGTACGCGTCGTCCGGTGGATCGCGGGTGCGGATCATGGGCCCGGACGACCCGGCGCTGGCGAGCGCACTGGCCGTACCGCATCTTGCTTTCGCGGAGCCCGGGACGGGTAGGGGCTCGGCGGGAGTCGCCGAGCTCGCGGAAGCCGTGCGTGTCCGGGCACGCGACGGGTCGGTGGAACGCGCGGTGGAGCGGATCGAAGCGGGTCTGACGTCGGTTGCCGCAGCGGTGGAAGGGGGGACGGTGCTGTGCGCCGGCCAGCACCAGCCAGTCGGATCGGTCAGCGAGATCGTCGGTGTCGGAACGCTGCCCTCCGCGCGCCGTCGAGGTCTTGGGGTCGCGGTCACCGCGGCGCTGGTGGCGGACGCCCGAGCACGAGGAGCCGAGACCGTCTTCCTGTCGGCAGGCGACGACGACATCGCCCGGATCTATGCCCGTCTGGGCTTCCGACGCGTCGCGACCGCCCTGATCGCCGGGCCCGCCGAGTAGGCCAGGACGGACCGACTGCCCGTTACCGTGAGACCGGAGCCTTGCCCGGCGAGACCGGGACCTCCCTCGCGCTGACATTCGGACGTGCATCGACACCGTCCCCGCCGCGCTGCCGGAGCCCCGGCCGCCGGGCTGCCTCCACGTCCGCCCGGACGTGGGAGGTCGTACTTCGAGGACCACGCCGGGGCCTCACCTCAAGTACGGAGTACGAACCCGGCCGTTCACGTCGAGCTGTGAACACTCCTCACGGGGCAGGCAGCCCCCCGCGTCGACGCTCGGGTCACGGCCGAGGCGGTACGACGGCGGGCTCACCCGTACGAAGGGCTCGCCCGGTCCGGCGGACACGTGGGGAGAGGGACGGCACAGGTCGCGGACGCCGCGGCCGGTCTGTTCCGAGGGCACCCCGTACGACCGTGCCGACTGCTCCCGGCCCCCTTCGGGCCCCGTTTTGCCGGACTGGCAACAGGAGTGGCGGGACCGGGCCACGACGGGCCACGGTGGGTGCATGACCGACGACATCACAGCGGGATCGCCCGCGGCCGACGCCCCCTTGCCTGCCGACGGATACCTCGGAGACCCCGCGGTGCGGGAGGAGTGGGACCACCGGTATGCCGACCGACAACAGCTGTGGAGCGGCCGGCCCAACGGTGCGCTCGTGGCCGAGGTCGCCGGGCTCGTACCGGGGCGGGTCCTCGACGTGGGCTGCGGCGAGGGCGCGGACGCCGTCTGGCTCGCACGCGCCGGATGGGACGTGACCGCGCTCGAAGTCTCGGGTGTGGCGCTGGAGCGGGCGGCCGGGCACGCGCGGGACGCAGGCGTCGCCGTTCGCTGGGTCCACGCCGCGCTGACCGAAGCGGTGCTCCCGCCGGCCTCCTTCGACCTGGTCTCCGCTCAGTACCCGGCCCTGCTGCGCACCCCCGACGCCGCGGCCGAGCGAGCGCTGCTGGCGGCGGTCGCACCCGGCGGCGTGCTGCTGCTCGTCCACCACGCGGGGGTGGACACCCAGCAGCCGGACGACGGCGAGTTCGACCCGGCTGACTACGTCTGGCCCTCGATGGTCACCGCCCTGCTCACCGACGGCTGGACGGTGGAGGTGAACGAACAGCGACCGCGCGTGGCGCCCGACGGCGGCGCCGGCGCGCATCACACCGACGACCTGGTGCTGCGGGCGCGCCGACTGTTCTGAGGGCGTTACCGCTCGCGTCGGGCAGGGCAGTTGGGCAGGCCCGCCGTCCACCGAAGGATGCAGCTTCGCGCGGACTGAGCGTGTCCTCGCTGGGCCGAAGCCGGCAACGCACAGTCCTTGCGGGACGGGTGCCGATGACTTCGCGTCGGCGTGCTGCGCCGCTCCGAAGCCACCGACACCTGACCCACGGTCCTGTCCGTTCGCCGGCTGACTTCGACCGCCGGTTCAGGCCGAGTCTCCGCTGCTGGGCCGTGTTTCGGGCAGCGGGGACTCGTGCGCGGAGAACTCTTCGGCCAGGACCATGCAACGCAGGCGGGCCGGGGAGAAGTCGTAGGGCATCTTGCCGATGGCTTCGAACGCGCTCATGGTGTCCTGCCCCGTGCCGGAGCTTTGGCCGGCCCCGTCCTCGCTCTCCTCAGCGGTCGGGGGGTGCAGGGCGTCCCAGGAGTCGAAGAGCGCGTCGTCGCTCTCCGACAGGCCGGAATCCTCGATGACGGTGTGCAGCGCCTTTTCGAAGGCGTGCCGTTCGGCAGCCACCCGGGCCACCCGGGGGTCGTCGACGGCGACCGTGTCGTCGAGTGCCTCCTCGGCGGCATCCACACGGTCGGAGTCCTCCCGCAGCCCGGGGTGAGTGGCCAACGCGATGAAACGGCCGGCCTGGACGGCCGCACCGAGCGGACCGAAGATCCGCTCGGTGACCAGCAGGGTGTCCAGGTCCGCGGGGCGCAGCGACCCCACGGGCAGGCTCTTGAGGCGGCTGGTGACGAAGTCGGAGAGCAGACCCATCCTGCTGCCCTCGGTGCGCATGCGCTGCACGGCGGTCCGTTGCCGCCGCAGTTCCGCCTCCTGGGCGACGAGGGTTGCGTCCAGCCGTTCCAGGATGGTCGCGAGGCCGTCGTCGCTGTCGGCACCGGCGGAAGCCGCGTCGGCGAAGGCGTGACGGATGTCGTCCAGGGCGATCCCGGCATCGGCCATCCTGCGGATCCACAGGAGCCGGATCATGTCCTCGTAGCCGTAGCGGCGGCGGCCGTCGCTGCCCCGTCCGGGCTCGGGGAGCAGGCCGATGTCGTGGTAGTGACGGATCGCCCGCGGGGTGATGCCGACGAAGGCCGCCGCGTCACCGATCTTGACCCGGCGCGGCGGGATGAAGGACGAGTACATGAGCGGGGGCCTTCCTCAGTGGGGCGGGACGTGAGTCCACCGGACCACATACCGTTACGGAAGGTGCAACCCCGGGCCGCCCCGCCCGGCAGCGGGCCAGGAGACGCCCCGCTTCTCCGTACCGGCTGACGCGCGCCCCGCAGCCCGCGCGTCAGCCGACCCGCCCGGTCGGACGCAGGGTGATCCGGTGGATGTCCACTCCCGCGGGCTGGTCGACGGCGAAGACGACGGCGTCCGCGATCTGCTCCGGCGTCATCGAAGGCGCCGCGTCAGGGGTCCCGCCACGCCTGTCCCGGAACGGAGTGTCCACCACGCCGGGCCCGACGACCGTCACGCCGACCCCGTCCCGGCCGACGAGCAACCGGACGTTCTCGGCGAGCGCGTGGGCCGCCCACTTCGTGACGGAGTACGGGTTGCCCGGGGTCAACGCCGATGCGCAAGCAGGCCCGCCCCGTAGTGCGCCTCACGGTCCGCTTCTTCTGCTCCGTGTGCTCCCGCAGAACGGCCGCCGTCCGGGAGGTCGTTCCGAGCACCGGCTCTGGCGCCCACGGAAGCGTGCCGTCCAAGTCCTGCGGGCAGTCGCTCTGTTCGCGCGGAGTGCGCATCAGCGGCATCATGCCTTCGTTCCCGGGCGTGCCGCGCCCTCCGCCCAGACGCGGGCGAACCGCTCGTGCGCGGGCGCCGGGACCGCGGCGGGGGCCCGTACCGCGGAGGCGGGCGCGGGGCGAGGGACCTTCGCAGCGGTCAACTCCTTGCGTACGGCCCGGTGATGGTCGAGGGACCAGAAGTTCCAGCGGCGGACGGTGCGGTCGGCCGGGCGGTCGAAAGCATGCAGCTGGAGGTGGAGGGCGGCCGCGTCACGGCTGACGCCGAGAGCCGCCGCCACCTCGTCCACCAGCTCCGGGACGCCGAACAGCGGATTGGCCTCGTACTGGCCCGGCGGAACGGGGGTGGTCGTGGACCGCTCCGCCAGCCTGTGCAGGCCATCGAGCAGATCGGCGGGCAGATCCGTGAGCCGACCGAGCAGCACGCGGGCACCCCGCGCCGCGGGATCCGCGACCGGGCGCTCGGCGAGAGCCCAGGCGGCGGCGGTGGCGGCGGCCCGCACGCCCTCGGCGCCCAGGGGCTCCTCCAGGCGGCCGGTGAGCAGGGCCGTGGCCCAGATCGCCGGGAGGCCGTGGTCCGCGGCCAGGGCAGCGGCGTGGCTGCCGTCATCGGTATACGGGGCGCTGCCGAGCAACTGAACCCAGGCCGCGGCCATGCGTTCAGCGGCAGCGGTCGTTCCGCCGGGGGCCCAGAGCTGCGCCGGGTCGCCGGACACGGCCGCAGCGAGCACGGTGCGCCGGCCTGCCGGCCCGAGTCGCTGCCGGAACTCGTCGTACGCCCAGGCGGTGGCCCGGTCCGCCCGGTACGGCTTGGCGCGGACCAGCTTGCGCTGCGCACCGTAGTCGTCGCTGCCCGCGAAGCCGTCGAGGACCAGCGCGGCGATCGGGCGCGGCACCCCGGTGCGCCAGCGGAACAGGTCCACGGCCTCCTCGGGCACCGGCAGCGGGCCCTGGTCGGCGAGCAGGGCCAGCAGACGGGGGAGCCGGGTGGTGTCATCGGTGGTGACGGTGTGCGTGGCGCACTCCTCGGCATCGTCGGGCACCGGATCGGCTGCCCTGTGCAGGAAGGGGGCGAGGCCGCTGCGGTCCGGTCCGGAGGCGACGGCGAAACCGTCGGCGCGCAGTGCGGCGATCCGCTGCCCGGGGGCCCGGCCCGTCCGCCAGGAGCTGTCGGCCTCCGCGAACGGCTGCCGGCTCCAGACGGCCAGCAGTGCGGTGAGCGCCTGCCGCTGCTCGTCGGGGGTGGCCGCGACGACGGCCCGCCAGGCCACGGCGTCGATCCGGCCGGTCAGCACCGCCCACTCGGCGGGCGGTGCGGGCAACGCGAGCACGCGCACCTCGTCGTCGATCTCGCCGCGCAGGTACCGGCCGTCGGCGGCGACCGAGGTGAGCAGGGCGGGCTGTGGCTGCGGCTGTTGTTCCTCGTAGGGGCGCAGCTGGGGGAGCAGGCCGTGGAGGGCCGGCAGGAGCCGGTTGTCCGGCACCGGGTCGGGCAGATCGACGACCGGCCCGGCCCGCATGACGGCGACCCGGTGGGACAGCTCCCGGCGGCGGCGCAGTACGTCGGCGGCGAGCCGGACGGCACGGTCGACCCCTTCCCGGATCCGCGGGTCGGTCACGCCGGGCAGGGCGCGCCCGGTGCCCTGGTGCAGCAGCTCGCGCGCCGCGGTGTCGGTGACCCGCCGCAGGGCACGGGACGAGGGCTCGTCCCGTGGGGTGAGGAAGTGCCAGAAGGCGGGCGGCGGCACCGGCCCGGCCGACTCGCCCAGAGTGGCGCGGCCCCGGGACCTGCCGCGGCCGTCGGGGAAGCCCCGGACCTGCCAGAGCAGCGAGTTGTCGGCGGCGGAGTGGCAGCGGACGGTGGTCCCGCCGACCAGGACGGCGTCCTCACCGCCGACCGGCAGGGCGAGGATTCCCCACGGGCGTCGGCCCCAGTTGCGGCTGCGGTAGGTAGCGGTACGGCCGTCGATGGACTCCAGCACGAACTCGCGGGGCGAGGGGCCCGCGTACGGGGTGCGGTGGTCGACGCGGCAGCCGGTGAGGTTCCCGTTCCGGCCGAGCGGGGAGGGCGGGGCGCCGGGGGGCAGCGCGGCGAGGATCCGGTGGTCGGGGAAGGGCTTCGTGCCGGGCGGGGACCGGTCGGGGTCGTGGAAGGCGGGCAGGGTGCGGTCGGCGGTGGGAACACCGGTGGCCGGGTCGACGCGGGTCCACCCGTCGCGGCGCTCGCTGAACACCGTGGTGCTCCAGAAGGAGTGGCCGTCGCTCATCTGGTAGTCGCGGGCGCCGATGCCCTCACGGCCCCCTGCCCGCAGGACGCGCTCGCCGTCGAACCGGCCGCCGTCGTCCGGAGTTTCGAACTGGTAGCCGAGGCCGCCCTGGATGCTGCCGCCGTAGGGGCGCAGCCCGAACGTCTCCTCCGGTGCGAACCTCTCGCCGGGGCGGTCGGACCAGTAGGCGGTGGTGGCGGGGTTCTCGTGGTGTTTCTCGTTCCAGGCCACGAGGAACCGGCCGCCGACCCAGTGCACGGTGTGGCCGAGTGCGCCGTCGGGCAGCTCCAGGGCGTGCTCTCCGCGCCGCCCCGCGTGGTCGACGGCGAAGGCGCGGCCCTCCCCGTACACGGTGAGCACCGGCCAGGTGCAGGTGACGTACACGGTCTCGTCGGGCCGGAACTCGGCGAGTGCGCGGTCCAGGGCGGGCCAACCCAACTCCTCGGGGAGCCCGGCCCGCAGGGCGCGGGCCAGCGGGCCGGAGAGGTCGAGCGCGTCGAGGGCCTCCTCGATGCCGTCCAGGGCGACGGCGGTGGGCCGGTCGAGGAGCTCGTGCAACTCGTCGACGGCCTCGTCGGCGGCGGCGAGACCACCTCCGCGCAGGGCGTCGAGCAGCCCCTCGACTCGGGCGTGCACCTCGGCGGCGATGCCCGGATTGTGTGGAAGCCGGCTGATGGCAGTGCCGCCGACCGCCGTGCCGCCGCGGGTGCGGAGCCCGGCGTGCACGGTGCCTTCCAGCCGGGGGCCGAACACCGGGTCGGCGGCGAGGGCCTTGAGGTCGCGCTGCGAGCGCTCACCCCAGAACGCCAGGCCGACCGCGGCCCCGGGGTCGTGGACGGGTATGCCCTCGGCGAGGCAGAGATCGAGCAGGTCGGCGTCCAGATGCGGCCAGCGGTAGCGGTCCTCGTGCAGCCGTACCGGGGTGCCGTCCGCGCGCAGCAGCGGGGCGAACCGGCCCACCAGGTGGAGGAGTTCCGCGGGCATGGGCTGGCGGGTCAAACCCCCGCCGCCGGCCGGGCGGTGGGAGTACCCGGCGGAATACCGGCGCAACCAGTCGCCGAGGCCGCCCTCGGGTGAGATCCGTCCGGCCGCGGCCGCGTCGGCGGCCCCGCACGCGATGAGCAGCCGCAGCCAGGCCGCCGCGTCGTTCTTCGACTCGGGGAACAGGTCGAGCAGGGCGGTGGCCTGCTCGTCGCCGGGCGGGTGGGCGGTGAGCGGACCGGCGGCCGCGTCGAGCAGCCGGTCGGGTACGGCCTTGCCGTCGGCGGCGGCCAGCAGGGCGCCCAGCACCCGCGCCTCCTCCGCGCTGCCGAGCCCGGCCGCACGGGCCGAGTCCCGGACCCGCCGGGCCAGGTCGGCGGGCAGTTCGCCGGGCGACGCCGCCCAAACGGTCAGCAGGCGGACGAACTCGCGGTGCGCGTCGACCGGCCCCAGGACACCGGCCAACCAGGCCGCCGCCCCGCTGAGTTCACTGCCGGGCAGCGCGCCGAACCGGGCGAACAACAGCTGATTCGCCCGCCGCCAGTCAGAGTCGACCGGCAGTGCGTGGGTGCGTTCGGCGGCGCGCGCCTGCCCGTAGGCGCGCGCGGCGGAGCGGCGGTGCGTCTCCAGCAACCAGTGACCGATGGTGTCCCAGAACCAGGGCAGATGCGCAGCCGGCAGCCCCCGGGCCAGACGCTGCGCGTCGTCCACGAACCGGCCGGGCTTCTCCCAGGCCCGGTGCCGACCGCTGGCCGCCCGCTCCAGCGTGTCGCGGGCGTCGCTCTCGACGCCGGGCCCCTGAGTGCGCGCCCAGTCGGCGTACGTCTCGGAGCCGCGGTGATTGGCCGGGAGCGGGACGGGAGTTCCGGTGTTGCTGGTCATGTGCGCGATCTTGCCAGGCGGGACTGACAGCGGGCCGGGGGGCTCCGGGGCGAAGGGCTGTCGGGCCGCGTCGGCGGGTGGGCCAGGTGGGCGGCCCCGGCCCCGAGGCGTGCCGTCGCGGACTGCTGCCCGCCGAGCACCTGCTCGACGTCGGCTGCGCGCGGGTGCGGTGGTGGCTCGGCCTTCAGGCCCGTACGCAGGGGGGTGGGGGTTGGCTGTGCGCGGGTGCGGTGGTGGGCCGGTCTTCAGGCCCGTACGCACGGAAACGAGCCGGTGGTTCCTGGGCCATGACGTCCTGGTGCGCGATGACGACGGTGCGGCCGTTCTGGTCCGCGGCCGGACAGCGGCAGCTGTCGACCGCTTTCGTGACCTGATCCCGGGCGTCTGGCAGCACGACTGTCGCTGACCACGTCCCGGACTCCTGTCGACCGACCTGCTCGGTACGGCATCAGCCGCGAGGACTCCTCCGCCGCAGCCGAGGGCATCGCTCCCCGCGTCGCCGTCGGCTGCGCCTTCCGCCGTTACGTCGCCGTCTCGATCAGGGCGCCTCGCGCATCGACCCGCCCTGTGACGTCGGGTCGGACAGCGGGGAGTGCCCACGGCTGACTGGACGGCCGTCCACGTGAGGCGCCCGGCCGGGACACCCCGGCCGAGCGCCTGGCGGCACACGTCGCCGCCCGACCAGCACGATCACGCGGAGCGACGTCCCCCGGAACGTCGCCGGTGGCGGGCCGTTCCGGGGGACGACGGGTCAGCGCGGTCGCATCGCGGGCACGCGACGTCGGCATCCACGGCGGAACACCGTGGATGCACGGATCACCGGAAGTGCTCGATGGACGCGCGCTCCACGTAGCCCCAGTTGCAGTACGCGTTGGTCCGCGTCGCCCCGGTCACGATGCTGCTCGACCCTGAACCCCCCAGCGTGCACCGGACGTTGACGCGCCACTTGTAGTTCCCGGGCGTGGTGCACTTGCCCCACCCGTTGGTGAGGTTTTCGCCCGTGGAGCAGTCGGGCCCGAGCGCCGAGGACGCTCCGTTCTCGTCAGGGGCGGCCTGGGCGGGCGCCGAGACGCCGCCCAACGCCAGTGCCGCTCCGACTCCCAGTCCTGCGACAGCCGTACGGAAACGCATGGGTGCTCCTTCGGTTCGTGGATGACGTGGATGAGGAGGGGGAGAGGGGATCCGTCGCGGTCGGCAGGACACCGGCGACGACGTGCGTTCGGTGCACGGACGACACGTACAGTGCGACGTGCTGGCCCGGACGTGCCTTGGTGCGGACGGGGACTCCCGGGTCGCGCCCTCCCCCGAATGGCGCGTTCCTGGCTTCACGGCCCGTTGTGCACACCACCACACTGGAGCCACGGCCGGGACCGCGGCTTGTACGAACGCGCACCCCGCCGGTCCCCGCCCTCCCCGTCGCACGGGTCGAGAGGGGCGGTCAGCTGTGGCCCGCGAGTCAGCACCCAACCGGCTGGGCCCCGAGCGCCGCCGGGTGCGCCACCGGCCCGCGGCCCGGCTGCGCGACCATGTGGTCAGCTACACCGGATACCGCATGAGTGCGGCACCTGACGTGCGGCGGATCAACCTTCCCTCGGCCACCGTCACGCTGTGCCTGACGTGGGGAGTCCCGCTCCACCTCGCCTCGGTCCGCGAGCGGGAGCGGGGTGCGGGCAGCGACTGGGACATGGTGCTGCTGGGGCCGCAGACGCGCCCGGTGACCAGCCGCGTCGGCGGCACCGGCCACGGCGTACAGGTGGAGCTGACACCCCTGGGCGCCTACGCGCTCCTGGGCCTGCCGCTCCGTCACCTCGCCGAGGGCATGGTCCACCCGGCGGACGTACTGGGACGCCACTGGGGCTCTGCCCTCACCGAGCGGCTCGCCCGCGCCTCCGGCTGGGGGGCCCGCTGGACCGTACTCGACGAAGCCCTGTCCACCCGGCTCGCCGGCACCCGCTGCTGGCCCTCGCCCGTGGTGGTCCAGGCGTGGAACCTGTTACGGGCCAGCCACGGCACGCTGCCGGTCGGACGGCTGGCCGAGGAGACCGGAAGAAGCCGGCGGCGCCTGGAGGTCCTGTTCGCGGAGCAGATCGGGCTCGCCCCCAAGAGCGCCGCCCGCGTCCTCCGTTTCCAGAGGGCTCTGACAGGGCTGCTGGAGCCCGGCGCGACCGGGGCCGGGACGGCCGCCGCCTGCGGCTACCACGACCAGGCCCATCTGGCGCGGGACTTCCGTGTCCTGGCGGGCACGACCGCGACCGGCCTCCGGGCCCTCGCCGCGCACGACACCCACGCCGCCTCCCTCGGCCACGGCGTCGATGACACGAGTCTTGTCCGCCACCCCCTCACCTCGGTCCTGGTTCCGCCGTGACCTGCCGCCTCACGGGTGCCCGCCACCACCTCGCCCGCCGGTGCCCCGGATCGCAGGGCGGAGCCCACGCCTTCCTCCGCCCCTGCGATCCCTCCGCCGTGCAGGCGCGCCCTTCTGGCGGCTGCCGGGCGGCCGTCGCATGCCAACAGGACGCCACTCGGCCGGACTTGACCGGTCGTCTACGGTCCAGCGCAAGTCTCGGGCGGTGCCTGCTCTCCGGCCGTACAGTGAGGAGGGTGGAAGACCATGCGGCCACCGGACTCAGCGCGCGTCCGACGCCCGCCCTGCGGCGGTACGTCGACGCGTATGCCGGTTTCGATCTTCGAGGGTTCCCGGCCGGGGTGCACTGCGGTCCGCCGGGCCGCTCGCTCACGGCGGTGATCAGCCTTTCCGACCCTCTGGAGGTGGCGGCGTCCGTCGACGACGGGTCACCGGTCGCCCGGTTCGACAGCGTGACCGGCGGCCTGATGTGCCGGTCCGTCGCGATCCATCACGACGGACGCCTGCACGGCGTGCAGGTGTCCCTGACACCGCTCGGGGCCCGAGCCGTCTACGGTGTGCCCGCCGCCGCGCTCGCCCACCGGCTGATCCCTCTCGACGAGCTGCTCGGCACCCTCGGCGTCGAGCTGACCGACCGGCTCCGGGCGGCGACGACATGGACCGCGCGGTTCGCCGTGCTGGACGAGTTGCTCCTGCGAGCCGTCGGCCGCGGTGCCGGCAACGACCGCGCGCCCGGAACGCGCCCCGAGGTGGCCGAGGCATGGCGACGCCTCGTCGCCGCGCGGGGTCGCGTCCAGGTGGGGGCGGTCGCCGCCGAACTGGGCTGGAGCCGTCGGTACCTCGCCGAGCGGTTTCGCGGCGAGGTGGGCCTGTCGCCGAAGACCTTCGCCCGGGTTCTGCGCTTCGAGTACGCGCACGAACTGGCGACGGCGCGCGCCCCGCTCCCGTGGGCCGACGTGGCGACCGCCTCCGGCTACGCCGATCAGGCCCATCTCGTACGGGAGTGGCGCGCGTTCACGGGCCGACCGCCGACGGTCTGGCGTCGTGGCGAAGTCCTCCTCGAAACCGGGTAGACGCCGGCCGGCGGCCCGTCGCGTCGGCTTGCGTTCCCTTTCTTTCAAGACCGCCCCCTGGCCGCCCTGTGACGATCGTCGGCATGAGACTCCTCAACGACGAACGCGATGCCATCGACCTGCGGACCACCCCCGTCCACCTCGGGCTGGGATCGAGAGCGAAACCCGTGGAGGGCTTCGCCTGGGACCCGGAGGTGCTGCGGGCGTACAGTGCCGCGGTCGCGGCGGACGGTGCCGAAGGCCGAATGGTGACCATCTTCGACGGCGAAGGCCCGGGCGACCACTGGGAGCGCCACCCCGCCGGCGACGAACTGGTCGTCTGCCTCAACGGGTCGGTGACCGTCACACGCGTCATGGACGAGGGGCCCGACCGTGTGGTGCTCGGGCCGGGGGAGGCGACGGTCAACCCGGCCGGGGTCTGGCACGCGGTCGACATGACGGGGCAGGCGTCCATCCTGACCATCACCGCCGGCCTCGGCACCGACCACCGTCCCCGGACCGACGCCCACCCGACCGAGCACGACGGCACCCCCGACCCGCAAGCACCGTGAGGACACGCGCCGTGTGCCTCGACGACGGCCCACCCACGCGCAGCCGGGCGCCGACCGTCTGGATCGCGCGCAGCCGGGCGCCGACCGTCTGGATCGCGCGCAGCCGGGCGCCGACCGTCTGGATCACGTGCAGCTCGGCGCCGACAGTCCGGACGCTCTCGGACGACACCACCGTCGTTGTGCCGTGCCGACGTGAACGGGACGAGGGGGCACGGCACTTGTCGGACCGCCCGCCCAGGGGCCGGGTTGCCGAGGCACGTCGTACGGCAGGACCGCCCACGTCGCAGCCCGGCATCGCGCTGCCGGCTGTGCCCGACTCCCGCACCCACGGTCACGTCTCTGCCGGTCACGTCTCTGCGCACCGAAGATGAGGTCGGGTTCGGAGCTCGTGCCGCCGGCCCCCACCGCGAGCAGCGGTGGGGGCCGGTGTGCCACCGGACGCCGTCCTGTGGGGAACGCGGCCCGCCGGGCAGCAGGTCCCGCTTCCGGCGGGCCTCCGTCCGCGCGGCGAGGGGTCCGGTGGCGGAATACCGGTCGGCGACGTCGGCCGGCTCGTCGTACCGAGTCCGAGGCGGCTGGTCCACTCCCGGCGAGCCGTGGCCGCCCCGGCGTCGCTGGTCGGGTCGCCGGCCCGCCGGGGCGGGTGACCGGCTCGCTGTCAGGCGGCCGGCGCTCCCATGAGTCGGATGATGAGGTCGTCGAGGCTGACCAGGCCCGTCAGCCGGCCGTCGGCGTCGCGGATGACGGCGAGTGAGGCCCTGCGGTGCTGCAGTTGCTCGACGGCGTGGGCGACGGTGTGGTGCGGGGCCAGGTCCGGGACGGGGCGGGCGAGTTCGCGGGCCGTGGGGGTCCGGCCCTGGGCGCGGGCGACCAGCGCGTCGCGGGCGTGTACCGATCCGAGGATGGTGTCGCCGTCGCGTACCAGCAGGCGGGTGTGGTCGGCCGCTGTCGCAGCGGCAAGGATCGTGTCGGTGGTCGCGGTCGCGTCGACGTAGCTGATCTGTGCGGCGGGTACCTGGAGCTGCGCGACCGGGGTCTGGGGTTCGCTCAGGGAGCGGGTGATCAGGCCGGAGTCGGTCTTGCTGATCAGTCCGAGGCGCTCGGACTCGGCGACCAGGTGGGTGAGCTGTTCGCGGTTGTGGACGGAGGTGAGTTCGTCGCGGGGGGTGACGCGGCACAGCCGCACGAGGGCGTTGCTGACCTTGTTGAGTACCCAGATGAGCGGCCGTACGAGACGGATGAGGGCGCGGAAGGGCGGGGTGAGGAGCATGGCGGAGCGTTCGGGGTGGGCGATGGCCCAGGACTTGGGGGCCATCTCGCCGAGGACCATGTGCAGGAAGACCACCACGATCATGGCGATGGCGAAGGCGATGCCGTAGCTCAGCCCGCTGGGCAGGCCGAGCCTTTCCAGGAGCGGGTCCAGTTCGTGGGAGATGGCGGGTTTGGAGATCGATCCGAGGCCCAGGGTGCAGATGGTGATGCCGAGCTGGGCGCCCGCGAGCATCAGGGACAGTTCGCGCATTCCGGCGAGAGCCGATTTGGCGCCGCGCTGTCCCTGGGCTGCGGCGCGTTCCATGCGGTGGCGCTTGGCGGCCACCAGGGCGAACTCGGCGGCGACGAAGAAGCCGCTGCCGATGAGCAGGAGGAGGGTGAGGGCGAGGGCCAGGGGGAAGCTCATCGGGTCGGCTCCTCGTCGTGCACGGCGGTCGGCGGGTCCGCGTCGGGGTGGGTGGTGTCCGGGAGGCGCTCCAGTCGGATGCGGTCGGGGACGTGGCGGTCGAGGGTGCGGACCTCGATGAGGACGGCGGCGACGGTGAGGCGGTCGCCGATGGCGGGGAAGCGGCCGAGCCGGTCCACGATCAGGCCGGCGGCGGTGTCGTAGTCCTCGTCCTCGGGAAGTTCGATGCCGGTGGCTTCGGCGATCTCGTCGAGGCGACGGCCGGCGTCGACCAGCCATCCGGTTCCGTCGGGGGCCGCGATCTCGATCACCTGGTCGGACTCGTCGGTGATCTCACCGACCAGTTCCTCGGCGATGTCCTCGAAGGTGACGATCCCGGCGAAGCCGCCGTGTTCGTCGAGGACGACCGCGAATTCCTGCTGGTGCTCGCGCATCTGCTCCACGGCGCGGGGCAGGGGCAGCGTGTCGGGCAGCAGGAGCGGGCGCCGGGCCAGCTCGCCGGCGGTGGCGCCCTCGCAGGCGGGGGCCGGCAGCCGCATCAGTTCGCGGACGCCGATGACGCCCTTGATGTCGTCGTAGCGCTGTCCGGTGACCGGGTAGGTGGAGTGGCCGTGCTTGGCGATCAGCTGCACGACCTCGGTGGCGGGTGCGTCGGCGCGTACGTAGGCGACGTCGACGCTCGGCACCATGACTTCGTCCAGGGTGCGCTCGGAGAACTCCAGGGCGTGGTCGAGGAGCTCGGCGTTCGCGCGGGGGAGCTGTCCCTGTTCGTGGGACTCGCCGATCAGATGGCTGAGCTCCTCCAGGGTCGCGCCGTGGTGCAGTTCTTCGACCGGCTCGATGCCGACCTTGCGCAGCAGCTTGTTGGCGGTGGCGTCGAAGAGGTGGACCACCGGTCCGACGACCTTGAGATACGCCAGGGTCGAGGCCGACAGCGACTTGGCGAGCCGCTCGGGAACGGCGAGGGCGAGGTTCTTGGGGGCCAGCTCGCCCAGCACCATCTGCACGACGGTGGCCATCACGAAGGCGAGCGTCACCGAGATCGCGGAGACCGCGCCGTCGGGGAGGCCGGTGCCGCTGAGCGCGGGCCGCAGCAGGGCGGAGACGGACGGTTCGGCGAGGAAGCCCACGACCAGGCCGGTGACGGTGATGCCCAGCTGGGCGCCCGAGAGCATGAACGAAAGCCGCTCCAGCACCTGCACGGCGCGTGCGGCGCGTTTGTCGCCCGCTTCGGCCTCACGGGCGAGTGCCAGCCGGTCGGCGGCGACGTAGGCGAATTCCTGCGCGACGAAGTAGCCGGTGCCGGCGGTCAGGACGAGGACGGCCAGCAGGCCGAGTACGGCGTTCATCGGACGATCCGGGGACTGCGTCGCGGACCGTCGTGGTCCGTCGGACTGGCGGACAAGACGTGCTCCTTCATAGGGGTGGGGAGGGGTGATGACGAGGACGACGGGTCTGCCGGGACCGAAGGTCCTGAGCCCGAGTATCCGTGGAGGCGGTGGGTCGCGCGTGCCGTCAGGCGGCCGGGCCGACCAGTTCTTCCAGTACGTCTTCCATGGTGACGAAGCCGAGGACCGTGCCTGCGTCGCCGGTGACCGCTGCGAGGTGGCTGCCGGCGGCGCGCAGCGCGGCGAGGGTGTCGTCCAACGGGGTGTCGATCCGCACGCGGGTCACCGCGTGCAGGGCCGCGCGGGGGAAGGGCCGGTCGCGGTCGACGACGCCGAGGGTGTCCTTGATGTGGAGGTAGCCCAGGACGGCTCCGGTGGGACCGGTGACCGGGAAGCGGGAGAACCCGGCCGCCGCGGCGACGCGCTCCAGGCGGGCCGGGGTGACGGTGTGGTCGACGGTGGTCATGTCGGCCGCGGGGACGAAGATCTCGCCGACCGGCCGCCTCCCCAGCTCCAGGGCGTCGCGCAGCCGCTCGCTGTCCGCCGGTGAGAGGAGACCGGCGTCGCTGGCGTCGCGCACCATACGGGCGAGCTCGTCGTCGGTGAACACGGACGCGACCTCGTCCTTCGGTTCGACCTTCAGCAGCGTCAGCAGGGCGTTGGCGAAGGCGTTGACGGAGAAGATCACCGGACGCAGCGCACGGGTGAGCGCGACCAGCGGCGGGCCGAGCAGCAGCGCGGTCCTCACCGGGGCGGCGAGCGCGATGTTCTTGGGCACCATCTCGCCGATCAGCATGTGCAGATAGGTCGCGACGGTCAGCGCGATCACGAACGCGACCGGGTGCACCAGGCCGTGCGGGACGTGGATTGCTTCGAAGCCCGGCTCCAGCAGACGGGCGATGGCCGGTTCGGCGACGGCGCCCAGCACCAGCGAGGAGGCGGTGATGCCGAGCTGGGCCGTTGCCATCATCGCCGAGAGGTGCTCCAGCCCCCACAGGGTCGAGCGGGCACGCCGGTGGCCCGCGCGGGCCTGTGTCTCGATCTGGCTGCGGCGGACGGAGATCAAAGAGAATTCGGCGCCGACGAAGAAGGCGTTGACCAGGATCATCAGCGCGCCGACGGCCAGCTGGAGCGCGGTCATCGGGCCATCTCCTGAGCACCCTGCTGCGAGGCGGCCGCGGGTTCGGGCTCGGTGATGTGCACGCGGTCCGCCCGGTGGTGCGCGACGTCGAGGACGTCCAGCTGCCAGCCGCCGACCACGACCGTGTCGCCCTCGGCGGGAATGCGCGCGAGGTGGGTGGCGATCAGCCCGGCCACCGTCTCGTACGGCCCGTCGGGGGCGATCAGACCTATCCGGGCGAGTTCGTCGATCCGCACGCCGCCGTCGGCCTCCCAGCCGGCCCGGCCGTCCGCGGTGGGCGGAGCAGGCAGCAGATCAGGAGTACGCGCCGGGTCGTGCTCGTCACGGACCTCGCCGACGACTTCCTCGACGATGTCCTCCACGGTCGCCACGCCGGCGGTGCCGCCGTACTCGTCGACGACCACCGCCATCGTGCGGTGCGCGCGCATCCGCTCCAGGAGCCGGTCGGCGGGCAGGGAGTCGGGCACCAGCAGCGGCGGGGTCGTCAGCTCGGTGATCGGCGTCACCGGACGCCTGCCGGGGTCGAGGGCGAGCACGTCGCGGATGTGGACGGTGCCGATGACCTCGTCGAGGCTGTCACGGTAGACGGGGAAACGGGAGAGTCCGGTGGCGTACGTCAGATTCGCCGCGTCGGCCGCCGTGGCGTGGGCCTCCAGCGCGCGCACGTCGACGCGTGGGGTCATGACGTTCTCGGCGGTCAGCTCACCCAGGTGCAGCGTGCGCACGAACAGCTCTGCGGAATCCGCTTCGATCGCACCCTCGGCCGCCGAGTGCCGGGCCAGCGAGGCCAGCTCGTCGGGGGTGCGTACGGAGGTCAGCTCCTCGGCCGGCTCCAGCCCGAAGCGCCGTACGAACCGGTTCGCGGTGCCGTTCAGGTGACGGATCAAGGGGCCGAAAGCAGCGGTGAAACCGCGCTGGGGTCCGGCCACCACCTTGGCGACGGCCAGCGGACGCGAGATCGCCCAGTTCTTGGGCACCAGCTCGCCGACGACCATCAGCACCACCGTCGAGACGGCGACACCCACCACCGTCGCCACGGAGGACGCCGCCGCACCGAGCCCCATCGCTTCGAGCGGACCGCGCAGCAGGGCCGCGAACGACGGCTCGGCGAGCATGCCGATCACCAGTGAGGTGACGGTGATGCCGAGCTGGGCACCGGACAGCTGGAACGTCAGTCGGCGCACCGCCCGGAGCGCGCTCTCGGCGCCCCGTTCCTGCGCCTCGGCGGCTCGCTCCAGCTCACCGCGCTCGACGGTGGTCAGCGAGAACTCAGCGGCGACGAAGAGCGCACACGCGAGGGTGAGGCCGAGGGCCAGGAGCAGCAGAAGGACTTCGGTCACCGTGCCACCCCCGCTTCCTGGCTCACATGGTGTGCGCAGGCGGTGGCACGGTTCGTACTGGGAGGCTCGCCCATGACGGGTCGCTCACTCCTTTTCTGCTCGGTCCGACGTAGCTGCTGGAAACAGTGTCCCCGACCTTATAGTAAAGGGATGGTAAAACCAGGTGCGTGACGGCTGAAACCGGAGCCGTTCCTCCCGCGCCCCCTCGGGGCGTCATCCTGCCGTCCGCGTCGACCGCCGCCCTGACGCCGCAGTGCCTCAGGGCGGGGCGTCGGCGGATCTCCGCGAGGTGCACGCTCCGGCGCGCTGCGGCATGCGAAGCCTTCGTCGGATCCTCCGTCAGCGGCTCCTGCCCGGTGTGAGGGCTGTGCGCTCCTCCTTCCAGTGGCATGGGGGAGGGCGTCGCAGGCGGGCGCCGCTGTCCGCCCGGACATGGGCAATTCGCTTTCTCACAGACCTGTTTCGGACATTCCCCAGGGGGGTCAAGCGGGATGCGGTCGGCACGGGTGACCGCCCTCTATGCTTCTACAGGCTTGTAGAGAACGCGAGTGCAGCCAACCGATTACGCTTCTTTCAGGAGGATTTCGTGGCATCGATCGACCTCGGCAAGGTGCTGGACAAGGCATGGGCGGACAAGAGCCTGCCGGAGATTCTCGCGGCTCCCGTCGGGGCGCTGAAGGGCGTCTCGGACCGTGACGGCGAACTGTTGCAGGAGGCGTTCGGCGTCAAGACCGTGGCAGACCTGGCCGAGTTGAAGTACGTCCGCTGGGCGCAGGCCCTGGCGGCACTCGACGCGGCCAAGTAAGGCGGCCAAGTAAGCACGACCGGCGGGTGGCCGCACCTCGTGGGTGCGGCCACCCGCCGCCCGAACCACTACCTGCACCTGAAGGTCTTCGAGCGCGGGCGGGGTGAACATCCGGTCCTGCCTGTGGCGTGGGACGCGTTCCTGCCCGGTCTCGACCCCTACCTCGACCCTGACCGCGACCTCGACCTCGACAGGTAGGGTTTGCTCAGATCAGTCCCTGCGCCAGCATGGCGTCCGCGACCAGTTCGAAGCCGGCGATGTTCGCGCCGACCACGTAGTTGCCCGGCACCCCGTACCGCTCAGCGGTGGTGTAGCAGGCCTCGTGGATGTGCCGCATGATCTCCTCCAGCCGCTCCTCGGTGTGGGAGAAGGTCCACGAGTCGCGCGAGGCGTTCTGCTGCATTTCCAGGGCGCTGGTGGCCACCCCGCCCGCGTTCGCCGCCTTACCGGGTGCGAACGCGACGCCCGCCTCCTGGAAGACCTTCACCGCCCCCGGCGTGGTCGGCATGTTCGCGCCCTCGGCGACCGCCCGGATGCCGTTCGCCACCAGGGTGCGCGCGTCGTCCTCGTCCAGCTCGTTCTGCGTGGCACACGGCAGCGCCACGTCGCACGTCACGTTCCACACGCCGCGGCCCGCGACGAACTGCGCGTGGGCGCCCCGGCGTTCCGCGTACTCCGAGACGCGACCGCGACCGGCCTCCTTGATCTCCTTCAGGAGCGCGAGGTCGATGCCCTTGTCGTCGACGACGTAACCGCTGGAGTCCGAGCAGGTCACGACGGTCGCGCCGAGCTGCTGGGCCTTCTCGATCGCGTAGATCGCCACATTGCCGGATCCGGACACGGCGACCCGTCGGCCCTCCAGGCTCTCGCCCCTGGCGCGCAGCATCTCCGCCGTGAACATCACACAGCCGTAGCCCGTGGCCTCGGTGCGCGCCTGCGCGCCGCCCCAGCCGAGACCCTTGCCGGTGAGCACCCCGGACTCGTAACGGTTCGTGATCCGCTTGTACTGGCCGAAGAGATAGCCGATCTCGCGTCCACCGACGCCGATGTCACCGGCCGGCACATCCGTGTACTCGCCGATGTGGCGGTGCAACTCGGTCATGAAGGACTGACAGAAGCGCATGACCTCGGCGTCCGAGCGACCCTTGGGGTCGAAGTCGGAACCGCCCTTGCCGCCGCCGATCGGCATGCCGGTCAGGGCGTTCTTGAAGATCTGCTCGAAGCCGAGGAACTTGACGATGCCGAGATTGACCGACGGGTGGAAGCGCAGTCCGCCCTTGTACGGGCCGAGCGAACTGGAGAACTCCACCCGGAAGCCCCGGTTGACGTGGATGCCGCCCTTGTCGTCGGACCACGGGACACGGAAGATCAGCTGTCGTTCGGGCTCGCAGACGCGCTCCACGATGCGGGCGTCCATGAATTCGGGACGCGCGTGCAGCACCGGGCCGAGCGTCTCCAGGACCTCGCGCACCGCCTGGTGGAATTCGCTCTCGCCCTGATTGCGGCGCAGCACCTCGGCGTACAGCTTCTCGATGACGCGGTCGTCGAAGGCGCCGTTCCCGACGGCACCGTTCTGAGCACCGCTCTGGGGGGTCGCAGACATCGGTCACATCCTTTCCAAGCTGGTCGGCACCCGGTACGGCGCCCGCCGGGGAGACGGCCCGGGGCCCCGTCGGCCGCACACCGACTCCGGAATTCCTCGTCCGCGTGCACGGGCACGCGGATGCATCTGACCGATGATTGTTCCAGTGCACGTCAAGGGCCCTCCCCGCAGTCCACATGCTGGCGCCCCCGCCCCCGCCCCCGCCCACATCCGGCTGAAGCGGCCTCGAAGCCCCGCGACGGACACTGCACGACGACGTGCGGCCCAGCAGCCCGAGCCCTGAGCCCCGAGCTGTGGCCGAACGCGACCGCCCCCTGCCTCAGACGCCCTCGTACCGTTCACCTCAGCAAAGACGCAGACGGGACGCGCGGGTAAATCGGGACCGTCCGCGGTAGGCATTCTGCGTGCAGACCTTTCTCCCGTACTCCGACTTCACCAGATCCGCCGCGGCCCTGGACCGGTCACGTCTGGGCAAGCAGCGGGTCGAGGCCCTCCAGGTGCTGCGCGGATTGACCGTGCCCGGCTACGGATGGCGGCATCATCCCGCGGTACGCATGTGGCTCGGCTACGAGGAAGCCCTGGCCCGTTACGGCCTCGACGTGTGCGCGGTGTGGGTGGCGCAGGGGCGCGCCGACACCTGTGCCACCACGCTCCTCGCCGACTTCGCCCGGCACCGTCCCGGCGCCGACGTACGCCCCCAGGAACAGCTCGCCGACGACGGCGAGCTGCCGCCCTGGCTGGGGGACGCCGCCTTCCACCGCAGCCATCGGTCGGCGCTGGTGCGCAAGGCGCCGGAGACGTATTCCCCGCTCTTCCCGGGCGTCCCCGATGATCTGCCCTACGTCTGGCCCGCGTCCGACCGGGGCCCTTCGTAGCCTTGCTCCTCACCGGCGGGCGTGGACTCCACAGTCGTCCGTGCCCGCCGGCGTGCGGTCGGGGCCCGCGCGAAGGGGGTCCTCAGCGGGACGAACCCGGCGGCATCGAGGACGAGCCCGCCGGCCACGGGCCCGGACGCTCTCGTGCCGGCCTGACCGGGTACCGCCACATCAGTCGGCGTGTCCGGAAGCGGAGGCCGGCCCGGCGTGGGTGCGGGAGGAGCGGCGCGCTCGCAGGCGACGGATCATCCAGGCTGCCAGGAGCAGGACGGCCAGGAGCCCGGCGATCACGGCGGGCCCGGCACTGTCCAGGGTGTTCGCGAGTGCGCGCTGGAGGGCACCGGCTCCGTCGATGACGGGATCGGTGGTGGCGGGGTCGCGCTGGACACGGATCTCGTACCAGCCGTAGTAGGCGACGTACAGGCTGACGAGGAGCAGGAGTCCGCCGCCGATACGGGGTGCGAGCGCGCCGGCGCGGCGCAGGTGGCCGACGGCGGTACTGCGGGTGAGGGCGACGGTGAGAGACGCGACGCCGACGATCAGGCCCATGCCCACCGCGTACGCGGCGAACAGAATGAGGCCCCGGCCCGTGGAACCGCTGCGGAACGCGGAGACGACGATGGCGAGGAACGGAGCGATGGTGCAGCCCAGGGACGCGGTGGCGTACGCCATGCCGAACAGGGCCATCGAAGGGACGGAACGGGTGACGGTGGGGGCCCGTCGGACTTTCGGCAGCAGGGCGGGCAGTTGGCGGCCGACGAGCAGCCATGCCCCGGCCGCGGCCATGAGGACGCCGAACGTGATGGTGAACCAGGGCAGGTGTTCCTGGACCTGTCCGGCGACGGGCTGGACGGCCAGGCCGAACACGCCGAAGAGGGCGGCGAAGCCGACGGTGATCGAGACGGTCGCGGTCAGGGCGCGGCCGACGGCGACGGCGCGGGTGGGGCTGTCGTCGCCGAGGACCAGGAGGGAGAGGTAGGCGGGGAGCAGGGCGAAGCCGCACGGGTTGACGGCGGCGAGGATGCCCGCGGTGAGTGCGAGGGCGAGGGGCAGGTCGGACATCGTGGCTCAGCCGGTCAGTCCGGCGACCTTCTCGGCCAGCCCTTTGCCTCCGGGCAGAACCCCTTCGTAGACGGTCTTGCCGTCCTTGTCGAGGATGACGTAGCGGCTCTGCTCGGTGACCTCGAACCGCTTCCAGAGCTCACCCGTCTCGTCGGAAAGCTGGGGGAACCCGTCGGTCCCCGTGTCGGCGACGAAGTCCTTCATGGCCGTGTTCTTGTCCAGCCCCGCCACACCGACGACATGGGCCTTGCCCGCGTGGTCGGCTGCGACCTTCGCGGTCTCGGCGGCCTGGGCCTTGCACTTGGGGCACCAGGGCGCCCAGAACCACAGCACGGTCGGTTTGCCCGCCAGTGTCTCGGCGTTGAAGGGCGTGCCGTCCACCGTGGTGGCGGTGAACCGAAGCGCCTGTGGCACCGCGGGTTCGGCGGTGGTGTCGCCGGTGCCGGGGGAGGCGGTTGGCTGTGCCGGGGACGAGGCGTTCGAGGGCGAGGTGCCTGCCGCCGCGTCCCCGGCGCCACTGTCGGCACCGCATGCAGTGAGGGTGATCAGTGCGGCGGCGAGGGCTGCCGGGAGGACGGTGCGGGCGCGCATGGAGGTCTCCTGTGTGCTGGGGATGAGGGCGACTGTAGATCCTCAGGTCCGGCCGGGGAGGCGGGGTGCGCTTACGGATTCATGACGTCAGCCGCCGGACCGGGCCGACGGAGACGCCGCGCAGTCCGCGACGATGCCGGAGGGGGCGACCGGCACCGCGCACGGGCGAGAGCGCCGGCTGTGGTCGGTTCCCGGAAGGGCCGCTACGGCCCCGCTCGGATGCGTACCGAACCCGCTCCCGCGCCGTCCTCCCTCGGTACGCACCACCCGCCGGGTGCACGGGCTCGACGCTCGGTTCGGCATGCGATTCGATCACCTGCTGTGCTGTGCTGTGCAGGGAGACGGCCCGTGTCCGTCGGCACGCCGCCTGCTGTGGACTCAACACGTCTGCTGTGGACCCAAGGTGACGGGCGCCGCTCAGAACTGTCATGGTCCGGTCACTTCCAACGCACGGGGCGGTCATGGGTCGCTGACAGGCTCTCGTATGTCCTCGCGGCAGCCGCTCGGGGCAGGAGGGAAGGCGCAGACCGTGTCAGCGCTGCTCGTTCCGGCCTCGCCGCCTGCGCCGTACAGGGTCCGACACGCGCTTCCGCGCACCCTCGCCGCGGAGACGCAGCACGTCCTGCCCGCGTTCCCCGACTGCACCGCCCTCGGCGCCGTCTGCTGAGCGTGGCCGCGAGGGCCCAGCCGTCAATGACCGACCTCTTGGAGGTTCCATGGTGAAGTCACTTCGTCTGTTGCTGCTCACTTCCCTGGCAGTGGGCACGCTGATGACCACGTCCGTCGGGCCGGCCAGCGCCGCGCCGGAGAAGATCAACCGCGATCAGGTGCTGTCGATCGCGGACAAGAGGACCGCCGAGTGGACGTCGATCGGCGGGTTCCAGGTTCAGCTGCGCTATGGCAGCTACGCCGGTTCCCAGTACGGCTGGGCCAAGTTGGACAACTTCCCGACGGACCGGCAGGGTGCCATCTGGCTGGAGACCAGTGCCGACAGCGGCGCGAACTGGGTCACCCGATCCTTCTTCAGCACAACGGTGAGCGTGTTCACCGAAGGTGTCCAGACCAGGTCGGCCAGTAGCTTCGTGATGCGTGCCTGCTACCGGGGGCCGGAGACGAACAAGTGGTGCACCGACAAGTGGTGACCGGCCGGCCTCGACCACATCTGACCTGCCGTCAACTCGCAGACGGACCATCAGGAAGCGCGTCGGCGAGCGGATCCTGCCATGTCTCGTTCCTGGAGGGCCCGGCGCACACCACACCGAGCGCAAGCCCGCTGTGGTTCCCCGGACGTCGTGTTCCAGTCGCCGCGGAGGACGGTCCGCGAGGAGGCTTTCAGCTTCCCGAGAGGCTTGCACCACGTCCGACCGCGGGCGATGCTGTCCGCACCAAAATCACCGCCCGTTCCAGGGCTTCCCGGAAACCCATCAGGGGGAATCAGAAGATGCGCAGGACGAGTTCACGCCCGCTGACCAAGATGATGACTGCGGCGGCGGTGGGCGTGATGGCCGCGGCCGGCATGGCGGCTCCGGCCTCCGCGGCGGAAGCCCCGCGGGCCGACCGGTTGAGCGCGAGCGCCGCGTTCCAGACGGTCACCACCTGGGTCCAGGGCAATGTGCGGATCGGGCCGTCGACGGGCTACCGCATCGCCTACACCGTCGCGGCGAACCAGAACCTCACCGCCGTGTGCTGGACGGAGGGCGGCACGGTCACCGCCAACGGATACACCCACAACAAGTGGGTGTACCTCGCGGACGAACGGTGGATCTGGGGCGGCCTGCTCAAGGGCAACGAGGTGGGCAACGTCAGCTCCCGCTGCTGGTGACCCACCGGCCGCTCCCGCACCCACCGCGGGAGCGGCCGTCCTAGCTCTGCCCCGCCGCCTCGGCCACCGACCCGTGCAGCGACAGAACCGATCCGGCTCGACCAGCCCCGTCGCCCGCCGCCTCGGCCACCGACCCGTGCAGCGACAGAACCGATCCGGCTCGACCAGCCTTGGACCCGTCGCCCGTCGCCCGTCGCTGCACGCTGGTGAGTTGGTTCCGGCCGAAACGCACCGGCGTCGCCCCTGCCCGTACGCACGGTCCTGCCCGTCTCGGACGGATGCCCCTCACTGGTGCTCAGGCACAGCCGGACGAGGGCGGAAGCAGCGCTGCCGCGACCAGCCGGCTCGGACGCCGGGACGCGTCGAACCTCGACACGATCCATGCCCCGAGCGCAAAGCGTGCGCAGCGCTCGCGGTGACCACCGGCGCTGACGGTCCGGTGTCCACGCGGTCTCGTGCCGCGAACTCCTGTGTGCTCGCGCAGGGGGTCTGCCCCACCTGATCCAGGGGGCTGGTCGGAGTGCCTGGGCCCGGCACCGCATGATCGGCTGTCCGCACGGGATGCACGTGACGGAAGGTGGACGGGTGGGAGTCCGGATCGGGTACGGGGCATGGATCGTGGGCGTAGTGCAGTTCTTCGTCATCCACGGGATCGCCGAGTCGGCTTGGGCCAGACCGTACAGCTGGGCACGGAACAACATCAGCGATTTGGGCAACGTTCACTGCGCTTTGCAGCCGGAGCCTGAGCCGCGGTACGTCTGTTCTCCCGAGCATGGCCTGATGAACGGTTCATTCATCGTCCTGGGAGTGCTGCTCGTTGTCGGCGTCGCCCTGATTGGTGGTGACCTCTGGCGCAGACGCCGGGCCGCCACCATGGCCCGCCTGCTTCTGGCCGGTGCCGGTACGGGTTTCGTGCTCGCCGGGCTGGCCCCTGCGGACGTCGATGAGAACCAGCATGTCCTGGGCGCTCTCCTCATCATGGCGGCGGGCAACGTCAGTCTCGTCCTGGCGGGCTTGGGCCTGGCAGAACGCATACCGACCCCTGTGCGGTGGGGCACGAGCATGTGGGGAGTCACAGCGATCACGGCCTTCGGGCTGTTCCTCTCCCACCACTATCTCGGTCTCGGCATGGGAGGCATGGAACGGGTCGCTGCTTTCCCTCTCCTGGTCTGGGCGCTCGCTGTCGGCGTGCGTGGCGTCATCCGTCGGGCAGACCGTGTGCCTGCCGGGGCGTGATCGCACGAAGCCGCGCACGGAGGGACGGTGCCCTGCCGCTGATCTTGTGAGGTCTACCTGGACGGGTCCGCCGGTACGCACAGCTCAGCGATGAACCGGCGCGGCGGAACGGGTGGGCACTGGGCGTCATTCCACCGGGGCGTCACGGCTGAAGTTGGCGTGGAGGAGGTGAGGTAGCGCCCGGTGCCGTTGGTCGCGGGCGAGACGTAGCGATCGATGACGTCGAGGAGTTCGGAGTCGGAGGCACGAGGAAAGCGCATGACGGCATCTTCCTGCTCACCCTTGTCTTGTCGGCCCTGCCTGCACTGCCTGCTATTCACGCGAACCACCGCGGGAAACCGCTCACTCGATCAATGGATGAACATCGTGATCGAAATCAGCTGAGCCATCGACTTCTCCGGACAGTTTCAGCCAATTGTGGATCGCCGAATAGATCATCGACGTACTTCAGGACACGTGGAAACCCCACCGGCCACACCCTTGCCACTCACTTATTCGAAGCCGAAGCCGGTTCAAGTTGAAGGCCCTCCTGGTAGCATTTTCTCTTCGATCCAAAAAATCGAGATGCGCGCACCCGGGTGGGGGAACAATGGCGAACGCGGACGATCTCCTGGGCCGGTTGCCTGCGGCCGGCCCCACGCGGGCGGCCAACCGCCGGAAGGTCCTTCTCGCCGTGGCGATCAAGTCCGGTACGCAGGCCGACATCGCGCACCGCACCCTGCTCTCGCAGGCCACCGTGTCGGCGGCGGTCCGCGAACTCGCGGAGGCCGGCCTCGTGCCCACCACCAAGGAGCGCGGCAAGGTCTGCCTCTCAGCCGTCAACGATGTCGGCGTGGGCGTGCACCTCGGGTTCAACCACATGACCGTGGTCGCCCGCAGACTCGACAAGGAATTCGACCAGGTGACCTCGCGGGGCAGGTCGGAGGGCGTCAGCAGGAGTTGGTCCCGGGCTCTGCCCGAGGTCAAGGAGATGATCGATGAGGCGATCGAGGGTACGGGGCGGTGCCGCTCCGACGTGTTCTCCCTCGGCATCGCCGTACCCCGGATGATCAATCCGCGCACCGGCGGCTTCACCCCGCCGATCCTGCCGCCCTGGCGGGCGGGCGACGACCCGGCGAACGACCTGGGCACCTGGCTGGGCGTGCACGCCTTCATCGACAACGACGCCAACCTCGGCGCGCTGGCCGAGCAGACCTACGGCACCCGGGAACACGCCGAGACGGTGGTCTACGTGAAGGCGTCGACGGGTATCGGCGCCGGCATCATCGTGCACAACAACGTGCTGCGGGGCCATGGCGGCATGGCGGGGGAGCTGGGCCACCTCACCGTGGACCCGCACGGCGCGGTCTGCCAGTGCGGCGGACGCGGCTGCCTGGAGACGGTGATCGGCGCAGACGCGCTGATCGCGCAGGTCCGTGCCGCTCGCGCCCGTAACAGTGTGCCCGCGCCGGAGACGCTCGAACAGGTCATCAGGGCCGCCGAGGCACAGGACGCGGTCTGTATGCGGGTGATCCACGACGCCGGCCGGCGCCTGGGGCAGTCCCTGGCCCAGCTGTGCAACCTGCTGAACCCCGATCTCGTCGTCCTCGGCGGGCAGCTCGCCCAGAGTCCTCTGCTGTTGGCGGGCTGCAAGGAGTCTTTGCGTTGTTTCGCGCTGCCCGGCGCGGTCGCCGAGGACTCCGAGTTCGTCCTCGACCTCAGTGAACTGGACACCCGGGCCGAAGCTCAGGGCGCTCTGGTCCTGGGACTTCGAGGCATGGAGCACGCGGCCAACCACACCTAGACACCCTGCTGCCGGACGTGTGCTGCGCCCCGCCAGAAGCACTTGTGGAGATGCTCGATGGACAACGTGCCGCGCAAGTCCCTCTCTCCTTCGAAATGCAGGGGCGGATGCGATGTCACCGCCGCGCGCGTTCAGATGAGTGAGCGCTGTCGACCGAATGAATCGAGCCTTGGCCGGTGGGCCCGTGGCGGGACCGGAAGCTCTTCTTTCGCCAGGAAACAGGGGCGGTAGCCGCGAGGTCCGAGCACCGATGATCGCGGGCCGGTTCGGCATCCGGTGCGGCTGGGGAATCGCTACACTTTGGCCCCGACGGCGCCGGAACAGCCGGTGCACGCGTCTTTCCCGTTCCGATCTTTTCCGGGGCAGCTGATGCCCCTGACCCGAGGCGGTCTCATGGCCTACGAGCCCATTTCCGTATTCCCGTGCGAGAATTTCGGATATTCGCGACAAGCGGTGAAGGGCGGGGCCGTGCCGTCCCCCGAGGAACCGGCCGCCTACGAACCGCCGACGCTGGTCGACCTGGGTCATGTGCGTGAGGTGACACTGGGCAGTTCCCCCAGCGGGCGCGCCGATGCCAACGCCCAGTACTACTACTGATATTCCGGACAGTTGTCATGCCCCGACCCGCGGTCCCCGCCGCAGCCACGGACCCGCGTCGCCCGTCTCCGGTCCTTCCCCCTCCCGACGGGCCCACCATCGCGGGACTGCTGTCGCCGGCACCTGCTCCGGCGCCGCGTGGAGCCACCCTGCTGTGGCCGGGCGAACCCCTGCTCTGGTCCTGGGGGCCCTGGCATCCGGGCGAGGTCCGCACCGTGCAGTGCGCACATGCCCGGGTGGCCGCCATCGGCCAGTGCCTCGCAAGCGAAGTGACGATGCGTCACGACCTGCGACGGGCCGTGCAGGACGGCCGCTGGGAACGCCTGACCCGATGGCCCGGCGCGTACCTGCTCCTCGTGGTCCGGGACCACGGTCACCTCACTGCGTACGCCGACCCGGCGGGCCAGTTTCCTCTCTACTACGGGCGCCACGGCCACCACACGGTCCTCTCCACCCGGGCGAGGACCGCGGCGGCCCTGTCGGGGACGGCCACCCGGCCCGACACGGCTGTGCTCGCCGCGCACCTCGTCTGTCCCGCAGTGCCCGAACTCACGGAAGGACGCACGGCGTACGACGCAATCCGCCGGCTCGGTGGCGGCCAGGCCCTGCAAGTCGCTCCTTCCGGCCGCTGCACCCGCTGGACGTACGAGGAAGTCGCCCCCGACCCCGGCACGCGGTTCGAGGACAGCGCAGACCAGTTGCGGTCGGCCCTCTCAGGCGCCGTCGCCCTGCGTACCGACAGTGCCCCACGCATCACCTCGGACTTCAGCGGCGGCCTGGACTCCACCTCCCTCGCCTTCCTGGCCGCCCGCACCACCGGCCGGCCGCCCCTGGACGCGTTCGTCTACCACTACCCCGACGCACCCGCCGGCGACCTCGCCCACGCCCTGGCCCACGCCGAGCAGGCTCCGTCCATCCGGCTCGCCGTGACCCGTGGCAGTGAGGACTCCCTGCCCTACAGCGGCCTGCCCGAGCACGGCTCTGCGGACCAGCCCGACCCGGCGGCAGTCATCGGCGCCCGACAACGGCTGCGGCTGGACCACATCGCGCGCGGCGGCCCGAGCATTCACCTGACCGGCGAGGGCGGCGACGCACTGCTGGCCGCGCCCCCCTCCTACCTCGGTGACATCGCGGCCACAGCCGGACTGCGCCGGCTCCTGAGCGAGGGGCGCGCGCTGGCCCGCATGCGTCAACTCTCCCCGGCAGAAGTCGTCCTGCGGGCCAGACGCCTTGCTCGCACACCCTTGCACCAAGCGATGAGCAGACTCGCCTCCCGTCTCGACGAACCCCTGGACCACCCGCCGCAGTGGGCGGACGCGGTCGCCTGGTGGCCGGACCCGGGACCGGAGACGGCCTGGCTGACCACCGGAGCACGCCGGCACCTGGCCGAACTGGCCAAGGAGCGCGCCTCGTCGATCGGTCCGCCATCCGCTTCGGCGCCCGCGACGCCGGGCACCCGGGCAGTCCTGTGCGAACTGCGCACCTCCGCCGCCGTACAGGCCCAGTTCACCTCCACAGCCCGCGCGTTCGGCATCTGGCCGCACGCTCCCTTCCTGGACAGCGAGGTCGTACGGGTCTGCACCCGCCTCCCGTTGGCGCACCGGATCGACCCTTTCACCGCCAAGCCGCTGCTGGCGGCCGCTTTGGCCGGCCTGGTTCCCGCCCCCGTACTGCAGCGCAGAACCAAGGGCGACTACGCGGCCGAGAACTACCGCGGCGCCCGCCGCTCGGCGCCACAGATCAGAGCACGACTCCTCCGGTCCCCGCTGGCCGAACTCGGGATCATCGAGCCCGCGCGGGTGATCGCCTCGGTCGAACGGGCGATCGCGGGTCTGCCCGCACCCTTTCCAGCGCTCGACCGCCTGCTCGGCGCGGACCTGTGGCTGACGGCCGGTGACAGCGGACAGGAGCGGCCATGACGCGGCTGAGCGTGTCCGAGCACGTCCGTGAGAGCACCTCGCCGCACGGTGGCAGCGTGCTGCTGGACGTGCGGTCCGGCCACTGCTTCGCGATCAACTCCGTGGCGCGCACCCTCTGGCAGGAATGGCACCGCAGCGGGAGCTTCGACTCCGCGGTGCTGACGCTGGCCGGTCGTTACCCGGACCTGCCGCACGACCGGATCCGCGAGGACGCCCGCCGTCTCGCCGACGACCTGATCGGTCTTGGCCTCCTCACCGCGCACGCCCCGGGCCCGACGCCCCCCGGGGCGGGACGACGCACCCACCCGTCCCCGGCGGCCGACGCTCCGCCTCCCACGGCGGAACCGGCACCGGTCACCGCGGGCCGAGGTCCGGACGGCCGCGGATCCGCCCGGCCAGCCCCATCGGAGGACAAGGTTCCGCCTGTCGCCGAAGTGCCTGTGGCCGCAGCCCAGATGGCTGCCGAACCGCTGCGGGACGAAGGCGAACGCTCCCTTCGCGGCACCGTGACCGCGGTTCTCAGTCTGTTCGCACTCCTCGGCGCCCTGCTGCTGATCCGGCTGCCGTTGAGAACCGTTCACCGTACGGTGCGTTGGATCGCGCGCACCTGGTGCCGGCGGGAGGCCACGCCGGAGCAGGCCGCACTCTCCCTCGCGGCGGTGCGCCGGGCAGCCCGGTGGTACCCAGGACGCGCCGCCTGCCTGGAGCTTTCCCTGGCCACGCTCGGAGTGCTGGCACTGACCGGCCGGCGGGTGGTGTGGTGCATCGGCACAGCGGACGACCCGTACCGATTCCACGCGTGGGTCCAAGCCCGGGGAGTCGCGATCGCCGCACCCGACGAGTACGGAATCACTGCATTCCGCTGTGTTCTCTCCGTGAGCTGATCCAGCTGGACACGCCGACTGCGGGAACGTGCCACTCCGCGACCTTTTCCGGCTGCCGTGTTCAATTCGCACCCGCCCGATGCCGGCCGGGGACCCTTTCGGACAGTTTCAAGAACGGCGTGGAGAATTCGAGCGTACTCCCCTTCATCGGCCGGACCCTGTGCGCTAGCCTGACAAGGCGAAGGGCGATCACCGGTCTCCCGGCAACCGCCCTCGCCGGAGGGGCCTGCTCGCCCCTCAGACGCGCGGCAACAGCGCGTCGACCAGCGTCATTTCACCGTTTTCGTGAGCCATTGCTGTCAGGAACACGAGGACCATGACGATGATGACCACTCGCACGTGCTGCCAGTGCACGGAGACCGAACAACGAGTGGTCATCGTCAAATTCATACCCATGTGACTTCACCTCACCTTCCCCACGCGCCAACACCGATTTCCGGGAACCCGGCGATGACTCCGTGTGAGGAACAGTGTTCCCGTCAACCCGCCGCAGGACAACGGTGCTTGATGCGGCCTCAGGCGCCCCATGAGCCCCATCCCGTGGGAATTCACTCCGCGTCCCACTTCGATTCGCCCATGGGCGACGAGGGGTGTATTCCGCCGCGCCATGAACCGAAATGTGAGACCGCTCTCCGCTCCCGGCCTCCCCTCGGTACGCACCGCAGAGGCAGCCCCCCTCACGCCGGCGAACCGTCAACGAGCTCTCCCGCGCCTCGGTCTTGCCGGGGGCACGCCCCATACGTGATTCGAAGGCGAGCGGAGAGGGAACACCCTTCGCCCTCATCGAATAGGGCGGCGCAGGCCCCGCGCTGATGCTGTTTCCGCGTACGTGTCAGCAGCTCGCCCCCCCAAGAATGTGACGCACATCACGCGATGCGGGTGCTGAAGTGGCAGTGGGCGCGGAGGACGTCTCCGGGCTGGTTGCCGGAGCGCTACGGAACGGCTCCGGTACGACGCGGTCCCGGCCGGCCGCAGGTCTCGCCCTCCGTCGCCCCGTGTGTTGCGGAGCATGTGGCAGCGGAGGGGGGAAGCCTGCGCGGGGTGTGCACGGTCCGCCTCTCTGGAGGGATCGGCGGCGACATTGCGGCGGGCGATGTCGAGGGTGCGCCGGACGAAGTCCATGGAGAGCCTCGGGATGGGGAAGCGGGAGGTGAGCCGCGTCGGCGGCGTCGCGTGATCGAGGGACGCGGCGGGGCGGGCCGGAGACTGTTTCCGGCCCGCCCCGCCGCTGTTTCCGTGTGACGCCGTACGCGCGCCCGTCAGAAGGGCTTGGTCGGCAGGTACTTGCCGTCCAGGGTGATGACGGCGCGCTCGCCGCCCTCGGGGTCGGCGACCTTCTTCACGTCGAGCCTGAAGTTGATCGCGGAGATGATGCCGTCGCCGAACTCCTCGTGCACCAGGGCCTTGAGGGTGGTGCCGTAGACCTGGAGCATCTCGTAGAAGCGGTACATGGTCGGGTCGGTCGGGATGCGGTTCGGCATCGAGCCGCGGGCGGGGATGGTCTGGAGCAGCAGCACCGCGTCCTCGTCCAGGCCCAGCAGCTCGGTGACGGCCTCGGCGGCCTTCTCCGGCAGCGGGTGCTGGCCCAGGACGGCGGCGGTGGTGAAGGCCACCGAGAGTCCGGAGACCTCGGCGATCTGCTTCCAGGAGAGGTCCTTGCGGATCTTCGCCTCGACGGCCGCGTCGGCCAGGGCCTGGCGGGCGGTGGGGTCGAGCTGGGCGTGCACCATGATCAGTACTTCTTTCCGTGTGGGTGGACCGCTTCGGGGCAGGGCAGGAGGCGGCGAGTGGGTGGCTCCCGGCGCGGATTCGCGCAGGGGAGGCGGAGGCGGGGCCTGGATCAGGCGGCGGTCGCGGAGCTGTCGGTCAGCAGGTCCTCGACGCGGCCGGTGCCGATGTCGTAGACCCAGCCGCGCAGAGTGACCCTGTCCTCCGCCACGGCTCGGGCGACCGAGGGGTGAGTGACCAGGTTCTCCAGTTGCGCGAGCACGTTCTGCCGTATCAGGGCGGGAACGTCACCGGCGGTGGTGCCGGCTCGGGAGGCATCGGCGTGCCGCAGCCAGGAGGCGACCGCCGGAGCGCCGCTGAGGTCGTGCCCCTCGGCGAGGGCGGTCATCGCACCGCACGCGGAGTGACCGCAGACGACGATGTCCGACACTCCCAGCGCGGCGACGGCGTACTCGATGCTCGCCGCCACCCCGTCGGCGCCGGGGCCGTGGGCGGGCACCAGGTTGCCGGCCGTACGGATCACGAAGAGGTCGCCCGGCTCGGTGCCGGTGAGCAGCTCGGGGACGACGCGGGCGTCGGAGCAGCTGATGAACAGGGTGTGCGGCGTGTGATGCGTGGCCAGATGGGCGAAGAGCTCCGCCTTGGCCGGAAAGACGTTCCGCTGGAAACGGGCGACGCCCTCGGCGAGGTCCTGCATGGTCACTCCCTTCGGGTGGTGATCGGCCCGTTGCGGGCTGTTGGGATCCACCATGCATGACCTGCTTCTATAGTGTCCAAGAGCTGATATCGACGCTAGCTATTGCTGACACCTATGGTTCTTTGCATGGCTGCTCTCGAACTGCGTCACCTGCGCTACCTGCTCGCCGTGTCCGAACACGGCAACTTCACCCGCGCTGCCGAAGAGCTGCACATCTCGCAGCCCACGCTCTCCCAGCAGATCAAGCAACTGGAGCGGACCGTGGGCGTGCAACTGCTGGACCGCACCGGCCGCACGGTACGGCTCACCGACGCCGGGGCCGTCTACACCCAGCACGCCCGGCGCGCCCTGCGCGACCTGGCCGCAGCCGAGCGCGCCGTCCACGACGTCCACGATCTCTCCCGCGGCCACCTGCGGCTCGGCACCACCCCCACCTTCACCGCCTACTTGATCGGCCCGCTCACCGCCGAGCTCCACACCCGCCACCCCGGCATCGGCCTCACGTTGACGGAGATGCCCCAGGACCACATCGAAGCAGCCCTGCTCGCCGACGACCTCGACCTGGGCATCGCCTTCACCGGCCCTCACCCACCCGGCGTCACCAGCACCCCACTGTTCACCGAGACCCTCAGCCTCGTCACCGCTGCCTCGCGTGCCCGGTCAACGCCCGGACCGCTACCGGTGCACGACCTCAAGGACAGACAACTCGCCCTATTGAGCGGCGACTTCGCCACCCGCAGCCACATCGACGCCTACTTCGCCCGCCACCGGACCGCCCCACGCGTCTCGGTCGAGGCCAACTCCATCCAGGCCCTCACCGAAATCGTGCAACGTACCTCGCTGGCCACCGTCCTGCCCGACGCCGTCACCCACGACCACCCGCACCTCGATCCGGTTGCCCTCGACCCGCCCCTGCCGACCCGCACCGTGACCCTCCTGCACCGCCAGAGCGCCTATCGCACCGCCGCCGCCCGCGCCTTCACCGAGCTCACCCACGACCTCGTCCGCACACGCGGCTACACATCGCCCCTGTGAACCGACCCGCCCCGGGGGGGCCTCCCGAACGGCCCCGCCGATCGTGGTGGGGATCGTCGGCACTCCCATGCCCTGGGCAGCGCGGGCGACCATCTTGGTGTTGGCTTGCAGCAGCCGAGTGTCCATGGAGCGCATCAGGGAGAACGTCTCGGGCTGGGCTGGCAGTCGATGAGGACCAGGATCGGCCGGGGCGTGGAACCGGACTTCGAGGAGCTGCCCCGAGGGGTTGCGTGCCAGCCGGTGCTTGCCGCCCTCCGTATCCCCTGGCGCGGCTCAGGTGTGGGTCCACTTCGTACCGTCGTTGTTCCCCGCGGAGAGCGGCCCGGCAGCGCGTGGCCGCGCAGTGTGAGGCCCCGCAGAGTGAGGCCACGCAGAAGCGCGGCGACGTCAGCGATCAGACGCTGGCGATGAGGTGATCGACGACGTCGGTGAGGCTGCCTCGGGTTCGATGGGCGGCGCGTTGCCGCTCGGCGCCGTTGCCGTGCGTGCGCTGGCGCGCCCAGAGGGTGTGGATCAGTTCGCTGTCACCGTGGGTCAGCAGGGCCGGCTGCAGCCGGGACAGGAGCCGGTCCACCTGGCCGATGGCGGGGGACAGGCCGCCGGTGGCCAGGTCGATGCCGAGCCCGGCCAGACCGTGGCGCGCCGCGTGCCAGCAGGCGGCGCGCAGCATCTCGGGCCGCGGCCGGAGCGCCGGCTCGCCGGTGGCAATGGCTTCCAGCGCAGCTGTGGTCATCGCCCTGAGGACGCCTGCGAGCAGCACGGTCTCTTCCGGGGTGGTGGCCGCGTCGGCGAACCGGAACTCCAGCGTCGGTACGTGGTGGGAGGGCCTGATGTCCCAGTACAGGCCGCCGCGGTCCATGACAGTGCCCGTGGCGATGAGACCGTCGACGAGGTCCTCGAAGTGGGAGAGGGAATCGAAATACGGCGGAGGTCCGGCCACCGGCCAGCGTCCCCAAGTCGTCGTGCGCCAGCTGGTGTGGCCGGTGTCCCGACCGGACCAGTAGGGCGAGTTGCCGGTGAGGGCGATCAGGACCGGGATCCAGGGCCGCAAGTGGTTGCTCACCTGCACAGCGGTGGCGAGGTCGGGTACGCCGACGTGGATGTGGCAGGCGCAGGCGCTCTGTTCGTCGTCCAGCGCACCGAACATCGCGGCACTTCGCGCGTAACGGGGACCTGTGGTAAGCGGCGGCGGGGTGGCCTGGCCCAGGACGGGCGTGCCGCTGGAGATGATCCGCAGCCCCTGCCGCGCGGCTGCCCGTGCGACGGTCGCACGTGTAGCGCGTACCTGCTCGGCGAACGTCGTCAGGCTGGTGTGCGGGTCGGTGCGCACCTCGACCTGATAATCCGTCAGCTCCGGACCGACGCGGTCACCGAGCTCGTCCGCGGCCTCGGCAACCACCTTCGCGCCCTCCGCGCTCACCGCGCGCGTCACGGGGTCGACCAGGAGGTATTCCTCCTCCGCACCCACCGTCAACGGGAAAGGCACACCCGCAAGAAGGCGACCCCTGCCCTCGCCCGCCGACGAACCTTGTGGACCGGCAGGGCTGCACCCCGTATGCGTCATGTCCATCATGCTGGCACCGGAGTCAGCACGGGTCGACCCCGTGTGGTTGGCGGCGAGGACTCATGCCGGTGACGGCGTGGGCTCTGGCCGGTGATGGCGCGGGCTCAGGCCGGCTCGGCCGAGAAGGATGCACGGTCGCCCGTGTACGCGTTCGTACGCGTTGCACCGTCCAGGCCGACAGAAAGGGCACGTGCTCGGCTCCCTGACCGGCGGGGGAGGGTCCCGCGCCTTTCCGGTACCGGCCGAGGCGGAAGTCCGGTCGGCGACCGTTGCCCATGCCGCGTAGGCGGCCGGGGCGCCTCCGGGCCGCAATCCCGGGCCGGCACCAGACACGGACCACGAGACCGGCCATCGACCGCCTCTCTCCGGCATCGCTGTCCCGGACCGTCCGTCTCGCACGCACCCGGAACCGTCTCCCACCCGGCGCTGTCGGCGCGGCCTTGCGCCGGTGGAAAGTCCACGTCCACCGCACCCAGCACGATACGAATGGTGGCTCGCCGACGAGTTCGGCGACGTCCACTGCCACCGCTGCCCCCAACCCCTTCGAAGCCCGTGCCCTGCTCGACGCCGTGATGCGGGCGATGCCGCAGCGCGGTGCCCGCGAACTCCGCAGGGGCATCGGAAAGACGGACGCCGTCATGGGCCCGCTCACCCGGCCGTGGTACAGGCGGCTACGTACAGACGGACCAACTCCGCGTCCCCGCCGCGAAGGGGCTCCGTGGCGTCCTCGTTCACCAGCTTCTGCACGTGCTCACCTCTCCTGTAAGCCGCCCGTACGGCCGTCATGCCCACAAGAGGCCGACGCGTTCCAGGGCTTGGGACACCAGCACCGCAACAAGGTCAACGTGCGCAGGGGTGGGCACCTGAGGAGCCCGAGGCTCTCGCGTGTCGGCCCTCATCACTGGCTCCTGTCGCGGGAGGGGTGAAGCACCGCTGCGGCAATCTCCCTTACGCGGTGCCGGGTGATACCCGTGCGCTGTTCGACGGCGAGGGGGTGGTCGGTGGGTTCGAGTTCGACGAGAGGGCGCTCGCCGACCGGGCGGGTGTGGACGTGCGTCTTCAGGTGGAGAGTCGTGGGCGAGTAGGCCGAGAGGTCAGTAGTGAGCCAGCCGAAGTAGGGCGCCTCCGCTTCTCGGCCGGTGGTGTTCCACATGTCCGCCGCGCGGGAGAAGTTCTCGCGGCTGAGGGAGACCCAGACAGCCCAGGAGAACACCTCGTCGCTGCCGATGACCGGTATCTCGATCAGACCCTTGACGAAGTAGTGCTGTGCCCGGATCACGCACTGGTCCGACGAGAGCAGGCAGTCGTCCGCGTCAGCGAAGGCCGGATCCCACGCGGCCGGGGCCTCGGCCGCGTAGTTCATGGGCAGCTCAGGGTGGTGCGCCCCACAGCCCGAGCAGAGAAAGCCGAGATCACTGGTCATGACGTGGAGCCTAGTGACCGCCTTCGCGGCCCTCGATCGGCACCCACTGGCACCATCTACGAGCGTGCGGGTTGCGCGTAGCGCTCGATCCACGAGCATGCGGGTTGCGCGTAGCGCTCGGGCGGGCCGACTCCGTCCGTCACAGCAGCCTGGCGACCGCCGGCCACGGGCATCACACACCTCGTTCAAGTGAATGACCGTGTGGGGGAGTAACCGCGTGTGTCAGTCTCCGAAGCCGGCTGCCCCCTCGGGTGGGACGGCGTTGATGATCCGATATCCCACGCCGGGTGTGGTGGCGATGACCGGGGGGTCGCCGAGTTTGCGGCGCAGGCGGCTGATGGTCACCGTGACCGTGTGGGTGAACGGGTCGGCGTGCTCGTCCCAGACCTGTTCGAGGAGGTTCTCCGTGCTGAGGAAGGCGGGGCTCGCGTTCAGGAGTGCTTCGAGTACCGCGAATTCCTTCACGGAGAGGTCGAGTTGGTGGCCGTCGCGGCTGACCGTGCGGCGCATCGCGTCGAGTTCGATGCCTGCCGCGCTCAGGGTGCGGGACCGGGCGGCGGGGCGACGGCGGGCCAGGGCGCGGATGCGCAGGACGAGTTCGGGAAAGTGGAAGGGCTTGGCGACGTAGTCGTCAGCACCCAGGATCAGGCCGCTGACGCGGTCGCCGGGTGAGCCGGCGGCGGTCAGCATCAGGACCATCACGCGGCCGTCCCGCTCGGTGATCATCTTGCAGAGGGTGTCGCCGTGGATGCCTGGCAAATCGCGGTCGAGCACGACGACGTCGTACGCGTTGACGTCCAGCTTGGCCGCGGCGTCGAGCCCGTCGTGGGCCACGTCCACGGCCATGCCCTGGTCGCGCAGTCCCTCGGCGATGACTTCGGCCAGGGGGCGGGCGTCCTCGACCACCAGGACCCTCAACGCGCCACGTCCGTCTCTGTGTCGGGGGCTTTCACCGTCGCCCTGCCGTCAGTACGGGGGAGGGTGAGGGTCACGCGCAGGCCGCCGTCGGGGAGGGTGAGGGTCACGCGCAGGCCGCCGTCGGGGCGGGCGCGCAGGTCCAGGGTGCCGTGGTGGGCCGGAAGCACTCCCTCCGGCCTTCCGCCGGGTGGTCCGGCAGACGCAGTGCCGGTTGTACGGGATTTGTTTGTACGGCGCCGGCCGTCCGACGCCGAACAACGTCGTCGGGCTAGACAGGGTGGCGGCTGCCCCGGGCGACGGGTGCACCCTTCCGGGACTACGACCCCGCCCCTGCCGAAGAGGAGCCGAACGCATGCCGAAGCGGAACGGAGCACGGACCTGCCCGGTCACGGCAGCCCTCCTGAGCATGTTGACCGCCGCCGGCCTGGGCCTCACCGCCTGCCAGCCCGGCGGGGCGGCGAAAACGCCGCCCGCCACGGCCTCTCACGCCACTCCACCACGCGCGGTGACTGCCCAGGAGCTGGACCTGCTCCACCGCGCGAAGCAGCTCCTGCTGCGCGACTGCATGCGGGCCCACGGCTTTGTCTACCTTCCTGTGCCGCGGGAACCAGTTCCGGAAGCCCGCGACTTCCCGTACGGCATCGACGATGCGGCCTGGGCGGCCAGGCACGGGCTGGGGTCCGACATCGACCGGCAGCGGGAACGGATCCGCCGACAGGACCCGAACCAGGTCTACTTCAGGGCCCTGTCGCCACAACGGAAGGCCGTCGCCCTGCGGGTCGCCAACGGACCCGAGCCGGCCGGGCTGACCGCGCGTACGGCCGACGGCGCGGTCCTCACCCGCAGCAACCAGGGCTGCCTGGCCGAATCCGACCGCGCGCTCTACGGCAACCTCGGTCGCTGGTTCCAAGCCGTCTCGACGGCTGATTCACTGGCCGAGCTGCGCCGACAACGCGTCCTGGGCGATCCCGCGTACACGGAGGCCGCCCGGGACTGGTCCGCCTGCATGCGCAAGGCGGGACACGCGTACGCCGACCCCGTTCGACTACGGGCGGCCGTCGGAAGGCAGCCGTCCTTGCCGAAGGCCCGCGAAGTGGCCCTGGCTCTCGCTGAAGCCCGCTGTGCCACGACCTCGGGACTGGCCGCCGTCGCAGCAGAGCTCGACCGCGAGCACGCCGCCCGGCTGCGCCAGGGGCGCGAAGCCGAGGCCGATGCTCAACGGCGTCTTCAGCTCACCGCGCTTCCCCGCGCCCGGTCCGTCGTGGACGGCGCCACGGCCGGGGGATGAGCGCGGGCCCGTGCCCGCGCGACACCGCACAACCCAACACAACAGAACAGCGACCCATTCGTGCACCAACCGTGAAAGGCATGACGATGAATCGACTGCGTACCGCCCTTGTCGGCGCCGGTATCGCGCTGGCGCTCGCTACCCTGCCCGCGACGGCCCAGGCGGCCGAAGCACCCTCGGTCCCGGCACCGAGCGGGGCCGCCGCCGACGGCAAGCTCCACGTCTACCTCGACTACAACTACGTCGGTGAGTGCGCCGCGTGGGCGGGCAACTCGGCGAACTGGGGCACTTGCCGCAACAAGGTCTCCTCGCTGCGCAACAACGGATACCCCGGCAGCCTGGACGACGTGTGGGTTTACTACGGCCTCAACTACACCGGGGCCCGGCGGGGCGTGCACAACGGAGTGAGCCTGTCCAACCTCTCCCAGTGGACCTTCGACCCCAACACGGGAAGCGGCTCCGGCCAGCAGCTTAACGACAACATCGCGTCGCACAAGTGGACCAACCTCTAGTTCCCTGGCTCCGGCGGGGCCGGGCGTGGCCGAATGGCCGCGCCCGGCGCCATCGCCGCCTATGCTCCAGGCTGGATTGCCCACCGTCCGGTCAGACGGATCCCACCGCTGCGGGCTCGGCGGATCCGTCCACCGGCACAGAAGGCCCCGCGGCCACAACAGCGCGACGGTGCCTCGGCCCCCGACAGCCGCCTCACGCGACAACGTCACCTCCGGTCCGCCGGGCAGGACGGGCTGTGGACAACGTCAGGGAAGTAGCGGTCCCACTGCGTACGGGTGAGAGGGGTCGGGTTTCGGGCACAGATCCGGGAAAGCGCCTCCTTCGGATTCGTCGACCACAGCCGTGTGTCGCTTTCCTCGCTGCCCGTGACCAGGGTCCCTCCGTCCGGCGACAGCACCACCTCGTTGAGGGCACCTCCGGAGCCACTGAGTACTCCCGCAGGCCGGGGGCGGCGCGGGTCGGTGACGTCCCAGAGCCGGGCGACACCGTCGTAACCCCCCGAGGCCAGAAGCCGTCCATCGCTGCTGAGCGAAACGGAGATCACCACTTCGGTGTGGCCGGTCAGTACGGGGAGCACGGCTGGGCGCCGAGGGTCGGAGACGTCCCAGAGTCGCACGGTGTGGTCGTCGCTTCCGGAGACCAGGGTGCGGGAGCCGGGGCCGAAGGCCAGGGACGTCACGAAGTGGCGATGGCCGGTGAGGACCGCTGACCTGACCGGCGTACCGGGCCGGGTCACGTCCCACAGCTGCACCGTGCGGTCATCGCCTCCGGTCGCCAAGTACCGTCCGTCGTGGCTGAAGGCCACGGCTTTGACATTCAGTCGGTGGCCGGTCAGTACGGCTCGGACCACGGGGCGGGAGCGCGTGGTGAGGTCCCACAGGCGGACTGTGTGGTCGTAGCTGCCGGTGGCCAGGGTCCGCCCGTCAGGGCTGAAGGCGACGGCGAAGACCACATCCGTGTGTCCGGCGAGAGTGGCGACCGGCGCGGGATGCCGACGGTCGGACACGTCCCACAGTTGTGTCCGGTGACGGAAGCCCCCCACGGCCAGGGTGCGGCCGTTCGGAGAGAACGCCATGGATGCCACCGGACCGCCGCCTACCGCCTCTCCAGCCTTCAGCGGCGGCCCGGACGGGGGGACGTTCCACAGCCGCACGGTGTCTCCTCCCGTCGCCAGCCCGCGCCCGGACGGATCGAACGCGACCGCGGAGACACCCCGGACATGACCGGGGAGCGCTGTGGCGGCCGCGTCGAGGAGGCCGTCGCGAGCCTCCGCGGTCGGTGACAGACGGTAGGCCGCGGTCATCAGTCGCGCGTACAGGGCGGGTTGGGTGTCCCGCAGCAGGCTCGCCTCGGTCACGACGTTGCGGGAGAGGACGTCGTTGCGCTGCTGAGTGACCTCCCGCTGGACGTGCAGGGCGTAAGCCGCCGCGCCGGTGGCGAGGAGAGCCATGGCGGTCAGCAGGGCCACGAGCCGGCGCAGCCGTCGTGTCTGCAGGGCGGTGTGGCGTTCGGTGTCCTCCTCGGCCGCCAAGCTGGCGTCGAGGAAGGCGCGTTCCCGGGCGCTGAGGGTGCCGGAGAGCGGTGGCTCCACGAGGAATTCCTTGACCATCGCGAGGCGCCCTCCGCGGTACAGGGCGTCCGGGTCCTCGTCGAGCGAGTCCCAGAGCAGGGTCGCCTCGGTCAGTCTGCGGTGGCGGCGGAGGCTTTCGCGGTCCTCTGTCAGCCACTGGTGCAGACGTGGCCAGCACCGGATCAACGCCTCGTGGGTGATCTCGGTGTGCAGGTCGTCGACGGTGAGCAGACGGGCGCCCGCAGCCTGCTCCAGGACGGCGGCGGTGTCCTTGTCGAGGTCGAGTTCCCCGCGCAGCAGTCGTCGTTTGGTGTCCTCGGTGCCTTCACCCAGCGCGGTCAGCCGCAGGAAGAGCTGCCGGGCCAACTGCTGGCGGGCAGGCGTGAGTGAGGTGTAGAAGGACTCCGCGGTCCGTGCGAGGGCGCCTTCCACGCCGCCCGCGGCCTGGTGTCCTGCGAGCGTGAGCGCGTTTCCCCGGCGCCTGTGCCAGGTTTCCAGCAGGGCGTGCGAAAGCAGGGGGAGCACTCCCGGGCGACCGTGGCACTCGGCGATGAGCGAGGCCACGAGCGGGGCCTCGACGCTCAGCCCCGCGCGCGCGGCGGGCTGGACGATCGCCTGGCGCAGCTGTTCGCCCGTCATGGGACCGAGGACGATCTGGCTGTCGGCCAGTGCGGCGACCAGCTCCGCGTAGTGCGTGCAGTGGGCGTAGAAGTCGGCGCGTACGCCGAGCACCACGCGGCAGCGGCTGTTGGGGGCTTGCGCCGCGAGGCACAGAGCGGTGATGAAAAGGGCCCGCTCCTCCTCGCTCGGGCACAGAGTGAAGACCTCCTCGAACTGGTCGACGACGAGGACCGCCTCGGCTGCGGCGGGCCGCTCGGCGAGCAACTGCCGCACAAGCCGGTGCAGGTTGGCGGGGTCGTCCGCCAGTTCTGCGTGCAGCGCCCCGGCCGTGGCCCCGAGCCGCCCGGCCAGCGTGACCGCGCACTCTTCGAGCGGGCGCGGGCCCGGAGTGAGGAACACCACGGCTCCAGGTTCGGCCTCCGCGTACAGCCTGGGCAGCAGTCCGGCTCTCAGCAGGGAGGACTTGCCCGAACCGGAGGCTCCGAAGACCGCCACGAGCCGCCGCGTCGACAGACTGCGCACCAGGGCGTTCGTCATCTGTTCGCGGCCGAAGAACCTTTCGCCGTCCTCCAACTGGAACGCGGCGAGTCCTGGATACGGGGCGCCGACGGGTGTGCCGCAGGGGCTGTCGCGCTCCTCCGGGGCGTCGCGCGCGGCGACTTCGGCAGCGGTGGTGTGCCATAGCCGCTCCCACTCCTCCACGACTCCGTCGCAGGCCAGGACGTAGGCGAGGGTGACCGGCAGCGAGGGCAGGCTGCGGCCTGCCGCGGCGTGGGACAGCGTGGTGACGGAGTAGTGGGAGCGCTGCGACAGGGTCCGGTAGGTGGGACTTCCCGCCTTCTGCCGCAGCTGCCGCAGGGCTGCCGCCAACCTCAGCTCCGGGCTGTCCCCGTCTTCCAACGGCCGTTCAGTGCGCGGCACAGCCGCCCTCCTCGCGTACCCCTTTGTTCCGGTGATTGTTTCTCACCACGGGGCTGACCGCCTTGCTTTCAATGCTGGACGGCTTGGTTTGGCGCATTTGTGGAGGGTCGGCTTGATGTCGCACACCATGTGATCGGCGGGTCTGGGCCGGCTCTGCGGGCCCTCTTCTTCGGACCCCAGAGCTTCCTTCGTGGGTGCATGCCGCCGAGTTGTGTACCGACGCTCTCTCGGCGTTGTTCGGCCCTCGAGTCAGCCACCACGGAGCAGGGACACCGCCGACCTGGACATCCCCGGCCTGACACCACGGACCCGGGCGCCCCGCGACCGCGCGACACTCGGGACTCTGCGCCTGCTCGACCTGCCGTCGGCCCTGGTGGTGCCGCGTCCGGTTCGTCGACGCCCGCATCGCCTCGTACGAGAGCACCTCGCCCCGCACGTCCTCCACGTGCGAGCGTTCCCCTCCTGCGCGCCGTGAGCCCGGATCTCCTGTCGCCCGACCTGGAGGTAGCACTGCAACGTGCGAGATGCCATGCCGTGCGCTCGCAGTACGCGGCGATCAGCATGGCCACCGCCACCATGTCCGTGGTGTCCGCCGCGTCCGTGACCCCGCACAGGGCCATCCGCTTCCAGGCGTGCGCCGGGTCGGGCCCGGCGTACACCGCAGCACCTCCTGGCAGTTCTGTACGACCTCCGAGGCACACTGGTCGATCGCCCGCCGCCCCACCTCGGGCATCGGAGCGGAGTCCATGGCCGCACGGTGAAGGAACCGCGCTCCCTGGCCGCGCACTCCCGGCCGCCGGCATCCCGGACGCGCCCAGACGCCGTCACTGTCACAGAAACGCCGTCACAGTCACTGCGGACCGGCCACACTCCCCTGGACGCCGCTGCGGACGTGGTCCTGCTCGACGACCACGCGGGCCTCGCTCCCGTACAGGAGCACGTGCCCGATGCCAGGGCGCTGGTACGCCTGCTGGAGGGGGCAGCCCCGGCGGCCCTGCTCGCCATCTCCGGCGCCGACGGCGCGGTCGCCCAGGATCGCCCAGTTCGACGGCCCCGGCGACGCCCTTGTTGCCACCACGGCCCTCGCGATGCCTTCCCCACCACGGCCCCCGCGACGCGCGGCACCGCCGGCCCGCAGCCACCCCGCACCCTCCGCGCGCCCGTCTGGGCCTGCTCCACCCCATCGGCCGCTACGCCACCACCTGACTCCGGTCAGGCACGCCGCCCGCCCGCCCGCTCCTTCGTGCAGGGAGACCCGCTCCTTCGTGCAGGGAGAGGCGGGCCCTTCGTTCAGGGAGGGGCGGGCCCGGAACAACGCACGAGGAAAGGGACACCGTTGACAACTCCTCCCCCCTCCCATACGTTGTATAGCGATCCTGTTGTCGTCGATCGGAGTAGGACGTTGCTCGTCTGAGGTCTTGAAGACACCGCTGTGACCCGCATGACACGCCGCTTCCGTCGGCGATGCGTCAGTCCGTGTGTGTGCGACCTCGACATGAGCGAGACGTCCCTTCCCAGGGTCCTTCCCCCCCTCAAGTCCGGCAGAGCCCCCTCCACGGGCAGCGGTCCACCCGTTCCCCTGCCGTCGCCACGCCCCGGTGTCTCGAATGCGTTGCCCCATCACGTTCGAACGAGCAACCGCGAGGCCCCCATGTCTGTGTACCCCGGCTTTCCCACCTCCGCCGCTTCCGTCACCTGCACCGCCCTCCACTACACCTGGCCCGAGGGCACACCCGTCTTCGAAGACCTCCAGGTGGCCTTCGGACCGGGCAGGACCGGCCTGATCGGCCTCAACGGATCAGGGAAGTCGACCCTGCTCAAGCTGATCGCCGGACAGCTCACCCCGTCCTCCGGCACCGTGCGCACGGCGGGCTCCCTCGGTTACCTGCCGCAGAACGTCACGTTCGACACCCAGTTGCGCGTCGACGAAGCCCTCGGCATCGCCGCCACCCGCACCGCCCTGCACGCCATCGAGGCAGGGGAGGCCACAGAGGAGAACTTCACCGTCGTCGGCGACGACTGGGACGTCGAAGAACGCGCGATCGCCCTGCTCAGCAGCCTCGGCCTCGGCAGTATCGGCCTCGACCGCACCCTCGGCGAGGTCTCCGGCGGCGAGTCGGTCCTGCTGCGGCTGGCCGCGCTGCTTCTGGAACGCCCGGACATCCTGCTCCTGGACGAACCGACGAACAACCTCGACCTGCGGGCCAGGCGAAGGCTGTACGCCACCGTCGAGGCATGGTCCGGAGTGCTGATCGTCGTCAGTCACGACCGTGAACTCCTCGACCGCGTCGACCAGATCGCCGACATCCGCAGCGGCGAGATCATCTGGTACGGCGGCAACCTGTCCGCCTACGAGGAGGCTCTCGCCGCCGAACAGGAAGCGGCCCAGCGGATGGTCCGAGTGGCCGAGTCCGACCTGAAGAAGCAGAAACGCGAACTGGCCGACGCCCACGTCAAACTGGCGCGCCGCAAGCGCTACGGACAGAAGATGTGGGACACCAAACGAGAGCCCAAGATCGTCATGGGCGAACGCAAACGGCAGGCCCAGGTCGCCGCGGGCAAACACCGCGTCATGCACGAGGAGAAGCTCACCGAAGCCAAGGAGCGGCTCGACGAGGCGGTGGAAGCGGTCCGCGACGACGCCGAGATCCACATCGACCTGGCCGCCACCGCCCCGCCGCCAGGTCGCACCGTACTGACCCTCAGGGATCTCCACCTGGTCCACGGGGCGCGTGTACAGGGGGAGTTCGAGCTACGCGGCCCGGAGCGCATCGCGCTCGTCGGACGCAACGGCGCGGGCAAGACCACGCTGCTGCGCACCATCACGGGGGAACTGGCGCCCCTGGAGGGTGAAGCGGTGGCACACGTCCCGCTCCGCTTCCTGCCGCAGCGCCTCGACGTCCTGGACGACGAACTCAGCGTCGCCGACAATGTCGCCCGGTTCGCCCCCGGCGCGACCAACAACCACATCCGTGCCCGGCTGGCCCGCTTCCTGTTCAAGGGCGCGCGGGCCGACCAGAAGACGGCGACCCTCTCCGGCGGCGAACGGTTCCGCGCCACCCTCGCCGCCCTCATGCTCGCCGAGCCCGCCCCCCAGCTGCTGATGCTCGACGAGCCGACGAACAACCTCGACATGGCGAGCGTCCGCCAGTTGACGACTGCCCTGGAGTCGTACGAAGGCGCGCTGATCGTGGCAAGCCACGACGTGCCGTTCCTCGACTCGATCGGCATCACCCGCTGGCTCGTGCTCGACGGAGAACTCCGCGACACCACACCGGAGGAGGTGCGCGATGAACCCATCACCGGCTGAGGCCACGTCCCCGGGCGATGCACCACCACCCGACCGGCGGACATCACGTCCGGCAGCACGCCGACTTTCCAGCGGATCACACCAGGAGGCCTACATGACCGCCATTCCGCACAGCAACGCGACCGAGGACGAGACCAAGCGCAAGTTCCAGGAAGCGCTCGCCCGCAAGGGCCCGCACCCGGCGTCCCGCACTGCGCACGAAAATGCCCTGGCCCGCACCAAGGGCGGCACCCATCCCGCCGGAGGCAAGCGGCAGTTCCGCCGCAAGACTGGATGAGCCGCACACGCCTGCCGAAAGGAAGGGACGCCCCGGGGCGTCCCTTCCTTCGTGTCACCGCTGCCTCACCCTTCACGGAGGATGACGCACACCTCCACCGCTGCTGGACCGGCATGGAACCGATCCCCGTGAAGGTGGAGAGGACGCGAGCGGCAGGCTGCGTGCCCGACGACGGCCTGACGACGACACGTTCACGAACACTCGGCCCACCACTGCTCCCCACGGTCCGGAGTGTCGCCGTCGTCTCTTCACCTCGAAGTGGGAGAGCTTGGCCTGCGGGAAAGCAGGGTGCCTGCGTGTCGACCAGGGGCGGCTGCACAGGCCGGGGAGGGAGGGTGTTTTCCGTTTCGTGTTTTCCGTTTTCGGGCTGACCGCGGAAGACCCGAATCGGAAATTCATCGCTTCATGTGCCGACCGCGGAAGGCCGACACCGAGGTGCCGTCACGAAACCGACCGCACGCATCGGCCGGAATTGGTGAACCGCATTCTCTGATACAGCATCGAAAATCATTGTCGACAGCAAGCTGTGCCGTTGGCCTGTTTGCCGATACGCGCCCCGCGTGGCAGCCTTTGTACGCGAGGCGGAAATGAGAAGCGGTCAGGCCGCCGTCGCGAGCGGGCGGTGGTCCGAATCCATGGAGATGAGTGAAGTGGCAACATCTTTGCAGCATCAGCCGCATCCCGGACACGATCACACGCACGGCGAAGGGTGCGGACATATGGCCGTTCCCCACGACGGCCACGTCGACTACGTACACGACGGGCATCTGCACCGTCAGCACGACGACCACGCCGACGAGTGCGAGGCCGAGGGTCATCGGGAGCATGGCGCGCACGCTCATCTGCACGGCGAGGGCTGCGGGCATGTGGCGGTTCCTCATGGTGACCACCTCGACTACGTGCACGACGGTCACAGGCACGCCCCTCACGACGGTCACTGGGACGACCACTGACCGCTTCTCGTCACTCCCCCTGAAAGCGAAATGCGCCCTTGCTTCCAAGGGTGCATTTCTTGTGCCCCCGTAATTCCTGCAAAAGGCGTGCGCAGGGTAGCGATCGCTTCTTTGTCGACTTGCGTACTTACGGTCGGAGATGAATTTCCGCAAGAGGTGGGCGTCCTTGTAGTCGATGTACGTGATGCCGGCCGCGTCCAGCGGGTTGGGACGGGACTTCCGCGGTTTGCGGGGTCTTGACGGCGGGCCATGGTGCTCCTTTTGTGAGGTGACGGTCGGACAGCGTGGGACGGGCGACCGCGTGGCCGCCTCCGGAGGCTGGGCCTGTCACGGATCCGCGTGCGTGAGCAGGCCCACGCCGGTTTCCTGCCCGGTCACCAAGTCCTCCTGGTGGCCGTGCCACTCCTACGGCGAGCGGAGACGGAAACGGGCGCGGCTGCATCTTCGTGCACGCGGCGCCGCGGTGGATCCCGCTCACGCCGCTGACAGCGACACCCGGACTTCCGCTGTCCCGGCGGGACGAAGAGTCCGGTGCCCCGACGATTCCTGCGGCGCGCTGAGGAGGCAGGGTTCCGAGGGGGCGAGGGTCATGCCGACGTCAGCCTTCGGGGCGGAGCAGGCCGCTCGTACGCCTTCGGCAGAAGCTGGGGGACGCGGTACTGCAAGCCGTCCACCTCGATCGTCACCCGTGGGGGCGTCGTGGCCCGGCCTGGACGAGGCCCGCTGCACTGCAAGTCCTTTCCTGCAGAGCACCCGCGTCCCCGTGACCGCAGCCGAGTACCTGACGCTGTCGGCGATCTTGCAAGTACCGGTCTCCCGTGCTCGGTAGCCTCAAGAACCCCAGGAGCCATTGTCTCGTGTGCACAACAGCACTCGTGTGTACGACAGCAGGGGTCAAAGCCCGCAGGAGGCTTACCCGTGTCGGGTCGCGCGGTGAGGTCGTTGTCTGTTCGAGGGGCCCGTCACGACCCTGAAACCGGGCCCCTCGTCTGCGGCATGAGCCGCCCTGTGTCTCGTGGCGTGTCACCCCTGGAGGACCCCATGTCTGTGTCGCGTCGTGGGCTGATCGGTTGTGCGGCGAGCGGCTCTCTGGCTGCGTTCGCCGAGGCGGCCGCCGCATCCGGCGGTCGCTCGGATCGTGACGTCCGCCGCGGGCACTTCCGTGCGATCGTGATCGGCTCCGGTTTCGGCGGTTCCGTGGCCGCGCTGCGTCTGGGGCAGGCGGGAATCGACACGCTGGTACTGGAACGCGGCCGGGAGTGGCCCGTCGCCCCCGAGCGTCATCTCTTCGGCTCGGCGCACGGCATCACCAACACCATGTTCTGGCGGCGCCACACCACGCGGTGGCCGGCGATGCTTCCTTTGCCGGTACGGCCGAACCTCGGTGTCATGGAGGTGTCCCAGGAAGCCGGGCTGGACATCGCCTGCGCCGCCGCGGTCGGCGGCGGATCGGTGGTCTACACGGGCGTCACCCTCGCCCCGCCCCGCCGCTACTTCGAGTCCCTCTACCCGGGCGCGTTGCGTTACGAGGCGTTCCACCGGCAGTGGTTCCCGAAGGTACGCGCCATGCTCGGCGCAACCCGTATGCCCGATGACGTCTACCGCTCCGCGCGGTTCACCCACTCCAGGCTGTGGGACCGGCAGCTGCACCGCGCGGGACTGCGTACCTTCCCCCTGGACTCGACCTTCGACTGGACCACCATCCGCGCCGAACTCGATGGCACCGCACCGCTTTCCGCCACCGTGGGGAACTCCGACTTCGGCTGCGGCAACGGCGCGAAGAAGTCCCTCACCCGCAGCTATCTACCCGCCGCCGTGGCCACTGGCCGTGTCCGGCTGCGCCCCCTGCACGAAGTGATCTCCCTGCGTCGCAGGAGGCGTGGCGGCTATCTCGTGGGGGTCCGCCGTCTCGACGCCGACGGAACGGTCCTCGAAACCCTTGAGCTGAGCTGCGGGATGCTCTTCGTGGCGGCCGGCACCCTCAACACCAACCGACTGCTGGTCGCCGCCCGCGAACGGGGAGACCTGCCCGACCTGCCCGCCGGTATCGGCACCGGATTCGGCGACAACGGCGATCAGCTGAATCTGCGCAGCCAGCCCCTCGCCTTCCACGGCGGCAGCCAGGGCTCACCGAGCGCCTCGGCGGCGTTCCTGCACCGCGACTTCGGACTTCCGCTCCTGGTGGAGAGCTGGGTGCTGCCCACCTACTCGGCTCTCCCGGCGCTGGTCACCTTCGGAATGACCGTGGATCACGACCACCGCGGGACCTTCCGCTACGACCGCGCCTCCGGCCGCGTCCGCCTCGCCGACTGGACCGCCGAGAAGTCGGCCGCGGCCGCCCGCGCGTTGCGGGCCCACAGCGGCCGCGTCGCCGCCGCCAACCCGGGCACGCTGCCCCTCACACTCAGCAACCCCTACCAGTTCACCGGTCACCCTGTCGGCGGCTGTGTCATCGGCCACTGCACCGACCTGTACGGGCGGGTGCGCGGCCACCGCGGGCTGTACGTGGTCGACGGATCGCTGCTGCCGGGCAGCGTCGGCGGCGCGAACCCCTCCCTCACCATCGCCGCCCTCGCCGAACACGCCCTCGCCGGCATCGTCACCGCCGGTGGCTGACGGAGCCTCCTGGAGCGCGACCCGCAGTCCCGGCTACGCGATGGTGCGGATGAGGGCGGCGTTCTGGCCGCCGAAACCATGGAGCTGGGTGAGGTCGTGACCGAGGTCTTCAGCTGTCGGAACCCACGTGGCGAAGACACTGGACCTCTGGCTCTCGACGATCCGGTGTCCCGAGCCCGGGGCAAGAGCCTGCGGGTGACTGAGGGCAGCAGGGCCGCGTCCCCCGGTCGGGCCGTCAGCATTGTCGGTCGAGGTCTTCCTCAGAGTGCGCGGGCTTGCGCGGTGTCCGGCGCAGCGGGTCGTGAGTCCTGACGGGTGGTCGCCCGTACGCGTTCCTGTGACGTCCCGTGCGGCTGGGTGTGGGTGTGGGTGTCCGTACGGTCGTGGGTGCGCGTTCCCGACAGGGCGGAGCGCCGGTGATCCCGCGTCCCCCGGGGCGAACGCGGGGCTACCACTTCACTTCTCCCGGGAGCCCGGCCCTCCCCGTCCGCGGTCTCAACTGTTCGGTTCCCCGAGTGCTGTTGCCTCGGGGCGGGTGCCCTGCCGATGTCCGCAGCGGCCGCCGGTTCACGTGCGGGCGGTCGGAAACCGGCCGATGCCGGACGTGCAGGTCTTTGCTTCGCCCCTGCGCAGCGGCGGGGCAGAGACTCCGCGTCGCGCAGGCCACCGGCTGTTCACCCCGCTGCGGCGGAGGCGGGAGTGCGGCCGAAGGCACGGCTCAGATAGGCGTGGTCGACGAGGTCAGGGTCGGGGAGAGTCCCCACGGCGCCAAGCAGGTTGGTCCGGTCGTAGGTGCGGCGGTGGGTGCTGTAGGCGAGCGGGTTGGCGGCGAAGTCCGCCGCCAGTTTCTCCAGCGGCGTCGGGCGGTGCAACGTCGGCGTCATGCTCACCTCCAGTCCTGGGAAGCGTGTCTCAAGGGCCTCGGCGACGGTCTGGAACGTGACGTTGTGCGGGTGGGTGACGTGCATCGTACGAACACCTGCGGCAGGCGCGGTCTGTGAGGCGGCCAGGACCATGGCGTGGGCGGCGTAGTCGGCCTGCAGCATATTGAGGCTGCCGAGGGGGTCTCCCTGCATGCGGTATCGCAAGGATGCGGCCGAGGGGCGCGGCGCGTGCAGCTGCGTGGGCAGTGCTGCACCTGCGTCGGGGCCGTTGCCCATGATCTGGTGCATGAGGCGCAGCAGGACATCGGTGGGCTGGCCGGGCAGGCCCTGAGGGGCGGGCCGGTCGGTGACGAGCAAACTGGGCCGGAACACGGTCGCGTCCCGATGTCCGCCGGCTGCCCAGGCGTGGACCATGCGCTCGGCGGTGTAGTTCGACTCCTCGTACGGGATCTGGAAGCCGCTGGTGTCCTGGAGGTCGTCTTCCATGATGTGGCCGGTGCTGCGTTTTCCGGCGACGTAGGCGGTGCTCACGTAGAGCAGCCGAGCGCCTGGGGCGTCGTCCGCGAGTTCGAGGACATGGCGGGTGCCGATGACGTTGGCGTGATGCAGCGGTGCCGGATCACCTTCGAGTACGACCAGGGCCGCGCAGTGCCACAGCGTGGTCAGGCCCTCGGTGATCCGGGCCCGTTCCTGCGGGTCCAGGCCCAGACCCGGCTGCACCAAGTCACCGCTGACGTAGCGTACGGCGGCCATCGCGTGCGCGTCGAGCAGCGGGGTGGCCAGCCACTGGACCGCTGCCTCGACACGGGTGCGCAGTTCATGGGGCGTTCCCCGTCCCAGAACGGTGACCTTCTCGCCCCGGGCCAGCAGCTCGCGCAGGAGACGGCAGCCGAGGAAACCGGACGCACCGGTCAGCAGGACAGACAAGAAGGGCTCCTTCTGCGAGGACGGGTCCCGTGGGCCGGGGAGCCGGATGCTACGCGCTGAGGGCCGGCGGCCGAGCGCAGCTCGGGACGCGCTCCGCACAACCATCCGCGCGAGTGAAGGGCACTGTTTCCGCCACCGTCACTCCTTCGGAGGTTTCCCGGATACCCCCTCTGCAGTGGTCACTCTGTGTGCAAAGTTCGATGACTGAGGGCTACGCTGCGTTGCTGTCCTGCCTCTGCAGTGAAAGGCCGCTGATGCCGCAGTACCCAGCCCCCGATGCCCCCGAGCGATCAATCGCCGTCGTCGGCATCTCCTGCCGCCTGCCGGGCGGAATCCACCATCTCGACGGGTTGTGGGACGCCCTGCGCGACGGGCGGCACATGGTCGGCGAAGTTCCCGAGGACCGCTTCGACGCACGCCGGTTCGTCACCACCGACATGGCCCGCACCGGCCGCAGTTACACCGCGGCCGGCGGCTTCCTCAACGACATCACGGGTTTCGACGCCGGGTACTTCGGGATCTCCCCGAAGGAAGCCGCGCAGATGGACCCGCAGCACCGCCTGTTGCTGGAACTTGCCGCCGAAGCCCTGGACGACGCCGCCATCGCCCCCGCCCGCCTCGCCGGCACGGACACAGCCGTCTACATCGGCATCTCCGACGCCACCTACGGGGCACAGCAGGCCCTGACCCTGGAGAACATCAACCCGTACACGATGCTGGGGGCGGCTTCCTCACTCGCCGCCAACCGCCTGTCCCACGCATTCGACCTGCGTGGCCCGAGCATGGCCGTGGACACCGCCTGTTCCTCCTCCCTGGTGGCACTGGACCGCGCCTGTCACACCCTGTGGGAGGGCACCAGCAGGGTGGCCTTGTGCGGCGGCGCCAATGTGCTGCTCAGCCCCCTGCACTATGTGGGGTTCTCCCAGGCGTCGATGCTGTCCCGGCGGGGACACTGTGCCGCGTTCTCCGCTCAGGCCGACGGCTTCGTACGCGCCGAGGGCGGCGGTCTGGTCGTGCTCAAGCGGCTTGCTGATGCACTGGCCGACGGCGACCGGGTTCTCGGGGTCGTCCTGGGCAGCGGAACCAACAGCGACGGGCGCACCACCGGCATCGCGCTGCCCAGCGCCCGGGCGCAGGAGGAGCTGCTGCGCCGCGTGTACGCGGACGCGGGTGTCGGCCCGGACGAGGTGATCTACTTCGAGGCCCACGGCACCGGAACCGCTGCCGGGGATCCGCTGGAGGCCCAGGCGATCGGCCGGGCGCTGGGGGTGCGCCGCATCACCGGCGCGCTGCCCATCGGTTCGGTCAAGACCAACCTCGGACACCTCGAACCCGCCTCGGGCATCGCCGGCCTGTGCAAAGCGCTGCTGGTACTGCGGCACGGCATCGCCCCGGCCTCGCTGCACGCCGACACCCCCAACCCGGACATCGACTTCACCGGCCTCGGCCTGAGCCTGACCAACCAGCAGCAGCAACTGCCGGTCACCGACCGGCCGGTCGTGGGCGTGAACTCCTTCGGCTTCGGCGGCTCCAACGCCCACGTCGCCCTCACCGCCGCCCCGCCCGCCGCAACCGTTCATACTGCGCCACAGCCGCCGCCCGAGGGCCTGCCCCTGCTGGCCAGCGCCCGCACACCCCACGCGCTGTCGGCCGCCGCCGCAGCCATGGCCGAGCGTCTCGCACACTGTGCCGACGACGACTTCTACGATCTGGCCTACACCTCCTGTCGGCGTCGTGGCCTGCACGAACACCGTGCGGCCGTCTTCGCCCGCACGCCACGGGAAGCGACAGAGGGATTCGCCGCCCTGGCCGCACAGTTGGACACCGGCGTGGCGCAGACGGCCGGCCTCCCTGCGGAGGTGTCGGCGGCCGTGGCCGAGGCCGCCTCCGGCGGACAGATCACGTTCGTCTTCGACGGCAACGGCTCGCAGTGGGCTGGTATGGGGAGTGACTTGCTGCGCGAGGACCCCGTCTTCCGCGCGGCGGTGGACGAGGTGGACGCCGAACTCGCCCCCCGGCTGGGCTGGTCGGTCGCCGAGGAATTGCAGACACCCGTTCACACCTGGCGGCTGGAGGCCACCGAGGTCGCACAGCCGCTCTTGTTCGCCGTGCAGGTCGGCATCGTGGCCGTACTGCGTCACCGCGGAATCACGCCCGCCATGGTGCTGGGCCACAGCGTGGGAGAAGTAGCCGCCGCCCACACCGCAGGTGCCCTGAGCCTCGCCCAGGCCGCACACGTCATCGCCGAACGGAGCCGGGCGCAAGCAGCGACCGCGGGCTCGGGCCGTATGGCAGCCGTCGGTCTCACCGTCGAAGAAGCAGCCGCAGCGATCGCCCCCTGGGGAGAGGCGCTGGGGATCGCGGCGGTCAACAGCCCCCAAGACGTCACCATCGCCGGCGAAGCCGACGCATTGGCCGCCCTGGGCGGTCAACTCGCCGGCCGCGGAGTATTCTTCCGCGATCTGAGCCTTGACTACGCGTTCCACAGCCGGGCCATGGATTCCCAGGCCGGGCCCCTCACCGCAGCCCTGCGGAGCCTGACGCCCGGCGACGGGGAGATCACCCTGTACTCAACGGTGACCGGCGGCCGACTGCTCGGCAGGGACATGAACGCCGAGCACTGGTGGCACAACATGCGGCGTCCGGTGCTGTTCGCCCCCGCCGTCGAGCAGGCCGCACAAGAGGGCGGTGACGTTTTCGTCGAGATCGGCCCCCACCCCGTGCTGCGCACCTACCTGCAGCGCATCGCCGGCACCCGCCCCGGCAGCAGGACGGTCATCGTGCCGACGCTGCGCAGGGACACCGACGGGTCCCGCGCCCTGGCGTCCGTGCCCGCCACACTGCTCGCCGCGGGAGCCGACACCCCGTGGGACCGCTACTTCCCGCACGCCGGACGGGTGACAGCCCTGCCCGCCTACCCCTGGCAGCGCGAGCGCCACTGGGCCGGAGACGCACACGTATGGGGTCGTAGCGGTCCCCTGGTGCACCCGCTGCTGGGTGGACGTCTCACCGCACCGCACCCCGTATGGGAAGGCAGCATCGAACCCGGCCTGGTGCCCTGGCTCGCCGACCACCGCGTCGCCGGTTCGGTCGTGATGCCGGCCACCGGCTATGCCGAAATGGCCCTGGCCGCCGGACGGGAGGCCCTCGGCGGACCCGTCGAGGTCCTGCATCTGGACATCCAGTCCGCTCTGGTCGTGCCCTGGGCCGAGGCACCTGCCACCAGCGTTCAGACAGCCCTCCATCCCGACGACGGCGTGCTGACCATCACCAGCACCACCGCGCGCACCCAAGAACCACGCCCCCACGTCCGTGCCCAGGTACGGGCCCTGCTGCAGCCCCGGCCCGCCGACCTGGACCTGCAGGAGACGGCCGACCGCTGCCCACAGCACCTCACCGGCACCGCCCACTATGCCGCCTGCACTGCCGCGGGCCTCGACTACGGGCCCGCCTTCCAGGTGCTCACCTCACTGGACATCGGTGAAGGCGAGGTGCTGGCCCGCTTCCGGCACGACACGCCGGGCCGGCCCTTCGGCGTTCACCCGGCGCTGCTCGACGGCGCCCTGCAAGCCGGCGCACCACTCCTCGCAGACCTCGCGGACGACGGAGCAGCGTTCCTGCCCGCCGCCATCGGCACCCTGCGGATCTGGGAGGAGCCCCCGCCCACCGGGGCGGTACGGGTGCGCGAACGCAGCCGCACCCCGCACGAGGTCTGCTGGGACATCACCCTCACCAGCGACGACGGACGGGTCGTCGCGCAACTCGACGGCTGCCGCCTGCGGCGCGTGGCAGCGACCCGCCGTACGCCCGTCACGGTCCACCAGACGCAACTGCGCGCAGCGCCGCACACCAACAGCCCGGCCGCCCCCTCCCCGCTGCCCTCTCCGCAGCACATCGGCCGAGCAGCAGAGCCGCACCTCGCCGCCCTGCGTCGGCAGTTGCCCGCTGCCAGTGGATCAGCGTTGGTGGCGGTGCGGAAGTGGGTGGCGGGCCGGATGGCGACCGTGTTCGCCGGCCTTCTGCCCGACCCCGCTCATTCCTTCTCCCTGGACGATCTTGTGGCCGCGGGGGTGCTGGACAAGCACCGGCGGCTGTGCGCGCTGCTCATCCCGATGATGGAGGATCTCGGCCTGCTCACCCGCACCGGATCCGACCGGTGGCGCCTTACGGCGGGACAGATCACCGCTGCCCAGGCGGCTCGTGAGATCGTGGCCCTCGATACGGCGGCGGTCGCCGGGCACAGCCTTGCCGCCCGCCACGCCGGCATGAGCGAAGCCCTCCTGCGAGGCGACGCGGACCCCCTGGACATGCTGGTCACCGACCACGCAGCACAGGCTCTGGAACACTTCTACGACCTCTTGCCCGTGACGCGGTTCCACAGCCGCCTCGCTCAGACCCTCCTCCGTGAGATCGTCGCCGCGTGGCCGCAAGGACGCACTCTGCGGATCCTCGAAGTAGGCGCCGGCACAGGGGCCACCACTGCGGCACTGCTTCCGCTACTGCCGCGTGAGCGCACTCACTACTGTTTCACCGATGTGTCCGCGTTCTTCTTCCCGCGGGCGAAAAGCCGCTTCGCCTCCTACGACTTCGTCGACTACCGTGCCCTCGACCTCGCCCAGGACCCCACCGCGCAAGAATTCGCGGCGCACAGCTTCGACCTCGTCGTCGCCGGACACGCCCTGCACACAGCACCGGACCTCGCCGACGCACTGAGGAACGTGGCCACGCTCCTGGCGCCCGGCGGACAACTGCTGGCCACCGAGGCACATGACCCGCTGGACCTCCTGCCCTACTTCGGCTTCCTGGACAGCTTCTACAGCAACACCGACACCGAACTGCGGCCCGAGTCGCTCCTGCTACCCCGCGAGGAGTGGCCGGACCTGCTGAACCGCTGCGGCTACACCGACGTCCTGCAGACCGGTCATGACACAGCCCCCCTGCAGGACAGCCTCTCCGTCCTGCTCGCCGCAGTCCCCTCCACCACAGCGGCCGAGCCACCCGCACCGGCAACGCCCCCCAGCGCCACGGCCTTCGTCGTGGTACCGGAGACAGCCGCCGAACAGGAGCAGGCGCTGGCCCTGCAAGCCCGCCTCACCGACGGCACCAGCACGGCTCGCACCCTGACCATGACCGACGACGAAAACGTCTGGACACAAGTACTCCAGGGTGCCCGCGACGAGTCGCCCGCCGAACGCACCGCGGTCATCCTGCTCCTGGCCGATGTGGCTGCCGACGCACCGGCCGACCTTACGACGCGCGCCAGCCGGCGGGCGGGGGCCCTGAGGGCGCTCACGGCAGCGATCGCCACGACGGCGCGCAGCACGCCGCCCGAACTGTGGCTGGTCACCCGGCCCTGCGGCAGCGCCCCCTCCCTGCGCGTCACCCACGAACTCGACGCCGCCCTGTGGGGGATGACCCGCAGCCTGGTCAACGAAGTGTCCGGGCTCAGCAGCCGCCGCATCAGCCTGGAACGCACCACGGACGTCACCCATGACGCCCGCCGGATCGCCCAGGAACTGTGGCAGCCCACGCAGGAGGACGAGATCCTGCTGACCGCCGAGGACCGTTTCGTACCCCGCGAAGTACCCCGCCCCACCGCCCAGCCCTGGGACGGCAGCTCCCCCTTCGCCCTCAGGGTGGACAACCCCGGCCTCTCCTACCAGCTCGCCTGGCAGGAGAAGGGGCTTCCCGAGCCGGGACCCGGCGAGGTCCTGATCGAAGTACGTGCTGCGGCACTCAACTACCGCGACATCATGCAAAGTGTCGGGCTGCTGCCCGAAGAAGCCATCGAAGGCACCCACTCGGCCAAGGGATGCGGCCTGGAGTGCGCCGGCGTGGTGATCGCCTGCGGCCCAGGAGCCACCGGCCTGTCGCCGGGGGACCGGGTGGCAGGCCTGGCACCGGCCACTCTGGCCTCGCACACGGTGACCGACGCCCGCGCCGTATGGAAGCTGCCTCCTGGCATGCCCTTCACCGACGCCGCCACCATGCCCGTCGCCTACGCCACGGTCCACTACAGCCTCAACCGGCTCGCCCAACTCCGCCCCGGCGAGACAGTCCTGGTGCACGGCGCGGCCGGCGGAGTCGGCCTGGCGGCGATCGAGTACGCGCGTGGCCACCAGGTGCACGTGATCGCCACGGCGGGCAGCGACCTCAAGCGAGACCTGCTGCGAAGCCTGGGCGTGCAGCACGTGTTGGACTCCCGCACCCTCGACTTCGCCGCCCAGGTCAAGCAGATCACCGACGGGCGGGGCGTCGATGTCGTCGTCAACTCGCTCGCCGGCGAGGCCATGGCCCGCAGCCTGGAACTCCTGCGCCCCGGCGGCCGGTTCATCGAACTGGGCAAGCGGGACATCTACGAGAACAAACCGCTGTCGCTGCGGCCCTTCCGCAACAACATCGCCTTCTTCGGCGTCGACCTCACCAAAGTGCTCGACGACACACAGGAATCCGACGCACTCAGCGCCGCACTCAGCACGGCGATCCACGACGGCACGTACCGCCCGCTGCTGCATACGGTGTACCCCGCCGCACGGGTCGACGAAGCCTTCAAGCTCATGCAGCACTCGCGCCACATCGGGAAGGTCGTCGTCGCCTTCGACACCCTGGACGAACCACCTCTGGTGGAGCGCTCATGGGACGCCCCCCGGCTGGACGAGAACGCCACCTACCTCGTCACCGGAGGCACCAGCGGCTTCGGCGCCGCCACCGCCCAGTGGCTCGCCGGCCTGGGAGCCCGCCATGTCGCCCTGGTCAGCCGCCGCGGCAGCCAGGCTCCCGAATGCGACGGCGTGCTGGCCGCGCTCACCGCACGAGGGGTGACAGCAACCGTGTTTGCGGCGGACGTCACCGACCTGGACGCCATGCGCACTGTCGTCGCCCACATCGACGCCACCGGACATCCCCTGCGCGGCGCGGTGCACTGTGCCATGCACCTGGACGACGCCCCGCTCACCGCCCTGAGCGACGAGCGGATCGCCGCCGTCATGGCCCCGAAAATCACGGGAGGGGCCGTTCTCGATGCCCTCTTCCGAGACCGGGAATGCGACCTGTTCCTGATGTACTCCTCCGAGTCGGGCACGCTCGGCAACATCAAGCAGACGCCCTACGCAGCCGGCAACCTCTACCTCGAAGCGCTCGTCCGGCGCCGCCGCCAAGACGGGCTTCCCGGCCTTGCCATCGCCTGGGGAGCCATCGCGGGCGTGGGCTACGTGGCGCGCAACGGACTGACCCAGTCCGTGGAACGCCTCGGCTTCGGCCTGATGCCTGCGGACGAAGCACTCGTCGCCGCCACCGCGCTGCTGGCCTCGAACGCCGAAGTAGCCGGCGTCGCCCGCAGCGACTGGGGGCCGGAACTGCGGATGTGCCCGTCCACCACCGCCCCCAGGCTCTCGCCCCTGATGCCTCGAAGCAGCGAGAGCGGGGAGGCCAACGGACAAGAGCTACTGACCACCCTGTCGGCGATGTCGGGCAAGGAGGCGCTCGACCACTTGTGCCACAGTCTCGCCGGGATTCTGGCCGACATCCTGCACATGGACGTCGAAAGCATCGACCCGCACCACCGACTGGAGTCCTACGGCCTCGATTCGCTGATGGCAACCGAGCTCCTCGTGAAACTCAACCGGCGCTTCCACGTGGACATTCCGCCCATGGAACTGCTCCGAAGCAGCTCCGGCACCCTCGCCGACGTTGCGCAGACGCTCCACCTCAGGCTCGGTCTGGGCGCCACCGACACCTCCGCACCCGACACCACCATCCCGCACCAGAACCACAGCGCCGAAACGGAGCAGCCTCTCACCACACGCTGAGGTCCCGAGAACACCCCTCACCAGCGTCGCGACCGCCCTCCTCCGCCACGGCTCTCAGGACAGGCGTCGGCCGACCACGACCCAGCACCGGCGGGCAGTCCCCGCGCTTCGTGCAAACGAAGCGCGGGGACCTCGCCTCTCTCCGCAGCCGGAACTTCGCCACGCCGTGCCGGAATTCTCGGATCACCTCATCGCTGTGTCCTCCGACGCTGTCTCGTGGCGGTCGTGGCCGCGAGTGGCGGGGACGGATGCCGGCGGTGGGAGATGCACCCGTGCCGGATGGCGTTGGTGCCAGCGGGTCAGGGGTCCGGGTGCCCACCAGTTGGCGCGGCCGAGCAGGCACATGACGGCGGGGACGAGAACGCCGCGTACCAGGGTGGCGTCGACGAGAACGGCGAGCGCGAGGCCGAGCCCGAGCATTTTGAGGATGGTGAGCTGAGAGGTGATCAGGGGGAGCAGGGCGAGAGCGACCAGCAGAGCGGCGGTGGTGATGATGCGTGAGGTGGCGGCTACGCCGGTGACGACGGCATCGTGCAGTGGCCGGCCGTGGTGGTGTTCTTCGAGGATGCGGGCGAGGAGGAAGACTTCGTAGTCGATGCCGAGGCCGAAGGCGACGCAGAACATGAGGAGCGGAACGGGCAGGATGAGTTCGCCGGTGGGTGGGCCGCCTCCGATGAGGGTGAGGAAGTGTCCGTCCTGAAAGACGGTGACCAGGGCGCCGAAGGTGGCGCCGAGGCTGAGGAGCCCGACGATGATGGTTTTGAGGGGCAGGACGAGGGAGCCGGTGAGCAGGAACAGCAGCAGACCCACGGCCGCGGTGACGCAGCCGGCGGCGAGGGGCAGACGTTCGGCGAGGGCGGTTTCGGTGTCGGCCTGACGCGCGGGTTCCCCGGTCACCAGGTGGGTACCTGGCGCGGGCAGAGCGCGTAGCCGGTCGATCAGTGTGGCGTCCTGAGTGGGCGGTTCTGCGGCGACGACGGCGAGCCAGGTGGCGCCGGGCGCGGTGTAGAAGGCGGCGGACGGGCCGGGGCTGCTGTGCTGTTTCCCGCTGCGGTAGGTGCCGGTGGGCCCGTCGACCATGCGGACGTGGGGCAGGGCGGACACGCGGCGGGCGTAGGCGTGTACCTGTTGTTCGCGGTCGATGGCGTCGGTGTGCGGGAGCAGGACTTGCAGGGTGCGGTTCCAGGGCACGTCGAACTCGGTGCTGATCTGACGGGACACGGCGTGTGCTTCTGCGTCCGCGGGCAGGACGCGGGCGTCCGCCGGCCCGAACTTGATGTGCGCGAACGGCAGCAGGAGGCACAGGAGTACCCCGGCGGCGCAGCTCGCGGACAGTGCGGGACGGCGGGTGGCGATGCGGGCCAGGCGCGTCCAGGGGGCGGTGGGGCGTAGGCGTGCCCAGCCCTTCCGGTAGGGATGCGGGGGTGAGGCGGGGCGCCGCAGACGTTCGCCCAGGAGCAGGAGGGCGGGGGGCAGGAGCAGGAGCGTGGCGGCGGCGGACAGCGCGACGACGAGCATGCCGGCCAGGGCGAGGGAGCGCAGGAAGGGCAGAGGAAAGAGCAGGAGGGCGGCCAGGCACGTGAGGATGGTGGCGGCGGAGTAGAAGACAGCGCGACCGGTCGCCCGCATGGTGGTGGTCGCCGCGACGCGTACGGATGCTCCGGTGGCCAGTTCGTCGCGGTGGCGGGTGACGACGAGAAGGGCATAGTCGACGGCGAGGCCGAAGCCCAGGGCCACGGCCAGGTTGGGGGCGAACACCGAGATGGGGTAGTGGGGGGCGATCAGCCGCAGAGCGGCGAGCGTTCCGGCGATGGCGAGGCCGCCGACCAGGGCCGGCAGCAGGGCCCCGGCCACCGAGCCGAACACCAGCAGCAGTACCAGCACGACCAGGGGCGCGCCGAAGAGTTCCGCTCTGATCAGGTCCGACTGGCTGAGCTGGGAGACCTGCACGCTGGTCCAGGACGCCCCCGTCGCGGAGAGGGTCAAGGGCCCCTTCCGGCCGGAGAGTTGGGGCACCAGCATCCGGGCGGTCTCCACCGCCTGCGCCTCACTGCCGGCGAGGTCCACGGTCACCAAGGTGCTGCGGCGGTCGCGGGAGAGCAGCCGGGGGTCCTGCTCGCTCCAGTAGGAGAAGACATGCTGAACACCGGGCCGGTGGGCGAGGTCTTCCACGAGGCGCAGTCCGGCGTCGGCGACAACCGGATCGTCGGCGTGCGCGGTGCTGCGCACCCGCAGGACGAGGTCAGGCAGCCCGGCGCCGAAACGCTGTGCCAACAGGGCGTCGGCCCGGGTGGCTTCGGTGTCCTGTGCCACGTAACCGCCGGGGGACAGGCCCGCGGGCATCAGCAGCAGAACCGCCCCCATGAGCACAGCGGCGAACAGGCCGGCGGCGGCGGCGCGGCGCGGGCGACGAATGACCATGCCCACCACGCGCGGCATCTGCCGGTCCCCCCGGGGGCCGGCGCCGACGTCGACGGGAGGCTGCGGGCGCGGAGTGGCGGGTGGCATGAGGCTGCTCTTCTCCTAAACTCAACCACGGTAAGTAGTCAATAGACTTCAAGGAGTAATGGTATGGGTCTGGTGCAGCGCATCACCAACGCCTGCGTACGCGGTCAAGCAGAAGCGGGACGGGCACTGCGCCGGGCCGCTCTCACGGCGGCAGCCGGAGGATGCGCCCTACTGACCGTGCTGAGCGGCCAGCCGGCGACCGCCTCCCCGGCGACCGCCTCCCCGGCGACCGCCTCTCCGGCGGCGGCCTCCCCGGCGACCGCCTCCCCGGCGACCGCCTCCCCGGCGACCGCCTCTCCGGCGGCGGCCTCCGTCCGGGCGGCAGCAGCAGCCCAACTGTCCTGCTCTGCGCGGACGGTGCCGGGCAGCCCGGTCCGCTTCAGCCCCGCCGTGTCCGCGCGGGCGAGGGCGGTCCGGGCCGAGGGCACGGTGCTGCTGGAACGCTGTTCTTCCCCCAACGGGCGCCAGCCGTCGGTGCGGTCGGGACGCCTGACATTCCGTGGGACGGGCATGGCCACCTGCACCCGTGTGCGTCAGGTGCGCGGCTCGGCAACGGTGACCTGGTACGACGGCCGTGGGCGCAAAGTGGGAGTCTCTACTCTGGCACCCCGCGCGAATCCCGGGACGCCGCTGAACGCGCTGGTCTCCGCTTCTGTCACCCGTGGCACGATGGCCGGCCGACAGATGCGCGGCCGCCTGCAGCCCACCAGTGACGTGCGCAGCTGTGGCACCCGCGGCCTGTCAAGCGCTCACGGTCGCGGCGCTCTTTCCCTCCACTGACCCCGCGGGTGCGCGGCTTCCGGAGCGGCTGTCGGTGCGTCCGCTGCGCGCCCCGGACGCGGTCGGCCTGGACGACGAAGGCGGTGCCGATCAGTGAGCCCGTCGAATTCGGCTCGTCAGGTGTTCTCCGGGGGACTGAGCCTGGCACTGTGGGCAAGCGTCGCAAGCATCAGCGCCGAGTCCGCATGAAGCGTGATGCGCACCGGTGTGAAGGTGGTGGCGTCCACCGGCGACCCCCGGTGCCGGGATTGCGGGCGTAGCGCGGACGGGCGCCTCCGCTGATCTGCCAGCGTATGCGGTGGCCGGCGGCGAAGCGGTGGGCGGTGGCCTCGTATGCTGCGCGGATGAGCGATCAGAGGGTGAACGTGCCCATGGCGGGCGGTGTCGGGGACGCGGCCGGGGCCGGAGCGACCGCTCCAGGCGGGCAGCGTACGGGTAGGAGCGCCGGGGCGTCCGTACGCGCCACGCTCTGGGTGCTGCTGGTCGCCTGGGGGATCGCCGCCGCCAACACCGGACTCGCCTACGTCACGCTGGGCATGGACTTCGTCCCGATCGCGGCGGGCGTGCTCGGCTGCCTGGTCTTCGTGATCGTGCTGCGGCTGCTCCACAGGGCCTGGTGGCTTGCCGTCCTCTCCGTGGTCCCCGCGCTCTTCATTCTCGTCGGGTCCGTTCAGTACGCCCCCGAGGCGGCGCTCGACCGACGTGGCGTCCGCGAGACAGTCACGATCACCGCGGACAGCGCGGCGGGAACCGCGAGCAAGAACCACCGGTTCACCCTGGTCGGGACGGGCGGTGAACTCGACGAGACCCTTGAGTACCGCGGGAGCAACCCCGGTTACCGGGTGGGCGACCGCATCGAGATCCTCCGCGACCCGCAAGGCGCCGTCCCGCTGGAGGACGCCGCGGACGTCGACCCCGAAGGCAGGCTCGGCGGCCTCGTCACGGGAGTCGCCGCATGGACGGGCATGACGCTGCTCGCGGGCTGGCGCGGCCATGTGCGCCGCCGGGAGAACCGCCGGGCGTGGAGCGGCACGATTTAAGGGCCTGTGCGATGTCGTGATCGAGTTGTGGGTTCTGCCCTCTTCGCGGGGTGGAACCCGCTCGGACCGGGGGTGTAACACGCAGGCAACTCACCCATGCCCAGTTCATCGAGCCGTACTTGCCGACCGGTCGTCCGGCCCGTACCCGGAGCGGTTGCGCGAGCAGGTCGAAGGGGTGATCTGGCGGTTCCGGTCCAGTGCTCAGTGGCGGGGGATGCCTGCCGTGCTGGGGCCCCTGGGCGACCGTCTTCTACGGACGCTTTCGCGCCGCACGACGCAGGTGTCTTCGCCGCCCTGCTGGAAGGTTTGATCGCCGAAGGCGCCCGCGCGGGGAGGATGGACCTGTCGCTGGTCAGCGTGGACTCCACCACGGGCCGCGCCCACCGGTCAGACAGCGCCACTGGCAGCCCGCCCGGTTCTGGTAGAAGACCGCATTCACGACTTCCCGGAGGTCGTAGAACCCGGGAGCCGCCCCAGCCGCCCAGTCAGACGATCTTCACCATGGACACCCGCCACCGATCAGCACGAGCACGCTGGAATCCGCGCACACCAGCCCCCGACCTGCTCACTTCACGGTGCACACCGCTCCCTGGGCCTGAATGGTCTCTCTCTGGTCTTGCTCGTCCAGTTCCTCCGCCCGACAAACCCGCCCGAACTGTGCTTCGGCCTCCTCCGGGAGCCGATCGGCAGGGCCGAAGTCGCTGACCTCGACCCTGACTGCGGCGGTTGCCACAGTTATCGAAAATCGATAGATTCTCATCGTTGGTCGATAGGAGGACGGGTCATGGGTAAATTGACGGTGCTTGCGTTGCGAGGCGTACTTGTACTGCTGCTGGGGGGCTCGCTGTTCGTGCAGGCGGTGATGGTCCCGCTGCTGGCCGCCGACATGAAGGGTCCCACCGGGGACTTGGCGCATCTGCGGACACCGGTTCTGGTGATCATCGTTTTGGGAGTGGTCACCGCACAGGTGACCTTGGTGTGCGTGTGGCGGCTGGTGTCGATGGTGCGGAGCGGAACAGTGTTCTCGCAGAGGGCCTTCCGCTACGTCCATGTGGTGATCGGCGCGTTCGTCGCAGCCGCCCTGCTCGTGTGGGTACTGGGCGCGCTGCTGGCGCCCGGCGAAGCGGTCGCGCCGGGAGTGGTGCTGCTGCTGGGCGGAGTCGGGCTGGCGATTCTTGGGGTCGCGCTGGTTGTGCTCGTCCTGCGGATGCTGCTCGCGCAGGCAGTGGCGCGTGAGGTGCAGGCATCGCGGATGAAGGCGGAGCTGGACGAGGTGATCTGATGCCGATCGTGGTTGACATCGACGTCATGCTGGCCAAGCGGAAGATGTCCGTGGGCGAGCTCGCTGACCGCGTCGGCATCACCCCCGCCAACTTGGCCGTACTCAAGAACGGCCGTGCCAAGGCGGTCCGGTTCACCACCCTCGCCGCCCTGTGCGCCGTACTGGATTGTCAGCCGGGTGAGCTGCTGCGGTTCGAGGAGGAGGACGGCGCAGCCCGCCCCTGACCGCGGCGGGCGACCAGGGCCCGGTGCAGTCTCGGCGCAACAGGGAAACCTTGTTGGGCTCCATGGGGCTGACCTCGGCGCTCGACGACGTTCGTCGCCACGTCGAACAACGGCCTCGGGACTGGTGGGCTCGCATGTTGAGGTGTCGCGTATGCGTAACTGACGTCGTCATCCCCATGGCGCTGAGTGAGTCGTCAGGGCTGTCGAGCGCGGTGGGATGATCGCATGGTGAGTGAGTGAGTGAGTGAGTCGAGGTCGTTGGCTACGGAGGCGGCGCGACCTCTCAGAAAGCTTTCACCGTGCTTGCCGTGACGACAGCCGCCCTCGGCTCTGGCCCGGCGGCTGCGGCTGCCGCGCCTGCGGCGGCCGGCGAGAACATCGTGGGTATCGGCAACGCCGCCTTCGACAACACGATGATCACCGTGAGCCGGCAGGTCCGGGCGGTGGGACACACGGCACATGGTTCCGGGGCCCTGAGCACCCTCGCCCATCTCCCCCTCAGCCTTCCCCGCAACGGTGGCGTCGGCGGCGACCCCTTCGGTCTCGTCAATGCGGAGAACACCGCCGTGGTGTCCTCGGGCTGCGAACCTCACGGAGTGGAAGTGGCCTGTTCCCGTAAGAGCGGCAGCGGCTTCCCGGGTTGCTCCGGCCTCCCGCCTTGGGCGTGGGGCCCTCTCCATGCCCGATACGGGAAGGGCCGGACTTTCGGAGCCCGTCACCGAGCCACCATGCTGCGTCCCGGGGGCCCGGCGGCTGCTCGCCGCGGACCAGGTCACGGTGACGGCACAGCCGCCGGCCGGGCCCCGCAGACCGTCTGCTGATGTGACGAGATGGCGAAGAGGACATCCGGGTGGACTGCGGACCCTGGTGAAACTGAGGGCGTGCCTCATGCCGTCCCCTTTGCCAACACTCGTACGACGTGTGGGGAGATAGGCATGACCGTCTGGAAGTTTCCTCCGGTTCCGTCGGTGGACGGGTGGCTGGACGCGGACCCCTACCGATACCCGGGCGCCGCCACCACCGACTCTCTTCCGGGCGCCGGATGCGGCCCCGTCGAGCGTGACAGCTCCCTGCTGTCCGCGGCAGATACCGGGCGGCTGTCTGCGCGGTTCGAGCCTGCGGCCCACCGGCGTCTCGACCTGCTGGCCGCGCTGACAAGGGCGGGTGTCGCACCGGCGCCCGGTGACGCGGAGGCCCTCGACGTGTTGAGCACCCTGGACGACAGCACCTGCGCCGTGCTCCTGCGCTGGATTCACCGCATCTGGTGACCTGTGAGGTGGGCCGAGGCGTGCCCTTGATGATGCCGCGGGCGCGAGCTGGCCCTGTTCCCGGCCGAAAGGACCGGTCCGCGAGGCGGTGGCCCGGCGTGGACGTCGCCTCCACGGTGCAGCTGTGAAGACCGGTGTCCGGGATGGGCGGGTGACGGATTGGTTGCAGGCCCTACGCGGCGGTGAGTGGGTCGTTGGCACAGTCATGCATGGTCAGCACCGAGCACTCTTCCCTCCCGCCCCCGCGGCCCTCCGCGGCCGCCCGTCTGGCAGCCGCCAAGTCCCGCCGCCAGGCGCACGGCGGACGACGGGACGCCGTTCTACGACGCCCTGGTGCGGGCCTGGCGGCAACAGGGGCGCGACCTTCCCCGAGCCGCCGACACCGACCGCGGCTCCGGCCAGCGCGATCCGAGATCTCTGCCGGTCCCTTTGCCACGTCGGTCCGTCAGCCGACAGGGGACCGCCGCCCCGCCCTGAGGGGAGGGAGGGGGCGCAGGCGCCCGCAGGTACCCATCACGAGCAGTGAACCGTCTCTCGCGACCGCGGGGGGCGTGAGTCCCGCTCATGCTTGCCCGACAGTCCTGCTCATGCTTGCCCGACGCGGTTGCTGCCCAGGAGTGACCAGCACCTGCGCCCAGCGGGGTACGCGGGTTGCATGCTGCGAGGGTGTACAGCTCGGTTGCCGAGTAGAAGTGTGTCCGCAGGTGGCCGACTGAACGGCCTTCACCAGCCCGCGCGGCAGTAACAGGCGCTGGGCGCGCGCAGCCGGTGCGGCGGGTCATCCGTCCGCGGACCGGTACTCCGAACGATCCCGTGTGCGCAGTGCATGTCGGCGGCGTGCGGATTCTCGCAGGTCCTGCCAGGACGCCACGTGGGGGCGACGGCGCAGAAGGGCGCGTCGTTCGCGTTCGGTCACTGGCACCAGTACCAGTGGGTCCGGCAGAGCTTCGGCGTCGACCCGTTGCAGGTCTTCGGGGACGCGGCGCGGCCTGCGGCGGTGCGGATCTACCGGAAGGACCTGGTGGGCCAGGCCGTGTCGAGCCTCATCGCGGACACCACCCACGTCTTCTTCCAGCGCAAGGGCGAGGAGCCTTCGGTCTCCTTCGAGTACGAGGGGACGGACCGTTCCGAGACGGTGGTGTACGACTTCTACGAGATCCTGCGCCGCGTGATCCGCTTCGCGGAGGACGAGGAACACTGGTCCAGGTTCGTCGCCGACCGCGGTCTGCGGTCGGCGAGTGTCGCCTACGAGTCCCTCGTCGAGGACCTGACGGGCACGGTCGGGGGAGTCCTCGACCACCTCGGCATCGCGGCCCGGAGCGAACCGGCGTCGAGCCTTGCCCAGCAGGCCACCGAACGGAACCGGGAGTTCTCGGAACGTTTCCGGGCCGACCTGCGCGCGTACCGCGTGCCGGATTCACTGTCCGAGGGCATGGTGCACCGACTGGGACTGGAAGGAACGGCGACATGATCACGCGTCCCCTCGGTGCCACCGGGCCGCTGCTCCCGGAGATCGAGCTCGGCACATGGAACTGGGGCAGGGAGGTGTCCCTGGACGAAGCCAGGGGATGCCTGCACACGTATCTGGACGCCGGCGGCTCCTTCCTGGACACCGCCGCCTCCTACAACGCCGGTACCTCCGAAGAGTTCATCGGATCCCTCCTGCGGAACGGACTGCGGAACCGGCTGGTCATCGCCACGAAAGCCGGCGTCGACCCACGGACCAAGGAACTGGACGTGTCCCGGCGCGCGATGCTGCACGCACTGGACGAATCGCTGCGCCGGCTCGGCACCGATCACGTGGACCTGTGGCAGGTCCACGCCTGGTCGGACGCCGTCGACCTCGCCGAGACCCTGTCCGCGCTGGACACCGCGGTCGCCACCGGTCGCGCACGTCACGCCGGCCTGTGCAACTACCCCGGCGAGCAGGTCACACGGGCGTGGATATGGGAGCGCGAACACTCCGCCGGCCCTCTGGTGTCCGTCCAGGCCGAGTACTCGCTGCTGCGGCGCGGCATCGAACAGGACACGCTCCCCGCCGCCAGCGCCGCCGGAATGGGGTTGCTGGCCTGGTCACCGCTGGCCGGAGGTGCTCTGACAGGCAAGTACGGCGTGACCGACACCATCGGCACGCGCGCGGACACCCCGTACTACGAGGGGTTCTGCGAACGCTACTTGGACCAACCGGACGACCGGCGCGTGGTCGAAGCCGTTCGGCTCGTCGCCCAGGCCATGGACGTGCCGGCCGGTGCGGTCGCCCTGGCCTGGCTGCGTGAGCGCCCAGGGGTGGTCTCCGCCCTCGTAGGGGCCCGGAACGCCGACCAGTTGCGCGCCTCGCTGGCTTCCTGTGCGGTACGCCTTCCCGACGAGCTGACCCGGGCCCTCGACGCCGTCTCCGCGACGGCGACGGAAGCGGCGGTCCAGCCATGAGGCCGGACCGCACGCACCACCTGTACGGCGCACCCCGTACAACTCACGAAGACGCTCAGTAAGAGGTGACAGTGTTCTCTGTTCTGCGGACCCCGAAGCTCGGGCGCGTGTGGGCGGGGCAGTTCGTCAGCATGGTCGGCGACGGGGTCTACGCCATCACCGTTTCCCTGTACCTGCTGCCCCGAGCCGACGCGGCACAGGCGCTGGGCACCCTGCTGGCGGCGACCACCTTGGGCAGCGTCATCACCCTGATCTTCGGCGGAGCCGTCGCCGACCGGGTCCGCAGATCCCTGGTCATCTGCGCCGCCGACCTCCTGCGGATCCTCGGGGTCGCCGCCCTCCTGGTCACGGGCCCGGACGCCCCGATCGCGCTCCTGGCGGTCCTGGGAGCCGTCTTCGGCTGCGGCGCGGGCATCCACCGCCCCGCGTACACGGCGCTCATCGCCCAACTCGCCGGACGGGACCAGCGCCGTGAGGCATCGGCGCTGCGCTCGGCGACCAGCCGCTTCACCGGAATTGTCGGCCCGGTCATCGGTGGGTCCGTCACCGCTGCCTCGTCCCCGCGCTGGGGTCTGCTGATCAACATCCTCACCTTCGTGTTCAGCCTCGCGACCCTCGTGAAACTGGAGGAGCCGAAGGTGAGTTCCGGCAAGGACGGCGCGGACAGGGCCGGATTGGTGCGCGAGGCGTTGGACGGCATCAGTTATGTCCGTGGCCAGAGATGGATGGTCGGCGTCATGGTCCAGGGCACTGCCCAGGCGGCACTGGTCATCGCACCGATGGCAGTGATCGTGCCGCTCGTGATGGGTGGCCGCGGGCCGGCAGCGCTCAGCTTCGTCACGAGCGCCACCGCGTGCGGCGCGCTCGCGGCGAGCCTCACCGCCTCCCGCATACGCTCCCGGCGGCCCGGCACCGTCGCCATGCTCGGCCTGTTGTGCGAGTTGCCGCAGATCGTCGCCGTGGCGGTGGACGCGCCGACCGCGTGGGTGGTCGCCTTCAGTGCACTGGCCGGTGCGGGAGCGTCCGTGTTCGCGGTCCTCTGGGGCGCGGCGCTGCAGGAACAGACCCCGGACCACATGCTCGGCCGGGTCTACGCCCTGGACGCCCTGCTCACCCAGGCCCTCATGCCGCTCTGCGTGGCAGCGGCAGGCTTCCTGCTGGGCGTGCTCTCCGCTTCGGTGATCGCCACCTTCGCCGCCTGCGCCCTGCTCCTCACCGTGGTCGCCGTCCTGCCCGTGCCCGGAGTCGCGATGCTCGGCACCACCATCCCGGACGAGGAGCCGGACAGGGCACCGCACAACCAGGAGTCGGCCGGGCGCGCCTGACGCGACCGCAGAGGAGCCCTCAGGCCACGAACGGTCCGTCGGGGTGAAAGAGCACTACCGAGATCGGGACGGCCCCCTGCTCCCCGTTCGGGCCAGTTGGCATGCAACGCACCCCTGGTGGCCCGCATCACGAGGTCATCCCCATCTGGCTGGTTGGGGCCGTCAGTCAGGGCGCGGATCCGGGAGGCCCTGCGCCTGGACGCCGAGGCCCGCCTCGGCGCAGTCGCTCCGGTCTACCTCCGCCCGAAGGGTCCGGGACACCGACTGTGCCGGAGTGCCCCTTAAGCTTTGCCCATGGGTTCGACAGCAGGTCACGACGGAGGAGCTCTGCCCAGCCAGACGGCCCCCGCGCAGGGCTGGCAGGCGCCGAGCACGGTCGAGTGGGGGCTGTACGAGGCGAAGACACGTGGCGACTGGCCCGCCTATTACGACCTCGTCGCTCGGGCCGACCTGTACATGATGCAGTCGCGGGAGTACGTCGACGCGAACCCGGGCAACACCCGCTTCCACCCCTACTGGAGCCCGCAGACTCAAACCGTGTGCCTGGCCGTTTACACCGGCGGCATGCTGCCGCCCCCCGTCGCCGATCCGGTCTACAACTGCTACGACTTGGGCTGGTTCGCGAAGGCCTGGCACCAGAACGATCCGCCCTACCTCGTCGTCAACCCCGGCAGTCCCTGCGAGGGCATCCTGCCGGCCGGGCCGGAGGGCCGCGCCCTGTGGCAGCACCACTCCGCCCGCGTCGAACGACCCGGGCTGGCCCAGGACGCCGTCCACACACTGGAGTTGGGCGGGCCACGCAGCGGTCCCGTCGCCTTCGGTCTCGCGGTCGGAGCCCACGTCAACGTCCGCAACGGACACTACTGGAACTCGATGGCCTACCACGGCAGCGGCTACCGCAGCGAGAAGCGCACGCTGGAACGCTGGTGGGGCGTCCGCACCCGCGAGGACTGGCAGGACACGCAGGAGAACCTGCTGAGCGCCGGGATGGTCAGCGGCGTCTGGGAGTTCGTCCTGCAACTGCGCCGCTCCATGGCCCTGGACTTCGCGGGCCCCGTCGACGTCGACCACTGGCGCCAGGCCGCGGCGAATGCGGTACGCCGCCGCACCGAGGCCGCCGCCGAACCCCGCCTGACCGCGGACGGCGTCACCCAGGGCCGGACCGTCACCGCCGCAGAGCTGGAGGGCCAAGTAATCGGCGTGCAGCGGCTCATCGGCCGAATCGCCCGCTACGAGGCCCGGTTCCGCGCCGACGGCCTGCTCCCCGAAGGGGGCTTCATCCGAAGCGTTGAGGCATGGGACTACGGCCGGGCTTCCGGCATGGCCCGCTGGGGCCTCGCCGCCCGCCTGTGCTCCCTGCAGGAGGCGGAGGCGGCCGTGGTCCGCGCAGGCCGTCTCGTTCAGCTCAACTACCGCTCGTGGGACAGCTTTTCGGCCGCCTACATACTTGGCCGCTGCCTCCACTTCGACGAAGAGGAGTTCGGCGAGTGGTATCAGACTGCCCTCGCGACACACCGCGCCCTGACCAGGGACCCGTCCAGCCCGTGGCGCACGCTCCCCTGGACCTGAGGTGTGCAGACAGGGCAGGTCGGAGGCGGCCGAACCGATCCCGAGGTTCTGGGCGACCTCCCTCAAGGCAGCCGACTCGTCCGGGTAGTCACCACGGACCTCGGCGACCCTACGGACCGCTTGTTTGTGCGGCTCAGAAGGGTAGGAGGCAGGGCGTGCCATGATTTAGTCCTTCTCGGGAGCGAGTCCTTACCTGACCCGGAACGGTTCAATCGCAGCGCCGGTACCAATGGCGGGACGTGACGACCCAGGCACGCGAGAACCGCACGGTCCGGGGTGGGCCGCTGACCGGTGGCTTCGGGCCCGAGTTCGTCGAGGCGGCAGAACGTATTCATGTCGGCTCGGGCGAAGCCGCCCTCAGGGGTAGCGTCGTGCGACGTCGCAGTCTTCCGGATGGGTTGGGTGCAGGAATCCCCGGACCTCGGGAGACCTCGGCGCCTACCCGGCCACCGACGCAGGGTGGGCTGCCATCGCCGGTGTGACACAAGGTCCTGACGGTTGATGATCTGAAGTCATCCAGGTGAGGGCGAATCGTCCTGCTTCGGCCCCGGCCCACGCGAAGGTGACCGGGGCCGGAACGTGAACGGTGGCTTTGGTCACGGCTGGTGAGGCACTCAACTCTGCAGCGTTCAGCGGCCGATGTCGTCCAGCTCGGTCAAGTCCTCATGAGAGAGGGAGAGTCCCGCGCCTGCGATGTTCTGGCGCAGGTGTGCCGTCGATGACGTGCCGGGGATGAGCAGGATGTTCGGTGATCGATGCAGCAGCCAGGCCAGTGCGACGGACATCCGAGGCGCCTCCAGTCGAGCGGCGACCGCCGAGAGCGCCGAGGACTGAAGCGGGGTGAAGCCTCCGAGGGGGAAGAAGGGCACGTACGCGACGCCGTCGGCGGCGAGCCGGTCGATGAGCTTGTCGTCGTGGCGGTGGGCGAGGTTGTACATGTTCTGCACGCACACGATCGGCGCGATGCTCTGTGCCTCGGTGACCTGCTCCTCGGTGGCGTTGCTGATCCCGAGGTGGCGGATCAGGCCCTGCTGCTGGAGTTCGACGAGCGTCTCGAACGCCTCGGCGAGTGAGCCTGGCTGGGGACCTTCGGCGTTGCCGAGTCGGAGGTTGACCAGGTCGAGTACGTCGAGGCGGAGGGACTTGAGGTTGTCGTGCACCTGGCGGCGCAGATCTCCGGGTCGGCGGGCTGTAGGCCAGCCGCCCTGTTCGTCGCGGGTCGCGCCCACCTTGGTCACGACGTGCAGCGACTCGGGATAGGGGTGCAGTGCCTCGTGGATCAACTCGTTGGTGACACGCGGCCCGTAGGCGTCGCTGGTGTCGATGTGTGTGATACCGAGGGCGACCGCTTCACGCAGCACGGCCAGGGCACTCTCGCGATCGGCGGGCGGCCCCATGACCCACGGGCCGGCCAGTTGCATGGCGCCGTAGCCGAACCGGGTGACGGCCAGGTCACCCAGAGCCCAGGTGCCGCCGGGAAGGGAAGGGAAGGGTGTGCTCATCTTGTTGCCTTTCGTCGTGCACTCGGGGGTGGCGTCTGCTGCCTCCCTGCATCAGCATTGGAGAGGAACTTCCTGTCGGGAAGTAGGCACTTGGAAGTGCTTAACCCACCCATCGGTGAGAGGTGCGATCAGTGACGACGATGAAGGCGGCCCAGAAGAGGGCGCAGGCCAAGGTGGAGTACAACGCGTTCCTGGCAGGGTGCCCCAGCCGGCAACTGCTCGACCGAATCTCGGACAAGTGGGTCGTCCTGATTCTGTGTGCGCTGGGAGGCGACAACAGCCCTGGCCAGCCCGGTGCAGCACACGCGGACGCCCCGAAGGCGATGCGTTACTCCGAGATCTCTCGTCTTCTGGCCGGGGTCAGCCAGAAGATGCTGACCCAGACGCTACGGTCGCTGGAGCACGATGGTCTGCTCACCCGTACCGTGACGCCGACCGTCCCTGTCACCGTCTCCTACGAGCTGACCGACCTCGGCCTCTCGCTCCACCACATGACCCGCGGCCTCAGAAACTGGGCGCAGACACACATGGCCGAGGTCCTCGCAAACCGCGAGAACTACGCCGCTCGCACCCCCTGACGACTCACATCCGACCATCCGACAGCTCTGCATTCTCGGCCTGCACCCTCAACTGCGAAGAGCCCCTTTGCGGGCCACTTCGGTGGACGGGCGGTGCCCGGTCCTGCCTACCACCCAGCCGTAGACGAGTACGGCGAGCACCGCTGCTGTCACGAGTCCCAGGATGAGCTGGAGCCATGGGTTGTCCTCTGCGGCGACCTGGCTGCCGATCATGGCGACCCACACGACGGCCAACAGTTGTCGGACGAACCTCATGAACGCTCCTCTTCCGGTCCGCGGCCAGGGTGCCGCGACACCTCGAACGCCACGGAATTGGCGGTCCCGCATCGTCACCTCACGGTAGACACCTGCGCGTAGCTCGCATGGAGGAAAAGCCCGCCCAGCAGGCCGGCCGGCCCGGTCGTGACCATGACGCCGACGCGCCTGGACAGCCTTGGTGAACAGCCTCCGTCAGCCCCCAGTGGTAGAGGTGCATTGCGCCTGGTCACGGGGCCACGAAAGTGGTCACAGCTAGCGCCTTGTCTACCCGAGCGGCGGCCAGGTCGTCGTGACGGATCACAAAACTCGTGCAGTACTCCTCGTAGACCCGGGCTTCACTGGCGAGTGATATCCATTCGCTCGTCATCCGGTGTTTTTCCTTCTCCAGGTGGGAATCCCGCTTCGCGATCGGGATGGCTGGAGTCTTGTCTGCCTTCTCGCGCCCCGCGAGGGTCTGCTCCGCAATGCTGTTGATCACCTCATCATCGGCATACCCGCCGATGGCAAGGTAAGCGTCAGACGGCCAGAGGTCGTGGGCCAGAGCCCGAAGTTCGTTCAGGTGCGGCAGGTCACACTCCACGTACCGCACCAATTGCTGCTGGAAGGGCGACATGTCCTCCCAGTCGAGATCCTCCCAGAACTCGTGCCAGTCCTCGTCCTCGCCCTCCTGGAGCCAGAGGGGCAGTTCGGCTCTGAGCTCGGCGCCGACGTCGAGCTGCTCGCGGACACACGTGGAGTCAGGGGTTTCCGCGACCGCGGTTTCGGTACCGTCCGGTACATACACGACTCGCGCGTACCTCCCGGAACCGTCCTCATGGTCCATCTCCTGGTTCACGAAGAAGAGCAGTGTCCCGTCCGCCGGCAGGTCGAAGCCGTCGACTCTCGGCAGCGCCCCGCAAGCGACGGAAAGGAGCAACGGCAACGGAATGTCCCCGGCGGACGGCCACTCCATACCCACCGGCAGCCGGGGCAACCCGCCGAACTGCCCGACCGGAGGACCACCGCCCACGGACAGTCCGATCGACAGACGAAGGTGCTGTCCGAATCTGCTGATCTCGTCGTCCGGGATGCCCAACTCAAGCGCTGCCCGACGAAACTCTCCCTGATGATCCATGCCCGAGAAGGTAACGCCTTCTCAACCCGGCTGTGTCTGGGGGGTGTTGGCGGACGTGCTGTACGTGGTGGAGCGAACGGTCGGTCATCTCGGATCCTTCCCGCGGATCCGCCTCCAGGAAGCGCGGCGAGGCCTTCGGCCAGGCCGTCCAGCAGAGCTGAACTGACCGAGACGACATCCCGCACCCACTCCGCCCAGCGTCTTCCGCTCGCGCCGGGACGGCTTGCGCTCGCTGGGCACGCTCATCACCTCGCCGGCAGGCCAATGCCGTTCCTGCGCTCGCTGCCGCAACAGGGGGAGCCGGTCCGCATCCGGATCGGGCCGCAGGACGCCTACGTCGTCACCATCGCATCATTGATCCGGCAGACCCTTGGGGAGATGTTCGACGAACTGCGCCAGCAGATGGGCGAAAGCCCTGCCCAGCGAGCTCCGGCCTGCAGCGCGCAACGAGGCTTCTTCTCCGCCTCGGTGCGAAGAGCTGATGGACCTCACAGGGCAGCCGATGAGCTGCTTACAGCGAGGTGCACGAATGGATCTCGTTTGTGGCACAGGGTCGCACGCCGTCGAGAGCGAGGTGGAGCAGGCGGCGAGCAGCTGCCGGATCGTCTTCAGTGACCAAGGAAACGGCCTCGGCCAGGGTGAGCAGATCCTCCGGGGAGAGCCCAGGGCGGACGGCGGCCACCGATATCGCTCGCTCCACCAGAACCGCCGTCGACTCGCGCATGACCACGTGGCAGCTCTCGCCGTTCGGCGGTTCGTTGTCCGCTCCGGTGGCCAGCCATGCAGCCAGGCCACGGGTGTTCGCGGCACAGACCGTCAGCTCCTCAAGCCATGTGACAAGTCCTGTTCGCGGGTCACGGCCGGCCAGTTCGGCCGCTCGTCGGCGAAGGCGCTCGACGATGCCCTGAAAGACCTCTTCGAGCAACGCGCGCCGAGAAGGAAAATGCCGGTGCAGGGTCGCGGAGCCCACGCCGGCCTCGCGGGCGATCTTCTCCAGGGAGACCTGGGCGCCGTCGCGGGCGACGAGGACCGAGGCGACCTCGACGAGCCGTTCGTGGTTGCGCTGCCAGTCCGTCCTCTGTGGCCTGGGCCGCTGGTTCGCCACCGATGGCAACCTTTCACTTAGACAAACGGAGGGACACCCCATATCGTAGCCGACATCAAACGGGGTGCCACCCCGTTTACGGTTTCAGGAGAACAGCTATGTCTGCATCGTCATCGTCCGTGCTGGTCACAGGAGCGACGGGCAAGCAGGGAGGCGCCGTGCTTCGCGCGCTGCTCGCCTCCGGCATCCCGGTTCGCGCCCTCGTGCGCGACCCCGAGTCCCAACGCGCCGCCGCCCTCAGTGATCTTGGCGCCGTGCTCGTGCACGGTGACTTCGAAGACGTCTCGACCCTCACGGCCGCCCTTGAAGGCTCCCGCGCAGTGTTCTCCGTGCAGACGCCCGACATGGCTGACCTGATGGGCGATTCCGAAGTCCGACAGGGCCGCAACCTCGTCGAGGCCGCTCGCACGGCGGGTATCGAGCACTTCGTGCACACCTCGGTCTCGGGCGCGGGCACCATCGACATCGAAGACTTCGACGAGCAGCGCTGGGGCGCGCACATGGGCCACTACTGGCGAAGTAAGGCTGCGGTCGAGGACATGGTGCGCGCGGCGGGGTTCTCCCGGTGGACGATCCTGAGGCCGGCCACGTTCATGGAGAACTTCGTCCGGCCATCGATCTACTTCGCCGACATGACCTCGGATCGGCTCCTCGTCGGCGTCGACCCCGACGCTCGGCTTCCCTTCGTTGCGGTGGACGACATCGGAACGGCCGCCGCCGCAGCGTTCGCGGAGCCTCAGCGTTTCCACAGCGCCGAACTCGAACTCGCCGGCGACGTCCTGAGTTTCCGCGACATCGCCCAGCTGCTGTCCAAGGTTCTGGCGACGAATGTCGAGCTCCCCACCAGCCCGGAGCACGCCCTCGCGGAGGGTCTCATGGCCGCGCTCTTCCAGGCACAGCAGTACATGAGTACGCATCCCGCGCCGGCGCGTCCCACGTACGCGGCGAACCTGGGTATACCGACGACCACCTTCCACGACTGGGCGCAGAGCTGAAATGCCTGGTAGAGGCCAAGCACCCAGGACTGAAAAGTCACCAGGCCCGTCGAAGCGGCTTGCCCAGGGGCCGGCTCGGGCTTGACCGCGTACGCCCCTGTCACGCCGGGCCCCCAGCGCGGGTGTCCGAGCCGTCCCCGGGGCGGCACGGACACCACTGGCTCTGTGCACGAGATCGACAGCAGTTGTTCACCGGTTCGAGCGGCGGTTGGGCCAAGGGCGGGAGTCGAACTGTTCATGAGTTCGGGTTCTGGCTCACTTTTCGTGGAGGGCTGACTGAGTGTGGCGTCAATGGCTCCCCAGGCCGTGAGCAACGGGTCTATGGCTCCCCAGGCCGTGAGCAACGGACAGCCGGGATCACGTGCCCACGACCTCGCTGCATCGCCTGATCGCCGTTCTCTTCGTGGCGTCGCGACGGCAGACTATGAAGGTGGACTCTGACCTTTACCCTGATCTGGCCGCTGCGGGCAGCCTGGCCGCAGCGCTGGAACAGCTGGCGGCCGAACTCGGTGCCGATCTCACGGTGGTACCCGGCGATTGGGGCCCACTCGTTTCGGCGGGCATTGCCCCGTCGGTCCCTGAGCGCAAGCCGCTATCCGTTCACATCGGGGCGGAGAGCCGCTGGTTCGGTGTCTCCGGCTGGAGTCACGGAGTCGAACTCATCACCGGAGCCACGTCCGACCTGGCGGATGTCGTCAGAGCCGGAGCGGCATGGGGGCAGGGCAGGAGCCTGCGGGAGCTGCGGGCTGAGCTGTCGTTTCTGCGTTCCAGCAAGCGCGCGGAAGCTCACGAACGCGGGTCGGCCGCGGTGGTGAAGCTGCGGTGGCGCACAATGCGGGAGCAGGCGGCCGAGGAACCGGATTTCACAGGGTTCGGCGAACTCGTGGAAGCGGCTCATGCAGAACCACGGCTGCGACAGCTCTATGTATTCTCCAGCCATTGGACGCTCGGCTTCAGCTCCTGCACTGGATACCCGTTCCGCATTGAGGTGGCCATCGTCCCGTCACACAGCGGCAGCCCATTCCGCGTGAAGAGGCATCCGCTCTCCGATGATGTTCTCGGCAAGGCCGCCACAGCCGAAGAGGCCGTTGCCCTGGCAATGCGCCATCTCCCCACCGATCTCGGTCCGGCCGTCGCGGGAACCGCCGAACAAGATGGATGACGAGCGTGAACCAAGCCACTGACCGTCACCGGTTCCGTGGCCGTGCTCGGGTGCCGGCGACAGCTCGACCAAATGCGGACCAGACCGTCTGCGCACAGGATCGCGTCGGTGAGCTCGAAGAGCGCATCCGGGCGGGCGTGGAGGGAAACGTAGAACTCGACCCGAAAGCGGGACAGTACGCCCCAACGCCTCGCCCGCGGACACCTCGACAGGGACACTCATGAGCAGCGGCCGTTCTCGCAGCAGGTCGAGTGACCTGCGATGTTGAACGCCAAGCTCAGAGCAGCTCAGCCGACCGCGGTACGAACGAGCTGAGCCCGGGCGACCTCAAGGCCGTGATGCAGAGCTGACCGGCGCACTATTCGGACGCCCCACGGACCAGCCGCCCGTGGGGCGTCCGTGTGTGCCCCCGGACGGCCGGACCAGCCGATGTTCCGCCTCGTGGGACGGACGGCGCAGTGGCCGCACCAATGGGCGGGACGTGACCGGCGGCGCGGCTTTGGAGTCGGCCTGGAGCGGCAGGGGTGCCGGGACGTGACCCACCCAGGCCCGGAGCCACGATGGTCGGCCCGATCCCCGCGTACCTCTTGCCCGAGCACCCGGAGCACCCGGAGCACCCGGAGCACCTGGAGCACCTGGAGCACCTGGAGGAGCTCGTCGCCGCGAGCCGACCGCGCGCGGCGCGGTTTTCCTCCCGGAAGCCGCCGCCGGTCCGCCGCCGCTCCCGGCAGCACCCCGGCGGTCGGCCGAACCTGTGGCGGGTCGCGCGTCTGCGCCGACGCCACCACGGGTGAACCGACACGGCAGACGCCACCGCGCGTCCAGGTGGGGCGCCACCCAGAGGGTGGGCTCCCCCGCGGCGCGCGTCGGGCTGGAGTGGACTCCACACTGATGTCCATCGGATGAGAGTGGAGCCCGGCGTCGGGCTCGGCTTGCTGGTGGTTCGGCAATCGCTGGTTGGCTCCTCACTCGTACCGGTACTTCAGCGAATCCGCTTCCGCCTGTTCGATGTCGGCGATCGTCAGTTCCGGCATCCGCAGCTGGGCCAGGGTCACCTCGGCCGAGGCCGGCTGGGCATCTGCCGACAGCCACTGCTCCGGTTTCCAGGCTCCGCTGCGCAGCAGCGACTTGGGGCAGTGCGGGTAGACCTCCTCAATCCCCAGCACCAGCGCACTGGCCGGCGGCTTGCCCACGGCGGTCAGCTGCGACAGCAGCTCCGGGCGGGTGGAGACGCAGGCTCGGCCGTTCACCCTGAGTGTCGTGGCGCGCCCCGGGATGACGAACAGCAGCCCGGCCCGTCCGGTGGTGATGACATTCTGCAGGGTGTCCAGACGCTTGTTGCCGGTCGCGTCCGGTATCGCCACCGTCCGTGTGTCCAGGACGGCAACGAACCCGGCGGGGCCACCGCGCGGGGAGACGTCACAGTTGCCCTCCGCGTCCGCGCTGGCGACCAGGACCAGTGATGAACAGCCGATCAACCGCTGTGTCTGTTCAGTGAGTTCGGTCATCTGCTTGCGAACGGCCGCGTCGCTGGGGAGGCCGTAGGCCCGGCGCAGCATCTCCTTGTCGGGAACGGCGTCAAGGCGAAGCGAGTCGAAGGCGCTGCTGGCAAGGGGTGTCGTCATGCCTCCGACCCTAATGGGCCGACCTACAATCGATCTTGGTCAATAAATGTGGGGACATGGAGACGGCCTCGCGAGTTGTCGGGCGTGTGAAGGTCAAGAAGGTCCGCGCGGCCATGGCTCATCCTGCCTTCTGCGGACTGTCGCGCCAGCATCTGGGCGAGTTGGTCGCAGGCTCGCCCCACGCTGGGTGGCACGCGGTGAGTCCGGGCGCCATAGGCGACGTAAGGGTGACCGTCGGCGGGAGGCGGGGGTCGGGCCGAAGTACGAACTGGTCCTCACCGACTGGCTGCTGGTGACACTGGTCCATCTGCGGACTGGGCTCACCCATGAGGCGTTGGGCGTGCACTACGAGGTGGGCTCTTCCACGACCGGCCGGGCGATACGGGAAGTCCGCCCGATGCCGGCGGATCGTGGGTTCGCCGTCCCCGACCGGCCCGGCATCCGGCTGCGGACCCTGGAGGATGTGTCCGCCCATGACGCAGCCGAGGACGTCACCTTGCGGATCGACGGGATGGAGACCCAGGTCCGCCGCCTGCACGCGGGCTGTCCCGGTCGGCGGCGAGCTTTCGTCTCCGGCAAGCGCAGGCAGAACACCGTCAAGACCACCACGATCAGCGACGGCCAGGGTCGCACTCTGTGGCCCGGGGCCCAGCGCCCAGGTCGGATGCACGACCGGAGCGCCGTGCGCACCGAGGGCATCGCGGAGCAGTTCCCTGTGCGACGCCAGCCGCGACGGGATCCGCCTGTACTACCCGGGCAGCGACGTCGAACACGTCACCCCGCAGGTACGCGCGGACGTCCACACGGCGATCACCACGAGCCTGGCACGGGACTGGCCGCCCTACCTCCAGGGCCTCGACCGCGGCGCCCTGCAGCCCTCATAGCCACGCCGCCCGCACTGCGGGCCCGGCCACCCTTCCGGGCCGGGCCCGCAGCCCCGGCACTCTCCCGGGCCGGGCCCGCAGCCCCGGCACTCTCCCGGGCCGGGCCCGCAGCCCCGGCCGCGAGCGGTTGAGCCTGCCGCTATGGTCAGGAGACCGCGTGTGCGCCCGGCCCGGTCCATGGCGTGGGGTCGGGCCATGGCTTGGGGTCGGGCACACATCGCCCCCGCGGTGTCCTAGCCGGCGGGTTCCGGTGGGATGCGGGAGGTGAGCTGCTGGGCGAACCAGTGTGCTTCCTCGGCGAGTTCGTCGTCCTCGTCAGCGACGAGCTGCAACAGGCGCAGCAGGTCATGACTTTCGGAGAGGGTGAGCAAGGGCAGCAGCGGACCGGCGTTCTCTGCCGCACCGTGCGCGGGTGGAGTGGTCTGGGGATGAGTCATGACCTCCACAACGCCTACAGACGTGCCCGGATACGCACCGGTACGCCAACGGAGTTCCCAGCGAGATCGCGCGCACCCCCTGGGCGACCCGATGGAAGGCACGGCCGTTGTCGGACCCTGTCCGTAGCCTTGGCTGAAGTACCCCCGGCAGGAGGGCACGTGGCCCGCAGCGGAATCAACAGGATCAACAAGCGTGAGATCGACACGGGGGCGAAAGGCTCGGGCAAGGAGGCCCACAAGAGCCTGGAGCTGGCTCAGCGTAGGAACTTTGGACGCGTATCCGCCCAGATCGATGCCACCATGGGCGCGGTCCCCGGCTGTGGGGTGGCCGAGAGCAACGGCTGCCTGGTACCGCTGCGCGACCCCGCCCGGAGAGCGTGACCGCGTGACACTCACCGCACCCGGCACCGTAGGTACCGAGGACACGCGCCTGATCGTGGTCCGGGGCAACAGCGCCTCGGGAAAATCGTCCGTTGCCGCCGGGCTGCGCGAGCAGTTCGGACGCAACCTCGCCATCGTCGGCCAGGACAACCTGCGCCGGACGGTGCTGCGCGAACGTGACCGGCCCGGCGGCGCCAACATCGGCCTGATCGACCTCACCGCCCGCTACGCCCTGGACAACGGCTTCCACGTCGTCGTCGAAGGCATCCTGTACGCCGACCGCTACGGCCCCATGCTCCAGAACCTGGTGCGTGCCCATCGTGGGGTCTCGCGTTGCTACTACCTCGACGTGCCGTACACGGAGACGGTGCGGCGGCATGCGACGAAGACGGATGCCGAGTACCTCACCCACGTCACCCCCGATCACCTCAGCGACTGGTACCGGGAGAAGGACCTGCTGCCCGAAGGCCTGGAGAGCGCCATCGGCGCGACCAGCACACAGGACAACACCATGCAGCAGATCCTGCGCGAAAGCGGGCTGGACCAGATCCCCCCGATCGACCGCTGACGATGCCCTTCGACGACTCGCGTCCGGCTCGTAAGGGGCCTCGATACGCGACTGGACCGCGTCACCGCAACTGACCGCGCAGGAGGAGGCCCAGTGGCTGCTTGGGGAACCCGCTGCTCAGCGGGAACCCCGTTCTCCTTGGGAACGGGCTGCCCCCTTGTGCAGCGTGACGTCTGCCTACGACACTACGGCCAGTCAGTTCTGACCCGGGGGTGGAATGCATGGCAGCTCAGCGCAGGCGTATGACTTATCAGCAGTTGCGCTTTCGTGTGACGGTGGGCGTGTTCCTCGTCGTGATAGCCCTGGTGACCTGGGACATCGTGACGTCCTGATCCTGAAGTCGACCGGGAGAACTGCCACCGGGGCCGGGAACGGAGCAGAACTCCCCCTGTGTCCCCGCCTCTTGGACGGTGTCCCCTGGTTTGAGGTTGGGCAGGACTGCCCCACACGAGTCAGGGGAGGCGGGGCTGGATTGTTCCGGACGGGCTGTGGGAGATGCCGAACGGAACGGGAATTCATGAGGTAACCGGCAGTCAGGTCACTCCTCCGCAAGCTCGGGACAGTAGCCTCGCTCGTAGTACTGCAACGTGGCCGCGCGCTTTTCGCCGTTACCGCGGCAGATCGGGCACACCCGGTCCCGGTGGCACTCCGAACAGCTGCGCCGACCCCGTTCAACGTCCGGCACCCAGGTACGTCCCCAGCAGGTCGTACACCAGCCCGGGCCGTCGCACTCGTAGCACAGCACGTATCCGGGAGCGAGGGTGTCGGCGGTCCGCACAGGGTCTGGTCCGACGAGAACTTCAGGCGTGTGAAGGGCCATCGACGGCGTTTGCGCCTGGTAGAGCACCACGTCGGAGATCTTGGCGATCCGCACCCGGATGACGAGGCCGTCGAGTCTGCCGGTGATGAAGTGAACTTCGGCGACCTCTTCCTCCACGCTTTAGCCCGCAGCGGTCATTGCCTCCGCCGCACGCTGTCCCATCTCCGCCGGAGCCACGGCTTCAGGCCGGGCGCCACGAAAGGTCATCGTGTGGTGAAACTGGAGTGGCTCATGCCAATCAGACACGGACGGTACCCCCAACCCCTGCGGAGACACCCTCGCTCCCGGCGTCAGCCGTGCAACCAGCACACGCACCTGCGTCTGCATGAAGCGACCCAGCCGCTCCCACTCTTCACGCGCGCCCGGTATCTCTGGCATCAGCCCCCTGGAGAACGTTGGTGCCGTGACCGCGAACGGTCACCGGGTTGGTCGCGAAGTTCTCGATCAGTCCTCCTCAGGTCCTCCCTCAGCGGGCGCTCCCGGCCGGTCCCGGTCAGCACAACGCAGGTCCCTTCGTCGGGCGGGAAGATCCACCAGCAGTACAGCAGCCGCGCAGACCGTTCATGGAACGGTGGTCAGACCCGCTGCTGGATGACGTCATCTCTCAGTTCTGGCACAGACCGGGGGTGGCCGCAGAGCGTGACCTTGATACTCGTTCGATCGCGGGCAGTTGGCTCGTGTGAGACGGCGTGCGCCTTGGCATCTGACAGCCGCTAGTGACGCTCCCTCAGGCCCTTGTTGATCGACGCCGCCGTGGTCGGTTGTGGACAGTGATGGTGCTGGTCATGCAGACCGATGCACCGTTCTGGGACTCGCTGGCGTTCGACGGGATCGACGAGGTGGACGTCGAGGCGGTTACGGCCGCGTTCGGCACGGTCGAGGTGATGGCGAGAGGCCGCGCGGCCGGGGGCGCGTGTCCTGACTGCGGCGGTTTCTCGGACCTGGTCCACGACCGATACCAGCGCAGGTTGCAAGATCTTCCGCTCGCTGAGCAGCACTTTGTCACCGCCTCAAGTCCGTCAGCGCTGTTCCGACCGCCTCCGGGCCGGCCGGGCGGCCCTGTTGTTGCCGGATCGGGGCGCGGAGGTGTTCGGTAGAGTTCCCGGGGTGCTGGCTGTCCGGTCGGTGCCCTGGGGGGGATGAGCGAGACGAGGAACATGCCGCAACAAGCGAGTCCGCCTGCGATAGCACCGAGCGAGCCTTCGGCTGGGTCGGTGGAGGCGGCGCGGATGGCGGCGGTGCGCCGTTACGACATCCTCGACACCCCTCCGGACGGTGCCTACGACCGGGTCGCAGCACTGGCCGCGCGGCTGTTCGGGGTGCCGGTGGCGACGGTGACGATCGTGGATGAGGACCGGATCTGGTTCAAGGCCACGCACGGCCTGGAAGGCGTCACCGAGATCGGCCGGGATCCGGGCCTGTGCGCCTCCGCGGTGCTCACCGATGACACCACTGTCATCCCCGACACCCTGCTCGACCCCATCGCCTGCTCCAACCCGCTGGTCGCCGGCCCGATGGGGGTACGGTTCTACGCCGCCGCCCCGATCGTCACTGCCGACGGGTACCGGCTGGGCACGGTCAACGTCCTCAACACCCGCCCCCGCGAGATGACCGAGGCCGATTCGGCCACGCTCGCGGACCTGGCCGCGGTGGTGCGCGATCAGCTGGAACTGCGGCTGTCGGCGCTGCACGTCGTGCGCGCCGAGCAGGAGCGCCGCAAGGTCGAGGAGGACAGGCGCCGGGCGGAGGAGGAAGCCCGGCAGCGTGCGGAGCGGGACAAGGTGGCCATCGCCGCGTTCGCCTCCACCCTGCAGCGCACCCTGGTGCCTCCCGCTCTGCCCGCCGTACCCGGGCTGGAGCTGGCCTGCCACTACAAGACCGCCTCCCCGCAGGACGTGGGCGGTGACTTCTACGACGTCTTCCCCGTCGGCGGGGGCCGGTGGGCGTTCTTCCTGGGCGACGTGTGCGGCAAGGGCGCCGAAGCCGCCTCCGTCACCTCACTCACCCGCTACACGCTGCGCGCCGCCGCCCTCGTCGACGCGGACCCGATGGCCGCGCTGCAGGCGCTGAACACCGCGCTGCTGCTGGACGCGTCGGTCGGCACCCGCTTCTGCACCGCCGTCTTCGGGCTGCTCGACCCTGTCCCGGGCGGCGGCTTCACGGTCACGCTGGCCACCGGCGGCCACCCGCCCGCCTACCACCTCAGCCCCACCCAGGACGGTGGCGTGCACGTGGAGGCGGCCCGAGCCCAGGGCGGCATGCTGGTCGGCGCGTTCGCCGAAGCCGCCTTCGCCTCACGCACCCTGCACCTCGCACCAGGCGAAGGACTGCTGCTGTACACCGACGGGCTCACCGAAGCCCGCACCGCCGACGGCGACATGCTCGCCGACACCGGCCTGACCGACTTCCTGGCCCAACGCCCGGCACCGGTCAGCGCCGCTGCCCTGATCGCGGACACCGTCGCACTCCTGGACACCCTCCCCGACACCGAACGCGACGACGTGGCCCTGCTGGCCCTGTCCGTCCCCACTCCCGATGCCGCCCCCGCGGGCATCACCACCACCGCTCACAGCGCCGCCGCCCCGACCGCCGACGCCCCTGTCGGGCAGGAGAACCGACGCCCATGACCGACGCATTCCACATCGACGTCCCACACACCCACGCCACCCTGGCCGTGATCGCCCTGTCCGGCGAATTCGACATCGCCACCGCACCCGCCGTACGGGCCCGCGCTCTGGACCTCATCGCAGCCGGTCACCCCGACCTGGTCGCCGACCTGGCCGGCGTCACCTTCTGCGACTCCTCCGGGCTGGGCACCCTCATCGGGATCTGGCGCTGCGCCAAGGAAACAGGCGGTTCCCTGACTTTGGCGGCCATCCCGGACCGGCTGGGCCGCCTCCTCAGCGTCACCGGGATGGACACCCTGCTCCCCGCCCACCCCACCGCCGACGCCGCACTCGCCGCAATCCAGAGCAACCGCACGACCGCGTGAACCGCCTCACTGGCGAGGGCAGAATCAGTGAGACGGCGCAGCTCAGCCGACGACTCGCGGCCGGCGTCCCCGCTACTTGAATCGCCCCGGCTCGAATGGAGACTCGGTTTCATGAAAGGGATCGAGTCATGGCACCACCTTCCCGTTCCCCCTTGAGCTCCGCCGCCGTGCGGTGCGCATGGTCGCCGTGGTGTGCGACGACCACCCGAACGAGGCGGCCGCTGCGCAGGTGGTGACCGAAAAGCTCGGCATCGGGTCCCGCGAGACGCTGCGGAACTGGGTGAAGCAGCAGGAGGTCGACGCGGGGACACGACCGGGGACGACGACGGAGGAGTCCCCGGCCGGGCGGTGTGACGCGATTCCTGCCGGCGGGCAAACCTCCCGGTCCTCCCTTGCGCTCCCCGGTCGGACGGCGCGCGCCCGAGTGCGTTCCCGTCGCTCAACCGGCTCAGCACCCCTCCGTGGAGGGATCCTGTACGCGCCGTCGCCGGCCGCCGACGTGAAGGCGATGGTGAGCGGGCCGTCGCGCCTCTGGAAGGAGGAGCGGTGACCCGGCCCAGGAAGCAGTGGTGGAGCAGCCCGAGCATGCGGCACCTCAGACCAGTGGCTGCGGAGGCGACGGAGCGGCGCCGGGGCGGGGCATACCCAGGGCCAGATTCCCTACGTGCAGGAGCATCTCCTGATGGGGTGCGAGGAAGTTCACCGGTCCGGTCGGCCGCATGGTGCCGGTGGGGCAGGCGGCGAGTCCGAGATCGGTGGCGGTGAGACAGAGTGTCTGCAGCAGGCAGCCGGCGTCCCGGTAGATGAGGCTCAGGGCGAGCCCTTCGTACTTCCAGCCGGTGCGTGCCGCGTGGGAGGCGAGGTAGATGCCTACGGGCGGTGGCTCCTCCAGGTAGGCGGGGACGGTGACGGCCTGGCGCAGTACGTCGGCCACCTCCTCGTCCCACGGGGCGAGGCGGTGCAGGACGTGGTCGAACGGGTCGTAGTGGTAGGCGCCTTGCGCGAGGTCCTCGACGTCGCGGGCGAGTACGTACAGCTCGATGCTGTGGCGCCCGCCGCCGGACGGCGAGGGGCGCTGGGTCTGCTCGTACTCGGCGGGGCCGAGCCGGCCGCGGACGCGCGCGGAGCGGCCGAGGAGTGCCCCGAGAAGGTCCAGCGGCAGGGGCGACGGCGCGTAGCCGCGCAGGGAACGCCGCCGGTCGAGTACGCCGCGCAGGGACCCGCTGGGCAGACGGTCGTCCGCGGCGAGGGCGACACTGTCCGTGCTGTGGGGATGGCGCAGACGTGCCGAAGGAGCGGGGCCCCTTCCCGTGCCGGGAGCCATCCCCTGCCCGGCCCGTGCGTGAGCGGCGAGATCGTAGGGCGTCAGTCCGAGCGAGGGCGGGGCTGCGCGGGACGAGGCGCGGAGAAGACCGACGTCGGCGAGTCGCTCCAGCATGCGCCGGGTCGTCGTCACCGCGTCTTCCCTCCCGTCCCCTCTGCCGTCGTGCCCGTCACCAGCCTCCCCTTCGGCGATGTGCTCGGCGCTGCCGTTCCACTTCGTGTGAGCTTCGCGGGCGGTCAGGGGGCGGTCGAGGAGATTCAGCAGCTCCAGCAGGCGGGGGCCGGCGGCGAACTTGCGCCAGTGGCGGCAGTCGATGAGGACGGGCCCCGCCCCGTCCTGCCACTCCAGAAGTACGTCGGGGTTGCGGGAGTAGCGGACGATCTGCCCGGTGTCATGCCCGGGGCCGGGGGTCGACGGGTGTGCCTGCACATCGTGACCGGACTTCACTGGTTTCGTCGTGTCCTCTCTGCGGCAGGGGGGATGGGCCAAGGGGTGTGGGCAGTGGCGGTGGTTACAGGAACGGCAGGGGCAGCGGGTTGAGTTCCGCCTCCGTCAGCGGCGTGCTGCGCACGCCCATGGCCACGGGTGCGTCGAAGACGCGCGGCCCGCCCCGTCGGTGGAAGTCGCTGCGCAAGGTGATCGGGCACAGTCCGGGCACCACGGTCCTGACGACTGTGACGCCGCATTCGGCGACGTCGACGGGGGTGATGTCGACGGCGACCGCCTCGTACCCCCGCGCGGCGAGCCGCCGGGCCGCTTCCGTCACCTCCGCCCGGAACCCGGCCGGCGCACGCGCCGCCGGGGCGTCCCGTACCGGGCCCTCGTCCCAGAACTTCAGGTGCCGCACCCGGTCGGGCGCCCAGTAGTAGAGGGAGAACTCCTTGAGTGAGGTGAGTACGTCGTCGGGACCGGGAATCGACTCGCCCGCATCGAGGTGCTCCTGCCACAACCGGGCCCCCGCCCAGCCCAGGCACCCCTCCTCCAGCGCTCCGAGCAGGGCCGCGTGCGGGTCGAGGCCGGCGCGCGCGGCGTGCGTGACGACAGGCCGCCTCTCCGTGTGCCGGAGGAAGCGCACACCGACCACGGGAATCCCCAGATCGGTCGTGAGGTCCTTCGCGGTGACCGAGACGCCCTGGTCCCGCATCCGGACAACGATGCGCCGGGCCGGGCCGTCGGGCAGGGTGTCCAGGTCGAGGGTGGGCAGGGTGAGACGGTTCTCCCAGAAGAGGACGGTGGCGTCCCGTTCGACGGCTTCCATCAGCCCGCCGTGCACCGCGTGCTGGTAACCACTGCCCGCCGCGAGACCGGTGGAGATGGGGTCGTACCAGGCGCGGTGTCCCGGCGGGAAGCGGTACGGCAGGTACACGGCGCACGCGGGGACGTGCCGGAGGTCGCCGGTGACCAGCGACCGGCCGGGCGCCCAGTCGATCTGCGCGTCCGGGTCGCACGGGGCGAGACGGCTGTACCGGGCGTACTCCGCGGCCGAACCCAGCGGCAGCGCACGGGGGTCCACGGCGTCCTCGCCCAGCTCGGTGAACGAGGCGCGCACCAGCCGGCGCGGATCGTAGACGCCTGCCGCGTACCGTTCCAGGGTCTCGCCCACCGCGCAGACACGAGCGGTCACCGGGTCGCTCTTGACCGCGCCGCCACGTGCCTCCGCCGTGACGGGGGAGAACCAGCTCGTCCTCGTCATGCCCGCGGTACGGGCGTACGTCGCACCCCCCAGGTCGCTGTCGCACTCGTCCACCCGCAGCTGGGGCACCATGCCGGTGAGCGGGTCCACGGCGTCCCGCATCCGCTCCCAGCAGGCGGCGTCGTCCCTCCGTGCTGCCTCGTCGTCGTTCCCCGGCGGCGCGACGGCGTGGTCCTTGTCGTGCGGGGTGGTGTCGTCATGCGTGAGCGGCGTGACGTGATCCGCGCAGACGGGGCAGCCGGGCAGGTGGAAGAGCCGGTGTTCGGTGCGCTCAAGTGAACCGTGCGTGAGTTCGGTGAGCACCGTGCGGGCGGGGTGGTTCGGCGCGTCCGCGTCGGTGCCGGCCGGTGTGCCGGGTGCGGGCCGTGGTGTGCTGCCCAGGAGTACGAGTACCTCGTGTGCGAGGAGTCCCGCGGCGACGACCGTGCTCGGGCAACCGTCGCCGTGCGCGGCGCCGAACAGGGTGTCCAGGGGGAGGCCGGCGATGGCCTGCCAGGAGTGGTTGGCGCGCAGGCGGCGGACGAGGCACACCGGGCAGGGGGTGGCGGGCGGGGTCAGCGTGGTGAAGAGCAGCCGCGTGGGGGTGCTCAGGTACACGACCAGGGGTGTGCCGCCCTTCAGTGCCGCCTCCGTCTGCCGTACCAGGTGCTCCTCGGGCAGGGTGAGCGGCAGTACGGTGACGGCGGCCCTCTCCGAGGTTGCGTCCGGCACCGTCCGTACGCCCGCACGTCCGAGCAACGTGCCCAGCGGGTCGCCGAGTGCCTGCGGTGCCACGGCGACCGTCCGGCCCTCACCGGCCGCCAACTCGCCGTAGAGCGGGTGGACGTGCCGCCCGCTGTCGTACGCGAGCCCCCGGGAACGCAGACCCTTCACCACGGCGTCGGGCACGTTGTCCGTGCGCCGAGTGGCGGCGTCTGTCCCGGTGCCGGTGCCGGTGCCGGTGTCGCTGTTGTCGGCGGGCGCGGGGAGGGGGACGGGGACCCGTAGCGTTCCCGTGCTCGCGCAGACGTACAGCATGTCGTCGCGCGGTACGAGTCGTACGTCGGGCCGCAGTTCCGTCTCGGCATCCATGGGGTCCGCCTTCCTGGAGCGGGGCGAGGGGTTCACAGCTGGGGCTCTGGGCGCCGGCACCCCTGGCCGCCGGGCAAGCGGCGGCCAGGGGCTTACCGGGCTAGGACGCCTCGGGTTCGGCCACCCAGCACAGGCAGCTGTGGCCCGCGAAGGCCTCCTCGTTCTCCGGAACCGCCATCTCCTCGAACAGCGACTCGACGTCGGTCGTGACGACCTGGCTCGTGGATTCCATGACTCACACCTCTTTCGGATCCTTCTCCACCGGTGCCACCGCACCGGCGACCCGCCACCCTGGCGGTGTCCTCCATTGAATGGGAGCCGGAAGAAAATAGGCAAGGAATCGGGAATCTAACCCCACGGTAGAGTGGAAGAGGAGCTTTCCAGCGAATTAAGGGAGCGCATTTCCTCTTCCCGTCCGCGCCCCTCGTGAACAGAAATCCCACGCATCTTCCACCTCGCCCGTACCACTGGTGAACTGCAACATCTCCAAGGTCACAGCGTTGGAGCACCGCACCCCGACATGACATTGCGGAAACGATAAAGCGGAACATTCCCGATGTCCGGGAACAGTCAGGAGGCGCAGGAAGAGGAAGCAGGAGGACAACTGCGAACGGCGACGATACGTTTCTTTCGGCCGGCCGCGAGATGCCTTCCCGTAAAAATCGGAGTCGCGAGCCGCATACCGAAGATATTGAACGCTACACGTCCCGCACATGAATTCCTGGTGCCACGGCACCCGACAGCGGCCGACCCGCGGTGCGCCGTCGAGGGAAACGCCGCGCACGGGCGGATCGGTGCGGCAGCCGAGTGTGCCGACCGGCGACGTGCGGCGGGCGAGTCCACAGCCGTGCGAGGACGACGGGGGCCGCGAGCGGGCTCACGAGGGGGTGGGAGAGCTTCTTCGTGAAGTGAGTGTTTCGCGAGACCGGGGGCCGCGATGCCGTCGGCTCGTCACGCTGCCCCGGACGGGCACCCGTTGCACGGTCGGAGCCGCGTCCGCGCGAAATCCATTGGCGCGCCCTGACGCCTGACGGGATCATGAGCTGCCGCCGTGCCGCGCCCGGGACGGCGGCAGCTCATGTGCCGCCCGGGGAGGGCTCTGTATGACTCTCGTGCCGACAGTCCGCCGCGTGCTCGGCGGCGGCCCGTTCGCCGAGATCGGCGTACCTGCTCTGGCCGTCGCGGACGAGCGGTCGGGGACGGTCGCTGTGGGTGGGGACCTCGGCATCGTCCAGTGGAGCGGCAGTGGGACCGCGGACTCCCGGTGGACGGGGCACCGGATCGGTGTCTACGCGCGGGACGGCTTGCGGTGCAGGCACCTGGTGCGGTCGAGGTACCCCGTCCGCTCTCTCGCCTTCCACCCGGTTCTTCCTCTGTTGGCCGTTGGCACGGGGCGCTACGACGGCGGCTACTCGTTCGACGGTGAGCTGCTGGTCGTCCATCTGGACTCCGGTGACGTGGTGTCCGCCCTGCCCCACCCGCGGGAGGTGCTCGACCTGGAATGGTGCAGCGATACGGCACTGCGTCTTGTTCTGGCGCCGTGTGACGACTGGGAGAACCCGAGGGCACCCGAGCAGGGGCACGCGGTCGTCGTGACGCGCACGGACTGGGGCGCCGTCGCGCGGGGGACGATCAGTGCCGACGAACTGGCCGCCCCCGCGGAGCCGGTCGTCCGGAAGGACCACAGCGTGGCGGCCCGTCGAAACCTCGCGGACCTCGCGTCCTCGGCGGGACGACAGTGGTGCGTACGTCGGCGGGTGTGGGCCGTCGAAGGCACGGAGGACGGCCGCGTGCTGGCCGCTCTGGACGGGGTTCTGGTGGAGTCGTGGCTGCCGTCAGGAGAGCTCCAGTGGGCGGTCGGGGACGAGGAGGGCGGCCGGCAGCTGGTTCTGGCCCCCGACGGCGCATCGGTCTGGACCAACGCTGAACGTCGCCGTCGCCGTACGGGAGGCAGTAGGGAGACGTCCGCACCCCGGGTCGCCCGGGTCGCCCGGGTCGCCGTCGACACGGGGCAGGTGCTGGAGACGCTGAGTCCGGGGGTGTGCACGGCCCTCGTCGCAGGCGGCCAGAGGCCGGTTCTCAGGCCGTTGCACGGCCGCAAGCGTGCCGAACGACTGCTGATGTCCGACCTCGACGGGCTCGTGAACGGCCCGCCGGTCGGTTCCTTCGACCTGTTCAATCACCCGTTCCCCGTCCGTCGCGCGAGCCGCCCGTACGTCCTCGTGGGTACGGACCCGGACGCGCCGCACGAGGACAAGTGGGTCACCGCCCTGGACGCCGATGGGACGTCGCGGCGGCTCTTCCCGCACTCCTGGGTGCCGGGGGAGCATCATTTCGGGGGGCCGGCCGTCGAATGCGGACAGTCCCTGGTCCATGCCGGCACGGTCCACCACGGTCACGGGCTCCAGCCCGGTGGTGCCTATGTCGTACGGCGGTCCCTGCACGGCGCAGTGTGGTGGCAGCACCGCACCGACCATCCCGTCACGGCCCTCGACGCCGACGGGGACACCGTCTACGTGGCCTACAACTCCGGCGCCCTGACAGCGCTGGACGCCGCCGACGGCTCGGTGCGGTGGCACACCGAGATCGAGGTCGACGGAGCACCGACCACGGCGCTGTCCCTCGCTGTGACACCCCGGGGGCACTTGCTCGTCGGGACCGTCGACGGCCGGATTCTGGAGTTCTGGCCCCGCCCATGAGACCGGGAGCGACGCCTTGTTCTCCGCAGCCCGCGCACCATTCCCAACTCGGCGCCTGGGAAAGGATTTCGGGGCAGCCGGGCGTTAGGAAGCCGACCGCCCCGAGACCGGGTCCTGAAGCGAACCGATCCGAAGGAGCGAGAGACGACTACGCAGTACGGCAACCCGTCGACCGGGCAGCACCGGGGCCGGGCAGTGGCGGTGCGGCCCGGTGAACACCGGGGCCCGGAAGCCGTCGGCCTTCTGCTCGAACAGCACGGGCCGCGCGCCGGGTGCCGGCAGGGCCGTGACGGGGCGGGTCGGCATCGGCTCGATCGGCGGTGAGAGGTCCATTCCTACGCCCTTCGCGCTCCGCTTGCCGCCCGCAGCGCCGATCAGGACGACGAACAGCGCAGCACTCGGGCAAAGGTGGTGGTCGACGCTCCTGTACTGGACCGAGGCGGGGCCGGTGTGCCAGGCCGCCAACCAGGGGCCTGTCAGAGCCCGCACCTAGGCTGTCGTGAAAATTCGGTCAAGGAGCAGGGCAGTGCGAATAGAACGTCACCAGGTGGGCGGAGCCGTCGTGTCAGCGGCGCGCGAGGACTTCACGAACCGCATCGGGGGTCAGGTGCGGTCCATGTCGAAGGCCGACCGGATGGCCACCTACGAATGGCAGTCGATCGCAGGGGAGTTCCTCGACTACCTGGGGGCGCTCTCCGTCGAAACCCCCGGCCTCGGCACCCCGGAGGCCCAGGCTGTACTCAAGGACGCCTCCGAAGCAGCGGCAGGCGCCGTCGCCTACGCCGCGTATCACCCGCACTGCAGCTTCCACGTCTTCCTTGAGTACGTGAACTTCGGCACGAGCTACGACCGGGGTGATGACGCCCCCCAGGAGAGCATCACGACCGGGCAGTGGATCGATGCGCTCTGCCTGGCGGTCCTGCGGGACAAGGCCGCGTTCCACGGTGAGGCCTTCTACTTCGCCCGGCGGAAGTTCGCCGAGCAGGCGAAGAGCACGCCCGCCGGCGAGCTCGCCACCGGATTGACGGCCGTGGTCCTGGACGACACCGGCGACGACGAGGAGTATCCGCCGAGCGCACAGGCCAAGCTCGCCGCCGTCGACGCGGCCCTGGACCGTGTCCGCACCCGCGCCGCCGAGACCGGCCGGCCTCTGTTGGACAGGGCGGACAGTACGGCGCTCCACGCCCTGCGCGCCCTGGTCGTCGAGGACCGGGAGGCCTTCGAGGGCGCGCTTGCCGACCTCCTGGCCAGGTATGCCGCCCTGCACGGCCCCACAGCCTCCCCGAGGACGCTGCTCCCGCTCGTCCCCATCGCCCTCGCCGCGCTCGCGTACCGGACGCTGGGCTGGGCACCGGCTGTGCGCACCGACTACCTCCCACACGCCTTGATCACCGGCTTCGAGAGCCAGGGCCCGCGCGTCGCCGGGCTCGGCCGGAGCCGGAGGCCCGACGCGGCCGCCGCGCTCGCCGCGGGCCCGCTGGTGGTGGAACGGCCGGCCTGCGAGCGGGACGGGGTCCCGCAGATCGAGGCCGTATACGAGGACCACCTGCGCGAGGCGTTCACCCCCGCCGACGGAAAGCCCCTCACTGTCCGGCGTCTCGGCGACGCCATGGGAGATCAGGAACGCCTCTTCAAGTGGCGGGCGGGCAACCCCGGCGACATCACGGACGCTCAACTCGCCACGCTCCGGCTGGCCTCCGGCCTCGGGGCGGCCCTGTTCCGCATCGCGCTGGCGGAGCCGGGCACCGAGGTCCAGGTGACCGTCGGCGGCCGCACGCTGCGCTGCCCGGCTCAGCGGGGCCGGGAGGCCGGCCCCGGGAACTGGCAGACGGCCACCGACTTCGCCCTGATCACCGGCGTCCGCGAGGACCTCGCCCCGCTGGTCCTCACCGGCCCGGCCTTCGCCTGCCCGGACGGCTCCGCCTTCACCGCATACCGCGAAGCCCTCCACGCCTACCTGAAGGGTGCCGAGCCCGAAGCGGCCGCGCAGCGGGCGCTGCAGCAGGCCGAGAAGGCGAGGGACTGGGGCTTCGCGATGCCGCCGGCCGTGCTGTTGTCACAGCTCGTGGAGGGCGACGAGGAAAGCTTCAACCTCGCTCTGGCGGACGCGCTCGAAGCCCATCGCGCCTACTACCAGGTCGCCGACCGCTCCGATGATCCGGATGCGTCCGTCAACCTCGACGTCCTGGCCCTGGCCTGCCACGCGCGCCGGCGCGGCTGGGCGATCCGCGTCGAGTCCCCCTACCTTCCGCCGGACCTCCTGCGGGCGGCCGCCGAACCCTTCTGAGGCGTTCCGGGCGGCCCGTGGGACACCGGCTCTGGCCCGTGGTACGCCAGAACGCGAGCGGGGGTGCGCCCGCCGGCTGCAGCCGGATCACGCGTGGCTGAGGATGACCATCAGCGCGGTGGCCTCGGCGAGAAGCTGGCCGGCGAGCGCGGCCCGGCGCACCCGCACGGAGGGCGCGGCCAGGGCGACCAGGAGCGCTACCGCGCCGACGCAGGTGCCCCACTCGAACAGCCAGCCGGGCAGCCCCGGCGTGCACTGTTCGCCGTAGGTCACGCACCGCGAGGCCTGCTCCAAGGCCGGCGTCGGGATTCCGGCCACCACGGCCGCTGGCACGAACAGGAAGGCGGCGACGGCGGCCCACAGCCGGGTGCGGTCGGTCGGCGGCTCGGACTGGACCGGGTGGAGCGGGACGGCAGTGGATACGTCGTTCATGCCCTCATCCACTCCGGACGGCTGGCGGCGCACAGCAGTCCGGCCACTCAGATCCCCTGGGTGGCGTACTCAGACGTGGCTGCCCCACCTGCCCCAACACTGCGACTGGGCGTCCTGTCCGGCAACGATCGGCGGACAGGACGCCCCGTACCCAGCGGGCGGCTCGCGCGCGGTGCCCGGTCACAGCGGAGACTCGTCCACGACCGCAGGAGCCTCGACCACGACACAGGGGCTTACTTCGGACTGTTCCTGTGGGTCGGCGGAAGGTCGACAGTACCCGTGTCGTCGGTCCACTTGTCGAGCCACTGCTTGCGGACCGTCACCTTGTGGGACCAGGCCGTCGAGGGCGGGTTCTGCACCTTCCAGCCGGTCGTCGACGGCGGTGCCTGCCCCTGGAGCCTCGACTGCCACAACTGCGACAAGTTCGTTCTCTCCGGTGCCGATCTGTTCTCTTGGCGGCGGAAGCGTGAGCAGTGGCGACCATGTGCCGAGGGTGCCCCGGACGACGCCACCGCCGACTACGCGTGGCCGCGAGCGCCACGGCCTGGGCGGGCTGTACGCCCAGCTTCGACAGCCGCTCTTGCTGCTCGGTCGACAGCTGCGCCCAGGTGCCCGGGTTCTTCTGCCGCTGAAGCCACTTGCTCAAATCACCGCCCTCGAACAGCACCCCGGGTGACGGTGGGCCCGATGTTGCCATCGCGGTCGAAGAGGTCGCCGCGGTGGGCCCGGCCACGGCGCCCTCGTGGTCCATGCCCACGACGAACCGGACGCCGTCCAGGTCTTCACCGCTTGGCGTGCGATGTCCGAGAGGGAGAAAGAGGTGGCTAAGCGCTTGCTGAGCCTATGTCAGCGGAAATCACTCATCGGTCACCCGGTCTGACCAGAGTCCGGGTCTGCGATCCAGCGCCCTTCGGCGGAGTCGTGCACGTACGTCGGCCTCCCCCTGGCCCCGCTCGTGCGGAACGGCTTCCCGCCGTCCGTGATCCGCACCGTCCCCGTACGGCCTCCGGCGCTCCACTCCAGCTCCAGGTACCAGCGGCAGTCGCAGCCCGCCGCCCGCGCGGAGACCAGCAACTCCTCGGGGTCGGAGGAGGTGACCTTGTACGGGAAGGAGACGGCCGGGATCTTCCGGACCTCGGCGCCGGAGGCGTCAAGGCCGTCGACGGGCCTCGCGAGCGGGCGCGGCCGGTCGAGGTCCACGGCGAAGTGGCGCGGGGTGACGGCGCCGCCACAGCCGTTGTCCATCCGGTACGCGTTCCACGGCAGCGGCGCGGCGCGCTCGACCACGCGCACGTGCAGGGCATGGAGGACGACGGCGTCGGACGGTGACCGGCCCTGGACGGTGATCCGCACCAGCGCCTCCCCGCCGTGCACGGCACCGTGCGTCCCGGCCCACGTCCCGGAGTCGGCCGCGACCGGCGGCGGGGCGACCGCGTGGGGGGCCCGGTCCACGAGGTAGGTGTGCCCGCAGCCGCCCTCCCAGAGCTGGGAACCGATGCTCCAGGTGAAGGGGAGGGGGGCCTCGGTCCGCCCCGGAGCGGAGGAAGCGGGAGCGGGGGCGGAAGCCGAACGGGTGGGGTGGCCGAGCAGGGCGGCGGCGAGGGCGAGCACGACGAGGGCGACGGCGGCGGCGACGAGGAGGGGAGCGGGGGCACCACGACGGGGGCGGGCGCGGGGCGCCTCCGGCGCGGACGGGTCCGGCGCGGACGGTTCCGCGGCGGACGGGTCCGGCGCGGTCGGGCCCGGGGCGGGCCCGGGGCCGGGGCTCGGTTCCGGCGCGGACGGTTCCGGGTTCGGTTCCGGCGCGGCCGATACGGCCGGCACAGGCGTGGGCGCGGGCGAGGCCGCTCGGCGGCGGGCGCGGTCCGCCTCCGTCCAGGCCGCCTCCAGGGCCCGCCGTTCCTCCTCGTCCGTCCCGCACAGCAGGGCGAGGCGGTCGACCACGGCGAACTCCTCCGGGACGGTCGCGCCCGAGCAGTAGCGGTGGAGGGTGGACGCGCTGACGCACAGCCGCCGGCCCAGCGCCTCGTAACTCCTCCCGTCCCGCGCCTTCAGCGCGCGCACGAGCCCCGCGAACTCCTCGACGGCGGTGTCCTTCGGCATTCCATCCCCCTCGACCCTGCGTCCCAGCCTTCACGTCCTTGCACGTCAGCGGGGGTGGAATGGTTCCGGGACGGCTGGTGGGTGCGTGATCGTTGCAGTCGGCGGGCGCCGGCCCCACGCTGATTGAGCACTGACCGAACGAACGACCCGACGGGGGATCCACCACCATGAACAAGCTCCGCACCGCACTCGCCACCGCAGCCGCTGCCGCACTGGGCCTCGCGGCCCTCGCCACAGCCCCGGCGCAGGGCGCTGCCCAGCCCGCCTTCCTCGCCGCCTCCCAGATGCCGCCGTCGTCGACGCCGTGGACCGCCACCCAGGTCTTCACCGGCGTCCCGGAGAACGGCGGCGTCCTCTGCGCCCCGTACAAGATCCCGGCGCAGAACACCCGCTACCGCGAGTTCAGCACCGAGCTCGACACCAATGGCGTGCAGGTCACCACCGTCGCCCGTACCGAGGCCGACGCCGTGAAGCTGGTCGACACCCTCCGCGGGGCCCTCGCCGGCTGCGGCCCCCTGCTGGAGCAGCAGAACCCGGGCCTGCAGGCCGTCAGCGCCTCCCACGGCAAGCTCGCCGTCGAGGAGGGCGCCTGGGTCTACAGCCTGGACACCGCCGACCCGCAGATCGGCATCTCCGACATCCACCTGTTCTCCGTCGGCCGCGACGGCCGCACCGTCACCCTCGTCCGCTGGGGCCAGATGGGCGACCTCAAGGACGCCCCGCTGACCGCCTTCCGCACCACGACGAAGACCGCCGTCAACAAGCTCCACTGACCCGGGGCTCCCCGAGGGCTGACCACAGCTCGACAGCGGCGCGGCCGGAACCCGGGCGCGCCGCTGTCGAGCCCACCTGCTCCGTCGGCGGCGGAGAGGGGCCGGACTGCTGCCGGGATTGCGCACGGCCGATGTGCGGTCGCCGCGCGACGTCGTCCGTGCCCACCACGACGCCGCTGGGATGCGCATCGGCAAGGAGGTCATGGACGCCCTTGAGGAAGCCGCCGCCGAGCAGGAGCGGGCCCGGCAAAAGGGGGCGGCCGGCCGGAACAGAACGGACAGGGCGGACGTGAAAACTCCGACCGGGAAGAGCGGCGGCACATCAGGCGACGACGCAGGCTCCGCTTGCAGCAAGCCCTGCTCGGCAGATCCCGTGGCGGGCTGACGAGCAAGGTTCATCCCGCTGCGGACCGCAGATGCCGTCCGCTGGCGTTCGTGCTGACCGCAGGCCAGGCTGCCGACAGCCCGCAGTTCGTCGCCGTGCTGCACAAGGTGCGGGTCCTTCTGCCAGTCGGACGGGCCCGCGGCCTCCCGTGCCGTGCGCAGTGATGCGAGGCGCAGGGCCAGGACACGCCTGCGGGCCAGGGCCGGGTAGGTCTGTCCCACCCAGGAGACCGCCGCGGTCAGGAGGGCGAATCCGATCAGGGCCTGGAGGGGGGCGGCGATGCGGAGCCAGGCATCGGTCGGAACGATATCGCCGAAGCCGAGGGTGGCGACGCCGACGAGTGGGAGATAGAGCGCGTCGAGAAGGTCGGCACGCTGTCGGGGCTGGAGGGCGGGGCTGGAGGAGAAACCTTCGGGCATGTGGGCCCAGTAGATGAGCGTCCAGCCGGCCACGACCATCGATGTCCATCCCACGATCACCGCGACCATGGCTATCGGCCCGACGACAGCGGAGAGGCCCGGCCTGCTGACGCGGCGGGACAAGCGCCACAGCCCGTGGAGCACCAGTGCGCTCAGACTGCCGCTCCGCTGGGATGCCACAGCGTGTGAAACACGTCGCGCAACGCCACCAAGACAAGAGTGACCCCCACCACGGAGACGAACCAGTTCATGTGGGTACCTCGGTACGGCCCGCGGCAGTTGCTACGAGGGCACTAGCTGTATGGACCACGGGCGTGGTCGGCACTTGCTGGCTTGTGCAGAGAGGTGTTGCTCCGCTCAGCCGAGACGCGGGCTGGAAGAGTAGCTGCCCGAGAGGGTCCGGCGGCCAACGACTGGGGCAGTCCGATGTTTCCGCCCCTGCCGAAATGGCATGTGAGCACTCTCGTGCGCAGACCTGCTCAGTCTGCACGCGGACCTCTCCGGTGCAACGCATCAACTGTCCGGCTGCGCTCGAAGTGGCCTGCCCACGTCCTTCAGCGAGCTGCCGGAGCCGGTCTGGGACCGGCTGAGGACGCTGAACCTGCCGTCGGTCTCCAGTACCACCGCGGTGACGTCCTCGACTGCGCCGATTCCTTGTGAGCGGATCGCCTGGAGTACTTCGCTCTCCGTGATCCGCTGCCGGGCCATTGCCTCGGTGAGCATGCGTCCCTCACTCAGCAGCAACGACGGTTCCGCCTTGATCACGCGCCGGAAAGAGCGGTAGCGGACTGCGGCCTTGGCGTTGACGAACTGCAAGATCACCAGCAATGCCAGAGCGAGAGCTCCCTCGGCCAGGGAGACGCTGCGGTTGAGAAGGATCGTGGCCAGAGTGGAGCCCAGAGCAACGGTGACCACCAGATCGAAGGCATTCATCTTTGCCAGCGTGCGCTTACCCGACAGCCGCACCACCACAATCAGTGCCGCATAGGCACACACGGCCATGACCGCCACCCGCAGCCTGTCGGACCAGGAGTCGAAGAACATGCCCAACCTCTACCCGAGAAGGCGACAACCAGCCCCTCGGCCATGCCCACGGCACGCCAGTGCGGCAACAGCGTAGCCGGGCAGGCCGTGTTCCGCCCGGCCGCTGCTTCTACTGTCCGAGGCCCAGGACGTGACAGAGGGCCCTGAGCCAGTCGGGCGGATCGCTGAAGACCTTGTCCGTCACCCGGTCCATGAAGGTCCTGGCGGAGCCCTGCACGGCGCCTTGGGCTGCAGCGCCGGCCAGGCCGCCACTCCCGCATCTCGCGGCGGAGGGTGAAGGACACCGACGGCAAGGAGCGCCCGACCGAAAGACGTTCGCTCACTCCGCACTCTGACGGATGCCCGTTCCGACAGCGTGGCCGCACGCCCATGGCGGCCGTGTCCGCGTGGTGCAGCCAGACAGCAGAGGTCGCACCATGGCGCTGTGCTGCGGGCGTGGCGCAGCAGGCGTCGTTCGCTCGCTGCTGTCACTGGCTGGGGAGCAGATCCCAACGGTCCCGGGGGCGACTCGGCAGAATCCGTCAGCGGCCTGACGACCCGTACATGGCGGCGGCCGCATGCCCTGCCTGACGTGGCCCCCGGTCGTGGAGATCGAGCGCCCCTCGGGCAGTACCCAAGGCGTGGAGACCCGGGCTTCGAGAACCGGCTGCGAGGCCGCATGGCCGTGCCCGACCTGCGGCTGTGTGACCTGGCTCAGGGCACCGGGGCAGTGACGGCAGGTGGGAAACACCCCTGGTCCGAGGCGGCGACTGCAGTCCCTGCGCCGGCTACAAGGAACGCGACCGGCAGCAAGCTGAGGAGCGGGCCGGGCTGGAAGGGGGAAGGGAAGAGAACGGACTCTTCGGCTTTCTCCGCTGCGGCCCCGCCGATCCGGTGCCGCAACTCAGCGTGTCGCGCGCACCGTTCGGTGTCACGGCCCGGTAACGCCTGAGTGCCGGTGCATTCTGCACCCGAGGGTGGGCACATGCGCCTCGTACGACAACCCGTCGGATCGGACACAGAGATGAGCGTGAGGGCATGTCCTTCTCCCACAACCAGGCGCAGCAGAAGAACGGGATGGCCATCGCGGCGCTGGTCCTCGGCATCCTGGCGGCTCTCACCTTCTTGACCATCTTCGGCGGCATCCTGCTGGGGCTGGTGGCAGTGATCCTCGGCATCATCGCCGCACGCAAGGCACGCGGCGGAAGGGCCCCGAACGGCAAGATGGCCGTCATCGGTGCAGGGCTCGGCGCCGTCGGGATCATCGGGTCGATCGTGATCATCGCGATGGGTGTCTCGTTCCTCAACTCGACCGAGTTCAAGAGCTTCGAGGAGTGTGCCAGCAAGGCGAAGACGCAGAGCGAGCGCACCGCATGCGAGAAGGACTTCAACAAGGACATGAACAACTGACCCTGCGCCCCTCAGGACGAGCGTCCGGTGAAGCGTTGCGCTCTTGTTGACTGTGACTTCTCATCGGCCCCGGCACGGCCGCGCTTCCCACCCGTTCGGCGGGGGACAGCGCGGCCGTCGTGCGTTCCGGGGTGCCTGGAGGAGTCGAGTCCCGCTTCTCCGTCAGCCGTCGGGGTTGGTGCTGGCACGGGAGCCGGCTCCGCAGGTCGTGAGGGTCCCGACCCCTCCCGGTCGACGCCTGACGCGCCGGCCTCGGTGACTTCTTGCCGTGTTTGCTTCTGCTGTTCCTGCCGAATCACGCGGGGTCAGTCGTGTGGTGGGTGGACGGCGTGTGCCAGGTCGTTGTGCAGGGCGATGGCCTTGTCCAGGCCGAAGAGGCGCAGGGGGTCGCGTGTGGGGGAGGGGGCAGATCAGGCGCAGCCAGCCGCCGGTAGCGGTCATGGTGCGGTGGGTGTACAGGAGGGTGTTGATGCCGGCGGAGTCCAGGAAGGTCACGCCGGTCAGGTCGAGGACCAGTCGAATGGTGCCGTCCTGGGCAGGGTGGCGCAAAGGTGTTCGAGGAAGGCGGCGTCGTGCGGGTCGGTCTCGCCTTCCACGGCGAGGACGAGGGGGCCGGGCGCAGTGAGCTCATCGCTGCTCTGGACTCCTGCACTCGAACCCTGCTTTCCTCCGGCCACGCGTTCGACCGAGATGATCTGCAGCGAGTCTTGGCACGCCTCCGATAGCTGCACCAACAGGTCGGACTCGCCTGGTGGCGAGTCATGTCCACTGCGTACCGAGCTCCCGCAGTGCTTTCAGCTGCTCCTGGGTGAGCTTGTCGCGTCTCATTTTGGTGTGGGAGATCCATACGCCCAGCTTCACGACCACCGGCTCCGCCTCGCCGCCGACGGTTGTCACCGGTCAGTAGAACTGAGCAGCAGTCACGTTCTGACCTGGGGCTGTGCAGGTTGAGTGAGTGACCCTGCGGTGGGGCTGGCTTACTACATCTGCGCAGGGTGCGGGGCATGGTCGGTATGTGGCCTGCGGATTCTTCTCGCCCCGGCCCTGGCTGCGCAGGTCGGGTGAGCGTTGCGCAGATTCGTTGACGGTAGACACCCCGTCGGCGACGGGCCGGAACACGATCTCCCGGTAACTCCGCCTGGATGAAGGGGCAGTGGGTTTGCGGGCCTGCCGCTCCTGTCTCATCGGCTCCCGCACGGGCCGGCCGAACCGATGCGGCTGACCGAACAGATCCAGCCCATAGAGTAGGCAGTTGACAGCTGGACGCACCCCCTTAGCAGCCTTTAGGAGCCCGCCGGGTGAGCAACGTACTGAGTATGAACAGCGTCGAGGGAAGGGTCCAGGACCCGGGGAAAGTCAGGGATTCGATCGACTTCACCGACGGTTCGGGACCGGCCCGCGCGGTTGCGTACCCGGAGCGCGAGCTGCCACCGGGCGGCATACCCGCCTATCTCGCGGCCCGCAAGCGCGGCACCCGCGCCTTCGTTTTGTGGGCCGACGAACACCGCCGGGAGCGGGTGGCCACGGTGGTGACCCAGTCCGCCGTCGGCGGTGTCGCCACCTTCCATGTCCTCGGCGCGCACGGCGAGTACATCGGTACGATCGTGCGCGAGAAGACGTTCCGGGGCAGGGGCCTTCGCACGCGCTGGATCGTGACCCCGCCCGGCGGCCCCGATGCGGTGGGCTACAAGGGCCGGATCGTGTGGTGGTTCGTGTGGTGGTTGTGTCTGCCCCTGATGGTGCTGATCGTCCTCGTCTCCGTCTTCGACAACTCCCCGGGCGTGGGCGGTGCCGCGCGCGGCCCCCGGCGCATCCGATGGCGTGCGGGCGGCAGGATGCCCTTGGAGTTCAGGTCCGGCGGCGACAAGCTGCACCTGCACGAACCGGACCTGGACTGGCGGCTCGGGGCCGCGCTGGTCGCCCTGGTGCGCAGTTTCAGCTCCATCAGGTGGGACGCTATGAAGAAGTGAAGGATGGTGTTCCAGGACCGCGCACAGTAGAACTTGTCCCATGCCCGACCAGCAGCCTCCCCTCCCACTGGCCCCGGCCGCCCGGCGCGTACGCGCCACCGCAGGCCCGTGAGGCCACCGCTTCCTACCGGCGGTGGGCGGGCGTTCTCACCTGGACCGCCGTCGTCGTCGCCCTCATGGCGGTCGCGCTCGTCCTCTGGGTCGGGGTCGCCGCAGGGGTACCGGCCCTGATCGTTCTCAACTGTTCTTCTTCTGTGATTACTTGACGGCCTTCGCGGCCTCAAGGGCCTCGCTCATGCGCTTCTTGAGGGCGGCAAGCTGGTCCTTGTTCTCCTCGATCAGCCGCTTCTGGATGGCCGACTCCTCCTGGAACCAGACCTCGATCAGGCGGGTCTGCTTCTTGCAGTCGATGTCGTCCAGCGCGAGCTCGATCGCGTTCTTGGTGGTGCCGTCGCCGTCGGCGTAGCCCTGTTCCATCGCCCGGTACGGATCGGCGGCCTTGCGGCCCTTGTCCTTCATGCAGGCCGACCAGCTCTTGAGAGCCTTCTCGACCGGCTTCAGAGGCCGGGACTCGGAAAGGCTTGTCGAGGCGAGCCTGGAGACAAAGCCCGCATCTTCTTCGTTGACCTTGAGCCGCCGCTTCGACCAGCCGGCGCAGCCGCCCACGTGCAGCTTCTTTCTGTTGTGCTCGGCGCGCGCGGGCTCCGGCACCCTGCCGAAATGGCCCTCGCTGCCCTCGGCGCTCCTGGGCGGGGCGAACTCGGGCTTCTTCCGCCCGGTCAGGACCTCCACCTCGATGCCTGAAAGCCCCTTCTCGACGGATTCGAGACTCCGGGTCAGCTCCTTCGGCAGCCCGTACCCGTGCTTCTGTGCCTGTGCGCGGTCGCTGAGGCCGTAACGCCGCTCGATCGAGACGGCGTTGCTGTGGGGCGGCGGATTCGCGCCGGGTCGCGGCAGATCGACGGTCAGCCCGTACTCGGCCATGCACCGCGTCTGCAGGGTGCGCAGCGCGGTGTCGACGGCGACCTGATCCGCGTAGGAGGGCAGGTAGGACTCAAGCGGCAGCTCCAGGCCCTTGACCAGTCCAGAAGCGGGCACCTCCGCAGGCCAGTTGGCCCGGTTGATCGGAATCTTGTCCTTCGCCGAGTCGGAGACCGATCCGGACGAGGAGCAGGCACCGAGCGACATTGCCGCGAGCATGACAGTGGTGGCGACGGTCGTTCGCCTGAGGACGTGCATGGGTTTTCCTTCTCTGCGTGACGTGAGGGGGTCCACGTGCGTGGCGTGTGCCGGCCGCGCTCCTTGCGCTCAGCGGCGCAGCGCTGCACACGGGCAGCAGCAGTGAGCTGAGAAGCCCCCAGGATCCCTCCTTGGCTCCGACGCTCGGCTCGGGGACCGTGTACTGGACGTGCATCGGCGCAGTTACCGGGGTTTCGGCGCGCGCTGCAGGCCCTGGTCTCCGCACACGAGGGCCCCGTGAGCGGCGCGCCGACTGGGCACGGAACGCGAAGGTGACCCAAGCCGGGCCCCTCCCTCAAGCCTGGGAAGGGCGCCCATGCGGTCAGCTTTGCCCGTCGGGGATGCAGGGTGCCTGCGTGTTCGCCAGAGGTGGCTGTCCGGGTCGGGAGGGGAGCGTGTTTTCCTTCGACTCTTGCACCGGCACAACCACCTGCAGATCTGCCATGTCACTGAAATCTGCGCGGGCGCCGTTCAGGGCGGCCGCCACGGCGCTGCTGGCGTGCGCGCTGGCTGCTTGCGTCGGCCCCGCCAGCACCATACCTGGCAGCCTGGGCAGCACCGCAACCGACGGCCGCGCCAGCAGTGCCCCGTCGGCAAAGAAGGACCCGGGCGTCTGCCCCCGTGCGTAGACCATCGGCCACCGGGGCGCACCCCGGCGGTACCGCAGAACACCCTCGCGTCTCTCCAGGCGGCGGTGCGCCAGGGGGCGGAGGTGGTGGAGACGGACGTGCAGTTCACCAAGGACGGCACACCGGTGCTCATGCATGACGAGACCGTCGACAGGATGACCGACGGCACCGGGCGTATCGACCGGCTGACCGATGTGCAGCTCTCCCGGCTGACGGTCACCGGCGGAAGCCGCATACCCACCCTGAAAGAGGCGCTGAAGCCTCTGCAGGCGGGCTCGGCCCGCCTGTTGCTGGAGATCAGGGCCCGCAGACGGCTGCCGCTGTCCATCGGGCCCTGCAGCAGGTCGCGGACGCCGGGATGAGAGGCCGCACGGTCCTGCAGTCCTTCGACGAACAGGTCGTGAAGGACGCACACACCTCACCTCACCGCACCCAGGTGGCCCTGCTGAGATCCGCCGTGGACCCCGACCCCGTCGCCACGGCGAAGAAGTTCTCGCTTTCCGCGTACTCGGTCAACTTCAAGGGCCTGTCGACCAGGCCCCAGGAGGTCGCCCGGCTGCAGAAGTCGGGGGTCAAGGTGTACGTCTGGACAGTCGACAAGGAGCGCGACTGGAAGGCGGCGGCCTCCTGGCACGTCGACGGCATCATCACCAACGTCTCCGACGGCTTCGTCGACTGGCGCACAACCCAGTGCGCCACACCCCCGCCCTTTGCAGCGCGCTGAAGCCGCCCCCTCCCGGCATGCCGCAGCCACGTGCTCACAGCTTCGGCCCGTCTTCAGCGCAGCCACCGCCCGCAGCCGCGATGCCTCTCGCGCCGACGGTGACAAGTGCCTTGCATCGCAGCCAGTTCACTCGCGCACAGTCCAACGAACCAGTACCACGCGCACTTGGGATCAACAGGAGGTACATACCGAACCCCGACTGAAACTTTGGTTTCATCGCGAGTAAGATTTGGGTCAGCCATGGGGGTTGTGTGACCGCGCGGCGGAAATTTCGCTAGAGGCATGGGTGCTGCGCGCGACGACTGAGGTCCTAGCCGGGATCGCGCCAGGCCAAATTGACACCGCGAGCCGACCGCCGGATTTGTTTTGTTCAGACAGCGTGTCGCCATGGATGATCTAGATACAGGAAGGCCAGCAAATGGACGAGTCGGACATGCCGAGCATAAAGCCGCGAATAAGTGTAATTGTGCCGATCTATCAGGTGCAGCCCTTTCTGCGGGAGTGTCTCGACTCCGTCCTTGAGCAGTCCTTCCGTGACATCGAGGTCATAGCGGTGAACGACTGCTCGCCGGACCGGTGCGGGGAGATCGTGGACGCCTACGCTGCCGCCGACAGCAGAGTCCGGGCGGTGCACCTCACGGACAACGTGGGTCTGGGCCGTGCACGGAACGCGGGCATGGAGGTCGCCACCGGCGACTACTTGTTCTTCCTTGACAGCGACGACACGCTTACTCCCGGTTCGCTGCAGCTCATAGCCGACCGGCTGGCCAAGACGGACGACCCGGATGTCTTGATTTTCGACTATGCGCGTACGTACTGGTGGGGCGGACTGACTCGCAATAGCTTGTCCGCGGTATTCAAGGGGAACGGGCCGGAGGTCTTCACGGCCAAGCAGCGCCCGGAGTTCCTCAAACTGCTGATGGTCGTGTGGAACAAGGTGTATCGGCGTGACTTCGTCGAGCAGGGCGGCTTCCGTTTCCCGCCGGGCTACTACGAAGACACGCCGTGGACGTTCCCGGTCCTGATGTCAGCGCACAGGGTAGCCGCCCTGGACGAAGTCGTCGTCCACTACCGTCAGCGCCGACAAGGCAACATCCTTCGCACAGTCAGCCGAAAGCACTTTGACATATTCGATCAGTACACGCGGGTCTTCGCCTTCGTCGACAAGGACCCCGCGCTCAGGGAGTGGCGAGCTCAGCTCTTCACTCAGATGATCGACCACTTCGTGGCCATTCTGGCGAAAAGTAACCGGGTGCCCGAAGAGGCACGCGCAGAATTCTTCTCTCTGGCCTCCGCGCACTATCGGCGATACTTGCCGGAGGGATACGTACGTCCCGAGGGGAAGTCGGGAATCCGTCATGCCCTGATAGCCCGTGGTGCATATCCGGTCTACCAGGCCATGAAGGTGGCCAACAAGGGAAATCGCGAGGTGCGCAAGAAGGTCCGCACCGTGCAGAAGAAGGTGGCACGCAAGCGCTTGGACCGCGGGTACGAAGCCGCCCTCAAGCGGCCCGTCGACCCGAACCTGGCAGTTTACTCGTCCTACTGGGGCCGCGCCTACGTGTGCAACCCCGCTGCCTTGCATGCCGCAGCGAGCAAGATAGCCCCGCATGTCCGGGGCGTGGTGGTCGTCAAGCAGGAAGAAGTCGCCAAGCTCCCCGCGGGGGTCGATTTCGTTATTCCGGGAACACCCCGGTACTGGGAAGTCATGGCACGCGCCAAATACTTCTTCAATAACGTCAACTTCGAGGACAAGGTCCTCAAGCGGCCCGGCACAGTCCATGTGCAAACACAGCACGGAACGCCGCTGAAGCGTATGGGCATCCATCTTCTGCCCTACTCGGCGGCTGCTAAGGGAATGAGCTTCGGAAAGCTTCTGGAGCGTTCGGACCGCTGGGACTACTGCATCTCCTCCAACCGATTCTCCTCCGGTGTGTGGGAGCAGGCATTTCCCTGTTCCTTCCAGAATCTGGAGACGGGTTACCCGCGCAACGACGTCCTGTACACGTCGTCCGGGGACGATGTGCGCCGTATTCGGGAAGAACTGGGCATCCCGCAAGGGAAGACCGCAATCCTCTACGCGCCCACCCACCGCGATTACAACAAGAATTTTGTCCCGCAGCTCGACGTCGCGCGTCTCGCCAGTGACCTCGGCGAGGACTTCGTGCTATTGATGCGCGGTCATCATTTCTACGAACGGACTGCCGAACTCAAGGAGTTGGTGGCATCAGCCCGAGTGATCGACGTCACTGACCACTCATCGTCGGAGGAGCTGCAGCTGGCTGCGGACGTACTGCTGACGGACTACTCGTCGATCATGTTCGACTACGCCAACCTTGATCGGCCGATCGTGATCTATGCCGACGACTGGGAGGTCTACACTGCCTCGCGCGGCGTGTACTTCGACCTCCTAGAGCAGTCGCCCGGTCACGTTGCACGCACACAGGGCGAACTCTTCGATGTGTTCACTTCGGGAGCGTGGAACGACGATCGGTCCGACACCCTGCGCGAAGCGTTCCGCCGTAAGTTCTGCGAGTACGACGACGGCCGCGCAGCCGAGCGGGTGATCCGGCAGATCATGCTCGGTGAATCCGCCGAGAATCTGCCTGTCGTGCCACTGGACGAGCGGATTCCCGCTCCGTCGCCGACGGTTGCGTATGCAGATGCGGCGGACCGGGAGCCGCAGCAGCAGCACACTACGGCCGCGTAGGCCTGCTTCGCACACGCCAGGCACTGGGCAGAGCTGAGAAGCTCTGCCCAGTGCCTTCCCGTATCTGCAAGCCGGCTTCTCTGGTCGGCGAACAACGAGCACGGAGGAAGCATGACTGCGCAGACAGGCGCCACAACTGGTTCTCATGCAGAAGTCAGACAGGTCTGGCCGCGCGACGGCCGGATCCGAGTTCTCGGCACGGTCGTCACCGGTGGAGTACCTGATGCCGCACCCGCGGACAGGCAGTGGCTGCTACGACTCACCTCCCGAGAACGGTCCGACACCGTCACCCCGCCTGTGACCCGGCGGCTGACGAACCGGTTCAAACACATAGTGACCGGCACCTCTGTGCCCACTCCGCGTCGGTTGCTCTTCCCGGTGACTAGCGACGGCGCGGATTTTGAGGCCGTTGTCCGCGTGAGGGACCTGGCAGTCTGGGACGCATTGCCCCAGGAGCTCTGGGACTTGGAACTGGTGGCGACACGCGGAGGCAAAAAAGTGATCTTGCGAGTCGGCGGACACCTCGACGACATGCCGGGCAAGAAGCAGATAGTGAAGTTCCCCGAGCAGTCGCTTGCTGGAGTCGCTGTGCTTCCGTACTACACCGACAGCGACGACCTGTCCGTGCGCACCGCCCGCATCAGCACCTCCGACCAGGGTGCCGCATGAAACTCTCCTATCTGATCTACAACGCGTTCGGCGTCGGTGGCACGGTCCGCACCGTGTTCAACCAAGCCAACGCCATGGCCGAGCACGGCCATGACGTCGAGATCGCGACCATGCTTCGGTACCACGAGGAACCACCGTTCCTGCTGGATCCGCGGGTGAAGATGATCGCCCTCGTGGACAACCGAACCGGCCCCCATTCCTACGTGGACTGGGACGGATACGAAGGCCAGGAGGACACCTCCTGGCACACGCTTCTGCCGCTGGGTGTCTCCAAGAACGCTGACAGTCGTCGCCGCATCAGCGCGCTGATCCGCTACTTGCAGAGCCTGGACGACCGGATCGTGATCGGTACCCGGCCCACCATCAACCTGGTCGTCGCGGAGTTCACGGATCCCTCACTGACCCGGATAGTCCAGGAACACGCAGGCCTCTCCACGCACAAGGGGGAATGGCGTGAGGCTATCGACACCGCCTACGTCAAGCTGGACGCGGTTGTCTGTCTCACTCAAGGGGACCGCGCCGCCTATACCCAGGCATTCCCGGATCTTCGCGTCGATCTCATCCCGAATGCGCTGCACACCCTGGACGTCCCCCAGACCGACCTCAGCCGGCCTCAGATCGTCAGTGCCGGACGGTTGGACGAGAACAAGGGTTTCGACAAGCTCATCGAGGCATTCAGCCAAGTATCCATGACGCATCCGGACTGGACCCTGCGCATTCATGGCCATGGTCCGGCGTTGGAAGGACTCCGCAAGCTTGTCCGTACCAAGCACTTGTACAACCACGTATTTCTCATGGGTTCCACAAAAAACCTTGACGCAGAACTGGCGAAGGGCTCAATCTTCGCGATGAGTTCGCGGTCCGAGGGCTTCGGGATGGTTTTGCTGGAGGCCATGAACTGTGGACTCCCTGTGGTCAGCTTTAATTGCCCGGTCGGTCCTCGCGAACTCATCACCGATGGGGTGGACGGGCTTCTCGTCCCCGAACGTGACGTGGATGCACTGGCCGCCGGCATCAGCCGCCTCATCGAAGACGAGGAACTGCGCGGCCGCCTCTCCCAGTCCGCGCTGAAGAAGGCCGCAGAGTACGGCCCTGCTCTTGTCGCGCGTTCCTGGGAGCAGCTCTACAAGGAGCTGATCACGGCCAAGAGAATCTCACCATAAATACGGTGCTGCGATGGTGAGTGTGGGCGTGAGGCCGTTCTCCGTGGTCTGGGAACGGCCTCACGCTGTCAGAAGAGGTGCTCGTCGGCGGTTGGGTAGCCGTTGCCGATCTTTTGACGGGGGGCGTAGCCGCCGGCGCCGTTGCCCTTGTAGAACCAGAGGTTGCCGTAGTCCTTGCCGGTGACAAGGTCACGGCCGACCAGATCGGGGTGGCTGTCGCCGTCGAGGTCGCCAGGGGCAGCCAGAGCCGTGTAGGTCTGCCAGCCGTTGCCTATCCTGACCCGCGGAGCGTAGCCGCCGGCGCCGTTGCCCTTGTGGAGCCAGAGGTCTCCGGCGCTGTCCCTGCCGATGAGGTCAGGGCGGACCGGGTCGGTCGCACCGTCGCGGGCGAAGTCGCCGGCGGCGATCAGTATGTTGTAGTCGCCCCACGATTTGCCGACGCCGGGGGGATCAACCTGTATCCCGGTGGGGCGGTAACCACCAGTGGCCGTGCCGGAGTGACGCCACAGCTTGCCCCCCTGGCGCACGAGAAGGTCGGGGTTACCGTCGCCGTCGGTGTCCCCGGGAGTGAGTACATCGTCGGCGCCCTTGAGCCCGCTTCCCGCTTTCACGCGGGTGCTGCCGGAATACCGGCCGGTTGCCGGATCAGCCGGGTACCCCCACAGGTCACCGGCCTCATCCACGGCGACCAAGGTGCCTCCCTGGCGGGAGATGTGAAGCATGTCCCGCCAGCCGGATCCCACCTTGCACGGAGCCGCGAGGCCTCCGCTGGTCTTGCCGGCGTAGCGGAACAGCGCGCCGGAGGCGTCGACACGGAAGACCGCGCCCTTGGCGAGTGCGGCAGGTGCGGAAGGTACGCAGTCTGCCCAGCTGGCAGCGCCGCGCAGTTTCGCGTGATCGGAAACGGCCGCGTCGCGGGGCAGTGCGTCTCCCTTGACGTCCCAGGGCCTCGGCAAAGTGGAACTTCGCCCGTTTCGCGATCATCTGATCCCGAGGAGAGCGAGGGGGCGGTGGGGGTCTCGGGCGTTGTACCGCAGGCCGGCGGCGATGTTGGTTGCGCCGGCGAGTCGGAGGGCGCCGATGGCAAGGTTGCGCCAGGTGGCCATCGCGCGGGGCGCGTTGCCGGTCCGTAGTTGCGAGGCGTCCTCGGCGAAGGTGGTGTCCCGGACGTGGTGCAGCGATTCGACTGACCAGTGGCCGCGGATCAGCGTTGCTAACTGGCCGGGAGTCGCCTGTTCTGCAGTCAGGCTGGTGACCGCGTGGACGGTGTGCAGGGTGACCTTCCCGGTCTTGCGGTGCACGCGGCGGCGTTTGAGCTGGATGGCCTGCTGGGCGCCGGGGAACAGGAGGTTGCTCACGGTGCAGACCTTGATACGCCGGATCTCGCTGCGGCCGTGGCCGGTTGCGCGGGTGCGGTCCTGCAGTGGGATCTCCTTCCAGGGAAGGGCTTTGAGCTGTTGGCGGAGCTTCTTCTGGTTCCCCTTGGCGATCACGATGTAGTGCGCGGCGCGTCCAGTCAGGTAGGTGGCGTGCTCACGCTGGGTGTGGAGTGCGTCGCTGGTGACCACCGCGTCAGCGAGGTCGGCCACGGTGTCCAGGAGTGGTTGGAAGCAGGTGATCTCGTTCGTCTTCTCGCCGACGTCGAGCTGGGCCAGGACCAGGCCGCTGGTGTGGTCGAGCGCGGCGAGGAGGTGGATCTTGCGACCGCCTGCGCGGGCAGCTCCGCGCAAACTCTTGCCGTCAACGGCGAACCCGCGCAGACCGGTGGCCTGCGGGATGGTCTGGCGGCGGTCCGCGAGCCAGCGTCCGATGGCCTGATCGAGGGCGTCGCCGTCGACGCGGGAAAGGACCCGGCGCAGGGTCGCCTCTCCGGGCACCGGGTAGTGCCCGGTCAGTACGTCGAGCGGTCCGCCGAGAGCGGCCCGGACGGTCTGCGGGGAGTCGGCAGACCATTCGCTGACCGCCAGGAGCGAGGTCGCGCCGGCCAGTACAGCCGAGGCTGCCAGTGCCAGGACGTAGACGAGAACGTGCCGTATCCCGCGAGCGGCCCGCGGATCGGGGACTTCGGCCAGGCGTTCCAGCAGGCCAGGATGTTCGGCCGTCTGCGCGGGAGGCTGATCGCGGAGCTGGTCAAGAACGGGAGGGATCAGGGAGGATGCAGGTGCAGGCACGGTCTTCCGTAGGGATCATGGGAACTCGACACTCACATGATCATGGAATTCGGTGCCTGCTTCGTTTCTGCCGTCCCACCCCACCCCACCCCGGCTGGCGGGTGGCGGGGTGCGTTCGGGACCTGCACCGCCCTGAGAGGACCCTCGCGTGTTCAACTTCGGGATCGAGAGCTACCGGCCGCGGTGGCTGACCGGCCGTAATGCCGTCATGGCCGCCGACGGCGAACGGCTGCGCGCGCTCATCGGCCGCACGCTGACCCGTGCCTGGCTGGTCTGGGACCTCCAGGACAACGAATGGTTCCCCGACTGTCCCGTCCTGCTCGACTTCGACGGGGAGCAGGTCGAGATCAACCACCACAAGTTCGACGACCTCTCCATCACCTGGAACACCATCGACCCGCACAAGCCGGTCCTGTGGCCCGACTTCGACCTGCAGTGGCGCCACGACGCGCGCGCTGAGCTGCACGCCCTCCAGGGCCAGGTCCTCCAGGACGTCGAGCTCATCGAATGGATGGAAAACAAGTCCGCCCAGGGGTCGGTCGACGTGAGCTTCCTCTTCCCCGAGAAACAGCTGACCATCGTCAACGCCCTCGACGAGAACGGGCTGACGTTCGGGCTCCCCGAGCCGCACCAAAAACGTCACTCGTTGCGCTGACGAACACACCCCAACGCCAAGCGCTCTCCCAAGACGGACATCACAGAACTTTGCCGAGGCCCTGCTTGACGTCCGCGAAGAAGCGGGACGTCATGAAGATGTAGTCAATCTTTCTCGCACTGGCCCCGTAGTGCGTGGGTTCACGGGAGCGGCAGCGGGTCAGCCTGAGCTCGACACATTTCTTTGCGCTTCCCGTTGCGTCCCGCTGAAAGAACACCGCATCCGTTTCATCGACTTCCCTCATTATCCCATCAGATCCCTGATCGAAAGTCGGGAATGGCTCGTAGAAGGGATCCGTTCCGGGGTTCCATGGCTGGGTGTTGAAGTCTCCTCCAACAACTGTGGGGGTCCCGTTGCCGATGGAATTCCATTCGGCTACCTTGGCGCCGAGCAGCTTCGCCTCAGCGTTACGGTAGGCCGACGTGGCCTCATTCTCCGCGCCCCAGTAGAGGTGCACTGAGCACGCCCACATGGGCCGGGATTGCACATATGCCTTGATGCAAGGACTCTTGATGTCCTCTGACTCCAGGCGGCCGACCTTGTTGACCGGGTCCCGATAGGTGTTCAGATCCAAATCGGTATCAGCGGAGTTGTAGCCGTTTTCATTCGCAGCAGGAACGCCCTTGACAAACACGGCCATCCCGTAGCCTGACTTATTCAGGCAAAGACCCTCCCTGCCCTTTGGCGGGATTGTCTGAGCGTAGTTTCCGATGTATCCTCGTGTGGTCAGCGTACCTAGAATGCTGTTGTACTGGTACTCGCATATCTCCTGAACGAATACGACATCGGCTTCCCACCCAGTCGGCTCCGTCTCCTTGATGACTTCACTTACCCGAAGGCCTTTATCATCGTCTTTTACGCAATTATGCCCGCATATGTTGTAGGTGGCGAACCTGACTGGTGGCGCTGTGCTCGTTTCCACTACGTCTGCCGCCCGTGCGGTCGGCGTACCGGTGACGCTGGCGGCGAGCAGGAAGACCAGACTTCGCAGCACGGCCAGCCCTGACCTGAGTGTTCTCACGTGATCCCTTGCGAAACCCCAGCCGACAGCCGGGGGAAGTTGAGGCGTACTGAGGTCCGACAATCAGGAAAGGGCGATGGTTGTACGCAACCTCGCCGTGCTCGGCGTCCGCGACCGAGATGACACCGAGGGCGGCCAGTTCGGAGATATGGGATGCGGTGGCGAAGCCGAACAGCACCAGGACGGCGTTGCACTTGCCGACGAGGGCGGTCCGGTCGGCGCCGGACAGATCGGCCACCTAGCCTCGGCGCGGCGGATTCGGCCCCACAAACCAGGAAGGCGCAGCCGGATCCCTGGCGGGAACAACGCCTCGCGATGCTCGGCCAGAAACGCGGATACGCCCCCTGCCGAGATCAATTCCCGGCAGGGGTTCCACGCACCCCGCCCCACCATCTCCCCGGCCCATTTTCCCGTGCATGCCGACAGGAATGGCCCCGTGAGGTTCCCCCGAGATGCGGTGGGTGGTGACAGCGGGTCAGATGGGTCTCATGAGAGGAACTCTGGCTATGGCTGCACCGAGGAAGTACCCGCAGGAGTTGCGTGATCGTGCGGTGGGGATGTACCGCTCCGCCGATCCGAAGCCGCAGATCAAGCGGCTGGCAGCCGATCTCGGGGTGCATCCCGAGGCCCTGCGCGGCTGGATCCGCCAGGCCGAGGCCGATGCCGGCGAGCGTGACGACCGTCCGACCATGGCCGAGCGCGAGGAGCTCGCGGCCCTGCGCAAGGAGAACACCCAGCTCAAGCGGGCGAACGAGATTCTGCGGACGGCCTCGGCTTTTTTCGCGGCCCAGCTCGACCCGACCCGGCCCAGGTGACGGCGCTCTTCACCGAGCACCCGCACCTGGAGGTCGAGCCCACGCTCGGGGAACTGCACATCGCCTCCTCCACCTACTACCGCTGGCGCCGCGCCGAGAAGGAACCGTGCGAACGGGTCCGCAAGGACGTCGAGCTCACTGGCCGGATCCGCGAGATCCACACCGATTCCGGCGGGGTCTACGGCTCCCCGCGCGTGCACGCCGTCCTCAAACGCGAGGGCGTCCAGGTGGGCCGCAAACGCGTCGAGCGATTGATGCGCGAGGCCGATCTCGCGGGCATCAGCCCTCGCCGCAACAGCTTCACGCGCCGGGACCCCAAGGCCACCCTGGCCCCGGACCTGGTCGAGCGGGACTTCACCGCGCCCGCACCGAACCGGCTGTGGGTCACCGACCTCACCGTGATCACCACGACTGAGGGTCCGCTGTGGCTCTCGGCGATCCGGGATGCCTTCTCACGCCGGGTGGTGGCCTGGGAGACCTCCGCCCGAGCGGACGCCGACCTGGTCCTGTCCTCGCTGGAATACGCGCTGGCCAGCCGGGACGTCGAGCCCGGCCGACTGATCAACCACGCCGACCACGGATGTCAACACACGTCCGTGAAGCTCACAACGCGCTTGTTGCGGGCAGGAATTGAGGCTTCCATGGGCTCGGTTGGGGACTCGTACGATAACGCTCTCGCCGAGAACTTGTGGATGCTGATCAAGACTGAATGCGTCCGCGGCCGCGTCTTCGCCACGAGGGCCGAGGCGAACCTGGCGCTCTTCGAGTACATCGACGGTTTCTACAACAGCCGGCGCATCCAGAAACGGCTCGGCTACCTCAGCCCAATCGAGTTCGAGGAGCAGTACTACGCCGACCGGGCGACGGCCGAACAACCGAACCTGAACATCCAACAACCCGCTCTGACCAGCTGATCAGCACCTCCCGCACACCGGGGGAACCTCAACGGGCGAGCGAGAGCAGGGCTTGGGTGTGCAGCAGGCCCTCGGATCGCTTCTTGAGGTAGTAGTCCCGGGAGGGGCCGGGCCGCATCATCGCGGCCTGCGCCGACATGTAGAAGATGTGCCGCAGGCGCCGGTGGTAGTGCTTGGGCCGGTGGTAGTTGCCGGTGCGACGCCCGGAGTCCCGGGCGACCGGCGCCAGACCGGCGTGGGAAGCGAGGCGGCCGGCGTCCTTGTAGCCTCCCAGGTCGCCGACGATGGCGATGAACTCGGCGCCCAGGATAGGGCCCATGCCGGGCATGGACTCGATGATCTCGACCTGGTCGTCGGTGGGGAAGCTCTCGCGGATCTCCCGCTCGTTGTTCTTGATCCGCTCGTCCACGGCCAGGAGTTGGTGGGCCAGGTCGCAGACCAGCTCTGCGGCCCGCCTCTCACCCGGCAGAGCGGTCATCTGCGACTTGGCGGCCTCCACGGCGCTGGCGGCCACGACGTGGGCACCACGGACCTTGCGCCGTTCCAGCCAGGTCGTCAGCCGCTTGACGCCGATACGCCGCAGAGCGGCCGGGGTCTGGTACTCGGTGAGCATGACGACGGGACCTTTGGCCGCGGAGTAGTCGAAGGCCCGCTCCAGGGCGGGGCAGATGCCCACCAGCAGGTCACGCAGCCTGTTGATCAGCCGGACCCGGTCGGCGATCAGGTCGGCACGGTACTTCGTCAGCAACTGGAGGGTGAAGACCAGTTCGGGCGGAGTGTCCAACGGAGCGAAGTCCCGGCGCATGCGGGCCTGATCCGCGATGACCTTCGCGTCCTTGGCATCGGTCTTGCCCTCGCCCCGGTAGGTCCCGGACATCCGGTTGACCGTGCGCCCCGGCACGTAGACCACCTGCTGGCCATGGGCGATCAGCAGAGCCAGCAGCAGCGTGGACGCCCGGCCGGAGATATCCACCGCCCACCGCACCTCGTCAGCCTTCTCCTTGGCGGTGCCGATGAGCGTCAGGATCTGCGCTTCGTCGTTGATCACCTTCGTCGAGAACAGCGTCTCTCCGTCGGCATCCACCGCCACCGCCCAGTGATGCCCTTTGCCCGCATTGATGTCGACCCATATCCGTGTACGAGACGCGCTCAAGACCGTCGCTCCGTTCCACCGTGACCAGAACTTTCACGGTCCGCAGAACACTCCGCCGACAGGTCCCTAACCAGCGATGACCGCAGTCCTCAATCAGTGGTCGGAGCGTCCCGGAGGGTCGGGCGGCCATTCTCCTTGAGCCATCAACGGCAACCCAGCATCAGCCACACCCGGTCCTCCCGGACCGCCTACATTCTTAGGGAGTCCAGCATGTCCCGGATTCCCGAAGCGCCTGGTCGGGGAGGGGATAGGGCGGGCGGTGGGGCGGCTATCGTCCTGGCATGACGACACAAGAGTTCGACCTTGTCACCTCACTCGCCCGAGGCGTGGAAGGACGCAGTGGCGCGTGGACGTTCATCCTGGGGTTCGCCGCCCACTGGACCGGCGCCGCTCTGGGAAGCGAAGACGGATGGGCGGAAGCCGATCTTGATGCTGCCGAGGAAAGGCTGGGCCTCCCACTGCCGACGGCATTGCGTGAGGCGTATCTGCTGTTCGGGCGCCGGCAGGATCTCACCAGCAACCACGATGTGCTGCTTGGCCCGGCAGAACTGTATGTCGATGACGCCAAGGAAGCCCTGGTCTTCCGTCACGAGAACCAGGGAGCCGCGTCCTGGGGCATCCCTCTCGACAGCCTCCCAGATGACGACCCCGCGGTGGCCGTCCGGCTCGACCTTGCCGACAAGGGCGCCGAGCGATGGGAGGAGTGGCTGGCGCGTCTTTCCTTGTGCTTCGTCGAAATTGTTCTCTCCGAGGCTCTGCAGGCCGATGAAGAGCTCTGCGACTTCCTCGACCCCGATGACAACAGCCTCGAGCTGCTGGAGACGAACTTCCTCCGACTGCCGTTCCCTGCGTACCCCATGGGCGAGGAGACCCGGTGGTTTTTGGGCCAAGACGTCCTTGTGCGCGATGACGACGGCACGGCCATCCTGGCCCGCGGACGGACGGCCAAAGCCGTCGACCGTGTCCGTGACCTGATCCCGGGCGACTGGCAGAACGACTATCGCTGACCCACGGCCCGGCGCACGAGGCAGGGCCGTTTCCATGATCATGAAGTCCGCCACAAGCCATGCCCTGCTTGCAGAACGTTCATAACCACGCATCATCCGTGATCTGGACCGGCCCTGGACCAACTCCGCGAGCTGCCCGCGGTAAGGCCCGGGGAGGTGTTCGGCCCGCTGGAGCGGCTGCTGCAGCGGCTCGGCGTACCCAGTACTGACCCGGAGAGCGGTGCTTCGATGGCCGGTTGAGCTCGGCCGCGAAGAAGGCCGCGGCCGCCTTGAGGATCTCGTTCGCTCTGCGCAGTTCGGCGTTCTCGGCGCGCAGCCGTTTGGTCTCCGCGACCTCCTTGGACGTCACCCTGGGTCGCCGGCCGGCGTCGACCTCTGCTTTGCGGACCCACGTTCGTACCGTCTCGGTAGAACCGATGCCCAGCGTCGCGGCAACCGCCTCCATCGCGGTCCACTCAGTTGGGCAGTTGTGGTGGATCTCTGTGACCATGCCTGCCGAACGCTCACGAAGCTTGGCAGGATAAGCGGACGGACGGGCCGTGGCTCGATCCTCTAGGGAATCGAGCCACGTACAGACGCGGGGATGCAAACGGCCCTTGCGGCTCCTGTTTGGAGGGCCCGCAGGGGCCGTTGTGACCCCTGTACGTAAGGGGCCTGTTTGCGTCGGACGTTCGTTATCGCGATCCCAGGGGTGGGTGTCGCTCTGTCGGAATCTAGTTGGCGTTGCGGAGGAAGGTGCTGACGTTGATGTTCCAGCTGGTGGTGGTGGCGCTGGTCCAGCCGGCGAGAGCGCCGTTCAGTCTGTTGTCCTTGTTGGCGGTCCAGGTGAACATGCGGACCTTGCCGTCGCTGTAGCCGTACATGGCGGCGAGGTCGTCTCGGCCGTCGCCGTTGTAGTCGCCGGCGACCATGCGCATGTGGGCGTAGTGGAAATTGCCTGCCGCGGTCTCGTAAATCTGCACTGGTGTGGAGAAGTGGCCGTCGGGGTCGCTCTTGGCACTGAGGAAGTGGACGGCGTCGCGGCCGTCGGAGTAGTCGTACCAGGCGGCGATGTCGTCACGGCCGTCGGCGTTGAAGTCACCGGCGTGAACGTTTGTGCGGTTCCAGTCGCCGAAGGTGGAGCTGGCCCAGGAGCCTTGCGAGGCCTGGAACTTGCCGTCGGCTGTGGTGAGGAAGCTGAACATTTTGATACTGCCGTCGGCGAAGCGGTAGAGGCCGCCGATGTCGTCGCGGCCGTCGGCGTCGAAGTCACCGGTCGCGAACTTCATATTGTCGACGTTCCAGTCCTTGGGGTTGCTCCACGACGAGAAAGGCGCGTTGAAGCTTCCCTTGGGGGTGGAAGTGAAGGTGTGGAGCGTGTCGCGGCCGTCGGAGTAGTCGTACCAGGCTGCGATGTCGTCGCGGCCGTCGCCGTCGAAGTCGCCGCTGTGGAGTGTGGCGCGCTCGGCGTACCAGCTTCCGGGGGTGGAGGTCCAGGCGACGAAGGGTGCTTCGAAGCCGCCGTCGGGCTTGCCGAGTGAGGTGAAGAGCTGGGCTTTGCCGTTGCCGTAGTTGGCCATGATGGCGGTGTCGCCGCGGCCGTCACCGTTGTAGTCACCGGTGGTGAGCTGGATCTTGTCGATGTTCCAGCTGCCTATGGCGGAGGAGTATGACTGGAAGGGCTGTGCCAGGGAGCCGTCCGCGTTGGACTTGATGGTCTGCAGTGCGGAGTGGCCGTCGGAGTAGGAGTACCAGGCGGCCATGTCGCTGCGGCCGTCGCCGTTGTAGTCGTTGCGCGGGGCGGTGCCGCTGGTCCACAGCGACTGGCCCTTGGCGTTGTAGATGACGAGGTTGCCGCGGTTTTGCAGCACGGCCACACCGCCGGCACCGGCCGCGGAGTTGTTCGGGTCCGCCGTCACGGCCGGGATGTTCGTGGACCACAGACGCTTGGTCTTCGTGGTGTCGCTCGCGCACGCGGCGAGGTCGGCGTCGGTAGCCGCAGGAGCACAGATGGCGAGGTTGCCGCTGTCCTCCATTACCGCCCTGGCACCCGGATTGCCGGAGGTGCCGGCAGACCAGATGACCTTGCCCGCATTGGTCGTGATGCTGAGCACACCATTGTTCATGGCGAGCTTCGACGCCTTCGACGTCAGAACCTCACCATTACCCAAGGACGTACCAGCCGGAAGCGGAACACCATTCGGAAACCGGTGTTGGATCCAGCCATCGGTGGTGGCCTGCTCCAGTGCTGCGTTGTAAACAGCGGCCATTTTTCGGTATCCGGCGTCATTGGGGTGCAGCCCGTCGGGCAGTTCCGTGGTTACGTCTAGACGGGGGGAATCGAAGTAGCGCACGTGCTGACCTGTGTCGAGTCGCGCAGCTATATTTGCCTTGACCGAGGAGTTGTAAGTAGCGGCTCGTGCTTCCTGGCCACGCGTGTCTACAAGCAGTCCTTGAACGAGGACGGTGACAGTCGGCTGGTTCGACCGGATTCGGTCGATGAGGGAGGACAGCTCCTCGGCCGCTGCAAGGGGATCCGCGCCGGCTCGTAGGTCGTTGATGCCGAGGTGGAGAAGTACGGCGTCCGGATAGGAGGATTCCTGCCACTGGTCTATCGAAGCGCGAATGCCGGCAACTTTGTAGCCACTGTGGCCTTCGTTGTCCGGATCGGCTACCTCGCCCGCCGATCTGGAGCCGACGAAATCAGCGCTGTAGCGGTTCTGCGCAGAAATGAGATTCCATAGCGGTGCTCGGTATCCTGCCTTTGTGGTACTTCCCGAGCCCGCCGTTATGGAATCGCCGAGCGGCATGATCCGTACCGGGTTGGGCATTACCTGCGGGGCTGTGGCGGCGTGACTGATACCGGCACCGAGCGTGGCCGTCACTCCGAAGGCGGCGGTACCTGCGGCGATGATGCCGATACAGGCGTAGGTAAACGCTTTTCGCGCTGGACCTAGCGATATCACGAGTTTCCTTCTGGTGGTGTGTCAGGTCGCTGATACTGTACGGGGCGCTGTACGTGAAAAATAACTGCCCGGCGCTGCACCTCACTTGATGGAGATAGCGCCTGCGAGGCCGGGGAGCGAGCGCCTGCCGTAGAGCTCGCCTGGCCGCTGTTCCTGCTTCTTCAGATCGGCCAGGACCTCCTCAGGCAAGGAGCGGTCCGTCATCACTGAAACACCCACACCTGAAACTGGGACGACACCGCAACCCCCGCCTTAATCCGGGAACGACGCCGACCGCTGCCCCGTCCGGCGTATTACCCGCCGACGGGCGCAGGCGACGGCTCACAGAGCCCAAGCTGGGCCGACAGATGGTCAAGCACTCCATGGGCCGAAGTACCCCTCGGCTGGGTTGCCACCGACAGTCCCTACGGCCAGAACCGCAGACTCCGCGCCGCCGCGAGGCACCGCCGCCCCTTCTACGCCACGGTTCTCGCGACCGAGCCGATGCACGTGCAAGGTGCCGGCAGCCAGGGGGTGGATACTTGCGCAGCCGTCCCGCACCTCGGGCGCCGCTCGTGCGGAGCGAGGGCCCGGGCCTGCGCTCGTGCGACCGGGTGCTGGTCGAGGTGACCCGGCGCGGCGACACCGAGGCGGTCCGTGCCCAGCCATATCCTCCTGCCGCACTCGAGCGCTGACTTGAGCAGTGACTCAAGCCACATAGTCTGCTTCGCTGCCTACATCGCCCGGGTGTAAGGCCTGTGCTGGTCCCTCGAAGATTGCTTCGCGGCAGTCAAGCGGACCGGACCACTATGGGGTCCGTAGCTGGGACTCCTACCGTCCCAGTACCCGTCCACGGCCAGGATGGGTCGTCTTTCCTCGTCTTCGGCCGACACAACCGCGACCTGCAACACCGGCGATGCGCACCTTAGTTGCTCGCTCGGCCAACACCGTGCGAGGAAGCTGAAAAGGGCGAATCGCCAGGCAGGTTGGAAAGCTGGTTGACTGCACCGCGGAATGGATCCGCTGTCGGCTCAACCTGCTCCTCTGGGGCTACCACACCTCCGCAACCGACGATCGCGCGCGCAGTCGTGCTGCCGCTCACCCATCAAGCCCACAAGTAACACTGCCACTACGCCATCCGCGACAGACGCGATAACGAATGCCCGCTGCAGTACCTGCCGGCCCACCTCCCCCATGGGGGGTGGGCCAGCAGGGCCAATGCGCCCCCGCGTGGGAGGGTGGCGACCACAGGGGGGACGTTGCCGCTACGCGGAGTGCCGCTTTACCGCACCCTAGTTGGCGTTGCGGAGGAAGGTGCTGGCGTTGATGTTCCAGCTGGTGGTGGTAGCACTGGTCCAACCACCGAGGGCGCCGTTGAGCTTGCCGTCCTTGTTGGCGGTCCAGGTGAACATGCGGACCTTGCCGTCGCTGTAGCCGTACATGGCGGCGAGGTCGTCTCGGCCGTCGCCGTTGTAGTCGCCGGCGACCATGCGCATGTTGGGGTAGTGGAAGTTGCCCGCAGCGGTTTTGTAGGCCTCGACCGGAGTTGCGAAGTGGCCGTCGGGAGTGCTCTGGGCGGTGAGGATGTGGACGGCGTCGCGGCCGTCGGAGTAGTCGTACCAGGCGGCGATGTCGTCACGGCCGTCGGCGTTGAAGTCACCGGCGTGAACGTTTGTGCGGTTCCAGTCGCCGAAGGTGGAGCTGGCCCAAGAGCTCAGTGACGCTTGGAACTTGCCGTCGGCTGTGGTGAGGAAGCTGAACATTTTGATACTGCCGTCGGCGTAACGGTAGAGGCCGCCGATGTCGTCGCGGCCGTCGGCGTCGAAGTCACCGGTCGCGAACTTCAAGTTCGCCACGTTCCAGTCTGAGGGGTTGGTCCACGAGGAGAAGGGTGCGTTGAAGCCGCCCTTCGGGGTGGAGGTGAAGGTGTAAAGGGTGTCGCGGCCGCTGCTGAAATCGAACCAGGCTGCGATGTCGTCGCGGCCGTCGCCGTCGAAGTCGCCGCTGTGGAGTGTGGCGCGCTCGGCGTACCAGCTTCCGGGGGTGGAGGTCCAGGCGACGAAGGGTGCTTCGAAGCCGCCGTCGGGCTTGCCGAGTGAGGTGAAGAGCTGGGCTTTGCCGTTGCCGTAGTTGGCCATGATGGCGGTGTCGCCGCGGCCGTCACCGTTGTAGTCACCGGTGGTGAGCTGGATCTTGTCGATGTTCCAGCTGCCTATGGCGGAGGAGTATGACTGGAAGGGCTGTGCCAGGGAGCCGTCCGCGTTGGACTTGATGGTCTGCAGTGCGGAGTGGCCGTCGGAGTAGGAGTACCAGGCGGCCATGTCGCTGCGGCCGTCGCCGTTGTAGTCGTTGCGCGGGGCGGTGCCGCTGGTCCACAGCGACTGGCCCTTGGCGTTGTAGATGACGAGGTTGCCGCGGTTTTGCAGCACGGCCACACCTCCGGCACCGGCCGCGGAGTTGTTGGGTGCTGCTGTCGGGGCGGGGATGTTGGTGGACCACAGGCGCTTGGTCTTCGTGGTGTCGCTCGCGCATGCGGCGAGGTCGGCGTCGGTAGCCGCAGGAGCACAGATGGCGAGGTTGCCGCTGTTCTCCATTACCGCCCTGGCACCCGGATTGCCGGAGGTGCCGGCAGACCAGATGACCTTGCCCGCGTTGCTGGTGATACTGAGCACACCATTGTTCATGCTGAGCTTCGACGCCTTCGACGTCAGCACCTCACCATTGCCCAAGGACGTACCAGCCGGAAGCGGAACACCATTCGGGAACCGCAGTTGCTGCACCCACATGTTGATGTCGTCCACGCGCGACTCAACGGCACCGCGACGGGTCTCGGCCACGTTGAAGCAGCCGCCCTGCCACGAGGTGCTGTTGACTCCCACCAGCTCGACAACGCCTCCGGTGGTTCGCAGAGCGGGCCCACCGGCGTCGCCCTTGCAGATGCTGGAGGTCTCGTCACCAGTGATGGCGATGGTGTTCTCACCGGTCGCGTCCACCGTGAAAGTACCGGTGTGCAGACGGTCGGGAACCCACTCGTCCTTGGTCTGCCCGAAGCCGGACACCACCAGCTTCTCGCCACTGACGGGGACAGAGGCCGCGAGCGCAACGGGAGTAATGTCGGTGACCGGCGTGGCGAGCTTGGCCATCACCATGTCCCGGTCCTGCCGGGGCACGAGCTGGACGACATCAACGACCTTGCCTGCGTTGGTGGCGAGGTCGGTGCGCCCGATCGTCGCCGTGGTCTTCTGCTTCGGCGCACCCGCGGGTATGGGGAAGGCCTGCGCAGGGTTGTCGGCGAAGCAGCTGCTCGCGGTGAGGATCCACTGCTCGTCGACGAGGGCGCCGGTACAGCTGCGGTGGTTGTCACCGATCGTGAGCTTGGCGGTGAAGGCGTAGCTGCCGATCGCGGGGGTGATTCCCGAGACAGCGGATGCGGGCGCCGCGGTGAGGAGACCTGCGGCTACGGCCGAGGCGGACAGGAGACTCACTGCCCATCGGGAACGGGCGGTCTGTTTAGGCATGGGGTCCTCAGGATGCGTAAGAAGTGTCGGGGACTGGAGGCCGGTCCCGAACGTGAAGGCAGGAGAGATGGACGGGCCGCGGATCTAGCGAGACGGCGCTTTCCCTACGAATGCCAGGTGCTGACGCAGTGTCGGCCCGGAACGGGTCGTAGTGCTGTCCTGGCCGGACGTACGCGTAGGGTCAGGCCGCCGCGCCGCAGAGTTTTGGTCAGAACTCCGTACACGAGGCGTTGTTCCTGCGCTCGTCGATGGGCGGGGGCGATTGCCCGCGGCGGTGCTGTCAGCCGGTGATGCGAAGTTCGACCAGCATGGAGCGCTTGCCGGTGTCTCCTGTTTCGCCCATGGGGGTGTAGTCGTCCTTGGGGGCGTTGATGACGGTTTTTTCCTGGTCCGCGGTGAGGGTGGCCTGTACGGGCTGGTCTGTGGTCCAGATGCCGAAGGAGTCGGGCAGCTCCAGGGTGACGTAACCCTTCTTGCCGGTGACGTTGAAGCAGACTCCTGCGCTGTCGGTGCGGGACTTGACCTTGATGTCCCAGGAGTTGGCGCAGTCGCTCAACAGAATGTGACCGTCGCCCTTCTTCAGAACGATCTTGCGCTCCTCGGCGATCTTCGCGGCGCCGGGGTACGCGAAGTCTTCGACAGCGGCAGGCATGTCGGCTGCAGCTGCCGGGGCAGACGGGGCCGCCTGCGCGCTGCTCAGGGCAGCCACGCCGGCCATGGCTCCGACGGTGGCTATAAGACCTGCCAGCAGGCTCCTGGCTCGGAACTTTGTCACGGATTTCCCCTCTGAGTGCTGATTCAGGGGGAGTTGACGACCCCCCGCAAGATTCACGTAAGTAAAGCATATGTAAGATGAAGGTGAAGATGCGAGCACGGCGAGTTTGCTGCAAGCGATGCCCGAGGCGCGCCAACGCCCGTACAAGCAAAGGGTGTTGACGGATGTGCTCGCCATCGGGGGAGTGTCGAGTCGTATGTCAATCAGGCTGTATGTCCGAGTTCATTCGTTTGCGGTCGAGTTGACGGCAATTCAATGAGGGGGAGCGGGAAATGAAACAAGCCTTCGAAAATTCGTTGAGGCCACCAGAAACGAGACGCACCTGGAGACGAGCTCTCGCAACTGGAGTCACGGCTTCGAGGACGGGTTTCCGGCGTCGGGGGAGTGCGCGCCGTGCTGCGGTCGCGCTGTCGGTACCTCTAGCGCTGACAGCAGGTCTGCTGGGCGCTGGTCCCGCCGCCGCCCTCGACAACGATCTGCAGGTCCCTTACAGGGAAGACGTTGTCGACTATTGGCGGACCGGAGGAGCGGGTGTTCAAGAGGCGGCCGAGCAGGCCCTCCTCGGAGATGACGCGGGCATCCGAAAGTTCCTGGATGAGGTCGACTCGATCGAGTACGACGACGACTACGTAGATGCTAGCCGGATCTTCAACACCGGTGGTGTGGCGGTTCGCGATGCGACGAAGCAGGCGCTCCAAGGGACACCTGAGGAATTGCGCGAGTACCTGCGTGCCGGTTGGCAGAAGCCGTTGGAGCAGGACCGTGAGGTTGAGGCTTCGCGGGTTGTCAACTTTGGTGGCATAGGGGTTCAGGAGGCGGGTAAGGCCGCGTTGCAGTCGGGTCCTGCGGCTGTGGCGAAGTTCCTGGAGAGTGGGCAGTACCAGGCGCAGGAGATGGACGACGAGGTCGAGGTCTCCAAGCTGGTCAACTCCGGTGGCCCGAACATGAAGGCCGCGGGCAAGCTCGCTCTGCAGGGCACTGCGGCTGACATCACCGAGTTCCTGGAGGTGGGCCAATTCGTGGCCCGCAATCGTGACCAGGAGCACGCCACGATTGGGCAGTTGACGGAGCAGGCGAAGCAGGCCGGCCGACAGGCCGACGGTGCGGCTGACAAGGCCGAGACTGCTTCCGCCCGCGCGGTGGATGCAGCAAATCAGGCGAAGAAGGCTGCGGCGAAGGCTGCGAAGGAGGTGCTGGAGGCCGGCAAGGACGCCAAGCGCGCAGCGTATAAGGCACAGCAGGCCGGCGCATCCGCACGGGCCGCAGCCGGAGCGGCACAGCAGGCCGTGGGTGCGGCCGGGGCCGCCAACCGCGCTGCCCGCATCGCTTCTCTCGCGGCAGCGCAGACGGCCAACGCCGCCGCGGCAGCGGCAGGCGCGGCCAATGACGCCTACAACGCGGCCATCGCCGCTGCAGGTAACGAGAGCAAGGCGGCGGCCGCCACTGAAGCGGCGAAGAAGGCACGCAACGCGGCCATCCTGGTCTCACTCTCCGGTGAGGCGTCGCTGAAGGCCGCGGAGGCTTCGCGCGCCGCCGGCGCTGCGGCTGCAGCGGCACGGGGTGCCGGCACGAACGCAGGTGATGCCGCCGATTCGGCCGCAGAGGCCAACCGCCTCGCCGAAGCGGCGGGCGTGTACTCGGCGGAAACCCGCAACGCAGCCTCCCAGGCCCGCCGTTACGCAGGGGTGGCCACCCGCGCCGCCGACAGGGCGACCGCCCTGGCCAACCGCTCGGCGGACCAGGCGCTCGCTTCGCGTGACGCCGCGAACTCCGCAGCCGGGCACGCAAGGGCGGCTGCGGACGCAGCCGACCTCGCGGCGAAGTACGCGGGCAAGAGCGCCACAGCCGCAGCGGACTCCCGCAAATGGGCCGCCGCAGCGAAAACCGCCGCCGACACAGCGACCGCAGCCATCGTCACAGCGAAGAAGACCCACCGGATCGCTCTCGACGTCGAAACCGCGGAAGCAGCCACCCGCAGCGAAGACGCCCTGGAACGCGCCACCACCGCCAAGACCCAGAGCAACCAGCTCATCTCCGACTCGGCGACCGAGGCCCGCGACGCCCGCGCACTCGATGCTGCCGCCGCGACGCTGGCAGCCGAGGCCGCCAAACCCGGTGTCGACGTCGCTGCTCTCGCGAGCCGGGGACGCAAGCACGCCATGTCTGCCCTCAAGCTCCGCGGCCCCTGGCACCAGCAGGCTGCCGCCACGGCGCTCGGCGGCACGGACGCCGATGTGGTGGACTACCTACGAACCGGCTGGACCAAGGCGGGCCTTGAAGAGGCGCGTGACAGGGTCCTCCAGCTCAGCGTGAACAGCCCGTATCCCTCGATCCGCCAGGGTGCCGTCGAGGCACTCAAGGGAACGCCGCAGACCATTGCCGCCTTCTACACCGACGGCCAGTACACGGTGGGCAAGGCAGACCTCGAGGTAGCCGTCTCCAAGATCCACAACGAGGGCGGCATCTCCGTCAAAGACGCGGCCAAGGCAGCTCTGACCGCCGACACCGGAAAAGCCCTCGCCGCCTTCCTGGAGGCCGGACAGTATTCCGCCCGCCTGACCGACGAAGAGGTCACCGCCTCCAAACTCGCCGGCACCGGCAACGGAGACGAAGTCACCGCGGGAGCCAAAGCCGCCCTGGCCGGAACACCGAACATGCTGCACGACTTCGTCACCGTCGGCCAGTACATGGACGCCAGCCAGGACCAGCTGACCGCCCACCACCGCGCCCAGATCGACCGCCTCCTGACCGAAGGCGACATCATCGTCGCCAAGGCCCAGGCCAACCGCTGGCGCGCCGCCGAAGCCGCCGCCATCGCCAACACCGCCCAAGGCGAAGCCGCCACCGCAGCCGAAGAAGCCAAGAAATCAGAAGCGGCCGCCCAGCGGCATGCCACCGACGCAGGCAAATCCGCAGACGCCGCAGCCGCCAGCGCCACCAGGGCCGGCCAATCAGCTGCCACCGCCCGCAACGCCGCAGCCAGCGCCAAACGCGACGCCGCAGCAGCCGAAAACTCTGCCGAACAAGCCGAATTCTCCGAAAGCTACGCCCGCGAATCCGCCAGGCAGGCTGATCTCTCGGCCGCTCGGGCGCATGCGTCCGCGATCGCAGCGGGTAAGAGCAGGACAGAAGCCGACGCAGCAGCAAGCCATGCCTGGGATGAGGTCAAGCGCAAGCGCGAGGCGGAAATCGCCGAAGCAAAACGTCAGGCCGAGGAAAGAAGGAAGGAACAGGCCAGGCAGGAGGCGGAAAAGAGGAAGGCAACAGAGAAGCAGCAGGAAGAGAACTGCAGAAACAAATACGCGGGGTACAGCGTCCGGGGCCGCACCTGCGAACCCGAAACCAGCTCTGCACTCTCGAACCTCTTCAAGACCGTCGGCAAGGGCATCTGGGAACTCAGTGGCGCCGCAGACATCGAACGGTGCATCAAGGAACCCTCCTGGGGCGGCTGCACGATGGCCGTCGTCGGAGTACTCCCAGCCGGTAAAGGCATCAAACTTCTCAAGAAAGCTGCGGATGGCGTCGAGGGGATCGGAAAAGGGACAAAGTATGGAAATCTACCCAAGTGTCGAGTCCCTGTAAAGGGGCGCACGTCTCCACTGCGCGTCCTGCTCTACAATGGGGCTGATCGTCGCGAACGTCTGGCATTGAGTAATGCTGGTGAAGACCCCACCGTATTCGAGAACCTGATACCCGAAGACAAGCCGGAATGGTTTAAGGCGATTAGCCCCGGAACCGCGAAAGTTCGATCCGGTAATTACCTCTATGTCGTACTAGAAGGCGGCGAGATGGTGATTGGCAAGAGGACTGCCGGTCACGTAAATCTTGCCCAAGGTAGAAAGGTGATTGCGGCGGGTGAGTTCAAGACCAAGGGGCAGGAGCTTGTGCACATGGATAATAAGTCCGGGCATTACCGCCCCTACGGTAAAAATGCAGAGCTAGCTGCAATTGAGGCGTTCAATAGGAACGGGTTCAGTGCGAACGGGAAGTACATTCATGCATGGGGCTGCCCGTAACTCGTTGGGTGAGTTCAGGGGAATCGTCAAAGCTGCTCTTGGTGTGGCTCGCTCATCGGTGGGATCTGAGGCGCTTGCGCCGCGACTCGAAGAAATCCTCAGATTTCTTCGAGAAAACGAAAGCATGCGTCCCGAGATGGAATCCGAAATTTATTCCATGCTGGACGAAATAGCCGAGGATGGAATGGTGGAATTGATTTCGTATGCGATGTACGCGTTGCGCTGGGAGGGTGTTGCGGAGGAAGTCGAGAGACGCCTTTCGCATCCGTCTGGGGATGTCAGCAACCGCAGATTGTATGAGGCCGTACTTGATTCCTTCTCGGATTCTTGGCGAGATCGAGATCTCTATGATGGATTCGAATGAGTCTGCTGTCTGGCTACTTCTGGTTTGCTGCCGATCGACTGGCGGGCCTGAAGTGAAACGAGTACGGTGACAGTTCATTTCGAACACGTCGCAGGTCTGCGAGTGGATTCTCGATGAGTGTGAAGTGGGTCCGTCAAGCTAATGGCGGGCCTCCTTCATCTCCTTGAGTCGGCTCGGGCGCGATTTCGGCAGGCTCATGCGCGACAGCCTAATTTAAGGTGCAACAAGCAGGAAAGCAGGGAAGTGCTGACCGCCAGTGCTCGTGCTCAGGGTTGAGGACGCGCAGGTTGATGAACGCCGCGAGGGCGGCCGGGTCACGCGGCGTGGAGAACTTCAACAGGGCCTTGGCGGGGGCACTGACGCCCCGGGAGCCCGCACCGCTCCCGCTCGCAGTCTTCCCGTTGTCGTCGTTGGCTATGGGCGTGTAGCGGCTCGGGGCCTGCTGCTCAGGGAGGGCTTCCACGATCCTGGTGTCGTGTGCCCGGAGGGCTGATGCTCGGCGTGTGTTTTTCAGTGGTTCGGTGTTCTGTTTTCAGTGATGGTTCGGCGTGTGTGGCTTGAGGTTTTGGCTGGTGCGCTGAATGAGGGGTGCCGGGTGGCCGCTGAAGGCTGGCGCCGAGTCCCGGTGTAAGTGGGACGGGGAGTGTGTAGCACGGGGCGGCCTGGCTGGGTGTGGTGGCCGGGCTCGGGGGCGGGGTGGGGTCCGGTGCTGGTGGTGTCACCCGTTGGGGTGGGGTTGCCCGGCGTGTCTGCTTGCGTACTGCCCTGCAGGACAGCCTGCGAAAGGGGAGCACAGCCGGCAGCCGGAGGTGGGTGATGAGCGGTCGGGAGAGTGAGGCCTCCTCGGAAGCGGTGCTGCCTGCAGGGATGGGGCGCCGGGCTGCTGTAAGCCGACTGCTCACACTGGACGCGCGGGGTGAGTTGCGGACGGCCCATGTGCGGGTGATGGCCTTGTCTTTGGGTGTTACCGAGCGCACGGTGTTCAACTGGCTGTCTGTGGCACGCCGTGAGGGCCGGAGCGGACCGCTGCCTCGTGCGAGGTTCACCGTGACACGGGAGATCCGGGACCTGCTTGCGGTATGGGGCGGGAACGTCTCGGCTGTCCACCGCGAGCTGGTGTCCCGGGCGCCGGGGGATTCCTCACTACCGGTTCCTTCTCTTTCGGCGCTCCACCGTGCAGTGGTGCGTGATCTGTCGGCGGGGGATCGGGCCGGGTTGCGCTCTGGTGAGGCCGCACGGCGTGCGTATGACGTGTACGGCAAGCGCCCGCCCACGCATCGCAATGCGTGCTGGGAGGGCGATCACAAGCGGCTCCCGGTGCGGGTGGACGTCGAGGGCCAGGCGCTGTGCCCGTGGGTGACGTGGTTCATCGATGTCGCGACGAAACTGATCGTGGGGGTCGCTCTTACTCCGCACGAGCCGGCCCGTGATGCGGTCCTGGCGTCGCTGCGGGCGGGGATCAGCACGGCCGGCCCGCAGGGGCCGTGCGGCGGGCTGCCCACGGTGGTGCGGGTGGACCGCGGCAAGGAGTTCCTGTGCCGTACCGTCTCTCGGGCCCTGGGGGTGTTCGCGGTCCCGGTGGATGACCTTCCCGCGTACAAGCCCTACCGCAAGGGCACGGTCGAGTCGTTGAACAACGCGGTCGAGGAGATGTTCCTCGTCTCGCTGCCCGGCTGTACCCGCCGGGCCCGCCCGGTGGGTGCGCACCGCCCGGACCAGGCGGAAGGCCTCTTGTCGTTCGCCCATTTCGTCGAGGCGCTGCTGGGCTGGGTGCACTGGTGGAACACTGAACACCGCCCTGCCGGCCTTCAAGGAGGCCTGACCCCGCTGGCGGCGTGGGAGGCGGACCCCACACCCGTCGAGGAAGTGTCCGTGGAGCAGCTGGCGTTCTTCGCGCTGGAGGACGACGGCCGCACCCGGAAGATCTCCACCAACGGCATCCGGTGGCGCAGCCGCTTCTACATCGCCCTGCGGATGGTCGGCCATGCGGGAACGCGGGTGCGTCTGCGCTACCTGCCGCGGACAGATCGAGGTGTTCTGCGCCGACAACACGGACCGGTATCTGGGCACCGCATACCTCGCCCAGGCCGCCACGCTGGAGCAGCGCCGGGAGCTGAGCGCGCTCAGGGACGCCCGGGCCCGGGCGCTGAAAGCCGACCTGAAAGCCGCGGAGAGGCTGCGGCGCACTCGCTACACAGCCACCACCACTTCTGCCGGGCCCCGCCCGCGCCGCACGGTCACCCAGCAGCAGGCACAGGAGGAGCTCACCCGTGGACGTGCGGTGGATCTGGCAGCCCGGGCGCTGCCGGACCTGATCCCGCCCCGCGAGCCGCCCCCGGGCTGGGCCCGCCCCCACCCCGCACCCAAGAACCGGGACCGTCCCCCAAGCGCCGAGAACACGCCCGCCGCAGGCGACGAACCCGCCACCGAGCCCGCTACGGGCAGCTAGGAGGAACACCATGTCCACCTCACCGCGCAGGGGACGGCTGCCAGGGGAGCGGGAGGACCACTTCATGCGCCTGCCCGGCGCCCATGTCGTATCGACCCGCTCGCTGCTTATCGTCCGGGAGAACATCCGGGCCGCGATTGATGCCAGAGCGATGATCTGCATCTACGGGCAGGCCGGCAACGGGAAGTCCTTCGCGGTCAACACATCACTGCGCGAACTCGCGCCGACCGTGACCCGCCGGATCCAGTTCCGGGCCCGCCCCTCGACCCGGGACCTGCGCCACGAACTGTTCCACGCCCTGGGCCTGCAGGGCCGCCCGCCCGCGCACGCGATCGAGTTCGACCGGATGCTGCGCGGCGCCCTGGAAGAGCCCCGGGTCCTGGTGTGCGACGAGCCCAGTGGCTGTCGAAGCTGTGCTTCGAGTACCTGCGCTATCTGTGGGACGACACCGATTCCGACCTGACGATCGTCTTCACCGGCGGGAACGGCTGCTTCGAGATGCTGCAGAGCGAGCCGATGCTGGAATCCCGCGTCTACGCCTGGCAGGGAATCAGCAGCATGCCCCTGGACGAAGTCCTCACCGTCGTCCCCGCCTTCCACCCCGTATGGGCCCAGGCGGACCCGGAACTGATCGCCCTGTACGACCAGGAAGCCGCCCACGGGAAATTCCGCGCCTGGGCGAAAATCACCCACCACCTGAACGCCGGCCTGAAGGAAACCGGCCGTACCACCGTCGACGAGGACCTGCTGCGCTGGGCCTACAGCAAACTCCGCACCCGCCAGGCAGCCTGACCATGCTCACCTGCCCCCACCCGCCCCCGGCCACCCTCGTCATGGACCCGCACGACGACGTCAACCACACCCGCGCGGCCCTCGCCGCTCACGACCCCGCCCACGGCCGCATCACCGTCCACCCCACCCCCAGCACCGGCTCCACCCTCGCGCTCGCCTACGACATCCTCGCCGCCCTCAAACCCGTCCCCCTGACCGGCTACCGCACCCTCGACACCCAACCGGCCTGGCCCTTGTGCGCCGCCTGGATCCTCGCCCTGCCCGTCACCTCCCTCACCGTCCTGCGCACCCACCTCCTGAGCCCCCGTGCCCTCGCCGAACTTCTCGCCCTGCGCACCCGAACCGGCCTGCACCTCGCCCTGGTCTGCCACCAACGCAAAAGCACCACCCTGGAGCGGGCCTTGCGGCGCACAGACCACTTCCTCGCAGACGCCGAGGCGATCCTCTCCCTCCGAAAGGCCACCGACGGCGAAGAGCCGTCCCCCACCACCCCAGCCCGCCCCTCGCGGCACTGGATCAACCTGCCGTCCCTCAACCCCCTGAACTGCGCCTACACCAGCGACCTCTGCTCCTGCGGGGCGCCGGCACCACACGTGTCCCGCCTTGATCAGAGGCGCATCGCTCAACGCCTGCACGCCGCAACCGCACATCCGCACCTTGCGGCCGAACTGGCCACAGCCTGCTTCGCGGCCGCCACGATGACCCAGCTCAGCGGCGCACGCGTTGCCGACACCGCCATGGACGGCACCACCTTGATCCTCCACGACCGGACGCAGCCCTACGACCCCTACGTGACCCACCGTGTTCCGCACTGGGCCCAAGTCTTCCTGCGTGCTGCGGCATTCACCCACTACCTCACCACTGCACGAAGAAGCGACCCCCTCTTCACCGACCCCCTCGGCCGCAGCTCGCTGCCCCGTCTCACCGATTTCGCCGAGGACTGCCGACTGCGCCCGCCCCAGCCTTCGCCCGCCAGACGCCGCAAGAACTCACGCCCCACACCGCCGCCACCGACGTTGTGGCCGAGGTGCACACCTACCGCTCCGGCCGTTCTCCGATTGAGGGCACGATGACGAGCACGGTCGCTGAAGCGGACGCGTACCGCGGGCGAGGCCTTCCTCGAACGCCCGGTCCTGGAACGACCACACCACACCCAGCTTCTCCAACTCCCGTACCCGATGCCGCCTCCATCGTCTTCGCGCCGTGGGCGGTGTGCCGGTTCCGCATCCACGTCCCCAACGGAATCCCCGCAGGCGTCCAGTGATCCGAAAGTGACGTAGTCGTACGGCACCCGCAACTCCCCGCCCCGCGCTACCTCTCGTACGTACCGGGCGGCCGCGGCGATGCCGTTGCGCCAGAAGTCCGTCCCCGGATGCAGCACCCGCAGCGCCACGAACCGGGTCACCTCCGGACGTCCGCTCCGCCCGAGGTTCAGTGGTACGACGGCTACCTGCGCCCCAGCTTTGAGCCCGGCAGCTGCCAGCAGTGGCTGCGCGCCGCGAGATGACCACGGCCCGGAGCTCAACAGCCGCAGACCACGGCCCGTCTACCGCTGGCCGAAGACGGACAGGCAGCGTGTCGCCACCCACTCGGCCCCACTCTCGCCCGCGCGGTTACGTCCAGCGCATGCCGGTGTTGGAGAGTTGTTTCATTCGTTCCGGTGTCAGCCGGGCGGCTCTGTTGCGTTGGTTGTTGATCCATGCTCCGAGGTGGTACTGGTCTGCCCGGCCGTTCTCGGTGAGCACGGTCTCGGTGTGTTTGCGGGGGACGTTGAGGTGTCCTTCGCGTGCGTAGTACTGTCGGGCGGCAGTCAGGTGGGCGGCCCATTTGTCGTCTTGTGTACGGGGCCGTGGCGGCTTTTCGTTCTCGGGTGCGGGTGTGATGCCGAGGATGTGTTCGCTCATCCATTGCTGCACGGTGGTGAGTTGGTCCCACCCATACCGCACCGTCTGTACCCACCGTCCGAGGTCTTCGCCCTGGCGCAGGATTTTGCCCGGCGTGGTGGGCAGCGCCTCACCCGCGTCCAGGTGCATCCGTACGAGGTGGAAGCGGCGTTGCCAGCTCACCGGCCAGGCGGGGCACCACGAGGGGTCGATGTCCTCCAGCTGCTCACGCCGTTCGTCCGGCATTGCCCCGGCCGACGACCCCACCGGCAGCCCTTCCGCGCGCCGCTGCTCGATCTCCTGCGCTTTCCTTGCTGCGGCCCGCGCGTTCTTCAGCCAGATGCCTACCTTCGCGCCTTGGAAGGTGGCGTCCGCGGGCGCCAGGAGGTGCCCGTGTTCGGCGGCCCACCCGCGTGCGGCGGACAGGCTCTTCTCCCACGCGATGTCGTAGTGGGACCAGATCATGCCGAGCTTCTCCAGCTGTGCGATGCGGTCCTCGTGCATGTCGTCGCGGGCGTAGAGGCGGCGGGCGTCGGCGGTCCACTGCCCGAGCGGGAACCCGGCGAGCGAGGCCGGCCATCCCGTACTTTCTGTTTCCTGGCCGCTGGTGGCGAGGGAGGCCGGCCACCCCGTGTCTTCCGCTTCCTGGTCGTCGACGCCCGGGACGCGGTATGTGAACGGCACGCGGAGGTTGCCGTGTTCGCGGGCGTAGAGGGCGGCTGCTTCCACGCCGCGCCGCCAGTGCTCGTGTTCGGGGTGGAGGACGCGCAGGTTGATGAACGCGGCGAGGGCGGCCGGGTCGCGCGGCGTGGAGAACTTCAGCAGTTCCCGGGCGGGCGCCGAGGGCCCCGACCCATCCCTCTCGCCTGGGCCCTCCTCACCCCCACTGCGGCTCTGAACGCCTCTCACGCGGCTCTGCGCCTGCTGTTCGGCCAGCTGCTCGACGACCCGCGCGTCGTGCGCCCGCAGCGCTTCCAGGAGTTTGGCGAGGCCGTTGTAGGCCCGTGAGGTGAGCATGTTGTCGGGTGTCTCGCCGGGCCCGAGCAGTACCGGTACGACCAGGCTTGCCATCTTGCCCTCGCCCGGCTGCATCCGCAGCGCCCGGCCCACGGCCTGGACCAGGTCCGGCATCGAGCCGCGCACGTCCGCCCAGTACACGGAGTCACAGTCCTTCGTGTCGACACCCTCGCCCAACACCTTCACCGAGCACAGATAGCACTTCTCCACCACGGTGCCGTCCGTGGCGATCCCGGCCGCGAACTCGCCCAGCAGACGCCGACGGTGGAGCGGCTTGTGATCCCCGCACAGCCAGTTGGCCCAGATCGTCGTGGGGTACAGCTCGGGATCATCCGCGTGCAGTTTCGCGGCGACGTCGGTGAGGCCGGCCGCGAAGGCTTCGGCTTCCTTGACCGTGTGGTGGAAGACGAGTGTGCGCCGGAAGCCCTCCTCCGCGGAGGCTTTCACCAAAGCCGCCTGCAGGGCGGCGAGCCGGGCCCCACGCACCTCTGCAGAGCGGCCTTCGGCGCCCAGGAGCTGCGCGGCCTGGAGGGCGGTGTCGGTGACGTCGACGCAGACGACTTGGTAGGGGGCGCAGATTCCTCGGTCGATGGCCTCCGAGAGGGTCAGGGTGAATGCCCTGCTGCCGAAGGGGCCCTGGGGGTCGTTGTCCATGCTTGCGACCAGCTCACCGGGTGCGCCGGCCTCGTCCTCGTCTCCGAGCTGCCAGAGCCGGGGGGTGGCGGTCATGTAGAGGCGGCGCAGGGAGGGGATCTTCTGGTTGTCGTGGACGACCGCCCACGGCTTGCCGATCCGGCCGGAAACCCGGTGGGCTTCGTCCACGACGATCAGGTCCCAAGCCGCCAAACCCGCAGCGTGCGCCCGCTCCAGCGTGCCGAGTCCGAGGCTGGCGTACGTGGCGTACACGGTGACCTTGTCCAGGCCCCGCGTCCACTCCACCAGCTCGTGCACGTCCGTGGTGTGGGGGAAGGACGCCTCTTCACCCCGCAGCGAGGACACCCCGATCATCGGCCCCCGGCGGCCTCCCTCACGCCACGCGGACTCGGTCTGCGCCAGGAGATCCAGCGAGGGCACGAGCACCAGCACACGGCCGGCGTGGAGCTCTTCGGCGCTGCGGACGGCGACGAGGCTTTTCCCGGACCCGGTTGCCATGATCACCTGGGTCCGGAGACCTCGCTCGGGCACGAGCGAGCCAGCAGGAAGTTCGAGAGCACGCAGCACGGCATCCACAGCTTCCCGCTGGTGGGCCCGTAGTTGCCTGACTGCCATGTCCGATCCGCCTTCTCCTACGACTGCGAGAGCTCCCGCACTCGGCCAGGAAGCGCGAATGCGTACGCAGACGTCACCTCGACGACTACAGGGATGCCCGGATCCCGCATTTCTGCCCCTGGACAGACCACCGGTCCGATCCGAGATGCCTGTCGCTCGAACCCTTGGGGCCGCCTCGCTCCAGAGTCTATCTGAATTAAAAAATGAAGCAGAGAGTTCATGACTCGACACGCACACCACGGGTACGCGGGTTACCGATACTGCTCCCCACCGTGTCGGAGACGCCATGAACGAGAAGACTGAAAACCCCCGGGGAAACCGGTTCTGCAAGGCGTGCGGGACACCCGCACAGGACGGGAAACTGTGCGAGCACTGCGGCAGTGTCCTGGGCCTGCCGGACAACGCGGGGCTGGTCGAGGACCAGGGTGTGGCAGCACGGAGGGTCTTCGAAGGAGACAGTGGGATGCGGCAGCACCCCTGACCGGAACGAAACCGGGCCGTGAGGCGCTTTCCCGGTCCCAGCAGCCGGGACCGGCAGACCCGCCCCTACGCGCCCGGTAGGCACAGCAGATCGCGGGTACACGGGCGGGCATGGCACCGAAGACCGAACACTCTCTGTCCCCGCGGGCCGTACGGCAGCTGCACCGGACCCGTGGTTTCTACCTGGCAGGAGCCCTGCTGTGGGCGGCCATCACGCTCTGGACGGGATGGTCCCACCCCGGGAGCCGCCAGATGTGGATCTCGCTGTTCCTGGTGGTGGTCTTCACCGGTCTGCTCACCGCTACCTCCTGGTGGCTGCACCGCCTCCAGACAGCCCCGTCACGCAGGCCGGCACACCATGGCGCACCCCGGCGGGCCATTACCTCCGGCCGCGTACACGCCTAACTCCACCCCCTGGGCCCGCTAGCCCAAGGGGATGGAGGCACAGCCGGAAGACCGCGTGCTGGGGGAGCGCAGCGGACCCGGCACAACCACCCCCCGCGCACCCGCTCGTTGCACCCTCGCACAACCCCCCTACCGCTGCTGCGCGTGCGTGGGTGTGCCACGCTCCGCGCGGCACACCCACGCACGCGCAGCGTGCCCAGTGGCTGGAGCGCAGCGCAAGCCACCGGGGCAGCCGAAGGCTGCCCCAAGCCCGCAACGCGGGCCACCCCCTCCAGTTGTCGGTACGCGCGCAGCGCGCACCGCAGGGCGAGGAGCGAAGCGAACCGCCTCCCGCTCACGCGAAGCGTGAGCAACCCAGGCGCGCAGCGCCCGGGTTCGCTGCTACGGGCGCAGCCCGTAGGC
>NZ_CP192005.1:5490000-6299662 GCF_050947155.1 Streptomyces sp. CA-294286 | reverse complement strand
TGGCTTACGCTGGTGCCCGTAGCAGCGAACCCGGGCGCTGCGCGCCCGGGTTGCTCACGCTTCGCGTGAGCGGGAGGCGGTTCGCTTCGCTCCTCGCCCTGCGGTACGCGCTGCGCGCGTACCGACAACTGGAGTGGGGTGGCCCGCGTTGCGGGCTTGGGGCAGCCTTCGGCTGCCCCGGTGGCTTGCGCTGCGCTCCAGCCACTGGGCACGCTGCGCGTGCGTGGGTGTGCCGCGCGGAGCGTGGCACACCCACGCACGCGCAGCAGCGGTAGGGGGGTTGTGCGAGGGTGCAACGAGCGGGTGCGCGGGGGGTGGTTGTGCCGGGTCCGCTGCGCTCCCCCAGCACGCGGTCTTCCGGCTGTGCCTCCATCCCCTTGGGCTAGCGGGCCCAGGGGGTGGAGTTAGGCGTGTACGCGGCCGGAGGTAATGGCCCGCCGGGGTGCGCCATGGTGTGCCGGCCTGCGTGACGGGGCTGTCTGGAGGCGGTGCAGCCACCAGGAGGTAGCGGTGAGCAGACCGGTGAAGACCACCACCAGGAACAGCGAGATCCACATCTGGCGGCTCCCGGGGTGGGACCATCCCGTCCAGAGCGTGATGGCCGCCCACAGCAGGGCTCCTGCCAGGTAGAAACCACGGGTCCGGTGCAGCTGCCGTACGGCCCGCGGGGACAGAGAGTGTTCGGTCTTCGGTGCCATGCCCGCCCGTGTACCCGCGATCTGCTGTGCCTACCGGGCGCGTAGGGGCGGGTCTGCCGGTCCCGGCTGCTGGGACCGGGAAAGCGCCTCACGGCCCGGTTTCGTTCCGGTCAGGGGTGCTGCCGCATCCCACTGTCTCCTTCGAAGACCCTCCGTGCTGCCACACCCTGGTCCTCGACCAGCCCCGCGTTGTCCGGCAGGCCCAGGACACTGCCGCAGTGCTCGCACAGTTTCCCGTCCTGTGCGGGTGTCCCGCACGCCTTGCAGAACCGGTTTCCCCGGGGGTTTTCAGTCTTCTCGTTCATGGCGTCTCCGACACGGTGGGGAGCAGTATCGGTAACCCGCGTACCCGTGGTGTGCGTGTCGAGTCATGAACTCTCTGCTTCATTTTTTAATTCAGATAGACTCTGGAGCGAGGCGGCCCCAAGGGTTCGAGCGACAGGCATCTCGGATCGGACCGGTGGTCTGTCCAGGGGCAGAAATGCGGGATCCGGGCATCCCTGTAGTCGTCGAGGTGACGTCTGCGTACGCATTCGCGCTTCCTGGCCGAGTGCGGGAGCTCTCGCAGTCGTAGGAGAAGGCGGATCGGACATGGCAGTCAGGCAACTACGGGCCCACCAGCGGGAAGCTGTGGATGCCGTGCTGCGTGCTCTCGAACTTCCTGCTGGCTCGCTCGTGCCCGAGCGAGGTCTCCGGACCCAGGTGATCATGGCAACCGGGTCCGGGAAAAGCCTCGTCGCCGTCCGCAGCGCCGAAGAGCTCCACGCCGGCCGTGTGCTGGTGCTCGTGCCCTCGCTGGATCTCCTGGCGCAGACCGAGTCCGCGTGGCGTGAGGGAGGCCGCCGGGGGCCGATGATCGGGGTGTCCTCGCTGCGGGGTGAAGAGGCGTCCTTCCCCCACACCACGGACGTGCACGAGCTGGTGGAGTGGACGCGGGGCCTGGACAAGGTCACCGTGTACGCCACGTACGCCAGCCTCGGACTCGGCACGCTGGAGCGGGCGCACGCTGCGGGTTTGGCGGCTTGGGACCTGATCGTCGTGGACGAAGCCCACCGGGTTTCCGGCCGGATCGGCAAGCCGTGGGCGGTCGTCCACGACAACCAGAAGATCCCCTCCCTGCGCCGCCTCTACATGACCGCCACCCCCCGGCTCTGGCAGCTCGGAGACGAGGACGAGGCCGGCGCACCCGGTGAGCTGGTCGCAAGCATGGACAACGACCCCCAGGGCCCCTTCGGCAGCAGGGCATTCACCCTGACCCTCTCGGAGGCCATCGACCGAGGAATCTGCGCCCCCTACCAAGTCGTCTGCGTCGACGTCACCGACACCGCCCTCCAGGCCGCGCAGCTCCTGGGCGCCGAAGGCCGCTCTGCAGAGGTGCGTGGGGCCCGGCTCGCCGCCCTGCAGGCGGCTTTGGTGAAAGCCTCCGCGGAGGAGGGCTTCCGGCGCACACTCGTCTTCCACCACACGGTCAAGGAAGCCGAAGCCTTCGCGGCCGGCCTCACCGACGTCGCCGCGAAACTGCACGCGGATGATCCCGAGCTGTACCCCACGACGATCTGGGCCAACTGGCTGTGCGGGGATCACAAGCCGCTCCACCGTCGGCGTCTGCTGGGCGAGTTCGCGGCCGGGATCGCCACGGACGGCACCGTGGTGGAGAAGTGCTATCTGTGCTCGGTGAAGGTGTTGGGCGAGGGTGTCGACACGAAGGACTGTGACTCCGTGTACTGGGCGGACGTGCGCGGCTCGATGCCGGACCTGGTCCAGGCCGTGGGCCGGGCGCTGCGGATGCAGCCGGGCGAGGGCAAGATGGCAAGCCTGGTCGTACCGGTACTGCTCGGGCCCGGCGAGACACCCGACAACATGCTCACCTCACGGGCCTACAACGGCCTCGCCAAACTCCTGGAAGCGCTGCGGGCGCACGACGCGCGGGTCGTCGAGCAGCTGGCCGAACAGCAGGCGCAGAGCCGCGTGAGAGGCGTTCAGAGCCGCAGTGGGGGTGAGGAGGGCCCAGGCGAGAGGGATGGGTCGGGGCCCTCGGCGCCCGCCCGGGAACTGCTGAAGTTCTCCACGCCGCGCGACCCGGCCGCCCTCGCCGCGTTCATCAACCTGCGCGTCCTCCACCCCGAACACGAGCACTGGCGGCGCGGCGTGGAAGCAGCCGCCCTCTACGCCCGCGAACACGGCAACCTCCGCGTGCCGTTCACATACCGCGTCCCGGGCGTCGACGACCAGGAAGCGGAAGACACGGGGTGGCCGGCCTCCCTCGCCACCAGCGGCCAGGAAACAGAAAGTACGGGATGGCCGGCCTCGCTCGCCGGGTTCCCGCTCGGGCAGTGGACCGCCGACGCCCGCCGCCTCTACGCCCGCGACGACATGCACGAGGACCGCATCGCACAGCTGGAGAAGCTCGGCATGATCTGGTCCCACTACGACATCGCGTGGGAGAAGAGCCTGTCCGCCGCACGCGGGTGGGCCGCCGAACACGGGCACCTCCTGGCGCCCGCGGACGCCACCTTCCAAGGCGCGAAGGTAGGCATCTGGCTGAAGAACGCGCGGGCCGCAGCAAGGAAAGCGCAGGAGATCGAGCAGCGGCGCGCGGAAGGGCTGCCGGTGGGGTCGTCGGCCGGGGCAATGCCGGACGAACGGCGTGAGCAGCTGGAGGACATCGACCCCTCGTGGTGCCCCGCCTGGCCGGTGAGCTGGCAACGCCGCTTCCACCTCGTACGGATGCACCTGGACGCGGGTGAGGCGCTGCCCACCACGCCGGGCAAAATCCTGCGCCAGGGCGAAGACCTCGGACGGTGGGTACAGACGGTGCGGTATGGGTGGGACCAACTCACCACCGTGCAGCAATGGATGAGCGAACACATCCTCGGCATCACACCCGCACCCGAGAACGAAAAGCCGCCACGGCCCCGTACACAAGACGACAAATGGGCCGCCCACCTGACTGCCGCCCGACAGTACTACGCACGCGAAGGACACCTCAACGTCCCCCGCAAACACACCGAGACCGTGCTCACCGAGAACGGCCGGGCAGACCAGTACCACCTCGGAGCATGGATCAACAACCAACGCAACAGAGCCGCCCGGCTGACACCGGAACGAGTGGAGCAGCTCTCCAACATCGGAATGCGCTGGACGTAACCATTTGTGCCGGGCGGGTGCACGTGGGGATCGTTGAGCGGTTGGCGCCGGGACAAGTTGTGGATGCTGTTTTCGCTCGCACCCCGCAGGGGCCGACGCCGCCTCGGAGCGGTGGCCTATGCCCGTACAGGACCGGGAGGTGCCGGCTGCGATCGTGTTCATCGCCTCCGCGTGATGGAACTCAGCCAGGCGGCGCGCTGACGCTTCTTGCGGGAGGGGGCGGTCCGGCTTCTGCCCTACGACGTGCAGGTTACCGACGACCGGGGGGGCCAGGTGATCCACAGGCGCGTCCCAAGGGGTGGGCGCACACTGGAGTGAGTGCGGGATCCTCTCCGTGGGGTGGTACCTATGCGCCGCGTCCTGTCGTCAGGCTTCGCCTTCCTGCTGTCGGCGGCCGTTGCTGGGGCGGGGCTCATTGGCTGTGGTTCCGACGAGAAACCGGGGGTCAGTCCAACAGTCACCCGGACGCAGACCGAGACCCGGACCGTCGCCCCTGTTTCCCCAACGCCCTCACCGCCACCGCCGGAAACCACTACCGTGCCCCCGCCCTCAGCCCCGACCACGCCTGAGCCGTCGTCCGCCCCCGCTGATGCAGCTTCCACCGTCGAGGCATACTTCGATGCCGTCAATGCACGCGACTACCGGCGGGCATGGGACCTCGGAGGCAAGAACCTTGGCGACCCTTCCTACTCGTCCTTCGCGGCAGGCTTTGCAGATGTTGAACGCGACACCGTTCACATCCTTGATGTCAGCGGCGGGACTGTGACGGTCACGATCGATGTCCTGCGGCCAGACGGCACCCAGCAGGTCTACAAGGGCACTTACACAGTCAGGGGCGGAATTATCGTTGACGCCGCCATACGCCTCGTTGCACCGCCGGTGCCGTACGAACCGGAGAGCTCCTACCCGCCCGGGCCCTCTGCAGGGGAACCCGACGTGGACTGTCCGGACCTTCCCGGTCCCGTCTGGGTCGGCCCGTCCGACCCACACAACCTCGACAGCGACGGCGACGGCACCGGCTGCGAGCCCGACTCCTGACCTGAAGCAGGCTGATCGATCGCTTCGAGGCCTGGCCGGCAGCCGATGACGACCGGCCAGGCCGACGTCATCCTGGCGGGGCCCGCCGCGGCCCGAGTGCCTGCCCTCCAGATGAGCGCCGATACGCCTGACGGCTTGAGCGTTGTCCCTGAACGGATGGCCAGCATTCCCGCCACCTGAGCCGCCTCGATGTCGACCGCGACGCCATCGATGAACAGGCAGCTTCCCGGACGCACGTCCAAGCTGGCATGTGCGCAGACCGGGGCGGGCACTGTCCGCAGCCTCACCGATCTCGGCGGATCGGGCGAGAGCGGTGCTGGTCTTGGCGGGGGCCTGGTCGGGGGTGAGGGGCGTGCCGGTGGTGTGCCGGATGGAGGCGCCGCTGTAGATGCGGTTGAGGGCGGAGGCGTCGTCGAGGGCCAGGGCGCGCAGCGTCACCATGCAATGCTCAGCTCCTTCGCGGTGGGCGGTGGGCCGGTCGGCGGGGTCAGGGGCCAGGCACGCGGTGAGGGCGTCCTGGAATTCAGGGAAGGGCCAGGGCCGGACGTCGCGCAGCGCGGTGGTAGCACCTCAGACGATGGCGGCCGGCTTTTCCCGCCGGTCGAGGTCGTCGTCGTCCATGACGGGTCGCTGGCCGGCCCAGCACCAGAACAGCGAGGCGCCCAGGCTCCAGATGTCGGCGGCCGGCTGTGCCTGGATATGGGTATCGGCGGGGGTGTTGCGGATGAGAAGGGCTCATCAGTATCCGATGCAATCGAACGCTACCGTCACCCTCCGCGACCACTCCCCAAAATTTGTGCCAGAACCGAGAAGTGAGAACACTCCTTGGCTACTGCTGACCTACCTGGCCCTGGACTACGCCGGTTCCCACAGGACTGGCGGCAGAGTGCCGCTCACGATGGAGTCCTGCGGCGGTGAGAGCCCGAAGAACCCCTCCACGATGCCCAGCGCGGTGCGGTGTACCTCCCTTTCGCCCCGCTCCCGGTCCGGGAGGCCGGCAGCGGTGAGCAGTTCCTGAAGGCGGAGGGCCGTCGCAGGGTCGCCGTCGACCCCCTGGTAGTCCCATGAGGCGTCCAGGTACAGGTTGCAGGCGCTCACCAGGCGGCCGTCGTGGAAATACTCGAAGTGCGGTGGGACCGGCTTGCCGTTCTCCTCCTCGTACTCCAGGAGGCAGACACGCGCACCGTCTCGCGAGACCGGCCAAGGATCTGATGACGGCCGCCACCGCCGTGGAGGAGACATTGGAGCGCACCGCCACCGGGCAGCCGTAGAGGACAGCGAGGCACGGCGGTCAACGCCAAGCCGGTTATCAGGTGCTTATCGCCTCAGGTCAGTCAGCGTCGATGCGGACGTCGTCGCCACGAGAAGACTTGCCGAGGAATGCGCAGTCGTATTCCAGCACCAGGTGGCCGACATCGTTCGTCCTCACCCGCGCCTGCGCGTAGCCGTCGCGGTCCCGGTACTCGACCTTCAGATCGTCATCGTCGACTTTGCCCTTCGCTGTGCCCAGGGCCACCGTCTTCTGCTCGGGCTCGCCGTACGTGGCCGTCAGCTCGTACTCGGCGTACCCGCTCCTTCTGTCCCATCCCCCCTTGAGCCGCAGGATGTCGTCGGCGAAGCTCAAGGGGTCGTCGAGGTCGTACTTTCCCCCGCCCTCGTTCTCGTACACGTAGCTCATCGGTCTCTGCACCTTCCTGTCCACGCCAGCGCTCGGCGATTCTGTCTGGCCGGTCTCAGCTCCGCTCTTTTCGCCGGCAGGCCAAAGCGCGGAGCCAGCGCGCGCCTGCCACCTGGGCTGGGCACCATGACCACCGTTCCCCTGGCGAGGCCTTACATGCGCGCGACCGCGGCTTCAGTGCGGGCGAGGCTGCTCAGCCAGGGGGCTCGGTTCACCTGCCGGTACTCGTGTTGCCCGCGGGGGCTATGGGCCCACCGCTCGGAGGCGACCTACCGTCCTGGTGGGGACCTTGGATGGTGCCTGCCCCAGCGAGACCGGGCTTTCCGCCGGGGCCGCCGATCCCCATCCCCGGCGGGCAAAACTGACCGCACGGACACCCTTCCTGGCTTGAGGGAGGGGCCCGGCTTGGGTCACATTCGTGTCCCGTGCACAGCCCAGGCCATAACGGGAGCAGCAGCAACACCGGTTTCCCTCTCAGTCATCGAACCCAGGGGGCCGTCGGATCTGAGTCTCAGGCCTCGGTCGGGTAGTCGCCGCTCTGGATGCCGCATTCGACCGCGGCAGTGTTCTCCTCAGCCCCCACCTCGGACTGGGTGCCTGCGGGTGGTGGCGTCAGCGCCTGGCAGAGAACTGATCGCCTGGTGGGGTGCCTTGCGATGGCCAACTGGGAGCCTGTTGCTGCTCGGCGCGGGCGCGGCTGGTGCCGGTCTCGATGATGTTGCCGCCGACGGTGAGGCGGTCCACCATGGTCGCGCAGAGGCGGGGACGGCGAAGGTCTTGGCCCAGGCGCCGAAGGACGCCCTGTCCCGCTCGTGGCAGCCATGGCCTTGTGAGTCGCGCGATGGTCCGAGCGAAGCAAACCTAGTGGCAGTCGGAGCGCGCGTCCCAGGGATGATCGGGGCACTGTCGGCAGAGGAAGAAGTAGATGCCCCCGCAGTCACCGAGCTGGATGTCGCCTGTGACCGTCAGCAGGTGTTCCATGCGATGGCCGGCGGGGCACTCGGGCCAGTCGCCCGGCTGTGTCCAGCAAGGCCAGCCACCGAGCTTCGTGGCCACCAGATGGGACTCGGACAGGCGCTCCTGCGTGTCCGCGGTGTCGCGCAGGCCGTCGGGCAGGTCATGGCGGCTGGGGAAGTCCTGTGCGGTGGAAGGCGACAGCGTGCAGCGACCCTCCTGCGGAACGTTGTACTCGTCGTACTCCCCGCCGCCCGCCACCGGCGCCTCTGCCAGCAGCCCGCGCTCCTCGACGTCCGCCTCCCGCCGCCAGTACAGCCGCGGCACGACCAGATGCGGCCCTTCGTCGTGGTTCAGCGCGCACCACACCAGCTGGAGAAGGTCCTTGTCAGGAGGGAAGGGGACTTCTGGCACGTCCCGGGCAAACAGCTGAAGGATCGGAACCATGGGCACCGATCCCGGGACGATCGGATCGAGGGAACCACCGACCGGGTAGGTCCAGTGGTCCTCCTGTGCACAGTGGGGCCAGGGCTCATCGGCGGGCCACAGCAGAGGACCGCCGAGCGAACTCGCACGGCTCCCGGGCTCACCTGGCTCCGCGTTCAACAGCGTCGCCACACGGGTGAGCATCCCGTGCTCCGGTGGCAACGTACGCAGGATTTCCATGCCGCACAGTCAACAGCACCGCACTGACACGAGCGGGTGCCGGCCAGTGAACCGCCCCGCGTTCGATGGAGATCGTCAAGATGCGGAAGGATGCCGATCATGCCCTGCCGCCGTCCGCCCCGTGGGCTGCCTTCCCCGCCATGGACGCGTCATCGAGCACCCCCGGCCGCGCACGGCACCGTCAACGGCGGCATCTCCTTCTGGTACGCCGACCAGCCCCTGTCCGCCCCGCGCGAGCCCGGGGGCTCGGCCTCCCGGGAGGTCCGGATCATGCAGGTACGCAGGTACCACGCTCCGCGCACGGAGCCGACCCGACGTCACGCCGAACCGGGGGTATCTGTGGGTTTCGGTCGGCGAATCTGGTCCGGCATCGGTGCCCCCGAGCCGCTTGGATCCCGGTTGGCAGTGGCAGCACTCGGCCGACTCAACAGGCACGACCCCGCGCAGCGATGGGCCGTCTCCCTCAGCTCACAAGCCGGGGAGACGGCCCATCGGGGTAGTCCGGCGGCCGTCGCGGGCGCCGCTGATCGCGCCTCGGTCAGAGAAGGCCGATCGAGACGATGCCGCCGCCCGCGGCAACTATGCAGGCGCTTCCCCGGTGCCATCGAGTGATCCGGTCCGCGCGGCCTCGCGTCGCCAACACCATGACGGAGTGGGCGGCGCAAGCAGGAAGCAGAATCCCGAACAACGTGAACGTGCCGATGGCGGACAAGGACATCTCCGCTCGCGTCACCACGGCGGCACCTGCCACAGCGGCAGCGGCGACCGCGTACAGCACACCGGATGCCTGCGTGAGGTCGTTTCCCGTCTGAGGGGCTGGACCACGCTGCTTGTAGTGGTTCCAGTGGCGCCGCTCGGTGCCGAACCGGGCCAGCACCATGACCGCTACCTCGACTACCAGCGCGATCACCGCCACATGCTCAACGGTCACAGCGGCCTCACCTTGAGCAGGCGCTGGAGATGGCGGTGATACCGATGAACGCCTTGACCGCCTCGCGCTCCGCGGAGCCGACCCGCTTGCCGTTCACGAAGCGCCAGATGATGTTGGCGGTCTTCTCGGCCCCGTACTTCTTGTACAACGCCACGGCCCGGACAACCTTGATGCTCGACCCGGCCGGTGCGAGGGTGAGAAGGACGCAGGCGATGGCGGCACCGCACTTGGCGACGAACTCGGTCTCATCCCACCACCCCATCGGGGCCATCATCGGCTTCTCTTCCGCGTCCTCGACCGCGGAGGGAAGGACCGACTTCCGGACGCCCTCGTTCGCGAACACGGCAAGGAGCGCGGCCTGAGCCGCCTCGTCGCCCGGGTACGCGGCTTGTACCAGTTGCTCAGCAGTCGCGTCGGCGGGCAGGGCCGCCAAACGGTCGTGCAGGGCGTCGGGGGCCAGCCGGGTGAAGGCGACGTCGAGTGCGGCGGCGAACTGCTTCTCGGTCACTCCCAGTTCCGCGATTCCCCCCTTGAGCGCCTCGGCCTGCTCAAGCTCTTCGGGCGTGAAACCGTCGTCCGTGGTCAGCGTGACGCTGGTGTCACCGCGCGGTTCCGTGGCCGAGTCCGCCGCATGGGCCCCCGTGGCGGTGGCGAAGATCGCCCCGGCGGTGCTCGCCGCGACGATCATGGCGCTGCTGCGGGCGAGCCCACCGCGAGCGGCGGTGGTAGTGCCGTTGGCCGCGACACGCAGGGTGTTACTCGATATCGACATGAAATTCTGTTCCCCCCTGGTTCATCGCACAGTGATGAGGCCCGCGCCGGTGAGAGCCCTCCTGGTCAGGGAAGCCTGTGGCTCCGGACTTGGAAACGATCATGCGTATCGGCGCATCCGGAGGGCAAGGGATCTGAGAGAAAACTGAGGTGGGCGGGCTGCGCTCATGCGCTGCCCGCCGATGGGACACTCCCCCAAGGCCGGGTAGTTAGCGTTTTCGCAGGGCGCGCAGAGGGTGTTGGGGTCCATGCCGTGGCGGCGTAACGGCAGGGCCGAGTTTGTGGATGAAGCCGGTCTCGGCCTACCTGGAGAGCTGCCGGGACATGGCCTCCATGGTGATGTCGCCGAAGTGGGAGGCGATGTCACGGGGGCGCCAGAGGCGGGTGGGGGCTTCTTCGAGCAGGCCGAGAATCCGGTGGCGGCGGTCGGCGAGGGCGGTGTTCCGGTCATCGCGGGAGATGGCGGAGTTGAGGGTGCGGTTCGCGAGGTTCGAGGACGTTGATGCCGAGGGTGGTGATGGTGCGGCTGGTGTCGGGTCTGATGTCGTCGTGGCGGATGCTGCAGCGGGACATCGGTGACTTGACCTTGCGGGTGCTGACACGCTGCCGGCGGGCGGGAGGAGACGAGTCAGGATCCGGTGCCCGGTCAGCCCGACGTGACCGGCATCCGCGGGGTCGGTGATGACGGCGGCGGCCTGGACGACCTGGTCGCGGGCGGTCTGTAAGGCGTGCCGTCACTCAGAAGGATCCGCACACAGCTCCGAATGCACCCTGAGTGACCACACTGTCTACGCGCTGGCCAACTACCCGTCAAAATGGCCAACTACGAAGCAACGCCGTCCCGTGCGCAGCTCTGTTCTCCGGCCCCCCTGGCGCATGCTCGTTCCCGAAGTCAGCCCCATCCCGATGGCGAGCGAGCACCCAGGCCGCGTCCAAGTCGTCACCCGCGGCCGCGCCCAGGAGACGCAGTGCTGAACCTGTCCAACGCGGAGGCCCGCGAGTCGGCGATGCCCGGCGTCCACGCCACGGGCAAGACCGGCACCGCCCTGATCATGACGCCCGCCCCTGTCGCCGGCTTCCTCACCGACGCCTGCAACACCGGTGCCCCCGAGGCCCCGCCCGCCGCCGCCGACCCGGCCGCCGACCGGGACGTCCCTGCCGACGCCTGGAGCCTCACTCCGCCGACCCCGGCCGCTGCGTTGCGAGCGTTCGCCGCGGCGACAGGGCTGGAGAGCCTGCACGGCCTGGTGTGAGGACGCGCGGATGCCCGGTGCCCCTGTCGAGGGGTACCGGGCATCCGCGTTGCCGGGGTCAGGGGCCGTTGATGCCGAGGATCGTGCCGAACGGGTCCCGCCGTCCACTGATTCGGACCGCTGCTGCTTCACCATCGCTCTCTTAGCCGCGAGACGGCCTCCCCACCTGTGCGGTTCAACCGCTCGGGGCTTCCCTGAGCAGGGGCCCGACCTCGGCGTCAGGCGTGTGGGCGACGGAGCCGAGATCCGGTGCTTCGGGTTGCCATGTCGACGAGTATTGACGTCCCTTCAGCGGAAGTCCGCTGCGTGGTCCACCGCCCACTCCCGGAAGGATCGGGCCGGGGTGCCCGTGATGCGCTCCACCTCGTCGTTGACCGGCTCCGGATTGTCGAGCATCTCAGCCTGGGCCGGCAATACGGCCTCTACCAGTTCTGGCGGGTAGCCCGCGGCCTTCATCTGCTCGATGGCCTGGTCCAGGGTGACCTCCTCGAACCGCACCGGCCGCCCGATCGCCTCGCTGATCAGCGTCACCTGCCGGTCCTGGGTGACCAAGTCCAGGCCGGTGAGCACGGGACGGGCGCCGAGCAGGGCGTCGGTCGTCAGCGCCTGAACGGCGACCGCAGCGATGTCCGCCTCGTGGATCAGCGGGCGGGCCAGCCTTGCCAGTGGCGCCCGTACCACACCGGTAGTGCGGACCTCCTCCGCCCAGCCCAGCGTGTTGCTCGCGAACCCGGTGGGCCGCAGCGCCGTCCACTCCAGGCCCGATGCCTCGATCAGTCTCTCCAACTCCGTGTGGAACATGGTGATCGCCTCGCCCGGCTCCTCCTCCTCGCTCCCGACCCCCTCGGATGACAGGTACACCACCCGTCGAGCGCGCTTCCCGATCGCGTCGATCACGTCCGACGCGCCCTCGGCGCTCAGGAACGGCCACACCAGGAAGACCGAATCGACGCCCTCCAGAGCCGTGTCCAGCGACACGGGATCACTGAGATCGCCGCGTACCGCCTGCACACCCTCCGGGAAGTCCGCCTCCCCTCTCACCAGCGCCCGTACGGGCACGCCCAACGCGTGCAGTTGGGTCACGACCGCGCCGCCGACCGTTCCAGTCGCGCCGGTCACCAGGATCCTGGGCTGTGTCATCGGAATCTCCTCGTCTCGGGTTCGATGACACGACTCTCGTACATCAACCAAGGTTCAGGTCAAGCATCGGCCGGCTGGAGCAGCCGTCAGGTGCTGTGCCCCAACCTCCGAAGCGAGATCGATCACCGGGCGGCACCGGCCAACCGGCGATCGAAGAGGCCAACTACGGGGCAACGTCACATGGGCGGCCTCGCGGACCCGAAAGTCCGCGGGGGCCACGACTGTGCGGCGCGGTCGGGGCCGATCGCTCCATCGAGCGTTACACGTGGACGACCCCAGCACCTGCGCAGCGCCCCGCTCGCTGGTGGCCGGTGCGCCTCGGGTGCCCGCGGGCGGTCAGCCCGAGGCACGCCCGCGGGCTGCGGTGAGGGCAGTACGGGCGGTGCGGGTGGGGTAACAGAGGTGCCTACACGGCGCCTGGGGTTTGGCACTCGCGGGTAGACCCGGGCACTCAGCGCTCCGGCGGCAAGGCGGGGCCCGCTCGTAGAGAGGAGCGGTCCGCTTGCGGGTTAGTAGGCACAGCACGGCCTCGTCGTCGGTGTCGCGCGGGTGCGGGGCTCGCAGGTCGGCGGTCATCACCCGGCCCCGCCCGACGGGCCGGGTGTAGTCGTCGAACCCTCTGCAAGGCTCGTGGGGTCGGCCGCGCAGAACGCAGGAGAGGTAGCGGCGCGCTTCGGCGAGCAGGTGGTGGCGCTTGAACGCACCGCGCATCACGTACACCACCGCCACGACATCGACGGCCGCCAGGACGACGTCGACCACCGGCCGTACCCTCGCCCACACCGCCGCGGCCGCCGCGCGCCCGCTGTGCCAGCCGGGAGACGACGTCGGCGCCGAACGCGGCGATGGCCGACTCCCGCCATCGCATCCGCAGTTCAGACAGCGACCGCAGCTCGGTGCGCTGGGGCGGGCGCGTGCGGTCAGCGGCCTGGCAGGCCAGCGCGTAGCCGGCCCGCTCCCCCGGCGCGTGCCCGTGCTTCTTCTCGTACTTGGCCATGAGGACGGATGTGGCGTCCTCGATCTGCTGGCGTCGGGGCGACTGCCAGCCGATGAGCCGCTGGCCGCTGCCCGCGATCTCCATGACGGGCCGACGGCCGGGCGTCACCTCGCGAGGCTCCCACGCCCACCCGAGTCGGGCGGCCACCTCCTCTATGAAGAACAGGAGGGAGAGCGTGTCGGCCGCAACGAAGTTCGCCAGTATCGAATCCGCCGACAGGTTCCCCCACGTCCCTTTGTCGTCCGGCCGCCGGACACGGACCGACACCAGCGCATGATCATGGAGCAAGGGCTTGGACTCCGCGGCTCTGGACTCGTAGTGCCGGAAAGCCGCGATGATCAAGCCCTCCCGGACACCGGCCCGGTGTTTGCCGCCGCCTTTCCAGCGGATCTGGGCGACCGACTCCGCCACCCACTCCAGCGTCATATCCACGGAGACGTCCTGGCACAGCTCCAGTACCCGACGGTGCTCGTCGTCCATCAGTGCCCACGCGATGTGGGCCGTCGGCGGGGGCCGGAACACCAGGTGCATGCCGAGCCAGGGGATCCGCTCCTTGGCCTTGTCGGTCTTGGGTGAGCGGTTGTGCTCGATGGGCCTGCCCGGCACGGTCGCCCGCCGGGCTGTCGCCGGATCATTGCCCGCCACCAGGCGCTCGGACTCGATTCGGTCGGCATCCGGGTGCCGACCTTCCCCAGGAGTAGTTCGGCTCCCCGCTCGGTCACCACGTCCCCGGCCTTGAGGCCGATCGCGGCCAGGCGCTGGCCCTTCCAGATCCCGGGCGGGACACCGGCCTCGTCCTGGGCGTCGCGCAGCGACGTGCCCGCCCCGCGGTGGCCGTCGCCGACCATCACGCCGCGGAAGAGATGGCGCCCACCTCCGGGACGGATCCTCGTTTGGCTGATCACCGGCCACATGGAACGCCGGCTTTGACCTGCGGAAAAGAGCGATCTGGGGTTCCCTCCGGGCGGGAGGCCATCGCCCGGTCTTCACCGTGGGGCCCGCCGGACGAGCCGCCGCGGCAGCCCGAGACTGAGGAGAAGCGCGGCGCGGGGTTGCGGGGTGACTTGCGTCCGGACCCCGTTGCGTGCTGGGTTGGGGCACCGTGCGAGCGTGGTACTCAGACCACTGACACACCAGCAGATGTGCGAGTCGCCTGGGCGTGGAGTGGATCGTGCAATGGCTGGTGCGGTTCGCCATGGCTGTGGACGGCCGCTGCAATCCGTACGCGTACGTCCCGCCGTCGTACGCGGCGCTTGTGCCGACGAGATCGTAGCTCTGGCAGAAGCTCTTGGCGTGAGCTTTCGGCGGGGTTGCAGGCACTGTGGCGGCTGTCCGTCACCGGACGGCGTCGACGGTTCGGGGCTCATGCCGGGGGCTGGAACCTCGTGCCGCTCGACCGTGTGGATGCGGTCTACCTCCGCGGATGCGGTGGCAGGAGGAGAGGGGCGAGGACGACATCGAGGCCCAGGACACCGCAGTGCCGTGGAAGCCGTCGTGGAGCGGACAGCAAGCCGCAGGTTGACGGGGTCGCCGAACCGGATGCCGTTCCGTCCGCTCCGGGCGGGTCAGCGGGTGGTGTAGCCGCCGTTGAGGAAGATCGTCTGGCCGTTGGCCCACCAGCCCTCGGTCAGCAGATGCCGTACCCATGGCACGATGTCCTCGATCTTGGTGAGGTCGCCGTTCATCGCGGAGGACTTGTGGTAAGCGATGGAGTCCTCGTCCTCGGCCGGGTAGAAGAACGAGGTGTCCATCGGACCCGGAGCAAGGGCGTTGACCGAGATGTTGCGGCCGAACAGTTCCTTCGACAGGGCGCGGGTGAAGTGCTCGACCGGTGCTTTGCTGCCCGCATACGTGGAGTACAGGCCGGTGTATGCCGCGAGCAGTGAGGTGACGATCGTGATGATCTTGCCACCGTCCTCCATCCGACGCGCGGCCTCACGCATGACGAAGAAAGCAGCCTTGGAATTGACCGCGAACATGCGGTCGTACTCCTCCTCCGAAATCTCGGTCAGCGGCTTCTTCAGCACCATGCCTGCGGTGTTGATGCTGTAGTCGAGCTTCCCGAACCGCTTGACGACTTCATCGAGGACCCGCTCCACCTCGGCCACCTTCGTCAGGTCGCCTTGAATGGCGAACGCCTCTCCCGCCCCCTGGTTGATCTGTGTGACGACGTGCTCGGCCTTGGCCCGGGAGGAGTCGCTGTTGTAGTGCACGGCGACCAGGGCGCCTTCAGTTCCGAGGGTGCTGCTGATAAGCCCTCCGAGATTGCGGGACGCGCCACCGACGAAAGCGACCTTGCCGCTGAGCGTCTTGTCCGTGGTACTCACCATGAATGCCTCTTTCGGGAAGCGGGAACGGGGACCGCACGACGGTGCGCCCCGCCTTGCGGTGTCACGTCTACGGGACCACCGCACCGGAGCATGCGCATGTCCAGGCGGGCGGGCCATCGATCACGTGGGAGCCGCGTCTCCAGCGGTTTCCCCGCGCCGAGGTCCCTCAGGGGCGTACGCCGGTCGAGCCGTCCCCCTGATGCCCGGTGCCAGGAATCGGACGGTGCCGTCAGACGAACTCTTCCGCCGCGTGGCGTCAGGATCACCCGGCTGGAGGAAGATCGTTCGGTCTCGCTAGGGACGCCCCGTTCGTTGCCGTTACCGGTTCAGCGCCCCGTGATCCGTGGTGGCCGGGGGCGGTTCCGATTGCCTGCAGGGGACAGAGGGGGCGTTGTGGGGAGTGGCAGTCGGTCCGTGCGGGGCATCGAGGTCCCCGGCCGTGCTGCCGGTTCCGGAGGTTCTGGTGAGCGATTTCCTCAACGCCGACCGGCTTTTCGAGCTGACGGTGCACGACAAGGCAGGCGAGAAGATCGGCCGGATCGGCCAGCTCTATCGCGACGACACCACCGGCCGGCCTGAATGGGTCACCGTCAAGACCGGTCTCTTCGGCACCAAGGAGACCTTCGTCCCTCTGGAAGGTGCCCGCGTCGAGGGCGACGACCTGCGGATCCCGTACGCCAAGGACACCGTCAAGGACGCTCCCCGCGTGGACGTGGACGGCCACCTGGACGTGGAAGAGGAAACAACCCTGTTCCGGCACTACGGCCTGACGGACACCCGGTCCGCCGGCCCGGCCGGCGGACTCGGCAGGGCCGGGACCGCCCCTCACGACCGGTCGGCTGAGCGCGGCACCGCCGCCTCGGAGTCCGGCCGGACAGCCGACAGGGACCAGGACCACGGACTGGTGCGCTCCGAGGAGCAGTTGCGGGTGGGCACCGAGGAGGTCCTCACCGGTACGGCGCGGCTGAAGAAGATCGTGGTCACCGAGGAGGTCGCCACCACCGTGCCGGTCAGCCACGAGGAAGTACGGGTCGTACGCGAGCCGATCAAGCCCGGGGACACAGTGCGCGCCGACATCGGCGAGGAGGAGACGGAAGTCCTCCTGCACGCCGAACGGCCGGTGACGTCGAAGGCGAAGGTACCCGTCGAGCGGGTACGGCTGGAGACGGACAAGGTGACCGAGCAGCAAGAGGTCACCGGCACCGTCCGCAAGGAGCAGATCCAGTACGACGACGGCACCACGGACCGGCACGCCAAGGACGCCAGACGGGACGGACGCGGGCGTCGCGGGCCCAGCCACTGAGAGCAGACCTCAACTCCTGCACGCGAGCAGGACCTGACACATGTCAGAGACCCGCTTCCGCGAGCCCTCGGTGCTGCGCCTGCTGCCCGAGGGCTCGCGCCTCGGCCTTTCACGGCCCGGGGAAGCCCGGCCGAGGGGCGGGCAGGTCGCCAACGACGGCCTTCGGATCAGAAGCACACGAACGGATAGCAGTCGAGCCACCACGTCGATGGCCACACGAGCGGAACCCTCGTTCGGCTGTTTACTCGGCCGCCTGACAGTGCACCCTCGTAGGAGGTAGCCCGCGCACCCCGCCGGACATCAGTTCTGGCTCACCCCTGGGCAGGCACCCGTGTCACGCAACCGTCAGCAGGACTCACGAGCCCCCGGTTACGGGGAACGGTTCGCTGCCCGTGAGTTGCCCGTGACGGGCTCCTGCAGCCCCTCCCCACGCAGGACAATGGGGGCAACAGACCCTGCCGGCCGACGGATCTACGTGGCGTCGAACCCGGCCGAGGCTGGATCGCTCTGGCCGGAGGCGCGGCGGTCGGTTGCGGCAGCCTGGAGAAGGTCGCGCCTGTGTTGTCGCCAAGCCCGCACAAGGGCGTTGTCGATGGGCGTCCCGCGGTCCGCCGCACGCCTTGGGGCGGAAGTGCCTGGCAGGCGGGGACCCGCGGCTCCGGAGGAGACGGAGCGCTCGGTGCTGAACGTGCACGACTGTGCCAAAGGCTGCGAGTGCGGTCTCGTATGCGGCGGGACTGCGATGGCTGAGGTTGCTGTGCAGACGGTGCACGTTGGACCGACCCTCGATGACATCGAAGACCGCCGTGCGGGCGGCAGCCCGGCCGGGCCAGGAGATGGTGTCGAGCAACTCCCGCTTGGTGGTGGTGGCGAAGAGCGACTCGGCGAGTGCGTTGTCCCAGCACAGTCAGGTGCGGCCGACCGATAGGCACAACTCCAACTGGTCTACCAGTGCGTCGAATTGCTGGCTGGTGTCACGCACCGCGGTATCGGACAGACCGAAGTTCTTGGCGATCCGACCGACCGAGCGGTCACCCCATCGGCACAGCTCGACGATCTCCGGCGTGAACGATGGACGGGGGCGGGGCATCTTCTTCCCCATGCCCTCCATGTGGACATCCTCCCGCCTCCATGTGGACATCTTCCCGGGGCTGAAGCCCTGATTTCGGATGTCCGTCAACGTGGATCAAGCCACACCGCTCCAGCCCCGAGGCGACTCCCCACCGGGTCACCGCATCGCCGCCCAGTCCGTCCTGCCGGAACGGGGCCAGCACGCCCCACAAGGTCACCCAGGGAGCGCGCCTCGGCACTTCCCGCGAGGGTCGTCACCAGATGCGGGAGAATCCGTGGGAAGGGGACGGCGCAGGTCGTGTCGTCCAGTCTGCTTCGTAAGGCGGGGCAGACCCCGTGCCGCCGCCCGCAAGCAACCGCTGCGCCCCGACCCCCCGAACTGACTCATGCACTTCCGCCCCTCCCCCGGCCGGGGGGTGGGCAACCACGAAGCTCCTGGCAGACACGGCTGAGTTCGCCGGGGAACCGTGCACAAGAGCGTCGTCGTTGCGCAGACATACCCGAGCCCGCAGCACCACCCGACCGGCAAGGCTCAGACGGCCGGGCGCTGCGGGGCGCTCGCCACCCCTGATTCCCGGCCACTCAGCGCGGCATCCAGCGTTTCCTGCGCCGTACGCATCGCCTTGGCGTACTCCGGCTCGAACATACGCTCCTCGGCCCGGTCCGGTGCGACGTCCTCGACCCGGCTCACCACCCACCAGATGTTGCCGAACGGATCCCGCACCCGCCCACCGCGATCCCCCCACGCGCTGTCCGAGGTCTCGGTGACGACCTGCGCCCCGTGCGCGACGGCTGCGGACATCGCGGCATCCGCGTCCGGCACGTAGATCCGCAGCAGCGAGGGCATCACCGGCCAGTCGGGCCGACGGTCGAAGGCCAGCACCACCGTGTCGCCGACACGGATCTCACCGTGGCCGATGGTGCCGTCCTCGACCGGAACGCGCGCGATTTCCTCCCCGTCGAACACGGCCGTAACGAAGTCGAGCAACGCACCGGTGTCGTCGGTGACCACCCACGGCGCAACGCTGGTGTAACCCTCGGGTGCAGTGTGCTTCATCGGTTTCCCATCCCCTCGTGCGGTCCTGGGGCCTTCCCCCATGAAGGTGGGCACGCGGTTATTGATCACGCGGCGAGCGTGAGTTTAGCGGTGTGGTGTCGGCGTTCGTATTCGTTGGGGCTGAGGTGGTCGTTGGCGGAGTGCCGACGGCGGGTGTTGTAGCGGGTCAGCCAGGCAAATACCGTTCTTCTGCAGGTGCCGGCGTCACCGTAGTCGTGGGCGCCCTGGAGGGTCTCGCGCTTCAGGGACGCGTGGAAGCTTTCGCAGGCCGCGTTGTCGGCGCTGGTGCCGACCGCGCCCATCGACCGGGTGACTCCGAGCTGGTCGCAGAGGCCGACGAAGGCCCGGGATCCGTATTGGGCCCCGTGGTCGGAGTGGAACACGGCGCCGTCCAGGCTGCCACGGGTCGAGGCCGCCATCCGCAGTGCGTCGGCGACCAGGTCGGTGCGCATGTGGTCGGCGATGGACCAGCCGACGACCTTGCGGCTGAAGCAGTCCAGCACCGTAGCGAGGTAGAGGAACTCCCCGCCGGCCAGCGGGAGATACGTGATGTCGCCCATGTACTTGCGCCCCGGCTCGGCGGCGGTGAAGTCCCGCTGGAACAGGTCCGGAACCGGTGAGGCTGCTGGGTCCGCGACGGTGGTGCGGACGCGTCTGCGCAGGCGGATTCCGGTGATGGAGAACCTCCGCATGATCCGGGCGACCCGCTTTTCGTTGACCCGCCGCCCTTTCTCGCGGAGCTCGGCGGTCACTCGCGGAGAGCCGTAGGCGCCGCCGGACTCGCCGTGGACCTCGCGGATCTCCTCGGCCAGGACCCGGTCCTTGTGCTGCCGGGCGGCCCTGGCCTCGGCGCCGGCGAGCCACTTGTAGTAGCTGGACCGGTTCACCTCCAGGACGTGGCAGAGCCGCTTCACCTCGTAGGTGTCCCGGTGGTCGTCAACGAACTGGAAGCGGCTCCTCACCAGTTCGTCTCTCCGGCGAAATACTTGGCCGCCTTGCGGAGGATGTCCCGCTCGGTGGCGAGCTTGCGCTCACTCGCCTCGAGTTCTGCCACCCGGGCCTCCAGTTGACGGACCCGCTCGTCCGGATCAGCGGACGGTACCGCCTCGCGACGTGGGGCGGCCGGCTTCGCAGCCGCGGCGCTGACGCTACGGCGTTCGCGGTCCCGCAGCACCCACTCACGCAGGGTCGCCCGGTTAACTCCCAGGTCAGCGGCGATGCTCTTGTAGGTCGCCCCGGGTGTGGACCCGTACAGGGCCACGGCATCGGCCTTGAACTCGTCCGAGTAGTCCTTCATCGCCATCGGCGGTCTTCTCGCTTCCTCCGGATCAAGCAGATCCAGTATCAGCGTGTCCACCACTCAGGGGGAGGCCCCCTGCGCGATGTCACGACCCTAAATCCCGGTTAGGTCAAGATCGGACCTATATCCCCTTCGTGTTGGGTTCTTCGTGGTCCTGCACGCGGGGGTGGTGGCCTTCGGCGCCGGAATGACAGTGTCCCTTCTGTCAACGGCATGCCCCGGGGGATGTCGCCGGGCTTGCGGGGTGCAGTCGCAGACGCTGACGAGGGACCCGGCCACCGCCCGCCCGGTCCGGCGCAATGGCCGACGGGTCGCGGGCGGCCGGTCTGCTTCCCATGGAGGAGCGTGAGCGCGGACACGGTTGCCGACGTGGGAGAGGGGTCAGAGGGCCGTTCCTTCGTCGGCTGCGTCGAAGGCTTCGCGCGCGCGGGTGATGGCGGAGAGGTTCTCGGAGGCCCAGGCCAGCAGCACGTCGATGGGGGGCCGGAGAGTCTTGCCGAGTGGCGTGATGCGATATCTGACCGCCACGGGGCGGGTGGAGACGACCTCGCGCGCGATCACGCCGTTTCGCTCCAGGCGCCGGAGTGTCGCGGTCAGCGACTTCTGGGTGACTTCGGGGATGGCTCGACGTAGTTGGTTGAAGCGGCACGGACGCTCGCAGAGCTCGTTGAGGACGCTGAGTGACCACTTGTCGAGGACCTGGTCGAGCAGTTCACGGTGCGGAGCATCGATGCGGAACTCGTCGTTGGTATCCATGGCGAAACCTGGTCTCGTTGAAGTGCCTTTTCACTACTAGGTAGCTTACGGATACCGAGTCCAGAGGAGAAACACCCATGACTGTTCAGCACTTCACGCCCGAAGGCATGCTCCAGCCGGTCCCCTACCACCACGTGGCCGTCGGTACAGGCAGCAAGCACATCCACGTCAGTGGGCAGTTCGCGCGCCGGGCCGACGGAACTGCCGTGGCACCCGGCGATCTGGGCGGGCAGGTCGCCCAGGCCCTGCATAACACTTACGTCGGGTTGACGGGCGCGGGCGCGTCCTTCGCGGACGTGCTGCGCCTGACGTTCTATGTGACGGCGTGGAGCCCGGACAAGATCGGTGGGTTCATGGCCGGTGTGGAAACCGTTGCCGAGGAGATCGGGCTTCCGTCTCCCATGCCGCCGGCGTCCTTGATCGGGGTCGACCACCTCTTCGAGCCGGACGTGCTCGTCGAGGTCGAAGCAACCGCACTGCTCGACTGATGTTCCACTGCCCCTCGCACCTTCGAGGCAGTGCGTGACGACCAGCACTGTGACGGCTTGCTGGTTCAGCCCTCCCGTGTTCTCCCAGGTGTCGCCACGCCCCTCCTGGACCACGCCGGTGGGGACCCTTCGAGGACGTTCGGTCCGGACCGCGAGAGGGAGGTCGGCGCGAGGTCGCGCCGACGCTTCGCTTTTCGCCGCCGGAGAGGCGATTCCGTGGCAGTCGTGCGGTGGTCGGGCTCGCGGTCGGCTCTTCCGACGCGCAGGTGCAGATTGCTGACAGAGCTCTTGCCGGAGCCCGACTTCGCGCTCGTCAGCGCTGACTCGGGCGGAACGCGCGCGATGGGTCGCAGCCCACCGTCAGATCCTGGGGTGAGCGCGGCGGGACGACCGGCCGACGTGCACTCGCTGCGTCGAAAGTGTGTCCCTCCCGGTGAGGACCGGGAGGGCAGGCCGGCAGGAGTCATTCGGCAACAGCGTCGGCGGCGCGGCGTCCGGTGGCATCGTCATGGTCGGCGTTTGTGTGCGAACACCCATCGGTTGCCCTCCAGGGCGTCGTTCTTTTCGGGCAGGGGGCCGCGGCCGTGCCGCCGGGTGAAGTCGTAGGGGAGGTGGACCGACGCGGACCAGCCCCGGCTGGTGAGGTGGCCCACGGAGTCGGGGCGCGTTGCGAGGTCGAACAGGGTGAGCAGGTCGATGCCGATCTGCTGAGCCGTAGCGGTGTAGAGGGGGCTGTCGCGGTATGCCAGCAGGTCCTTCTCCAGTTTGACCTCGAACGCCAGGGCGCTGCCTTCGGGCGTCAGCCGGTCCACCGTGCCGATGAGGGACGTCTCCGCGGCGGGCGGCAGGTAGAACAGCAACCCCTCGGCCAGCCAGACGCTCGGTGCGGCCGGGTCGAATCCGGCGTCGGTGAGAGCTGCGGCCCAGTCGTCACGGAGATCGGTCGCGACGGGTACCCGTGTCGCCCTGGGGACGGCCGAAAGCCCGTCGAGCACCTGGTGCTTGAAAGCCAGCACCCCCGCCCGGTCGACCTCGAAGATCACGCTTGCCCCGGGCCAGTCGAGCCGGAAGGCCCGGGAGTCCAGTCCCGCCCCGAGCAGTACCACTTGACGGCTGCCGTCGGTGTGCACCGCGTGCAGGAGGAAGTCGTCGAGAACCCTGGTCCGCAGGCCGAAGTAGCGGGCGAATCGGCCCCACAACGGGTTCGCGTCCCCGTCCCGTACCTGGTGCGGACGCACCGGCCATCCGGCGGAAGCCGGGGCGGCGCGTACGAAGTGCTCCGCGTAGGGGTCCCTGGCCAGGGAGTCGGGCCGGTGGGTCTCAATGGCCCGCGCCGCGGCCACCAGGAGGGCGGTCGCTCCCACGCCGTCTTCCACGCCTTCCACACCGATGTCGCGGGGGGTTGTGCCGACCACGTTTCCTCCGTTGGCGAGTAGGGCCGAGCTCGGGCAGTCGTGGGGCCGGGGGGCTGGACCGCAGCCGCCTCGTCACCCGTCTCCGTGCGGCGGGATGAGGACCGGTTTGACCACGCGGCCTGCTTCGCAGTCCCTTTCGGCCTCGTTGATGTCGGCGAGCGGATACGTGCGGATCAACTGGTCGAACGGGAAGCGTCCGGCCTGCCACAGTGCGGTGAGGCGCGGGATCAGCAGTCCTGGCACCGCGTCTCCCTCACAGAGGTGGGAAAGAGTCCTGCCCCGGTCCAGCGCTCCCGGTTCAAGGGGCAGGGCGGTGTGCAGCCGTGCCACGAGCCCCAGGTGGCCGGTCGGACGCAGGGACTGGAGCGCGTCGTTGATCAGCGGGGCGGAGGCCGTGGTGTCCAGTGCGTAGCAGGCACCGCCGTCGGTCAATCGCCGGACACGGCCCGGCAGGTCGGATGCCGCGGCGTGCAGCGCGGTCGCGCCGAAGCGCTCGGCCAGGGCCAGGCGCTCGGGGTGCCGGTCGACAGCCACCGTGACCGCTCCGGAGGCGGTGGCCGCCATCACCGCGGCCAGGCCCACCGCTCCCGCGCCGAACACCGCGAGGGTGTCGCCGGGTCCGGCGCCGAAGGTGTGGAGAACCGCTCCCGCGCCGGTGAGGAATCCGCAGCCGAGCGGGCCGAGCAGGGCGACGGGGAGGGAGGGGTCGACCCGTACCGCGTTGCGGGCCAGGACCACGGCGTAGGCGGCGAACGAGGACTGGCCGAACCAGCGGGGAGCCAGGGCGGCGCCGGCCGGGTCGGTGAACCGTACCGGGTTCTCGGTACGACCGCCGAAGAGGTTGAGCGGGGCGAAGGAGTCGCAGTAGGCGGGCGCTGCTCGCAGGCAACTGCGGCAGCGGCCGCAGGAGTCGAAGCTCAGTACGACGTGGTCGCCGTTGCTGAGGCCGGTGCGCGGACCGCCCGTCTGCACCACGGTTCCTGCGCCCTCGTGGCCCAGCACCGCCGGCAGGGGTGAGCGCCCGGCCGAGTGCCGCACCGCGAGGTCGGTGCGGCACATTCCGCAGCCCGCGATCCTGACCAGGACCTCGCCTTCGGCCGGTCCCGTGTGCAGCACGTCCTCGACGGTGAACGGGCCGTCGTACGACCGCAGTACGGCCGCGCCGAATCTCACCGCCGTCCCTCCTGTCGTTCCTCCGGCGGGCGGTGCACGACGAAGGGCCGGAGGTTGCCGTAGAGGCCCCAGGGGCCGCCGGCGATCCCCACTCCGCTGTCCTTGGTTCCGGCGAAGGGCTGGGCGAGCGACAGTTCGGCGTGGTGATTGATCCAGGCCGTTCCGCACTCCAGTCGCCCGGCCGCCTCCTCCGCCCGATCCAGGTCGGTTCCCCAGACCGAACCGCCCAGCCCGAAGCCGGTGTCGTTGGCCGCGTCCAGGGCTTCGTCGAGTGCGCGGTAGGGCAGCACGGGCAGCACGGGGCCGAACTGCTCCTCCGTCACCACCGGGCTGTGGGCGGGAACGTCCGCGAGGATCGTCGGGGCGTAGAAGTAGCCCGGCCGGTCCAGACGGCGGCCCCCTGCCGCGGCGCGGGCGCCGTCCGCCAGGGCGCGTGACGTGAAGCCCTCGACCCGGGCCAGTTGGGAGGCGTTGTTGACCGGCCCGAGCTGCGTGCCCGCGTCGAGGCCCGCTCCGACGACCGTGGCCTTCGCGCGCTGGGCGAGCGCCTCGACCACGTCGGAGTAGAGCCGGGCCGGGGCGTAGACGCGTTTGACAGCCATGCAGACCTGCCCGCAGTTGCGGAAGGCCGACCAGAACAACCGGTCCGCGATCTCCTCCACTTCCACGTCGTCCAGCAGGACGGCGGCGTCATTGCCTCCCAGTTCCAGGGTGACGCGGGCGAGTGAGTCGGCTGCGCTGCGCGCGACGGCCCGGCCGGTGGGTATCGAACCGGTGAAGGTCACGTGGCGGATGCCCGGGTGCGCGGCGAGACGGGCGCCGAGGGGTTCCCCTCCGGTGACGATCGTCAGGACGCCCTCGGGCAGGGCGGCGGCCAGGACGGAACCCAGCAACCCGGTGGCCAGGGGTGTGTGGGGCGAGGGCTTGAGCACCACCGTGTTGCCGGCGGCGAGCGCGGGCGCGAACTTCGCGGACGCGAGCTGGAGGGGGAAGTTCCACGGAACGATCGCCGCGACGGGCCCCAGGGAGCGCCAGCGGATCTCGCTGCGTACCGGTCGGCCGTCCTCGATGGGCTGCGGGGGCGGGGGCGGCTCGGCGAAGTACCGCAGGCGGGCCGCGGTTCGGGCGACCTCGTGTTGCGACTCGGCCAGGGGTTTGCCCTGTTCACGCGTGAGCAGGGGGGCGAGGTCGGCTGCGGCGGCCTCCACGGCGTCGGCTGCCGCGCGCAGTGCGGTGGTACGGGCGTCGGGGTCGGTACGCCAGTGGCGCCATGCCGTGCGGGCCCTGGCGACGACGGCGTCCAGTTCGTGCGGTTGCTGGTCGGCGACCTCGTCGAAGGCCTCCCCGGTCGCCGGGTCGAGAACGGCGAGCGCCGACCCGGGGAGACGTCCCTCCGGGGAACACGGCGCGGCCGGGAGGCCCGGGATGTGCCCGGGTTGCCGTGCGGCCATCCGGGCGTTCACCCGGCAGCGGTGACGGCGGCGGTGTGTTCTGCGGCGTGCCGGTCCATCTCGGCCCGGAAGGCGGCCACCAACTGCGGTCGGATCCTTCCCGCGTTACGGTCGCCGCCCTCGCAGACGGCCCCACGCACCCCCACGATGTCCGTGCCGATCCTGGTCAGCGCACCGAGGTCCTCCACCCGCACGCTGCCCGCGAGAGCGGCGAGCAGGCCGGCGTCGTGAGCGCGCCGCACGAACTCCTCACAGGTTTCCGGCGACAGGTGGTCGAACAGCCGTGTCCCGTCCTTGACCGCGGTGTCGAGCATGGCCGCGTCCGAGCCGGAGCGCCGGGCGATGTCGGGCAGGGCGAGCGGGTTGACGCAGCCGATGCGGTGCGCGTCGGCGTAACCGGAGGCGACGACGAAGGCGTCCGGCCGGTGGTCCTTCACCGCTCGCACGACCCCGCGCATGACGTCGACGGCCTGGTCGGGGGTCGCGCATCCGTACAGGCCGACCTTGATGTACGTGGCTCCGGAGACCACCGCGCCGAGTGCCGCCTGGGCCACGGTGCCGGGCTTGTACGGCACGTCTCCCACCGTGGCCGACACCGGTTTGTCCGCGGGAACGGCCTCGCGGATCTCCCGGATGACCCAGGGGAAGTTCGCACCGAGCGAGCCCTCGTCGGGTTTCTTGACGTCCACGATGTCGAGATGCTGCGCCGCCTTCACGCAGTCGAGCGCTTCCTCGACGCCGTCCGGGGAGATGAGAAGCAACAACGCGCACTCCTTCCTCCGCACAGCCACTCGCCGGAGAGGTCGAGTGCGGTGTGCGGAGTCACTTGGGCATCTTGCGATGTGCTCATCGTGCGGGCCGTCCGTGAGCACCGGTAGGGCGCGCAAAGACCGAACGGAGTGCTGCGCGCCTTCCCAGTGCGCCGTGCACTCCGGTCCTCCCCACGCCCCGTCCCCGTCCCCGCCCCCGCGCCCCACGACCTGTGCACGGCCGCACCTCACGGCCCGTGACAGGGCACCGAGGGTGCCGCCCACGGCCCGGTCCGCCAAAGCGGCCCGTGTTCACTCTTTCTGCTGATCAGCCGGTCGCATTCTGGGACTTCGACGACACCAACACGCATAGTGACAGCGCGGCGGCCCGGCGGTGGATCCCCGTAGACGGGAATTCCGCCCCGCACGACGGCCGCCGCCTGCCAGTGGCTCACCGGCATGTCCTCGGCCCGGCTCGGGTGGCACGGCACACGCCGTTCCGACCTCTGACCGACCTGACGAAAGGTATGAATTCATGCGTGACGAAGCAGTGAACCGTGTGAAGGTCGTTTTCACCCTGTTCGACGCCGACGGCAACGGGGTCCTGGAACGAGACGACTTCGACCTGATGAGCAGTAGGGTCGCTGCGGCTGTGCCCGATGCCGACGAGGCCCGCAAGAACGCCATGCGCGCCGGTTTCACCCGCTACTGGAACACCCTGGCCGGTGAACTCGACGCCGACCGTGACGGACGGATCACCTACGACGAGTACCGGGCGTGCGTCTTGTCGCCGGAGCGGTTCGACGGGGCGATCGGCGAGTTCGCGGCTTCCTTCGCGCGCATGGGAGACACCGACGGCAGCGGCAGGGTCGCCCGTCCGGACTTCACCGGCATGCTGCGCGGCGTCGGCTTCGAGTTGCCGAACATCGACGCCCTCTTCGAGGCCCTCGGGCCCGATGACGCCGACCGGATCGCCGTAGAGGCTTGGGAGGCCGAGATCAGGAACTTCTACGCCCCCGACAAGGGCGGCATCCCCGCGGACCTGCTGGCGGGTTCCGCGGCAAGCTGACCCGGGCGGGGCGGCGTGCCGGCCCTGGCGCACGCATCGCTGGGGCCGTCGGAGCATGGGCCGAGGAGCACGGGGCGCCCGGATTCTGCGGGAGCAGACGGGCCAGGTCAGGCGAGATTCCATGTCGGGGTACGCGGAGTCCTGGTACGCGGAGACAGCCGAAGCCACGGCGGTGGGATGGCAGTCCGGCAACTCGGTGACGACTGGGCGACCACGCGACCAGGCACACCGCCGTCCTCCTCGGCCCGCCCGCCTTACGCAGCAGTGCCGGACGTCTCGATGACGAGCAGTGACAACGGTGCCGCCTCGCATCAGTACCGGCACCGAACCGACTGTCGTCCGACAGTCGGTTTCCGCGCTGCGTCCCGGCGGTCTGCTGGCCACAACCACGGGGCTATACGCAGCACGCCTCCCGCTGCCGGAGCCACCACTGCCCCGGGCGGGCTTCGGCCACTGGTGACCCCGGGCTGGACTCACCTCGCCACGGCGGTACGCCACCTGGAACGGCGACCCCTATGCAGGACGGCTGCGGCTGTGCGGTCGGCGTGGACTCCCGTACCGCTACCTGAGAACACGCCCATCCCACGGTCCGGTGCGCCCGCTCGTCCGCGCGCACGGTCCCGGCCGTGAAGGCCACGCCCCACAAGGAGCCACCGCGGTCGGACTGATCGACGCCGAAAGATCCGGGAACGGCCACAACGCCCTCCGGGAACGGCCTCACCCTCCTCCTGGCTCACCCAGGTCGCCGACCGCTCTTGCCAGTCAACTCCACGCCGCCACAATGCCCGCGCTCGTCGTCCCGCTCATCGAGGTGCTGGTCGCTGTCGCGCTCCTCACGGCCCGGCTGTGCAAGCGGCGCAGCCCGGGTCAGCGCGCAAAGAGGGCGACGGCCTGCTGACCGGACGCCGCCGACCACGCGTACATTCCGGTCGAGGTCGATCAGGCCGGTGACCTCCACGGTCCGGGCCTCCTCGTTCCCCTACGTACCCGAGCGGCACGCGGCGGTACCCGTCGGCTGGATACACGACTTCGACTCGTTCGCCACGTTCGTCTCCGAATGGGGCGACGTCCTTGCCCAAGCCACCCACCGCGGCTGGGGCGTGATCGGACTGCGATGCTGACCCGCTACGTCCCTGCGGCCTCGCCCGCGCAGACGACAATCCGGCATGGACACAACCGCGTTGGTTGCCGCGCTCGGCGCTGAGGCTTCCTCCTCCTCGACAGCGGTCGGTGCGGTGAAGAGGGCGGGCAGTCCCAAAATCCGCGCAGGCGTGATCCGTGTGGCCATGCGCGTCCACGGCTGCGGGGGTATCCGGTCCGCGCAGCGGCTCCGACCGAGGCGAAGTGCCGGTCAGGTCGAGGCGTCCGCCATCGGGACGGACCACGGAGGCCGCCGCGACAGGCCCCTCCGTACTGCCCCTCCGCACCGCCTCTCCGCGGAGTCCTGGAGCACGCGTTCTCTCAGGCCCGTGTGGTCCGGCTGAGCACGTTGCTCAGGCTCTTGACCATCTCCGTCGCCATCACCGCCTGTCCCGAGGTCGAGAAGTGGATGCGGTCCTCGCTCAGCAGGTCTTCCCTGTCGTTCACGGGGTGGTGCCACATGTCGACGACAACGGCTTCGTACTCGCCGGCCAGGCCACGGGTGATGTCGTTGATCCTGGCCACCCGCTCGCTCCAGTCCTGGAAGAGGGGAATCATGTACGCCCTGCCCAGGGTGAACGTCGTCAACTGGGCACCGGTCTCCGACGCCAGCTCGTACATGCGGCGCAAGTTGCGCTCGATCTCCGCGAAGTCCGGCGTGCGCCGCACGAGGTCGTTCGCACCGCACGGCAGGTGCAGCAGGTCCGGCTCGAACTCCACCGCGCGGCCGATCTGCTTCTCCAGGGTCTGCGTGGTCGTCGTTCCGTCTTCGGCCGTGTTCAGGTATGCCAGGTCCGGTCGGATGTGACGGAGGACGTCAGCGAGCCGGTCGGACCAGCCCTTGTCCACGTAGCCCGGGCTGGCGTCGCCCGTGCCGGCTGACAAGCTGTCTCCGATCACCGCGAACCGATGCCACGGGGCATCGAAGAGCATCGCTGCGGCGTCGAGCGGCTGCAGGCAGAAGGGGTCGGTCTCCTCGGTGCGGGTTGAAGTCATGCCAAAAGAATACGGTCGATCGTATGTAGACACAAGGTCGGTCGTCCCTGTCTTTCTTGCGGAGCTGCGATCCAGGGCCGTGGAGCACTCGGCTTCGACCACGCGCTCCACCGAAGGACGCAACCGACCCGCACGCGCGGCACGGGGGCGGACGGTCGTCGCACAGATGTAGGCCACCGCTTCGGTGTGACGGCGGACTCGCGGACTCGCGGACTCGCGGACCACAGGAGCGTCGGCGGCGGAATGCCGTCGCTGACCGGCGAGGCCGAGGTGTCGAGCAGTCGGTGGCTGATGTGCGCGAGGGTGTCGCCGTCGGTGCGGATGTACCCGGGGTCGAGGGCGGCGGCGAGGTCCGCCGGCGTGACCTGGCCCTCGACATGGTCGGTCAGCTCCTCCGGCGCCACGTGGACCGGCAGCAACGCGACCGGGCTGTCCGGTCCGAGGAGTTTCCCGATGCCACGTCCCGACGTGCAGGCCTCGTCCAGAGCAGCGAGGACGCTCAGGCTGCACCCTCGTTCCGTCAGGCTTCCCTCGGGCTTCCGGCAGGCCGATCCGGGTGCTCAGTCGGGCCAGGTGGCGGTCCTCGTCGAACCAGCGAATCCGGCCCAGGTGACGGGGCAGCGGGCCGACGAGGTGTCGGGGCGGCGGGCCGACAGGAGGGCGGGCCGACGGGGCGGCAGAAGCCGCTTGCGCCAGCGGTAGCAGCGCAGGGTGCGTACGGCGCTCCCCGCCTTTCCGGCCGGCCCTCCGCGCGGTACTCGGCGCAGGCGGCCGCCCGTTCGGAGGCGGCGGGGCGGCCGTGGTTGTGCGGGCCGCGCCGGGCCCCGGTTTGTGGTCCGTTATGACGGCGCGCCGATCATGATGTGTTCCCGCTGCCGTCCGCCCGGGATCGGCGTGAAGCGCGTGGCGGGGTCGGAGGTGGCGCGGAGTTCGATGCCGGGCCTGATGCCCAGTTCCCGACGCAGTACGGTCTCGGCGTTGTTGTAGGCCTCGGCCGCCTCGGCGTGCCGTCCCATGCGTCGTAGCGCGATGATGTGCCGTGCGCGCATCGACTCGTTCAGCGGGTCCTCGGCGATGAACTTCCTGGCGTTCAGCACCACCTTCTGGTGACGGTCGAGGGACAGCCACGCGTCGATGAGGGTTTCCCGTGCCGCCGCGCGCCAGCGGTGCAGTTCGTCAGCCGCCGTGGTGACCAAGGGGCCTTCGAGGGAGTCGATCAGGGCTTCTCCCTGCCACAGCGACAGCGCATCCTCCAGGATGGTCGCCACGACCGAGGGAGTGCCCGGCGCGAGGTTCAGCGCGTGCTCCACCAGCCGCACGAACCGGTGGGCGTCCACCGCGTCCCGGTCCAGGTTGAGCCGGTAGCCGGAATTGACGGTCTCCAGCAGGTCTGCGTTCCCGCCATGCCGTTGCAGCCAGCGGCGCAGTCGGGCGACGTGGGCATGCACTGCGTTGATCGCGTCACCCGCCGTCCGCAGCAGGTCCAGTTCCTCGATCAGTTCGTCGCGGCGGACTTCGCTTTCGGCGCGGAGTGCGAGAACTGCGAGAATGCTTCTCAGCTTCGCCCCGCTCAACATGATGTGAGTGTTCTTGAGCTCGATCCGCTGCGGCCCAAGTATGTGTATTCCAGCGACGGTCACTGTTCTTCTCCCCTTGTTGTAAGAGATCAGGAACACACGTGGGCACCGTCGAGGCCGCCCGAATGCTGGACGTTTTTCCGGAATCGCCAGAAGACGACCGAGGGTGAGCCTATGGGTGATCAAGTTGCATATGCAGCCGCACGTTCGAGCAGGCGTACTTCGGCGTGCGCCCCCTCGTTCGGGTAGGAACGCTCAGTCCTCCTGCGCCGATCAACTCGGGGCGGTTCGACCGGTGCACGACGCCCGAACCGGTACATCGCCCGGCAAATGCTGTACGATCGGCCGTATGGGTAGTATGAGAGGGCCGGTCGCTTCGCCTTCGAGTGACCCCGGAGCGTCTACACTCCTCCCCCAGGAGCAGACCGAGGTGACGGACAAGCGTCTCCTGCGAGGTGCTCGTACGCGGCAGATCGTGCTCCGTCAGGCTGTGGATGTCGCCTCGCTGGAGGGTCTGGGCAGTGTGAGTTTCGGCCGCCTCGCGCTGGACACGGGACTCAGTAAAGCGGGCATCCAGAGCCTGTTCAAGACAAAGGAAATCTTGCAGCTCTCGGCAGTCGAGTCCGCGCGCAAGCTTTTCATCGACGCCGTCATCCGCCCCGCCAGATCGGCGCCCCACGGGGTGGCCCGGCTGCGCGCACTGCTCGATTCCTGGGCCGTCTATGCGGAAACCCCTCTTTTCGTCGGCGGGTGCTTCCGGGTCGCGAACCTCGCGGAGTTCGACAGCCGCCCCGGGCCGGTGCGCGATGCGCTGTTCCATGATCAGCGAGAATGGCGCGAAGTCATCGCCGTCGAATTGCGCCATGCCGTGGAGAACGGCCAGATCGCGGAACTCGATGTCGAGCTGGCCGTCTTCCAGATCGATGCTCTCCTGTGTGCCGCGAACACGGCCTTTCAGGCCGGTGACGTCGAAGCGGTCGGCAAGGCCCGACGCATCATCGAGGGTCTGCTCGTTCCTGCGCGCTGACGCCGGCCTCGCCGCACCGCTCTTCGGTGCGCGTGTCCTGCCCTGCACAGACCGATGCGGCGGACCGCAGGCCCGCCGCATCGGTGTTCCGCCGGGCATCCGTCAACTCGGCTGCGCCTTCTTGTTCGGCAGCAGGAAGACCAGTACGGCGGCGAGCACCGCGATGGCGAACGTGGTCAGGGAGGACATGGCGAACGCGTGCCCCGCGGCCTCCGTCCGCCCGTCGGACTCGGGACGGAACGAGTTGAAGAAGACGGCCCCGATCACCGCGACGCCCAACGCCCCACCGACCTGCTGGGCGGTCGAGAGGACGCCGGACGCCGTCCCCACGGTCTCCGGGGCGATCCGGCTCAGGACCGTGTTCAGCAACGGCGTGATCAGCAGTCCGCCGCCGACGCTCTGCAGCATCAGGGTGGGGATGACGATCCCCGGAGTGAGCCTGGGTCCGGAGAGAAGAACGATCGCGGTCGCCAGGTACCCGGACGCGAGCACGACCGCTCCGACCTCCAGGACGCGCCGGCCGTACTTCGGCACGAGCCGACCCGCGACCTTGCTGAAGACGAAGAAGGTCACCGCGGCCGGGGTGTAGACGAGGCCTGCGCCGAGCGCGGACATGCCGAGCCCTTCCTGCATCGCGACGGAGAGTGCGAGATAGTAGGACGTCAACAGGGCGTACACAGCCAGCACCAGGACGATCCCGAGTGAGAACGAGCGCTGCGAGAACAGGCTCAGTCGCATCAGCGGATCCCCGCCGCGCTTGTCGATGGCGCGTTCCAGCGTGACGAACACGCCGAACGCCACGACACTGGCGACGAAGCAGGCCCAGGTCCACCAGGGCCAACCCGCCTCACGGCCCTGGATGAGCGGGAACGTGAGCAGCAGCAGGGCAGCGCTCAGGGCGAGAACGCCGGGGATGTCCAGCCTTCGGGTGCCTCCCGCACGGGACTCCGGTACGTACCTCATCGCGCAGACGATCGTGATGATGCCGATCGGCACGTTGACCCAGAACACCGACCGCCAGCCGGTCCCGAACAGGTCGACGCCGATCAGCAGGCCGCCGACGAGCTGCCCGCCCATGGTCGCCAGGCCGATCACGATGCCCAGGGTGCCGAAGACGCGGTGCCGCGCCCTCTCGGCCACGACGAGCGTGATGACCGCGAAGACCTGGGGCACCATCAGGGCCGCGCCCAGACCTTGGACGATGCGCGCCCCGATGAGCGTGCCGGGGTCCTGCGCCATGGCGCAGGCCAGCGACGCCAGGGTGAAGACCGCGGTGCCCGCGATGAAGATCCGCTTGCGTCCGTACAGGTCGGCGAGCCGGCCTCCCGTGATCATCAGTACCGCGTAGGAGAGCTGGTAGCCGGCAAGGATCCACTGGAGCTGGCCGACGGAGGCGCCCAGGTCGGCCTGGATCGCGGGACCCGCCACCACCACGATGAACGAGTCGAGGATGGCCATGAACATGCCGACCATGACCACGGACACGGCGGGCCACGGCACCGCCGGGGCGGCCTCCGGTTCCACCGCTACGGCATCTGCTTTGGCATTCGTCACGAATGCATCCCCTTCTCGCCTTCCCACCGCGCACTGGACATGCCGACCCTTCGGAACGCGATCGAGTTCAACGGGTCGGCATCTGAGGCATGAGTGTACGCACGACCGTATGCTTACTTCAATCCGTGGTGCAGGTCACCTTGCGTCGGTGGGCGCGGGAACGGAGACGAGCCTGCGTCGGCCGGGGCGGCGCGTCAGCAGGAATGCCCGCGGGTCCGGTTTACGGGTGGCGCGCCAGTAGGACGTGCCGGTTCCGGGCCAGGACTGCCGGTTGAGCCCCGTGTGATCCAGGAACCAGCTGTGACAGCCGCCGGTGTTCCACACGGAGCCGGCGAGCTTGCCGTGCAGCCGTGCGTTGAACGCACGCTGCACGTCCGCACGCACCTCCATCCGGGTGGCCCGCCTCGTCCTCATCAGGCGCAGGCACTCGACGACATAGTGGAGCTGCGCCTCGATGACGAACAGGATCGACTGGGCGCCACCGCCCGAGTTCGGTCCCATCAGCATGAACATGTTCGGAAATCCCGACACCGTCGTACCCAGGTGCGCGGTCATGCCGTCGCGCCACGCCTCCTGGATGGTGACGCCGTCGCGGCCGACGATGTGCTCCGTGGCGCAGCGGTTGTCCGTGGCGAAACCGGTACCCAGGATCACCACGTCGGCCTCGTGCAACTGCCCGTCCGCCGACCTGATCCCGGCCTCGGTGAACTCCGCTATGGGAGAGGTGACCAGGTCCACGTCGGGGCGCTGCAGCGCCGGGTAGTAGTCGTTCGTGAGCAGGATGCGCTTGCACCCGATGGTGTAGTCCGGTGTCAGCTTCGCCCGCAGTTCCGGGTCGGGCACCTGCTTCCTGAGCATGCGCAGCGACGCCGCCTCCAGCACCTTGAGGAACCTCGGGTGGAGGAACGCGAGCACCGGGACCTCGTGCGTCCAGTAGGCCGCGAGGCGGTACAACCTCTGCACGAACGGCAGCGACTTGAAGAGTCTGTGCTCAAGTGCCTTCAGCGGTCGGTCGGCCTTCGGCAGCACCCAGTGCGCGCTGCGCTGGAAGACGACGGTGTGTGCGGCGGTGCCGGCGATCTCCGGGATGAACTGTGCCGCGCTCGACCCGGTGCCGACGACCGCGACGCGCTTGCCCAACAGGTCGACGGAGTGGTCCCATTGCGCCGAGTGGAACATCGTCCCCTTGAAGCGGCCCATGCCCGGGAGGTCGGGGATGTGGGGCTGGTGCAACGACCCGTGGGCCAGGACGACGACGCGCGGCCGGTACTCGCGGCCGGACCGGGTCCGTACGGTCCATCGGTCGCTCGTCTCGTCGAACTCGTAGGAGACCGCCTCGGTGTTGAACCTGATGTGCGCTTCGAGGGCGTGCTCTTTGACGACGCGTTTGATGTAGTCGAGGATCTCCGGCTGCGAGGCGTACATCCGGCTCCACGTGCGGTGGGGGGCGAAGGAGTACGAGTACATGACGCTCGCGACGTCGCAGGCGCAGCCCGGGTAGGTGTTCTCCCGCCACGTGCCGCCCACGTCGTCGGCCTTCTCCAGCACGACGAAGTCGGAGTGCCCCGCGGCGAGCAGTTTCATCGCCATGCCGAGGCCGGCGAACCCGGTTCCCACGATGAGCACGTCCGGCGTTTCGGCTGCCTCTGGTGTCGCCGGTGGGGAAGCCATCATGCGTCTCCTTACCTGCTCGGTTGCAAAGAGCGGACGCTCCATCCTCCACAACGGCTCTGACGCCGTTCTGCCCTGCGCACGACGTCGGTTCAGAGGCCCGTCAGGTGCTGTCTGGGACCATCCAGGGATTCATCGTCCGGGACGGTTGTGACGGGAGATCTGATCCCCCCTTGAGTCCTACACATCAGCACAAGACGACAGACGTCGCGCCCACGGCATCCCGGCGGTCCGGCCCGTCGGCCGAACCGGGCCGGCGCACGCAGGTCCTCGTGATCGGCGGGGGGCTCGCCGGGCTCGCGGCGGCGATCCGCTTCCGTCGCGAGGGGTGGCACGACTTCCTGGTCCTGGAGCGGGGCGCCGACGTCGGCGGCACGTGGCGCGACAACACCTATCCCGGTGCGGCGTGCGATGTGCCGTCGCACCTCTACTCGTACTCCTTCGCCCTGAACCCGGGCTGGAGCCGGTCGTTCTCCACTCAACCGGAGATCCAGGAGTACATCGCCCGTGTGTCGCGGCAGTACCGCGTCCGGGACAGGCACGTCTTCGGGTGCGAGGTGCTGAGCGCCCGCTGGGTGGAGGACGCCGCGCGGTGGGAGGTCGACACTTCGCGGGGGCTCTTCGTCGCCGATGTCCTGGTGGGGGCTTTCGGGGCCCTGTGCGAGCCGTCTCTGCCGGACATACCGGGGATCGACACCTTCGCGGGGAAGATCTTCCACTCCGCGCGGTGGGACCACGACAGCGACCTGGACGGCAGGAAGGTGGCGGTCGTCGGCACCGGTGCGTCGGCCGTGCAGATCGTTCCGGCCATCGCCTCCCGGGTCGCCGAACTCCAGGTGTACCAGCGCACCGCTCCCTGGGTGCTGCCCCGCCTGGACCGCCCCTACCTGGCGCTCGAACGGCTGGCGTGCCGGTACGTTCCCTTCTATCAGCGCCTCGTGCGCGGCGGCATCTACTGGGCACACGAGGCGCAGGCCGTCGCCCTGGCGAAGCGGCCGGCACTGATGCGGCCCGTCGGGGCGTTCGCGCGGGCCAAGCTGCGGCGCGAGGTGCCGGACCCCGCTCTGCGCCGCCGGCTCACGCCCGACTACCGCGCCGGGTGCAAGCGCATCCTGCTCTCCAACACGTACTACCCGGCCTTCCGGCAGGACCACGTCACGCTCGTCACCGAGGGCATCGCGGAGATCAAGGAGAAGTCCGTGGTCACCACGGACGGGACGGTCCGCGAGGTGGACGCCCTGATCCTGGCCACCGGCTTCCAGGTGACCGACTCCCCCACCTACCGCAGGATCCACGGCAAGGACGGCCGGAGCCTCGGCGAGGTCTTCGACACCGTGGGACGGCAGTGCTACAAGGGCACGGCGATCGCGAACTTCCCCAACATGTTCCTGCTGGTGGGCCCCAACACCGGCCTCGGCCACAATTCGATGATCTTCATGATCGAATCCCAGGTGAACTACCTGGTCGATGCTCTCGCCACCATGAAGCGACGGCGCGTCCGCTCGCTGGAGGTGCGCGCCAAGGCGCAGGAGGACTTCTTCCGGATGCTGCGCCACCGACTGTCCCGGACGGTCTGGAACGTCGGTGGCTGCGCCAGTTGGTACGTGGACAAGCACGGCGACAACACCACGATGTGGCCCGGCTTCTCCTTCGAATTCCGGCGGATCACGCGGAAGTTCGACATCGAGGCCTACCACGTCACGACCAGAGGATCACAATGACCAGGAAAGCGGAAGCCGCCGGCTTCGCAGGGAAAGTCGTCGTCATCACTGGTGCGGGGTCGGGGATCGGTCGCGCGCTCGCGCTGCGCCTCGCCGGCCTCGGCGCCGAGCTCGCGCTGTGCGACATCGACGCCGACGGTGTCGAGGCGACCGCGGTGCGGTGCGAGGGCAAGGGCGCCCGGGTCAAGGTCGACCGGCTCGACGTGAGCGAGCGGCAGGCCGTCCTGGCGTACGCGGACGAGGTCCGCGCGCACTTCGGCCGGGTCCACCAGATGTACAACAACGCCGGCATCGCCTACTACGGCGAGGTGACACAGGAGTCCTTCAAGGACATCGAACGCGTTCTGGACGTGAACTTCTGGGGGGTGGTGAACATGACCAAGGCATTCCTGCCCCACCTGATCGAGTCGGGTGACGGCCATGTCGTCAATGTCTCCAGCCTCTTCGGGCTGATCACCTACCCGGGCCAGAGCGCCTACAACGCCTCCAAGTTCGCGGTGCGCGGGTTCACCGAGTGCCTGCGCCAGGAGATGCTCCTGGCCAGGCATCCGGTCCGGGTGACCTGTGTGCACCCGGGCGGCATCAGGACCGCGGTGGCACGCAACGCCACGGCCGCGACAGGACTGGACGCGGCCGGCATCGCGCGCGCCTTCGACCGTCGACTGGCACTGCACAGCCCGGAGATGGCGGCCGACACCATCGTCGAGGGTGTCGCACGGGGGCGGGCCCGCGTCCTGGTGGGCGCGGAGGCCAAGGCCCTCGATCTGCTGGGCCGCGTCAGCCCGACGGGCTCCCAGCGGTTCGGTACCTGGATGTCCCGCCTCCTACGGATCGCCCCGCGCCCCGGGACCACCTCGTGACCGCCCTGCCGCTGCCGCTCGCCCGCGTGCTGCTGCACCCGGGATTCCGCCTCGTCTTCCACCCCCGCCTGCCGTTTTCGGCGCAGCGGGCGCTGCTGAACGCTTTCGCCCGGCTGCAACCGCTGCCGCCGGGCACCGCCGTACAGGCCCTCCACCTCGGCGACCGGCCCGCCGAACGGGTCAGCGTCGGGCCGGCGTCCGGGCCCGGCGCCGTGCTCTACCTGCACGGTGGCGGACACACCGTGGGATCGCCCGCCACCCACCGGTCGCTGGCCGCGCACCTGGCCCGCGAGATCCGCCGGCCCGTCTACCTGCCGGACTACCGCCTCGCCCCCGAGCACCCCTGCCCGGCGTCCACGCAGGACGCGTTCGCCGCGTTCGAAGCGCTGACGACCCTGGAGGGCCACTCCCCCGACACCCTCGTCCTGGCCGGTGACTCGGCGGGCGGCGCCCTCGCCCTGGCCACCGCGCAACTCCTCGCCGCCGAGGGCCGCCGGCCGGCGGCCCTCGTGCTGGTCTCCCCCTGGACGAACCCGAACCTGGTGGCCGACCGGAGCAGAGACCTCGTGATCAACCGCCGGTGGGCGCGGGCCTGCGCCGGCGCCTACCTGGGCGGGGGCGACGCCTCCGACGCCCGGTACGCCCCCTCGCTCGGTCCGCTGGCGGGACTGCCGCCGACCTACCTCCACGCGAACACCCGCGAGCTTCTGTACACGCAGTGCCTCGACCTGGCCGTGGCCCTGCGGCGCGCGGGTGTCCCTCTCCGCTACGCGGAGAGCGCCGTCCTGTGGCACGCGGCACAGGCACAGGCGGGACTGGTGAAGGAGGCAGCCGCGTCGGTGCGGGAGATCGGCGCCTTCCTGACGGCGAACTGGGCGCGCGGGCGGGCCGGGTCCGCCGACCGCGACGTGGCACGCTCCTCCTGAACGCGGGCGCCCCGCATCCCGGCCGGTAGCGGCCTGGATGCGGGGCGCCCGCGCACGTTCAGGGTCCTGCCGGGGCCAGGCCGAGCTTCTGCGCCCACAGCACGGCGAGTTGCGAAGCCATGCCGGCTGCCGCGTCGCCGCGGAAGCGGCGGCGCGCGGGGGGCCCGGACGCCGGCGGCGGGGGCGGCGGGAGCCGGTCGGTCAGGATGCCGCCGCGCGTGGTGCAGCGGCCGAACGCGGTGGTGTCCACCCATCGGCGCACGCCGCAGGCGTCGCGAATCTCCAGTTGCAGTCGGCCCGGCAGGCCGACCGGCAGCCGCGTCCTGTCCTTGTGGTCGATGATCCGGGCTCCGGTGGCGGTGCCGTTCGGCACATCGGGCAGCGTCTCCCACAGTGCGGCGAGCGCGCCGGGTGCGCGCACCACCCGCGCGGGCGGGGCGAAGCTGATCGAGCCGACCGGGGCGGACGGGTCGGCGACGGCCGCCGCGAGCAGCTCACCGTAGTGGCGGGCGAGCAGCCGCACCGTGGCCTCGTCCAGAAGTTCCTCCGCGTAGCGCAGGACGAGGTCCGTCGCGGTCACGTCGAGGGACAGGTCGCCCGAGGCCGGCCTCGGGCCTCCGTGCGCCAGCAGCGGCGTGACGTCGGTGACCCCGACACCGGGCAACGTCAGCGGCACGGATTCGCCGACCACCCGGAAGGAGAACCGGGTCGGGCACGTCGGTGCACTGTCCCGGGCGAGGCCCTGCTGGGCGGCCTCGCGCACGAGGAGCGCGTCGAAGGGCTCGTCGGAGCGGTACGCGCGACGCAGCAACGCGACCGGCTCGGCCGGGCCATGGCCCGCGTGTGGGGCCGGCGTCGGATCGGGGGTGGCGCGGTGCGCCATCAGGACGGTGACCTCCCGCATTCCTGACCACCGCGCGAGCAGCACCTCCAGTCCGGCGAGCAGGACGACGCAGCGGGGCACCCGGCACCGGTCCGCCAGGGCCTCGACACCCGCGCGTACCGCTGGGTCCCACCGGTGGCGCACCACGGCGGCGGTGAAGCGATCCGCCGCGGGGCGCGGCAGCGGGGGTAGGGGCGGATGGCCGCGGAGCCGACCCGCGGCGCGGCCGTCCCTGCGTGGCGGCAGGAACGGAGGCGCCGTGTACGCCTCGCGCGCGTACAGAGCGCCGAGTTCGCGGCGGAAGACGCCCTCGGCCCTGCCGTCCCACGGGCTGCGCCCGGCGGAGACGACGAGCACGTGCTCACGGGTGCCGAGGCGGAACAGTTCAACGCCCGGCCGCGGCGGGGCGCCCGGGTGGGGCGGGGTGGCCGCACGCGCGGCCAGCAGCTCGCGGATCGCGGACAGGTCCGGCACGTCGGCGACGACCGGGGGCGCGGACGGCTCCGCGCCGCCCCGGTCGGTGAGCGCGCCGAGAGCCCGCTCCAGTGCGCCGATGTCCAGCGCCCGGTCGAACCGCCAGGCGCGGGCGAGCACGTCGAAGGTGTGGCGCGGTACCGGCTGCGCCGCCGGGCGGCGTGCGCGGTCCGCGGAGACCGGGACGGCTTCGGCCATGTGACACTCCCTCCTGCCTGACGCCTGGGCGGTGCCGTGCGGCCGTCGCCCCTACTTCGGGAGGTCGGCGGCTCCGCGTCGGGTGCCGGCACGCACCGTCGCCCAGTACTCGGCGACGCGGGCGGAGATGTTCGCCGCGGTGTTGCGGGCGGTGGTGGCCACGAACGGCTCCAGCGTCTTCGCGATCGCCCTGCCGGCGATTCCGCCGGGCAGCGTGAACTCGATGCGGAATTCCACGGTGCTGTGCGTCGCGTCGACGGCGGCGAAATCGAATGTCGTGGACGAATCCATGCCGGACACCGAGGTGTAGGCGATGCGGACGTCCTTGTGCCATTCGACGGTCTCGATGGTCGACTTCACGGTGGACGGGCCGATTTTCGCCACGGCTTCGTAGATCGATCCGGGGCCGTGGTCGAGAGCGCCGACCGGTCGGTAACTCGTCATTCCGTGCCAGTACTCGGTCACGTTCCGGTAGTCGTCCAGATAGGCGAAGGTGACGTCGAGTGGGGCGTTGCAGGTCGCGACGAAACGGACTTCGGTCACAGCGGGATCCGTTCTGTGCTCGGTGGTGCGGAGCGGAAGGAGCAGGATTCGAACCTGCGAGGGCGTGAGCCCGACCGGGTTTCCCCGGACCTCGTTAGGCCGCTTCGAGTACCCTTCCCACAGTGGTTCTCTCACAGGATGTTCGTCGCCCGCACCACGCTCCACAGAGAACGCGGCGATATTCCTCCGTCGAAGGCGAAGTATTCGGGCAGCACGACGTTCGGATACCACTTCGACTTGTATTCGAGTTGGCTCTTCGCGGGATAGACGCGGTCGCCGTACTCGGCGATCAGACGGATCATCCGGGTGGCGGCACGGCTCGCGGTCGGCAGCCGGTGGGCTTCTTCCAGGCCCGTGAAGGGGGTGAAGCCGAAGTGCAGCCAGGGCGCTCCCAGGGCCCGGACGTGGTCGATGGCGTGGGAATTGATCGCCTCCATGACGCCAGGTGGGCATTCCGGCAGCCGCCGGCTGAGGTCGTGCAGCCAGCCCGGACGTGATCCGTACACCGGGCTGTAGGAGACGTAGCCGACCGCGGCGCCGTCGATCCTCCCGAGGAACAGCTTCCGCAGGGGCTGCCACGGTCCGCCGATCTCGCCGGTCAGGAACGTCAGTTCCTTGGTGTGCTTGCCCTTCTCCCGCAGCCACCTCGCGTCGATGTCCGCGATCTCGTCGGCGACCGCGGCGGCGTCGACCACGGAGACTTCCAGTCCGGCGCGCCTGGCACGTGAGATCTTGTTCCGCAGCCGTACGAAGCGCTTGCCGCGCAGGCTGAAGTCCGTGAGTTCCACGGCATAGGAGGCCCCGACCTGGTTCACGGTGAGTCCCAGTTCCGCGAACAGTTCGGCGTCCTCGCGCTGGAGTTGCACACCGACGACCCGGCGGCCTTCGCGATGCGCGTGCTGGAGGAACCGGGTCTGCAATTCCTTTCGGTCCGATGTGCCGGTGAACGGCCCGCCGAACTGGATCCACCGCCGACCGTGCGTGCGGTAACAGATGTATCCCTCCACGCCGGTGCAGGTGAAGTACTCGTTTCCCTGGTTGAGGGCGAGGAACGCGCTCGGATTGTCGGCGTACCGCTCAAGGGCGGACACCAGCGAGGCGTGCCCCTGCGGTCGGAGCGAATCGGGCACCTTCATGCGCTGTCCCCACGGTCGGCGATGCGTTGGAGAAGACGTTAGCGACCCTCTCTGACGTCCGTCCGACGTCACGTCCTGCGGGACGTCAGGGGCGTTTCAGAGCCGCCGTCGACACTGCGGTGATGCACCACTGACGCAGGAGGCTCCACCGCCACCGAGTTGTCATCGGAATCCAGATTGCAGAGGCCACTTTGACAGCGAACGTCGATTCCCAACTCATACCTTCTCTGAGCAGTTACGTACGCGGAAAGGACGTGGAGAGCGGCCAGTGGGTGTACGTGCTCTCCGCGCGAGCCGTCCTGGACGATTCGTTCGCCAGCCTGAGCCTGAAGAGGAAACTGGAGTCGGGCAGGATCTCGCCCGCCGAGGTACCGGAGGGCGTGATCGCCGGCCGGGTCGCGGTCGCCGACAAGGAGACGTCCCTGGACGCCCTGACCGCTGCGGCGGAGGCGACCAGGGTCTGGCGTTCGGTACCGCTCACGACACGTTTCGACGGCTGGATGGAGCTGCTGCGCGCCACCATTCGTGAGCACGGCGACGAGCTCGTCCGGCTGCTGACCCTGGAGGGTCATCCTCTGGAGCTCGCCAAGTGGGAGATCTCCGGGATGCGCGAGCTGACCCGCGAGGAGACGACGGGGTACCTGCGCGGGCAACTGTGGCAGGAGTTCGCCGTCGACGGGCGTCGCAACATCGTCCGGCGGCAGGCCGACGGTGTCGTGTGCATCACGCCGCCCGCCAACGCGCCACTGGTCAGCGCGCTCCTGGGCACCATGTGCATCCCCGGGGGCAACGCGGCCGTCGTACGCGCCCCGCGCACGGCGCCGTTCGGCGTGACGTACGCACTGCGCCACCTGATCGCGCCGATCCTGGACGAGATCGGTGCCCCGCCGGGGCTCCTCAACATCGTGTGCGGGCACCCCGGGCCGATGCTGGACTCCTGGATCAACAGTCCGCTGGTGGACGACATCATGTACTTCGGTGACGTTCCCAGCGGCCTCAAACTGGAGGGCAGGTGCATCGAGGCCGGCAAGAAGCCGATCCTCGAACTGGCCGGCAACGACGTGGTCCTGGTCTGGAAGGACGCGGACCTCGACGGGGCCGCCGACGCGCTCGTGGAGAGCTTCTACGGCTCCGGCCAGCTCTGCATGATCCCCAATCAGGCGGTCGTCCACCCGGACGTGGCGGACGACTTGATCGCCCGCGTCGTGGAGCGGGCGAAGGCCCTGCGCCCCGGTTACCCGGACGAGGAGGGCGTGCTGCTCTCCCCCGTCCTGCGGCACGACAAGTTCCACCAGTTCCTGGCCGATGCCGTCGAGCACGGCGCGACGGTCGTCACCGGCGGCCACGGCATGCAGATCGACGGACAACGGGACAGCTCCGGCTTCTTCCTCGAACCGACGGTGCTCAGGGTCGACGGACTGCGCGGCGCACGCGAGGCGGACGTGGTCAGGCACGAGACGTTCTTCCCCCTGCTGCCGATCGTCGTCCCCGAGCACGCCGACGACGACACCCTGCTCGACGGCCTCGTGGAGTTCGTGAACACGAACCTGTACGGGCTGCGGAACTCACTGTGGGCGCGGGACGAGTCGGTGATCGACCGGTTCGTGTCCGAGACGGTCAAGGGCGGGCTCCTCAAGATCAACGACTCGCACATCGCCTTCACCGCTCCGCTGCCCTCGCACGGCGGCACCGGGCTGACCGGTGGGGCCTTCGGCGAGGCCAACTACCCCGTGCTGCGGACCACGCACCTCCAAGGGGTGTCCATCGTCGCGAACGGTTCCGCGCGACCGTCCAGGGAGGAACGCGATGCGCACGCTTGACGAGGCCCGCGAGGTCTGTGAGAGGTACCTCCCGGGTCTCCTGGGCAAGCTGTCGGAGATCCCGCTCGCCGAGTTGGAGAAGCCCGGCAACCGCGGCCTGGAGCTGTTCCGGGAGAGCGGCGGCCCGGCCCTGGTCATCCCGAAGAGCTACTCGGGAGCGGGCGCCTCCCCTCTGGAGGCGATCCAGGTCACCCGCGCGATCGGGGCGGCCGCGCCGTCCCTGGCCGTGGCCTCGACGATGCACCACTTCTCCGTGGCGACCATCTTCACCCTCGCCGAGAGCCTGCGGTCCAGCGGTGTCGAATGGGCGCTGCTGGAAGGCATCGCCACGCAGAACCTCCTGGTGTCCTCGGGGTTCGCCGAGGGGAACCCCGGACAGGGGATCCTGTCGCCCACCGTCGGCGGGGTGCGCAAGGACGGCGGCATCGTCGTCAACGGGTCGAAGCGCCCGTGCAGCATCTCGCGTTCCATGAACCTGCTGTCCGCCAGCGTCTCGGTGCCCTCCGAGGACGGCGGCTCCGAGACGGTGCTGATGCTCGTGCCGGCGGAGACGCCCGGCGTGTCCGTTCACCCGTTCTGGGGCAGCAACGTGCTGGCCGGGGCGGAGAGCGACGAGGTCCGGCTGACCGACGTCTTCGTCGACGACCGGCTGCTGGTGCCCACCGACGTCGGTGAACAGGGCGAGCTCGACGAGTTGCAGACCGTCGGTTTCATGTGGTTCGAGATGCTGATCACCTCCTGCTACCTGGGAATGGCCAGCGCTCTGGTCGAACGGGCCTTCGCGAGCCGGAAGCTGAGCGCGGAGCAGACGGCGGAGCTGGGCGTGCGCATCGAGAGCGCGGCGCAACTGCTGGAGGGGATCGCCCGGCAACTGACCGCCAAGGAGGGCGACAACGCCGCCCTCACCAAAGCCATGATCGCCCGCTACGGCGCCCAGGAGGCGATCGTCGACACCGCGAAGCGGGCGGTCGAGGCCCTGGGCGGCATGGCGTTCATCTCGTCGCCCGACGTGGCGTACCTCGCCGCGGCCTGCCACTGCGTGAGCTTCCACCCGCCGTCCAAGGCCGGCACCAGCCGGGCGCTGGCAGCGAATTTCGCCGGCGACGTTCTCAGGTTCCAGTGAGGTAGCAGATGGCCGACACAGCAGGCACGGACAACGCGCCGGTCACCGGCGACACGTCGGCGCCCGCCCCCGCGTGGGCGGCGGACGACGCATGGGTGGGGTCGGCGTACCGACGCACGATGAGTTCGGGCCGCGCCCGCCTGGCCGACGTGCTGGGCGGTCAGGTGGAGGTGGAGTCGTCCGGCGCGTGGATCACCACGAGCCGGGGACAGCGGATCCTGAACGTCGGGGGGTACGGGGTCTTCATCACCGGTGCCCGCCACCCCACCGTGGTGCGCGAGGTCGAGCGGCAGCTGCGCACGCATCCGATCGGCACCCGGATCTTCCTCGACCCGACGGCCGCGCGGGCAGCCGACCTCCTGACGTCGGTGACCCCGCCAGGACTGAACCGCGTGCACTTCTCCGGATCAGGTACGGAGGCCGTCGAGGCGGCCATCAAACTCGCCCGGCTCAATGGGCGTCGGCGCCTGGTGTCGATGACGGGCGGTTACCACGGCAAGACCATGGGCGCCCTGTCGGTGACCGCGAGGGCGACGTTCCAGGAGCCGTTCCGGCCGTTGCTGCCGGATGTCGAGCAGGTGCCGTTCGGCGACGCCGAGGCACTGACGCGGACCCTGAGCCGGTATCCGGGCGAGGCCTGCGTGATCGTCGAACCGGTGCAGGGCGAGGCCGGAGTGGTGATCCCGGCCCCCGGCTACCTCCGGGCGGTGCGCGAGGCGTCCACCCAGTACGGTGCGCTGCTCGTCGTCGACGAGGTGCAGTCGGGTCTCGGCCGGCTCGGGGCGTGGTGGGGGTGCGACGCCGAGGGCGTCAGTCCGGACATCCTGCTCTCGGGGAAGGCGCTGGGCGGTGCGGTGATCCCGGTCGCCGCGACCATCGCGACGGAGGAGACCTTCTCCGTCCTGGACCGCGACCCGATCCTGCACACCTCGACGTTCTCAGCCGCGCCGATCGCCATGGCCGCCGTGTGCGGCGCGATCCTGGCGATCCGGCAGGACGCCCTGGTGGAGCGGGCCGCCGCGCTCGGCGCCCGGCTCACGCCGGAGCTGGAGCGGATCATGACCACCTACCTGCCGCACCACCCGTACGAGGTGCGTGGCGCGGGCCTGCTGATCGGGGTCGAGTTCGCGGACCCGGCCATGGCGGCGGACCTCTTCATGGCGCTCGTCACCCACGACGTCATCGCGAACCTCTCGCTCAACTCCGACCACGTGGTGCGGCTGACGCCGCCCGCGACGATGACCGACTCCGATGTGGCCTTTCTTTTCGACCGGTTCGAGCGGGCGGCCAAGTCGGTCGCCGAGCGGAACCCCGAGTACGAGGTGGCGGCACATGCGTAGCCTGGAACTGACCTTGCAGTCCTTCACCGCGGACGCGGATCTCGCGTACCGGCGCATCACCGACTTCGAGAAGTACCCGGAGTTCGTGGACGAGGTGCGTTCCGTCGTCGTCCACGGGGACAAGGGCGACGAACCGCTCGTCAGCGAGTGGGACATCCTCTTCCGCAACGGTCCGCTGCGCTGGTCCGAGGTGGACTACCTCCAGCCCGAGCTGCGCCGGATCGTCTTCGAGCAGACCTCCGGGGACTTCGACGTCTTCCGGGGTTCCTGGCGGGTGGAGCCCCTCGTGGGCGGCTGCGAGGTGACGTTCGAGGCCACCTTCGACTTCGGCATCCCCAGCCTGGCCGGTGTGCTGGAGCCCATCGCGACGAAGGTGCTCAAGGAGGCCATCGCCACCATCGTCCACCGGCTGCTCGGCGAGGCGCACGTCGTGGGCGATCCGGCGACGGCCATGGCAGTGACCGCGCGGCTGGGCGCCCGCCGCGAGCCCGACACCGCCCTGTCGGCGTAGATGGACCACGTGAACCGGTTCGAGAGCCGGGTGACCTTCCAGCTCCTGCGGGCGGAGTACGCCGTCGCGCTCGTCGCGTGCGTGGTGCTCTTCCTGCTGCACCTGTCGGAGGTGCGCTGGTGGGTCGCGGTGCTGCTGTTCGTCTACATCGACCTGATCGGCTACCTCCCCGGGGCGATCGCCTTCCGGCGCGCCAGGGACGGACGGATCCCGAAGGTCTACTACGTCCTCTACAACACCATGCACAGCTTCGTCACGCACGCCGTCGTCCTGGGCGTCTGGGCGGCGGCCGCGGGCTTCGAATGGGCCTTCCTCGCCGTGCCGATCCACCTGTGCGGCGACCGCGCGCTCTTCGGCAATTTCCTGAAGTCCTTCAGGGTGCGGTTCGAGCCGGTGGCGGTCCCCGCGTTCGTGGAGTTCGAGGAGCGTGTCGTCGCGCAGCACACCGCGGAACATTCGACGCCCGAACGGGTCTGAGGTGAGGAACACATGTCCGTGAGCAGTGAACGCCCGCTCATCATCGGCGCGGGGCCGGGTGGCCTCGCGGTGGCCTGGACGCTCAAGGAGGCCGGTCTCGATCCCCTGCTCATCGACCGGGAGAAGATCGCCTGCTCCAGTTGGCACGCCTACTACCCGTCGCTGCGGATGAATTCGTGGCGCCGGCTCAGTTCGCTGCCCGGGATGCGGCTCTCCGCGGAGTTCGGCCCCTGGCCGATGCGCAACGACTTCCTCGCCTACATGAAGAAGTACGTCGAGGTCCTCGACCCGGACGTGCGTTACGGGACCGAGGTGCACCGCGTCGACCGGGAGGCGGGCCGCTGGGCGGTCCGGACGTCGGGCGGCGATCTGCACGCGCGTGACGTCGTCGTCGCGACCGGTCTGCACCGTAAACCCTTCGTGCCGGACTGGCCCGGACTGGACGAGTTCGAAGGCGATTTCCTGCACGCCCGGTCCTACACCGTGCCCGACCCCTTCGTCGGCAAGGACGTCCTGGTGGTCGGCTGCGGCCCGACGGGCATCGACATAGCCGTGGCCGTGGCGAACGCCGGAGCGTCCCGTGTGCGGATGTCCATCCGCAACATGCCGGTGCTGTTCAAACTCAGCCCGACCACGTCGTTGCTCTGCCAGGCCATCAAGCACGGCCCGCTGCCGCACGCCCTGGTCGACCGGGCCAGCCTGCTGATGCACAGGATGCAGTGGGGCGACCTGTCGGCGTACGGTCTGGCCGCGCCCAAAGAGGGCACGATGGCGGGCGTGGCCCGGATCGGCCACTCGTACGGGGCCATCGACCGGGGGCTGATACCCGCCGTGCGGGACGGGTCGATCGAGGTCGTCAAGGGTGTCACCGGGTTCGACAAGAAGGCCGTGCTCCTCGAAGACGGCGCGAGCATCAAGCCCGACGTCGTCATCGCCTCCACCGGTCAACGGCCCGACATGGAACGCTTCCTGGGGCACCTCGGCGTCCTGGCACAGCCGGGCGGCCGTCCCCTCGTCCACGGCGGCAGGACCGCACCGCACGCGCCGGGCCTGTACTTCCAGGGCTACCGGCTGCCTCCCGGTCAGCTGCCCGACATGGCGGTCGACGCCAGGGCGATCGCCCGTGCCATCACCGGGGGCCCGCGGTTCTCCCTCGCCAAGGTGCGCGGGAGGCTCCGGTGAACGGCTCGCGGACCCCTTGGGCGAGCGGCGAGGACACCGCTCCGCGCCCCCGCCTGCACGGCCGCCTGCGCTGCGACGTCGCCGTCGTGGGCGCGGGGCTGACCGGGTTGTCCACCGCGGTCGAGCTCCTCGCGCTCGATCCCGGTCTGCGGGTCGTGGTGGTGGAGGCGGACCATGTGGCGGCCGGGGCGAGCGGCCGGGGCACCGGGCTGCTGGGCCCGCGGGTGGGGCCGCCGCTGCGCGTGGCCCGCCGACGGTACGGCGACGACGTGGCGCGCGCCGCGCACCTGTGGTCGCTCGCGGCGGTCCAGTACGTCCTGGAGCTGGTGCGGCGTCACGAGATCGCGTGCGACCTGACCCCGGGGAGCCAGCTCGTCGTCGCCACCGACGAGGAGGCCGCCGAGGAACAGCGGCGGGAGGCCGATGCCGCCGGCGCCCTGGGGCTGCCCGTGGCGCTGGTCGAGCGGGACGCGCTGCCCGCCGTCGCGGCCCGCCATCTCTGCGGACTGCGCTACGGCGAGGCCGCGACCCTGGACCCGTCCGCGCTCACCGCTCAGCTCGCCAGGATCGGCGAGCAGCGCGGCCTGACCGTCTTCGAACGCAGTCCGGTGCGCGCCGTCCGGCGGGGGCTGCTGACCACGCTGTCGACCGACGGCGGCGAGATCGTCGCCGATCACGTCGTCATGGCGGTCAACGCGTTCGGCACGGTGCCCGCCGCACCGGCGGGGGTGATCGGTGTACGGGTGCAGGCCGGGGCGACCCGCAAGCTCCCGCAGGAGGCGCTCGCGGCCTTGGACGGGTTGCGCTCCGAGCCCCTCATCGAGCACGGGGAGTTGTCGCCGTACTTCCGGCTCACGCCCGACGGGCGGCTGGTGGTCGGCGGCGGTGCGGTGCGGCGGGGCTCCTTCGGCTCGGTCGCGCCTGCTCCCGGACGGCTGCGGGCCGCGGTGCGGGCCCTGTCCCCGGCGCTCGCCGACATGGAGATCGAGTCCTCGTGGGCGGGACCGGTCGCCATGACGCGCGACGGGCTTCCGATCGTCGGCCGGCACCGCGAGGACCCCGGCCTGTTCCACGCCGGGGGGTGCAACGGGCACGGGCTCGCGGTTTCGGCGTACAACGGCGCCCATCTGGCGCGCTGGATCGTCCTGGGCGCGGGGGACGACATGTCGTTCGCCCTGCCCTGGGTGCGGTCGAAGGGGCCGTGGGTGCCCCGTGGGCGCCTCGTGAACCGGGTGCTCGACCGCTACCTGGCCCATCTGACAGCCGCGGCCGAACGGCCGCCTGCACCGGGCTCCGGTCCGGTCGCCGCGCCGGCCGGACGGCCGGAGCGGCCACGCGCGACGGACGGAGAAGGCTCATGAGCGGGATCGGGCGTGACAACGGGAGCGCCAACGAGCGGTTGATGACGTCGGCGTCGATCAGCAACGTGTCGATCACCGAGTCGATGGACCGGATGCCTCCGGGGCCCTCGGAGTCGGTGCTGCGGCAGACCATCAGGTTCCGCCGGGGGCGCCAGCACTACCTGCCGATGATGCACGACCGGTACGGGGACATCGTGACCCTGCGGGTCGCGCCGGGGGGCCCGTTCGTCATCCTGCGCGATCCGGAGCACATCAAGGAGGTGTTCCGGGGCGCGCCGGAGCTCTTCCACGCGGGCGAGGGGAACTCGCTCCTCGTACCCATCGTCGGGCGTCACTCGCTGCTGACGCTGGACGCCCCCGACCACAAGCCGGCGCGCAAACGGATGATGCCGCCGTTCCACCACGACCGGATCGCCGCGCTGACGGCGACGATGCGGGAGATGGCCGAGCAGGAGGCGCGCAGTTGGCCGATCGGCGAACCGGTCCGGCTCCTGGACCGGGCGTACGCGCTCACCCTGGAGATCATGGTCCGGGTGGTGTTCGGCGTCGACGACCTGCGGCGGGCGGCCGAACTGAGCGCGGCCCTGCGCCAGGTGTCGGACATCGGCCTGTCGGACATCCTGGTGTGGATCCGCCCCGAGCTCGGCAGGATCTGGCCGTGGCGCCACGTGGTGCGCAATCTTGAGCACGCCGACGCGCTGATCCACGCGGAGATCGCCCGGCGCCGCCGCGACCCCCTGCGGGCGCAGCGCACCGACGTCCTGTCGATGCTGGTGGAGAGCGAACCCGACGACGAGGTCGTGCGCGACGAGGTGATGACGCTGCTCGTGGCAGGGCACGAGACGACGGCGGTCGCGCTCGCCTGGCTCTTCGAGCGGCTGCTGCGCCATCCCGACGTGCTGGCGCGGGTCCGCGAGGGGCTCGACGATCCCAAGGACGCGTACCGGACCGCCGTCTTCAAGGAGGCGCTGCGGATCCGTCCGGTGATCCACAACGTTGCCCGGCGGCTCACCGAGCCGATCGAGCTGGGAGGTTACCGTCTCCCGGCCGGCGTCGCGGTGCTGCCCTCCGTCGGGGCCGTGCAGTGCGATCCGCGGTTGTGGGGCGCCGACGCACGGCGTTTCCGCCCGGAGCGTTGGCTGGAGGGCTCGCCGCCGCAGAACGCCTGGATCCCGTTCGGGGGCGGCGTACGCCGGTGCATCGGTGCCATGTTCGCCCAGGTCGAGGTCGAGACCGTGCTGGCGGGGGTACTGCGGTCGGTGGATCTGAGGGCCGTCGACCCCGGCGACGAGGGCAGCGCCATGAAGCACATCACCATGATCCCCAAACGGGGAGCACGCGTCAGCGTCGTGCGCAGGCTCCCTTCGTAGCGACGTCGTCGGTCCGCACGAGCATGCCGAGAAGCAGCAGGAGAGGTCGGAACATGACACGAGGTCTGCGCGTCGCCGTGGTGGTCAACCCGGCGGCAGGTGGCGACGAGGATCGGATGGTGTCCGCTCTGGAGGCGGTCGGCACCGCCGAGGTGCGCGCGGTACGGACGACCGCCCCTGGCGACGCCCGCGACATCGCGTACAAGCTGGCCGGCGCGGCGGAGCCGCCCGACCTGATCGTCAGCGTGGGGGGTGACGGCACGGTCTGCGAGGTGGCCACCGGCCTCTTCCGCGCCGGTGAGGCGGGCGCCGGTGAGGCTCCGCCGCTCCTGGTCGCGCCGGGCGGCACCGGGAACTCGGTGTACCGCGGGCTGTGGAACGACGAACCGTGGGAGACGGTGGCCGCGCGCGCACTGCGCGGCGGGGCGAGCAGCCGGACGATCGACCTGGCCCGGATCGAGCAGAACGACCACGTCGTGGTGCTCGGCTCCGGCAGCGGGCTGTTCGCCGCGACCTTGCTGGCCGCGCGGAACCGGCCGGAGAAGGGCCGGGACCTGTTGATGGCGGCCGCGCTGGCCGCCATGGAGGACCACGAGCCCTACCCGGGGCGGGTGACCGTGGACGGGAGGGTCCTCCACGAGGGCGGCGTCGTCGAGACGATCGTCGGCGGCTTCCGTTACCGCGGCGGACTGTTGAACCTGGTCCCCTCGTCGCTCGTCGACGACGGGCTGCTCGACGTCACCGTGGTGACCTCGGCCGTGGACATGCACGCCTTCGCGCAGGCCGCCGTCGAGGGCGACGTGCACGACGTCCCCGGCATCCTGTGGGGGCGCGGGGAGCGGATCGGCATCGCGGACACCAGCGGGCAGGCGCTGCTGTTCGAGCACGACGGCGAGGTCATGCCGCGGCGTACCTCCTCCTACGACATCCGCGTCGTCCCCTCGGCGCTGACCGTGCTGGCGGCGGCGGACGCGTCGCCGTGGTTCAGGGAGGGCTGACCCGTGCGGGGTGTCGGTTCCCTGCGGACGGCGGAGGCGGCGCCGAGCGATGCGTCGTGCCGCGCGTACTTCCGCAAGCTCACGGCCGGCGTGGCCGTCGTGACGGCGTGCGGCGACTCCGGGTGGTCGGGGACGACCGTGAGCACCCTGACGAGTGTGTCGCTGGACCCGCCGATCGTGCTGTGCTGCGTCTCCGCCGGGTCGCGCACGGTGGCCGCGATCCGGCACGCCGGGCGCTTCGCCGTCCATCTTCTGGCCGAGGACCAGCCGTACCTGTCGGACCGGTTCGCCCGCCCGCCCAGCGACGGTTCACGGTTCGAGGACCTGGGCCACGAGGTCCGGCTGGTCCGCGGCGCCCCGGTCATCGCGGGGACGCTGACGATCGGCTGGTGCGACGTGTACTCCCTCGACGAGGTCGGCGATCACGTCGTCGTGTACGGACGGCTGACCGCCGTGCACGTCGGCGACGGGCGACCGCTGCTGTGGCACGAGCGCGACTACCGCGCGCTGGAGGAACGGACCGGTTTCGCGAGCGGCACGGCGCGGGCGCTCTCCGTGCCGCCGCCGGAGGGGGGAACGCACACATGACGTCCACGAGAACGGGCACCGCCGCGCCGGCTGCGCCCGAAGACGATCCGGGGGCGAGCCTGACCACCCGACTGGCCGCCTGGGCCCGGACAGTGACGTACGAGGACATCCCCCCGCACACCCGGGCGCTGGCGCGCAGTCAGCTCGTCTCGAACCTCGCGGCCGTGCGCGGTTCGCTGGACCACCCGGTCGGCGCGAAGATCGTCAACGCTTTCGGCCCTCCGCTCCAGTCCGACGCCGGGCGGTCCGCCTACGTCCTGGCGGCCTTGGCGACGGCCCTCGACTTCGACGAGGTGGCCTACTCGGGGCACGTGTCCGCCGGCGCGGTGAACGTCGCGATCGCGGAGGCGGTACGGGGCGGCCTCGACGGCGGGTCGTTGCTTACCACGATCGTCGTCGCGAACGAGTGCGCGGCACGCGTTTCGGCCGCCACGATCCTCAGCCCCTTCTTCCGCGGCCAGACGAACACGCACTGCCACCTGGCGAGCGCGGCGGTCGCCCGGCTGCACGCCCGCCGCGCATCCGAGCGGGAGTGGACGGCGGGACTGGGCATGGCGTTCGGAATCCTGGCCGTCCCCCTTCACCACGCTGTCGTCACCAGCGACGTCAAGGCCCTCGGCGCGGCGGCGCCGATCCGCCTGGCGCTCGACGCGTGCGACGCCGCGGCGCACGGGCTGGCGGGGCCGGACACGATTCTCGAAGACCCCGAGGGGCTGTTGGCACAGTTGTCGGCCGTGCCCCTGCCGGACGCGGTGACCGACGGTCTGGGGCGCCGCTGGCACACGGACACCCTGACGTACAAGCGTTTCCCGGGGAGCGCCTACCTGCACGCCGCGTTCGACTGCGCCGAACGCCTCCACCGGCGCCTCGGCGCAGTCGACGCGTCCCACGTCCGGCGCGTTGTCGTCCACGGTTCGCTGCTCACCTGGCAGATGGAACGGAAAGTCGCCCGGGACCTGCACGGCCCCGACACCGGCGTGTCCGCCGCGACCCTGTCGATCGGTTACGGCGTCGCCACGCTGCTCTCGACGGGGACCTTCGGAGTGCGGGACCTCACCCCCCGCGCGATCGGCGAGGCGGCCCGCTGGTCTCTGGCGGACAAGGTCACGGTCGAGCACGACATGCTGCTGTCGGAACGGATGGTGCGGGCGACGTCCCCGCTCGGCGAGGCCCTGCGACAGGCCGGCGACCGCGCTCTGGACTGGCCCGAACTGCACACCTGGGGCGGTGAGGACGTCCCGCGCATCCTGGCCGGGCTGGGCGCGCGGGAGGAGACGCTGGAGAACGCCACGATGGCCATCGGCGCCAGGGTTGCCGTCGAACTGGCCGACGGCACGGTCGTGACCGAGGAGTGCGAGGCGTTCATCGGTTCTGCGGGTCCGGCGACGCGCCGGGATCACCGGTCCCTCGTGCGCGAGAAGTTCCGGGCAGTCGGTGGTGCGGACGACGTGCTGTGCGACCTGGAGGGCATCGACCTCCTCGACCCGGCCGGGACGGCGCGGGTGCTGCGCCGTGCGGTGGGCGTCGAGCGGAGCTGACGGCACACCGGCGGTCAGGAGTCCGGTGGTCGGTCGAACTGCGCGACGATCGGTCCGAGTTTGACGCGCGTGGAGATCGAGAGCTTGCGGAAGATGTTGCGGAGGTGGAAGTTCACGGTGTGCGGGGAGAGGGCGAGCTGCCGTGCGACCTGCTGGTTCGTCATGCCCTGGCCCACGAGCCGGGCGATCTCGCTCTCCCTGAGACTCAAAGGGGCGATGGGCTTCGGCTGAAGGGACGCGGGGGCGGCGGTTCCCGCCGCTGCGGTGCGGCAGCTGTCGTCCGCCGCGGCCGGTGGCCGCGCGGGGACTTCGGGTTCGGTGGGCCGCAGGGCGCGCGGCGGGGACGCGTCGAGCAGGTCCGGATCGAGGGCTTCCAGGGGGGAGGGGCGGTGCGGCGCCGCGGCACCGGACGGGCGGCCACCTCGCAATCCCAGGATCGACGTCAGTTCGGGCTTCTCGCCCACCGATGCGGCCCGCGCGCTCTGCGCGGCGCTCTCCAGCAGGGTGAACCCGCGGTTGTTGTCCGCCAGCCGTTCTATGGCCCGCAGACAGCGTTCGGCAAGGGCGGTGTCCTTGGCCCGGCGCGCGATGTCGACCAGCCATGCCGGCCGTCCAGGGTCCTCGATGAAGCTCGCCGAGCCGGTGTTGAGCAGGTGCCACTTGGCGCGTATCTGCTCGGCGGCCGCCTGCGGCCCCTCCTGCTCGGCGGCGAGGGCCGTCTCCGCGAAGGCGGCGCGCGCGAGGGAGTCGGGCAGGGCGTAGTGACCGACCTTCGCGTGGAATGTCTCCAGGGCCTCGACGGCCCGGCCCCGGTCGCCGCGTGCCAGGTGGGCGGTGGCCGCGACCGAGAGGGCGAGCTTCACGCTGATGGCCGAGTTGTACTCGTCGCTGACGCGCACGGCCTGGGAGGCCGCCTCGATCGCCTGGTCGAACCGTCCTGCCTGGAGGTGCAGCACCGAGCGCAGCGCCTGGGGCAGGGACCCGAACACGTGGAGTCCGGTGCTGTCGATGAGAGTGTCCAGGTCGCGCACCACACGGTGCGCGTGGAGGGGGATGTGGATGTCGCTGAGCTTCTTGGCGAAAAGCATGTAGGCGTAGACGCGCCACAGGGGGGTCAGGTCGCGGGAGTGCTTGACGGCGATCCGGTTCAGTGAAAGTCCCTGAAGCAGGCGGCCGGAATGCCAGTGCTCGTTCGACTCGACGCAGAGAGCGGCAACTGTGAGCGCGTCCGCCTCGGTGTGCGTCGCCTCGGCCGCTTCGGCCATCCATCGCTTCCAGTCCGCGCCGATCACCGAGCCCATGAACAGCCGGAACGCGATCACGTCCCGGTATCCGGGCCTGGATCTGTCCAGTGTGTCGAGCGTCTGGTCGACCGCGGCCAGCGCGTCGTGAATGTTGCCTCGTAAGAACGCGATCCGTGCGTCGTCGAGTGTCTGGAGGATCTCGAAAGGCAACACGTCGGATCCCGAGGAATTGATGAGGTACAGAATGTCGCTCATGGACATCGGAACGACGGATTCCGAACCGGTGGAACTCGGAGCCTCCCGCGACACGCCGCCCTGTCGCCCTTCCATCTTCTCCCCCGTCGAGCTACTCGGGCCGGGCCCCCGGCGGTCCATCGCCTGTCTCCGACATCGACTCCGAACCGTCCGCACCCGCAGGAAGCACCGGGCGCGAGCTGCCGTCATGGGCGGCGATCGAGGCAACATCGCCAGGCCGACGCGGGGGGTGACGGCCCTTTCCGCGCGACCGACACTCCTCCCACCGACATGACCCCTTCGCCGGACCGCCCGGGCGATCCTAAATCGCTCGGGTGTTCAATTGCTAGACCTACCCGCAAGTCTCCAAATCTTCAGAGGAATTCCCCATGAATAAGAATGGCCAATTCTGGATTCCGGTATAATATACAAGATGCTTTTTACGCTTCTTGTCTTTAATTGCGTGATTGAAGAGGTTTCGTTCTGTCCCCGGCGGGCGGCGACGCGCATATGCGCGTGACAACCGTGGCGAACGAGGGTCGCAGAGGTGACGCGCGCCACACGACTACCGAACGAAACCGGCCCGGACCTTAGGGTCACGGTCCGGGCCGAGGACGGGCCGGGTGTTCCCTGGCGCGACCCGCAGCGCGGGCTCAGCCGCGCAGCGCGGAGGCGAAGATTCTGGGCAGCGCCGACCAGCGGGGGCCGGCGGCGAAGTCGGCGAGCAGACGTCCGGTGCTCGCGGCGGTCCGGTTGTCGACGAACCACGGGGGCTTCGGGGACAAGGAGAACTCCCCGTGCAGGAGGGAGCGGGGAGCCGGCCGGAACGGTCCGCGCACGACGGTCCGTTCGGGGCCGTCGAGCAGGAGCGCGTTGTGCACGACCCCGATCCCGCTCTGCACGTCGTACACCGAGTGCCCGGGGAAGGCGCCCCACGAGGCGTTCGCCGTCAGGTAGCCGACGCCGGTCCAGGCGTTCACCGCGACCGTGCCGTACCGCAGCTCGGCGATCGCCGCATCCAGCGCGGGACCGAGGCCGGCGAGGGTGCGCGGGTGAGCGATGAGGTTCACGCCGAGCGTGCCGGCGAACCTCTCGTTGGCCGCACGCACGGCGGTGTCGAGGAACTCCCGCGCGTCACCCGGCAGTTCGACGACGCCGAGCACGGGTGCGAAGGACTCGGTGGTCAAGAGCGGTCCCGGATCGCGCGGGTCGACACCCTCGACCAGGACGCGTTCGTTGAGAACCCGGGCGTTCGGACAGGCGTCGAGGACCTGCTTCACCCGGTCGTCGCTGCCCGGGTAGTAGGCGGGCCGGGCCGGGGCGTGGGCCAGGGCCGCACGCAGGTGGGTGAGGAAGCGTTCCTTCTGGGGCCAGTCGGAGCCGATGACCACGAGCTGGGCCGCCACGCAGTTGTATCCGCCGTTGTGGAGCCGCTGAGTGGCCACGTGCATGGCCTGGAAGCGCAGGTCCGCCTCGGACCAGGCGCCGGGGAGCACGAGGGTCGGCGAGACGCCTCCCAGTTCGCTCGTGACGGGCTTCGTCAGCAGCGGCGTCCCGTTCCTCCTGCGGCGGGCGGCCTCGGCGCCGGTACCGAAGACGATCGTGTCGTGCGTGGCCGCGCTGCCGGTCATGTGCACGTGCCCGACGGCCGGGTGGTGGACCAGCAGGGTCCCGACATCCGCACCGCCGGTCAGGATCCGCACCGCTCCCACGTCGATCAGCGGGGCCAGCACCGCGCTGAACACGTCGAACAGGCCGTCGATGAGCGGGTTGAGCTTGAGGGCGACCACGCGGTTGTGGGCATACAGCTCGTACAGCACGTCCAGCACCGGGATGGAGGTGATGTTGCCGGCGCCGAGGACCACGCCCACCCCCGCCGTGCGCTCGGGCCGGCGCAGGGAGAGCCCGGCCTGCTCGCGCACCCGCCGGGCAGTCACCCCCGGTGGCATCCACACCTCGGCGCCGAACCCACTCAGCAGCAGCCGGTCGTGGACCCCGTGCGGCAGCACCCGCACCGCGACGCGTCCGCCCGGCGCCCGCGCGAGGGGGAAACCCTCGACCGGACTGCGCCCCGCAGCCAGCGCCCGCACGCTCGCCGCGAGCGCGGTCGTACCCGTCAGCACGGGGTACGGGCCGGAGATCCACTCCTCGCCGAGCAAGGGGCTTCGGTCGGGCAGGCGCTTGTACGCTGCCGCCGCGCGCACCCATGCCTCGCCCTGTGCGGCGGTGGCGGCACGCACCTGCTCCAGCAGCCGCCCGCGTCGCGGAAGGTCGCACGCCGCCCAGGCGGCTTCGCCCCGCACGAGTTCGGCGAGGGCTTGATCGACCTGCGCCTCCTGACTCGCGGACGGCGCCGACGTGGTCATCGCACGGCCTCCTTGACGAGGTCGGCGGCCTTCTCCGCGACCATGACCGTGGGGGCGTTGCTGTTGCCCCGGGGGACCGAGGGGAACACCGAAGCGTCGACGACGCGCAACCCCTCCACTCCCAGGACTCGCAGATCCGGATCGACCACGGGCCCGATGGCGCAGGTCGAGGTCGGGTGGAACAGCGTCATCCCGGACCGCTGCGCCCAGGCGAGCACGTCGGGCCCGGAGTCCGACTCGGGAACGTCGAACTGTCCGGTGATCATGTCGGCCAGCGGGGCCTGCGCGGTGATGTCCAGGGCGATCCGGATCCCCTCGACCATGCAGTCGCGGTCCTCGGCCGTCGTCAGGTAGTTGTGCAGGATCCGTGGTGCGGCGTCCGGCCGCGGCGAGCGCAGCGTCACCTGGCCGCGGCTGGTCGGAGCGAGCACGCAGGGGCCGACCGCGAACCCGTGCTCGGCGACGGGGCCGAGCCCTTCCTGGTGGAACAGCACCGGGGCCATGTGGAGTTGTCCGTCAGGCAGCGCGACGTCCTCACGGCTGCGGAAGAACCCGCCCGCCTCGCCGATGTTGGAAGTCAGAGGTCCGCGGCCCGCGCTGTGGAGGAGGGCTGCGTTCTCCGGTGCCGCCGCGGTCAGCAACGACTCGACGTGTGTCCGGAAGTTCAGCAGCGCCATGTAGTGGTCCTGCAGTCCCCGGCCGACGGGGAGGTCCGCCACCACGTCGATGCCGAAGCGTGCCAGCGCGGCGGCCGGTCCGATACCGGACAGCATCAGCAGTTTCGGCGACTCGTAGACGCCTGCGGAGAGGATCACCTCCCGCTCGGCGCGGACCAGCTCGACGGCGCCGGCGCGCTCCACCTCGACCGCGGTGGCCCGGCCGTGCTCGACCCGCACCCGATGAGCCCGGGTCGTCGGCAGCACCGTGAGGTTCTCCCGATGCAGCGCGGGGTGGAGGTAGGCCACGGCCGTGCTGCAGCGCATCCCCTCACGCTGGGTCAACTGATACGTGCCGACACCCAGTTGGGACTCACCGTTGAAGTCTTCGTTGCGCTTGTGCCCGACCCGCACCGCGGCTTCGACGAAGGCGGCGGCCAACGGATGACGGGACCGGCCCTCGCTCACGCGAAGGGGCCCTCCCACTCCGTGGTAGGCGTCTTCCCCGCGCTCGTTGTCCTCGGAACGCCGGAAGTACGGCAGTACCTCGTCGTAGGACCAGCCGGTGGCACCGGCCGCGGCCCAGCCGTCGTAGTCGGCAGGATTGCCGCGTATGTAGATCATCGCGTTCATCGAGCTGGACCCGCCGAAGACCCTGCCCCGGGGCAGGTAGGCGCGGCGGCCGCCGAGTCCCGGCTCGGGTTCGGTGTCGAGATCCCAGTCGACCTCGCTCTTGAACAGCGTGCCGAAGGCGGCGGGAACATGGATCTCCTGGGCGGTGTCCGGGCCGCCCGCCTCGATCAGTGCCACACGGACGTCCGGGTTCTCGGAGAGCCGCGCCGCCAGCACGCACCCTGCCGACCCGGCTCCGACGATGACGTAGTCATAGGTGTTCATCCGCTCTCCTTCAGTCCGCCCCGGCCGTGCGACCGCCGCATTCGAGGAACGGCGGTGCCCCCTCGGCCGTTTGCGATTTCATCCCTCCACGGCTGTTCCGGCCATGGGCAGGAGACCGGAAAAAGCCCTCTTCCTTTGTGCCCACGCACACGCGACGGGATCTAGAATCGGCGCGTGACAGCAGAGTGGGGATTCGGCGAGCGTGTCGCGTCACTGGTCGGCCGATTGCTGGTCGATGTGGATTCGCTCGCGGACGAGCTGACCGGTGAGATCGTGGACAGCGAGAACTCCTACGCCGAGGGCGCGGTGCTGGACCGGGAGCGGCTGCACACGGTGGTCCGGGACAATCTCCAGACTCTGCTCACGGCGCTGAAGGGCGGACCCAGCACGCTCGACGCCCCGCGTGCGGCCGGTCGGCTGAAGGCCGAGCAGGGCATCCCGCTGGCCGCGCTGCTGCACGCCTACCGGATGGCCGGACGGTTCATCTGGGACCGACTGCTCGTGCTGACCTCGGAAGAGGAGTGCGCGAGCGAGTTGCTGCCCAAGGTGTCCGACCTCTGGATGGCGATCGACGAGTACTCGAGTGCGGCCGCGGAGGCGTACAGGACCGCGGTGGAGATCAGAGCCCGACGCGACACCGGCGCGCGGCGGGTGATGCTGGCAACGCTGCTCGACGGCCGGGCCGGAACGAGCGCCGGCGCATGGGACATCGCACGGGTCCTCAAACTCGACCGCAAGGGACCTTTCCTCGTGGTGTGCGCCGAGACCCAGGACAGCGAGGACTCGCTGCTTCCCGTGCGGGACGGGCTCCGGGCCGTCGGCATCGGCTCCGAGTGGATCGCGCAGATCGGCGCCCTGGTGGGGCTGATGGCGCTCCCCCACGCGCGGATGGTGGAGACCGCCATCGACCAGCTCACGCGCCCCGCGCGCTGCCGACTGGGTGTCAGCCGCCCCTTCAGCGCCCCCATCAACGCCCCGACGGCGTGGCGCGAGGCGCAACTGGCGGTCCAGTGCCTGCCGCTCGATGCCAACGGGGCTCATCTGTACGGCAGTTCGCCGGTCGCGATCCTCGCCGCGGCCTCGCCGGACACCGCGGCGGAGGTGGCCCAGACCGTTCTGGGTCCGCTGCGCGCGTTGCCCGAGACGGAGCAGACCACGCTACTGGAGACCCTGCACACCTGGTTCGCCAGCGGCGGTTCCACCGCGAGGGCGGCGGAGCGTCTGCACTGCCATCGCAACACAGTCCTGTACCGCCTCAACCGGATCGCAGAACTGACCGGGCGGCGCACCGCCGACGCCGAGTCCTCGGCGGAACTCTATGTCGCCCTCCAGGCCGTCCGCTTGGGGTCCGGTCTCCGCATCGCCTGAGGTGGCGCTCCCGGCGCCCGGGTCCCGGGCGTGCGGACGGTCATCAGCAGGATCAGGGCGTGCGAACGGTCAGCACCGGGATCCCGGGTGTGCGGACGGTCATCAGCGGGTCCCGGGCATGCAGACGGTCTCAGCGCCCCGGTGGCGCCGGCCGGGACCCGCAGTGCCCGCCCCTCCTCTTGCACGGCCGCCCGGTGCGCGTCGGGGGAACGAGCCCTGCCCGTACCGGCTCCGAGGAGCAGCAACCTCGTGACGGTGAGTGTTGCTGGTCGGTGGTCTGCGCAGTGTTCGTGGTGACGGTGCCATGGCGGCGGTGGGTGACAGGCCCGCGTTCGGCCAGGTCTGGTCCGGGCAGAGGTCCGAGGGTTAGCGTCCGCTCATGGATGATGTTTTCGACCCGTGGTCTGCGGAGTTCCTGGCCGATCCCTGCCCTGCCTATGCCGAGTTGCGCGACCGGGGCCGGGTGCACTGGTTCGAGCCGACGCGGCAGTGGTTGGTGCCCCACCATGCCGACGTGTCGGCGTTGCTGCGCGATCGACGTCTCGGGCGCTCGTACCGGCACCGTTTCACGCACGAGGAGTTCGGGCGGGCGGCGCCGCCCGCCGAGCACGAGCCGTTCCACGTGCTCAACGACCACGGGATGCTCGACCTGGAGCCGCCGGACCACACGCGGATCCGCCGCCTGGTCTCGAAGGCCTTCACCCCGCGGACGGTTTCCCAACTGGAGCCTTTCGTCCATGAATTGGCTTCCGAGCTGGTACGCGGGCTGGTGACGGAGGGGGGTGGTGATCTGCTCGCCGCTGTCGCGGAGCCTCTGCCGGTGGCCGTGATCGCGCACATGCTGGGCATTCCGGAGTCCGACCGGGCGTTGCTGCGGCCGTGGTCCGCGGACATCTGCGGCATGTACGAACTGAATCCGTCGCCGGAGACAGCACGGCGGGCAGTCCGCGCGTCGGTCGAGTTCTCCGCTTACCTGCGGGAGTTGATCGCCGTGCGGCGCGGCGATCCGGGTGGCGATCTGCTGTCCGGGCTGATCGCCGCGCACGAGGACGGCGAGCGGCTCAGTGAGCAGGAGGTGATCTCCACCTGCGTACTGCTGTTGAACGCCGGTCACGAAGCGACGGTGAACGCGACCACCAACGGCTGGTACGCGCTCTTTCGCCATCCGGGCCAACTGGCAGCGCTGCGGGCCGATCCGGAAGGGTTGCTGCCCACCGCGGTGGAGGAGCTGATGCGGTACGACACCCCGCTCCAGCTGTTCGAACGCTGGGTGCTCGACGACATCGAGATCGACGGGGTGACGATCGGGCGGGGCGCGGAGGTCGCGCTGCTCTTCGGCTCCGCCAACCACGATCCCGCGGTCTTCGCGCGGCCGGAGCGGCTGGACCTGAGCAGGTCGGAGAATCCTCACCTTTCCTTCAGCGCCGGCATCCACTACTGCATCGGCGCACCTCTGGCCCGTCTCGAACTGGCCTCGTCGATGCGTGCGTTGCTCGTGCAGGCACCGGGTCTGCGGCTGGCGCAGGAACCGGAGCGCAAACCCGATTTCGTCATGCGGGGACTGCGGGAGCTGAAGGTGGAGCTGTAGGGATCCGGCGTGCGGAGTTCCACCGGTTCAGGACGCCCGGGGGCCGGGCGTCCTGAACCGTGTCGGTTCGTACGTTCAAGCCTTGCACCAGTGGGAGCGCTCCCACTGTGAAGTGGTCCGCGTTGACGGGTCAAGGAGGGTGAAGAGTCGAAGATATTCGACAGTGAAAGTTCGCGACACGTCTGTTACTTGTCGCCGGTTGGCGCTACGGTCTGCCTCACCAGTGGGAGCGGTCCCCCTTCGCTAGGTGCTCTGTCAGGAGCACCTCAGTTGTCTGGAGTCGCTCATGCATCACCCCGTGCATTCCAGCGCCACCCCCACCGTCTCCTCCTCCCCGAAGCCGTTACGGCCTTCGCCCCTCGCCTCCCGCACCCGTACGGGCCTTGCGGCGGCCTGCGCTCTGTTCATGGCCGCAGGCATCACCGCTGCGGCGACCGGCTCCGCGGGCGCCGCGGCACCCGGCTGCACCGTCGACTACGCGGTGCAAGGTCAGTGGAACGGTGGCTTCGGCGCCAATGTGACCGTCACCAACACCGGTGATCCGGTGAGCAGTTGGACCCTGGAGTGGGTCTACGCCGGGAATCAGAGGGTCACGCAGGGCTGGAACGCGGCCCTCACGCAGACCGGTGCCGCGGTCACCGCGAAGAACGTGTCGTACAACGGAAGCCTGGGCACCGGCGGTTCGGCGTCGTTCGGCTTCAACGCCAGTGTCACCGGGGAGAACGCCGTACCCACCGCCTTCACACTCAACGGTGTGACGTGCAACGGCGGTACGGATCCCGGACCCGGACCTGACCCCACGGATCCGCCCGGTGACCGGGTCGACAACCCGTACGCCGGAGCCAAGGTGTACGTGAACCCGGAGTGGTCCGCCAAGGCGGCGGCCGAACCGGGGGGCGCGGCGGTTTCCCGGCAGCCGACCGCCGTCTGGCTGGACCGGACCGCCGCCATCGAGGGCAGCAGCACCTCCATGGGCCTGCGCGCCCACCTGGACGAGGCGCTGCGGCAGAAGGGCAGCGGAGAGCTCGCCGTCCAGCTGGTCATCTACAACCTGCCGGGCCGCGACTGCGCGGCGCTCGCCTCCAACGGCGAGCTGGGTCCCACCGAGATCGGCCGGTACAAGAGCGAGTACATCGACCCCATCGCCGCGATCCTCGCGGACCCCAAGTACGCCGGACTGCGGATCGTCACCACGGTGGAGATCGACTCCCTGCCCAACCTCGTCACCAACGTCACTCCGCGCCCCACGGCGACTCCCGCCTGTGACGTGATGAAGGCCAACGGCAACTACCAGAAGGGCGTCGGTTACGCCCTGAACAAACTGGGCGACGCCCCCAACGTCTACAACTACGTCGACGCCGGCCACCACGGCTGGCTGGGCTGGGACGACAACTTCTCCGCTTCCGCCGAGATGTTCAAGGAAGCTGCCACCACCGAGGGCGCGACCCTCGCCGACGTGCACGGTTTCATCGTCAACACCGCCAACTACAGCGCCTTGAAGGAGGATCACTTCACCATCGACGACAACGTCAACGGGACCTCCGTACGGCAGTCGAAGTGGGTGGACTGGAACCGCTACACCGACGAGCTGAGCTACGCCCAGGCCATGCGCGCCAAGCTCGTCTCGCTCGGCTTCGACTCCGGCCTCGGCATGCTCATCGACACCTCCCGCAACGGCTGGGGCGGTGCGGCGAGGCCGGCCGGACCCGGGCCGCGGACGAGTGTCGACGCGTTCGTGAACGGCGGGCGCTACGACCGCCGCATCCACCTCGGCAACTGGTGCAACCAGTCCGGGGCGGGTCTCGGTGAACGCCCGAGGACGGCGCCCGCCGCGGGCATCGACGCCTACGTCTGGGTCAAGCCGCCGGGCGAGTCCGACGGTTCGAGCAAGGCGATCCCGAACCCCGAGGGCAAGGGCTTCGACCGGATGTGCGACCCGACCTACACGGGCAACCCCCGCAACGGGAACAGCATGTCCGGCGCCCTGCCCGACGCGCCGATCTCCGGGCACTGGTTCTCCGCCCAGTTCCAGGAGCTGCTGAAGAACGCGCACCCGGCGCTCTGAGGACGAGCGGCACCCAGGTGCAGTACGGGCCGGAGGCCCCCGTCCCGGAGTGCTGCCGGGGCGGGGGCCTCTGCCGTCGGTCCGCCCCCGTCCGCGGGAACCCCGTGGACTGCCGTGCGGTCGGACCGGTGATATCGCCGATGTGCGCGGTGCGGCGGCGCCGCCACAGTGGCGACTGCCAGTGAAGAACGGCGGCCTCCCCCGGACACCCGGAGCCTCGGCGACGACGTGCTCCGATCCCCATCCGGTCGTGGGGCCGCCACGATGAGAGGACCCCCCTCGTGCAGCAGCTCCTCCTCGCCGACGGCACCTCCCCGCGCCGCCACCGCAGGACCCTGAGCCGTTCCCACACCCTCAAGGGCATGTGTGCCGCCGCCCTGGCCACCGCCGGCCTGGTGGCGGCGACGGTCCCCGGCGCGCAGGCCGCGGAAAATCCGTACGAGCGGGGCCCGGCCCCGACGCAGTCCAGCATCGAGGCGAGCCGCGGCTCCTTCGCCACCTCGCAGACGTCGGTGTCCTCGCTGAGCGTCAGCGGGTTCGGCGGCGGGACCATCTACTACCCGACGTCCACCACGGCGGGCACCTTCGGCGCGGTCGCCGTCTCACCGGGTTTCACCGCGACCCAGTCGTCCATCGCCTGGCTCGGTCCGCGCCTCGCCTCGCAGGGTTTCGTCGTCTTCACCATCGACACCAACACCACGTCCGACCAGCCCACCAGCCGCGGCCGTCAACTCCTCGCCGCGCTCGACTACCTGACCACCCGAAGCTCGGTGCGCGGCCGGGTCGACGCCTCCCGGCTGGGCGTGATGGGTCACTCCATGGGCGGCGGCGGCTCGCTGGAGGCCGCGAAGAGCCGTACGTCGCTCAAGGCGGCGATCCCGCTGACCGGGTGGAACACCGACAAGACGTGGCCCGAGCTGCGTACGCCCACGCTGATCGTCGGTGCGGACGGCGACTCGATCGCGCCGGTGTCCTCGCACTCGGAGCCCTTCTACCGTTCGCTGCCCGGTTCGCTGGACAAGGCGTACCTGGAGTTGCGCAACGCCTCGCACTTCACGCCGAACACGTCCAACACCACCATCGCCAAGTACAGCCTTTCGTGGCTGAAGCGGTTCATCGACAACGACACCCGCTACGAGCAGTTCCTGTGCCCGCTGCCGCAGCCGAGTCTGACGATCGCCGAGTACCGGGGCAACTGCCCGCACACCTCGTGACGCCCTGAAGGCCGGCCTCACCGGTCCCGGCTGTGCCGCTGCACAGCCGGGACCGGCGTGCGTTGGGACCGTGGCCCACACCCTGCCCGGCAGCCGGACGCGAGTCTTCCGCGGTTGTTTACGCGGAAGTAACGTGACCGTGTGATCTCTTCCACGACCGTGCGCCACCCACTGCGGCTGTACGGGCGCAGTGGCGAACTCGCCGTCCTGGACGGCCTGCTGGGGCGGCTGCGGGACGGCCACGGCGGCGCGCTCGTCGTGTCCGCCCCGCCGGGGCAGGGCCGCACGGCGCTCCTGGGTCGGGCCCTCGCCGACCACGCGGAGCTCCCGGGGGGCGCGGCCCTGCACGTCACCGCCGCACCCTCCGAGCGGCGGCTCCCGCACAGCGGACTGCACGCCCTGCTCTGTGCCGCGCCGAGGCCGCTTCCGGTGCCGGCCGACCGGGTGCTGCGCTCGGGCGTCCCGCCGGGCGCACTGCTCGAATTCCTGCGTGCACTCGGCTCCGAGCGGCCCCTGCTGGTGTGTGTCGACGACGCCCACCACTGGGACCGCGACTCGCGTGCGGCTCTGGGCTTCGCGGCCCGGCGGCTGGGAGCGGGCAGCCCGGTCGCCGTGCTGCTCAGCACCGTGGACGAGACGGACTTCGGCGGGCTGCCCGTCGTGCGCCCCGGCCCCCTCGACGACGGTGCGGCGTCCGCGCTGCTGGACCGGCTCACCGAGGCGGCGCACGGTGTGGATCCGGTGGTGCGGGGCGAGTTGCTGCGGGCGGCCGCGGGCAATCCGCTTCTGTTGGCCGGGCTCACCGCCCGTCTCTCCCCCGGCCAGTTGGCCGGACGCACCGCCCTCCCGCATCCGCTGCCGGGGGGCGAAGGCGTGCTGCGGGCCCATGCGGCGCTCCTGGACGGCCTGTCGCCGCACGTGTGGACGTTGCTCCTGCTGGCCGCGGCCGCCGCGGCGCACGAGCCGGACGGCGCGGGAGCGGACGTGGCGCTGGTGCTCGGGGCGGCGGCGCGTGCCGGGCTCGGCCCCGCACTGCCGGAGCGCGTCCTGCTCGACCCCGGGGCGAGCGCCGGGGCCCTCCAGCTCGCCGGGGACCGGGTGCACTTCCGTCATCCGCTGCTGCGCCGCGCGGTGCTGCACCGGGCCTCCCCGGCCCGGCGCCGGGCGGTGCACGAGCTGCTGGCCGCGCTGTTGCCGGGGCCCGGCACGGCGTCCCTGCCGCGGCTGGTCCAGCTGGCCTGCGCGGCCTCCGGCCACGACGCGGCGCTCGCCGGGCAGTTGGCGGCGGGCGCGGTCGCGCCGCGCCCGCACGCCGAGCGGTCTGCCGCGCTCGCCCGTGCCGCGGGCCTCACCGCCGACGACACACTGCGCGCCGCCCGCTTCGCCGAGGCCGCCGAGCAGTCCCGGCTCGCGGGCGACGCGGGCCGGGCCCGCGCCCTGCTGGCCCGCCCGGGGCCTCGCGCCGGGCAGGGCGGGGCACTGTGCGTACGCGGACTGCTCCTGCTGCGCGACGGTCCCGCCGCGGACGCCCGTGAGGCTCTGCTCGGTGCGGCCGCGCTGCTCGCCCCGTACGATCCGCGCCGCGCCCAAGAGGCTCTGCTCGGCGCGGCCGAGGCCGCCTGGGCCAGCGGGGACGTCCCTGCGTACCTGGAAGCGCTGCGGCGCATTCCGGCGTCCGCCGATGATCCGGCCGTCCTGCGGTACCGCTCCGGCATGTGTGCGGTCCTCACCGGTCGCACCGCCGAGGGGCATGCGCTGCTGCGTCGGAATCTGGCGGCGGCCGAGGACGCGGGGGACCCTGCGGAGCTGTTGCGCGCCGTCGTGTCGGCGCTGGTCCTCGGTGAGATCGACACGGCGTGCCGCACGGGTGCCAGGACGCTCGCCGCCGTGCGTGCCGCGGGCCCGGACGTGCTGCTGCCGAAGGTTCTGGAGCACCTGGCGCACGCGGAGCTGCGGGCCGGGCGGCACGCCAGAGCGCGGGCCCACGCGCAGGAGGGGCTGCAGGCGGCCCGTCGTACCGGGCAGCCCAACACCGCCACCCACCTGCACGCCGTGCTGGCGCTGGTCGCATCGGTGGAGGGGGACGGTGCGGCGTGCGCCGCGCACTTCGACGCGGCCCTGGAGGGGGCGGGTCCGCACGGTCTCCAGCAGGCGGCGACCCTCGCCACCTGGGCGGTCGCCAGGGCGGAGCTGGCCCGTGGCCGGCCCGCCGAGGCGGCTGCCCGGCTCGCCCCGCTGGTGCTGCCGGGGCCGCGGCGCGGTCATTTCGCGACCCGGATGCTGGCTGTGCCGTGCTACGTGGAGGCCACCGTGGTCGCCGGACGCGCGGGCGCCGGGCCCGACGGCGTGCCGAACGCGGCGGCGGACGGCGCGGCGGCTGCCGTCGCGGAGTTCGCCCTGTGGACCGGGCGCACCGCCGACCCGCAGGCCCCCGCCCTGCTGGCGCGCTGCCGTGCTCTGCTGGCGTCGCCGGAGGAGGCTGCCGCCCGCTACGAGGAGGCGCTGGTGCACCACGACCGTGCGGGCGGTGACTTCGAACGGGCGCGCACGCAGTTGCTGTACGGGCAGTGGCTGCGTCGGCGGCGTCGTACCCGGGAGGCCCGCGGCCCGCTGCGGGACGCGCTGGTCGGCTTCGAACGCTGCTCGGCGCGGAGCTGGGCGGAGCGTGCGGCCGGGGAGCTGCGGGCGGCGGGGGAAGCGGTCGACGCCCGGCCGGCCGCGGAGCGGTCGACGCTCGCCGGGCTGACCCCGCAGCAGCACCGCATCGCCCGCTACGTGGCCGAGGGCGCCACCAATCGCGAGGTGGCGGTCCGGCTGTCGCTGAGCCCGCGGACGGTGGACCACCACCTGCGCAATGTGTTCGCCGCGCTGGGGGTACGGTCGAGGACCGAACTCGCGAGGCTGCTCGGCAGTTGAGCTCTGTTCGTCGCAGTGTTCGTCGGAGGATCGCAGAGGGGGCTTGTCGTGCACGAGGCGGCGGAGTTTTTGGAGAACGGGGCCGAGCCGGCCGATCCCTGGGAGGGCGTGGACGGGGAGGCCCTGGCGCGTGCGGTCCGCGAACAGGCGGGGCGGCCGGTGCCCGGGATCGGGGACATGGCCGCGTATCTCACCGCCCAGGTGTCGGACGTCTCGCACCGCGAGGTGCTGGGGCCGTTGCGGGACGGACAGGGGGCGAGCGGCGTGGTCGTGCGGCGGGGCAGCGTCATCGCCTCGTGGGGTGACCCCGGGCGGGCGGAGATGGCGTACAGCGCGACGAAGAGCGTGTTGTCGCTGGTGGCGGGGGTCGCGTACGACGACGGGCTGTTGCGTCTGGACGAACCGGTGTCCGCCGCCGTGGACCTGCCGGAGCTCGCGGACGGGCACGGGCGGGAGATCACGTGGCGGCATCTGCTGGACCAGACGAGCCAGTGGGAGGGCGAGCTGTGGGGAAAGCCCGTCGGCGTCGACGCGCAGAGCCGCCGGGAGGGCACGGAGACGGTGGGCGGTCCGCCGGGTGAGGGGTGGGCGTACCACGACGTCCGGGTCAACCTCGCGGCCCTGGCGTTGACCGCGCTCGTGCGCCGTCCGCTGCCCGAGCTGCTGGGCGAGCGGATCATGGCTCCGATCGGGGCGTCCGACGACTGGTCCTGGCACGGCTACCGCGACTCGTTCGTCGATCTCGACGGTGTGCGGCTGCCGGTGGTGTCGGGCGGGGCGCACTGGGGTGGCGGGCTGTGGATCGGCGCGCTCGACCTGGCCAGGATCGGATGGCTGTGCCTGCGCGGCGGGTGCTGGGGCGACCGGCAGGTCGTCTCCGTCCGGTGGATCGAGGAGATGTGGACTCCGTGCCGGGTGAAGTCCGACTACGGGCTGTCCTGGTGGCTGAACGACCGGGGGACGGTGTGGCCGGCCGCGCCGGTGACCGGTCGCTGTGCGCGCGGCAACGGCGGAAGCCACCTGCTGTGGGTGGACCCGGCCCGCGACCTGGTGATCAGTTCCCATTGGGGTGCGGAGGTGGAGACCCTGCTGGCCGAGGTGTCGGAGGCGGTGAAGCCGGGCCCCCGCACGGCGTGACGCGTAGCCCCCCTGGCGGGCGGCGGCCGTGGGGAACGGCTCGGACGGTCCGCGGGCTGCGAAGGCGGTGGAACGGGCGGCACCCGTGGGCCGAACCGGCCCGGGACGGCGGGACGGTGTGGCTCTCCAGGGGGCTCACGGTGACTGCGGGCGGCCCCCGGGCGTTACGGCGGCCGAAGTGCGCGGGGCGCCAGGGAACCGTCAGGCGGCGAGGCGGAGCTTCTGGCGTACGACGACGGCATTGAGCCGGATGCGGAACGGGGCGACGTCGGTGAGTTGCAGCGCGTCCACGCCGGTCCGGTCCAGGTCCACGCTCACGTCGGCACAGAGGGCGATCGCGTACAGGTGGTCTCCGGTTTCCTCGCTCTGGAGGGCGAAGAACAGATCGCGGTAGTAGCTGGTGCGCTCGGGACTCTCCTCGTAGTACGAGAGTCCCGGCGCCCCCTCCTGGGCGGCGAGCCCGGTGAACGCGCCGACGAGTTCCCGCTCGACGGCGCCCCAGAAGGATGCCTCGGCGAACTCGCCGGGCAGTGCCTGGCGCACCGCCTCCTTGACGGAGAGCGCCATGACCGCGACCGGGGCGGTCTCCTGGAGTCCCCAACCCCGTACCAGTTTCACGAGGGAGCTGTCGGGGATCGCGGCGGCGGCCTCCCGTATGTGGCCGAAGTCGAAGTTGACGGTGGCCGGGGCGATCGCCTGCTGGAACACGCGGTCGACGGCGCTCGCCTGGTCGAGGTGCTCGGGGCTTACGTCCATGACGGTCTTGAAGGTTGCTGTCATTGCTGTGGTTCCTCCTGGGGCCCGGGGATCCGGGCCCGTGCTTCCGCTGGGCCTGATCGAACAGGATCCATGATCGGCCCTCCCCGCCCTCTCGACGCCCGGCGGGGACGTACGGGGAAAGCGGCGGCCGCCGACCGGGGTCTCCGTGTCGGCGGGCGCCGTCGTCACTCGGTGGCCGGGGTCAGCAGGTGACGATCTTGCCGTACGAGCCGAGCTTCCACTTCCACAGGAACCCCTCGCCGTTCTGGTACGTCCAGCACTTGAGATCGGGCCCGTTGTTGATGACCACCTTCAGATGCATGGTCTTGCCGCAGCGGTTGGTGACGACCACTTGCTTCTTCTGCTTGATGACATCGCGGGACACACATGCGGGAGCGGTGCCCTGGAGGCGCACGCTGGTGACGGTGGAGGCGGTGGAGGCGGTGGCGGTGGCGGTGGCGGCCGGGACCGTGAGGCTGCCACCGAGGGCAAGTGCCGCGACGGCTACGGCGAGGCGCTTGCTGGGGGTGTGGGGCATGGTGCGGAGTCCTTCACTCGTACGGATGCGCAAGGGAGCGGCTTCCGCCGGGGCGTCGTCCGCTCCGCAGACCAGGCTCCCCTCCCGGGGCCCGAAGCAGGCGCAAAGACACTCGAAGTGATGACCGGTCGGCCATGTCTCCTGCACCGTCCCGCGTGTCGCCCGGCCCGGGGGGACTGGCCCGGGGACGCAGGGCGTCTCAGTCCCGGCGGTGCAGCTGCGCCGAGAGATGGTGCTGCAAGGGCTGACCTACGGCGGCGAGATCGTGGAGGAAGGCGAGGCTGCCGTCGTCGGTGAGGGTGTAGCGGCGGCGGGTGGCGTCGACCTGCTTGGCCGTGGGCGCGAGGGCCACCTCGCGAGTGGCCAGGTCGACGGTGCCCCCGGCGGCGTGGCCGACAGCGATCTCGGCGATGCCGGTGGGCTGGGTGATCAGGGCCTCGATCCGCCCGTCGGGCTGAAGCCGCCACCAGCCGCTCTCCCTGGCGGAGGGGCGCAGCGGGGCCCCGTCGGCGTCGACGAGCCAGGCCCTGGCCTCGTACCGGAGGAAGGGGCGGCCGTCGTGGCTGAAGGCGACCTCCTGGGCGTACGTGAAGTCCTCGGCGAGGGTGGGGTATTCACCGCTCCCCCGCCCGGACCAGGTACCCAGAAGTCCGAGCACGGGGGCGAGCAGGGCGTGCGGGGCCGGAGATGCGTCCGGGTCGAGGCCGTCGGGGTACGGAAGGCTCGGTGCGCGGTCGAACACGGTGAGGGCTCCTGAAGGGGGAGAACGGGCGGGACGGCCCGGTCGGGGCGGCAGGCGTGCGCGTGCCGGGGAAGCCTAGGGGGTGCCGCGGCGGCAGGCAGGGCGGGGGCGGTGCCCGGCGGCGTTCGGCGGTGTGTCCGCCGGGGATGGTGACGCGCGGGGACCGCGGTCCCCGCCGTGCGGACGACTGTCGGCACCGGGGGGTGGGGCGGGGGCGGTGCGGCGCACGCCGGATGCAGGTCGTCGGACAGGACGTGCGGCAACCGGTGAACAGGCATTCCGATGCCGGCCCCTTGCGGCTCACTGGCGGTCAGGCAGAAGGCTGGTGGTGGCCGAGCGGGGCTTGTGCGGGGGCCGGGTCCGGAGGCACTGATCACTTAGACTCGGCAAATGGCCAAGTACTTTGACGTACACCCCGAAAACCCCCAACTGCGCACCCTCAAGAGCGTGGCCGACAGCATCCGGTCGGGTGCGCTCGTCGCGTATCCGACGGACTCGTGCTACGCGCTGGGCTGTCAGCTGGGCAACCGTGACGGCATCAACCGGATCCGTTCCATCCGCAATCTCGACGACCGGCACCACTTCACCCTGGTGTGCCACGACTTCGCGCAGCTGGGTCAGTTCGTCCAGCTGGACAACAGGGTGTTCCGCGCCATCAAGGCCGCCACGCCCGGCAGTTACACCTTCATCCTTCCCGCGACGAAGGAGGTTCCCCGCCAGTTGCTGCACCCGAAGAAGAAGACGGTCGGCGTGCGGATCCCGGACCACGTCGTCGCGCAGGCCCTGCTCGCCGACCTGGGTGAGCCACTGCTGTCCAGCACGCTCCTCCTGCCCGATCAGGAGGAGCCGATGACGCAGGGCTGGGAGATCAAGGAGCGTCTGGACCACGTGGTGGACGCGGTGATCGACTCGGGCGACTGCGGGACGGTGCCGACCACGGTCGTCGACTTCTCCAGCGGTGAGGCGGAGATCGTACGCGAGGGGGCGGGCGACACCGCGCGCTTCGCCTAGACACGGGACGGGCGGGTCCTACCGGGAGACGGTGCATTAGGTTAGGCTTACCTAAGTCGCCGAACCCGGTACGCCCGCCCCGCCCCCATGGAGATTCAGCATGCGTCTGCCCCGCTCACGCGCCCCGCAGCCGACCGTCGCCGAGCGCGTCCGGACCGTCCTGGCCGCCGCGCACTCGATGACGGTCGTCAGCGACGGCCTGCACACCGAGGTGCGCCGGCTCGACGGCGCGGGAGTCATGAGCCGCATCCACGTCCACGCCCCCACCCCGGACGTCCCGCCGCCCCCGGGCAGCGAACGCATCCCCGTGCGGCTGGAGTTCACCGACGTCGCCCCCACGCCGGTGCGGGACCGCGTACGTGCACGGGTCACCGTCACCGGACTGCTCGCGGCCCCCTACCGGGCGACGGAGGAGTCCGACGAAAGCACCTGCATGGAGTTCGGGCAGGCGGTCATCGAGGACGCGGACGGCCGTGCCTACGTCACCCTCGACGAACTGGAAGCGGTCGCCCCGGATCCGCTGGCCGCGTCCGAGGCGGGAATGCTGACCCATCTCCTCGACTCGCACGCCGAGTTGATCCCTCTGCTGCTGCGGCTGGTCCGCACCCCCCGGACGGCGGACCTGACCCGGGCGATGCCGCTGGCGATGGACCGGCTGGGCATCACGCTGCGACTGGAGTACCCGCGCACGCACACCGACGTGCGGCTGGCGTTTCCCACCCCCGTCACCGGCATGGACCAGGCGGGTCCGCAGATCCAGGCGCTGCTCCGCGCGGCCCGCAGGATGTCCCACCCCAACCGGCTCCCCGCCTGAGGACGTGCGGGCCCGCGTCGTTCGTTCGGAGCGGACGGCGTCCGGTGGCGAGGCCGCCCGGTCCGCGGGGCGCATTAGGGTGGCTGCATGGGTTCGGATGCGGGAGCGGTACGGGTCGACAGCTGGATCTGGTCCGTGCGGCTGATGAAGACACGGTCCACGGCCGCTGCGGCCTGCAGAGCCGGTCATGTGCGGATCAACGGGGAGCGGGCCAAGCCCGCGCAGTCCGTGCGCGTCGGTGACGAGGTGCGGGTGCGGCAGGAGGGGTGGGAGCGCGTGGTGGTCGTGTCCCAACTGGTCCGCAAGCGGGTCGGGGCCGTGCCCGCCGCCGAATGCTACGTGGACAGGAGCGCGCCGCGCCCGCGCCCGGAGGCGCTCGGCGTCGGTGTACGGGAGCGGGGCGCGGGACGGCCGACCAAGCGGGAACGCCGGGAGTGGGAACAGCTGCGGGGCGGCCTCTGAGAGCACCGCGGCCGGGCCGGCCCGGGGAGTTCCGCGGCTCCCGGTGCACAGGACGCGCCCGAAGGGGTGCGGCCGGGGCCCAGTGCGGGCGTCGGGGAGGATGGGGGCATGTCCAAGACGCCTCGTTCACGTGCGAAGTTCGATTCCGCCGCGCCCTGCCCCTGCGGGCGCACGCAGCCCTACGGGGACTGCTGTGGCCGTTTCCACCGCGGGGAGGCCGCGGCGCCGACCGCCGAGCGGTTGATGAGATCGCGCTACAGCGCGTTCGTGGTCCTCGATGCCGACTACCTGCTCCGGACATGGCATCCGACCACCCGGCCCAGCACTCTCGACCTGGACCCCAGCCAGCGGTGGACGGGGCTGGACATCCTCGCCACCGCGGACGGCAGTGCCTTCCACCAGTCGGGGACGGTGGAGTTCCGCGCGCACTACGTCCACGACGGGCAGGGCGACAGCCAGCACGAGCTGAGCCGGTTCGTACGGGACGACGGGCGCTGGAGCTACCTGGACGGTCAGAACAGCGGCAGCTGACCAGGGAACACGGGTGGGGCGTAACCGTCGAGCGACGGCTGCACCGCCGGGTCGAGGGGCGCGGTGGTCTGCGACCCGGGGCAGGAGATCAGCTCGGTCGAGCCCCGCGCACCGGGCGGGTCGTGGCGGGCGAAGCGGGCGGCGACGACCGCGATGTCACGGCGGCACACCGGGCAGGCACGGCGAGGAGACGACACGTACGCCAGTCTGCCTCATCGGATGGGCCCCGCTGCCTCGCCCCTCCCCCGGTTCTGCGGGTTTCCCCGTAGCACCCGGACCATCCAGTGGCGGATCCTCGCCCGCCCGACCGGCCAGTCGGCGCGGCGCGGGAGCCTGCGCAGAGGGCCGACCGCCCGTGCGGGCCCGACGGGTGTCCGGTCGGGACGGGGCAGGGGGCAGCGGGCGCGTGCTTCCCGCAGGGTCAGGGCCAGGTTCGTCCTGATCCACGCGATCTCGTCCGGGTCGTCGGCGACCAGGAGCCGCCGCGTGGCTTCGTGGGCCGCCGGCGACGAGGGTTCGGCCGCGACGAGGCCCGCACCGAGGCCGGCGAGACGCTCCGCCTCCTGCGGACCGTGCACCAACGCGGCGGTCTCGTCCGGAGGCAGGAGGGAGCTGAAGAGCGCCGCCTGCTCCCAGGGGTCCTCGGTGCGGTTGAGCAACTGGCCGAGGCGTCGGCTGCGCCAGTTGCGGGGGCGACGGTCCTCGCCCGCATCGAGGGCGGCGCGCAGGGCCTTCGGGTAGTTGCCGACGAGCAGTTCGGGATGGCGGGCGACGAGGTCGGTCAGTTCCTCGACGAGGTAGACCCAGACGACGGCGCGGTAGCGGTTGAGGTGGAACCCGACCGGGCCGAGGTACCCGACACGGGCGAGCGCGGCGAAACGGAAGCGGCTGATGCCCAGGAGCGCGGCACCCTCGGCGGTGCCGACCGTCCGCAGCCGCTCCTTGAGCGGGGTGGCCCGCTGGTTCGACTCCCGCAACCGGTCGAGCTCTTCGCGGGCGACCCGGCGCCGTCCGCCGTCGCCGCCCGCGACGGTCCGGATGCGGCCGAGTTGCACCGCGAGGTCGAACTCGCGCCGTTGCAGGCCGAGTTCCTGGGCGGCCCGGACGGCGGCGACCGTCCCGGGTGCGTCGGCGGCGCGCACGGTCGTCCGTCCACCCCGGCCCTGCTGTACTTCCTGTACGACCATGACGGTCCTCCCCGTGAGGTACGAACACTCTCGGTAACGACCGTAGCTTGAGGGGGCGGTCCGCGCCCGGCCTGTGGAAAACTCCCGCGCCGGACGCGTGGGTGCAGGTCAGTCACATTCCTGGAGTGCGGGCCGCCACCCCGAGGTGCTCCCCGACCCGATTGACCAGCAGGGTCATCTCGTAGGCGACCTGCCCGAAGTCCGCCTCGGCGGCGCTCAGTACGCACAGACAGCTACCGTCTCCAGCAGCGGTGACGAAGAGGACCCCGTCGTCGAACTCGATCATGGTCTGGCGCACCCGGCCCGCCCCGAAGTGCCGTCCGGACCCCTTGGCCAGGCTGTGCAGGCCCGACGACACCGCGGCGAGATGCTCGGCGTCCGCCCGCTCCAGGCCGGAGCTCGCCCCGGTGACCAGCCCGTCGTTGGAAAGGACGAGGGCGTGCCGGACCTCGTGGATCCGGTTGGTCAGGTCGTCGAGCAGCCAGTCAAGTCCCTTGTTCAGCGCCATGCTTCGGCTCTCCCCGCTCTTTCGTTCCCCGTGCCCCTTGGTCTTCCGCAAGCCTTACCCACTGTCGGCGCGGCGGCAAGCAGTAAGGGGCCCCGGGGCGGCCCGGGTTGGTGCGGGACGAGGGGCGGGAGACCGGCGGAGCTTGGCAGGGAGGCTCCGGTGCGACCGGAGCGGACTCGCACGCGCGCGCCGTGGACGACCGCGTGCGTCGGGCACGCAGGAGGGCGCCCGGGGGATCATGAAGGCATGACCGATGACCACAGGCAGGTTCAGGAGTTCTTCGGCGTCCGCGCCGCCCAGTGGGACGCGCGCTTTCCGGACGACGGCCCCGCGTACGAGGGGGCCGTCGCCGCCATGGGGTTGCGTGCCGGCCATACGGTGCTCGACGCCGGCTGCGGCACGGGGCGGGCGCTTCCGTACCTCCGCGCGGCGGTCGGCGCGTCGGGAAGGGTGCTCGGGGCGGATCTGACGCGGGAGATGCTGGACGCGGCGGTCCGGGAGGACAGGGCGCGGCACGCGCTGCTCGTACAGGCCGACGTGGCCCGGCTCCCGCTCGGGACGGAAGTGCTGGACGCGGTGTTCGGCGCGGGGTTGATCTCGCACCTCCCGCGGCCCGACGAGAATGTGCGCGAGCTGGCCCGGGTCGTCCGTCCGGGCGGACTGCTCGCACTGTTCCACCCGGTGGGCCGCGCCGCCCTCGCGGCACGGCACGGACGCGCACTCACCCCGGACGACCTGCGGGCCGAGCCCCAGCTGCGCCCGCTGCTGGCGGGTTCGGGCTGGCGGCTGCGCTCGTACGTGGACGAGGACGACCGCTTCCTGGCCCTGGCCACCCGCGCGGGGTAGGGGGCCGGGCCTTCGGTGGGCGCGGGGTGCGCGGGCTACGGGGTGCGCCGGGAGTGCGGCACGGGGCAGCCCCGTGCTCCCGGCACGGGAAAGGTGCCCAGCGCGGCGACCTCGTAGCCCTTCGGATAACTCTTGATCTCGGGGTTCTGGCGGGCGTAGTGGGGGACGCGCCGGGGAGGCAGCAGACGGACGGCGCGTCCTCGCAGGCGCAGCGCGGCGCGGACTGCCGTGCGGGCCGCCGGATGCGGGCGCTCGTACCGGAAGGCCCGTAGCAGGGGCTCGTCGAGGAGGGCGAGGCTGGCGCCCCTCGCGAGGGGCGCGAGGGGTCCGTACCAGGATCCCATCAGGTCCAGTGTGGCGTCGGAGACCTCGCGGGCGCCCTCGTCCCAGCCGAAGTGCTCCGCCTCGTAGCGGTCGAGGCAGCGCTCGAACTCCTCGTAGGACCGCGGGATGTCTTCGATGCCCAGATGCGCGCCGAGTGTGCGGTAGTAGGCAGCGGCGGCGCGCCGCTCGTGGTCGCAGAGGCGGCGCCAGCCGTAGGCGTCGATCCAGCGCTTGGGGACGACGACGAAGGTGCACAGGACGTAGCGCATGTCGTCGTTGCTGATGTCGTAGCTGCGGTGCATCCGGTTGATGCGGCGCACGGCGGCACGCCCCTGCTCGCTGGCGAAACCGTGCTCGACGACGGCGTCCAGGAGGAGGGCGGTGTCGTCGTAGCGCTTCTGCGAGCGGTCGGTGAGTTCGGCGGTCTGGGCGAGGAGGCTGCCGATGCTGGGCACGGCGTAGGTGCGGTAGAGGGCCAGTTCCAGGGCACGGGTGTAATCCCACGGGAACTCGTAGGTGACGGTCATCCGGTAGATCTTCAGGAAGTCCTGCTCCGGATCGAGCTGGCGGATCTCCTTGAGCCGGTCGTAGCGCCTCACTCCGGGGCGTCCCTTCTTCCGTTGCCGTCGCACCGCGTCGCGGTTGCTTCCGGGCGTACTGCCGTCCTGCTTGGCGGAGGCTCAACTCTACGGGTGCGGGGCACACTTGAAGAGTCCGCCGATCTACTGCTGTGGGGATGTGGTCCGGGTGCGCAACAGGGTCAGGCAGTTCTTCCGCTCGGTCCAGGAGCCGGGTCGGCCGGGGGCGCGGACACCGCGGGAGCGGGAGCCCCGGCACAACCTCTTCGAGGCGGCCGCCGTGTACGTGGCCGCCTGCGCGGAGGACGACGAGCAGCGCGGTGACGAGGCGGCCGGCTGGGTGTCGCCGGAGGCGTTGTCGTTCGGGGTGACGGAGTTGGCGTGCCGTGCGGTCATCGCGCTCGCGCGGGAGCGGGACGAGACCCCGCAGAGCGTGGCGCGGAGTCTGCTCGGGCTGCCGACGGCCTGATCATCCCCCATCACCCCATCGCCCCGGTCTCGATGCCCGGTCACCAGTCGGCTGGGGTGCGCCGACGGCCGTTCAGCTGGAACGGATGCTCTGACGCAGTCGCACGACTGTTCGTGCTCATGTCGCCGGACACCAGCGGGTGGGGGCCCGCGCCGGCTGGGTGCCGACGGGATCGCCCGTCTGTGGGCGACGTGGCGCGGGCGGGCCGGAGCAGCGCCGCAGCGGGACGTTCGTGGGCACGGAGTGGGACGAGTCGGCGCTACGGCCCGCCCGGCGCCGTAGCCGCTGCGCCGGGCAGGGGGCAGGCGCCGACGGGCCGCGCCTGGGTTCAGACCTTTTCGAGCGGGCGGTGCGGTGCCGCGGGGAGCTCCACGTCTATCGCGTCGCCGGGACGGATCACTCCGCCCGCACGCACCACGCCCATGATCCCGGTCCTGCGGACGATGTTGCCCTCGGTGTCCCGGCCGACGACCTGCTTGAGCAGGCCCTCCTGGAAGCGGTCGATCTGGAGGCAGGGGTTGCGCAGTCCGGTCACCTCGACGACCGCGTCGGCCCCCAGGCGCAGCAGCGTCCCGACGGGGAGGGCGAGGAGGTCGATGCCTCTGGTGGTCACGTTCTCACCGAGCTGGCCCGGGGCGACCTCGAAGCCCTCCTCCCGTACCTCGTCGAAGAGTTCCTGGTGGATGAGGTGGACCTGGCGGAGGTTGGGCTGCGTGGGGTCCTGGGCGACCCGCGAACGGTGCTTGACCGTCACTCCGGCGTGGACGTCCCCCTCGACGCCGAGGCCCGCCAGCAGGGTGATGCTGTCCCGGTTCGGCTTGGTGAACGTGTAGGTGTCGTTGCTGCTGACCGCGATGACCGTTGCGCCCATGTGGGCCCCTCTCCCGTAGCGGTGATCTTCGCCGAGCCTATACGGGGCGGCCGCCGGGGCGGCGCGGAGCAGGGGCGGGGATCAGTGGCCGATCTCCTTGCGGGTGATGCGCTGGAGCCTGCGTCGCTGGGTCTTGTCCAGCATCAGGTAGGCGGCGACGGGCACGCCCACCATGACCAGCAGCGCGGGCCAGAATCCGATGATCCAGATGAGGGCGATGCCGACGACGACACCACCGGCTGCGACCTTGGAACTTCTCGACATCTTCGACGCCTCCTTCGCGGCGGCTGCCGCTCCTGCTTCTGACAACGCTCCGGGGGCCGCAACGGTTCCCCGCGGTGACGATTCAGCTCGACGAGTCCTGCGGGGGCCTGTTCCCGCGGGAGTGCGCCGTGCTCGGTGCGGCTGCGCGGGACGGAGCCGCGCGGGGCGCGTTCGCACCCCGGAGGGGTTCGCCGACCTCGTTCAGGTGGCCCAGGGCCTGCCGGTAGGAGTCGATCAGCCCGGTCTCCGCGTACGGCAGTCCGACCTCGCGGCAGTGTGCGCGGACCAGTGGCTGGGCGAGCCGCAGGTGCGGGCGCGGCATGTTCGGGAACAGGTGGTGCTCGATCTGGTAGTTCAGTCCGCCCAGGAACCAGTCGGTGAGGGGGCCGCCGCGTACGTTGCGCGACGTGACGACCTGGCGGCGCAGGTGTCCCCACCGTTCGCCGTCGGCGTCCGGCATTTCCATGCCCTTGTGGTTGGGGGCGAACGCCATGCCGAGCTGGAGGCCGAAGAGGGCGTGGTGCAGGAGTGCGAAAGCGAGTGCCTTGAGAGGGGACATGGCGGTCAGCAGCAGCACCGCGTAGAGAGCGAGGTGGGCGACCAGGAGGGCGGCCTCGGTCCAGCGCTCGCGGCCCTTCTGCCGACGCAGGTCCTGGAAGCCGTACAACTTCAGGGCGAAGCCTTCGAGCAGCAGCATGGGGAAGAACAGCCGGGACTGGTGGCGGGCGAGCCAGCGGGCGAAGCCCTCGCGTCCCGCGGCCTGTTGCTGGGTCCAGACGAGGGCGCCGACGCCTACGTCCGGGTCCTTCTCCACGTGGTTGGGGTTGGCGTGGTGCCGGTTGTGCTTCTCGTTCCACCAGGCCTGGCTCATGCCCAGCAGGAGATTGGCGTGGGTGAGGGAGATCCATGTGCCGGTGCGGCGGCTGCTCGATATCTGCGCGTGCCCGGCGTCGTGGCTGAGATAGGCGGTGCGGGTCCACACCAGGGCGAACGGGACGGTGAGCAGCAGGACCCACCAGGTGTGGCCGAGGAAGGCGATGCCGGTGAGGACGGCGGCGTGGCCTGCCAGGTTCACGGCCACGCGTGCGGCGTACCAGCCGTGCCTGCGTTCCAGCAGACCCTGTTCCCTGACCGTCCGCAGGAGTGGTGCGAAGTCGCTTCCGACGGACGCACCGGGAGAGGACCGCTCCGCAGCGGAGGTGGCTGAGGGCATGGAGGAACTCCGGTATCTGGAGGGGTTTTGGCCATCGGAGCAGCCGACGCTCAGAAACCTACGGTGCGGGTCCGGTCGCAGCCATGACGGCACCACCCGGGCCGCGAGGGGGCGGGCACCCCTTCCGAGAGGGGTGCTGGGTACACCCCTGGGCCCGTGCCCCGTGCGGGGTCAGGGTCAGGGCAGGAAGGTCTCCCAGTCGGAGGGGAAGTCGCTGGGGAGCCCGGTGGGGAAGGAGGAGGGCAGCGGGGGAAAGCCGGAAGGGAGTGTGGGGAAGCCGGACGGCAGGGCGGTGGGGAACTCGCTCGGGAGGCCGAACGGCGGAGCCGGTTTCGACGGGCCGGTGGCGGGCGACGCCGGCTCCCCGGGCCCGCCGCCCCTGGCCACGAGGAGGACGACCGCCACGACGACCGCGGCCACCAGGACCACGGCGAGCCCGGCCACGAGGGGACGCCTGCCGCCGTATCCGCCGGGTGGCTGCCCGCCGGGGCCTCCGCCCGCCATGGGCGGCTCGCCACCGCCCGGAGGTCCGGGGGACGGGCCGAAGCCGCCTCCGTTCGGCGGTCCCGGCGGCTGCTGCGGCGGTACGGGAGGCGTGGCCATACCGTCCAGAGTCGACCGTACGACGCCGTACCGCACCCCCCTGCGGGACACTTCGGCGCCCCGCGCCCGGCCGCTCGGGGCATTGCCTCGGAGGCACGCGCCGCCGGGCCCGTCGTCCGCCCGCGATCGGCCGGGCCGGACGACGGGCAGCGCAGCCGCGCTGGGCGAGCACGTTGAGCAGGAGCGACCGGGCACGCGCCGGTTGGCCGTGCGCTCGGGTCCCGTGCCACTATCCGCAGCATGGAAACCGAGAAGAACCTGGCCTCGCTGGAGCTCGCCGTGCAGCGCCTGCAGGAGACCGAGGTCGCGTTGAACGCGGCCCGCGCGGACGTCGAGACCGAAGCCGTGGCGGCTGTCCGTGCAGGAGCGGACGCCCGGGAGGTGGCCGCGGTCTGTGGGATCTCCGAGGCCGACCTGCGGCAGCTGGGCGCGGATTTCGGCGAGAACCTGCCCCGGTAGGCGGACGGTCGTGGACGAGTTCGAGCTGCTGGACCCGTGGTCGATCGAGATGCTCGCCCCGATCGTGGTGGCGGGCGAGGGCCCGATGGCCTGCCCCGGCTGCGCGGCGGTCACCGGGTTCTCCGCCGGGGGCAGGTGGGGCGACCTGGTGCGGATGCGGTGCAAGTGCGGGCGTGACTGGCTGCCCTTCGAGGACGACCCGGAACTGAGCAGGGAACTGATGAAGGAGCTGATCATCGCCGCGCAGTCGGAGGACCGGCCGGCATAGCGGCGCGACCGGCCGGCCGGTGCGGCCGTATCCGCAGGGGCCATGACGCTTGTGGCCCTCCCCCGGCGGGACGACGATGGGGTGGCGGGCCCTGAGGTCCTCGATCGTCCGACGTCCTCGCCGGGGAGGCGGAGTTGACCGACGCGTGGGTGGCCCTGGAGCCGGGGTGCGATCCGGGTGAGCGGCTGGGAGCGCTGCGCCGGGCGTACGACACGTTCGCGTCGGCGGGCCGTATCGAACGTCCGGTGCGGCCCGTGGTGGCCGATTCCTGGCGGCGCTCCGCGCGGGCCCGGGTCAGCCCGGAAGGGCACGCGCGCGTGGAGCTCGCGGACGACGACCTCGGCACATACCGCGACAGCCACCCGCTGGCCCGTGCGATGCCCGTCGTACGGGAGCTGACGGGGGCGTACGCGCGGGACGGGGAGCATCTGGTCGCGGTGTGCGACGTGCGGGGAAGACTGTTGTGGGTGGAGGGGGACGCCGCTTCCCGGAGGCGTGCGGAGCGGATGAACTTCGTTCCGGGGGCCCGTTGGGCCGAGTCCTCGGTGGGGACCAACGCGCCGGGCACCGCGCTCGCCCTCGACCGCCCGGTCCAGGTCTTCGCCGCCGAGCACTTCCTGCGGCCGGCGCACCCGTGGACCTGCGCCGCGGCGCCCCTGCACGACCCGCGGACCGGGCGGCTGCTGGGCGCGGTCGACATCACCGGCGGGGACGGCCTCGCCCATCCGCACAGCCTGGCCTTCGTCCAGGCCGTCGCCCGTGCCGCGGAGTCGCACCTGGCACTGTGCGCTCCCCCGCCGTCGGCGGACGCCCCGGTGGCGTCGCTGCACGCCCTGGGCCGGGACGAGGCGCTTCTGGTTCTCCGCGGGGCCAGGGTCCGGCTCAGCAGGCGGCACAGCGAGATCCTGGTGCTGCTGGCCCGTCGTCCCGAGGGGCTCACCGGCGAGAAGTTGCTGTACGAGCTGTACGAGGACGCGTCGGTGACGCCGGTGACGCTGCGGGCGGAACTGTCGCGGCTGCGCCGCCTGTTGGGCCCGGATCTGCTGCACTCGCGGCCGTACCGGCTGACCGCCCCGGTCGACGCGGACTTCGCGGCGGTCGCGCGACGGCTGGGGTCCGGTGCCGTGGCCGCCGCGATGGGGGCGTACGCGGGGCCCCTGTTGCCGGGGTCGCGGGCTCCGGCCGTCGTACGTTTGCGGCGCCGCCTGGAGGACGAGCTGCGGGCGGCGGTCGTGGCGCGCGCGGACCCCGGGCTGCTCACGGACTGGGCGTACAGCCCGTGGGGCGAGGACGACCTGGTGGCGTGGCAGGCGCTCGCCTCGGTCGCGCCCGTACGGCAACGACCGGTTGTCCACGCGCGCGTACGGGAACTCGACGCGGAGCTGGGGAACGGCGCGACGCCCGCAACGGGGCCGCAACGTCGGCGGCGTTAGCGTCCCCCACGGATGCCGTCCAACGGCGGGCGGCACCGTCCGAGGGAGGCCCCGCGATGACCCGATACTCCGCGCCAGGCAGCGACGGCGCACTCGTCTCCTACCAGGCGCGCTACGACCACTGGATCGGCGGCGCATACGTCGCCCCGGTGCGCGGCGGGTACTTCGAGAACCCGAGCCCCCTCAACGGCCGTCCGTTCTGCGAGGTCGCGCGGGGCACCGCGGAGGACGTCGAACTCGCGTTGGACGCAGCGCACTCGGCCGCCCCCGCCTGGGGACGCACCGCACCCGGGGACCGAGCGAACATCCTGCTGAAGATCGCCGACAGGATGGAGGCGCACCTGGAGGAGCTGGCGGTCGCGGAGAGCTGGGAGAACGGCAAACCGGTCCGGGAGACCCTGGCCGCCGACATCCCCCTCGCCATCGACCATTTCCGCTACTTCGCGGGGGCCCTGCGCGCCCAGGAGGGATCGCTCAGCGAGATCGACGAGGACACGATCGCCTACCACTTCCACGAGCCGCTCGGGGTCGTGGCGCAGATCATCCCCTGGAACTTCCCGATCCTGATGGCGACGTGGAAACTGGCGCCCGCGCTGGCCGCGGGAAACACGGTCGTCCTCAAGCCCGCCGAGCAGACCCCGGCGTCGATCCACGTGTGGATGGGCCTGATCGCCGACCTGCTGCCGCCGGGCGTCGTCAACATCGTCAACGGTTTCGGGACGGAAGCGGGCAAGCCTCTCGCGTCCAGTCCGCGCGTCGCGAAGATCGCGTTCACCGGGGAGACCACCACGGGGCGGCTGATCATGCAGTACGCCTCGGAGAACATCAAGCCCGTCACCCTGGAGCTCGGCGGCAAGAGCCCCAACATCTTCTTCGACGACGTGTCGGCCGCGGACGACGACTTCCGCGACAAGGCACTCGAAGGCTTCACCATGTTCGCGCTCAATCAGGGCGAGGTGTGCACCTGCCCGTCGCGTGCGCTGATCCAGCGGGGCCACTACAGCGAGTTCCTGGAGGCAGCGATCGCCCGCACCGAACGCATCCAACCGGGCCACCCGCTCGACACGGACACGATGATCGGCGCACAGGCATCCCACGACCAGCTGCAGAAGATCCTCTCGTACCTGGACATCGGCCAGCAGGAGGGCGCGAAGATCCTGACCGGCGGCCAACGCATCGAATACGACGGCGAGTTGGCGGGCGGCTTCTACGTCCAGCCGACGATCTTCGAAGGCGACAACCGGATGCGCGTCTTCCAGGAGGAGATCTTCGGCCCGGTCGTCGCCGTCACCTCCTTCAGCGACTTCGACGACGCGATGGGCACGGCCAACGACACCCTGTACGGCCTGGGCGCGGGCGTGTGGACCCGCGACCTGAACACGGCGTACCGGGCGGGCCGCGCGATCCGTGCCGGACGCGTGTGGACGAACTGCTACCACGCGTACCCGGCGCACGCGGCGTTCGGCGGTTACAAGCAGTCGGGCATCGGCCGCGAGACACACAAAATGATGCTGGACCACTATCAGCAGACGAAGAACCTTCTCGTGTCGTACTCGCCGAACAAGTTGGGCTTCTTCTAGACACAGCGAAAGGGCACCTGACCAGGGGGTTGCCCTGGCAGGCGCCCTTCGTTGCGCACATCGGAGCCGCAGGTCAAATTACGACGGTACTCCCGATATCTCCCACCACCGTCCCACCTCTGACCAGCTGTTCCGGGGCATTTCCGGGCCAAGCTCCGCCTCAGGCACCCTACGCACCGCTCTCCGGCTCGTCCCACCGCCGCATGGACTCCTCTATCAACGTGTTGGCATGGTTGCGCGCCTCGGCCAGGAACTTGGCGTAGTAACGGAAGAGGACTTGGATGCTCTGCCCGGCTCTGCGCGCACACTCCGCGGGGTCGACACCGGAGGCGAGCCAGAACGAGATTCCCGCGTGGCGCAGGTCGTAGGGGCGCTTCGCCAGTACGAGGGCGTGCTCGTCGAGGGTGAGTGTGACCTCACGTGCCCGTCCCCATGTGATGCCGTACGCCGCGGCCTCGATGTAGTTTCCCGCCGCGTTGCGAAACAGGCGTCCGTCAGGCGCGACACCGAAGCGCTCTATGTGCTCGCGCAGCATGCGGACGAGTACGGGCGGGATGGGCACCGGACGCGTGGCCTTGGCGGCCCGTCGCTTCAGCGGGTGAATTTCGTGGACGGCGCCGTCGTTCGTCCACGCCTTGCCGGCCGCCACGACCCCGCCCTTGAGGTTGAGAAGACCCCACCCGCTCGTCGGCAGGCGGCACTGGGACTTCTGCAGGTGGATGACCTCAGCGGGACGCATGGCGGCGTAGTACATGCAGCCAAAGAATGCGTAGAGGTGCGGGCCGCGACCGGGCAGCGCCTTGACCGCGGACAGCAGGCGAGCCACCTGCGCCGGGTTGGGCACGCAGTCTGGATCGACCTCGTCGGCGACCGCTGGCGCCGACCACCGAAGTCCGGTCAATGGATTGGCGTTGAAGTACCCACGTTCCACCGCAGTACCGAACACCTCGTTGACCGCAGCCTTCTTGCGCTTGACGGTCTTCGCAGCAGCTGCTGTTCCATCGACCCTGCGGCACAAAGCGTCGAGACCCCGGCGCAGCACGTCGGGCTCCTCCAACTCGCTGACCGGCAGCGAGTGACGCTGCAGCCAGTCGAGTGCGGCCTGCCACTCCTCGGGAGGTTCCGACTTCCAGGCGTTCTTGTTGAACGCCCATGAGTAGAGCGCGCGCCGTAGTGCGCGAGGTGCGCGAGACATCTGCTCAGGCTCAACAAAGGCTGGGGTGATGGTCGCGAGGGCGTCAGCGAGAGTTCGACGTGTGGTTCCCGGCGTGCGATCCCACCGCTGCTCGATGTACTCCCTCGCCAGAACATACCAAGTCGTGCGCTGCTTCAGGGTCCGGAGCTCGGAGGAAGGCAGACCAGTACGGACATCAAACGGCTCGCCGTCGCGCGCGGCGGTCATCAGCTTGGCTCGTCGGCTTTCCGCAAGTCCCTTCGTGAGAAAGGACTCGGACTTCTCCCTGCCACTGACTGTCCATCGAACTTCGAAGCCCTTGCGGCGATCGGCCCGCTCACGGATTTCCCAGAACCGAACTTTGTAACTCATCGCCATTCAGGCGTATCCCTTTCACACGCCGCCCACCACGCATCGAGATCTCCGCGACGGCAGCGCAGTTCACCATTCGGAAGTTTGACCATTCGTGGGGCCAGACCACGAGCACGCAAACGGTAGAACGCGGATGGACTCATTCGGATTTCACCCAATACCTCGGAAAGTTTGAGCGCAGGAGGGCGAGCCATGTTTTCCCCAGTAGGTCGAATGCGGCGTCAGAGACCGGGGTCGCGAAGTACCCAACCCAGCTGGTCGTTGACACGAAGGACACTGCATCCGCACGGCTCCACCATGATGCACAGCCGATGAGGACAGAACTAATGATCCGCCGATCCCCTGATTTCGGAAATCAGGGAACCACTGCTATAGAAGGGCTCGCCCTATCCATGTGGCTCATGTAGTGAAAATTTGAAGATATCCGGTACGGATACCACGAGCAGACTCGTTGAGATACCCACAGGTCCGCCTCCCTGTTCGTACGACACGCTTTCCGTCAGTCCGTACATTGGCATGGCACCGGAGCAGGTATCCAGTCTCGGCGGCCTCTATCGATGTCTGCCGTCAGCGAAAACCACGCACAACAAACAAAGAAGGGGAAACTTCAGATACCAGGCTTCCTGTGCCAAAGAAATGGGAACTGGGGTTTCCGGCCTTCTTCCAGGACGCGCTCGCGGCGCACCATCGCCAAAAGTGCAACGATGAGCCCGCCTCTGCATACATGGAGTCTGGTGCGGTCCCCCCGGTGATCCGCACTCGACGGCCAAGGCAGAGCATGATGGCGCGTGAAAGCCTTGAATCCTGTGACTTCCCTGCTGCGCGGCAGCATGGCCCGGCAAAAGACAGCTGTGGCACGCCATAGCACTCGGTCATGCGGGAAACGCTCGCCGAGATCAACTCGCGCAGTCCAGCGATCTCATGCGGTCAGAGGATGTGCCACCGGGCGGTCAGGCGCTGTTCTCTCAGTACACTGATGCGTCGTCGCACCTCAGCCGCCTTCGCCGGTTCGTGAGTGGCCTTACGCGCGTTGGTAGTGATCATGCGGAGTTCCCGCAGGTCCCGCAGGACGGGGTATCCGCTCCATCGGGTGACGTCCCAACCATAGGCCTCGGCGAAGGCGTCATAATGGGCTGCGCCGTGGCCGAACCGTCGGCAATGAACCTCGACGGTGACAAGGTCCCATTCGGGGTGGCCGTAGGCGATGCTGTCCCAGTCGCACAGGACTGCGCGGTTGCCCTCGTGTAGGGCGTTGCCGTGTTGGGGGTCACCCTGGAGTACGCCGCCAGGTAGGTCATACCTGACGGCTGTGAGTTGTCGTTCGAGTATGTCGACGCGCCGGGTGAGGTAGTGCCGGTCCTGCTCGCTCAGTATTTCCGTGCGGCGTAGAGAGCTGCGTATGGCACCGCATACGTCGGCCGAGGGCAAGTCCAGGGGAGGCTCGCTCAGGCTGTGCAGGATGTTCAGGGGCTTCGCCAGCGCATGGGCGGGGACCGGGTGAGCAGGTTGGGGGAGGTATTCCCAGAGGGTGAGGGCGTGACCATCGACCTGAAGCGGCTGGAGGTGCGGCTGGTAGAGCGGGACGGTAGGGAATCCCATGTCCATGAGCCAGCGGACAAAGATGGTGGTGCGGGAGACCTCGGCGGCGGGGGTGCCCTTACGCGCGATCTTGACGATGACCGGGTGCGCAACGAGACGTAGCACGGCATTCGTTTGACCGCGAAGGAGTACGGCTCCTGTCGCGTCCAGTCCAGCTTGCGCGCAGCCGTGCTCAAGGATGTGGCCCATCTCGGCTTCAGTGAAACCGCCGTGGATCGGTGCAGTCATGGGGTCAGGCTGACCGATGGCAGCGAGTGCTGTCACATCGCTCCGGAGGGCAGGGCGAGAATTTCGCCGAGTTCGCGTGTCGATCGGGAGTTGCGCATCTGGCGGGGGACGGCTTCGATGACGTCGCGGGCCCGTGCTTCGAGGATGCGGGTGCGGTGGCCTTCGGGGACCTCCAGGAAGGCATGGCCGGCGAGTGCGCAGGCTTCGCTGAGGTTCCGCTCACGAGCCAGGCAAATCGCGCCTTCGATCCGCAGGAGTGCGGGGTCGACGCTCCCGTGTGTCGGGGCGTACAACTCGTGCGCACGGCTTTGCATCTGGCGGGCCCGGTGGGTCTGGCCCAGATAGGTGAGAGCACCACTGAGATAGAGCAGAAGCCTGCGTTCGGGAAAGGCCCAAGCGTCCTGCACGCTTGGCTGGTTCGCGGCCCCGAACGCTTCTTGGGCACGGCGCATTGTCTGTTCTGCGCCTGCGGCGTCACCGCTACGGGCTCGGGCGCGGGCTTCGGCTGCGGCGGCGAAAGCCAGGGTGATGGTGGGGCGGCGGCGAGTCAAGAGAAGGCGTGCGTCGTGGGCGAGTTGCACTGCACGGTCTAGCGGACCGTAGTAGTACGGGAGCATCGCGGCCTGGACGCGCACGCGGGCGCGGAGGTCAGCTGGGCCGCTGTCGTCGGCGGCGGCCTGGGCGGTGGCATACCAGCCGCTGGCTTGGCGGAGACTGCCGAGTTTCATCAGGGCGTCGGCTACGAGAGTTGCCAGAACCGCTGTCATCTCAGATAAGCGCACTTGAACGGCGGCCGGCTGGCGCACCGTCGCGAGGATCTGCACCTCGCGCAGGTCTTCAATGAGTTCGGGGAGAATCTGCTGCGGTGGGCTGCTTATGTACTGCTGTCGGTGGAGCAGCAGGCGCTCGTCGAGCAGGTCGAGTTGCGCGACGCTGACGCTGCCGGCGGCGAGAGTCCGGTCGATGCTGCGGCGCACTTCGTCCACCCAGCTCGGCGCGGTGACTGGGCTCGCTTCCGTTGCCGGTACTAGCAGATCCAAGGCGGCACCTCGCGGGCGGGCCTTGTCGGCTCGGTAGTCGCCTGCGGTCTCCAGGTCGAGTTCTCGGGCGTTGGCCTGGTAGAGCCTGCACAGGAGGTCGATGGTGGCGGGCTTGGGGCGGTGGTCGGTTTTCGTCTCCCAGACCCGCAACTGGTCCTGGTCCAGTTTGGGCCCTGCCAGCCCATGCACCGCGCACATCGACCGAAGTTCCTCTACGGCGCGGACCAGCGTCCAACCCTGGGCTAGACGATACCCACGGAGCCGGCTGACGCCGCAGCACGTGGTGATCTCGTCGACGAGCCGGTTCACGCTCCATCCCGTGCCCTGGGCACGCGCCCGCCAACTGGCGGCGCATCGTGAACCGTGCCTGGTGGACATTGCACTCCCTGTGGACAGTCGCTGTTAGCGGACCAGTTGAGCGTAGGGAACTGGGAGCGCTCTAACGCTCGAAAGCCGCGAGAAAATCACTGCTTGCGCCCGAAACCGGTACCGAGATCACTGGTTTGCTCTGACCGGTGCGGTACCGGTGTTGAAGCTCCGGTCCATCGCGACGAAGTCTTCCCCTCACACCGCAACCAGGGGAGGGCCGATATGTCCGGCAACAGCGCCGCAGAACCCACCCAACCCTCAACGTCCTCGGCCCCAGGTCTGCGCTTCGGCACAGCGCACCCCCGAAGAAGCGCCGAGCCGGCAAACCTCGCGGAGTGGGCAGCACGATCGCCAGGTCGAGTTCACCGTGCTCAGCGGAGGAGCGGCCTTCATGACGCAGGCGCATGTGTCCGCCTACTCAGTTCGAAGCGGGAGGCCGCAGTGTGCCAGCAGCCGCCCGTCCGCCCCCGTGTGGTCGCGCTGGCAGAGATCTCCCGCGGGTGGAAATGCAGGCGAATGGGCGCGCATTGGGGCCTCTCCTCTTTATCCCCCGCGGTACCACTCCGTCTCCAGCATGGAGTGGACGATGGAGTCCCTCCACTGGCCGCCCTTGCAGATGTGCTCGCGGATGCGGCCTTCTTCGACCATGCCTGCCTTGTGCATGGTCTGGGCCGAGGCAGGGTTGTGCGGGGAGCGTGCGCCCCAGACTCGGTGGAGATCCAGCTCCTCGAAGGCGAGGCCGAGGAGGAGCTGGACGCATTCCAAGCCGTAGCCGTTGCCCCAGGCGCCGGGGTGCAGGGCGAAGCCCATGGTGGCGGCCCTCTGCTGGTGAGGGTCCATGGCCAGTCGGCCATACCCGAGCACCTCCCCCCTGTCACGTTCGACCAGCGCGAGGGCGTACTCAGTGCGCGGGTCCGCAGCGGCGGAGGCAATGGAACGGGTCACGATGTTGTGGACCTGCTCGTGGGCGCGGGGCGTGAACGACAGGTGCTCGGTGGCCACTTCGCTCCCGTAAATCGCGTGGATCGCCTCCACGTCGTCGAGGGTGAGCTCGCGGAGCTCCAGGCGGTGGCTGCGGCGACTGACCGGGTACATGTCAGCGGACTTTACCCGGGCCGCCGGGGTGGTTCAGCGCGGGAGAGCCGGGCGTGCGGGGCCGTATGCCTCGATCTCCTCGCACAAGTCGCGTGCCAACGTCACCTCGCGTGCGTGGCTGCGGAGCAGGGCTTGCCCGACACGTTCGGTGGAGACGACAATGCCGCGGTTGCGCAGTCCGGTCTGGAGGTCCAGGACGGGTCGGATTGCTTCCGCGGCGCCGTCAACCTCGTTGCCTCGCAAACGGGTGAGCGCGAGGTTGCAGCGGGCGCCGGCCTGGTCGCCGAAGGCCCAGTGCGGAGCGTGGGGGTCGTCGAATGCCTCGACGGCCCGTTCGGCGAGGGTGACCGTTTCGTTGTCACCGCGGCCGAGCAGGACCTGGGCTTCGGTGGCGTAGTACAGGTGTTTGGGTTCGGGGAAGGTCAGCAGTCCGCCGTAGGAGTCGAGGTCATCGGGCGTAACCCGCTCCCGCAGGGTGTGTGCCCGGTGCAGGGCGGTAGTGGCGGCTGCCTCGTCGCCGAGGAGAGCTGCGGCCCGTGCTTCGAGGCTGGCCAGCCAGACGCCGACGGTGCCCTGGAGGCCCGGCTGTTCGGTGGCTCCCTGCCGTGCGTAGTGCAGAGCCTGGGTTCCCTTGCCCGACCAGTAGGTGATGAGCGACTTGAGGCCGTAGGTGAGAGCGATCAGCCCGCCGTGTTCGGCCTGCTGGGCGCAGACGCCGGCGGCGCGGGCCTGGACCATGGCCGACTTCTCGTCGCCCATGTCGTGGCTGGCTTTGGCCATGTGGACGGACAGGATCGTGGCGAGGAAGTGGAGGTCGCGAGTCTGGGAGGGGCGTGCCCGGCCGCCTTCGATGAGGCGGAATGTGTCGTCCTGGGCTTCGGCGATGTTGTCCCAGATCTCCGCGAGGGGCACTTTGGGGTACTGCTCGACGATGTCGGAGACCGTGTCGGTCAGGAGCCCGAGGGTCTCGGGCCCGATCTGTCCGCGTTCTGCCCCCAGGGCGAAGTCTGCTGCTCGTCGTGCGGCCATGGCTGCCGTCCTTCTCATCTCGTGGTGCACCGCGCCGCTGTCGGCGCGGAGGTCGGCGGACGCGCCGGCCTGGGCGGGGGGTACGACTCCTTCGGGGACTGGGCTCCACAGCTCTTCGATGCTGTGGCCGAGCATGTGCGTGAGCACCCGGCGGGCATCCTTCTGCGGTTGGCGCTGCCCGTAGTACCAGCCCTCGTACGTGGACAGGGCAGGTTCCAAGTTGCACAGCGACGGGTTCTCTTCGATTGCCGCCCGCTCCCGGGCCGCCGTTTTGAAATCGGGCAGGAACGCGGCGTAGTCCGAGCGCCCGCTGGTATCGAGCAATCGCCGGAACAGCGTGCGCATCGTGCCTCCCGTGTGCCCTGTGGCCAGTGCGTCCGTACCTCCGACGGTAGAACGCCTGCCACTTCAATGTGCCCCGCACAGACGGTACTTGCCCACTCCGAAGGCACTCCGAGGAATACCCGAGGAAGGTCCGGTGATTCCCCTCGGACCTCCCTCGGTTTCCGGGGGCGGGATGGGGCTGGAGTTGCAGCCGACGGCTCGTCAGGATCGAAGCACTCATTACGCAGAGTGCGCCGCTGGCGTCGCGCCCCGGTTTCCCCGCCTCTGATCGCACCCATCCGCTCCGCACGAACGCTTCCTCCGGAGGACACGATGAGGACGACTGCCGTCTGGCCGCCCGCAGCCCATGACCGCGCGAGTCTGGTGCGCGGGTACGGGGTGGTGCTGGGCTGGCCGCTCATGGTGGGTGGGCAGCGCGTCGACTCCGTTGCCCACGCCGCTCAGGAGATTGTGCGTGACGAAGCCCTTTCTCTGCACACGGTGTGTTCGGCTTTCGATGCCCTTTCCGTTCCTCGCCCGGCCGGTACCGATGCGTTGCTCCGCCTTGACCGGCGCGACATGTTGGTGCCCAGCCTCATCACGGCCGAGTGGGTGACGCTTCTGGTGACAGCCGGCACGGGGGCCCGGCTGGGCGATCTGCCCGGTGTGGAAGTCGCCTCTGGGAGCCGTGCTCTGCTGGCGCTTCCTCCGACGGTGGGAGTCCGGTGGGACACCATGCCGTGGTCGATCGCTTCCCCGGCTCCGCTCGATCTGCCCGACGGGATGCTGGTGCGTGCGGCGCTCGTGGACGGGTTGCGGCTCTATGGCCAGTGCGTTGGCTACCACGGGAATCCTCCACGCAGCGCGCAGAGGTTGGCGGGGAGTTCTGCCGGTGTCCCCTCCCGGGGAACGAGTGTGCAGGAGGCCCGGCGATGAGGGAGGCGCTGTCGGGAGGGTCGGGGTGGGTGCTGGTGATCGGCATCGTGCTCCTGGTGGTGATGGCGGTGCTGCTGACGCTTCCGCAGTCGTCCCTCGCCGCTGCGGATCCTGCTGCGCCCGAGGCGGGTGCCTCTGGTGAGGGGCAGGAGGCCGTCCGGTGAGCGCCGTCGACGCGCGCGCGATCGTGGCGCGGCTGCACAGGGTCCGCGCCCGCCGGGAGCCGAGTAGGCTCCGCTGCCGGCAGGACGCCGCAGCGTTACGTCAGGACTTGAGGGTCCTGGTGGCAGCGGCGACGGCGCTGCGGCAGGATGCGGCCACCTCTGAGGCGGTCCGCAGGCTTCTGCGCGCTGGCGTGCGCACCGCGGTCTCGGCGATGGCCCTGCCCGATCAAGACGGCGAGCAGGAGTCGGTGGAGCGGCTCGCGGCGGCCACCGCGAAGCTCCTGCGGGCCGTCACCAGGCGGCCGGTCCCGCCTCAGCCCGTCCTACCTGCCGACCGGCTGGCTCGGCTCTTGAGACGTCGCATCGCCACCGGCCGGTATCCGCCCGGTGCGAAGATCCCCGCCCGGACCCTGCTGATGGCAAACGAGAAGGCGTCCGCGAGCACCGTGGCGGAGGCTGTGCGGCAGCTGAAGGCCCAGGAACTGCTGGTCGCCGTCCAGGGTTCGGGTACGTGGGTGGCCCTGACCGCGCCGGCTCGCCTCACGGCGACGGGACGTCTGCGCCAGGGAAGTGTCCGGTGAGCGCGGGGGTACGGGTGCGGGCGGTCTGCGCGCTGTGGTGCCCGCGGCAGCTGGTGGAGGTGACGTACGTCGGGGTGGTGAAGGACCACGGCTGGGCCGCCTCGCTCTACGCCTGCGCTCGCTGCCTGGAGCGCCTGCACCGCACGGTCGACTACGTACGTCTCTACGGGCCGAGCAGCCGGTGCTGGCTGTGGTGCGGGGGTCAAGAGGCTTCCGCGCCCGGCCGGTTGGTGGCCGTAGGAAGCGTGGAGATCACCGCAGGGCCCCGCGGGCTCCCGACCGCTACCGCAGCCATCTACTCCTGCACCGGCTGTATCCGGCTCATCAGTACAGAGCTGCAGCGCCTCACGCATCGCCGCGACGGGTGCCGTAATCCGCTCCCGAGCGCGCAGGAGTACTCGCCCGGAGGCCACCTTGCCGCCGCGTGATCGTCCCCCCGTTCCCTTCGACTCCCCCAAGGACCCCCGCCGTGTGCAAGCACCACCCGCCGTGCCCGTCCGCCGAGTCCGACGACCGCGAAGCCACCGCGATCACCGTCACCTGCCGGGAACAGGGCTGGGCGCGCGGATGCAACGGCCTCTACTTCTTCGAGGACACCGGGCTGCTGCTGCCGGACGGGCAGATTATCGCCCCGCACCGGCCCCTGCCCGAGCACATGGAGGCGTCCGCATGAATACCGTAAGCCTTCTCGCCCCCCGCGGCAGCGCCCTCGACCAGGCCCTCTACGACACCGCCTCTTCAGCGCGCCTGTACGAATTCCTGCTCGGTGGCACTGAATGCTACGAAGCCGACCGCGAGGCCGCCTTCGCGGTGTACGCAACCGCCGAGTGGGTCAAAACGGCTGCCCTCATCAACCGTGACTTCAGCCTTCGATCGGTCGAATTCTCCCTCGGCCTGGGAGTGCGTCAGTTCGTCGACCTCGGATGCGGCCTCCCGGGCTTCGTCAACGTGCACGAGATCGCTGACAAGCTCCAGCCCCGGCAACCGGTTGTCTACGTGGACCGCGACCCATTGGTGTACGCGCACGCGCGATCCCACTTGGACGCGCGCCCCGGAGTGAGCGTCATTCACGCCGACATCCTTGCCATGGACCGGCTTCTGACCTGTGACGTCATGCGCGCGGCGGTGGACTTGAACGAGCCCGTTGCGGTGCTTCTGCACGACGTACTCTCCTGGTGCACGGACGACGAGGCCGTGAAGCGGGCCATGGCGATCCTCCGCGCCTGGCTGCCGAGCGGCAGCACTCTCTCCATCTCGCACCTCACCGATCACTGGCACCCTGCCACGATGCCCGCCGTGGTGGCCACCTACGCGCAGCACGGTATGGAGGTGCGCCCCCGTTCCCGTGAGGAGATCGCGGAGCTGTTCGGAGACTTCGTGCAGTCGAAGGGGCTGGTCGCCACCGGCAAGTGGCATGGGACCGGGCGCTGGGTGCGCCACCGCGAAGAGCACTCGGCGGCCTTCGCCGGGATCGCGGTCAAGCCCGCCCCGCGTCCGTCGGGGGTACTGGCGTGACTTCCTCCACCAGCCCGCAGACCACTGTGGGACGGGCCACCGCGATCCTGCGCGCGCGGATCGTCTCCGGCAGTTACCCGCCCGAGGCTCCCCTGCCGCTCCTGCAGTCCCTCGCCGCGAGCCTGGACGTCGGCATGCAGTCCCTGCACGAGGCACTCGGCCGTCTCGCGGCCGAAGGACTGATCGCGCGGGGAATCCGCCGACGCCCGTACGTACTCACCGAGCCCGCCACCCCGTCCCCGGTGGCCCGTGTCGCCCACCACCTGCGGTCCGGTGTCGCTGACGGCGTCTACGCCCCCGGGCAGGAGATCTCCGTGTTCGCACTCGTCGAAACGATGGGCGTGAGCTGGCCGGTCGCCGAACTGGGCTGCACGTGGGCCAGGCACGAGGGGTACCTCCGAAACCACCCTTGCCGCTCCGGTCACGTACTGATCGCCGGTGAACCCGCCGACTACTGCCTCCCCGAGCCCCCGGGCCCTGCAGTCCTTCCGAGTGACCAGCTCGAACCCGTGCTGAGCGGACGGGGAACTTGATGAGCGCCGCAACGGTCCTCCCGGCGGACCCGGTGACTTCGAGAACGCTGACCGACCAGGACCTCGGACTGCTGCTTCTGCTGGCCAACGGCACGAGTCTGGCCGGGCTGGCCCGCCACGGCTTCCCCCGTCGGCAGGTGCGAGAACGGCTCAGTGCCCTGCGCCCCCTACTCGGCGCCGCCACGGGCCGACCTGAGGAAACCGTCTTCCTCGCCGTTGCCCACGGGCTGATCGACCCCCCGCCCGGTGTGCCGACGGTGCTCTGCGCGAGCACGTTCGTCTTCCTCGCCGACCTCGCCCTGGGACGCGATACCAGGGTCATGGCCGCGCGGGACGGCACCCGCGGGGAGCGTTGGTACGACGCGCTCAGCAGAAGAGCCCTCTCCGAGGCAGGCGCCCGCAGCCAGGCCCACGCCGTCTATCTGCACGCCTCCGACCTCCTGGCCATATCCGCCGAGGAGATGACCGCAATGCGCCAGGCCGCCCGCACAGAGCGGGCCGGCCTTCCCTAGTCCGGCCGCCTCGCCGTGCGGCGGCACCTGGCCCGCACCGCGAGGCGGCCCTCACCACCCCGCCCCGCCCTCGACTTGCTGACCTGATCCAATCCAAGGAGTTCTCGCACGTGACTGCCACCGTGCACACGCCGGACCGATGCCCGCCCTGGCTCGACGCCATAGAGGATCCGGTGACCGCACAGGCCGCCAGGGCCCTGCACCAGCACATCCGCGCACGGTGTCCGTCCGGCTCCCGGCTGCCCACGGACCGCACGCTCGCCGCCCAACTGGGCCACTCCCAGCACACGATCTATCGGGCAAGACGCCACCTCGAAACCCACGGGCTCCTCTCCGGCCGCAATCGCACCGTCCTCGGCTCCGGTGACACGCACCCCGACGACATCGCCCTGTCCGCCTGTGTCCGCGACCGCATCCGCTCCGGCTACTACCAGCCCGGACACGCACTGCCCACCGGCACCCTCGGCGCCGACTTCGCCCTCACCAGAGCCCAGGTCCGCCGAGCCTGCCGCCCCCTGATCGCCGCCGGCCTCCTGCACGACCAGGACGGACCGCACGGGCCGGGACTCTACGTCGCCCACCCCCTGAGGCAGCCGTGCTGAACCACACCCTCACCCCTCTGCCGCTGGAACCACGGCACCTGCAGCTGCTCGCGCTGCGCGCCGACGGACACAGCATGGCCCGTAGCGCCGCGACACTGCGGCGGACCCCCGCCACGCTGTACAACCACGCCTCCGAGTGCAACCGGCGCCTGGGGGTGCCCACCGTGGAAGCTGCCGTCCACGTCTGCTACCTCGCCCAGCTCCTCCCCCGCCCCGACCTGGCCGAGTTCACCCTGGACCTCGGCTGGGAGGACCTGGAGCTGTGGCGACTGCTGGCGACGGGCGCCACCACCGCACACCTCTCCCACGCCCTCGACCTCAGCGTCTCCACCATCACCCTCCGGACCAAGGACCTGCGCCAGCGCACCCTGTGCACCAGCCGACCGCAACTGGTCTCCCGGGGCTGGAGCCACGGCGTCCTCCACGACTCGCTCGTCCGCATGGCCAGTGGCCGCACCGTGCTGCTCCCGCCGGTGCCACCCGCCGGCGGCACTCCATTCGTCTGGGCTCCCCAGGCCATCCCCGCAGGGAGTTCCTCGTGATCGACATGCCCGCCAACGTGATGGCCCTGGTGACGGGTGCGGCCGGTGTGTGCCGGATCGTCGCCGAGCGCTCCTGGCCCGGCCCGCGCCGCAACCGCGTATGGGAAGTGGAGGCGGGCACCGCCGGGTACGGGGTTCGACTGATCGTCAAACAGCACGCGACGACAGGCGCGTTTCAGCGAGAGGCCGCTGCCTACCAGAGCATTACCCCGGCGCTGGGGAACGACCGTACGGCAGACCTTGTCGCTGTCGATGAAACCGCCCGGGCTCTCGTCCTCACCCGCATCCCCGGCACACCCGTTTCCTGCCTGCGGCTCGACGCCGATGCAATGACGGAGGTCTACCGGCAGGCGGGCACCTTGCTGGCAGCGCTGCACGCCCACCCGGCCCCCGCGCCAGCGGCCGGGCGCGTTACCTGGCAGGACGAGCTTGCGCAGGTGACGGAGGAACTGACCGCGCTGCCGGACGAAACAGCGACCATGCTGAAAGACCTGCTCCACTCCGGACCCCCGCCCCGGCTGTCGCTGATCACCGCGCACGGCGACTGGATGCCCCGCAACTGGCTCTGGGACGACCACCGTCTGCGGATCATCGACTTCGAGGACACCGGCAGCTCGCCCGCCGACCGCACCGACCTCGCCCGCCTCGGGTACCGCGTCCTGCGCGGCCACCCCGACCTCGACGCAGCCTTCCGTCAGGGCTTCGGCCGCGCTTTCACCCCGGCCGAGCACAAAGCGATGCGCCTCTCAGCGGCTCTGGACGCGCTGCGCGCCCTGCGCTGGGGCCGCATCCACGGCGACGAGTCGACCCTCACCGAAGCCCACACCATGCTCGACCACCTGCACGCGGACCAGTACCAGCCGTGGAACACAGCCACTCGGAGCGCAGCATGACCAGGCGCGGCGGAAGTCGACTGTTCGCCGTCGTGCTCGGTACCTCGGTCCTGGGCGGCGCCCTCCTCCTCGCAGCCCAGCAGCGCGCCCGCAACGTTCTCGCTTTCGAGGCGCAACGCCAGCGTCTCCTCGCTGGGATGTCCGAGCACCCTGAGCTGCACAGCGCGTGGGCGCCGCTGCAGGGAACGGAGCCCGCCACGAGCACACCCGAGCTGCTGCATCACCAGGCGTGGGTGTCGCTGTGGGCTGCGGGCTACCGCGCGAACGTTCTGTCACTGCAGGAGATCCGGGCCGCCGCAACCCTCCTGTTCGCCACGGCAACCGGCGCCGACTTCTGGCGCTGGGCGCGCACCTGGAACACCGACCTCCCGCACAGCGCCACCGAACTACGCGTGTACGAAACCCTCGACGAGGTCTACGGCATCGAATCCGGGGACGACGCCGCACACGACCTTTGAGGCCGCCTCATTTCCCGCCCCGGCCCACCTCACGGAAGGAACCCAGCACCGATGACCGCTCCCACTCTCACTCCGCCGACCCCTCAGATCACCCGGCAGGACCGCTCCGACGTCGTCCTCGCGCTCCGCCGCGAGCTGGCCGCCGCCGGCCTGGCATCCCTCGGCCCCGACCCCATGCCCACCAGCTCAGATCCAGCCGAACCGCTGCGCCTGGACAGGATCAGCCTCCAGGACGCCGCAGAACTGACGCGTCTCCTGCACCGAGCCCAGCGCCCCGCGTACAAGGCTGCCAAGGCCCTGCGCCTCGCCGCCGAGGCACACCGGCTCCGGCGGTTCCCCACCCCAACGGTCCTCGGCGGACAGATCCACCTCGGCTCCGTCCCCGTTCCCACCGGGGACCGCCTCGCCACCCTCTTGGGCGCCCCGCCCTGGAGCAGCGGCATGGCAGCCGAAGACATCGCGGAATGGCACGAGGCCGAGCCGCTCCTCGACCGTCTCCAGGCTGCCTTCCGAGCGGCGACCGGTGGCCGGCGCATGGAATTGGACTTCGAGCCCTACTGCGCCCGCGGATGCGGCGAGGCCCTCGTCGTCCTGGGCCCCCTCGACGTGGCCACCGCACGACGCCTGGTGAAGGTGCTGCAGTACGGCGTACGCGAGGAACCCGCCGGATGAGGTAGCTGGCAACGTTCCGACCGCATTTCGGCCGCTAGCGCCAACGCGGACCTGGGCCGCACCGTCGTCAGCTCAGCAGCTGGCGCTTCCCGGGGCATCCCCGCCGTCAACTCCCGCTCTCAGTCCCTCCCTGTCTCAAGGAGCACTCCATCACCCACTCGGACAGCAACTACAGTCGCCCCGGACAACGCCGCACGGACGGCCTGGCCCTGTTCCAAAACACGGGTGGCGAAGTGTTCCGCGTCAACCCTTCCAACGAAGAGGGACACGTCCTCGTCGGCACCGGCCCCCGACCGTCGGACGCGGACTACAGCCACCCCGGACGACGCCACATCGGCTGCCTGGCCCTGATTCGGAACACCGGTGGCGAGGTGCTCCTCGTCAACCCTTCCTACGAGGAGGGGCACGTTCTCGTAGGCGGCGGCGCCCGACCGGACGAGGAAGCGCAGCACGCCGCGTACCGCGCGGCGGTCGAGGAGACCGGCCTCACCCAGCTCACCATCGGCGACCTGCTGCTCGTCGACTACAGTCCCGCCAACCCGAAGACCGGATCCGTCGAGGGATACCACCTGGTCTTCGACGCGGGGGTGGTCACCGACGACGCCGCCATCACCCTGCCCGCCGGCCTCCCCGGCCAGCAGCCTGAGTTCACGAGCTGGGTGTTCTGCTCGCCGGACCAGCTGGACACCTACTGCGAGCCCTCCCAGGCCCGACGGATCACTCAGGCCCTGGCCGCACTCGCCCACCCGTCCCGCCGCGGTCTGCGCACCGAAGGCATGCCCGTGAACGCGAGCTAGACACGCCTCAGGTCAGGGCGGCGCCGTCCTTCTCCTCCAGCCACTGCCACGGAGACCTCATCCGAAGTTCACGTTCCGTGTCACCGCGAAGGGTGCCAGTGATGGTGATCACCCGCTTAGTGCTGCCAGCCAACACGACGAGCCGTTGCTCCGAGGAACAGAGGCCCGCATGAGCCCGAACAGTACCTACTGGATGAACTACGCCATCAGCGTCGCGGAAAGGGCTCCAAACCAAGGTCAGCGAGTCGGCGTCGCCCTCGTTTCCGAACACAATGAGTTGATCTGCTCCGCCTTCGAGGGCGAAGCAGTCGGCGGATCGTGGTACCGCACTCTGCGGAGCAAGATTCAGGAACTCGGAACGCCCAGCGCTCATCGCGCTTATCTGACAATCAACACCCTGGCAGCAGACGGCTCGTTCGAGCTCGGCGAGCTCTTGAAGGCGGTGCGCATTGACAGGGTCTACGTTGGTCTGCCAGACCCTGCGCTGACGACGTACCTCGACGACGACCCCGTCACTGAACGAGGCCACGTCCACCGCTTCTCCGACGATCTGCAGCGTCAGATCCTCAAGCAGAACCACGACCTTTACGCAGCGAGCGAGCAAAGAATCGACTGCAATCCCCACTACTCCACACACCGCATCAGTGAAGCCGTCTCCTCCCGGCTGACGTCGAGGGGGTTCGCCCTCACCAGGAGTGACGTCAACGCGAACAGGGGAAGGTCTGCCCTCGCTTCCCTGATTCGCCAGAGGTACGGGATCGAGTCTGCTGAAGCTGATCGCGCCGTAGGCACCGCACTGTCCGAAGCGTTCGATGCGAAGTACGGCGCCTATGACCACGCGTACGACGCTCGTGCCGCCAACGCGAGGTGGATGGACGACTTCATGTCGGTTTACAGGCAGTCGTCCACACATTCGCTGCCTAGCGTCAACATCCTCAACGTCGGTGTCGGGGCCGGCCACGAAGCGGTCGCCCTGTTTTCTGATTGCCCGCAAACCACGTTTGTTGACATCGCAGAAAGCGGCCTTGCGAACATAAGCCGACATATTCCCGCGTCCAGAACGGTTGTCTCCAGCGCCGAAGACCTGTCCGCACTACCGGAAATGAGCTACGATCTTTACGTCTCGTTGAGGACTTACAACTCCTCGTTCTTCGACACGTCCGCGGCAGCCTCAGAAGCTCACAGAGTATTGAAGCCCGGTGCGGTGATTGTCGTCTCCGTAGCCAACGGATTCTTATATACTCAGCGGGGCTGCGTCGTGCCAGGATTGATCATCCCCGGTACTGAGTTCGTCGACCTCTACCGCGGAATGGAAACGGCCAATCTGATTGGCGCGGAGTTCGAAAGTGCTGGGTTCAAAGACATTCGAATGCGCCCGACAAGCACCGAGATCTATCTGTCGGCTGTCGCCGCCTGACGCTTCCCCCAGTCGGCCACGTCCGGCGACGGCCGGGAGCGACCGGACTGTCCAGAGCGACCAGTGAGAAGGAAGGACTTCTGCAATGAACGGGCAAATGACCGTTGCCGATCGGATCTTGCAGTTCAACCAGGAGCTTGCGGAGACGACGCTTGAACTGCCGCCCGGATTCGCGGTCCTCAACCCGTTCAGCGGCCCCCAGAAGGAGCGCGTCCACGAGGTGACTACCGCGTTCTACCGCAAGTACTACGACGACGACAGGCCGCGCCGTCTGGTGCTGGGGAGCTCGCCCGCCCGACGGGGCACGGCCGTGACCGGGGTCCCGTTCGAAGACGCCAAGCTCCTCGAAAGCGAAACGGGAGTCGATGTCGACGGCTATGCGGTGAGCCGGCCCTCCGCCGGGTTCCTGCACGACGTCATCAGGCGCTACGGGGGCCGGGCAAGGTTCTACGCCGACTTCGTCATGAGCTTTGTGTGCCCTCTCGGACTGGTGAAAACAAACGGCCAGGGAAGGGAGGTCAACTGCAACTTCTACGAAAACAAGAAGTTGCTGGAGCTTCTGCACACATTCCTTGTCAACGCTCTAGAGCGTCAGGTCACATTTGGAACCGACACCTCGGTGTGCTACTGCATCGGCAGCGGCGAGAACTTCAAGTTCCTCTCGAAGGTGAACGAGGGTCAGCGCTTCTTCAAAAAGATCGTCCCCCTGGAACACCCGCGCTTCATCACGCAATACAACGGGGCGAGAACAGAAGAATTTGCCGAGAAGTACCTCAGTACTTTCCGTGGAGAAGACGACTAGCTGCGCCGCCCTCCGCAGCATCTCTCGCGGCTGATTCCCCGCAGGCTGACGGCTCCCAACGCGACGGATCGAAAAGAAGGAGAACAGCACAGTGGTGACAGAAGGCAGGGTCCTGGTCCACTTCGGTTCGGAACGCGTCAGCGTCTACCGCCTCCAAAGCGGCGAGCTGCAGCTACTCGCGAGGGAGCGGCTTCCATTCGGAGCCGGCCTCACCGGCGTGGCGCACGGGGACAGCGTTGGCGAGTTCTGCGCCGGGCTCAAGGAGTTCACCGAGACCGTTGACAACAAGAGCACGCGGGTGCACGCCACCGGGGTCTTCCAGCAGCTCCCGCAGCCGGAAGCGGCCACGCTGGTCAACAGCTTCTACGTCGACACGGGCCTCTACTTCAACATCGTGGGGCCCGAGCTGGAACGGTTCTACCTGGACACGGGCATGTCCGCCTGCGGCTCGAGCGACATGGTGGAAGGCTTGATCCGGCGGGAGCTTCGGACGGCAGTCGTCTGCGGCAGCTTCCAGCAGTCCCTGGGGCACATCGAGGGCACCATCACCCAGCTGCGGGAAACCGGCACCCAGGTGCTCAGCCCCCGCAGCACCAGAATCAAGCCGGAGACCGAGGGCACCGACTTCATCCTCTTCGACTACCAGCCCGCGTTGAAGAACAAACGCGACACGTGGCGGCACAAGTACGTGCACATGGACGCCTTCAGGCAGGCCGACGCTGTCGTCGTGTGCAACCCGGGCGGTCGTGTCGGAAGGGGGACCGTCTTCGAGCTCGGCTTCATGTCCGCGCTCGGTAAGAGGGTCATCTTCACGGAGGAGCCCCTGGGCGTGTCTGTGTCCTTCCCCTGCGAGGTAGGCCTGGGCGCCTGAGCAACCCGCGGAGGACTGCCGCACCTCACCCCGTTCCCGCGTCTTCGCCTGGCTCGGGTCTTGGTGAACGGCGCAGTCCCCGCACGCAGGCCGCCTGCTTGTTCTCTCTACCCACCCTGATCCCGCTTCTCGGCTACGAAGATTCGGAAAGGACTCCCGCCGGTGGAACACATCGACATAGCGCGCGACAGACTGCGAGAGATCGTGGCGTCTGTCCTTGAGGTGGACAAGGAAGCCATCGCGCCTGGTGCCCTGTTCTATGAGGAACTCGGCATGAGCTCCTTGGAGAAGGTCGTGGTCGTGGTCGCGGTCGAGCGCGAGTTCGGGGCCCTGTCGGCGCAGGAAGCAGCAGCCTTCACCAGCCTGGACGCCGCGGCGGCCGTGCTCGGCGAGCGGGCAAAAACCCTCCGGGATGTCGACCTGATCGACCTCATGGTGGCGGGCCATGTCTGCGCTGGCCGGGGTGACCGGGCCAGCTACCTCGACCCCCAGGCCGGGGAGATCACCTACGCGGGCCTCCTGGAGGCAACCCGCGGGTACGCGGGCGCGCTCAGGGCAGCGGGCGTGCCCGAGAGGGCTCGCGGCCTCCTGGTCGCCGACGACTCCGTGGCGACCGTAGTCGCCGTCCTCGGCCTGTGGTGGCACGGCTGCGTCCCCGTGGTGATCAGCCCGGAGCTCACGGACGACGAGGTCGGCTACATCGCCGAGGACTGCGCCGCCGCGATGGTGCACCTGGACGCAGCCCCCGAGCGGCAACGCGCCCTGGAGGAGTTGCTCGTCACGACGCCCCGGTTCACCGGCGCCGAGGTCCGAGCCGCTCTGACGACGGCCGAGCCCGGCCCCGCACGGCGCCCGGAGGAGGCTGGGCCGCCGGCCGCCTGGAGTGCGGGGCGTGAGGCGCTGGTGCAGTACACCTCCGGAAGCACCGGCATGCCCAAGGGGGTGCGGCACTCGGCGGGGGCGATCGCGGCCATGGCCGACGGCGTCGGCTTGGTCCTGGCACTGACTCCCGAGGACACCGTGCTGTCCAGCGCCCGGATGTCCTTCGGCTACGGCTTCGGCAACTCCGTCCTGTGCCCTCTGGCGGCCGGCGCCCGCGTTGCACTGATCCGCGGCGCGGTCGACGTCCACTCACTCACCGCCGCTCTGCAACACCACCGCCCCACCGTGCTGTTCTCCGTCCCACGGCTGTACGCCGCGGTGCTGAACACATCCGAGACGGCAGCGGTCGACTCCGTGCGGCTGTGCGTGTCGGCGGGCGAGAATCTGCCGGGCCCGCTCAGCGAGCGGATCCGCACCGCCTTCCAGGCCGAACTGCGCAACGGCCTCGGCGCAACCGAGGTGCTCCACATCGTCGTCGGCACACCACCGGGGAACGAGCGTCCGGGCACCTTCGGGGTGGTGATACCCGGGATCACCGCGACCGTCCGCGCCGCAGACGGCGCGCCCGTCGCCGACGGCCAAGAGGGCCGGCTGCACATCGCCGGGCCGACCGTCGCCCTCGGCTACATCGGCCGCCCGGTGGCCGCAGCGGCCACCTTCGCCGATGGCGGCGCCTACACCGGCGACGTGGTGCGCCGGGCGCCGGACGGCACGTTCACCCATCTCTGCCGCGTCGATGACCTGCTCAACCTGGGCGGCTACAAGGTCGCGCCGGGTGAGATCGAGAGCGTCATCCGCAGCACTGACGGGGTCCAGGACTGCGCGGTGGTCGGCGGCCGAGACGCTGACGGCCTGGAGCAGGCCGTGGCTTACCTGGTGGCCCGGCCGGGATGCGACGAGGCCACGGTTCGGCGCGCGGTGGTAGCCGCGATCCGTGGCGGCCTTGCCGCCTACAAGCGGCCCGCCCGTCTGGAGTTTCGCGACGAGCTCCCGACCACGTCGACCGGCAAGCTGGCCGCCTTCAAGCTGCGGAAGGCGGCGGCACAGCAGTGACCTCGGACATTACGGGCATGGCCGCCGTCGCCAACATCGGTGCCAGCCCCGAGGAGATCTTCGCCGCGCTGTGCGCGGGCCAGGAGAGCCGCAGGCCCCTGCGAGCGTTCGACCCCGACCGGTACAGGGCGGCCTACGCCTACGAGATCGACGACCGGCCCGACGGCGGTGGTGACATCCCGCGGCGCGCCACCGGCTGGCTTACCACCGTGGTCCGTCAGGCAGTCGCTGACGCGGGCCTGGACGAGGACCTGTCCCAGGTACCGGTGCTGGTGGGGACCACCATGCGCGAGCAGCGCAGCCTCGAACTGTGGTGGCGCGACGACGCGGACGTCGCCCTCGAGGACCTGCACTTCGGCACCGCCCTGAAGGCGGCCTTCGGGGCGTCCACCACGTACACCTTCGCCAACGCCTGCTCCGCCACGCTGTACGCGCTCGGCATGGCCACCGACATGATCGAACTCGGCATGGCCGACACGGTCGTCGTCGCGGGCACCGACGCAGCCACCGAGAGCGGCTTCGGCACGCTCGACCGGGTGCAGAACGACATCCCCGACGCGCTGCGCCCCTTCAACGCCACGCACAAGGGCATGCTGATGGGTGAGGGCGCGGCGGCCGTCGTCGTCCAGCGCGCCGGCACCGGGAACGGCCCCGTGCACGCCCGGGTGCGCGGTGTGTCCATGAACTGCGACGCCCACCACGCCACCGCGCCCGACGCCGACGGCATCACCCGCGCAGTCCAGGACGCCTACCGCAGAGCAGGGGTGCGGGCGCAGGACATCGACCTGGTGATGCTGCACGGCAGCGGCACCCCCCGCAACGACGCAACGGAGTCGAGCGTCCTGCGCCGCATCTTCGACGGCGCCGGACCCGGTCCGCAGATGACCGCCATCAAGTCGATGACCGGCCACACCCTGGGCGGCTCGGGACTCCTCAGCCTCGTGATGGCGGTGCTCGCCATGAAGGAAGGGACGGTACCCCCGGTCCTGGGACTCGCCGATCCGATCCCCGAGGCCACGGGGCTGTACCTGGTGCAGGGCTCCCCCGTCTCCGGCGATCTGGCCATCGCGCAGATCGACGCGTTCGGCTTCGGAGGCATCAACGCCGTCGCGATTGTTGAGGCAGCCCGATGAGCGGGACAAGTACCGCACGGATGAGTATCCCGAGCGCCCGGAAGGTCGTCGTCACCGGCATCGGACTGGCGCTCCCCGGTGTCGCGACGTACGGCGACCTCCTCGGGCCCCTGCCCGGCGAGGGCGGCTTCGACCCGGCTACCGGACTCAGCGGGCGCGAGATGCGCCACAAGGACCGCGCGTCCCGGCTCGCCCTGCGGGCCGCCGAGTTCGCCCTCCACGACGCGGGCCTGACCGACGACGACGCCAGGTTTACGGGCGCCGCCGACTCGACCGCCGTCGTGGTCAGCACCAACCTGGGCAATGCGGACAGCGTCTGCGCAGCCACCGACACGATCGCCAGAGAAGGGGTCAGGGGCCTCAGCCCACTGGGCCTGCCCCAAACCTCAAGCAACGTCATCGCCGGCTGGGCGGCCATCCGATACGGGCTGCGCGGCCCCAACCTCACCGTCTGCAACGGGGTCACGAGCGGTCTGGACGCCCTCGCCTGGGCCCGAACCCTCATCGTGACCGGGCGCGCCGAAGCAGCCGTCGTCGTCGGCGTCGAACCAGCCAACGACGTGACGGCGAAGTTGCTCGGCGAGCAGTCCACCGACGCGGCGGTCGCCGTCGTCCTCGAACCGGCAGACTCAGCCGCTTGCCGTGGCGCACGGCCGCGCGCCACGATCGCCGGGTACGCGCGAGCCAGGGATCTCGCTGCGGCCCTCACCTGCGCCGGTGCGACGGAGGAGAAGTCCGTCGGACTGTGGCTCGGGGACGAAGTGGGTACGTGGGCGGGTCAGTTGCCCGCAGCCACACGCCGGATCGACCTGGAAGCCCAGTTGGGCCCGCTGTCCGGGGCACTGGGCGTTCTGCAGTGCGCCGCCGGGGTCGCCCACTTCGAGGGCGGCGCTATCGGGAACGTGCTCGCCGCGGCCGGAGGCCCTCACCACGACGCGGTAGCCGCCCTGCTGCTGACCCCTTGACCGACCACCCATCCGTCCACGTAGGAAGCCGAGGAGAACCCATGACCAGTACGACGGTGAACATCGAGGAACTCCGCGCCCTGATAGCCGGCGTACTGGAAGTCGAAGCCGAAGTGGTCGCCACCGAGGCGCACTTCGCTAACGAGCTCGACATCGACTCGCTGCTGATGCTCGAAATCTCCACCCGCGTGGAGAACGCGTACGACGTCCCGGAGAACACCGTGGTTATCAGCGGTGCCAGGACCCTCGCCGAGCTGCACGCCCATCTCGTCTCGAAGCTGGTCGGCGAGACGCCGACCGACCCGGTCATCCGCCCGAGGCCGCTGAGCGACCCAGCGGCGCGCCTGTTCCTGTTCCACCACGCCGGAGGCTCACACCTGCTCTATCGGGGCTGGGCGAAGCACTTCCCCCAGGACTGGGAGCTCTGTCTCTTGGAGGCCCCCGGCCGAGGCCACCTGCAGACACTTCCGCTGATCGACGACTGCGACCGGTTGGTCGACTACTTCTACAACGCCATCGCTCCGCTGCTCGACCGGCCCTTCGGGTTCTTCGGTCACAGCCTGGGCGCCCTCACCGCCTACCAGCTCACCTGCCGACTCCATCACGAGGGGGGCCCGCTGCCCGCCTGGCTGGGCGTGTCCGCCTATGGCGCCCCGCGGATCGAGGCCAGCACCGACGACCGCCCTCACCTGATGTCCGACGATGAACTGCGCAGCTGGCTGCGGAACGTCGGCGGCAGCACACCGCAGCTCCTCGACAACGACGCCGTCTGGCCCACGTTCGCCCCGGTGTTCCGCAGCGACTTCAGACTTCTGGCCACCTGGGCGCCGCCTCCCCACGAGCCCGAGCCGCTGCCCGTTTCGCTCTCGGTGTTCGGGGGCCGCCGCGACAAGCTGATCGGCGAGGACCGCCTGCTGTCCTGGCGAGCATTCACCACGCACTTCCGCGGACACGAGATGTACGACGGCGATCACTTCTACGTGATGAACCACCGGCAGCCTCTCGCTGCCGCCATCACGGCCGCGATGCGTTCCGCCACCGCATGAGCTGGCCCTCACGACCACGCTACCCGCTGGAGGATCAAGTCCAAGAGGATGCCCGCGGAGGGTGCAGGGGAGCGCTTTCAGGCGTCGGGGTCGACTTCGGGGTGCGTGAACCGCACGGGCCTGCCCAGCGACCGGGCGTAAACGATTTCGGCCCGGGTGCTGTCTCCGATGTAGTCGCCGACCACGAGCACCTCGTCGGCGAGCAGGATCTTCGACCGGTGCAGTTCGTCGAGTCGAACTTTCAGCGCCTCAGCCTCGACAGGATCGGACCAGAACTCGTGCGGCGACTTCAGGTCGCAACCCGGCTTGACGACAATCCTCCCGGCCTTGGTCTCCCGCAGATCAGCCTCGGCCATTTCGGCCATAAGCGAGTGGAGCCGCAGATCGCGACGATACGCGGAAAGCCCAGCTGCCTCTTCGCCTCGGCGAGCTTGTCCTCGGAGGTGATCACTTGCGGGGACGACACTGGTTCCTCCTAGTGGTGCGGCCCGAGGGGTGCCTGCGGAGACGAAAGCGAACGCATCCAAGATCAGCTTTGGGTGAACGACGTGAACACCCGCGCGCCCGCACTCTATGTGACGAGCACCCCTACGTGGTGCCGCGCCGCCCGCCGGCCAGCCCTACGCCCCGCCTATGCGATGCCGAACCGGTCACCCTCGCAACGAGAGACCGCTGTCGGTTACCGCGTTCAACTTCTCGGTCAGCCGTTTCACGTAGCAGGGCGCCACGATGTCGGCTCGGTCGGCCGGTCCTCCGCTGACAGCTGGTGGTAGTGCGGGGCGGGCTCGGGCACTGCCACAACCCGAACGAGGGTGGCGTCATCAGATGACCGCGTTGACGGAGCGGTGTCTGCCGGCGACCTTGCGACCCCGCTGCACTTGGCGCGGCCCACCGCAGCCTGATCGAACCGACCGTCTGCCACCCGCTCAGCATCTGAGCACTTCGCTGCGCATCGACGAGGAGACCATGTACACCGCATCTCACCAGCCCGCCACCAAGCCTGTCGCCGCGCCTTCCACACCCGGCCGCACCGCGGAGGGAAAGCAGATCAAGGCGGTCGCCGACACGCTGGTGCTCGCGTACGGGCTGCGCCCGGCAGACATCACGCGTATCCCGGAGGGCACCGCGACGGACAACTACGCCGTGGTGGACCAGGCGGGCCGGCGGCATTTTGCCAAGGTCTACCGCACCCGAGAGCACTTGGACCTGGAGCGGGAGTCGGTCCAACTGTCGGAGTACTGCGCCGACGGCGGTGTCGCGACCGCGCGGGCGACCCGCACGCGCGAGCACGACCTCATCGTGACCCACGGCCCCCAGCCGATGTCCCTGTGGTCGTACGTGCCGCACACCGCGACCGCCGAGGGCGGCCTGAGGGGTGCACGGTGGGCAGCTGTCGGCACCGCGGTGGGCCGCCTCCACCGTCGGCTCGCCGCTCACCCCGCCGCCGCACCCGCCCTGAAACCTGGCACCGCGGTGTGTGACGTGGCTACCGCACGAGACAGTTATGAGGGCCTGATTCTCGCGTTCCAAAGCAGGCCCGGGCTTGGGGAGTTCGAGGCATGGTCGCTGCAGGCGACGCGTGAACGGCAAGCGCTCTTCGGTGGCGTCGAGCGCATCCTTGCTTCGCTTCCCCCGCTGACGGTCCAGATCCTGCACGGCGACCTGTCCGGCCCCAACGTCTTGTTGAAGGACGACGACGCCGCCGCGTTCGTGGACTTCCGACCGCCCACACCCGGGTACCTCGCCTGGGAAATCGCGCGTCTGGGCTGTGACCCCAGCAGCGTGCTGGCCAACGGCGTGGAGGGCTGGCTCAACGGATACACCGATCTCAGCCTGGCCTATCGGGACGCCAACCCCGAGGCGTCCGCGGACGACCTCGTGTCCTCGCTCCGTGTGGGCTGCGCAGCCGTGCTCTGCTCGACGTTTCCGTTCTCGGCACCAGTGAAGCGTCCGCACATCGTCGACGCCGCACTTGAGTCCTACGGCAGGGCGCGGCACGAGGCCGATCTGATGCTGCTAAACCAGCTACCCGTATTTGAGGAGGCCCTGCGCGACGCCCTTCACTGAGTTCATGACCCTCATGGTCACGCAAGCCGCACGCCCGGCCCTGGCCGACGGCCTCGGCGTCCCGCACCGGGCCTGCGCCCCGCCCAGCAGGCTGCCCAGTCTTACACGGTCAAGAACACCGCCGTTCCGGATACCGCGCGGCTGGCGACCATCGACGGTGACTGCCGGATGCGAGACGCCGCGGTCGGGGCCACCGTGGCGGCAGGAAGGAGTGGGCCGCGGTGCTCGTCGACCACAGCGTCGCCGCGCTCGTCGTGGACATGGCCCACGGGCACGCGCGGGCGCCACTGTCGGCGTTTCGGCCAACCGCTTTGTTGCGCAAACCTGTTGCGGGGATTGGGTCCGTGCATTGCCCATACGGCTCCGGCCGCTCTATCTCGGCAAATCCGAAGCGACTCAAATACACCAGTTCGATATCTCGGCGTGGTCGTTGAGCCTCACGACAACGCTGGACGATCGTTTAGGGGGACCCGCCTTGGCCTCGGCCGCAACGAACGAACAGCAGAAAATCGTGCCTCCGCCGCCCCCGCCAGCGGAGATCACGTGCAGCGGGCACTACTCCGTCAATCCGCTCGCCGAGGTCTCTTTCCGGCGGAAGTGCGTCCAGATTGCGGCCGTCCTGGACCGGATCGCGCGGCTGTCGTGGCGAATCGACCGGCGGGCCGTGCAGCTCCTGTTCGGCTGCCAGGTAGTCACGGGCGTCTCTGCCGCCGTACTGCTGGCTGCCACGGCCCGAGCCATGGCACGTGTTCCGTCCCCCGCACCCCGCCGCCTGCCCTCTCTCTCCACTGCTTTAAGGAGGCAGCCGTGACGGACACTCCTCCTCCCGCCGGGTGTGTTCCCGCCCCCCGCGGAAGTGCCCTGCCCCTTCCCCCTTCAACCGCCCGGGCGGCGCCGGAGAGCACGGAACCGGGCGGGGAACTCACGAGCGCGTACTGGTCGACGTGGGACGGGGCGGCGGCGCGCACGAGCATGTGGCGCATCCTGCGGCGTCTTCCCCGGATCATGCGGCGGGTGATGCTGCTGTCCTGGCAGGCCGATGCCCGCGCCACTCTCGCCGTCAGCGTGCTCCACCTGTCCTCCGCGGTCATGGCCGCCGGTGGGCTCCTCGCCTCGATCGGGGTCCTGCAGGCCCTGTTCGCGCAGGGCGCCACCCCCGACCGCGTCCGCGCCGCGATCCCCTCCCTCCTCCTGGTCGCGGTCCTCCTGATCCTCCGCGCCGTGCTCGACACCGGGATCTCCCTGTTCCAGGCCCGGCTGTCCCCCAAGATCAACCGGAAGGTCGAAACGGAGTTCTTCTCCGCGACCGCCCATGTCCGGCTGGAAGCGGTCGACGACTCCACCTGGGCCGACGACTCCAACCGGGCCAACGACCGCGGCCTGTACTACGCGAAGGAGTCCATCAACCAGATCCTGGAGCTCACGTCCGCGCTGCTGGGCCTGCTCGGCGCCGCCACCGTCCTCACCTATCTCCACCCCCTCCTTCTGCCGTTGCTGCTCGCTTCGGTGATCCCCCAGGGGCTGGCGTCGGTGCGCTCCGCGCGCGCCCGCTTCCTGAGCCGGGTCCGCCAGAGCACGCTCCAGCGCCGGGTTTGGCTGCTGACCTGGCTGCTGCGCGATCCCGATGCCGCCGCCGAACTGCGTTCCTCAACCGCCCAGTCGGCCCTGCTGGGCGAGTACGCGCGCCTCGCCCAGCACATCGAGGCCGAGAACATCCGCCTCGGCCGCCAGGAGGCGAAAACCGGCCTGCTCGGACGGGCGGTCGGCGGACTGGGCACCGCCTTCACCTACACCGCGCTGGCCTGGATGCTGATCGTCGGCTGGCTGCCGCTGGCCGCCGGTGGCGGCGCCTTCCTCGCGATCCGGGCCAGCCAGTCCACTCTCACCCGTATCGTGCTGGCCACGCACCTCGTCTACGAACACGCCCTGTGGGTGGACGACCTCCTGGACTTCCTCGACCGCTGCAAGGCACGCATGCCGCGCGTCACCGGGCGCACCGCACCGGCGGGGGTCAAGACGATCCGCGTCGACCACGTCACCTTCACGTACCCCGAAGCGCCCCAGCCCGCTCTCGACGGGGTCTCCATGGAGCTGCGCGCCGGTACCACCGTCGCCTTCGTGGGCCCCAACGGAAGCGGGAAGTCCACCATGTCGAAACTCCTCGCCGGGCTGTACGAGCCGTCGTCCGGAAGGATCGAGTGGGACGGCGTCGATGTCCTTCAGGTGGACGCCGAAAGCATCCAGTCACAGGTGGCCATGGTGCTCCAATCGCCGGTCGAATGGCCGCTGTCGGCGCTGGCGAACACCACGATCTCCGCAGGAACGATCACCGAAGCCGACCCTGAACGCGCCCACCGTGCGGTAACCGCCTCCGGCGCCGACCGGATCATCGCCAAGCTGCCCCAGCTGTGGGCCACGCCGCTGTCCAAACGCTTCAAGGGCGGCCAGGAACTCTCCGGCGGGAACTGGGCCAAGATCGCCGTCGCCCGCGGACTGTACAAGGACGCCTCTGTACTGCTCCTGGACGAACCGACCTCCCACATGGACCCCTTCGCCGAACACGACGTGTACGAGGCGGTCCTGCGCGGCCACCGCCGCGGCGACCGGATCACCGTCCTGGTCTCACACCGTCTCGCCAACGTCGTCGAGTGCGACATGATCTACGTCTTCCAGGACGGCCGCATCACCGAACAAGGCGACCACGCCTCGCTGATGGCCCGCGACACGGCGTACAGGCGCATGTTCACTCTCCAGGCCGCCGCCTACCGGCAGGCCGAGACCGGCGAAGAGGCTGTGGCGCAGTCGCCGCCGGGAGCGGTGCAGGGCGGGCCGCAGTGACGACCTCCGCATCTGCTGACAGCCTGAGGCGGCATACGGATCCGGGGCGCACAGGCCGTACCGGTCGCCGGCCGCTACCACGATCAGCCGATCGTCGTCAGCTGCGCCCTGCTGTGCGCCCTCACCATTCTCAGCCCCCTCGCCCTGCTGATCGCGGCAATCACCTTGGGCCACTTCTTCGAGGAGTCACCATGATCGACGGTTGGAGTACGGTCTCGTCGACCGTCCAGTACACAGGGGTCCGAGTGGTGGTGCGCCGCGATTCGGTCCGGCGCACCGACCAAAGCCTGGGGACCTACGAGTACACCGAGTCGGTCGACGGCGTACGCGTCGTGGCCCTCGACGACCGGGGTCGGATCGCTCTGGTGGAGGAGAGCGTCTACGTGTGCGGTCAGCGGCTGCTGATGTGTCCCGGTGGCGGGTGTGAGCCTGGCGAGGACCCGCTGACGGCTGCACACCGGGAACTGGCCGAGGAGGCCGGCATCCGCGCTGTCGAGTTCGAGCTGCTGACGAAGATGTGGAGGATGCCTGCCGGCGCGCGAACCCGTGAGCATCTGTACCTGGCCCGGCAGCTGAGCATCGGCGAGCACCAACGGGACCCGAGCGAGGCCGATATGCAGCTGCGCCGGGTCGCCTTGAAGGAGGCGGTAGCCATGTGTGGCGACGGACGGATCACCGAAGCCGGGACCCTCGCGGCCGTCTTGCTCACCGCGCAGCGAACCGCTACGTAGCCCACGCTCCCTGGGAACTCGCTGGGGCTGTGGTGACCCGAACCAGGGCCGTCACGGAACGTCGGCGCGACCCCCGGGACATCTGGACGGAGGTCCAAGATGTCGCTGAACTGCGTCTGCTGCCTGTGCCCCAGACGTCTACCAGCTCCACTTCAACACCGACGCCATCCCACGGGTCCCGCGCCCGGCTAGCGCCCTGACCTGTCAACTTTTCCCCGTTGCTGACGAGACTGGAGATGCACGATGATCCGCCCCGCCCAACCGGCCTCAGCAGCCGTCTCGGACGAAGCCCTGTTCGGGCCCGAGGCCGCCGACTACGCCCGCTATCGCCCCGGCCTTCCGGACGCCGCGGTCGCTCTCCTGGCCGCCACCCAACACGGCCTTCCCGACCCCGTCCTTTTGGACCTGGGGACCGGCACCGGCCAAGTGCCTCGCGCGCTGCTGCCGGTCCTGCACCGGCTTGTGCATATCGAGCTGGTCGACGTGAACCAGCGCATGCTCGAAGCGGCCCGCGCCGCACTCGAACCGGTCCGCGGCGCGTGCACGGTTGGCGTCTATACCGGCGCCGCCCACTCCTTCGCGCGCGCAAGTTCCGGCTGGGCACCCACCTTGATCACCTGCAGCCGCTCCTTCCACTGGATGGCCCGCCCGGAGGTTCTGTCCATGGCGGACCGGGTGTCCGCGCCGCACGCCGTCGTGGCGATCATGGGCGACGGGAGCCTGTGGACCCATCAGGCCGAGTGGACGGCCGCCCTGCGGGAGCTGGTCCAGACCTACCTCGGGGAAGGCCGACGCGCGGGCACCCGCGGCACGTACTCCGGCCCAGGCAGCTCCTACGAGGACGATCTCGCCGACTCGGCGTTCAGCGAGGTGAACGAACACAGTTTCCCCATCTCCCGCACGTGGAGGCCCGAGGACGTCCTCGGCTACCTGCGCACCACCAGCTTTGCCCGCCCCGCCCTGTTCGCAGACCGCCACCACGAGTTCGAGACCTCCGCTCTCCGGCTGCTCCAGGACCATGCCCGCCTCGGCGTCCTGAAGGAGGACGCGGTCTTCAACGTGCTGCTCGCACGCCGCCCCCGCGGTGCCGCGTGAGCGCCACCCAGCGGCACACGGAGCCGCTTGACGTTCATCTGATCGCTGTGCGCGACGGTGAGGCCGGCCCCGAGGTGCTGTTGTCCCGGCGTGCCGGGAACGTGTACGCGACCGGATACTGGCATCTGATCAGCGGACACCTGAACGGCCCGTGGGAACACGTGGTCACAGCACTGGTGCGCGAGGCCCAGGAGGAGGCCGGTGTCGTCGTCGATCCGGCCGATGTCCGCGCGGCCGTCACGGTGCACCACCGCTCTCCCTCCGGCACCGCCCGCATCGGGATGTTCTTCGAGGTGACTCGCTGGGACGGCACCCCGAAGGTCATGGAGCACCAGGTTTGCGACGCCATGGGGTGGTTCTCATTCGACGCCCTTCCGGAGCCGATGGTGGCGTACTGCCGGGCCGGACTGGACGCCTACCGGGCCGGCGCGCGGATGGCCGTGCACTTCCAGGAGCCCGGCGACCCGATCGCCTACGACCAGTCCGCCGACCGGCTGGCCCTGGTCCCGGGCGGGTGGAGTGCGGCTGCGCACTCTGGCCCGGCTCCGCTCCATGCAGCGCCCCCGACCCTGCCCCGTCCACCACAAGGAGCAGCACGTTGACATCCACCGATCGCGACCAGTGGCAGCAGCACTACAGCGACGGGAAGGGGTGGCGGCCGCTCGGTGAACGCGAGCAGGAACTCCTTGCCGAGCACACCCCGGCTACCGACGGCGGCCGGGCTCTGGACGTAGGTTGCGGAACGGGTTGTGTCAGCAGAGTTCGTGTCCCCCGCAGGTCGTGTCGCTTTCCATCAGGGCCAGGTCTTGGGCGTGTGTCGCGCGACGACGGCCTGCCGTGTCCCATTCTACGCCGCAGCCTGTGGCGGACATCACGTCTCACCGAACTCTGCGGCTGTGGGTAGCGCTACGGGCGGAAAGCATCCGAGCGGATGGACTCGGTGCTGCCCGGCGGCGGGGCGTTCCGGACGGGAAAAGTGCGGCAGGTGTCGCAGCTGCTCTTCATCCAGACGCGAGACCCGCCTGACCATCGGCTGGTGACACCCCGGGACGGCGGTAGGCGGCAACGCTCATCGCCGTCCCGGCGAGGAGATCCCCGAGAGCAACACCAAGAGGCGGCTCCCGGCGTTCATCCGCCGGGAGCCGCTCGCCCTTAGAGTGCGGAACGTGAGCTCTTGTCCGTTTCGTAGTTGAGGTTGGACAAGGGTCGCTGGTCACGGGCGTGGGGTGGTCCTCAGGCGTCGGGGCGGGCGAACAAGCCGGGTTCGGTCTCGGTGAGGATGCCGCGGCTGACCAGGCGCTTCAGTTTCGAGCGGATGCCTTCGGTGTTCTTCGGGAGGATCGGCAGGTCGAGGGCCTGACACAGGTCGCGGGCACGCATCGGCCGGCCCGCGTCGGCCAGAGCGGTGAGGATCTGTTGGTAGGCGGGGTGGTCCGGGATGTCGGGTCGGTCCGGCTCGTTGGCGGGTGCGGGCGGGGTGAGCGTGAGGAGGGTCTTGCGGGTGATCCGCAGGTTCTCGCTCTCCGTATCGATCTCGCCGAGCTGCCGGGTGAGTTCCTCGATCCAATCCCGCAACTGACCGGCCTGCTCGACCAGTTCACGCTCGCGCGCCTTGATGTGATCCAAGATGACCGCGACCTGCAGGTTCTCGCTCCTGCGGTCCTCCAGGAGGCGATGGTGTTGCCGGCGAGGCGGCGGCTCATGACGGAGGTCATCGCCCAGAAAACGCGGGAGCGGGAGGAGGCGAGCCGGTGTTCGTAGTCGCCGACGTGGGTGAGGGGGTCGTCCTTGGTCGCGGCACGGACACCACGCACAAGCTCGGCGAGCTCCGGGTGACGCTGAAGCGGAACGGGGATGTAGGCGTGGAGCAGGACGGCGTACGTCCGGCTTCCCAGAAGCCTTTGCCCTGCTGAATGTGAATGGCTTCATGGCGAGTCAACGTACCGAGGCGACCTCCAAGTCTGGTGGTGAACAGAGAGTTGATGCCTCGACGGCGCCCGATGATCTAGGCACCCGGCAGTTCGGCGCCGCGCGCGTCCCGCCTGACCGTCAGCGGCCATTGCCCAACGCGGCCCGGATGGCGGACGGACCGGTGAAGTCCTTGGCGAGGGCGTCAATGATGGCCTCATCGCAGACCTCGCCGAGCCAGTACCCGGCCTCACGCAGGGTCCCGACGGTGCGGAATCCGGCCTTCTCGTACGCGCGGATGCCGGCGGTGTTCGGGGCGAGGACTTTGAGCCAGACCATCCGCAGGTTGGTGATGTGGAAGGCATATTCGAGGGTGAGCTGGGTCGCTGCGGTGCCGAGGCCCCGACCTCGGGCTTCAGGCGCGAGCATGATCACGTACTCGGCGGTGCGTACGGAGTGGTCCGGCAGGAGCGTGGCGACGCCGGCGGGTGTCGGGGTCTCGTTCCTCAGGTCGTAGATGGTGAAGCGGATGTTCTCGCCGCGGAGTTGGTGGGCCATCCCGTCGGTGCGGGCTTCGAGGGACTCGGGGCTCTGGCGGCCGTAGCCGACGAGGAGGGTGGGGTCCTGTTCCCAACGCCAGAACGTTTCGGTGGCTTGTGCCCGGGTGATCCGTCCCGCCGCGGTGCCGCCATCACCCAGCTCCCGGCCGGGGCAGATGACCGTCACGCCTCCCGCTGCTGGTCAATCGCGTCCCAGGGCCCTTCCCACGGGCCCCGGCCTGTGGAACAGGGGTCTGCTCAGCGTGCGCGGCGCCCACCTGCTGCCTCACCTAGCGCCTGGTCCCCGCAGCACGCTCGCCCGGCCAGCCAGAGGGCTCCCTGCTGCTCGTGGTCAGGCAGCGTCGGTGCGGGGCGTGAGCAGTGCCGCGCGATCCGCCAGCGTGCATTCGTGTCCGGGCCCGTGGCGCGTGCAGTCCTCTGCGTGCGCCCTGCAGATGATCTCCGTCCAGAGGCCCAGCACAGCGAAGGTGGGCGAGTCGCACGCGAGCCGCTTCACCGACATGCCCGTGATTTCCAGAGCGGGGGGCGTGACGAATTCGCGCACGGTGCGGACCACCGTCCTGGGGTCGCGCAGTAGGGGCAGAATGCGGGTGTACGGGAGGGTATGGATCGTGTCGGTCGTGGTTCCAGCCTCCCGAGCCAGCCGGTGGAGCACAGCGCCGAGGACGAACACGGTGCCTCGCTCCCCCAGCAGCTCGTGTCCCTGCAGTCCCTCGGCCTCGCATGCTTGCTGCCACCCGGCCCGCGCCGCGGCGGCCTGCCGGGAATTCTTGCGCTGCCACCAGGTGGTCATCTGCTCAGCATGGGCCAGGCATGCCTCGGACAGGGTCTGACCACCGGAAAGGACGCTGTCACGTGCGTTCGCGTAGGCGTCGCCGTTGTACTCGGCGAGGACCAGAGCCGCCGTGCGGGCAGCCGTGCGCCGTTGCGCCACGGCCATCTGAGCAGCGGTGGCCGCTGGGTCCGCCGCTTCGGTGATGGCGCAAACCAGGAACCGGAACTCGCCCGACAGCTCTCCGACGGTGGCTCTGCTGGTCATGTGGTCGGGCAGGCCGCCGTCGTGCAGCAGCGCAGCGGTACGCCGTGTGATCTCCACGAGGCGCCCTACCGCCGCAGGGTCGGCGGCCACGGCGTCGAGGGCCGACTCTGCGCATCCCGTGCAGCCGGCGCCGACCGCCCCCAGGACCACGCCGAGCTGCTGCTGCCCGTGGACACTCATTCGGTCCGAGGGGCCGAGCGCGATGGGTATCTGCTCGTGACGATGGTGCATGGCATAGGTCTTTCGTGCTCGGTGCCGAGGCGTCGGCTGTGTGGGGAGTTGCTCGGTCAGGGCGCTCCGTCAGGTGCTGACGGGGGCGAGTCGGTTCGTACGGGTCGCTGTGGGGTGCAGACGGCGGGCGACCGCGAGCAGTGCGTCGAAGTCGTCCTCGATCCGGCCTGTCTGGCGAGACGCGTCGGCGAGTTCGACCGTCTGCTCAGGGCGCGTGTCCTGAGCGCGGGCAATGATCGCCGCCTTGATCTGGTCGGCGGTGACAGCAGCGGCCAGCTCGTCATCGACCAGCCCGTTCACCCGGTGTCGGGCTTCGCTGGCCTCACGGACCTCGGCGTCGAGGTACGGACTGATCATGAGGTGGCCGTCGTGGATCTCGATGGTGCGGCGGTAGAGCTTGATGGTGATGCCGCTGAAGTGCCGGCGGTCGGCGGCGTCGAGGGGCAGTGCGATCTCGGGGGCCTGGCTGTAGTAGGTGAGCCACAGCGGGCGCAGGCCGTGGTAGCTGCGGTGCTGGCGGATCCAGTAGCGCAGGCGGTCGCCCTGGTCGGAGAGCGTGGGGATCAGCCAGCCCAGCAGGGTGAGGAGCGCTCCGCCGTCGCCGCACATCCACGCGATCGTTTCCCAGCGCTCGAAGGAGATGTCGAAGTTGGAGGCGATGACGTGGCCCAGACGTACGGCGCTGGAGCCGAGGGTGACGACGGCCCCGACTACGATGACGCGCAGCCCGACGCGGACCGATGCACGAGAGCTTCGGTTCGCGAGGTTCCAGCAGGCACGGGCGAGGAGCAGCTCGCCGACGGTGTAGGCCGTGCAGTACAAGGTCAAGTAGGCGGCGTACCCGTTATCGGGTGCGTAGTAGAGGGTGAAGTCCGCTAGCCGTTGCACGGTGGGCGAGAAGAGTGCGAACAGGAGCCACAGGCTAGTGATCGCCGCGAGGCCGACGGCGAGCCAGCGCTTCGATGCCGCCTGGGCTACGTCCGGGGGTGATCCCCAGTGGGTGAGAACGACCTGCTGGCAGGCCAGCAGCGCGAGCACACAGCTCTGGGACAACGGAACGGTGAGATTCGCGGTCCCCAGAAGCTGGTCGAGCAGTCGTCCCGTCGAGGTGAGCGCGAAGAAGAACGACAGCATGGACAGCATGAAAACGAGGGACAAGAACGCGGAGGCGGTGTCCCGGCGCCGCACGGGGAGGTCGCGCAGCAGGCACAGGAATCCCGCGGCTGCCACGGCAAGGCAGAGCAGGTGGGCGTTGTTCTTCACCGGGTTTCCCGCCGGCGCAGCAGCGTGTGCGTGACCCGGTCCTGGACCTCGTCGCCGGAGGGCTCGTCGCTGTAGCGCCGGTGGTCGATGATCCGGCGCTGGAGCAGCGAAGCGAGGCGCTCGGTGTCGCGCTCCTCGGCCTCCTCGTACGTTGTCCGCCCGAGCATGAACCGTACCGCCGCGGGATCCAGTGAGGGGAACAGCGACGAGTCCACCGCGGAGGCCCGCTCCGATTCGTGGTGCCCCAGCAGAAGATGCGAAAGCTCGTGGGCAATAATGTGATCTTGGTGCAGCAGGCTTGTCCGCGGATTGTAGAACACGTAAATCGTGTCCTTGGTGACCGCGGAGGCCCCGCACCCCGAGAAGCTCCGCCCGCTAGGCCGCAGAACCACTTTTCGACCTACGCGCCGGGCCACCTCGTCGCACAGGTCGCGGATGCTGATTACGGCGGGAAGATTCAACTCGGACAAAAAGCCGCTTCGGCGCCGACGACGGGCAGACCACATTCTTCTTAACGTCCTTGATCATTAACCTGAACTGTGCCCAGAAATGGGCTACTTGGAAGACGAGAGGCCCTCGAACTTCCGCACTTCTTCGACGACCCCAAGCACCATCTCTACGCCACCGTCAGAAAGTCCGGCCATCCGGAGTAGCACTTTCTCGATGCCCGCATCCCGCATCAAACACAGGCGCTCCAGTTCCGCCACGGACGCAGCGGCCACGTTCGCGTCAAACCAGTACTCCGGACTCACACCGAAGAGCTTGGACAGAATCTCCAGGACGTCCATCCCCGGGCTGCGGGTCTTACCAGTCCGCAGATTCTTCAAATGCGTGTGGCTCAGGGTCCCCAGCCCGCGCTCAGAGACGAGAGCGGAGAGCTCCTTGTCGCTGTACGGGCCACGGTGGGGCGGGTGGTAGACGTCGATGAGGCGATTGAGCCGCTCTACGAACGTAGTTGGCATAGGGCGCACCGCCTCCCCTTCCGAATCACTCATGATCACTTTCCAGTAGGTGGGGGCTGGAAACCAAAGTTACCTCATGAGTCGGCCTTGGAAACAATGGTTGACGCCTTGGCCCCGGTGTGGAAAGTTCTCCCTGTCACCCGAAACGACACGTGTCATCGGGCAATCGCTTGCGCTACCCCTGTATCTACAGGGGTAGCCACGTGAAGCGGCGTGACGCCAATCACTCTCGCTCAGCGATTTACGTCACGTTGACATGCGGGCTCATTTAATTCGACTGGGAAGCGCGGGATGGCAGTGGAGCACAGCGTTCGCCTTGCAGTGCGGACACAGAAATCTGCGCACCCCTCCGCGGCCCTCACAGTCTGTAGCGTGCCGCCCAGCAACCAGCGATCTGCGTGCCCGAGCCATTTGTGTTTCTCGCGCCCGCGCAAGGCGATCTCACGGAGTAGGCGGCAGGGTCCCAACTTCGCGGGCTTACGAGCCTGAGAAGGCTGGCGCTCGCGCCACTGGCTCCATGTCGGCTTAGTCGCTGCTCGACGTAGTTCGCACCTGCGTCGGTCGCGCCCGCCTCGCCGTGCCTCGAAGTCCAGGTCCTTGTGGGGCAGTTCTTTAGCTATGCCTAGCTCTCTGCCCGGCCTCTGCATATGTTTCGTCTCGGCCGGAGGGCAGCAGCCCGCCTGAATGAGCAAGCGAGGAAACGCAGATGAGGGCTCGCCCTTCGACCGGCTGGGACAAAAAGGCGCCGACGACTGAGAGTTCGCACCTCTCAGACGCCGACGCCCGGTGACACTCCTGGCCCTCGCAAGGCTGGAGAACCACCTATCACTCCGCACCGGCCCTTTGCACGGGGCATACCGGTGCGCTACTTCACGGGAGAGTGTTGCATGTCCACACCCCTACGCAAAAGGGGCGAAGCTGAAGCCCCTACGCTGCGGGCCCGCATGCTGGCCACACGTCTGAGCGTGATGATGCCCCAGACCGTGAGGCTGTGTATCGCGCTGCAGGACGGCCGGACCGCCTGGCCGCACCTGCACGTCACAGCGTCCGACGCTGCAGGCGCCGATGTCCGCATCAACCGGACCCAGGCGCAGACGGCTGCCCGCTGGATCATCCGGGCGCACCAGGACGCCGGGTGGCAGCGCCCTCGTACCTTCGACCTCCGCACCGCGACGCTGGACGGGGGTGCACGCTGATGGCACCCCGCATCCGCACCATCAAGCCGGAGATCGTCCTCTCGGAGGACCTGGCCTCGGTGAGCCTGACCGCCGAGCGGACCTTCGTGGGGCTGCTGACGCAGGCGGACGACTCCGGGCGCTACCGCGCGCACCCCGCGATCATCGCCGGACAGCTCTGGTCCCTGCGCCCCGAGCACACGGCGACCCACGTCGCCATGGACCTGGAGCAGCTCGACGACGCGGGGCTGATCTGCCGATACACGGGATGCGACGGGCGCCTGTACCTGCACATCGTGACCTGGGCACGGCATCAGCGGATCGACCGGCCGTCGGCCTCGCGGTTCCCTCGATGCCCGCGCCACCAGGCAGCGGCGGCCTGCGGCGGGTGCTCGTCCGAGCAGTGCCCTCAGCCCTCGAAGTACGCCCGTCCGCAGGATTCGTCGAGCCTTCCCGGAGGGCTCGATCGCCCGGTTTCGGCGAGCACGTCGGCGGCGGCCTCGGAGGACGTCGCGGACTCCAGCTCCCCGGCCGCAAGTGCGGACGAGTCGGGACGACCCGTCTCGCGGCCTCACCTGGTGGCGGTTAAACCTGCAGGTCAGATGCCGATCGACGAGGGCTCGTCGCAACCTCGCGAGGACCTCCCAGAGCCCTCGTCGCCTGGATCTTGGAGCTTGGATCTTGGATCTTCCCTTACGGGGGGCGAGACGCCCCCGCCGGATGCCTCGCTCTCGGAGGTCTCGGCCAACGAGCTGCTGCGGGAGTACGTGAAGGCGTGCGCCGAGCGACCGCCCAAGCGGGTTCTCGATCACCTGGGGCGGGAGGCCAAGCAGCTCCTCGGTGAGGGCTTCGCCCCGGCCACGGTGCGGGCCGCGATGGACCAGCTGCGGGCCAAGGGCCTGCACCCCAGCACCCTCGCGAGCCTGGTGAACGAGCTGGTCAACGCCACGCCGTCCTCCGCCTCCGGCGCGGGGCCCTGGGCCAGCACTCGCCCTGCCCACACGCCCTACCGCAACACCACCGCACCGGCCCCGACGACCTTCGGGGTGACCCTCTGATGCGTACGCACACCGACCCGCAGCAAGCGGGAGAGCACACGGTCGTAACGACGTGGCGGGCCCGGCTGAGCGCACGGGGAGTCGCCTTCGACGGCCCCGCGATGCCGGACCCGCTGGACCTGACGCCGGCCCTCGATGCCGCGCAGGCCCGGATCCCGTACGACTACCAGCAGGCCAGGGCCGACCACCCGGTCGTCGCCGCGTGGGTAGCCAAGATCGCCGAGGCTGCTGTCGCCGCCGACCGCGGTCGTCGCGGACGCCGTGAGATCACCCACGGGCCCTCCCTGCTGCTGTGGGGTCCGACCGGCACCGGCAAGACGCACCAGGCGTACGGGGCAATCAGGGCCCTGACCGCCGCCGGGTGCGGAGTGCACTGGCGATCGGCCTTCATGTCGGACCTCTTCGCCGAGATGCGGCCCCGGCCGGGCATCGATCCGGAGTGGATGCTGCGCCACTACATGCGCGCCCCGCTCCTGCTCCTGGACGACCTCGGTGCCCCGAAGCCCTCGGAGTGGAACGAGGAGCTGACGGTGCGACTGCTCAACCACCGCGCCGAGAATCGGCTGCCGACGATCGTGACGACCAACCTGCCGCCGGTCCGCACCCCGGAGCTGGACCCCCGGCAGGAGGTCCTTCGCGACCGCATCGGCGACCGCGCACTGTCCCGGCTCTCCGGCATGTGCGTCCAGGCCCAGCTCAACGGCCCCGACCGCCGATACCTGCGCGCCTGACCTTCCCCCGCTTCGCTCCCCCCGGCACGGCACCCGAGCCCGCTGCCCCTGCCCGCCTACGCCAGGCCCCACCATCGCCCTCCCCTGCCCCGGAGCGCGAGTGGTGAGCGCGCCGGCCGAGGCACATCGGAGATTCCCATGCGTACGATCACCACCCACGCCAACCCGACGACCGGGTTGCGAGGTGCCAACGAGCACCACTGGCGCAAGCGAGCCGCCTGCTACGGCATGGATGCCAAGCTCGCCGACGCCCTGTTCTTCCCCACTCCGCGCGATACCCGCTCGATCGACCAGGCCAAGGCGATCTGCGGACCGTGCCCGGTCCGGCAGGCTTGCTTCGACGCCGCGATGGACAGCGGAAGCGATCACGGAATCTGGGCGGGGCTGACGGAGTACGAGCGTGCTTCCTGGCACGCGAAGACCCGTGCGCGAATCGATTACAACCGAATCCACGCGTTCCTCGACGGCCGTGCGGTCGCCCTCTCCCACGGCGAACGCAAAGCCGTCGTACGCATCGCCTGCCAGCGCGGCTGGGACGCCGAACGCATCGGCTACCTCCTGGGCCACAACCTGGAATACGCCCAGAAGCTGATGCGTGAGGCCGAGCGTGAGATCGCCCGCGCCAAGAACGCAACCAACACCACCCCGGAGGCTGCCGCCAACTTCAACGCCACGCCCCTCGACCACGAACGGCCAGCCGAGCTCGGCAACTTCGGGACGGCCGCGTGACCGACTCCCGCAGCGCGCTCGCTGTCGCGCCGATCGGCGCGTGGGACCGGCTGGCCATCGTCGCCCTCGGTGCCGCCGGCTGCGCGCTCTCGTACGACGCCCTCCAGCAGATGGCCGTCGCCATCCACGTCCGCGGGTTCCTCACCTACCTCTTCCCGCTGGTCATCGACGGCTTCATCGCCTACGGCGTGCGCGCGCTCCTCGTCCTGGCCGAAGCTCCCCTCCGGGCTCGGCTGTACGTGTGGATGCTCTTCGGGACTGCGACCTCGGCATCCATCTGGGCGAACGCCCTGCACGCGGTCCGCCTCAACCAGCAGACCACCCACCGCGGTCTGCAGCTGGGCGACACCGTGGTCGCCATCCTCTCGACGCTGGCCCCGCTCGCTCTGGCGGGCGCGGTCCACCTGTACATCCTCATCACCCGGCACCACCCTGCGGACCAACCTCGGACCGGACCGTCGGCGGACCAAGAGGCTGGCGTTCTCCTGGCGGACCGGTCCGCTGCCGATGCCACACGCGATGTGCCGACGGGCAGTGGTCCGAACTCGCAGACCGCGGACCAAGAACGGTCTGGTCCGGCCCCGGACGTCACAGCCGCAGGTGCGGGCAGCCGGAAGTCAAGCCACCCGATCGAGGCTCGGACGGACGGACCGGATGGCCCTTCTCCGGAGGCGGACCGCCACGCCGGTCGCGAGGCGAATCGCCAGAGCGATCTGATCCTGGCCCTCCCGGTGCCGACGGCGTCGGGCCAACCGACCGCATCGGCCACCGACCACCCCTCCGGACCGACGGACCGGACCACCACGGACCACCCCACCGGACCGACGGACCGGACCACCACGGACCACCCCACCGGACCGACGGACCGGACCACCACGGACCACCCCACCGGACCGACGGACCGGACCACCACGGACCACCCCACCGGACCGACGGACCGGACCACCACGGACCACCCCACCGGACCCACGGACCGGACCACCACGGACCACCCCACCGGACCCACGGACCGGACCACCACGGACCACCCCACCGGACCCACGGACCGGACCACCACGGACCACCCCACCGGACCCACGGACCGGACCACCACGGACCACCCCACCGGACCCACGGACCGGACCACCACGGACCACCCCACCGGACCCACGGACCGGACCACCACGGACCACCCCACCGGACCCACGGACCGGACCACCACGGACCACCCCACCGGACCCACGGACCGGACCACCACGGACCACCCCACCGGACCCACGGACCGGACCACCACGGACCACCCCACCGGACCCACGGACCGGACCACCACGGACCACCCCACCGGACCCACGGACCGGACCACCACGGACCACCCCACCGGACCCACGGACCGGACCACCACGGACCACCCCACCGGACCCACGGACCGGACCACCACGGACCACCCCACCGGACCCACGGACCGGACCACCACGGACCACCCCACCGGACCCACGGACCGGACCACCACGGACCACCCCACCGGACCCACGGCTGACGTCGTCCCGCTGGAAGTGCTCGTCGCAGTGGCCCGCGAGGGTGCGCTGGAGAACGGCCGCACGACGCGGAAGGTCCTGCGCCAACACCTCAAACAGCAGGGGCTGTCGATCAGCAACGAGCGATTCCCTGAGCTCCAGGCCGCCCTGCACGACGACCCCGAGCTGGCCCACATTCCTCGATCCCGAAGGAGCGCCCACCGATGAGGACCTGCCGCCAATTCGCCCGCCTGAAGGCTGACCGCGAGCGGGACATCGCCTACCTCCGCGAACACGCGGAACGGCACGGCGATAAACCATCCGGACGCGTCAGCGCGAGCAGCGTCGAGGGGGCGAAGTACAGCATGGCCCGAGCCTTGTCCGCTCACGTCCAGAAGTGCCCCGTGTGTGGCTGATCCTTCGCGATGCAGGCACCGACATGCCCCCAGTCCTGTCCCTGCGGGCGGTGGCCGGCTCCCGGACCGGCCACCGCCCGCTCAACACCTCGGAGTTCACATGGTCCACCCCTCCCGCCGTTCCAATATTCACAAGGTGGAGGCCGCCGAGGCGATGGCCTGGGCCGAGACGTTGGTCCGGCACGGGCTACTGCACGCCGCGCTGCCCACGCCGTCCGGCCAGTGGCTGGTCCAGCATCGGTCCGGCGGTCCGGTCCGCGTCCTGTCCGGACCGACGGCCCTGGTCGACCTGGCTGCGAAAATCCAGCGCCTGGTCCGCACGGAAGCGGTCCGTGCCCGATGACGGTCCGGGACGCGAGCTCGGTCGACGAGCCGTCTGAGGAGAGCGCCAACCGGACCTCGACACGAGCAAGTTATCTGCCAAGCTACTCTTCCCCGTCGGGGAAGGCTGCTTGGCGATCTCCCGCCCCGGGGGTGGCGGGAGCGGCTCAGCGCCAGGGGGCGCCGGTCCGGGAGGCAGCGGCCGAGGGCGGACCGCAGCCAGGAGAAGCAACCGCTTCCACGCACCGCACTGCTCCTCCAGTGACGCGCAAGCGCTCGCCGATGCCGCGCGCTCGCAAGCGCGTCCACATGTGCAGCGTGCGTCTCAACGACGAAGAGCGCGGCCAACTCACAGCTGCCGCAAAGACCGTGCGCACGAGCCTCCCCGCGTACCTCGTGCGTGCCGGCCTGGCCGCCGCACACGACCCCGAGACCACTGAAGCCGCGGTTGCCGCCCGACGCGACGTGGTCGCGGAGCTCTTCTCCGCCCGCCGACATCTCGGCAAGGTCGGCAACAATCTGAACCAGATCGCACGAGCCATCAACTCGGGCGGACAGCCCGAGGAAGTCGACGTGGTCATCGCCGCCGTCCAGCGTGCCGTGCAACGCGTCCAGGAGGCCACCGACAAGGTCCTTCACCAGCCCTAGGAACACGATCCCAGCATGATCCCCAAGATCCACAAACGCGGGAAGCGGACCATCGGACTGCTGTACTACCTGTACGGGCCCGGTACGCACGAGGAGCACGTCGACCCGCACCTCGTGGCCTCTTGGGACGACAATGCTCCCGACCCGGGCCGTGATCCGGAAGCAACCCTCCAGCAGCTCCAGCGGCTCCTCGACCAGCCCGTCGAGAACGTGGACCCCGACGCCCGGCCTGACCGGCACGTGTGGCACTTGTCCGTACGCAACGCCCCCACGGACCGCATCCTCTCCGATGAGGAGTGGGCCGACGTGGCCCGCCGCATGGTCGCCGCCACCGGCATCGACCCCGACGACGGGGCGTGCCGGTGGGCAGCTGTACGTCACGCGGAGGACCACATCCACATCGTCGCCACCTTGGTCCGCGAGGACGGCTACAAGCCGAATCTCGACAAAGACGCTGCCCGCTCTCAGGCGGAGGCCCGCCTCTTGGAGGTGGAGTTGGGGTTGCGACACCTCAACCGTGGGGACGGCACCGCAGCCCAGCGTCCCACCAGTGCGGAACGGCACAAGGCCGCCCGCCGGGGCCAGGATCGTACGGCACGTGAGGAACTGCGCGAGAAGGTCCGTCACGCGGCGGCCGGTGTCACCAGCGATGACGAGTTCTTCCGCCGTCTCTCGGCGAGCGGCCTGCTGATCCGTCGCAGGCTCGCGCCGTCCGGGGACCTGCTCGGGTACACCGTCGCCCTGCCGGACGACCTCAACAAGGACGGCGAACCGGTCTTCTACTCCGGCTCGAAACTCGCTCCCGACCTCTCCCTCCCTCGCATACGCCAGCGCTGGAGTGCCTCCTCCACAACGATGCCGACGGGGCCGGAAGAAGCCGTTCGCACCGGCCCACGGGCAGCGAGCGGCCCGTCGGGAGCGCGGCGCCGGGCGACCGAAGCCACCTGGCGCGCTGTACTTCTCATCGGGGACGGTTCTGATGGAGTCGGCGCGGCACAGATCGCGGCGGGCGGTGAGGTCCTCGACGCGCTGGCCCAGACCGCCTCGGTCAGTTCCCGTCAGGCGCTCAGGGAGGCGGCCTTCGCCTACGAGCGTGCTTCCCGCTCTCACATCCGCGCGGAGCGTGAGCATGACCGGGCCCTGCGGGCAGCGGCCCGTGACCTCGTTTACAGCGGTCCGGTCCTGGACCACGGTGAGCACGGGGCGAGCAGCGCCATGTTGATCGACATGTTGTTCTTCTTCGTCGCTGCGGCTGCCGCCTGGCATGGCAAGCGTCTCCACGCGCAGCAGGCCGCCGCCGCGCAGCAGGCGGCCGAGCATCTGCGCGCGGCGTACGAAGCTGTTGCCGGGCAGCCTCTGTCCGTGCTCCGCCAGCGAGGGCGGCGTCTCGCCCAGCCGCTGCTGCGCAAGCACACCGAGGACCTGCGCCGCGCGGTGCCGGACCTCGCTGAGCGGCTTCTCAGGGAGCCCGGGTGGTATGCCCTGGCCGCCACCCTCGCCGAGGTCGCAGACGCGGGTCACGACCCCGCCCCGCTTCTGGCCGAGGCTGCCGCCCGGCGGGAGCTGGATACCGCCGAATCGATCAGCGACGTGCTGGTCTGGCGATTGCGCCGTCTCGCGGGCCTGCCTGCCAATCCTGCAACCCGCCCCAGCACCTCGTCCGCCGCTCGTCGTCGCCCGACTCCAGTGTCCGCCGAGCGACCGCGGCCGGGCGGCGGAGGCCGTGCGGGACGCTGAGCAGTTGTTGAGTAGACCAAGATCGCCTCAGCGCGAGAGAGTTGGTTCAAGCCGCACAGCTACCAACGGGGGCGCTCGATGTTTCGCCGTACACGAAGTGACCGTCACGCCGAGGAACAGCTCACTCAGTTCCGTAGTCAGGCAGCGGAGTTGATGTCCGAGGGGACGGGGTTTGCGGCGCCGCTGCCGGAGGCCACGGTCCCGAAGGCTTCCTCGGCTCCGGAGGCTGGCGCCGAGGAGGACATGGTGTTGCCCGACGATCTGCGGGTGCCGCCGGCCGACGAGCTTGCCGGGTCGATGATGCGGTACTGGGCGCCGCTTTCCGTGGACGGCACCGTGGTGACCTGCTCTGAGTGCGGTGTGTACCGGGACTGGCTGGTGCTCAACCGCGAGGACCATGTGTGGGTGCACTGTCGCAGCGGGCACGAGACGTACGTTCCCGGCCTGGATGGGGCATGGTTCGCAGAGAACTCCGGTCCGATCACAGGGCTCTTCCAGAACCGTGACGAGGGCCTCAAGTCGTACGGCTACGACGGGTTCCTCAAGGGCACCATCCTCTGACCTGGCCTCGCGCGTGCCTCGACCGACAGGATGATCGTGTGGTGTGAGGTACAGGGCCAGGCTGGCGTGCACGGTTGCAGCCAGAGGGTCGTGCACCGTGTTTTCGGGCCGGGCCAAAAGTAGTTGTTGTTCGACTTCGAGTCGCCACACGTACTCCGGCCCTGACCCGACGGCGATCCGTGCACTCCGAGCGGCAGCGGCGCTCAGCTCGTACCAGGCGCTCGGCTGTGGGGCTGTGGCCGGGAACCAGAACATCCCCGCCCACGACGCCGCCGAGCATCCCGCCCAGATCCGGTGGGAACACAGAGCGCTGCATGCGGCGGATGTCATATGGCCAGTCGCCAAGGCCGTTGATACAGACGCATTCGTACGACGAAAGCCCCGCCGGGCGCGCGAGATGCGCCTGGCGGGGCTGTGACAGTACGGGGTGGAGTCACCGTGGAGGGACCACGGTGAGGTAACCCTCGGGCATGGGCGGTAGCACCAGCCGCTGTACGGGGGTAGGTATGACGAGCCCCGCTGCGAATGCGCCCACGAGGTCGTGCGGGGTGGAGTGGGAGAAGGCGGCGCACCACTGGTGCCGCTCGTCGAATCCGGGTTGGGCCCAGGCTTGCCACCCTGGCAGGTCGGGACGCGGGTCCTGGTCGACGACGCCGTCCGGTTGGGTTGCCCAGACCATGCACGCTGCCATCGAGGGGTCCCACATGGTCATGCCGAACTGCCCTATCTCGGGTGCCCAGCCGCCAGCTCGCAGCTCGACCATCACCGCGTCCGGCCCGTCGAAGCCGAAGGCGGGATCGGCGCGAAGGTCCAGGGCGCGTACGAAGTCGGTGAGGGCTTCGTGGGGAACACCCACGGTGAAGTAGGCGGTCCACGAGCCGAGGGCACGGTCGGGTGCCGCGCGAGCAGAAATCTCCCAGGCGACGGGGAGTTCTCCGATGTGGATGGTGGAGGGGTCCGCAGCAAGCCATTCCGCGCTGCGCAGCTGGTCAGGGCTGCTGAGAAACAGCGTCCGGCGAGCGGTGAGCCACTGGGACCACCCGAGGCCCGTAAGAGCTGAGCCGACACGCTCGGCGAGCGCAGTATCGTCGCCGGCCAGGTGCCGAGGGGTCACCCAGACAGGGTCTGAACCGAAGACGGGCGGGTCGAAGGGGTCGTACGGGTGCAGGTGCGCCTCCAGGGTATTGGTGGTGGCTGTCGGGTCAGCAGTCTGCCGCGGGTCGTGTGGTCCTTCGGCGGACGCGGAGCGGAAAGGGAAGTGGGGGGTGCCACCCCAGCAGCCGTGCCGCTTCGGAGGGCAGGAACCCGTCCTGGCCGGCCTCGCCGATGTAGACGACGCGGTTGCCGAGCGGATCGCGTGCCTCAACGAGATCGCCGATCAGGTGCGCGAAGGGGAAGTCGGGATTGACGGCGAGCCTGAGAAGGCTGGCTCGGTCGAAACGTGCGAGGCGATCGAGAACGTCGCCGACGGTGATGAGTGGCGAGGCCATGCAGCTCCTTAAGAAGGGTGTATCGAGCTCGGCCGGAGCCGGCGGGCGAAATGCGGACCGAGGGAGGCAGGGCAAAAGTTTGAGCAGGCCATATCGGGCCTCCCGTAGCGGGCCTCCGACCACGACGGAGAAGGACTCGGGACGGCGTCGCAGGTGCCAATCGGCTGAGGCCGAGGCCCGGAACCTCCGATCTGACCTGCGCGTTCCGACTGGAACAACCTTGACATGCACCTGCGCATGTTCTCCAGCGTCGGGTGCCCCTTTCTGATCTGCCGTGAGCGATGCCGCTCCTGCCGCTCGCCCATGCGAAGAGCCCCAGGAATCGGGGAGGATTCCTGGGGCCCTGGGGCGGTGGTGCTATCGGGGCGTTCAGTCCTGGGAGGACTCGTTCGCCTGGTTGTGGCTGCGCTGGCGTCGGCGTGCTGCGATCAGGGCGCCTCCTCCAGCGGAGAGCAGCAGTCCTGCCCCTCCGACCAGCCAGGGGGAGATTCCGGCGCCGGTCTGAGCGAGGGCTCCGTTCGGCGACGGTGCCGTCGTCGCTGTCGGTTCCTTCGTGGAGGGGGCGGTGGGCGGCAGGGAAGCGGGCGTCTTCGTGGAGGACGGGGTCGTCGGGGTGGGCTTGTCGGAGGGGGTAGTGGGCTCGGGGGAAGTCGGCGGAACCGTCGGCGGTGCGGTCGGCGTCCGAGTGTTCGTCAGCGTCACGGTGACCGGCTTTCCGGGCACGGCAGTGAACGCAACGGTCGTGTTGTCCAGCTTGAAGCCCGTGGGTGCCTTGGTCTCGGTGGCTGTGTAGGCGGTACCCGCGCGGGAGGTGGCGGGGAGCTTTACGTGCGCGGTTCCGTTCGCGCTGGTGGTGAGGGTGACGGTGTCGCCGCCACCCTTGGGGGTGACGTTGATGGTGGCGCCTGCGAGCGGTTTCCCGGTGGCTTTGTCCGTCTTCTTTATCGTCAGCTCGGCGGGCTTGAAGGGGTCGACGATCGTCAGGGGTGTCAGGGCCGGGGTGACGATGACGTCTTGGTCCGCGACGACGTCGTGCAGGGGGCTGCCGCTCGCCGTCTCCTTGAGCCGGTAGATGCCGGGCGCGAGGGCGTCGAAGGTGAGCCGTCCGTTCGCATCCGTCGTGCCGGTGGCGACCTCCTTGCCTGCGGTGGTGAGCAGGGTGAACTTCGCCCCGGCCATGACGGTCCCTTCCGGGTCCTTCTTGGAGAGCTGCACTCCGCCCGTCTCGGGCATGCTGCGCGGGGCGGGGGTCGCTGGCGTCGGTTCGGGAGCCTGGGCGGTGGCGGTCGGTGCCCAGGCTCCCGCGCCGAGGAGGCTGGTGGTGGTGAGTGCGGTGAGGAGAAGGATGCGGCGAAGGTAGACGCGAGGGGGCAAAGGTGTCCTTAGTACGAGGTGCAAGGGCCTGTGGAAGAGGGCAGTGGCGAGGGGAAGCCGCATTACCGGGAGCGGCCTGGCGGGCGGGGTATGGTCCCGGGGGACGGGAGGCTCCTCGTGGTTCCGCGCGCGGTCTTGGTGTGTTGGCTCTCGGCTTCCCGCAGGACCGAGGAGAGCGAGGTAGCCCGGCGTAGGGCCAGACGCTGGTGCTCGCTGGTGCCTTCGGTCAGTAGGCGCTCAAGGCTGGCTGCGAGGTAGGGGCCGAAGACGCTGCCGACTCGGCCGTCCGCCTGTTCGACGACGTGCGCTACGGCTTCGGCCTCGACGAGCAGAACGTACGGCGCTGGGATGCCGAGCCCTTCCACGGCATGGCTGCGGACTTCGGTGAGGGCATCAGCGAGGGTGGCTCCCTCGTCCATGGCGCGCTCGGCGTCCTCCAGCCACATCAATACGGCTGTGTGCAGTCGGCCGCGGACGTCGGCGTCGGTGAGCCAGATCCCCTCGGGCAGGTAGGAGTCGGGCGGGGGTTCTGTGTCCGGCTCAGCTCGTGGGGACGTGGGCTTCGTCGGCTGAAACCAGCGGGGCCTTTCCAAAGTGCTCCTCGGTTCGGGTATGGAGTTCATCGAGAGGGAGACGAGGGTGTTCTGGTGGGGAGGTCCGGTAGTTGCCGAACTCCTCGTACGCGGGAAGCCCGGGTGCCGGTTGGGACGGGGGTGGCGCCGGGGAACCACATCTGTACGTACTTGTTCACGGCGTCCCGCACCGCTGCGAAGTCGCCTGATTTCCAGGGTGGTTCACTACTTCCCCGGTCCGTGAAGCAGCCGGTCTGTGAGTCACCCCATCGCTCGGTCCGGCTGGCATCTCGTTCGCGGAAGACGCCGTGCTCGGCGAAGGACAGCGTCACGGTGTCGATCTGGCCAACCGTCGGGTGCACCGTGGTCAGACGCAGCCCGCCGTATTCGTTCTCAACAATGGTGCGATGGAAATCGAGCCGCAGTCGAGCGGGAGTCTCTGTGCTGGGCAGGGCGTAGTAGGTGTCGGCGACGACGGTGCCGACGTAAGGCAGGCGGAGCTCCTGCTGGAAGAACTGCTCGGCGAAGAGCGACATGGTGGATTCCTCCGGGGTGCGGGCTGCGTCAACGCCGAGCCGTCGGGCGGGAGAGGGGGGCCGTGGGGAGGCGGGCACTGGAGGTGGAGGTGGACCAGCGCGGCACGCTGACCACCTGGCCGGTGGGAAGGCTGCGAGGCCGACGGCGAGCGACCTCCAGCGGCGTCGGAGACGGAGGCTTGACCGGCGTGACCAGTGCGTACCGCTTGGTCATGAGCGACAGCTCCCCTTCCCATCGCAGCACGGGCTCGGGGTCCACGACTGCGGCGGCGGTCGCGGCGATCAGGGTGGTCGGGGTAGCGCTGGAGAAGACGGCGTACCACTCCCCGCCTCGCTTACCGCCCCATAGGCCCCAGCGGGCGTTGTTGCTGTCCATCTCCTGATCACTGACGGCGCGGCTGTACGAAGTACCGAGCCTGCCGTCGAACCAGGCGCCGGCCATGCCGTCGGGGGCGAGGAAGTCCAGCTTGCGCCCTCGTCCTAGTGGATCTTTCACCTCCCAACCCGCGTCGAATAGCGGCGCGTACGCCTGACCGGGCTTCCCGCTGCCGTCGTGGAGGAACCGGTCCGCGGGTTGCTGGTAGGCCGCCAGGAGGCTGGTGGTGAAGGCGGTGACGAACTCGGTTGGGGCGGTGTCGCTGAAAGCAGCGGCCCAGAGGGGTTCCCCGAAGGGCTGCTCGTGAGCGGTGATCTTCCAGAGTGCGTTGTCTTCACCCTCGGGCAGGTATCCGATGCGGATCCGCTGGTCGTCGGCGGTGACGTAGCAGTTGCCGTCCTCGTCGTGGACCGGCTTCCAGCCGGCATCGAAGGCGGGCTGGAGACCCGGGTCGCCTATGCCGGTGCTGCCAGCGAGGTAGCGGGGGCTGACGTAGAAGTCGCCCTCAACGGGCGACGGGCGGGCCGGTGGTTCCAGGCGCGGGTGCGGGGACGAGAGGACGCCCGCGGCCGGGTGGTCAGGCTGCACGCTGTTCCGCCTCTCCCGCCGGGGTGTGGCCGGGCTGCACAACGACGGTGATGTGGTCCTCTGCGAGGCGGAGCCGCTGGGCTACCGTCTCGGCGTCCGGGCCGGTGACTATCAGGAGGCCGACGCGGGCGGCGTCGACGTCACCGGTCGGAGGCAGGGTGACCTGGTCGCCGACGGCGGTGATCCAGCTGACCTGGTCCAGCCACTCGGTGTTCTGGGCGAAGTCGGGGTCGATGTCCCGCTGTAGGACGGTGCCGGTGGTCTCCGGGTAGAGGAGGCGGATTGCGGCGGCGCCCTGTCGGGTCGGCGTCAGGCGCGGGCGGATGCCGAGGGCGAGGTCGGCGGCGGCGCGCGGGAGGTCGATGCCGAGGCTCAGCTCGACGAGTCGTCCGATCAGGTCGCCGGCGATTCTCGCGTTGACCTCGATCAGGCGGGGGCCGGTCGCGGTGAGGCGCATCTCGACGTGCTGGATTCCGGTGGTGATGCCTAGGGCTCGGACGGCGGCGACGGCGACTGGGCCGACCGCCGGGAGCAGCGGGTCGACGGCGTCGACGCTGTGGCCGACTTCCTCGAAGTACGGGGCAAACCCTACGGTCTTGCGGGTGACGGCGACGGGGGTGGTGAGGCCCTGGTGGGTGACGCACTCCACCGAGATCTCCGGCCCGTCCAGATACTCCTCGACCAGGACGTCAGTGTTCTCGCCCGACCACGTCTGCGCTCCGGCGGTGGCGAACTGGTAGGCGTGCGGGAGCTGTTCGGCCTGGTCGACGCGGATGACGCCGATGCTGCCCGCTTGTCCGGCGGGTTTGAGGACGATCGGGTAGCCGGTGCGCTCGGCGAGGAGCGCCGCTTCCAGCAGGCTGGTGGCCTTCGTCGATCGTGCGGACGGCACCTGGTGGCGGGCGAAGTGGTTGCGGCTGGTGGCCTTGTCGCGGCAGGCGCGCAGGACCTCGGGCGGGTCGGTGCGCACGCCCAGGTGTTGGGCGAGGTGTGCGGTGTTCACCAGGAGCATCTCGTTCCAGGTGAGTACGCCCGCGATGGTGTGGCGGCGGGCGAGGGCGTCGCCGGCCTTAAGCAGGGCCTGCTTGTCGTACGGGTCGGCTGCTTCGTGGTCGATAACGTGCGGCGTCTCCCAGCTGAGCGGGCCGGGGGTGACCACGACGACGTCGTAGGCGGCGGCCACCGATTCGAGGCAGTGGCCCCTGTACAAGGCGTCGGTCGGCTCGACGACCAGGAGAACAGGGCGAAAGGACAAAAAGGCTCCAGAGGAATCAGGGAGTGAGAACGCGGGGTCCTCGGTGCGGGACATGGTTCGCCGGGCGATCAGCACGTCAGACACTGCGGCCCGGCGGGTTGCGGAACGTGTCGGCCACAGCGGGGCCGGGATGGGCCGACCGCGTGTTCGGCTGTGTCCGGGTGGTGGGCGCGGGAGGGGTGGTGGCCTGGGCGGGGGCGAGGTCGAGTAGCGCACGGAGTCGGTCGTCGGGGAGTACCGGGTGGTCGGCTGTGCGCATGACGTGGTGCCCGCGCTGGGACAGCTCGACGTACGAGGCCAGGTGCAGGGCCGTTGCCAGGCGCTCGTCGGTTTCGGCCGAGAGGACGAACAGCGGGAGTCCGTCGATCTCTGTCAGGCGGAAGGTGTGCTGCTCCAGCACATCGGCGGCGTCCGGAAGGTCGGTGAGCAGGGCGACCCACGAGGGGTGCTCGTGGCCGGGCGTGTGGCCGTACAGGATGTCGGGAGAGGCGAGGAGGGTCATGGGTCCTTGGGGGATGTGCTCAGCAGGCGGTCAGGGCGGGGGCGCAGAGCGGGTGCGGTGCGGAGCCGGGCGAAGGCGAGGGCCAGGCCCAGCGTCTGCAGGACGGCGCATGCGGTGAGGACGTGGCCGAGGTACGCGGGCGGGGTGACGGCCACCAGGACGCCCGCGAGGGGGAAGGGCAGCAGCATGATCAGGATGGTCATGCTGAGGGTGGCGCCGTAGACCTCGGACGGGATGAGGCGGGCCCGCAGGGTGCGCAGGACCACGGTCATGCCGCCCTCGCCAGCCATGAGGACGGCGATCACAAGCATGAAGGTGGTGTAGGTGTTCGCCTGGGGCACGGTGAGGCCGGCGACCGAGGCGATGACGGCCCACACCACGCCGACCGGCCACAGGCCGACGCGGTCGAGGGTGAACCGGCACAAGGTGACGGCGACGAGGGAGGCGACGGCGGCGACCGACCAGATCAGACCGGCGGAGGCAGTGGAGTGGCCCAGCTGCTGGACCACGATCACGGGTGCGGCGGCCTGGATCATGCCGGTCGCAAGGTTGCTGAGCGTCAGGCCGGTGACGAGCCAGCCCAGAGCGGGCAACGCGCGAAGAGTCTTCCACCCGGTGCGCAGCCCTTGGTGGGCCGTGGCAGTCGGCAGGGACTGGGTGACGGGAGTTCTCCTCGTGCGCGGCGCGAAGAGGGCGGCCAGCAGGGAGAGGGCCCCGATCGTGGCCAGCATGCCCTCGCGCCCGGCGTACTGCAGGAGCAGGGCACCGGCGGCGGGGCCTGCGAGGGTGGCGCTCTGGTCGATACCCAGGAGCACGGACTGCACGCGGTGTTCGTGTTTTCCCGCTTCCTTGCTGGCGACGCCGCCTGCCGTCTCGGCCGCGATGAAGGAGTATTCCGTGAGGACGCCGGTGATGGCGGCTAGCGCCATCACCGCGATCGTCGCGACAGTCGTGTCGGTGACCAGGGTGAGGGCCACAGCAGCCAGAACGACGACCAGTGCGCGGGACGTCGCGGCGACGCGGAAGACACGGGTCGCCCCGTGCTTGTCGACGGCAGCTCCGGCGCCGGCGAACGCGAGCAGACGCGGGATCCACTCCAGTGCGAACGCGACGCCGGTGAGCATGGCGGAGCTGGTGGTCGCCAGCACGAGAAGCGGAATGCCGTAAGTGCTCATGCTGAAGGCGGCGGCGTCCATGGTGCGCGGCAGATAGATGCGGCGCACCATGCCGTACACGGGTGTGCGGGCGTGGCGGCCACCAACTCGGTTGGGCACGGTCTTGTTCGCCTTCGGCAAGAGGAACGGGCAGAGGGGGAGCGCGCGTGCGGGGCGGGCCGCGCTCAGCGGCGGCGGGCCCCCGTGGTCCGGCCGCTCTTTGCGGCCGGCTTCGCCACCGTCGGCGGGGCGATTCGCTGGGGCTCTTCACTGGTGATGGCCTGGTAGACGGCCAGGAGCGCACGGAGATTGCGGACTGCGTCGCCGCGTCGGGCGCTCAGCATGTCGATCTGAACGCCGCCGTACTGCAGGATGCCGTCCGGGGACCCGTGATGGACATGGTCCTGGCCCTCGGCAACGCGCAGGAGTCTCTCGGCGGCAAACCGGGCGGCGGAGACGAGCTGCTCCTGAAGGCCGTTCACACGTTCTTCGGCCTCGCCGAGGAGGTGGACGAGGTTGGCGGCTGGGCTTCCGGGCTCATGCGCGTCAAGGTCGGGACGCTGGCCCAGGGCGTGCACCACAAGCTGGGTACCGAGCGCGGTGGGGCGGACCGCCATCAGCTGCGCTTCACAGGGCCAGCCGTGGTGGCCCGGGTGACGGCCGGGACGGGGAGGGTGCGCATGGCCGGGCGCCCCGGACCGCTGCGTCTCACCAACTCCGCATTGGCGTGGGCCCACTGGGCGACCAGGGCGAGCGGTTCGCGCAGTCCGCGTCCGGCGTCGGTGAGCGACCAGCCCCGCCCATCGGCGGTGGGAGCAACGAGTCCGGCCCGAACGGCAAGGTCCAGCTCGTCAGCGCTACGCGGGCCCAAGTCTGATCCCGGCGCGGCCACGAGGGACACGGTGCGTGGATCGCGCAGCAGCGCAAGCGCGGACCTCACTCGGGTCGCGAAGTCCGCATGCTCGGCGGGGTACTGGTGCGCGCGGGCCCAGCGCGCCAAGGAGTCGAAGACATCCCCCAGGGCCCTTCCCGCCTCGGTCAGGGTGAGCCGGTGCTCGTTCTGCTTGTCGAACGTCACCAGGCCGCGGGTGCAAAGGGCTCGGAGCACGTTGTGTACGGGGTAGAGGATGAACGGGGAGAAGACCGCACTCATGGCGCCTTGCGGGATGGGCCCGTTGTCGTCGAGTTCCGAAATGATGCGCACAGTGTGGTTGCGTCCCATCAGGGTCGCGGCCCGGGATACCTGCGTCTCGGACACAGCGGGTGTGCTCATCGGCCGCGTCCTCCCGCTGCCACCCGGCCGACGGGCCGGGCAGGAGGGACTTCGGAGAACAGGTCGGACGGGACCCACGCGGTTGTACGGGGGCGCAGTACGGCGTCGGCGCGCGGGGCGTGGACCGGTGGCTCTGAGGTGGAGCGCATCGCGGCCCACCGTCCGTCGGCCTCGGGACGACTGTGCGGGGCGGTCTCTGTCCACAGCGGATGCGCAGTGGCAGCGGGCCGTCCGGCGGCCCAGGCGGACAACGTGCGGAACGGCGTGCTCAAGGCCGCGCCGGTCGCGCTCAACTGGTAGGTGCTGCGACCGCCACGCTCGACGAGGCCGTCCTCCACCAGCCGCCGCAGCGGGTGGTACAGCAGCTCCGGGGCCTTCCCCAGCAGGGCCGCCAACTCCCTCCCGGTGCAATGCCCTTCGACGCGCAGGGCCCACAGCAGGGGGGTTGCGTGCTTGGGGGTGAGCAGCGCGAGGACGTCCTCGGCGTTCTGGGCAGGAGGTATGCGTCCGCCGGCGTTCTCGGTCTTGGCGTCGTCGAGGTGGGTCTCGCCGTACGCGGCGAGGGCAGTGCAGACGGAGCGCAGCTCCTGACCGCGCCGGGTGAGCCGGTAGGCGACGTACCGGGTGTGGTGTTCCTGGCGCTCCGCGAGGCCATCGGCTGTGAGCCGGGCAAGGCGCGGGGCGAGCTGGCCGTCGTCGAGCATGGCGAGCTGGGGCTTGATCTCGGTGTAGCGCTGTGGCTGGTCAGTGAGGGTGGTCAGCGTCCACACGCTCCAGCGGGGTGCGAGCATCTCCAGGGTCTCGGTGACGCGCTGGAGATCGGTGCGCAGAGGGCGGGGGAACTCGGTGGCGTCCAAAGTAGGGACTCTCCTGGTCGGGCGGGGCTCAGCGGCTGCGGGCCGGTACGGGCGGCAGCGCCAGCGGCGGGGCGGTCGTGGTCTTCAGGGCGGGAGTATCGGCACGGCGCAGCCCGGCGAGCACGCCGGTCAGTGCGGTGCGGTGGGCATCGCGGGTGGCAATGGCCTGGGCCAGGCGGTCCGCGCTGTCGCGCAGGTGGCCGATGCGGGGCAAGTCCGGTGCTGGGATGGCGGCGTCGAGGTGTTCGCGCAGCCGACCGAGCTGGCTATCCACACCGACCTCGGCAAAGTGCAGCGCGGTGTGGATGGTGAGGAGCCCGCCGAGCAGGGTCTGCGTGGGGGTCCCCTCGACCTGGCGCTTCAGCTCCTTCAGCGGCTTCGCGTACAGGGCTTCGATGCGCCGCCGAAAGTCGTCCGCGGTGTCGTGCGCCGCCATGGCGTGGTCCTGCTTGCCGGGGGCACCGTCGCTCCCGCCGAGCTTGGGGTCCGCGGAGATCTGTTGGAGGGAGTCGCGTGCCGCTGTGGCCGTAGCGGTGTGCTGGCCGGAGGCCGTACGAAGGGCGTTCTCCAGAACGGTGCGGCAGCCGTTGCGGGCGTTGAGCGCAGCATCCAGCCACTGGGCGTCCCAGCGCAGGGCGTCGGCGTCCTCATCTTCGACGGTTCGCTCGGGGCTGGTCGCCTGGTGTACGCGGCTGCGGATCCGCTCGACGTGCATCTCGGCGACGGCGAGAAGACCGCGCAGTTCCATTACCCGGGCCTGCTGCTGGGTGGCGTCCCCCGGTGGTTGCCTGCCGGTGGAGTTCGGCGACCGGCCTCCCGAAGACACCTTCAATCGCCGGATCGTGGCTACTGGGCCGGACGGACTCGCTCACCGGCGCACCCCACGCGTCACGCTCACCACCGAGGCCGGCGAGGGAGACAGGACGGAGGCCGTCGGCTCCGTAGCGACAGCAACGGTTCGGGCTCCGGCCGTTCGCGGAACGGGAGTTGGCGCCTGACCGTTCGGGTACAGCTTCAGAAGTGTGCTGACGACGGTGGCCCGTACGTCGCGAATGGTCACCGCGTCGTCGACCGCCGAGGCCAACACCATTTGCACATCCGTCAGTTCCCCGGCCTCGGGGCCCAGAGAATCGGTCAGGTTCCGTGTCGCCCTCTCTAGGTTCCGCTCGGCCAGGACAAGCTTGCTGTGCCAGAGCACAACCTCGGAGGCGACACGGTGCAAAGAGCCGTCGGCGGCTGCTTTCTGCAATTCGGAAAGGCTCTGGCCGTACACGTCCTCGATGTTCTGGCCGAGGACCTCCAGCACCCCCGGCTCGCGTTCCAGCTCGGCGCGTTGGGTGGTGTCCGGGAGAGAAGAGGGCATGACGAAATAGCCTCCGTGTCAGGAGTACGGCAGGGGAAGGGAAGCCGCCCGGCCAACCGGTGAGAGGACCGTCCGGGCTCCTTTAAGGATCTGGAAATTCCCTGCTTTCCGAAATCAGGAATCACCTGCTATACCAGCGGAGCGAGCGAGAGCTGCGAGACGAAATTTCCCCACTTGACGCTTCTGCCCCACCGGGGAGGTCAACGGCGTTGACCGCGCGGCGGCACAGTGCTCGGGGCGCGAGGCGGCAGCGCCTGAGAGGTCGTTGTGCGCGGAGCCAAGGGGGGTGGTGGGAGGGGGGTGTCCCCGGAGCGCAGCCAGGTCAGGGCTGCTTCGTAGGTGTCGAAGGCGCCTTCGCGCAGCGTGTGGGTCCAGGTGTCGGTGTCTGCGGTCTCGACCACCACCCGGAAGGGTTGCGGGTCGTTCTCGTCGTCGTGGCGCAGCAGCACCGTGGTCACGCACGGGTTGGACATGTCGTGGGTGTAGCTGTCGAGGTAGGCGAAGTGGTCGCCGTCGCCCATGAGGCGTTCGTGCAGTTCCGTGGTGGTGGCGTCGGCCTGGTCTGTCCCAATGCCCTCGGGGAGCACGGTGGCTTCGCGGGGGCAGCCGCGTGAGATCAGCCAGGACTGCGCCATGGCGGGGAGGGGAAACGCCTTGTGCTCGAACGTGAACGTCTCGGTCTCGGTGTCGCGTTCGAGATGCAGTGCAACGAGCTGGGGAAGGCCGGGGTGTCCCCAGGTCACCGTGCCGTCGTGCAGGACGAGATAGCTGTGCCTTCCGTCTGCGGTGTGGTGCTCGGCCAGGGTCCCGAGCATGTCCTGGGATATTTCGAAGTGCGACGAGAAGGACTCCTCCGTTGCCTCGTCAGCCGGCGTGTAGTTGTCGAGGTGAAAGGGGGGTTCAAGGGGATTCGGCATGCAGCTCTCTGCTCGGCGGCGGTCAGCGAGTGGCCCGGCTGGCAGGCGGGCGGGTGAAGCCCGGTACGGGCGGTCGGGCAGCAGGGGGTGCGGGGCGGCGTGTACCGCTGAGGATTTCGCGTCCGGTGGGGGTGACGGTCAGAGGCTGGCCGGCCTGCAGCGGGTGGGAGGTGTCCCGCTCCACCAGGCCCTCGCCTTCGAGGAACTCGACGACGAGCTGGCCGATCGTGCCGAACCCGGTTCGGGCGTAGGTCCGTTGGGTGAGCAGGTTCTGCCGAAGGGTCGCGCCTTGGGAAATGGCCAGCAGGGCGGCGAAGTCCGGCGGTGCCAGCTCGGGCAGTTCGGCTCGCTCCGGGCGGGGAGTGGACTGCTTCACCTCCTCCAGCCGTGCCACGGTCTCTGCTCGGCGGCGATCATGGAGGGATGCAGCTTGCTTCAGGTGGCGCAGGGTGCGCTCAATCAGGACGAAGGCAGCTTCATCGAGAGGGTTTTCACCACTGAGCAACCGGGCGAGTCGGCCCCGGTGGAAGGCGACGTCGACTTCAGCCGAGGCGAGCAAGCGGTGGGCGTCGACGAGGCGGTCAACAAGCGGGGTGAGCAGCTTGTGATCGTGCTGCGTCCACAGGGTGGCGACGGGGTGCCCAGTGACCGTTTCGATGTGGTGATCGAGGTCCGTGCGGGGCTTGGCTGCGGGCGGGGGTGGGCTGGTGGGGATCGGATTCAGCTCCCATGGGTCGGCGATTGGGTCGTGCGGGAGCCGGGGCGTGTCCGGCCAGACGCAGGTGAACTTCCAGGTGCGGGCCATCACGTCGTTCGGTGACAGGGCCGTGGCGACGTAGCAGGCGGAGCATGGCCGTGTTGGTGAGGTGGGTGTAGGTGCTGAGCGTGTGCGCGCCGCCGGCCTGGGCCTGTTCGGCGGCATGCCGAAGGAGGCGGCTGCCGAGCCCCTGTCGCTGGTGGGCGTCGGCTACCTGGATGCCCAGGTCGACGACACCCGGATGGCACTGGATCCGGCCCAGGGACGACAGGGCGACGGCCTGGCCGTTCGGCGTGCTGGTGATCCAGCAGTCCGCGTGCGCGAGGAGCCGCTGCCAGTCGCGGCGGCGCACGTGCGCTTTTCCCCAGCGCTGGTGCAAGGACTCCTCCGTGCAACGTCGGTGGAGGCCGTCGACCGCGTCCCAGTCCGTGCGCTTTGCCCGCCGTATCGAGACAGAGCGGCGGGTCAGCGGCACGAGGCGCCGCACCGCGGTAGCTGAGCACCGCCGGGCGCCCTAACGAGGTCCGCCGATGGACGAGATGAGGTCAACGGGCAGGCCCCCGTGCGGGGACCGAGGCAGGCGCGGGTGTGGGGAGACCGGGCCGTACGGCGGGCAGGGACAGCGGGGACGGTCGGGCGACGGCTGTCTGCGGGGAGCGGGCGCGCGCAGCGTGCGCCAGAGCACTCGTGGGCCGTCGCGGGCGGCCGATCCGGGCGGCGGCCCGGTCGTACACCTCGCCCTGGTCGCGGGGGCGGATTGCCACGACGTGCACCTCGGTGGCATGGGTGGAGCGGCTGTCTGCCGGGCGCAGGCCGTAAACGATTCGCCATGCCGCCTGGTAGCCGACGTAGAGCTTGCGGTAGCCCGACAGGTCGCCGAGCAGCTTGCCTCCGCGCAGCTCTCCGTTGATGACGTCCTGCAGCTGGGCGAGGGCCAAATCGCATACGTCGCGCGGGGCTTCGAGGAGGTCCTCCAGAGCCCGCGGGTCCATGGAGAGCGCATAGCGAGGAGTACCGTCGATCACGCCGCGAGATCCATTTCCGTCGCGTTGGCCTCCGTGGCGGCGGGCTTAACAGTGGCGGCCGTAGGGGTGGCCAGGAGCCGGTGGGAGGGGCGGTCGGCGTCGGTCATGCAGGCCGACAGCGGGCCGTTGGGGGCCCGGACGGCGGCCATGGTGTGGGTGAGGAAGTCCCTGTGCCACACGGCCGGTCCCGCGAGACCGGCCTCCGGGTCAATGTGCTGCTGGTAGGCCATCCACAGCGAGTGCAGCCACCCGACGACGTCAAGGTGTTCCTGCCACTGCTGGCACCAGGGGGCGGCGGTGCTGATCTCCGCGCCGTAGGTGTCGAGGAGGAAGTCGTGCACCCAGTCCGCGAGGGCGTCCAGCTCGGTCTCGAACTCCTCGCCGTCCAGGGTGAGGATGAACCGGGGCTCCGCTGCGGGAGGGGCCGGCGGCGGCATCGTCATGGGAAATCCGGCGAACGGCGAGAGGCTCGGCGGCGGGCCCACGGGCCCGTTCTCCCGCGCTGTGGCAGGCGTGGTGGGCTGGTCGAGAAGGCGGCGTACGGACGCTTCGAGGGTTTCCAGCTCGCTGTCGGGGAAGCGGACGGGTTCGAGTTCGTCCTCGTCGCGAGGGTCGACGGGTTCGGGCACCAAGGAACTCCTGGGTCTCGTAGGGAATGAGGTGGGTGCGACGGGGCGCGACGGGAAGCGCGCCCCGTCGCGGTGTTATGCGGCCAGGGTGCAGTCGTCCTGGGCGAGGGTCTGGGACACCGTTTCGGCGAGACGGTCGGCTGCGATCTCGGCGTACTCGCGGGTGCGCTCGATGCCGATGAAGGAGCGGCCTTCCAGCAGGGCGGCGACGCCGGTGGAGCCCGATCCGGCGGTGAAGTCGAGGACGGTGCCGTTCTCCGGGCAGATCTTGACCAGCTCGCGCATCACCGAGACGGGCTTCTGCGTGATGTGGCGGCGGGCCTTGCCGGAGGGCTGGGAGGCGCTGTAGAGGCCGGGCAGATAGACGGGATTGCGGTTCGCGTCGATCTTGCCCTTGGCGCCCCACACGATGTACTCGCAGTCCTGGCGGAACTTGCCCTTCTGGGGCCTGGCCTGGGGCTTGTGCCAGGTCAGGATGCCCAGCCACAGCCAGCCGGCGGCCTGGAACGCGTCGGTCGTCGCGGGAAGTTGGCGCCAGTCAGTGAAGAGCAAGGCGGTGCCGCCGACCTTCGTGGTGCGGTGGGCTTCAGTCATGATCTGGGTGAGCCAGCGGGTGTAGGAGCGCTGGTCCATGTTCTCGCCGGTGAAGTCCGGCAGCGTGTGCTTCGCGTCGGCGGAGACGTACTTCTGCCGCGCGCTGCGGGAGGTGCGTTCCTTCGCTGTCCTGCCGCCGCTGTTGTACGGCGGGTCGGTGATCACGCTGTCGACGCAGCCGTCGGGGAGGGTGGCGAGCACGCTCAGCGCGTCGCCCTGGTGGAGGGAGTACGTCAAGAAGGAGCCTCGTCTGAGAGGGGCTGAGGGGGAATTTCGCGGTCACCGTAGAGGTGTTGCCCGGCCGCACGCGGACACAGAGGTCCTGCGGGCCCGGGGCAAGGTGCCGGGAATCTTCAAAGGGTAGGTGCCGGGCCCGGAATGGGCCTGGCCGTAGCTCACTTTTTCGTCAATCAGGAATCGGCGCTTAGTGTTTTTCCAGGCCCGGCGGTGACCCGCCTCCGCCATTTCCCCTGACCTTCTTCGTCTTCCGGAGTCATACGTGTCTCTTGTGACTTGACCGCGCCCTGATGCGGTTTGCACGACAACTCACCTCATACAGGCGTTTACGCCCAGCCCTCGGGTGCTCGCCTCCCTTTCGCGCCTCCGCCGCGCTCCCCTCGAAGGACGCCCATAAGACATCCATGCCCGCACTCCTCCCCGGGTTCCCGCCGGACGGCTGACGCCCCCGGTTGAAAGGGCTAGTCGCCGCCCTCGGCGTGCTCTGCCTGTCCCCTCTTCTCCTCGCCGGTGCCGCCGCTACGGCCGCCGCCGGCAGCGGCCCCTCCACCGCCTCCTCCACCACCACGTGCGCCGCAGCCGACACCTCGGATTCCGACCAGGTCGCTCAGCAGGTGAAGGCCCTCCTCAAGGGCAAGGGCACCGGCACGGGCACTCCCGTCCCCGGATTGTCCGACCCCACCGTGCAGATACCATTCGCGCAGAAGATCGTCGCGACCGGCATCGCCATGCAAGTCCCCGAGCGGGGGCAGGTCGTGGCGCTGGCCACAGCGCTGCAGGAATCCGGGCTGCGCAACCTGGCGCACGGCGACCGTGACTCGCTCGGCCTGTTCCAGCAGCGCCCCAGCCAGGGGTGGGGCTCCGCGGAGGAAGTCCGCGACCCCGTCCATGCGGCGAAGGCGTTCTACAAGGCATTGCTCGCGGTTCCCGGGTGGCAGCAGCTGACCGTCACCCAGGCCGCTCAGCGCGTGCAGAAGAGCGGGTTCCCGGACGCGTACGCCACGTGGGAGCCGCTCGCCCGCGCCCTGCAGCGCACCCTCGCCAAGCCCCTCCGCCCCAACACCACCAGCACGACCGACGCCACCGAAGTGTCCGACCCGCCTTCTTCGGAGCAGGGGTGCGGACGCGTCGCCCGTCGGGTCGGAAGTACCTTCGGCCCCATTCCCGAGGGGACGGTGCCGAAGGGATACAAGATCCCCAAGGACGCTCCCCCGCAGGTGCAGCAGGCCATCCGGTGGACCTTCGGGTAGCTCGGCACGCTCTACCAATGGGGCGGCACCTGCACGGCCCCGCGCGGCCCCGATCCGATGGGCCGGTGCGACTGCAGCTCGCTGATGCAGCAGGCGTACGCCGCGGCCGGTATCAAGCTGACCCGCACCACGTACACCCAGGTCAACGAGGGCAAGCCCGTGAACGCGAACGCGCTCAAGCCCGGGGACCTGCTGTTCAGCCGCGGCACCGCCGCAGTGCCCGAACATGTGGGTCTCTATCTGGGCCAGGGCCTGGTCATCAACGCGCCGCGCACCACGAAGCCGGTACGGATCGAGGCAGTCAAGGACTGGACTGTCCTGGCGGTCCGCCGGGTGGTCGGCGACTGAACCGCCCGCCCATCTCACCTGTCGTGACCGGGCGTTCGAGTGCGTTCCCCCCTCTCTCTTCAGATCTCCGTACGGCCCTTCGGCCTGCGTATGCAAGGAGCCCCCGTCATAGCCGTCCCCCTCGCCGAACGCCTCGTCCACTCCTACCTCGCCTACGACCCCGGCATCTCACCGAGAGACGGGGGCCTTCCGGGGCTGCAGGTTCTGAAGGACATCGTCTCGTCCATCAACATGTACGCGATCATCGCCGTGGTCGGCAGCCTGTGCGTGAGCCTGATCGTCTGGGCCTGGGGCCATCACTCAGGCGGTCACCAAACGGAAGCCAACGGCAAGAAGGGCGCGATGGTCTCCTGCGGAGTGGCTATCGGCCTGGGCGCCGCCAACGGACTCGTCGTCGGCCTCACCGCCCTCGGCGAGCTGGTCCAGTAGCGGTGGCGAAACGTTCCCGCGCTCGTATCCCCGCCTACCGTTCCCCCGCGTCGTGGCCGACCAGCCGGCGCCTCCTCGCCGGAGCACTCGCCCTGCTCGTCCTCCTGGGGCTTGCCACCGGCCTCGCATGGCTCACCTCCCGCACCGGCGGCGACCAGGAGGCCGCCCCACCATCCGCGTCCCCCAGCACGTCACCGGCCCCCTCCGCCCCAAAGCCCGCCGATACCGGATCGGTCCCCCCACCGCCGCAGATCAGCGACCCGCTGGCGTACGCCAAGGCGGCTGCCCAGATGCTCTGGTCCTATGACGCCCGCTCCACCACCCGCGACCAGCACCTCGCCGGCATGGCCCGGTGGATGACCCGGGACACGAAGTACGCCGACTGGCCCTCCCTGGCCTCCCAGATCCCGGATCCGGTGCTGTGGACACGGATGCGCGACAACGCCCAGTACGCCACAGCACAGGCAGCCGAGTCGCACTTCCCCGCCGTATTCAAGGCCGCCCTCGCCAAGGACCCCGCCGCGCTGACCACCTCGTCCGTCTACGCGGTGACCGTCACCGGCAAGCAGCAGCTCGCCTGGAAGGGCGGCGGAGGCGGCGCCGAGACCCGCTCGATCACGCTCGCCGTCCAGTGCCGCCCGTCCCACGACTGTGCGCTCGTCGCGGTCGCCCCCCACGTCGCACCCTGACGCACCGCCTCTAGAAAGGAGGTATCCCCATGGGTTTCTGCGACATACCCGTCGTGAACTCGGTGTGCAGCGCCGCGGACGCCATCGACTTCGTATCCGACCCCGGCGGGTCCATCACGGAGGGCATCGGCAGCTGGATCGCCAAGTCGGCCGGTGAAATGGCTTCGTCCGCAGTTGAGATGGTTGCCGAGACGATCGACAAGACGACGGCGATCGACCTGAATGCCGCTTGGTTCCGCGAGAACTACGAGTTGATCTTGCCCATCGGGCTGACCGTCCTGGTCGGCACGTTCATTGCCCAGCTCGTCCGCGCGGCCATGAAGCGCGACGGCCGGGCCCTGGCCCAGGCGTTCACCGGCACCGCCAGCGGCGTCCTCTTCAGCTTCAGCGTCATCGCCCTGACCACCGTGGCGATCGAGCTGACCGACGCCCTGAGCGCAGGGCTGTTCGCCGCAGCCGACACCACCATGAAGGAGGCGGTCGGACGCGTCGTGATGCTCGGCGGAATCGCCTCCTTGTCGACCTCCGGCTGGCTGCTCACGGCCTTCTGCGCGATCATCGCGGCCGTCGGTGTCTTCATGTTCTGGTGCGTCATGCTCGTCCGCAAGGTCGGAATTCTGATCTTGGTGACCTTGGCAGTGTTCGCGGGGGCCGGCGGCGGGTGGGAAGTCGCCCGACGTTGGCGCAAGGGCTGGATCGAAGCCACTGCCGTCCTGGTCTTCTCCAAACTGCTCATGACGATCGTCTTCCTGCTGGGCATCAGCGCCCTGGGCAACACCCGGGCCCAGGACGGCGCCCAGGCCCTGTCCGACGTACTCGCCGGCATCGTAATCATGCTGCTGGTGTGCCTGTGCCCCTACGCCACCTTCAAGTTCGTGCACTGGGCCACCGAGGGCGCGAACGGCGAAGAGATCCACCGTGCAGGTGGCGCTGGTAGCCAGGTGGCCCGCCAGTACGCCGAGCGCGCCGCCAAGAAGGCCGCCTCCGCCTCCGCGACCGCAGGCTCCGGCGGAGCAGGAGCGGCAGCCGGTGCCGACGCCGTCGGCCCGGAGGTTCCAGGACAGTTCCCCGGCGACATCGCCGCCCACCCCACCGGGAACAGCGGGGACGACGACGCCTCGGGCGCGGACCCGCTGAAGAAGGCGTTCACACCGCCGCCGACCAGCCCGCAGGAAGACGCCTCTGGGCAGACCGGTGGGCCGCCGTCCTCGGGCGCAGGACCCAACGGTCCCCAGTGGGGGGATCGTGCGTCGGCCTCCCCGCCGCCGAGCACGCCCGCTTCCTCGGACACCAGCTCGGCCGTAGGCCCTGCCGCCCCGCCGCCGTCTCCCACCGGCACCTGACCCCCGCCCCTCCTGCACGGCAGTCCCGTGGGGTGCGCCCGCTTCGCGGCGTACCCCACGCTCTGGGCGCCTCCGGCGTCCGCTGCCGCCCGTCGAACGGTCCCGTTGTTGTCTGCTGATCTCGCTGTCCCGCTCACGGTGAAGTTCCCGCACCGCAGTCGGCGCGGCATCCTCCTCGGCCTGTCCCTCCCCCAACTCACCCTCGTCGGCATTTCGTTGGCGGTCTGTCTGGCCACCATGATGGTCTTCGGTCTCCTGGGCTCCGTCGCCCTGCTGCCGCTGTGGATCGCCGTGGGCGTCCTGGTCGCCGTACGCCGCGAGGGCCGCTCGCTCATCGACTGGGCGCCCATCGTCGCCCGGTACGCGCACCGGCGGCGCACCGGCCAGACCCTGTGGCTGGCCCGACCGGTCTCCCGCCCGCGCGTGGACGGCCTGCTCCACCTGCCCGGCTCGGTGGCGGCCCTGCGGGTGGTCACGCCGGAAGGCTCCGAAGCCGCCGCCGTCCACGATCCCCACCAGCACACCCTGACCGCCGTCGCCCGCGTCACAAGCCGGGCCTTCGCCCTCCTGGACCCAGCCACCCAGAACTCCCACATCGCCGGATGGGGAAGGGCATTGGCGAGCATCGCCCGCTCCGGTCACATCGCCACCGTGCAGGTCCTGGAGCGCACCGTCCCCGACAGCGGCGACGCCCTCAGCCGGCACTGGGCCCAGCAGGGACACCCCCAGGCTCCGGTCGCCGGTCAGGTGTACGCCGACCTCGTCGCCTCCGCAGGCCCGGCCGCCGCGCCGCACGAGACGTACCTCGCCATCGCCCTCGACCTCAAGGCCGCCAAACGCCTGATCACCCAGGCGGGCGGCGGGCTCCCCGGCGCCTTCGTAGTGATGGCCCAGGTCACCGCCTCGGTGGCCCAAGCCGCCCGCTCCAGCGGCCTGACCGTGACCGGCTGGCTGTCGGCCCGCGAGGTGTCCGCGGTCATCCGCACCGCGTACGACCCGAAAGCGCTCGCCGGTCTGCAGCAGTGGTCTCCGGACGGGGCCGCCGAGGCCGATCCGGCTGCGGCCGGGCCGGTCGTGCAGGTCGAGGAGAGCGACCGCATCGCTACCGACTCCGCCCGGCACGCCACCTTCTGGGTGGAGAACTGGCCGAGGACCGAGACCGGCGGCGGCTTCCTGCACGGCCTGCTCTACAGCACCGGCGTACGCCGCACCCTCTCCCTCATCTACGCACCGCAGCAGCTGGAATCGGCACTGCGCGACGTCCAGCGCCGCAAGGCAACGATCCTCGCCGACGCAGCGGAACGACGCCGCCGCGGCATGGTCGACTCCGAGGAGGACACCGTCGAATACACCGACGTCAAACACCGCGAACGCCAGCTGATCGCCGGCCATGCCGACGTGGCACTGACCGGCCTCCTCACCGTCAGCGCGGAGACCGACGCCCTCCTGGACGCCGCGTGCGCCCAGATCGAGACCGCCGCCGTCACCGCCCAGGTCGACCTGAGGCGCCTGCACTTCCAACAGCCCGACGCCTTCACCCTGAGCGCCCTGCCGCTCGCCAGGACGGCCCTGTGACGGCGAACCCGCCGGTCGGCCCGGCGTCCGCACCCCCGCACCTCTTCGACGAGCTGCAGGACCTGCTCCCGCCCCTGCGCGCGATGTTGCATCGGCACCAAGAAGTCCTCGACCAGTACCGCGACCCCGAGGGCTACGTGATCGAAGACAAGCAACGCGCATACGAGGACGCCCGCTGGGACACGGCCCTCGAAGCCAGCGACACGCTCGTCGCCCTGGTCTCGCGGCTGGAGCAGCTCGTCCCCCATCCCCCTCGCCGCGCCTTCACACTCGCTGTCACCGGCCCCGCCCACCACGAAGTCGACGACGTGTGGCTGTTCGTCGTCGACGGCACCGACGTCACGGACGCCTGGCAGTCCCTTTCCGCGCTGCCTGTGTTCCGGCAGTGGGCGGAGTTGGAATACCCCACCCGCAACGGCGTGTTGGACCAGCCCACCCTCCTGCCGCACAGCTGTCACGCGGGTATCGCAGCACCCGGCATGTACACGGACCTCCGCCAGGAGCAGGCGCGTACCGCAACCGTCCGTATCCCCGCCCCGATCGCTCCGGACGTGCCGCCGCGTCCAGCCGGTTCACGCCGCCCGCGCTGATCTCTGCTTGCCGCCTCCTCTCGCACTGCCGCTTCGGCAGGAAGGACATCCCACCCCCTTGACCTCCCGCTCCCTCGCCAGCGCGGCCCATCCCTATCTCCGCGCCGCGACCGCCGGCCTGCACCACCACGCACGCGGTCTCGCGTCGCCGCAGGACGTCCCGGCAGACCGCGCCCACGCCGACGTGCTCCACAGCCACCTCACCGCCCTGCACCGGCTCCTCGACCAGCTCGCCGAACCCACACGCCTCCCCCACCCCGCCGCCGGAAGCCACCTCGCCACCGCCCACACCCGGCTCTGGCAAGCCGCCACCGCCGTCCACGACGCCTTCCACGTCCTGCCGCCCACCCCCGCCGAAACGGCGGACCACACCGAACAGTGCCGCCCCGAGCGCCTGCCCGAGGGGCCGCCGTTCCTGACCATCTGCCAGCGCCACGTCTCCTCCGCCCACGCGATCCGCCGCAAGACCACAGCCCGCGACCTGGACACCCCGCTGCACGGCCACACCACCCACTGCGGCCGATGAGCCGTCGAGCCACCCGCCGCACCAGCGCCTCACCGCTGTTCACCCCGCACGCCACCGACCGCGCCGGGCGCCGGGCCGCCCGCAAGCAGCTCGCCGAAGCAGCGGCCAAGGCCCGGGAGGCCGCCTCCGCCCACCCCGAAGCGCAGGATGCCACCGAGGCCCAGATGCCGGCCCCCGTCTATCCCCTGGCCGGGCGCCCTGGCCCGGCCTCCGCACGCGGCAACCGCCTCAAGCTCCGCGCCCACCGCATGACCACCGCCACCGCATCCGGGGCGTATCCCTTCCTAGCCGAAGGCGGACTCGGCGCCGCAGGCATCTACATCGGCCGCGACGTCCACGCGGAGGCGGCCTTCACCTACGACCCCTTCGCCCTCTACGGACGCCTGGAAGGGTTCACCAACCCGAACATCCTGCTCGCCGGAGTGATCGGCATGGGCAAGTCCGCCCTCGCCAAGTCATTCGCCCTCCGATCGGTCGCCTTCGGCTACCGCATCTACGTGCCGTGCGACCCCAAGGGCGAGTGGACCCCGGTGGCCCGTTCGCTGGGCGGCACCTCCATCGCCTTGGGCCCCGGGCTCGCCGGACGCCTCAACCCGCTCGACGCCGCGCCCTGCCCGCCCAGCGTGTCCCAGGAGGACTGGGCGAACGAAGTCCGCAAGCGCCGCTTGCTGCTCCTGGGCTCACTCGCCCGCACCGTCCTGGGACGCGCGCTGCTTCCGATGGAGCACACCGCGCTCGACGTCAGCCTGGACGCGGTCGTCCAGTACGCCGCCGCCACCGGACGCACCCCGCTGCTCGGCGACATCGCCCACACCCTCAACCAGCCCGCCGTGCTCGACATGGCCGGCGGCACCGTCTCCGGACACCTCGGCGAAGCAGCCCGCGACCTCGCCCACGCCATGCGCAGGCTCGTGCACGGCGACCTCGCCGGCATGTTCGACGCCCCCTCCACCGCCGTCTTCGACCCGACCAGCCCCATGCTGACCATCGACCTCTCCCGCATGGGCAGCAACGGCGACGACACCGCCCTGGTCCTGGCGATGACGTGCGCGTCCGCCTGGATGGAGGCCGCGCTCACCGACCCCGAAGGCGGGCGCCGCTGGATCGTCTACGACGAGGCATGGCGGCTGATGAGCCACCCGGCCCTGCTGGAACGCATGCAGTCGCAGTGGAAGCTCTCCCGCGGCCTGGGCATCGCCAACCTCATGGTGATCCACCGCCTCTCCGACCTGCTCACCGCAGGCGACGCCGGGTCCCGGGGGCGCGCACTCGCCGAAGGACTGCTCGCCGACTGCAGCACCCGCATCGTCTACCGCCAGGAGACCGACCAGATCCACGCCGCCGCCGGCCTTCTCGGCCTCACCAGCGTCGAAACCCAAGCAATCTCCCACCTGAACCGAGGACGGGGGCTATGGAAGGTCGCGGGCCGGAGCTTCATCGTCCAACACCTCCTCCACGAGCAGGAACGGATGCTCTTCGACACGGACGCCCGCATGCACTAGAACCCCGTCCACCCCACCAGGCACACCAGTCACATCACTCACTGCGTTCACCCAGGACATCGCTATCGAATCCCACCCGACCAACTCCCTCATCCCGCAACTCGACGAGGACGACTTCGCCGTCCTCACCCAAGACATCCAGGAGAACGGGCTCCTGCAGCCCATCGTTCTGGACCGCCAAGGCCGCATCCTCGACGGCCGCGGGCGGCTCGCAGCGTGCGAACGCCTCGCCATCGAACCGGCGTTCGTTACCTACGACGGCGAAGCCGCCAGCACCTACAGCCTGTCCGTCAACCTCAAGCGCCGCAGCTTCACCAAGGGCCAGGCCGCCATGATCACCGTGAAGGCCCGTTCGAGCATGGGGTACGAGCTCTGTCCCGAAACGGGACAGACAGCTTGTCCCGAGTCGGGACAAGCCCCGTGTCCCGAAACGGGACAGACAGTCCGCGACCTTGGGGGGCAACTCGGCGTAGGCCGAGCCGTGATCGGACGAGCGAGCATCGTTTGGCAATACGCACCCGACCTCGTGGATGCTGTGATCAACGGCGCCATGGGCCTGGACAGTGCCTACAGCACCGCTCGGGAGAAGAAGGCGCAGAGCGACTCCGCAGAAGCGCAGCTTGCCCGGCTTCGCGCCGAGGACCCCTCGCTCGCCGACCGAGTGGTCGAAGGAGAGCTGTCGTTGCAGGGCGCCTTGGCCGAGCGGCAGGTGCGAGTGGAAGAGGGCCTGCGCCAGCGCAGAGTCGCCACGCAACTGCTGTGCGAGATTCTTCCCTCACTCGCTCAGATCCGCGGCAGCCGTACCTTCGCACTGTACGACCCCGAGTTCGCTCCGCCCGGACGTGCCGTGACACGCGAGATCATCCAGCACGCCCAGTCTGCTCTGGCCGAGATGGCATCGGCATGGAAGGAGCGTGACCTTCCGTGAAGCGCAAATCTGACCCGGTCCTGCGGAAACTCATCCTCGAAGCTGCCGCACAGGTCACCGCCGACAACGGGCGTATCAGTACGGAGGATTTCCAGGTCACGCTGTCCGCACTCCTGCGCCAGAGCGAGGAGGTGCACGGAGCGGCCGTCTACGACAAGGCCGCCCAGGCCATGGTGCGCGACTTCGGCGAGAGCCGCAGCCCGCGTCGTCACTGCAAGACCGGCGGGCTCTATCACCCGGAGAGCATTCTCCGGCTGGGCAACGGCATCTGGGTCTGGATGAAGGACGCCACCCCCACCGACACGACCCAGTGGGCCCGCGTCTCGTCCCGGAACACCGTCCGTGTCATCAGCGCCGAGGCAGAGAAGCAGCGGTACGCCCTCGACCGTACCGACGCATTCCGCGAGAACCCGTCCTGCGAGCGGCTCGCCCAACTCGAAGAAGTCGTCTTCCACTACCAGCAGGGGTCCCTCGACGACCTCGCATTCGACGAGGCGTAGCCCGCCCCCCTCTATGACAGGGACCCATGGCTAACAGCACACCCGCCCCTGACGCCCCGGCCATCACCTCACTGATCGATTTCAGCGCCCAGCTCGCCAGCCGTCTCCCCGGGGCCTGGTCCGTCCAATACCACCCGCACGCCCCAGACTCCTACCCGCTGGACAACGCGGTGTGGGACTGCGGCAACATCCACTGGCTCACCGGCAACTTCGACCTCGGCGGCCACGTGGAGCTCAACGGGCCCGGCGAACAGTGCCTTGCGGTCTTCGCCCACCCGTACGCTGCAAAGTTCGCCGTCAGCCCCATCGTCCCGGCGGTGACCCACCACCATCTCCGGTATGCGGAAGCGCCCAACGGCATCACGACAGCAACCGATCCGGCCCGCGCCGCAGCCACGGTGGCGCGCCGTGTGCTCCCGCGTTACCAGGGTGCTCTCGCCGCGATCCGTCACGGTGCCCAGCTCCACCCTGAGCGCCCCTTGCCGCCAGAACCGCCCCGGGTCAGCGACGCCGTCACCTTCACCGCTCAACCCGACGGCTGGATAGGCACGCGCTCCGACACGCTGTCTCCTGAGGTCCGTGACGTTCTCTACACCTACGGCTTCGTCGACTCGGTGAGGAAGAGAGAGCTTGTGACGCTCGTGGCCGTAGACGCAAACGGCAGATCGGGCGCGGACCGCGTGCAGGCTGCCGCGCACGCTCTCGGCGCGATCGGAATCGGGGTGAACCTTCGATATTCGGCTGCCCCCGCACGTCCGCTCCCCCCCTCCCGCGCCCACCTCACACAGGGGCGGCCGTAGCCACTGACGACAAGCCCAGCCCCTTCTTCCGAGGACCCTTGGCTCACCACACATCCACCCAGATTCAAGTAGCCGAAGGAGACAAGACCTTCACGCACTTCGCCTCCACCCGTCCTGCGAGCGGCTCGCCCAACTCGAAGAAGTCGTCTTTCACTACCAGCAGGGGACCCACGACGACCTCGCATTCGACGAGGCGTAAGCCCACCTTCTCCATTCCCGGGGCCCATGACCGACAGCACACCCATCGAGATCGAATTCCCCGCCGGTGACGTGACCTTCACGGTCCTCGCGTCCGTCCACGACATGCAGTACCGCCAAGAGCCCGAGCCCCTGGGCGGGTTCCGCGAGGGCCTGTACGCCCGCCTCGAAACCAGCCTCCGGTCCGACCACCGGCCCACCGTGCGCCACATGTCCCGGCTCCTGGGAGAGCACCACTGGTACATCGACGGGGAAGTCAACTTCAACGGCTACATCCACCACAACAACGGGTTCGGCGTCCGGTACCTGCGGGTCTCCGGCATCGTCGCGGAACTCGAAACCTTCCTCAATCAACAGGCAGCGGCACTCGGCCTCGCCACCGATGTCAGCTCATCTGCGCCACTGCGTCTGGCCTCCGCCGAAGCCCCACAGCACACAACGCCAACCACCCCGCCTCGCAGAGGGCCTTCGCCGAGGACGGGCATCCGTTGACCACCAAGCTGGGCCCGATTCCGAAGAACCCTTCCAAACGCTCGGCGCCTGGTCTCGAATTGCCGCTCGCGCCACTTCCCACACACCGATACGTACAAGACCCGGGATGGCAGGAACTTTGGCGCCGCCACGAACGCATCACCACTCCCTTACGGGCGAGGGGGCTGGAGTGCGACATCCAGTACGGCCTGAGCGCCTACATCCTGCACGTAGCACTCCCCGACGGCAGTTTCCTGATCATCGCCCCACCGCAGGAGACAGGATCCGACCGCCCAGCGGGAGACCCCGAGGGCTGGATCGTGACCCACCACCAGGACGACCAGGCTCCGTACGAGGTGATCTACGACTCCACGTCCTCACCCGACTCCACTGCCCCCGAGCGGCCCGAAGCACGCAACGGAGGCAGCGCCTGGCGCATGATCCGGGCCCTCGATCAGCACCTCGCCCGACTCGGGTTGCTCGCCAGGCCGGCCGTCAGCCCACCTCGGCAAAACAACACGTTGCCCACGGCTTCGCCGAATCCCGTCCCGGCTCACTCGCTGGGCCGGTGAGCGACACCCGGTCCGCCGCTACTTACCCCATGACCTAGGTGACATGACCTCAGCCACTCCCGCACAGATGACCGACGAACTGCAGCAGCTCTCCGCCGACTTCATGGCCGCCTTCGATAGCCTCTCGCTGCAGTTGCTCGGCGAGGCAGAACCCCGTGAACCGAAAGCTCCACCCGTCCCGCAACTTCTGGACCACGCCGCCACGGCCCTGGAGCTGTCACAGAACGCGGTTCGCCTGGCCGTTGCCCTGACAGACACCCCGGAAGCCAAGTCCCGCGAAGAGGCCAAGGCGCACCGCCACCTCTCCACAGCCGCGGCGGAGGCGACCTCCGCCGCCCACCTGTTCACCCGAAGCGTGGAGACCAGCTTGTCTCCCGCGCCAGCCCCGGAATCGCACGCGGCCCGAACTCGGGGGGCACGTCTGCTGCTGGACTGCGCCGATGCCGGAGCTGGGCTGCGCCGAGCCGCCGAGAGCCTCACGGCAGCTAACCGTCTGCTGGAGGAACACCGGGCGATCGCGCGCTTCGCCGCCAAGTTCCTCCCCCGCCAGCCGATCCCGCAGCCGCCTGGCCGCACACGCTGATCCCGACACAAACGGAGTTCCACATAGCCACGCCCTCCGACACCGACGTCTGGGTGAGCCCGCGCTATCTCGCCGGGCATCAGGCCGACGACTACGTCGGCGCCTTCTTCGCCCCGCTGGACGGCCACGGCTGGAGCGTGCGTTCCGACGACCACGTCTCCTTCGTGTATTCGAGCCCCTGCCTGCGCATCCAGGTCGGCTGGGTTCTCGAGATCCCCGACGAAGATCCCGTCCAGATCGTGGCGAGCGCGTATCCGCTCGGGCCGCCGTTGTGGCGGATCGCCATGGACTCCACCGTCCCGACCGAGTTCGTGACCGCGGTCGTCGAAGCCCTGCCTCGCATCCTTGCCGAGGATCCCGACGCACTGTTCACCTCGGACGCCGACTGGGATGTCAGTCTTCCCCTCCCCCTCGGCTGGCGCCCCCTGGCCAATGCACCCGGCACCCACGTCGCCTCGCCCGACAACATGGCCTCCTACGACGCGGAGCCCTCCCCGCCTGGCGGGCCCGGGCCCTACACCCCCGGATGGGCCTTCGGCGCGGGTGATCCGACGGGGCGCGAGGGCTGGACGGCGAGTTTCAGCGCCACCGTGCCGCGCTGCCTCGTTGAAATATTCCACCGCGTCGTCACGGATCCCACGCCGCTGGTCCGCGACCAGCGGGGCATCTCTCCTTGGGTACGCCCGTACCTCGCCACCTCGCCGACATGGTCGAGCCCTCCTCTCCCCCGCCCCAGGGCGGGGAGTCCGCGCCCTTCCCCGCTGGCCTCCCGAGTGAGCGCCGGGGCACCGCCCAAAGCAAGGACCCACTCACGATGACCCGCCGCATCCCCTTGCACGCCGATGCCGTCCTGCCGCCCCTTTTGGGGACCACCACTCCCAGCGACCCAGCGGGCCACTACCTCCTCGGCCGTCAGCTCCTGGCCCTGATCGACCACCTGGGCAATGCGAACTCCTCCGGTGAGGCCGCCGCGCTCCTCGATCACGTCCTGGAACCGACCGACGGCCTGCTGGCCCGTGTCGCCGAGTTCTTCGAGGCCACAGGGGAGAAGGCCAAAGAGTCCGATCACGACGACGGCTTCGACCTCTGCGCCGATTTCGAGGACGCTGCCCTCGACATCCGAGACTGCCTGGGCAACCTCAGCGATGCCGTCGAGCGAATGCACGCCCTCGGCCACGGACTGCAGCCCGCCGCCCGGATTCCACCGGCCTCTGTGCCCGCGCCCCCGCCGCCTGCCTCGGGCCGACCGAACCGCTCGCGCTGACCCCCGCACCCCACCTTTCAGGAGCCTTCCCCATCCCTCCGCTCAATGTTCCCCGTCTCGCCCTCTCGGTGACCGCCGCCGGCCTGTGCGCACTTCTTTCCGCCTGCGGCACCACCGCCCCCGACGCAGCCCCGACCCCGGCTGCTTCCAAGCCCGCGGCAAAGGTCATCCAGGAGCCGCCGGCCCTCAGCCCAGAACAGGCACGGGACATCGTCGCCCGCCACGCCGAGACCTCACGCAAGGCGTACACGTCGCTCGACAACGCTCTGCTCGACACCGTCGAGGACGGCCCGCTCCTCACACAGTCGCTCGCCCGGATCAAGGGCAACCGGGGCGTGCCCGAGAAGGAACGCGCCCCGTACCCGCTGCCGACCGGCCCGTCCGCCGCCCAGCTCTACATCCCGCGCATCGCCCCGCAGTCGGCGTTCGCCACCAATAGCAAGCCGCGCTGGTTCGCCGCCGCAACCACCGTCGGCCCGGACGTCTGGTTCACGGTCTTCGCGGAACGGCCCGCGCAGCAGCGGTGGGAGGCCGTCTCCAGCGTCCTGCTCGTCGACCAGCCGGTGCCGAAGATCGCGCTGGACGGGAACGGGTTCGCCACGGCCGTGGATGCCAACGGCCTGCCCACGAAGCCGGACGCCTTGAAGGCCGCCGTGATCGACAACTACGCCACGGGCGGGCAGCAGGACGCGAAGAAGATCCTCACGCCGACCTCGGCGAGCGAGCGCCAGGTGAAGATCCACGCCACTGCGGGCAAGGGCTACGGGGACAAGGCCCGCACCACCTTCGCGGGTGCCGCGTCCTCCGACCCGACGTACGCGCTGCGCACCGCTGATGGCGGCACGCTCGTCCTCTTCTCCCACACGCACACCCAGACCGACACGGTCACCCAGCGGGGACTGGGGCTCATCCCCAAGAAGCGTGACGAGCCGTGGCTCGGCACCAAGCCGCTCCCCGCCATCCAGTTCACCTTCCTGTGCGCCGACGCGGCCACCGTGCCGCACGGCAGCGGGCCAGCTCGGCTCCTGGACACCAGCTGTGCCCGTACCGACGTATCCGGGCCCCGCACCCGCGTCTGAGCCGCAGGCCGACCACCCCACCAGCCGCTAGGAGCAGCCCCCTGTCCACACCGTCCTGTATCGCCCGCCCCACCGAGACCGGGTTCACCGGGATCTACGTCCACTACGACGGCGTTCCCAGCGTCCAACTGCCGTTTCTCCTCACCGCGCAGACCTACCGGTTCGGGGGCGACCACGACGCCCTCGCCTCGTATCTCATCGACATCGAAGAGGTCGGATGGGAGTACCTCGGAGACGACCTGCTGTTCGGCGCACCCGACCGGCTGCGCGACGCGCTTGCCAACCCGGACCTCGACTACAGACCGAAGATGGCCGGCGTTCTGACCCAGGCCGGGGCTCCGGCCAAGCGGATGGAAATCGACGAGGCGAACGTCCTGGACAGTGAGGTCGGTTGGGTCTTCGTCGTCCGGCCGGAGGGCATCGAGGTGATCAACCCCGCCCTCGGTGAAGATCTTGCACGCGGGCCTCTCATCCGGTGGGACCACGACCCGCTCGCCCGGTTCAGCGACCACCCCGGCCACTGGTCCGCCCCGGCCCGGCGTTCACACCGTGGGCCGTCGACCACGGTGGCCGCGCAATCCGCGTCGGTGCGAACGCCCCGCCCGGCACATCGTTGACCACGCTTCCCTCGACCTCCTTTGGAGCCCCACTGCCCCCCGATCTCCCCCCCAGCGCCCCCGCACCCCCAACCCCGTCCATCGACGAGCTCTACCGCTGGGCCGAGCACGACGCAGCACCGTTCCTGCAGAAGCTCTCGCTGCCGGAAGCCGGACACAGCATCACCGCGTGGACCGACGCCCTCCCGCAGGCACGCACCAGCGCCCAACTGCACGCGGTGGTCGAGGCCGTCCTCGGCGACGGACCGAGCGCGCTGGGCGCCCTGCACGAGTTCCTGAAAGCAGCCGCGGCCCAGTACGAACACCACCAGGAGCCCGTACTCGCCGCCAGCGTACGGTCCGCCGCACAAACGCTGACGGCCCTCGGCGACACACTCGCATGGGCAGACGAAGCACACCTCCGCTCCGCCTACGGCGCCGTCCTTCCTCGTACGACCACGCCGCAGCGACACCTTCCAGCCTCGGTTCCTCTCACCGCTCACGCCACCAACAGGCGGACCCGGTGAGCCAGCATCTCGAAACCCCGCTCGGCACCCTGCTCGGCGTGCGCGCCCGCGACGTCCAGCACGCGCTGGCGAAGCAGCTCCTCGACCTCCCAGTCGGCCCCACCCACAGAGAGGCCCTGCTCCAGCAGGTCCGCAGGGTCCACGACCTGGGCGATCGCATCCTCTACGAACTGCAGCGCTTGCCCGCCGAGTACGGTGCCACACCGGCCGGACAGCACTTCGCTCTCTGTGTGACCGGCGCGTACGCGCACTGTGCCCGAGCCTCCACCCACATGGCCACAGCGTTTCAAAGCCTGACGAAGGACGCCGTGCTGGGCCCGGACGGATTCCCCGAGGGACAGCTCGGGTACAAGCTCGGCCACGCCGCAGCGCTGCGCAGCCTGCGGCGAGCCCAGCAGGTCCTCGAAGAGGGTGCCGAGCACCTCGCCTCTCCGGCATTCGCCCGCACACCTGGCAAGAAGCCGAAGCACGCCTCCCCGGCGGAGCCCGCGCCACAGGAAGGCGTCCCGCCGCCGCGTCTCCAGCGCTGACTCACCGCCCCCTTCTCGTAAAGGACGTCCTCCATTCCTCTCGGCAACGAACCCTCCAAACCGGACACGAAGCTGGCCGTCCTTGCCAGCGTCGTCACGCTGACGGTGGCCCTGTCGCTCACCCTCCTGACAGGGGCCTGGCAGACCGTCGGTGTCGTGGTCGCCTGCGGAGCTGCGTGGCTGGCCGTCCTCACCATCCCCCGCGGCCCGCGCGGGTAGAAGCACCCACCTCCCACTTCCTCACCCTCCCGGAGAGAACTCTGTCCTCCACGTCCTCCCGCCCGCAGGTCACCGTCGTCATGGCCACCCAGCTCAAGCCGGAACGCCTGGGCTACCTCGTCGAAATGCACGCCAGCCTCACCCGGCAGAGCATCCCGTGGCAGGCCGTAATCGCCCTGGACGGCGCAGACCCCGGGCACCTGCCCGCCCCGCTCGCCGCCGATCCGCGCGTCCGGGTCCTGGCGCTGCCCCGCCCCGTCGGCGCAGGTGCGGCGCGCAACCTGGCACTCAACCTCGTCGACACCGACCTGGTGACCTATGTGGACGACGACGATGTCCTCCCCGACGACAGCCTCGCCGTGCGCTATGAACGCATCACGGAAACTGGTCTGGGCTGGGTCGCCGGGTGGAGTGCGGACCTCTACCCGGACGGCACGGCCACCACCTGGTACTGCCCCACGCCCCCAGGGCCGCACGGTCCCGGCGACGTGACGCGGTACTGGTCGTCGCCGCACTCGCCGATCCCGCTCGGGCAGACCATGCTGCTGGCCCGCACGGACCTGGTGCGGGCGGCCGGCGGGCACGGCGGCCTGCCCCAAGGGGAGGACTTCCTCATGGTGAACACGGTGACGTCACTGTCCGCCGGGGAACTGCTCCCGCACGTGGTGTATTTCTACCGAAAGCACCCCGCGCAGATGACGGCCGGAGGACCGGCATTCGACCAGTACGAGGAGCAGTGCAGGACCTTCGCCTGGCAGCAGGGGCGCCGCCTATCCACCGCCCTGCTGGCGCTTCACGGAGACCACGAGAAGGCTCCAGCGTGACGGCTTTCGTCGAAGAAGGAGCAGCAGGGTACCTCGTACGACGACTCGACGAACTCGCCGGCGACTTCCCTGTTTCCGCCCGAAGTGTTTTGCCGGGTGTGCTGCTTGATCACATCGGACTGCTCGCCGCCCACCTCGTGTACGCCGCAGAGTGGGCCCGCGCCCGCAGCGATGCGGATACCCTCCCTCCGGTGCCCGGCTCGCTCGATCCGTTCCTGGAAGCCACGGACGGCATCACCCGCGCCCTGACCCTCCTGGGGAAAGCCGCAGCTCAGGTTGCGCCCGACACCCGGCCCTCCGCCGGGCGGTTGTACGAGGGCGTACTGCGCGCCCCGTCCCCCGAACAGGCGGCCCTGCTGTACGTGCAGGCTCGCGAAGTCTTGGGCGCCACCGTTGCCCGACTGCGCAAGACCTCCCGCGGGACACTCCCTGAGCGCCGGAGCGGGCCTGCCAGACTGCACGTCCGCCTGGCCGAAACACCCTTCCGCACCGCCCCGCCTTCGCCACGGGTCCGATGACGCCCCAACCCGACCTTTCCCTCGTGTACTTAGAGGAGCACGCCATCACCACGCCATCGTCCGACTCCGGCCCGCAGTGGGTCACTCTGAGTCCCCACTACCTGGCGGCAACTCCACCCTCTGACCACCGCACGTACCTGCACGCCTTCGCCGAGGTCTCCGGATGGAAGGCCCACGAATCCGAACGCATGCTCACCGTGGCCAGTCCGTGCGACCGAGTGGTCATCCGACACGACCAGCAGGCCCAACAGACCGGTGAGCACCTCACGATCTCCGCTCGCAGCGGCCTTGACGGGAAGGACCGCTGGCGGGCCGTTCTCAGCGGTGTTGTGCCGGTCGAGTACCTGCTCCACCTGACGTTGCAGGTGCACCACGTACTCGACGTGGACCCGGACTACATCGTCTACGGGCTGGACGGCGGACCCGGCCCCGAGCCTATTTTTCTGGACATCGACGAGGACTCCTGGGCCTTGGAGGCCGGCGAGGACCTCTTCATGCTTGGTTCCGCTGACGGCATCGTCACCGTGGCCAACCGTCGGGACGGCAGCACCCTGCAGCTGGACGCCGATCCCGACGTCTCCTGGCACATCGGGGCATCCGGTCGCAGCTTGGGAATGAAGGCCCTGTGGCGCATCACCTTCACCGAGGACACCCCGCCTGCCATCGTCAATGCCACCCTGGACAAGGTCCTCGACGACTCCCCTGCGGTCCGCGCAATGCCGACTTCCCTGCCACCCGCGCTCCACCCCCACGTGCGCGTCCAGCAGCTGCCGACCCCCTCGGCGCCCACCGCGAGCGCATCGCTTCGACCCACGCCTCCAAGCACCACTCCCGGCGGCCCCAGCCGATGAACCGCGTTCCGCGGCCCCCGCGACCGCCCCTCCTGTCGCTCAACTGGGCGCATGCAAAACAGAATTGAGGCTTCCACGTCCTCCGAACTGCCGCACCTGTACATCGGCACCCACCCCACATACGGCTTCGTCGCCGCATCCGGCCGCCCGCTGACAGAGCACCTGAAGACCTGGCTGCTGGAGCGCGTGATGTTCGAGCCTGTCCCGGGCACTGACCTCCACCGTCTGACCGAGCCCAGCCAGGACGGCATCCGCCGCGCCCGCCAGGCAGTCAGCGACATCCGCAACCTCGGCATCCGGGTCCAGGCCGACTATGTCCTCGACCCCCTGCTCACTCCGGACCTGAGCGGCGCAGCCCCGGGCATGGCACACAACGAGCGACTCGTGCGCATCGCGCGCGCTGCGACCGCCCACACCGCGCGCCGCCCTGCGCCGTCGGCAGTCACCCTCGCCAGCCCGGCCCCTGCCGCCACACCCCGCCTCCAGACGGCATCGCGCTCCCCCAGTGGGCGAAGCCGCTAAGTCATGATCGCTGACGATCCGTACATCCACCGGGCACGCGACGCTCCCCCGAGAAGGAGATCCGGCTCGTCCGCGGGCTTGGCGGACCGGTCCCAGTCGAGGGCCCCATCGGCCCATTCGCTGAGTTGGTCCTGTGCCGGGCCGGCTTCGAAGCACACGCTGCGATACGCGGCTGGTGGTGGCATCTGCTTTTCGACCGGGGCCGCACCTGGGAGAACCAGCAGGCGTGCTACGCCGCCCGCATCCTCGCTGCGGCTCACCATCCGGTCACGCTCGGCCCCAGCCTCATCGCCACCGACGGACCACTCCGCTCCGCGGACTGCTGCACTCACTCCCGCCTACCCCGCCAGCCAGTCACCACGTCGGCCCTGACCGCAAGGATCGCCCTTTGGAAACGCCGCCCATTGACCCCCCGCACGATCCGGACCAGGCTTTGACCTTCTTTCAGGCGAAGTACGAGCAACTGCGTGCGGCTCACGCGGAGGAAGCCGACCGGCTCTACACGTCCCGAGGAGCACTCCACGACCGCGACGCGCTCCAGCGTTCCCTCGCCCGCCGCAACGCTGCCCTCGCCGAGTACGGCGCCCAGGTCCTGCTGCCGCACACCGCCACACTGCTTGCGCAGGCCCGCACCCGCCTATACGACCTCCCGACGGCTCGCCACCACACCGGATGGCGGCTGGTCCTGGAGGACCTCGACTACGCCGCCGACCAGGTACAGAAGCTCCTCTCCGTCGCCGGGCACGGAGAGAGCGCCGAGCAGCGGGCCCGGGCGCTGTGGCCCTACCTGGAGACCTGGGGCGACCGGAGCATGCTCCTGCGGGAACTGATTCACCAACCTGCCCCACAACCGCTCCCACAGCTTCCGCCGGAGCAGGAACACCAGCTCACCGAGTGGGCCCGCGCCGCCCGGACGCGCGGCTACCTGTCCCCGTACAGGTCCTGGTTCGAAGCCTCCGGCACTCAGATCACGCTGACCTACCAAGAGGACCCCGAGGACATCCCCACCTGCCTGGCCTTGGCGGGCGACATCGACAGCCCGCACATGCGGGTGATCGGTGCTTATGAGAACGACGACCAGGCCCTGACAGATCTCCCCCCGCCGATATCGCCGGGCACCCTTCGGCGCGGCCGTCCCGAGGTCCTCCGGAGCCTTGCGCCACCGGAGGCGGGGCTGCGAAACCTCATCCTCGACGTGGCCAATGCCCAGCACAGTTCAGAGTTCGCCGAAGCCATCTACACAGCCACCGCCCGCAACCCGGCTCCCAGTGCCGCAGCCGAGTTCTCTCAGTTCCTGGCCACCTGCGGTGAATGGGCCGACGCACTCGACACCCGCGAGGGGGTGCAGGCAGCCGAGAGAATCCGCCTCCTGTCATCCCAGTTCGCCCACGTGGTCCATGAACTCCTGCACCTGGCGGAGGGCTTGGAGGGTTCCTTGGCGATGCTCCCTCCGCACCGCACTCCACTCCCCCGCCACCTTCCCTCACCGAAGCCCGCCTTGAGCACCCACCTGCCAGGCACCCACGCCGCCCTCTCACCAGCCACCCCAGCACGGCGGCGCTGAATAGGCCACTCATACCGGGCCCGCCTCGCCTTCGCCTAACGCCCCACCACTTCCCGCCACCACCGATAGGAGATCCGCCTTGCCTGAAGCACCAGCAGAGCCGTTCATGACCATCCGACACTCCATCACCGGCGAGATCACCACCACCGGCTACAACGCCGCGGCCCGGCGGATCCTGCTCCAGTCCGGCTTCGAAGAGACGCCAGACTGCGCCTGCCGAACGACGGAACCCGGTACGGAGCAAACGCACGGGCCTGCTCGGCAGCCAGCGAGCTGTTCGTCGCCGGCCGTCCCGTGCGCCTGGAGCGAGCCCCCGGTCGGCCGGTGAGCGCCGACGGTATGCCGCGGTTGGCCCGGTCGCCGATGCCCGCACAGTCCGTGATCGCTCCGAGAGCGGCCGACCCCTCCAGCGTCTCGCCAACCCCGCCCGCACCTGCACCTGTTGAAGGGGGCTCGTTGTGACCACCCCCGGAACGCCTACCAGTCCGGCGCGCACCAAGGGCGGCGAACTTCGGGCCAAGGTGGCTCGGCTGTTGGCCGACCGGCCGGCGGACACGCTCACCATCGGGGACATGGCCCGGCAGCTGGGCCACTCGCACGGTGCCGTCCGCAATGCCGCCCTGACCCTGGTGCGACGCGGCGAGGCCGACCAGGGCGAGACCGGGCAACCTGAGTTCCGTGCGAACGCGAAGACCGCCGCAGCCGCGCAGGCCGCTGTGATCAGCCCACCGGGCACCTACTCTCCCCGCGCCCAGGCGGCCAGGGCCCGCACGACCATTCCCGCAGCAGCCACGCCGAAGCAGACCGGCCCGATCCGCCGCGCGGGGGGCCAGCTCTACCACCCCCGGGAATTGGCCGATCTGCCCGACATCGAGGCGCTGAACCGCCTGCGCGACGCCGATGTGCCGGTGCTGCTCTACGGCCCTCCGGGCACCGGCAAGACGTCGCTGGTGGAGGCGGCGTTCCCGGATCTGATCACCGTCGCCGGTGACGGCGACACCACGGTCGGCGACTTGATCGGCGAGTACACGCAGGCCGACAGCGGAGGCTACGTCTTCCAGTACGGTCCGCTGGTCACCGCGATGACTGAGGGCCGTGCCTTGCTGATCGACGACGCCACCTTGATCTCGCCGAAGGTCCTGGCGGCGCTGTATCCCGCGATGGACGGGCGCAGGCAGATCCAGGTCAAGGCCCACAAGGGCGAGATCATCAAGGCCGGGCCGGGCTTCTACGTGGTGGCGGGGCATAATCCCGGCGTCCACGGGGCGGTGTTGACGGAGGCGCTTGCGTCCCGGTTCAGCGTGCAGATCCAGGTCGGCACGGACTATGACCTCGCCGTGGCGCTGAGGATCGATGCCCGGGTGGTCCGGGCCGCCCGACACCTCGCCCGTCAAGTCGAACTCGGCGAGCTGGGCTGGGCACCCCAGCTGCGGGAACTACTCAGCTACCAGAAGACCGAGGCCGTTCTCGGCACCAACGCCGCGCTCGCGAACCTCGTCGGCATCGCTCCTGTGGAGGATCGCGACGCCGTCGCCGCCGCCGTCATCAAGACTGTCGGCGTCAAGAAGATCGAGCCCCTCACCCTCGGCAAGCAGCTCCCCGCCGCAGCCGCCCGGCAGCCCCCGGGCAGCACCCTCTCCGCGCACCGGGGCCGCCCGCGATGAGCACCCACCACCACGTCCAGCACCCCGCCACCACACCAGACGACGCCGACCTCGCGCGCTGGGACGACGACGGCGCCCCGCCCGCGCAACCCCGTTCCTGCCCTGCCGCCTGGCTGCGCGTAGGCGCCGAACTCGGCGACCGGCTGGTCGCCCTCTCCGGCCGCCAGGACCTCCTGGTCACCTGCCGCCCCGGCACCCGCAGCGGCGCACCCGCCGCGTACTACCCCGCTCTGGGCGAAGTCGAGTTCGACACCGGCCTGTTCGCCCCGCTCAGGCCCCACGAGATCCATCCGCGGATCCTGGGCGACGAGGAGCGGTATCCCGCCGCCTGGGGCGTGTTCGTCCACGAGGCCGCGCACGCGGCCCACTCCGTCTGGACGGAGCCTGCCGGAGCAAACCCCCGTGTCGTCGAGGCCGCGCTCCTGCTGGAGGAGAGCCGTGTCGAAGGCGCACATCTGATCACGCGGCCCACGGACCGCACGTACCTGCGCACCAGTGCCCGAACCCTGGTCATGCCCGACATCGCCCACCCCACCCTCAAGGGCATCGAACACGCCGCCGGCGTGGCGGCCCTGATCCTCGGCCGCCGGGACGCCGGCATCCTGGACGCCGGCGAGACCCGGGCCGTCGCCGATCTGTGCGAAAAGGTGCTGGGTGCAGACCTGCTGGCCACCCTCACCCGGATCTGGACCGCAGCCCACCAGTGCGCCGACCACGACGCCACGACCATGCTCGCGCACGGTCAAGAGTGGTGCGACGCTCTGGACGCCGCGGCCCCCGCCCGGCCCGTGCCGGAGAACCTCGCCGATCTGCTGTCCGGCGCCGTGGGAGTCGTCATGGACAGCACGGCAGCCACCGACGCCGCCGACCTCGCCGCGCAGGCCGCAGCCGCCACCGCCGTGGCCGCGCAGTCCACGGCACAGGCACAGGCTCGCGCCCAGCGGGCCGGCCAGCGACGCAAAGCCGCCGCCACCGCCAAGTCGGTCTTCAACACCCGTGGCACCACCGTCACCCCCGACGGCAAACCGGCGCCCAAAGGAAACCCGGTCACCGGCAGCCGCCGACCCACCGCCGCCGAGCAGAGTGCCGCCGCCCGTCTGAGCCGCGCCCTGCGGGCCGCCGCCTACCGCGAGCGGACCGAGGAACGGACCACCAGCCCCACCCCGCCCGGCCGCCTCAACATGCGCGCAGCCCTCGCCCGCGACGCTCAGCGCGCGGCCGGGTCGGTCCCCACCGCAGAACCGTTCACCCACACCCGCCGCCAAAACTCCCCCACCCCACCACTGCGCGTGGGCATCGCCGTCGACGTCTCCGGCTCCATGCGTGCCGCCTGCGCACCCGTCGCCTCCGCTGCCTGGATCGTGGCACGCGCGGCAGCCCTGACCGACCCCGACTCCCGTACCGCCACCATCGCCTACGACCAGCACCTGACCGCATTGGTCCGGCCCACCCACCGAGCACCAGAGCGCGTGACAACGTTCAATGCCAACGGCGGCCATCACAACCTCGGCGACGCCATCGACGCACTCGACCACGGCCTCGAACTCAGCCGCCCCGGCGCCGGCCGCCTCCTTGTGATCGTCACCGACGCTCAGTACGGCAGCGACGAAACTGCTCAAGCCGTCACCCGCGTCAAACAGCTCACGATCGCCGGCTGCGCCGTACTCCAGCTCACCCTCACCACAAAGTCCCGCCACTTGCCGGGGACCACCTTGCTGCACCTTCCCCACCCCTCCAGCGCTCCCGCCGCCATCGCCACGGCGGCCACAGACGCCATCCGCAGGACACGCTGAGACAACACAGAAAACAGAAAGCAGGAACAATTACGTGGCAATTCAGACTGTCTGGTCTATCGACCATGCATGTGGGCACGCCGACGAGCGTGATCTTTCGAGCCGCCCGGCCGACAAGCGGGCTTCCTTTGCCCGCTGGCTCGCCACTCAGGACTGCACCGACTGCTGGCGGGCCTCCCGCGAGCGCACCACGGTGCCCACGCAGGAGTGGCTGGCCGCCAAACGAGCCGAAGAGCAGCAGGCCGCTGCCGACTGGGCTGCCCAGTACGACATGCCGCCACTCGAAGGGTCCTCACGGGCGGTCCCGTGGGGTGAGCGGTGCCGCCACGCTTTGGTGGTCGCGGCGTACACCTCCCTTGTCGTCGAGGGGACCTGGAACGACGGTGACTGGGCTCTGACCGAGGAGAAGATCCGCACCGTCCTGCGGGCCGGATGGTGGATCGACCAGCGGGAGGCAACAGGTACTGACCTGCCCGAACTCCTCGATGCGGCGACGGTCAACGACCTCGGGAACGAGAACCCCTTCCGTTGAGCGAACGCTTTATAGCGCGGAATTCCTGATTTCGGAAAGCAGGGATTCTCCGGAGGATTGAAGTAATCCCCCCAACGTCCCGCGCACCCGTTCGTGGAAGGTCCCGCCGTGCCCGAAATCTCGCCCCGCTCACGTCCGCAGTACATCCCCGCGGACACCGTCACCCCCGCCCGCCGCATCACCCACGAGCACTTCAAGCCCCGCGACACGGTCGTCATCATCAAGGGCGTCGTCGGCGGAGAGCTGTACGGCGACCAGATGACGGTGGTGACCCCGTCCTGGCACACCCCCACCGACGAGGACGGCTGGCGGTTGCGCAACCCGGACGGCGGCCGGCACACCTACATCACCGCGCACCCCCGCTACCTCGTGCACACCCCCCGCAGATGCGCGGACTGCACGATCTACCTGCGCGCCCTGGAGGACCTGCTGCTACCGCCCCTCACCGGGGACCAGCAGATCGACTGCGGCTGGTACAGCTTGACCGCCCTCGACCAGCTCGTCCACGTCGACGACACCCGGAACAACAAGTGATACCGCGCCTTCACTCACGCACCCACGCCCCGCGCGCCCCGCTCAGCAAGGCCCTGGGCCGCCCGGTATCGACGGACGAGGGCCTGACGGAACACACCGTCGTCGCCCACTGGCCGGGCCTCGACCTCTTCACCGAGGACGACGAGCAGACGCTCTGGACGTCCGCCGAGTGGGCCGGGCATCTCGTAGACCCCCAGCTGCAGCATCCGTTCGCGGCCAGCCCGAAGGATGACCGGGGGGCGATCCTCCATGTTGAAGTCCGGCTCCATCCCGACGACCGGGCGCTGACCCGCCCCGAGTGGGCCGAGGCCGCCCTTCGTCTCGCCCGCGCCGCGGGCATTGAGGTTCCCGGGGACGACCGGGGCTGCCCGTGGATCGCAGTCCAGGGCCAGACCCAGCGTCTCGACCTGATCGCCAACCTGAACCGGCTCGACGGCACCTGGCACGACCCGCCGGCCAACGTCGTGAAACGCCTGTCCGCCGAGGCCCGCCGCCTGGAACGGGACCTGCATCTCATCCCTGTGCAGACGGGGTCTTTGCTGCGGTCCGCCGCCCGGCCCCTTCCCCCGGCATCCGCCCAACTGACATCGCTCTTGACGCAGCTCACCAAGGAAGACGTCGGTCTGCTGCCCCAGGTACGCCGGATCGTCGAGCACGCTTCCCTCGCCACGGATCAACTCAGCCCTCTTGCCGACGATTCCGCCCGGCGGCTGGACTGGGTTGCACGGCGCCTGTACCGCCTGACCGAGGACGTCGCCGAGATCGCTTCCACGCTCGCACCATCAGCCTCAGCCCCTATTGGCCCCCCTGCGCTGCGACAGACGGCCGCCACCCTGCCCCCCTCCCCGGCGGCTCCCGCCGGCGGGCGGCGCAGCCGATGAACGGAGTGACCCGTTTCCCTGTACGACCGCCAGATCGACATCCGCCGTGACCCGCATTCGGAGGAGGTACTGGCCCGGGGCGGCGACGTCGGAGCCGAGGCCCTTCTCCAGCGCAAGGGCTTCATCCTCGTCACCCGGGCCCACGAGCGGTTTCACCGCCTACCCCATGGCCTGGAGGTGGAGGAGGAGGTGCGACGTGCCTCTCAAGCGGTGGCGCTGCTGATCGGCCTCGGCTATCACGTCGCACACGAGGAAGCCCTCGCCCCCACGGGCCGGGAGCTGCACGATCTTCCGCTGGGTGCGCAAGTTGCTGCTCTCGCGCGGGACATACGCACTGCCGAGCACAGCGAGGACGTCACCGCAGCTCTGACCGAACTCGTCGCTCCGGGTGACGGCGTACTGCCTGCGGTCGTCAAAGTCCTCACCGAAGCAGCAGAGTTCCTCACCGGCCTCGGCCAGGATGCCGACCCCCACCATGCCAACCGGCTTCGCTATCTCGGCGAGTACATCGAGCGGGTGGAGCGGGAGCTCGTCGGCTACCGCAACGACTTCGCCGACCGCCACATGGCCCACCCGCTCCGGACTCCGTGCGCTCCCGTCGCAGAGGACGAGCGCGAAGCATCGGTGAGCCGTTACTGCCCCCTGCCCGCCAAGCCGCCTCCGGTTGCAGCTCCCCCGCGCCGCCGTTGAGGACGGCCACCGCCCGGCCGCTCTGCAAAAACGTCACGACCAGCCCCCAGCGCAAGCCCCTCTCTCGGTCCCCCCGTCGTACGGCATCCGCCCGGAGCGCATCCGAAGGCCGGTAGTCGACACCGGGTTATCGCCTCGATCACGAAAGCGCCTTCGCCTTGTCGACCACCCCGCCGGTCCCACGCTCGGCTCCTGCCCGTCCCGTCCTGGCGCAGCGGCACGTCGCCCGCCTACTGATCGGCACTCTGGTGGGGCGGCTGCCCACCGGCATGGTGCCCGTCGCTCTCATGCTGTTGGTGTCCGGGCAGGGCGGATCGCTCGCCGTGGGCGGGTTGTTGTGCGCGCTCTACGGACTCGCCTCCGCGTTGGGACAGCCGTTGCTGGGACGCCTCGTCGACCGGCGCGGCCAGACCCTCGTCACTGCCCTGGCCGTCCTCACAACGACGGCCTGTCTGCTCCTGCTCCCTCTGCTCGGCTTCGCCGCGCACCCGGCGTACGCCGCAGGACTGGTGGTGCTCGCGGGACTGAGCACCCCGCCGCTCGAAGCAGGGCTAAGAGCACTGTGGCCGGTAGTGCTGCCCGACCCGGTGCAGCAGCGTGCCGCACTCGCCCTGGATACCGGCTCCCAAGGGTCGATTTTCGTGGCTGGTCCGCCGCTCGCCGCCGTCCTGTGCGCCACTGTCGGCCCGACCGTGACGCTCGTCGTCAGCGCGGGCCTGGGGCTCCTGGGCGCCGCCCTCGTCGTGACCGCGCGGCCCTCGCGACAGTGGAGACCTGCACCCGGTACCGGTACGAACGGAATGCTCGGCCCGCTGCGCCACCGGGGCCTGCGCCGTCTCTTTCTCGCCCTGGCCGGCACCGGGTTCGCGCTCGGCGCCCTGAATGTCTGGGCCGTCTCCCAAGCCGCCGCCTACGACCTGAACATGCTGACCGGGGTCATTCCGGCCGCCTTGTCGGTCGGCAGCCTCCTCGGCGGTGCCCTCTACGGCCGCCGCGCCTGGCCCGGCTCGCTGGCCGCCCAGCTCACCTGCGCCGCCACCGCGTTCGCCGTGGCATGGCTGCCGCTGGGGCTGGCCGAGGGACCACTGCCCGCCATGCTCCTGCCCGTGCTGCCGGGCCTGTTCCTCACGGCCACCATCACCTCCGCCTTCCTCCTCGTGGACGCGCTCGCGCCCACCGGAACGCTCACCGAGGCATGTGCGTGGCTGATCGCCGCGGTCGGCGTCGGACAAGCCGCCGGCACCGCAGTGGCGGGAGCCGCCGCCGACCAGCCCTTCTACGCCGCCACCCTCCCCGCCGCCGGGGCTCTCGCCACCGTCTCCGTCCTCCTCATCGCCCACCGCTCGCTCGCTGTTCCCGGCTGGGCACCCCGCCGGGGCCGCCACCGGCGCGTCACCCCCCGAACCGCGTGCCTCTGACCTCGCCCAGGAGAAACCCAGATGACCACCCCCGGCCGTGACCTAGAGACCTTCGCGCAGGAACTCGCCCCGCTCCTTCCTGGACCGCCTTGGCGAGCCGAATACACCCGGTACACCCAGTACGAGGACCAGTTCCCGTACGCAGTCGGGCTGTGGGATACCAACCACCTCAGTGCCGCCATGGCCGACCTCGTCCTGGAGGACGGCGCCGTCCTCATCCAGGAGGCCGCTGGCACCCGGCTGTACCTCATCCGCCGCCCCCGGCACCCGGACCAGTTCCTCATCGGCGCCTACGCCCCCGAGGTGTTCGGCGTGGACGCGTTCACCAACGTCGACGCCCCGGACGGAATCGCCGTGCCCGACGACGCGCCCACGGCCGCGGACGCCGTCGCCCAAGACCTGCTCCTGCGCTACCAGGCAGCCCTCGCCCAAGTGCGCCGAGCACACGCAGGCCAGGCACCCGACGAAGTGACCTTGACGTGGTACGCGGACGGCGCGCTCGCCGCCCGCGCCGCAAGCGCCCGCGCCATGAACGTGCTGAACGCCAACGGGTTCCACTACAACACCGACGAACGCGCATACCTCCGGTCGGACACCGACCCCGCCTCCCAGGCCCGCCTCGTCCAGAAGCTGGGCGCGCAGCTGAACCAGCACGGCATCGGTTTGAGCATGCGCCACCCGCCGGAGACGGCCCTGCCGGAATTCAAGCCGGCCACGCCTCCCGCCCGTACCGCAATCCCGACGGCGCGCCGCCGCTGACTACGCCCGCACCCACAGCCGCACCATCCGACAGCTTCCTCCCCGCCCTCCCTTGAGGTGACCACCATCAGCAACCCGCAGCACCCCGCTCTGCCCGAGATCTCCGCCTCGCGCACTCCGCGTCTGGCCGTCGCCCTCTTCCGACGCTACCTCCGCGCCTGCACCGCAGGCGGCGCCACACGCACCAACCCGCTGGCCACCGGCCCCTTCGGCACCCTCGACGAACACCGCCGCCTGCTGCCCGCGCACCCGGCCCCCGCCCCGGGGAGGCCCGAATGAAGCGCAAGGCCCGCGGCTGGGACGCCAACGAACAGCCCCAGCAGCACTACCTCATCGAGCCCCGGCACCTCGCGGGCACCGGGGACGTGCGCTACCTCACCGAATACCTGCGCATCCTCGGCTGGAAGAACCGCTCGAAGTCCGGCGGCCCCCTTATCCTCACCAGCCCCGACCGCAACATCCGCCTGGGCTTCGATCCGAACGCCAACCCGGCCGGGTGGACTGTCTCGGCGCGGGCAACCAAGACGCAGCCCGCCTGGCACGCCACCCTGACCACCCAGGTCCCCGTCGAGATCATCGCCGGCCTCACCGACACGCTCGCCCAGCCGCAGACGCGGACCGCCCACGCCCCCAACGTGTGGGAGCCCCTCGAAGCCCAGAACTGGTCGACCGCCCAGGGCAAGCACTTCACCGCCACCAGCCCCGACCAGACCGCCATGGTCCAGTACCACCAGAGCGGCCCGAACACCGCTCACTGGTGGGCCGCGGCCCGCACCGAGCACGGCCAGGCATGGGACGTGATCTTCAGCCAGCACACCCCTATGCACCTCGTCCAGAACTTCACGGCCTCGCTCGCCGCCCCCTACCCCCTGATGCGCCCGCGCGGCGCGGTACCGGCCACCGACCGCATCCGCACCCGGTCGGTCTCCGTACTCCCCTCCGAACTCAGCCGCTTCCAGCAGGCACGCCTCGCAAGCGCCCGTGCCGCCGCCTGGGCCCGCAACCCCTGGGTCCGACGCGACCCCGCGTACGCCCAGCCCCCGCGGGCGTACGCCTCGGCGGGCGCCGGGGGGCAGCGCCGGTGAGCTCGCGTCACGTCCCGTACATCGTCAGCAAGGCCAACCACATGCGGTACCAGTACGCCACCAGCCCGCGTCACGCCGCTGGCATGGGCGACCCCCGGTACATCACCCGACCACTGCGGGCCGCGGGCTGGCGCAACTACTCCGAACCCGACTTCCCCCACGTCGTCCTGGCCAGTCCGGACGAGCACCATGCCCTCGTACTGGACCCTGAGGCCAACGATTCCAGCGCCTGGTGGCGCATCTAGTCGCAGCTGCCCGGCAACGACCACTGGCACGTCTCTTTCAGCGGAGCGACGCCCGTGGAGGTCATAGCCGGTTACACCGACGCCCTCATCCGCCCGAAACCAGCCGAACCTCCGGAGCCCGATTCCGTGTGGGCGCCCTTCGTCGAGGCGGGCTGGACGTTCGCCGAGAACAGAGAGGGGGATGAACGTACCGGCGTGCATCCGGACGGCATCATGCACATGTGCTGCCGGGTGGACGACTTCGATCTCCTCGACTTCCCCGACGACGGCAGCGTGATCTGGGATGCCGAAGCGAGGGTGCCTACCGGGGGCGGCGGTTATCGCTCCCTGTGGCGGGCTTACTTCAGTGTGAACACCCCGCTCTACCTCCTCGCCGGGTTCGCCGGGGCGCTCGCCAGTCCCGAACCGGTGCAACGGCCCCGGTACGAAGTGCCGGCCAGCTCGCTCGTCACCCAGATCCACAACGGTCCGCAGAGCGAGGAGCTCTTAGTCGCTCGCCGAAAGCGCGAGACGCAAGCGCGCGCTGTGGGGCGGGCGGCCCGAACTGCTGGGGCCCGGCCCCTCACACCACCTCGCGGGGGACCGGCCGCTGGCCGGGGCAGGTGAGCACGATGCCGAACTCCTGCGCCTGTAGCTCGGCGCGCCCGCTGACCGCGACGCACGCACCACCGCCCTCCCCTCTGGAGTTCCTTGTCCTCCCCTGTTGATCCACACGCCATCCGTGCTGCCACCGAGACCGTCGGTGGCGTCATCCGTGAACTGGAGGACGGCGTCCTGCCAGAGCGCGCCACCGTCCTGCTCGCCCAGGTCTTCGACCCGGACGTCGGCCTGCTCTCCCGGCTCTCGGCACTGCTCGACAGCACTGCTCACTACACGCAACGCCACGGCGCCCGCCCAGAGGTGCACCGGACATTCGGCGACGCCGCCGAGGACCTCCTCGCCCGCAGTGAAGACCTCGGTGAGGCCGTCCAACGCCTCGGCCAACTCCGCACCGCAGCGCCTCCGTACGCCGCCCCAGGGCTCCCGCCTGCTCCCGCATCCCGGGCTCCGTCGGTACGCCGATGACCGCACCATCCGACCTGCCGAAGCCACCTCCGCTCTGCAGCGCCGGATCGCGTCGCTGACCACCCAGCAGCCCGCAGCCAGCCCCCTCCGCTCCCGCCCGGCCCCCCGCCGCTTGCGCTGACGACTCCCCCCTCACACCCCCTGGACCCGGCCCGATTGCCCAACTCCGCCAATTCCAGCGACGGGTACGACTTCGCGTTCAAAGTCCTTCTCGGACTTGCCGCCGTCGCCGTTCCGCTGGCTCACCTCACCTGGCTCACAGGCAACACCACCGCCTGGCTCACCGGAACCCCCTTCGCCCCGTACGCGCCGACCGAAGCGCTCCTGCATCCCGACCGGCTGTGGCCCGCCCTCGGAAGCACCGCCCTCCTGATCGGGGCACGCACCGTGCCCATCACCCTCTTCCTCGTCCTGGCCGGACTCGGCGCCCTGCTCTGGTCGCGGCACCAGCAAGCCGGCGGCGGCAAGAAAAAGCGCATTAACGGCATGGCGAAGCCGAGGGACATCCAGCCCCTGCTCGCCGGGCAGATCACCGAGAAGGCACGCAGCCTGCGACCGAGCCTCAAGGACGCCAAGACCATCGCCCCCCAGGACACCGGAGTGCTCCTGGGCAACGTTCAACAGACAAAGCACGAGGTCCGCATGGGCTACGAGGACGTAGCCGTCGCGGTGATGGCCCCGAGATCCGGCAAGACGACCACCTTGGCCATCCCCGCGATCCTCAATGCCCCCGGTCCGGTCCTGCTCACCTCCAACAAGGCCGCGAACGATGCGTACACCAGCACGATCGAAGCACGGGCGAAGGTGGGGCGGACCTGGTCGATGGACCCGCAGCAGATCGCCCACGCCGACCGCCGCATGTGGTGGGACCCCCTGGCCAGTGCGAAAACCCTGGAAGGGTCAGGCCGCCTCGCCGGCCACTTCCTCGCCGCCTCGGTGGACGCCTCGCAGGCGAACGACTTCTGGAGCAAGGCCGCCTCCAACGTACTCAGCCAGTTGATGCTGGCCGCCGCGAACGACAACCGGCCGATCACCGACGTCATGGGATGGCTCGCCTACCCCGCCAACCGTGCACCGCTGGACATCCTGCGCGATCACGGTTTCGCCGGAGTCGCAGCCCAGCTGAAAGGCACCGTCGAAGGCCCGCCCGAGACGCGCGACGGCATCTACGAGACCGCGAGGCAGTACGCCGCCGCGCTGCTGAACACCGAGATCGCCCGCTGGGTCACCCCGCAGGACGACGTACCGGAGTTCAAGCCCGAGGAATTCGTCTGCTCGACCGACACCTTGTACCTCCTGTCGAAGGACGGCGGAGGCGGAGCCAGTGCGCTGATCGCCGCGTGCGCCGATGCCGTGATGCGCGCCGCGACCGTCGAGGCGGAACGTTCCGGCGGGCGCCTGGACCCGCCGATGCTGGCGATCCTCGACGAGGCCGCGAACGTGTGCAAGATCAGTGACCTGCCGGATCTGTACTCCCACCTGGGATCGCGCGGGATCATCCCCATCACCATCCTGCAGAGTTACCGTCAGGGGCAGAAGGTCTGGGGCGATGCGGGGATGGACGCGCTCTGGTCCGCGAGCACCATCAAGGTGATCGGTTCCGGTATCGACGACCCCGACTTCGCGGACAAACTCTCCCGCCTCATCGGCGATCACGATGTGGAGACCACTTCGACGTCGCACTCCGACTCCGGGAAGTCGACCAGCGTCTCCATGCGCCAGGAGCGCATCCTGCCCGCCGACGCGATCCGCGCCCTGCCCAAGGGTTCCGCCCTGCTCTACGCCACCGGCATGCGCGTCGCGATGCTCGACCTGCGCCCCTGGTACCTGGAGCCCGGCGCCGCCGAACTGTCCGCCGCGTCCGCCCGCGCCTCGAAGGCGATCACCGCGCGGGCCCTCAGCAAGTCGACGCCCACACGCGCCGACTTCAAGAAGGCCGCATGAGCAACAGCCGCCTGCACCTGGTGCCGGTCCGGTCCCGCGAGGCAAAGGAATTCGTCCGTACCTGGCACCGCCACCACCCGCCGCCCGTCGGCCAGATCTTCGCTGTCGGCGCCGCGGACGACGCCGGCACCCTGCGGGCCGTGGCCGTCGTCGGCCGCCCGGTGGCCCGCCACCTCGACGACGGCACCACTCTCGAAGTCACCCGGACCGCCACCGACGGCGTGCGCAATGCCAACTCCCTTCTGTACGGGGCTGCCTGGCGGGCAGCGAAAGCCCTCGGATACCGGCGCCTGATCACCTACACGCAGGCGGGCGAGAGCGGAGCATCCCTGCGCGGGGCGGGCTGGCGCCTGATCGCCGCCCGGCCGCCCCGGCGGGGTTGGCACGCCGCATCCCGCCCGCGGCCCGGCCACGGCAACGACCACACCGCCCGCTTCCTCTGGGAAGCCCGCCCCTGAACCTCACATCTGGACACCCGCTGCACCACTACGAACCCACCGACCTCGAAGTCATCACCCCGCTCCAGGCCCTCGACGCCGTACTCGCCGACATCCGCGATTACCCCGTCACAGCCAGCAACACTGGGCTCTTCCACGCCACCCGGCACATCGGGCTCCTCTGCCACCTCACTGCCCGGATGGCTGTCGAAGCCGAGTACCAGCTCGCCCCGAACATCGCCGGCCTCCCGCCCATCGAGACGCTCGGCGAAACAGCTGCCCATCTCGGGCGAGCCGTCGCCTACTACACCGAAGCCCTCGTCCCTCTCATCACCCTCACCACCGGTCACCAGGACACGATGCAGCAACAGCTCGACGCGCTCGACCAGGACAGCAAACTGCGGGTTCACCTCACCGACGCGGGCCAGTCGCTCACAGCAGCCCGCTCAGCTCTCCTCGGACAGCAGCTCCCCGCGTCCCCGAGTACCCCGTCGGCTCCGCTGCACCTCTCGCCACGGCGAGGCCACCGATGACGTTCACACCGCAAGGCCGCACACCGGCCGCGCCCCGCGACCTCGTTGACGAACACGTGCCGCGGGCCCGTGAGGTACTCAGCCCGCTGGTCACCCACTTCGGATGGACGCCGTACCAGAGGGAAGACCGTCTGGCTGTCGTCAGCCCGGGAAGTTCCCTCGCTGTCAGCCTGAACATGCGACGGCCACAGCACATGCAGTGGGAGGTGGAGCGTCAGATCCCGCACTGGTTCGTGCAGTTCAGCCGGGGCACCCCCGTCGAGCTGATCGGTCACCTCGTCTTCTCACTTCCCCAGCTGGTGGACGACCGCCGCTTCGCCGAGACCATCGGCGTCCTCCCCACGGCAGGTCTCGCCGAGGTCGCCGCCCACACTCAGTGGGCTACCTCACGTACCAAGGACGGCATCGCGTTCACTTCGCCAGACGGGCACTGCTCGCTGCGGCACTCTCCCCGGGCGATCGGCATCCACACCAAGTGGGCGTTCCAGCACTCTCACACCGGCAGGACACCCGACTGGGAAGCCCGCTTCACAGCAGGAACCCCCACCCCGCTCGTCGTCCGCTTCTTCACCAGCCTGACGAGCATCGCTCCGGCCGGACGCCGCACTCCCGGGCTGACTGGCACCGTGCAGCAGTCGCGTACAGCGCTCGCCGCCCTGGATCGCTCCCGCCGCGAGCATGGAGCCGGGCCCGGCATCGAGAGATCGTCACGCCCTCTGCACTGACCATCCACCCAGTACAGGCCGCGCCCGGTAGCCGCCTGCTGAATCCGTTGGAGCTCTTCTGTCCCTGCTCGACCTCGCCGACGTCACCCTCGGCACTACTGACGACGGCCTCGCCTCGTTCGCCACCTGCGCGCCCGGCTTCGCCCGCACCGCCCACCCGATCCTCGTTGCACACAATTTCGTTCCGTACGAGCACGAAGGCCGCACGCTGTACCAGCTGCCCGCCGACGACTCGGCCCTCGGCCAGTTCCACGCGATGGAGTGCCTCGAGGCTGCATATGCCGACCTGCTCCGTTGGACGCCGGACATCGTGGCCATGAACGTCCCCAGGCCCCACAACCCCGGCGTCCTGCCTCTGGAACCTGACGTCCGACTGGACCTGTCGACGGGAAACGTCACCGCCACCGCCCGCACCGAGGCGGACGCAGAGACGTTGGAGCTCTACGGCTTCGCTCCGGCGCTCGGCACATCGGCGTGGTCCCACGTGCTGCCCGCCCGCATGAGCGAGGCGGACAAGCTGAGCGCGTCCGTCATGGCAGCAGCTCATCTGCACAGCACCGGTTCCGTCGTCGAAACGCGCTTCGGAATCCCGGCCCTGCACCGCACGGTGCCTGCCGCACAGCCCGGCCGGAGCCCGCTCGCCCCGGCGGTTGCGCGGGTTCCGCCGTCGGTCTTCGGCAGCGGTGCGCGCCGGTGAACCCACCCGCCACCACTGACCGTGTGTGGGTCTCGCCACGCTACCTGGCCGGTGGGGGCCTGGCCCGGCTGGACGAGGTGATCCAGCCCCTCGTCCGCCGATTCGGCTGGCCCATCAAACGGGACCGCACCGCGCACACCTTCACCCTGTCCAGTCCCGACCGCTCGATGGTCATCGGATTCGACCCGAACCGTGCCGACGAACGCTGCTGGGCTGTCACTCACCACGACCCGCGCTGGAGCGCCACCTTCACCCGGCACACCCCCATCGAGGCCGTCGCCGCCGTCCTGCGCGCACTTCCCCAACTCAACGGGGACCTTCGGAGTGTCGAGCTGTACGGACGCCTTACCGATACCAGCCTCGCGGACCTCGCCGAGCAGTACGGCTGGCAGAGGTCACCCGGGGAGGAAGGCATCCGCATCGCTTCGCGCGACGGTCACTGCACCGTTCAGCACAACCCAGGAGCCGAAGCTCCCTGGGCCTTCGAGCACGCGGTGCCCGATCACGCCGACACCCGCTGGGCTGCGGCATTCTCCGGCTCCGTCCCCGAGTCACTGGTCGGACGGTTCTTCACCAATCTGGCCGGCCCCGTCCCGGTCGAGCGCTTCCTGCCCGAAGTCCCCCTGGCACTGCGGGAGGTGAGCACCGCACGCGTCACTCCTGTGCGCCGGACAACCGCCACACCGCGTTCGGCGCCCAAGCCCCCGCAGTCCCGCCACGCCGTCCAGAAGCACCCGCGCCCACCCGTCAGGCGCTAGCCGCTCGGACACGACGCCTGGACCCCCTGGCATCCCCGCCCCTCGACCTCTGGAAGCTCCTTGTTCCACAACTACGACGTGCTCTTCGGCTCAGCCGCCGACGGCACCGTCTTCGCCAGTCTCCACACCGACAACACGGCAGTCCTGGCCGTACTCAGGGACGGCGGGTTCGTGCTGAACCCCGGCCCAGGACCCACCACGTTCATCCTCCCTGGCCTTCCCCTCACCGAGCAGTGGCGGGCCGCCGACCGGACTCATCGCGCACTGCTGAGCTTCACCGAGAACGTGGCCTACCTGGTCACCACCCCTCAGCGCCCAGGCACCTCCGCACCCGACGTCACCCTCTGGCAGTCCCGCGCCGGGATCTCCGCCCAGACCCGCAACCCGGAGCTCGTCGACAAGATCCTCACCGACGGCGGGTTTCGCGTCAGCTCCACCAACCACGCCCTCAACGAACGCGGCTACCTCCTTGCCGCCGACTCGCCGGCCCCAGGAGAAACCGTGCTCCACGCATACCAAGCACTCACCACCGCGGGGGCGAGCGTTACGGTGCTGCACCCTCTCACCAGCGCGACACCCGAGCCTCCTCGATACGCCGAGGGGGTCTTGCCTTCAGGCCCCCTGGGTTCATGGCCGCAGAGACCGGCCGGCCCGCACCCGTACCCCACGGCATCACAGCGCCCGCCTCGCGCCCGGTGACCAGCGCAGCCCGACATGACCACAGCCCGGAGGACGAACCCTGCCCGTATCCCAGCAGCAGCTCGACGCTTTCGCGCGCGCCCACGCATCCACCCCCACCGCCCGGTCCTCGACCGGCTACGGCGGTACGAACCCGGTAGGCCAACGCGTGCCGTCGGCCACCGCCGCTGATCTGCGCACGGGCCCGGCAGGGACTTCACCCGCCCTGCTCTGGGTCTCCCCGCCGTAATTCGCCATTTCATATCCTCCCGCACACCGCAAGGACCTCCCATCCCCTCACAGTTCCGCGCCATCTCTCTCGGTGCCGGTATCCAGTCCAGCGCCATGCTCACTCTCTCCGCAAAAGGCATTCTCCCCAAAGTTGATTACGCCATCTTCGCCGACACCGGCTGGGAACCCCAGGCTGTTTATGACCACCTGGACCGCCTGGAAAAAGTAATCGCCGCACCAGCCGGCATTCCCGTACTCCGCGTCTCCACCGGAAATATCAGGGATGATGCACTCGACCCTGAACACCGTTTCGCCTCCATGCCACTCTACATCCTCAACAAGGACGGCAAACCGGGGATGACCAGGCGCCAATGCACGGGTGAATATAAGGTTAAGCCCATTAAGAAGGCGATCCGCGATCTTCTCGGATATCCCTACCCGGCACGCATCCCGAAGGCCGTCTGGGTCGAGCAGTGGATCGGCATTTCCACCGATGAATTCCATCGGGCGAAAGACTCGGACGTCAAGTACATGCGCAACCGGCACCCACTGATTACAGATATGGACTGGTCACGGGCCGACTGCATCAAGTATCTGACCTCCCTCGGAATGGCTGACACTCCGAAGTCAAGCTGCCTCGGGTGCCCATTCCATGGAAACGCGCAGTGGCGACACATTCGCGACGCGAGCCCGAGCGAATGGCAGGACGTGGTCGCATTCGATGCCGCCATCCGCAAGGGAAACGCGCGCGCCAACAAAACCGGCAATCCCCTGCTGGGCGAGGCGTTCTTGCACCGCTCTCGGGTCCCGCTCAGCGAGGCGCCGATCGATCACGTCACAGCCGCCGAGCGGGCCGCCCTCCAGTCACAACTGCCCGACGAGACCAACGCGGACGAGCTGGAGTACGGCATCACCGACGGCTGCTCCCCCTGGGCCTGCCGCGGTGAAGGGCCAGCGCAGGACGACTTCGGCCTCGTCTCTTGATACTGGATCTGTTTGCTGGCCCGGGTGGCTGGTCGCACGCACTGAGCGTGCTCGGCGCACGCGATGTCGGACTTGAATGGGATGCCTGGGCCTGCCGCACTCGCGCGGCCGCGGGCCAGGCAACGATCCGCACCGATGTGGCGAAGTTCCCCACGCGACAGCTCGCAGGCCGGGTTACGGGGCTGATCGCCTCGCCGCCCTGTCAGGCATGGAGCAGGGCGGGTAAACAACTGGGGTTGCTGGACCAGCCGTTGGTGCACCAGGCGGTCGCGGACCTGGCCGTCGGCCGGGACACCCGGGCCGCGCTCCTCGCCGCGTGCCGGGACGAACGCTCGTTGCTGGCCGCCGAGCCGATGCGCTACCTCCACGCCCTGCACGAACACGGGGGGCCGGAGTGGGTGGCGATGGAGGAAGTGCCGGACGTGTTGCCGTTGTGGCTCCAGTACGCCGCCGTGCTGCGCGGCTGGGGATACTCGACCTGGACCGGAATTCTCAACGCGGCCGACTTCGGAGTACCACAGACCCGCCGCCGTGCGATCTTCCTGGCCTCCCGAGTCCGTACGGCCGCGCCGCCCGAGCCGACCCACGCCCGCGTCGGCCAGCCGGAGTCACTGTTCGGGCCGGGCCGCCGACCGTGGCGCTCTATGGCCGAGGCGCTCGGCTGGGGAGCCACCGACCGCCCCGTGCCGACCGTCTGCGCCGGCGGCGGACCCGGCGGCGGCCCTGAACCCTGGCCATCAGGCTCGCGCAAAGCTCTCGCCGATGCCCGCGACCGAGGGACTTGGCAACAGCGCGCTCCCAGCACGGACATCGTGCTCGCGTCCCGTCGCGAGGGCAGCGGTTGGACTCGGCGGCACGGGGCCAGGGAGAACCGGCCCAGCGGTGCCCCCGCGCCGACCTTCACGGGCGAATCCCACCGGTGGAAGTGGGCGTTGCGCAGCAACAACCAGTCCAACGCCACCGTCCGGCCCCTCTCAGAGCCCGCGGGCACCCTGTTCTTCGGTAACCGAGCCAACGAGTGCACGTGGGAGCCCCTCCCGGACAAGGCCGGCGCGTCGGAATCGATACAGCCGGAGCCCATCAAGATCACGGCCATCGAGGCGGGCATCCTTCAGTCCTTCCCCGCCGACTACCCGTGGCAGGGCGGCAAGGGCGCCGTCTTCGGACAGATAGGAAACGCTGTCCCTCCCCGTCTCGCAGGCCACCTGCTGGCGCCGCACCTCCAAGTGCCCTTCACTGCGCGTGACTTCGAGCTGGCAGCATGACGGCGCCGGACGCGAACGCCTCGGACTACGACCCCACAGCGCCGGAACCAGATGCGGGGCATCATGCCGAGCGGGCCTTGCTCGGCGCCCTGCTCCTCGATCCCGCCGCCCTGGACCGGTCGGACACGCTCACCCCCGAGCACTTCGCCCACCACGCGCACCGCGCCCTGTTCGCCGCGATCCGCAGGCTCATCCCGCCGGCTGCCGTCCTGCACGCCCGGGAACCGGTGTGGATCAACGCGGTGCTCGCAGACGCCTCCGAACACATCCGCGGCATCACTCCCAGCCACCTGCACATGATGGTCGAGGAGTGCCCCGAGCCCCGGCACGCACCCGCGTACGCGCAGATCGTGCGGGCCGGGCACGTCCGCCGCAGTCTGCGCACGCACGCTGAACAGCTCACCCGCGCCGCCTCCGACCCCGAGCACCCCTCACCCGTCACGCAAGTGATCAGACGCTGCAGCCTGCTCACCGACCATCTGACCGAACTGACGTCACAGTTCGGACCGCAACAAGGATCTCCCCCCGGGACGAATGTCACTGATCCGCCGAAGGACATCAGCCCTGAAGCACTCGACGACGAACGCGCCCTGTTGGCCGGGGCGGTACACCACCCCCAGTCCCTGCGCGGGCTCGGGTGGCTGCACCCGGCCGACTTCGCCCACCCCCTGCACGGCCAGCTGTACGCGCGCCTCGTCTCCTTGAGCCGTCGCGGCGACACAATCGACCCGATCACCGCGGTGTGGGAAGCACAGCAAAACGGTCTACTCGGCGACGAGTTGTCCTCCAAGGACCTCCTCGACCTCCTCCGCAACCCGGTCGGCTCGCCGGAGTACTGGGCCGAGCACGTCCTCCAGCAGGCGTTGCTGGCAACTGCCCGCACCGCGGCACACCGGATCGGCGCCTACACGGACGACCCCGCCACCACACCAGGACAGTTGATCTCCGGCACGCGCCGGGCACTGGCCGAGGTGCAGGCGATACACGGCCGCTGGCAGCGTGCCCGCCGTCCACCGCTCGCACGGTCCGCAAGGACCGTCCCAGAACCCGCACGCCCCAGTCGGCCCCCTCCATCCCCGCGTGCCCTCCGCTAGCGCGCACACCTCTCCGAACGGATCTCATGCTCGGCCCCACCATCAGCGAGGTACGCCTCGACCTCCACAGCACGCTCCCCGGCACCGTTGTCGCCCACTACAAAGGTGCCACCACCCCGAACCCAGAAATGACCGACGCCGCCGTGGCTGCCATCCTGGCCAAACACGGATTCCGACACGCCGCCGGGCAGACGATGCTCCTCTCGCGCATCGATCACGAAGAGCCCTACTACGCCCACCAGGCCACCATCGAGCTCCGCAACCGGTCCGCTTCTGTCCTCATCTCGCCCGCTCTCCAGAAGGAAATCAATGCAGGGTGGGTCCCGATCGACCTGGACAAAACCTGGCTGAGTACAGCCGAGATCCGCGAGACGGGCACCGCCGCACAGATGATCCTGGAGGACATCTACGACCGGCGCCTGGTCATCCTCGGACATGCCCTCGACGGACACACCCGCGTCGCGGTCGGCGTCTACAGCGACGGAAGCGGTGTCCACCTCCACGGCCAGGACCAAGCACGCCACGAGACCCTAGTGTTCGAGAGCGAGGACGAAGCCCTGCTGGACTTCCGCCTCCAGTACGCAGATGCAGCCCGGCCCGGGCCCGCGATGCCCACCACCAGTGAACAGCGGATTCTCGACGCCCTGGCCCACACGAGCATCCGCACTGCAGGCCCCCTGCCGGCGAATGCACCCCTGCTCCCTGAACAGCCGGCGCCACACGAAGCCGCTCTGGCCGTCTTCTTCGACGAGCACCGCGACTGGGAGAAGTACCGAACGGGACCGGACGAGGTCACCATCGCCAACCACGAAAGCCTCACCGCCCGTATCGAGTTCACCCACGAAGCCACCAGCGGCACGACCGCCTGGACCATCGCCGGATACGAGTCCCCCGTCGGCCCCCGCACCTGGTACGCCACCCTCAGCGCCGACACCCCGGCAGACCTCGTTCTGGACCTGCTCGACGGCCTCGCGGACCACCTCTGCGATATCCACCTGCCCAACTCGACGACCAGATTCGCCTCCGCCGACCCCAGGGAGTCCGCAGCACAGGCCAGCACTCTGCTCGTCGAGGCCGGGTGGCAGCTTGCCCAGGACGGCCGGGGCGCCCGATGGCACGCCCCAGGCGGAAGCACCACCGAAGTGCGGTTCGACCACATCGCCGCCTTTTACGCGGACGGCGAGAACCTTGTCTGGTCGGTGTCCGGCAAGGATGGTCGCGACCAGACCGGTTGGTCCATCCAGCTCTCGCAATCCGCCCCTGCCCCGGTCCTGGAAACCCTGGTCGAGAAGCTCGTCCACCTGGAAGCCGCCCGGACACCACCTGCTGCGGTACGAGTCACCCGGCCCCCGGGCGCATCACGCAGCACCGTCAGGAACCAGCCCCAGCCGCTCTTGACTCCCCGCGTCGCCTCGCCGCGCCGCACCAGGCGGCCCTGACTCGGTCGCCACGTCCCAACGCCCAAGCGCGATGCAGACCGCTTCGCTGAATGCCGAGGGCACCCCCCATCCGCCTGAACCCGGGAGACTCGCCCTGACCACACCGCACCACACACAGAGCCTGGTCCCGATGACGCTGGCCGGCGCAGGACGAATCGAGATCGTCACCGCATCCCTGGACGCAGTTGGCTGGAGCCACACGTACGGAAAAGACGGCACCGTCTACTACATCAGCGACTGCCGACGCTTCCGCGCCGTACACAGCGCCACCAAGGCGCCGGGCTACGAGGGCGACTACTACGGCGGAGGCTGGCGCATCGGGGCCTCCCCCGAGCCCGAGGCGCAAGACCAGTGGACGGCACGCAGTTCGCCGCACACGCCGGGCGAGATCATCGTGTCGATCCTCACCCAGCTCAGCGTCTTCCCGACCAAGTCCTTTCAAGGGGATCCGCGTGTGTGGGCGCCCCCGTGCGATGCACTGGACGCCCTCGGATGGTCGTCAACAACGCACCACGACGAGTGGGCCCTGGAAGAACGGCACGTTTCTCCTGACGGGCAGTCCTCGTTCGTCCATCTCGACGGGGACATGGCCCTCCTGGACGCCTGCGCATTCTTGACTGGTGGTCGCCCGTTCAAGCCCGAACCCCTGTGGCGCATCATGTTCACCGAAGGCGTCCCGGACAGCGTGTTGAATACCGCGATCCAAACCCTGGCATCGCCTACAGGTGCACTGCGCGACGCGAGCGAGCTGCCAGACAGACAGCTCGTGGATACGCCTTTGGCCGAACACTCCCGCATCGCCAATTCAATGAGCCCGGGACCGGGCACCCGCATTCCTCGTGCACTTCCGCACACCGCCCACTACCTGTCGCGGAACCGTAGTTGAAATAGCCCCGACGCAATCGGCTGATGCCCGAGCCACCCTCTTATAGCGGAGGAGTCCTGATTATGAAAATCAGGACTCCTCCGCATCATTGAAGAACACCGCCACGTCCCAGCCGCTCAACCGGAAAGGCCCGCTTGCCGCGCCCCTTCATCTCCATCTCACCGCCGACACGCCCCGGCAGCCCCACGTTCCCCGCAGGTCTCAGGCCGTCGCGTAGCTGAGCCGCAGCAGCTCGTGCGCACGGTCGAGGTCGGGCTCGGTACGGAGCCGTACTTCCAGGTCTCCGGTGCCGTGGTGCCCCAGCTCGCTGACATCGCGGCTGAAGCCCTCCACCAGCTCGACCTGCGACGGGTCCACGTTCAGCGTGACCAGGACCTGCCGCTTCTGCGTGCTGCCGACGCAGGCGAAGTTGCGCAGGCGCCGGTAGGCCCGGTACTGCTTGCGCTCCACCTGTGTAACGTCCTCGCCGAGGCCGACGAGGACCTCGTCCAGGGCCGCGCGCAGCTCCGCCATGGCATCGCCCATGCCAGCCGCGGGGACGGCCGTCCGTTCGGCCGTCGTCCGGCGCTGCGGCACCGCCGTGCGGCCGGCCACCGACGCCACGGTCTCCAACGAGAGCATGTTCTCGCCGAGGAGGCGGTAGCTGACGGGGTCGATGGCGTGCCGGTGCTGGCGAACGGCATGGAGGTCGTACCGCGTGTAACCACCGGCCACGCAGATCAGCCTCGGCGTCGTCCACTGCACCTGAGCTGCAGCCTCCGCCCCGAGCCGGGAGCGGACGAGGAACTGGAACTCGGCACGGTGGTCAACGAGCCAGGCAAGGTAGTACAGGCCCTGGTTGATGACTCCGGGGTCGACGCCCCGCTTGTACTCCACGACGACCGGGGAACCGTTCTCGTCGATTCCGAGCGAGTCGATCCTCCCGCCGTGCACCGGGCCCGTGCTGTACTCGCTCGCCAGGAAGCGAACACCCAGCAGCGCCTCCATGTTCGCCTCCACCAGGACCTGCACATCCCGCTCGCGCTCAGCCACGCGCGCGGCCACCTCCGCCGTCACCCCATCGGACACCGTGAACAGCCTCATCGTCACCCCGTGCTCTCGTCGCCTGAATGGACGACAACACTGGGCACACCAAGATTGTTTCCGCGCTGGCCCCCGCGCAGGTGCGCGGAAGGCCGCTGTCGGCAACACTGGTGGCCGTAGGCCCTTGCCACTGCGCCGCGAACGCAACCGCCGTCCGGGTGTCCGTGGCACATTTGTGGAACGGCCCTCGTGTTCCCGTGCCGGGGCCGAACGTTTGCGCAGGTCAGAGGGGTGCCGAGTCGCAGAAGGCCAAGCGCCTTCTAATCGCTCGCTCCACACCTGCCTCAGGCCAACTCACGCAGTCGCTGCCGTTGAGCCCGCTCCATGGACGTTCCGTCGCTCTGGCTGCATGTCGTCTGCCGTTGCCTGGCGCCCTTCGCTTCCGCCGCATGTACAAGTTCGCTTCTGCATGTCTGGCCACAGCTGGCAAGCCGTAATTGACAGGGGGATGATGGTTCGCAGAGCCCTTGCTCCAGGAAATGGGGGCGTCGCGGTGAACCTCCGAGTGGATAGCCCAGATGATGGGGTCGATAGGTCGCTGAGCGATTCTCAGCAGTCGAGCAATCTCCAGACGTTCGTCGCGGCAGCGGCACAACACTCGGGAGCGACGGTCACCGATCGGCTGCATCTACAGGTCACCCGCGACATCGCGGAGGGGTTCGCCGCTCACAGCGCCCAGGGCGGGGCGACGAAGACCCAGGTATGGGGATGGATCACACAGCATGCCCGGCCTGCCTACCCGGTGGAGATGTTCGAGTCACGCTGGCAAGTCTTCGAGAGCGAGCAGCTGATCCGTCCCTACCGGTCCAAGAAGCACCAGCTGCGGCACTCCTTTCACCCGCTGGGCACCGTCTTCCTGATGGTCTGCGACCGTCTGGAGAGCCACGGCGGCATCGACGAGCTGATCGGTCTGCTGGACCGGACCCAGGAGCTCCTCGACCGCGAGCATCCCGACCGGGATGCGGTCGCCCGCAACATCATCTTCTGCCAGTGGGTGTTCGCGACATTCGCGGTACAGCTGGAAGCACTGGTTCTGGATGGCACGCTGAAGGAGCTGATCGAGGACCAGCGGCAGTACAACCACCAGGACCTGGACCAGCGGGTCCTTCGCCTGAACCGCGACGTGAACCGGCACTTCCCGAAGGACGTCGACCTCGCCCACAAGGCTGTGGCCATGGTCGAGGCGGAGCAGCGGTACGGGCACTGGGTCGCGCAGGCGCTGCTGCGGGTGCTTGACCACGCCGGGATTTCCCTGAACTTCGATGTCCTGTCGGCCGACAAGTACCTGGAGGCTGCCCGCGATGCGCCACCGGAACGGCTCGCCGAGGCCGGCGCCACGCTGGTGGTGGATGCGCCGCAGGTGTGGGTGGACGCGGGAGCTGTGGTGGACGCCGTGGATGCGTTCGCACCGCGCCACCGGGTGCGCTACCGGCCGCCGATGCCCATGGGGTCGCCCGAGCGGGATCCGTTCGGCGCAGTGGTCGAGCGAGGGGCACAGGAGCGGGCACGTCGTGAACGGGCCGCTGATCGCATGCTCCTGGAGCGCGACCGCGTCGAGGTGACGGAGGAGTTGCGGCGGTCGCGGTGGCCGCGGGCTGTCCGGCTCCTGACGGATCTGATCATGCTGGACGCCGACTCCCATGCGCCGTATCGCCTGGAGATCGGCACCGAGCTGCTCGTCGACCGTGAGGCGTGGGTGACCTACCTGCACCCGGTCACGGTCCACCGCACGGACCGTCCTGCGGCCACGGCGCCGGAGGACCTGGTGACGAGCGAGCACGGCGATGAAGAACCCTGATGCGCCCTTGATCTTGGCCGCCGCCCGAGCCGGCGGCGCGCTCGTCCCCGGAAGCCTGCCGCCTGGGCTGCTGGCGGACGCCGACGAGAGGGCCCGGAATGCCGGGCGCAGCCTGGTGGAGTGCGACTGTCCGTGGCCCACCCCGTTCAGCTCGGGCGGCCGTCCGGGCCCATTGGGCCGAGCGCTCGTGCTGGGCTGGTCGCAGGCGCCGGTTCCCGAGGAACTGGGTACCTACCCCGTCGCCCGGCTCGCCCCCACCCAGATGATTACCTTCGCTCTGTGCCTGGCCCGGGCATGGCCCGACCTGAACGGGCCCCCCTACCCGGGCCGTCCTTTCGAGCGCACCGGCATCCTCGACACGGCCGGGGACCTCGGGCTGGATGTGAGGTCCGCCAAGGCTGCCCTCGACGGTGAGCTGCAAATGCTGCTGCTGGTCGTCCGCGAGGGGCCGCGGCTGCGGCTGGGGCCGGCGGTGGCCGCGCTGCCCGCCACGTTCACGGAAGCCATGCGGCGCTTCCACGACCAGCTCCCGGACATGAGCCGGGCCGCGCCGATGCGGGAGAACGACGATGAATGAGGCACCGCTCTCCGAGCTCGACGAGGCCCACGTTCAGTCCGCTCTCGCGGCCCTGGAGACCGCCGACGGGCTGGTGCCCGGTGAGGCGTTCCCGGCCCTCCGGACCGATGCGCTGCGGGCGGTTGTCACCCGGCGCCTGGCCGGACTCGGCCGCGCCCTGCTGATCCGCGAGCACCATGGAATATCCGGTTTCACGAGTGGCTACGACGACACCGTGGCCGAACGCCTGGCTGCTGAGGGCATCGGTATCCTGCCGCCCTTGGACCGGGCGGTGCTGGTAATGGTCCTGTTGCGCACGGTCGCAGCCCCCCGCGCCCGTGGCATCCACGAGTCGGCGACCTGGCTCGCGGAAGGGCCCGGCACCAGCGTCGAAGAGCTCTACGCCAACCCCTACTTCACCTATGAGCAGCTGCGCCCGGCGGTACGCCGTCTCAAGGCCCGTCGGCTGCTGCGCGAAGGCTTCCACCGTGCCCTGCTGCCTGGTCCGGCGCTGCTACGGCTGACGGATGCGCAGTCGGCCCAGCTGTGGGAGGACCTGGTCCTGGTCACCCAGCCCGACTCGATGTACGCCCGGGCCATCCGTCAGCGCCGCCAGGAGCAGGCACGACCCCAACCCTCTTCCACCCCGCGGGAGATAGCGCCATGAGCACGACTGCCCGACCTCAGGAGACACAGCCATCCGAGGACGTCCCGATCAGTCTCGGGATCATCGGGGACCGGCAGCTCTTGTGCGTCCAGACCTTCGATATCGCCCGGCACCCCTCGACCGCGGTCGGTCTCATTCCCGGCTGCTTCGTCGCCGTCTCCGGCAAGGGGCCCACGGACTCGAACGAGTCCGGCAAGACCAGCTGGCTGGCCGCCGTCTCCCTGCTGCTGGGCGATCCGGAATGGCGGATGCACAGCAGCGGTCCGGCGTCGGTGGCGGACCTGCTCTTCGAACCGCAGACCGCAGGGATCGGCGCCCAGGGCTATGCGGCCGCGACCACCGGCTACATCGCCGGGCTGTTCGCCGACCCGGACAGCGTCCCCGCTACCGCCCACACCGTGTGGGTGAAACTCTCCGCCACACCGACGTACGTCGAGGTCCGGCACGCCCCGGGCATCCATCTGGCCATCGCCCAGGACGACGTCAAACGTCACGACCAGGCCGCCAAGATCTACCGTCGACTGCCGTCCGCGTCAGCGTTGGGAGCCACCCAGTACGCGGCCGTCCTGTACGGGCCAGTGCCCCGCTGTCTTGCCTTCCTGACCTCCCGGGGCAAACGACGCGGCGGTCCTTCCCTCCTCAAGCTCGACACCGGCCTGTTCACCCCGGCCGGCATCGGCACCGCACTCATCGATCTCACCGGCCGCGCCACCCTCCTGGACACCGACGCGTCCTTGCGCCACGACCTGAGCGAAGCGGAACACGAACTGCAGACCAGCAGGGACAAGGACATCACCAGCCGCGCGGCCGAAGAACGCGCCCTGCACACGGTCACCCAGCGCATCAGCGCCCGTGAGGAACTCGCCCGGGCCCAGGACATGTGGGCCTTGCACTACGCCCGCGGACTGCTTGACGCCCTGGACCGCACCGAACAGCTGCACGCCGCGCTGGGCGGTCAGGAAGAGGCGCTGGCACGCGCCCGGCGTGACCGGGAAACAGCCCAAGCCACTCAACGCGCTCTCGACGACCCCGAGCACCTGGCCCGTCGACGCGATGAAGCGGCGCATGCCAAGGAGAGCGCCGAGCAGCGCCTCACCCGGGCCCGGGATGACGAGAGCGGCGCCCGCCACCGCCTGGTCGCACACGATCAGGCCCTCCAGGACGCCGAGGACGCCGAGGCGGGAGTCCACGGGGACCTCGACGACGCCCGCCTCGACGCCAGGCAGTCCCGCCAGCACACCATCGCCTGCGAAGCCCGCCTGACCCAGGCCACCACGCTGCGCCAGAACGCCCGCAACGATCTCGCCCGCGCCAACGAAGGCCGGTACGGCACTGCCGGCCAGACGATCAGCGCCCTGAGCGATGCCAGCATCCACGCGACCGGGCTGCTCGACGGGCTGACCCTCGCTCCCGAGGAACGCGCCGCCTGGGAGCCCCGGCTGGCGCTCTACCAGGACGCCGTGTGCATCGCCGAATCCGCCGTCTCTGCCGCCCGGGCAGCTCTGGCCAGCCAGCCCGGCGCAGTCCTCATCGCTGTACCCGAAACGGACCGCCACGGCCACGATCCCGTCCAGGGATTCCTGGACACCCTGGCCACGCGTATGCGGCTGGAACACACCCCGGACACTGCGGTCGACGATGCCCTTGGCCTGTACGTACTGGGCGGATACGCCGAGCCGCTCACTGGACGGGCAACCCTCCTGGCTCGCCTGCGCACCGCACTGGAGCAAGCCGAGCAAGACCTCGACCAGGCCCAGCGACAGCGCGACCAGGCCCTGGAAACCGAAGCACAGAGCGAAGAACTCGTCCGCCGTCTGGAAGCAGCAGCACTCGCCGCGCGCCTGCGGTCCCAGCGCCCCGCGCTGGAAGACGAAGTCGCCGCACTCCGCCAGACAACCGCCGCACGCCAGCAGGAGCGGGGTGCAGCTCAGACTGCCTTCCAGGACGCGCTCGTCGCCCACGAGACCCTCGCCCTCCAGCATGCCCAGGCAGGAACTGCCATCGACACGGCTCAGGTTGCTGAGGCCCGAGCGGCCGAACAGTACGCCGACGTCAAGCAGCAGATCGACGACCTCGACATCAGCTACTGGCAAGAGCACGGTGGCAGCCGCGAAGCCGCCCTGCACGCCCTGCGCTGGGCCACCGCTCCACCGACCGCCCCGGACCGTTCCGAGGCCCTGCCGGAACGCCGCAGCGAGAACACCCTGCGGCAGCGAGCCGGCCGCCACCTCGAACGGGCCCTCGAAACGATCGGCATCGACGTCGACACCGGCGCTGGGGCCCCGAGCACCGCGCTCAAGGACGCTGTCCGGCTCCGCAACAATCTCGCCGATGACACCGGCAGCCGCCGCTTCGCCGACGCCACCGCGTTCGAAGCACCCGTCCGTGCCCTCAAGGACTGGCTGGACCGATTCGCCGAGTCCGACATCTCGGCCGCGAACCGCATCGCCGAGGAACGCGCCCAACGGGCCAGCCGGATCGCTTTCGGCGAGCAGAAGGCCGGCGACCTGCGGGAGAGCCTGCGCACCATGCAGGGCAGTATCGCCCTACGTCTCGAACAGGCCCTGGGCGGCATCGAAGACGCACTGGTCACCCTCAACCGGAACGCCGGGCTGTACGGCGCCGAACTGCGCCGGACGCTCATACCACCACCCACCCTGCAGGACATGTGGCGGTGCGAAGTGACCCCGCACTGGCGGCGCACCCCGCACGGCCAAATGCTGCCCTACGACAACATCACCAACTCGGCCCAGGAGAAGCTCTTCTCCATCCACCTGGTCCTTGCCGCCCTACTCGCCTCCCCCCACCCCCGCGGGCGCCTTCTCATCCTCGACGAACTCGGCGACTCGCTCGGCTCCCATCACCGCCGCGAGGTCCTCGGCGCCCTGGCCACCAGCGCCGAGGGCAACGGCATCACCGTCCTGGGCACCTGCCAGGAGTCCCTCCTGGACGACGCCACCGAACACAGCGGTGAGCTCCTCTACTTCAACTACCCCAGCCACACCGAAGCCCTCAACGCACCCACCCGGATGTTCGGCTACGACGCCAACAGCGAGCGCGTCGAGCTGACCATGGGCGTTCTGCAAGCCGGACGCACCTGGTGGTAAAGATGCAGCCCACCGGCCCCGTTATCCCTGTCAAGGGCCTCCCCCAGGGGCTCACCGCCCACGCCGTCGTACGCACACGTCGCGCGGCTGACGACACGGCACATCTCGTCAACGCCCGCTCCACCGGCCTGCCGCACTACTCCCACGTCGACCTCGCCGCGAGCAGTCCACCCGACCGTCTCGACGCCGACACCGTTCCCGCTCTGTCCCGAGCCGGCGATCGGACCTTCGTCCTCGGTGCCCAGCACCGTGACTGGAGAGCCGTACAGCAGCGCTACCAGGGCCACGCTTGGGCCACCGCGGTCACTCTCGTCCGTGCTGGCATCGTCATCCTCCGCTGCAACATTACGGAATCGATGGCCCTCGGTTCGCCGGTCCGCTGGTTTCCCACCGCCGCGGCTGCCCGGGCCGCTGAGCAGATCACAGCCGGTCGCGCTCTCCAGCGCGACCAACTCCGTGCCGACGTTCAGAACGCGCAGGGTCTGCTGCAGTCGTGGCGTGCAGCAGACAGTTCACTGGCCGCGGCCAAGGGCCTCACGGCAAGGGACCTCGACAGCCTGAGGAGCGCGCTCCAGACAGAACTGGAGCGCCCAACGCCCGCACCGAAGCGGTCACGCATCCTGATCGCTGTCCTCCAGGACCTCTGCGACGGCACCGTCCACCCGAATGCCCGCTCCTTCTCCCAAACCCACACAGGCCGCACGAAGACCTGGGACGACGCCCGCACCATCCTCGAAAACTGCGGCGTCACCCGCTCCGTCGCCACCGCTGTCGGGCTGTACCGCGACAGCCGGCTCGGGGCCGGCGGAGCCCTCACCCTCCACGTCGCCGCGCACAGCCTGCCGCTCGCGCGTCTCCGGGGCCCCCTCCTTCTCCGCGCCGAGCAGCCAGACCTGCGACTGTCTCTCAACGGAACCCGTCTCGTCGTCGTCGAGAACCTCCAGGCCGCCGAGACTCTGTGCGACACCCTTGACGCGATCACCCCGGACAACGACACCGGCACCGTGTACTGCGCGGGGATGCCCAGCCGCGCCATCGTCGATCACATTGCCGCACTCGCCGATTCAGCCGACAGGATCGTCATCGCGCCCGATGCCGACCTCGGCGGCGTCCGAATCGCCACAGCCATCCACCAGGCACTGCCGCCAGAGAGCCAGATCCGGAGCACGGTTTGTGACGTCGGAGCCGCTGAACATGCACAGCAACGACGGTGGCCACCCGACAGCCCCATCTGGGGTGCGCTGAAGGCAGCCCGAACGGGGCCTGCGGCTTCCCTTGCCCGAGGCTGTCTCGACCGCGGATATCCCGTCGAGCAGGAAGCTGCCATCGTCGAGTGCGTCTGGAAGTACCTCCTGTGAGGAGACCGCTCGCCTCACAATCCGGATCAGCCACGCGACGGGCCCTTCGTCGGCCTTCGCGTCAAGCAGGTCCACTTCCCGTTCCGGCACCGCGCCTGGGTTCGCCAGGCGTCGCCACGGCAGCAAGTCCGGCCATTCTTGATTGGCCATTCCCCACAGATCCGGCGAACATTCATTCGCCCCCGGTGGCCTCCACGATTGCGTGTCACAAACCGGCGCAAGAACGCTCTTTCGAGGGACAGCGGAGCGCCGTACTGCACAGCTAGGATCACCGGCACACCCCTCGCCCGCAATTGCGGGCCAGCCGCAAGTGGACGACGGCGGGAGGTGCGCTCCCGGGGGGCCGATTAGGCGAATCCTGGGTGTTCATGCAGGTCAGGTTCGAAAGGGTGGTAGGGGAATGGCGAAGTATGACAACGGCGTGATGGCGGATTCGATCAAGGAAGCGGCTTGGGTAAAGGCGACCGCCAGCGACCCGCAGCACAATTGCGTAGAAGTCGCACGCCTGGAGGGGGGAGACGTGGCGTTCCGCAACTCTCGCTTCCCTGACGGGCCGGCCTTGGTGTTCACGCGTTCGGAGATGATTGCCTTTCTCGATGGGGCGCAGAAGGGCGAGTTCACCGCCATGACTGTCTGAAATTGATTGGCCAAGGTTTGCTGTGATCATGATGCATGCGCATGCTAGGCGCCGGCGAAGGGTTCGCCTGCATGCGAGGAGTCGACAGTGGCCGAGCAAGTCCTTGGTCTGGTCCCCGATGACGGCGAGGGGTCCGGAGAACCGCTTCCCGTCGCAGCTCGGCTCCTGGGGGCCGAGCTGCGGCGTATGCGCAATGACTTGGGACTGCGGCTTGCCGATGTAGTGACGGCAGGGGTTGCCAAGTCCCAATCCACGCTGAGCCGCTACGAGAAGGGAACGTGGAAGGTTCCCGAGGAGATGGCGGTTGCCCTCGCACGCCACTACGAGGTTACCGACCCTCACCAGCTGGCCGACATCCGCAAGCAGGCCCGGCAGGCAGCGAAACTGGAGTGGTGGGACTCGTTCCGCGATGTCGTCGACAGCTCACTGGACCGCCTGATCGGAACAGAAGCGTCCGCCACCGACATCCTGACCTACGAGGGCTTCTTCATCCCCGGGCTTCTGCAGACGCCCGACTACGCCCGCGCCGTCTTCCAGAGCCCCATTCGTACGATCACCGGCACCAAGGAGATCGCGGCGGCGCAGCTGCGTGCCGAGCGGCGGTGGCTGTTGCGTCAGCAGCGCCAGCAGTTGCTCCAGCAGCCGGATGCCCCCGAATACTCCGCGGTGATCGATCAAGCGGTACTTGCCAAGCCTACAGGTGGCAGGAAGGTTATGCGGGGGCAGCTCCGGCACCTGTACAACCTTGCCGAGAACAAGGAGCGCATCCACATCCGGGTACTGCCGTTCGCAGCTGCCGAACAGGCCACTGCGCTCACCTCGTCGATGACCTTGTTCAAATTTCCTGCGGGCCAGGGCGACGAGCTTGTCTACGTCGAGGCCACCAACCATGGCGGTACCTACATCACCGCTCCGGACGAAGTGGTGGCCCACAAGACGTCCTTGTGGGAACTTCTGGGACTGGCCGGCGGGAAGCAGGAGACCCTTGAGCTGCTGGAGTCCTCCATCGACAGCCTCAAGGACCTCCCCCTCGACCCCTAGGGAATGCGGGCAACGCCGCCGTACTCGATCCATTCCTGCGTGGCCTGACGGGCGAACACTTCCGTGTCCGGGCGCCACTTCGAAACTTCGACCGCCTCACTGGTCTCCACCATTCGAAGACGGTCGAAATATCGCTGGACCTCGCCCAGCGAGCGCACCCTCCCCCACCCTTCCTCGGTGATGTCCGCCATGAACCGGGTGACGCTGTCACGGAGTTCAGCGTCATCACTGGCCAGTTGGGACACCACAAGGTAGCTGCCCGAGGGAAGTCGGCCGGCTACCTCATTGACCAGCGCCCAGGGATCGTCGTCGTCCGTGATGCAGTGGAGGACGGACACGAACAGCGCGGCTACCGGTTCATCATCACGAAGAAGCCGGGAGACCTGAGGAGTTGCAAAGATCTTCTCGGTTTCACGCATGTCGGCCTGGACCACTGCAGTAGTGCTCAGGTCCTCTTCCAGCATCATCCGGCCGTGCGCGAGGACGATTGGATCGTTGTCGATGTAGACGACGCGGGAGTCCGGAGCAACCTCCTGCGCGACCTGGTGAACGTTGGGGCGGGTGGGGAGCCCGGAGCCGTGATCGATGAATCGGCGAATACCGCATTCGGCAGCCAAGTAGCGCACGGCTCGCACAAGGAAAGCACGATTGATCAGTGCCAGTTCCTTGGTGCTCGGCGCGAGGCGCAGAAGTTCCGTGCAGGCTTCTCGATCGACATCGTAATTGTCGCTGCCGCCGAGTAGATAGTCGTACATTCTCGCAACGCTGGGCTTGCTGACATCGATAGGAATCTGAATTCTCCCCGCATTGAAAGCCCGCCCCGGCACTCAAGGCGCGGGTCCCGTGACCGAGTTGGCTGCCCATGCTAGGAGAATCAGCAGGCGTGGACCACCCCAGCCCGGCGAAGCACGAGGGCCGGCAGTAGCAATCCAGCCGCCGACGAGGCACTCAGTGCCGGGCGGCAGGCCGCACCGCGAAGAAGGGATCCCCCTGCGTCTACATATTTCACATATGCCAGGTGGGCACGGAAGGCAGAGCACCCAAGCCGCGCAGCCCGGCACGCAGCAGGGCCTCAAGCGCAGGGGCCTCCAGGCCCATCACGGCCGTCATTGCGGTGAGCGAGATGCCCATGCGGTAGCGCAGGACGAGGACATCGGCCTGGTCCTCCGACAGCAATTGGTGAATGCCGCGCCCACTGCAACCTTGCAGGTCGGACACTCGCTGCCTGAGAAGCGCCCACGACCACGCCGCCGGAGACGCACTACGCAGCGCCTCCTCCCACGCGTCGCCGAGGTCGGCCAACGCCCTGCCCGCCAGATCCTCATTTCCAACCCGTTGCCCCGTACGGGCCGTTGCATACCGCGTGTAAATCTCCCTCCGCTCATCACAAAAGGCCACATATGCCATTGGCATGCAGGGGGAGGCAGCGGAAGTTCCCCTTCCGTGGAAGGCGGGGCAAGAGGGAGGGGTTGCGGGGTCTGAGATACGGATGACTGAACTCCCTTCACCTCACATCAAGAACACTTGACAGATTCAAGAAATCCTGTGCGGAAGATTTGGCACTTTACGGGTCTGGTCACAATGGCTGAAACTCCACACCAACCCTCCTGCGGAAAGCTGCTCCAGTGAGCAGCTGACGGCGTCAGCCACTCCAGCCGCCAGCCGTGTCATGCCAGGTCCGCCAGCGGACCACTCCCTCATCTGCCACCAGGCCCCGTGAGCCGCCCCAGTACCCGCAGTGCTTTCGCCTTGCAGCCCGGGATGCCAGGGGGCGCTCAAGTCGCGAGGACCCGCGCTCGAACTCTCCTTACTTGTGGCGGTCGCGCTGGATGCGCCGCAGCTGCGTGATCTTGTTCTGCATGCGCCCTGCACCTCAGTTGCTCCGCGGGCCGGTTGGCAGGCGGTGCACTGCTGCGGAGCCCAGCAGGCGGTAGACGGCCGATCAGTAACCGGCTACCGCCTGGTGGCGGGTCAGGTCCTACGAACGCGCAGGTAGGACAGTGCGGTTCGGTCGGCCCACAGCAGGGGCGCGAGTACGACGAGCGACTCTGTCGGCACCGCGGCAACGGTTGCAGCGGTGACCATCGCCGTCACAAGAACTGAGCTCCAGCGCAGCGTGAGCACAACGAGGCTCGCCACTCCCGTTTGAAGTGCAACCTGCAACGGAATGCTCGTGACGGATGATTCCGGAAGGCGCTCCTTGAGCTTCCGGAAGACGCGTTCAAGCAACTCTTCCTCCCTAAGGGTGAGTTGGTGTAGACGCGGGAGGGTTTCGAGACCAGGTGTCCAGCCCCTCGAGGCCCTTCTCCGCGTCCGGGGATCGCAACGTAACGGCCCTCCGCCTGCCGCTGCCAGCGCCCGCAAATTCAGAAAGAGGAAGATTCTGCTCCGCTTGCAGCGTCGAAGGAGCCCTGTAGGGGCGCCATATGAACCATTGAGTACTCGCAATGGCCATAACCGAAGCGCCGCCAACCGTGTACTGGCCACCAAACCCGCAAGTACTCATATGGAGATAGGCCCGCTCTTCACTCAGACGAGTGGCGAACGTGTCTTCGCTAGCGGAGATCGCCGCAAATGCAGAGGGCCGCACGCACTGCAGACCGGCAGGAACCCCGACGTCCGGCCGGCCAAGCTGGGCAAGGAAGTGCCCGCCGAGCTCGACGTGCACCTGATTCTCGACAACTACGTCACCCACAAGACGCTCGCCGTCAAGCAATGGCTGCTGGCGCATCCGCGATTCCATCTGCACTTCACGCCGCAGAGTTCGTCGTGGCTGAATCTGGTGGAGCGGTGGTTCGCCGAGCTCACGCAGAAGAAGCTCAAGCGCGGTGTCCACTCCGTCAGGCCCTCGAACGCGACATCCGAGCGTGGTTCGCCGACTGGAACGAGCACCCCAGACCGTTCGTCTGGATAAAGACCGCCGACGAGATTCTCGACAAAGTCGCCGCCTACTGCCGACGAATCTCTCAGGTCACTAGTGTCCTGAGTCGTTAGAAGCCGTATCTCAACCGAACGTGATCGCTTGATTTTCGCTGGTCAGGCATGGTCTAGCTCGGAATGAGGGAGGCATGCGGTGTCTTGTTTCGGCTCCGTGATCGAGGGGTGCGTGATGGCATCGGTGCTGGGAATGCTGGAGGAGCGGGAGACAGCGTCCCGGGTGCGGGTGGAGGGATTGCGGGAGGAAGTCGCGCGGCTGGCTGGGGCGTTGGAGGCCGCGGAGATCGAGCTGGACCGGCGGGTGATCGCACGGGAGGAGCTGGTTGAGGCCCTGGCAGCCTCGGCTGCCGAGTCCACCGCCGTGACCGGGGCGGAGGCGGAAACCGTGTCGTCGCCCGCGCCGGTGCCGGGCTCGATCGTGCCACCGTGGCGAGAAGGGATGCAGGTGACGGTGCTGGCGCCGGACTACCAGCGGATTCTGGGTGTGCTCAACGAGCGGCAGCCTGCGGACCAGGGGCCGCTGAAGGCCAGGGAGATCACGGTTCGGCTGGGCTTGGAGACCACGTCGGCGAAGGTCGAGGGGGTGCGTTCGAAGGCCCGGCGTCTGGCGGAACGCGGGTGGCTCCTGCAGGAGACGTCGGGGGCCTTCAGCGTCGGTCGGCGGCCCGTGGCCGGGCCAGACGCCGGCTCATCCGCGTGACCATCGACCACTGGATCATCGCCTCGCTGCTGGCTGGCAGCGTCTCGTAGTCCCGGGCCAGCCGGCGCGAGTGCATCAGCCACGCGAACGTGCGCTCTGCCACCCACCGCCTGGGAAGCACCACGAACCCTGTCATGTCGTCGGTGCGCTTGACGATCTCCAAGGTCAGCGCGAGTTTCTGACGGCACCAGTCGACGAGGGAGCCGGTGTAGCCGCCGTCGGCCCACACGAGAGTGATGTCGCGGTGCAGACGGCGCAGCCGCTGCAGCAGGCCCGTCGCGGCGTCGCGATCGCCGATGTTCGTGGCGGTGACCGCGACGACCAGCAGCAGGCCGAGGCAGTCGGTCACGATGTGCCGCTTGCGGCCGCCCACTTTCTTCCCGCCGTCGTAGCCGCGTGAGGCGGCCGGAACCGAGGCCGCGGCCTTCACCGACTGCGCGTCGATGATCCCCGCCGTGGGCTCGGCCTCACGGCCCTCGCGTTTCACGGACCCTCCCGCGCAGCCGGTCGTGGAACTCGGTGATCAGCCCGTGCTCGCGCCATCGGCGGAAGAAGGCGTAGACGCGGCCCCAGTCGGGGAAGTCCGCGGGGATCGCCCGCCACGAGATCCCGCCCGCGACCAGGTAGCGGATCGCATCCAGCAGCTGGCGGTGGCAGTAGCCCTCCGGGCGCCCGCCCCTGCCCTGGAGCCAGGCCGGCACCGGCAGCAACGGCCGGATAGCCGCCCACTCCGCGTCCGTCATGTCCGACGGATACCGGCACACCCGGTCTGGATGATCGGCCGCGTTGCCGTACACGTGCGCGAGGCAATCACACGATGGGGCAGCCGAGTTGAACTGGACGGGCTCGGACGCGTACAACAACGACACCAGGGCCTCCCGGCACTGCTCGGTCAGATTCGCATCCCCGAGCTACCGAGAGGCCCTGTCTTCATGCGCGCACAACGGGGAGATCACCCCGGCGGGAAGCATGTTCGACCCGCACGTTCCATGATCGGTTGAGATACGGCTTCTTAGCTTGATTTTTAACGTTCCTCCTGTTTTAGCCGAGTATGTTCGGCGAGGGTTTCTGCGCGCTTCACGGTCTTCCCGACGTCGTGGTGCCGCGCCCGGTGCCTGTTCTTCGAGCCGGGTGGCCGTCCCGGTCCTGGTCGGGACGGTTTCGGCGCGGCTGCTGGACCAGTGGTGGTCGCGCGGACGTTGCGAAACCCTCGCCGGACCCGAGCCGGGGTGAGCCGGCGGGGTTCGGCGGGCCTTTCCCAGGGGCGGCGGAGGTCCTCGGCGAGGGGCCGGGCGAGGCGGAGTTGGGTGTGGGCGGCGATGATGAGCCAGGTCCACAGATCGGCGGCGTCCGCGTGGCGGACCTTCGGCGCGGTCCAGCCGAGCGTCTGCTTCATCAGCCGGAAGGTGTGCTCGAGGTCGAATCTGCGGAGGAATGCCTGCCACCAGCGGTCCACATCCGCACTGGTGGCGGCGGTCGTCGAGCACCACAGCCAGACCGGTTTCGGGGTGCGGTTTCCCGGCAGGTACTCGACTTCGAGGCGGATCAACGTGCCGTGCAGGATGGGCAGTTCGGCTTCTGCGTATTCCAGCCAGGGGCCGCGTCTGCCGAGTCGGGGGTGCATCCGGTCCCATACCCTGGCCTCGGCCTTGCCGTAGCGGGTGGTGTCCGTCTCGGTGGTGACCTCGCTTTGGTGCCAGGTGTCGGGCTTGGCCAGGGTGAGCACGCTTCCGTGCCGGCGAGGTCGTCCACCCTTGGGCCCGGAATGGGCGGGGCCGGAGTCGCGGAGCATGACGCGGTCCGAGCGCAGGCGTCCGACCAGGATGACGGGCAGGTCGGCCAGGGCGTGGGAGAGGTAGGCGACGTCGTAGCCGGAGTCCATCATGATCAGGATCTCGGGGTCGCCCGGCCGCCAGTGCCCGGCATTGAGCAGCCGGTCCACGACCTCGCGGAGCTGGGCAGCGGTCACCGCGGTCGCGTCGTCGGCAGGTCCAAGCCGCACCGCGTCCAGCAGGGCCACCCAGGAGGTGCGGCCCGTTTCCAGGGCGGCCACGAAGGAGTACGGCCAGCCGGGGACGAACTGGTCCGAGCTGCGGTCGCCGCGTCCGTATACGTGGCAGAACAGCCGCTCATCGCTGGTCGGTGCGTCGGGCCGCAGCCAGTTGGACACATCGACGGCCAGCACGATCCGCCCGTCGGCCGCCTTGGGCAGCGGCAGGCCGGCCAGCGCGCGGCGCAGCCGTGTCGGCTCGGCCCAGCCCCGGTCGAGCGCCGCGTACATCGCGCCGTGCCCACGGCGGTGCTCGGCCGTAAGCGACAACTCGACCAGGGTCTTCACCGGCCCGTCCGCGCACAACACGGCGTCCGTGAGCTCGAAGAGCGCGTCCGCGCGGGCATACAGGGAGTCGTAGAACTCAACCCGAAAGCGGGACAAGAGCCCCAACGCCTGGCCTGCGGACACATCGAAGGGGAGACTCATGGGCAGCGGCCGTTCTCTTGGGCTTCGTGACTCGACATCTCGAAGCGTGGAGAACGGCCGCCCTCGCCGTCCCGGAAAGAACCGCAGATCAGCAGGTCGAGTGACGTGCAGGGTTAAACGAAAAGCTTAGTTTATTTGCGGTTGTAGGGTGTGGTGATGCCTGGTCCGAAGCCGTTGCTGGTAGAGCTGTCCGATCACGAACGCAGGGTGCTGCGGCGGTGGTTGCGTAAACAGACGGCGTCGCAGGCGCTGGTGCTGCGGTCCAGGATTGTGCTGGCGTGCGCGGAAGGCCGGTCGAACGCGCAGGTCGGGCAGGATCTGGGAGTCTCGCGGGAGACCGTGCGCAAGTGGCGGGCCCGGTTCGCCGTGGACCGGCTGGAGGGCTTGGTGGACCGGCCTCGTTCGGGTCCGCCGCGGAAGATCACGGACGAGCAGGTCGAGGCCCTGGTCGTCTTGGTCGTCGTCCCCTCGCCGACGACCGCGCACGGTTGGGCGCGGGGCCTCGTCAGCGCCAACGCTTCCGCTTCGGACGCAACGTGCCGGGCGAGCTGCCGATCCCATCGGTGACGAGTAGCTCGGGGCGATCCCGGACAGGACTCCGGTCTCAGTCAGCCGTCACGGAGCCGAATACCCTGCGATACCACACCAGTGGTGCGTCCTCAGGGCTGGGGAAGCGTGCATCGATGACCCTGCCAACCATCACCTCGTGGTCGCCCACCGGGATCGAATCCGACACCGCACAGTGCACACAGACGTGCGCGTTGTCCAGGCAGGGCGGTCCGCCACCGGGCCATTCGGTGAAGCCGCCCTCCGCGAAGCGGTCGATCCCGGGCGTCGCGAAGCGCCGGGCAATATGCTGGTGCCCTTCCTTGAGGATGTTGACGGTGAACTCACGGGCCTCCCGGAACATGGGGTAGCAGCTCGACGTACGGGCGATTCCCACCAGCAGCAGCGGCGGTTCCAGGGACGCCGATGTCACCGAGGTCGCGGTGAAGCCCCAGCAGTGGCCCGCCTCGTCGCGGCCGGCGACGACCGTCACCCCCGTCGCGAGCCGTGACATGGCCTCTCGAAACACCGGGGCCGCCGGCATCCCGGGTACCGGGGACACCGGAAGGCTGTCCGCGGGCCGCCGGAGCGGCGTCACGCCGGGCCCCGTGTCACCCTGGCCCGGACGGGAAGACGAGTGAAGCCCAGCATGAAGTTGGAGCGCAGACGGGTCGGGGCGCCCGCGGGCTCGAAGGTGACGCCCCGCCGGACGATCTCCTCCAGCAGCAGTGCGACCTCCATCTGCGCTGCGCCCATCCCGATGCACCGGTGCACGCCGACCCCGAACGCGAGATGCCGGTTGGGAGTACGCCGTACGTCGAAGCGATCGGCGTCCGGGAACCTCTCCTCGTCGCGGTTGGCGGAGGCGTTCCACAGCGTCACCGGGTCTCCCGCGCGAATCAGCCGCCCGTGCAGCTCGACATCGCGCGTGGCGACCCGCTGCACGTACGCGTTGGTCGACGTCCAGCGGAAGATCTCCTCCAGCGCGGTCGGAAGGAGTCCGCCGTCGTCGAGCAGCAGCCGTGTCTGATCCGGAAAGTCCATGAACGCCTGTATGGCTGCGGACGCAGTGAAGGGGGTCGTCTCGTTCCCTCCCACGGCCACGTTCAGGCAGTTGTAAAGGATCTCGTCCGCGGTGAGGGAGCGTCCGTTGAGCGATGCGCCCAGCAGGATGCTCACCAGATCGTCCGAGGGGGCCCGTCGCCGTTGCTCCATCAGATCCATCATGACGTCGAAGATCTCGACCTGGGAGGAGACGAGGACCGCGGGAGGCGTCGAGCCGCTGTGGTACCCGGGGTCCTGGAAGCCGATCATGGAGCGGGTCAGGGCGAGGAGGTGCAGGGCGTCCGCCCGTCCGAGCCCGAACATCGCCGCCAGCAGCCCGGCCGGGAGTTCGGGGGCGACGTCGGTGGCGAAGTCACCGCCGCCGTCCTTGAGCATCCGGTCGAGCGCCGCGTTCAGGTAGTCGCGCACCATCCGCCGGCCCCGGTCCAGCAGGGCGGGCAGGAACGCCTTGTGCACCTGCTGGCGCAGCAGCCGGTGCTGGGGGTCGTCCGAGGCGATGAGCATCCGGCCGGACGCTGAGTCCGCGTCCCTCCGGTGCGAACCGCCCATGACCGTCCCCCACTTCGACGAGAACAGGCCCGCGTCGACATAGGCGTCGTGGACGTCCTGATAGCGCGTCAGCGCCCAGAATCCCGACGGTCCCGGGCCGCTCGCGTCGCCCGTGACATTCCAGTACACCGGCTGTTCGCGCCGCAGGACGCGCCATGCCTCGTGCGGGTCTCCGTCGGTGAACAGGTCGAGCTCGCCGAGGTCGATCACCATGGCGGTCATAACGTAAGTGCCTCCTTCCGCAGCCCGTCGATCAGCCGTGCCTGGTCCTCCAGCACGCTGTGCTCGAACAGCGCCTCCGGTGACACCGCCACGTCGAGCTCCCTCCGCAGCAGTACGCGCACCCGCACCGCGAGCAGGGAGTGCCCGCCGAGCGTGAAGAAGTCGTCCAGGGCACCGACGGACTCGATGTTGAGCAGGTCCTCCCAGACGCTCGCCAGGAACCGTTCGGTGGCGGTGCGCGGGGCCACGTACCGGCTGCGCCGGGACGCGTGGTCCCCCAGCGCCTCGGTGAGCCGGCGCCGGTCCCTCTTGCCGTGGGCGTCCGTCGGCATCGCCTCCAGGACGATGATCTCCGCCGGTACGAGGTGGGCGGGCACCGTCGCCTTCAGGTACGCCCGCAAGGCCCGCAGGACGAAGGTCTCCTGCGCGACGACGAAGGCCACCAGTCGCCTCTCCCCCGGTGCGCCGTCGCTGAGGACCGCCGCCTCCGAGACCGCGTCGAAGCGGCACAGCACCCGCTCGACCTCCTGCGGCTCCACACGATGGCCGCGGATCTTCACCTGGCTGTCCGTACGCCCCAGGTACTCGAGGGCCCCGTCCTGCCCGGCTCGTACCCGGTCACCGGTGGCGTACATCCGCGACCCGTCACCGGCGAAGGGGTCGGCGACGAACCTCCGGGCGGTCAGCCCGGGGCGCCCGAGGTACCCGCGGCCCACCCCCGCCCCGCCCACGTACAGGTCACCCGGCGTGTCCGCCAGCACGGGCCGCAGCCGCTCGTCCAGCACATGGAGCCGGGCGCCGCCGAAGGCGTGCCCGATGGGCACCTGCTCTCCCAGGGACGCCAGGTCGGTCACGGGGAAACCGGCGCACGCGACGGTGGCCTCGGTCGGTCCGTACAGGTTGAACAGCTCCCCGGCGAAGCCTCCCTCGCGCAGCGCCCGGCAGGTCGCGGGCAGCAGCACGTCACCACCGGAGCACAGCAGCCGCAGTCCGGAGAGCGCCTCGCGGTCGTACCGGGCGAGGTGGTTGAGCGCGATCGCGGGCGCGAGCATGGCCGTGATCTGGCGACGGCGCAGCTCCTTACCCAGGTCGGTCTCCAGCAGCTCAGGGATGCCCGGTACGACGACGACCTCGGCGCCTCCGGCGAAGGAGCCCCACACCTCGAACGTGAAGGTGTCGAAGGAGATGCTCGACGCCTGGGCCGTACGGTCGCCGGGACGGAGGGCGGGCAGTGTGTCGGAGAGGGCGAAGTCGACCATCTGCCGGTGCTCCAACACCACGCCGCGGGGGGTGCCGGTGGAGCCGGACGTGTACAGCACGCAGGCCGCCGCGGCGGGTGGCACCGGAGCGGGCCGCGTGCCGGAGCCCGGGAGGGCGGGCGTGGGCGTCCCGTCGGTGGCCGGCGGCCACTCCAGTACCGGCAGGCCCGTGTCCGCCAGGCGTTCCGCCCGGCCGGGGGCGGCCAGTACATGGTCGACCGCGCCGTCGCGGAGCATCTGGTCGCGTCGCAGTGCGGGGTACACCTCGTCGATGGGGAGGTACGCGGCGCCCGCCCGCAGGATGGCCAGCACGGCCACGACCACGGGCACTCCGCGCGGCAGGTGGACGGCGACGGTGTCTCCGGGGGACACGCCCCGGGCGGCGAGTGCGCGGGCCACCGTCCGGGACGCCTCGTCGAGTTCCCGGTAGGTCAGCCGGCCGACGGCGTCGCTGACGGCGGGGGCCGTCGGGTGCCGCCGGGCGGTCCGGTCGAACAGCTCAGTCAGGGTGCTGGGCCGGTCCGCCGTCATGGCGTGCCCCTCATGGTCGTCGTGGCCGCTCCGGAGAGCGCTTCGGCGTGCTCTTCCTCCAGCAGACGGGTCAGGGCCGTCGGCGCGGCGAGATAGCTGAGCTTGCCGCCCTCCAGGACACGGTGGACCGCGTTCCCGTACGCGCTCCACCGGCGCATCTCCTCGGGCTCCACTTCGGGGTCCGCGGTCCAGCCGATCGCCGTCAGGCGGCTGCGCACCGGACGCGGAGCGGGGAGCTGGTAGCCGTAGCACAGCTCCACGTCGGCCCTTAGGACGCGCACGGCCAGCGGAAGGAGCTCCGGCAAGATCTCCCCGCCCCCCAGGGCCGCCGCCACGTGGTGCAGTTCGCCGGCGAGCTGCTCGTCTGTCATGGAGGGGTGGTAGATGCCGCCGACACCGTGCTCGGGAGCGCGGTACCGCTGCTCGGCGGGCAGGTGCGGCACGGCGGCGGAGGACACCACGAGCAGGGTTGCCGGGGGCAGCCCCAGGTCCTCGATTCTGGCGGCCAGCGCATGGGCCAGCAGGGCTCCCATGCAGTGCCCGAACAGCACGTAGGGCCGGTCCAGGCTGGGCGCCAGGGCTTCGGCCGCCGCCTCGGCGAATTCCGCCACGCTGTCGTACGGGGCGTGCCGGATGCGGTTCTCACGGCCGGGCAGTTGTACGGGACAGACCTCCAGGGGCCCGATCCTGGTCGGCCAACGGCGGTACGAGGACGCACCCGTGCCCGAATAGGGCAGGCAGAAGAGCCGTGCCTCGGCCTCCGGCGAGGGCGGCCTCAGCAGCCACCGTCCGGTCGATCGCATTGCTGTCCTCCAACAGGGCTGGCAGAGACACGGGCCCGCCCCACCGGAAGCGGGCAGGCGGTACGAGCCACCCCGGCGTGCCACTCCGGCGAGGCGCCCAGTACACGGTCCGGGGCGGGGAGCCGTACGTCAGTGGGTGGGCGTGCCGGACGCGACGCGGTCGACGGTCGCGCGGAAGCCGGCCAGCGCCGTGACCGGGTCCGTACCGTCCGCGAAGAGGCAGGAGTTGACCAGGACGGACTGGAAGCCGAGAGCGAACGCCTGCTCGACGTCGGCGGTGGAGCCGATGCCTCCGTCGAGCATCACCGGGACCGGGCTGTCGGCGAGCAGCTCACGGACGGACTCCAGGTGCTGCGGCTCGATGCCCTTGCGGGCGCCGATGGCCGAACCCATCACGCGCACCATCATGCTGCCCAGTTCCACGCATTCGGCGAAGCTGCGGGCGTCCGGTGTGATCAGCGGCCACACCTCGAACCCCTCGGCCGTCAGCTCCCGGGCCGCCTCGACCACCTCGGCGTTGACGCTGAGCCGGAAGCCGGGGTCGAGGACCTCCAGTTTGATGACGCGTATGCCGGTGAGCTGGGCGGCCTGGCGGGTCCGCTTGACCGCTTCGGCGGCGCTGGTGGGGTGGTTGATGTTGAGCACCGGGTGCAGGCCCAGTTCGTCGCCGACGAGGGCCGTCACGGAGCCCAGGGTGGCCGAGTCGTAGCCGATGGGCAGGTCCTCGCCCCTGCTGACCCGGTCGATGGTGTGCGTGTTCACCGCCAGGTACCGGCAGCCGCTGGCGCGGAGCATCTCGGCCGCGAGCGCGGTGTCGACGCGGTGGGCGGGCTTGGCACCGAAGCAGTGGAAGAGGTCGATCACGATGCTCCTCGAAGGCGTGAAGGGGATGGAACGGGGTCGGGGACGGGGGTGAGCCAGGAGGGACGGTGCGGACCGCGGTCCAGGACGGCGTCCCGGTAGGCGCGGCTCAACACCTCCCACACGGGACGGCGGGGGCCGAGGTCTCGCGTGTCGAGGGCCGCCACGGGAACCAGGCCGCTCGCCGTCCCGGTGAGGAACACCTCGTCGGCGGCGAGCAGTTCGCCGGCTTCCACGGGTGCCTCGGCCGTCTCGATGCCCAGGTCGCGGGCGAGGGTCAGCACGGTGTCGCGGGTGATGCCCGCGAGGACGCTGTCCTCCAGCCAGGGCGTCACGAGGCGGCCGTGCCGCACCAGGAAGACATTGGCGATGGTGGACTCCGCGACCCTGCCGGAGTGCGGGTCCAGTTGGACGGCGTCGTCGAAGCCTTCCGCCGCCGCGCGCGTACGGGCCAGGGCGGACACCACGTACGTGCCGGTGGCCTTGGCCCGGACCGGGAAAGTGGACCGTGACGGCCGGCACCACGGCGACACCGTCAGCCGGACGGGAGCGGGCTGGGTGTCCGGCGGGAGGTCCCAGGTCTCGGTGCCGAGGGTGAAGCGGAACGCTCTCAGGTCCACGCCGAGCCGGGGCTCCCTGGTGTGCAGCGTCGGCCGTACGTAGGCGTTCTCCAGGCCGGTGCCGGCGACCGCCGCGAGGACGAGATGGCGCAGGGCGGGCAGGTCGTAGTCGTGCGGAATGCCGAGGAGTTCGGCCGAGGCCAGCAGCCGCTCCAGGTGCGCGTCGAGCCGGAAGAGCCGCGGTCCGCTGTCGGCCGCGTACAGCCGGATGCCCTCGAAGACGGCGGTGCCGTGCTGCATGCTGTTACTCCCGAACGGCAGCTCCCGTCCCTGCCACTGGCCGTCCGTGGCGGTCGCGACGGAGGTCCGTCTGGTCACCATCGGGTTCTCACCTCCGTCGGGTGGTCGGCGGCCGCGAGCACGGCCGCCAGCATCAGGTCCTGGCGTTCCAGCAGGGCCGCGTGATCGCCGGGCACTCCGCGCAGCGACGATCCGGGCCGACCCATGCGCGGCCACGCCGCTATGTCCGCCTCGTGCGCCAGGGGGTCCTCGGTGCCGCCCATGGCGTGCACGGGACAGTCAAGGACCACCGGGCGGCGCGGATGCGTGGCCACGGCCGCGCGGTCGGCCCGCCACACCGGCAGCATCATGGCTCGCAGCTCGGGGTCGTCCAGGACGAACTGCGGCATCGTTCCCTGGGCGGCCAGCGCCGCCACCAGCTCCGCGTCCGGCAGGGTGTGGACGGTACGCCCCGTGAGCAGATGCGGTGGCGGGCAGCCGGCGACGACGAGCGCGCGCGGTCCGGCACCGCGCCGCTGGAGGCGTACCGCCATCTCCGTGGCGAGCAGGGCGCCCATGCTGAAACCGAACAGCACCAGGTCGTCGGGGGCGCGGTCGTCTCCGAGCTCCCGCTCCAGCTGCGTCCACAGGTCGTCGGCGAGTTCCGTGAACCGGGCGGCGGCGGGCTCCCCGAACCGGCCATCCCTTCCCGCGAGCGCGGGCAGATGGCAGTGTCCGTGTCCCCGCAGCCCCGCCAGGAGGCGGGGGTACGCGCCACGGCCGCCGCCCACGGGCGGGTACAGCGCGAACCAGGCCCCGGTCATCGGGCAGCACTGCCTTTCTCGCGCAGTGCGACGCGCAGCCGGCCCAGTTCCTCGACGCTCTCCAGCACCTGCTCGCGCGGCAGGCCGAAGTCGACCAGGCAGCCGAGTTCGGTGATGCCGGCGGCGGTGAGCCGCTCGATCCTGGGCAGGCAGTTTTCCACGCTGCCGAACAGGCCCGAGGCGCCCATGTAGCGGCGGAGTCCGTGTTCCAGGAGCGCCTGGCGGTCCGCTTCGGTCACCTCGTCAGGGTCGATGCCGGCTCCGCCGCCCGCGGCGAACTTGCTGAACAGGTCCATGTGGGCGGAGAGGTAGCGGGTCAGCGGGCCCCTGACGCGTTCCTCGACGGCCGCCGCGTCGCGCGCGAGGTGCGTGTGGAGCATGCAGGTGACCTGGTGTCCCGTGGTGGCGTGCCCTGCCTCAGTGAGCGCCTGCTGGTAGAGCCCTACCTTCTCGGCGACCTCCTCGACCGTCTGCTCCAGCAGCGCGGTCAGCACGTGCAGGTCGAGGCGTCCGGCGGTGCGCCAGGTGTCGGGGTTGCGGGAGCTGGTGAGCCACACCTCGGGGAGCCGTTCGGGGCGCGGGTAGGCGCGTACGTCGACGGGGCGTCCGCCCGGTCCCGTACGGGTGACGCTGTCGCCGCTCCATAGGGTGTAGAGCTCCGCAAGTCCCTCCTCCAGGGCTTCCTTGCGGCGCTCGTAGGCGTCGGGCCTGAGGACGAAGTCGTCAGCGTGCCAGCCGGAGGCGAGTGACATCCCGGTGCGCCCGCGGCTGAGGGAGTCCAGGACGCCCCATTCCTCGGCCACCAGCAGCGGATCGTGCAGGGGCAGCACGACGCTTCCTGACCGCAGCGCGATGCGGCGGGTGCGGGCGGCGACGGCGGCCAGCAGAAGGCCGGGGCTGGGGTAGGGGGCGCCGAACGGGTCGAAGTGCCGTTCGGGCACCCAGACGGAATCCAGGCCGAGGGAGTCGGCGAGTTCGGCGCACTCCAGCACGAGGGCGTGCTTGTCCCAGGGGTGGTCGTCGGTGTCGGCGGAGAAGAAGAACAGGCTGATCCTGGGGGTCGGCGCTCCGTCCCCCGAGGCGTCACCGGTGCTCCCACCGGGCAGCGCGGTGACGGGAGTCCGGGTGGGCGGCGCGGGGGGCGCCGGCGCCGGGACGGGCCGGTCCGACGGGGGGCCGTCGCGGCGGTCGCGGTCGCGCAGGAGTCGTTCCAGGAGGCGGCGGTGAGCGGGGCCGAGGCCGTCGAGCCAGGAGGGCGGGGTGTCGGTGGTCATGCTCCGTTGTCTCCTTCCAGCTCGGCCAGGCGCACCTGGACCTCCTCGTCGGACAGGGCGGCGACCTCGGCGAGCAGCGCCGCCGTCTCCTCGTCGTCCGTGGGCTGCGGTGTGGTGCCGTCGGGCAGGGTCGCTCCCAGCCGTTCCAGCTGTCCGGCGAGGCCCGTGACGGTGGGCAGTTCGAACAGGGTGGTCATCTCCAGCTCCTCCGCCCCGTCCTTGCGCATGCGGGTGACCATCTGCATGGCCATCAGGGAGTGGCCGCCGATCTCGAAGAAGCTGTCGTCGAGCCCGAACTCGTCCGTGCCCAGGAGCTCCCGCCACAGCTCCGCTACATAGCGCTGCGCGGGCGTGGTGCCGATGTCACGGCGCGGGACGGGGACGTCGGCCTGCGGCGCCGGATCCGTTCGCTGAGCGGTCTCGGGGCGCCCGTTCCGTACGGCGGTCATGGGCAGCGGGTCGAGCCAGTGCCGGGTCCTGGCGAAGGGGTAGAGGGGCAGCGACAGGCGGACACGGTCCTCCTGCGCATAGAAGCCGCTCCAGTCGACCTCACCGCCCTCCAGCCAGTGGCCGGTGAGCAGATCGAGCAGGTCCTGGGGTTCCTCGCCGTCCGCGTCGGCCAGGGCCGTCAGGAACGTGGCTTGCGCCCCGGTGTCCGCGGCGAGGCGGGTGAGCGTGCGGCCTGGGCCGAGTTCCAGGAAGACGGAGACGCCGTCCCTGACTAGGGTCTTGAGGCCGTCGGCGAAGCGGACGGTGCCCCGCAGCTGGCGGGCCCAGTAGTCGGACGCTGTGGCATCCTCGGCGGTGAGGTACCCGCCGGTGACGTTGGAGACAACGAGACCGTCGGGGGTGCGCAGCTCGTGCTCGGCGACGGCTCGCCGGAATCCGTCGGCGGCCGGGTCCATGAGCGGCGAGTGGAAGGCGCGGGAGACGTCGAGCCGCCCACAGGAGACTTCGTCGGCGCGCAGGCGTGCTGCCAGTCGCTCGATGTCGTCGGGGGTCCCGGACACCACCACGAGCCGGTCGGCGTTGACCGCCGCCACGGTGGGGCCGTCCGGGAGTTCGGCCAGGAGTTTGACCACCTCGTCCTCGGCGAGGTTGACGTACAGCATCGCGCCGTCGGGGGTCTTGCCCATCAGGTGCCCGCGCCGAGCGACGAGGTCGACGGCCGGTGCGAGGTCCATGACGCCGCCGAGGGACGCGGCCACCAGTTCGCCGACGCTGTGCCCCAGCATGGCGTAGGGCCGGATCCCGTAGTCCATGAGCGTGCGTCCGAGCGCCCACTCCACCGCGAACAGCGCCGGCTGGGTGAGTTCGGTACGGGTGATGGCGGCGCGGGCCTCCTCCACGGCGGCCGGCTCCGGGCGCAGCACGGGGAGCAGGCCGACGTCCGCGCGTTCCTGGAACAGCCGGACGACGGAGTCGAGATGGCCGGCGAAGACGGGGTCGCCCTGGGCGAGCCGGGCGCCCATCGCCGGGACCTGGGTGCCCTGGCCGGGGAAGAGGAAGGCGGTGCGCACAGAGCCGCGGGCCTCGGCCTCGCGCTGGCCGCGGCCGCCGCGTGCGGAGAGCCCATAGGCGACGTCGTCAAGGTCGTGGGCGGTCAGGGCGCGGCGCAGCGGAAGTTCGCGCCGCCCGGTGGCGAGGGTGTGGGCGACGTCGGCGACGTCGGCGCCGGGGTTCTCCCGCGCCCACTGGCCGAGGGACTGGCTCAGTTGTTCCAGCGCCTCGCCGGACCGGGCGGAGACCAGGATGGGGTGGCGGCGGCGGCGCGAGGGGCCGCCGGGCCGGGTCGCCGGGGCTTCCTCCAGGACGATGTGCGCGTTGGTGCCGCCCATGGCGAGCGAGTTCACCGACGCGAGAAGAGGGCCTTCCCCGTCCAGCGGGGTCAGTTCGGTCGCCACCCGGAACGGTGAGGAGTCCAGCTGAAGCTTCGGGTTGGGGCGACGGAAATTGACGACCGGCGGGACCTTGCGGTGCTTCAGGGACAGGACGGTCTTGATGAGTCCGGCGATGCCGGCCGCGGCGTCCAGGTGGCCGATGTTCGGCTTGACCGATCCCAGCCAGCAGTAGGAGGTGTCATCGGTCCAGTTGCGGAACGCGCGGGTGAGTGCGGCCACTTCGATGGGGTCGCCCAGCGGGGTGCCGGTGCCGTGGGCCTCCACCAGCCGGATGTCACGGGCGTCGACCCCGGCGCGGCGCAGGGCGCGGATGACGGCGCGGCTCTGTCCTTCGACGCTGGGTGCCGTGTAACTGGCCTTCGCCTGGCCGTCGTTGTTGACGGCCGAGCCGCGGATGACGGCGTGGATCTGGTCGCCGTCCCGCAGGGCGTCGGCGAGCCGCTTGAGCACCACGACACCGACTCCGCTCCCCACGACGCTGCCGGCCGCGTCGGCGTCGAATGCTCGGCAGTGGCCGTCGGGCGACGAGGTGCCGCCGGGGTTGGCAAGGTAGCCCGCAGCGTGCGGCATGCGCACCGAGGAGCCTCCGGCGAGGGCCACGTCGCACTCCTCGTCCACGAGTGCCCGGCAGGCCATGTGGACGGACACGAGCGAGGTGGAACAGGCGGTCTGGACGACCAGGCTCGGTCCGCGCAGGTCGAGTTTGTAGGACACGCGGGTGGTGAGGTAGTCCTTGTCGTTGCCGACCATCGTCTGCAGGTCGCCGACCAGGCCGACGACGTCCTCGGCGTGCGGCATGACGTTGTGCAGGATGTACGTGTTCATCGTGGAGCCGCCGAAGACGCCGACCAGGGCGTCGTCGCGCCTGCTGTCATAGGCGGCGTCCTCCAGCGCGTGGTAGGCGCATTCGAGGAACACACGGTGCTGCGGCTCCATGATCGACGCCTCGCGCGCAGCGTAGCCGAAGAAGGCGGCGTCGAACCGGTCGGCGTCCTGCAGCGGCGCGGACGCGTTGACGTAGTAGGGGTCGTCCACCAGGTCCGGCCGGGCTCCGTTGGCGAGCATCTCCTCACGGCTGTGGCGGACGATACTCTCCACGCCCTCGCGCAGGTTGCGCCAGTACTCGGTGATGTTCTGGGCACCGGGCAGCCGGGCTGCCATGCCGATGATCGCGATGGAGTCGGTGTGCTCGTGCGCGGGAGTCCGAGTCACTGGTCGTCCTTCACTGTCGCTGCTGCCAGGTTGTCGACGGGGTCCCCGGGGCCCTGCCGCCGGTGGTCGACCAGCCGCCGGGCGAGGTCGCGGGGGCGGGGGTGCTCGAAGATGTCGTGGATGGGGAAGCCGACCCCGAGGGCGGCGGAGATCTGGCCGTGCACCCGGGTCACGACCAGGGAGTGCGCCCCGAGGTCGAAGACGTTGGCGTCGGGCGGTACGCCGGGGACGGCCAGGGCCGCCGCCCAGGCAGCGCACACGGCGGACTCGATCTCGGCCGGCGACGCGGCGTCCGGGAGGCGCGGGGCGTAGGTCTCCTCGGCGAGCCGGTCGAGTGCGGCCTCGTCGAGCTTGCCGTTGGGGGTGGTGGGCAGCCGGTCGACGAGCAGGGTCTGTTCGGGGAGCATCGCGGGGGGCAGCCGGGTGACGGCGTGGTCGTGGACCGCTCGGACGTCGAGGCCTGCGCCGACCAGGAAGGCGGCCAGCCGGGCCGGGGTCCCCGTCATGCGCACCGCCGCGGCCACGACGCCCGGCGCGCCGCGCAGGGTCTGCTCGATCTCGCCGAGTTCGGCCCGGAAGCCCCGGATCTTCACCTGGCGGTCCGCCCGCCCGACGACGACGTAGACACCGTCGGCGCGGACGTATGCCAGGTCTCCGGTGCGGTAGGTCACCTCGCCGCCGGCGGGGTCCCTGACGAAGCGTTCGGCGGTGAGTTCGGGGCACCCGAGGTAGCCGTCGGCGACGCCGGGGCCACCGATGCGGATCTCCCCCAGGGCGCCGACGGGAACCGGTCGGCCGTGTTCGTCGACGAGATCGATCAGGGCGGCCGCTGTGGCGCGGCCCACCGGGACCACCGCGGGCGGTTCTTCCCCTTCGGGTGGGCGGGGTATCTCATGCATCAGGCAGTTCACGGTCGCCTCGGTGGGGCCGTACCCGTTGAACAGCCTGGCGTCGGGGGCCACCAGGGCCCTCACCCCCTCCGCGGTCACGCCTTTGAGGACCTCTCCGCCGAAGAGGACCAGCCGCAGATCGGGCACTTCCTCGCCGGCGGCGACGAGTTCGTCGGCGTACGACGGGGTGGTGAAGAGCACCGACACCGCTTCGCGGCGCAGGAAGCGGGCGTAGGCGCGGGCGCTGAGCCGGTCCTCGCGACCGGGCACGACCACGCAGCCGCCGAACGGCAGGAAGGTGAAGAGTTCCTGCAGTCCGAAGTCGAAGCCGAGGGAGAGGGTCTGTGCGACCCGGGCCCAGGGGCCGAGCTGCCAGGCGGCGGCGCACCAGGCGACGAGTCGGCCGATCTGCTCGTGCCGGACGAGGACGCCCTTGGGCCGGCCGGTCGAGCCGCTGGTGTAGACGGTGAAGGCCGCGGCCCCTGGCTCCGGCTCCTCGGGCGGACGCGTGTCCGGCCGGGCCCGGGTCTCCTCCAGGACAACGACCTCGACGCCTGGGTCGGCGCCCGCGACGAGGCGGCGGGCTCGGTCGGCCTGGTCCGCCGAGACGATGAGCGCGGCCGGCCGGCAGTCCCGCACCATGTGCCGCAGCCGCTCGTCCGGGAAGTCGGAGGGCAACGGCAGGGCGCCGAACCCCGCCTGCCACGCGCCGTACAGGGCGACGACGAAGTCGGCCGACGATGTGAGCAGCAGACCCGCCTGCTGCCGGGCGAGGGCGGCGGGGTCCGCGGTCCTTTCGGCGGGAGCGGGGGTCGTGGACACGGTCATGCGGTCAGCTCCTTCCTTCGCCGGCGGTCCGCAGCGCGTCGGCGACCCGGTCGACCCGCCGGGCGAACTCGGCGTGGCTCAGCACCTGGCCGGGGCCGCTGACGGCGGGAGCGTCGGGGGTCCGCTCGGCGACCGCCCGGACCTGTCGGAGCAGGGAGGGCTCCAGGGGCGGGGTCCAGGAGCGGCCGGCGCGCTCCAGCAGGGCGCTGTCGCGGGGTGACAGGACGGTGAGGTCGGCGAGCCGGGCTCCCGGCGCGTCCGCCGCGGCGGCGAGGGCCGCGCGGAAGGTGTCGAGGATGCCCTGGGCGGTCTCGTGCGTGAAGAGGTCGGCTGCGTAGTCGAGGGTGACGAGGCAGCCGACCTCCTCCGGTGTGACGACCAGGTCCAGGTCGTAGCGGCAGGTGTGCCGCGCCACCGGGACGGCGCGCAGGACGAGTTCGCCGAGGCGGAGTTCGGTCTCGCGGCCGGTCAGTGCCGCCAGCAGGCCGGGGACATCGGGGAGGGGGTTCTCCTGGTAGGTGATGAGCGTCTCGACCAGGGGTGTCCTGCCGGGTTCGCGTTCGGGCCGGACCGTCTCCACGGCGCGGGCGAGCGGGTACAGGCCCTCGTCCATGCCGGCGTCGAGCTGGGCGCGGGCCTCGGCGACCAGCGGTTCCAGAAGCGCGTCGGGACCGGTGTCGAGGGCGAGCGGCACCGTGTTGGTGCACAGGCCTCCGACGGCCGCGTGGCGGCCGCTGGTGCGGCCGGTGACGGGGACGCCGACGACGACGGGGGCAGGTGTGCCGTACCGCTGGAGGGTGGCGGCCCACAGTACGGCCAGCAGACAGACCGGGTCCTGACCCGCGACTCCGGGGACGGTGGGTGAGGGGATCCGTGCCTCGACCCGGTCGGCCCGGGTGGCACGCGTGGTGCCACGTGGGAGGTCGGTACGCAGGCCGAGCGGCGCGGCGCGACCGGGCAGCAGACCGCGCAGGTACGCGTCGCGCTGTGCCGCCCGCTCGGAGTCCAGGTAGTCGCGCTGTTCCTGGACGTATGCGTCGTACGAACCGGGCTCGGGCAGCCGGACCGGGCGTCCCGCGGCGAGGTCGGCGTAGGCGGACCCCAGGTCGCGGAGCACCAGGGACAGCGACCACAGGTCGGTGACCAGGTGGTGGACCACGAGCTGATACACGTGACGCGTCGGGGTCTGCCAGCGGTAGAGGCGCAGCAGCGGCCCCTCCTCCGGGTCGAAGGGCAGCGCGGCGGCGTCGGACAGCTGCCGGTCCAGACGGTCCTCGGCCACGGGGATCGGGGTCATGGCCAGCGCGTCGGCCATGCGCCGCGCGGACACGGCTTCCCTGCGTCCGCCGGTGCTCGCCCTGGTGAAGCGGACGCGCAGCTCGGGCTGGTGTTCCAGGGCGGCGCGCAGGGCCTCTTCGAGGAGGCGTCGGTCGGTGTCCGGAGCGGGTTCCCAGGCGAAGGAGATGGTGTAGGCGTCGCTGTCCGGAGCAAGCATGTGCAGGAAAAGCAGGGACTCCTGGGCCTTGGAGAGTTCACCGTGGCCGCCGTCCCGCGCCGGCGTGGCCTCGGGTCTGGTGGCTTGGGCGCGCGCGGTGAGCTCGGCGACGGTGGTGCCTCCCAGCAGGGCGCGGACGGGTATGTCCATGCCGGCGTACCGTGCGAGGAGTTCGGTCAGCCGTACGGCGCCGAGGGAGTCGATGCCGTGCAGGGTGAGCGGCCGTACGTCGGGGACGCCGGGGCCGAGCACCTCGTCCACGGCGCGGCGTACGGTGACGGCCGGGCCCGTGTCGCTCCCCGCGGCGGGGGGACGGTCGCCGTGGCGGTACGTGTCATAGGCGCCCTCTCGATACTGCCTGCGGCACTCACCGCGCCGGAGTTTGCCACTCGTGGTCTTGGGGACGGTGCCGCGGGGCACCGCGACGATCTCGCGCGGGGCGAGGCCGAAGGAGCCGGCGACGGCCCCGGCGATCCGGGCCCGCTCGTCGTCGCTCAGGTCCTGTCTGGGGCGCACCTCGGCGACGATCACGACCCCGTCCTCGTCCGGTGCGGCGAACGCGACGACACAGCCGGGGCGTACGGCGGGGCTCTGTTCGGTGACGAGCCGTTCGATGTCCTGGGGGTAGTGGTTGCGGCCCCGGACGATGATGATGTCCTTGATGCGGCCCGTGACGTGGAGTTCGCCCTCGGCGAGGAAACCGAGGTCGCCGGTGCGCAGCCAGGGCAGCTCGCTGCCCTGGACGGTGGCGGCGAACTCCTCGCGGACGCTCTCGGGCCGGTTCCAGTACCCGGCCGTGACGGCGGGCCCGTGCACCAAGATCTCGCCCACGTGACCGTCGGGCAGCGGCTCGCTGTTCTCGTCGACGACGACGATCTCGCAGCCCCGGGGTACTCCGCAGGTCACGATCGCCTGGCCGTCGGACGAGGAGCGGGTGCTCGCCCCGGTACCGACGGGAACGGAGGCCACCAACAGCGTGGACTCCGCCAGTCCGTAACAGGGCACGAAGGCGTCGTCGCGGAATCCGGCCGGGGCGAGCGCCTCGGCGAAGCGGCGGAGGGTGGCGGCGGAGATCGGCTCGGCCCCGCTGTACGCGGTCCGCCAGCCGCTGAGGTCGAGGCCGTCCGGCAGCCCGTCCCGGGCGATCGTCCTGGCCACGAGGTCGTACGCGAAGTTGGGGGCACCGCTCGTCGTCACCCCGTAAGCGTGGACGGCCGACGGCCATGCGAGCGGATTGCGGATGAAGTCGATCGGTGAGGCGAGGTAGGCGCGGCACCCGGTGTGCAGGGGGTGGAGGATGTTCCCGATCAGCCCCATGTCGTGGTAGGCGGGCAGCCAGCTGAGCACGACACTGCCGCGGTCGTGGTGGAACGCGTCACGGATGGCCGTCAGGTTCGCGGTGAGATTGCCGTGCGTCACCATGACGCCGCGTGGTTCGGCGGTGGAGCCGGAGGTGTACTGGAGGAAGGCGAGCGTGTCGGGGTCCGGGGAGCGGTCCGGAATGTGCCGACCGGCGTCCGTGCGCCACAGCACCGGGATCCCCAGTGCGTCCCCCACGTACCCGGCCATGGACGCGTCGGAGGTCCATGCCAGCCGGGCGCCGCTGTCCTCCTGGATGCGGCGTACCTTTGCGCGGTCCTCCGGGGTATCGAGGAGGGGGTAGACGGGAACCGCGACGCACCCGGCGTACAGGCAGCCGAGGAAGGCGGTGACGAAGTCGAGTCCGGGCGGCTGGACGAGCAGGACGCGGTCGCCCGGGCGGGCTTCGGCGAGCAGTGCGGCGGCCACCGCTGCCGCGCCGTCGTCGAGTTCGGCACAGGTGCGGGAGTCGGTGCTGCGGTCGAGGTCGGCGAGCCAGGACAAGGCGACGGCGTCGCCCTCCCGCTCGGCCCGTTCGCGTACCGCTCCGACGAGGTCGGGTGGGGGCGATGTACGTGTCAACCGGGTCTCCCTCATCGTTCACCCGCGCGGGGCTGGGGGTGGGGGTGCTCGCCGGGTCCGTCGAGGTACGCCGCGAGATCACACAGGCGCGGATTCTCGAACACGGCGACCAGGGGAACAGCACGGCCCAGCGCGCGCCGCAGCCGTCCGGCGAGGCGGATGGCGAGCAGCGACTGGCCGCCGAGACTGAAGAAGTCGTCCGTCGCGCCGACGGAACGGACGCCGAGGACCTCCGACCATGCCTCGGCGAGCATGGTCTCGGTGGCGCCCTCGGGTGCCACGTACCCCGGGCGCCCGACCGTGGCATCGTGTCCGGGCGCCTCGGGCGGCGGGAGCGCGGCGCGGTCCGCCTTGCCGCTCACCGTGGTCGGGATGCGCTCCACCGGGACGAAGACGGCGGGGACCATGAAGGGCGGCAGGTGGTCGCGGGCGGCGCGGTGGAGCTCGGCCGCGGCCGATGGGCCGGCGACGTAGTGGACGGCGATGCCGCGTCCGCCCGGGCAGTCGTCCCGTACGGAGGCGATCACGTGCGGGATGCCAGTCTCCCGCGCCAGCACCTCTTCGATCTCGCCCAGTTCGATGCGGTAGCCGCGCAGCTTGACCTGTCCGTCGTACCTGCCGAGGTACTCGGGGCCTGCCGGTCCCGGCTGGGCACGGTCACCGGTCCTGTACATGCGGGAGCCGTCGGCGGCGAACGGATCGGCCACGAAGCGCTGGGCCGTCAGACCGGGCCGCGCGTGGTAGCCGCGGGCGACGCCGGGCCCGGCCACGTAGATCTCGCCGGGCTCCCCGTCGGGCACGGGACGCAGCCTTGAGTCGAGGACGTACACGCGCACTCCGGGGAGCGGGGAGCCAAGGTGCGGGGCCGGCGCGTCGGCCACCGGCGCGACGGTGGCGTCGACGGTGCACTCCGTGGGGCCGTACACGTTGTACAGAGCCGTCCCTGCCTCGCGGGCGAGTCGGCGCAGCCTGTCCCACAGGGCTGGGGTGATCGCCTCGCCGCCGATGAGCATCCGCAGGGGTGGGCCGCCGGGTGCGGGACGGTAGTGGTCGAGCAGCGGCAGCAGGTGGGACGGGGTGATGTCCAGGTCCGTGAGGGACTCGTTGTCGATGGCTGCGGCGAGTTCCGCGGGGTCCTGGCGGGTCTTTTCGCTCAGCAGGACCAGTGTGTCACCGCGTAGGAGCCGTACCCACTGCTGGACGGAGGCGTCGAAGGAGACGCTGGCGTTCCAGCCGACCCGTGCGGGGCCGCTCTCGGTGAGGCCGCCGCTCTCCAGCGCGTCGAGCAGTTCCGTCACCGAACCGTTCTGTACGGCCACGGCTTTGGGCCGCCCCGTCGATCCCGAGGTGAAGAGCGTGTACGCGAGGTGGGCGGGGTGCGGAGCGGGGGCCGGGCGCGCCGGGGGCGCCGCGATCAGACGCTCCAGCCGGAGCGCCCGCACGCCCGGAACGGCCGGGCAGCGGCCGGCGGTGTCCGCGTCCACCAGGACGAGGAGGGCACCGCTGTCCCGCAGCATGAAGGTCAGTCGTTCGCCGGGGTGGGAAGGGTCGAGCGGGAGGTAGGCCGCGCCCGACTTCAGGATGCCGAGGAGACCGATTAGGAGTCCTGTGCCGCGGCGCAGGCACAGTCCGACCACGGTCTCCGGACCGGCGTCGCGGGCCCGCAGCGCGGCGGCGACGGCGTCGGAGCGCCGGTCGAGCTGGGCGAAGGAGAGGTGTCCGTCCTCCGCGACGACGGCCGTGCGGTCCGGCCAGCGCTCCACGGCTCGGGCGAACCGTTCCTGGAGCGTGCCCCGGCCCGCCTGCGGTATCCGGGTCGGTGGGGAGCACGCCGGAAGGGGCGGGGCGCCCGTCACGGTGACGGACGGCGAGTCGGCCATGTGCGCGCACTCCTTTCCGAAGGTGGTGGGCCGGTCGGTTGGGGGGGGTCAGTAGCTGAAGCGGGGCGGGGCGCAGTCGAGCGCGGCCACGGAGGCGGCGAACCGTTCCTCCAGCACCTGGGACGGTACGTCGCCGGGCGCGCCCCGGTCGCGTGCGCGCATGATCTCCTCGGAGAGCCTGAGAATCGGGACCAGTTCGGAGACACCGACGCCCTTGCCCGCCAGGTAGGGCAAGGACCAGAAGTCGAAGTCGTACAGGGGGAGCCAGGTCGAGCCGGTGACCTGGTCGAACATGACGTCGGTGAGGTCGGCCGCCTCGCTGGAGGTCATCGTGGAGTGGCTCCAGCTGTACCCCTCGCCCTCGATGCCGAAGACCTCTTTGTTCCGGTAGACGGGCGAACGCGGGTTGGCCCACCATGCCTGGGCCCGCCAGAAGGTCGGCTTCGTCTCGTTGAGGAAGTCGACGGTGTTGCCGACCGTGCGCTCGTTCTCGCCGGGAAAGCCGACGATGATCGACGCGAAGGTGGTGATGCCGCGTTCGTTGAGCCGCTCGAGTCCCACCCGGTACTGGCTGTCCTGGGCGAGTTTCTGCATGTTAGCCAGGATGTCGGTGTCGCCGGACTCGATGCCGAGGAACACCCCGGAGCAGCCGCTCTCGGCGGCGAGGTCGAAGGCCTCCTCGTCCCGCGCGTTGGAGCACCGGAAGTAGGAGTGCCACGTGAGACCCAGGTCCTCCTCGATCATCATGCGGCAGATGTCCTTGAACCGCTTGGGCGGCACGTTGAACGTGTCGTCGACGAACACCACCTGCTCGACGCCGAGTTCGGCGAGGGCGCGCAGCTCCTTGCGCACGGTGTCCACGGACGCCGACGCGAGGGCACCGGCCCGGGTGGGGTAGTCGCAGAAGCTGCACTTGAAGGCGCAGCTGCGGGCCGTGCGCACCTGGGCCGTCGCGCCGATGAGTTCCGGGGAGAACCCCGCCCAGTCGATCGAGCAGGCGTCCAGGTCGTTACTCTCGGGGCGACGGCGCGTCAGCTGCCAGGTGGCATCGGGGCAGTGAATGACGTTGTCGACGGCGGAAAGGTCCTGCCCGGCCCGCAGACTGAGCGCGATCTTCGCGAGGGTGGACTCGCCCTGCGACTCCTGTACGTAGGAGTCCGCGCCCATCGCGTCGAACAGGTCCTGGACCGTGTCGGTGATGCCGTTGAGGCACAGGTTGTCGACGAGCGGGCCGCCGATCACGATGTGGCTCTCGGGCGAGTGCTGCCGGATGAAGTCCACGATGGGCACGACCGGGATGATGTTGACGTAGAAGGTGGTGGTGATGGCCACCACGGTGGGCCGCTCCGCCAGCAGCTCGGCGAGCCGGCCGCGCTCGCCGCTGAAGAGGGACACCGGCTCGGCGCTGAGCCCGTGCCGGCGCAGAAAGCTGGTTAGGTACAGCGCCGCGAGGTTGAAGACCTCGCCGACGTGGTAGCGCCCGGTCTGCCCGGTGGCGCGGTTCCGCAGGGTGCTGAAGGCGTCCATCCACGGCATCGGCCGCCCGTCGACGACCAGGTGTTCCTTGCGGTAGATCTGATGTTCGGGTGAACGGGGGCCCGCTCGTTCGCTCATGACCCGGTAGTCGTCGAAGTCGCCCTCGTTGTATCCGATGACCACGCAGTCCAAGCCGGCCATGCGATGCACACCCCTGCGGTTCGGTCGGGGCCCACGGAGGATTCCGCCGCCTTCCCGGTCGCTCCGCCGGGAACGGGTGGACCGTACGTGGACCCGGTTGTGCGGGAGTTACGTACGAGGTGGGCGTCCGGTCACGCAGCGATCTCGCCATTCCCACCGCGCCCCGTTGCCTCCGCCGCCAGCACATGCCTAACCTCAAATGACCCACCACCTCCCACACACCCCACCATTTGCCAACGTATGCAGACGGCACGCGTCCCGCCCCTCTTGTTCGTCTCGCATGCCCCCTGAGGAGTGTCTCGCTCGATGGAAAACGCGATATCGGTCCACACACTCGGACGTTGCGATCTGACCATCCAGGGCAAGTCGGTTCAGCGCTGGAAGGCAGGAAAAGCCCGCGATCTGTTTCAGTTCCTGTTGCTGCGCCAGGGGAGCATCGTGCCCCGGGAAGCGCTGCAAGAAGCCTTGTGGCCGGACAGCCAGGACGCGGCGAACTCGAGTTCGCTGAAAGTCGCGGTCCATATGCTGCGGCGGGTCCTGGCCAACTATCAGACGACGGCGGGGGATCAGTCCCCGACCTCGCTGCGCCTGGTGACCCGGGACGCCGGATACTCCCTGCTGGCCACAAGTGTCTGGGTCGATTCCGAGGTCTTCGACTCCCTGGTCGACCGGGGCCATCGCGCAGAGTCGGTCGGCGCCCAGGCCGAGGCGAGCGAGCACTACCGCAAGGCCGCCGAACTCTACCGGGGCGACTATCTGGCCGGGGCCACGATGGAATGGGCGAATGTGCACAGGGAATGGCTGCGTGGCCGATTCCTCTATGTGCTCCAGCGACTGGCGGAGACAAGCCTCAACGACAGCGATCCGCTCTCCGTGATGCGCCGCTGTCGGCAGATCCTGGACATCGAGCCGTACCAGGAGGAGAGCTACCGCATGCTGATGTTCACGCACGCCCAGCTCGGTCAGCTCAATCAGGTCCGCCGGTGGTACGACCTCTGCACGGCACGGTTGCGTGACGATCTGCAGGTGCCACCGGAACCTGCCACCCACCTCCTCTTCTCCCGCGCGATGCAGGGCCGGCTCGGGGGGCAGAGCTGGGAGTCGCTCAATGCTTCCGGTGCCGCGGCGCGCTAAAGCCCCCGTCCGCCGTCATCGGCCGCCGCCCTACACTCCACGATATGATCCGAGAAGCGTATCTGAGCTGGGCCGCCGCGGCCGCCGATGTGATCCGGTCACCGTCCGTGGCCGCCGCCTGGGACGAGCCGAGCGTCCTACCCGGATACCGGGTCGGTGGCCTGTGCGGACATCTCTCGCGCAACATCGTGCTGGTGGATCCGGTGCTGGTACGGCCCGTCGGCGACGCCCGCCCCATCCACCTGCTCGACCACTACACCCGCGACGACTGGTGGGGCGCCGATCCGCAGGGCGGGGAGCACGCTGGCATCCGCTCCAGAGGTGAGCAGGCGGCGGCCGAGGGCCCGGAGGTCCTCGCTCTGCGCGTCGCCGACGCGGTGGAGCGGCTGCGCGAGGCGATCCCGGCGCAGCCCGCGGACAGGGTCGTCGACCTGCCCGGCATGTGGAGTCTGACCCTCGACGACTTCCTCCTCACTCGTCTGGTCGAGGTGGTGGTCCACAGCGACGACCTGGCGGTGAGTGTGGGCGCGCCCTCTCCCGTGCTTCCGCCCGAGTGCTGCGAGGACGTCATCGCCCTCCTCGCGCGGCTGGCGGTACGGCGGCACGGCACGACCGCCGTCATCCGCGCGTTCAGCCGGAGCGAGCGGGCGCCCGGGGCGGTCTCCGCCTTCTGATCGTCCCGGACGCCCGCGCGTTCACTCCGTGGGATGGTCCATGGCCGCGGCCAGGCTGCGCGGACGCATGTCGACCCAGTGCTCCTCGACGTACTCCACGCACGCCGCGTACGCCGCGGGGCCGTGCACGGTGGCCCAGCCCCCCGGTACGTCGAGCTCCGCCGGCCACAGCGAGTGCTGGCCCTCCTCGTTGCACAGCACGAGGTAGGTGCCGTTCATGTCCTCGAACGGTTGGGGCATCGCAGTCCTCCGTCAGTCGTCGTGTTCTCCGTGGCACGGGGTCCTGGAGTGTTCCCCAGGCGGGCCGCCAGGACCGGCCCGATGGAGGCCAGCGCTCCGGGACTCGTCATCTCGCCGTGTCGGTAGGGCAGTCGGTGCACGTCCACCCCGCCGGTCACATGACGGTTCCAGTCCAGCGGGTCGGGCGGCGCGGCCCCGCCGGTTCCTTCGTCCCAGTCGGCGGCGAACACGAGCGCGTCGCCGTCGAACCGGGGCGGACTGGAGTCCGCGGCCAGTCGGCAGTGGTCGGTGAAGACCCTCACCACCGTGGCCATGGGGTCGCCGACGAGCTTCCCGAGTGCGCTGTACTGCTGCCCGAAGGCCGCCGCCAGCGCCGGGTCCGGGCTCCGCGACCGGCCTTGGGGGTGCCCGAGCGACTCGAGCAGGGCGGCCATCACGTCGTCCCGCGCGAGCGGCTCGCCGCTCCGGCTACCCTCGGGGTACGCGTCGAGGAGCGCCAGAAGTGCCACGTCCTCGCCCTCGGCCCGGAGCCGGGCCGCCATGGCGTGGGCGGCCATGCCGCCGAAGGACCAGCCCAGAAGGTGGTAAGGACCGTGTGGCTGGATCTCGCGCATACGCCGGAGGTAATCCGTGACGAGTACGTCGAAACTGCCGGGCGTCCGACCGGACGGGATCAGCCCGGGCGCCTGAAGTCCGTACACCGGTTGCTCGCGGTCCAGGTGGGCCAGGAGCCCCGCGTACACCCAGCTGGTGCCCGCGGCCGGGTGGACGCAGAAGAGCGGCGGCCTGCTTCCGTCGGCACGCAGCGGCAGGAGCGGGGCGAGTGCGTCCGAGACGGCCCCCCGCGCTCCCTCCCCCGCCGGCCGCGGGCCCAGCCGACGGCCGAGGGCGGCGGGTGTCGGCGCAGCGAAGAGGGTGCCGATCCCGATCTCGGCGTCCAGTGCCGAGCGCACCCGCTCGATCAGCCGCACGGCCAGCAGGGAGTGCCCGCCCAGCTCGAAGAAGCCCTGGTCAGGGCCGACTTCGTCCACTCCAAGCACCTCGGCGAACAGCTCACACAGCAGCTTCTCCGCCGGAGTCCGCGCGGTGCGGCCGACCGGTCCCGTCGCGCCGGCGCTCCGGGGGGCGGGCAACGCGGCCCTGTCGAGTTTGCCGTTCTCGGTGAGCGGCAACGCGGGCAGCACCACGCACGCGGAGGGCACCATGTGCTCGGGCAGTCGCAGCGCCGCCTCCCGGCGCAGCTCCGCCTCCGCCTCGGGGGACGCCTCGGGGCCGACGGCGTACCCGACGAGACGCCGGTCGCCCGGCCGGTCCTCGCGCAGGATCACCGCCGCCTGCTCGACGCCCTCGCAGTCGAGCAGGGCCGCCTCCACCTCCGCAGGCTCGATCCGGAACCCGCGGAGTTTGATCTGGCCGTCGGCGCGCCCCAGGTACTCGAGGCCGCCGTCCGGCCGCCAGCGGGCGATGTCACCGGTGCGGTACATGCGCGTGCCCGGTGCGCCGTACGGGTCCGCGACGAAGCGTCCGGCCGTCAGCCCCGGCCGGTCGAGGTAGCCGCGCGCCAGGCCCGCTCCGGAGACGTACAGTTCTCCCGCGACACCGATCGGGCTGCGCCGCAAGCGCTCGTCCAGGACGTGCACCCGCAGGTCCGGTATGCCGCGCCCGATCGGGCCGCGCCGCGCGCCGCGGGTGTGGCCCTCATCCAGAGGGAGGGCGGTCACGTGCACGGTCGTCTCGGTGATGCCGTACATGTTGACCAGCCGGGGGGCGTCCGCGTCGTATCGCGTGTACCAGTCGGCCAGCCGTCCGGGATCCAGCGCCTCTCCGCCGAAGACGACGTACCTCAGGCGCAGGTTCCGGCTCGCCTCGGGCTGTTCCGCGTCCGCCCGCATCAGCTGGTGGAAGGCCGATGGGGTCTGGTTTAGCACGGTGACGCCCTCGTCGGCGAGGAGCCGCAGCAGTTCTCGGGGGGACCTGCTGGTCTCGTACGGGACGACCACCAGCCTGCCGCCGTGGAGCAGGGGTCCCCACAGCTCCCAAACGGAGAAGTCGAAGGCGAAGGAGTGGAAGAGGGTCCACACGTCGTCCGGGCCGAAGGAGAACCAGGGCGAGGTGGAGGTGAACAGGCGCAGGACGTTGCTGTGCGGGACGACTACTCCCTTGGGCGTACCCGTGGATCCTGAGGTGTGGATGGCATAGGCGGGGTGGTCGGCGCGCAGGGGGGCAACGCGTTCGGCGTCGGTCACATCCCCGTCCGGATACCCGGCCAGGGCCGCCCGTGTCCTGTCGGCGTCGAGCAGGAGGTGCGGGGTGTCCTCGCCGGGGAGGCCACGGGCTGTCTCCGCGGTGGTGACGAGGACCAGCGCGCCGGCGTCCGCCAACACGTGGGCGATCCGCCGTGCGGGGTATCCGGTGTCGACGGGGACGTAGGCCGCGCCTGTCTTGAGGACGGCGAGCAGTGTCACGACGAGTTCGGTGGAACGGGGCAGGGCGACGACCAGCATGCGTTCAGGTCCGGCGCCGAGGGCGATGAGATGACGGGCTAGCCGGTTGGCGCGTGCGTTCAGTTCCCGGTAGGTGAGGCGGTGTGCGCCGCAGCTGACGGCCACGGCGTCGGGCGCCCGGCGGACCTGTTCCTGGAACACGTCGAGGAGAGTGCGGTCGACGGGCGCGGTGGTGGGGTACGCGGGTCCGCCGGACCAGCGCTCCAGCAGCCGCTCCTCCTCGGGCCCGGTCACGCGCACCTGTCCGACGGGCGCGTCGGGGTCGGCGACGAGCTGCTCCAGTACGCGGGCGAACTGGCCGGCCATGCGGCGGACGGTCGTCTCGTCGAACAGGTCGGCGCTGTAGTCGATCACCCCGGTGATTCCGGCGGGTTCGCCGTCGGGCCCGAAGGACTCCTCCAGGGCGAAGGTCAGGTCGAACTTGGCCTGGCGTACCGCGACGTCCTCGGCGGTGACCTCAAGGCCGGGGAAGCGGACGGTGGAGGAGATGCCGTTCTGCAGGGTGAACATGACCTGGAAGAGGGGGTTGCGGGAGGCCGACCGGGGCGGATTCAACTCCTCCACCAACAGATCGAACGGCACGTCCTGATGCGCTAACGCCCCCAGATTCACCTCCCGAACCCGCCCCAACAACTCCCGAAAACTCGGATCCCCCGACACATCAAGCCGCATCACCAACGTATTGACAAAGAAACCGACAAGATCCTCCAACCCCTCATCCGAACGCCCCACCACCGGACACCCCAACGGAATATCCACCCCCGCACCCAACCTCGACAACAACACCCCCAACCCTGCCTGCAAAACCATGAACACACTCGCCCCGCCCTCCCGCCCCAACCCCATAACACCCCGATGAACCCCCGCATCCACCACCACCCCCACCGACCCACCCAAAAAACTCCCCACCACCGGCCGACCCCGATCGACCGGCAACACCAACTCCTCAGGAACCCCCTCCAAAACCCCCCGCCAATAACCCAACTGACCCGACACCAAACTCCCCGGATCCCCCACCCCACCCAACAACTCACCCTGCCACAAAGCAAAATCCCCATACTGCACCGGCAACTCCTCCTCCCACACCGGCACACCCCCCGCACACCTCACCCCATAAGCAAACGCCACATCCCGCAACAACGGCCCCAACGACCACCCATCAGCCGCAATATGATGAACCACAAGAACAAAAACCCACTCACCCCCACCCACATCGAACAACCACCCCCGCACCGGCACATCCACCGACAGATCAAAAACCCAACCCGCCGCCTCCCCCACCAAACCCGCCAACTCACCCACACCACACGAACGCACACTCAGAACCGGAACAACCCCCACCCCCAGAACCCGCTGACACGGCTCCCCATCCACCACCTCCACCACCGTCCGCAACACCTCATGCCGCCCCGCCACATCACCCAACGCCCCCCGCAACGCCCCCACATCCACCCCACCCCGCAACCGCAGACACACCGGAATGTTGTAAGCCGACCCCACCCCCTCCACCTGCTGCAAAAACCACAGACGCCGCTGACCGAAAGACAACGGGATCATCGCTGGGCTCCTTCCGTTCCGGTCTTCTCCTGGGGGTTCCGCATCGGGCGCAGACGCGGCCTGGGCCGGCCTGGCGAAGCCGGCGACGGCCCGGAGAGTGCTGCCAGTCTCGCGGGCGTCGGTGCCTCGAACACGTCCCTGACGTTGAGTTCGACGCCGAGGGCGGCCCTGACCCGGCCGATCAGGCGCATCGCGAGCACGGAATGGCCGCCGAGCTCGAAGAAGTTGCCGTCCCTGCCGACCGAGGGCATGTCGAGGACCTCGGCAAAGAGCCCGCACAGCTCCGTCTCCCGGGGGGTGCGGGGCGGCGGGCCCGCGGTGACACCTCCGTCTTGTGCCAGCGAGGGGGCGGGCAGGGCCGCCCGGTCCAGCTTGCCGTTCGGCAAGAGCGGCAGCGCGTCCAGGACCACCACCGCGGAGGGCACCATGTGACCGGGCAGTTCCGCGCGCAGCCGGTCCCGCAGCTCGCGGCCGTCGACGGCGCGGCCGGGGCCGGGCACGGCATAGGCGACGAGCCGCTGGTTGTCGGCCCGTTCCCCGCGCACCACGACGGCGGCGTGAGCCACCTCGGGGTGCTGTTCGAGCGCGGCCTCGATCTCCGCCGGCTCGATGCGGAAGCCCCGGACCTTCACCTGCTGGTCGACGCGGCCGAGGTACTCCAGGTGTCCGGCGCCGTTCCAGCGGACGAGATCGCCGGTGCGGTACATCCGTGCGCCCGGGGGACCGAACGGGCAGGCCACGAAGCGTTCAGCGGTCAGGGCGGGGGCGCCCAGATAGCCCCGGGCGAGTCCCGAACCCCCGATGTAGAGCTCGCCCGCGACGCCGGTGGGCACCATGCGGAGTCGCCCGTCGAGGACGTACGCGGAGGTGTGGGCGAGCGGTCCGCCGATGGGCGGCGCCTGGTCGACGGGCTCCGTGGTCGACCACGCGGTGGCGTACACGGTCGCCTCGGTGGGCCCGTAGATGTTCCACAACCGCCGGGCTCCGAGGCCTGAGGCGATCCTGCGGGCGGCCGACCGGGACAGTCCCTCTCCCGCGAGCACCACGGTGTCGGCCACGGTCCGCACCCTGCCGTGTGTCACCAGTTGCTCCAGCGCCGAGGGCACACCGCTGACCAGGGTCGCGGCTGCGGCCCCTGGATCCCGCTCGGCGAGGGCGAGAACGTCGGCGTGGACCTCGATGGCGCCGCCGCACACGAGGGGGCCGAAGAGCTCGAAGGCGGAGACGTCGAAGTTGAGCGAGGTGCTGAACAGCACACGGCCCAGCGTCCGCTCGCCGAAGGTGCGCGCCGCCCACGCGGCCAGCTCGGCGGCGGAGGAGTGGGGCACTACGACGCCCTTGGGACGACCGGTGGAACCCGAGGTGTAGATGACGTACGCGGGGTGAGCGGGACGCAGCGGGGCCCGCCGGGTGGCATCGGTGGGGTTGGCATCCGTGTCCGGTCGGCCGGCTTCCGCGGCGTCGGCATCCGCCGGATCCGTGGCTGGGCCGTCCAGCAGCAGGACGGGCGGGGCCGCCCCCCCTCGCGGGAGCGCGTCGACGGTGGCAGCGGTGGCCAGGGTCAGGACGGGCCGCGCGTCGTCGAGCATGCGGGCCAGCCGGACGGACGGGTACCGCGGGTCCAGTGGCAGATAGCCGGCGCCCGTCTTCAGGACCGCCAGCACGGCCACGACCAGTTCCGCGTGCCGCTCCAGGCAGAGCGCCACCAGTCGCTCCGGACCCGCGCCCCGCGCTATCAGCCGGTGCGCCAGGCGGTTGGCCCGTCGGTTCAGCTCCGCGTAGTCGAGCGTCTCGCCGCCGGCCACGACAGCGGTGCGGCGGGGCGTCCGGGCCACCTGGTCCTCGAAGAGGGAGATCAGTGTCCGGGGCTCCGGCCCATCCTGGTCCGCCGCGGAGCCGTGTGACCAGCGGCTCAGGGTCGCGCGCTCGTCGGTGTCCAGCAGCTCGATCCGGCTGATCGGGAGGTCCGGTTCCGCGACGAGCCGCTCCAGTACGCGGGCGAACCGGTCGGCCATGCGGCGGACGGTCGTCTCGTCGAACAGGTCGGCGCTGTAGTCGATCACCCCGGTGATTCCGGCGGGCTCGCCGTCCGGGTCCGTGCGCTCGCTGAAGTCGAAGAGCAGGTCGACCTTGGAACGGTCGGTGGGGACGGGTTCTGGCGCGGCTTCGAGGCCGGCGAAGGAGGGCAGGTCCGTGGACATGTCCTGAAAGACGGCCATGACCTGGAAGAGGGGGTTGCGGGAGGCCGACCGGGGCGGATTCAACTCCTCCACCAACAGATCGAACGGCACGTCCTGATGCGCTAACGCCCCCAGATTCACCTCCCGAACCCGCCCCAACAACTCCCGAAAACTCGGATCCCCCGACACATCAAGCCGCATCACCAACGTATTGACAAAGAAACCGACAAGATCCTCCAACCCCTCATCCGAACGCCCCACCACCGGACACCCCAACGGAATATCCACCCCCGCACCCAACCTCGACAACAACACCCCCAACCCTGCCTGCAAAACCATGAACACACTCGCCCCGCCCTCCCGCCCCAACCCCATAACACCCCGATGAACCCCCGCATCCACCACCACCCCCACCGACCCACCCAAAAAACTCCCCACCACCGGCCGACCCCGATCGACCGGCAACACCAACTCCTCAGGAACCCCCTCCAAAACCCCCCGCCAATAACCCAACTGACCCGACACCAAACTCCCCGGATCCCCCACCCCACCCAACAACTCACCCTGCCACAAAGCAAAATCCCCATACTGCACCGGCAACTCCTCCTCCCACACCGGCACACCCCCCGCACACCTCACCCCATAAGCAAACGCCACATCCCGCAACAACGGCCCCAACGACCACCCATCAGCCGCAATATGATGAACCACAAGAACAAAAACCCACTCACCCCCACCCACATCGAACAACCACCCCCGCACCGGCACATCCACCGACAGATCAAAAACCCAACCCGCCGCCTCCCCCACCAAACCCGCCAACTCACCCACACCACACGAACGCACACTCAGAACCGGAACAACCCCCACCCCCAGAACCCGCTGACACGGCTCCCCATCCACCACCTCCACCACCGTCCGCAACACCTCATGCCGCCCCGCCACATCACCCAACGCCCCCCGCAACGCCCCCACATCCACCCCACCCCGCAACCGCAGACACACCGGAATGTTGTAAGCCGACCCCACCCCCTCCACCTGCTGCAAAAACCACAGACGCCGCTGACCGAAAGACAACGGAGCGAGATCCGGCCGGATCCTGCGCTCCAGAACCGGACGCGCGGCGGACACGGGCGGGAGGGATGCGGAGGCGTCGCTCAGGAATTCCACGAGGCCGTCCACCGATTCGCTCTCGAATAGGTCGATCAGTGTGAGGTCAAGACCGAGCTCCACGCGGAGCCGGCGGACCAACTGCGCTCCGAGCAGTGAACTTCCGCCGATCGCGAAGAAGTTGGCTGCGCAGTCGACTTCGGGCAGGCCGAGGACGCGGGCCCACACCTCCGCTATGCGCACGTGCAGCTCCGTACGGGAAGCGGCAGGTGCGCCCTCGGTCCGCGCCTCCCGGGCCGGCCCCGCCGCCGTGTCCCCGGCGGGCCACGCCGCCCGCGCGGCCGGAAGGGACGTCATCGCCTCCGCGAGCCGCGCGAGGGGGGCATCGGGGTGGGCGACGGCGGCGGCAAGCAGCTCGACGTACGCCCGCGCGACGCCGGCCGCGGTGTCGCCGTCGAACAGCTCGGTGGCGTAGCGCAGGCTGAGGACGTGGCCACCGTCCGCCGCTTCCCGTACCTCCGCCAAGAGGTCGAACTCGGTGGTGACCCCGTCCCGGGGCAGCAGCTGGTCGCTCACCTCCGTCACCTCCACGCCCTGGAGGTTCAGGGGCTCGCTCTCGGGGACGAGCTGGAAGGCGACCTGGTAGAGCGGATGACGGCCGCTGTCACGGGGCGGGTTGACGCGGTCGACCACATGGTGGAAGGGCGCGTTCCCGTGCGCGAACGCGGCAGCGAGCTCCTCCCGGACGCTGCCGAGCAGCGCGGTGAGCGTCTGGTCGGGGGCGCAGTCAGCCACGAGGACGACGGAGTTGACGAAGTAGCCCAGCAGGTTCTCCAGTTCTGGCTCGTCCCGGCCTGAGACGGGAGTGCCCACCACGACCCGCGGCTCACCGGTCCACCGCGCGAGGAGCACGTCGAAGACCGCGAGGAACACCGCGAACGGGGTGACCGAGGCCGTGCGCGCCAGGTCTGCCACGCCGCGGGAGAGGTCTGCCGGGATCGAGACGCGGAAGAACTCGGCGGTGAACCGGCGCAGGGCGGGCCTCGGCCGGTCGGTGGGCAGCTCGGGTGCCCGCAGACCGCGCAGCCGCCGCGCCCAGTGGTCGACGGCGGAGTCCAGGGCTGTCGCCGCCTCCTCGCGCTGCCACCATGCGTAGTCCGCGTACTGTGCCGTCAGTTCGGGAAGCTTCGGCTCCCTGCCCTCGACCTTCGCGGCGTACAGTTCGGACAGCTCCCGCCGGAACAGGACGTCCGAGCCACCGTCCCAGACGATGTGGTGGGTCACCACGGCCAGGGTGTAGCGCTCCGCAGCGCGCCGGAACAGCACGCCGTGCAGCAGGGGCGGTGTCGCAAGGTCGAACGGCCGCGCCAGCAGGCCGATGAGGTCGGCGGCGACGGCGTCCTGGTCCTCCCGCGTCCGGTCCCGGAGGTCGACGCGGCGCAGCGCGAGCGGGGCGGAGTTCCGAACGGCCTGCACGGGCCGCCCGTCCACCGGGGCCAGAGCGGAACGCAGCAGCTCGTGCCGGTCGACGACCGCGTCCAGGGCGTGCTCCAGGGTGTCCGGGTCGAGAGGGCCGGTCAGCTCCCAGCCGGCGAGCATCACGTACGCCGAGAGGCCCGGGACGAGTTCCTCGGCGAGCCAGAGCGCTTCCTGACCGAACGACAGTGGGGCGTTCTCGTGCATCGTCAGTTCCTTCGGGAAAGGTCTTCGGCCAGGGCCCGCCGGTCCGTCTTGCCGTTGGTGTTCAGCGGCAGCCGGTCCCGGCGTACGACGCGGCGGGGCAGCATGTGTTCCGGCAGGACGGGGGCGAGTTCCCGGCACAACCGCTCCAGGAGCCCGTCGGTGTGTTCCGTCACGACACAGGCGGTGAGGACGGGCTCGCCGCGGGCCGTGCTCTGCACGACGGCGGCCGCGTCGCCGATCCAGGGCACCGCCCGCAGTGCGTGGTCGATCTCGCCCAGTTCGATGCGGAAGCCGCGGATCTTGACCTGGTCGTCCTTGCGGCCGACGTAGTGGAGGAGCCCTGCCGCATCGGCGCAGGCGAGGTCTCCGGTGCGGTACCAGCGGCCGGTCCTACCGGGGAGGGAGACGAAACGCTCGGCGGTGAGCTCGGGGTTGCCAACGTAGCCGAGGGCCACCTGCCGGCCGCCGATGAGGATCTCACCGGTCCGGCCCGGGGCGACCGGCCGCAGTTCCTCGTCCAGGACCACGGCGGGGCTGTGGAGGTAGGCCCCGCCGATGGGGGTCGCCGGTGCCGCGCGGGCCACCTCGTCGGGGGTCAGCCGTTTGAACGTGTTGTAGACCGTGGTCTCGGTGATGCCGTAGACGTTGCACCAGACGGGCCCCGGTCCTGGTTGGGCCCGCTCCCAGGTGTGGATCGCCTGGTAGTTGAGCGTCTCGCCGCAGAAGGTGACGCTGCGCAGCGGCAGTCGTACCGCGTCCTCCTCGACGACCTCGGCAAGGTGGTGGAAGACGCTGGGCACGATGTGCAGCCGCGTCGCGCGATGGCGCAGGAGCAGTTCGGCCAGGGCCCCGGGATCCGACTGAGCGGGGTCCGGGACGGCGACCAGGGTGGCACCCACCGCCACGGCTGCCCACATCTCCCAGACACTGACGTCGAACCCGTGGGCGTGCTGCAGGGGCCACACCTCGTGTCCGGCGAAGTCGAACAGCGGCAGGGCGTCCTCCAGCATCGCGAGGACGTTGGCGTGGGTCACCGCCACGCCCTTGGGCACTCCGGTGGACCCGGACGTGTACATCACGTACGCGACGGAGCCCGGCCCGGGCCCCACGTCGCCGGACCCGCCGGTACGGGGCCGGCGAGCCAGGTCGTCGCCGTCGACGTACAGCGTGCTCAGCGCCGCGACCTCGGGGGTGGACCGGCCCGTCGCGTCGCAGACAGCCACTTCGAGGCCGGCGTTGCCGACGATGTGGCGCAGCCGTCGGGAGGGGTGCCGGGCGTCGAGCGGCACATAGGCACAGCCGGCCCGCATCAGGGCGGCGGACGCCACCAGCGCCAGGGGGCCGCGTGCCACGCTCAGGCCGACCCGGTCGCCGGGCCGTACCCCGGCCGCGCGGATCCGGGCGGCGAGCGCGTCGACGCAGCGGTCGAGTTCGTCGTACGTGAGACGGACGGGTGGCGCGATCAGCGCCGGGCGTTCGGCGAACCGTTCCGCCGCGCGGCTCAGGACGTCGCTCAGCGTGCGGGACGACGGTCGGGCCGGTGTGCTCACAGGGTCCTCCCCTCAGGGGTGCGCGACGGCTCAGGGCGGTGCCCCGCGTCTCCGTTCCCGCCCCCGTGCCCGTCCGCGCCTCCGTCCCCGTTCCCGGGCGGCCGGAGGGGATGGGTCCGTCCACCCACCCACCGGATGACATGCTCCAGGTCCTCGGGGCCCGTCCCTGACGGGCTGCCGGGGAGGGTCAGCAGTCCGTCGGCGGGCCGGGCGGGGGCGACGACCAGGCGCATCGCCGCTCCGAAGTCGGGCTGGGTGACCCGCAGGCTCTCGGGGCAGCCCGAGAGCCCGGTCTCGTGCGCCGCCGGGCGGGCGGTGACCGGCGGGACCCCGAGCGGGGTCGGCGCGAGGAGGTTGACGCTGCCCCAGCGGACGGGTTCCGTGGAGCCGCCGCGGCGGGTGAGCAGTGCTCTGGCGCTGCCGAGCATGCCGACGACGAACGCGGCGGGTCCCGACCAGGGGGCGGGGACCAGTCCCGGCGCGAGGGCGTCAAGCAGACGTCTGAGGGGGCCTTCGTGTCCGTTGTAGCAGTAGGTGAACGTCTCGTCGTACCTCCGGCACGGGCGGGTGAGGGCGGCGAACAGCTCCTCCCGCAACAGCTCCCTGAAGACGACGAGCAGAGCGAAGCCGTACTCGTCGTGATGCGAGGTGCCCCGCCATGCCAGGACCTCTTCGCGCAGGGCACCCAGTACGGCGGGGCCGCGCTCGGGCAGGTGACGCAGCGCCAGGTCCCGGTAGTACGTGTACAGGTCGGCGTCCAGGTCGAGTTGGAGCGCGGCGGAGCGGGCCTCGTCGTGCGGTCCCGCGGTGGCGAGCGTCGCGGCAGCCCGGCGGGCGCGGGTGCCGGGGAAGAAGTTCCAGCCGAGTGCCTCGGTACGGCCGAGCGCGTCAGCGTGGTTGCAGCTGACCACGTATCCGCTCGACGGTGTCAGCAGCCGGGGCAGCTCGCGCGGTGCCAGGCGGGGCGTCGGCCAGGGGTCGAGGACGGGGTTGGAGAAGCCGCGCGGGCCGCCCGCGCGCCGTGGGTAGCGGCCGGTTACCGTCCATGCGATGTCGCCCGACTCGTCCGCGAGGAGGACGTTCAGGGGCGGCATGCCGCAGTCGTTGAGCAGGTCGGCGGCCTCGGTGACATCGGTGACCTCGTACAGTCCGGTGAGGGCGAAGTCGAGCGCGGCGGGGTCGGTGAGGTTGCCGCTCAGCGCCAGGGGCCTGCCGCACAGCGTGTCGACGACCGGGCCCCACGGGGTGTCGTGGACGTCCACCTCCACGTCGTCGGCGCCCCGGACGGCGATGCGCTCCCGCCGGACGGTGTACGGCTCCTCCGCGTCGCCGTACCGGTAGGTGCCGAGGGTGTCGCCCGGGGTCAGCTCGCGCAGCTCGCACGTGTCGGCCGGCAGCCGGGTGAAGCCCCAGGCGACCCTGCCGTTGGTGCCGGAGACGAGCGAGGGCAGGCCGGGCACGGTCACACCTTCGACGGTGACGTCCCGCACGACGAGCCGTGCCGCGTACATCAGCGACGGGCTGGTCAGTTCCAGGTGCATGTCGTTGGCGAGGACGGCGGTGCCCCCCTGGGTGACCGCCCACGCGTTGCTGCCGACGGGGCGCCGGTCGGCCACCACTAGGGGGCCGGGCGGCCCGGGAGGTTCGGCCATGAGGGACATCAGGTCGGCGACGGGCGGCGCGGACCGGCAGGGGTCGGGCACGGTGCCGTCGATGCCGACGGCGAACTCGTCCCGCCCGTCGAGCAGGAACGCGACGACAGCCGGCGGGAGCGTGCGCCGCATGACCTCGACCATGCGGACGTCCTGCCCGTCGGACGACAGTTCCCGCAGCAGCTGCTGGGCGACCGCGACGCAGTCCGATGGGGCCCACGGCTCGTCGTCCGCGCCCCGTGGGGCTGCGTCGACACCGTCCGCGTACGCCTCCAGGGTGCGCCGCTGCGACGGGGGAAGCCCTTCCCAGCAGGCTCGGGCCACCTGCGCCAGCCCCAGGGTCCGCTGCCGTACGTCGTCCGGCACCGCCCCTGGGCCCAGGACCTCGGCGAGCCGTCCGTGGCTGCGGCGGCGCAGCAGGTCCATCTGCGAGCGGCGGTGGCGGGCGGTCGCCCACCCGAGGCCGAAAGCGGCGGCCTCCCAGGTGGGCGCGTGGACGGTGGGCCGGTCCAGGGCGTCGAACGTGACGCGGACGGTGCCGTCCTTCGCGCGCAGCCAGGTGGTGACGGTCATCGCGGCACCACCGAGGAGGCGACCGGCTGCGGCAGGGCGGCGTCGGGCGACACGGCGAACAGCCGGAGCATGTCCCTGACCGCCCGCAGCACAGCCTCCGGCCGCCGGGTGCGGCCTTCGTCACCTCTGGTGTCCCCGGCGTCCTCGGCGCATTCGACGGTGATCCGCAGGGCGCCGGTGTCCTGGACGAGAAGGGTGACGGCCAGGCGCGGACCGAGGGCCGGTCGCACCAGTGGTCCGCCGTGGTCGTACAGCGGCGCCAGACCGAGAGTGGAACCCGTGGGGGCACGGTAGGGCCGGTCCAGGGCGACGACCGCGTCGACCAGGTCGTCGGGGTGGAGGCCCAGCGCGGCGCAGGGCGGGCCGATGAGGGCGTCCAGCGGCGTGTCGGCCCACCGGCGTGCCTCGGCGAGCTGATCCCGGGCCGCGAGGACGACGGTGCGGGGGGTGGCCCCGTCGGGCACGGGCACGGCGAGCAGCGTGCTGTTCGCGAACGGCCCGACCGTGCGCTCGTGGGCCGCGTGCGCGCGGTTGTCGAGCAGTGTGCCGATGCCGATGCGGCGACGGCCCGAGGAACCGGCGAGCGCCGCGGCGACGGCCGCGGTGACAGCGACGAAGTCGGTGGCGGCCTCGGCCCCCGCCCAGCCGGTCAGCGCCCGCAGCTCGGAGGCGTCCAGTTCCGCACTGAGGCGTGCGTAGCGCACACCGCGCGGGGCGGGCTCCGGCTGGACGGCCAGGTCGGCGGCGAGGTCGTGCACCACGCGCCTCCAGTGGGCGCCGGATCCGGCCTCGGCGCCGCGCTCCAGGGCGTAGTCGATGTGGGTGAGCGCGTCGCCGGCGGTGTGCGGGGCGCGGCCGGCGGCGGTCAGGTGCGTGTACGCCTCGGCGAGGTCGTCCAGCAGAACCGTCTGGGACACGCCGTCGACGGCCAGGTGGTGCAAGTGGAGCACGAGCAGATCGGGCGCGTGGCGGCGGCGGAACACCTGGGCGCGCAGAAGGTTGCCCCGTGTGAGGTCGAACGGCAGCAGATGGGCCCGGCGTACTGCCTTGCGGACGGCGGCGTCCTCGGTCCGGGCGGACGTTCCCACGGGCGGGTGCTCCACGAGCTCGACGTCGTCGGGCGTCCACGGCGGGACGATCACCTGCTGGTGTCCTCGGCCCTTGTCGGCCGGGGGAAACGCCAGGCGCAGCGCGCCGTGGCGGGTCAGCAGCGTGTGGAGCGCAGACCGCAGGAGGGACGCGTCGACGGGCGCGGCCAGTTCGAGGGGGACGACGATGTTGTGGACGGGGCTGGGCCCCAGGGCGTTCTCGATGCGCAGCAGCCGCTCCTGCTGGGGGGAGACGGGGCCTGTGACGCGGCCCGAGGGGCGGGGCGCCGCCGGGACTGACCGCCAGTCGCCGCTCAGCGCGGCGACGGTGTGGGTCACGAAGTCGGCGAAGACCGGGTGCTCGAAGACGAGTCCGGCGGGCAGATCGGCGTCAAACGCCTTGCGCAGCCGGGACATCAGCCGGGTGGCGAGCATCGAGTGGCCACCGAGGGCGAAGAAGTGTGCGTCGTCGTCGACCGCGGGCACCAGCAGGAGACTCGTCCAGAGCCGGCGGGCCACCTCGGCCACGCCTCGCGGGTCGTGCCGGTCCGGTGCGCTTCGCGGTTCGTGTCGGTCCGGTGCCGAGAAGCCAGCATCCATCAGCGCCTCTCCCTCCTCTTCCCTCATGGGTTCAACGGTTCTCGTGCGTCAGGGCGGTACGGAGGAGGGAGCGCACCAGCGCGACGACGGTCGGCCGATCCTCTTCGATGAACAGGTGGCCGCCGTCCAGGTCGAGCCTGCGCAACGGCAGTCGGGTCTCGCGGGCCCAGCCCGCCATGACCGCGGGTCCCGCCTCGGGGTCGTGCCGCCCGGCCAGGGCGACGATGGGGGTGGGGAGCGGGGGCTCCGGCCGGTAGCGGTAGCGGTCGGAGAGCGCGAAGTCGGCCCGCAGCATGGGCAGCAGCAGGGCGGTCATCTCCTCGCTGTCCAGGACAGCCTGGGGTGTGGCGCCCATGTCCCGCAGCAGGTCGATGAACTCCTCGTCCGGCAGTGTGTGCTTGGGGGGCAGGTCCTCGCACTCCCGGGGCGGTGCGCACGCGGCGACGACGAGGAGCAGTGGGGGGCGGCCGCGCCGGGCCAGGCCGCGTGCCACCTCGAACGCCAGGAGTGCTCCCAGGCTGTATCCGAACAGCGCCAGGGGCCGGTCGTCCTGGAGCGGGGCGGCGGCCTCGGCGATGTCGTCGGCGATGCGCCGCAGGTCGTGCTCCAGGGGCTCGCCCCACCGGTGGGCCCGTCCCGGCAGGCAGAGCGGCAGGACGTCGGCCGTGTCGGCGAACGCCTCGTTCCAGGCCCGGTACATGACGGGGGATCCTCCCGCGTAGGGCAGGCACAGCAGGCGTGCGCCGAGGCCGCTGGTGGCGGGCGTGGCGGGGAACCATTGGCCGGTGCGGGCGGCGGGGCCGTGGTCGGTGTCGTCACGTGTAGGCACGGGACTGCCTCTCGTAGAGGTCGCGGTAGATGCCGTCGTGCTGGGCCATCAGCTGGTCGTGGACCCCGAGTTGGGCGATCCTCCCTCGGTCGACGACGACGATCAGGTCGGCGAGCCGTGCGGTGGACAAGCGGTGGGTGGCGAACAGCGTGATGCCCCCGGCCTCCGCGACGGTCTGCCGGGCGGCCGCGACGTAGGCAGACAGCAGGGCTTCCTCGGCTAAGGGGTCGATGGCCGCGGTGGGTTCGTCGAGGACGAGCAGACACGGGGCGGGGCGCATCCGGGCGCGGGCGAGCGCGACTCGCTGCCATTCGCCGCCAGACAGGTCTACGCCGTCGTCGAAGGATCTCCCCAGCCGGGTGTCGAGGCCGTCGGGCAGGCCAGCGACGATGTCCGCCGCCCCTCCCTGGTCCACTGCCCGGGTGACGCGCGCGTCGTCGTCGGTGTGTGGCAGTGAGCCGGCGCCCACGCTGTGGCGCACGGAGAACTCCAGGCGGCTGAAGTCCTGGAAGCAGGCGCTGGTGCGACGGTGCCAGGCGTCGGGGTCGACGGCCGCGAGGTCGGTGCCGTCCACGGTGATCCTGCCGCTGGTGGGCCGGTGGAGCCCGGCGAGGAGCTTGATCAGTGTGGACTTGCCGGCGCCGTTGGCGCCGACGACGGCGACAACGCTGCCGGCGGGCAGAAACAGGTCGACGTCCTCAAGGACCCGGGTGTCGCTGCCAGCGTAGCGGAATCCCACGTCGTCGAGCCGGACGCCGTCCGTCAGTCGGGGTGCGGGCGCGGGTCCGCCTCCGTTCCGCGCCGCGCGGCGTGCGTACTCCTCCAGCCACAGCAGGCGACGTGAGGCGGAGAGGGTCTGCAGGAGGAAGCCGAAGAACTGTACGGCCTGGCTGAGTTGGGTGCTGACGGAGGTGACGAGCGCCAAGGTGAGCACCACGTCGCCGAGGGTCACCTGCCCTTGGCGGAATCGGTAGAGCACCAGGAGGAGGGCCGCGCAGTAGCCCACCGCGAACAAGGCCGAGGCGGCGGTCGTGGCGACGAGGTTGCTCCACACGATACGCGTCACCGCACGGTCCGCCTCCTCGGCGGCCGTCGCGTGACGGGCGCGCAGCCACGGTCCCGCACCGGACAGCCGCAGTTCCTTGGCGGCCACGGGTGAGCTGCCCACGGCGAACAGGTGGCGGGCCAGTCGGGCCGTGCCGGCCGCCCGGCCCACCGCCTCGTCGCGGCGCCGCTGAGCGCGCCGGGTCGCCAGCAGGGGCGGCACCGCGAGCAGCGGCAGCAGCAGCAGCACCGGCTGGATCATCGCCAGGATGATGCCGGTGACCAGGGCGCGGACCGTCGCGCCGAGCACCAGCGAGAGGGCGTCCCCGCCCTCGGAGAGGTGGACGCGTTCCTGGCGCAGGACTTCGATCTGGTCGCGGATCTCGGGGTCTTCGAGGTGCGAGACGCCCGGCAGCCGGCCGGCGAGGGCCATCAGCCGCCGGTCGGCGACCGCCGCGGTCCCCTCGATCATGCGGACGGACTGTTCGATGGAGTACGTGACGCTGCCGACGGCCAGCGCGCAGGCTAGGGCGATGCAGGCGACGGCGGCGGTGAGGGTCGCCGTGTCATGGGCGACGGCCGCGTCGACGACGACCTTGACCAGGTAGAAGACGAGGATCAGGACAGTCGGCCGCACTCCGAAGGTGAGGAAGGTGAGGAGCGTCGCCCTGCGGTCGGCTTCCAGGGAGAGGGCGAGGGAGGCGCGCAGGGGGCCGCGCGCCCGACCGGGCAGGGGGATCACCGTATCTCCGTTCCGGCCGTGAACCGCTCCGCCTGCACACGGAACATGCGGGAGTAGAGGCCGTCCGCCGCCATGAGCGCGGAGTGGCTCCCGTGTTCCACGACCGCACCGCCGTCGAGCACGACGATCCGGTCGGCGTGCCGGACGGTCGAGAAGCGGTGGGAGATCAGGACCACCGTCTTGTCCGCGGCGGCGGAGAGCAGCTGGTCGTACAGCTCGGTCTCGCCCCGTACGTCGAGCGCCGCGGACGGCTCGTCAAGGAGCAGGACGCCGGCCCCGCCGGAGAGTGCCCACAGGGCGCGGGCGAGTCCGACGCGCTGCCACTGTCCACCGGACAGGTCCACGCCGCCGAACTCCCGGCTGAGGACGGTCGACCACCCGTCGGGCAGCCCGGCGACGACCTCCGTCAGCCCGGCCGCGTGGGCGGTCCGCTCCAACGCCTCGTCGGTCACCGGCTGCTCGGGCGCGCCGAGCACGACGTTGTCGCGCAGCGGCAGGCTCCATCTGATCCAGTCCTGGAAGAGGGCGGCGCACCGCCGCGCCCACTGCTCGGGGTCGACGTCGCGCAGGTCGACCCCGTCCACCAGGACGCGCCCCTCCGTCGGCCGGTACAGGCCGCAGAGCAGCTTGACGAGGGTGGTCTTTCCCGCGCCGTTGACACCGACGACGGCCAGGGACGTACCGGCCGGGATCGTCAGGTGGAGGTCGCGCAGCACCCAGGAGCCGGCCCCCGGGTAGCGGAAGCCGACCCCCTCGAAGACGATCGTGCCGAGGGAGCTGGCGGGCACGTACCCGGTCCGGCCCGCCCACCCGCCGGTCCCCTCCTCGAGTTCGGCCACGGCCCTGAGCATCGTTCCGCCGACCGCGACGTTCAGCAGGTCCGGGGTGACGGTGCTCAGCCCGAGGAGGCCGGTGCTCGCCACGGCGAACGCGGTGAAGCGGCCGATCGACAGGTCACCGCCCATCATGTCCCGGGCGAGCAGGACGAACGTCAGAGCCTGGACGGCCAGGACGGCAAGGCCGCTGCGCAGGCTGACTCGGCCGACGCCGGTACGGTCGCGGCGGGCCTGTCCGATGGCCGCACGCCACTCGGCGGTGTACCGGCCCAGCAGCCAGTCCGTGAGCCCGAAGGTGCGCACGTCCTTGGCGGCGGCGGGCGTGCACAGCGTGTCCTTGAGGTACATCGCACGGCGCATCAGCGCCGGAGTGCCCTCGGCCGACTCCAGTGCCGCCTGGTAGCTGCGGGAGACGATGACCATCGCGTACCCGTAGGCGACCAGCAGCAGCACGGCGACCCACCACCGGTAGGCGAGGAGCACCAGCGCGCCGCAGACCGCTCCGCCGCGGACGATGCCGATGCCGGCCACGCCGACCACGGCGTCCCGGGCGCAGCTTCCGGCGAATCCTCCGGTGATGCCCGAGACCAGCCCCGTGGTCTCGGGGGCCTCCAACCGTGCCATGTCCGCCGGCCGGCCGAGCGCGGTCATCACGCGCCGGGACACCGACCGGTCCAGGCGCCGGCCCAGGGACTCGGCGACGGCCTGCGCCGCCGGCGTCACCACCTGCAGCAGGAGGAAGACCACGGCCAGGAGCACGGCCATGCCCACGGCTTCCCCGGCCAGGGCGGTCCGGTGCCCGGAGTCCAGCAGCGCGCCGGCGAGCACGCCGGACGTCACCGCGAGCGAGGCCGGCAGGACCGCACCCAACGCGATCAGCGCCGCCAGCCCGAAGGTGCTCGCGCGGTCGGTGCGCAGCAGGTCCCCGGCCAGGACGACGACGGGCGTCTTCCCTCGTACACGCCGAACGGCCGGCGCTCCCGCGCCCGTCCCGACCTCCATCACCTGCGACTCCTTTCCGCCGCCCGCGCCCACCGGTGCGGCCAGGCGCGGCCCGAGGCTAAAACGCCCCGGTTCTCCTGCGGTTACGCCGGGTCCGAGGCCGGTCACCCGGCCCCGCTCACCGTGCGGTCGCCCGCACTCCCCATTCCTCGATGTTGTGGATCACCAGCCCGTTGGTCGGGTTGTCGCGGACGTTGGCGAACTCCGACGCGACGGCCAGGAAGGTGGGCCGCTGGTAGAGCGGCAGCACGTACGCGTCCCGGCTCATCGTCTCGTCGGCGCGGTTGAGCAGCGCGTGCGCCTCGGTCGGGTCGAGAGTCCTGCCGGCCTCGGCGATCAGCCGGTCCACCTCGGGATCGGAGTAGCCGCCGTAGTTCATCCCGCCGCCCGTTCCCCACATGTCGCGTGCGGGCCCCACCCGTACCGGGTTGGCGTTCCACCCGAAGAGGACGGCGTCGTAGTCGCCCCTGTCCAGGACGCTGCCGAGTTGCGACATGGGGACGACGTCGGTGCGTACGCCGATACGGTTCCACTGTTCGGCGATCAGTTCGGCGATGCGTGTCCGCAGCGGGTTCCCGGCGAGGCAGCGCAGGCGCAGCGGGGGTACGGGGGTACCGTCCGGTGTCCGCAGCCCGTCGGCCGCGAGGGTGTAGCCAGCGTCGACGAGCTCGCGCCGTGCGCGGGTCGCGTCGCCCTGGCCCTGGCCGGTGCCGGTGATGACGTCGCGGTGGTCCGGCATGCCGGGCACGAAGTTGTGGCTGTCCAGCGGTCGCGCGTCGGAGACGAAGCGACCGATGGTCTCGGAGATGAGGGCGGCGCGGTCAACTGCGGTGAACAGGGCGCGGCGCAGCACGGCGTCGCGCAGGTGCGGGGTGCGGACGTTGAGGTCGAGGTGGTCCCAGACGAATCCCTTGCCCACGGTGTGGCGGATGCCGGGCAGTGCGGCCGTCGCCGCGACGAGGTCGGCGTCCGGCTGGGGGTTCATCCCGTCGATGCGGCGGCCGCGCAGGGCGGGCAGCAGGTCGGCCTGGTCGTCGATCACGTCGAGGACGACCTCGTCGAGGACGGGCAGTACCCGCCCGTACCAGTGCGGGTTGGGGACGAGGACGATCCGCCGGGCCGTCGTGGCGCCGCCGTCGATCATGTACGGTCCCGCGGACCAGGCCGGCGGCCGGTCGGCGAACGCCTCGAAGGCGGCGGCCAGCCCTTCCGGCGTCTCCAGGTCCCCGTGGCGTGCGGCAATGTGGGCCGGGTGGAGGTAGGAGAACATGGCTTGCCAGTCGGGGAAGTACTCCCCCTTGCGGAAGACGGCGGTCACGGTCCGTCCGTCGGGTGAGGCGGTCACCGATTCCAGGAGCTCGTACCCGGCGTGCGTGGACACCTTGCAGGCCGGGCTGTCGAATCCGTTCTGGACGCGGTACGTGTAGAGGAAGTCGTCGGCGGTCAGCGGCGTGCCGTCGTTCCAGACGGCCTCCTCCCTGATCCGGTAGACGATGGTCTGCGGTTCGGTGGAGACGATCTCTGGCTCTGCCGCGAGCAGGTCGCGGTTCCAGTGGTGCCGCAGGTCGGGGAAGGCGACGTAGGCGCTGGGTGCCAGGATCTGCACCACCATGCCGGTCTCGATGACGTTCCCTTCCGCGTGCAGCAGGTTCCAGTTCCCGATCTCCTTCTCGATGGCATGGACGTACCTGCCGCCGCGGCGCACGGGCTCCGGGCCCGGAGGTACGGGAGGGACGGGGCGGTCTGCGGACATGACGGGCCTCCGGGCCGGTACGAGGGGAGTCGGGTCGTGCGGCGGTACGCCGGCGTTGCCCGCCGCCCTCGGGCGGCGGGCGGGGGTCATGCCGTCGCGCTGTTGAGCCCGTCCCAGCCGGTAAGCTCGATGAGCCGGGTGGCCAGCACGCGGGGGCTGGTGCCCGTCCCGAACTCCTCCTCCGGGAGGCGTATGTCGTAGTCCCGTTCGATCCGGGCGAGGACACGCCGCACCACCGCCTCGTCCCCGCCGAGTTCGGCCAGGGTGTCGTCCACTCCGCACTTCTCGATGCCGAGTTCCTCGCGGACGAAACGGGAGATGACGCTGGAGAAGATGTCGTCGTCCCCGCTGATGACGGTGTCGACACCGCGCACGGCCACCACGAGGGACAGCCGCATCCGGCCCGTGACGTTCGCCTTGCTGCCGTGGATGGTGCGGCCGTCGAAGAGGGCGGCCGAGCCCGCGGGGAAGTCCGGTTCGATCCGGTACGGCGCCAGCCGCTCAAGCAACTCGTCCTCCACCGCGGGCAGCTGGTCGGAGTGGTAGACGTGCGGCGCGAGACCCAGCTTGTGGCTGCCCCGGTAGAAGACCATGCCGGAGTTGTCGTTGGTCACGTCGTCGAGGGCGATCCACAGGTGCAGGTACTGCGCGGGCTCCATCGGCGTGGCGAAGAGCTCCTGGTGCATGCGGAGCGGACGGCATCCGGGGCGCTTGGGGAACGTCTCCAGGTAGAAGAGTATCGGCTCCCAGTCGACGGCGCCGCCGAACAGCTTGCTGAACCGCTCGCTGGTGCCGAACTCGCGGAACCACGGGTCGTAGCGCTGCATCTCCGTCATGTTCCGAAGGACGCCGTCCTCGTGGAACTCGTAGTGGGCGCGCGGCACTCCGGGGAGCACTTCGTGCTGGTAGCGGAGCATCTGCGCCCGTGTCTCGGCGACTTCGTCCGGATCGAGCAGACCGTCGATGAGGACGACGCCGTCCCGGCCCAGCCGCTTGCCGATTCCAGGGTCGTCGGCCTTGATGAAGTCCATCGTCCGCTTCCTCCTCAGTCCTGTCGCTTCTGCTCGGTTGCCGGGCCGTCGCCGCCGTTGCGGTGGCTCTCCTCGTCCTCTTCCTCCTCCAGTGCCTCAAGGGCCTGCAGGTACTGGTTGCGCACTTCGGCGAGGTCCTCTTCGTTGAGGATGCGGGAGAACGATGTGGGCACTGGTCTACCTCTCTGCTGCGGATGATCGTCCGGGTCCGGCCAGGTGGGCGAAGCTGGCTGCCAGCTGCCGCTCCGCCGCCTCGAAGGCTCCTTCGGGCCAGACGGCGAGCCGGTGGTGGGACACCCCGGCCAGTCCGCCGGGCTCCGCGAAGAGCTCAAGGACGAAGGGGAAGTTCGTCGGGTCCACAGTGTCCCCGCTCTCCAGCAGGTACTCGGCTTCGAGCACGCCGCCCGGCAGGTCCCTGGTCTGGTGGCGGGGCGGTTGCAGCGTGAAGCCGATCTGTGGCCGGCACTCGCGCCCGATGCCCCGCTCGGCCAGCAGGCCGAGGGCGTGGTCGAGCGGCATCTCCTCGTGTCGCAGCGCGCGGGCGACGTCCGCGCGGGTCTGTACGAGTCGCTCCTCGGGGTCCGCCATGGGCCGGGCATCACCGGACACGTACAGGGTGTTGGAGAAACAGCCGATGACGTCCGCCGTCCCCGGCAACGCCCGGTTGGCGGCCTGTACGGCCACCAGTTGGCGCGCCCCCCCGGCGCGACGGGCGGCGAACTCCAGTACGGCGGCGACGAGGCCGACGAAGAGGGTGGTGTCGTGCCGGGCCACCCGCTCGCGCAGCCGTCGCACCGTGGTGTCGTCCACCATGAAGGGCCGGATGCGCGAGGTGTACCCCTTCACCGGCGAGCCGTCGCCCACCAAGGGCGCCGGGCTGTGGCGTACCGCCTCCGCGAGCCCTCGCAGGTGGTCTTCCGCGCGTTCGCCCCGCAGGGTGTCCCGCTGCCAGTACGCGAAGTCGGCGTAGGTGAACTCCGGCGCGGGTGTCTCGCTGGCGGCGCCGAGGCGACAGGCGTACGCCCGGGAAATCTCGTCGAGCAGCAGTGACTGGGACATGCCGTCGAAGACGACGTGGTGCACGGCGGTCAGCAGGGTCCACGTGTCGTCGGCGGTACGGGCAAGGACGAACCTCACCGGTGGTGCCGCGTGCAGGTCGAAACCCCGCAGATGCTGTTTCCGGATACGCCGCCGGAGCGCCGTCGCGCCGTTCCCCGTACGCAGGTCGCACTCGTCGATGAGGGGGGCGTCCTGTGCGGCGAACCGCTGGGCGGGCCGGCCTCCGTCGTCCCCGAAGATGGTGCGCAGGGCCGGCTGTCTGCGCACCGTGTCCGCGAGGGCGCCCCGCAGTGCCCGCGGGTCGATGTCGCCGCGCAGGGTGAGCCTGCCCACGTTGGTGAAGAGCCCGGCTCCGCGGGTGGACCGGTCCATGGCGTAGAAGCTCTCCTGGCTCAGGGAGAGGGGGAACCAGGTACGGCGGCGCCTGGCCAGCGAGGTGATGGAGCGGCGTGGCTGGGGCCGGGCGATCAGGGCGAGCAGGCTCCGCGCCACGCCTGCGGGGGTGCTGTCGCGGTACATCTCGGCCAGCGGCAGGCGTGCCCCGTGCTGCCGCGCGAGGACGGCCAGGGCGCGGGAGGCGTGGAAGGAGTCCCCGCCGAGGCGGAAGAAGGAGTCGTCGTGGGCGCAGTGGGCCAGGCCGAGGACCTCGCGGTAGACGGCGGCGACGCTCGCCGCCGTGGGGCGGTCGTCCGTCGGCTTCGCCTCGCCCGGGGAGGGCTCGATCCGCACACCGACCGGTTCGCCTGCATGACCGGCCACAGCGCCTCCCGTGGGTCGTCGACGAGAAGGACCGCCCTCGCGGGCGAGGTCTCGACGCGACCGTAGGGACGACGGGTTAGCCCGTAGTTATGCGGTCCGCCCGTGGCGGACGGGTCTCCGGCTCCATGGGCTCACTGTCCTTTGAGCCCCGCCACGACGGGGGCGAACGTCTCGGCCCTGGCGGCGGGCACCGTGACATAGCCGAATCCCCATCGTTCACGCCGGGCCCAGAGGGTCTCACGGACCTGCGCGGCGGTGCCCACGAGGAAGCAGGCAAGCTCGCGCACCTCCTGCGGTGTACGACCGACGGCCCGAGCGAGCGCCTCCTCCACGGGTCCGGGCCTCGGGGCGATGAAGCACTCCCACACCAGTTGGTTGAGGCGGGGAGACCGCTCCCGTGCGGCGGCCGCCGCACGGATCCACGCGATCTTCTCGTCCAGCCGGGCGGGAGAGGAGTCGCCAAGGTCCGTGGGCCCGTCGGGGCCCAGCGCGGGCACGACGCTCACGATGTCCGCCTCGCGCGCGGCCAGGGACAGCATCTCCCGCCGGGTCCCCCCGAGCAGCAGCGGCGGCCGCCCGTGCCGGCCCGCCGCTTCCCCCTCGCCGGCCGTACCGTCCGCCGGGTGGGACCGGCAGAGGGCGACGGCCTCGCGCAGCCGCTCGTAGCGCACCCGGCCAGGCTCGAAGGCGATACCCGTCCGCTCGTAGTCGGCGCGGTACCAGCCGGCGCCGAGACCCAGCTGGAACCGCCCGTCCGACAGGCCGTGCAGGGTCGCCGCGTCCCTGGCGAGCATGAGCGGGTTCCGCAGGTCGTTGTTGAGCACGTACGTCCCGATGACGAGGCGACTGGTGACCTCGGCGGCCGCCGCCAGCGCGGGCACGGGGGCCAGTCGCTGGTCCACGTGATCGCTGATCAGCAGTGCGTCGTACCCGAGGTTCTCGGCGCGGCGGGCCAGTTCGCGCCACTCCTTCTCCGTCATATCACCATCGCTGACCAGCGCGAATTCGAATGCGTACGGCTGCGGCACTCTTCCCCCTCGGGTCCGTGGTGGTCGTCACCGACCGGGCACGGGCGGCGGTCACCGATGATGCCCTGGTGGCGGGGGCGACGCGAGGCCCTCTCCTCAGGATGTCCGCCCGTTGCTACGGTGACGTCGCCCGGCTTCCTGCGAAGAGGACGGAACCGCCGTTGAATCAGCGTCTCGATGACCGACGGGCCAGGCTGGTAGAGGCGCTGCGCGCCCAGCGACGCACCCGGGCGCCGGAACGGCTGCCGTTGACCGCGACCCAACAGGGCATCTGGCTCGCCGAGCAGTTGAGCCCGGGCGTGTCGGGTTACCACGACACCGCGGTCCTGCGCATCGACGGCCCCTTTGACACGGAGGCGTTGCGCCTGGCATTCGGCGACGCGCGCACGGCCCACGAGGCGATGCGCTGCCGCGTCAAGGAGATCGACGGCGAGCCCTGGCAGAGTTTCGACGCCCCCGCCCCCGAGCTGGCGTACAGCGATCTCGGCGCCGTCGATGCGAAGACCGTGGCAGCCCGGGTGGAACGCCTCGCCGCGCTGGCCGCCACCGAACCCTTCGACCTGGAGGCGGGCCCCCTCTGGCGGGCCCGGCTGGTGCGGCTGAACGCCGACGAGCACGTCCTGGTCCTCGTCGTCCATCACCTGATCAGCGACGGCTGGTCACACGGCGTACTGCTGCGCAGCCTACTGTCGCACTACTCCGCACGGTCGCGAAACCCGGTCCCGCCCGCCGCGCCGGACGGAGACGGCTACCGTGCGTGGCTGCTCCACCGGGTGGCTCAGGAGCGCGCAGCGGTGGAGAGCGGCCGGGCGCGGCATGTCGCCGCCCTCCTGTCCCAGGCCCCGTACCAGGCGACCCTTCCGAGGCGTGACGACCGGGCGGGCGACCGGCTGGCAGTCGCTGTCAGCCTTCCCGTCACGCAGCGCACGTGGACCGCCTTCGACCGGGCGTGCCGCCGGGCGGGGGCCACCCCTTACATGGGCCTGACCGGACTGTTCGGCCTGCTCCTCGCCCGTACCACCGGCGGGGAGACCGCTGTCCTCGCCTCCCCGGTCGCGCTCCGTGACGCCCCTGGCACGGCCGGCCTGATGGGCTGCCTGATCAACGTGGTGCCCGTGGCCGTACGGACGCTTCCCACGACCGGCCCCGCCCAGGCCATCGAAGCGGGCCGCGACGCCGTACTGGCGGCGCTGCGGTACGCAGACGTCCCTTACCGCGATGTCGCCCGGGCCCTGGGAACGCTCCCCGCGGCGGACGACCCGGTCACCAATGTCGGCGTGGAGGAGTTCAACGCTCCCGAGGAGCCGGTTCGGCTGGGCGACCTCATGGTCTCGCCGCAGCCACGCGGTCAGGTACGGCTACGGCATGACCTCGCCCTGAGCGTCCCCCGGAACGCCACGGGCGCCCAGCTGCTGCACCCTGCCGACCGCTGGAGCCCGAGCGAGTCCTGCTCCTTCGCAGAGCGCATGGCGGAAGTGATCGGCGAGGCGGCAATGGCTGCCGCCCGGGAAGAATGACGAGAGGTCGTACGGGACACTACCGACGCGACCTCTGACCTGCTCCTCAGTAAGGGCTCGCAGAGAATCAAGGTGTTGCTTCCCGCCGTTCGGCTCGTTGGTGTGATATGCGCATATCCGGCGAGGTCAGTGATCAACTCGGCCTGAAGTTCTCAGTGTTGTTCCCACACTTGGACGAGCGGCAGCGCCGTCTGCTGATGGGGGCTGAGGCCAGGATCCTGGGCCACGGCGGGATCCGGGCGGTCGCCCGAGCCGCTCAGGTCAGCGAGACCACAGTCCGCAAGGGTGTGAACGAGCTGGAGGCGGGGGCGGAACCGCTGGGCCGGGTCCGCAGCCCAGGTGGCGGGCGCAAGCGGGCGGCCGAGGTGGATCCAGAACTGTGGCCCGCGCTGTTGGCGCTGGTCGAGCCCGACATGCGCGGGGATCCGATGTCGCCGCTGCGATGGACGACGAAGTCCACCCGCAGGCTCGCCGACGAGCTTGCCAGGCAGGGCCACCGTGTCTCGGCGGATACCGTCGCCGACCTTCTGAGGGAGGAGGGATTCAGCCTCCAGGCCAACGCCAAGACCCTCGAGGGCGCCCAGCATCCCAACCGGGATGCCCAGTTCCACTACATCAACGACCGGGCCAAGGAACACATGGGCGCCGGCGACCCGGTGATCAGCGTGGACACCAAGAAGAAGGAACTGGTCGGCCTCTACAAGAACGGGGGCCGTGAGTGGGAGCCGAAGGGAGCTCCGGCTTAGGTCAAAACTCATGACTTCCTGGACCGGCAGGGACCCGGCAAGGCGATCCCTTACGGGATCTACGACGTCGCCGCGAACACCGGCTGGGTCATCGTCGGCACCGATCACGACACGGCAGCCTTCGCTGTTGCCTCGATCCGCCGCTGGTGGCAAGCCCGTGGCAGGCACGACTACCCTCGGGCCGCCCGGCTGCTGATCACCGCGGACGCGGGCGGCTCCAACGGATACCGCACGCGCGCCTGGAAGACCGAACTTGCCGCCCTGGCCGCCGAAACGGTCCTGGAAGTCACGGTCTGCCACATGCCGCCGGGCACCTCAAAGTGGAACAAGATCGAGCACCGGCTGTTCTCCCACATCTCCATGAACTGGCGTGGCAGGCCCCTGACCAGCCACGACGCCATCGTGAACAGCATCAAGGCAACCACTACCCACACTGGGTTGAGAGTCCACGCGGAACTTGACCCGGGCACCTACGACACCGGCATCAAGGTCACCGACACAGACATCGACGCACTACCCATGCGCCGCCACCGCTTCCACGGCGACTGGAACTACACCCTCCACTCACAACGGGGCTACACGGTCGGCGCGGCCGAGGCCCCGCGGCCAGCCGGAGGCCCGCCGCCTCAGTCCCGAGCCGGAGGTCTGCGCAACCCCGAACTGACCGGCATGACCGAAACGGCACTGGATGAGCTCGTCGACGAGCTGTCCCAGAAACTCGATGAGCTCCGTGAACGCGAGCGGTCACAGCAGCGAGGAGGAGGCCGTATCCGGGCTCGTGGAGCCGGCGCCAAGGACAAGCTGACCACCGCCGACCGAGTCCTGGCCACCATTCTCTACCTGAGCAAACTCGGAACACGAGACCTGATCGCCCAGCTCCTCGGCGTCAACGGCAGCACCACCACCAGGGCCGTCCACCAAATCCAGCCCCTCCTCGCCAACCACGGCTGCACCGTTCGACCCTCCACAGCCAGGTTCCGCACACCCGCCGACGTCACCGCGTTCCTCACGAATAGCAACCGCACCGAGATCAAGTCAGCATGTTGATTTTCTGCGAGCCCTAAGCTTGATTTTTAACGTTCCTCCTGTTTTAGCCGAGTATGTTCGGCGAGGGTTTCTGCGCGCTTCACGGTCTTCCCGACGTCGTGGTGCCGCGCCCGGTGCCTGTTCTTCGAGCCGGGTGGCCGTCCCGGTCCTGGTCGGGACGGTTTCGGCGCGGCTGCTGGACCAGTGGTGGTCGCGCGGACGTTGCGAAACCCTCGCCGGACCCGAGCCGGGGTGAGCCGGCGGGGTTCGGCGGGCCTTTCCCAGGGGCGGCGGAGGTCCTCGGCGAGGGGCCGGGCGAGGCGGAGTTGGGTGTGGGCGGCGATGATGAGCCAGGTCCACAGATCGGCGGCGTCCGCGTGGCGGACCTTCGGCGCGGTCCAGCCGAGCGTCTGCTTCATCAGCCGGAAGGTGTGCTCGAGGTCGAATCTGCGGAGGAATGCCTGCCACCAGCGGTCCACATCCGCACTGGTGGCGGCGGTCGTCGAGCACCACAGCCAGACCGGTTTCGGGGTGCGGTTTCCCGGCAGGTACTCGACTTCGAGGCGGATCAACGTGCCGTGCAGGATAGGCAGTTCGGCTTCTGCGTATTCCAGCCAGGGGCCGCGTCTGCCGAGTCGGGGGTGCATCCGGTCCCATACCCTGGCCTCGGCCTTGCCGTAGCGGGTGGTGTCCGTCTCGGTGGTGACCTCGCTTTGGTGCCAGGTGTCGGGCTTGGCCAGGGTGAGCACGCTTCCGTGCCGGCGAGGTCGTCCACCCTTGGGCCCGGAATGGGCGGGGCCGGAGTCGCGGAGCATGACGCGGTCCGAGCGCAGGCGTCCGACCAGGATGACGGGCAGGTCGGCCAGGGCGTGGGAGAGGTAGGCGACGTCGTAGCCGGAGTCCATCATGATCAGGATCTCGGGGTCGCCCGGCCGCCAGTGCCCGGCATTGAGCAGCCGGTCCACGACCTCGCGGAGCTGGGCAGCGGTCACCGCGGTCGCGTCGTCGGCAGGTCCAAGCCGCACCGCGTCCAGCAGGGCCACCCAGGAGGTGCGGCCCGTTTCCAGGGCGGCCACGAAGGAGTACGGCCAGCCGGGGACGAACTGGTCCGAGCTGCGGTCGCCGCGTCCGTATACGTGGCAGAACAGCCGCTCATCGCTGGTCGGTGCGTCGGGCCGCAGCCAGTTGGACACATCGACGGCCAGCACGATCCGCCCGTCGGCCGCCTTGGGCAGCGGCAGGCCGGCCAGCGCGCGGCGCAGCCGTGTCGGCTCGGCCCAGCCCCGGTCGAGCGCCGCGTACATCGCGCCGTGCCCACGGCGGTGCTCGGCCGTAAGCGACAACTCGACCAGGGTCTTCACCGGCCCGTCCGCGCACAACACGGCGTCCGTGAGCTCGAAGAGCGCGTCCGCGCGGGCATACAGGGAGTCGTAGAACTCAACCCGAAAGCGGGACAAGAGCCCCAACGCCTGGCCTGCGGACACATCGAAGGGGAGACTCATGGGCAGCGGCCGTTCTCTTGGGCTTCGTGACTCGACATCTCGAAGCGTGGAGAACGGCCGCCCTCGCCGTCCCGGAAAGAACCGCAGATCAGCAGGTCGAGTGACGTGCAGGGTTAAACGAAAAGCTAAGGGCTTGCAGATCATTAACACGTCGTCTTGATCATGCTGCTGGCGTCGCTGGTCAGGTCTCGAACCCGATCCTGGAGGGCTGTGAGGGCGGAGGGCGGGGTGGCCGCCGGCGGGATGACGATGCTGTGCGCCTTGAGCAGCGTCCTGATCTTCAGCAGGGTGCGGTGCATGGCGGTCCGACTGCTGTCGAACAGCACGGCGAGGGGTTCCGCGGCCAGGGCGACCCGCAGGTGAAGGACGGCTGCCAGGACCTGGTGGGGGAAGGCGAGCCGGGGCGGGCGGCCGCTTGACGTCGCCATCGAGGGCCAAAGTGTCGGTGAGATCGCTCAGTTGCTGCCGGGGCATGCCGGTCAGGTCGGGGTCGGACAGGAGAGCGTGGTCCTACTCCGGGGCCGGCTTCTGCGGAGCCCGGGGTGCTGGGATGGCTGGGCAGGGCTGGGGGTACAGGGAATAGTTCCAGTCGCCGTGGAAGGCGTGTCGGGTCAGCGGCAGGGACGCCATCTCCGCGTCGCCGATCTGGACTCCGGTGGGGTCGACGTTGGTGTCGAGCTCGGCCATGACACGCAGTCCGGTGCTGGTGGTGGTCGCGGCGATGGACTGGACAATGACTTCATGGCTGGTCAGGGGACGGCCGCGCCAGTTCATGGTGATGTGCGAGAAGAGCCGGTGCTCGATCTTGTTCCACTTCGATGTGCCCGGCGGCAGGTGGCACACGGTGATCTTCAGTCCTGTTTCGGTCGCGAGCCGGGCGAGTTCGAGCTTCCAGGCCCGGGTGCGGTAGCCGTTCGAGCCGCCCGCGTCAGCGGTGATGAGCAGTCGCGTCGCCTGCGGGTAGGCGGCCCGGCCCTGGCCGCACCACCAGCGGCGGATCGATTCCACCGCGAACGCGGCGGTGTCGTGATCGGTGCCCACGTTGACCCAGCCGGTGTTCGTCGCGAGATCATAGATCCCGTACGGGACGGCCTTGCCCAGCTGAGGGTCGGCGAAGTCATGGACGTTCACCGGCATCGGATCAGCCGCAGGCCGCCACTGGCGGCCGTTGTTCTTGCACCCGCCGACGAGTTCCTTCTTCTTGGTGTCCACGCTGATCACCGGCTGACCGGCGTCCCGGTGATCACGAGCCTGCTCGTTGAGATGGCGGAACTGGGCATCTCGGTCGGGATGTTGGCTTCCCTCGATGGTCTTGGCGTTGGCCTGCAGACTGAAGCCTTTCTCCCGCAGCAGGTCTGCGACAGTGTCCGCACTGACTTTGTGCCCAGTCCGGGCCAGTTCCCGCGCCAGCGTGCGAGTCGACTTCACCGTCCACCGCAGGGGCGACATGGGATCGCCTCGCTCGTCCGGCTCGACCAGCGCAAGGAGGGCCGGCCGCAGTCCCGGATCGAGATCTGTGACCCTCTTGCGGCCTCCGCCCGGCCGCCGCACCCGCCCCAAAGGCTCCTCGCCGGCCTCCAGCTCGACCACGCCTTTGCGGACCGTGGTCTCACTTACCGAGGCCGCCCGCGCGACGGCCCGAACACCGCCGTGTCCCAGAACACGGGCCTCTGCGGCCATCAGCAGCCGTCGCTGCCGCTCATCCAGATGCGGAAACAACACCGCGAACTTCATGGCGAGTTGGGCACAGATCTCGTCCGGGATGCGCATACCACATCAACGAGGAACAGGTCGGGAAGCAACACCTTGATGATCTGCAAGCCCAACGCTGCATCCCGCATACCGTGCCGTCGCGCTTGACCACGAGGCACACCTCGAAGTGGCGTGCGCACCGCTTCCTGCCGGGCACACGAGGGTCCCGGCACAATTTGGTCTCGTCGGGGTAGATGCAGCGGCCCAGAGCATCCGCGTTCTCCGGGCTGTGCTTCGGACAGGGTTCCCCCTCGCGCTCCACGATCGCGGCGCAGAACCCACGAGGGGAGCAGTCCTCGGACAGATCGTCGTACAGCGGCTCCAAACACATGGGGCCACTGAACCGGCGGAGGACGTCGGCGAGTTCGACTTCCTTGTGGTGATGGGCCAGGTCTGCCAGCGCACGCAGCAGATCCGGTGTGGCCTCCACGTGCCAGTCCGAGTAGTGCGTGCCGTTCACGTACCCAGACGTAGGCGCCAGCGTGGCCGCGGCATCAAGGACCGCCTCGACCGCGCTCTTCGGATTGCGCGCGCGTGTCGGGGCTGGCGGCTTCAGAGTACGGGGCAAGGGGAACTCCTCAGGTCGTTGGGGTACGGGGGCATCCTGCGCGTCTCCTGGCGTCGAGAACGACGACACGCGGGTGTCCGTACCCGGCTCGGGGCCGACCCGTGCTACATCACCGGCGGAGCGTCAGCAGCCATACGAACGTCACACCTGCGGGTACACGCAGTGAGTCATAGCCACCAGCATCTCTCTCCCTCAAGGGCGCACACCGTGCAGTCGTACTCCTCCAAGGCTGGTGTATTCATCGACCCCGCGACACGCATCGTCACGACCTCATTGCTCCGCATTCTCCGCAGAGGAAGCCGGAGTCCAGAGGTCTAGGTCCACGGGTGCTGTGCGCAGCGCGGCCCCACGTCCGGTCATCCGGCCGTGTCCGTACTACGTAATCTGCGCGTGGACAAGCACGGTCACCAGGCGCTCTAAGGACGGAAGTACCTATTCCCCTGAATACCCGCTCTGGCGCCCCCACTGGCAAGGCGCGCAAGTAGGCCCGCGAACGCGATGGGCTGTGCCTGCCCCCCGTCGCCGAGGACGGGCCTCTCATGCCGTCCAGGCCAGCTACTCATGGTAGGGCTCCCGTTCCTCCCCGTTCCGGCAGAGCCGACTGGCTGCCCAAAATGCGCGGCCGTCCACCCGCACAGCCGGAGGGGTCCCACTCGTGAAGCTCTCCACTGTCCGGGCCTGCCCGCTGTACCCAAACTCTGGGACTGTCGCTAGCGCTGCGGCCTTCGAAGCGCGCCTCTTACGGAGAAGCGTTCCAGTCGTTCGGGTGCGAGGCGTTCTTGCTGAGGTTGCATCGGCGGTGCGCTGCGCGCATGTTGGCGCGTACATGGTGTCCACCGAGGGCAAGGGGCATGTGGTGATCTACGGTTGCTGCCTGTGGGTCGAAGCGGTCTACGTCTTCCGGGATCTCGCCGCCGCACAACGCACAGAGCCAGTCAGCTGCTTCGATGACGTCAAGGGGGTCGACGTCTTCGAAGTAGGCCCCCGGCAAGGCCCGAGAAGCAGCACTGGTGCGGAAGCCGTTGATCCGAGCTGCGGGCGTACGGGTGACGAATACCGGAATCACGCTTCCGCTCGAAGGCAGGCACATCTCACCGCAATAGTCATTTCGGGAGGCGGGATCAAGTTGCGCGCTGCAGCCCGGACAACAGCGGTCGAACCAAGCGATCTGCGCTCTGTCGGCCAGCTGGGCGTGCAGACGCCGCAGAAAGGGAACACTCACCGTTCGCCCCCCACCGCTCGGTGTCGGCCGCAGTCGCAGCTACGGGCCTTCCGCATGCGGATGCCGAACTGGCTAGGCGGTGGGACTCGTGTCGCTGCATCGTGCATTCCGCCCAGGAGCACACAGGTGCCTCCGAAGACGTTGTTAAGCCGCTGCAGTGCGGTCGCAGCTGTCGCGTCGGGGGCAGGTGGGGTAAAATGTCAAGCCCCGGGTTTCGTGGACAGTGGGATAGTTGGGTTTCAGGGGCTCAGTGAGGCGTCGTTCGTTGCGTAGAGGGCTTCGAACTCGGCGGGCGGGACGTGGCCGAGTTCTCCGTGGAGCCTTCGCTGGTTGAACCAGTCGATGTACTCGGCGACGGCGATCTCGACGTTGTTGATGCCGGTCCAGGGGCCGCGGTTGCGGATCAGCTCTGCTTTGAACAAGCTGTTGAACGCTTCCGCGAGGGCGTTGTCGTAGGAATCGCCCCGAGATCCGACCGAGGCCACCGCGTCGGCTTCTTCGAGGCGCTCGGTGTAGCGAATGGCACGGTATTGCACGCCGCGGTCGGAGTGATGGATCAGGCCGGCCAGATCGCCACCCGTGCGGCGGCGTCTCCAGATGGCCATCTCGAGTGCGTCCAGGGCGAGTTCGGTGTAGAGGGAAGTGGCCGCCTGCCAGCCGACGACCATGCGGGAGAAGACATCGATGACGAAGGCGGCGTAGACCCAGCCGGAGAACGTCTTGACGTAGGTGATGTCGGCAACCCACAGCTGGTTCGGCGCGGTGGCGGTGAACTGGCGCTCGACCAGGTCGGCGGGCCGGCCCGTCTCGGGGGCGGGGCGGGTGGTACGCGGGCTCTTCGCCCGGATCACCCCGCGCAGTCCGGCCTGTCGCATGAGGCGTTCGACGGTGCAGCGGGCCACCGTGACGTTTTCGCGGACCAGGGCGGCATGGACTTTGCGGGCTCCGTAGACGCCGTAGTTGTCGGTGTGGACGCGGCGGATCTTCTCGGTGAGGTGCTCGTCGCGCCGGCTGCGGGCCGACGGCGGTCGGGTGTGGGCGGCGTAGTAGGTGCTCGGCACGATCGGCGCGTCCGTCTCGGCGAGGACGTCGCAGATCGGCTGGACGCCGAACCGGTCCTTGTACTGGTCGATGTAGGCGACCTTCATCGCAGTGGGCGGTCCAGCTCCGCCGCGAAGAAAGCCGAGGCGGACTTCAGGATCGCGTTCGCCCGCCGCAATTCCTTCACCTCCCGCTCCAGCTCCGCGATTCGGGCGGCTTCGGCGCTGGTGGTCCCGGCCACGAGTCCCTCGTCGGTCTCGGCACGCTTGACCCACCCCCGCAGAGCCTCGGGGTGCACGTCCAGCTGGTCGGCGATGCGTTCGATCGCACCAGCCCGGCCGGCCGGGTCCTTGCGGGCCTCGACGGCCAGACGCGTCGCGCGTTCACGCAATTCGTCGGGGTACTTACGGGGAGCAGCCATGATCGGCATCCTTCCGGGTCTTCGATGTCTCCATCAAACCCGGGTCGGTTCACACCCACGGCGGAGGGTGACGTGGCCCCCCACTCTCCGCCGTCTCTTCATCACCATCGAAAGACAGGCTTGGCGTGCAACCCCGGGCCTACACGGGTGTGGAACGGCCCGGGCGCTTCGCCCACGGCCCGCGTTCCACGGGATGTGGCGGAACCCCCGCCAACCACCCAGGCGTACGCGCTGGCCCACTCAACCAACGCCGTCGAGGTCCCTCGTCACTTCTCCGCAACACGCTGTGCTTCGGCACCGATGGCGTGCAGCAGAGCGTCCTGTGCGGTGGCTGCGGCGGGCGGCGCAACCGAAGAGGGTCGGGCGGAAATGGCAACCAATTCGGTCACTTGGATACCAGTTTGCCCGTCAGATTTCCGGATCCATATCGGCCGCCCCCCCGTTATCTTTTTCGCGGTCCTGCAATGGGGCCGCTGGCCTCCGGGCCCGGCATGACTGTGTCCCCCTGTCGACGGCATGACCTGGGGGGTGGTGTCACCGAGTCCGGGGGTGTTCGTCGGAGACGCTGATCAGAGGTCCGGCCACCGTCCGGCCCGGCGCAATGCGGGCAGTTCGCGGGCGGCAGGTCTGCATAACGTGGATGCGCGAGCACGACACCCGAGCCGAGGCCGGCACCGTCAACACCGCTGGAAGGGCAGCATGTTCGAGATCGACAACGTCGGCGTGTTCCTGGGCCTGGACGTGGGCAAGTCCGCCCACCACGGCCACGGACTGACCCCCGCGGGCAAGAAGGTCTTCGACAAGCCGCTGCCCAACAGCGAACCCAAGCTGCGGGCCGTTTTCGACAAGCTGACCGCGAAGTTCGGCACCGTTCTGGTGATCGTGGACCAGCCCGCCTCCATCGGGGCCCTGCCGCTGACGGTCGCCCGCGACGCGGGCTGCGTGTCGCCTACCTGCCCGGCTTGGCGATGCGGCGGATTGCCGACCTCTACCCCGGCGAGGCCAAGACCGACGCCAAGGACGCCGCGGTGATCGCGGACGCCGCCCGCACCATGCCGCACACCCTGCGGTCCCTGGAGCTGACCGACGAGATCACCGCTGAACTCACGGTCCTCGTCGGCTTCGACCAGGACCTCGCGGCCGAGGCCACCCGCACGTCCAACCGGATACGCGGCCTGCTCACCCAGTTCCACCCCAGCCTGGAACGCGTCCTGGGCCCCCGCCTCGACCACCATGCCGTCACCTGGCTCCTGGAACGCTACGGCTCCCCCGCCGCCCTGCGCAGGGCCGGCCGCCGCAGGCTCGTGGAGCTGATCCGGCCGAAAGCCCCCCGCATGGCCCAGCGGCTGATCGACGACGTCTTCGACGCCCTCGACGAACAGACCGTCATCGTCCCCGGCACCGGCACCCTCGACATCGTCGTCCCCTCCCTGGCCGCCTCGCTCGCTGCCGTCCACACCCAGCGCCGGGCGATGGAAGCCCAGATCAACACCCTGCTGGAGGCCCACCCTCTTTCCCAGGTCCTGACCTCGATGCCCGGCGTCGGCGTCAGGACCGCCGCAGTCCTGCTGACCACCGTCGGCGACGGCACCAGCTTCCCCACCGCCGCCCACCTCGCCTCCTACGCCAGCCTCGCCCCGACCACGAAGACCTCGGGAACCTCGATCCACGGCGAACACGCACCCCGCGGCGGAAACCGGCAGCTCAAACGCGCCATGTTCCTCTCCGCCTTCGCCTGCATAAACGCCGATCCCGCCTCCCGCGCCTACTACGACAAACAACGAGCCCGCGGCAAAACCCACACCCAGGCGCTCCTCCGCCTCGCCCGCCAACGCATCAGCGTCCTGTTCGCCATGCTCCGCGACGGCACCTTCTACGAGTCCCGCACGCCCGCGGACGTCGAGCTCGCCGCATGACCCCAGCAAGACCACATCACCCCAACCCCGGCAGGGTCGCCTTGACGAAGGACATAGAGGCACCCCCCCGGGGGTCATCGGCTGAGGAAGTCAAGGGCCACCGTGGTGTGCAGGGCGGTGCCAATCGCCATGGCTTGCTCGTCGTAGACGACCTGGCCGGAAGGGTTGTCCGGAGTCTGAGTGAGGCTCAGGTCCACGGGGCAGGCGCCGAATGAGGCCATGGCGCCAGGTACCCGCTGGAGTACGTAGGAGAAGTCCTCCGCTCCCATGACCGGTTTCGGGCATGTGGTGGACGCGGTTCGGGCCGATCAGGGCGCCGGCCGAAGCGGTGACGAAGTTGGTGAAGTCTGCGTCGTTGACCACAGGCGGGTAGCTCCCGACCAACTTCGTCTCGACGGTGGCTCCGTGGGCTGAGGCAACACCTTGGGCGACGCGTGCGATGCCCTCGCGGACCGCTGTACGGGTCTCCGAGGACAGGGTGGGGAAGGTTCCCGAGATCTCGCGGTCTCGGGAATGATGTTGGTGGTGGTGCCGGCCGCGATGCGGGCCACGGTGACCACGGCCGGGTCGAGGACACTGACGGTGCGTGTGACCATCGTTTGCAGGGCCTGGACGATTTCGCAGGCGACCGGGGTCGGGTCGAGCGCACGGCCCGTGCTGGCCGGTGAGGGTCTGCCGCCGTCTCCACGAATGGGGTGGGGGCGGGTGACAGAAGGGGCGCAAGGCCGGGCATGGTCCCTCCGGATGCCCGGCGCTGGCATCGGAACGAGCCGCGCCTGAGTCGTGTGTGCCGACAGTCGGATCGAATAGGAATCCCGTCCGTGCCGAAGTACTTGCCACGTCGTTCTCTTCGGCACGGTGCTCCGGGGCTGCCGGCAGGACAATCGGCGGACCTGCAGCTCCCTTCTGGGAGTTCGGCGGCCGGGTTGCGACTTCGCCGCGTGCGGGCCTGGTGTCATTCTTTTCGTCGAGGACGATGACGGTCCGTGGCGTGAGTTACCCCAACACAGCGGCAACAAATCCCAATTGGCGCGTTGATCACTCATTTGGGTGCCGTGTGCCCATCACCATGGCCGCAGCATCGGTGGCGTGATCATGATGGTTCCACGTTGAGTCGGACCGGGCATGCAGGGCGGGGTCCTTGCTGGTCCAGCGGCAGCAGGAGCGGGGCTGCGCAGGGTTCGTCCGGGCCGTGGCCTCGTGTGGCCATGTCCCCGGCTCAAGGCTCAGGGCAGGAGTCCTGGGCGGGAGCGAATGCAGGGAAGTGGCTTGTGCACCTGACCCCTCATGAACAAGAGCGCCTGATGATGCACGTGGCGGCGGACGTCGCAGAGAAGCGTCGGGCCCGCGGTCTGCGCCTTAACTACCCCGAGGTGGTGGCCCTGTTGATCGTCCACGTCCTCGAAGGGGCCAGGGACGGCAGGACCGTGGCCGAGCTCATGTCCTCCGGCCGCAAGGTGCTGACCCGGGAGGAGGTCATGGAGGGCGTCCCGGAGATGATCGAGAACGTGCAGGTGGAAGCGACGTTCCCGGACGGCACCAAGCTGGTCACCATTCACAGCCCGTTCCCCGAGGCGGGCGAGGGCGAGGAGCCGATCGTCTCCCCGGGCAAGGTGGACTTCTCGCCGCGGAAGGGCGACGAGGTCGTCATCTTCAACGAGCGCCACAGGCAGCTGAACCAGGTGACGAAGCTGACCGTCACCAACCCGAGCGACCGCCCGATCCAGGTCGGTTCCCACTATCACTTCGCTGAAGCCAACGACGGGCTGCGGTTCCCCCGTAAAAAGGCGTGGGGGCGGCGGCTGAACGTGCCCGCCGGCAGCTCTGTGCGTTTCGAGCCCGGCATCACCGAAGAGGTCGAGCTGGTGCCCATCGAGGGTGAGCGTGTGGTCCACGGTCTGCGCGACAAGGTCAACGGCCTGCCGGAGAAGGTCAAGGGCTCGCTCGACAACGTCAAGGGTTCGTTCGGCAAGGAGAAGGCGTGAATTCCATGGCACAGTGCCCCGATTGTTCGTGCTGCCAGGACGATCCGAAACCTTCCGACCCGTTGACCCGCGCCGCCTACGCGGACCGGTTCGGCCCGACGACCCGGGACTGCATCCGGCTGGCCGACACCGCGCTGCGGATCAAGATCGAGGACGACTGGTCCGGGGGCCCCGGGCGCAGCGGCAATGAAATGGTTTTCGGGGGCGGCAAGGTGATCCGCGAGTCGATGGGGCAGTCCGTCGTGCCGCGCGATCCGGGCAGGGCCAAGCCGGGGAAGCCTGTCGCCGACGCACACCCGGTGCCCCCGGACACGGTCATCACCGGTGTGGTGGTCCTGGACCACTGGGGCGTCGTCAAGGCGGACGTCGCCATCCGGGGCGGGAGCATCGTCGCGCTGGGCAAGGCGTACAACCCCGAGACGATGGACCCCCTGCACGAGGAGGGCACCCCTCACAACGGTATCGGCCCCAGGCCCACGGACTTCGTCATCGGACCGGACACCGAGGTCATCGCGGGCAAGGGCCGGATCCTCACCGCCGGCGGAATCGACACGCACGTCCACTTCATCTGCCCCGACCAGGTGGACGAGGCACTGGCCGCGGGTGTCACCACCCTCATCGGCGGCGGAACGGGTCCCGCCGAGGGCAGCACCGCCACCACCGTCACCCCGGGCTCCTGGCACATCGACCGCATGTTCGAGGCGCTCGACGGGTTCCCGGTGAACATCGGTCTGCTCGGCAAGGGTGCCACCATGTCGAAGGAGTCCATGCTCGACCAGGTGGACGCCGGCGTCATCGGACTGAAGATCCACGAGGACTGGGGGGCGACCCCGGCCGTCATCAGGAAGTGCCTGGAGGTCTGCAAGGAGACCGGGGTGCAACTCGCCCTGCACGCCGACTCGCTGAACGAGGCAGGGTTCGTCCAGGACACCATCGACGCCATCGACGGCCGCTCCATCCACATCTTCCACGTTGAAGGGGCCGGCGGCGGCCACGCCCCGGACATGATCCGGATGGTGAGCGAGCCCAACGTGCTGCCCGCCTCTACCAACCCCACCCGGCCGCTGACCGTCAACACGGTCAAGGAGCACTTCGACATGGTGATGGTCTGCCATCACCTCAACCCGAAGGTGGAGGAGGACCTGGCCTTCGCGGACTCCCGGATCAGGCCCTCCACGATGGCCGCCGAGGACATCCTCCACGACCTCGGCGCCATCTCGATCATGTCCTCGGACGCGCAGGCCATGGGCCGCATCGGCGAGATGATCATGCGGACCTGGCAGACCGCGCACGTCATGAAGGTCCGGCGCGGCTTTCTTAAGGAAGATCAGCCCCTCGATCCGCCGCCCCCAAACCCGAAGGACAAGAAGGTAGAGGGCCAAGCGTCCGCGGACACCACACCGGAGGCCGAAACGCCGGTGGCGGACAACCGGCGCGCCCGCCGGTATGTGGCGAAGTACACCATCAACCCCGCCCTCGCCCAGGGCATCGACGCGGTGGTCGGTTCGGTGGAGACCGGAAAGCTCGCCGACCTGGTGCTGTGGGAACCGAAGTTCTTCGGAGTCAAGCCGCACCTGGTCATCAAGGGCGGGCAGATCGCCTACGCGCAGGTGGGCGACGCCAACGCGTCCATCCCCACCCCTCAGCCTGTCCTGCCCCGCCCCATGTGGGGAGCCACCGGCCTGGCCCCCGGCTCCCTCTCCTACAACTTCGTCACCGAACGGGCCATCAGGAGTGGTATCGCCAAGGGCCGCAAGCTGGCCAAACAGTTCAGGGCCATCACCGACACACGTCCGGTCAAGAAGGCCGACATGAAGGAGAACAACGCCACCCCTCACGTCCGGATCGACCCCGACACCTACGAAGTCATCGTCGGCGGAGCGAAAGTGACGGACGTTACGACCTTCGTCGAGGGTCAGATCGTCGACCGCGCCTACGTCACCGAACTCCCCATGGCGCAGCGTTACTTCCTCTTCTGACCGCCACCCCGGCCGCCCGCGTGACCTGAGCGACGACGAAGAGGAACGAACGATGAACCGTGCTGCGCTGCTCATCCTGGCCGACGGCCGGTTTCCCGCCGGAGGTCATGCGCACTCCGGCGGGGCCGAAGCCGCCGTGGCAGCGGGGCGGATCACGGACGCCGGCTCGCTGGAATCCTTCTGCCGGGGCCGACTGCACAGCGCGGGTCTCGTCGCGGCGGCGCTGGCCGCCGCGGCTGCCGCAGGACACGACCCGCTGGCCCTGGACCGGGCCGCCGACGCCCGCACCCCCGTACTGGCGCTGCGCACCACCGCCCGCAAGCTGGGTCGGCAGATGATGCGGGCGGCGCGCGCCACCTGGCCGTCACCCGAACTCGACGCACTCGCCGCCGCCCGGCCCAGGGGCGCCCACCAGCCGGTGGTCCTGGGCCTCGCCGCCCGGTCGGCCGGACTGACCCCGTTGGACCCCGCCCATGCGGCCGCGTACGAAAGCGTCAGTGGGCCGACCACGGCGACGGTGCGGCTGCTGAGCCTGGACCCGTTCGACGCCACCGCGGTCCTGGCCCGTCTGGCCCCGGACCTCGACCGGATCGCCTCACTCGCCACCACGGCAGCCGAACGCCTTTCCGAAGAGGGCATCGACGCACTGCCCGCGGCTTCCGCCGCGCTGCTCGACATCACCGCACAGCAGCACGCCGCCTGGCCCGTGCGCCTCTTCGCCTCCTGACTTCCAGCCCGTACGCCACGAGACACGACGCAAGGAGTCCGTATGCACCTCGACCACGAACTCGACGAGCGTTTCCCCCACCGGCACACCTACAGTGCTGCCGGACCCCAGCGCCCCGAGGGCACCCGGCGCGCCCTGCGCATCGGCCTGGGCGGGCCGGTCGGCTCGGGGAAGACCGCCACCGTCGCCGCCCTGTGCCGGGCGCTGCGCACCGAGGTGTCCATCGCGGTGGTCACCAATGACATCTACACCCGCGAGGACGCCGATTTCCTGCTCCGGGAGGCGATCCTGCCGCCCGAGCGGATTCAGGCCGTCGAAACCGGCGCCTGCCCGCACACCGCCATCCGCGACGACATCTCCGCCAATCTCGAAGCAGTCGAGGACCTGGAGGAGGAGGTCGGCTCCCTCGACCTGATCCTGGTAGAATCCGGCGGCGACAACCTCACCGCGACCTTCTCCAAAGGACTGGTGGACAGTCAGATCTTCGTGATCGACGTGGCCGGCGGCGACGACATTCCCCGCAAGGGAGGCCCCGGCGTCACCACCGCCGACCTCCTCGTCATCAACAAAACCGACCTCGCACCTCACGTCGGGTCCGATCTCGACGCCATGGCCCAGGACGCCAAGGCCCAACGAGGGGACCTCCCCGTCGCCTTCACCTGCCTCAAGAAGGAGAACGGGGTCGAAGCGGTCGCCGACTGGATTCGTGAGCGCCTTGCCGACTGGGCTGCGGGCCCCGCATGACCCTCGCCGCCGAACACACCCGGGCAACGCACGACGGCACACCTGCCGCCGGAGTACGGGCCACGGCCCGCATCACCGCGACCGCCCGAGGCCATACCACCACCCTGCCCGTCCTCGATGGCGACGGCCCCTTCGAATTCCGGCGCCTGCGCTCCCGCGGCACTGAGGCCCGCGTGTGCATCGTCGGCGCGATGAGCGCCCCCCTCGGCGGCGACCGACTGCGCATCGAAGCCACCGCCCAGCCACACGCGCGACTGCACATCACCTCCGCCGCCGCATCTCTCGCCCTCAAAGGCCCCACCACCGCGCACGCCACCTACGACATCCACCTGACCGTGGCGGACCACGCGGAACTCCACTGGCAGCCCAAACCACTGATCTGCGCCGCCGACAGCAACCTGCACCAGACATGGACCGTCGACCTCGCCCCCACCGCACGGCTGGTCCTGCGCGAAGAACAGGTCCTGGGACGCACAGGCGAACAGCCAGGTCACGTGATCACCCGGCTAACCGTCCGGCGCGCAGGGCACGTACTTCTGGACCAGCAGGCCGAGTACGGCCCCGGCGCACCGGGCTGGGACAGTCCCGCAGTCCTCGCCCATCACCGGGCAACCGGACAGATCCTCCTCGTCGATCCCTCCTTCGAAAAAGAGCCACCCGAAATCCAGGTCCTCGTTGACGGAGACGGGCAAGCCATCCTCACCCCGCTGGCAGGTCCTGCCGCACTCGTCACCGCCGTCGCCCCCGACGGCCTCCGCCTGCGCCACCTCATGACCACCGCCCACGGCGCCCAACGGCGCACCGCGACAACCGGCCGCACCCCTGCCGTACGCGCCGCCCCCGCGCAACCACGTCCTGGAACACCCGCACGGCCACAGTCTCCGGACGGCTCTCTCACCCGCACGGTGGGCCGCGACGGTTGACGGGGCAGGGCGGGCTACGGGATAGCGTTCCGTCAGCTGCCGACTGCGAACCTGCCAACCGCATGGCGGATAGCGTCGGTCGAAGTGCATGTGGCTCGCCGCTCATACAAGGAGCCAGGTTCTGTGCACCACCAGTTCATCACCAGAGACACAGTGAGTGCACCACCACCGTTCTCGTTGTTGGAGGCACTGTGCACTCGGGACACAACAGCACCCTGCAACTGCCAGCAATAAGCCTGGGCACACTCAGGCTCCGTTCCGCAGAGATGTTCGTCGAAGTACAGCGGGCAGACACCAAAGCGGCCGCGCTCTTCGGGGTGGCCGGGGGTCTCCTTGCAGCTGCAACCGCCTTTGTCCTGTCGGACAACGCACACCGGGCCGGATGGCCGCTGCTCCTCCCACTCGGAGTGCTCTCTCTATCGCTCATGGCCGCGGTCATTGCCGCCTTGTTGGCCTTACGCCCGGTACTCGCCTGGCGGTGCGACCAGCCACAGCAAGGAGAAGGACGTTTCGACGACGGCCGGAGCGCCCTCCGACGGGTCCAGTCGACCAACGAGGAGGAACAACTACTCGCCGAGGCGGAGCGTTTGGGCATGCTGCGCACCTTAGCGCGACGTAAGTACCGACTCATCAGGCTGTCTGTGGATCTCATAGTGGTCGCCCACGGTGTGGCTGGATCGGCTCTATTGATCACCCCGTTCACTCTCTGACAATTAGGCATTACTTTGAGCTACGTAGCCATGGGGGGTCATGTACCAGCCGCACCGCGCACTCATCGGTGAGCAACTCTGGTCCGGAATGCTCGCTCTTTCTCGGGCTCATCTCCGCCCCGCCCGCAGCGTGCTCCTGCGTCAAGGGGATCCAGCGACCCATGTGATCTTGCTGGACTCGGGGTCGACTCTCATCACCTTGACCGGCGCAGGCGGTGAGCGCACGTTGCTCGCCGTCCGGGGGTCAGGGGAGCTGCTCGGCGAACTTGCCGTTCTGGACGAGAAGCCCCGATCCGCCACGGTAATCGCCGCCGAGAGCTGCCGTATTCATCTTATCCCCGCCTCGGACTTCCTCCTCTTTGTAGAGCAGCATGGTTTGCTGACCTCGCTGCTGCGCCACGCGATCACCCGCGTCAGGGAGTCCGAGGCAGTACGACTGGAGTTCGCCACCGCGGACGTACCACTTCGTCTCGCCGGGGCCCTCTCCCGACTCGTGCAAGCAGGATCGCGGAACTCGCGTGCACTAATTGTTCGCCTCACGCAGGCAGAGCTCTCTCAGATGATTGGGGCGTCCCGAAACGCCGTGGGTTCAGCCATCAAGCCGTGGAGGGAGCAGGGATGGTTGTCCACAGAAGCCGGCGGTGGGCTACTGATCCACGACATTCAGGCCATCGAGCAGGACGCCCGTCAAAAGGCGTGACCGGCCTTACTGCGCCGGTGCCAACTGCTGGGCACCGACGACAGCGTGAACACATCAGCATGAGTCCTTCCGATCGACGGCCACGTTCGAAAGGCAGGACTGACCATGCCTCCTCTTGTAGTTCCACCGCCCGCTGTCCCAGCGGAGCAGGCGCTTCTGGCAGTGGACATGCAGGGCTACAGCCGGATTCCGGAAGCCCGAATGGCCTCAGTGCGCTCCGACCTGGACCTCGTGCTCGCCACTGTCCTCGCCCAGAGTGGGCTTGAGCCGCCTTGCCTCGAAGACCGAGCGTTCAAGGACACGGGAGACGGCGCCATCTTTGTCCTGCCTGCGAGGGAGGTGGCCAGGGTGATCGACCCGCTACTCGGGCATCTGCACTCCGCCCTGACTCGCTACGACCACGAACGCCTCGCAGCTTCTCCGCGGCTGAGGCTACGGGTTGCCGTCCACGTCGGCCCCTTGTCCCAGCCCGATCACCGCGGCGACGCAATCAACGAGGTATGCCGACTTCTGAACAGCACGCACCTACGCGCGGCCCTGTCCGCCGCCTGTGACCATAACGGCTTCCTCGCGGCGGCCGTATCGGATCCCGCATATCGGCGGACAGTACGGGCCGGGCGGACCCCCGAACTGGCGGAGAACCGCTTCTTGGTGACTACCGCTCGCGTCGAGGGCAAGCCCGACTTCGCCGAACCCTGCCATCTGTACGTGCCGCGCCTCGTCCCGCAGCTGCTTGCACCGTACCTCACGACCACTACCTCGCCGGATGCAACGCAGGCCGCAGAGCGACCCATAGTGTCGAACCCCGACTCTGCCCGGCCATCCAGCTCGGCCAGCGCACCAGTTGCACCACCTCACGGTCCCGCCCCGACGTTCCAGTTCAACGGGGAGATGCGAGACACGACGGTCGCACAGGACATCGGAGTCCTGCGCATCGACCGCCGCGGCCGCTGAGATCGCTCGCTCGTCGCCACCCAAATCAAGCCTGAAGAGAAAGGGACTCACACCCGCATGCCCGACGAACCTGCGCACCCCGCATCCGACGATCCGGACCTGCTCCGAGCACTGAGGCCGTTGCCGCCCATGCCTCTCAGTGGGAACCGCTCTTGGTTCCCACGTCAAGAAGACACGCCTACGACCACTTCCGCCGAGGGCCACAGCATGCCTTCCTTCGCGCCTCCGCCTCCATCCGCACCGGCTGCACGACAGCCTGCGTCAGTTCCACCGGAGCTGGTGCTGCCGCCTCCCACCGTGCCAGTGGCGATTCAGCAGGCCGACGTCGTAGCTGGTTACGTCAATACACTCCACATCGAGAAACGTACGCGCGACGTCCTGGATGGTGTCGCCCTCGACCGGGACGACATCCGCCAACAGCCCTTCGTACGCGACAGCGAATGGGGCAGCGCATGGAACAAGGTGATCGACCCCGCGACTTCACGCCCTCACCGACGCGTTCTCCTCGTTGTCGCACCAGGGTCCTACGGCTCCACTACCTTCGCCCTCCAACTCCTGGCACGCCACACCAGTGACCAGATCGACTTGGTCAAACTAGATGCGGACTGGAGGGCCCCTAAGGTCGGAAGACTGCCGCTGGTGGAACGGCGTGCCTTCCAGCTCGATCTCAAGGACCCCGACCGGGATCGCCCGTCGGCCGACTTCATCTCCGCACTGGACAGCCACGCCCAGGACCTTGAAACCTGCGACTCCTATCTCGTCATCACCTTGACGGAGGAGCTATACGACCATGGATTCCTCCTGCCCGGTTCAAACGTGCAGGTCGTACACCTGCACGCCCCACCGCCCGCCCGTCAGGTCGTCGAGGCCCACCTGCGCGGACGTAACTGTGTGGGGCTGATTCCCTACCTGGACGACCTGGATCCCTCGAGGGTGTCACTCGAAGGACTCGACGCGGTCGAGGCGGTGCGGGCTGCCGGCACCGTGATCACCGCATGGCAGGAACATGAGCGCGCCACCGGCACTACCGTCGCCGTCACCGATCCACACGCAGTGGCATCCGACAGCGATCTCACGGACCGCATGTCTGACGCACTGTCCGACTGGCGTGACAAGCTCGACAAGCTCTTTGGTGAGACGGCAACCGTTCACGGTGGGAAAGACGCTTCTCTCACCTTCGAAGACCGCTGTCTGCTGCTATCCCTAGCCATCCGTCAGTCCGCGCCCCTCCCCGATGTTGCGCAGACAGCACGCGTGCTGCACGAGACTGTCACCCCGACCGATCACGGCCGAGCAGCCCTGGGAGCTGGCGCCCAGGCCGCCTTCGCCGGCCGGGGCCTGCGTCGCCGCGTTATCGATGTCGGCGGTTCCGTCAACTCCCACGACGCCGTCGTCTTCGACCGGCCCGGTTACGGGAAGGCAGTACTTACCTACGTCTGGGACAACTACGAGGCCATGCGCCGACCACTGCTGCAGTGGTTGGTCAAGGACGCAGGATCTTCAGCCACGGCGGAACAGCACACCGTCGATGGGGTGTCCACTCTCATCCTCCGTCACGGGGCGACCGATCAGTTCAGCCTACTCGGCCAGGTCACGCGCGGAGCGAAGAGTGACCTGCTGCCGTCCGTGATGGTTCGGGCTGTGCACGACGAGCACATCGGGCGACGGGCGTGGGGCACTCTGTACCGGTGGGCAGGTACTCAGGAGTTCGCCGGCTCGGTCGTCGCCATCTGCGACCACGTCCTGAGCGACCCAAGGGCCAGTACCTCCATGGCCAAGATGGCCATGGTCCGACTACGTCGTGTCGTTCACACCTCGAATGCGCAGGACACCACGGATGCGGTTCTCGCAGTGTTCACCGAACTGGCCAAGCAGCCCAGCGGTATCGACCGGCTGACCGAGGAGGTAGCCGCCTGGCAGGACTCGAAGGCAGGTAGCCGGGCAGGCAGCCTGGCGTTCCTGGCATTGATGTCGATCCAGCAGGAACCACTCCCCTACCTGCTGACGCAGAAGAACGTCACAGACTTCAACGTGGACCGTGCGCTGAGAGACCTCCTCGGCGATATGAGCACCGCGCCAGTTGTCATCGCTCGCCTCACAGCATGGATCGCGGCATGTGCTTCCGACGAGAGCGCCTACGACGAGGTGGTCGCACAACTCGTCCCCGTACTCCGAGGACAGCGCATGTTCCAGGCGGCCATGGACCTGATGCAGGCGTTGAAGGAAGTACGTACGGCCAGCGGTGAAAATGCCGCGGCGGACTTCTACCAGCACCTCGTGGACAAGCGGGTCCATCCCTTGATCAATATCGAGGGCACTGGAATGCCGGCGTGAGGTGGTTTTGGCGCCGAGCCGCCCGAACCACTCGATGCCCTGCGCCCCGACAGCTGCCCAGCGCCACCGACGGCGTGCCCTTCGAGGCCACGTTCATCATCACCTGGCAGCCGACCTGGCGACGTCGGCCGAACCTCGAGGAGCTGGTGCGGGCACGCATCGTCGCCGATGCGGCGAGCACGCTGCGAAACCTGTCGGCCACCGATGTACAGACCGCACAGGACACCGTGAACGCCATACTGGGCGAGCCACAGCGTTGCCGCACGGCCCACTACCGCCTCGTACAGGTACACACAGACCTGCGTTTGACCACGGCATCCCACGAGATCTTGACGCAACGTCGGCAAGACGACGAACGAGTTCGACGACTGCGCTTCCTCAAGGACAACCTGTACGAACATCCGTCGCTCCTGCTCCTGGACCGCATCGAGCAGCATCCCGGAACCCTGGATCCCCAACAAATCGCGGACTGGCAACGCGTAGCCCGGTCTGTAGCCGCGTCCGAGAAATGGTGGCGCCCGTTGCTGGAGCAATGGGAACACCTGGGCCGCGGCTTCACCGACCTCGAAATGCAAAACCGAGCGCTAATCGTCCTGCACAACGCCCTCGCCGCCCTTACCCAGGAGGAAACGGAGCCTGAAACAACTGCTCCCCCACCCGGGCGCAACCATCTACGCAGTACGGGGTGAGCAAAGTGAAAGTGACCCTCTGGCGTCTCATACTCGACCCCGTAACCAGCTGGCGGGCACGCCGTCTGCAACGCGCCCACCCAACTGCATCATTCGATGCGGCCTGGCGCAGCTCGCGCATGCTGTCGGCACCCGATGAGATGGCCTATCGGTTACACGGCCATGCCATGGAACCTCTCGCTGACGCTGATGTTCCGGCAGAGGAAGGCCGATGAGGCACGCAGCCCACAGCGCCGCGAAGACCGACTCGTATCCGCGTTCTTCCAATTGAGCGCGCCTTCGCCGCGACTACGGACCAAAGCCAACACCGACCACGCGACGAGGCCCCGCCGGGTCAAGCCGGCGGGGCCTCGTGTCCGCCTTGGACTGGATGGACGCCGCTGGAGGGCCACTTCGACCTGTGTCAGGTGGTGCCACGGAACCATCCGCCAGCTCTGCATCCATTGCGACACCGCCCACCTGAGATCCGGACCAGGAGCGGACCAACTCCACACCCCACCGGAGATGTTCGTTCATTTGCGCAGGTCAGGTAGCTAGGACGTCGTGTACCACCAGCAGACGAAGAACCTTCTCGTGTCGTACTCGCCGAAGAAGCTGGGCTTTTTCTAGACATCGAAAAAGGGCACCTGACCAAAGGCTTTCCGTGCTGGGCGCCCTTCGTTGGCACCGTCAAACTCTTGCCGCGCAAACGGGTGAGAGCCAGATTTCGGCGGGCGTCGGCCTGGTCGCCGAAGGCCCAGTGCGGAGGGTGGGGATCGTTGCATGCCTCGACGGCCCGTTCGGCGAGGGTGACCGTTTCGTTGCCACCGCTGCCGAGCAGGACCTGGGCTTCGGTGGCGTGGTGCTCGGGTTCGGGGAAGGTGAGCAGGCCGCCGTGGGCTGCTGGGGAAGTCGCATCAGCCCACGGTGCCCGGTGCCGAGCACGCCGGTGATGAGGAGGCGCCTCCGGAAGCCGTGACGGCCGCGGCGGCGCAGTCGCGCCTGCGGGACTGGGCGGAGGTCGAGCTTCTGTCGCTGCGGATGCAGGCCGCGGAGCGCAAGGCGGTACTGCTCGGACACGGGTGCAACTGCCGGCGTGGGGCCCCGGTGAAGGGTCGACTGCGGCTGAAGACGTACGACCCGGGCTTCTCCTTCCCGGTGTTGGACGATGATGTCGATCCGGGCGACTGCCCGACTCGGTTGCATCGTGCCTCGGAGATGCCCGAGGACCCCGAGCGAGGCGTGCCCCGGCTGCGGCGGATCACGTACGAGCTGGGCCCGTTCGACGTCGCCGCACGGGTCGTCCAGGACAAGAAGGGCCGGACCTGGCGCGGGGCAATCGAAGGCATCCAGCCCCCGAGGGCTTCTACAGCGAGCACACTGGGCGCATCGAGCGCACGAACCCCTGGGCACCAAGCGCGACGCCCGAGGTCACCTGCTACCTGACCGGCGACGAAGGGGATGTGGACGACCCGCGGCGCGGGCAGCCCCTTGAGGCGCTGCCCCTGGAGAAGGGCCGGTTCCGTTCCCGGGTGGACGGCGAGGTCCTGCACCGCCTAGACCCGCGCCTGGACTTCATCCCCGTGGTCCATCTGAGCAACAGCGTTGCGGACGGGGAGCACTTCGGGCAGTCACCGCTGGCGAAGGTCACGTAGACCCTGGATGAGCCGGCGGAGACCGACTCCGCCTGGGCTCGGTCTTCCGCCAGCACGGGTGCGCCGACCTTCGGCCTGGCCGGGGCACGTGCCGGGGTGGACAGCATCGGGGTGCGCGGGGCCGAGTGCCTGCTGTCGGTCAACGTTCCGGGCGGCTCGGACGGCATGTGCGGGACCGTCCCGGGCGTGCCGTCGGGCACGTTCTCGCCGCTTCTCGCAGGACGGTTGATCGACGGTCACTGGCCGCGCACCGCGGACGGCACACACAAGCCAACCGGCCACCCTCTCAAAACAAGGAGTGGCGGCACTTTCATGCGCTTCTTCCATGGTCAATAACAGGTTATCTCTTGGATACGAACGCGTCGTGGATCACAAACGATCATCAGGAGTTGCGAAAGCAGGTCTGGACCAGAGAGGGTCATGTCGTCCCGGGCTGACCACACGGCGAGCCGGGCGTCCGCGCTCGGCATCCTGGCGGGAGCATCCGGGGCCACCTTCTGACCCTCCGGGGGCGACGCGCAAATACGGGACAGGCTTGCTCTGTCCCGTAGTCGTGCGTCGTTGTTCTAGCAACGTCCAGCAGTCTCGTTGACTCCGTAGGCTCAGTGCGAAGGTGTGGAGCCTGTTGGCGGGCGACGGCGCGGTATTTCAGGCAGTCATCGCCGAGGAGGCTCTGCCGCGTGCGTCGAAGGCCGACAAGGACGGGAATCCGCACTTCCACGCTGGGCGTGCAAGAACCTCGGGGTCGGCGACGACCTGTGGACGGAGGCCCAGCTCGATGCGATCGAGCGCGTGTCGGCTGCCTTGTCCGGCGCACGGCTGGGGTGCGCCTTCGGTGACCGCTCATTTTTACGCGGCATGGGGTGCCCTTGCCCGGAACGGCCTGGTGGAGGACGCCTCGACTGCCGAGATCGCCCGCGCCCAGATCTGGCAGTGGGTACGGCAGCAATCCGTAAGCCGCGAGGAGGTACGCCGGATCCTGGCGAACAAGGCCGACGCGCCGGCCGCCGAGCTTCCCTGGGCGCGGATCGACGTGGTCTGCGCGAGGTGGGACGGGCCGCGCGCCCCCGTGACCTGCCCGGTTCTGCCGCTGGTCGAGGGGGTGGCCTCGCTCCGTGCGCGCCCCGGTCTGTCGATACTCACCCCAGGCTGTCGCGGCCGTCGCGGAGTGCGCCCTCGGGGTGCTCGGCAAGACCGTGGTCCGCTCCCGGAACCGGGCGGGCTTCGTCGTCAACGCGCTGCGGGTCCCGTACCTCCTCTCCGCGATCCGCGTGGCGGAGTCCGGCTTCGCCACCGCCGGCCGATGTCGGCACCGGGAAGGAGGAGACAGCAGCGGGAGTGGTGCGCTGGTCCAACGCGTGCGCGTTCCCGGAATCGCTCACGGCGATTCGAACGGGCCGGAGCCCCCCGACCGTGGCCCGGGTCCACTCGACGTGGACCCGGGCCGCGGCGTCAGGTCGCGCGGACGCGACGTACCAGTCCCACCGCGACGTCGACGGCGAGGAACGCGGCCAGGGTGACGCCGAGCAGGGGCAGGGCCCAGCCGAGAGCGAGCACAGCGGGGATCCCGAGGATCAGGACCGGCAGCGGCAGCTGTCGCCAGGTTCCGCGCGCGGGTGCTTTGCCGAGAGGTGCTGCGCGGTCCTCACGAGTCGGGCGGCGCTGCCACCACATGCGGTAACCCCAGAGGATCATCAGCATCAGGCCCAGGGCGATCAGAGCGAGCAGAATCTGGTTGACCACGCCGAAGAGCACCCCCATGTGTCCCTGGACACCGAGCTTGCTCAACTTGGCCAGAACCGGGTAATCGGCCCAGCGCACATGGGCGGTGACCTGGTTCTTGGCGGTATCCACCGTCACGCTGTCGTAGTGGACGGGCCACTCGTTGTCGGACTGGGCCACCACCCAGCCGCTGGTGGAGTCGGCGGGCGGGGTCAGGGTGACGGTCCCGCCCAGGCCGGTCTCCCGCGCCAGCGCCAGGGCCGTGTCGAAGTCCGCCGGGCCGGCCTGCGGGCTCTTTTGTGACGTGTCGTGCCCGGCGTGACCGGCGTGTTCGTCGCCGCCCGCTGCCTGCTCCGAGGCAGCGGCACCGGGCAGCTTCGTGTCGAGCTTCGGAGTGCGGCTGTGGGCGGCGTCGAGGACCTGGCCGAAGCGCTCACCGGCGTAGTGGGACCAGGTCAGACCGGTCGCGCTCAGGAAGAACAGGCCCAGGGCGAGCCACACGCCCGTCGCGGCGTGGAAACCGCGGGTACGACGCACACCGCGGGCCGTCCGGTCGGGCAGCAGAACGCCGCGCACCGACCTGGTCCGCTGCCCGCGGCTGCGACCGATCCACAGCACCAGGCCCCCGCCGACGATCACCCACAGCCAACTCGCGGCGACCTCGGAGTAGAGCCGTCCGAATTCCCCGAGGTGCAGGTTGCGGTGCAGGTCGTCCAGCCAGGTGGTCGCCGGGGTCGAGCCGAACCAGGTGGTCAGCTCGCCCTTCACCTCGGCCGTGTACGGGTCGACGAAGACGGTTCGCTGTTTCTCCCCGAGCTCGGGGAGTGACAGCGCCACCCGGGTGGTGTCCTCCGGGCCCGGCGGGGTGACCACGGACGCCAAGACGCCCTCGGGGTGGGCGGCCCGCGCTGCGGCTATCTGTTCGGACAGCGGCAGGACACGCTCGCCGGTCTTGTCCACGCGCAGCTTGTCGCCGTAAAGAAGCTGGTCGATCTGCGGGGTGAAGGTGTACAGGAGGCCGGTCAGGGCGGCGACGAACAGGAACGGAGCGACGAACACCCCGGCGTAGAAGTGAAGCCGGACGAGCAGGGCGCGCACACCCTGCCGGGACCGGCGAGCAGACACCGCCCCGGGCACAGCGGCGGGAGGCGCCGATCCGGACGTGTCGGTGGAAGAAGACATGGGGGTACTCCTGGAAGACGTACGGGACCGCGCGGGACGCCCCGTGAGGCGTGGGCGCGGTGAGGACCGCCGGAGAGGGCGGGGTGGTGATTCAGGCGTACGTCGCCGAGGGAGGGCCACGCCGAGTGCAGGCGCGGGCGAGCAGAACACCGTGTCGCGGCGTGGGAGGAGTGCCGTCGAGTTCCGCGGTCGGCGGCTCGGGAAGGACCGGCGCCGTCGCCTGGAGGAGGACGCGCGGGAGCGGCGGGAGGAGCAGGCGGGGCAGTCGGCTCAGCACGCGCTCACCGTGGATGAGACACGCCGACGCGCCGAGCGCCGCGAGTGTGTGGGCCAGCGTCATCCCCGAATCCATGGCGTGCCCGGGAGCGCCCGTGCCGGGGGGCATGCTGTGATGCCCGGCGTGGCCCATGTGCTCCGCGTGCACCCCGCCGTGCGGCGTCGAGGCACCCCCGTGCCCGCCGGTCATGGCGTGGAAGGCAAGGTGCAGGACGCTCTGCGTCAGGCCGAGGACCACCACGGTGGCCGCAAAGCGATGGCGGCGGAGGGTGGAGACCGCACCGCAGACAACCGCCAGCACGGCCAGGAGCCCTGCGAGCCCGGTCGCGCCGGGCAGCTGTCCGCCCGCCGCCACGTGCCCAGCGGCACCCAGCAGGAGACATGCGAGGGCCCCGAGCAGACCCGTCCGGGCCCGCTTCAGCCAGTTCCCCCGTCCGCGCACGGCCACAAGGTAGCCCAGCCGGACGGAGCCGGACACGTCGCCGTGCACCCCCGTGCCGCCCCGACTGGCGTACGGATCGCCAACGCCCTTCCCCTCGCAGGCGCGTTGTGCTCCCCGAGCGCGGAGTGGTGCGCCTCGGCCGACTGACAGTGAGGCACCTCACAGCGGGAACCAACGCGTCGAACCGCGGAGAGCGCCTCTGCCAGGGCAGACGGCTCGGAGACGGAGGCGCGGAGGCCGTCGTCCGCAGTCGGTGCACCACGCCCCGGGCTGCGAGCCGAGAACGGAACAGCGGGTGTCATTCGGGCGCAGGCGGTCACTCGACTTCTGCGCGACGATCAACAGTGACCGAACGAGCGGATGACCGGCCCATTCGTCCGAGGTGGCCGTGGCCACCGGGGGGTCGTGGCCTCCGGGACGCCGTACGGCTGTTGCCGTCGCCGCCGCTCAGCAGGCTCCGGACACCCGCACCCGTCCGCCGAAAGGACAAGGATCATGATCGACAGCACCCTCCCTCTCCTCGTCAAGGGTTACGCCTGGTTGCCGGATCGGCGGCGGCGCACCGACGGTGAGCCCGTGTGGACCCGGTTGGCGGGTCAGCGCGCCGTCGCCCTGCACGGCACTGAAGCGGTGCGCTGGTTCTACGACGAACGCCACGTCGTACGGAAGGACGCCCTCCCGGGCCCCCTCCTGGACACCCTTTTCGGGCGCGGAGCCGTGCACACCTTGGACGGTCGGCCCCACCGCACCCGGAAGGCGATGTTCCTGTCCGCGCTGAAGGACCCCCGCGCGGTGCAGGAGCTGGCGGATCTCGCGGCGACCGAGTGGGACCGGGCGGCGGCCCGCTGGGCGGAGCAGGACCAGGTGGTGCTCTTCGACGAGACCGCCGAGGTGCTCACCCGCGCCGTGTGCGCCTGGGCAGGCGTCCCCCTGCCGGACGAACCGGACGGCGCGCGGCAGACCTCGCGCGACCTGGTGGCGATGGTCGACGGCTTCGCGACCGCGGGGCCGCGTCACTTCCGGGCCCGCGGTGCCCGGAAACGTCAGGAGGCACGGATCGCCGACCTCGTCACCGCCGAACGCGGGCGCAACCCGGCCCCGGAACACCTGGCACCGCAGTCCCGGACGCCGGAAGCGCAAGCCCCCGAGGCCGGACGGGAACCTTCCGGTGGCCGCACCACCGCGCTCGCCGCCGTGGCGCACCACCGCGACGCCGACGGATCGTTGCTCGACCCGCATACGGCTGCCGTGGAAGTCCTCAACGTCGTCCGGCCGACCGTGGCCGTCAGTTGGTTCGTCGCGTTCGCCGCGCACGCCCTGCACCGGTGGCCCGAGGAGAGGCGGCGCCTCGTGGACGGCGGCGCCGACAGGGCCCTGGCGTTCGCCCAGGAGGTGCGCCGGTTCTACCCGTTCGCCCCCTTCGTCGCGGGCCTGGCCGCCGAGGAAGCACAGTGGCAGGGCGAGCAGGTCCCGGCCGGGACGATGGTGCTGCTCGACCTCTACGGTCTGAACCACGACGAGAAGCTGTGGCCCGATCCGTACGCCTTCGACCCGGACCGCTTCGTCGGTCGGCCTCCCGCACGCGACGAGCTCGTTCCGCAGGGCGGCGGCGACCCGGCGACCGGGCACCGTTGCCCCGGCGAGGACGTCACGGTGGCCCTGCTGGCCACCCTCGTACCGCGGCTCGCCGGCCTGTCGTACGAAGTTCCCGACCAGGACCTGACCATCTCCCTCCACCGGATCCCGACCCGACCGCACAGTGGATTCGTCCTCTCGGACGTGCGGACGCGGGACGAGAGGCAACTGGGCGCGGCGGCCACCCGTTGAACGTCGTCTGCGGATCGCCGGCTCCCGCACCGCCTGGGCCCGTGCCGCCCCACGGGCGGCGGCACACCGTACGCACGTAGGCCGGAAACGATCCCGGGGATCGAAGCGACGCCCGGGATCGTGCCCCGCAGCTGAACAATGCGGCACCGCAGTGGTGGGTCCCTCGACAGCGCGTTCGGGCGACGAGTCGGCCGGTGCCTTTGCGGCCTCCGGGCAGGTGACGCTGCCGGAGCCGGGCTGCGCCGCCCGCGTCGCCGGGAAGAGGCGGCGCGCACGTGAGCGTTTCGCGCCCACGGCGCCTCGTCGGGGCGGCGGCCCGCCGCACGCGGGGTCTGCCGTGGCACCGGAACGAAGACACAGACGGCGACCACGCAGCGGGTTCTCGCCCGTCCAGTGCCTGGGTGCCTCCAGGGCTCCCGACGGCACGTTGCTGAGGAGCGGGACTGCGGGCCGTACGGGCGAAGTCCGCCGCACCTTCGTTTTCCGGCTGCCCGGCGGGGCACGGGCCTGTCATGGACCATTCGAAGGCACCGGTGCTGGAGGCCCTCGCGGCCTACCACGCCGAACAGCAGACACCGTTCACGCCGCCCGGACACAAGCAGGGGCGTGGCGCGGACCCCCGGGTGCGTGCCGTGCTCGGCGACGCGGTCTTCCGCTCGGACGTGCTCGCGATCAGCGGGCTCGACGACCGGACGTCCTCCCACGGCATCCTCGCGGAGGCGCAGGCGTTGATGGCGGACGCGGTGGACGCCGAGCACACCTTCTTCTCCACCTGCGGGAGCTCCCTCTCGGTCAAGGCGGCGATGCTGTCGGTCGCGGGCCCGCACGAGGCCCTGCTGGTCGGCCGGGACGCACACAAGTCCGTGGTGTCGGGTCTCATCCTCGCCGGCGTGCGGCCCATCTGGGTCGACCCGCAGTGGGACGCCGAACTGCATCTCGCGCACCCGCCCTCCAGCGAGTCCTTCCGCGCCGCCTTCCGGGCGCACCCCGAGGCCAAGGGCGCGCTGGTCACCAGCCCGACTCCGTACGGCACCTGCTCCGACCTGGGCGCCATCGCGGCTGTCTGTCACGAGCACGCCAAGCCGATGATCGCCGACGAGGCCTGGGGCGCGCATCTGCCCTTCCACCCGGACCTGCCGACGTGGGGCATGGACGCGGGAGTCGACGTCTGCGTCACGTCGGTGCACAAGATGGGCTCGGGGCTGGAACAGAGTTCCGTCTTCCACCTCCAGGGCGACCTGGTCGATCCGCACGTGCTCAGTTCGCGCGAGGACCTGCTCGGCACGACGAGCCCGTCCAGCCTCGTCTACGCCGCTCTGGACGGCTGGCGGCGCCAGATGGTCGAACACGGACGCGCGCTCTACGACGACGCTCTCGCGCTGGCCGACGACGTACGCGGACGCATCGACACGATGAGCGGCATGCACGTGCACGGGCGCGCGGACTTCTGCGGCCCCGGGCGCGCCGCGGACATGGACCCGTTGCAGGTCATCGTGGATGTCACCGGCCTGCGCGTCTCGGGATACAGCGCCGCCGACTGGCTTCGCGAGCACCACCACGTCAACCTGCACCTGAGCGACCACCGCCGCATCAGCGCACAGCTGACCCATGCCGACGACGAGAAGTCGGCGAAACGGCTGCTCGGCGCCCTCGAAGACCTCGTACGACGGGCCGAGGACCTTCGGCCCGCGCCCGAGATCCACGTGCCCGACCCCACCGAGTTGCGGCTGGAACAGGTCATGCTCCCGCGCGACGCCTACTTCGGCCCCGTCGAACAGGTCCCGTGGCAACAGGCCGTGGGACGCGTCAGCGCCGAGATGCTCACCCCCTACCCGCCCGGTATCCCCGCCGCACTGCCCGGCGAGCGCCTCAATCGGGACGTGCTGGAGTACCTGCGGGACGGGGTCGACGCGGGCATGGTCATTCCTGACGCGGCGGACAGCGAGGTGAGGACCGTGCGCGTCGTCGCGGCCGACAGCGCGAAGGAGTAGACAGTGGCCGCCACGCCCCGGGATCCGACCGAGTGCACTGCCACGCCCCCTCCCGACGGCCGCGGGGTCCACCCGGACCTCTCCGCCGTGCACGAGCGCATCGCGCAGGAGGTGACAGCCCGTGCGCCGCGTCTGTGGGATGTGGCGCTCGCCCTGCACCGCGAGCCGGAACTCGCCTTCGAGGAACACGCTGCGGCGCGGCTGCTCACGGGCGAACTGGCGGGCGCCGGCTTCACCGTACGGCGCGGAGTCGCCGACATGCCCACCGCCTTCGTGGCCGAGGCCGGCACCGGCGAGCGCCCACGCGTCGCCTTCTTGCTGGAGTACGACGCGCTGCCCGGCCTGGGACACGCCTGCGGCCACAACCTGATCGCCGCCGCCGGCCTCGGAGCAGCTCTCGCGCTGAACAGCGCGCTGTCCGCCGCCCCGGGAGTCGGCGGCACGGTGTCGGCGATCGGCACCCCTGCCGAGGAAGGAGGCGGCGGGAAGGTGCGCGAGGTGGCGGCCGGCGTCTTCGACGAGGTCGACGCCGCGTTGATGTTCCACCCCGGCGTCAACAACTGGACGTGGGCTCCCCTCACCGCGCAGGTGCAGGTACGGGTGGTCTTCCACGGGCGCGCCGCACACCCCACCGGCAACCCGACCGAAGGGGTGGACGCCCTGGCGGCTCTGCTCCAGATGTTCGGTGCTCTGAACGTGCTGCAGCGGCGTCTCGCCCCCGGAGGACACGTCCAGGGCATCGTCACCGACGGCGGGCGGGCCACCAACATCGTCCCGGAGCGGGCGGAAGGGCTCTTCGGCCTCCGTGCGGCCACGACGCACGCCCTGGACGAGCTGGTGGCGGAGGTGTCGCGATGCGCCGAGGGCATCGCGGCGGCCACCGGCACCCGGGTGGAGGCGTCTCGCACCGACGCGGGATACCGGCACTTCCGTGACAACGACGTACTGTCCAGCCGGTTCGCCCAGCACCTGCGCGCCGCGGGCATCCCGCTGGAGGAACCGACGGCCGGAATCCACCTCGGGTCGTCCGACATCGGCGACGTCAGTGCGGTCGTCCCCGCCATTCACCCCTTCGTGGCGATTCTGAGCTCCGACGCATCGGACCACACACCCGAGTTCGCCACCGCGGCGGCGGGCGCACCCGGGCGGCGGGCCGTGCTCGCCGCAGCGCGCGCCCTGGCCTGCACCGCCGCCGACCTGTTGGGAGAACCGGGCCTGTGCGCACGCGCCTGGGCACGTCAACGGGAGAAGGCCGCTGCCGGCCAGTGACACGACAGCACCCGGAACGAGCTGTCCGGGCGAGCCGCGCCGGCGATGTCCGGCGTGCCCTCCGGCACAGGTCCCCCCTCGCGCCGAAACCGGCCCCGGAGCACCCGCGTCCGCCCGCACCACTTCTGCTGAGCGACGACGTACCGCCGGCAGGCGACGTGCAGCGGCCTCCGCTCCCCGGATGCGGGCCCGGGGAGCGGTCGCAGACAGCGGGCGGGGTCAGACCCGGTCGGCCGCGATCAGGACGTACTGGAAGGATCCGTCCTCGTACGAGTTGATGAACGCGTCCTCGATGCCCGTGACCAGCGAGGACGTGGCACGGAGCTTCCAGTAGGGCAGGGTGTCCGGGGTGAGGTCGACGACGGCCTGGGGGACGAGGCGGTTGTCGGCCATCGCGCGCAGGTATTCGCGGCGGGAGTGGATGTTGCACTCGAAGTGGGCGTTGATCTGTGAGACCCACTTGGAGGGCTGGCCGTAGCGCGGGTTCCAGCAGCCGGTGATGGTGACGTAGCGGCCGCCGACCGCCAGGACCCGGGAGTGCTCGGCGAAGAGGTCGTGCAGGTCGACGTACATGGTCGACTCGTTGTTCCACGAGCCCGCGGCCGAGCCGGAGGCGAAGGGCATGGTGAGCATGTTGCAGACGCGGGCGCGTACGTGGTCGTCGATGCCGAGTTCCTGAGCGCGCCGGTTGGCGAAGTCGGCCTGTTTGGCGGAGAGGGTGACGCCCTCCACGGTGCAGCCGAAGCGCTGGTGTGCCATGACGCTCGTGCCGCCCCGACCGCATCCGGCGTCGATCAGGGTGTCGCCCCGGCCGATCGTGCCGAGGTGGTCCAGGAGAACTTCGGACTGGGCCGATTCGAGGCGGTGGAGTTCGGCGATGAGCTTCTGCTCGGCGTCACCGTCCTGGGGGTCACCGAGGGCGGCGTGGTCGACGTCGCCGATGCCGTAGTGGTGGTGGTACAGCCCGTCGACGTCGCCCAGACGCAGGTTGACGGGGCGGGCCTCGCCGTCCCAGTAGCGGGCGATGTCGCCCTGGTAGGGGGTGGAGGGCGTGGGGACGAACGCGGAGGTGGTGCTGGTCACGAAAGGATCCGTTCTGTTCGTTGGCAGTGTGCGGGTGGTGCCGTGCGTGGTGTCCGACCGGTCACCAGAAGTCGGGCAGCGTGTAGCGGTAGGTGTTGGTGGAGTGCCACCGGTGGTTGCCGTCCACCCAGGCGGCGACGCCGCGCAGGAAGCGCTGCACGCTCGGCACGGGGCAGCCGGCGGCCAGGGCCGCGGCCTCCGACTCGAAGGTGTGCATGAGGTCGTTGTGGACTTCGACGGCCTTCAGGTAGGCGTCGCGTTCGGAGAGGTTCTCCCGTTCGGCGAGCACCACGGGGAGGTTCAAGTGGACGCCGGGGGCGTCGAGTTCCTTCATGTACGAGTAGAGGTCGTTGACGATCGTGGTGGCGTTGCCCGCCAGGGCGATGACGCGCTGCATGGCGGGCTGGGCGTGCAGGTCCGCGGGGAGTTCGTAGCCGCCGACCGTGTCGGTGATGGTCGGGCAGGGACGGAAGTTGTTGAACTGGCGCATCGCCAGGTACTCCCAGACCTCCGGTACGCGCTCCTCCAGCGCCCAGGCGGCCTCGGCGAGGTAGCCCAGATGGAGGCGGGCCATGTCGTGGCGGAGCCGGTCGGCCTGGGAGGCGCTGGCTTCCTGGACGAAGTACTCCATGGCGGACCGGTACGCGCGGCGGGGGGCGTCCGCGTGGAGGGACCGCGCCCACTCGGGTTCGTACTCCTCGGTGGTGTGCAGGGGGTCGAGCGCGGTGTGGGCGAGGAGCAGGCGTTCGCCGAGGCCGACGGGCGAGCCGCCGTGGTCCTCGCAGTAGCAGTCGTCGACGGCGTTCTCGGCGACCATCAGGCGGGTGGCGAGCATCAGGTGGTCGACAGTGGGGGCGTCCGGGTGGCAGCCGACCATGTATCCGGCGACGGAGAAGCCGTCGAAGTCGTCCTCCCAGTCGTCGGGGAACAGGTCGACCTCCTCCTGCGCCCATGCCTTGATCCGGCGGCTGACCTCTTCCACCCGCACGGGGTCGGGATCGGGCACCGGGTGGAAGTAGAGACCGGGGATGGGGCGGCCCGCAGGCCCGGCCGGAAGGTCCGCAGGAGGGGACGCGGGGGGCGTGGGGGCGAGCAGGCGCAGGCCGGAGGTGCCCAGGCCGCTGGGACCGCGCGGGAGCCGGGGCGCTCCGGAGGGCGTCGCGGTGGTGCCGGCGGTCGGGGACGCGAGGCTTGTGGGGTCCGTCAGGCCCGTGGAGTCCGTCAGGCCCGGGAAGCCCCCGGGGCCCGCGAGCGGTCCCGGGGGGGACGGTGCGGGGGCCGGGCCGCCGGTGGCGCCCGCGAGGTCGAGGACGCGGGCCGCCGCTTCGGCGGGCACGTGCACTCCGAGGTGTGCGGCCGACTCGGGTGCGCGCCACGGCGTGGGAACCGGATCGGGATCGGGTGCGGGCATGGGGCTCCTTGTCCGAACGGGGCGGATGGGTGGGTGATGCGTGCGCGGACACGGGAGCCGGGTCAGGCGCGCCAGTGGCCGATCTGTACGTTCTCCAGCACGCCGAGCGCGTCCGGCACGAGGACGGCGGCGGAGTAGTAGGTGGTGACCAGGTAGGAGACGAGGGCCTGCTCGTTGATGCCCATGAAGCGGACGGAGAGCCCCGGTTCGTGCTCGTCGGGCAGGCCGGTCTGGCGGAGGCCGATCACGCCCTGGTTGTCCTCGCCGGTGCGCACGATCAGGATGGAGCTCGTGTTGTCCGCGGCGATGGGGATCTTGTCGCAGGGCAGGATCGGGACACCGCGCCAGGCCCGCACCGGCTCTCCGTCGAGGTCCACCTGGTCGGGGTAGAGGCCGTGGGCGCTCCACTGCCGGCCGATCGCCGCGATCATCCTGGGGTGGGCCAGGTAGAACTTCGAGCCGCGTCGGCGGCACAGGAGTTCGTCGAGGTCGTCCGGGGTGGGCGGACCGGTGCGGGGCTGGAGGCGCTGCTTGAAGTCCGCGTTGTGCAGGAGGCCGAACTCCCGGTTGTTGATCAGCTCGTACTCCTGGCGCTCGCGCAACGCCTCCACCGTGAGCCGCAGTTGCTCGGCGGTCTGGTGGAAGGGGCCGTTGTAGAGGTCGGAGACGCGGGAGTGGACGCGCAGGATGGTCTGCGCGACGGAGAGTTCGTACTCGCGGGGCCGTGCCTCGTAGTCGACGAACGCGCCGGGAAGTACGTGCTCGCCGACGTGTCCGGCGGACAGGGCGATCTCGGCCTCGCCCTTGTGGTTCTGCCGCTGGCGGGGCAGCGACAGGAAACTTTCGACGTGCGCGTGCAGCGCGGGCGCGGACTCGCGTACGGACTCGAAGGCGTCGCGGGTCAGCGTGAGCAGAGTGCCGGCCGTGTCGGCGGTGGCGGTGTACTCCCAATGGGCGTCGGCGTCCAGGAGAGCGTGGTCGCCGAAGCGTTCGCCGTCGGCGAGCACGGCGAGTCCCTGTTCGTCGCCGTACTTCCCCACGGTCTTCTGGCTGATGCGGCCATGGGCAATGAGGTGGAGCCGGTCGGCCGGGGCGCCGCGTTCGACGAGGATCTCGCCCGCCCGGAAGTCGCGCTGTTCGCACCGGTCGGCGAGCGCGGTCAGGACGTCCGTGTCGTCGAAGCCGCGCAGCAGGGCGAGTTCGCCGAGTTCGCGGGGGATGACGCGGACGTGGGCGCCGTCCTGGACGAAGTCGACGCGTCCGTCCCCGACGGTGTACGTGAGGCGTCGGTTCACCCGGTAGGCCCCGCCCTTGGTCTCCACCCAGGGGAGCATCCGCAGCAGCCAGCGGGAGGTGATCTCCTGCATCTGCGGGGCCGACTTGGCCGTGGTGGCGAGATTGCGGGCGGCTACCGTGCTCAGTGCCTGCTGGGCGGTCTCCGCCCGTTGTTCGGGGCTTGTTTCCACGCTCATCGGATGGGCTCTCCTTGGACAGGGCAGCGGCAGGACGTGCCCGAATTACCGGGCGAAGAGGGACAGCTGGGGACACAGGTCCGGGTATCGACCCAGACGCGGTGGAACAGTAGCCACCGGTTCGGTGTCCCGGCCCGTGGAAGCCGAGGACATTAACTCGATACGTTGATCGGGCCCGCCGGATGTTTGCCCGGGTACCGGCGAGATTCGGCCGATTCGGTGGGCTGCCGCGCCGTCGGAGCGCGGAAGGGAGTGCGCGCGAGATGGCTGTGGTGGGCGAGAATCGGCCAGGCCTCGCGAAGGGCCCGTGGTGAGGTCCCTTCGGAGACGCTAGGGGCTCTGGTCGGTCGCCGTCCGGGGCGGGCGGTGCCGGTCGGCCGAGCGGGGGCGGATCTTGGTGCGCGTGCGGTGGTGTGGCTGATGCCATGAGCCGGGCGGCCGAAGAAGCCCGCATGCGGTGACCGGCGCCCCGGTGAGCCCTGCCGCCGAGCGTTCGAGAGCGGCCCCGGCGAGGGCGTCGGCGGGCCGAATCCCGGTGGCTGCCGGGGCGAGGCGTCACGTTCCTTCGGCGGCTCGCCCCGACCCGGTGCGGAGAAGGACTCCGCCGCCGCCCCGCCGTGCGGCCGTGGGCCGTTGCGGACCGGCCGCACGCGTCCGCACGCACCCCCGTTCGCACCGGCCGGGGCGGTGCAACTGCTGTAGCACCCGTAGACGCAGAGCATCCGTTGTTCCTCCGGTCCCAGGAACCCCGTTTTCTTCCAGGAGTCCGGACCTATCCTGGCGCCGACTGCGGAGACGACCCGGGGGGACGGCCGATGACGGCATCGAGCAGGAGTACGTCCGTGTGGAAGTCGGGGGCCAGGCGGCTTCTGCGACGTACGGGATTCGACCTCGTACGCAGTACCGGACACCAAGGAGGCGTCGACGACTTCATCCCGTTCGAAGCGACCATGCGGGCCGCGAGGTCGGCCGGAATGTCGGTGGGCGACTACATCGACGACGTCATGAACGGGACGCCCGGCGCCACCCGGGCCACCGTCGACGCCTTGCGCACCCGGGGTGTCTACTCCGACGGCCCGGACACGGTGCTGGAGATAGGGCCCGGGTCCGGCCGGTACCTGGAGAGGACGCTCAAGGAGTGCTCGCCGCGCCGTTACGAGATCTACGAGACGGCGGCGCCCTGGGCCCGCCACCTGGTGGAGACGTTCGGGGTGGTCGCCCGGCCGACCGCGGACAGCAGCCTCGCCCCGACCCCCGACGGCAGCGTCGACCTCGTGCAGGCCCACAAGGTCTTCAACACCGTCACCTTCCTGTGCGCCTCCCGCTACTTCTTCGAGATGGCACGGGTCACGCGTCCCGGAGGCCGCATCGTCTTCGACGTCATGACGGAGAACTGCCTGGACCCGGCCGCCGTTCGCGCCTGGGCGACCAAGGGCGGATCGGGGCACGGCTCCTATCCCGCGGCCCTGCCGCGCACGACCTGCGTGGACCTCTTCGCGACCCTGGACTGCGACCTGGAGGACGGCTTTCTGGCACCTCTGGGGGTCGCCTCCACGGAGGTGCTGGTCTTCCGCAAGCGGCCCTGAGGCGGCGGGCAGTCGCGGGCCCGTGGACGGTCCTGAGGCCACGCGCGGGCGCGAGGCGGCGGGCAGGCGCGGGACCGTGGGCGGGCGCGGAACGGAGGGCCGGGCTCCCGGGCTTCGGCACGAATTCCACACGCCCTCTCTCCATCCCGGCTCCGATGGTCTAGATTGACCGTGCTTCGGCCCTTCGGGCACGAAGAGACCAGTAATGATCTACGCGTTCGGCGTCACGGACGGGCAGCACGCGCCTTGTTGCACGAGCGTGACGGGTGGTCGGCTCACGGAGCCCGGGAGGGAGCCCGGGTTGCGGGCCGGGTCCGGCGCACCCCGTGGGACGGGCAGCACGGAGGAGTCCGCTGCCGTCCGGATGGACCGGCCCGGCGCGCCAGCGGCCGGGCATTTGGCACAGAGGGGGCGCGGGCCTCCTCGGAGAAGAACAGCGCAGCGCGAGGGTGGCCCCACGGGGAGGAGCAGCAGGCGGGCTCCCACCGCGGGGAGTGGTCTGGGACGTACACGTCGAACCACTGGCGACCTGGGGGATTTCGTGCAGCAGGGGGACTTAGTCAGCCCGTTTGCGTCGGCGCGCACGCGCCTTGTGAACGGGACCATCAGCAAACCCGCGGTCGACTGGGAGCAGCGCTACCGCCGCACCGTGATCGCCGGTGACACACTGGCCACCGCCCTGGTGGCCGGGGCGATCGGCAACTTCTTCGGTGCCCGGGACGCGGCCGACTGGCACGAGAAGTGGGTGATTCTCGCCTTCGGCACCGAGTTGCTGGTGCTGGGCGCACTGGCGGCGGGCCGGTCGTGGGCTCCGGCGGTGCTCGGCCAGGGCGCCGAGGAGTTCCGCAGGCTCGGTCGCTCCCTGTTCGCGGCGACGGTCGTGCTGGCGCTCGGCGGCATCGCCCTCACCTCGCGGAACATCAAACTCTGGATCTTCGTGGCGATCCCCGCGATCGCGCTCGTCACCATGACCGTGCGGTACCTGCTCCGGCTCTGGCTGCACAAGCAGCGCAAGGAGGGGCAGTGCCTGCGGCCGGTGCTCGCCGCCGGAAGCCCGGCCACGGTGCGCGACCTGATCGCCCGGACCCGCAAGTCCCCGCACCTGGGCTGGCGGGTGGAGGCGGTCTGCACCCCGGACGGAATCGGGCCGGACGGCGGCCACCTGGACGGCGTGCCGGTCGTCGGTCGGCTGGCCGATGTCGCGGGCCACGTGCGCCGCGACGGCTACCGGGTCGTCGCGGTCACTCCGGACCCGCACTGGTCGCCGGACGGGCTGCAACGGCTGGCGTGGAACCTGGAAGGCAGCGACGCCGACATGGTCGTGGCGCCCGTCCTGATGGAGGTGGCCGGCCCCCGGTTGCACGTCGACGCGGTGCTCGGCATCCCGCTGCTGCGCGTCAGCATGCCGGCTTTCACCGGGGGCCGCCGGGCCGTCAAGGAGGTCGTCGACCGGCTGGGCGCGGCGCTGCTCCTGCTGCTGTTCGCGCCGCTGATGCTGGGCGTCGCGCTGCTCGTACTGGCGGACAGCCGGGGCGGGGTGCTGTACAGCCAGCGCCGGGTCGGCAAGGACGGCCGCGAGTTCACCATCGTCAAGTTCCGCACCATGGTCGCCGGGGCCCACGGGGCACGCTCCGCGCTGGCCGACCGCGACGAGGGCGCCGGGCTGCTGTTCAAAGTCCGCCGGGACCCGCGGGTGACCCGGGTGGGAGCTGTTCTGCGCCGCTATTCGCTGGACGAGCTTCCGCAGCTCGTCAACGTGCTCACCGGGTCGATGTCGCTCGTCGGCCCGCGGCCTCCGCTGCCGGAGGAGTCCGCCGCGTACGGCCCGGACATCCGACGGCGGCTGCTGGTCAAACCCGGTCTCACCGGTCTGTGGCAGATCAGCGGACGCAGTGATCTGCCGTGGGGGGAGGCGGTCCGCCTCGACCTGCGGTACGTGGAGGACTGGTCGCTCGCCCTGGACGCGGTGATCCTGTGGAAGACGCTGCGTGCGGTGTTGCAGGGCCGGGGAGCGTACTGATGGGCGCGCGCGACGCAGGCCGCTGGGGCCTGCCCGGGGGGAGGAACGCGTCATGAGGGTCAGCGTTTTGGGGCTGGGTTACGTGGGCTGTGTGACGGCCGCGTGCCTGGCCGAAATGGGGCACGAGGTCATCGGCGTGGACGTCAACCGGGCGAAGGTGGACCTGATCAACGCCGGTCGGGCCCCGGTGGTCGAGGAGCGGATCGGCGAGCTCGTCGCCGAGGTCGTGCGGACCGGAGCCCTGCGCGCCACCTGCGACGTCCGCGAGGCACTGCTCGCCGGCGAGGTGACGCTGGTGTGCGTGGGTACGCCGTCGGAGCCCAACGGCAGCCTGTGCACCACGTATCTGGAGCGGGTCACCGAAGAGATCGGCGCGGCACTGGCCGAGCGGGGAGGGCGGCAGACCGTCGTGTTCCGCAGCACGATGCTCCCGGGCACCTGCCTGAACCTGCTGGTGCCGATCCTGGAGAAGCACGTCGGCGGCACCGCCGGGGTGGACTTCGGGGTGGCGGTCAACCCGGAGTTCCTGCGCGAGGGCACCAGCGTGCAGGACTTCTTCGATCCGCCGAAGACGGTCATCGGCGAGATCGACCGGGCGAGCGGCGACGTGGTGGCGGCCCTGTACGACGGTGTGCCCGGCGAGGTGTTCCGGGTGCCGGTGGCGACGGCCGAGGCGATCAAGTACGCGGACAACGCGTTCCACGGCCTCAAGATCGGCTTCGCGAACGAACTGGGTGCTGTCTGTCAGGCGCTCGGGGTGGACTCGCACCAGGTGATGGACGTCTTCCTGGCCGACCGCAAACTGAACATCAGCCCTGCCTATCTGCGCCCCGGGTTCGCCTTCGGTGGCTCCTGCCTGCCCAAGGACCTGCGCAGCCTGGTGCACGCGGCGCACCGGGCGGACGTCTCGGTGCCGATACTCGCCCACATCCTGCCCTCCAACTCCGATCACCTTCAGCGCGCGGTGGACCTGGTGGAGCGCACCGGCAAACGCCGGGTGGGCCTGTTCGGGCTGTCCTTCAAGCCCGGCACCGACGACCTCCGGGAGAGTCCGCTCGTCGAGCTGGCGGAGAGGCTCTTCGGCAAGGGGTACGACCTGCGGATCCACGACGCCAACGTGTCCCTGTCGCGTCTCGTCGGCGCGAACCGCGCGTACATCGAGGGCCGGCTGCCGCACCTCGCGCAGTTGCTCGCGGACACTGTCGAAGAGGTGCTCGAACACGCCGAGGTGTGCCTGGTGGGGACCAGGGACCCGGCGGTGCTGGAGGCGCTGCCCCAGGGCGGCGTGCCCCTGCTCGTCGACCTCGTCCACCTTCCCGACGCCGCGGCGCGCCGGGCCGAACCGGGGTACCTCGGCCTTGCCTGGTGACGCGGCGTCCGACGACGCGGTACGGGAGGGGCGGGCAGGCGGCGACGGGCGGGGCAGGCGCGCGCTGATCCTGGTGGAGAACCTGTCGGTGCCGTTCGACCGGCGGGTGTGGCAGGAGTGCACGACGCTGCGCGACGCGGGCTGGGAGGTGCACGTCATCTGCCCCCGCGGGGAGAAGCGGGACACGGAGCGCAAGGTGACGATCGAGGGGGTGCGGATCCACCGCTACCCGTTGCGTGCGGCCACCGGGGGGCCCGCCGGGTATCTGCGGGAGTACGGTGCGGCGCTGTGGCACACGGCCCGTCTCGCCCGCAGGGTCGGCCCGGTCCACGTGGTGCACGCCTGCAATCCGCCCGACCTGCTGTTCCTGCCGGCGCTGTGGCTGAAGCGGCGCGGCGCGCGCCTCGTCTTCGACCAGCACGATCTGGTGCCCGAGCTGTACCTCTCCCGGTTCGACCGCGGCGAGGACCTGCTGTACCGCGCCGTGTGCGCGCTGGAGCGGCTGACCTACCGGGCCGCGGACGTCGTGCTGGCCACCAACGAGAGCTACCGGGAGGTCGCGATCCGCCGTGGCGGCCGACGGCCGGAGGACGTGTTCGTCGTGCGCAGCGCGCCGCGCACGGACCGTTTCCAGCCGGTTCCCGCGGAGGAGGAGTTGAAGCGCGGCAAGCCTCATCTGCTGTGCTATCTGGGGGTCATGGGGCCACAGGACGGCGTCGACTACGCCCTGCGGGCCCTGGCGAAGCTCCGCGACGAGCAGGGGCGGACCGACTGGCACGCGGTGTTCGTGGGTTCGGGCGACGCCTTCGACGCGATGGTGGAGCTGTCCCGGCAGCTCGGGCTCGGCGAGCAGGTCCAGTTCACCGGGCGCGTCCCGGACGCCGATCTGCTGCGCTACCTGTCCACCGCGGACGTGTGCCTGTCGCCCGACCCGCGCAACCCGCTGAACGACGTGTCGACCATGAACAAGGTCCTGGAGTACATGGCGATGGGCCGGCCCGTCGTCTCCTTCGACCTCCGGGAGGCACGGGTCTCGGCCGGCGACGCCGCCGTGTACGCGCCCGCCAACGACGAGGCCGCGTTCGCCGGGCTCATCGCCTTGTTGCTGGACGATCCGCAGCTGCGGGCCCGGATGGGCAAGATCGGCCAGGAACGGATCGGCGGCCGGCTCTCCTGGCGGAACTCGCAGGACTCGCTGCTCGCCGCCTACGCCGCTGCCTGCCGCGTCCGCACTCCGGCGTCGCCGGGCGGGGCGCTCCGGCCGCGGAGGAGGCCGCGGCGTTGACCGACGAAACGATACGCCTGGCCACGATCGGCCGATTGGTGCGCCGGCGCCTGCGGCTGCTCGCCGTCCTCGCACTGGTGGGCGCGCTCGTCGGTTTCGGCGTGTCCCTGCTGTTCCCGCCGCGGTACACGGCGTCGGCGTCGGTACTGCTGGCAGGACAGTGGGAGGAGCGGGCCCTGGTGACCCAGGCGGAGATCGCGGCCAGTTCGGCGGTGGTGGACCGGGCGGCCGCCGCGCTCGGCCCCTCCGGCGGCGGTGAGCTGCGGGACCGGGTGAGTGCCGAGACCTCCGACGGGAACATCGTCAGGATCTTCGGCACCGCCGACAGCCCCGAGGGGGCGCAGCGGCTCTCCGACGCGGTGGCCGAGCAGTTCGTCGCCTTCGCCGCGCGGATCGCGGGCGCCGACGGCGACGTGGACGCGGGACCCGCCGCGCTGCGGCAGCGGGTGGTGCAGACCGACCGCCGGATCACCGAGCTGGCCGACGCGGCCGATCCGGGGCGGACGGTGGAGAGCGTGCAGGCCCGCACCGAGCTGGAGAAGCTGCGCACCGCGCTCCGGGAGGCCATGCGGCGGCTCGACGAGACCGACCCGGCGACCCGTGGGGCTGGACTGGTCGTCATGGGACCGGCGGCCAGGCCGACCGGCGAGACCCCGCCGACCCGCATCCAACTCGTGGGTGCCGGGGGCGTGTTGTTCTTCGTCGGCGGTGTCGTGGGCCACCTCGTGGCCGCGCGGGCGGATCGCCGCCTGCGGGGCGGGCAGGAGGTCGCGGCGGCGTTGGGGACGACGTTGCTGGGTGCGGTCGAGGTGCCTGGTGGACCGGGTGGGCCCGGTCCGGAGAGCGGTGGCCGGCCGGCCGGGCTCCGTCGGCTGCTGGGCGTGGACACCCCGTGGAACGCACCGGGCCCGCGGCCTTCCACGGACGAGGCGGACAGCGTGCTGCGCCTCCGGCGCGTGGGCGCCCGCCTCCTGGAGGGCCGGCCGGCTCCGCATCGGCTGCTGGTCGTCGTACCCGACGGCGACCGGGGTGCCCGGCCGGCCGCCGAACGTCTCGTCACCGAGGCCGGGAGCGTGCCCGCCTCGTCCTCTTCGCACGGTGAGCGCCCGGTGCTGCGCCTGGTGGGCGTATCGGTGTCGGCCCCGGTGGTGCCGGACCGCGGCGCCGAGTCCGGCGCGGTGGTCGTGGTGGGTGCGGGCCGTTGGACGGCGGAGGAGCTGGCCCGGATCGCCGGTGCCTGTGCGGACGGCGGGCACGAGGTGGTCGGCGCGGTCGTCGTCGGGGGCCGCGGGGACGTTCCGCCCCCCTCCGCCGCCCCTTCGCGCGAAGACTCCCGCGCGTCGCTCGCGGCTCGCGGCAGCACGGCGGGAGGGACGCGGTGACGGCCGGGGCGTGGGAGGCGCCGATGTCCGCTCCCCTGCTGGACCTCCAGGCGCTGGTGGCGGCGGTGCGCAGGCGTCGCCGCCTCTGGTGCTCGGTGGCGTTGCTGGGTCTGCTGGCCGGGGTGGCGTTGGCGCTGCTGCGGCCGCCTCCCCCGACCGCCGTGACCAAGGTGCTGGTCGCCCACCAGGAGGACCAGCCGAACGACACCGGGACGCTGATCCGCACCGACGTGGCGCTGCTGGCGACCACCAGGATCGCCGACAGGGCCCTGCGGACCCTCAAGTCCCGTGAAGAGGCGGAGGACTTCATGCGTGACTACCGGGGCACCGGTGTCACCAACAACCTGTTGCAGATCGAGGTGACGGGGAACAGCGACGCGCAGGCGGTGGCCCGTGCGCGGGCGTTGGCGGACGCGTTCGTCGCGGACCACGTGCAGCGGATGCGGGAGACCGCGCAGGCTGAGGCCGCCGCTCTGCTCGACCAGCGCGACCGTATGCGCGAGGAACTCGCCCAGGTCAACAGGACGATCGGGGACCGGCCGCCGCAGAGCGATCCGCAGGCGGCGGCGGGCGTCGAGTCGCTCTTCGCGCGCCGGGCCGAACTCACGTCGCGCATCGCGGACTTCGACCAGCGCGCCGTCGAGGCGCGCACCGGCACGCCCCGGATCGTCACCGGCACGCGGATCGTGGACGCCCCGCGCGCGCTGGAGCATTCCGTACCGCGCACCGCTGCCACGAACGGCGCCGTCGGGCTGGCGCTGGGGCTGGCGCTCGGTCTCGCCCTGGCCGCGGTCGGCTCGGTGGTGGCGGACCGCCCCGTGCTGCGCCGGGACATCGCGCAGAACCTGGGCGCCTCGGTCGTCGCGGAGCTGCGCCGCGCGCCCGGTGGCCGGATCGGAGCGTGGCAGGGCCGACGGTCCCGGGCGGCACGGGCACGGCTCGCCACGACCCTGGCCCGCATCGTGCGCGGCTCCACGCAACCGGTGTCCCTGCTGGAACTGGGCTGCGCGCGTGGCGCGGGCGTGCTCGCCCTCGACGTGGCCGGGGTGCTGGCCGCGGACGGGCCGGTGGCCGTCGTCGACGGGCTGCCGGGACCGGGGCTCGCCGGAAGCAGCCGGGCGCCGGGGGCTCCCGACGTGGTCGGCGGCGAGGAGGCCGCCGCGCTGCCGGCGGAGGTGCGGCGGCTCGGCGTCGGCTCGGTCTCCCCCGGCACCGCGTGGTCGGACCTTCCCCACCTCGGTGCCAGAACCGTGCTCCTCGTACGCGCCGGGCACGGCAGCGCCGCGTGGCTGCACACCGTGGCGCGGCAGCTCGCGGAGCAGCGCGTCACGGTGGCCGGTGTGGTGCTGGTCGGCGCCGATCCGCGTGACCGGACCGACGGCACCCTGTGGGACGGGGCGCCCACCGCCTCGTCACGCGGCCACGAACTGCGGCACGCCCGGCAGAACGGGGCGGTCCGGTCACGGACGGAGCGGCCGTCGCGGCAGCCGGCGAAGGTCCCGGACAGCGACCAGGAGGCACGGTAGAGATGTGTGGCATCGCAGGCGCGTTCCGCTGGCCGGACGGGAAGGCCGTGACCGACCGGCTCACCGACGTCCTCGCCCACCGGGGTCCGGACGGGGCGGGCCGCTACGACCATCCCGTGGGCGACGGTCAGGTGCACCTCGGGCACCGCAGGCTGGCCGTCGTCGACCTGTCCGGGACCGGTGCGCAGCCGATGGTCTCGGACGGTCTGGCCCTGACGTACAACGGCGAGCTGTACAACGCGCCGGAGCTGCGCCGCGAACTGGCGTCGCACGGGGTGCGCTTTCGCGGCACCTCGGACACGGAGGTGCTCCTGGAGGCGTGGCGGCGCTGGGGCACGGACTGCCTGCCGCGGCTGCGCGGGATGTTCGCGTTCGGGATCTTCGACGAGCGCACGCAGGACCTGGTGCTCGTCCGCGACCAGCTCGGCGTCAAGCCCTTGTTCCTGGCGCGGCGCGACGGGGGCCTGGTGTTCGCCTCCGAGCTCAAGGCGCTGGCCGCCGCGGCAGGCGGAGCGCTCCAGGTGGACCACGCGGCCCTGGTGGCCTCGCTGTTGTACTACTGGGTGCCGGACTCGCGGTGCGCGCTGCGCGGGGCGGAGAAGCTGCCGCCGGGGACCTGGCTGCGGTGCCGGCCCGACGGGCGGGTGGAGCGCGGCCGGTACTGGAACCTCAAGGACGTCGCCGCCGAGGGCCGGGAGCGGGCACTTGCCGGTGACGTGCCGGACCTGGCGGCCGTCGTCGCGGAGTCGACCCGGCGCCATCTGCTCTCCGACGTGCCCGTGGCGACCTTCCTGTCCGGCGGTCTGGACTCCAGCTACCTGACCGCGCTGGCGGCCCGCGACCGGCCCGGGATCTCCGCCTACACGATCGGATTCCGGCCCGAGGACGCCAGGTTCGAGGCGATGCCGGACGATCTGCGCCATGCGCGGCAGGTCGCGGCCCGGTTCGGCGTCGATCTGCACGAGATCGAGATCGCGCCGAACGTCCTGGACCTGCTGGAGAGGATGACCTACCACCTGGACGAGCCGATCGGCGACCCGGCCGCGATCAACACCTTCCTGATCTGCGAGGCCGCCCGGCGGGCCGGGGTCAAGGTGATGCTCTCGGGGATGGGCGCGGACGAGTTGTTCGCCGGGTACCGCAAGCACCTGGCCAACGTCCTGGCCCTGCGCTACCAGCGTGTCCCCGGGCCGCTGCGGCGCGGCCTGTCGGCGGCGGTGGACCGGCTGCCGGTGGCCTCGTCCCGCCGGGGGTACCGGTCGGTGCGGTTCGCGAAGCGGTTCCTGTCGTTCGCCGAGCTGAGCGAGGAGGCCGCGTTCCGGCGCAGCTACACCATGTACGACCGGGGGGAGCTGCTCGCCCTGATCGATCCGGACCTGGCGGGGACGGTCGACGACGTACTGACCGAGCACGCGGACGTGTACGGGGACAACGACCTCGACGACTTCGTCAACCGCATGTGCCTGGCGGACGCCCGGATGTTCCTGCCGGGCCTGAACCTCGCGTACACGGACCGTTCCAGCATGGCCGCGTCGACGGAGGTGCGGGTGCCGTACGTGGACGTCGAGGTGGTGCGGGCGGCCTTCGCGGTGCCGGGAAACCGCAAGATCGTCGGCCGGCAGGGCAAGGCCGTCCTGAAGGAGGCGGCCGTTCCAGTCCTGCCCCGGGAGATCGCGTACCGGCCCAAGGGGCTGTTCAGTGCCCCGCTGCGGGCCTGGATGAGCCGGGACCTGGCACCGCTGGTGCGCGAGGTGGTGCACGACGGCGTGCTCGTCGGTTCCGGGTTCCTGCGCCGTGACGCGCTGGAGCGGATGGTGGCCGAGGACGCCCGCGGGCAGCGGGACTTCTCCAAGCATCTGTGGCACGTGCTGACCCTTGAGTACTGGTATCGCGACGCGATGCGCGGATGCGGCGGACCGCTCGGCCGACGGATCGGGAATGCGGAGGAGTTCGGGTGAAGCAGGTAGTGCAGAACTACAGGAGCGGCGAACTGGCGGTGCTCGACGTGCCGGTGCCGGAGTGCAAGCCGGGCGGTGTGCTGGTGCGCACCGTGTATTCGCTCATCTCCACCGGTACGGAACTGATGAAGGTGTCCGAGGCGGGCATGTCGATGCTCGGCAAGGCCCGCTCGCGTCCGGACCAGGTGGCGAAGGTGGCGCAGAGCGTGGCCGTCAACGGGCTGCCCGCCACGTACCGCAAGGTGCTGGGCAAGCTGGACTCGTACACGCCGCTGGGGTATTCGCTGTGCGGGGTGGTCGAACAGGTCGGCAGCGGGGTCGACGACGTGAAGACGGGCGACCTGGTGGCCTGTGCCGGCAACGAGCACGCGCTGCACGCCGAGTGGAACTGGGTGCCGAAGAACCTCTACGCCCGGGTGCCGGAGGGTCTGGCGCCTCAGCACGCGTCGTTCGGGACCGTCGGGTCGATCGCGTTGCAGGGCGTCCGCCGCGGCGAACCGCAGCTGGGGGACGTGGCGTTGGTCATCGGCCTGGGGCTGATCGGGCAGTTGGTGGCGCAGTTGCTGACGGCGGCGGGGGTGCGCCTCGTCGGCGTCGACCCGGACCCGGTGCGCTGCGAGCTCGCCCGGCGCCAGGGCGCCGCGGCCTGCGGCGACCCCGGGTCCGCGGCCGTGGAGGGCGCGGTCGCCGCGCTCACCGACGGTCACGGCGTGGACCAGGTGTACCTGGCCGCCGGCGGCGGCAGCAACCAGCCGGTCGAGCTGGCCGCCCGGCTGAGCAGGGACCGCGGCCGGGTGGTCGACATCGGCAAGTGCCCTCTGGACCTGCCGTGGAACGCGTACTACGAGAAGGAGCTCGACGTCCGGTTCTCCCGCTCGTACGGTCCCGGGCGCTACGACCCCCAGTACGAGCTGGAGGGGCACGACTACCCGATCGGCTATGTGCGCTGGACCGAGCGCCGGAACCTGGCGTGCTTCCTGGACCTGCTCGCGCGCGGCCGGGTGGACGTGGCGCCGCTGGTCTCGCACACGGCGGACTTCGAGGACGCGGTCGAAACGTACCGGCGGCTGGAGGGCGGCGAGCAGAAGGCCGTGGCCGTGCTGTTCCGCTACCCGGAGCGGGAGGAGTCCGTACGGCCCCCCGCGGTGGCGGTGCCCGCGGTGCGGCGCGGCCCCCGGGCGCCCGCCCCGGCGCGGGGCGCGAAGTCCCCGGTGCGACTGGCGTTCGTCGGCGCGGGGAACTACGCGACGTCGATGCTGCTGCCGCACCTGGCGGGTCGCGAGGGCGTCGAGTTGTCCACGGTCGTCACCACGACGGCGCTGTCCGCGGCCAACGCCCAGCGGAAGTTCGGCTTCGCCCGTGCGACCACCGACCTGGACTCCGTGCTCGGTGACGAGTCGGTCGACGCGGTGTTCGTCGTCACCCGCCACAGCTCGCACGCCGCGCTGACGCGCAGGGCCCTGCTGGCGGGCAAGGCGGTGTTCGTGGAGAAGCCCCTGGCCCTCGACCGGGACGAGCTGGCCGGGGTGCTGGCGGCGGTGGAGGAGTCCGGCAACGACCGCTTGCAGGTGGGCTTCAACCGCCGGTTCGCGCCTCTGTTGCGGCAGGCCGCGAACCGGTTCGGCGTCAGGACCGGTCCGGCGAGCCTGCGCTGTCTCGTCAACGCGGGCCGCCTGCCGCACGGCAGCTGGTACCTCCGGCAGGGCACCGAGGGCTCGCGGTTCGCCGGCGAGGGAGGGCACTTCATCGACACGGCGAGCGCGCTGATCGGGGCCGATCCAGTCTCGGTGTACGCGATCGCCGCACCCGGCGACGAGGACCTCCAGGTCGTGCTGCGCTACCCGGACGGGTCCACCGCCACGCTCAGCTACGTCACCACGGGGGCGTCCGGCTTCCCCAAGGAGACGCTGGACCTGATGGCCGACGGGAAGGTGCTGCGGCTGGACGACTTCGTCCGCGCTTCGGTGTACGGGTCCGGGCGGCGGTGGGTCGGTTCACGCCTGCCCAGGGCCCGGGACAAGGGCCAGAACGCCGAGCTGGCCGCGTTCGTCGGGGCCGTACGGAGCGGTGGGCCGATGCCGGTGCCGCTGGAGTCGCTGGTGGCCACCACCGCGGCGACCCTCGCCGTGCGGGACTCCCTGGCCGCCGGCGTGCCGGTGACCTTGGCGGGGCCGCGATGACCATGAGCGCGCTGTGGTACGTGCGGCGGCTGTCGCGGATGGGGCCGCGGGAGGTCGCCGGCCGGGCGGGCGACGCGGTGCGCAGGCGGCGGTGGCGGTCGGCGCGGCCGTCCTGTCCGGCCGTACGCAACGCCCGGTTCACCTCCGTGCTGCCCGCCGGGGCGCTCGGGACGGTGCCGCCGGACGCCGCGAAGCGTCTCGTCGCCGAGGCGGAGCGGCTGATGGCCGGGCACGTCGAGTTCTTCGGGGTGGTGCGCGACGACCTGACGGAGCCCGACTGGTGGTACGACCCCAGGACCGGGCGGCACGCCCCGTGGGGGTACGCCTTCGGTCTGCCGTACCGGGACGAGGAGGTCAGCGGGGACATCAAGCAGATCTGGGAGCTGTCCCGGCACCAGTACCTGACGGTGCTCGCCGCCGCGTACGCGCTCACCGGGGACGAGCGGTACGCCGAGCGGGTGGCGGCGCACCTGCGGTCGTGGTGGGCGTCGAACGCGCCGCTGCGCGGGGTGCACTGGATCAGCGGCATCGAGCTGGGCATCCGGGTGCTGTCCTGGGTGTGGATCCGCCGGCTGCTCGACGGCTGGCCCGGGGCGGTCGCCCTGTTCGAGGACAACCCGGTGGCCCGCCACCAGATCTGGCACCACCAGCGGTGGCTGGCGGCCTTCCCCAGCCGGGGGTCGTCGGCGAACAACCACGCCGTCGCCGAGGCCGCCGGGCAGTTCGCCGCCGCCTGCGCGTTCGGGTGGTTCCCCTCCTCGGAGCGCTGGCGGGCGGATGCGCTGCGGTCGCTGGAGCGGCACTTGACGCACAACACCTTCCGCTCCGGTCTCAACCGCGAGCTGGCAACCGAGTACCACGGGCTCGTGCTGGAGCTGGGCCTGGCCGCGCTGGCCGAAGCGGACGCCGCGGGCGTGCAGGTTCCGGCGCCGGTGCGGCTCGTGCTGCTGCGGATGACGGACGCGCTCGCGGCCGTGGTCGACACCCGGCTGAGGCCCCCGCGGCAGGGCGACGCGGACGACGGGCACGGTCTGGTCGTGGACGGCGCGGGCACCGACCGCTGGGGCTCCCTGCTGGCGACCGGGGATGCCGTGTTCGGTCGGCTGTCCTGGTGGCCGCAGACGCCCGGCACCGATGTGCGCACCCCGCTGCTGGCCGCCCTGATCCGGCCGTACGCGCAACACGGCACGGCAGCGTCCGTGCGCCGTCCGGCCGAGCGGCCCGCCCACTTCGCCGACGCCGGGCTCACCGTCCTGCGCGCCACCGGGCGGAGCGGTCCCGCGGCGGGCGGCGCCGGGGAGATCTGGTGCCGCTGCGACGGCGGCCCGCACGGTTTCCTGTCCATCGCCGCGCACGCCCACGCCGACGCCCTGTCCGTGGAGGTCCGGCACGACGGGGTGGACGTGCTCGCCGACCCGGGGACGTACTGCTACCACGGGCAGCCCGCGTGGCGCCGGTACTTCCGCTCGACGCTGGGGCACAACACGCTGGAACTGGGCGGCGCCGACCAGTCCGTCTCCGGCGGCCCGTTCCTGTGGACCCGGCACGCCCGCAGCCGCGTCCTGGTCGCGGACACCCCGGGCGACGGCGTGGCCCGCTGGGGCGCCGAGCACCGCGGCTACCGGCGCAGCGTGCACCGCCGCCGGGTGGAACTCAGCGCCGCCGAAGCGGAGTTACGGGTGGTCGACGAGGTGCGCGGGCCGCGCCGGGCGGCCCGTCTGGCGTTCCATCTGGGGCCCGCCGTCGCCGCGGACCTGACGGGGAGCCGGGCCAGGCTCAGCTGGGAACGGGACGGGGAGGAGCGTTTCGCGGTGCTCGATCTGCCCGGACAGCTGCGCTGGCGGGCGCACCGGGGCGAGAGCGATCCCCCGCTGGGCTGGTACTCGGCCGGCTTCGGACGCAAGGAACCGGCCACGACGCTGGTGGGCACCGGTTTCACGTCCGAAGCCGAGGCGTTCACCACCGTGCTCGGATTCCGGGGCTGAGGGGGAGGCGTGGGCATCAAGTGGCGGACCTGGGCGTTGCCGGTGACGGTTCCCGCCCTGCTCGCGACCGGCTGCGTGGGCGCCCCGGACGCTCCCGCGGCGAAGCCGGCCGCGACACCGCCCGCGGCACCGTCCGCGGCGGAGGCGGCCCGGGCCGTGTGCGCCGATCCGGCGGCCGGGCCCGCGAAGGCGTCGGCGGGAGCGGTGACGGTCGACCCGGCGGTGGTCGGCGACCTGGCGGAGAAGACCCGCAGCAGCCCCCCGGGGACGACGTTCTGGCTCCGGCCGGGCAGGCACACGCTGACACCGCAACGCCACGCCCAGGTCCTGCCCAAGAAGGGCAACCGCTACCTCGGCGCACCGGGCGCGGTGCTCGACGGCCGCAGGACCAACCAGTACGCGTTCGGGGGCGACGCCCGTGACGTCACCATCCGTCATCTGACCGTGCAGGGTTTCGTCGCACCGCACGACGAGGGCGTCGTCAACCACGACTCGGCCGACGGGTGGGTGGTCGAGCACGCGACGATCCAGTACAACTCCGGGGCCGGGCTGATGGCCGGCGCGCGCCAGCGGGTCCGCGCCAACTGCCTGCGTGGCAACGGCCAGTACGGCATGAACGCCTACAAGGGCTCCGGCCCCCTCCGCGGTCTGCTGGTCGAGGGCAACGAGATCGTGGGGAACAACACCGGCGACTGGGAGCGGCGGCGGCCGGGCTGCGGCTGCACCGGGGGCGTCAAGTTCTGGGCCGTCGACGGCGCGGACGTACGGGGCAACTGGGTGCACGACAACCGCGGGACCGGGTTGTGGGCGGACACCAACAACAACGACTTCCTCATCGAGGACAACCTGATCGAGGGCAACGACGGTGCCGCGCTGATCTACGAGACGAGTTACAACGCGGTCGTCCGCGAGAACACGATCCGGCGGAACAACTGGGTCGAGGGCCGCAAGTACGCCGCGCGCGGTGACGGTTTCCCGCTCGGGACCGTCTACGTGTCGGAGTCCGGCGGCGAACCGCGCGTGCGGGCCCGCACGGACAGGATCGAGATCCACCGCAACGTGCTGGAGGACAACTGGTCCGGGATCACCCTGTGGGAGAACGCCGACCGATTCTGCAACAGCGCCGCCAACACCTCGTCCGGCACCTGCACCCTGCTGGTCGCGGACATCGCCCGCTGTGCGCGACCGGGCATCGCCACCGCGCCGCTCCACTCGGACTGCCGGTGGAAGACGCAGCGGGTGCGGATCCACCACAACCGCTTCGTGCTGGACAAGTCCGTCCTCAAGTGCACGGAGAAGTGCGACCGCATGGCGGTGCTCGCCAACTACGGCACCTATCCCCCGTGGTCGCCGTACAAGGGTGAGCAGATCTCCGAGGCGATCACTCTCGGGCAGCACAACCGCTGGCACGACAACGTCTACGTCGGGCCGTGGAGGTTCGTGGTCCACGACCCGAGCCGCGTCCTCGACTTCGCGCAGTGGCGGGGCGCGCCCTACCGGCAGGACGCGGGCAGCAGTCTCGGTCCGCGGGACGGTGGGTGACGTGGACGGCGATCTGCGGCACGGCGCGCCGGCGGGCGGACCGGTCACGCCGGACACGGGGCCCGGCGGCGCCGGGCCGCCCGGCCCGCCGAAGCGCGTCGGGGCCGTCTGGGGGCTGCTGATCCTCAACACGCTCGGCTCCGCGGGGGCGCAGACCATCGTGCCGCTCCCCCGCTCCCTCATCCAGGCGGTCACCATGGGCGCGCTGGTCGCCGCGTTCGCGCTGGCGCTGGCCCTCAACGTCCGGCTGCGCATCCGGTCCTGCGCCTTCCTGTTCCTGCTCACCCTGCTGCTGGTGCCGAGCGTGATCTCCAGCGTGCAGTTGGAGTCCGGGTTCGGCGCACTGTTCCGGTGCGGCCGGCTGACCCTGTTCGTCGGCACGCTGTGGCTGCTGAGCCGCTGGTGGGACGGCGGCCTGACGTTCGTCCGCCACCACATCCGGTTCTACCTGGCGGTCCTCGCGTCGGTGGTGGCCGGTGCGGTCCTCTCACCGGGCGCGGCCATGCCCGAGGTCTACGGCGGGCGGCTGGTCGGCGCGGTGTGGCCGCTCACCCCGCCGCAGATCGGCCAGTACGCCGCGGTGGTCGTCGGGCTCGGCGTGCTGCTCGCTGTGGGCCGCCGGACGGGCCGGGCCGGGGCGGCCGCGGTCGTCGTGCCCGCCCTGGCGCTGCTGGCGTTGACCCACACCCGCACGGCGACGGTCGGTCTGCTCGTCGGACTGGCGCTGGCGATCGGCTCGCTCCTGTCGACCAGCGCCGCCGCCCGCCGGTTCTTCGCCTGGGCGGTGCTGTGCGCGGCGGTGGCCGCGGTGGGGTTCGCCTCCGCGCTGCAGGCGTGGTTCCTGCGCGGTCAGAGCCAGGAGCACCTGACCAGCCTCACCGGCCGGGCCAAGGTCTGGGACGCCCTGCTGGCGGCGCCCCGGACGGCCGGGACGGAACTGTTCGGCGTGGGTCTGGGCGACAAGTCGTTCGGCGGGCTGCCGATCGACAACAGCTGGCTGGCCGTCTACCACGAGCAGGGCCTGATCGGCGTGGTGCTGGTGGCGGGGATCGTCGTCGTGCTGGGCGGTGTCGCGCTGCTGCGTCCGCCGTCGCTGCCGCGGGCCTGCGCGCTCTTCCTGATCAGCTACTGCGCGATCGCGTCGTACACCGAGGCCGGGCTGGGCGACGCCTCGCCGTATCTGCTGCATCTGGCCGTGGCCGCGTCGCTGCTGGCGGCGCCCGTCGCGGCAGCGTCCCCGCCGCCGGCCGCGGCACCCCGAGCACAGGTCCTCGACCGGACCAGGGACAGGTGGTGACCTCGCTCATGCACGTCCTCGTGGTGCACAACCGTTACTCCTCGGCGCAGCCGAGTGGAGAGAACAAGGTCGTCGACCAGGAGGTGGCCCTGCTCCGCGCGGCCGGCCACCGGGTCGGGCTGTTCGAGCGGCGCAGCGACGACATCGCGGCCCGCTCCCTGCTCGGCAAGGCCGCGGTGCCGCTGCTCGTGCCGTGGAACCCCGCGGTCCGCAGCGCTCTGGCCGCCCGGCTCCGTGCCGACCGGCCGGACGTGGTGCACGTCCACAACGTCTTCCCGCTGCTGTCCCCCGCGGTGCTGGCCGCCTGCGCCGACGTCGGGGTGCCCGTCGTGGCCACCCTGCACAACTACGGCCAGGTCTGCCCGCCGGGCACGTTGCAGCGCGACGGGCGGCCGTGCACCGAGTGCGTCGGCGGGACGCCGCTGCCCGCGGTCCGGCACGGGTGCTACCGGGGTTCGCGGGCGGCGACGGTGCCGCTCGCGGCCGGCCTGCTGGTCAACCGGCGGCGGTGGTGGTCCGGTGTGCAGCGGTTCTTCTGCATCTCCGCCGCCCAGCGCGACGTGCTGGTGGGGGCCGGGATGCCCGCCGACCGGCTGGCGGTGAAGCACAACTTCGTACCCGACACGCACGCCCGCCGGGACGGTGACGGCGAGCATCTGCTCTATCTGGGGCGGCTCGCGGAGGCCAAGGGCGTGCGGCTGCTCATGGCCGCGTGGGACGCGCTCGCGGCGGACGGCGGCGTGGGCGTGCCGCTCGTCGTCGCCGGCGCGGGGCCGCTGGAGGGGGAGGTGACGGCGTGGGCGGCGGGCCGGGACGACGTGCGGTACGTGGGGCTGTACGACACGGACCGGTGCCGGCGGGCCGTCGCGCGGTCGGTGGCCGTGGTGGCTCCCTCGACGTGGCTGGAGGCGTTCGGTCTGGTGGTCGTGGAGGCGATGGCGGCGGGGGTCCCGGTCGTCGCCGCCGGTCACGGGGCCTTCGTCGAACTCGTCGAGGACGGGGTGAGCGGGCTGCTGCACCGGCCGGGCGGGAGCGCCTCGCTCGCGTCGTGCCTGCGCCGGATCACCGCCGATCGGGTGCGCAACCGGGAGATGGGCCGGGCGGCCCGGCGCCGTTACGAGCAGGGCTTCTGTCCGGCGGTCGGGCTGGAGCGTCTGGTGGAGGGGTACCGCGCCGCGATCGCGGCGCGCTCCGGCGGCGGGGACGTCCCGCCGCCGGCCGGGGACGGATCCGGCCCGCGGCGGGACACCCGCGCGGGCGGGGATGGGGGCAGCAGATGACACCATGCCGACTCTGCGGCGCGGCGGCGCCGGTGAGCGTCGTCGACCTGGGGGCGACGCCGCCGTGCGAGAGTTTCCTCGCCGCGGACCAACTGGACCTGCCGGAGCCCGCGTACCCACTGCATCTGCGGGTCTGCACGCACTGCTGGCTGGCGCAGATCCCGCCGCTGATCTCACCGGAGGAGACGTTCACCCAGTACGCGTACTTCTCCTCCTACTCCTCCTCCTGGGTGGAGCACGCGCGTACCTTCGTCGCCGGCACCGTGGCACGGCTCGGCCTGGGGCCCGGTTCCTTCGTGGTCGAGGTCGCCAGCAACGACGGGTACCTGCTGCGGCACCTGGTGGACCGCCGGATCCGCTGCCTGGGCATCGAGCCGTCGGTGAACGTCGGCGCCGCGGCGCGTGAGGCGGGCGTGCCGACGCTCACCCGGTTCCTGGATCCGGACACCGGCTCGGCCGTCCGCGCGGAGCACGGCCCGGCGGACCTGGTCGTGGCCAACAACGTGTACGCCCACATCCCCGACGTGGTCGGTTTCACCCGGGGGCTGCGCGCCCTGGTCGCCGACGACGGCTGGGTCTCCGTCGAGGTGCAGCACCTGCTGACGCTGATCGAGGGGAACCAGTACGACACGATCTACCACGAGCACTTCCAGTACTACACGGTCGCGTCCGCGTCCCGGGCGCTGGCCAGTGGCGGGCTCACGCTCGTGGACGTCGAACTGCTGCCCACGCACGGCGGGTCGATCCGGCTGTGGGCCCGCCCGGCGGAGGCGGCGGGCGAGCCCGCCCGCGCGGTGGCGGACGTGCTGGCCCGGGAGAAGGCGGCCGGGTTGCAGGAGCTGTCCGGGTACGGCGAGTTCTCCGCCCGGGTGGCGAAGGTGCGCCGCGACCTTCTGAAGTTCCTCATCGAGGCGGCCGAGCGCGGCGAGAGCGTCGTCGGGTACGGCGCCCCGGGCAAGGGCAACACCCTGCTCAACCACTGCGGCATCCGGCCCGATCTGCTCCCCTACACGGTCGACCGCAACCCCTACAAGCACGGCAGGTTCACCCCGGGAAGCCGTATTCCGGTCCTGCCGCCCGAACAGATCGCCGCGGACAGGCCGGACTACGTGCTCGTCCTCCCGTGGAACCTGCGGGACGAGCTGGTCGAGCAGCTGTCCTACGTGCACGACTGGGGCGGCCGGCTGGTCTTCCCCATACCCCACCTGAGCATCGTCGAGGGCACGTGAAGGAGTGCGCAGCATGAAGGTCGTACTGTTCTGCGGCGGTTACGGGCTGCGCATGCGCAGCGGAACCTCCGACGACGTGCCCAAGCCGATGGCGATGGTCGGCCCGCGACCGCTGATCTGGCACGTGATGCGCTACTACGCGTACTTCGGGCACACGGAGTTCATCCTGTGCCTCGGGTACGGGGCTCACCACATCAAGGACTTCTTCCTGCGCTACGAGGAGACGGCGTCCAACGACTTCGTGCTGCGGGACGGGCGGACGGAGCTGCTGTCCACGGACATCGCCGACTGGACCATCACGTTCGTGCAGACGGGCGTCGAGTCCCCCATCGGGGAGCGGCTGCGCCGGGTGCGCCCGCATCTGGACGGCGACGAGATGTTCCTCGCCAACTACGCCGACGTGCTCACCGACGCCCCGCTGCCGGAGATGATCGAGCGGTTCTCCCGGCGCGACGCCGGGGCGTCGATGATGGTGGTACCGCCTCAGTCCTCGTTCCACTGCGTGGAGCTGGGCGAGAACGGCCTGGTGGGAGGCATCACCCCGGTGAGCGAACTGCCGCTGTGGGAGAACGGCGGCTACTTCGTGCTGCGGCAGGAGGTCTTCGACCACCTACCGGAGGGCGGGGACCTGGTCGCCGACGGATGCGCCCGGCTGGCCAAGCAGGGCAGGCTGGTGGCGCACCGGCACCGCGGCTTCTGGAAGCCGACCGACACCGTGAAGGAGCGGGCGGCGCTCGACCACGCGTACGCCCGCGGCGACCGCCCGTGGGCCGTGTGGGAGCGGAGCGGCGTGGGGGCGGGCGCGTGATCCGGCTCGGGGCCGGGCGCCTGGACGGGATCGCCGCGGTGGGCGCGCACTGCGACGACATCGCCATCGGAGCCGGCGGCACACTGCTGACGCTGTGCCGGGCACGGCCGGGCATCCGCGTCGACGCGCTGGTGCTCTCCGGCGGGGGCGGCGAGCGGGAGCAGGAGGAGCGGGCCGCGCTCGCCGCCTTCTGCCCGGGTGCGGACGTGCGGCTGACCGTGCTCAAGCTGGCGGACGGGCGGATGCCGGCGCAGTGGGAGGAGGCCAAGGCCGCGGTCGAGGAACTGCGTGGGCGCACCGACCCCGGCCTGGTGCTGGCACCGCGCACCGACGACGCGCACCAGGACCACCGCGGCCTGGCCCGGCTGGTGCCCACCGCCTTCCGCGACCACCTCGTCCTCGGCTACGAGATCGTCAAGTGGGACGGCGACCTGGGCCGCACCGGGGCGTACCAGCCGCTGACGCCGGACGTCGCCGAGGACAAGGTGCGGCTGTTGCTGGAGCACTATCCCTCGCAGCGGCACCGCCCCTGGTACGACCGGGAGGCTTTCCTCGGGCTCGCCCGGATCCGCGGCATCGAATGCCACGCGCGGTACGCCGAGGCCTTCGCCGTCCCCAAACTCACTCTCGGCCTGGAGGGCTGAACCTTGCGCGTACTGCTGACCGGACATCAGGGGTACCTGGGCACCGTCATGGCCCCGGTGCTCCAGGCCGCCGGGCACGAAGTCGTCGGTCTCGACGCCGGCCTGTTCGCCGACTGCGTGCTGGGCCCGCCGCCCGCGGACCCGCCGGGGCACCGGGTGGACCTGCGCGACGTCACGGCCGAGCACGTGGCCGGGGTGGACGCCGTGATCCACCTGGCCGCGCTGTCCAACGACCCGCTGGGCTCGCTCGCCCCGGACCTCACCTACGACATCAACCACCACGCGTCCGTCGCGCTCGCCGAGCTGGCCCGCGACGCCGGGGTGCGGCGCTTCCTGTACGCCTCCACCTGCTCGGTGTACGGCGCCGCCGGGGGCGGCGACCTGGTGGCCGAGGACGCCCCGCTGCGCCCGGTGACGCCGTACGCGGAGTCCAAGGTGCGGGTGGAGGACGACCTGCACGCGCTGGCCGACGACGACTTCAGCCCGGTGTTCCTGCGCAACGCCACCGCCTTCGGCTTCTCGCCGCGGCTGCGCGCCGACATCGTCCTGAACAACCTGGTGGGGCACGCGCTGCTGTCCGGCGAGGTGCTGGTGCTCTCCGACGGCACCCCCTGGCGGCCGCTGGTGCACGCCGCCGACATCGCACGCGCCTTCACCGCCGCGCTGGGCGCGCCGCGGGAGGCGGTGCACGACCGGGCGTTCAACATCGGCAGCGAGGTCAACAACGTCACGGTCGCCGAGATCGCCGAGCAGGTCGCCGGGGCGGTGCCCGGTGCGAAGGTGGTGATCACCGGGGAGAACGGCGCCGACCCCCGGTCGTACCGGGTGGACTTCTCCCGCTTCCGCGCCGCGGTCCCCGGCTTCGCGTGCGAGTGGACGGTGCACCGGGGAGCGCTCGAACTCGCGGACGCCTACCGCGAGTTCGGACTGACCCGAGAGGACTTCGAAGGCCGCTTCACCCGTCTCGCGGTGCTGCGCGCCGCGTCCGACGCCGGCGGAGTCGACGACACCCTGCGGCGGCGCCGATGACCGGTGCCGGCGAGCAGATGCACGCGCTGGTGGAGCGGCTGTACCCGTTGTGCCGGAGCATCACCGGGGACGGGGTGCGCGCCACCCTGGACGTCGTCGGCGAGTACCTGCCGCTACAGGTGCACGAAGTGCCGACCGGGACGCAGGTGCTCGACTGGACGGTGCCGCAGGAGTGGAACATCCGGGACGCGTACGTCGCCGACTCCGCGGGCAACCGGGTCGTCGACTTCGCCGCGTCCAGCCTGCACGTGCTCGGGTACAGCGTGCCGGTGTCCACGACCATGCCGCTGTCCGAGCTGCGGGCCCACCTGCACACCCTGCCGGACCAGCCGGGCCTGGTGCCCTACCGCACCAGCTACTACCGGCCGCAATGGGGTTTCTGCCTGGCCCAGGACACCCTGGACGCGCTGCCCGACGGCGAGTACGAGGTGTGCGTGGACTCCACGCTCGCCGACGGCCACCTCACCTACGCCGAGCACGTGGTCCCCGGGCGGGTCCCCGACGAGGTGCTCGTCTCCTGCCACGTCTGCCACCCCTCGCTGGCCAACGACAACCTGTCCGGCATCGCGGTGGCGACGTTCCTGGCGCGGGCGCTGGCGGAGCGGACGCCCCACTACACCTACCGGTTCGTCTTCGCGCCCGGCACCATCGGGGCGATCACGTGGCTGGCCCGCAACGCGACGCGGATCGAGCGGGTCAAGCACGGTCTCGTCCTGGCGTGCGCGGGCGACCGGGGCGATCTGACGTACAAGCAGAGCAGGCGCGGCGACGCGGAGATCGACCGTGTGCTGCGGCACGTCCTGGAGACCTCCGGACGCCCGCACCGGGTCACCGGGTTCACTCCCTACGGCTACGACGAGCGGCAGTACTGCTCCCCCGGGTTCGACCTGGGCGTCGGCTCCCTCAGCCGCACCCCGTACGCGGGCTACCCCGAGTACCACACCTCGGCGGACGACCCGGACTTCGTGACCCCCGAGGCGATGGCGGACACCCTGGCCGTCTGCCGGGAGGCGTTCGCCGTCCTCGACCGCAACCGGCGGTACGTCAACCTCAGCCCGTACGGCGAGCCGCAGTTGGGCAGGCGGGGACTGTACGACTCGCTCGGCGGCCGCAGTGACGCGAAGGAGGCCCAGCTGGCCATGCTCTGGGTGCTCAGCCTCTCCGACGGCGGGCACAGCCTGCTGGACGTCGCCGAGCGGTCCGCCCTGCCGTTCGACGCCGTCGCCGCGGCGGCCGACGCCCTGCTCGGCGCCGGGCTGATCAAGGCGTGACGCGGGTGGTCGCCGAGGAGGGGGAGCCGACGGCGTCGGCGGAGCGGGCCGGACGGGCGCGGCGCACCGCCCGGCGGGCCGTCGTCGGCCGTCTTTCCTGGGGGCTGGCCGACCAGGCGGTGTCCAGCGTGACCAACTTCGCGGTGGGCATCTGGGTGGCGCGTTCGCTGGGGCTGACCGCGTTCGGCGTGTTCGCTCTGGCCTGGCTCACCTACGGCGTGGTGCTCAGCGCTTCCCGCGGCCTGGCCACCGACCCCCTCGTGGTGCGTTTCAGCGGCGTGCCGCACACGTCGTGGCGCGGCGCGGTGGCCCGTGCGTCGGGCACGGCACTGGGCGTCGGCGGGGCCGTCGGCGTGGTGTGCCTCGGCGCCGGGACCGTGCTCGGCGGCAGCCTGGGGGCCGCCTTCGCCGCGCTGGGCGTCGTGCTGCCGGGGCTGCTGCTCCAGGACTGCTGGCGGTACGCGTTCTTCGCCGCGGGCACCGGCCGCAAGGCGTTCGTCAACGACGTGGTGTGGGGCGTGGCGCTCGTCCCGGCGATGCTGGTGGCCGCCCGGGTGGGCAGCGTGGCCGCCTTCGTGCTCGCCTGGGGTGCTGCCGCCGCGGTGGCCGCCGCCTGCGGCTGCCTCCAGTCCGGCATCCGGCCGCGGCCGGCCGGGGCGCGCGCGTGGCTCCGTGACCACCGCGACCTGGGCTACCGCTTCCTGGTCGAGAACGTCGGCGTCAGCGGGGCGGCCCAGCTGCGGGCCTACGGGCTCGGCGCGATCGTCGGGCTCGGCGCGGTGGGCGTGATCCGGGGCGCCGAACTGCTCCTCGGCCCGTTCCTCGCCGTGCTGATGGGGTTGTCGCTGGTCACCGTCGCCGAGGCGGCACGGGTGCTGCGGCGGGCCCCGCACCGGCTGGCCCGGTTCTGTTTCCTGCTGGGCGGCGGGCTGGCCGTCGCCGCACTGCTGTGGGGTGCGGCTCTGCTGCTGGTCCCGGACCGGGCGGGGGAACTCCTGCTCGGCGACGTCTGGGCGTCCGCGTCGGCGCTCGTCGTGCCGGCCACGCTCGGCGTGGCGGGCGCCGGCCTGGGCGTCGGCGCGGCGGCCGGGCTGCGCGCGCTGGGCGCGGCCCGGAGCAGTCTGCGCGCCCAGCTCCTCGCCTCCGCGTGCTACGTCGGCGGCGGGCTCGGCGGCGCCGCCGTCGGCGGCACGGCCGGTTCGGCCTGGGGCGTCGCCGCCGCGACCCTCTGCGGGTCGGCCGTGTGGTGGCTGCACCTGCGGTCCGCCCTGCGCACCCATCTCCCCCTCTCCGAAGCGAGGACCTCATGACCGCACTTCCCCGGCTGAGCATCGGCCTGCCCGTCCACAACGGCGAGGAGTACCTCGCCGAGTCGCTCGACGCCCTGCTCGGCCAGACCTTCGAGGACTTCGAACTGGTCGTGTCCGACAACGCGTCGACCGACGGGACGCAGGAGATCTGCCGCAAGTACGCCGCACTGGACCCACGCGTGCGGTACCTCCGGCTGCGCCGGAACATCGGCGCGGCGCCCAACCACCACCACGTGTTCACCCGGTGCCGGGGCGAGCTGTTCAAGTGGGCGTCGCACGACGACCTGTACGCCCGGGACCTGTTGCGGGCGTGCGTGGAGGCTCTGGACGCGCGGCCGGAGGTGATCCTGGCGCACGCCGGCCAGGCGGTCGTCGACGGGGACGGAAAGGTGGTGGTCCCCTACGAGTACGGGCTGGACACCGCATCGCCCAGTGCGCCGGTGCGTTTCCGCAGCCTGCTGTTCGAGCCCGGCGGCGACGACTTCTACGGGGTGATGCGGGCCGACGTGCTGCGCCGGGTGAAGCCGCACGACAGCTACCACCACGCGGACCGCACGTTCGTCGCCGAACTCGCCCTGCACGGCCCCTTCCACCAGGTGCCCGAGCTGCTGTACTTCCGCCGGGACCACCCCACCCGCGCGGAGCGGGCGAACCCTTCGAAGCGCTCCCGGTGCGTGAACCTGGATCCGCGCCGGGCGGGGCCGCTGCATCCGACGCCCCGGCTGCTCGCCGAGTACGTCGCGGGTTTCGTGTCGGCGGTCCGGCGGGCGCCGTTGTCCTCGGCGGACCGGCGCGCCTGTTACGGCCACCTGGCCGCCTGGCTGGCGAGCCGGGCCCGGCCGGGCGCCGGCGAACGCGTCGAGGACCGGGCCCCGGCCGATCCGTCCGGGCTCTCCGTCAGCGTCGACGCCCTGGTGGCGGGCCGGGAGAGCCGTGCGGGCGGGGAGGCATGACGGCCGCGGGGCCCGCTGCGGTGCGCGTGGGGGTGTTCGGCCTGCTCGGCTCGGGCAACCTCGGCAACGACGGGTCGCTCGAAGCCGTGCTGGGTCATCTGCGCGCCGCGCACCCGGAGGCGGTCGTGGACGCGCTGTGCGGCGGGCCAGAGGCCGTCACGGCCCGCTTCCGGATCCCCGCGACGCGGCTGCACTGGTACGGCGGGGAGTACCGGACCGCGTCCCGTGCGGGGGCCGTCGCCGGAAAGGGCCTGGGCAAGCTCGTCGACGTCGTCCGCACCGCCGCCTGGGTGCGGCGGCACGACGTGGTGATCGTGCCGGGCATGGGCGTCCTGGAGGCCACACTGCCGCTGCGGCCGTGGGGCTTTCCGTACGCGCTGTTCCTGCTGTGCGCGAGCGGTCGGCTGCTGCGCACCCCGGTGGCTCTGGTCGGGGTCGGCGCCGACGCGATCACGGACCGGCCGACCCGGGCGCTGGTGCGCTGGTCGGCGCGGCTGGCCGCCCACCGGTCGTACCGGGACGTGCTGTCCCGCGACGCGATGCGGGCGATGGGGGTGGACACCGCACGCGACGCGGTCCATCCGGACCTCGCGTTCGCCCTGCCGGCACGGCACCCGGGCACCCCCGCAGAGCGGCCGGGCACGGTCTGCGTGGGCGTCATGGACTTCCGCGGCGGCAACGACGACCGTGCGCGGGCGCGGGAGATCCACCGGCGCTACCTCGACGGGACGACCCGTTTCGTCCGCGCGCTGGCCGAGGACGGCAGGCGGGTCCGGCTGCTCACCGGCGACGAGGCGGACCGTCCGGTGGTCGCCGCGATCCTCCGCGCGGTGGACTCGCCGCTGGTCACCGCGGCGGAGGCGGCCTCACTGGCCGATCTGCTGGAGGAGACGGCGGCCGCCGACGCCGTGGTGGCGACCCGGTACCACAACCTGGTGTGCGCCCTGAAGGCCGGCACGCCGACGCTCGCCCTCAGCTACGCGGCGAAGAGTGACGCGCTGATGGACCGGATGGGGCTCGGCGGGTTCTGCCACCCGGCGCGCGAGGTGGACCCCGACCGGCTGCTGGAGCAGTTCCGGGCGCTGGAGAAGCGCTCCGCGGAGGTACGGCGCCTGCTCGGCGAGCGGAACCTGGAGGCGGCCCGGCAGCTCCGGGACCATCTCACCGCCTTGTCGGCGGCCCTGTTCCCCGCGGCGGACGACGCCGCACCTGCCCACGACCACGCTCTGCGGGAGGCCCCATGAAAGCGACACCGGTTCCGGAGATCGACGGCGCGTACCTGTTCGAACCGACGCCGTTCGCCGACGAACGCGGCTTCTTCTCCCGGACCTTCGACGCCGACGCGGTCCGCGCCGCGGGTCTCGACCCGCACGCCTTCGTGCAGGACAGTGTGTCCCGCTCGGCCCGGGGCGTGCTGCGCGGCCTGCACCTGCGTGCCGGAGCCGGTGAGGCCAAGCTGGTGCGGTGCTCGTACGGCAGGGTCTTCGACGTCGTCGTGGACCTGCGGGTGGGCTCGCCGACGTACCGCAACCTGGCCTCCTTCGAACTGTCGGACGAGACGCAGGTGACCCTGTACGTCCCGGCGGGGTGCGCGCACGGCTTTCAGGCGCTGACCGAGCCCGCCGACGTCTCCTACCGGATCGACCGTCCGCACGACCCGGCCGAGGACGTGACGATCGCCTTCGACGACCCCGGACTCGGCGTCCCGTGGCCGCTGCCGGTCACCTCCGTGTCCCGGCGGGACCGGCGGGCGCCGCACCTGGCCGAAGCCCTGAAGCGGGCCCGTACCCAGAAGGGGAGCTGAGCAGGCATGGAGTCGGAGGAGTTCCGCCTGCCCCGGTCGCGGCTGGCGAACGAGCGGCTGCACGCGATGGTCCCCGGGGGCGCGCACACCTACGCCAAGGGCGACGACCAGTACCCCGAGGACCTGGCCCCGGTCATCAGCCACGGCCACGGCGCCCATGTGTGGGACGTCGACGGCAACCGGTACGTCGAGTACGGCTCCGGCCTGCGGTCGGTCAGCCTCGGCCATGCCCACCCGCGCGTGCTGGAGGCGGTCAGACGGGAGCTGGAGCGCGGCAGCAACTTCGTCCGGCCGTCGATCGTCGAGGTCGAGGCGGCGGAGCGTTTCCTCGCCACCGTGCCGACCGCCGAGATGGTGAAGTTCGCGAAGAACGGATCCGACGCCACCACCGCGGCGGTGCGCCTGGCCCGCGCCGTCACCGGGCGCCCGCGGGTGGCGGTCTGCGGCGACCAGCCGTTCTTCTCCGTCGACGACTGGTTCATCGCCACCACGCCGATGTCCGCCGGCGTGCCGGCGGCGACCACCGGGCTCACCGTGTCCTTCCCCCACGGGGATCTGGCGGCCACGGAGGAACTGCTCGACCGGTACCGGGACGAGGTCGCCTGCCTGGTCCTGGAACCCGTCGGCCCCGACGAGCCCTGCGCCGGCTCTCCCCCGCACCCGGGCAGCGGGAACTCCGCCTCGCGCTATCTCACGGGGTTGCGCGAGCTGGCCGACCGGCACGGCTGTGTGCTGGTCTTCGACGAGATGATCACCGGGTTGCGGTGGTCCGAGGCGGGCGCCCAGGGCCTGTACGGAGTCGTCCCGGACCTCTCCACGTTCGGCAAGGCGCTGGGCAACGGGTTCGCCGTCTCCGCGCTGGCCGGGCGCCGCGAGCTGATGGAGCGCGGCGGGCTGCGCCACCGGGGCGAGCGGGTGTTCCTGCTGTCCACCACGCACGGCGCGGAGACGCACTCCCTGGCCGCGGCGACGGCCGTCCTGCGCACGTACGTCGAGGAGGGGATCACCGCGCGCCTGCACGCCCTCGGCGCACGGCTGGCCGCGGGCGTGCGCAGCGCCGCGTCCGCGATGGGCGTCGGCGACCACCTCCTCGTGCGGGGCCGGGCCAGCAACCTGGTCTTCGCCACCCTGGACGAGCACCTCCGGCCGTCGCAGGAGTACCGCACCCTGTTCCTGCGCCAACTCCTCGCGGGCGGGGTGCTCGCCCCGTCGTTCGTGGTGAGCAGCGCGCTCAGTGACGCCGACATCGACCACACCGTCGACGTGGTGGCCCGCGCGTGCGCGGTGTACCGGAAGGCGCTCGATGCGCAAGACCCCGGCCCCTGGTTGGGCGGGCGGCCGGTGAAGCCCGTCTTCCGGCGGTCGGCGTGACGTCAGCGGGGCTGCGCGCGCCGTCCCGCGTCGGCCGTCCGGGCGGCGTTCCGGTGGGCGATGCGGTCGGCGATGCGGTCGATCAGCCACGCACACGCGGGAGTCACCGCGAGCGCGGTGCCCCAGCCGCCGAGGACGTCGGTGGGGTAGTGGGCCGCCAGGGCGACCTGGGCCCAGCCCATGGCGGCCCCGGCCACGACTGCCGAGGCGAGCACGAGCAGCGTGCCGGTGGCCGTGCGGATGCCGGTGCGCCCGGCCGCGAGCAGCGCCAGCGCGAAGGCGAAAGCGGTGAGGAAAGCGGTGTGTCCGCTGGGGTAGGACAGGTGCACGTCGTGGATGGTGCGTCCCACCAGGGGCTTCAGCGACCGCGTCGCCACCACGGCCAGAGCGGGGCCGAGCAGGACGAGCACCGCGGCACGGGGCCGCCGCAGCAGCAGGCAGCCCGTCACGGCGGCCACGACCAGCGCCGCCGCGCCGACGGGCTCCCCCAGGAAGTCCGTCGCCAGGACGGCCTGACGCCACGGGGGCCGCACGCCGTCCACCGCGGACCGGACCCACTCGTCCACCCTGCCGGGACGGGTGTGGCCGGCGTACCGCAGGCCGAGCGCGACGACGATCAGAGCGGCGAGGAAGGCGATCAGCAGGAGCGGGGTGCGCAGCGGCGGGGGCAGCACCGTGGGCGCCGGCCGGCCGGTCACCGGCTCGCCGGAACCGCTCGGTCCGCGCCGGTCCGCCGCCACCGGAGGGTACGAGGCACCTTCCCCCTCCCTCCTGGCTGTCGACGCCGCGGCACGCCACCGCGGGGGCTTCCGCGGACTCGCGCTGCCACCCGCCGGGGACGACCCGGGGGCGTCGGAAGTCTAGTCCCGGACGGCGTGCGGGCACGGGAGTTCGGCGCACGCGCCACGCACAGCGGCCGGGTCGGGGGCATGGAGCCCGCGACCCGGCCGGAAAAGCTGTGGTGGTGCCGGCCGGTTCAGTAGTCGATGCGGTCGGACTTCGCGAGCCACGCGTCGAAGGGCGCGGTCCGGTTCGGTACCTGCAACTGCTCGACCGGCATCGGCCACATCGAGGCCGGGGTCTTCTCGAACAGGTCGTAGAACTTGCGGTCGTCGAATCCGGCCGCCGCTGCGTCGTCGCGGTCGGCGGCGAAGACGATCCGGTCGACCCGCGCCCACAGCGCCGAGGAGAGACACATCGGGCAGGGCTCGCACGAGGTGACCAGGACGCACCCTTCCAGCGAGAAGCTGTTGAGCACCTTGCAGGCGGCACGCATGGCGCTCACTTCGGCGTGGGCCGTCGGGTCCAGGGTCGCGGTGACCTGGTTGTTGCCGATCGCCACCACTTCGCCGTCCTTGGCGATCAGCGCGCCGAACGGGCCGCCACCGTTGCGCACACTGTCGGTGGCCCGTGCGATCGCTTCGTCCAGCCAGGCCTGCTCGGTCACCCGGACACTCATTTCCTCGGTGTGCGTGGACACAATTGCTCCTTCTGGGGTCATCGCGGCGCAACGCCCGCGATGTGCTCGGTGGCGACGGGGGTGCGGGTGAGGTCCGGACCCGTCGCGTCGCGGAGGGCGCTGACGCTCGCGGGGGAAGTCCGGCGGGTCATCAGGGGGCCTCCACTGGCTGTGTGCCCGGCGGCCGACGTCCGACACCCCCGACCCGTGCCTCCGGGGTTCGCGCCCGGACGGCGGGTCGGTGTGGGTGCACGGCAGTCGTCCCCGTTCTTTTCGGCTCTTGTGAGGAGTACACAGGCAACCGGGCACGGAGGGTTAGGGGTGGAAGGCATGAACACATCCGCAGGTCGGGGCCGCCTCTTTGTAGAGTCCTACAAGGGGCGGCCCCGGGTGCGGCCTGCGAAGGGCCCGCGGGACGCCCGGCTGCCGGGCGAGGTGGCGGCCGTCCGCGGGGACGCCGGCACCGGTCGGACGAACCGCCGACGGTGCCGGGCGGGCCGGTCGCCGGAGCGCGTGCTCACCGGTCGACGTACGACTCCAGCGCACCGCGCCGGCGGACGTCGAGGGTGGCGCAGTGGAAGGAACCGCCGAAGGGCGCGTAGTGCAGCAGGTCGCACGGGATCGGTTCGAATCCCCACTTCTCCAGGGCGCGCAGCATGCCGGTGTGGTGCCGTTCGGCGATCACGCGCTTCTCGTCGACCATGAGGATGTTCATGTTGAGCCACTTGCCGCACATGGACGTGAGCTTGAGCAGGGGGTCGCGGATCGGTTCGGGCTCGGGGGCGACCAGTACGTCCCAGGAGCCGAGCACGTCGGGCAGCCGGTCCGGGTCGATGTAGTCGGGGTTGATCAGGACCTTGCCCGGGGCGAGCAGGAGGAACGTGGTGTCGATGTGCATGGGCGTACGGCACCGGCTCTCGATCTCGTGGATGCGGTAGCCGCTGCCGAGGTGGCGGCGCAGCCACTCGATGCCCATGCGGTTGGTGACGTTGCTGCGCGTGACGAACAGGTCGCGTCCCGCGCGGACGAAGTCCGCGGCGTCGAAGACCGGCTCGAACTCGGTCAGGATGTACCGCATGGGCTCGCCCGGATGCGGGATGCGGAAGTCCGGGTCGAAGAGTTCCTCGGTGAGCTGTGGCTTGGGCGCCGCCGTCCAGCGGGCGCCGCGCCGGAAGTAGTCCTTGAGGATCGTGCGGTAGGAGTGCGTCTCGAAGTACCGGCACGGCCAGGCCATCGGGGTCTCGATGATCTCGTCGCCGACGACGAGCATGCTGTCCCGCGGGCAGGTGTTGCAGAACCCGCGCGACGACCAGTCGGGGGTGGCGAAGTGCTTCTTGTGCGCGACGGCGTCCGGGCGCCTGACGGTGACGTCGAGGGATTCCAGGAGGGAGACGAACCCGTCGAGTTCCTCCTGCGCCCGGTCCACCAGGACGCGCGGGTACTTGAAACCGGCGGCCAGCCCCTGGAAGCGCGCCGCCCACGGGGGGACGTTGCAGGACACCACGGGGTGGCGGGAGGGCATCGTCGCGCCGTCGAGACGTCCCACGACGATTTCTTCCAGCGGGTCCCACTCGTTGTGCGAATTGACCGGCGCGTCGAGAGGCACGCTGTCTCCGGTCGGGCGTTCCGCGGGAGCTGCCGTCACGGGGACACCACCGTCTTCGTACGTGCGTTCCGCGTCGCCGCCGTCAGGTCCGTGAGCGTGCGAGGTCTCTGCACCGCCGTCATCTCCACCTCTTCCGCATGCGAAAGTACGCGTCGCACCATCGTAACCAGATCACTACCAGGCGTGAACACGACAGCGGGCGCCCCGCGGCGGGACGCACGGGACGCAGACCGTCGGGGCGCACGCGCGGCGGCGGGCCGGTCACAGGGGCTGTTCGGGCCAGCCGAGCAGGCGAGCTCCCACCACCGCGGTCTGCAGGGTGTAGCGGTGGACGGGGTCGCCGGGGTCGGATCCGGTCAGCTTGTGGATGCGCTCCAGGCGGTAGGTCATCGCGCGCACGCTCAGCGAGAGGCGGCGGGCGGCTTCGGCGGCCACGCAGCCCGTGTCGAAGTACGCGGTGAGGGTGTCCAGGAGCGGCTGCGCGCCGCCGCGTGCCAGTTGGAGGGGGCCGAGCACGCTGCGCACGAGATCGCTCATGGCCTGCCTGTCCCGGGTGAGCACCGGATAGACGAGCAGGTCGGCGGCGTGCAGTACCGGCCCTTCCAGGTCCATGCGGGCAGCCAGGTCGAGCGCGTTGAGGGCCTCTTCGTAGGAGTGGACGACGCCACCCGCTCCGGGGTGGGGGCGGCCGACCGCGACCCGGCCGCCGTCGGTGGCGGCGTGCGCCTGCTTGGCGAAGTGGGTCAGGACGTCGGACTGGTCGCCGGGGGCGATGCAGATGAGGCGGCCGTCCTTGGTGGTGAGGAGGATGCGGCGGTCGCCGAAGCGGGTGACGAGGGACTGTTCGACCCTGCGGGTGACCGGGTGGCCGTCCTCGTACGGATCGTCCCCCTGCGCGACGGCGACGGCGTGGGCGTGCGAGAGCAGCAGTCCGAAGCGTTCGGCTCGGGCGGCGAGACGGCCGAGGTCGCTCCGGCCGTAGAGCAGGTCGTCGATGAACTCCCGTCGCGCCGCCTCCTCCTGACGCACCGCCAGATGCTGTGCCCGTTCGTGCCCTTCGGCGAAGGCGTCCACGGCTTCCTCGACGGCGGCGAGGAGATGGCCCGCTTCCGCAGTCGTCATGCGGGTGCGGACGTCCCGCGCGGTGCGGAGGTGGGCGCGGACCAGGGCGCGCAGTCCGACGCCCGCCTCCGCGGCCTGCTCGCCGCCCTGGCGCAGCGATTCGCGTTCCTGCCGGGTGAGCTTGCGTCCGGTGGCACAGGCGTCGGTGAGGATCTGGGCGTACCCGTCCAGATGTTGCTCCTCGGAGTTCTGCGGGTTCGTCACTGTTCTCGTCCTCACTTCTCGGCCCTCGCCGCGAGTGGCGGGCCGAGGGCAACCGGCATCAAGGAATCATAAAGATTGCCGGAGGACGGCAATGCACGTGGGTAGCTCCTCGCGTCACGATGTGGGCGAAGGACCGACAGGGGGACAATCCCTGCCGGTGAACGGAAGCCGGGGGCGTGTGATGGGCGAATTCATGACTGCGGCCGCCGGCTTTCCCACGCTGCTGTTCACCGCGGCTCTCGTCGTGGTCGTCGGGTTCTGGCTGCTGGTGCTGTGCGGGGCCGTCGCCCACGACAGCTTCGACGGCGAACTGGACGCCGGGGCGCTCGGGTTGGGCGGGGTGCCCGTGACGGTGGCGATGTCGCTGCTGGTGGCGTCGGCGTGGTTCCTGGGGCTGAGCGGTTCGGTCCTGCTCGGCCGGTCCGGGATCGCGGGGGCCGGGCTGCACCTGCTGAACATCGTCGTCCTGCTGGTCGCCCTCGGCGTCTCGTGGCTGCTGACCCGGCTGCTTCTCGGGCAGCTGCGCCGGCTCTTCCCCGACGAACCCGGGCCGTCCCGGCAGGACTTCGTCGGGCTGACCTGCACCATCCGCACGGGTCGGGTGGACGCGCGGTTCGGCCAGGCGGAGGTGGCCGCCCGGGACGGCTCGACCGCCGTCGTCCAGGTACGGCAGTACGGCGCCGGGGAACTCGGCCTCGGCAGCACGGGGCTGCTCTACGCCTACGACGAGGACGGCGAGTACTTCTGGGTCTCGCCGTACGACGCGGAGCTGTCGCCCCGCGGCTGACACGGCCCGTTCCGCCCGTGTCCCACCCGCTCTTCCCACCCACCTCACATTTCGGGGGACCTCCTCATGGATGCCATCACTGTGGGCGCCGTCGTGCTCGGCGCCGTCGTCCTGCTCGTGGCCGTAGGGCTGTTGCTGGTCCTGACCCGGCTCTTCCGCAAGGTGGAGCAGGGCAAGGCGCTGATCGTCTCGAAGATGCGCAAGGTCGACGTGACCTTCACCGGACAGGTCGTGCTGCCCGTGCTGCACAAGGCCGAGGTGATGGACATCTCGGTGAAGACCATCGACATCACCCGCACCGGCCGGGACGGGCTGATCTGCAAGGACAACATCCGCGCCGACATCCGGATCTCCTTCTTCGTACGGGTCAACAAGACGGTCGAGGACGTCATCAAGGTCGCCCAGGCCATCGGCGCCGACCGGGCCAGCGACAAGGAGACCATCCAGGAACTCTTCAACGCGAAGTTCTCCGAGGCGCTCAAGACCGTCGGCAAGCAGCTCGACTTCACCGACCTCTACACCAAGCGCGACGAGCTGCGCGACCGCATCATCCAGGTCATCGGCACGGACCTGAACGGTTACAGCCTGGAGGACGCGGCGATCGACTACCTGGAGCAGACGCCGCTGAACCAGCTGGACTCGCACAACATCCTCGACGCGCAGGGCATCCGCAAGATCACCGAGCTGACGTCGGTGGAGCGGGTGCGGACGAACGAGTACCAGCGGCACGAGGAGAAGGAACTGACCCGCCAGAACGTGGACGCCCGCGAGGCCATCCTGGAGCTGGAGCGCCGGCAGACGGACGCCGAGAGCAAGCAGCGCCGCGAGGTGGAGACCGTACGGGCGCGGGAGGAGGCGGAGACCGCCCGGGTGGTGGAGGAGGAGCGGCTGCGGGCGCAGAGCGCGTTCCTCAGGACCGAGGAGCAGCTCGGGGTGCAGCGCGAGAACCAGGCGCGCGAGGTGGCCGTCGCGCAGAAGAACCGCGAGCGGGTCATCGCCATCGAGACCGAGCGGATCGAGAAGGACCGGATGCTGGAGGTCATCGCCCGCGAGCGGGAGACCCAGCTGACGCGGATCTCCGCCGACAAGGAGGTGGAGGCCGAGAAGCGGGACATCGCCGAGGTCGTCCGGGAGCGGGTGGCGGTGGACCGCACGGTCGCCGAGCAGGAGGAGTCGATCCTGCGGCTGCGGGCCGTCGAGGCGGCCGAACGCGACCGGCAGACGCTCGTCATCGCGGCCGAGGCCATCGCGCAGGAAAACCTGGTCAAGGACATCAAGGCGGCGGAGGCCGCCGAGCAGGCCGCGGTGCACCGGGCGTCCGAGGAACTGACCCTGGCCGAGGCCCGGTTGAAGACCGCAGACCTCGACGCGCAGGCCAAGCTGCGGCTCGCCGAGGGCGTGGAGGCGGAAGCCGCCGCGGCCGGCCTGGCCGAGGTGCGGGTACGGGACGCGGAGGCGACCGTCACGGAGAAGGCGGGCCGCGCGGAGGCCGGTGCCACCCAGGCGCGGCTGTCGGCGGAAGCCGCCGGGGCGCGCGCGATGGCCGAGGCGGAGGCAGCCGCGATCGGCGGCAGGCTGAAGGCCGAGGCGGAGGGCCTCACCGAGAAGGCGGCGGCGATGGCCGCCCTGGACGAGGCGTCCCGCACCCACGAGGAGTTCCGGCTGCGGCTGGAGGCCGACAAGGCCGTCCGGCTGGCGGGTCTCGACGTCCAGCGTCAGGTCGCGGAGGCGCAGGCGACGGTGCTGGCCACCGGGCTGGAGAGCGCGGACATCAGCATCGTGGGCGGTGAGTCCGTGTTCTTCGACCGGCTGATGTCGTCGATCTCGATGGGCCGGAGTCTGGACGGCTTCGTGCAGAACTCGCAGACGGCGCAGGCGCTGGCCGCACCCTGGCTGGACGGCACGGGGTCCTTCACCGAGGACCTGACGCGGGTGCTGGGGTCGGTGAGCACGGGGGACGTGCAGAACCTGACGGTGTCGGCGCTGCTGATGAAGCTGATGTCGGCAGGCGGGGGCACCCTGCCGTCCGGACAGCTCGAACAACTCCTGGCCACGGCACGGGAGCTGGGCCTGGCGGACATGCCGGTGACGGAACTGGGCGCGGTGACGCCGCCGAAGGCTTCGGACACCGCGCCCCGGCGCCCCGCGAGCGGCCTCAACGGGGCAGCGGCGCTCTAGACGGGGCGGGCCGGCGGGAGGCGGGGCGACAGCGGAAGGCCCGCCCGCCCCGGCCCCCGCCCGCGCAACACCCCCCGCACACCGCACCCACCACGCAGACCACGCACCCCCGGAGGCACCAGCGATGACCCAGGCCACGACGGCGGCAGACCGGGGCGACCTGCGGGACGGCACGGACGCGGACGGCCGCGCAGCGGGCCGCATCGCCACGGACAACCCTCCGGCGGACGGCTCCCCCGGCATGGACCGTGGCACCTACGAAGTCCTCCGCGACCGCCTCGCGGCCCAGGCGCGGGAACTGGCCCGCCGGGCGGAGGCCCTCAACGCCGCCCGCATCGCCGAGTTCGGCTCCACCGACCTCACCCTCACCGGCACCGACCGGCTGCGCACCGGGGCGGTGTGCACCCCCCGCGACGTCGTCGCCGTCGGCGACGTGCTCCTCCTCGGCTTCAACCGGTCCGGCCCGCCCGGCCCGCAGGTACCGGTCGACGACGTCTTCGCCCTGTACGACCGCACCCTCGCCCCGCTTCCCCACGATGCCGTCCCCGGTCTGCTCGACGACCCCGCGTTCGCCGCGGAGTTCGCCGCCCTGCACCGCTACTACCAGGGCGCACGCCTGCTGCAACTGCGCCACGTGGAGGGCACGTTGCTGGCGGTCTTCCAGACCGGGGAGAAGGCCGCGGACATCCGGGTGCTGCGCTGGTCCCTCTCCCCCGCGGGCGAGGTCCGGTTCCTGGACGCGCGCGGCGAACGCGATCACGTCTTCCCGCCGTCGCACGACGTCACCTGGGTCCCGGCGACCCGTGAGGACCAGGTGCTCGGCCGGCACCCGCACCTGTCCCTCGACGGCGGCAGCGTGTTCCTGTCCACCGTCGGCGGTTGCCTCACCGTCAAGACCGACGACGACACCGAGACTCCCGACGGCATCCACTCCGAGCCCGTCGACGAGCCGCTCCAGGCCCTCGCCGACGCCGACGTCGCATACGCCAGGGTCGGCGCGCTCCTGCTGCTGCGGGTCCGCCCGTACAAGGAGGAGACCACCCGTTACCTCGTCTTCCACTCCCTGCTGGGCACCGTCGTGCGGCTCGACGGCATCGGGCAGTCCTGCCGTCGGCTCCCCGACGACCAGGGGATCGTCTTCCCCGGCGGCTACTGCCTGGCCTCCGGCACGGTGAAGGCGTTCGACGCGGACACCGCGGAGCTGGAATTCGAGCGGGCGGTGCGCTCCCCGAACGGCGAGGACGTGCTGTTCGCCTTCCACGCCCGTGCGGCCGGGCGCACCCTGCTCCTCCCGTACCACCTCGTCCGCAAGCAGGTCTCGACCCCGCTCACCTGCGACGGGTACGCGCGCTTCGCCGACGGCACGCTCCTGACCCTGCGCGCCGGGGAGCCCGGCCGCGTCCATCAGGTGCAGCGGTGGCGCAGCCCGTACGTGTCGGACCTGTACGCGGCGACCGCGCCCACCGGATCCGGGCCGCTCGCCCGGATCGGCAACCCCGATCTGGTCCGGGGCGTGTCGGAGTGTCTGTCCGTCGCCGAGCAGGCCCGCAGCACCACTCCGACGGGCGAGATGTACGAGGCGCTGGTCGCCGCCTGCCGCCGGGCCGCCGACCGGTTCCACTGGCTCGGCGACGAGGAGGCCCAGGATCTGCGCACCCCGCTGGAGGGGGTGCGGGCCACCGCCGTACAGGTGCTGGAGGAGTTCGGGACCGTCACCGCACTGATGCGGCAGGCACGCGAGGCTCTCGACACGTCGGCCGCCCACCTCACCAGGCTGGTACGGCAGTCGCGTGGCGAGGCGCCCGCGTCCGCCGAGCAGTGGGTGGCCCGGATCACCGGGCTGCGGCAGGCGCAGGGGCGCCTGGTGACGCTGAAGGAGATGCGGTACGCGGACAGCGCCCGCATCGACACGCTCGCCGGGGAGGCCGGCGCGGAGCTGGCGTCGGCGGGGCAGCGCGCCGTGGCCTTCCTCCGCCGGGACGGGGCGTTCGCCGGGTACCACGCCCAGGTGGAACGGCTGAGCACCGACGGCGAGGCGATCGGCACGGTGGCCGAGGCCGGCGACGTCGCCGCGCGGCTGGACGAGCAGGCGCAGGGGCTGCGGGCGCTGACCGAGGTCGTCGCCGGTCTCGACATCGCGGACGCGACGGTGCGCACCGTCGTCCTGGAGCGCATCGCCGAGGTGCTGGGCGGGGTCAACCGGGCCCGCGCCGGGCTGGAGAACCGTCGGCGCGCGCTGCGCGACCGGGAGGGCCGGGCGGAGTTCGCGGCCGAGTTCGCGCTGCTGGGCCAGTCGGTGGCCGGGGCGCTCGCCGCGGCCGGCACACCGGAGGACTGCGACGCCCAGTTGGCGTCGCTCATGCTCCAGTGGGAGAACCTCGAAGCGCGTTTCGCCGATCACGAGGACTTCCTCGCCGAGATCGAACGGCAGCGCGGCGAGGTGTACGACACCTTCCACGCCCGTAGGCAGACGCTCCAGGACGCCCGCGCCCGCCGTGCCGCGCAGCTCGCCGCGTCCGCCGGGCGGGCGCTGGAGGCGCTGGTCCGGCGGGCCGCGGGGCTGGACTCCGTCGACGCGGTGCACACCTGCTTCGCCTCCGACCCAATGGCCGCGAAGGTGCGCCGGGCCGTCGAGGAGCTGCGCGAAGCCGGTGACCCGGTACGGGCCGACGAGTTGGAGGGGCGGCTCAAGGCGGCCCGTCAGGAGGCGGGCCGGGCGCTGCGCGACCGCAGGGAGCTGTACGCGGACGGCGGCGACACCCTGCGGCTGGGCCGCCACCGCTTCGCTGTCTCCACCCGCGCCCCGGAACTCACCCTGGTGCCGCACGGCGACGGCGCCCTGGCCTTCGCCCTGACCGGGACCGACTACCGCTCCCCCGTCACCGACCCCGCGTTCGCGGCCACCGGCGCCCACTGGGACCAGTCGCTGGTGTCGGAGTCGGGCCGGGTGTACCGGTCGGAGTACCTGGCGGCCCGTCTGCTGAGCGAGCACGGCGCGCGGAGACTCGCCGAGGAGGAGGACCTGCCCGCACTGGTGCGCCGGAGCGCCGAGGCCGCGTACGACGAAGGGTACGAGCGGGGCGTCCACGACCACGACGCGACGGAGATCCTCCGTACGGTCCTGCGTCTGCGCGAGGGCGCGGGCCTGCTGGGCCACCGCGCCGTCGCGCGCGCGAAGGCCCAGCTGTTCTGGGCGCACGGGGCCCCGAGCGCCGCGCGGGAGACCTGGGCCCGCCAGGCACGCTCCCTGGTACGGGCCAGGGACGTCTTCGGCGGCTCGCCCGCCCTGGACGCGCTGCGTGACGAACTCGCTCTCGCGATGCGGGACTTCGCGCTGCGCGACGCCCCAGCCGGCACTCCCCCGCGCCCCGGGCGGGACGAGGCGGGCGCCGCCGCGTACCTCGTGGAGGAGCTGGCCACCGGGCCCTCCTTCGCGGTCGGTGCGTCCGCGCGCACGCTGCTCGACGCGTTCCGCCGCACGGTCGGTTCGTGTCCTTACGAGGAGGACGTGCGCGCGCATCTGGAGGCCGGGCAGCTCGCCCCCGCGCAGCGGCTCGTGGAGGGCTGGCTGACGTCCTACGCCGCCGCCTCCGGCGAGGAGGCCGACCCCGGCGACCTCGCCGAGGCCGTCGCCGTCGAGCTGTGTCCGGGGCTGCCCCGGCAGGAGATCGGCGCCCCGCTCACCGCCACCGTCACCGGCCTCCTCGGCGACCATCCGCGCATCGACCGCCGGACCCGCTCGCTCTCCGTACGCCTCGACGAGTTCCTGGGCAGGACCGCGGAGTTCGCCGAGTGCACCGTGCCCGGGTTCCGGGCGTACCAGAAGCTGCGGGCCGCTCTGGTGGCCGCCGAGCGGGAGCGGCTGCGGCTGGCGGAGTTCCGGCCCCGGGTGATGTCGGCGTTCGTACGCAACCGGCTCGTCGACGAGGTGTACCTCCCGCTGATCGGGGACAACCTCGCCAAGCAGATCGGCGCGGCCGGCGACGCCCGGCGCACGGACAGCAGCGGTCTGCTGCTGCTCCTGTCGCCGCCCGGCTACGGCAAGACGACACTGATGGAGTACGTGGCGGAGCGGCTCGGCATGCTGCTGGTGAAGGTCGACGGGCCCGCGCTGGGGCACTCCGTCACCTCGCTCGATCCGGCCGAGGCGCCGAACGCGACCGCCCGCCAGGAGGTCGAGAAGATCGCGTTCGCGCTGGCGGCCGGGAACAACACGCTCCTCTACCTGGACGACATTCAGCACAGCTCGCCCGAGCTGCTCCAGAAGTTCATCCCGCTGTGCGACGCGACCCGCACCCTCGACGGCCACGACCTGCGCGGCAAGCGTTTCGCCGTGTGCATGGCCGGCAACCCGTACACGGAGTCGGGGCAGCGTTTCCGCATCCCCGACATGCTCGCCAACCGGGCGGACGTGTGGAACCTGGGCGACGTGCTGACGGGCAGGGAGGACGCGTTCGCCGCCAGCTTCGTGGAGAACGCGCTCACCTCGCATCCGGTGCTCGCCCCGCTGGCCGGACGCGACCGCGCGGACCTGGACCTGCTGGTGCGGCTCGCCGAGGGCGATCCGACCGCGCGCGCCGACCGGCTGGTCCACCCGTACGCGCCCGCCGAGCTGGGCCGCGTCCTCGCCGTGCTGCGCCACCTGCTGAGCGCACGCGCCACCGTGCTCGCCGTGAACGGGGCGTACATCGCCTCGGCCGCGCAGGCGGACGCCTCGCGTACCGAGCCGCCGTTCCTGCTCCAGGGCTCGTACCGCAACCTGAACAAGATCGTGCAGCGGATCAGCCCCGTCATGAACGACGCCGAGCTGGCCGCGGTCGTGGACGACCACTACACGGGCGAGGCCCAGACCCTCACCACCGGCGCCGAGGCCAACCTGCTCAAGCTCGCCGCCCTGCGCGGCACCCTCACCGCCGAACAGGCGGCCCGCTGGTCGCAGATCACCACGTCGTACGTACGGCGCCAGGCGCTCGGCGGGGCGGACGAGGACGGGCCGGGGCGGGCGGTGGCCGCCCTGGGCCTGCTGGCCGACCGGATCGCGGCCGTGGAATCGGCCATCGTACGGTCGGCCGGCCCGGACCGCCGTGCGGGCCCGCCGACGGGGCGGCAGGACTCCTGCGGGGTACGGTGCACACCGACGACCAAGGCGGAGGACCTGAGGTGACGCGACCCGTGCCCGGGGACGCATGCGCCACGCGGGTGGCGGAGTTGGCGTCGGGACCCGTCGAGTACCGGCTGGACCGGCGGAACGGTCCGGCTGCCGTCGTCCTGTTGCACGGCGGGCATCTGCGGGCCGGTCTCCCGTGCGGCGAGGAGGTGTTCGCCGCGGCCGGCTGCACCGTGCTGGCGCCCTCCCGGCCGGGCTACGGGCGTACGCCGGTGTCGACCGGCACCTCCCCCGCGGGGTTCGCCGGCGCGGTGTCCGAACTCTGCGCGCACCTGGGCATCCGGAGGGTCGACGCCGTGGCCGGGGTGTCGGCGGGCGGGCCCACCGCTGTGGCGCTGGCCGCGCTGCACCCCGCTCTCGTGCGGAAGGTGCTGCTGCTCAGTGCGGTCGGACCGCTGCCGTGGCCGTCGCCGGGCACCCGGCTCGGCGCCCGGCTTCTCTTCGCTCCCGCCACCGAGGCATACTGCTGGTCCGGTGTGGGGGGGCTGCTGCGGCGTGCGCCCGACGCGGGGCTGCGGACGATGCTGCGGAGCCTGACGACGCTGCCGGTGCGGGAAGCGCTGGCGGAGCTGTCGGCACAGGAGCGGTCGGAGCTGGTCGCGCTGTTCTGCCGGATGCGGTCGGGGCGGGGCTTCGGCAACGATCTGCGGGCGGGCCCCGACCTGACGTCCCGGGTGACGCAGCCCGCCCTGGTCGTGGCCTCGCGGCGGGACGGGTCCGTGCCGTACGCGCACGCGACGACGCTGGCGGCACGGCTGCGCGGGGCCCAGCTGTGGGAGAGCCCGGCGGGGAGCCACCTCGTGTGGTGCGGGGCCGGGCGCGAGGAGCTGGCGGAGCGGATCGGGGCGTTCCTCCGCTGAGCGTCGGCGGGGCCGGGACCGGGCCCGGCCGGCCACGGCCCCGGTCCCGGCCCGGGGAGGGCGCCCCGCCCGGCCGTGGGCACTGCCGGAGCCGCTCGGCCCGGCACGGGAGGGGCGTCTCAGCCGGTCCCCGACGGCCTGGTCGCGCTGCGGACGAGGAGTTCCGCGAGACCGCCCCGGGTGGTGGCCAGCAGGACGCGGTCCTCGGGGCGCAGCACGTAACCGGGGTGCAGGTCCCAGACCAGGCCGGGCGGCGGGGGCGCGCCGTCGGCGTCCTCGTGGGCGTTCGGGGAGGCGAGGTCGGGGGCGCGGTCGGGGGCGTCGGTGGGGTCCAGGGCCAGGACCCGCCAGGCCCCGGCGCGGAACGCCTCGGCGACCGTACGGCCTTCGAGGAGGGGATGGCCGGCCACGTCCAGCGCGGCGAACAGCAGTACCCGGCGCTCGACCGGAATCGCGCCCAGCACCTGGCGGCCCATCATCGCCCCGGCGAACGCGGGGGCGGCGAGGGTGGAGACGCTGCGGCTGCGGGTGAGGGCTCCCGGGTGTGCCGCACGCAGGGTGCGGAAGACGGCGGTGGCGAAGTCGTCGTCGTACAGCCGCAGGGCCACCCGCAGGTCGGGCTTGACCGACCGGGCGTACAGGGCGGCTTCCAGGTTGGTGGTGTCGACGCTGGTCAGGGCGAGGAAGGCGTGGGCGCGGTGCACCTTGGCGGCTTCGAGCACGCCTTCGTCGGTGACGTCGCCAAGCACCACGGGCACCCGGTGCCGCCGGGCCAGGGCGAGGCCCCGGGCGAGCGGGTCGGACTCCACGCACACCACGGGGATGTCCAGTTCGCGGAGCCTGGCCAGTACCCGGGTGCCGACCTTGCCGAGGCCCAGCAGGACGACGTGGCCGGACAGTCCACGCGGCGGGCGGCGCAGCTGGGACGCGCTGCGGAAGGTGCCGAACGCTTCGAGGATGCCCGCCACCAGCAGCGGGAGCAGCAGCAGACCGGCGAAGCCGGAGAGGATCTGCAGGATCTGACGGCCCGCCGACTCCTCCACGGCGGGGTCGTTGATGGAGAAGACGTCGAGCAGGATCAGGTACGCGGCGTGCAGGGGGTGGTCGGCGGTGATCCGCCAGGCGGCGAGGGACAGTGCGAGCACTGCGGCCACCGCGCCGAACAGGGACCAGCGGAAACGGCGTGAGAAGAGTTCGCCGAGCGGCACGCCCCGGCTGGTCGCGCGGCGGCGCAGCCGGGAGGCGGGCGCCGGGGAGGCGTGGGTGATCGCTTCGAGCACGATGGTGCCCCGCCCGGTCGCGGCGGCCACCGCCCGTTCGTCGGGCAGGAGTTGGGGGGCATCGCCGCCGCTGCGGTCGGAGCCCTCCGCGCCGGCCGGGTCCTGGGTGGTGGAGGAGAGCAGGGCGAGGGTGCACAGCCCGGGGTCGGCGACGCGGCCGGGCCCCGGCGGGGTGCGTTCCACGGCCCGCAGCAGCAGCCCGGCCGCGTGGACGATCTTGCTGGTGCCCGCCACGGCGGTCGCGGCCAGTGCCGGGGCCGCGGTGTCGGCGTCGGAGAGTACGGTCGTGGAGGCGTCGAGGGCTGCCCGGTCCAGATCGGGGGCGGCGACGGCGGCGGCCTGGTCGAGGAGTTCCTCCAGGTGCTGGCCGAGTTTGCGGTTGTAGAGCCGGATCACCAGGCGCAGCCGGGGGTTGAGGCGGCGGGCGACGAGCGCGGCCCCGATGTTGCGTTCGTCGTCGTCGTAGACGAGGGCGAGCGCGGTGGACTCCGCGATCCCGGCGGCTTGCAGTGCCCCGTCGTCCGGTTCGGCCGCTTCCAGGACCCGCAGGTCCGCGGCGTACGGGCGGCCGGACGGCGGGGCGGTGGCCCGTGCGTTCCTGGTGACCGCGGAGGACATCCGGCCGACGAGTGCGGAGACCGTTCCCGGGCCGCCGGAGCCCGGGGCCGCCGTCCCGCGGCCCGCCGGAACGACCAGCGTGACGTGTTCGGCGTACACCTCGCGCAGTTCGGCGGCCAGTCGCCCGGCGAGGGCGTCGTCCCCGCAGACGATCATCTGTCCGGTGTGCGGCCGGTCCGGCGTGCGGCCGCGCGGCTGGTGGGGCAAGGACATGGAACGGTGACAACTCCCCCTGGTCGAACGGTTTTCGCGGCCCTGTCGGCGCGCGGGGCCGGACTGATCCTGCCGCCGCCCGGCTCTGCGGTCCAGCCGGGGCCACGGGGCGTCGGCGGTCGGCGTTCACCGACGTGCGGTGAACTGCGGGGAAGCGTGCGTCGCCAGGGGCCCGCCGGGTCCGCGTAAGGGCCGTGTAAGGTTCCCTGCGGTGTGCCGGGAAGCCTGGTCAGCGACGGGGACAAGTCTCTTTATCGACAGGGGAATTCAGACATGCTGCTCGTGGCCGTCTTCGGAGTCGCGCTCCTCGTGGCGGTGCTGTTGTCGGGTCTGGCGGCCCGGACGGTGCTGTCCACCTCCCTGCTCTTCCTGGCGGGCGGCGCCCTGGTCAGTGACGGCTTCCTCGGCCTGATCCACATCACGCCGGACAGCCCGATCGTGTCGGTCACCGCCGACCTGGCGCTGTTCGCGGTGCTGTTCACCGACGGCATGCACGTGTCCGTGCCCAAGCTGCGGGAGAACTGGAAGAACCCGGCCCGCGCGCTGGGTCTGGGCATGCCGCTCGCCTTCATCGGGATGGCGCTGGTGACGCACTACCTGGTCGGCCTGGACTGGACGACGTCGTTCCTGGTGGGTGCGGTGCTGGCGCCCACGGACCCGGTGTTCGCGTCCGCGATCGTGGGCCGCAAGGAAGTCCCCGCGAAACTACGCCAGTTGCTGAACGTGGAGAGCGGCATCAACGACGGACTGGCCCTGCCCGTCGTCCTGGTCTTCATCGCCGCGGCGGGGGCGACGTCGGGCAGCGCGGAGTCGTCCCCGGGGGCGATCGCTCTGGAGCTGCTGCTCGGGCTGGTCTTCGGCGTGGTGCTGCCCCTGCTCGTGAGTCTCCTCGTACGGCTTCCGCTGCTGGGAGCCGAGCCCAAGCTGCAGCCGCTGCTGCCGCTGGCCATCGGCGTCATCCTGTACGGCCTGTGCCACCTCACCCACGCCAATCCCTACCTCGCGGCCTTCTCCGCGGGCGCGGTCCTCGCCACCGTCTCCCCCGAGGCGAAGTCGGCGTTCGAGCCGCTCGGCGAGTCGCTGGCCGAGCTGGCGAAGTTCGCCGCGCTGCTCGTCTTCGGCGCGCTGCTCACCCCGCAGCTCTTCGGCGACCTGTCCTTCGGCGGCTACGTGGCGGTCGTGCTCGCGATCGTGCTCATCCGGCCCGCCTCGATGCTGCTGTCGCTGATCGGCACCCGCTTCGACCGCCGGGAGAGGCTGGTGGCGGCGTGGTTCGGCCCGAAGGGCTTCGCCTCGGTGGTGTACGGACTGCTGGTCCTCCAGGCCGGGATCCCGCAGGGCGAGGAGGCGTACACGCTGATCGCCGTCTGCATCGCGGTGTCGATCATCGCGCACAGCAGCACGGACGTGCCGATCGCCCGGCTCTTCGACGTGGAGGACCTGACCGGCATCCCCGACGGGGACGACGCTCCGGCGAAGCACGGCGCGCCCGACGGGGACAGGACCGCGTAGCCGCCCCGCGCCTGCCGCGCGGAAGGACGGGACCCGCCCCGAAGACGGTGTCCGGGACCCGGCGGGGGCGGGGCGGGCCCCTGCGCAGGGGCCCGCCCCGCCCCCGCTCAGTCCTCGCCCTCCAGGTCGCCCTCGGTCTCCAGGTACGCCTGCCGCAGCGCGTCCAGGACGGCCGGGTCGGGCTTGGCCCACATGCCGCGCGACTCGGCCTCCAGCAGGCGCTCGGCGATGCCGTGCAGCGCCCAGGGGTTGGCCTCCTTCAGGAACTCGCGGTTCACCGGGTCCAGGACGTACGTCTCGGTGAGCTTGTCGTACATCCAGTCGGCGACGACGCCGGTCGTCGCGTCGTACCCGAAGAGGTAGTCGACGGTGGCGGCGAGTTCGAAGGCGCCCTTGTAGCCGTGGCGGCGCATCGCCTCGATCCACTTGGGGTTGACGACGCGGGCCCGGAAGACGCGGGAGGTCTCCTCGACGAGGGTGCGGGTGCGGACCGTCTCGGGCCGGGTCGAGTCGCCGATGTACGCCTCGGGGGCCTTGCCCTTGAGCGCGCGGACGGTGGCGACCATGCCGCCGTGGTACTGGAAGTAGTCGTCCGAGTCGGCGATGTCGTGCTCGCGGGTGTCGGTGTTCTTGGCCGCGACCTCGATGCGCTTGTACGCCGTCTCCATCTCCTCGCGGGCCGGGCGGCCGTCGAGTTCGCGGCCGTAGGCGTAGCCGCCCCAGACCGTGTAGACCTCGGCGAGGTCGGCGTCGGTGCGCCAGTCGCGGGAGTCGATGAGCTGGAGCAGGCCCGCGCCGTAGGTTCCCGGGCGGGAGCCGAAGATGCGGGTGGTGGCGCGGCGTTCGTCGCCGTGCTCGGCGAGGTCGGCCTGCGTGTGGGCCCGCACGTAGTTGATGTCGTCGGGCTCCTCCAGGGAGGCGGCGAGGCGCACCGCGTCGTCGAGGAGGCCGATGGTGTGCGGGAACGCGTCGCGGAAGAAGCCCGAGATGCGCAGGGTGACGTCGACGCGGGGACGGCCGAGTTCGGCGGTCGGGATCGCTTCGAGCCCGGTGACCCGGCGGGACGCGTCGTCCCAGACCGGGCGCACGCCGAGCAGGGCGAAGGCTTCGGCGATGTCGTCGCCGGCCGTGCGCATCGCGCTCGTGCCCCACAGGGAGAGGCCGACGGAGGTGGGCCATTCGCCGTTGTCGTTGCGGTAGCGCTCCAGGAGGGAGTCCGCGAGGGCCTGTCCGGTCTCCCAGGCGAGCTTGGAGGGGACGGCCTTGGGGTCGACGGAGTAGAAGTTGCGGCCGGTCGGCAGGACGTTGACCAGGCCGCGCAGCGGCGAGCCGGAGGGGCCCGCCGGAACGAATCCGCCGTTCAGCGCGTGGACGGCGTGGGTGAGTTCGTCGGTGGTGGCGGCCAGCCGCGGGACGACCTCGTGGGCGGCGAAGGCGAGGATGTCCGCGACGGACTGCGGGTGGCCGGCGGCGACGTCCGCGACGGCGGCCGGGTCCCAGTCCGCGTCCTCCATCGCCTGGACGAGGGTGCGGGCCTGCTCCTCGATCTCGTCGGCCGCGGTGCGCTGCGCCGCCGACTCGTCGAGTCCGAGGGCTTCGCGCAGGCCGGGCAGGGAGGCGGTGCCGCCCCAGATCTGGCGGGCGCGCAGGATCGCGAGGACCAGGTTGACCCGGGCGGCTCCGGCCGGCGCGCCACCGAGGACGTGCAGGCCGTCGCGGATCTGGACGTCCTTGATCTCGCAGAGCCAGCCGTCGAGATGCATGATGAAGTCGTCGAAGCCCTCGTCCTCGGGGCGGTTGTCGATGCCGAGGTCGTGGTCGAGCTTCGCGGCCTGGATGAGGGTCCAGATCTGGGCACGGATCGCCGGGAGCTTCGCCGGGTCCATGGAGGCGATCTGGGCGTGCTCGTCGAGGAGTTGTTCCAGCCGGGCGATGTCGCCGTAGCTGTCGGCGCGGGCCATCGGCGGCACCAGGTGGTCGACGAGGGTGGCGTGCACGCGGCGCTTGGCCTGGGTGCCCTCGCCGGGGTCGTTGACCAGGAACGGGTAGATCAGCGGGAGGTCGCCGAGGGCGGCGTCGGGGCCGCAGGCCGCGGACAGGCCCGCGTTCTTGCCGGGCAGCCACTCCAGGTTGCCGTGCTTGCCGAGGTGGACCATCGCGTCGGCGCCGAAGCCGTTGTCGTCGGCGCGGGCGGCGATCCAGCGGTAGGCGGCCAGGTAGTGGTGGGACGGCGGCAGATCGGGGTCGTGGTAGATCGCGATCGGGTTCTCGCCGAAGCCGCGCGGCGGCTGGATGAGGACGAGCAGGTTGCCGAAGCGCAGGGCGGCGAGGACGATGTCGCCGTCCGGGTTGGCGGAGCGGTCGACGAACATCTCGCCGGGCGCCGGGCCCCAGTGCTGCTCGACGGACTCGCGCAGTTCGGCCGGCAGGGTGGCGAACCAGCGCCGGTAGTCGGCGGCCGGTATGCGGACCGGGTTGCGGGCCAGCTGCTCCTCGGTGAGCCACTCCTGGTCGTGGCCGCCGGCGTCGATGAGGGCGTAGATCAGCTCGTCGCCGTCGCCGGAGACGAGGCCGGGGATCTCCTCGGTGCCGAAGTCGTACCCCTCCTCCTTCAGACGGCGGAGCAGGGCGACGGCGCTGGCGGGGGTGTCGAGGCCGACCGCGTTGCCGATGCGGGAGTGCTTGGTGGGGTAGGCGGAGAGGACGAGCGCGAGGCGCTTGTCGGCGTTGGGGATGTGCCGCAGCCGGGCGTGGCGCACGGCGATGCCGGCGACGCGGGCGGCGCGCTCGGTGTCGGCGACGTACGCGGGCAGGCCGTCCTCGTCGATCTCCTTGAAGGAGAACGGGACGGTGATCAGACGGCCGTCGAACTCCGGCACGGCGATCTGGCTGGCGGCGTCCAGCGGGGAGACACCCTCGTCGTTGTCCTCCCAGTCGCTCCGCGAACCGGTGAGGCAGAGTGCCTGGAGAATCGGCACGTCGAGGTGGGTGAGGGCGCCCGCGTCCCAGGACTCGTCGTCGCCGCCGGCCGAGGCCTCGGCGGGGCGGGTGCCGCCCGCGGCCAGGACGGTGGTGACGATGGCGTCGGCGGCCCGCAGCGCGTCGATGAGTTCGGGCTCGGGGGCACGCAGGGACGCGACGTACAGCGGCAGCGGGCGGGCCCCCGCGGTTTCGATCTCGCCGCACAGGGCGTCGATGAACGCGGTGTTGCCGCTCATGTGGTGGGCGCGGTAGTAGAGCACCGCGACGGTCGGGCCGTCGACGTCCTGCCGGGCGGTGCGCTCCAGCGGGCCCCAGGAGGGGGCGGGGGCGGGCGAATCGAAGCCGTGGCCGGTGAGGAGCACGGTGTCGGAGAGGAAGCGGGCGAGCTGCTCCAGGTTGGCGGGGCCGCCGTGCGCCAGGTAGGCGTGCGCCTCGGCGGCGATGCCGACGGGGACGGTCGAGGCGGCCATCAGCTGGGCGTCGGGGGCCTGTTCACCGGTGAGCACGACGACGGGGCGGCCGGTGGCGAGGACCTGGTCGAGGCCCTCCTGCCAGGCGCGGACACCGCCGAGGAGGCGTACGACGACGAGGTCGACGCCCTCCAGGAGCTCAGGGAGGTCCGCCAGGGCGAGCCGGGAGGGGTTGGCGTAGCGGTAACCGACCGGGCCGTCGGAGGAGCGGGCGCTGAGCAGGTCGGTGTCGGACGTCGACAGGAGCAGGATCATGCGGCGTCGTGCCTTCCTCGGGGTGTCCACGCCCCGGGCGGTGTTCGGAGGGACTCCCCTGCCCGACCGGGGTCGGGTGGCACGGGGAAGGGAGTTCCTGGCTCACCCGGCCGGTGGGCCGGGCTCACAGTGGCGGGACCGCGCCGGATTCGCACCGGGCTTCCTCCCCTGTCGCCGTCGGTGGCGACGGCGGGCCGTACAGCCCGCCACCAGGCATATTAGAGCCCCGGGTCAAGAGGTCCCCACCTGGTCGTCGCGCGGGGGCCGCTTCGTGGTCGGTATGCTCGCCGCCATGCCCCGACCAGCCACTTCGCCGCCGCCTGCCGCAGAGGGTCCGCCCCGGTCCTGCGGGAGCCCCCTGCGGACCCGTGGTGACGCGTGCCCGGGGTCCCTGCGGCTGCACGGCGCGGACGACGGGGCGCTGGCCCGGGTGCGACTGCCGGGCGGCCGGCTGACCGCGGGTCAGGCCGACGTCCTCGGGGAGCTGGCCGGGCGGCTGGGCGATGGTGACATTCACCTCACTTCCCGCGGCAACGCGCAACTGCGTGCCCTGGCCGCCGACTGCGGCGGCGAACTGGCCCGCTCGCTCGGCGAGTCGGGGCTGCTGCCGTCCGAACGCCACGAGCGGGTGCGCAACGTCGTGGCGTCCCCGCTGTCCGGGCTCGACGGGCTGGGGCGGGCCGACGTCGGCCCGTGGCTGACGGAACTCGACGCGCTGCTGTGCGCCAGTGAGCGGGCCGTGGAGCTGTCCGGCCGGTTCCTGTTCGCGCTGGACGACGGCCGGGGGGACGTGTCCTCGCTGGGCGCGGACGTGACGCTGGAGGCGCGGGGCGACGGGGGTGCGCTGCTGCGGGTCGGCGGGGCCGGGGACGCGGTACAGGTGCCCGGTACGCAGGCGGCGCGGGCGGCGCTGGTGGCCGCGGAAACGTTCCTCGACCGGGCGCGGGACGCGGGCGTGTGGCGGGTGTCCGAACTGCCGGGCGGCCCCGGCCCGCTCCTCGCGGAGGCGGTGCGGGCGTGCGGCGCGGCAGGCGTCGACGCCACCCGCACCGACGGACCGCGTTCCGTGCCGGGGGCCGCGCCGCCGCGGCCCGGGGTGGTGACGGGCCGCGACCGCTCCCGCGCGGCACTGTCGGTCGGGGTGCCCCTGGGCCGCGCCACCGCCGCGCAGTGGCGTCTGCTCGCGGAGACCGCGCGCGAGCAGGGCGACGGCACGCTCCGGCTCACCCCGTGGCGCGGCGTCGTCGTCCCCGGCCTCGCCCCCCGGCGGGCCGCCGGTGCGCTGGACGCGCTGGCCGCCGCCGGACTGATCACCGGCCCCGACTCCCCCTGGAGCGGCGTCGGCGCCTGCATCGGCCGGCCCGGCTGCGCGAAGTCGCTGTCCGACGTGCGCGCCCTGGCGGGGGCCGCCGTGGGTCCCCGGGGTGCGCTTCCTGTCTACTGGTCCGGGTGCGCGCGGCGGTGCGGGCATCCGCACGGCGACCGGGTCGACGTCGTCGCCACGGCGCAGGGGCACGAGGTCTCCGTCGTACGGGGCGGCACGCGCGCCGCCCCGGTCACCGTTCCCGGCGGTGACGCCTGCGACCCGTCCGCCCTGTCCGCCGCGGTGGCCGCCGCACGCGCCGCCCGCGACTGACACCGTTTCACCCGTACGCCCCGCGTACGGATTCCGTCTCCAGCCCGGTCCATCACGCCCGCAGAAGAGAGCGACAGCACAGTGCATCAGTACGAGAAGGACGGACCGGCGATCTACCGCCAGTCCTTCGCCACGATCCGCGCCGAGGCGGATCTGGCGGGTCTGCCCGCCGACGTCAGCCAGGTCGCGGTCCGTATGATCCACGCCTGCGGCATGGTCGACCTGGTGCGCGACATCGGCTTCAGCCCGAACGTGGTGGTCGACGCCCGTGCGGCGCTGCGCTCCGGCGCGCCGATCCTGTGCGACGTGCAGATGGTCGCCAGCGGCGTCACCCGCAAGCGGCTGCCCGCCGACAACGACGTGGTGTGCACACTGTCCGACCCGTCGGTGCCCGCCCTCGCCCGGGAACTCGGCACGACCCGCAGCGCGGCCGCCATGGAGCTGTGGCGCGACCGTCTAGCGGGTTCGGTGGTGGCCGTCGGCAACGCGCCGACCTCGCTGTTCCGGCTGCTGGAGATGATCGAGGCGGGCGCCCCGCGCCCGGCGGCCGTCATCGGCGTGCCCGTCGGCTTCGTCGGCGCCGCGGAGTCCAAGGACGCGCTGGCCGCCCACGGGTCCGGCCTGGAGCACCTGATCGTGCGCGGCAGGCGCGGCGGCAGCGCCATCGCCGCCGCCGCGCTCAACGCGATCGCCAGCGAGGAAGAGTGAGCGTGAGCGAGCAGCAGGCGGGACGGCTGTACGGGGTCGGACTCGGTCCCGGCGACCCGTCCCTGATGACGGTGCGCGCGGTGGAGGTCATCGCCGAGGCCGATGTGATCGCCTACCACAGTGCCCGGCACGGGCGGTCGATAGCGCGGTCCATCGCGGCGAAGCACCTGCGCCCCGACCACGTGGAGGAGGCGCTGGTCTATCCCGTCACGACGGAGACGACCGACCACCCGGGCGGGTACCGGGCGGCGCTGGAGGAGTTCTACGAGCAGGCGGCGGCCCGGCTGGCCGCGCACCTGGAGGCGGGACGCACCGTCGCCGTGCTGGCCGAGGGCGATCCGCTCTTCTACGGCTCGTACATGCACATGCACAAGCGGCTCGCGGACCGCTTCCCCACCGAGGTGATCCCCGGGGTGACGTCGGTGAGCGCCGCCGCCGCCCGGCTGGGGACGCCGCTGGTGGAGGGCGAGGAGGTGCTGACGATCCTGCCGGGCACGCTGCCCGAGGAGGAGCTGACGGCGCGGCTCGCGGCCACCGACACGGCTGTGGTGATGAAGCTGGGGCGCACCTTCCCCGCCGTGCGCGGCGCCTTCGAGGCGTCGGGGCGGCTGGCGGAGGCCCGCTACGTGGAGCGGGCGACGATGGCCGGCGAGCGCACCGGTGAACTGACCGACGTGGACGCGGAGGCGGTGCCGTACTTCGCGGTCGCGGTGCTGCCCAGCCGGATCGGTTCCGCGCACACCGCGCCCGCGGCGCCCCGTCGGGAGTGCGACGGCGAGGTCGTCGTGGTGGGCACCGGTCCCGCCGGGCCGCTGTGGCTGACGCCCGAGACGCGCGGTGCGCTGGCCGCCGCCGACGCCCTGGTGGGGTACACGACGTACCTGGACCGGGTGCCGGTGCGGCCGGGGCAGGTGCGGCACGGCTCGGACAACAAGGTGGAGTCCGAGCGCGCCGAGTTCGCCCTCGACCTGGCCCGGCGCGGGCACCGGGTGGCCGTGGTGTCGGGCGGCGACCCGGGGGTCTTCGCGATGGCGACGGCGGTGCTGGAGGTGGCCTCGCAGAAGGAGTACGCGGACGTTCCGGTACGGGTGCTGCCGGGGGTGACGGCCGCCAACGCGGCCGCCGCGAAGGCGGGCGCGCCGCTGGGGCACGACTACGCGACGATCTCGCTGTCGGACCGGCTGAAGCCGTGGGAGGTGATCGCGGAGCGGCTGCGGGCGGCGGCGTCGGCGGACCTGGTGCTGGCCCTGTACAACCCGGGGTCGCGCAGCCGCACCTGGCAGGTCGGCAAGGCCAGGGACCTGCTCCTGGAGCACCGCTCGCCGGACACCCCGGTGGTGCTCGGCCGGGACGTCGGAGGTCCGGCCGAGAGCGTGCGCACGGTACGGCTGGGGGATCTCGACCCGGCGGAGGTCGACATGCGGACGATCCTGCTCGTCGGGTCGTCGCAGACCCGGTGGGTGCGGCGGGGCGACGGGGAACAGATCGTCTGGACCCCCCGCCGCTATCCGGAGGCCCCCTAGAGGTCCGCGGGGCGGCCGTCACCGAGCCGCCGACGCAGCCAGGCGGCGGCCGCCTCGGGGGTGTCGGCCACCGGTACGCCCTCGGGCACCGGGGGGCGGCGCACCACCACCACCGGGATGCCGGCCTGGCGGGCGGCGGCCAGTTTGGGCGCGGTGGCGGCACCCCCGCTGTCCTTGGTGACCAGTACGTCGATGCGGTGGCGGCGGAGCAGTTCGCGCTCGCCGTCGAGGGTGAAGGGGCCGCGTTCGAGGAGGACTTCCATCCGGGCCGGGTGCGGCGTCTGCGGGGCGTCCACCGACCGCATCAGGAACCACTGCTCGTCCAGGCCGGCGAAGGCGGCCAGGCCCATGCGCCCCGTGGTGAGGAAGACCCGCTCCCCCAGCGCGGGCAGCGCGCGGGCGGCCTCGTCGAGGGAGCCGACCGGGTGCCAGCGGTCGCCCTCGCCCGGAGTCCAGCCGGGCCGGCGCAGCGCCAGCAGGGGAACATGGGCCTGGGCGGCAGCGGCAGCCGCACTGAAACTGATCGTTCCGGCGAAAGGATGGGTGGCGTCGATGAGCGCGTCCACCTCATGGGTCCGCAGCCACGCGGCCAGTCCCTCGGCCCCGCCGAACCCGCCGACGCGCACCTCGCCCGGGGGCAGCCTGGGGCTCGCGACCCGTCCGGCCAGGGAACTGGTCACCCGGGTGGTCGCGGGCAGCGTGTCCACCAGCAGCCCCGCCAGTCGGCGGGCTTCCGTCGTACCGCCGAGGACGAGTATGTGCATCGGGTCCCTCCATGGGTGACATCAGCGAGAAGAGCGGGCACGCCGCACCGGGCGGGGCCGAGGGCGGACGCAGCGCCCAACTCAAGCACACCGGTCTGCGGTCCGGGTGGACGACCGGCGCCTGTGCGACGGCTGCGGCCACCGCCGCGTACACGGCGCTGCTGACCGGCGACTTCCCCGACCCGGTGACGATCACGCTGCCCCGCGGACAGACGCCCGCGTTCGCCCTCGCGGTCGAGGAGCTCGGCGGCGGGCGGGCGACGGCCGGGGTGGTCAAGGACGCCGGTGACGACCCGGACGTGACGCACGGCGCGCTGGTGCGGGTGACGGTGCGACGGCTGCCGCCGGGCTCGGGGGTGGTGTTCGTGGCCGGCCCGGGCGTCGGCACGGTGACCCTGCCGGGGCTTCCGCTGGAGGTGGGGGAGGCGGCCGTCAATCCGGTGCCCCGGCAGATGATCCGCGAGCACCTCGCGCGCGTGGCGGAGGAGCACGGCGGCGGGGAGGACGTCGAAGTGACGGTCTCGGTGGACCACGGCGAGGAGATCGCCCGCTCCACCTGGAACCCCCGTCTGGGCATCCTGGGAGGTCTCTCCATCCTGGGCACGACCGGCGTCGTGGTGCCGTACTCCTGCTCGGCGTGGATCGACTCGATCCGGCGGGGCGTGGACGTGGCGCGGGCGGCCGGGCTGACGCACGTGGCCGGTTGCACGGGCTCGACGTCGGAGAAGACGGTGGTCGCCGAGTTCGGACTGCCGGAGATCGCCCTGCTGGACATGGGGGACTTCGCGGGCGCGGTCCTGAAGTACGTGCGGCGTCATCCGGTGGAGCGGCTGACGCTGTGCGGCGGTTTCGCGAAGCTGTCGAAGCTGGCGGCCGGGCACCTGGACCTGCACTCGGGCCGTTCGCAGGTCGACAAGGGTTTTCTGGCGGAGCTGGCGCGGCGGGGCGGGGCCGGCGAGGCCCTGGCGGAGGAGATCGCCGCCGCCAACACCGGCCTGGCGGCGCTCCAGCTGTGCCAGGCGCACGGGGTGCCGCTGGGGGATCTGGTGGCCCAGGAGGCCCGCGACCAGGCACTGTCGGTGCTGCGGGGCGCCGCGGTGGAGGTCGACGTGCTCTGCATCGACCGGGCGGGGACGGTCGTGGGGCGCAGCGACGTGCGCTGACCCCCGCCCCGCCCGGCTCCCGGGCGTGTCAGCAGGTGTGCCGGTCGCGGGCCGGGGAGTACAGGTGGCTGTCGTGGAACTGCTCGGCGCCGAGCGTGCGGCCGACCATGATGACGGCGGTACGGAGCACTCCGGCGGCCTTCACCTGGGCGGCGATGTCGTCGAGGGTGCCGCGCAGCACGATCTCCTCGGGGCGCGAGGCGTAGGCGACGACGGCCGCCGGACAGTCGCTCCCGTAGTGCGGCACCAGTTCCTCGACGACGCGCTCCGCGTACTGGGCGGCCAGGTGCAGCACGATCAGGGCGCCGCTGCGGCCCAGGGTCGCCAGGTCCTCGCCCTCGGGCATGGCGGTGGCGCGCTGGGCGATGCGGGTGAGGATGACGGTCTGGCCGACGGTGGGGACGGTCAGCTCCCGCTTGAGGGCGGCTGCCGCGGCGGCGAAGGCGGGGACGCCGGGGATCACCTCGTACGGCACCCGGGCCTCGTCGAGGCGGCGCATCTGTTCGTTGACCGCGCTGAAGACCGACGGGTCGCCGGAGTGCAGGCGGGCGACGTCGTGCCCGGCGGCGTGGGCGGCGGTGAGTTCGGCGGTGATCTGTTCGATGTCGAGCCGGGCGGTGTCGACGAGGCGTGCGCCGGGCGGGCACTCGGCGAGCAGTTCGCGGGGCACCAGGCTGCCCGCGTAGAGGCAGACGCCGCAGGCGGCGAGGGTGCGGGCGCCGCGCACCGTGATCAGGTCGGCCGCGCCGGGGCCGGCGCCGATGAAGTACACGGTCATGCGTTGTCTCCTGGGGCTCTCGCTGCGAGGGGGGTGCGGGGGTTCTTGGTGACGGACCACTGGGTGACCGGCATCGCCTGGCGCCAGCCGGTGAAGCCGCCCACCGGTACGGCGTGCGCGACGGCGAGCCGTACGAGGTCGCCGCCGTGCCGGCGGTGCCGGGCGGCGAGGAGGGCCTCGGACTCCAGGGTGACCGTGTTGGCGACGAGCCGTCCGCCCGTGGGCAGCGCGTCCCAGCAGGCGTCGAGAAGCCCGGGGACGGTGAGGCCGCCGCCGATGAACACGGCGTCCGGTCTCGGCAGCCCCGCCAGGGCGGCGGGCGCCCTGCCTTCGACCACGCGCAGTCCCGGCACGCCGAGCCGGTCGGCGTTGCGGGCGATGCGTGCCGCCCGTGCCGCGTCGCGTTCGACGCCGATCGCCCGGAGCGACGGATGGGTGCGCATCCACTCGATGGCGATGGACCCGGAGCCGCCGCCGACGTCCCACAGCAGTTCGCCGGGTGCGGGGGCGAGCGCGGCGAGGGTGGCGGCGCGGATGTGGCGTTTGGTGAGCTGGCCGTCGTGCTCGTACGCGGCGTCGGGCAGCCCGGGGGCGGCGCCCAGGCGCAGGGCGCCGGGGGCGCGCCGGCAGTCGACGGCGATGACGTTGAGCGGGTCCCCGGGCGGGTGCTGCCAGGTGTCGGCGGTGCCGTCCGTGCAGTCCTCGTTCTCGCCGCCGAGCTGCCCCAGCACACGCATCCGGCTCGGCCCGAAGCCGCGCTCGCGCAGCAGGGCGGCCACCGTGGCCGGGGTGGCCGCGTCCGCGCTGAGGACGAGCAGGCGGCGTCCGTCGTGCAGGGCGGCGGCGAGGCGGGCGGCGGGACGGCCGACGAGGGTGACGGTCTCGGTGTCCTCCAGCGGCCAGCCGATGCGGGCGCAGGCGTACGACACGGACGAGGGGTGCGGCAGGACGTGCAGCGCATCCGGTCCGAGGGTCTCGGCGAGGGCGCGGCCGATGCCGTAGAACATCGGGTCGCCGCTCGCCAGGACGGCGATGCGGCTCCCCCGGTGGGCGGTGAGCAGGCCCGGCACCGCGGGGCGCAGCGGGGTGGGCCAGCAGACGCGTTCCCCCGTGCACCGCTGCGGCAGGAGTGCGAGCTGGCGTCCGCCGCCGATCAGGACCTGGGCGTCCAGCAGCGCGGCCCTGGACGCGTCGGGCAGGCCCGCCCATCCGTCGGCGCCGATGCCTATGACGGACACCGCGGGCGGAGCGGAGTTCTCGGGTGCTGCGGGGGTCACGGACGTAAACCTCGGGGCTCGGGGGACGACGCAGCCGAACTCTACTGGCCGGTCGTCACCGTGCTCCGACCAGGGCGGACGGCGCTCGGGGCACCCTTGTCACCCCGGGGCGGCGGGGCCTGCACGCCGCCTCGGAGTGACAGGGGTGCCGTCGTCACCGGAAGGGCTGCGCGCGGGCAGCGAGAGGGCGTCCGTCCCGGTGGTCCCGGGCCGGACGCCCTCTCGGCACCGCCTCAGCGGTGCTTCAGCACTGGGGACGGCTGCCGTGGTTGGCACCGTTCTTGCGACGTGCCCTCTTCTTGCGGCGGCGCTTGGACGACATGGCGCTTCTCCTCACGTTCGGTGATTCCGTGGCACTTCGACGAGTTTCCACCCGTTCGCCGGGGTATTCCACTTGTCGACTTCGGCCCTGCTACCCCACGGCACCACACTTCACTCCTCCCCCACCACGGGGAACATGCGTGCGTGCACTCATCCCTTCCCGTCCGGGAGAATGGCCGAAAGCACTCAACGACGCACACCATGGAGGTAACGGGCGGATGCCGCACCAACGAGCGGGACAGCAGACCGGGCCGGAAGATCTCGTCGACGTGTCCCGGCTGGTGACCGCGTACTACGCGCTCCACCCGGACCCGTCCGAGCCCCGCCAGCGGGTGGCCTTCGGCACGTCGGGCCACCGGGGTTCCTCGCTGAACACCGCGTTCAACGAGGACCACATCGCCGCCACCAGCCAGGCGATCTGCGAGTACCGCGCCCAGCAGGGCATCGACGGACCGCTGTTCCTGGGCGCGGACACCCACGCGCTGTCGGAGCCCGCCAAGGTCACCGCGGTCGAGGTGTTCGCCGCCAACGGCGTACGGGTCCTGATCGACGAGGCGGACGGCTACACCCCCACCCCCGCGGTCTCGCACGCGATCCTGACGTACAACAAGGGCCGTACGGACGGCCTCGCGGACGGCGTCGTCGTCACCCCGTCGCACAACCCGCCGGCCGACGGCGGCTTCAAGTACAACCCGCCGAACGGCGGTCCGGCCGGCTCGGACGCCACCGGGTGGATCCAGGACCGGGCCAACGAGCTGATCGCGGGCGGCCTCAAGGCCGTCCGACGCGTCCCGTACACCCGCGCCCTCGCCGCCGACACCACCGGCCGGTACGACTTCCTGGGCACGTACGTCGCCGACCTGCCGTCCGTGCTGGACCTGGAGGCCGTGCGCGCGGCCGGCGTGCGCATCGGCGCGGACCCGCTGGGCGGCGCCTCCGTCGCGTACTGGGGCCGGATCGCCGAGCAGCACCGCATCGACCTCACCGTGGTCAACCCGCTGACCGACCCGACCTGGCGCTTCATGACGCTGGACTGGGACGCGAAGATCCGGATGGACTGCTCGTCGCCGTACGCGATGGCCTCCCTCATCGAGCAGCGCGACCGCTTCCAGATCGCCACGGGCAACGACGCGGACGCCGACCGGCACGGCATCGTCACCCCCGACGGCGGGCTGATGAACCCGAACCACTACCTGGCGGCCGCGATCTCCTACCTGTTCGCGCACCGCCCGCGGTGGGCGGCGTCGGCGGGCGTCGGCAAGACCCTCGTCTCGTCGTCGATGATCGACCGGGTCGCCGGGTCCCTGGGGCGCACGCTGGTCGAGGTGCCGGTGGGCTTCAAGTGGTTCGTGGAGGGCCTCGCGGACGGCTCGCTGGGCTTCGGCGGCGAGGAGTCGGCCGGGGCGTCGTTCCTGCGCCACGACGGCTCCGTGTGGACCACCGACAAGGACGGCATCATCCTGGCGCTGCTCGCCTCGGAGATGCTGGCGGTCACCGGGCGCAGCCCGTCGCAGGGTTACGCGGACCTCACGGCCCGGTTCGGCGAGCCCGCGTACGCGCGGATCGACGCGGCGGCCACCCCCGAGGAGAAGGCGGTCCTCGGCAGGCTGTCGCCGCAGCAGGTCGGCGCGAACACCCTGGCCGGCGAACCGGTCACCGCGGTCCTCACCTCGGCTCCGGGCAACGGCGCGTCGCTCGGCGGCATCAAGGTGACCACGGAGAACGCATGGTTCGCGGCGCGCCCCTCCGGCACCGAGGACGTCTACAAGATCTACGCCGAGTCCTTCCACGGCGCGGAGCACCTGGGCCGGGTCCAGGAGGAGGCGAAGGCGGTCGTCTCGGCGGCGCTGGCCGCCGACGCGGGCTGACCCGCCTCCGCGCGGGCAACCCGCAGCGGGGTCACGGGGTTTGGCGGGCGAACGTGTCGCGCTGTGCCGCGCCAGGCACGAAACTGTGCGGTACAGCGCCACCACCGACCGAACGTGAGAGGGGCTGCACCGATGAGTTCCGTCCCCGAGACCCCCGCCGTCGACGGCACACCCGTCGGCTCCGCGCACACCGGGTCACCGCTCGTCGAACTGACGCCTGCGGCCGCCGGACTGCTGCGCCGACTGCACCACACGCACGGCCCGTTGATGTTCCACCAGTCGGGCGGGTGCTGCGACGGCAGCGCGCCCATGTGCTATCCGGACGGCGAGTTCCGCACCGGCGGATCCGACGTGCTCCTCGCCTCCCTCGCCGTCGAGGGCGTCGAGGAGTCCGTGCCGTTCTGGATGTCGACCAGCCAGTACGAGGTGTGGCGGCACACCCGGCTGATCGTCGACGTGGTCGAGGGGCGCGGTTCCGGGTTCTCCCTGGAGGCGCCCGAGGGCGTGCGGTTCCTCATCCGGTCGCGGGTGATCTGAACCCGCCCGCCCGGCAGGGGCCCGGTGGGTCCGGCCGCGCGCCGGACCCACCGGGCGCCCTACCCGCCCTGCCGGTCGTAGCGCCTGAGGAACTCCTCAAGACCCGCGAGGTCGTCCGTGTTCAGGTGGTCGACGCGGGCGGCGAGGAGTTCGTGCCAGAGGGCGTCGCGGGCGGGCCCCGGCTGGTCGGGCGTCGCCCAGAACCGCACCCGCTGGCCCCGCCGGTGAGCGGTGCGCACGAGGGAGTGCAGCCGGTCGCGCTCGACCCGCGGGAACGGCCCGACGCCGGTCCAGGCGAAGCTCGACGCCCAGTTCCCGCTGATCAGCGGGATGAGGGAGGCGGGGGCCGGCGCGGGCGCGGTGAGGTCGTCGAGGCGTCCGTCGTAGAAGGCGTGGCGGGCCCGCTGGGCCTCCATCGGGGCGCGTGCCGCGCGGTCGCCGGAGACCACCGGGGTGACCGCGCCCAGGCGCACCCGGCCGTTGTCGTAGGTGCTGAGCATCCGGCGGAACGGCCGTAGTCTCCGGTGCAGTTCGAGGTAGGTCGCCGCGCCCTGCGTCTTGAGGTCCACCAGCAGCTGCACGGGTCGGCGGTGGCCCGGATGCACGCTGCCGCGGTGGGCCCGCACGAGGGCCGCCAGGGGGTCGAGGTAGAGGGCTTCCAGGGTGCGGGCGGGATCGAGGTCCTGCGGGTCGTGGGCGACGAGGAGCCGTCCGTCGACGAGGTGGACGTCGGCCTCGACGCTGGTGAAGCCGTGCGACAGGGCGTCCAGCAGGGGCCGCGCGTGCGCGTAGTCGTTGTGGGCGTGCGCGCGCCGCAGGGGGCGGCGCGCGGGGGCGGCGGTGGGGGTCGTGGCGGACGCGGACAGCGTGCTCGCCGCGCCCGCTGCCGCGACGAGCGCTCCGGCGAGCGTGGCGGCCGCGGCGCGTCGCGTGGTGAGGGACATGTGAGGACTCCGGGTTCGGCGATGCGGCGCATCGGGTGCGCCGAGTATCTGTCGTGGAGGCGGCCAACGGGCGGGAATCGTCCGGGAGTTCGCGGGGTGTTTCGTCACACTCCGACGACCGGGGCCCGGTGGATCACGCGTGCGCGGCGTCTGACAGGGTGTTCACATGGTTCTCACAGGAGATATGACCACTCATGTCCCGGGTCCGCGCCGGAAGAATCTGCTGATCGCGCTCCTCTCCGCCGTCGCCGTGCTCGCCGCGGCGAGCTGGGTGGTGATCTCGCAGTTCAACGAACGCCCGCTGTGGCCGCAGAACGTGGCCTACGAGGCGGGGTACTACCGGGGCATCCAGGTCCGCAAGGTGGACCGCGACGGCACGAGGGTGGCCGAGGCCGTCGCCGGGGGGTGCGAGAGCTGGGTGGCTTCCGGCGGCAAGAAGGCGGATCTCGATCCGGGTTCGTGGGTGCGGGGCTGCCTGGACGGCGTGACCGGCAAGCCGGACAATCCCAACGACGTCTGAGCCTCCTGTCGGCCCGCGCCCGCCGGGCTCTGCCGCTGCCTCACCTCACAGGTCGGCCGTACGGGCGGAGAGCGGGGCCGCCACGTCCTCCCAGCGCACCGTACGGTCGCACCACCGCTCCAGCAGCACCCTGTCGTGCCCGACGGTGAGCAGTCCCGCCCCCTGGGAGGCGCGGTAGTCCTCGACGACGGCGACGAGCGCCGCCGTGGTGGAAGCGTCCAGCATCGCCGTCATCTCGTCGCAGACCAGCCAGCGCGGCCGCAGCACCAACGCCCGCGCCAGGCAGGCGCGTTGCAGCTGCCCGTCGCTGACCTCGTGCGGGCGGCGGTCCAGCAGCTCGTCGCCGAGGCCGACGGTCGCACTCAGCTCGGCCACCCGCGAGGCGGCTTCCTGGCGGCGTCCGTTGGCCCGCAGCGGTTCCGCGATCAGGTCGCGCAGCCGCAGGCGAGGGTCGGCGGAGAGCCTCGGCTGCTGGAAGACGACGCCGATCGCGGTGCGCTGCGCGCGGGGCGCCCGGTGCCGCCAGCCGCGTACCCGCGTGCCGTCGAGGACGACGTGCCCGGCGTCGGGGCGGTGCAGCAGGGCGGCGACCCGGGCCAGGGTGGACTTGCCGCAGCCGCTGGGGCCGAGCAGCCCGACGGACTCCCCCGGGGCGACGGTGAGCCGGGCGTCCCGCACGACCGGGCTGCCGCGCTCGTATCCGGCGGTGATCCCTTGGAGTTCAAGCACGGGCGGGCTCCTCGTCCGGCGGGTAGTGACAGGCGATCCGGTCCGCGAACCGCGGCGGCGCGGTGCAGGCTTCGGCGGCGTTCGGGCAGCGGGGGGCGAACGCGCAGCCTTCGGGGAGGTCCCCCAGTTCGGGCGGCATCCCGGGGATCGGCGCGAAGTCCCGCTCGGGCAGGGCGTTCAGCAGACCCCGCGCGTAGGGGTGCCGCGGTCCCGGAGCGCCGAAGAAGGCGCCCGCGTCGGCGAGTTCGACGATGCGTCCCGCGTACATGACGGCGACGCGGTCGGCGACGCGCTCGGCGGCCGCGAGGTCGTGGGTGATCATCAGGAGGGCGTGGCCGGCGTCGACGTGCCGGCGCAGTTCGTCGACGGTGCGGTTGACCAGGTCGCGGTCGAGTCCGGTGGTCGGCTCGTCGGCCAGCAGCAGCGGGGCGTCCCCGACCAGGGCGAGTGCGGTGGCGGCGCGCTGGGCGAGCCCGCCGGACAGTTCGTGCGGGTAGCGGTCCAGGTGGTCGGCGGGGAACGCCGCCCGCTTTGCCGCCGCCCGCACCGCGGCGCGGACGTCCTGCTTGCGCGTCCCGGTCAGCTGGCGGAGCGTCTCGCCGAGCTGCGAACCGACGGTGCGTACGGGGGTGAGGTGGGCGGCGGGGCTCTGCGGTACGAGCCCGACCCGGCGGCCCCGTACCGTACGCGCGAGCGTCCGCTCGTCCGCGGTGAGCAGGTCGGTGTCGCCCAGCAGGGCGCGCCCCGAGGTCTGCGCGTTGCCGGGGAGCAGCCCGAGGAGGGCGGAGGCCAGGACGGACTTGCCGCAGCCGCTCTCTCCGACGAGCGCCAGGCACTCCCCCGCCGCCAGGGCGAAGGAGGCGTCGGTGACGGCGGCGATGTGCCGTCCGCCGCGCATCCGGAACCGTACCGACAGCTCCTGTACGGAGAGCAGCGGGGCGGCGGCGGTCCGCACGACGGTTTCCGCGCGTTCCTCGCGCGTGGCGAGGGGGCGGCTCAGGGAGGTCACAGCATCAGCTCCGATCGGCGGCGCGGGTTGATGCGTTCCCGCCAGGCTCCGGCGAGGCCCGCGATGGCGAGGGTCGGGACGATCAGGAAGAGGCCGGGGAAGAGCGTGGGCCACCAGTCCCCCGCGAGCAGCGAACTGCGCGCGGACTGGATGAGGTTGCCCAGGCTCGCCTCGTGGGAGGGCAGGCCGAGGCCGAGGAAGGACAGCGCGGACTCGTGCCACATCGCGTGCGGCACCATCAGGACGGCCGCGAGCGCCGCCTGCGGCAGCACGCCCGGCAGCAGGTGCCGTACCGCCACCCGCCACCGGGAGGCGCCGCCGGAGATCGCCGCGTCGACGTACGGGCGCGCGCGCAGCGACAGCACTTCGGAGCGGACGATGCGGGCCGTGGACAGCCAGTGGGTGAGGGCGACCGAGACGATCACCGGCCACACCCCGGGCCGGAACATGGCGACGATGAAGATGCCGAGCAGCAGGTGCGGCACCGAGGAGAAGGTGTCGACCAGGCGCATCACCACCCGGTCCGTCCAGCCGCCGAAGGCGGCGGCGGCCGCACCCACGGCCGTGCCGATGACGGTGGCGACGAGGGCGGCGACGAGGCCGACGAGCAGGGAGACGCGCAGCCCGTAGACGCAGCGCAGCAGCAGGTCGCGGCCGACGTCGTCGGTGCCGAAGGGGTGGGCGAGGGACGGCGGCTGGAGTTTGAGGGCCAGGTCGACGGCCTGTTCGTCGAGGTTGGCGAGCGGCGGCACGACGAGGACGGCGAGCGCCACGGCCGCCACGATCACCGCGGAGGTCCGCACGCGCAGCGTGCGGGTGGAGCGGCGGGTGCGCCCGTGGGCGCGCCACCCGGCGGCCTGTGGGGCCGGGCGCGGCGCGCCGGCGGGCGCGGGGGCCGGGCGCGGCGCGCCGGCGGGCTTGGTGAGGTCAGCCATCGAAGCCCACCCTCGGGTCGGCGAGTCCGTACAGGAGGTCGGAGAGCAGGTTGCCCGCGAGGACGGCTGCCGTGGCGAGCACGGTCAGTGCGGCGAGCAGCGGGAAGTCGACGGCGAGGGCGGCCTGCACGGTGGCGGCGGCGATGCCGGGCCAGCTGAACACCGTCTCGATGAGGAGGGCGCCGGTGATGAGCTCGGGGACGCGCGAGCCGACGAGGGTGAGCATCGGCAGCATCCCGGAGCGCAGGGCGTGCCCGAACAGCACCGTGCGCTCGCTCGTGCCGCGCGCGCGTGCCCCGCGCACCGGGTCCTCCTCCAGCGCGTCGCCGACGCCCTGGCGTACGTACAGGAAGAACCAGGGCAGTTGGCTCACGCCCAGGACGGCGGCGGGCAGCACGAGGTGGGAGGCGACCTGCCCGAAGGTGATGACGTCGCTGTCGGTGTCGGTGAGTCCGCCGGCGGGCAGCACGCCCAGCTTCAGGGCGAAGAACCAGATGGCGAGCAGCCCGAGCCAGAAGGCGGGCGCGGCCTCCAGGGTGTACGCGGCGGAGCTGGCGCACCGGTCGAGCCAGCCGCCGGGGCGGCGGGCGGCCAGTACGCCGAGGGCGGTGCCGAGGAGGATGGCGAGGAGGAAGGCGGTGGCGGCCAGCAGCGTGGACCAGCCGAGACGTTCGACGATGACGTCGGTGACGGGCTGGCGCATCACGCTGGAGTCGCCGAGGTCGCCGGTGAGGGCGGAGGTGAGCCAGTTCCACCAGCGCGCCGCCAGCGGCTGGTCGGCGCCGAGGTTGGCGCGCAGCTGGTCGAGGTTGGCCTGCGAGGAGGTGAGCCCCGCGGTGCCCGCGTAGGCCTTCACGGGGTCGAAGGGCGAGGCGGCGGCGACGGCGAAGACACCGAAGGTCACCACGAGGAGGACGGGGACGGCGAACAGTGCCCGCCGCCCCGTCATCCGCGCCATCGGCCCCCAGGGGAGCGTGCGGCGCGTGGTCACTTCTTGGGCTTCCAGTCCTCGACGTTCCACCAGGGGCCGGAGGCCAGGCCGTGGTCGTGCGGCTCGGTCTGGGTGCTCAGGCCGTCCCAGGAGTCGTTGACGACGTAGAGGTGGTCGATGTGGGTGAGGAAGGTGTAGCCGGGGTTCTTGACGAGTTCCTGCTGGACGGTGGTGTAGGCCGCCTTGCGCTCCGCGTCCTCGCCGCTCCTGCGGCCCGCCTCCAGGGCCTTGTCGACGGCCTTGTTGTCGTACCAGGCCATGTTGTTGAAGCCGTCGCCCGCGAGCGAGGACTTCAGCAGGGTGTACTGGTCGAAGTCGGGGTCGGCGGGCGCGCCGCCGCCGGCGAGGACGGCGTCGGTCTTCATGCGCGGCTCGATGACCTCCCAGGTGCCCGCCTGGGTCTTGATGTCGATGCCGACCTTCTTGGCGTCCGAGGCGTAGGCGAGGGCGTGGTCCTGGCGGAGCTTGTCGCCGGAGAGGTACCAGAGCGGGAACTCGGCGCGCACGCCGTCCTTGGTGCGGACGCCGTCGTCGCCGGGCTTCCAGCCGGCCTCGTCGAGGATCTTCTTCGCCGCCTCCGGGTCGTGGGCGCGCTCGGTGCCCTTGGCGAACCAGGGACTGTCGGTGGGTACCGGCCCGTAGGCGGGCTTTCCGGCCCCTTCGAGGATCTTGTCGACCATGGTCCGGCGGTCGACGGCCACGTCCAGGGCGCGGCGCACGGCGGTGTCGCCGGTGACCTCGTGGTGGGTGGGCAGAGTGACGGTGCGGTAGTCGAAGGACTTCGCCGCGTAGGTCTTCCTGCCGCTGTCGGACTTGAAGGACTTGGCGAGGTTGGGCGGCAGGATCGCCCCGTCGAGGTCGCCGGTGCGCAGCCGGGTGGCACGGACGTCGTCGTCCTTGACGACGGCCATCGTGAACTTCTTCACGGCGGGCGCGCCGCCCCAGTAGTCGGGGTTGGCCTTGAAGCTGAGCTTCTCGCCCTTGGACCACTTGGTCAGGACGTAGGGGCCCGTGCCGACGGGCTGGGTGGTGAAGGGGCCCGTGTTCACGTCCTGCTTGCCCGCGACGTGCTCGGGGGCGATCGGCAGGACGGTGCGCTCGGCGAACGGCGCGTACGGGTACTTCAGGGTGAAGACGACCGTGCTGTCGCCCTCGGCCCGCACGCTCTTGACGGCGTCGAGTTCGGTCTTGGCGGCGTTGTTGGTCTTCGCGTCGAGGATGGTCTCGTACGTGAAGACGACGTCCTTGGCGCCGAAGGGCTTGCCGTCGCTGAACTTCACGCCCTTGCGCAGCGCGTAGGTGTACGTCAGGCCGTCGGCGCTGATCTTGGGCAGCTCGACGGCGAGCGCGGGCCGGAGCTTCATCGAGCCGTCCAGGGAGAGCAGCCCGTCGAAGATCTTGGAGTTGCCGTCCTTGCCGTAGCCGAGGAGCGGGCTGAGGGACTCCGGCTCGTACGCGATGCCCACGACGGCCGAGTCCTTGGCGCCGGAGCCCGCTCCGGCGGCGCTCGTTCCCGGCTTGGAGCAGGCCGCCGCGCCGAGGGCCAGGGCCCCTGCCATCGCCGCGGCGGTGGCCGTGCGTATCGATCGGGCCGTCATGACTCCCCACACCCCTAATAAAGATCAACTGTTATTGCAAACTGCATGCATTAATGCGTGCATTAAACAGCATGTAAAGGGGTGAGCGCTGCCCCGCCCCTCCGCGGGGTGGGACAGCGCCGCAGGTCACAAGGTCAGGCGGGGGTGGGAAGCCCCGCCAGCCTGCCCACTGTCTCCCGGTGCGCGCCCGGGGTCCCGAGCGCGATCGAGTCGGCCTTGGCGCGCTTCAGGTACAGGTGTGCCGGGTGCTCCCAGGTCATGCCGACCCCGCCGTGCAGCTGTACGCACTCCTCGGCCGCGTGGACGGCGACCCTGGCGCAGTACGCCTGGGCGAGCGCCGCGGCCAGCGGTGCGTCCGGGCTGCCCGCGGCCAGCGAGTCGGCGGCGTTGCGGGCGGCCGCACGGGCGGAGACCACCTCCAGCCACAGCTGCGCCATGCGGTGCTTGAGCGCCTGGAAGGAGCCGACGGGCCGGTTGAACTGATGCCGTTCCTTCGTGTAGCGGACGGTCTCCCCCAGGCACCATTCGGCCAGTCCGAGTTGCTCCGACGCCAGCAGCCCGGCTCCGGCGGTCAGGCCCCGCCGTACGGCCGCCAGGGCGGTTTCGGCACCGGCCAGCGGCGTCGCCGCGGTCGCGGCCTCCTCGGTGAGGGTGACCGTGGCGAGCGGGCGGGTGAGGTCGAACGGCACCAGGGGGGCTACGTCCACCCCCGCCTCGGCGCGTTCGACGGCGTGCAGGCCGACGGTGCTCGGTACGAGCAGCACGTCGGCGGTCGCGGCGTCCGCCACCGCGGTGACCGTGCAGACCGTGCCGCCGGGCAGCCGGAGGGCGTCCGGGCCGGTGGCGAACGGGACGACCAGCGCGGCGGTGCGCCGTCCGGACGCCAGGTCGCCGAGCAGCGAGGACGCCGCGGGGCCGGCCGTCGCGCAGGCGAGGAGCACCTCGGTGGCCACCACCGCACTGGTGAGGTACGGCGCGGGGGCGATGGCCCGCCCCAGTTCCTCCAGTACGACCGCCGCTTCGCGGTGCGAGGCCCCCTGCCCGCCGAGTTCCTCGGGTACGAGCAGGCCGGCGACGCCCATGTCGGCGGCGAGCGCCTTCCACAGCCCGGCGTCGTACGGCGTGCCCTCCTCGGCGCGGGCGGCGACCCGGGCGGGGTCGTTGCGGTCGGCGAGCAGGGCGCGCACGGCGGCGCGCAGGTCCTCCTCCGCCTCGGAGTAGAGGAGGTCGGCCGGGTGCGGTGCGGTCGTCGGATTCATCGGGCGAGGTCCTTCCAGGCGACGTCCTTGTCGGTGCGGGGTTCCGAGGGCAGGCCCAGGACCCGCTCGGCGACGATGTTCAGCAGCACCTCGGAGGTGCCGCCCTCGATGGAGTTGCCCTTGGAGCGCAGGTAGCGGTACCCGGCCTCGCGTCCGGTGAAGTCGACCTTGTCCGGGCGGCGCAGGGTCCAGTCGTCGTACAGCAGCCCCTCGTCGCCCAGGAGTTCGACCTCCAGCGAGCTGATCTCCTGGTTGAGGCGGGCGAAGGCGAGCTTCATGCCGGAGCCCTCGGGCCCGGGGTGCCCCGCGACGAGTTGCTGGCGCAGCCGCTCCCCGGTGAGGCGGGCCACCTCGGCGTCCACCCACAGTTCCAGCAGACGCTGGTGGGTGTCGCGGGTGCGCAGTTCGGGCCGTTCCCGCCAGGTCCTGGCGACCGTGCCGATCATGCCGCCCTCGCGCGGGATGCGGGAGCCGCCGATGGAGACGCGCTCGTTCATGAGGGTGGTCTGGGCGACCTTCCAGCCCTCCCCCACCTCTCCGAGCCGCATGCTGTCGGGGGTCCGCACGCCGCTGAGGAAGACCTCGTTGAACTCGGCCTCGCCGGTGATCTGCCGCAGCGGACGCACGTCCACGCCCGGGTCGGTCATGTCGCACAGGAAGTACGTCATCCCGCGGTGTTTCGGCTGGTCGGGATCGGTGCGGGTGACGAGGATCGCCCACCGGGCGACGTGTGCGCTGGATGTCCACACCTTCTGCCCGTCGACGACCCAGTGGTCGCCGTCGCGGACGGCGCGGGTGCCGAGCGCCGCGAGGTCGGAGCCGGCGCCCGGCTCGCTGAAGAGCTGGCACCACACTTCCTCGCCGACCCACAGGGGGCGCAGCAGACGCCGCTTCTGCTCGTCGGTGCCGTACCGCAGGATGGTCGGCGCGGCCATGCCGAGCCCGATGCCGATGCGGCGCGGGTCGTTGTCGGGGGCGCCCGCCGCTTCGAGTTCGGCGTCGACGACCGCCTGGAGGCCGCGCGGCGCGTCCAGCCCGCCGAGGCCGACGGGGTAGTGCACCCAGGCCAGTCCCGCGTCGAAGCGGGCCTTGAGGAACGCGGTGCGGTCGGTGGTGGCCGGCGGGTGCGCGGCGAGCAGTTCCTTCGTGCGGGTGCGCAGGTCGGCGGCGGTGGTCATCGGGAGGCTCCCTCGGGCAGGACGGTGATACGACCGGTGCTGCGCCCGTCGGCGACCCGCTGGACCGCGTCGGCGGCGTCCTTGAGGGGGACGCGTTCGCTGACGAGCGGTGTGACGGCGCCTTCGGCGGCGAGCCGGGTGAGTTCGGTGTGGCATCCGGCGACGGCTGCCGGGTCCTTGCGGGCGTAGAGGCCCCAGTGCAGGCCGAGGACGGCGTAGTTCTTCACCAGTGCGTGGTTGAGTGCGGGGGCGGGGATGGTGCCGCTCGCGAAGCCGACGACGACGATCCGGCCCTCGAAGGCGATGCACTTGGTGGACTGGGTGTACGCCTCGCCGCCGACCGGGTCGTAGACGACGTCCGCGCCGCGTCCCGCGGTGGCTTCCTTGACCGCGCCGACGACGTTCTCGCTGCGTCGGTCGATGACCAGGTCACAGCCCAGTTCCCGTGCCACGGCGGCCTTCTCGGGGCCGCCGACGACGCCGATGACCCGGGCCCCGGCCGCCCTGCCGAGCTGCACGGCGGCGCTGCCGACGCCGCCCGCCGCCGCGTGCACCAGCAGGGTCTCCCCCGCCTGGATCCGGGCGCGCCGGTGCAGCCCGAACCAGCCCGTCTGGTAGCCGATGTGCAGGGCGGCGGCCTCCGCGTCGTCGAGGGAATCGGGGGCGGGCAGCAGGGCGGCCTCGTCGGCGACGACGTACTCGGCGAAACCGCCGTACGGGAGCGCCGGGTTGGCGAGGACGCGACGCCCGTCCCCGGTCTCGCCGCAGATCTCGACGCCGGGGGTGAACGGCAGCGGCGGCCGGACCTGGTACTGGCCGCGGCACAGCAGCGCGTCGGGGAAGTTGATGTTCGCGGCACGGACCTTGAGCAGCACCTGCCCGTCGCCGGGTACCGGCCGGTCGACCTCCTCAAGGCGCATCACCTCGCCCGGCTCACCGTTCTCGTGCACTCGCCATGCCTGCATCAGGGGCCTCCACGCGCTGTCGTCGGCAGTACCGTGCCTGCGCATACTAAGCGGTCGCTTGTCACGAGGGGAAGGGCTCCGCCGCAGCGTCCGGACGTGCGGAAGCGCGGCATCCCCTTCGCGAGCCGGGGGGCCGCGCCGGTCGTGCGGGGCGGCGCGGCCGGCCCGCGCGCCGGGGCGACGCGGCGGGCCGGTACGGCTGTCCGGTGACGGAGCGCCGGTCAGCGGCCGAAGACCTCGAAGGGGACGGCAGGGACGCCCCCGAAGCGTTCGGCGGCGGCCGTGACGTTCGCGGTCAGGAAACTGCGGCAGTAGTGCTCGGGGTCCTCGTCGGTCAACGCCTCGATGTACGCGCGGTGTTCGAGCAGGGAGCGCACGGAGCGTTCGAGGCCCGGCCGCGCGTCGACGGCGTGGGTGGGCGTGGTGCTGCCCGCGACGGCCACCCAGCGCACACCGTCCCAGGGTGCGAGGCCCCGCTCGGTCAGCTCGGGGAAGATCCAGCGGTTCCCGGCGTCGCCCGCCGCGTCCAGGGTCGCGCGGCCGACGGCGAGGTGGTCCGGAGTGTTCCAGACGTGGGTGCCCCAGGTGTCGCGGTGGTTGAGGGTGATGACGAGTTCGGGCCGGTGGGTGCGGATGGCGGCGGCGATGTCCCGCCGCAGCGCGGGACCGTACTCGATCACGCCGTCGCGGTGGTCGAGGAACTCGACCTCCCGCACACCGACGACGGCAGCACTGGCCCGTTGCTCCCGCTCGCGCAGCGGACCGCACGTGGCGGGATCCAGCGTGTCGATGCCCGCCTCACCGCGGGTGGCCAGGACGTACGTCACCTCGCGGCCGGCGTCGGTCCACGCGGCGACGGCCGCCGCACACCCGTACTCCAGGTCGTCCGGATGCGCGACGACGGCCAGGGCGCGCTGCCAGTCGTCCGGCATGGGCTGAAGCTGGGCGAAGGCCGTTTCTGTCGTCATACGGGCAGGATAGGCGCCGCCACCGACAACGACGCCGCCATGGCGGGGGACGCGTGGGCCGCCGTGCCGCGGGCGGTCTCAGACCTCGCCGCGGGCCAGCGCCAGCAGCCGGTCCAGTACGCGCGGCCCGCCGGCCCGCAGTCCGTCGTGCTCGAACTCGTCGGTGACCCAGGTCCGCAGGCCCCGGACGGCGCGCGCGGTGCGCAGGGAGTGCTCGGTGTCGACGTACATGTCGTCGTGGTAGACGGCGGCCGCGACCGGTACCTCGTTGGCGGCGAGCCGGGCCGGGTCGTAGAGCGACGGCCAGTCGGTGCGGGCGGCGAGGAGTTCGGCGCTCTCACGCAGCGGGCGCAGCGCCGGGTCGCAGTCGAAGTGCCAGGGGTGGACCGTCTCCCCGGTGAACAGCAGCGGTCCGCTCCCGGCGAGGGCGGCGCCCGCGTCGAAGCGGGGGAACTCGGCGCGCACCCGCTCCGCACCCCATGCGGTGGGTTCGTGTCCCTGTCCGTAGATGGACTCGTGCAGCAGCGCGTACAGGGGATGCCCGGCGAAGGACAGGGCGGACTGGACTGCCTCCAGGAAGGCGTCGGAGAGCTCCGGGCCCCGCGGTGTGCGCACGAAGGCGTTCTCCAGGAGGTGGTGCAGCTGGTGGGTGCCGTCCGCGCCGCCCAGCACGATGCCGAGGGACTGGAAGGCCTCCGGGGTGAGCGTGTACCCGTTGGGGGTGACGGTCCTGTTCACGGCCAGGTGGGCGGCGACGTCCCTGGCGCGGGCGACGTCCTGCGGGTAGCGCGCGTAGTGCGCGGCGACCTTGCGTTCCATGCGGGGGTAGGCGGCCCGGTACACGTCGTCCACGCGCGCGTCGAGGGAGGGCAGGCCGCCGGTGATCAGGACCGTGCTCAGGCCCTCGGGCGCGGTGGACAGGTAGTGCGTGGCACAGAACCCGCCGAAGCTCTGGCCGAGCACGGTCCAGGGGGCGCCACCGGTCAGCGCCGGGCGTACGGTTTCGCAGTCGCGGACGATGGAGTCGGCGCGGAAGTGCGCGAGGTACGCGGCCTGTTCGCGGGGTCCGCCGCGCAGCGGCAGGGTCTGCCGGTTGACCGGGGTGGACAGCCCGGTGCCGCGCTGGTCGAGGAGCAGGACGCGGAACTCCTTCAGGGCCCTGCCCAGCCAGGCCTGCCGTCCGACGAAGCGGCGGGCGCCGAAGCCGGGTCCGCCTTCGAGGTAGAGCAGCCAGGGGAGGTCGTCGCCCGCCCGGTCCGCGGCCACCACCTCGCGCGCGTACAGCTCGATCCGCTCGCCGGAGGGGCTCGCGTGGTCGAGGGGCACCGTGAAGCGGTGGTCGGTGCACACGGTGCCGGGCTGACGGTAGCTGGTCACTCCTGCTCCTGCTTCTCTGCGGCGGCGGTCGTCGTCGCCCAGTTCAGCACACCCGCGCGGGCGGTCCTCGACCGGCCCGGAGGGGCGGATCCGGGGTCGCCGCGGCTCCACCCGGACGGTCCCGGCCCGTGTGCGTGCCGCCCCGGCCGCTCCTAGCGTGTGTGCATGATCCGGTTCGAGCAGGTCAGCAAGGTGTACCCGGACGGCACCACCGCCGTCGACGACCTGTCCTTCGAGGTGGCCGAGGGTGAACTGGTCACGCTGGTGGGGCCGTCGGGGTGCGGCAAGACGACCACCATGATGATGGTGAACCGGCTCATCGAGCCTTCGGCGGGCCGGGTCCTGGTGGCCGGCGAGGACATCTCCGGCGCCGACCCGGTCGAGCTGCGCCGGCGCATCGGGTACGTCATCCAGCAGGTGGGGCTCTTCCCGCACCGCACGATCCTCGACAACACCGCCACCGTGCCCCTCCTGACGGGCTGGAAGAAGGACAGGGCCCGTGCGCGCGCCGCCGAACTCCTCGACCTGGTCGGCCTCGACCCCGCCGTGTACGGCCCCCGCTACCCCGGCCAGCTCTCCGGCGGGCAGCGCCAGCGCGTCGGCGTCGCCCGCGCCCTGGCCGCCGACCCCCCGGTCCTCCTCATGGACGAACCCTTCGGCGCCGTCGACCCGGTGGTCCGCGAACGGCTCCAGGACGAGTTCCTGAGCCTCCAGTCCACCGTCCGCAAGACCGTCCTGCTCGTCACGCACGACATCGAGGAGGCGGTACGGATGGGCGACCGGATCGCGGTGTACGGGCAGGGCCGCATCGAACAGTTCGGCTCCCCCGCCGCCGTGCTGGGCGCACCCGCCACCCCGTACGTGGCGCAGTTCGTCGGCGCGGACCGGGGCCTGAAGAGGCTGTCGGTGACCACCGTCGAGCAGGACGACCTGGAGGACCCGCCGCGGGTCCGGCTCGGCGAGCCGGTGGCCCCGGCCGCCGCCCGGCTGCGTGCGGAGGGCGCCCGCTGGGCGGTCGTGCTGAACGAGGACGGCGAACTGCACGGCTGGGTGGCCGCCGAGGATCTGGCGCTCGCGGGCCCCACGGGCACCGTCGGCGACCTGGCCCGCCGGATGGACGCGTGGGTTCCGGTGGGGGCGCCCCTGAAGCACGCGTTCAGCGAGATGCTCCAGTGGGACGCCGGGTGGGTGGCGGTGCTCGACGGGGCGCGCCTGGTCGGCGTGCTGACCCCGGGGAAGCTGCACGAGGCGCTGCGGCGTTCGGTCGACGCGGACCTGCAGGGCGTCCAGCGCGACCAGGTGGAATTCGATTCGGTCGCGGACGCGTAGACGCGTCCGGCCGCGCGACGGGCCGGACCGTACAGGCGTACGCCCGATCCTCTTCCCCGGTGAGAACCGCTGAGTCCGGTGTGATTGCTGTGGTGCACGGACAGGGCTGCGGTCGACGTGCGCAATCCGCAACCTCACGCCGGGTGGACTCGACCTCATGAACCTCATGCATCGTGGTGATCACGGCTCCTGCGCAGTGCAGCCGGGCCGACGGCGGGCGCTGGCCGAGGGGGCCGGCCGGCTGGTCGACGCACGCGGTTTCCCGGTCCTGGTGATGACCGCGATCCTCGCCAACGCCGTACTTCTCGGCGTGGAGACGTACTCGGGTCTCGCGGAACGCTGGCAGGGCCCGCTCGCCCTGCTGGAGGGCTTCTTCCTCGCACTGTTCGCGGCCGAGTCGCTGCTGCGGCTGGCCGCGCACGCCGACCGGCCCGGGGACTTCTTCCGCAATCCGTGGAACGTCTTCGACGCGGCGGTGGTACTCCTCGCGTTCCTTCCCGTCACCGGGGACAACAGCACGCTGCTGCGTCTGTTGCGCCTCCTGCGGGTGCTGCGCACCGCACGCTTCCTGCCGCAGCTGCGGGTGATCGTCACCGCCCTGGGGAAGTGCCTGCCGGGGACCGTGAGCTTCGTGATGGTCGGCGCACTGCTGCTGTACGTGTACGCGATGGTGGGCTGGCTCTGTTTCGCGGCCTCCGACCCCGAGCACTACGGGTCGCTCGGGAGGGCGGTGGTCACCCTGTTCATCCTCATGTCGCTCGACGGGCTGGGCGAGGCGGTGCACGCCGGGCTGCTGATCTCGCCCTGGTCGCTCGCGTACTACGGCTCGTACGTGCTGCTCAGCTCGTTCCTCCTGGTGAACCTGTTGATCGGTGTCGTCATCAACTCCCTGGAGCAGGCCCGGGACGATCTGCCGGTGACGAAGACCGACTGCGGGCCGCCGGAGCCGCAGCAGTGTGCCCGGGGCGCGGACCCGCTCGACCGCTTCGACGTCCGGGACCGCATTCTGGCCGCCCGGCTGGCGCTGGACGACGCGGAGCGACTCCGTCAGATCAGCCCCTTGGACTCCAGATAGGCCCGCGCCACGTCCTGCGGCAGCCGCCGCCAGCTGTCCACCTGCCGGTTGAGCGAGGCCAGGTCCTCGGTGGTCAGTACGGTGTTGAGCTTGTCCAGCACTGTGGTGACGCGCGCCGAACCGGCCTGACGCCTGTTCACCACGGGCACGATGTGGTCGGCATTCTGGAGGTGCTTGTCGTCCTCCAGCAGGACCAGGCCGAACGCGTCGAGGGTGGCGTCGGTGGTGGTGGTGAGGACCATCTGGTCCTGGCCGTTCTGCACGGCCTGCTTGGCGGGGGTGGTGCCCACGCCCTTGGGGTCGACGGCCGTGATGTCGATGCCGTACGTCTTCTGCAGCCCCGGCGCGCAGTACGGGCGCTGCACGCACTCGTCGCCCGCCGCGAGCCGTACCGGCAGCCCGGACCTTCCCAGGTCGGTGAGCGTCCTGAGGCGGTGCTCGCGCGCGTATGCCTCCGTGACGGCGAAGGCGTTCTGGTCGACGGCGCGGCCCGCGTCGAGGACGGTGAGCCCGCGCGGCGCGGCGAGCCTGCGCAGTGCCCTCATGGTGGCGTCCAGGTCGGGTGAGCCGACGGGCGGTGCGTCGGCGCCGTTCGTCTTCGCGTTGAGCCAGTCGGCGAAGGTGGCCGCGTACTCGGGGACGACGTCGATCTGGCCGCTCTCCAGGGCCGGTTCGTACAGTTCCCGGTTGGCGACGGACAGGATGCCGGTGCGGTGTCCGGCCTTCTCCAGGAGGAGCGCGTACATCTGGGCGAGGAGATCGCTCTCGGTGAAGCCGGCCGAGCCGATGGTCAGGTCGTGGCCGTCTCCGGGCTCGCCGGTGACCTCACCACGGTCCTCCAACGCGGGGCCGGTGGCACAGGCCGTGAGGGCCAGGAGAGCGAGGACCGCCGCGTACAGGCGTGGCTTCATCCGTTCCGTCCCCTCGCCCACGAGGGGACGCACTTGTGGCCCACTTCGAAGAGGCCCTCCACCAGGAGCGCGAAGACGGCGACCAGGACCGCGCCCGCCACCACCTGCGGGGTGCTGGCCAGATTGAATCCCGCGGTGATGAGGCGCCCCAGTCCGCCGCCGCCCGCCAGCGCGGCGAGCGTCGCGGTCGCCACGAGCTGGACGGCGGCGATGCGCACACCGGTCAGGACGAGCGGCAGGGCGAGGGGAAGTTCCACGTGAAACATCACCTGGCGCCCCGTCATGCCCATCCCCCGGGCGGCCCGTACGGTGTCCTGGTCGACGCCGCGCATGCCGACGTACGCGTTGGTCAGCAGCGGCGGCACCGCGAACAGCACCAGTGCGACGATCGTCGGCCACTCCCCCTTCGTCCCGAGCGGGGTCAGGAGCAGCAGGACCAGCACGGCGAAGGTGGGCACGGCCCGGCCGACGTTGGAGATGTTCACGGCGAGCGCCCCGCCCCTGCCGAGGTGGCCGAGCACGAGGGCGACGGGCAGCGCGATCAGGCAGCTGAGCAGGAGGCAGACGACGGTGAGGAAGAGGTGCTCGCCGAGACGGTCCCAGATGCCGCCTTCGGCGTTCCAGTGCGTGGCGTCGGTGAGCCAGTCCCAGGCCGCGGTGAAGGTGTTCACGCGCGCGCCCAGGGGGTGAGCAGTCGCTGCAGGCCGAGCAGGAGGAGATCGGCGGCGACGGCGATGACCACGCAGAGCACCGAGGCGGTGAGGACCTGCGCCTTGAAGTAGGAGTTCATCCCGGTGTAGATGAGGTTGCCGAGGCCGCCGTGGCCGACGATCGCGCCGACGGTGACCAGGGAGACGGCCGAGACGGTGGCGATGCGCAGTCCGGCCATGGCGGCGGGCACGGCGAGCGGCAGTTCCACGCCGAGCAGCAGTCTCACCGGCCCGTAGCCCATGCCGCGGGCCGCCTGCCGGGTCTCTTCCGGCACGGCGCGCAGCCCGGCGAGGAGGTTGCGTACGAGCAGGGTCAGCGAGTAGAGCACGAGTCCGGCGATCACGAGGGACGCGGAGAGCCCGTACACGGGCAGCAGCAGCGAGAACATCGCGAGGGAGGGGATGGTGTAGAGCACCGTCGTCAGCCCGAGCACCGGCCCGGCGGCCCACCGCCAGCGGCGGGCGGCGAGGGCCAGGGGCACGGCGACGAGGAGCCCCAGCAGCACCGACACCACGGTCAGGTGGAGGTGCTGGAGCACCGCGTCGAGGAGGATCTCGCGGCGGCTGGACAGATACGCGCCGCAGATCCAGTCGTTGCGGGCGAGGCAGTCGTCCGGGGGCGCGGTCACCCGTCCATTGCAGCCTTCGGGGCGGGTGACCGCGCGTCCGGACGGTCCGTACGAGTGGTGCCGCCGTTACAGGCCGTCCCTGGGCACGGTTTCGTTCCAGGTCCGGGAGAAGACCCTGCGCTCCCCCTCGTAGCCGTCGAGAGTGGCGTCCACGAGGAAGTCCGTCTCGGTGCAGCGCAGTTCCGTGCGGGTCTCCACGCGGACGTTCCAGTCGTCGCGTGCGAAGCGCATCGTCCAGGCCGTCTCGCCCGCGACGGAGGTGAAGTCGTCGGCGGTCGCGGTGTAGCGCTCCTCGGCGCGCAGACCGGTGTCGAGGGCGATGTCGTCGATGCGCACGGTGCCGCGGTCCTTGACGATCTCCAGGGTGGACCCGTAGCCGATGAGGTCGCGCTTGACCTCCCAGCGCTCCTCGGGCGGGGTGATCCGGGTGGCGGACAGCGGCGGGCATCCCTCCGGTTCGTCGAAGGGCTGCTGCGGCGCCTCGTCGGGCTCCTCGTTGGGGCGCACCGGCAGGGTGAGGGTGCTGGTGCCCTCGTACACGTGCAGCATGGCGGGCCGGGGGGCGGGCCAGGCGAGCGGCCAGTAGGAGGTGGACAGGGAGAGCCGGATGCGGTGGCCGGGCGGGAATGCCTGGGCGGCTCCGTTGAGCTGCACGGTGGCGCGGTAGCGCTTGCCGGGCTCCAGGAGTTCGGGCTCGCCCGTGCCGTCCCGGTGCGTCAGGTTGAGCACGCCGTAGGTCACGCGGGTGGCGCTGCCGTCGGGGGCGACGTCGGAGAGCCGGGCGGCGACGGTGGCGACCGGCTCGCTCACCGTCAGGTCCAGTGCGACCGTCGCCGTGCCGAGGATCTCCGTCCGCTCCTCAAGGGGCGCGGTGTCGAAGACGAGCGAGCCGCCGTCCTCCTCGCGCTGGTCGTAGGGCAGGTCGGGCGGTGCGTTGTACGAGGCCCACTTGCCGGCGAACTGCCCCACCGACAGCGGCGACCGCACGGACATGGCCTCGCCGCCGCCCTCGGGCGGTTCCTGGCCGGGTGACGCGATGCGGTGGCGCAGCAGGGGATGGGTGACGGGGGTGATGTGCGGGGAGGGCCAGGAGGGCTCGCCGACCCAGCGGCCGGGACGTTCCTCGTAGGAGGTGGAGGGCGGCACGCTGTCCTGCATCCATGCCTGGAGCATCGGCCCGGCCATCACGTCGTTGTCGATGCCCTTGAGCCAGTGGTCCCACCAGCGGACGACTTCCTGGAGGTAGCCGATGGCGGGTCCGGGCTCGCCCAGGTGGGGGTACTTGTGCGACCACGGCCCGATCAGGCCCTTGCGGGGCACGTCGAGGTGCTCCAGTACGCGCGTGACGGCGTTGGAGTACCCGTCGGCCCAGCCGCTGGACGCCAGTACCGGGACCTGGACGGCGGTGTAGTCCTCGCAGACGGAGGCGTGCCGCCAGTAGTCGTCGCGGCGCTGGTGGCGCAGCCAGTTGAGGATCCACGGGCGGGTGTTCTCCATCCGCTCCTGCCACATCTCGCGCCAGCGTTCGCCGACGACGGCGGGATCCGGCGGACAGGTGGCGTAGGCGAACATGGTGCCCGCCTCGGCGAGGTTGTCGGAGAGCATGGCGCCGCCCATGTAGTGCATGTCGTCGGCGTACCGGTCGTCGGTGAACGACGCGAGGACGACGGCACGCAGGCTCGGCGGCCTGCGGGCGGCGGTCTGGAGGGCGGCGAAGGCGCCCCAGGAGATGCCCATCATGCCGGTGTTCCCGTCGCACCAGGGCTGTTCGGCGATCCAGGCGAGGATGTCCTCGGCGTCGGTCTGCTCCTGCTCCAGGTACTCGTCGGCGAGGACGCCCTCGGACTCGCCGGTGCCGCGCAGGTCGACACGCACGCAGGCGTAGCCGTGGCCGGCGAGGTACGGGTGGTGGATGGAGTCCCGCACGGCGGACAGGTCGCGCTTGCGGTACGGGATGTACTCCAGGACGGCGGGCACCGGCGCCCCGTCGGAGCCGACGGGCCGCCAGATCCTGGCCGAGAGTCGGGTGCCGTCGCGGGCGGGGACGACGACGTGCTCCTCCTCCTTGGTGTCGTACGGGAGGTTGCTCACATGGCGCATGGGGCGGTCTCGCTCCTCTCCTGCTGGTTCGGTGTCCGGTGCCGGTGTCAGAGGTTCTTCTGGTCCCGGCCGCCGGGCACGGTGTCGGCGAAGTCGAGGCCCAGGGCCGCGACGCAGCGGTCGTACTTGGCGCGGATGTCCGCCTCGCTGTCGCCGCCGGTGAAGATGTGGGCGATCTCGTAGCTGTAGCTGTCCTGCTGTTCGGTGTCGGAGAGCCGCTGGCCCTCGTCGGGAACGATGTCGACGCGTACGCCCGGGATCTCCTTCTCGATCCGTGCGATGTCCTCGGGTCCGGGGGCCTGGCGCACCGTGCCGTCCGCGAACCAGCGGTAGTACCACTTCGCGGCGACCTGGTACGGGCCGGCGCGGTGCGGCAGGGCGGGGTCGCGGCCCAGGGCCAGGCTGAGCATGCAGTGGTGGTTGGGGACGCCGTCGACGTACTCGAAGAGCTCCGCGTGGGACTGCGAGTGCCGCGGGTTGATCTCCAGCAGGTTGAGGGCGTCGCGCTGCGGGTCGTAGAAGTACTCGATGCTGAAGGTCGCGGCGTCCATGCCGACCTGGCGCATCACCTTCTTCGAGACGTCGTGCAGCCGCCCGATCACCGGTTCCGGCAGGGCGGAGGGGTACTGGTGGCGCAGGAAGCTGGAGGAGCCGGGGTAGTTGATGGAGTCGAGGACGCCGTAGACCGTGACCTCGCCGTCGTGCACGTACCCCTCGACCGCGACCTGGACGCCGGTGAGCGTCTCCTCGGCGAGGCAGACCTGGCCTCCGACGCCGGTCATCTCCTCGGGCAGGTCGAGTTGGTCGAGCACGTACTCGAAGGGGCGGCCCACCCGGGCGACGCCCTTGGCTATCTCCCCGACCGCCTCGCGGAACTCGTGCTGGTCCTTGACCCCGAACGCCAGCTCCGAGGAGTACGAGAGGGCGGGCTTGACCCACATGGGGAAGCTCATGCCCTCGGGCGGCCGGGGGTCGTCGGCTTCGAGGTCGACCCGGCCGAACCGGGGGTGCTCCTCGACGACCTTCTCCTGCTCCAGCCGGCTCCAGTACTTGTGCTCGCACTTGACGACGGATTCGAGGCTGGTGCTTCGGGTGCCGTAGCGCTCGCTCAGGATGGGCACGAGGGTGCTGACGGGGAAGTCCCAGTAGCCGACGATCGCGTCGATGGGGCCGTCGAAGGCGTCCAGGACGGCCTGTGCCCTGTCGATTAGGTCGGGCACCGACACCTCGCCGACCTGGAGCTCCTCGATGGTGAGCAACGGGTGGAACCGGTACTCCTCGGCATGCGGCACCGCGTTCAGGGTGGGCAGGTTCGCCTCGTCGAGGCCGAGCACGAAGATGTTCTTGGTGCTCTCGCGGGTGTTCTCGCTGTCGCTCAAGGATGTGCCTCCGGTGGTGCGGGTCTGTTGCTGTGCGCCTTCCTCGCACCACCGGTTTCACACACAGGGAAGCGGAATCCGTTGTTCAGCGCGTGTGTCGGCGCGCCGTCAGCGCACCCGTCCGCGCGGCTTGAGAGGGCCGGCGGGCAGCGCGGGTGCGGGCAGCGGGGGCCCGTCGTACCCCTTCACCTCACCGAATCGGGTGCCCTCCATCCAGTCGGCGCGGGCCTGGGCGATCTCCTCGTGGGAGCGGCCGATCCAGTTCCAGAACATGACGAGTTCCTCCTCGAAGGGTTCGCCGCCCAGGAGCATCAGGCTCGCGTCGGACTCGGCGCGCAGGGGCAGCCGGGTGCGTCCGCAGCCGAGGTAGAGCATCGAGCCGGGCAGGACCGGCACCCCGTCGACGTGCGCCTCGCCGGACATGGAGAGCACGGCGTACTCGAAGTCGGGGTCGAGCGGCAGCGAGGCCTGCGCGCCGCGCGTCAGGGTGAGGTCGGCGCCGACGATCGGGGTGTACGAGGTCCCCGGCGACGCCGCGCCGTCCAGTTCGCCCAGGATCACGGTGGCCGCGAGGCCGGGGGCGGTGACCGTCGGCAGGTCGGTGTGGTGCTGGAAGTGCGGCTCGGTGTGCCGGTGGGCGTCGGGGAGGGCCACCCAGAGCTGCGCGCCGTGCAGGAGGCGCGCGTGCCGGCGGGGGCTCTCCTCGGAGTGACTGATGGCCCGCCCCGAGGTCATCAGACCGAGTTCGCGCGGGCGGATGGTGGCGAGGCTGCCGGTGCTGTCGCGGTGCAGGACCTCGCCGTCGTGCAGCCAGCTGACGGTCTGGAGGCCCATGTGGGGGTGCGGGGGGACCTGCATGCCGGGCTCGTCGGCGATGTCGTCGGGGCCGTAGTGGTCGACGAAGGCCCAGGCGCCGACCATGCGGCGGCCCAGGTTGGGCAGCAGCCGCCGTACCTCGGTGGAGGCGCCGAGCTGCACCCGGCGGGGCGAGAGGAGTTCGCGGACCGGTTCGGCGGCGACGAAGCCGCGCCCGCCGCAGACCGAGGGGGTCGCCTGGAGATCGAGATTGCTCATGGCGTCAACGTAGCGCCGGAGGCCGGGATCCCGGCATCGGGACGCCGCCCGCAATGGTGGAATGTTCAACGACAGGGGTGTGTTGGAGGGGGTGAACGGCGCGGTACGGCCGATCCCGTACCGACAGGCCAGAAGGAGTAGCGGTGAACGTACAGGTCAACCTCAACGACGCGTACTACCGGCAGGGCGCCCCGGCCGAGCGCTGGGACCGCGCGCAGCTGTTCTTCGACGCGAAGGAGTACGACAAGGCGGCCCGCGTCCTCACGTCCCTCGTGGCGGAGGCCCCCGAGCTGACCTCGCCGCGGCTGCTGCTGGCCCGCTCGTACTACCACTCCGCCCAGCTCTCCAAGGCGGAGCGGGAGCTGCGCACGGTGCTGGAGGCCTGCCCGGTCGAGACCTACGCGCAGCTGATGCTGGGCCGCACCCTGGAGCGCCAGGGACGGCACGCGGAGGCGGCGCCGTACCTGCGGACCGCGGCCGCCCTGTCCGGCGACTTCGGGTCGCCGGAGGGCACCGCCGGGCACTGAGCGCCCCGACCGGCCCGGCGGTCAGCGTTTGACGGCGCGCAGGACGACGAACTTCGGGTCGCCGGCGATCACTTCGCAGTTGCCGAAGAGCCTGCGCAGCCGTACGTGGTAGCCGAGGTGCCGGTTGCCGACGACCAGGAGTTCGCCGCCGGGGCGCAGCACGTCGCGCGCCCCGGCGAACATCCGCCGGGCGGTGGCGTCGGTGGTCGCCTGGTGGGAGTGGAAGGGGGGGTTGTTCAGCACGAGGTCGACGGACTCGTGGGGGATGCCCGCGGTGCCGTCGCCCACCAGGAACTCGGCCTTGTCCGCCGCTTCGGGGAGGTTCGCGCGGCAGGTCGCCTCCGCCGAGGCGACGGCCTGGAACGATTCGTCGGCGAAGACGACGTCCGCTCCCGGGCGGGCGAGCGCGGCGGCCGTGCCGACGACTCCGTTGCCGCAGCCCAGGTCCAGGATCCGGGCGGGGCCCGCTCCCGGCGCCAGGTGCCGGCTCTTCGCCAGGTGCTGGAGGAAGAACCGGGTGCCGATGTCGAGGCGTTCGGCGCAGAAGATCCCGGCGTGGTTGGTGACCGTCACCCCGGAGCCCGCCCCCGCGTCGGAGTCCAGGGTGTACGTCACCGGCCACGGGCCCGCGCTCGGTTCCCGTGCCTGGCCGGGGGTGCAGAAGATCAGCCGGGCCTTCTTCTCCGCGAGGGAGGTACGGGTGGGGCCGACGATCCTCTCGAACAGGCGCAGCGTGGAGGTGTGGATCTCCTTCACCATGCCGGTGCCGACGACGACCGTGTCCTCGTGGATGCCCGGAGCGAGCCGGTGCAGCTGGTCCTCCAGCAGCGCGAGGCTCTTGGGCACCCGGATCAGCAGGACATCGACGCGGTCGGGCGGGGTGTCCCGGGTGGACAGCAGGGTGACGGCGTCCGGGGCCGCGCCGTTGCGGGCGAGGTTGGCGCGGGTGGCCCGCTGCCCGAGGTACGAGTCGGTGATCTGCACGGGGCGGTGTCCGGCGAGCGCGGTGGTGAGCGCGCCCCACCGGTCGCCCAGGACCACGACGCTGCCGCCGAGGTCCACCGGCGGGACCTCGTCGGTGCCCGCGAGGTGCCGCAGCAAGTACTCGTCGGCGGCGTCCCACGCGCGCAGCGTGTCCCGCGGGTCCTCGGGGAAGCGGGCGAGCTCGGACACGCCCCAGGGCGTCGAAAGACGGTTCATCGTGGGTTCAGGCTAACCCGGCGCGGCGGCCCCGGGGACGGCCGCCCCCTCACGGCCCGGCCCGCGATCGTGCGCGGAGTCCCAGGTCAGCGCAGGTCCCTTCGGGTGCCGCACACTGGAGCGGGAGCGTGGCCCCGCATCGCAGACCAGGAGACGTCCATGGACCAGGCACAGGCCCGTCAGTGGCTCGCGACCGCCGTCGAGGAGGCCCGGACGGGCCTGGCCGAGGGCGGCGTCCCGATCGGGGCCGCCCTGTACGGGGCGGACGGCACCCTGCTGGGACGCGGCCGCAACCGGCGGGTGCAGGACGGCGACCCGTCGATGCACGCGGAGACGTCGGCGTTCCGCGACGCGGGCCGGCAAGGCTCGTACCGGGGCACCACCATGGTGACGACGCTGTCGCCGTGCTGGTACTGCAGCGGTCTGGTGCGCCAGTTCGGCATCTCGCGGGTGGTCGTGGGCGAGTCCGAGACCTTCTGCGGCGGGCACGACTGGCTTGCCGCGCACGGGGTGGAGGTCGTGCAGTTGGACGACGCGCGGTGCGTGCGGATGATGGCGGACTTCATCGCGGCCGAGCCCGAGCTGTGGGGCGAGGACATCGGCGCGTAGCGGCTGTCACAAGGCGCTGCCGTGGGCGAGTGCCTCCTCGACCGCCGCAGGGATGTCCGTCACCGGGAACAGGGCGTGCCGTACGGTGCGCTCCGCGTCGAGGACCAGGATCAGCCTCTTGAGGCGGAGGTCCTGGGCCGACCGGAACGTCGGCAGGCGCAGGGCGGCGGCGAGCCGGAGCCGTTCGTCGGAGAGCAGGACGAAAGGGAGGTCCTCGGCTGCCGCGAAGCGGGCCTGCTCGCCCGGCAGCTGGGTGCTCACTCCGCGCACGGCGATCCCCGCGGCGTCGCACCGCGGCCAGGCCTCGCGGAAGAGCCGGTTCTCCAGGGTGCAGCCGGCGGCCCCCGGGACGTCCGGGCGGGGCGGGCCGCCCGGGACGCCGGTGGCGGGGTAGGCGAACAGGACGGTGGCGCGGGCTCCCGGGGCGACCGGGGAGTGGACGGCTCCGTCCGTGCCGGGCAGCTCCAGCCCGTCGGGGATCCGGGTGCCGACGAGCTGATGGACCCGGGCGGTGTCGCCGCCTCCGCCCGCGGCGTTCCCCGTCAGGGTTCCGTCGCCGAGCAGCCACCGGTCGGCCCAGTCCTGGAGGGAGACCAGCACCGGGAGCAGGTCCCGGCCGCGCTCGGTGAGGACGTACTCGTACCGCGTCGGCCTGTCCTGGTACGGGCGTCGCTCCAGCACCCCGTGCCCGGTGAGCGTGGCCAGCCGCTCGGAGAGCACCTTGCGGGACAGCCCCAGTTCGGCCGCGAGACGGTCGAAGCGCACGTGCCCGCGGGCGATCTCGCGCAGCACCAGCAGGGTCCACCAGTCACCGACGACACCTGCGGCGTGGGCGATGCCGCAGGTGTCGTCGGTCTGGTGGCGGCGGGTCACGGGTGTGCTCCCAGGAGACTGTCGGGGCTCATCCGTCCATCGTAGGCCGGTGGGTTCCCTTTCCGAACGGATCAGGCGACCGGCTGGGGCTCCTCGGATCCGGGGCGCTCGAACTGGGTGCGGTACAGCTGCTCGTACCGCCCGCCCTCCGCCAGCAGTTCGGTGTGGGTGCCCCGCTCGACGATCCGCCCGTCCTCCACGACGAGGATCAGGTCGGCGGCCCGGACGGTGGAGAGCCGGTGCGCGATGACGACCGCGGTGCGCCCCTCCAGGGCCTCGGCCAGTGCCTCCTGCACCGCTGCCTCGGACGTCGAGTCGAGGTGGGCGGTCGCCTCGTCGAGGATGACGACGCGCTGACGGGCGAGGAGCAGCCGGGCGATGGTGAGGCGCTGCCGTTCGCCGCCGGAGAGCCGGTAGCCGCGCTCCCCCACGACGGTGTCCAGGCCGTCGGGCAGGGAGGCCACGAGGTCGTCCAGGCGGGACCGTCGCAGGGCGTCCCAGACCTCGTCCTCGGTGGCTTCCGGGCGGGCCAGGAGGAGGTTGGCGCGGACGGACTCGTGGAACAGGTGACCGTCCTGGGTGACCATGCCGAGGGTCGCGCGGATCGAGTCGGCGCTCAGTTCGCGCACGTCGACGCCGCCGAGCCGCACCGCGCCCGCGTCCGCGTCGTACAGCCGGGGCAGCAGTTGCGCGATGGTCGACTTGCCCGCGCCGGAGGAGCCGACGAGGGCGACCATCCGGCCGGGCTCGGCGCGGAAGGACACGTCGTGCAGGACGTCCGTGCCGCCCCTGTTGTCGAGGACGGCCACGTCTTCGAGGGAGGCGAGGGAGACCTTGTCTGCGGACGGGTAGGCGAAGGTGACGTGGTCGAACTCGACGGACACCGGCCCCTCGGGGACCTTCCGCGCGTCCGGCTTCTCGGCGATCAGGGGCTTGAGGTCGAGGATCTCGAAGACCCGCTCGAAGCTGACCAGCGCGCTCATCACCTCGACGCGCGCGCCGGCGAGGGCGGTCAGCGGGGCGTAGAGACGGGTGAGCAGCAGGGCGAGGGAGACGACGGCCCCGGGTTCGAGGCTGCCGCGCAGCGCGTAGAAGCCGCCGAGGCCGTAGACCAGCGCGAGCGCGAGGGCGGAGACGAGGGTGAGGGCGGTGATGAAGGTGGACTGCACCATGGCGGTGCGCACGCCGATGTCACGCACCCGGCCGGCCCTGGCGGCGAACTCGGCGGACTCGTCGGCGGGCCGGCCGAAGAGCTTGATGAGCGTCGCTCCGGGCGCGGAGAACCGCTCGGTCATCTGTGTGCCCATGGTGGCGTTGTGGGCGGCGGCCTCCCGCTGGAGCCGGGCCATCCGCGAGCCCATCCGGCGGGCCGGGACGACGAACACCGGCAGCAGCACGAGGGCGAGCAGGGTGATCTGCCAGGAGATGCTCAGCATCACGGCGAGGGTCAGCAGCAGGGTGACGAGGTTGGAGACGACACCGGAGAGGGTGTTGCTGAAGGCGCGCTGGGCGCCGATGACGTCGTTGTTGAGGCGGCTGACGAGCGCACCGGTGCGGGTGCGGGTGAAGAAGGCGACCGGCATCCGCTGGACGTGGTCGAAGACGGCCGTGCGCAGGTCGAGGATCAGCCCCTCGCCGAGGTTGGACGACAGCCATCGGGTGACCAGCGCCAGTCCTGCCTCGACGACCGCGATCAGTGCGATGAGCAGGGCGAGGCGGGTGATGGTGCCGCCGGCGTCCCCCTTGACGATGGCGTCGACGACTCGGCCCGCGAGGACGGGGGTGGCGACGGCGAGGAGGGCGGTGACGACGCTCAGCGCCAGGAACTGGAGCAGCTTGGCGCGGTGCGGGCCGGCGAAGGCGAGGATGCGGCGCAGGGTGGTGCGGGAGAAGGGGCGTTTGTCGTCCTGCGCGGTCATGACGCTGTGCATCGATGTCCACGCGGTGACTTCCATGTCCACGGAGTGCCTCCGGAAGGTGTAGGTCCGCTGCTCGGTGACCCGTCGGCGGAGCCGGACCGGGGAGCACTGCGCACGCTAGGACCTCAACCGGACTTGGGGTCAATCGATTCCCGGAGTGCACCCCGACGGGCCCTCCCGTACGCCGCCTTGACGCTCCCTTCCGGTCATCCGGTGGTGAGCCCGCCCGCCGAGGTCACGAGGGCGTCGAGCACCGGCCGGATCAGCGGGTGCTCCTCCGCGCCGCGGCGTACGGCGGCGAACACCCTGCGGGTCGCCGCGGGCCCCGCCACGGGACGCACCACCGCGTCCTTGAGTTCCATCCCGCGCAGTGCGGAACGCGGCACGAGCGCCACCCCCGTGCCGGCGCCCGCGAGGGCGACCACCGCGCGGAAGTCGTCGGAGGAGTGCTTGAGGCGCGGCTGGAAACCGGCGAGTTCGCAGGCGAGCAGGACCATGTCGTGGCACGGGTTGCCGGGGTAGGGGCCGATCCAGTCGCTGTCGGCGAGTCCCGCGAGCGCGACGCGGTCGTCGGCGGCCAGCGGGTGTTCCGCGGGCAGTACGGCGTCGAAGGGCTCGGCGTACAGCGGTACGCGGGCGAGGCGCAGGTCGTCCTCGCGGGGCGCGCCCCGGTACTCCACGGCGACCGCGACGTCCGCCTTGCCGCCCAGGACGAGCGGGAGGCTCTCGTCGCCCTCGGCGTCCCACACCCGCATGCGGATGCCGGGATGCGCGGTGGCCAGCCTGCCGACGGCGGGGGCGACGACCTCGGCGATGCCGGTGGCGAAGGAGGCGACCATGACCTCGCCCGCGACGCCGCCCGCGTAGTCGGCGAGCTCCGCCTCCGCGCGCTCCAGCTGGGCGAGGACGGAGTGGGCGTGGGCGAGCAGGATCTCGCCCGCCGCGGTCAGCTCCACCCCCTTGCCGGTGCGGATCAGCAGGGCGTGCCCGGTCTCCTGCTCCAGCGCGTTGAGCTGCTGGGACACGGCGGAAGGGGTCAGGTACAGCGCGGAGGCCGCGGCGGTCACCGTACGGTGGTCCGCCACGGCCCTCAGAATGCGGAGCCGTCTGGGGTCGATCACCCAGCCAGTGTCGCCCGTGCGTCGACGAACGCCGCAATCGCCCGCTCGACGTCCTCGGTGGAGTGGGCGGCGGAGAGCTGGACGCGGATGCGCGCCTTGCCCATCGGGACGACCGGGTAGGAGAAGCCGATGACGTACACGCCGCGCTCCAGGAGCAGCTCCGCCATCCGGCCCGCCTCGGCGGCGTCGCCGATCATGACGGGGGCGATGGCGTGGTCGCCGGGCAGGATGTCGAAGCCCGCCTCGGTCATCTTCGTGCGGAACAGCTTCGTGTTGGCGGCGAGCTTCTCCCGCAGGTCGCCGGCCGATTCCAGCAGGTCGAGGACCTTGAGGGAGGCGGCGGCGATGACCGGGGCGAGGGAGTTGGAGAACAGGTACGGGCGCGAGCGCTGGCGCAGCAGGGCGACGATCTCCGCGCGGGCGGCGACGTAGCCGCCCGACGCGCCGCCGAGCGCCTTGCCGAGGGTGCCGGTGATGATGTCGACGCGGTCCCTCACGCCGTGCAGCTCGGGGGTGCCCCCGCCGCCCTCGCCGACGAAGCCGACCGCGTGCGAGTCGTCGACCATGACCATCGCGTCGTAACGGTCGGCGAGGTCGCAGATCTCCGTCAGGGGGGCGACGTAGCCGTCCATGGAGAAGACCCCGTCGGTGACGATGAGGCGGCGGCGGGCGTCCTGGGTGTTCTGGAGCTGCTTCTCCAGGTCGGCGAGGTCGCGGTTGGCGTAGCGGTGGCGGCGGGCCTTGGACAGGCGGATGCCGTCGATGATGCTGGCGTGGTTGAGGGCGTCGGAGATCACCGCGTCCTCGGCGCCCAGCAGGGTCTCGAAGACACCGCCGTTGGCGTCGAAGCAGGAGGAGTAGAGGATCGTGTCCTCCTGGCCGAGGAACGCCGAGAGGCGGCCTTCCAGCTCCTTGTGGATCTCCTGGGTGCCGCAGATGAACCGTACGGAGGCCATGCCGTAGCCCCAGCGGTCCAGGGCGTCCTTGGCGGCGGCGACGACCTCGGGGTGGTCGGCGAGGCCGAGGTAGTTGTTGGCGCAGAAGTTGAGGACGTCCGCCTGCCCGCCGTCGGCGGTGACGCCGACGGTGGCGCTCTGCGGGCTGCTGATGACGCGCTCGGGCTTGAAGAGTCCCGCTTCGCGGATCTCGTCGAGGGTGGCGCGCAGTTCGTCACGGACGGACGCGTACATGGAGGGTGCTCCTTGGAGGAAGAGACGGGGAGGTCAGACGGTCCAGTCGAGGATGATCTTGCCGCTGCGGGCGGTGGCGGCCTCGTCGAAGGCGGCTTGGAAGTCCTGGTAGCCGTAGCTGCCGGTGATGACGGGACGCAGGTCGAGTCCGGCCTCGATCAGGACGGTCATCGCGTACCAGGTCTCGTACATCTCGCGGCCGTAGATGCCCTTCACGGTGATCATCGACGTGACGATCCGGGACCAGTCGACGGCGAATTCCTCGGCGGGCAGGCCGAGCATGGCGATGCGGCCGCCGTGCGTCATGTTGTCGACCATGTCGCGCATGGCTTCGGGGCGGCCGGACATCTCCAGGCCGATGTCGAAGCCCTCCTTGAGGCCTAGCTTGGCCTGGGCCTCCTTGATGCTGCTCTCCGCGACGTTGACGGCGAGGGTCGCGCCGACCTGGCGGGCCAGCTCCAGGCGGGGCTCGCTGACGTCGGTGATGACGACGCTGCGGGCGCCCGCGTGCTTGGCGACGGCGGCGGCCATGATGCCGATCGGGCCCGCGCCGGTGATCAGGACGTCCTCGCCGACCAGCGGGAAGGACAGGGCGGTGTGCACGGCGTTGCCGAAGGGGTCGAAGATCGCCGCGACGTCGAGGTCGACCTCGGTGCGGTGCACCCACACGTTGGAGGCGGGCAGGGCGACGTACTCCGCGAAGGCGCCGTCCACGCCGACGCCGAGGCCGACGGTGGAGCGGCACAGGTGACGGCGCCCTGCCAGACAGTTGCGGCACTTGCCGCACACGAGGTGGCCCTCGCCGCTGACGACGTCCCCGACCTTGATGTCCTGGACGTCCGCGCCGATGCGCGCGACCTCACCGACGAACTCGTGGCCCAGCACCCGGGGCGTGGTGACGGCCTGCTGCGCCCAGCCGTCCCAGTTGCGGATGTGCAGGTCGGTGCCGCAGATGCCGGTGCGCAGCACCTTGATCAGCACGTCGCCCGGGCCGGTCTCGGGCTCGGGCACGTCCATGAGCCACAGCCCCGGCTCGGCCTTGTGCTTGACGAGTGCTCTCATGGCTGTGGCTCCAGGCGGTGTGGCGGTGACGGCAGCGCTTTCGTGGCAGCGCTGATCCGGGGCGGGGTTCGTGGTGATCGCTTGCGTGCACCAATCTGCCGATCCGGACGCGCCGCGTCCATCGAGGTTTTCTTAACCGGCCCCCAAGCCGAGCTTCATTCGCACACCAGCGCGCCCGGATTCCGCGCCCCTTCGGGCACGTCCGCCCCTCCGGCGGCGGACCGCGCCGCCGGGTCCCGCGTCGGCGTTCCTCCTCCGGGCTCGCGGACCGGGCCGGTGTCCCGGCGGGCCCCGCCCACGGCTGCGGCCCCGCGACGGGGCGGACACGCCTCGCGCCGTACCGCGCCTCCGCCCCGCCACGGCCCGCACTCAGCCGCGGTACGTCTCCAGCAGCCGCAGCCACACCTCGCTGATCGTCGGGTACGAGGGAACCGCGTGCCACAGCCGTGACAGGGGCACCTCGCCCACCACCGCCACCGTCGCGGAGTGCACCAGTTCGCTGACGGCGGGGCCGACGAAGGTGACGCCGAGGAGCGTCTCCGTGTCGAGGTCGACGACCATACGGGCGCGCCCCCGATAGCCGTCGGCGTACAGGCCCGCCCCGGCGACCGAGGCCATGTCGTAGTCGACGGCCCGCACCCGGCGGCCGGTGCGCTGCGCCTCGGCGAGGGTGAGGCCGACGGAGCCCGCCTCCGGGTCGGCGAAGACCACCTGGGGGACGGCGGCGTGGTCGGCGGTCGCCGCGTGCGCGCCCCAGGGCGTGTCGTCGACGGGACGCCCCAGGGCGCGCGCGCCGATCACGTCGCCCGCGAGTCGCGCCTGGTACTTGCCCTGGTGGGTGAGCAGCGCCCGGTGGTTGACGTCGCCCACCGCATACAGCCAGTCGCCCTCCACGTCCGTGACCCGGCAGCTGTCGTCGACGGACAGCCAGGACCCCGGCGTGAGTCCCACCGTGTCCAGACCGATGTCGTCGGTCCTGGGGGCGCGGCCCACCGCGAAGAGGATCTCGTCGGCCCGGAGCTGCTCGCCGCCCTCCAGGGTGACCGTCAGGCCCGTGTCGTCGCGGTCCACCGCCGCGACCGACGCTCCGGTGCGTACGGTCGCGCCCGCCTCTTCCAGGGCGGCGGCGACGTGCGCGCCCGCGAAGGGCTCCATCTTCGGCAGGAGCCCCTCTCCCCGCACGAGCACGGTCACCCGGGAGCCGAGCGCCTGCCAGGCGGTGGCCATCTCCACGCCCACCACTCCCCCGCCGACGACGACCAGCCGGCCGGGCGCCTCCTTCGCGCTGGTCGCCTCCCGGCTCGTCCACGGTGCGGCGTCCGCGACGCCGGGCAGGTCCGGGACGACCGCGCGGCTGCCGGTGCAGACAGCGACGGCGTGCCGGGCGGTGAGCGCCGTGCGCACGCCGTCGGGCGCGGTCACGGTGATCCGTCGGGGACCCGTCAGACGGCCGTGTCCGCGATGGATCGCCACGTCGATCGACTTCAGCCAGTCGGCCTGGCCGTCGTCCTGCCAGTTCGAGGTGTAGGAGTCGCGGTGGGCGAGGACCGCGGGGACGTCCAGCGGCCCCTGGACGGACTGTTCAAGTCCGGGGACGCGGCGGGCATCGGCCCGCGCGGTGACCGGCCGCAGCAGGGCCTTGCTGGGCATGCACGCCCAGTAGGAGCACTCCCCGCCGATCAGTTCGGACTCCACGATCGCCACGCTCAGCCCGGCCGCGCGCGCCCGGTCCGCGACGTTCTCCCCCACCGGACCGGCGCCCAGCACCACCACGTCGTACTCAAGGGTTCCGCGGTCCGTGCCTGTGTCTGTGTCGGATGTCATGAAAGACAGTCTGCTCGGTGGTGTGCGCCGGGACCACAGGGGAAGGGGCACCGACGGAATAGGGCGCCGCCGCACGCCGTTGTGCGGCATACGGCGACGCCCTGAATGACGGAAGAGGAGCACACCATGGCCACTGTCGAGCTGACCAAAGAGAACTTCGACAGCGTAGTGTCCGAGAACGACTTCGTCCTGATCGACTTCTGGGCGTCGTGGTGCGGCCCCTGCCGTCAGTTCGCGCCGGTCTACGAGGGCGCTTCCGACCGTCACGAGGACCTGGTCTTCGCCAAGGTCGACACGGAGGCGCAGCAGGAACTCGCGGCCGCCTTCGAGATCCAGTCGATCCCGACCCTGATGATCGTCCGGGAGAACGTCGCGGTGTTCGCCCAGCCGGGCGCTCTTCCGGAAGCCGCGCTCGAAGACATCATCGGCCAGGCCCGCAACCTGGACATGGACGAGGTGCGCAAGTCCATCGAGAAGGCGCAGGCCGAGGGCGCGGGCGGGCAGCAGGAGGCGGGCTGACCGCGCGTTCCTCCCCCGGCCTCGGGACGGGCGCCGCCCCACGGAGCTGCGCCCGTCCCGGCACGCGCTCATCCGTGCACACGTCGTCGTGACGCGCGTCCGTACGTGCGCTGCTCGTCCGTGTGCGGGGCCGCCGGGCGTCGCCACGGCCCGGTCGTCCCGACTACGGCGTGCGGCGTGCTGCCGGGGACCGGCGCGAACGCCTCGCCGTGACCCCGGACCGCTCGGCCGCCTCGACGAACCTGGTCCGCCCGCCCGGTGCCGCGGTCCTGTCAGCGTTCCAGGACCAGCGCGAGCCCCTGTCCGACACCGATGCACAGGGCGGCGATTCCGGTGCCCGAGCCCGCCGCCGCGAGCTGGTGCGCGACCGCTCCGGCCAGGCGCGCCCCGGAGGCGCCCAGCGGGTGCCCGAGCGCGAGTGCGCCTCCGCGCGGGTTGACCACGGCCGGGTCCAGCTCGGGCCATTCGGCGAGGCAGCCGAGGGACTGCGCGGCGAACGCCTCGTTCAGCTCGAAGACCGTGAGGTCGGCGAAGGTACGGCCCGCCTTGTCGAGTGCCCGGCCGACCGCCTCGACCGGTCCGAGGCCGAAGAGCTGGGGTTCGACGCCGGTGACGGCGGAGGCGCGGATCCGGGCGAGCGGCTCGCGGCCGGTGGCGCGCAGTCCGGCGTCGTCGACGAGCAGCAGGGCCGCCGCCCCGTCGTTGAGGGGAGAGGAGTTGCCCGCGGTGACCGTGCCCGTTCCTTCGGTGCGGAAGACCGGCTTGAGCCGCGCCAGGGTCTCGATCGTCGAGGCTTCCCGGATGCACTCGTCACGCAGCATGGCCACGCCCTCGTACGGCACGACCTCGGCGTCGTAGTGCCCCGCGGCCCAGGCCGCCGCCGCCTTGTGGTGGCTGGCGAGGGCGAAGGCGTCCTGTTCCGCACGGCCGATCTTGTGCTTGTCGGCGACCTGTTCGGCGCCCTCGCCCAGCGCGACGGTCCACTCGGCGGGCATCGCGGGGTTGGTCATCCGCCAGCCGAGGGTCGTCGAGTGGAGCTGCTGGTGTCCGGCGGGGAAGGCCCGTTCGGGCTTCTGGAGGACCCAGGGGGCGCGGGACATCGACTCGACGCCGCCGGCGACCGCCACGGACGCGTCGCCGAGCGCGATCGCGCGGGCGGCCTGGATCACGGCCTCCAGACCCGATCCGCAGAGCCTGTTGACCGTCACGCCCGGCACGGTCACCGGGAGTCCGGCGAGCAGCACCGCCATGCGGGCCACGTCCCGGTTGTCCTCCCCGGCCCCGTTGGCGTCGCCGAAGTACACGTCGTCGATGCGCGCGGGGTCGAGTTCCGGGGATCGCCCGACCAGCTCCCGCACCACGTGTGCGGCGAGGTCGTCCGGCCGTACGCCCGACAGCGCGCCGCCGAACTTGCCGATCGGCGTGCGGACGGCGTCGACGACGTAGACGTCACGGATGCTCGCGGGCATCGCCACTCTCCTGGGGTTCAAGGGCGTTCGGACCGGGCTCCCGCCGGCGGCACCGACCCCCCTTGATCGCCCGCGTCCGAGTCTGTGGCGCGTCCCGTCGGCTGTCAACGGCGGACGGGACACGCGCTCCCACACTGGGACGCGGCACAACGGGTCAGCTGGACTCGCGCGGCACCGCGTACGCGCCCATCAGGCCGCTGTCCTCCACCTCGTCCGACGGATGCCGCACGAGCCGGTCGACGAGGTCCGCGAGGTACTGGCCGGGCGGCAGCTCCAGTTGCACCGTGCTGAGGCGGGGGCGCAGGAGCTTGCCCATGAGGAGGTTGTCGGCGCCCATGACGCCGGTGTCGCCCGGCACGTCGACGCCGGCGTCCTGGAGCGCCCTCATGAGGAGCTGGGCGTACTCGTCGTTGTACGCGAACACCGCGTCCAGCCCGAGATCGCGCCAGCGGGCCGCCAGCGCGGCGGCCGACTCCTCGTCGTACCGCATGGCCAGCGGCTCGACGGTGGCCCCGGCGTCGGTGACCGCCCTGCGCAGGCCCGCCAGCCGCGGCTTGGAGAAGATCTCCAGACCGGGTTCCTCCGGTACGACGGCGCCGATCCTGCGGTGTCCGCGCTCCAGGAGGTGGCCGGCGGCGGCGATGCCGACCTCGCGCTGGTCCATCACCAACGAGTGCGCGCCCTCGACGCGTTGCGCGCCCAGGGTGACCACCGCCTTCGCCCCCGACCTCTTGAGGAGCTGCACACCGCGCGGGTTGAGGGTGATCTCGCCGAGCGAGACGACGGCCACCGGCCGCAGTTCGGCCCAGGCGCGGGCCGCCTCGTCAGCGGTGAGACCGAGGCTGCCGTACTGCACGACCGTGTAGTCGAGGTCGCGCAGCGCCCAGTGCAGTTCGTTGAAGAACTGACCGTAGAGCGGCCCGACAGGAATGTGCGCGGTCGGCAGCAGGACCATGCGGGTGTGCCCGGCACGCAGGCTGCGCGCTGCCGCGTGCGGCACGTAACCGAGTTCCTCGGCCGCCTCACGGACCCGCCGACGGGTCGGCTCGCTGATCCGTACGGCCGAGGTGTTGTTCAGCACGTAGGACACGGTGGCGCGCGAAACTCCGGCCAGGCGTGCGACATCGGTGCTGGTGGGGACGGTCTGGTCGGCTGGCTTCTTCGGTGTCTGGCTCATCGCGTTCGGCATCTTTCCAGACGCGTGCCGCACGGGGTCTGGCGGTTGGCCGGAATTCGGTGCTACAAAGCATTACACGCGTCAGTGACACGTGTCACCTCACCGCTCGCACCCTGCGCGGCGACCTCCCTCGGGAAGCCCCGGCGGGAATCCTCCGTCATCCCCACAGCCTCTTCACTCCACCCCTGGAGGGCAGCGTGGCCCTTTCCTCCCCCGGTACCGGCGCGGCGGTCGGCACCGGCTCCGCCGAGACGCACCACCCGACCCGAGCGCTGTTGCCGCTGCTGCTCGTCGGCAACACCGTCATGTACGCGCTCTACATCGGCGTACCCGGCTTCGTGATGGCCCTTCAGGTCGCGCACATCGACCCGGCGAACAAGGTCGGCAACATGACCGTCGTCTCCGGCGTCTCGGCGATCTTCGCCACGCTCTTCAACCCGATCGCGGGCGCCCTGTCCGACCGGTCCGGACGCCGCAACCCGTGGATCCTCGGCGGCGGCATCGGCGCCCTCGGGGTGATGGCCCTGCTGGGCAGCGTCAACACCGTGCTGCTGGTGACGATCGTCTGGTGCCTGGGCCAGGCCGCGATGAACTTCTACCAGGCGGCCCTGACGTCGGTCGTTCCGGACCGCGTTCCGCTCGCCTCGCGCGGCAGGGCCTCCGCCGCCGTCGGGCTGGGCATCCCCCTCGGCTCCACCATCGGCGCACTGATCGGTGCCGCGTTCTCCGACAACTACCGCACCGGATACCTGGTGTTCGGGGCGATGGTGGCCGCGGCCGCCGTCCTGTTCACCGGCTGTGCCCGTGAGGAGCGTCGTCCCGGCAAGGGCCCGCTGCCCGTGAAGCGGCAGATCGCCTCCTTCGCGAGCGCCCTGGCGCACCACGACTTCCGCTGGGCGTTCATCGGCCGTGCACTGCTCGTCCTCGGCTACTTCGCGGTCCTCGGCTTCCAGCTGTACATCCTCCAGGACCATACGAGCCTGCCTGCGGGCCTGGAGCCGCCGGTGGCCGCGGCGATCCTGACCATGGTCAACGCGGCCGCCTCGGTGATCTCCACGGTTCTCGGCGGCTGGCTGTCCGACAAGTACGACCGCCGCAAGCTGTTCGTGGGCGTCTCGGCACTGCTGGCCGCCGTCGCGATGGTCTTCCCGGCGGTCTCGACGAGTTGGACCGCCATGCTGCTCTTCGGCGCCGTCAACGGCCTGGGCTTCGGCTGCTACATGGCCGTGGACACCGCCCTGGTGACGATGGTGCTGCCGAAGTCCGAGGACGCCGCCCGCGACATGGGCATCCTCAACGTCGCCAACGCGGGGCCGCAGATCGCCGCCCCGTTCATCGCCGGACTCGTCGTCCAGGCCAGCGGCGGCTACACCGCGCTCTTCCTGGTCGCGGCGGCCCTCTCGCTGCTGGGCGCCCTCGCGGTGCGTCCCATCCGCACAGTCCGCTGAACCTCCCGGACAGTCCCCCGGACAGTCCGCTGAACCGCCCCGCCCGCCTCCCGCGCCCACCGCCCGGCCGGACCCGGCACCGGGCCGGCAGGCAGAATCGGGGCCGTTCCCGCGGGATCCACGGGCCGGGCCACCACTTGTGCCGCGGGGCGACTCCGCTGTCCTCACGCACCGTCGAGAAAGGCACCGTCGTGCAGCTGAACACCCACACCTGGGGAGAGGGCGATCGCGTCGCCCTCCTGATCCACGGAATAATGTCCGACCACCGCGCCTGGCGGACCGTCGGCCCCGCACTGGCCGACAAGGGCTACCGCGTCATCGCCGTCGACCTGCGCGGCCACGGTCTCAGCGGGCGCGGCGACACGTACACGCCGGACGCCTTCGCGGACGACCTCGTGGAGACCCTGCCGACGGACGCCGAACTCGCCGTCGGGCACTCGTTGGGCGGGCTCACGCTCTCTCTCGCCGTGGACCGGCTGCGCCCGAAGCGCGCCGTGTACTCCGACCCGGCCTGGCACCTGGAACTGCCCGGAGGATTCGGCCCCGAGGTCTTCGCCGAGTTCAAGTCGGTCCGCCGGGCGCACATCGCGGCGATGAACCCGCGCTGGGACGCGGAGGACGTCGATGTGGAGGTGGCGACGCTGGCGCTCTGGGACGAGGCTTCCGCGCTCGGCCTGGCCGCGCTCGGGGGCCGCGACCTGCTCCCCAGGAAGGCGGTCGTGCCGTCCCTGGTGCAGTTGGCCGACCCGAGCCTGATCATCAACGAGGAGCGGGCCGCGCTGCTGCGCGAACGCGGCTTCGAGGTCCGGACGGTCAGAGGTGCGGGCCACACCATCCAGCGCGACGACTTCGACGGATTCATGTCGTCGCTGGATGGCTGGATCTGATCCGTGCGCCGAGCGGCAGGTTCCCCGCGGAGGGGGCCGACCGCTCTGTCAGTACCTCTCTGACAGGACATACGGACAACGCGCACGCCTTCGCCTGCATCCATGTCCTGACATGAGGTTGATCTGACATGAGATTGACCTGACATGCGGTCAGCCCCGTGCCAGCACCCCCCAGAGTGCCGGGTCCTCGAAGCCCAGTGCCCACAAGCCGGTCTGGCTGATCCCGTGCTTGCGCAGCACGGGCAGGTGCGCGGCGACACCGCGGGCGTCCTGGTACCAGACGGTGCGCTTGCGCCCCTGGGGGTCCGTGTACGAGAAGTGGGGCGAGCCGGACTCCGCGTCCAGGCGGTACGGAGCGCCGGTACGTGTGCGCAGTGCCTCCGCCTCCTTCCAGGTGACGTGCTTGGTCGCGCCGCCCGTCGTCCAGTCCCACCCGTACGCGGGGAGCGCCATCTCGATCTTGTCGCGCGGGATGAGGGCGGTGGCGCGGGTGAGGATCCGGTCGTACCACTGCGGGGTGGCGAGCGGCCCCGGCCTGCCGCCCTCCCAGTGCAGGTTGTACGCCACGATGCGCACCCGGTCGGCGGCCCGGCCGAGTGCCGGGTAGTCCCAGATGCGTCCGCTGCCGTCGGTCTGCGGGGTGACGGCGACCGCGCACGTCTTGCGGGCGGCGTGCAACGCCGTGCACAGGTCGGTGACGAGGGCGGCGTAGCCGGCGCGTACCGCCTTGTACCGGGTGTCGCCGGTGGGAGCGAGGGTCTCGTAGTCGAGTTCCAGCCCGTCGTAGTCGCCCCGTCCGGCGACGGCCAGCAGTGCGCGGACGTGGGTGGCGCGACGGTCGGGGTCGGTGACGATCGCGTCGAGGGCCCCGGCCGGGAGCGTTTCCATGACGGTCGGGACGACCTTGACGCCGGCCCGGTGGAGGCCGTCGACGATGCTCTTCTTCTCGGCGCTGTAGTGCGGGTCGATCCGGTCGGCGGCCTTGGCCTGGTACCAGAACGGGCTGACGGTGTGGAGCTGGTCGGCGTGCGCGAGCGCGTCGCGGTAGGCGGTCTCCTGGTCCCAGTACGGCAGCCAGGCGGAGACGGTACGGGGCGGCGGCGCCTGGGTCCCGGCAGCCGCGGAGGGTGCCCCGACGGGTGAGGGGGGAGCCACTGGGGCGAGGAGTCCGCCGGCGGTCAGCAGGGCGAGCAGCGTGGCTTTCATGGATCGAGCCTCCGCGTGCGGCGGGACGGGCGCGCTGTGGAGTGGGCCGGTCGGCCGCACGGTCGTGCCGCCTCGCCTCCCGCGCCCGACCCGGCCGCCGGCCGGCTCGCGCTGCGGCGCGTGGTCCGGGTCGCGTCGTGCGCACCGATGCACGCCCGGCCAACGCACCGGCGCTTCGCTGACGGCGTCACCGTGCTTCGCGGACCGCGCGCCCGGTGCTCCGGCGGTGGAGCACGCAGGCGTCGCGATCGCCTCCCGACGGCGGTTCGTCGGCCGTACGAGACCCCTGCCCGGCATCCGCGGCCCGACTGTCGGTGTCGATGTCGAGCCGCACGCGACCGAGGGGCGGGTGCGCCGGGCGTCGAGCGCCGGCGCACCCCCCACACCTCTCTGCCAGTCGGGTCAGTTCCTGCCGAGCAGGTTGTTCATCCTGGTGATCTCGGCGGTCTGTGCAGTGATGATGGCGTCGGCCATGGCCTTGGCGTCAGGGAAGGCACCGTCGGTCTTCTCCGTCTTCGCCATCGCCACGGCACCCTCATGGTGCTTGATCATCATGTCCATGAAGGCGGTGTCGAACGCCTTGCCCGAGGCTGCCTTCAGCGTGTCCATGTCCTCCGCCGTCATCATCCCTGCCATGCCGTGCGCGGAGTGGTCCATCGCTCCGTCGGCGGGAACGCGCTCTCCCCAGGAGGTCAGCCAGCCCGTCAGCGTCCTGATCTCCGGGTCCTGTGCCTTCTTGATCTCGGCGGCGAGCTTCTTGACGTCGGCGGACTCCGCGCGGCCCGGAGCGAGGTCGGCCATCTCCACGGCCTGACGGTGGTGCGGGATCATCCCTTTGGCGAACGCGACGTCAGCTGTGTTGTGCCTCCCCTTCGCTGCCGGAGCCGAGGCGGTGGGCGACTTCGAGGCGTGACCGTCGTGCCCGGCCGGGCTGTCGCTGTTGGAGCCGCAGGCGGCGACGACGAGGGCGGCCGTGGTCGCGGCCACGACAGCGGAGGCGCGACGGACGAGGGAACGGTGGTTGTTCATGGTGAAACGACTCCTTGATGCGCCGCCCGAGCGGGCGGGCGCCGATACGGAATGAGGACGTGCCGGGGCACGGCGTCCCTCGCCGGCCGGGCGAGAGGGCGCCGTGCGGGCGGGTCCTATATCCGCAGGAGCTGCAGTTCGGAGAGGTCGGGCGGCGCCCGACCGTTGCCGGGCGTCCCCACCGCGCCGGCGGGCTGCGCCAGGGGGGCGGGGGCCGTATCGAGGGCGGCAGCCAGGACGGGGGGCGCGTAGGCGGCGCCGATACCGGCCGCCACGCACGCGGCGTCCGCGTGGTCCACGTGCCCCTGTCCGCCATCGGTGTGCGCGCAGCTGCCCGCTGCCTGCTGGGCGGCTTCCTCGTGGACCGTCGCCATGACGTGGCCACCGGTAGCGGCCGACGCCTTCGCGGGGGCGAGTCCCGGCCCCAGGCCGTGCATCGCCAGCACACCGGCCAGCACTGCCAGCACCAGCAGCACAAGAGCGCGCCCGACGGGGCGGCGGCTCGACGGCTGCATCGTGCTGGTCATCCGGTCATCGTAGGTCCTGCCACCCGTACGGATGCACTCGCCGCCCGCCGGCCCCCGTGCTCGCCGCAGGATGCGGCACCTCGCCACGGTCGGCGCGTCGGTCTCCCTCGGCACGGACACCGTTCACGCCTGTCCGGACCCTGTGCGTCCTCCGTGTGCCCGTGCCTCGCCGACGGCTGCTTCTTCGCCGCCGCCTGCAGGAACGGCGGACTGCGGGGTGGGCCCGGACAGGCGTGAACGGCCCGGTCCTGGGCCGGGGCAGGTCGTGGAGAGAAGCAGGAGGGGCCCGCCACCGTGACGGTGGCGGGCCCCTCCGGGAAACGTCTGGGTCAGGCCGCGAGGGCCCACGTCACGACATAGTCCATGTCGGAGGCCGGGCGACCGTCGCACGCAGCACAGGCCGGGGCGTGCGCGGCACACGTGGTGCACGACGGGGTCTGCTGCTGGGGTTTGTTCTTGAAGACCGTCCAGCAGACGGCGATGTAGGCGGGGCCCGTCGTAATCACCGCAACGGCGATTTCAGTGAGGTCCATCGGTCTCACCTCCCAGTGCTCCTTGTCGCGTTCCGCTGACCGTAAGGGAGAGTAGGGCCGCTGAGAAGAGCCATTCCGGCACGCATGATCCAGCCACACCACGGCCCCGGGCACCCGTACCACCGCTGCCCCCGGTCTTACGGGGCCGACGACCAACCTCGGATCGCGGCGACGAACTCCTCCGGTGCGTCGGACTCCACGTACAGGCCGGCACCTTCGACGATCACGGTGGTGTGCTCGGAGAAAATCGCTTCTTGGCGTTCGCGCTCCCGAGGACGAAAACCGATTTGGGCATTTCCCCAGATGATCAGCGTCGGCAGGCGGTCGAGGTCGGCGAGCCCGGCCTCGATCTCGGTGAAGAAACCCCGGCTGGCGAGGAGGCGGCCGGGGAGTACGGCGGAGGCGCGACGCCGCGCGGGGGTGTCCAGTGCGCGGCGGTAGTGGGTCATCTCGACTGCTGTCGGCTTCCGCCTTCGGTGACCCATGGGGATGAAGGCGTTGACGACGAGGTTGAGCCGCCGCGTAAGGAAGCGGACGGGAGGCCCGCCGACGATACGGGCGAAGGCCTCGAAGTAGGGGTCCCCGTTGACCGGCCAGGCCCAGGCGTTGGCGAGTACCAACCGATCGAAGACGCCTGGCCGACGCTGCGCGGCGGCCAGGCCGATCGGTCCGCCCCAGTCCTGTCCGACCAGAGTGACCTCGGCCAGTCCGAGCGAGTCGACGAAAGCGGTGACGATGTCCGCGTGTTCCTCGGGCAGGAAACGATAGCCGGACCTCGGTGTCGAAAGCCCGAAACCCGGAAAGTCGAGCGCGAGGCACCGGAAGTCGTCGCGCAACACGCGGATCACGTCGCGCCAGAGGAACGACCAGGTCGGGTTGCCGTGCAGAAACAGCAGCGTGGGACCCGCCCCCTCGTCGACGTAGTGCACGCTGTGGCCGTCGATGTCCAGGAAGCGGCTCTCGAACGGGAAGAGGTCGTCGTCGACCCAGGCGGGTCGCACGCCCTTGCCGGCTTGGGCCACCACTGCCCCCTTGTCCGATGTGTGGCGAGAGTACCGGGTCCGGCTGCCCGCCAGGGGCAGCGACAGGGGTGAAGAGCTTGTACCAGGAGGCAGGGGTGCCCCTGCGCCCGTCGAGCACTTCCCGTTGCACTGCACCGGCACGGGCGTCCAGGTGATCAACAACGCGACCAGGGCCTGCCATGGCAAGCAGCCGCCGGACAGCAACAGTGTCCGCCGCACCCACCTGACCGGGTGCACCGGCAGCCCTCCCGGCAGTGGGCGCCCTGCCGCTCACCGCTTCAACGCCTCGGGAAGCGGGGAGCGCGGCGCCCCAGGGCCGGGCTCCGCACTCGAGCGCGTCACGGGTCAGTCGCCCGCGACCCGCACTTCCTTGCGGAGATCCGCGGCGATCCTGGCGGCTTCGTCCATGGAGTATTCACCGGTGGGCCTGCGGGGAGTCACCACACCGATGGTGCTGTGGTCGGCCCAGACACACATGACGCCTGCCCGGGTGTGCCCAGGCAGGGCGGGGGGCCGACGGTGGGGGCGGGGCCACGGAGAGGTGGCGGGGGCCGGAGCGAACACCGGCGGGCCCCGTCACCGCTGCCCCGTATCAGGAGGCCACCCGCTCTCCCGTCGGCTCGGCCACCACTACCTGGACGTGGGACGGGGCGTACTTGCGTGCCTTGGTGAGCATCTTGTCCAGCTGGAACTTGTCACGCTGCACGGCCACGTGCAGTGGCGCCGGCATCGCCGGATGTGCCGGCCGGACCCCCGTACCGGCCGGCACCGTCGCCCCCTGGCGCAGTCGAACACCGATGAGCACGTGCTCATCGCTCTCGGGCGTCGCCACGACGAACTGCGTGACGTCGTTCCAGGGCAGCAGCACATCGGCGACCCGTACGCCGACTGCGTCGAACTGGAACAGGATGCGACGTGAGTCGAACCAGGACGAGATGAACGGGATCGCCGCGACGATCACCACGCCGCCCTTCATGTCGAGTGCCCACCCGAGCAGCAGAGCGAGCGCCACCACGCCCAGGATCGAGCCCCACAGACCGGCCAGGTCCTGGGGCGAGAACGGGCGCGTCACCTTGTACCGCTCCCACCGGCCTCGGCGTGCGGGCTGATTGCCCGACCTCGGATTCGGCACCGACATGCGTATCCCCTTGGTGTGACTGTGCGGAACGACTGCGTACTCTCCAGGGACCTTAGAGAGGACACGGGCGGCATTGCTTGGACAAATTTGATCTCATTGCCCGACGTCGGCCGCGCGAGTCCCGCCGCTCACAGTTCGTGAGCGCCCTCCACACGGCGGGCGTTCGCCAGTCCGGCAGGAGTGATGTCGGCCAGCGCGCGGAACTCCCGGTTGAGGTGGGCCTGGTCGTAGAAGCCGCAGGCGGCCGCCAGTTGTCTGAGGTCCGTCCCCCCGCGGGACAACAGTTCCACCGACCGGTGGAAGCGCAGCACCCTGGCAGTCGTCTTGGGCGTCAACCCGACCTGATGAGTGAAGCGACGGACCAAGTGGGCGTGGCTCCAGCCGACTTCGGCGGCGACGCGGGCCACCGGGGTCGTACCCGCCGACCGCGTGAGCAGCCGCCAGGCATGCGCGACCTCGGGCGAAGGATCGGGACCGCGGTCCAGCCGGGTCAGCAACGCGGCGTCCAGCAGGTCGAACCGCTGCGTCCAGTCACGGGTGGCCGACATCCGCTCCACCAACTCGTCCGCCCCTGGCCCGAGGACGTCCCGCAGTTCGAACACGCCGTTCGTCAACTCCCGCATGGGCAGGGCGAAGAGCCGGTACGCGCCGAGTGGGGTCAGTTCGAGTCGTATCGCCTCCTGGCCACCGGGGTGATCGCACACCCGCGGCCCGTCTTCGAGCCCCGCGACCAGCGACCCGACCACACGTACGGCGGGGCCCGTCTCCTTCAGCCGGAACACCTGGGCGAACGGCTCCCCGAGATTGATCACTACGACGGCGCGTCCCGTGGGGACCAGCCGCACCCGGTACGACGTCGTCGCATCCACCCGGTATCCGTCGTAGCTGTGCACGTAGGGCCGCAGCTCTCGCGGCCAGGGCCGGGTCACCCGCAGCCGGTCGCTGAACCGGGTCGTCACCGCTCCCGGACCGGCCGCGCCTCCGTGGCCAACTCCCGTCACACCGTGTCCCTTTCCTCTGTGGGACTGCCCTTCGTCGCAGCAGTCCCCGTTACTGCGGAGGCGGGCATGATGACACGCTTGCCCGAACGACGGGGCCTGGCGGGCATTGCGGGATGCGCGCCGGAACGCCTTGACGGGCCGTGAGGGCTCCGGAGCCGAGCGCCGGGACGCGGTGCGGCAAGAATCCGCTGACCGAACGACGCCGACGGTTCCACCCCTGGCACGACCACGGGGCGAAGGGCCCGGACATCCGTTGCCGCCCACAGGTGAACCGGGGAGCCACCCGCTTCGTTCAGCAGACCGAACCGTGTTGCTCAACAACACCGCCACATCGCGGAAGGAAGACTCCACCCATGAAGCGCACCCTCTCCCGGCTCGGTCTCGTCCTGGCAGTGGGAGCCGTCTCGGCTCTCGTGTCCGTCTCCCCGGCTGCCGCGGCCAACCAGACGGCCTGCGGCGACCGTACGGACCTGGTCAAGGTCTGGTACGACGGCGGCCGTACCGCCTGCTTCGCCAACGCGGGCGTCATGGCCCCGGGGCTCCCCCACGTTTCGCGCGTCACCTCGGGCAACAACAACATCGAGATACTCCTCGGCGATCACGTGCGCGTCCTGCCCAAGTGGTCGGCCATTCGCGACGTGGAGGGGCTGAACGCGACGCTGCACATCCTGCAAATCCGCTGATCCGCCGATCCGCACATCCACTGATCCGCACATCCACTGATCCGCTGATCCGGACTGTCAGCCCGCCTGGGGCAGCGGGCCGGAGGGGAAGGCCTTGCGAAAGGCCGTGAGCGTCGGGCCTTCCGCCGTGCGGTCCAGTACGGCGAAGGTCACCCGGTCGAAGTGCCCGGCGAACCGTCCGCCCTCGGCCAGCAGGCTCCTGAACGCCTCCGCCACCACGGCAGGTTCGTTCTGGAAGACGCCGCAGCCCCAGGCCCCGAGGACGAGCCGCCGGTAGCCGCAGACCGACGCCACCTCCAGCACCCGCTGCGCCCGACCGGCGAGCACGGCCGGAATGCGGTGCGCCTCCTGCGGCGTGTTCCGTCGGATCACGCCCGCGTTGGGCGCGGGCGAGGTGAGGAAGCCGACCCGGTAGGGGGCGGGGAGCAACTGCCCCCGGTCGTCGCGGAAGACCGGCACCCCGGGGGCGTGAATGACCCGGTCGGTGTAGAACACGTCGCGTTCCGCCCGGTGGTGGGCGTAGAACTCCGGGACGCGCAGCAGGCAGGCGTACAGCGCCGAGGCGCGGCACAGGGCTTCCTCCTGGGCCTGTGCGCCGTTGAGATAGCCGCCGCCCGGGTTGCGGGCCGAGGCGAAGACGAGGACGGCGACCGGATCCGGGGCCTCATGGGTCAGTCGCCGGGCCGCCTGCGTGCTGCTCTCGCCGGTGACCTCGAAGACGGTGGCACGGCCGGCTGCCGGGGTACCCGGAACCGGGACCGGTGCCGGGCCGTGCAGCCGGGTTCCGGCCAGTGCCGCTGCCAGGTCCCCGGCGATGGATGTGTTTCGGCCGTCGGGGCCCGTGTATCGCCCGGCCGCGACGACGGCTTCCGTTTCTCGCGCGATCCCGCGCAGACGTGCGCTCACCTGGCTGATCCTCCGCGAGGCGGGCACGCAGGGCAAAGGGATTTCGTACGTGCCCGTGGCGGCGGACCCGACCGAAAGGGGCCTCTTGTGCGAGGCACGGACAGTCGGTTGGGTGGTCTGCTGTGCCCCGGTCCGATCCGCCGGAGCGCACGGGCAACGGACAGGAGCGGGCGCCACGCACCACGGACACGCACGGCAGGCAGCGTCCGCGGTCGCCATCCAGGTCTTCGACAGTTCGACGTTCGACGGGAGGAACAGGCCATGCCCAGTGTGGAGTTCACCGAAGGCGGTCCACCGATCACCGAGACCGAGGCGGCGGACCTGCTGCGATGCATCTGTTTCAAGACGGGCCCGCCCAAAACGATCGGTGTGGAACTCGAATGGCTCGTCCACGACGCGAACGAGCCGCACCTGCCCCTCTCCCCCGACCGCCTCGCCGCCGCCCACGCCGCCACCCGCGCCCTGCCGCTGAGGTCGGCCCTCACCGTCGAACCCGGCGGCCAGTTGGAGCTCAGCTCGCTGCCCGCCCCCTCCCTGGCCCAGTGCCTCGCCTCCGTCTCCGCCGATCTGGCCGCCGTACGCGGCGCGCTGCGCCCACGGGGACTCGTCCTCGCGGGATTCGGCCAGGACCCCTGGCAGCCCCCGCGGCGATTCCTGCGTGAGCCGCGTTACGACGCCATGGAGCGCTATCTCGACCGCGCGGGCCCTTCTGGCCGGGCCATGATGTGCACCTCGGCGTCGATCCAGGTATGCGTGGACGCCGGGCACGACGAGCCGGGGCCGCTGGGACTCGGCCGGCGCTGGCTGCTGGCGCATCTGCTGGGCGCGGTCCTTGTCGCCGCGTTCGCCAACTCGCCGTACGCGCAGGGACGTCGGACGACCCACCGCTCGCACCGGCAGACCCTCTGGGCAGGAATCGAGCGGGCCCGCACGCTCGCCCCGCGGCCCGGTGCCGAGCCTCGCGGCGCTTGGGCCGAGCGGGTCCTGGACGCTCCGGTGATGTGCGTACGCGGCGACCGCGGTGCGGCGTGGGAGGTGCCGGACGGGCTGACGTTCCGGGAGTGGACGCACCGCCGGACACCGCGCGCCCCGAACCGGTCCGACCTCGCCTACCACCTCACCACCCTCTTCCCGCCGGTGCGACCACAGGGGCACCTGGAGCTGCGGATGATCGACGCGCAGCCGGGAGAGGACGGCTGGATGGTGCCGCTGGCGGTGACTGCGGCACTGTTCGACGACCCGCAGGCCGCGGAGATCGCCTATCGCGCAGTCAAACCCCTTGCGGAGATCGCCGGTGCGCGTGCGGCTCCGCACAATCCGCTGTGGGAGACCGCGGCCCGTGACGGTCTCAGCGACCCGGATCTGCACGCCGCCGCCGTCACCTGCTTCGCCGCGGCTCTCGAAGCCCTTCCGCGGCTCGGGGCGCCGGAACCGGTCCGGGACGCGGTGACGGCGTACGCGGAGAGGTACGTGGCCCGGGGGCGGTGCCCTGCTGACGACCTGCTCGACGCCGGCCTTCACCGCGGGCCGAACAACGCCCCCGACCCCGGTCGGCACACCGGCCTCGACTTCGGCTCCAGCTCCAGCTCCAGCTCCAGCTCCAGCTCCAGCCTCGACCCCGGCTCCGACTCCGGCTCGGGCCTCGATACCGACCCCGGCTCCGGGCCCGGCCACGACCCCGACTCCACCTCCGGCCTCGACCTCGGCTCCAGCCGGCCTGCGCAGCCCGTGTCCTCCCCCGGCACAGCCCTCGACCCCGTGAAGGACCCTCGTCCATGACTCACCCCTTCCAGCCCCCGGAGGTCGACTCCGAGGGGCTTCGCAAGCGCGCCGTCGAGGCGCTGACCACCGCACGGGCCCGCACCGAACTCCTCACCTCCTGCGTCGACGACGGCGAACTGGTCTCGCAGCACTCGCCGTTAATGTCCCCACTGGTGTGGGACCTCGCGCACATCGGCAACCAGGAGGAGCAGTGGCTCCTGCGGAATGTCGCCGGGCGGCAGGCGATGCGCCCGGAGATCGACTCCGTGTACGACGCCTTCGAGCACCCGCGCGCCGAGCGCCCGACGCTCCCGCTGCTCGCGCCGGCCGAAGCCCGCGCCTACGCCGCCGAGGTGCGCGGGCGGGCCCTGGACGTCCTGGAGCACAGCGCACTGGACGGCGGCGGACCGCTCGTGGGGGCCGCCTTCGCCTTCGGGATGATCGCGCAGCACGAGCAGCAGCACGACGAGACCATGCTGATCACCCATCAGCTGCGGCGCGGTCCGGCGGCACTGCACGCTCCCCCTCCCCCGCCCGTCCCCGCTCACGCTGCCCCGACCGCTGCGGAGGTCCTGGTTCCTGGAGGGCCTTTCACCATGGGGACGTCCGTGGAGCCCTGGGCCCTGGACAACGAGCGTCCCGCCCACGCCACGTTCGTCCCTGCGTTCCTGCTCGACACCGTGCCGGTGAGCAACGCGGCCTATCTGCGCTTCATCGAGGACGGCGGCTACCGTGAGTCCCGGTGGTGGGCGCCGTCGGGCTGGCAGATGGTCCGTGCCCACGATCTGGGCGCACCGTTGTTCTGGCGCCGCGAGGGCGGGCAGTGGGTGCGGCGGCACTTCGGGGTGACGGAGCCCGTGCCCCTCGACGAGCCCGTTCTGCACGTGAGTTGGTACGAGGCGGACGCGTACGCGCGGTGGGCGGGACGGCGGCTTCCTTCGGAGGCCGAGTGGGAGAAGGCGGCCCGCTTCGACCCGGTGTCGGGGCGCTCGATGCGCTTTCCGTGGGGCGATGCCGATCCGACCCCGGAGCGCGCCAACCTCGGTCAGCGGCACCTGCGTCCGGCTCCTGCGGGAGCATACCCGGACGGTGAATCGCCTCTGGGTGTACGTCAGTTGTTGGGAGACGTGTGGGAGTGGACGTCGAGCGACTTCCTGCCGTATCCGGGATTCGCCCCGTTCCCGTACCGCGAGTACTCGGAAGTCTTCTTCGGCCCCGCGCACAAGGTGCTGCGCGGCGGTTCCTTCGCGGTGGACGCGGTGGCGTGCCGGGGCACCTTCCGCAACTGGGACCTGCCGGTGCGCAGGCAGATCTTCGCCGGCTTCCGGACGGCCCGTGACGCGGCGGAAGAGGAGCGCTGATGTGCCGTCATCTTGCCTTTCTCGGCGTCGAGTCGGCCCTCCGCGAGGTGGTGGTCGACCCCGCCCACGGGCTGTACCGGCAGGCCTGGGCGCCCCGGATGCAGAAGTACGGGACGGTCAACGCGGACGGTTTCGGCGTCGGCTGGTACGCCGACGGCGACCCCGCACCCGCCCGGTACCGGCGTACGGGACCCATGTGGGCGGACGCGAACTTCGCCGACCTCGCGCGTGTCGTCCGTACCGGGGCGCTGCTCGCGGCGGTGCGCGACGCGACCGAGGCCGGTGCGGACGGCGAAGCGGCGGCGGCCCCGTTCGGCTGGGGCCCCTACCTGTTCAGTCACAACGGCGCACTCGGCAACTGGCCGGGGTCCGTGGCGCAGCTGGCGTCCGGACTGCCTCCCGCCGAGCTGCTGGCCCTGGAGGCGCGCTGCGACTCGGCACTGGTGTGGGCACTGCTCCTGCACCGGCTGCGGAACGGTGAGGAGATGGGCCGGGCGCTCACCGCAACCGTGCGGGAGGTCGCTGCCGCCGCACCCGACTCCCGGCTGAACCTGCTGCTCACCGACGGCCGCACGGTCGCGGCGTCCGCCTGGGGCGACACCCTGTGGTACCTGGCCGAGCCGGGCCGGCGCACCGTGGTCGCCTCCGAACCGTACGACGACGGCCCGCATTGGACCGAGGTACCCGACCGCTGTCTGCTCGTCGCCACCCGCACCGATGTCCTGCTGACCCCGTTCGAGGAGCCGACCACGTGAGCTCTTTCCGCCTCACCCGCACCCTGCCCGTCGACGCGACCGGCGCCGACCTGCGCGCCGACGTCCGCCAGGGACTGGGGCACAACCCCAAGTCGCTCCCGCCGAAGTGGTTCTACGACGCCCGTGGCAGCGAACTGTTCGAGGAGATCACCCGCCTGCCCGAGTACTACCCGACGCGCGCGGAACGCGAGATCCTGCACGACCGTGCCGGGGAGATCGCCGCTGCCTGCGGCGCGCGGACGCTCGTCGAGCTGGGCTCGGGTTCCTCGGAGAAGACCCGCATCCTCCTGGACGCCCTCCCCGGCCTGCACAGCTATCTGCCGGTGGACGTCAGCGAGAGCGCCCTGACCCTCGCCGCCGGGGCACTGCTCGCCGAGCGTCCCTCGCTGTCCGTGCACGCCCTGATCGCCGACTTCACGCGGGGGCTCGCCCTGCCGGACACGCCGGGTCCGCGGCTGGTGGCGTTCCTGGGCGGGACGCTGGGCAATCTGCTGCCCGGCGAGCGGAACGTGTTCCTGAAGTCCGTACGGTCGCTGCTCCGCGCGGACGACTGTCTGCTGCTGGGCACCGACCTGGTGAAGGACGAGGCCACGCTGGTGGCCGCGTACGACGACGCGGCGGGGGTGACCGCCACCTTCAACAAGAACGTGCTGAACGTCCTCAACCGTGAGCTGGACGCGGACTTCGACCCGGACGACTTCGCCCACGTCGCCCGCTGGGACCGCGAGCACGAGTGGATCGAGATGCGGCTGCGGGCGCGCTCCGCACTGACCGTGAAGGTGCGGGAACTGGACCTCGCGGTGACTTTCGAGAAGGACGAGGAGTTGCGTACCGAGGTCTCCGCGAAGTTCCGCGAGCAAGGGGTACGGGAGGAACTGGGCGCTGCGGGGATGGAGTTGAGCCACTGGTGGACGGACCGTGCGGGGCGTTTCGCGCTGTCGCTGTCCATCATGGCGTAGACGCCGGGGCGCGGCCCCGCGCGGACCTCCCCGCGCGGGGCCTGCCGTGTCCCGGGATGACGGGTCCTGCGAGCCCTACTCCTCCTCGAACCGTTGCAGGGTCGCCGTGATGCGGGCCGACGCCCGCTTCGCGGCGTCCTGCGGGTCGGCTCCGGCCAACACCTGCGACATGTACGTCTTGATCGGGTTGTTCGCCTCGACGTCCCCCCACGTGGGTGACGCCGGTGTGGCCCTGCCCTGGAGGGCTCCCCGCGACATGGCGGCGACGCCCTCCTCGTCCGCCACCTCGGAGATCAGGTTGCCCTTGTTGGGCACGTAGCTCATGGTGCGGGCCAGGTCGACCTGCCACTTCTTGCCGGTGAGGGCCTGCACCACCTGGACCGCGGCCTGCCGCTGGTCCGTCCTCTCGGGTATCACCAGGTCGGAGCCGCCGGTGAAGACCGCACCGGGCTTGTCCGGGGTCTTTCCGGGTACGGGAAAGAAGCCGAGCTTGCCGCGCAGCGCGGGATTCTTCTCCTCGATGATCTTCGCTGCTCCGGGCGTGGCGACGATCTGCGCGACGTTTCCCTGCGCGAACACGCCCGCCTGCGGGGGTTTCTCCTCGTCCGCGTCGCGGGGGCCGCCGCCGAGCGCCTGGAGTTTCTTGTAGAAGCTCATGCCGCGCAGCGCCGCCTCCGAGTGCAGGGCACCCGTCCACCTTCCACCGGCGTCGACGGCGAGTTCGCCGCCCTCCTCCCAGATGAAGCCCGCCAGGGTGTACCAGTCCTGGCCCGCCAGGTAGATGCCCTGCCTGCCGGCGGTGTTGAGCTTCTCCGTGGCGGTCAGCCACTCCTGGCGGTCGCGCGGCTCCCGTACCCCGGCCTGCTGGAAGAGGTCCTTGCGGTAGACGACGACGCGATTCGCGGCGTACCAGGGAATGCCGAACTGGGCGTGGTTGATCTTTCCCGGCTCGGCGAGTCCCGGCAGCCAGTCCTCACTGCCGAAGTCGCGCAGGGACTCCAGGGTGAGGTTCTCCAGGCCGCCGTGGTCGGCGTAGTGGGCCACCTGCGTATTGCCCACCTCGATGACGTCCGGCGGGTTGTCGCCCGTCAGCGCCTTCTTGATCTGGGCGCCGATGCCGCCCCACGACTTGATCTGGATGTCCAGCTTCGTGTGTGCGTGTTCCTTCTCGTACGCCTCCGTGAACCTCTTGAGGAAGTCGCTGGACGCGCTGTCCTTCATCAGCCATACGGTGACGGTCCTCGTCCCCTCGTCCGGGGACGACGGGAGCAGGCCGCAGCCGGCCAGCAGGGCGCCGGACACGACGAGGGCCACGGAGGTGGACAGGGAGCGCTTCTTCGCACAGTTCACGGATCTAGAAATTGGCATGTACCAATGGGCGGGTCAAGGGTTTGGCCTGCACAACTCGAACACATCTCGAACCGCGAACTCCCACGAGTGCGGTGCCAGGACCGGGCAACCCGTCCCGGATCAGGATCAACCGGTGCCCATCAGGTGCGCCCCTCCTTTTCCTGGGCGTTTCGCAGCGCCTCGGAGGGGACCGCCCAGTCGGCTCGTACGACGGTGAATCCGGCCCGCTCGGCCGCCTCGCACACCAGGGGGTCGTCGTCCACCAGCACCCGGACCTCCCGGTCGCGCGCCAGACCTCGCAGGATCTCCAGCTTGGTCACTCGGGCGGGGCGCCGGTCGTTGTCGCGCCGCATCCACACGCGTCCTTCCGGCAGCCCCTGGGCGGCGAGCCAGGCGAGGGTGTCGGGGCGGCACCTTTCGGGGCGCCCGGTGAGGTAGACGACTTCGCAGTCCCGGGCCCGGCTCAGGGCGAGTGCGACCCCTTCGGCCAGGGGCGGGTCCTCGGTCGCCGCGGCGAAGAAGGCGTTCCAGTCGCGCGGACGGCGTTCCAGGAGGTGCTGCCGGTGGGCGCTGTCGGCGAGGGTCCCGTCGAGGTCGAAGACGGCGAGGGGCCTGGGCGGCCGGGGTGCGGGGCTGCGGTGGTCGGTCATGATCACAGCCTAAGGAGCGGTGCGGGCCGCCGCGTGCGGAGCGGACCGGGCCACCGCGCAAGGAAGCGCAGCGGGAATGCTGCCGCCGCTGAGGCGTTGCACCGTGAGTGAGCACAGTGATCGCGCAGACGAAGTTCTCCGTCCTCGACCGTTCCCGTACCCGCGAGGGGTTCGACGGGCCGCAGGCGCTGCGCGACTCGGTGCGCCTGGCCCGGCAGCTCGAAGCGCTCGGCTACCACCGCTTCTGGGTCTCCGAGCACCACAGCGTGCCCGGCGTCGCCGGTTCCGCGCCGACGGTGCTGGCCGCCGCGGTGGCCGCCGCGACCTCCACGATCCGCGTCGGCACGGGCGGGGTGATGCTGCCCAACCACCAGCCCCTGGTCGTGGCCGAGCAGTTCGGGGTCCTGGAGGCACTCTTCCCGGGGCGGATCGACATGGGTCTCGGCCGGTCCGTGGGCTTCACCGACGGTGTGCGCAGGGCGCTGGGCCGGGACAAGGACGACGCCGACCGGTTCGCGGAACAACTGGACGAACTGCTGGGCTGGTTCACCGGCGGCGCTCCCGTGCACGCGTACCCGGCGGAGGGGTTGCGGGTGCCGCCGTTCGTGCTGGCCACCGGTGAGGGAGCCGCGATCGCCGCGGCGGCGGGGCTGCCCGTCGTGGTCGGGGACCTCCGGGGCCGCCCGAAGCTGCTGGCGGCCGTGGAACGCTACCGGACGGACTTCCGGCCGTCGGCATGGTCGGCCGAGCCGTACGTGGTGATCGCCGGGACGGTCGCCGTCGCGGACACCGAGGAGGCGGCCCGCCGGCTCCTGGTGCCGGAGTCCTGGTCCATGGCCTACTCGCGCACGCACGGCACCTTCCCGCCGTTGCTGCCTGCCGAGCACGTGGAACGGCTGGCCCGTACGGACCGCGCGTCGGGTGGCATGACCGACAAGGAGCGCGGCCTCTACGAGAGCGGGCTGCGGGGGCACCTGTACGGCACGGAGGAGCAGGTGGCCGCCGGGCTGGAGGAGGTGCTCGCGGCGAGCGGCGCGGACGAGGTACTGGTCACCACCAGCACCTACGACCGGGAGGGCCTGCTGGACTCCTACCGGCGCCTGGCGGCATTGGTGGGACGGCCGACGGCGGCCCTGGCGGGGCGGACGAGCCCGGTGGGCCGCTCGGTCGAGCTGGGGCAGAAGCACACAGAAGCCTAGAATCGAACTGTCTGTCCGCCCTCCCGCTCTGTTCCCCCAGATCGCCGGTCCCGCCCCGCCGTACGGAGTCTCCCCATGCACAGCCCGCACGATCCGTACCTCCGCGTCCGCGGCGCCCGAGAGCACAATCTGCGCGCTGTCGACGTCGACGTTCCGCGCGACGCGCTCGTCGTCTTCACCGGAGTCTCAGGATCCGGCAAGTCCTCCCTCGCCTTCGGGACGATCTACGCGGAGGCCCAGCGCCGCTACTTCGAATCGGTCGCTCCGTACGCCCGCCGATTGATCCACCAGGCGGGTGCGCCGCGCGTCGGAGAGATCACCGGGCTGCCGCCCGCCGTGTCCCTGGAACAGCGCAGGTCGGCGCCGTCCGCACGGTCCTCGGTCGGCACCGTCACCACCCTCTCCAATTCGCTGCGGATGCTTCTCTCCCGCGCCGGGAGCTATCCCGCGGGCGCGGAGCGCCTCGATTCGGACGCGTTCTCGCCGAACACGGCGGCCGGAGCCTGCCCGGCGTGTCATGGTCTGGGCCGCGTGCACGGCACCAGCGAGGCGCTGCTGGTGCCGGATCCCGCACTCTCGATCCGCGAGGGCGCGATCGCCGCGTGGCCGGGAGCATGGCAGGGCAAGAACCTCCGGGACGTACTTGATGCCCTGGGGTACGACGTGGACCGCCCGTGGCGGGACCTCCCGCAGGCGGAGCGCGACTGGATCCTGTTCACCGACGAGCAGCCGGTCGTCACCGTGCACCCGGTGCGCGACGCGGGGCGCATCCAGCGCCCGTACCAGGGCACGTACACGAGCGCCCGGCGGTACGTCCTGCACACCTTCGCCGACACCCGGAGCCAGTCGCTGCGCGCCAGGGCAGAACGCTTTCTGACCAGTTCGCCGTGCCCGGCCTGCGGCGGCAGCAGGCTCCGCCCGGAAGCCCTCGCCGTCACCTTCGCGGGCCGCACGATCGCGGAACTGGCCTCGCTCCCCCTCGCGGAGCTGGCGCAGGTGCTGGAGGACGGTGTGCCGGCGCCCGGTGCCGGTGCGAACGAGACGGCGCGGGTCCTCACCGACGACCTGCGCGCCCGTATCGCCGTCGTCACCGAACTCGGCCTCGGCTACCTCTCCCTGGACCGCACGACCCCCACACTCTCCAACGGAGAGCTGCAACGCCTGCGGCTGGCGACCCAGTTGCGGTCCGGCCTCTTCGGCGTCGTGTACGTCCTGGACGAACCGTCGGCCGGTCTGCACCCCGCGGATGCCGAGGCACTCCTCGTCGTGCTGGACCGGCTGAAGGCGGCGGGCAATTCGGTCTTCGTGGTGGAACACCACCTCGACGTCGTACGCCGTGCCGACTGGCTGGTGGACGTGGGACCCGCGGCGGGTGTCCACGGCGGGCGGGTGCTGCACAGCGGACCGCCCGCCGGTCTGGCGGAGGTACCGGAGTCGGCGACGCGCCCCTACCTCTTCGAACGGCGGCCCGTGCCGGTGCGCGCGGTGCGCGAGGCGTCGGGTTGGCTGAAGCTGGGCCCGGTCACCCGGCACAACCTGGCGGCACTGGAGGCGGAGTTGCCGCTGGGGGTGTTCACGGCGGTCACCGGGGTGTCGGGATCCGGGAAATCCACGCTCGTCGGCGCGATCACCGACGAGGATCCGGGTGCCGGAAGGCTGGTGACGGTCGATCAGAAGCCGATCGGGCGCACGCCCCGGTCCAACCTGGCCACCTACACCGGCCTCTTCGACGTCGTGCGCAAGTTGTTCGCGGCGACGGACGAGGCGCAGGCGCGCGGCTACAGGGCGGGCAGGTTCTCGTTCAACGTGACCGGCGGGCGGTGCGAGACCTGTCAGGGCGAGGGCTTCGTCTCGGTCGAGCTGCTCTTCCTGCCCAGCACGTACGCCCCCTGCCCGGAGTGCCAGGGGGCCCGCTACCGTCCCGAGACCCTCCAGGTCACCCACCGCGGCCTGAACATCGCCGAGGTGCTGGACCTGACCGTGGAGGCGGCGGCCGAGTTCTTCGCGGACGTCCCGGCCGCCCTCCGAAGTCTGCGCGCCCTGCTGGACGTGGGTCTCGGCTATCTGCGGCTCGGCCAGCCGGCCACCGAGCTGTCGGGCGGCGAGGCCCAGCGCATCAAGCTGGCGACCGAGTTGCAGCGGGCGACGACCCGGCGCGGCCACACCCTCTACGTGCTCGACGAGCCGACGACCGGGCTGCATCCGGCCGATGTGGAGGTCCTGATGCGGCAGTTGCAACGCCTGGTGGACGCGGGGAACTCGGTGGTCGTCGTCGAGCACGACATGGCCGTCGTGGCGGAAGCCGACTGGGTCCTCGACCTGGGTCCGGGCGGCGGCGACGAGGGCGGCCGGGTCGTCGCGGCGGGACCGCCGCGCGACCTGGCGGCGGACCCGCGGAGCCGGACCGCCCCGTACCTGGCACGGGAGTTCACGGGCGGGGCGTAGTAGCAACCAGACAGACACCTCCGGTTCTTGTCGGCCCGTCAGTATCGCTTCTCAGCGCTTCGCCCTGCGGTTCGCCCGCAGCCACTCCTTGTTCATCGCCGCGATGGACGACAGCGGAATCCCCTTGGGGCAGGCGGTGGCGCACTCCCCGGCAAGCGTGCAGCCGCCGAAGCCCTCGTCGTCCATCTGCGCCACCATGTCGAGCACGCGGGTCTCCCGCTCGGGCGCACCCTGCGGCAGCACGTTGAGGTGGTTGACCTTCGCCGAGGTGAAGAGCATCGCGGAGCCGTTGGGGCAGGCGGCGACGCAGGCCCCGCAGCCGATGCACTCCGCGTGCTCGAAGGCGAAGTCGGCGTCCGCCTTGGGGACCGGGGTGGCGTGGGCGTCGGGCGCGGCGCCGGTCGGCACGCTCACGTAGCCGCCCGCCTGGATGATCCGGTCGAAGGACGAACGGTCCACCACGAGGTCCTTGACGACGGGGAAGGCGGAGGCCCGCCACGGTTCGATGTCGATGGTGTCGCCGTCGGAGAAGGACCGCATGTGGAGCTGGCAGGTGGTGGTGCTTCCCCCAGCTCTCGAATCCGTTCGAGCAGGGGAGGCCCCATTGGGTCCGTGGGCGTCGCCGTTGATGACCAGGGAGCAGGCGCCGCAGATGCCCTCGCGGCAGTCGTGGTCGAAGGCGATGGGGTCGTCTCCCCTGAGGATCAGCTCCTCGTTGAGGGTGTCGAGCATCTCCAGGAAGGACATGTCGGCCGAGATGTCGTCGACGTCGTAACTAACCATCTGCCCGGGGGTGTTCGGGTTCTTCTGGCGCCAGACGCGCAGGGTGAGCCTCATGCGTAGCTCCGCTGGGTGGGGTGGACGTACTCGAAGACGAGGTCTTCCTTGTGCAGGACGGGGGCGGCGCCCGGGGCGAACTCCCAGGCGGCGGCGTACGAGAAGCGCTCGTCGTCGCGGGCGGCCTCTCCGTCCGGGGTCTGGGACTCCTGGCGGAAGTGTCCGCCGCAGGACTCCTCGCGGTGCAGGGCGTCGAGGCACATCAGCTCGGCGAGCTCCAGGTAGTCGACGATGCGGTTGGCCTTCTCCAGCGACTGGTTGAACTCCTCGCCGGTGCCCGGGACCTTGATCCGCCGCCAGAACTCCTCGCGTATCTCCGGGATGCGGCCGAGCGCCTTGCGCAGCCCCTCCTCCGTTCGGGCCATGCCGCAGTACTCCCACATGAGTTCGCCGAGTTCGCGGTGGAAGGAGTCGGGGGTGCGGTCGCCGTCGACGGCGAGCAGCCGCTCGACGCGTCGGCGGGTCTCCCGCAGGGCACTCTCGGCGGCCGGGTGGGAGGCGTCGACGGGTTCCGTCCGGGCGTGCCGGGCCAGGTAGTCGTTGATGGTGGAGGGCAGGACGAAGTAGCCGTCGGCCAGTCCCTGCATGAGGGCGGACGCGCCGAGCCGGTTCGCGCCGTGGTCGGAAAAGTTGGCCTCGCCGATCGCGAAGAGGCCCGGGACGGTGGTCTGGAGGTCGTAGTCGACCCAGAGTCCGCCCATCGTGTAGTGCACCGCGGGGTAGATGCGCATCGGCGTCTCGTACGGGTCCTCGGCGGTGATCCGCGCGTACATGTCGAAGAGGTTGCCGTACTTCTCCTCGACCTTCGCGCGCCCCATCCGCGCGAGGGCGTCGGCGAAGTCGAGGTAGACGCCCTGCCCGCCGGGGCCGACGCCGCGGCCCTCGTCGCAGACGTTCTTGGCGGCGCGGGAGGCGATGTCGCGGGGGACGAGGTTGCCGAAGGAGGGGTAGATGCGCTCCAGGTAGTAGTCGCGCTCGTCCTCGGGGATCTCGCGGGCGGGCCGGTCGTCGCCGTGGGCCTTCGGCACCCAGATGCGGCCGTCGTTGCGCAGCGACTCGCTCATCAGGGTCAGCTTGGACTGGTGGTCGCCGGTGCGCGGGATGCAGGTGGGGTGGATCTGGGTGAAGCAGGGGTTGGCGAAGTACGCGCCGCGCCGGTGGGCCCGCCAGACCGCGGTGGCGTTGGAGTTCATCGCGTTGGTGGACAGGTAGAAGACGTTGCCGTATCCGCCGGTGGCGAGGACGACGGCGTCCGCGAAGTGGCTGGAGATCTCGCCCGTCACCAGATCACGGGCGACGATGCCGCGTGCCTTCCCGTCGACGACGATCAGGTCCAGCATCTCGGTGCGGGCGTGCAGCTCGACCGTTCCCGCGGCGATCTGGCGGGAGAGCGCCTGGTAGGCGCCGAGCAGGAGCTGCTGCCCGGTCTGGCCGCGCGCGTAGAACGTCCGGGACACCTGCACGCCGCCGAAGGAGCGGGTGTCGAGCAGTCCGCCGTACTCCCGCGCGAAGGGGACGCCCTGGGCGACGCACTGGTCGATGATCTCCACGGAGATCTGGGCGAGCCGGTGCACGTTCGACTCGCGGGCCCGGAAGTCGCCTCCCTTGACGGTGTCGTAGAAGAGGCGGTGGACGGAGTCGCCGTCGTTGCGGTAGTTCTTGGCGGCGTTGATGCCGCCCTGCGCGGCGATGGAGTGGGCGCGGCGCGGGGAGTCCTGGTAGCAGAACTGGACGACGTGGTAGCCCTGTTCGGCGAGGGTCGCGCCGGCCGCGCCGCCCGCGAGACCGGTGCCGACGACGATGACGGTGTGCTTGCGGCGGTTCGCGGGGTTCACCAGCTTCGCCTCGAAGCGGCGGGTGTCCCAGCGTTCGGCGACCGGGCCGGCCGGGGCCTTGGTGTCGGCGATCGGGGCGCCGTCGGTGTACGCGGTGTACGAGGAGGTCATGTCAGCCCACCAATCCGGTCATCACGGCGACCGGCACGGAGAGGAAGCCCACCGTCAGTGCGAGGGCGAGGAGGTTGGCCGTCGCCTTGAGCAGGCGTTCGCGGGTCGCGTTGCCGACGCCCAGCGTCTGGGCGGCGCTCCAGAAGCCGTGCCGGATGTGCAGGCCGACGGCGAGCATGGCGACGACGTAGATCGTGTTGCCGTACCAGGTGGAGAAGGTCGCGACGACGTTCTCGTACGGGCGCCCCGCCTGCGCGTTCTCGTTGACGGTGAGGGTGGTCAGGTCGAGCAGGTGCCACACGATGAACAGCAGCAGGATGACGCCGCCCCACCGCATGGTGCGGGTCGCGTAGCTCGCGCGCCTGCGCTTGTGGGCGTACGCGACGGGCCTGGCCCGGAGGTCGCGGCGGCTGAGCTGGTACGCGGCCACCGCGTGCCCGGCGACGGCCGCGAGCAGCAGCACGCGGACGATCCACAGGGCCCACTCGTAGTGCAGGACCGGTTCGCCCATGGTGCGCAGCCAGTGCGCGTAACCGTTGAACTCCTCCGTCCCGAAGAAGATCTTCAGGTTGCCGATCATGTGGGCGACGAGGTAGCCGAGCATGATCAGCCCGCTGACGGCCATGACCGTCTTCTTGCCGACGGTCGAGCCCCAGAATCCGCGCAGTCCGGTGGGTCGCCGTACGGGCGGTTTTCGGGAGGGGGCGGTGTCCTGCCGCGTTGCCAGAGCCATGGTTCAGGACGCTAGGGCCGAAGGACCTGAAAGGTCCAAGACATGGTGTGGCTCAAGTCCATAGGCTCGCTCTATCGCCCCCGCTTATGCTGGGGTCATGCGGTTCCAGCAGCTCCGATATTTCGTGGCCGTGGCGGAGTCGCGGCACTTCACCCGGGCCGCCGAGGAGATGCACGTGGCGCAGCCCTCGCTCTCCCAGCAGATCCGTTCGCTGGAGCGGGAGCTGGGCGCGGACCTGTTCACGCGCGCCCGCGGAAACATCGCGCTCACCGACGCGGGGGAGGCCCTGCTGCCGCTGGCCCGGCGGATCCTCGCCGACACCGACACCGCCCGTCGCGAGGTGCAGGAGCTGGCGCAGCTGCGGCGCGGCCGGGTCCGCCTGGGCGCGACCCCGAGTCTGTGCACGGGTCTGCTGCCCGACCTCCTGCGCGCCTTCCACGACGCGCATCCCGGCATTCAGCTCCTCGTCGAGGAGGGCGGCTCGCACGACCTCGTCCGGCAGTTGGCGCGCGGCGCTCTCGACCTGGCCCTCGTCGTGCTGCCGCTGCCGACGCCCTCCCCGGCGCTCACCGCGGTGGAACTGCTGCACGAGGACCTGGTGGTGGTGTCCGCGCCGTCCGCGCGCGCGCCGCGCCGTCCGGTCCGCATCACCGACCTGCGCGACACGCCGATGGTGATGTTCCGCCACGGCTACGACCTGCGGGAACTGACCGTGGCCGCCTGTCGCGCCGAGGGTTTCGAGCCGACGTTCACGGTGGAGGGCGGCGAGATGGACGCGGTCCTGGGCTTCGTACGGGCGGGCCTGGGACTGGCCGTGGTTCCGCGCATGGTGGCGGAACGCGGCGGCACCGGCCTGCGGGTGACCCCGCTGGCCAGACCGGGACTGCGGCGCACGATCGCGCTGGCGCACCGCAGCGACGTGGCGCCGCCGCGGGCGGCACGGGAGTTGCAGCGGATGATGGTGGGGCGGTGGGAGCCCGCCTCCTGAGAAGTCGTGCCAGCCCTCGCATGGCAGCGTCCGCCCGCGAGGGGACCCGGCCCGGGACGGACCGCCACGTCGAACGCGCTGCCGCGGATGACCGGCCGCCACACCGGACGCGCTGCCCCGTCGTCCGACCCGCCGCCTCGGCCGACCGGCCGCGCCGGACGGACCGTCCGCTCAGACGGCGTCCATCAGCACCAGTGAATGGATCATGTCCGGGGCGCCGGGCCTGGCGTAGTACCAGCCCTGTGCGGTGTCGCAGCCCAGGTCCCGCAACTGCTCGGCCTGGGCGCCCGTTTCGACGCCCTCGACCGTCACCGCGAGTTCCAGGCTGTGTGCCAGCGAGACGATCCCCTCGACGATCTTGATGTCGACGGGGTCGGCGGGCAGACGTTGCATGCTCTGGGTGAAGGAGCGGTCGAGCTTCAGGACGCTGACCGGCAGGCGGCGCAGGTTGGCCAGGTTGGAGTAGCCCGTGCCGAAGTCGTCGAGGGCGATGTCGATGCCCATCTCGGAGAGTTGGCGCAGCGGCTTGAGCAGGCCCTCGTCGGCACCTATCAGTGCGGACTCGGTGACCTCCAGGCAGAGGGCGCCCGGGGAGAGGCCCGCGCGTTCGAGGACTTCGACCGTGTCCGCGACGAGGCCGGGGTGGTGGAGCTGAGTGGGCGAGAGGTTGACGTTGATGCGCAGCGGACCGCCATCGGCGTGCTTCTCCTGCCAGAACCTGGCCTGGCGTACGGATTCCTGGAGCACCCAGCGGCCGAGCGGCACGATCAGCCCGGTGTGCTCGGCGAGCGGGATGAACCGGTCCGGTCCGAGGACGCCGTGCTGCGGGTGGCTCCAGCGGACGAGGGCCTCCGCGCCGTGGACGCTGCCGTCGCCGAGGTGGACGAGCGGCTGGTACTCGATGAAGAACTCGCCGCGCTCCAGGGCGGCCGGCAGGGCGTGGGTGAGGCCGTGCCGGGTGATGGCGCGCTCGTCGGCCTCCGCGTCGGCGAACTCGAAGCGGTTGCCGCCCGCCGCCTTCGCCCGGTACATGGTGATGTCGGCGCTGCGCAGGACGTCGGCGGGGCCGCGTTCGGCAGCCGGGCCCTCGACGATGCCGATGGAGCCGCGCACGGTGATCTCGCGGCCCTCCAAGTGGATGGGGGTGGCCAGGGCGTTCAGTATCCGGGCGGCCAGGTCGTCGACCTCGCGGCGCGTGTCGGGGCCCGTGGTCAGCGCCACGAACTCGTCGCCGCCGAGCCGGGCCACCATCTCGCCCGGCGCGGTCGCGCAGCTCTGCAGGCGGTCGGCGACCTCGACGAGGAGGCGGTCGCCCGCGGAGTGTCCGAGGCTGTCGTTGACCGCCTTGAAGCCGTCCAGGTCGAGGTAGCAGAGCCCGAAGCGGGCGTCGCCCCCGGTGGACAGGACCTTCTCCAGGCGTTCGAAGAACAGCGTCCGGTTGGGCAGGCCGGTGAGCGCGTCGTGGGTGGCCTCGTAACGCAGTCGCAGATTGAGCAGCCGCCGCTCGGTGGTGTCCTCCATGAGGGCGAGCTGGTACTGCGGGCGGCCTTCGGCGTCGCGCAGCAGCGACACGGTCAGGTTGGTCCACAGGACCGTGCCGTCGCCCCGGTAGAAGGCCTTCTCGCAGCGGTAGTGGTCGCGCTCGCCGCGCACCAGTTCCTCGTACATCCGCCAGACCTGGGCGGTGTCCTCGGGGTGGTCCCAGTCGCTGACCTTCCGGCCGCGGATCTGGGTGTCGAGGCCGCCGAACATCCGGGTGAGGGTCTCGTTGACCTCCAGGATCGTGCCGTCCAGGGCGGCGATGCCGATACCGACGGCCGCTCCTTCGAAGACCGCGCGGAAGCGTTCCTCGGTGGCGTGCAGCGCCTGGCGGGCCTCGGTGCGGGCGCAGAGCGCGGAGCGGGCGATGGCCTCCTGCTCGCGCAGGGTGCGTTCGCGCAGCGCACGGGCGAACCCGGCGGCGATGCCGTGCTGGAGCCGGGCACAGCGGGCCCGGTTCTCCTCGGCTGCGGCCGGCGGCCCGTCGGCCGCCGCGCAGTACAGGACGAGGTACGACTCGACGACGCCGAGGGTGCGGACGAGGGCGTCCGGGTCGGTGCAGTGCGCCTCGACGAGTGCGGCCCCGACGTCGTGCGCGGGTGTCGCGTCGAAGGGCCGCCGGTGCAGCGCCTCGCCGAGCAGGCGGGCCAGCGGCAGCAGGAGCTGTTCGAACTCGGGCCGGGTGAGGGAGGTGGCGGTGGCCGGGAAGATGGCCCGGCTCCAGATCGTCGCGAACCGTCGCAGCCGGTCCTCGGGCCCGTCCGGGACGGCCACCTGCGCCCGGTCGGGGGCAGAGCCCCGGGGAGCGGAGGGGGAAGGAGCGGAAACCGTGCCCGGCGGGAAGAAGGCCGCGCCCGGTGCGGACGCCGGAGCGGGCTCCACGTCCCTGCTCGGGCCGGACCCCTGGACCGGGACGGGACCCGAGGACCGTGCCGTCCCGGGACTCCGGGGCCGGGTCCCGGGCGGACGGCCGCCGCCCGGTCCGGAGTCGGGCACACCGGCCGCTCCGCCGTCCCGTTCCCCGTCGGGGGCATGCGCCTGCGCGCTCACGCCTTGCGCCCCACCCCTGCGAAGCCCGAGAAGGCGTACGGGTCTTCCTGCGTGACGGACGTCTCGGGCCGCCATTCGGCCATCGGCACGAGGCCGGGTTCGACCATCCGGAAGCCTTCGAAGAACCGCGCGACCTCGGGGCGCGAACGCATGATCAGCGGATTCTTGATCTTCTGGTAGATGTCGACGACGCCGCCCGTCAGTTCCTCGGTGAGCGGCACGCCCTCGTAGGAGGCGTGGGTGAGGATCAGCATGCTGCCCGGTGCCAGGGCGTCGCGGAGCGTGGCGACGGCGGCGTACGGGTCGTCCGCGTCCTCGATGAAGTGCAGGACGGCGACCAGCAGGAGCGCCACCGGCCTGTCCAGGTCGAGGAGTTCGCGCACCTCGGCGGCTCCGAGGATCTCGTCGGGCTTGCGGAGGTCCGCGGCGACGACGGTCGCCAGGTCGTTCCCTTCGAGGACGGCCCGGCTGTGCGCGACGGCCACCGGGTCGTGGTCCACGTACACCACGCGTGCGGCGGGGTCGGCGGCCTGGGCCACCTCGTGGACGTTGCCGAAGGTGGGGATGCCGGAACCGATGTCGAGGAACTGGGTGACTCCCTCGGACAGCGCGTGCCGTACGGCGCGGCGCATGACCGCCCGGTTCGCCTGCATGATCTTGGGCAGGCCCGGCATGAACTCCATCGCCTTGCGGGCCGCCTCCCGGTCGACCTCGAAGTTGTGCGAACCGCCCAGGTAGTAGTCGTAAATGCGGGACACGCTCGGCATCGAGATGTCGATGCCCGACGGTGCCCAGGCGGGACGCTCCATCAATGTCTCCAACAGTCGCCACGACGAATGCGGGCACGACTGACGTGCGTGCCCGGTGTTCGAGCTGAGGCTACTGATCCACCGCCAGCAGGGCGAGCGAAAACGGAAATTGCCCGTCCGTTCTCGGTCACACCCGGATGGCAAGTGCACCCGTGCACGCGCCCGGCCCGTCACCCCCGCGTGAACGGGGACGACGGGCCGACTGTAGGGGCAGGCGTGATACGTCTCCCACTCGGGACCCTCCGTGACGAGGATCCGCCGGGATTGTCACCTGGGGGCGCCCACCAGCTTGCCCTGCGGCGACACGGCGTACCAAGTACCGCCCACGCCCTGGCCGTTGGTGTCGCCGGGTCCGGTGTCGCCCGAGTAGGTGTAGAGCGGCCAGCAGTCGATCGTCTGTTGCTCGGTCCCGTCCGGGCGGTCGAAGACGACGTAGCCCTTCAGCAGGATGCCCTCGGTGTCGTTCTTGGGCACGGGGGCGACGGCCGGCCACTTGGCCAGGCAGTCGCCGGTGCAGGCGGACTTCATGGGCCAGGCCGAGTCCTTCTTGAAGCGGTAGACGGTGCGGCCCCGCCGGTCGACGACGATCTCGCCGAGCTCGGGGTCCTTGCGCACCGACATGCCGGGCTGCCCGGCAGGCACACCGGGGGACGCCTCCGCCCCCGCGCCCCCGGTCCCGGGGGCGGCGGCGTCGGGCTTCTCCTTCCCGGCGTCCGGCTGCGCCGGGGCGGCCTTCTTGCCGTCGGGTGCGGCGGCGAACCACGTGCCGCCCACGCCCTGCCCCTTGGCGTCCCCCGGCGCGGCGTCCCCCGCGTACCTGTACATCGGCCAGCCGCCCAAGGTGAGCTGCTTGCCACCGTCGCCGCGGGTCACCTCGCCGACGACGGCGGGTTCGGTTCCAGCGGGAGCGGTGACGCCCCCCGCGGGTACCGGCGGCCAGGTTTTCGCACAGTCGCCGTCGCAATTCGACGTCGGCGGTTTCGCGGTGTCCTTGTCGAAGCGGTAGAGGGTCATGCCCGCGCTGTCGGTGACGACCTCGCCGAGCCGTCCGGTGTCGCGGGCGGCGAGCTGCCCCGCCGGCCGCGGCGCCGCGGCCGGCGCGTCGTCCTCGCCGTACCCGTCGTGAGCGGGGGGCTGCTGGGCGGCGGCCGGATCGCCGACGGAGCGGGACGCCGCGTTGCCGTTGCCACCGTCCTGGCCGCATGCCGTCGTCATCGCCAGTACCGCCGCCGCCGTCACCGCGAGCGAGACGCTCCGCCAGCTGTTCATGTCTTCTCCCGTTTCCCGAAGGTTCCCGTGGGGCTGCGTACGACGCGTCTGTGCGTCGCACCTGGCCCTAGGTACGTGCGGGGCACGCCGTCGCGTTCAACGGCGGGGAGAAGAACTCAACGGTCACCCCACCCGGCCATTCGCACACCCGGGCCCTTCTCACGTGCAAATTCGAATCCGTGACATCCATCAGGGGAATTTCATACTTCTGGGGCCTGCCGCTCGTTGGACAGATCCATGAGGCCCCTCGTCCACGGATCACGCCATGAGTCCGCTCCGCTCCTGCTGCGACTGCTGTCCGCGGCCACGTTGTGCTTGGTGCTGGCGGGCTCGGCTCCCGCCTCGGCCGACAGCTGTGCGTACGCCTCGATCGGCGAGGGCGGCGGATCGGCGATCGCGGTGGCGGGCGGCGACGGCACGTCGTGCTCGCCGAAGCCCGTTCCACCACCACCGCCCCCACCGCCCCCACCACCCCCGCCACCGCCGCCTCCGCCACCTCCCCCGCTGCCGCCAGATCCCAAGCCCCCGGCCCCAGCCCCTCCCCCGGTCCCGGCTCCGGTACCCCCGCCCGCACCGCCTCCCGCACCGCCCCCCGCGCCGGAGCCGGAACCGCCGCCCCGGCCGCGGCCGGCCGTTCCCGTTCCTGCGCCCGTGCCCGTGCCCGTTCGGCCCGCGCTGCCCGCGCCTCCCTCCCCCGCCCCCGAGACCTCGCCGCCCCCCGCCCGCCCCTCGGCCCTCCCCGCACCGCCCGCGCCCCGGGCGGTCGCCATCCCCACCTACCGCAAGCCCGCCCGCAGACCCCCCAAGAACCGCACGTCCATGCTCACCCTCGCCCTGATGATCACAGCGCCCGCGGTCTTCGCCGTCGCGGTACTGCGTCCCCGTTCTTCCCGCTGATGCGGTCCCACCGACGGAGGTTCCCTTGTCGGAATGGCTCGTTCTGAGCATCGCGATGGCTTCGGCCTGCGCGATCGTCCTTACCATCGTGGTGATCAACCACCGTCGGGTCGGCGACGACGACGACCCGACCCAGACGCCCGACGTCCTCGAATACATGACGATGATGATCGGCGTGATCTACGCCATCGTCCTCGGCCTCGCCATCGCCGGCGTCTGGGAGGGACGCGGCGCCGCACAGGAGTCCGTCCGTCAGGAGGCCCAGGCCCTGCACGAGGTCAGCGCACGCGCCGAGGTCTACCCGGCCGACGTCCGTGCCCGCATCCGTGCCGACATCGACGCGTACGTCAACCACGTCATCGACATCGAGTGGCCGCACATGACCGAACACAACGAGGTCACCGAGCGGGGCGGCGAACTCCTCGACCGCGTCCGCCACGACGTCACCCTCTACACGCCGAAGACCGACCTCGAAGGCCAGGCCTACCAGCCCCTCGTGGATCAGGTGGCCGCCGCCGACGACGCCCGCAACAGCCGCGCCCAGAACACCGAGGCGACGATGCCCACCATCGTCTGGTTCGGCCTCATCACCGGCGCCCTCATCACCATCGGCCTCATCTTCGCCCTGCAGATCCGCCGCACCGGAAGAGAGCTTCTGCTCGCCGGGCTCTTCAGCGTCATGATCGCCTTCCTCCTCTTCCTCATCTGGGATCTCGACGCCCCCTTCGGCCACGGCCTCTCCGCCACCCCCGAGCCCTTCGTCGACCTGCTCCCGGGAACAGGCGACTGAGGACGGGGCGCCCACCGGCCCGGTGGGTCGCCGGGAGCGGGGCCGGCCGGAGGGATACGTCCCTCCGGCCGGCCCCGCCCGCAGCAGAGGTCCGGTCAGCTCCCGAGCAGGCGCAGGTAGTCGAGAACGGCGTCGCCGCGGTGCCCCTCGGTGATCAGTGCCACGTGATTGTCGGGGCGGACCAGGACCAGGGCGTCGCCCTGGACTGCGTACGCGGCCCGGGCGTGTCCCGCGTCGTCGCGCAGCCCGCCGTGCGGCCCTGCGTCCACCGCACACGTCCGCAACGGGTGGACAAACTGCCCCTGCGCCACCTGTTCCAGCGCCGGGACGGCCCCGCCGCCGAAGCCGAGGAGGGTGAAGTGCGGTCCCGCGAACCTGTCGAACAGCCGGACCGGGCCCCCGTTCCCCGCATCCGCGCACGGCGCGTCCGGAGCCCGGTCGCCCGCACTCGGCCGGGCGTCGCGGGACGCCGCCCCCGGCGAGAGCGAACTCCACCGGTAGCCGAGGCCCAGGCCGGAGGTGTCGTCCGTGATACCCGCGTCGAGTCCGCCGCCGGGCTGCCGGATGGCCTCCATGACCGTGTCGAGCCGCGCGGAGGACGTCTTCAGCGCCCAGGCGGCAACGGGCAGGCGCTCCTCCTCGTACGTGTCGAGCAGTCCTTCGCCCGCCTGCCCGGTGACGACGGCGGCCAGTTTCCACCCGAGGTTGTAGGCGTCCTGAATGCCGGTGTTCATGCCGAGGCCGCCCGCGACCGGGTGGACGTGCGCGGCGTCGCCCGCCAGCAGTACGCGACCGGCGCGGTAGCGGTCGGCCATGCGCACGTTGACGCGGTACGTGGACAGGAGGGCGGCGTCGCGAAGCCGGACGCCGGGCAGCCGGGCGTGCCGGTCGAGAAGCCGCTGGAAGCTCTCGCGGGAAGCGGCGAGCGGCTCGCCGTCGGCGTCGCGTTCGGGTGAGGCCTGGAACCACCAGCCGCGCTCCGTACCCGGGATCGGACAGAGCATCACCGCGCCGTCCTCGTCGAACCACTGGTGCCAGCGGTCACGGGAGGGACTCCCGGCTCCGGCCAGTTCGACGTCGCCGTTGACCATGACCTGCTCCGCGTGGGTCGTGCCGTCGAAGGCGACGCCCATGAGTGCGCGGACGCCGCTGTGTCCGCCGTCGCAGCCGACCAGGTAGCGCGCCTCGATGCGACGGCCGCGGGAGGTTCGGGCGACGACCCGGTCCGCGCCCTGCTCGTACGAGACGATGTCAACGCCGAGTTCGACGTGCACGCCGTGTCCGGCCAGCTCGGCCCGCAGGATCTCCTCCAGTTTCCACTGCGGGATCAGCCGGCCCCGGTCGTAGGGCGCGTCGGGGGTGGGCCGGCAGCCCGCGTGCGGATCGGTGTCCGCGACGAACACCGCGTCGCGGTACTTGCGCATGACGAGCGGGGCGCAGCCTTCGTCCAGGATCCGGCCGACGACGCCGAGGTCCTCCAGCACTTCGAGGCTGCGCGCGTTGGGTCCCTTGGCCCGTGAACTCCGGGGAAAGGAGGGGGACTTCTCGACGATCCGGAGGGCCACTCCCCGCCGGGCGAGGTCGCACGCCAGCGTCAGGCCGGTCGGCCCGGCTCCCACGACCAGCACACTGCTCACCCCTGCGTCCTTGTCCGGCACGCGGCACCGCCGCCCTTCCTCGTCGCGGAGTTCTTCACCGCACGAAGAAAACGCAACCATGACCCAAAGGCAACCAAGTAACATTATGTGAGTCGCTTCGGCCGTGCGTGCCGGGAGTCCGACCCCGCACCGGCTCCGCCGGGGCCGGCCGGGGGACTTCCATGCCCCATTCGCGCGACTGTGATCGCGGGGCTCACCGGGCGCTCCTAGCGTTCCGGGTATCGAGGTGCATTTTTCCGATATGAGTGGAAATCAGTTCCGCCGCCGTGCTCCTCGGGGACCCGGAGAATCACCATGCGTTCATCAGGACTCGCTTCCACCGCGGCTGCCGCGCTGTGCGCCGCCACCCTCGCCCTCGGCGGCGTCGGTTGCGCGGCGGCGGAGGGCGGCGCCGCCAGTGGCAGCGAGGACGCGGGGGCAGGAGCGGAGGCGGGCCTCGCGAACGCCCTCACCGTGACACCCTCCACCATCGCCGCCGGCGGCGAGGTCACCCTCGCCGTCCCCGGCTGCACGTCGGCCGCGACCGTCTCCTCCGGAATCTTCGACACGGTCGTCGTCGAGCCCGGCCGCTCCGCCCGCGTCGCGATCGACCGGGAAGCGAAGCGCGGCGCCGTGTACGACGTGTCCTTCACCTGCAACGGCACCAAAGGCTCCACCTCGCTGACCGTCGCCGGTGGCAGCGCCCTGCCGACGACCAGCTCGACCTCCCGCCCGTCGCCGGTGACCTCGGCATCCCCCGTCACCTCCGCCTCCGCCTCTGCCTCCGCCTCCGTCTCTGCCGTGCGAGGGGTGCGGGGTGGGCTCGGCGGCAGCGTCTCGGACATGAACGCCACTCAGGTCGCCGGTGGCGCGGCCCTGACCGCACTGGCCGTCGGCGGCACCTTCTACGCGGTGCGCCGCCGGACGTCGGGCCGTGGCCGCCACTGACGGGAGGTCGGGCACGACGCACACACGCCGGTGGGCCCGGGTCCCCGTATGGGGTCCCGGGCCCACCGGCGTCACAGAACGGATCAGGCCCTGCTGCCGGACGCGTTGCGGCGGCGGGCCACGAAGACCGCGGCGCCGAGTGCCGCCGAGGCGACCAGGCCCGCGCCGACCGCCATGTCCGTGTCGCTCGGTCCGATCGAGCCGCCGAGGCCGCCGTGTGCCCCGCGCCCGGCGAGCACAGTGAACCGGTGGGTGGCCACCATCGCGTTGTCGTTGCACTTCACGGCCAGGTTGTAGTGGCCGGGAGTGGCGTGGTCGTTGATCCGGGCCGACGCGTACCCCTTGGCGCCCGCCGACAGGCCGGCCTGCGGGAAGGCGTTGGACGTCACGGTGCCGCCGTGGCCGCAGCCGTTCGCCGTGATCGAGATCGTGCCGCCCTGGTGGACCGAGTACGGATTGACAGTGACGTTGCTCGGGCCGTTGGTGGCGGCGGCCACGGGGGCGGACATGGCGACTGCGGCGCAGGCGAGCGCGGTCGCCGCACAGGCGCGTGAAGCACGCATCGTAGAACCTCCATCGGAAGACGCTCCGGGGCGGTGCTCCGGGAAATTCGACGAGGACGCCTTCCATGACGAACCCTCAGCTACCGGTGCAATCTTCGCATTTCATACTGGGCCGGACCGGTGACGGACGGCACCGGCACGGACGCCGCCGGCCCGACGGCAGCCCGGCCCGTCTCCTGACGCCACCTCAGACCTCTGTCGAAGCGCGCCTTCTGATGCCCAATCAGAGGCCAGGGGTGCTGGCGCCACCCGTTCGCGCTCCGCACCTCGCCGCCGTACCGCGGGGCGCTTAGCGTCCGTACCAGATGGTCGGGTCCGTGCGGGGCGGGCCCGTCCGTGCACGACCGGCGGGTGGGCGCGACGAAGGGAGCAGCACTATGGGGCACCGGCAGGAATGGCGTGGCGCGCACCCGAGGCGGCGAGCGCCGTGGGGCCCGCTGACGCTGGCACTGCTCACCGGGCTCGCCCTGCTGCGCAACGGCAGCGACGTCGGATTCGGCCCGCCGCAGCCGGCCGCGGCAGCGGCCCGGGACAGCGCCGCGGACGGCCCCTCCGCCCCGACGGGACACGCGGCCGGACCGCCCGCGCTCCCCCACGCGCCGGCCTCCCGGGTGCGCCTCCCCGCGATCAAGGTCGACGCCCCCATGGTGGACGTCGGCCTCGACCGGGAGGGATGGATCGAAGCCCCTCCCCCGCAGGACCCCAACCTCGCCGGCTGGTACCAGAACGGCATCGCCCCCGGCCAGCGCGGCACCTCCATCGTCGTCGGCCACGTCGACAACTCCACGGGTCCCGCGGTCTTCTTCGGGCTCGGCTCGATGAAGAAGGGGCAGCGGGTGGAAGTGGACCGCTTCGACGGGCGCACCGCGGTGTTCGAGGTGTACGGGGTGGAGGTGTACGACAAGGAGGGCTTCCCGGGCGCCCGGGTGTACGGCGACACCGGGCGCCCGGAGCTGCGGGTGATCACCTGCGGCGGGGGCTACTCGAAGGACACCGGCTACGCGGGCAACGTGGTCGTGTTCGCCCGGCTCGTGGCCACGCGGTAGCTCCGCCTCCTCGCCTCAGTCCTGCGGGACGGTGATCCGGTAGCCCTGGTCGATGAGTTCGGGCAGGTACGTGCGCAGGGCGCGGACGGTGCCCGAGCGGTTGCCGCCCGCGTCGTGCGAGAGGACGACCACGCCCGGCCCGGCACCGGCGCGGACCCTGCGGATGATGGCGGAGCTGCCCGGCTCGGTCCAGTCCAGGGTGTCCAGCGTCCAGCCGAGCGGCTCCATGCCCAGCTCCGCGCCGATCTCGAAGGAGGCCCGGTTCCACGCGCCGTAGGGGGCCCGGTACCAGCGCGGCGCCGCGCCCACCGTCCGTTCCACCACGTCGCTGGTGCGTCCCAGCTGGGAGCGGATGCGGGAGCGGGACAGCTTGGGGATCAGCGGATGCGACCAGGAGTGGTTGCCGATGACGTGGCCGTCGTCGGTCATCTCGCGCAGCAGGTCCTGATGACCGGCCGCCATCTCGCCGCAGACGAAGAACATCGCCCGAGCGCCGTGGCGCCGCAGCGTCTTGAGGATGGCCGGGGTGTAGCGGGGGTCCGGCCCGTCGTCGAAGGTGAGGACCATGGTGCGGCCCGGCGCGTCCATCCGCAGGAACGGCTTGCGGCGGACGGGCGGGAGTGCGGGCCTGAGCTCCGGGGGCCCGTACGCGGTCATGGGGCGCAGCCGGTACGCGGACGGCTTGAGCGGCGCGGCGGCGCGCGGCGGCCCGGCGGCCGGGCCGGACTTCGCGGCGGCGGGGGCGTCGGGGGTCTGCGCCGTGTCGGTGCTCAGCACGTGCACGGTGACGGCGGCTCCTGCGCAGGCGGCGAGCCGCAGCACGGCCCGGCGGGACGAAGTCGGCTGATCTTCTGCTTTCATGACTAATGGCTCGCACGCCGTCACGTGCGAGCCATCGATCAACACATTCCGGGGCCCCGATTGCACCCGATGGAACTAGGGAGCGGCACTCCCCGCCCGTCTCAGCGGCGCACCAGCGGGAACGGCAGCGTCTCGCGGATCGTACGGCCGGTGAGGAACATGACGAGCCGGTCGACGCCGATGCCCAGGCCCCCGGTGGGAGGCATCGCGTACTCCAGCGCGTCGAGGAAGTCCTCGTCGACCTCCATGGCCTCGGGATCGCCGCCCGCCGCGAGCAGGGACTGCGCCCTCAGCCGTCGGCGCTGTTCGACGGGGTCGGTCAACTCCGAGTAGGCGGTCCCCAGTTCGGTGCCGAAGGCGACCAGGTCCCAGCGCTCCGCGAGGCGCGGGTCCCTGCGGTGCTGGCGGGTCAGCGGGGAGACGTCGGTGGGGAAGTCCTTGTAGAAGGCGGGCAGTGTGGTGCGCTCCTCGACGAGGCGCTCGTACATCTCCAGAACGAGGTCGCCGCGGGTCTTCTCCGGAGTGTGCGGCACGCCGGAGCGGTCGCAGAGACGGCGCAGCACCGGCTCCTCGGTGTCGGCGTCGACCTCTTCGCCGAGGGCTTCGGAGACGGCCCCGTACAGGGTCTTGACCGGCCAGGTACCGGAGATGTCGTGCTCGACGACCTTGCCGTCGGCGTCGATCCTGCGGGCGACCGGGGAGCCGAAGGCGGCGGTGGCCGCGCCCTGGACGAGTTCGCGGGTGAGGTCCAGCATCACGTCGTAGTCGGCGTACGCCTGGTAGGCCTCCAGCATCGTGAACTCGGGGTTGTGCTTGTAGGAGACGCCCTCGTTGCGGAAGGTGCGGCCCATCTCGAAGACCTTCTCCATGCCGCCGACGCACAGCCGCTTGAGGTAGAGCTCGGGGGCGATGCGCAGGTAGAGGTCGAGGTCGTAGGCGTTGATGTGCGTGGTGAAGGGGCGGGCGTTGGCGCCGCCGTGCACCTGCTGGAGCATCGGCGTCTCGACCTCCAGGTAGCCGCGTTCCAGCAGGCCCTGGCGCAGTCCCTGGAGGACGGCGGAGCGTGCGCGGACGACCTCGCGGGCGTCCGGGCCGGACACCAGATCGACGTACCGGCGGCGCACCTTGGCCTCGGGGTCGGTGAGGCCCAGGCGTTTGTCGGGCAGCGGGCGCAGGCATTTGCCGGTGAGCTGCCAGTCGGTGACGAAGAGGCTCAGCTCGCCCTTCTCGGACGTGCCGATCTCGCCGGTGGCGGAGACGAGGTCGCCGAAGTCGACGTCGGCGGTGAAGCGGTCGAGCACGTCCGTCCCGGAGCCGTCACGGGTGAAGGCGATCTGGAGGTCCCCGGACCAGTCGCGGAGGTCGGCGAAGACGACGCCACCGAAGTCCCGTACGACCATCACACGGCCGCAGACCGTGGCGGTTTCGCCGGTGCGGGCGCCGGGTGCGGCCGTGGCGTGGGCGGCGCGGACCGCGGCCAGGGTGTGGCTGGCCGCCGGGACGCCCACGGGGTACGGGTCGGTGCCCTCGGCGCGCAGCCGGGTCAGCTTGCGGTGCCGGATGCGGATCTGCTCGGGCAGGTGCGCGACGGGGTCGGTGTCTGCGGCGTCGGCCGCGCGGGCCAGGCCGAGTTCCTCGATGGAGGGCAGGCCCGCGGTACTGGCCGGGTTGGTGAAGGTACGGCGCGGGCTGTGCCCGCGGCCCCACCTCTTGCGCAGGCTGGGCACGGCGACGAAGCCTTCGGCGATGCCGGAGGCGAGGGAGACGCGGGCGAGGGAGCCCGCGTCGCCGTAGCAGAGGAAGCGGGGGTACCAGGCGGGCTGGTACTTGACGTTCGAGCGGTAGAGCGCTTCGAGCTGCCACCACTTGGAGAAGAAGAGCAGCAGTTTGCGCCAGAGCCGCAGGACGGGGCCGGCGCCGATCCGGGCGCCCTCCTCGAAGGCGGAGCGGAAGACCGCGAAGTTGAGGGAGACGCGGCGGATGCCGAGCTTGGGAACCTGGGCGCAGATCTCGGCGACCATGAACTCCATGACGCCGTTGGGCGCCTGCCGGTCGCGGCGCATCAGGTCCAGGGAGATGCCGTCCCTGCCCCAGGGCACGAAGGACAGCAGGGCGATGAGCGTGCCGTCGGCGTCGAAGGCCTCGACGAGGAGGCAGTCGCCGTCCTCGGGGTCGCCGAGCCGGTCGAGCGCCATGGAGAAGCCGCGCTCGGTCTCGGTGCCGCGCCAGGCGTCGGCGCGGTCGATGATCTGCTCCATCTCGGCGTCGGAGAGGGCGGAGTGGCGGCGGATGCGGGTGGTGGCTCCGGTACGACGGACCCGGTTGACGGCCTGCCGGGTGACCCGCATGTCGCGGCCGTCCAGGTCGAAGGAGGTGACGTCGAGGATGGCTTCGTCGCCGAGTTGCATGGCGCTGAGGCCGGCGCGGGCGAACGCGGTGGCGCCCTCCTCGGACGCGCCCATGACGGCGGGTGCCCAGGCGTACCGCTTGGCCACGCCCAGCCATGCCTCGATGGCCGCCGGCCAGGCCGACCTGTCGCCGACGGGGTCGCCGGAGGCGAGGGAGACACCGGCCTCGACGCGGTAGGTGACGGCGGCCCTCCCGTTCGGAGCGAAGACGACGGCCTTGTCGCGGCGGGTGGCGAAGTACCCGAGGGAGTCCTGTGCCCCGTACGCGGCGAGCAGCGCCCGGATGCGGGGCTCCTCGTCGCCGTGCAGGGAGGACTCCATGCGCTGCGAGCGGAACAGGGTCGCGGCGGCGGCCAGCAGGGCGAGCGCGCCGAGCAGTCCGCACAGGAAGTAGAGGAAGCGCGGCCCCCGGCCGTCGAACTGCCCGTACAGCACCCCGCCGAAGACCCGGCCGATCACCCAGGGGAGGCGGTCGGCGGCCACCAGCGTTCCCGGGAAGAGGGAGACGAGTCCCCAGCCGACGAGCACCGCGGCCGCCAGCGAGGCCACCAGCACGCCCACCGCGCGACGCACCGCGCCGTGACGGGAGGCGGCGTAGAACTCCTTGCGCGCGAGGATCAGCACCACCAGCGCCGCGGCGCACACCACGGTGGAGGCCAGCGCCTCCCAGTCCTCCAGGATGGTCCAGAGCACGTCGCTGACGAGCAGCAGACCGAGGTATCCGACCACCAGCCACCAGGCGATCTTCTTGCGTGCCCCGACGGCGGCGGCGAGCAGGAAGAAGAACACCGCGTACGCCAGGTTCGCGCTCACCGGAACGGTGAGGAACTCCAGGAGTTCGGTGAACGGCCTCACCAGTCTGCGCAGGGGCTGACTGATCGCGAGCAGGGCACAGTACAGACCGAGCAGACCGAAGAAGGTCGCGAATCCGTCGGGCACCCGGCTGAGGAAGCGGTTGCGGCTGGTGGGAGTCTCCTCCACGCTGACACTCATGGGGAAACTCTAGGGAGCACCGCGCCCCTACGCCTCCCGGGTCGGGCCCTCCACCTGCGTACAGGCGCGGTGTGGCCCCGCTGGGGACGGCCGCCCGACGCGTTTCGGCGGGCGTGTCTCCCAGGGGATAGCCTCCGCTCTGTGACCGAACAGCCCGAACAGCAGCGCCCCGTCTTCGAACGCGGTACCGACGGACCCAAGGTGATCGTCGCCGGTATCGACGGATCCTCGTCCTCCCTGCGCGCGGCCTCGTACGCGGCGGGGCTGGCCCGCCGGCAGAACGCGCTGCTCGCCCTGGTGTACGTACAGCCGCTGATCCCCGCGGGCGCGGCGCTGGGCGTCCCGGTGGCCGGGACCACCGACGAGATCGCCGAGGACCTGATCGGCGAGATCCGGCGGGCGGCAGCGCGGGTGAAGGGGATGTTCGACGTGCGCTGGGAGTTCCACACCTTCCGCGGCGACCCGTACAACGGGCTCGTCACGGCGGCCGACGAGTTGACGGCGGACGCGGTGGTGGTGGGCGCCTCGGAGTCGGCGGGGCACAGGTTCGTGGGCTCGGTGGCGGTCCGGCTGGTGAAGGCGGGCCGGTGGCCGGTCACGGTCGTGCCGTGAGCGCTCGGGCGGGGGTACGGCCGGTCGTGGTCGTGCGGCAACGGTTCGGCCGGAGGGCCTGCTCCGGCCTTGCCGTGACCGGGACGGTTCAGTGCCCCATGGTGAGTCCGGACGCGGCGGCGCCGCGACTGAGCACGACGCGGCGGATCCGGTCGCGGATCTCTTCGTAGCCGCCGTCCCGCGCCCCGATGTTGACGGCGCGGTGGGATCCGAGGTCGAAGTACTGCGGGACGAACTCCGCCTTCACGACCTCCCATCCCTTGCCGGGGCCGGTCGGCGGCGCGAAGGTGAAGCGGCCGATGGAGCTCATGTTGCCCCGGTCGTCCACGGCTCCGGAGTGGTTGACCATGGCGCCGGCGATCTGGTCGCCCATGCCGTAGACGATGTAGGTGCCGTTCACCTTCTCGTAGGGCTGCGGGACGTGGGCATGTGTTCCCAGGATGAGATCGACGTCCTTGCGTCCACCGGTGGCCGATGCGGTGAGCGCGCGGCCGAGGGAGAGCTGGTCGGCGTCGGGGGTTTCCTGCCACTCGGTGCCCCAGTGCAGGGAGACGACGACCACGTCGGCTCCGGCCCTGCGGGCGGCGCGGGCGTCCGCGAGGATCCTGTCCTTGTCGATGAGGTTGACGGCCCACGGCTGACCGTCCGGCAGCGGGTAGCCGTTCGTGCCGTAGGTGTAGGCGAGTGTGGCGACCTTGGCTGTGCCCGCCGTCAGGAGGGTGGGACGGGCGGCCTCCCGGGCGGTGCGGGCGGAGCCCGCGTGGGCGAGGCCGGCCCGGTCGAAGGCGTCGAGGGTGCGGCGGATTCCGGCACGGCCCGCGTCCAGGGTGTGGTTGGAGGCGGTGGAACAGGAGTCGTAGCCGGTGGCCTTGAGGGCGGCGGCCACCTGGGGCGGGGAGACGAACGCCGGGTATCCGCTGTAGGGGCCGTCCTCGTCGCCGTACACCGTCTCCATGTGACAGATCGCCAGGTCGGCCCGCGAGATCACCGGCTTGACGCCCGCGAGCATCGGCTTGAAGTCGTAGCCGTCGCCGCCCGCGTCGCTGCGGGCCTGACGGATGATCGAGTCGTGCGGGAGGACGTCGCCGGAGGCGACGAGGGTGAACCCGCGCCGCGGGGTCTCGGGGGCGCCGGCCTTCGGAACGGCGGAGCCGACGGGCTTCGGGGCGGCCTCGTCCGGTCCGGCGGTACAGGCGGTCGCGGCGGTGAGCAGCAGTGCGGCCGCGACCGCCGTGCCGTACCGGCTCTTTCCGTATCGGCTCTTCGCGTACCGACCGGCTGTGTGCCGCCCCGGGTTCGCAGTGCGCTTCGTCATCGGACCGGCTTTCCTCGGTGGACACGTCTCGAACACGCGCCGGATACGCGCACGGAGAATCCATCCGGGAACGAGGGAGAAGTCAAGAACATTTATGTGATTAACCGACAAGTGCGCCCGAACGACCCTTTCGCGGTCACGCGCGCGGCCCGCGCACACCCACGCACGGCTCTCATGGCGGCCGACCGCTCGCCGCGCCGTTCGTCGCACCGCTCGACCGTTCGTCGCACGCACCGGCCGCCTGTTCGCACGGCGGACACCGCCCGCCAGCGGGGCCCGGAACGGACGGTTATCTTCTCCCCTGAACTCGGCCCGGCTGTGATCGCCGTCACCGCCCGGCCGGGCCCGCCGTCCGCACCCTGCGGCTGCCGCACCCGCGCCCGGCCGCACGTCCTCGAAGCCCCCGCCCGCCCGAAGGAGCGTCCACGGTGACCACCGCCCTCCCCCTCGCCCCGCGCACCGACGAACGCGCCCTGGCCGCTCTCCAGCAGGAGCACGGCACCGCGCTCTTCGGCTTCCTCGTCGGCCTCACCCACGGCGACCGGCAGCGCGCCGAGGACCTCGTGCAGGAGACGCTCGTACGGGCCTGGCAGCATCCGGAGGCGCTGGACGGCGACCACGAGTCGATGCGGCCCTGGCTGTTCACCGTCGCCCGACGGCTCGCGATCGACGCCCGCCGCGCCCGCCGGTCCCGGCCGAACGAGGTCGGCGCGGAGGTGCTGGCCCACTCCGCGGCCCCGGAGGACCTCGCGGAGCGCTCGGTCACCGGACTCGACGTGCGGGAGGCGGTACGGGCACTGCGCACCGAGCACCGCGAGGTTCTGGTGCAGGTGTACTTCCGGGGACGCTCGGTGGCGGAGACCTCGAACGAGCTGGGCATTCCGGAAGGAACCGTCAAGTCCCGTACGTACTACGCACTCCGGGCACTGCGCGGCGTGCTCCCGGGGTACGAGGACGGCGCGGGAAGGCGCACCGGACGCGGCGCCGCATGAGCCCCGGAGCCGCCGCGCGCGTCAACCCGTGCGTCACACCCGCACCGTTCGTACACCCCCTCCTCCCGCGCCACGGCGAAGGCGCGACGATTTCGAAAGCGCGGCGTCAAGTTCGGTAAAGATGCCCCGCCAAACCCCTCGCAGCGTGAAAGCTCTTCGCCGGGGGCCCGAGTCCGGAGCCCCGCACACCGGAAGCACGACCGGAGAAGGTGGAATGCTGTGCTGCCCGAGAGCGCCAATGGCACCGGCGGAAGCAGCCTTGCCGTACCCATGGCATGGCTGTACGCCGAGTACATCGCCGACGAGCTGCTGCGCACGGGGCAGTTGATCCCCCCCGGCACGCTGGAGTTCCGCGCGGGCCGGGAGGCCCTCGCGCTGACCGTCTACCTGTCGGACTCCACGGACGAGCTGTCCGGAGTGGGAGTGATCTCCCAACTCGACGAGTGGCTCTCGCTGACGGCCTACGGCCATCCGTGGGAGCGGTGGGTACGGGAGCGCTTCGCGGCCCGCCGCGGCGAAGCGGGGCCCGACCTGGAACTGGCGCGGGCGTCCTGGCGCTGGCTGGCCTCCACGGAGCTGCTGGCCGCGGACCTCGGCGGCACGGGCGTCGAGGGCGAGGAGGCGGTGGACCCGGATCTGCTGGACGGCGTCGACGGTCTGGACCGGGTGGACGAGAGCACGCAGGTCTGGCTTCCGGCGTGGCAGCTGGGGCTGCCGCTGGGACACCTGTCCGTCCATCTGTTCTGACCGGACCGCCCGACCCTGCCCTTCCGACCGGATGCCCGCGTCTCAGCCCCGCGTGTGCGGCGAACTGTGCACGCCCGCGCGGTACTTGGGCAGCCTGACGGTGATCTTCATGCCCGCGCCGACGCCCGTCTCGATGACCAGGCCGTAGTCGTCGCCGTACACCTGGCGCAGCCGCTCGTCGACGTTGGACAGGCCGATGCCGGCGGTGGCGGGTTCCTGTCCGGCGAGAATGCGCCGCAGCCTGTCGGGTTCCATCCCGACGCCGTCGTCCTCGATGGTGACGATCGCCTCGGCGCCCGCGTCCCGGGCGGCGAGGGTGATCCGGCAGTCCTCGCGGGAGTCCTCCAGGCCGTGCTTGACGGCGTTCTCCACGAGAGGTTGCAGCACCAGGAAGGGCAGGGAGACGGGCAGCACCTCGGGGGCGATCCGAAGCGTCACCTTGAGCCGGTCGCCGAAGCGCGCCCCGGCGAGCGCCAAGTACTGCTCGATGCAGCGGAGCTCGTCGGCGAGCTGAGTGAAGTCGCCGTGCCTGCGGAACGAGTAGCGGGTGAAGTCCGCGAACTCCAGCAGGAGTTCGCGGGCCCGCTCGGGGTCGGTTCGGACGAACGAGGCGATGGCGGCGAGGGAGTTGAAGATGAAGTGCGGGGAGATCTGGGCGCGCAGGGCGCGGATCTCCGCCTCGACGATGCGGGTGCGGGAACGGTCCAGCTCGGCGAGTTCCAGCTGCACGGAGACCCAGCGGGCCACCTCGGTGGCGGCCCGGACGAGGACGGCCGACTCGCGCGAGCCGTAGGCGACGAGGGCCCCGAGCACGCCGTCCTCGCCGGTGAGCGGCGCGATGACCGCCCAGCGCAGGGGGCACGCCGGGTCGTCGCAGTCGGTGTGGACGCTCTGGCTGCGCCCCGCGTCGAGCATCTCGGCGACCTTGAGCATCACCTTCTCCTGGTGGTGGTCCGCACCGGGGCCGTCCCAGGCGAGGACGGCGGTGCGGCTCGTGAGGCAGAGGGTCTCGGTGCCGAGGAGGGAGCGCAGCCGGCGGGCGGCCTTGCGGGCGGTGTCCTCGGTGAGTCCGGCGCGGAGCGGGGGCGCGGCGAGGGACGCGGTGTGCAGGGTGAGGAAGGTGGCGCGCTCGACCGGAGTGCCGAGGTCGAGGTCCTTCCCGCCGCCGCGCGCGGTGAGACGGCCGAGAGCGGCGCCCGCGGCGAGGAGCAGTGCCCCGGCGGCGGCGAGAGCGGCGATCTCCATGACGGTCACTGCTCGGCCGCTCCCTTGGGGGTGTCGGTCAGTTCCTCGGGCAGGTGCAGGCGGGCCAGGATGGCGGCGGTCCCCCCGGGTATCCGGTCGCGGGTGGCGAGGGAGACGGCCACCATCGTCAGGAAGCCGAGCGGCACGGACCACACCGCGGGCCAGGCGAGCAGAGTGTGCGTCCAACCCGAGGCGGAGAGTCCCCCTCTGGTCGCCATGACCGCCGTCAGCGCGGCCCCTCCCCCGACGACCAGGCCCACCACCGCACCGGGCGGGGTGAGTCCGCGCCACCAGATGCCCAGCACCAGCAGGGGGCAGAACGACGACGCGGACACCGCGAAGGCGAGCCCGACGGCGTCCGCGACCGGCACGTTGGCCACGACGGTGCTCACCGCGAGCGGAACGGCGATCGCGAGCACGGTGGCCAGCCGGAAGTGCCGTACGCCACGCGCCGGGAGGACGTCCTGGGTGAGCACCCCGGCCACCGCCATGGTCACTCCGGACGCGGTGGACAGGAACGCGGCGAAGGCACCGCCCGCGAGCAGCGCCCCCAACAGGTCGCCCAGTACGCCTCCCAGGACGCGTTCGGGGAGGACGAGCACGGCCGCGTCCGCATCCCCGGTGAGGGCGAGTTCCGGTGCGTAGATCCTCCCGAGCACTCCGTAGACCGGTGGCAGCAGGTAGAAGGCGCCGATGAGTCCGAGGACGACGAGGGTGGTGCGGCGGGCGGCTCTTCCGTTCGGGCTCGTGTAGAAGCGGACGGCGACGTGCGGGAGCCCCATGGTGCCGAGAAAGGTGGCGAGGACCAGTCCGTACGTGGCGTAGAGCGGGTGCTCCTCGCGGCTGTCGGCGAGCGGGTGGGCCCACGTGGAGGAGCCCGTGGCCCGTTCGTCGCCCTGCTCGGCGCTCTTCTCCGGTACGGCGGCGCCGGCCGGGAAGCGCAGGACGGTGCCGCCGGTGACGCGGTGCGGGCCGGGGGCGAGCGCGACGTCGTGGACCCCCTCGTAGGCCCGGCCGTCGACCGTGCCGGACACGGCGACGGTGAGCGGCTGGTCGAGGTCGATGCGCACGGTCTCCTGGAACCGCACGGAGGTGTGCTCGCGGAACGTGGCGGGGGCGTCGAACCGTGCGCGGGGTGCGTCGTCCCCGCACCAGGCGGCGAGCAGGAAGAGAGCGGGAACGAGCAGCGCGGTCAGTTTGAGCCAGTACTGGAAGGCCTGGACGAAGGTGATGCTGCGCATGCCCCCGGCGGCGACGGCCCCGGTGACGACCACGGCCACCACCAGCCCGCCGACCCAGCCGGGCGCTCCGGTGAGGATCTCCAGGGTCAGCCCCGCGCCCTGGAGCTGGGGCAGCAGGTACAGCCAGCCGATGCCCACAACGAAGAGGCTGGCGAGGCGTCTGACCTGGGTCGATTCGAGCCTGGCCTCGGCGAAGTCGGAGAGTGTGTACGCGCCGGAGCGGCGCAGTGGGGCGGCGACGAAGAGCAGCAGCACGAGGTATCCGGCGGTGTACCCGACCGGGTACCAGAGCATCTCGGGCCCCTGGAGGAGGACCAGTCCCGCCACGCCGAGGAAGGAGGCGGCGGAGAGGTACTCCCCGCTGATGGCGGCGGCGTTGAGGCGGGGGCCGACGGTGCGCGAGGCGACGTAGAAGTCGGAGGTGGTGCGGGATATCCGCAGGCCGAGCGCGCCGATCAGCAGGGTGACGAGGACGACGACGGTGACCGCCGCGACGGAGTACGCGTGGTTCATGGGGTTCCGTCAGCGGCCTTCGACGAGACCGCGGAAGTCGCGCTCGTTGCGTTCGGCCCGGTGCACGTACCAGCGGGCGATCAGCCACATGACCGGGTAGGCGACGACGCCCAGCGCGGCCCAGACGAACGGCCCGGAGACGGGCAGCGAGGCCCCGGTGAGGACGCGCGGCAGCAGGAAGAGCAGGGGCAGGGTGCCGATCAGCAGGGCGAGCGCCCCGAGCCCGAGGAGTGCGGTGCGCAGCTGGCTGCGCATCAGGGAGCGGACGTAGGTGGCGCCGAGGGTCGTCTGCTCGCTGATCTCGGAGCGGGCGGGGGCGTGCCCGGGGGCTCGGGACCCGCGCATCCCCTGACCGCCGTGAATTCCCCGGGGCACTCCGGTCACGGTCTCACGGCGGGGGCGCGGGGCGGTGGGCATGGGGGTGCGCTCCGGGGTCGTTCGCTGGCGGCGGGGCGGTTCTCGTGCCGGCCCCCGTACGGAGGCTGGATTCTACGCAGCGACACCGGTCCGGGGTAGGTCCGGGTTCAGCTGCGGCTCGCTTCGCCGAGGGCGATCTCCAGTTCCACGTACGACTCCTCGGCCCGCCGGAACGCGACTTCCAGGGCGGCGGCGGTGCGGGGGGTCGCGCACAGTCGCGCGGATTCCTGCACCTCGTAGAGGAGGTCGGCCCACCGGGCCGCGGCGCTCCTGACGCGGGTGAGGAGCGCATCGAGCTCATGCGGGGCGGAGGGGCGGATGCCGGGCAGCGCGCGCAGTTCGTGCAGTTCCACGAGCAGCGCTTCCACTTCGGTCAGCCGGCTCACCTTCTCCATGTCTCACCCTCCGGTTCAGGGTCAGGGTAGGGGGCACCGGGCGTGGTCGGCGGATGGAACGGTCGCCGGTCGCCGTGCGGCGGACCTCCGTCGGCGAACGGCGGGCCCGGCGCGCCGGACGGTCGCACGTCCTCGCCCCGGACCGCGTCCCCTACCGTCGGCCGGCCTGGCGCATCAGCAGGTCGCGCAGTTCGCGGGCGTGCCGGCGGCTCACGACGAGTTCGGTGCCGGCGACCCGGACGGTGGTGGTGCCCGCGTCGAGGCGGAGTTCCTCGATGCGGTCGAGGGCGACGAGGTGACGCCGGTGGATGCGGACGAAGCCGCGGGAGGCCCAGCGTTCCTCCAGGGTGGAGAGCGGGATGCGCACCAGGTGACCGGCGCCGGCGTTGGCGGGCGGCACCGTGTGGAGGCGGGCGTAGTCACCGTGCGCCTCGGCGTAGGCGATGTCGGCGACGGGGACGAAGCGGGTGATGCCGCCGAGTTCGACCGGGATCTGGTCCTGGGCCGTCGCGCTGCTGCCGCGGTCCCTGCCCGGCGGGATCTCGCGGGAGCTCGCGGCGCCCTCGGCCACGCGCCGGACCGCTTCCGCGAGCCGCTCGCGCCGGACGGGCTTGAGGACGTAGTCGACGGCCTTGAGGTCGAAGGCCTGGACCGCGAATCCCTCATGGGCGGTGACGAAGACGATGAGCGGGGGCCGGGCGAAGCCGGCGAGGAGGCGGGCGACGTCGAGACCGGTGAGACCGGCCATGTGGATGTCGAGGAAGACGACGTCGATGGCGTCCTCGCCGTCGGGGCCCGCGTCGAGGGCCCGGTTGATCCGGAGCAGGGCCTCGGTGGCGTCGGTGGCTCCTTCGGCGCTGTGGACGCGGGGGTCGGCGCGGAGGAAGTAGAGGAGTTCCTCCAGGGCGGGCTTTTCGTCGTCGACGGCGAGTACGCGGAGCATGGGCATACGGTACGACGGGGCCCGCGGGTGGGTGCCTGCCGCGGTGGCCGGCCCGGCGGTGACCGGCCCGTCACGGGCCGACCCCCGCCGCCGGTACGCACCGGGGCGTCAGCGGGGTGCCAGCGGGAAATGCTCCGCCCCGGCCCGCTCACCGCACCGCAACTGCCCCTGCGCCGCCTCGGCCCGTTGTGTTGGCGTTCCTACGCCCTCCGCACGTCCCGGAGTCCCGCGGAGCACCTTCCGGAGTCCCCCACCACACCTCCCGAAGTCCTGCAAAGCACCTCCCGGAGTCCCCGCCGCACCTTCCGGAGTCCGACGGAGCACGTTCAGGGGTCCTGCGGCTCGTGGGGCGGTACCGCGAACTCGCACCACAGCACCTTGCCCGCGCCTCTCGGGTCGACTCCCCACACGTCCGCCAGCCGGTCCACCAGGAGCAGCCCGCGCCCGGAGACCGCCGCCTCGCCCGCCTCCCTGCGGCGCGGCAGGGCGCTGGAGGCGTCCGCCACCTCGACGCGCAGCCTGCGCTCGGGCGCGGTCAGCATGCGCAGCGACAGGATCGCGCCGCCGTCCGTGTGCATGAGGGCGTTCACCATGAGTTCGTCGGCGACGAGTTCGATCTCGTCGGCGCGGCCCTCCGCGCCCCAGGCCCGGACGGCGGCCCGGATCATGTGCCGCGCCGACGACAGCGCCTCGGGGTCGTTCGGCGCGACGTGCTGCTGCAGCCGGCCGCCCGCGCGGGGCGCGTCGGCGGCCGTGCGGCGCCGCAGGAGCAGCAGCGCCACGTCGTCCTCGCCGCCGCGTTCGTCGACGGCTCCGCACAGGCGGTCGGCGAGCCGCTGGAGGTCGTCGGGGCCCCGGTGGACCAGGTCGGCGAGTGCGGACAGTCCTTCGTCGAGGTCGCTGCCGGGCTGTTCCACCAGGCCGTCGGTGTAGAGCAGCAAGGTCTGCCCCGGGTCCAACTCCTTGGTGGTGACGGGGTATTCGAGCTGTCCGAACTGGGCGGACAGCCCGAGCGGCAGTCCGCCCTCCACGTCCATCCGGCAGCAGGAGCCGTCCGTCAGCCGCAGCAGCGGGTGCGTGTGCCCGGCCCGTACGAGCTGGACTACTCCCGTCGTCAGGTCGATCTCGGCGTACGTGCAGGTGGCGAAGCGGTCGGTGTCGAGTTCGTACAGGAAGAGCGAGGCGCGGGCCATCACGGTCGCGGGGGCGTGCCCTTCGGCTGCGTAGGCGCGCAGCGCGATCCGCAGCTGGCCCATCACCGCCGCGGCGTGCGTGTCGTGTCCCTGGACGTCGCCGATGACGGCGCCGACCCGGCCGCCCGGCAGCGGGATCACGTCGTACCAGTCGCCCCCGACGTCCTGCCCGTCGCGGGCCGAGCGGTAGCGGACGGCGATCTGCGCCCCGGGCACCGCGGGGACCCGGCTCGGCAGCATCGACTGCTGGAGGCCCTCGGCGAGGTCCTTCTCCTGCTCGTAGAGCATCGCCCGTTTGAGGCTCTGCGCGATGCTGCTGCTCAGGGCGATGAGGAGGTTGCGTTCGTCCGAACCGAAGCTGGTGCGCCCGCTGTACAGCAGGCCGAGCGCGCCGACGGGCCTGGCCTGGGCGATCAGCGGCAGATACGCCGCCGAGGTGACCCCGAACTTGCGGACGTGGTCCCACAGGCGCGGGTAGAGGGCGGCGAAGTCCTCGGCGGACTCGATGAACCGGGGCCTCAGCGTCCGCACCACTTCGCTCATCGGCCACCCGGGGTCGTCGATGCGGGTGTGCCGGGAACCGGGCATGAACTCGGGGCCCTCGGCCACCAGGTGGATGCGTCCCGCTTCGACGAGCCCCATCACGAGGGACGACGACTCGAATCCGCCGAGTTCGTGGGTGTCCCTGAGCACGTCGATGACGTCGCGGACGCTGCGGGCGTGCGCGAGCGCCGCCGTGGTGGACGCGACGACGCCGGTGCCGCCCCGCGCGCCCGTGTCGTGCGCGCTGCGGTCGGCGAAGTCGCCCATCTCCTGGGTGGCGTCCCGGACGACGCCGATGATCCGGTACGGGCGGCCGGAGGCGTCGCGCCGCACCGAGCCCTGGGTGTGTGCCCAGCGCAGCGAGCCGTCCCGGCGGCGTACCCGGAAGTACGCGCCGTAGGAGGACTCGCCGCTCTTCAGCGCCTGCGCGACGATGCGGTCCATCCGTTCGCCCTCGCCGCGCGCGACCCGGGACGCCAGGGTGAGGGGGTTGCCGTCGAACTCCTCGGGTGCGAGGCCGAACACCTCGGCAGCGGAGGGATCGAGGTGCAGGTGCGCCTGGTCGAGGTCCCAGTCGAAGATCCCCATCCGGTTGAGCGCGAGCCCCAGCTCGGGACGTACGGGCCACTCCGCCGCACCCGGCCCGTCCGGTACGTCCTCGGCCACGGCGCGGACGTGCGTGCCGTCCCCGTCCCGGGGCTGCACGGCAGCTCCGCTCCGTGCGCCCTCGGTGGGACCGTCGCTCCGTGCGCCCTCGGTGGGACCGTCGCTCCGTGCGCCCTCGGTGGGACCGTCGCTCCGTGCGCCGTCGGTGGGACCGTCCGGGGCCGCCCCGGCGGCTTCGCTCCGCGCGTCCCCGGCCGCCGGGCGCCGTGCGCCGTCGGAAGGCTCAGCCACCGTCCGGTCCGGGCTGAGTGCCGGAATCCGGCTGGGGCGGCAGGTCCTGGCCGGTCGCCGCGTTGATGGCCGCCGGTCCGGTCCGCGAGTGCCCGCAGCCGCCGGCCTGCAGCCCGAGGGACGGCGCCTGCGCAGCCGCCGCCACCGTGTGGCGGCGCGTGGTCGCGTGCACGCGGCTCTCCCGTCCTCGCTCTGGATGCTCACCGGTTCGTCGGTACATGCGTTTTGTCGGCATTGCTCTTCTATGTCTGCCGCACATTCGGGACCGCCGCAACCGGACGCGGTCCCCCCGGACGCGTCGGCACCGGGTGGCGGGCCCTCGACGGCCGCGCTTCCGCCGGGCACAGTGAGCCGCATGACTGATGCCGCGACTCCCGCCGGGGTCCCTTCCGCCGCTGCCCTCACCTCCGCCGTCCGTGCCCCGGACACGGCCGGCGCGGTCGCCGCCGCCGTCCGCGCCGGGACGCTCGCCCCGCGTGAGGCGGTGCTGGCCTCGCTCGCCCGCATCGAGGCGCTGGATTCGCGGGTCGGCGCCTTCCGCGTCGTACGCGCCGCTCGGGCCCTCGCCGAGGCCGACGCGCTCGCCGACCGTCCCGACCTGGGCCGGCTCCCGCTCGCCGGAGTGCCGTTGGCGGTCAAGGACAACCTTGCGGTACGCGGCGAATCGACGCGCGTCGGAACCGCTGCCACTTCCTCCGCGCCCGCCGAGGCCGACCACGAGACCGTGGCCCGGCTGCGGGCCGCCGGGGCGCTCGTCGTCGGCCTGACCCATGTCCCGGAGTTGTGCGTCTTCGGCACGACCGACGGAGTGCACGGCATCGCCCGCAACCCGTGGGATCTCTCCCGCACGGCGGGCGGCTCCTCCGGGGGCAGCGCGGCGGCCGTCGCGGCCGGCATGGTGCCCGTCGCGCTCGGCAACGACGGCATGGGCTCGCTGCGCATACCGGCCGCGAACTGCGGGGTGATCGGCCTCAAGCCGGGTTACGGCCGGGTGCCCGCCGGGATCGGCGACGGCGACTGGTACGGCATGGCGGAGAACGGCCCGCTCGCCACCACCTCCGAGGACGCCCGCCTGCTCTTCGCGGTGCTCGCGGGAGAGGAGGCCCCGGAGGGCGCCGCGGACACGACCGGTCTGCGCATCGCCGCCTCCGCCCGCTCGCCGCTCACAGGCATCCCGATCACCCGCCCGTACGCCGACGCGGTACGTGCGGCGGCCCGCCTCCTGGTCGACGACGGCCACCGGGTGCGGCACGACGACCCGCCGTACCCGCTGTCCCTCTCCTCCACCGCGTTGGCCCGCTGGACGGCCGGCACCGCCAAGGACGCGGCGGGCCTGGACCCGGAGCTGCTCGCGGCGCGCACCCGGCGGCACGCCGCCGTCGGCCGCCTCCTCGCCCGCACGCCCCTCCTGCGGGCCGACCACCGGGAACTGCTGCGCCGTCGCCTCACCCCGTTCTTCGAACGGTACGACGTCCTGGTCATGCCCGCGCTGGCCCGGCGGGGCCCGGCCGCCGCGCCGTGGCACGAGCGCGGCTGGCTGCGCAACGTCGCGGTCAACACGGCGTACGCGCCGACCACTCCTCCGTGGAACCTGGCGGGCTGGCCCGCCCTCACGCTCCCGCTGGGCACCCTCCCCGGATCGGCCGCGCCCTGCGCGGTGCAACTGGTCACCCGGCCGGGCGGCGAGTACCGCCTGCTCGCGCTCGCCGCCCGCATCGAAACCCGCAGGCCCTGGGCCCGCACGGCACAGTTGTAGCGGGCGGCGGACGAAAGCGCCGACGGGGCGCCGGGGCGTCCCGCCACACTCCGCCGGCCGGGGGCGGTCCCTACGGCCGTCCCGGTCGGCGGTCCGCCGCCGGGGCGGCTCCTACACCAGTCCCGGCCGCACCCATTCCTTTCCCAGCACCCGCTCGTCGAAGAAGTTCAGCACCGTCTCGTACCAGAGCTGCGCGTGCCTCGGCTTCAGCACCCAGTGGTTCTCGTCCGGGAAGTACAGGAACCTCACCGGCACCTCGCACCGCTGCAGGTCCTGGAAGAGCGCCATCGCCTGTCCCACCGGTACCCGGTAGTCCTTCGCCCCGTGCACCACCAGCATCGGCGTGCGCACCTGTTCCACGGCCAACGCCGGCGAGTTCTCCTCGTACCGCTGCGGCCGGGCGAGCGGATCGCCGAAGATGCGCCGGAAGAACCACGACGCGTCGGTGTCTCCCTGGAAGGAACGCAGGTCCCACAGCCCGGCGTGGGACACGATGCCCTTGAAGCGGTCGGTGCGGGTGGCGACGCGGTTGGCCATGTAGCCGCCGTAGGAGCCGCCCGCCAGCCCCGTCCGTGTCCCGTCGATGTCGGGCCGCTCCGTGGTGGTGTCGGTGAGCCGCATCAGGTCCTCGTACGGCTGCCCGCCCCACTGCCCCCAGCCCCGCTCGTGCATCTGCTGCCCGTAGCCGGTGGACAGCGCCGGGTCCGGCATCAGCACCGCGTAGCCCCGGGCGACGAACGGCCAGGGGTTCCAGCGCCAGGTCCAGGCGTTCCAGGTGCCCTGCGGGCCGCCGTGCACGAACACCAGGAGCGGTGCCGGCGCGTCCGGTGACGCGCCCTCCGGCACGGCGAGCCATCCGCGGAGCGGGAAGCCGTCGTCGCCCGCGGTGTGCACCTCGGTCAGCGTCCCGGGGAACGCGTCGATCGTCCCCGGCGCCCTGAGCGCCTCCGGACTCTGGTCCGCGCCCGCCGCCGCCAGCCGCACCGGGGCGGGCGCCGCGTCGATGTCGGTGCGCAGGGCGTACAGGGTGGACGCGTCCGGGGCGACCTGCACCGAGGCGTACGCACCGTGGGCGGTGAGCCGGGTGACGGTGCCGTCCGGGTCACGTCGGAAGATCGGGGCACGGCCGAGCTCGTCGGCGGTGAACCACACCGTCGCGTCGCCCTCGACCGGTGAAACGGCGATCGAGGAGGGCCAGTTGTCGAAGTCCGGCAACAGGTCGGTCGCCTCGCCCGAAGTCACGTCGACGCGCACGAGGGTCATGTCGTACGGCGTCTCGTACGTCTCCTTGAGCTGCCGCGCGCAGACGAGGGAACGCCCGTCGGCGCTGAACACCGCCTGGTGGTAGTCGTGCCCGAGGTGGTCGAGGACGTGCAGTTCCTCGCCGGTGGCCGCGTCGGCGACGACCAGGGCCATCCGGTTGCCGTCGGGCACCTTCCCGGGGACGAAACGGACGAGGGCGACCCGGGAGCCGTCGGGCGACAGGGCCGGCGCCGTATCGCCGATGGCGCCCATGCTCCCCGCGTCGACCGTCGCCCCCTCGGCCGTCACCCCGTCGTCCGCGAGGCGCCGCACGAAGACGTGCGGTTCGGCGGGTCCCAGGTCGTGGTCCCAGAACCGGGTCGGCCCGGCCTCGTACAGCACGGCCGTGACCTTCGCTTCCTCACGCTCCTTGCTGCGCTCGGCGTGCGCTTCCGCGTCGGCCGCCCCCGGCAGCAACGGTGCCGCGCAGGCGAGGGCCGCGCCGCGGGCCGCGAGCGCGTACCCGGAGATCCCACCGTGGTGGCGGGCGACCTGCACGGCCTCGCCGCGCTCGGGCAACGCCCACAGCGTGGCACCGTCCTCGTTCTCGGCCCGGGCCGCGGCGGGGTCGGTGTTCTCCCGGCCGGACAGGAAGAACAGCGTGCCGTCGGCGGCGAACGCGGGCGCGGACTCGCCCTTCACGGACCGGGTCAGCCGGTGCGGCTCGCGCTTCCCCGCCGGGTCGATCTCCCAGAGGCCGGAAACGTATGCCGTCCCCTCCCCGTCGAGGCTCTGCACGGTGGCGACGAGGCGACTGCCGTCGGGCGACAGGGCGAGGGAGTTCACCCGCGGGGTCGCCAGGAAGGTGGACAGGTCGTGGAATGCGGTGCGACCGCTGGGGGTGGTGGGCATGTCGATCATCCTGCCCGCGGGCCGCGGCCGGGCGCCAGCGGATTCGCTCTCGGCTCAGCGCTCCCGCACGGGGCCCGTGCGGAGGCGCTGGGTCCGCTCTCCACGACGGCTCGGCCAGCCGGGACACGTACGGGCCGCACCCCCCGGGGCTCCGGGGGGTGCGGCCCGTACGGTCGGGTCCGGCCGGCGGGGTGGGCCGGCCGGACCGGGGCGCGGATCAGTCGACGCCGGGCAGGATGTGCGACTCCGCCAGGTCGTCCTCGTATCCGGCGAGCCGGATCGGGGCGGACCTGGCCCACACCTCCAGGTTGCCGATCTCCTTGGGCGTGCCCGCCCGGCCTTCGGCACCGGCCTTGTACGTCGTCGAACGCTCCGACCGTCGTTGATCCTGTTCGGCCATCTTTGGTGTCACCGCGCACTCCTTGGGGTCGCGTAACCCGTCGGACGGTTCCGCGCCGCCCTCGGCAGGGCCGCCGGACCGCCCGAGGGCGGGAAGAAAACGGATCTTCGGTCACGGTGGCGCCGGTGTTACTCGATCGGAAGCGGCCGTGGTGGTGGGCCGCTTCCGGGTACGGGCCGAGGGTGTTGCTCTGTCCGTGACGAACAGACTACCCATATGAGCGCCCGCGCGCTCGATGGATTCCGTCGACTTTCGGCCTCAGGTGCGCCGGACTGCGCACGGCACTCGTTTCCCAGGGGTCCCGGGACACCCGTCGAGCCCCCTCCGGCGCGACGGGATCCGCGGGCGCGGGCGCTACCAGCCGGCGGGCGCGTAGTCCTTGAGGAAGACCCCGTAGAGGTCCTCGCCGGCCTCGCCGCGCACCACCGGGTCGTACACGCGTGCCGCGCCGTCGACCAGGTCGAGCGGGGCGTGGAAGCCTTCCTCGGCGAGGCGCAGCTTGTCGAAGTGCGGGCGCTCGTCGGTGATCCAGCCGGTGTCGACGGAGGTCATGAGGATGCCGTCGGTCTGGAACATCTCCTGGGCGCTGGTCCGGGTGACCATGTTCATGGCGGCCTTGGCGGCGTTGGTGTTGGGGTGTCCGGCGCCCTTGTAGCCGCGGCCGAACACGCCCTCCATCGCGGAGACGTTGACGATGTGGGCGCGCCCGCTGTCCGCCTTCTTCGCGGCCTCCGCCATCGCCGGCCGGAGTTGGCTGATGAGGATGAAGGGCGAGGTGTAGTTGCACAGCTGGGTTTCCAGCAGTTCCACCGGGGAGATCTGCTCGATGGTCTGCACCCAGGTGTTGGTGTCGACGACGTCGGGCACCAGACCGCCCGCGTCGATGGCGCTGCCGTCGCGGTGCCGCTCCACACTGGCGTTGCCCGCGACGAGGGCCAGATCCGCGACCTGCTGCGCGTCGAGGCCGCTGACGCCCAGGGGCAGGGCGGCGAGACCGTCGACGGCGCCGGAGTTGAACGCGCCGATGACCTGGTGGGCGGGCAGCTCGCCGGGGGGCAGCGGGGCGTTCTCGCCGTCGACCAGGGCCGCGTACGCGGAGGGCAGGCGGCGTACGGTCTGGGTGGCGTTGTTGATCAGGATGTCCAGCGGGCCCGCCTCGGTGACGCGTCCCGCGAGTTCGACGGCCTGCGCGGGGTCGCGCAGGTCGATGCCGACGACCTCCAGGCGGTGCATCCAGTCCGCCGAGTCCTCCATCGCCTTGAAGCGGCGGATGGCGTCCTTGGGAAAGCGGGTGGTGAGGGTGGTGTGCGCGCCGTCGCGCAGCAGCCTGAGCGCGATGTACATGCCGATTTTTGCGCGCCCGCCGGTGAGCAGGGCGCGCTTGCCGGTGAGGTCGGCGCGGGCGTCGCGCTTGGCCCGGTTCCGGGCGGCGCAGGGCTGGCAGAGCTGGTGGTAGAAGTAGTCGACCTCGACGTACCGGGTCTTGCAGATGTAGCAGGAGCGGGGCCGCTGGAGTATCCCGGCGATCCGGCCCTCCTCGGTGGCCGATTTCGGCAGGAGGCCCTCGGTCTCGTCATCGATGCGCACGGCGGAACCGGTGGCGGTGGCCTCGGTGACCGCCTTGTCGTTGGCGGTCTTCGCGGCGCGGCGCTCCTGACGGCGGCGCTGCTTCACCGTCCGGTAGATGCCGGCGGTGGCCCGGCGCACGGCGATGGCATCGGGGTGGTCGACGTCGAGCGTGTCGAGCTCGGCGAGCACCTCCAGGCACAGGGCCATGCGCTCCGGGTCGATCCCGGGGCCGTACTCCACAGGGGTGTCCTGGCCGGTCGGCTCGTCGCCGCCGTGCACGGGGCTGTCCTCTGTCACCGTCATCGCCGCTGCCGTCTCTCGTTCACGTGTCGCCCGCCCAAGCCTGCCGGCGCCTGCTTGAGTCCTCAAAAGCGAAATCGTACGGAGGCAGGGGCGGCTGCGACAAACCACGAGGTGTCCGGGCACACAGCGTTACGAGACCTGCTGGCCCTTTCCGAGAGCGATCACACCGTTCCTGGAGACCGTGTACAGCTCGGCGTCGCGCTCGGGATTGACCCCGATGGTGGCTCCGGGCGGCACGTCCACGTTCTTGTCGAGGATGGCGCCCCGTACGACCGCGCCCCGGCCGATCCGCACGTTGTCGTGCAGTACGGAGCCCTGCACGACCGCGCCCGGCTCCACGACCACGCCCGGCGAGAGCACCGATCCGGTGACCTGTCCGCTGATCACGCAGCCCGGCCCGACGATGGACTCGCTCGCGATGCCCGCCGCGCAGAACCGGGCGGGCGGCAGCTGCCCGAAGTGGGTGTAGATCGGCCACCGCCTGTTGTAGAGGTTGAACTCGGGCTGTTCGGCGACCAGGTCCATGTGGGCGTCGTAGTACGTGTCAAGGGTGCCGACGTCGCGCCAGTAGCCGTGGTCGCGGGCGGTCTCGCCGGGGACGTGGTTGTCGTCGAAGTCGTAGACCTGGGCGGCGCCGCGCTCGGTGAGCTGGGGCAGGATGCTGCCGCCCATGTCGTGGGCCGAGTCCTCGTCCTCGGCGTCCCTGATGAGCGCGTCGACGAGGACCTTCGTGGTGAAGATGTAGTTGCCCATCGACGCGTACACGCGGCGCGGGTCGCCGGGCAGCCCCGGCGGATCGGTCGGCTTCTCCAGGAACTGTTCGACCCTGCGGCCGTCCGAGCCGGGCGTGATGATCCCGAACGACGGGGCTTCCTTGCGCGGCACCCTTATCCCGGCGACGGTGACGCCCGCACCGCTGTCGATGTGCTGCTGGAGCATCTGCCGCGGGTCCATCCGGTAGACGTGGTCGGCGCCGAACACCGCGATGTAGTCCGGCTGTTCGTCGTGCACGAGGTTGAGCGACTGCAGGATGGCGTCCGCACTGCCCAGGTACCAGCGCGGGCCGAGCCGCTGCTGGGCCGGCACCGGGGTGACGTAGTTGCCGAGCAGACTGGACATCCGCCAGGTCGTGGTGACGTGCCGGTCCAGCGAGTGCGACTTGTACTGCGTGAGGACACAGTTGCGCAGGATGTCGCCGTTGACGAGGTTGGACAGGACGAAGTCCACGAGGCGGTACGTGCCGCCGAAGGTCACCGCCGGTTTCGCCCGGTCGGCGGTCAGCGGCATCAGCCGTTTGCCCTCCCCGCCCGCCAGTACGATCCCGAGCACCGAAGGTCCACCGCGCATCGCCGCTCCCAAGGGTCAACCAGCAGGGTTACTTGACCAACTCCGCGTACACGTCGGCGGTCCGCCGTGCCACGGCGTCCCACCCGAACTCACGCACCGCGCGCTCCCGCCCGGCCGCACCCATCCTCCGTGCCGTCTCCGGCTCGTCGAGCACCCGGTTCAGCGCCTCGGTGAGCCCGTCCTCGAACTCCTCCGGATGCCGCTGGACGCGCCCGGCGTCGTACGGCACGAGCAGCCCGGTCCTTCCGTCGTCCACGACCTCCGGGATTCCGCCGACCGAGGAGGCGACGACGGCGGTGCCGCACGCCATGGCCTCCAGGTTGACGATGCCGAGCGGCTCGTACACCGACGGGCATGCGAACACCGCCGCATGGGTGAGGAGTTGTACGACTTCGGGGCGCGGCAGCATCTCGGGGATCCAGAACACACCGTCCCTGGCCCGCTCCAGTTCGCCGACCAGCTCCCGGAACTCGCGCTCGATCTCCGGGGTGTCCGGCGCTCCGGCGCACAGGACGAGCTGTGCGGCGGGATCGAGGGCGCGGGCGGCACGCAGCAGGTGCGGGACGCCCTTCTGGCGGGTGATACGGCCCACGAAGAGCACGTAGGGGCGTTCGAGGTCGATCCCGATGCGCTCCAGTACCGCGGTGTCGCGCGCGGGTCGGTAGAGGTCGGTGTCGATGCCGTTGTGCACGACGCGGACCTTGGAGGGGTCGAGCGCCGGGTAGCAGTCGAGGATGTCGGTGCGCATGCCACGGGAGACCGCGATCACCGCGTCGGCCGACTCGACGGCGCTGCGCTCGGCCCAGGACGACAGAGCGTAGCCGCCGCCGAGTTGTTCGGCCTTCCACGGCCGCAACGGCTCCAGCGAATGACAGGTCATCACATGCGGGACGTCGTACAGGAGTTTGGCGAGGTGACCGGCGAGGTTGGCGTACCAGGTGTGCGAGTGGACGATTTCGCGCCCTTCGAGGGCGGCGGTCATGGCCAGGTCGACGGAGAAGGTGCGCAGGGCGTCGTTGGCGCCGTCGAGTCCGGCGCCCACCGGGTGCCGGACGACCCCGTGCTCCGCTCCCGCGCTGGCTCCGTCGTCGCCCCAGCAGTGCACCTCGACGTCGACGAGGTGGCGTAACTCGCGCGCCAGGAACTCCACATGGACACCGGCGCCTCCGTAGACGTCCGGCGGATACTCGCGTGTAAGCAGCCCCACCTTCACTCCATGATGGTCACTCAGATAGGAGCTTCGGGGAAGACCGCGTCGTGCTCGGCTTCGGCGGGCGGTCGAAGACGCAGTCACCGCACAGTCGGCCGTCGGGGCAGCGGTAGTAGAGACAGCAGCTGTGGCGACGGAAGGCTCCGGCCCTGAGCGCGCCCGTGGAGCGGAGGTCGGGGTGCGCGAACAGTTCGTGGGCGATCACGGCGGCCCGCTTGCCGACCTCGGGCCGCTCCGCGTCCCGGGCCCACGAACGGAGCTGCGAGACGGCCGCGGCCAGCGCCGAGCCGACGTTGCCCCACAGGAGCTGCGGCGAGATGTTCCCGTCCCGGCGGAACGCGGCCGCGAGGGGCACGAGGTGGCCGTACTGGATCGTCTCGCGCAGCGTCTCGGCGGTCGCGGGCAGAGCAGGCCGCTCGGACACGAGCCAGAGGTCGTCGGGGCTGCTGCCGTCCGGGTCCCAGTGCAGCGCGTCGGCGGCGAGGTCGGGGACCTCGTCGTTCAGGGCTGCGGCCCCGAGCGCCACCGACCAGAGCCGGGCCGCGATCCCGAGGTGGGCGATGGAGGCGGCGACCCTCCGCTCGGGGGCACGCAGCCTGGCGGACACCTTGTCGATGCGGAACGCGAGGGGGGCGGGGTCGCCCGCGTACACCTGGGAGAGGGGTACCTGCCCGTCGGCCGCCGCGGGCGGTCCCCCTGACCGCAGCGCGAAGAAGCCGTTCACCGCGGCCAGTTCCGTCAAGTCCACGTTCGTCACCTTTCGCCGCGGGGACGGCTGTCCGCACCGCGTTCCCGATCACCGTAAGCATGACGGGTGACCGCCGAAAGCGGTTGCCTCACCGCCGCGGCCGGCGTCGCTCCGGCGGTCGGAACGAGCCGGCACGACTGCACGCCCGTACCGCGCCGGAGGGCCCGCCCGTCGCCTGCTCGCGGCCGACGACGTGCGAGTTCCGAGCGGGTGGGCGACGGTCGTCCCCGCGTCCGCACCCGCCCCGTGACGACGCGGACGGCGGCACACCGGGCCGGTCCCCGAGGGGCACCTCGCCGGTGTGCCGCCGTGACGACGGAACCGCGGGCGCGAGCAGGACGGTTCCCGTCGGCCCCCGCCGGTCAGAGGGCTACTCCACCGGCCCTCAGATAGGCGACCGGGTCGATGTCCGAGCCGAACCCGGGCCCCGTGCGCACTTCGAAGTGCAGGTGGGGGCCGGTGCTGTTGCCGGTGGAACCGGACCGTCCGATGCGTTGACCCGAGTCGACCTTCTGCCCCTCGCGGACGGTGAGGGCGGACAGATGCGCGTACTGGCTGTACCTGCCGTCCGTGTGCCGGATCACCACCTGGTAGCCGTAGCTTCCCGCGTACCCGGCGGACACGACGTTCCCCGGGGCGACGGCCTTCACGGAGGTGCCCGTCGGGACGGGGAAGTCGACGCCCGTGTGGTACCCCTTCGACCAGGAGGAACCGGCGGCCCGGTAGGGCGTGCTGGGCCCGGCCTCCACCGGAGAACTGAGCGAGGACGTGCGTGCGGACCGCGAAGAGACCGACTCCGTCCGGGACTTCTTCTTCTCGGCCTCGCGCTTGTCCGCCTCCCGCCTGTCGGCCTCGCGCTTCCTCTCCGCCTCAACCTTCTTCTGCTGCTCGGCCTTGCGCGCACGGTCGGCCTTGGCCCGCTCCGCGGCCGCGCCGGCTTTCGCCGCCGCGTCGCCCGCGCGGCTGTCCTGGCCGGCCCGGTCGGGCCCGGCCGGGGCGCCGAGGCGTACCAGCAGACGTTGACCCGGCTGGATGACGTCCGGGTCCCTGCCGATGACCTGCCGGTTTCCCTCGTACAGTCGCTGCCAGCCGCCGCTGACCCGCTCGGTCCGCGCAATGCCCGAAAGGGTGTCGCCGCGAGTGACGGTGTACGTGTCCTTCTTGCCCACGGGTCCGGGCCCGGGACGCGGCGGCTCCGGGTCGGCACGGGGCGGTGGCGTCTGCTGGGCCGGCGGCGCGGGCTTCTTCTTGACGGGAGGGGCAGGGGCCTTCCTGGCGGGAGGCGGGGCGGTCTTCCGTCCCTCCTGCTGGGTGGCCTTGCCGTTGCCCGCGCCCTGGGTGGTCACGGTGATGTCGGGTGCGGCGCCGCCCCGCACCAGCCCGGCCTTGACCGAGCACACGGGCCAGGCAGTGGGACCCTGCCCCTTCAACACCCTCTCGGCAACAGCTATTTGCTCGTCCTTGGATGCCAGGTCGGCACGCGGTGCGTAGTCCCTGCCGCCGTACGCCTGCCAGGTGGACTGACGGAACTGGAGGCCGCCGTAGTAGCCGTTGCCCGTGTTGATCTTCCAGTTGTTGGTCGACTCGCACGCAGCGACCTTCTCCCAGACGTCCACGGGAGCCGCACCGGCCGTTCCCGGGACGACGAGCGGCAGGGCGATGCCGACGCCACCCGCCGCAGCCGTCAACGAGGCGTTGTTGATACGACTTGGCTGGTACCGCCGGTGACGACCGGTTGAGGCCATGTCTCGCGTCCTCCACTCGCACTGTCCGACACGTAGCAATCGGCAAAAGTACGGGCCCGGTGCAGGGGATGACAAGGGCCTCAACTTACTTCGCTTCCACAAGAGTTGAACCGGAACCCTGTCGCACCGGCCACACCCGGTGCCCCGCACCCGCGCTGACGAGGGCAATCATCACCAGCAGAGCACTCACTGCCACCGGCGAACGGAGGCCCCACCCTGCCCCGATCGTCACGCCTCCGGCCCACGGCCCGACGGCTGCGCCCACGTTGAAGGCGGCGGTCGCGCAAGCCCCAGCCAGGGTCGGCGCGTCCTCACCCGCGTAGAGCGCCTGCGAGATCAGCGCGGATCCCACCCCGAAGGACAGCACCCCCTGTACGAACACGAGCACGAGAAACGCGGCCGTGTTCCCCGCCACCACGGCGAACAGCGCCCATCCCCCGCACAGCGCCACCCCGCCGCCCGCCAGAACCGAAACCGGCCGCATGTCGGCGATTCGGCCACTTACCGTGACGCCCACGAAAGACCCGAGGCCGAAGAGCGCCAGCACGGCGGGCACCCATGCCTGCGTCACTCCGCCGATGCGGGTGGACAGCGGCGCGAGATAGGTGAAGGTGCAGAAGGTCGCCCCGTTGACGAGGGCGCCGAGGAGGAGCGTCAGCAGCAGCCGCGCACTGCGCAGCGCCCGCAGTTCCTGCCGTACGCCGACCCGCCCGTGCCCGGGGGCGTCGGCCGGCACGGAGAACGGGATCGCCACCAGCGCGGGTACCGCCAGCAACGCGACCGACCAGAACGCGGCACGCCAGTCCCAGAGTTGACCGATCCAGGCACCCGCGGGCACGCCCACGACGCAGGCCAGGGTGACACCGGCGAGAAGCGCCGAGGTCGCCCTCCCCTTGGCGTCGGGCGGGACCATTGCGACGGCTGTCACGAGGGCGACCGCCAGGAAGCCCGCGTTGGCCAGCGCCCCGACGACCCTGCTCACCAGGAGCACCGTGAAGCTGTCGGTGACCGCACCGACGACATGGACGAGCAGAAAGACCGCGAGGAAGAGCAGCAGCGCGAACCGACGTGGCCAACGCATGCTGAGCAGGGCGGTCAGTGGCGCCCCGAGCACCATTCCCAGGGCGTACGCGGAGGTCAGCGCTCCGGCCGCGGGCAGAGAGACGCCCAGGTCCCGGGCGATGTCGGGGCCGAGACCGGCCAGCATGAATTCGGAAGTGCCCTGAGCGAAGACGGCGAGACCGAGCAGGTAGAGAGCGAACGGCACAGCAAGACTCCACAACGACGTCGTGTTTCGACTCTGTCCGACGACGCCGACGGCCCGGTGGCACAGCAACGGACGTGTACGCACAGCCGCACACGTTCACGTGGGAAGGCCACCGGACGGCCGGTGGCTAGAGTCTTGACGCCTCGGGACTGGACACGTGCGCACGCTAACGGAGCGACTCGGGACGGGGCCAGCCATTTAGCGGGCCCGCGCTCGCACGGCGTTGTCTGCTGTGCGGCGCGGACCACCCGCCACCCGCTCACGCGGCCTCGTGCCCCTTCCTCGTGAGGGACCACGCGCAACCACGCCTTTCCACGCAGCGGGGCGGGGCACCGCCGCTGTCCAGCGTCGGTACCCCGCCCCGGGACGGCCTCTGGCGGCCCAATGAGCGCTGCTACGGCCCCATGGGCCTTGGCCCTGCTTCAGGGGCCTTGGTCAGCCGGCAGGACCGGGTGCCGGTTCGGGAGCCGGGTCGGGACCGGGCCCTGGCGGTACGGGGTCGGGCAGCGGCCCCGGCGGAATGGGATCCGGTGCCGGGCCTGGCGGTACGGGCGACGGCCCCGGCAGGGGGCCGGGCAGCGGTCCCGGGTCCGGGCCCGTGGGTCCGGGCGGCGGAGTCGGCGCAGGCGGTACGGGATCGGGGTGGGGCTGGGTCATGCCTGATCGACCTCCAGGTTGCGGAGTCTGGTCGAGTGTCGGGGGCCGCCTTGTGTCGGGCGGTTCCTCACCACTCTCTCCCCATGCGGCTGCCCACGCCTGCCGAGTCCACACCCGCGGCTCCGGCGGGGCGCCGGGCGGTGCCGCCGGGCACGGGTTCGGCGGTGTCCGTGCCCGTACCGACGATCCGGTTGCCCTCCCCCACATGGACGACGGTCGGCGTGAGCTTGCGTGCCTCCGCGTCGTCGACCTGGGCGTAACTGATGAGGATCACCAGGTCGCCGGGGTGTACGAGATGGGCGGCAGCACCGTTGATCCCGATGACTCCGGTGCCGCGTTCACCTTCGATGACGTACGTCTCCAGCCGGGCCCCGTTCGTGATGTCCACGATGTGCACGAGCTCGCCGGGCAGCAGGTCGGCGGCTTCCATCAGATCGGCGTCGACAGTGACGGAGCCGACGTAGTGGAGGTCGGCATGGGTCACCGTGGCACGGTGGATCTTCGACTTGAACATGGTGCGCAGCACAGCGTTCACACTCCTGCAAGAAAATGGTCGCGCCCCATGACGGGTGCGCGCCGACGCAACCAGCGTAATGGACGCCGTGAACGCAGAAAAGCCCCGTACCGGTATCCCCGGCACGGGGCTCTTCGCAATAATTGTTCGGCGGCGTCCTACTCTCCCACAGGGTCCCCCCTGCAGTACCATCGGCGCGGAAAGGCTTAGCTTCCGGGTTCGGAATGTAACCGGGCGTTTCCCTAACGCTATGACCACCGAAACACTATGAAACACTGAACACCTGGCTGTAAACACAGGACTGTTCGTTATTTCAGAACTAACACAGTGGACGCGAGCAACTGAGGACAAGCCCTCGGCCTATTAGTACCAGTCAGCTCCACCCGTTACCGGGCTTCCACATCTGGCCTATCAACCCAGTCGTCTACTGGGAGCCTTAACCCCTCAAAGGGGGTGGGAATACTCATCTCGAAGCAGGCTTCCCGCTTAGATGCTTTCAGCGGTTATCCTTTCCGAACGTAGCCAACCAGCCATGCCCTTGGCAGGACAACTGGCACACCAGAGGTTCGTCCGTCCCGGTCCTCTCGTACTAGGGACAGCCCTTCTCAATATTCCTACGCGCACAGAGGATAGGGACCGAACTGTCTCACGACGTTCTAAACCCAGCTCGCGTACCGCTTTAATGGGCGAACAGCCCAACCCTTGGGACCGACTCCAGCCCCAGGATGCGACGAGCCGACATCGAGGTGCCAAACCATCCCGTCGATATGGACTCTTGGGGAAGATCAGCCTGTTATCCCCGGGGTACCTTTTATCCGTTGAGCGACAGCGCTTCCACAAGCCACTGCCGGATCACTAGTCCCGACTTTCGTCCCTGCTCGACCCGTCGGTCTCACAGTCAAGCTCCCTTGTGCACTTACACTCAACACCTGATTGCCAACCAGGCTGAGGGAACCTTTGGGCGCCTCCGTTACTCTTTAGGAGGCAACCGCCCCAGTTAAACTACCCATCAGACACTGTCCCTGATCCGGATCACGGACCGAGGTTAGACATCCAGCACGACCAGAGTGGTATTTCAACGGCGACTCCACCATGACTGGCGTCACAGCTTCACAGTCTCCCACCTATCCTACACAAGCCGAACCGAACACCAATATCAAACTGTAGTAAAGGTCCCGGGGTCTTTCCGTCCTTCTGCGCGAAACGAGCATCTTTACTCGTAGTGCAATTTCACCGGGCCTATGGTTGAGACAGTCGAGAAGTCGTTACGCCATTCGTGCAGGTCGGAACTTACCCGACAAGGAATTTCGCTACCTTAGGATGGTTATAGTTACCACCGCCGTTTACTGGCGCTTAAGTTCTCAGCTTCGCACACCCGAAAGTGCACTAACCGGTCCCCTTAACGTTCCAGCACCGGGCAGGCGTCAGTCCGTATACATCGCCTTACGGCTTCGCACGGACCTGTGTTTTTAGTAAACAGTCGCTTCTCGCTGGTCTCTGCGGCCACCCCCAGCTCACCGTGTAAAACGGATCACCAGTGATGGCCCCCCTTCTCCCGAAGTTACGGGGGCATTTTGCCGAGTTCCTTAACCATAGTTCACCCGAACGCCTCGGTATTCTCTACCTGACCACCTGAGTCGGTTTAGGGTACGGGCCGCCATGAAACTCGCTAGAGGCTTTTCTCGACAGCATAGGATCATCCACTTCACCACAATCGGCTCGGCATCAGGTCTCAGCCTCAATGTGTGACGGATTTGCCTATCACACGGCCTACACCCTTACCCCGGGACTACCACCGCCCGGGCTGGACTACCTTCCTGCGTCACCCCATCGCTTACCTAGTACAGATCTGGGTCGCCGGCTCCACCACTTTCCTTTCCCCGAAGGGTCCGGAACGGCTTCACGGGCATAGCATCGTCTGATTCAGTATTGGGCGTTTCAAAGCGGGTACCGGAATATCAACCGGTTGTCCATCGACTACGCCTGTCGGCCTCGCCTTAGGTCCCGACTTACCCTGGGCAGATCAGCTTGACCCAGGAACCCTTAGTCAATCGGCGCACACGTTTCTCACGTGTGTATCGCTACTCATGCCTGCATTCTCACTCGTGAACCGTCCACAACTCGCTTCCGCGGCTGCTTCACCCGGCACACGACGCTCCCCTACCCATCCATACAGGCGTTGGCCCTGTTGTATGAATGACACGACTTCGGCGGTACGCTTGAGCCCCGCTACATTGTCGGCGCGGAATCACTTGACCAGTGAGCTATTACGCACTCTTTCAAGGGTGGCTGCTTCTAAGCCAACCTCCTGGTTGTCTCTGCGACTCCACATCCTTTCCCACTTAGCGTACGCTTAGGGGCCTTAGTCGATGCTCTGGGCTGTTTCCCTCTCGACCATGGAGCTTATCCCCCACAGTCTCACTGCCGTGCTCTCACTTACCGGCATTCGGAGTTTGGCTAAGGTCAGTAACCCGGTAGGGCCCATCGCCTATCCAGTGCTCTACCTCCGGCAAGAAACACACGACGCTGCACCTAAATGCATTTCGGGGAGAACCAGCTATCACGGAGTTTGATTGGCCTTTCACCCCTAACCACAGGTCATCCCCCAGGTTTTCAACCCTGGTGGGTTCGGTCCTCCACGACCTCTTACAGCCGCTTCAACCTGCCCATGGCTAGATCACTCCGCTTCGGGTCTAGAGCGTGCAACTCAATCGCCCTGTTCGGACTCGCTTTCGCTACGGCTTCCCCACACGGGTTAACCTCGCTACACACCGCTAACTCGCAGGCTCATTCTTCAAAAGGCACGCAGTCACGACTGCCATTCCCGAAAGAATGACAGCGACGCTCCCACGGCTTGTAGGCACACGGTTTCAGGTACTATTTCACTCCGCTCCCGCGGTACTTTTCACCATTCCCTCACGGTACTATCCGCTATCGGTCACCAGGGAATATTTAGGCTTAACGGGTGGTCCCGCCAGATTCACACGGGATTTCTCGGGCCCCGTGCTACTTGGGTGTCTCTTAAACGAGCCGTTGATGTTTCAGCTACGGGGGTCTTACCCTCTACGCCGGACCTTTCGCATGTCCTTCGCCTACACCAACGGTTTCTGACTCGTCCTGTCGCCGGCAGACGACAGAAAAGAGATCCCTCAACCCCGCATGCGCAACCCCTGCCGGGTATTACACGCATACGGTTTGGCCTCATCCGGTTTCGCTCGCCACTACTCCCGGAATCACGGTTGTTTTCTCTTCCTGCGGGTACTGAGATGTTTCACTTCCCCGCGTTCCCTCCACATACCCTATGTGTTCAGGTATGGGTGACAGCCCATGACGACTGCCGGGTTTCCCCATTCGGACACCCCCGGATCAAAGCTCGGTTGACAGCTCCCCGGGGCCTATCGTGGCCTCCCACGTCCTTCATCGGTTCCTGGTGCCAAGGCATCCACCGTGCGCCCTTAAAAACTTGGCCACAGATGCTCGCGTCCACTGTGCAGTTCTCAAACAACGACCAGCCACCCATCACCCCACCCGAAGGCGAGTGCACTGGGACCGGCACTGAAGACCACGACCTCACGGCCGTACCTTCAGACACCCAACAGCGTGCCCGACACAGCCGACCCAGGTTCCGTTTTCCACGCCGAAGCAGTACTCACAGACTTGAACCGAATGTGCCGAATAGTCAACGTTCCACCCATGAGCAACCACCGCCGGACGTTTGCCGGCGAAATGGTCTCTGGACACCAGTGGTGTCTAGATGCTCCTTAGAAAGGAGGTGATCCAGCCGCACCTTCCGGTACGGCTACCTTGTTACGACTTCGTCCCAATCGCCAGTCCCACCTTCGACAGCTCCCTCCCCACAAGGGGGTTGGGCCACCGGCTTCGGGTGTTACCGACTTTCGTGACGTGACGGGCGGTGTGTACAAGGCCCGGGAACGTATTCACCGCAGCAATGCTGATCTGCGATTACTAGCAACTCCGACTTCATGGGGTCGAGTTGCAGACCCCAATCCGAACTGAGACCGGCTTTTTGAGATTCGCTCCGCCTCGCGGCATCGCAGCTCATTGTACCGGCCATTGTAGCACGTGTGCAGCCCAAGACATAAGGGGCATGATGACTTGACGTCGTCCCCACCTTCCTCCGAGTTGACCCCGGCAGTCTCCTGTGAGTCCCCATCACCCCGAAGGGCATGCTGGCAACACAGAACAAGGGTTGCGCTCGTTGCGGGACTTAACCCAACATCTCACGACACGAGCTGACGACAGCCATGCACCACCTGTATACCGACCACAAGGGGGGCACCATCTCTGATGCTTTCCGGTATATGTCAAGCCTTGGTAAGGTTCTTCGCGTTGCGTCGAATTAAGCCACATGCTCCGCTGCTTGTGCGGGCCCCCGTCAATTCCTTTGAGTTTTAGCCTTGCGGCCGTACTCCCCAGGCGGGGAACTTAATGCGTTAGCTGCGGCACCGACGACGTGGAATGTCGCCAACACCTAGTTCCCAACGTTTACGGCGTGGACTACCAGGGTATCTAATCCTGTTCGCTCCCCACGCTTTCGCTCCTCAGCGTCAGTAATGGCCCAGAGATCCGCCTTCGCCACCGGTGTTCCTCCTGATATCTGCGCATTTCACCGCTACACCAGGAATTCCGATCTCCCCTACCACACTCTAGCCTGCCCGTATCGAATGCAGACCCGGGGTTAAGCCCCGGGCTTTCACATCCGACGTGACAAGCCGCCTACGAGCTCTTTACGCCCAATAATTCCGGACAACGCTCGCACCCTACGTATTACCGCGGCTGCTGGCACGTAGTTAGCCGGTGCTTCTTCTGCAGGTACCGTCACTTGCGCTTCTTCCCTGCTGAAAGAGGTTTACAACCCGAAGGCCGTCATCCCTCACGCGGCGTCGCTGCATCAGGCTTTCGCCCATTGTGCAATATTCCCCACTGCTGCCTCCCGTAGGAGTCTGGGCCGTGTCTCAGTCCCAGTGTGGCCGGTCGCCCTCTCAGGCCGGCTACCCGTCGTCGCCTTGGTAGGCCATTACCCCACCAACAAGCTGATAGGCCGCGGGCTCATCCTTCACCGCCGGAGCTTTCAACCCCTGCCCATGCAGGCAGGAGTGTTATCCGGTATTAGACCCCGTTTCCAGGGCTTGTCCCAGAGTGAAGGGCAGATTGCCCACGTGTTACTCACCCGTTCGCCACTAATCCACCCCGAAGGGCTTCATCGTTCGACTTGCATGTGTTAAGCACGCCGCCAGCGTTCGTCCTGAGCCAGGATCAAACTCTCCGTGAATGTTTACCCGTCATCGGGTGAACACATCGGAAGAGCGGAACAGCCACCATCGGAATAAGACGGTGTGTTCCTGCGTCCTCGCTAGTGTTTTTGCCTACCTGCCGCATGGGCCGGTAGGACTTCAAAGGAACCACCAACCACCGAAGTGGCCGGGGTATCAACATATTTGGCGTTGACTTTTGGCACGCTGTTGAGTTCTCAAGGAACGGACGCTTCCTTCGTACTCACCCCTGCGGGCTTTCCTCCGGACGTTTTCGTTCGGTGTTTCTTTTGTGTTGTTGCGTTTCCGACTCTATCAGACCGTTTCCGGTGTGAATCCCGGTCGAAGCGAGTTGACTTTCCGGCTCTTCGGCCGTTCCGACGAGTGAGACATTAGCGGATTCCCAGCACCCGACCAAATCGGGGTTTCGGCATCCTCATTCACAAAAGAGGTACGAAAAGGGAGCGACCGAGGCCACACACTGATCGAACTTTCGCTTTGCGGAATGGTCGTCCCGGGCCAGTCGCAACCGGTGCTCACATAGGACAACCCGAAGAACTATACGGACACCCCAGCTCCTCGTCAACCGCGAGCCGCGACGACGCGTTCTTGATGATCGACGCGGAGGACGGCGAGCGCATCCGGCGTGCCGTGCGCGAGGCGTCGACCGAACTGCCCGTGCTCGGAGCGGGTCGGGCTCTCTCAGCAAGAGCGGCGGACGAAAGGCGTGCCTGGTCGTCGGCGCATTCCTCATGACCGCGGGCCTCGCCTGCTGTCGACGATCGACGCCGGTACACACTTCGCACGGCACAGCCTGTACATGGCCGTACTCGGTGTCGGCGTCGGCCGTCGACATGCTCATGCGGAACCCGGTGCCGGCCGCGCAGAACGACGTCCCGACTACCGCGCCGGATGCCGCCACTTCCGTGCTGTCGTTCTTCCCGCAGCATGGGTGGCACGAGCGGCACCAGCGTCCTGGGCACGGTACTGGCATACCGGGTGGCAGCCGAGATGACCCACGGCATGGCGGCGGCGAGGATTCCCGTTCCCGCCCGGCGGCAACGGCGATACCTCCGTACCCGACATGAGCACACTGCCAGCGCCCATCCGCGGGATCGTGGAGAACGCGGACGGCCTCGCCACCGCCGACCTCCTCTTGCGCTCAGCGCCCTTCGCGGCGTCGGCACTGGTCACGCGGCTCTGCATCAGGGCGAGGCCCCTGAAGACGGCCAGTGGGACGGAGCGGCTCGTGGAAGAGAGCGCGGTCTCCGCAGAAGGGAGCCGCACGAGTTCTGCGCCGACGCCGTCGGCTGAGGCTCCTACGTTCGTACGGTTTCGGCTCCGGTCGCCCCTGCGCGATGGGCCGGGGCTGTTCGCGTGTCTCAGGGGCGGGGCGGCGCATTTCCGTGCGGCGGGCGGACCTCGACGAACCAGCGGCGGCGCGGTCCCCGGTACAGCAGGGCGTCCCAGCCGAGGGCGGTCAGTGTCGCCGCGCAGCGCGTCAGCTGCTCGCGCTCCTCGTCGGCGGCCCCGCTGTTGGGCGGGCCGAGCCACTCGACGGCGGCGGTGTGCGGGGCGTCGGCAGCGCGTACCCGGTAGCCGGTTGCCGTGCGGTGGCCGTCGGCATCGGTCGCCGAGGGGGCGTGGGGCGCGGCCTCCAGGGCGAGTGAGATCGCGTTGAGGAACTGCCGGAGTTCCCATGGGGCGGGGGCGATCTCCGAATTCTGGGTGAGGCGACGGATCTGGAGCAGGCCTTCGAAAGCGGTACGGACGGTGGCAGCGCGCTGTTCCGGGGGTTCGGCGGGGAGGGGGCCGTCGCCGGAGGCGGGGGTGAACGGGGCCGGAGTGGAGGCCGAGGGTGGCGTGGTCATGGGGTCCTTGGGTGGGGCGCGGTGAGGTGGGACGGGTGCGGGCAGGGGTCGGCGGGGTCCGGTGCGGTCCGTATGTCGTAGCCCGTATGCCGTATGCCGCATGCCGTATGCCGTATGCCGTGGAACGGAACGCGGGGCGAAGCGGGTCAGGGGTGGTTCCGGGTTGGTCAGGGCGGTTCCGTGGAGTTCGTGGAGAAGGACGACTGCTTGGCCGGGCCACGGTCCGGAGTGGTCGGTGTGGCGAAGATGCGGGGCACCTGGGTTCTCTCGCCGTCTCGGCCGGGGGTGGCTTCGCGTGTGGCTCTCGGTTGTCACGCTTCGGCCTCTGGGGTCAGGATCTCTCGTTGCGTTCGCGTGGGGTGAGGGCGGCCACGGCCCGGTGCGGGTTCCCGGGACTCGGGCCGTCCGTTCGCCCGCGAAATGTTCGGCCGCGACCCGTGGCGGGGGGCGCCTCACCACGGGAAGGCGACAGCACGGATGGCGGGTACCCCTTGGGCACGTCGGACCCTGGACGTCTCGCCGGTCTCGCACCGGGCACCTCTGTCAGGGCGTGCCGCCGAGCACACGCACGGGGTGGCCGTCGAGGTAGGCGCGGATGTCCTCCACCGCCTGTCCGTAGTACGTCGCGTAGTTGGCCTGCGAGACGTAGCCGAGGTGCGGGGTGGCGACCAGGCGCGGTGCGGTGCGCAGGGGGTGGACCGCGGGCAGGGGCTCCGTGTCGAAGACGTCGACGCCGGCTCCGGCGAGGGTGCCGGCGTGCAGGGCGGCGACGAGCGCGTCCTGGTCGACGATGGCGGCCCTGGAGGTGTTGATCAGGTATGCCGTGGGACGCATCAGGGCGAGCTCGGGAGCGCCCAGCAGGCCGCGCGTGCGGTCGGAGAGGGCGAGGTGGATCGAGACGAAGTCGCTGGTGGCCAGGAGTTCTTCCTTGGAGCCGGAGAGGGTGACACCGGCCTCGGCGCAGCGTTGCTCGGTCAGGTTCTGGCTCCAGGCGTGCACGTCCATACCGAACGCGAGGCCGACGGTCGCGACCCGGCTCCCGATCTTGCCGAGGCCGAGCAGGCCGAGGCGTCGGCCGTGCAGGTCGGCGCCGACGGTCTGTTGCCAAGGGCCATCGGCACGCAGGGAGTTGGCCTCGGTGACGATGCCGCGCGCGAGCCCGAGCAGCAGCGCCCAGGTCAGTTCCACCGGTGGAGTGGAAGCGCTGGCCGTGCCGCACACGGTGACTCCGCACTGCTGGGCGGCGGCGAAGTCGATGACGGAGTTGCGCATCCCGGAGGCAACGAGGAGCCGCAGTCGGGGCAGCCGGGCGAAGAGGCCCGCAGGGAATCGCACCCGTTCGCGGAGAGTGACGATGACATCGAACTCGGCGAGAGCCGCCACGAGTTCGTCCTCGGTGGCGAAGTGGGAGGCGAAGGTGACCACCTCGACCTCCTCGGCGACCGGTGACCAGTCGGCGACGGTGGTGGCGACGGACTGGTAGTCGTCGAGGACGGCACAGCGCAGCTTCATCGGTCGGGTCTCTCCCTCGGGGTGGTACGGCAGGCGCGCGTGGGGCAGTTGGAGGTCTGCACACCTTAGAGCGCGAGGTCGGGGGGTGCGATCGCGCGTTCGGGAGCACGTCGGTGGCCTCGCCCGAGGGCGGGGGTCGGGGCTCTCGTGGCAGGTGGAAGGCGGACGCTACGTCGCAGGCGGGCACTCGGTGGCGGGCAGGCACTCGGCGAGGAGGTCGAGAACGTCGCGCCAGGCCCGCTGAGCGTGCAGTGGGTGGTGGCCGACGCCCGGGACCACGGGCGCGTCGACCGGCGGGTGGTGGAAGGCGTGCAGGGCGCCGCCGTAGACCGTGAGACGCCAGTCGACGCCGGCGGCCTGCATTTCGGCGGTGAAGTCCTCCCGCTGCGCCCTCGCCATGATGGGGTCCTCCGATCCGACTCCGGCCCACACCGGGCAGCGGATGCGCGCGGCTTCGCCCGGCCGTCCGGTGGTGGTGGCGTTCACGGTCGCGATGGCGCGCAGGTCAGCGCCGTCGCGGCCGAGTTCCAGGGCGATCGCTCCCCCGGTGCCGTAACCGACGGCGGCGATCCGGGCGGGGTCGGCCCGCGGCTCGGCGCGCAGGACGTCGAGCGCCGCGTGGCCGATGCCGCGCATCCTGGCGGGGTCGGCGAGCAGGGGGGTCGTGTGGGCGAGCATCTCGGCGGTATCGGTGAACCAGCGCCCGCCGTTGATGTCGAAGGCGAACGCGACGTAGCCGAGCTCGGCGAGGGCGTCGGCACGGAGACGCTGGAAGTCGTTCACGCCAGGGCCTTCGGGACCGAGCAGAACCGCCGGTCCTCGGCCGCTGCCGGTGGGCAGGGCGAGGTGGCCGATCATCGTGCGCCCGTCGGCCGGGTAGTGGACCGTGCGTGCCGTCACCGCCGATCCGGTCGCCGCTGCCGTCCTGATCGCTCCTGCCGTCCCGATCGCTCCTGTCGTCCCCGTCGCCTTCGCCATCCGCCTCTCCGTTCCCGTCGCGCCGGACACCACGGCGGTCTCCGTCGTCATGTGCGCAACCGTAGTGATCGCCGCCGCCGGGCGCAGTTCTCTTCACTGTCGGCGGAAACGGTGGGGCGGGTGCGGCGTACGATGCCGCGGGGTCGTACGGGGCAGTTTTCGGGACCGTACGACGGAGGGCCGGGGAAAAGGGAAGCCGCACGCATGCTCATGACTTTGACGGGTGGTTCCGGGGCGGGAAAGACCACGCTCGCCCACGCTCTCGCGGCGGGCGCGCCGGTGTCCCCGGTGCGTGTCCTGCACGGGGACGACTACTACTTCCGTACCCAGGAACACGGGGTGTGGGTGCCCGACGAGTCGGGGACGCCCCGGCTCGACGTCGGTGATCCCTGGTCGGTGGACCTCGCCCGTCTCGGGCGGGACGCGGAGGAGGCGCTCGCCGGGTCGGCGGTCGTCGTCGTGGAGGGCCTGTTCGCGCGCCGGGTCGGCGTGCGGTCCTCGTACCCCCGTTTCGACGTGTTCGTGGAACTGGCCGCCGACCTGCGGCTGGCGCGCAAGATCCGGCGCAAGTGCCTGGACGACGGTTTCCCTCTCGACGTTCTCCTGCGCAACTACGTCCTGCACCGGCGGGACGCGCACGAGAGGTATGTGGAACCGGTGCGCCGGGACTGCGACTTGGTTGCCGACGGCGGTGCCGACCCGGCCGAGTCGGCCCGGTCGGTGTGGGAGGCGGTACGCGCACGGGCTGCCACCACCGGGCTCCCGGCGTAGCTTCCGGTGCACGTCCGTCGGCCGGTTGCGTGCGGGACGCGGTGTCCTACCGTACGGGGGTGAAGGTCACCGGCACCGACACCGGGCCGCGCGTGAACAGGCCCTGTTCAATGGGGCTCGCCCCGTCCGCGAGCCGTACGTCGGGCATGGCGTCCAGCAGTTGGTCGACCCCGATCCGCACCTCGGCCCTGGCGAGCAGCGCGCCGACGCAGAAGTGCCGGCCGAGTGCGAACGCGAGGTGGTCGGCGGCTGCCGAGAAGGCGTTGGTGGTGGTGAGGTCCTCGCGGAAGAGGTTGAAGGTGTCCGGATCGGTGTAGCGCCGTTCGTCGCGGTTGGCCGCGCCGATGAGGCAGGTGACGGTGGCGCCGGCCGGGATCGTGCCGCCGGTGACCGTCACGTCGACGGCCGTCTGGCGCATGATCATGTGGACGGGCGGGGTGTGGCGGAGGGTCTCCGCGAAGGCGCGGTCGATCAGCGTGCGGTCCTCCTGGACGGCCGCCAACTGCTCGGGATGGGCGAGGAGGTTGGCGAAGAGGGAGGCTATCGCCTTGTCGGTGGTCTCGCCGCCCGCGGCGAGCAGGAGGCTGCAGAACGCCTTGATGTCCTCGTCGCTCATCGACACCCCGTCGACCTCGGCCGTGCACAGGGAGGACAGCAGGTCCTCGCCGGGTGCGCTCCGTCGTTCCTGGATGACGGGGAGCATGTACTCGGCGAACTCGACGCGGGTGCGCTCGCCCGCCGCCGCCGTCACGGGATCCCCCGTGAGGTTGCTCAGGAAGGCGACGACATTGGTGTACCAGCCGTGGAACTTGGCGTGGTCGCCCTTGTCGAGGCCGAGCATGTCGGCGATGACGTTCACCGGGAAGCGGGACGCGAAGGCCTCGACGAGGTCGACCGCGCCCGCGTGCCGGAAACCGTCGATGAGTTCACGGGCGTTGCGCTCGATGACGGGCACGAAGGTCTCCTGGAGCTCCTTGCCGCGGAAGGCGGGTGCCACCAGGGCGCGGCGCACCGCGTGCTCGCGCCCGCCGAGCTGGAGGATCGTCCTGCCGTGGACGGGTTCGAGCTGCCAGTCGTAGTTCTCGGTGGTGAACTCGGACGCCTTGTCCTTGAAGACCCGCTCCACGTCCTCGTAGCGGGAGACGATCCAGCTGCCGATGGCCTCGTGGTGGATGAGCGGGGCCGTGTCGCGCATCGCGCGATAGGCGGTGTACGGGTCGGCGGCGAACTCGGGCGACAGGATGTCGGGGACGGCGGCGGGGACCTCGGGCGACGTGGTCATGGGGGGCGCTCCTTCGGGAACTCCGGTGGTGGGGCAGCGGCGGGTGACGGCACGGGCGGTGGTCGTCCGCCAGGGGTGCACGGCGTCGGCGCGGCCCCTCGGGCGTCATGCGGCTCTTTCCCGTGCTCGGTGTTCTTGGCACACTCCACGGGTCCCGTCCCCCACCGCAAGGGTTCCTCGACTCCTGACCGGGTTCGGTTGCGGCCGTTCCCTCGGACGATCGTCCCGCCGCTGCCGATGACCGTCCGTCAGTGACGTTGCGACACGACGAAGTTGTACGGCGTCGTGGTGCTCAGCCGGGCGAAGCCGAGGCGTTGGAGGATCGGCCTGCTGGTGTCCAGGGCGTCGACCTGGAGGTAGCGGTATCCGCGCTCGACGGCGAGGCGGGTGCGGTGGGCGACCAGGGCGCGGTAGACGCCCCTGCCGCGCCACTCGGGGGCGGTGCCGCCGCCCCACAGGCTCGCGAACTGCGTACCGGGCGGGAATTCGGCGCGGGCCGCGCTCACCGGCTCGTCGCCCGCCATCGCGACGACGACCTCCACGGTGTCCGGGGCGGCGGTGAGCTGGGCGAGCACCTCCTCCCCCAGCTTCCTCGCGTCTCCCCCGAAGGCCGACTCGTGGGCGCGGACCATGAGGTCGACGCCGGAACGGTCGGTGACCCGGACGAGCCGGACCCCCTCGGGCAGTACGGGTTCCGTGGGGAGGGACGCCGTCTCGGCGACCATCAGGGCCTCCGGTTCGTCGGCGACGAAGCCCGCCGCGAGCAAGCGTCGGCCCAGGTCCTGGGGCCGGTCGTGGGCGTAGTGCTTCCACTCGAAGTCCAGGCCGTGCGCGCGGAAGTGCCGCACCTGTTCGGCGATGGCGGCGTCGGCGGTCGCCTCGGTGAGGCCGGTCCACAGGACGCCGTTCCAGTCGTCGGTGCGGCTGGTCCGCCGTACGACGTCTCCCACCCGTTCCAGGGTCACGCCCGGGTGGTCGGCGGTCGCCTCCCGGCGCATCTCGGTGTCGAAGAGTTCCCGTACGGCTTCAAGATTCATCCGGTCACTGCACCACGCATGCCGTGTTCGCGCCAACGAATTCGGCGGCCTCTGGCCGCCCCGTCTCCGGACCGGTTCCGCGGCTGTGGAGCGGCGGGAGTCCGCAAGGCGGCCCCGCCCGTGAACAGGGCTTCTGCACAGGGTAGTTATGGGTGTGCTCGGTCCCGTTCCGCCTGCGAAGTGGTGAAGCACCCCGTGACGACCCCCGACACGACGCCGTCGAAGAAGCTCCGGCTGCCCCGTTCTCCCTCCGGCTGGACCATGGCGGTCTTCGGCCTGCTCGCCACGTCGCTCGGCGTGGTGGGTCTGGTCGCACCCGACGCCCAGCTCGCGCTGATGGGTTTCGCGCCGGAACCGGGCAGCGCGCCGCGGAGCGAGAGCGATCACACGCTCACGTTCCTGACCGCGTCCTCCATGGCGGCGGTCAACATGGGCGTGTACTACGTGCTGGCGGCGCTGGCCGACTGGAAGCCGTTCTTTCGGTGGACGGTTCCGTTCCGGTTGCTCACCTGTACGGTCTTCGTCCTCGCCGTGCTCACCGGACGGGCTCCGGCGGGCTTCCTGGGCGTGGCCGTCTGGGAGGGGGCCGGCGCGCTGGCCACGGCTGCAGCACTGCGCCGGGAGTCCCGGCGGGGGCGGTGAGCACCGCCGCTCGCGCCCGGAACGCACCAAGCGGTTTGTCGCTCTTGCCGAGGAACGGGGACCGCCGCCGCTCGCGCCCGGAACGTACTGAACCACATGGGGATGAAGTACGACACGCGGGTGAGAAGGTGAGGCAGAAGCCGAATGCCCGCCCGATCCACGGAAGAACGCCCATGCCGAGTGAGCCCACCGCACCGCCCGCCGACCGGAGCGGTCCGCCCGAAGCGTCCGGCGTCCTGGCCCGCTACCGCACGGCCCTGCGACGCACCCCCGCGTCCGTGTGGAACGACGACGTGTCCGACTGGGCGGCAGCGCTGACCTACTACGCCATCCTGGCCCTGGTGCCCGCTCTGCTCGTCACGGTCACCCTGATCGGCATCGCCAACCCGGACGCGACGGAGTCCCTGATCCGGGACATCGCCTCGGTCGCTCCCGCCGAGTCGGGCGCGGCGCTGCGGGACACGCTGGAGCACGCGGTGCAGGGCACCTCGGCGGTGTGGATCCTGCTGGTGACCGGCACGGTCAGCTCGCTGTGGTCGGCGTCGAGCTATCTGGCGGTGTTCCGCCGGGCGATGCACGCCATGCACGCCGTACGGGACGTCCGACCGGCGTTGCGCAAGGCGCACATCATCGTGATGACGGCGATCTGTCTGCTGCTCCTGTTGATGACGAGTGCGGTGGCGCTGGTCGTCACCGGCCCGATGGCTCGGGGCCTCGGCAGGCGGCTGGGCATGGGTCCGGCGGGCGAGGCGGTGTGGTCGGCGCTCAAGTGGCCGCTGCTGGTGTGCCTCGTGGCGATGCTCATCATGATCCTGTTCCATTCGGGTCCCCGCGTCGCGAAGGGGGTCCGGCGGTCGTTGCCGGGCGGCGTGTTCGCGGCGTTCCTGTGGATGACGGCCTCGGCGGGGTTCGCCTTCTACGCGACGAACATCGCCAGCTACAGCAGGTTGTACGGCTCCCTCGCCGGGGTCGTGGTCTTCCTGGTGTGGGTGTGGTTCGCGAACCTGTCGCTGCTGGCGGGAGCACAGTTCAACGTCGAACTGCGGCGACTGGCCGGCCGGGGTCCCGAACGGCCGCACCCGCGCGCGGCCCGGACCAGGCCGGTCACGGAATCGCCGCGGCCCGAGGGGTCCTGACCCCGGCGGGCACACCCCTCCTCCCGGTCCTCGGTCAGCTCCCCGCAGTGTCCGCACCGCTGGACGCCGAGGTCCCGCCGAGCCGGTGGACGCCCGCCTCCAGCAGCCGGTCCGGGGTGAGCGGCAGTTCGCGGAAGCGGATGCCGGTGGCGTGGTGCACGGCGTTCCCGACGGCCGCGGCGGTGCCGACGATGCCGATCTCACCGATTCCCTTGCTGCCCATCGGGTTGAGGTGGGCGTCCTCCTCGTCGATCCAGTGCGCCTCGATGTCGGGCACGTCGGCGTGGCAGGGGACGTGGTACGCCGCCAGGTCGCGCTCGGCGAAGTCGCCGTAGGCGGGGTCGAGGGTGCTGCCCTCGGTGAGGGCCATGCCCAGGCCCATCGTCATGCCGCCGATGAACTGGGAGCGGGCCGTACGGGCGTTGAGGATGCGCCCGGCCGCGTACACGCCGAGGAGACGGCTCACCCGTACCTCGCCGGTGGCGGTGTCGACGCGCACCTCGGCGAAGTGCGCGCCGAAGGCGTGCCGGGCGTACGCGGACTCCTCGTCGGCGGTTCCGGCGGTGTCCGCCGTCGCCTCCAGCCCCTCCGCGGGCAGGTTCCCCTCGTGCGCGGCGAGCCGTCCCGCCAGCGCGCCGCACGCCTTGTGCACCGCCCACCCCCAGGACGCGGTGCCGGAGGAACCCCCCGCCAGCGGAGCCGCGGGCAGGTCCGTGCTGCCGATCTCGGTGCGTACCCGGTCCAGGGGGACGGCCAGCGCGTCGGCGGCGACCTGGGCCAGGACGGTGCGCGCGCCGGTGCCGATGTCGGTGGCGTTGATCCGTACGAGGTAGGAGCCGTCGGGCAGCGCCCGGACGGCGGCCGTCGAGGGCGACACCAGCACGGGATAGGTGGCGGCGGCCACGCCGGTGCCGGTCAGCACCGCGCCTTCGCGGCGGACGCCGGGCCGCGGGTCGCGGTCGTCCCAGCCGAACCTGCGGGCGCCTTCGCGCAGGCACTCCACCAGGTGGCGGCTGCTGAAGGGCTTGCCGCTGTCGGGCTCGCGGCCGGGCTCGTTGCGGACGCGCAGCTCGATCGGGTCGAGGCCGGTCGTTTCGGCGAGTTCGTCCATGGCTGATTCCAGGACGTACATGCCGGGGGCCTCGCCGGGCGCGCGCATCCACGAGGGGCTCGGCACGTCCAGCGGGACCACCCGGTGGGAGGTGCGGCTGTGTGCGGAGCCGTACATGACGCGGGCCGGTACGGCGGCCTGCTCGACGAACTCCTTGATCCGGGAGGTGTGGGTGGTGACCTCGTGGTCGAGGGAGACGAGCGTGCCGTCCGCCTCGGCGCCGAGCCGGATCCGGTGCAGGGTCGGTGCCCTGTGACCGACGACGGCCGCCAACTCCCGGCGTGAAAGGGCGAGTTTGACGGGCCGCCCGACATGCCGGGCGGCCATCGCGGCCAGCACGACCTGCGGGCGCGGCGTGCCCTTGGAGCCGAATCCGCCGCCGACGTGCTCGGCCACGACGGTGATGTTCTCCTCGGGCACGCCGAAGAGTCCGGCGAGCGCTTCGCGCACGGCGTTCGCGCCCTGACTGGAGTCGTGGACGGTCAGCCGGTCGCCGTCCCAGCGGGCGGTCGAGGCGTGCGGCTCCATGGGGTGGTTGTGCAACGGCGGTACGGAGTACGAGGCGTCGACGCGGTGGGTCGCCTGCGCCCAGGCGGCGGGTGCGTCGCCACGCTCGCGGCAGGCGGGCTCGCCGCCGTTGGCGTTGTCCGGGGTGTAGGCGTCCGGATGATCGGCGCGGACGGTGACGTCGTGCGGTGCGGCGGCGTATTCGATGCGCAGGGCGGCGGCGGCCTCGCGGGCGGCTTCGGGGGTGTCGGCGACGACGAGGGCCACGTACCAGCCGCGGTGCGGGACCTCGTCGTCCTGGAGGAGCCGCAGGGTGGGGTCGTCGGCGTCGCCGAGCTTGGGGGCGGAGCGCGGGGTGAGCACGGCGAGGACGCCGGGGACGGCCAGCGCCGCGCTGTCGTCCACGGCGGTGATCCGGCCGCGGGCGATCGTCGCGGGGACGGCGCGGGCGTAGGCACAGCCGGCGGGGGTGTGCTCGGAGGCGTAGCGGGCGGTGCCGGTGACTTTGGCGCGGCCTTCGCGGCGGGGGGCGGGGGTGCCGAGGGGGGTGCTGGGGGTGGGCATCGGGGGCTCCTTTCGGAGGGCTGCGGGGAGGGGGCCGGTGGGGAGCGGAGGCCGGGGCGCGGGTGTGGGGGTGGGTGGTACTGGGGCGGAGTGTGCGGGGCGGGGGGGTGCACCTCCGGTGGGGGTCGCCCCCTTGCCCGCCCGTTCCGCCCCTGGGGGCGGCCCCGCCGCCCAAGGACGCTGAGGCAGGGCGGGCGCGTCGCCCAGGCGGGGTGACGGGGCCCCGCCGTCCGAGGACGCTGATGTCGGGCGGGCGCTGCCGCCCGAGAGGCTGACGTAGGGGGCCCGGCGTCCAAGGGGGTGACGCGGGCGTGGCAGCCTCCGCCACGGGGGCTACGGCGTGCGGGTGCGGTGCCCACGGGCTGGCGGTGCGGGTCAGGTCGGGGTGAGGCGGGTGAGGGTTTCGTGGGCGAGGCGGTGGGCGAGGGGGATCTTGTACGCGTTGTCGCGCAGGGGCTCGGCGGCGGCGAGTTCGGTGTCCAGCGCGTGGGTGAGGCGGTCCGGTGTGGGTGCGGCACCGAGCAGCTCGGCCTCGGCCAGGCGGGCACGCCAGGGCCGGTGCGCGAGGCCGCCGAAGGCCAGCGCCACCTGCCGTACGACCCCGTCGCGCACCTCCAGTACGGCAGCCACCGAAGCGAGCGCGAAGGCGTACGACGCCCGGTCGCGGGCCTTGCGGTACGCGGAAGGCAGGCCGGCGTGCTCGGCCGGGAGGGTGACGGCGGTGATGAGTTCGCCGTGCCGCAGGACGGTGTCCCGGTCCGGCCGCTCCCCCGGCAGCCGGTGGAACTCGGTGAGCGGCACGCTCCGTTCGCCGTCCGGGCCGCGCAGCTCGACCTGGCCGTCCAGGGCGGCGAGGGCGACCGCCAGGTCGGAGGGGTGGGTGGCGATGCACTGCGCGGAGTGGCCGAGCACGGCGTGGTCGCGGTGCACCCCCTCGCGGGCGGCGCAGCCGGTGCCGGGTTCGCGCTTGTTGCAGGGCTTGGAAGTGTCCTGGAAGTACGGGCAGCGGGTGCGCTGGAGCAGGTTGCCGCCGGTGGTGGCCATGTTGCGGAGCTGTCCCGAGGCGCCGGCGAGCAGGGCCTGGGAGAGCACCGGGTAGCGCGTGCGGACGAGCGGGTGGGCGGCGAGGTCGCTGTTGCGGACGGTCGCCCCGAGGCGCAGGGATCCGTCGGGGCGTTCCTCGACGGTGTCCAGCGGCAGCCGGCTGACGTCGATGAGGAATTCGGGTGCTTCGACGCCGAGTTTCATCAGGTCGACCAGGTTGGTGCCGCCGCCGAGGTAGCGGGCTCCTGGCCGCCCGGCGTGGGCGCGTGCCGCTTCGTCCACGCTGTGCGGGCGTACGTATCCGACGGGCTTCACGCGATCACGTCCTCGACGGCGGAGACGATGTGGGGGTAGGCGCCGCAGCGGCAGAGGTTGCCGCTCAGCCGCTCCCGGATCTCCTCCCTGCCGAGGGCGGCGGGGCCGTTCGGGTGGGCGCACAGGTCCTGGGGCGGGGTGGCGGCGGAGGGGTGGCCCGCTTCGGCCTCGGCGAGCATGCCGATCGCCGAGCAGAGCTGGCCGGGGGTGCAGTAGCCGCACTGGAAGGCGTCGCGGTCCAGGAACGCCTGCTGGAGCGGGTGCAGCGCGTCGGGGTCGCCCTCACTGGCCGCGAGTCCCTCGACGGTGACGAGTTCCCGGTCGTCCTGGGCGACGGCGGGCAGCAGGCAGCTGTTGGCCCGCCGGCCGTCGACGAGGACGGTGCAGGCGCCGCACTGCCCGTGGTCGCAGCCCTTCTTCGCGCCGGTCAGGTCGAGGTCCTCGCGCAGGACGTCCAGGAGGGTGGCGCGGTGGTCGACGGTGAGCGAGTGTGCGGTGCCGTTGACGCGCAGGGTGACGCGGGAGCGGATGGCGACGGCATCGTCCCGGTCTTCCGCGGCCTCGTCGTCGGCCTCGGGGGGCCTGCCGCCGCCCGCCGGGGTGCGGCGGTCGGCGGTGCCGGTGGCTCGGTCATCGGTGCCCATGGCTGAGGTGCGCCCTTCGTCCGGAGGGTGGGTACGGCTCTCGCGTATCCAGGCTGGGCCAGGACATTCATTACGGCATGTCGGAAACGTCCGCGGCCCGCTCCTGCGGCCCCGTTCCGCGGGGCGTCGCGGCATGGCATCGTGCATTGGTCCGGACCATTTTTCGCGTGACCCCGGGGCGGGCGGCCGGGGAGGAAGGGGCGACGGCTTGGAAACGGTCGAGGGTGCCGTGCCCGTGCACCGGCTCCAGGTGCCCGCACCCCAGAAGCTCCCCTTCGCCATCGGCTCGTTCGACGCCGTGGGCCCGCTGTCCCGGGCCGCCTTCCCGCACCGCCACACCTTCTACGAGATCGTCTTCGTGACCGGCGGCCGGGGTGCGCACGTCATCGACCTCTCCCGCTGGGAACTGCGTCCGCCGCACCTGTGCTTCGTGAACCCGGGGCAGGTGCACCACTGGGAGAACGCCACCGGTCTGCACGGGCAGGTCATCCTCTTCACCGAGGACTTCCTGCTCGATCACCCCGGCGACCGCGAACTGTTGCGGGTCCTGGGCGAGCGGCCCTGGTTCAGCCCGGCCGGCGCCGACGCGTCCGCGTTCGCGCGGCTGATCGCCGACATGGAGCACGAGCACCGCACCGGGCAGGAGGGGTTCGCCTCGGTGCTGCGTGCGTATCTGCACGTCCTGGTGGTACGGGCGTTCCGGCTCGCCGGGCCGACGCCGGAACGTCGCGACCCGGCGGGGCGTCCCGCGCAGGTGACGCGGGATTTCGTACGTCTGCTGGCGCAGCCGGGCCCCGAGGCGTGGTCGGTGGGCGCCTGCGCGGCGCGGGTCGGGGTGAGCGTCGGTTACCTCAACGAGACGGTGAAGCGGACCACCGGCCGTACGCCGGGCCAGTGGCTGCGCCAGACCCGTACCCACGAGGCCAAACGCCTGCTGGCCCGCACCGACTTGACGGTGCGTCAGGTGGCGGCCGGGGTGGGGTTCGCCGACCCGGCGTACTTCTGCCGCTTCTTCCGGCGGGAGACGGGGATCAGTCCGGGCGCGTTCCGGCGCGGCAGCGGTGCAATGCACCACGACTACCGCGTCCCGTCCCTCGCCCACGGAGAACCGTCGGCCTAGGTTCGCAAGGGAGCGGGAGACCGGAGCGCGCCCGGCCCCGCTCCTCCTTCCGCCCACCCCCGCCTGGAGGCGTCCCCCCATGGATCAGCCCGACCCCACCCAGCCCGTGGATCCCACGGAGTCCGTCCCCGCCGTCGCCCGACCGTCGCGGCCGTCCCGCAAGACGGTGCTGAGGGCGGCGCTCGCGGTCGGTGCGTCGCTGCCGGTCGCGTTCGCCGGAGTCCCCGCCCTCGCCAGGACCGTCCGCGGGCAGGGCGGCGCGCCGGAACTGACGCCGGAGTGCGACGACGGGGACGATCCGACCCCGCCGCAGACCGAGGGCCCGTACTTCAGGCCGAACTCGCCCCGGCGCACCTCGCTCCTCGACGGGAACCCGCCGGGCACCCGGCTGACCGTCACCGGGTACGTGTTCGGGCTGGCGTGCCGCCCGATCGCCAACGCGCTGCTGGACTTCTGGCAGGCGGACGTGAACGGCGCGTACGACAACAGGGGCTACCGCTTCCGCGGGCACCAGTTCACAAACGCGCAGGGGGCGTTCACGCTCACGACGATCGTGCCGGGCCTCTACCCGGGCCGCACCCGTCACCTCCACGTGAAGGTGCAGGCGCCCAACCGACCCGTATTGACGACCCAGTTGTACTTCCCCGGCGAGCCGCGCAACAACACCGACAGCATCTTCGACGCGCGTCTGCTGATGACGATGCGCACCAACGGACCTGCCAGGGAGGGAAGTTACGACTTCGTTCTGAACGTTCCGCAGCAGCCGGGACCCACCGATCCGCCGACCACTCCGCCGCCGTCCGGCACGGACTGGAAGTCCGGCACCACGTACCGTGCGGGCGACCGGGTGACGTACGGCGGCCGCGCCTACGCCTGCCTCCAGGCGCACACCTCCGGCCCGGGGTGGGAGCCGCCGAACGTTCCGGCGCTCTGGCGCGCGGTGTAGCCGCCGCGTCAGCCGGCGTCCGGGGGCGGGGGCGGCGCCGGAGCCCCCGCCGGCGGGGCGATACGGACCCGGTCTTCCGCGGGCACGGCGGTGTCCGCGGGAACGGGCGCGGCGGCGACGGGCACCCCCAGTGCCGCGTCCCGTCGCGCCCCGGGGTCCCACCCGGTCTCCACCACCCGCTTCTGCATCACGATCGCCCCGGCCAGCAGCACCGCTCCGACCGCGAGCATCAGCACGACCGCTGCCCCGCCGCCGACCTTCGCCACGTTTCCGACGATCGCCCCGAACCAGCCGAAGTCCGCGTCCCCGAAGGTCGTGTTCTCCTCGCCGAAGGCGCCCAGCACCTTGAGCAGCAGGGCCGGCAGGAAGGTGATCAGCACACCGTTGAGGAAGGCTCCGACGACCGCTCCCCGCCGCCCGCCGGTCGCGTTGCCGTAGACCCCGGCCGCGCCCCCGGTGAAGAAGTGCGGGACCAGCCCCGGCAGGACGAGGGCCAGTCCGAAGGCGGGGTGGAGGATCCAGGTGAGCAGGCCGAGGCTGACGAGGCCGCCGGCGAAGCTGGAGAGGAAGCCGATGAGCACGGCGTTCTGGGCGTACGGGAAGACGATGGGCGCGTCCAGCGAGGGCACCGCCCCGGGGACGAGCCTGTTCGCGATGCCCTGGAAGGCGGGGACCAGCTCGGCCAGGATGGTGCGGACGCCGAAGAGGATCACGGCGACGGCGATGCCGAACTGGAGGCCCTGCATCACGGACTTCATCAGGTAGTTGCCGATGTCGGTGGCGGCCGCGCCGTCGGTCCCGAAAGCCGTGAAGGCGACGGTTTGGCCTGCCTTGGCGAGGAGGACGACGGACATGATGACGTAGATGAGGACCATCGACAGCGCGGTGGCGACCATCGAGTCGCGCAGGAAGCGCAGCCCTTCGGGAAGGTTCATCTCCTCGGTGCTGCGGCTCCGTTTGCCGACGAGCTGTCCCGCCGCACCGGCCGTGATGTAGCCGGCGGTGCCGAAGTGTCCGATGGCGACGCTGTTGTTGCCGGTGATGCGCTTGGTCCACGGGTGCGCGAAGGCGGGCATCGCGACGAGCAGGATGCCCAGGAGAACGCCTCCGACGATCACCACCGCCACCGACCCCTGCCCGGCCGTGGCCAGCACCATGGTCAGCAGGGTCGCCATGAACAGCATGTGATGTCCCGTCAGGAACACGTACCGCAGGGGTGTGAAGCGTGCGAGCAGCAGGCTGACCGCGAACCCCACGATCATCAGCCAGGCCACCCGCGCCCCGAACTCGGCCTGTGCGATGCCGACGATGGCCTCGTTGGTGGGAATGACGCCGTGCGCTCCGGTCGAGCCCTGGATCATCTCTCCGAGCGGGGCGAGCGAGCCGACCACGAGCCCGGCCCCCGCGCCGATCAGCAGGAATCCCAGCGTCGCCTTGATGGCTCCGCCCAAGATCTGGCCCGCGGACTTGCGCAGGGCGATCAGCCCGACGGCGGTGATGATGCCGATGAGGTAGGCGGGTTGGCTGAGGACCTCGTTGACGAGGAACTCGGCGAAGGAAACGAGCCATTCCATGTGCGGCCTCCGGGAGCGGTGGATCCGTGATCAGACGTCGTAGGTGTCCCGCAGCACTCCGTCGACCTCCGCCGTACTGGTGAAGTCCTCGACCACCTTCACCGGCACCCCCACGTCGCCGAGTGTCCTGGCGATCTCGCGGGAAGTGAGGATGGCGACCGCCTCGGACGCCTTTCCCTTGGCGGAGATGGTGTCGGTGGCCTCGACCGTCACGTGCGTCGACCACTTCCAGCGGTCGAGGACCTGCTCCAGGGTGTTCTTGAGGAACAGGCTGGTGCCGACGCCGTTGCCGCAGACGGTGAGGATCTTGTGCACGGCGGGACCGGCGGACGCGACGGGGTCGGCGGGCGCGGATCCGGCGGACGTCGATGCCGTGGCCGGCGCGTCGGCGGGAGGCGGGCCGTCGGAAGGCGCGGGCTTCGCCGCGGTGGTCGTACGTCCGTCCTGCGGCCCCGCGAGTACGGCGTGCAGTGCCTCTGGCGTAGCCGCTTCGTGCAGGGCGCGCGCGCTCGCGGGGTCGGCGAGCAACCGGGCCAGGGCGCCCATCGCGGTGGTGTGCGCCGCGGAGTCCTCCGCCGCGAGGGCCACCACCAGAGACACCGGGTCGTTGGTCTCGTGCCCGAACTCGACCGGCTCGGCGAGCCGCAGCCAGGACATTCCGGTGGTGCGTACGGCGGGCGATGGGCGGGCATGCGCAAGGGCGAAACCTGGCGCGACGACGAGGTACGGACCGTTCTCCTCCACGTTCCGGATCATTTCCGCGGTGTACTCCGCGGCGGTGACCCCGGTGGCGACGAGGAGTGCGCCCGCTTCCCGGACCGCCTCCCTCCAGTCCGCCACATGGACGTCCAGCCGTACCGCTTCCGACGGAAGGAGATCGCTCAGTGCCGACATGAGACCGATATTTGCACAGTCGTGAACATGCGGCGCGGCCGGACCACGTGGGTAGAGAAAGAGGGCACTCGTACCGCCACCGCCATGATCGCTGTGTCGTCCGCCGTCCAGAACCGAATGCCGAGAAGGGCCACCGCATGCGAAGTGTGGGAGTGGAAGAGGAACTCCTGTTGGTCGACAGCAAGGGGACGCCGCGAGCCGTGTCCGGGGTCATCCTGGCCGCGTTGCCGGACGGATCCACGCTGGAGAAGGAACTGCACCGGGAGCAATTGGAGATCGCCACCCGCCCGCGCCACACCATCGAAGGACTGGCCGAGGAGCTCCGGCGCTGGCGCGGCGAGGCGTCGGCCGGCGCCCGCCGGGCGGGCGCCGAACTCGCCGCACTGGCCACCTCCCCCCTGCCGGTCGACCCCTCGATCAACTCCGGTGACCGCTACCGCAGGCTGGAGGAGGAGTTCGGGCTGACCGCGCTGGAACAGCTGACCTGCGGCTGCCACGTGCACGTCTCCGTGGAGTCCGACGACGAGGGCGTCGCGGTGCTCGACCGGATCCAGCCCTGGCTGCCCGCACTGCTGGCCCTGAGCGCCAACTCGCCCTTCTGGCAGGGCAAGGACACCCGGTACAGCAGCTACCGGAGCCGGGTGTGGGGGCGCTGGCCGTCCACCGGCGCGACCGAGAGGTTCGGCACGGCCGAGAACTACCACCGCCAGGTGCAGGGCATGCTCGATACCGGCACCCTGCTCGACGAGGGAATGATCTACTTCGACGCCCGGCTGTCCCGGCACTACCCCACCGTCGAGGTCCGGGTGCCGGACGTGTGCCTGGAGGCGGACGACACGGTGCTGATCGCGGCGCTGGTCCGGGCCCTGGTGGAGACCGCCGCCCGGGACTGGAAGGAGGGCGGCCCGCCCGACGACACCGGCGTGGGCCTGCTGCGGCTGGCGTCCTGGCGGGCCGCGCGCTCGGGCCTGTGCGGGGATCTGGTCGACCCGCGGACGCTGACTCCCGCCCCGGCGGAGGCGGTGGTGCGGGCACTGCTCGACCACGTCTCGGAGGCGCTGCGCGACAGCGGGGACACGGACCTGGTCAAGGAGCACCTGGACGCGCTGCTGGCCAGGGGGAACGGAGCGCACGTGCAGCGCGAGCTGCTGCGCAGGACGGGGGACCTGCGCGCCGTGGTGGAGGAGTGCGCGAGGAGGACAGTCGCCTGACGCGGCGCCGGAGGGGCCGGCCGCGCCGGCCCCTCCTCGGGCGTCGCTCGGGTCGCCGGGTGGGGGGCGGCCCGACGGCTGCCCCTAGTCCGTCGGCTCCTCGGCGGCCCCGTCCTCCCTGCGCTCCTCCGGGCCCCTGCCCTCCACCGAGTCCTTCGGGTCCCCGGTGGACGGCGCCTGCTGGTCCGGCATGTCCCGCGGAATCCCGGGGGGCTCTTGCTCCGGACGGTCCTGACGGCGGTCGGTCATGGCGTGCTCCTCTGCTCGACGACGCGGTGCATGTCCAGTGTCCGCCGCGCGTACCCGAACCCCCACTTCTCATGCCCTCCCCTGATGACCTGGCGTTCTGCGGTCCGTCTCGCCCTCGTAGAGTGCACGGATGCTCCGCACCGGCCCGTTCGCCCGCCTCGCCGCCTCGCCCTGGACCCTGGTCGCCGTCTGGGCCCTGACCCGCCTGTGGCTCGTGTCTGCCGCGCTCAAGGTGCCCCCGCTGAACGGCGACGGCACGCTCGACCCTTCGGTCGACACGGTGTACCGGGGCTGGTTCGACGTCCTGGCGTCGGGCACGTTCCCCGCCCACGACGTGAGCTGGCAGTACCCGCCGGGGGCCGCCCTCCCGATCCTCGCGCCGGGGCTGCTGCCCTCCCTCGACTACGGCCACGCGTTCGTCCTGACGGCCGCCCTCACCGACGCCCTGGTGACGGCGGGGCTGCTGTGGCTGGCGGTGCGCAAGGGCCGTTCGCCGGCGGCGGCCTGGCTGTGGACCGTCGCGCTGGCCGTGCTGTCGACGATGCCGTGGAACCGCTTCGACCTCCAGGTGACCGCGGTGGCGATGGCGGCGCTCGTCGTCGCCGCCTCGTCACGCGCCTGGGCCGACCGGGCGTTCGGCGCACTGGTCGCCCTCGGCGCCCTGATCAAGGTGTGGCCCGCGCTGCTCCTCGTGGGTACCGGACGCGGCCGGCGCACCCGGCACTCGTGGCTGTCGGCCGCGCTCGCCGGGGCCGTGCTCCTGGCCGGGTTCGCGCTCGCCATGCCGCACGCCCTCTCCTTCCTCACCGCCCAGAAGTCCCGCGGCATCCAGATCGAGTCGGTGGGCGCGCTGCCGTTCCACGTGGCCCGGCACTTCGGGTGGACGGGGACGTGGAAGGCGAAGGACGGGTCGCACGAGTTCGTCGGTCCGTACGTGGAGACGGTGTCGCTGGTGATGCAGTGCCTGACCGTGCTGGCGCTGGGCTGGCTGTGGTACTGGCGCACCCGTCGCACTGTGCCGTCGCAGGGCGCGCCGTGGCTCCTCCCGGACGCCTCCCTGACCGCCGTACTGCTGTTCGTGGTGACGAGCCGGGTGATCAGCCCGCAGTACCTGGTGTGGCTGGTCGGTCTGGCCGCCGTCTGCCTGCTGTGGCGGGAGACCTCGCAGCGGCCCGTCGCATGGCTGATCCTGGCGGCCTGCGTCTTCACGACCCTCGGATTCCCTTTGCTGTACCGGGAGTTGCGGGACGACGCCGATCCGCTGGCCATCACCAACCTTTTCGTACGGGACCTGCTGCTGATCGCCGCAGCCGGTGTGTCCGCCGTACGGTTGTGGCGTGTGGGGCGGACGGGACGAGAGAAGTCGCCACCCGTCGGGGCCTTCGGCATATGCCGGATGCACCACCGGATCGAGTGTTGCCAAACGCCTTACGGCCCTCCGTCCGCTGTGCCAAAGTCTTAACGGTCGACTTCCCACGCCCACGTACGCGACGACCCGAAGACCCGACGGACCCCTTCCGGCCGCGCCTGTATCGGAGTACGCCATGCCGCCGTCCCTGTTCGCGGATCGCACCGCGCCGCAGCCTCCCGAGCGGGGCATGGTCGACGCGCTGATCACGCAGACCCGTCGGCTGCGCGGCGACGTGGACGCGGTCCGCCGGGACACCATGGTGGACGAGGAGGACGCCGAGGTGCGCTGGCAGCGCGCCCTGTGCGACCTGGCCGTCCACCAACTCGACGACCTCGGCGCCCACTTGGGACAGCTGAAGGACGGCCTGCCGTCCCTACCGGCGGCACGGGAGCCGTCCGCCGCCTCGTTCCCCGGTCCGGCGCCGGTCTCGCTGCTCACCCGGGTCGGCAGCGCGGAGTGGAACCTGCTCACCGACGAGGTCAGCTGGTCCGACGAGCTGTACGAGATTTTCGGTCGCGCGCCGGAGAGCGGCCCGCTGACCCTGGACGAGCTGCCGTCCATGCTGCTCGCCGAGGACCAGCACCTGCTCACCGCGATGGTCACGGACTGCCTGGTCGACGGCAAGCCCCTGGACGGCGAGTTCCGGATCGTACGGGCCGACGACGGCCAGGTCCGCACCCTGCACCTGATGGGCGAACCGGTCCTCGACGCCGACGGCTCGACAGCCTCGATGTGGGCCGTGCTGCGCGACGTGAGCACGCTGCGCCGCACCCAGCGCGCCGTACGGGAGAACCAGGACTCGCTCCAGCGCGAACGCCAGCTCGCCCAGGCCGAACGCAGGGTGGCCGTCCAACTGCAGGAGGCCGTCCTGCCGCCGTGGCGCGGCGCGGCACCGCTCCGGGCGGGCGGCGCGCTCGACCTCGCCGCCTACTACCTCCCCTCGGCCAGCGGCGAACTCGTCGGCGGCGACTGGTACGACGCGATGGAACTGTCCGGCGGGCGGTCACTGCTGACCGTCGGCGGACTCACCGGGCACGGCGTGCCCGCCACCTCCTCGATGGCGATGCTGCTCGGCGCTCTGCGCGGGCTCGCCCTCGCCGGGGTCCGCCCGGGTTCTCTGATGGGACACCTCAACCAGCTCCTCGAAACGTCCGCCGCGCAGCCTTCCCTGGGCAGCGCGGTCTGCTGCCAGTACGATCCGGGCACCCGCCTCCTCTCCTGGGCCCAGGCCGGCCACCCGGCGCCGCTGCTCTTCCGCGACGGCCGGGGCCGCCCGCTGGACCCGCCGCGCGGCGTACTGCTGGGTGCCACGCCCGGCGCCGTGTACGAGGAGGCCGAAGCGTCCCTGCGCAGGGGCGACCTGCTCGTCCTGCACACCGACGGGCTGTCCCGGCGCAGCAGCACGGACCACGAGAGCCGGGGCAGGCTGCTGTCCCTGGCCCCTCGCTTCGCCGACGCCCACAGCGCGCGCGAGTGCGTACGGCTGGTGCTGGAGGAGTTCGGCGAGACGGAACGCGAGGACGACGCCTGCGTACTGGTCGTCAGGATCGACGACTGACGACGGACGACCGACGCGGGCCGGGATGATCCGCAGGACGGTCCCGCGGGTGTCTTCGTGCGACTAGACGGTGGCGATGCCCTTGGCCCGCCCGCCCTCCTTCTTGGGCATCACCTGCTCCAGGTCGCGCCGCAGTTCTCCGATCGCCGGGTAGTCCGCGTAGTGCGCGGTGAGCCGGTACATGCTGCGCAGCCGGTCCCAGGTGCGGTGCGAGGACGTGTCGTTCATCGTTCGCAGCGCGAGCCGCGCGTACACGTCGGCCCGGTCCGGTTCGTTGCCCAGGAAGCAGGCCGAAGCCATCGAGATGTGGTCGAAGAGCTTGGACCGGTCGCGCCCCTCGGGGCGCAGTTCGAGTGCCAGCCTGGCATGGCGCTGGGCGAGCTTGGCGACCGACGGGTCGTGCTCGGCGAGGGTGCGGTAGGCGAGCGCCTGCATCCCGTGCAGGTCGGCTTCGTCGAACATCTGCATCCAGTTGGGCGCCGGCACGTCCCCGTCGTCGGACACGAACAGTTCCTCGGCCTCGCCGAGGGTCCGCCGCATCGCCTGCCCGTGCCCCATGGACGCCTGTGCCCAGGCTTCGATGGTGTGCAGCATGGCCCGGGTGCGCGGCAGGGTCTGGTCACCGGAGCCCGTCCTCGCCAGCTTCATCAGGTCCAGCGCCTCGTCGGGCCTGCCGAGGTGCACCATCTGCCGGGCGGCCCGTGACATGGCCTCCCCCGCGCGCGGCAGGTCTCCACCCTCCCGGGCGGCGTGCGCGGCGATGAGGAAGTACTTCTGTGCGGTGGGTTCCAGGCCCACGTCGTGCGACATCCAGCCCGCCAGCACGGCGAGGTTGGCGGCGACCCCCCACAGCCTGCGCTGGAGGTCGGCGGGCTGACGGTAGGTGAGCATGCCGCCCACCTCGTTGAGCTGTCCCACGACGGCCTTGCGCTGGAGGCCGCCGCCGCGGGCGGCGTCCCACTTGCGGAAGACCTCGACCGAGGTTTCCAGGGCCTCGACCTCTTCGGTGCCGATGGGGGCCGACTCGTAGCGGTCGAAGCCCGCGGGTTCGGCGTACAGGGGGTGAACTGGGGTGGCGGCGGTGGCCGGTTCGGTGTGGAGCCAGTCCTGCATGGCGCTGGTGAGGGCGGAGCCGGCGGCGAGCGCGGCGCCCGCGCCCACCAGGCCGCGTCGGTTGAGCATGAGGTCCATTCCCGTAAATTCCGAGAGGAGCTCGGCCAACTCTTCGGGCGTCAGAGGCTTCCCGAGGGGCACGTCCTGTTTCGCGGCGGCTCCTCGTCGTCCCGTGCGGCCAGTGCGAGTGAACCCGAGGTCCTCGATGGTCACGACACGGCCGAGCCGCTCGGTGAACAGAGCTTCCAGCACCCTGGGCACGGGATCACGGGGGGACTCCCCCATGTCGATCCAGCGTCGTACCCGCGAGGTGTCGGTGGCCAGTTGGGGATGGCCCATGGCCGCCGCCTTCCGGTTCACCATTCTCGCGAGTTCCCCCTTGGACCAGCCGGTGAGGCCGAACAGGTCGTTCAGGCGGGTGTTGGGTTCTCCGGTCACGTCAAGCCCCCAGGTTCTCGGCTGACTTGACACTAACCCGCGGCGATATGCGTCGCGACTATTCGCCAGGGTTCGCCAGGGTGCGCCAGATGGTGTGCCACCCGCGAACGGTGGTCAGGTAGGAAAGCGCCACCCCGGCCCGGCAGCCGGCTCGTACTCCCCAGGGTGCGGACCGGCGCCGGGACGGGGAGCGCCAAGGCAACTCGTCGGCGCACGAAGGGACCTGTACCGCCCATGTACACAGCATCGTCCTCCGTGTCCGCCCCGCCCCGGCCGCACCGTCCGCTCACGGCGGGCAGCGGCCCGTACCTCGACCCCCACCACGCCGCGGCAGCGGTCACCGGGCGGGCGCGGCGGGCGGCGGGCCCCGGAACCCAACCCCTCAGCGGGAGAATTGACTTGTCCGGCCCCCAGGGCGCGCAGCTGCGGACGGCCCTCGCCTCGGTGCACCGGATCTGCCCGGAGTTCCAGCCGGTGCAGGTGCTCCGGCGCAGCGGGCGTTCCGTACTGATCGTGGGTACGGTCGGACGCACGACCGCGGTCGCGAAGTGCCTGCTCGACCGCTCCGCCCAGTGGACCGAGCACTTCCGTCAGGAGATAGCCGCCTACCGCGCCTTCGTCCGGCACCGCCCGCCGGTGCGGGTTCCCCGGCTCATCGCCGCGGACCCCGACAACTGCACACTGGTGATCGAGCGGATGCCGGGCCGGGCGGCGGCCCTGACGCGGCATCCGGCCGAGGCTCCGCCGCGTGCCGACGTCCGGGCCGCCCTCGGCGCGATCGACCGGCTGAACCACTGGCGGCCACCGAGCGAGATGTTCGGCCGCCCCCTCAACTACGGCAAGCGGCTGACGGACTTCCACGCCCTGGGCCTGCTGACGGACCGGGACCTGGGTGACCTCCAGAAGCTGCTGCACGGCATCTCCCGGTCCTCGACGCCCTGGCAGTTCTGCCACGGTGACGCGCTGCTCTCCAACATCCTCCTGTCGCCGGCCGGTCCAGTGCTGGTCGACTGGGAAGAGGCGGGCTGGTATCTGCCCGGGTACGACCTGGCGACCCTCTGGATGGTCCTCGGCGACGCCTCCCCGGTCGCCCGTCGCCAGATCAGCCAGCTGGCGCAGGCCGCGGGCACCGCGGCCCGGGACGCCTTCCTGGTGAACCTGATGCTCGTCACCACGCGGGAGGTCCGCTCGTACGAGGCGAAGGTGCAGCGCACGATGCGCGAGGCGCCGTCGACGCCGTCCGGCACCGGTCTGGCGCCGGGTGAGGAGCAGCGGCTGGTGCTGCGGCGGCTGCACGACGACTGCGCGCTCGCCCGCCGGGCGGTGCGCGCGGCGGTGGGCACCCGCTGAGGGCGGGCGGCGTCCCGGCGGGCGGCGGGGAAGGGCGGAGGGCAGTGCCTGGGCGCGGGCACTGCCCTCCGCCCTTCCCCGTGTTCCCGGCCCGGTGCGCCTCCGCCTCCCGACCCTCCGGCCCCACGTAAGGCGGGACTTAGGGCCCGCGTGCGACGGGACCTTGGACCCTCTTTCGTCCCGAGTGCACCCATACGGGCCCTCTGTGGTGTTTGCTGCAGCGGGGCGGGGAAAGCAGGAAGGAGCCTCGGCCGACGCCGGGGCTCCTTTTCCTACGGAGGTTGCATCACAGTGGGCATCATCGCTTGGATCCTGATCGGACTGCTCGCCGGAGCCATCGCCAAGGCCCTGATGCCCGGCAAGGACCCGGGCGGCTGCCTGATCACCATGCTGATCGGCATCGTCGGCGGCCTGCTGGGCGGCTGGCTGGGCAAGGTCATCTTCGGGGTCGAGTCCATCGACGGGTTCTTCTCGCTCTCCACGTGGATCGCCGCGATCGTCGGTTCGGTCATCGTGCTGGTCGTCTACCGGTTGGTCACGGGCCGCAGGGCCTGACCGACCGCAGTGCCGGGCCCCGGCCTCCGCAGCCCTCTCGACAGGGCTGCGGAGGCCGGGGCCTTCGCATGGGCGCGTTCGCCCGATCGTGTGGTGTGCCACCGGGCGCTCCGGGGGCCGGGCAGACGGCAATCCGAGTGCTGCGGGGAGGAGTTGGCGATGCGGGACGGCCGGAATCGCCGGGCGGGTCCTGCGCGGCTCGGGGCGGCGTGCTGGGCATCATGAGCGGTTCCGCCGTACGACCCGTTCCCGGAGGACGCCTTGCATCTTTCCGCTGTCAGGTCGGGGGGCGTCGCGGCGTCCGCCGTGCTCCTGCTGTCCCTCCTGCCGCTCGTCCCGGCGTCCGCCGCGGCCCAGGGCCCGCCGACCGCCACCCTGCAACAGGACTTCGACGCTGCCGCCGCCCGGTACCGCGTGCCGCCGAGCGTGCTGCTGGGGGTCTCGTACCTCCAGTCCCGGTGGGACGCGCACGGCGGGGCGCCGAGCGTGACGGGCGGCTACGGGCCGATGCACCTCACCGACGGCCGCGCGCCGGGCGGTGACCGGGCCCGGCCCACCGAAGCGCCGGGGCCGGTGGAGCGGGCGTCCGCGCTCACTGGTCTGCCCGCGGAACGGCTGCGCAGCGATCCCGCGGCCAACGTGCGGGGCGGGGCCGCCCTGCTGGCGGCCGCACAGCGGGAGCTGGGCCGTCCGCCGAGCCCGGTTCCGGCGCACTGGTACGGGGCGGTGGCCCGCTTCTCCGGCGCCGACGACCCGGCGGCGGCGCGGGCGTACGCGGACGAGGTGTACGCGGTGATCCGGGCTGGTCAGCGCCGCATCACCGACAGCGGCGAGCAGGTGGTGCTCCCGGCGCGACCGGACGCCGTTCCTGCCCACCACGCCCCCGCTGTCGCCACCGGCCCCGGCGGTCCCGCTGCCGCCGTACGAGCGGGTACGCTCGCCGGAACGAGGACCGGCGAGCGCGCGGGGCCCGTCGAGTGCCCCGCGTCCGTGTCCTGCGAGTGGATCCCCGCCCCGTACGAGCAGTTCGGGGACCCCGAGAAGGGCGACTACGGCAACCACGACCTGGGCGACCGCGACCGGGAGGGCGGCATCGACTACATCGTCGTGCACAACACGGAGGGGTCCTGGAAGACCGCCGTCCGGCTCGTCCAGAAGCCGGACTACGTGTCCTGGCAGTACACGCTGCGCTCCGCCGACGGGCACATCGCCCAGCACGTACCGCTGAAGGACGTGGCCTGGCACGCGGGCAACTGGTACCTCAACGCGAAGTCGGTCGGGCTGGAGCACGAGGGTTTCCTCACCGACCCCGACGCCTGGTACACGGAGGCGATGTACCGGTCGTCGGCCCGTCTGGTGCGCCACCTGGCCGCGAAGTACGGCATCCCCCTGGACCGGCTGCACGTCGTCGGCCACGACAACGTCCCCGGCGCGACCCCGCAGGCGGTCCGGGGCATGCACACCGACCCCGGCCCGTACTGGGACTGGGCGCACTACTTCGAGCTGCTGGGCAGGCCCTTCGTCCCCACGGCGGGACCCGGCAGCGCCGTCGTCACCGTCCACCCGGACTACCGGACGCACCGCCCGCCGTACACGGGCTGCGGGAAGAAGCCGGCCGAACCGTGTCCCGGGCACGGGTCGGGCGCGGTCCGTCTGCACACCGCGCCGGACGCCGCCTCCCCGCTGGTCCAGGACATCGGCCTGCGTCCGGGCGGCGGCGCTTCGACGATCGGGGTCAACGACACGGGAGCGCGGGCCTCGACGGGCCAGAGCTTCGCGGTGGCGGAACGGAACGGCGACTGGACGGCCATCTGGTACCTGGGGCAGAAGGCCTGGTTCCGCAACCCTGCCGGCCGGCCGACCGCCGTTCCCACGAAGGCCCCGTTCCTCACTCCGCGCGAGGGCCTGGCGGAGGTCCCGGTGTACGGCAGGGCCTACCCGGAGGCGTCCGCGTACCCGGCCGGCGTTCCGCTCCAGCCGGTGGTGCCGCTGCCGTACCGGATCGGGGCCGGACAGCGGTACGTGGTCGGGAAGCGCACGCCGGGCGAGTACTTCCACGCCTCGGAGTACGGGAAGCCGGGCCGGGTGGTCCGCGGCGAGGACGTCTACTACGCGATCCAGTACGGTCACCGGATCGGGTACGTGAAGGCGTCCGACGTCACCGTGTCCGGCGGGGCGGCGTCCTAGCCCTGGAACATCTCCGCGGGCAGCGGCTTGAGCAGCGTGTACAGGTCGCCGGTGATCGGGCGGTCCCAACTGGCGATCGTGACCAGGACGTTGTCGCTGCGGTCGAACTGCACGCAGGAGATCCGGCTCTCGGAGAGCTTGAGGCGGCACACGATCAGCAGGTTGTCCCCCTGCATGACCGGGTCCTCCTCGGTGGAGACGACCTGCACCTCCTCGTCGTTCTCCAGCGCCAGGAGCAGTTGCGCGACCTCGAAGGGAACCTGGCCCTCGGTGAGTTCGCGGGCCGGGGAGCCCTCGGGGAGGTTTCCGATGATCATCGCGGGACCGCGGCCGCCGAACAGGTCGTACCGGAGGAAGACGCCCTGGCAGCTGCCGTCGGGGGCGGGCAGCAGCCCGGCACCGAGGTTGCCCGGCCAGTCGCCCGGGTCCATGGCGAGAACGTCGAATTCCGGGCCCGCGGGCGTGGCGGAGGGGCGGCGGCGGAGGAAGGACATGCCGACATGGTACGTGGCCGGGGCGGGCCGCCGGAAAGCGGAGGGCGCGACGGCGCGGGCGGCCGGAGGCGGCCGCCACGCGCCGCCGTCCCCGCCCGTGCACGACGGCCCGCCCTCGCCCGGCCCGGGGCACGGCCGGATGCCGGCTCAGTCCGGGGCGCCGCTCCGCAGCACTCCGCGTACGTATGCGGCCTGGCCCGCGTGCTGGAGGTCGTCGGCGAGGACACTGACCAGCCGTACGCCGAGCGTCACCGGCGGGTTCCACGCCTTGTCGACGACCCGTTCGAGGTCGTCGTCGCCGGTCGACGCCACGAAGTCGAGGGTGCGGGCGTGCACGGCGTCGTAGTAGCCGAGCAGGTCGGCGGCCGCCTTCACGCGTACGGCGGCCATCTGCTCGGCCGTGTGCCCGTACCCGATGTCATCGGTTTCCAGGGGCAGGCCGAACCGGTCGGCCCAGCCCTCCCCCGTCCACACCTGCGTGCGTCCGGCGACCTCCGCCACGTGGTCGTCCTGCACGCGGGTGAGGTGCCAGACGAGCCACCCGGCGGTGTTGGCGCCGGGCCACGGCTGCCGGGAGAGTTCCTCCGCCGTCAGCCCGTCGACGGCCTCGTGGACCGCTTCACGGACCCTTCCGAATCCTTCGGCGAGCACGTCACGGGTACGCATGGGGACCTCCGTACGGTATGCGGTTCTTCGTCCGGTTCGGACTCCCACGCATACCCGATCAGGTCAGGTCGAATGCACCGTTGCGCGCATTGAGCACAAATGCCCGCCATTCCGCCGGGTTGAAGATCAACGACGGAGTGCCGGGGCTCGACGCGCTGCGCATCGCGATGAACCCCTCCACGAAGGCGATCTGCACGTCGTCGGCCCCCCTGCCGCCCGGCTGCCAGTCGGCCCCGCTCAGGTCGAGTTCCGGCTTGGTCCCGCCCACCGGCCCGTGCTGTGTGCTCGTCGCCACGTCGCGCTCCTCCCGGTTCGTCGTCGTCCCCGGGCCACAGTAGCGAGCGCACCGGTCCACGGACAGGCCCTGTCGTCGGCCCGACGCGGTGCGTCAGCCCTCGGGTTCCTCCGCGCCCACGACCCACATGGCGAAGAACTGGGACCCGCCCCCGTACGCGTGTCCGAGCGCGGTGCGTGCCCCGTCCACCTGGTGTTCTCCTGCCCGGCCGCGCACCTGGAGGGCCGCCTCGGCGAAGCGGATCATCCCGGAGGCGCCGATGGGGTTGGCGGACAGGACGCCGCCGGAGGGGTTGACGGGGAGGTCGCCGTCGAGCTCGGTGACGCCGGACTCGGTGAGTTTCCACCCCTCGCCCTCCGCGGCGAAGCCCAGGTTCTCCAGCCACATGGGTTCGTACCAGGAGAACGGGACGTAGATCTCGGCCACGTCGATCTGACGGCGCGGGTCGGTGATCCGGGCCTGGTGGTAGACGTCGGCCGCACAGTCCTTTCCGGCCTGCGGGGAGACGAAGTCCTTGCCCGCGAAGAGGGTGGGCTCGCTGCGCATCGCGCCGCCGTGCACCCAGGCCGGCGGGTGCGGGGAGCGGGCGGCGCCGGCGCGGCCGGTGAGGACCATGGCGCACGCGCCGTCGGAGGAGGGGCAGGTCTCGGAGTAGCGGATCGGGTCCCAGAGCATGGGGGCGGCTCGCACCTTCTCCAGGGTGAGGCCGGGGTCCCTCAGGTGTGCGCAGGGGTTCCTGAGCGCGTTGCGGCGGTCCTTGTACGCGACGAGGGCGCCGACGGTGTCGGGGGCGCCGGTGCGGCGCATGTACGCGCGGATGTGCGGGGCGAAGAAGCCTCCCGCGCCGGCCAGCAGGGGCTGCTGGAAGGGGACGGGCAGGGAGAGGCCCCACATGGCGTTGGACTCGGACTGCTTCTCGAAGGCGAGGGCGAGGACCGTGGTGTGGACCCGGGCGGCGACGAGGTCGGCGGCGACGAGCGCGGTCGATCCGCCGACGGAGCCGGCGGTGTGGACGCGGAGCATGGGCTTGCCGACGGCGCCGAGCGCGTCCGCGAGGTAGAGCTCCGGCATCATCACGCCCTCGAAGAAGTCGGGGGCCTTGCCGATGACGACGGCGTCGATGTCCTGCCAGGTCAGCTGGGCCTCATCGAGAGCGCGTACGGCCGCCTCGCGGACCAGGCCCGCGATCGACACGTCGTGGCGGGCGGAGACGTGCTGGGTCTGCCCGATCCCGACGACCGCGACGGGCTCCTTGCCGGTGCTGCGGCGCTCACGCACGGGTCTCCCCCTCCAGGACGGCCACGAGGTTCTGTTGCAGGCACGGACCCGACGTGGCGTGGGCGAGTGCCCGGTCGGAATCGCCCCGGTGGATGCGGGCCGCCGCCTCGCCGAGCCGGATCAGCCCGGCGGCCATGACGGGGTTGGCGGCGAGCGGGCCGCCGGACGGGTTGATCCGTACCCCGTCGCCCAGCCGCAGCGCCTTGCGCAGCACGACCTCCTGGGAGGTGAAGGGCGCGTGCAACTCCGCCGTGTCCAGGGGGTGTTCGTAGGCCCCGGCACGCTCGGCCGCCAGCCGCGCGGAGGGTGCGTCGGTGAGGTCGCGTACGCCCAGGCCGTGCGCCTCGATGCGGTGGTCCATGCCGCGGATCCAGGCGGGGCGGGCGCACAGCTCGCGGGCCCTGCTCCCCGCCGCGAGGATCACGGCGGCGGCCCCGTCGCCGACGGGCGGGCAGTCGCCGACGCGGAGGGGGTGCACGAGGGGGTCACCGTGCGGGACGTCACCGCGCAGCTGCGCGTACGGGTTGGCCGCGGCGTCGCGGCGGCTGCGGACGGCGACCTCGGCGAGCGCGCGTTCGTCCGTGTCGCCGGCGTCGATCAGCGCCTGCGCCTGGAGTGCGGCCAGGGCGACGGAGTCCGGCCAAAGCGGGGCGAGGTAGTAGGGGTCGAGCTGACGGGTCAGCACGTCGCGGAGCTCACCGGGCGAGGACTTGCCGTAGCCGTACACGAGCGCGGTGTCCGCCTCCCCGGTGAGGATCTTCACCCACGCCTCGTACAGCGCCCAGGCCGCGTCCGTCTCCACATGGGACTCCGCGATCGGCGGCCAGGCGCCGACGCCGTCCAGGGCCATGGTGAAGGAGAACGCGCGCCCCGCGAGGTAGTCGCTGGAGCCTGAGCACGTGAAACCGATGTCGCTGGTCCGCAGCCCGGTGTCGGCCAGAACCCGGTGCAGGACGGGCATCAGCATCTCGACCTCGGAGAGGTCGTCGGTGCGGCGGCGGTGGGCGGTCTGGGCGAACGCGACGATCGCTACGTCGCGGGCCGGCCGCGGGCGGGCCGCTCCGGGCGGCGGCATGTCAGATCAGCTCCTTGTACGCGTCGTAGGGGGCGTCGGGCTCTCCGGTGGGCCGGTAGTGGTCGGGGTGGCGGGCGTGCTCCGTCCATACGGGTTCGACGCGCAGGCCCATGCGGACCCGGTCGTGGGGGATGCCCGCGATCCGGCCGTGCAGCGGGAGGTCGGCGCCGTCCAGCGCGATGTGGGCGTAGACGTACGGCACTTCGATGTCGAGGTTCTTCGCCTTGATGTTGACGAGGCAGAAGGTGGTGACGGTGCCGCGGGGGCCGACCTCGACCCGTTCGGCGGTGGCGACGCCGCAGGTGGGGCAGGCGCCGCGGGGCGGGACGTACACCTTGCGGCAGGAGGGGCAGCGCTCGGCGACGGTCCGGCGGCCGGCGAGGGCGACGAGGTGGTCGGTCTGGGCACGGCCCGGGGCGTAGGTGTAGTCGAGGCGGGCGGGGGCGGTGAGGAGGGTGGTCATGTCCGCGAACCGTCCGGTGTGCGGCGTGGGGCGGTGGGTGTCCGTGCTCTCGTACGGTTCGAAGCAGGCGATGTCGGTGAGGGCGCCGGTACGTTCCCGCGCCCAGCGGACGCGCACCCGCATCCCGGTGCGGACCCGGTCGGGGGCCGGGGCGTCGAGGACGTGCAGGAGGGCAGTGTCGGCGCCGTCGAGTCGGACGAGGACCCAGGCGAAGGGGGTGGCGAGGGGCTGGTGGGGGCGCGGCTGCGGGTTCCACGCCCAGGTGGTGACCGTGCCGGTGGGTGCGACTTCGACGAGGTCGCCGATCTCCTCGGCGGTGACGGGGTCGTACTCGGTGGGCGGCACGAGCACCCGGCCCGCGGTGGTCCGGACGCCGAGGACGGTGCGGTGGGCGAGCCCGGAGAGGAACGCGGACTGGACGGGTCCGAGGGAGCGGGTGAAGGGAAATTCGAGGGTGAAGGCGGCACGGAGGGCGGGTGTGGGCGCGGGGCCGGACGCGGTGGGCGGGGTCGGCACAGGGTCGGACGGGGTCGGCACGGGGTCGGACGGGGTGGACGCGGTGGGCGCGGGGCCGGACGGGGTGGGCACGGGGTCTCCGTTTCGGTTGCGGTCGGATGAGGTGGGGCGGCGGGGCGACGCGGCGGGGCGGTCGGCTGCCCGCCCGGCCTACTTCCGCCGGTACACCGCCCTGCGCTTCTCCGCGAACGCCCGCGCCCCCTCCGCCGCGTCCTGGGTCGCGAAGACCGGCCACCCCCGTTTCAGCTCCGCCGCCAGTCCCTCCTCCTCCCCCATGTCCGCCGTCTCGTAGACCGACGCCTTCACCGCCTCCACGGCCAACGGGCCGCAGGAGTTGATCCGTTCGGCGAGGGAGAGGGCTTCCTCCAGGGCGGTGCCGTCCGGCACGACGTGTCCGATCAGCCCGATGGCGTACGCCTCCTCGGCCCCGTACTCCCGCCCCGTCAGCAGCATCTCCAGGGCGTGCGTCCGCGCGATCTGCCTCGGCAGGCGCACGGTGGACCCGCCGATGGGGAACAGTCCGCGCCGCACCTCGAAGAGACCGAACGTGGCGGACGCCCCCGCCACCCTGATGTCGGTGCCCTGGAGGATCTCCGTGCCGCCCGCCACACAGTGCCCCTCGACGGCCGCGATCACCGGTTTGCGGGGCCTGTGGTGGCGGAGCATGGCCTTCCAGTGCAGGTCGGGGTCGGCCCGCAGGCGCGCGCGGTACTCGTCGTCCGCATCCCCGCCCATGCTCCGCGTACCGGCCAGTGCCTTGAGGTCCATGCCCGCGCAGAAGCAGCCGCCCGCGCCGGTCAGTACGATCGAGCGGACCGCTTCGTCCGCGTCGGCGTCCAGCCAGCCGTCGTAGAGGCCGACCAGCATCGGCAGCGTCAGCGCGTTCTTCGCCCCGGGCCTGTTCAGGATCAGTACCGCAGTGGCGCCCTCGCGCCGCACGGTGAGGTGTTCCGTACCGGACATGACCGTCGTCCTCCCGTCGCCGGAACTGCCGCCGGACGTGGAACAGGGTGCAGGAGTCCTCCGGGCACTTCAAGGGCTTTCTGACAGGCCATCAGATTTTCTGGCGAACACCCTTCCCACTTGGCGCGGCCTTTGCTGTGATGACGGCACATCGACCACCGCAGCGCCAACTCGGCTGCGTCCGAACCGGGTTCAGCCATACGGGGTTCAGGAGGAACGGTGGAGTTCAACCTTGCCGACCTGTTCGAGTCGGTCGTCGACGTGGTCCCGGACCGCGAGGCGCTCACCTACGTCGACCGCCCCGGCACGGGCGCCGTCCGCCGGCTCGGCTACGCGGAACTGGACGGGGCCGCCAACCGCATCGCCCACCACCTGACGGACGCGGGACTGAAGCCGGGCGAGCACGTGGGCCTGCACCTCTACAACGGCGTCGAGTACCTCCAGACCGTACTGGCCTGCCTGAAGGCGCGCGTCGTGCCGGTCAACGTCAACTACCGCTATGTGGAAGAGGAGTTGGCCTACCTCTTCCGGGACGCGGACCTGGCGGCGCTCGTCTTCGACGCCGAGTTCACCGGGCGGGTGGCCACGGCGCGACCGCGCGCCGGAAAGCTGCGGCACCTGCTGCGGGTGGGCACGCCGCCGCCGGACGCCCCGGCGCTGCGCTGCGTGGAGTTCGTGGACGCCGAGGCGTGCGCGTCCGCGGCGCGGGGCTTTCCCGCACGCTCCGGCGACGACCTGTTCATCATCTACACCGGAGGCACGACCGGCTTGCCGAAGGGCGTGATGTGGCGGCAGGAGGATCTGTTCTTCGCGGGCCTGTTCGGCGGTGATCCGACGGGCACTCCGGTGGGGCGGCCCGAGGAGCTGGCCGAGCGGGTCGCGGCGGGCGGGGCCGGGCTCTCCTTCTTCCCCGCTCCCCCGTTGATGCACGGCACGTCGACGCTGACCTCGTTCATCGCTTTCCACTACGGTCAGCGGGTGGTGATCCACCGCAAGTACGTGCCCGAGGAAGTGCTGCGGACGATCGAGCGTGAGCGGGTCTCCAGCGTGTCCCTGGTCGGCGACGCGATGCTGCGGCCCCTGGTCGACGCGCTGCACGGTCCGATGAAGGGCACCGACCTGTCCTCGCTGCTCAGCGTCTCCTCGTCCGGAGCGATGTTGTCGGAGACGGTGCGCGACCAGTTCCAGGAGCTGGTGCCGCACGTGCTGCTGCTGAACAACTTCGGTTCCTCGGAGTCGGGTTCCAACGGGCGCGCGACCGACGACTCGGGCGCCGAGAAGGGCTTCCGGCTGGAGGTCAACGAGCGCACCGAGGTCGTCGATCCGGCGACGTGCGCACCGGTGGCGGCGGGCCGGACCGGCCGCCTCGCCCAGCGCGGTCACGTACCCCTCGGCTACTACAACGACCCGGCGAAGACCGCGGAGACCTTCTTCCAGCGGGACGGCGAGCGCTGGGTGCTGCTCGGCGACATGGCGACCGTCGACGAACAGGGCATCGTCACCGTCCTGGGACGCGGCTCGCAGTGCATCAACACGGGCGGCGAGAAGGTCTACCCGGAGGAGGTGGAACAGGCGCTGAAGTCGCATCCGCGGGTGTACGACGTGCTGGTGACCGGGGTGCCCGACGCGCGGTGGGGCAACCGGGTGGCCGCCGTGGTGCAGGCCCGCGAGGGCGGCGCCGCACCGGATCTGGCCGAGCTCCAGGAGCACTGCCGGGCCCGGCTCGCCGGATACAAGATTCCCCGGCAGCTGGTGCTGACGGACCGGATCCGGCGTTCGCCGAGCGGCAAGGCGGACTACCGCTGGGCGAGTGCGGCGGCCGCCGAGCGGCCCTGACCGGCAGCGCTCGTGGTGGAGGGCCGCGGTACCACCCGTCCGGAGGTCTCCGGGGCCCGCCGAGACTCCTTCCCGGCGGGCAGTCGGCCCGCCCCGGCCCTCACCGGTCCTTCAGCAGGGCCCGCATCGCCCTGCGGAACACGGCCCTGCCCGCCCGCCCGAGCAGCGGGTCGCAGAACCGCGGCAGTCCCCGGACCCGCAGGTCCTCGGTCCACCCGACGTACGCACCGCCGCCGGGCGCCTCCCGGACGTCGATCTCCGCCCACCCCGTGACCACCCGCCCGTGCTTCTCCAGTCGGCAGTGGTGCGGCGGCTGCCAGTCGACCACTTCCATCGGGTCGTCGAAGCCGAACCGTCCCAGCCGGGTGCGGGCCACGAAAACGGTGCCGCGCCCGGTCGGCGGCGGGGTGGTGACGGTGATACGGGTGAGGGGCACCTGGGCGGCGTGCCGCTCCCAGTCGGTGAGTCGGCGCCAGGCCTCGGCGGGGGCGAGGGGCGTGCGGGCTGCGATGCGGAAGAGGGCCACGGGGTGACTGTACGAAGCGCGGGCCGCCGTACGGAACCGGGACACGGCCTTGTCAGGACATGCCGGGACGGGGCATGCGTTGCAGGATGGAACGCATGCTGCTGGAGACCCTGGCCCGGGTGTCGCGGGACGTCGCCGCGACCTCCGCCCGCTCGAAGAAGACGGCCCTGCTCGCGGAGCTCTTCCGGGCAGCCGCCCCCGAGGACGTCCCGATCGTCGTCCCGTACCTCTCCGGACGCCTCCCGCAGGGCCGGATCGGCATCGGCTGGAACCTGCTGCGCGAGCCCGTCGCTCCGGCCGCGGAGCCGACCCTCACCGTGGCCGACGTCGACGCCGCGCTCACCGCGTTCGCGGCGGTGGCCGGGCGCGGGGCGCAGAGCGAGCGGGCCCGGCTGGTACGGGAGCTGATGGCCGGCGCGACCGAGCAGGAGCAGCGTTTCCTGACCGGGCTGCTCACCGGCGAGGTACGGCAGGGAGCACTGGACGCGCTCGCCGCGGAGGGACTGGCCGCAGCGGCGGGGGCCGACCCCGCCCAGGTGCGGCGGGCGGTGATGCTCGGCGGTTCGCTGACCACGGTCGGGCAGGCACTGCTGGCCGGGGGGCCCGAGGCGCTCGCGGGGTTCACGCTCCAGGTGGGGCGGGCGGTGCCGCCGATGCTGGCGAGCCCCGGCAAGACCCTCGACGAAGCACTCGCCAAACTGGTCCCGTGCGCGGTCGAGGAGAAGCTGGACGGCATCCGCGTGCAGGTGCACCGGCATGGGGACGAGGTACGGGTCTTCACCCGCACCCTGGAGGACGTCACCGACCGCATCCCCGAACTCGTCGACACGGCGAAGGAGTTGAACGGCGACCGGTTCGTCCTGGACGGCGAGGTGATCGCCTTCGGCGGGGACGGACGGCCGCTGCCGTTCCAGGACGTGGCGGGCCGGGTCGGGTCCCGGCTCGACGTGGCGGCGGCCCGGGAGGCACTGCCGCTGTCGCCGGTGTTCTTCGACGTACTGGCCGCCGACGGCGAGGTGACCCTCGACCTGCCCTACCGGGAGCGGCGGGCACGGCTGGAGCGGCTGGCGCCCGGCTCGCTGTGCGTGCGCCGCGCCGAGGAGGGCGACGAGGCGGGGTTCCTGGCGCGGACCCTGGAGCGTGGCCACGAGGGTGTCGTACTGAAGGCGCTGGACGCCCCCTACCAGACCGGGCGGCGCGGCGCCTCCTGGCTGAAGGTGAAGCCGGTGCACACCCTGGACCTGGTGGTTCTCGCCGCCGAATGGGGGCACGGGCGGCGGACCGGCAAGCTGTCGAACCTGCATCTGGGGGCGCGCCGCCCCGACGGCTCCTTCGCCATGCTCGGCAAGACGTTCAAGGGGCTCACCGACGCGATGCTGGCGTGGCAGACGGAGCGGCTGAGTGCGCTGCAGGTGTCCGAGGAGGGGTACGTGGTGCACGTGCGGCCGGAGCTGGTCGTGGAGATCGCCTTCGACGGCGTGCAGCGCTCCACCCGCTACCCGGAGGGGGTCACGCTGCGCTTCGCGCGGGTGGTGCGCTACCGGGAGGACAAGCGCGCGTCGGACGCGGACACGGTCGCCGACGTACTGGCGTCAGGTCCGGTACGGGCGGACGATTGACGGCATGCACACGAACCGACGCCTCTGCGCCGCGGCCTCCGTCGCCGCCCTCCTGCTCACCGCCTCGACCGCGGCGGCCACGAACGCCGCCGCCGGGACCCGTCACGCCGCCGCCCCCGTTCCTGGCCCCGGCCCGGCCCCCGCTTGCAAGGAGAAGGACCTGACCCTCAAGGTCACTGCCGCGCCGACCCCCGACGTCCTCGCCCTGCGCTTCACCAACAACGGTGCACGCCCCTGCACCGTGGACCGCATCCCGACGGTCACCTTCGGCAACCTCGACGGGGCGGCCCGCCCCCTCCCGCCGGTCGGCAGCGCGCCGTACACCGTCGGCGCCAAGGCGTCCGCGCACGCCACGGTCCGCACCGTCCTCGCCCCGCCGAGCCCGGCCGACGTGCGGGTGGTCCGTGACATCGTGGTGGCCGCGGATCCGGCGCACCGCGGCCGGCAGATCACGGCGTCGACGCTCGGCCTGCCCGCCGGCATCAGGGTGTACGACCCGGTGACCTCCCTGTGGCAGCCCGCGGCGCGCTGAGCGCGTTCTGACGTCGCCTCACCTGGCCCTCCGCCACGCGCAGTCGCAGGGTCGCGAGGTCGAGCAGCGGGGTGCTCGCACCCAGCGTGCGCGCCCTGGCCGTCAGGTCCCCGAAGAGGTGCTCGGCCTCGGAGTGCACACCCGCCAGCACGTCCCGGTACAGCGAGGTGGTGAGCGGTGAGCCGTCCTCGGTGACGAGCGCCGCGGTGGCGGCCCGCTGTTCCGCCGGGAGCGGATGACCGGACGCGTCGGCGACCGCCGCGGCCTCGGCCAGTACGGCCGGCCCGAGCCGCTCCCCGCCCGGCTCGGCGACGACCTCGCCGACGGTGCCGTGCCCGAGCAGGTTCACGGAGCTGACCGTCACGATGAGCGCCCACTTGGCCCACATCGCCCCGAGCACGTCCGCCGACACCTCGGTTTCCATGCCCGGCACCCCGTCGAGCAGGGCGCCGATACGGTCGGCGCGGGGCGTGGAACCCCCGTCGGTCTCCCCGAGGATCAGCGTAGCCGGCGGGGCCAGCCGGACGATGTCGCCCTCGTCGTCGAGCGTCGTGAGGACCTTGGCGACCCCGCCGAACACTCGCCCCGCTCCGAAGCGCCCGGTGAGCACGTCGAGGTGCGCGAGCCCGTTGAGGACGGGCACGATCACGGTGTCCCGGCCGACGGCCGGCGCGAGGTCGTCGAGCGCGGGGCCCAGCGCGGTGGCCTTCACGGTCAGCAGCACGAGGTCGTAGGCGCCGTCGAGCCGGTCGGCCGTGACCCACCGCGGGTCCAGCACCTCCTCCGTACCGAGCCCGGTGATCCGCAGGCCCCTGCGCCGCAGCACCTCGGCCCGCCGCGGCCGTACCAGGAAAGTGACGTCCCGCCCGGCCAGGGCGAGACGCGCGCCGAAGTAACCGCCGGTCGCTCCGGCGCCGACCACCAGGATTCTCATGCGGGTTGAGCCCTTCTCTCGGCCGGGAGGCGCATACACCCCCCGTGCATCGGAAACCCGAACGGCATCGGAATCCGCCTCACGGAGTCAGGACGCAGACGATGCCGCTCACTTTCCGCAAGAGCTTCCGGATCCTGCCGGGCGTACGGCTGAACATCAATCGACGGTCGTGGTCGATCACCACGGGAGGCAACGGCAACGGACCCCGTCACACCCGCAGCAGCACCGGCCGCCGCACCACGTCGATGGACCTTCCGGGGCCGTTCGGCTGGCGGAGGACGACGACGAAGCGGCGACGCGGCCACTGAGCCGGGTCCGGCCACGGTGAGGGGCCGGCCCGCGGCCGGGATTCAGCGGGCCGCGTTCCGTGCCACCTTCACCGCCCACAGCACCAGCGGGACCTGGAGCGGGATCCGTGCGTAGGCGCCGGCACGCAGAGCGGCGGGCTTCTCCCGCCAGTCGTGCGCCATCTTGAGGTGCGCGGGAAGGATCGCCGCGAAGTACCCGGCGGCGGCGAGCCCGCCCGCCTTCCGGGTCTGCGGTACGGCGACGGCGGCGGCGAGCAACAGCTCGACCACGCCACTGGCGTGCGTCCAGGTGCGCTGCCGGCCGGGCAGGAACTCCGGGACCATGCCGTCGAAAAGCCGGGGAACCGCGACGTGGGCGGCTCCGGCTCCGGCGAGCAGGCCGACGAGCAGGCGGGCGGAACGATCGTCGTCAGGGGTCAACTGGGGCCTCCGGGGCGGTGGTTGGGTCGTGCGGTGCAGGCTGCGGTCAGCCGCGCGCGTGCGTGGCCCGCGTACTGCGGGGCGGGAGTGGGTGGTGCGCACGCGGGAGTCATGTGTTCGGGCTTGCGGGTCACGGGATGCCGAAGGCCCTCAGCTCCGCCAGGAACCTGTCGGGGGCGTCCTGATGGATGAGGTGTCCCACGGGGATCGTCACCAGGCGGCCGGCGGGGACCAGCTCGGCCAGCAGTCGCAGGTTCTCCTCCGACACGAAACTCGCCGGGCCGCCCGACAGGACCAGGGTCGGGGCGGTGATCGCGCCCAACCGTGCGGCCCACGCCGGGTCGGGACGGTTGAGGTCCTCGTCGGTCGGCGGGATGAGGTCCCAGTCGAAGCCGAGGGTGCGCAGTTCCTCCGGGGCCGGACGCTCCTGCGGAAGGCGCGGCGGACGTAGCGGAAAGGGCGGCGGCGGGTCCTCCAGGACGAGCCTCGCCACCCTGCCGGGTTGCGCCTGGGCGGCCAGGTAGGCGGCTCCTCCGCCCATCGAGTGGCCGATCAGCTCGACCCGTTGGAGGCCGATGGCGTCGAGGAACTCAAGGACGTCCCGGGCGAGTCGGGCGTATCCGTATTCCCCGCGCCAGTCGCTCAGGCCGTGCCCCCGGAGGTCCGGTGCGTACACCCGGCGGGAGGCGGCCAGGCTTTCGGCGATGTGCGCCCAGTCGGTGCTGCTGCCTCCGCGTCCGTGCAGGAGGACCACGGGTGGGGCGGCGGGGTCGCCCCAGGTGCGGTAGGCGAGCCGGGTGCCGTCCGGCAGGCGCACGCCGTGCACCTGGGGGTCGAGGAAGACCGCGACCGTACGGGTGAAGCCGCCGGGGTCGTCGAGCGGGCGGAGGTGGCCGCCGCCCGCCCGGACGGCTGCCTCGCCGCGTGGGAGGAGGGCGGCGATCCCGGCCGCTCCGGCCGACGCGTCGTCGGGCTCGTCGGGCTCGTCGGCGAGGACGAGGGCGGGGGCGTCGAGCGAGGCGAGTGCGTCGCGCACCTCGCGCGGTGCGGTCCCGGCGCAGTCGGTGCCCGGGGCCGTGTGGCCTGCGAGGAGACGCGACACCGCGTCAGTTCGCGTACTCACGTCCCGGACGTCCGCCTTCCCCCCGGTGGCGACGATCAGCGTGAGGCTGCGGATCCGCCGCGGGTGGACGGCGGCGTACCGGAGGGCGAGTTCGACTTCCGTCGCACGGGCGAGGACGTCGACGCGCTCCAGGCCGAGGTGGACGCGGAGCGACTCGACGTCGGCGACCCGCCGACGGCAGTCACAGGCCGCCGGGTCGGCGGGTGCCTCGGGGTCGTCGGTGCCGCGCGGATCGAGGAGGACGAGCCGCCGGTGGGCGGAGAGGCCCTCCAGTTCCCCGAGGTCCGCACCGCCGCCCCTGGTACTGGCGGCGAGGCAGATCAGTGGTTCCCCCTCCCCCACCGAACGGTAGGCACGTCGCGTTCCGTCGGGGGCGGCGAAGATCGGCATGGGGTTCATCCAAACAGGTGAACGCTGTGTGCGCACGCGTGCGTTGCACATCCGACGGGCCGTGCTTCCCCGGCGGGCGCCCGCGGGTGAGCGGCGACGCCGTGCCGCCTCCGAAAGCGGAGCCCGCGACGCCGCGAGCACACGCCGCCGGGCCGAGGACGCCCGGGACCCGACGTCGCCAGCCGGTCCCGGCCCGCCGAGCGCCGCCCCGCACGCGGAGGCACGGCGGCGCGTCGTGCGGGTCTACAGCTCCTCGCCGCTCTCGTTCGCGGCCCGCACCGCCGCGACGCCCGTCGGAGTCCAGGCACCGCCCGGGGCGATGTACCCCTTGCTCAGCCATCTGTCGAACTGCTGGAGCGCGGTCACCGGGTCGTCCGCGTATTCGATCTTGTTCGGGTTCCACCAGCCGGTCTTCTTCAGCCGGTCGAGTTCCTTGCTCGCCGCGGTCGGGTCCCCCGTGAGTTCGACGGTGGGCCTTTCGGTGCCCTGCGGGGCCGTCGTGGGCCGGGCGGCGGGCGCGGACGGGGTGGGCGGGGGTGCGGGCGCGGTGGGGGTGGCGGTCACGGTGACGGTCGGCGCGGGGGCGGTGACCGTCGTGGTGGCGGCGGGGGCCGGGCTCCCGTTCCCGCCGCAGGCGGCCAGTGCCGCCGGGGCGGTCACCGCGAGCATCACGACCAGGGCTGTCCTGCGGACTCGACGCTGCATCTCTGACGTCCTCGCTTTCGCTCCGGTGCTTCTGCGGTCAACCCTGCCGTGATCGACCGGTACTGCGCATTTTGCGGTGTTTCGCCTTGGTGGGGCGGTGGGCACACCCGCGAGACCACGACTCGCGGGTCCTCGGCCTCTTGTCAGGACCCGTTCGGGGCTGCGTTACTGACCGGGTCGGGTGGCTACCGAATGGTCGGTCGCCACTTGTGGACGTGCGTGACGGACGGGAGAGTGACCCATGACGGCCCTGCTCGACGCGGCGGAACGGCTCGGCCGCGAGGAACTCCAGGTGCTTCAACTGGAGCGGCTGCGGAGCACCCTGCGGCACGCGTACGCGAACGTGCCGTTCTACCGGGCGGCCTTCGACACGGCGGGCCTGTCCCCCGACGACTGCCGCACGCTCGCCGACCTCGCCCGCTTTCCGTTCACCACCAAGGCCGACCTGCGGGAGAACTACCCGTTCGGGATGTTCGCGGTGCCGCGGGAGGACATCCGCCGCATCCACGCCTCCAGCGGCACCACGGGCCGCCCGACCGTCGTCGGCTATACGGAGAACGACCTGTCGACGTGGGCCGACGTGGTGGCCCGCTCGATCCGCGCGGCCGGCGGCCGTCCGGGCCACGTGGTCCATGTGGCCTACGGGTACGGCCTGTTCACCGGCGGGCTCGGCGCGCACTACGGCGCGGAGCGGCTCGGCTGCACGGTCGTCCCGGCGTCCGGCGGGATGACCGTACGCCAGGTCCAGTTGATCCAGGACTTCCGGCCCGAGATCATCATGGTCACCCCGACGTACATGCTGACCCTGCTGGACGAGTTCGAGCGGCAGGGCGTCGACCCGCGCTCCACCTCCCTCACGGTGGGGATCTTCGGTGCGGAGCCGTGGACGCAGGAGATGCGACGCGAGATCGAGGAGCGCTTCGCGATCGACGCCGTCGACATGTACGGCCTGTCGGAGGTGATCGGCCCCGGGGTGGCGCAGGAATGCGTGGAGACCAAGGACGGGCTGCACATCTGGGAGGACCACTTCTTCCCGGAGGTCGTCGACCCGCTGACCGGCGAGGTGCTGCCGGAGGGCGAGGAGGGCGAGCTGGTCCTCACCTCGCTCACCAAGGAGGCGATGCCGGTGATCCGCTACCGGACGCGGGACCTGACGCGGCTGCTGCCCGGCACGGCGCGCGCCTTTCGCAGGATGGAGCGCGTGACCGGACGCAGCGACGACCTGGTCATCCTGCGCGGGGTGAACCTCTTCCCCACGCAGATCGAGGAGATCGTGCTGCGCACACCGGCGCTGGCCCCGCACTTCCAGCTGCTGCTGACCCGCGAGGGCCGGAGGGACACGCTGACGGTACGGGCCGAGGCGCGCGCCGGAACCGGTGCGGAGCAGCGCCGGGCCGCCGCCCGGGACGTCGCGGCGGCGGTCAAGGACGGCATCGGGGTGTCGGTCGGGGTGGAGGTGGTGGATCCGGAGACGCTGGAGCGGTCGGTGGGCAAGTTCCGACGGATCGTGGACCGGCGGGCCGGCTGAGCGGGGCCGCCTTCCGCCCGGGGATATTGACAGGTACCCGACGGGGATGACTGAGTGGCCGGTGTTAACGTCGGCCCACGCTCACAACTGTGCTGTTGTGACGCCCTGTTGGGAGGCACGTTGTCCCTCCGCCCCCGGACGAGATCGCTCGCCGTCACCACCGTCGTCCTGCTCACCGCCGCCGGGACGCTCGCGCCCGCCGCCTCCGCCGTTCCCGGCGGGCAGGCCGCCCGCCCCTCCGGCGGCGGCCTCTCCGCGCTCGTCCGGTACACCGAGTACGGCATCCCGCACATCCTGGCCAAGGACTACGCCAACCTGGGCTTCGGCACCGGCTGGGCGCAGGCGAACGACCAGGTGTGCACCCTGGCCGAGGGCTTCGCGACCGTGCGCGCCGAACGCTCCCGCCACTTCGGCGCCGAGGGGGCACCGGACGGCTCCCTGTCGTCGGCCTCCACCAACCTGGCCAGCGACCTCTACTTCCAGGGCGTGCGGGACAGCGGCACCGTCGCGAAGGTGGTGGCCGGGCCCGCCCCCGCCGGGCCGAGCAGGCAGGTCAGGGAGCTGATGCGCGGCTGGACGGCCGGTTACAACGCCTGGCTGAAGCAGAACGAGGTGACCGACCCGGCCTGCAAGGGCGCCCCGTGGGTGCGACCGGTGAGCCTCGACGACGTCCACACCCGGAACTACGCCCTGTCGGTCCTCGGCGGACAGGGGCGCGCCGTGGACGGCATCACCGGCGCCCGGCCCCCCGCGAAAGTACCGGCGCGGACCTCGGGCACCGCCCGGGGCACGGCCGATCCCGGCGAGGCGGCCAGGGAGCTCTTCGACACCTCGGACGCGACCATGGGTTCCAACGCCGTCGCCTTCAGCGGGAGTACGACGGCGAACCGGCGCGGCCTGCTGCTCGGCAACCCGCACTACCCGTGGACCGGCGGCCGCCGTTTCTGGCAGTCCCAGCAGACCATCCCCGGCGAACTCAACGTGTCGGGCGGCTCGCTCCTCGGCTCGGCGACCGTCTCCATCGGCCACACCCCGCACGTCGCCTGGAGTCATACCGTCGCCACCGGCGTCCCCATGAACCTGCACCAGCTGACCCTCGATCCGTCGGACCCCACGGTCTACCTCGTCGACGGCGCCCGGGAACGCATGACGAAGCGGACGGTGACGGTGCCCGTCAAGGGCGGCCGGGCGGTCACCCGTACCCAGTGGTGGAGCCGGTACGGGCCGGTCGTCACGGGGCTCGGCGCGCAGCTGCCGCTCCCCTGGACGGCCACGGCTGCGTACGCGCTCAACGACCCGAACGCGACGAACATGCGGGCGGCCGACACCGCGCTCGGTTTCAGCAAGGCGCGCGACGTCGCCGGGATACGGGACGCGTTGCGCCGCACCCAGGGGCTGCCGTGGGTGAACACGATCGCCTCCGACTCCTCGGGCGGCTCGCTGTTCACCCAGTCGCAGGTGCTCCCCCGGATCACCGACGACCTGGCGCAGCGCTGCTCGACCCCACTGGGCAGGATCACCTATCCCGCGTCGGGGATGGCGGTCCTGGACGGTTCACGGGGCGACTGCGCGCCCGGCCGTGACAAGGACGCGGTGGAAGCGGGGATCTTCGGCCCGTCGAAGATGCCCACGCTGACCGATGCCCCGTACGCGGTGAACTCCAACGACAGCGCCTGGCTGGCCAACGCGGACCGGCCGCTCACCGGGTACGAGCGGGTCTTCGGCAACGTCGGCACACCGCGCTCGCTGCGTACACGCGGCGGAGTCGAGGACGTCGCGGCGATGGCGGAGAGGGGACGGCTGACGGTGGCCGACCTGCAGAAGCAGCAGTTCGCGAACCGCGTCCCCGCAGCCGACCTGGTGCTCCCGGACCTGCTGAAGGTCTGCTCGGGGCCCCACCTCGCCGAGGCATGCGCCGTGTTGCGCACCTGGGACCGGAGGATGGACACCGGAAGCCGGGGCGCGCTGCTCTTCGACCGGTTCTGGCGGAAACTGGTCGTGGCCGTTCCGGCGGACCGGCGGTGGAGGGTCGCCTTCGACCCGGCCGATCCGGTGCGCACCCCGCGCGCCCTCGACACCGGCGATCCGGGCGTCGCCTCGTCGCTGGCCGCCGCCGTGGCGGAGCTGACCGCGGCCGGCATCGCCCTGGACGCGCCGCTGGGCGAGAGCCAGTTCGTGGTACGCAACGGCCGGCGCGTCCCGCTCCACGGCGGCAGCGAGTCCCTCGGCGTCTGGAACAAGATCGAGCCGGTGTGGAACGCGGCGGGCGGCGGCTACGACGACGTGACCACGGGCAGCAGCTACCTCCAGGCGGTGGGCTGGAACGGCTCCCGCTGTCCGGTGGCCAGGACCCTGCTGACGTACGGCCAGTCCTCGAATCCGAACTCGCCGTACTTCAGCGACCAGACCGAGCTGTATTCCGGCGAGAAGTGGGTGACCTCGCGGTTCTGCGAAGGGGACATCCTGACCTCGCCGAAGCTGAAGGTGGTGTGGGCACGGGAACGGCGCTGACCGGATTCCGCCTCCCCTGCACCACTAACAAGATCGTTAAGCGGCTCCGGGCGCCAATTCACCACTTCGGTGGTGATCGCCCGGGGCCGGGGTCACATCGGGGCGCGCCCTGTCTAGCGTGAAGCGGATCCATGCGGTCACACCCGCTGTCGCACAGGGAAGGCGAACCCCGGAACCATGCCCCAACCTTTCAGGCTGCCCGAGTTCTACATGCCGTACCCGGCCCGGCTGAATCCGCATCTGGAGCACGCGCGGACGCACTCCAAGGCCTGGGCGCGCGAGATGGTCATGATCGAGGGCTCGGACATCTGGGACGAGCACGACTTCGACAGCCACGACTACGCGCTGCTGTGCGCGTACACCCATCCCGACTGCACGGCCGAGCAGTTGGCGCTGGTCACCGACTGGTACGTCTGGGTGTTCTTCTTCGACGACCACTTCGTGGAGCTGTTCAAGCGCAGCCCCGACATGAAGGGCGCCAAGGAGTACCTGGACCGGTTGCCGGCGTTCATGCCGGTGGAGGCGGGCGCGACGACGCCCGAGCCGACGAACGCGGTCGAGGCCGGGCTCGCCGACCTGTGGAGCCGCACCTGCCCATCCATGTCCGAGGCGTGGCGGCGGCGGTTCGCGGTCGCCACCGAGCATCTGCTCGAAGAGTCGATGTGGGAGCTGATGAACATCAGCGAGGGGCGGGTCTCCAACCCCATCGAGTACATCGAGATGCGGCGCAAGGTGGGTGGTGCCCCCTGGTCGGCGGGTCTCGTGGAGTACGTGGCGAACGCCGAGGTCCCCGACGCCGTCGCCGCGTCACGTCCGCTGTGCGTGCTGCGGGACGCCTTCTCCGACGGCGTGCACCTGCGCAACGACCTGTTCAGTTACGAACGAGAGATCCTCGACGAGGGCGAACTGTCCAACGGCGTCCTGGTGATGGAGACCTTCCTCGGCTGCCCGACGCAGGAGGCGGCGGACACCGTCAACGACCTGCTGACCTCGCGCCTCCAGCAGTTCGAGACGACGGTCCTCACGGAACTGGAGCCGCTGTTCGCCGAGTTCGGGATCGGCGCCCAGGAACGGCTCGACGTACTGGCGTACGTGAAGGGTCTCCAGGACTGGCAGGCGGGCGGTCACGAGTGGCACATGCGGTCGAGCCGGTACATGAACGGGGCGGACGACGGCGCGGCGGGACAGGTCGTCGCCGGTCGGCTCGCGCACGACCCCGCGGCGTACACGCCGGGCGGCCCGAACGGGCTGGGCACGGCGGCCTCCCAGCTGCTGTCGTCCCTGGCGGTCGGCGTCCCGGCGCGGGCGAAGAACGTGGCGGTGCACCGGTTCGAGAAGGTCGGGCCGCTGGAGATCCCCGACCTGGGCATGCCGTACACGACGACGCTCAGCCCGCATCTGGACGCCTCCCGGCGGAACGTCGTGGAGTGGGGGCGCGCGATGGGGTTCCTGGAGGAGGTGCCCGGCGTTCCCGGCTCGCACGTCTGGGACGAGGGGAAGATCCGGGACTACGACCTTCCCCTGTGCGCGGCGGGCATCCACCCGGACGCCACCCTTCCGGAACTGGACATCAGCTCGGCCTGGCTGGCCTGGGGGACGTACGGCGACGACCTCTTCCCCGTGCTCTACGGGCGGACCCTGGACCTGGCCGGGGCGAAGGCGGCCAACGACCGGCTCTCCCTGTTCATGCCCGTCGACGGCGAGCCGGTGCCGGAACCGGTGACTCCGCTGGAGCGGGGCCTCGCCGACATCTGGGCGCGGACCGCGGGGCCGATGGCGGTGCCGGCGCGCCAGGCGTTCCGCAAGGCGGTCGAGGACATGACGGCGAGCTGGCTGTGGGAGCTGGCGAACCAGGCACAGAACCGGGTGCCGGATCCGGTCGACTACTTCGAGATGCGGAGGTTCACCTTCGGGTCGGACCTGACGATGAGCCTGTCCCGGCTCTCGCACGGCAACACGCTGCCGGAGAAGATCTACCGGTCGCGGCCGTTCCTGTCCATGGAGCGCTCCGCGATGGACTACGCGTGCCTGCTCAACGACGTCTTCTCGTACCAGAAGGAGATCGAGTACGAGGGGGAGATGCACAACGGGGTGCTGGTGGTGCAGCACTTCCTCCAGTGCACCGTGGCGCAGGCGCGGGACGTGGTCGTCGATCTGATGAAGGCGCGGATGGCGGAGTTCCGGCACGTGGTGGACGGTGAACTCGCCGAGCTGGCCGACGAGTTCGCACTGGACGACCAGGCCAGGGAGGTACTGACGCAGTACGCGGAGGAGCTGAAGAACTGGATGGCGGGCATCCTCGTCTGGCACGAGGGGTGCGTGCGGTACAAGGAGGCGGATCTGAAGAAGCACCACGCGCCGCCGGAAGCGGAAGGGGTGCCTGCGCCCCGGTCGGACGAACCGGGCTACGGGCCGCGGGGAATCGGCGCCTCGGAGTTCGGGACGTCGGCGGCGCGGATCGCGGAGCTGTGGTCCACCGCGGGGCCGGTCACGACGGGGGTCGTTGGCTAGCAGGATTCTCGGTTCGGACGGTTTTCCCTCCGGATGCCGGGGCAGGCGATCTTCTGTCAAGGAAACGCCTCGACAGAGCAAGGGAGAGCGAACCATGACCGCCGAGAAGAAGTCGAAGGCCAAGTCCGACCAGGTCAAGGGCGCCGCGAAGGAAACCGCGGGCCGTGCCGTCGGGAACGAGCGGCTGGAGGCCGAGGGCCGGGCGCAGCGCGCCAAGGGCGACGGTCGGCAGTCGGTGGAGAAGGCCAAGGACGCCTTCAAGCGCTGACCCCCGGGCTTTCCCCCTTCACCGAAGAACGCCGCGTCCAGCGCAACGCGGCAGCACGAGGGCCGTGGCCCGACGGGTGGTACCCCTTTACCCCGTCGGGCCGCGGCTTCTTCGTGTGCGGGTACCTTCTTCGCGCGCGGGGCCTCTTCGTCCACGGGGCCTCTTCGTCCGCGGGGCCTGCGGGTGCCCCTCCGCGCCCGGGTGTCCGTCCGTGCCGGGGCCGGATTCCGTGCCGGAGCCCCTGCCGGGTGCCGGGGCTCAGGGGCGTTCCTGCCAGTACGGCTCCCGCAGTCGCCGTTTGTACAGCTTGCCGTTGGGGTCACGCGGCATGGCGGCGACGAAGTCGAGTGTCCTGGGCCGTTTGTAGGCGGCCAGCCGGTCCTCGCAGACGGCCAAGATGTCCGCCGCGAGTCCCGGTGACGGCTCGTGGCCCTCGGCCGGTTCCACGACCGCCTTGACCTCCTCGCCCCAGTCCTCGTGCGGGATGCCGAAGGCAGCCGCGTCGGCGACGGAGGGGTGGGTGAGGAGGACGGCCTCGATCTCGGCGGGGTAGATGTTCACTCCGCCCGAGATGATCATGTCGATCCTGCGGTCGCGGAGGAACAGGTAGCCGTCCTCGTCGAGGTGTCCGAGGTCGCCGACGGTGAAGAAGTCGCCGATGCGGTTCTTCTCGGTCTTCGCGTCGTCCTTGTGGTAACGGAAGCCGCCCGTGCTCATCTTCAGGTAGACGGTGCCGAGCGTGCCGGGTGGGAGACGTTGTCCGTCGTCGTCGAATATGGCCAGTTCACTGATGGGCCAGGCCCTGCCGACGGTGCCGGGCTTCTTCAGCCAGTCCTCCGCGGTGGCGAACGCGCCACCGCCCTCGCTCGCCGCGTAGTACTCCTCGACGCACGTCCCCCACCAGTCGATCATGGCCCATTTGACGTGTTCGGGGCAGGGAGCGGCCCCGTGCACGGCATGCCGCAGGGAGGTCACGTCGTAGGCCCGCTTGACCTCCTCGGGAAGCGCGAGGAGCCGGTGGAACTGGGTGGGGACCATGTGGGTGTGGGTGCAGCGATGGGTGTCGACCAGGCGGAGCATCTCCTCGGGCTCCCACTTGTCCATGAGGACGAGCGGATGCCCGAGGTGCAGGGCCGCGCCCGCGAACTGGAGCACGGCGGTGTGGTAGAGCGGTGAGCAGACCAGGTGGACGTTCCCGTCGAAGGGCCGGATGCCAAAGATGCCGAGGAAGCCGCCGAGGTGGGACTCCTCGGGGGGCTTTCCGGGGAGCGGGCGGCGGATGCCGCGCGGGCGGCCCGTCGTTCCGGAGGTGTAGTTCATGACCCAGCCGAGGGTCCGGTCGGCGGGCACCGAATCCGGCTGACCGTCGAGGAGTTGGCGGTAGGGGCGGAACCCGGGGATCGTACCGACGGCATGGCGGCGGGAGACGGGCAGGCCCGACTCGTCCGCGGCGGCGGCCGAAGGGCCCTCGAAGCGTTCGTGGGCGATGAGGACCTTGGCTGCGGAGTCGGAGACGATCCATGCGATCTCGGGGGCCGTGAGGTGGTGGTTGACCGGGACCAGGTAGAGACCGGCCTGTACGGCGGCGAGGTAGGCGGTGAGGAACTCGACGCCGTTGGGGAGAACGACGGCGAAGGCGTCGCCTCTCGCCAGTCCCGCCGCGCGCAGTCCGTGTACCAACTGGTTGGCGGCTGCGTGCAGTTGGCCGGCCGTCCAGCTCTCGCCCCCGGGAGCGACCAGGATCGAGCGGTGGGGATCGGCGGCGGCTTGTGCCCAGAACCCGTTCGGCGGTGGCTGCGCGGTCATGCTCCCCCGCTCCTTCCGGCGATCCTCTGGAGGCGGGTGACGGCTCGCTCGAAGCCCGAGGTGAGGTCGTCGAAGACGCTCTGGACGCTGCGTTCGGTCGTCATGCGGCCGACGATCTGGCCGACCGGGGTACCGAGCAGCGGCTCGACCTCGTACTTCTGGATGCGGGAGTTGGCCTCGGCGACCAACAGGCCCTGGAGCGGCATCGGGAGGGCGCCGGGGCCCTGGGGGTCGTCCCATGCCTCGGTCCACTCGGTGCGGAGCTGACGTGCGGGCTTGCCGGTGAGGGCCCGGGAACGAACGGTGTCGCCGGATCCCGCGGCGAGGAGTTTGGCGGTGAGTGCGCGGGAGTGGAGATCGGCCTCCCGGGTGGTGAGCCAGATCGAGCCGAGCCAGGCTCCCTGGGCGCCGAGGGCGAGCGCGGCGGCGATCTGCTCGCCGCTGCCGATGCCCCCTGCGGCGATCACCGGCAACTCCCCCACCGCGTCGACGACTTCGGGCACCAGGACCATGGTGGCGATCTCCCCGGTGTGGCCACCCGCCTCGTACCCCTGGGCGACGACGATGTCGATGCCCGCCTGCGCGTGCCGCCGTGCGTGGGTGGCGCTGCCGGCCAGGGCGGCGACGGGGATGCCGTGCCGGTGGGCGCGGGCGACCACGTCGGCGGGCGGCGGGCCGAGGGCGTTGGCGAGGAGCTTGACGGGGTGGTCGAAGGCGACGTCGAGCTGGTCGCGGGCGACCTGTTCCATCCAGCCGGTGATGCGCCACCCGGACGCCTCGCCCTCGGCGAGTTCCGGCACGCCGTATTGTCCGAGGATTTCCTGCACGTACCGCCGGTGGCCGTCCGGGATCATCGCCTCCACCTCGGCCTCGGTGACCCCCTCCACCTTCTTGGCGGGCATGACCACGTCCAGGCCGTACGGTTTGCCGTCGGTGTGGGCGTCCATCCAGTCGAGATCGCGGGCGAGGTCGTCGGGTGCCGTGTAGCGCACCGCGCCGAGGACGCCGAATCCACCCGCCCGGGTGAGGGCGGCGGCCACGGCCGGGAACGGCGTGAAGCCGAAGAGGGCGTGTTCGACTCCGAGTCTCTGGCTCAGCTCCGTCTTCATGGGCGGCAGGATGCCGCAGGGCGGTGGAGAGGGGAAGGGAATTCCTGATGCCTCGTCAGAATCTGCGCGCTCCGCACGGCGGGGCGGGCGGGACGGTTGACACCCGGGTCCGGCTTTGGCCTGCTGGTGGGCATGACTGAGGACTCCGCGCACAGAGGCACCGGTGACAGGCCCGTCGGTGACCGGGACGGCGGCAACGAGGGCGGGTGCCGCCGGGGCGTCACCCGTCGGCACTTCGCGGGCGGCGCCGCGGCGCTGGGAGGAGCACTGATGCTGGGTCCGATCCCCGCCGCCGGGGCGACGGGGGCCGAAGGGGTACGAGGCGCCCGGCGCCGGCCGACACTGCGGTACGGCTCGGCTGCGCGCGCCGGACTCCTGCCGGCCCACCTGGACCGTCTCGTCGAGGACGCCCGGAGTTTCCTGGGTCCCTCCCCCAAGCACCCCTGGTACGCGGGGGCGGTGCTGCTGGCCGGGCGCGGCGGCACGGTCGCGCTGCACGAACCGATCGGGTCCGCCGTGCGGTACGCCGCGTACGACGAGAAGAGCGACACGGCGGTGGAGTTCCCGCCGGAGCAGCAGATTCCGATGGCCCGGGACACGGTCTTCGACCTGGCGTCGGTCTCGAAGCTGTTCACGTCGATGCTGGCGGTGCAGCAGATCGAGCGGGGCGCACTGGACCTGGAGGCCGGCGTCGCCTCGTACCTCCCGGAGTTCGGCAGGGCGGGAAAGGGCGGCATCACCGTCCGGCAGCTGCTGACGCACACCTCGGGCTTCCGGGCGTGGATTCCGCTGTACTCGCAGCCGACCCGCGCGGGCAAGCTGGAGATGCTGTGGAACGAGACCCCGGCGAACCCGCCCGGCACGGCGTACCTGTACTCCGACCTGAATCTGATCTCGCTCCAGCTGGTACTGGAGAGGATCACCGGGCGCACCCTGGACACGCTGCTCCGCGAGGAGATCACCGCTCCGCTCGGGATGCGCCGCACCCGTTTCAACCCGCCCGCCGCATGGAAGCCGAAGATCGCGGCCACCGAGGACGCCCGCAAGCCCTGGTCGGGCCTCGACCGCGGTCTGGTCTGGGGCGAGGTGCACGACGAGAACGCGTACGGCTTCGACGGGGTGGCCGGGCACGCGGGCGTCTTCTCCACCGCCTGGGACCTGGCCGTACTCGCCAGGACACTGCTCAACGGAGGGGTGTACGGGCAGGCCCGCATCCTGCGCGAGGAGTCGGTGGAACTGATGTTCACCGACTTCAACGCCGAATTCCCCGGTGACGAGCACGGGCTGGGCTTCGAGCTCTACCAGCACTGGTACATGGGCGCGATGGCCACCCCGCGCACCGCGGGCCACACCGGTTTCACCGGCACCAGCTTGGTCATCGACCCGACGACGGACTCGTTCCTGATCGTCCTGGGCAACTCGGTCCATCCGGTACGCAGTTGGCGCTCCGGCTCCGCGCCGCGTGTGGCGACGGCGAACGCCATGGCGCGGGCGGTCGCGGTGCGGCCCGCGCACGGGCGTACCGCGTGGTTCTCGGGCACGGCCTCGGCCGCCACCGCGACGCTCACCCTGCCCGTGCTGCCGTTCACCTCCGGTCGGGGGCTGCTGCGCTGCGAGCTGTGGTGGGACGTCGAACCGTCCGCCGACACCCTCGCCCTGGAGGCGTCGGCGGACGGCGGGGCGACGTGGCGGCCGGTGCCGTTCACGACCGTGCGCCGGGGCGGGCGGCCCGAGCCGCACCCCGACGGGACGGTCACCGGATGGTCGGGCCGCCGGTGGCACCGGGCGGGCGCCGATCTCGGCCCGTACGAGGGGAAGAACGTCGCCGTGCGGTGGCGCTACGCGACCGACGCACGCTACGTGGGGCGCGGGGTGTACGTCGACGGACTGCGCGTGACGGACGGCGACCGGACCTTGTTCGACGAGGCCCGGCCGCGTGACGCGGCCCGGATCGAGGCGACCGGATGGACCGCGTCGGCGGACTGAGCGCCCCCGCACACGCCCGGGACGAACCGGTCGCACCGCCCCCGGGCCGGCCGGTCGCACCGCCCCGGACCGGCCGGTCGCACGGCCCCGGGCCGGCCGGTCGCACCGCCCCGGATCGGTCGGTCGCGCCGTCCCGGGACGCGTCGTTCAGCGCCCCAGGACCGCCATCGCCGCGTTGTGTCCGGCGATCCCGCTGACGCCGCCGCCGCGGACGGCGCCCGCCCCGCACAGCAGCACGTTGGCGTGCTCCGTCTCCACGCCCCAGCGCCCGCTCTTCTCCGTCAGGTACGGGAACGACAGGTCGCCGTGGAAGATGTGCCCACCGGGGAGCCGCAGTTCCCTTTCCAGGTCCAGCGGTGTTCTCGCCTCGATGCAGGGGGCGCCGTCCGCGTCGACGGCCAGGCAGTCGGCGAGCGGCTCGGCGAGGTGGGCGTCGAGCTGTTCGAGGGTGGTGCGCAGCAGCTGGGACCGGGTGGCTTCGTTGTCGGCGGTGAAGAGGCGGGCGGGGGTGTGCAGGCCGAAGAGTGTGAGGGTCTGGTGGCCGCTCGCGACCAGGTCCGGGCCGAGGACGGAGGGGTCGGTCAGCGAGTGGCAGTAGATCTCCGAGGGCGGGGCGCCCGGCAGCCGCCCCGCCGCCGCCTCCCGGTACGCGGCCGCCAGCTCGTCGTAGCCCTCGGCCACGTGGAAGGTCCCGGCGAACGCCTCGCGCGGGTCCACGGCCGTGTCGCGCAGGCGCGGCAGGCGGCGCAACAGCATGTTGACCTTGAACTGGGAGCCCTCGGGGGCGGGCCCGGTCTGCTCCCGGCCGAGCAGGCGGGCGAGGTCCCGCGGTGAGGCGTTGACCAGGACGTGCGAGGCTGCGGCGCGTCCCTCGCCGGCCTCCGTACGGTACGAGACCTCGGCGCGTGCCCCGTCCGTCTCGATCCGGGTCGCCTCGCAGCCGGTGACGATGTCCGCGCCCGCCGAGCGGGCGGCGGCCGCGAGGGCGTCGGTGAGGGCGCCCATGCCGCCGACGGGCACGTCCCAGTCGCCGGTGCCGCCGCCGACGACGTGGTAGAGGAAGCACCGGTTCTGGGCCAGCGACGCGTCGTGGGCGTCGGCGAAGGTGCCGATCAGGGCGTCGGTGAGGACGACGCCGCGTACGAGGTCGTGGTCGAAGGTCGCCTCGATCGCGGTGCCGATCGGCTCTTCGAAGAGCATCCGCCAGGCCGTGTCGTCCTGGATGCGGTGACGGAGGTCGTCGCGGGCGGGGAGGGGCTCGGTGAAGGTCGGGAAGACCCGCTGGGCGACCGTGCGCAACCGCCCGTAGAAGTCCTCCCAGGCACGGAACTCCTTCTGTCCTCCGGTGAGTTCGGCGAAGGACGCACGGGTGCCGGGGCCACCGACGAGCAGGCCGCCGCCGCTCCTGCGCGGGGTGTACGAGGAAACGGTCCGCTTCCGTACGGCGAAGGAGAGCCCCAGGTCCCGCACGATGCTCCGGGGCAGCAGCGACACGAGGTACGAGTAGCGGGAGAGCCGGGCGTCGGTCCCGGCGAAGGGGCGGGTGGACACCGCCGCTCCCCCGGTGGTGGCGAGCCGTTCCAGGAGGAGCACCGAACGGCCGGCGCGGGCGAGGTAGGCGGCGGCGACCAGTCCGTTGTGGCCGCCGCCGACGACGACCGCGTCGTACGCGGAACGCGCGGGGGCCGCCGGTGCGTCTTCGGACATGCGGGGTGCGGGCATGGCGGGACCCTACGCTGTGGGTCCTGGGCGCGACAGGGGGAACGGGGAGGGGCGGATGACGGCCGTGGACAGCCGGGACGAGTACGGACAGGAACAGGGGGGCCGCTTTGTGCCCTCTCGTCCCCATGGGGAAAATCGTCGGGTGACCTATCCGGAGCCTTCCACGCACCCCGTGCCCGTCGACGGGCGTCCCGACGCACCGTTCGACGGACTCCCCGACCAGCACTTCGTCCGGGAGCCCAGCGAGCGGAGGACCGGCAGCCAGCAGACGGGCGGGCGGGGGCCCGGCGGGGGCGCCGGCCGGTGGCTGCGGGCGAAGACGTACACGACTCCGGCTGCCGCCGTGGCCGTGCTCGTCGTGGTGGCCCTGCTCGGCATGGGCATCGTCTCCCGCGACACGGGCGAGCTGCACATACCCGGGGCCGGGATCACGACGCTGCTGCGTTCGGTGTTCCTGGCCGCGCTCTTCCTCCACCTCGGCGAGATCGTCGGACACCGGCTGGCGCGCACGGTGCCGGGAACTCCGCGGGCCCGGCCACCCGGGTGGGGGGTCGCGCTGTCACTGGCCGGGGCGGCGGCCGCCTTCGGCCAGATCGTCCAGATGGCCGACCTGAACCGCCTGAGTTTCACCGAGACGTACGCCACGGATCCCGGGGGCATGCTCCTGCTCCAGGCCAACGCGTTCCTCGCGGCCGCCGCGTGCGCGTGGCTCAAGCGGCCGGCCTGGGCGGTGCTGCCGCTCGCCGCGGTGATCCTCTCCGAGGCGGTGCGGGCCCATCCCGAGCTGGACACTCCGGAGGTCGGGGTGGTCCTGACGACGATTCACCTGACCGCCTCGGCCCTGTGGACGGGCGGGCTGGTCTACGCGTTGCGGGCGCTGCACCTGTGGCGCGGGCAGCAGGACGGGGAGCCGGGGGCCGGGCGGGTCCTGCTGGCCCGGTACGCGCGGATGGCGGTGTTCCTGTACGTGGCGCTGGCGGTGACCGGGACGTTCAGCACTCTGCGCAGGCTGCCGCTGGAGGACGTCTTCACGACCGCGTACGGGCGGACCCTGATCGTGAAGCTGGTGCTGGTGGCGGTGGTGAGCGTGCTGGCGCTGGTGGCGAGGTCCCGGCTGCACCGCAGGCGTGGTGGCCGGCGGGGGCGTCGGGCGCGGATCGCGGAGGACGCGGTGGAGCGGCCCGCACGGGCGGAGATGGTGATGCTGGTGGGGGTGGTGGCGGTCTCTGCGCTGCTGACGGTGGTGCCGACGCCGACCTGGTAGGAGCGGTCCGCCGGGCCGGGACGCCCCGTGGCACCTGCCCGCCCGCCCCCACGGGCACCCGTCACCTCCCTGCGCCCCGCTCCCCGCGCAGCGCCGCCACCCGTCCGTAGATCTCCGCCGCCTCCGCACCCCGCCCGAGCTGCTCCAGGCACTGGGCCTCGTCGTTGCGGCTCGCGAGGGCGTCGGGGTGGTCGGCGCCGAGCACCCGTTCGCGCTCCTGGGCGACCTGCCGGTAGACCGCGAGCGCGTCCGCCCAGCGGCCCAGCCAGCCGAGCCCGACGGCGACCTCGCGGCGCGAGACGAGAGTGTCGGGGTGGCCGGGGCCCAGGACCCTCTCCCGGATGGCGCACACGTCCCGCGCCTCCGCGAGGGCCTCCTCCCAGCGCGCGAGCCGTCCGAGGTTGACGCCGAGCCCGTGCCGGGCGCGCAGCGTTTCCGCGTCCGTCGGCCCGGCGGTCCGCGTACGGTCCTCGATCAGGTCGCGGTACAGCTCCAGCGCGTCGGCGCTGCGCCCGAGCCGGCCGAGGCAGATGCCGACCTCGTAGCGGGCGGAGAGGGTGTCGGGGTGGTCCGCGCCGAGCGCCTGGGCGCGGGCCTGCGCGACCTCCCGGTAGGTCTGGAGAGCTTCGGTCCAGCGTCCCAGCTGGCCGAGGGCGTAGGCGACTTCGTAGCGGGTGACGAGGGTGTCGGGGTGCGCGGCGCCCAGGACGCGGGCGCGGGCCGCCGCCACGTCCCGGGCCATCCGGTAGGAGTCCTCCAGGCGGCCGAGTCTGCTGAGGTTGAAGGCGAGGTTGTGCCGGCAGCGCAGGGTGTCGACGTGTTCGGCGCCCATGGTGCGTTCGCGGGCGGCGAGCACCGAGGAGTACACCTGGTGGGCCTCGAAGTGCCGGCCGAGCTGACCCAGCACGTAGGCGGTCTCCTGCCGGGCGGCGAGCGTCTCGGGGTGTTCGGCGCCCATGGTGCGCGCCCGCCCCTCCGCGACCCGGGTGAACTCGCGCAGCGCGTCCGCGGCCCGGCCGGTGCGGCTGAGGGTGAATCCGACCTCGTAGTGGCTGGCGAGGGTGTCGGGGTGGTCGGGGCCCAGTGCGTGCTCGCGTTCGACGGCGACCGCGCGGTGCACCTCGCCCGCCTCCTCCCAGCGGCCGAGGCGGCCCAGGCTGAGGCCCGCGTTGTGCCGGCTGTCGAGGACGTCGAGGACCTCGGGCCGCGGCGTCGGCCGTTGCGTCCGTACCGGAACCACGCCGGACGCGGGGGCGCGCAGCCCGCCGCCCCTGGTCCACTCGCCGGTGAGCCCTGCGACGGGGTCGCCGTGCGCGGGGGCGAGCGTGCCGGTGCCGCCCGCCTTGTGACCGGTGGTCATGCCGCGGGTCCAGGACGGGAGCGCGGGCGCCCGGGACGGCAACTGCTCGGGCCGTCTGCCGGGGCGGCGGGGGCCCGGGGCCGGGGCGAGGGCGGTCGAGGAGTGACCGGGCAGGGCGAAGGCCCCGGCCGGGGTCAGGCGTCCGTCGGTCAGGCGGCGTCCGAGGTCCTTGGCGTCGGCGGGCCGTCCGTCGGGGGTCTTGGCGAGCAGGTCGAGCACTATCCGGTCGAAGAACTCGGGGAGTTCCGCCCGGTGGGTGCGGGGCGGTTCGGGAGTGGTGTCGCGGTGGCCGACGAGTACCGCCCATGCGTCGTCCAGGTCGAACGGCGGGACGCCGGTGGCGATTTCGTACAGTACGCAGCCCAGCGAGTAGAGGTCGCTGCGGTGGTCGACGCCGACGCCGCTGATCTGCTCGGGCGACATGTAGTGCGGGGTGCCCATGGCGATGCCGGTGCCGGTGAGACGGGAGGTGTAGCCGATGTCGTGGCCCAGTCGCGCGATGCCGAAGTCGCAGATCTTCACGGTGCCGTCGGCGAGCCGCATGATGTTCGCGGGCTTCAGGTCTCGGTGGACGATGCCCTGTTCGTGGGTGTACGCGAGGGCCCAGGCGACCTGTTCGGCGATGTCGACGACGTCGTGGACGGGCAGCGGGTGCTGTTTGTTGTCCTCCAGGAGCTGGCTGAGGTTGCGGCCCTCCAGCAGTTCCATCACCAGGTACAGCACGCCCTCGTACTCGCCGAAGTCGTGCACGACGGTGACGCCGCGGTGCTGGAGGGCGGCGGCGACCCTCGCCTCGCGCCGGAAGCGTTCGCGCAGCACTCCGGAGATCGCCTGGTCGGGCTGGGCCCCCACCGGCTTGAGGCACTTGACCGCGACGTGCCGTCCCAGCGACTCGTCCTGGGCGCGCCACACCTCGCCCATGCCCCCGCGCCCGATCAGATCGAGCAGCCGGTACCGGCCCTGGATCAGCCTGGTGTCCGCCATCTCGTACTGTCGCCCCCGTCGCTCCGCTGCGCCCTCCCCGGCCCGTCCAGTATGGCCGCCATGCGGTGGAGTGTGTACGGGGCGGGGCCGCTGCCAGGCCCGCGGCGGGCAACCGCCGCCCGGGGGCCACCGGCTGGGGGCTGTCGGCGGAGCCGGGCGGGAACGCCGCGCAGGGGTGGAGCACCCGGACGCCGGCGATCCGCGTCGGCGGGTCGCCGTGCACCTGCCGGGCGACGGAGGCGGACCCGAAGAGGCCGGGGGCGGGGTTCCCGGCAGGCGCGGAGGTCACGGACGTACGACGCGCGGACATACGGCTCGCGGACGTACGACTCGCGGACATGCCGATCACGCCGACGGCGTCCCCGTGGCGTGCCGGGGGCGGGCGCGGACCGGACGGTCCTGCCCGTCCGGCGTCCGGCGTCCTGCCCGTCCGGCGTCCGGCACGCCGCCGCCCCGCGCGCCGCCGGGGTGTCCCGGTGCGGCGGGGCGGGGCAGCGGTTCGGTGCGGTGGGCTCGGGGCGCGGTGGTCAGGGGGTGCGCACGGCGGGGCGGGGCGGGGTGGGCATGCCGGCGCCCAGGAAGAAGCTGGGGTGCGGCGGCTGGTTGTAGGCGGTGTTCTGCCAGGCGAGTGCGGTGCGGTACTGGGTGTCGTGGAGCAGGGTGGTGATGCGGGTGTCCGTCCGGTGGGGCGTCGAGTAGATGCGCAGGGCGCGGTTGTCCGCCGTACGCCAGATCACTTCCTCGCGCCAGTCGCCGAGGATGTCGCCGGAGAGGGCGGGGGTGGCCTTGGTGCCGTTGTGGGAGGAGACGCCGGAGGCGGTGAGGAGGCGGGTGTCGCCGGAGGTGCCGTACTTGTCGATGCGGGTGCCGTCGAGGAGTTCGCGGACGGGGTCGCCGTCCCACCAGGAGAGGAAGTTGGCGCTGGAGGGTTTCCGGCCCAGGGCGGTGCCGGTGGCCGAGCGGAGGGTCGAGTCGGAGGCGGACCAGGCCTCCGCACCGGGGCTGCCCGCGTGGATGTCACCGGCGACGCCGCGGCCGTTGTCGGCGCCGGCGGCGGTCTGCCACAGGAGCCGGCCGGTGCGCGCGTCGGCCAGCCACGAGCCGGGCTTGCTCTTGTCCTCGGAGACCTTGAAGTACTCCAGGCCCGGCCGGGAGGGGGCGAGGTCGCCGACGTGGCCGGCGTCGCCGTGGCCCAGCCTGTTCGTCCACAGCCCGGCGCCGTTGTCGTCGACGGTCATCGCTCCGTAGACGATCTCGTCCCGGCCGTCGCCGTCGACGTCCGCGATCGACAGGCTGTGGTTGCCCTGGCCGTCGTAGCCCTTGCCCGCGTTGGTGGAGGAGTTGGTGTCGAAGGTCCAGCGGCGGGTGAACCGGCCGTCGCGCCAGTCCCAGGCGGCGACGACGGTACGGGTGTAGTAGCCGCGGGCCATGATCAGCGACGGGCGGGCGCCGTCCAGATAGGCGGTGCCCGCGAGGAAGCGGTCGACGCGATTGCCGTAGGAGTCGCCCCAGGAGGAGACCGTGCCGCGGGCGGGCACATAGTCCACCGTGCCCATCGCCCGGCCGGTCTGTCCGTGGAACATGGTCAGGAACTCGGGCCCGGACAGGACGTATCCGCCGGCGTTCCGGTGATCGGCCGAGGGGTTGCCGATCACCGCCCCCGTGCCGTCCCGGGTCCCGTCGGCCGTCTTCATGGCGACCTCGGCGCGGCCGTCGCCGTCGTAGTCGTAGACCTGGAACTGGGTGTAGTGCGCGCCCGAGCGGATGTTGCGGCCCAGGTCGACGCGCCAGAGCCGGGTGCCGTCGAGGCGTATGCCGTCGACGATCGTATTGCCGGTGTGGCCCGACTGCGAGTTGTCCTTGGCGTTGGTCGGCTGCCACTTCAGGACCAGGTCGAGCCTGCCGTCGCCGTCGAGGTCGCCCACGGACGCGTCGTTGGCCTCGTAGGTGTACGCGACCCCGTCCGGGGTGGTGCCCCCGGCCGGCGGGGAGAGCGGCACGTCCAGGTGTCCGGAGCGGAACTGCAACGCCCGCTCGGAGGCGGGCTGCTCGACACCGCCCACCACCGCGCGAACCGTGTAGTCGGCCGAGTTCGCGGCGCCCGCGTCGAAGTAGTTCGTCGACGCGGTGAGCGGCGAGGAGTTGAGCTTGGCGGCGCCCCGGTAGACGTTGAACGCCACGTGGTCCGGGTCGGTGGCGAGCCAGCGCCAGGACACCAGGTTCCCGCTGCCGGTGTGGGTGCTGGTCAGCCCGCGGTCGAGGCGCTCCACCTGCCGTGCGGTGGCAGCCTGCGCGGTCTGCGGCAGTACGGCGACCACGGAGAGGGCCAGCGCGGCGGCGGCGACCCCGAGCGTCAGTCTGCTCCTCGGCCGTCTTTGTGCGTGGCGGAGGGAGGGAGTTCTGCGGTGGTTCCGGTGTGCGTCGGTCACGATGACCTCCGGTTGAGGGGGGCGCGCGAACGCGGTTGCCCGCGGACGTGAGGGGCGCGGCAGGTGTGGGAACGCTCCCACGGGCTGCGAGCGTAGGAAGCCGCCGACGGCCGGTCAAGGAGTCTGTCGCACTTTGATGTGGGGTGGTGTTCGAATCCGTGACTTTTTCCGGTCCACCGATCGACACGTACCCGTGAGCCGGTGAAACTGCGCGATGCAGCTCACCGCACGCTCTCGGAACGTTTCCGTTCGACGGACCGACGGGCACGCGGATACGGATTTTCCCCGCGGCAGACAGTGCTTCTGACCCACCGTCAGCTTGCGCGCGTACGCAAGAAGCGGTCGAGGCGGCACGGTCCCGACCTTCGTGAGCGCCCGCACGATGCACGCGTTCCGGGCTTCTCGGATCCGCTCGCGCGACCGTGGCGGACAGACGCGGCGCGGCCCCGGGCCCCCTCACCACCCCTGTGCGCCCGCCGTGCTGCGGCGGTGCCGGTGACCGCCTGGCCGGCCGGTGACTTCACGACGACGAATCCCGGCGCGCCGTGCCCGGTGGCCTGGGAAACCCGTTCGGTGCCCTGTTCGACAGCAGGGTGACGCCCAGAAACCAGGCGGTGGACGGACGCCTCGCACAGGACTACCCGCACGGCGAAGGGGACGAAGTACCGTGCGCCGCACGGTACTTCGTCCCCTTCCTCACCGGCGGTATCCCCCCGAGCAGCCGGGGCGCGGGGCTAACACCGGGCGGACAGGGGCAGGTCCGCGTACTTGTTGCCCGAGAAGTAGATGGCGCTGGCGTAGCCCCAGCGCCCGTTGCTGTTCCTCGCGTGGATCCACACGTTGTTGGTGGTGCCCTCGGCCGTCACCGACTCGCCGATCCTCCAGCAGCTCACCGTGTAGTAGGTGTTCGCGTAGAGCTTGCCTATCAGTGTGGAGTCTCCGTGCGCCGAGACCCGGTGGTTCACCGACTTCCACACCTTACGGCTGTACACGGCCTTCGCCTGCGCCTGTTCCGCCGCCGGTGCGGCGTGGGTCTGCTGCGGAGAGGCGACGGCCGGCGCGGCGCCGACCGTGCCCAGCATCCCCACGAAGAGCATCGCTCCGGCTCCGACCGCAACTGCCTTACGACCACTGTGAGTTCGCATGCCGATCCTCCTGCGTCATGGTTCCCGATGGCGCGGACACGCCCACCGAACTGCGCTGTCGGCCAACCATGACGGGTCTCCGGCGCCCTCGGCCATGATGTTCCGGCTCACCGTAAAAACCGAGTCCACAGGGGGGAACAAGATGCTCCGCATCCACTTCCAGGACGCCGACCTGGGGGCGGTCAGGGTCGCCGCCGCGCCGAATCCGCTCTGGGAGATCGCCACCAGCCTGCACCGCTTCCAGACCCGGGCCGGTCGCTGGGCGTACGCCGACTGGCACAGAAGCGTCCGCATCCGGCTGCGGGAGAAGGGGCTCGACCGGGCCCTGCGGACCGTTCTCCTGCCGCTCTTCCCCCGCGCCTCCTACTTCCCGGACTTCCTCACCCCGGGGGCGGGCGTCGAGGGCCTCGACGCGGGCCTCGACGAGATCCTCGCGACCTCGCCCCGGCGGGTGTCGCGGGAAGCGAACCGGACGAACGCAGGGAACTCGTACGGGTGCTGCGGGCCTACCACGACGTCGGCATCGCCCCGTACGTCGAGGGGATCCGGTCCCGTTTCGACGCCGAACGGGCCGCGCGCTGCCGCGGATTCGTCCACGACGGCGTCGACGGCCTGCTCGGCGGCGCGGGGCCCCCGATGCGCTGGGAACGGCCCGTCCTGCACGTCGACTACCCGGCGTCCCACCGTGACCTGCGGCTGGGCGGGCGCGGTCTGACGCTCGTCCCCACGTACTTCTGCTGGCGCACCCCCAACAGCCTGGCCGATCCGCAGCTGCCCCCCGTCCTGTGCTACCCGGTGCTCCGGGGCGCCGACGCCCCGCCTACGGGCCCCCGCCTCGCCGAGGACCCGATGGCGCCGCTGACCACGCTGCTGGGGAGGACCCGGGCGACCGCCCTGTGGGCGGCAGCCGACGGGGCGACGACGGGAGAGATCGCACGGGCGGCGGGGGTCTCGGCGGCCTCCGCCAGTCGGCACGCCACGGCGCTGCGTGACGCCGGGCTCATCACCAGCAGCCGGCACGCCACGTCGGTGCTGCACACCCTGACCCCCACGGGCGCCTCGGTCCTCCGCGCGGCCTCGCGGGGGAACGCCTCGTAGTCCGCGGGGCGAGGACGGCGGGAGGGACTGCGGCACGGTGTCGCGCTACCGCCGCACGCGCGGCATCCCCAGGCCGATCCAGGAGATGATCTCGCGCTGGATCTCGTTGTTGCCGCCGCCGAAGGTGAAGATGACGGCCGAGCGGTAGCCGCGTTCCAGTTCGCCGTTCAGGACGGTGCCCGCCGAGCCCTCCTTGAGGGGCCCGGCGGCGCCGAGGACCTCCATGAGCCAGGCGTAGGCGTCACGGCGGGCCTCGGAGCCGTAGACCTTGACGGCGGAGGCGTCCTGCGGGGTGAGGGTGCCGTCGTGGACGGCGTGCACCATCTGCCAGTTGAGGAGCTTCATCGCGTCGAGCGCGATGTGCGTGCGGGCGAGGCGGCCTCGTACCCAGCCCAGGTCGATGACACGGCGGCCGTCGGCGAGCTCGGTGTCCATGGCCCAGCGCTGCACGTCGTGCAGGGCGCGGACCGCGGTCGTGCCGTGGGCGGCGAGGGTGACGCGTTCGTGGTTGAGCTGGTTGGTGATGAGCCGCCAGCCCCCGTTCTCCTCGCCGACGCGGTGGGAGACGGGGACGCGGACGTTCTCGTAGTGACTCGCGGTCGTGTCGTGCGAGGCGAGCGTGTTGATGAGGGTGCAGGAGTAGCCCGGGTCGGTGGTGGGGACGAGAAGCATGGTGATGCCCTTGTGGGGCGGGGCCTGGGGGTCGGTGCGGACGGCGAGCCAGACCCAGTCGGCGGTGTCGCCGTTGGTGGTCCAGATCTTCTGACCGTTGACGACGTAGGAGTCGCCGTCGCGGACCGCCCGCGTCTTCAGGGAGGCGAGGTCGGTGCCCGCGTCGGGTTCGCTGTAGCCGATGGCGAAGTCGATCTCGCCGGACAGGATCCGCGGCAGGAAGTACGCCTTCTGCTCCTCGGTGCCGTACCGCATGAGGGTGGGACCCACGGTGTTCAGCGCCATCAGCGGCAGGGGTACCCCGGCCTGGGCCGCCTCGTCGAAGAAGAGGTACTGCTCCATGGGCGTCAGTCCACGGCCGCCGTACTCCTCCGGCCAGCCGACGCCGAGCCAGCCGTCGGCCCCGAGGCGACGGATCGTCTCGCGGTAGAAGCGTTTCCGTTCGGTCGCTACGGCGTGCCGCACGGCGTCGGCGGGGACGAGGCGGGTGAAGTAGGCGCGCAGTTCGGTGCGCAACTGCTCCTGTTCGGGCGTGTATTCGAGGTGCACGGGCCCTCCTGGCGTCTCGCGTACGGCACTTCGCCGAGGCGGCGCACACAGTAGAACGTGTTGCAGGAAGGGGGAAGGGCCGCGGAGTCAGGCCCCCTCCTCGTCGAGAAGTCCGGCCATCGTCCCGGCCGCCAGCACGGAGGCCTCCGCGCAGCAGTTGTTGAACAGGACGTGGACCCGCGCGGCTCGTGCGGCCAGGGCGCGGATGCGCGGCACCCAGGGCAGCAACTCCTCGCGTGTGTACCGGTGGCGGTAGCTGTCCTCCTTGCTGCCGGTCCCCCACTGCGGGCTGCGGCCGTGGAACCGTACGACCGCCAGGTCCTCGGAGGTCGCCTCGGCGACCGGGGGCATCGACCGGGGGAGGTCCTGCGCGGTGTCGACGGCGACCAGCGGCATGCCGTGTTCGCGCAGGAAGGCGAGGGTTTCCGGAAGCCGCCCCGGAGCGAGCCAGCCGGGATGGCGGAACTCGACGCTGATCGGCACCTCGGCGCGCCGCCCGCACTCCGCCAGGTAGGCCAGCGATCGGGCCTCCGGACGGAACCAGGGCGAGAACTGGAACAGCACGCTGCCCAGGCGGCCGGTCTCGCGCAGCGGGGCCACCCCCTCGTGGAAGAGCCGCCACACCTCGTCGAGCAGGTCGGGCGTCAGGTCGCGGGGGCGTATGCGGTTCCTGCCGTCGGCCGCGTACCGCAGGTGGGGAGGGAGTGCGGAGGTGGCGGCGCTGTGACCGGTCAGCAGGGCGTGGGCCTTGACGTCGAAGAGGAAGCCGTCGGGGGTGCGCTGCGCCCACAGCTTGGTGACCCGCTCGGAGGGCAGCGCGTAGAAGGTGCTGTCGGCCTCGACGACGGGGAAGCGGGTGGCGTAGTGCCGCAGGCGTCCTTCGGCCCCTCGCGCGCCGGGCGGGTACCAGCCGCTGGAGACCAGGGCGGGATCGGTCCAGGAGCAGGTTCCCACGCGGATGCGGGGGTCGCCCGGGTGGCTGCGGCTGGTACTCGCGTCGTTGATGTCTCGTCCTTCCCTTCTCGTCGGACCGTCGTGTGCCGGTCTCGTCAGTCCGTGGTGTCCCGGGACGGCTTCTCCCGGGTCCTGCGGCGGTGACTGGTGTCGCACCAGGGGTACCTGCGGCTGCGGCGGCAGGTGCACACGGCGACCACGAAGCGGTCGGAGCGGGCCGTCCCGCCGTCGGGCAGGGCGACTTCGACGGGGCCCTCCACGAGCAGGGGCCCCTGCGGGTCGATGGTCACGCGCCGGACGTCCCGGCCGGTGGGGGCGGATCCGGGCGTGTGCCCGTCGATCGCGTCGGGCGTCTGCCCGTCGGGCGCGTGCCCGTCGGGTGCGGGAGCTCGGGCGGCGCCGGGCGGGGTTTCGGCCGGTTCGAAGCCGGAGGGTGCGTCGGGTTCATGCGCGTTCGGCACGGATCACCACCAGTTCTTCCTTCTGTACGCCCGGTTCGACCAGACCTCGTTCCTCCAGCCAGCGGGCGTGCCGCCGCATGACGGGTCCGTACGGGACTATCTCCCGGTCGACGACACGGGTGCTCAGGCCGCTCCCGCGCAGCATCTCGACGGTGCGCTCGGTGCCGCAGAGCGCCGAGTGCACCACGAGCAGCACTCCGCCGGGGCGCAGGGCCGCGGGCGCCCCCTCGCACAGTTCGTCGAGGACGGCCCGGCCGTCCTCACCGGCCCGCCAGGCACGCTCGGCGCCGCCGGAGGGCAGCGGGCCCGGGGTCGGCACGTACGGCGGGTTGGACAGGATCAGGTCGAAGGTGCGGCCGGGGACCGCGGAGAGCAGGGAGCCGCGCACGGCCCGGACGGGGAGTCCTCGCAGCCGGGCGTTCCACCGGGCTGCGAGGACGGCTCTGCGCGACAGGTCGACGGCGGTGACGTGCGCGGCACCGTGTGCGGCTGCGGTCAGGGCGAGTGCCCCCGTGCCGGTGCAGACGTCGAGCACGACGGCGCCGGGGGTGCGAGGCTCGTCGCGGACGGCACGCGCCAGTAGGCGGGTGTCCTCCTGCGGGGCGTACACACCGGGTGGTCTCAGGAGGCGTGATCCGTGTAGGCGCATGCGACGCGGGTACCTCGCAGAGCCCGGGGCAAAACGGCCCCCGTACCGGGATCTCGCTCAAAAGTCCCGGTCACACGCTTGGCAAGCGGCAGGCACACGGCAAGGAGCAGCGGATGACGAGTGGTTCCACGGCCCCGTGGGGGTCGTACTGGATGGAGTACCCGGATGGCGTACAGCCCGCCGAGCATCCCGGCCCCCCGCATGCGGACCTGGAGGCGGACACCGTCGTGGACGTCGCCGTGGTCGGCGGCGGCATCGCGGGGGTGTGCACGGCCTGGGAGCTGGCACGGGCCGGACGTTCGGTGCTCCTGCTGGAGGCCGACCGGATCGCCGCCGGGGTGACCGGGCACACCACCGCGAAGCTCTCGGCCCTGCACGGGCTCGCCTACCAGCGGATCCGGAGCACCCGGGGCGCGGACGCCGCGCGGCTCTACGCGCGCTCGCAGCAGGACGCGGTGGACCGGGTGGAGTCGGTGTGCCAGGAGCTGGACATCGACTGCGACTTCGAGCGCGTCCCGGCGTACACCTACAGCGAGACCGGCGAGCAGGCGCGCGCCGTGGTCGCCGAGGCGGAGGCCGCCCGGGACGCGGGGCTGCTCGCGACGTACGTGACGGAGACCGGGCTGCCGTTCCCGGTGACCGGGGCGGTGCGGGTGGAGGACCAGGCGCAGTTCCATCCGCGCAAGTACCTGCTGGCGCTGGTCGCCGACCTTCGGCGGCGCGGCGGGCGGATCGCCGAGGGCGCCCGGGTGACCGGGCTGCACGAGGGCGAGCCGTGCCGGCTGACCGTGGCGGGCGGCGGGCCGGGAAAGGCGGACCGGGAGGTGCGGGCGCGTGAGGTGGTGGTGGCCACGCACTATCCCGTCTTCGACCGGTCGTTGCTCTTCACCCGGCTGAAGCCGCACCGGGAGCTGGTGGTGGCCGGGACGATTCCGGCCGAGGACGACCCGCGCGGCATGTTCCTGACTCCGGAGGGCTCCACCCGTTCGGTGCGCACGGCCCCGTACGACGGCGCGCGCAGGCTCCTGATCGTCACCGGGGAGAAGTTCACGCCCGGCGAGGGCGACGTCGAGGAGCGGTACGCGCGGCTGGAGCGGTGGACGTCCGAGCGCTTCCCCGAGGTGCGGTTCACCCACCGCTGGGCCGCCCAGGACAACGAGCCGACGGACGGCGTGCCCTTCGTCGGCAGGCTGCGGCCGGGGGCCCGGCACAGCTGGGTGGCGGCCGGCTTCAACGGCTGGGGCATGAGCGCGGGGGTGATGGCGGGACGGCTGCTGGCCGCTCGGATCGCCGCGCAGGCCGCCGGGGACGCAGACGACGGGGAGAGCGACGAGGCCCTGGAGTGGGCGGAGCTGTACGACCCGGTGCGGCTGGCCCCGGTGCGCGAGGCTCCCGCCCTGCTGCGTACGGCGGGGGCCGCCGCCGGTCACTTCGTCGGCGACCGGCTGGCGAGTCACAGCGGGGTGCGGGACATTCCGCCCGGCGGCGGCGCGGTGGTGCGCGACGGGATGCGGCACGTTGCCGTGCACCGCGACGACACGGGCGCGTTGCACGCGGTGTCCGCACGGTGCACGCACCTGGGCTGCCTGGTCGGGTTCAACGACGCGGAACGCACCTGGGAGTGCCCGTGCCACGGCTCCCGGTTCGGGGTGGGCGGGGAGGTCCTCCAGGGGCCGGCCGTGCATCCGCTGGAGTGCGTGCAGAAGTTCGACGAGGCAGGATGCGGAACGGAAGCGGAGGATTCGGCGCAGTGACGGACATGATCCACCGGCCCGAACTGCCCGAGGCGCGGGGCGAGTTGTCTGAGGGCGTACGGTCGCTGCTGCGCGGCGGCCCGGTTCCGGTCGGGCCGCTGCTCAAGGAAGCCGCCCGGACGGACCCCTTCGGTGAGGACCTCCAACTGGCTCTGTACACCGCGTACGAACTCCACTACCGGGGCTTCGCCGGTGTCGCCGACGCGCTGGAGTGGGACCCGGAGCTGCTGCGCCTGCGCGGCGCGCTGGAGGAGGCGTTCCTCGGGGCGCTGCGCGAGGCCGACACCGGGTCCGACGACGTGACGGCCGAGCTGGACGCACTGCTGGTCGAGCCGGTGGAGGGGCACGGCATCTCGCACCGGCTGGCGGCCGACGGGACGTGGGAGCAGTTGCGGGAGGTGCTGGTGCACCGCTCGCTCTACCAGTTGAAGGAGTCGGACCCGCAGGCGTGGGTGATCCCCCGTCTTCAGGGGCAGGCGAAGGCGTCCCTGGTGGCGGTCGAGTACGACGAGTTCGGGGCCGGCCGTGGCGATCGGGTGCACGCCAAGCTGTTCGCCGACCTGATGGCGGGCGCGGGCCTGGACACCCGGTACGGCCACTACCTCGACGTGGTGCCCGCGGCCACGCTCGCCCCGGTGAACCTGATGTCGCTGTGCGGTCTGCACCGGGCCCTGCGCGGCGCGGCCGTGGGGTTCTTCGCCGCCCTGGAGATCACCTCGCCGCCGGGTGCCCGGCGGATGGCGCGGGCACTGGAGCGGTTCGACGCCGGAGAGCGGTGCACGCGCTTCTACACCGAGCACGTCGAGGCGGACGCCGTGCACGAGCAGGTGATGCGCCACGACGTGATCGGTGACCTCCTGGCGCGGGAGCCGGGGCTTGCGGGGGACGTGGCGTTCGGTATCCGGGCGATCGGGCTGTTGGAGGACCGCTGGGAACGCGAGGTGCTGGCGGCCTGGGACGCGGGTCGCAGTTCCCTGCGAGGGGCGGGGCTCGGGGACGCGTAGGCGAAGGCATGCGAGCGGGGCCCCGGAGGGGTGTCGACCGCGGCGTGGGAGCGGGTCCGCGCGGGAGCGGGGCGCGTGAAGGCGCAGACATGTGAGCGGGGCCCCGGAGGGGGTGTCGACTCGGGGCGCGTGCGGGCGCGCACCGCCGGGGCGGCAGGTGCGGGGGCGTGTGTCCGGGTGCCGGGGCTCAGGCGTACGGCGCCGCTTCGACGAGGCGGATCGCCGCCGCCAGGTCGCGCGGCCTGTGCACTCCTTCGGACGGGGCGGTGCGGGCCCACCCCGGGCCGGCGGCCAGCACCATCGGCTGGGTGCGGGCGCCGCGGATGCCCTGTGCGGTGGAGCGGACGAGACCGATGACCGAGCGGTCGGCCGTGGGCCGGGTCTGCGACCACAGCACGACGGCACGCGGTCCGGTCCGCCGGACTGCTTCGGACAGTGCGCCCAGCGGGACGGCGGCGCCGAACATCCGGGTCGGCACGCCCCGTTCCGAGAGGGCGGCGGTCAGCGACTCCAGGGCGAGGGTGTGCATCTCGCCCGGCAGGCAGGCCAGCAGGACGGGCCGCTCGTCGTCGCCGGGGTCCTTGGCGGGGCCGCTCCGGCGCAGGGCGGTGGAGATGTGCCAGGAGAGCAGGTGCTCGGCCTCCACGTACCGTTCGCCGGCCGCGTCCCCGGAGTTCGCCCAGGTACGGCCGATGGCACGCAGGGCGGGCGCCATCGCCTCGTGCCAGCTGCCGACGAGGCCGTGGGTGTGCACCGCGTCCGCGAGGAGTTGGTCGAGGGTGGGCGAGTCCAGGCGCACGGCCGCGTTGCGGAGCCCCCGCACCGTGCGGGCCGGGATCCCCGCGTCCGGGGCGGTGCGCGGGCCGGGTACGGGGAGTGCCCGCGTCCCGGGCTGCCGGACCGCGGGGTGCGCCGTCGGCGCGGGTCGCACGGGCGTCGGCGCACCGGGGTTCGGGTCTCGGCCGGGGTTTCTGGCCAGGCGGGCCGCGTCGGCCGGGGGGACCCCGCGGGCGGTCAGGGCGCACATGCGTTCCAGGAGTGCCACGTCGTCGGCGGTCCAGCGCCGGTGTCTGCCGTCGTCGCGGACGGCCGGGCCGATGCCGTAGCGGCGGTCCCAGGAGCGCAGGGTGGTGGGGGCGACGCCCAGCCGCCGGGCGACGGCCCCGGTGGTGAGTCCCGCCGTTCCCGCGTCGGCGGCGACCGGGTACCGTCCGGGCGGCTGCTGCGCACCGTCCGGCCGCCGGTTGCGCACTCCGCTCGCGAGACCGCTCCCCCGGTGCCGTCCGTCCTCGTCCGTGCCCCGGGGGCCCGTCGGATTGCCGTTCATGCGCCGACGATACGACGCACGAACGACGCGGGTTGCCGGGTTTGCCCAACTGCCACGAAGGTGGTCCACGCAGGAACGGCGACAGGTGTACGAGCCCGCCCTCCTCCACCACCGGCGTGTGGCGGGGACGCGGGCGCGCACGGAGGGACCGGGCCCCGGCCACGGAACCTCACCTGGTGCAGGTGGCGTCACGGACGGATGATCGGCCGCCCGTGACGCCGTTCCGGAACCGGACGCCCGGTCCATTCTCGGCTCCCCCCGGGCCGGGCGCCTCGGACTCGCTTCCCTCCGACCGCGGGACGGGCGCTCCCCCCGCTGCCCGTCCCGCAGGCCCGGGGAAGGCCGGTGCTCGTGCCGCAGCGGCCCGGACCCCGCCGCCGTCGGCCGACGGCTCGCGCGAGCAGGCCCGTCCGCGAGCCGGCCCCTCCCCGGGCACAAACGTTTCCGCGCGGGCCCCCCGGCCCTCACCCGTACGACGGCTTGCGGTCGCCGTCGGAGCGGACCGCCGACAGCATGACGGTGGCTGCACCCGTCGCAATCGGCCGGCACCCCGGCCCGCATCCGTCGACTCCGGAGGACCGCATGAGCACCGTCCGTGACCTGATGACCCCCGACGTCCGTTCGATCCCCGCGTCCGAGACCCTCGACCGGGCCGCCCAGCTGATGCGTGAGCACCACATCGGCGCCCTGCCGGTGCGGGGCGACGACGGCTCGCTGACCGGCATCGTCACGGACCGCGACATCATCGTGAAGTGCGTCGCCGCGGGGCACGACCCGGCGAGGACGACGGCGGGGGAACTGGCGGAGGGCGACCCGGTGTCGGTCGACGTGTCCGCGGATTCCGACGAGGCCGTACGCGTGATGAGCGACGCCCGCATCCGTCGGCTGCTGGTGCTGGACGGCGGCGAGCCGGTCGGCATGGTGACCGAGGCGGATCTGGCCCGCGCGCTGCCCTCGGACCAGCTCGTGGCCTTCGTCAGCGCGGTGTACGCGGGTCGCTGACCCGTCGCTCCTCCCCGTGCGAGGGAACGCGCCCCTCGCCACGGGAACGGCGCACCGCCGCTCGCGCGGCGGAACCGACGCCCCGCACCGCCCGTGCCGCGCCGGCCGTGACCGCCGCTCGCGAGGCGGCGGCCACGTCCCGCCTTGCGCCCGACCGGTCGGGCGCGCACGTCCGCACCCGTACCCGCCGCACAGGTGCCCCGCCCGGATCGACAACCGGGCGGGGCACCTGTGCGTGGCGCGCCGTGCGGAGCGGCACGTGTGCGTGCCGCTCCGCACGGAAGCGCGGGCGGCCGACGGGGTCAGGGCAGCTGCGACTCGATCGCCGCCCGCCCTTCCTGCTCCAGCCGTTTGCGCGCCCACTCCAGGTTCTCCGGTGTGAGGTCGCGGCCGGAGGCGAGAACCAGGTCCTCGGGGGTCGCGTCGTCGCTGCCGCCGCTGTGCAGGCGGCTGTCGGGGGTCACTACGGACGGGTCGGGTCCCTGCTCGCTCATGCGTCTCCTCGCTTCGTCCTCGTGGGGCACGTTCTGGTCCTGTCTCGATTCTTGTGCCCGCGTCCGGGTACCGCACCTTCGGCCCGGGATGCGTTCCCCGCGCGGATGCGGCAGCGTGTGGTCATGAGCGACACGCGCGAGGACAGCGACCTGCCCGAGGACGACGGCGTCCTCGACGCGCAGGACACGTTGATCAGCGATCACCTCGACTACGACCCGCTCGACTCCGGCATCGTCCCGCCCGACCACTGGTCGCCGGCCGAGTACTTCGGCACGACGGCCCAGGAGGCCCGGCGCGGCGAGTCCCTGGACCAGCTGCTCGCCGAGGAGGAGCCGGAGCCGGAACAGCGCGCCGGGGACGAGGTGGGCGAGGAGTACGCCGACGAACTGGACCTGGACTCCACGGACGACCTGTAAACCTGGACCTGGACTCCACGGACGACCTCTCAACACCGTTCGCGAGTTCAGGTGAACGTGTCCGGCCCCGCCGGGAATGCCCCTGTCCGGGCGGTACGGTGCCGGGCATGAACGGGGCACCGGACGCACGACCCCTCGGGGAATCCGACGGAACAAGCCGATCCTGCGCGTTCGGGGCCGAGTTGAGGCGGCTGCGGAACGAGCGCGCCATGTCCCTCACCGCACTCGCCCGAGCCATCCACTACAGCAAGGGCTACCTGAGCAAGATCGAGAACGGTGGAAAGCCGCCGACGCCGGACGTGGCGCGCCGCTGCGACGAGGTGCTGGAGGCGGGCGGCGCCCTGCGGCGGCTGGTGCCGGAAGTGCCCGCGTCGCGCCGGCCGCCTCCGCTGCCGTCGCCCGAAGGGGGCGGCCCCTACCGGGGGCTGGCGAGTTTCGGGCCCGAGGACGAAAGGTGGTTCTTCGGCCGGGAGCGTGCCACCGCGGACCTCCTGCGCCGCCTCGCGGAACGCGCGGACGCGGGGCCGCTCGTCCTGGTGGCGCCGTCCGGTGCCGGGAAGTCGTCCCTGCTCAGGGCCGGACTGCTGCCCGCGCTGCGGCGCGGGGCACTGAACGTCGCGGGCTCGCGCGACTGGCCTGCCGCCCTGTGCACGCCGACGGCGCGCCCGCTGAAGGAACTCCTGCGCTGTCTGGCCGAGGCGCTCGGCACCCAGCCCCGGCACACCCCCGGGGACGTGGCGGCGGATCCGGGCCTGTGGGCGGCGACGGTAGGGCGGCGGCCGGAGGATCCGGCGGGCGCTCCGCCGGGCGACCGCCGACTGGTGCTCCTCGTCGATCAGTTCGAGGAGGTCTTCACGCTGTGCGCGGACCCGGCCGAGCGGCGCGCCTACGTCGCCGCCCTGTGCGCCCTCGCCGCACCCGGCGGGCCCGCCGTGGTGGTGCTCGGCGTACGGGCCGACTTCACCGGCCGCTGCCTCGAACTGCCGTCGCTGGCAGCCGTGTTCACGCACGGGCTGTTCGCCCTGGGCCCGATGGGCGAGGCGGAGGTGCGTCAGGCGGTCGTCCGTCCCGCCGAACGGGCCGGGCTGTCCCTGGAACCCGGCCTCGCCGAGATCCTGCTGCGCGACCTCGGCCCGGGGCCCTCCGCCGCCGGCTCCCCCGGAGCGCTGCCGCTCCTGGCACACGCCCTGCTGGTCACCTGGCAGCAGCGCACCGGCAACACCCTCACGGTCGCCGGGTACGGGGCGACGGGCGGCATCCACGGAGCGGTCGCCCGCACCGCCGAGGACGTGTTCACCCGGCTGCTCCCGGCCGAGCGCGACATGGCCCGGCGGATACTGGTCCGCCTGGTCCACCTCGGCGAGGACGCCACCGAGTCCCGGCGGCGGGCCGCCCGCGAGGAGCTGCTCGGCCGGCTTCCCGACCGGCGCGGCGCGTCGGAGGCGCTGGACGCCTTCGTCCGGGCCCGGCTGCTGACGGTCGACCGGGACGCCGTGGAGATCACCCACGAGGCGCTGCTGCGGGCCTGGCCCCGGCTGCGCGAGTGGATCGACGCCGACCGGGCCGGGCTGCTGCTCCGCCAACAGCTCACCGCGTCGGCCGCCGAGTGGGTACGGGCGGACCGCGACCCGGCGCTGCTGCACCGCGGTTCCCGGCTGCGCACCGCCGCCGCATGGGTGGACCAGCGGGACAGCAGAGTCGAACTCGGGCCCGTCGAGGTGGAGTTCATCGAGGCGGCGCGGGCCGAGGAGCGGTCCCGGGCGCGCACCGAGCGGCGTCGGGTGCGCGCCAGGCGCGGCCTGCTCGCCACGCTCGCCGGGCTGCTGGTGCTGGCTGTCGGGGCGGGGGCCCTGGCGTTCCAGCAACGGGGCCGCGCGTACCAGGAGCGCCGCACGGCACAGTCCCAGGCGATGGCGGTACGGGCGGGGGCGCTCGCCGCGGGACGGCCGGAGGCGTCGATGCGGCTGGCCCTGGCGGCGTACCGCACGGCCCCCACCGTGGAGGCGCGCGGGGCGCTGCTCAGCACCCAGGCGCAGTACTTCGCGGGCCGGCTGACCGAGCACACCGGGCCGGTGAACACCGTGGCGTTCAGTCCGGACGGTACGACGCTGGCCTCGGCGGGCAACGACGGCGCGGTGCGGCTGTGGGGCGGCGCGGGGCACCGGCAGGTGCTGGCCACGCTGACCGGGCACGGCGGGCAGGTCCTGGGGGTGGCGTTCAGCCCGGACGGGCAGCGCCTCGCGTCGGCGGGCGCGGACGGCACCGTACGCCTGTGGCGGGTGCGCGACCACCAGGACGCGGTGGTGCTGACCGGGCACGGGGGGCCGGTGCGGTCGGTGGCGTTCGCGCCGGACGGCCGGAGCATGGCGACGGGCGGCGCGGACCGCACGGTGCGGGTGTGGGACGTGGCGGGCCGGGCGGAGCGGACGGCTCTGACGGGGCACGCCGACGCGGTGATGGCGGTCGCGTACGCGCCCGACGGGAAGCGGATCGCCTCGGCCGGAGCGGACCGGACGGTGCGGCTGTGGGACGTGACGGAGGGGTCGGCCGCGGCGACGGCCGAGGTGCTGCGCGGGCACACCGACGGGGTCCTCGGCGTCGCCTGGTCGCCCGACGGACGCCAGGTGGCCTCCGGCGGCGCGGACCGGACCGTACGGCTGTGGGACGCCCGCCGGGGCGGGCAGCGCGCGGAGCCGGCCCTCCTCACCGGGCACAGCGACGACGTCAACGCCGTCGCCTACCTCCCGGACGGATCGACCGTCGTCAGCACGGGGGGCGAGGGCACGGCACGGCTGTGGGACGTGGCGAGCCACCGCACCGTCACCACGCTCGCGGGGCATACGGACTACGTGCTGGGCGTCGCCGTCGGAGGCGGCCCGGACGGCGCGGTGCTGGCGACGGCGGGCTTCGACCGGACGGTGGTCCGCTGGGACCTGGGGCGCTCCACGATGACGGCGCGTCCGTTCGCCGAGTCGTGGCAGCCCGCCTTCTCGCCGGACGGACGGTGGCTGGCGTCCGCGAGCGCGGACCGCACGGTGCGGCTGTGGGACGCGCGGACGCACCGCGCCGCAGGGGTGCTCCGGGGCCACCGCGGATCGGTCTTCGGCATCGCCTGGTCGCCGGACGGGCGGCGGCTCGCCTCGGCCGGCGCGGACCGGACGGTGCGGGTGTGGGACACCCGCACGCGCCTGGCCGTCAGGGAACTCCCGGGGCACGGGGGTTCGGTGCTGGGGGTCGCCTGGTCGCCCGACGGCCGGTGGATCGCGTCGGCGAGCACCGACCGCACGGTACGGGTGTGGGACGCCCGCACGTTGCGTCCGGCCGCCACCCTCACCGGCCACCGGGACTTCGCCAACGCGCTCGCCTTCAGTCCGGACGGGTCCACCGTGGCGTGCGGCGGCGACGATCTGACGGTACGGCTCTGGAGCGTCCCCGGGTGGCGGCCGCTGGGCGCGCTGCACGGGCACACGGGCTCGGTGCGGGCGGTCGCGTTCGCCGGGGACGGGCGGACGCTGGCGAGCGGCGGCAACGACGGGACGGTACGCCTCTGGGACACCGCCGCCCGCACCCTGACGGCGGCGCTCTCGGGCCACAACGGCGCGGTGCGCGCGGTGGTCTTCGCCCCCGGCGGCCGGCGCGTCCTCGCCAGTAGCGGCAGCGACGGGAGCGTGCGCCTGTGGGACGCCGCGCGGGGGTTGCCGTCGGCGACGCTGGGCGGGCACGGCGGGGCGGTCTGGGGCCTCGCCTTCGACCGGCGTACGGGCACCCTCGCGAGCAGCAGCAACGACGGCACCGTCCGGCTCTGGGACACCGACGAGCGACGGCGGGAGGCGGCGGTGTGCGCGCTGGTGGGCTGTCCGGCGCCCTGACGGCGGCGTCGGCGGGGACGGCCATCGGACGACGGGCCGGCCGCGGTACGCGGCGGCGGGCGTCGCCTGGCTGTTTCCCCCGGGCGTTTCCCGTTTCCCGTCGCGCGGGAGACAGCCGGGGTCTCGACACCCGCCGCACGCCCGCTCCAGGCTCGGATCGGCAGGACGCTCCACCGACGCCCGGCGCACACGCCGTCGGCTCGCCCTCGTCCACGCCGCTACCGCACTCTTCCGCAATCGAACGGGGAACCCACTCATGCAGCACACCAGCCGTCTCCGGCGCCGGGCATCGAGCGCCGCCGTCGCCACCGCCGGGATCCTGGCCCTGTCCGCCGCCGGACCGCTGGCATCCGCCACCGCGGACGCGACCGGCACCCGGGCCGCACGGGTGGCCGGCGCCGCCGCTGCCGCCTGCGACGTCCTGGCGCCCGGCGCCTCCGCCACGGCTCAGAAGGCGGTCCGGGCCGCATGCACGCAGCTCGGCGTCTGGTACACGTGGGGCGGCGGGCACGGGCCGCAGCCGGGGCCCACCTACGGCCAGGTCGACCCGACCGACCCCGACAGCTCCCAGGATCCGTACCGCAAGGGATTCGACTGCTCGGGCTTCGTGCGGTGGGCCTACGCCCAGGCCACCGGCCGGGACGTCCTCAACGGCAACGCGCACAGCCAGTACCACTCCAGCCGGGTGAGCGCGCGCTTCACCGCCGCGCAGGGCCTGGCCCCGCTCGTTCCCGGGGACCTGGTGGTGTGGGGCAACGCGCGCAAGATCCACCACATCGCGATCTACCTCGGCAACGGGAAGATGGTCGAGGCCAAGGAGTCGGGCACCAGGATCATGGTCAGCGACGTCCGGCTGGGCGGCGACTACTTCGGGGCGGTGCGCATCGACGCGGATCCGGGGCAGGGCAAGGACCACAGCACGTGGGGCACCGGCGTGTGGACGCACTCCGAGGCGTCGACGACGAGCGCCAGGGTGCACAGGTTCGCCGGACCGACGGCGGTCCGCATCCAGTGCCAGAAGCGCGCCCAGCGGGTGACGGCCGAGGGCATCACCAACGACGCCTGGTCCTACCTCCCGGACCACAGGTCGTGGATCACGAACATCTACATCAAGGGTCCGGCCTGGCTGGAGGGCGTGCCGACCTGCCCGTAGGTCCGCCGCGGATCCGTCGGTGCGCTTCCGCCGCACCGCACGCCACCCCCGTCCCGCCCCCGCTCGGGGTCGCCCTCCTTGCCGAGGCGGCCCCGAGCGGGCCGGCGCATGTCCGGCCCACTCGACCGGCACGTCACCGGGACACCGGGTCTCCGAAGCACCGGGTGTCCGAAGCACCGGGCCACCGGATTACCGGCGACGAGCCGTCACCTCACGCGCCGGGTCCGTCGGATGAGGGCCGGGACAGCTCCTGACGCACCCGTCGCGCCGCCGCCGTCATGCGCTCCAGCGCCGGACGCACCTCCTCCCAGCCGCGGGTCTTCAGGCCGCAGTCCGGATTGATCCACAGCCGATGGGCCGGCACGGCCCGCAGCGCGCGGTCCACCAGGTCGGACACCTCCCGCTCCGCCGGAACCCGGGGCGAGTGGATGTCGTACACCCCCGGTCCCACTTCGCGCGGATAACCGACCTCGGCCAGCTCCTCGGCGATCCGCATGTGCGAGCGGGCCGCCTCCAGGCTGATCACGTCGGCGTCCAGGTCGTCGATGGCGGCGATGATCTCGCCGAACTCCGCGTAGCACATGTGCGTGTGGATCTGTGTGGACGCCCGCACGCCACTGGTGGCCAGCCGGAACGAGTCGGTGGCCCACGCGAGGTAGGCCGCACGGTCCACCGCCCGCAACGGCAAGGTCTCGCGCAGTGCGGGCTCGTCCACCTGGATGACCGAGCTCCCCGCCGCCTCCAGGTCCGCCACCTCGTCCCGCAGCGCGAGTGCGACCTGCCGGGCGGTCTCTCCCCGCGGCTGGTCGTCCCGTACGAAGGACCAGGCCAGCATGGTGACGGGGCCGGTCAGCATGCCCTTGACCGGCCTGTCGGTGAGGGACTGGGCGTACGAGGTCCACGGCACGGTCATCGGCGCGGGCCGGGAGACGTCCCCGGCCAGGATCGGGGGCCGGACGTAACGGGTGCCGTACGACTGGACCCAGCCGTGCCGGGTGGCGAGGTAGCCGTCGAGGCGTTCGGCGAAGTACTGGACCATGTCGTTGCGTTCGGGCTCGCCATGCACCAGGACGTCGAGGCCCGCCTTCTCCTGGAAGGAGATCACCTCGCGGATCTCGGCGGCGATCCGGGCGTCGTACGTCTCGGCGTCGATCCTTCCCGTCCGCAGCGCGGCGCGTGCGGAGCGCAGTTCGTCGGTCTGCGGGAAGGAGCCGATGGTGGTCGTCGGCAGCTTCGGCAGTCCCAGCGCGGCCTGCTGGAGAGGCGCGCGTGCGGCGTACGGCAGGTCACGGTGCGCGTCGGCCGCGGTCACGGCGGCGGTCCGGGCGCGGACCGCGGGGTCACGGGCGAGGGCGGAGGCGGTGCGGGCGCGCAACGCCGCCCGGTTGGCGTCGAGCCGCGCTTCGATGGTGTCGGTCCCCTCGCGCAGGGCGCGGGCCAGGGCGACGACCTCGTCGGTCTTCTGCCGGGCGAACGCGAGCCACCCGGAGACCTCCGGCGCGAGGTCCTGCTCGTCTCCCGCGTCGAGCGGCACGTGCAGCAGCGAGCACGAAGGGGCGACGTCGACCCGGTCGGCGAGGCCCAGGAGGGTGGCCAGGGTGGCGAGCGACCGGGAGAGGTCGTTGATCCACACGTTGCGTCCGTCGACGACGCCGGCGACGAGCCGTTTGCCGGGCAGTCCGCCGACGGCGGCCAGTGCGTCGAGGTTGGCCGCCGCGGGTCCGGTGAAGTCCAGCGCCAGCCCTTCGACGGGGCTCTGCGCGAGGACGGGCAGCGCGTCGCCGAGCCGGTCGAAGTACGAGGCGACGAGCAGCCGCGGCCGGTCGGCGAGAGCGCCGAGGTCGCGGTAGACGCGGGCGACGGCGTTCAGCACGGCCGGCGGCTGGTCCTGTACGAGGGCGGGCTCGTCGAGCTGCACCCAGCTCGCCCCGGCGGCGCGGAGATCGGCGAGGATCTCGGCGTACACGGGCAGCAGCCGGTCGACGAGGGTCAGCGGATCGAAGCCGTTGTCGATGCCCGGGGCGGGTTTGGCGAGCAGCAGGAAGGTGACCGGCCCGACGAGCACGGGCCGGACCTCGCCGACGCCGAGCGAGAGGGCTTCGCGCACCTCTTCGACCAGCCGGGACGAGTCGGCGGCGAAGACCGAACCGGGGCCCAACTCGGGCACCAGGTAGTGGTAGTTGGTGTCGAACCACTTGGTCATTTCGAGCGGGGCGGCCTCCGCGGTGCCGCGGGCCATGGCGAAGTACCCGTCGAGCGGGTCGTCGGCGCAGGCGCGGCGGTGCCGCCCGGGGATCGCCCCGAGCGTGACGGCGGTGTCCAGCACGTGGTCGTACAACGAGAAGTCGCCGACCGGGACTTCGTCGATTCCGGCTGCCGCCAGCTCCCGCCAGACGTCCCGGCGCAGGTTCGCGGCGACGGCCCGCAGTTCGTCGGCGCCGGAGCGGCCCGCCCAGTAGGCCTCGGTGGCCTTCTTGAGTTCACGTCGGGGGCCTTGCCTGGGGTAGCCGTGCAGGGTGGCCCGGAGGGGCTGCGGCACGGTGGGGGTGGGGGTGGGGGTGGGGGTGGGGGTGGCGTCGGGGTCTGCCACGGAACTCTCCTTCGCGAGTCGCGGGTGATCCCGGGCGACGCGTGCGAGGAGGCCGGAGCAGGCGCGGAGGCCACGGAGCAGCGCGTACGACTGGTGTGCGCGCGAACGTCCGCCTGCTTCCCACCGGCCCTCCCACGAGGCCGCCGAGATCGCCGTACGCACGGATGGGCGCACGGGCAGTGGCAGGTCTTCGGACTCGCGGGCACGCCGGGGCCTGTTGCCTCCCGGACACCTACCGGCCGCCGCTTCCCGGGCCCCTTCGTACTGGCCCAGTGCGTATGACGGCTTTCGTTCCCACTCACCGCTGCGGGGCAGTCCCGGATTTCCACCGGGTTCCCTCTTGCGACGCTTCCGCCTGGCGGACGGAGCGAACCAGCTGCGACGCCACCCTAACCCCTCGTGCGTGCGGTTCACCCCCTTGGTGGACAACCGCTCGTCGGCGTACGGCAGTTCCTCCCCGCGCTACCGACGGTAGGCCCGCCCTCCGCCATCCGGCCTACCCCGACCGGGCGAATTGTCCTCCCGTCGGGCCGCACCGCCGCCCGGCCGGGGCACCTGTGCCCCATGTCCGCCGCACTCCGCCCCCGACTCCGTCGAAGGACGAGCCCGTGGCGTGCGCTCGTCGCGCTGCTGGCGTGCGCCGCCGTGCTCGCGCTGCCGTCGGGGGGCGGCGCGGGCGGTTCCGCCGACGCGGAGGCCGTGAGCGGGTCGTCCTCGTCCGGCGTGTCGGAGCAGGTCGGAGCACTCGGATCCGCGGGTTCCTCCGGGGCGGCGGGGTTCCCCGGGACGGCCGGGCTCCACGGGGCCGCCGGGCTTCCCGGTGCGGCCGGTGAGGGCGAAGCGGTGCCGGACGGGTCCGTCGACACCGAACTCCGGCCGCAGGCGGGCAGTGCTCGTCGTCCCACGGTGGTTCCGTCCTGGCCGCGGCACCGTCCGCCCGCCGTCGTCGTCGGGGTCCGCCCGGTGCACCTCCCGCGGACCGGGGCGCCCGCCGGTACCGCACCGGCCCGGGGCCCCGCCCCGTACGTCGTGCGCTGCGCGGTCCTGCGCTGCTGAAGGGCCCCGTACCGGCGCGCCCGTGTCCGCCGGTGCACCGCGTCCGCCTGCCCGCCCCGGTGCGCGCAGGGCCTTTCCGTACCGCGAAGGATGTTCCCACCATGCCCATCGACCCCTTCCTCGCCCTGAACGCGATGATCCGCGCCGAAGCCGCCCGCTCCGCGGAGCCGGTCCCGCGCGGGAAGCCGCGCGAGGCCGCCCGCCCCGCCCCGGACTCCGACCGGCGGGAGCGCGCCGTGACCCGCTCCCGCGGCGGTGACCGGGAGACGCACCGGCCCGGCCCCGACGACGGTCACCGCGGGAGCTGAGCCACGGCGGGAGGGCCGGACGCGCCGTCACGGCCCGCCCGGCCCTCCCGCTCGCCTCACCGCGCGAGCCGCGGCACGGCCGCCGGGCCGCTCACAGCGGTCGGTGCATGACGTGCAGTGCGACGTACCCCTGTACCGGGTGGTGGAAGGCCTCCGGAACGGTGCCGACGATGCGGAACCCGAGGCGTTCGTAGAGGCGTACGGCATGGGTGTTGGTCGCGGCGACGGCGTTGAACTGCATCGCGCGGAATTTCTTGTCGCGCGCCCAGTCGAGGGTGTGTTCGACGAGGGCACGGCCGACGCCGCGGCCGCCGTGCCGGGGGTCGACCATGTAGCTGGCGCTGGCGACGTGGGCGCCGTTCCCGTGCTGGTTGTTGTTCATCTTGGCGGTGCCGAGGACCGTGCCGGTCGCTTCGTCGACGGCGACGACCGTGCGGTTCGGCGCGTTGAGCATCCACCAGCCGCGCCCCGCGTCCCGGTCGAGGTCGGTGGGGAAGGTGAAGGTGTCCCCGGCCGCGGTGATCTTGTGGAAGAAGGGCCAGATCGCGGCCCAGTCGTCGGCGGTGGCTTCTCTGATCAGCATCAGGACATGGTGCGGTCCGGCACCCGCCTGCCGCCAGGCGTTTTTTCTTCGCCCGTCGTGCGGTCATCGGGAAACGACCTTGAGACACCGACAGGCACTGTGAGACAGTAGCGTCTCAACAACGTCACCTCTGTCTCGAATGGAAGCGCCATGTCCTCCCCCGCCGCCCGGCCCGACGCCGGGTCCACCGCCCCGCACGCGGAATCCCGGCCGGATCCCGGGCGGCTCGGCTCCGGTCTCGATCCGCGACGGTGGGTCGTGCTGGCGATCCTCTCGGGCAGCCTGCTGCTGATCGCGATGGACACCACGATCCTCAACGTCGCGTTCCCGTCCCTGGTCTCCGACCTCCAACCTGGTTCCGTCGAGCAGCTGTGGATCATCGACGTGTACGCGCTGGCCCTGTCCGGGCTGCTGGTCACGGCGGGAGCGCTGGGCGACCGGCTGGGCCGTAAGAGGATGCTGCTGACCGGTTTCGTCCTCTTCGCGCTGGCCTCGCTGCTCGCGGTGCTCTCCACCGAGGCGTGGCACGTGATCGCGGCCCGTGCGCTGCTCGGAGTCGGCGGTGCGGCGATCATGCCGTCCACGCTGTCGATCCTGCGTCACGTCTTCACCGACGCCCGCGAGCGGGCCTTCGCGTTCGCCGTGTGGGCGGCCGTCTTCGGTGGCGGCATGGCGCTCGGCCCGGTCGTCGGCGGGCTGCTGGTGGAGGACTTCGGCTGGCACTCGGCGTTCCTGCTGAACATTCCCGTGGCCGCCCTGGTGATCGCCCTGGGCGCCCGGTTCCTGCCCGAGTCGTACGCGCCGCGCAGCGGCCGGTGGGACTGGTGGGGCGTCGGCCAGTCGATCGTCGGCATGCTCGCCCTCGCGGGCGGCATCAAGCAGCTCGGCAAGAGCGGCTTCGCGGACCCCCTGCCGTGGGCGCTCCTCGCGCTGGCCGCGCTCGCCCTCACGGTCTTCGTGCGCCGCCAGCTCCGTCTGGAGAATCCCCTGTTGCAGGTCAGGCTCTTCGCCAACCGGGCCTTCTCCGTCGCCGCCACCGCGATCTTCCTCGGCATGGTCGGCATGGGCGCGGTGCTCTTCCTCGTCACCCAGTGGCTCCAGTACGGCCAGGACTACACCCCGCTCGAAGCCGGCGTGCGCCTGCTGCCCGCCTCGCTCGGCCTGGTCCTCACGTCCATGGTGACCCCGGCCCTGATGCAGCGGTTCCCGATCCGGCACGTCCTGGGAATCGGCCTGCTCGTCATGACCGCGGGCCTCGCCATGCCGTGGACCGTCCAGCGGTTCACGGACATCGGCTACCCGGCGGTCGCAGTCGCCCTGGCCGTCCTCGGCATGGGCGTCGGCATCGCGACCACCGTCGCCTCGGTGACGCTCATGGCCGCCACGCCGGCCGACGACGTCGGCGGTGCGGCGGCCGTCGAGGAGACCTGCTACGAGCTGGGCGCGGCGCTCGGCGTCGCCATCCTGGGCAGCCTGGCCACCGCGCTCTACCGCGCCGGGCTCCCGGCCCTCGACCTGGACGGCGGCACGGCGGCCTCGGTACGGGACTCGGTCGGCGAGGCCGCACACGTCGCACACTCCCTCGGCGGCGAGGCCGGCCGGACCCTGCTGGACGCGGTCTCGGCCGCCTACACGACGGCCATCACCCCGGCCTTCCTGGCCGGTGCGGTGCTGACCCTGGGCGCGACGGCGGTGACGTGGGCGTGGATCCCGCGCGACCTGCGCCCCACGGAGAACGCGCACTGAGCAGCGCACGCACGACCCTACGACGGTCGGCCGGTCCGGCGGGTCGGGGTCGGGGTCCGGTCCGGGTCCGGTCCGGGTCCGGTCCGGCGGGTCCACCGGACCGGTTCGGCCATCCCGTCGGGACCGGTTCGGCCATCCCGTCGGGACCGGTTCGGCCGTCCCGTCGGGACCGGTTCGGGCGTCGACTAGCCTTCTCGATCATGTGGATCGAGAAGGCGAGCGAAAGCCTGCGCGAGGCAGCCGCCGAGGCGACCCTGCCCCGCCACGTCCAGCTCGGCCCGCCCGCCCCCGCTGCGCCGTCCGCACCGGGCCACCGGACCGATCCGTCTCCGAAAGGCTGAGCGCATGCAGCACGTACACCCCGCAGACGCCCCCGTGCTCGTACACGTCGAGGGCCGCGCGGGGCACCTCGTCCTCAACCGCCCCCGTGCCCTCAACGCACTCACCCACCCCATGGTCCGCGCCCTGGACGCCGCGCTCGCCGCCTGGGAGTCGGACCCCGCCGTCGAGACCGTGGTGCTCTCGGGCGCGGGTGAGCGGGGGCTCTGTGCGGGGGGAGACATCCGGGCCATTCACGACGACGCGCGGGACGGTGACGGACGGGCGACGGAGGCGTTCTGGTGGGACGAGTACCGGCTGAACGCGCGCATCGCACGCTTCCCCAAGCCGTACGTCGCCCTGATGGACGGGATCGTGATGGGCGGCGGCGTCGGCGTGAGCGCGCACGGCGGCGTGCGCGTCGTCACCGAGCGTTCCCGCGTCGCCATGCCGGAGACGGGCATCGGTTTCGTTCCGGACGTCGGCGGTACGCATCTGCTGGCCCGGGCCCCCGGGGAGCTGGGCACGTACCTGGCGCTGACCGGCACGGCCGTCGGTGCCGCCGACGCCCTGCTGTGCGGCCTCGCCGACCATTTCGTACCGTCGGACCGCCTGGCGGGCCTGGTGGGCGACCTGGCGGTCGCACCCGCGCGGGAGGCGGTGCGCCTGCGGGCCGCCGACGCCCCGCAGGACGGTCTGCTGGACGGAGCGCGTGAGTGGATCGACCACTGTTTCGCGGCGGACACGGCGGAGGAGATCGTCGGCCGACTCACGGACACCGGGGTGCGGGCGGCGAAGGAGGCCGCCGAGACGCTCCTCGCCAAGTCGCCGACCTCGGTCAAGGTGACCCTGGAGGCCGTCCGTCGGGCCCGTGGACTCGGCTCGCTGGAGCAGGTGCTGGCGCAGGAGTACCGGGTGTCGTGCACGGCGCTGCGCGGGCCGGACCTGGTGGAGGGGGTGCGTGCGCAGATCGTCGACAAGGACCGCGATCCGCACTGGTCGCCCGCGACGCTGGGCGAGGTGTCCAGAACGACGGTGGCCCGGCACTTCGCGTCGCGCGGGGCGGGGCGGGAGCTGACGTTCGGCGACGCACCGCGAGTGTGACTGCCCCCGCGTGACTGGCCCCACGTGTTCACCTCCCGCACACGGCACGGCCCTTCCGGTCTCATCAGGCGGGTGCGGCGGGTGCACGCTACGCGTCGGCGGGGGCTCCTGGGGCGCGCGGGGACGACGGGGACGAGCCGAAGACCGTCCGCGCACTCGCGGGCGGCTGACCGGGGGCCCTTTGTCCGAGTCGCTCGGGCAGCACGGTGGCCAGGACGTGCAGGAACGCACGGGCCGCCGAACCCGCCGGTCCCGCCGCCCGTTGGGCGAGGACGATGCGGGCGCGCGGGCAGGGGTCGGCGAGCACGAGCGTACGAAGGCCAGGCCCGGCCCCGGTCGCCGTTCCGTACGGCAGTACGGCAACCCCCAGGCCGCGTGCGGCGAGTTGCAGGAGCACCGAGGGAACGGATGCCTCGAAGGCGACCGTCGGCCGGAATCCCGCTGCCGCACAGCCGCGCTCCAGGGCCCCGCGCGCCCCGGTACCGGCCGGCAGGCTGATCAGGGCGCGCCCCCGGAGCGCGCTGAGTGGGATGCCGGGACCGACGGAGCCGTCGGAGCTGCTGGGCGCCACTGCGGAACCCGGGCCCGCCCCGGACTCCGGGTCGCCCTCCCCCGCCCCCGCGCCGTCCTCCACACCGTCGCGCGGTCCCGGCTCCGTCCCGGGTCCCCGTCCGTCCGCACAAGCGGTCAGCGGGTCGTCCGCGGGGGCGACGGCCACCAGGGGTTCGTCGAGCAGGGTCTGGAAGCTGAGGCCGGGCGGGGGATGTTCCTCGGGCGGGCCCACCAGGGCCATGTCGAGCTCGCCCCGCCGCAGGGCGGCCAGCAGCCGGGCGGAGGTGTCCTCGGTGAGGGCGAACTCGACTCCTGGGTGCGCGTCGTGGAAGTCGGCGAGCACCCCGGCCACGCCGAACTCGTCGGCCGGGGCCCCGAGCAGCGTCCCGAGCCTGACCCGGCCGCGCAGGAGCCCGGTGAGCCCGTCCGCCGTATCGCGTACGGCGTCCGCCGCGGCGAGCGTCGCGCGGGCGTGCGGGAGGATCGCCTCGCCCGCTTCGGTGAGGCTGATGCGCCGACCCGTACGGTCCAGCAGTCGCTGTCCCAACTCCTTTTCCAGCTGGCGCACTTGTGCGCTGACGCCGGGCTGGGCGAGATGCAGGCGGGCGGCGGCGCGGGTGAAGTTCTCCTCTTCCGCGACGGTGACGAAGTACCGCAGCTGACGCAGTTCCATAACCGCTGATGCTAGTGCGCAGCAGAAACCCTTCCTGGACTTCCGGGACCGCATCCCAACACCCTTGTGTCCATGGGGAACACGAGAGATACCGTGCAGGTCAGGGAAGCGATCGCGGAGGAGCGGCGGGAACTGGCGGACCTGCTGGACGCCTTGCCCGCAGAGCGGTGGGACGAGCCGACGCTGTGCGCGGGGTGGCGGGTGCGGGAGGTCGCGGCGCATATGTCCTTCGGGTTCCGTCACCCCCTGCCCAAGGTGCTGGCGGAGCTGGTCCGGGCGCGGGGCAGCATGGACCGGATGACCGACCGGGTGGCCCGCAGGGAGGCCGCCTCGATGTCGAAGCGGGCCCTCGCGGCGGCGCTGCGGGACAACGCCCACCACCCGTGGAAGCCGCCGGTCGGCGGCTGGCCGGCGGCTCTCGGCCACGACGTGGTGCACGGGCTGGACATCGGCATCGCGCTCGGCCTGGTGGACCGCCGGGTGCCCGAGGAGCGGCTGCGCATCGTGCTGGGGACGGCGAGCCCCCTGGGCACGAGGTTCTTCGGCGCGAAGCTGGACGGCGTACGGCTGCAGGCGGACGACCTGGACTGGGAGTACGGCAGCGGCAGCACCGTGACCGGGTCGGCCCAGGACCTGGTGGTGGTGCTGTTCGGGCGGAAGGTGCCGCCGGGCCGGCTGGGCGGGACGGCGAGCGGACGGTTCGTCGCCGACGGCGCGATCGGCTGAACACCCGTGCCGCGAGGCGGCGTTTCCGCGCCCGCCCGGGGTACGCGCCGTACACACGCGTACGGAACGGCGATGCGGCGGAGGCGGACGGAATCATGGCAGTGACGAAGCGAACGGTGCTGGTACTGGACTGCGCGGAGGCGGACGAGCTGGCCGAGTTCTACGCCAGACTCCTCGACGCGGAGACCCGCAGGGGCGAGGACATGGACTTCGTGGAGATCGTCGGCCACGAGGGCGTCCATCTGGCGATCCGGCGCGACCACGGCTACGCGCCGCCGAGCTGGCCGCGTCCGGACGACTCACAACAGGCCCACCTGCGGATCCTGGTGGCGCCGGACGACATGGACGAGGCGGAGCGCGAGGTCATCGGCCTGGGCGCGCGACCGCTGGAGACCCCCAACTATTCGGGGCTGAGCCGGGACGTGCGCCGCTATTCCGACCCCGCGGGGCACCCCTTCACCCTGGTTTCCTCGCCGACGGGACGCGGCGAGGAGCAGACGCAGGGCGAACTCCGCATGGCGTGAACACGGCACGAGTACGGCGTGCGGGCGGTTCGCCGACGTGCGCGCGGGCGCACTCGCCCCGTGCGGACGACCGCTTCCGTCCCTGCCGGACAACCGTCTTCCGTACTCGTCAGTAGGGCATTCGGGTGAACGGATCAAGCCTGGTCAGGAGAGGTCAAGGTCACAGCGGTTACCCCTGCTGCACCTTTGGCGGACTGCCCTAGCATCTGAGCATGACGGTCCTGCCTGACGACGGGCTCTCCCTGGCCGCCGAGTTCCCTGATGCGACCCATGAGCAGTGGCAGCGCCTGGTGGAAGGCGTGCTGCGCAAATCGGGTAAAGACGTCACGGGAGCTGCGGCGGAAGACGCCCTCTCCACCTCCCTCGACGACGGGCTGACGACGCGCCCGCTCTACACCGCCGACACCCCCGCCCGTACCGCGCACGGCGGACCCGGGCTGCCCGGTTTCGCCCCCTTCACCCGGGGATCGTCCGCTGCCGGTGCGACGGCCGCGGGCGGCTGGGACGTACGGCAGCGGCACGAACGCCCCGATCCCGCGCGCGCCAACGAGGCCGTGCTGGCCGACCTGGAGAACGGCGTCTCCTCGCTGTGGCTGGCGGTGGGCGCCGCCGGACTGCCCGTGTCCGGCCTGGAGCAGGCCCTCGACGGGGTCTACCTCGACCTCGCCTCCGTCGCGCTCGACGCGGGACCCTCATTCGATTCCGCCGCACGGGAGTTGCTCCGACTGTACGAGGCGCGCGGCGTGCAACCCGGGGAAGCGCGCGGCAATCTGGGCGCCGATCCGCTGGGCCATGCCGCCCGTACCGGTGTGCACGACCCCTCGCTCGCACAGTCCGCGGTGACGCTCGCCGAACTGACCGCCCGTCAATTCCCGCACGTGCGTGCTCTGGTGGTGGACGCGCTGCCGTACCACGAGGCGGGTGCCTCGGCGGCCCAGGAACTGGGCTGCTCGGTGGCCACCGGCGTCGCGTATCTGCGCGACCTCACCTCCTCGGGCCTGGACGTCGACGCGGCCTGCGGGCAGCTCGAATTCCGGTACGCGGCCACCGCCGACCAGTTCCTCACCATCGCCAAGCTGCGTGCGGCCCGCCGGTTGTGGGCCCGTGTCGCCGAGGTGTGCGGGGCGACCGGAGCCGCCGGACAGCGGCAGCACGCGGTGACGTCGTCGGTGATGATGACGCGCCGCGATCCGTGGGTGAACATGCTGCGCACGACGATCGCCTGCATGGCGGCCGGAGTGGGCGGCGCGGACGCCGTCACGGTCCTGCCGTTCGACCAGGCCCTCGGGCTGCCGGACGCGTTCGCGCGCCGTATCGCCCGCAACACCTCCACCATCCTGGTCGAGGAGTCGCACCTGTCGCGCGTGGTCGACCCGGCGGGCGGCTCCTGGTACGTCGAGCAGCTCACGGACGAGCTGGCGGCGGCGGCCTGGGCGTGGTTCCAGGAGATCGAGCAGGCGGGCGGCCAGGCCGACGCGCTGGCGTCCGGACTGGTCGGCGAGCGCATCGCCGCGGCGTGGGAGAAGCGCAGGAAGGCGCTCGCCACACGCCGCGAGCCCATCACCGGCGTCAGCGAGTTCCCGCTGCTCGCCGAACGCGCCGTGGACCGTGACCCGGCGCCCGCGGCGCCTTCCGGCGGGCTCCCCCGGGTCCGCAGGGACGAGGACTTCGAGGCCCTGCGCGCCCGCTCGGACGCGCACCTGGCGGCGACCGGGGCCCGGCCCCGCGTGTTCCTCGCCGCCCTGGGACCGGCGGCCGCGCACACCGGCCGGGCGACCTTCGCCGCGAACCTCTTCCAGGCGGGCGGCGTCGAACCGGTGCACGACCCGGTGACGGTCGACGCCTCGTCCGCGGCGGCGGCGTTCGCCGCGAGCGGTGCGCGGGTCGCCTGCATCTGTTCCAGTGACGCCCTGTACGCCGAGCAGGCGGCCGACGTCGCCGCCGCGCTCAAGGGCGCGGGGGCGCGGACGGTGTTCCTGGCGGGTCGCCCGGGGGAAGCCGAAGAGACGTACCGGAGTGCCGGCGTCGACGAGTTCGTCTTCGCGGGCTCGGACGCGGTGGCCACGCTCACCGCCGTCCTCGACCGTATGGAAGTGAAGTAATGGGCAGCATCCCTGACTTCTCGCAGATCCCCCTCGCGGCGGACCCCGCCCCGGCCGCCTCCGAGGAGCAGTGGCGCGCGGCCGTCAAGGAGTCGACCGGACGCAGCGCCGAGGACCTGGTGTGGGACACCCCCGAGGGCATCCCGGTGAAGCCGCTGTACACCGGCAAGGACACCGAGGGCCTGGACTTCCTGCACACCTACCCGGGTGTGGCCCCGTATCTGCGCGGCCCGTACCCCACCATGTACGTCAACCAGCCGTGGACGATCCGCCAGTACGCGGGCTTCTCCACGGCCGAGGAGTCCAACGCCTTCTACCGGCGCAACCTGGCCGCCGGACAGAAGGGCCTCTCGGTCGCCTTCGACCTGCCCACCCACCGGGGGTACGACAGCGACCATCCGCGGGTGACGGGCGACGTCGGCATGGCGGGTGTGGCCATCGACTCGATCCTCGACATGCGGCAGCTCTTCGACGGCATCCCGCTGGACCGGATGTCGGTGTCGATGACGATGAACGGCGCGGTGCTCCCGGTGCTGGCGCTCTACATCGTGGCGGCCGAGGAGCAGGGGGTGCCGCCGGAGAAGCTGGCGGGGACCATCCAGAACGACATCCTCAAGGAGTTCATGGTCCGCAACACCTACATCTATCCGCCGAAGCCCTCGATGCGGATCATCTCGGACATCTTCGCGTACACCTCGCAGAAGATGCCGCGCTACAACTCCATCTCGATCTCGGGCTACCACATCCAGGAAGCGGGCGCGACGGCCGACCTGGAGCTGGCGTACACCCTCGCCGACGGTGTGGAATACCTGCGTGCAGGTCTCGAAGTCGGCCTGGACGTCGACGCGTTCGCGCCCCGACTGTCGTTCTTCTGGGCGATCGGCATGAACTTCTTCATGGAGGTCGCCAAGCTGCGGGCGGCCCGTCTGCTGTGGGCGAAGCTGGTGAAGCAGTTCGATCCACGGAACCCCAAGTCGCTCTCCCTGCGCACCCATTCGCAGACCTCGGGCTGGTCGCTGACCGCGCAGGACGTCTTCAACAACGTGCCGCGCACCTGCATCGAGGCGATGGCCGCCACACAGGGCCACACCCAGTCGCTGCACACCAACGCCCTCGACGAGGCACTCGCGCTGCCCACCGACTTCTCCGCGCGCATCGCCCGCAACACGCAGCTCCTCCTCCAGCAGGAGTCGGGCACCGGCCGGGTCATCGACCCGTGGGGCGGCAGCGCGTACGTCGAGAAGCTGACGTACGACCTGGCGCGGCGCGCCTGGCAGCACATCGAGGAGGTCGAGGCGGCCGGCGGCATGGCGAAGGCCATCGACGCGGGCATCCCGAAGCTGCGCATCGAGGAGGCGGCGGCGCGCACCCAGGCCCGGATCGACTCCGGCCGCCAGCCCGTCGTCGGCGTCAACAAGTACCGGGTGGAGACGGACGAGCAGATCGACGTCCTGAAGGTCGACAACTCGTCGGTCCGCACGCAGCAGCTCGCGAAGCTGAAGCGGCTGCGCGAGGAACGCGACGAGGCGGCCTGTCAGGACGCGCTGCGGGCGCTGACGGCGTCCGCCGAGCGCGGTTCGTCCCGTTCCCTCGACGACAACCTGCTGGCGCTCGCCGTGCACGCGGCCCGTGCGAAGGCGACCGTCGGCGAGATCTCGGACGCGCTGGAGAAGGTGTACGGGCGGCACGCGGGCCAGATCCGTACGATCGCCGGTGTGTACCGCAACGAGGCAGGAGAGTCCCCTTCCGTGGAGCGCACCCGCACGCTGGTCGACGCGTTCGAGGAGGCGGAGGGACGGCGTCCGCGCATCCTGGTCGCCAAGATGGGCCAGGACGGGCACGACCGCGGCCAGAAGGTGATCGCCACCGCCTTCGCCGACCTGGGTTTCGACGTGGACGTCGGTCCGCTGTTCCAGACCCCGGCGGAGGTGGCGCGGCAGGCCGTCGAGGCGGACGTGCACATCGTCGGCGTCTCCTCGCTGGCCGCGGGGCACCTCACGCTCGTACCGGCGCTCCGGGAGGAGCTGGCGGCGGAGGGCCGCGAGGACGTGATGATCGTCGTCGGCGGCGTCATCCCGCCGCAGGACGTTCCGGCGCTGCACGAGGCGGGCGCGACGGCCGTCTTCCCGCCGGGCACGGTGATCCCGGACGCGGCGTACGACCTGGTGGAACGGCTGGCGGCGGACCTCGGGCACGAACTGCCCGTACCGCCGGCCGTCACGGGCGAGGGCTGAGGCCGGATGCCGCCGAGGATCGACATCGAGGCGTACGTCAAGGGCGTGCTCGACGGGAAGCGGGCGTTCGTGGCCCGCGCGATCACCCTCGTCGAGTCGTCCCGGGCCGACCATCGCGCGCTGGCCCAGAAGCTGCTGACGGAGCTGCTGCCGCACTCGGGGTCCGCGCGCCGGATCGGCATCAGCGGGGTTCCCGGTGTCGGCAAGTCGACGTTCATCGACGCGTTCGGGACGATGCTGACGGGGCTCGGGCGCCGGGTCGCGGTGCTCGCGGTCGACCCGTCGTCGAGCAGGACGGGAGGCTCCATCCTCGGCGACAAGACCCGGATGGAGCGGCTGGCGGTCGATCCCGCCGCTTTCGTCCGGCCGTCGCCGTCGGCGGGGACGCTGGGCGGGGTGGCGCGGGCGACGCGCGAGGCGATGGTCGTGGTGGAGGCCGCCGGGTACGACGTGGTGCTGGTGGAGACGGTGGGCGTGGGGCAGTCGGAGACGGCCGTCGCCGCGATGGTGGACTCCTTCCTGCTGCTGACGCTGGCCCGCACCGGGGACCAGTTGCAGGGGATCAAGAAGGGGGTTCTCGAACTGGCGGACGTCGTCGCCGTCAACAAGGCCGACGGACCGCACGAGCGGGACGCGCGGTCGGCGGCCCGGGAGCTCTCGGGGGCGTTGCGGCTGATGCACCCGGTCGACTCGGCGTGGACCCCTCCCGTTCTGAGCTGCAGTGCGCGCGAGTCCGCGGGACTGGACGCGGTGTGGGACCGGCTGGAGCAGCACCGCACGCTGCTGGACACCTCCGGCAGGCTGGCCGCCAAGCGGGCGGGGCAGCAGGTGGACTGGGCGTGGGCGATGGTCCGCGACGAGCTGCTGGGGAGGCTGTACTCGCACCCCGAGGTGCGGAGGATCACCCCGGATGTCGAACGGGCCTTGCGGGAGGGGGGGTTGACGGCGACGATGGCCGCTGAACGAATCCTGGGGGCGTTCGAGGGGTAGCGCTTTCCCCTCGCGGGGCCGGGGCGCTCACCGCGGGCGTCGGCCCCCCGGGCAGCGGGGACTCCCCCGCTGCCCGCGAGCACGGGGAAGCGGGCGGCGGCCCCGCGGAACGCCCCGCCCCGGGCCCCGCGTCCGCCGTGAGCCCGCACCCGCGACAGGAGCCCCGTGCACACCAGGATCGACACCACCCGCGCGCACACGGCGCGTATCTGGAACTACTGGCTGGGCGGCAAGGACAACTATCCCGTCGACCGCGCCGCCGGCGATCAGATCCGGCGGCTGCACCCCGGCATCGGCGACTACGCGCGGGCCGACCGGGAGTTCCTCGGCCGTTCGGTGCGCCATCTCACCGCGGACTGCGGCATACGCCAGTTCCTGGACGTCGGCACCGGGCTCCCCAGCGCGGGCAACACCCACGAGGTCGCCCAGCGCATCGCCCCGGACGTCCGCGTCGCCTACGTCGACAACGACCCCATCGTGCTGACCCACGCCCAGGCCCTGCTCACCAGCACCCCCGAGGGCCGCACCGCCTACGCGGACGCGGACCTGCGCGACGTCGACGCCGTCCTCGGGCACGCCGCGAAGACCCTCGACCTGTCCCGGCCCGTGGCCCTGATGCTCCTCGGCGTGGTCATCTTCATCGAGGACGAGGAGGAGTCCTACGGCATCGTCCGGCGCCTCATGGACGCGCTGCCCTCCGGCAGTCACCTCGTCCTCTCGCACACCATCACCAGCCCGGCCATGCCGGACGTGGACGCCGCCGTCGCCTTCTGGAACGAGAACGGCACCCCGAGGCTCACGCAGCGCACCCCGCAGCAGGTGGCCCGCTACTTCGACGGGCTGGAGCTCCTGCCGCCGGGCGTGGTGTCGTGCTCGCGCTGGCGCGCGGCGGGCGGGCCGGAGAACGGACTGCCCGCCGAGGTGGCGATGTTCGGGGGCGTGGGGCGCAAACCGTAGCCCCCGGACACGGCGGGCTCAGTCGTCCAGCGCGTCGAGCACCCGGCCCAGGTCGACGAACTTGAACCCGGTGGCCTCACGTCCGCCGGCCTGCGGGGTGTCGTCGCCGTCCTGGACGACGAGCAGGCCCCGCGGGTACTTCGGGCCCAGCGGGGCGTTCAGCGCCGCCGCGCCGTCGCACTCCTCGGAGCCGTCGAGGGTGGCGGAGGCCGCCGTGACGCGGAAACCGCCCTCGTACTCGTTGTCGTCGCTCTTCTCGCGGTCGTACGCGGCGAAGGTGTCGTCGCCCTGGCTGGAGGCGAGGAGGTAGCCGTCGCCGTCGGCCTCGGTGATCAGGGCGAGACCTTCGACGTCGGCGGTGAGGCGGCTGCCGCCGTGGCCCGGGTCGGCGCCGGGCACGCACTCCTCGGTCTCCTCGTCGTAGGTGCCGGGCACCCCGTACTCCCGCACCCGGTCGATGAGTTCGGGCTTCGAGGTGAGGTCGGCGCGCAGCCGCCAGATGCCGACGTCCTCCTGGCCCGCGTACAGGGTGCCGTCGGCGGGGTCGACGACCATGCCCTCCACCTGGGGCAGCTCGCCGGGTTCGCCGCACGGGGTCCAGGTCCTGCCGTTGGGCAGCCGGAAGGCGGAGGGCAGGTCCAGGGTGCGGACCTTGCGGTAGCCGACGGTGCCGTTCGCCGCGGGGAGGAGTTCGAGGAGCGCGACGCGGGTCGTCTCGCGACGGCTGACCAGGGCGTACGAGCGCTTGGTGGTGCGGTCGGTCCAGGTGGCGAGGCCGTACGCGGTGCGCTGGTCGTTGATCTCCTGCTGCGAGGCGGAGAAGACGGGCGGCGCGGCGGGGTCCGTGACGTCCGTGAGCGGGGCGCCCGCCCGGCGGGCCTGCGCGCTGCCGTCGATGCGGTAGAAGCGCAGCCGGTCGTTGCCGCGGTCGCTGGTGACGGCGAGGTCGGCGGGTCCGGAGGGCAGCCGCAGGCCGTGCACGAGGTCGACGTTGTTGAAGCGGCCCGGCGCGTCGCCGGGGGCCGGGCCCGCCGGTGCGGCGACGGACTGGACCTGGCGGGCGTCCAGGTCGTACACCCGCAGTCCGCCCTCCTTGGCGGTGGCCACGACCAGGCTGCGGCCCGGATCGGCGGCGTTGCGCCAGATGGCCGGGTCGTCGGCGTCGGCGTTGCCGCCCGCCTCGTCGTCGTGGAGCGGAGGCGTCTCGGCGCGCGGTGTCACCGCGGGAAGCGTCTGCGGGGCGGGCGACGACGGTCGCGGAGATCCGGCCTGCGCGGGGGCCGCGGTGGCGAGCGCGGCCAGTGCGGTGGCGAGGGCGAGGGCCCCCGTGCGCACACGGCGGCGGGGTCCGGCGGGCGGTGCGGCCGGCTGCTCGGCGCGGGGTGTGATCACCGTAAGGGCTCCTTCTGGACGCGGGGAACTGTGACGGGAGCACACTGCGCGCCGGCCGTGAAGAGTTACCGCCGGATATACGGCCCCTCTCATGGACCCGGCATGAACATTGCGTTCCGGTGTTCGACCGGCCGGAAACGGGCACCGGAACCAGGCGGCGGCCCGCAGCGGCGGCAGGCCGAGGGGGCGTGAACAGGCAAGCAGTCCGACGGAACGGCAAGGTGGAATACATGGGAAAGACCGCTCTCATCGTTATCGACATGATCAACACCTACACGCACGAGGACGCCCACCTCCTGCTCCCCTCCGTGGAGAAGACCCTCCCCTGCGTCGTGGAGCTCATCGACCGCGCCCGCGGTCACGAGATCCCCGTCATCTACGCCAACGACAACTTCGGCGAGTGGCGCTCGCACCACGGCGAGATCCTCCAGACCGCTCTCGAAGGGCCGCATGCCTCGCTCGTGCGCCCACTCGCGCCCGACAAGTCGTCCCTGTTCGTCGTCAAGGCCCGGCATTCGATCTTCTACGAGACACCGCTCGGCTACCTGCTCTCCCAGCAGGGCATCGACCACGTGGTCCTGTGCGGACAGGTGACCGAGCAGTGCGTCCTGTACTCGGCGCTGGACGCCCACATCCGGCATCTGCGGGTCACCGTTCCGCGTGACGCCGTCGCCCATATCCACGAGGACCTCGCGGACGCGGCGCTGCGGATGATGGAGCGCAACATGGGCGCCGGGGTCGTCGCGTCGGCGGAGATCGACTTCGGGGACTCCTGAGGCGCCGGCCCGCACGCGGGACGTGCGGCACCGGGCGGAGGTCCCGCCCGGCGCCGCCTCGGCCGGGTGCGGCCCCCGGGCGTGCCGAGGAGCGCGTCAGCGGGTGCCGAGGAGTGCCTTGAGGGCGACGTTGAGCCGGAGCACGTTCACCCGGGGCTCGCCCACGAAGCCGAGGATGCGGCCGTCGGTGTGCGCTTCGACCAGTGCGCGGACCTCGTCGACGGCGAGGTGGTTGCGCTCCGCGACCCGGCGGATCTGGAGGGCGGCGTACCCGGGAGGGATGTGCGGATCGAGTCCGGAGCCCGAGGAGGTGACGGCTTCGGCGGGTACGTCGGCGGGCGCGGGCCGGTGTCCGGCGGCCGTGTTGTCCTCGATCACCGCGGCCCTGGCGTCCCGGACGGCCCGCAGCAGGACCTCGTTGTCCCCGGACAGATGGGTCGCGCCGGACACGAGCAGCGCGGACCGGGGGCCGGCGCCGTGCGCCGTGAGGCCCGCCGAGGGGCGGGGCTGGAACCACCGCAGGTCCGGGACCGGTGTCTCCCCGGGGTCGTCCGGGTTCTTCCTGGGCAGGTCGAAGCGCTGGCCGATCAGCTCGGAGCCGACGACCCTGCCGCTGTCGTCCTTGAGCTGCGAGCCGTTGGCCCGGCCGGGGAAGGCGAGCTGGGCGATGCCGGTGACGGTGAGCGGGTAGAGCACGCCGCACAGGACGGTCAGGGCGATCAGGGCGCGGAGTCCGGCGCCGAACTGCCGGGCGGTGCGCGCGGCGACGTGGTGGGAGTGGGTCATTCGGTATCAGCCGTTTCCGGGGACGAGGGACAGCAGGAGGTCGATGGCCTTGATGCCGAGGAAGGGGGCGATCAGCCCGCCGAGCCCGTAGATCCCGAGGTTGCGCCGCAGCATCCGGTCCGCGCTCATCGGCCGGTAGCGGACACCCCTGAGGGCGAGCGGGACCAGCGCGACGATGACCAGCGCGTTGAAGATCACCGCGGCCAGGATCGCCGACTGCGGGGAGTGCAGGCCCATGATGTTGAGCGTGTCGAGTCCGGGGTGGGCCACCGTGAACATGGCGGGGATGATCGCGAAGTACTTCGCGACGTCGTTGGCGATCGAGAAGGTGGTCAGCGCCCCTCGGGTGATGAGGAGTTGCTTGCCGATGCCGACGATCTCGATCAGCTTGGTGGGGTCGGAGTCGAGGTCGACCATGTTCCCGGCCTCCTTGGCGGCGGAGGTGCCGGTGTTCATGGCGACGCCGACGTCCGCCTGGGCGAGGGCGGGCGCGTCGTTCGTGCCGTCGCCGGTCATCGCGACGAGTGTGCCGTCGGCCTGTTCCCTTCGGATCAGCGCCATCTTGTCCTCGGGCGTGGCCTCGGCCAGGAAGTCGTCCACGCCCGCCTCGTCGGCGATGGCCTTCGCGGTCAGCGGGTTGTCTCCCGTGATCATGACCGTTCTGATGCCCATCCTGCGCAGTTCCTCGAACCGCTCGCGCATGCCCTCCTTGACGACGTCCTTGAGGTGGATGACGCCGAGGACGCGGGCTGTGCCCCGGTCCTCCACGGCGACCAGCAGCGGGGTGCCGCCGGCTGCGGAGATCCGGTCGGTGAGCGTCCGGGCGTCCTCGGGAACACTGCCGCCCCGCTCGTGCACCCAGGCGAGAACGGATCCGGTCGCGCCCTTGCGCACCTTGTGCCCGTCGGCCGTGTCCACGCCCGACATCCGGGTCTGCGCGGTGAACGCCACCCACTCGGCGTGCGTCAGCTCGCCCCGGTGGCGTGCGCGCAGCCCGTACCTCTCCTTCGCGAGCACGACGACGGAGCGGCCTTCGGGGGTCTCGTCGGCGAGCGACGACAGCTGGGCGGCGTCGGCCAGTTCGCTCTCCGTCACCCCTCGGACCGGGAGGAGCTCCACCGCCTGCCGGTTGCCCAGCGTGATCGTGCCGGTCTTGTCGAGCAGCAGCGTCGACACGTCGCCCGCGGCCTCCACCGCGCGGCCGGACACGGCCAGCACATTGCGCTGGACGAGGCGGTCCATGCCCGCGATGCCTATCGCGGAGAGCAGCGCGCCGATGGTGGTGGGGATCAGGCAGACGAGCAGGGCGACCAGCACCACCATCGACTGGGGGGCGCCCGCGTACGTCGCGAACGGCTGGAGGGTGACGACGGCCAGCAGGAAGACGACGGTGAGGGAGGCCAGGAGGATGTTCAGCGCGATCTCGTTGGGCGTCCGCTGCCGGGCGGCGCCCTCGACCAGGTTGATCATCCGGTCGATGAAGGTGGCGCCCGGCTCTGCCGTGATCTTGACGACGATGCGGTCGGAGAGCACCTGCGTGCCGCCGGTGACCGCGCTCCGGTCGCCGCCCGCCTCCCGTATCACCGGCGCCGATTCGCCCGTGATCGCCGATTCGTCGACCGAGGCGACGCCGTCCACCACGTCGCCGTCGCCGGGTATCACGTCGCCCGCCTCGCACACCACGAGGTCGCCGACGCGCAGTGCCGTACCCGCGACCCGTTCCTCGTTCGGGCCGATGATCCGGCGGGCGACCGTGTCCGTCCTGGTCCTGCGCAGGGTGGCGGCCTGCGCCTTGCCGCGGCCCTCGGCGACGGCCTCGGCCAGGTTGGCGAAGAGCGTCGTCAGCCACAGCCAGGCGGCGATCGCCCAGCCGAACCCGTCACCGGGGTTCAGGACGGCGAGCACCGTGGTCAGCACGGACCCGATCTCGACGACGAACATCACCGGCGACTTGACCATCACTCTGGGGTCGAGCTTGCGCAGCGCGTCGGGGAACGACGCGAGGAGCTGCCGGGGGTCGAACAGGCCCCCGCCGGCCCGGCCCGTACCGCCGCCGGGCCGGTGGCCGACGGATGCGTCGGAGTGCGGAGTCTCGGCCTGACTGCGTGCGGAGGTCACGGTGGGAGTGCTCATGAGGCGAGCCCTTCGGCGAGCGGTCCCAGCGCGAGCGCGGGGAAGTAGGTGAGACCGGTGACGATCATGACGGTGCCGACCAGCAGGCCGGTGAACAGCGGCTTGTGCGTACGGAGCGTGCCCGCCGTCTCCGGTACGGGGTCCTGCCCGGCGAGGGAACCGGCCAGGGCGAGGACGAACACCATCGGCAGGAAGCGGCCCAGCAGCATCGCGATGCCGAGGGTGGTGTTGAACCATGGGGTGTCCGCGTCCAGCCCGCCGAACGCGCTGCCGTTGTTGTTGGCGCCCGAGGTGTAGGCGTAGAGGATCTCGGAGAACCCGTGCGGGCCCGGGTTCAGCGTCGAGTCGCCGGGCGTCGGCAGCGCCACGGCCGCGGCCGTGAAGCCGAGCACCAGGGCCGGAGTGATCAGGAAGTAGCAGGCGGCGAACTTGATCTGCCGGCTGCCGATCTTCTTGCCCAGGTACTCGGGGGTCCGGCCGACCATCAGCCCGGCGAGGAACACCGCCACCATCGCCATGACCAGCATGCCGTACAGGCCGGAACCGACGCCGCCGGGGGCCACCTCGCCGAGCTGCATGCCCAGCAGGTCGAGGCCGCCGCCGAGTCCGGTGAAGGAGGAGTGGAAGGAGTTCACGGCCCCGGTGGAGGTGAGCGTGGTGGCCACCGAGAAGATCGCCGATCCGGCGATCCCGAAGCGGGTCTCCTTCCCCTCCGTCGCACCGCCGGCCGCTTCGAACGCCGGGCCGTGGTGGGCGAATTCGGCCCACATCATCAGGGCGGTGAAGACGATCCAGATCGTCGCCATGGCGGCGAGGATCGCGTAGCCCTGCCGGGCCGAGCCGGTCATCCTGCCGAAGGTGCGGGTCAGCGCGAAGGGGATGAGGAGGATCAGGAAGACCTCGAAGAGGTTGGACAGGCCGTTGGGGTTCTCGTAGGGGTGGGCGGAGTTGGCGTTGTAGTAGCCGCCGCCGTTGGTGCCCAGTTCCTTGATGGCCTCCTGGGAGGCCACGGCGCCGCCGCTCCACTGCTGGGTGCCGCCGCCGAACTGGCCGACCTCGTGGAGGCCGGAGAAGTTCTGGAGGGCTCCGCAGGCGACCAGGACGAGCGCGCCGAGGACCGAGACCGGGATCAGGATGCGGACGACGCCGCGCACCAGGTCGGTCCAGAAGTTTCCGAGGTGGCCGGTGCGCGAGGGGGCCTTGCCGCCACGGGCGGGACCGCGTGCCCCCGGGCGGGCGGCGAAGCCGCGTACCAGGGCGACCGCGACGGCCATGCCCACGGCTGCGGACACGAAGTTCTGCACCGCGAGTCCGCAGGTCTGCACGAGCCGGCTCATGGCCTGTTCGCCCGCGTACGACTGCCAGTTGGTGTTCGTGACGAACGACGCGGCGGTGTTGAATGCCTGGTCCGGGTCGATCGGGGCGAAGCCCGGCGAGCCGGGCAGCACCCCCTGCACCCGCTGGAGCAGGTAGAGGCACACCACGCCGGCCAGGGAGAAGGCGAGGACGCCGCGCAGGTAGGCGGGCCAGCGCATCTCCGCCGACGGGTCGGCGCCCACCAGCCGGTAGATCCACTTCTCGACACGCAGGTGCCGGGACGAGCAGTAGACGCGGGCCATGTGATCGCCGAGGGGGCGGTACGCCAGGGCCAGGGCGGCCAGGAGTGCCAGGAACTGGAGCACTCCGGCGAGGACGGGAGACATGTCGGGCTCAGAACCTCTCCGGGTACACGAGGGCGAGGATCAGATATCCCACCAGGGCGACGGCCACGACGAGGCCGACGACGTTCTCGGCGCTCACAGCTTCGTCACCCCCTTGGCGATGAGAGCCACCAGCGCGAAGACCGCGATCGTGGTGGCGACGAAGGCCAGGTCGGCCATCGTGGACTCCTGTGTGTGCAGTGACGGACGGGGGGCGGTCTCACGACCGCGGACGAACGGCGGCTGCCGTACGTCCCGGGTCGAGGTAAGCGCGTTCCGGCGGCCCCGCGGCTCCCGTTGACGCCCCTCTGACGTGCGCGGGCGCGCTCTTGACGGGTCTCGTACGGGGCGCCCGCGGCCTCGGGCTGCGCTTCCCCGGCCCGGGGGCCGGGGGACGGGAACCCCGGGACACGCACACCAGAACGGTTCCTCTTGGATACTGGGGCGCGGTCGCAGCGCACGAAGGCCGACGTCCCGCCCGTCATTCCCTGCCGGAGGTACCCATGAGGATGCTCATCAACGTCCCCGAGACCGTCGTCGCCGACGCACTGCGCGGGATGGCCGCGGCGCACCCGGAGTTGACCGTCGACGTGGAGAACCGGGTGGTGGTGCGGCGGGACGCGCCGGTTGCCGGGAAGGTGGGGCTGGTCTCCGGCGGCGGGAGTGGGCACGAACCCCTGCACGCGGGCTTCGTGGGGCACGGGATGCTGTCGGCGGCGTGTCCCGGAGAAGTGTTCACCTCCCCCGTGCCGGATCAGATGGTGCGTGCCGCCGCTGCCGTGGACTCCGGGCAGGGCGTGCTGTTCGTCGTCAAGAACTACACCGGGGACGTCCTCAACTTCGACATGGCCGCCGAACTCGCCGAGGAGGAGGGGATCAGGGTCGACAAGGTCCTGGTCAACGACGACGTCGCGGTGACGGACAGTCTGTTCACGGCCGGCCGGCGCGGCACCGGGGCGACCCTGTTCGTGGAGAAGATCGCGGGTGCGGCGGCCGAGGAGGGCGCCCCGCTGGAGCGGGTGGCCGAGGTGGCACGGCGGGTGAACGGGGCGACGCGGAGCTTCGGGGTGGCACTGAGTGCGTGCGCGACGCCGTCGAAGGGCAGCCCCACCTTCGACCTTCCCCCGGGAGAGCTGGAGTTGGGTGTCGGCATCCACGGCGAGCCGGGCCGGGAGCGGCGGGCGATGATGACCGCGCGGGAGATCGCCGACTACGCGGTGGACGTGGTGCTGGAGGACCTGCGGCCGACCGGGCCCGTACTGGCGCTGGTGAACGGGATGGGCGCGACGCCGCTGCTGGAGCTGTACGGGTTCAACGCGGAGGTACAGCGCGTCCTTTCGGAGGTTGGCGTGCCGGTGGCTCGTACGCTGGTCGGCAACTACGTCACGTCCCTCGACATGGCGGGCTGCTCGGTGACGCTCTGTCAGGTCGACGAGGAGCTGCTGCGGTGGTGGGACGCGCCGGTGGAGACCGCGGCGCTGCGCTGGGGGCGTTGAGGTGTCCGGCGCGGCTGCCGGTGGCGGTTCCGCCGTTGGTGCAGGAGGCGGACAACACGAGTGCGGGGAGAGTCGATTGACATTGGACGCGGAGTTCTTCCGACGGTGGATGGCCGGCACGGCCGCCGCCGTGGAGGCCGAAGCCGACCGGCTGACCGAGTTGGACTCCCCCATCGGGGACGCCGACCACGGCAGCAATTTGCGGCGCGGCTTCGCGGCGGTCGCCGCCGCGCTGGAGAAGGAGCCGCCTGACACTCCGGGGGGTGTCCTGGCGCTGGCGTCCAGGCAGTTGATCTCCACCGTCGGCGGCGCCTCGGGTCCGTTGTACGGGATGCTGCTGCGCCGTACGGGCAAGACCTTGGGGGACGCGGCGCGGGTGTCGGTCGCCGAGTTCGCGCAGGCGCTGCGGGTCGGGGTCGACGCGGTGGCGCAGCTCGGCGGTGCGGCGGCCGGGGACAAGACGATGCTGGACGCGCTGCTGCCGGGGGTGGACGCGCTCGCCGCCGCGAGCGGGGAGGAACCGCGGGTGGCCTTCGCCGCGGCCCGGGAGGCCGCCGAGAGCGGCGCGCTGGCGACCGTGCCGCTCCAGGCGCGCAAGGGGCGGGCCAGCTATCTCGGCGAGCGCAGCGTCGGGCACCAGGACCCGGGTGCCACCTCGTCGGCGCTCCTGCTCCGTACGCTCGCCGAGGCGGTCGCCGCATGAGCGCGGGCGGCGGGGCGCGGCCCGGGGCGGGGCCGGTGGGGATCGTGCTGGTGTCGCACAGTGCGGCGGTGGCCGCTTCCGTGGCAGCGCTCGCCCAGGGGCTCGCGGGCGGCGACCGGACCGCCCCGGTGGCCGCGGCGGGCGGCGACTCGGACGGCGGCCTCGGCACGAGCGCGGACCTCGTCGTCGAGGCCGCCCGGTCGGTGGACCGGGGGGCGGGGGTGGCCGTCCTGGCCGACCTGGGCAGTGCGGTGCTGACCGTGAAGGCGCTGCTCGCCGACGAGGAGCAACTCCCCCCGGGTACACGGCTGCTGGACGCGCCGTTCGTCGAGGGCGCGGTCGCCGCCGTCGTCACCGCGTCGGCGGGCGCACCGCTGCCCGACGTCGCCGCGGCGGCCTCCGAGGCGTACGCCTACCGCAAGGTCTGAGCGCCCCGGAAGACGGACGACGCCGGGCGCACGACGGTCCGGGCGCACCGCGGACAGACCGGTCGCGCCCGGACCCACGGTGCTCCGGCGCCGGCTTCAGTGACCCTGCGGGGTGACTCCCACGCCTGCCGCGCCGGGCGTCGCGTCCTCGGCCGGGGCGAACCAGGCCGGTTCGTTCGCGAGGGCCTGCATGATCCGGAAGGTGGAGAACTCCCGCATCTCCGGCAGTGCGTCGACCGGGAACCAGCCGACTTCGAGGGACTCCTCGTCGTTCACGCGGGCTTCGCCGCCGGTCGCGCGGCAGGCCACGGTGACGTCCATGAACTGGCAGATGTCGCCGTTCTCGTACTGCACCGGACGGAGCGTCTGGACCAGGACGATCCGCTCGACCTGGCACTCCACGGCCGTCTCCTCGAACACCTCGCGCACCGCCGCCTGTGCGGGCTGCTCGCCGGGCTCGGGTATGCCGCCGACGACCGACCACTCGCCGTTGTCGGAACGGCGGCCGAGCAGCACCCGGCCCTCGTCGTCGAAGACGACGGCCGTCACACCGGGGAGGTAGAGCAGTTGGTGACCTGCGGTGAGGCGGAGGTTCTTGATGAAGTCGGGAGTTGCCATGACGAGAGCCTAAGGGACTGCCGGACGGCGCTGTTCGCCGCGCCGGGCACGCAGCGCGAGGGCCGCCGCCCAGGCCAGGGAGGCCGCGCCGAGCAGCCCGAGCCCGATCTCCGGTGCGATGCCCATGCGGGTGGCCGGGGTCAGCGAGGACCTCAGCGGAACCTCCGCGACGAGCGCGTCGGGGGTGAACAGCTTCGTCTGCTGGACGACCTCGCCGTCGGGCCGGATGACCGCGCTGACCCCACTGGTGACGGGCACCAGGACGGCCCGGCCGTGCTCGGCGGCACGCACCCGGCTCATGGCGAGCTGCTGGTACGTCATCTCGCTGCGGCCGAAGGTGGCGTTGTTGCTGGGTACGGCGATGAGCTGACCGCCGTGCAGCACGGTGTCCCGTACGGCGTCGTCGAAGGCGGCCTCGTAGCAGGTGACCAGGCCGACCCTGGTGCCCGCCATGTCGAAGACGCCGACCTTCGTCCCGGGGCCGAAGTCGCGCCGGACCCGGTCCACGTCGGAGCTGAAGAGGCGGGCGAAGTCGCGCATCGGCATGTACTCGCCGAAGGGCTGGATGTGCCGCTTGTCGTAGGTGTCGACGGGGCCGCGCTCGGGGTCCCACTGGATGAGGGTGTTGCGCAGCGGGCCGGTCTCGGGGGTGAGGACGGCGCCGACGGCGACGGGGACGCCGATCCTCCGCACGGCCCGGTCGATGACGTCGCGGGCGTCGTGGTTGCGGTACGGGTCGAGGTCGGAGGAGTTCTCCGGCCACACGACGAAGTCGGGTGCGGGCTTCTTCCCGGACTTCACCTCGTCGGCGAGCTGCTCGGTGCGGCGGGCGTGGTTGTCGAGGACCGCACGCCGCTGGTCGTTGAAGTCGAGGCCCAGACGCGGCACGTTGCCCTGGATGAGGGCGGCGGTGGCCGTGCCGTCCTCGGCGGAGTCGTCGAGGAGGGGGCGGGCGGCGAGGGAGGCGACGAGCGGGACGAGGACCGCCAGGGCCGCTGCGGCGACGCCCGCCCGGCGGACGGTGCGGTGGGCACGGTACGTGCGGAACTGCCGCACGCCCTCGTACAGGCCGAAGCCGCACAGGGCGACCGCGAAGCTCAGCAGGGGCGTCCCGCCGAGTGCGGCGAGCGGCAGGAAGACGCCGTCGGCCTGCCCGAACGCGATCTTCCCCCAGGAGAAGCCCTCGAACGGGACGCGGGCGCGCAGCCCCTCCCCCGCGATCCACAGGGCCGCCGCCCACACCGGCCAGGCGGGGAGCCTGGACGTCGCGGCGATGCCCATGCCGACGAAGGCGAGGAAGAGCGCCTCGACGAGGGTGAGCGCGAGCCATGGCACGGGCCCGACCTCCTCGCCCGTCCACGACAGCAGCGGCAGCAGGAAGCCGAGTCCGGACAGCAGCCCGAGACCGAAGCCCGCGCGCAGCCGGCGCCCGCGCAGGCACCAGCCGAGCAGTGCGAACCCGGGCAGCGCCAGCCACCACAGGAGGCGGGGCGGGAAGCTCGCGTAGAGCAGCAGTCCCGAGGCGGCGGCAGCGGCGGGCCGCAGCAGCACGGCAAGCAGCCGCGGCAGCCCCTTGCGGGAGGGGTCGGGGGCCGGTACCGGCTGGTCCGTGGGGGTGATGGTGGCGCTCACCCGGCGGAGTCTACGGCGGCCCCGCCGCAGCGGAGCAGGGCGGCCCGGCCCGGGCCGGGGGCCCGGCCGGAGAGGGCCCGTCGGCTCATCCCTCCGGCCGCCCGGCCGCCGGGTCGGGGAGGATCCGGTCGCGGATCGCGCGTACCGCTCCGGCGGCGTCGTCGACCGTGACGGTGAAGGTGCGTCCGTCGCCGAGTCGCAGCACCACGCCTTCGCCGCGCCGCACGACCACCGCCGTGCCCTGTTCGGGCCGCCAGCGGTAGCCCCAGCCGCCCCAGTGGCGCGGGGTGACGCGGGGCGCGAACTCGACGCTCCTCACGTGCGAGAGCGGGATGCGGCGGCGCGGCAGCCCCATGTGGCCGCAGCGCACCTCCAGCGCCTGGTCGTCGACCGTGACGCGGACGTGCACGAAGGCGAGCGTCCCGAAGATCACCATCATGCCGACGAGCAGACAGCCGACGACGGCCATCACCAGCGGGACGATGCCGGAGACCCAGGAGGAGCCGACGGCGAGTTCGATGCCGAGCGCCAGGACGCCCGCCCCGGCGGCCGAGAGCAGCCACTGCGCACGGTTTGTGGCGCGGCCGGTCCAGCGGGTGGTGGGAGGCGCGGCGGCGGACTCGTCGTGACGGTCGTCAGCGCCGGGGAAGTCCCTCATGCACAGCAGCGTACTCAGGTTCCGGGCGCATGGCAGCGAGCAGCCGGCCCTCGGCATAGGCGAGGGCCGGGGCGGTGAGGGTCGCCGAGCGGCGCCCGCTCAGCAGAACCGTGAGGTGGGCGACGGGGTCGGCGGCCGGGGCGGGAGCGGCGCCGGCCCGTCGAAGTGCTTGTGCGGCGACTGCCTCCGCCGAGCCCAGGAGGGTCGGCGGGTGGGGGTCGGCGGGCTGCCGGAGGGCGGCGCGGATGCGTTCGGCGACCAGTTCGTAGTGGGTGCACCCCAGGACGACGGTCCTCGCCCCGGGCGGGGTGAGGGCGGCTGCCGCGGCCACCGCCGCGTCGATCGCCGCCTCGTCGGCGCTCTCCAGGGCGTCCGCGAGTCCGGGGCAGGGCACCTCGGTGACGTCGACGCCGGCGGCGAAGTCACGGATCAGGCCGCGCTGGTAGGGGCTGCCCGTGGTGGCGGGGGTCGCCCAGATCGCGAAGGGCCCGCCGGCCGCGGCGGCCGGCTTGACCGCGGGGACGGTGCCGATGACCGGAATACCGGGCTCCAGTTCGGTGCGGATCGCGTCCAGGGCGTGCACGGTGGCGGTGTTGCAGCCGATGATCAGCGCGTCGGGGCGGTGCGCCGCCGCGGCCCTGGCGACGGCGAGCGCGTGCTCCGTGATGTCCTCGGGGGTACGCGGACCCCAGGGCATTCCGTCGGGGTCGGAGGCGACGACCAGGTCCGCGTCGGGCCGCAGCCGGTGCACGGCGGCCGCCGCCGCGAGCAGGCCGATTCCGGAGTCCATGAGCGCGATCTTCACTCGGTCACCTTAGTCGAAGGCCTCGAACACCCGGGCCGTCGACCGGGCCGTGCGCCCCGGCGTCCTCCCGCAGCGACGGCCCCTGCGGCAGACTTCGACGGGTGAGCGTCGTCGCGTGGACCGCTGTGGGATCGCTGACCGTCTGGCTGTGGCTGCTGGTGGGCCACGGCTTCTTCTGGCGCACCGATCAGCGCCTGCCGCCGCGCACCGCGCCGCCCGCGGGGCGCTGGCCGTACGTCGCCGTGATCGTGCCCGCGCGCGACGAGGCCGCCGTGCTGCCCATGAGCCTGCCGTCGTTGCTGGCCCAGGACTACCCCGGCGAGGCCGAGGTGATCCTGGTGGACGACGGGAGCAGCGACGGCACGGGGAAGCTGGCGCGGGAGCTGTCGGTGAAGTACGGCGGGCTGCCGCTCGCGGTGGTCTCGCCCGGCGACCCCGCACCCGGCTGGACGGGAAAGCTGTGGGCGGTGCGGTACGGGGTGGAGGTGGCCCGTGCGGGCAGCCCCGCGTACCTGCTGCTCACCGACGCCGACATCGCGCACGAGCCCGACAGCCTCCGGGAACTGGTGGCGTCCGCGCGGGGCGACGGCTCCGGCGGCGGGTTCGACATGGTGTCGCAGATGGCCAGGCTGCGCGTCACGAGCACCTGGGAGCGGCTCGTCGTCCCGGCCTTCGTGTACTTCTTCGCGCAGCTGTATCCGTTCCGGTGGGTGAACCGCGCGGGGGCGCGGACCGCGGCGGCGGCCGGCGGGTGCGTGCTGCTGCGTACGGAGATGGCGCTCCGCGCACGCGTGCCCGAGTCGATCCGGGGCGCGGTGATCGACGACGTGGCGCTGGCGCGGGCCGTGCGGCGGGCGGGCGGACGGATCTGGCTGGGCCTCGCGGAACGGGTCGACAGTGTGCGCCCGTACCCCGGGCTCGGGGATCTGTGGCGGATGGTGTCGCGCAGCGCGTACGCCCAGCTCCGGCACAATCCGCTGCTGCTCCTGGGGACGGTCGTGGGCCTGGTGCTGGTCTACCTGGTGCCGCCGTACGCCGTGGTCGCCGGAGTGTCCGGCGGGGACGCGGCGGCGGGCTGGGCGGGGCTGGCCGCCTGGGCGGTGATGACGGGCACGTACCTGCCCGTGCTGGGCTACTACCGGCAGACGGCGGCGCTGGCCCCGCTGCTGCCCTTCACGGCGCTGCTGTACGCGCTGATGACGGTGGACTCGGCCGTGCAGCACTACCGGGGCCGGGGCGCGGCCTGGAAGGGGCGCACGTACTCCCGCCCGGAGGCCGCACCGGACCGCTGAATCCCGGACGGGCGGAGGTTCTGCCGCCCGTCCGGGAAGGCGGAACCGTCACTTGCGGCCGGGCGTCCAGTCCATGCCCCAGCCGTACGTCTGGTCGACGGTGCGCTGCGGGCTGACGCCGCGCTGCGGCACCAGGTACTGGGCCTCCCGGCGGACCGTCAGCTCTCCGTTCTCGTAGCTGATCAGCGCGAGCGCGGCGACCGTGGAAGGGACGGTGCACTCGTCGAGGGAGAAGTCGATGGGCGCCCCGTTCTGCGGGGTGAGCGTCACCGTGGCGTGCAGGTCGGCGAAGGAGCGCGCGCCCTCGTAGATCGTCACGAAGATCAGGACGCGCCGCAGCCGGTCCTTGTGGTCCAGGTTGATGGTGAGGTTCTCACCGGTGGAGACGGCGCCGGTGCGGTCGTCGCCGTCCAGCAGGATGTACGGCGGCTGGTGGAGCGCGCCGAAGGCATTCCCCAGGGCCTGCACCACGCCCTTGCGTCCGTCGGTGAGTTCGTACAGCGCGCACAGGTCGAGGTCGAGGTCGGCGTGCACGGCCATCGCCCGGCCGAGCTTGCTGCCCCAGCCCTTGAACTGCTTGCGGGACTCCCAGTTGAGGTTGACGCGCATCGCGCCGCCGGTGCCGCCCTGCTTGGCCAGGGAGACGGTCGGCGAGGCCTTGGTGAGGGTGACCTTGGAGAGCCGTACGGGGGAGGCGGACGGCGCGGGAGGGGGCGTGGCGCGCGAGGGGGACGGCGCGGAGGGCATCGCGGGCGCCGCCGGAGGGACGGGAGTTGACGGGGCCGGGGCCGGCCGGACGTACGCCGGGGCCGGTGGGGTCGCGGGTGCGGGTGGGGCCGCGGGGGCCTGTGCCGCCTGCTGGGGTTCGTCGACGGTGATCCCGAAGTCCGTCGCCAGTCCCGCCAGACCGCTGCTGTACCCCTGGCCCACCGCACGGAACTTCCAGGCGCCCTGCCGCCGGTACAGCTCACCGAGGACGAACGCGGTCTCGACGGTGGCGTCCTGGCTGTCGAAGCGGGCGATCTCCGTGCCGTTCGCGGCGTTCAGCACGCGTACGTACAGGCCGGGCACCCGCCCGAAGTCGCCGCCGTCCGCCGAGGCGGCCAGCACCACGGTCTCCACGGCGGGCTCCACGCGCCCGAGGTCCACCGAGAGGGTGTCCGTGACCACCCCGCCCGCGCCGGCCTGCTTTCCCTCGTACCGCACGGCGCCCGAGGCGTGTGCGGGCTGGTTGTAGAACACGAAGTCGGCGTCGGAGCGCACCCGCCCGCCGGTGAGCAGCAGCGCGGAGGCGTCGACCTCCGGCACTCCGGGGCCGGACCCGCGGCCGACTTCGACACGTACGGACTGCGCCGGTACCGGCACATTGGTTCCCTTGAGCATGAACGTGCTCGCCCCCATCACGAGTCGAAATGGACCGTTCCTTACACGATCCGAACGTTACAAGACGACCGATTTTCCCAAGTTAGCTCTGATTAGTGACCCAGGGCCGCACACAACGCGCAAAACAACACTCTTACCGGGCTCCCCAACCAGAACATCTTGGGCTTAACTTATGTGCCATGACCTCCCCCCGCTCCACCTATGGCGGCGGCTACTATTCCGCCCCGTCCTTCGCGGACACCCCGATCTACGACTCCCTCGTCGCAGAGCGGGGCACCCCTCAGATCGCACCGATCCGGGTACCCGCCATGTACGACGCCGGCAACAGCTACCTGCCGGCCCTGCCGTCCGCGCTTCCCGCGCTGCCGGCCGCACCTTCCCACCCGCAGCCGGCGTACGGCTACCCCCAGGCCGCCGCACCGCAGCCCGCACCGGTGCAGCAGTACCAGCAGGCGCCGCACCTCCAGCAGGCCCCGATGCCGCAGCTGCAACAGGCGCCCGCGCCGTACATCCCGCAGCAGACCGGCCAGCCGCGCGGCTACCCGGGACCTCAGGCCCCGCAGATGCAGCGTCCGCAGCCGCAGCGGCAGGCCCAGCCCGCCGGGTACGAGGCGATGCGCCCCGTGGCTCCGCGCCCAGGGCCCGCCGCGCAGCAGTACGAGGACCCGTACAACCGGCAGTACCAGCAGGGCGGTGGCGGCTACTAGGGCCACGGGGCGAGGCAGCGGCGCCGGGGCACGCGACAGCGCCGCACCACGGCACGGCAGTGGGCCCGGACGGACGTCCGGGCCCACTGGCAGGATGGAGGCATGACACACTCTGTTCCCGCGTCGGTGCACGCGCTGCACGTCTATCCGGTGAAGGCAACGGGAGGTTGCGCGCCGCGCGAGATGACGGTCGAGCCCTGGGGCCCGGCGGGAGACCGCAGATGGCTGCTGACGGACGAGACGGGGAAGGCACTCACCCAGCGCGAGTGCGCACGCCTGGCACTGGCCTCCTCCGAGCCGCTGCCCGGCGGGGCCGTCCGGGTGTCCGCTCCGGGCCGCGACCCGCTGGAGGTGGCGGTCCCCGACCCCGTACGGACCGTCCCGGTGACGCTGTTCGGGGACAAGTACGAGGCGGTTCCCGCGGGTTCGGCCGCCGACGCGTGGTGGAGCGCGTACCTGGGCGCCGAGACCCGGCTGGTGCACATGGACGATCCGGCACGCCGCCGCCCCGTGGACCCGGACTTCGCGAAGGCGGGCGAGACCGTCTCCTTCGCCGACGGCTATCCCCTCCTGGTCACCACCCTGGCGTCGCTGGACGCCCTCAACTCCCTGATCGCGCAGGGCGACCTGCCCGAAGAGGGCCCTCTCCCGATGAACCGGTTCCGGCCGAACGTGGTGCTCGACGGCACCGCCCCGTGGGCCGAGGACGGCTGGCGGCGGATCACCGTCGGCGAGGTGTCCTTCCGGGTCGCGAAGCCGTGCGGACGCTGTGTGGTGACCACCACGGACCAGCGGACCGCCGAGCGCGGCAAGGAGCCGCTGCGCTCGCTGGCCCGGCACCGCAGGTTCGGCAGCCGGTTGGTCTTCGGCCAGAACCTCCTGCCCGAGGGCACCGGGGTGGTGCGGATCGGTGACCCGGTGCGGGTCGAGAGCGCATAGCGTCCTGCTCCCGCATCCGCCGAACGCGCGCATCCCCCGGGAACTGTCCGCACACCGGCGCACGACGACGGTCCGCGGGGCCGCGGTCGTCGGTCCACCGTGCGCACGCGGATCGACAGCCGGCCCGTGGACGCCGCGGCGGCCCGTGCCGAGACTGCGCCGACCGGCTTCGGCGCGACCGTCCCGGTGGCGGCCCTCGCGCACGCGCCCCGGCGGCCGGTCGTACGTCCTCTCACTCCGCAGCGGTAGGCGCCCCTGGACCGGACGCGGGCGCATGCGGGCCCGGCGCGAGTGGGACGCACGGGCGCGGCCGGCTGACGTCGTGTCCCGTGCCGCGTCCGGTGCACGGGATTCCGCCGGACGGCGCTGCCGGGACCGGTCAACTCCCGCTCCCCCCGCGCGCTACGGTGGTGCAGCGAGATCGACGCGACATGCGGGACGCACGAGGTGGGGGCACGGCAACGCCATGGCACAGGGCACGGTCCAGGTGACGCACTCCGGCACGGCCAGGTGGCGGCGCCGCACGGGTGAGTACGACTCCCTCGCCGCCGCCCTGGAGGCCGCGGGGGACGGCGACGTCCTCACCATCGCTCCCGGTACGTACCGGGAGAACCTCGTCGTCCGGCGCGCGGTGACGCTGCGCGGGCCGGAGGGCTCCGCGGGTTCCGTGCGGATCGCGCCGGTGGACGGTGTGGCGCTGACCGTGCGCGCCTCCGCCGTCGTGCAGGAACTGTCCCTGGAGGGGCAGGACTCCGCCGCTCCCGCCCTGCTGATCGAGGACGGCACCCCGGAGCTGGCGGGCCTGCGGATCGTGACGAGGTCCGCCGTCGGCATCGAGGTGCGCGGGGCGGCCAGACCGACCGTGCGGCGGTGCACCATCGACAATCCGGGGGGCGTCGGCATCGGCGTGCTGGACGGGGCGGGCGGTCTCTTCGAGGACTGCGAGGTCCTCGCGGCGGGGCAGAGCGGCGTCTCGGTGAGCGGCGGCGCGCATCCGCGCCTGGAACGGTGCCGGATCCACCACACGTCCGGCTCGGGCCTGTCGGTGACCGGCGAGGGCAGCGGCGTCGAGGCCGTCGGCTGCGAGGTGTACGAGGTGAAGGGGACCGGTGTGCAGGTCACCGCCCGCGGTGCCGGGCACCTCAAGGAGTGTGTGGTGCACCGCACTTCGGGCGACGGCGTGACCCTCGACACGGACGCGGTGCTGACGCTGTCGGACTGCGACATCCACGACATCCCGGAGAACGCGCTCGACCTGCGCGGACGTGCGGTGCTCACGCTGTCCCGCTCGACGGTGCGCCGCTTCGGGCGCAACGGCCTGTCGGTGTGGGACCCGGGCACGCGCGTGGACGCGAGCGGCTGCGAGATCCACGACAGCACGGGCGACTACCCGGCGGTGTGGGTGAGCGACGGGGCGAGTGTCGTCCTGGAGTCGTGCCGGGTGCACGACGTGCCGGACGCGATCTTCGTCCTCGACCGGGGCTCGCGCGCCGACCTCGTCGACAGCGATCTCACGCAGGTGCGCAACACCGCCGTCTCGGTGAGCGACGGGGCGGTGGCCCAGCTGGACGACTGCCGCATCAAGGAGGCGTCCACCGGTGCGTGGTTCCGCGACCACGGCAGCGGCGGCACCCTGTCCGGCTGCACCATCGACGAGGTGCAGACCGGTGTGATCGTCACCAAGGGGGCGGACCCGCGCATCGAGCGCTGCACGGTCACCTCCCCCGCCGAGTCCGGCTTCTACGTGTCCGCCGAGGGCCGCGGCACCTTCCACAACTGCCGGGTGAGCGGCAGCACCGGCTACGGCTTCCACGTGATGGACGGCTGCCGTACGACGCTGACGCGCTGCCGCACCGAGCGGTGCGCGCGCGGCGGCTACGAGTTCCCCGAGGACGGCCCGGTGGTGGAGGACTGCGTCAGCGACGAGAGCGCGGTGAGGGCCTCGGCCGCGGAGCCGCCGCCGGCGGTGCTGACGGCCACCCGGTCCCCCGGCCTGCTCTCGTCCCTTCCCGTCCAGCGGCCGACGGCAGGTGCCGCCCCTGAGGTCGCGGCCGTCGCGGATCCGGCGCGCTCCTCGCAGGACGTGCTGGGCGAACTCGACGCGCTGGTGGGCCTGGAGAGCGTCAAGCGGGAGGTGCGCGCCCTCACCGACATGATCGAGATCGGCCGGCGTCGCCAGGAGGCCGGCCTCAAGGCGGCCTCGGTCCGCCGCCATCTGGTCTTCACCGGCTCCCCCGGCACCGGCAAGACGACGGTCGCCCGGCTGTACGGGGAGATCCTCGCCTCCCTCGGCGTGCTGGAACGCGGCCATCTCGTGGAGGTGTCCCGGGTCGATCTGGTCGGCGAGCACATCGGGTCGACGGCGATCCGCACCCAGGAGGCGTTCGACAGGGCGCGCGGCGGGGTGCTGTTCATCGACGAGGCGTACGCGCTCTCCCCCGAGGACTCCGGCCGGGACTTCGGCAAGGAGGCCATCGACACCCTGGTGAAGCTGATGGAGGACCACCGGGAGGCGGTCGTGGTGATCGTCGCGGGCTACACGGTGGAGATGGAGCGCTTCCTGTCGGTCAACCCCGGTGTGGCGTCCCGCTTCTCACGGACCATCACTTTCTCCGACTACGAGCCGGACGAACTGCTGCGGATCGTGGAGCAGCAGGCGGACGACCACGAGTACCGGCTGGGCACGGGCACCCCCGAAGCGCTGCTCAAGTACTTCACCGCGCTTCCCAAGGGGCCCGCGTTCGGCAACGGTCGTACCGCGAGGCAGACGTTCGAGTCGATGGTGGAGCGGCACGCGGGCCGGGTCGCCCAGTTCACCGAGGTGTCCACGGACGACCTGACGCTGCTCTATCCGGACGATCTGCCGGAACTCCCCGTGCACTGAGGTGCCCCGCACCCGTCACCCGTCCGCGCTTCTTCCCTTCCTGTCCTGGCGGGGCAGCGCGGGCTCCGGCAGCCGGTCCAGGAGCCTGTCGCGTTCGACGGCGAAGACGGGGTCGGCCTGGTAGTCGGAGTGCCCCAGGATCGGTGCGGGCAGCGGGTGGGCGCGGGTGCGGCCGTGCGCGAGCGGGTCCAGCAGGGCGTCATGGTCCACCGGCTGTCGTCCTGCGTCGGGTTCGACGCGGACGGGGCCTCCTATCGGGTCGGTGTGCCGCCACAGATTGCGCCAGCAGGCGACCTCGTCGTGCAGGTGGCGCAGGCAGTGGGGGCCGAAGTACGCGGGGAACCAGCGGCCGTACAGGCGCTCCAGCGGTGCGCCGTACGTCAGCAGCGCGACCCGTCGGCGGGTGCGCCGCGGCAGTTGCCAGAGCGCGGCGGCGGACAGGACGCTGCCCTGCGAGTGGCCGGAGATGACGAGGCGGCCCCCGGTGCGTTCGGTCCAGGTGGCCATCCGCCAGGTCAGGTCCGGCACCGCCCGCTCGGCGTAGCACGGCGGGGCGAAGGGGTGGGCGGCGCGCGGCCAGAACGTGCCGACGTCCCACAGGATGCCGATGGTGCGGCGGGCCTTGGGGTCCCGGTAGGCGCGTCGGCCCCAGGTGACGAACAGCAGGAATCCGAAGCCGACGAGCCACGAGCCGAGGGCCTGCGAGGTGTGCGCGAGGGCCTCCACCGAGGTGGGGGTGCCCTGGGCGGCGCGGCCCGGCACCTCGTCGTAGAGATGCGCGCCGAGCAGTGCGACCCCGCCCAGGGCCAGCGTCGCGCCGGACAGGACGGCCAGCATGCGCGGGGCGAAGTCGGTGAGGGAGGCAGCGGCGCGGGCCAGGGCGATGCGCCGGGTGCGCACCGGGTCCGGGGTCTCGCCGGGGTAGTCGGCCTCGACGCGCGCGGTGAGGGAGCCGCGGGTGCGCCAGGTGCGCACTCCGTAGCGCAGCGCCAGCAGGAGCAGGACGCACAGCAGCGGCGGGATGACGGACGCCTGCCAGGTCAGCAGGACGGGCGGGCCGGCCACCCCTTCGGCGGGGCGTGTGCTCATGCCCGGGGTGGCGGAGCCGTCGAGCCAGTCGGCGACGCGCTGGGCGACGCCGCCGGTCATGACGCCGCCGAGCGCACAGGCCAGCATGGCGACGGCGGGGCCGCCGAGTCCGCGCACGGCACTGCGTGCGACGGGTGCCCCGCGGTGCAGGAGGAACGCCACCGCGCCGAGCGTCAGGACCAGTACGAGCTGGCCGAGCGTGAGCAGCCCGAAGGCCCGGTCGGCGCCGCCGAGGCGGCCCGCCGACGTCCAGCCCGGCCGGGACCAGCCCGCGTACAGCACGGACAGCAGCAGGGCGCCGAGCGCGGTGGCCGGCAGCAGGGTGACCAGTGCGCGGTCCAGCGCCGTGTCGAAGCGCGACTCCGTGCGGCCGCGTCGGCACACCACCCACACGACGACGATCCCGCCGGTGGCGAGGACGCCCTGGAGGGTCCAGCCGAGTACGTCCAGCACGGTGTGGGCGGCCGACCTGTCGTAGTGGGCGGTGGTGACGGCGAGGGCGGCGGCGACGGTGAGGAAGCCGGCCGCGGTGTGCGCGGCGCGCAGCCGGGCGACCAGCCTGCGTCCGTACCAGAAGCCGGGGCGGCCGAGAGCCGGGCCGGATGCCGCGTCCTCGGTGTCGTCGAGGGCGGCGGGCAGCGGCTGCTGGGACTCGTAGGCGCTCCAGGTGCGGTGCGAGAGGTACCAGAGCAGTCCGGTGAGGGCGGCGGGGACCAGGGCGGCCAGAGCGATCCGCCGGCCGGGCTGGCTCCACCAGCCGCCGTGCGCGGCAGACAGGAAGCCCAGCCAGGACTTCTTGCCGGAGCAGGTGGTGGAGCCGCCGCACTGCCATGCGGTCAGGTCGAGGGCGACCTCGCAGGCGGCCCCCACGAGGAGGAAGGTCAGGCTGAGGGCGACGAGGCGGACCAGGACGCCGTAGAGGCGGAGGGTGCGGGGGCGCCCCTCGGCGGCGGGGCGCATCCAGTGCGCGAGGTTGACGACCATGAAGGGCAGCAGCAGGAGCCAGAGGGCGCGGATGCCGTTTCCCGAGGTGAGGTTGCACCAGACATAGGCCTCGGGGATCGGCTTGTCCCGGTAGTCGGCGGGCCGGTCCTCGGCGTCGGCGTCCTCGGTGCGGCGGAACACCGCGGCCGTGCCGTCGCCGCTGACGCGCACGGTGCGGGGGTCGCCGAGCATCTCCTCGGGGGTGGCGCCGCCCACGCCGTGGACGAGGAGTTCGAGTTCGAGCGGAGGCGGGGGGCCGGAGGCGGCACCGTCCGGAAGGAGGACCTCCGCAGCGCGGGCTTCCGGGGCGGGAAGTCCCGGAACACGGACCGGCGCGGTAACTTCCGGGGCACGGACTACCGGAGCGGCGGCTTCCGGAGCGGGGTCGTCCGGGACGGCGGGTGCAGGGGGCACTTCGGGGCTCGCTCTCGCGGACGTACGACGGGCTGAGGCCGACCTCGCGGACGTACGACGGGCTGAGGCCGACTGCAAGCTGCTGCTTTCACGCAGACCTTGTGCGGAACTCCAGGATCCCGGACGCGGCCGTCCCTGCCCACCCCGCCGCACGTTCTTCGCAAGTCGCTCCCGTACGCCGCGTCCCGCCCGTCTCTCGCGTGACGTACCGCACCGACCGTGGAGGGGCGTTGCACCCCGTGCGAGGATGAGCAGCCCTTACGGCGACGTGGAAAGGACCGGGGCCCGCAGTGACCGAGAATCAGAACCTGCTCGCGGAACAACGGCGCGCCCTCATCCTCGACGAGGTCAGGCGGCGCGGCGGGGTGCGGGTCAACGAGCTGACCCGGCGGCTGAACGTGTCCGACATGACGGTGCGCCGCGACCTCGACGCCCTCGCCCGTCAGGGCGTCGTCGAGAAGGTGCACGGCGGGGCGGTGCCGGTCGTCGAGGCGAGCGCCCACGAGCCCGGTTTCGAGGCGAAGTCGGCGCTGGAGCTGTCCGCGAAGGAGGACATCGCGCGGACCGCCGCCGCGATGGCCGTACCGGGCAGCGCCGTCGCCCTGTCCGGCGGGACCACCACGTACGCCCTGGCCCGGCACCTGCTGGACGTGCCGGACCTGACGGTGGTGACCAACTCGGTACGGGTGGCGGACGTCTTTCACGCGGCCCGCCAGCTGGGCGGCGACAACACGGGGGCGGCGACGGTGGTGCTGACCGGCGGGGTGCGCACCCCCTCGGACTCCCTGGTGGGGCCGGTCGCGGACCGGGCGATCGGCTCGCTCCACTTCGACGTGCTGTTCCTCGGGGTGCACGGCATATCGGTGGAGGCGGGGCTGTCCACGCCGAATCTCGCGGAGGCCGAGACCAACCGGCGGCTCGTCGACTCGGCCCGTCGGGTGGTGGTGGTCGCGGACCACACCAAGTGGGGCACGGTGGGCCTGAGTTCGTTCGCGGCCCTGGACCGGGTGGACGTCCTCGTCACGGACAAGGGGTTGTCGGACGCGGCGCGCGAGGAGATGGCGGAACACCTGCCGGGGTTCGTGGTGGCCGGGGAACCCACGGACTCCGAAGACAACTGACAGTTCGTCAACTACCTTTGCGCGTGGCTCGTTTGCCGACGCGGGAGGTTCGCTCCACATGGTTCGCCGACTGAGTGATGTGGGACTCGGCTTCGTCGAGTCCGCGCCTGTTCGCCTGGTGTTCGCCGCCGACGTCCGCGTGCCGCCCCAGGACGTGTACCGGGCGCTGGCCCAGGAGACCGCCCAGTGGCCCCGCTGGTTCTCGGCGGTGACCTTCGCCGGGCCCACGACGCGCGGCCGTGAGGTGCACCTCCGGGGAGGCATCAGGTTCATGGAGACGGTGCTGGCCGCCGAACCGTCGATCCGGTACGCGTACCGGATCGACCTGACCAACGCGCCGGGCGTCACGGCCATGGTGGAGGACTGGCGGATCCGGCCCGCGGGCGCGGCCACCCGGGTGGCTTGGACGATGGCGGTGGACGGACCCGCGCCCCTGCGGGTGGCGCTGCGGGCGGCGCGGCCCGGGGTGGGCCGTTCGTTCCGCGCGGCGATGCGTGCCCTGGACGCACGGCTGGCGGCGACGAAGGCGGACTGAGCCCTCCCCGTACACGGCAAGAGGCCGGCCTGGTCCGGCCGTACACGGCAAAGGCCGATCGGGCTCCCCCGTACACGGCAAGAGGCCGACCGGATTCACCCGTACGGGGCAGAAGGCCGACCGGGCCGCCCGAGGCGCCGACCGGCCGACCTGCCCGTACGCGTGCTCCGCGCGGGCGGACTCTTGGGGACTACGGCCAGACGCCGGTCGCCAGGAACTTCTCCAGGGCCGCCGCGTACGGGGCGATGTCCAGACCCTGTTCCGCCAGCCAGTCGTCCGAGTAGTACTTGTCCAGGTAGCGGTCGCCGGGGTCGCAGATCAAAGTGACCACGCTGCCCGTGCGGCCCTGCTCCACCATCTCCGCGACGATCTTCAGCGCGCTCCACAGGCCGGTGCCCGTGGAGCCGCCCGCCTTGCGGCCGAGCACCTGTTCCAGCGCCCGTACGGCGGCCACGCTCGCCGCGTCGGGAACCTTCATCATCCGGTCGACCGCGCCCGTCACGAACGACGGCTCCATGCGGGGGCGCCCGATGCCCTCGATGCGGGAGCCGCAGTCGCTGCCGGCGAGCGGGTCGCCGTTCGTCCAGCCGTCGAAGAAGCAGGAGTTCTCCGGGTCGGGGACGCAGATGTAGGTGTCGTACTGCATGTAGTGCACGTAGCGCGCGATGGTGGCGGAGGTGCCGCCGGTGCCCGCGGTGGCGACGATCCAGCTCGGCTCGGGGTAGCGCTCCAGCCTGAGCTGCTGGTAGATCGACTCGGCGATGTTGTTGTTGCCGCGCCAGTCGGTGGCCCGCTCGGCGTAGGTGAACTGGTCCATGTAGTGTCCGCCGGTCTCGGCCGCGAGCGCGGCGGACTCCTCGTACATCTTGCGCGAGTCGTCCACGAAGTGGCACCGGCCGCCGTGGAACTCGATGAGGCGGATCTTCTCCGCGCTCGTCGTGCGCGGCATCACCGCGATGAACGGCACCCCGACCAGCTTCGCGAAGTACGCCTCGGAGACGGCGGTGGAACCGCTGGACGCCTCGATGACGGGGCGGCCCGGCCGGATCCATCCGTTGCACAGCCCGTACAGGAACAGCGAGCGGGCGAGCCGGTGCTTGAGGCTGCCCGTGGGGTGCGTCGACTCGTCCTTGAGGTACAGGTCGATGCCCCACTGCTCGGGCAGCGGGAAGCGCAGCAGGTGGGTGTCGGCGGAACGGTTCGCGTCGGCCTGCACCTTGCGCACGGCCTCTTTGAGCCAGGCCCGGTACACGGGGTCGCTTCGGTCGACGTCGCCGGTGGGGGCGGCGACGGCCGGGCGGCCTCCGGGGCCCGCAACTCCGGCCGGAGGTACGAGACCTGCGGGGTCGTCGGGACCCGTGGGGTCCGCGGGACCCGCCGGTTCGCTGGTGCTCATCCGCGCCACTCCTCGTCCTGCTCGCATGCGGGTGTCCGGGGACTGCGCCTGCGGCACGTGCACCCGGCACAGCGATTCTCGCATTCGCCATTTTATCCCTCCTACCTGCACAAACGTTCACTTTGGGCAGCCATAGCACTCCCTTGTGCCACCGGCCCCGGGGTGCCGGGGGCGCAAAAAACGGAGTGCGCCTTTCCGCGCGCCCTCCCTCTGGTGCACACGCCCGGCCGGGGGCAGACTGCCGAGCAGTACACGGGGGTACGAACCGGGGGTCAGTGAGCGAAACTCGACCGGAAGGGGGCGAACAGGCAATGCCGGAGCCCGATTTCAGCGTGCTGGGCGTACGGATAGAGCGCTGGACGCGCTCGCTCACCAGGGCAGGTCAGGTCGTCGTGCGCGACGGCACGCTCAGCCTGCTGAGGAGCGACGGCGCACTCATCGACAGCGCGCCGCTGGACGCGGTCACGACGGGCAGGCCCTGGTTCGCCGGGGACGGCCGCCTGGTGGCCAGGCTGAACGGCACCCGCTATTCGCTGACCGTCCCGGAACCCGGCGACGGCCTCCTCGAAACCCTGCGTGGCACGCATGGCTGAAGCGACGCGAGTTGCGAGGCGGTACCCGCTGGGCCACCCTTGCGATACCTCACCAAGGGTGCACGGACGGTGACGCTGAGATCCGGCCCCGTTCGACACGCACCCGGAGAATCAGATCGTCTCCGACCGCCTTCCGACCTCAATCGGGGAGTCGCAGCCGTGATCAGCAAGCCCAGCAGGCACTGCACGGTGGAGCTCCAAGCCCTGCCGTCGCGGATCGGCCAAGTCCGCAGAATCGTTTCAGCGCAGTTGCGCTATTGGCATCTGGACCCTTTGATCGACCCGGCGGCACTCGGCGTGACCGAGCTGCTGACCAACGTGCACCAGCACGCGCAACCGGACAAGACGTGCACCGTGGAGATCGAGTTGCTCTTCGACCGGCTCACGGTGTCCGTCCGTGACCACGACCCGCGGCTTCCCACAGTGTGCGATGCCGAGCCCTTCGACACCGGCGGACGCGGTCTGTCCCTGATCGAGGCGGTCAGCGAAAGCTGGGGCGTGCACCCACTGGGGGATGCGGGGAAGACCGTCTGGTTCGCCCTGCCCACCCCCTCGGTCACCCTGAAGTCGGCCCCGCTCACGGGGCACGAACGCAAGAAACGCACCGCGCAGGTCCGGTCTGCCCCCGTGGGCTGAACCGGGCCCGCGCCCGGCACTCCGCCGGGCGGGCCGGCCGTGCCGGGCCGCCCGGCCGAAGTCTCAGCGAGGTTCGCCGTACCAGCGCCACGTGTCGCGCCGGGGCACCCCGGGGAGGTCGCCGCGGCCGGTGGCCCACAGCAGAGCGGGCCAGGGCGGCAGGCCGTCGGGGACGTCGGGGAAGAGACGTCCGAGCACACCGGCGCACAGCTCGGCGGGCGGCTCCCATGCCTCGCCGATGCCGAGCCCGGTCGCCAGGTCGTGTGTGTGCACGAGGGTTTCGACGACGCCCATCGCGACGAATCCCTCGGGGTCGGACACTCCGAAGACGTGGTGCGCCCGCACCTGCGGTTCCGCGGCGGCGGCCACCGCGTACAGCAGTCCGCCCGCTGATTCGAGCACCACGAGCAGGCCCGCCACACCCGCCTCCCGTTCGACGCGGACGGCATTGGAGGGCGAGCCGGGAGACTGCCGCGTGTACCGGAGCGGTACGTCGGTGTCGGTGCGTCCGGAAGCGAGCTGGGCGGCGTACGAGAAGAGATCGTCGACGAGGTGCTCGGCGGTCTCCCAGCAGTCCCAGTCGAGCGCCCCTGCCCTGACTGTCCAGTCGGCGTCCGCGGCCTCCCGCAGAACGGCGGAGGCGAGGCCGACGGACCGGCGTACGTCATCGGGGGTAAGGGTCATCCCCGGACGGTAGCAAGCCGTTCCGCCCGCCCCGGTGGCCTCTCCCCCGCCCCCGTCCTGTCCGCGCGCACGGCGGCCCGTCCGGGAGCCGGTCGCCCACGGGCCGCCGGCGTCGCCGATGACGGCGAGCACCCGCCCGGTCCGCGGCACACGCCGGGCCGTTCCGGCTACGCTCCCGCCGCCAGCCCCCGCAGCGGATCGTCCAGTACCGGTTGCCACGCCACCTCCGCCGCCCCCACCAGCGAGTTGTACTCCAGCGTGCACGGCAGGATCGGCACTCCCCCGCTGCGTCCCCACAGACTGCGGTCCGCCACCACCGCGCGCAGCCGGTCGGGCTCGGCGGCCAGCAGGGCCTGGTGCAGCCCGCCCAGAATGATCCGGTCCGGGTTGAGGATGTTCACCAGCCCCGCGAGCCCCAGTCCCAGCCGGTCCACGAGCGCCCTGGCCGCGCCTCGCACGGCCGGGTCGCCGTACTCCTCCCGGAGCAGTTCCTTCGCCTGGTGGAGCAGCGAGGTCTCGGGGCCGGGCGTCCGCCCCGCCTCGGCCAGGAAGGCGAGCGGGTCGGTCTCCACGTCGAGACATCCCCTGCTTCCGCAGAAGCACGGCCGCCCCTCGGGGTTGACCGTGAGGTGTCCCACCTCCAGCGCCAGGCCCGAACTCCCGCTGTGCAGACGCCCGTCGAGCACCAGCGCTCCGCCCACCCCGCGGTGTCCGGTCGCCACGCACAGCAGGTGCAGGGCACCCCGCCCCGCGCCGTGCCGGTGTTCGGCCAGTGCGGCGAGGTTGACGTCGTTGCCGGTGAACGCGGGCCCCTCGATCCCGGCAGCGGCGACCCGTTCGGCGAAGATCTCCCGTACCCGGGAGCCGGCGGGCCAGGCGACGTGGAGGGGATTGAGCGCGGTGCCCTCGGGTTCGGCGACGGCGGACGGCACGGCGAGCCCGGCCCCCGCGCACCGGCGACCGCTCTGCCGCAGCAGTGCGGCGCCCGTGTCGACCACCGCGCCGATGACCTGTGCGGGGTCCGGGTCGACGACCTCGCAGCCCGGCGCGGTGGCGACGATCCGCCCGCCCAGACCGACCAGGGCGGCGCGGAACCCGTCGGAGTGCACCTGGGCGGCGAGCACCACGGGGCCCGCGTCGTCGACGGTGAGCCGGTGCGAGGGGCGGCCCTGCGAACCGACGGCCACGGGCCGCGAGTCGACCCTGATGAGTCCCAGCGCTTCGAGTTCGGCGGCGACCGCGCCTGCCGTGGCGCGGGTGACGCCGAGTTCGGCGGTGAGCACGGCGCGCGTGGGCGCGCGGCCGGTGTGCACGAGTTCCAGCGCGGGCCCGAGCGCTCCCCGGCCCCTTTCCAGCTTCGTTCTGGTGCTGGTCACCCGTGTCCCCTTGCCGTTCATGACGTGGAGTCTGCCATGCCGTCCGGGTGCCTTGCCCCGTTCGGGGGCTTCCCCTACGCTGACTTTGTGCCGAACCTAAACAAAGTCCGGACGGCCGCATCGGGGGGACCGGGCGGAACCACCGCCGCAGCGCCCTCCCTGTCCCGCCTCCGCCTCGCTCTGACCCTCTTCTTCGCCCTCGACGGCTTCGTCTTCGCCGGGTGGGTGGTACGCATCCCGGCCATCAAGGCGCAGACCGAGTCCTCGGCCTCCGCTCTGGGACTCGCGCTGCTCGGTGTGTCGGCGGGCGCGGTGATCACCATGACCCTGACCGCACGGCTGTGCGAGCGCTTCGGCAGCCCCCGGGTCACGGTCGTCTGCGGCGCGCTGCTCTCGCTGAGCATCGCGCTGCCGCCGCTGACGCACTCGCCGCTCGCGCTCGGTCTCGTCCTGCTGGTGTTCGGGGCGACGTACGGCGCCATCAACGTGGCGATGAACAGCGCGGCCGTCGACCTGGTCGCGGCACTGCGCCGCCCGGTCATGCCGAGCTTCCACGCGGCGTTCAGCCTGGGCGGCATGGTCGGCGCGGGGCTGGGCGGGCTCGTCGCGGGCGGCCTCTCCCCGCTCGTCCACCTGACGGCCCTGACCGTACTGGGCCTGCTGCTCACGGCGGTGGCCGGGCCGATGCTGCTGCGGGAGTCCCGGCAACTCACCCCGGTACGGTCCACCGCGCCGGCGGGCAGCCCCCCGGCGTCGCGGCCCCGCGACCGTACGGAGACGGGCCCGTCCTCCCGTACGGAGGCAACCTCCGCGGGCTCGGCGGCCGGCGCCTCGCCCAGCGGTGCCGCCGCACGCCGCGAAAGGCCGCGTGCCTCACCCGCCACGCGGCGCACCGTCGTGCTCTTCGGCGTGATCGCCCTGTGCACGGCGTACGGGGAGGGCGCGCTCGCCGACTGGGGCCCGCTGCACCTCCAGCAGGACCTCGGCGCACACCCGGGCGCGGCGGCGGCCGGCTACGCGCTCTTCGCGCTCGCCATGACCGTCGGACGGCTGACCGGCACCACCCTGCTGGAGCGGCTCGGGCAGACCAGGACGCTGGTCGCGGGCGGGGCGACCGCCGCCGTCGGCATGCTCCTGGGCTCCCTCGCGCCGACGCTGTGGCTCGCTCTGCTCGGTTTCGCCGTGACGGGTCTCGGCCTGGCGAACATCTTCCCCGTCGCGATCGTGCGGGCGGGCGAGCTGGCGGGACCGGGCGGAGTCGCCACCGCGTCGACCCTCGGCTACAGCGGCATGCTCCTCGGCCCGCCCGCCATCGGTTTCCTGGCGGAGTGGTTCTCGCTGCGCCTCGCGCTGACGACGGTGGCGGTGCTGGCCGCCACGGCCGCGGTCCTGGGCCTGGCGGCCGGTCGCACCCGTCCGGGGCATGCCCGCGCGCACTGAACGGCGCACGCCCGTAAACCGGCAGCGGCATCACCGCGCGGACATGTCATGATCGCCCCATGGCAATCGAGACCCACATCAACTGCCTTGCCGTCGAGGGTGAGTTGCTGGCCACGGCCGCCGAGAGCGCGGGCACCGACGCCGCCGTCCCCACCTGTCCCGGCTGGCGGGTGCGCGACCTGGTGCGGCATCTGGGCACGGTGCACCGCTGGGCGACGGCCTTCGTCACGGAGGAACACCGGGAGCGCCGCCCCGGCGACGCCGAGCCCGATCTCGACGGGGCTCCGCTGCTCGACTGGTACCGGGAGGGGCACGCGGCTCTGGTCGCGGCGCTGCGCGCCGCCCCGGACGACCTGGCGTGCTGGACGTTCCTGCCCGCTCCGTCGCCGCGCGCCTTCTGGGCCCGTCGGCAGGCGCACGAGACTGCCGTGCATCGGCTCGACGCCGAGTCGGCGGCCGGACGTCAGCCCGGTCCCGTGGAGTGCGCGTTCGCGCTCGACGGAATCGACGAGCTCCTGGCGGGGTGCCACGCGCGCGACACGAGCCGGGTCAGGACCGACTCGCCGCGCACGCTCCGGATCAGGGCTTCGGACGCGCCCGCGGGCACGGATGCCGTGTGGACGGTGCACCTGACGAAGGACGCGCCGCCGCGTACCGTACGCGGCGACGACGGTCCGGCCGACACCGAGCTGAGCGGGCCCGCGGGGCTGCTCTACGCGGTGCTGTGGAACCGGCTTCCCGCGGAGTCGGCCGAGCTGTCGGGGGACCCCCGGCTCGCGGCCGTCTGGCGGAAGTTGTCGGGCATCTGAGGTCCGCCGTCCCGCGCGCGGCACACCCCGGACACCGGGCGCGGCGGCGTCCTCGCGTACGGAAGCGGACACGGACAGGGCCGCACACCGGGCACCGCCGCGACGGAGGGCCGCCCAGCCACCACCGCACGCCGGGCACCGCCGCGGCAGAAAGCCACCCAGCCACCACCGCAGACCGGGCACCGCCGCAGCACGAGGCCGCTACGCCACGCACCGCACACCAGACACCGCCGCGACAGAAGCCCGCCGGGCCACGCGCCGTAGGGCCGGCCGGGACAGGGCCCCTTCCCACCGGCCGCACGGCTTGTCACACTTCCCCTCATGGAGACGGGAGCCCGGCCACGCCGGACACAGGCACAGCGCGACGCCATGACCATCGAGATCGGATACGCGCTGGTCAGTGCCGCCGTACTGGCCGTGGTCACGCTCTGCGCGCTGCTGACCCCCGACTACTTCCTCGACCTCTCCCCCGCCGTGGCGAGGATCCTCCACATCGCGGCGGGCACGCTGGCCGCCGCGGTCTTCCTGATGCGCCTCGTGCACGTCCTGCGGCGTTACCGGGGTGCGCCCGGCACCCGGCCGGGCCACCCGGGCCGCACCCGCGCCGACGCGTAGGAGGAGAACGGGTCCGCGTGCCCGGACGGGACCGACCGCGCGCGTCGGCCCGCCGGACCGGGACGGTCCGACGGGCCGTCCGCGGCGAACGTCGTGCGCGGCGGTGCTACTTCGCGTCGGGCTCGGGCACCGCGTCCGGCTTGTGCGTCGCGCTCAGCATCCGGTGCGCCACCGGATGCATCCGCACCAGCTCGGCCAGGGTGGTCGCTCCGCTGGTCACCCGGGCGAACGCCCTCCAGGCCGGCCGGAACCCGGTGAGCGCGGTGTGCATCACCGCCGGGTGACGTGCGAACTGGGCGAGCAGGCGCTTGCCGACGCCCATCTCGACGCCCAGCCCGGCCTTGACCGCGAAGGCGTAGTTGAGGGCCTGCCGCCGGGCGTCGACCGCGTCCTGCGCCTCGGCGATCCGTACCGCCCACTCCCCCGCCAGCCGTCCCGACCGCAGCGCGAAGGAGATCCCCTCGCGGGTCCACGGCTCCAGCAGGCCCGCCGCGTCCCCGCACACCAGCACCCGGCCCCGCGACAGCGGCGACCCCGCGGCGCGGCAGCGGGTCAGGTGCCCGGAGGAGATCGAGGGCTCGAAGCCGGAGAGGCCGAGACGCGCGATGTAGTCCGTCAGGTACTGCTTGGTGGCGGCCCCTTCGCCCTTGCTCGCGATCACGCCGACGGTCAGCGTGTCGCCCTTGGGAAAGACCCAGCCGTAACTCCCGGGAAGAGGGCCCCAGTCGAGGTGCACCCGGCCGGCCCAGTCCTCGGCGACCGTCGCGGGCACGGGGATCTCGGCCTCCAGGCCGAGGTCGACCTGGTCGAGCTCCACGCCGACGTGCGTCCCTATCCGGCTGGCGCTGCCGTCGGCGCCGACGACGGCCCGCGCGAGCACGGTCTCCCCGTCCGAGAGGACCACCGCCGCGGTCCGCCGGTCGGGGACCGCCGCGCCGTGCTGTTCGACGCGGGCGACCGTGGCGCCGGTGCGCAGGACGGCGCCCGCCTTCGTCGCGGTGTCCACCAGCGCCTGGTCGAACTCGGCCCGGTTGACCAGGCCGAACAGCATCTTCCGGGACTTCCTGGTACGCGTCAGCTTCCCGTCGAGCGAGAAGGTCACCGCGTGGATCCGGTCCCGCAGCGGCAGGACGAACCCGGGCGGCAGACTGTCGCGCGCCGGGCCGATGATGCCTCCGCCGCACGTCTTGTACCGGGGCAGTTCCGCCTTCTCCAGCAGGAGTACGCGCCGCCCCGCGCTCGCCGCCGCGTACGCCGCGGAGGCCCCGGCAGGCCCTGCCCCGACCACCACGACGTCCCACACGGGCCCGCCGTCCTCGCCCCACTCGTGTCCGGCGTCTGCTGTGGCGTCTGCGTTCTCGCTGCTCACGATGTGCTTCTGCTCCTGATCCGACCCGTGCCCCATGCTTTCCTGCGGCATCCTACGGCGCGGCGGACGCGGGCTCCCCTGTGGGAGGATCGGTCACGTCTTCCCCGTACGCACAAACGTCCCGGAAGCACGGTCGGAACCCGCGTCACCGATGCGGCTGCACCGCACCGCACCCCGCGTCACCCAGCCGTTTCACCGTCGCACCCACGAGGAGCCGCGCCCATGACCGCCCCCCATCCGATCGCTACGACCGTCGCCGCGCTGATGCCCCGTGCCCGGACGGAGCTCGCCGAGCTGGTCGCCTTCCAGTCGGTGGCGGACCCCGCCCAGTTTCCCAGGAGCGAGTGCGAGGCCGCGGCGAACTGGTGCGCCGACGCGCTGCGCGCCGAGGGCTTCGAGGACGTCGCCCTGCTCGACACCCCCGACGGGACGCAGTCGGTGTACGGCTTCCTGCCCGGACCCGAGGGCGCGCCGACCGTACTGCTGTATGCGCACTACGACGTACAGCCGCCGCTCGGTGTGGACGAGTGGCTCTCACCGCCGTTCGAGCTGACCGAGCGCGACGGCCGCTGGTACGGGCGCGGGGCCGCCGACTGCAAGGGCGGCTTCCTCATGCACCTGCTGGCGCTGCGCGCGCTGAAGGAGAACGGCGGCGTCCCGGTCTCCGTGAAGGTCGTCGCCGAGGGGTCCGAGGAGCAGGGCACCGGCGGCCTGGAGCGGTACGCGGAGGCCCACCCGGACCTGCTCGCCGCCGACACCGTCGTGATCGGCGACACCGGCAACTTCCGCGTCGGCCTGCCGACCGTGACGGCCACCCTGCGCGGCATGACGATGCTGCGGGTCACCCTGGACACCCTCGAAGGCAACCTGCACTCGGGGCAGTTCGGCGGCGCCGCTCCCGACGCGCTCGCCGCGATGATCCACCTGCTGGCGTCGCTGCGGGACGCGGACGGCTCGACGACCGTCGACGGTCTCACCGCGGACGGGACCTGGGACGGCCTCCAGTACCCGGAGGAGGAGTTCCGCGGCGACGCGAGGGTGCGCGACGGCGTCGGTCTGATCGGGGACGGCACCGTGGCCGACCGGATCTGGGCGCGCCCGGCCGTCACCGTGGTCGGCATCGACTGCCCGCCGGTCGTCGGCGCCACGCCGTCCCTCCAGGCGCGTGCCCGCGCGCAGATCAGCCTGCGGGTGCCCCCGGGCCAGGACGCGGCCGAGGCGACGAAGCTGCTGACCGCGCACCTGCACGCGCACGCCCCGTGGGGTGCCCGGGTCAGCGTCGAGCAGGTCGGCCAGGGCCAGCCGTTCAAGGCGGACACCAGCAGTCCGGCGTACACCTCGATGGCCGACGCCATGCGCGTCGCCTACCCCGGGGAGGAGATGCAGGTCTCCGGCATGGGCGGCTCCATCCCGCTGTGCAACACGCTCGCCTCGCTCTACCCGAGGGCGGAGATCCTCCTCATCGGGCTGAGTGAGCCGGAGGCGCAGATCCACGCGGTGAACGAGAGCGTGTCGCCCGAGGAGTTGCAGCGCCTGTCGGTCGCCGAGGCCCTGTTCCTCCGCAACTACGCGGCGTCCAAGGCGGTCTGACGCCGCTGGGCCCCTGATCAGCGCTGGGCGAACTAAGCGCTGAGCGTAGATTCCTGCGGCGGGCGTACGGCGTCTCGTACGTTCGCCGCATGGACCTCGTAGAGATACTGCCGCACCTCCACATGCTGCGTTTCCCCATCGGCCAGGCCTACCTGTGGCGGGAAGAGGGCGCAGCGGGAACGGAGTTGACCCTGATCGACGCGGGGCACCGGGATGCCGCCGCTGACATCGAGCGGGCGGTCCGGAGCCTGGGCCACGATCCTCGGGACCTGCGCCGCATCGTCCTCACCCACTGCCATCGCGACCACGTGGGCGCCGCCGAGGAGTTGGCCGCCCGCTACGGAGCCCAGGTGCTCGCGCACCGCCTGGACGCGCCGGTGGTACGGGGCGACGCGCCCACCCCGGAGCCCGACCTGCTGGACTGGGAGGTGCCGCTGTACCAGCACGGGCTGACGGTTCCGCCCGCCCCGCCCACCCGGGTGGACCGTGAGCTGGAGGACGGCGACCTCCTCGGTTTCGGCGGCGGGGCGCGCGTCGTGCACGCCCCGGGCCACACGGACGGCTCGATCGGCGTCCATCTCCCGCACCACGGCGTCCTGTTCACCGGGGACTGCATCGCCGCCGTCGGCGAGGTGATGCTCGGCGTCTTCAACGTGGACCGCCCGCAGGCGCTGGCCACCATGCGCCGGCTGGCCTCGCTCGCCCCGTCCGTCGCCTGCTTCGGGCACGGCGACCCGCTCACGCGGGACGCCGCGACACGGCTGCTCACGGCGGCGGAGCAGGCCTCGTCCGCCGGGTAGCGCCCCTGTGCACCGGACCACCCGCCCGCTCAGCCGACCGGCACTCCCGCCTCCAGGTTGAGCACCGTCCCCCGTTCCCTGGCGCGCAGCGCCCACCGGAGCCGCTGGTACCTCTCCGGCGGCAGCAGCCCGGCCGCTTCCTCCTCGCGCACGAACCGCCACTCCCGCAGTTCCGGCCCCGGCAGCAGCACCCGCTCCACCGAGTCCCCGTCCAGACGTCCGCCGTCGAACAGCAGCCGCAGCCCGCCGAATCCGGGTGGGTGGGGCGGTTCCCAGTCGACGACCAGGAGCCGGGGCACCCGTTCCAGACGTATCCCGGTCTCCTCGGCGACCTCCCGCACCCCCGCGCGCGCGGGTGCCTCCCCCCGCTCGACCACCCCACCGGGGAACTCCCAGCCGGGCTTGTACGTCGGGTCGACGAGCAGCACCCTGTCCTCCTCGTCGAAGAGCAGCACGCCCGCGGCGAGGGTCTCGGCGGTCGGCGGCGGCGTCTGCACGATGTCGCAGGGCCCGGCCGCCCCGGACCGTACCGCCTCGGCGACGGCCGCGGCGGCTTCGTACGGCGTGATCCGGCTGGTGTCGACGACGTGCGCGTCGGGGACGATCCACTCCAGCGCGGCCAGGTAGGGCTCGATGTGGTCGTACGCCCACTGCCGCACCCGCACCTCGGCGTCCGCCGCGCTCAATCCGGGCTCCGCACGGGCCGCGATCCGCTCCCGCAGGATCGTTTCCTCCACGTGGAGCAGGACGTGCCGCACGGGGATGCGGCGCGACGCGAGCCCGCCGAAGATCTCGTCCCGGTACTCCTGCCTGAGCAGCGTCATGGGCACCACGAGCACCCCGCCCACCTCCGCGAGCAGGGCGGCCGCCGTGTCCACGACCATGCGCCGCCACATGGGGAGGTCCTGGAAGTCGCCCACCTCGGCGAGGCGTTTGGGCGGCAGCAGGTGTTCGAGCGCGGCTCCGGTCAGCTCCGGGTCGTAGAAGGTGCTGTTCGGGATCAGATCGATCAGCTCGCGCGCGGTAGTCGTCTTGCCCGCCCCGAACGCGCCGTTGACCCAAACGATCACGGTTCCCCCTCTGCCGTTGCCCCCAGTGGACTGCCCGCAACACCCTGCCACGAACAACCGGCCCGGCGGCATGGTGCCTGCGACGGCCCGCGTACACAACCGTGGCAGTGCTGTGTCCCGCCGCGAGCAACGCCGTGCCCGTCGCACGGCGTCGATGCAGATAACGGGGGCGCCCCGGGACGGCTGCGGCCGTGACCCGTCGTCACGGAGTCTCGTTGGGCGCACAGAGGTACAGCAGGAGCACGGATGAGAGGGGTGCGGCATGAACCGCACGGTTTTGCGTCGTTTTCCGGCCGGTGGCCCGCGGGGCAGCTGGCCCGCCGAGGAGTACGCCCACGCGCGGCGCACCGAGGGCTGCCCGGCCGAAGTGGTGATGGACCTGGACGCGGACGCGTTCCTGGTGGTCGTGGCGCAGGCGGCGGCGCCCGCGGAGGCCGCCGCCCTCTGACGGCGCACCGCCGCCGGGTCACCAGGTGGGCCGCGCGCTGATCCCGCCGTCCACCACGAGGTCCGTACCGGAGATCCAGGCGGCGGCGTCGGAGGCGAGGAAGACGCACGCGTTGCCGACGTCCTCGGGGGTGCCGAGCCGCTGCAACGGAGCGGCCTCGCCCCAGCGACGCACCCCCTCGGGCCATTGTTCGGCGAGCCCGGGGTGGTCGATCAGGCCCGGCGAGACGCTGTTGACGCGGATGCCGTCCCGGCCGTATTCGAGGGCGGCGGAGCGGGCGAACATCACCAGTGCGGCCTTGGACGCGCAGTAGTGCGCATGACCGGGCGCGGCCTGGCCGGCCTCGATCGAGGCCACGTGGACGACGCTGCCGCCGCCCCTCGCGGCCAGGAGCGGCGCGGCGGCGCGGGTGCAGCAGAGGGCGCTGGTGGTGTTGGCGTCGTACATCTCCCGCCAGTGGTCGGCGGTCATGTCCGCCAGGTCGCGGGTGGGCTGGATACCCGCGTTGTTGACCAGCACGTCCAGACCGCCCCGCCAGTCCGCCGCCGTCTCGACGAGCCGTCGGCACTCGGACTCGCGCGTCAGGTCCGCCTGTACGGACAGGGCGCGCCCGCCGGCGTCCACGATCCGCGCCACGAGCGCCATGGCCGACTTCTCGTCCTGCCGGTAGTGGACGACGACGTCGGCCCCGGCGGCGGCGAACCTCTCGGCGATTCCCCGGCCGACCCGGCCGCTGGCGCCGGTCACCAGGGCGACGCGCCCGGTCAGGTCCCGCGGGTTCGCCTCACGCATTTCCGTCACTCTCGTTGCCCTTCTTGCCGTGGATCATGCTGAGCGGTGCTCCGTCGCGGCACAGTTCCCGGATGCGGGCGGCCTGTTGCGGATAGCGGGCGCCGAGTCGTTCCGCGTCCCCGCCCTCGTAGTCCGCGGGCAGGAAGCCGGGAGCCATCGTCGTACCGAACAACGACCACGCGCCGCCGTGCGCCACGCGCGCCCCCATCCACGTTCCCGCTCGTACGAGGTACTGCACGGGGCCGCCCCGGGTGAAATCTCCGAGCGGTACGAGCCGGTCGGTGCCGTCGGGGGCCAGGAGCAGCAACTCCAGCGGATCCCCGCGGTAGAAGTGCCACATCTCGTCGACGGGCAGCCGGTGCAGCGCCGAGAAGTCTCCGGGGGCCGAGGTGAGCAGGACGAGTATCGCCGTGCCGGAGGGCCGCCCCGCTCCGTCGGCCGGCCCCGCCCAGGTCTGCCGGAACAATCCTCCCTCCACGGGCAGGGGTTGCAGCCCGAGGCGCTGGGCGAGGAGACGGGCTTCGGTGAGGGGTGCGTCGTCGACGGTCACCGGGCTCAACGTACCCGGGCTCGGCGCCCGCCACCCCTGACCGCCCGTCCGGTCGATGCGGCTGAACACGCCCGGCCGCCTGCGGGCACCGCCGCGGCGTCCGTGTTCTCCTGAGCCGGTCGCGTTCATCCGCCGCTACGGAGGAACTCTCCATGCATCCCTCGTCCGGTCGCCCGGTCCCGCCCCGCCACTCGCGTCGTGCGCCCCGCCCGGGGGTGGCCGCGGCCCTCGCCGCCGGACTGCTGTGGGCGGTGAGCGTCCCGGCGCCGTCCTCCGCCGCGGAGGCGTCCTCGGGGGCGGATCCGTCCGCCGCCGCCCCGGGCTCCCACCCCGGAGCGCTGGCCCTCACGCCGCCCATGGGTTTCAACAACTGGAACTCCACCCACTGCCGCGCCGAGTTCAACGAGGCCATGATCAAGGGCATCGCCGACCTCTTCGTCTCGAAGGGGCTCAAGGAGGCCGGCTACGAGTACGTCAATCTCGACGACTGCTGGGCGAAGCCGCAGCGCGACGCCGCGGGCAAGCTGGTGCCGGACCCCGTCCGCTTCCCCCACGGGATCAAGGCGGTCGCCGACTACGTCCACTCCAAGGGGCTGAAGTTCGGCCTCTACAGCAGCGCGGGCACCCGTACCTGCGACAGCGTCGGCATGCCCGGCGCGCTGAACCACGAGTACAGCGACGCGCAGCAGTTCGCCGAGTGGGGCGTCGACTTCCTCAAGTACGACAACTGCAACAACGAGGGCGTCGACCACATGCTCCGGTACACCACCATGCGCGACGCGCTGAAGGCCGCGTCCGCCCGGACCGGCCGTCCCATCCTCTACAGCCTCTGCGAATGGGGCTCCTACCGGCCGTGGGAGTGGGGCCGGGACGTCGGCCACATGTGGCGCACCACCCGGGACATCAAGGACAAGTGGCCGATCATGCTGGGGATCATGAAGGAGAACCTGCGGCTGGCGGAGCACGCGGGTCCCGGCGGCTGGAACGACCCGGACCTGCTGGAGGTGGGCAACGGCGGCATGACCGACACGGAGTACCGCACGCACTTCTCCATGTGGTCGATCATGGCGGCCCCGCTGTTCATCAGCACCGACCTGCGCAAGGCCGGCCGGGCGACCTTCGACATCCTCGCCAACCGGGAGGTCGTCGCCGTCGACCAGGACCCGCTCGGCAAGCAGGGCACGGTGGTCTCCTCGGAGGGCGGTCGCTGGGTCGTCGCCAAGGAACTGGCGGACGGCAGCCGTGCCGTGGCCCTGTTCAACGAGAGCGACAAGCCGCAGCGCATCACGACCGCCGCCACCGCCGTCGGTCTGCCCGACGCCCCCGGCTACCGGGTGCGCGACCTGTGGCGCAAGACGGAGGTCCGGTCCGCCGGCACGCTCTCCGCGACGGTGCCCGCGCACGGCACGACGCTGCTGCGGGTGGGAGCCGACGGCCGGTAGGCAGCGCGTCCCGGCGCGCTCACCGCGGCCCGCTGCCGCCGTCGCGCGCGCGTCCTTCGAGCAGTGCGGCGGCCGCCGCACCCACCAGACCGGCATCGGTGCCCATGCGGGCGGGCACGGCCTTCAGCCCTCGTACGAAGGACAGGGCGGCGTACTGCGCGAGCGCGGCCCGCAGCGGCTCGAAGAGGACGTCGCCCGCACCCGCCACCCCTCCGCCGACCACCGCGATGTCCACCTCGACGAGAGTGGCGGTGGCGGCGATTCCGGCGGCCAGGGCCTGCGCCGCGCGGGCGAACGACGCGAGCGCGACGGGATCGCCCGCGCGGGCCGCGGCGGCCACGGCGGCGGCCGAGGTGTCGCCGTCGGGGCCGGGGCGCCAGCCCTGCTCGGCGGCGCGCCGGGCGATGTTGGGGCCGCTGGCGATGCGCTCGACGCAGCCGCGTGAGCCGCACGGGCAGAGGTCGCCCTCCAGGTCGACGCTGATGTGCCCGATGTGGCCCGCGTTGCCGGTGGGGCCGGGGTGGGGAAGGCCGTTCAGGATTAGCCCGCCGCCGACGCCGGTGGAGACGACCAGGCAGAGCGCGTTGTCGTGTCCCTGGGCGGCGCCCTTCCAGTGCTCGGCGGCGGTCATCGCGACACCGTCGCCGACCAGCCGCACCGGAAGGTCGCCGACGGCCGTCCGGACCCGCGCGACCAGCGGGAAGCCGCGCCAGCCGGGGACGTTGACCGGGCTGACCGTACCCGCGGCGGCGTCGACGGGGCCGGCACTGCCGATGCCGACGGCGGACACCTCGGACCACAGCGGAGAAGCCGTCAGTTCGGCGAGCACCGCGTCCACCGCGGCCATCACGCGCTCTCCGTCCTCCTGCGCGGGCGTCGGCCGCTGCGCCCTGAGGCGGATCCGGCCGGTGTCGTCCACCAGCGCACCCGCGATCTTGGTACCGCCGATGTCGAGCGCGGCGACGAGGTCGGTGAACTCGGTGTGCATCGGCGTACAACTCCAGGGAAGAAGAGGAACGGGGAAGATCCGGGGCCACGCCAGTCTCCCTATACCTGACAACGTTGTCCAGGCGCGGGAGCCCTATGCTCTGTGCCGTGAGCCGACGCGACGTCCGCGACGCCCCGCGGCCCGCCCCCACGCCGACGACCGAAGGACAGCGCACCGTGGCCGACACCACCGCTCCTCCCCCTTCCGCCGCAGGGGGGTCCCGGCGCCCCGTGCCACCGCAGAGCCGCTACGGGAACCGGCCCACCATGAAGGACGTCGCCGCCCGCGCGGGCGTGGGCCTCAAGACGGTCTCCCGGGTCGTCAACGCCGAGTCGGGTGTCACCCCGGACACCGAACGGCGTGTCAGGGAGGCCATCGACGCGCTGGGTTTCCGCCGCAACGACAGCGCCCGGGTGCTCCGCAAGGGCCGCACCGCCAGTATCGGCCTCGTCCTCGAAGACCTCGCCGACCCGTTCTACGGGCCGCTGAACCGGGCCGTCGAGGAGGTCGCCCGTGCCCACGGCGCCCTCCTCATCAACGGCTCCAGTGCCGAGGACCCGGACCGCGAACAGGAGTTGGTGCTGGCCCTGTGCGCCCGCCGGGTGGACGGGCTGATCGTGATCCCGGCCGGCGACGACCACCGCTACCTGGAGCCCGAGATGGCGGCGGGGGTCGCGACCGTGTTCGTGGACCGTCCGGCGGGACGCATCGAGGCCGACGTCGTACGGTCCGACAGCTTCGGCGGGGCGCGCGCGGGCGTGGCGCACCTCCTCGCGCACGGGCACCGCCGGATCGGTTTCATCGGCGACCAGCCCCGCATCCACACCGCCACCGAGCGGCTGCGCGGCTACCACGCCGCGATGGCGGACGCCGGACTTCCGGTCGCCGAGGAGTGGGTGGCGCTCGGCAGCACCGCACCGGAGCGGGTGAGGGCCGCCGCCGAGGCGATGCTGGCGGGCCCGGCGGACGAGGCGGTGACCGCGATCTTCACCGGCAACAACCGGGTGACGGTCACGGTCGTGCGGGTGCTGGCGGGGCGCGAACACCCCGTCGCCCTGGTCGGGTTCGACGACTTCGAACTGGCCGATCTGCTGCACCCCGGGGTCACGGTTGTCGCGCAGGACGCGGCGCTGCTCGGCCGCACGGCCGCCGACCTGCTGTTCCGTCGGCTGGACGGGGCGGGGGGAGCCCCGGTGCAGGAGGTGCTGGAGACGCGCCTGGTGCCGCGCGGCTCGGGCGAGATCCCGCCGGGGCCCGGCCACGGGTGAGCGTGGTGACCGTGCCGGGCGGCTCAGCAGGTGGGCAGGCCGGGCAACGGCCGGTCGTTGTCGCCGCCCTTGAGGTAGACGACGCTGACGTACACCCCCGTGTTGCCGTTGTCGTCGTCGGTCCTGGCCCACCAGACGTTCGTCCAGTTGCCGTAGGTGACGCGGCGGCCGAGGTCGGCCTGGCAGTAGAAGTAGTTGGTGCCGGCGTTGAGGGTGCCCGCCCGCTCGCCGTTCGCGCGGATCGAGTCGGAGGTCCGCCAGACCTCGCAGTTGTACTTCCCGGCCCCGATGCCCTGGCAGACCGGCGCCGCGGGGGGCGGCTGCGGGGGCGGGTTGCCGCCCCCGGTCGCGGCGGCGCCTCCCGCGCTGCCGCCCGCCGCCGTTCCTTTGCCGGGCGACCCGGCCGCCCCTCCTGCGGGGTCGGCGCCCGCTGAGCCGTTGTCGGCCGTCCTGGCGCCCGTGCCGCCCCCGCTGCCCGCGTCGTCGGTGCCGCTGGACGGAGAGCCGGGCTTCGTGCCGCCCGGGGTGGGCGTGGGCGTCTTCCGGCCTGCCTCCCTGCCCTTGTCCTTCCCGGTGGACGTGGGCGCGGCGGTCTTCTGTGCGGCGTCGGTCGGCAGCGATTCGATGGCGGGCAGGCCGTCCGCGTGCGGCGTGTCGGCCGCCTGTGAGCTCTTCGCCGCGGGGCTGCCCGCCGTCTGCTGTGCGCTGCCCCGGTCGCCCAGGGCGTACGTCACTCCCGCACCGGTCACCAGCACCGCGGCGACGCCCGACGCCACGAGTGCCTTGCGCCGGGCGCCGGAGGCCCTGCCGGCGGGGGCCGCCCGCCCGCGCCGACCACCGCCTCCGGATGTGGCGACGGCGGCGGTCGCGTGGGCCGCCCGGTCCTGTGGTCCGGCGGAGGGCGTCGGCCCGGTGAGGTGGCCCGGGTCCTCCGTGAGGTGCCTCGGCCCGGTCGCGAACGAGGGGTGCGCGGCCGGGTGCGCTCCCGTGCCGTGGCGGCCCTGCCCCGGGCCGTAGTCGCCGGGAGGGGGCGGGGCGGGCGGTCCGAAGCCCGGTGCCGGTGGGAGGTACGGAGCCGGGGCGGGCGTTCCGGTCGCGGCGGCCGGGGGCACGGCGGGGCCGAAGGCGCCCTGCGACGGGGGCTGTTGCGCGTGCGGGCCGGTCGCTTCGTGCGCGGAGCGCGGGGCGGGCCCGGCCGGGCCCGCCCCGGCGATCGCGGTCAGCAGTCGCGCCGCCTCGACGGCGTCGGGCCGCTGGGCGGGGTCCTTGCTCATGAGCCGTTGCAGTACGGGACCGAGCGGCCCGGAGCGCACGGGCTCCGGGAGCGGGTCGACGACGATGGCGGTCAGCGTCGACCAGGTCGAGGTACGGCGGAAGGGCGAGCCGCCCTCGACGGCCGTGTACAGCGTGGCGCCGAGCGCCCAGACGTCGGACGCGGGGCCCGGCTCCTGGCCCTGGGCGCGCTCGGGTGCCAGGTAGTCGAGGGAGCCGACCAGTTCGCCGCTGCGGGTGAGGTGGGTGGTGGAGCCGTCGCCCGGGTCGTCCATGGCGGCGATGCCGAAGTCGGTGAGGACGATCCGGCCGCTCTCGTCGAGCAGGATGTTGCCCGGCTTCACGTCGCGGTGCAGGACGCCGACGCGGTGGGCGGCGCCGAGCGCCTCCAGCACCCTGGCTCCCAGGGCTGCGGCCTCGTGCGGATCCAGGAGGCCCTTCTCGGTCAGCACGGCGTCCAGGGACGGGCCGTCGACGAGCTCCATCACGATGACGGGGCGGCCCTCGTGGTCGGCGACGTCGTGGACGGCGACGACTCCGGGGTGGCGGACCCGGGCGGCGGCCCTGGCCTCGCGCTGCATCCGTACCCGCAGATCGGCCAGTTCGGGGGCGGAGGCGTCGTTGTACGCGCGCAGTTCCTTGACGGCGACCTCGCGGCCGAGCACCTCGTCGACGGCCCGCCAGACGACGCCCATGCCGCCGCGGCCGAGCTGCTCGATCACGCGGTAGCGGCCGGCCAGCCGCTCGTTCTCCCCCGTAGCCACCACTGCCCCGATCCGTTACGCCCAATGTGGTTGCGAACAGAGTACGGGGCAGCGGTGACGGCCGGGCGCGGGGCGGGGCGGGGTTACGAAGCCGTTGCCGTGAGGTCTCCGCGGCGCGGGGAGGCGAAGGAGTCCAGGTCGGCGCGGGTGAGGCCGGTGAGGCGGGCGACCTCGGCGGTGTCGAGGGCGCCGCAGTCGATGCCGCGCAGCAGGTAGCCGGCGAGCGCCTTGGCGGTGGCGGGCTCGTCGGCGATGTCGCCGCCGAGCTGGTTGGCGTACGCGGCGAGGCGGGCGGCGGCCTGCTCGAAGCCCTCGCGGTAGAAGGCGAAGACGGCCGCGTAACGCGTCGGCAGGTGACCGGGGTGCATGTCCCAGCCCTGGTAGTACGCGCGGGCCAGGGCGCGGCGGGTGAGGCCGAAGTGCAGACGCCAGGCGTCGTGGACCTTCTCGGTGGAGCCGACCGGCAGGACGTTCGTGGAGCCGTCGGAGACCCGGACCCCGGTGCCCGCCGCGGCGACCTGCATGACCGCCTTGGCGTGGTCCGCGGCCGGGTGGTCGCTGGCCTGGTAGGCGGCGCTGACGCCGACGCAGGCGCTGTAGTCGAAGGTGCCGTAGTGCAGTCCGGTGGCGCGGCCCTCGGCTGCGTCGATCATGCGGGCGACGGTGGCGGTGCCGTCGGCGCCCAGGATGGACTGGCTGGTCTCGATCTGGATCTCGAACCCGATCCGGCCCGCGTCCAGTCCGTGCGCCTTCTCGAACGCCTCGACGAGCCGCACCATGGCGGTGACCTGCTCGGGGTAGGTCACCTTGGGGAGGGTGAGGACCAGGCCGTCGGGGAGTCCGCCGGCCGCCATCAGTTCGCTCAGGAAGACGTCGAGGGTGCGGATGCCCCGGTCGCGCACGGCGGCCTCGAAGCACTTCATGCGGATGCCCGTGTACGGGGCGGCCGTGCCGTTCGCGTACGCCTCGGCCACCAGCCGGGCCGTTCGGGCGACGTCGCCGTCCTCGTCGGCGGGCGTGCCGCCGTAGCCGTCCTCGAAGTCGATGCGCAGGTCCTCGATCGGCTCGCGCTCCAGCTTGGCCCGCACCCTGTCGTACACGGCGTCCGCGAGGGAGGCGTCCAGGCCGAGCACGGCGGCGAACGAGGCGGCGTCCGGGGCGTGCTCGTCGAGCATCGCGAGCGCCTGGTCGCCCCAGGAGCGGAGGGTGCCCGCCTCGTAGAGGTTGCCGGGTACGTAGACGGTGTGGACGGGCTGCCGGGTGCCGGGGTCTCCGGGGTAGCGGCGGGCCAGCTCCGCGTCGACCGGTGCGAGGGAGGCGCTGATCCCCTCGCTGACCGCGCCGGTGAGGCTCGTCGCCACCTTCTCCTGCTGACCCATCTCAACCCTCCAGTTTTCCGCTTCACGGAATCAACAATCCGCATAGTGAAGTTAATGGCCCACCGTGATCCACGTCAATGGTTCCCCTTCACCGGCCGCGGAGACGGCTCGGGGCCGCCCGGTGAGAACACCGTGCGGCCCCGAGTCGTACGAGAAGTGCAGGTCAGCCCTTGCGCGACTCGACCTCCGCGGTGAGCTGCGGGACGACCTCGAAGAGGTCGCCGACCACGCCGTAGTCGACCAGGTCGAAGATCGGAGCCTCGGCGTCCTTGTTGACGGCGACGATCGTCTTCGAGGTCTGCATGCCGGCCCGGTGCTGGATCGCGCCGGAGATGCCCGAGGCGATGTACAGCTGCGGGGAGACCGACTTGCCGGTCTGGCCGACCTGGCTGGAGTGCGGGTACCAGCCGGCGTCGACGGCGGCGCGGGAGGCGCCGACCGCGGCACCGAGCGAGTCGGCGAGCTTCTCGATGACCGCGAAGTTCTCGGCGCCGTTGACGCCACGGCCGCCGGAGACCACGATCGCGGCCTCGGTCAGCTCGGGACGGCCGGTGGACTCGCGCGGGGTGCGCGAGACGACCTTGGTGCCCTTGGCGGCGTCGGAGAAGGTGACCGACAGGGCCTCCACGGCGCCGGCGGCCGGGGCGGCCTCGACCGGGGCCGAGTTCGGCTTCACGGTGATGACCGGAACGCCCTTGGAGACGCGGGACTTGGTGGTGTACGAGGCGGCGAACGCGGCCTGCGTGGCCACCGGACCCTCGTCGCCTGCCTCCAGGTCGACGGCGTCGGTGATGATGCCCGAGCCGATGCGGACCGCGAGACGGGCCGCGATCTCCTTGCCCTCGGCGGAGGACGGGACCAGCACGGCGGCCGGGGAGACGGCGTCGTACGCGGCCTGCAGGGCGTCGACCTTCGGGACGACGAGGTAGTCGCCGAACTCGGCGGCCTCGGCGGTCAGGACGCGGGTCGCGCCGTGCTCGCCGAGCACGGCGGCGGCGGCGGCGCCACCGGCCCCGAGGAAGACCGCGACGGGCTCGCCGATGCGGCGGGCGAGCGTCAGCAGCTCCAGGGTGGGCTTGCGGACGGCACCGTCCACGTGGTCGACGTAGACGAGAACTTCAGCCATGGGAATGCTCTCCTGCGAGTGCGAAGAAACGGGGAAGGGGACGGGCGCTCAGATGTGCCGGTCCGGGGCGTGGCCCCGGACCCCGGCCGCTAGATGAACTTCTGGCCCGCGAGGAACTCGGCCAGCTGCTTGCCGCCCTCGCCCTCGTCCTTGACGATCGTGCCCGCGGTGCGCTCGGGACGCTTGTCCGCGGAGTCGACGGCGGTCCAGGAGCCTTCGAGGCCGACCTCTTCGGCGTCCAGGTCCAGGTCGCCGAGGTCCAGGGACTCCACCGGCTTCTTCTTGGCGGCCATGATGCCCTTGAACGACGGGTAGCGGGCCTCGCCCGACTGGTCCGTCACCGAGACCAGCGCCGGCAGGGAGGCCTCCAGCTGCTCGCTCGCGGCGTCGCCGTCGCGGCGGCCCTTGACGACACCGTCCTCGACCTTGACCTCGGAGAGCAGGGTGACCTGCGGAACGCCCAGGCGCTCGGCCAGGATCGCCGGGAGGACGCCCATGACGCCGTCGGTGGACGCCATGCCGGTGATGACCAGGTCGTAACCGGTCTTCTCGACGGCCTTGGCGAGCACCAGCGAGGTCGCCATGACGTCACTGCCGTGGACGTCGTCGTCCTCGACGTGGACGGCCTTGTCGGCACCCATGGACAGCGCCTTGCGCAGCGCGTCCTTGGCGTCCTCGGGGCCCACCGTCACCACGGTGATCTCCGCGTCGTCGGCCTCGTCGGCGATCTGGAGCGCCTGCTCGACCGCGTACTCGTCGAGCTCCGACAGCAGACCGTCGACATCGTCGCGGTCGACCGTCAGGTCATCGGCGAAGTGCCGGTCGCCGGTGGCGTCGGGCACGTACTTCACACAGACAACGATCCTCAAGCTCACGCCGGCTCTCCTACTGCATCGTCTATTTGTCGGCTGCCTCGTTGCAGGCAGCATAGGCGCCTGAAGGGGCGGTTTCCGGTCGGGGCGGGTTGCGCTCCGACTCGAATATTACTCGTCAGTACATCCAGAGCGTTCCCCGTAGGCAAGCGCTTCGAACTGTGACCTTGCCGACGCTGTGCAATCGCCGACACACGCCTGTTTCCGGGAACTCTCAGTCGCGCAGGGCGTTGAAGCGCCCCTGGTGGTAGAGCAGGGGCCGCCCCCGCCCCGAAGGATCCGCCGAGGGGTTTCCCGCGACGGCCTCGGCGAGCACGAGGCGATGATCTCCCGCGGGCACCCGGGCCACCACCCGGCACACCAGCCACGCGAGCACCCCGTCGAGGACGGGCACCCCCTCGGGCCCCGTCCGCCACCGGGTGGGCGCGCCGAACCGATCGGCGCCGCTGCGCGCGAACGTCGCGGCGAGCGCCTCCTGATCCTCTCCGAGCACGTGTACGCCGATGTGCTCGGCCTCGGAGAGCACGGGCCAGCTGGAGGATCCGGTGCCCACCCCGAAGGAGATCAGCGGGGGTTGTGCGGCGACGGAACTGAGAGAGGTGGCGGTGAATCCGACGGGGCGCAGATCGCGGCCCGCGGCGGTGATCACGGCGACCCCCGCGGCGTGCTGCCGGAAGACCGAGCGGAGCAGCTCGGGTCCCGCCTGGGGGCCGGGCCTCGCCGGCCGCGGGGCGGCGACGTCGGGCGCGGGGGCGGACTGGGGCGTCACGGAGTTGTCCTTCGGCGGGTGCGGGGGGTGCGGTCGTCGCGTCCGTTGCTGCTCAGACACCGGGACAGCGCGCACTCGCGTTGCGGGCCAGGTCGACGTGGGCCCGCCCGTACAGAAGGGGATCCGGGGGCATGACGTCACCCTGACGATCGGGGGCGTGCACCGTCAAGTGCGGGAGGCGGCGCAGGCTGGGAGATTGATCACGTCGCGTCACCCGTGCGCCTTCGGGGGAGGGGTGCGGGGTGCCTGGTCGACCGCCCGGCCGAGCGCCGCGATGACGTCCGCCCGGCGTGGCTGTCCCACCGCGCGGCGCACGATCCGGCCGTGCCGGTCGAGGACGAGGACGGTGGGGGTCTGCCGGACGTCCAGTTCCCGTACGAGGGCGAGCCGTTCCTCCGCGTCGATCTCGACGTGGGTGACGCCGTCGACCATCGCGGCCACGTCGGCGAGGATCCTGCGGGTGGCCCGGCAGGGCTGGCAGAACGCGCTGGAGAACTGGACGAGGGTCGCCCGCTCCCCCGGTTCGACGCCCAGCTCGGCGCTGCCGAGCCGCTCGACGGCATCCCGTTCCGGCATATTTCACCCTCCCCTTACTCACGTCTTGTCACAGTGTGCAGCGTGCGGCCCCCGCGCCGCCATTCCCGGTCGCCGTCCCGCGTTCGAACAGCTCGCAGCAGGTCAGGGCACGCGCCGGGGCGCGCGGGACGTGATGAGAATCTCGCAGATTGGGTACCAGGGGACTGGCTACTGGGCCGCTCATGGGGCACGATCTGCCCAACGCCGAAAACCTACGGCAGCGTAACTTTCGTACCGGGCGAGCCCTCCCCGGTCAGAGAAGGGTCCCCGTCATGGCAGAACTCGTCTATCGGCCGGTCGTCGGCGCCGCGCGCACCCTGTTCAAGGCGCTCGACCTGAAGATCGACACCCAGGGTTCTGAGAACATCCCCCGCTCGGGCGGGGCAGTGCTGGTCAGCAACCACATCAGCTACCTCGACTTCGTGTTCAACGGTCTCGCCGCACTGCCGCAGAAGCGCCTGGTGCGCTTCATGGCGAAGGAGTCGGTCTTCCGGCACAAGGTCTCGGGCCCGCTGATGCGCGGCATGAAGCACATCCCGGTGGACCGCAAGCAGGGTGAGAACGCGTACAAGCACGCACTGGACTCGCTGCGCTCGGGTGAGATCATCGGCGTCTTCCCGGAGGCGACGATCTCCGAGTCCTTCACGCTGAAGAGCTTCAAGTCCGGCGCCGCCCGCCTGGCGCAGGAGGCCGGGGTGCCGCTGATCCCGATGGCCGTCTGGGGCACCCAGCGCATCTGGACAAAGGGCAGGCCGCGCAACTTCGGCCGCAACCACATCCCGGTCACCATCCGTGTGGGCAAGCCCGTGGAAGCGCCCCCGGAGGAGTACGCGGGCGCCATCACCCGGCGGCTGCGCGAGCGCGTCCAGGAGCTGCTGGAGGCCGCGCAGCGCGCCTATCCGGTGCGCCCGAAGGACGAGAAGGACACCTGGTGGGTCCCGGCCCACCTGGGCGGCAGCGCGCCGACCCCGGCACAGGTGCGCGAGGCGAGCTGATCCCCCGGGCCGGTCGAGGAGCTCCGGTCCCCGCCGCCGGACCTCAGAGCGCGTCGGGCAGCGCCTCCCAGAGCCGCGAGCGGTCCGGGGCCTTTCGCAGGACGCGGAGCACACCGGGAAGGGGTGCGGCGTACAGGGTCGGATGGTCCCGCTCGCCGCGCCCCTCGTCCGGTACGAACGCCAGGCGCTCCCCGTCGAGCGAGAACCGCGCGTCGACGCCCTCCTTGTTTCCGCGGCAGTCCTGCCGGTGCCAGGCGCCGCCGAGCCGCACGGCGACCAGGGCGTGCAGACAACAGCCGCCCGCCCCGTCGTACTCCAGCCGCTGGTAGCACAGCGCGGCGGGGATGTCCTCGGCACGCAGCAGCGCGGCGAGCGCGTGCGCCTTGGCGTGACAGATCCCGGTGCGCTTCGCCAGGACGTCCGAGGCGCGCCAGGTGACGCGCGGGTCCCCGGAGTCGGCGGAGTGCGGGATCTCGTCCCGCACGTACTCGAAGGCCGCATGGGCGTACGCAGGCGAATCCGCGACCTGCCCGGCGAGGCGTGCGGCGGTGCCGCGCACGAGGGGGTGGCGGTGGTCGATGGCCTCGTCGGCCGCCAAGTAGGCGGACAGGTCGGCGACTTCCTGGAGCAGTTCCATGGCGCAGGAGCATAGGAATGCGACCGACCGGAGTCAATATGTTTTCGGTCGGTCGCATACCTATGCATTGCCTGGGGCGGGTTGCTCAGCGCCCCGCCTCCTCCTTCAGCGCCTGGACGAACGCGTCCACGTCCTGCTCCGTCGTGTCGTAGGCGCACATCCAGCGCACGTCGCCGGCGGCCTCGTCCCAGAAGTAGAAGCGGAAGCGCTTCTGCAGCCGCTCGCTCACCTCGTGCGGCAGCCGGGCGAAGACCGCGTTCGCCTGCACCTCGTGGAGGATCTCCACGCCGTCGACGCCGCGCACGCCCGCGGCGAGCCGCTGGGCCATCGCGTTGGCGTGCCGGGCGTTGCGCAGCCACAGGTCCTTGGCGAGCAGCGCCTCCAGCTGTACCGACACGAAGCGCATCTTCGAGGCGAGCTGCATCGAGGACTTGCGCAGCCGCTTCATCGCCGTCGGCCGCACGGCGTCCGGGTTCAGGACGATCACGGCCTCGCCGAACAGCATGCCGTTCTTGGTACCGCCGTACGACAGCATGTCGACGCCGACGGCGTTGGTGAAGGCGCGCATGGGCACGTCCAGGGAGGCGGCGGCGTTGGCGATCCGCGCCCCGTCGAGGTGGACCTTCATGCCGTGCTGGTGCGCGTGGTCACAGATCGCCCGTATCTCGTCCGGCGTGTAGACGGTGCCGAGCTCGGTGTTCTGGGTGATCGAGACGACCTGGGGCATGGCACGGTGTTCGTCGTCGAAGCCCCAGGCCTGCCGGTCGATGAGTTCGGGGGTGAGCTTGCCGTCCGGGGTGGCGACGGTCAGCAGCTTGAGCCCGCCCATCCGCTCCGGGGCGCCGCCCTCGTCGACGTTGATGTGCGCGCTCTCGGCGGCGATCACCGCGCCCCAGCGGTCGGTGAGCGCCTGGAGGCACACCACGTTGGCGCCGGTGCCGTTGAAGACCGGGAACGCCTCCGCCGACGGGCCGAAGTGGCCGCGCACCACCTGCTGGAGGTGCGCGGTGTAGTCGTCCTCGCCGTACGCGACCTGGTGGCCGCCGTTGGCGAGGGCGAGGGCCGCCAGCACCTCGGGGTGCGCGCCCGCGTAGTTGTCGCTGGCGAAGCCCCGTACCGAGGGGTCGTGGTGGCGGCGGGCGTCGGTCCTGGGCGGGTTCGCCGGGCCGGTCACGGAGGTGGTGGTCGTGGTCGTCACCGTGGTGGTCGTCGTGGTCACGGCGTCCGTGTCCGTCACGGTCACGGCTTGGGGGTCAGCCACAGGCGCTGTCCATTCACTTCGGCGGCGGGCCGCATCCAGACGCCGGCGACGGCCTCGGCCAGATCCTTGACGTCGGTGAAACCCGCGAACTTCGCATTCGGGCGCTCGGCGCGCATCGCGTCGTGCACCAGTGCCTTGATCACCAGGATGGCAGCCGCACTGTGCGGCCCGTCCTCGCCCCCCGCCTTGCGGAAGGCGTCGGCCAGGGCGAGCGTCCACGCCTCGGCGGCGGCCTTGGAAGCGGCGTAGGCGGCGTTGCCCGCAGTCGGCTTCGACGCGCCGGCCGCGCTGATCAGCAGATAGCGGCCGCGGTCGCTGCGCTGGAGTCCGTCCTGGAAGGCGAGCGAGGTGTGCTGCACGGTGCGGATCAGCAGCTTCTCCAGGAGGTCCCAGTCGGCGAGGTCGGTCTCCGCGAAGGTGGCGGAACCGCGCCAGCCGCCGACGAGGTGCACCATCCCGTCGATCCGGCCGAACTCCTTCTCCGTCTTCGCCGCCCATGCGCGGGTGGCGTCGAGGTCGAGCAGGTCGACGGTCTCGCCGATGACCGTGGCACCGCCGTGCGCGTACCGCGCGGCGTCCACGGCCTCCGCGAGCCGTGCCACGTCGGCGTCCGCGCCGACGACGGTGGCACCGGCCTCCGCGAGCCGCAGCAGCGTGGCGCGCCCGGCCGGTCCGGCCGCTCCGGCGACCGCGATGACGGCTCCGTCCAGGGCGCCCTCGGGGGTGTCGATCGGGGTCATGACAGTCGCCTCCTCGGCGCGGGGGCTCATGCGGCCACCCGCTCGGCGCTCGCCGCGCGAATCCCCTTGGTGGAGGCGATCACGGACTTGAGCTTCTTGGAAAGCGCCTCATAGAACATGCTCAGCGGAAACTCGTCAGGAAGCACGTCGTCGACCAGTTTCCGCGGCGGCAGCGACAGGTCCAGCGCGTCCGGACCCTTGGCCCAGCGCGATCCCGGGTGCGGTGCCAGGTAGGTGGAGACCAGGTCGTACGCGGCGAACCAGTGCACCAGCTTCGGGCGGTCGATGCCCGCCCGGTACAGCTCCTCGATCTCGCCGCAGAGCTGGTTGGTGACCTGCGGGGCCCGCTCCCAGTCGATCTTGAGGGTGTTGTCGGTCCAGCGCAGCACGTCGTGCTTGTGCAGGTACGCGAAGAGGAGCTGGCCGCCGAGTCCGTCGTAGTTGCGGACGCGCTCGCCGGTGACCGGGAAGCGGAACATCCGGTCGAAGAGCACCGCGTACTGCACGTCACGGCCCTGGGAGACGCCGTCGGCCTCCAGCTTCACGGCCTCCTTGAAGGCGGTGAGGTCGCAGCGCAGCTCTTCGAGCCCGTACATCCAGAACGGCTGCCGCTGCTTGATCATGAACGGGTCGAAGGGCAGGTCGCCGTGGCTGTGCGTGCGGTCGTGCACCATGTCCCACAGGACGAACGCCTGCTGGCAGCGGTCCTGGTCGGCGACCATCTCGCGGATGTCGTCGGGCAGTTCGAGACCCAGGACGCGCACGGCCTCCTCGGTCACCCTGCGGAAACGGGCCGCCTCGCGGTCGCAGAAGATGCCGCCCCAGGTGAAACGTTCCGGCGCTTCGCGCACGGCGATCGTCTCGGGGAAGAGCACGGCCGAGTTGGTGTCGTAGCCCGCGGTGAAGTCCTCGAACGTGATGCCGCAGAAGAGCGGGTTGTCGTAGCGGGTGCGTTCCAGCTCCGCCAGCCACTCCGGCCACACCATGCGCAGCACGACGGCTTCGAGGTTGCGGTCCGGGTTGCCGTTCTGCGTGTACATCGGGAAGACCACGAGGTGCTGGCGGCCGTCGGCACGCGACCGGGCGGGCTGGAAGGCGAGCAGCGAGTCCAGGAAGTCGGGGACGGCGAAGCCGCCGTCCGCCCATGCGCGCAGGTCGGCGACGAGGGCCCGGTGGTAGGCGGCGTCGTGCGGCAGCAGCGGCGACAGCTCCTCGACGGCGTCGGTCACGCGGCCGAGCACGGCCTCGGCGGCGGGCCGGGCCGGGGCGCCCTCGGCGTCGAAGTCGATGGATCCGTCGGCGGACTGCCAGGGCCGGATCTCCTCGACCGCACCCTTGAGCACGCTCCAGGCCGGGTGGTCGATCACCCGCGAGGCCTCCGCTATGCCTCCACCAGCAATGTCCTGCATCAGATTTTGCGTCATGTCACTTCCTTCACGGGAGAACCTCGCGTCAAGAAACCGTATCCGCGCATGGTTCTTCCGCACAAGAGGGCCTGGGACAAATTATCCTGCGCCACCCCCCAGATCACCGGAAGTCTTCCTGCGTGACATCGGGGACGCGGCGATGACTGCGGCGTCCGTCACCGCGCGACACAACTGTCCTGCTGCTTCCCGCCCCACGGCGCGCTCGCCTCTTCTCCCGCGCGGCTCCGGTCGCGAGGCGTCAATCCCGGTCGGGCCCGCGCCCACGGACGAGTGAGGGAGAGCTGTCCCGGCGTCGGCCGGGGGTAGGACGGTCGCACGCTGTTGCGCGTACGCCCGCCCCTCCCCCCTTCGCCTGGAGCTGTTCCCGTTGAGCATGCGTGCCGTCCTGTTCGCCGCCCTCGCCACCGGTCTCATCCTGGGAATCGCGGGCACCCAGTTCCACGACTCCGGTTCCGTCCGCCGCACGGGTTCCGTTGCGGAGGCGGGCCGCTAATCTCGCTGTGAGCCGCCAGCCGCCGTCGACGGAAGCGAGATCGCCGTGCAGTTCCTCACCATCGGTCATCGCGGAGTCATGGGTGTCGAGCCCGAGAACACCCTCAGCTCCTTCGTCCGTGCCCAGCAGGCGGGCATGGACGTCATCGAACTCGATCTGCATCTGAGCAAGGACGGCGCGCTCGTCGTCATGCACGACGCCGACGTCGACCGGACCACGGACGGGCACGGTGCGATCGCCGGGCTCACCCTCGCCGAGCTGCGCGCCCTCGACGCGGGCGGCGGCCAGCGCGTCCCCCTCTTCGAGGAGGTCCTGGACGCCGTCTCCGCGCCGCTCCAGGCGGAGATCAAGGACGTGGCCGCCGCCCGGACCCTGGCCGAGGTGATGCACCGGCGCGCCCTGGTGGAGCGCGTCGAGGTCCTGTCGTTCCACGACGAGGCACTCACGCACATCTCGTCACTGGTGCCCGGGGTGCGGACCGGGCTGGTCGCCGAGTTCTACGGGCCCGAGGTGATCGACCGGGCGCTGGCGGCAGGGGCGGGCGCCGTCGTCCTGGACATTCAGCGGCTCACCCTGGAGACCGTCCGCCGGGCCCGCACCGAGAAGCTGGCGGTGATCGGCTGGGTGGTGAACACCCCGGACGAGCTGCGCCTCGCACACGCGTTGGAGCTGGACGGAGTGACCACGGACTTCCCGGAGATCCGCCGCACCGGCCGCTTCATGGCCTGAGCCCCCGCCCTCGGGGCCGGGGGTCTCCCGGCCGGTGCCCCGGAACCGTGGGGCGTCTCAGAGTTCCTTGAGGAGCAGCTCGAACGCGAGGTCGTCGCGCTGCGGAACGCCGAAACGCTCGTCCCCGTACGGGAAGGGCGTCATCCTTCCCGTACGGCGGTAACCGCGGCGCTCGTACCAAGCGATGAGGTCCTCGCGCACCGAGATCACCGTCATGTGCATCTCCCGCACGCCCCAGCTCCGCACGGCGAGACGTTCGGCCTCCGCGATGACGGCTTTGCCGACGCCACCGCCCTGGAGGCCGGGCCGTACGGCGAACATCCCGAAGTAGGCGGCTTGTCCTCGGTGTTCGAGCTGGCAGCAGGCGATGAGCTCACCGTCGCGCGCGACGGTGAGCAGCCGGCTGCGCGGGTCCTCGACGACGGTGCGGACGCTCTCGGGGTCGGTGCGCCGGCCTTCGAGGAGGTCGGCCTCAGTGGTCCACCCCGTACGGCTGCTGTCCCCGCGGTAGGCCGACTCGATGAGCGCGACGAGTGCGGCGACATCGGCCTCCACGGCGTCACGGAAGACGAGTTTCCCGGCGGCCGGGCGCGAAGTGGTGTCCATGGCGGAGGTGCCCCTCTGACTGTGCCTGTGCTGCGGCGCTGCGGTCGGCCGCGCGCGGCGGCCGGTGTGTCCGTCCGACCCTAGCGCGGCCCCGTGCTCCCCCCGTGTGCCGTTGCGCGTGCGTGCGCCCCGGCCATCGCGGGCATCGACTCCTCGACCTGTCGACACGTCGTGGTGGAAGTGAACGGGGAGGTACGCCGTGCACGGACCGGCGATGTCCGGCTGGCTGCTGGTGGCACTGTGCGGGGTGACGAGTGCGTACTGCCTGCTGTGGATGCGCAGCGGACCCGCGCAGGAGCGCGGAACGGCCCGCGGCGAGGCGCTGATGGGGCTCGGGATGGCGGCGATGGCGGTGCCCGCCGCCGTGTTCGCGCCGCCCGCCTGGAGCTGGGCGGTGTACGCCGCGGTGTTCGGCGGCGCGGCGCTGCGGGCCCTGTGGTGGACGCGGGGCGGGCTGCGCAACGCTCCTCACGCGCACCATCTGATCGGTTCGGTGGCCATGGTCTACATGGCGGTGGCCATGGCGCCGGGCCCGGCCGGCTCCGCGGGCCACGCGGGGCACGGCGCCGTGTCGGCGGGCGGGGTACCGCTGCTCACCGGGGCTCTGCTGACGTACTACGCGGTGTACGTGCTGCGGGTGGGCGCACGGCTCGTCCCGGTGGCGACGGTGGCGGGCGCGACGAACAGCGGACCGGCCCCGTCCGCCGGGGTCCTGTACTGGGGCGCCCGCCCCGAACTGGCGCTCGCCTGCCGACTGTCCATGGCCCTGGCGATGCTCACCATGCTGCTGTCCCTATGAGGGGCGACGCACCGGATGAGTCGTACGTCACTTAGCGGGCCGGGGACATACCCCTGGGCAGCGGGCTCCTCATAGGCTGGGCCCATGATGGTCTCCCTGGCGCTGCTGCTGCTCGGTCTGGTGACCGCCGTCACGGCTCCACGCCTGCTCGCGTCCACCGACTGGCGGGAGCGGGAACCCGTGGTCGCGCTGTGGATGTGGCAGTGCGTGGTGGTCGCGGTGCTCCTGTGCTTCGCGCTCGCGATGACGTTCAGCGCGGCGGCCGCCTGGCAGCTGGTACGGGGGCACGTCTTCGCGTCGGCGCCGCACGGAGTCGTCGAGGCGTACGCGCTGGGCGCCTACGGCCCGTGGTCGGCCGTCCTCGCGGTCGTGCTGGCGGGCTGCGGTGTGTGGACGGGCGCGATGCTGACCCGTGAGATCCACCGGGCGCACGTGCGGCGCAGGCAGCACCGTGCGGAACTCCTGGTGCGTGCGCCCGCCCTGCCCGGGGAGGGTCCGGGCGGGGACCGTCTGGTGGTCCTGGAGGGCGAGCGGCCCGACGTCCGGTGGCTGCCCGGCACGAAGCCGAGGCTGGTCATCACCACGGCGGCACTGCGCAGGCTCAAGGGGCGTCAGCTGGACGCAGTGGTGGCGCACGAGCAGGGCCACGCACGGGCCCGGCACGACTGGCTGCTGCACTGTGCGGGCGCGCTGGCGGGCGGTTTCCCGCAGATCCCGGTGTTCGCCGTCTTCCGCGACGAGATGCACCGGCTGGTCGAACTGGCCGCCGACGACATGGCGTCCAAGCGTTTCGGCCGGTTGACGACGGCGCTGGCGCTGGTCGAACTGAACGAGGACCGGGGGGTGTTCGGACCGTGCGCCACACCGGACAACGGCCTGCCGCAGCGGGTGAACCGGCTGCTGGCCCCCGTGCCCAGGCTGAGCCCGGCCCGGCGGCTGCGGCTCACCGCGGCCTGGGCGCTGGTGCCCGCCGTTCCGCTGGTGGTGGCCTTCGTGCCGGGTCTCAGCGCTCTCGGATAGCGGCCATCGGGCAGCAGGACCCGGCCCTCGCCGGCCGGGCCGGGCGCGTTCGAGGGGCTTGACCGGCCGCGGGTCGGCAAGGATCACCCCATGCCCTCTCCCGGACCCCTGCCGCCCGCCCGCTCGCCGGTGCTCCTCGCGGGCGCCCTTCTCGCCGCTCTGTCCGCCGTGCTGCTCGCCCTGGTGGTCCTCGGCTGGGGTCCGCTGCTGGCTCTCGACGGCCGGATCGCCGACGGCCTGCACGGCGTCGCGGTGGACTCTCCGGAAGCGACCCGCGTCAACCGGATCCTCTCCGACTGGGTGTGGGACCCGTGGGCGATGCGAGCGGTGCTGGCGGTGGTCTTCGTCTGGTTGCTGCGGCGTGGCGAACGGGCGCTCGCCCTGTGCCTGGCGGTGACGGGCCTGGTGGCCGCGTGCGTCCAGCAGCTCCTCAAGTTCGTGGTCGGGCGCGAGCGTCCGCAGTGGCCGGATCCGGTCGATTCCGCTCATTACGCCGCCTTCCCCTCCGGTCACGCGATGACAGCGGCGGTCACTTTCGGTCTGCTCCTGTGGCTCCTGCGGCTGCACGGGGCGGGGCGTGCGGCCCGTGCCTGGCTACGGGCCGCGGGGGTGGTGTCGGTGGCGGGCGTCGGCTTCACCCGGGTGTTCCTGGGCGTGCACTGGTTCAGCGACGTACTCGCGGGCTGGCTGCTGGGGGCTGCCCTGGTGCTGTTCGCGGCGGCTCTGCACGCGTACCGGGCGGCACCGCGGGCATGATCGACGCCATGACGACCGAAGCGGTGCTGTTCGACTTCTCCGGCACGCTGCTGCGCATCGAGTCCACGCGCGCCTGGGTGGGTGCGGTGCTCGGCGACCGCCTCCCGTCCGTCCCCGCGCAGGAGCTGGACCGGTACGCGACCCTCCTGGAGAGCGCGGGCGCGCTGCCCGGCGGCGCCCCGCCGCTGCGGGTCCCGCCGGCACTGGCCGGGCTGTGGGCGACCCGCGACGTGAGTGCGGAGCGACACCGGGCCGCGTACACGGGCCTCTCGCGGCAGGTGGGCCTCCCGGACGACGCCCTGCACGACGCGCTGTACGAGCGCCACATGTCCCCGGCCGCCTGGCAGCCGTACCCGGACGCCGTGGAGGTGCTGCGGGAACTGCGCGCGCGGGGTGTCGGGGTCGCCGTGGTCAGCAACATCGGCTGGGACCTGCGGCCGGTGCTGCGGGAGCACGGCCTGGACCCGTACGTCGACGCCTACGTCCTGTCGTACGAGCACGGCGTCCAGAAGCCGGACCCCCGGCTGTTCCGCACGGCGTGCGAGGCGCTGGGCCGGGAGCCCGCGCACACCCTGATGGTGGGCGACGACCGGCACGCCGACGGCGGGGCGGCGGCGCTGGGGTGTGCGGTCCACTTCGTCGACGCGCTTGCGGCGGCGGACCGCCCGGACGGGCTGCTGCCGGTGCTCGGCCTTCTCGGCTGACGTGCGGCCGCCCGCCGGGTACCGTCCCGCCACGTACGAAGGCCCCCGGAAGGAAACCTTCCGGGGGCCTTCACCCGCTGTCCGCCTTGGACGATCCCCCGCGTCGCCCAAGGCGGACAGCCGTCCCCTCGCCCCCTTCGCAAAGGGGGGTGCGGAACGCGCGCTGAGTATATTGGCTCAGAGCCAGTCAACGCAGGAGTTACAGGATGTCCCCGCGCAGCCCGTCGGTCAATGAGGAATTGCGTCGGCGTTCGCGCGAGCGGATCCTCCAGGCGACGGTGGACCTGGTGGGCGAGCGCGGTTACGAGGCGACGACACTGGGCCACATCGCGGACCGGGCCGGGACGGCACGCGGGCTGGTCTCGTACTACTTCCCCGGCAAGCGGCAGCTGCTCCAGTCCGCCGTGCACCGGCTGATGCACCGCACCATCCGCGAAGCGCTGGAGCGGGCGCCGCAGCCCGCCCCGCCGCAGGGGCGGGAGTTGCTCGCCAGGGCGGTGGACGCGGTGCTCGGGCTGGCGCACGAGCGGCCGGTGCTGATGCGCACGCACATGGCGGGCATCCTCCAGGCCGAGGGTTTCGTGCAGTGCCCGGAGCAGCAGTTGCTGGCGCAGGTGCTGCGGGGGGCGGTGGAGCAGTACGGCGCCGGCGACTCGGCGCAGGACCCGGAGGCCGATTACCGCCTGCTGCGTGCGCTGTTGATGGGCGCGGTCTTCGCCCTGTTGCTGCCGGGGGCGCCGATGCCGCTCGTACGGCTGCGGGCGGAGCTGTTCCAGCGGTACGGCCTGGACTGGGACATGGGCGTGCCGCCGGACGAGGGTCCGCCCGGCGGCACGGGAGCGCGCGGAGGGCCGGCCACCGGCCCGGCCGCGTGTTGATCGGCGGCAGGAGGGCCGAGGCCCTCTCCCCCGACGGGGCGCGCAGCGCGGCCCCGGCCGTCGGGTCCCGCTCCGCCGACCTCACCTCCGCGGAGATGCTGATCAGGCGCCACGAGAGGCGCTGACCGCGGTGGGCGACGCACTGGCCGACGGTGACGAGGTGACGAGCGAGGAGCGGGCCGCGGCGGGTCGCCCAGCAGTCGGCCGAGATCCGCCGCATGGCGCGGATGCCCGGGACCGGGCGGCTCCGGTCCCGGCGCTCTCGCGTGCTGTCCGCTTCCGCTCTCCGGGCTCCTTCGTGCGCCTGTGTGCGCACGGCCCCCTGCCGCTGCCCGCCGTCCGGTGCCATGCTGGAGGGACCCCGTGGGAGGGAGCTGAGCCGTGTTCCGCGTCGCAGTCGTCGGGTCGGGCCCCAGCGGGGTCTACACGGCCCAGGCCCTCGTCCAGCAGACCGCCGTGCCCGATGTCCGCGTGGACGTCCTGGACCGGCTGCCCTGTCCGTACGGACTGGTCCGGTACGGCGTCGCGCCGGACCACGAGAAGATCAAGTCCCTCCAGGGCACGCTGCGCACGGTGCTGGAGCACGAACGGGTCTCCTTCGTGGGCAATGTGGAGGCGGGGACTCCGGAACTGCCCGCCCGGCGCCTCCTGGAGCTCTACCACGCGGTGGTCTACTGCACCGGCGCGGCGGCCGACCGCAGACTCGGCATCCCCGGCGAGGACCTGCCGGGCAGCTTCTCCGCCACCGAGTTCGTGTCCTGGTACAGCGCCCACCCCGACGCGGCGCCCGACGGCTTCGCGCTGGGGGTGCGCTCCGCGGTGGTGATCGGCGTCGGCAACGTGGCGGTCGACGTGGCGCGGATCCTGGCGCGCGGGGCCGCCGAGCTGCTGCCCACGGACGTCCCGCAGGGCGCGCTGGACCTGTTGTCGGGGTCCACGCTGCGCGAGGTGCACATGGTGGGGCGGCGCGGCCCCTCGCAGGCCAGGTTCACCACCAAGGAGCTGCGGGAACTGGGCTCCCTGCCGGACGCCCGGGTCTCGGTCGAGCCCGCCGAACTGGCGCTGGATCCGGCGTACGAGGACCCGTCGGCGCTGCCGACGGCCCTGCGCCGCAACGTGGAGGTGGTGCGCGGCTGGGCCTCGGCGCCGTCGTCCGCAGGGGGCCGGGTGATTCGGCTGCGCTTCCACCTGCGCCCGGTGGAGCTGCTCGCCGAGGCGGGGCGGGTGGCGGCCGTACGGTTCGAACGGACGGTGCCGGACGGGGCGGGCGGGGTGCGCGGGACGGGCGTGTACGAGGACATCGAGGCGCAGTTGGTGCTGCGCTCGGTCGGCTACCGAGGGACCCCCGTACCCGGACTGCCGTTCGACCCGGCGCGCGGCACGGTGCCGCACGCGGGCGGGCGGGTGCTGCGGGACGGACACCCCTCGTCCGGGGAGTACGTCGCCGGGTGGATCAAGCGCGGGCCGACCGGGGTGATCGGCACGAACCGGCCGTGCGCGAAGGAGACGGTGGCCTCGCTGCTGGCGGACGCCGGTGCGCTGGCGCGGCGGGAGGTGACGGGCGAACCCCTGGACGTGCTGCGGCGGTCGGGGCTGCGGCCCGTCCAGTGGCCGGGCTGGCTGGCGATCGAGGCGGCGGAGACGGCTCTCGGCGCTTCGCTGGGACGCCGGTCGGTGAAGATCGCGGACTGGGCGGGGCTGCTGGACGCGGCGGGCGGCGGGCGGGCCTGAGCCCTGCCGTCGGGCGTGCGCGGGCCGAGTGCCGCACGGGGCGGGGCAGCGGGGGCCCGGCACTCCTCACGGTACGTCGAAGGGCTCGGTCGTCCCCGTGAAGGGGCCGGTGGCCGTGCTGCGGCCGTGGTAGCGGAGCCGGTGGACACCTGGCGCGGTGTCCTTCGCGAGGGTCCACGTCACGGTGGCGGTGGAGGTGGTGCGGCCGGTGCGGGTCCAGCGGAAGGTGGTGGACCAGTCGTTGTCGTCTGCGACGCGGGTCCAGGTTCCGCCGGTCCCGGTGGCGCCGGCCCCGAGACGCTCGACGGAGAGATGGGTGCCTCCCCGCCTCAGGTCGTTGTTCGGGTGGGCGGCGACGAAGGCGGCGGTGACCGTGTCGCCGATGCGGGCGAAGGAGAGCACGTCGCCGAAGGCCCGGCCCGGATGCGGGGCGTCGGCGGGCGCGGGGTGCCGCCGCGGGCGCACGGCCGGCAGTGGTTCGGGGACGCCGCGGCGGACGGGGCAGCCGTCGCGCAGGGCGGTGGCGAGTTCGGCGGCGGTCTGGCGGAGGGCGGCCAGCTGCCACCGGCCGAAGAGGGTGCTGCCGCCCTCGTACTCCTGGGCGTCGTACTCCTCGGGCGTGGTGACGTAGTGGAAGTAGCCGTTGCTGTAGCTCGCGACGAGTACGTCGTCGAGGTCCGCGCCGACGATTTCCGCGACGGTACGGCGCAGTCGGAGCCCGGCGACGACGGTGACCTCGCCGGGGATGCCCAGGAGGTGGAGGCGGCCGATGCGCAGGAGCTGGACGGGCACGCGTTCCTGGACCATGGGGCGCAGGACGTTGAGCGGGCCTGCGGGAAGGACGAGCGCCTTGGGGGCGTGGGCGTCGCGCAGGGCGGGCGAGAGGGCGTAGACCACGCGCTGGGAGAGGGCGTCCCAGACGGGGTTGCGGCCTTCGCGGAAGCCTCGGAAGCCCTTGCCGTCGGCCCAGGCTCCGGCGAGGGCGGCGGCGCCGCCGACGGGCGCGCCGGTGCGGTGGGCGCGGCCGTCGCCGGTGAACTCGGGGCCCACTTCGGCGCGGGACAGGCACAGGTGGGTGACGCGGTGGTCGAGGGGGCCGGTGAGCGGCGTGGCCGCGGCGAGGAGTGCGGTGGCCGACTGCTGCTGGCGGGCCCCGGCGAGGCGGGTGTTCTCGTACTCGTTCTCGGTGGGGCCGCTGCCGGGGCGCAGGTTGAGGTTCGGGGACATGTCACCGGCGTTGGTCTGCGCGAACGCGGTGACGAGGGGGAGGGGTTCGGGTGCCAGGTAGTCGGCGCCGCCCTCCAGGCGTTCCCAGGTGTAGGCGGCATACCCCTTGTTGTCGCTGCTGATGAGGGTGTTGGTGTGGGTCATGCTGGTGTTGTGCACGGGGAACCAGTGCACGGCGCCGGTCAGCCGGCCGTCCCGGCGGATGCTCAGCAGGGTGGTGAGCGGGTCGACCGCCCCGGGGAAGTGCGCGCGGTCCCGTTCGGGGTTGCGGTCGAAGGCGCGGCGGGAGCGGTTGGCGCTGACGCCGTGCAGTTCGCCGTGGGCGAGGTCGAGTTCGGCCGGGGCCAGGTCGGCGAGGGCGGCGAGGGCGGCCTCGGTGATGCCGTCGACGATGGCTGCGTACGTCCGGGGACGGAAGCCGCCGGTGTTGCTGTTGTAGAGCGCGTGGTGGAAGTAGCCGCCGGGGCCGCAGTGGGTGTGCGTCGCGGTGATCATGACGTTGGACTCGGTCCAGCCGTCGGGGAGGCGGCGCAGGACCTCCTCGACGAGACCGCCGGAGATCAGCGGCAGGTCGCAGACCACCAGCAGCACGCGGCGGTCGTCCCGCGCGGTGCCCTCCGCGAAGGCGAAGGCGCGGGCGTGCAGGCGGGTGTGGATGCCGGTGGTCTGCTGCTCGGCCTTGCCGTAGCCGAGCATGCCGCACTCGGCGGCCTCCCCGGTGATGTCGGCGATGCCCCGGCCGGCCAGCTCGGTCACGGGGCCTCGCTCCCGGTGGGGGCGGCGGGGCTGGCGGTACGCGCGTGGCCGCGGCGCAGCAGCCAGCCCGCAGCTGCGGCGGCGAAGTTCATCAGGACCCCGTACGTCGCCCCGGGAACGGCCATCTCGGTGCTGCCGACGATGCTCAGGGCGATGGTGATGGCCAGGGTGGTGTTGTGCAGGCCGACCTCCATGCAGCAGGCGATCGCCTGACGCCGGTCGACCTTCAGGAGGCGGGGGACCCAGTAACCGACGCCGAGGCTGACGACGAGGAGTGCGACCGAGACCGGGCCGGTGGCGCCGAGGTACTCGGCGAGGTTCTCGCGTTCCTGGATGAGGGCCCCGACGATGATCAGCGCCAGCACGACCACCGAGAAGATCCGCACCGTCCGGTCCGTGCGCAGCGCGAACTGCGGTGCGCGGGAGCGCACGTACATGCCGACGAGCACCGGGACCAGCACGATCGCGAACACCTGGAGCGTCTTGGTGAACTGGAGGCCGAGCTCCGCGTTCTCCGAGCCCGAGGTGAAGAAGTAGGCCGCGGAGAGGTTGAACACCACGGGGAGGGTCACGACGGAGATCATCGAATTGACGGCGGTGAGCGTCACGTTGAGGGCGACGTCCCCGCCGTAGAGGTGGCTGAAGAGGTTGGCCGTGGTGCCGCCCGGGGAGGCGACGAGCAGCATCATGCCGACGGCCAGGACGGGCGGCAGCCCGAAGGCGAGCACCAGGCCGAAGCAGATCACCGGCAGGAGCACGACCTGGCAGGACAGGGCGACGACGGTGACCTTCGGATGGGACAGCACCCGGCGGAAGTCCGCCGGGACGAGGCCGAGTCCGAGGCCGAACATGATGACGCCGAGGGCGAAGGGGAGCAGAACTGCGGCTATTCCCACGGGGGTTGTCCGTCCGGCCCGTCCACCCGCCCGTCAGCCGGACAAGCCGGGCTGGAGCGATGCGGCGGTGGCCTGTTCCGTGGTGGGGAATGTCATGGTGACTCTCCTCGTCGGGCGGGCCCGGCCGGGCGGCCGGTGATCGTCGTGCCGACTGGATGCTTTCCAAGGGGGTGGGGCCTGTCAAGGAATTCGGCCGGGATCGCTTCGGCCGGACCGCGCCCCACCGAGGCACTGGGCCGCCGGAGCGATCCCGGCTTACCGGCCTGACCTGGGCGAACGGCTCATCTCAGGGCCATTGTCAGTGGCGGGGTGCAGACTGGCCGATACCTGGAGACAACGAGGTCTGGGAGGTGTCGGCCATGTCCGACGTACTGCTCGCTGTAGGCACACGCAAGGGACTCTTCCTCGGCCGCAGGCGCGGCGGCGGGGAGTGGGAGTTCGACGGCCCGCACTTCAACGCGCAGGCCGTGTACGCGGTGGGGATCGACCGGAGCGCACCCTCGCCCCGGCTGCTGGTGGGCGGGGACAGCGCGCACTGGGGTCCGTCGGTTTTCCACTCCGACGATCTGGGCGCGACCTGGACCGAGCCGGAGAAACCGTCCGTGAAGTTCCCCAAGGACACCGGGGCTTCACTGGAACGGGTGTGGCAGCTCCATCCGGCGGGACCGGCCGCGCCGGGCGTGGTGTACGCGGGGACGGAGCCCGCCGCGCTGTACCGTTCCGAGGACCGGGGGGAGACCTTCACGCTCGTACGGCCGCTGTGGGAGCACCCGACGCGCTCGCGGTGGGAGCCGGGCGGGGGCGGCGAGGCCGTGCACACCGTCGTCACGGATCCGCGTGACGCGGAGGCGGTGACGGTGGCGGTGTCGACGGCCGGGGTGTTCCGCACGAAGGACGGCGGAGCGAGCTGGGCGCCGTCCAACAAGGGCGTCTCCGCGGTCTTCCTGCCGGACCCGAACCCGGAGTTCGGCCAGTGCGTGCACAAGATCGCGCAGGACTCCGCCGACCCCGACCGGCTGTACCTGCAGAACCACTGGGGGGTCTTCCGCAGCGACGACGCCGGTGCGAACTGGACGGACATCGGCGCGGGGTTGCCGTCCACGTTCGGATTCGCGGTGGCGGCGCACCCGCACCGGGGGGACACCGCCTACGTCTTCCCCATCACGGCGGATTCCGACCGGGTGCCCGCCGACCGCAGGTGCCGGGTCTACCGGACCTCGGACGCGGGCAAGAGCTGGGAGCCGCTGACGGCAGGACTCCCGCAGGAGGAGCACTACGGGACGGTGCTGCGCGACGGGATGTGCACGGACGACGCCGGGCCTGCGGCGGGGGTGTACTTCGGCAACCGCAACGGCGAGGTGTTCGCCAGCGCCGACGACGGCGACAGCTGGCAGCAGCTCGCCTCGCACCTGCCGGACGTGCTGTGCGTGCGGGCGGCAGTGATCGGCTGAGGGCGGCGGGGGACGGACGCGCGGTGGTCCGCCGAGGAAGGAGCCGGACGTGTCCGCGTGGTCTTCCTGCCGCGCGGTTTTCGTGGTTCCTGCCGCGCGGACGAAGCACAGCGGGCCCATGCCCGACGAACCACAGCGGACCACGCACCGGGGGCCGGGCCGGGCGGACGCCCGGCCCGGCCCCCGTGTGCGCTACGGCAGTCGCCAGTCCACGGGCTGGACGCCCTGCCGGGCCAGCAGCTCGTTGGTCCGGCTGAACGGACGCGAGCCGAAGAAGCCGCGGTCTGCCGACATGGGCGAGGGATGCGCGGATTCGACCGCCGGTACGTCGCCGAGGACGGGCCGCAGGTTGCGCGCGTCCCTCCCCCACAGCACGGCCACGAGCGGCTTGCGGCGCGCGACCAGCGCCCGGATGGCCTGCTCGGTCACTTCCTCCCAGCCCTTTCCCCGGTGGGCGGCGGGCTTGCGCGGGGCGGTGGTGAGCGCCCTGTTGAGGAGCAGGACGCCCTGCCGCGTCCACGGGGTGAGGTCGCCGTTGGAGGGCTCGGGCAGGCCGAGGTCGGTCCGCAGCTCCCGGAAGATGTTCTGCAGACTGCCCGGCAGCGGGCGCACCTCGGGAGCCACCGCGAAGCTGAGCCCGATCGCCATCCCCGGTGTCGGGTAGGGGTCCTGACCCACGATCAGGACCCGTACGTCCTCGAATGGCTGTTGGAAGGCACGCAGCACGTTCGCCCCGGAGGGGAGATAGGTGCGGCCGGCCGCAACCTCCGCACGGAGGAAGTCGCCCATCGCGGCGACCCGTTCCGCCACGGGCTCCAGTGCTTGCGCCCAGCCGGGCTCTACGACTTCGTTCAATGGTTTCGCTGCCACGGAGCGTCACTCTACTGGCGTAGTCCGGTCGGCCCCGCCCCCTCCCCCGGGAGGGGGCGGTAATCTGCCGCCGTCCCCGGGCACAGGCCCGTTCGCCTTCCGTTCTTCTCGTCTCCGGAGCCCTTCATGCCGTTGGAGCAGTACGTACTGGGCGTGGACTCCGGCGGTTCCGGAGTCCGCTTCGGTCTCGCCCGCGCCGCGAGCGGCACGCCGGTGACTTCCCCGGTGGTCTCCGCCTTGCCGGTGCGCACCGGTCCCGAGGGCATCGACGCCGGGCATCTGCTGGAGCAGCTGCTGCCGGCCGCCGCCGAGCTGACGGGCCGGGTCGGGGGTGGCGCTCCGGTCGCCGTGTGCGTGGGCGCCGCGGGGATGGCCACACTGGGCGGCGGCCTGCGGGCCGGGTTGCCGCAGGCACTGGCCGATGGCCTGGGGGTACGGCGCCTGGCGCTGGCCGCCGACGCGGTCACCGCGTACGCGGGGGCGCTCGGGCCGCGGGCGGGGGCGGTGGTCGCCGGGGGCACCGGGCTGATCGCGTTGGGCACGGATCTGCGGGTGTGGCGGCGGGCGGACGGCTGGGGTCATCTCCTCGGGGACTGCGGCGGCGGTGCGTGGATCGGCAGGGCGGGCCTGGAGGCGGCGTTGCGCGCCCACGACGGCCGGCCCGGGGGTTCGTCCGCGCTGCTGGAAAGGCTGGAGGCGGTGTTCGGGCCCGCTGCGGGGCTGCCGGGGCTGCTCTATCCGCGGTCCGACCGCCCTGCGGTGCTCGCCTCGTTCGCACCCGAGGTGGCCGTGTGCGCCCAGAGGGACCCGGTGGCGGACGGCATCCTGCGCGAGGCCGCCCGGCACATCGCCGGGACGGCGCGCGCGGCGTGTCCGCCGCCGGACGGCCCGGAGGCCCGGGTCGCCCTCACCGGCGGACTGCTGAAGCTGGGCGAACCGCTGCTCGGCCCGCTTCGCGCGGAGATGGCCGGGCAGGTGCCGCACGCCCGGCTGGTGCCCGCCGCAGGGGACCCGCTGGCCGGGGCCCTGTCGATCGCCGCCGCGCTCGCGTCGGACACCCTGCCCTTTCCCGACGATTCACACATGTTGCACGTATCGGATTGTCAAGCCCGTTGATTTGAAGGGCATTCACCGGATAAAACAGGACAGATACCTCTCGAATACACCCTCCCCGAACAGCCGGACCTGCAAAGCCAGTAGCATGCGGCGCCATGAGCTCCCCCACTGGGCCCGCTTCCGGCCTGCCTGTACGAATGCCACGACCCCGCCAGCCCGGACGCCATCGCCGTCCGGAGCCCGTGGCCGCTCCCGAGGGTGCGCCCGCACTTGTTCTCGCCGTTCCCGGCGAGCCGACCACCGTCACGCGCAACCTGGCGGAAGAACTCCTCAGCATCGCCCGCTCCGAGCTGCCCGGCCTCGACGCCCGCATCGGCTACCTCGACGGTGACAGCGAGGGCGAGTACCTGACGCTGGACGCCGTGCTCGCGCGCACCGCCGCCGAGCGCACCGCACGTTACGAGCTGGCCGTGGCCGCCGGCCGCGAGGTGGCGGCCCCGGCGGGTCCGGTCGCCGTCGTCGTGCCGTTGCTGGCCGGGCCCGAGGCCTCCACGATGCGCCGGATACGGCAGGCACTGGTGGACAGCCACGCCGCCGCCGAACTGACCGACGTCCTGGGCCCGCACCCGCTGCTCGCCGAAGCGCTGCACGTGCGTCTCTCGGAGGCCGGTCTGTCGCGCGCGGACCGTGCCCGGCTGTTCACGGTCACCACGGCGGCCGACGGCATCGTGCTGGCCACCGTCGGCGGCGAGGAAGCCGTCCAGGCGGCCGGGATCACCGGCATGCTGCTGGCCGCACGCCTCGCCGTCCCGGTGATGGCCGCCGCTCTCGACGAGGAGGGTTCGATCGCCTCGATCGCGGAGCAGCTGCGCGGTTCGGGTTCGGCGAACCTGGCGCTCGCGCCGTATCTGATCGGCCCGGAGGTCGCCTCCGACCTGCTGGAGACCGCGGCGAAGGAGGCGGGCTGCGCGTTCGCCGAGCCGCTCGGCGCGTACCCGGCGATCGGCAAGCTCGTTCTGTCGCAGTACGCGACGGCGCTGGGCCTCACGCCGGCGCAGGCGCAGGGCGCCCCGGTCCACTGACCGCTGCGGAGCGCGTCTGCGCGTGAGGGCCCGTCCCGCCGGATCACCGGAGTGCGGGTCCTCACGCGTACGGCACGCCTGCGTGTACGTACAGCTCAGCCGAAGACCACGCAGGACGCCGCCGGTGCCGCTACCGAGCCCGCGAGGCGCGGCACCCCGGTCTCCGGGTCCACGTCGAGCCAGCTGACGTCGCCGGAGCGCTCATTGGCCGCGTACAGGCGACGGCCCGCCGGGTCCAGCACGAGGTCGCGCGGCCAGTGCCCGCCGCACGGCACGGTGGTGCGCAGCACGGCGCTCGCCCCGTCCGGGGAGAGCGCGAACACCGAGATGCTGTCGTGGCCGCGGTTGGCGACCCACAGGAAGCGTCCGTCGGGGGCGACGACGGCCTCCGAGGCGTAGCTGGCGCCCTGGACGCCGTCCGGGAGCAGGGCCACCTCGTCGAGCGGCGTGAGGGCCCCTGTGACGGCGTCCCAGCCGCAGACGGTGAGGGTCGGCGCCAGCTCGTTCACCACGTACGCGTGCGAGCCGCGCGGGTGGAAGGCGAGGTGGCGGGGGCCGCTGCCGGGCCTCAGGGCCGTCTCCTCGTGGACGCTCAGGGCCCCGGTGCCGATGAGCGTGCAGATCCGGACCGAGTCGCTCCCGAGGTCGACGCTGACCACCCAGCGACCGGAGGGGTCGGGCTGCACCTGATGGGCGTGCGGGGTCTCTTGCCGGTCCTTGTCGGGCCCGCTGCCCCGGTGTTCCAGCACGCAGGACAGCGTCTGCGGGGTGCCGTCCCCCGGGTGCAGCGGCAGGACGGAGACGCTGCCGGAGCCGTAGTTGGCGGCGACCGCGTGCCCTCCTGCGAGCGCCAGGTGGGTGGGCGAGGCGCCGCCGACCTGCACCGGTTCCCCCAGCAGCCGCGGCACCGCGTCCGACGTGTCGAACGCGGCGACCGCGCCCTCCTCCGTCTCGCTGACTGCGTAGAGGAGCTGCCCGCCGGGTGCGAGCGCCAGGTACGAGGGGTCGGCGACGGCGTCGGTCGCGCCGAGCACGGTGAGCGCACCGGTCCCCGGATCGACGGCCGCGGTCGTGATGCCGCGTCCGCCGGCCGAGGTGAACGAGCCGATGAAGGCCCTCGTCCCGTCCCGCTGCGGCTCGCCGTGCAGCCCCTGCCCGCCACCGCTCTCCGATGCCGTGTCACCGGTCATGGTGCAGTCCCCTTCCACCTGTCCGTGCCTGTCCTGCCTGTCCGTGCCCGGCGACCGTAGCAGGGCGGTCTAGACCAACCGTCCGGGAGTTCCGGATCCGTCCCGCCGTCGCCGTGTCCTCGCCCCGTGCGCGGTGCGGCGGCGCGTCCTCGTGCGGCGTGCACAGCGGCGTGAGCCGGGTGTCGTCGTACGTCGGTCCGCCGGGCGGCGTCGCGTCCGTTCAAGATCCCGTGTCCGCTCCGGTTGTTCCGGACGCCGTGGCCGCAGGAGCAGCGACAGCGGGGGTGCCGGTGCCGGGTTCCGGTCCGGCGGCTCGCTGAAGATCCTTGCGCATGCTGCTCGCTTCCCCCGGCAGCGGAGAATCACGCGGACGAGAGGCCCTTCATTTCACGCGTGGCCGGCTCCCGCGCGCACAGGAACCGCCGGATCCCGGAAGCTCGCACTCCGCGAGACCCTGGTGCACGGTGGAGAAGTGACTGCCGTCCACGACTCGCGCTGCCCGGCCCAGCGAGCCCCGGGGCGCTCCCGGGCGCCTTCCGACGGCCGCCGCGAGCGGGCGGGGCAGTCGGCGGCCTCGGCGTCCGTCCGCCCGGAGGCCGCCGCCGTGCCCGTACGCGACGAGGTGGCGCGAAGTCCGGTCCGGTCCGCGCCGCCGGACGCCGCCCGCGCCACGCGCCTCCTGGTCGGGCGCAACCGCCGCGGGAGACCGGTCGGGCCGCGGCCCTGCCCCGTCCACCGCGGCGTCCCGCCCCGCGCCGCCGGCCACGGAGCCGCCGCCCCCGCCCCTGAGCCGCCCCGCGCCCCTTCCTCCTCACGCAGGCACGCCCACGCACCCCTCTGCACCGATACGGAGAAGCACACGTGGCACGCAACGCATTCGCCGACCTGAACGCCCACTGGCGGGCCGCCAACTACCTGGCCGTCGGTCAGATCTACCTCCTGGACAACCCCCTTCTCACGGAACCGCTGCGCCCCGAGCACATCAAGCCCCGCCTGCTCGGCCACTGGGGCACCTCCCCCGGCCTCAACCTCGTCCACACGCACCTCAACCGCGTCATCAAAGCCCGGGGGCAGGACGCCCTGTGCATCTGGGGTCCCGGGCACGGCGGCCCCGCCGTCCTCGCCAACTCCTGGCTGGAGGGCACCTACAGCGAGACCTACCCCACCATCACGCGGGACGCGGAAGGCATGGCGAAGCTGTTCCGGCAGTTCTCCTTCCCCGGCGGGGTGCCCAGCCACGTGGCACCCGAGACGCCCGGTTCGATCCACGAGGGCGGTGAGCTCGGTTACTCCCTCTCGCACGCCTACGGGGCCGCCCTCGACAACCCGGACCTGCTGGTCGCCTGCGTGATCGGGGACGGCGAGGCCGAGACCGGCCCGCTCGCCGCGTCCTGGCACTCCAACAAGTTCCTCGACCCCGTGCACGACGGTGCCGTCCTCCCGATCCTCCACCTCAACGGCTACAAGATCGCCAACCCGACCGTCCTCGCCCGCATCCCCGAAGCCGAACTCGACGCCCTGCTCAAGGGCTACGGACACGACCCGCTGTACGTCTCGGGCGACGACCCGGCCACCGTCCACCGCGAGATGGCCACGGCCATGGACCAGGCGCTGGAGCGCATCACCGCCGTCCAGCGGGCGGCCCGTACGCCCGGGGGCGCGCCGAACCGCCCCCGGTGGCCGATGATCGTGCTCCGTACGCCCAAGGGCTGGACCGGCCCCGCGACCGTCGACGGCGAACCCGTGGAGAACACCTGGCGCTCCCACCAGGTACCGCTGTCCTCCGTACGCGAGAACCCGGAGCACCTGCGGCAGTTGGAGGCGTGGCTGCGCTCGTACCGTCCCGAGGAACTCTTCGACGCGGACGGCCGTCCCAGCGCCCAGGTCCTGTCCTGTGTGCCGGAGGGCGCCCGCCGCCTGGGCGCGACCCCGCACGCCAACGGCGGCCTCCTCACCCGCGACCTGCCGATGCCGCCGCTGGAGGAGTTCGCCGTCCCCGTGGACAAACCGGGCGCGTCCGTGCACGAACCGACCCGGGTCCTCGGCGGGCTGCTCGCCCGGATCATGCGCGACACCGACGGGTCCAGGAACTTCCGGGTGGTGGGCCCCGACGAGACCGACTCCAACCGGCTCGGCGCACTCTTCGACGCCACCGGAAAGGCATGGCAGGCGGGGGTCCTGCCGACCGACGAGTACCTCTCCAGGAACGGCCGGGTGATGGAGATCCTCTCCGAGCACACCTGCCAGGGCTGGCTGGAGGGCTACCACCTCACCGGCAGGCACGGCCTGTTCTCCTGCTACGAGGCGTTCGTGCACATCGTCGACTCCATGGTCAACCAGCACATCAAATGGCTGAAGACCTCCCGCGCGCTGCCCTGGCGGGCCCCCGTGCCGTCCCTCAACTACCTCCTCACGTCGCACGTGTGGCGGCAGGACCACAACGGTTTCAGCCACCAGGACCCCGGCTTCGTGGACCACGTCCTCAACAAGAGCCCCGAGGCGGTCCGCGTCTACCTCCCGCCGGACACCAACACCCTGCTGTCCGTCGCCGACCACGTCCTGCGCAGCCGGGACCACGTCAACGTCGTCGTCGCGGGCAAGCAGCCCGGCTTCGACTGGCTCTCGCTCGACGAGGCCCGCTCCCACTGTGCGCGCGGTGCGGGCATCTGGGAGTGGGCCGGTACGCAGGGCCCGGCCGACGAGCCGGACGTCGTCCTCGCGTGCGCGGGCGACGTGCCCACCCTGGAGGTCCTGGCGGCGGCCCAGCTGCTGCGCCGCCACCTGCCCCCGCTCACCGTCCGGGTCGTCAACGTGGTCGACATGACGCGGCTGCTGCCGCACGAGGAGCACCCGCACGGGATGCCGGACTCCGAGTACGACGCCCTGTTCACCACCGACAAGCCGGTGATCTTCGCCTACCACGGCTACCCGTGGCTGGTGCACCGCCTGGCCTACCGGCGGACCGGCCACCCGCACCTGCACGTCCGCGGGTACAAGGAGTCGGGCAGCACGACGACGCCCTTCGACATGGTCGTGCGCAACGACCTCGACCGCTACCGGCTCGTCATGGACGTCATCGACCGCGTGCCGGGACTCTCCGTGCGCGCGGCCGCCCTGCGACAGACCATGGCGGACATGCGCACCCGCCACCACTCCTGGGTCCGGGCGCACGGGGTGGACCTGCCGGAGGTCGCCGACTGGACCTGGACGGGCTGACCCCGGGGCGGCGCCGGGCCCTTCACATGGCCCGGCGCACCCGGGTCCGGACGCCCGCGGGGCTCGGCGCGTCCGGGGTGCGGGCGCCCGACGTGCGCCGCCTCAGCAGCTTCCGGCCGAGGAGGATTCCGGGCGCGCGCTCAGGGGTGCGGCCAGCTGTTCCAGTGCGCGCACGATCGCGTGGACGTGGACGAGGGCCGTCACCTCGGCGGCGTGCTCCTCGCCGGTGACCACCTCGTCCTTCTCGTACGCGCGTCCCGGCGTCGTCAGGGCTTCCACCGCGCGTTCCACCCGCCAGCAGGCGGCGGTGAGGCGGGCGTCGTGGGACGCCTCCGCGTCCGCGGCGATCCTGGCGAGCGCCCGTACGTCCCGGACGCAGTCGTCCAGCAGGGCCAGCACCTGGCGTGCCCGGTCCTTCCTGCCGCGCAGCGGGCTCAGGGGGTGGACGAGTGGGGCGAGCGAGAGCCGGACGCGTCCCAGCAGGAGTTCGAGTTCGGCCACGCTCCGGGCGGGGTCCGCGTCGGGGTCCCCCGCGAGCCGGGCCGCGGCGTCGGCGGTGCAGGTGTGCACGCACTGCACGGCACGGTGGACCCAGGCGTGGGTCGTCGCATGGGTGGAGACGGGCAGCACGATCAGCACCGCCAGCACCACCCCGAGGGCGCCGACCCCCGTCTCCGCGAGGCGCAGGACCAGGAGGTCGTGGTCCAGGACGCCGAGCAGCCCGTAGAGCAGGCCGGCCATCAGGGTCACCGCGAGCATCATCCAGGTGTACGAGACGGCGGCCGTGTAGAAGATCCCGAAGACGCAGACCGCCACCAGGGCGGCGGTGGGCACCGGCGCCCCGTCCAGTTCCACCGCCACGACCAGGCCGACGGCGATGCCGGTGAGCGTGCCGGCGACCCGGCGGAAGCCGCGGACGAGGGTCTCCCCGCGCGAGGTGGTGTTCACGAAGATCCACCAGACGGTGCCGACGGCCCAGTACCAGCGCTCCTCGGACAGGAACTGCCCCGCTCCGAGGGCTAAGGCGGAGGCCACGGTCGCCTGGATCGCCTGCCGGGTGGTGACCCGGGCCAGGCCGCGGGTGGGCTCGGCGACGGGCACGACGGGCGGCGGCACGCGCCTCTCGTAGCACCAGAAGCCGAACCGCACCGTGGAGGAGGCGGCCAGGGCCAGGAGGACGGCCGCGTACAGCTCCGGCAGTTGTGCGGGGACGGCGTGCAGGAACTGCGTCATGAAGAAGGACATGAACGCGAAGATTCCCAGGGCGTGTCCGCGCGGACCCCAGCGCCTGGCGTAGACCCCCGCGCACACCACGGCGAGGAACGCCCCGTCACGCAGCCACGAGTACTCGTGCAGCGTCGTCGCCAGCGCCAGGACCGGGAATCCGACGACGGGCAGCAGCACGGTGGTGACCGCCTGCTTGCGGACGGTGGAGTCGGCGACCGTGAAGAGGGCCAGCAGTGCGGCCAGCCCGGCCGTGATCGCCGCGGCCAGTGAGTGACCGACCAGGCCGGAGAGCGTCACCGCCAGCCCGATGCCCAGAACGGCCCGGAGCCCGCTGCGCAGGCGCATCAGGCCCGGATCCGGTGCGTGGAAGATCTTCTTCACAGCGGCAGCCCCGCCCCCTCGTGTCGACTTCGCCCGTGGTGTGCCCGTGCAGAGCACATGGAAAAGGCGCCGCTGGTCCGGAGCGGCGTCGTCGCCGGTCCGGCCGCTGTGCGGCGCCCTCAGTGGAGAGAGGTAAGCATCAAGTGGGACACTGGCTCAACTCGACCTGTGAACACTGTGCCAATGGACCAGTGCGACGCGGTACTGGTGGGCCAGAAGAGAGCCAACGGACCATGGAGGTGGCACATGCCCGTGGATGAGCTCGACACCCGCATTCTGCGGCTGCTGATCGAGCAGCCGCGTACCAGCGTCCGCGAGTACGCCAGGCTCCTGGGCGTGGCACGCGGCACGCTCCAGGCCAGGCTGGACCGGCTGGAGCGGGACGGCGTGATCACCGGCACGGGCCCCGCCCTCTCGCCCGCCGCGCTCGGGCACCCGGTGCTGGCATTCGTCCACGTGGAGGTGACGCAGGGGCATCTGGACGAGGTCGGCGAAGCGCTGGCGCGGGTGCCGGAGATCGTGGAGGCGTTCTCGATCACCGGTGGCGGAGACATGTTGACACGGGTGGTGGCGCGGGACGCGATGCATCTGGAGGACGTGATCCAGCGGCTGATCCAGGTGCCGGGGGTCGTCAGGACGCGGACGGAGGTGGCGCTGCGGGAGCGGGTGCCGCACCGGATGCTGCCGTTGGTGGAGGCCGTGGGAAGGGCCGCGCGCGCCCGGTGAGTGGCCCATGCTGGAGGCATGAGCACTCTGCGGCCCCTTGCGGTCGTCTTCGATCTCGACGGCACTCTGGTGGACAGCGAGCCGAACTACTACGCGGCGGGGCGCAGGCTCCTCGCACGGCACGGTGTGCCGGACTTCGGCTGGGAGGAGCACACCCGCTTCATCGGGATCGGGACCCGCGAGACGTTGGAGGTCCTGCGGGGGAAGTACGGGATCGCCGCAGGCGTCGACGAGTTGCTCGCCGAGAACAACAGGCTGTATCTGGAGTCGGCACGTGCCTCCACCGAGGTCTTCCCCGAGATGCGCAAGCTGGTGGAAAGGTTGCACGCCGACGGCGTACCGATGGCGGTGGCGTCCGGCTCGTCGCGGGAGGCGATCGAGGCGGTGCTGTCGGGAACGGGACTCGACGCGCACCTCGGCCGGGTCGTCGTCTCGGCCGAGGAGGTTCCGCGGGGCAAGCCGGCCCCCGACGTCTTCCTCGCCGCCGCTGCGGCTCTCGCGGTGGAGCCCGGACACTGCGTGGTCTTCGAGGACGCGGCACCGGGGGTGGCGGCGGCCTCCGCGGCAGGGATGCGCTGCGTGGCGATTCCGTACGTACGGGGCAGCGAGGACGACCCGGAGTTCGGCACGGCGGAGTTGCTGTTCCGGGGCGGGCAGGCCGAGTTCACGGCGGACGGAACGTACGCCTGGCTGACCGCATGAAGACGTGCGTGAGGGGCGCGGGCGCCGAGCAACGGGACAACTCCTGCGACCTGTAGCAGATGTGGTCCGCGCACGCCTCAACTCCTGGACGTCGTCGCGCGGGTGCGGACGGCCCTTCGATGTACATCCCCGGACCGACGGCACGCGAGGTCCGTACCCCGTAACGTGCCCGCCATGAGACGACGCACCTTTCTGACCGGCGCCGCGGTCACCGCGGCCTCCGTTTCCGGGCTCACCGCCGGCACCGCGACGGCGCAGCAACTCGGCTCCCCGCCCCTGGCGTTGCCGAGGCCCACCGGCGGGCATCCGATCGGCCTGACCGTGCTCCACCTGAGGGACACCAGCCGCACGGACCCCTGGGTGCCCACCGGGAAACGCGAGTTGATGGTCTCGCTGTGGTATCCGGCACGCCGCCCCTCGGGTCCCACCGCCCCGTACATGACGGCCGCCGAGTCCACCTTGTACCTCGCCTCCAGCGGGTACGACCTGCCACTGGACGTGCTGAGCGGTGTGCGCACCCACGCCATCGAGGGCGCGAGGCCGGTCCGCCCCCGTGCGGGGCTCCCCCTCGTGGTCCTGTCGCCCGGTTTCGGCATGCCGCGCGCCACCCTGTCGGGCCTGGCCGAGGAGCTGGCGAGCCGCGGGTTCGCGGTCGCCGCGGTGGGACACAACTACGAGGCCCACGGCACCACCTTCCCGGACGGGCGGACCACGGACCGCGAGGCGGACCGGGACTTCCCGAAGGTCGGGGCGGTGCGCGCCGCGGACGTCACCTTCGTGCTGGACGAACTGACCGCCACACGGTGCGAGTTGCGTACCGGTGTACGCGTCGACGGCTCCCGGATCGCCATGGCCGGGCATTCGGCGGGCGGTTTCAGTACGGTCCCGGCCATGGTGCGCGACCCCCGCGTCCGCGCCGGCCTGAACATGGACGGCGACTTCCACTACCCCAACGACGTCCCGCTGGACCGGCCGTACCTGATGCTCGGACGCCCGAACCGCACACCCGGCGCCCCGAATCCCAGCTGGGACGAGACGTGGCCCGAACTCACGGGCTGGAAGCGGTGGTTGAGCGTCGACGGGGTCCAGCACCTCTCTTTCACCGACGTCGCGCCGCTCGCCAAGCAGCTCGGCCTCGGCCTCCAGGACCTCGACGGCGACCGTGCGGACGCGCTGACCCGCGCGTACGTCGCGGCGTTCGCCGACGCCCACCTGCGCGGACGGCACACCGCACTGCTGGACGGGCCCTCCGCCCGCTTCCCGGAGGTGCGTTTCCACTCGCCGTGACAAGTCGACGCCTGCGCACCGACGTTGGCCATGGTGTGACCGGTGACACACCCCCATCGTCGCGAGGTTAGGCAAGCCTAAGCTAAGTTGATTCCTGTCCGCCTCTCCCAGGAGGCACTTCCGTCCAGGAGGCCCAACCGGCATGCCCACACTCACCCGCCGCATCCGCCGCACGGCGGCCACCGCCGTCGCCGTCGCCGCAGGCAGCGCCCTGACCCTCACCGGGACCGCGTCGGCGCAGCCGCACTCCGGCCCACGTGCCGCCTCTCCTTCCACGGTCACCTCCGCGCAACTCACCGCGGGGCTCTACCAGTCCGCGTATTCGGAGCGCAACCGCGTCCTGTGGGCGACGGCCGCCGTGGGCCGGCCGCCGGTCACCAAGTCGTCGCTGCTGAAGGTCGACCCGGGCACGCTCCAGGTGAAGGCGGCGTACACCCCGCCGGTGACCGATGCCGTCACAGGCGCCGTCGAGGCGGTCTACGGCATCGCCGTGGACGACGAGCACAACACGGTCTGGACGACGAACACCCGCAACGACACCGTGGCCGTCTACAGCCAGCGCGACGGCAAGCACCTGGCGACCCTGCCGGGCGTCGCACACGCCCGCGAGATCGTTGTCGACGAACGACGCAACCTGGCCTGGGCGAGCGGCTTCGGCGACGGCTCCGTGGTCGCCTTCGACACCCGTACCTACAAGGAGAAGAAGCGCGTGACCGTCGCGGGCACCCAGCCCACCGGGCTCGCACTCAACGAGCGCACCGGCACCGTGTACGCCGCCGACCTGGGCGGCGACCGGATCGTCGAGGTCTCCCCGTACGCGAAGGAGCCGCGCCTCATCCCCACCGGTGACGGCCCGATCTCGGTCGCGCTGTCCGCCGACGGCCGCACCGCGTACACCGCGGACCAGGCGGCGGGCACGCTCTCCGTCGTCGACCTGCGCAAGGGCGCCGTCACGAAGACCGTCCCGACCGGCGCGGGCGCCCTGTCCGTTGCCGCCGACCGGCGCTCGGGCAAGGTACTGGTCGCCAACCGGACGGCCGGCAACGTCACGGTCGTCGACCCGCGCAAGGGTGCTGTCGTCGAGACGCTGACCACCGGCGCCAACCCGAACCACGTCACGTTCGTGCGCGGCACCGCGTTCGTCATGGACAAGTCGGCCGTCGGCCCGGAGCGCCAGGACCAGGCGCACCGCATCCGCATCGGCCGCTGACGGCGGCGCAGCCCGGCACGAAAGGCCGGTTCGGGACCCCAGCCTCCCCGCCCGGGTCCCGAACCGGCATTTCGTGCCGCCTTCATGACACCACGTCAGCACTGTCACCGGCGCGCCTGCGGGACCGGGTGCGGGCAGCCGAAAGGGGGCCCGACGCTTTCGCGTCGGGCCCCCTTTCGCAGCTCACCGCATCCGGCCGGGCGTCGGCCGGACGGGGTGGACTCAAGGCGATCGGCCGCCCGTCCGTGGTCCGGCCGCCGTCCGTGCCAGGACCGCCCGGCCGAGGACAGGCGATGCCGCCGGGGGCCGGGCGGCCCTGACCAGGATCAGGCGCCGCTCTCCCGCAGCATGTCCTCGCGCTCGACGAGCTTCACGCGGGCGCGGCCCTGCGGTTCGCCGAGCGCCTTCTCCGCGGCGTCCAGCTTGTACCAGCCGTCCCAGGTGGTGAAGCGGACGTTCCGCTCGCCGAGGAAGGCTTCGACGCTCTCCGGGGCCGGCGAGTCGGGCGCGTGCAGACGGCCGTTCTGGAAGTCGTCGAGCAGGTTGGCGACGGTCTCGTTGGCATCACCCTTGGTGTGACCGATGAGGCCGACCGGACCGCGCCGGATCCAGCCCGTGACGTAGGTCGACCGGAGGTGCTCGCCGGTCTCCTCGATGACCCGGCCGCCCTCGTCGGGAACGGTGCCCGACGCGACGTCCCAGGGAAGCTTGGGCAGCTCGTCGGAGAGGTAGCCCACCGCGCGGTAAACGGCGCCGAGGCCCCAGTCCTTGAACTCGCCGGTGCCCTTGACGTTGCCGGTGCCGTCGAGGGCGGTGCGCTCGGTGCGCAGCCCGACGACCTTGCCGTCGTCGCCGAGGATCTCGGTCGGGTTCTCGAAGAAGTGCAGGAACAGCTTGTGCGGGCGGTCGCCGACGTCGCGGATCGCCCAGTTCTCCAGGGTCTTGGCGACCATGTCGGCCTGCTTGTTGCCGCGCCGGGTGGCGATCGAGCCCTCGTCGTAGTCGATGTCCTCGGGGTCGACGATGACCTCGATGTTGGGCGAGTGGTCGAGCTCGCGCAGCTCCATCGGGCTGAACTTGGCCTGCGCGGGGCCGCGACGCCCGAAGACGTGCACCTCCAGGGCCTTGTTCGCCTTCAGGCCCTCGTGGACGTTCGGCGGGATCTCGGTCGGCAGCAGTTCCTCCGCCGTCTTGGCGAGGATGCGGGCCACGTCGAGGGCGACGTTGCCGACGCCGAGGACGGCGACCTTCTCCGCGTCCAGCGGCCAGGTGCGCGGCACGTCGGGGTGGCCGTCGTACCAGGAGACGAAGTCGGCCGCACCGTAGGAGCCGTCGAGGTCGATGCCGGGGATGTCGAGCGCCCGGTCGGCGGTCGCGCCGGTGGAGAAGACGACGGCGTCGTAGAAGGTGCGGAGGTCGTCGAGGCTGATGTCCGTCGGGTAGTCGACGTTGCCGAAGAGGCGGACCTGCGGCTTGTCGAGCACCTGGTGGAGGGCGGTGATGATGCCCTTGATCCGCGGGTGGTCGGGGGCGACTCCGTAACGGATCAGGCCGAAGGGGGCGGGCATCCGCTCGAAGAGGTCGATGGAGACGCCGGGCTCGGCCGCCACCGCGGATTTCAGCAGCGCGTCGGCAGCATAGATACCGGCCGGACCGGCGCCGACAATTGCTACCCGCAGGGGGCGAGGCATGTTCAGTTTCCCTTCGAGGGGCGGCAAGCGAATCAACCCGAAGCGTAAACTAAGGCACACCTAAGTCAGTAGCCGGGTCCGCTCTATGACGTCATAAGGCTGCCTTATGGGAGTCGTCAGGACTGCTTTGGGTTCTCGTTCCGTTCCGCGGACTCCGTACCGGCTCCCGCCGCGCCGTCTCCCGTAGCCATGTCCGGTCGGCGGCCGGTCCACAGGCCGGCCCGGCCCGCACGATCGCCACCACGACGCGTTCCCCGGTCACATCCGCATGGACCGCCCCGCCCACTTCACTCCTCTGCGACTCGGAGTCGACGACGGGTGCGGCACTGGCGGGCGTGCCGCCGACCGGCAGGTGCGGTACGGGCGGGCGTGCGGCCGGTGGGCACGGCGGGGACAGGTGCCGAACCGGCCAACTTCCGGCCCCCGGGGATGCGTTCCCGTACCGGCAGCCCCTCGCGCCGACAGGGGTCGTTGACAACGGGAGACGCCGGGCATTGACTGGCGGCACGGCGTCAGCAGCACGGCCCCAGGGACCGGGCGGACATTCCGCTTCCCCGCTTCGCCCGTGCCCCGTGGAAACGAAGACCCTGCGAAGGATCCCTCCGCGCACGGAGGGGCCGACGGCGAGGCGGGCTTTCCCCCTCGCCGCTCGCCCTTTCCGTCACCGGACGGCGCGGACCCGCACCGACGGACACGCACCACCCACGGAAGGCGACATCTGATGCATTACGACCAGCAGCGCGCCCAGCAGCCCCCGTCCGGTCCCCCTGGCGCCGTGCGGCAGCGCGCCCCGCAGACCCCCGCCGCCCGAGCCGGCACCCCTCCCCGCGCAGAAGGCGGCCAGACTCCCGTTCTGCTCCCGCAGGGCGACCGGGACGACCTCACCGCGCGGCTCCAGCAGGCCCTGAACCTCTTCATCGCGGAACCGGGCAAGGCCGTGTCGGAGGCCGACCGCGTCCACGACGAGGCCGTCTCCCGGGTGACGGAGATCCTCGCGGAGCAGCGCCGCGCGCTGCGCGCGGTCTGGCAGAACGAGAAGACCGGAACCCCCGCCGAGGACACCGTCCCCACGGAGGACCTGCGGCGAGCCCTGCGCCAGTACCAGGAGGCCACGGAACAGCTCCTGCGCATGTGAGGTCCCGGGACCGGCGCGCCCGCTCCGGCCGGAGCGGCTCGCCCGGCCCCTCCGGTGCTTCAGCCGAGGAAGGTCAACCGGACCTTCCGGTCCGGGTTGTCGACGTTGGTGTCAACCAGGCAGACGGACTGCCAGGTGCCCAGTTCCAGACGGCCGCCGATGACGGGCAAGGTCGCGTGTGGGGGGACGAGGGCGGGCAGGACGTGGTCGCGGCCGTGGCCGGGGGTGCCGTGGCGGTGCTGCCAGCGGTCGTCGGAGGGCAGCAGGGTGTGGAGGGCGGCGAGGAGGTCGTCGTCGCTGCCCGCGCCGGTTTCGAGGACGGCGACGCCCGCGGTGGCGTGCGGGACGAAGATGTTCAGGAGGCCGTCGCGGCCTTGGGCCGCTTCGGCGAGGAAGTCCTCGCAGGCTGAGGTGAGGTCGGTGACGGTCTCCCGCGAACCGGTCGTGACGTTCAGGACGTGGGTGCTGAAGGTGTCGGCCATATGTCCATGTTCGCGCACCGCAGGACCGCGCCGGGAAGATCCAGGGACCGCCCCCTGTTGGTAGAACCATGAACAACAACGGGGCGGGGAAGCAGCCCGGCACGGACGTGGACGTCGTCGTCATCGGCGCAGGACAGGCCGGGCTCTCCGCCGCCTACCATCTGCGCAGGTCGGGGCTGGTACCGGACCGGGACTTCGTCGTACTCGACCAGGCCCCGCGGCCGGGCGGCGCCTGGCAGTTCAGGTGGCCCTCGCTGACGTACGGAAAAGTGCACGGCATGCACGCCCTGCCCGGCATGGAACTGACGGGCGCCGACGCCGACCGGCCCTCCTCCGAGGTCATCGGGGAGTACTTCACCGCCTACGAGGACGCTTTCGGCCTGCGGGTGCACCGGCCGGTGGAGGTGTCCGCCGTACGGGAGGGCGAGGGAGGCCGGCTGCGGATCGAGACGTCGGAGGGGGTGTGGAACGCGCGGGCGCTGATCAGCGCGACCGGCACCTGGAACCGGCCGTTCTGGCCCCGCTACTCCGGGCAGGAGACCTTCCGGGGACGGCAACTGCACACCGCGAACTACCCGGGACCGGAGGAGTTCACAGGTCGGCGTGTGGTGGTGGTGGGCGGTGGGGCCTCGGGCACCCAGCATCTGATGGAGATCGCCCGGGTCGCGGCGGAGACGACCTGGGTGACACGGCGTCCGCCGGTCTTCCGTGAGGGCGAGTTCACCGAGGAGTGGGGGCGCGCCGCCGTCGCCCGGGTGGAGGAGCGGGTGCGGCGCGGGCTGCCGCCGGAGAGCGTGGTGTCGGTGACCGCTCTGCCGGTGAACGACGCGATCCGGGAGGCACGGGAGAACGGCGTGCTCGACAGGCTGCCGATGTTCGACCGGGTGACGCCGGACGGGGTGGCCTGGAACGACGGGCGGCCCCCGGTGCCCGCGGACGTGATCCTCTGGGCGACCGGCTTCCGGCCGGCGATCGAGCACCTGGCGCCGTTGCGGCTGCGGGAGCCCGGCGGCGGGATCCGGCTGGACGGGACGCGGGTGACGCGGGACGCCCGCGTCCACCTGGTGGGGTACGGCCCGTCCGCCAGCACGATCGGCGCCAACCGGGCGGGGAGAACCGCGGTACGGGAGGTGCTGCGGGTGCTGGAGAGGAAACGTGGCACGGGTGCCGAGGTCGCGGTGGCAGGTACGGGGGCTACGGGGGCTCAGACGACAGCGGCGGTCCCTGCCTGACGCGCCGGAACGGTCCGCCGCCTGCGGTACGGCCGGCTCCGGAACGGCCCGCCCGCCTTGGGCACGGTCGGTTGCCGTCGCCCGACCCTCTCCTCGGGTGGCGGGCCGGAAGCAGGCCCTCACGCCCCACGACCCACGCCCCACGGACCAACGGACCCGCACCGGGCGGCGCGGCGGGCTCCACGAACCCGGACCGCGCGGCGCGAAGGGTTCACGGACCCGGACCGCGCGGCGCGAAGGGTTCACGGACCCGGACCGCGCGGCGCGACGGGCTCCACGGACCCGGCGGATCCACCGGACCCCACGCCCCGGCGGGCCCCTTCGGCTATCCGCCCGCGCTCCGCCGGTTCGCGTTGAATTCCTTGACGTTCTGCTTCTGGACCTCGTAGTCGTCCGTGAACCTGGTGTCCCCCGGCTTCACCGTGACGAAATACAGCCAGTTGCCCGGCGTCGGATTCCGCACCGCCCGCATCGCCTCCAGGCCCGGGTTGCCGATGGGAGTGGGTGGGAGGCCCTTGCGCGCGTACGTGTTGTACGGGCTGTCCAGACGGGTGTCCTCGTGCGTGGTGTCCAGGGTGCTGCGGTTCAGCGCGTAGTTGAGGGTGGAGTCCATCTGGAGGGGCATCCCCCGGGCCAGCCGGTTCTCGATGACCCGGGCGACCTTGCCCATGTCGGCCGCGGTGTCGGCCTCCGCCTGGACGATGCTCGCGACGACCACGTCACGGTGGACGGCGGGGCCGGTGCCGAAACGCTCGTTCGCGGTCCTGACCATGTAGGCGAGCAGGCTCGACGCCGTCGTGGTGTCCTTCACCGGGTACGTCGCCGGAAAGAGGAAGCCCTCGGGGTTGCCCTCGGAGGCGGCGGGCAGGGCCAGCTCCGTCGTGGCGGCGGCCTTCATCGCCGTGCCGGGGGCCGCGCCGACGGCCTGGTCGATCGCGTCGTACACCTGGGAGGCACGCCGCCCCTCGGGAATGGTGAGGGACTTGGGCTGGGGGGTCTTCTCCTTCTGCCACAGCAGCAGGAACGCCACTGCCGCCCCGAGCAGAGTGAGGACGAGGAGGGTGCACACCAGGAGCAGGCGACGGATGCGGCGCTTCCGCGCGGGCGATGACTGCGAGGGCTCGACCATGCGGAAACGCTAACCGTCCGGGCGTGCGGTTTCCCGGACCGCGGGGCGGTTGCCCGTACCGCAAAAGTCGCGGACCCAGCCCAGCGAACAGACGAACAGGGGATCGGGTGTTCGCTGGAACGCGTGATCGCACCGGATTTCGTTGCTCAACTCGCCTGGGACACCTGAGACTTGAGGTGCGCAAGCGACGGGCTGCAGACCTCGGATGCGCGGTCCCGAACGTGCGCGTGGTCCCCCATGTGCACGTTGATGCACCAGGCACAAGGAGAACCCAAGATCATGAACCTCATCACCGACCTTCTCGCCGGCGCCTTCCACTTCCTGGGCTGGCTGGTCTGACCGAGGTCTCTGTGCGGCGCCGTTCCTCCCCCGTCCCAGGGGAGGGGCGGCGCTGCCGCGTGCGGAGGTCCCGGAACGCTCAGGACGCGGCCGTCGGCGCCAATTCGGAGTCCCGGCGTACGAGCGCGGCGTACCGGCCGTTCAGAGCGAGCAGTTCGGCGTGCGTGCCGCGTTCGGCTATGCGGCCGGCGTCCAGCACCACGATCTGGTCGGCGTCACGGACCGTGGAGAGGCGGTGGGCGATGGTGATCGTCGTACGTCCGGCCGCGAGGCTGTCGATGGCCTGCTGCACGGCGTGCTCGGTCCGGGTGTCCAGCGCGCTGGTGGCCTCGTCCAGGATGAGGACGGGAGGGTCGCGCAGGATGGTGCGGGCGAGGGCGAGGCGCTGCTTCTCGCCACCGGAGAAACGGTATCCGCGTTCGCCGACGAGGGTGTCGTAGCCGTCGGGCAGCGAGGCGATGTGGTCGTGGATCTGAGCGGCCCCGGCCGCCGCGCGCAGCTCGTCGTCGGTGGCGTCGGGCTTGGCGAAGCGCAGGTTGTCGGCGACGGAGGCGTGGAAGAGGTACGTCTCCTGGGAGACCACGCCGACCGTGCGGGCGAGGGAGTCGAAGTCCAGGTCGCGGACGTCGACGCCGTCGAGGGTGACGCGGCCGCCCGTGACGTCGTACAGCCGGGGAACCAGGTAGCTCAGCGTGCTCTTGCCGGAGCCGGTCGCGCCGACGACGGCGAGGCTGGTGCCCGCGGGGACGGTGAGGTCGATGCCGGAGAGGGTGGGGGCGCCCGGCTCGTCAGCCCCTTCGTGGGTGCCCCGGTCGGTCTGGCCTTCCGTTCCCTCGTAGGTGAAGTCCACGCCTTCGAAGCGGACTTCGCCCTTGGGCGCGGTGAGGCGCACCGGCTCGTCGGGTTCGTCGATGTCGACGGTGAGGTCGAGGTATTCGAAGATCCGCTGGAAGAGGGCGAGCGAGGTCTGCATCTGGACGCCCGTGGACAGCAGGCTCACGGCGGGGCGCAGCAGGCCCTGCTGGAGGGAGACGAAGGCGACGAGCGTACCGAGGGAGACCGCGGCGGCCCCGGCGTTCATGGTCAGCCCGGCCGCCCAGTAGATCACGGCGGGCATGGCGGCCATGACGATGCCGATCGTCGACATCCGCCAGCGGCCCGCCATGTTGGACCGCACTTCGAGGTCGACGAGGCGCTCGGACTCCTCGGCGAAGTTCTTGGTGAGCGAGGCGGAACGGCCCATGGTGCGTCCCAGCAGAATGCCGCTGACCGAGAGGGATTCGGTGACGGTGGCGGACATGGCGGCCATCTGCCGCTGCCTCTGTGTGGTGATCTTCTTGCGCTCGTTGCCGACCCGGCGGCTGATCCACACGAAGACCGGCAGCAGCAGCAGCGAGACCACCGTGAGCCGCCAGTCGAGGGCGAGCATGGCGACGATCGTGGCGACGACGGCGGTCAGGTTGGAGACCAGGGACGTCGCGGTGGAGGTGACGGTGGCCTGCATGCCGCCGATGTCGTTGGCTATCCGCGACTGGACCTCCCCGGTGCGCGTGCGGGTGAAGAAGGCGAGCGGCATCCGCTGGAGCTGGGTGTAGACGGCGGTGCGCAGGTCGTGCATGACGCGCTGGCCGACCGTGGTGGAGATGAGGGTCTGCAGGACACCGAAGACGCTGGTGACGACCGCGGTGGCGATCATGCCGAGCGCGAGCAGCGTCAGCAGACCCGTACGGCCCTGCGGGATGGCCACGTCGAGGATCTCGCGCAGCAGGAAGGGCGAGGCGACGCCGACGAGCGAGGAGGCGCCGACGAGCAGTCCGACCAGGGCGAGGCGGGCCCGGTAGGGATGGAACAGGCGCAGGATGCGGCGGACCTCCGCGGGCGGCTGTTTCTTCCCCGGCTCCAGCGCCGGGGGCGTCCATTGATCCGTGTGTCGGTCGGGGTGCATGGGCTCCTTCGGAGAGGTGAGGGAAGCAAGGCTTCCAGAGCTTAGTTCATTGTTACCTCTACTCACAATGCACAAGGTCCTGTTATTGTTCCCGGCATGAGCAACCCTTCGGATTCCCGCGCAGAGGCCGACACCGCCGACGGAGTCCTGGCCGAGCAGCTGCTGCGGCTCACCCGCCGCCTGCACCGCAGCCAGAAGCGCCAGATGGAGCCGATCGGCATCACCCCCGGCCAGGCCCGGCTGCTGCGGGTCCTCGCCCGCCTGTCCCTGCGTCCCGGGCCCGCCCCCCGGATGGCCGACCTGGCGCACGGCCTGGAGGTCGTCCCCCGCGCGGTCACCACCCTGGTCGACGCCCTGGAGGAGCAGGGTCGGGTCCGCCGGGTGCCCGATCCGGCGAACCGCCGGGTCATGCGCATCGAACTCACCGACGACGGCCGCACCACTCTGCGCGCGTTGCGCAACGCGCGCCGCGACGCCGCAGAGGACATCCTGGCTCCATTGTCCGCCGCGGACCGCCAGGTGCTGGGCGGGCTGCTGTCCACCCTGGTCGACGGGGGCCCCCACCCCTGCTGAGCGGGACCGAGCCCGTGGGAGGAACGCCGTCATGCCGCTTCTGGAACCGAGGCCCCGGGCCCTGGCCCCGCTCGCTCCGCAGGAGCCCGCGCCCGACCGGGTTCCCGCCGCCCTGGCCGAGGGCACGCCGGGGCCGCTGCGCCGCGAGCTGTCCGCGCTGCTGGGTGCGGAGAAGGTGCTGTGGAGGATTTCGGACCTCGTGCGGTACGCGTCCGACGCCAGCCCGTACCGGTTCGTGCCGCAGGTCGTGGTGGTGGCCGAGGACATCGACGACGTCTCCGCCGTCCTCTCGTACGCGCACGGCAGGGGCCGCGAGGTGGTGTTCCGGGCCGCCGGCACGTCACTGAACGGGCAGGCGCAGGGCGAGGACATCCTGGTGGACGTACGCCGCCACTGGTCCGGCGTCCAGGTACTGGACGGCGGGGCCCGCGCCCGCATCCGGCCCGGCACCACCGTCGTACGGGCCAACGCCGCTCTCGCCCCCTACGCCCGGGTGCTGGGCCCCGACCCGGCGAGCGCCATCGCCTGCACGGTCGGCGGCGTCGTCGCCAACAACGCCTCCGGGATGGTGGCGGGCACCGCCCGCAACAGTTACCGCACCCTCGCCTCCCTCACCTTCGTCCTGCCGACCGGAACCGTCGTCGACACCGCGGACCCGCGCGCCGACGAGGAGCTCCGGCACGCCGAGCCCGCGCTCTGCGAGGGCCTGCTGGCGCTCAAGGCGGAGATCGAGGCGGATCCCGCCCTCGTGGCCCGCATCCGGCACAAGTACACGATCAAGAACACCAACGGCTACCGCCTGGACGCCTTCCTCGACGGTGCGACGCCGGTGGAGATCCTGCGCGGCCTGATGGTCGGCTCCCAGGGCACCTTCGGCTTCATCTCGGAGGTCGTCTTCGACACCCTCCCGCTCGATCGCCGCCTGTCCAGCGCCCTGCTGTTCTTCCCGTCCCTGTCCGCCGCCGCGGCGGCGGTGCCGCTGTTCAACGAGGCGGGCGCGCGCGCCGTGGAGCTGATGGACGGCAACACCCTGCGCGCCTCGGTCAGCGTCGAGGGCGTGCCGCAGGACTGGGCGGAGCTGCCCCGGGAGACGACGGCGCTGCTGGTGGAGTTCCGGGCCTTCGACGAGGCGGAACAGGAGGCATTCGAGCGCGCGGCGGCCGAGACCCTCAAAGAACTGGAACTGGTCCAGCCGGTCGCCTCCGTCACGAACGAGTTCACCCGCGACGCGAGGACGATCGGCCGGTACTGGAAGGCCCGCAAGGCGTTCGTCACCGCCGTCGGCGGAACCCGCCCGCCCGGCACGACGCTGATCACCGAGGACTTCGCGGTGCCCCCGTCCCGGCTGGCCGAGGCCTGCGAGGCGCTGCTCGAACTCCAGGAGGCGCACGGGTTCGACGCCGCCGTCGCCGGGCACGCCGCACACGGCAATCTGCACTTCCTGCTGGCCTTCGACGCTGCCGAGCCGGCCGACGTCCGCCGGTACGCCGCGTTCATGGACGACTTCTGCCGGATGACCGTCGACCGCTTCGACGGCTCGCTCAAGGCCGAGCACGCGACCGGCCGCAACATCACGCCGTTCCTGGAGCTGGAGTGGGGCCCGCGGGCGACCGACCTGATGTGGCGGACGAAGCAGTTGATCGACCCGGACGGCGTGCTCGCCCCGCGCGTGGTCCTCAACCGGGACCCCGAGGCGCATCTGCACGGCCTGAAGACCATTCCGCGCGTGGAGGCGGAGGCGGATCCGTGCATCGAGTGCGGGTTCTGCGAACCGACCTGCCCCAGCGGCGACCTGACCACGACGCCCCGCCAACGCATTGTGCTGCGCCGGGAGATGATGCGGCAGCCGGCGGGCTCGCTGGTCGGTGAGAACCTCCTCGCCGCGTACGGGTACGACGCCGTCGACACCTGCGCGGGCGACTCCACCTGCAAGATCGCGTGCCCGGTCGGCATCGACACCGGGGCGCTGATGAGGGACCTCCGCCATCGCAGGCACTCCCCCCGGGAGGAACGCGTCGCGGCCCTGGCAGCCCGCAACTTCGCGGCGGTGGAGGTGTCGGCCCGACTCGCGGTGGCAGCGGCCGACAGCATCGGGACCCGGTTGACGGCCTCCCTGACGGGACTCGCCCGCAAAGCGGTGCGGCCCGACCTCGTACCGGAGTGGCTGCCCGAGATGCCGGGCGCGGCACGGCGGCTGCCGCCCACCTCGCGCTCGGGCGCCGCCGCCGTCTACTACCCGGCCTGCGTCAACCGGATCTTCGGCGGCCCGGACCAGGACCGCGGCCCGACCCTCCCGGAGGCCGTCGTCACCCTCGGCGCACGCGCCGGGAAGCCGGTGTGGATCCCGGACGACGTGACCGGAACCTGTTGCGCCACTCCCTGGCACTCCAAGGGGTACGAGGCGGGGAACACGGTCATGGCGAACCGCATCGTCGAGGCCGCCTGGGCCTGGACCGCCGGTGGCAGCCTGCCGCTGGTCGTCGACGCGTCGTCGTGCACCTTGGGCATCGCGCGCGAGGTGGTGCCGTATCTCACCGACGACAACCGGCGACTGCACGCGGAGCTGACCGTCGTCGACTCGATCGTGTGGGCGGCGGACGAACTGCTGGCGGACCTGGTCGTCCTGCGGCGGGCCGGGTCCGCCGTCCTGCACCCCACCTGCTCCATGGAGCACCTGGGCGATGCCGACCACCTGCGTACGGTCGCCGAGGCGTGCGCGGAGGAGGTCGACGTGCCGGACGACGTGCGGTGCTGCGCGTTCGCCGGGGACCGCGGGATGCTGCACAAGGAGCTGACGGAGTCCGCGACGGCGCGCGAGGCCGCCGAGGTGACCCGGCGCGAGTACGACCTGCATCTGTCGGCGAACCGGATGTGCGAGGTCGGCATGGACCACGCCACGGGCCGCTCCTACCGCTCGGTGCTGCTGGAACTGGAACGGGCGACCAGGCCGTGAGCGCTCGCGTGCGCACTCCGCACCCGCAGTGCCCCACTCGCTGTGCCCAAGGCCCTCTTGCGCCACAGCAGTACCTCCGTGAAGGGTGATCTTCCGGTACCCCGATCACCCTTCACGGAGGTTCGATGTACGACGACAAGGCGACACCCGGCACGGAGGAAACCCCCGACGGCGTCTCCCGCCGCTCCGCCCTGCGAGCCGCCGGCGCGGCGGGCGCCGGGCTCGGACTCGGAGGCGCGCTGGGCGCGGCGTGGCCCGCGGCCGCCGCCGGGAACGCCGCCGCGGAGGCCGAGGCGTGGCCCGCCCGCCAGGGCAGGACCATGGCGGGCGTTCCCTTCGAGCGCCGCTCCACCGTCCGCGTCGGCATGATCGGCCTGGGCAACCGGGGCGACGCCATGATCGACCTCTTCCTGGCCCTCCCCGGCGTCAAGGTCGTCGCCGTCTGCGATCCGGTACGGGCGAAGGCGGAGAAGGCCGCCGCCAAGGTCGTCAAGGCCGGTCAGGCGGCTCCCGCGATCTACGCCAAGGACGAGGACGACTACCGCCGGCTGTGCGCACGCGGCGACATCGACTTCGTGTACGTCGCCACCCCGTGGGACGTCCACCACGCGATGTGCAGGGCCGCCATGCTGAACGGCAAGCACGTCGGCGTGGAGTGCCCGTTGGCCATGCGGATGGACGAGATCTGGGACCTGGTCAACGTCTCGGAACGCACCAGACGCCACTGCATGCAGCTGGAGAACTGCTGCTACGGCAAGAACGAGATGCGCGTCCTGCGGATGGCGCACGCGGGCCTGTTCGGCGACCTGCTGCACGGCGCGGGCGCGTACAACCACGACCTGCGCGACCTGATGTTCGACCCCGACTACTACGAGGGGCCGTGGCGCCGCCTGTGGCACACCCGGCTGCGCGGCGACCTGTACCCCAACCACGGCTTCGGTCCGGTCGGCAACTACATGGACGTCAACCGGGGCGACCGCGCGGTGAGCGTCGTCAGCCTCGGCTCCCCCGCACTGGGCCTCGCCGAGTACCGCGCGAAGCACATGCCGCCGGGCGATGCGAGCTGGAAGGAGTCCTACGTCGGGAGCGACCGTACGATCAGCCTCGTGCAGACCGCCAAGGGCCGCGTCATCCGTCTCGAACACGACGTGTCGACCCCGCACCCGTACAGCAGGATCAACAGCCTCGGCGGCACCCTCGGCGTCTTCGAGGACTACCCGCCGCGCATCTACCTGGAGCCCGGCAACACCGACCACAGGTGGGACGACTTCGGAAAGTACGCCGAGTGGGACCACTGGCTGTGGAAGGAACACGCCAACCCGCCCGGCGGCCACGGCGGGATGGACTACCTCATGCTCTTCCGGCTGATGCAGTGCATGCAACTGGGCCTGGTGCCCGACTTCGACGTGTACGACGCCGCGACCTGGACGGCCCCGGTGCCGCTGAGCCATCTGTCGATACGGGCGAAGGGCGCACCGCAGCCGATCCCCGATTTCACCCGGGGCGAGTGGAAGAAGGCCCGGCCGGGAGTCGACTCGAAGAAGCCGACCGCCTGACGGATGCGCGTGGCCGAGCGGACCGGCCCTGCGCGGCTCCGACCCCGCCCTCCTCCGCGGCCCGGCGCACGGCCGCGGAGGAGGGCTGCCGCGTCGGCAGCGCCGCCGGCCCCCCACCGGCGCCCCCGCACCGCCCGTACGCGGTGACGGACAGCCGGTGGCCGCCGCCCGTGCCGAGCCGCTCACCCGAACCGGGCGTGCACGCGGTGGAGTTGCTCGGTTGGTCCTCCGCGGCCGGGGCCGGCCGCCGGTGACGACGCGACCGCCGTTCACGTACTGTGAGAAGGGTCTGGAACCAGCCGCCCGCCCCTACGGTCGGGAAAGGTGCCGCACGGTCGGAGGATCGGCGGCTTGGCGCGGCCCGCTGCGGCGTGGACGGTGAGCGTCGCTTTCACGCCGATGACGTCCGTGCACGCCTCGTGGAGAAGGTTGCTGCGGAGCCTCTCGGCGTCCATGACCGCCGGAACCGGCCCCCACTCCCCCTGTACCGACTGACGTTCCGCGGCGGCCCGGCCCGCGCCGAGGAGCGCTCCCGCGGCGAGCACCGGCGCTCCGACCTGCTCATCACTCGTCGTCGGCCCGTGCGGGAGAAGCGCAGCGCGGGCCGCGGCCCACGCCGGGGCGCGGCGACGTGCCGCAGGCGGGACGGGCGCGATCCGGACACTCGGGGGCATAAATCGATTGCCCCGGCGGGGGCCGGGGCGCGAACCTTGCACGGTTTGCGCCATCGACTCACCCCGACTCCCGAACCGACACCGAGCCGTAGGGCCTTATGCACATCCACGATCTTCCGTACAAAGACCCCGGCGAACCCGATGTCCGCTCCGGGGGCCGTTTCCTGTACTGGCTGGGCCGCAATCAGCTCGGCGGTCAGCTCAAGTCCCTGAGCTGGGGGCTGCTGCACCAGATCGGCGTGGCCGGGCTGCCGCTGGGCGTGGGCCTGGCCGTTCAGGCGGTGGTGGACCGTTCCGGCGGCCGGCTCGCGCTGGCCGCCGCCGTACTGGCCGTGTTCGGCGTGGCCGTCACCCTCGGTGACACCATGCTGCACCGCACCGCCGTCACCAACTGGATCACCGCCGCCGCCCGCGTCCAGCAACTGCTCGCCCGGCGGACGGCCGAGCTGGGCTCGGCGCTGACCCGCCGGGTGGCGGCCGGCGAGGTGGTCGCGGTGTCGACGGGAGACGTGGAGAAGATCGGCTGGTTCGTCGAGGCGCTGTCGCGGTTCGCGGCGGCCGTGGCGGCACTGGTGATCGTCTGCGTCGGCCTGGTGGTCTACCAGCCCGAGCTCGGCGTCGTCGTCGCGATCGGCGTGCCCGCCCTGGCCCTCGCCGTACTGCCGCTGCTGCCGAAGGCGACCGGACGCGCCGACGTCCAGCGCGAGAAGGCGGGCAGGGCGACGGAGCTGGCGTCCGACACCGTCGCGGGCCTGCGCGTGCTGCGCGGCATCGGCGGCGAGGAACTCTTCCTGAGCCGCTACCGCGAGGCGTCGCAGGAAGTGCGGAAGGCGGCCGTCCGCAGTGCCCGCATGTGGGCCCTGATCGCGGCTGTCCAGGTGCTGCTGCCGGGCCTGCTCCTGGTGGGCGTGGTCTGGTACGGGGCGACGCTCGCCCGCGCGGGCACGGTGTCCGTCGGCGAGCTGGTCACCGTGTACAGCGCGGTGACCCTGCTGATGTACCCGCTGCGGCACTTCGAGGAGATCGCCATGGCGTACTCCTTCTCCAAGCCGTCCGCGAAGCGCGCCGCCCGTGTCCTGGGCCTGCGCCGCATCGCGCCGGGCGACGGACTCGGCGCGTCGCAGGCTCCGACGGGCGACCTGTACGACCCGGTGACGGGACTGCTGGCCCCCGCGGGCCGGTTCACGGCCGTGGTGTGCGGCGACCCGGACGTGGCGGGGCGGCTGGCGGACCGTCTCGGCGGGCACGCGGCGGAGGAGGACCGCGAGGAGGGCGCGGGAACCGGCGCCGGGCCGAAGCCCGCCTCCGTCCTGCTGGGCGGCGTGGCTCTCGACGATCTCCCCCTGGAGGCCGCCCGCGCCTCGGTCCTCGTTCAGGACAAGGACCCGGTACTGCTGTCGGGAACGCTGAGCGAGCTGCTCGACGTACCGGCGTCCGGGCAGGTGTCCGCCGAGGACGCCCTGGCCGCCGCGCAGTGCACCGACGTGCTGGCCGCGCTCGCCCAGGCGTCGGTCGACCCGGACGGCGACCCGATGCACACCAGGATCACCGAGCGCGGACGGTCGCTCTCCGGCGGTCAGCGTCAACGCCTGGCGCTGGCGCGGTCCTTGGTCACCGATCCCGAGGTACTGGTACTGGACGAGCCGACGTCGGCCGTCGACTCGCACACCGAAGCCCGGGTGGCAGCGGGTGTCAAACGGCTCAGGTCCGGTCGTACGACCGTGGTCCTGGCCTCCTCCCCGCTGCTGCTCGACCAGGCGGACCGGGTCGTGCTCGTCCACGAGGGCGAGGTGGTGGCGGTCGGCACGCACCGGGAACTGCTGCACACCGAGCCGCGCTACCGGGCGGTCGTCACCCGCGAGACGGACGAGGAGACCGCCGGAGAAGAACAGGCGGCGGAGGTACGTGAGTTGCAGGTACGCGAGGAAATCGAGGAAACGGCATGAGCGGCACCGCCACCAAGGGCGCACCCCGGGCCCCCCGCATCGGGGTGCCGCCCCCCGCGTACGACCCGGCGGCCCCCGAGTCGGCCACCACCCTGCCCGTGGGCAGCACGGCCACCGTACGGTCGTACGTGGGCGGACTGCTGCGCCGCCACCGCCGGGCGTTCGTCGCGCTCATCACCCTGAACACCCTCGCGGTGGTCGCCTCGATGGTCGGGCCGTACCTGCTGGGCGGCGTGATCGAGGACCTGACGGCGGGCACGGAGGACGTGCGACTCGGCCTCACCGCGGGGCTGTTCGCCGCCGCCCTCCTCGTCCAGGCCCTCTTCGTGGGGCAGACCCGGCTGCGCGGCGCGATGCTCGGCGAGGAAATGCTCGCCGACCTCCGCGAGGACTTCCTGGTCCGCTCGGTGGGCCTGCCCCCGGGCGTGCTGGAGCGGGCCGGCACCGGCGACCTGCTCTCTCGCATCACCACGGACATCGACCGCCTCGCCAACGCGATGCGCGAGGCGGTGCCGCAGCTCGCGATCGGCGTGGTGTGGGCGGCGCTGCTGCTCGCCGGCCTGACCGCGATCGCACCCCCGCTCGCCCTCGCGGTCCTGGTGGCCCTCCCCGTGCTCGTCATCGGCTGCCGCTGGTACTTCCGGCGGGCGGCGTCCGCGTACCGCTCGGAGTCGGCCGGGTACGCGGCGGTCGCGGCGATGCTCGCCGAGACGGTCGACGCGGGCCGCACCATCGAGGCGCACCGGCTGGGCGCCCGGCGGGTGGCGCTGTCCGACCGGCGGGTCAAGGAGTGGACGGCGTGGGAGAACTACACGCTGTGGCTGCGCACCGTGCTCTTCCCCGTCGTCAGCATCACCCACATCACCATCCTCGGGGCCTCGGTCGTCATCGGCGGCGTCTTCGTGCTCCAGGGCTGGCTGAGCGTGGGCCAGTTGACGACCGGCGCTCTGCTCGCCCAGATGCTGGTCGACCCGGTGAACCTGATCCTGCGCTGGTACGACGAACTCCAGGTCGCGCAGGTGTCGTTGGCCCGTCTGGTGGGCGTACGGGAGATCGAGCCGGATGCCGGGGACGGGACGGTCACCCCCGACGGACGCCGACTCCGGTCAAAGGACGTGCACTTCGGATACCGGGAGGGCGTCGACGTCCTGCACCAGGTGTCGCTGGACGTGGCGCCCGGTACCCGGGTGGCCCTGGTGGGTCCCTCCGGCGCGGGGAAGTCGACGCTGGGCCGCCTGATGGCAGGGATCTACGCTCCGCGCACGGGCGAACTCACTTTGGGAAAAGCCGAGTTGTCGCGTATGCCCGCCGAACGGGTCCGCTCGCATGTCGCTCTGGTCAATCAGGAGCACCACGTCTTCGTGGGTTCGCTCCGGGACAACCTGCGACTCGCCCGCACGGAAGCCGACGACGCCGAGCTCTGGGCGGCGCTGGGCGCGGTCGACGCGGACGGCTGGGCGCGGGCCCTGGACGACGGCCTCGACACGGAGGTCGGTTCCGGCTCGCTCGCCCTGACCCCGGCCCAGGCACAGCAGGTGGCACTGGCCCGCCTGGTCCTGGCGGACCCGCACACGCTGGTCCTCGACGAGGCGACCTCCCTGCTCGACCCGCGGGCGGCCCGGCATCTGGAACGCTCGCTCGCCCGTGTCCTGGACGGTCGCACGGTCATCGCCATCGCACATCGGCTGCACACGGCGCACGACGCGGACGTCATCGCCGTGGTGGAGGAGGGACGCATCGCGGAACTGGGCAGCCACGAGGAACTGGTGGCCGCGGACGGCGCCTATGCGGCGCTGTGGCGGTCCTGGCACGGATAGCCGGAGCTGGGCGGGGGCTGCCGAGACACGCCGGGCCGAGGGCGCCCCTCGTCCCGGTCGGCGCGCCCGTCCTGCCCGGCCGGATGTCCGGGCAGGACGGGGCGCCGGACGAGCCCTGCCCGAAGGCCAGGAGCGGTCCTCGGCCCGCCCCACCGTCACCCGGCACCGCTCCCGCCCGGCGTCCCTCACCCGCCGGCCGCCGGGCCGCCCTCACCCTCCCGCCCCAGCCCCGCTCCGGCTCCGGCTCCGGCTCCGGCTCCGGCTCCGGCTCCGGCTCCGGCAAAGCCTTCGATCGCCGCGGCGATCGCCTCGCCCATCTCCCCGCTCCCCCGGTGCCCCGTCCCCTCGAAGATCCGCAGTTCCGCACCCGGCCACGCCCTCGCCAGCTCCCAGGCGGTGTGCGGCGGTCCCGCCATGTCGTCGCGCCCCTGCAACAGGACCCCGGGAATCCCCGCCAGCCGGTGCGCGTCCCGCAACAGCGCGCCCTCCTCCAGCCACGCCCCGTGCGCGAAGAAGTGCGAGGCGATCCGCACGAGCGAAATCCGGCCGGCCGAGGGGCGGCTCCGGTACGGGTTCGCCGCCCCGTACGTCTCCGGCGACAGCACCGCGTCCTCCCACGCGCACCAGTCGGCGACGGCCTTGTCCCGTACCGCCGGGTCGGCGCTGGAGGCCCGCCGCGCGTAGGCCGCCACGAGGTCCTCCCGTTCCTCCTCCGGCACTCCGGAACGGAACCTCTCGTACGCCTCGGGGAAGAAGCGCCCCGCTCCGCCGTACAGCCAGTCGGTCTCGGAGCGACGCGTCGTCGTGACCCCGGCCAGGACGATCTCGCTCACCCGCTGCGGGTACTTCTCCGCATACGCGAGGATCAGCGTCGAGCCCCAGGACCCGCCGAACATCAACCAGCTTTCCACACCGAGGTGTCGGCGCAGCTTCTCCAGGTCGGCGACCAGGTGACCGGTGGTGTTGTGCTCCAGGTGCGTCGTCGGGTCCGCGACGTGCGGGACGCTGCGACCGCAACCGCGCTGGTCGAACAGGACGAGACGGTAGCGGTCGGGGTCGAAGAACTTGCGGCTGCCGGGCGAACTCCCTGAGCCCGGTCCCCCGTGCACGACGACCGCGGGCTTGCCGTCCGGATGTCCGGAGACCTCCCAGTGGATGCGGTTGCCGTCGCCCACGTCGAGAAGACCTTCGTCGTACGGCGGAAGCGTCGGGTACGGAGCGGGCATGGGTCTGAACCTCCTGGGAGCACGCGGAACGGCGGGCCGGAAAGGGTCACCGGGACCGGCCCACCGTAGACCTCGCCCGGCCTCGCCCGGCCGGACACCCGCGCCGCTCCCCCGTCGAGCCGTGCGCAAGGCCCCGGCCCCGCCTCGGCGCGGTCTTCAGATGAAGCCCAGGGCCACCGCTCCGCCCACTCCTCCGGCCAGCATGAACACCGGCATCAGCACCTTCATCTCCACCCAGCTCCCGGCCCGGAACCGCATGAACTTCGGCGGCCCGATCGGATACCAGCGCTTCCGCCCGATCGGGATGGGCCACAGGATCGGACAGCCGGAGATGGTCAGCGCGTCCCCGATGTCGTGCACGAGCGCGCCCAGCACGATCGGCAGCCCGAGCCACAGGTACTCCTGGCCCGGTTCCGTGAAGAGCCAGTTCGACCCGTTGCCCGGCTGGTCGAGCACCCCGGCGAGAATCCAGGCGCTGGTCGCGCCCAGCAGCCACACCAGGACATCGCTGGAGACGCGGGCCGCCCGCCACAGCAGCCCCTCCACCGCCAGCACCAGGTGCACGAAGAGGATGGCGAGCACCGCCCAGCGGCCGCCCCATATCGCCGCGGCCGAGCAACCGGCGCCCACCAGGACCGCCCACACCCAGGTGTGCGTGAGGGTGCGGTGGCCGCCCGTACGGCGGGGGTCGCCGGCCGAGCGGGTCGCCTGGTAGACGGCGTACGAGAGTTTGTCGACGATCTCGCAGAGCAGCCGCGAGACCGGCCCGAAGGCGCGCGAGATGGTCGCCGACTTGTGGTCGAGATCGGGGGCGAGTGCCGCGCCCGCGCAGATCAGCGCGCCGACGACGAGCACCGGCCAGGGCATGGAGTAGCCCCAGGCGGCGGCTGCGGCGCCCACCCCCAGCCAGGCCGCTGCCCCCGAGAGAGAGTGCGCCGGTCCCATCATGGTTGTACCCGCCCCAATGCTGTGGTGCCCCCATCTCTTCCGTGGCGCGGCCGAGTGGTGAGCGGACCGCCGATGGGCTGACCCGTCACCCTATCCAGGATGATCTTCACTGTGCCCTCCGGTTCCCCGATCCGGGGGTGGGCCAGGCAAGATGGGGGGCGTGACCCTTATTGATCAGCTCCCGCCGAACGCCGACCCCGACGCCCTCTTCGAGGCCTTTCAGTCCTGGGCCGAGGACCGGGGCATCGCCCTGTATCCGGCGCAGGAAGAAGCGCTGATGGAGGTGGTCACCGGCGCGAACGTGATCTTGTCCACGCCGACCGGGTCCGGAAAGAGCCTGGTCGCGGCGGGTGCGCATTTCACGGCGCTGGCCCAGGACAAGGTCACCTTCTACACCGCTCCGATCAAGGCGCTGGTGTCGGAGAAGTTCTTCGAGCTGGCCAAGCTCTTCGGGCACGAGAACGTCGGCATGCTCACCGGCGACGCGTCCGTGAACTCCGACGCCCCGGTCATCGCCTGCACCGCCGAGGTCCTCGCCTCGATCGCGCTGCGCGACGGCAAGCACGCGGACATCGGCCAGGTCGTGATGGACGAGTTCCACTTCTACGCGGAGGCGGACCGCGGCTGGGCGTGGCAGATCCCGATCCTGGAGCTGCCGCAGGCACAGTTCGTCCTGATGTCGGCGACGCTCGGCGACGTCTCGATGTTCGAGAAGGACCTGACGCGCAGGACGGGCCGACCCACGGCGGTCGTGCGGTCCGCGACGCGCCCGGTTCCGCTCTCGTACGAGTACCGGCTGACGCCCATCACGGAAACCCTGACGGAGCTGCTGGAGACGAAGCAGTCGCCGGTCTACATCGTGCACTTCACGCAGGCGGCGGCCGTGGAGCGGGCGCAGTCGCTGATGAGCATCAACATGTGCTCCAAGGAGGAGAAGGAGAAGATCGCCGAGCTGATCGGCAACTTCCGCTTCACCACGAAGTTCGGCCAGAACCTCTCCCGGTACGTCCGGCACGGCATCGGCGTCCACCACGCGGGCATGCTGCCGAAGTACCGGCGGCTGGTGGAGAAGCTGGCGCAGGCCGGTCTGCTGAAGGTCATCTGCGGTACGGACACCCTGGGCGTCGGCGTGAACGTGCCGATCCGCACGGTGCTGTTCACGGCGCTGACGAAGTACGACGGGACGCGGGTGCGGACCCTGCGCGCCCGGGAGTTCCACCAGATCGCGGGCCGTGCCGGGCGGGCCGGTTTCGACACGGCCGGTTTCGTGGTGGCACAGGCCCCCGAGCACGTCGTGGAGAACGAGAAGGCGCTCGCCAAGGCGGGCGACGACCCCAAGAAGCGCCGCAAGGTGGTCAGGAAGAAGGCCCCGGAGGGCTTCGTCGCCTGGTCCGAGTCCACCTTCGACAAGCTGATCGGGTCCGACCCCGAGCCGCTGACCAGCCGTTTCAGGGTCACGCACACCATGCTGCTGTCCGTGATCGCGCGTCCCGGAAACGCCTTCGAGGCGATGCGCCGTCTGCTGGAGGACAACCACGAGCCGCGCAAGGCGCAACTGCGGCACATCCGCCGCGCCATCGCCATCTACCGTTCGCTGCTCGACGGCGGTGTGGTCGAGCAACTGGACACCCCCGACGCCGAGGGCCGGGTCGTACGGCTGACGGTCGACCTGCAGCAGGACTTCGCGCTGAACCAGCCGCTGTCGACGTTCGCCCTGGCCGCCTTCGACCTGCTGGACCCCGAGTCGCCGTCGTACGCGCTGGACATGGTGTCCGTCGTGGAGTCGACGCTGGACGACCCGCGGCAGATCCTGGGCGCGCAGCAGAACAAGGCGCGCGGCGAGGCCATCGGACAGATGAAGGCCGACGGCATGGAGTACGAGGAGCGCATGGAGCGGCTCCAGGAGGTGTCGTACCCCAAGCCGCTGGAGGAACTGCTGTGGCACGCGTACAACGTGTACCGCAAGAGCCATCCGTGGGTCGGCGACCACCCGGTGTCGCCGAAGTCGGTCGTGCGGGACATGTACGAGCGGGCCATGACCTTCGCGGAGTTCACCTCGCACTACGAGCTGGCGCGCACCGAGGGCATCGTGCTGCGGTACCTGGCGGGCGCGTACAAGGCGCTGGAGCACACGATCCCCGACGACCTCAAGTCGGAGGACCTCGAAGACCTGATCGCCTGGCTCGGCGAGCTGGTCCGCCAGGTGGACTCCTCGCTCCTCGACGAGTGGGAGCAGCTGGCGAACCCCGAGGTGGAGACGGCGGAGCAGGCGCAGGAGAAGGCCGACCAGGTCAAGCCGGTGACGGCCAACGCGAGGGCCTTCCGGGTGCTGGTGCGCAACGCCATGTTCCGCCGGGTCGAGCTGGCCGCCCTGGACAACGTCCGCGCCCTCGGCGAGCTGGACGCCGAGGCCGGCTGGGACGAGGACAAGTGGGGCGAGGCCATGGACGCCTACTGGGACGAGCACGACGACCTCGGCACCGGACCGGACGCGCGCGGCCCCAAGCTGCTCCTCATCGAGGAGGACGCGCCGCACGGCCTGTGGCGGGTGCGGCAGATCTTCGACGACCCGAACGACGACCACGACTGGGGCATCAGCGCCGAGGTCGACCTCGCGGCCTCGGACGAGGAGGCGCGGGCGGTCGTCCGCGTCACGTCCGTCGGTCAGCTCTAGCCCCGCCCCGCACACTCACGGAAGAGGACGAAAACCGATGACGAATCCGGCCGAGAGACTCGTCGATCTGCTCGACCTGGAGCAGATCGAGGTCAACATCTTCCGCGGCGTCAGCCCGCAGGAGCACCTTCAGCGGGTCTTCGGCGGTCAGGTCGCGGGACAGGCGCTGGTCGCGGCGGGGCGCACGACGGACGGCGACCGTCCCGTGCACTCGCTGCACGCCTACTTCCTGCGGCCGGGCCGACCCGGCGTCCCGATCGTCTATCAGGTGGAACGGGTGCGCGACGGGCGTTCCTTCACCACCCGGCGGGTCACCGCCGTGCAGCAGGGCCGCACGATCTTCAACCTGACGGCCTCCTTCCACAAGCCGGAGGAGGGCGGCATCGAGCACCAGCTGCCGCCGCGCCGGGAGGTTCCCCACCCGGAGTCGCTGCCGACGGTCGCCGAGGAGATCCGCGAGCACCTGGGCACGCTGCCGGAGGAGCTGGAGCGGATGGCACGCCGGCAGCCCTTCGACATCCGGTACGTGGACGGGCTGCGCTGGACGCGGGAACAGATCGAGGGCGCGGAGCCGCGCAGCGCGGTGTGGATGCGCGCGGTCGGCCCGCTCGGCGACGACCAGCTCGTGCACACCTGCGCGCTCGCCTACGCCAGTGACATGACGCTGCTGGACGCGGTGCGACTGCCGGTGGAGCCGCTGTGGGGCTCCTGGAACTTCGACATCGCGTCGCTGGACCACGCGATGTGGTTCCACCGGCCCTTCCGGGCGGACGAGTGGTTCCTCTACGACCAGGAGTCTCCGATCGCGACCGGCGGGCGGGGCCTGGCACGCGGCCGGATCTACGACCGTGAGGGACGACTGCTGGTGTCGGTGGTGCAGGAGGGGCTGTTCCGTCAGTACGAAACACGCCCTGAGGCGCACGGATAGTCGTCAGGAATGTACGGGCGGAGCCGTTGCCTCGGCATACCACGTCGACAGCCACTCACGCGGGCGCCCCGGTCAGGACGCTCGGGCACGGCCCGAAGGTCGTCGCCAGCGTGTTGCCACGCGGGTCGGTCGAGGCGACGACGTTGTCCGCGTTGTCGTACGTCAGCGTGGTCTTGCCGCCGTCGGGGTCGGTCGAGGAGATCTGCCGGCCGCGACCGTCGTACTCGAACGTGGTGACGGCCCCGAGCCAGCCACGAAGGCCTGGCCACCCTCCGGAAACCGATCGGGATGGGCTCAGTCCAGCGCGCCGGGCTCCACGATGCACACCGACGTCACCGAGGCGCCCGCTGCCGTACAGCGCATCGCCTCTCTCCCGTCCACACGGACGACGCTCTCGACCTGACCCCCGCCCTCGCCGAGCACCACGGTCAGCGCCGGCACGGCCTCGAAGCCGCTCATGCGTACCGTCACTCGCCAGGGCAACCGGGGTCGATCCACTGCCTTCTCAGCCGCGTCGGCGTCACCGAGCGCGTACGAGATTTCGCTCACACCCGTTCCGTCGACCTCGTACTCCACCAGGAAGACCGGAGCGACCGATTCGACGGCGGGAACCGTGAAGGCCCTGGCTCCACTCACCGCACCCCCCAGCACGCCGGGGTCCTTCCACAGCTCGTTCACGCGGCTTCCTTCCAGCACGAGCCGACCGGCACGGCCGACAGTCGTTCGGCGGCCGATGCTAACAGCGCCCTCACGTCGAACCCCGACCACCACCACGACCTGCCCGCACCGCCGACCCGCCGACCCGCCGACCCGCCGACCCGCCGATCCGCCGACCATGGTCATTTCGGGACGACCACCGCTCCCGGCCCGGTATCACATCCCCGCAACTCGGCAGAAAACCGGCCCGTCTCCGCCGCAGGACCTCCACCCGCCGGACAACCGCTCGTGCACGCCCCGGTTCCTGCGCGTTTACTGGACGGACCCGTTGAGCACCGCTGGGGCACACCGTACGAAGAAGGGGCCATGACGATGACTACCCAAGTGGCGACCGCGCCGGAACCGGAAGCCCTCTGCCACCCGGGGCTGTTCGGGAAGCCGGGCGACGAGGGATGACCGGGCGGCGTTCCCAGGTCAAGTACACGGTCGAGGCGAAGGCCGTCCACGACAGCCTGACCGCGGACCGGCGGGCGACCGTGGACCATGCGGTGCGGGTGCTGTCCCGGGACCCGTTCCACAAACTGGCCACGGCGCAGATCGGCCCCAACGAGACGTACCGCAAGGCCTACGTAGCGCCGGGAATCGTGCTGGAGTACGTGGTGGTGCGCGAGGCCTTCGTCGTCGTCCTCCTCGAACTGTTCGACGAGTCGTCGTACCTGATCGACGAGTCCGAGACCGCGGAGTGACGCGGGCACGGCTCCACGCGTCGGCGGCGGCGACGCTCACGATCGCCGCCGCACTCGGCATCCGGGCCACGGAGGAAGGGGCGTTCGCCAAGTACGCGGGGGTCGCGCTGTACACGGTGCTGCTGTACGCACTCGTCGTCGCCGCACGGCCCCGGGTGCGCCCCATGGCCGCGGCAGCGGTCGCCCTGGGGCTGAGCTGGGCCATGGAGTTCGCGCAACTGTCGCCACTGCCCGAAGAGTTGAGCGCTCGGAACGGCCTGCTGCGGCTGGTGTTCGGCTCGACCTTCCACGCGCCGGACCTCTTCTGGTACGTCGTGGGCGCGGTCTGCGCGTACGGAGTGCACCGCGCGTACGGCCGGGCCGCCGGGCGCGCTCCGGCCGGGCGCGTTCCGACCGGGCGGTAGGGCCTGGTTGCGGGGCGCGTGCCCGGCGGGCAGTGCGGACCGACGGGCGGCGGGCGAGGCAGTCCCGGCACACTCCGCCGCACGACGAGGTCCTCGCCTCCGGCTTTCCGACTGCGGGGTTCCCGCGTCCTGCTTACACTGCCCCGCATGATCACTTCCTGGCCCGCCCACCTCGACGTGGGCGCCGTGCGCTTCGCGCGGCCCACCGCACGCTACGACGACGTACTGGCCTTCTACCGGGACGACTTGGCGCTGCCGGTGCTGGCCGCCTGGCGCGGGGCGGACGGACACAAGGGGTACGACGGCGTGGTGTTCGGCCTGCCGGGCACGCCTGTGCACATGGAGATCACCCAGCACGGCAACCCGCCGCGCATACCCGAGCCGCACCCGGAGAACCTGCTCGTGCTGTACCTGCGCGGGCCCGAGGCCGTCGAGACGGCGGCGGCCCGGCTGCGCGAGCGCGGGCACCGGCCCGTGGCGGCGGCCAACGCGTACTGGCCGGAGCGGGGTGCGGTGCTGTTCGCCGACCCGGACGGCTGGCTCGTCGTCCTGGCGCCGTGGGTGTTCGGCAAGGATCCGGTGCCGCAGCCGAGCTAGCACCCGCGACGCCCCGTGCCCATCGGAACGCAACTCGTCGACACGACGGCAGGCACTGGCAGTCCCCCTCCCCCGCCCGCTGCCGCACCGCCTCCCACGCCTCCCCCACCCTCGCGCGGCCCCCGGCGGGTGACCCGGACTGCCTGGCTGCCGGTTCGGCCCGTGCGGACCCGTCCCCGCATCGTGTCGACGCTTCGACCGCCGCCCCCGCCGCAACCTTCCGCCCTGTCGGCAGTGGTTTCAGCGCGGTCTCCGTCGGCCGTGCCGTGTCCGGGGACGGAAGCGCGCTCAGCAGCTGGGCCAGACCGAGCAGCGCCCGTGAGTGGTACGGACCGAACCGGTGGACGAGGCCGGGATCGCCCTGCGCGGGGCCGCGCCACGGCACCGTGCGGGGGCGTGCCTGCGGGTCGAATCAGGCATGGACGCACCGTCGCGCCCTGCGTGGAGCCACCCACATCGTCCGGCAGCTCGGCAGCCCGGTTGTCGGCGCCAGCGGTTAGCCTGCGACCTTCGGACCGAACAAGCGCAGAGCTACTGACGAGGAGACGGCAGATGAGCCTGTACGACATCCCGCTGAACACCCTGGACGGCGCCCCCACGAGCCTGGCCGCCCACAAGGGCAAGGCCGTCCTGGTGGTCAACGTCGCCTCGAAGTGCGGCCTGACGCCGCAGTACGCGGGCCTGGAGGAGCTCCAGAAGTCGTACGCGGACCGCGGCTTCACGGTCCTGGGTGTGCCGTGCAACCAGTTCGCGGGCCAGGAGCCGGGAAGCGCGGAGGAGATCGCCACCTTCTGCTCGGCGAGCTACGGCGTGTCCTTTCCGCTGCTCGAAAAGATCGAGGTCAACGGCGAGCACCGGCACCCGCTCTACACGGAACTGACGAAGGTCTCGGACGCCGACGGCAAGGCCGGGGACGTCCAGTGGAACTTCGAGAAGTTCCTCATCTCTCCGACCGGCGACGTCGTGGCCCGCTTCCGCCCGCGTACCGAGCCGAACGACTCCGCGCTCGTCGCGGCCGTGGATGCCCACCTGCCCGCCTGAGGTCAGGCGGGTCGCCGCCACGACGGTCGCGGGCGCCCGGTCGGCGAGCGTGGCGTTCCGTGACAGCGCTGCGGCCGTCGTCGCCACGGGCGGCGCGGAGGGCGGCCCCAGGACGGGCCGTGCGGTCGTGGAGGTGCGGAGTCCCGATCCACGCCTCCACGACCGGCCTGCCGAGCCGGGAGCGCCGCCGCGCGTCCGCCGCTCGCTGGCCGTCCGCCGCGGGTCCTAGCGGATCGGCATGCCGGACAGCGTCCGGGCGATCACCAGGCGCTGGATCTCGCTCGTCCCCTCGAAGATCGTGTAGATGGCTGCGTCCCTGTGCATCCGCTCCACCGGGTACTCGCGGGTGTAGCCGTTGCCGCCGAGGATCTGGATCGCCTGAGCCGTCACCTTCTTCGAGACCTCACTGGCGTACAGCTTCGACATGGAGCCCTCCGCCGCCGTGAACGGCTTGCCGGAGACCGCCATCCAGGACGCGCGCCACACCAGCAGCCGGGCCGCGTCGATCTGGGTGCGCATGTCGGCGAGCTGGAAGGCGATGCCCTGGTTGTCGATGATCGGGCGGCCGAACTGCTCGCGGGTCCTCGCGTAGTCGAGAGCGACCTCGTACGCGGCCCGTGCGGTGCCGACGGCCATCGCGCCGACCGCCGGACGGGACGCCTCGAAGGTGGCCATCGCCGCGTTCTTCACTCGCTCGCCGCCGCTCTTCGCGGCCCGTTCCCGGGCGCGGGCGAGGCGCTCGTCGAGCTTCTCCTTGCCGCCGAGCAGGCAACTGCCCGGGATCCGTGCGTTTTCCAGGACGACTTCGGCGGTGTGCGAGGCGCGTATGCCGTGCTTCTTGAACTTCTGGCCCTGGGACAGACCGGGGGTGTTCGGCGGCACGATGAAGGAGGCGTGGCCCTTGGATCCCAGCGCGGGGTCCACGCAGGCGACGACCACGTGCACGTTGGCGATGCCGCCGTTGGTCGCCCACGTCTTCGTGCCGTCGAGGACCCACTCGTCCTTGGCCTCGTCGTACACGGCGCGCGTGCGCATGGACGCGACGTCCGATCCGGCGTCCGGTTCGGAGGAGCAGAAGGCGGCGACCTTCACGTCGTCGGCGTCGCCGTACATCTGGGGTATCCAGGTGCCGATCTGTTCCTCGGTGCCGTTCGCGAGGACTCCCACCGCCGCCAGCCCGGTTCCCACGATCGACAGGCCGATACCCGCATCGCCCCAGAACAGCTCTTCCATAGCCATGGGGATGCCCAGCCCCGTAGGGTCGAAGTACTGCTGGGCGTAGAAGTCGAGCGAGTAGATGCCGATCTTGGCCGCCTCCTGGATCACCGGCCAGGGCGTCTCCTCACGCTCGTCCCACTCCGCGGCGGCCGGGCGCATCACATCCGCGGCGAACCCGTGGATCCAGTCGCGAACCTGCTTCTGGTCGTCGTTGAGATCGAGTGTGAACTCGGCCATATCCCCTCCAGCGCCTGCACGTTACTTGCGGTAACCAGAGTGTGTTACCCACGAGTAGCCCCTGTCAACAGTCCGAGCCGACGGGCAGTGTTACGTTGCGCGGGGGTCACGGAACGCAATCGTCTGGGCGGGGAGAGCACACGATGGAGACCACACAGCAGGCCACCACGCAACGGTCGTCGGCCGAGGCGCGACGCCGCGAACTGCTCGAAGCCGCGGACCGCGTGGTCCTGCGGGACGGCCCGCAGGCGTCCATGAACGCCATCGCGGCCGAGGCGGGCATCACCAAGCCGATCCTCTACCGGCACTTCGGCGACAAGGGCGGCCTCTACCGCGCTCTGGCCAAGCGTCACACCGACGCCCTCCTGGCCGCCCTGCGCGCGGCTCTGGACGCCCCCGCCGGACGTCGCGAACGCGTGGAGCGCACCTTGGACACCTATCTCGCGGCGATCGAGGCGCGCCCCCAGGTCTACCGCTTCCTGATGCACCCGGCGGACGACGCCGCGGCAGCCGCCACTCCCGCCGCCGCGCAGTCCGAGCAGGGTTTCGATGTCGGCCGGCACTCCGCGCCACTGCTGCGCAGGATGGGCGAGGAACTGGCCGAGGTGATCGCCGAGCGCGTCGATCTCGGCCCGAACTCCGAGCAGTTGGCCCGCGTCTGGGGACACGGCATCGTCGGCATGATGCACGCGGCCGGTGACTGGTGGCTGGGGGAACGCCCTTGCTCCCGCGCCGAGTTGGTGGGCAGTCTCGCCGACCTGCTGTGGGGCCGGCTCGCCGCAGCGGGCGACCGTCCGGGCGGCCCGGGGTTCTAGCGGGTCGGGCCCGGCGCGCGGGTGTCGGAGCCCGTACGCACACTCCGCCCCGTACGCGCGGCCCCCGCTCGCCGGACACGCCCCGCCCGCGCCTTCGCGCGCCGGGGCGCCTGGCGTCCGGCGCCTCGGGCAGCGTCAGGAAGTGCGCCCCCAGGGCGCGCGGCGCGCGTCCCGCCGGGACTTCGCCTTGCGCCAGCCGGTGAGCCGGTCGGTGTAGACCAGCCCGTCGAGGTGGTCGCACTCGTGCTGGAGGCAGCGGGCGAAGAAGCCGGTGCCGGAGACGGTGACCTGCTCGCCCGTCACCGTGAAGCCCTCCACGACCGCGTGGTCGAAGCGCGGCGTACCGGCTTCCAGACCGGGCAGCGACAGACAGCCCTCGGGTCCCCGGACGGTCGGGCCGTCGGCCTCGACCAGACGCGGGTTGACGACGTGCCCGAGGTGGCGGACGTCCTCGTCGTCGGGGCAGTCGTAGACGAAGACCCGTACGCTCTCGCCGACCTGGTTGGCGGCGAGACCGACGCCCTCGGCGGCGTACATCGTCGCGAACATGTCCTCGACGAGGCCCGCGAGCTCGGGCCCGTACTCGGTGACGGGCGCGCACGGGGCGTGCAGGACCGTCTCGCCGAGGAGAGTCATCGCGCGTACGGTGCCGGAGCTGCCGGGAATGGGACGGTGTCGCATGGCCGCAAGCCTACGTTCCCGCACGCCGCAGCCGGTCCGCCGCCGGGCCGCGACCGGCGGCGTCATCCCGGCGGAAGCCGACGCCTGCACGCTTTTCGCAGCGCGTCCCGTACCGTCGACCCTGGTCCGCGCCCCTTCCCCACGGGTGCCGCGGTTCGGGCACCCGGCGGGATCTCGATAGGCTGAGCCCGGACTGTTGACCGGTGGACCTGGGGCAAGTGCGGCGCCGGATGCAAGGAGGACAAGTGACGATGGCAGGCAACACGGAGCCGTTGTCGCCGCGGGCCAAGCTGGCCGTGACGGCAGGCAAGGCCGCGGCGGCGGTGTCCCGTGCCGCGGGACGCGGAAGCGGTTCGGTGATCGGCGGAAAGGTCGCGCTCAAGCTCGACCCGGACCTGCTGGGACGGCTCGCACAGCATCTGGACGTGGTGCTTGTCTCGGCGACCAACGGCAAGACGACGACGACCCGGCTGATCGCGGAGGCCCTGCGGGCCAGCGGTCCGGTCGTCTCCAACGCGCTCGGCGCCAACATGCCGGCGGGCATCACGTCCGCGCTGGCGGGCGGTTCGGACGCGAAGTACGGCGTGATCGAGGTCGACGAGAAGTACCTGGCGGGCGTGGCCCGCGACGTGACCCCGAAGGCGATCGCGCTCCTCAACCTCTCCCGCGACCAGCTCGACCGGGCCGCCGAGACACGGATGCTGGCCGAGAAGTGGCGCGAGGGGCTGGCCGGTTCGAAGGCCGTCGTCATCGCGAACGCCGACGACCCGCTGATCGTGTGGGCGGCGTCCTCGTCGCCCAACGTGGTCTGGGTGGCGGCCGGTCAGGAGTGGAAGGACGACGCCTGGTCGTGCCCCTCCTGCGGCGGTGTGATGCAGCGTCCGGGGGACGACTGGTTCTGCGGCGACTGCGGCTTCCGGCGGCCGACGCCGAGCTGGGTGCTCTCCGGGGACCACGTACTGGATCCGCACGGCTCCGCGTGGCCCATCCACCTCCAGCTGCCGGGCCGCGCCAACAAGGCCAACGCGGCCACCTCGGCGGCCGTCGCGGCCACCTTCGGCGTGCCGCCGCAGGTCGCGCTGGAGCGGATGTACCAGGTGCAGGCGGTGGCCGGACGCTACGACGTCGTCCAGTTCCAGAACCGTGAGCTGCGACTGCTACTGGCGAAGAACCCGGCCGGCTGGCTGGAGACGTTCTCGCTGATCAACCCGCCGCCGACGCCGGTGATCCTGGCCGTCAACGCCCGTGGCGCCGACGGCACCGACACCTCCTGGCTGTGGGACGTCGACTACACCCGGCTCGCCGGTCACCCGATCTTCGTCCTCGGCGACCGCAAGCTGGACCTGGCCGTACGGCTCGAAGTCGCGAACCTGGAGTTCCGGGTCTGCGAGAACCTCGACGAGGCCGTGCAGCTCGCGCCGCCCGGACTGATCGAGACGATCGCCAACTACACCGCGTTCCAGGACCTCCGCCGCCGCGTCGGCAACTGACAGAAACCGCAGGGACCATGACTCGAATGAACGACAGCAGTCTGCGGCTGGTCTGGATCTACCCGGACCTCCTCAGCACGTACGGCGACCAGGGCAACGCCCTCGTCGTCGAGCGGCGGGCCCGCCAGCGCGGCCTCGACGTGCAGCGTGTCGACGTACGCAGCGACCAGCCCGTCCCCACGTCGGGCGACATCTACCTGATCGGCGGCGGTGAGGACCGCCCGCAGCGGCTGGCGGCCGAACGGCTGCGCAAGGACGGCGGGTTGAGCCGGGCCGTGTCCAACGGTGCGATCGTCTTCTCCGTCTGCGCCGGGTACCAGATCCTGGGCCACGAGTTCATCAACGACCTCGGCCAGCGCGAGCAGGGCCTGGGCCTGCTCGACGTGATCTCCACCCGCGGCGAGGGCGAGCGCTGCGTCGGCGACGTCCTCGGCGACATCGACGCCCCGCTGAACCTCCCGCAGCTCACCGGCTTCGAGAACCACCAGGGCATCACCCACCTCGGCCCCACCGCCCGCCCGTTCGCCCGGGTCCGCCTCGGCAAGGGCAACGGCACCGGCGACGGCACGGAGGGCGCGTACAACGACACCGTCTTCGGTACGTACATGCACGGGCCGGTCCTGGCCCGCAACCCGCAGATCGCGGACCTCCTGCTGAAGTTGGCCCTCGACGTGAACGCGCTGCCGCCGACCGACGACCGGTGGTACGAGGCGCTGCGTTCCGAGCGCATCGCGAGCGCCACGCAGCCCGCCTGACGCCTCCTCACCCCACGCGTCGCACGGCTTCGCGGCCCCGGCGCTGTTTCACGTGGAACGTCCACCCGTTGGACGCCCGGTTCGGCCCCGTCACTCCGCGCTTGTAGGGTGACGGGGATCCCACCGGACGACGTGGTCCGGTCCTCCGGCCCACGTTGCAAAGGTCTTCGCGCCATGCGTATTGGTGTCCTCACCTCCGGCGGCGACTGCCCCGGCCTGAACGCCGTCATCCGCTCCGTCGTCCACCGTGCCGTCGTCGACCACGGCGACGAGGTCATCGGCTTCCACGACGGCTGGCGGGGCCTCCTGGAGTGCGACTACCGCCCTCTCGACCTGGACGACGTCAGCGGCATCCTGGCCCGCGGCGGCACCATCCTCGGATCTTCCCGCGTCCAGCCCGCGCACCTGCGCGGCGGCGTCGAGACGGCCCGCGGCCACGTCGCCGACCTCGGCCTCGACGCGATCATCCCGATCGGCGGCGAAGGCACCCTGAAGGCGGCCCACCTCCTGTCCGAGGCGGGTCTGCCCATCGTCGGCGTGCCGAAGACCATCGACAACGACATCGCGTCGACCGACGTCACCTTCGGTTTCGACACCGCGGTGGGCGTCGCCACCGAGGCCCTCGACCGCCTCAAGACGACCGCGGAGTCGCACCAGCGCGTCCTGATCGTCGAGGTCATGGGCCGGCACACCGGCTGGATCGCGCTCCACTCGGGGATGGCGGCGGGCGCGCACGCCATCGTGGTGCCCGAGCGGCCCTTCGACATCGGTGAACTCACCGAGCTGGTCGGCAAGCGTTTCTCGGCCGGCAAGAAGTTCGCCATCGTCGTCGTGGCGGAGGGCGCCAAGCCGCGCGAGGGGTCGATGGAGTTCAACGTCGGCAAGAAGGACCAGTACGGGCACGAGCGCTTCGCGGGCGTCGCCAACCAGCTCGCCATCGAGCTGGAGGAGCGCCTGGGCAAGGAGGCCCGCCCGGTGATCCTGGGCCACGTGCAGCGCGGCGGCACCCCGACCGCGTACGACCGCGTGCTCGCGACCCGCTTCGGATGGCACGCGGTGGAAGCGGCGCACCGCGGCCGGTTCGGCATGCTGACGGCGCTGCGCGGCACGGACATCGTGATGGTGCCCCTCGCCGACGCGGTCGCCGAACTGAAGACGGTTCCCGCCCAGCGCTACGAGGAAGCGGAGTGCGTCCTGTGAGGTTCCGGCTGCGGAACTGACGAACTGCCCCCGGTCGCATCGTCGACCGGGGGCAGTTCTACTCTGGACCGGACAACCGGCACGAAACAGGAGTCACTGGATGGATCACAGCGGGCACGGCATGAACATGGACCTGCCGCCGTTCACGCTGGGACGGGGTCTGGAGCTTTCCCCCGACCCCTTTTTCCTGATCGCGTGTCTGGCCGCTCTCGCCCTGTACGGGTGGGGTGTCGTGCGGCTGCGGCGGCGCGGCGACTCCTGGCCGGTCGGGCGCACGGTCTTCTTCGTCGTCGGTGTGCTGACGGTGCTCCTCGTGATGTGCACCAAGCTCAATGACTACGGCATGGTCATGTTCAGCGTGCACATGGTGCAGCACATGATCGTCTCCATGCTGTCGCCGATCCTGATCCTGCTCGGCGCGCCGGTGACGCTCACCCTGCGCGCGCTGCCGGTCTCGGGACGCGGCCGCAAGGGCCGCAAGGGGCCGCGCGAGCTGCTCCTCGCCCTGCTGCACAGCCGGTACATCAAGATCGTCACGCATCCGGCGTTCACGATTCCGCTGTTCATCGCGAGCCTGTACGGCTTCTACTTCACGCCGCTGTTCGACTTCCTCATGGGCAGCAAGGTCGGGCACATCACGATGATGGTGCACTTCCTCGCCGTCGGTCTGGTCTTCTTCTGGCCGATCATGGGCGTCGACCCGGGGCCGCACCGTCCGGGTTACGTGATGCGGATGCTGGAGCTGTTCGCGGGGATGCCCTTCCACGCCTTCTTCGGCATCGCGCTGATGATGGCGTCGCAGCCGATGGTCGAGGCGTACAAGAACCCGCCCGCCTCGCTGGGCATCGACGCGCTCGCCGACCAGAACGCGGCGGGCGGCATCGCCTGGGCGTTCAGCGAGATCCCGTCCGTCCTGGTGCTGATCGCACTCGTCTTCCAGTGGTACCGGTCGGAGCAGCGGGTGGCCCGCCGCTCGGACCGGGCGGCGGACCGGGACGGCGACAAGGAGCTGGAGGACTACAACGCGTACCTGGCCTCGCTGCGTGCGCGCAGCGGTGCGTAGGACAGGCGTGCCGGAACGGGGCCGCACGCCCGCGGGGACCGGGACCGCACACAGGTAGCGGTGGGGCGGCCCGCCGGGTGACGATGTTCCTCCACGCGAAGGAGGTGGCGCGGATGCCCGGTTCACCGAAGTCGATGGGGGTGCTGACCGTCGGGATGCTGGTGCTCGTCACGGCGTACACGGCGGCGTTGGGCAGCAGTGGCTGGCTGTGGTTCGGCTGGGTGGTGCTGTTGCTCGCGACGGCGGGTGCGGCGAGCACGTCGGGCGGCCGCTGACCGGCCGCGGGCCGCACGTCACGCATCGCGTGCCCCGCCGTCGGGGACTGCGGGCGGGGTCAGAAGCGGAAGACCGCTCCGGTTCCCACGTCGAGCATGCACGCGTTGCCGTACGTCTTCTTCCAGTGGATCGTGCGGCCCCGCCAGGTGCCGTGGGCGGTCGCCGTCACCGGGTCGTACTGCTTGGTGCAGGCGTGCCGGTTACCGGTCAGCGCGTCGAAGTCGCCGCGCGCCCGGACGAGGGCGTCGCAGGCGTCCGGGGCGCCGGGGTGGCCGCCGCCGGGCTTCGGCCGGCACGTGAGACCCACGACCCGGATCGAGGAGTCCTCGGTGCCGGAGACGGTGAGCAGCAGCCCGTGCCGCAGGACGGGATGGCCGACGGTTGCGGTCGTGCCCGTCGCGGCGGGGTGACCGGCGGCCGGCGTCGTGTCCGTGGGGCCGGGGTGGCTTTCGGCCGTCGCCGCACCCGCGGGGGCGAGGGCGAGCAGGACGGTCGCCGCGACGGCGGCACGGCGGAGCGGGAGTCGCATGGGAGGGTCCTCCGGGACGGAAGGTGCGTACGGGCCGTACGGCGCGGTCGGGGTGAGGTCAGGGCATCCGGCGCCGTCGCGTCCGGCAACCAGCCGCGCCGTACGGATCCGCGCGCTCGTCCGTCCGGGGTGGTTCGACTGGTCCGTTCGGCCCTGTCCGAAGCCCGGCGGCGCCGCCCGGAAGTGACGTAACGTACCCGCATGATCGTTTTTGTGCCGGCCGGTCTCTGCTTTCTGGCCCTCGTCGTCAGCATGCTGCGGGACCGAAGACGCCTGCGGAACGGTGTCTTCCTGGTCCTTGCCCTGTTCTTCACGGTCCTGGGGCTGCTCGTGACCGCGGCCCGGCTGACGGCGACGGCGAACCAGACGGGCCGCACCCTCGTCGGAGGTCTCGCCGTCGCCGTCTTCGTCGCGGCGGCCCTGGCCCCCTTCACCCTCGCCTTCTTCCTGATCCGCAACGGTCTGCAGATGGTCCGCAAGGAGGGCAGAAGTCCGGCCAACCTGCTGTCGCTGCTGGCGGGGCTGGGCATCATCGGCCTCGCGGTGATGGTCGCGACGACGTTGCAGACGGGCTCGCGGGCGCTCGGCACGGTCACCGTGGTCGCGGTCCTGCTCGTCGGCTACGTCTCGTTCCTCTTCACCTGCTTCCTCCTCTATGCGGCGCTGTACGGCCGGTTCAGGCCGCGCGGCGGTCTCGACTTCGTGGTGGTCCTCGGCGCGGGCCTGATCCGCAACAAGGTGCCGCCGCTGCTGGCCGGCCGGCTGCACAAGGGCCGTGAGCTGTACGAGGCACAGATCGCCGCCGGCGGGAAGCCGATGATCGTCACCTCCGGGGGCCAGGGCCCCGACGAGGACCGCCCGGAGGCCGTGGCGATGGCCGAGTACCTGATCGACACGGGCGTGCCCGCGGACCGGATCCTGACCGAGAACGCGTCGCGGACCACCGAGGAGAACCTCACCTTCAGCGGCGCGCTCATGAGCGAGCGCGTGCCGGGCTACCGCTGCGCGATCGTCACGAACAACTACCACGCGTTCCGAGCCGCGCTGATGGCCCGCAAGACGGGCGTCAACGGCCAGGTGATCGGCTCCCCGACGGCCCGCTACTTCTGGCCGAGCGCCGTGATCCGCGAGTTCGCCGCGATCTTCATGGAGCACAAGGCGGTCAACTTCTCCGTGTGCGCGCTGCTCGTCCTGCTGGGCTCGCTGTCCGGGCTCGCCTGACGGACCCGGCGGGCAGCGCGCCCACGCGCGCACACACCGGAGCGTGGCGTCGGTGCCGGACGTCAGGCATCCCGCTCCCCGCGCGGGCAAGCCCTGCTCCGGAGTCGCGTGCCTGGTGCATCTCACGCAAGGAGGCGGTGGCCACCGTAAGCCGGGTCCCCCAAGGACGAGGGTGTCGACGCGGCGCTCGCGAAGGACCTGCTGAACACCCTCCTGATGCCGGTTGGGGGCCCGGCTGGAAGGCGGACCTGCGCAACAGCGACCCCGCCGTCATGGGCCGCGCGATCGCCGTGGGCTGCGCGGGCCACCCGGCGATCAGCGTGCCGACGGGTTGTGTGCACGGGTTCCCGGCGGGCGTCACCTTCGCGGGCACGGCCTGGAGCGAGCCGCAGCTCATCCGCTTCGCGAGCGCCTTCGAGCGGGCCCATCCGGGACCCCGTGCCGCGTCGTCGGCCTTCGTGGGTTTTCGCGCGGGCTGCGGGGAAAGTCACATGGGTACGACCTGAGACAGTTGCACGGGGCGATTCCTGCACACACACCAATCGCCCCCGAAACAGCCTCTGACCAGCAAAGGCCTAGCCGCGCGGGGTTAAATTAGGGAGCCACCGGGTGTTCTATCACGTGCTCAAGTACGTCGTTCTCGGGCCGTTGCTGAAGTTGCTCTTTCGCCCGCGGATCGAAGGGCTGGCGTACGTGCCCGAGGACGGGGCGGCGATCGTCGCGGGGAACCACCTGTCGTTCTCCGACCACTTCCTGATGCCCGCGGTGCTGAAGCGGCGGATCACGTTCCTGGCGAAGGCGGAGTACTTCACCGGGCCGGGGCTCAAGGGGCGGCTGACGGCGGCGTTCTTCCGCAGTGCGGGGCAGATCCCGGTGGACCGGTCGGGCAAGGAGGCCGGGAAGGCGGCTGTCCGTGAGGGGCTCGGAGTCCTCGCGAAGGACGAGTTGCTCGGGATCTATCCGGAGGGAACCCGGTCGCACGACGGGCGGCTGTACAAGGGGAAGGTCGGCGTCGCCGTGATGGCGATCACGGCGGGGGTGCCGGTGGTGCCGTGCGCGATGGTGGGGACCTTCGAGATCCAGCCGCCCGGACGGAAGGTCCCCAAGATCAAGCGGGTCACCATCCGGTTCGGCGAACCCCTGGACTTCTCCCGGTTCGCGGGGATGGAGCAGGAGAAGGCAGCGCTGCGGGCGGTCACCGACGAGATCATGTCCGCGATCCTCGCGCTGTCCGGGCAGGAGTACGTCGACCGGTACGCGGCCGACGTGAAGGCCGAACAGGCAACGGAGGGGCGCAAGTTTCCGCGACTGCGACACTGAGCCCCCGCATCGGCACGCGGGGCGTGCGGGGGCGTGCGGGAAGGGCCGACCGGTGGGAGAGCACCGGTCGGCCCTTCGTTCATGGCGCCGGGCGGCCCCGGCTTCTGCGGAAGTCGCTCCGGCGTCGGTCGCCGGGTCGGCTGTTCCCTGTTGCGGTGCGGCGCACACGTCACGTGGCGCCGTCCAGATCGGCGTTCATCAGGTAGGCGTGGACCCGGGTCGTCGTGGCACGGGTCGCCCAGGTGGGGGGCTGCCGTGCGAGTCGGCAACACGCTCGGTGATCAGGCGCGAGCCCCGAGCCGCTTGTGGGGTTCCATCGCGCCCGCGCACGGCGTCGCCGCGTCCCAGGTGGCCGCCTGGGTGATCAGGACCGGCGGCAGGCCCTTGCCGGGGCACACCTCCGTCTGCCTGCGGTGTCGTCGGCCGCCGCGGTGGGCGCCGGCATCGCGCTCGCTGTCAGGGTGCCCGCGAGCAAGCTGCCGGTCGCCCCGAGCACTGCGGTGCGTCGCAAGCAGGACCTCTCCCTGTGAGTTGCCGGAGCCCCTGCGTCGGGGGCTCGACGGAATCCTTTCGTCAGGAGGGGCGCGAGGGCCAGACCGTACTGATGTTTCTTTACCGAACCCATAACCGGGCACGAAGTCCCGATGAGCGGTGCAGTACGTGACCGGGGCGCATGAATCCGACTCTCCGGGATACCAGGAAATCCTCAACAGCCGCTAGCGAGCAGGGAGTTCAGAGATGTCCAGCTTCGGATCGAGCAGTCGCACGCACAGCCCCGCCCGGTCGGGGACGAACGGCCTCGCAGTCGCCGGCCTCGTCTGCGGCATCCTGGGACTCTTCTTCCTCCAGATCGTCCTCGGGCCGCTGGCGATCATCTTCGGTATCGTCGCCTACCGGCAGACGCGGGGCTCCGGCATGTCGAAGGCCGCCATCGGCCTGGGCGTCGCCGACCTGATCGTCTTCGCTCTCCTGATGACGCTCGTCGCCTCCACCGGCGGCTTCACCTGGTACGTGGGCGGCTGACCGGCGCCTCATACGGCCGGTACGGCGACGCGGCCCCGCGACTCTTCCCGTACGAGGGCCAGCGCGTCGTCCAGCACTCTGCGCAGTTCCCGCGCGTCCGGCGCCACCGCCGTGACGAGTACGCCGGGGCCCGCGAGCGGGGTGAGCACCGCGGTCTCGCCGAACAGGCGGGGCCGCGGTGGTGCGTTTTCCCACCCCTCCTGCACGAGGAGGAGCTGACCCACAGCGCGGTGGCCGCCGAGTACCGCGCCGCCGTCCCAGCCGCCGGGTGCGCCGGGTCCGTACGACAACTCCTGGTCGAACAGCAGGCGCCCGCTCCGGCGGACGGTCAGGCGGGTGACGAGGGTGCCGGTGGGCTCCCGGTGACGGCCGAGCACCTGCTCCTCGCGGAGCACCAGACACGCGGACGGGGCGAGTTCCACATGCGTCCGCATGCGCAGGTCGCTGCCCCGGGCGGAGATGAGCTGTTCCGGCAGCCAGTGCAGCGCCGCGTGCTGACCCACCGTCAAACGGACGTCGTACGACGCGGGTTCCGCAGTGCGTCCTGGCAGGGCGACGGTGGCTGCCGCCGCGTCGACGGTCAGCCGGGCGCCGTCCTGGACCTCCGCCTCGATCGCGAGGCGGTCGCCGCCCAGCGGTGCACTCATCGCGCCGACGACGGTGACCCGACTGTGGTCGGGTCCACCGCCGGAGGCGCGGGTGCGGCGCAGGGCGAGCGGCCCGTCGCTCTCCAGGACGGGCAGTCGGCCACCGGGGGCCGCGACGATCCGGGCGGTGGCGCGGACGCTCATGCCGCGGCGGTGCGCTCGGGACCGGTACCGGCGACCGTGCCGGTACCGGCCCCGGCCCACTCGGCGAGCTGTGCGCGCACCCAGTCCGCCACCGGTGCGACGCCCGTCTCCGAGGTCAACGAGGTGAACAGGACGGGGAGTTCACCCCGCTGCTCCTTCGCGTCGCGGGCCATCCGGTCGAGATCTGAACCGACGTACGACGCCAGGTCCGTCTTGTTGACCACGAGGAGATCGGCGGTGGTGACACCGGGGCCGCCCTTGCGCGGGATGTCGTCACCGCCCGCCACGTCGATGACGAAGACCTGTGCGTCGACGAGGCCCTTGGAGAAGGTGGCGGTGAGGTTGTCGCCACCGGATTCGACGAGGATCAGGTCGAGCGGGCCGACCGTGTCCTCCAGTTCCTCCACCGCTTCGAGGTTCGCCGAGATGTCGTCGCGGATGGCGGTGTGCGGGCAGGCGCCCGTCTCGACGGCCTGGATCCGCTCGGGCGGCAACACCGCTTCGCGGAGCAGGAATTCGGCGTCCTCGCGGGTGTAGATGTCGTTGGTGACGACGGCGAGGGAGAGAGTGTCGCGCAGCTCGCGGCAGAGGGCGGCGACGGTCGCGGTCTTGCCGGAGCCGACCGGCCCACCGAGCCCGATGCGCAGGGCGCGCCGGGTGCCGTCGGGGCGGGCGGCGTCGGCGCTGACAGCGGTGGCGTGCGAGTGGTCGTGGTCGAGGTGCATGCGGAGGGCTCCCGGGTCTTTGGTACTCGTGGGTGAGGCGAAGTGACAAGGTGGTTGGGACGACGAAGAGTTCATGAAGGGACGGGACGGCGTCACGAGGCAAAGAGGCGTACGGGCCAGGTCGCGTGCGCTTCCGCCGTGATGTCGAGCAGCGGCGCGGAGGCGGCAGGCAGGCTGTCGACGCCGCCACACGCCGCTTCGGCCGCACGCCGCGCGACCTGGTCCAGCTCGGGCGTGAGCCGCGCCAGGACGGCCGTCGCCAGGTACGGATCGAGACCGAGCAGCCGTACGACGGCGGTGGCCGGGCCGCTGACGCTCTCGTACGCGGCACAGTGCGCCGCGTCCTCGGCACCGAGCCCGGCCGAACGTGCGGCGAGCCCGAGCACGACGGGCTGGTGCGCGCCGCGGGGCCGGGCTGCGGCGAGTGCGTCCAGCTCGGGCGACGGCCAGATGGCGCGGGTGGCCCGCATCATCTGGCGGCCGAGCTTGCGTGCGGTGGCGCGCAGCGCGGGCGAGGGGGTACGCGCGTCGGCCGCCTCGTCCAGCTCCAGCGCGTCGAGCCCGTGGGCGGCCCCGGCGGCGAGACCCGCGGCAGTGAGGCCGCTCGTGTGCAGCCGACCGCGGCAGAACGCGGCGAGATCGTGGTGGTCGCGGATGCGCCCGGCCTTGACGGCAGCCTCGGCGCCGCCGGAGTGCGCATGTCCACCGGCCGGGAACCGCCCGTCGGCGAGCACGAGAAGAGCTGCACGGGCACCAGGGAGGCCCCGGGAGGGGTGTACGGCTCGGTCGGGAGCGGCAGGCGGGTCGGTGAGGTCGGTGGCTGAGGTGGAACAGGAACCGACGGACGGGCCGGTGGGGCCAGGGACCGAAGCGGAACAGGAATCGACCGACGGGCCGGTGGGGCCGGGGTCCGAGGCGGAACAAGAACCCACCGACGGGCCGGTGGGGCCGGGCGGCACCGAGGCGGCGGGCAGCGGCCCGGGAGCGGCGGGGTCACGCCGCGGTGTATCGGGGCTTTCCGCTCGCGGTGCCGGTGCGTCCGCCGTCCGCCCCGCACGCGTATCGCCTTCGACACTGCCTCGGACTCCCCTCGACGCCTCCGCGAAGGCAACGGCCGTGCCACCCGGACGGCCCGGAGCCGGGCGTCCGGACGGTGGCCGCCCGGACGAGGGCCGGGAGGGCTCCGGTCCGGGCAGCAGGCCGGGAGCCACCTCGGCGGCGGGCCGCACTGCCTCCGGATCGGCCGCCCCTGCGGGGACTGCGGTGTCCCACGAGTCCGCGAGGTGCGTGCCCCCCACAGCTCCCGTAAGGCCCACCGGCCCCGCAGAGCCCACCGACCCTGCCGCCCCCGTCGCGGCCACGGTGTCCGCCATGCCCGTTCTCCCCTCTGCGCTCCGCATGCTCCCAGTGACGTCGTCCATCGCCCCCCGCACTCCCTCAGAAGAGGAAGTAGCGCTGGGCCATGGGCAGTTCCGCCGCCGGGGCCGGGTCGACCGGGTCGCCGTCGATGGTCACGGTGAAGGTGTCGGCGTCCACCTCGACCCGTGGCATCGCGTCGTTCTCCCGCATGTCGGCCTTGGTCACGCCACGGGTGCTCGTGATCGGGACGAACTCCTTGCCCAGGGCGAGGCGTTCGGCGAGGTGGTCCTCGATGGCGGCCTCGGCGACGAAGTTGAGGGAATTCGCAGCCGGGGCGCGGCCGATCGCGCCGAACATCGGGCGGGGCAGCACGGGCTGGGGCGTGGGAATGGACGCGTTCGCGTCGCCCATCTGCGCGTACGCGATCTGGCCGCCCTTGAGGACGAGCAGCGGCTTCACCCCGAAGAAGGCGGGTTCCCAGAGGACCAGGTCGGCGAGCTTGCCGCTCTCGACCGAACCGATGTCGCGGTCCAGGCCCTGCGCGACGGCCGGGTTGATCGTGTACTTGGCGACGTAACGACGCGCCCGGTGGTTGTCGGCACGGCCGTCGCCCGGCAGGGAGCCGCGGCGCTTCTTCATCACGTGCGCGGTCTGCCAGGTGCGCAGGATCACTTCGCCGACCCGTCCCATCGCCTGGGAGTCCGAGGAGATGATCGAGATGGCCCCGAGATCGTGCAGGATGTCCTCGGCCGCGATGGTGGAGGGCCTGATGCGCGATTCGGCGAACGCCAGGTCCTCCGGCACCGCCGGGTTGAGGTGGTGGCAGACCATCAGCATGTCGAGGTGTTCGTCGAGCGTGTTGAGGGTGTGCGGGCGGGTGGGGTTGGTGGAGCTGGGCAGCACGTACGGCTCGGAGACCACCGTGATGATGTCGGGTGCGTGCCCGCCGCCCGCTCCCTCGGTGTGGTACGCGTGAATGGTGCGGCCCGCGATGGCGGCGAGGGTGTCGCCGACGAACCCGGCCTCGTTCAAGGTGTCGGTGTGGATGGCGAGTTGGGCGCCGGTCTCCTCGCACACGCCGAGACAGGCGTCGATGACGGCGGGGGTGGCGCCCCAGTCCTCGTGGATCTTGAATCCGAGTGCTCCGCCGCGGAGTTGGGCGTGCATGGCCTCGCGGGACATGGTGTTGCCCTTGCCGAGCAGCCCGATGTTGACGGGGTAGTGCTCCAGAGCGGCGAACATCCGGGCGAGGTGCCAGCCGCCGGGCGTGACCGTGGTCGCTTTCGATCCCTCGGCGGGGCCGGTGCCGCCGCCGACGAGCGTGGTGACGCCGGAGGCGAGGGCCGCCTCGACGACGGTCGGCGAGATGAAGTGGACGTGGGCGTCGATGGCGCCCGCCGTGACGATGCGGCCGTTGCCCGCGATGATCTCGGTTTCGGGGCCGATGACGAGGTCGGGGTGGACGCCGTCCATGGTGTCGGGGTTGCCGGCCTTGCCGATGCCGGTGAGGCGGCCGTCGCGGATGCCGAGGTCGGCCTTGACGACGCCCCAGTGGTCGAGGATGACGACGCCGGTGATGACGGTGTCCGGCGCGCCTTCGGCGCGGGTGGTGCGGGCCTGGCCCATGGACTCGCGGATGACCTTGCCGCCGCCGAACACCGCCTCGTCGCCCGCGCGGCCGGGTCCACCGGAGCGGTCCTCCTCGATCTCGACGAGCAGGTCGGTGTCGGCGAGGCGGATGCGGTCGCCGGTGGTGGGGCCGAAGAGGTCGGCGTACACGGCGCGGGAGATACCGGGGTGCGACGCGGCTTCCGTACGGGGGGACTCAGGCATCGAGGGGGCCTCCGGTCTCGCCGCGCAGGCCGGTGACCACGCGTCGGCCTGCGAGGGGGACGAGTTCGACGTCGACGGGGACACCGGGCTCGAAGCGCACGGCGGTTCCGGCGGCGATGTTCAGCCGCAGGCCGCGGGCGGCGGCGCGGTCGAAGTCGAGGCCCGGGTTGGCCTCGGCGAAGTGGTAGTGGGAGCCGACCTGGACGGGCCGGTCGGCGGCGTTGAGCACGGTGAGGCGGGTGACGGGGCGGCCCTCGTTGAGGAGGACGGGCGCGTCGGCGTAGAGGATTTCGCCGGGGACCACCGCGGTGCGGGCCCCGGCCTGCGGTGCGGCGCTCACTGGATGGGTTCGTGGACGGTGACGAGCTTGGTGCCGTCGGGGAAGGTGGCCTCGACCTGCACGTCGTGGATCATCTCCGGGATGCCTTCCAGGACGTCGTCGCGGTGCAGCACCTTGCGGCCGGACGACATGAGCTGGGCGACGGTGTTGCCGTCCCGGGCGCCTTCGAGGATGTGCGCGGTGATGAGGGCGACGGCCTCGGGGTGATTGAGCCTCACCCCGCGTGCCCTGCGCTTCTCGGCCACGTCGGCGGCCACATGGATGAGCAGTCGTTCCTGCTCGTGCGGGGTCAGCTGCACGGGTCACACCTCACAGTCCTCGCGCCGGGCCACCCGGCCCGGCTGCCGCGGCCACCACGACGGACATAGGTGTATCACCCACGTAGCAAAGCGGATGCAAAGACACGACAGGGATCACGCCAGGGCCTTCCGTCAGGCGCCCTCATGGCGAGGCTAGTTGCGCGGAGTTTCGGCTGCGTTAACTCACCTCGCGGCCCCGGAAGGACCTCCCGGGCGCTCAGCTTCCGGGCCGGTCGTCCCCGGGCTCGGCCCCGTGTTCCCCGCGGTACTCGGCGGCGAATCCGTACCGGCCGCGTTCGCCCGGAGCGGACGTCCAGGACCCGATCGACGAGACGGAGCTGATCACCTCGTCCTCGGCCGTTTCCGGTCCGCCCTCCAGACGCTCCAGGTCAGCGGCGGAGACCAGGGCGACGAGCGGCTTCCCGTGACGCGTCACGACCACGCGCTCCCCGCCGTACACGACGCGGTTGATCAGGTCGGCGAGCTCAGCGCGGGCTTGCGTCACCGGAATCTCATAGGTCATGCTCCCCATCGTACTGAACGTACGTCCTGTACATTTTTTACGGAGAGAGCGGTCCGCGCCGCACATGCGACGTCGCCGTGCCGCACACAAGGGAGCGCGCCATGATCCAGCCGTCCGCCCGTTACGTCCTGCCCCAGTTCCACGAGCGCACCAGCACCGGGACCCGCACACTCGATCCGTACTCGAAGATGCTCGGCGAGCGGATCGTCTTCCTGGGGACGCCCGTCGACGACGCCGCCGCCAACGACATCGCGGCGCAGTTCATGTACCTCGAACACGACGCCCCGGACCGCGCCATCTCGCTCTACATCAACTCCCCCGGCGGCTCGTACACGGCGATGGCCGCGATCTACGACACCCTCCAGTTCGTGACCTGCGACGTGGAGACGTTCTGCCTCGGACAGGCCCTCGACGCCGCTGCCGTGCTGCTGGCCTGCGGCACCCCCGGCAAGCGGTTCGCACTGCCCGGCGCACGGATCGCGCTCAGCCAGCCCGCCCTGGACGAGCCGGCCCAGGGTCAGCCCTCGGACCTGGAGATCCACGCGCGGGAGCTCGTACGGTTGCGCTCGATGACGGCCGGGATGCTGACCCGGCACACCGGTCGGTCTGTCGAGCAGGTCGAGGCGGACTTCGACCGTACGAAGGTGCTCGACGCCGGGGAAGCACTGCGATACGGGCTGGTGGACCGGATCGTCGCCACCCGCCGCGGCACCCCGTCCTCCCCCGCGCGGTGAGCGGCCGCATGCTGCCGGAACTGCCGCCGTTGCCCGCCCTGACCCGCGCCGAGTGCGATCTGGTGGACGGTTATCTGGCGGCCGTCGATCTCCTGGGACGGATCAACCCGTCCCGCGCGACGGACACCTACGGGGCTCTGCGTGCCGCACAGGCGCTCGTCGGCCGGGCGACCGCACTGCGCGACGCGCTGACGCTGATGTACGACCGGGGTGAAACCGGGATGTGTCCGACGACGCTGTCGCGGGCGTTGCGCGTACTGGACGGGGAGCGGCGCGCGGGGCGTCTCGCCGTGTCCCCGGAGCAGCCGGGTTGATCACCCGGAGGCGCGCTCCGGCCCGGCAGCGCCTCCCCCGTTCGGACCATTCGGGTCTCCGTCATCCGTACTGATCGAGTTGCGCACCGCGACGGGAACACATGCGGAATGACATGCTCCGGTGCAGGTACGGGCGTCGTCAGCGCGCGACACGGAAGATCGCAACGGCCCTTGTCCACCCGAACGGATCAGAGGTGAGGAGCCTCACAAACTTCGCTTTCCGCTCGGAAACCAGTCGTCGTCCGGGCAAGGATCCGTGAACGACAAGCCCCCGCCGTCGTGGCGGGGCGGTCCCGGCGAGCGCCGCACAGACGCTGCCGGGACGTCTGGTCGACGAAGGGTTGCGCATGACTGCGCACGTAAACCGCCGTGTTCCGTCGCTGATCGCCAGGGCCGGTACGGCATCGGCCCTCACGCTCGCCGTCGTGGGCGGCAGCATGCTGGTACCGGGTGCCGTCTCTGAGGCCGATGCGGCGACGCAGGCGGCGAAGGCGCTGAACGTCGCGGCGTCCAAGCGGGGCGCGCCGTACAAGCGTGGGGCCGCCGGCCCCTACCGTTTCGACTGCTCGGGGCTGACCCTCTACTCGTACAAGAAGGTCGGCAAGAGCCTGCCGCGTTCCGCGCAGGCGCAGTACAACAAGACCCGGCACATCCGCTCCTCCCAACTGCAGCGCGGTGACCTGGTCTTCTTCCACCGTGGCAGCAGCGTCTACCACGTGGGCATCTACGCGGGCGGGAACAAGATCTGGCACTCGCCGAAGCAGGGCGCCGTGGTGCGACTGGAGCGGATCTGGTCGAAGAGCGTGTGGTACGGCCGGGTGCGATGAACGCCGGCTGATCAACCTGACCGCTCGGGCGGCGCGTCGGGTTCCGGCTGCGACGCGTCGCCGCCGGCCGCGCCCTGCCGCCGCCCCGGGCCCACCGCCGCGCCGGGCGCACCGCAAGGTCCTCCGCGCGGTCGACTCGGTGGTCCGTCATCTCTGGACGGGGGCGTTCCACGGGAGGGCGACCCACACCGTCTTGCCGCCCTCCGGCGTGGAAGTGACCGAGAGTCGGCCGCCGCACTCCGCGGCCAGCGAACGGACGATCACCATGCCGCGGCCGTTGTCCTGCTGCACCGCGGCGGGCAGGCGCTGGGGCCAACGCGGGTGACTGTCGGTGACGCCGATGCGCAGCCGCTCGTCCCGCTCCAGGTGGACGTCCACCGTGAAGGTGGGTGACTGCCCGAAGGTGTGCTGCACGGCGTTGGTCGCGAGTTCCGAGACCATCAGGCGGATGGCGTCCGCAGTGTCGGACCCGGCCGGAAGTCCCCAGCCCACGAGCGCTTCGGCCACGAACTTCCTGGCCGTGGAGACCGAGACGGGATCGCTCGGCAGGGTGACGGATACTTCCTGATGGTCTGCCATGGCGACGTTGTCCCTTTCCCGCCGGGGCTGGACTCGGACTCGTACGCGGTACGTGCGGGGCGGCCCCGGACTCCTTATTCCGCCTGGTTCCGCCGTCATTCCGCGCCAGAGTGTCACTCATGGTGCAGCCGCCGCGGCCGCACCCCCAGACATACATATATCTGTCACTCAAAGTGATGAACTCTGCTACGCGAGACCGGATTCGACCGGCACACTGGCCCCGGCGGGGGCGGACGCCGCGCCGAAAGGAGTCGGGAATGCGGCACGGTCCCGCGGTACGACGCCGCAAGCTGGGAGAGGAACTGCGCAGACTGCGCGACCGGGCCGGTCTCACCAGCCCGCAGGCGGCGCGCCTCGTCGGCTGGCACCAGTCGAAGGTGAGCCGGATCGAGACGGGACGCAGCGGGGTCAAGCCGTCCGACGTGGCGCTGCTGCTCGCCGCCTACGACGTGCGCGATCCGCAACATCGCTCGCTGCTGGAGGCGTTGGCCGAGGACTCGGGCGAGTCGGGCACGCAGTGGTGGCACGCCTACCGGGGGCTGCTGCCGCCCCAGTACCGGGACTTCATCAGTCTGGAGTCCCGGGCGTGTGCGGCGCGCACGCTGGAGACCTCGGTGGTGCCGGGGCTGTTGCAGACCCCGCACTACGCGCGGGCGGTGACCCGGGCGACGCTGTCGGACATGCCGGAGGAGAAGCTGGACACCTTGGTGGAGGTGCGCCTGGCGCGGCAGAAGGTGCTGCGGGAAGACTCTCCCCTGGCCCTGAGCGCGGTGATCGACGAGGCCGTGCTGCGAAGGACGGTGTGTGGCGAACGGGTCATGAAGGAGCAGTTGCGCCATCTGTTGGAGATGACGGAACTGCCCCATGTCCGGTTACAGGTGCTGCCTTTTGCGGCGGGTGCGCATGCTGGGTTGACCGGCGCTTTCGTTATTTTCTCCTTTCCGAACATCGCTGATCTGGATGTGGTTGTTATCGACCATTTGGCGAGTAGCCTCTATCTGGAACGGAAGGAAGACCTCACGGAATACACCGTCGCGTTCCAGCGGATCCAGGAACAGGCGATGTCGCACGAGGAATCCCAGGTCCTGATCGCCGGCCTCCGCTGACGCCGGCACGGGCCCACCGGGCACGGTCCCGGGATGCCTGGTTCCACCGGCCCACGACCAGTTCCACCGGCCCACGACCAACGGACCGTGGGCCGCAGACCGCCACCCCCTATCGGTGACGACGCGCAGGGAGGCACCATGTCCCCACACCTCGCGAACGTACCTTCCGGCCTTCTCCCGCCCGGCGCAGCGTGGCGCCGCAGCAGCCGCAGCACAGGCATGAACAACTGCGTGGAGACGGCGTCGGCCCGCGGCGGCCTGCTGGCCGTCCGCGACTCGAAGCACGTGAGCCGTCCCGCTCTCCTCTTCTCCCCCGACGCGTGGTCGCGCTTCCTCGGCGCCCTGCGCGAGCAGGCGGTATGAGCCGGCACGTCGAATGACGAGGCGTCAGTTCGAAGGTGCGGTACGGACAATGGCGTCCACCGCACCTTCGATCTGCGCATCGGTGAGGTCGGCTCGGGCGGTCAGCCGCAGCCGGGAGATGCCGTCCGGCACGGACGGCGGACGGAAGCAGCCGACCGCGAGCCCCTCGGTACGGCAGTCCGCCGCCCAGCGCAGGGCCGCTTCGGCGGAGGGCGCCTGCACGGAGACGACCGCCGCGTCCGGTCGCACCGCGGCAAGGTGCGCGTCGGTCAACCGTCGGTGCAGGGTGGCCGATACCTCGCGCACCCGGTCGGCCAGGGCCGGTTCGCCGCGCAGCAGCCGCAGGCTCGCGAGGGCGGCGCCGACGGCGGCCGGGGCGAGACCGGTGTCGAAGATGAACGTACGGGCCGCGTTGACCAGGTGGTCGATGACGTGTGCCGGGCCGAGGACCGCACCGCCCTGGCTGCCCAACGATTTGGACAGAGTGACGGTGGCGACCACGTCCGGCGCGCCCGCGAGTCCGGCCGCATGCAGGGCGCCCCGGCCTCCGGCGCCGAGGACACCGAGTCCGTGGGCGTCGTCGACGACGAGCGCCGCACCGAACTCCCGTGCTGCTGCTGCCAGTTCTTTCAGGGGTGCCGCGTCGCCGTCCACCGAGAAGACGGAGTCGGAGACGACGAGCGCACGCCCTTGATGCCCGTCGAGCGACTTCCGTACGGCAGCGGGGTCGGCGTGCGGAGTGACGGCGGTCTCGGCGCGGGAGAGACGGCAACCGTCCACGATCGAGGCGTGGTTGCCCGCGTCGGAGACGATCAGGGAGCCGCGGGCGGTCAGCGCCGTGAGAGCGGCCAGGTTCGCCGCGTACCCGGAGGACAGGACCAGCGCGGACTCGAAGCCGGTGAACTCCGCGAGTTCACGCTCCAGCCGGGTGTGCAGCTCGGTGGTGCCGGAGACGAGGCGGGAGCCGGTGGCGCCGGCCCCCCACCTGCGGGCGGCGTCGGCGGCCGCGGCGGTGACCTCCGGGCGACGGGTCAGACCGAGGTAGTCGTTGCTCGCGAGGTCGAGCAGCGGGCTGTCGGCCGCGCGGGGGCGCAGGGTCCGTACGAGACCGGCGCGGGCCCGTCGTGCGGCCTCCTCCTCGATCCACTCGAAGGGGTGCGCGGAAGCGGAGCGCTGGAGCATGGCGGGAGCCCTTCGACGTGGGGAGGGAGCGCAGGGTTTTGTAGGCAGCCCACAGACACTAGCCGGACGGAACACGCGTCACGGTGTGGCAATACCCACACCTCGAACCCGCGCCGTTGTGCGAATCCTCCTTGGCCGAGGGCGGTCCCGTGCGCCAGGATCATGCGCATGGACCTGCTGAACACACTGGTGGAGAAGGGGCTGCGGCGCGAGCTGCCGACCCGCGAAGAAGCGCTCGCCGTTCTGGCGACGACCGACGACGAACTGCTCGACGTGGTGGCCGCGGCCGGCAAGGTGCGCCGCCAGTGGTTCGGCCGGCGGGTGAAGCTCAACTATCTCGTCAATCTGAAGTCCGGACTGTGCCCGGAGGACTGCTCGTACTGCTCGCAGCGGCTCGGCTCGAAGGCCGGGATCCTCAAGTACACGTGGCTCAAGGCCGACGAGGCGTCGAAGGCCGCGGCGGCGGGCGTCGCGGGCGGGGCGAAGCGGGTCTGTCTGGTGGCGAGCGGGCGCGGCCCCACGGACAAGGACGTGGACCGGGTCACGAAAACCATCGAAGCGATCAAGGAAGGCAACGAGGGCGTCGAAGTATGCGCCTGCCTCGGCCTCCTGACGGATGGTCAGGCAGAGCGGCTGAAGGCCGCGGGGGCCGATGCGTACAACCACAACCTCAACACGTCCGAGGCGACATACGGGGGCATCACGACCACCCACACCTACGCGGACCGGGTCGAAACGGTACAGCAGGCGCAGGCGGCCGGTCTGTCCGCGTGCTCGGGGCTGATCGCGGGCATGGGCGAGTCGGACGAGGACCTGGTGGACGTGGTCTTCGCGCTGCGCGCCCTCGATCCGGACTCGGTTCCGGTCAACTTCCTCATCCCGTTCGAGGGGACGCCGCTGGCCAAGGAGTGGCACCTCACTCCGCAGAAGGCGCTGCGCATCCTGGCGATGGTGCGGTTCGTCTGTCCGGACGTGGAGGTCCGGCTCGCGGGCGGTCGCGAGGTGCACCTGAGGACGATGCAGCCGCTCGCGCTGCACCTGGCCAATTCCATCTTCCTGGGCGACTACCTGACCAGTGAGGGCCAGGCCGGCCAGGCGGACCTGGAGATGATCGCGGACGCCGGTTTCGAGGTGGAGGGGGCGGACACGACGACGCTGCCGGAGCACCGGAGCGCGGGCGTGTGCGGGTCCGGGGGCGGCTGCGGGTCCGAGGGCGCGGCCGGGGGCGGGTGTCACGACGACGCGTCGGCGGCCGACGAAGCCTCCGAGGTCCCGGCGGTGCCCGGGGCCCGGCAGGACCTGGTGACCGTTCGGCGGCGGGGCGCCGGGACGGAACTGGCGCCCAATGCCTGAGGGCCTCTCCCCCGCCGAGCTGCTGCGTCTGGACCGGGAGCACGTCTGGCATCCGTACGGGCCCATGCCGGGGCGCGACGAGCCGCTGATCGTGGAGTCCGCGTCCGGCGTGCGGCTGCGGCTCGCCCAGCCCGTCCACGGGCAGCACGAGCTGATCGACGGCATGTCGTCGTGGTGGTCGGCGGTGCACGGATACAACCATCCCGTCCTCAACGAGGCGGCGCGCGGCCAGTTGGAGAAGGTGAGCCACGTGATGTTCGGCGGGCTCACCCACGAGCCCGCCGTACGACTGGCCGCGAAGCTGGTGGAGATCACCCCCGAGCCGCTGCGGCACGTCTTCCTGTGCGACTCCGGGTCGGTGTCCGTCGAGGTCGCCGTGAAGATGTGCCTCCAGTACTGGCGCTCGGTCGGCCGCCCGGCCAAGCAGCGGATGATGACCTGGCGGGGCGGCTACCACGGGGACACCTGGCAGCCGATGTCGGTGTGCGACCCCGAGGGCGGCATGCACGGCCTGTGGCAGGGCGCCCTGCCGCGGCAGGTCTTCGTGGGCGCACCGCCCGCCGAGTACGAGGAGGCGTACGCGGAGCAGCTGCGGGCCGCCGTCGCGCGGCACGCGGACGAACTCGCCGCGGTGATCGTGGAGCCGGTGGTGCAGGGTGCGGGCGGCATGCGGTTCCACTCGCCGGAGTACCTGCGGGTGCTGCGCGAGGCGTGCGACGCGCACGACGTGCTGCTCGTCTTCGACGAGATCGCGACCGGTTTCGGCCGTACGGGAACGCTCTTCGCGGCGGACCTGGCTGGGGTGTCGCCGGACGTGATGTGCCTCGGGAAGGCGCTCACCGGCGGCTATCTGTCGATGGCGGCGACGCTGTGCACGGCGAGGGTGGCGGACGGCATCTCGCGGGGCGAGGTCCCCGTGCTGGCGCACGGACCGACCTTCATGGGCAACCCCCTCGCCGCGGCCGTCGCCTGTGCGTCCATCGACCTGCTCCTCGGCCAGGACTGGGCGGGCGAGGTCAAGCGGCTGGAGGCCGGCCTGCGGGACGGGCTGGCTCCGGTCGCGGAGCTTCCCGGCGTCCGGGAGGTGCGCGTGCTGGGTGGCATCGGCGTCGTCCAGCTGGACCGGCAGGTGGACATGGCTGCGGCGACAAAGGCAGCGGTGCGGGCGGGCGTATGGGTGCGGCCGTTCAGGGACCTCATCTACACGATGCCGCCGTACGTCACGGGTGACGAGGACCTGGGCCGGATCTGCACGGCGGTCGGGGCAGCGGCGAGGGCAGCGGGAAGCTGAGGGACGGCAAGGCCCGGGGAAGCCGTGAGGCGGCTGGGGCGGCCCCGCACGGAGCGCCGCCCTCCCGCCGACACGCCCCGCTCCAGGACCGCCGCCCCCGGCGCCCGCAGCCGCCCGCACACTCGCACCCCGCGCACCTGCGTCCGCACATCCGGCGCACCCGCACCCGCACCCGCACCCGCATTCAGGAGATTCATGCACTCCCCCCTGTTCGTCACCGGCACCAACACCGACATCGGCAAGACCGTCGTCACCGCGGCCCTCGCCTCCCTCGCCCGCGCCCACGGCCGGCGCGTCTGTGTGCTGAAGCCCGCGCAGACCGGTGTCGCCCCGGGTGAGGACGGCGACGCGCAGGTCGCCGTCCGCCTCGCCGGGCCCGGCGTCGCCGCCGTCGAGCTGGCCCGCTTCCCCGAGCCGCTGGCCCCCGCCACCGCGGCACGCCGCGCCGGACTCGCTCCCGTCACCCCCCGTGGCGTCGCCGACGCCGCCGCCGAGCTGGCGACCGAGTACGACCTCGTGCTCGTCGAGGGCGCGGGCGGCCTGCTCGTACGGCTGGACGACGAGGGCGGCACCCTCGCGGACGCCGCCCGCCTGCTCGACGCTCCCGTACTCGTCGTGGCCGCTCCCGCCCTCGGCACCCTCAACTGCGTGCAGTTGACCGGAGAGGCCCTGCGGGCGAGGGAGTTGCGCACGCTCGGCGTGGTCATCGGCAGCTGGCCGCGCGAACCCGGCCTGGCCGAGCGGTGCAACGTGGACGAGCTGGCCGAGATGGCCGGGGCTCCACTGCTGGGCGCCGTGCCGGAGGGCGCGGGCCGTCTGGCGCCCGTGCGGTTCCAGGCACGGGCGGCCGAGTGGCTCGCGCCGGAACTGGGAGGGGCGTGGGACGCACAGGCGTTCGCCGCGTCCTGGCGCTGACCGCCGGAGCCGGGCGGAACGCGCCCGATTCCCCCTCTTCGGGGGCGGCGGATCCATCCGCTCCGGGGGCACAATCGCGGTACCCGTCCGTTTCACGGAGGAGTTTCGCGATGGCATCACGTTCCGGTCCGCTTCCGGGCCCCGGCCCGCGTTCCCGCCCGCCCCTGCGTTCCCTGCAGCGTCTGCGTCCCCGTGCGCGCCGGGGTGGCAGGGCGCGCGACGCCGTGAGTCACCCGTTGTTCGCCCGTGCCTACGCCCGGCTCAGCGTGTCGGCGGACCTGCACGGCGGGGTCGCCGCGCACCGGAAGGACCTGCTGACGGGGCTGTCCGGCCGGGTACTGGAGGTCGGCGCGGGCAACGGCCTGAACTTCGCTCACTATCCGTCGGCCGTCTCCGAGGTCGTCGCCATCGAACCGGAACGTCTGCTGCGGGAGTCGGCGCTGCGTGCCGCCGTCCGGGCCGGGGTCCCGGTGGACGTGGTGCCGGGGGCGGCGGAGGCGCTGCCGGTGAAGAGCGAGGCGTACGACGCGGTGGTGTTCTCGCTGGTGCTGTGCAGCGTGCGGAACGTGGAGCGGGCGCTCGCGGAGGCGAGGCGGGTCCTGCGTCCCGGCGGTGAGCTGCGGTTCTTCGAACACGGACGGGACGAGCGGCGCTCCATGGCGGCCCTCCAGCGGGGTCTCGACCGTACGGTGTGGCCGCTGCTGTTCGGCAACTGTCACACCTCGCGGGATCCGGTGGACGAGATACGGAAGGCCGGATTCACGATCGGGTCGTTCCGGCGGGTGACCGTACCCGAGAAGGGGCTGCGGCTGCCGACATCGGCGTGCGTGCTGGGAGTGGCGCAGCGGCCCGGGAGCGTGACCGGGCGGCCGTGACGGCGAGGGCGGTTCCCGTGCCCCTTACAGGGACCCGGTCGGACCGGCCTTCCGGGGGATGTCCGCCGTAGCGGGTGGGACCTAATCTCCTGTCCCACAAGGGAGTTGGGTTCGTCCCACCAGGAGGCCGCCGTGTCCGCAGCCGTCGCCCAAGCCGTCGCCGCCCGCGCCCGCGGTCTCACCAAGGCCTACGGCAGCGGTGAGACCACCGTGCTCGCTCTGGACGCCGTGGACGTCGACATCGCGCGCGGCCGGTTCACCGCGGTGATGGGCCCGTCCGGGTCGGGGAAGTCGACCCTGATGCACTGCCTGGCCGGACTCGACACCGTCTCCGCGGGACAGGTGTGGCTGGGCGACACCGAGATCACCGGGCTGCGGGAGCGCGAGCTGACGCAGTTGCGGCGGGACCGGATCGGCTTCATGTTCCAGTCCTTCAATCTGCTGCCGACGCTGTCGGCCGCGGAGAACATCACGCTGCCGATGGACATCGCCGGCCGCAAGCCCGACCCGGAGTGGCTGGAACGGGTCATCGACACGCTGGGTCTGCGTGACCGGCTGAAGCACCGGCCCGCCCAGCTGTCCGGCGGACAGCAGCAACGGGTGGCGTGCGCGCGGGCGTTGGCCTCCCGGCCCGAGCTGATCTTCGCGGACGAGCCGACCGGGAACCTCGACTCCCGGGCGGGCGCGGAGGTGCTGTCGTTCCTGCGCGAGGCGGTCGACTCCCTCGGCCAGACGGTGGTGATGGTGAGCCACGACCCGGGTGCCGCCGCCCACGCGGACCTGGTGCTCTTCCTGGGCGACGGACGGATCGTGGACGACATGCCGGATCCGACCGCGGATGCGGTGCTGGAGAGGATGAAGCGCTTCGACGGCGTCCCCCGGCTCCGCAGGAACTGAGGGTCCGCTCACGGTTCCGGCGAGAGCCGTGCGCAGTGCCCGGTGCACCGGGGTCGGTACGGCTTCTCCGGCCTCGCGTCCTCGACACGGCTTCTCCGGCCTCAGCGTCCTCGACCCCGCACGGAGGAGTTCAGCCGGGTGAGAAAGGGGCTGCGGGGCAGCCGACCACATCGCGGAAGCCTCTCGACACCGCCGTGGGGCGATGGTGGGATGCACTGATGGACGATCTTGCGAACACGCAGCTCAGAAGCGCGACCCCCGCCGACCTCGACACCGTTCTCGCCTTCTGGAAGACGGCGGCCGAGGGCACCAGCATCAGCGACGACCGCGACGGCGTCGAGCGGCTGGTCGCCCGCGATCCCGGGGCCCTCATCCTGGCGGAGCGCGGCGGAGAGCTGGTCGGCACGGTGATCGCCGGGTTCGACGGCTGGCGGTGCTCGCTCTACCGGCTCGCGGTGCACCCCGACCACCGGCGGCAGGGCGTCTCCGGCGCGCTGCTGGCCGCCGCCGAGGACCGGTTCGTCCGGCTGGGCGGGCGGCGCGGGGACGCCATGGTGCTGGACGGAAACAGCCTCGCGCACCCCGCCTGGCGGTCGGCGGGGTACGCGCCGGAGCCGCAGTGGAGTCGCTGGGTCAAGCCGCTCGGACAGTGATCCGCCGGGCGCCTGACCCGCCCGGATCGAACGGCTTTGCCGACCCTTTACCATGAGTGCTTCATTCTGGTACTTCCAGGATTTTCCGACCCTCTCTTGAAAGGTGTGAGCGTCCGCCCATGGGCGAGCCTCCCAGTAGCCGACATCGCGCGATCCTTCTGCCCCTTCCCGACCGAGGGACGGAGGTGAACCGATGATCGAAGTGCTTCTGCTCCTGGTGGCGCTGCTGCTCTCCTTGATGTGCGGCGCCTTCGTCGCGGCGGAGTTCTCGCTCACGACCATCGAGCGCGGCGAGCTGGAACGAGCGGTCGAGCGGGGCGAGCGGGGCGCGGACAGCGCCCTGAAAGCCGTCCGCGGCCTCACCTTCCAGTTGTCGGGCGCCCAGCTCGGCATCACCGTCACCAACCTCCTCGTCGGCATGCTCTCCGAGCCGTCGATCGCCAAGCTGCTCAAGGGCCCGGTCGAGGCGGTCGGTCTGCCCTCCGCCGTGGCCTCCTCGGTGGCCCTGGTGCTCGGCACAGCGCTGTCGACCGTCGTCCTGATGGTCGTCGGCGAGCTGGTCCCCAAGAACTGGGCGATCTCCTCACCGCTGGCCGTCGCCAAGGTCGTCGCGACCCCGCAGCGCCTCTTCACCGCCGCGTTCAAGCCTCTGATCAGTCACCTCAACAACACGGCCAACCGCATCCTGCGGCGCTTCGGCATGGAGCCGACCGAGGAACTGGCCTCCGCCCGCAGCCCGCAGGAGCTGGTCGCACTGGCCCGCCACTCCGCGAAGGCGGGGGCGCTGGAGGCCGACACGGCGGAGCTGTTCGTCCGCACCCTCAACCTGGCCGAGCTGACCGCGGAGAACGTGATGACGCCGCGCGTGCAGGTCACCGCGCTGGACGTGCAGGCAACCGCCGAGGACGTCGCGAACGCCACCCGGGCGACCGGCCTGTCCCGCTTCCCCGTGTACCGGGGCAGCCTGGACTCGGTCGTCGGCCTGGTGCACATCAAGGACGTACTGGCCGTGCCGGCCGCTCGCAGGCCCCGGCATCCGGTGACCGAACTGATCCGCGAACCGCTGCTCGTCCCCGAGACGCTCACCGTGGACCGGCTGCTGGACCGCCTGTCCGGCAAGCGCACCATGGCGGTCGTCATCGACGAGTACGGCGGCACGGCCGGCGTCGTCACGCTGGAGGACATCGTCGAGGAGGTCGTCGGCGAGGTGCGCGACGAGCACGACCCGCACGAGACCCCCGACCTCGCCCGGTCCGGCGAGGACACCGACGGCCGCGACCTGTGGTCGGCGGACGGCGCCGCCCGTACCGACCAGCTGGAGCGGATCGGGCTGCGGGTCGCCGACGGCCCGTACGAGACCCTGGCCGGGCTGATCGCCACCGAGCTGGGCCGGATCCCCGAGGTGGGTGACTGCGTGGAGCTGTCGGGCTGGAAGCTGGACGTGGTGGACGCGAGCGGACGACGGGCGGCGCGGGTGCTCATGCACGCGCCCCCGCGGTCCGGGAGCGCGGCCGCCGCAGCGGTGCTGTCCCACGATGCGGAGGCCCGACGATGATCGCCGTACAACTCCTCATCGGCCTGCTCACCCTGGTCGTCAACGCCTTCTTCGTCGGTGCGGAATTCGCGCTGATCTCGGTGCGGCGCAGTCAGATCGAGCCCGAGGCCGAGGCCGGGAACCGCAGGGCGCGCAGCGTCATCTGGGGCCTGGAGCACGTCTCGGCACTGCTGGCCGCCGCCCAGTTGGGCATCACCCTGTGCACCCTGGTGCTCGGCGTGGTCGCCGAGCCGGCCATCGCGCACCTGCTGGAGCCGCTGTTCCACGCGGTGGGCGTGCCGGACGCGCTGACGCACCCGATCTCCTTCGTCATCGCGCTGGCGCTGGCGACGTACCTGCACATGCTGCTGGGCGAGATGGTGCCGAAGAACATCGCCCTGGCCGAGCCGACCAGGACCGCGCTGCTGCTCGGCCCGCCGCTGGTGGCCCTGGCGCGGGCGCTGCGTCCGGTGATCTTCGCGATCAACTCCTTCGCCAACCTGCTGCTGAAGCTGCTGAAGGTGGAGACCAAGGACGAGGTGTCGGCGACCTTCTCCGACGACGAGCTGGCCCGCCTGGTGAAGGACGCGGGGGACGCCGGCCTCATCGACGACCGGGCGGCCGAGCGGCTCCGGGACGCCCTGGAGCTGGGCCGCCGCCCGGTCGGGGACGTGGTGATGCCGGTCGAGCGGGTCGTGTACGCGGCGGTCGGCACCACTCCGGAGGAGCTGGAACAGCTCGCCGCCGAGTCCGGGTTCTCCCGCTTCCCCGTCCTGGACTCCACCCGTCGCATCCTGGGCTACCTGCACGTGAAGGACGCCCTGGACGCGACGCCGCGGGATCTGCCGTTCCCGGTGTCGGCCATGCGGCCGATCGCCCGGGTCCGCGCGGAGACCCCGCTGGACGACGTGCTGACCGCGATGCGCCGCAGCCGTACGCACCTGGCGGCGGTCGCGGACGCGGCCGGCCGGCCCGCCGGGCTGGTGACCATGGAGGACGTGCTGCGGGAGCTGGTGGGTCCGCCGCAGCAGGTCTGATGCCGCAGTCCGCCGCCGGCGCGCGCACTGCCGGGTCGCTCTCGAAGGGGAGCGGCCCGGCAGTCGTCGTTTCCCGGCCGGGTACGTCCCGCGGCGACCGGGTACGATCGCTCCGCCATGGAGATGAATGCCACCTACACCAGTCTTGTCGCGGTCGGCGACTCCTTCACCGAGGGAATGTCCGACCTCCTGCCCGACGGCTCCTACCGCGGCTGGGCCGACCTGCTCGCCGCCCGGATGGCCGCGCGCACACCCGGCTTCCGGTACGCGAACCTCGCTGTGCGCGGCAAGCTCATCGCTCAGATCGCCGACGAGCAGGCGCCGCTCGCCGCCGCGATGCGGGCGGACGTGGTGACCCTGGTGGGCGGCCTCAACGACACGCTGCGTCCCAAGGTCGACATGGGCCACGTACGCGCGAAGCTCACCGAGGCGGTCGAACACATCGCCCCGTCCTGCAAGCAGCTGGTGCTCATGCGCAGCCCGGGGCGCAGCGGTCCCGTCATGGAACGGTTCCGGCCCCGCATGGAGGAGCTGTTCACGATCGTCGACGAGCTTGCGGCAAAGCACGACGCGGTGGTCGTGGACCTGTACGGGGCGGCCGCGCTGAGCGACCGGCGGATGTGGGACGTGGACCGGCTGCACCTGACCGCCGAGGGGCACCGCAGGGTGGCCGAGGCCGTCTGGCAGGCGCTCGGACTGGAGGCGGAGGACGACTGGCTGTCCCCGCTGCCCGCCGCGTTGCCGCCGAGGTGGGTGGCGCGCCGGGTGAACGACGTACGGTTCGCACGCGAGCACCTGGTGCCGTGGATCGGGCGCCGGCTCACGGGACGTTCCTCCGGCGACGGCCGCCCGGCGAAGCGGCCCGAGCTGCTTCCGTACGAGAGCATGCGCGAGGTCACGCGGGACGGCCCGGTCACGTAGCACGGGAGGGCACTCCCGCGCGGCGTCCGGAGCCACCGCCTCGTAGCAACGTACGAACCGCCCCGCGGCTCTGGCCTGCACGAACCGCCAGTAGAATCCGTTCACGTGACTGCCAAGCCCCGCATCCCCAATGTCCTGGCCGGCCGCTACGCCTCCGCGGAGCTCGCCGACCTGTGGTCCCCCGAGCAGAAGGTCAAGCTGGAGCGCCGGCTGTGGCTGGCCGTGCTGCGTGCGCAGAAGGACCTCGGGATCGAGGTGCCGGAAGCCGCCCTCGCCGACTACGAGCGCGTCCTCGACCAGGTCGACCTGGCCTCCATCGCCGAGCGCGAGAAGGTCACCCGCCACGACGTGAAGGCGCGGATCGAGGAGTTCAACGCCCTCGCCGGGCACGAGCAGGTCCACAAGGGCATGACGTCCCGCGACCTCACCGAGAACGTCGAGCAGCTTCAGATCCGGCTCTCCCTGGAGCTGATGCGGGACCGCACCGTCTCGGTCCTCGCGCGCCTGGGCAAGCTGTCGGCCGAGTACGCCGAGCTGGTCATGGCGGGCCGGTCGCACAACGTGGCCGCGCAGGCCACCACGCTCGGCAAGCGCTTCGCGACCGCCGCCGACGAACTGCTCGTCGCGTACGGCCGCCTGGAGGAGCTGCTCGGCCGCTACCCGCTGCGCGGCGTCAAGGGCCCGGTCGGCACCGCGCAGGACATGCTGGACCTGCTCGGCGGTGACGCCGGGAAGCTGGCGGAGCTGGAGGAGCGCGTCGCGGGCCACCTGGGCTTCGCGCACGCCTTCACCTCGGTCGGCCAGGTCTATCCCCGCTCCCTCGACTACGAGGTGGTGACCGCGCTCGTGCAGCTCGCGGGCGCTCCCTCCTCCGTCGCGAAGACGATCCGCCTGATGGCGGGCCACGAGCTGGTCACCGAGGGGTTCAAGCCCGGCCAGGTCGGCTCCTCGGCGATGCCGCACAAGATGAACACCCGTTCCTGCGAGCGCGTGAACGGCCTGATGGTCATCCTGCGCGGCTACGCGTCGATGACCGGCGAGCTGGCGGGCGACCAGTGGAACGAGGGCGACGTGTCCTGCTCCGTGGTCCGCCGGGTGGCCCTCCCGGACGCCTTCTTCGCCTTCGACGGCCTGCTGGAGACCTTCCTGACCGTCCTCGACGAGTTCGGCGCGTTCCCGGCCGTCGTCGCCCGCGAGCTGGACCGCTACCTTCCGTTCCTCGCCACGACGAAGGTCCTGATGGCGGCCGTACGGGCGGGCGTCGGCCGGGAGGCCGCGCACGAGGTCATCAAGGAGCACGCCGTCGCCTCCGCGCTCGCCATGCGCGAGCAGGGCGCCGAGCGCAACGAACTCCTCGACAGGCTCGCCGCCGACGACCGGATGCCGCTGGACCGCGCGCAGCTCGACGCGCTGATGGCGGACAAGCTGTCGTTCACAGGTGCGGCCGGTCGGCAGGTGGCCGCGCTCGTCGCCCGCGTCGAGGAGATCGCCAAGCAGCACCCCGAAGCGGCGGGTTACACCCCGGGCTCCATCCTCTGAGTCCTGCGACGAGGAGTGCGGCGGGCCGTGCGAACAGCCGTGGAGGTACGGTTTTCGGATGACTCCCGAGGAACTTCTGGCCGCCCGTGACCGCGTCGTCCCCGACGTGGTCGCGGGCGGTCTGCGCGTCCTGTTCTGCGGCATCAACCCGGGTCTGATGTCCGCTGCCAAGGGCCTCCACTTCGCCCGGCCCGGCAACCGCTTCTGGCCCGTGCTGCACCGCTCGGGCTTCACCCCCCGGCAGTTGCGGCCGGAGGAGCAGGACGAACTGCTGTCGTACGGGCTCGGCATCACCAATGTGGTGACCCGGGCCAGCGCCCGTGCCGACGAACTCACCGCGGCGGAGTACGAGGAGGGCGGGCGGCAGTTGACCGCCAGGGTCGAACGGCTGCGCCCGCAGTGGCTCGCGGTGGCCGGTGTGACGGCCTACCGCGCGGCCTTCGGCGAGAAGAAGGCACGGATCGGCCCGCAGGAGCGGCGGATCGGCGACACCCGGATCTGGGCGCTGCCGAGCCCGAGCGGCCTCAACGCGCACTGGACGCTGGAGACGATGGCGGAGGAGTACGGGCGCCTGCGGTCCGCCGTCGAGCTGCCGTGACGCCTTCGGTGCGCACCGCGCGCACGGCGGTGGACCGACCGGGGCGCCCGGGGACGCTCGTCGGGTCGCTCGCACCGAGCGGGCGGAAGCGGGCCGCGTTCCGGCGCGGCTCGCTCCGGCGTGTCGGCACCGAGTACGATCCGCAGACACGCGTACGAGCTGGGAGGACACGTTGGGGCGACTGACCGGCGGGGACCCCTCTCTGTTGCGGCGGATCAACTCCGCGGTGGTCCTGCACGCGCTGCGCGGGGCGGGCCCCTCCTTCTCGTCGGACACGAAGGACTCCCCCACGCTGACCGACCTCACCCGGGTCACGGGGCTGTCCCGGCCCACCGTCGAAGGCGTGGTCGAGGGGCTCATCGAGACCGGTCTGGTGGTCGTCGAGAGCGCGGCCGAAGAAGGCGGCGCCAAGCGGCAGGGGCGGCCCGCGCGTCGGTTCCGGTTCCGGGCCGAGGCGGGGCACCTGCTCGGCATCGAGATCAGTCCGCATCGGATCGCGGCGCTCCTGTCCGGGCTCGACGGCCGCATCGTCGGGGCCGGGTCACGGGAGGTCGACGAGAGCCTGGGTGCGGACGACCGGTTGGAGCGGGTGCGCCAGGTGGTCGCCGACGTGCTGCGCAGGACCGGTGTGCCGCGCAGTTCGCTGCGGGCGGTCGGCGTCGGCACGCCCGGCATCGTGGAGGCCGGCGGGACGGTACGGCTCTGTACGGCGCTGCCCGGCTGGACGGGGCTGCCACTGGGCGAGCGTCTGCGCCGGTCGTTCCGGTGCCCGGTACTGGTCGAGAACGACGCCAACGCGGCGGCCGTGGCCGAGCACTGGAAGGGCGTGGGTCAGGACACCGACGACCTGGTGTTCGTACTGGCGGGGCTGAGCCCCGGAGCCGGTTCGCTGATCGGCGGGCGACTGCACCGGGGGTACGGCGGTGCGGCGGGCGAGATCGGTGCGCTGCACCTGCTGGGCCGCGAGGCCAGGCCCGAGAAGCTGCTGTCCACCACGGGCGAACCGCTGCACCCGCTGGACGAGCAGGCGGTGGCCGTGGTGTTCGCGGAGGCCAAGCGGGGCGACGCACAGGCGCAGGCCGCGGTCGAGAGATTCCTCCAGCGGCTGGTGCACGACGTGGCGGCGCTGGTGCTCGCGCTCGACCCGGAGCTGGTGGTGATCGGCGGGTGGGCGGCCGGGATCGACGGCGTGCTGGAGCCGCTGCGGGGCGAGTTGGAGCGGTACTGCCTGCGGCCGCCGCGGGTGGCGCTGTCGCTGCTGGGCGAGGCTTCGGTGGCGACGGGGGCGCTGAGGCTGGCGCTGGACCACGTGGAGGAGCAGATGTTCGCGGTGGAGACCACGGTGACGGCGCGGCGCTGAGGGGCGGCGTGGCTCGGCGTGGGGCGAGGGCGCGAGGAGCCGTCCCGCGGTGGCGGTGCGGTGGGGGGCACGTCCGGTGGGAGGCCGCGCCCTTGCCCGTCCTCCCCGCAGCACTCGGTTTCGCGCGTGCCGGGAGGCGCCCCGGAGGGCCGCCCCGCCGCCCGAGGAGGCGGGGGCTGCCCGGGGGTCAGGCGGGGGTGGGGTGGGTGATTTCGAGGTCGCCGGAGTCGCCGAAGGTCAGGCGGCAGGTGTCCGCCCGGTACGTGGCCACGGAGACCGCGGCGGTGCGGCCCGCCGCGAAGTAGCGGGTGGTGACGACCAGGACGGGTGCGCCGGGCAGCCGGTCGAGTTCCCTGGCGTCGTCCGCGCGCGCGGAGCCCAGCTCGACGGCGCGGTCCTGCCCCTCCAGGCCCAGCCGCTGGAGTTCGCGCAGCACGACGCGGGCGCGTGCGGGGCCGGACGGGGCCGCCGCGGCCGGGAGTTCGGGCACCGAGGCGGCCGGTACGTACAGCAGCTCGGCGGCGACCGGCTGGCCGTGCGTCGTGCGGATGCGCCGTACCGTGTACGGCTCGTCCCGGGGGTCGGTGCCGAGCATGCGGGCCACCGCGACCGGAGCGACGGCGCTGGTGCAGTCGACCGGCTGCCAGGTGTCGCCGGGCGTGCCGGGCCAGGCGTACTGCGCGGTGGAGACGTCGACCCGGGGCGGGGCGACCGTGGTGCCCACGCCGCGGCGGCGCTGGAGGCGGCCTTCCAGCTCCAGCTGTTCCAGCGCCTGACGGAGCGTGGCGCGGGCGACGCCGAAACGGGCGGCCAGGTCGCGCTCGTTGGGCAGGACCTCGCCCACCGAGAAATCGGAGTCGAGTGCCTGGCTGAGCACGGTCTTGAGGTGCCAGTACTTCGGCTCCGGCACCGTTTCGAGCTGCGTGGTCCCCACCCTGATCCTCCGCATCGCCGCGTGGCCCGCGGCATCCCGTGTTCCGCGCCCTTGTTTATTAAAGGTTCCTTCACTAACCCTGCGACCATAGGACGGCGCATCTGGTTGGTCAAGACCAATCCGTCACGAGACAGCAGAACGCCCCGCATTCGGGGTCGAATGCGGGGCGGTTCGCGGCAGTTGCGGGGCCGCTTTGCGGTTACGGGCGGGAGATTCCAGTGAGTTTGTCCGGGTTGCGCATGATGTAGATGCACTGAATGCGGCCGTCGGCGACGTCCAGCTGGAAGGCACTGTCCGGCTTTCCGTCCACCAGGGTCAGCAGGGCCGGCCCGCCGTTGAGCTCGGTGAGGCGCAGTTCCGTGCCCGGGACGGCCTTCTTCGCCACGCCCAGCAGGAAGCGCGCCACCTTGTCCGCACCCTCCACGACCCGCAGCGCCAGCCGCACCTTGCCACCACCGTCGCCGACCAGACGGACTCCGGGGGCCAGCAGGGAGAGCAGTTCGGCGAGGTCCCCGCCGGCGGCCGCGGCGAGAAACCGTTCGGTGAGGTCGCGCTGCTGCGCCGGGTCCACCTCGTAACGCGGCTTGCGCTCCTCCACGTGCCTGCGCGCCCGCCCGGCGAGCTGGCGGACGGCCGGCTCCGTCCTGTCGAGGACCGCGGCGATCTCCCCGTACGGGAAGCCGAACGCCTCCCGCAGGACGAACACCGCGCGCTCCAGCGGCGACAGCGATTCGAGTACGACCAGGACGGCGAGCGAGACCGAGTCCGCGAGCACCGCGCGCTCGGCGGTGTCGGGGGCGCCGGCGCCGAAGTCCGTCCCGTACGGTTCGGGCAGCCAGGGCCCGACGTACGCCTCGCGGCGCGACTGCACGTGCCGCAGCCGGTCGATGGCGAGCCGGGTGGTGATCGTCACGAGGAAGGCGCGCGGCGTCCGGACGTCCTCGCGGCCCTCTGCGGACCAGCGCAGCCAGGCCTCCTGCACGACGTCCTCCGCGTCGGCGACCCGGCCCAGCATGCGGTAGGCGACCCCGGTGAGCACGGAACGATGCTCCTCGAAGACGGCGGCCCGGTCGTCGCGGGTTTCTGCGGTGTCGGCGTTCACCGGCCCATCCCAGCCCACGGCCCGCACGATGTCCACCCCCGGCGGGCCCCGCGCGCGTACTCCTGTCCGCGCCCTTGAACACTGCGCTACCGGCGGGTAGTCATGACCGACCGTTGACGACCTCAAGGAGCAGCTTCATGACCGCGACCGTCGAGTTCACCGTCCCGTCCCCACGCGGGCCGCGCACCGTCTCCGCCGTGTACGAGCGGACGGGGCGCGGCGAGCCGCTGCTCCTGCTGCACGGCATAGGCCACCACTGGCAGGCCTGGGAGCCCGTGCTGTCGGCGCTTTCGGCCGAGCGCGACGTGATCGCCGTCGACCTGCCCGGTTTCGGGGCCTCGCCCGCCCTCCCCGACGGCATGTCGTACGCCATGGACGCGATGGTGCCCGTCCTGGGCGCGCTGTGCGAGGCACTGGACGTCGAGCGGCCGCACGTGGCGGGGAACTCGCTGGGCGGGCTGTTCGCCCTGGGAATGGGGCGCGAGAAGCTGGCGCGGTCCGTGACGGCGCTCTCGCCCGCCGGGTTCTGGACGCAGCCCGAACGCCGTTACGCCTACGCGACCTTGCGCGGACTGCGGGCGGTGGCGAAGGGAATGCCGCTTCCGCTGGTCGACCGGCTGGCCCGGAGCGGGGCGGGGCGGTCCGCGTTGACCAGCGCGATCTACGCGAAACCGGGGCGGCGTTCGCCCGAGGCCGTCGTCGCCGAGACCCTCGCCCTGCGGGAGGCCGCCGGATTCGAGCCGACGCTGCGCGCCGGGCTGACCGTCCAGTACCGGGACGACATCACCGACATTCCCGTGACGGTCGCCTGGGGGACCCGGGACCGGCTGCTGCCGCGCAGGCAGGGGGTCAGGGCGAAGGGCGTCATACCGGGCGCCCGACTGGTCCGGCTGCCGGGCTGCGGGCACGTTCCGATGAACGACGATCCGGCACTGGTGGCCCGGGTCGTTCTGAGCACCGGTCGCTGACGCGGGCACCCGGAGTGGAGCTGCCGACGGCGCCGATGTCACCCTGACGAGTTACTTGCCGAGTTGGAAAGTAAATGCCAAGCTGGCAATGAGGGAAGTTGTCCGCAGGCTCCGAGGGGGAGACATGAGTGAACACGCCAACGCCGTAACGGCGTTGCGGCGGGCCGAGAAGCTCGAAAGCGCGTCCTGGCGCGGCAGCAACTGGTACGTGCGGTTTCTGCTGCTGTACGGCGCCGCCCAGCTCGTGATGGCCCCGGCACTCGTCCTGGGGCAGGGCCTCGTCGGTACGGCCTCGGCCGTCGGGGTCAACACCGTGGTCATCGCCGCACTGAGCGTCTACATGGCGCGTCAGCGCACGCTCCGCCGGGGTTTCGGGGTTCTGCACGGGGCGGTGGTCGGGAGCTGGGGAGCCGCCTTCGGCCTCACCGCCGGCCTGGGCACTACGGTCTTCCGTGGCAGCCCTTCCTTCGCGGTGGTGGCGACGCTGGCCTGCGCCCTTCCCTTCGCGGTCGCGGCCTGGTTCGAGATACGGAGGCTGGCATGACCGGCAGGGAACCCGGGGCGGGCAAGGGCCTCAAGGCCGTGGACTCACCCGGCTCGCACCCCCGGCACGCACTTGCCCCTCTGTTGAACTCTCCGGTGCGGCTGTCGGTCGTGGCGGCACTCGCTCCTCTGGAGAAGGCCGAGTTCAGTTTCGTGCGGGACCTGGTGGAGGTGTCCGACTCGGTGTTGTCCAAACAGGTGGCCGCGTTGGAGGACGCGGGGTGGGTTTCCGTGCAGAAGGGGCGCATCGAGCGCCGGCCCCGGACCTGGCTGGCCCTCACCCCGGAGGGCCGGGCCGTCTACCGACGCCATCTGGACGCCCTGCGGGCCATCGCGGGCACCTGAACCCGGCCCGCTGCCCGCCTCGCGCACTGCACCCCGCAAACAGTCGGAAGCAAGGGACGCCAGCGGCTGACGACGGTCGGCAACGGCCGGCAACAGTTGCTGCGTACGGGAAATCGCAGCGAATCGACCGGAAGCACGCTTAACCCGTCAGTCACAAACCGTTCGTGATCGCGCAACACCGGTCAGCCACAGTGAGGTCATGACCCACACGAATGACCTCGCCACCGCGAAGAAGCCGTCTCGCCCCCGCCACCACCGGCACCACTGGCGCCGCGACCTCGTCGAACTCGCCGCCCTGTTCACGGCGGTGGCGGTCGCCGACTCGGTAGCGAACATGATCGTGCACGGCCCGGAGGGACCTGTGCTGCTCGTCGTGTCGGCGGTGGCCCTGGCCGCCACCGCCGGCTTCCACACCTGGTGGGCACGCAGGCACAGCCACGCGCCTCCCCCGCCGCCTTCCACTGCGGATACCGGGGCGTCCGCCACGGACCTGGCGGACGACGACCTCCGGGAGACCTCGCTGTGGCGGATGCGCACGACCGTCAAGGACGAGCCGGGGTCGCTGGCCGCGCTGTGCACCGTCCTCGCCGGACTGCGTGTCGACATCCTGACCCTCCAGACGCACCCGCTGGGCGACGGCACGGTGGACGAGTTCCTGCTCCGTGCACCCGCCGCCCTCCAGGCACGGGACCTCTCGCGGGAGATCGCGAACGTCGGCGCCCGGGACACCTGGCTGGAACGGGCCGACGCGCACGACCTGGTGGACACGCCGACCAGGGTGCTCGGACTGGCCACCCGCACCGCCCTCGACGCGGCGGAACTCCCGCTCGCGCTCCGGCAGTTGCTCGGCCGCTGCACCATCCACTCACTGCCCGCGACCACCCTCACCGGACGGCCGACCGGGCAGGACGCACCCGTGGAAGGCGTTCTGGAGGGGACGGTGATGCGGCTGCGCGACCCGTCCGGCGGGGCGATCACCGTGGACCGCCCCCATCTCCCGTTCACGCCGACCGAGTTCGCGCGGGCGCGGGCTCTCGTGGAGCTGGACGCCCGGCTCGGCCCCCGGCTCCCCCGCAGCCAGGACGTGCTGACGCTGCCCGAGGGCAACGCGATCACGATCCGCCGGGCCGGCCCCGACGACATCGAGGCGGCGCTCGCCATGCACGAGCGCTGCTCCGAGCGGACCCTCAACCTCCGCTACCACGGCCCGGTCGGCGACGCGGACCGCTACCTGAAGCACCTTCTCAGCCCCCGCTATGGGCGCACCCTCGCCGTGCAGACCGCCTCCGGCCGTCTCGTCGCCCTCGGCCACCTGTTGTGGGACGGCGACGAGACGGAAGTGGCGCTGATCGTGGAGGACGACTGGCAGCGGCGCGGCATCGGCTCCGAGCTGTTGTCCCGGCTGATGGCGCTGGCCGTCGAGGCGGACTGCGCCAGCGTGTACGCCGTCACCCAGGCGTCCAACACGGGGATGGTCGCCGCGATGCGCGGGCTCGGGCTGCCCCTCGACTACCAGGTGGAGGAGGGGACGCTCGTCGTCACGGCCCGACTCAGTGCGCAGCCGGCACCGGTACGGGCGCAGGTGCCGTCGCTTCCGCACGAACGGCCGTCGCTTCCGCACGAACAGCAGACGACGGCGCACGGTCAGCACCGGTCCGGCCGGAACTGACGGCGGCCGCCGCACCTGCGGACGTGTTCGCGGCGGCCACACCTGCGGCCGCGGCCTCTCCGGCCGCCGCGAGCGCCTCGCACAGGTCCCGCCACAGGTCCTCGACGTCCTCCAGGCCGACCGACATGCGCAGCAGCCGGTCGCTGACGCCCGCCGACCGCCGGTCCCCCTCGGCCACGATCCGATGGCTGATGGAGGCCGGGTGCTGGATGAGGGTGTCCACGCTGCCGAGACTGACCGCCGGGGTGATCAGCCGGACGCCGGCGATCACCGCGTGCGGGTCGCCGTACACCTCGAAGGCGATCATCGCCCCGCCGAGTCGGGGGTAGTGCACACGGGACACGCGCGGGTCGGCCGCGAGGCGGCGGACGAGTTCGGCCGCGGTGGCCGAAGCCGCCCGCATCCGTACCGGCAGCGTGGAAAGGCCCCGCAGCAGCAGGTATCCGGCCAGCGGATGCAGTACGCCACCGGTCGCGAACCGCACCTGGCGCAGCTGTCCCGCGAACTCCTCGTCGCAGGCCACGACGCCGCCGAGCACGTCGCCGTGACCGCCCAGGTACTTGGTCGCGCTGTGCAGCACCAGCCGCGCCCCGTCCTCCGCGGGCCGCTGGAGCACAGGCGTGGCGAAGGTGCTGTCGACGAGCAGCGGCACAGGTCCGCAGGCTTCCGCAACGGCCGCGATGTCGATCTCGGCGAGGGTGGGATTGGCCGGCGTCTCGACCATGACGAGGCCGGTGTCGGGGCGTATCGCCTCGGCGACGGCGGCCGGGTCTCCGCGGTCCACCCAGGTCACCTCGGTGCCCAGCAGCCCGCCCGTCAGCAGGTGGTCGCTGCATCCGTACAGCGGCCGGACCGCCACCACGTGCCGCAGGCCCTGGGAGGACCGTACGAGCAGAACGGCGGTCAGCGCCGCCATTCCGCTCGCGAAGGCGACCGCGCTCTCGGTTCCTTCGAGCCGGGCGAGGGCGTCCTCGAAGCGGGCGGTGGTCGGATTGTCGAGGCGTGCGTACACCGGCGGGCCGTCCGGCCGGGCGCCGGTGGTGGCGAACTCGTCGATGCGGGCGGCCTCGGCCCGGCTGTCGTACGAGGGGTACGTGGTCGACAGGTCGAGCGGCACCGCGTGCACGCCCAGTGCGGCGAGGTCCTCACGGCCGGCGTGCACGGCCCGGGTGGCGAGGGCGTGCGGGACGGTACTCGCGGAGTGCTGGGTGCGGGGCGAGGACTGCGGGGCGCGGGCCTGGGGTGCGGCCTGCGAGCGGGGGGCCCGGGGTGTGGGCGCGGAAGCGTCTCTCATAGTGCGCAGTCTGAACATCCATCGGGGTGAGCTGGAGGGCTCCCGTGCTACGTTCGACGGATGGCTGATTCTGTCGTGCTGGACACGGTCGACCTGCACATTCTGCGGCTGTTGCAGAACGACGCCCGGACGACGTACCGGGAGCTCGCCGCCGAGGTCGGCATCGCGCCCTCCACCTGCCTGGACCGGGTGGGCAGGCTGCGCCGCTCCGGGGTGATCCTCGGACACCAGTTGAGGCTGGACCCGGCGAAGCTCGGGCGCGGGCTCGAAGCGCTGCTGTCCGTACAGGTGAGGCCGCACCGGCGTGAGCTGATCGGCCCGTTCGTGGAGCGGATCCGGGCGCTGCCGGAGTCGCGGGCCCTGTTCCACCTCACCGGCCCGGACGACTACCTGGTGCAGGTGGCGGTGGCGGACACCGCCGACCTCCAGCGCCTCGTACTGGACGAGTTCACCTCGCAGCGGGAGGTCGCCCGGGTGGAGACCCGGTTGATCTTCCAGCAGTGGGACTGCGGGCCGCTGCTACCCCCGGGGCCGGGAAGCTGAACGGGGAAGCTGAACAGACCCGGACGTCCGCCCGTCCGGCACCGGATCTCCGCCGCCGTGCCGCCGTGCCCGCGCCGCGCGATCAGGGTTCCGCCCGAGAACGCCAGTGACGCGAAGGCCCCTCCCGTACGAGGATGTCCGCATGTCAGACAACAGCAAGCCCTTGCCCCGCCAGGTCGCCGACGCGTACGTCGACGACCTGATCGCCCTCGATCCCGTCCTCGGAACCTATTTGGGGGTGAAGCAGAGCGCCCGTGCGCTGCCCGACTACTCCCCCGAGGGCCGGCAGGCCGTCGCCGACCTGGCCCGCCGCACACTGGACGCGCTGGCCGAAGCGGAGAAGCGGCCCGGCGCCGACAGCGACGCCGAACGGCGGTGCGGGCGGCTGCTGCGCGAGCGGCTGACCGCGGAACTCGCGGTGCACGCCGCGCAGGAGGACCTGCGGACCGTGAGCAACCTCAGCGGACCCGCGCACAGCGTCCGCGAGGTCTTCGCGCTGTCCCCGACCGAGACCGAGGCGGACTGGGCGGATCTGGCGGAGCGGCTGCGCGCCGTCCCTTCGGCGTTCGAGGGCTACCGCGCGTCGCTCGAACTCGGCCTCGCGAAGGGCCTGTCGGCGAGCCCCCGGCCGACCGCGACCTTCGTCGAACAGCTCACCGAATGGGCGGGTGACGGGGTGGGCTGGTTCGAGGAGCTGGTGGCCCCGGGCCCCGAGGCCCTGCGCGAGGAACTGGACGCGGCGGGCCGAGCGGCGACCGCGGCGGTCGCCGCGCTGCGCGACTGGATGCGCGACGTGTACGCCCCCGCGGTCGAGGGAGCGCCGGACGCCGTGGGCCGGGAGCGGTACGCGCTGTGGTCGCGCGCCTACAACGGCACCGACCTGGACCTGGACGAGGCGTACGCCTACGGCTGGTCCGAGTACCGCCGGCTGCTCGCCGAGATGAAGGAGGAGGCACAGAAGGTGCTGCCGGGCGCCGCCACCCCGTGGGAGGCCCTCGCCTGGCTCGATGAGCACGGCACCCACATCGAGGGCGTCGAAGAGGTCCGCGACTGGCTGCAGTCCGTGATGGACGAGGCGGTCGACGCCCTGGACGGCACCCACTTCGAACTCGCCGAGAGGGTGCGCAAGGTGGAGTCCCGCATCGCTCCGCCCGGCGGCGCGGCAGCCCCGTACTACACGGCGCCCTCCGAGGACTTCTCCCGTCCCGGCATCACCTGGCTGCCCACCATGGGCGAGACCCGCTTTCCGGTGTACGACCTGGTGACGACCTGGTACCACGAGGGCGTTCCCGGCCATCACCTCCAGCTCGCCCAGTGGACGCACGTGGCCGACCAGCTCTCCCGCTACCAGGCGTCGGTGGGCCAGGTCAGCGCCAACTGCGAGGGCTGGGCGCTGTACGCCGAGCGCCTGATGGACGAGCTGGGCTTCCTCCCGGACGCCGAGCGCAGGCTCGGCTACCTGGACGCGCAGATGATGCGGTCCACGCGCGTCATCGTCGACATCGGCATGCACCTGGGGCTGGAGATCCCGGCGGATTCGCCGTTCCATCCGGGCGAGCGGTGGACGGTGGAGCTGGCCCAGGAGTTCTTCGGCATGTACAGCGGGCGTCCGGCGGACTTCGTGGAGAGCGAGATCACCCGCTATCTCTCCATTCCGGGCCAGGCCATCGGCTACAAGCTCGGTGAACGCGCCTGGCTGCTGGGCCGGGACAACGCGCGCAGGGCGCACGGCGAGTCCTTCGACCTGAAGGCGTGGCACATGGCGGCGCTGTCGCAGGGGTCGTTGGGTCTGGACGACCTGGTGGACGAGTTGTCGCGGCTCTGATCGCACCGAGGGGACGCCGGGTTCCCGGCCCGAACGCGCTTCGGCCGGGGCCCGGCTCCTGCTCCTGCTCGGCGGCTCGCGCCGCCGTCAGCCCCGGCGGAAGCCGCCTTCCGAGTCGATGACCTGTCCCGTCACCCACCGCGCCTCGTCCGTGGCGAGCCAGGTGAGCAACCGGGCCGGGTCGTCGGGCATTCCCCATCGTCCGGACGGGAACCTCGCGGCGACGGCGTCGTGCGCCTCGCCGTCGAGGTAACCGGTGTCCACCGGCCCCGGGTTGACGGTGTTGACGGTCACCGCGAGGTCGGCCAGGGAGGTGGCCAGGGTGCGGGTCGCGGAGGCGAGGGCGCCCTTGGCCAGGGCGTACGCCATCTCCCCCGGCATGCCGCCCGCGAGGTCCTGACCCGAGGTCAGCATCAGGACCCGGCCGCCCGGCGGACGAGCCGGAAGGGCGGCCCGCAGGCGTGCGTACGCCTGGACCAGAAGGATCACCGAGCGGGTGTCGGTCGCCCAGTGGGCGTCGAGCATCGCCACGTCGATGCGGTCCAGGGCCCCGTCGTGACCGCTCAGGGCGTGGTTGGCGACGAGGATGTCGAGGCGGCCGGTCCCCAGTGCTGCGATCGCGGTGGCGACGAGTTCGGCGGGGGCCGTCGGGTCGGTCAGGTCGCCGGGGCCGTGCGCGACGACGGCTGCCGGGTCGGTGCGTGCTTCCCGGACGCCCGCGGCCACTCCTTCGGGGCCCTCCGGGTCCGCGCCCCACGGCTGGGCGGCGTCGTGCGGGACGTGGTGGTGGAGGTAGACACCGGCACCGTACGCGGCGAGGCGGCGGGCCACCGCGTATCCGATGCCGTCGCGGCGGCTCGCGCCGGTGACCAGTGCGGTACGGCCGAGGAGGGGCCGCGCATCGCGGCGCAGGTTCTCGGGGGCGGGGTGCGGAAATCTGGGCATGGTGCGCCATCCTGGCAGGCGCGGCGCTCCCGCGCAGGGGAATTTCGCTCCGGTGCGCGAGGCGTGCACCGGTCCCGGCGGGGTCTCAGCAGCCGCAGTCGTCCGCGCCGACCGGTGCCGTCAGCGGGTCCGCCGCGCGCTGCTCGCGGCCCCGCCGCGTCTCGACCTCGAAGCCCTCGCGGATCCAGTACTCGATGCCGCCGAGCATCTCCTTCACCTGGTGGCCGCGTTGCGCGAGGGCGAGGGCCGCGCGGGTGGCGCCGTTGCAGCCGGGCCCCCAGCAGTAGGTGACGACGGGGACGTCCTTGTCGAGCAGACGTCCGGCCTGCTCGGAGATCAAGGCGGTGGGGAGGTGGAGGGCGCCGGGGATGTGCCCCTGGTCCCAGGACTCCGTGGACCGGGAGTCGATGAGCACGAAGCCGGGGTCGTCGCCCGTGGCGAGTGCGGCGGCGACGTCGGAGACGTCGGCGTGGAAGGCGAGGCTCGCCCCGAAGTACGCGGCGGCGGCAGCGGGGGACGCCGGTGGGACACGGAGAACGGGGTGGGAAGCGGAAGCCGTGCGGTGTGCCGTGGTGTCGGTCATGGCTGAGAATCTATGGGCGGTGAGCCCAGGGCTGAAGTGGATTGCCACGGGGCATCTCTTGATCTGCCGTGGATTCCCCTGTTGTCTGTGCGCATGACCGGATATTCGCCTGACGCCACGGACTGGCGCATTCTCGAAGCGCTGCAACGGGAAGGGCGTGCCAGTTTCGCCGAGTTGGCGCGGACCGTCTCGATGTCGCCGAGCGCCGTGACCGAGCGGGTGCGCCGCCTGGAGGAGGCGGGCGTGATCTCCGGGTATGCGGCCGTGGTCGAGCCCGAGCGGCTCGGGATGCCGATCCTGGCGTTCGTCCGGCTCCGCTATCCGCACGGCAACTACAAGCCGTTCCACGATCTCCTGGACGCGACCACCGAAGTGCTGGAGGCACATCACGTCACGGGCGACGACTGCTTCGTGCTGAAGGTCGCGGCGCGCTCCATGCAGCACCTGGAAGAGGTGTCGGGCCGGATCGGCGCGCTCGGTTCGGTGACGACGAGCGTCGTCTACTCCTCGCCGCTGCCGCGCCGCGCGATAAGCCCCTGACGGCAGGCCATCCCTGATCGCCGGGGAACCGCGTCCGGTCGTCGGTTCGCCGCTTCGACGGACGCGTGCGGGTCGGGGCGCCGGGCCCGGGGCACATGAGCGCGCGGGCAGCATCGCCCGAGCTCCCCGGACGGACGGAGCCCCACCCGTGAGGGAGCAGCAGTCCACCTCGCGCGAAGGCCGGCAGCCGCCGTTGGCTGCCGGGCCGCAGGAACGCGCCCGGCCGCGGCAAGGGCCGCGGGAGGAGGGCGCACGGCCGGCGACCGCCGCGGCACCCGCTCCGGCGCGACCGGCGGCCCCGGGCGCACCGAGCGAGCCGAGCGCCCCCACGGCTTCCGGCTTCCGGCTTCCGGCTTCCGGCTTCCGGCTTCCGGCTTCCGGCTTCCGGCTTCCGGCTTCCGGCGAAAGGGTGGCACCCCTTCGTCAAAGGTGGTGACGCACCGCCGAACCGTGGCGCTGCTTGACGACCTCCAGCCGGGTGCCGATGCGTTGCCGCAGGTCGGCCACGTGGCTCACGATGCCGACGCTGCGGTTGCGTTCGCGCAGGGCGTCCAGGACGTCGATGACCTCGTCCAGGGTCGCCTCGTCGAGGCTGCCGAACCCTTCGTCGATGAAGAGCGTGTCCAGGCGCACCCCGCCCGCCTCGTCGGTGACCACGTCCGCGAGGCCCAACGCGAGCGCCAGCGAGGCGAAGAAGGTCTCGCCTCCGGACAGGGTGGCGGTGTCGCGCTCGCGTCCGGTCCAGGAGTCGACGACGTGCAGTCCGAGGCCGGCCCTGCGGGTGCCGCTGCCGGCCGTCCGTTCGTCGGAGTGGACGAGGGTGTAGCGGCCGTCCGACATGCGGTGCAGACGGGCCGTCGCGGCAGCGGCGACCTGTTCGAGGCGGGCCGCGAGGACGTAGGACTCCAGGCGCATCTTGCGTTCGTTGTCGGCGGAGGTACCGGCGGTGAGTCCGGCGAGGCGGGCCACCCGTTCGTACTCCTCGCGCAGCGGGCCGAGTCGGCGCGCCTCCGCCTCGGCCTGACGGGCCAAGCGGGCCAGGGCCGCGCAGCGTTCGCGGGCCGAGTCGTACGCGGAGGTGGCGTCGCGCTGGGCGCGTTCGGCGGCGTCGAGTGCGGCCCGCGCCTCCTGCGGGTCGGCGGCCGGCCGGTCGGCGGCTCCGGCGGCGTCGGTCTCCCTCAGTCGTTCGGCGACGGCCGCCCGTTCGGACTGCCAGGCGTCGATGCGGTGCTGGAGCTCGCGCTGCCGTACGTCGTCCAGGAGGGCGTCCGCGGCGTCCTGGGGGGTGGCGAAGCCGGCCTTGAACGCGGCGTCCGCGAGTGCGCCGTCGGCCTCCTTGAGCCGCTGCGCCGTCGCCTCGTAGGCCCGTACCGTCTCCGCGGCCCCGGCGAGCAGTTCGGCCCGGTGGCGCAGCAGTACGAAGCGCTCCTCCACGCTGCCCGCCTCGCCGCGCACCCGCATCAGCTCCTGGGCGAGGGCGGCCAGCTCCCGGTCGAGGGCCTCACGGTGCGAGGTCCGTGCGGCGCCGCGGCGTTCTGCCTGTTCGCGGGCTTCGAGCCGACGGGTGTACTCCCCCTCCGCCCGGTCGAGTGCTTCTCGCGCGGCGTGCATGTCACCCGCCCGTGTGTGCGCCGTCGCATGGTCGCGCTGCACCTCGTGGGCGTGTGCGGCGAGTTCGGTGACGCTCGCGTCGCCGGCTGCGGCCTGTGCGGCGGCGAAGCTCTCCCTCAGCCGGGACAGGGCGCTCTCCGCCCGGGTCCTGGACTCGTCGGCTCGGCCGTACCCTGCCTCGGCCTCCTGTTCGGCGGTGCGGTCGACGTGGCCGGTTCCGGCACGGGCGGGCGCGGGGTGTTCGGTGGCGCCGCAGACCTTGCACGCCTCGCCGTCGGCCAGTTGGGCGGCCAGTTCGGCGGCGATTCCGCTCAGCCGGCGTTCGCGCAGGTCGAGCCAGCGTTCGCGGGCGTCGCCCGCCGCTGTCCTGGCCCTCTGCACTTCCTGCGCCGCCAGGTCGACCTGCTCGGCGAGGCCGTCGCGGCGGCGGGCCGCGTCGAGCCGGGCGCGGGCCGGCTCCAGCTGCGACTCCAGGTGACCGGCACGGGTGGCCGCCTCCTGTGCGGCCTCGATGCGCTCCTGGTGCTGTTGCCGTACGGAGTCCCACTCGGCGAGCCAGTCGTCGGCGTCCTGACGCAGCTCGTCGTCGGCGCGGGCCTCGCGGTCCAGGGCGGCGCGTTCGGCGGCGATGTCGGCGCTGCGGCGCTCGGCCCGGCGGGCGGCGTCGAGGCCGCCCAGTTCCTGCCGGATGCGTCGTTCCCGCTCGGCCAGCTGGTCGGCTCCGGCGTCCGTGAGGGCGGGCGGCAGCTGGGCGCGGAAGTCTTCGTACGCCCGTGTCGCGGCGCGGTGCTCCCGGTCGGCGGCCTGCCGCACGGCCAGTGCGGGGGCGACCCGGTCGGCGGCGCGGGCCCGCTCCTGCCGGGCGCGCCACCGTTCGTACTCCTCCCGGCGGGCGTCCAGGGCGTCGGCGCGTCGGCGGGTGTCGGCGTACCGCTCCTGAAGCCGGTCCAGTTCGCGTTGCTCCTCCAGGGCGCGGCGGGCGGCGGCCTGCCTGCTTTCGGCGGCGGCGACCGCCCAGGCGGCGATGTCGCGGCGCTCGGCCGCGCCGCTGCGGGCGACGGCCGCCCAGGTCAGCACGGAGGCGGCCAGTCCGGGGTCGCCGGGCCGCTCCTCGGGGCGTGGCCAGTCACAGGCGGCCGGTCCGGCCGCCTCCGCGGTCCGTTCGGCGAGCGCGAGCAGCTTGTCGTCGCCCGCCTTTACCTGCTGTTCGGCGGTGCGCCGCAGGTCGGCCAGGCGCTCCTCCACGGCGGCGAAGCGGCGGGTGTCGAAGAGTTTGCCGAGGAGCTTGCCGCGGGCTTCGGCGTCCGCGCGCAGGAAGCGGGCGAAGTCCCCCTGCGGAAGCAGCACGACCTGGCAGAACTGTTCCCGGTTCATCCCGACGAGCTGGGTGATCTCCTCGCCGATCTCCTGGTGGGAGCGGCTCAGCGCCTGCCACTGGCCCGTCTGCGCGTCGTACTCGCTGAGCCAGCTCTGCGCCTTCTCGGTGACGAACCCGGTGCGGCGGCCCTTCTTGGGACGGAGCTGCGCGGGACGCCGGGTGACCGCCAACCGCCTTCCCCCGACGGTCAGTTCGAGGACGACCTCCGTGAGCACCCCGGGCGGGGCGTGGTCGCTGCGCAGGGTGAGACCACGTCCCTCGCGGGCACCCGGGACCGAGCCGTACAGGGCGAAGCAGACGGCGTCCAGGACGGAGGTCTTGCCCGCACCGGTCGGCCCGTGCAGCAGGAACAGACCGCCGGAGGACAGTGCGTCGAAGTCGACCTTCTGGGTCGCGCCGAAGGGCCCGAAGGCGGTGAGGAGCAGGGAGTGCAGTCTCATCGGGCCACCTCGCGCACGTCCTGGTCGACGCGCACGTCGTCGAACGCGCCCCGCAGCACGGCCCGTTCCCGGCCGTCGGGTCCGCTGCCGCCGCGTACGTGCGCCACGAAGTCCTCCGCGATCTGCCGGTCGTCGCGCCCCTTGAGTCGCTGGGCGTACGAGAGGTGCTCGCTCTCGGGGGTGCGTTCGGGCGCGAAGACCAGGCTGACCGTGTGCGGGAAGCGCGCGCAGAGCCTCGCCATCGGGTCGTCGGGCCGCACCGGGTCGGTGAGCGTCGCCTCCACCCAGGAATCCTCGTGCCTGGCCAGCGCGGGGTCGTCGAGCAGTTCCTCCAGCGTGCCGCGGAGCCGGGCGAGCGGGCGGGGAACGGGGCAGTCGAGGCGTTCGGCGGCGATCTCCCCGGCCGGACCGAGGTCGATCAGCCACATCGTCTTGCGGTGGGTGGCCTCGGAGAAGGAGTACGCGAGGGGCGAGCCGGAGTAGCGGACCCGTTCGGTGACGGTCTGCGCGCCGTGCAGATGGCCGAGGGCGACGTAGTCGACGCCGGCGAAGACCCCGGCGGGGACGGCGGCGACGCCTCCCACCGTGATGTCGCGCTCGCTGTCGCTGGGCTCGCCACCGGCGACGAAGGCGTGCGCGAGGACGACGGAGCGGGTGCCGTCGGGCCGGGCGGCGAGGTCGGCGCGGACCTGGTCCATGGCGGCGGCAAGTACCTGTTCGTGCCGCGCCCTGGTCGCGCCGAGCAGGTCCCGTACGAGTGCGGGCTCCAGGTAGGGCAGGCCGTAGAAGGCGACCTCGCCGTGCGCGTCGGACAGCACGACGGGGGTGGCGCAGCCCGCCGGGTCGGTGCGCAGGTGGATCCCTGCGCGCTCGATGAGGCCCGCGCCGACGCCCAGCCGACGGGCCGAGTCGTGGTTGCCCGAGATCATCACCGTGGGCACCTGCTCCGCGGCGAGCCGGTGCAGGGCCCGGTCGAAGAGCTCCACGGCGGCGAGCGGCGGAACCGCCCGGTCGTACACGTCTCCGGCGACCAGCACGGCGTCCACCTCGTGCGCGCGGACCGTCGCCACCAGGTGGTCGAGGTACGCGGCCTGGGCGTCGAGCAGTCCCACGCGGTGGAAGGACCGGCCCAGGTGCCAGTCGGACGTGTGCAGAAGCCTCATGGTTCACGAGAGTAAAGGCAGGGTCCGACAACCAGGGCGGCAACGGTGGAATCCGCTCCCCCCGCAGGTCCCGCGCACCCCTGCGCGACGCGGTTCCTCAGGCGTCGCCGTACGCTTCTCCGCCGAGCTCGAACGCGGCCGTCCCCGCCGTCGCATCCGCGAGCCAGCCGCGGAACGCGGCCACGTCGGCGTCGGGCAGCCCGATCCCGATGGTCACGGCCTCCCCGTACGACACCTCGCGCACCGACCGCCCCGTAGCCCGAAGGTCGTTCTCCAGCTTTCCCGCCCGCTGGTGGTCCACGGTGACGGTCGCCAGCCGGAACCGCTGCCGGGTGATCGTCCCCAGTTCGTCGAGGGCCTCGCCGACCACACCTCCGTACGCTCTGATCAGGCCGCCCGCGCCGAGCTTGACGCCGCCGTAGTAGCGGGTCACGACGGCGACCACATAGCGCATCTCGCGGCGCATCAGCATCTGGAGCATCGGCGCTCCCGCGGTGCCGCCGGGTTCGCCGTCGTCACTGGCCCTCTGGATTCCGGCGTCTGCCCCGACGACGTACGCGTAGCAGTGGTGGGAGGCGGTCGGGTGTTCCTTGCGGACGCGGGCGACGAAGTCCTGCGCCTGCTGCTCGGTCGCGGCGGGCGCGAGGGCGCAGAGGAAACGGGATCTGTTGATCTCGGCCTCGTGCACGCCCGCCTGGGCGACGGTCCGGTACTGCTCTGCCATTCCACCCACCCTATGCGGAAGGGGGAATCCCTTTCCCCACCGGTACGTTCTCCCCAGGACACGCACCTATGGGAGGCACCGCATGTACGGCGACCACGCGACCGTTCGCAAGATCCTCACCGAGAGCGGCGACACCTGGGCGGTGGTCGGCCTCTCCGCCAATCAGGCGCGGGCGGCGTACGGCGTCGCGGCCGTCCTCCAGCGCTTCGGCAAGCGGATCGTTCCCGTCCACCCGAAGGCGGAGACGGTCCACGGCGAGCGGGGGTACGCCTCTCTGGGGGAGATCCCCTTCCCGGTGGACGTCGTGGACGTCTTCGTGAACAGCGACCTCGCGGGCCAGGTCGCCGACGAGGCCGTCGCCGTCGGCGCGAAGGCGGTCTGGTTCCAGCTCGGAGTGATCGACTCCGCGGCGTACGCACGAACGCGGGAGGCGGGCCTGGAGATGGTGATGGACCGCTGCCCGGCGATCGAGATCCCCCGGCTGGGCTGAGCGGCGGCGGCCTCGGCCGTCATGACACGGGACCGGGCCGTCGGCGTGAGGACCCGGCCGTCAGCGTACGGACGGGCAGGGCCTTCCGTACGCTGCCGCGCGTGCCTCGAAGCCCGGCGGCAGCCAGCCGTGCGTAAGCAGCCGGGGGTGGGCGGGGAAGGCCGCGTGGGCGGCGAGGACGAAGATCAGGGACGCCCAGAGGCTGTGCAGGCGGACCGTGGTGTAGCCCTTGCCGTTGATGTCGTGGAAGGCGCACTCGATGGTGTCGGGGCCGGCCAGGTCCATCGTCGCCAGGCCGTTCCAGGGGAGGTCGAGCCAGGACTGCGGGTGCGAGAAGATCGCGCGCTGGTCGGTGACGGTGACCTCGCCCTGCCCCTCCCCCACCCAGCGGGGCTGGGCGGCGGCCATCGCCTGGTTCCTGCGGGAGGCGTTGCCCATGGCGTTGACGGCGAGGGCGCCGACAACGAAGCCGGTGGACCCCATGGCCATGGTGCTGGACCGGTTGTACGAGCCGTCGCCCAGCGCCCGCCAGGTGGAGCGGGCGGCCGGGCCGGAAGCGAGGGACAGCTCGCCGGGGTTCAGGCGGGCGGTGGTGGGCAGCGGCGGCCGGTGGTGGAGGCGGCCCTGGGTGAGGTCGTGGACGACACCGCAGGTGTAGAGCAGATGGTCGTCCAGCGGGCCCCACGGCGGCCCGCCCTGGGCCTGTGCCAGCGCCTGGGCCTGAGCCGGTGTCAGGGCACGGCCCTGCACCTGTGCCGGGAGCGCCGGCGCTCCCGGCTGCACCGGGTGGGTGTTCTCGTCCACGGGTCCCCCGTTCACATTTCGCGACCACTGACGGCCATCGTAGGGATGGGGAGCGCCCGGGTCACCTTTCGGAGCGGCGGAGGTCACCACGCGGGCGGCGGTGGGACAGTCTCGGCGGTGGGCGGTGGGCGGTGGGACAGTCGGCGGGGGCCGCCGTCGCCACGCGAAAGGTGGCGACAGCCGGCAGGCGGCGACGGTCACCACGCGGAGAAGGCACGGCAGTCGGCCGTCGGCGCCGGTCACCTCGCGGGAGGGATGGCCGTGGCGACCGTCATCTCCATCGGTTGCGGGCCGTCGTTGCGGTAGGCGTGCGGGACGTCGGCCTCGAAGGTCGCCGAGGTCCCGGCGGGCATCGGATAGGAGGTGCCGTCGACGACCAGGGTGAGCTCGCCCGCCGTGACGTGGAGGAGTTCCGTGGTGCCCGTGGGGTGCGGGTCCGAGGTGGAGGCGTCGTTGGGCATGAGCAGCCAGGACCACAGTTCGAGGGGTCCGCGGCTCTGGGTGCCGACGAGGAGCGTGGCGCGGCTGCCCGCGGGGGTGGACCACATCGTCACGTTGTGTGGGGGCGTCACCAGGCGTACGCGGGCGCCCTGTTCGTGGTCCAGGAGTGTGGCGATGCTGATGCCGAGGGCGTCGGCGAGCTTCACCGTGGTGCCGACACTGGGGTTGGTGCGGGCCTGCTCGACCTGGATGATCATGCCCCGGCTGACGCCCGCGCGGGCGGCCAGGGCGTCGAGCGTGAAGCCTCGCTCCGACCGCCACCTCTTGAGGTTGCGGGCGAGCGACTGGGTGAGCTGGTCGAGGTCCGACACGTTCCGTCCGTCCGCTGTGCGAGGTGGCCCAGTCCGTCCAGCATGGTGAACGGAGAGTTCAGTTTACTGGGGCCGTGCGAGCGGGATCGGCTCGCTCAGGACGCTTCCTTGTCCAACTCCGCCAGCGCGACGAGTTGTTCCGGAGTGATGTCCGCGGGTATCGGCACCGGGGCGGGCGTGCGCAGCGGTGGCTGCCAGCCGTCCTCCCCCTCCCAGCGGCGTACGATCCGGGCCGGGGCGCCCGCGACCACCGCGTGGTCGGGCACGTCGCCCCGTACGACCGCGCCCGCCGCGACGACGACGTTGCGGCCGAGCCGGGCGCCCGGCAGGATCACCGCGTTGGTGCCGACCCAGCAGCCCGGACCGATCTCCACGGGCTCCATGCGCGGCCACTGCTTGCCGACGGGCTGGTCGGGGTCGTCGTAACTGTGGTTGGTGGTCGTGACGTACACGTAGGGACCGAAGTAGCAGTCGTCGCCGATGGTGACGGCGGTGTCGGCGATGACGTGACTGCCGCGGCCGAGGACGACGCCGTTGCCGAGGGTGAGGATCGGGTCGGGGCCGAGGTCGAGGTCGGGCATCATGCCGGCGGTGAGGGTCACGTTCTCGCCGATGATGCAGTAGTCGCCGAGGTGGATCCACGGTTCGCCGAAGACGGTGCCCTGGGGGAAGGCGAGCTTGGTGCCGTGCCCGATCGACCCGAACCGCAGTCTCCCCGGGCGTTGCGCGCTCACCGCTCCGGCCTGCTGGATCAGCCGCCAGCCGTCGTGCACGGCGCGGGTCGTCGCCCGGCGCCGCCAGGCCGTGAGGGCGGCGAGCGAGGCAGGGAAGGAGAACGTGTTTCTGTTCTTCGGCACGCGCACACGGTAGTCGTCGGGACGGTTCGGATCACGGGGAAGCCCTGTGATCTGCCCCACCGGAACGGCACGGGCGGAGGGCCGTACGGCGCACTGGGACGGTGCGCCCTACGGCCCTCCGCCGGCTCCGGTCGTGCCGCACCCCGGGTGGGATACCTGGGGTGGCACGCGGGTCAGAGGTGAAGGTCCGGGCCGGGGTCGAGGTGCCCGTGGTGGTGCCACGGGCGGTCCGGGCAGGACCGGGGGCCGTGGTCGGTCGGGCAATGGCCCGCCACTGCCGTCGATGAGGCCTTCTGCTGCACCGTACTCGCCGAAGCCGTCCCGGCGAGGGGCGCGATCGCGATGACAGCCAAGGCCGAAGCCGCCACCGCACGTCCGACTATGGTGCGCATTTGCTCTCCTGTCGAGGAGTGATAGGACGCAAGTAGGCATACCGTGCACGATCCGCACCATGACGAAGCCGTCCCCCTTACGCCCCTTCGGACCCGCGGCGCGGCCGGACGCAGCAGTCCCGGTGGCGGGCCTACGGAATCCGTGCGGCGCACCCGGCCCCGTTCCTCCGCGTGGGCTCGGCCAGCGCCTCAGTCGTGCTCCCGTACCGCCTGTGCGTGCTGCTGTGCCAGGTCGCGGTACATGAGCGCGTTGACCTTGATGCCCTCGCGCTCCTCCTCGGTGAGTTCCCGCCGCACCTTCGCCGGCACCCCGGCCACCAGCGAGCCCGGCGGGACCCGCATGCCCTGCGGGACCAGCGCCTGGGCCGCCACCAGCGAACCGGCGCCGATGTGGGCCCCGTTGAGGACCGTCGCCCCCATGCCGATCAGGACGTCGTCCTCGACGGTGCAGCCGTGCAGGACGGCGTTGTGGCCGACGGACACCCGCTCGCCGACGGTGACGGGGAAGCCGGGGTCGACGTGGACGGTGCAGTTGTCCTGGATGTTGGTGTCGGCACCGAGCACGATCGGGCCGCAGTCGGCGCGGAGCACCGCGTGGTACCAGAGGCTTGCCCCCTCGGCCATGGTGACTTCGCCGACCACGACAGAGGTGGGGGCGACGAAGACCCCGGACGCGAGGCGGGGCTGCTTGCCGCCGACACCCATGACCAGATGGCGGTCCGACCGGTCTGCTGTTCCTGTCATTGCGTACTCCCTCGTACGTACTCGTGCCGTCGCCCCGGGGCACGCCGGGCAGGCCGCCCGGCCCGGCGGCGCGCCGGGCAGCCTATCCCGCTGGTCAGGACCGCGACGGCGGCGTCCCCGGGGGCGCAGTGCGGTCGGATCCGCCCTCGGGGTCGAGTGCGGCAGGCCCGCTCACGCCGGCGGGCCGGGGCCGCACACGGTACGGGGCCGGTGCCCCGCCTCCGCCGAGGCGGGCCACCGGCCCCGTACCTGAAGTCCCGCTGTCCGCCTACTTGTTGGGCCGCAGTGTCCAGACGACGGTCATGTCGCCGGTCACCGCGCCGTCCTCGCGGGTGATCGCGATCTCGACGGGGAACTCCGGGCGCTCGCCCGCGTCGAGTTCGGCGACGACGTCGGCGATCGGGCGGCCGAGGGTCGCGGTCGCCGTGACGACGCCCATGGCGAGCTTCTTGTAGCCGATCTCGGCCTTGACGGCGAGCGGCACGGCGCGCGTCAGCTGATCGCCGAAAGCGGCGATCACGATCGCGCCGCTCGCCGACTCGGCAAGGGTGAACATCGCTCCGGCGTGGGGTCCGCCGACGTGGTTGTGGTAGGCGGGCTGGTCCGGCAGCCGGACGACCGCCCGCTCGGGGGTGGTCTCCAGGAACTCCAGGCCCAGTGTGGCGGCCATGGGAACCGTGGCGGCGAGCATCTCGCCGACGGACATCTGATCTGCGCTCATGGACCGGGATGTTACCCATGAGTAGCAGTTCTTGGCCATCCCTCCCCGAGGTCCCCCCCGCTCTGCGCCGGGGGCGGCGGTGGCCCTGCCGCCCCCTCCCCTCTATGGTTACTCGCCATGTGGCCAGGACAGCAGCCGCCCGGGGGCGAGCAGAACCCGCAGGACCAGAATCCGTACCAGCAGCCGGGGTACCAGACACCGCCACCGCCCGGTCAGCCGCCGGCCGGTGGCCCGCAGCCGACCCCTCCGCCGGGTCAGCCGCCGGCGATGCCCGGCAGTTACCAGCAGCCCGCTCCGGCACCCGGTTACGGATACCCCGCGCCGGGCTCCGTGCCGACGCCGCCGTCCGGGTCCAACCCGTACGCGGACCACTACACGGTCCCCATGCAGCCCGGCCCCGTCGGTCCGGGCGGGCCCAAAGGCCCGCCGGACGACAAGAAGAAGAACATGATCACCGCCGTGGTGGCGGGCGTCGTGGTGGTGGCGGCCCTCGCCGCCACCGGCATCTTCGTCCTCGGGGACAAGGACGATACGCAGGACCGGGCCGACGGCAGGAGCCCGTCGCAGTCGCCCACCGCCGCCGCCTCGCAGCAGCCGGGTGCGGGCGCCTCCGACCCGGCGGCGCCCGCTCCCGGCGGCAGCGTGGCCAACCCGCGCGCGGGCGGCGACGTCAAGCCGACCGTTCCGGGCTGGAAGGTCGTCGTCAACCCCAAGCACGGCTCCGTGTTCGAGGTTCCGCCGGAGTGGAAGGTGGGCTCGTCGGGCACGATGATGGGCTTCGAGGACAAGGCGGGCAAGACGCTCGCCATCATGTCCTCGGTCGCGGAGCTCAAGGACAAGTGGTGCACCGACGACGGCGACAAGGACGGGAAGCAGGAGGACACCACCCTGTCCCAGTCGGGCACCACCGGCACCATCACGGGCGCCAAGAACACCGCCGAGGTGGCCCAGGGCCAGGCGGGCAACTGGGTGTTCGGCGGGTACGCGCAGGAGGCCAGGGACAAGGTCAAGGTAGGCAAGGGCGAGCCCTACACCACGGCCTCGGGTCTTGAGGGCAGCCTTTCGCTGGCGACCGCGATCGGCGTGAAGAAGACCTCCAAGTGCGTCACTGACGGCAAGGCGTACGCCTTCAGCTTCAAGAACGCCAAGGGCGACTTCCGGACGTGGATCCTGCACAGCGCCAAGGGCGTCCCGGACGAGGTGCCCGACGCGACGGTCAAGAAGATCCTCAGCACCGTCCGTCTGGCCGCCGAATAGCCGCCTCACCCGGGGGGGCTTCCGCCGACCGATGGGGGTCCGCCGCGATCGCGCGGAGGGCCCCCGTTCCGTCGGTTCCCTGTCGGCGTCCCGGGCTCACCCCACGCCGAAGGCCCCCTCGGGCGGCACCGGTGACGCCACCGCGTCCGCGTCGGACACCGCTGTCGCGCCGTTGACGAAGCGGCCGAGCGACGCCCCGTGTTCGACACGGGCGGGGAAGGCGTCCGCCGCGGTACGCCGGGCGAGCGCGCCGGTGTCGATGGGTTCCTGCGAGGCGACCAGGACCGCGTTCCCGAACCGTCTTCCGCGCAGCACCCCGGGCTCCGCGATCAGCGCGAGTTCGGCGAACTCGCCACCGAACGTGGCGAGTTGGGAGCGCAGGAAATCGAAGGGCGCGCCGTCCGCGAGGTTCGCCGCGTAGATCCCGCCCGGCCGCACCACCCGCGCCGCCTCCCGGGCGTATCCGACCGAGGTGAAGGCCGCGGGCACCCTCGATCCGCCGAAGACGTCCGCGATCAGCACGTCGGCGCAGGCGTCGCCCGCCTCCTCCAGCCAGGCCCGCCCGTCCTGCCCGTACACGGAGATCCCGGCGCCGCCCGCGGGCAGCGGCAGATGCTCGGTCACCAGCGCGAGCAGCCCCCGGTCGGACTCCACCACGTCCTGCCGGGAGCCGGGGCGGGTGGCGGCGACGTACCGGGGCAGCGAGAGTCCGCCGCCGCCCAGGTGCACCACGTCGAGCGGGGCGCCGTCCTCCGCCGCGCAGTCGACGACGTGGGCGAGCCTGCGCGCGTACTCGAACTCCAGGTACGCGGGCTCGTCCAGGTCGACGTACGACTGGGGCGCGCCGTCGACCGTGAGGAGCCAGGCACGTGCCCGGTCGACGTCGGGCATGAGTCTGGCAGTTCCGCCGTCGACGTCCCGGACGACGGGCACGGATTCGTTCATCCGCCCAGTGTCCCCCGCGGCGCGCCGTCCCCTCTCACGGCTGCCACACCGCCGCCACCGACCGGGCCTCGGCGGCGGCCTGCTCCCGTCCCGCACGGGCCGCCGACGCGCGGGCGGCCGGGTCGAGCGAGTTGCGGCCGAACGCCTTCCGCGCCGCGGCTGACGGCATGACGACGCAGGTCCTCGCCCCGTTCGCGGACAGTTCTGCGGCCTGCGCGGCCGGGGAGACGACGACCTTGTTGCCGAGCGTGCTGGGCGCGAGGACGACGACGCGGTGGTATCCGGTGGCGAGGTGGGCGTTGGCGGCCGAGTGGACCCCGCCGTCGATCCAGGCCCGTCCCGCGAGGGTGACCGGCGGCCAGTGGCCGGGTACGGCGCAGCTCGCGGCGACGGCGTCCACCACCGGCACCCCGCTCGCCCGGTCGAAGGCGCGCAGCGCCCCGGTGAGCGCGTCGACGGCGGTGACGCGCAGGGGCCGCGCGGGCCACTCGTCCGACAGCAGTCTCTCCGCGATCACCTCGCGCCGTTCCTCCGGCGTCGGGGTCCGGCCCTTCTCCAGGGCGTCGAGGGCGATCCGGCCGAGCCTGCGCCCGTACTCCTCGGGGCTGTGCGAGCCGAGCACCGCCCGCGCGTACCGGATGAAGAGCCCGGGGGTGATGCCTCCGGCGGCCCCGCCGCCCGGTGGGGCCGCGAGCTGTCGCGCGTACAGCTCGCCGAGCGACATGCGCCCGGACAGCAGTTGGGCGCCGACCATCGCCCCCGCCGAGCTTCCGACGACGAGGTCCGCCGTGCTCAGGTCCACGCCGGACTCGGCGAGGCCGTGCAGCATGCCGATCTCCCAGCCGACGCCGGTGAGCCCGCCCGCTCCGAGGACCAGTGCGGTGTCCGCGCCCGGCGGCCGGCCCGTGGTGTCTGCCGTGTCTGCCATGGGCCGAAGTCTCGCGCACGAAAGGAGGCCCCACGCCCCCGGGGGCCTCCTCGCGTCGCGCCCGGCAGGAGGGGGGGTCCGCCGCCGGGCTTCCCGTACGGTGCGGAAGCTCTTCCTCCGCTCGCCCCTCCCCGGGCAGCGGTTTCCGGTCGGCCTTCCCTTCGTGCAGCGGTACGGTTCCGCACGCGCTCCCGGGGCCGGACGGCTCGGGCCCGGCCTACGCCGTAGCGGTGGCCCCGCCGGACGGTTCGTCGGCGGCCGGCCCGTCGACCGGCTCCTCCTGCTCCGCCGGTTCTTCGAGCTGGGCGCGCAGGTAGTTCCAGATCACCGCGGTCAGCGCGGCCACCGGTACGGCGAGGAGGCTGCCGACCACACCGGCCAGGTTTCCGCCCAGCACCACCACCAGCAGCACCACCGTCGCGTGCAGGCCCAGCCCACGGCTCTGGATCATGGGCTGGAAGACGTTGCCCTCCAGTTGCTGCACCACCACGATGATCGCCAGGACGATCAGCGCGTCCGTCAGACCGTTCGACACCAGGGCGATGAGCACGGCGACGAACCCGGCAAAGAAGGCGCCCACGATCGGCACGAACGCGGACACGAAGGTGAGTACCGCCAGCGGCAGCACCAGCGGAACGCCCAGGATCCACAGGCCGATGCCGATGAACACGGCGTCGATGAGTCCGACGAGCGCCTGGGAGCGGACGAAGGTGCCCAGCGTCTGCCAGCAGCGCGTGGCCACGGCCGGCACGTCGGTGGCGAGGCGGCCGGGGAGCTGGCGGGTGAGCCACGGCAGGAAGCGCGTGCCGTCCTTGAGGAAGAAGAACATCAGGAAGAGCGCCAGCACGGCGGTGACCACGCCGTTGGCCACCGCGCTCACGCCCGTCCCGAAGGCGGTCACCACGCTGCCCGCGCTGTTCTGCACGCGGTCGACGGCGGCGTCGAGGCCGTGGGTGATCTGGGCGTCGTCGATGTTGAGCGGAGGTCCCGCCGCCCACTCGCGCAGCTGTTGGATGCCCGCGACCACCCCCTTGGTCAGCTCACCGGACTGGGAGGCCACCGGCACCGCGATCAGTGCCACGATGCCGGCGAAGAGGACCAGGAAGAGCACCGTCACCAGGGACGCGGCCGGCGCGGGCCGCCATCCGTGCCTGCGCAGGAACCTGGTGGCGGGCCAGGTGAGCGTGGTGAGGAGGAGGCCCACGGCCAGCGGCCAGACCACCGACCACATCTTCCCCACCAGCCACAGGGCGACGGTGGTCATCGCGAGCACCAGAAGCAGATCGACGGATACGCGTGCCGTGCGCCGGAGCACGGCGGCGGTTTTCTCGGAGCTCAACATGGGGGCCATTCTGCTCGGTGGGACCTGGGCGGTGAGCACCGGCAGGAGTGGGTCCCTTTCCGGCGTACAGCCTCTCCTGCCCACCGCGGCGGCGGTGTCGTGCTACCCGGGTTCCGGATTTTCGCGACCGACGTCACGTCCAGCGGCCCGTTTTCCCACCCTTTCCTCCCGTACGCTCGCGGGGTGACGTCCTGTGTCCTGACCAAGGTCTGCGCCGACTTCGAGCGGCGCTTCGCCGAATTCGCCTTCGAGCCCGGTTTCGCCGCCGCGGTCGACCAGCATGTGGCCGAGATCCGCGAGCGGCTCGGCGCGCACAGTGCCGGCCTGGAGCCCCCCGCGCCCGACCGGGCCGCGCTCGCCGACTACGCGCTGGGGTTCGTGGACGCGCTGACGGAGACCGGGTGGCACGAGCCGGTCGCGTACGACTACGCCGTGTGCCGGCTGACCGCGCTGAGCTATCTCGTACGGCGCCACCGCCTGGTCGCCCCACGCACCTGACCCGGCCGCGCACGAGAGTGCGGGACCGGGCCGGGGTCGTGCGGGGTGCGTACGTCACGCTTCGGACGGCGTCACATGGGGTCGACCCGTTCGGTGTCCGTGACGGGCTGGTTGCGCAGCGCGTCCTCGCGGCCCGACTGGTAGGCGTTGTCGGGCGTGCCGGCGGCGGGCTGCTGGGCCCGCATCCGGCCGGTCTCCGCCTCGGCCGTGTCCATCCAGCGTTCGATGCGCCCGCGCATCGGCTGGATCATGGCGCCGCCGACGCCGACGACGAGGATGCCCGCGACCGCGGCCAGCGTGGCGATGAGCACCGGCTGGGTGACGGTGGTGGCGATGCCGACCTGGCCGAGTGCCGCGATCACGCCGAGGGCGACGATGACCGCCCAGACGATCCGGGCCACCATCGGCCCGTACGAGGCGGCCGACAGCACGCCGGAGACCACGCCGCGCACGGCGTTGGCGATCGCCATGGCGACCACGACCAGGACCAGGGCGACCAGCGCCCGCGGCAGCCAGGCCACGATGCCGTCGATCATGCCGCTGACCGGGTTGGGTCCGAACACGCCGAACGCGAGCTGGAGGGTGACCAGCAGCAGGGCGTAGTACACGACCTTGCAGACCAGTGAGGTCGCGTCGTACTGGGAGTCGTTGAAGACGCGGGCGGAACCCGCCCGTTCGCTGAGCCGTTCGAAGCCGACCTTGCGCAGGACCCGGTCGAGCACCTTGGCGATCATCTTCGAGATGATCCAGCCGACCACGAGGATCACCAGGAACGCGGCGAGCTTCGGGACGAACTGGGCCACCTTGGACCAGGCATCGGTGATGCCCTGCTGGAACTCGACCGCGAGCACGCTGTCCGCGGGGAGTCGTATCTGGGGAGTGGGCAGGATCTGGGGTGAGAGCACGATCAGACCTTTCGTCGACGCGTCACGTCTCTGCGTCGTGCCTATCAGCGCCGTGCTCCGGGCGCCTTCCGGCACCGCTCCCGGGCCCGCCGAACGGGTGAGGAAACGGGGTGAGGGCGGACGCCGTGCGGCGTCCGCCCTCTGTGGGTGACAGGAAGGTGACAGGCCCCTGTGCGGTGCGGGGCCGGTGTCCTGTCAGGCCCGGTCGTGCTCGTGCGTACCGGCCGTCCCCGGCGTCGGAGCCGGAGCGCCCGGGGTCAGAACTGGAGCGCCCAGAGGTCGATCCTGCCGACGTCCTGGGCCGCGTTGTCGCTCACCCGCAGCTTCCAGGTGCCATTGGCGACCTCCGAGGAGGCGTTCACGGTGTACGTCTGGTTGATGTTGTCGCTGCTGCCTCCCGTGCCGTACCCCTTCAGGGTGTAGACGCTGCCGTCGGGGGCGACGAGGTCGACCTTGAGGTCGCCGATGTAGGTGTGCTTGATGTCGACCGGGACGCTCAGGGCGGACGGGGCGTTGCCCGCGACGCCGGTGACGGTGATCGGGGACTCGACGGTGGCGTTGTCGCGGATGGCCACGTCGGTGGCGTTCTCGAAGCGCTTGCCGGGGGGCGGCGTGGTCGAGCTGCCCACGTTCAGGAGCTTGTTCGGGGAGCCGGTGCCCGGGTTGGTGACCACGTTCGGGGTGGCCGCGGCCGAGAGTGCCGAGGAGACCTGGGCCGGGGTGGCCGACCTGTTGCCCGCCAGGTAGAGCGCTGCGGCTCCCGCCGCGTGCGGGGCGGCCATCGACGTGCCGGAGATCGTGTTGGTGGCGGTGTCGCCGGTGTGCCACGACGAGGTGATGGAGGAGCCCGGGGCGAAGAGGTCCAGGACGCTGCCGTAGTTGGAGAAGCTGGAGCGGGCGTCGGTGTTGGTGGTGGAGCCGACGGTGATCGCTTCGGCGACGCGCGCCGGGGAGTAGTTCTGGGCGTTGGCACCGCTGTTGCCCGCCGCGACGGCGTAGGTGATGCCGCTGGCTATGGAGTTGCGTACGGCGGTGTCCAGCGCGCTGTCCACGCCGCCGCCGAGGCTCATGTTGGCGACGGCCGGCTTGACGGCGTTCTTCGTCACCCAGTCGATGCCCGCGACGACCTGGGCGGTGGTGCCGGAGCCCTGGTTGTTCAGTACGCGTACGCCGACGATCCTCGCCTTCTTGGCGACGCCGTAGGCGTTGCCGCCGACGGTGCCCGCGACGTGCGTGCCGTGGCCGTTGCCGTCCTGCGCGGTGTTGTCGTTGTCGATCGCGTCGTAGCCGTAGCTCGCGCGCCCGCCGAAGTCACTGTGGGAGATGCGCACGCCGGTGTCGATGACGTACGCGGTCACGCCCTCGCCCGCGGAGTCGGGGTAGGTGTAGCTCCGGTCGAGCGGCAGCGCCCGCTGGTCGATGCGGTCCAGGCCCCAGGACGGCGGGTTGGGCTGGGTGGCGTCGATCGTGAACACGCGGTTCTGGGCGACCGAGGCGACCGAGGGGTCGGCGGCGAACTTCTTGGCCTGCGCCTCGGACAGTTCGACCGCGTAGCCGTTGAGGGCCCGCTCGTAGGTGTCCTTGATCTTCGCTCCGTACCGTTTGGCCAGCGCCTGGCCCTGCGCGGACTCCGCGTCGACGGCGGACTCCTTGAGGGTGACGATGTAGCTGCCCGGGACGGCGTCGGCCGCTCCCGCGTTCTCGATCAGCCCTTCGGCGGCGGTGGGGGCCGCGGCGGCGGGCAGGACGGAGACGGCGCCGAGCGCGAGGGCGGCGACCGCGGTGGCGCCGGCCACGGCGAGTCTTCGGGACGTGCTGCGGGCGGATGCAGGACGCATCGACATCGGAGGGGTCCTCCTCATGGGTGTGCACCGTGGGGTGCATCAGTGGGGGAATGTGCGGCAGGGGCATGACAAGCCAACGTGCGGTGAAGTCCGGCTTGCCGCCGACCGACCGACACCGAAAGATTGGCCCATCCTCCTGAACCCCACAAGAGGTCCTGCACTCCCGTAACACGTCGGCCACAGAATTGACATGACGTGTCGTCATATGCCGTCACCCGTCCCGCGCGGGCGCATCCTCCGGCGGCGGCGTCGGCGCGGCGGGCATGCACGGCCGGTCGGCGGGCACGCGGAGGACGTTCCCGCGTTCCCGAGGGGTCCGCTCCGAACCGAACCGAGGTGTGTCGTGGCCGTGCCCGCCGTCTGCGTCGCCCTGCCGGCCCCCGCCCTCGTGCTGCCCGGCTCCCGTGGCGACCCCGGCCGCCCACGGGGCCGCATGCCGATCTGAGCGGTTCCGGCCAGGATGGAACCGAGCACTGCCTTCGGACCACCGGCCTCTCCCCTTCCCGCCCCGCACGTCCGTCCCGCTCGGCCCGGCCCGCCCCGGGCTCGGCCCGGCCCCCTCCGCCGACCACGCGCCCCGACGACGCAAGGAAGCCCCCGTGGCCCACGACCCGAAACCGGCGACGCCCCTCCAGAGCCGGAACGACACCACCGCCGCCGAGGCGGAGCTGCTCGACGGCCTGCTGGTGGACGAAGAGCGCCCCGAGCAGCCCATCCTCCTGGACGGCGACGGCCGCCCCCTGGGCACCTGGCGCGAGAACTACCCGTACGACAAGAAACTCGGCCGTACCGCGTACGAACGTCAGAAGCGGATCCTCCAGATCGAGCTGCTCAAGCTCCAGAAGTGGGTGAAGGAGACCGGTCAGCGCGTCGTCGTGGTGTGCGAGGGCCGGGACGCGGCGGGCAAGGGCGGCACCATCAAGCGCTTCACCGAACGCCTCAATCCGCGCGGGGCCCGCGTCGTGGCGCTCGACAAACCCACCGAGCGCGAGAGCGGCCAGTGGTACTTCCAGCGGTACATCACGCACCTCCCCTCGGCCGGGGAGATCGTCTTCTTCGACCGGTCCTGGTACAACCGGGCGGGCGTGGAGCGGGTCATGGGCTTCTGCACCCCGGCCCAGTACCGGCACTTCTACGAACAGGCCCCGGCGTTCGAGCAGATGCTCACGGACGACGGGATCGTCCTGGTCAAGTTCTGGTTCTCGGTCTCGCGCAGCGAGCAGCGCACCCGGTTCGCCATCCGCCAGGTCGACCCGGTACGGCAGTGGAAGCTCTCCCCCACCGACCTGGCGTCGCTCGACCTGTGGGACGCGTACACCGAGGCGAAGGTCGAGATGTTCCGCGCGACGGACACCCCGCACGCGCCGTGGACCGTGGTCAAGAGCAACGACAAGCGGCGCGGACGCCTGGAGGCGATGCGCCACCTGTTGCTGCGCTGCGACTACACGGCCAAGGACGGGAGCGCGGTCGGGAAGGCGGACCCGCTCGTCATCGGCTCCGCCGACACCCTGCTGGAGAGCGGCGAGGAACCCACCGACCTCTCCCCCACCCCGCTGCTGGGCGAGGGCGACGGGCCGGGCCGGCACCCCGAGGAGGAGTGACGGCCCGGACCGGACCGAGCTGCCTGGACCGGGCCGATCCCGGACCGTCGGCCCGGTCCCTCAGCCGAGGACCTCGGTCACCGTGCCCGCGCCGACCGTCCGCCCGCCCTCGCGGATCGCGAAGCCGAGGCCCGGCTCCAGCGGAACCTCACGCCCGAGCGTGACCGTCATGGTGACGGTCTCGCCGGGCCGCGCGACGGCGGCCTCGCCGAGGTCCACGTCGCCGACCACGTCCGCGGTACGGAGGTAGAACTGCGGCCGGTAGCCGGAGGCCACCGGCGTCGACCGGCCGCCGTCCTTCGCCGACAGGACGTACACCTGGGCGGTGAAGTGCCGCGCGGGCGTGGTGCTTCCGGGGGCCGCCACGACGTGCCCGCGACGTACCCCGTCACGGGGCACCCCGCGCAGCAGCAGCGCGACGTTGTCGCCCGCCTGCGCACTGTCCATCGGCTTGCCGAAGGTCTCCAGCCCGGTGACCACCGTCTCGACGTCGGCGCCGAGCACCTCCACCCGGTCGCCGACCGCGACGGTGCCGCGCTCGACGGCCCCGGTCACGACGGTGCCGCGCCCGGTGATGGTGAGGACGTTCTCCACCGGGAGCAGGAACGGTGCGTCGACGTAGCGCTCCGGCATCGGCACGTACGTGTCGACGGCGTCGAGCAGCGCCTCGATGGACCCGGCCCAGCGCGGGTCGCCCTCCAGTGCCTTGAGCCCCGACACCCGCACGACCGGTACGCAGTCGCCGCCGTAGCCGTGGGAGGTGAGGAGTTCGCGCACCTCCAGCTCGACCAGGTCGGTGAGCTCGTCGTCGCCCGCGTCCGCCTTGTTGAGGGCGACGACGACGTGGTCGACGCCGACCTGACGGGCGAGCAGGACGTGCTCCGCGGTCTGCGGCATGATGCCGTCGAGCGCGGAGACGACGAGGATCGCGCCGTCGAGCTGGGCGGCGCCGGTGACCATGTTCTTGATGTAGTCGGCGTGGCCGGGCATGTCGACGTGGGCGTAGTGGCGGGTGTCCGTCTCGTACTCGACGTGCGCGATGTTGATGGTGATGCCGCGCAGCGCCTCCTCCGGCGCCCGGTCGATCCGGTCGAACGGGACGAAGGTGCCGGTCCCGCGCTCGGCGAGGACCTTGGTGATGGCGGCGGTCAGGGTGGTCTTGCCGTGGTCGACGTGACCCATGGTGCCGATGTTGAGGTGGGGCTTGGTGCGGACGTATGCCGTCTTGGGCATGACTCTTCCTTCGGGGTGACACGAAGCTGAGGTCTCGGTGCCGGGCCGAGCGGCCGTGCGGCGGGAGACGGGGACCCCTGGATCCGACCGACCCTCCCCCTGCGGGGTCCGCCGGAGTGTCCGGGGAGGGTCAGCTTCGGGCGCCGCCGAAGGCGTCGGGGCCGGATGCGGCCAGGACGGCTGCGCCGGAGCCGAGTGCGGCGAGGACTGCTGCGCCGGAGCCGAGTGCGGCGAGCGGGGAACCGGCAGCCCGAACAGCGCCCGCGACTGCGGGCGTTGCTGCGAGGAAGGCGTACCGGAACATGGGACCGATCATCGCCGATCGGGTCGTTCGGGTCGAACGGTTTTCCCGGCGGCGGGAAACGGCGACGCCCCGCACCGCCGACATGCCCCCGTCGGCACCCCCGCCCCGACGCGCCCCCGCCGGCACACCCGCACACCCCACGCGTCCCCCGGCCGACGCGCCCGCGCCCACGGCAGTCCCCGCACCGCCGGTCAGAGGTTCTTCAGGGCCTCCCGCGCGGACAGCGGCGACAGTTCCTCGCGGTGCGCCGCGACGAAGGCCCGTACCGCCGCCGGGTCCGTCTTGCCGTACTCGCGCAGGCACCAGCCGATGGCCTTGCGGACGAAGAAGTCCGGGTGGGAGGCCCGGCGCAGGCAGTGGGCGAAGAGCCGTCCGGTGTCGGTGTCGTCCTTGCGGCGGAGCTGGTGCAGCAGGGCGGCCCTGATGAGCCACACGTCCTCGTCGTCGATCCACTCGTCCATGACGGAGCCGAGTTCCGGGTCCGCGGCGACGAGCGGGCCGACGACGTGTACGGCGAGCAGGTCGACGGTGTCCCACCAGGGGAGGGTGACGATCAGCCGACGGACCACGGGCAGGAAGCCGGAGGACAGCCGTCCGACGTGCCGTCGCAGGTGGTCGACGGCGAAGTACTGGTACTCGCGGCCCTCCAGTTGCCAGCACCGCAACGCGATCGCCGTGCAGTCCGCCTCCTGGGGTTGCGGAGTGCCGGCGAGCACCACCCGGGAGAGCGCGCGGCGTTCGGGAGTGCGGATACCGAGGAAGGGAGTGATGTTTCGCATGTACGCGGCTGCCCGACCGGCCTGTACGGGGTCCGCCGCCGTCGGGTACACGCTGGTCAGCCGTGCCAGGACGGTGTCCGCCAGCGCGCTCGGCGGACCGCTGTCAGCCGTACGGGACAAGCGGTTCATGCGGTGCACATTACGGCGATCACACCCGTATGTCAGTTAGTCTCCCCGGATGTTCGACCAAGCCCCCCGGGCCCCGGCCCGCACGGACCGACCGCGCTCGGTTCGCCTCGCCAAGGCGCTGATGTCGCCCTGGGCGCGGCTCTTCCTGCTCGCGGTCGTGCTGGCGTCGGCGGCCACCGCGGTCCTGCTGTACGAGCCGCAGAAGATGCTGGCCGACGGGTGGCCGCCACAGCTGGGCGGAGCCATGGCGGCGGTGCTGTTCGGGGTGGCGTACGGGCTGTGCACGGTCGCGTTCGTGCCGCGCCCGATCCTCAACCTGGCGGCGGGCGCTCTCTTCGGCACCGCCCTGGGCCTCACCGCGTCCATCGGCGGAACGGTGCTGGGGGCGGGGATCTCGTTCGGTCTGGGCCGCCTGCTCGGGCAGGACGCGCTGCGCCCGATGCTGCGGGGGAGGGTGCTGCTCGCGGCGGACGGGGTGCTCAGCCGGCACGGTTTCCGTTCGATGCTGGCGATTCGGCTGTTCCCCGGAGTGCCGTTCGCCGCCGCCAACTACTGCGCGGCGGTCTCGCGGATGCGGTACTTCTCGTTCCTCACGGCGACCGGGCTCGGGTCGATTCCGAACACCCTGGCGTACGTCATAGCGGGCAGCGAGGCCGCGTCGCCGCGGTCGCCCGCGTTCTTGATCTCGGCGGGATTCATCGTGGTGTCGAGCATCGCGGGTGCGGTGGTGGCGTGGCGCAAGCGTCACTCGATCGGCCGATCGGCGGGGACGGGAGTGCTCGTGGCGAGTTCCGAGGACGTGCAGGGCAACGGGGCTCCGACCGCGGCGGCCGGGAAGGTTCCCGTACTCCCGCTCCCGAAGGGCTGAGCGCGCGGTCCGCGCCGTGCGGACCCCGCGGCACCCGGCGGGCGCACGCCGGGCCGGGGCCGGGCGGGGGCCGGCACGTGCGCGGCGCTCGGACCGGGACGCCCCGCGCCGGGTGAACTCGCGGGTGCGACACCGGGCCACGCCTGTTGCCCGCTGATCACCGATCGGCCACCTTCACTGGGTACGCTGCGCACTCACCCCACCCCCCGCGCAGTGCTCTCCCGCACCGCTGCGCCTCGATCCGGGACGGCGCCACCCTCATGAGCTGGTTCGAATCATTCATCCTCGGGCTGGTCCAGGGCCTGACCGAATTCCTGCCCATCTCGTCGAGCGCCCATCTGCGTCTGACGGCCGCTTTCGCGGGCTGGCAGGACCCCGGGGCGGCGTTCACCGCCATCACCCAGATCGGCACCGAGACGGCCGTCCTCATCTACTTCCGCAAGGACATCGCGACGATCCTCGGAGCCTGGTTCCGTTCGCTGCGGGACAAGTCGATGCGCGGGGACCACGATGCGCAGATGGGCTGGCTGGTGATCGTCGGCTCGATCCCGATCGGGGTCCTCGGCGTCACCCTCAAGGACCAGATCGAGGGCCCGTTCCGCGATCTGCGGCTGATCGCGACCACGTTGATCGTGATGGGCCTGGTACTCGGCTTCGCGGACCGGCTGGCCGCGCGGGCGGAGGCGAACGCGGGCAGCGGGCGGCACCAGGCCGGGAACCACCGCAAGACGCTGAAGGACCTCGGGATCAAGGACGGTCTGATCTACGGCTGCTGCCAGGCACTGGCCCTGATCCCGGGCGTGTCCCGCTCCGGCGCGACCATCAGCGGCGGCCTCCTGATGGGCTACACGCGGGAGTCGGCGGCGCGGTACTCGTTCCTGCTGGCGATCCCGGCGGTGCTGGCCTCGGGGGTGTACGAGCTGAAGGACGTCGGTGGACACGTGTCGTGGGGCCCGACGGTCTTCGCGACGGTGATCGCTTTCGTGGTGGGGTACGCGGTGATCGCGTGGTTCATGCGGTTCATCTCCACCCGGAGCTTCATGCCGTTCGTCTACTACCGGGTGGCCTTGGGCGTCCTGTTGTTCGTACTGGTCGGCACCGGTGTGCTGAGTCCGCACGCCGGGGAGTCGGCGGGCTGAGGCGTCCCGGGGGCGGGGGCCGGACGTTTGTGTCGCGCCGCCGGGCGGTACGGCTGTCCTGGACGGGGGCGCGCGGTGCGGCTGTCCTGGACGGGGGCGCGCGGTGCGGCTGTCCTGGACGGGGACGCGCGGTGCGGGCGTCGCGCGGGGCCCCTTGGCCCCACGCCCCCTCTGCCGGAGACTGACCCGATGACACAGCGTGTGGAACTCGCGACCGTAATGGACCGGCTGGCCGTCGACGCGGTGGTCACCGCCTACGCGGTAGCCGTCGACGACGGCGACTGGCCCGCCTACGAAGCCCTGTTCACACCGGACGGACGCGCCGACTACCGTTCGGCGGGCGGCATCGAGGGACCGGCCCGCGAGGTCTGCGGGTGGCTCGCCGAGATGCTGATGCTGTTTCCCGTGCGTCAGCACCTGATCGTCAACCGCCGCCTCCGCCTGGAGGAACTCGACGGGAACAGCGGGGACGGCGCGGAACTCCAGGCGGACTACCTCAATCCGATGCGGCTGGAACGCACGCCGGACGACCGTACGGGCGAAGAGCCCGCCGGCTCGTTCGCGCCGAACTTCGTCACCGGCGGGCGCTACACCTTCCGCCTGCTGCGTTCCGCCGACGACGACAGCTTCGGCTCCTGGCGCGTGCACCGGGTCACCGTCCACGAGAAGTGGCGGCGCACCGGGGCGGGCATCGTCTGACGTCCCCGGGCCCCGGTCCTCGCTGCGTCCGGCAGCCCCCCGGCCCCGGCGCGCGTCGTCCGGCGCCCGCCGGGCGCGGCCCGCGCGTCGTCCGAGGCCCACTGTCCCCGGTGGCGCCCCTCCCCCACACTGGGGGCATCACGTGGGCGCTGGTGAGGAGGCGCGGGATGGCGAAGCGCTGGACGCCCGGCCGCGGCCCGGGACAGGGTCCGTCCGCCGCCGTGAAGCGCGTCCTCGCCTCGCGCGGTGGGCGTGGCGCGGCGGCCGTCGGGGCCGGGATGCTGCCCGCGCCGGCCTTCCCCGCCCCGGGGCTGTGGTGGTTCGCGTACGTCGCCCTGGTGCCGTGGATGCTGCTGGCCCGGTCCGCTCCGACCGGGCGGCGGGCCGCGCTGGACGGCTGGCTGGGCGGGGCCGGGTTCGTCCTCGCCGTGCACCACTGGCTGCTGCCGAGTCTGCATGTGTTCACCCTGTTGCTGGCGGCTCTGGTGGGGCTGTTGTGGCTGCCGTGGGGGTGGTTGGTACGGCTGATGCTGGGCGGCGGGCCGACCGTGCCCCGCGCCCTCGCCGCGGTCGTGCTGCTGCCCTCCGGCTGGCTGATGGTGGAACTCGCCCGTTCCTGGGAGGGACTGGGCGGCCCGTGGGGGCTGCTCGGCTCGTCGCAGTGGGAGGTCACCGCCGGGTTGCGGCTCGCCTCGTTGGGCGGAGTCTGGCTGGTCAGTCTGCTGGTGGTGGCCGTCAACGTCCTTCTCGTGGTGCTGCTGACGCTGCCGTACGCCCGTACCGCCGCCGTATCCGCACTGGTGGCCTGTGTGCTGCTCGTCGGCGCATGCTGGCTCTGGGCCCCGCGGCCGGCGCAGGTCCACACGGCCCGGGTCGCGGTCGTGCAGCCGGGGGTGTTCGACGGGGCCGGCTCCGCCGGGCGGCGGCTGGCACGCGGCGAGGAGCTGACCCGCACCCTCGCCGGCCAGCGCGTCGACCTGGTCGTGTGGGGCGAGAGCAGCGTCGGCGAGGACCTGACGGCCCGCCCCGACGTGGCGGAACGGCTCGCCGCGCTGTCCCGGCTGGTCGGCGCGGACGTCCTCGTCAACGTCGACGCGCGGCGCTCCGACCGGCCCGGGATCCACAAGTCCTCGATCCTGGTGGGGCCTCGGGGGCCGACGGAGGCGCGCTACGACAAGATGCGGCTCGTCCCGTTCGGCGAGTACGTCCCGGCCCGCGCCGTGCTCGGCTGGGCGACCTCCGTGGGCAGGGCGGCGGGCGAGGACCGGCTGCGCGGCACGCACCAGGTGGTGATGCCGCTGGCGAACGGGCTGCGGCTGGGTCCGCTCGTCTGTTTCGAGTCCGCGTTTCCCGACATGAGCCGGCGGCTGGCGCGGGACGGCGCACAGCTGCTGGTCGCCCAGTCCGCGACGTCCACGTTCCAGGGGAGCTGGGCCCCGCGGCAGCACGCCTCGCTGGCGGCGCTGCGGGCCGCGGAGACCGGGCGGCCGATGGTGCACGCCACGCTGACCGGGGTCAGCACGGTGTACGGGCCGGGCGGCGCCCCAGTGGGCGAGCCGCTGGGCACGGACCGCAGTGCGGCCGCCGTGTACGACGTACCGCTCGCGCACGGCCTCACCCCGTACGCGAGGTACGGCAACTGGGCCGTCACCCTCGCCATGTGCGCGCTGGCGCTGCTGCTCGCCGCGGAGGGGGTGCGCAGCCTCAGGAAGCCTGCTCCACGGCCGCCCGTACGATCCGCTCGCACAGTGCGTGGGTCGCCAGCGCGTCCCGGGCGCTGAGCGGCTTCCCGGCGCGCACGGCGTCGAGGAAGCCGGTGACGGCCTGCTCGATGCCGCGCTGGCGGGCGACCGGCACCCAGTCGCCGCGGCGGCGGACGCTCGGCTGGCCCTTGTGGTCGACGATGTCGGCGAGGTTGAGGACCTGCCGCTTGGTGTCCCGGCCGGAGACTTCGAGGATCTCCTCGGTGGAGCCGCTCATCCGGTTCATGGTGCCGATGGCGGTGAAGCCCTCGCCGGAGAGCTGGAGGACGACGTGGTGCAGGAGGCCCTCGGCCGACCGGGTCCGCACGTCGACGTGGTCGATCTCGCCGGGGGCCAGGAAGCGCAGGGTGTCCACGACGTGGATGAAGTCGTCGAGGACGAAGGTGCGCGGGTCCTCGGGCAGGCCCACCCGGTTCTTCTGCATGAGGATCAGGTCGCGCGGGTGCTCGGCGCACTGTGCGTAGCCGGGGGCGAGGCGCCGGTTGAAGCCGACGGCGAGGCTGACGCCGCGCTCCTCGGCGAGCTCCACCAGGCGTACGGATTCGTGGAGTTCGTACGCGAGGGGCTTGTCGACGTACGTGGGGACGCCCGCTTCCAGGAGCCGGGTGACGATCTCCGGGTGGGCGCTGGTCGACGCGTGCACGAACGCGGCGTCCGGCCTCTGGGCGAGGAGCCCTTCGAGGTCGGTGTGCGTGCGCTCGGCGGGGACCCGGTGCGCCTCGGCGACCCGGGCCAGGGTCGCGGCGGTGCGGGTCTGGAGGTGCAGTTCCGTGTCCGGCAGGGTGGCGAAGACCGGCAGGTACGCCTTCTGCGCGATGTCTCCGAGCCCGATGACGCCGACCTTCACGGGTGTCCCTCTTCCTGTCGTCGTGCCTGGTGAACGGGTGTGGGGGCAGCATACGTGCGCTGCGGCGGACGCCAGTCGGCGATCCCGTCGAAGGTGCGCAGCGCCAGGCCGGGGGCGAAGCGGGCGAGGGCCGTCATGCCGTCCCGCAGGCCGGCCGCGGGCGTGCCGCTGAGCATCGTCAGCCGGGCGACCCGGGCGGAGGTGCGGACGATGCCCGTGGTGCGGGGCAACCGGTCGGCGGTGTACGCGGCGAGGGCCGCGCCGAGATCGCGGGCCGGCCCCACGTGGTGGGCCAGGACGATGCCGTCCTCGACGGCCTGGTTGCCGCCCTGCCCCAGGGCCGGGCACATCGCGTGCGCGGCGTCGCCGATCAGGACGGTGCGGCCCCGGTGGTGGGCGGGGAGGGGGGTGCTCATGTGGTGCACGTCGCCGCGCAGCAGCGTCGCGTCGGTGGCGGCGTCGAGGATCTGCGGGACGGGACGGTGCCAGTGGGCGTACCGGCGCAGCAGTTCGGCCTTCTCGCCGTCGGGGCTGCGTTCCCCGGCGGGGGCGGTGGCCGCGGCGTACGCGTAGATCCGGCCGTCCTTGAGCGGCTGGGTGCCCCAGATCTGACCGCGGCCCCAGGTCTCGTGCGGCGCGAAGGGCTCCGCGGGGGCGGGCACGACGACGCGCCAGGCGGTGAACCCCGCGTAGGTGACGCCGGGGTGTTCGGGGAAGAGGGTGCCGCGCACGCCGGACCGGACGCCGTCGGCCCCGACGACGAGGTCTGCCTCCAGGTCGCCGTCGGGCGTGCGGACGACCGCGGGCCTGCCGTCCACCGCTCCCCAGTCGACGAGCTGGGCGGGGGCGCCGGTACGGATCGTGCGGTCGGGCAGCCGGGCGGCGAGGGCCTCGACGAGGGTGGCCCGGTGGACGAGGGCCAGTGGGTCGCCGAACCGCCGGACGGCCGCCGAGCTGTCCGTACGGGCGAGCCACCGACCGCCCGGTGTGCGTACGCCGCCGGGGCCCTGCCAGGCGGCGAGGCGGCGGACGGTGTCGCCGAGGCCGACGACGTCGAGTGCGCGCAGTGCGTTGGGGGCCAGGACGATGCCGGCGCCGACCGGCTCAAGGGAGGCGGCCCGCTCCAGGACGGTGACTCGCAGACCGCGTTGATGCAGGGCGAGCGCGGCGGTGAGGCCGCCGATTCCGCTGCCGACGACCAGCACGCGGCCGTGGGGCTGTGGGGACATGACTCCTCCTGGGCGACTACATCCGTAGTGACGATCCAGACGCTACTACACCCGTAGTGAGGGCGGTAGATTGGCCCCATGACCGCTCGCACCTCGCGCACCGCCCCCTCCTCGCTTCCGGGCGCCCTCTCCGCCGGCGCTTCCCCGCGCGCGGACCTGATCGCCGACGCCGCTTTGGGACTCCTGGTCGAGCGGGGGATGCGCGGCCTCACCCACCGTGCGGTCGACGAGGCCGCCGGGCTGCCCCAGGGCTCCACGTCCAACCACGCACGCACCCGGCAGGCACTCCTGGAGACCGCGACGCAGCGCCTAGCCGTGCTGGAGGCACGCGTGCTCGGCCTCAACGCCCTGCCCGGCGGCCCCGGCGCGAGCACCGCGGACCTGCCCGGGATGCTGGCAGCCGTGCTGCACCGGCACCTGAGCGGGCACCGCGACCTGCTCGTGGCCCGCTACGAACTGGCCCTGGAAGCCACCCGGCGGCCGGAGTTGCGGGAGTTCTACGACACGGCGGGGAAGGTCCGGTTCCGCGAGCCGCTGGAGGCGATGATGACGGCGGCCGGATCGGCCGAACCGCAACGGCACGCGCTGTCACTGATCGCGTGGGTCGAAGGGCTGATGTTCTCGTGCGCGGCGGGCTCCTACCACTCGGCGGTGCCCACCGAGGAAGAACTCCGCACGGGGTTCGCGGAGCTGTTGCGCGGGATGCTCGGCACGTGAACGGCTGCCGCGCGGGATGCTCCACACGTGCGCGGCGACCGATTCGTCACTCGTGCGGGCCAATATCGGGCTTCCGGCTTCCCCAACCGGGTCCGTGATCAGCAGAGTTGCGCGCGTGCATCGAACAAGAACCGTGACGAGAGCCGCAGCGACGCTTCTGGTGGGGATGGCCGTGACCGCCGCGTCGGGCTGCATGGCCGCCGGGGCGGGGCCGGACGGTTCCCCCACCGCCCCGCCGCAGCCCCCCGCCTCGCAGCCGTCGGCGCCACGCCCGCCGCAGCCCGCAGGCCAGGGCGGGCAGCCCGAGCGGCTCGTGGAGGCCCCGGTACGCGAAGTACTGGAGGCGGCCATGCTGCCGACGGAGCAGCTGCCCGAGCCCCGGCGGCCCGCCGCACGGCAGGCGGACCAGGAGGCGGCGCACGGGCCCGTCGGCCGCCCCGGGCCGAAGCGCGCCGAACCGCCCGCCCGCGGGGCCACCGCCGACCGGACCGGGCCGGGAGACAAGTCCGGGCGCGACTCAGGGCGCGCGTCCGGGCGCACGTCCGGCCGGGAAGCCGCGCCCACGTCCCGCGACGAGCCCGGCCGCGGCACGGCGAAGCGCAAGCGGAAGGCGAACCCGGCACCGGAGCTGCCGAAGGTCCCCGTCACGGGTGCCGACGTCTGCGCCCTCGGCACCGGCTACGGCGGCTGGAGGACGAACAGCCCCGAGGCACGGATCTGCCGGGAGACGTACGGGGGGTGACGGGCGGGAGAGGCCGCGAACGCACGGAAGTACGGGGCACGGAGGTACGGGGCACGGAGGTGCGGGGCACGCGGGGCCGAGACACTGGGGTCGACGCACGGCCGCCGGCGGGGGCACGAAGGGCCAAGGGCACCGGAGGCTCTTGTGGGTCCGACACGTCGCGGGCCACACGGCGGGGGCACGAAAGGCCGAGGGCACCGGAAGCTCATGGGCCCGGCACGTCGCGGGCCACGGCGGGGGGCGCGGGTCAGTCCCCCGCCAGCCGCGCGTCCAGCCGTCCGATCGCCCCGCGGACACCCTGGCCGTAACCGTCGTCGACGAGGGCGTCACACAGGGCCTTCGCCCGGCGCAGATGGCTGCGGGCCGCCTCCCGGCGGCCGAGCTTCGCGTAGGCCGTCGCGAGGTTGAGGTGCAGCGACGGATAGAAGCCGCGCAGCGGCGTCGAACCGGTGCCCAGGGGGCCCGCCGCGTCGTCGGCGGCTGCCAGGGCCCGCAGGTCCCAGAGCAGTTCGTCCCGCGGGTCGTCCTGCGCGTCCGCCATGTAGTGGGCGAGCAGGCAGCGGTGGCGGGCGTCACCGGTGGCGCCGATCTCCTCCCAGAGGGCGCCGAACCTGCTGCGCGCCTCCTGCCGGTCGCCGGCGTGGAGCAGGATCGCCGTCTGCCCGATCCGTGTCGTCACGGCGTCCTGGGACGCCTCCTGCTGCTCCATCGTCGGCCTCCGCTGCCCGCTGCTTCTCCGGTACGCCCTGCACGGCGTACCGGAGAAGCTAGCCGCCCGCGGCGGCGATCCGGCTCAGGCTCAGCCCAGGTTCGGTATGGTCCAGTCGATCGCCTCGTGGCCCTGGGCGGCGACGGCCTCGTTGATCTGGGTGAAGGGACGGGAGCCGAACCACTTCTTCGCCGACAGCGGCGAGGGGTGCGCCCCCTTCACCACCGCGTGCCGGTCCGTGTCGATCAGCGGCAGCTTCTTCTGGGCGTAGTTGCCCCACAGCACGAAGACCGCCGGGTCCGGACGGTCGGCGACCGCGCGGATCACCGCGTCGGTGAACTTCTCCCACCCCTTGCCCTTGTGCGAGTTGGCCTCGCCCTTGCGGACGGTGAGCACCGCGTTGAGCAGCAGCACGCCCTGCTCGGCCCAGGGCATCAGGTAGCCGTTGTCCGGGACCGGGGTGCCGAGCTCCTCGTGCATCTCCTTGTAGATGTTGCGCAGGGACGGGGGCGTCCTGACGCCCGGCCGCACCGAGAAGCACAGTCCGTGGCCCTGTCCCTCGCCGTGGTACGGGTCCTGGCCGAGGACCAGGACCTTCACCTTGTCGTAGGGCGTGGCGTCGAGCGCGGCGAAGACCTGCTCGCGCGGCGGGTAGACCGGACCCTTCGCCCGCTCGTCCTCGACGAACTCCACCAGCTCCTCGAAGTAGGGCTTCTGGAGTTCCTCGCCGAGGACGCCGCGCCAGGACTCGGGCAGCATGTGGGCATCGGTCACGTCAACAACCTCCGGTGTCACGGTCTCTTCTCTGTTCCGAGAACCTACCGGCCACCACTGACAACGCCCGCCCCGCCGGCCGCCCGGCCCCCGGCGTGCCCGGCTACCAGCTGGTCTTGCGGTAGAGCTCCCACACCTGCATCACGGTCTGCGGGTCCAGCGCGCGCTCCGTGCCGCCGATCTCCTGGGAGGCGGCGACGTACATCTTGCCCTGCCACAGCGGCAGCAGCCGGACGTCCTCCATGAGGATCTTCTGGGCCCGCACGAAGAACGGCGTGGACCGCTTCCGGTCGACCTCGACACGCGACTTGGGGAGCAGGTCGTTGGTGATCTCGGGCACCTTGTACGGCGTGGAGATCGCGTTGCGCTCCCCGACGAAGGGCGCCACGAAGCTGTCCGCGTCGGGGTAGTCCGGCGCCCAGCCTCGCCCGAAGACCGGGTAGGCGCCCTTCTGCACGCCGACCTGGAACTGCTCCCAGGGAAGACCTTCGAGGGTGATGGAGAACAGCCCGGACGCCTCCAGCTGGCGCTTCAGCTCGGCGAACTCCAGCGCGGTGGACGAACCGTACCGGTCGGTGGTGTACCAGAAGGTCATCTTCACCGGGGCGGTGATGCCCGCCTCGCGCAGGACCTTCCTGGCCGCCTTCGCGTCGGGCTCCCCGTACCTGTCGAAGAAGTCGGTGGTGTGCCCGGCGATGCCTCGCGGCACCATCGAGTACAGCGGCTCGGCGGTGCCCTTGAAGACCTTCTCGACGAGGGCGGGCCGGTCCACGAGGTGCGCGATCGCCTTGCGGACGGCCGGCTTGGCGGAGTTCGGGTCCCTCGGGTTGAAGACCAGGTAGTGGATCTCCGAGCCGGGTGTCTCGATCACCTTCACCGGCCCGGTCGACTTCTCCTCCAGGTCGACGATCTGCTCGGCGGTCAGTCCGCGGAACGTCGCGTCGATCTCCTTGTTCTCCAGCGCCTTGACCATCTTCGCGGAGTCGTCGAAGTAGCGGATGGTGACGGCGTTGTTCCGCCGGTCGGCGAAGCCGTTGTACGTCTCGTTGCGCACCAGCTCCGCGGCGGCGTCGGCTCCCTTGGGCCGGTATGCCTGGAGGGTGTACGGGCCCGACCCGGTCAGCGCGTTGTCGTCGCGCAGCCTGTCGGCCGGGTACGCCTTCGGGCTGACCAGCGACATGCCGGGCGTGGCCAGCACGAACGGGAACGTCGCGTCGGGCTTGTTGAGGTGGAAGGCGACCTTGTCGCTGCCCTGTGTCTCGATCTTCCCCAGGCTGGAGAGCAGCTCGCCCGGACCGCCCTGTGCCTTGATCCTGACGATCCGCTCGATCGAGTGCTTGACCGCGGCGGCGTCCAGCTTCGCGCCGTCGGAGAAGGCCAGCCCCGGCTTGAGCTCGCACTCGAAGACGCGGTGGGTCTTGTCGGCGAAGTTGCACGTCCTGGCCGCGTCGGGGGCGGGCGCCGAGCTTCCCGTCGGGTAGCTCAGCAGGGTCTGGAAGACGTTGCGGTACAGCTCCCACGACCCGTCCCAGGCCCCGGCGGGATCGAGCGTGCTGGGCTTGCTGGTCGTGCCGACGGTGATCATGCTCCCCGCCTTCGCACTGTCCTCGGTGAGTACCCCGCATCCAGCCAGCAGGGCTATGGACGTGAGGGCTGCGGACGCCCGCAGGCTCCTGGTCCGGTCAAACACGTGCACGCTCCTCGATCAGCCATGGGTCGGCAGACCATACCGCAACGGCCTGTCGGCGCAACTACAGTGCCCCAACAGGCCGTTCGGATATCGGAATGCCCGATTCCGTCAGCGGTCGGCGGCAGGTCCGCCGACCGCCGACGGCAGCCCCGTCAGGCGACTCCGGCGTTGAGGAAGATGCCTCCGTCGACGACGAGCGTCTGCCCGGTGACCCAGTCCGACTGCGCGGAGGTGAGGAACGCCGCCGCTCCGCCGATGTCCGACGGGACGCCGAGCCGGCCCAGCGGGTACGCCGCCGCCGCCTCCGCCTCCCGGCCCTCGTACAGCGCCTGGGCGAACTTGGTCTTCACCACCGCGGGGGCGATGGCGTTCACCCGCACCCGGGGCGCGAACTCGTGCGCCAGCTGGAGCGTGAGGTTGACCATGGCGGCCTTGCTCATGCCGTAGGCGCCGATGAAGGGTGAGGCCGAAACGGCCGCCACCGAGGCGATGTTGACGATCGCGCCGCCGTTCTCGCCCTGCCACGCCTTCCAGGTGCGCTGGGCGAAGCCGAGCGCCGAGATCACGTTCGTCTCGAAGACCTTGCGGGCGACGTTCAGGTCCATGTCGGCCATGGGCCCGAACACCGGGTTGGTGCCGGCGTTGTTGACGAGGAAGTCGACCCTGCCGAACGCCTCCATCGTCCGCTCGACGGCGGCGCCCTGGTGGCTCTCGTCGTGCGCCTTGCCCGCGACGCCGATCACCCGGTCCGCGCCGAGCCTGTCCACCGCCTCCTTGAGGGCGTCCTCGTTGCGGCCGGTGATGCACACCCGGTCGCCGCGCGCGACGAACGCCTCCGCGATGCCGTAGCCGATGCCCCGGCTCGCGCCGGTGACCAGTGCGACCCTGCCGCTGTCCCGTACCCCGCTGTCCTGCACTGCTTCCGTCATGTGTTCCCGTTCCCCAGTTCGCCGGTACCTGTACTCCTTTGCCGCGGACGTCAGTTGAGCGGGCCGCCGGCGACGTACATGACCTGGCCGGAGACGAAGCCCGCGTCCTCGCCGGTGAAGAAGGCGATGGCGTTGGCGATGTCCTCGGGCCTGCCGACGCGCTGTACGGGGATCTGGGTGGCCGCGGCCGCCTGGAAGTCCTCGAAGTCCATGCCGACCCGTGCGGCCGTCTGCGCGGTCATCTCGGTGACGATGAAGCCGGGGGCGACGGAGTTGGCGGTGACGCCGAACTTGCCGAGTTCCTTGGCGAGGGTCTTGGTGAAGCCCTGCAGACCCGCCTTGGCGGCGGCGTAGTTGGCCTGCCCCCGGTTGCCGAGCGCGGAGGAGGAGGACAGGTTGACGATCCGGCCGAACTTGGCGTCCACCATGTGCTTCTGGCAGGCGCGGGACATCAGGAAGGCACCCTTGAGATGTACGCCCATGACGGTGTCCCAGTCCGACTCGCTCATCTTGAACAGCAGGTTGTCACGCAGCACGCCCGCGTTGTTGACGAGGATCGTGGGCGCGCCCAGTTCGGTGGCGACGCGGTCCACGGCGGCGGTGACCTGGGCCTCGTTCGACACGTCGCAGCCGACGGCGAGCGCCTTGCCGCCCGCCGCGGTGATCTTCTCGACGACGTCCTTGCAGGCCGCCTCGTCGAGGTCGAGCACGGCGACGGCACGACCCTCGGCCGCCAGCCGCACTGCGGTGGCGGCACCGATGCCGCGCGCCCCTCCGGTCACGATCGCTACGCGCTGCTCAGTGGTGGACATTGCGGGTTCTCCTCGTCCTCGGGAACTGCTCCATCGCTGAGCAACCGCTTAGTACCTCAGCAGTCGTGACGCTAGAAGCCGCGGCACCCGGTGTCAACGGCCGTTCCCCACCCGGACGAAGGTCACACTCCCCACGGAGCCCCTCAGCGCACCAGCACGTCGAGCAGCCGCTCCAGTTCCGCGTGCGGATCGGCCGTCAACCCGGTGTGCACGGGGCCGGGCTGCACGACGGCGGAACGAGGCGCGCTGAGCCAACGGAACCGCCGCCCCGGATCGTCGCCCGCCGCCTGCCCGGCACCCTCGCCGCCCCCGCACAGGCCCTCCACGGCGTGCAGCGCGGCCCGTACGCCGGCCACGTCGGCTCCGGGATCGAGGGTGAGGAGCTTGCCCTCGTCGAGGTGCGTGAGGGCCGCCGCGAACGACTTGGCCCGGCAGTAGACCATCACGCCCGCGTTGAACATCTCGCCGCGTTCGACCCGGGGCACCACGCGCACCAGCGCGTACTCGAAGACGTGCCGCTGCGGCTTGTCCCCGCCCCGCTGCGGCGTGCCCGCGCCCTGGGTCCCGGCGCCCTGCGTCCGCCCGCTCACTTCGCGCCGCCGTCCTGCTGCATCTGCTGGTCCTTCTTCGTCGGGTGCGGCCACGGCCTGACGTGGTCGGTGAGCCAGCCCGGCGCCTGCGAGGGGCGGTCCTTGGTGGGCGCTTCGAGCGTGATGCGCTCGTGGATGGTGGCGGCGCGCGGCAGCAGCGCCTGCACGTACGCGCGGCGCAGCTCGTCGGGGCTGTCGAAGCCGGGCTCGTCGGTCAGCCAGACGTCGGGCACCTGCGCGGCGACCTCGGTGAGCAGGTCCGCGGTGACCCGTGGAGCCAGCTCGCGCGCGGCGGCGCCGATGTCCGGCCCGAAGCGGGCGAGGACGTGGTCGGAGGCGTTGTACGGCTTGGCCGCGGCGGCCTGCGCGGTGGGCCAGTTGTGCTGCCAGATCATGGTGGCGCCGTGGTCGATGAGCCACAGGTCGCCGTGCCAGACCATCATGTTGGGGTTGCGCCAGGACCGGTCGACGTTGTTGATCAGCGCGTCGAACCAGACCACCTGCCCCGCCTCGGCCGGGCCCACTTCGTAGGCGAGCGGGTCGAAGCCGATCGACCCCGGCAGGAAGTCCATCCCGAGATTCAGCCCGCCGCTCGCCTTGAGCAGCTCCTGCACCTCCTGGTCGGGCTCGCCCAGCCCGATGACCGGGTCCAGGTCCATCGCCACCAGCCGCGGCACCCTCAGCCCGAGCCGCCGGCCCAGTTCGCCGCAGATCACCTCGGCGACGAGCGTCTTGCGCCCCTGCCCGGCGCCGGTGAATTTCATGACGTACGTACCGAGATCGTCGGCCTCGACGATTCCCGGGAGCGAGCCGCCCTCACGCAGGGGCGTGACGTAGCGGGTCGCGATGACTTCGGTCAGCATTTCGCCAGGCTATACGGGCCCGCACCCCCTCCCTCCACGTGATGTGAAAGTGTGCCCGAGTTCCCCATCGCCCCGCTCCCCGCGGGCGGTGCCCCCCGATCCTGCGGAGTGCGTCGACGGCCCTGGGCCACCGTCGGGGATCTTGATGATGACGGCCGGCCATGCCCTCGACATCTCAGTCTCCAAGACCCCCGACCTCGTCACCCGCGATCAGCTCTGCGTCTCCTCGCGGCGTGCGACAGCGGCCGCGTCGAGTACGACGAGCAGCTTGCCGGTGGTACGCCGAGCCTCCAGATCGCTGTGGGCCTGGGCGGCCTCGGACAATGCGTAGCGGCCCGTCACGGTGACCTCAAGCGCCTTGGAGCGCACCCACTCGAACACATCGGCGGCCCGTCGGAGCAGCTCGGACCGATCGGCGATGAAGTCCCCGAGGCTGGGCCGGATCAGGGTCAGAGAACCACCGTGGGCGAGCCGAATCGGATCAAACGGCGGCACGGCACCACTTGCCGCGCCGAAGAGCACGAGATGGCCGCGGGTTCGCAGGCTGGCGAGGCTCGCATCGAAGGTGTGCGCGCCGACGCCGTCGAAGACAACCGGCAGTCCCTGACCGCCGTTGAGCCGCCGCACCTCGGCTGCGAGCTCGTGGACTGCGGAGGAAAGAATCACCTCGGCGGCCCCGGCACGCTTGGCCAGCTCGGCCTTCGCCGTGGTCGACGTCGTGCCGATCACCCTGCCGCCGAGATGAGTGATGAGCTGGGTCAAAAGCAGCCCCATGCCGCCGGCAGCCGCATGCACGAGCACCGTGTCGCCCTCCTGAACCGGGTAGGCGTCCTTGACGAGATAGTGCGCGGTCATGCCTTGGAGGAGCACGGCGGCGGCTGTCTCGAAGTCGATGTCGTCGGGCAGCGGCACCAGCCGGGAGGTGTCCACGACGGCCCGCTCGGCATACGTGCCGGGAATCTCCACCCACCCGACCCGGTCCCCGACTGCGACGTCAGCGACGCCGGGTCCCACTTCGACGACCGTGCCGGCGCCCTCAGCGCCCGGGGTGAAGGGCAGCGGGAGGCTGTACCGGCCTTCGCGGTGGTAGACGTCGAGGAAGTTGACCCCGGATGCGGCGACCTCCACGAGCGCCTCGCCCGGCCCCGGCCGCGGCTGGTCCACCTCGGCCACCTGCAGCACCTCGGGACCGCCCACTTCGTACACCTGAATTGCTCGCATCATGCCCCTCCCACAACGGCTCGTCCCCCCACCAACCCCGTGGATGGCGATCTGATTCCCGGCAACCGGACCAGCCCGCCTGCCCCGCCCAGCGGGCGGCGTTTCCGCGCTCGGCGGCATCGTGCACGCGGCGGGCCTCCCCATCGGCACGCACGTTCCGCCCGTGCGTCCGCTGTCCTTCGCGTGCAAGCCGTCGCACGGGGGCATGCGGGCCGTCCCGGCCGGGCGGGTGCCGTTCAGCACTCCGGTGCAGGCTCCTTGGCCCGTACGGGAGGAGCGTCGGCCCGGGACGCGGAGCGGTCGACCAGCGTCAGCAACGGGCCGGTCATGGCGGTGGTAGCCAGCGCCATCACCAGCAGGGCGAGGTACAGCGCGGGAGTGAGCACCCCCGCGCTGTACCCGACCTGGAGGAGAACGATCTCGGTGAGTCCCCTGGTGTTGAGCAGTACGCCCAGCCGCAGCGCCTCGGCGCGGTCCTCCCCGCCGCGGCGCGAGAAGACGTAGCCTCCGCCGATCTTCGCGAGCGTGGCGAGGACCGTCGCCGCGAGCGCCACGAGCCACGGTATGCCGACCGATCCGGTCCAGATCTGGAGCCCGGTGGTGACGAAGAAGACCGGCACCAGCCAGAGGCCCAGCGCCGTCACCCGGTGGACCGGCACCTTCCAGTGCACCGGGCCGGTCGGGACCGCCAGCCCCACCACGAACGCGCCGAAGAGCGCCGTGAGCCCCCAGGTCTCCGCCGCCGACGCCGAGCCAAGAGCGCAGCCGCCCAGCAGCACGGCGGCCACCCAGGGGTGGCGCGCGCAGAACCGGTCGGCGGGTCCCAGCCGCAGCAGCCTGCGGACGAGCACGGTCGCCGCCAGGCCGAGCACCAGAACGCCCGCCGCGGTCGCGATGCCTCCCGTACCGCCCCTGGAGAGGGCGACGACCACAGCGAGCACCAGCCAGGCGAAGGCGTCGACGATCACCGCCGAGGTCAGCGCGAGGCCGCCCGCACGCGTGGTCGTCAGGCCCCGGTCGGCGAGGATCCTGGCGAGCACGGGGACGGCCGTGACCGCCATCGCGACCGTCAGGAGCAGTACGAAGGCGAGGGTGGGCCCGTCGCCGCGCAGTGCGGGCCTGTCGTACCAGACGAGGCATCCCGCGAAGGCCGCGCCCGCCGCGAGAGAGGGCACCAGGGTGCCCACGATCGTCCGGCCGACCGCCCGGTCCCGCAACCGTGCCGAGTCGAGCCTCAGTTCGTGGGCGACACCGACCAGGAAGAGGACCAGCCCCGCGTGCCCGATGACCCGCAGCGGTTCGAGGACGGGGTCCGGCAGCAGGACCCGCTGGGCGTGCGGCCAGAGCCAGCCGAGCACGGCGGGTCCGAGCAGCATCCCGACGGCGATCTCTCCGACGACGGACGGCTGCCCGAGGCGGCGGGCGAGCCACCGCCCCAGGTGAGCGACCACCAGCATGGCGACGAGTGCGACGAGCACATGGCCGGCCGGCCCGGCTGAGAACGAGTCGGTCACCGCCCTGACGCGTCTTCCGCTTCCGTCATGAAGGCCACCACCCGCCGGACGATGCCTTCGTCGCGCAGGACCCGGGTGTGGCCCAGGTTCTCGACCTCGACGAGTTCGGCCTCCGGCCAGGCGTCCACGAGGGCCCGGCTGTCCGGCAGCGGTGATTCGGGGTCGTGGGCGTCATGGACGACCAGCAGACCGCCCGCGAAGCCCGGTGCCGCGACGAGCGGCTCGATGTCGTCGAACACCACTCCCAGCCAGTCCTCCGCACGCGCGCGGACCAGGGCGATCGCCTCGGGCGACGCCTGAAGCAGCTCCCCGGAGCGCCGCCACAAAGTCGTGTAGCTGCTGATCGGGTTGAAGAACACGACCTTCTGCGGGGCCAGCCCGCGGGACATCCCGTAGGTCACCGCCGGGGCGCCCATCGAGTGCGCGGCGACGGCATGGAAGGGGCCGTACCGTACGTTCGCGGCCTCGATCGCCCTGGCGAAGTGGATGACCGAGGACTCCTTGCCCTCCGACTCGCCGTGCCCCGGCAGGTCGAGGGCGACCACGGTGAAGCCCTGCGCGACGAGCGCTTCCGCCAGTACGGCGACGTGTCCGGCGTTGCCCGCCCAGCCGTGCACCAGCAGGGCCTTGCGCTCTCCGCCGCTCCAGACGTAGTGGACCACCTTGTCGCCGTCGACGGCCTCGGTCTCTGCCGATGCCCGGTCGAGGATCTCCTTGGTCCCGCGGGGAAGGGGGGTGCGCATCGGCGTGAACGCCATCCGCCGCAGCTTTTCCGTCGTGTCCATGTGACCTTCTCGCTCCTCGGTGCGCCGGCCGGCCGGTCGGCCGCGGCCGGATGGGTCCGACTGCTTCGTTGACTCGCAGGGGGCTGCACGACGTGAACTCGCGCAGGGCTGCTTCTGGTTCATCCCACTTCGCGCAGGAACGCGGAGACGATGCTCCGTACCTGCGGCGTCTCCATGATCTCGAAGTGCTCGGCCCCTTCGATCAGTTCGAGCCTCGCCCGCGTCCAGCCGGCGTGCAGCTCCGCTGCGTGTCCGGGCGGGACGTACTCGTCGGCGCTCCCGTGGATGACCAGCCCCGGCACGTCGATGGCCCGGACGGCCTCCAGCGGGGAAAACGCCGTCCACAGGTCCGCGCCGAAGCAGCCCTGCAACTGACCTTGCAACTCGTTCGACTGACTGGCCGTCAGGTTGTTGAGTTCCGCGAACTTCTCGGCGATGAACAGCATGCTGGACGGCGAGGCAATCGTGATCAGCGCCTTGGCCCTCAGTCCTTCGTGCCATGCCGAGAGCGCCCACAGCGCGCCCAGGGAATGGCCGACCACCGCGTGGAGACCGGTGATCCGGTCGTACATGCCGCGCATCAGCGCGCGTATCTCGACTGGATCGGCCGTCGCGCCGAGGGCCTCGCCGTGCGCCGTCACGTCGAAGAGCACCACCCGGTAGCCCTGCCCCAGCAGCTCCTCCGCAAGAGCCACCATGCTTCCCAGATTGGCGTGCAGACCGTGCACCAGGAGCACGGTCGGACCGCTGCCGCTCTGGAAGTACTTGTAGAACCTCCCGTTCACCTTGATCGTGCGTGAGCGGCACCGGTTGAGGAATGCCTTGGCGAACGGATCGTGCGGGAGTCTGGTGACCTCGCAGAACTCCCGCACGAGCGGGGGCAGGGCGTCGGCCTGACGCATGGAGCGAACCCTTCCGGTGCGGCGGTGCGGCGGTGCGGTTCTGGTCCGGCTAGTGGGACAGGGCGTCGAGGCACTTTCTGGCCCGGTCGGGGAGCACGTACTCCCCGTCCTGCACGATGCGTTCGTACAGGCGCTCCACGCGCGCGTAGTGGTCGTCGAGGTTCTGGTCCAGGAGGTGGTACTCGGACTTGTTGTAGATCCCGTACTGGAGGTCGGTCATGAGGCCGAACGGATCGATGGAGTCCGCGCGGACCTTGGAGCCGAACACGAGCTTCAGGAACTCGTCCGTGCTCTCGTAGCCGAGAGTGGCGAGCAGGAACTCGATCGACGCCCATTTGCGCTTGATCTGGTAGGCGCGCTCGTCCGGGTCGACGATGAAGTCGAGCCCGCTGGACATGCCGCGCGGGTAGTGCACCCGGTTGAAGCAGCGCAGGTCGATGGTGAGCCGGTCCTTCGGCGTCATCGGCAGCGTGCCGTCCGCGTGGACGCGGTAGTTGTCGAAGACCAGCGCGTCGCCCACCCTGCTGTCGCAGTAGTAGCCGGGGGACGGCGTGTCCGCGTAACGCTTCTCCCAGTACTTCGCCATCAGGAAGTCGCGCACCGAGGGCAGGTCGATCTCCGAGAGGCTCCCCTCCAGGAAGAGGAACAGCGCCTTGTCGACGGCGTCCTTCTCCTCGCCCTCCAGGCCGTACTCCAGCATCTTCTCGTACACGAACTGCAGGTTCGGCGCCTCGACCTCGGCCTCCTCGAAGATCACGAAGGGCTGCCGGTCGAGCGGCGTCGGGGTGAGCGCGGTGTGGAAGCTGCGGTACTCGGTGGGGAATCCCAGCCGCTTCTTGACCAGGGACGGCACCTGGAGCCCGATGCTGCTGGCCGCGTGGGTGCCGTACGGCTTCTTGTTGGCGGGCACGATGAACGCGTTGACCACCGCGGTCTCGACCTCGGGGAAGTGCTCCCGCACCTTGTCCTGGTTGAGGTCGTAGAAGCGTTTGGCCGAAGGCACGAACAGGACGCAGTTCTCGAACATGGTGGAGACGGGGAAGTAGCTGCCGATCGAGGCCGCGGCGAAGCTCTCCTGGATGATCGCCTGGCACCGCAGCTGGCGTGCCAGGTTGTCGGCGAGGTCCTCGTCCAGGTTCATCCGGACGACCTCGGTGGGGGTCACCTCGGGATGGAAGCAGCTCGGGTTGAGTGCCCGCGCCGGTGGCAGCCGGGACTCCACCTCTCCCTTGTCCACCGTGTACTTGTCGAGGACGGGGGCCAGTTGCCCGGCGTGGGCGGCCGCGGAGGTGTGGAGGAAGGTGCCGGTCTTCTGGTAGGTGCCCGTTACCGGGGTCTCTGTCTCGGCTGTCGCGTCGGTCATGGCCGTCTACTCTCCTTCTCCTCGGAACGCCGCGTTGATGCGGTCCACGTAGTGCGCTACGAATGTCTCGTCGACCGGCGGGGAGGGGTAGTCGTCGCCGCCGAAGACGGCTCCGCCGACGGGGAGCGCGGCGAACATGCCCGCCAGGCCCTCTTCCGTGAGGCCGTCCACCAGGGCCGCGATCCGGGCCAGCGGGCCCGTCGGATCCGCGGCCGCGGCGGCCAGGGCCCGCTCCCGCCACACGTCGAACGGCACGATCTCCGCCCCACCCCCGGCGCTGCCGATCATCTCGAAGAACCTGTCGAAGGCCGGTGCCTCCGCGTGGACGAAGTCGTAGTCCTTCCCGAGGCGCCGCAGGTCCTCGGTCATCGCCGCGGCGATGGTCCCGCTCAGGTAGTCGACCGGGAGCACGGCCGTGAGGTCGGCCTTGAGCGAGGGGAAGCTGCCCAGGGAGAGGCCGCCGACGATCAGGTTGTGCAGGAAGTCGCCACGGTCGAGCCTGAAATGCCCGGTGCGGGCCGAGGCCGCGACGAACGGCAGCCGGTACACCGAGGCCCTGGCTCCGCGCCAGCGCGCCGCGGCCACCATCTGCTCCGCCTGCCACTTGGAGGTCAGGTAGCCGTACTCCCGGTCGTCCTCGGTGACCTCGTACCCGAGGTACTTGGGCAGCGTGGCGAAGGTCGAGACGAAGTGGAACGCCTTGCCGCGCCCCCGTGAGGCCAGCCGCAGGGCTTCGTGCGTGCCGATCACGTTGGGGCCGACGTAGTCGTCCAGCGGCCGCATCCAGTCCACCATGGCGCCGGCGTGGCAGACGGCGTCGACCTCGTCGGCGAGTTCGTCGAAGGCCTCCTCTTCGAGTCCGAACAGGGGACGCGACAGGTCGCCCACCACGGGGTTGAGCAGCGGCGCGTACTCCTCCTGCCAGAGGCCGTAGCCGTTCAGCGCGTCCACGAGACGCCGCATCGCCGCTCCCTGGTTCTCCGCACGCACCAGGCAGTAGGAGGCGACCCCCCGCTTCAGCTGCTCGTGCAGGAGGAAGGCGCCGACGAAGCCGGTCGCGCCGGTGAGGAAGACCGACTCCGGGCTCGACAGCGGCCCTTCGGCGTTGTCGAAGCGGAGGTCGGGGTCGAGGCAGCCCTTCGCGGCCGTCGTCAGGTCCGGGCCCGGATCACCGGCCCGCGGTGCGGGGGCCGGGGCCGGGTCGGCCGGGGTGTCGAGCCCCGCTTCGAGCAGTTTCTCCAGCAGGAACCCGCCGAGCGCCTTCAGGTTCGGGTGGTCGAAGGCGATCTTGGCAGGCAGTGCGAGGCCCGTCAGGTCGGCCAGCTGGTTGCGCATGAGGACCGCGGTCAGCGAGTCGATGCCGATGTCCTGGAGTGCCAGGTTGACGTCGACGTCGTCAGGAGAGGCGAACCCGAGGGTCTTCGCCACCTGCTCCCTGACCACGCCCAGCACCACGGCCGCGTACTCCTCGGGCGCGGCCTCGGCCAGCAGCTTGCGCAGGTCGGTACCGCTGCCGCCGCCGCCCCGGGAGGATCCGCCCCCGTGGTTGCTGAGCAACGTACGCATCAGCGGCGGTATGCCGCCCCGCTCCTCGAAGTAGCGCTGCACGCGGCCCAAATCCAGTGCGGCGGACATGGTCAGCGCGCGGCCGCTCCCGGCCGCCAGCTCCAGCAGTTCCATGCCTTCGTCGGGTGCGAGCCGGTCCAGGCCCAGCTGGGAGAAGCGGACGCGGTCGATCTCGCTGAGGCCGGCCGCCATGCCCTCGCCCTCCCAGGGGCCGAAGGCCACCGAGGTGGCCGGCAGCCCCTTGGCGCGCCGCAGGTGGGCGAGCGCGTCGAGGAAGGAGTTGGCGGCCGCGTAGTTGCCCTGTCCCGGTGCGCCCATGACGCTCGCGATGGAGGAGAACATCAGGAAGAAGTCCAGCTCCGTGTCCTGGGTCAGTTGGTGCAGGTGCCAGGCGCCGTCCAGCTTGGGCAGGAGGACCCCGTCGAACCGCTCCCGCGTCAGGGCCGTCAGGGCGCCGTCGTCCAGGGCTCCGGCCGCGTGGACGACGCCGCGCAGCGGCCGGTCGTCCCCGAAGAGGGCCATGACCGACTTGACGCTGTCGAAGTCCGCGGAGTCGCAGGCCACCACGGTGGCCGCAGCGCCGAGTTCGGCCAGTTCGTCCACGAGGTTCTGTGCTCCGGGGGCGTCCTGGCCGCGGCGCGAGGTCAGCACCAGGTCGCGGGCGCCGTGGGTGTGCGCCAGCCACTTGGCCACGCGTCCGCCCAGGTCGCCGAGGCCGCCGGAGACCAGTACCGCCCCGTCCCCGCCGAGGAACTTCCGCTGCGCCGAGGGGATCAGCACGACCTTGCCCACGTGCCGTGCCTGGGCCATGAAGCGCAGGGCCTCGGACGTGTGCGTCATCGGGAAGGTGCGCAGCGGCAGCGGCTTGAGGCTGCCGTCGGCGAACAGGGCGGCGAGGGAGGTGAGCATCTTGTGGATGAGCTCGGGGCCCGCCTCGGGCAGGTTGTAGACCGTGTAGGCCACACCGGGGTGGTTCTCCTCGATCCAGGACTGTTCCCGCAGGTCGATCTTGCCCATCTCCAGGAACCGCCCGCCGCTGCCCAGCATGGCGAGGCCGGCGTCGATGAACTCCGTGGCCAGTGAGTTCAGTACGACGTCGAAGCGACCGTCGGGCAGGTCCGGGCCGAACTTCTCGACGAAGCCGAGGTCGCGGGAGGAGGCGATGCGCTCGTCGGCGAGGCCCGATTCCCTCAGCGCGGGCCACTTGGGCTCGCTGGCGGTGCCGTAGACCTCGGCGCCGTGGAGGCGTGCCAGTTGTACGGCGGCCATGCCCACGCCACCGGCGGCGGCGTGGACCAGGACCCGTTCGCCCGGTTGCAGGGCGCCCAGTTCGTGCAGTCCGTACCAGGCCGTGAGGAACGTCATGGGGATGGTCGCGGCCTCGTCGAAGGCGAGGCTGTCCGGCATCCGCACCACTTGGCGGGCGTCCATGACGACTTCGGACGCGAAGGAGCCGCGGGCCAGACCGAACACGGGGTCTCCCGCCCTGAGGTGGGTGACGTCGGCCCCGGTCTCGGTGACGACACCGGCGAATTCGAGGCCGAAGGCGGGGATCTCCACCATGCCGAGGGCGTTGAGCACATCGAGGAAGTTCACCCCGGTTGCCCTGACCTCGGCGCGGATCTCACCGGCCGCCACGGCCGTGCGCGGCACGGTCCTCACCTTCAGCGGCTCGTCCAGGCGGCCCTTGGCGGCGATCTCCAGCTGCCAGTTGCCGTCGGCCGGTATTTCCAGATCGCCGCCGGAGCCCACCCGCCGCAACTGCGGTACGAGCACCTCGCCGTGGCGCAGGGCGCACTCGGGTTCGGCCTCCAGCATCAGCGCCGCAGGGAGTGCTCCCCGGTCCGCCTCGTCCCCGGCCAGGTCGATCATGCGCAGCGCCAGTTCGGGGTGTTCGCTGCGGGCGGTGCGCATCAGTCCCCACAAGGGCCCGGCGCCGAGTCCGGAGACCGGGTCGTCGGCACCGGTGCCCACCGCGTTGCGGGTGACCCACACCAGGGGCGGCCTGAACTCGGTCCGGATTGCTTCCTGGAGCTGGGCCAGCGCCTTCGCGGTGAGCTCGTGGGCCTGGGAGGGCACGTCCGCCCCGGAGTCCCACAGGCAGATCAGGCCGTCCAGGTCCTCGGCGTCCTCCAGGTCCGTGACCTTGAGCACCTGTATGCCCGCCCGGCCCAAAGTGGTCTTCACCTCGCGTGCCCACGGCACGTCGCCCGCCGGGCAGAGCATGCCCCAGGAGCCGCCCAGTTCGACGTCGGCGGTGTCGGTCTGCCGCCAGTCGACGGAGAACTGGAAGCGTTCCACGCCGGCCGCGGCGAGGCGGCGCAGCACCGCCCGGTCCACCCGCCGCGCGTGCAGCCGGTGCAGTCGGCCGACGTGCTCCCCCGCGGGGTCGTAGATGTCGAGCGAGGCCCAGAACTCGCCCTCGCCGAGCTCGAACTCGGCGACGTGGACCCATATTTCGGACAGACCCCTCTCGCGCAGCGTCAGCCGCTCGACCTCGAACGGGACGAACAGGTCCTCGCCCGTCGCGTTCTGCAGCCGCTGGGTCAGCAGCAGTGCGTGCATGGCCGAGTCCAGCAGGGCCGGGTGCAGGCCGTAGTGGCCCGCGGTCGGCACCGCGCTCTCCGGCAGGGTCGTCCTGGCCCACACGTCGCCATCCACGTGCCAGGCGTCCTTGATGCCCTGGAAGGTCGGGCCGTAGCCGTATCCCAGCGCGGCCAGGTCGCGGTAGAGGGCGGAGGCGTCGAGAGGCTCGGCGCTCCGGGGCGGCAGCGTGACGCCGTCGCCCTTCTCGTCCTGCGCGGGCACCAGGCGGCCCTCGGCGTGCAGCTGCCAGGCGCCGTCCTCGCCCTCGGGCGAGCTGTAGACCTGGACCGGGCGGGCGTCGCCGACGCGCGGGCCCACGGTGACCTGCATCCGGACCGGCAGGTCCGGGGCGAACACCAGGGGTGCGGCGATGACGACGTCGGCGAGGTCCCAGTCGCCCTCGCCGGTGTTGCCCGCGGCGCTCATCGCCTCGAAGAACGCGGTGCCGGGCATGAGTACGGCGTCCATGACCCGGTGCTCCTGCACCCAGACCGGTTCGTCCGCCGCCACCAGGGTGGTGAACACCGAGAGGTCGGTGCCCGCGACGTCCATGCCGCCGCCGAGGAGCACGTGCTGGGTGTCGTTGAGGCCCGCGCCGATCTGCCGGGACGCGGGCGGCTCGAACCAGAAGCGTTCCCGCTGGAAGGCGTAGGTCGGCAGGGCGACGCGTTCGCCGCCGAACGGCGCGAAGTAGCCGCGCCAGTCGACCGGCACTTCCCGTACGTGCAGTTCGGCGAGGCTGTGCAGCATGACCGGGGCGCCGTTCCCGCCTGGGGTCCCGTCCTTGCCCGCGGTGAGCGACGGCAGCCAGGTGAGCCGGTCCTCGTCGGCCAGGCAGGCGGCGCCCATGCCGGAGAGCACGGGGTGCGGGCCCAGCTCCAGGAAGATGTTCGCGCCCTGCTGGTGGAGGGTGCGGACGGCGTCGCTGTAGCGGACCGCGCGGCGGGTCTGGCGGATCCAGTAGTCGGACCGTTCCAGTTCGCCCGGTTCGGCGAGCCCGCCGGTGGCGCCGCTGACCAGGCCGAGCCGCGGCGGGTGGAACCGTACGGTGTCGGCCACGGACTTGAACGCGGCCAGCATGCCGTCCATGTGGTGCGAGTGGAAGGCGTGGGACACCGTCAGCGCCGTGGCCTTGCGGCCGAGGTCCACGAAGTGGGCGGACACCGCTTCGACGGCGTCGGTGTCGCCGGAGACGACGGTCTGGGACGGTGTGTTCAGGCCCGAGACGTCCACCTTGCCGTGCAGGCCCAGCGCGTGAATGGCCGCTTCCGTCTCGGCGCCGTCGGCCTCCAGTGAGGCCATGGCGCCCCGGCCGGGCAGGGCCTGCATCAGCCGGCCGCGGGCCGCCACGAGGCGGCAGGCGTCGGGCAGGTCGAAGACCCCGGCCACGTGGGCGGCCGCGAACTCGCCGATGCTGTGTCCGAGCAGCAGGTCCGCCTTCACCCCCCAGCTCTCCCACAGCCGCCACAGCGCCACTTCCAGGGCGAACAGGGCGGGCTGGGTGAAGTCGGTGCGGTGCAGCAGGGCGGCGTCGTCGCTTCCGGGCTCGGCCCACATGACGTCGAGCAGCGGCCTGTCGAGCTCGGGGAACAGGGCCGTGATCTCGTCCAGCGCTGCCCGGAAGACGGGCTGGGCGTCGTACAGGTCCTTCCCCATTCCCGGCAGCTGGCTGCCCTGGCCGGTGAACAGGAGGGCCACCCGGGACCCTTCGGCCCGCTCCCCGCTGCGTACGGAATCGGCGGGCAGTTCCCCGGTACGGGAGAAGGAGGCCAGCTTGTCCAGGAGTTCGGCCTTGTCCTTGGCGGTCAGGACGAGGCGCTTGCGGAAGTGGCTGCGGGTGGTCGCCAGGGAGGCGGCCACGTCCCCGAGGCGGTCGTGGATGTTCATGCCCATGTGCCGGTGCAGGTTCCCGGCCTGCTCCCGCAGGGCCGCGTCGGTGTGTCCCGACAGCACGAACGGCAGGGTGGGCGGCAGCGGCGCCGCCGGGACGGCGTCGGCGTCGCGGGCGGTGCGCCGCGGCGGTTCCTCGACGATGACGTGGGCGTTGGTGCCGCCGATGCCGAAGGAGCTGACGCCGGCCCGGCGCGGGGTGTCCTTCGCCGGCCAGGGGCGCTCCTCCGTCACCAGGGCCATCCGGGCGCCCTTCCAGTCCACCGCCGGGGTGGGCTCCGTGACGTGCAGGGTGCGGGGCAGGGTGTCGTGCTGCATGGCGAGCACGACCTTCATCACGCCCGCGAGGCCCGCGGCGGCCTGGGTGTGGCCCAGGTTGGACTTGGCCGAGCCGACCCACAGGGGCTGCTCGTCCGCGTGGCTGCCGTCGAAGACCTCCGCGAGGGCGGTGCCCTCGATGGGGTCGCCGAGCCTGGTGCCGGTGCCGTGGGCTTCCACGTAGTCGATGTCGCCGGGCTGGAGCCCCGACGCGGCGAGCGCGGCGCGGATGACCCGCTGCTGTGCGGGACCGCTGGGCGTGGTGAGGCTGGCGGCGTGGCCGTCGTGGTTGATCGCGGTGCCGCGCAGTACGGCGAGGACGGTGTCGCCGTCGCGTTCCGCGTCGGAGAGCCGCTTGAGGACGACGGCGGCCGCGCCCTCGCTCCAGCCGGTGCCCTCGGTGTCGGCGGAGAAGGACCGGCAGCGCCCGTCGGGCGACATGCCCCGCAGGCGGCTGAACTCGACGTGGAGTTCGGGCGAGAGCATCAGGCTCACCCCGGCGGAGACCGCCAGGTCGCATTCGCCGTTGCGCAGCGCGTTGCAGGCCAGGTGGGTGGTGACCAGGGAGGAGGAGCAGGCCGTGTCCAGGGTCAGGGTGGGGCCTTCGAGGCCGAACACGTAGGAGATGCGGCCCGACATGGTGCCGCCGGCGGAGCCGGGGCCCACGTAGCCGTCCAGGTCGGCCAGGCCGCCGGCCATGGTGAGTCCGTACTCGTGGTAGGCCGAACTCTTGCCGACGCCGATGAACGCGCCGGTCAGACTGCCGCGCAGCTGGTCCACGGTGTAGCCGGCGCGCTCGAACGCCTCCCAGGTGGTCTCCAGCGCCATGCGCTGCATCGGGTCGAGCGAGCGTGCCTCGCGCGGCGAGATGCCGAAGAAGGGTGCGTCGAACCGGTCGATGGGGCTGACGAAGCCGCCGCTGTTGCAGTACGACGTGCCGGGCGTCTCCGGGTCCGGGTCGTACAGCGCCTGGGCGTCCCAGCGGTCCTTGGGCACCTCCACGATTCCGTCGCCGCCGCGTGCGAGCAGCTCCCAGAACTCGTCCGGGGTGTTCGCGTCGCCGGGCAGCCGGCAGGCCATGGCGACGATGGCGATGGGCTCGTCGTGGACGCCGGATCGGCGGGCCGGGGTGATCTCGCGGCTGGTCCTGTCGTCGCCCGCCAGGTGGGCGGCGAGGGCCTTGACGGTGAAGTGCTCGAACAGCTTGGGCGCGGGGACGGGACGCCCGAGCAGTTCTTCGAGCCGCGTCTGCACGCGGACGACCCGCAGCGAGTTGCCGCCGATCTCGAAGAAGTTCTCCTGGGTGCCGATCCGGTCGTGGCCGAGCACCTCCGCCCAGACTGCCATGATGTCCCGTTCGAGCTCGTTGGCGGGCTTGGCCGTGGGGGTGATCGCGGTGACGGGGTCGGGCAGCGCGTGATGGTCGATCTTCCCGTTGGGCGTCAGCGGGAGTTCGTCCAGTTCGACGATGAACGCGGGCACCATGTAGTCGGGCAGTCGCTCGGCCAGCCAGGGGCGCAGGGTGCGGGCGAGGTCGGGCGTCGCGGGTTCGCCCGCGGCGGGGACGTTGGCGAACCGCGCGAGCGATTCCCGGTCCGTGGCTTCGGCGGGGCGCGGGGCGAGGTCCGGGGTCTGGCCCGGGGCCCAGAACACGGCGTCGAAGGTCCAGCGGTCGCCGGAGCGGCTGGGCAGCAGGGCCGTCCGGAGGCCGGCTGCGGCGGCGATGTCTCTGACGTCCTGCGGGTCGACCCACCGCGCGGGTGCCTGCGGGGCGTCGTCCAGGGCCGCCGAGACGCGGCCGTGCACCTCGCCGAGGCGTCCGTTGGGGATGTCCTTCAGTCGCAGCGGGCGGCTGCCGTCCGCGCTCATGCGTGCGCGCAGCCAGTCGGCGTCGAGCCGGTCCGGTTGCCAGGTGCTCTCGTCGCTGGGCTCGGGGGCCTCGGTGTCCGTACCGATGTGCAGGGTGACGTCGTAGCGGTAACGCGTCATCTCGTTGGTGTAGTGGCCGTCGCGCAGGGTGACGTCGACGCGTGCGATCTGCGGGAAGAGGTGCGGAAGGGCGGCGAAGAACGCGGGCGAGAGCGCCAGTTCGCGGTCCCGGCGCATCGCACGCGATGCCTGCCGGGCCAGTTCCCCGGGAGGGATCTCGCCGTTGCCGCGGAACTGGGCGACGTCGGTGTGAAACACGTCCAGCAGGGACAGGTCGCGTACGTCACCGATGAACACCCGGCCGCGCCCGACCGCCCCGGCCGCCCATTGAAGGACCGAGGCCAGATAGTCCGCACTGGGGAAGTACTGGGCCACCGAGTTGATGACGACGGTGTCGAAGGCTCCTTCGGCCACCTCGGGCAGCTCGTGGGCCGAGCGTTGTTCGCAGGTCACGTGCGGCAGTGAGGTCAGGTGCCGGCGGGTGAGGGCCACGGCCTGTTCGGAGGCGTCCACCGCGTGATAGGTCGTGCAGTGCGGGGCGAGGCTGAACAGCATCAGGCCGCTGCCCGAGCCGATCTCGAACACGCTCCGGGGTGCGTACGACAGGATGCGGTGGACGGAGCTCATCTGCCAGTCGCGCATCTCGGCGGGGGAGAACGCCTGGCCGTCGTAGCTGTTGCGCCAGCCCGCCAGGTTGAACGCGGGGTCCTCGGCTTCGGCCTCGTAGGCGACGTCCCAGGCGCCCCTCCACTCCGTCAGCGCGGTGTCGCGGTCCTGCCCCGCCTGCGCGGTGTCCTGCGTCCGTGGCACGTCGCGTACGCAGTAGGCGACGAGTTGCTCGTCGCGGCCGACGACCACGGCGCGGCCCACGTCCTCGTGGCCGGCGACGGCCGATTCGATGTCGCCCAGCTCGATGCGGTGGCCGCGCAGTTTGACCTGGCGGTCGCTGCGTCCGAGCAGGCTGAGGCTGCCGGGTGCCACGAAGCGGGCGAGGTCGCCCGTGCGGTAGAGGGTGCCGTCGTGGAAGGGGTTGTCCGCGAAGCGCAGCCGGGTCTGCTCGGGGTCGTGGTGGTAGCCGCGCGCCACTCCTGCGCCGCCGATGCACAGTTCGCCGGGGAAGCCGAGCGGTACGGGCGAGAGGTTCTCGTCGAGCACGTAGAGCCGGGTGTTGGCGATCGGCTCGCCGATGAGGATCTCGCCGCCCTCCCGCACCTGCCAGACGCTGGACCAGACGGTGGTCTCCGTCGGGCCGTACATGTTCCAGACCTCGGCGCCGACGGAGGTCAGCCGGTCCGCGAGCCCGCGCGGCAGTGCTTCGCCGCCGCAGAGGATCCTCGTCGGTCCGGGCGTGCCCTGCCATCCCGAGTCGAGGAGCAGCTGCCAGGTGGCGGGCGTTCCCTGCATCAGGGTGATCGCGTGCCGCTCCATGAGGGTGAGGAGCGCCTTGGCGTCGATGACCTCGTGGCTCTGCGCGATGACCGTCCGCGCGCCGCAGAGCAGCGGCAGGAACAGTTCGAGGACCGCGATGTCGAAGGAGACGGTGGTGACCGCCAGGAGCCGGTCGGTCTCCTCGCAGCCCGGCCGGCGCCGCATGGAGAGCAGGAAGTTGCACAGCGCGCCGTGGCTGATCTCGACGCCCTTGGGCCGGCCGGTCGAGCCCGAGGTGTAGATGACGTACGCCAGGTCGTCGGCGGACACCTCCGTCTCGGGGTCGGTGTGGCGGGCGGCGGGGTCCGATGGCTCCTGCTCGACGCTCAGACAGCGAGCGGCCCAGGGCCGCAGACCGGCGGGCGCGGTGGCGGGCGTGACGATCAGTGCGGGGTCGGCGGCGTCGATCATGAGGCGGATGCGTTCGGCGGGGAAGGCCGGGTCGACGGGTACGTACGCCGCGCCCGTCTTCAGTACCGCCAGCAGGGCGACCACCAGGTCGATGGAGCGGTCCAGCGCGACGCCGATCAGGTCGCCGCGTCCGACCCCCCTGCCGATCAGGACGTGGGCGAAGCGGTTGGCCCGTAAGTTGAGTTCTTCGTACGTGAGGGTGGTGTCCGCGCAGACCAGTGCGGTGCTGTCGGCGTGGTGCGCCGCAGAGGCTTCGAAGAGGCGGTGCAGGCGGTGCCCCAGCGCTGCGGGGTCGGCGGTGGCGTTGAACTCCTCGACGAGCGCCCGGTGTTCGGCCGCGCCGACGGCGTCCACCGAGGCCACGGGCCGGTCCGCCGTCCGGGGCAGCCGCTCGCACCAGTCGCTGAACTGCTCGGCGAGGCGGACGACGTCCTGGCGGGAGACGCGGGCCGCGTCGTATCGGAAGGCGACCGTGCCCGCCTCGTCCTGGAGGTGCACTTCCAGCGTCGGCCGGTGACCGGCGCCGGGCGGTCCGGGTGGGCCGGCAGGGCTCGGCCCGCCCCAGGAGACGAGGACGTCGGGGGTGAGGGAGCCGCTGTCGAAGAGGTTCCGCAGTGTCTCGTCGCGGCCGATGGCGTCTCGGCGCAGCCACCCGCGGCCCTGGCCGTGGACGAACTCGTGGCTCAGCGCGCCGATGTTCTCCGCGACCGTGCGGTCGCCGTCGACCCGGATCACGAACGGAAGCCAGGGGGCGAACACCTCCCGGTGGACGGGGTCGATCCCCTCGCGGGGCGCCGACATCGCGAGGCGGAAGTCCTTCCTGCCACCCGCCCGGCTCAGGAACACGCCGAGGGCGCCCGCCAGCCGGGCGGCCGAGGACAGACCGTCCTCGGGCTGCTGTTCCCCCGGGGCCGGCAGGCGGCACTGCACGACGACGGGGGCGCCGTCCTGTTCCGTTCCGGGCAGGGTCGGGTCACTGGGAAGGCGGTACGGCTCACCTCCCGCGAGCAGCCGCGTGCGCCAGTAGCCGGCTGCCTTGGACGCGTGGACACCTGTCTCGGTGAGACGGTCGGCCACCTCGTCATCCGGTGCGGACAGCACGGCGCCCGGCGCCAGGCCCGCGGCCGCGACGACGTCGCCGACGGCGACCGGCCGGCCCTCCAGAGTGCTCAGGCGCGTGAGGAGAACGGTGGCGGAGGCGGTGCTGACCTCCAGTCCGGCCTCCTGGCAGGAGACGACCGTGCCGGGAGCCGGGCCGTCCGCGGCCGTGCTGCCGGCACGGGCCGCACGGACGGCGAGGAGACGGCCGCCGATGGTGACCTTGGGCCACACCAGGGGGCTGCCGAAGGGGCCGTGGTCCGTGGCGCGGAGCACGGCGAGGATCCGCTCGGCGTCCTGCCGCCAGTCGATCAGCCCTTCGGCGGGCAGCTGGGTGTGCCGGGAGAAGTAGCGGCGGTTCGTGAGGTCCTGGGGGGTGGCCGTCTCGCGGCCTTCCGCGATCTCGTCGATCAGCCCGGCCAGGCTCGAAACGGCCGCCTCGTCGCACTTGAGGCCCAGGGACAGGGCGCTCTCGCCGGGTTCGACCTGTACGGGTACGCGCTTGAGGACGTCACCGGCGTCGACCCGTGCGTCCATCCGGTGCCAGGTGATGGCGTACTCGCCGGCGCCGTCGACGAGGGCCCAGGAGGGCGCGTGCAGGCCGGAGTATTCGGGCAGCGGCCCGTAGTGGTAGTTGACACTCGCGCGCCGTGCGCACCGCAGCAGCGCCTCGGGGACCACCGCGTAATTGCCGATGCTCAGCAGGACATCGCACGCCCATTGCGGTGCGAGTGCGACGGCCTCGTCCAGTTCGCAGTGCGGGATTCCCGCCTTGATTGCCCAAGAAAGCACCGTCGAGTCACCGGTCACCACAGCACTGATCCGATGCCCCTTCGCAAGAAGGGTTTCTCCACAGCGCACGAGCACGCTTCCGCTGCCGATCAGGATGGAATTCAAAGAAGTCATCGCCCCGTCACTCCGAGTTCATCTCCGGTGAATCCGTACAGCGCCATCCAGCATGCGACGCGTCGGTCTCGTATCGCGTCGCCCTGACAAGCCATAAGTTCCGGCGAGGGAAATTCACTGCCTGCTCGACGGTGATTTCCCAGCCGTGGATCAATTCCCGTGGCGCCCTGGGCACAGAGTGCAGAAGTGCGGAATCGTCGCGTGAGTGCTGTCTCCGATCCCGCTGAACGTGCTCAAGTCTCGGCATGTGGACGACCCACCGCAAGGCGTGACACGGAAGTGCCCGACGCCGCCCGGGTGATTGTCATCACATGTACGAGGCGACTGTACACACACCGACACACTGGCGACCTGAACGCCTCAACAGGCATTGACGGCTTGCCTGTTGGTGCCACAGACTCCCTCTGCGTCAGCCACCGGCAACGTGACGTCGGAGCCTTCGGCGTTACCCAACCCCGCTATGTGGCTCGCGAGTTGCCTGATGCCGACGGTCAACCTGCCCGCCAAGTACCTGCGTTGACGGCTCGCGCCCGGATGAAGGGATCGGCCAGTGTCCGACGAATCGGTCGACCGGCAGCAGGAGCCGGATGCGGTCAACACCTCCCGCGTCTTTGCGTTGTGCAGCGGCGCCAGCTTCCTGGCCTTCCTCGATCTCTCCATCGTCAGTATCGCCTTCCCGGACATTCTTGAGGATTTCCCGGGCACCTCGCTCAACAGCACGACTTGGGTGCTCAGTGGATATTCGGTCATGCTGGCCGCCATGCTCGCGCCGTTCGGACGGATCGCGGACAGCGTCGGCCGCAGAACCGTCTTCCTCTGGTCGCTGGCGGGCTTCTCCCTCGCCTCCCTGGTGTGCGCGGTGGCTCCGTCCATCTGGTGGCTCATCGCCGCCAGGGTCGTCCAGGGGGTGGCGGCCGGCGGAATGATCCCGGCCGCCCTGGGGCTCATTCTGGCGACCACGCCCCGGGAGCGCATTGCGCGTGCGGTGGGCGCCTGGTCCGCGGTCGCGGGGTTCTCGGCGGTGATCGGACCCGCGGCGGGCGGAGTTCTCCTGAGCGCTTTCGGTTGGCGCGCGGTGTTCTACGTCAACCTGCCCCTGTGCGCCGCGCTGTTGATCGGCGGCCTCTCCGCCCTGCCCCGCGACGTACGGGCCGCCGACGCCCGCCTGCCCGACCCGGTCGGGAGCATCGCTCTCGTCCTGGGCATCGCCGGTGCGGTCACCGCACTCACCCAGGGGGACACCTGGGGCTGGACGGACCCTCTGACGCTCGGCCTGGGCGTCGCCGGTGTCGCGCTCGTCCTCGCCACCGTCCTGCGCTCGCGCACACACCGGGCTCCGGCCATCGACCTCCCGGTCTGGCGCAGCCCCGTCTTCAAGATCGCGAGCCTGGGCCTCGGCATGCTCAACGCGACGATGTTCGCGTGGATGCTGGCCGCCCCGCTGTTCGCGGCCCAGATCTGGCACTGGTCGGTACTGCAGACGGCCGCGGCGCTGAGCGTCGGAGCCGTCTCCTCGATGTCGGGGTCACTGGCCGCCGGGCGACTCGTCCGCCCCGACCACCAGGTGAAGGTCGCCGTGCTGGGCGCGCTGCTCTTCGCGGGCAGCAACGCGATCTGGGCCTCCGCCCTGTTCGGGCCCACGCCCAACTTCTGGGGCGGCTGGCTGCCCGCCGCGCTGCTCGGCGGCGGAGGTCTGGGACTGGCCATCACATGCCTGTCGACGCTCGCGGCCAGGACCGTGCCGCCGCTCAGGTTCGCGAGCGGACTCGGCATGACGCTGACCGTGCGGCAGGTGGGTGGCGCGGTGGGCGTCGCGGGACTCGCGTCGATCATGGCGTCGAGCGCGGTGCCCGGAAGCATCGCGTCCTTCCACGCCGTGTACCTCGTCGCCATGGCGGTCAACATCTTGTGCGCACTCGTCCTGTGCGCGCTGTTCACGGCCCTCCGGCCGTCACCGACGCCGCAGGAGCAGACGCCACGGACTCCCCCCGCCGCCCCCGCCGACGCGCCGGGGATCACCCCCGACCGCTGAACGCACGCGCCGGGTCGTCGCGCACGGCACCTCGTGCCGCACGCGAGAACCCGGTTCACCGGCCGGGCTGCCCGCCCGGTCGGTGAGCCGGACCGCCGGCCGTCAGGCGCTCGGAACGCGGATCAGCAGCCCGTCGCCCTGCCCGCCGCCACCGCACAGCGCGGCCGCACCGAGGCCACCGCCGCGACGCTTCAGTTCGTACGCCAGGTGCAGGACGAGCCGGGCACCGGAGGCGCCGATCGGGTGGCCGAGCGCGATCGCCCCGCCGTCGACGTTGACGATGTCCGGGCTGACGCCCAACTGCTCGGTGGAGACGAGGCCGACCGCGGAGAACGCCTCGTTGATCTCCACGAGGTCCAGATCGCTCGGCTGCAACTTCGCCTTGGCCAGTGCGGCCTTGATGGCGTTCGACGGCTGCTCGTGCAGGCTGGCGTCCGGTCCGGCGACGACGCCGTGCGCGCCGATCTCCGCGATCCAGGACAGACCGAGTTCCTCGGCCTTGGCCTTGCTCGCCACGACCACCGCCGCGGCGCCGTCGGAGATCTGCGAGGCCGACCCGGCGGTGATGGTCCCGTCGGCCACGTACGCGGGTCGCAGCTTCGCCAGGCCCTCCACCGTGGTGTCGGGGCGTACGCCTTCGTCGGCGTCGAACACCACCGGGTCGCCCTTGCGCTGCGGAACGCTCACCGGAACGATCTCCTCGGCGAACCGCCCCGCGGCCATGGCTGCGGCCACCTTCTGGTGCGAGGCGGCGGCGAACGCGTCCTGCCGCTCACGGGTCAGGCCCTCGTAGCGGCTGTTGTACTTCTCCGTGGAGACGCCCATGCCCACCTGGTCGAACGAGCAGAACAGCCCGTCGTGGATCATGTGGTCGATCAGCGGTACGTCGCCGCTCTTGAACCCCGCACGTGACTTGCCCAGCAGGTGCGGCGCCTGCGTCATGGACTCCTGGCCGCCCGCCACCACCAGGTCGAACTCACCGGCCCTGATCAGCTGGTCGGCCAGCGCGATCGCGTTGATGCCGGACAGACACACCTTGCTCACGGTCAGCGCCGGGGTACTCATGGGAATTCCGGCGGCCACCGCGGCCTGACGGGCCGGGATCTGCCCCGCACCCGCGGTGAGCACCTGCCCCATGATCGTGTACTCGACCTGCTCGGGCGTCACGCCCGCCTTCTCCAGCGCCGCCTTGATCGCGATGCCGCCCAACTGGGCTCCGGAGAAATCCTTGAGCGCGCCGAGTAGCCGGCCGGTGGGGGTTCGGGCCCCGGCGATGATGACGGATCCGGACACAAGTCCTCCATGGGAAGAAGTTCATGGTCGGTAACTTGCTTACCCTACCCACGAGTTGAACAGCCGCACCGAGCACTGTGAGGCATGGCACAAGTGCCGCCGATCCTCTGATCAGAGGGGGCTGCACATCCGGCACGGTGGCCACGCACTGCCCCCGCGGCACCCCGGGAGACCGACGACCACCGTCCACACCCTGCCGCGCCGCGGTGCGCTGCGGTGCCGTGCGGTGCCGTGCGCTGGGGTGCCGTGCGCTGCGGTGCGCTGCGGTGCGAGCCGACACCTCGCGAACCCGGCCCCCTGGCCGCTGAAGGAGCCCGCGCCCCCGCGCTCCGATCCCCCACGCGTCGACACCCCGGCCGCAGCCGCAGCCGAAGCGACACGTCGACCGAGCCGCCGGCCCGAGCCGCCCGACCGCTCCCCCGACGGAGGCAACGACCCGGGCCTGCCACGGTTCGTCAGATTGTATTGACAATCATTTTCGTTTAGGCGAAGCTTTCGGCGCCACGGCCCCGACGCGCCCCTGCCCCGGGACTTCCGTGTGCGTCGTCCGCACAAGTGACTTGGGAGCAGCATGTCGACATTCCGCAACCGCCGAGAGTTCCTCGCCCTGGCCGGTGCCGCCGGTACGGCCGGAGCCCTGGCCCTCACCGGCTGCGGAGCCGGCGCCACGAGCGGCGGCGCGGCCGACGACAAGGCGGCGCCCCGGCGTGGCGGCCAGTTCCGGGCCCTGTTCACCGGCGGCGGCGAACAGGAGACCCTCGACCCGCACGCGGAGTCCCTCGCCGTCGACATGGCGCGCACCAAAGCCCTGTTCGACCGGCTCGTGGAGCTGGATGCCCACATGGTCCCGGTGCCGCGGCTGGCCACGAAGTGGGAGCCGAACGGCGACGCGACCGTGTGGCGGTTCACACTGCGGGACGCCTCGTTCCACGACGGCAAGCCGCTCACCCCCGAGGACGTCCTGTTCACCTTCGGCCGCATCCTCGACCCGAAGGCCACCAGCCACTTCGCGCAGAGCCTGCTGTCCGTCATCGACCTCAAGAAGAGCCGGAGCGCCGGGAAGAACGTGGTGGAGGTGGCGCTGAACCGTCCCAGCGCCGAATTCCCGGCTCTGCTGGGCACATTGGGAACCTCGGTCGTCAGCGCGCGCTACTCGGATCCGGCCAGGCCCGTGGGCACGGGCGCGTTCCGCCTGAAGTCCTTCCAGGCCGGCCGCTCCTTCGTCGCCGAGCGCTTCGACGACCACTGGGACGGCGGCGCGTACGTCGACGAGCTGCGCGTCCTGTCCGCCGACGCGGACGCCCGGGGAAACGCCCTGCGGGCCGGTGAGGCGGAGTTCGGCTACGAGATGACCCCGACCTTCGCCCGGACCGCACAGGCCGACAAGTCGGTGCGGATCCTGGCCGCGAAGGGCAGTACGGCGCACGCCATCGTGATGAAGTGCGACCAGGAACCCTTCGACGACCCGGACGTCACCCTCGCGTTCAAGCTCCTCGCCGACCGCGAGAAGCTGGTCGAGGTGGTGCTCGCGGGCCAGGGCGTGGTCGGCAACGACATGTTCGGCAAGGGCTACCAGTACTACCCCGAGGACATCCCGCAGCGGACGCGTGACGTCGCCCGCGCCCGTGCGCTGCTGAAGAAGGCGGGCGTGCTGAACAAGACGCTGACCCTCTACACCTCCTCGGTGGCCAACGGCTTCGTCGAGGCGGCGACGCTCTTCGCCGAGCAGGCCGCCGACGCCGGGCTGCGGATCAGGATCGCCACCGGCTCGTCGGAGACCTACTTCAAGGACCAGCTGACGAAGGGCGTGATGGGCAGCCACCGCTCGGGCGCGATGACCATCCCCACGTACGTCAACGACCGGCTGCTGTCGACGTCGGCGTTCAACGCCTCCGGCTGGCGGCGCAAGGACTTCGACACCGCTTTCGCCAAGGCGCAGTCCACCACCGACGAAGCCGAACGCACCAAGCTCTACGGCGGGTTGCAGCGCACCGTGCACGACGAGGGCGGCCTGCTGGTCTGGGGTCACCCGGACTGGCTGAACGGCGTCTCGTCGCGGGTGCGCGGCCTCGCCGCGGTCCCTCCCAACACCATGGACTCCGCCCGTTTCGACAAGGCGTGGCTGGCCTGACGATGCGTGGGTACGCACTTCAGCGCCTCGCTCTGGGAACCGTTCAACTCGCCCTGCTCGCCGTGCTGGTGTTCCTGCTGACCGCCCTTTTGCCGGGCGACGCGGCCGAGGTCCGCAACAACGAGGACGCCACCGACGCGCAGGTGGCCGCACTGCGCGAACAACTCCACCTGGACCGACCTCCGTTGGAGCGTTTCGCCGACTGGGCGTCCGGGGTCCTCACCGGCGAACTGGGCACCTCGCTGGTCAGCGGCGGCCCGGTTCTCGACATCCTGGCCCGGACGGTGGGCACCACGCTGGTGCTCGCCGCGGTGACGCTCGCCGTGGTGGTCCCGCTGGCCGTGGCGCTCGGCATCGTGTCCGGTCTGCGGGAAGGGGGCCGTCTGGACCGGACCGTCACCTCGGTCACCGTCGCCCTGAACGCCGTGCCGGACTTCGTGCTGGCGCTGCTCCTCGTGGCGGGACTGTCACTGAAGCTCGGCTGGCTGCCCGCGACCTGGGTGGGCGTGGAGGCCACGGACCTGCTCGTCCAGCCGGCTCTGCTCGTCCTGCCGGTCGCCGTGGTGTCCGCCCGCATGATCAGCCTGCTCTCCCGGCAGGTCCGGGCGGGGGTGGTGACGGTGCTGAGGTCCGGATACGTGGTCCAGGCGCGTCGCCTGGGCGTACCGCGCCGCGCCCTGGTGCTGCGGCACGTGCTGCCCAACGCGGCGGTCCCCGGCGTCCAGGAACTGGCCCGTGTCGGCGACAACCTGGTCGGCGGCGTGCTGATCGTCGAGGCGGTCTTCGCCGTTCCCGGTGTCGCCACCGCGCTCATCCGGGCGGTGGAGGCACGGGACGTACCCACCGTGCAGGGCCTCGCCCTGGTGATCGCGGCGGCGGCCCTGGTCCTCAGCCTCGCCGCCGACCTGCTCTGCCATCGGCTCGTACCACGGACGGAGGTCCTCCGGTGAAGCTCTGGAGGCGTCCCGGCTCCCCGCCCGGGGCCGGAAGGGCCGTCATGGCCGCAGCGCCCGTCGGCGCCCTGCTCCTCGCCCTCCCTCTGGGGGTCGCGGTGCTGGGGCCGCTGTTCGCCGAGGCTCCGGCAACCGGTGTGGCCGCCCCGTACGCCGGAGGCGACTCCACCCATCTCCTGGGCACGGACGGGCTGGGCCGGGACGTGCTGGCCCTGCTGCTGCACGGCGGGCGCAGCGCGCTGGGCATGGCGCTCGGCGCGGTCGCCGTCGCCTACCTGATCGGCGGGTTCCTGGGCCTGCTCGCGGCCTCCACCCGCCGCCGGTGGGCGGACGAACTGCTCATCCGACCGCTCGACGTGCTGCTACCGCTGCCGACGCTCCTGGTGATCAGCGTGATCGCGGTGGGCTGGCGCGGTTCCCCCATCGCCATCGCCCTGGCCGTCGCCGCGGTCAACGTCCCGCCCGTCGCACGGCTGGTGCGGGCGGCAGCGCTGGACGCGGCGAGCAGCCCCGTCACCGAGGCCCTGCGGGTCCAGGGCGAGTCGCGCGTCCGCATCCAGCTGGACCACATCGCCCGCTCCGTGCTCGCCCCGGTCGCCGCCGACATCGGCACCCGGATCACCCTGGCCGTCTTCCTGGTGGCGTCGGCGAACTTCCTGGGGCTCGGGCTCAGCCCCACGGCGCCCGACTGGGCGGTGAGCATCTCGCGCAGCCGCGAGGGCCTGCTGCTCCAGCCGTGGGCCGTGCTGGCGCCCGCCGCGCTGCTCGTCATGTTCACCGTCGGGCTGAACCTGCTCGCCGACCGCGTGCTGGCCCGCTCCCGACGCCGTACCCAGGAGGACCTCCGATGACCGCTCTCGTCACCGTACGCGGGCTGACCGCGCGTGCCGGGGACACGGTGCTGCTCGACGCGGTGGACTTCGACCTGTATCCGGGCCGGGTCACCGCGCTCGTCGGGCCGTCCGGCAGCGGCAAGACCACCGCCGCGCTCGCGCTGCTCGGCGAGACGGGCGCCGGCGTACGGCTGAGCGGCCTGGTCACCGCCGGGGGCGTCACCGCCGTCGACGAACGCGGGGTGACGGACGACGCCGCCACGTTGCTCGGGCGGGTCCTGGCGTACATGCCGCAGCACCCGGGGAGCGCGCTCAACCCGGCGCGCCGGACCGGCGCGGTCCTCGCCGAACTCGCCCGGCTGCACCACCCGGACGACGCGGGGCCGTCCGCGGTGGGCGCCGCGCTCCGGGCCGCCCAACTGACCCCGGGCCGGGACGTCGAGCGGCGTTTCCCCCACCAGTTCTCCGGCGGGCAGCGCCAACGGGTCGCGCTCGCGCAGACCTTGGCGTGCCGTCCGCGCGCCCTCGTCCTGGACGAGCCGAGCACCGGACTGGACACGGTGACCCGGATGCGGCTCGCCGGGGAACTCGCGGCGCTGGCGCGCGGCGGGCTCGCGATCCTGCTCCTCAGCCACGACCACGACCTCGTACGGGCCCTCGCCGACCATGTGGTCCTGCTCCGCCGGGGCCGCGTGGTGGCATCCGGTGCGCCGGACGAGGCCCTGCCCGCGCGGCCCGCTCCGTCCACCGTCCGCCACACCCCGCACGCCCCCGGCCGGCCCCCCGTCCTGGAGGTGCGGGATCTCACCGCGCATCTGCACGGGCGGGGGCGGGGGGCGGTCCTGCACGGCGTGGACCTGGCCCTGGAGTCCGGTGCCTGTGTCGGTGTGGCCGGACTGTCGGGCAGCGGCAAGACCACCCTGGCGCGCTGTGTCGCCGGTCTCCACGAGCGCCGCCGCGGGACCGTGCTGCTGGACGGCACGGAGCTGCCCGTTCTGCGGCGGCGCACCACGGAGCAGAAGCGGCGCGTGCAGTACGTGTGGCAGGAGGTGCGCGCGTCGTTCGACGAGCGGCACACGGTGGCCGAGCAGGTCTCGCGCACGGCGGTACGCCTGCGGGGCATGGCGCCCGGCGCGGCGCGGGCCGAGGCGTACGGGCTGCTCGGCCGGCTGGGGCTGGACGGCGGGATCGTCGACCGACGGCCCGGGGGGCTGTCCGGCGGCGAGTTGCAGCGCGCGGCGCTCGCACGGGCGATGATCGCCGCCCCCGACCTCCTGATCTGCGACGAGATCACCACGGCCCTGGACCCGGCCGCCACCACGGCGGTCCTCGCCGCTCTCGCGCGTCTTCGCGAGGAGCACGGCACAGCCCTGCTGTGGGTCAGCCACGACCTGGAGCTGCTCGCCGCGGTCGCCCACCGCGTCGTCGTCCTCGACGAGGGCCGCGTCGTCGAGACCGGCGCGCCCGAGCAGGTGCTGCAAGCGCCCCGGGCCCCGCTCACCCGCCGGCTGGTACGCGCCATGGACCTGCGTACGGCCCTCGAATCACCGGAGCCGAGCGCCGCCGCCCCGTCCGGTTCCTGACCCGGCGGACGACGGGCGTCCGACCGCCCCGGCACGTCCCGGAACTCCCGGCGTCCGCCCGAATTCCGTCCGGATTCCTTCCGACAGCCCACCACCACGGAGGACACATGACCGACCGGCTCGCAGCCGACGCGACCGCGACACGCAACGACGCGCGCGCGGTGCTGGAAGCGCTGCCCGACACACTCCCCCGGGAGGAGATCCTCGCGATCAACAGCGCGAAGTCCGACATCCACACCGCCCGCACGTACGCCTACCGCGACTGGACGTTCGCGCTGCCGCCCGGCGTGTTCAAGCCCGGCGACACCAGCCGTCTCGTCCACGACCGTCTGCTGGACGGCACCATCCCCGTCGAGGGCAGGTCCTACGCGGCCATGGGCGTCGGCCTGGGCGTCGAGGCCGTCATCGCCGGCACGCGCGGCGCCCGGGAGATCTACGCGGCCGACGTCCACCCGGACAGCGTGGCGACCGCGTCCGAGACCTACGCCCGCATCGTCGGGGACCGGCCGGGCACCGTCTTCCGGCCGCTGGTGTCCAACCTCTTCGAGGAGTTCCCCGACTCCGCGGGCCTCGACGTCATCACCTTCAATCCGCCCGCGGTCTCCGCCAGGACCAGCGACGACCCGACAGTGGTCCGCAACGTCTGCGTGGGCGCGGGGATCGTCCTTCGCTTCTTCGACCAGATCGTCACCCGCGACCTGCTGGCTCCGGACGGCGCGATCTACCTGGTCGTCTCCAACACGGCCGAACTCAAGCGGATCGTCGGCCACGCGGTCGAGGCGGGTTTCCGACCCGAGGTCCTGCACCGCCAGACCTGGGAGGGCGACAACTGCCAGGCGTACCTCTTCAAGCTGTCCCGGCACCCGCAGAACTGACGTCACGTCAGGTACACCGTCCCCGTCCCACCAGGAGGAGAAAGCCATGCACGCGCACATAGCCGAGGCCGTCAAGGAACCCGATGTCGTCACCGTGCCGCCGGGGGCGGTCTGTCTGCGCTTCGAGACGATGAAGCTGTACTCGGCCCTCGGCGCGGTACGCCACCTGCTGGAGACCGGGCAGATCGCACCCGGCGACACCCTCGTCGACAGTTCCAGTGGCATCTACGCACACGCGCTCGCCCTGGCGTGCCACCGCTACGGCCTGCACTGCCACATCGTCGGTTCCACGACCGTGGACCGCACCCTGCGCGTCCAGCTGGAGATCCTGGGCGCCACCCTGGAACAGGTGCGGCCGTCGAAGAACCTGCGGCTCGACCAGAACCTGCGCGTGGAGCGGATCGGCGAACTGCTGCGGGAGAACCCGCACTACCACTGGATGCGGCAGTACCACGACGACATCCACTACCTCGGCTACCGCGACGTCGCGGACCTGATCCGCAAGGAGGTGCCGGAGGGGCCGCTGTCCCTCGTGGGCGGCGTCGGCACCGGGGCGTCGACGGGGGCCATCGCGACGTATCTGCGGGAGAGCGGACGCGACGTGGCGCTCGTCGGCGTCCAGCCGTTCGGCAGCGTCACCTTCGGCGCGGAGCACGTCCTGGACCCGGACATGATCATCGCGGGCATCGGCAGCTCCATCCCGTTCCAGAACGTCCGGCACGACCTGTACGACCGCATCCACTGGGTGAACTTCGACTACGCCATGTCGGGCGCCGTCGAACTCCTGCGGGCCAGCGGCATCTTCGCCGGTCTGTCGGCGGGCGCGGCCTACCTCGCCACGCTCTGGGAGCGCGAGCGCGACACCGGGCGGACGTACGTCTTCCTCGCCGCCGACACCGGTCACCGGTACGTGGACAGTGCCTACGCGCACCACGCCGACGCCTCGGGGCTGGGCGCCATGCGCCCCCACGAGGTGACGACCCACGGCGAGTTGCGGCATCCGTGGTCCGCGATGGACTGGCCGCCCTCCCCCGACAGCGCGCTGCTGCGTGGCGGTCCGCTGCTGGTGGCCGAACGGGCCTAGCGTCGCCCGCGGGCGCACCGCCGCCCGCTGTCCGCACCCCCGCGCCCCGTCACCCGGAAGGTGTCCGCCCATGTCTCCCCGGTCCCCTCGGCCCCCGCTGGACCTCGGATCCCGAAAGCCCCTCGGCGATCAGCTCGCGCGCGGTTTCGTCCTGCTTCCCCGCCTCCTCGATCCGGCCGCGACGGAGGCCCTGGGCGAGGCCGCGGAGTCCGTGCTCGCGCGGGTGACGGAGCGGTCACGGGCCGGCGAGACCGACGTCACGGTGTGGCCGGACGGCCACCGGCTCGTGCGGGTGGAGGGTACGACCGTCCACTGGGAACCCGACGCCTGTCCGCCCGCCGTACGCAGCCTGTCGCCCGTCACTCATCTGGATCCCGTACTGGACGCCCTGTGGGACGACGAGCGGATCACCGGCCCGATGCGCCGGATCGTCGGGAGCGAGCACCTCGGGCCCTTCACCTCGAAGCTCAACTTCAAGCGGGCGGGGGTCGGTTCGGAGTTCCGCTGGCACCAGGACTTCCCGTACTGGTACTGCTGCGCGGGACCCGGCGCCCGGGACGTGGCCACCGCGATGATCTTCCTCGACGACGTCACGGCCGACAACGGCGCGCTGTCGATCGTCCCCGGCAGCCATCTGCGCGGGCCGGCGCCCCGCGACCGGGAGGAGCCCACCGGGCTGCTGGTCGACACCGCCCGCACGGAGGTACGCGGCGCGGTGACCGTGGAGGCGGCTGCCGGATCCGTCCTGATGTTTCCCGGGCTCGTCGTGCACCGTTCCGGACCCAACCGCACGGAGCGCGACCGTCGTTCGCTGCTGCTGTGCTTCCAGCCCGCCGGGCGCCCGCGGTTGGACGGTCTGCCCTACCGCGCCGCGCGGCTGGCCGATCTTCCGTAACCCCTCTCGTCGCGAGCCGCCCCACCCGTGTGTCCCACGCGCACGTCTCATCCGTCCCATCCCTCCCCCTCAGAAAGAATCGACATGTCTCCTTCGCCGCCGCTTTCCGTCCCCGAGCTGCAACAGGCCGTGCTGGACGGCGCCTTCGGACCCGACCCCCGGGAACTGGCCGTCACCAGCGCCTTCTGGCTCCACCACACCACCCGGCTCGCGGGCAGCGAAGTCACGTACCGCAACCACTACCTGCTGCTGAGGTCGGGCGCCGCCTTCGGCGCCTGCTCCTTCGAAGCCGGCGACCTGGAACCCGACTTCTGCGCCGACGTCTCGGGCCACACCCTCGACACCCTGATCCGGCACGCCTCCGCCCCGGTGCGCGTCGCCGCGCTGGACGCCTACCTGGGCCGGGTTCGGCCGCACCGCGACGACCCCGCCGCCGAGACCCTCGCCCTGCCCACCGGCACCCCGGAAACCCGGGCGCAGGCAAGGGATGCCGCCGTCGCCGGGCTCCTGGACATCGAAGCGGGGGCGAAGGTCGCACTCATCGGCGTCGTCAATCCGCTCGTCGCGGCGATACGCGAGCAGGGCGGCGTCCCGCTGCCCTGCGACTTCAACCTGCGCACCACCCACTGGGGCGATCCGGTCACCACCGACATGGCGGAGGTCCTGGCCGCGGCGGACGCCGTGGTCGCCACCGGCATGACCCTCAGCAACGGCAGCTTCGACCGGATCGTCGAACACTGCCGCAAGCAGGACGTCCCGCTGGTGGTCTACGCGCAGACCGGCAGCGCCGTCGCACGCGCCTTCCTGGGCGCCGGGGTGACCGCGCTGTCCGCCGAACCGTTCCCGTTCTCCCAGTTCAGCGCCGACGAGACCACGCTGTACCGGTACCGGGCGGGGCAGGCATGAGCCGCGAGACCGAAGGCCCCGCGGCCTCCCCACCGAACACCGACAAGACCGCCGCCGCACCGGAGCCCGACCCGAAGGACAGCGTGCGGGGGGTGAGCGGGAGCGTGCCGGGCGACTGGCGGATGACCCGCGTCCTGTGGCCGTTCATGCTCGCCTCCGCCGTCGGACTGGTGCCCTTCACCATCTACAGCACCTTCCTCGTGCCCATCGCGCACACCGCGGACGGCAGCGTCGCCGCGCTCGGACAGCTCCGCGGGCTCGGTGGGCTGGCAGCTCTGGCCGTCGGCACCGCCCTGGCACCGCTCATCGACCGGGTGCGCAAGGAGTGGGCGGCGGCGGGCGGGCTCGCCGTGCTGGCCGTCTCGGCCGCGCTCGGCGCGAGTGGCGACTTCCTGCTGCTGGCGGCGTTCTGCGTGCTCGTCGGCGCGGGTACCGCCGTGCTCAACCCGGCCCTCACCGCGGCCGCCGCCGACCGTTTCGACAACGACGCGGCCTCGGGGCGCGCGGCGACGCTCATCACCGCCACCCAGTCGCTGACCGCCCTGCTCGCGGCGCCCCTCGTGGCCGTGCCCGCCCTGCTGTGGGGCTGGCAGGGGGACCTGTGGGCGATCGCCGCGGTCACGGGCGGGCTCGCCCTGTTCTTCCTGCTGCGGGGCCGCCGCGCCGACCGGCCGGGGGAGGCCGACCGCGAGCACGAGAAGGGCGCCGGCCGGACGGCCGGGCCCGGCTACCTCCAGTCGTTCCGGCTGCTGGGCGCGCTCCCGGGCGTGGTCCCGCTGCTCCTGGTCGCCATGCTGCGGACGGCGGCGTTCATGGGGTACCTCGCCTACCTCGCGGCGTTCTACGACGAGCGCTTCGGCCTGGAGCCCGGCATGTTCGCGCTGGTGTGGACGCTCAGCGGCGCCTCGTTCTTCCTGGGCAACCTCTTCGCCGGGCGGCTGTTGAGCGCGGACCGGCCGAGGATCTCCAGCGAGCGGCTGATGACCCTGGCGCTGCTGGTCGCGCTGGTGTCGCTGGTCGGTGTCTTCTTCACGACGTCGCTGCTGACGGCCCTTCCGCTGACGGCGCTCCTGGGTGTCGGCCACGCGACGGTGGCTGCGTGCGTCACCACGCTGCTCGTACGGCGCTGCGGCTCCCTGCGCGGTACGGCGCTGAGCATCAACGCGGCCGGCATGAGTTTCGGCGTCTTCCTCGGCGCGGGGCTCGGCGGCGTGGGCCTCGCCCTCGGCGGATACCCGGGCGTCGCGGCCTCGCTCGGCGCGCTGACGGTGGTGGCACTCGGCCTGGCCCGTCTCGTGGCCGCAACGGCCGCGTCCCCCACTCCTCCCGTCGCCCCCGTGGCTCCGGGGGACTGAGACGGGAGCCGGGGCCCGTGGAGCGCGCCGTCCCGCGCCCACGGGCCCCGAGCCGGTTGCACACGGAACAGGGGCAAGGAGGACGAACGGCGATGGCGACACCCACCGGGACGAGGAGAAGCAGACGCAGGACCCGGCAGCGCGCCTCCGTCGCACAGGCACTCGCCGACCGCGCCGATTTCGTCTCGGCGCAGGGACTCCACGCGTCGATGAGCGATACGGGCACGCACGTGGGACTGACCACCGTGTACCGGGCGTTGCGGGACCTGGAACGGGCGGGGAGCGCCGACGTCGTACGCGACGAGCTCGGGGAGAGGCGCTACCGGTACCGGCCCGAGGCGGAACACCGCCACTACCTCGTCTGCCGCCTCTGCCGCAGGGGCCGGCCCCTGGACGCGGAGGTCGTCGAGCGCTGGGTCACCGACGTCGCCCGGTCGACCGGGTTCGCAGAGGTCCGGCACACCCTCGAACTCACCGGGGTGTGCGCCGAGTGCCGGGGCGACGGGACCACAGGGGACGCCGCTGCGGCAGCCGGACCGGTTCGGGCCGGCTCACCCCGCGACGACCGGCCGCACGCACACGGCTGAGCCCCGGCCTCCGCGGGGCGGGGCCGGGGCGAGCGGGGCGGGGCCAGGGCGAGCGGGACGGTGGCCGGGCCGGGCGGGGCGGTGGCCGGGCCGGGCCGGACGGTGTCGTGGCTGCGACCACCGTCCGGCCCGGAGTTCTCATGCGCGGGCGACTCCGGCGGCCACCGGACCGGGGTCGTGCGCGCAGACGTCGTCGATGCCGTGGGTCTCCCAGGCGGGGAAGGCGTCCTCGGCGGGCGCCGGTTCGCCGTCGGCCAGCAGGCAGGCGGTCAGGTCGGCCCGCAGCACGTCGGTCCGCAGTCCGGTGCCGATGAAGACCAGTTCCTGGCCCTGCCGGTGGCCGTCGTCCCGGGCGCCCGAGGGTTCGAAGCGGGCGACGGAACCCGCCTGCGACCACAGCCCCGTCACGCGTGGCCGGGTGGCGATCCAGAAGAACCCCTTCGACCGCAGGACCTGTCCGTAGCGCCCGCTGTCGAGCTGTTCGGTCACCAGGGTCCACAACCGGCCGGGGTGGAACGGCCGGTCGGCGCGGAAGACGGTGGAGGAGATGCCGTACTCCTCGGTCTCCGGGACGTGGTCGCCGTTGAGTTCCTCACGGTTGCTCAGGACGTGGTTGAGCAGGGTGGTCTTCCCCGCGCCGAGGAACCCGGACAGCACGGTGACCGGCAGACGGCGGTGGCTCACGCGGGTTCAGTCCTCGGGGCGCAGCAGGCCGCGCTCGTACGCCTTGACCAGCCGCTGAGGCACCAGGTAGCTGGTGCCGTCCACCGTGATCGGCACGAGCCGGGGGGTGCTGGCCTTCCACTGGGCGCGACGGTGACGGGTGTTGCTGCGGGACATCTTCCGCTTGGGAACAGCCATGGGGGCCTCCTCGATCCTTTGACGCGGATCACGCTACATGAAAATGGATCCCATTACCAAGAGAGTGGCGCGGGTCTCGGCGGAAAGCTCCCCCGCGCACGACCGCCCGCATCCGTCCCCGTGCCGCTCGCGTAGGCTCCCGACACATGCACGTGGTCGCCGTACTCGCACTTGACGGGGTGTCAGCCTTCGATCTGACCATCCCCTGCCAGGCGTTCGCGCTTCCCCGTGGGGACGACGGAACGCCGGTCTACGAGGTGCGGGTCTGTGTCGACCGGTCGGTGGCCGCTACCGCCGGCCCGTTCGAGACGTTCCGGATCTCCTCCCCGTACGGCTGGGGCGACGCCCTGGGCGCGGACACCGTCGTCGTGCCGGGCATCCCGCACGACCAGGTCCCTTCCGCCCGCGCCCTGGACCTGCTGCGGGAGGCGGCGGCCGGCGGGGCCCGCATCGCCTCCATCTGTACGGGAGCCTTCGCCCTCGCCCACGCCGGGCTGCTGGACGGACGGCGCGCGACCACCCACTGGCGGTTCGCCGACCTGCTCGCGGAACAGTTCCCGGCCACGCGGGTGGACCCGTCCGTGCTCTACGTGGACGAGGGACCGGTGCTCACCTCGGCCGGAATCGCCGCCGGGCTCGACCTGTGCCTGCACATGATCCGCGGCGACCACGGCGCGGCGGTGGCCGCGAAGGCCGCCCGCATGCTGGTGATGCCGCCCCAACGCACCGGCGGGCAGGCGCAGTTCATCGAGTACCGGACGCCCGTGGAGGACGTGTCCGACCTGGGAGACACCCTGGAGTGGCTGCGCGGCAAGCTCGGCGAACCGCTGAGCCTGGCCGACATCGCCACGCACGCGATGATGAGCCGCCGCAGCCTGGCCCGGCACTTCCGCGCCCAGACCGGGACCACCCCGCTGCGCTGGCTGCTCACCCAGCGCGTGCAGCGGGCCCGGGAACTCCTGGAGACGACGGCACTGCCGCTGCCGCGGGTGGCCGAGGCGTGCGGGTTCGGCTCCGTCGAGACGCTGCGCCACCACTTCGCCCGCCAGGTCGGCACCACACCCTCCGCCTACCGGACGACCTTCCGCGGCTGAGAGCCGGGCGCACGGGACGTGCGACCGGAGGCCGGCGGGCGGACGCCCGCGTGCGAGCGTGCGACCGGAGGCCGGCGCGAGCGCACGCACGTGGGTGCGTCCTCGGCTGCGCCTGGGCCGGTCGCCGCACACGCGGGGGCAGCCCGGACGCGGGGTTGGCCGCATCTTGCGCACCAGCGGCACGAGTGCCGGTTCCCTGGGTCCGCAGCCGTCGGAAGACTGGGCGCGTTCCCACTCGCCGGCGGCCGCGCCACACCGCGCCGCCTCTCCGTACGGAGGCGCCATGTCCACCCACACCGCCGACGCCCGCACGCCGTCGCACGCCGCATCCGCGCCCCGCCGCGCGCGCCCGCTGCGCGTCCACACCGTGCTCTACGACGGCGTCGAGGAACAGGACTTCGCCGGGCACGTGGAGGTGCTCGGCATCGCCGGTGAGGAACTCGTCAAGCAGTCCTTCGTGCACGCCGAAGGGCCGCGCAGAGTGATCTCCGCGGCCGGTATGGAGATCCGGTGCCGGGACGCCTGGTCGCCCCGCTCGGCGGACGTGATCATCGTCCCCGGCGCCGGGTACGGCGACGGCTCCGGCCTCCAGCGGGAGATCAAGCGGGGCGTGCTGCCGCGGGCCCTCGCGGCCGCCCCGAGGAAGGGTCTCGTGTTCGGGGCCGTGTGCACGGGCACCATGCTCCTCTCCGCGGCGGGTCTGACGTCCGGGCGACGCTGCACCACCCACCACATCGCCCAGGACGAACTGCGCCGGGAGGGCGGAAACGTGGTCGGCGGCCGGGTCGTCGACGACGGCGACCTCGTGACCTGCGGGGGCGTGACCTCGGGCATCGACCTCGGAATCTGGCTCCTGGAACGGTACTTCGGCCCGGACACGGCACTGCTCGCCGAGACGGTCCTGGAGTACGAGCGCCGAGGCGTCGTGCACACCCGCTGAGCGCACTCGGGTTCCTCCGTGGCCGGCCCGCCTCGGGATTCTCGGTGGCCGGCCCGCCCCAGGTTCCTCCGTGGCCGCCCCGCCTCGGGTTCCTCCGTGGCCGCCCCGCCCCACCGACACCGAACCGCCTCTTCCCGGAACGGCTGCACCATGACCACGTACGGCATCCTTCTCTTCGACACCGTCGAAGAACTCGACTTCAGCGGCCCGTGGGAGGTCTTCACCACCTCCGCGGCACTGCGCGACGGTGCGGACACCGCCGTGCTGCTCGCCGAGGGTTCCGGCCCCGTCCACTGCGCCAACGGCATGCGCGTCCTGCCGGACCACGGCCTGGACGAACACCCGCCCCTGGACGTCCTGCTCGTCCCCGGCGGCTCCGGGGCCCGCGAGACCGAACCGCACAATCCCCGCGTCACCGGCTGGATCGCCGACCGGGCCGCGCGGGCCGACTGGGTCGTCGGCGTCTGCACCGGCGCCTTCCTCCTGCACGCCGCCGGACCCGCCCGCGGCCGTCGGGTGGCCACGCACTGGCGGTACGAGGCGGCACTTGCGGCCCGCGGGGACGTGACGGTGCTGTCCGCGCCGCGCTACGTCGTCGACGGCGGCCTCCTCACCAGCCAGGGCGTGTCCGCCGGAATCGACAGCGCCCTGTGGCTCGTCGGCCACCTGCACGGCCGGGACCACGCCCGTGCCGTGCGGCGCGAACTCCAGTACGACCCGGCGCCCCCCTACCTCTCCGACGAACCGCTCGTCCACTGACCTTCCGCTCCCAACCGACCGCCCAGAAAGAGACCCTCCGTGAAGCGACGTACCCTCCTGCGCACCGCAACCACCGTCGGCGTCACCGGACTTGCCACCGGCGCCCCCGCATCCTTCGCCACCGCGAGCACCGGTGCCGCGCCCCGGCGCGCCGACGCCGCCCCCCTCCGCGTGCACGTGGTGCTCTTCGACGGGGTGGAGGAACTCGATCTCGCCGCCCCCTACGAGGTGTTCGCCGCGTCCGACCACTTCACCGACCGCGACGTCGACGTCCGTTACGTGGCGCTCGACGGCCCCCGTACCGTCACCGCCGCCTACGGCACCCGACTGCGCGCCGACCACGCCTGGGCCCCGGAGAAGGCCGACCTCCTGGTCGTCCCCGGCGGGGGCTACGCCCGTCGCGAGGACCCCGGTGTATGGGCGGAGATCCAGCGGGGCGCCCTCCCCCGGGCACTGGCGCGGGCTCCGCGGCCGGGGCTGACCATCAGCGCCCTGTGCACCGGTGTGATGCTGCTCTCCGCCGCCGGCCTGACCCGCGGCCGGCCCTGCACCACCCACCACCGGGCCAAGGCCGACCTCGAAAAGCAGGGCGGGGTCCTGAAGAACGCCCGCGTCGTCGACGACGGCGATCTCGTCACCGCCGGAGGGGTCACCTCCGGCCTGGAGCTCGCTCTGCGCCTGGTCCAACGCGAACTGGGCGTCGACGCCGCCCTCGGCCTGGAGGCCATGCTGGAGTACGAGGCGCGGGGAACCGTCTGGACCGCAGGCCCCAGGAAGGGCTGACCGGGTCGGCGACGGAAACCGACCGGCGGCGACCTCACCGGGCGGGCGGGGGTCGGCCGGGGGCGGCCAGGGGTCGGTCAGGGAGCGGCCGGGGAGTCCAGAGGGCGGCCGGGGGGCGGCCAGGGCTCGGCCGAGCGGCCGTACCCGGCCCGGCCGAGGGGAGGGAACCCTCACGGCCCGGGGTCGGCCGGGGAGGAGGCGGCCCCGGGGGGCGGCCGTACCCGGCCCGGCCGAGGGGAGGGAGCCCGCACGGCACGGGGACACGCGCCGCGGTCACCCCGCCCCGGCGGCGCGACGCAGCGGGACCCGCGCGCACCCACCGCGGGTCCCGCACCGTGCTCCACCCGCTCGGCCCCCTCCAGCGGGCTTATCGCCCCGTCACCGGGTACGCAAGTGACATGACGCGCCTCAGCAGGATCGACCACCGCTGGTTCGACAAGGTGGCCGCCGCCCATATCCCCGGCGCGGACCGGGTCCTGCCCGCCCTGTCCACCGCAGCGAACCACGGCCGGCTGTGGCTCGGCACGGCGGCGGTCCTGGCCGCGGTCGGCGGTCCGGCCGCCCGGCGTGCGGCCCGCCGCGGCGTGGGCTCGCTCGCCCTGGCGTCCTTGACCACCAACGCGGTCGCCAAGTTCGCGGTACGCCGCAACCGGCCCGCCTTCGAGGTCGTCCCGTTCGTCCGGCGCCCGTCGAGGGCCCCCTGGACGTCCTCCTTCCCCTCCGGCCACTCGGCCTCGGCGGCGGCCTTCGTCACCGGGGTGGCGCTGGAGGCGCCCCGGTACGGTGCGCTGCTCGCGCCGGCCGCCGCCGCGGTGGCCTTCTCCCGGGTCTACGTCGGCGTGCACTTCCCGGGTGACGTGCTCGCCGGATGTGCGCTGGGCGTGGCCGCCGCGGCCGTCACCTGTCACTGGTGGCCGCCGCGCCCCGCGTACGTACGCGACGGTCGCACCCGGGTGGAGGCGCCCGCGCTGCCCCGCGGCGAGGGGCTTGTCGTGGTGGTCAACCCGGGCTCGGGCAAGGGCGTTCCGGGTCGGCTGCCCGCCCGCGAACACCTGCGGCTGCTCCTCCCCGAAGCCGAGATCATGACCTGCGGCACGGGCGACGACCTCATGGGCGTCCTGGACAAAGCGGTGGCACGGGCGGGTGAGCGGGCCGGGGTCCTGGGCGTCTGCGGAGGCGACGGCACGGTGAGCGCGGCGGCGGCACGAGCCGCGCGCGCCGGTCTCCCGCTGGCGGTCTTCCCCGGAGGCACCCTGAACCACTTCGCCCTGGACGCGGGCACCACCACGTTCGAGGACACCGCGCACGCGGTCCAGTACGGCGAGGCGGTACGGGTGGACCTGGCCCAGGTCACGGACGGGGACGGCGCACGCGTCACGGACTTCGTGAACACCTTCAGCATCGGCCTCTACCCCGAGCTGGTGCGCCGACGGGAGCAGTGGGAGGGGCGTCTCGGGAAGTGGCCCGCCGCTGCCCTCTCCCTCTTCGGCGTCCTGCGCGACGCCACCCCGCTCGACATCACACTCGACGGCGAACGGCGGTCGCTGTGGCTGCTGTTCGCGGGCAACGGCCGCTACCTGCCGGACGGGCTGGCGCCCACGCACCGCCCCCGGCTCGACGACGGCCTGCTGGACGTCCGTACCGTCGACGCCGAGGCCCGGCTGGCCCGCACCCGCCTGGTGATCTCCGCCCTGGCCGGTGCCCTCGGCCGGTCCCACGTCTTCCGCGCCGAACGCGTCGAACGCCTCTCGCTGACCGGCCTCGCGCAGGTGGACCTCCTCGCCCACGACGGCGAGACCACGCCCGCGCCCGACACGCTCCACCTCGCCAAGTCTCCCGCGGCCCTCACGGTCTACGCCCCGTCCAAGCCCCTCGACGAGATCCGCCAGTCGATCCGCACCGCCACCGCCGCCGCCACTCAACCGCCCCTCCGCTGATCCTCGCCGCCTTCACACCCTCAGCGACCCCGGAACCGGACGCAACACCGGAACCCCACCCCCTCCCCTTCCCAGCACGCCGCAACATCCCCGCCGACACCACCTCCGCCACTCAGCCGCCCCGCCCCTGATCCCCGCCCTCGCACCCCCAGCGACCACACACAAGCGGAGGCCTCACCCGGGGCCACACCTCCCTCCCCGCTCCCAGCACGCCACGATGTCCCCCGTCGACACCACCTCCGCCACCAGCGCCAGGGAGTACCGCACCACCGCCTGCGCGTACTCCCTCGGCACCCCTGCCACGGCATCCCTCGCCACCACGACTCCGAACCCCGCGTTGACGAGGTCAAACACGGCGTTCGACACCGCCACGTTCACCGAGACCCCCGACACCACCACCGAGCGGCAGCCGAGGTTCCGCAGCATCGCCTCCACCCCGGTTCCCGCCACCGGCGACAGCCCGTGCAGCCGCCGCACGACGAAGTCGGATTCCGCCACCTCGATGGGGGCCGCCACCCGTACCGCCGACGTCCCGGTCACCTGCTGCACGGGCAGTCGCTCCGCCGCCCGGAAGAGCCGCGCGTTGCGGTTCGCGCCGCGCCCGTCCGGCCGCCGTTCGGCGACCGCGTGCATCACCTGCACCCTGGCCCGGTGGGCCGCGTCCACCAGTCGTGCCACGTTCTCCAGTACGCCGGACTCCCGTGCCTGCGAGGCTAGTTCGGGCAGCGCTCCGTGCTCGCCCACGACCCCTTCCTGGCACTCCACGGTGAGCAGCACGGTCGTCTGGGGGACCAGTTCTCCCGCGAGTAGTCGCTGCGACGGCATGGCGACGTCCCTCCGCTCCTGGCTCCCCGCGAACGCGCGCGAGACTAACGGCCATTGCGTACCGGAGGAAGAGCACGCATGCTTCCTGACGCCACATCAACTCCTTCGCCCCAGGGGCTCCGTGATGACACAGAACGGCACGCAGCGCCGCGGGCGCCGCATCATGATGAGCGACGCCGAACGCGACACCTACCTCACGGAGCAGCGCACCTGCCGGGTGGCCACCGTCTCGGCGGACGGCGCCCCGCACGTCGGCGCTCTGTGGTTCGTCTGGGACGGCACGTCACTGTGGCTGTACTCGATCACCCGCAGCCGCCGCTGGGCACAGCTCCGCAAGGATCCGCGCATCGCCGTCGTGGTGGACGACGGCACGCAGTACGCGGATCTGCGCGGCGTCGAGCTCACCGGCACCGCGACCTTCGTCGGCGAGGCCCCCCGTACGGGCGAGCCATGCCCCGAACTCGACGGCCCCGAGGCCCTGTTCGCCGCGAAGTACTTCCACCTCGACGAGATGCCGCACGACGGCCGCCACGCCTGGCTGCGTCTGGCGCCGGAATCGGTCGTCTCCTGGGACTTCCGCAAACTGGCCGCTCTCTGAGCGCCCCCGGGGGACCGAACCCCGCGCACCCCGCCCCGCCGTCCTCACGGCGTCACCTCGACACGCGCGCTCCCGCCTCGGCGAGCACGCCCACGGCCGCCCGGACCCTCGGCCGCCGCTCGGCGTCCGCGCGCCCGCCACGCCGCGTACACGCGCCGTCGCCTCGCGTGCCGTACGGGAACGATCCGTACGCGGTCCAGCACCGGACCGCGTCCGGGCCGGGTGCGCCCCGCCTCCGCAACCCCGTTGCTACCAGGAGGAGTTGTGTCGCGCGCTCGCACACCACATGGACGAACGGCGGCTCGACGCTCCTCACCACAGTGTCAGCAGCAGCCCATTCCTGACAGAACTCGCTCCCCGGCCTCCTCACTCGTACCGCCGCCCCGCGACCCCCGGCCCCACCGCCGCCCCCACCGCATCCGCGACCCGCACGATGTCGCCCGCGTCCGCGCCGAGCCCCGACACCGTCACCCGGACCCCCGGCCCCGCCGCCACCCGGAACCTCGCCCCCGGGGCCACCGCCCACCCCGCGTGCAGCATCCGCGCCACCACCCCGGTCTCGTCCCCCACCGGCACCCACACGTTCATCCCGCTCCGCCCGTGCGCCGCGACCCCCCGTTCCGCCAGCGCCGCGATCAACGCGTCCCGCCGCTGCCCGTACGACCGCGCCACAGCCGCCGTGTCGACGGCCCCCGTCCGCCACAGCCGTACCACCGCCCGCTGCAGCAGCAGGCTCACCCACCCGGGTCCGAGCCGCTGCCTCCCCCGCACCCGGTCCACCGTCTCCGCGTCCCCGGTCACCACCGCGACCCGCAGATCCGGCCCGTAGCCCTTCGAAACCGACCGCACGAACAGCCACGGGCCGCCGCGTTCCTCGCCGGCCACCACGGGATGCACCGGAAGATCCACGATTCCGTGCCCGTGGTCGTCCTCGACCACCAGCACCGTCGGGTACGCCGCGAGCACCGCCCGCAGCTCCCGGGCTCGCCCCGAACTCACCGCGGCCCCCGTGGGGTTCTGCGCCCTGGCCGTCACGACGAGCGCACGCGCCCCGTCCCGCAGCGCCCGCTCCACCGCGTGCGGCAGCGGACCCTCGTCGTCCACGGCCACCGGGACGGCCCGCAGTCCGAGCGCGGGCACCAGGTCGAGCATCGCGCGCCACCCCGGGTCCTCCACGGCGACCGCGTCCCCCGGTTTCAGGTGCACGGCGAGCGCCCGCTCGATCGCGTCCAGGGAGCCGGAAGCCACCGCCACCGGCCCGCCGGGGACGCCTGCCGTGTCGAACTCCGCGCGGGCCAGTCGCGCCAACTCCGGGTCGACGGCGTCCTCGCCGTACAGTCCAGGTCGTTCGTCGGCGCGCTCGGCCGCCCACACCAGCGAGTCCCGCAGCGACGGCAGCAGCGAGGCGTCCGGATTGCCCAGGGACAGATCGCGCACTCCCGCCGGGACGTCCACCCGGACCGAGTCCCGCGCCGTGCTGACCGGCCGGGCCCGGATGCGGCTTCCCCGTCGGCCGGCCGTCTCGATGACCCCGCGCTCCCGCAGCGTCCGGTACGCGGACGCCACGGTGTTGGGGTTGACCCCGAGTTCCACCGCCAACTCGCGCATCGGGGGCAGCAGCTGGCCCGGCGCCAAGGCGCCGGCGCCCACCGCCCGCTCCACGCTCGCCGAAATCTCTGCTGCACGCCGACCACTGATCCGATAATCTCCTAGCACAAACAACAGTATGCACTAGTGCAATGGAGAGCGCGATGCAGGACAGCAGCCCCGCCACCGCCCAGGAACCCGCCCGCGGGTCCGTTCCCGGCGTCCCTCCTTCCGACACCTACGCCCGCACCGACCGCACGATTCCGACCCGCTCCCCCGAACGCGCCTCCTACGACCGCGAACTGGTGCAGTCCATACTCGATGAGGCCTACGTCTGCCACCTCGGCTTCGTCCGCGACGGCGCGCCGGTCGTCCTGCCGACCCTCTACGCCCGCCGGGGCGACAGCCTGTACGTGCACGGTTCGACGGGCTCGCGCCCACTGCGTGCCGCCGGGCGCACCGAGGAGGCTCCGGGGATCGAGGTCTGCCTGACCGTCACCCACGTCGACGGCCTGGTCCTGGCCCGCTCCGCCTTCCACCACTCGATCAACTACCGCTCCGTGGTGGTCCTCGGCACCGCCCGCCCGGTCGTGGACGTGGACGAGCGACGCATCGCCCTCGACGCCCTCGTCGACCATGTGGTCCCCGGCCGCTCGAAGGACTCGCGCCCCGCGAACGCGAAGGAGCTGGCCGCCACTGCCGTACTGCGTCTGGACCTGGACGAGGTGTCGGCCAAGGTCCGCACCGGCGGCCCCAACGACGAGCCCAAGGACGCGGCCCTTCCGTACTGGACCGGCGTCCTCCCGCTCACCCGGGGTCACGGCACACCGGTCCCCGCCGACGACCTCGACCCCTCCGTCCCCCTGCCCGCCTATCTCGCCGCGCTCTGAACGGCACGGCGGCCCGGGGAACACGACGGCGGCCGGGCCGAGCGCCGGAGACCGCTCAACGGCTGCCGACCGGTCGGAGGACCAGGGCCTCCCTGCGCAGCCGGGCGGCCTCCCTGGCCTCCCCGTACGCCAGGCCCGCCACCGCCGCGAGCAGCAGCAGCGTCCCCAGGACGGTGGCCGCCGTCAGGTGCTCGTCGAGGAGGGCGACGGCGATGACGGCGGCGCTCACCGGCTCCAGAAGCATGATCACGGACACGGTCGCGGACCGTACGACGGCCGCGCCGGCGAAGTAGAGCACGTAGGCCAGGGCCGTCGGCAGGGCGGCGATGTACACCAGCATCCCGATCAGCGAGCCGAGCTGCGCGGTCTGCGGCAGCAGTCCTTCGCCCACTGCCAGCGGCAGCAGGCACACCGAGCCGACGGCGAGCGACCAGGCGGTGGTCACGACCGGGTCGGCTCCGTCGCCGTCCCGGCCGAGCCACCGGGTCAGCAGCGTCATCACCGCGTACGCCGCCGCGGACAGCAGGGCCAGCAGTACGCCGGAGGGTCGTACCGTTCCGCTGTCGCCTCCCAGCGTCAGCACACCGAGCCCGGCCAGCGCCCCGGCCACCGCGAGGATCCCGCCGGCACCGAGCCGCTCGGCGAGCAGCACCCGCGCGCCGAGCGCGATGAACACCGGCCCGGCGCCCAGGGTGATGACGGTGGCAACGGCGAGCCCGGTGTCCTGGACGGCCGCGAAGTAGGCGCTCTGGAAGACGGTGAACGCGATCCCGGTGGACAGCACCCGCACCGCTCGCCGACCCCTCGGCTCGCGGGCCCCGGCCCGCCCCCTGACGGAACCGCCGCGCAGGAACCCCCGGGCGGCGAGCAGCAACAGCAGCCCGCCCGCACAACGCCAGAACGACAGCGACAGTGGTCCGAGGTCACTGACGCCGTACACCAGCGAGGCGGCGGCCCCCGCCGTGCCCCAGGCGAATCCGGCGACGATCAGATACGTCAGGCCACGCCCGACGGACAGCACAGAAGCAGACACGCACGTCTCCACGTGAAGAAGAAAGACAGGAAGGTCCTCGCCGAGCCGCGCGCGGGCAGCGACGAGCCGCTCGGGGACTGCCCGAGCCCGGTCTTCGTCCTCAGTGGGCCGGCCGCGCGCTAGAGAGCGGCGGGGGGCGGAAGTACGTTCCTGCGCATCATGATCGTCACCCTACGGCGTGGTCCGGCCTGCGGACAACGCCCTTTCCGCATCCTGGACCCCGCCCTCGCCCGGACCGTCACCCGATGCGCCGCCAGGACTCCCGGGGCCGGTGGCCGCCGGCCCGCCGCCCGCCGCTTTCGGCGTCGACGACTGCGCGATGAACGCGCCGATCAGCACCACGGCTCCGCCCACGATCTGGGGCAGGGACAGGTGCTCCCGCAGCAGCACCCAGGCCGCCACCGTCGCGACGACCGCCTCCAGACACGCGACCACCCCCGCCACCTGCGGTGACAGCTTCCGTACGGAGACGACGCCGGTGACGTACGCGAGCACGGTCGCCACCAGGACGATCCAGCCGAGCAGCAGCCAGGCCCGCACCCCGCTGCCGCCCATGTCGACGGAACCGGTGAGCAGTTCCCACTTCATCCCCCACGGCCGCGCCACCACGGTCAGCACCACCGCGCCCACCAGCAGCCCGTACGCGATGACGCCCAACGGGTCGGCGGAGTCGTCGCCCTCCCCGCTCTGGTCGGACAGGACGAAGTAGCCCACCTGGCAGCAGGCTGCGCCCAGCGCGAGCAGCAGTCCCAGCACGTCGAAGCTGAGCCCCGCCCAGACCTCGACCACGCAGGCGAGTCCGCCCACCGCGAGCACCACGCCCAGGGCCGCCGCCCGCGTCACCGGCCGACGCTGCACGAACCGCACCCAGCCCAGCACGAGCGCGGGCGCCAAGTACTCGACGAGCAGGGCCACTCCGACCGGAATCCGGGACAGCGAAGCGAAGTAGAAGGCCTGCACACCGGCCACCGCGAGCAGTCCGAAGCCCGCGAGCAGGGCGGGTTTGCGGCGTACGAGATCGCGGTGGCGCCAGGCGACGGGCAGCATCACGAGCGCCGCCCCGGCCACCCGGAGCCACACCACGTGCAACGGGTCGAGCCCTGCCTCGATCAGCGGCTTGGCCGCGACCCCTGATCCACCGAATGCGAGCGCCGACGCCAGGGCGAGCCCCAGTCCGACGCTTCTCCCCTGAACGCGCATCGGCACATCATGCCAGGTGAAGTCAGGACCGTCATCCGCATGACACCTGTCGAGACGGCGGGCCGTCGTGCCCGCCCTCGTCCTCCTCCACGTGCCTTCCGGCACCGGCGTGCAACCGGCCCGCCAGCGACGAGGCGTCGACTCCCGCCCGGCGCAGCACCTCCACGGCTCGGCAGTCCGGATCGGCGGCGAGCGCGGCCAGCAGGTCGGTACCCACGGCCTTCGGGGCGTCTCGGGCCGCCGCCCGCTCCAGGGCGGCCTCCATCGCCGTCACGGCGGCCGGCGACCAGCCCGTCATCCCCGTCGCGCCGTTGCCGCCCCCGCCCTCGGCCCCTGTCTGCCAGCGCAGCCCGTACCCGATGCTGCGCTGTACCAGGTATCCGAGCACCCGCGCCACCTGCGGCCCGCCCTCGAACGCGTCCCGCACCTCCGGGTCCGTCTCCATCAGGGAGTGCAGCAGATGAGCGGTGTCGATCTGCCGATCACCGTCCCGCTGCGCCCGTCGGCGCGCACCGGCGACCACCGTGGCCATCTCGGCGGTGAGTCCGGTCTCGACGTCTGTGCTCCGAGGGACGGCCCCCGGGGCGCCGGAGGCCCTTCGGGCGTGGCTGTGCTGCACCCCTCCACCCCATCAGCGGAGGCTCGCCGGAACATCCACGCAGGGAAGCATTCGTGCATCCCACAAAGGGTGGGCCCCGCCTCCCGGCTCCTCATCCTTCCGGAGGAGGCCATCGGTCCTGACCTCCCGTCAGCCGAGCGTCCGGGCTGCGGAGGCTGCGTGGGGCGATTCCGGGACGACGCCGGACGGAAGGAACGGGCGACGGCCGCAACTGGCGACCGTGCGATCCCGCCCCTGGTCAACACCGAGGGGCGAGGCGGCCTCCATCGGCGGGGCGGCCGCGGCCGCACGCCTCACCCGCGCGAAGGACCTCGTGCGCCATTGCCGAAGGGCCCGCCACCGGTCCGCCCCGTTACCGGCCGGGCGCACTCGCTCCCCTACGTCTACGTCGCCACGCGCGCGCATCGCGCATCGCGCATCGCCACGCGCACACATCGCGCGGAGTCTTCCCGGCGGCGCGCTGCACCGACCGACGGGGCCGGCCGGCCGCACGGTCGTTTCAGTAACACCACCACGTTCCGCTCACCGGCTGCGGAATCCATCCGTAGCTCCCCGAATCGCCGGGCCCCCGGCGGAAAACCGCCGTCACGGCGTCGGGCCGGTAGGTCCGGATCCGCACCGGGTTCCCGCGTTCGTCGGCCGACTCCAGCACGATCTCCCCGGACTTGGTACGACCGGCGGCTTGCGCCTCGACCACATCGTCCACACCTTCGGCCAACTGCAACATGAATACGGCCACAACGCCTCCTCAGCCCAACAACGACCGAAGCACCCTAACGCCGCAAAACCCAACACTCCTCCCCCAACCACCCATTGGGGGTGTACTTTCCCCCTACCGAACGACGTCTCCTCCCGCCCTCACCACTCCCCCGCTCCCCACCCGGGTCCACCTGCCCCGGATTGGCCCTGCCGCCTCCGTGTTCCCTCTCCCTAGGCTCCCCTTCATGCGCATCCGCACCGTTGACGCCTTCACCGACACTCCCTTCCACGGCAACCCGGCCGCCGTCCTCCTCCTGGAGGACGCCGACGCCTTCCCCGACGACGCGTGGCTCCAGCACGTGGCCGCCGAACTCAACCTCTCGGAAACGGCGTTCGCCCACCCCCTCGCACCGGGCGGCGACACGGACGCCGACTGGGCGCTCCGTTGGTTCACCCCCACCGCCGAGGTGAACATGTGCGGCCACGCCACCCTCGCCACGGCCCACGTCCTGCGCACCACGCGCACGGCCACCGGTGCCGCCTCGCCCGCCCTCGTCCGCTTCGCCACCCGCAGTGGCATCCTCACCTCCACCGCCCGCCCCGACGGAGCCTTCACGCTCGACTTCCCCACCGCCCCGCTCCTCCCTGCGGAGGAGCCCGCCTCCCTCGCCGAAGCCCTCGGCGCGGCCCCTTTGTCGGTCCACTACACGGGCGACAACGTCGGCGACTACCTCGTGGAGCTCCGCTCCGAGCGGGAAGTACGCGCCCTCGCCCCCGACTTGAGGGCGCTTGCCGCCCTTTCCCGCCGGGGCTTCATCACGACGGCCGCCGCCGAAGACCCTTCGCGCGGTTACGACTTCGTCTCCCGAGGCTTCTTCCCTGCCGTCGGCATCGACGAGGACCCGGTGACAGGCAGTGCCCACACCGCCCTCGCGCCTTTCTGGTCCGCCCGCCTGGGCCGCAGCGAACTCACCGGCTTCCAGGGCGGCACCCGTACCGGCCTGGTCCGCACGGCCCTGCACGGCGACCGCACGCACCTCACGGGCCACGCGGTCACCGTCCTCGACGGCGAACTCCTGATCTCCCTCTGACCGGCCTCACCGGGGGTGCACCGCACCCCCGGACGCCCGGAGTCGGAGCCGCCGACGGTCCGCGCTTCGAGACCTGCCCCACCATCGGGCCCCGGGCGATGGGCCCCGGCCGATGGGCCCCGGCCGGGGCCGTACCCCAACACTCAGCCCCTGGCGCCTCAGAGGGTGGGCAGCCACCCCACCTTCCCCGCCAGCACGGCGTACCCCACGAAGGCCCCGATGTCGAGCAGCGCGTGGGCAGCCACCAGGGGCCCCACCCGCCCCCACTTCCGGTACAGCAGGACGAAGACCACGCCCATCACCACGTTCCCGATGAAGCCGCCCACTCCCTGATACAGGTGGTAGGACCCCCTCAGCACCGAACTGGCGACGAGCGCCGCCGTCGGGGACCACCCCAACTGCCCCAGCCTGCGCAGCAGATACCCGACGACAAGGACTTCCTCCAGTACGGAGTTCTGCACCGCCGACAGAATCAGCACCGGGTACTTCCACCACACCTCCGGCAGTGACTCCGGCACCACCGTCAGATTGAACCCGCTCGCGTTGGCTGCCAGGTAGAAGGCAAGCCCCGCGCTCCCGATCCCCGCGGCGACCAGCGTCCCCCGGCCCAGGTCGGACCACGGTCGCGTCCCGTCGAACCCGAGCGCACGCAGGCCGCTCCCTTCCCGGAGCAGGAAGTGCGCCACCAGCGCCACCGGCACCAGCGCGGTCGAGATGCCGAACAGCTGCCAGGCCAGATCCAGCCACGGCCTCCCGGGGGCGGCGGAGCTGTTCAGGTTCGCCGCCTGGTCCTTCAGCCCGCCCGGCCTCGTCAGCGCCCCGATGAACCTGATCAGGGCGGACACCCCGCTCGCGCCCAACGAGAGCGCCAGCACGAGGACCACCTCGGTCCCCCACACCCGCCTGGTCAGCGGCTGTCCGAGCTGCGGAACCGGCCCCTCGGGCGTTCTACCGGCCGCACGCCCCGCATCCGCCTGCACTCCAACCTCCAGCTGTGTGGTTCTGCCTCATACGCGCAGCAGCACCCCAGCTTGCCCCACCCGTAGCCCTTTGGGCAGCAGGGCCGCCCCCGGGGTGGAACGGGTGGGCAAGGGGCGGCCCCCCAGGCGTCCGCCGCGGGCCCCCGGCGGACGCCGTCCCTCACACCACGGTCCGCCCCCGCGCCGTAAGCCCCACACCGCACGGCCGGGCCCTTCACCGCACGCCAAGCCCCCTCACCGCACGCCGGGCCCTCCGCGCCACGCACCAAGCGCCACACCGCTCGCAGGAGCCCCGCTCCGCCTGCGCACCCGCGCCCTCACCCCTGGCCCGGAAACCCCACCGGCCACAAGTGCACCGGCTCTCCCTCCCGCATCAACTCCCCGTACCTCCGCGTCATCGCCGCGAGAGCCGCTTCCCTCTCCAGCCCCGCCTCCACGGCCCGGTGGTAGGTGTCCACCTGCCAGGAAGCCCCGTTCACCTTTCGCCGGCACCGCTCCTCGATCACTCCGAGGTACCGGTCCCGGTCCGCCGCCTCCACGCCCCACGCGTCCAGCCCCGCCGCCGCCAGCGGCAGCAGCTCGTCGCGTACCAGCTTCACCGCCGCCACCTTCTGCGTCCCCGCGCCCCGCCCCGCCCGCGGCCACACCAGCTCCGCGTCGATCCCGTACCGGCAGGCCGCGTCGAAGTTCGCCTCCGCGTCCTCGAACGCCATCCGCCGCCACACCGGTTTGGCGTCCTCGGCCAGGGCCCGCACCAGCCCGTAGTAGAAGGCGGCGTTCGCGATCACGTCGGTCACCGTCGGGCCGGCCGGCAGCACCCGGTTCTCCACCCGAAGATGCGGCACCCCGTCGGCCACCCCGTACACCGGACGGTTCCACCGGTAGACGGTCCCGTTGTGCAGCACCAGCTCCTGGAGGGACGGCACCCCTCCGTCGTCGAGCACCCGCAGGGGCTCCTCCTCGTCGCAGATCGGCAGCAGGGCGGGGAAGTACCGCAGGTTCTCGTCGAAGAGTTCGTACGCCGATTCCACCCACTTCTCGCCGAACCAGGTCCGCGGCCGTACGCCCTGGGCGACGAGCTCCGGCGGCCGGGTGTCGGTGGCCTGGAGGAACAGCGGCGGCCGAGACTCCCGCCACAGCTCCTGTCCGAACAGGAACGGCGCGTTGGCCCCCACCGCGATCTGTACGCCGGCGATCGCCTGCGCCGCGTTCCACACGTCGGCGAACCGCCCCGGTGTCACCTGAAGGTGCAACTGCACGGACGTGCATGCCGATTCCGGTGCGATCGAGGCAGACGTGCAGTTCAGGCGCTCGACGCCTTCGATGTCCAGTTGGAAGTGCTCGCCCCGGGCCGCCACGATCTGATCGTTCAGCAACGCGTACCTGTCGACGTCCGAGAGGTTCGCGTGCACCAGATCGTCCCGTCCGAGTGTGGGCAGGATGCCGATCATCACGATTCCCGCATCGACCTCGGCGGCCTTCCGGTGCGCATAGCCGAGACCCGTCCGCAGTTCCTCCGCCAATTGGTCGAGAACCCGGCCGCCGAGCCGGTGCGGAACAATGTTCACCTCCAGGTTGAACATGCCGAGCTCGGTCTGGAAATCACGGCTCGCGATGCGTTCCAGGACCTCCGCATTCATCATTTTCGGCATCCCGTCCGCCCCGGCGAGATTCAGCTCGATCTCCAGCCCCATCAGGTTTTTCGGCCGGTCGAACCTCTTCTCGTCCAAGAGCCTCCCGAGTCCCTCCAGGCACTCGTGGAGCTTTCGCCGGTACCTCTGCCGGTCCGACAGATCAAATCCGTCTGCCACGACCTTCTCACCCATCGGAGCGTCCTTCCTAGACCTGGAGGAGCCCGCGGCAACGGCCGCTGCGTCCTGTGGTTCACGGTCGATGATGCCCCGGGCGACAGATCCATAACGCCCCGCTCGCGCCCGGTACGCAGTACCCTCGACGCAGATTACGTCAGGCACATTCCTCGGGCATGCCGCAGAACGCAGGTACCACCTTCACGAGGCTGGTAAAAAACGCCGATGAGTTCCAGCCGACCGCTCTTGCGGAAAACCTCCGTGAATGGACGAATATTTCCCTCCTCAATCGGCTCATTTACCTCATGGCACCCCTCCCCGCAAGGCCGGATACCGCCTTGTCGGCAATCTCCACCGCAGCTAGCGGAAACACCGTGTGAACACGTGTCGTATAAACTCCGCAAAACGAGGCAGAGAGTTGACGCCAGGCCATCGCCCAAGGCCCTCCAGCCCCGCAACGCTGACAGCGACGTCCGCACCGCCCATGCATCACCGTGTCTCCCGAGCGAGAGGCGACCCACCATGCCGCTGCACGTACCCCCGGCTCCCGCGCCTGCCCTGCGCAGCGTCCTCGCAGCACTCGGCTCCCCCACCGCCGTGCGCGACGCCCGCACCCCGGCCCTGCGTTCCCTGCCGGGTCCACTGACCCCCGAACTCCCGCTGCCCGTCCACGTGTGGGACCAGATCGCCACCGGTGACCGGCCGCCGCGCACCCGCCTCACCGGATGGCGCTTCCTGATCCGCAACGGCGACCGGGCGGTTGCCGCCGCCGACACCGTACTGACCCCCGACGGCTGGACCTTCTCCCACTTCTTCGAGGGCCCCTATCTGAGCTCCACCGAACGTGCGCTGCGCCAGGCCGAGAACATGACGGCCGGCTACCAACCGCGTCTGCTGTCCATCCCCGCCCTGTACATGCTGACGCTGTGGCTCCACGGCGACCCCACGTCCGACACCGCCACCGACGGGCCCGCGCCCTCGGACGTCCTGATCCCGCTGGCGCCCACGCCGCCCGGCATCGTCGCGCACCGTCCCGGCTCGGTCGCCGACCTGTTGCCCGTGCTGACCCTGCGGGTCCGTCCGGCCTCCGCGGCGCCGCTTCTCGGCCAGCTCGCCTGACACATCGGTACAGGTCCCGGCGCCCCGCTCCCGTTCATTCGGCCGCGGGGCGCCGCCGTGCCATCTGACCCATCCGGACTAGTCCACCTGGGTCACCCCGAACCACCCGAAGAGAGGGGGCAGTTGGACTGAACCGCTCGCACGGGTGACGCGTCCTCAACCAATGAGAAGTGCTGCCGTGAAATCCCTGCGGAACGACGCCCGTGGGGCAACACTGGGACCGGACCAACTGATACGGGGGCGGCCGTGAACACCGATTCAAGCCGCAGGACCACATTCACCACCACGCAGCGAAAGAACCCTGCCATGTGCCAGCACCAGCCACCCTGCCCGTCCGCCGAATCCGCCGACCGGGAGGCCGCCCATCCGATGGCGCACCACCCGGAGCAGGGCTGGAGCCTGCTGTGCAACGGCGTCCTCCTCTTCGAGGACACCGGCGAACTGCTCCCCAACGGGCAGATCATCGCCCCGCACCGTCCGCTCGACGTGGCCCAGGCCGCGTAGGAGCGCCCCTTCGCACCAGCACCGCACGACACCCTACGCACGACAAGGGGCCGGCCCGGAGCTTCCACTCCGAACCGGCCCCCACGCATGTCGACCGTCAGTTGTCGTACTCGTCCATCGGCGGGCACGAGCAGACCAGGTTGCGGTCGCCGAAAGCGCCGTCGATCCGGCGCACCGGCGGCCAGTACTTGTCGGCCGCCGAGACCCCGGCCGGGAAGACCGCCTCCTCACGGGTGTACGCATGCGTCCACTCGCCGCCCAGTGCGGCAGCCGTGTGCGGTGCGTTCCGCAGCGGGTTGTCCTCCGCGGGCCATTCGCCGCCCGCCACCTTCTCGATCTCCCCGCGAATGGCGATCATCGTCTCGCAGAACCGGTCCAGCTCGGCCAGGTTCTCGCTCTCCGTCGGCTCGATCATCAGCGTGCCGGCGACCGGGAACGACATGGTCGGCGCGTGGAAGCCGTAGTCGATGAGCCGCTTGGCGATGTCGTCCACGCTCACGCCCGTCGCCTTGGCCAGCGGCCGCAGGTCGACGATGCACTCGTGCGCGACCAGGCCGTGGGGGCCCGTGTAGAGCACCGGGTAGTGCGGCTCCAGACGCTTGGCGATGTAGTTCGCGGCCAGCACCGCGACCTGCGTCGCCCGCTTCAGGCCCTCGCCGCCCATGAGTCGTACGTACGCCCAGGAGATCGGCAGGATGCCCGCGGAGCCCCACGGCGCCGCCGAGATGGGTCCGACGCCGGTCTCGGGGCCGGCCGACGGCTGGAGCGGGTGGTTCGGCAGGTAGGGGGCGAGGTGCGCACGCACACCGACCGGGCCGACACCCGGGCCGCCGCCGCCGTGCGGGATGCAGAAGGTCTTGTGCAGGTTCAGGTGGCTCACGTCGCCGCCGAACTTGCCGGGCTTGGCGAGGCCCACCAGCGCGTTGAGGTTGGCGCCGTCGACGTACACCTGGCCGCCGGCCTCGTGCACGGTCGCGCAGATGTCGGCGACGTGCTCCTCGAAGACGCCGTGCGTGGACGGGTAGGTGATCATCAGGACCGACAGCTCGTCCCGGTACTGCTCGATCTTCGCCCGCAGGTCCTCGACGTCGACCTCGCCGTCGTCGGCGGTCTTCACCACGACGACCTTCATCCCGGCCATGACCGCGCTCGCCGCGTTCGTGCCGTGCGCGGAGGACGGGATCAGACAGACCGTGCGCTGCTCGTCACCGTTGGCGCGGTGGTACGCCCGTACGGCCAACAGCCCGGCGAGCTCGCCCTGCGACCCGGCGTTGGGCTGGATGGACACCGCGTCGTAGCCGGTGACCTCCGCCAGACGCTCCTCCAGCTCACGGATGAGGGTGAGGTAGCCGGCGGCCTGCTCGACCGGCGCGAAGGGGTGCATCTGCCCGAACTCGGGCCAGGTCACCGGCTCCATCTCGGTGGTCGCGTTCAGCTTCATGGTGCAGGAGCCGAGCGGGATCATGCCGCGGTCCAACGCGTAGTCGCGGTCGGCGAGCCTGCGCAGGTACCGCAGCATGGCCGTCTCGGAACGGTGCTGGTGGAAGACCGGGTGGGCCATGAACTCGTCGGTGCGCAGCAGGCCCTCGGGCAGCGCCTCGCCGACGGTGCCGTCCAGCGCCTCGATGTCGCCCTCGACACCGAACGCGGCCCAGACCGCCGCCACTTGGGCGCGCGCGGTGGTCTCGTCGCAAGCCACGGACACCAGGTCCTGGTCCACGAGCCGTACGTTCACGCCGTGATCGCGGGCGGCGGCCACCACGTCGGCGGCCCGGCCCGGCACCCGTACGGTCAGCGTGTCGAAGTACTGTCCGTGCACGACGTCCACGCCGCCCGCACGCAGTCCCTCGGCCAGGATCGACGCGTAGCGGTGCGTGCGCCGCGCGATCCCCTTGAGTCCTTCCGGACCGTGATAGACGGCGTACATCCCTGCCATCACGGCGAGCAGCACCTGCGCCGTACAGATGTTGCTCGTCGCCTTCTCACGACGGATGTGCTGCTCACGGGTCTGCAGAGCCAGCCGGTACGCCTTGTTGCCGTCCGCGTCCACGGACACGCCCACGAGGCGGCCGGGCAGGCTGCGTGCGAACTTCTCCCGTACGGCCATGAACCCCGCGTGCGGACCACCGAAGCCCATGGGGACACCGAACCGCTGCGTCGTACCGACGGCGATGTCCGCGCCCAGCTCACCGGGTGACGTCAGCAGGGTGAGCGCGAGCAGGTCGGCGGCAACGGTCACGACGGCACCCAGCCCGTGCGCCTGCTCGATCACCGGCTTGATGTCGCGGACGGCTCCGGAGGCGCCCGGGTACTGCAGCAGCACACCGAACACGCCGCGCTCGGCCACCTCGGCCGGGATTCCGGCCGTCAGATCGGCGACGACGACCTCCACACCCGTCGGCTCGGCCCGGGTCCGCAGCACGGCGACGGTCTGCGGAAGCGTTTCCGCATCCACCAGGAACACACCGTTCTTGACCTTGCCCACGCGCCGCGCGAGCGACATGGCCTCGGCGGCTGCCGTGCCCTCGTCGAGCAGCGAAGCGCCGGAGGTCGGCAGGCCGGTCAGGTCGGCGACCATGGTCTGGAAGTTGAGCAGCGCCTCCAGCCGGCCCTGCGAGATCTCCGGCTGGTAGGGGGTGTACGCCGTGTACCAGGCCGGGTTCTCCATGACGTTGCGCAGGATCACCGGCGGAGTGAAGGTGCCGTAGTACCCGAGCCCGATCATCGGGGCGAGGACCTGGTTCCGGTCGGCGAGGGTGCGCAGCTCCGCCAGCACCTCGGCTTCGGTGCGCGCGTCGGGCAGCCCCAGCGCGTCGGCGTTCTGGATGGCGTCCGGCACCGCGGCGTCGGTCAGCTCGTCCAGCGATCCGTAACCGACCTGCGCAAGCATTTTGGCCTGCGCCTCGCCGTCGGGTCCGATGTGACGCTGCTCGAAGGGGATGCCACGTTCGAGCTCTTCGAGCGAAATACGGTTGGCGGTCATCTGCGGAAGGCCTCCTGGTCTGACACGACCTGCGAGGGGCACCACGGCACGGGTACCCGGACGGCCTCCCCCTCTGTCATCTCAACCTGAGAGCTTCACCGGAACGTCACGATCGACGCCCCGATTTTCACCGTCGGTGAGGCCGAATCACGCACCGGCGTACGCCGTGCCCGTCACCCGACCTGCTTTCCAGAGTGACCTCGTCCGTGCGGTACAGGGGCCTGAGAGATTCCGGGGAGGAGTTGCTCCTTCGGCGCCTCCGGACATTGCACCGGAGGACTCTCCCGCACGGGGTCAGCAGCCTTCGCCAGCCTACCAGCGCGCCCTCTTCCCGAGTCCTCGAGTGGCCAGGCTCTCAAAACTGCTCTTTCGTAGTGCTTTACGGGGGTTCGAGCAGGAGTGGCGACCAGTTGGAGGGACCGTGCAGACCGACATCGATCCGCGCAGCCTGATCGGCCGCAAGGCACTCGACCGCAACGGCGCCAAGATCGGAACAGTGGACGAGGTCTACCTGGACGACGCCACCGGCGTCCCGGAGTGGGCCGCCGTCCGCACCGGCCTCTTCAGCAGGGACGCCTTCGTCCCCCTGGAACCCAGTGACCTGGTGGGCAACACCCTTCGTATCCCGTACGACAAGGCCCTGATCAAAGACGCCCCCGACTTCGGCGTGGGCCGCCACCTCTCTCCCGAACAGGAGCTCCAGCTCTACCGCCACTACGGCCTCCACACCGCCGCGGCACCCGCACCCCCCGACCAGGACTTCGGCACCCTCGCCAACGAAACCCCCTAATCCGCTGACGGCGCGGCGCCGTCCCACGGCATCCCCCTTGAGCGACGGCCCCCTCCGCCGCCCCCTTGGGCCCCTTGGGCGACGACCCCTACCCCGCCCCCTTTGAGCGACCGCCCCCACGCCAGCCCGCTCGGGCGACGGGGCCGCGCTCGCGCGCCATCCCCTTGAACAACGGCTCGCACGCCGGCCCTCCTGAGCGACGGCCCCCACGCCAACCCGCTTGGAGGACGGGGCCGCGCTCCCACGCGATCCCCTTGAGCGGCAAGGCCCGCCACCCTGCACTGCCCCCTTGGGCGGCGGGGCCGCCCCCGGGGGCGAAACGGGCGGGCAAGAAGGCGGACCTCACGCGGAAGCGTCCCGCTCCCTTACCCCACCCTCAGGCGAACGCCCTGCTCCACCCCGCCACTGCGCCCGTCCCCTTCGCACAGTCCGTCTGCCCCTCCCCGGCGCTCCCCGCAGCGCACCCACCCCTCACCCCTCTCTCCCCACCAACGGCAACGGCTCCCCCACCTCCAACTCCACGTCGTCCACCCGGAAGGTCCGCACCCGCCCCGGCCCCTCCGACCCCGGCTCCTCGAACCTCACCGTCACCCGTCCCACCCCGCTTCCCTGCACCCAGCCCGCCCCGTACACGGCGTGCCGCACGTCCTGCCCCGCGTGCCACCGCCGTTCCGCGACCGCCTCCGGGGTCAGGTCTCCCAGGGCAGCCCCCGGCACAGGAGGACCGGGCCCGGCCTCACCTCCGCCGGGACTCCCCCCGACTCCCGCCGCTTCCTTCCCCACCTCACCCTCCGGCCTCAACGGACCCCGCGTCCCCTTCCGCGGAGGCTCCTCCTCGGTCCCGCTCCCCGGCGGGCCTTCCACCCCCCGTACGGCCCCCACCGACCGCTCCCCCTCGATCCCCCGTTCACCGTCCGCCGCCTCCCGCGCCGCCTGCGCGAAGAGGTCCTCCTGGGTGAAGTCCGCCAGCCCCGTCACGCCGACACCCAGCAGCCGCACCCCGCCCGTGGTGTCCACGCCCTCCAGGAGCCGCGCTGCGGCCTCCCGCACCACTGCGGGGTCGTCCGTGGGCCCCCGCAGGGTCTCCGACCGCGTCAAGGTCGAGAAGTCGAACCGCCGCACCTTGAGCACCACGGTCCGCCCCGACCGACCGGCCCCCCGCAGCCGCTGCACGCACCGCTCGGCCAGCCGCTCCACCTCGCTGCGCACCCGCGCCCGGTCGTGCAGGTCCATGTCGAAGGTGTCCTCGACCGACACGGACTTCGCGTCCCGCTCCGCCACCACCGGCCGGTCGTCGATGCCCCTCGCCATCCGGTACAGCGATACGCCGTGCGCCTTCCCCAGCAACCGGACGAGCTCGTCCTCTCCTGCCGACGCCAGGTCCGCGACCGTCGTCATCCCGGCCCGTCGCAGATGGTCCCCGGTGGCCGGCCCGACCCCCGGCAGAATCCGTACCGGCTCGGGCGCGAGCAGTTCTCTCTCCGTGCCCGGCTCGATGACGATCAGCCCGTCGGGTTTCGCGCGCTCGGAGGCGATCTTCGCCAGCATTTTGGAACCTGCGAGTCCGACCGACGCGCTCAGCCCGGTGATCGCACGAATGTCCTTGCGAAGACGTTCCCCTACTGCGCGCGCCGACTCCGCGTCATCGGCCGACCCGCCCGCCTCCAGGTCCACGAAGGCCTCGTCCAGACTCAGCGGCTCGACCAGGGGGGACAGCCGTCCCAGCAGTTCCATGACCTGGTCGCTGACGGCCCGGTACAGGGTGAAGCGCGGCATCAGATAGGCCGCGTGGGGTGCCAGCCTCCGCGCCTGCGCCATCGGCATCGCCGAGTGCACCCCGTAGCGCCTCGCCTCGTACGAGGCGGTGGCGACCACTCCGCGCGGCCCGAGCCCACCCACGACGACCGGCTTCCCGCGCAGGCTGGGCTTCGCCGCCTGCTCCGCCGCGGCGTAGAAGGCATCCATGTCGAGATGCAGGACGGTCGGCTCACTTCTCACACCGACGATGCTGCCCTACGGCACTGACAATCGCCCGGAACAGCCGCTCGCCCCGCGGACCGCGGCCAAGGGGCACCCGGGCCGGTTGCCCGGGGCTGCCCCGGCGAGGGCCGCTCGGCGCCCCGGCCGGGCAGCCGCCACCGGACTCATCCGGCCTTGTTGCGCCGCCGGGCCAGCTCGTCCCCCGGGTTGTTCCCGATCAGCGTCTCGCCGGTGTCGACCCGCTCGCCGTGCAGTTGCGACAACGCCGTCTCGACGTCCCGCCACACCACGCCCACGGCGATCCCGAAGATTCCCTGACCGCCCTGGAGCAGTTTGACGACCTCGTCCGGTGACAGGCACTCGTAGACGGTCGCCCCGTCGCTCATGAGCGTCATCCGCTCCAGGTCCTGGAACCCCCGCGCCCGCAGGTGCTGCACCGCGGCCCGGATGTTCTGCAGCGCGACCCCGGTGTCCAGGAAGCGCTTGACGATCTTGAGGACGACCACGTCGCGAAAGCTGTAGAGCCGCTGGGTCCCCGACCCGTACGCGGGCCGCACGCTCGGCTCGACGAGCCCGGTGCGCGCCCAGTAGTCCAGTTGGCGGTACGTGATGCCCGCAGCCGCGCAGGCGGTGGGCCCCCTGTATCCGACCGTGTCGGCCGCTTCGGCGGCACGAGCCGCCGTGACGGGGTGCTGACTTGCTGTGGGGTCGGCCGAACTGCCGAGCGGATACGGCCCGCCCGTCGCCGTACCGTCGCCGCTGATTCTCACGCCGACCTCCGTCCTTGACCTGCCTTGTCGACGGTAGGCAGTCACCCGGGGTGCGTCAACGATCGCCACACTCGGCACGCCGGGTGATAATCACCCTGAGAGTGGTTTCCCCTGCCTCTCTTCGGGGTAAGGCTACTTGAATGCCCTGAGAACGCCCGGTTGAAACCTCGGACGAGACCCTCCGCGTCGAGCACCGTCGGACCGGCCGGATGGTCGATCCCGGAGAGCATCGAGCCCGGTCGGGTGAACCGACCGGGCTGCGAGCTCACTGGCTGTTGGTACCGAAGTCCTCCGGCGAGATCTGATCGAGGAACTCGCGGAACTTCTCCACTTCGTCCTCCTGCTCGTCGGGAATCGCGATCCCCGCGTCGTCCAGCACACCGTCACTGCCGTAGATCGGCGTTCCGGTCCGCAGGGCCAGCGCTATGGCGTCGGACGGCCGCGCGCTGACCTCCACTCCGCTGGCGAAGACCAGCTCGGCGTAGAAGACGCCGTCCCGCAGATCAGTGATCCGCACCTCGGTGAGCTCCTGGCCCACCGCTTCGAGCACGTCCTTGAACAGGTCGTGCGTCAGCGGCCTGGCGGGCGCGAGCCCCTGTTGGGCGAAGGCGATGGCCGTGGCCTCACCCGGTCCGATCCAGATGGGAAGGTACCGATCGCCTCCCACTTCACGCAGGAGCACGATCGGCTGGTTGTTGGGCATTTCCACCCTGACACCTACGACGTCGAGCTCGTTCACACAGCAACCCTAGGACGTGCCCGACCGGTTTGGGTAGTCGGGCTCCTGTTCACTCCGTTCCGGCTCAGTTCGAGCCGGACCTCAGCGCCGTCTGTACCAGCGCCGCATGCAGTCGTACGGTGAGCCCCGAAAGCTCCCTGGTGGTCGCTTCGGCGTGCGCCCTGGTCTGCGGGTTACGGTGCCGGCGCAGCGGGGCGACCATGTTGTCGATCAGCCCCGCCTCGCGGTCCGCCGCGGCCTTCATGGCCCGCAGGTGGCGCGGTTCCAGGCCGAAGCGGCCCAGATCCGCCACGATCTTCGCAACGGTGACCGCCTCGGCGTCGTAGCCGCCGTCCGGCAGCGGCGAGATCAGTCCGTACGATTCCCACTCGCCGAGATCGCTCGACGCCACCTCGGCGGCCGCCAGCAGTTCCTCGCGACCCATCCGGCCCACAGTCGGCGACTCGGCGGCCACCTCGGGTACGCCGTCGAGCAGCTCGCGCGGTCCGCCCGGGGACGGCAGCTGGGCCTTCTCGCCCCGCTCCAGCGCGTCCAGGTGTTCCTTGATGACCTTGAGCGGGAGGTAGTGGTCGCGCTGCATGCGCAGCACCTGGGCGAGCCGCTCCACGTCCGTGGGGCTGAACTTCCGGTAGCCCGACGGCGTGCGCTCCGGCTCGACCAGCCCTTCCGCCTCCAGGAAGCGGATCTTCGAGATCGTTACTTCGGGAAATTCCTCACGCAGCAGGCTGAGCACCGAACCGATGCTCATCAGCCGGCTGCCGGCTGAGGCGGTACCGCGTACGGCACCGCCTGTCGGGATTCGCAGCATGGACCTTCCCTGAAGGGATCAGACGCCCTGCCGGCTCGCGTAGAAGACCAGCCGGTACTTACCGATCTGCACCTCGTCGCCGTTCGCCAGCCGGACCGCGTCGATGCGCTCCCGGTTGACGTACGTGCCGTTGAGGCTGCCGACGTCGGAGACGGTGAACCCGCCGTCCGCACCCCGGCGGAACTCCACGTGCCGTCGGGAGACGGTCACGTCGTCGAGGAAGATGTCGCTCTGCGGGTGGCGGCCGGCCGTGGTCAGCTCACCGTCCAGCAGGAAGCGGCTCCCGGAGTTCGGTCCGCGGCGCACCACCAGGAGCGCCGCGCCCTGCGGGAGGGCGTCGACCGCGGCCTGGGCCTCGGGCGACAGCGACGGGAGAGCGGTCTGGCCCGTCTTCTCCGCCTCGTACGCCTCCAGCCCGGAGATCGAGATGGTCGACGTGGTCTCCGAGGGACGCTCGGCGGCAACGCCGCCCCGCAGCGGCGCACCGCAGTTGGAGCAGAAACGGCTGGCCTCGGCGTTGCGGTGACCGCACCTCGTACAAACCGGCAAGGCCGACATGGACGGATCCTCCTGCCGCGGCTGCCCCGCGTGGTGGGCGCTGGTTGCGTACGGGTCGGACGGGAACTCTCCACCCCTACCTGAGGTTGATGGTTCTCCGGAACCTATGCGGCCGGGACCGGCCGGGTCAACGGACGACGCGCCGGAGCCACCGACCTCGTCCCGGAAGAGCGGACGCTCGCCGCTCTGCTCCTCGGCCTCTCCCGGGCGCGGGGCACGGTGACGCGCGGTGTGGGAGCCGCTGTCGTCTCGTGCACTCTTGCCGAACAATTTCGCAAACAACTTCACGGGCGATTCCCCTTGACCGAAACAGACCCGCCCGTGGGGCAGGACGAACCCTGCATCAACAAACCCTGCATCTACCAACAACCTGCTGACGTGGACACTTGTACAACGTCCGAAGCCATCAGACAGTTTCCACCACGCACCGTGTCCTTGATGCGTCGACCCCCCGCAACCTCATGCCCGTGTCGGGCCACGCTCACTCGCCCCCGCGTCTCTGGGATGACGACCGAGCGTAGTCAGGCCGCTTCGCCGGTCGCAAGGCATCCACGACGATCTTCTCAAGTCGCTGCACCACGGCCGTGGCCTGCTCCTTCTCCAGGGTCTGCACAACCCCGCCGGGAATGTTCAGGGCAGGCTCCAGGTCCTGCGGCTTCCCGATCACCTTGAAGCTGTACGGCGCGGCGATCTTCTTCCCGTCGATCTGGATGCCGCCGTCCACATCGGAGAAATAGGTGTTGGCCACGACCCGTACGTCATTGATCTGGATCGCCTCCGCACCGGCCGCCCGCAGCTCCTGGATGGTGTCGAGCAGCCGGTCCGCCTCGACCGCGCCCTGTGGGTCGCTGATGGTCAGCGTGATGCCCGGCCCCTGTGCGCCCACGGTGCCGGCGAGCACCCCGAGCTGACGCTCCTTCTCCAGGGTCTGTTTGCGTGCTTCTTCGGCCTGGTCGGAGCTGCTCTCGAGTTCGCTCCGCTGGGCCACCAACCGCTGCTTCTCCTCCTCCAGCCGCTGCGTACGGTCGTCCAGCTCGTCCAGGATCCGTACGAGGTCCTCCTGCCGCGCACCGCGCAGGGCGCCCTTGTCGCTGGTGGAGTTGACCTGGATGGCAAGGCCGAGCCCCAGCCCGAAGAGCAGCAGGGCGACGATCAGTTGAGCCCGGGTGATCCGCGGCGGCCACAGCCCTGCCAACAACCGCTGCCGGCCGGTCGTCTCCTTGTGGATGTGGTGCGCCGCTTGCGGCTGCTCTTCCTTCTCCTCCGCGCTCATCGGCGTCACGCCCGGAAGACGTGCCGCCGGATGGCGGCAGCGTTGGAGAAGATGCGGATACCGAGGACGACCACCACGCCGGTCGACAACTGCGCGCCGACGCCCAGCTTGTCGCCGAGGAAGACGATCAGAGCCGCCACGACCACGTTGGACAAGAAGGAGACGACGAAGACCTTGTCCACGAAGATCCCGTCGAGCATGGCCCGCAGACCGCCGAAGACCGCGTCCAGCGCGGCCACGACGGCGATCGGCAGGTAGGGCTCGACCACCGCCGGCACTTCGGGCCGGACCAGCAATCCGACCACGACTCCCACGACGAGGCCCAGTACGGCGATCACGATGTGCCCTTCTCCGTCTTGTCTGTCTTCCCCGTGCCGTCCACGCCCTTCGGCGCGTCCGTAGTCTGCGGCTGTGCGACGCGTACGATCAGGCTCGGCGCGGCCGGCAGGCGCACCATGTCCTGGCCGGACATGCTGGTGCGAATTCCGTAACTCTCCTGCAGTACGTGCAAGTACTGGCCGTCCGCACTGTCGTTGAACGCCGTGTTGAGGTCCTTGCCGCCGACGGCCAGCACCGTGTACGGGGGCACCAGGGGCTTGTTGTCGACCAGTATCGCGTCGCCTGCCGCCCGGATAGCCGAGAGCATCGTCAGGCGCTGCCCATTGATCGACACGGCCTCGGCACCGGACTGCCAGAGACCGTTGACGACCCGCTGCATGTCACGATCCCGCACCCGGCCGGTGTCGGAGAAGCCGCTGTTCCCGCGCGGCCCCGCATCCCCCGAACCGGTCTCCTTCGCGTCGTCCACGACCAGCTTGATGCCCGGCCCCTCCACGGGAGTGGCCCCGGACAGCAGGGCCACCAGCCCGCCCTGGTCGCCGCCGTGCTGCTCAAGTGCCTTGCGCTGCCGCTCCCCCACGTCGGTGCGCAGAACCTCGACGTCCTTCTCCAGCTTGTCCGCCCCCGCGGTCTCCGCCTCGACCCGCTCGACGAGCCCTTCGCGTTCCTTCGCCACGACGGGTGCCGCTATCCGTGCGTTCGCGGCCCCGAGAGTGACGACGGCGGCAGCGACCACGAGGCCCGCCGCCAGACCGAGTTTCGTCCGGACCGAGCGGGGCATTCCGGCGGTGCCGTCGGCCTTCTGACGGGCCGCCGCCTCGGCGTAGCCCTCGTCCAGGCTGTGTTCCATCACGTTCGTCAGCAGCGACATGGACGCGTCGGGACGCCCGGGTGGCGAGGAGGTGCTCCGAACGGGGGGCGGCTGCGACATGCCGCACATCGTCGCACGTCGCAGCCGCTACCACCCAATGGCCCCACCGGCGTACCGAAAGCCTCGGCCAGGAGACTTCCGGTACGCCGGTCCTACCTCAGTGACCTGCGCCGTCGACGATCGCCGACCACTCGTCGAGGAGCGCCTGGGCGGACTCGTCGTCCGGCCCCTCGGCCCACAGGTGTGTGACGGCCTCCGCCGGATCGGGCAGGACCATCACCCAACGCCCGTCGGCCTCGACCACGCGCACTCCGTCGGTGGTGTCGACCGAGCGATCCCCTGCCGCCTCGACCACGCGGCGCATCACGAGCCCCTTGACCGCCCACGGGGTGGCCAGGTCGCGTCGCAGCACGTGCGCCCGCGGTATGCGCGCGTCAATCTGGCTCAGCGTCAGCTGCGTCCGGGCCACCAGTCCGATCAACCGTACGAAGGCCGCGGTGCCGTCGAAGACACTGCTGAACTCCGGAACGATGAACCCACCGCGTCCGTCGCCACCGAAGATGGTCGTGTCCTCGCGCCCGACCCGCGTCAGGTCGTCGGGCGACGTGGTCGTCCACTCGACCTGGGTCCCGTGGTACGCCGCCACCTGTTCGGCGACCCGCGTCGTCGTGACCGGAAGCGCGACCCGGCCGCTGCGCCGTTCGGCGGCCACCAGGTCGAGCATGACCAGCAGCGCGCGGTCGTCCTCGATGATCCGTCCTCGCTCGTCGACCAGCGAGAGGCGCTCGCCCACCGGGTCGAACCGCACGCCGAAGTCGGCCCGCGCCGAGGCCACGATCTCACCGAGCCGCACCAGCCCGGCCCGCCGCGAGTCGGCCGTCTCCGTGGGCCGCGCTTCGTCGAGCCCCGGATTGATGGTCAGCGAGTCGACCCCGAGCCGTCCGAGCAGGCTGGGGAGCACGAGCCCGGCGCTGCCGTTCGACGCGTCGACGACGACCTTCAGTCCCGATTCCGCGATCCCGGTCGCATCCAGGTTCCTGAGCAGAGATCCGGTGTACGAGTCGAAGACGCTCGCCGGGAAGTGGAGGTCCCCGATCTCTCCGGGGAACGCCCGCCGGTACTCCTGGCGCGCGAACACCCGGTCCAGCTTCCGCTGGCCGCCCTGCGAGAGGTCCGCACCCCGCTCGTCGAAGAACATGATGTCGACCGAGTCCGGCACGCCGGGCGTCGTCCGGATCATGATGCCGCCGGCACTGCCCCGGGCGGTCTGCTGCCGGGCCACCGGCAACGGCACGTTCTCCAGGTCGCGTACGTCGATGGCGCTGGCCTGGAGTGCGGAGATCACCGCCCGTTTCAGTGCACGGGCGCCGCGGGAGTGGTCCCGGGCGGTGGTGACCGTGGACCCCTTCTTCAGGGTGGTTGCGTACGCTCCCGCCAGCCGCACCGCCAGCTCGGGCGTGATCTCCACGTTCAGGATCCCGGACACGCCACGCGCTCCGAAGAGGTGCGCCTGCCCCCGGGACTCCCAGATCACCGAGGTGTTGACGAAAGCGCCGGCCTCGATCGTCTTGAACGGGTAGACCCGCACATTGCCCTGAATGATCGATTCTTCACCGACGAGGCACTCGTCGCCGATGACCGCACCGTCCTCGATGCGGGCGGCCCGCATGATGTCGGTGTTCTTGCCGACGACGCATCCGCGCAGGTTGCTGTGCTGGCCGATGTACACGTTGTCGTGCACGACGGCCTTGTGCAGGAAGGCCCCGCTCTTCACGACCACGTTCGATCCGATGACGCTGTGCTCCCGGATCTCCGCCCCGGCCTCGACCTTGGCGTAGTCACCGATGTACAGCGGTCCTCGGAGCACAGCGTCGGGGTGCACCTCCGCACCCTCGGCGACCCACACGCCGGGCGAGATCTCGAATCCGTCGAGCTCGACGTCGACCTTGCCCTCCAGGACGTCCGCCTGGGCCTTCACGTAACTCTCGTGCGTGCCGACGTCTTCCCAGTAACCCTCGGCCACGTAGCCGTAGACCGGCTTGCCCTCCTTCATGAGCTGCGGGAAGACGTCACCGGACCAGTCCACCGACACGTCGGCGTCCACGTAGTCGAAGACCTCGGGCTCCATCACGTAGATGCCCGTGTTGACGGTGTCGGAGAAGACCTGACCCCAGGTCGGCTTCTCCAGGAAACGCTCTACCTTCCCCTCGTCGTCCACGATGGTGATGCCGAATTCCAGCGGATTCGGCACGCGGGTCAGGCACACCGTCACCAGTGCGCCCTTCTCCTTGTGGAAGCGGATGAGGTCGGTCAGGTCGAAGTCGGTGAGGGCGTCACCGGAAATCACGAGGAAGGCGTCGTCCTTCAGTGCTTCCTCGGCGTTCTTCACGCTCCCCGCGGTGCCGAGTGGCTTCTCCTCGTTGGCATAGGTGAGCTCCATTCCGAGCTCTTCGCCATCGCCGAAGTAATTCTTGACGAGGGAGGCCAGAAACTGAACGGTTACGACGGTCTCATTGAGCCCATGCCGCTTGAGCAGCCGCAGCACGTGCTCCATGATCGGTCGGTTGGCAACCGGCAGAAGCGGCTTGGGCATGCTTGAGGTCATGGGGCGAAGGCGTGTGCCTTCACCACCGGCCATCACGACGGCCTTCATGTCGGAAGCGTCCTCCTTTGAAGAAACGATCTGACCGACCTCGTCCACCGGAACCCACCCGCAGTCGTCACGACCACGAAGAGCCGGCGCCGCACTGCGCCACTTCGACGGACTCAATCGGCTGTGGCGTCCGCCCTGACCAGCCGGCGAACCTGAACCACATAGAGAATCCCTGCCCACCAATACAGGGTTGTACCCCATCCGGCGAACGCCCATCCGAAAATAGCACCGAAAGTCCCGGGCCACCCGTCCATCTCACTGAGCAGCAGCAACGGGAAGGCGTACATCAGATTGAACGTGGCCGCCTTGCCCAGGAAGTTCACCTGCGGCGGCGGATACCCGTGACGCCGGAGGATCCCCACCATCACCAGCAGCATGAGCTCGCGGGCGAGAAGGGCGGCGGCGACCCACCAGGGCAGGATCTCGCGCCAGGTCAGCCCGACCAGCGTGGACAGAATGTAGAGCCGGTCGGCCGCGGGGTCGAGCAGCCGCCCCAGGCTGCTGATCTGATTCCACTTGCGCGCGAGCTTGCCGTCCAGGTAGTCGCTGACGCCGCTGAGCATCAGCACCAACAGCGCCCACCAGTCGCTATTGGGCCCACCGAACACAGGGCGGAGGATCAGCCACAGGAACAAGGGCACACCAACAAGACGAGCCATGCTCAGGATGTTGGGGATGGTGAGGACTCGGTCGGTCTGAACGCGAGTCTCCTGGACCTCCACCCGGGGGCCTCCTGTGGGAACGTGCCAACGATTTTCCCCCTGACCCTACCCGCAGCCACGGCCGACAAGGGCACAGGGGTGACTTGAACGTCCGGTGAACGCGGAAAAGCCCCGTACCGGTATCCCCGGCACGGGGCTCTTCGCAATGATTGTTCGGCGGCGTCCTACTCTCCCACAGGGTCCCCCCTGCAGTACCATCGGCGCGGAAAGGCTTAGCTTCCGGGTTCGGAATGTAACCGGGCGTTTCCCTAACGCTATGACCACCGAAACACTATGAAACACTGAACACCTGGCTGTAAACACAGGACTGTTCGTTATTTCAGAACTAACACAGTGGACGCGAGCAACTGAGGACAAGCCCTCGGCCTATTAGTACCAGTCAGCTCCACCCGTTACCGGGCTTCCACATCTGGCCTATCAACCCAGTCGTCTACTGGGAGCCTTAACCCCTCAAAGGGGGTGGGAATACTCATCTCGAAGCAGGCTTCCCGCTTAGATGCTTTCAGCGGTTATCCTTTCCGAACGTAGCCAACCAGCCATGCCCTTGGCAGGACAACTGGCACACCAGAGGTTCGTCCGTCCCGGTCCTCTCGTACTAGGGACAGCCCTTCTCAATATTCCTACGCGCACAGAGGATAGGGACCGAACTGTCTCACGACGTTCTAAACCCAGCTCGCGTACCGCTTTAATGGGCGAACAGCCCAACCCTTGGGACCGACTCCAGCCCCAGGATGCGACGAGCCGACATCGAGGTGCCAAACCATCCCGTCGATATGGACTCTTGGGGAAGATCAGCCTGTTATCCCCGGGGTACCTTTTATCCGTTGAGCGACAGCGCTTCCACAAGCCACTGCCGGATCACTAGTCCCGACTTTCGTCCCTGCTCGACCCGTCGGTCTCACAGTCAAGCTCCCTTGTGCACTTACACTCAACACCTGATTGCCAACCAGGCTGAGGGAACCTTTGGGCGCCTCCGTTACTCTTTAGGAGGCAACCGCCCCAGTTAAACTACCCATCAGACACTGTCCCTGATCCGGATCACGGACCGAGGTTAGACATCCAGCACGACCAGAGTGGTATTTCAACGGCGACTCCACCATGACTGGCGTCACAGCTTCACAGTCTCCCACCTATCCTACACAAGCCGAACCGAACACCAATATCAAACTGTAGTAAAGGTCCCGGGGTCTTTCCGTCCTTCTGCGCGAAACGAGCATCTTTACTCGTAGTGCAATTTCACCGGGCCTATGGTTGAGACAGTCGAGAAGTCGTTACGCCATTCGTGCAGGTCGGAACTTACCCGACAAGGAATTTCGCTACCTTAGGATGGTTATAGTTACCACCGCCGTTTACTGGCGCTTAAGTTCTCAGCTTCGCACACCCGAAAGTGCACTAACCGGTCCCCTTAACGTTCCAGCACCGGGCAGGCGTCAGTCCGTATACATCGCCTTACGGCTTCGCACGGACCTGTGTTTTTAGTAAACAGTCGCTTCTCGCTGGTCTCTGCGGCCACCCCCAGCTCACCGTGTAAAACGGATCACCAGTGATGGCCCCCTTCTCCCGAAGTTACGGGGGCATTTTGCCGAGTTCCTTAACCATAGTTCACCCGAACGCCTCGGTATTCTCTACCTGACCACCTGAGTCGGTTTAGGGTACGGGCCGCCATGAAACTCGCTAGAGGCTTTTCTCGACAGCATAGGATCATCCACTTCACCACAATCGGCTCGGCATCAGGTCTCAGCCTCAATGTGTGACGGATTTGCCTATCACACGGCCTACACCCTTACCCCGGGACTACCACCGCCCGGGCTGGACTACCTTCCTGCGTCACCCCATCGCTTACCTAGTACAGATCTGGGTCGCCGGCTCCACCACTTTCCTTTCCCCGAAGGGTCCAGAACGGCTTCACGGGCATAGCATCGTCTGATTCAGTATTGGGCGTTTCAAAGCGGGTACCGGAATATCAACCGGTTGTCCATCGACTACGCCTGTCGGCCTCGCCTTAGGTCCCGACTTACCCTGGGCAGATCAGCTTGACCCAGGAACCCTTAGTCAATCGGCGCACACGTTTCTCACGTGTGTATCGCTACTCATGCCTGCATTCTCACTCGTGAACCGTCCACAACTCGCTTCCGCGGCTGCTTCACCCGGCACACGACGCTCCCCTACCCATCCATACAGGCGTTGGCCCTGTTGTATGAATGACACGACTTCGGCGGTACGCTTGAGCCCCGCTACATTGTCGGCGCGGAATCACTTGACCAGTGAGCTATTACGCACTCTTTCAAGGGTGGCTGCTTCTAAGCCAACCTCCTGGTTGTCTCTGCGACTCCACATCCTTTCCCACTTAGCGTACGCTTAGGG
>NZ_CP192005.1:3087500-5485000 GCF_050947155.1 Streptomyces sp. CA-294286 | reverse complement strand
GGCCGGTGCCGAGGGCGTCGGGCTGTTCCGTACCGAGTTCCTCTTCCTGGACGACAGCAAGCAGGCGCCGTCCGAGGAGTCTCAGGTCGGGGCCTACCGTCAGGTGCTGGAGGCCTTCCCCGAGAGCCGTGTGGTCGTCCGTGTGCTGGATGCCGGTGCGGACAAGCCGCTCGACTTCCTCACCCCGGCCGAGGAGCCGAACCCGGCACTCGGCGTACGGGGACTGCGTTCGCTGCTGGACCACCCCGAGGTGCTGCGCACCCAGCTGACCTCGCTGGCGAAGGCCGCCGAGGGCCTGCCGGTGTACCTGGAGGTCATGGCGCCCATGGTCGCGGACCGTACGGATGCCAGGGCGTTCGCGGATGCGTGTCGTGAGGCCGGCCTGGAGGCGAAGTTCGGTGCGATGGTGGAGATTCCGTCCGCCGCGCTGCGGGCGCGATCGATCCTCCAGGAGGTCGAGTTCCTTTCGCTGGGCACCAATGACCTGGCGCAGTACACCTTCGCGGCGGACCGGCAGGTCGGTGCGGTGTCGCGGCTCCAGGACCCGTGGCAGCCTGCGCTGCTCGACCTGGTGGCGGCCTCCGCCGAGGCGGCCAAGGCCGAGGGGAAGAGCTGCGGCGTGTGCGGCGAGGCCGCTGCCGATCCTCTGCTCGCCTGTGTGCTGACCGGTCTGGGCGTCACCTCCCTGTCGATGGGCGCCAAGGCCATCCCGTACGTGCGGGCGACGCTGGCGAAGTACACGCTTGCGCAGTGCGAGCGGGCGGCTGCCGCGGCGCGTGCCGTGGACACGGCCGACGAGGCTCGTCTGGCAGCGCAGGCGGTGCTGTCCGGGGAATGACCCGACAGCGCTGAGCGTACTTGCCGGTCCTGGGGGCCGCCGGATCCTTCGGCGGCCCCCAGGACCTTTTCAGTGGCCTGTCACGTCGGTGATCGGGAAGCCCGCGCAGTAGTCGACGCCTGGTTCCGGGGCGACCGGTTCCCCGGTCTCGGCGTCGGTGCAGTAGGCGTTGAAGACTTCGGCCGCGGTCAGGACGGCGAGGCCGCCGTGGTCGAGTCGCCAGCCGTACACCCGGTCGGGTTCGTCCTGCCGGCTCGTGCGCAGCACCACCCCCACAGGGCTTCCGAGGGCGATGCCCGCGGCGAGGACCGTCACGAACTCCGCCCCCTCGTCGTCCTGGAGCTCGGGGACACCGTCGTCGCTCGCTTCGGCGTGCAGTACGGCGAGCAGTTGTTCCTCGTCGGCCGGGACGCTGCACACGAGGTGGTGGATCCCGGTGCCCGCTCCCCTCAGCAGTCCCAGCAGCAGGCGCGAGGACCGTTCGAAGGCTTCGCGACCGATGTCCTCGCCGCATTCGGCGCAGTTGCCGAGGTCGGTGAGGAGGAGGGTCGCGCAGTCCCAGGTGGCTTGTCGGACCGCCTCGTTGATGAGTACGGGCACCAGGGCGTCGACGGGCTGGCCCGTGTACGGGACGCAGACGCCGCGGGCTGCGGCGTGCGCGGTGAAGCGGGCCCGGGTCTCCGGTCTGTCGGGGTCCAGGCCCGCCGCCGCACAGAACTCTCCGAATTCTTCCGGGTCGAAGAGCGTGACGCTCGTGTGCAGGCCCTGGGCCGCCAGGGTCTTGAGCAGGTCGTCGATCTGCTGGAGGTAGGTGGGGTGGTCGTCGAAGGCGAAGTTGCGGTAGCCGGTCATGGCCGCGAAGTCCTGCTCGTCGGCCAACAGGCCCACTGTGCTGGGGACTTCGCGGCGCAGAGTGCGACGCCTCGCCTTCGTGTTCCGGCGGTTCGAGGTGCTGCTGATCCGGTTTTGGTGGTGGTGCGCCTGCTCCATGGCTCCCCCTGAGCGCTGTCGATCATTGCTCACTCACAGTAACCGGGAGCACTGACAACGCAGGTGGGTCGACTGGTTCAGCGTCGGGTGCGGGCCAGTTCCGCGTAGAAGTGGAGGAGGTCGATGTTGTCGACCGAGCCCGGGTTGACCGCCTTTGCCAGGGGGGTCCCCTGAAGGAGGCGCTTTACCGGAACTTCGATGCGCTTGCCGGTCAACGTGTGCGGGACGGCGGGGATCTCGATGACCTCGTCGGGGACGTGACGGGGGGACAGTGCGGTCCTGATCGTGTTCTTGATGCGGGTGCGCAGCGTGTCGTCGAGCACGGCGCCGTCGGCGAGGTGGACGAAGAGCGGCATCCAGTAGCCGCCGTTCGGCTCTTCGAGGCCGATGACGAGGGATTCGCGGATCTCGGGGAGCCGTTCGACCGCCTCGTAGATGTCGGCGGAGCCCATGCGGACGCCCTGGCGGTTGAGGGTGGAGTCCGAGCGGCCGTGGATGATCACGGAGTTGCGTGCGGTGATCGTGATCCAGTCCCCGTGCCGCCACACGTCGGGGTAGGTGTCGAAGTAGCTGTCGTGGTAGCGGGCGCCGTCGGGGTCGTTCCAGAAGCGGGTCGGCATGGACGGCATGGGGTTGGTGACGACGAGTTCGCCGACTTCTCCGGTGAGGGGTGCGCCTTGGGGGTCCCATGCCTGGAGGTCGGTGCCGAGGCAGGGTGCCTGGAGTTCGCCGATGTGGACCGGCAGGGTGGGGACGGCTCCTGCGAAGCAGCTGCACACGTCGGTGCCGCCGCTGACGGACGCGATCCAGAGGTCGTGGCCGGCTTCGGCGAATTCGTCGTGCAGCCAGCGGAAGCCGTCGGGCGGGAGCGGAGAACCGGTGGTCGCGACGCACTTGACGCGGGAGAGGTCGTGACCGGCCGCGGGGTGGACTCCTGCCTTGCGGCAGGCCATGACGTAGGCGGCGGAAGTGCCGAAGAGGGTGGTGCCGGTACGCTCCGCGACGGCCCACTGGGCGCCCGTGTCGGGGAAGCCCGGACTGCCGTCGTACAGCACGACCGTGGTTCCTGTCAGAAGACCGGAGACGAGGAAGTTCCACATCATCCAGCCGGTGGAGGTGTACCAGAAGAAGCGGTCCTCGGGGCCGAGGTCGCAGTGCAGCCCGAGCTGCTTGAAGTGTTCGAGCAGGATGCCGCCCTGGGACTGGACGATTGCTTTGGGGAGGCCGGTGGTTCCCGATGAGTAGAGAACCCACAGGGGGTGGTCGAAGGGAACTTGCTCGAAGACCGGCTCGTTGTCACTCTCAGTGAGGGATGACCATTCGAGGGTGCCGGAGGGGGCGGGCGTGTCGAGCAGCGGGATGTGGATCACCGCGCGCAGGGTGGGGAGTTCGCGGCGGAGTTCGGCGACGGTGTCGGTGCGGTCGTGGGTCTTGCCGCCGTAGCGGTAGCCGTCGACGGCGAAGAGGACGACGGGTTCGACCTGCTGGAAGCGGTCGAGGACGCTGCGGGCGCCGAAGTCAGGGGCGCAGGAGGTCCATACGGCGCCGACGGCCGCGGTGGCGAGGAGGGCGGTGACGGCTTGGGGGATGTTGGGGAGATAGCCGCTGACGCGGTCGCCGGGCCGCACGCCGAGGGCGCGCAGCTCGGCGGCCAGGGAACCGACCTGACGGCGGAGCTCGGCCCAGGTGACGGAGTCGGGGCGCTGGTTCTCGTCGACGTGCAGCAGGGCGGGCTCGGCGGCTCGGGAGGGGTCCTCCGCGGCGCGCAGGGCATGTTCGGCGTAGTTGAGGGTGGCCCCCGGGAACCATTGCGCACCGGGCATCGTGCGATCGCCGAGTACCGACTCGTACGGGGTGGAGAAGCGGACGTCGAACCAGTCGGCGACGGCCTTCCAGAACGTGTCGAGCTCGGTGACCGACCAGCGGTGGAGGGCTTCGTATCCTCCGTCGGCGGGGGCACCGTAGTGCTCTGAGGCCCAGGACTGGAAGCGGGTGACCGCCGCCTCGGCGATGCGGTCGGGTCCCGGCTGCCACAGGGGCGGCTCGGGCTGGGACGCGGAGTTCGTCGCTGCGGTCGAGGTCATGGGGGCTCCCGGGTTCTGCGGCTCTACGGGTTCTGTGGTGCGGTTACGTCGTTCGGCTGTTCTGCGGGGGTGGCTGCTGGACGGGCTGGTGCGGGTCGTTCCGGTTCTTGTCGCTCCGGCTGCGCCGGGGGTGGGCGGCCGGTCCGATCGGGTCGGTGTCCGGCCGAGCCGTCGCGGCGCGCCGTGCCGCGAGCAGGGCTGAGGGGGACGATGCCACGTGATCGACTTCCGCACCAGGGTGACCGACTACCGGACGGATACAGCGGCCGGTGTGCGGGGGCCGGGCCTCCGCTGTCCGTTCGAGGGGGCGGGCGGGCGCGCTGCCGGGAAGTGGCCGGTGCCGACGCCTGCCGTTCACCGCGCGGGCGCCGATCGTCGGGTGCCGTATAGCGCACGGCCGATCGTCGGGGCCGCCTCCCGCACTGCCGCGGCCGCCGGCGCTCGGACTGTGTGGTGCGTGGCTGGACGTGCGGGCGCGGACGCCGAGCGGCGGAGGGCCGGGTGGGCAGGGAGCTCGCCCTGTTGTCGTCGGCGTTGCTCCGGGGCGTCGGCGTACGACGGGCGTCGTGTCTGACCGCTGAGGCCCGGGAGCCGCGGTCGTGGCGTTGCCTCTGGCCGGGGCCGATGCCTGACGACGGGAGGAGGGCGACGACTCTCGGTGCTCGTGGGCCGCCGGGGCTTGTGAGGGAGCGACGTGCCCGAGTGCCGCCTGGCGAGCCGGGGCGTGCTCGCGAACGCAGGGCGATGGGAGGGACGGGCTTGGATACGGATCAGAGGAGCGACAGGTGCGTCCGCGGTGGGTACGCGTCGGCGGGGCGCGGGGCGGCAGGTACGTCGGCGGGCGCTGCCGGGTGTCCGCGACGGCCCTCGGGGAGCCGACCACCGGAGCGTGCACTTGGCGCACGTACGGGGGCGACGAACCGCACGGAACGTGCGCGTGGACCTGGGGCTCGTGTGGCGGGTCGGGGCGGGTCAGGCGTACGAGCCGTTGAACCAGGCACGTGCGGCTCGGGTGTGGAGAGGGAAAGCCAGTTCGGCCGGTGTGTGGAGAAGATGCCAGCCGGTCGTTTCGGCGGTGGGCACCGCGAGAGGCAGGGAGCTTGCGGCAACGGTGGGGAGCAGGCCGAAGAGGAGGAGGTGGTCGGTCGGGGAGCTGAGTGCGTCGGCCAGCCGGACGTCCCGGGCCGCGGCGACGATCCCGGTCTCCTCGCGGAGTTCGCGGACCGTGGCCTCCCGCCAGTCCTCTCCGTGGTCGATGAAGCCGCCCGGCAGTGCGACTCCGCCGCGTCGCGGCTCGATGGCACGGGTGATGACGAGCAGCCCGACGCCGTCGCCCGACCGTACGGGCAGCAGCGCGACGGCCACGGGCAGCGGATTGCGATAGGTGCTCTCGTGGCAGACGGCGCAGGTGCGGGGCCAACCTCCGGCGTCGGCGTACGGCGTGCCGCAGTGGGGACAGTGGGTGTACGTCACGGCGCTGACTGTAAGCGGAAGTTCGATGGGCCGGGAGGGTCCGAGGCGCAGCCGGCGGGTGGCAGAAAGCCCGTCGCGGCGCCGGTGGGCGGGGGCCCGGTGTGGGGTCACGCGGACGGGGCCCGGTGTGCGAGCACTTGAACAGTGGCTGTGCGTGCGCACACGTAAAGGGGCCCGGTGTGGGGTCACGCGGACGGGGCCCGGTGTGCGAGCACTTGAACAGTGGCTGTGCGTGCGCACACGTAAAGGGGCCCGGTGTGGGGTCACGCGGACGGGGCCCGGTGTGCGAGCACTTGAACAGTGGCTGTGCGTGCGCACACGTAAAGGGGCCCGGTGTGGGGTCACGCGGACGGGGCCCGGTGTGCGAGCACTTGAACAGTGGCTGTGCGTGCGCACACGTAAAGGGGCCTGGTATGGGGTCGCGCGGGCGGAGGCCCGGCGTGCGAGCACCCGGACGGCGGCCGTGCGTGGGGACACGCGGAGAGGGCCCGTCGTGGGGGTCACGCGGACGGGCCCGGTGAGGGAGCACCTGGACAGCGGCCGTGCATGGGGACACGTGGAGGGGGCTCGATGCGGGGGACACGTGGAGGGAGGCCCGACGTGGGAACACGTGGACGGAGGCGCGGAGGTGGACGCCCGACGTCGGTCCTGGAGGGAGGCCGGGCGTGGGGCGGGTCGGACGGCGGGGCCCGGAGTCGGCACGGTGGAACACGGACCGAGTCTCGGGGCGGGCAACCGAACGGGCTGCCAGGACCACCCCCGTCGGCCCCGGCAGCCCGTTCTCTCCTACCGGACGCCGAATCTCCGCGTACGGTTCTCCGTATCCCGTTGTTCGTGGTGGTTTTTGCGGTCGGCTCCGTGTTCCGTTCGCCGGTGAGCGCCTACCGTGCCCTCATGGAGCAGACGTTTGATTCGTACGAGGAGTTCTGGCCCTACTACGTCGCGATGCACTCCCGCGCCGCCACCCGCTGGCTGCACCTGACCGGTACCCTCACCGGTCTCGCCGTCAGCCTCTACGGACTGGCCCGTGGCCGCCGGCGGTACGCGGCGGCGCTGCCGCTCATCGGCTACGGGACGGCGTGGCCCGCCCACTTCCTGATCGAGAAGAACAATCCGGCCACCTTCGGCCACCCCGGCTGGTCGCTGCGCGCAGACGTCCAGATGATCCGGACGATGCTGGCGGGACGCGACCGTGAGCTCGCGGAGACCGCCGAGAAGTGGCTCGCGGAGAACCGCTGAGGGGCTCGGCGCCCCGCCTCGGGGCGCCGCTGCGGTACCCCTGTCACCGTTGCCGTCCAACTCCTTGACGCCCGATCCCGGCCGGTGAACACTTCCCGGTGTCGGTCCGCGGTGCCATGTCAACTGGCTTGTGCAGTAGGGCTGTTGAGTGCGCCTCGCCCTGCTCGGTCAAGGCCCGGGGCCCGCCCCGGCGAGGCCCTGGGAGCCGCCCCCTCATGAGCACTTGGAGCAACTGGGAAGTCTTCCGCGGTGAGTTGCTCGGCACCGCGATCCTCGTCCTGTTCGGGGTGGGCGTGTGCGCTGCCGTCGCTCCGAGGTTCTCCAAGGCGAAAGCGGCCGGGTGGGTCGTCATCGCCTTCGGCTGGGGCTTCGGGGTGCTGGCCGGGGCGTACACCGCGGGGGCGCTCTCCGGCGGACACCTCGGTCCGGCGGCCACCCTCGGCATCGCGGTCGACACCGGTGTGTGGAGCCGGGTCTGGGTGTACGTGCTCGGGCAGCCGGCGGGGGCGGTGGTCGGTGGCGTGCTCGCCTGGCTCGTCTACTACGCCCGGTTCGACGCCAGCCGTGAGGCGGAGACCGCCGTTCCGACTCTGGGCGTCTTCGCGACGATCCCCGAGCTCAAGAATCCGGTCGGCAATTTCCTCACCGAGGTGATCGCCACCTTCGCCCTGGTTCTGCCCGTCCTGGCGTTCGGGCTGACGAAGGGCCTGGGGACATCCGGCACCCAGCCTCTGCTCGTGGCGTTCCTGGTGGTCGGCATCGGTCTGTCCCTGGGCTGGCCCACCGGCTGCGCCATCAACCCCGCCCGCGACCTCGGTCCGCGCCTGGTGGCACGCCGTACTGCCGATCCCGCACAAGGGGATGTGGCGACTGGAGCTATGCAGGGGTTCCGGTGGTCGGCCCGCTCGGCGGCGGCGCCCTCGGTGGCCTCGTCTGCACCATGGCTTTCTCGTCCCGGCCCTTTCGGGCCCCGCATGCGGGGCCGTTCCGCCAGCAGCTCTCACAGTGAGGGGATCTCATGAGCGACCACAGCGAGACGTTCGTCGCGGCGATCGACCAGGGCACCACGTCCAGCCGCTGCATCATCTTCGACCACGGCGGTGCGATCGTGGCCGTCGACCAGCGGGAACACCGGCAGATCTTCCCGAAGCCGGGCTGGGTGGAGCACGACGCCACGGAAATCTGGTCGAAGGTCCAGGCGGTCGTCGCGGGGGCGCTCGCCAAGGCGGGCATGCGCGCCGACCGGCTGAGCGCGCTCGGCATCACCAACCAGCGCGAGACGACCGTTCTGTGGGACCGGGCAACGGGCAAGCCGGTGCACAACGCGATCGTCTGGCAGGACACCCGCACCGCCGCCCTGTGCACGGAACTCGGCGGGACCGACGGGCAGGACCGTTTCCGCGACCGAACGGGGCTGCCGCTGGCGAGCTACTTCTCCGGGCCCAAGGCGGCCTGGCTGCTCGACAACGTCCCCGGGTTGCGCACGCGGGCCGAACGCGGCGAGATCGCCTTCGGCACGATCGACTCCTGGCTGATCTGGAACCTCACCGGCGGCACCCAGGGCGGCGTGCACGTGACGGACGTGACCAACGCCGGGCGGACCATGCTGATGAATCTGGAGACGCTGGAGTGGGATCCGTCGATCCTTTCCGCGATGCGGGTGCCGGAGGCCGTGCTGCCGGAGATCAGGTCCTCGGCGGAGGTGTACGGGACCGCTGTCGGACAGCTCGCCGGGGTGCCGGTGGCATCCGCGCTGGGCGATCAGCAGGCGGCCGTGTTCGGGCAGGCGTGCTACGAGACGGGTACGGCCAAGAACACGTACGGGACGGGCAGTTTCCTGCTGCTGAACACCGGGACCCGGCCGGTCCCGTCCAAGAACGGCCTGATCACCACGGTGGGCTACAAGATCGGCGGCGAGGCCCCGGTCTACTGCCTGGAGGGGTCGATCGCGATCACGGGCGCGCTGGTGCAATGGTTCCGCGACCAGCTGGGGATCATCCGCAGCGCGGACGAGATCGAACCGCTCGCGGCGAGCGTCGAGGACAACGGCGGCGCGTACATCGTGCCGGCCTTCTCGGGCCTGTACGCGCCCTACTGGCGTGCGGACGCACGCGGCGTCGTCACCGGGCTGACCCGGTACGTCACCAAGGCGCATCTGGCCCGAGCGGTGCTGGAGGCGACGAGCTGGCAGACGCGTGAGGTCGTCGACGCCATGTACCAGGATTCCGGCGTGCGGATCAGCACCCTCAAGGTCGACGGCGGGATGACCGGCAACGATCTCCTGATGCAGCATCAGGCGGATGTGCTGGACGTGCCGGTGATCCGGCCGAGGGTCGCCGAGACGACGTGCCTGGGCGCGGCGTACGCGGCCGGGCTGGCGACCGGCGTGTGGTCGGACCTGGACGAGCTGAAGGCGCACTGGCAGCGGGACGCGGAGTGGACGCCGCGGATGGGTGCACCGGAGCGCGAGCGTGAGTACCGGAACTGGCGCAAGGCCGTGGAACGCAGCTTCGGCTGGCAGGGGGACGGGGAGGGGTAACGGCACTACGATCGTCGGGCGTCGCGTTGCCGGGTGCGCCCGCGTCGTCGGCTCACGCCGACGGCAGGCCGTACCGCACGCGTCGCACGGGAGGGGCAACGGCCGCGGCCCGCACCCCAGTCGGCGGGGGTGCGGGCCGCTTCGCCGGGGCGGAGGCCGTCACGTGGTGGCGGCGGTGGCGGCCCTGCGGCGGCTCTCGGAGAGCGCCAGCGCGTGTTCCACCACCCCGATCAGTACCTCCTTCACCGATTCCCGGCCCCGCGCGTCGCACAGCAGGACCGGCACGTCCGGGTCGAGGTCGAGGGCGGCGGCGATCGTCTCCACGGGGTGCCGGGGAGCGTCGTCGAAGCAGTTGACGGCGACCGTGAAAGGGATGTTGCGGCGTTCGAAGTAGTCGACGGCGGCGAAGCAGTCCTCAAGGCGCCGGGTGTCGGCGAGGACGACCGCGCCGAGCGCGCCCTGTGCCAGCTCGTCCCAGAGGAACCAGAAGCGGTCCTGGCCCGGGGTGCCGAAGAGATACAGCACCAGGTCCTCTCTGAGGGTGATGCGGCCGAAGTCCATGGCGACGGTGGTGGTCGTCTTGGCCTCGACCCCGTGGGTGTCGTCGACCGGGCGGCCCGCCTCGCTGAGGGTCTCCTCGGTGCGCAGCGGTCTGATCTCGCTGACCGCGCCGACCAGGGTCGTCTTGCCCACCCCGAATCCGCCGGCGACCAGAATCTTCAGCGTCACCGGCTCCACGGGCCGCTTCTTGCGGCTGGAACGCCCGAAGACCATCGTTTGGTTTCTCCCGATCTCGCTGCGCGGAGGGTTGTCTTCCGCTCGGTACTGGGCGGTGCTGGGGTGTGATGCTCGTGGGGCGGCGGGGTGCGGGCGGGCGCCGGTGCGGACGGGGATCAGAGGGCTCTGAGGCCGTCGATCACTTCGCGCAGCAGGCTCTCGTCCGGCAGCTCGGCCGGCTCCACCGGGCGTGTGACGTGGACGAGTTGTTCCTCGACCAGGTCCCCGACCAGAACCCGGACGACGCCGACGGGAAGGTCGAGGGTGGCGGCCAGTTCGGCGATCGACTGCGGGTTCTCGTGGCAGAGCTCGACGATCTCGACGTGCTCGGGGGCGAGCGTCTGGTCGCGGTCCGGTTCGTCCGCCGCGGGTTCCGGGATGACGATGGCGATCAGGTCGAGCCGGTGGCGGGTCGCGCTGCTCGTACGGCCTCTGGTCATCGCGTACGGGCGTACGACGGGGCCCGCGTCGTCGTCGAACCAGTGCGGGGGCGGCTGCGGCCGGGCGGCGGCCGCGTGCGGTGCGGCGGGCGCGCGGGGACCGTCGTCCTGCCGCGGCGCGGCGGCCGTCCTCGGCCAGGTGTCCCGCGGCGTCCACGGGGCGGGCTGCGGTTCGCCGCCCGCGGCCCGGCCGGCGTCCGTGCCCGCGGCCTCCGTACCTGCGTCGGTCATGCCGTCCCCGCTCACCCTCCGGCGGGCAGGCCGGTCCGCGGCGCCGTCCTGAGGTGGGCGCCGACGCGCTTGACCATGAGCGTCATCTCGTACGCCACCTGGCCCACGTCGGAGTCGGCGTCGGACAGCACGGCGAGGCAGCTGCCGTCGCCCGCGGCGGTGACGAAGAGGAACGCCTCGTCGAGTTCGACGACGGTCTGGCGGACCTTGCCGGCCTCGAAGTGGCGTCCGACGCCCTTGGCGAGGCTGTGGAAGCCGGAGGCGACGGCGGCGAGGTGCTCACCGTCCTCCCGGGTGAGGCTCCGGGAGGCCCCGGTGGGGAGCCCGTCGCTGGAGAGCACCAGCGCCTTGCGGATGCTGCCGACCCGCTCGACCAACTCGTCGAGCAGCCAGTTGAGTTCGCCGGACCCTCGGCCCGAGGCGTGGTGTGCTGCGGCGTTCGGTGCGGTCATCGACCGTCTCCCTCTGCTGTCGTTCCTGGTGCTGTCTCGGCCGTCGTGGCGTCGTATCCCGGTCGTGGCCCGGTGGCGTCGGCAGCGGTTTCGTCGGTGGTGGCGGTGCTGGGGGCCCGGACGGCGGAGTCGGCGGGCCCGGGGTTGCCGTCCTCGTTCTCGCGGCGTCCGCGTTGCCAGCCGCGCTGCAGGGACGCCATCCGGCTGCGTACCTCCTCGGCGTCCCGGTCCGGCTCCGCCACGGGGTCCGGGCGCACGGTCTCGGCGGTACGGGCCGCCTCGGTCTCCTGCTTCAGCTGTGGCGCGAGGCTCGCCTGGCGCACGCGGCGCGGAAGGCCGCCGAGCGCGGGGCTCCCGCCCCCGGCCGCGTCGCCGGATCCGTGGCCGGAGCCGGTCGGTGTCTCCTGCGGCTCGTCCTGGTCACGGGGCGTCTCGAACCGGCGGGACCGCTGGGGCTCCTGGGCCTGCCGTGGCTGCGGGCCGATGCGGCGGCCGTGCTCGGCGACCAGGGCGGGTTTGCGCCGGGGCAGTGGTACGGGGCCGCCGGGGCGGGCCGCGTCGGTATCGTCCCGGGCGAGGTCGGCGGCCTGCTGGTGCTGTACGCGGGCGGCGTCGGAGACGCGGCCCCTGCCGCTGCTCGCACGGCCGGCGCCCGCGCCGTCGTTCGGGCCGCGCCGCAGGTCGCCCGGACCGCGCAGGGCGTCCCGGCCACGGGGTTTGTCCACCCGGCGGGGCTTGTCCACCCCACGCGCCCGGAAGATGCCGCCGCGCTCGCTCTCGGTCTCCTCCAGGTCGCCGACGACGCCCCCCGAGGCGGTCCCCAGGGCGGGCGCGGGCTCCAGACCGAGGGTGCCCAGCGGCGGTTCGAGCTCGACGGGACCGTCCAGTACCGACCGCCCCGGCCCGCCCGGGGTCGTACGGCCCAGGGCGGTGAGATTGTGCCTGCGCCCGCCGGGTCCGGTGGCGGCGGGTTCGTCCACGAGCCCTCGGCCCCGGGCGCCCTCGTGTTCCACGCGGAAGCCGCTGCCGTCGGTGTCCGGGGCCTCGGTGAGGAGGGCCGCAGGGATGAAGACGACAGCCGTGGTGCCGCCGTAGGGGGACTGCTGGAGGGAGACCCGTACGTTCTGCCGCTGGGCGAGCCGGCTCACCACGAAGAGGCCGAGGCGGTCGGTGTCGGAGAGTTCGAACTCGGGGGTCTCCGCGAGCCGGAGGTTGGCGTCGAGGAGGACGTCGGGGGCCATGCCGAGGCCGCGGTCGTGGATCTCCAGGGTGAAGCCGTTGGCGACGCGCTCGCCGAGCACCTGCACCGCGGTGTGCGGGGGCGAGAACACCGTGGCGTTCTCCAGGAGTTCGGCGATCAGGTGCGTGAGGTCGGCGACCGCGGGTCCGCCGACGCCGATGCGCGGCAGCCGGCGCACCTCGATGCGCTCGTAGTCCTCGACCTCGGCGACGGCCGCCCGCACGACGTCCATCAGTTGGACGGGCTTGCGCCACTGCCGGGACGGGGCGGCCCCGGAAAGGATCACGAGGCCTTCGGCGTGCCGCCGCATGCGGGTGGTGAGGTGGTCGAGCCGGAACAGGGCGGCGAGTTCTTCGGTGTCCTCGGTACGGCGCTCCATGGCGTCCAGGAGCGTCAGCTGGCGGTGCAGCAGCACCTGGTTGCGGCGGGCCAGGTTGACGAAGACCTCGGAGACGCCGCGCCGCATGTCGGCCTGGCGTACGGCGGATTCGACGGCGGCCCGCTGGAGGGTGTTGAGGGCCTGGCCCACCTGACCCATCTCGTCCTTGGGGTACTCCAGGCGCGGGGCCTCGGTCTCCACGTCGACGTTCTCGCCCGCGGCGAGACGGCGCATGACGCCGGGGAGGCGTACGCCGGAGGCCTCGTGCGCCTCCTTGCGGAGCCGGTTCAGGTCGCGGACGAGTTCCCGCCCGATGCGTACGGAGACGACGACGGACACGATCAGGGCGAGGAAGCCGAGGACGCCGGCCGCACCGGCTTCGAGGAGAACGCCGAAGGCGACGGGTTCGACGCGGGCCTGGTAGTTGTCGCCTGCCTCGGCGCCCTGCGTGGCGAGCCGGTCGAGGGCCGGCGGGGCGATTTCCTGCCAGGCTTCGGCGCTGACGGCGGTGGGGCGGCGCGTGGGTCCCTGGTTGAGGATCTTGTCCTCGGCGGCGCGCAGGGCGGCGGCTTCGGGGCCGCTCAGGAGCTGCTCGTAGCGCTGCCGGTCGGCGGCCGGGAGCTGTTCCAGGCTGGTGTCGTAGAGGACCTTGCGGCTCGCGATCAGACCCGTGAGGGAGCGGAGTTCCTCGCGGGTGAACTGGCGGGCGACCAGCGCGGAGGCGACCAACGCGTCCTCACGCGCGAGGAGTTCGCGGGCCCGGGTGACGCCGACGAGGGCGCGGCCCTGCTTGTCCATCTCGACGTCGCGCAGCACGTGCAGGTTCGCCAGGAAGGTGTGGCAGGGGTCGACGAGCCGGCTGTAGTGGGCGAGCGCGTCGCTGCGGGTGACCGTGTTCTGGTCGACGGAACGGCGCAGCGCGGAGAGGCCGTCGAACTCCTTGAGGAGCAGGGTGAGGCGTTGGTTGGCCGCCGGGTTCAGCTCGTCCGTGACGTCGGGGTCCTGGGAGTGCCTGCGGATCTTGGCCACTGCCGCGTCGGTGGCGCCCCGGTGTGCGCGCAGCTCGGGGAACGCTTCGGAACTTCGCTGGTCGGCGAGGTACACGAGGGTCTGGCGGCGCTCTTTCTGGACGACCTGCACGGCGTCCTCGACCGGCGAGCCGATCTTCTCGACGACGTGGGCGATGTCCAGGAGTTCGCTTGCCTCGCGGCCGGTCAGTACGGTCGCGAAGCCCCACAGTGCGGTGAGGGAGACGAGCGGCACCAGCAGCAACGCCACGATCTTCCGGCGGATGGACTTCCCGCGAAAGCGCATGGCCTCCCCCAGCTCACCTCCGTCCGGCGGAGGTGATGTTCCGTCTCGTTGAGCCGTCGACGCAATTCGTCGACAAGCGGCGTGAGCCTACTACTGCCCCAGCGGCAACTCGAAGACACGTCCGGTCTGTTTTCGGCCGACGGGCCGGGAGCCGATCATGACTTGTCCCGGAATCAAGGGAGTTGGCAACCGTACCCGCGGTACGGGAATACCGTCCGGAGGCGGGTCACGGCTCCTGAGGGGATGGCTGGAACTGTTCGCTCCTCCTGTGTGGCACGGGAATCTTTCGGATCCGTCGTTCGTCCTTTTGTACGGGGAGATCCGGGGGACACGTCGAGTGGACGAACGGCGTGATGGTGCCTGCGTAAGGCGGCACAGGACGGGCAGGCACAGCTGAGGGCCCGTCGCGACGGGCCTCGGTTGAGCGGTGGGCAGTGGGGAGTGGGGACATGACGACGGAGGAGCTTCCGGCGGGCGCGGCGCCGCAGAGGCAGCTGTGGGTGGAGGAACCGGCCGTGCGCCGGCGGCTGCCGGATCCGGTGCGCACCTCCGCGGTACGGGCGGTGCTCATACTGGCGCTGACGCTGATTCAGGCGGTGGTGGCCTACTTCTGCACCCTGGCCGGTTCCTGGCTGGCCTTCCCGATGGTGCTCAGCAGCGTGGCGAGCACGGTCGCGGCGACCTGGGGCGTACTGGACGTGTGGATCACCCGCCAGGTGTGGAACCAGCGCAACGGCGTGGTGTCCGTACCGAGCAGCACCGCACGGCAGTTGCGGCGCGAACGCCGCCAGGCGCGGCGCACCGCGCACAAGGACGCGCGAATACGGGGACGGCGGCAGAGCCGGCCGGGGCCCGGCCGGCTCTCGCAGGCCTGAGACCTCTGTGTGCGCGGGGCGTGTGCTTGCCGTACCGCTTCCGTGCGGGGGAGACCGCCACTGCGGTCTCCCCCCCACGAAACCGCTGTCGAGGAAGTACGGGAGCTCCTACCCGCGCGCCGACGCCTGTCCGGTGCCCCCGGGCGAGCCGGTACGGACCGACGCGGCCTCCGGTACCACGGGCGAACCCTGCGTCATGTCCGTCGTCGGCGATCCGCCCGTCACGTCCGCCGCCGGGGATGCCGTGTTCTCGTCCGCCGAGGACCCCGCCGCCTCGTCCGCCGTCCGCCGGAACATCCGGGTCGCGGTGATCTCGCCGTGGATGGTCTCACCCTCGGTGCTCTGCTGCGGCAGTCCGGGCCGCAGGTGCTCCTCGACGCTGATGTACTTCAGGCCCGCCCTCAGGTCCGCGTCGTTGCGCAGCCGGATGACGAGCGGGAACTCGGCGAGCGCGGTCGTGTCGAACAGTCCGGTCGTGTAGAGGAGCTGGACGCCGAGCGCGTCGGAGACCGCGCGCTGGAGTTCCAGCAGGTACGTCGCGTTGGCGCGGCCGATCGGGTTGTCCAGGAAGAGCGTGCCCGCGTGCCGGTGCTTGTCGCGGCCCCGGTCGTTGCTGCGCAGCGCGGCCATCGTGCAGTACAGGGCGATCGCCGCGGTGAGCAGCTGGCCGCCGGAGAAGACGTCGCCCATCTGCCCGACCGGCACCCGTTCGGCACGCAGCACCGCGTCCGGCTTGAGGATCTCCACCGCGATGCCCCTGGGTTCCAGTGCCGCCTGCACCCCGTGCAGCAGCAGGGACATCCCGTCGCGGCGCATGTCGGTGTTCTTCTTCACGGCTGCCCGGGTGGCCTCGTCGACGACCTCGCCGAGCCGTTCGACGAGGGTGGCCTGGTCGGGCTCCTCGAAGCGGATGCGCAGGAACTCCTGCCCCGACCACTCCCCCAGCCCCTCCGGCAGCCGGGACAGTCGTTGCGCGGAACGCAGCGTGGCCAGCGCGGACTCCACGAGCCCACGCAGCCGGTCGACGATGCTGTCGCGGTTGCGCTCAAGCTGCGCCAACTCGTCGGTGAGGACGCGCAGCCGGGGCGCGAAGGCCGCCGCCCAGGCCGCCGCGTGTTCGGGAAGCGAAGCGGCCGGCAGCTCTCGGATCTGCTGCCGGGCGGGGGTGCGCACCTGTTCGTACCGGGTGGCGTTGGCGTGCCGTACGAGGACGTCGCTCGCCTCGCGCACCGCCGCTTCCGCCGACGACAGGTCGCCCGCGCAGCCGCGCAGTGAACGGCGGGCCTCCGCAGCCGAGTTGCGGGCCTCCTCCAGGGTGCCGGGGTAGGGCTCGGGGGTTTGCTGGTCCTCGTCCTGGTGGTCGCGCAGCAGGTCCCGCAGCAGCGCGGCCGTCTCGTCGAAGCCTCCGGCAGCGTCCTCGGCGGCGCGGTGCGCGTGCAGCAGTTCGGCGTGCGCGGCGCGGGCCGACTCCAACGCCGCCGTGCGGGAGGCGAGTTCGGCGGTGGCGGTGCGCAGCAGGGTCTGGGCGTGCTCGGCGTCGGCGGGCACCAGTTCCTCGGCCAGTCCGGTGTGCGCCTGCCCTTCCTCGGGCGCCAAACGCTCCGCCTCGCCGCGCAGCCGGCCCAGTTGCTCGCTCGCGGCCGAGGCCCTGGTTTCCAGGGTCTGGACGAGCGACTCGGCGCGGGCGGCGGCTGCCTGTCGGGACGGCCCGTCGGCACCGTCGTTGCTCTCCAGGAGCTGGCCCGCCCGGTTGCGGACCTTGTTGCTGAGGCGGTTCAGCTCGGTGAGGGCCGCGCTCTCGTCGCTCTCGGCGCGGGCCTGCTCGGCACGCAGGTCCGCGCCGACGCCGACCTTCTCGTAGAGCTGGGAGGCGGCCCGGTAGGCCTCGCGCAGGGCGGGCAGCGCTTGGCGCGGCGCGCCTTCGGGCAGGTCGGGCACCGTCTCGGGCGCGCCCGCGATCTCGGCCCGCTCGGCACGCAGGGTGCGCGAGGTGCGGTGGGCGTCGTCGGCGGTGCGCTGGGCGGTGCGGCGGTCCTCGTCCGCGGCCTTGGCGCGCTCCAGGAGGGTGGCGGCGCGGGCCTCCGACTCGGCTGCCTCGTCGGCGAGTTCGCGGAGCCGGGCCTGCCAGCCGGCGCGTTCGCGCAGCCGGTGGGCGAGTCCGGCGAGGACGTCGGCGGCCCGACGGGCGCGCTGGGCGCCTTCCTGCCGTTCGTCGCGCACCCGGGCGGCTTCGGCCGCGGCCTCGTCGGCTTCGGCGCGTACCGTACGGGCCTCCGCGTGGACGGCTTCGGCTGCTTCGGCCGCCTCGCGTGCGGTCGCGGCGGCCTCGGCCAGTTCGGCGAGCCTGCCGGGCGGGCAGTCCGCGCGCCAGGAGCCGAGCCGGGCGGCGAGGGTGCGGTCCCCGGCCAGCCGCGCGGACAGGGCGCGGATCTCCTCGTCGCGGGCGGTCGCGCGGGCGCGCAGTGCCTGCCGTTCCTCGTCGGCGGCGTGCTCGTCGTGCATGGCGGGGTTCGGCGGTACGAGGAAGACGGCGCCCCAGTCGGTGCCGTCGCCGCGGCCCGGCGTGGGAACGGGGGCGAGAAGCGCGGAGGCCGTGCCGACCGCGACGGCGGAGCGCGGCAGCAGGGCGGCACCCGCCAGGACGTCGCGTGCGCGTGCGTGCGAGTCGGGGTCGGTGATGACGACGCCGTCGACGAGTTCGGGCCGGGCGGCGAGGACGGCGGCGTGGTCGGCGGGGTCGACGGCCTGGGCGAGGTAGCGCCAGCCGGGCAGGGCCGGAATGCCGTGCTCGCCCAGGTACTCCACGGTGGCCAGGACGTCGGGGCTGGGTGGCAGGAGGCCGCCGTCGCCGAGGGCGCCGAGGATGCGGGAGTCGTCGGCGGCAGCGGTGCGCAGGTCGAAGAGCTGGCGCTCGGCGGAGGCGACGCCCTGCTCCAGGAGGGCGAGGAGGTCCTCGGCGTTGCGGTCCAGCTCCTCGACGGTGAGCGGGCCGTCGGTGCCGGGGCGGGGGCGACGGTGGGCGGGGGCGACGGTGGCGGTGCCCGTACGGCGGTGGCCGTCGGAGGCGGCGGAGGTGCCGCCGTGGCGCGGGGGGCCGACGGTGCCGGGGGTGCGGGCCTGCTGCGGGTCCTGCGGGGTCTGCGCGCCGCCGGTGTGCGGGGCGTCGCCGCTGCCCGTACCGGCCGTGCCGTGCCCGTCGGCGGTGGCGGTGCGCCGTCCAAAACCCTCGCCGTGTTCCGTGCCGTCGAAGTCGCTTCCGTACTCCGTCGGTCCCTCGCCGCTGCGGGGCTGCGGGAGGCCGGACGTGGCGGCCGTCGGCAGGCTCAGCAGCTCCGCGAGGCGTTCCTCGGCGGCGATCGAGGCCGCTGCGCGGTGTTCCGCCTCGTGGGCGGCGGTGGCGGCCCGTGCCGCGTCTGCCGCGCGGGCGGCGCCCAGTTCGGCGCGCGCGTCGGCCGCGGCCGCTTCACGGGCCCTGTCCGCCGTCGTACGGGCGGCTTCGCGGGCGGTGTCCCACGCGGCGACGGCGGTCTTCTCGGCGTCGGAGGCCGCCAGCGCGGCGCGTGCCGGGTCGGCGTCGGGGGCGGTGTCGTCGAGCCAGCCCGCGCGTACCGCTTCGGCTGTCTCGGCTTCGACCTCCGCCAGGCGCTGGCGGAGGTGACCGATCTCGCTGCGGGCGCGCTGCGCCTCGGTGGCGGCGGCGGTGGCGTCGCGGTGGGCGGCCTCGCCCGTCTCCTGGAGGGCGGCGGAGCGCTCCTCCTGTTCGGCCGCGACGCGCTCGCCGTCCTCGGCGGCGCTGTGCAGGGCCCTGACGAGGTCGGCGGCGGCCGTGGCGCGGGCGGCGAGCGCGGGGGCCGCGTCGCGTTCCGCCTCCCGGATGGCGACGGCCACGCGCGCGGAGCGGTCGGCGGCGGCGCGGTGGCGCAGCACGACCTCGGCGGCCTGCCACGCCGAGTGCAGGGTGCGGGCGTCGGCCAGTTCGCGGCGCTGGGCGGTGGCGCTCTTCTCGGCGGCGGCGAGGGCCAGGGAGGCGTGCCGGTAGGCCAGTTCGGCGGAGATCAGGGCGCTGTGGCCGCGGGCCGTCTCGGCTTCGGTGACGGTGTGCGCGGCGGTGGCGACCTGGTGGGCGAGTTCCGCGGTGCGGCAGCGTTCCTGGGCGGCGCGGGCGGAGAGCCGCCGGGAGAGGGTGCGGGTGCGTCGCTCGGCGCCGGTGTGGACGTCGCGGGCACGGGCACGGGCGTCGGCGGCGTCGACGATCCGGCCGAGGAGGTCGACGGATCCGGCGGTGAACTCGCGTTCGGCCATCAGTTCGGCGCGGCGGCCCAGTTTGTTGCCGAAGCCGTGCACCAGGTCCGCGAGGCCGTCGGTGTCCCGGGTGTCGGTGACGGCGCGCAGCAGCAGGTCGGTGAAGTCGGAGTCCTTCTTGACCGCGAAGAGGCCCGCGGCCTCGCCCTCGTCGGCGTTCATCTCGCGCTGGTAGCGGAAGAGTTCCGGGTCGAGGCCCAGCTCGGTGAGGTGCTCGTTCCAGCGGTCGTGGATCTCTTCCCAGTGGATGTCGAGGTGGGGGTAGGACTTGCCCGCCTCGGTGAGCGCGTCGCGGAAGCCCTTCATGGTGCGGCGGCGGCCCTGTGCGCCCGAGGCGCCCTCGACGGGGCGTCGTACGGCGGTGGACTCGGCGACCGGCAGGGAGTCCAGGCTCAGCCCGGGGCCCGGACGGAAGGAGTACCAGGCCTCGGCGAACTTGCGGGGGTCGGGGGAGACCTGCCGGCCGCGCCATTCGCTGACCTTGCCGACGACGACGCACTCGCCGGTGAGGGTGTGCTGCCACTCCAGGGCGACGTGCCCGCAGTCGTCGGCGAGCAGGAACTTGCGGAGCACTCCGGAGCTGGCGCCGCCCAGGGTGTTGCGGTGGCCGGGCAGCATGACCGAGAAGATCAGCTTGAGGAGGACGGACTTGCCGCCGCCGTTCTCCAGGAAGAGCACGCCGGCGGGCGCCGGGCGGCGCGGCGGTCCGACCGGCTCGTCCTCGAAGAACTCCGCCTGGGCGGGCGCCGGCCGGGGCACCGGTGCGCCGACCCCGCGCAGGTCGAGGACGGTGTCGGCGTAACGCGCTCCGGCGGGCCCGATGGAGTAGAGGCGGACCCGGGACAACTCGTACATGGCGGCGGACTCTCAGTCTTAAGTCGTCTCGGCGGAATTACGCGTGGAAGGGCAGGCCGGCGTCGGCGGCCAGTTCGAGGTCGTCGGTTTCGGACGGCGGGACGAGGGTGGCCGTGCCGTCCGTGACGGGGACGACGCCCAGTTCGAGGAGTTCGGTCAGGGCGGCGCTGCCCGCCATGTCGCGGACCTGCAACTGGTAGCGGGCGGTGGTGCGGTAGGAGCCGCCCGCGTCGTCCCCGGTGCGCTGGAGGAAGCCGGAGTCGGTGAGGAAGGCGACGGCCTTGCCGACGATGCCGGTGGTGGAGCCGGCCAGGCGGCGGGCGTCCTTGGTGGCGCCGGTGGCGCTGCGCCGGGAGTAGATCCGCCAGGCGGACTCCAGGCCGGGCGCCTCGGTGGCGGGGTCGGTGTTCTCGCCCGCCTCCTCCGCGCGCTCCTCCAGCCGTCGGCAGGCCTGCCGTACGAAGGCGTCCACGCCGTTGACGGTGAGGCGGCCGATGTAGCCGTCGTCGGCGAGGTCCTCGGGGCGGGGGAAGGCCATGGCGGCGACGGCGAGATGGGCGAGGCCGTGCAGGAACCGGTCGGCCGACTCGGCCGAGGCGCGGCGGGCGTAGTCCCCCATCCGTACGGCGAAGACCGAGTCCTCCCCCGCAGAGACGGCCATTCCGGCGCGCGTGGACACCTCAAGGACGACGAGCCCCAGGCCGGTGGCGACGGCGTCCGCGAGCCGTGCGAAGGCGCTGTCCTCGCGGTAGCGGCGCAGCAGTTCGGCGTACTCGGCGTCGCGGGCGGGCAGCAGCTTGGGCTGGAGGCCGAAGGAGACGAGGCGGGCGGCGTCGGCCGCGTCGGCGGGGGTGACCGCTGCGGGGGCGGCGGGCACGTCGACGGCGTCGCTGCTCCACGCGCTGTGCTCGGCGTGGGTCTCGCTCACGTCTGCTGCTCCTTGGTGGGGGTGTTCGGGGGTACTCGGGGGGTCGGACTGCCGTGGATCACGTGGCCTCCGCCCGGCCGGTCGCCATGCCGGCCGCGTCGAGCAGGGCGGTGCCCACGACGAGGTCGGCTCCGCCGAACTCCGGGTCCTCCAGCGGCGTGCCGTCGTCGACGGCGAACAGCAGGCGTTCCTCGCCCTGGCGGTACGCCGTGCCGACGGGCGGACTGGCGGCGTGCACCGCGAGCAGGGCGACCAGGTAGGGCAGTTCGGTGCCGGGGGCCCGGCGGCGGGCCTCGGCGAGCAGCCCGGAGAGCCGGCGGGGCGCGTCGTGCGGGAGGTCGAGCAGGTCCTGGGCGTCGGCGAGCTGTTGCTCGCTGAACCGGCTGTCGTCGGGGGTGGCGATCAGGTCGGGCTCGGGCATCTCGACGCCCAGGTGCTCGCGTTCCACGGGCGGGCTGAGCAGTATGTCGACCAGGTCGGCGACCCGTACGGAGGTGGGGGTGCGCAGTCCCGCGCCGTGGGCGAAGAAGGCGTCCGTGACGCGGATCGCCTTCTCCAGGGGCAGCGGAAGCACGGGGGCGACCAGCTGCCCGTACAGGTCGAGGCCGGCATGGGCGCTGACGGGCGCGAAGGCCTGCCGGTCCTGCTCGGCGCGGAACAGCGGTCCGGCCTCCAGGAGGCGGGACTGGAGCTGGGTGTGGCGGCGGATGCAGTCCTTGACGATGTCCACGAGTTCGGCGGCGCGGCGCTTCTGCTCCGGCTCCTCGGACTCGTCGCGGGCCTTGCGGATGTTCGTGAGGATCGCGTTCTCGTGCCGGTAGCGGTCGGCGACGTGGTCGAGGGCCTCGGCGATCATGTCGGGGACGGCGTTGAGCCAGTCGACCGCGCGGACGTTGCGCCGGGTGGCCTCCAGGGTGCGGCGCAGCGTCTCGGCGTACTGGACGGTGCGGTAGCGGGCCTGTTCGGCGGCGAGCTGGGCGTCGGCGAGGCGGCCGCGGTTGATCAGCACCTCAAGTTTGACCTCGGCGGCGATCTGGGCGCTGGTGACGTCGGTGTCGAGGGCGCCGACCAGGACGTTGACGGCCTCGTCGGTGGTGCGCAGGAAGACTCCGCCGCCGTATCCGGCGACCTCTTCGACGAGTTTGAAGTCGTAGTCGCGGCGGGTGTAGACGCCGTCGGCGGAGAAGGTGCCGTAGACGGCGCGGAAGCCGCGGTCGACGCTGCCGACGTTGATCAGGTTCTCCAGGACCCAGCGGGCGACCCGTTCGTGTTCGGCGGCGGGGCGGCCGGGGGCCTGGGCGGCGACGCGCGGCAGCAGCCGGGAGACGATCTGCTCGTGGTCGGCGCCGGTGTCGAAGTCCATGTGGAGCGTGATGAGGTCGATCGCGGCGAGGGCGACCTCGGCCATCGCGTAGACCGTGTACTCGCCGGCCAGGTTGGCCTTGCGCACGTCGAGGTCGTGGAGCGGGGCGGTGCAGGCGAGCGCCCGAAGGCGCCGCGCGAGCCCTTCGTCGGCGGCCGGGCCCTGGGCGGGCCGCGGCCCCGCGCTGAGCTGGGGCGGAACGAATTCCGTCGAGGCAGGCGAAGTCACGTGGCACAGATTAGGTCCTCGCACTGACAACGGTCGAAACGGCCCAGATGGGAACGCTTGCCGCGGCGGACGCCACCCTCGGAGCCGTGGGCGGGCGGCGCGCCCCGGAGCGTTCCGGGGCGCGCCGCCCGAGGGCTCACACGGCGGTCGCGTCCGGCCCGAACCTGCTGCGTACGGCGGTCTGCACCTCGGCCTCCTCGGCCGGGTCGGCGGCCAGTCGCCGCAGCCGGTCGGCGACCCGTGCGTCCGCGGTCTCGGCGTGCCGGGCGGCGACTTCCCGCGTCGTCTCCTCGCAGTCCCACAGGCACTCGACGGCGAAGCCGGAGGCGAAGGACGGATCGGTGGCGGCCAGGGCGCCTGCCGCGCGCTGCCGCAGGTGGGAGGAGGTGGTCTCGCGGTAGACGTGCCGCAGTACGGGTGCCGCCGCGCAGATCCCCAGGCGTCCCGCGCCGTCCACCAGCGTCCAGAGCAGCGGGGCGTCGGGGCCTTCGGTGCGTACGGCCTCGCGCAGCGCTCCGAGGACGAGGGGCGCGTCCTGTGCTCCGCCGCGACAGGCCAGCACGCCCGCGGCGGAGGCCCCGAGGGCGTCGGGCCGGTGCACCCAGCCGCGGGCGGAGTCCACCGCTTCCGGGCCGCACATCCGCTCGAACGCGGCGACGGCGGCGTCCGCGACGGACCGCGACGGACTCGCCGCCGCTGCCTCTATCAGGCCGAGGACAGCGGGGTCGCGCGACTCGGCGAGGTAGTGCAGCGCAGTGCAGCGCGCCCCGTCGGAGCCCGCGTGCGCCGCCCGAAGGATCTCGGGGCGGTCCTCGGGCCCGGCGACCGCGGTCAGGCACCGGGCGGCGGGCACGTGCAGGGCGGCGCCCCGTTCCAGCCCGTCCTGCGCCCAGGCGAGGACGGCTTCCACGCTCCACCCGGGCCGGGGTCCCGCGGGTCGCAGCTGGCGCTGCCAGCGGTCGAAGGACCCCTGTTCGCGGGCCGCGCGCACCCGGCCGCCGACCGTGTCGCGCGGATCCTCGGCCCACAGCCGCCAGGGCCTGGGCTCGAAGGCGTCGCGCACGGCGACGGCCAGTTCGGCGTCGCCCTCGGGCGAGTTCGCGAAGCGCGCGAGCACCGGTCCGGCCAGCGCGCGCAGGCCGGCGTCGTCGTCGCGCAGGGCGAGTTCGTCCAGTGCCCAGGTCCAGTTGGTGCCGGTCCTGGCGTACCGGCGCAGCAGGATGAGGGCGTCGTCCCTGCCGTAGGAGGCGAGGTGGCCGAGCACGGCGAGCGCGAGCCCGGTGCGGTGCTCGTCCGTGTCGAGGACGTCCTCGACGTCGAAGAGGTGGCGTTCGATCGCGTCGAGGCCGCCGTCGAGGTCGAGGTAGAGGCGTGCGTAGTAGAGCGAGCGGTTCTCGACCTGCCAGTCGTGGCGGGGGTCGTGGAGCACGCAGTGGTCGAGGGCCGCGAGGGCTTCCGGGCGGGGTGCGGCGAGCGCGTGCAGCGTGCCGTCACCCCTGCCCCTTTGCAGGAGGCCGAGCAGCGTGCCGCTCGGCGCTATGACTGGTTCGAACATGGGAAAAAGCCTCACATCAAGCTGTCGACGCATCCGGGATTCATGCCGTGCCTACGCCGTGCGACAACTTGCTCGGCCGCCCGTCACAGTCTTCTGCTTGCTGTAGACCATCTTCCTCTGCCTCTCATCGGTGGCCCGGAGTGGGCCCGTTCCACATATCCGTAATGCGGCGACTCCTGCCCGCACCTGGTGTTTGTGAATCCGACGTCATGATGGCCCAGGCATTTCACCACCGCGACCACATTTACGACGTCCCCCCGGGACTCCCCGCTGCGGGCCCTCAGTGGGCGCCGAACAGCTCCAGCAGGTCCTTCTTGTCGAACATCCGGGCGGTGTCCACGGCGGAGGGCGTGCCCGCGGCAGGGTCCGCCCCGCCGGCGACCAGCACCCGGACCACCGCGTCCTCGCCCTTGAAGACGGCGCCGGCGAGCGGTGTCTGCCCCCGGTCGTTGGCCCGGTTGGCGTCCGCCCCGCGCTGCAGGAGGGCCTCCACCGCGCCCGCGTGCCCGTGGTAGGCGGCGAGCATCACCAGCGTCTGCCCCTGCTCGTTGGTGAGGTCCGGGGAGACGCCCGCGTCGACGTACGCGCCGAGCGCCTCGGCGTCGCCCTGCCGGGCGAGGTCGAAGATCTTGGTCGCGAGTTCGACGACCTCGGGGTCGGGAGCTTCGCTCATCGCGGGCAGCCTGCCTTTCACATGCCGTGACCAGGGGCGCACGGCACAGGGGCCGTACGAGTGAATCGTCAGGGTACTGCCCGCCGGGCGACATGACCCGGCCTCCCGGCGGCAAAGATCACCACGTGCGCGGCAGGCTCGACCAGTCCGGTGAAAAAGATGAGAAGTAACCCGATTGCAGGATTTGCGGTATTGATACTTTCTGTGAGCCTGGAAGAACTCATGGTGACTGTCCCCATCGACCAGGAGAACCCTCATGATCCTGTCCATCTCGGGTGTCGTGCTGCTCGGCATCATCGTCTTCCTGTTCTTCCGCAAGGACGGACTCAAGGCATCCCACGCCCTGGTCTGTGCACTCTTCGGCTTCTACCTCGCGGGCACCGCCATCGCCCCGAGCATCAAGGCCGGGGGCGCGAGCCTCGCCAGCCTTCTGGGCGGGATCAAGTTCTGACCCCGCGTCCACCCACTCTCACCTCAGGAGTCCCGACGTGGCCCGGCGTCCCCTCCCCCGCATTCTGAGCAGCAGCAGTGTGTCGCTGGCCCGCAGCCGCGAACTGGCGCGCACCGCCGCCGACAGCGCCACGGACGTGCTCCACCCGCTCATCACGATCGGCCGCGGCCTGCGCAAGCTCGCCGCGGCCGGCCGGGACAGATGGTGCGCCACCCCGAAGGAGAGGCGCGGTCCCGCGCTGTTCCTGGTGGGCTCCGTCGTCCTGGTGGTCGCGCTCATTCCGTACGGACCGCTGCTCGTCCTCGTCACGGTGATGGCCGCCGCCGCCTGGAAGGGTCATGAACGCGCCCCCGTTCAGACCGGTCCCGCCCCGGCGGAGACGGAGCGGCTCCAGTCCCTCTACGAGGCGCTGGTGCCGTACTTCTCCGTGCCCGAGGACCCCGATCCGCTCTTCGCGCACGGCGGCGAGTGGGACAGGGCCTTCGGCGACCACGAGTTCGACGCCACCGGCCGGCTGTCGCGGCTGCTGATCCACTACCCCGCGTACTTCCCCGACGGCGAGGCCTCCTCCCGGGCCCGCATCGAACAGTTGCTGCACGCCAAGTCGGGGCGTGGCCGGGAATACCGCTTCGACTGGGAGGAGGAGGGCAACGAGCTCGTCATGACGGTGCTGGACGCGCTCCCGACGACGATCGCCGCCCAGCGCTTCGTCACCGCGCCCGGCGAGACGGTCCTCGGCTTCACCGACGAGGACGCGGCGCCCCGCACGGTCCCCGTGCGGGCCGACGACGAGTCCTACGACGCCACCCCGGTGATCTGGCGGACCGGACCGCGCTCCACCGAGCCGCACCTGCTGGTCGTCGGCCAGCCCGGCAGCGGGACGACGAGTCTGCTGCGCTCCGTCGCCCTCCAGGCGCTCCAGAACGGCGACGTGCTGATCGCCGAGGGCAGCGGCACCGGCGAGTACGCCTGCCTCGCCGGCCGCAGCGGCGTCCTGGCCGTCGAGTGCGGCGTGAGCGGCGCGCTGGCGAGTCTGGAGTGGGCCGCGGCGGAAACCGAGCGGCGGCTGGTCTCCGCCAACCGGGCGCGGCAGGCGGGCCTCCCCGCGCCCGAGGACACCCGGCGCCCGCTGTGGATCCTGCTCGACCGGCCGAGCGTCCTCGGGCACCTCGCGGCAGCCGACGGCCGCGTCGACCCCCAGCAACTGCTCCAGGTGCCGCTGCGGCACGGCAGGGCGGCGCACGTCACGGTGGTGGTGGCCGAGCAGTTCGACACCCTGGACACCCTCAGCGATTCGGTACGCGCACACACCCGCGCGCGTGCCGTCCTCGGGCCGGCGTCCCCCCAGGAGGTGGCGTCCGTGCTGGGCGCCCCGCCGCACACCACGCCCACGCCCGAGGTCCCCCCGGGGCGGGGCTACGCCCGGCTCGGCACGGGTCCGGTGATGCGCCTCCAGGTGCCGGCCACCCCGGACCCGTACGACGACGCCACCAGCGAGGCGCACCGGCAGGCCGTGCTGGAACTGCTGCCGGAACGCGCTGTTCCGCTGGAGGATTGCGACCCTGACCCCGAGCCCGACCTCCACCCCGTCCCCGAGCCCGCCCCCGGCCCGGCGTGCGCTCCCCGCCGCGACGCCGACCGCGACGCCGATCCGGTGCAGACGCCCGGGTGATCACGCCACGGACGTCCGCGGCCCCTCCGCCCCCGGCCCCGCACCCGTCTCGACGAGCCGCGCCGCCGCGGCCAGGCGCACCGCGGCCTCCTCCGCCACCGGCCCGCCCACGGTGAACGGCAGCCGCACGTAGCCCTCGAAGGCCCCGTCGACCCCGAACCGGGGCCCCGACGGCACCCGTACGCCGACCCGCTCGCCCACCGCCGCGATCCGCGACCCGGAGAGACCGCCGGTGCGCACCCACAGGGTGAGCCCGCCGCCCGGCACGTCGAACTCCCAGTCCGGCAGCTCCCGGCGCACGGCGGCCACCAGCGCGTCCCGGTTCTCCCGTGCCTGGCCGCGCCGGACCTCGACCGCCTGCTCCCAGCCCCCCGTGCTCATCAGCCAGTTGATGGCGAGCTGCTCCAGTACGGGGGTGCCGAGGTCGGCGTACGCGCGTGCCGAGACCAGGCTGCGGACGACCTCGGGGGCCGCCCTGACCCAGCCGATGCGCATGCCCGCCCAGAACGCCTTGCTGGCCGAGCCGACCGTCAGCACGGTGCTGCCCGACGGGTCGAAGGAGCAGACCCGGCGCGGCATCCGAAGCCCTTCGTCCAGGTGCAGTTCCGTCATGGTCTCGTCGACCACCAGGACGGTGCCCGCCGAGCGGGCCGCCTCGACCAGTGCGCGGCGCTGGTCCTCGCTCGCCAGGGCGCCGGTGGGGTTGTGGAAGTCCGCGACGACGTACGCGAGCCGCGGGGCGGCGTCGCGCAGCACCTGGCGCCAGCGCGGCAGGTCCCAGCCGGTCAGCCCCTCCGCCATGGCGACGGGAACGAGACGGGCTCCGGCCTCGCGCATGAGCTGGAGGATGTTCGCGTACGAAGGGGACTCGACGGCGATGCGTTCGCCGCGTCCCGCGAAGAGGTGGCAGATCGCGTCCATGGCGCCCATCGCACCGGTGGTGACCATGATCTGTTCGGGCATGGTGGGGATGCCCTGTGCGGTGTAGCGGTCGGCGAGCATCTGGCGCAGGGCGGGCAGCCCCGCGGGGTAGTCGCCGTGCGTGTGGGCGTACGGCGGCAGCTCTTCGAGTGCTCCCTGCACGGCCCGGGTGAGCCACGGCTCGGGGGCGGGCAGCGCGGCCGTGCCGAGGTCGATGACGGAGCCGAGGGCCTCGGGCGGCAGCGGCTCCAGACCGCGGGCGGGCAGCGGGTTCCCCGCCGGGACGGCGGTCCAGCTCCCCGCTCCCCTGCGGGACTCCAGGAAGCCCTCCGCCCGCAGCGCTTCGTAGGCGGCGGCCACGGTGGTGCGGCTGACGGAGAGCGCCACGGCCAGTTCCCGCTCGGCGGGCAGCCGGGCCGCGACCGGAACGCGGCCTTCCAGGACGAGCAGCCGCACCCCGTCGGCGAGCGCGCGGTAGGCGGGCGGCTTGCGCGACTGCGGGCCCGCCGGCCGGGACTGCTGGGAGCCGAGCTGCCGGGCGAGCTGCGTCGCCCCCACCGCCGAAGTCCACTGCGCCATGATTTCGGTCCACCTTCCCCGGATTGGCCATGGATGGCTCATCCTTACGGGCCACAGAGTGTCATGCATCGGTCCACCATCCACACCCCAGGGGGCACCACTTGTCCGGGTCTTCGCGGTCCACGGATCTCTTCCGGCGGCTGGCACAGCTGTACGTCGGCCTCGCCCTGTACGGGGCGAGTTCGGCGGCGCTGGTGCGTGCGGGGCTGGGACTCGAACCCTGGGGGGTGCTGCACCAGGGCCTCGCGCAGCGCACCGGGCTCACCATCGGAGTCGTCTCGATCGCCGTCGGGGCGGTGGTGCTGCTGCTCTGGATACCGCTGCGGCAGCGGCCCGGCCTGGGCACGGTTTCCAACGTCGTGGTCGTCGGTCTCGCGATGGACGGCACGCTGGCCCTCGTGCCGGAGGTGCACGGGCTCACCGGGAGGATCGCGCTGCTGGTCGGCGGGATCGTGGTCAACGGGGCGGCGACCGGGCTCTACATCGCCGCCCGGTTCGGTCCCGGGCCGCGCGACGGCCTGATGACCGGCCTGCACGCGGCGACCGGGCGCTCGGTGCGTCTCTCCCGTACGTGCGTCGAGGTCGCGGTGGTCGTCACCGGGTTCGTGCTCGGCGGGACGGTGGGCGTGGGCACGGTCCTGTACGCCCTGGCGATCGGCCCGCTCGCCCAGTTCTTCCTGCGCCTGTTCGCCGCACCCGCGCCCGCCCCGGCCGGGCCCGCGGTGCGGGACGACCCGCGCGACCCGGAGCAGGGACGGGCGATACTGCCCGGGTGAACCGCGCGCGTGAGCACAGCTATCTGGACCATCCGGGACGGGTCGTTCCGTTCGCCCACCGCGGCGGCGCGGCCGACGGCCTGGAGAACACCGCGGCGGCCTTCCGCCGGGCCGCCGAAGAGGGCTACCGCTACTTCGAGACGGACGTGCACGCCACGGCCGACGGCAGCCTGGTCGCCTTTCACGACGCGACCCTGGACCGGGTGACGGACTCCCGCGGCCGGATCGCGGAGCTGCCCTGGAGCCGGGTGCGCGAGGCCCGGGTGGCGGGCACGGAGCCGCTCCCGCTGTTCGAGGAGCTCCTGGAGGAGTTCCCCGACGCCCGCTGGAACGTGGACCTCAAGGCGGAGGCCGCGCTGCTGCCCCTGGTCGACCTGATCCGCCGTACCCGCTCCTGGGACCGCGTCTGTGTCGGATCGTTCAGCGAGGGCCGGGTGGCCAGGGCGCAGCGCCTCGCGGGTCCCCGGCTGGCGACGTCGTACGGCGTGCGGGGCGTGCTGGCTCTGCGGACGCGCTCGCTGGGTGTCTGGGCCCCGCTGCGCCGGGGCGCGGTGTGCGTCCAGGTGCCGGAGTCCCGGAACGGCGTACGGGTGGTCGACCGGCGCTTCGTCGCGGCGGCGCACGCACGGGGGCTGAAGGTCCACGTGTGGACGGTCAACGACGCCGACCGGATGGCCGCCCTCGTCGACCTCGGAGTGGATGGCATCATGACGGACCGGATCGCGACGCTGCGTTCGGTGCTGACCGGGCGGGGCGTCTGGGCCTGATCCCGTCGCGCGGACCTCGCGTTCGCGGGTCGCGCCGGGGAGCGGACGGTGTGCGCACGGCTGAACGACATTCCCCGGGACCGGTGTTCTTCGCGGGGGATTCATCCGGGGCGCACGGGTACCCGTGCGGAAGGCCGGCGAGGCGGCGAGAAACTCCGTACCGGAAAGAATTTAGACCTTGAAGTAAAAGGCCGGTAGTGTACGCCTTTGGCCTGCCGGGCGGACCGTTACTGCGTGCTTGCGCAGGAAAATGCTTGGGTGACATCTGCTGTCAGATGTGACAAAGCGGTCACTGGTGGGTACAACAAGGGCGGCACGACGGGCGACGCACTGACCCGCAACGGGAATCTTTACCGCCGACCGGACGTTGACCGGATGACGACGACAGCGACACATACCTGTCCTGTGGGCGACAAGCCCGGGAGGCACGATTCATGAGTGAGCGAGCTCTCCGCGGTACGCGGCTCGTGGTGACCAGCTACGAGACGGACCGCGGCATCGATCTGGCCCCGCGCCAGGCGGTGGAGTACGCATGTGAGAAGGGACATCGCTTTGAGATGCCCTTCTCCGTGGAAGCGGAAATTCCGCCGGAGTGGGAGTGCAAGGTCTGCGGGACCCAGGCACTTCTGGTGGACGGCGATGGGCCGGAGGAGAAGAAGGGCAAGCCCGCGCGCACGCACTGGGACATGCTCATGGAGCGGCGCACCCGCGAGGAGCTCGAAGAGGTCCTGGCCGAAAGGCTCGCGGTACTGCGTTCCGGCGCCATGAACATCGCGGTGCATCCGCGGGACAGCCGCAAGTCCGCCTGACGCCCTTCGGGCGGCCAGGCACTGGAGAAGTACAGCGCAAGAGCCGCGGGGCTCCGGCACACCGAGTGTGTGCCGGAGCCCCGCGGCTCTTGTCGTGGGTGCTCTGTCCGTGCGTGAGGGGTCAGGACGTCAGCGGCGTCCGAGGGCCGTCCTCGCGGTGCGGCGGGTGGGACCGGTTCGGGGCGTCGTCACGGATGACCTCTCCCTGTACGACCTTGCCGTCCGGGCGGTGCATGCGGGCCTGCTGGAACGCGTCGCCGAGACTGCCGGGCTGCTGCACGGCCTTCATGCGCCGCTCCAGCGACGTCTGCGCGTACTTGCCGAGTGCCGCGCGCACCGGAGGCAGCAGGACCAGCAGGCCGAGGGCGTCGGAGAGCAGGCCGGGCAGGATCAGCAGGAGCCCGGCGAGCATCACGAAGCCGTTGCCGGAACCCTTGCGGCCCTGCCGGTCGGCGGCCGGGTCGTAGGCGCCGCCGCTCTGCTGCTGGCGCTGGATCGTCTCGCTGAGGTTCTTGAACGCGCGACGGCCGGCCCGCTTGATGACGGCGCCGCCGAGCACCGCGCCGCCGACCAGCAGCAGGAAGACGGTCAGTCCTCCTGCCGCGTCGGCCACCATGGTGAGCAGCCAGATCTCCAGCACCAGCCAGACGGCGAGGCCGAGAGGTACGAACGTGCGGGCGCGGGAGCGCTTGCGGGCGGTCGTCGGAGAGGGCGGGGGCGGGGTGCCGGTCGTCATGTTCCCCAGTGTGCCTGGCGGAGTGCGTGAACGGCGTAAAGAGGGCGTGAGGGGCCCCGGTGACGCTCCGCGGCGGCAGGCCGGGCGCCGCCCCGGGAGCACGGAGGGCGGCGGGCGGGGTCAGGAGGGCTTGCGGCCGAGGATCTTGCCGGTGCGTGAGCCGACGCCCCACGCGGTGACCCGCCACAGGGCCTCGACCACGATGTCGTTGCTCATCTTCGACTCGCCGATCTCCCGCTCGACGAAGGTGATCGGGACCTCGACGACGTGGAAGCCCGCCTCGACGGCGCGGCGGGCCAGGTCGACCTGGAAGCAGTAGCCCTGCGAGGCGACCTCGTCGAGGCCGAGCCCCTGGAGCGTCTCGACGCGGAAGGCCCGGTAGCCGCCGGTGATGTCCCGGATCGGCACGCCCAGCAGCGTACGGGAGTAGAGGCTGCCGCCGCGGGAGAGGAACTCGCGGGACTTCGGCCAGTTCACGACGCGGCCGCCGGGCACCCAGCGCGAGCCGAGGACGAGGTCGGCGCCCTTGAGGGCGGTCAGCAGCCGGGGCAGTTCCTCGGGCTGGTGCGAGCCGTCGGCGTCCATCTCGACGAGGACGCCGTACCCGTGGTCGATGCCCCAGCGGAAGCCCGCCATGTACGCGGCGCCGAGACCCTCCTTGCCCTTGCGGTGCAGGACGTGGACCTGGTCGTCGGCCGCCGCGAGCTCGTCGGCGAGCTTGCCGGTGCCGTCGGGGCTGTTGTCGTCGGCGACGAGAACGTGCGCCTCGGGAACGGATTCCCGGACCCGCGCGACGATCGGCTTGATGTTCTCGGCCTCGTTGTAGGTCGGGATGATCACCAAAGCGCTGCCGAGCGGGCCGTAACGCTTCTGTCCGCCGTCGTTCACTGCTGCCCCTTTTCATGCCCGAACACAGAGGACCCACCATAGCGAGCGCGTGCGGGCGAGGGGTTGAGGGGCTACGGATGGGGGCCCGGCGTCCTTCGGGCCGACCAGGTGCCCGCCGGCTGCGGACATCCTCGCCGTTGTCTACTGAACGCCGGGGCCCTACCCGTGTCGCACCGGCGGCCGAAAAAACCTTCCCTCGCCCCCGAGGCGCGGGCGCTGAACCTGGTTCCCGGGGCGGCGGTGCCGGTTCGGCACTCCCGCCCCCATGACCCAGCGGCGTTCGACGACTGCGTGGAGGATTTCCGGCCGGACGTTTCGTGGTGGACCCGGCCGAACCTACCCGCCGGTGGCCGCTTCCTGTCAACACCTGTGCGACCTGCGGCGTTTCGTTGAATCAGCAGGTCAGTGCCGACGGCGCGCAGAACTCCCCGACCGCCCGGCGCTCACCGATCGGCGGTACGCGGCCCGCCGCGCGTCACGCGTTCGGCCGTACGTGCACGGTGTGCCCGGCCACCACGGTGCGCAGACACACCGGGAGCGGCGCGCCCGGCGCGAGGTCGGGGAGTCCGGGCGTGCCGGAGCGCGGGTCGGTGGACCAGCGGGCCACCCGGTCGTCGGGGGCCTGGACCACGAGCTCACCGGTACGCCAGATCGCGTAGTCGGCGGGCGCGCCGGGTACCAGGACGCCCGCGTCGTCGCGGCCGACCGCCCGCCAGCCGCCGCGGGTGTGGGCGGTGAAGGCGGCGCGCACGGAGACCCGGTGCCCGGGGGTGCGGTGGAAGGCGGCGGCCCGGACGGTGCCCCACGGGTCGAGAGGGGTGACGGGGCTGTCGGAGCCGAAGGCGAGCGGCACGCCTGCCTTGAGCATGGCGGCGTACGGGTTGAGGGTGCGGGCGCGTGCGGCGCCGAGGCGCTGGGCGTACATGCCGTCGTCGCCGCCCCAGGCGGCGTCGAAGGCGGGCTGGACTGAGGCGGTGAGGCCCAGGTCCGCGAAGGCGGCGATGGTCTGCGGGGTGAGCATCTCCGCGTGCTCCACCCGGTGGCGGGCGGCGCGCACGCGGGCGAGGCCGACCCTCTCGGCAGCGGCCCGGACTCCTTCGACGACGGCGCTCAGGGCGGCGTCGCCGATGGCGTGGAAGCCGGCCTGGAGGCCCTCCTCGGTGCAGGCGGTGACGTGCGCGGCGATCGCGGCGGCGTCGAGGTGCGCGGTGCCGGTGTGCGGGGCGTCGGTGTACGGCTGGTGCAGGCAGGCGGTGTGCGAGCCGAGCGAGCCGTCGACGAAGAGGTCTCCGGCGGCGCCGATCGCCCCGAGTTCCCGGATGCGCCGGGCGTCCTTCGCATTCGCGACCTGTTGGGCCCAGTAGCCGAAGACGCGAGGGCCGGGCGTCTCGGCGGCCAGCTCCAGCAGACCGGTCAGGTCCTCCTCGTCGGAGATGTCGGGCCCGGCGCACTCGTGGACGGTGCCGATGCCGAGCGAGGCGGCCCGTGCGAGGGCGGCACCCTGGGCGGCACGGCGCTGCGCGGGGCTGACGGCCCGGTGCGCGGCGGCGCGCACCGCGTGGTGGGCGGCGCCGGTGAGGGGGGCGTCCGGGGCGTACCCGGCCAGCCCCGTGACACCGGGGACGAGGTCGAGGAGGGCGGTGCTGACGACGGCCGAGTGCACGTCGACGCGGGGCAGGTAGAGCGGGCGCCCGCCGGCCGCGGCGTCGAGTTCGGCCCGCGAGGGGTGGCGCTGCTCGGGCCAGCGGGAGCTGTCCCAGCCGCCGCCGAGGAGGACCTCGCCGACCGGGCGGGCGGCGGCGTGCTCACGTACGAGAACGAGCGCCTCGTCCAGTGTGCGCGCGGCGGCCAGATCCAGACCGGTGAGGGCGAGACCGGTCGCCGTGGTGTGCACATGCGCATCCGTGAACGCCGGGGTGACGAGCGCGCCGTCCAGGTCGAGCACCTCGTCGGCGCCGCTCGCGAAGGCGTCGGCCGCTCCCTCCGAGCCGACCCACGCGACATGCCCGCGCTCGACGACCATCGCGGTGGCGAAGGGGTCGGCGGGACTGTGGACCTCACCGCCGCGCAGCAGCACGGTGCGGTCCGCGGGAGCGGGAGAAGAAGGGGAGGAGGGGGCGGTGCGCTCGGTCATGGAACCAGTCTCGCGCAGCCCTTGGGGCGCGTGTGACCAGGGGCCCCGATACGGCTGTCCGACGCGGCCCGGACGCGGTGCGCACCCGGATACCGGCTGTCCGGCGCTGCCAGAACGCGGAGGGCAGGACCTAGATGCGGGGCGGGCGGGCCTCGTACGGGGTGGAAAGAACGACGGTGGTGCGGGTGGAGACGCCGGCCAGGGTGCGGATCCTGGTGAGCAGGTGCTCCAGTTCCAGAGGGGTGGCCACCCGGACCTTGAGGATGTAGTTCTCGTCACCGGCGACGCTGTGGCAGGCCTCGATCTCGTCGATGCCGGCCAGGCGTTCCGCGATGTCGTCCGGGGCGCTGGGATCGAAGGGCGCCACCGAGATGAACGCGGTGAGCGGCAGCCCGACCGCTTCGGGGTCCACGACCGCGGCGTACCCGCGGATCACTCCGCGCTGTTCCAGCCTGCGGACGCGCTGGTGCACCGCCGAGGTGGACAGGCCGGTGGCCTTGCCCAGGTCGGTGTAGCTCATCCGCCCGTCCTTGACGAGCAGGTCCACGATGTGACGATCCAACTCCTCCATGGACGGAGAACCTACAGGGCCGGGGGCTCGTACGGCACCTGAGCGGCCTGCGTCTTGCCTGCTGGAACGCGGGGCGCCGCGGACCGCGCGCACATCTTCACGAACCGCCCCTGGGGACGGGTCGCGGGCGGGTGCGCCGGGCACACTGGGACGACCGTGTGACGAAGGCCACACATCTGTGGCCGTGTCCTTCTCCGTTGTGGGGTTATCGCGCAGGCGCACAGGGAAGTGCTTGGTGTGGTCGAGGCCGCAGCGCCTTGTCGGCCCACCTTGAGGGGGAGAGTCTCCATGCAGAACCTGAAGCGCACCGGACGCACCGAGCCGGAGCTCCCTGATGTCGCCGACGTCGCCGACGTCACCGACATCGCTTCCTTCCCTCCCGCCGGGGACGCCGGCGACGACGCGTACGACACCTTCGAGATGTACCGGGTGGTCTGCCCGGACTGTGCGCAGCCGATCGCTCTGCTCGCGGACGAGGACGTCCTGCCGGAGCACGCGAAGTGCCCCACCCCGTGGAACCCCTTCGGGCTGACCGCCTGCGCCGGAACCGGGCGACCGGCCGCCGACGCGAAGCCGGCCGACGAGAGCCTGGCGGTCCAGGAGCAGGACACCGCGCTGCTGCTGACGCTCCCTCAGGGACTCGACTGGCGGACGCAGCCGTTCTCGCACGTCGGCGGTCCCGGCTCGCGGCCGCTGAAGGTGCCGCGGCAGCGGGCCGCGTAACCGGCCCTTCCGGCAGCCCCGTTCCCTCCGGGAAGCGGGGCCGCGCGGTTCCGGCACGTCTCAGCGGGACTCCGGGCCCACCAAGTGGCGGGCGATGACCATGCGTTGGATCTGGTTCGTGCCCTCGACGATCTGCAGGACCTTCGCCTCCCGCATGAAGCGTTCGACGGGGAAGTCGGCCGTGTAACCGTAGCCGCCGAGCACCTGCACGGCGTCCGTGGTGACCTTCATCGCGGCGTCGGTGCAGAAGAGCTTCGCCATGGCCGCCTGGCGGGAGAAGGGCCGGCCGGCGTCGCGGAGCCGGGCCGCCGCGAGGTAGAGCGCGCGGCCCGCCTCGACCTGGGTTGCCATGTCGGCGAGCATGAAGCGCAGACCTTGGAAGTCAGCGATGGGGCGGCCGAATTGCCGCCGCCCGGCGGCGTAGGCGAGCGCTTCGTCGAGGGCCGCCTGGGCGACGCCGATCGCGCACGCGGCGATGCCCAGCCGCCCGGAGTCCAGGGCGGAGAGGGCAATGGCGAAGCCCTGGCCCTCCTCGCCGATGCGGCGCGCGTCGGGAACGCGCACGCCGTCGAAGTGGAGCTGGGCGGTGGGCGAACCCTTCATGCCCATCTTCTTCTCGGGTGTTGCGGCGCTCAGCCCGGGTGCGTCGCCGGGCACGAGGAACGCCGTGATGCCGCGGGCGCCTTCGCCTCCGGTGCGGGCGAGGACCGTGTAGAAGTCGGCGATGCCGCCGTGGGTGATCCATGCCTTGGTGCCGGTGATGACCCAGTCGTCGCCCCCGCGGACGGCCTTGGTGCGGAGCGAGGCCGCGTCGGAGCCGGAGGCCGGTTCGGAGAGGCAGTACGCGCCGAGGAGGCCGCCGCCGAGCATGGCGGGCAGGTGGGCGGTCTGCTGCTCCTTGGTGCCGTATCCGGCCAGTGCGTGGCAGGCGAGGCTGTGCACGCTGACGCCGAGGCCGACGGTCAGCCGGGCCGCCGCGAGTTCTTCGAGCACCTGCAGGTAGACCTCGTACGGCTGGTCGCCGCCACCGTGTTCCGAGTCGTACGGCAGGCCGAGCAGGCCGGACTCGGAGAGGAGCGAGAAGACCTCGCGGGGGAAGTGCCCGCTGTCCTCCTCGGCTGCGGCCTGCGCAGCGATCTCCCGCTGGACCATGTCGCGCACGAGCGCGAGAAGGTCACGGGACTCCTCGGTGGGCAGCTGTCGTTCCACCGGCTGCGGAGCGCGGTCGGGCATTGCGGCGTCCTCCCTGTCGGGCGCGGCGGCAGGCGCGCGCGCAGGGTGTGGCGGCGCCGCCGGTCTCACTACTGCCAGCCTGAAGGACCCCTCCGGGTTACGGAAGCGGACTGTCCGGGGCTGTGGCGGCTGAGTATGCCCGATCACCCCCGTTCCGTCACGCGTCGGAAACGCGCAGGCCGGGCCGGGTGGTCGGCGCGGCACGGCCGAGTGGTGCGGCGACGGGGCCGGGCGGTCCCCGGCGCATACGGGAGGAGAGCGGAGGAGCCGGGAACCGGGACTACAGCAGGCCCGCGCCCGTGACGAACATGGCGACGACGATCACCAGGGTCCAGCCGAGCACGTGCTCGAACAGCGTCGGCCCGTCGAGGTCGTCGGGGCCGCCCGTGCGGGTGCGGAGGCGGGCGGAGAGGGCGGCGGAGGCTGCAGTCATCGGACACTCGCAGTACGTGGGGGACATGCGGAACGGTTGCTTCCACATTGCCAGCGGGTCCGGCTCCGGAACAGATGACGTGGGTCACTGTCCCGGAGCCGGCGGGCTGCCTCAGCGGACGCCGACCGCCGCGAGAGCCTTGCGCTGGCTGGGCGTCGCGTCCAGGGGCCAGTAGAGGTAACAGATGCCCCCTGTGCCCGACGCCACATCGCCGCGCGCGTCGTACCGCTTGGTGCGCAGCCAGACGTTCTCGAACTCCCGCCTGCGGTAGACGCGGCGGACGGCCTCGTTCGTGGGCGCGGCCGGGTCGTTCGCGATCACGTCGCCCGCGCCGGTGAAGCCGACGACCGTCATCAGGTGACCCGCGGTGCCGTAGCCCGCGCCCGACAACTCCTCCTTGCGGAAGGACTGCGACGTCGTGACGGGGATGCCGGCACGGATGAGGACCGCCAGGTCGTCCAGCGACCCCAGGCGGGTGACCACCGCGTTCATGTCGGGGTACGAGGCGGCGTACGCGGCGTTGAACGGCCAGTTGCCGCAGCCCTTGTACTGGTGGTCGTACGTGTGGCGGGCGGCGTGGCACACCTGGGGGTCGGCGTACGAGGGGTCCACCCAGGCCAGCTCCTGGGGGGCCGGCCCGCGCCCCCAGTACTCCAGGACCATGGTGGTGGAGGTGGGGCTGCACCACGCCTCTCCCCCGTTGTCGTACTCCGGGTACCGGCCCACGTGGACCTCCTGCGAGAGGCACGGCACCCGCAGCTCTCCCGTACGGCGCGGCGCGGACGCCGGGACGGTGAACCTGTCCGGCACGTCGGAGGCCATCGCCCCGAGCCGCCACAGCGTCGGCGTCCGCCCCGAGCCCGGCAGCCGGTGGAGGGTCACGCGCAGCTGGTGTCCGGTGAGGCGGGTGCCGGACGCCGGGTCGGCGACGGCGAGGGTGTCGGTCTGGACGCTGCTGCGGCCGTCGGACTGGCCGTCGACGGAGGTGCGCCGGATGTCGGTGTCGGCGGCGGCCCAGCGGCCCATCACGTACCAGGGGGTTCGGGACCCGTCGGCGTACCGGGCGCACAGCTCGACGGCGAGCCAGGTGCCGGGCGGGGTGTCGGCGTTCCAGGAGGCGACGATCTCGGTGGCGGGGACGCGCGTGCGGTACGGGGGCGAGGTCCACACCGCGTACTCGTAGGTTCCGGTTCGTCCGGTGTGCGGGTCGGGGTGGTCGGTCAGCCCGTCCGGTGCGCCGATGACCAGTCCGGGGCGACGGCCACCGACGGCGCGGGTCCCGCCCCGGGTGCCGGAGCGCCAGTCGGTGTACGTGGTCCAGAAGTGGTTGTCGACCGGGTGGGGTTCCTGGGGCGATCGAGGCATACGGGGCTCCCGTTGTCCTTCGGCGGCGCGTGCCGCTGCCGGTGGAGCGGCGGGAAGCAGCGGCACGGTGGCGGCGAGCGCGGCGGCCAGGACGGTTCTGCGCGCGGCGGACGGAAGGCCGGAGTCCGTCGGAGCGGGGGGTGCCGGGTCCGGGTTCGGGCCCGTCGGGCCGGAGCAAGTCGGAGCGGGCCGTACCGGGACGGGACCTGCCGCATCGCGGCACGTCGGGGCGGGGTGCCCCGGAGCGGAGCCGACCGGAGCGCCGTGCGGCGGAACGCCGGGCACGGGGGCGCCGTGCGTCGGAACGCCGGGCGTCGAAGTGGCTTCCGCCGTTTCCGGCGGGGTGGTGTCGGGGCTGGTCAAGGTCGGGGACCCCCTGTCGTTGCGGAGCGGCACGGGCCCGTGCGCGCGGGCCCGTGAGGGCGGTCCGGCGAGCGCGGTCCGGGCGGGCACGGTGTCCACCCCGGCGGAACCTCCGGCACCCCGGACCGCCCATACTGCGACCGTCCTGCTCCTGTCCCGGGACGGCACGCGGAACACCGCGCTCCGGTCCGGCCGTGCCGTTCCTCGTAGGGTGGCGCGGGTGAACAGCCTCGACCCCCTCGCCGCCCGGCTCCGCGCCCTGCCACCGTCCTGCGGCCCGGTGCGTCTGATCGCCGTGGACGGACACGCGGGTTCCGGCAAGAGCACCTTCGCCGCCCGCCTGTCCGACGCGCTGGGCGCGGCCCCCGTACTGCATCTGGACGACCTGGCCAGTCACGAGGAACTCTTCGGCTGGACCGATCGGCTGCGCTCCGAGGTGACCGGCCCGCTGTCCCGCGGCGAGTGCGCGCGGTACGCGCCCTACGACTGGACGCGCCGTCGCTTCGGGCCCGCGCGGTACGAGCTGCCGCCCGCCCCGGTCGTGCTCATGGAGGGCGTGGGCGCGGGCAGGCGCGCGCTGCGTCCCCTCCTGGCCCACCTCCTCTGGATGGATCTGTCGGCCGAACTGTCCTGGCGGCGCGGCCGGGACCGGGACGGAAGCGAGCAGTCCGCCTTCTGGGACGGCTGGACGACGGCGGAGACCCGGCACTTCTCCACGGATCCGTCCCGCCCGTTCGCCGACACTCTGGTACGGCAGGTGCCGGAGGGGTACGAGTGGCGCCCGGGACTCCGCACGACCGCGTGAGCGAACCGGCCCATCACCCTGTGTGACTGCCCGGCGGACGTCGCGGAGGACGGCGAAAACCGGGCACGCAAGTGCCTCAACTGTGCTTGACCCAGGGGGCGTACAGGTCTTACGTTCTCAATGTGCGGCTTTTCGAAGCCGCCCGCAGACACGAAGCCCCCGGTTGTTCCCCCGTGATCGGGGGCTTCGTTCTGCCCTGAGCCACCTCGCCCGGCCGCACGGGAGCCCGGTTCGCTCACCCAGGGTCACCATTCGTGCGGGCCTCGTTGCGCCCTTATTCACCTGCCACTTGCCCAGGTACGATGCCCTTCGGTGCGGTCAATTCCCGTCCGGGACACAGCGGTTCGGGCAAGTGCCAACGGCATCAGGCCTGCGGTGCGCGCCCGGCAGCACATCACGGGGGGCACGGTCTGTGGGGGACGTGATGGACTTCGGCACGCAGGGCACGCACGCCCCGGCCGACCTCGCCTGGCTGCGCGGCGTGGACGCCTACACGATGGGGGCGTACCCGCAGGCGGAGGAGGAGTTCCGGGCGGCGGTAAGGCTGGACCCCGGCATGGCGGACGGCTGGCTCGGCCTGCACGCCCTGCGCATCGACACGACGACGGCTCTCTTACGCATGCACCGCCACCGGGACAGGTTCGGCGAGCAGCGCGCCAGACACCGCAGGACGCTCAACTCCTGGTACTGGCTGGGCTGGTGGGTGCAGCCGGTCCTGGAGAGCCCCCGCGACCTGCTGCTCGCGCACGCCTCGCACTGGCTGGACGGGCGGCATGTCCCGGAGCTGGACCGGGCGTTGGCCGGGCTGCCGCCCGTGGACACCGACAGCCACGTCAGGTTCCTGCACGCGTGCCGGGCGTATCTGGTCAAGGACTGGGAGCAGTTGGTCCGGCACACGGACCCTCTCGTCGACGATGCGCTCCTCGGCATCGAGTCCGGCCTTTTCGGCGGGATGGCGCGGGTGAGGCTGGAGATGTTCGGGCAGGCCGAGCCGCTGCTCGCCGCCTCCCTGATGCGCTGCCGCAGCGAGCAGCCGCAGCGCAAGGAACTGCGCTACTGGCTGGCGCGGGCGCACGAGGGCACGGGGCGCAGTGCCGCAGCACTCCCCCTGTACCGCTCGGTGCACCGGGTGGATCCCGCCTTCATGGACACCGCCGCGCGGCTGGCGGCGATCTCCGAGGGAGACGGCCTGGACGGCTACGACGAGACGGCGGCCGGTCTCGCCGCGGTGTCGAGGGCCGGCGTGGGAAGCGGTCAGGAGGCAGCCGAAGCGCAGGGCGACGCGGATCCGTCGGACGGCGGCGGCGATCTGCGGCTGGGGGGAGACGGACAGCTCCCGTTCGGCGGAGCCGTACCGCCGGGGCCACCCGCCGGAGTACGGGAGAAGCCGGGGCCGCCGCTGCCCGCCGGGCTGCCGCCGTTCCCGGCCGGGCCGTCCGATCCGGCCCTCCTGGAGCAGGCGCTCGGGGAACTGGACCGGATGGTCGGCATGGAGCCGGTGAAGCGCCAGGTGCGCGCGCTGTCCGCGCAGTTGAACATGGCCCGGCTGCGGGCCGGCCAGGGACTGCCGGTCCAGCCGCCGAAACGTCACTTTGTCTTCTCCGGCCCCTCCGGGACGGGGAAGACGACGGTCGCCAGGATCCTGGGGCGGGTCTTCTACGCCCTGGGACTGCTGGGCGGGGACCATCTGGTGGAGGCCCAACGCGCCGATCTGGTCGGTGAGTTCCTCGGGCAGACCGCCGTGAAGGCGAACGAGCTGATCGACTCCGCACTGGGTGGCGTCCTCTTCGTCGACGAGGCCTACAGTCTCGCCAACTCCGGTTACAGCAAGGGCGACGCGTACGGGGACGAGGCCCTTCAGGTGCTGCTGAAGCGGGCCGAGGACAACCGGGACCACCTGGTGGTGATCCTCGCGGGGTACCCGGAGGGGATGGACCGGCTGCTGGCCGTCAACCCGGGGCTCTCGTCGAGGTTCACCACCCGGGTCGACTTCCCGAGCTACCGCCCGCTCGAACTGACGAGCATCGGTGAGGTGCTGGCCGGGGACAACGGGGACGGGTGGGACGAAGAGGCGCTGGAGGAGCTGCGGAGCATCAGCGCGCACGTCGTCGAGCAGGGGTGGATCGACGAGCTGGGCAACGGGCGGTTCCTGCGGACGCTGTACGAGAAGAGCTGCGCGTACCGGGATCTGCGGCTGTCGGGGTACGCGTCGACGCCGACGCGGGACGAGTTGGCGACGTTGCGGTTGCCGGACCTGATGCAGGCGTACGGGGAGGTTCTGTCGGGGCGCGGGCCGGTGGGGGGCGGAATGTGAGGGGCGCCGGCCGTGGGGCCGCGTACCGGTGTCGCGTGCGGCGGAAGGGCCGGGGGCGCACGTCCGGTGGGCGCCGCTGCCTCGGTGCCGTCCACGTCGAGGACGTCCGCGACGTGGGGCAGCCCGTACGTGCCTCTGCCGGGCCCGGGACCGCGGACGCGCAGCACGGGCGCTCGGCCCCGCAGAGTCGGCGAGCAAAGTGGGCGAGGCGGCCCGTCGGCGGGCATGAGGCCCGGCCGCGCGGTGCGGGCGGGGAGGGGCAGGCGTCAGTCGGCGTGCGTGCCGCGGGCCTCGACGAGGGCGCGCAGCGCGCGGGCGTCGTGGATGGCCTTCTCCTTGGCGATGCCCGGCTGGATGCCGAGGGCGGGCAGGCTGGTGCCGTCGCTGAGGTCGAGGAAGACCCAGGCGTCGCCGGGGCGCAGGTTCACCTGGAGGATCTCCGCCCAGGCGAGCCGGCGCTTCGTGGTGAGGTTCACCACCGTGACGCCGGACTCCTCGGCGACCACCTTGGGCCGGCTGAGCAGCAGCAGCACGCCGAACATGAGCGCGCCGGTGAAGACGAAACTGGCCCGCTCCCCCGCGCTGAGCGTCTCCAGCAGGAGGCCGACCGCCGAGATCACGGTGAACATCAGCGCCCCTGTGGTCAGCAGGACCGCACGGGTGCGGTTGGGCCTGAAGGTGACCGGCAGGGCGGGGGGTTCGGGTTGCGACACGGCGGACTGCATCCTTCTGCGTACGTACGGGGAACGAGCTGAACGGGCCGGACGGTGTCAGAGACGGCAGGCGTGGATGGCCGTGGTGAGGATGGCCCGCGCGCCCAGCGCGTACAGGTCGTCCATGATCCGCTGGGCCTCCTTCGCGGCGACCATGGAGCGGACCGCGACCCAGCCCTCGTGGTGCAGCGGGGAGATCGTCGGGGACTCCAGGCCGGGGGTCAGCGCGACGGCCTTCTCCAGGTGCTCGACCCGGCAGTCGTAGTCCATCATCACGTACGAGCGGGCCACCAGGACGCCCTGGAGGCGACGCAGGAACTGCTGCACCTTGGGGTCGTCCGCGGGGGCGCCGGTGCGGCGGATGACGACGGCCTCGGACTTCATGATGGGCTCGCCGATGACTTCGAGGCCCGCGTTGCGCAGCGAGGTCCCGGTCTCGACGACGTCCGCGATGATCTGGGCGACGCCGAGTTCGATGGCGGTCTCCACCGCGCCGTCGAGGTGGACGACGGAGGCGTCGATGCCCTCGTCGGCGAGGTGTTTGGCGACGATGCCCTCGTACGAGGTGGCGACCGTCATCCCGCCGAAGTCCTGGACGCCGGTCGCGGTGCCCGGACGGGTCGCGTAGCGGAACGTCGAGCGGGCGAAGCCGAGCTGGAGGATCTCCTCGGCGTTGGCCCCGGAGTCGAGCAGCAGGTCACGCCCGGTGATGCCGATGTCGAGCTTGCCGGAACTGACGTAGATGGCGATGTCGCGGGGGCGGAGGTAGAAGAACTCGACCTCGTTCTCCGGGTCCACCAGGACGAGTTCCTTGGACTCCTTGCGCTGCTGGTAGCCGGCCTCATGGAGCATCGCCGACGCAGGTCCGGAGAGGGAGCCCTTGTTCGGGATGGCGATGCGCAGCATGAGGTCAGCTTCCTTTGGTGCGAAGGGAACAGCGGGGGGTGGGGCGGGGCGTGGGCTCAGAGGTGTGCGTAGACGTCGTCGAGCGAGATCCCGCGCGCGACCATCATCACCTGGACGTGGTACAGCAGCTGCGAGATCTCCTCGGCGGCGGCTTCCTTGCCCTCGTACTCGGCGGCCATCCAGACTTCGGCGGCCTCCTCGACGACCTTCTTGCCGATGGCATGGACGCCCTTTTCCACCAGCTCGGCGGTGCGGGAGGTGGTGGGGTCGCCGTTGGCGGCCTTGAGCTGGAGCTCGGTGAAGAGCTCTTCGAAAGTCTTGTTGGCCATGATGGTCCTTAGAGTACGGGGTGCCGGTCCGGCACTCAGCGCCAGGGTTCGGCGACCGTGCGCAGCGTGGTGGCGGTGGCGACGGCGGCGGTGACGGCCTCGTGCCCCTTGTCCTCGGTGGAGCCCTCCAGTCCGGCCCGGTCCAGGGCCTGCTCCTCGGTGTCGCAGGTCAGTACGCCGAAGCCGATGGGGACGCCGGTGTCGACGGAGACCTGGGTGAGCCCCTGGGTGACGCCCTGGCACACGTACTCGAAGTGGGGGGTGCCTCCGCGGATGACGACCCCGAGGGCGACGATCGCGTCGTAGCCGCGGCCCGCGAGGACCTTGGCGACGACGGGCAGCTCGTAGCTGCCGGGGACCCTGAGCAGGGTCGGCTCGTCGATGCCGAGCTCGTGCAGGGCGCGCAGGGCGCCGTCGACGAGGCCGTCCATGATCTTCTCGTGCCACTGGGCCGCGATCACCGCCACCCGCAGGTCGTTGCAGTTCTTCACGCTCAGTTCGGGTGCACCCTTGCCGCTCACGCGCTCTCCTCTGTGTGGTGGTGTACGTCTGTGTGGTGGTCCGGAGGTGTTACTGGTTGCCGCAGGTAGGGGCGGCGGCGCCGTCCAGCCAGGGCAGGTCGTGGCCCATCCGGTCCCGCTTGGTGCGCAGGTACCGGAGGTTGTGTTCGCCCGCCTGCACGGGCATGGCCTCGCGCCCGCCGACGACGAGACCGTGCCGGACGAGCGCGGTGATCTTGTCCGGGTTGTTCGTCATCAGGCGCAGACTGCGCACGCCGAGGTCGGCGAGGATCCGCGCCCCGGCCGCGTAGTCCCGCGCGTCGGCGGGCAGGCCCAGTTCGAGGTTGGCGTCGAGGGTGTCGACGCCGCGCTCCTGGAGTTCGTACGCCCGGAGCTTGGACAGCAGGCCGATGCCGCGTCCCTCGTGCCCGCGCAGGTAGACGACGACGCCGCGGCCCTCCTCGGTGACGCGGCGCATGGAGGCGTCCAGCTGGGGGCCGCAGTCGCAGCGCTGGGAGTGGAAGATGTCGCCGGTGAGGCATTCGGAGTGGACGCGGACCAGGACGTCCTCGCCGTCGCCGAGGTCGCCGTGGACGAGCGCGACGTGCTCGACGCCGTCGGCGAGCGCGCGGTAGCCGTACGCGGTGAACTCGCCGAACGTGGTGGGCAGGTGGACTTCTGCCTCACGCCGTACGACGGGGGCGTCCGCCTCCGGGGCGACCGTCGGGGCCGGAGCGAACTCGGTGGCGCGGCGGTGGGCGACCAGGTCCTCGATGGAGATGATCGTCAGGCCGTGCTTGCGGGCGAAGGGGACCAGTTCGGGCAGCCGCAGCATCACGCCGTCCTCGTCCGCGATCTCCACGATGGCCCCGGCCGGCCGCAGTCCCGCGAGGCGTGCCAGGTCGACGGCGGCCTCGGTGTGGCCGTTGCGGACCAGGACGCCGCCGGGGCGGGCGCGCAGCGGGAAGATGTGGCCGGGCCGGACGAAGTCGACCGGGGTGCTGTCGCCGGAGGCCAGCAGCCGCAGCGTGGTGGCGCGGTCGGAGGCGGAGATTCCGGTGGTCACCCCGTGCGCGCCGGAGGCGTCGACGGAGACGGTGAAGGCGGTGCGCATCAACTCCGTGTTGTGCTCGACCATCTGCGGCAGGGCGAGCCGTTCCAGCTCCGGGCCCTCCATGGGGGCGCAGATCAGGCCGCGGCACTCGCTCATCATGAACGCGACGATCTCGGGCGTGATCTTCTCGGCGGCGACGATCAGGTCGCCCTCGTTCTCGCGGTCCTCGTCGTCGACGACGACGATCGGACGGCCGGCCGCGATGTCGCGGATGGCCTGCTCGACCGGGTCGAGGCGCAGGTCTTCGTGGCTGTCGTGGAGCACGACTGCCTCCCGGCTGTCGTAGGGGGGCGGGACGGTGTCGACGGGGGTCAGTGCGGTGGTCATGCCGAGGCTCCTTCGAGTGCGGGCGGGGCGACGGCGGCGCGGGAGCGCAGCCACCAGTCCCGCATCCCCCACAGGACGAGGACGAGGTAGACGACGTAGACGAATCCGGAGAAGGCGAGCCCGCTGCTGAAGGCGAGCGGGACACCGACGAGGTCGACCAGCAGCCAGGCGAACCAGAACTCGACCAGGCCGCGTGCCTGCGCCACCATCGCGGCGAGCGTGCCGACGAAGATGTACGCGTCGGCCCACGGGCTCCAGGACAGGTTCGGGTAGAGGGTGAAGAGGCCGCCGACGGCGAGGGTGCCGAGGACCGCGCCGCCGATCAGCAGGCCGCGTTCGCGCCAGGTGGCGAAGCGGACGGCGATCGTCCCGTCCTGTGCCTGCTGCTTGCCGCGCTGCCACTGCCGCCAGCCCCACAGCGCGACGCCGATGACCAGCAGTTGCTTCCCGACCCCGCCGCTGAGCTGCACGGACGCGTAGGCGGCGACCAGGATGACACCGGAGGCGAGCTGGGCGGGCCAGGTCCATATGGAGCGCCGCCAGCCGAGGGCGAGGGCCAGCAGACCGACGCTGTTGCCGATCATGTCGGACCACAGGATGTGCTGCCCGAAGGCCGTGAAGGCTTCGGCGTTGAGCCAGGCGAAGGCGCTCACTTCACGGTCTCCTTGGGGGTGTCGCCGCGGGTGCCGAGCAGGCGCTCGACGTACTTGGCCAGGACGTCGACTTCGAGGTTGACCGGGTCTCCGGCCTGCTTGATGCCGAGCGTGGTCATCGCGAGGGTGGTGGGGATGAGGCTGACGGTGAAGTGGTCGTCGCCCGCGTCGACGACGGTGAGGCTCACGCCGTCGACCGTGATCGAGCCCTTCTCGACGACGTACCGGGACATCCCCTCGGGGAGGGCGACCTCGACGATCTCCCAGTGCTCGGAGGGCCTGCGGTCGACGATGGTGCCGGTGCCGTCGACGTGGCCCTGGACGAGGTGGCCGCCGAGACGTCCGCCGAGCGCCATGGGGCGCTCCAGGTTGACGCGCGAGCCGACGGCGAGGGCGCCGAGGCTCGAACGGTCGAGGGTCTCGGCCATCACGTCGGCGGTGAACTCGCCGTCCGCGGTGTCCACGACGGTCAGGCAGACGCCGTTGACGGCGATCGAGTCGCCGTGCTTGGCGTCCTCGGTGACGAGGGGGCCGCGCAGGCGGAAGCGGGAGGAGTCGCCGAGGTTCTCGACGGCGGTGACCTCACCCAGTTCTTCGACGATTCCGGTGAACACGCTCAGCGCTCCTTCGTTGCGGCGGGGGTGACGGTGGGGACGGCGGTGATGCGGAGGTCGGGGCCGATGCGGACCGTCTCGGTCACATCGAGGCGCAACGCGTCGGAGAGGGTGCTGATTCCGGCGTCGCCGAGGGCGGCGGGGCCTGCGCCCAGCAGGACGGGGGCGAGGTAGCCGACCACCTTGTCGAGGGCTCCGGCCGCGACGAACGCGCCCGCGAGGGTGGGACCGCCCTCCAGCAGTACGGAGCGGACACCGCGCGCGTACAACTCGGCGAGCAGGGCGTGGACGTCGAGTCCGCCGTCGGCGCGGGGCACGCGTACGACGTCGGCCAGGTCGGTCCGCGCGTCCTCGGCGACCGCGACGAGGGTCGGCGCGGCGTCGTCCAGGACCCGCGCGCCGGGCCCGACCGCTCGCCCGTCGGTGTCCAGGACGACGCGCAGCGGCTGTACCGCGCCGTCGACGCCGCGCACGGCGAGGTGCGGATCGTCCGCGCGCATCGTCCCGGAGCCGACCACCACGGCGTCGGACTCGGCGCGCAGCCGGTGGACGTCGGCGCGGGACTCGGCGGAGGAGATCCAGCGGCTGGTGCCGTCGGCGGCCGCGATCCGGCCGTCGAGCGTGGCCGCGTACTTCCACAGGACGTACGGCCGGCCCAGGCGCACCGAGGTGAGCCAGGCGGCGTTCCCCTCGGCGGCCTCCGCTTCGAGGAGTCCCTGCTCGACCTCGGCCCCGGCGGCGCGCAGGGTGTCCGCTCCCCCGGTGGCCTGCGGGTTCGGGTCGGCTACGGCGTAGACGACGCGGGCGACTCCGGCGTCGAGGAGTGCCTGGGCGCAGGGGCCGGTGCGGCCGGTGTGGTTGCAGGGTTCCAGGGTGACGAAGGCGGTGGCGCCCCGTGCTCTGTCCCCCGCGTCGCGCAGGGCGTGGACCTCGGCGTGCGGGCCGCCGGCCCGCTGGTGGAAGCCTTCGCCGACGATCCGGCCCGAGGCGTCCGTGAGCACGCATCCCACGACCGGGTTGGGGCTGGTGGCGCCGAGGCCGCGCGCTGCGAGCGTGATCGCTCGGCGCATCGCGGTCCGGTCTGCTGCGGCGGTTGCCACCGGGTCTCCTGCCTCTTCGGGCACGGACTCCGGGGCCTGTCGATGACGACAGAGGAAGCGGGCGCACGTCACGGGATGCGGAAGCACGGCCACGCCGGGCCGGAAAAGAGGGTCCTCCTGCGCACGCACGTCATGTGCCTGCACGGACCACCCGCCGACGGCGGCGTACCGAACGACCTGTGACGGCCCGCCGCGCACTGCCTCCCATCCGGACTTTCACCGTCGGTCCAGGAATTACACCTGGTCAACCGGTCACTGGAGGTGACCGGGTCGCGGACTATAACCGCCGGTTCGGAATTACACCGACCCCGGAGTGCGCTGCTGTTGGTACACGGCCAGTGTGCCACGCCGGGCGGCGGCGTGGGCGGGACGGAGCTGTGGAGTGACTCACAGCTCCTGTGGGCCGGATCACAATTAAAGGTCCAGACCTATTGACGCGCTGGTCTAGTCCTCTTAACGTCTGCGTCACCTCCCCGGAGACAGCCCGCCGGTGTGCGCACGCCCCGGGCACGCAACACGGACCATCCCCCGTCCCCTCGTGTGACGCCGAGCCTCCCCAGGAGGACCTGACGTGCTGTCCCCCACAAGACCCACCCGCCGCTCCCGCGCCCCGCGCGCCCGGGGCTCCCTGATCGCCGCGGGCACCGCGACGGCGGCGGTCGCCGCGCTGCTCGCCGGCACCCTCGCCGCCCACGCCGCACCGGCCGCCCCCGCCGCCGCCGTGGACCACGAGACCTGTAGGCCCGACGGCCTGTACAAGACGCCGGGCGTGGACGTCCCGTACTGCTCGGTCTACGACACCGAGGGCCGCGAGAAGATGGGCGCCGACCACCAGCGCCGCATCATCGGCTACTTCACCGGATGGCGCACCGGCAAGGACGGCATGCCCTCCTACCTGGCGTCCGACATCCCCTGGAACAAGGTCACCCACCTCAACTACGCGTTCGCGCACGTCGGCGGCGACAACAGGATCTCCGTCGGCGCGGACGGCGAGAAGAACGCCGCCACCGGCATGACCTGGCCCGGCGTGGCGGGCTCCGAGATGGATCCCGCGCTCCCGTACAAGGGCCACTTCAACCAGCTGAACAAGTTCAAGAAGAAGCACCCGGACGTCAAGACCCTCGTCTCGGTGGGCGGCTGGGCGGAGTCCGGGGGCTACTTCGGCGAGGACGGCAAGCGCGTCGACTCCGGCGGCTTCTACACGATGGCGACGAACGCCGACGGATCGGTGAACCAGGCCGGCATCAACACCTTCGCCGACTCCGCCGTCGCCTTCATCAAGAAGTACGGCTTCAACGGCCTCGACATCGACTACGAATACCCCACGTCGATGAAGGACGCGGGACACCCGGCGGACTTCCCGATCTCCAACGCGCGGCGCGGCGGCCTGGTCAAGGGCTACGCGGTGCTGATGAAGTCGCTGCGCGAGAAGCTCGACCGGGCGGGCGCCGCCGACGGCAAGCACTACCTCCTCACCGTCGCCGCCCCCTCCTCCGGCTACCTGCTGCGCGGCATGGAGACCTTCCAGGTCCAGAAGTACCTGGACTACGTCAACATCATGTCGTACGACCTGCACGGCGCATGGAACGAGCACGTCGGCCCGAACGCCGCGCTCTTCGACAACGGCAAGGACGGCGAACTGGCCGCCGCCAACGTCTACGGCAGCGCGCAGTACGGCGGCATCGGCTATCTGAACACCGACTGGGCGTACCACTACTTCCGCGGCTCGATGCCCGCGGGACGCATCAACGTGGGCCTGCCGTACTACACCCGCGGTCACAAGAACGTGCAGGGCGGTACGGACGGCCTGTGGGGCAAGGCGTCGGCCGCCACCTGTCCGGCCGGATCGGGCCTCACCAAGTGCGGCGACGGCGCGGTCGGCATCGACAACCTGTGGCACGACAAGGACGACAACGGCAAGGAGTCCCCGGCGGGCTCCAACCCGATGTGGCACGCGAAGAACCTGGAGAAGGGGATCGTCGGCGACTACCTGACCACCTACGGCTTCCCGACCGGCACCAAGCTGACGGGCGCCTACGTCCGCAAGTACGACTCGACGCTGGTCGCGCCGTGGCTGTGGAACGCGGAGAAGAAGGTCTTCCTGTCGACGGAGGACGAGCAGTCGGTGGGCGTCAAGGCGGACTACGTGGTGGACCGGGGCATCGGCGGCACGATGATCTGGGAACTGGCCGGTGACTACGGCTGGAACGCGGCGAAGGGCCAGTACGAGCCCGGTTCCACACTGACCTCGCTGATGTACGACAAGTTCAAGGCGGCGAAGCCGTACGGCGCGGCCGTGTCGAACAAGCCGCTGCCGAAGAAGGCCGTCGACATCGGCGTGGAGTTCGGCGAATTCAAGCTCGGCGACTCCAACTACCCGATCACCCCGAAGCTGAAGATCACCAACCGTACGAAGACGGCCCTTCCGGGCGGCACGGAGTTCCAGTTCGACTACGCGACGTCGGCCCCGGCCAACGCGTCCGACCAGTCGGGCTTCGGCACCAAGGTGATCAGCAGCGATCACACCGGCAGCAACATCGGCGGCCTGAAGGGCGACTTCCACCGGGCCTCGCTGAAGCTCCCGGCCTGGCAGTCGCTGGCGCCCGGCGCATCCGTCGAGCTGTCGTTCAACTACTACCTTCCGGTGTCCACGCCGTGGAACTGGACGGTGAACATCGGCGGCACCTCCTACGCCCTCGCCGGTGACCTGGCGCGCGGCACGGAGCAGGTGGAGCCGGGCACGGGTCCGGGACCGGGCCCCGACCCGACGCCCACCCCCACCCCCACGCCCACCCCGGGTGCGTGCGCCGCGCCCGCCTACGTCGCGGCCACCGCGTACGGCGGCGGGGCGACCGTGTCGCACAAGGGCCGCCAGTGGAAGGCCAAGTGGTGGACGCAGGGCGCGGAGCCCGGCACCACCGGTGAATGGGGGGTGTGGCAGGACCTCGGCGCCTGCTGACGCACCGCACCGATCCGCCCCGCCCCGGTTCCCCCTCTCGGAGGGAGCCGGGGCGGACGCGTTTCCCGCTGCCGGGCCGACGGGCCGGGCGGAGGACCTTCGCGCCCTGGCCAGCGGTCCGGGCGCAGGTCTTTCGCGCCCCGGCCAGCGGGCCGGACGCACGGCTCACGCGCCCCGGCTAGCGGGCCGGGGTGAACAGCTCGTCCTGGGCCGCCTCGCGGGCGACGAGCAGCGCGCCGCCCAGGACCGCGCCGCCGCCCAGCTCCCCGGCCCGTACCTCGGTGCGCAGCGGGGACAGCTGCGCCAGTCGTGCCTCGACCCGCGCCGCGAGGGCCTTGCCGCCCGCGAGCCCCAGCTCGCCGCCCAGCACCACGCACCCCGGGTCGAGGACGGCGGCCACCGAGGCGGCGCCCAGTGCCAGCCGGTCGGCGAGGGCGTCCAGGAACGGCTCGGCGCGCTCGCCCGCCTCCAGGGCCGCGGCGAGCGTGGCGGGTGCGTGCGGCCCGGTCGGCACGCCGTGTTCGGCGGCCAAATCCTGGACCGCCGCGTTGCCGGCCAGTGAGTGGAATCCGCCGTCGCAGTGGGTGGCCGACGGCAGCCCGCGCGTGCCCGGCATCGGCAGGAAGCCGATCTCGCCCGCGCCGCCGGACGCTCCTCTGCGCAGTCTCCCGTCCAGCACCACGGCCGCCCCGACGCCCGCCCCCAGCCACAGGAGGACGAAGGTGTCGTGGGCGCGCGCCCCGCCCAGGCGCTGTTCGGCGACGGCGGCGAGGTTGGTCTCGTTCTCGACGAGCACGGTGGCGGGCAGGCGCTCCTGGAGCACCCGGACGAGGCCGCGGTGCCAGGCGGGCAGCCCCGTGGAGTCGCGCAGTTCACCGGTGGCCGGGTCGACGAGCCCGGGGGCGCCGATGCCGACGGTGTGCAGGGGGGCGGCTCCCGCTTCGCGGGCGGTGCGCTCCAGCAGCGCGACGGCCGCTTCCACCGCCTGCTCGGTGGGTACGTCCTCCTCCACCGAGAGGGTCGCCTCGGCGAGGGGGCGGCCGAGCAGGTCGGCGACGCCGACGCCGACGCTGTCGGTCCGTACGTCCAGGGCCGCCAGGTAGGCGCGGTCGGCGACGATCCCGTACACCCGCGCGTTGGGGCCCCGCCGTTGGGCGCCGCTCTCCCCCACGACGGTGATCAGGCCGCCGTCCTGGAGGCGTTCGACGAGATCGGCGACCGAGGGACGGGAGAGGCCGGTGAGGTTCTTGAGCTGTCCTGCCGTCAACGGGCCCTCCTCCTGGAGCAGTTGCAGGGCGCGCCGGTCGTTGAGGGCGCGGGCGGTGCTCGGGGAGGCGGGCATGAGCCGGATCCTTTCAGATCTATTTATCAGGCAGGCTTCCTGATAGTTTACGGCGCGACACGGGGAGCCGAAGCGGGCGTGAGGGGAAGCATGGAAGTCGGTACGGAGCGGTTGAAGCGGGCGCGGTACGCCGTCGCGGCCGTGTTCTGCGTGCACGGGGCGGTGACCGGCAGCTTCGCCACCCGCATTCCGTGGATCCAGGACCACGCCTCGGTCGGCGCGGGACAGCTCGGTCTGGCGCTGGCCTTCCCGGCGATCGGCGCGTCCGTGGCGATGCCGCTGGCGGCAGCGGTCTCGCATCGCTTCGGGGCCCGCAACGCGCTGCGCGGCCTGCTGGCGCTGTGGACGCTCGCGCTGATCCTGCCCTCCCTCGCGCCGAACCTCTGGACGTTGTGTGCGGCGCTCTTCGTGTACGGAGCCACGGCCGGGATGTCGGACGTGGTGATGAACGCGCTCGGCGTGGACGTCGAGAACCGGCTCGACAGGTCGATCATGTCGGGACTGCACGGCATGTGGAGCGTGGGCGCACTGATCGGTTCGGCCGCCGGCACCCTCGCCGCCCACCTGGGCAGCGACGCGCGGCTGCACCACCTGCTCGCCGCGCTCGTGCTGACCGCGCTGGGCCTGGCCGCCTGCCGGGGCGTACTGGACCTGCACAGCGCTCCGGAAGCGGAGGCGCCGCCTCGCTTCGCCCTGCCGCCCAGGTCGGCGCTGGTCATCGGCGCGGTGGGATTCTGCGCGGTGTTCGCGGAGGGGGCCAGCCTGGACTGGTCGGCGGTCTACCTGCGGGACGTCCTGAACACCGACCCCGGGCTGGCGGCGGCGTCCACCACGGCCTTCGCGGCGACCATGGCGGTGGCACGGCTGTCCGGCGACCGCGTGGTGGACCGTTTCGGCCCGGTGCGCACCGTGCGCGTGGGCGGGGTGGCGGCGACCCTGGGCGGGGCGCTGGTGGTCGTGGCGCCGAACGTGCCGCTGGCCCTGACCGGGTTCGCGCTCATCGGCCTCGGCATCGCGGTCGTCGTACCGCTGGCCTTCGCCGCGGCCGGACGCAGCGGGCCGAACCCCAGCCAGGCCATCGCGGGCGTGGCGACCATCACGTACACCTCGGGGCTGATCGCGCCCTCCGCCATCGGCGCGGTCGCGGACGTGACGTCACTGGTGGTGTCGTTCGGCCTGGTGACGGTTCTGGCGTTCGGCCTCGTGGTCGGGGCGCAGGTGCTGCGCGGTGCGGGCCGGGAAGCCGCGGCGGCCGAAACGGCCGGGTCGCCCACCGGGAAGTGAGCGCCCGTTTTCGGCTCTAGCATTTGCTTCGATCCATTCGGATTCGATCAATTCGGATCAGAAGCAGACTGAACAGAGCTGAACGGGAGCACCCATGGGCCTCGGCGTCCGCTGGACCTTGCACGGAGACGGGCGCACCCCCGCGCCCGGAGCCGTCGTCCGACCCGACGAGCGGCTGTCGTGGCCCCGGACGGCGGGGCTGGGTGCGCAGCACGTGGTGGCGATGTTCGGCGCGTCGTTCGTCGCGCCCGTCCTGATGGGCCTCGATCCCAACCTCGCCATCATGATGTCCGGTGTCGCGACCGCCATCTTCCTGCTCGCGACCAAGGGCCGCGTCCCTTCCTACCTGGGCTGTTCCCTGTCCTTCGTGGGGGTGGCCGCCGCGATCCGGGCGAGCGGCGGCGACAGCGCGACGGTCACCGGCGCGGTGTTCGTGGTGGGCGGGGCGCTGTTCCTGTCGGGGCTCGCGGTGCAGAGGTTCGGCGCGCGGATCATCCATGCGGCGATGCCACCGGTGGTCACCGGCGCCGTGGTCATGCTGATCGGTTTCAACCTGGCGCCGGTGACGGCGTCGACGTACTGGCCGCAGGACCAGTGGACGGCACTGCTGGTCATGCTCTTCACCGGTCTGGCCGTGGTGGCGCTGCGCGGCTTCCTCTCCCGCATCGCGATCTTCCTCGGGCTGATCTTCGGGTACGGGATCTCGTGGGTCTTCGACCTGGTCTTCGGCAGGATCCACTCGTCGGTGGGCGGCGGAGCCCCGGTGGACCACTGGCGGCTGGACCTGTCCGGGGTCGCGAAGGCGGACTGGATCGGGCTCCCCTCCTTCCACGCGCCGAGCTTCGAGTGGTCGGCCATCCTGGTCGCCCTGCCGGTCGTCATCGCACTCATCGCCGAGAACGCCGGGCACGTGAAGGCCGTCGGCGAGATGACCGGTGACGACCTCGACGACAAGCTCGGCACCGCGATCGCGGCGGACGGTGCCGCCTCGATGCTGTCCACGGCGGTCGGCGGGCCGCCCAACACGACGTACTCCGAGAACATCGGGGTGATGGCGGCCACCCGGGTGTACTCGACGGCCGCCTACTGGGCAGCGGCGTTCTTCGCGCTGCTCTTCGGGCTGTGCCCGAAGTTCGGCGCCGTGGTGGCGGCGATCCCGGGCGGGGTGCTCGGCGGGATCACGGTCATCCTGTACGGCATGATCGGGCTGCTCGGCGCGCAGATCTGGATCAACGCGAAGGTCGATCTGCGCAACCCGCTGAACCTGGTGCCCGCGGCGGCCGGAATCATCATCGGGGTGGGCGGGGTGAGCCTGAAGTTCACCGACAGCTTCGAGCTGAGCGGGATCGCGCTCGGGACGATCGTGGTGATCACGGGGTACCACGTGCTGCGGGCCCTGGCGCCGGCGCACATGAAGGAGCGCGAGCCGCTGCTCGACGCGGGGACCTCCTCGTACGACGAGGAGAGGGCGGACGAGAAGAGGCCGGCGAAGGACTGAGGACGGCGGATGCCCGGTGCGACGGCGCGGAACGGGCCGGAACCCCGTGCGGTGCGGCTGCACCAGGCGGAGAGCGGACGGGAACCCCGTGCGGTGCGGCTGCACCAGGCGGAGCCGAGCGCTCCCGCTTCACCGCCGGGCCCCTCGCCCGGCCGTCGGCGCCCGGCTCCTTCGCCGTATGCCGCGCGTCCCGTCCGTTCGCCGGACACGTCGCGTGGCCTACCCGTTCGCCAGGTCCACCGCGTAGTCCGGCGTGAAGCTGCCCGCCGCCCCCTTGCAGCCGTCCGACTCGCCCGGCAGCTTGACCCACAGGTACGCGTCGATGCGGGACTCGCCCGTCCGTGTCGTCGGGGGGCGGCCCAGCGCGCGGCCCGCGGGGTCGCACCACTGCCCTGCCGCCGGAGCGCCGTTCCCGTTGCGGCTGGTGTCGATGACCGCGCCCAGGGAGGACGGCCCGCCGAGGGCCGACAGGACCTGGCGGGCGTACGCCACCTCGTCCGCGGTCCGGTGGAAGTTCGAGACGTTGGTGAAGATGCCGTCGCTGTTGGTGGCCGCGCCCGCCTGGCGCAGGTAGCCGGCCATCTTCGCGGGTGCGTGCCAGCCCGAGTGTCCGGCGTCGAAGTAGACCCGGGCGTTCGGATTCGCCGCGCGCAGGGCCTTGCCGGCGCGGGAGAGCGCGGCGAAGCGGGTGGCGCGCTGCGCGTCGTTCAGGCAGTCGGTCTGGGCGATGGCGTCGGGCTCCAGGATGACGATGACGTCGCCCTTGCCGAGGCCCGCGGCGAAGCTGCGTATCCAGCTGTCGTAGGACCCGAAGTCCGGCGCGCCGCCCTGCGAGGCGCCGCCGCAGTCCCGTTCGGGGATCGCGTACGGCACGACGACGGGCACCCGGCCCGCTGCCGCCGCTCCGGCGGTGACCTTGCGCACCTCGTTCGTGATGGTGGAGGGCTTGTACTCGGCGAACCAGACGGCGGCCGGCTGGGCGGCGATCCTCGCCTGGATCAGGGCGTGCCGCGGGTCGCCGCGGTTGGCGCGCACCCAGTCCAGGACCTGCGACTGCGGGTGCAGGTAGAGGTTCGCCGAGACCGGTGCGCTCTGCTGCCGGGCCGGTGGCTTCTTCGCAGCGGGCGGCGGCGTCTTCGTGGCTGCGGGCTTCTTCGTCGCGGTGGCGGACGCCGATGCGGCGGCGGAGGCGGACGGTGACGCCGTGGTCGGCGACGGGGTCGGCATCCCGGGCAGCGGCGGCATGTCCGGCGTCTTCGTGATCTCCGGGGCCGCCGTGGTGCGCTCCCTCTCGCCGGAGGTGGTCGAGACCACGCCGGTGACCGTCCCGACGGCCACCACCGCCGAGGCGACGACGGCCATCGCGCCGCGCAGGGTGCCGCCGTTCACCCGCTTGTCGTTCCGCGCGCGGCCGCGACGCGCCGCCCGTCCCTCGCCCGCGACGGGGCCGGTCAGCACCTGTGCGCCGGTCACGGGGACGGCTCCGCCGTCGTCGCGTCGGCCGCCGTCTCCGCCACCGTCGCTCCGGCTGTCGCCGTGTCGGCCCTCGACGCGGTTCTTCCGGCGTTGGCCTCGTATGCCTGACACCCTGTCACTCCCCCCTTTCCCCCGGGTACCGGGGGCTCCGGATTCCCTCGTTCTGGGGAAGCCCCGGCCCGGCTGCGTCGCAGGAAGCCTATGACTGGGACGCTGCCCCCATGGCACAGATCGAGCACTTCACAGTTGAGAGGGACCGTACACGGCTCGCCGGACTGCTCACTCCTCGGCCGCCCGTGGACGGCATGGAACTCGCGGGCGGTACGGGCCCCGTGGACGGCGTGGTGCGGCGGATGCGTGCCTTCCGCTCCGGCTGGCACCCCGGCGACGGGGTCGCCGTCTTCAACCGCGTCTACCTGACGGTCACCGAGGAGATCGCCCGGCAGATCGACACCGGCCGCTTCGCCGACCCGCACGCCGCGGCCACGCTCGATGTGCTCTTCGCGGAAAGATATCTGGCCGCCGTCGATGCCGCCGCCGCGGGGCTCCGTACGCCCGCCTGCTGGCGGCCGCTGTTCCAGTACCGGCGCCATCCTGGCGTTCGGCCGCTCCAGTTCGCGCTCGCGGGGATCAACGCGCACATCGGGCACGACCTGGCGCGGGCGGTCGTCGACACCTGCGTGGTGCTGGGGTGCGAACCGGCCGACGTGGAAGGGGACTTCGACCGGGTCGGGGACACACTGGTCGCCCTGGAGGAAAGGATCAGGGAGGACCTGATGCCGGGCCCCGACCTGCTGGAGATCGCGGACCCGCTGACGCATCTGCTGGGGACGTGGAGTCTGGAGCGGGCGCGCGAGGCCGCGTGGGCGGCGGCGCGGGTGATGTGGGGGCTGCGCGGCCTGCCCGACCTGGCGGAGGAGTTCGTGAAGCGGATGGACGCCGGGGTGGGGCTGGTGGGCCGGTGCCTGCTGACGCCGTTGCGCTAGGGGCGGGGCCGACGTGCTGCCGCCCCGCGGCCCGGAGGGGGGCTGCGGGGCCGACGTGCTGCCGCCCCGCCGCCCGGAGGGGGGCTGCGGGGCGACGGAGGGCGGGGCCTCAGTCCTCCGGGAGTTCCAGAGGGGCGATCTCGTCGTAGACGTCGCCGGGGCCCGGGTTGGTGGTGTCCGTGGTGCCGCCGAAGTGGTGCATGACGCCCCAGACCGCGTTCAGCGCCGTCTGGATCGCGCCCTCGGCCCAGCCGGCCGTCCACGAGATGTCGTCGCCCGCGAGGAAGATGCCGCGCTTGTCCTCGGGCAGGCGGTCCTGCATGAAGTGGGTGAACAGGCGGCGCTGGTAGCGGTAGTGGCCGGGCAGGTTCGCCTTGAAGGCGCCCATGAAGTACGGCTCGTTCTCCCACGACACGGTCACCGGGTTGCCGATGATGTGGCTGCGGATGTCGACCTTCGGGTAGATCTCGCCGAGCGACTTGAGCATGACCTCCATGCGCTCCTGTGCGGACAGCGGCAGCCACTTGAGGCTGTCGTCGCACCAGGTGTACGAGAGGCAGATGACGGCGGGCTTGTCCGGGCCGTCGTCCAGCAGGTACGTGCCGCGCGTCATCCGGTCGGTGAGCGTCATCGACATCACGTCGCGCCCGGTCTCCTCGTCCTTGTCCAGCCAGAACGGCCGGTCCACGGGCACGAAGAGCTTCGAGGACTCCATGTAGTGGGTGCGCTCCATCGCCGTCCAGTGGTCGATGGGGAAGAGCGAGTCGTCGCAGTCGATCTTCGACAGGAGCAGCCAGGACTGGGCGGTGAAGATCGCCGCCTGGTAGGTGCGGATGTCGCCGGAGGAGTCCGTCACGGTGATGCGGTTGCCCGCGGTGCGGTTCAGCCGGGTGACGGCGGGCTTCGGGTCGCCCTCGTGCAGGGACTCCAGCGAGGTGCCCAGCGGCCAGTGCACCAGCTTCTGCGGCTCGCGCTCCCACAGCCGCAGCGGGAGCTGCTGGCTGCCGCCGACGATGCCGCGGTGGTGGTCGTCGGCCTCGGTGTAGACGACGCGCAGGATCTCCAGGATGGAGTTCGGGAAGTCGGTGTCCCAGCCGCCGGTGCCGAAGCCGACCTGTCCGAAGATCTCCCGGTGCCGGAAGGACTTGAAGGCCGCCGACTCGCAGAGGAAGCCGTAGAAGGTCTGGTTGTCGAGCTTCTCGACGAGCTTGGCCCAGATCTCACGGATGCGCGGAACGTCGCGCTCGCGCATCGCCTGGTTCATGTCGGAGAAGTCGGCGCCCTCCTCCAGGCAGGCGGCCCAGGCGGCGGCGACGTCGCGGTAGACCTGCGGAAGGTCCTCGACGGTCTCCGCGTAGTGCGACTCGCCCTTGAGGTCGACGACGGTGGAGGGGGTCTCCGGGGCGAGCGGGTTCGGGAACGGCTGGGTCCGCAGGCCCACCAGGTCGATGTAGTGCTGGAGCGCGGTCGACGACGGCGGGAAGCGCATCGCGCCCATCTCCGCGGTCAGGCCCTCGGTGCTGGGCCCGTCGAAGCCCACGGTGCGCAGCCGGCCGCCGATCTGGTCGGCCTCGTACACGACGGGCTTGAGGCCCATCTTCATCAGCTCGTACGCGGCGACGATGCCGGACAGTCCGCCGCCGATGACGGCGACCTCGGTGCCGTGCGCGGTCGCGGGTATCTGGCCGAGGCCCGCCGGGTGGGCGAGGAAGTCGTCGTACGCGTACGGGAAGTCCGGCCCGAACATGGTGATCGGCGGCTGCGCGTCGGTGTGCTGGACGGCGGTGGGCACCGTGGACGTCATGGGGTACGGACTCCTAGCTGGGCGGGGAAAAGTCACAGGGAAGCGGCCCGGTCGGTTCGGGCCGGTGCGGCGTGCGCGGAAGCCGGATCAGAGCAGCGACGCGTAGAGGCCGGGGCGGCGGTCGCGCAGGTACGGGTTCGTCTCCCGCGAGCTGCGGAGCAGCTCGGGATCGACCTCGCCCACGACGAGCTCCTCGCCGCGTCCGGCACGCAGCCGGGTGGCGCCGTCGGGGCTGGCGAGACAGCTGAGCCCGACGAAGTCGAAGGACTCCGCGCCCTCGCCCTCGGGGCCGGTGCGGTTGACGTACGCGACGTACATCTGGTTCTCGAAGGCGCGCACCGGGACGAGGGACTCGGCGACGAACTGGAAGGGGTGCATCTGGGCGGTCGGCACCAGCAGGAGGTCGGTGCCGGCGAGGGCGTGGGCCCGGACGTTCTCCGGGAACTCCACGTCGTAGCAGATCATCAGGCCGACCCGCAGGCCGCCCAGATCGGCCTGGACGACGGACTGCTCACCCGGGGTGAAGTGGTCCTGCTCGAAGCCGCCGAAGAGGTGGGTCTTGCGGTAGTTGGCGAGCCGCGCGCCGGTCGAGTCGATCAGCTGCGCCGAGTTGAAGACCCGCTCGCCGTCCGCCCCGTCCCGCTCCGGGTAGCCGTAGACGATCGCGAGGCCGTGGCGTACGGCGATGTCGGCGACCGCGTCGGCGGCGTCCCCGTCCGCGCTCTCCGCGAGGCGGCGGACGTCCTCGCCGATGGCGTAACCGGTGAGGAACATCTCGGAGCAGACCAGCAGCGCGGCCCCGGCGTCGGCCGCCCGTCCCGCGGCCTCGTCCAGCGCCTCAAGGTTCGCGGCCACGGAACCGGGCCGCCCGGAGCTCTGGAGCAGGGCGATACGGAGCGGCTGCGGCGACGAAGGGGACGACGGCATGGCGGACCTCGGGCGGGTGGGGAGGGCGGGGTGGAAGACGTATCGACGGTACGGGGCGGTGTGCGGGGCGGACAAGGCGCGACCGTTGCGCGCTGACCGTCGATCCGTTGCGCGCGAAGGGGGTCTGCCGGTGATTCGTTGCGGCGGGCCGGGGTGGGGTGGGTGATCGGTGCGCGCGCCGGTGGTGGGGCTCGCGGGAGCGGATGCGGGTACGGAGCCGGGTGCGCGTACGCGGCGGGGGCCGGGCGCGTGGGGTGGCCTCGGGTACGGGGTGGGGCCGGAGCTGGAGGTGCGCCGTCCGGTGAGGGGCCGCCCGCCCCCCGTCCGCGCCCACGCACGCGGTTTCGCTCGTACAGGAGGAACCCGGGCCCTCCCGGACGGGGGGCGGCCCCGTCGCCCGAGGCGGCTACCGGGGTCAGGCAGGGGAGCCGGAGGAGAAGCGGCGGAGGAGGGGGGACAGCACCAGCACCGACTTGGTGCGCTCCACGAACGGCTCTCCCGCGATCCGCTCCAGCACCCTCTCGAAGTGCCGCATGTCCGAGGCGAAGACCTGGACGATCGCGTCCGCGTCCCCCGTGACGGTGGACGCGGACGCGACCTCCGGATACCGCTCAAGACCCCGGTTGATGGCCTCGGGCGAGGTGTTCCGGCGGCAGTAGATCTCGATGAACCCCTCGGTCTCCCAGCCCAGCGCCGCCGGGTCCACCCGCACGGTGAACCCGGTGATGGCGCCTTCCGCCCGCAGCCGGTCGACCCGGCGCTTCACGGCGGGGGCGGAGAGGCCTACGAGGGAGCCGATGTCGGCGTACGAACGCCGGGCGTCCTCCGCCAGGGCGTGGACGATTCGCTCGTCGAGATCGTTGAGTCGCACTGCGGGTGGGTCACTTTTCTGCGGTCACGGATGCTCCTGCGCCCGGGTTCTTCGCCAGGCGGGAACGGCGGAAGCCGTATCCGAAGTAGAACACGAGTCCCGCCGCCATCCAGATTCCGAAGACCACCCAGGTCGCGGTGTCGAGACTGAACATGTTGTACGCGCAGAAGGCGAAGCCGAGCACCGGGAAGACAGGGCCCAGCGGCACCCGGAACGTCCGGTTCATGTCGGGGCGCCGCACCCGCAGGATGACGACCGCCACGTTGACGAGCGCGAACGCGAAGAGCGTGCCGATGCTGGTGGCTTCGACGAGCTTGCCGAGCGGGATCGCGGCGGCCAGCACGCCGCAGAAGAGCGAGACGATGACGGTGTTCACGCGGGGCGTGCCGGTGCGCGAGCTGACCTTCGAAAACGCCTTCGGCACGAGCCCGTCGCGGGACATCGCGAAGAGGATGCGGGTCTGCCCGTACAGCACGGTCAGCACGACGCTCGCGATGGCGATGACCGCGCCCGCCGCGAGGAGGGTGCCCCAGAAGGCCTGCCCGGTGACGTCCTTCATGATCCCGGCGAGCGCGGCTTCGGAGCCCTCGAAGGCCTCCCAGTCCTGCGCGCCGACGGCGACGGCCGCGACCAGCACGTACAGGGCGGTGACGATGATCAGCGACAGCATGATCGCGCGCGGCAGGTCGCGCTGCGGGTTCTTCGCCTCCTCGCCGGCCGTGGAGGCGGCGTCGAAACCGATGTACGAGAAGAAGAGGGTGGCGCCGGCGGCACTGACGCCCGCCATGCCGAGCGGCATGAAGTCCTCGTAGTTGCCGGACTTGAAGCCCATGAAGCCGATCACGCAGAAGAGCAGCAGGGCGCCGATCTTGATGGCGACCATGATCGTGTTGATGCGGGCGGACTCGCGCGCACCGCCCAGCAGGAAGACCATCGCGAGCAGGACGACGATCAGCGCGGGCAGGTTGAAGATCCCGCCGTCGCCGGGCGGCGCGGACAGCGCGTCGGGAATGGTGAAGCCGAAGGTTCCGTCGAGGAGTTCGTTGAGGTACTCGCCCCAGCCGACGGCCACCGCCGCGACCGAGACGCCGTACTCCAGGACCAGGCACCAGCCGCAGACCCAGGCGATGAGTTCACCCATCGTTGCGTACGCATACGAGTACGAGGATCCGGCGACCGGGATGCTGCCCGCGAGTTCGGCGTAGGAGAGGGCCGAGAAGAGAGCGGTGAGACCGGCGATCACGAAGGAGATCGTGACGGCGGGGCCGGCCTTGGGCACGGCCTCGCCGAGGACGACGAAGATGCCGGTGCCGAGGGTGGCGCCGATGCTGATCATCGTCAGCTGCCACATCGAGAGGGTGCGTCGCAGCGAGCCGCCCTCGCCCTTGCCTCCCTCGCTGACCAGCAGCTCCACCGGCTTGCGGCGCATCACGCCGGTGCCGTTGCGGCCCGGGGAAGGGGGTGGGGTGGCGACGGGAGGTGCTGCGCCTTGGTCCAACACGAGGGGGCTCCTTGCTCACTTCCGATCGGACGGCGGCGACCCTCGCGGCACAGGTTCCGAGGGCGCGGCGAAGCAGCCGAAAGCCCGGGAACCGCCGAGCAGGCGGTCCCCGCCACTCCACGTACAGCCGTGAAGCCTATGGGGGTCCCTTCCCGCTCGTAATGCAGCAACCTTGCGCATGGGTGGACGATTCTTGCGCGCAAACGCCGCCGATGGGCTTTCGTTGCGCCCCAGTGTTCGATATCCCTTATGCCCGGTACGCGAGGCGGACCCCGCACACCGCCCACTCATGGCCGCGGCCCTGGCGGGCAGGTGTCGGGGACCGGCCGCACGGGCGGGCACGACCGAGGAGGAGGCGCCGATGAACTGGCTGGATCCGGGGCTCTTTCTGCGCGGAGTGGCGTGGCGGGACGCGGAGGGACGACCCGTGCGGGCGGACCCCGACGACCTGGACCGGCTGCCGTGGGACGTGCTGGAGCGGGCCAGGGTCCCCGTCGGGGTACGGCTGGAGTTCGCGGCGTACGGGACGGAAGCCGTCGAGCTGCGCTACCGGGCCGAAGCGGGCGACGTTCCGCACGCGTTCGGGCTCTGGGCGGACGGGCAGCAGATCTCGGAGACGCTGGCCTCCCCGGTCGCCGAAGGGGTCGTACGGCTGCGGCTGCCGCCCCTCGACGGCCCGTTCACCGTCTACCCGCCCGAGTCGCAGTCGCCGCGCTTCCTGGGGATCCGCGCCGTCAACGGCCGCATCGAACCGGCCCGGCCCCGCCCGCGCTGGGTGGTGCACGGCGATTCGGTCACCGAGGGCTGGTGGTCGACCCGGCCCGCGCACGCCTGGCCCGCCGCGGCCGGCCGGCTCCTCGGGCTGGACACCGTGAACGTGGGATACGCGGGCGCCGCCCGGGGCGAACTGGCGACCGCCCAGCAACTGGCCGCCCTGCCCGCGGACGTGCTCACCCTGGCCTTCGGCACCAACTGCTGGGGCCGCACCCCCTTCACCCCGGCCCTGCTGGGCGAGACGTTGCGGGCCTATGTCGCCCTCGTACGGCAGGGGCATCCGCACGCCCCCCTGCTGGTCCTCTCCCCCGTACTGCGCCCCGACGCCGAGGACACCCCGAACGCCCTCGGCGCGACGCTCGCCGAACTGCGTGCGGCGCTGGAGGACGCCGTACAGGAGGAGATCGGCTCCGGGGACGGGAGTCTGGCGCTCCTCCCCGGCCTCGGGCTGCTCGGCCCCGAGCACCTCGCGGACGGCCTGCACCCGAACGACGCGGGGCACGCGGTCCTCGCCGGGGCAGTGGCGACGGCGCTGGGAAAACTGGTTCCATGAAGGCGGCCACGATCCGGCGCGCGACTTCCGAGCACGCGCGCATGGTTCGCTTCCCGTGGGGTAACCGGGGCCCCGTGGGCTGCGCGGCCGAACGGCCGGGCAGCCCGGCGCGCTGCCGGACCCGGCAAGCCAACGCCAACCGCGAGAGGTGTGTGTGAGTACCAGCGAGACAAGCGTGCGGGACGGCCTCCTGGAGGCCCTGCGCGAGCGGGAGCAGGAGATCGCGGACCGCTGGGTCCGGCTCCAGCTGGAGCAGTCGACCCTCGACACGGACATGAACGAGCACGAGCTGCGCGAGGAGGCGGATCTGCTGATCTCCGCGCTCCGCACGGGGCTCGCCAGCGACGTGCCCGTGGAACGGCTGGTGACCTCTCAGCACGAGTTGCGCAGGACGGTCATAGAACTGTCGCTGCGCCGGGCCCGCGCGGGCGCGACGCCGACGGCGACCTCCCTCGCCGTCCTGTCCCTCAAGGAGGTGCTCCTGGAGGCGATGCAGCACACCACCCGGGACACCGCCGAGCTGTTCTCCGCCGCCGTGCTGGTGAACCGGCTGCTGGACGCGGCGGGGGCGCTGTCCTTCGAGACGTACGTCGAGGGCCGCGAGGAGATCATCCAGCGGCAGTCGCGGCAGTTGATGGAACTCTCCACCCCGGTCGTACGACTGTGGCACCACGTCCTGGCCGTGCCGCTGATCGGCACCCTGGACACCGCCCGCACCCAGGTGGTGATGGAGAACCTGCTCCAGGGCATCCAGGACCACGAGGCGAAGGTCGCCATCGTCGACATCACCGGCGTCCCCGCCGTGGACACCGCCGTCGCGCAGCACCTGATGCACACGGTGAACGCGGTACGGCTGATGGGCGCGGACTGTGTGATCTCCGGCATCCGGCCGCCCATCGCCCAGACCATCGCCCAGCTCGGCATCGACCTGTCCACGATCCTCACCCGGGCGACGCTCGCCGACGCGCTGGCCGCCGCGGTGCACCTCACCGACCAGCCCTCGGTCTCCGGTTCGTACTCACCGGCGGGCCCATGAACGGCCCTCTGAGCGCACCGGGCGCACCCGCCGGATCATCGCTGCCGCCGCCGCTCCCGCAACCGGCCGGCGTGCCGATCCTGCGGCTCGGCGACGTCCTGGTCACCGGGCTCCTCAACGAGCTGGACGACAAGTCGGCCGTCGCCTTCACCGAGGAACTCACGACGCGGATCGTGGGGGACGCGGCTCGCGGCGTCCTGATCGACATCTCGCGGCTGGAGATCATCGACTCGTTCGTGGCCCGCACGCTGATGGAACTCACCACCATGGCAAGGCTGTTGGGCGCCCGGGTGATCGTGGCGGGCATGCGGCCCGCGGTGGCGATCACGCTGGTCGAGCTCGGCCTCCAGCTGACCGGAGTGGAGACGGCGCTCAACGCGGAAGCGGGCCTTCTCGCGCTGGGCTGGCAGCAGATGCCCCGGCCTTCCGGGGAGGCCCCACGTGACTCTCTACGATGAGCAGCTGACCCGGAGCGCGGGGCTGGGACCGCAGCGGGGCCCGGTCCGGGCAGGCTCCGCGACGTACTCCGTCTCCTCCGAGGAGGACCTGCTGACGGTCCGGCACGCGGTGCGGGCGGCCACCGTGGAGGCCGGTTTCGGCCTGGTGGACCAGACCCGCATCGTCACCGCGGCGAGCGAGCTGGCCCGCAACGCCTACATCCACGGCGGCGGCGGCAGCCTGACCATCGAACAGCTGCGCCAGCCGCAGCAGGGCGGCCGGCGTGGGTTGCGGCTGACCGTGCGCGACGACGGGCCCGGCATCCCGGACCTGGAGTCGGCCCTCACGGACGGCTTCACGACCGGCGCGGGGCTCGGCCACGGCCTCGGCGGTGCGCAGCGGCTGATGCACGAGTTCTCGGTGCACAGCACCACGGGCGAGGGCACCACGGTCGTCGCCACCCGCTGGAACGGCCGCTGATGTCCGCCACCCCGCAGCCCGTCGGCGGCCCGCCGGGCCCGCCGTCGACGGTCGCCGCGCGCGTCCGGATCGACCACTACAGCGCGGTCCACCTGGCGGCGGCCACGGCCCGGCAGATCGCCCTGGACAGCGGCCTGCCGGGGGCCCTGCCGGACCGGGCCGCGGTCCTGGCGAGCGAGCTGGCCAGCAACATCGCCAAGCACGCGCAGGAGGGCTCGGTGTTCGTCCAGCCGCTGCCGCTGCGGCCGGGGGTGGAGATCCTGGCGTTCGACCGCGGGCCGGGCATTCCGGACCTGGAGGCGGCCTTCACCGATGGCTGGACGACCACCAACACACTCGGTTCGGGGCTGGGCGCGGTCCGCCGCATCGCCTCCGAGTTCACCCTCCGGACGAATCCGGGCGCGGGCACCGTGATCTGCGCCCGGCTCACCGCGCCCGGGGCGCCGGCCGTCCGGGGACCGGACCTGGCCGCACTGTGCCTGCCGCGGGAGAGCGAGGACAGCTGCGGCGACGGCTGGGCGGTCGCCGACACGGGCGACCCCGCCACGGAAACGCCGCAGCGCACCGTCGTGGTGGTGGACGGCCTCGGGCACGGCCCGCCCGCCGCGGAGGCCGCGGATACGGCGTTGCGGGCGTTCCGCCGCGGCCCCGACCTCCCGCTGCCCGCCCTGATGACCTCCCTGCACAAGTCGCTGCGGCGCACTCGCGGGGCGGCGGTGGGGCTGCTGCGGCTGCGCGCCGACGGGCACGCCGAGCACTGCTCGGTGGGCAACGTGCGGGCCCAGACGGTCGGCTTCGACGGGGTGCGCTCGCGCCTCTCCGGCCAGCCGGGCGTGGTCGGCTGGAACATGCCGCTGCCCCGCGTCCAGCGGATCCCCGTCCCACCCGGCTCCCTGCTCGTGCTGCACAGCGACGGCGTCGACCCCCGGTGGACGTACGATCCGACGCGGTTCCTGCTGCGGCTGCCGCCGCCGCTGCTGGTGGCGTCGCTGGCGCACGACTTCCGGCGCAGCCGCGACGACGCGACCGTGCTCGCCACCGGCGCCCTGCTTCCGCTGCCCGACGCACCGCCGGACGGGGGGCGTCGCACGGGCTCCCCGCTGCCGGGCAGCCCGGAGCCGAGAAGCCCGAAGAGAGACGAATGATCCCCCACAGCACCACCCACCACACCCTCCCCGGGTTGCGCAGCGCCCTGCGGCGTCTCGCGCACCAGCTGCGGCTGCCGGTCGAACTGCGGGCCCGCCTCGCTCTCGCGGTCTCCCAGGTCGCCGCCGGGGAACTGGGCGCGGGCCGGGCGGTGTCCCTGCACGCCTGCCGGGAGACCGACCCCGACACCGGGCGTCCCGTGCTCGCCATAAGGCTGCGCACCCCCCTCGCCACGCGCCCGCCCGTGCTCAAGAACCTCCCGCTGCCCGCCGAGCGGGCCCCGGGAGCGGCGGCTCTCTGGCGCTTCCCCCCGCCGGACCAGGAGCAGAACGACGTGCACATGCAGACGCGCCCGTGCGCAGAGGGCAACGGTCGGGTCCCCGACGTGGCCGACCTCCTGGAGGAGGAACTGCGCGCCGCCGTCGCCCGCGCCGACGCGCTCGCCCAGGACCGTGAGCGGCTCAAGGACGAACTGGCCGAGACCAACAGCGGCGTCCTCGCCCTGTACGTCCAACTCGACGAGCGCGACGAGCAGTTGCGGCGCGCGCACGGCCAGATGCTGCGCGAGCTGGAGGACGCCCTGCGGCCCGCCCCGGTGCGCGTGCCCGGCCTGGAGATGGCGGTGCACTACGAGCCGGCCGGGACCGACGCCCCGACCGGCGGAGACCTCTACGACTGGTTCCTGCTGCCCGACGGGCGGGTCCACATCACCCTGGTGGACGCCCTGGGGCACGGTGTGACCAGTACCCGCAGCGCTCTCAACGTCACGCACGCCGTACGGACCCTGGCCCTTGAGGGCCATCCGATGGACTCCATCGTGGAGCGCACCGACGAGATCCTGCTGCCCTTCGACCGCGAGCTGATGGCGACCGTGCTGCTCGCCCGGATCAACCCGCTGGGCGGCGCCCTCAAGCTCGCGAACGGCTCCCACCCGCCCGCCCTGCTGGTGCGGGAGAACGGCGAGGCGGAGTACTTGGAGGTGCGCGGCCGCGGCATCGGTTACCCGCTGCCGGGCAGTGAGCAGCTGCTGTACGACCAGCTGGCCCCGGGCGATCTGCTGGTGCTGTACACCGACGGGCTGACCGAGAGCAGGAGGGACCCCCGCGAGGGCGAACAGCGCCTCATGGAGGCGGCCCGTCGTCACCGCCACCTGCCGATAGAGAAGATCCCCGGCGCCATCGCCGCCGACATGCACACCGTCATCCTGCACCCGGACGACACCGTGGCACTGACCGTACGCAGAACGGACGAGGACGTCTCATGAGCCGTGACCGAGGCCTCGACAACGAACTGACCGTGGGCGTGGCCGAGGGGCCCGCCGGGGTGGTGCTCACCATCGGCGGCGACCTCGACTTCGACAACTCGCCCGAGCTGCGCTCCGTGATCGGCAGGCTCGCCCTGTCCCCCGGCCGGCTGCTGGTGCTGGACCTGTCCGGGCTGACCTTCTTCGACTCCAGCGGGATCACGATGCTGGTCATCGCCCGGAAGGTGGCGCTGGCGGCGGGCGCGGACGTCGCGGTGAGCGGGGTGGGACCGATGGTGGCGAAGATATTCCACATCACCGGGCTCGACATGGTCTTCCGGTCCTACCCCGACCCCTCGGCGGCTTTCGCGGCCGCCGCACGGAACTGAGCGGGCGAGAGGCCGGTGAGTTGGTGAACTCGGGGTACGCGGGTGATTGATGACTGAGGAGCCGCCCGTGGTTGTCCTGGATTCTCCGCAGGGAGCAAACGAAGACAGCGCCTCCGCCCGGGAGACCGCTGCCGCCTACCTGACCCAGCACTGCGCCTGGGCCGATCTCGACGCCGTGCTGCTGGTGGTGAGCGAGCTGGTCACCAACGCCGTCCGGCACACCTCGGGCTGGTGGCGGCTGAGACTGCGTGCCGGGCACGAACAGCTGGTGGTCGAGATGGACGATTCCAGCCCCCAGCCGCCCGTGCCCCGCGAACCGGACTTCACCGGCGGCGGAGGCTTCGGCTGGCACATGGTGCAGCGGCTGGCAGGCCAGGTGGAGGTGCGACCGCTGCCGGAAGGCAAGCGGGTGCGGGCGACCTGGCTGCGCTCGGCCGCAGGCCCGTGCTGAGGCGCCCGGGGGCTTCATGTACGAGAGTCCGGCCACCCCCGCGGGGGTGGCCGGACTCTCGTACATGAAGCCTGTGCGTTCTCACTCCTGGGTGAGGAGGCCTTCCCGCAGTTTCTTGGTGATGCGCGTCAGCAGCCGGGACACCTGCATCTGGGAAACCCCCAGCTCGGCCCCGATCTGCGACTGCGTCATCTCCGCGCCGTAGCGCATGCTCAGGATCTGCTTGTCGCGCTCGTCGAGTTCCTCGATGAGCGGCTTCAGCGCCTGGACGTTCTCGACGATCTCCAGGTCGGCGTCGGTGTCGCCGAGCCGGTCGGCGAGGGTCTGCGAGCCGGACTCCGAACCGTCGTCGAGCGGGATGTCGATCGAGCCCGCCGTGTACCCGTTGGAGGCGACGAGACCTTCGACGATCTCCTCCTCCTCCATGTCCAGGTAGGCGGCCAGCTCGGCGGTGGTCGGCGAGCGGTCGAACTGCTGGAACAGCACGTCGGACGCCTTCGCGAGGTCTATCCGCAGCTCCTGGAGCCGGCGCGGCACGTGCACGGACCAGCTGGTGTCACGGAAGAACCGCTTGATCTCACCGACGATGCACGGCATCGCGAAGGTGGCGAACTCGACCTCGCGGGTCAGCTCGAACCGGTCGATGGCCTTGATCAGGCCGATCGTGCCGACCTGGACGATGTCCTCCATCTGGTCGGAACGGTTGCGGAAGCGGGTGGCCGCGTACTTCACGAGCGCCAGGTTGAGCTCGATCAGCGTGTTGCGGGCGTACTGGTACTCGTGCGTGCCCTCCTCAAGGACGGCGAGCCGGGCGAAGAAAAGCCTCGACAGCTCCCTCGCGTCCTTCGGGGCTACCTCCGACGGGTTGTCCACCACCGGAAGCTCCAGCTCGACCTGTTCGGCCGCGGACGTTTCCAGCGTGGCTCCAGTCGGGACTGCGGTCGCCATGGACACGGTGTCCTCCCCTTCATCGATATATCAGCGCAAGGGCGCGTGTACCCGCGAGAGCGCAGGCCATTCGTGTTCACCCACCGCGAATTTGCTCAACACCGGTTTCACTTCACGAATTACCGGTTCTCCCCCTCCTCGATCATCGCAAATCCGACACAACCTCCCGGGACACCAGTCTCCCACCGGAAAAGCACAAACGGTACGCCTCGTCCGACATCAATCGTGTGTGGTAGTACGCGCACTGGGCACCCGGCGGCTCCTCCGGCGCTCCTTCGGGCGCTCCGTCCCGGTCGAACACCGGTAGTCGCTCGGCCACTTCCTCTCTCGTCTCCCCCACCCTCAGCCCGTCGAACCCCTCCCGGTCCAGTACGGAGAGCGCGGAGCTGATCAACGAGACGGGCAGGAGCACGACGCAGATCCCGGCCAGCACCGCGAGCGGGGCGAGCACGGCCTGCCGACCGCTGCGCCGCACCCGCTTGCGGGCCCGCGCCAACTCCCGTACGGACAGTGAGTCCTCGGCGGCCCCCCGTTCCCGGGCCGCGGCCCCCTCCTCCGCCGGCAGCCGGGCGTGCACCTCGAACCCGCCGTCCGCCCCGGCCCCTGCCCGCAGGGTGCCGCCCGCGAGCCGCACCCGCTCGTCCAGCCCGACGAGCCCGGTCCCCCCGGAGGCGAGCCCGGGGGGCCGGGCGCCGCTGTCCGCGGGCCCGTTGGCGACCGTGACCCGCAGGATGTCGGCGTCCCGGACGGCGTCGACCCGGATCACCGCCCCCGGCGCGTGCTTCGCCGCGTTGGTCAGGGCCTCCTGCACGACCCGGTGCACGGCGTGCCCCACCATGGGCGGCAGCCCGTCCCACTCGCCCCGTTGCTCCAGTACGACGTCGAGGCCCGAGGCCCGCGCCCGTCCGACCACCGCCTGCGGGGTCTCTGCCGTGCCCTGCGCGGCGCCGTCCGCCTCGTCGTCCGTGCGCAGGACGCCGATGATCTCGCGCAGCCGCCCCGTCGCCACGGCTGCGGCCTCCCGCAGTTCCCCGACAGCGGCCTGTTGCCGGGCGTCCAGGGACCGGTCCACCTCAAGGGCTGCCGCCCGTACGGCGAGCAGGGTCAGCTCGTGGCCGAGGGAGTCGTGCATGTCACTCGCGATGCGGGCGCGCTCACGCATCCGCGTCCGGTCGGCGAGGGCCCGCTGCTCGCGCTCCATGCGGTCGGCGAGCCGCCAGCCGGACCGGACGAGTTCGGCGTACTGCCGCCACCAGCGTCCCAGCAGCCACGGCAGTCCCACCGTGAGCAACAGCATGAGCAGCTGCGAGGGCCAGGACCACAGGTCGCGTCCCAGCACGCACACCGGCAGGCCGGCCACCGCCACCGCCCCGAAGAACCGCACCGCCGCCCGGACTTCTCCCGCCCGCACCCCGGCCAGGAACGCGAAAGCCGTGAGCGCGGGGAGGAACGGCAGCGTGAGCAGCTCGACGTCATGGGCGAGGTTGAGCGCCAGCGGCACCGTCAGTACGCCCAGCGGCCACCGCCTGGCCGCCGCCACCGCGAGGGCCAGCAGCGGAACGCCGACAGCCGCCATCACGGCCGCCCTGTCGCGGAGTGCGTCGGCGGCCATGACCGGCGGCGCGCTCACCGCGAGCCACAGCCCCAGGTCGTACCAGCGGGCCCGCACTCTGTCGTCCATGCGCCCCAGCTTCGCCGATCCTGCGGCCCGCCGCTGCCGACCGCAGCAGTCCGGTCACTGCGAACTGCGCGGGCGGGCGGGCCCCTTGGGTGCACCGCTCCGGTAGGGCGGCCCGCCGCTTCGGCCTCACGCCTGCGGGACGAGTCCCGCCTCGTACGCGAGGATCGCCGCCTGCACCCGGTTCCGGAAGTCGAGCCGGGCCAGGATCTGGCTGACGTACGCCTTCACCGTCCCCTCCACCACGTGCAGCCGCCGTGCGATCTCCGCGTTGGAGAGGCCCTCGCCGACCAGCGCGAGCACCTCGCGTTCCCGTACGGTCAGACCCTCGATCCGGGCACGGGCCGTCGCCTGCTTGCCCAACCGTCCCGGCCCCAGATGGGAGATGACGCGCCGCGCGACGCTCGGCGAGAGGTACGCGCCGCCCTCGGCGACCGCCCGCACCCCGGCGATCAGCTCGCGGGGGTCGCCGGACTTGAGGACGAATCCGGCGGCCCCGGAACCGAGCGCGCTCGCGATGTACTCGTCCTCCGAGAACGTCGTGAGCATCATGACGGCGGTCTGCGGCAGTACCCGCCGCAGTTCCTCGGCGGCCCCGAGCCCGTCCAGCTCGGGCATCCGGATGTCGAGGAGGCAGACCTCGGGCCGGTGCAGAAGGGCGAGTTCGACGGCCTCGTGCCCGTCGCCGGCCTCCGCGACGACCTCGACGTCGTCCGCCGAGGACAGAATCGCCCGCACCCCGGCCCGGATCATCGCCTCGTCGTCGGCCAGCAGTACCCGAATCATCCCCACCGCTCCCCTGGTCCCCGCCCCGGTCTTCCCCCGCAGGCTACCCGGGCGCACGCACGAAGTGGCCCCTCCCCGATCGGGGACGGGCCACTTCCGCAACCACGGCGCCTGCGACGTGCGGCGGGGCGGGCGGACGCTACCTGCCCTCCCCACCGTGGGGAACGGGCCGCCAGGACCGCCCGGCCGGCGCCGCGCCTAGCTCCAGCTCGCGTGCAGCGGCTTGCCCTCCGCGTAGCCGGCCGCGCTCTGCACGCCCACGATCGCCTTCTCGGCGAACTCCTCCAGGGAGGCCGCCCCCGCGTACGTGCAGGAGGACCGGACGCCCGCGATGATCGAGTCGATCAGGTCCTCGACGCCCGGCCGGGCCGGGTCGAGGAACATGCGCGAGGTGGAGATGCCCTCCTCGAAGAGCGCCTTGCGGGCCCGGTCGTACGCCGACTCCTCGCTCGTACGGTTCTTCACCGCGCGGGCGGAGGCCATGCCGAAGGATTCCTTGTACCAGCGTCCGTCGGCGGTCTGCTGGAGGTCGCCCGGCGACTCGTACGTGCCGGCGAACCAGGAACCGATCATCACGTTGGACGCACCGGCGGCGAGCGCCATGGCCACGTCGCGGGGGTGCCGTACGCCGCCGTCGGCCCAGACGTGCTTGCCGTGCTTCCTGGCTTCGGCGGCGCACTCCATCACGGCGGAGAACTGCGGTCGGCCGACACCGGTCATCATGCGCGTCGTGCACATCGCGCCGGGACCCACACCGACCTTGATGATGTCGGCACCCGCCTCGATCAGGTCCCGGACGCCCTCGGCGGCGACGATGTTGCCCGCCACGATCGGCACCCGGGGGTCGAGCGCGCGCACGGCCTTGACCGCGGCGATCATCGACTCCTGGTGGCCGTGCGCGGTGTCCACGACGAGCGTGTCCACGCCCGCGTCGAGGAGCTGCTTGGCCTTGCCCGCGACGTCGCCGTTGATGCCGACGGCGGCGGCGATGCGCAGCTTGCCCTCCGCGTCGACGGCGGGGGTGTAGAGGGTGGCGCGCAGGGCGCCCTTGCGCGTCAGGATGCCGGCGAGGCGGCCGTCCCCGTCCACGGCCGGGGCGTAGCGGCGGTTGGCCGCGTCGAGGGTGTTGAACGCCTGGCGCGGGTCGATGTCCGCGTCGAGCAGCAGCAGGTCCTTGGACATGACCTCGGAGAGCTGCGTGAAGCGGTCGACCCCGGTCAGGTCCTGGTCGGTGACGACGCCGACGGGCTTCTGGTCGTCGTCCACGACGACTCCCGCGTTGTGCGCCCGCTTGGTCAGCAGGGACAGCGCCTCGGCGACGGTCTGGGTGGGGGCCAGCACGATCGGGGTGTCGAGCACGAGGTGCCGGGTCTTCACCCAGGAGACGACCTCGGTGACGACCTCCATCGGAATGTCCTGCGGGATGACGACGAGCCCGCCGCGGCGGGCCAGCGTCTCCGCCATGCGGCGGCCGGCGATGGCGGTCATGTTGGCGACGACCAGCGGGATCGTGGTACCGGTGCCGTCGGGCGAGGAAAGGTCCACGCCCTGGCGGGAACCGACCGCGGAACGGCTCGGCACCATGAAGACGTCGTCGTACGTGAGGTCGTACGGCGGCTTGAGATCGTTGAGGAAACGCACGCGCGGAACATCCAGTCGTTCGGTGTTGGCCCCGGGGCATTTCAGCCCGGGGGAAAACGCACGTACTTGATTCTCCCACGACTGTCCGGGTTCGCGACCCGGCGGATCCTCCAGGCCGGGGGCCGCCACGTGGGCGGATGCTCCAACGGGGACGCCCGGCCTGCCGCCGGTCGCCCCCTCGCACGCGTACGGGCTTCGTCCGTACGGGCCTTCGCGCATCATCCGCACCTGCCCCGCCCCTCGCGTGCGTACGGGCCGCGGCCGGCTCAGTCGTCCGGGTCGGACCTGTCCAGGGCCGGACGCGGCGGCGGTCCGCCCGCACCGAGCAGGTAGTCCGCGGCCGCGGTGTCCGTGACCAGGCTGGTGACGAGACCGGAACGCAGCACGGCGTCGATCGCGGCCGCCTTGCGGAGCCCGCCCGCGATAGCCACCACCTCCGGTATGCGCCGCAGCCGGTCCGCCTCGACGGTGATGCAGCGCTCGCCGAGGTCCCGGCCGACCCGGCGGCCCTCCGCGTCGAAGAGGTGCGCGGAGGTCTCGGCGGCGACACCGAGGGAGGCGTAGTGGGAGCGCTCCTCGTCGGTGAGCATGTCGTGGACGGTGGAGATCCCCGGCTCCCAGGAGCCGATGGACACGCACGCCACGGTCACCTTGTCGAAGTAGTCGAAGGCGCGGGCGATCCCGGTCTGGTTGCGCAGGGCGGCGGCGGTGGCGGGGTCCGGCAGCAGCATCGGCGCGTAGATGGGATGCGCCTCGCCGCCGGAGACCTGCGCGGCCCGGCGGACGGCTTCGACGGAGCCGCGCTCGGCCGTTCCCGCGTCGTACACGCCGGTCAACTGCACGACCGTGCACGGCGGGAGGTGGTGCAGGGCGGCGGCCATGTGGATGGTGGACCGGCCCCAGGCCAGGCCGAGCACGTCGCCCTCGTTGACGAGTTCGCCGAGGAGGTCGGCCGCGACCTCGCCCAGGTTCTCCGGATCGGGGGCGTCGTCGGCGGCGTCCGCCGGGGACTCGACGACCACCGCGTGCCGCAGGCCGTACCGGGCGCGCAGCGCGTCGGAGCGCTCCGCGTCCAGTTCGGCGGGGACGCGGATCTCGATCCGCACGAGATCGCGCTCCAGGGCGGTCTCCAGGACCCGGGCCACCTTGAAGCGGCTCACGCCGAACTCCTCGGCGATCTGGATCTTGGACTTGCCCTCCAAGTAGAAACGGCGGGCCATGGCCGCCGCCTGCACCAGCTCAGCGGGTCCCATCCGCATGGCCGACCGGCCCGCTGACATCGCAGACACCGCGATCTCCTTACCTCTGTTTCAGGTTCACACAATGGTTCGTCGTTCATCCTGTCAGATGCGACGGACCTTGATCAGCCCTGCGGGCCACGTTCATTTTGCCTTCTTGTTACCGTGGCCGTCCCGCTGCCGCGGTGCCGCTCAGTGGGCGCAGGCCCAGGGAGCCTTCGCGGTGGCCTCGTCGGCCTGGCTGCGGAGCATCCGTACGGCGGCGGCCGGGTCGTCGGTGTTGTAGACGGCCGAACCCGCGACGAACACGTCCGCTCCCGCCTCCGCGCACCGCTCGATCGTGGTCGCGGAGACCCCGCCGTCCACCTGGAGCCACAGCTGGAGGCCGTGCTTGGCGATGAGCTGCCGGGTGCGGCGGATCTTCGGCAGCATGATGTCGAGGAAGGACTGGCCGCCGAAACCGGGCTCGACGGTCATGATCAGCAGCATGTCCAGCTCGGGGAGCAGGTCCTCGTACGGCTCGATCGGCGTCGCCGGCTTGAGCGCCATGGAGGCGCGGGCGCCCTTGGCCCTGATCTCGCGGGCGGTGCGGACGGGGGCCGCGGCGGCTTCGGCGTGGAAGGTCACCGATCCCGCGCCCGCCTCCACGTACTGCGGGGCCCAGCGGTCCGGGTCCTCGATCATGAGGTGGCAGTCCAGCGGAATGTCCGTGGCCCTGCTCAGCGACTCGACGATGGGGACGCCCAGAGTGAGGTTCGGGACGAAGTGGTTGTCCATGACGTCGACATGGAGCCAGTCGGCTCCCTCGACGGCCTTCGCCTCCTCGGCGAGCCGGGCGAAGTCCGCGGACAGGATGCTGGGATTGATCTGCGCTGCCATGCCCCAAGCGTGCCATGCCCCACCCCCGCGCCCACCCCCGGTAGCCCCCAAGCGGCAAACGCGCTCGCCCCCTGGCTCCCTCGGACAGTGGGGCCGCACGCCGTAGCCCGCACGCCGTGGCCCCCTTGGGCGGCGACGGGACCGCCCCCGGGGCAGGGGGTCCGCCTGCACGAGCGAAGCCGAGTGCCGGGGAGAGGGCGGGCAAGGGGCCGGCACGCACCGAAGGTGCACCCCCCGCCGTACGCCCCGCCACCCCGCGTACGCCCACGCCCCCGCAGGACCAGCCCCGTGAACCCTCCTACCCCACCCGCCTCAACAACGCCAGATACATCGCATCCGTCCCATGCACATGCGGCCACAGCTGCACATCCGGCCCCTCCCCCAGCAACGAAACCCCCGGCATCAGCGGCCTCGCGTCCACCCACTCCACCTCGAAGGGCTCGTTGCCCGCTCCCTTGCCCCGGATCACGTCGTCCACCACGACCCGCGTCTCCGCGAGGTGCGGCGAGCACGTCGCGTACCCGACGACGCCCCCGACCCGTACGGCCTTCAGCGCCTGCCGCAGCAGTTCCCGCTGCAAGGGAGCGAAGCCGTCCAGGTCCTCCGGGCGGCGACGCCACCGCGACTCCGGCCGGCGACGCAGCGCGCCGAGACCCGAGCACGGCACGTCCATCAGCACCCGGTCGAAGCTCCCCGGCAGCCACGGCGGCCGGGTCCCGTCCGCGGTGACGACCTGGTAGGGGCCCGGGTTCCCGGCGAGCGCCTGCTCGACGAGACGGGCCCGGTGCGGCTGCTTCTCGGCGGCCAGCAGCACCGCGCCGCGCTCGGAAGCGAGGGCGGCCAGCAGGGCGGCCTTGCCGCCGGGGCCGGCGCACCCGTCGAGCCAGTGCTCGTCGCGCCCCTCGACCGGCGCGTCGGCGAGCGCCGCGGCGACGAGCTGACTGCCCTCGTCCTGCACGCCCGCGCGCCCGTCCCGCACGGCGTCCAGCGCACCCGGCTCGCCGCCCTCGGCCATCCGTACCGCGTACGGCGACCAGCGGCCCGGCAGTCCGGACTCCTCGCCCAGTACGTCCAGCAGCTCGTCGGTGGTGGACCGGCCGGGCCGGGCCACCAGGGTCACCTCGGGCCGCTCGTTGTCCGCCTCCAGGAGGTCCTCGATGCCCGCCCGGCCGCCGCCCAGCGCGTCCCACAGGGCGGAGACGATCCAGCGGGGGTGCGAGTGGACGACGGCGAGGTGCTGCTCGGCATCGTCCTCGTACGGCGGAGCGACCTGTTCCACCCAGGTGTCCAGGTCCTGCTGGGAGATCTTGCGGAGCACCGCGTTGACGAACTTCGCCCGGCCCTCGCCGAGCACCACCCGCGCCAGCTCCACGCTCGCCGAGACGGCGGCGTGAGTGGGGATGCGGGTGCCGAGCAGCTGATGCGCGCCCAGCGCCAGCACGTCGAGCACGGGCGGGTCGACCTCGCGCAGCGGCCGGTCGATGCAGGCCGCGATGACCGAGTCGTACGTGCCCTGCCTGCGCAGCGTCCCGTAGACCAGCTCGGTGGCGAGCGCGGCGTCGCGCCCGTCGAAGCCCTCGTTCTTCTCGCGGGCCTTCTTCAGCAGCGGCGGCAGCACCAGGTTGGCGTAGGCGTCGCGCTCGTCGACGGCGCGCAGGGCCTCGAACGCGAGGAAGCGGACGGGGTCCTTCTGGGGTTTGCGGTGCGGCTTGTACGGCTTGCGGGGACCGCTGTTACCGGCCTTCGCGTGGGTCTGCCGGGGCTTCTGGTCGCTCACAAGGTGCTCCGCTTGTCGTCAGGGTCGAACCCCCTCAGCGTACTTCCGCCGTGGTCAGCGTCTCCCCGGGGGCGATCCGCACGCCGCGTGCCCAGTCGGCGGCCCGCATCGGCTTCTTGCCCTGCGGCTGCACCCAGAGCAGCTCGACGGCGTGCGAACCGGTCCCGACGAAGACGTTGTTCTTGCCCGCGGCGATTTCGCCCGGGGCGAGGTCGGTCCGGTCGGTCACCGGCGCCGCCTGCACCAGCTTGAGCCGCTCGCCGCGGAAGACGGTCCACGCGCCGGGGGCGGGCGTGCAGCCGCGCACGACCCGGTCCACGCGCAGTGCGGGCGCGTGCCAGTCGATCCTGGCGTCCTCGACGGTGATCTTCGGGGCGAGGGTGATGCCGTCGGCGGACTGCGGCACGGGCTTGAGCGTGCCGTCCTCGATGCCGTCCATCGTCGCGACCAGCAGCCCCGCCCCGGCGAACGCGAGCCGGGTCAGCAGGTCGCCGCTCGTGTCGGTCGGCCGTACGTCCTCGGTGATCACCCCGTACACCGGCCCCGAGTCGAGCCCCTGCTCGATCTGGAAGGTCGACGCGCCGGTCACCTCGTCGCCCGCCATCAGGGAGTGCTGTACGGGAGCGGCGCCGCGCCAGGCGGGCAGCAGCGAGAAGTGCAGGTTGACCCACCCCTGCCGGGGAACCTCCAGCGCGGCCTTCGGCAGCAGTGCCCCGTACGCGACGACCGGGCAGCAGTCGGGTCCGATCTCGCGCAGTCGCGCCAGGAAATCCTCGTCGCGCGGCTTCACCGGCTTGAGCACCTCGATCCCGGCCTCCTCCGCCCGCTCCGCGACGGGGCAGGCGACCATTCGCCGGCCGCGGCCGGCCGGAGCGTCGGGCCGGGTGACGACGGCGACGACCTCGTGCTTGGAGTCGATCAGGGCGTCCAGGGCGGGCACGGCGACCTCGGGGGTACCGGCGAAGACGAGCTTCATAGGTGTACGAGCCTCTCGTTCGGGCGGCCGGGAGGGCCGCCCACGGCACTGCCGGGCGGCCGACGGTGGTACGGAATCGGGCAGCGCACCAGTCTATGGGCGCGGCACGGCACCCGCCCGAGGGGGCGTACGCACGTCCGTGCGCCCCGCGCATATGCGGACACGCCCCTGGAGCGTGACCCCAACGCCCGGTGGCGCGTTGGTCAAAAGAGATTGACCGAAACGGGTCGCCGCAGCGGCGGTCCCGTCCTGCTTCGTCCTTCTTCATCAACGCCGGTTCGAGAGGCTTCTTCATGGCCGACCACGCAACCCACGACGCCCAAGCGCGGGCCAGCCTGCACCTGTTGGTACGGGACATCGAGCGGGTCCGCCGGCAGGTGGACGCACTGCGTACCCTCACCGCCCAGCTGGGCAATGTCTACCGTCCGCGTCGCTCCGGCCCCTCCACGGGGTTCGTCGTGTACGGGCGGGCGCCCGCCCCGACCGTCCGCCTCGCGCAGGAACTGCGCGACAGCGTCGAGACCCTGGTGACCGCCGCCGTCGACTTCGACCGCTCGCTCGGCTTCTCGTGGGACGCGGTGGGCTCGGCGCTCGGCGTCACCAAACAGGCCGTGCACCGCCGCTACGGCGCACGCCGGACCGCGCCCCAGTCCGCCCAGGCCCCCGCCACGGACCTCCACGGCACGGACCCCGCCGCCGCGCCGCTCGCCGCCCCTGTGGCGGGCCCCTCCGCCGCAACCGCGTCGGCCGGCCCGCTGACCGCCGGGAGCACCGGGACCGGAACCATGGCGCCGGCCGCGCCGATCACGAAGCGGACCGTGCCCGGAGTCCTCCCCGCGGTCCCCGCCGCACGCTCCATGCCGCCACAGCCGACGGCGGGCGGCCAGTCCGTCCGTGAGGAGACCCGCCCCTTCCCCGCCCCCCGCAACGGCTGACCTAACCCCCGCGCCCCGGGCCCTCGCCCCACGGCGGGGGCCCCGCGCACTGCCCCCCACACCCCCACACGCTCACCCGATGTCCGGCGGGTCCACCCGGATCCGCACCCCTTCCCCCGGCCCTCCGGTCCCGCCCCGTGCCATCCGCGCCGCCTGTGCCGCCTTCAGCGCCGCCGCGAGCCCCGCGCCCCGTCCGGGCGGCACCCGTACCAGCGCCCGCTCCCAGCGTTCCCCCACCGGCGGGTCCTGCGGGCGGCGGGGTCGCCCCGCGTCCGTCACCGGCAGCGGAATGGGTCCCAGCACCTCGGCCTCCTGCGGAAGTTCGACGACCCTCAGGAACTCCGCGACCTCCTCGGGCTTCCCGCTCACCGCCGCCATCCGGGACACCGGCGGGAAGCCCAGCTCCGCGCGCTCGGCCAGCTCGCGCTGGGCGCTGCCCACCGGGTCCCAGCGCACCAGCGCCTGGACGGGCCGCAGCGTCGGCTCCGCCATGATCACGACCGTGCCGCCCTCGGCCTGCCCGCGGACGAGCGAGGCCGCCGCGATCCACCGCCGCAGCGCCTCCTCCCCGGCCCGCAGGTCGGGCCGTCCGAGCATGGCCCATCCGTCCAGCAGCAGTGCCGCCGCGTATCCGCCCTCGGCCACCGGTTCGGCCCCCGGCGTACTCACCACCAGCGCCGGCGCCCCGGGCACCACGTCGAGCACATGGTCCCGTCCCGAGGTCCGCACCGGCACGGCCGGGAACGCCCGTCCCAGCTCCTCGGCGGTCCGCCGCGCTCCCACGATCTGTGCCCGCAGCCGGTGGAACCCGCACTCCGCGCACCGCCACTGCGCCTCCCCCCGTCCGCACCAGCCGCAGTGCAGCTCCCTCGCGTCGGCCGCTTCCAACGGCCCCGCACAGTGCGTGCACCGTGCGGGCGTCCGGCACCGTTCGCACGCCAGCCGCGGAACGTACCCACGACGCGGCACCTGCACGAGCACCGGCCCCGACTTCAGCCCGTCCCGTACCGCCTGCCAGGCGAGGCTCGGCAGCCGGGCGGCCCGCGCCGCGCCGTCCCGGGCCAGCTCCAGGTCCCCCACGGTCCGTACCAGCGGGGCCGCCTGCCGCACCACCTCGCGCGAGGCCGCCAACGGCCGGGCCCAGCCGCTCGCCACCAGTTGCGCGGCCTCGACAGTGCAGCTCGTGCTGCCCAGCAGGAACGCGCACCGGTCCTGCGTGGCCCGCAGTTCCAGCACCTCCCGCGCATGCGGCAACGGGGCGTGCTGTTCGCTGAGGTTCTGGTCCCCGTCGTCCCACACCACGACCAGACCGAGGTCCCTGACCGGCGCGAACATCGCCGATCTGGTCCCCACCACGGCCCGCACCGCTCCCCGCCGCACGGCCAGCCATTCCCGGTAGCGCTTCTCGGGCCCGGCGTCGGCGGTCAGCACCGCGTGCCGCCCCTCCCCGAGCACCTCGCCGAGCGCCGTGTGCACCCGTTCCACGCTCCGGCCGTCGGGCACCACGACGAGCGCCCCCCGCCCGGACGCGAGCGTCGCCGTGACCGCCCGCGCGATCTCCTCGGCCCACAGGGCTCCGGGCAACGCGGTCCACACGGCTCGCGGCGCCCCGCCCCGGGCCAGCGATTCCAGGAACGCCGCCCCCTGCTCGTACCGGCCCCAGCTGCCCGTGCCGGGAGGCTCCGGGGCGGGGAGCGCGGCCGGGAACTCCTTCTTCTCCGCCTTCGCGTTCCGCGGCGGAATCGCGAGTTGCAGCACGTCCGCCAGGCTGCCCGCGTACCGGTCGGCCACCGAGCGGGCCAGTCCCAGCAGCTCGGGGCTCAACACCGGCTCCGGCGACACCACCTGGGCCAGCGCCGCCAGCGGTCCGGGGTAGTCCGACTCGGCGACCCGCTCGACCAGGAACCCGTCGATCAGGCCGCCGCCCTCCCGCCGCCCGTCCCGCACCCGGTGTGCGCCCGCCCCGAACCGCACCCGCACCCGCACCCCCGGCTGCGCGTCCGCGTCCAGTTCCTCGGTCACCGCGTAGTCGAAGTACCGGTCGAGATGCAGCACGCCCTTGTTGACCATGACCCGTGCGACGGGCAGCTCCTTGGCCAGCGGCGCTCCCCGCCACGTCCGCGGCTTCGCCTTCGGCACCTGCTTCTCGTGCCGCAGGAACTCCCGCATCAGCGCGAGCTGCTCGGGCGGCCCGTCCTGCGGACCGCCCTGCCCACCCTGCTGCCCCTCGTTCTCGCTGCTCACAGCCCCATACCTACCAGACCCCTCTGACAGCCGACGTCCGTCGCCGCCGCTGCGTTCGGCGACCGCCTCGGCCCGCGGACCGCTGCCGGACCGGCGGTGGGAGCCGTACGGGAAACGCGAGGGCCCCGGGCCGCGTCAAGCGGTCCGGGGCCCTCGCGAAACGGAACCGGCGGCGTCCCTCAGCAGGTCGGGATCCGCGGGCCCGGAGAGAGACCGGGGCGGACGGGGCTCAGAGACCCGCGGCCTGCTTCAGCGCGTCCACCCGGTCGGTGCGCTCCCACGTGAAGTCCGGCAGCTCGCGGCCGAAGTGTCCGTAGGCGGCGGTCTGCGAGTAGATCGGGCGCAGCAGGTCGAGGTCGCGGATGATCGCGGCCGGGCGCAGGTCGAAGACCTCCGCGATGGCGTGCTCGATCCTGTCGGTGTCGACGGTGGCGGTGCCGAAGGTCTCGACGAAGAGTCCGACCGGCTCGGCCTTGCCGATCGCGTACGCGACCTGGACCTCGCAGCGGGCGGCGAGGCCGGCCGCGACGACGTTCTTGGCGACCCAGCGCATCGCGTACGCGGCCGAGCGGTCGACCTTGGACGGGTCCTTGCCGGAGAAGGCGCCGCCGCCGTGGCGGGCCATGCCGCCGTACGTGTCGATGATGATCTTGCGGCCGGTCAGGCCGGCGTCGCCCATCGGGCCGCCGATCTCGAAGCGGCCGGTCGGGTTGACCAGGAGGCGGTAGCCCTCGGTGTCGAGCTTGATGCCGTCCTCGACGAGCTGCTTGAGGACGTGCTCGACGACGAACTCGCGGATGTCCGGGGCGAGCAGGGACTCCAGGTCGATGTCCGAGGCGTGCTGCGAGGAGACGACGACCGTGTCCAGGCGGACGGCCTTGTCACCGTCGTACTCGATGGTGACCTGGGTCTTGCCGTCGGGGCGCAGGTAGGGGATCGTCCCGTTCTTGCGGACCTCGGACAGACGGCGCGACAGCCGGTGCGCGAGGTGGATCGGGAGCGGCATCAGCTCCGGGGTCTCGTCGCAGGCATAGCCGAACATCAGGCCCTGGTCGCCCGCGCCCTGCTTGTCGAGCTCGTCCTCATCGCCCTCGACCCGCTTCTCGTACGCGGTGTCGACACCCTGCGCGATGTCCGGGGACTGGGCGCCGATGGACACCGACACGCCGCAGGAGGCGCCGTCGAAGCCCTTCTTCGAGGAGTCGTAGCCGATGTCGAGGATCTTCTCGCGCACGAGCTGCGCGATCGGCGCGTACGCCTTCGTGGTGACCTCGCCGGCGACGTGCACGAGGCCCGTCGTGATCAGGGTCTCCACGGCGACCCGGGACGTCGGGTCCTCCCGCAGGAGCGCGTCGAGAATCGTGTCGCTGATCTGGTCAGCGATCTTGTCGGGGTGGCCCTCGGTCACAGACTCCGAGGTGAACAGACGACGGGACACAACGCTCCCTGGGGTTGCAGCGGCTGCTGGCTGATCATTGGCGGACCGGCACGGGAGCTGCGCCCGGCATCGGTCCGCCACCACTTTATCGGTCGTGCCTGCCCGCCGGACCACGTGTCTCACCGAATGGGAGTCATGTGATCGGCGGCACTGCATTGTGCAGCACGGAAAGCGATCTCCGCCAGGGGCCAAAAATCCTACTATTGCGGGTTTTCGGGCTTCCGGAGGGGGCGGAGCGCGGTCCCGGGCCTCGCGGCTCTACCGGCGGCTCTGATCGAGACGAGGAACGACCAAGTCCCACACGAGGTCCGCGAGAGTCTCCTTGGGGCCGTACGGCACCGGGGTCTCCGTCCCGTCCGCGCCGAGCACCACGGCCTCGTTCTCCTCCGAGCCGAAGGTCTTGCGCTCCCCGACCTCGTTGACGACGAGCAGGTCGCAGCCCTTGCGCCGGAGCTTCCTGCGCCCGTTCGCGAGGACGTCGTCGGTCTCGGCGGCGAATCCGACGACGACCTGTCCGGGACGCGGCCGCTCCTGCGCACCGCCGCCGGCGAGCTCGGCGAGGATGTCCGGGTTGCGGACCAGGGCGATCGGCGCGGGCTCGTGGCCGTCCTGCTTCTTGATCTTGCCCGTGGCGTAGGTCTCGGGGCGGAAGTCGGCGACCGCCGCGGCCATCACCACCGCGTCGGCGTCCGCCGCGGCCTGCAGGACCGCCTCGCGGAGCTGCACCGCCGTTCCGACACGGACGATGTCGGCGCCCGCCGGGTCGGGCAGCCCGGTGTTCGCCTCGATGAGCGTGACCCGGGCGCCCCGGGCGAGGGCGGTGCGCGCGAGGGCGTACCCCTGCTTGCCGGAGGATCGGTTCCCCAGGAAGCGCACCGGGTCCAGGGGTTCGCGGGTGCCTCCCGCGCTGATGACGACGTGACGGCCGGCGAGGTCGGGTGCGGCGGCACCGCGGGCCAGGACCCGGCGGCAGGTCTCGAAGATCTCGACGGGGTCGGGGAAGCGCCCCTTGCCGGTGTCGACGCCGGTCAGCCGGCCGACGGCCGGCTCCAGGACGACCGCGCCGCGGCGGCGCAGCGTGGCCACGTTCTCCTGGGTGGCGGGGTGCTCCCACATCTCGGTGTGCATGGCCGGGGCGAAGAGGACCGGACAGCGGGCGGTGAGGAGGGTGTTGGTCAGGAGGTCGTCGGCGAGGCCGTGGGCCGCCTTGGCGAGCATGTCCGCGGTGGCGGGGGCGACGACGACGAGGGCCGCGTGCTGGCCGATGCGGACGTGCGGGACCTCGTGGACGGAGTCCCACACCTCGGCGGAGACCGGGTTGCCGGACAGCGCCGACCAGGTGGCCGCGCCCACGAAGTGCAGGGATGCCTCCGTCGGCACGACCCGTACGTCGTGGCCCGACTCCGTCAGCCGGCGCAGCAGCTCGCACGCCTTGTAGGCGGCGATGCCCCCGCTGACCCCCAGGACGACCTTCGGCTTCTCCACAGTCACAGCTCCCCGCTTCGACACACGTGCGTACAGGACCCATCACACACCACAGGCCCGACGGGCGTGCCGTCGGGCCTGTGGTGAAGACGCTCTGTTATGCCTACTGCGCGGGGCCCTCGATGGCCTCGGACGTCAGCAGACCCGCGTTGATCTCACGCAGGGCGATCGAGAGGGGCTTCTCGTGGACGTGGGTGTCCACCAGCGGACCGACGTACTCCAGCAGGCCTTCGCCGAGCTGGGAGTAGTACGCGTTGATCTGGCGCGCGCGCTTGGCCGCGTAGATCACGAGGCTGTACTTGGAGTCCGTGGCCTCAAGCAGCTCATCGATCGGCGGGTTGATGATGCCCTCGGGCGTGGTGATGGAAGAGGACACGCTCTACCTTCCGAAAACTTCCGGGACACCCGGCTTCCGGAGAACCGGTCTTCTGGGCCGCCCGAAAAAAGTGGACAAAGATCAAACAACTTCCATCAAGGCTAGCAGCTCACGTGCTACGTCCTCGACGGAGGTGTTGACAAGGGTGGTGTCGAACTCCGCCTCGGCGGCGAGTTCGATCTTGGCGGCAGCCAGTCGGCGCTCGATGACCTCGGGCGACTCGGTGCCGCGGCCGGTCAGGCGGCGGACCAGTTCGTCCCAGCTCGGCGGCGCGAGGAAGACCAGCTGGGAGTCGGCGAGCGACTCCTTGACCTGGCGTGCCCCCTGGAGGTCGATCTCCAGCAGTACGGGCTCGCCCGCCTCCAGACGCTCGGAGACGGCGGCGCGCGGGGTGCCGTAACGATTGCCCGCGAACTCGGCCCACTCCAGCAGTTCCCCGTTGGCGACCAGCTTGTCGAACTCCTCGTCGGAGACGAAGAAGTACTGGACGCCGTGCCGCTCGCCGGGACGCGGCTTGCGGGTGGTGGCCGAGACGGACAGCCAGACCTCGGGGTGGACCTTGCGCATGTGCGCGACGACCGTGCTCTTGCCGACCCCGGAGGGGCCGGAGAGCACGGTCAGCCGCGGACGTGCGTCCGGGGGTGCGGGGGTCGTCCCCCGGGATGTTGCAGCCATGGAGCGATTATTCCAGCTTCCCGGGCGTGCCCGGACCGCGAGTCAACCGCCTTGCGTGAGGACGGGGAGAACCGCCGGGGCGTCCACGGGGGACGCTCAGGCGGCGCTGCCGCCGAACTCCCGCTCCAGGGATGCGATCTGATTGGAGCCCAGACCGCGCACCCGGCGGCTCTCGGAGATGCCGAGCCGCTCCATGATCTGCTTCGCGCGGACCTTGCCGACGCCGGGCAGGGACTCCAGGAGTGCGGAGACCTTCATCTTCCCGATGACGTCGTTCTCCTGGCCCTGCTTGATGACCTCGTGGAGGGAAGCGCCGGAGTGCTTGAGTCGATTCTTGACCTCGGCCCGCTCCCGGCGAGCCGCGGCGGCCTTTTCGAGCGCGGCTGCGCGCTGTTCAGGGGTAAGGGGCGGAAGAGCCACGCCTACGTCACCTCGGATGTCGAACTGTCGGATACGGACCGGTGTGGAGCTAGTAACCCCGCACTCGGTGACCAAACACACGGTGGAGCTGTGTGTTTGCTCTCGTCGGAGACTAGCGGGGATGGCCGCTCCCGTCAGTGAGAACGGACCAAAAGTCCTGGTCAGCCTCAGACGAGCTGGACATTTCTGCCGATACCGACCGAGTTTTGGCTGATGAATTCGTCAACTGCGCACCCGGAACGCTCCCGGCCGGGTGGTCAGGAGGCCGAAACGGCCTCGCGCACCTCGTCCGCGAACCGCTGGGCGGAGTCCCGCAGTCCGCTCCGGCCGGGTCCGTGGCGCAGGACCCCGCGGCTCACGCTCGGCACGACGTTGCCGACCGCGGAGCCGAAGACCTTGGGCAGATCGGCGGGGGTCGCGCCCTGCGCGCCGATGCCGGGGGCGAGCAGCGGGCCGTTGATCGCGAGGTTCGCGCCCGCGTCGCCCAGCGTCGCGCCGACGACCGCGCCGACGGAGCCCATCGGCTCGGCGCCCGCGTTCTCGGCGGCCATGTGGTCCAGCATCAGCTGGGCCAGCGAGCGGCCGTCGGCGGCGGTGGCGCGCTGCACCTCTGCGCCCTCCGGGTTGGAGGTGAGGGCCAGGACGAAGACGCCCGCGCCGTTCGCGGCGGCCAGGTCGAGCGCCGGGCGCAGCGAGCCGAAGCCGAGGTACGGGGAGACGGTGACCGCATCCGAGAACAGCGAGGACGCGGGGTCGAGGTAGGTGGCCGCGTACGCGCCCATGGTCGAGCCGATGTCGCCGCGCTTGGCGTCCATCAGGACCAGGGCCCCGGCCGCGCGGGCCTCTTCGACGGCCTTCTCCAGGACGGCGATGCCGCGCGAGCCGAACCGCTCGAAGAACGCGGACTGCGGCTTGAGGACGGCGACCCGGTCGGCGAGCGCCTCGACGACGGTGCGGGTGAAGGTCTCCAGGCCCCGGACGTCGTCGGCCAGGCCCCAGGCGTCCAGGAGGGAGGCGTGCGGGTCGATGCCGACGCAGAGGGGGCCACGGGTGTTCATGGCGGCGCGCAGTCGCGTACCGAAGGGGGTCACAGTCATGCGGCGGCCTTCTTACGGGTGTCGGCGCCGACGGCCTCGGCGAGGGTCTTGTACGGGCTGTTGGCGAGGCGCGCGGCCAGGCCCTTGTGGATGGCGCGGGCGTAGCAGGGGCCCTCGTAGACGAAGGCGCTGTAACCCTGGATCAGGGTCGCGCCCGCGAGGATGCGCTGCCAGGCGTCCTCGGCGTTCTCGATGCCGCCCACCCCGATGAGGGTGAGGTCGTCGCCCACGCGGGCGTACAGGCGGCGCAGGACCTCCAGGGAGCGGGCCTTGACGGGTGCGCCGGAGAGGCCGCCGGTCTCGCCGTACAGCTCGGGGGAGGACTTCAGGCCGAGGCTCTCGCGGGCGATGGTGGTGTTGGTGGCGATGATGCCGTCGAGGCCGAGTTCCAGGGCCAGGTCGGCGACGGCGTCGACGTCCTCGTCCGCGAGGTCGGGGGCGATCTTGACCAGGAGCGGGACGCGGCGGCCGGTGACGGTCCGGTCGGCTGCTTCCCGTACGGCGGTGAGCAGCGGGCGCAGCGACTCGGTGGCCTGGAGGTTGCGCAGGCCGGGGGTGTTCGGGGACGACACGTTGACGACGAGGTAGTCGGCGTGGGCGGCCAGCCGCTCGGTGGAGGTCACGTAGTCGGCGATGGCCTCCGCCTCGGGGACCACCTTCGTCTTGCCGATGTTGACGCCGACGGTGGTCTTGAAGACGGGGTTGCGGGCGGCCAGGCGGGCGGCCACCGCCTCGGAGCCCTCGTTGTTGAAGCCCATGCGGTTGATCAGCGCGCGGTCGGCGAGCAGGCGGAAGAGGCGTTTCCTGGGGTTGCCGGGCTGCGGCTGCGCGGTGACGGTGCCGATCTCGACGTGGTCGAAGCCGAGCATGGTCATGCCGTCGATGGCGACGGCGTTCTTGTCGAAACCGGCGGCCAGGCCGAAGGGGCCGTGCATGCGCAGGCCCAGGGCCTCGGTGCGCAGCTCCTCGTACCGGGGCGCGAGGGCGGCGGCGACGAAGGTGCGCAGGACGGGGACGCGGGCGGCCAGGCGGATCCAGCGGAAGGCCAGGTAGTGGGCCTTCTCGGGGTCCATCCGCTTGAAGACGAGGTCGAAGAAGAACTTGTACATGGGTGCCTTCGGAAGTCTGTGGGGAGGGCGGGCTCGCGAAGAGGGGGACACCGTTTCCGGTGTCCCCCTCCCCTGCGGTCTAGTCCTCGCGGGCCGCGGTCAGATGTTCCGCGTGTTCCTGGAGGGAGCGGACCCCCACGTCGCCGCGGTTGAGGGCGTCGATGCCCTGGACGGCGGCGGCGAGCGCCTGGACCGTGGTGAGGCAGGGTACGGAACGGGCCACGGCGGCCGTGCGGATCTCGTAGCCGTCGAGTCGGCCGCCCGTGCCGTACGGGGTGTTGATGATGAGGTCGACCTCGCCGTCGTGGATCAGCTGGACGATGGTCTTCTCGCCGTTCGGGCCCTCGCCCTCGGACTGCTTGCGCACGACGGTGGCGTTGATGCCGTTGCGCTTGAGGACCTCGGCGGTGCCGGAGGTGGCGAGCAGTTCGAAGCCGTGGGCGACGAGCTCGCGCGCCGGGAAGATCATCGAGCGCTTGTCCCGGTTGGCGACCGAGATGAAGGTGCGGCCCTTGGTGGGCAGCGGGCCGTACGCGCCGGCCTGCGACTTGGCGTACGCCGTGCCGAAGACCGAGTCGATGCCCATGACCTCGCCGGTGGAGCGCATCTCCGGGCCCAGCACGGTGTCGACGCCGCGTCCGTGCATGTCGCGGAAGCGGCTCCACGGCATCACGGCCTCCTTGACGGAGATCGGCGCGTCGGGCGGCAGCGTGCCGCCGTCGCCGGTCTTCGGCAGCATGCCCTCGGCGCGCAGTTCGGCGACGGTGGCGCCCAGCGAGATGCGGGCGGCGGCCTTCGCGAGCGGCACCGCGGTCGCCTTCGAGGTGAAGGGGACGGTGCGGGAGGCGCGCGGGTTGGCTTCCAGGACGTAGAGGATGTCCCCGGCCATGGCGAACTGGATGTTGATCAGTCCGCGCACCCCGACGCCCTTGGCGATGGCCTCCGTGGAGATCCGCAGCCGCTTGATGTCGAAGCCGCCGAGGGTGATCGGGGGCAGTGCGCAGGCCGAGTCGCCGGAGTGGATGCCGGCTTCCTCGATGTGCTCCATGACGCCGCCGAGGTAGAGCTCGTGGCCGTCGTAGAGGGCGTCGACGTCGATCTCGATGGCGTCGTCGAGGAAGCGGTCGACCAGGACGGGGCGGTCCGGGCCGATCTCGGTGGACTCCTCGATGTACGAGGAGAGCCGGGTCTCGTCGTAGACGATCTCCATGCCGCGGCCGCCGAGCACGTACGACGGGCGCACCAGGACCGGGTAGCCGATCTCGTCGGCGATGGCCTTGGCCTCGTCGAACGTGGTGGCGGTGCCGTGCTTGGGCGCCGGCAGGCCGGCCTCGGCGAGCACGCGGCCGAAGGCGCCGCGGTCCTCGGCGGCGTGGATGGCCTCCGGCGGGGTGCCGACGACGGGGACGCCGTTGTCCTTGAGCGCCTGGGCGAGGCCGAGGGGGGTCTGGCCGCCGAGCTGGACGATGACACCGGCGATCGGGCCCGCGAGGGACTCCGCGTGGACGATCTCCAGCACGTCTTCGAGGGTGAGGGGCTCGAAGTACAGGCGGTCGGAGGTGTCGTAGTCGGTGGAGACCGTCTCCGGGTTGCAGTTGACCATCACGGTCTCGTAGCCGGCGTCGCTGAGCGCGAAGGAGGCGTGGACGCAGGAGTAGTCGAACTCGATGCCCTGGCCGATGCGGTTCGGACCGGAGCCCAGGATGATCACGGCGGGCTTCTCGCGGGGCGCGACCTCGGACTCCTCGTCGTACGAGGAGTAGAAGTACGGCGTCTTCGCGGCGAACTCGGCGGCGCAGGTGTCGACGGTCTTGTAGACGGGGCGCACGCCCAGCGCGTGGCGGACCTCGCGGACGACGTCCTCGCGCAGGCCGCGGATCTCGGCGATCTGGACGTCCGAGAAGCCGTGCCGCTTGGCGTCGGCGAGCAGCTCGGGGTCGAGCTTGTCGGCGGCGGCCAGCTCGTCCGCGTACTCCTTGATCAGGAACAGCTGGTCGACGAACCAGGGGTCGATCTTCGTGGCGTCGAAGACCTCCTCCTGGGTGGCGCCGGCCCGGATGGCCTGCATGACGGTGTTGATGCGGCCGTCGGTGGGGACCTGGGAGAGTTCGAGCAGTTCGGCCTTGTCGCCGGGCTCGCCGGTGAAGCTGAACTGGCTGCCCTTCTTCTCCAGGGAGCGCAGCGCCTTGTTGAGCGCCTCGGTGAAGTTGCGACCGATCGCCATGGCCTCGCCCACCGACTTCATGGTGGTGGTGAGGGTGGCGTCGGCGGCCGGGAACTTCTCGAAGGCGAAGCGCGGGACCTTGACGACGACGTAGTCGAGGGTCGGCTCGAAGGAGGCCGGGGTCTTCTCGGTGATGTCGTTGGGGATCTCGTCCAGCGTGTAGCCGACGGCCAGGCGGGCGGCGATCTTGGCGATCGGGAAGCCGGTGGCCTTGGAGGCGAGCGCCGAGGAGCGGGAGACGCGCGGGTTCATCTCGATGACGATGATGCGGCCGTCGTCGGGGTTGACCGCGAACTGGATGTTGCAGCCGCCGGTGTCGACGCCGACCTCGCGGATGATCGCGATGCCGATGTCGCGCAGCCGCTGGTACTCGCGGTCGGTCAGCGTCATCGCCGGGGCGACGGTGATGGAGTCTCCGGTGTGCACGCCCATCGGGTCGAAGTTCTCGATGGAGCAGACGACCACGACGTTGTCGTGTCTGTCGCGCATCAGCTCCAGCTCGTACTCCTTCCAGCCGAGGATGGACTCCTCCAGGAGCACCTCGGTGGTCGGCGAGAGTGTGAGGCCCTGTCCCGCGATGCGGCGCAGTTCCTCCTCGTCGTGGGCGAAGCCGGACCCGGCGCCGCCCATGGTGAAGGAGGGGCGCACGACGACGGGGTAGCCGCCGAGCGTGTCGACGCCCGCGACGACCTCGTCCATGGTGTGGCAGATGACCGAGCGGGCGGACTCGCCGTACCCGATCTTCGCCTTGACGGCCTCGACGACGCCCTTGAAGAGGTCGCGGTCCTCGCCCTTGTTGATGGCCTCGACGTTGGCGCCGATCAGCTCCACGCCGTACTTCTCCAGCACGCCCTGTTCGTGCATGGAGATCGCCGTGTTGAGCGCGGTCTGGCCGCCGAGGGTCGGCAGGAGGGCGTCGGGACGCTCCTTGGCGATGATCTTCTCGACGTACTCCGGGGTGATCGGCTCGACGTACGTGGCGTCGGCGATCTCCGGGTCGGTCATGATCGTCGCCGGGTTCGAGTTGACCAGGACGACCCGCAGGCCCTCGGCCTTGAGGATGCGGCAGGCCTGGGTGCCGGAGTAGTCGAACTCCGCGGCCTGGCCGATGACGATCGGGCCGGAGCCGATGACCAGGACGGACTGGATATCGGTGCGCTTAGGCACGCTGGCCCTCCATGAGCTCTACGAAGCGGTCGAACAGGTACGCGGCGTCGTGCGGACCCGCTGCCGCCTCGGGGTGGTACTGGACGCTGAAGGCCGGCTGGTCGAGGAGCCGCAGGCCCTCCACCACGTCGTCGTTCAGGCAGACGTGGGAGACCTCCGCCCGGCCGTAGGGGGTGTCGGAGACCTCGTCGAGGGGTGCGTCGACGGCGAATCCGTGGTTGTGCGCGGTGATCTCCACCTTGCCGGTGGTGCGGTCCTGCACCGGCTGGTTGATGCCGCGGTGGCCGTACTTCAGCTTGTACGTGCCGAAGCCGAGCGCCCGGCCGAGGATCTGGTTGCCGAAGCAGATGCCGAACAGCGGCGTCTTCTTCGCCAGCGCGGCCTTGATCAGGGTGAGATCGACGGTCGACGGGTCGCCGGGGCCGTTGGAGAGGAAGACGCCGTCCGGGTTGACGGCGTACAGCTCCTCGGCCGTGGCGCTCGCGGGCATCACGTGCACCTCGATGCCGCGTTCGGCCATCCGGTGCGGGGTCATGCCCTTGATGCCGAGGTCGATCGCGGCGACGGTGAAGCGCTTCTCACCGATCGCGGGGACGACGTACGTCTCCTCGGTGGCGACCTCGGCGGAGAGGTCGGCGCCCTTCATCTGCGGGGCCTGCTGGACCCGCGCAAGGAGCGTGGCCTCGTCGGCCAGTGCCTCGCCGGAGAAGATGCCGACGCGCATGGCGCCGCGCTCGCGCAGGTGGCGGGTGAGGGCGCGGGTGTCGATGCCGGAGATCCCGACGACGCCCTGGGCGCTCAGCTCGTCGTCCAGGGTGCGCCGGGCGCGCCAGTTGGACGGGACGCGGGCGGGGTCCCGTACGACGTAGCCCGCGACCCAGATCTTCTTCGACTCGTCGTCCTCGTCGTTGACGCCGGTGTTGCCCACGTGCGGGGCGGTCATCACGACGACCTGACGGTGGTACGAGGGGTCGGTGAGGGTTTCCTGGTAGCCGGTCATGCCGGTGTTGAACACCGCCTCGCCGAAGGTCTCCCCCACGGCCCCGTAGGCGCGGCCGCGGAAGCTGCGGCCGTCCTCCAGGACGAGTACGGCGGGAGCCTGGCCGGCTCCCCGGGTGGAGATCGTCATCGTGCGGTGCCTTCCGTAGTGCCTGCGGTCTTCGTGGAGCTGTTGCCCGTGGAGCTGTCGGTCGTGGAGCTGTCGGTCATGGAGTTGATGGCCTCGACCCAGGCCGTGTGTTCGGCCGCCCTGTCGGAGCGGAAGCCCGAGTCGATCTGCTTGCCGCCGTGTTCCCAGGTGACGACCAGCAGGCCGCCCTCCGCCAGGACCTTTCCGGCGATGCCCTTGTCGAGGCGGGCCGCGACGAGCTGGGCGCGGGGTACGAAGAAGTCGTCCGCCCCGGGCCGTACGACGTCCATGCCCTGGTCGGTGAGCGTCAGCTCGACCCTGCTGCGGGTGCCCAGGCCCCGGGCCACGATCCGGTCGAGCCACTGCCCGGCGGTCGTGGACCCGTGGTACCGGCCACTCGTCCTCAGCTTCGCCTCACCGGGCCCGGTCGGCGATTCGGGGAGGGGCGGCAGGTCCGACTGGAGGGTGCCCCGCCACTTCCAGCCCTGGCGCATCAGCCAGTACACGAAGGCCACGAAGATCAGCAGGCCGACCACCCAGGCGATGCGCGCGCCCCAGTCGGTCACCTCCGCCGACTTCTTCTCGGCTTCGATTGCCAGCACAGTGAGAGTTGTCACGCGAGTTTCCCGTCCACGACCGTTGCCCGGCCCCGCAGGAAGGTGTGGGTGACGCGTCCCGGCAGCTCGCGCCCCTGGTAGGGGGTGTTGCGGCTGCGGGAGGCGAAGCCCGCGGGGTCCACCTGTCCACGGTAAGCGGCGTCGACGAGGGTGAGGTTCGCGGGTTCGCCCGCCGAGACGGGACGGCCGTGGCCCTCCAGCCGGCCGATGACGGCCGGGGCGTACGACATGCGCTCGGCGACACCGGCCCAGTCGAGCAGCCCGGTCTCCACCATCGTCTGCTGGACGACGGACAGCGCGGTCTCCAGGCCCACCATGCCCATGGCGGCGGCGGCCCACTCGCAGTCCTTGTCCTCGTGCGGGTGCGGGGCGTGGTCGGTGGCGACGATGTCGATCGTGCCGTCGGCGAGCGCCTCGCGCAGCGCCATGACGTCCTTCTCGGTGCGCAGCGGCGGGTTGACCTTGTAGACGGGGTTGTACGAGCGGACCAGCTCGTCGGTGAGCAGCAGATGGTGCGGGGTGACCTCGGCCGTCACGTCGATGCCGCGCGACTTCGCCCACCGGACGATCTCGACGGAACCGGCGGTCGACAGGTGGCAGATGTGCACCCGCGAGCCGACGTGCTCGGCGAGCAGCACGTCGCGCGCGATGATCGACTCCTCGGCGACGGCGGGCCAGCCGCCGAGTCCGAGTTCCGCGGAGACGACGCCCTCGTTCATCTGGGCGCCCTCGGTGAGGCGGGGTTCCTGGGCGTGCTGGGCGACGACGCCGCCGAATGCCTTCACGTACTCCAGGGCGCGGCGCATGATCACGGCGTCGTCGACGCACTTGCCGTCGTCGGAGAAGACCTTCACGCCGGCGGCGGAGTCGTGCATCGCGCCGAGCTCGGCGAGCTGCTTGCCCTCCAGGCCGACGGTGACGGCGCCGATGGGCTGCACGTCGCAGTAGCCGGACTCCTGGCCCAGCCGCCAGACCTGCTCGACGACGCCGGCGGTGTCGGCGACGGGGAAGGTGTTGGCCATGGCGAACACGGCGGTGTAGCCGCCGCAGGCGGCGGCGCGGGTGCCGGTGAGGACGGTCTCGGAGTCCTCGCGGCCCGGCTCGCGCAGGTGGGTGTGCAGGTCGACGAGGCCCGGCAGCAGGATCTTGCCTCCGGCCTCGACGACGGTCGCGTCCCCGGCTTCGAGACCGGTACCGACCTGGGCGATCGTCTCGCCGTCGATCAGTACGTCCTGGACCTCGCCGCCCAGCACCTTCGCACCACGGATCAGGGTCTTGCTCATGATTACTTGCTCTCCTCGGTACGGGCGGCAGGGGCGGGGGTGGCGGACTCGTTGCCGCCCAGGAGCAGATAGAGGACGGCCATGCGGACGGACACGCCGTTGGCGACCTGCTCGACGACCGTGCAGCGGTCGGAGTCGGCGACGTCGGCGGTGATCTCCATGCCGCGGACCATGGGGCCGGGGTGCATGACGACGGCGTGCTCGGGCATCTTCGCCATGCGCTCGCCGTTGAGCCCGTACCGCCGCGAGTACTCGCGCTCGGTCGGGAAGAAGGCGGCGTTCATGCGTTCGCGCTGGACGCGCAGCATCATCACCGCGTCGGACTTCGCGAGGACGCTGTCGATGTCGTACGAGACGTGCGCGGGCCAGTGCTCGACGCCGATCGGCAGCAGGGTGGGCGGCGCGACGAGGGTGACCTCGGCGCCGAGGGTGTGCAGCAGGTCCACGTTGGAGCGGGCGACCCGGCTGTGCAGGACGTCGCCGACGAGCGTGATCCGTTTGCCCTCCAGGTCCCGGCCGAGTCCGGCGTCCCGTCCGACCAGGCGGCGTCGCATGGTGAAGGCGTCGAGCAGGGCCTGGGTGGGGTGCTGGTGCGTGCCGTCGCCGGCGTTGATGACGGTCGCGTCGATCCAGTCGGAGGTCGCGAGGCGGTACGGGGCCCCGCTCGCGCCGTGCCGGATGACGACGGCGTCGACGCCCATCGCCTCCAGGGTCTGTGCGGTGTCCTTCAGCGACTCGCCCTTGGAGACCGAGGACCCCTTGGCGGTGAAGTTGATGACGTCCGCCGACAGGCGCTTCTCGGCGGCCTCGAAGGAGATCCGGGTGCGCGTCGAGTCCTCGAAGAAGAGGTTGACGACGGTGCGCCCGCGCAGGGTGGGCAGTTTCTTGATCGGCCGGTCGGCGACCCGGGCCATCTCCTCGGCCGTGTCGAGGATCAGGACGGCGTCGTCGCGGGTGAGGTCGGCGGCCGAGATGAGGTGGCGCATCATCTTGGGTTCTCTCCAGGTGTACGCAGGTGGGGAGGGGGCCTACGAGCAGGCAGCAGCGTCCGTACGACCCGGGTCGCGGGCCGTACGGGGAGGCGTACTGCTACTTGTCGGCCGGGGAGGTCTGCTTGACGCCGAGCAGTACGGTGTCGCGACCGTCCTCCTCGGCGAGCTGGACCTTGACCGTCTCCCGCAGCGACGTGGGGAGGTTCTTGCCGACGTAGTCGGCGCGGATCGGCAGTTCGCGGTGGCCGCGGTCGACGAGGACGGCCAGCTGGACGGCGCGCGGGCGGCCCAGGTCGCCGAGGGCGTCGAGGGCGGCGCGGATGGTCCGGCCGGAGAAGAGCACGTCGTCGACGAGGACCACGAGGCGGCCGTCGAGGCCGTCGCCGGGGATCTCGGTCCGGGCGAGGGCGCGGGCGGGCCGCATCCGCAGGTCGTCGCGGTACATGGTGATGTCGAGGGAGCCGACCGGCACCGGGCGGCCGGTGATCTCTTCGAGCTTGGCGCCGAGCCGGCGGGCGAGGAAGACGCCGCGGGTCGGGATGCCGAGAAGGACGCAGTCGTCGGCGCCTTTGGCGCGTTCGACGATTTCGTGCGCGATGCGGGTCAGCATGCGGGCGATGTCGGGGCCTTCGAGAACGGCCCGCGCGGCATCGGAATCGCTTGTGCCGCCGGTAATGCCGGTATTGCCGGTGTCCATAATGAAACGGACCTCCTTCTCCGCCTCACGGGACGGCTCTTAAAGGACGTCGGATGTACGGTCCCACGGTAGCAGGGGCCCTGGTTCCCTTCATTCCCGGGGGCCCCACCCGTTCGGCTTGACGCAACCAAGTAACGCTGCGTAACCTCACAGTGAGTTACCAGCCACGCGGCGGAGCCGCAATGTTCCAGCGTCCGGGGAGCTTTATGTCCAGCGAATACGCCAAGCAGCTCGGAGCCAAGCTCCGTGCGATCCGCACCCAGCAGGGCCTTTCCCTCCATGGTGTCGAGGAGAAGTCCCAGGGCCGCTGGAAGGCGGTCGTGGTGGGTTCGTACGAGCGCGGCGACCGCGCAGTGACCGTGCAGCGTCTTGCCGAGCTCGCGGACTTCTACGGGGTGCCGGTGCAGGAGCTGCTGCCGGGAACCACGCCCGGCGGTGCCGCCGAGCCGCCGCCCAAGCTCCGTCTCGACCTGGAGCGTCTCGCGCACGTTCCGGCGGAGAAGGCCGGCCCGCTCCAGCGGTACGCGGCCACCATCCAGTCGCAGCGCGGCGACTACAACGGCAAGGTGCTGTCGATCCGTCAGGACGACCTGCGCACCCTCGCCGTCATCTACGACCAGTCCCCCTCGGTGCTGACCGAACAGCTCATCAGCTGGGGCGTGCTGGACGCGGACGCGCGTCGCGCCGTGGGCCACGAAGAGGTCTGATACAGGGCCCTCGGGCCTGTGCGCCGCAAGAGAAGAAACGTACCGCCGGGGGCGGTGGGAACCATCCGGTTCGCACCGCCCCCGGCGGTTCTTCCGTTCCGGGGCGAACGCTCCGGGGCACGACGAGGGGCCCGCGGCACGGATGATCCGCACCGCGGGCCCCTCGGTGGCATGAGCCCACCGGCGGCGAGCGTCAGCCCTCCTCGCGGCGGAGCTTCGGCTTCAGGTCCTTGAACCGGCCCAGCAGGCCGTTCACGAACGACGGGGAGTCGTCGGTGGAGAACTCCTTGGCGAGCTGTACCGCCTCGTCGATCACCACCGCGTCCGGGGTCCCGTCCACCCACACCAGCTCGTACGTACCGAGCCGGACGATGTTGCGGTCCACGACCGGCATGCGGTCGAGGTCCCAGCCCTCGGCATAGGTCTCGATGAGCTCGTCGATGCGCGGCGCGTACTGCGCGTACCCCTCGACGAGTTCCATCGTGTATTCGGTCACCGGCGGCTGGCGCTCGTCGCTCCGCGAGTGCCGGACCCAGTCCGCGAGGACATTCTGCACGGACGTGCCGCGCTGATCGGCCTCGAAGAGGATCTGGAACGCGCGCTTGCGGGCGTTGTTGCGAGCAGCCACGGTTAGCTGTTCACCCGGCCGAGGTAGTCGCCCGTGCGGGTGTCGACCTTGATCTTCTCGCCGGTCGTGATGAACAGCGGGACGCCGATCTCGTAACCGGTCTCCAGGGTGGCGGGCTTGGTGCCACCGGTGGAGCGGTCACCCTGCACACCGGGGTCGGTGTGCTGGATCGTCAGCTCGACGGCGGCCGGCAGCTCGACGTAGAGCACCTCGCCCTCGTGCTGGGCGACGGAGGCGGTGAAGCCCTCGATCAGGAAGTTGGCGGTGTTGCCGACGGCCTTGCGGTCGACCATGAGCTGGTCGTACGTGTCCATGTCCATGAAGACGAAGTAGTCGCCGTCCATGTACGAGAACTGCATGTCGCGGCGGTCGATGGTGGCCGTCTCGACCTTCGTGCCGGCGTTGAACGTCTTGTCGACGACCTTGCCGGACATCACGCTCTTGAGCTTGGTGCGCACGAAGGCGGGGCCCTTGCCGGGCTTGACGTGCTGGAACTCGACGACGGACCAGAGCTGGCCTCCGTCGAGCTTGAGCACCATGCCGTTCTTGAGGTCGTTCGTGGAAGCCACGGTTGCGGAATCTCCTGGACTGGTGGAACGACCGAAAGAACGCCCTCGGCGAGCACGAAGCTACAGCGCGAGCAGTTCCTTGGTCGTAATGGTGAGTAGCTCGGGTCCGCCGTCCGCCTCGGGGCGCACGACGAGAGTGTCATCGATCCGGACTCCGCCCCGGCCAGGGAGGTGAACCCCCGGTTCGACGGTGACCGGCACACAAGCGTCCAGTTTACCCATGGCCGACGGTGCGAACTCCGGGTCCTCCACGATTTCGAGCCCGACACCGTGTCCGGTGGACGCGGGGAGGCCCTCTCCGTACCCCGCCGCCTCCAGTGGCTGCCGTGCGGTGCGGTCGACTTCGCGGTACTCCACACCCGGTGCGAGCGCCTCCCGGCCCGCCCGCTGAGCGGCGAACACCAGGTCGTACAGCTCGATCTGCCAGTCCGCGGGGCTGGAGCCGATGACGAAGGTGCGGCCGATCTCGCAGCGGTAGCCCCGGTAGTCGGCGCCGAGGCAGACGGACAGGAAGTCGCCCTCCTCGACCCGGCGGTCGGTCGGCCGGTGACCCGCGCGGCCCGAATCGGGTCCGGTGCCGACGGACGTGGCGAAGGCGGGGGCGTCGGCGCCGTGGTCGACGAGGCGGCGCTCCAGTTCCAGCGCGAGGTGCCGCTCGGTACGCCCCACGAGGATGGATTCGAGGAGTTCGCCGAGTGCCTGGTCGGCGATCTCGGCGGCGGTGCGCAGGCAGGAGATCTCTTCCTGGTCCTTGACGATGCGCTGCTGCTCGACGGCGGAGCCGAGCCCGGTGAGACGAAGCCGGGGTGCGACCGAACCGAGCGCCCGGTGGCGCGCGACGGTCAGGTGGTGCTCCTCGACCGCCAGCGAACGCGCCCCCTGAGCCTCCGCCAGCCCCGCGGCGGCCACCGCCGCGTCCGCGCCGGGGGCGGGCAGGACGTGGACGCGCAGGGCTTCGTCGGGACGTCCCTCACCGGACGCGCCCTCGGGCGTACGGGGGCACAGCAGCACGTCGCTCTCCGGGCCGCCGGGGCCGATGAGCAGTACGGCGCCGGACGGGGCACTGCCCGCCAGGTAGCGGACGTTGGCGGGCCGGGAGACCAGCACGGCCTCGCTGCCCGCGGCGGCCACGCGGTCGCGCAGCCGCCCGCGGCGGATTCCATGGGCATCGGACATGCCCCGAGCGTAGGTACGGGGGCGGTCGCGTGCCGTTTCTGCGCGTCCGACCGGGGGTCGGCCGACGGACGGCGGGCTCGGCGCGGGGGCCTACCAGGTGGGCGGGCTCGCCACCGCCCGCGCGAGGGTCTCGTCCAGCAGTTGGGCGGTGGTGGCCACGTCGTACTGCGAGTTGTCGATGATCGGCAGTCCGGACCCGTACCAGCCGGCCATCCGCCCGTGGATGCGGGCCACTTCCTCGTCGCTGAGCCGCCTGTTGCCGCTGCGCTTGGCGTTGCGCTCCAGGACGACCTCCAGGCCGGGCAGCAGGACCACGGGGAGCAGCCCGGGGCCCACGTGCCGCTTCCAGCCGCCGAGGCCGACCACCGGGCGGTCGGGGAACACGGCGTCGTCGACGATGCAGGAGATGTTGTTGGCGAGGAAGTTGCGGGCGGCGAAGCCGCAGGTACGGCGCGCGAGCCGGTACTGGGCCTCGGAGTGGTCGTTCCACCCGGCCTGCGGGTCGGCGAAGCCGGAGCAGACCCACTCGCGGACGTCGTCGAGGCTGATGTGCGCGGTCGGCACCCGGCGGCTCTGCGCCCAGTACTTGGCGACCGTCGTCTTGCCCGCCCCCGCGGGCCCTATGAGCAGCACCGCGAGGGTGGTGGCGCCGGTGCCGGCGTGCGCGGGCGCGGCGGAGGGCGGAGGAGCGGGCAGGGCCACGGGACCGCCCGGCGGCAGCTGGATGTGCCCGGTGGTGTCCCGCGCGCCGGTCGGAACGGGCGCGTGGTGGGGCGACGGCGGCTGGTGGTGCTGGGGCTGCTGGGCTTGCGGGGGCTGGGGCTGCTGGGCTTGAGGGTGCTGAGAGGGCGCCGGGGGCTGGTGGGGTTGCTGCGGCGGGGTGGCATGGGTCGGGGCGTTCGGGGCGTGACCGCTGCCGTTGCCGTGGTGGGGCGCGGGTGCCGCGAAGCCCGGGTTGTGCGGCCGGGGCGCGTGCGAAGGCGGCTGAGGCGCCGGGGCATGAGGTGCGTGAGGTGCGTGCGGCGGCTCGGGGGCGGCGGGCGGCTGCGCGGCCGGGGGCTGTGGGGCGGAGCCCTGCTGGGCCTCGGGGGCGTACGGCCGGGGCGCCCGCGCAGGTTCGCCCGCGGCGGGCTCCGACGCCGGAACCTGGGCCCGGGGTGCGTGCTCCTGCTGGGCCTGGGCCGCAAACGGGGACTGCGGCGCCGGAGGGAGGGTCCGGGGCGCCGGTGGTCCTGCGGGCGGGTGTGCCGACGGCAGGCCGGCCGCCGGCAGCGGCGGGGCGCCCTGCGGCAGGTACGCGGCGCCGTCTCCCGCCCGGCCCGCCGCGCCGGTCCCGTGGGGAAGCGGCAGCGGAGCCCCCACTACGTGCTGCATCCGGTGCCACTCCGTCTCGTACAGGCGACTGTTGCCGGGCCCGTCGGTCCCACCCGGCGGCAGAACCGAACCGTGAGGTATCTGACCCGCGGGAGCCCACTCGAACCCTCGCACGGTACCGCTTCCGTCCGTTCACCCGATGAACGGACGGAAGCGATCCTCAGTGCCCTGCTCTGACAGACGTCTTTGTCAGGCGTCCCGTTCCTCCGCGAGCGCGCGAAGCGCCAGCAGATACGAGCCGATGCCGAAGCCGGCGATCGTGCCGTCGGCGACGGCCGCCACCACCGAGGTGTGCCGGAATTCCTCCCGGGTGTACGGGTTGGAGATGTGCACCTCGATCAGCGGGGCGGTGCGCTGGGCCGCCGCGTCCCGCATTCCGTACGAGTAGTGCGTGAACGCACCGGGGTTGAGAACGACCGGAATTGATCCGTCCGCCGCCTCGTGGAGCCAGCGGATGAGCTCGCCCTCGTCGTTGGTCTCGCGGACCTCGACCTCGAAGCCGAGTTCCTTGCCGAGTTCCTGGCAGGCCCGGACGAGTCCGGCGTACGAGGTCGCCCCGTACACGTCGGGCTCGCGCGAGCCGAGCCGCCCGAGGTTGGGCCCATTCAGGACGAACACCCGGTTCGCGGCGCTCACGCGGCGATCTCCGCGTGGGCGGCCAGCAGCATCGCCGGGTCGGGTCCCTCCAGCACGGTCGGCTTGCCGAGGCCGTCCAGGACGATGAAGCGCAGCAGGTCACCGCGGGACTTCTTGTCGACCTTCATGTTCTCCACCAGCTTCGGCCACTGGTCGCCGCGGTAGGTCAGCGGCAGTCCGACCGATTCCAGGACGCTCCGGTGCCGGTCGGCGGTGGCGTCGTCCAGGCGTCCGGCGATCCGGCCGAGTTCGGCGGCGAAGACCATGCCGACGGAGACGGCCGCGCCGTGCCGCCAGTTGTAGCGCTCGTTCTTCTCGATGGCGTGACCGAGGGTGTGCCCGTAGTTGAGGATCTCCCGTCGGCCGGCCTCCTTGAGGTCGCCGGTCACCACGTCGGCCTTGACGCGGATCGACCGTACGATCAACTCGGCCGTGTGCGGTCCGGCGGGCGTGCGGGCCGCCTGCGGGTCCTCCTCGATGAGGTCGAGGATCACCGGGTCGGCGATGAAGCCGGCCTTGATGACCTCGGCGAGCCCGGAGACGTAGTCGTTGACGGGCAGCGAGTCCAGTGCGGCCAGGTCGCACAGCACCCCGGCCGGAGGGTGGAAGGCGCCGACGAGGTTCTTGCCCTCGGCGGTGTTGATGCCGGTCTTGCCGCCGACCGCCGCGTCCACCATGCCCAGCACGGTCGTCGGCACGGCGATCCACCGCACCCCGCGCAGCCAGGTCGCGGCCACGAATCCGGCCACGTCGGTGGTGGCCCCTCCCCCGACGCCGACGATCACGTCGGTGCGGGTGAAGTTGGTCTGCCCGAGGGCCTTCCAGCAGTACGCCGCGACCTCGACGGTCTTGGACTCCTCGGCGTTCGGCAGCTGGACGGCGATGACGTCGTAGCCCTGGGACGCCAGGTCCTCCCGTACCGCCTCACCGGTCTCGGCGAGCGCTTCGGGGTGCAGTACGGCGACCCGCTTGGCCTTCTTCCCGATCAGTCCGGGAAGCTCGCCCAGCAGCTGCCGTCCCACCAGCACGTCGTAGGCGTCGGTGCCGTCCGTGCCGCCGACGGTGATCCGGGTGGGCGCTGTTGCCTGCTGCGTCATGCGTCCTTCAACTCCAGTGCGTCGAGGACCGCCTGGGCGACCTCATCGGGGGTGCGCCCGTCGGTGGCGACGACCACCCGGGCGACTTCGGTGTACAGACTGCGGCGGGCGTCCATCAGCTCGCGCCACTGCTTGCGCGGGTTGACGGCGAGCAGCGGGCGGGCCTGGTTGAGCCCGGTGCGCCTGACCGCCTCCTCGACGTCCATCGACAGATAGACGACCGGGTGCGCGGCGAGCAGCTCGCGGGTGGACGCGTCGAGGATCGCCCCGCCGCCGAGCGCGAGCACGCCGGTGTGCTGCGCGACGGCCGCGCGTACGGCCTCCCGCTCCAGCTCACGGAAGTACGGCTCGCCCTCGTCCACGAAGATGTCGGCGATCTCGCGCCCCTGAGCGGCGACGATGTCCGCGTCGGTGTCGCGGTGCGCCACACCGAGCCGCTCGGCGAGCAGCGCGCCGACGGTGGTCTTGCCGACCCCCATCGGACCGATCAGGACGATCCTGGGCCCGTCCGGAGTGCCGGTCACCGGATCTGGAGGTTGTCGAGGTAGGACTGCACGTTGCGCCGCGTCTCGCCGACGCTGTCCCCGCCGAACTTCTCCGCGACGGCGTCCGCGAGCACCAGCGCCACCATGGCCTCGGCCACGATGCCCGCCGCCGGAACGGCGCACACGTCGGAGCGCTGGTGGTGGGCCGCGGCGACCTCGCCGGTGGCCACGTCGATCGTCGCCAGTGCGCGCGGCACCGTCGCGATCGGCTTCATCGCGGCCCGCACGCGCAGCAGCTCGCCCGTGGACATGCCGCCCTCGGTGCCGCCGGCCCGCCCGGTGGTGCGCTTCACGCCGTCCGCCGTCGGCACGATCTCGTCGTGCGCCTGGGAGCCCGGCACCCGCGCCAGGTCGAAGCCGTCGCCGACCTCGACGCCCTTGATGGCCTGGATGCCCATGAGCGCCCCCGCGAGACGGGAGTCGAGACGGCGGTCCCAGTGGGTGAAGGAGCCGAGTCCGACCGGCACGCCGTACGCCAGCACCTCGACCACACCGCCGAGGGTGTCGCCGTCCTTGTGGGCCTGGTCGATCTCCGCGACCATCGCCTTCGACGCGTCCGCGTCCAGGCAGCGCACCGGGTCCTCGTCCAGCTTCGCCTCGTCGCAGGGCTCGGGCAGCACCCCGTACGGGGCCTTGGCGGCGGCCAGCTCGACGACGTGCGAGACGATCTCGATGCCGGTCGTCTGCTTCAGGTACGAGCGGGCGACCGTGCCCAGGGCGACGCGCGCCGCGGTTTCCCGCGCACTGGCCCGCTCAAGGACCGGACGGGCTTCGTCCAGTGCGTACTTCTGCATGCCCGCGAGGTCCGCGTGGCCGGGACGGGGGCGGGTCAGCGGCGCGTTGCGCGCCAGCTTGGCCAGCTCGTCGGGGTCCACGGGGTCGGCCGACATGACCTTCTCCCACTTGGGCCACTCGGTGTTGCCCACCATGATCGCGACGGGGCCGCCCATGGTCAGGCCGTGCCGCACGCCGCCGAGGAAGGTGACCTCGTCCTGCTCGAACTTCATCCGGGCGCCGCGCCCGTAACCGAGCCGCCGTCGCGCCAGCGCGTCCGCCACCATCTCCGTGGTGATCGGCACGCCGGCGGGAAGTCCCTCCAGCGTCGCGACGAGTGCGGGTCCGTGGGATTCCCCCGCGGTCAGCCAGCGCAACCTGCTCAACGGTGCTCCTCATGCTCGCGCCCTGAACTGCAACGACGCAGCCCGGATGCGCGGCCCGGACCCGCCAACCCCGATCCTCCCACGTCCGGACGCACGCCCTCGCCCCCGGTCCAGCACTCGGACCGCTCGCCCGCCTGCCGGACAGGGCGGGGCTATCCCCCGGCCAGCGCCCGCTCGCCCGCGGCCCGCATGACCGCGAGCGGCGCGAGGGCCGCTCCCGTCATCTGCTGGACCTGCAACACCGCCTGGTGCACGAGGAGATCGAGCCCTCCGACCACCGCTCCCCCGTGCGCGGACCAGGCGGCGGCGAGAGCGGTCGGCCAGGGGTCGTACAGCACGTCGAAGAGCGTTCCGGCGGTTTTCGGCACGTCCTGGGCCAGCGCGTCGGTGGTTCTGGCGGGCGTGGTCGCGATCACCAGCGGCGCGGCGAACGCCTCGCGGGCGTCGGCCCAGTCGGCGGTCCGCACGTCGACGCCGAGGCGCTCGCCCCAGGTCCGCATCTCCTCGGCGCGCGCTCCGCTGCGTACGTACGCGGTGACCGGGCCGGTGCAGATGCGCGCCAGGGCGGCGAGCGCGGAGGACGCCGTGGCGCCGGCTCCGAGGACCGCCGCGGACTCGACCTTCTCGACCCCGCGCTCGCGCAGGGCGGAGACCATGCCGGGGACGTCGGTGTTGTCGCCGAGCCTGCGCCCGTCGTCGGTGAGGACGACGGTGTTCACCGCCTCCACCGAGGCCGCCGTGTCACTGACCTCGTCGAGCAGCGGGATGATCGCCCGCTTGAGCGGCATGGTCAGCGAGAGACCGGCCCAGCCCTCGCCCAGCTCTCCCACGAACGCGGGGAGCCCGGCCTCGTCGACCTCGAACCTGTCGTAGGTCCAGTCGTCCAGGCCCAGTTCCGCGTAGGCGGCGCGGTGCAGGACCGGGGAGAGGGAATGGGCGATGGGCTTGCCGAGGACGGCGGCCCGGTTGCGGTTGCCGTTCACTGGCCGGACTTCTCCTTCGCGCGTTCCTTCCGGTACTCCTCGACGGCCTTGTTGTGCTCCTCGATCGTGTTCGTGAACACGGTCTTCTCCGAGTTGATGGACACGAAGTAGAACCAGGGGCCGGGCGTCGGGTTCATCGCGGAGTGCAGGGCCTCTTCACCCGGGTTGCTGATCGGGCCCGGCGGCAGGCCCTTGGTGAAGTCGTAGTACGTGTTGTACGGGTGCTTGAACTTCCGCTGCTGCGACACAGGGCCGATGTCCAGCGTGCTCGTGCCCTTGATGTAGTTGACCGTGGAGTCGAATTCGAGCCGCCCCCAGGTCTCCTGCTGGTTGGGCTTGAGTCGGTTGTAGATGACGCGGGAGACCTTGTCGAAGTCGTGCTTGTACTTGCCCTCGGCCTGCACCAGGCTCGCCACCGTGATCATCTGGAACGGGGACTCAAGGCCCAGCTTCTGGGCCGAACCCGCCAGATCCTGCGCCTCGTAGTGCTGGTTCGCGCGAGCGACCATCTTCTTGAGCACGGCCTCGGGCTTGGTGCCCTTGGCCATGGGATACGTGCCGGGGTGGAGGAAGCCCTCCAGCCGGTCCATGATCTCCGGGTCCTGGGGCACCCAGGGCGGCAGACCCAGCTCGTTCGCCTTCTCCTTGGCGAGCTTCTTGGTGCTGCCTTCGGCGAGTCCGAGCCTCTTGTCGATGTCCGCATAGACCGCGGTGTTGCGCTGGCCCGGTGTCACCATGAGGTTGTTGCGGCTCTTCGGGTCGAGCATCAGCTCGACGGCGCTGGCTGCGGACATTTCCTTTTTGAGCGTGTAGGAGCCCGGCTGGAGGGACCGCCCCTGGGGGTTCTTCTTCACCGCCGCGACGAAGGCGTCGACGCTCTTGACGACACCGGCCTTTTTGAGGACGCTGCCGATTTCGTTGCCGCCGGCGTGGTCCTTGATCTCGACCTGCACCGCGCCGGTGCCCCCGCCGGAGTAGTCCTCCACCGGGCCGAACCGGGCCTTCCAGAAGTCGTAGCCGAAGTAGGCGACCCCGCCCGCTCCGCCGAGCAGGACCGCCGAGACCACCAGGCACGCGCAGCCATTGCGGCTCTTCTTCTTGCCCTTGCCGGGCTTGCCGCCCTTGCCCCGGCGCGAGGCGCGCGGGTCGTCGTCGAAGTCCTCGTCGTCACCGTCGCCACGGGGAGGGTTACGGTTGTCGTCGGTGCCCGTGAAGAAGGGGTGTTCCTCCTCGACGGGCGCGTCCGGGTCCCAGTCGGGGGCGGGCTCCGGCGGCGCCTTCCGCTGGCCGGGGGGCTGCGGCGGCGGGTAGGCGTCGGGGGTGCCGTAGTGGTCCTGGCCGCCGGTGTCGTAACCGGGCTGCTGACCGCTGTAGGGGTCGGCCGGGTTCATGCCGTACGGAATCGCCTGGCCCTGCCCGGTGTCCCAGTCGCCCTGCTGCTGGCCGTAACCATTCTGCTGCGGGTACTGCTGATGCTGCTGAGCCTGCTGGTACTGGCCGCTGTCATGCACCCGCGCGTACTGACCACTGTCGTCGTGTGTCTGCGGGTACTGACCGCTGTCGTCATGCGCCCGCGCGTACTGACCACTGTCGTGGGCCTGCGGGTACTGACCGCTGTCGTGGCCCTGCGGGTGCTGCCCGTTCTGCTGAGCCTGGGGGTGCTGGCCGCTGTCGTAGTACGGCTGCTGGGGCTGTCCCTGCTGTCCGTACTGCTGCTGGCCGGCGTAGGTCTGGTCGTACGGGACCTGCCCCTGTCCGGCCTGCTGTCCGCCCCAACCCTGGTCGCCCTGGTCCCCGTACTGCTGCTGATCGGGGTACTGGGGGTGCCACGGTTCGGAGCCCTGACCCCGGCCATACTCAGTCATCGGTCCCCTAGAGCCGCGAGGCGACGGGTGTGACGCGCGTGGGGCACGGCATCCGTCCCGCCTCAATTCCTGTGCGGCGACTGTTCGAATAGCCGCCACGTCGCGCGGAACGTTACCGTATCGCGATCAGACAACCACTTCGACGTTCTCACCAGGGAGCTCTCCCGACACCCGTTCGGCCTCAAGCGCGTTCTGAAGAATGACGATCGCAGCGGCCTGATCGATGACGGAACGCCCCTTCTTGGATTTCACTCCGGAGGCGCGCAGTCCCTGAGTGGCCGTCACCGTCGTCATCCGCTCGTCGACCAGCCGGACGCCGACCGGGGCGATGCCACGCGCCAACTCCTGTGCGAAAAGTCGCACTTTGGCCGCGGCCGGCCCCTCGCCCCCGTTGAGGGAGCGAGGGAGGCCGACGACGACTTCGAGGGGTTCGTACTCCTCGACCAACTGGCGCAGGCGCCGGTGGGCGGCCGGAACGTCACGTCCGGGGACGGTTTCCACCGGCGTGGCGAGGACCCCGTCGGGGTCGCACGAGGCGACCCCGATCCGGGCGTCCCCGACGTCGATCGCGAGCCGGCGTCCGCGTCGCATCAGGCGGTTTCCCCGACGAGGCGCTCGACGGCGTCGATGGCGTCGCCGATGGCCTCGACGCTGGTGCCGCCGCCCTGGGCGACGTCCGGCTTGCCGCCGCCACCGCCGCCGAGGGTCTTGGCGGCGGTACGGACCAGGTCACCTGCCTTGAGTCCGCGCTGACGGGCGGCCTCGTTGGTGGCGATGACGGTCAGCGGGCGGCCGTTGGCGGTGGTGAACAGGGCCACCACGGCGGCCCGGTCGCCCTGGATGCGGCCGCGCACGTCGAGGACCAGCTTGCGCAGGTCGTCGGCGGAGGTGCCGTCCGGCACCTGCCCGGTGACCAGGGCGACGCCCTTGACGTCCTTGGCTTCCTGGACGAGTCCGGCGGCGGCCTGGAGGACCTTCTCGCCGCGGAACTTCTCGATCTCCTTCTCGGCGTCCTTCAGCTTGCCGAGCATGGCGGAGATCTTCTCCGGGAGCTCCTCGGGGCGGCCCTTGACCAGCTCCTGGAGCTGGGCGACGACCGTGTGCTCACGGGCCAGGAACTTGTACGCGTCGACGCCGACCAGGGCCTCGATGCGGCGTACGCCCGAGCCGATGGACGACTCGCCGAGCAGCTTGACCAGGCCGAGCTGGGCGGTGTTGTGGACGTGCGTGCCGCCGCACAGCTCCTTGGAGAAGTCGCCGATGGTGACCACGCGGACGCGCTCGCCGTACTTCTCGCCGAACTCGGCGATGGCGCCCTGCTTCTTCGCCTCGTCGATCGACATGACCTCGGCGCGGACGTCCATCTCGTGCGAGAGGACCTCGTTGATCCGCTGCTCGACGTCGGTGAGGACGGCGCCGGGCACGGCGGCCGGGGAGCCGAAGTCGAAGCGGAAGCGGCCGGGCTGGTTCTCGGAACCGGCCTGGGCGGCGGTCGGGCCCAGGGCGTCGCGCAGTGCCTGGTGGGTGAGGTGCGTGGCGGAGTGGGCGCGGGCGATGGCGTTGCGGCGGTGCACGTCGATGATCGCCTGGGCCTGGGCGCCGACGGTGACCTCGCCGACCTGGACGACGCCCTTGTGGACGTACACACCGGGCACGGGCTTCTGGCAGTCGCGGATCTCGACGACGGCGCCGGTGTCCAGCTTGATGCGGCCGGTGTCGCCGATCTGGCCGCCGCCCTCGGCGTAGAACGGCGTGCGGTCCAGGACGATCTCGACCTCGTCGCCCTCGGTGGCGACGGGCGAGGGCACGCCGTCCACGAGAATGCCGACGACGCGGGACTCGCCGCTGGTGGAGGTGTAGCCGATGAAGTCGGTCTCGCCGGCGGCGTCCGCGATCTCGCGGTAGCCGGACATGTCGGCGTGGCCGTGCTTCTTGGCCTGGGCGTCGGCCTTGGCGCGGTCCCGCTGCTCCTTCATCAGGCGGCGGAACCCGTCCTCGTCCACCGAAAGGCCCTGTTCGGCGGCCATCTCCAGGGTGAGGTCGATGGGGAAGCCCCAGGTGTCGTGCAGCAGGAACGCCTTGTCGCCGGAGAGGACCTGGCCGCCGGCGGCCTTGGTCTCGGTGACGGCGGTGTCCAGGATGTTGGTGCCGCCCTTGAGTGCCTTGAGGAAGGCGGCCTCTTCGGCGAGGGCCACGCCCAGGATGCGCTGGCGGTCGGTGATGAGCTCGGGGTACTGCTGGCCCATCGTGTCGACCACGGTGTCGACCAGTTCCTGGACGACGGGGCCGGTGGCGCCCATGAGGCGCATGTTGCGGATGGCGCGGCGCATGATGCGGCGCAGGACGTAGCCGCGGCCCTCGTTGCCGGGGGTGACGCCGTCGCCGATGAGCATGACGGAGGTGCGCATGTGGTCGGCGACCACGCGCATCGAGACGTCGGTGCCCTGGGCGGCGCCGTAGCGCACACCGGTCAGTTCGGTGGCCTTGTCCATGACGACGCGCAGGGTGTCGGTCTCGTACATGTTCTGTACGCCCTGGAGGATCATGGCGAGGCGTTCGAGGCCCAGACCCGTGTCGATGTTCTTCGACGGGAGGTCGCCGAGGATCTCGAAGTCCTCCTTGCCGGTGCCGGCGCCACGCTCGTACTGCATGAAGACCAGGTTCCAGATCTCCACGTAGCGCTCGTCGTTGACCGCGGGGCCGCCCTCGACGCCGAACTCGGGGCCGCGGTCGTAGTTGATCTCCGAGCACGGGCCGCAGGGTCCGGGGACGCCCATCGACCAGTAGTTGTCCTTCTTGCCCAGGCGCTGGATCCGCTCGGCGGGGACGCCGATCTTCTCCCGCCAGATCTCCTCGGCCTCGTCGTCGTCGAGGTAGACGGTGATCCAGAGCTTCTCCGGGTCGAGTCCGTAACCACCGTCGTCGACGGACTTCGTCAGGACCTCCCAGGCGAAGCGGATGGCCCCTTCCTTGAAGTAGTCGCCGAAGGAGAAGTTGCCGCACATCTGGAAGAACGTGCCGTGCCGGGTGGTCTTGCCGACCTCTTCGATGTCCGGGGTGCGGACGCACTTCTGGACGCTGGTGGCACGCTGCCACGGCGGCTTCACTTCACCGAGGAAGTAGGGCTTGAAGGGCACCATGCCGGCCGGGACCAGGAGCAGAGTCGGGTCGTCCGCGATGAGCGACGCCGAAGGGACAACGGTGTGACCGCGCTCCTCGAAGAAGCTCAGCCAGCGGCGACGAATTTCTGCCGACTCCATCAGTGGTCCTCATTCCGGTTGTACGAATTGCCGTGCGGGGGCTTGGGTTGGTTGTCGAGCGCAGCGAGGTGGCGCTGCGGAGGAAGCGCCCGCGCGTCGTCGGGGGCCGCGTCGAGACCGAGCGCGTCGCCGAGTTCGGCCTCGCGCTGGACCATGCCGGCCCGCACGTCGAGCGCGAACTCCTTGATCCGGTGGCCCGCTTCGACCGCCTTGTCGGCGGCCTGCGCGGCCAGGCTCTCGGGCGTCAGCGCCTTGATCTTGCGGTTGACCTTCTGGGTGGCCCACACGCCGGCTGCGGCGCCTGCGGTGAACCAGAACGTACGGCGGAACATCGCAGCGTCAGTCCTTATTTCCGCGGGAACTCCGGCCGTTGCGCTTCGTCCGCCGCGCGGAGGGCAGCGTCCGGCCGACGATCACGGTTCGGCGGTCCGGAACCGGCGGCTCCGGGTTCTTCTTGCGGCCGATCGCCTGCCGTACGCCGTACCCGAAGGCGGCCACCTTGACCAGCGGGCCGCCGAAGGTGGAGGCGACGGTGGAGGAGAGCGCCGATGCGTTGGAGGTGACTTCCTGCACGTCGGAGGCGATCGCGTCGACCCGGTCCAGCTGGGTCTGCGCCGAGCGCACGGTCGCGGAGGCGTCGGAGAGCAGCGGAACGGCCTGCTCCGTCACGTCGGCCACCATCCGGGTCGTCGCCCTGAGCGTCTGCGCCAGCCTCACCAGCACCACGGCGAGGAAGGAGACGAGGATCGCCCAGAAGACCGCCACCAGGATGCCGGCCACCTCTCCACCGGACACGTTGCGCTCCCTGCGTGAGAAATCTTCGTTACGTCAAAGTCGTCCCGCGAGCCTATCGCGCCGGGGCCGGGACTCCGTACCGCATATCCCGCGCCGGGTCCCCCGTCCCGCAACGCGCAAACCCGCCGCCTCCCGCTCCACGGGGGAGCGGGAGGACGGCGGGCAGTGCACGCGTGTGCGTGAGGACTACGGCCGGATCAGCGGGCGTAGTACTCGACGACCAGCTGCTCGTCGCAGATGACCGGGATTTCCTTGCGGTTCGGGTCGCGGTCCAGGCGGAAGGCCAGGGCCTTCAGGTTCACCTGGAGGTAGCGCGGGGTCTCGCCGTCCGTGTCGTAGCCACCCTCGCGGGCGACCTGGAACGGGACCTTCTCGCGGCTGCGCTCGCGGACCATCACGACGTCGTCGGGACGGACGCGGAACGACGGCTTGTCGACCTTGCCGCCGTTGACCTCGATGTGACCGTGCACGACCATCTGGCGGGCCTGGTAGATGGTGCGGGCGATGCCCGAACGCAGGACCAGGGCGTCGAGGCGACGCTCAAGCTCGACGACGAGCGCCTCGCCCGTCTTGCCTTCGGCCTTCTTGGCGCGGTCGTAGGCGCGCGCCATCTGGCGCTCGCTGATGTCGTACTGGGCGCGCAGACGCTGCTTCTCCAGCAGACGGACCTTGTAGTCCGAGTTCTGCTTGCGGCCACGGCCGTGCTCGCCCGGCGGGTAGGGGCGCGACTCGAAGTACTTGACGGCCTTCGGCGTCAGCGCAATGCCGAGCGCGCGGCTCTTCTTGACCTTGGGGCGGGACTGGTTCGGCACGAACCAACCTCTCTGTCTGAATGGAAAACGGCTTCACCAGGGTTAAGGGAGGTCGCATCCGCAGCCTGGGAAACCCCTCCATCGCTGGACGGGCAGCCGCTCCCTGGTCTGGGCACTATGTGCAGCACGCGAGTGGCCCGTCGATCCGCAGGGGATGACGGGCTGCCCGCGACACCTTCAACGGTGCGCGACGCTCCTGGAACGCCCCCGGAGGGGGTTCCGGCTGGATGTCCCGATCTGGTGGTGCCGGTACGGGACCGGACACGGGACGCAGCGCTTCGGTCGATTGTACTAGGCCGGGCGCGATGGTGCGGACCGGGCCTCCGGGGCGCGGCCTCGGGCGCTCACCCCTGGCCGTTCAGCCGCTCGCGCACCTTCTCCACCACGTCCGCGTACCGCGCTTCCGCGCCGTACCGGGTGGGTGTGTAGTACTGCCTGCCGTGCACCTCGTCCGGTGCGTACTGCTGGGCGGCGATCCCGCCGGGGACGTCGTGCGGGTAGACGTACCCCTGGGCGTGCCCGAGCTTGGCGGCGCCCTTGTAGTGGCCGTCGCGCAGGTGTGCGGGGACGGCTCCGGCCAGGCCCTTCTGGACGTCCGCCCGCGCGGCGGTGATCGCGAGTGTGGCGGCGTTGGACTTCGGGGCGAGGGCCAGCGCGATGGTGGCGTGGCTCAGGGTGAGCGCCGCCTCCGGGAAGCCGATCATGGCGACGGCCTGCGCGGCGGCGACGGCGGTGGGCAGCGCGGTCGGGTCCGCGAGGCCGATGTCCTCGCTGGCGGAGATCATCAGCCGCCGGGCGATGAACCGGGGGTCCTCACCGGCCTCGATCATCCGGGCCAGGTAGTGCAGGGCGGCGTCCACGTCCGAGCCGCGGATGGACTTGATGAGGGCGCTGGCGACGTCGTAGTGCTGGTCGCCGTCCCGGTCGTACTTCACGGCCGCCCGGTCGACGGTCTCCTCGACCGTCTCCAGGGTGATCTCCTCCTCCCCCTTGTCGATCGCCGCTCCGGCCGCCGCCTCCAGGGCGGTCAGCGCGCGCCGGGCGTCGCCGCCCGCGATGCGCAGCAGGTGGTCCTCGGCGTCCTGGGGCAGGGTGACCGCGCCCCCGAGTCCGCGTTCCTCGGCGAGCGCGCGGTGCAGCAGTCCGCGCAGGTCGTCGTCGGTGAGGGATTCGAGGGTGAGGAGCAGGGAGCGCGAGAGGAGCGGGGAGATGATCGAGAAGTACGGGTTCTCGGTGGTCGCCGCGATCAGGGTGACCCAGCGGTTCTCCACGGCGGGCAGCAGGGAGTCCTGCTGGGCCTTGCTGAAGCGGTGGATCTCGTCGAGGAAGAGGACGGTCTCCTTGCCGTAGCCGCCCGAGGCGCGGCGGGCGCCCTCGATGACCGCCCGCACTTCCTTGACTCCGGCGGTGATCGCGGACAGCTCGACGAACCGCTTCCGGGTGGCCTGGCTGACGACGTACGCCAGGGTCGTCTTGCCCGTGCCGGGCGGGCCCCACAGGATCACCGACGACGCTCCCGCGGGTCCGCCGGCGCCCTCCCCCACCAGGCGGCGCAGCGGTGAGCCCTGCTTGAGGAGGTGCTTCTGTCCGAAGACCTCGTCGAGGGTGCGCGGGCGCATCCGGACGGCCAGGGGGCTGCTGGACGGGTCGGTGGCCTGGCGTTCTTCTGCGGCTGCGGTAAACAGATCGGGCTCCACACCCCGAAGCCTAGGTCAGGCCACCGACAATGCCGTCCGGCCGGCCCCCGGTGCCGGGCTCAGCTGGTCCAGAAGCTCCACCAGTTGGTGAGGATCAGGATGCCGATGATGCCGATCCAGAGCACCGGCGGCACCCAGTGGAACTCGACGAGGCCGCTGCGGAGCCAGCGGGGCGACGGCAGGATGCGGTGCTTGAGGTTGTGCACCGTGACGTAGCAGAACATCACGATGGTGGCGACCCAGGCCAGGCAGCACCAGAGGCACAGCGAGCGGATCGTGTAGAGGGACTGGTACTGGAGGTACGTGCAGAAGGCGACGCCGAAGAGGGTGCCGGCGTTGAGGCCCAGCCAGTACCAGCGCTTGTAGCGCGCGCCGGCCAGGAGGGCCACGCCGATGGCGATCACCATGCCGTAGGTGACGAGGCCGAGCATCGGGTTGGGGAACCCGAAGAAGGACGCCTGGTCGCTCTTCATGATGTTGCCGCAGGCGACGACCGGGTTGAGGCTGCATCCCGGGGTGAAGTTCGGGTCTTCGAGCAGCTTGAACTTGTCGAGCGTGATCACCCAGGCGGCGAGCAGGCCGGCCGCCCCGGTGAGGATCAGCATCCAGGCGAACGCCCGCCCGGCTCCGAACCTGCCCGTTCCGTCCGGGGCTTCCCGCTGCCCCGACACCTCGTCAACCGCTGTCGTCGTCATATCGCCGTTCCGTCGCTGCTGTGGCCTTGCTGGGCAGGCTCATTGTGCCGTACGGGGGATGCCGGAGGGTGTTCGTCGGACATAAGGAAGGGCCCGGAACCCAAGGTTCCGGGCCCTTGCCCGCTACGGACGCCCGCGCCGCACGCGCACGCCCTCCCTGAGCGGGACGGCACGCACGCACGTGCGGAACGGGTCAGGCCAGCCGACGCCGGATCTCCGCGACGACCGCGTCCAGGGCGAGCGGTTCCTGCTCGCCGGTCTCCATGTCCTTGAGCTGGACCTGACCGTCGGCCAGGTCGCGCTCGCCCGCGACGACGACGTAGCGCGCGCCGCTGCGGTTGGCGTTCTTCATGGCCCCCTTGAGCCCCTTGCCGCCGTACGAGAAGTCCGTGGCGACCCCGGCCTTCCGCAGCTCGACGACCTTGGCGAAGAGCACCCGGCGGGCCTCCTCGCCCAGCGGCACCGCGTACACGGCGGTGACGTCCGGGATGTCGAGGGCGACGCCCTCGGCCTCCAGCGCGAGCACCGTGCGGTCCACGCCGAGCGCCCAGCCGACGGACGGCAGCGCGGGGCCGCCGATCATCTCGGACAGGCCGTCGTAGCGGCCGCCGCCGCCCACCGCGGACTGCGAGCCGAGACCGTCGTGGACGAACTCGAAGGTGGTGCGGGTGTAGTAGTCCAGCCCGCGGACCAGCTTCTCGTCGTCCTCGAAGGCGACGCCGGCCGCCGTGATCAGCGCGCGCACCTCCTCGTGGTACGCCTTGCACGCGTCGCACAGGTGGTCGCGCAGAACGGGCGCGCCGACCAGCTGCTTCTGCACGTCGGCGCGCTTGTCGTCGAGGATCCGCAGCGGGTTGATCTCGGCGCGGCGCACGGTCTCCGCGTCGAGGTCGAGGCCGCGCAGGAACGACTGGAGGGCCTCCCGGTAGACGGGACGGCACTCCTTGTCGCCGAGCGAGTTGAGCAGGATGCGGAAGTCGCGCAGGCCGAGCGAGCGGTACGCCTGGTCCGCCAGGATGATCAGCTCGGCGTCGAGGGCGGGGTCCTCGGCGCCGATGGCCTCCGCACCGACCTGCGAGAAGTGGCGGTAGCGGCCCTTCTGCGGGCGTTCGTAGCGGTAGTACGAGCCGGAGTACCAGAGCTTGACGGGCAGGTTGCCGGCCTTGTGCAGGTTGGCTTCGAGGGCGGCGCGCAGGACGGAGGCGGTGCCTTCGGGGCGCAGCGCGAGCCGGTCGCCGCCCTTGGTCTCGAAGGCGTACATCTCCTTGGTGACGATGTCGGTGGACTCGCCGACGCCGCGTGCGAACAGCTCGACGTTCTCGAAGCCGGGCGTCTCGATGTAGCCGTAGCCGGAGTTCCGCAGCGGTGCGGCGATCGCCTCGCGCACGGCGAGATACGTCGCGGAGACGGGCGGAAGCAGGTCGTACGTGCCCTTGGGGGCCTGAAAAGTGCTCACGGGAGGTGGTTCACATTCCTCGTCGAGGGGCGGGCGCTGCGCCCAGGTCCCGCAGGTACGGGTTGGTCGCGCGCTCCTGGCCGATGGTGGTCTGGGGGCCGTGCCCGGACAGCACCACGGTCGAGTCCTCCAGCGGCAGGCACACACGGGCCAGCGAGGCGAGGAGTTCGTCGTGGGAGCCACCGGGGAAGTCGGTGCGTCCGACGGAGCCGGCGAACAGCAGGTCGCCCGAGAAGAGGATCTGCGGAATGTCCGCGGCCTCGGGCAGCCTGAAGGTCACCGACCCCCTGGTATGGCCGGGCGCGTGCGACACGGTGAGGTCCAGACCGGCGAGCTTCAGCTCCGCCCCGTCGTGCAGCTCCTTGAGGTCGTCCGGTTCGCCCACCCTCAGCTCGCCCATGAGCTGCGCGCCCAGGGAGCGGCCGAGGGCCTTCTCCGGGTCGCTGAGCATGAAGCGGTCCTCGGGGTGGATCCACGCGGGTACGTCCTTGGCCCCGCAGACGGGTACGACGGAGGCGACGTGGTCGATGTGCCCGTGGGTGAGCACGACGGCGACGGGCTTCAGCCGATGCTTCTTCAGCGTCTCCTCGACACCCTGGGTGGCCTCGTGGCCCGGGTCGATGATCACGCACTCCTCGCCTGCGGCGGGGGCGACCAGGTAGCAGTTGGTCCCCCAGGCCCCGGCGGGGAACCCGGCAATAAGCACGATGGTCCTCGGTGTGTGTCGTCCGTCAGCGGCTTGTCGCAGCGCTTTCGCTCGCGCGTGCAACGGAAAGAGAGCCTACCGGCGCTCTTCGTTCCACAGCGAACCCATATACGGTACGGGCTAGCTCGGGCCCGGTCGGACGGGCGTCCGGCAGCAGTCGACACGTACGAGGAGAAGACCCGGTGGTCAACAACGATCAGCGGCGGCGCCAGCTCGCCAGGGAGAAGTTCGAGCGGCAGCAGCAGCGGCGTGCCGAGCGGCAGCGCACGACCCGGCGGCGCACCGCGGTGATCGGCGCGGCCCTGGCCGTCGTCCTCGCGGGCACCGCGAGCGCGTGTGCGGCGGGGCTCTTCGAATCCAAGAGTGGCGAGGACGGCAAGGTCGTGGACGCGGGCGCCGACGCTCCGTCGAAGAAGGCCGACCCGTGCAGGGCGCCCGCGCCGGGCGAGGTGGCGAAGCTGTCCTTCGACAAGGAGCCCCCGCTCACTGTCGACAAGTCGGCGAAGTACGCGATGAAGCTGCGGACCACGTGCGGCGACATCGATCTGGCGCTGGACGCGCGGAAGGCACCGCGCACCGTCAACTCCTTCCACTTCCTCGCGGGCAAGGGGTACTTCGATCACACCGAGTGCCATCGGCTCACCACGCAGGGCATACACGTCCTGCAGTGCGGCGACCCGACGGCGGCCGGCAGCGGCACCCCCGGCTACAAGCTCCCCGACGAGAACCTCAAGGACCCGAAGGTGGCGGGCGGCACGTACCCGGCGGGCACGGTGGCGATGGCCAACGCGGGTCCGGGCACCGGCGGCAGCCAGTTCTTCCTGGTCTACAAGGACAGCCCGCTGCCGCCCGACTACACGCCGTTCGGCACCATCGAGGGCGGCCTGGACGTGCTGGAGAAGATCGCTGGTGCGGGTGAGTCGAGCGGGCAGGGCGACGGGGCGCCGAACGCCACCGTGGTCATCGACAAGGCGACCGTCACCAAGTAAACCGGGAAGTGCGGGATGCGGACAGCCGCCCCGCACGTCGCCTATGTTGGCGGTGTGCAGGGCGTCTTCGGCCCCGCGATCAGACTGTGGACGTTGAAAAACGTGTGGACGATGCCCGGGGGTCACGACCCCTTGCGGACATCATGTGGAGGAGGCGCTGTGAGCAGCGACCCGTGGGGCCGCGTCGACGAGACGGGCACCGTGTACGTGCGTACGGCCGAGGGCGAGAAGGTCGTCGGATCCTGGCAGGCCGGCTCTCCCGAGGAGGCCCTGGCCTACTTCGAGCGCAAGTACGAGGGCCTGGTGGTCGAGATCGGCCTCCTCGAAAAGCGGGTGAAGACCACCGATCTGTCGGCCAAGGACGCGCAGACCGCGATCGACCACCTGCGGACCCAGGTGGACGAACACCACGCGGTGGGTGACCTCGACGCACTGAGCAAGCGTCTCGACGCCCTCGTGACGACGGTCGACAAGCGCCGCGAGGAGCGCAAGGCGGAGAAGGCCAAGCAGGCCGACGAGGCGAAGGCGGCCAAGGAGAAGCTGGTCGCCGAGGCCGAGGAGCTGGCGCAGAGCGACCAGTGGCGTTCGGCGGGCGAGCGGCTGCGGGCGCTGGTGGACACCTGGAAGGGTCTCCCCCGCCTCGACCGCAAGGCCGACGACGAGCTGTGGCACCGGTTCTCGCACGCCCGCTCGGCGTTCTCCAAGCGCCGCAAGGCGCACTTCGCGTCGCTGGACGCGCAGCGCGAGGAGGCCCGCAAGGCCAAGGAGAAGCTGGTCGTGGAGGCCGAGTCGCTGTCGAAGTCGACCGACTGGGGCGGCACGGCGGCGCGTTACCGCGAGCTGATGACGGAGTGGAAGGCCGCGGGCCGCGCGCAGCGCGAGTTCGAGGACGACCTGTGGAACCGCTTCCGCGGCGCCCAGGACGTGTTCTTCGCCGCGCGGGGCGAGACCTTCGCCGAGCGGGACGCGGAGCAGGGCGAGAACCTCAAGCTCAAGGAGGAACTCGCCGCCGAGGCCGAGAAGCTGGTGCCGGTGAAGGACCTCAAGGGCGCGCGTGCCGCGTTCCGGTCGCTCAACGAGCGCTGGGAGGCCATCGGTCACGTGCCCCGGGACGCGCGTCCCAAGGTCGAGGGCCGGATGCAGGCCGTCGAGCGGGCGATCCAGGAGGCCGAGGAGGCCGAGTGGCGGCGCAGCAACCCGGAGGCGCGGGCCCGCGCCGCGGGGCTGACGGGTCAGCTCCAGGACGCCGTCGAAAAGCTCCGCAAGCAGATCGACACGGCACGCGCGGCGGGCAACAACGCCAAGGCCGACAAGCTGGCGCGTGAGCTGGAGGGCCGTCAGGCGCTGCTCGACCAGGCGATGAAGGGCCTGGAGGAGTTCGGCGGCTGACCGACCGCCGGCCGACGCCGGCCAGTACGTACGAGCGGGGCCCCGGACGCGCAGTCCGGGGCCCCGCTCGTCTGCGTGCCCCGACGCCTGCGGGCGCGACGCCTGCGTGCGGGCGCGACGCCTGCGCTACTCCTGCGGGCGCGGCGCGAGGCTCGTGTGCGGGCGCGTGCCTGTGCGCGGCACGACGCTTGCGCGCGCGGCGCGACGCCCGTATGCGGGCGCGACGCCTACGAGCGCTACGCCCGCGGGCGCGACGCCAGCGCCTGGGCGTGTGACGCGTCCGCGTGTGTTACGCCGGTGGGCGCGGGCACGAGGGCCCGCGTACACACGACGCGCGCGTACGCGGCACGAGGCCCGCGCGGCACGCGTGCGCGACGCCCGCGTCCGGGCGGGGTGACGGCGTCCGCGGCGGTCCTACGGCCTGCGCGCCGACGTCACGCGGTAGACGTCGTACACGCCCTCGACCCCGCGTACCGCCTTGAGCACGTGCCCCAGGTGCTTCGGGTCGCCCATCTCGAAGGTGAAGCGGGAGGTGGCCACCCGGTCGCGGGAGGTCTGGACGGCCGCCGACAGGATGTTGACGTGCTGGTCGGACAGGACCCGGGTGACGTCGGAGAGCAGCCGGGACCGGTCGAGGGCCTCGACCTGGATGGCGACCAGGAAGACCGACGACTGGGTGGGCGCCCACTCGACTTCGAGGATCCGCTCGGGCTGCTGCGACAGCGAGTCGACGTTGACGCAGTCCGCGCGGTGGACGGAGACGCCGCTGCCGCGCGTCACGAAGCCGATGATGGGGTCGCCCGGCACCGGCGTGCAGCATCGCGCCAGCTTGACCCACACGTCGTCGACGCCCTTGATCACCACTCCGGGGTCGGCGTTGGCCCGGCGCTTGCTGCGGCTCTGTGAGGGCGGCGAGCTCTCCGCGATGTCCTCGTTGGCGGCGTCCTCGCCGCCGAGCGCCTGCACCAGCTTCTGCACGACCGACTGCGCGGTGACGTGGTTCTCGCCGATCGCCGCGTACAGGGACGAGATGTCCGGGTAGCGCATCTCGTGCGCGAGGGTGACCAGCGAGTCCCCGGTGAGGATGCGCTGGATCGGCAGGTTCTGCTTGCGCATGGCGCGCGCGATGGCGTCCTTGCCCTGCTCGATGGCCTCGTCGCGGCGCTCCTTGGAGAACCAGGCGCGGATCTTGTTGCGGGCGCGCGGCGACTTCACGAAGCCCAGCCAGTCGCGGGAGGGCCCCGCGCCGTCCGCCTTGGAGGTGAAGACCTCGACCAGGTCGCCGTTGTCCAGGGTCGATTCGAGCGGGACGAGCCGCCCGTTGACCCGCGCTCCTATGGTCCGGTGCCCGACCTCGGTGTGCACGGCGTACGAGAAGTCGACCGGCGTCGCCCCTGCCGGGAGCGCTATGACGTCACCCTTCGGGGTGAAGACGAAGACCTCGTTGCGGGAGAGGTCGAAGCGCAGCGACTCCAGGAACTCGCTGGGGTCCTCGGTCTCCTTCTGCCAGTCCAGCAACTGGCGCAGCCACGCCATGTCGTTGACGGCGTCGTCCTTGTGCCGGGGCACGTCGGTGCGGACCTTGGAGGCCCCGGCGACGGCCTCCTGCTTGTACTTCCAGTGCGCGGCGATGCCGTACTCGGCGCGGCGGTGCATGTCGAAGGTGCGGATCTGCAACTCGACGGGTTTGCCGTTGGGGCCGATGACCGTCGTGTGCAGGGACTGGTACATGTTGAACTTCGGCATCGCGATGTAGTCCTTGAACCGGCCGGGGACCGGGTTCCATCGCGCGTGCACGGTGCCGAGGGCGGCGTAGCAGTCCCGTACGGTGTCGACCAGTACGCGGATGCCCACCAGGTCGTAGATCTCCGCGAAGTCCCGGCCGCGGACGATCATCTTCTGGTAGACGCTGTAGTAGTGCTTGGGCCGCCCGGTGACGGTCGCCTTGATGCGTGCGGCCCGCAGGTCGCTCTGCACCTCGTCGGTCACTATGGCCAGGTACTCGTCGCGCTTGGGAGCGCGCTCGGCGACCAGGCGCACGATCTCGTCGTACATCTTGGGGTAGAGGATCGCGAAGGCGAGGTCCTCCAGCTCCCACTTGATGGTGTTCATGCCCAGGCGGTGGGCGAGCGGCGCGTAGATCTCCAGGGTCTCGCGCGCCTTCTTCTCCTGCTTCTCCCGCTTGAGGTAGCGCATGGTGCGCATGTTGTGGAGGCGGTCGGCGAGCTTGATGACCAGGACGCGCGGGTCCTTGGCCATGGCGACGACCATCTTGCGCACGGTCTCCGCCTGCGCGGCCTCGCCGAACTTGACCTTGTCGAGCTTGGTCACGCCGTCGACCAGCAGCGCCACCTGGTCGCCGAAGTCGCGGCGCAGGGTGTCCAGGCCGTACTCGGTGTCCTCGACGGTGTCGTGCAGCAGGCCCGCCATCAGCGTCGCCGGGTCCATGCCCAGCTCCGCGAGGATCGTCGTCACGGCCAGGGGGTGCGTGATGTACGGGTCGCCGCTCTTGCGCTTCTGCCCGCGGTGCCAGCGCTCGGCGACCTGGTAGGCGCGCTCGATGGTGCGCAGGGTCGCCGTCTCGATCTTGGGGTCGTTGCTGCGCACGATCCGCAGCAGGGGTTCCAGGACCGGGTTGTACGGGGACTGGCGCTGCACGCCGAGCCGCGCGAGCCGGGCGCGTACCCGGTTTGAGGAGCCTCCGGTGCGCGCCGTGGCGCCGGCCGGGGCGGCGGGGCGTACCGCGGGGGCGGGGGCGGGCGCGGATCCGTTGGCGCTCTCCGGAGTCACCGGCGGGCCGGGCTTGTCAGCCGGGACGACCGGGGGCTTCGGGGGCGTGGCGCCACCCGCTGCGGCCTTGTCCGGCTGCGGGGTGGCGACTGGCTGGGCCTCGTCAGGCAAGAGCGCTCCTCGTACGGGTCCGGAAAGCCCATGGTATCGAGCCTTGGCCCCACGTTCTTCCTGGGCAGGAAGTCACCACGTGGGAAAGGCGGGCCCCGGGGTGTTCCCGGGACCCGCCTCGTGCCGGTGTTCCGTGCCCGGTCCGACGGCGCCCGGCGGCTGGGCCGGGCTGTCGGTTCGGGCCACGGTCAGACGGTGATCAGGGCCTCCAGCGGAGCGCCCGCGAGGGACGGCTCCAGCTTGGCGCGGCCGTCCAGGAAGCCGAGCTCCATGAGGACCGCGACGCCCGCGACCTCCGCGCCGGCCCGCCGGATCAGCTCCAGGGAGGCTTCGGCCGTGCCACCGGTGGCGAGGACGTCGTCGATGACCATGACGCGGTCTCCCGCGCTCAGGTCCTCGGCGTGCACCTCGATCTCGGCGGTGCCGTACTCCAGCTCGTACGCCTGGGAGAGCGTCGCGCCGGGGAGCTTGCCGGCCTTGCGGACCGGGATGAACCCGAGGCCCGCACGGATGGCGACCGGGGCGGCCAGGATGAATCCGCGCGCCTCCAGGCCGACGACCTTCGTGGCGCCGTGCTGCACGCACAGGTCCGCGAGGGCGTCGGTGAGGGCGCCGAACGCCCGGGGATCGGCCAGCAGCGGCGTGATGTCCTTGAAGACGACGCCCGGCTTGGGGTAGTCCCGCACGTCCCGGATGCGGCTGAGCAGCAGCTCACGGGTGGTGTCCACGGTGGTCATCGGCGCTTCCCCTGGGTCGGGCGGCCACGGTCGGGACGCTGGCCGACGACTCCGGCGGCTGCCGGAACGGCGTCCTGCACGTCGTCGGAACCGTCGCCCGCCTCGTTCTTGGCCTCGGAGGCCCGCTTGGCGAGCACGCGCTTCTTCAAAGCCTTCATCTGCGGGTCGCGCTCCTTGAGGTCGGCGACCAGCGGGGTGGCGATGAAGATCGAGGAGTACGCACCGGCCGCGAGGCCGACGAACAGCGACAGCGAGATGTCGTTGAGCATGCCCGCGCCGAGCACGCCGCCGCCGATGAACAGCAGACCGGCGACCGGCAGCAGGGCGACGACGGTGGTGTTGATGGAGCGCACCAGGGTCGCGTTGAGGCTGCGGTTGGCGATCTCGCTGTAGGTGTAGCGGGACTGCTTGGCGATGTCCTTGCCGCCCTCCTTGAGACCGTCGAAGACGACGACGGTGTCGTAGAGGGAGTAGCCGAGGATGGTCAGCAGACCGATCACCGTGCCCGGGGTGACCTCGAAGCCCACCAGGGCGTAGACGCCCACGGTGATCGTGAGGTCGTGGATGAGGGCGATGAGGGCGGCGACGGCCATCCGCCACTCGAAGGCGAGGGCCAGGTAGACCACCACCAGGACCATGAAGACCGCGAGGCCGGTCCATGCCTTGTTGGCGATCTGGGCACCCCAGCTGGGGCCCACCAGCTCGGTGTTGATCTTGTCGGCGGGGACGTTCAGGTCCTCGGCGAGCTTCTTGGTGACCGGGGAAGCGGTCGAGGTGTCCAGCCCGCCGACCTGGATGCGCAGGGTGCCGTTGCCGAGCTTCTGGACGATCGCGTCGTGCCCGGAGGCCTCTTCCGCGTCCTCCTTCGCCTGCTGGACGGAGACCGAGGTGGGGGGCGTGGTGAAGAGCGCGCCGCCCTGGAACTCGATGCCCATGTTCAGGCCCTTGAACCCGAGGCCCGCCAGGGCGACGATGGTGATCAGGACGGAGATTCCGTACCAGATCATCCGGTTCTTGACGAAGTCGTAGCCGACCTCGCCGCGGTAGAGCTTGGCGCCGATGTTGCCGAGTCGCGACATCTCACGCCTCCTTCGGTTCGGTCGTAGCGGACACGCGGCGGGTGCGTCGCAGCGGGGGCTGCACGCCCAGCCGCTTCGGGTCGAGGCCGGACCACTTGTGGCCGTTGCCGAAGAACTTCGTCTTCGAGGCGAGCAGCGTCATCAGCGGCTTGGTGAAGAGGAACACCACGACGACGTCGAGCAGCGTGGTGAGGCCGAGCGTGAACGCGAAGCCCTGCACCTTGCCGACGGTCACGACGTACAGCACCACGGCGGAGAGCAGCGACACGAAGTCCGACACCAGGATGGTGCGTCGGGCACGCGGCCAGGCACGCTCCACCGCGGGCCGCAGCGTGCGCCCCTCGCGGATCTCGTCCCGGATGCGTTCGAAGTACACGATGAACGAGTCGGCCGTGATGCCGATGGCGACGATGGCACCGCAGACCGCGGGCAGGTTCAGCGCGAAGCCGATGGCCGGGCCGAGCAGCGCCATGATCGTGTACGTCATGATGCCGGACACCAGGAGGCTCAGCAGCGCGACGAACGAGAGCCCGCGGTAGTAGACCACCAGGTAGATCACGACGAGCACGAGGCCGATCGCGCCCGCGATGAGACCGGCTTCGAGCTGGTCGCTGCCGAGCGCGGGGGTGACCGTGGTGACGGTCTCCTCCTTGAACGTCAGCGGCAGGGAGCCGTACGACAGGATGTTGCCCAGCTCCTGCGCGGACTCCTGGTTGAAGCTGCCGGTGATCTCCGCGTTGCCGCTGAGGACGGAGCTGACCGAGGGCGCGGAGACGACGTTGCCGTCGAGGACGATGCCGAACTGGTTCATCGGCGACTGCTGCTTCATCAGCTTGGCGGTCGTCTTGGCGAACTTGTCGGAGCCGGCCTTCGTGAACTCCATGTCGACCTTCCACAGCGCGCGCTGGGTGTCGAACGTTCCACTGGCCTTCTTGACGTCGGTGCCTTCGAGCTCGGCCGGGCCGAGGATGTACTTGTCCCAGCTCGTGCCGTCCGGGGACTGGCCGCAGCCGATGGTGGTCTCGCTGGGCCTGAAGCCGTCGCCGGCCTTCTCGCGCTGCTTGGGATCGTTGCAGTCGAGGGCGGCGAACGCCTTCTCCAGCTTGGCGGTGGCCGGGTCCTGTGCGGGCGGCGGCGTCTTCTGCGGGTCCGGGGTGCCGCTCGTGCCGCCCGTGGGGTTCGGGGTCGGCGTCGGGGCCTTCAGCGCGTCGGTGACGGCACGGCCCTGCGAGGTGGCGGTCGACGTCGGTGTGGCCGTCGCGGACGGGGTTCCCGGGCCCTTGGAATTCTCGGCCGCGGGCTTGTCCTTGTCCGTGGCGGACGGGTTCGGCGCGGGCGTCTTGCCCGGATCGGGCAGCGGTGCCCCCTGCGTCACCGTCAGGACGGGCCGGAAGTAGAGCTTGGCGGTGGTGCCGACCTGGTCACGGGCCTGCTGGGAGTTCGTGCCCTTGGGGATGTTGACAATGATGTTGTCGTTGCCCTGGGTCTGAACCTCGGCCTCGGAGACGCCCATGCCGTTGACACGGCGCTCCATGATGCCGACCGCGGTGTCCATGTTGGTCTTGTTGATCGCATTGGGCTGACCCGGCTCGTTCTGCGCCTTGAGCGTGATGCTCGTACCGCCGGCGAGGTCGATGCCCAGGCGCGGGGTGGTGTGCCCCGACGCGAACATCCCGCCCACGAGGGCGAGGAGGACGATCGCCATCAGGGCCAGGGCGCGCCCTGGCCTGCCCGGGGCCCCCGGGGCCTTGCGGCCCTTCTTCGGTGCTGCCACCTTCTCGTTTCTCCCTGTCCAACCGCACGCGCGGGATGTGCGCCGATGCGGCCACGAAGTGTTGTGGGGGCCTGCCCCCCGAGGACGTCGGCACGGTCCACGGACCGCGGTGCGACGGTGTGCGTCACCGCGGTCCGTGGCAGTGGCTACTTCGCGTCGCTCTCGCCGTCGGTCTTCTTGTCCTTCGGCGCCGCGTCGGCGTCGGTGGCTGGCTCGTCCGTCTCGGGCTTCTTGCCGAGGTCGATGCGGGCCACGTCCGGGTCGTCCGAACCGGTCAGCGACGAGGCGTCGTCCGGGACGACGGGAGCATCGGACTCCAGGTCGCCGGCGATCTCCTCGCCGTGCACGATGCGGTTGTACTCCTCGTCGGAGAGGACGGCACCGATGGAGTTCTTCGCGTACACGGCGTGGACGCCGGGGGCGACCTCAAGAAGGACCGTGTCGTCGTGAACCTCCTTGACCGTGGCGTACATGCCGCCGATGGTGCGCACACCGGTGCCGGGCTGCATCTCGTTGCGCATCTGCGCAGCGGCCTGCTGCTTCTTCTTGGCGGACCGGGTCATCAGGAACATGGCCCCGATGAGCACGATGAAGGGGAGGAGGGTCACGATACTCACGGGACGGAACTTCCTTCGCACGACCGCTCAGCAGCGGCCTCATATATACGGGGGTGGGCATGCCGGCCGGAGAGGTCGGCATCGGCGGAGTCTAAGCGAGTCCGCGTCAATGGAACAACGCCCAGCATCGCACCGTGGTTCCTGGCCCGGCGAGCTTCCACACCGTCACGTCCCGAACAGACCCGGTTGTCCGGCTTTCCCTGAACCCTGCTGCGGCGGTACGAGTCCCAGGTGCGCCCACGCGGCGGGGGTGGCGACCCGGCCGCGCGGTGTTCTGGCCAGCAGGCCCTCCCGTACGAGAAAGGGTTCGGCGACCTCCTCGACGGTCTCCCGCTCCTCCCCCACGGCGACGGCGAGCGTCGACAGGCCGACCGGTCCGCCGCCGAAGAGCTTGAGGAGCGCGCCGAGCACGGCCCGGTCGAGCCGGTCCAGTCCGCGCGGATCCACCTCGTACACCTTGAGGGCGGCGTTGGCGACGTCCTTGTCGATGATCCCGCCGTCGGTCTTGACCTGGGCGTAGTCGCGGACCCGGCGCAGCAGCCGGTTGGCGATGCGGGGGGTGCCGCGGGAACGGCCGGCGATCTCCGCGGCCCCGTCGGCGCCGATCTCGACGTCCAGCAGACGGGCCGAGCGGTGGATGACGCGCTCCAGTTCGGAGGGTTCGTAGAACTCCATGTGCCCGGTGAACCCGAAGCGGTCGCGCAGCGGCGGCGGCAACAGCCCGGCCCTGGTGGTCGCACCGACGAGGGTGAAGGGCGGCAGCTCCAGGGGGATCGCGGTGGCGCCGGGTCCCTTGCCGACGATGACGTCGACGCGGAAGTCCTCCATCGCCATGTAGAGCATCTCCTCCGCCGGGCGGGACATCCGGTGGATCTCGTCGAGGAAGAGGACTTCACCCTCCTGGAGGGAGGAGAGGATCGCGGCGAGGTCACCCGCGTGCTGGATGGCCGGGCCGCTGGTGATGCGGATCGGGGCGCCCATCTCCGCGGCGATGATCATGGAGAGGGTGGTCTTGCCGAGGCCCGGGGCACCGGAGAGCAGGACGTGGTCGGCGGTCGCGCCGCGGGCGCGGGCCGCACGCAGGACGAGGTCGAGCTGCTCGCGCACCTTCTCCTGGCCGACGAACTCCTCCAGGTCCTTGGGGCGCAGCGCGGCCTCGACGGCCTGGTCCTCGCCGTCGGCGGAGGAGTCCACCAGCCTCGGGTCGGCGGCGGTGTCGGGTCCGGTCTCGTCCCAGTTCATGTGCGGATCTCTCGGGTCGGCTGCGGTACGTCAGGAGGGCCGGGGTCGGCGGTGGGTCAGCGGGTGCGGTTGAGGGTCTGGAGCGCGGCGCGCAGCAGTTGCGGCACGGGCGGCTGGACACCCTCGGCCAGGGCGGCCTCGGCCTGCGGGGTGACGGCCTCGACCGCTTCCTCCGCCTCGCGGGAGGCGTAGCCGAGTCCGATCAGTGCCGCGCTGAGCTGCTCGGTCCACGGGGCGGGGCCGGACGCCGTGCTGCGCCGGATGCCGGGGTGTCCGCCGGTGCCGAGCGGTTCGCCGAGTCGGTCCTTCAGTTCGAGGAGGAGTTTCTGCGCCCCCTTCTTGCCGATGCCGGAGACGGCGGTGAGGGCCTTCTCGTCCCCGGTGGACACCGCGAGGCGCAGCGCGTCGGGGCTGTGCACGGCGAGCATGGCCTGGGCGAGGCGGGGGCCGACGCCGCTCGCGGTCTGGAGCAGTTCGAAGACCTGGCGTTCGTCGTCGTCCGCGAACCCGTACAGGGTGAGCGAGTCCTCCCGTACGACCAGGGAGGTGGCGAGCTTGGCGTCCTGGCCCATGCGGAGCGTGGAGAGCGTGTTCGGCGTGCACTGCACGGCCATGCCGATGCCGCCGACCTCGATGACGGCGGTGGTCGGGGCGAGTGCGGCCACCGGGCCGGTGACGAAGGCGATCATGAGGTGCGGCCTTTCCCTGCGGGACGAGCGGTACGCGGCGCGCTCGGAGCGCTTGCTTGGGTGGTACGGGACTTGTGGGCGGCTACCGCCTGCTGGAGCCGGTTCTGCGCGGGGGCCCGCCAGATGTGGCAGATGGCGAGGGCGAGGGCGTCGGCCGCGTCCGCCGGTTTCGGCGGGGCGTCGAGTCGCAGCAGCCGGGTGACCATCGCCCCGACCTGTGCCTTGTCGGCGCGCCCGCTGCCGCTGACGGCGGCCTTGACCTCGCTGGGGGTGTGCAGGGCGACGGGGATGCCGCGGCGGGAGGCGCACAGCATGGCCACCGCGCTGGCCTGGGCGGTGCCCATCACCGTGCTCACGTTGTGCTGGCTGAACACGCGCTCCACGGCGAGGACTTCGGGACGGTAGTCGTCCAGCCACCGCTCGATGCCCTGCTCGATGGCGACCAGGCGCATTCCCAACTCCGCGTCGGCGGGCGTCCGGACGACGCCCACCCCGCACATGGTCAGCGGCCGTCCGGCCACCCCCTCGACCACGCCGACGCCGCACCGGGTCAGCCCCGGGTCCACTCCGAGTACCCGCACCGTGCCCCCCTTCTGCCCCTCTGTGCGGCTGAAGCGCCTCCGCTCCCGCGGAGGTGGCCGGTCACCGTCGTGTTCTCGCGCCTGATGGCTGAGGCCCACAGGCTAACGGCCGCCTCTGACAACGCGGCGGGCCGGTAGGGGTGTGTCCCCTACCGGCCCGCCGTCGTACCGCCGCAGCCGGCTACTCCGAGTCGAGCGCGGCCATCACCTTGTCGCTGACGTCGAAGTTGGCGAAGACGTTCTGCACGTCGTCGCTGTCCTCCAGCGCGTCGATCAGCTTGAAGATCTTGCGCGCGCCCTCTTCCTCCAGCTCGACCTGCATGGTCGGCACGAAGTTGGCGTCGGCCGAGTCGTAGTCGATGCCCGCGTCCTGGAGCGCGGTGCGGACCGCGACCAGGTCGGTGGCCTCGCTGAGCACCTCGAAGGTGTCGCCGAGGTCGTTGACTTCTTCGGCACCCGCGTCGAGGACCGCGCCCAGCACGTCGTCCTCGGTGAGCTCGCCCTTGGGGACGATGACGACGCCCTTGCGGTGGAAGAGGTACGAGACGCTGCCCGGGTCGGCCATCGAGCCGCCGTTGCGGGTCATCGCGACGCGCACGTCGGAGGCGGCACGGTTGCGGTTGTCGGTGAGGCACTCGATGAGCACGGCGACACCGTTGGGGCCGTAGCCCTCGTACATGATCGTCTCGTAGTCGGCGCCACCGGCTTCCAGGCCGGCGCCGCGCTTGACGGCGGAGTCGATGTTCTTGTTCGGGACCGAGCTCTTCTTGGCCTTCTGGATGGCGTCGAAGAGGGTCGGGTTGCCCGCGACGTCCGCGCCGCCCGTGCGCGCCGCGACCTCGATGTTCTTGATCATCTTCGCGAAGAGCTTGCCGCGCTTGGCGTCAATCACGGCCTTCTTGTGCTTCGTCGTAGCCCATTTAGAGTGGCCGGACATCTGCCTGTCTCCTTCGCGTAACCAATTCTGCTGCGTTCGGCAGAGATCCTACCGGGAGCGCGTCAGCTTGCGGCCCGCACCATGTCCACGAACATCGCGTGCACGCGGTGGTCGCCCGTGAGTTCCGGGTGGAACGACGTGGCGAGCGCGTTCTTCTGCCGTACGGCGACGATGTGGCCGCCGTGCTCGGCGAGCACCTCGACCTGGGCCCCGACCGACTCCACCCACGGTGCGCGGATGAAGACGCCCTCGACCGGGCCGCCTTCGACGCCGGTGACGTCGACGGTGGTCTCGAAGGACTCGTTCTGCCGACCGAAGGCGTTGCGGCGCACGATCATGTCGATGCCGCCGAGCGTCTCCTGACCGGACCTGGGGTCGAGGATCTTGTCGGCGAGCAGGATCAGCCCGGCGCAGGTGCCGTACACGGGCATGCCGTCGGCTATGCGCGTGCGCAGCGGCTCCAGCAGGCCGAAGAGGGCGGCCAGTTTGGAGATGGTGGTGGACTCGCCGCCGGGGATGACCAGCCCGTCGACCTCGGCGAGCTCCTCGGGGCGCCGGACCTCCCTGGCCGTGGCGTCGGCCACGGCCAGGGCGATCAGGTGCTCCCGCACGTCGCCCTGGAGGGCCAGGACGCCGACAACGGGGTTGCTCTTCATCGGAGTTACCAGCCCCGGTTGGCGTAGCGCTCGGACTCCGGGAGGGTGTCGCAGTTGATGCCGACCATGGCCTCGCCCAGGTTCCGGGAGGCGTCCGCGATGATCTTCGGGTCGTCGAAGAAGGTGGTGGCGCGGACGATGGCGGCGGCACGCTTGGCCGGGTCGCCGGACTTGAAGATGCCGGAGCCGACGAAGACGCCCTCGGCGCCGAGCTGGCGCATCAGCGCGGCGTCGGCCGGGGTGGCGACACCACCGGCGGAGAACAGCACCACCGGGAGCTTGCCGAGCTCGGCGACCTCCTTGACCAGCTCGTAGGGGGCGCGGAGCTCCTTGGCGGCGGCGAACAGCTCGTTGTTGTCGTAGCCGCGCAGCTTGGCGATCTCGTTCTTGATCTGGCGCAGGTGACGGACGGCCTCGACGACGTTGCCGGTGCCGGCCTCGCCCTTGGAGCGGATCATGGCCGCGCCCTCGGCGATGCGGCGCAGGGCCTCGCCCAGGTTCGTGGCGCCACAGACGAAGGGGGTGGTGAACGCCCACTTGTCGGAGTGGTTGACCTCGTCGGCGGGGGTCAGCACCTCGGACTCGTCGATGTAGTCGACACCGAGCGACTGGAGGACCTGGGCCTCGACGAAGTGGCCGATGCGGGACTTGGCCATGACCGGGATGGAGACGGCCTCGATGATCTCTTCGATCATGTTGGGGTCGGACATCCGGGCCACGCCGCCGTCCTTGCGGATGTCGGCGGGCACCCGCTCCAGCGCCATGACGGCGACGGCGCCCGCGTCCTCGGCGATCTTCGCCTGCTCGGCGTCGACGACGTCCATGATCACGCCGCCCTTGAGCTGCTCGGCCATGCCGCGCTTGACGCGGTCGGTGCCGGTGGCGGACTGCTGAACCTCGGTCTTCTCGGCGGACTTGCCTGCCTTGGAGGACTTCGGGGACTTCGAGGACTTCGAGGACTTGCTGGACACGGGGACCTCACTCGGTGCTGAAGGTTCTGGCACTCCCGAGAGAACAGCCTCGGACCAGTCCACTGCAAGGGCCAATGGGGAGCCGGTGGCTCGTTTTCCTGGAGTGGCGCTACGTGCCGGGGCGGTCGGCGAGGGCCACCGGGGGCTCGTCGTCCATCTCGAACGCCATCGGGAAGGGGGCGTGCCCGGCCAGCCGGAACCAGCGCACCTTGCGGTGGCGGCGCAGGGCACGGGCCGCGCGTACGGAGTCGTTGTGGAAGCGGCGGGCCATCGGCACCCGGCGCACCGCGGCGGCCAGTTCTCCCGCGGCCTCCTCGCCCCCCGGGGCCTCCTTCAGCGCCTCCACCTGCTCCGGTTCGCCGAACACCGCCCGCAGTGCCTGGCTGAGTTCGCTCTCCGCCACCTCCCGCTGTTCCTCCTCGGCCTGCCGCGCGTCGTGCGCGGCCTGGTACAGCACGATCGACGACGCCGGGTCGAGCACGCCGGACGTCGCCAGTTCCTGGGTGACGGAAGCCCGTCGCAGGAGCTGCGCGTCCAGGCCGGCGCGGGAGGCGTCGATACGGGCGTGCAGGCGGTCGAGGCGGCCTGCGGTCCAGCTGAGGTAGAGGCCGATCGCGAGGAGGGCGACGACGATCCAGATGAGGGTTACGGTCACCCGCCGAGGCTACCGGCCCTCACCCCGCCCCTTCCGCCCCGCGCCCCCGTGAGCCCCCCTACTGCTCCCGCCCCATCCGTGCCCGCACCCGTGCCACCCTCCCGGGCCGCGCGTCCTCGGTCGCGACCACCGAGGCCGCCCCGTCCATCACCGTCTCGTACACCGCGAGGATGTCCGTGGCCACCGTCGACCAGTCGAACCGCCGCACGTGCAGTGCGCCCCGCTCGCTCAGGCCCGCCCGCCGCGCCGCGTCGCCGAGGAGGCGTACGGCCGCCGTCGCGAGCGCGTCCGCGTCCTCGTTCGCGAAGAGGTCACCCACCCTGCCCTGGTCCAGCACCTGCGCGAACGCGTCCAGGTCGCTGGCGAGCACCGGCGCCCCCGCCGACAGCGCCTCGACGAGGATGATCCCGAAGCTCTCGCCGCCGGTGTTCGGCGCCACGTACACGTCGACGCTGCGCAGCAGCCGCGCCTTGTCCTCGTCGCTGATCATGCCGAGGAACTCCACCCGCGCGCGCATCTCCTCGGGCAGCGAGGCGACGGCCTCCTTCTCGTCACCGCGGCCGGCGACGAGCAGCCGGGTGTCCGGGCACTCGGCCAGGATCTTCGGCAGCGCCCGCATCAGGACCGGCAGGCCCTTGCGGGGCTCGTCGATGCGGCCGATGAAGCCGAGGGTCCGGCCCTGCCACTCGGCCCTGGGTTCGGCCTCGGCGAAGAAGTCGACGTCGACGCCGTTGGGGATGGTCACCGCGTCGCCGCCCAGATGCTCGACGAGCGTGCGGCGCGCGTACTCGCTGACCGCGATGCGCGCGCTGATCTTCTCCAGCGCGGGCTGGAGGATCGGGTACGCGGCGAGCATGAACCGGGAGCGCGCCGTCGACGTGTGGAAGGTCGCGACGATCGGCCCCTGCGCGGCCCAGCAGGTCAGCAGGCCCAGGGAGGGGGCGGCGGGCTCGTGGATGTGTACGACGTCGAAGGTCCCGTCGTGCAGCCACCTGCGCACCCGCGCCGCCGACAGGACGCCGAAGCTCAGCCGGGCCACCGATCCGTTGTAACGCACCGGGACCGCCCGGCCCGCCGAGACGACGTAGGGCGGCAGCGGCGTGTCCTCCTCCGCCGGGGCCAGCACCGACACCTCGTGTCCGAGCCCGATCAGGTGCTCGGCGAGGTCGCGGATGTGGAACTGGACGCCTCCGGGCACGTCCCACGAGTAGGGGCAGACGATGCCGATCCTCACGCGCCCTCCCCCGGTCGTGTCTCCAGGTCGGCGAGCCACAGTCGTTGCAGCATGTGCCAGTCCTCCGGATGCTCGGCGATCCCGCTCGCGAAGGCGTCCGCCAGCGCCTGCGTCATCACGGAAGACTTCTCGGCGCGGGTGCCCGTCTCGGGCACGTCCACGGGCGGGTGCACCCTCCCCCGCATCATCGTGCCGTCGAACCAGAGCGTGGCGGGCAGCAGCAGCGCCCCCGTCTGCTGGGCCAGGATCGCCGGTCCCGCCGGCATCCGGGTGCTCTCGCCGAAGAACTTGACCTCGACGCCGGAGGCGGAGAGGTCCCGGTCGGCGACCAGGCAGACCAGGCCGCCCGCGCGCAGCCGCCTGGCGAGGGTCCCGAAGGCGGAGCCGCCGGTGTGCGGCACGACCTCCATGCCGAGGCCCTCGCGGTACGCGACGAACCTGTCGAACAGCGACTCCGGCTTGAGCCGCTCGGCGACCGTGGTGAACGGGTGCCCGAGATGCGTGGTGGCGTACGCGCCGGCCAGGTCCCAGTTGGCCATGTGCGGCAGCGCGAGGACCACGCCCCGACCCGCTTCCAGGGTGTTCGTCAACCGGTGGATGTCCTGGATCTCCACACCGGTCGCGATGCGCTCGCGGCTCCACGCGGGCAGCCGGAAGGACTCCATCCAGTACCGCATGTACGAGCGCATGCCCGCCCGGGACAGCGCCCGCAGCCGGGCCGGGCCCGCGTCCGGCACGACCCGCGCGAGGTTGGCCTCCAGTTGCAGCACGCTCTTGCCGCGCCGTTTCCAGACCCGGTCGGCGATGACGCGTCCGAGTCCGTTGGCCACCGGCTCGGGGAGCTTCCTGACGCCCGCCCAGCCGAGCCCGTACGCCCCGTCCACCAGCTTGTCCTTCGCGGACGGCCGCCCTTTCCCGGCGGCGGGCGCGCTCACGAAGCGGCTCCGTTCCCGGTCGCGGCGTCGGCCTCGGCCGATTCCCGGCGTACGGTCACCACGCGCTGTCCCAGCGTCACCAGGGAACCGACGGCCACCACCCACAGGGCGATGGGCAGCAGCACGTCGACGCCCGGCACACCGAAGGCGTGCAGTCCGGCGAGACCGGCCGCGACCAGCGTGATGACCAGCCGCTCCGCGCGCTCGACGAGCCCGTTGACGGCCACCGGAAGTCCGATCGCCTCGCCGCGCGCCTTCGTGTACGACACGACCTGGCCGCTCGCGAGGCAGAACAGCGCGACGGCGCACAGCACGTTGTCGTCGCCGTTCCCCGCGTACCAGAGGGCGAGTCCGCCGAAGATGCCCGCGTCGGCGACCCGGTCCAGGGTCGAGTCGAGGAACGCACCCCACCGGCTGGACACCCCGGCCTGCCGCGCCATGTTGCCGTCGACGAGGTCGGAGAAGACGAAGAGGGTGATGACGATGGTGCCCCAGAAGAACTCCCCGCGAGGGAAGAAGACCAGCGCACCCGCCATCACACCGGCCGTGCCGATGAGCGTGACCGCGTCCGGGCTGACTCCTCGTCGGAGCAGAAACGCGGCGAACGGTGTGAGGACACGCGTGAAGAATGCACGCGCGTACTTGTTCAGCATGGCCTTCCCGAGGGGTCGGTGGGCCGAGCGGCCCCTACGGCCACCGGCTGGCCCATCGTAGCCACGACCGCCGGGCCGCACCGCCGGGCACCCGGCCGGGCGCGGCTCGCGTACGACGGATGGCGGCACCCGCCCGGCGCCCGCCCGGCGCGGAGCGTCCGGTGCGCGCCCGTGCCGGGAACGCCCGCGCCGGCCGCCGGAGACGCGGCGGGCCGGGGTATGGACGCGCGGTGAGCCGAGTGGAAAGCTCGAATGACCGCGGGCGTCACCGGTGCCGCCACGCCGTTGCGGCTCCTCATGTCCGCGCCCATCTCCTCACCGTGCACGACGACCGGGAGGCCGCGACATCATGGGCGACAAGACACGCACGAGCACACACCCCGGAGCCGCCGGCAGGGCGGCGACGGCCGACCGGCCCTCGTCCGTACGGAACGTGGTGCTGGTCGGCCACAGCGGATCGGGCAAGACCACCCTGGTGGAGGCCCTCGCGCTGGCGGCGGGGGCGGTGAACCGGGCGGGCCGCGTCGAGGACGGCACCACCGTCTCCGACCACGACGACATCGAGCACCGGCAGCATCGCTCGGTACAGCTCTCCCTCGTCCCCGTCACGCACGACGGCATCAAGATCAATCTCCTGGACACTCCCGGCTACGCGGATTTCGTCGGCGAGCTGCGGGCCGGTCTGCGCGCCGCGGACGCCGCTCTCTTCGTCGTCTCCGCCTCGGACGGCGTGGACGGCGCGACCCGCATGGTGTGGGAGGAGTGCGCGGCCGTCGGAATGCCGCGCGCGATCGTCGTCACCCACCTGGAGGCGGCCCGCGCGAACTTCGAGTCCATGACCGACTTCTGCGCCGAGGCCTTCGGCCGCGACGACCCGGATGCCGTACTGCCGCTCTATCTCCCGCTCTACGGCGAGCACGGCCCGGACGGGAACGCACCGGTCGCCGGTCTCCTCGGCCTGCTCTCGCAGAGGATCTACGACTACTCCTCCGGGGAGCGCACGGAGCTCCTCCCCGACCCCACCCAGTTGCCGCGCATCGAGGAGGCCCGCAACCGGCTCATCGAGGGGATCATCGCCGAGAGCGAGGACGAGTCGCTCATGGACCGCTACCTCGCCGGTGAGGAGATCGACGTCAGGACGCTCGTCGGCGACCTCGAACGGGCCGTCGCCCGCGGCACGTTCCACCCCGTCCTGGCTGCCGCCCCCGCCCCCGAGGGCAGCCGCCAGGGCCTGGGCACGGTGGAGATCCTGGAGCTGATCACCGGTGGCTTCCCCACCCCCGCCGAGCACGCACTGCCGGCCGTCACCACTCCCCGGGGCAGGCCCCGCCCGCCGATCGTCTGCGATCCGGCGGGCCCGCTGGTCGCCGAGGTCGTCAAGACCTCCTCCGACCCCTACGTCGGCCGGCTCTCCCTGGTACGGGTCTTCTCCGGCACCCTGCGCCCCGACGAGACCGTCCACGTCTCCGGCCACGGCCGCGCCGACCGGGGGCACGAGGACCACGACCTCGACGAACGGACAGGCGCCCTCTCCTCCCCCTTCGGCAAGCAGCAGCGCGTGCTCACCCACGCCGTCGCCGGCGACCTCGTCTGCGTGGCCAAGCTCACTCACGCCGAGACCGGCGACACCCTGTCCGACAGGGACAACCCGCTGCTCATGGAGGGCTGGTCGATGCCCGACCCGCTGCTCCCCCTCGCCATCCGGGCGCACAGCAAGGCCGACGAGGACAAGCTGTCCCAGGGCCTCGCCCGGCTGGTCGCCGAGGACCCGACCATGCGCCTCGAACAGAACCCGTCCACACGGCAGTTGGTGCTGTGGTGCCTGGGAGAGGCGCACCGGGACGTCGCCCTGGAGCGGCTGCGCTCGCGGTACGGCGTCCAGGTCGACGCGGTGGACCACAAGGTGTCGCTGCGCGAGACCTTCGGCGAGAGAGCCACCGGGCGGGGCCGCCACGTCAAGCAGTCGGGCGGCCACGGCCAGTACGCCATCTGTGAGATCGACGTCGAGCCGCTGCCGCCGGGAACGGGCATCGAGTTCGTGGACAAGGTGGTCGGCGGCGCGGTGCCACGCCAGTTCATCCCGTCCGTGGAGAAGGGCGTACGCGCGCAGGCCGCCCGGGGCCTGACCGCGGGCCACCCGCTCGTCGACGTGCGGATCACCCTGCGCGACGGCAAGGCGCATTCGGTGGACTCCTCCGACGCCGCGTTCCAGACGGCGGGGGCGCTGGCGCTGCGCGAGGCCGCCGCAGGCGCCCGCATCGACCTGCTGGAACCGGTGGCCGCCGTCACCGTGCTCATACCCGACGCCTACGTCGGCCCGGTCATGAGCGACCTCTCCGGGCGGCGCGGGCGCGTCATGGGCACCGAGCAGGCGGGGCACGGCCGCACGCTGATCCGCGCCGAGGTCCCCGAGAGCGAGATCGGCCGGTACGCCGTCGACCTGCGTTCCGTGTCGCACGGCACCGGCCGCTTCAGTCGTACGTACGCCCGACACGAGGCGATGCCGCTCCCCCTCGCAGGCAAACTCCTCGAACGCGAACAAAAGGTCTCGTAACCGCCCACAACACGTGTCCGAGGCAACCGAGTTGACCGATATGCGGCGATGCCGTCCGCCCAAATCGCTTGCGGTGGACGGCATTCCGCGCTCCCATGACGAGCAGGGCGCCACGTCGATACGATGTGATGCCAGCTCAGCAGGTGTGCGGAACCCGCCAGTTGGGCAAGGGCCGCAAGGCAATGTCGTACGGTGGCGGTCGATGGGGGCGGTAGTGGCGGACTCGGGATTCGACTTCTCACCCGGTGCACAGGTACCGCTCTCCGGAGCGGCGGGACAGACCGCGGCCACGCACGCGCTCGCCTCGGCGGCGTACCGCGACAGCCCGGTGACCACGATCCTCGACGCGAACGGCGAGTGGCACAAGTCCGCCGTGAAGAAGGGCAAGCTCTCCCTCTTCGAGCCGAACCTGGGCGAGGCCTTCTCGCGCGCCGTCCAGGTCCGCATGCTCGGCGGCGCCCGCAAGGCGCTCGTCCAGTCCTTCGGCACCGATCCGCAGACCATCGTGGAGCACTGCCTGGCCGCCACCAACATCCGCAAGGCCCGCGACACCAAACTCACCCTGGTGATGGGCGTCTTCGGGGTGCTCTTCCTCCCCGGGCTCCTGCTGTGGCTGGCCGTCTTCCAGCTCCGCCGGACCCTGGCGGGCGCCAAGGACAAGCGGGCCGGCGCCCTGGGCACCGTCCTGCTGGTCGCCGTCGGCGGCCTGCTCGTCATCTTCCTGGTCAAACTCCCCTTCGACGGCATCCTCGGCATCTACCTGCGTGCCATGCTCGTCGCCCCCGTGATCGGCTGGCTCTGGGCCAAGCAGATCTGCGAGGCCGGCGCCAGGGACCTGCGGGACCGCTGGTCCGCCCTGCTCTCCGGAGGCGGCATCGGCCCCAAGATCCCCGAGGCCGTGCCCCGCAGCCCCGGTGAGATCGCCGCCGAGAGCCTCCGCCAGGGTCTCGCCAGGCTCAGCGCCGAGCAGCAGTCCAACTCGGTCTTCTACGCCGGCCCCAAGGGCATACTCGGCATGGGCACCCGCTGGGGAAGCTGGCAGCTCGCCGAGGTGCTCGACCGCGCCGATCCCGGCAAGGAGATCCACGGCTTCCGCAGCTGGGACGTCATCCGCGCCATCCACGACCAGCTCCGCATGCTGGAGCGCGGTCCGCTGCACACCGGCGGCTTCCCCACCCCCTCGGTCAAGCACTGGATCGTCGCCCCCGTCGGCGAGAACGCGGGCGAGATCAGCCGCCCCGAGGGCCAGGACGTGGAGGCGTACCAGATCAAGAACCACGAGATACAGCGGATCTGCAACGAGCAGCAGTTCGGCGCGGGCAACCGGCACTACCTGGGCGTCCAGTTCACCCTGTGGGACGGCCAGTTGGTCATCACCATGCTCATCACGGTCACCGTCCTGCACGAAACCCTGCGCATCGAGGTCACCGGCCACGCACTGGGACCGGTCCACCCCCTGTTCACCACGAAGCCGAGCCCGAAGACCGTGACGGTCAACAAGACGGTCAGGTTCTGGGAGACCAAGGACCGCGCTCTGCCACTGACGGACACCACCGAGGTGGTGCGCCTCAGCGCTCGCGCACCGCTGACCTGGTTCCCGAACGTCCTGGACTTCCTCGGCGGCAAGCTCACGCTCCCCGAGCCCTTCGGACTGCGGCACGTCTGGGCGCAGAAGCCCTGGCGGCACCGCTTCATGGCCGACGACGCGATGCGTGCCGCCGCGCCGGTGCTGCGGGTGGTGCACACGGCCGCCATCAAGGTGCTGGAGGACCACGGCGTCGACACCGACCGCTTCAGCGGCCGCTCCACGTTCCTCAGCGGCATGATCCAGGACCCGGCCCCGCGCAAGGCCGACCTGTACGACGCGTGAGCCGTTACGGGGTCTCGGGCCACACGTCCGCGAGCATCTTGCGGGTGTCCGCGAGGAGCTGCGGCAGCACCTTGGTGTGACCGACGACGGGCATGAAGTTGGTGTCGCCGCCCCAGCGGGGCACGACGTGCTGGTGCAGGTGGGCGGCGATCCCGGCACCGGCGGCGGCGCCCTGGTTGAGCCCGATGTTGAAGCCGTGCGCCCCGGACGCCTTGCGCAGCGCGGTCATCGCCCGCTTGGTGAAGTCCGCCAGCTCGGCGGTCTCGGGGCCGTCCAGCTCGGTGTAGTCGGCGACGTGCCGGTAGGGCATGACCATCATGTGGCCGCCGTTGTACGGGTACAGATTCATGATCGCGAAAACACTCGTACCGCGCGCGACGATGAGCGACTCCTCGTCGCTGTGCGCGGGAGCCACGCAGAAGGGGCAACCGTCGCCGGAACCGGGCCCGGTCGGCTTGTTCTCACCCTGGATGTACGCGATCCGGTGGGGCGTCCACAGCCGCCCGAACCCGTCGGGTTCACCCACCGGTCCACTCTGCTGCTCGGGCTCAGTCGTCATGCGGAAAGCATAGGCGGACGAGCTGCGGAAACAGCGGGGAGGGCGGCTCCTCGACGGAACCGCCCTCCCCGGTCACACTCGGGCGCTACACCTGCACGCGGCGTTCCACGACGTCCACCAGCTTGGCGATCGCCTGGTCACGCGGAATCCCGTTCTCCTGCGAGCCGTCGCGGTAGCGGAAGGAGACCGTACCGGCCGCCATGTCCTCGTCGCCGACGATGATCATGAAGGGAACCTTCTGCTTCTGCCAGTTCCGGATCTTCTTCTGCATCCGGTCCGACGACGCGTCGACCTCGACCCGCAGCCCCTTCTTCTTCGCCTCGGCGGCGAACTCCTGGAGGTACGGGATGTGCGAGTCTCCGATCGGGATGCCGGCCGCCTGCACGGGCGCCAGCCACGCCGGGAACGCACCCGCGTAGTGCTCCAGGAGCACCGCGAAGAACCGCTCGATCGATCCGAACAGCGCACGGTGGATCATGACGGGACGCTGCTTCGAGCCGTCAGGACCGGTGTACTCCAGGTCGAAGCGCTCCGGGAGGTTGAAGTCCAGCTGCACCGTCGACATCTGCCAGGTACGGCCGATGGCGTCCTTGCACTGCACGGAGATCTTCGGCCCGTAGAACGCGGCCCCACCCGGGTCCGGGACCAGCGGCAGCCCCTGCTTCTCGGCGACCTGCTGAAGCGTCGCGGTCGCCTCTTCCCAGATCTCGTCCGAGCCGACGAACTTTTCCGGGTCCTTGGTGGACAGCTCCAGGTAGAAGTCGGTCAGACCGTAGTCGCGCAGCAGCCCCAGGACGAAGGTGAGCGTCTTGTCGAGCTCCTCCGCCATCTGCTCCTTGGTGCAGTAGATGTGCGCGTCGTCCTGCGTGAAGCCCCGGGCACGGGTCAGCCCGTGCACCACACCCGACTTCTCGTACCGGTACACGGTGCCGAACTCAAAGAGGCGAAGCGGCAGTTCACGGTACGAACGCCCCCGCGCATCGAAGATCAGGTTGTGCATCGGGCAGTTCATGGGCTTGAGGTAGTAGTCCGTGCCCTCGTCGAGCTGCATGGGCGGGTACATGCCGTCGGCGTACCAGTCCAGGTGGCCCGACTGCTCGAAGAGCTTCCCCTTGGTGGCGTGCGGGGTGTAGACGAACTCGTACCCCTCCTCCTCGTGCCTGCGGCGCGAGTAGTCCTCCATGACCCGGCGGATGATGCCGCCCTTGGGGTGGAAGACGGCGAGGCCGGAGCCGATCTGCTCGGGGATCGAGAACAGATCCAGCTCGTTGCCGAGCTTCCTGTGGTCGCGCTTCTCCGCCTCGGCGAGGAACTCCAGGTGTGCCTTCAGCTCGTCCTTCGACGGCCACGCGGTGCCGTAGATGCGCTGGAGCATGGGGTTCTTCTCGCTGCCGCGCCAGTAGGCGGCGGCGTTGCGCATCAGCTTGAAGGCCGGGATGTTGCGAGTGCTGGGCAGGTGCGGACCCCGGCAGAGGTCCTTCCAGCACAGCTCGCCGGTCTTCGCGTCGAGGTTGTCGTAGATGGTCAGCTCGCCGCCGCCCACCTCGACGTCCGCGCCGTCGTCGCTGGACGCGGAGCCCTTGATGCCGATGAGTTCCAGCTTGTACGGCTCGTCGGCCAGCTCCTCACGGGCGGCCTCGTCGCTGACCACCCGGCGCGAGAACTTCTGCCCCCGCTTCTGGATGACCTGCATCTGCTTCTCGATCGCCTTGAGGTCCTCCGGAGTGAAGGGCTTCTCGACGTCGAAGTCGTAGTAGAACCCGTCCTTGACCGGCGGGCCGATGCCCAGCTTGGCGTCGGGGAACAGCTCCTGCACGGCCTGCGCCATGACGTGCGCGGTGGAGTGGCGCAGGATGTTCAGGCCGTCCTCGGAGGTGATCTCGACGGGCTCGACCTCCTCGCCGTCCTGGATCTCGTACGAGAGGTCCTTCAGCTCGCCCGCAACCCGGGCGGCGACGATCGAGCGCTCGCCGGCGAAGAGCTCGGCTGCCGTAGTGCCCGTCGTCACCACGCGCTCTTCCCGCTCGGAATCGCGTTGGATGAACACACGGACATCTGACACCGGTCTCTCCTGACTGAGGGGGTACGCGCCTGGAAGCGGCACGCATCCCGAATCGTACCGAGCGACCCGCCCCGCACGCGAAACGGTTACGCCCTCCCCCGGCACGCCCCCTCACTCCTCCCCGCTGCACGCCTCCTCGAAGAAGTCCAGGTTCTCGTGCAGCGCCTTCATCAGCCGGTCCCGTTCCGCTTCGTCGACCTGCACGGGCACGACCCCCCACGCCCCCGTCAGCCGCCGGAAGCCGCCCCTGCGCTCCAGCCGCCCCCCGACCTGGATCGGCAGGCCCACCAGGTGGGCGTGGCCCGCGATCCGGTACGCCTCCTCGCCCAGCGCCATCCGTACGTACGCGACCTCCGCCCCGGCCAGGACCCGCAGCCGCACCGTTCCTCCGCCGCGCGGCGCCGACCTTCGCATCCGTACGACAGCGCCGGTGATCCGCACCGGCACCGCCGGCTCCTGGCGCAGGTACCTGTCCGCCGCCTCGCGCAGGGCGGGCAGGTCCCCGGGGGAGAACTCCACCGTCTCCGGCCGCACGGCGCACCCGGGCGGCGCGCCGGTCGACGGAGCCCAGTCGAGCGCGATCCGCGCGCCCTCGGTCCCCTCCACCAACGCCACCACCGCTCCGGCCAGTTCGTGACTGACGCCGGCCTCGACCGCCGTGTCGAAGGCATCCATGCCGCCCGTGGCGCGCCGGTAGTCGACGGCTTCCCGGGCCGCGTGCAGGGCGTGGTGCAGCCGTACGACGGTGCTGCGCCCACCGGCCACCGGCACGAAAGCCGTCAGCCTGCGTCCGCCGGCCCCGGTGCCCACGAGCACGCCGTCCAGCGCCGACCGGGCCTGCCGCCGGTGCCGTCCGCCGTGGTATCCGGCCCGTCCGCGCGCCGCGAGGGCCGCCGCGAGCAGCATCTGCCGGGCCGCCGACCGCAGCTGTTCCTCGGCGGGCCAGGCCGCCGCGCCGGTCACCGCTTCGGGCACGTCCCGCCACCACCGCACCTCGTCGCTCGGCACCGCGAGCTGGACGAGCACCTCGCGCGCCGAGGGCGCGGGGCACCGTTCCAGCGCGCCCAGCGCCTCCGCCAGCAGGTCCTCGCTGTCGGGGAAGGCCCGTGATTCCGGTACGAGGAGGCTGGTCCCGCCGCTCCCCGGCGGCGTCCACCGCGCGTACCGCCCGGCCGCGCCCCCGCGCCGCCGCCACCCGTGCCGGGCGAGCAGCGCGCCCAGGACCGCCGGGTCCACCTGGTCCGTCGGGGGTCCGCCGCCGCCCCAGCTGCCCGGGATCTCGCTCGGGTGCTCCCGTCCGGACTCGTCGATCGGCCGGTACCGGTGCATCAGGGCCTCCCTCCCGCTCCGACGCGGGTCATGATCTCGCAGAGGGCTCGGTCGTCGAAGATCCGCGCGGTGGGCACCCGCACATTGGTCCGGTGCCTGCCGGTCACCGGGTGTCCGGCCAGGTTGATCCAGTAGCAGCAGTGCCGCAGGTCGAGTCGGTCGTGGTCGGCGCGCAGCCAGTCGTCGCGGCTCCTGGGCACCAGCATGACGACCAGGATCTTGTGCACCGACACGGGAGTGCGGGCCAGTTTCACCAGGTGGTCGTTGTCGAGGGTGAAGGAGAACGCGGAGCCGGGCGGGCGCGGGGCGATCTGGTAGGTGCACTTGAGCTGCACCTTGATCGTGATCTCGTCGTCGACGGTGTGCGCGGGGGAACCGTGGCTGACGTGCCAGTCGATGCCGTTGTCGGGGAAGGGTTGGGAGAGCGAGCAGCCGGCGGCTGCCGCGACTGCGTGCAGGTAGCCCACCTGGAGTGTCTCCATGCAGGCGGTGGTGGCGAGTGCGCCCCGCAGCGGACGGTCCGGTGGGACGGGTGTGGAGGTCCGTTCGGGCAGCAGCCCGCCCGGTTCGGGCTGCGCGAGCGCCATGGCTGACGTGTGCCTTCCGGGCTGTGCCGATCAGTTGCTCTGCGGCGGTGTCGGTCAGTTGCCGTGCGATGTGCTCGACGGGCTGTCAACTTCCGTCTCTGTCACCTGTGTTGTCTCCGTACGGCTTATGCCGTAAACGGCCCGGGTATCACCGCTTCGGGCAGAAAGCGCACCGGACGTTCCCGTGAAGCACGCCATCTGCCGTTTCGAGCAAGAGGAGTGGGGACCTATGACGTGCTGGTACGAAGGACCCTTGGCGGCCTTCGACACGGAGACCACGGGCGTGGACGTGGAGGGCGACCGGATAGTCTCGGCGGCCCTCGTGGTGCAGGACGCGGCGGGAGGCCGGTTCCGGGCCACCCGCTGGCTGGTCAACCCGGGTGTCCCGGTGCCGCCCGGGGCCACGGAGGTGCACGGCCTGACCGACGAGCACCTGCAGCGCTACGGGCGTTGGCCGGCGCCGGTGATGGAGGAGGTGGCGCGGGCGCTCGCCGAGCAGTGCGCGGCGCACCGGCCGCTGGTCATCATGAACGCGCCGTTCGATCTGACCGTGCTGGACCGGGAGTTGAGGCGGCACCGGGCCTCGTCGCTCTCCCGCTACCTGGAGGCCAGGCCGCTGCACGTCGTCGACCCGAGGGTGCTGGACAAGCACCTGGACCGCTACCGCAAGGGCCGTCGCACCCTCACCGATCTGTGCGCGCACTATGGCGTGGAGTTGGACGGGGCGCACGACGCGGTGGCCGACGCGACGGCCTCGCTGCGTCTCGTACGGGCGGTGGGCAAGAGTTTCCCGGCCCGCCTGGCGCACCTGTCCCCCGCCGAACTGCACACGCTCCAGGCGGTGTGGCACGCGGTGCAGGCACGCGGCCTCCAGGCGTGGTTCGCGCGCAACGGCTCGGACGAGGCGGTCGACCCGGCCTGGCCGCTGCGCCCGGAGCTGCGGGCCCGGGCCGCCTGACGGCGGGCGGCCCCACCGCGCACCCGTGGCCGAGGTCCTCAGGAGGTCCTGGCCGCCCGCCGCACGACCACCAGACCGGTCACCGCCGCCAGGGCGACGGCTCCGGTCAGCGCACTGAGCACGATCCGCAGGGCGCCGTCCGCCACCGTCCCGAGCCCGAGGAAGACGTTGGCGGCCACGGCGACGGCCAGCAGCATCCACAGCATCGCTTTGATCATGGTGTCCATCAGGACGGTTCCCCTCGCTCGCGTCGCGTACGGATGTCCGTACACCGACCAGGCCAGGAAGTTCCCGCGTCCGGGACGAGGGACCCCGCACCCGGACGAAGGTGGTGCCAGGTACACCGGGCGGCACCGCCGTGCGCGCGTTCCGGGCACGAAAAGGCCGGTCCGTCGATGACGGACCGGCCTTTCCCTGGGTGGGCGATACTGGGTTCGAACCAGTGACCCCTTCGGTGTGAACGAAGTGCTCTCCCACTGAGCTAATCGCCCGGGAACGGGTTGAACCATACAGGGCTTCTCGCGTGCGGTTCAAACCGCGGTGTCACGCCGCGGGGGCCGCACCCGCGAGCGCGGCGGCCAGTCCGCGCCGGCCGGACCGCATCATCCATGCGTGGTTGGCGCGGAAGACCGGCCTTCCGGGGACCGCCAAGTACCGCAGCAGCGGCTTGCGCACGTCCACCACCTGCTCGTAGAACACCCGGGCGCCGGCCGTGCCGTGCGGCCGGACCGTCCAGCGCATCCAGCCGTCCAGGTCCCCGGTCATGCCGATCTCCAGGACTCCGGCGTCCGGGTCGCGCCGTCGCTCGCTCACGTCGACCACCAGGTCGTACGGGAGGAACGACCGGAAGCGCGCGGTTCCGCTCCGCCCGTCCTCGGGGGTCACCTCGCGCACCTGCGGCCACCAGCGCGGATAGTCCTCGGCGCGTTCGAGCGTTCCGTACACGGCGGAGGGCGGGGCGGGGAGTTCCCAGATGCTGCGGAAGCGGTAGTGGCACCAGTCCATGGGCCAAGTCTGCCTGTACACGGCGGTACTCATCCCCACCTGAGTACGGCTTTGAGTACGCACGCCCATCCCGGGCCCCGCCCTCCGCCCGCAGACTGCCTCCCATGAGCGACACTCCCCCACTCGCCCCGGCCGAGGAACTGCTCGTCATCGACGGCGAGCTGGCCCGACTCGACGCGCGCAGGCACCAGTTGCTGCTCCGCCGGGCCTGGCTGCTGAACGTCCTGAGCCCGCGCGCCACCCCGCCGCAGCCCTCGTGGCAGCCGGCCCCGGCTCCTCGCGCCTCGTCCGCCCCCGGTGCGCAGAACGTGCTGCTGACGCTCGGCGGGATCCTGCTCGCGGTCGCGGCCCTGGCCTTCACGCTGGTCGGCTGGGGCCAGTTGGGCATCGCGGGCCGGGCGGCGGCCCTGGCCGCGGTGACGCTCGGCGCGCTGGCGGCCCCCGTTCTCCTCGTGCGGCGCGGCCTGACCGCCACCGCCGAGGCGGTCGGCGTGGTGGGCCTGCTCCTGACCGTCCTGGACGCCTACGCGCTGCACGAGGTCGCCTTCACCGACGTCGACGGCACGGCGTACACGGCGCTCGCCGCAGCCGCCCTCGCCGCGCTCTGGGCCGCGTACGGTCTCCTCCTGCCGCGCCTGCGCGGTCCGCTTCCGGCGGCCCTCCTCTCCGCCCAGCTTCCCCTCCCCCTCTGGGCCGCCACCCACTCCGTGACCGCACTCCCCTTCGTCTGGGCGCTGCTGGCCACCGCCGCCCTGGACGCCGCCGTGGCCGTCCGGCTCCTGCGCCCCCCGGCCGCCACCGCCGACGCCGGGTCCGCGTCGGGCACCCGCCGCGCCGCCTCCGCGGGCAGCGCCTGTGCCGCGGGCACTTCCGCTCCCGCGGTTCCCGCAGGCGCTTCCACCCGTTCCGGATCGCCCTCCGGCACGCCCGGATCCGGTACGCCGCCGCTGCCCGGCGCCGCGGTGCGGGACGCCGGGCCGCACGCGCCCCGTGCCGCCGGGTCCGGCCGTCCGCTCGCCCCGCTCGGTGTCCTCGCCGCGTTCTGCGCCTGGGCCACGGGCGGCCTCTCCCTCCTGGCCGCCCTCGCGTTCTCCCTGGCCGCGTCGACCACCGCCGAGGCCCTCCGGCCCTCCGGAGTCCTCCTGGCGGGCGCCGCGCTCGCGCTGGCGGTCTCCCTGCGCCGTCCGCAGCGCGCGACCGCCGCGGTGGCGGGACTGGCATTCGTCGCCGCGACGGCCGGAGCGGTACGCCCGGCGCTGCCCGTCGCGTGGACGGTCCCCGCGTACCTCCTGTGCGCGCTGGGGGTGCTGGTGTCGGCGTCCGCCCCCGGTGCGCGCCTTCCCCGTGCCGTCCGGCACGGCCTGCGCGGGGCGGCCTCGGCCGTCGGCGGCGGCGCGGTCCTGACGACGCTGCCCGCGCTGGCGCTGACGGTGCTGGCGGGCCCGCTGTCGCACGCCGCCGCTCCGTGGCGCGGCCTGCCCGCGACGGTCCGCGAGACGGTCGGCGGCGGTTCGGAGGTGTTCGGGCACGCGATGTCGACGGCTCCGCTGGTCCTGCTCGCCGTCGCCTCGGCACTCGCCGTCGTCCACCGCCGGTCGCCGCACCCCGCCGCGGCCGCCGGTGCGGTCCTGACGGGCGCCGCCGCCCTCCTCCTGGCCCCGGCGGCCCTGCACCTCCCGTACGTCGCCGCACTGGCCCTCCACGTCGCCACGGCCGCCGCCGCCCTGCTCCTGGCAGCCCGCCTCTTCCCGTCCGCGGCCCCGACGGCGCCGGCGTCCGCGGGCTCACCGGCCGTCCCGGCGACGGGCTCGCCGTCCACCGGTCCAGGAACCGCCCCGGCGCACTCCGCGCTCGCCGCCGGGCTGGTCGCCGCGGGCGCGGCGTCGTGCCTCGCGCTCGCCTCCCGGAGCACCACCTTCGCGGTCCTCGGCGCGCTGCTGGCCGTCTTCGGCCTGCTCGGCGCCCGCGGCCCGGCTCCGGTGCTGCGGGCGGTGGGCTCGGTCGCCGCCGTCGGCTGCGCCACCGGTCTCGCGTGTGCGTCCGCCGCGGTCCTGAACGCGACGCCGCTGCAAGCGGCCGCCCTGGTCCTCACGGTTCCCGTCGCCGTCGCCCTCCTCGCGGCCTTCGTCCCGCGGCTGACGGGTTCCGCGGTCGTCCCCGCCGAGATCGCCGCCGCCGGGTCCGCGCTGCTCGCCGTCGGCCTCGTGGTGGGAGACCTCCCGGCCCTGGCCACGGTCCTCGGCCTGTGCGGGGCGATCGTCGCCGGTATTGCCGCGCGGCCCGACCGGCGGAGCGCGGGCTGGGCAGCCGCGGTGCTGTTCCTGCTGGCCGCCTGGGTGCGGCTGGCGGTCTGGCAGGTCGCGGAGCCGGAGGCGTACACGCTGCCCGTGACCGTCCTGGCGCTCGCCGCCGGCCACCTGCGCCGGCGCAGCGCACCCGGGACGTCGTCCTGGACGGCGTACGGAGCGGGGCTGGCCGTGACGCTCCTGCCGAGCCTGGTCGCCGTCTGGGCGGACCCGTACTGGCCGCGACCGCTCCTGCTGGGCTGCGCCTCGCTCGGAATCACGCTGCTGGGCGCCCGGTACCGGCTCGGCGCGCCGCTGCTGCTCGGCTCCGCGGTCCTGGCCCTGGTGGCGCTGCACGAGCTGGCCCCGTACGTCGTGCAAGTGGTCGGCGTGCTGCCGCGCTGGCTGCCCCCGGCGCTGGCCGGGCTGCTCCTGCTCGCCGTGGGGGCGACGTACGAGCGGCGGCTGCACGACGCCCGCAGGCTGCGCGAGCGGTTGACCCGCCTCGGGTGACGACGCCCGTCGTCACCTCGGACCCCGGGGACGCCAGAGGCCCGAGAGACTGTCGCAGTCTCTCGGGCCTCTGATCCCGGGTGGGCGATACTGGGTTCGAACCAGTGACCCCTTCGGTGTGAACGAAGTGCTCTCCCACTGAGCTAATCGCCCGGGCACAGGCAGAACATTACCGCATGTCAGCGCGTGCCCCCGACCACTTTTCCGGTCGCCGTGAGGTCATCGCCCGGCTCTCACTCGGTGATCTTCCACGGCATCACCAGGCCGAACTTCCAGAGGTAGATCCCGAGCAGGACGACGACGATCACCACCCCGATCGTGGTCAGGACGAGATTCCGCCGCCGCACCTTGGGGTCGAGTGCCCGCTGCGCGGCCTCGGTGAGCTTCCGCTTCGTCCAGCGCAGCACCAGCTGCGCCCACACGAACTCGGTCGCCCAGATCGCCATGCCGCCGAAGATCACGACCCAGCCGGGTCCCGGCAGCGGCAGCATGATGACGCCCGTGATCACGACCGCGAGGCCGACGACGAAGACGCCGACCTGCCAGCTGAGGTGGAGCGTCCTGCGTGCCTGGATGTACTGCGGCGCCCGCGATCCGAGCTCTCGCTCGTCGTCTGCGCCCCCCGTGGCGGGGTCGGCCGTCGCCGTGGCGACCACCTCGTCCCGTCCGTCACTCTCCGCGTTCATGGGCGCCAACTTACCCGAGCGCGGCCCTTCACCGGAATAGCCGTAAGGGTCAACCCCGGACTCGGCCGTACGAGCGACATCAAGAGACTCAAAACACTCATAAGGGTTTACAACGGCACTGTAGGTGGCATGTCGAATTCGCCGACGTGCGAATCCCCGAGCGCACACTGAGCGAAAGGCCCTGGCGCTTATGAACACCACGGTCAGCTGCGAGCTGCACCTGCGCCTCGTTGTGTCGAGCGAGTCATCACTGCCTGTACCCGCGGGCCTGCGGTACGACACGGCCGATCCCTATGCCGTGCATGCCACCTTCCACACCGGAGCCGAGGAAACGGTCGAGTGGGTATTCGCCCGCGATCTCCTCGCCGAGGGCCTGCACCGGCCCACCGGAACCGGCGACGTCCGAGTCTGGCCGTCCCGGAGCCACGGTCAGGGCGTTGTCTGCATCGCCCTGAGCTCACCGGAGGGCGAGGCCCTGCTCGAAGCCCCGGCGCGGGCGCTTGAGTCGTTCCTGAAGAGGACGGATGCCGCAGTGCCACCCGGCACTGAACACCGGCACTTCGACCTCGACACGGAGCTCTCTCACATCCTGGCCGAGAACTGAGCCAGGACGAGAGTCGTTCATCGCCGTCCGACTCGGGGCGACGGCGCGGGACGGACACCCCCATAGGGACAACTTCATAAGCCGGTCAACGGCGCCGTCGTCGCGGAATCCACCGCGGCGACGGCGCCGTTGCGCGTTCCGCGGCCGGGCGTGCCGACGCGGGACGGACGCTGTCCGAAGTCCCGTGACCACCACGGGCTAGAGTCGGCCAGCAGCGCGGGCACCGGCCCGCAGCAGGCCAGGGAGCGAAGCGTGCTGATCCCCCACGACACCCGGAAAGCCCTCGATGTCGTCGTCGATCTGGTGAACACGGCACCGGAGAGCGAGCCCCACGACCGTCTCGCGGACGTGGAAGCGCTGAGCGCCTTCGCACGGATCCACGACGTGAGCGACGTGGGCACGCTCGGCGAGGCCGATCTGCGGGCCGTACGGGCCGTACGGGCGCGCTTCGCGGACGTGTTCGCGGCCCCGGACGCCCAGGCCGCGGCCGAACTGATCAACCGGCTGGTGGCCGCCGCGGGGACCACGCCCCGCCTCACCAACCACGACGGCTTCGACTGGCACGTGCACTACTTCGCTCCCGGCGCCTCCATGGCGGACCACCTGGCGGCGGACTGCGGGATGGCGCTGGCGTTCATCGTGACCTCGGGCGAGCAGGAGCGGCTGCGGCGCTGCGAGGCGCCGGACTGCCGGCACGCGTTCGTCGACCTGTCCCGGAACCGTTCGCGCCGCTACTGCGACAGCCGTACCTGCGGGAACCGGCTGCACGTGGCGGCGTACCGGGCCCGGCGCAAGGAAGCCTCCGGCTGAGCGCCCGGCCGGGTCGCACCGGCGGGGACCACCGGGATCCGGGCCCTGTCGCCCCGGGCCGCGTCAGTCCAGGTACAGGTCATGGATCGCTCCCATCATGAGCAGCGTGCCGATCAGCCCGAGGAAGATCATCAGGGGCGGCTGGGAAAGCGCGAAGAGGCACCCGCGCGCTTCTTCGGCAGGGGCGGGCGCCGGGGCTTCGTCCGAGGAGGTCTGCAGCATCTCCGGCTGATGATGACCCAGTCCGGTGGTACGGAATGACCAACACGCCCACTGTCGGGCGCAGTTCGCCGGATTCCGTGCAAATGCACAATCGTTCCGCTGTCCGAGTCCCCAGGCTTTCGGGGTACGGACGGCGGAACGCGGTGCTTCAGATGCCGTGCTTTTTCAGGATGGCCTCGATGTCGCTGAAGTCCTCGTCGGGCTGCGCCTTCTTCGGCTGCGCGGACGCGGCGGGGGCCGACGCCGCGGCGGGCTCCGCCGCGGTGCGTCCGCGGCCGAGCGAGGGGGCCGAGGCTCCCGGGGCGACGGCCTCGCGCCGGGCGGCCTTCGCGGCCCTGCGTTCCTTGCGGGTGCCGCCGGTACGCCGTTCCACGGCCCGGGTCGTCACGAACAGCAGCCAGGCGAGCCCGAGCACTCCGAAGCCCGCCCAGACCATCGGCTTGAAGACGATGTCGGAGAGCCAGCCCACCGCCCCGATCATCACCAGGCCGACCGGGACCAGCGAGTAGGCGGCCAAACGCGTCGCGGTGAGGAAGCGTTTGCGGTACGCGGTGATGGCGGCGATGCCCAGGCCGGCCGCGGACACCGCGGAGCAGACGGTCTCTACCAGCAGCATCGGTCCTCCAGCGGTGGGAAGTGCGGTTCCCTCCCATCCTGCACCCCCCACCCCCGGCCCGGCCATCCCCGGCCCCCGTCTCAGGGAGAACTCCGGGGTGCGGATCCTCCCCAGGTCCCGGTTGGGGCCGCGCGCGTACGACTGGGAGACTGGCCCCATGAGCAACCCCTCCCCCGCCTCCCCCGTCGTCCTGGACGTCTGGTGCGAGCTCCAGTGCCCCGACTGCCACACCGCCCTCAGCGACCTCGCCGCGCTGCGGGCCCGCTACGGCGAGAGGCTGGACGTGCGGCTGCGGCACTTCCCGCTGGAGAAGCACCGCCACGCGTACGACGCCGCACAGGCCGCCGAGGAGGCGTTCCAGCAGGGCGACGGCTGGGCGTACGTGGAGGCCGTGCTCGGCCGTACGGCGGAACTGGGCGAGCGCGGACAGCCGCTGCTGCTGGACGTGGCGCGTGAACTCGGCATGGACGCCGAGGAGTTCGACACCGCCCTGATCGACGGACGGCACCTGCTGATCGTGGACGCCGACCAGGCGGAGGGCAAGGCGATCAAGGTGACGGGCACGCCGACGTACGGGATCGGCGGGCAGCTCCTCGACGGCAGCAAGGACCAGAGCGGCCTGCGGGCGCGCATCGAGGAGATCGCCGACCGCCTGCTCGCCGCACAGGGCTGAGCCACGGGCGAACGCACCGCTAGAGCAGTTGCTTGTAGCTGTTGAGGTGCGTGGTGCGGTAGCCCAGCGACTCGTACAGCCGCAGCGCCGGGGTGTTCCCGGTGAAGACGTGCAGGGCGATCCGTCTCTCGCCGGCCCGCAGGGCGACGCGTTCGGCGAACGCCATCAGGGCGCGCCCGTATCCCCTGCCGCGCTGTCCCTCGGCGACCTCGACGTCGTACACGAAGGCGGCCGGCTCGCCGGGTTCGACCTCGTGCCGGCCGACCCACAGGAAGCCGACCGGTTCTCCGTCGTGGACGAGGTGGTTGATCCAGGTGTGCGGGGTGGCGAGGCCCTCGGGCAGGAACGTGCGGTGGCTCGCCGCGGCCTTGGCCCGTGCCTGCTCGGGCGTCGCGCCCCGGTCGATCCAGCTCTGGGCGTACGTCTCGGCGGAACGGCGTCGCCAGGTGTCGTACTCCTGTGGCGTCATGGGGCGGGCCGAGACGTGCGCGGGGAGGGCGGGCGGCTCCGTCGGCAGGTCCTTGGCCATGTTGCGGCTGCGTTCGACGTACCCCAGGGCGGTCACCATCCGCAGCGCGGGTTCGGCGTCCGCCGGGACGGAGACGGTGACGTGGTCGCAGCCCCAGCCGCGCAGCACCTCTTCGGCGGCGAGGGCGGCGACCGTGCCGCGACCCCGGCGGCGGTCCGCCTCGTCGATCCGCAGCGAGCGGATCCGGCCGGCCCGGTTCCCGAAGCCGGACAGGGTGTCGATCTCGGCGGTGCCGACGGGACGGCTGTTCACGCACACTTCGTACGTGCGTGAGCGCGCGCCGTCGGCGCTGGTCCGGAGCGGCGCGGTCGGCCGCAGAGTCGTTGTCATCAAGGGAGTTGTACCCGCCCCGGACCCTCCCGTCATCATGCGCGCGGGCCGCGAGGGGTACCGCGGGGCAGGTCCTACGGGTCCAGGTCGTCCCCGGAACGCTCGTCGAAGACGCGCATGGCCTTCGCCGTGACGGGTCCCGGCACGGCGGGCAGGTCGCGCCCGTCCACCCGGTGGACCGCCTGCACGTCGCGCAGGGTGGAGGTCAGGAAGACCTCGTCGGCCCGCTCCAGCACGTCCAGCGGCAGGTCCCGTTCCCGGGCGCCGGTCCACTCGACGGTGAGCGCCCGGGTGATCCCGGCCAGGCAGCCGGAGGCGACGGGCGGGGTGAGGAGTTCTCCGTCGAGGACGACGAAGACGTTGGTGCCGGTGCCCTCGCAGAGCTGCCCGACGGTGTTCGCGAACAGGGCCTCGGTGGCGCCGTGTTCGCGTGCGCGGGCGAGCGCCACCACGTTCTCGGCGTACGAGGTGGTCTTCAGTCCGGTGAGGGCGCCGCGCTCGTTGCGCGTCCAGGGGACGGTGACGACGGCGGTGGAGTCGGGGCGGCGGGTGGCCTCGCCGAGCCCGACGACCAGGGTGGGTGCGGCGTCGCCGCGGTCCGAGCCGAGCGGCGAGACGCCGCCGGTGTAGGTGACGCGCAGGCGGCCCATCGGCATCGGGTTGGCGTCGAGGACGGCGGCGCAGGCGCGGCGCACCTCGTCGAGGTCGGGCGCCGGGAGGCCGAGGCCGCGGGCCGAGGCGGTGAGCCGGTCGAGGTGACGGGTGAGGGCGAAGGCGCGCCCGTGCACGGCCTTCATCGTCTCGAAGACGCCGTCGCCGACGGTCATCCCGTGGTCGAGGACGGAGACCCGGGCCGCGTCGGCGTCGAGCAGTTCCCCGTTGACCCAGAGCTTCATGGCACGGCCCTCTCTCTCACTGTCGCTTCGTACGCGCCCGACGCTACCGCGAGCAGCCGGGACGCCTTCAGTTCGGTCTCGGCCCATTCCCGCTCGGGATCGGAGCCCCAGGTGATGCCCGCTCCGGTGCCGAAGCGCAGGACGGGGCCGCCCGCCGCGGTGCGGTCGATCCAGAACGTGCGGATGCCGACTGCCAGCTCCGCGGTACCCCGGTCGGCGTCCACCCAGCCGATACCGCCGCAGTAGGGGCCGCGGGGGGAGGTCTCCAGCGCTTCGATGATCTTCAGTGCGCTCGACTTCGGGGCACCGGTGACGGAGCCGGGCGGGAAGGTGGCCGCGAGGAGGTCGGCCCAGCCGGCGCCGGGGGCCAGTTCGGCGCGCACGGTGGAGACGAGGTGGACGAGGCCGGGGTGCTGCTCGACGGCGCACAGCTTGGGGACGGTCACGGAACCGGTGACGGCGACACGACCGAGGTCGTTACGGACCAGGTCGACGATCATCACGTTCTCGGCGTGGTCCTTGTCCAGGAGGTCCCCGGCCGTCCTGCCGGTGCCCTTGATGGGCCCCGACTCGACGGTGCGTCCCGCGCGGCGCAGGTACAGCTCGGGGGAGGCGGTGGCTGTCTCCACGCCGTGCGCGGGCAGCCGAATCGTTCCTGCGTACGGGGCGGGATTGCCGCGGGCCAGGAGCGCGGTGAGGGCGTCGACGTCGGCGGCCCGGTCCACCGGAGCGCTCAGCACCCGGCAGAGGTTGGCCTGGTAGACCTCGCCCCTCGCGATGTGCTCACGGATGCGGCGCACCCCTGCCGTGTACGCGGCGCGGTCCAGCGAGGACGTCCAGTCGCCGGCGGCGGGCCCCCGCCAGGCGCCGGGGACGGGGGAGGGAACCGGCTGCCTGCGGACGTCGCCGAAGCGGGCGCAGACGAGGCGGCCCTCGAAGTCGGCGGCGACGGCCCAGAAGCCGGCGGAGTCGAGGGCCGCGGGATCGCTGGTCACGTCGCGCAGATCGGTGGCGAGCAGGCCGCCGAAGCGGGCCAGGGAGGGGAGGTCGGACACACCGTCGAGTCTATGGCGGGGACAGCGCCGCCACCTGGGCAGGCGTGGGTGCCGGGGACAGCGCAGCACGCTGCACAAACGCGTTTTTGTACTGGACCAGGAATCCGCTAGAGTTCAACACGTCGCCGGGACACGCAAGTGGAGCGGAGCAGACAAGCGGACGTAGCTCAGCTGGTAGAGCACCACCTTGCCAAGGTGGATGTCGCGAGTTCGAATCTCGTCGTCCGCTCGATAGTGGGGGAATCTTCCCGGTACCCTTGCTGCACACTCCTGGTGGAGTGGCCGAGAGGCGAGGCAACGGCCTGCAAAGCCGTCTACACGGGTTCAAATCCCGTCTCCACCTCCAAGCGCGATTAGCTCAGCGGGAGAGCGCTTCCCTGACACGGAAGAGGTCACTGGTTCAATCCCAGTATCGCGCACGCAGAACAACTGAACAGATCCGGTCCGTATGGATCGACCCGCGCGATTAGCTCAGCGGGAGAGCGCTTCCCTGACACGGAAGAGGTCACTGGTTCAATCCCAGTATCGCGCACGCAGTACGACGCACGATCCGGTCCGCGTGGACCGTCCCGCGCGATTAGCTCAGCGGGAGAGCGCTTCCCTGACACGGAAGAGGTCACTGGTTCAATCCCAGTATCGCGCACCGCATTTGAAGCCCCCGGCCGTTCTCGGCCGGGGGCTTCGTCGTGTGCGCGCCGGTTCGCCTCCATGAGCCTTGCGCGTGGGCGCCTGCGCCGCCGTGCGCGCACAAACCCCCGCCGTGCGCGGATCCCTGGACGTGGGCGGGCTCCGGACGCACGTTTGCCCGGACAGCTCCCCAGCTGTCCGGGCAAACTCAGCCGTCCGCCGCACCCCCGTCCCCACGGGGCTGAGGGGCCTGGTGTTGTTCCGGTCCGGACCGCTCTTCCGGGCCGGCGGCGCCGCTCAGCGCCCCAGCACCATGCCCACGGACGACGCTTGCGTGACCACCGCTTCCCACCCTCCGAAGAGGAAGAGGAGCAGGGCCGCCAGGGGGAGGACCATGGCCGTCGCCACCAGCGGGTGGCGCGGCCCGGAGTTGCGTCCGCCGAACACCGCGAGCGCACGGCGCCCGTGGATACGGATCGCGTGCGTGCGGATCATCGTCCTCGATGCCGTGTCCGCCATGGTCCCTCTCCTGTCGTCCGGTAAGCGGTGGGTGTCTGACCTCGGGGGACGAGTGCTGCACCCACCGCTTGATTTCAAGATTAGGGGCGGGTGGGCGCCCGGTCGTCATGCCCTCGTACCTATTGCCCGGCCTCCCCGAGGATGACCAACCGGGTGATGGTGTACTCCCCTGGGTGGAGAGGCGGGTGGAGGGCTGAGGGACTTCCCGGAGGGGTCGCACGGTGGGTGGCTGGGGCGAGGTCCCGGGGGCACTCCCCCGCGGTGCGCCGTTCGAGGCCGTTCGGGTGCGGGTCGGGGTGACTTCACTCACTTCGGCCACCCCTCCGCGTACCGCCCTCCCGGTCCTCCGGCCGGCTCTGCCGGCCACCCCTGCGTCCGTCCGGGCGACCCTTCGGGCGTCCTGCTCCCCCTCGACGCGATCGGCCTTGTGTGATCCAAATACCCTCCCGCCGCACCCCGTTGAGAATGAACGGGCGTCAGGGTGGCCGGAGCGGCCGCTCCCTGACCGTCCTTCACGTTTCCCGCCCGGCGGCGACAACGCGTCGCTCCGAGCGGGTGTGGCCTGTGAGCACACCGCGCCACGGGTACGTAAGCTGGGCCACGTCGAACGGACCGGTCAGCAGTGGGGTGGGGGAGGCCCCACCGGAGGTAGGGGACGGACATGGCGATGATGCGGCTCCGGCGCGAGGACCCGCGTGTCGTCGGCTCGTTCAGGATTCACCGGCGGCTGGGCGCGGGCGGCATGGGTGTCGTGTACCTGGGCTCCGACCGGCGGGGCCAGCGGGTCGCGCTCAAGGTGATCCGGCCGGACCTGGCGGAGGATCAGGAGTTCAGGTCGCGCTTCGCGCGCGAGGTGTCGGCGGCGCGGCGGATCAGGGGCGGTTGCACGGCACGGCTGGTGGCCGCCGACCTGGAGGCGGAGCGGCCGTGGTTCGCGACGCAGTACGTGCCCGGCCCCTCGCTCCACGACCGGGTGGCCGAGGAGGGGCCGCTGATCGCGGCGGAGGTCGCCTCGATCGGCGCCGCGCTCGCGGAGGGACTGGTGGCGGTCCACGAGGCGGGCGTGGTCCACCGGGACCTCAAGCCGTCGAACATCCTCCTCTCCCCCAAGGGCCCGCGGATCATCGACTTCGGGATCGCGTGGGCGACCGGGGCGAGCACGCTGACCCACGTGGGCACAGCGGTCGGCTCCCCGGGATTCCTGGCTCCCGAGCAGGTCCGGGGTGCGACCGTCACCCCGGCGACGGACGTCTTCGCGCTCGGAGCGACACTGGCGTACGCGGCGACCGCCGACTCACCGTTCGGGCAGGGCAGCTCCGAGGTCATGCTGTACCGGGTCGTGCACGAGGAACCGCTGCTGGGCGGGGTGCCGGACGCCCTGGCTCCGCTCGTGCGGGCCTGCCTCGCCAAGGACCAGGAGGAACGTCCCAGCACACTCCAGCTGTCGATGCGGCTCAAGGAGATCGCGGCACGCGAGGCGCAGGGAGGCGGTTCCGACAAGCGTCCGCCCGCCCAACGGGGCTCGGAGAGCGAGGGGTACGCCGACCAGCGCACCCAGCGCTCCACCCAGCCCCGGCGTCCCGGCGAACAGCGGGCGGAGGGGCACGCGTCCTCGCACGAGGCGCGGGGTCCCGCTCCGCAGGCGTCGCGCGGCGGCCCCTCCCGTACCGGAGCGTCGTCCGCCCGCGGCGGGACGCCTTCCGGGGCCCGCAGCACCACGCGCTCGTCGGCCGCCCGCAAGGGCACCCGGCCGGGGGCACGCCCGACCTCGGGGGGCAGGCTGCGGCCGGCGAACCCCCGGTTGCTGCGGCAGCGGCTGGTGGTGTTCGTGGTGGTGACGCTGCTGGTCGCCCTGGGGATCGCCGCGGCACAGGGGTGTCAGGGGCCGTCCCGGGGGCTGGGGAACGGCACCTCGCCCGGCGTCGCGGCACCGGCGGTGGAGAAGGTGCGGCAGCCGGGGCTTTGACCCGGCGGCACGTAGGAGGACGCGCGGGCACCGGAGTGAAGCAGGTGCCCGCGCGCCTTCGTGGGTGCCGGGGGGGGTGAGGCGGGCGTGGCAGTCGGTCCGGCGGGCGCGGAAGCGTGTGGGTCAGGACTGGGGGCGGCCCGTGGTCACCGCGTAGAAGGAGACGGCTGCCGCCGCGCCCACGTTGAGGGAGTCGACGCCGTGGGCCATGGGGATGCGGACCCATTCGTCGGCGGCCCTGAGCGCCCGTGCGGACAGGCCGTCGCCCTCCGCGCCCAGCATCAGCGCCACCCGCTCCATCGCGTGCGGGGCGACCTCGTCGAGGGAACGGGCCCGCTCGGCCGGGGTGAGGGCGAGGACCTTGAACCCGGCTTCGCGGACCGTTTCGAGGTCCGCGGGCCAGGCGTCGAGGCGTGCGTACGGCACGGAGAAGACCGCGCCCATGGAGACCTTGACCGAGCGGCGGTAGAGCGGGTCGGCGCAGTCCGGGGAGAGCAGGACGGCGTCCATGCCGAGAGCGGCGGCACTGCGGAAGATCGCCCCGATGTTCGTGTGGTCGTTGACGGCTTCCATGACGACCACCCGGCGGGCGTCCGTGAGGAGTTCGGCCGCCTCCGGCAGCGGTGTGCGCTGCATGGAGGCGAGAGCGCCGCGGTGCACGTGGTAGCCGGTGACCTGCTCGGCGAGGTCCGGGCTCACGGCGTACACCGGGGCCGGGACCTCGTCGATGACGTCGCGCATGACGTCGACCCACTTGGCGGAGAGCAGCATCGAGCGCATGGCGTACCCGGCCTGCCGGGCACGCCGGATGACCTTCTCGCCCTCCGCGACGAACAGGCCCTCGGCGGGCTCGCGGCGGCGCCGTAGCTCGACGTCGGTCAGGCCCGTGTAGTCGCGCAGCCGCGGGTCGTCGGGGTCGTCGATCGTGATGAGTTCGGCCACAGGGTGATACTGCCTTGTCGTGGGTGCGGGGCCAACGGGGGGACGGAGACGGGTTACCCGGGGTTATTCGACGGCTTGCTGGGTGCTGGGGACGACCGGTCCGGCGTTCACGGCCACCACGTCGCCGATGACGATGACGGCGGGCGGGCGTACGTTCTCCGCCTTCGCTGTCGCGCCGACCGTGGCGAGGGTGGCGTCGACGCGGCGCTGGGTGGCCATCGTGCCCTCCTGGATGATCGCGACCGGGGTCTCGGGAGAGCGGCCGTGCGCGACGAGTGCGTCGGCGATCGGGGCTATCCGCTCGACGGCCATCAGCAGCACCAGCGTGCCGCGGAGCCTGGCGAGGGCCTCCCAGTCGACGAGGGAACGCGGGTCGTCCGGCGCGACGTGGCCGCTGACCACGGTGAACTCGTGGGCCACGCCACGGTGCGTGACCGGGATGCCGGCCGCGCCGGGGACGCTGATGGTGCTGGAGATGCCGGGCACGATCGTGCAGGGAATGCCTTCGGCGGCCAGCGCCTGTGCCTCCTCCATGCCGCGGCCGAACACGAACGGGTCGCCGCCCTTGAGGCGTACGACGGCCTTGCCCTGCTTGGCGTGGTCGATCAGGGCCTGGTTGATGGCCTCCTGGGCCATGAAGCGGCCGTACGGGATCTTCGCGGCGTCGATCACCTCGACGTGCGGCGGCAGTTCGTCCAGGAGGTCCCGGGGGCCGAGACGGTCGGCGATGACGACGTCGGCCTCGGCGAGCAGACGCCGACCGCGGACGGTGATCAGGTCGGGGTCGCCGGGGCCGCCGCCGACGAGGGAGACCCGGGGGGTGTCGTCGCCGGCCGCGCGGTGGCGCGGGGCGGCGAGGCTGCCGTCGCGCAGCCCCTCGACGACGGCGTCGCGGACGGCGGCGCTGCGGCGGGGGTCGTGGCCGGTCAGAATCGCGACGGTGACGCCGTCGGAGCGGCCGGTGGCGGGGGTCCACGCGGTGGCGGCCTCGGCGTCGTCGGAGCGCACGCACCAGGTGCGGGTGCGTTCGGCCTCGGCGGAGGCGGCCTCGTTGGCGGCGAGGTCGCTGGAGGCGACGAGGGCGTACCAGGTGTCGGCGAGGTCGCCGTCCTGGTAGCGGCGCCGGTGCCAGGTGATCTCGCCCGCTTCGGCCATGGCCTCCACGGAGGGGGTCGCGGAGGGCGAGATCAGCGTGACGCGGGCACCGGCCGCGACGAGGGCGGGGAGGCGGCGCTGGGCGACCTGGCCGCCGCCGACGACCACGGTGCGGCGGCCGGAGAGGCGCAGCCCGACGGGGTAGGCGGGGGTTTCCGGGCCGCCGGTGGCGGGGGCGGCGGGTGCGGGGGCCCCGGTGGCGGGAGAGGGGGTCCCGTTGGCTTGCGGGTCGCCTGCGGCGTGCGCGGTCATGGGGTGCGGCTCCTCGGGAGGGGCGAGCTGGGTCGTCTGTCCGGGGGTGGCCCTGGGTCCGCCTCGTTACGGGATGTACGTACCGGGGCGGGCGGGGCCTGGCCCGGATTTCGGGACCGTGGGGTCTCGAACCGGGCGGGCCGGGTGCCGGGGCCGGCCGCTTCGGCGGTGGAGCGGCGCTGGTGGGGCGGTGTTTCAGCCCCGGGGGCTACCTTACGGGGCGTGGCAAGGGGGGCGCTCGTGATCCCTGGCACGGGCTGGAGCGGGGGGCGGGGCTTCGCTCGGTCGGGGCACGGATGCGGGACCGGGGCGGGGCGTACGGCGGGGGCGGCAGCGGGAGCGGGGCGTGCGGCAGGAGCGCGACGCTTCGCGAGGGGGCCGCTCACTTGGCAGCCCTCCCCCGGCCCTCCTCCCCCCGCACTCGGCTTCGCTCGTACGGCGGCCCCCGGGCTCCCGGCGGGCGGTCCCGCCGCCCGAGGTGACTGACGCACGGGCGCGCCCGTCCCCCCGGGAGGCCGACCGGGGCGAGCAGGCTTGGGGAAACAGGCGGCGGGGCGGTTCCGCCGCCTGGCTCCCATGCGCCTGCGCGTTATTTCTCGGTGACGCCTGCCGAGTCGAACGTCGCCACCTCGTGCATCGCCCGTGCCGCGCTCTGCACCACCGGCAGGGCGAGCAGTGCGCCCGTGCCCTCGCCGAGGCGGAGGTCCAGGTCGACCAGCGGACGCAGGCCCAGCTTGTTGAGGGCGGCCACGTGGCCGGGCTCCGCGCTGCGGTGGCCGGCGATGCAGGCCGCGAGGGACTCCGGGGCGACCGCACGGGCGACCAGCGCCGCCGCGCCGGCACTGACCCCGTCCAGGATCACCGGCGTACGCAGGGACGCCCCGCCGAGCAGGAAGCCGACCAGGGCCGCGTGCTCCAGGCCGCCGACCGCGGAGAGCACGCCGATGGGGTCAGCCGGGTCCGGCTTGTGGAGGTCCAGGGCCCGGCGGACGACGTCGACCTTGCGGGCGTGCATCTCGTCGTTGATGCCGGTGCCGCGGCCGGTGACCTCGGCCGGGTCCTGGCCGGTGTACACGCAGATCAGGGCGGCCGACACGGTGGTGTTGGCGATGCCCATCTCGCCCGTGAGGAGGGCCTTGTTGCCGGCGGCGACGAGGTCGCGGGCGGTCTCGATGCCCACCTCGATCGCGGCCAGGACCTCTTCGCGGGAGAGCGCGGGGCCGGTCGTGAAGTCGGCCGTGCCCGGACGTACCTTGCGGGGCAACAGGCCCGGGGTGGCCGGGAGTTCGCCTGCGACACCGACGTCGATCACGCAGACCTCGGCGCCCACCTGGTGGGCGAACGCGTTGCAGACCGCTCCCCCGCCGAGGAAGTTGGCGACCATCTGGGAGGTCACTTCCTGCGGCCAGGCGGTGACGCCCTGGGCGTGGACGCCGTGGTCGCCCGCGAAGATCGCGACGGCCGCGGGCTCCGGGATCGGCGGCGGGCAGGCCCGCGACAGACCGCTGAGCTGTGCGGAGATGATCTCCAGCATGCCGAGCGCGCCGGCCGGCTTGGTCATCCGCTTCTGACGCTCCCACGCCTCGCCGAGCGCCTTGGCGTCCAGCGGGCGGATGTTCCGGATCGTCTCCTGGAGAAGGTCGTGCGGCTCCTCGCCGGGCAGGGCGCGTCGGCCGTACGTCTCCTCGTGGACGACCCAGGACAGGGGGCGGCGCTTGGACCAGCCCGCCTGGAGGAGTTCCGGCTCCTCGGGGAACTCGTCGACGTATCCCACGCACAGGTAGGCGACGACTTCGAGGTGCTCGGGCAGGCCGAGCGCCCGTACCATCTCGCGCTCGTCGAAGAAGCTGACCCAGCCGACGCCCAGGCCCTCGGCGCGGGCGGCGAGCCACAGGTTCTCGACGGCGAGCGCCGAGGAGTACGGGGCCATCTGCGGCTGCGTGTGGCGGCCGAGGGTGTGACGGCCGCCGCGCGTCGGGTCGGCGGTGACGACGATGTTGACGGGGGTGTCGAGGATGGCCTCGATCTTCAGCTCCTTGAACTGCTTCGCGCGGGCCTTGGGCAGCGACTTGGCGTACGCCTCGCGCTGGCGGACGGCGAGCTCATGCATCGCGCGGCGGGTCTCGGCCGAGCGGATGACGACGAAGTCCCAGGGCTGGGAATGGCCGACGCTGGGGGCGTGGTGGGCTGCTTCCAGGACGCGGAGCAGAACCTCGTGCGGGATGGGGTCGCTGCGGAAGCCGTTGCGGATGTCGCGGCGTTCACGCATGACGCGGAGGACCGCTTCGCGCTCGGCGTCGTCGTAGCCGGGGGCCGGGGGGCCCGTGTGCTGCTCCCTGCCGGCTGCCGCGGGCCCGTCGGCCGCCGTCGGGGCGGACTCCGCAGGCGCGGGGGCTTGGGACACGGCCGCGGGGTCCTCGGGTTCCGCGGGTGTCTCGATGACCTCGGCGGTCTCGGACTCCTGGTACGTCGGCGCCTGCGGTGCGACCGGCCCCCCGTGGCGCGGTGCGGGCACCGGTGCGGACTGCTGCTCCACGGGTACGGCGCCGGGCTGCCCGGCGGGGGTGCCCTCGGCCTCCGCGGGGGTGGCCGGGGCGACGGCGGGGACGGCTGCCGTCTCGGCCGGGGGCACGGGCCCGGAGGCAGCGGGCCGCTCCGCGTCCTGCCGTACCGCGGCGGGCTCGGCCGCACCGGGGGCGGGGGCAACGGGGGGAAGGTCGGTGGGCTGCACGTTCTGTACCGGTTCCGGCTGTTCGACGGTGACGAGGGGCTGCGAGGCGGGCACGACGGTCGCCGGGGCCTCGTCCGCCGGGGCCTCACCGGCGGCACCGCCCGACGCGGCGGCCTGCTCGGGAGCGGCCTGCTGCACGGGTACGGCCTCGACCGGGGCGACCGCCGACTCGACCGGTGCGGCCGCGGACTCGACCGGGGGTGCGGCCGTCGGCGCCGGGCCCGTACCGTCCGGAACCGTGCCCTGCACCAGTACGAACTGCCCCTGGAGCGGTGTCGCCCCCGGGTCGGGCACCGGCACGGTCGGAGTGGCGTGCGCGGGGCCGGGCGGGGAGACGGGCTGCGTGGGGGAAGGGCCCGCGAAGGGGACGGCGTGCGGAGCCGCACTCGCCGGAGCGGGTGCGGGTGCGGGTGCGGGTGCGGGTGCGGGTGCGGGTGCGGGTGCGGAAGGACTTTCGGTACCGGGAGCGGTCGCGGCGGCGCCGTCCGGGACGAGGTGCCCGGGAGGGGCGACGTCGGACGCGCCACCCACCGGAACGGCTTCCTGCGGGGCACCGCCCGCAGGCACGTCCCCCTCCGGAGCGACGTCCGCAGAAACAGCGGCCTCCGCGACGGCCTCCGCCGGGACGGCGGCCTCCGGCACGGCCTCCGCCGTCACCTCGCTCGGCTCCGCATCTCCTCCCGAGGCGGCGAGCGGGCCCGCCGACTCCGGGACCGCCGTCGCTGGGGTCCCTGCTTCCGTACCTCCGGCACGGGGGATCTCCGTGTCGGCATCAGCCGGGTCGCCAGGGGCCTCGGCGTGGTGCGTCCGGGCTTCGGTCGCTGCGACCTCCGGCTCCGCAGATCCCGCAACCGTGCCTTCCGGCACCATGGCCCCGGCCTCCGTCACCACGGCCCCGGCCGACACCGCCACGCCCTCCTCGGCTGCGTCCCGCTGGGCAGCACCCGCGGTGGCGACAGCCTCCGTGTCCGCACCGGCCGGAGCCACCACGGCCGACGCAGCGACCCCCGGCCCCGGGGACTCCCCCGCCGGGGCCGCTGTCGCGGGCGCTCCCCCTGCGGCGGCTTCCGTGGCCTCGGCCACCGGAGCAGTCGCGGCCGGAGCAGCCTCCCCCGAGCTGTCGGTCGCCGCAGCCGCGTCAACGGGCGCAGTCGGCACCTGGGCGGCAACCGCCGGCTCGGCGGCTGCCGACGCCTCGGCCGCTCCCGGGTCCGGCGCCACGGCCTCCGCCGGGAGCGCTGCCGCGTCCACATCCGGAGCGAGGTGTTCCGGCGCAACCTGCAACGGAAGACCCGGCTCCGGAACACCCTGCTCCGAGGTGCCCCTTTCCGGAGCGACCGTTTCTGCTGCGACGCTCCGGGGATTCTGCGAGTCCTGGGGGGCCTCGGAGCCCTGCGGGTCCTGATGCGGCCGGGCCTGCGGCGGCACGGCACCGGTCTGCGTCGCGTCCTGCACATGCGTCTCGGTCGGCGCGGGGACGGCCTGCTCGGAGCCCGTCCGCGCAACCGCGCCCTCCGCACCGCCCTGCGACCCGTCCTGCGGCTGGGCCTGCGTCGGCACCGGCGCACCCTGCATCTGCTGGACTTCCGCGGTCCGGGCATCCGGTTGCGAGGCACCCGCCTGCGGCTCCCGCACCTGCCCGGAACCGGCCGGCTCTACGGGCGCAGACGTCGGCGCCGCCGCGTGCGTCGGGGCGGTCCGGGGGTGGTGCGCCCAGGGAGAGGGACCCTGCGACGGGATTTCACCCAGCTGCGGTCCGGGCAGCAACGCGGCCTCCTCGGCCGGGACGTCGAGGTATTCGAGGCCCATCGTCGGCGGCCCCGCGTGACGCGTCGGCGTCGGGTACGGGCCGGGGACCGCACCGGGCGCGGCGGGGGCCGCCTGCGCCGAGACCTGACTTCCCGCCGGGCGGCCCTGCGCCGCCGGACCGCGGTCCGCCAGCGACCGTACGACGCCGCCCGAGGCGTCCGGGACGGGCGGGCCCATGTGCAGCGGCCGGCGGGACGGCGGTGCCGCGGGGGCGCCGGAGGGCGTGGGGGTCTGCGCGGACGGCGCGGGCATGCGTACGCCCGACAGGTCGACGGAACCGGAGTCCCTGCCACCGGCCTCGTGCGCACCCGTCTCCGCGGGGGTGACCGCCTCGGCGACGTACGGCGCGGAGGCGGGGACGACCTGGGGGTCGCTCCACGCGCCCTGCGAGGCGGGCATGAGGAGGAGGTCGTCGTCCTCCATGGAGGGGTCGGTGCTGTGCCCCGAAGGGTCGGAGGGGTCGAGGAAGGTGTAGGCGCCTGGGGCGGGGACGCCCGGCTGCTCCACCATGCCTGCGTTCTCCGGCAGTCCCTCGCCCGGGACCTGGCCGGTGTCAGTCATGCGTACCCCTCGCCCATCTGTAGCGCCAGCGCTTCTTCGGCCCCGCCGCCTCTCGCCGGCAGGACCCCGTCGCCCGGGACGACCGCTCGACACACCCGCGCCCGTCAGTTGGTTGAACGAGCGGGGGTGTCGCGCGGCACGAAAGGTTCCGCGGACATCAAGCATTGTCGCGGCCCTCGGGGGCCGGGGCAGGAAGAACAGCCACGACCCTCTGTGGGCTGCGCCACGTCGCGCACGTCCCGGGTCCGCCGCACCGCTCACGACCCCGAAGAAGGCCACTTTCCGGGACATCGGCGAACGTTTTGCCGAGCGCCCGTCTGCGGTACAACGATCGGTCAGCCTACCTCGCGCCACCGACAGCGTTCGCCCTGGGGAGCGATCGGCAGAACATCAGCGCGAAGAAGGGGAGATGGTCCCGCCGGTTCGAGTACGAGGGTCCCGAAGTGCCGCGCGGGCGGCGGGGATGCGGTGGAGGAGCCCGCCCGCAGCCGCACGGCTCAGTGGCGGGCGTCCCGGGTCGCCCGCTCGCGCCGACGGCCCGTCACCAGGAAGACCACCGACCGGGTGCGCTCCGCCCAGTCCCCCGCCGTGTCCAGGTCGACTGCCTGGAAGAGTGCGCAGTCGACGTCGTAGTCGCCCTCGGCGAGGGTACGGACCATCTCCTCGGCGACGTCACGGTTCTGGGCGTGCGTGACGATCCGCTCGGGCCGCCGGTCCACGCACGCCTGGACGACGGGCGCTCCGCCGCCCCCGATGCGTACGACGTCCGGCTCGGGCAGATCCTCCAGGACGTACGGTGCGCGGCCGTGCACCACCTGGAGCTGTACGCCGAACCTGCGCGCGGCGGCGGCGCTCCGTACGCAGGCGTCCGCGCTCGCGTCGACGGCGATGACCGCGGCCCCGAACCGGGCCGCCTCCACGGCGAGCGCACCGCTGCCCGCGCCGATGTCCCACACGAGGTCGCCGGTACGGGGGCCCAGGCGGGCGAGCTGTGCCGCGCGAAGCCCCGGCGCCTCGCCCTCCGCCAGGCCCTCCCCGTACTCCTGTGCCGTCAGCGCCCAGCCGCGCGGGTCCTGGGGGTGGCCGGGCTCGCGTCCCGCCAGCCAGCCGCCGCCGGGGGCGGGGGGCTGGGTGCCGCCGACGGCGATGACGACGTTGGGGTCGCGCCAGACGTGGTCGGCGGCCTTGTCGGAGGTGAGGACGGTGATGCGTTCGCGGTCGGTGCCCAGTTCCTCGCAGATGACGAAGGTGCGGTGCACGCCGTCCATCAGCAGGGCGAGTTCGGCGGGGCCCGCGCCCGGGGAGGTGAGGACGGCGACCTTGGTGTGGGCGCGGACGACGTTGACGGCGCGGCGCAGGGTACGGCGGTGGGCGACGACCACCTGGGCGTCGTCCCACGGCATGCCGGCGCGGGCGAAGGCGGTGGCGACGGCCGACACGGCGGGCACGACCTCCACCTCCAGTCCGTGCGCCGGGGCGCGCAGGGCCCGTACGACGCCGAAGAAGCCGGGGTCGCCGTCGGCCAGGACGACGGCGGTGCCGCGGTGGGCGGCGATCCGGCGGGCGGCCAGGTCGACGCTGCCGAGCCGGATGCGCTCTGCCCGGGGCGGCACCTCGGGGAGCGCGAGGTGGTGTGCGGCGCCCGCGACGAGGGTGGCGGCCCGGAGGGCGGACCTGGCGGCCTCCGTGAGGGGTGAGCCGTCCCAGCCGATCACCGTGACGCGGTCGGCCATCGTGGTCTGTCTCCTGAAGCAGTCAAGGTCGAGCGGAAGGTGTCACGGGTGGGCGCGTGGGGCGAGGCTGTTTCCCGGTGTGGTGATCTCCGCGGTCGAGGCAGGCTGAGCGTACCTGCTGCGGACCGCTCGGGCCCCGGGTGCGGCGGCTCAGTTCCAGTCGTTGTACGCGGAGGCGTAGCCTCCCGCGTCGGCCATCTCGTCGCCGACGCCTTCGAGGTCCTCGGGGAGCAAACTCCACACGAGGAGGTCGGTACGGATGTTCGTCCAGCCCTCGGGGCTGCCGTTCTCCGTGCGGGTACGCGCTATCCAGGCGTTGCGCAGTACGCCTTCGCTGATGCAGCCGATCTTCTGGGCGACCTGCTGGGCGGCGGTGTTGTCGGCCGGGGTGCGCAGTTCGATGCGCTCGAAGCGCTGGTCGCGGAAGAGCCACTGGGCGACGGCGAGCACGGCCTCGGTGGCGTAACCCTCGCCGCGCGCCCAGGGGGCGGTGATGTACGAGACCTCCGCGGCCCGGATGTGCCAGTCGGTGCGGGAGAGATGGACGAGGCCGACGAGTCGCTGGGTGAGGAACTCGGTCACGGCGAGGACGATGCCGCGGCCCTGGGTGCGCTCGGTGGGCGCGATGCGGCGCACCCAGCGTTCGGCGTCGCGCGCGGTGTAGGGGTGCGGGGCGTTGGTCCAGGCCGTGACGGCCTCGTCGTTCATCATCTCGATGTGCGCGGGCACGTCCGCCTCCTCGTACGGGCGAAGCACCAGCCGGTCCGTGCTGATCGAGACGTCCGGGAAGGTGGTAGTCATGCGCTGCTCCATACCGAAGGGGCGTGAACGCACAGCATGCAGCATGCGGCGCGCGGTGCGCATGACCGGGTCCGCGGTGCGGGTGACGGGTCTGAACGGGCCGAAGCCCCGTACTCCGCGCGGGAGTACGGGGCCGTCGGTGCGTTCCGCATGCCGGCTGCCGTACGGAACCGGCCGCCGGCGGGGTGCGCTCGGGCTACTTGACCGGGCCGAAGGCCGGTACGACCGCGCCGGCGTACTGCTTCTCGATGAACGCCTTGACCTCGTCGGAGTTGAGCAGCCCGGCGAGCTTCTCGACGCGCGGGTCCTTCTCGCTGCCCTTCTTGACGGCGAGGAAGTTGGCGTACGGGTTGCCGTCGGCCTTCTCGATGGCCAGGGAGTCCTCGACGGGCTTGAGGTCGGCCTCGATGGCGTAGTTGCCGTTGATGACGGCGGCGTCCACGTCGTTCAGGGCGCGGGGCAGGGTGGCCGCCTCCAGTTCCTTGAACTGCAGGCCCTTGGTGTCCTTGATGTCGGACAGCTTGGCGTCGGTGCCGACGCCCTCCTTGAGGACGATCACGCCGTTGTCCGCCAGCAGGTGGAGCGCCCGGCCCTCGTTGGTCGTGTCGTTGGGAACGGCGACGGTCTGGCCGGCCTTCAGGTCCTTGAGGTCCTTGACCTTCTTGGAGTAGAGGGCCAGCGGTTCCAGCTCGACGTTGACCACCGGCACGATGTCCGTCTTCTGCTTCTTGTTGAAGTCGTCGAGGTAGGGCTTGTGCTGGAAGAAGTTGGCGTCGACCTCGCCGGACTGGGTGGCGGTGTTCGGCAGGACGTAGTCCGTGAACTCCTTCACCTCCAGCTTGAGGCCGGCCTTTTCGGCGAGGTTCTTCTTGACGTATTCGAGGATGTCGGCGTGGGGCGTCGGGGAGGCGGCGACGACGAGTGCCTTGGACTCGTCGACCTTTCCGCCCTCGGACTTCCTGGCCGGGTCGGACGCGGTGCCGCAGGCGGTGGCGCCCAGGGCGAGTGCGGTGACGGCGGCTGCGGCGGAGATCCTGATGTTGTTGCGCACGAAAAGTGCCTCTTTCTTGATCTTGCGGGTGGTACGCCCGGACAAGGAGTGCGGGCTCGGGGGGAGAAGGTTCTAGGAGGTGCGTCCGCGACGGGCGAGGAGGCGGACGGCGGCGTCGCCGAGCAGTTGGACGACGGTGACCAGCAGCACCAGGATCACGACGGTCGCGAGCATGAACTGAGTCTCGAAGCGCTGGTAGCCGTAGCTGATGGCGACGCTGCCGAGACCGCCGCCGCCGACCGCTCCGGCCATCGCCGAGTAGCCGATCAGCACGATGAACGTGGTGGTGACGGACGAGATCAGCGAGGGCAGCGCCTGCGGCAGCAGCACCTTGAAGACCACGGTGGGCACTCCGCCGCCCATCGCCTGCGCCGCTTCGACGAGGCCGTGGTCGACCTCGCGCACGGCGGTCTCGACCAGCCGCGCGAAGAAGGGGATGGCGCCGATGGCGAGCGGAACGATCATCGCGCTGGGCCCGATGAAGGTGCCGACGACGAGCGTCGTGAACGGAATCAGGGCGATCAGCAGCACGATGAACGGCAGCGAGCGGCCGATGTTCACGATCACGCCGACGATCTTGTTGACGGCGACGTTCCGGAGGAGTCCGCCCTTGTCCGTGAGGACGAGCAGCACGCCGAGCGGCAGACCGACGGCCACCGAGACCAGGGTGGACCACAGCACCATGTAGAGCGTGTCGATGATGCCCTGCGACAGCAGCGGCTGCATCTCTGACCAGGTCACTTGGCAGTCTCCTTGACCAGGGCGGGCGTGGGGTCCTGGGGTTCGGGCGAAGCGTTCTCGTCGTCGACGACGTCAACCTGGAGGCCCTGCTCGCGCAGGAATCCGACGGGGACGACGTTCTCCTCGTACTGGCCGGGCAGCTCGATGCGCATCCGGCCGATCTGCTTGCCGCCGACGGTGTCCATGGCGGCACCCAGGATCGATATGTCGATGTTGTAGGTGCGGGAGAGCTGCGAGATGACCGGCCGGGTCGCCGCCTCGCCGTGGAAGGTGACGTCGACGACCGTGCGGCGGGGGCCGGTCGCGTGGCCGGTCACCGGGAACAGTTCCGCCGCGAGTTCGGAGCCGGGGGTGGCGAGCAGCTCGCCGACCGTGCCGGTCTCGACGACGCGGCCGCGCTTCATCAGGGCGGCGGAGTCGCAGACCGTCTTGACGACGTCCATCTCGTGCGTGATGAGCAGGACGGTCAGGCCGAGCTGACGGTTGAGGTCGCGCAGCAGCTGGAGGATGGAGCGGGTGGTCTCCGGGTCGAGGGCGCTGGTGGCCTCGTCGGAGAGCAGCACCTTGGGGTCGCCCGCGAGGGCGCGGGCGATGCCGACGCGCTGCTTCTGCCCGCCGGAGAGCTGGCCGGGGTAGGACTTCGCCTTGTCGGCGAGTCCCACCAGGTCCAGCAGTTCCAGCGCCTTGCGGCTGCGCTCCCTGCCGGAGACGCCGAGGATCTCCAGCGGCAGTTCGATGTTGCCCTGCACGGTGCGCGAGGAGAGCAGGTTGAAGTGCTGGAAGACCATGCCGATGCGGGAGCGGGCCTCGCGCAGTTCCCTGCCGGCCCGGTGGCCGCGGCCGGCGAGGGCGGTGAGGTCCACGCCGTCGACGGTCACGGTGCCGGTGGTGGGACGCTCCAGGAGGTTGACGCAGCGGATGAGCGAGGACTTTCCGGCGCCGCTCTGACCGATGACGCCGAACACCTCGCCCTCGCGGACGTGCAGGTCGACGCCGTCGAGAGCGGTGACCTCACGGCCGCGCGACTGGTAGACCTTGGTCAGGCCAGTAGTGGTGATCACAGGGTTTCCATCACTGTTGTCGAGTGCGCGGCGGCTCTTCCGCCGGGCGCACGGGGCAGGTGTCCGGGGCGCGCGGCACGGCTCGGCTCGGGGTGCTCGGGGAAGCCGGCTGCGCGCGGGGCGGGCGGCGCGTCACGTACGGGGCAGGGGGTTGCGGTACGCACACGGCCGGACCGGGGCTCGCTTCGGGGCGCGAGGCTCAGACGGGGGCCCTCAGAAGTCGCACATTCGACACATACAACGAGCACCGGGCGTCGTCATCGCCTCGGTCGCAAGGGTGCGGTTGCTCGTCGTGGTCATGAGAACGAGTAAACCAGACGGGCGTGCGAGGCACTCTCGCGTGTCCGAATAGCGGACGCGACGTGTCCACGGGTGGATACGGAAAGGCGCCGGACAGCCGCTCCGGCACGGCCTCGGCGGCGTGATTCCCGCAGGCGGTGTGGCGGACGCCACGCCGGACCGTCCCGCCCGGGGGCCCTCGGACGGCGTCCGGAAGCGCCCAGTACGCTCCTTTCCATGCTTGACGCCCTGACGGTCGCGGTCTCCGTGGCCGCGCTCGCCCTCGCCGCGTGGTGCGGCCATGCCGCCTTCCGCGACCAGCCCACCAAGGACTGGCACTTCATCGGCATGGCCGTGGTGACGGTCCTCGCGCTCGCCCAGCTGGTGGTCGGCATCGTGCAGCTGGCACGCGGCGAGAAGCCCGCCGAGGGCAATGTGATCTTCGTGTCGTACCTGGTCGGGGCGTTCGCGGCGGTCCCGGCCGCGGGGTTCATGTCGCTGGCCGAGCGCACCAAGTGGGGTTCGATCACCGTGGCGGCGGGGGCGGTCGTCCTGGCCGTGCTGGAAGTACGGCTGTACGACATCTGGGGTGGCTGACGTGGTTTCCGGGACGGATGCGGGCGAGCGCAAGCGCCTCGTCAAGGGGCCGGGACTGCTCCTGGTGTGGCTGTACGGAGTGATGTCGGTCGGCGCGGTGTCGCGCTCGGCGTACCAGATCGCGACGGAGTTCGACCGGGCGCCGCTGGCGTACACGCTGTCGGCGGTCGCGGCGGTGGTCTACGCGTTCATCACGTACACACTGGTGCGCGGCGGGGAGACGGCCCGGCGCGTGGCGCTGGGGTGCTGCGCCGTGGAGCTGGTGGGGGTGCTGGTGGTCGGCACGTGGACGCTCGTCTCGCCGGGATCGTTCCCCGATGCGACGGTGTGGTCGAAGTTCGGAGCCGGATACCTGCTGATCCCGGTGATCCTGCCCCTCACCGGCCTCCTCTGGCTGCGCCACCGCCGTTAGCCCCCTCAGGCTTCCTTGGGCGGCGGGGCCGCCCCGGGGGCGGAACGGGCGGGCAAGGGGGCGGCCCCCACCGGAGGTGCACCCCCCCCGTACGCCCGCCACCCCCGCTCGCCCACTCCCCTCCCCACCCCTACGCGCTCGCGGCGAACTCCCCCGCCCCGGCGACCTTCTCCAGGGTGATCACCGTCAGCTTCGGGTTCGGCCCCGACGGTTCGCGGGAGACGGTTTCGTAGCCCCTGCTGCGGTACAGCCGCAGGTTCGTCTCGCTGCGGTGCCCGGTGAAGAGCCGGAAGCGCTCGGCGCAGTCCTCCGCCGTCAGCTGGGCCTCGATGGCCGCCAGCAGCCGCCCGCCCAGCCCGTGCCGCCGCATCCGCGGGTGCACGATGAGCTTCGCGATCCGCGCGGTGCCGGATGCGTCGACCGTCGCCCGTACGGAACCGACCACCTCGTCGCCCAGGCGGGCCACCAGGGCGCGCCCCCGGCCGAGTTCGGCCGTCAGGTCCGCGAGGGTCTGGGTGAGCGGCTCCATGCCGTAGTCGTCGTAGAGCGCCGCCTCGCTCTGGTAGCAGAGGTACTGGAGTTTGAGGATCTGCTCGGCGTCCCGTTCGTCCGCCACCGCAGAGATGATCACGCTCGTGCCCATGTGCTGCCTCCTGCTCGCCCGCTCCACCGGCCGGTCTACGGCTCCATTCCCCTGCGTTCGGGGGGCGCAACCTCCGCCGCCAGCATTCTGCGCAGGCATCCCAGGCATCGGGAACGCATGGGCCCCAAACTCCCTTGTGACATTCCCAACTTCCCTGCGATTTCCCGGTAGGTGGGGTCAGAGGGCGAGAGGAGCAGGGCGAGCAGGGGACGGCAGCGGGCGGGCAGACGGCGGACGGCGGCCCGCAGCACCCGGCGTCGTTCGGCGGCCAGAGCGGCCGGTTCGGGTCCCGCGTCGTACGCGGCCGGGGGCTCGGCGGCGTACGGCTGCTCGTGCAGGGTCCGGCGTCTGGCGAGCCGCGCTTCGGCCCGTACGGCGGTGCGCAGCCACCCGGCGGGTTCCGCGGGCACGCCGTCCGGGTGTTCCAACAGCCTGACCCAGACGGCCTGTTCGAGATCGGCGGCGTCGATCCCCGCGCCCGGCGCCTCCGCGGCGGCCTCGGCCGCCAGCAGCGGAGTGAGGGCGTGCACCTCTTGCAGCAGTAGATCCATGCCGGGCGGGACGCGGCCGGGGGCGGCTGTGGTTGCCGTCGCGGCCGCGTCTCACCCGTACGGGCGCGTGGGCGGGTTACGCGGTGCAGTCGGCCGCCGCCAGGAGCGCGGTGTCCGGGTGGTCGGAGAAGATGCCGTCGATGCCGGTCGCGAAGTACGCCTTCAGGGCGCCGAAGGCGTCGCCGTGGGCGGCCGGGTCGGTGCCGCGGCGGAAGTCGGCCGGCAGGAAGTTGTTCTCGTTGCGCATCGTGTACGGGTGCAGGAGAAGACCCTTGGCGTGCGCGTCCCGGACGAGGGTGGTGGGCCTGCCCAGCCTGCCTGCGGCGTCCCTGGGGATGATCTCGTTGAGGGACGGGCCGATGCCCTGCGCGAATCCGGCGATCCACTTCAGGCCCTCGGGCTTGATCAGGTCGGCGACGGTGCGCGGGTCGCCCGCCTGCACGAAGTCCCAAGGGCGGGTCTTCGGGCCGTCCAGCAGGACCACGCGCGGCGCGTCCACGAGCCGGGCGAGCCGCTGCATGCTGCTGGGCTCGAAGGACTGGAGGAAGGTCGGGGAGTTCCGCTTGTGGCGGCCGTACTTGCGCAGGAGCTTGGCCAGCGGCTCCTCCGTTCCCAGACCGAGGCCGCGGAAGTAGGTGGGGTGCTTGGTCTCGATGTGCAGCCAGACCGGGCGGCCGCGCCTGCGACCCTCCTTCTCCGCCCAGCGGAGCACCTCTTCGAGGGTGGGTATCGGCCAGCGGCCGTCGTAGACGGTGTTGTGCTGGCGCAGTGCGGGGATGCGCTCCTTGGTGCGCAGCGTCCTCAGCTCGGAGAGGGTGAAGTCCTCGGTGAACCAGCCGGTGAGTTCCACGCCGTCGATCTTCTTGGTGGCCTTGCGGGAGGCGAACTCGGGGCGCGCCGCCACGTCCGTGGTGCCGGTGATGTCGTTCTCGTGGCGGCAGACCAGGTGGCCGTCCTTGGTCGGGACGACGTCCTGCTCGATGACGTGCGCGCCCATGTCGAGGGCGAGCTGGTACGAGCCGAGGGTGTGCTCGGGGCGGTACCCGCTGGCGCCGCGGTGGGCGACCACGGTCGGCACGGGCAGGCGCGTGTACGAGGTCCCGCCCTTGCCGCGCTCGGCCGCGGACGCCGTACCCGACAGCCCCAGGGCGGCACCGCCGGCACCGAGGACCGCTGCTCCCAGCAACGCCCTGCGACCGGGACCGAATTGCGCACCGTGCGTCATGAAGTACTCCTTGAGGTGGGGAGAAGGCCCGCGAAGGGCTACGACGTAAAGAGTGGAGCCCCTGGACGGTACGCACCGGAAACACACGTCAACACTGCGTATCCAATCGGTGAACCCGATGTGCGATCAGCGGCGACCCGCGAGTATCGTCCTCACCTGCACCGACCCTCGTAAACCTCGAATGGCCACCAGAAGAATCACGACTTCGGAGGAACCGTTGTCCCGTCTCGCGCTCATCAAGGCAGTGCTCGGACCGATCCTGCGCCTGATGTTCCGCCCACAGGTGGAGGGCGCCGAGAACATCCCGGGAACGGGGCCCGTCATTCTCGCCGGCAACCACCTCACCTTCATCGACTCGATGATCATGCCGATCTGCCTGGACCGCCCGGTGCACTACATCGGCAAGGACGAGTACGTCACGGGCAAGGGCCTCAAGGGCCGTCTGATGGCCTGGTTCTTCACCAGCTGCGGCATGATCCCGGTCGACCGGGACGGCGGGCGCGGCGGCGTCGCGGCCCTGATGACGGGCCGCCGGGTGTTGGAGGAGGGCAAGATGTTCTCCATCTACCCCGAGGGCACCCGCTCTCCCGACGGCCGCCTGTACCGCGGCCGTACCGGTATCGCGCGGCTGACGCTGATGACGGGCGCGCCGGTGGTCCCGTTCGCGATGATCGGCACCGACAAGATCCAGCCGGGCGGCGCGGGGCTGCCGCGTCCGGGCAAGGTGAGGGTGCGTTTCGGCGCGCCGATGGAGTTCTCCCGGTACGAGGGCATGGACCGCGACCGCTATGTGCTGCGGGCGGTGACGGACTCGGTGATGTCCGAGGTCATGCAGTTGTCGGGCCAGGAGTACGTGGACATGTACGCGACCAAGGCGAAGGCCGCCTGAGTCTTCCGTACGGGTACGGGTGGGGCCCGCCGGATCTTTCCGGCGGGCCCCACCCGTACCCGTACCGCTCAGTGCTCGACGCCCTCTTCGAGCTTCTGGCCCTTGAGCATGAACCAGGCCGCGACCGCCGTCGCGAAGAGCACCAGGGCGCCGACCAGGGCGGCCGTCTGGAAGCCGTCGGTGAAGGAGTCACGGGCGGCGGCGAGCAGGGCGGCCGCCTGTTCCTGCGGGAGGTCGGTCGCCGACTCGACGGCTCCGCCGAGCGAGTCGTGTGCGGCGGCGGACACGTCGGCGGGGACTCCGGCCGGGACCGGGAAGCCCCGGTAGATACCGGTGACGATGGAGCCGAGCAGGGCGATGCCGAGGGCCGCGCCGAGTTCGTAGGCGGTCTCGGAGACGGCGGAGGCGGCGCCCGCCTGTTCCTTGGGGACGCTGGAGAGGATGACGTCGGCGGTGACCGTGAAGGCGAGTCCCGCGCCGAGCCCGCCGAGGAAGAGCGCGAGCCCGAGCGCCACCTCGCCGGTGTCGGCGGTCATCAGGGTGCAGGCGGCCAGGGCGAGGCCGACGGCGAGGAGGCCGACGGCGACCGCGCTCCGTACGGACACCTTCCGGGCGAGGTAGCCGGCCGACAGCCCGGCCGCGACAGCGCCCACCGCCGCCGGGAGTTCGATGAGTCCGGCGTTCAGCGGCGTGCGGCCCTGCACCAGCTGGAGGAACTGGGAGAGGAAGAAGACCAGTCCGGCGAGGCCGAGGATGGTCAGCAGGTCGGCGAGCACCGCCCCCGAGAAGCCCCGGTGCTGGAAGAGCCGCATGTCCAGCAGCGGCGAGGGCAGCGTGCGCTGGCGTCGTACGAACCAGTACAGCGCGGCCACGCCGACGACGGCCGCGGCGGCGATGTCCCAGCGGAAGCCGTGCACCGCCGCTTCCTTGACGGCGTACACGACGGCGACCATGCCGACGAGCGAGAGCGCCACGCTGAGCAGGTCCCACGGGCCGGGTCGGGGGTTCTTCGACTCGGGCAGCAGCTTGATGCCGACGACGACCAGGACCGCCATCACGGGCAGGTTGATGAGGAAGACCGAACCCCACCAGAAGTTCTCCAGGAGGAACCCGCCGACGACGGGTCCGACCGCCGCGCCGGCCGAGGCGGCGGCGCCCCAGATGCCGACGGCGAGGCTGCGTTCCTTGGCGTCGTGGAAGATGTTGCGGATCAGGGCGAGCGTGGAGGGCATCAGGGTCGCGCCGGCGACGCCGAGCAGGGCGCGGGCGACGATCATCATCTCGGGGCTGGTGGCGTACGCGTTCAGCACGGACACGGCGCCGAACGCGACCGCGCCGGTGAGCAGGAGCTTCTTGCGTCCGATGCGGTCGCCGAGGCTGCCCATGGAGACGAGCAGACCGGCGATGACGAACGAGTAGACGTCACCGATCCACAGGAGCTGCGTGCCGGACGGCTTGAGGTCCTCGCTCAGGAACGGGGTCGCCAGGCCGAGCACGGTGGCGTCGACCGCCACCAGGAGCACCGCGAGGACGAGTACGGCGAGCGCGAGCCAGCGGCCGGGTCGGGAGGTCGCTCCCGGGGAGTCCGGCTGGTCCGCGGACAGGCGCCGCTCTGTGCTTGTCATTTCTCCACGCTCCGCCGTGCACCGCCGAGCAGCAACTCGACGATCATGTGCTGGAAGTCCTTGGCGGCGGTCCGCCCGTCCTGGACCGACCAGGCCGCGGAGCTGACGAGACCGTACAGGGCGTCGGTCAGCCAGGCGGGGCTGAGGTCGATGCGGAACTCGCCGTTTTCCTGACCGCGCCGGAAGAGGGCGGCCAGACGGGCGTCCGCGCGGTCCCAGCCGGGGTTCTGGCCCGCTTCGAAGAGCTGGTTCTCCGTGATCAGGAACGCGAAGAGACCCGCGACGGGCTCGACCTCGCGGACCAGGCGGCGCAGGGCGTCCGCGGCGCGGCCCTCGTCCAGGGCGGCGGCGTCGAGGGCGGCGTTCAGTTCGCGGAGGCCGAACTCCTCCAGTGCCTTGATCAGCGCGTCACGGCCGGCGAAGTGGCGGTGCAGGGTGGCGCGCCCGATCCCGGCGGCTCTGGCGACCTCGTCCATGGTGGAGGTGGCCTTGCGGGTGAGGAGCGCGGCGGCGGAACGCAGAACGCGCTCACGGTCGACTGTCATGAGACGAGGATAGCCCGGGTGAGACGACAATGTCTCATTGGGTGTGCGTGTGCACGCGGGAGGCGGGGGCGGGCGTGCCCCTGGGAGACCCGGAGCGGCGCGCATCCGCAAGAGGCGGGGCCGCTGCACCCCGGAAGCCGGGGGCGGGGCATGCTCCCTCGCCCCGCCCCCGTGGGCTCCTTACGCCTTCTTCGCCTCCGCCCACGCCCACTGCTGCGCCAGGTCCGCCTTCAGCTCGGCCAGCTGCACGGCCACCGCGGACGGCGCGGTGCCGCCGCGGCCGTCGCGGGAGGCCAGCGCGCCGGCGACGTCGAGGACGGTCCGCACCTCCGGTGTCAGGTGCGTCGAGAGGGCGGCGAACTGCTCGTCCGTCAGCTCGTCGAGTTCGATCCCCTCGCGCTCGCAGACCTTCACGCACTCGCCCGCCACCTCGTGCGCCACCCGGAACGGCACGCCCTGCTTGACCAGCCACTCCGCGATGTCGGTGGCGAGGGAGAAGCCCGCCGGGGCCAGCTCCTCCATCCGCTCGCGGTTGACGGTGAGCGTCGCCATCATGCCGGTGAAGGCGGGGAGCAGGACTTCGAGCGTGTCGCAGGAGTCGAAGACGGGTTCCTTGTCCTCCTGGAGGTCACGGTTGTAGGCGAGCGGGAGGGCCTTCAGGGTCGCCATCAGCCCGGTGAGGTTGCCGATCAGCCGCCCCGACTTGCCGCGCGCCAGTTCCGCGATGTCCGGGTTCTTCTTCTGCGGCATGATCGAGGAGCCGGTGGAGAAGGCGTCGTGGAGGGTGACGAAGGAGAACTCCTTCGTGTTCCAGATGATGATCTCCTCGGCGATCCGGGACAGGTTCACGCCGATCATCGCGGTGACGAACGCGAACTCCGCCGCGAAGTCGCGGGAGGCGGTGCCGTCGATCGAGTTGCCGACGGACCCGTTCTCGAAGCCGAGGTCGGCGGCGACCGCCTCCGGGTCGAGGCCGAGCGAGGAGCCCGCCAGGGCACCCGAGCCGTAGGGGGATACGGCGGTGCGGGCGTCCCACTGGCGCAGCCGCTCCGCGTCCCGGGACAGGGCCTGCACGTGGGCCAGGACGTGATGGGCGAAGAGGACGGGCTGGGCGTGCTGGAGGTGGGTCCGGCCGGGCATCGCCAGGTCCGGGTGGGCCTCGGCGAGTCCGATCAGCGCGTCCTGGAGTCCGGCGATGAGGCCGCCGATGATCCTGGCGTGGTCACGAAGGTACATCCGGAAGAGGGTGGCGACCTGGTCGTTGCGGGACCGTCCGGCGCGCAGCTTGCCGCCGAGGTCTGCGCCGAGGCGTTCCAGCAGCCCCCTTTCCAGGGCCGTGTGCACGTCCTCGTCGGCGACCGTGCCGACGAACTCGCCGGACGCGACGTCGCTTTCCAGCCGGTCGAGCCCCGCGAGCATCCGGGTCAGCTCGTCGGCGGTGAGGAGGTTCGCCCCGTGCAGGACGCGGGCGTGGGCGCGCGAGCCGGCGATGTCGTACGGGGCGAGCCGCCAGTCGAAGTGGACGGACGCGGACAGCTTGGCCAGGGCCTCGGCCGGGCCGTCTGCGAAACGGCCGCCCCAGAGCCGAACATCACCGGTGTTGCTGCTCACAGCTGGAACTCCTCAGAGCCTCGGGGTGGAAGTGCGCCGCCGCCTGCTCGCGCGCAGGGCGGGCAGGCGGGTCTCTCACGTTGCGGACGAAGATCGAGCCGGGTCGACCCCGAACCGCGCTGAGCATAACTATGCGGAGGTCCGTATGTTTTGTCAAAAGCTTCCCCGGCTCCCCCGGATGGCCGGTGAATCGTCCGCCAACGAGCGGGCAGGCGAGCGAGAGCTGATGCTGGAGACGATCTCCGAGATTGCCGCTTGAGTCATCCCGCCGGACCGAAGGAGCAGTGGACACCATGACGCGACCGAGGATTGTGGTGGTCGGCGCAGGCTTCGTCGGGATCGAGTGCCTGCACCGGTTGGAGCGCAAGCTCTCCGCGCGCGATGCCGAACTGATCCTGGTGTCCCCGCAGGACTACCAGCTCTATCTCCCCCTCCTCCCCCACGTGGCGGCGGGCGTCCTCACCCCGCAGTCGGTCGCCGTCTCGCTGCGCCGCCGTCTCCGCCGTACGAAGATCGTGCCCGGTGTGGCGATCGGCATCGACGCGGCCGCCAAGGTCTGCATCGTCCGTCGGACGACGGGCGAGGTGACGGTGAAGCCGTACGACCACCTGGTCATCGCCGCCGGTTCCACCACCCGCACCTTCGACATCCCCGGCCTCACGGACCACGCGCTCGGCGTGAAGACGCTCGCCCAGGCCGCGTACATCCGGGACCACGTGATCGCCCAGCTCGACCTCGCGGCGGCCGCCACCGACGAGGAGGAGCGCAGGGCCCGACTCCAGTTCGTGGTCGTCGGCGGCGGCTACGCGGGCGTGGAGACGGCCGCCTGCCTGCAGCGTCTCACCACCAACGCACTCAAGCGCTACCCCCGCCTGGACCCCGCGCTGCTCCGCTGGCACCTGGTCGACGTGGCCCCCCGGCTCCTGCCCGAACTCGGCGACCGCCTCGGTGTCAAGGCCATGGCGATGCTCCGCGAACGCGGCATCGAGTTCTCCCTCGGCACCTCCGTCGCCTCCGTCGACGGGACCACCGTCAAGCTCACCGACGGGCGCACCCTCCCCTCCCGCACCCTCATCTGGACCGCGGGCGTCGCCGCGTCGCCGCTGGTCACCACGCTCGGCGCGGAGACGGTACGCGGTCGCATCATCGCCTCGAACCAGCTGACCGTCCCCGGTTACGCCGGCCTGTACGCGGCGGGGGACGTGGCGGCGGTCCCGGACGTCGCCAAGGGCGGTGACGCGATCTGCCCGCCGACCGCCCAGCACGCCCAGCGCCAGGGCAAGGTCCTCGCGGACAACATCGTGGCGAGCATGTCCGCCACTCCGCTGAAGCCGTACATCCACAAGGACCTCGGACTGGTCGTCGACCTCGGTGGCGCGGACGCCGTCTCCAAGCCCCTCGGTGTCGAACTCCACGGCCTGCCCGCCCAGGTCGTGGCCCGCGGCTACCACGTCATGGCCCTGCCGACCTTCACGGCCCGCACCCGGGTCCTCGTCAACTGGGGCCTCAACGCGGTCGCCGGCGACGACTTCGTCCGCACGGACTTCCAGGACAGCCGCCCCAAGACCCTCCAGGACTTCGAGCGGACGAAGGCGTACCTGTCGCCCGACGAGGTGAAGAAGCACAGCGAGACGCTGAACGTACGGGCGTAATCGGCTGTCGGGGGGCGGGGCTGCGACCGTAGGCTCCGCCGGGTGAACCTCAAGAAGCGCCTGAGCAGGATCCTTCACGGGCCCCCGGCGCGCCTGTCCTCAGGCGCGGCCGACGGGTCCGTGCCGCACGCACGGCCGTGCGCGCCGCAACCGGGGGCCTCGGCCGGCGGCGAAGCACCGCGGGGCGACGCACCCGAGGAGGAAGCAGCTCGGAGCAACGCACCCGAGGAGGAAGCAGCGCGGAGCGACGCGCCCCAGGAGGAAGCAGCGCGCGGCGGGGCCGATGCTGTCCCGCCGTGCGGTGCGGCACCGCTCGCGCTGGTTCCTCCCGCCGCACCCTCGGTGGCGGCCGTCCTGACGCTCCGCGATCCCCGCGCCTGGGTCGCCTTCGACCTCGACACCCGTGCGGCGCTCCGCTGGGCGTGGCGGCCGTGGGACGAAGCCGCCGGGCCCGCCTCCCCCGCCTCCTCTCCTCGCGAGCTCGCGGACACCGGGCAGGCCCTCCCCGGCGACCTCCCCCAGCAGGCCCTCGCCACGGCCCTGTGCCACCCCGATGGCCGGGTGCGCGAAGCAGCGGTCCTCCGGGCGGCCGGGGCTCCGGGGCTGTTGCCGCTGGTGGCCGTCCGCTGCACGGACTGGGTGGCTCCGGTACGCACACGGGCGCTCGCTCTCCTCCGCACGGCGCTGCCCTCCCTGTCCGTCGACGCCTTCTGCGACGTCGCGGCCGTTGTCGCACGCACCGCCACCCGCCGCCACGGCGAACCCGCGCGGGACCTGGTGGAGCAGCGCCTGCGCGACGCCGGAGGCGGGTTCCTCACCGGATGCCTCGACGCACCTGACCGCCGGGTGCAGCGCACGGCCGCTCAGGTCGCCGTGGAGCGGGGCGTGTTCGCGCCCTTGCAGCTCGCTCTCTTCGCGGCGACCGGCTGCGACGTCGTCGTACAGGACCGGTTCGCCCGGGCGGCTGCCGTCGCGCTGCCCGCCGGTGCGGCCACGGGCGAGGTCCTTGACCTGCTCCTCGGCTCCCGGCAGCCGCGCGTCCGCGCCACCGGCGTGACCGCTCTCCACCGGCTCGGCCTGCCCGACCGGGCCGCGCCCTTCCTCACCGACCGCGCCCCGGTCGTGCGGGCCTGCGCGCGCTGGGTGCTGCGGCGGCACGGCGTCGACCCGGCGCCCCGTTACCGGCAACTGTGCGCGGAACCCGACCGGTTCGACCGCACGACCGCCGCCGCGGCAGCGGGGCTCGGCGAGTGCGGCGAGCGCAAGCGGGACGGCGCGCTGCTGCGCCCGCTGCTCGCCCACCCGCTCCCCCAGGTCCGCGCGCACGCCGTCGCCGGGCTGCGGGCGCTGGACCTGACCTTCGCGAACGATCTGCTCCCTCTGCTCGACGACCCGTCCCGCGCCGTCGTCCGCGCGGCCACGCGGGCGCTGAAGCACTGAGGCGGCTTGCCGTTGCCGCTTCCGCCGTTGCGGGGGTGAGAGTGCCTAACGTCGGGGGGTGACCATTCTGCGCACCGCCGCCGCTTCCGTTCTGCTGGCCGTTCTCGCTCTCGCCGGAGGCGGAACGGGCAACGATCCGCTGCCCACGCGGATGGCGGACACCGGTGGCGGGCGCCAGCTGATCACCGCCGTCGCCGCCGACCTGCGCGCGACCACGGGCACGGTGAGCTGGTGGGACCGGCGGCGCGGGCGCTGGGTCGAGGCGGGGCGCGCGCCGGCCCGGTTCGGCGCGAAGGGGCTGGTGGACGGCGCCCGGCGGGTGCAGGGCACGCACACGACGCCGACCGGGCTGTACGACCTGCCGTACGGCTTCGGCACGCAGGAGGCCCCGGAGGGGACGCGGATCGGCTACCGGCGGGTCGGCCCGCAGTCCTGGTGGTGCCAGGACAACGCTTCCCTGTCGTACAACCGGTGGGTGGAGGGGCTGCCGGAGGACTGCCGTCCGGGCGAGGCCGAGAAGCTGGACTCGTACGGGACCCAGTACGCGTACGCCCTGGTCGTCGGGTACAACTACGCGCACCCGGTACGCGGGCGGGGCGCGGGCATCTTCCTGCACGTGAACGGGCGGGGGCGACGGCCGGTTGCGTGTCGGTGCCGAGGGAGGCCATGCGGCGGATCCTGGCGTGGGTCGATCCGGCCCGTCGGCCGCACCTGGCGATCGGGACCGAGGGCGGGGCGACCGCGCTCGCCCGACGATGACCCGGTCTCCGGCGACCGGCGTGCGGAGGTGCTGCCCGCCGCCCCGTGCGGTGGGCCTCCCGCGCGCCGTCCGTCGGCTCTCGGGCGCTCAGCGCTCCTTCTGCGCCAGCCTCAGCAGGTGGTCGGCCAGTGCCTGGCCGCCCGCCGGGTCGCGGCTGATCAGCATCAGCGTGTCGTCGCCCGCGATGGTGCCGAGGATGGCGCGCAGTTCCGCCTGGTCGATGGCGGAGGCCAGGAACTGGGCGGCGCCGGGCGGGGTGCGCAGGACGACGAGGTTGGCCGAGGCCTCCGCCGAGATCAGCAGTTCGGCGGCGAGGCGGCTCATCCGCTCCTCCTTGGCGGACTCGCCGAGGGGGGCCTGCGGGGTGCGGAAGCCGCCCTCGCTGGGAACCGCGTAGATCAGTTCGCCGCCGGTGTTGCGGATCTTCACCGCGCCGAGCTCGTCGAGGTCGCGGCTGAGCGTCGCCTGGGTGACGCTCAGCCCGTCGTCGCTGAGGAGCTTGGCGAGCTGGCTCTGCGAGCGCACCGGCTGCCGGTTCAGGATGTCCACGATCCGGCGGTGGCGTGCGGTCCGGGTCTGCGGTACCGCGGGGCCGCCGTTGCCGCCGTGTTCGTTGTCCCGCGCCTGGGCCTCGGTCATCTGCGTCATTCTCCGGATCGTTGGTCCCCGTGTGCTGCGGCGTACGCCTCGTCGAGGATGCCGGGGAGGGTCGTCACGAAGGTGTCCAGCACGTCGTCCTCGATGGTCAGGGCCGGCATCAGCCGTACGACATCGGGGGCGGGCGCGTTCACCAGGAAACCGGCGTCCTGAGCCGCCTGCTGCACTCGGGGAGCGAGGGACTCGGTCAAGACGATACCCAGGAGCAGACCCGCCCCCCTGACGTGGGAGACCAGCGGGTGCCCGAGTGACTGGATTCCGTCGCGCAGTTTCTCGCCCTTGCGTTTGGTCGCGTCCAGGAGTCCGTCGGCGGCGAGGGTGTCCAGGACGGCGATTCCGGCGGCGCAGGCGACGGGGTTGCCGCCGAAGGTGGAGCCGTGGTGACCCGGCTTGAGGAGGTCGGCGGCCTCGCCGTACGCGATCGTCGCGCCGAGCGGGAGGCCGCCGCCGAGGCCCTTGGCCAGGGTGACGACGTCGGGGTCGATGCCGTCCTCGGCCTGGTGGGCGAGGAAGTGGCCGGTGCGGCCGATGCCGGTCTGGACCTCGTCGAGGACCAGGAGCGTGCCGGTGGCGCGGGTGATCTCACGGGCGGCCAACAGGTAGCCGGGCGGCGGCACGACGACGCCGAGTTCTCCCTGGATGGGTTCGACGACCAGCAGCGCCGTGTCCTCGGTGACCGCCGCGCGGAGCGCGTCGACGTCTCCGTACGGGACGTGCGTGACGTCGCCGGGGAGCGGGAGGAAGGGTTCCCGCTTGCCCTGCTGCCCGGTGAGGGCGAGGGCGCCCATGGTCCGGCCGTGGAAGCCGCCGGTGGTGGCGACCATGTGACCGCGGCCGGTGAGCCGGCCGATCTTGAAGGCCGCTTCGACGGCTTCGGCGCCGGAGTTGCAGAAGTAGACCCGGCCGGGGCGCCCGGAGCCCTGGATGAGCTTCTCGGCCAGCTCCACGGGCGGCTCCGCGACGTACAGGTTGGAGACGTGGCCGAGGGAGGCGATCTGACGGGAGACCGCTTCGACGATCGCGGGGTGTGCGTGGCCGAGCGCGTTGACCGCGATGCCCCCGACGAAATCGGCGTATTCCTTGCCGTCCGCGTCCCGGACCCGGGAGCCCTCGCCGTGGACGAGGGCGAGCTTCGGGGTGCCGTAGTTGTCGGCCAGTGCGTTCTGCCACCGTCCGGTGAGGTCGGCGTTGCTCATGATTCCCCCTGTGCGTGCTGTTCGTGCTGCGCGTCGGGCACGACCATCGTGCCGATGCCCTCGTCCGTGAAGATCTCCAGCAGGATGGAGTGCGGGACCCGTCCGTCGATGACGCGGGCGGTGGTGACTCCGTTGCGTACCGCGTGCAGGCAGCCCTGCATCTTGGGCACCATGCCGCTGGCCAGCTCGGGCAGGAGTTTCTCCAGCTCGGTGGCGGTGAGGCGGCTGATGACGTCGTCGCTGTGGGGCCAGTCCTCGTAGAGGCCCTCGACGTCGGTGAGGACCATCAGCGTTTCGGCGTCCAGCGCCGCAGCGAGTGCCGCAGCCGCCGTATCAGCATTGACGTTGTAGACATGTCCGTCGTCCTGGGAGCGGGCGATCGAGGAGACGACCGGGATGCGGCCGTCGGCCAGGAGCGCCTTGATGGCGCCCGTGTCGATCGCGGTGATCTCGCCGACCCGGCCGATGTCCACGGCCGCGCCGTCGATCTGCGGGAAGTGCTGGGTGGCGGTGATGGTGTGGGCGTCCTCGCCGGTGAGGCCGACGGCGAGCGGGCCGTGCTGGTTGAGCAGCCCGACCAGTTCGCGCTGGACCTGGCCCGCGAGGACCATGCGTACGACGTCCATCGCTTCCGGCGTGGTGACGCGCAGGCCGGCCTTGAACTCGCTGACGATGCCCGCGGCGTCGAGCTGCCTGCTGATCTGGGGGCCGCCGCCGTGCACGACGACCGGCTTGAGGCCGGCGTGGTGCAGGAAGACGACGTCCTGGGCGAAGGCCGCCTTGAGGTCCTCGTCGACCATGGCGTTGCCGCCGAACTTGATGACGACGGTCTTGCCCTGGTGGCGGGTGAGCCAGGGCAGGGCCTCGATGAGGATCTGCGCCTTGGGCAGGGCGGTGTGCTTGCGGGTGCTGCTCGCGGCGGGAGTGCGCTCCGCCGGGCCGCTCGCGGCGGGGTTGCCCGCTCCGGTGCTCATGAGGAGTACGCGCTGTTCTCGTGGACGTAGTCGGCGGTGAGGTCGTTCGCCCAGATGACGGCGGACTCGGAGCCCTCGGCGAGGTCAGCGGTGATCCTGATCTCGCGGTAGCGCATGTCGACGAGGTCGCGGTCGTCCCCGACGGAGCCCTTCTTGCAGACCCATACGCCGTTGATGGCGACGTTGAGCGCGTCCGGGTCGAAGGCGGCCTTCGTGGTGCCGATGGCGGAGAGCACCCGGCCCCAGTTGGGGTCCTCGCCGTGCAGGGCGCACTTGAGGAGGTTGTTGCGGGCGATGGACCGGCCGACCTCGACGGCGTCGTCCTCGGTGGCCGCGTTGATCACCTCGATCCGGATGTCCTTGCTGGCGCCCTCGGCGTCGCCGATGAGCTGGCGGGCGAGGTCGTCGCAGACGCTGCGCACGGCCGCCGCGAACTCGTCGTACCCGGGGGCGGTGCCGGACGCGCCGGAGGCGAGCAGCAGCACGGTGTCGTTGGTCGACATGCAGCCGTCGGAGTCGATGCGGTCGAAGGTCTGCCGGGTGGCGTCGCGCAGCGCGCGGTCGAGTACCGGGGTCTCCACGTCCGCGTCGGTGGTCAGCACGACGAGCATGGTGGCCAGGCCCGGGGCGAGCATGCCCGCGCCCTTGGCCATCCCGCCGACGGTCCAGCCGGCGCCCTCCACGACCGCGGTCTTGTGGACGGAGTCCGTGGTCTTGATGGCGATGGCGGCCTTCTCGCCGCCGTGCGCGGAGAGTTCGGCGGCGGCCGTCCCGATGCCGGGGAGCAGCTTGTCCATGGGGAGGAGGATGCCGATGAGTCCGGTGGACGCGACGGCGACCTCGCCCGCGCCGGTCTCCGTTCCGGCCGCGCTGAGGACCTCGGCGACCTTCTCGGCGGTGGCGTGGGTGTCCTGGAATCCCCGCGGGCCCGTGCAGGCGTTGGCGCCGCCGGAGTTGAGGACGACGGCGGAGACCTCCCCGCCCCTGACGACCTGCTCGGACCACAGGACGGGGGCGGCCTTGACGCGGTTGGAGGTGAAGACGCCCGCGGCGGCCCGGCGCGGCCCGGTGTTGACCACGAGGGCCAGGTCCGGGTTTCCGTTGGCCTTGATTCCCGCGGCGATGCCCGCCGCGGTGAATCCCTGTGCTGCCGTGACGCTCACGGTGCGACTCCAATCGAGGAAAGTCCTGCGGACTCGTCCAGTCCCAGGGCGATGTTCATGCTCTGCACCGCGCCGCCGGCGGTGCCTTTGGCGAGGTTGTCGATCGCGCTGACGACGACGATGCGGTGCGCGGCGGTGTCGTGTGCGACCTGGACCTGTACGGCGTTGGACCCGTACACGGAAGCGGTCGCGGGCCACTGCCCCTCGGGCAGCAGCGTGACGAACGGCTCGTCGGCGTAGGTCTTCTCGTAGGCGGCCCGGACCGCCTCGTACGTCACGTGGGGCCTGGCCCTGGCGCTGCTGGTGGCGAGGATGCCGCGGGGCATGGGGGCCAGTGTCGGCGTGAAGGAGACGGTGACCCGCTCCCCCGCGACCGCGCTCAGGTTCTGGATCATCTCGGGGGTGTGCCGGTGGCCGCCGCCCACGCCGTAGGGGGACATGGAACCCATGACCTCCGAACCCAGCAGATGGGGCCTGACCGCCTTGCCCGCGCCGGAGGTGCCCGACGCGGCGACGATCACCGCCTCCGGCTCCGCGAGGCCGGCCGCGTACGCGGGGAAGAGACCGAGGGTGACGGCCGTCGGGTAGCACCCCGGCACCGCGATGCGCCGGCTCCCCGCCAGCGCGGCACGCGCGCCGGGCAGTTCCGGCAGGCCGTACGGCCAGGTACCGGCGTGCGGGGAACCGTAGAACGCCTCCCAGTCCGCCGCGTCCGTCAGCCGGAAGTCGGCGCCCATGTCCACGACCAGCACCTCCTCGCCGAGCTGCTCGGCCACCGCGGCCGACTGCCCGTGCGGCAGCGCGAGAAACACCACGTCGTGACCGGCGAGCACCTCCGGGCTGGTCGGCTCCAGGACGCGGTCCGCGAGCGGACCGAGATGCGGCTGGAGCGCCCCGAGCCGCTGCCCCGCGTTCGAGTGCCCGGTCAGCGCGCCGATCTCGACGCCGGGATGCGCGAGGAGGAAGCGCAGGAGTTCACCCCCCGCATATCCACTCGCCCCTGCCACCGCTGCCCGTACCACCATCGAAAACCCTCCTCGCCGATGGCATGACTATACGTACACACGCAGGTTTATGCAAAGAGATGCGGCGCTGGGCGGCGCTCCGGTTGTGACTGAGCGCTTCAGGTGGCGGGTGAGCGGCTGAGTTGGCGGGGCTGAGGAATTCAGTTGGCGAGGAGCGCGCCGGCGTCGACTCTTTTGACCAGGTCGTCGGCGTATTTGCTGAGGAGACGCCGAAGCGTCGCGTAGTGCGGGCCCGGATCCGGTCGACCGGCGAGTTGGTGCCAGGTGGTAGGGCGCCGTGCGGCCCAGGCCCGCCGGATGTGCTGAGGCTGGGTCTGTTCGAGGGGGCGGGGAGCGAAGAGGTGTTCGCCGCCGGTGACACGGGTCCAGATGAAGATGGAGGCGACCTGGCGCTTGCGGTCGTCGAGAACGGGCTGCTTTCCGAAGGTCCTGGGGAGCTGGGCGGTCACGTCCCGCCAGTCATTTTGAGGGAGGACCCAGTCCCGCAGGGCGTCCCGCCGCCGTTGGTAGTCGGGCAGCCGGTCGGTGTTCTCGCCCAGGTGCAGGCCGAGTTCGGTCATGGCAATGCGGAAGTCTGTAGGGGCGTCCTTGGCGCCGATCCAGAAGCGGTCGTCGTCGATGCCTCGGGGAACTTTGTCCGTTGGGATGCCCAGCAGGAGAGCCGCTTCGCGGGTGTCGCAGTGGGCGGCCCGGCGGACGAGTTGGATGGCCGCGCAGCGGCGGACAAGTCGTTCATCGAGGGGGATGTTGGCCGGCTGGACGAATCGCTCGTGCCAGTCCTGTTCCAAGAAGGCCGGGATGTGGTGGGGTGCGAACCCTGGGCCGCGGGGGACGAACCGGTCGGCAGTGGCCGGAGTGGCATTGACCAGCGGTTTCAAGATTTCATGCAGTCGCTGTGAGCAGGTGTGTTTGTGGCGGTCGTAGAAGCGGAACCAGGACATGCGGCTGTCGTGAGTGTCGAAGGAGACCTCGAACAGGCTCATGATCCGCTGCCAGGAGTTCGTGGCAAACAGCAGAGAGTCGGCAACGCCGAGCAGTGCGCCGCAGACCGCGGCGTCCGCCGGTGCCGTGTTCATCAGGCTCACCCTGTAGTGCCTGTCGGCGGGAGACTTTCCCGCCTGGAAGTACGTGTTCACGGAATCCACGAGGTCGACGTCGAGTAGGTAGCGGGACCGGGGCCATGAGGCGGCGATGAAGCCCACGACCATCCGCAGGTCGGTCAAGCTCTCGGTGGTGAGGGCTCCGGGCAGGGCAGGGTCGAGTCCGCTCAGGATGTCGCGCTGGATGTCGAGGAGTTTTCGGCTGGGCCGGATCAGGGTCTCGGTGAGGTCGAGCCGGGTTGCGCAGGCTTTTCCCTGCGCTCCGCGTCCCGAGTCGGGTGCGGGGAAGCGGCATTGGGTGGGGTGCAGGCGGCGGGCACCGGGCCGGATCAGCAACGGACCACCTGCCAGTCGTTTGTCGGGGCGGTGGCAGGTGGGGCACTGGTGTTTCAGGAAGCACTCGTGCTCAAGGCAGGAGAAGACGACTGCGAGGTGCCATTCCTTCTTCCAGGGGCCGCCGTGGGCCTGCTGGATGGCGGATCCGTCTCCGGCCAGGCATTGGGAGCAGTAGCGGGGGAAGCCGGTTAAGAGCCAGTGGTCGAGGCTGCGATGCCCGGCGCCCAGGGGCTGTCTGAGGCTGAGGGCCAAGGGCGGATAGTGGTCGCGCAGGTCGGTCAGTGTTAGCGCGGCGGCTTCTTCGTAGCTGAGCCGGGTCGAGGCGGCGAAGTCGGCGAGAATGTCCGGTGCTGGGTTGATCAAAAGCTGGTAGCTGAGGCGGACGAGGCGCTGGCTGCCCGCGGGCAGCAGGCCAGTGCGCCGGGCCACGTCAGAGGGTGCGAGGTCAAGCCGGTGGGCGAGCCGCAAGACATAGCCGGGCAGGGACTCCCCCGGCAGCGGGTCAAGGCTTCGGGGCAGGGGACGCATCCTTAGCTCCCGGTCCCTGCGGCCGGGCCCTGGTCGTCGAGGACGGTGTTCCTCGGACGGGTCCGGCTGCTGCTCCGCTTCCATTCCTTCGGCTCAGGGATGTCGGGGATCTCCCCGGCGCCCAGGTCTCGGCCATCGGCAGAATTGAGGGTGATGGCGATGCCATCCAGCAGCGGCTCGGTCAGGCATTCGGCGCCGGAGTCGAGGGCTTCCCGGCAGCCGTCCTCGACCAGCCGCTCCAGGAGGCCGACCACACCGTCGGTGCGCTCGTAGAAGTACTCGGGCATGGTGCCCGAAGTGAGCATGCCCGGCTTGGCTTTGAGTAGGCGAAGGTGGCCCTCGACACCGGCGAGGTGGTCAGTCCAGGCCATGATCTGCGCGTCGGTGTCGTAGCGGAAGCGGTCGAGTTCGGCCACGTCGAAGCGCCGCTCGGTCTGTGTCGCTTCCTCTCCGTTTACCACCTTGTGCCGGGAAGGTGGGAAGGCGACTTGGCCGGTGCGCGGGTCATGGCGCCCTTCCCGCAGCAAGCCGGCGCCGTGGATGTTGACGCCGACCAGTACGAGGGTCACGTTCATGCTCATGAATGCCCGGATCAGATCGAGGGTGTCTTGGTCATCGGCGCGATGCATGCGGAGCCTCGTAATGTCGTCCAGGAGCAAGGCTCTTGTTCCGTGTTCACGCAGGGACAGTGCGACCTGACGGATCAGATCGGGCAGGTCCATGCGTGGATTCACCTCAGCGTCGTAGAAGTGAAGGATGGCTTTGCAGAGGCTCTTGGGCTTCGCGGTCACCGGCGTCTGTACGTAGGCGACGGGAACGTGGAGGTCTCGGGTGCCGGGGACGGTCTGGGGGTTGAGGTAGTGGTGTAGGGCCAGCCAGTCCTCCTCGAACGTGGCCAGGCACTCGCATGCCGTCTCAGTCTTCCCCTGATAGCCGCCGCCAGTGATCATCAGACCGGACAAGGTGGTCGGCTTTCGCTTGACCGCGTTGCTCTGGACGCGGCCGCGCAGCAGTTTCGTGACGGCCAGGCTCATCGGGGTCTGTAGCAGCGGCAGGTTGGCGTGGGTTACCGCGCGGTGCAGATCGTGCAGCGCCTTGTCTTGTGGGCTCAAGTGCCTCCACTCAGCCAGCCTCAGCTGCGGTGCGGGCTCGAAGGTGTTCCGGGTGGCCACCCAGTTCTGCCAGTGCGGGAGGGTGTCCCGCATCGGCGGCGGCCCGGGACGAAAGAACGCAGGCGACCCGAACGTACTCATCCCTGCTCCGGGTCCGGCTCGTCGTCCTGGCCGCCGGGCAGCAGGAAGAAGCTGCGTTCCCGCAGTGCCTCGCCGAGCAGGGGCGGCGGGGTCGGTGGCCTTGAGGAAAGAGCCGCCTGGCGGCGCCGCTGCCGGTCGGCGGTGACGGCCCGGCGGGTGGATGCGGCTAGCTCGGCCGGCTGGGCTGGTTCGGGAAGGACTGTGATCGGGCTGGACGGCCGGTCGGCTGCGGCCGACCGTGCCCGGGCCAGTTCGCGAGCCCTATCGGCCTTCTCCGTCGTGGTCATCTGGGTCGGCCACTGATTCACCGGAGTCCGCGTGGCCAGCAGTTTCAGCAGCACCGGAAGCAGTTCCCGGTCGTCAAGTGGCCTCAGGCCGGCGCGGGCAGCCTGGGCGAGAAGCTCGCCCACCCGTGCATCGGAGAAGGCCAGAACGTCGTCTCCGGGCGGCAGACCGTTCCAGTCCAGTGCACTCCAACAGCCCGGCTGAAAAGGATCTTCGAAGAAGACCTGACGGCAGTCGCGCGGATCGCGGTGGATCGCCCACTTGCCCGCGTGCCGTCCACTGCGCCCCGAACGCCGGCCACGATAGGGATCGAGCGCTGGGTCAGTGCCGCCGTACCAAAGTCCGCCGATCTTCACCCCGCGCCGGGCGTCGATCTTCACTAAGTGGGTGGGCAACAGCTCAAAGTACAACTCCGGTTCAGGGATCTCCAGGCTGATCCCGTCACGGGCCGCCGCAGCGGCAAAGAGCGTGTTCGGGCTGTGCCGCCCACCCGGGTCCCACGCCGGCGCACTCTGGTCCAGCCTGCGCTTTTGCCACACCGAGACGATCCAGGTGGCCAGAAGGTGCTCCATCTGCGACAGCGTCCAGACCGCGTCCCCTTCCGGGTCGGCGCCGCGATCGGCGACATCGACACCGCGGTAGCCGAGCAGCAACTCCAACAGCAGGGACTGGATTCCGGCGAAGGCGCGCTCGCAGGCGGCCTTGTCGGTCGGTCGCATTGCGCGGGCCGGTAGCAAATCGATCCCCAACTGGCGGGCGACAGCGACGACATGATGGTTTTTGTAGACGCCCCCGTGATCGGCCGTCACCGTCTCCGGCGCGAAGAACGGCAGCCCCGCCACCGGATGCCCGGCGAACTCCGCCACCAGCGCGGCCGGGACACAGGGGTAGGACCATTCCAGTTCCTCATCCCAGTCCGGGCGCATTGGCAGCGGCAGCAGCACATCCCGCAGCAGCATCGCCACCTCCACCGACGACTCAGACACCGGCGTGAGCCGGAAGGCGACCAGGGAATGCGAGTAGGCATCCAAAGCCAGCGTGAGATGCACGGTGATCGGGGCACCAAACACGTCGTCTAGGACCTTCACCGGCAACGGCGTGGTGTCCAGCGCGACCACCTGCCCAGGCCGGGTCACCACGACCTTCGCCTTGCCCGTCTCCACCGCCGCGGCCGAACGGACATAGCGCTGGCGCGCGCCCTGCGGCCCGAACCACTCCTTCCAGATCTTCGCGAGCGTCGTGTAATGCGGGATCCTCTCCTCCTCCGCCGGGCCGAACCTCTCGCGCACGTACTGGTGGATCATCCGCTCCTTGGTCTTCATGCTCACCCTGGAGCGGTGCTCGCACTCGGCATGGACGGCCCGGATCGCCTCGGCGACCTGATCAGTGACCGTCCGCCAGCCCCGCAACGGCGGCGTCCACCGCCCGTCCGCCACCCCCATCAGCCCGTGCTCGGCGTACTGGGCGGCCATCCGCTCCAGCGTCCGCTGGCTGATCCACTCCAGCCCCAGCTGCTTGGCCTCCCGCCGGTCCAGCCCCTTCAGCTCGGCCGCCTTTGCCCTGCGCCGCTCCGTCAGCGTGGTGTGCTCCGGGTCGTACTCGGGCCTCGGCTCTCCCGAAAGCGCCCAATACCGGCTGCCGCTGCGGTAACCGGTCTGCGCCTCCAGCAGATGCGCCGCCCGGATCTGAGCCCGCGTCAGGTCATGGCCATGCAAGTCCTCGGCCCGCTGCGGCTGGCGCTCCTCACCCATCACGGCCTCCCACCGGATAGACCCACGCGGCATCACCCAGCGGCTGGGCAAGATCCACTGCCAGCCGCCGGTGCCAGAGCAGATGAAGGGCGTGTGCACGGGCGACCGCCGGCAGCGACGTCTCCTCCACCAGTTCACCGAACCGTCGCGGACGTTCGGCGACCAGACCCAGCAGTTCACCGTGCAGCCCGAGACGGTCGGCCATCGGCCGCCGCCGGGCCGACAGCGCGTCCAGTCCGGCGGTCACGTGACGGCGCCAGCCGGTCACCACCAGGTAGCGCCATCCCGCTGCTGCCGCCGCCCGCTCGGCCGCCGCGAACTTCACCAGGTCCTTGTCCTTGATCAGATGGCCGGGCCGGACGTCGACCAGCACCGCCGTCCCGGGCAGCAGGACCAGGAAATCCGGGGTGTGGTCCTTGGCGCCCTCGACTGTGATGAACTTCAGCCTGAACGGCTGGGACAACACCTCCTCGACACCGTCCAGAAAGTCCAGGGCCAGCAGCAGGCGACGCTCGGCCAGGCTCTCGAAACCGTGCATCCGGCCCGTGGTCAGCGTGTATGCCAGTCCCGGCCGATGACGCTGCCGCGCCCGCCAGGTGAAGCCGCGTACCGGCACCGAGGCCAGCACCGGGAAAACGGCCAAGTCCTGGACCGGGCAGGTCACCTCCGCCTGGGACGCTCTCCACACCGTCTTCCACCGGCGCGTCCACCCCGGCCCCGACTCCAGACACGCGCCTGCCGCAGGGTCAAGGACGTACGTCGCGAGGAGATCATCCAAGGTGCAGCTGTGCGACCACACCGACCCCGCCTCGACGTCCTGTGTGCAGACCGAAGCTTCCATGTACCCAGCACAGCCCGCCCAAGCCGCTTCTCGTACAGCTTCCCGGGAAAGCCCCACAGGTCAGAGGCAGAGTCAAGTACCCTGCCCGCCAACTGGAAGGCTCCGGGCTGGGGCTGCGCATTTCAGGCGATCGTAGTGGGCGGAGAGTGGTGATACACGCCCTCCGAGTGGAGACGAAAGGGAGGCAGGGTGGCACCGGAGCCGGCAGGCAGGCCGATACCCATACGCGCGCCTTGAACGTGCCGCCATCGCGACCATGTGCCACGCGTCGCCGACCTTGCAGAGAGACACGCAGTTTGGGCAGTGCGTACACGCAGATCGCATCTATGCTATCGGCACGGGTGCGCACCGATCCTACCTAGCCATTATCCAGGGGGCGGCATGTATGTAGAGCGAGTGGCTCTGAGGAATATCAAGGGGTTCACGGAGGCGGAACTAGACTTTTCAGGAAACGATGGGAAGCATGCGGGTTGGGCCGTAATAACCGGCGATAATGGCTCAGGAAAGACTGCCTTTCTGAAATCTCTCTGCATGGCCCTTCTTGGACCTGACGATTCTCGCGTTCTAATTCCCGACCTGCGCGGATGGGTTACGGAAGGGCAAGATAATGGCTCGATTTCGGTCGAAGTAAAACCGCACCACGACTTCGACCGGACAGCCAAGGGAGGGTTTCGCGTCCAGAACACATTCTGGGCAGAGATCGAATTCAAGCGGGAGAGTAGCTCTTGGGCAATCTCCTCTGCCGACGTCTACCGAAACAAGAAGAAAGGGGCGTTCAATGGACCATGGTCGGTCGGAACTCCCGGATGGTTTTCGCTAGGGTACGGTCCATTTCGGCGCCTGTACGGAAGTTCCCCCGACGCCCAGCGCCTTATGGTGATCCCTGGTCGTGTTCCAAGGTTTGCAACTCTATTCAAGGAAGACGCGACGCTCGGCGAGTGCGAACAGTGGGTGAAGCAGCTCAACTACAAGAAACTTGAAAAGCAAGAGTCAGAAAAGATTGCCCTCGATAGCCTACTTGAGATCCTAAATGATGACTTCTTGCGCCAAGGGGTTTCCGTCCGGGGCGTCAACTCCGAGGGGATTTGGTTGACCGACTCAGCCGGACGGGACATGCCCCTGGCCGACATGAGTGAAGGCTACAGGTCAGCTCTGGCGATGCTCATCGATATCTTCCGACACATGGTAGATGTATATGGAGCCGTAGATCTAACCTCGAAGAGTGAAGACGGGTCTTCTTATGTAAACCGTCCCGGTGTTGTAGTTATCGATGAAGTCGACTCGCATCTTCATCCAGCTTGGCAGAGGGAAATCGGGTTCTGGCTGAAAAAGCACTTCCCGCTGGTTCAGTTCATCGTCACTACCCACAGCCCACTCGTCTGCCAGGCTGCGGATCGCGGCCGCATTTACCACATGGCTCAGCCTGGGTCGGGCGAGATCCCTTTCCGACTTGACGAAAACGACTTCAACCGAGTCATCGCGGGAAAGCCCGACCAGATCCTTATTTCACCAGCATTCGGCATGCCTCACACCAGGTCACCAAGGGCAGTAATGGCAAACCGACAGCACTCTCGCCTTCGCGCCAAACAGCTCTCTGGAAGGCTCAGCAAAAACGAGGAGCTAGAGTTGAATCAGCTCTCACTTTTTGCCGATTAAACAGAGAGGAAGGGGGGAAATTGCGGAGGATCGAGAGAGGGGAAATCCCTCTCCAGGCACGCCAAGAACTCTTCAAGCGTCAGAGACTAGCAACTTCTCAAGAAAAGGCCAGGGGGGAATGGAATAAATACCGAAAGTCGGTGAAGAGTAAGGTTGTGGTCGACGCACTGAAAAGTGCTGTAGGTATCCGCCAAAGATGCCTCTACTGTTGTGACTCACGTTCAGCCGATGTTGATCATTTCATCCCAATCGGCATCGACTTCACCAAGGCATTCAAGTGGGTCAACTTCATCTGGGTGTGCCCAGAGTGCAACAGGAGGAAGGGCAAGCGATTCCCGCTTGATCCAACGGGTGCGCCACTTATCATCGATCCGACCCAAGTTGACCCATGGGATCACCTAATCCTGGACACGGCTACAGGATACCTGGCTCCACGGTTTCTAGATAATGACTTCGACCCTATGGGCGAGGCAACGCTCGACGTTCTCTCCTGCATAAATTTCGAGGCTGTCACCGAAGGACGGAAACGCGTTATTCGCCGCTACTACGAAGCTATCGACCGGATACTTGAATCCAGCGGCTCGTCCACACAATTTGCAGGTCTGGCACGCGAAGTCAGAGAAGATGAGTACGGCGTATCAGCATGGTTCGCACTGCGAGAAGGCGCGAAAGAGGAAAAGTTTCTGCAACTGAGGAAAGATTTTCCGCACTGTTGGCGCAAGTTCGTGAGGCTTGCCCTACAAAACTAGGTCCTGTCCAACTACGCTGCGGCATCCCTCCACTCACGCCTTGTCCGGCACAGGCGGCGGGGGTGCCGGAAGTACCCACACCGGATCGTTCGGGTCCGGCCGACCGTGAAGTCGGCTCGGTACCGGTCCCGGACAGACAATCGGCGGCGGGCAACTGCGGTGAAGGACTGGCGGCCCTCAACAATGCCTCATAGCTCAAACCAGCGCTCCTGCGTGGATGCCTGGCGGACTGGAGCAAGATGAGTGCGCCAGATCTGCTCGTCAATCGCATGAGCTGCGTGGGCGAGTCCAAGGTCGGCCACGAGACTCGCCATTACCAGAGTGTCTTGCCGCGGCCGCCAGTTGATAGCCGCAACCGCACCAGCTGGCTCGCCCGCTGGCCGCCCCCTCGTCTCCTAAGCCAGCTGATTCAAAGCAATCAGGTTCGCAGCAGACTCCCGAAGCGCCTCAGTACAAGCATCCGTCTGTCGTTCCCACCGGAATCCTGCCCCCGCGCACACCACGCTGGCAGTCTTCCCACCCCTGCAATCGTGTGAGAGGCATGTGGGCAAAAGGCGTTGACGCAACCCATGCGACTCCCGTGCAGGTCAGAGTCGAAAGCATGCCCATCATGGCCATACAACCTGCCGCCTCATCGAGACGTCTCGCCGTCGGACGGCTTGGTGCATGTACGTGGATGAGGCTCGTCAGTACTCGCGCACTTCAGTTGGCGAAGTCCGCCATCTATGGCGCTCAGTCACACCGGTTGACCTTGACACGGTGACAAGGTCTTCACTGCTCGGCGAGGAGGTGGTCACGATGACGACCACGGAAGAGGAGACACCGGCGGCACGAGCGCTCCGGGCGCTGGGCGACGCGCACGCGTCCGTACGGCTGCGGGCAGCCCTGGCGATGGGGTCGACGCCCGACCCGGGCTTCGTCGAACCGCTCGTCGCACGGTGTGCGAGCGAGCCCGAATTTCTCGTACGGGACATGCTGACCTGGGCGCTCACCCGGCATCCGGTCTCCCTGACGCTGCCGGCGCTGATGGCCGAGGTGCGGTCGGAGCGGGGGCAGGCACGGAGTCAGGCGCTGCACACGCTGTCCAAGCTCGGGGACCGGCGGGCGTGGCCGGCTCTCTCGCGGGAGCTTCTGTGCGACGCCGACGACGAGGTGGCGCGGAGCGCCTGGCGGGCCGCGGTCGTGCTCGTACCGGCGGGCGGGGAGGCGGACCTCGCCGCAGTGCTGGCGACGCAGCTCGGCCGGGGCGGGCGGGACACGCGGCTGAGCCTCAGCCGTGCTCTGGTCGCGCTCGGGGAAGCGATGGTTCCGGCGGTGCGTACGGCGACGGCGACCGCCGACCCGGAGGTACGCGCGCACGCACTCGCCACACGGCGGCTGCTGCGGGACCCGGAGGCGGGGTTCGAGAGCGCGGTCGCGGAGGCGCTGAGGCTCGTGGCGCTGGGCGGGGCGGGAGATCTCGACGGGGACGACGGGAGCTGACGCCCATGACGGGACGGTGGGGGCGGGGCGCTCGGCGGGGGGAGGGTGGGGCGGAGATCCGCGGAGCGGGTGGTTGGGTGGGGGCGCTCGACCAGGAGGGTGGGGCCGAGATCCGCGGAGCGGGTGTGTGGGTGAGGGCGCTCGGCAGGGAGGGTGGGGCGGAGATCCGCGGAGCGGGTGTGTCCGAGGTTCCCGGCGGGGGCGGCGGTGCGGCGAGAGAGGACGATGAGGGTGTGTTGATCGGTGAGGTGGCGCGGCGCTCGGGAGTCAGTGCCCGCATGCTCCGGCACTACGAATCCCTGGGCCTGGTGCGGCCGTCGGGGCGCACCGGTTCCGGGTACCGGGAGTACGCGGACGCGGACATCCGGCGGATCCTGCACGTGGAGAGCCTGCGGTCGCTCGGCCTGTCGCTGCGGGAGGTCGGGCGCGCCCTCGACGATCCCGGATTCACGCCCTCCGCACTCGTCGGCGACCTCGTCCGCCGGACCCGCGAACGCATCGCGGCGGAGACGGAGCTGCTGACGCGGCTGCACCGGATCGACAGGGCGGAGCCCGCCGGCTGGGAGGACGTACTCCAAGTGGTGTCGCTGTTGCGGTCACTGGGTTCGACGAGTCCCGCCGCACGCCAGCGCGCGGCCCTGTCCTCGGCGTCCTCTGCCTCGTCGCACGACGAGGCGCCGGTGGAGGCCCTGGTCGAGGCCGCCCTCGCGGAGACGGACCCGAACGTCGCCGGGGCCCTGCGCTGGGCGCTCGCGCGTGCGGCGGGGGACGGTTCGGCACTGTTGGCGGAGGCTCTCGGTTCGCCGGTGGCGGCCGTGCGCGAACGCGCTGTCCGGGCTCTGGCCGCACTGCCCGGCGCCGCGGCGGACGCGCGGTTGCGGGAGGCACTGGCGCACCCCGACCCGGTGGTCCGCGGACACGCGGCGCCCGCGCTCGCGGCACGCGGGGTCACCGACACGGTGCCGACGCTGGTCGACATGGTCGTGGCGGGCAGGAACGACACCGATGCCGCCGACGCGCTGAGCCTGCTGGCGGCCAGGGACGCCGCGACGGCGGAGCGCATCGCGAGGGATCTCGTCGGCCGCCTGTCCCTCCGGGCCACGGAGGCGTCCGCGCGCGGACGCCTGACCCAGGCGCTGGCGGACGTCCCCGGCCCGACGGCTTCACGTGCCCTCGCGGAGCTGTCGAACGACGAGGACCGCGCCGTCGCGCTGACGGCGACGTACCTTCTGCGGTTGCGTGACGCGCCCTGACGGTCTCGGGAGGGGCACTCCGCAGCAGGCCGCGCCCGCAAGGACGGGACACGTGCCCTTCCCAGCAGGGCGCACCCTCACGCACGCGACACGGTGCCCTTCTCAGCACGCCGGGCCCGCACGCACGGGGCGCGGTGCCCTCCTCAGCACGCCGCCAAGGACGGAACACGGGGCCTTCTCAGCGAACCGCGCCCACAAGCAGGGAGCACACACGGGGCACGGGCTCAGTGCACGAGGCACGGGGCACGAGGCACGGGGCACGAGGCACGGGGCACGAGGCACGGGCTCAGTGTGCGGCGGGCGATGCCCGCGATTTCGGACATGCGCGTCGAGCGTCCGGATCTCGAACCGGTCCCAGCTCGGAGTCCGCGGGATTCGCGTGCAGCTCATTGTTCCCGGACGCCCGGCATGGCTCCGGGCGTCCGGGATGCGCTGTCGGCGTGCCTGCGGATCTCCGTGGCGAGGGCGGGCCAGGCGGGTTCGGGCAGTTCGTGGCCGACGCCGGGCAGCACGAGCAGACGCGCGCCCGGGATGCGCGCGGCGACGGCCCTGCCCGCGCGGGGCTTGATGAGCGGGTCGTCCGCGCCGTGGAGCACGAGGGTCGGCCGGTCGACGGCGCCGATCGGCGGACCGTGCCAGCGCGCGCCGATCTGCCGGCTCTGGGCCTGCCGGTCGTGGATGCCGCGGTCGGCGTTGCCCTCGGCTGCGGCGCGGGCCGCCCGCTCGTCGAAGGGGCGGTACGGGGAGGCGAGGAGGCGGGACACGGCGACGCCCGCCTCGATCGCCCCTTCACGTGTGTCGGGGAACTTCAGTCGGGCGAACTTCGCCAGGGTGCCCAGCCGTACGTACCGCAGTGCCCGCAGCCCGGCGGCGTCGCCGGGGACGGCGCTCACGGTCGTGAGCGTACGGACGCGGTCCGGGTGGCGCAGGGCGACGCGCTGGACGACGGCGCCGCCGAGCGAGACGCCCACCAGGTGCGCGGACCTCCAGCCCAGGTCGTTCATGACGGCGACCGCGTCGTCCGCCATGTCCTCGGCCGTGTACGGGGCACGGCCACGGCCCGAACCCTTGGCGAGCAGTGCGGAGATCGGGTTCCGGGCGGCGGTGGGCGGCGGCGGCAGGTGGGTCGACTCGCCGCCGTCGCGCTGGTCGTACCGGGCGACGGCGAAGCCCTCCGCGGCGAGCATCCGGCACAGCCCGTCGGGTACCCAGTGACGGTTCGCTCCGAGGCCGGTGGCGACGAGCAGCGGCTCGCCGTCCGCGCCCTCGTTCAGGGCGTCGAAGGCGAGGCGGACGGGGCCGTTCTCGGCGAAGCGGGTGGGCCCCCAGAGGGGGGTGGGGGACGTGGTCATCGGAGCCTCCCTGTAACTGCGATCGATGTTCGCAGTTTTATAGGGGTGCGCACCCCGAACGGGGAAGGCCGGAAGGGCGGAGCGGACGAGTGGACGAGGTGACGCAGCAGCCGGTCAGCGTGTGGACGCGCCCCGAGCGCGGAGCACGGGGCCCGGCCGCCGGGCACAGCCGTACGGAACTGGCGGCGGCGGCCGTCGCCCTCGCGGACCGGGAGGGGCTCGCGGCGGTGTCGATGCGTCGGGTCGCCCGGGAACTGGGCGTGGGGCAGTCGTCCCTCTACCGCTATGTCGCCGGTCGCGACGACCTGCTCGACCTCATGACGGACAGGGTGGCGGGCGAAACCGACCTGCGTGTCCCCCTGTCCGGTGGCCCCGCCGAGGATCTGCTGGGCCTGGCGGAGCGCACCAGGGCCGTCCTGCTGCGGCACCGCTGGCTTGTCGACGTGCCTCCGGAGCCGCTCCGGCTGGGCCCGTGCGGGCTGGCGTACCTGGAGTACGCGCTGCGGGCCCTCGCGCCCACCGGACTGCCGGGGCCGGTTCAGCTGGAGGTGGTCGCCGTGATGAACGCGCTGGTCGCGCAGTTCGCCCGTACGGAGCAGCAGGGCCCCGCATCAGATGCCGGGCGACGGGCGGCACAGGCGGCGTACCTGGCCGGTGCCGCCGCCGGAGGGGAGCACCCGCACCTGGCGGCCGCACTGGCCGGGCAGGCGGGGCAGGCCGACGCCGCGCGGGCGACGGCGGAGTCCTCGGACGGCGGGGAGGCGGTGTTCCGGCGGACGATGCGCCGGGTGCTCGACGCGCTCGTGGTGCCCGGGGGTGCCCACTGAGGGCGTCCGCACCTCGTCCCGGCCGCCGGCCCCGTCGGCCACCGGGGCCGGCGCCGTACCTCCGTAGCCCCTTGGGTGGCGGGGCCGCCCCCGAGCGCGGAACGGGCGGGCAAGGGGGCGGCCTCCACCGGAGGTGTCCCACCCCGCCACCCCACACCCCCGCCCACCCCGCAACACAAAAGGGGCTGCCCCGACCGGTGGAGCACCGGTCGGGGCAGCCCCGTCCCACGAACTGCGACCGCGGCTGCGGCTGACGAGGCGTCAGGCGAGCAGCGACAGCGTCTGGTTCAGCGTCTTCGACGGACGCATGACCGCCTCGGACTTCGCGGCGTCCGGCTGGTAGTAGCCGCCGATGTCGGCCGGGGAGCCCTGCACCGCGACGAGCTCGGCGACGATGGTCTCCTCCTGCTCGGCGAGCGCCTTGGCGACCGGGCCGAAGGCCTCCGCCAGCTGTGTGTCCGACGTCTGCTGGGCCAGCTCCTGCGCCCAGTACAGAGCGAGGTAGAAGTGGCTGCCGCGGTTGTCGATGCCGCCGAGCTTGCGGCTCGGGGACTTGTCCTCGTTGAGGAAGGTGCCCGTGGCGCGGTCCAGGGTGTCGGCGAGGACCTGGGCCCGCGCGTTGCCCGTGGTGGTGGCGAGGTGCTCGAAGGAGACGGCCAGTGCCAGGAACTCGCCGAGCGAGTCCCAGCGGAGGTAGTTCTCCTTGACGAGCTGCTGGACGTGCTTCGGGGCCGAGCCGCCGGCGCCCGTCTCGAAGAGGCCGCCGCCGTTCATCAGCGGCACCACGGAGAGCATCTTGGCGCTGGTGCCCAGCTCAAGGATCGGGAAGAGGTCCGTGAGGTAGTCGCGGAGCACGTTGCCGGTCACCGAGATGGTGTCCTCGCCGCGGCGGATGCGCTCAAGGGAGTAGGCGATGGCCTTCTCCGGCGCCATGATCTCGATGGTCAGGCCGTCCGTGTCGTGGTCGGCGAGGTACTTCTCGACCTTGGTGACGAGCTGCGCGTCGTGGGCGCGGGTCTCGTCCAGCCAGAAGATCGCCGGGACGCCGGTGGCGCGGGCGCGGGTGACGGCCAGCTTGACCCAGTCCTGGATCGGGAGGTCCTTCGTCTGGCACATCCGGAAGATGTCGCCGGCGCCGACGGCCTGCTCCAGGACGGCGTTGCCCGCGGCGTCGACGACGCGCACGGTGCCGCCCGCCGGGATCTCGAAGGTCTTGTCGTGGCTGCCGTACTCCTCGGCCTTCTGCGCCATCAGACCGACGTTCGGGACGGAGCCCATGGTCGCCGGGTCGAAGGCGCCGTGGGCGCGGCAGTCGTCGATGACGACCTGGTAGATGCCCGCGTACGAGGAGTCCGGGAGGACCGCGAGGGTGTCGGCCTCGTTGCCGTCCGGGCCCCACATGTGGCCGGAGGTGCGGATCATGGCCGGCATGGAGGCGTCGACGATGACGTCGGACGGCACGTGCAGGTTGCTGATGCCCTTGTCGGAGTCGACCATCGCGAGGGCCGGGCCCTCGGCGAGCTCGGCGTCGAAGGATGCCTTGATCTCCTCGCCGAAGTGCGGGAGGGACTCCAGACCCTTGTAGATGCCGCCGAGGCCGTCGTTCGGGGTGAGGCCGGCCGCGATGAGCGCCTCGCCGTACTTCGCGAAGGTCTTCGGGAAGAAGGCGCGGACGGCGTGGCCGAAGATGATCGGGTCGGAGACCTTCATCATCGTGGCCTTGAGGTGTACGGAGAACAGCACGCCCTCGGACTTGGCGCGGGCCAGCTGTGCGGTGAAGAACTCGCGCAGCGCGGCGACGCGCATGACCGAGGCGTCGACGACCTCGCCCGCGAGGACGGGGACCGACTCGCGCAGGACGGTGGTGACGCCGTCGTCGCCGACCAGCTCGATGCGGAGCGAGCCCTCTTCGGCGATCACGGCGGACTTCTCGGTGGAGCGGAAGTCGTCGGCGCCCATGGTGGCGACGTTCGTCTTCGAGTCCGCGGTCCACTTGCCCATGCGGTGGGGGTGGGCCTTGGCGTAGTTCTTGACCGAGGCGGGGGCGCGGCGGTCGGAGTTGCCCTCGCGCAGGACCGGGTTGACGGCGCTGCCCTTGACCTTGTCGTACCGGGCGCGGACGTCCTTGTCCTCGTCGGTCCGCGGGTCGTCCGGGTAGTCCGGGAGGGCGTAGCCCTGCTCCTGCAGTTCCGCGATCGCGGCCTTCAGCTGCGGGATCGAGGCCGAGATGTTGGGCAGCTTGATGATGTTGGCGCCGGGCGTCTTGGCCAGCGCGCCGAGCTCGGCGAGCGCGTCATCGATACGCTGCTCCTCCTTGAGGCGCTCGGGGAAGCTCGCGATGATGCGGCCCGCCAGGGAGATGTCACGGCGCTCCACCGTGACACCGGCCGTGGAGGCGTAGGCCTTCACGACGGGCAGGAACGAATACGTCGCGAGGGCCGGGGCCTCGTCGGTGTGCGTATAGATGATGGTCGAGTCAGTCACCGGGTACTCCGCTCCACGTCTGCAACATTGCTTGACGTCAAGATATCTCGTGGAGGGGGTGGGCGGGGAGCGGGGGCGGGCAGCGGGGTGCGGGGCGGTCGATGTGCCTGCGTACGGGCACGGGGGCGGCCCCTCGGAGCCGACGTCGGCGCCCTGCGCGAACGCCGTCGCCGACCGGACCGCGCTCCGGCGGTCAGGCTCCCGGTTCGCGGCCCGGGAGGCCCTGGACCGAGGCGATGCGGCCGTCCTCGGCGGGCGCGGTCGCGTCGGAGTCCGCGTCGGGCGCCGAGCCGTCGGCACGGGACACCGGGTCCCATGTGACGGGCGCGTAGTCCACCTCGCGCCATGCCGCACGTGGCGGGCCGCTCGCCGTGGAGGCGCCCCAGATGCGGACCGGCCCCGTCTCCGTGCCGTCGTAGGGCCCCCAGCCCGGATCTCCGGTGGCCGCGAAGTCCGCCCAGGCACGGAGGAGCCGGGCGGACAGCTCGTCGTCGGCGCGGGTGGGCGGACCGCCCACGAGGAACTCCAGACGCGGGTCCCGGTGGGTGCCGAAGGCGAAGGGGACGTCGGCGCAGTGCCAGGCGCGTACCTGGGGACGGCCCGCGGCGTCGCTGCGGGTGCGGGCGAAGCGGGCGAGGTGGGTGCGGCCCCCGGCGCGGGTGTGGGCGTCGGCTACGCGGTTGCTGTACTCGGCGAACGACAGGTCGCCGAGGAGGGCGAGGTAGACGTCGAGGACAGGGGCGTCCGGGAGTCGGGATCGGTAGGCGTCGACGAGGGCGTCCGGAAGGCGGAAAGCGGCCTGGAACGCGGAGAGTTCGGCCTCGGTGGTGACTTTCGCGCAGCCGTCGACGGCGTCCATCAGCCAGAATTCCTCGGTGGTGTGGCAGACCAGCAGGTCGACCTCCGCGGCGGCGGGCGAGGCCAGGGCCGCCAAGGGGTCGGCGGGCAGTACCGCACCGTCGGCGACCGGCCCGTACAGGACGGGGTCGTAGTGCGGGGCGCCGGAGCCGGGGTCCCTGCGGAGGGACTCGACGACCGCGTCCGAGGCGGCGACCAGGTCCTGCGGAGAGGCGGCGAGCAGCCCTTCGACGGTGGCGGGGACACCCGCGGCGGCGGCGATCCGCCGGGTGTACTCGCTCGCCGTGGCGGGCGAGAAGCACGGCCCCACGGCGCTGTGCGCGACGGCTCGCCCAAGGAGCCCGCGCGCCTCGTCCATCAGCATCAGGCAGGTCGCGGAGGTGGCCCCGGCGGACTGGCCGGCGACGGTGACGCGCTGCGGGTCGCCGCCGAAGGACGCGATGTTGTCGCGGACCCAGCGCAGGGCGGCAGCCTGGTCGAGGAGGCCGCGGTTGTCCGGGTGCGCGGGTCCTCCCGCGGGGACGTGCCCGAAGCCTTCGAAACCGAGCCGGTAGTTGACCGTGACCACCACCAGCCCGGCGCGGGCCAGTGCCGTGCCGTCGAAGTCGGGCTGTGCGGAGGAGCCGAAGGTGTAGGCGCCGCCGTGGATCCAGACGAGGACGGGGAGCGCCCCCTGCTGCCGCCCGTCCTGGGAGCCCCTCTCCGCGGCCCATACGTTGAGGGTCAGTACGTCCTCGTCGCCGGGCGACCAGGAGGGCGCGCCGGGCAGCTCCGCCGACTGCGGGCAGACGGGCCCGAAGGCGGTGCAGTCCCGCACGCCGTCCCAGGGCTCGGGCGGCTGCGGCGGCCGGAAGCGGTGGAAGCCGAACGGAGGAGCGGCGTACGGGATCCCGAGGAAGGCGCGCATACCGGGGGCGGGGCGCAGCCCGCGTATCCGACCGGTGCGCACGACGGCCTCGGGCGGCGCGGGGGCGAAGGTTTCCGAGGGCCCCGCGGCCACGGCACGGGCGCGCGTGCGGGGCGCGGCCTCGGCGGGCGCGAGGGCGATGGTCGGCGCGAGGGCGATGGTCGGGGCGGCGGTCGCGGCGGGGGCGGCGGTCGCGGCACAGGCGGCTGGCGCGGGGACGCCGGTCGCGGCACGGACACCCGCATCCGGCACGACGTCCACCGACGCGGGGGAGGCGGTCGCGGAGAGGGTGACGGTCGCCGCACGGACACCCGCGCCCGGCACGGCCTCGGCCGACGCGCGGACGACGGTCGCCGCACAGGCACCCGCATCCGGCACGGCGTCCACCGACGCGGGGGAGGCGGACGCGGAGAGGGGCACGGTCGCCGCACGGACACGCGCGTGCGGCGCGGCGGGAGTGGCGGTTGCGGAGGGCCCTGCGGCCACGGCGCGAAGGCGCGCCTTCGGCGTCGCTTCGGGCGTGGCGGAGGTGACGGCGTAGGGACGGGTGTTCCGTGTCCTGGCGGCGGGGTCGGCGTCGGGGCGGATGTTCCGTGTCCAGCGCCGCTCGCCGTTCTGCCACTCCCCCGATGGCGTCAGACCCGCCGCCCCGGCGACGGCCGCCGACGCGTGGTGGTCGGGATGGATGTGGGCGCGCACCTCGGAGATGCCGGGACGGGCGGCCAGCCATTCCACCAGCCCGCGCGCGGCCTCCGCTGCGAGGCCGCGTCCCTGCCAGGGCGTCCCGAGCACCCAGGAGACCTCCGCGTGCCCGTCCGCGATCGTCGCTTGCACCGTGCCCGTCAGCCGCTCCTCGTCGCGCAGCCCGACCACCCAGTTGAGCCAGCCCACGGACGGATCCGGTGTGCCGCGCACCACGCGTTCGTAGCGTGCGCGCAGGGCGTCGACGGAGAGCGGTTCGCCGCCGATGAAGGCGTGCAGGGCGGGGTCGGCGAGGACCCCGCTCATCTCGGCGGCGTGCTCGACGGCGAGCGGGAGGAGGTCGAGCCGGTCGGTCCTGATGACCTCGGGGCGCGGCACGTCGGGCGGTTGGGGCATGTCGAAGGGGCTCCGTACGTCGAGGCGGGGTGCGGCCACCGTAGCCCCAAGAGCGGCTACCCTCCACTGAGTTGATCACCCCGGCACTTCGCGCACTCGGAGACCTCATGACGGAACAGAGCGAACTCGTCCATCTGCGCCGCTGCGTACAGCTCGCGTCGGAGGCCCTGGCGGCGGGCCACCAACCGTTCGGATCGGTGCTCGTCGGCGGCGACGGCACGGTGCTCGCCGAGGACCACAACCGGGTCGGCGGCGGTGACGCCACGCAGCACCCCGAGTTCGCGCTCGCCCGCTGGGCCGCCGCGCACCTGACGCCCGAGGAGCGGCGGGCCGCGACCGTCTACACGTCCAGCGAGCACTGCACCATGTGTGCCGCCGCCCACGGCTGGGTCGGGCTCGGCCGCATCTCGTACGCCAGCTCCTCCGAGCAGCTGATGGGGTGGCTGGGCGAGTGGGGCGCGGAGAAGCCGCCCGTGACGATTCTCTCCGTACGGGAGGTGGCGCCGGGCATCGTGGTGGAGGGGCCGGCGCCGGAGCTGGAGGAGGAGATCCGGGGGTTGTTCCGCAGGATGCTGCGCGGGGCGTAGGGTCCGGCCCCGACACGCCCGGCCGCCGCTGTCCCGGCCCGCAGGGGCCGCGGTCACGGCCCGTGCGACCGCACCGTCCCGACCGGCAGGCGGTGCCCGCGACCCCGCCCCGCCCCACGGTCACCGCGCGTGCGCCTCAGCGTCCGGGGCCCCGCCGCTCCCGTACCACCGTGTCCGGTCCGGGCGACATCACCGTCTCGTGCCCGTCCTCGAACCGCACCCGGTACGGCGGCGCCCCGTGGGGACCCAGTACCTCGACGATCAGTACCACGCGGTCCCGCCGGCCGACGATCCGGCCGTGCGTCAGCAGTTGGTCGCCCACGTTCGCTCGCATCGCGACTGAACCTCCAAGGTCGCCCAAGGCCCTTTCGGTCGACCCAAGTCTAGGACTCCAGAAGGGAGTTGGCCCCCGTCGTGACGCCCTTCCTCAGCTTCGGGCGCGCTGGGTGACCGCGATGCACACCAGTACCGCCACCGCCGCCACCGGGGCCGCCACCGGCAGCACCTCGCCCAGCAGGAACACCGACCACACCAGCGTCAACAGAGGCTGCGCCAACTGGAGTTGACTGGCCCGCGCCACTCCGATCGCCGCCATCCCCCGGTACCAGACCAACAGCCCCAGGAACTGAGAGCCCACCGCCACCCACAGCAGCCCGACGACCCCGTGGACCGTCCACCGCACCGGTTCGAAGGTCAGCCCCACGGCCGCCGCAGGGACGGTCACCGGGAGGCACATGACGAGCGCCCACCCGATGACCTGCCAGCCCGGCATCTCGCGGGCCAGCCGGCCGCCCTCGGTGTATCCGGCCGCACACACCACCAGCGCACCGAACAGACAGAGGTCGGCCGCCGAGAGGACGCCGCCGCTCTGCTGCACCGTGAAACCGATGACGACCGCCGCCCCGGCGAGCGCGGCGGCCCAGAAGGCGCGCGAGGGCCGGTTTCCCGTACGTACGGCGGAGAAGACGGCGGTGGTCAGCGGCAGCAGTCCCACCACCACGGCCGAGTGGGCGGTGGTGGACGTCTGGAGGGCGAGCGTGGTCAGCATGGGGAAGCCGAGGACGACGCCGAGCCCGACGACCGCCAGTGCACCCCGGTGCCGCCGGTCCGGCACCGGCACCCGCAGGGCCAGCAGCGCACCGCCCGCGACGAGCGCGGCGAGCACGCTCCGCACGGCGACCAGGGACCACGGCCCGAACCCTTCGAGCCCCCACGCGGTCGCCGGGAAGGTGAGGGAGAAGCAGACGATGCCGAGCGCGGCGAGCAGGGTGCCTTCGCGGGTCCGGGAAGCGCCGCCCACCGGTACCGGATCGCTCGGTGGAGTTTCCCCACCTGTTGTCGAACCTTCAACCGCTATCGAGGGCGAGCCAGTAGCGCTATTCTTTGCTGTCATGCACGAGCGTAGCAGCGTCTCCGAACTGGCAGAAGCCCTTCGCGCGGACCTTCACCGCTACTCCCCCGGTGGAAAGCTGCCGTCGAGCCGCGCACTGGTCGAGCGGTACCGCGTCAGCCCCGTCACCGTCTCCCGGGCGCTGGCCAAGCTCGCCGCCGAGGGGCTGGTGGTGACCAGGCCCGGGGCGGGCGCCTTCCGGGCGGAGCCCCGTACGCCCGCCCCGGCGCCCGGTGACACGTCCTGGCAGGAGGTGTCCCTGAGCGCCGACGGGGCGACCGATCTCGTCCCGCGCCACGTCGACGCGTCCGGCCTGCTGGCCACGCTGACCGCGCCGGCCGCCGGAGTCGTCGAGTTCAACGGCGGTTACCTGCACGCCTCGCTCCAGCCGGAGCGGGCGATGGCCGCCGCCCTGGCCCGTGCGGGCAGGCGGCCCGGGGTGTGGGGGCGACCGCCCACCGACGGCATTCCCGAGCTGCGCGAATGGTTCGCCCGGGGCATCGGCGGGGCGATCACCGCCGCCGACGTGCTGATCGCCTCGGGCGGGCAGAGCGCGCTGACGACCACCCTGCGCGCACTCGCGCCGCCCGGCGCCCCGGTGCTGGTCGAGTCGCCGACGTACCCCGGCATGCTCGCCATCGCCCGCGCCGCGGGGCTGCGGCCGGTACCCGTGCCCGTGGACCGGCACGGGGTGCGCCCGGAACTCCTCGAAGCCGCCTTCCGGGCGACCGGCGCCCGCGCCTTCGTGTGCCAGCCGCTCTTCCAGAACCCCACCGGCGCGGTCCTCTCCGCCGAACGCCGCCCCGAAGTGCTGCGGATCTCCCGCGCGGCCGGGGCCTTCGTCGTCGAGGACGACTTCGTGCGCCGCCTCGCCCACGAGGACGCGGGCCCGTTGCCGCGCCCGCTGGCCGCCGACGACCACGACGGGGTCGTCGTCCACGTCGGCTCGCTCACCAAAGCGACCTCGCCCAGCTTCCGCGTCTGCGCGCTGGCCGCGCGCGGCCCGGTGCTCGAACGCCTTCGCGCCATCCAGGTCGTCGAGAACTTCTTCGTCCCGCGTCCCCTCCAGGAGGCCGCCACCGAGCTGGTCGGATCGGTGGCCTGGTCGCGTCATCTCCGCACGGTGGCAGCCGAGTTGAGGCTGCGCCGCGACACCGCGACGGCGGCCCTGCGCCTGCACCTCCCTCAACTGGCCCTCCCCCACGTCCCGTCCGGCGGCTACCACCTGTGGCTCCGGCTGCCCGACGGCACGGACGAGACCGCCGTGGTCGCCGCCGCGCTGCGCGCCGGGGTCGCCGTCGCCCCCGGCCGCCCCTACTTCAGCGCGGAGCCCTCCGCCGGGCACCTGCGCCTCAGCTTCGCCGCGGTGGCGAGCGCCGCGGAGATCACCGAAGGGGTACGGAGGCTGCGCACCGCCGTCGACGGGCCGGCCGGATGAGCCGCGCACTCACCGCAGGCGTACGTCCACCCCGTGGTCGCGGAGCACGTCGAGCGCTGAGTCGAAGTACGCCACCAGGTGGGTGCGGGCGGTCGCGGAGTCCGGCCAGTCGAGCGTGAACGGGGTGGTGGCGCCGAAACCACCGCGCAGGCAGTCGTTGAGGGCGTCCAGATCCGCTCCGAAATAGCCGCCGGGGCCGTTCACCGCCTCGCCGAGCGCGAGGAAGAGGGCGGACCGGTCGGTGATGTACCGCCCGGCGAGGGTGTGGACGGCGCCCGCGGGGGTGTCCGGGGCGACCTCCGTCCGGGAGAAGTACTGCTCCCGGACGGCGACGAGCCAGCGGCGACGCCCGTCGGCGTCGAGGGGGGCCCAGGCGCTGGAGCGGGTGAGGGTGCGGAGGTCGGGGACGTCGGAGGCGTGGGCGCCGGGGAGGTGGGGAGGATGGTCGCTCATGGGGGAATTGTGCGGGCGGTGGCCGCAGGCGGCGAGGTGGGCGGGGGCGTAGGCGTGGGCGTCTGCGGGGGCAGAGATGAGGCGGTGCGGTGGGTGTGGGGTGGGCAGCGGTGGCGCGGGGCGGGAAGGATGGGGTGAGGAACGCACGTGGGGCGCGTCGGGTGGGCGGGCACCGCTCCGGTGGGGGCACGCCCCCCTTGCCCGCCCTCCCCCCAGGCACTCGGTTCCGCCCGTGCAGGGACGTGCCCCCGCGCCCCCGAGGGCACCTCCGCCCAAGGGAGCTACCGGGAGGGCGTGCCGCCCGCGGGGAGAACGGACGTCAGGGCGTGCCCCGGCGCGCACGGCGGCTGAAGTGAGGACGCCCCGGCTCGCATGGGCTGGAAGGGGGCGGCCGCGGCGCACACGGGTGCTGAGAGGCGGCGGTCCCGGCTCGTACCGAAGCCGAGGTGAGGACGGCTCCGGCGCGCGCGGAGGTGGAGAAGGGGCGGGCGGGCGGGTTGGTCCGGGGGCTAGCGGTAGTGGTCCTGGACCACGCGTTGCATCGCGCCGATGCGGTCCTCCCGCATCTCGCGTCCCGCGAAGAACACGTGTCCCCCCACCTCCGGGTGCGACTTGGCCAGCGTCAGATGGCGCGACAGTTCCGCCGGGTCCTGCCACGCCTTGCCCTGCGCCGGGTTCCCCGCCTTGTAGAGCGCCTCCCCCACGTAGAGGTCGACCGGGGTCCCCCGTACCGTGCCCGACCACCAGCGCACCAGCTCCGCGTAGTCCGCGGCCTCGAACCCCACGTTCCAGTACAGCTGCGGGCAGACGTAGTCCAGCCACCCCTCCCGCACCCACCTCCGCGTGTCCGCGTACAGGTCGTCGTACGTGCCGACGCCCGCCCGGGTCCGCGATCCCTCCGGATCCGCCGACTCGTTGCGCCACACGCCGAACGGGCTGATGCCGAAGCGCACCCCGGGCCGCACCTGCCGGATCCGCTCGCTCGTCTCGCGTACGAGCAGGTCCGTGTTGTGACGGCGCCAGTCCCCCAGCGTGGCGAATCCCGCGCCGTACGCCGCGTGGGCCGCGGAGTCGTCGAAGGTCTCGCCCTTCACCGGGTACGGGTAGAAGTAGTCGTCCCAGTGGAGGGCGTCCACCTCGTAGCGCCGCACCGCGTCGAGCATCGCGTCCTGCACGAAGCGGCGGACCTCGGGCAGTCCGGGGTTGTAGTAGAGCTTGCCGCCGTACGGGAGCACCCATCCCGGGTTCGCCCGAGCCGGATGGGACGGCGAGAGCCGGGTGGGGTCTGTGTGATTCGCCACCCGGTAGGGATTGCACCAGGCGTGCAGTTCCAGGCCCCGCCGGTGGGCCTCCTCCACCGCTGTGCCGAGGGGGTCCCAGCCGGGATGCCGGCCCTGTTGGCCGGTGAGGCATTCGGCCCAGGGTTCGTACGGGGAGGGCCACAGCGCGTCGGCGGTCGGGCGCACCTGGAGGATCACCGCGTTCAGCTTCCGCCGCACCGCCGTGTCCAGGTGAACCAGCAGCTCAGCGCGTTGTTCGGCGGCCGTGAGGCCCTTGCGGGACGGCCAGTCCCGGTTGGCCACGGTGGCCAGCCAGACCCCCCGCAGGTCACCCTTCGCGGATCGGCGCGGATCCGCCGCCGAGGAGCTCGTCAGGGCCAGTGCGGACAGCGCTCCGAGTGCGCCCGCCAGAATCTGCCTTCGTGCGACATGTCCCACAAAAAAGCTCCTCGCCGTGCCGGTTCCGCTGCTCGTTCCCGCACAGCATGCCCGCCCCACCGCCTCACCGCCGCTCGGACGCGGAGTAACGTCAGGGGTTCGGGGCGGGCCGACGGAGACACCGGGGGGCCCGCCGAGCCGTAGAGCGTGAACGTAGAGCGAAAGGCACGATGTGACCGACATCGAACGCGTCGGAGTAGTGGGCTGCGGCCAGATGGGCGCCGGTATCGCGGAGGTGTGCGCCCGCAGCGGCCTTGAGGTCAAGGTCGCCGAGACCACCGGCGAGGCCCTGGAGATCGGCCGCACGCGCCTCTACAACTCCCTCTCGAAGGCCGCCGAACGCGGCAAGATCACCGAGGAGGAGCGCGACGCGACGCTGGAGCGCCTGAGCTTCACCACCGACCTCGGCGAGTTCGCCGACCGCGACCTCGTCATCGAGGCCGTGGTGGAGAACGAGCAGGTCAAGACGGAGATCTTCCAGGTTCTGGACCAGGTGGTGACCCGCCCGGACGCGATCCTGGCCTCCAACACCTCCTCCATCCCGCTGGTGAAGCTGGCCGTCGCCACGTCCCGCCCGGACGCCGTCATCGGCATCCACTTCTTCAACCCGGCCCCCGTGCAGAAGCTCGTCGAGCTGATCCCGGCCCTCACCACCTCCGAGGGCACCATCAGCAGGGCGCACGCCATGGTGGAGAAGATCCTCGGCAAGCACGCGATCCGCGCCCAGGACCGGTCGGGCTTCGTGGTGAACGCGCTGCTCATCCCGTACCTGCTCTCCGCGATCCGGATGTTCGAGTCGGGCATCGCGTCCCGCGAGGACATCGACAACGGCATGGAGCTGGGCTGCGCGCACCCGATGGGCCCGCTGAAGCTCGCCGACCTCATCGGCCTGGACACGGTCGCGTCCGTGGCGGACTCCATGTACATGGAGTTCAAGGAGCCGCTGTACGCCGCTCCGCCGCTGCTCCAGCGGATGGTGGACGCCGGTCGGCTCGGCCGCAAGACGGGCTCGGGCTTCTACCCGTACGGCTGACGTGCCGCGCGCCCGGACAGTGCGCCGCCCCTGACCGGTCCGCTCCTGACAGAGCGTCACCCGTGCCCCCGCCCACGCCTGATTCACACGGTGTGTGCGGGGGCGCGCGCGGTGTGCGAGGCGTGCTCGCATATGCCCGGAACACACGCTCCCGCTGGGCCCGCAAAGAGAGTTGACTCACCGTCACGAGATGCAGAGACGACTCTCCCGAAGGAGCGGACATCGTGACCACCGACCCCGAGCAGAGCGTGGTCGTAGAGGAACTCGCGGAGGTCCGCCGCCGCCTCGACGTGGGGCTGGCCCACATCGAGGGACGGCTGGCCGTACAGACGCTGCGGGACGACCAGAACGACAAGGACCTCGCCGATCTGATCGTCCGCGTCAGCGCCCTTGAACACTCCCGCTGGCCGTTGCCGGCGGTGGCGGCGCTCACCGCGATCGGCGCACTCGCCGTCACCGTGTGGCAGGCCCTCGGGCATTGACGCGACGCCTGCGCCGCACGCCGCGCGCGAAGTACGGCGCGCTCGACGGACAGCGCCCACGGCCTACGGCAGTCGCGGCTCAGGAGCGCCGCAACTCCTGCTGGCCCAGCCGCAGGTGATACAGCATCAGCAGCCCGGCCGCCATGTTGGCGGCCGGGACCTCGCCCCGGGCGATCATGTCGGGGATCAGCTTCAGCGGTACCCACTCACGGCGCGAGGACTCGAAGTCGTCCTCGGGGTAGCCGGTGTACGTCGCGCCTTCCGCCCAGTAGAGGTGGTGGCGGGCGTCGGTGAGGCCGTTGGACGGCTCGACGGTGAGGAGATGACGCAGCGGCCCCGGCCGCCACCCCGTCTCCTCCTCCATCTCGCGTGCCGCCGCGGCTTCGACGTCCTCGCCGTCCTCGACGACGCCCGCGGCCAGTTCCCAGCCCCAGCTGTCGGTGATGAAGCGGTGGCGCCAGAGCATCAGCACCTCGTTCTCCTCGTTGACCGCGGTCGCCACGGCGACCGCGCGCAGACGGATGAGGAAGTGGTCCAGATGACGGCCGTTGGGGAGTTCGACGTCCGCGAGATTCACCCGGAACCACGGGTTCTCATACACAGTTTGTTCGTTTAGGTTCGTCCACTGCACGGTTCTGCCACCTTCCGGCAATTGGATGCACGTAGATGGCAACATCGCAGGAGGGGCACGCCGGGGGAACCAGCGGTCGTCCGGTCGGACGCGGGATGCTACAGCGGAATCCGCAGCGCCCCGTCGATCATTTCGGCCGCCTCGTCGGCCTGGGCGCAGCCGCTGGCCGCGAGATGTTCGCGGACGGCCCGCAACCGGTCTCTCAGCCGGTGGGACTCCATGCCCCGCGCCTGCTCGGCCATCTCGACCGCGGTGGCAACGGCCAGATCGGCCTCCCCCTGCCTCAGCTCGACATGGGTGAGGATGGCGAGCCGGTGCACCCGGCCGCGGTCGTGTGCGCGGGTGTCGACAGCCGTCGCCGCGTGCTCCCGCGCGGCCGGCAGATCACCCATGCTGAGCAGCGCCTCCGCCACCTGCACGTTGACCAGCCCCGGTTGCACGTAGCCGGTCTCGTCGGGCTCGCGGCCGGGGCGGATGCGGTCGGCGGCCTTCTCGGCCCGCCTGATGCAGGCCAGCGCGCTCGTCCCGTCGCCGAGATGGGCGTACGACTTGGCCTGCATCGCGTACAGGTCGGCGGCCAGCGCGGGGCTGATCTCGCGTCCGGCCGTGCGCAGGGCGGCCTCCGCGAAGGCGACGGCCTGCCGGTACTCCCGCATGAACAGCGACTGGTTGACGAGCAGCGCGATGACGTACGCGCCGAGCCCCCGGTCGCAACTGGCCTTCGCCAGACGCAGGGCCTGGTGGAAGTAGCGTTGGGCGAGCCCCTGGGCGTCCGAGTCGTAGGCGCAGATCCCCGCGATGGCCACCAACCCTCCCGTCGCCCGGTGGAGTTGACGGCCGGTCGCGTCGTTGTAGCCGCCGCGCAGCAGGGGCGCGGTCTCGGAGTTGAGGAAGCCGACGATGCGCGAACGGGTCGCGATGCCGCCGGCCTTGCGGTACATCTGCTCGTAGTGCGCCCTGGCCCCTTTGAGGGTCTCGATGTCCGAGAGGTTCACATGGGTCGGCCCGGACCGGGACACGTCGCTGTCCTCGGGCGGGTTCTCCCACTCCCAGACCGGCATCACGGCGGGCGTCCCGGTGACGGCGGGAGCGCTGATGACGTGCGGGCGCTGCTGTTCGTCCGAGCGCCACAGCGCGGTGGCCCGCTCCACGAACCCGGACAGGGTGGAGCTGCTGGAACTGCTGCTGGGAGAGATCAACTCTCCCTGGATTCCGCTCAGCCCGATGTCGACCAGCGCGACCTGGCGGTGCAGCCGTGCGCTGAGCACCTCACAGATCAGGTCGGGTGCCTGGCCGCGCGGGCGCTGTCCCTTGAGCCACCGGCGGACCGCCGTGTGGTCGTAGCGCAGCGCCAACCCGCGTTTCCTCCCCGCCAGGTTGACGTGCGCGGCCAGTCCGGCCTGGGAGATCCCCGCCTCGTCCAGCAGGGCGTCGAGGAGTGCATTGGGCTGCATGAGAGCGCCTCCGGCTGACTCGGTCCCGACCAGCGTAGTACGGGGCGATTCACACGGGGGGTGAACGGAACGCCCGCATCCACCCCCTTCACCCACTCCCCTCGCGCCCCGCGAGTCGGTTGACTGAACTGCCTCGCAAGAGGCGGCCGGGCCGCCGGCTCCCCCCTCCCTCAGTGCGGCGGCCCGTTCCCACCCCCGCCCGCCCCGCCCCGGCTGCCCGGCATCCCCGGGCGGGGCGGGCGGCAGCCGCGTCCCGCACCCCGCCGCGCCCGGCGGACGAACCTACCGCCGGGACGGTTCGGGGCACGGCCGCCGGGCGGCGACGGCCTGCTCGCCGGGCTGTACGGGCATCCGCAGCCGGTCGTTGCGCAGCACCACCAGGGCCACATCGTCGCGCACCCGTCCCCCGGCGTGCCGCAGCAGCTCCCGCTGCACTCCCTCGACGACCGCGGCGGGCGACGCGGGACGCGCCGCGGCGGTCCGGCCGAGTACTTCCCGCAGCGGGAAGAACTCCCCGTGCGCGTTCCGGGCGTCCTCGGCCCCGTCCGTGTGCAGGACGAGCAGTTCGCCCGGCAGCAGCCTCATGCAGCGGCGGGCGGGCAGTTCGACCGGGAGCGGGAAGGGCCCGAGCGGCGGCAGCGGCTCCCCTCCGGCCACCTGCTCCGCCGTCCCGCTCAGCCGGTGGGGCCACGGATGACCGCAGTTGAGGGCCAGCACCTCGCCGTCCTGCCGGATCTCCAGCAGCAGCACGGTGACGAACTCCTCGGCCGACGGGGTGTCCGGGCCGGCCCCGCCGGACGCCGGGTGCTCGTCGCGGGCCCGCTCCCTCAGGTTCCGCTGCAGAGCGCGCTCCAGCCTCCGCAGCACGCCGCCGAGTTCGCTTTCGTCGTGTGCGGCCTCACGGAAGCTGCCGAGCAGGGCGGCCACCACTGCGATCGCGGGCAGGCCGTGCCCCCGCACGTCGCCGATCACCACCCGTACCCCGTCCTCCGTCGCCACGGCCTCGTACAGGTCGCCGCCGACGGACGCGCCCCGGCTGGCCGACAACTGTCCTGCGGCCAGGGCGAGTCCGTCGAGCCGGGCGGGCAACGGGCGCAGCAGCACCTCCTGGGCGGCGCGCGCGACCTCCTTGGCCCGGCGCAGCTCCCGCAGCAGCCCGCTCCGCAGCCACCCGGCCAGCACGAGGACGGCCAGCAGGAATCCCGTGCAGGTGGCGAGGCCCGGAACGACGCCCGCGTCCGACAGCGGGCAGGCCAGCTCCCAGCAGGTGACGAGGACGAGCCAGAGTCCGAGGAGCACGGCGACGACGGAGCGCGGTAAGCGGCGGGCGCGGCCCCCCGCCCTGCGCGGTGGGCCCGCCTTCAACGTGTTCATCGCGGACGGCCCCCTCGGAGCGCTCTGCGGCGGTGCGGCCGGTCGGCCGGAACGATTGTGTCCACCGTTCGTGCCGCTATGCGTACATCGCCCGCACAACTCACCCGAATGAGTGAGGGGCACACCCGTGTCCCGGATGTGCCCCTCTGTCACGCGTGCAACGACCGTGACACCGCGCGGAGTTACGCCCCGCGCAGTACCGCGCCCACGTGCTCGGCGGCGCGTGCCACCGCCGCGTCGCGGGCCGCCGTGGCCTCCTCGACGGTCAGCGTGCGGTCGGCTGCGCGGAAGCGCAGCGCGTACGCCAGGGACTTCTTGCCCGCGCCGAGCTGCTCGCCCTCGAAGACGTCGAACAGCCGGATGCCCTCCAGCAGTTCACCGGCCCCCTCGCGCAGCAGGTCCTCGACGGCCGCGGACGTCACGTCCGTGTCGACGACCAGCGCCACGTCCTGGGTGGCGACCGGGAAGGTGGAGATCCGGGGCGCGCGCAGCGCCCCCCGGCCGGCCTTCTCCAGGACGTCCAGGTCGAGTTCCATCGCGCAGGTGCGCTCCGGGAGGTGCATCGCCTTCACGACGCGCGGGTGCAGTTCACCGGCGTACCCGATGATCTGCTCCTCGCCGTCGACGACGACGGACAGCGCGGCGCAACGGCCCGGGTGCCAGGGCGCGTTGACGGCACGGCCCACGCGCAGGTCGGCGCCGGCCTCACGGGCCAGCCCGCGGGCGGCCTCGACCGCGTCGGCCCAGGTCGCCGGACGGCCCCTGCCCCACCAGCCGGCCTGCTCGCGGGCGCCCGCGAGGACGACGGCGGCGTGCCGGGGCTGGGCGGGCAGCGAGGCGTTCAGCCCCGCGATCTCCTCCTGCGTGGGGCGGCGGTCGACGGGAAGGCGTACCGCCTTGTGCTCCTGGCCGGTCGGCCGGAAGACCAGGCCCGTCTCGAACAGCGCCAGGTCGTGCGCGCCACGCCCGTCGTTGCGGCGCAGCGCCCCCAGGAGGCCGGGCAGCAGCGTCGTGCGCAGCGCGGGCTCCGTGTCGGCGAGCGGGTTGACCAGCTTGACCGTACGGCGGCGGGCGTCGTCGGCGTCGAGCTGGAGCTGGTCGAAGACGGCGTCGCCGACGAACGGGTAGTTCAGCGCCTCGACGTATCCTGCGCCGGCCAGCGAGCGGCCGACGCGGCGGTGCAGCCGCTGGCGCTCGGTGAGCCCGCGCCCGGACGGCGGGGTCGGCAGCGTGGAGGGCAGGTTCTCGTAGCCCTCCAGCCGGATGACCTCTTCGGCCAGGTCGTTGGGGAACGCCAGGTCGGGCCGCCAGGACGGCACGGTGACGACGAGTTCGTCGGAACCGTAGACGTCGCAGCCGACCTCCTGGAGGCGGCGCACCACGGTCTCGCGGCCGTAGGCGACGCCCGCCACGCGGTCCGGGTGGTCCGCCTTCATGGAGATGGAGCGGGGCGCGGAGGGCGCGATGACCTCGGTGACCCCGGCCTCGGCGGTGCCGCCGGCGAGCAGTACGAGCAGGTCGACGCACCGCTGGGCGGCGGCCGGGCCGGCCTGCGGGTCCACGCCGCGCTCGAAGCGCCTGGACGCCTCGGAGGTCAGCTTGTGACGGCGCGAGGCGCGGGCCACGGTCAGCGCGTCGAAGTGCGCGGCCTCGATGACGAGGTCGGTCGTCCCGGTCGCCTCACCGGTCTGCGCGTCCGTCCGTACGTCGGCGACCTCGGTGTTCGCGCCGCCCATGACGCCCGCCAGGCCGATCGGCCCGCGGTCGTCGGTGATGACCAGGTCCTCGGCGTCGAGCACCCGCTTGGCGCCGTCGAGCGTCGTGAACTTCTCGCCCGGTTCGGCGCGGCGGACGCCGATGGCGCCCTGGACGCGGGAGCGGTCGTACGCGTGCAGGGGCTGGCCCAGCTCCAGCATCACGTAGTTGGTGACGTCCACGGCGAGCGAGATCGGACGCATGCCGGCCTTCTGCAGGCGGCGCTGCATCCAGATCGGCGAGCGGGCCTCGGGGGCGACACCGGTCACGGTGCGCACGGTGAAGCGGTCGCAGCCCTGCGGGTCGCTGATCTTCACCGGGTAGCCGTACGAGTTCGGTGCGGGCACGTCGAGCAGCGCGGGGTCGCGCAGCGGCAGTCCGTACGCGGTGGCGGCCTCGCGGGCGATGCCGCGCAGGGACAGCGCGTAGCCGCGGTCGGGGGTGACGGCGATGTCGAGGACCTCGTCCACCAGCTCCAGCAGCTCGATGGCGTCCGTGCCCGGCTCGTACTCGGGCGGCAGCACGATGATGCCGCCGGTCCCGTCGTCGCCCATGCCCAGCTCGTCGCCGGAGCAGATCATGCCGTGCGAGGTCCTGCCGTACGTCTTGCGCGCGGCGATCGCGAAGTCGCCGGGCAGCACCGCACCGGGGAGGACCACGACGACCTTGTCGCCGACGGCGAAGTTGCGGGCGCCGCAGACGATCTCCTGCGGCTCGCCCGTGCCGTTCGCCTGGCCCACATTCACCGTGCAGAAGCGGATGGGCTTCTTGAAGCCCTCCAACTCCTCGATGGTGAGGACCTGGCCGACGACCAGGGGGCCCTTGAGGCCGGCGCCGGTCTGCTCGACCGTCTCGACCTCCAGACCGGCGGACACGAGCTTGGCCTGTACGTCACGGCCGGTCTCGGTGGCGGGGAGATCGACGTACTCCCGCAGCCAGGAAAGCGGGACCCGCATCAGATCTCCATCCCGAAGGGCCGAGTGAAACGCACGTCACCCTCGACCATGTCTCGCATGTCTTCCACGTTGTGCCGGAACATCAGCATCCGCTCGATGCCGAAGCCGAAGGCGAAGCCGCTGTACTTCTGGGGGTCGACGCCGCAGGCCACGAGGACCTTCGGGTTGACCATGCCGCAGCCGCCGAGCTCGATCCAGCCCTCGCTGCCGCAGGTGCGGCAGGGACGGTCCGGGTTGCCGACGGACTCGCCGCGGCACACGTAGCAGACCATGTCCATCTCGGCGGACGGCTCGGTGAAGGGGAAGTAGTTGGGGCGCAGCCGGGTCTTCATGCCCTCCCCGAAGAGCGCCTGGACCATGTGGTCGAGGGTGCCCTTGAGGTCGGCCATGGTGAGGCCCTCGTCGACGGCCAGCAGCTCGATCTGGTGGAAGACCGGGGTGTGCGTGGCGTCGAGCTCGTCGGTGCGGTAGACGCGGCCGGGGCACACGACGTACACGGGCGGCTCGCGGCGCTCCAGGAGCGCGCGGGCCTGCACGGGCGAGGTGTGCGTACGCAGCACGACACCGGACTCGTCGGACGTCGCGCCGGCGGCGTCCTGGACGAAGAAGGTGTCCTGCATCTGCCGGGCCGGGTGGTCCGGCACGAAGTTCAGGGCGTCGAAGTTGAACCACTCGGCCTCTGCCTCGGGGCCCTCCGCGACCTCGTAGCCCATCGCCACGAAGACGTCGGCGACGCGCTCCATGAAGGTGGTCAGCGGGTGCCGGGCGCCTGCCGGGGTGCGGTCGTACGGCAGGGTGACGTCCACCGCCTCCTCGACCAGCACGCGCTCGTCGCGCTCGGCCTCCAGCACCGCCAGCCGGGCCGCGAGGGCCTTGTTGACGGCACCGCGTGCCATGCCGACGCGCTTGCCCGCCTCGGCCTTGGCCTGGGGCGGGAGCGCGCCGATCTCGCGGTTGGCGAGGGACAGCGGCGAGGTGGGACCGGTGTGCGCGGTCTTGGCGTGCGTCAGCGCGTCGAGGTCGGCGGCGGACTCGAAGGCGGCGAGCGCCTCGTCCCGCATGCGCTCGATCTCTTCGGGTTTCAGCGCCTCGACCTCGACAGGGTCGTACGACTTATTGGGTGCGGACATCTCTTCCCGTACTTCCGATGGCTGGTGGGCGGCCCCGCTCGACACGTGAGGACGCAAAGGTGCCAAAAGTCGAGTCTAAAGGGACGCGGGACGCGACGAAGCCCGTGGGCGGGGTCAGGCCAGGTAGGCCGGTGCCCCCACGGGCAGGATAAATCGGAACTCGGCGCCGCCGCCGGGTCCGCGGCCGACCGTGATCGTGCCGCCGTGCGCCTCGACGACGCCCTTGACGATGTACAGCCCCAGGCCGGTGCCGCCGCACTTGCTGCCCCGCCAGAAACGGGTGAAGACGCGGCTCAGCGACTCCTCCGGAATTCCCGGGCCCTCGTCGCTGACGGTCACTGCCGTTCCCTTCTCGTCGTCCTTGGCGGTGGCGGGCGCCACCTCGATGGTGACCATTCCAGCGCCGTGCCGCACCGCATTTTCCAGCAGGTTGTCGAGCACCTGGTCGATCTTGTCGGGGTCCGCCCACAGGCCGGGCAGCGGGTGCTCGATCCGCACCAGGAAGCGATCGGCGGCCTGCCCGGCGGAGACCCGGGCGTGCACGTGGCGTCCGACGGCCGCCACGACGTCCACCGGCTGCCGGCGCAGCTCCAGGCGCCCGGAGTCGATGCGGGCGATGTCGAGGAGTTCGGCGATCAGCCGGGTGAGCCGTTCGGCGTCGTTGTCGACGGTCTCCAGCATCATCAGCTTCTGGTCGTCGGTGAAGCGCTCCCACTTCCGCAGCAGGGTCCGGGTGAACCCCTTCACCGAGGTCAGCGGAGAGCGCAGCTCGTGGGCGACCGTCGCGATCAGCTCGGCGTGGCTGCGCTCGGTGCGCCGACGCGCCTCGGTCCCGCGCAGCGTCACCACCACGCGGCGCACCGGACCGCACGGCCGCTCCCGCACGTAACGCGCGGAGACCAGCACCTCGCGCCCGCCGGGCAGCAGCAGGTTCCGCTCGGGCTGCCCCGCCCGGATGGCGAGACCTCCGTACGGGTCGGTCAGCGCCCACCAGCGGCGGCCCTTGAGGTCTTCGAGCGGGAGCACGTCGTCCAGCGCGCGGCCCAGCGCGCGGCCGGCCGGGACCGCGGTGAGGCGGGCGGCGGCGGCGTTGAAGCAGACGACGGCGCCCGTCTCGTCGGCGACGACCAGGCCGTCCGGGAGATCGTCGGCCCCGATGGCGGGCTCCATCGGCTTCCGCGCTCCGGACGCCCGTTCAGGCATCGGCTTCTGCGCTCCGGACGCCCGTTCAGGCACTTGCGCAACCATTCCCCGTACCCCACCCATCCGACGAGCGCAGGAGCCCCCGAGCCCGTCACCCTATCCGGGAAGGGGGCCTGTCAGGGAGTGCTGCGTACCCGCTGTGCGCGCGCGGACGCATAGAGGCATACGGCGGCGGCCGTGGCGAGGTTGAGGCTCTCGGCCTTTCCGTGGATGGGGACGCGCACGACGGCGTCCGCCAGCGCGCGGGTCTCCTCGGGGAGTCCCCATGCCTCGTTGCCGAAGACCCAGGCGGTGGGGCCGCTCATGGTGCCCGCGTCGAGTTCGTCGTCCAGGTCGCGGTCGCCCGCGCCGTCGGCCGCCAGGACGCGCACTCCCGCCGCCCGGAGCTCGGCGACCGCCTGTTCGACGGGTACGCCCACGGCGACCGGCAGGTGGAAGTGCGAACCGACGGACGCGCGCACCGACTTGGGGTTGTAGAGGTCGACGGAGGCGTCGGTGAGGACCACCGCGTCGGCGCCGGCCGCGTCCGCGCAGCGCAGCACCGTGCCGGCGTTGCCGGGGTCGCGCACGTGCGCGAGGACGGCGACCAGCCGGGGTCCGGCGGCGAGGATGTCCGCGAACGGGGAGTCCAGGAAGTGGCACACGCCGACGATGCCCTGCGGGGTGACGGTCTGCGAGATGTCCGCGAGGACGTCGTCCGCGGCGAGGTGCACCCGGGCCCCGGCCGCCTGGGCCGCGTCCACGATGTCGGCGTACCGTTCGGCGGCCTCCACGGTCGCGAACAGTTCGATCAGCGTGGGCGTCCCGTCCGGCCCCCGGTGGCCGACCGCCTCCCGCACGGCCTGCGGTCCCTCGGCGATGAACCGGCGTTCCTTGCCCCGGAAGCTGCGCTTGGCCAGCCGTCTGGCGGCGACGACGCGGGGGGAACGCGGGGAGATCGGCTCGGGGGTGCTGCCCATGGGTGTGCGGCTCACTTCTTCGTAGGGGCGGGACGGGCCGGCAGGAGCACAACGCACCGGACCCGCAGGCGCACGGTGCGCCTGCGGGTCCGGCTTCAAGCCAGGAAGATCGTGCCTGTCGCGAGGACTAGGCGGCGGCCTTCGGGGCGTTGACGTCGCTCGGAAGCGCCTTCTGGGCGACCTCGACGAGCGCGGCGAACGCGTTCGGGTCGTTGACGGCCAGCTCGGCGAGGATCTTGCGGTCCACCTCGATGTTGGCGGCGTTCAGACCCTGGATGAGGCGGTTGTACGTCATGCCGTTCTCGCGGGCAGCGGCGTTGATGCGCTGGATCCACAGACGGCGGAAGTCGCCCTTGCGCTTCTTGCGGTCGTTGTAGTTGTAGACCAGGGAGTGGGTGACCTGCTCCTTGGCCTTGCGGTACAGGCGCGAACGCTGGCCGCGGTAGCCCTTGGCCGCTTCGAGGATTGCCCGGCGCTTCTTGTGGGCGTTTACTGCGCGCTTGACGCGTGCCACTTTTGACTCCTTGTAGCGGGGTCGTGGGGGTGTTCACACGACCCGAAAACGAATTGGTCCCGGTCTTGTTCCAGCGCCTCGGGCGGGTGCACCCGGGGCAGCCGGATCACTTGCCGAGAAGCTTCTTGATCTTCGCGGCGTCGCCCGGGGCCATCTCGGCGGTGCCGGTGAGGCGGCGCGTCACGCGGGACGACTTGTGTTCGAGCAGGTGGCGCTTGCCGGCACGCTCGCGGAGCACCTTGCCGGAGCCGGTGATCTTGAAGCGCTTCTTGGAACCGCTGTGCGTCTTGTTCTTCGGCATCGCGCCGTATCTCCTCGTCAGTGCCGCTCCCCCGGCCCCCGGTGCGGGCACCGGACTGCGGGAGCGTCAGATCTTTGGTTGGGGGTTCCGGTCGGGGACCCGGGGGCCGCCTGGATGGCGGCCCCGTGGATCACGCCTCGGAGGGTGCCTCGGCCGGAGCCTCGGCAGCGGCCTCGGCGACCTCGCCCGCGGGCTGGTCGTCGTGGGCAGTGGTGCCCTGACGCTCCGCCTTGCGGGCGGCCTGGGCCTCGCGGGCCTCGGCCATCGCCTCGGTCTTCTTCTTGTGGGGGCCGAGAACCATGATCATGTTCCGGCCGTCCTGCTTCGGGTTGGACTCGATGAAGCCCAGGTCCTCCACGTCGGAGGCGAGTCGCTGAAGCAGCCGGAAGCCAAGCTCGGGACGGGACTGCTCACGACCACGGAACATGATCGTGATCTTGACCTTGTCACCCTGCTTGAGGAACCGGACGACGTGACCCTTTTTGGTGTCGTAGTCGTGCGGGTCGATCTTCGGGCGGAGCTTCATTTCCTTGATGACCGTGTGCGCCTGGTTCTTGCGCGCCTCACGGGCCTTCATGGCCGACTCGTACTTGAACTTCCCGTAGTCCATGAGCTTGCACACGGGCGGACGGGCGGTCGCCGCGACCTCGACCAGGTCGAGGTCGTACTCCTGCGCCAGCTCAAGGGCCTTGGCGAGGGGAACGATGCCGACCTGTTCGCCGCTGGGGCCTACAAGCCGGACCTCGGGAACGCGAATCCGGTCGTTAATGCGGGGCTCGGCGCTGATGGATCCTCCTCAGTAGCACCACACGGCTGTCTGGCAGACAGCCGCGCAACGTCTTATTTCTTCGGACCAACCGCACCGGGAGAGCAAGAAACGCCCCGGACGGGACACAGGCAGGGCTCCTGGAAATACCGGAGCACCGCCGCGTCTGAAACCGCGGGGCGCGCACATCGGACAGTTCCATCGTCCGTACGGAACGATGGGTACCGTCTTCTGACCGGTGACCCGCCGTCCCGGGGGACGGTCAGGTGGGAGATCGGAGCCTCCACTTGTGGGCCGGGCACAGGAGTGTCCAGCCGGTCGTGAGAAAACAGTACTGCACTTTCCCCATCACCGCGAACCCTGCGTAAACCACCCGTCCCGGGGAAGTCCGCCGCGACACGGGACCTATCGTTGACGCCATGAGCGACGCGACCGGCACCACCGGCACCACTGACGAGAACAACCCCGGCTTCGACGACATGACCCGCGACATCGCGGACGTTCCCGCCGTCGAGGTCATCACCACGGTCGCCGTGCACCTGATGAGCGCCGCCGCCGTGAACCTGGGCCTCGCCGAGGGCGGCGAGGAGCAGAAGGACCTGGACGAGGCCCGGAAGCTGATCCAGGCACTGGCGGGCCTGATCACGGCCAGTGCCACCGAGATCAGCTCCTTCCACGCGGCGCCGCTGCGGGACGGCCTGAAGTCCCTCCAGCTGGCCTTCCGCGAGGCCTCCGTGGTCCCCGACGAGCCGGGCCAGGGACCGGGCGAGAAGTACACCGGTCCGGTCTACGGCTGAGCGCTCCGGCCCGCTGCCGCGGCCCCGTCCTCGCGGACACGGGCCGCGTCCGGGCGGGGGAGGCTGCACGCGTCACCCGCGCGGGTCGTCAGCGCGTGAAGAGCGGCTCGCCGGGCGGCGGGGTGGCCCCGGCGGGCAGCAGGGCCAGGTCCAGCCCCCGTACGAGACGGGCCCTGAGCACCTCGTCCGCCGCCAGCGCCTGCGCGATGCGGCGTACGGCCTCGGCCGGCACCGCGTCCGCGGTCAGCACCAGGGCCAGCACTCCGTCGGCCTCACCGGGCCCGAGATGGGCCCGGAGCACGGCGGGCTCGGCGGCGACGAGCGCGCGCAGGGCCTGCGTCACGGCGGGGTCGTCGAGCGGGCGGGTACTGGTGCGGCCCTCGGCGAGGGCACGCAGGGCGGGCCCGGTGAGCTGGTAGGGCACCGGCCCCGCGAGGTCCAGCACCACGGTGTCCGCCTGCTCGTGGGCGGCGGCCCGAAGTGCCTGGTGCAGGGGTACGGCGACGGGCCGGGCGGCGGGGTCCCACCGCGCCAACGCCTCGACGGAGGTGAACGCGGGCAGCGCCTTGCGGTCCCCCGCGCGGAGGGTCGGCACCGCCATGTCGCTCGTCTTCTCCCGCTTGAGCCCGGTCTCCGGGTCGGTCTCGACCTCGCCGAGGACCGCGACGACGGGCACCAGGAGACGGGCGGCGGGTAGCGCGTCGAGGATGCGCTGCTGGGCCGGCGCGTCGTCCGGCGGCCCGCCGGCCCAGGCCGCGAGGGCGGATGCGAGGGCGGGGTCGGCGGTGCCGTCGTCGTCGCCGAAACCGGGATCGGGAATGTTCTTGAGCACGGACCGACCCTAACGGGAGCGGAGTCCTCAGCTCCTCGCGCCCCTGCGCCAGATCACCACACCCGCTCCCAGCACCAGCACGCCCGCCGAGCCGGCCGCCAGCGCCCAGGCCTCGGGCCCCGCGGCCGCCTCGTGGGGAGCCCGCGGACCCGGCCCGAAGTACCGCTCGGCGTACCCCTCCCCCGAGGTGGACCGCACCGCCGTGTCCCGTCCCCCCGCCGCGATCGCGGCCGCCGGATCGACCATCCCGTGCCCGCGGGAGTCGTCCCGCCCTCCGCTCGGCGCGTTCCGTGCGGTCTTCGCCAGCAGGCGCTTGACCTGTGCGGGCGGCAGTCCGGGATGCGCGGAGCGCACCAGCGCCACCGCCCCCGAGACGAACGCGGCCGCGGCGCTCGTTCCCCACCCCTCGTAGTAGCTCCGGTCGGGGTCGGCGATCACGACGTCGACTCCGGGCGCGGCCACGGTCGCGTACCAGCGCCGGGTGGAGAAGGAGGCGTGCGTGCCGGCCGGATCGACGGCGGTGACCGCGATGACGCCGGGGTAGGCGGCCGGGTAGGAGAGGTGGTCGCCCTTCTCGCCGCCGTTGCCCGCGGAGGCGACGACCACGGCGCCCTTGCTGAGTGCGTACTGGACGGCCGCGTCCTCCTCGGCCTGCGGGTGCGCGGACTCGCTGTCGTCGCCCAGCGACAGGTTGATGACGTCCGCGCCGTGGTCGACGGCCCAACGGATGCCCTGGGCAAGGGCGTTGCCGCGCGACTCGCGCGCCTTCTCGCGGGCCGGGTCGCCGCCTTCGAGGATGACGCGTACGGGCAGGATCTTCGCTTCGGGGGCGATCCCGAGCACCCCCTCGCCCCGCCCCGGGCCGTGTCCGTGGCCCGCGATGATCGAGGCCATGGCCGTGCCGTGCCGGGCCCACGACCGGTTGCCGCGCTTCGCGCCGAAGCCGACGAGGTCGCGGCCCCTGAGCACGTTGCCGCGCAGGTCGGGATGCTGGTCGTCGACGCCGGTGTCGAGGACGGCGACGGTGATGCCCGCGCCCTTCGTGGTGCGCCATGCCTCCTGCGTGTGCAGGGCGGCGAGCCCCCACTGCCGGTCGCGGATGCTGTCGGCGTGGGCGGCGGAGTGGGGCAGCACGGCGAGCAGGGCAGCGGTGGCCGCGGACACGAAGGCGACGGCGCGACGCGTGCGGTGCGCCGGACGGGGCGCCGCCCCGTCTGCGAATCCGCACGTCTGACGGGTGCTCATCCTGCTTTCTCCGCCGCCGAGTTGACGGTTCTGCGCAGTGCGCGTTCGATGCGGTCCGCGATGCCCTTCGCCTCGTGGCCGAGTCCGGCCTGGGCGGGGGTGCTGACCGCCCCCGCGACGGTGGCGAGCGCGGCGGGCTGCGGGTCGGACACGGCGCGCCCGTCGGCGAAGCCGGAGACCGCGTACACGACGACGGGGGCGTCCTTCAGGACGCTGACGGTCCAGCTGGCCCGCTGCCCGTCGCCGAACCCGGCGGCGACGGTCCCGGGCACGGGGTGCGTACGGGGCATCAGGTCCCGGCGCCGGTCGAGCTTCTCGCGGGCGAAGCGTGCGCGCAGGGCGTGCGTCGCGTTCTCGTCCGCCTGGGTGAAGACCATGCCGACGGTGGTGACGCTGCTGGTGGTGGCGTCGGTGTAGGTGGCGCGCAGCAGGCGTTCGCAGCCGACCGGACCTAGGGCCTTGAGCAGGAGCGGGTCCAGGGCGTTCGCGCAGTCACCGTCCGGGGCGACGGCCACCCGCGTCCACTTTCGGTCGGCGCCGCCGGGGCCCGCGCCCGTTCCCGCGAGTGCGCGGGGGAAGAGGGTGTCGACGGGGGTGCTGTGCCATGTCGCACGGGCCTCGGCGAAGGCGCTGTCGACGGTGGGTGCGGCAGAGCTGTCGGCCAGCCAGCTCCCGGCGGCGGCACCGCCGATGAGGCCGACGCCGAGCACCGTGCAGACGGCGGTGGCGGCGATGCGGGCCGCGGTCGGCCGGTGCCGGGCGGGGGGCCGTTCGTCGTCCCGGGCCCAGTGCTGCGGCGGGGCGAAGGCGAGGGGGCGGGCCGTGTCCGTACGGGGGTCGCCGACGGCGTCGTGCGGGTCGTGGCGGGGGGCGTGGGGCACCGCGGGACGCGGTGCCCGCGTCGGCGCCTGGGCGAGGGGCGCGCCGGAGTGGGCGTACGCCGGGCCGGGCGACGGCTCGGGTGCGGGTGTGCGGGGGGCCGCCGGGGGCGGAGGGGAGGAGGGCCGGGGAGGGACGGTGGGGCCGTGCGGTTCGGTGGTCATCCGGCCCCCAGGTCCGTCTCTTCTCGTGTTCCCGGCTGCTGCCCCGTGGCAGCCCCTTCACCCGGGCCCACCCGGGATTCCTGCGGAATTCCGGTCACTCTACGGGGTGGCCCCGGCGCCCGGGGAACCAGAGCCGGGCGGAGGGCGCATCTGACCGGATCGTCCCCCTACCGAGGGGTAATCGTCTCTGGCAAGCTGCGGCCATGACTCCCCGTGTGACTCCCCGCGCAGTTGCCCGTACAGCCCCTGCCGCCGTGTCCGGTGCGGTGCCTCGGGCCACTGACCGGGCCCGCTACGACCGGGCGACGGCGCACCTGGACGGGCCGCTGGCCGTGGTCGATCTGGAGGCGTTCGACGACAACGCCGCCGACCTGGTGCGCCGGGCGGGCGGCAAGCCCGTACGGGTGGCGAGCAAGTCGGTGCGGTGCCGGGCGCTGTTGGAGCGGGTGCTGGCGCGGGAGGGCTTCTCCGGGGTGATGTCGTACACCCTGGCCGAGTCGCTGTGGCTGGCGCGGTCCGGTTTCGAGGACGTGCTGCTCGCCTATCCGTCCGTGGACCGGGGCGGGTACGCGGAGCTGGCCGGCGATCCGAAGCTGGCCGCCGCCGTGACGGTGATGGTGGACGACCCGGCGCAGTTGGAGCTGATCGAGCGGTCGCGCGGCGGAGGGAACGAGGAGATCCGGGTCTGCCTGGAGCTGGACACCTCGCTGCGGATGCTGGGCGGCCGGATCCGGCTGGGCGCGCTGCGCTCCCCGCTGCGCGAGCCCGCCCAACTCGCGGAGCTGGCACGCTCGGTGGCCCGTCGGCCGGGTTTCCGGCTGGTCGGGATCATGGCGTACGAGGGGCATGTCGCCGGCGTCGGTGACCTCGTCAGGGGGCGGCCGTTGCGGTCCCGTGCGGTGCGGGTGATGCAGGCGGCGGCGCGGCGGGAGCTGGCGGTGCGGCGGGCGGAGGTGGTACGGGCGGTGCGGAACGTCGTACCGGATCTGGAGTTCGTGAACGGCGGCGGGACGGGGAGCGTGGAGAGCACGGTCGCCGAGGACGCGGTGACGGAGGTGGCTGCCGGATCGGGGCTGTACGTGCCGCGCCTGTTCGACAACTACCGGTCGTTCAGCGGGCGTCCGGCGGCGCTGTACGCGATGCCGGTGGTGCGGCGGCCGGGGGTGGGCGTGGTGACGGTGCTCGGCGGCGGTTACCCCGCCTCCGGTGTGGCCGGTGCGGACCGCTCGCCCGTTCCGTACCTGCCGGAGGGTCTGCGGTACGACGCGCAGGAGGGGGCGGGCGAGGTGCAGACGCCGCTGCTGGGTTCGGCGGCGGACGATCTGCTCATCGGCGACAAGGTGTGGTTCCGGCACGCGAAGGCGGGTGAACTGTGCGAGCGCTTCGCCCGGTTGCACCTGATCGAGGGCGACCGGGTGACGGAGTCCGTCCCGACGTACCGGGGCGAGGGCCACACCTTCCTGTGACAGGTGCGGCCCCCGCCTGCCGGGGCCCACGGCCCCCTCGTGCGCCTCAGGTCGTGCTGCGGATGCCCTGGGTGATGGTGTCCATGACGTCGACCGACGGGGCGCCGGGTCCCGCGTCGACGTGGAAGCGGACCAGGACGAGCGAGCCGGGGCCGACGCTGCTGGGGAAGGCGAGGGACTGCACGTAGCCGCCCGGCCCCTTGCCGGTGACGACCTTCCAGCGGACCAGGTAGCCCTGCTTGCCCGCGACGGTGACGGCCTCCGACTTGACCTCGGTGTGGGAGGTGACGCCGCCGTGCTTCTCGCGGTCGAGGTAGTCCTTGCCGTAGGCCAGTTCGGTGGCCTTGGCGATGTCGGCCTTGGCCACGGCCTCGGGAGTGGTCGGCCCGGAGGGCGCCGTGCGGGAGGTGACCGTGCCGTGGCGGCAGAAGCCGCCCTCGGCGGGGCAGTCGTACGTCTCGTCAGTCTGCATGGTGGCGGCCTCGCGGTCGCCGCCGTACTCCGGGATCTCCCAGCCCTCGGGGATGGGCAGCGTGATCCCGTTGAGCTGGTCGGCGAGCGTGGTGGCGTCGGCGGACGGACCGGAGGAGCCGGGGGCCGTCGGCTCGGCGGGGGCGCTGCGGTCCGCTTCCGGGCTGGTCGCCGACGTGGGCGCCGCGACGGGGGGTGCGGGGGCGTCGTCGTCCTTGCCGAGGACGACGACGCCGGTGATGATCGCGGCGACGACGGCGACCCCCGCGACGACGACCGCGATGAGCGCGCCCTTGCTGAGGCCGCCGGAGCCGCCCTGCCCTCCGCCCGGGGGTGCGGGCGGGGGCGGCGGCGTGCCGTACGGCTGCGGGGCCTGCGGGTATCCGTAGCCCTGGGCCGGTGGTGCGGTCTGCGGGTAGCCGTAACCCCCCTGCGGCGGCTGGGACTGCGGCGTGCCGAACTGCGGGCTCTGACCGGGAGGGCGGGTGTGCGCGCTCCATGCCGAACCGTCCCACCAGCGCTCCTGGGTGGGGGCGCTGGGGTCCTGGTACCAGCCGGGCGGGGTCGTCATGCTCATGCGGCTCACCTTAAAGGGCGGGCCTAGAGCGGAGTGACGTATGCGCCCGAGATGCCGCCGTCGACCAGAAAGTCCGTGGCGTTGACGAACGAGGAGTCGTCGCTGGCCAGGAAGGCGACGGCCGCCGCGATCTCCGTCGCCTCGGCGAACCGGCCGAGCGGGATGTGGACGAGACGGCGGGCGGCGCGCTCGGGGTCGGAGGCGAACAGCTCTTGGAGGAGCGGGGTGTTGACCGGCCCCGGGCAGAGCGCGTTGACGCGGATGCCCTCGCGGGCGAACTGCACGCCCAGCTCCCGCGACATCGCCAGGACGCCGCCCTTGGAGGCGGTGTACGAGATCTGGGAGGTGGCGGCGCCCATGACCGCCACGAAGGACGCGGTGTTGATGATCGAGCCCCGGCCCTGGCGCCGCATGTACGGCAGGGCCGCCTTGCAGCACAGGTAGACGGAGGTGAGGTTGACGTCCTGGACGCGCTTCCAGGCGTCCAGGCCCGTGGTGAGGATGGAGTCGTCGTCGGGCGGGCTGATGCCGGCGTTGTTGAACGCGATGTCGACGCTGCCGTAGGTGTCGTGCGCGGCCCGGTAGAGCGCGTCGACCTGCTCGGGGTCGGTGACGTCGACCCGGACGAAGGTGCCCGCGACGGCTTCGGCGGCGGCCTTCCCCGCCGTTTCGTCGATGTCGCCGCAGACGACGTGCGCGCCCTCGGAGGCCAGGCGGCGGGCGGCGGCGAGACCGATGCCGCTTCCGGCGCCGGTGATGACGGCGGTGCGGCCGACGAGGCGGCGGCAGACGATGTCGTTGTCGGTGCTCATGGTGTTCTCAGGCCTCCGTGCCGTGGCTCGTGCTGATGAAGACGTTCTTGGTTTCGGTGAAGGCCGCGAGGGCGTCGGGGCCGAGTTCGCGGCCGAGACCGGACTGGCCGTAACCGCCGAAGGGGGTCCAGTAGCGGACGCTGCTGTGGGAGTTGACGGAGAGGTTGCCCGCCCGTACGGCCTGGGAGACGCGCAGGGCGCGGCCCACGTCGCGGGTCCAGATCGAACCGGACAGCCCGTAGTCGGTGGCGTTGGCGAGGCGGATCGCGTCGGCCTCGTCGTCGAAGGGGAGGACGACGGCGACGGGGCCGAAGATCTCTTCGGTGGCGGCGGGCGCGTCGGGGGCGAGGCCCGTGAGGACCGTGGGCGGGAACCAGAAGCCGGGGCCGGTGGGGGCCGTTCCGCGGATGCCGGGGGCGTTCTCGTCGACGTACGCGCGGACCCTGTCCCGTTGCGTCCGGGAGATCAGCGGGCCCATCTGGGTCTTCTCGTCAAAGGGGTCGCCGACGACGATCGACTCGACGGCGGGGGCCAGGAGTTCGAGGAAGCGGTCGTGCACGGAGCGCTCGACGAGGATGCGGGTGCGGGCGCAGCAGTCCTGGCCGGCGTTGTCGAGGAAGGACAGGGGGGTGGCGGCGACGGCGGTTTCGAGGTCGGCGTCGGCGAAGACGATGTTGGGGCTCTTGCCGCCGAGTTCGAGGGTGACGCGCTTCACCCGGGCCGCGCACCTGGCCATGACCTCCTTGCCGACGCGGGTGGAACCGGTGAAGACGATCTTGGCGACGCCGGGGTGCTCGACGAGGGCGTTGCCGGCGACCGGGCCCTCGCCGGGGAGGACCTGGAAGAGGTGTTCGGGCAGCCCGGCCTCCAGGGCGAGTTCGGCGAGGCGCAGCGCGGTGAGCGGGGTGGTTTCGGCGGGCTTGAGGAGCACCGCGTTGCCCGCGGCCAGGGCGGGGGCCGTCGCCCACGCGGCGATCGGCATGGGGAAGTTCCAGGGGGCGATGACGCCGATGACGCCGAGGGGTTCCAGGAGGGTGACGTCGAGTCCGTCGGGCACCGGGATCTGGCGGCCGTGGAGGCGTTCTGCTCCTCCGGCGGCGTAGTCGAGGAGGTCGCGGACGTTGCCCGCTTCCCAGCGGGCGTTGCCGAGGGTGTGGCCGGCTTCCCGCACCTCCAGCCGGGCGAGTTCCTCGACGTGCTGGTCGACGGTGGCGGCGAAGCGGCGGAGGTGGCGGGCGCGGGCGGCCGGAGGGGTGGCGGCCCAGGCGCGCTGGGCGTGCGTGGCGCGGGCGACTGCGGCGTCGACGTCCGCCGCCGTCGCGGCGGGGACGGTGGCGATCACTTCTTCGGTGGCGGGGTTGAGGATCTGCAAGGGGCTTCCTTACGGGGTGGGTCGGGCGGGGCTCTGCGGGCGTCCGCCCGCGGGGCCCCGTCACGCCGGCGGACCGTCCGGCGGGTGGGGCCGGGGGCGGTGGTCGGGCGGGGGCCGGGGGCGGCCCGGGGCAGCGGAATCGAGGCATGCGCGGGCCTGCGTGAAGGGCGTGAAGGGGGCGACGGGCCCGCCGAAGGGCCGCCCCGCGTGCTCGCCGCGGGGCATCGGCCCTTCGCGCACCCCCGTGTGGGGCTTCGGCTCACATGCGCTCGAAGGAGCGCCGCAGCTCCCAGTCCGTGACCGCGGCGTCGAAGGCCCGCAGTTCGACGCGGGCCATGTTGGCGTAGTGCGCCACCACCTCGTCCCCGAAGGCCGCCCGCGCGATCGGGCTCGCCTCCCACAGCTCGGCCGCCTCGCGCAGCGTGGTGGGGACGCGCTCGTAGTCGGCGGTGTAGGCGTTGCCCGTACAGGGTTCGGGGAGTTCCAGCTTGTGCTCGACGCCGTACATGCCTGCCGCTATCAGGCCCGCGACGGCGAGGTACGGGTTGACGTCGCCGCCCGGGAGCCGGTTCTCGAACCGCATCGAGGGTCCGTGGCCGACGACGCGCAGCGAGCACGTGCGGTTGTCGTGGCCCCAGGCGACGGCGGTCGGGGCGAACGAGCCGGGCTGGAAGCGTTTGTAGGAGTTGATGTTGGGCGCGTAGAGGAGGGAGAAGTCGCGCAGTGCGGCGAGCTGTCCGGCGAGGAAGTGGCGCATCAGCGGGGACATGCCGTCGGGGCCGTCACCGGCCATCGCGCTCCGGTCGTCCGCGTCGCGCAGCGAGAGGTGGATGTGGCAGGAGTTGCCCTCGCGCTCGTTGTACTTCGCCATGAAGGTGAGCGAGACGCCTTCCTGGGCGGCGATTTCCTTGGCGCCGTTCTTGTAGAGGGCGTGCTGGTCGCAGGTGGTGAGAACCTCGTCGTACTTGAAGGCGATCTCGTGCTGGCCGGGGTTGCACTCGCCCTTGGCGGACTCCACGGTCAGACCCGCGGCGGCCATCTCGTTGCGGATGCGGCGCAGCAGGGGCTCGACGCGGCCGGTGCCGAGGATGGAGTAGTCGACGTTGTACTGGTTGACGGGCTCCAGGTCCCGGTAGCAGGCGTCCCACGCCTGTTCGTAGGTGTCCTTGAAGACGATGAACTCCAGTTCGGTGCCGGCGTACGCGGTGTAGCCGAGCTCGGCGAGTCGTGCCATCTGGTGGCGCAGGATCTGGCGGGGCGCGGCGACGACCGGGGTGTCGTCGTGCCACATCAGGTCGGCCATCAGCAGGGCGGTGCCCTCGTTCCAGGGGACGCGGCGCAGGGTGGCGAGGTCGGGTCGCATGGCGAAGTCGCCGTAGCCGCTGTCCCAGGAGGACATGGCGTAGCCGTCGACCGTGTTGAGGTCGACGTCGACGGCCAGGAGGTAGTTGCAGCCCTCCGCGCCGTCGGTCAGCACGTCGTCGAGGAAGAACGGGGCGGCGAACCGTTTGCCCGTGAGTCGTCCCTGCATGTCGGGGAAGGCCAGCACCACGGTGTCGATCTCGCCGCTCGCGACCAGCGCGCGCAGCTCTTCCAACGGGAGCGGGGGTGTGCGGTCTGCCTCGGGAACTGCCACGGGAAAGCCCTCCAGGGTCGGCCGGAGCCCTTAAGGTATTCCTCAAGACCATTGCTTGGGAAGGGGGTTCGGGAACATGCCGGAGGGTGGGGAGGGTGATGTGTACGGCGACCGGTTGACGGCCGTACTGCGTCCGGTGCGGGCGGGCAACGGCTTCGAGGAGGCCCTGGAACAGGTGCTCCAGGTGCTGCGGCTGGGCCTGGTGCCGGCTGGTGGACGGCTGCCGGCGGAGCGGGACCTGGCGGAGCGGCTGCGCGTCAGCCGGGTCACCCTGCGCGAGGTGCTGAAGGTGCTCCAGGACCAGGGGCTGGTGGAGAGCAGGCGCGGCAGGTACGGGGGGACGTTCGTGTGCCGCCGCCCCGAGAGCCCCGGGGGCGAGGAACTCCGGCGCAGGATCGCCTCGCTGGACGTGGAGGACGCGCTGCGCTTCCGCGAGGTGCTGGAGGTGGGGGCGGCCGGGCTCTGCGCGGACCGGGGACTGGACGGCCCGGAGGCGGACCGGCTGCGGGCCGCACTGGCCGCGACGCACGACGCCCCCCTCGCCGACTACCGCCGGGCGGACACGCTGCTGCACCTGACGCTGACCGGGCTCGCCGGCTCGCCGCGGCTTGACGCGCAGTACGCCGCCGTACGGGCCGAGGTGAACGAACTCCTGGACTGCATACCCCTGCTGGTGCGCAATCTGGAGCACTCCCAGCGCCAGCACACGGCACTCGTGGAGGCCGTCCTCGAAGGCAACGCGGAGGCGGCGCGCGAGGTGATGCGCGAGCACTGCTCGGGAACGGCGGCGCTGCTCCGGGGCTTCCTCTCGTGACGTCCGCAACTCCCGCGTGACGCAGAGGGGTTGCCAGGAGCCGTTCCGGCCGCAAAGGTGTGGTCCCACACCATTGTCAGGCGACGGCGGGAGCGGCCCATGGCCACGGACGGACAGGGTTCCACGGACAGATCCACCGGCGGACCGGGAACCACCGGCGGAGCGGACGTCACGGACGACTACCTCAAACGCCGCGCCCTGCGCCGGGGCAGCGCGGGCTGGCTGCTGCTCACCGGGCTCGGCGTCGCCTACGTCGTCTCCGGGGACTTCTCCGGCTGGAACGTCGGCCTCTCCAAGGGCGGCTTCGGCGGCCTCGCGATCGCCACCCTCCTGATGGGCGCGATGTACGCCTGCCTGGTCTTCGCCCTCGCGGAACTGTCCGCCATCCTGCCGACGGCGGGCGGCGGCTACGGCTTCGCCCGCCGGGCGCTGGGGACCTGGGGCGGCTTCCTGACCGGCACGGCCATCCTCATCGAGTACATCCTCGCCCCGGCCGCGATCTCCATCTTCATCGGCGACTACGTGGAGTCGCTGAACCTGTTCGGCCTGACCTCCGGCTGGCCGGTCTACCTCGCCTGCTTCGTCGTCTTCATCGGCATCCACCTCTGGGGTGTCGGCGAGGCGCTGCGCTTCAGCCTGGTCGTCACGGCGATCGCGGTGGCCGCGCTGCTGATCTTCGCGGTGGGCGCGTTCACCGAGTTCGACGCGGACGGCCTGAACGACATCCCGGTGGACGAGGGCGCGCTCGGGGCGAACTCGTGGCTGCCGTTCGGACTGCTCGGCATCTGGGCGGCGTTCCCGTTCGGCATGTGGTTCTTCCTGGGGGTCGAGGGGGTCCCGCTGGCCGCCGAGGAGGCGAAGGACCCGGTGCGGTCGATGCCGCGGGCACTGTCGATCTCCCTGGGCGTCCTGGTCCTGCTCGCCATGCTGACCTTCTTCGCCGCGACGGGAGCCCGCGGCGCGGCCGCCGTGCAGGACGCGGGCAATCCGCTGGTCGTGGCGCTCCAGGGCGACGGACCGGCCACCGGGCTGAGCCGCTTCGTGAACTACGCAGGGCTGGCCGGGCTCGTCGCGTCGTTCTTCTCCCTCATCTACGCGGGCTCCCGCCAGCTCTTCGCCCTGTCCCGGGCCGGCTACCTCCCCCGGTTCCTCTCGCTCACCAGCCGCCGCAAGGCCCCCTACCTCGGCCTGCTGATACCCGGCGCGATCGGCTTCGCGCTGGCCGCGTCCACCGGCAACGGGGCCCGGATGCTGAACATCGCCGTCTTCGGCGCGACCATCTCCTACGCCCTGATGGCCCTGTCGCACATCGTCCTGCGCCGTCGCGAGCCGGACCTGCCCCGCCCGTACCGCACGCCCGGCGGCGTCGTCACCTCGTCGACGGCGTTCGTGCTGGCACTGTTCGCGCTGGTGGCGACGTTTCTGGTGGACACGGACGCGGCGTTGATCGCCTTGGTGGTGTACGTCGTCGCCCTGGCCTACTTCGCGCTCTATTCTCGGCACCGGCTGGTCGCTTCGGCGCCCGAGGAGGAGTTCGCGGCGCTGGCCGCCGCCGAGGCCGAACTGGAACGCAAGTAACCCGTACCGCGTCAGTGGGAGGAACCGCACGTGTCCGTCAAGCCCCTCGTCGGCATCAGCACCTACCTGGAGTCGTCCGTCCGGTGGGGCGTCTGGGAGCTTCCCGCCGCCCTGGTCCCCGCCGGCTACCCGCAGCTCGTCCAGGCGTCGGGCGGCAGCGCGCTCCTGCTGCCGCCCGACGACCCGGCGTACGCGGCCCAGGTCGTCGCCCGGCTCGACGCGCTGGTGATCGCGGGAGGTCCCGACGTGGATCCGGTACGGTACGCAGCCGAGCGCGACCCCCGCACCGGGCCGCCCGCGACGGCGCGCGACGCCTGGGAACTGGCTCTGATCCGGGCCGCGTTGGACTCCCGCACCCCACTGCTCGGCGTCTGCCGGGGCATGCAGTTGCTGAACGTGGCGCTCGGCGGGACCCTCGTCCAGCACCTCGACGGGCACGCCGTGACCGTCGGCGCCTTCGGAACCCACCCGGTGCGGACGGTGCCCGGCACGCGCTGCGCGGAGATCCTGCCGGGCAGCAGCGACGTACCGGCCTACCACCACCAGGCCGTCCTGCGGGTCGGCGAGGGCCTGGTGGTCTCCGCGTACACCGCGGACGGCACGGTGGAGGCGGTCGAACTACCGGGCGAGAGCTGGGCGTTGGGCGTGCAGTGGCACCCGGAGATGGGCACCGACCTGCGGCTGACGCAGGCGCTGGTGTCGGCCGCCCTCAGCACCCCCGACGAGGCCGGCGCCGCGGGGGCCGACGGCGTCCTGACCGCCGGACGCCCGTAAGGAAGCGCCCGGCGGCGCGCGCCGCCCCCCGCTCCCCCTCCCGCAGCCGCGCCCGCACCGCACGGTGCACCCCGCGGCCAGCAACGACGCTCCGATGGTCCCGTTCACCCGTCCGCACACCCATCCGCCCGCCCCGCCGCTCCGAATCACCGGTGGGGGTCCACAGTGGAGGGGCGGAGAACACGGAAGTCACAGGAGCGAGGAGGCGACGGCGTGCGGTGTCTGGTGACCGGGGCGAGCGGCTACATCGGCGGAAGGCTGGTGCCCGAGCTGCTGGCCGCCGGGTACGAGGTGCGCTGTCTGGCGCGCACCCCCGCCAAACTGCGGGACTTCCCCTGGGCCGCGCAGGTGGAGACGGTACGGGGTGACGTCACGGACCCGGAGTCGACGCGGCGGGCCATGGAGGGAGTGGACGTCGCCTACTACCTGGTGCACGCCCTCGGCACCGGCAAGGGCTTCGAGAGGACCGACCGGGACGCCGCACGGAACTTCGGCGAGCAGGCGAAACGGGCCGGGGTCGGGCGCATCGTCTACCTGGGCGGACTCACCCCGGCCGGGGTCGCGGAGCACGAGCTGTCGCCGCACCTGCGTTCGCGTGCCGAAGTGGGACGCATCCTGCTGGACTCCGGGGTTCCGACCGCGGCCCTGCGCGCGGCGGTGATCATCGGTTCGGGCTCGGCGTCGTTCGAGATGCTGCGGTACCTGACGGAGCGGCTGCCGCTGATGGTGACGCCCAGCTGGGTCCGTACCCGCATCCAGCCGGTCGCGGTGCGGGACGTCCTGCGGCTGCTCGTCGGCTGCGCCCGGCTTCCGGAAGACGTGAACCGGACCTTCGACGTCGGCGGGCCGGACGTCCTCACCTACCGGGACATGATGCAGCGGTACGCCCGGGTGGCCGGGCTCCCCCGTCGGCTGATCCTGCCGCTTCCGGTGCTCACCCCGGGGCTCTCCAGCCACTGGGTGGGGCTGATCACGCCGGTGCCCGCGTCGATCGCCCGCCCGCTGGCGGAGTCGCTGCGGCACGAGGTGGTGTGCGCCGAGCACGACATCGAGCGGTACGTGCCCCGCGCGGCACAGGACGAGGACGGCGGGCCGATCGGCTTCGAACGGGCCGTGGAGCTGGCGCTGCGCCGGGTCCAGGAGGCCGACGTCACCACCCGCTGGTCGAACGCGTCCGTGCCGGGAACGCCGAGCGACCCGCTGCCCACCGACCCCGCGTGGGCGGGCGGCAGCCTCTACACCGACGTGCGGGAGGCGGTGGTGGAGGCCACGCCCGAGCGGCTGTGGCGGGTGATCGAAGGCATCGGCGGAGAGAACGGCTGGTACTCGTTCCCGCTGGCCTGGGCGGTACGGGGGTGGATGGACCGCCTGGTGGGCGGTGTGGGCCTGCGGCGCGGACGACGGGACGCGGCGCGGCTGCGGGTCGGGGACTCGCTCGACTTCTGGCGGGTCGAGGAGATCGAGCCGGGGAAGCTGCTGCGGCTGCGGGCCGAGATGCGGGTGCCGGGTCTCGCCTGGCTGGAGCTGGCCGTGGAACGGGACGAGAAGGGCCGGACGCTCTACCGGCAGCGGGCGGTCTTCCACCCGCACGGGCTGGCCGGGCACGCGTACTGGTGGAGCGTGGCGCCGTTCCACGGCGTGGTGTTCGGAGGGATGGTGCGCAACATCGCGGCAGCCGCGACCGCGTGACGTGACGTCTTCGCTCAGGGGGCGAAGCACGTCGCGTCGGCCGCGGTCGCGGCAGCCCGTCGAGGATCCGCGCGGGCGCTCCCGGACTCAGAGCTTCGTACCGGCGAGGAGCTTCGTCAGCGGGCCGCGGCTGTGCTGCTCGACGCGGCGGCCGGCCGTGAAGGAGGCGGCGGTCAACGCGACGACCCCCGCGCCCGCCCCGGCGACGATCGCCTTGCGGTTGTTGATGAGCGTCCATGCCGTGGTGGCCTTCGATGCGACCTTCCCGGACGCGGACTCCAGGGCCTGCTTCCCGGCCTGGACCCCCTTGAGACCTGCGGCCGTCGCGCTCTGCGCGGCGCTCGTCGCCTTCCCGGCGACGTCCTTCACCGGGCCGGTGGCGTCCTTGGCCTTGTCGGCGGCGCCCTTGGCCTGCGAAGTGGTGTCCTGAGCAGTGGCCTTGGTGTCCGTCGCGGCCTTCTTGGCGTCGGCGGCGGTGGACTTCGCGGCGCCTGCGGCAGTGGCCTTCGCGCCGGTGGCATCGGTCTTGGCGTCGGTGGCAGCGGACTTGGCGTTCGAATTCTGTGCAGTCATGAACACCGGGTATCCGCTCGTCCACACCGCAAACAACACCACGCGGCACAACAGGGCGGCCGTTTCGCCCGGTCGGGTTCCGCGAAGGGAAGCGACGAGGCCGATGGGCCGTCACGAAACGCTCGTCAGCGGGCCCTTGATGTCCCCGCACCCGGGAGCGCCCGGCCGCCCCGCGTCATCGCTCCCGCGTCAGGCCCAGCAGATCCCTTCCCGGCCCGACCGGCGCCGGCCCCACGGGCCAGACCGCGCGCAGGTCGCGGCGCAGTTCGACCCCTGCCACCTCGACCGGCACCAGCCGGCGCGCGCCCACTTCCTCCCCCACCGCCAGCTCGCTCAGCACGCTCGGTCCCGCCCCGCTCACCGCCGCGGCCTTCACGGCCGTCGTGGAGGACAGTTCGAGGAGCGGCAGCGCCAGGCCGCCGTACGGGGCGAGGGCCGCGTCCAGGACCTGGCGGGTTCCCGACCCCTCCTCGCGCAGGATCAGCGGCGTGGACGCCAGCTCGGCCGCGTCCACCGGACGCCGGCGCCGTGCCCAGGGGTGGCCCGGTGCCGTGACGACCACCAGCCGGTCGCGCCTGATGACCACCCCGTCCAGCCCCTCGGGCATCGCGGTGCCCTCCACGAATCCCAGGTCCGCGGATCCGTCGAGCAGGCTCCGTGCCACGGCCGCGGAGTTGCCCGCCTGGAGCGAGACCGCCGTACCGGGACGTTCCGCCTGGAGGGCGACGAGCCACCCCGGCAGCAGGTACTCCGCGATCGTCATGCTCGCGGCGACGCGCAGCCGCGAGTCCCGCTGTCCGCGCAGCGCCCGCGCCCCCGCGTCGAACGCCTCGGCGGCCTCCACGATCCGCCGCGACCAGTCGGTGACGAGGACACCGGCCTCCGTCAGCCGCGAACCGCGCGGCGAACGCTCGACCAGGGTCACGCCGAGCTGTCGCTCCATCGACCGGATCCGGCCGCTCGCGGCGGGCTGTGAGACGCCCAGTTCCCTGGCGGCACGCCCGAGGCTCCCGAGCCGCGCCACGGCGAGCAGCAGTTCCATGGCGGCCAGGTCCGGGACACGGTGGGAGAGAGGGGTCGGGAGAGACGGTTCACCGGGGCTCATAAGCCCAGCTTATGTCCTCATAGAGGCGTTGTCCCTGGTGGGCGGGGCATTGGCACCGGACCCTGGAGCCATGGCCCTCACCGCGCAGCAGCTCCTCCCCCGCACCCCCGAACGAGCCGATCCCGTCGTGCCGTTCCCGCAGCTGCGTCACCTGGGCCCCCAGTGGTACGCCACCGTCATGGGCACCGCCGTCCTGGCAACCGCCGGCACCGCCCTGCCGTACCGTTCGCCCGTCCTGCACGTGGCACTGACCGCCGCCTGGGTGCTGGCCGCGCTCGTCCTGCTCGTCCTGCTGGCGGCCCGCGCCCTCCACTGGCGCCACCACCGCGACCAGGCCCGCGCCCATCTCCTCGACCCGGCGGTCGCCCCCTTCTACGGCTGTCTCGCCATGGCCGTGCTCGCCGTCGGCGGGGGTGCCGCGACCGTGGGGCAGGACGTGCTGGGTCCTGCGACGGCACTGGGGGTGGCGTCGGTGCTCTGGGGCGCGGGGACCGTCCTCGCACTGCTGGCGGCGGCGGTCGTGCCGTACCTGATGGTGGTGCGGCACCGCATCGAGGGGGTGTCCGCCGCCTCTCCCGTGTGGCTGCTGCCGCTGGTCGCGCCGATGGTGTCGGCCGCGCTGGGCCCGCAGCTGATGGGGCACCTGCCGCAGGGCCAGGCCCGTACGGCGATGCTGCTCACCTGCTACGCCCTGTTCGGACTGAGCCTGCTGGCGACGCTGCTGATCCTGCCGCTGGTGCTGGCGCGGCTGCTCGTGCACGGGCCGCTGCCGCTGCCGCTCACGCCGACGCTGTTCCTGGTACTGGGTCCGCTCGGCCAGTCCACGACCGCCGTCAACCAGCTGGCGGACGTCGCTCCGGGCGCGATAGGCGCGACGTACGCGCACGGCTTCCAGGCCTTCGCCGTCGTCTACGGGGTCCCCGTGCTGGGCTTCGCGCTGCTGTGGCTGGCACTGGCGGTGGCGATGGTCGTACGGGGAGCCCGCGCCGGGATGCCGTTCGCGATGACGTGGTGGGGCTTCACCTTCCCCGTCGGCACGTGCGTGACGGGGGCGGCGGGACTGGCCCGGCACACCGGGCTCGACGCCCTGCTCTGGCTCGCGACGGGGCTGTTCCTGCTGCTCGTCGCCGCCTGGACGGTGACGGCCTTCCGCACCGTACGGGGCCTGCTCAGCGGCGCGCTGCTCGCAGGGCCGCGGCCAGCACGGCCGGCGCCTGGGTGAGCGAGGGCCCGTACCAGGTGAGCATCCGCCCGTCGACGAGGGCCGCCGCACAACCCGGGAACGCCTCCGGCCCGTCCTCGGCGGTGAACCGGTAGGGCTCGTCGGGCAGGACCACCAGCTCGGCCCCGCAGGAGCCGAGCTCGCCGATGCCGATTCTCGGATAACGGTCCTCGTGCGAGGCGTACGCGTTCGCCACGCCGAGCCGGCGCAGCAGGTCCCCGGCGAAGGTGTCCCGGCCCAGCACCATCCACGGCCGCCGCCAGACCGGCACGACCGCCCGGCACCGAGCGTCCGGCTCCGGCACCGCGTCCCACGCCGCCCGCGCCTCGTCCAGCCACGCGACGCGCCCGGCGGCCCCGCAGGCGCGCAGCGTCCTGGCCAGCTCGGCGAATGCCTGCTCCAGGCTGCGCACCTCGGTGACCAGGACGTCGACGCCCGCCTCCCGCAGGGCGGCCACGTCCGGTGCGCGATTCTCCTCCTCGTTGGCGAGCACGAGGTCGGGGCGCAACGCGAGGACTGCCGGGACGTCCGGGTTCTTGGTGCCGCCGACGCGTACGACCCCGGGCCCGAGGTCCGCCGGGTGCGTGCACCAGTCCGTGGCGCCGACGAGTGCCCCGGGCACGGTGACGGCGACCGCCTCGGTCAGCGAGGGGACCAGCGAGACGACCCGCTTCCGCGCCGCCGGGGCCGCGCTCACCGCCGGGACCCGTCCGCCGCGTCGATGTGCTCCGCCACCGCCACGACCACGAGCCGGGTGCCGGGTTCGGTGGCCCGCCAGCGGTGCCGGACGCCGCCGGACAGATGCAGCGCGTCCCCCTTGGACAGCCGGTAGGCGCGGCCCTCCGCCTCGACCTCCACCGCGCCGTCGGCGACGTACATCAGCTCGTCGTTGCGGTGCTGGTACTCCCGGCCCGCGTCCTGCATCCCGGTGAACTCCAGGGCGTGCAGCTGGTGGTGTCCGCGCACCAGGGGCCGTACTCCCGCGCCCGGTTCCAGGCCGGGGTCCTCGCCCGCCCGTACGAGGTCCACCGACAGTGCGGAGTCCGCCGCGGCGAGCAGCTGCGCCGCGGTCGTCTCCAGGGCGTCCGCGACCCGCTGGAGCGAACGCATGCTGGGCCTGGCCCGCTCGTTCTCTATCTGGCTGAGGAACGGCACGGACAGGCCGCTGCGCTCGGCGACCACGGCGAGGGTCAGCCCCAGGGCGCGGCGGCGCCTGCGCACTGCCGTACCGACGCGGACGATCGCCTTGTCGTCCTTCTTCTCGTCCTTGTCGTCCCTCGGCATCGCTCCGGCCCTCCTCCCCGCCCCGTCCCGTTCTCCCACCGACGCACAGCAGCCTACGCAATTTCATCCCATGGTTTCCCGCACACGTCACACCTGGACGACACCACTGCTTCCGCCCGGACGTCACTCGCCCGCCCCGGACCCCGTGCGGGGCGCCGCGGCCGGGTACCGCCCCCGGCGCGCCGCCCCACCACCGGCCCGCCTCGCGAACGGCGTGGTACCGCACTGCACTTGAGAGACCCTCACCCGCCGCACCCGCGGCCCTCCCCGCGATGCCCGCACACTGCTCCTCGGCCCGGTCCCGGGCCGCTGTCAGTGGTGTGCGGCATCATCGGGGACGTGACCCGACGCCTGATGCTCCTCGACACCGCTTCCCTCTACTACCGGGCCTACTTCGGGGTCCCGGACTCGGTCCGCGCACCCGACGGCACCCCCGTCAACGCGGTGCGCGGGCTGCTCGACTTCATCGCCCGCCTGGTCCACGACCACCGGCCGGACGACCTGGTCGCCTGCTGGGACAACGACTGGCGCCCCCAGTGGCGGGTCGACCTGATCCCGTCCTACAAGGCGCACCGCGTCGCCGAGGAGATCGAGGGCGCCCCGGACGCCGAGGAGACCCCCGACACCCTCTCCCCGCAGGTCCCGGTCATCGAGGAGGTCCTCGCCGCACTGGGCATCGCCCGGGTCGGCTCGGACGGGTACGAGGCGGACGACGTGATCGGCACCCTCACCGCGCGGGCGAAGGGGCCGGTCGACGTCGTCACCGGCGACCGGGACCTCTTCCAGCTCGTCGACGACGCCCGCGGGCGCCGCATCCTCTATCCGATCAAGGGCGTCGGCACGCTCCAGGTCACCGACGAGGCATGGCTGCGCGAGCGGTACGGGGTGGACGGCCCGGGTTACGTCGATCTGGCCCTGCTGCGCGGCGACCCGAGCGACGGCCTGCCGGGCGTACCGGGGGTCGGCGAGAAGACCGCAGCCAAGCTGCTCGACGCGTTCGGGAACCTGGCCGGGATCATGGCGGCCGTCGACGACCCCGCTTCCCGGCTCACCCCCTCCCAGCGCAGGAAGCTGGACGAGGCCCGTCCCTACCTCGCGGTCGCGCCGAAGGTCGTACGGGTCGCCGACGACGTCCCCCTCCCGCCCTTCGATCCGGCACTGCCCTCCGCCCCCCGGGATCCGGCGGCACTGGAGGCCCTGGCACAGCGGTACGGCTTGGGCGGTTCTTTGCAGCGACTTCTCTCGGTGCTGCCCGGCTGAGCTGTTAGCTTAGGTAAGCCTAAGCAATGCAGCAGAGCGTTTTGGGGAGAGCACCGTGGCAGAACGACCGGCCCGTAAGGCACCGCGAGCCCACGAGGCGACGGTGGTGCGCACCGAGCGGATCACTCCGCACATGGTGCGCGTCGTTCTCGGCGGCGAGGCTCTCGCGGCCCTCGGCGCCGACGAGTTCACCGACCACTACGTGAAGGTGCTCTTCCCCGTGCCCGGGGTGACCTACCCGGAGCCCTTCGACATGGCCCGGATCCGCGAGGAGTTCCCGGCCGAGCAGTGGCCGGTCAACCGGACGTACACGGTGCGCAGCTGGGACGCCGGGACCCGCGAGCTGGCCATCGACTTCGTGGTGCACGGCGACGAGGGCCTGGCCGGTCCGTGGGCGGCCCGCGTCCAGCCCGGCGAAACGGTGCGCTTTCTGGGTCCGGGCGGCGGCTACGCCCCGGACCCGGCCGCCGACTGGCACCTGCTCGTCGGCGACGAGAGCGCACTGCCGGCGATCGCCGCCTCCCTGGAGCGGATGCCCCGGGGCGCGGTGGTGCACGCGTTCATCGAGGTCCAGGACGCGGCCGAGGAGCAGAAGATCGTCACCCCGGACGGCGTCTCGGTGACCTGGCTGCACCGCGACGGCCGCCCGGTCGGCGAGCAACTGGTGGCGGCGGTGCGCGACCTGGACTTCCCCTCCGGCGACGTCCACGCGTTCGTGCACGGCGAGGCGGGCTTCGTGAAGGAGCTGCGCCGCCACCTGCGCATCGACCGCGAGATCCCCCGCGAGCGGCTCTCCATCTCCGGCTACTGGCGTCAGGGCCAGGACGACGACGCGTGGCGCGCGGTCAAGCGGGAGTGGAACGAGCAGGTGGAGCGCGAACAGGAGCAGTAGCGCATCCCGGGGGCGGGCACGATCCGCCCCCCGTCCGGCACGACAGACACATCCGGTACGTCCGGCAGGTCCGGCAGGAGGGCGCGGAGCCAGTCGGCTCCGCGCCCTCCTGCCGTCGCCCCCCGACCCCACGCCCTCGCTCCTTCGCCCGCTCCCGTGAGTCGCAGCCCTACGCACCCGTCGGGCGGGGCAAGCTGACCAATCCGGGCGGGCGCCCGCTCCGAACACCCTGTGGGAGCCAGTGTCCGCAGAGTGAGAGCGAAGGAAAGACCCGCGTGGAAGAAGCCGTCCAGTTCAGTGGAGCAGCCCCCTCGGGGCCGGACCTCCAAGAGCTCATCGGGCAAGTGGCCAGGGGCGACCAGGACGCCTTCGGCCGGGTGTACGACCTGGTCAGCGGCCCGGTCCTGGGATTGATCCGCAGTGTGCTGCGCGATCCGGCACAGTCCGAGGAGGTCGCCCAGGAGGTGCTGGTGGAGGTGTGGCGCACCGCCGCCCGCTTCCAGCCGGCCCGCGGCAGCGGAATGACCTGGGTGCTGACCCTGGCGCATCGCAGGGCCGTCGACCGGGTGCGTGCGGCGCAGGCGTCGACGGACCGGGAGCAACGGGCCGCGCTGCTCGACCGCACCCCCGCGTTCGACGAGGTCACCGAGCAGGTGGAGGCCCGGCTGGAGCGCGAGCAGGTGCGCCGCTGCCTGCGCACGCTCACCGAGCTGCAACGCCAGTCGGTGACCCTGGCGTACTACCGCGGCCTCGCCTACCGCGAGGTCGCCGAGCTGCTCTCCGTACCTCTGGGGACCGTCAAGACCCGTATGCGCGACGGACTGATCCGGCTGCGCGACTGCCTGGGAGTGGGCGCATGAGCACCGCCGAACTGCACACGCTGACCGGCGCGTACGCGCTGCACGCACTGCCCGACGACGAACGCGCCGCCTTCGAGCGCCACCTCGCGGACTGCCCCTCCTGCACGCAGGAGGTACGGGAACTGGCCGCCACGGCAGCCCGGCTGGGCCGCGCCATGACGGAGAACCCTCCGGACCGCATGAAGGACGAGGTCCTGCGGCGCATCGCGGCCGAACGCCAGGAGGGCCCGCTGACGGCCCGTCAGGGCCGGTCGCCGGGCAGGTACGGGCGGGCCGCGTCACGGTTCGTGCTCGCCGCGTGCGTGGCGGCGGCGGCCGCGTTCGGCGGTGTCGCCCTGTGGCAGTACGACGAGGCGCGGGACGCCCGACAGCAGGCGCAGGCCGCCCAGACGCGGGCCGAGGCGCTGGCGTCGGTGCTCGCCGCACCGGACGCCAAGGCCGCGACGGGCCGGGTCGGGGACGGCGCGTCGGCCACGGTCGTGGTGTCCCGCAGCCGGAACCAGGCGGCGTTCGTGGCGGCCGGGCTGCCGCAGCCGCCGCCCGGCAAGGTCTACCAGCTGTGGTTCAACGACGGCGGCACCATGCGTGCGGCCGGGCTGATGGACCCCGGGGCGCGCACCGACGCGGTGCTCCTCGACGGCCCGGTCGGCAGCGCGTCCGGCATGGGCCTCACGGTCGAACCCGCCGGAGGTTCCGCCGCTCCCACGTCGGACCCGCTCGCAGTGATGGACTTTCCCGCATGAGCCCCTCGACTCCCTCTTCCGCCACGTCCGGCGGCCGTGTCTCCGTCGTCCTCTTCACCTCCGACCTGCGCGTCCACGACCAGCCCGTGCTGCGGGCGGCACTGCGCGGGGCCGACGAGGTGGTCCCGCTGTTCGTGCTCGACGACGGGGTGCGGGAGGCGGGTTTCGCCGCCCCCAACCGGCGCGCCTTCCTCGCCGACTGCCTGGCCGGGCTGGACGCGGAACTGCGCGCGCGGGGCGGCAGGCTGGTCGTCCGTACCGGCCGGGTGGTGGACGAGGTCGTCCGGGTGGTGGCCGAGACCGGCGCGCTGACGGTGCACGTGGCGGGCGGGGTCAGCGGGTACGCCACCGGGCGCGAGCAGCGGCTGCGCACCGCGCTGGCCGCGCACGGCTGCGAGCTGGCGGTGCACGACGCGGTGATCACCGTGCTGCCGCCCGGCGCGGAGACCCCGACGGGTTCCGGCAGCGACCACTTCGCCGTGTTCACCCCGTACCTCCGCCGATGGGAAGCGGCGGGGACGCGTGCGGTGCTCGGGGCCCCGAGGACGGTGCGCGTGCCGGAGGGGGTCGCGAGCGATCCTCTTCCCGCCCGCACGTCCGTGCGGCACACCTCCCCCGGGCTGGCCACGGGCGGCGAGCGCACCGCCCGTCAACGCTTCACCGCCTGGCTCAGCGACGGCACGTCGGGCATCGCCGGTTACGAGGACCAGCACGACGACCTCCCCGGCGACGCCACGTCCCGGCTCTCCCCGTACTTCCACTTCGGGTGCCTGTCGCCCCTGGAGGCGGTGCACCGGGCCCGGCAGAAGGGCGGGCCCGGTGCGGAGGCGTTCGTACGTCAGCTGGCCTGGCGGGACTTCCACCACCAGGTCCTCGCGGCGCGCCCGGCCGCCGCGCACACCGACTACCGTCCACGGCACGACGCCTGGCGCTCGGACGCGGCCGAGATCGACGCCTGGAAGGCGGGCCTGACCGGTTTCCCGGTGGTCGACGCGGCGATGCGGCAGCTCGCGCACGAAGGGTGGATGCACAACCGGGGCAGGCTGCTGGTCGCCAGTTTCCTCACCAAGACGCTGTACGTGGACTGGCGGGTGGGGGCCGCCCACTTCCTGTCGCTCCTGGTCGACGGCGATCTGGCCAACAACCAGATGAACTGGCAGTGGGCGGCGGGCACCGGCACCGACACCCGCCCCCACCGCATCCTCAACCCCCTGGCCCAGGCCAAACGCTTCGACCCGCACGGCGACTACGTGCGCCGCTGGGTGCCGGAACTGGCGGACTTCGCGGGCTCCGCCGTGCACCAGCCGTGGCGTCTGGAGGGGCCGGCACGGGCCCGCTTCGACTACCCGGACCCGATCGTCGACCTGGCGGAGAGCCGGGCCCGGTTCGAGCGGGCACGCGAGTAGCGGCCACCGCCGGAGCGGAACCGCACCCGCACCGCCCCCGTACCCGCACCCGCACGACGGGTGGCTTCCCCGACGGGCCCACCTGCCCTTTCCGGAGGAACGCCACGGACCTTCGGAGCCGCGGGGCGGCCGGATTGCCCGAGGGGCCGAGAAATACCCGCACGGATGAATCACGCACGCGGACCAATCCGGAAGCGGCCTCGGCCCCGAATGCATTGCGTGAGCGAAAAAACCGGAAGTCGACGCATCCTCGCGGCAGCGGTCAGCGGACCGATCGCCGCCTTCGCGGCGCTGTGCGTGGCGGAGCTGGCGGCGGCCGCGGTACGCCCCGAGGCGAGTCCCGTGACGGCGGTGGGCGGCGCGGTCGTGGACCGCACCCCGGCCGCCGTGAAGGACTTCGCCATCCGCACCTTCGGCACCGCCGACAAACTGGTGCTCCAGATCGGCATCCTGACCGTACTGGCCGTGTTCGCACTGGCCGTCGGTCTGCTGTCGGCCCGGCACCGGCGCACGGCCGCGCTCCTCGTGGCGGGCTTCGGCGCACTGGGCGCGTGGGCCGCCGTGGGACGGCCGGACGGCCGTCTTCTGGATGCGCTGCCCTCGCTGGCGGGAGGACTCGCCGGGTGCGCGGTGCTGTTCGTGCTCACATCGAAACTGGGCGCACGCCCGTCCCCCGCGGCTGAGGGGAAGACGGCGGCGCCCGGGGGCGGGCCAGGAGGTTCCGGTACGGGGAACGTGGGCTCCCCCACGGACCCGGCCCGCCCCGGGGGCGCGGGGAGTGCGGCCTCCGCGCCCCCCACCGCCCCGAGCGGGAGGGAGCGGCCGCCCACTGCGGGGGCGGCCCCTTCCCGCCCGGCGGACACGGCCGCGGCGGAGCCCGAGCGCTCCGCCGGAAAGCCGACGATGCGCCCGGACGCATCCTCCATCCACGGAATTCCCGGCAGCCAGGAAGCGGACCGCCGCCGCCCCGCCGGATCGCCGGGCTTCGACCGCCGCGCGTTCGTACTCGCCGCCTCCGCCTCGGTCGCCGCCTCCGCAGGCGCCGGACTGCTCGGCCGGCACCTCAACTCCGGTCGTCAGGCCGACGCCTCCGCCGCCCGGTCCCGGATCGACCTCCCCGCCCCCGCCGAACGGGCCCGCCCGATCCCCCGGGGCGCGGAACTCTCCCTCCCCGGCGTCGCCCCCTTCACCACGCCCAACCGGGACTTCTACCGGGTGGACACCGCCCTCGTCGTGCCCCGCGTCGATGCCACGCGCTGGCGGCTGAAGGTGCACGGCCGGGGGGTACGCAGCCCGCTGTCCCTCTCGTACGACGACCTCCTCAAGCTTCCGCTGATCGAGCGGGACATCACCCTCACCTGTGTGTCCAACCAGGTGGGCGGCCCGTACGTGGGCAGCGCGCGCTGGATCGGCGTACGGCTGGCCGACGTCCTGCGCGACGCGGGCGTGCGACCGCCCTCGCGCGGCGGCCCCGCCGACCAGCTGGTCGCCCGCTCGGTCGACGGCATGACGCTCGGCTCCCCCGTCGAGACGGTCATGGACGGACGTGACGCCCTGCTGGCCCTCGGCATGAACGGCGAACCGCTCCCCTTCGACCACGGCTTCCCCGTCCGCATGGTCGTCCCGGGCCTGTACGGGTACGTCTCGGCGTGCAAGTGGCTCCAGGACCTGGAACTGACCACGTTCGACGACTTCGACGCGTACTGGGTGCGCCGCAAGTGGGCCCGTGAGGCGCCGATCAAGACGCAGTCACGCATCGACACCCCGCGTCCCCTCGCCTCGCCGAAGGCCGGCCGGGTCACCGTGGCCGGCGTCGCGTGGGCCCAGCACCGGGGCATCGCCCGGGTGGAGGTACGGGTCGACGGCGGCCCCTGGCAGGACGCGCGGCTCGCCGCCGAGGCGGGCCGCGACACCTGGCGCCAGTGGACGTGGCCGTGGACTGCCACCCCCGGCAACCACACCCTCGAAGTCCGCGCGACGGACCGCGAGGGGGACACCCAGACCGAGCGCCGGGTCGGCACCGTCCCCGACGGCGCCACCGGCCTCCATTCGGTGGTGGTCGCCGTGACCTGACGCACCGGGCACGCCCCGGACCACCGCACACCCCAGCAAGCCCACCCCCTTTTCAAGGAGAACATCATGCGCACCACCCGCACCCTCGCCCGTCGTGCCGCCCTCACCGTCTCCGCGGTGGCACTGCTCCCCCTCGCCCTGACCGGCTGCTCCGACGGCGGCACGGACAAGGACGCGCCCGCCAAGTCCGACGTCTCGCAGAGCCAGGCGCCGGAGACGCCCGCCGGGGCCGCCTCCGCCGACCCGATGGCCACCCCGTTCGGTCCGGGGTGTGCCGGCGTCCCGAAGGAAGGCGCGGGCAGCTTCGACGGCATGGCCAAGGACCCCGTCGCCACCGCCGCTTCCAACAACCCGGCCCTGTCCACCCTGGTCACCGCGGTGAAGAAGGCGGGCCTGGTCGACACCCTCAACAACGCCGAGAACATCACCGTCTTCGCGCCCACCAACGACGCCTTCGCCAAGCTCCCGAAGGCCGACCTGGACGCGGTCCTCGCCGACAAGGACAAGCTCACCAGCATCCTCACCTACCACGTGGTGGGCGAGAAGCTGACGCCCAAGCAGCTGGAGTCGGGCACCTACCCGACCCTCCAGAAGTCCACTCTGACCACCGCCGGATCCGGTGAGTCCTACAAGGTCAACGACAGCTCCAACGTCGTCTGCGGCAACGTCCCGACCGCCAACGCGACGGTCTACATCGTCGACACGGTCCTGATGCCGAAGAGCTGACCCGTCGCACCGGGCAACTCCGCCGTGTCCGTACGCCCACCCGTGACGCGTACGGACACGGCTCACTCGCGCGCGAGGCGGAGCCGGGGTGCAGGGGCGGGGCGGGGGGGAAGCGGGCCCGCCCCCGGGTGACGGGTCCGCAGAGGACGCCGGACCCGTCACCGGAGGGCCGGACCGGCCGGGACGCAGAACCCCCACAAGCAGCGTGGCCGGTGAAGACGGGCCCCACCCCGCGAACGGGACGGAAAGGACGCCGGACCGTCACCGGATGCCCGGACCGGTCGGGAGGCAGACCCCCACCGAGCAGCGTGGCCAATGAGACCCAGGCACCCCGCGAGGACCCGCAGAGGACGCCGGGCCGCCACCGGGACGAACCCGGCGGGGACAGCGGCCCGCCACCGGGACGGCCGTCCTGGTTCCGGCCTCCGCCTCACCCACACGCCGCGACCCCGCCCCACCGCTCCGTACCCTGGTCCCCGACATGAACCGCAGACCTCGCCGCCGCCCCGCCCCCGCCCCGCTCCCCCAGCGTCAGGGCATCGACCCCGTCCACCTGAGGTTCCCACCCCTCGCTCCCGGGTCCCGGGACGCTCGGGACACCCCGGGCGGCGTCCCGGACGGCCCGTGTGCCCCGAGCGGCGCGGAGGTCACGGACGGCGCGGGCGTCCCGGACGGCACGAACACGGACGGCGCGGGCGTCCCGGACGGTGCGGGCGCCCCGCGCCCCCCGGCCGCCCGGCGCGCCCCGAGCCCTCCGCCGGGCAGCGCCCGCGCGTACCTCCGCAGCCGTCTCGGCACCGTCGCGGGGTACGACACCGTCGACCGCATGCTCCGGTCCGGTGCGTTCGTCACCGCCGACGGCACCCCGCTCGCCCCGGACGCCCCGTACGTCCCGGGGTTGAGCGTCTGGTTCCACCGCCACCTCGCCCCGGAGCCTCCCGTTCCGTTCCCCGTCACCGTGCTGCACCGCGACGAGCACCTCCTCGTCGTCGACAAGCCGCACTTCCTCGCCACCACCCCGCGCGGCAGCCACATCACCGAGACCGCACTGGCCCGCCTGCGCCGCGACCTCGACCTCCCCGCCCTCAGCCCGGCGCACCGTCTGGACCGCCTCACCGCCGGTCTGGTCCTGTTCACGGTCCGCCCGGACGTGCGCGGCGCGTACCAGACCCTGTTCCGTGACCGTCAAGTCCACAAGGAGTACACGGCGTTGGCCGCGTACGACCCCACTGTCACCCTCCCCCGCACTCTGCGCAGCCGGATCGAGAAGACGCCCGGCGTCGTCGCCGCCCGCGAGGTCCCGGGCGAGCCCAACAGCGAGACCCGCATCGAACTCGTCGACCACGACCGCGACCTGGGGTGCTACCGCCTCGTCCCCCGCACCGGCCGCACGCACCAGCTCCGCGTCCACATGAACTCGCTCGGCCTCCCGATCCTCGGCGACCCCTACTTCCCCCGGCTCACCGACCCGTCGCCCACCGATTTCCGCCGCCCGCTGCAACTCCTGGCCCGGGTACTGGAGTTCACCGACCCCCTGACCGGTGTCCGGCACCGCTTCGAGTCCCGCCGCACCCTCCAGGCATGGACCGACCCCGACGGCTGGTCGACGGGACCCACCCCCTGATCCACACGTCACCCCGCACAGGCCGCGCAGGGCCCGCACAGGCCGAAGGCCCCCGCCGGGACACCGAAGCGTCCGACGAGGGCCCCACCCGATCCGCTGCCGCGAGACGCGGCACACCGCTTCGGCCTCACCCCACCGAGCTGTACGCCACCACTCCCCGCAGCACCGCGTCGACCGCCTTCCGGGCGTTCTTGGTGACCGTGCTGCCCTCCCGGGGAGCCGCCGCCGCCACCTGCCCCAGCACGTCGATGACCTGCTTGCACCAGCGCACGAAGTCCCCGGCCGGCATCTCCGCCTCACGCAGCACTTCGTCGAGCCCCTTGCCGGAGGCCCACATGTGAACCGCCCAGGCGAACCCGAGGTCCGGCTCGCGCTGGCCGACCCCCTCCGCCTGATTGATCCTGTGCTCCTCCTCCAGGGCGTCCAGCCTGCCCCAGATCCGCACCATCTCCCCGAGGGCCGCCTTCGCCGCGACGCCGGGGACCTTCGGCGCCACCGCGTCGTCGGACTGCCGCGCCTCGTACACCAGAGCGGAGACGCAGGAGGCGAGGTCGGCCGGGCCGAGCCCCTCCCAGACCCCCTCGCGCAGGCACTCGGACGCCAGCAGGTCCAACTCGCCGTAGAGCCGGGCCAGTCGCTTCCCGTGCTCGGTGGCCTCGTCGCCGCGCAGGTAGTCCAGCTCCGTCAGGAGCCCGTAGATCCGGTCGAAGGTGCGGGCGATGGTGTTGGTCCGGCCCTCGATCCGGTTCTCCAGCTGCCGGGTGTCGCGCCGCAGCCGGTGGTAGCGCTCCGCCCACCGTGCGTGGTCCTCGCGCTCGTCGCAGCCGTGGCAGGGGTGGGCGCGCAGCGCGGCCCGCAGCCGGGCGATCTCCCGGTCGTCGGCGGCCGCGGCCCGCCCCCTGCGCTGCCGCTCGGGGGCGAGATGCCCGGCCTTGGACCGCAGCTGCGAGGCGAGGTCCCGCCGGGACTGCGGGGACCGCGGGTTGAAGGACTTCGGGATCCGCATCCGCTCCAGGGCCTCCACCGGCACCGGGAAGTCGATCTCCGCGAGGCGTTTGACCTGCCGCTCCGCCGTGAGCACCAGGGGACGGGGCCCGTCGTGGTGCTCGAAGCCGCGCCGGTGCCCGTTGGTGCGGCCCGCCGGCACGCCCGGGTCCAGTACCAGGGCGAGGCCCGCGAACTTGCCCGTCGGCACGTGGATGACGTCGCCGGTCCTGAGCTTCTCCAGCGAGTCCGCGGCGGCCGCCCGCCGCTGGGCGGCGCCCTGCTTGGCGAGTTCCGTCTCCCGGTCCTTGAGGTCCCGGCGCATCGCCGCGTACTCCTCGAAGTCCCCGAGGTGGCAGGTCATGCCCTCCTTGTAGCCCTCCAGGCCCTCCTCGTTGCGCTGGACCTGCTTGGAGATCCCCACCACGGACCTGTCCGCCTGGAACTGCGCGAACGAGGTCTCCAGCAGCTCCCGCGACCGGTGCCTGCCGAACTGCTGGACCAGGTTCACCGCCATGTTGTACGACGGCCTGAAGCTGGAGCGCAGCGGGTACGTCCGCGTTCCGGCCAGGCCCGCCAGCGCCGTCGGGTCCATGCCGCGCTGCCAGAGCACCGCCGCGTGCCCCTCGACGTCGATGCCGCGGCGTCCGGCCCGCCCGGTGAGCTGCGTGTACTCGCCGGGGGTGATGTCGGCGTGCTGCTCGCCGTTCCACTTGACGAGCTTCTCCAGCACCACGGAACGGGCGGGCATGTTGATGCCGAGCGCGAGGGTCTCCGTCGCGAAGACGGCCTTCACCAGTCCTCGTACGAACAGCTCCTCCACGACCTCCTTGAACGTCGGCAGCATGCCCGCGTGGTGCGCGGCGATGCCCCGTTCCAGGCCCTCCAGCCACTCGTAGTACCCGAGGACGTGCAGGTCCTCGCCGGGGATGGACGCGGTCCGCTCCTCGACGATCTCCCGCACGCGCTGCCGGGCGTCCTCGTCGTTGAGCCGCAGACCGGCGTACATGCACTGCTGCACGGCGGCCTCGCAGCCGGCCCGGCTGAAGATGAACGTGATCGCGGGCAGCAGGCCCGCCGAATCCAGCCGTTCGATCACTTCCGCCCGGCTGGGCGTCCAGATCCTCGTGCGGGAGCGGCGCTCGCGTTCCCGGTCGGCCTCGCGCACCGTCTTGCCCTTGCGGCGGTCGCGCGGGTGGTACGTCTTCTGGTTCTCCAGCCGGGCCATCCGCAGCAGGTCCGGGTTGACCTCGCGTCGCCCGCCGCGCCCGTCGTCGGACTCCTCGAAGAGGTCGTACATCTTCCGTCCGGCCAGCACGTGCTGCCACAGGGGCACCGGCCGGTGCTCGGAGACGATCACGTCGGTGTCGCCGCGGACGGTGTCCAGCCAGTCGCCGAACTCCTCGGCGTTGGAGACGGTCGCCGACAGGGAGACCAGCGTCACCGACTCGGGAAGGTGGATGATCACCTCCTCCCAGACGGCCCCGCGGAAGCGGTCGGAGAGGTAGTGCACCTCGTCCATGACCACATAGGCCAGGCCGCGCAGCGACTGCGAGCCCGCGTACAGCATGTTCCGCAGCACCTCGGTGGTCATCACGACCACGGGTGCGTCCGCGTTGACGCTGTTGTCACCGGTGAGGAGACCGACCTTGGACGCGCCGTAGCGCTTCACGAGGTCCTGGTACTTCTGGTTGGACAGCGCCTTGATGGGCGTGGTGTAGAAGCATTTGCCGCCCTGCGTGAGGGCGAGGTGCACGGCGAATTCGCCGACGATCGTCTTGCCCGAGCCGGTGGGTGCCGCGACCAGCACTCCCTTTCCCGCTTCCAGCGCCTCGCACGCCTCGATCTGGAAGGGGTCCAGATCGAAGTCGTACATGGCGCGGAACGGGTGGAGCGCGGTGGCCTCCTCGGCGGCGCGGATCCGGGAGGCGGCGTATCGCTCGGCTGGTGAGAGGTCCTCTGTCATCTTGTCTTCGAGCCTACCCGGCACCTGTGACACTCGGCCCGATCTTTGTTCAGCCCGACGGACCGGGCCCCGGAACGGAACGCTCCCGCCGACCCGGTGCCCGGCTGGGGCTCAGGTGATGTCGTCGTACCCGTTGAGCTGCTTGGCCGGCGTCGGCTGGGGCTGTTCCGGAAGCATCCGGGACGCCGCGACGGGCTCGACCTCGTGGTCGAGCGGCTCGGGCGTCAGGTCGAGGGCGGACGCCTCGTCGTCGCTCAGGTGCGCGTCCGGGTTCTTGCGCTCGCGCCGCCGGTCGTTGAGCAGCGAGAAGCCGACCGCGAGGAAGTACAGGACGGCGATCGGGCCGGCCAGGGCGAGCATGCCGACGGGGTCGGTCGTCGGCGTGATCACCGCGCCGAAGACGAAGACGCCCATGATGACGGCGCGCCACCACTTGACCATGCGCCTGCCGGACAGGACACCCGTCATGTTCAGCATGATCAGGACCAGGGGCAGCTCGAAGGAGACGCCGAAGACGAGCACCATGCGCAGCGTGAAGTCCAGGACGTCACCGAGCGAGAGGATGTTCGCGGACCCGTCGGGCGTGAAGCTGATGAGCACCTTCACGCTGATGGGGAGGATCAGGTACGCGAGGTAGGCACCGCCCGCGAACAGCGGCACGGCAGCGCCGACGAAGGCGTACGTGTACTTCTTCTCGTTGCGGTGCAGGCCCGGCGCGACGAACGCCCACAGCTGGTACAGCCAGACCGGGCTGGACACCACGAGCCCGACGGTGAGGCTCACCTGGATCGTCACGCTCAGTGGCGACATGAGGGAGTTGAACGCGACGATGGCGCAGTTGCCGCCGCTGCTCGTGACGTCCGGGTCGCACTTGGGCACCGGTTCCGTGATGAAGCCGAGCAGCTTCTCGCTGAAGACGAGAGCCACGATGGTCGCCGCCAGAATGGCGAGCACACCCTTGGCGAGCCGGTTGCGGAGCTCACGCAGGTGTTCCACGAGGGGCATCCGGCCCTCGGGGTCCTTCTCCGTCTTGCGGGCAGACTTGAGCAACCCACGTCCTCATCTCGTGCGGCAGGGATTCACCGGTTGCGGTGCCTGCGGCGGACCTGGGTCAGCGCTGGGTGTCGGTCGGCTCGGTCACCGGGCGCGAGCCGGTCACGTCACCGGGCGCCGCCTTGATCGTGCGGGGGGCCTCGGTGACCGGTCCCTGCGGGGTCGCGGAGGTGTGCTCGGGGGCGTCGTCCTTCTTCATCGCCTTGGCCTCGCTCTTGAGGATGCGGGCGGACTTGCCCAGCGAGCGGGCCATGTCCGGCAGCTTCTTGGCGCCGAACAGCAGGATGACGACCAGGACGATGAGGATGATTTCGGGGGCACCGAGGTTCATGCTGATTACCTTCTTCACCGAGGCGACAGGGGGGTCTGGCACTCGACCGGCCGGACGTCTGTCCGGTCGCCGCGCTGACAGCGATCGTAACCCGAGGGGGTAAACGCGGGGCAATGCCCGTGCGTCGCCCCGGTAGCGGCCCGACGCCTCGCTCCGAGTCCGCGTTTACCGAGCGTACCGCCGGTACCACCGCGGAGGGATACGCGCACGGGGCCCCGGCCGGCTAGCGCAACGCGTCACCCGTCCGCGCCAGGCTCTCCGCCGACCGCTCCAGCTCGCCCGCGGCGACGTTGATGGCTTGCGAACTCTCCGCGACCTGCCGGCCCAGCCTGCGGACTTCGGCGAACACCCGGACCGCCAGGACACCGAGTACGGCGAGACCGAGGAAACCGAGCGCGATGGCGAGCATGGGCCAGAACATGGGCCGAGCCTACGGGGTCCCGGGACGGGCGCGCATCACAGCGCGGAGTGCAGGCGCAGCGTCCGCACCCCACCGCCGGTGAGCAGTTCCACGATGCGCTCGCCGGCCGGCTTGCGCACCGCCGACCCGCACTCCGGGCAGGTGAAGGAGTAGAACGTCGTACGGCGGCTGCCGCCGATCGCCAGCCGCAGCGCCCCCGCGGCCAGCTCGATGCGGGCCCGGCAGTCGGGGCACGCGGCCTTGAAGAGGATCGACTCCTCCGGAGCGGCAATACCAGACATCACGCTCATGTCCCCAGCTCTCCTCGTGCCTTGTTCTTCCCGCCCGGCGCGGCGGGTGTTCCGCCTGCACGGCTGCTGCTCACTGCGGCGGCGGTGCGCCGGGGGTGACGCGTCGGACGCCCGCCCCCGGACCGGGCCCGACGCCTCGCAGGCGACCAGCGCCGCCGTCCGGCCTGCCGGGCCGACATCCGGAGCCGCGTCCGGTGCGGCGGACCGGTGCCTCCTCGTGCCGGTGCGCCCGTCGCCCCGGCGCGAGCCCGGTGCCTTCCGGACCCCGGCGTCAGGCGACCGGATCGGGGCTCCGCCCCTCGACCGGCCCGTACGCCGCCAGCGCCTCCCGGGCCGCCTCCCGCGCACTGACCGCCAGCCCGGCCGGCGAGACGATCCGCCCGTCCCGGCCCAGGCGCAGCGCGAGCCGCCGCAGCGACGTGGGATCCGGCGTGCGCAGCGTCACCCGCAGCCCGCCGTCGGGCAGCTCCTCCGCGCTGTCGTGCGGGTAGTACTCGGCGACCCAGCGCCCGCCGGGCCCCACCTCGACCACCACCTCCGGGTCCTCGGCCGCAGGCTGCACCAGCCCCTCGGACAGGTCCCGCAACTCGATCTGCGGCGGCTCGGACGGCTCGTCGAGCAGCTTGATCTCCGCGACCCGGTCCAGGCGGAACGTGCGCCGCGCCTCGGACGTCCGGCACCACGCCTCCATGTACGTGTGCCCCACCGCGAACAGCCGGATCGGGTCCACCTCCCGCTCGGTCAGCTCGTCACGCGCCGGGGAGTAGTAGCGCAGCCACAGCCGCCGCCGCTCCGAGATCGCCCGGTCGACGTCCGCGAAGACCCCGCCCTCCGACTCGAACGTCACCGAGAGCCGCGAGCTGGCGCCCGCCACCTCGCCCGCCGCCGCCTCCAGCTTCGCGGTCGCCCGCAGCAGCGCCTGCCGGTCGCCCTCCCGCAGACCGGGCAACGTCGACACCGCGCGCGCCGCCACCAGCAGCGCCGTCGCCTCGTCGGCGGCCAGCCGCAACGGGGACGCCACGTCGTCCGGGTTGTGCCACCAGATCCGCTCGCCGTCGGTGTCGATGTCGAGCAGGTCACCGCCCCGGAAACTCGTCCCGCACATCGGCAGCACGTCCAGGTCCGAGATCAGCTCGTCCTGGGTGATGCCGAAGGCCCGCGCCACGTCGTCGACGTGCGCCCCGGGCCGCTCCCGCAAATACGTCACCAGCGACAGCATCCGCCGCGTCTGGTCGATGGCATTGGTCGCCACGATCCGTCCCGCCCCTCAGCCCTGGGCCACGGCGCGCAGCCGGTCCACGACATCCGCCCGCAGGTCCGCGGGCTCCAGCACCACCACGTCCGGCCCGAACTCCACCAGCCAGGCATCCAGCCCATGACCGTACGGAATGGCCAACTCGTCCCACCCGTCGCCCAGTTCGCGCACCGCGCTCGCCCGCGACCGCAACGGGTAGCCCGCCCCCGCCCGCAGCTTGATCAGCGCACTGCGGGTCGCGGTCTCCCCCGCCCAGCTCTCCACCGTCTCCCGCACCGTCACCACGTCCGGCACCTCGACGGTGAACGCGCCCGCCCGCGACCGCACCTTGCCCGTGATGCGCGACAGCCGGAACACCCGCTCCGCACCCCGGTCCCGGTCCCAGCCCGCCAGGTACCAGTGGCCGCGCCAGCACTCCAGCGTCCACGGCTCCACCTGCCGCACCTCGGGACGGGCAGCGGTCGCCTTGCGGTACTCGAAGACCACCGGCCGGCGGTCCCGGCACGCCAGCATCAACGGCTCGAACGCCGCCTCGTGCACGGGGATCCGCGGCTCCAGCGCACTGTGCTGCCCCCCGGCATAGGGGTCCTCCGCCTCCGGCATCCCCGCCGCGCGCAGCTTCTGGAGCGCACCGCTGGCCGCACCCGCCAACCGCGCCTGCTGCCACACCTTCGCCGCCAGCCCGAGCGCGGCGGCCTCCTCGGCGTCCAACTGGATCGCGGGCAGCCGGTTGCTGTCCCGGCGGGCCAGGTAACCCGCGTCACCGTCCAGGTTCTCCACCGTCTCGATGACCAGACCGAGCTCGCGCAGATCGTCCTTGTCGCGCTCGAACATCCGGTTGAAGGACTCCTCGTTGCCCGCCTCCAGGTAGGCCTCGATGGACTCCTTCAACTCACGCTTGCTGAGCGGGCGCCGGGTCCCCAACAGGCACAGAGCCAGGTTCATCAAACGCTCGGCCTTGGCAATCGCCATCGACGCCCTCTCATCCGAAGTGCACCGCGTACCGTCCCGGCGCTACGACCGTCGACCGTACCGCCCCGGGGTGTCGCGGCAAAAGCCGAGGGAGAAAGCGGACAGCGAACACGAGCGGAACGAACGGAGGGCCCCCGCCGTCCGGCGGGGGCCCTCCTCACACACCTGCCCCGATCAGACGGAGACCAGGTCGCAGACGAAGATCAGCGTCTCGCCCGGCGCGATCACACCGGCGCCCGCACCGCGGTCGCCGTACGCGAGGTGCGCCGGGATGGTCAGCTGACGACGGCCGCCGACCTTCATGCCCTGCACGCCCTGGTCCCAGCCCGCGATGACCTGACCGGCGCCCAGCTGGAACTCCAGCGGCGTACCGCGGTTCCAGGAGGCGTCGAACTCCTCACCGGTGGAGAAGGCCACACCCACGTAGTGGACCTTGACGTAGTCACCGGCCTTGGCAACGGCACCTTCGCCCTCCCAGATCTCCTTGATCTGCAGGTCCTTCGGGGCCTCGCCACCGGGAAAGTCGATCTCGGGCTTCTCGATGCTCACCACTGCGCTCCTACTTCGTACATGTCGGACAAAGGGACAGTCTTACACTGCCGAGAGAATGTCCACCACAAAGACCAGCGTGGAGTTCGCCGGCAGCGTCTCCCCCTTGGCCTCCTTGCCGTACGCCATCTCCGGCGGGATCACCAGCATGACGCGGCTGCCGGCCTTCTTGCCGACCAGACCCTCGTCCCAGCCCTTGATGACCCGGCCCTCACCGATCGGCGTGACGAACGGCGAACCGGTCTTCCAACTGGAGTCGAACAGCTCCGCCTTCGGCTTGCCCTTGTTCAGCTCCCAGGCCGCACCGCTGTACTGCATGTACACGGTCTGGCCCTTCTTCACCGCCGGACCGTCGCCCTCGATCAGCGTCTCCGAGACCAGCTTCTTCGGCGGGTCGTTCTTCGGAATCGCGATCGTCGCCGGCTCCTCCTTGTCCGCCTCGATCTTCGGCTGGTCGGCGGCGGTGTCCTTCTGCTCGCCCTCCGCCTTCTTCGGCATCACCTTCTGGAGATCCAGCACGAAGACCAGGTTGTCCGTCGGGCCCACCCCCATCTGCGGCTGCCCCTGCGCACCGAAGGCCGCGGCCGGCGGAGCGACGACCAGCAGACGGCTGCCCAGCTTCTTGCCCAGCACCGCCTGCGAGAACGCCGGAATCACCGACGGCGAACCCGCCGAAATGACCTGCGGGGCACCCTTCTCACCGTACGAACCACCCAGCGACTTGCTGCCCTTCCAGACCTTCGCCTCGTACCCGGCGACGACCAGATCGCCCTTCTTGACCTCCGCGCCGTCACCCGCCTTCACGGTGTTCACCACGAACTTGCCGCTCGGCTCACCCTTGGGAATGGTCACCTCGGGCTGCTTCCCCGCCTCACCCTTCACCGTGGGCATCGGGTCGGCGGAGTCCACCGGCTTCGGCGCCTCCGGCTGATCCGCAGGCTTGTCCGGAGTCGACGACGCACTCTTCGCATCGGTCGGCTCCTTGGACTCACCGCCCCCGCACGCGGTCAGCGCCAGGGCCGGAACGATCAACAAGGCTGCAAGTCGACGTCGCACGAGTGTCCTCGGGGATTGGGGGGGACCTGATTCAGTCCCGCCACTCTACGGCCCGCCCGGCCCCACACGCCGGAGGGCATACGCAAGGCCCCACGGACAACAAGTCCATGGGGCCCCGAGGAGTGACGCAACTCCCCCACATGCCGCCGGAAAACCGACTACATGCCCGCGATCAACTTCTCCACCCGGTCGTCCACCGACCGGAACGGGTCCTTGCACAAAACCGTGCGCTGCGCCTGGTCATTGAGCTTCAGATGCACCCAGTCCACGGTGAAGTCCCGCCGCTGCTCCTGCGCCCGCCGGATGAAGTCACCCCGCAACCTCGCCCGGGTCGTCTGCGGAGGAACCGACTTCCCCTCGAAGATCTTCAGATCGTTGCAGATCCGGGCAGCCTGCCCCTTCCGCTCCAGCAGGTAGTACAGACCACGGCGCCGGTGGATGTCGTGGTACGCCAGGTCCAACTGCGCGACCCGCGGATGCGACATCGTCATGTTGTGCTTGGCCCGGTACCGCTCGATCAGCTTGTACTTCATGACCCAGTCGATCTCCGTGCCGACCCGGTCCAGGTCCTCCGCCTCGATCGCGTCCAGCGTCCGGCCCCACAGCTCCAGCACCTGCGCCACGGTCCCCGTCCGGATACCGCGCCGATCGACGAAGTCCACCGCCTTCTCGTAGTACTCCCGCTGCACCTCCAGCGCCGACGCCTCCCGCCCGTTGGCCAGACGCACCTTGCGCTGACCCGTGATGTCATGACTGACCTCACGGATCGCCCGGATCGGGTTCTCCAGCGTCAGATCCCGCATCACCGTGCCCGCCTCGATCATGCGCAGCACCAGATCCGTCGCGCCGACCTTCAGCAGCATCGTCGTCTCGGACATGTTCGAGTCGCCCACGATCACATGCAGACGCCGATAACGCTCCGCATCCGCATGCGGCTCGTCCCGGGTGTTGATGATCGGCCGGGAACGGGTCGTCGCCGAACTGACACCCTCCCAGATGTGCTCCGCCCGCTGACTCACGCAGTACACCGCACCACGCGGCGTCTGCAACACCTTCCCCGCACCACAGATCAGCTGACGCGTCACCAGGAACGGAATGAGGATGTCCGCCAACCGGGAGAACTCACCGTGCCGCGCGACCAGGTAATTCTCGTGACACCCGTAGGAGTTCCCCGCGGAGTCGGTGTTGTTCTTGAACAGATAGACGTCGCCCGCGATCCCCTCCTCGTGCAGGCGGCGCTCGGCATCGACCAGCAGACCTTCGAGAATGCGCTCGCCTGCCTTGTCGTGCGTGACCAACTCGGTCAGGTTGTCGCACTCGGGTGTCGCGTACTCCGGATGCGAACCCACGTCGAGATACAGGCGGGCGCCGTTCCGCAGGAAGACATTGCTGCTGCGGCCCCATGACACAACACGGCGGAAGAGGTAGCGCGCCACTTCGTCAGGAGACAGTCGGCGCTGTCCCCTGAATGTGCACGTGACGCCGTACTCGTTCTCCAGCCCGAAAATGCGGCGGTCCATGTCTGAACATTACGCCTGATGACCGGAGCTGAAACCGGGTTCGACAACACCGATTCGATCATTTTCGCAAGCCCCCACGAGGTTTACGCCGCCCTCCCCGACCTGAGGCGCCCTCAACACCCGGCGCGTCGCCAACAGCACCAGCAACGCCGCCACCCCGCCGGCCCCCGCCACCGCGAAACTCACCGACGTCCCCCCGAACTCCACCGCGGGCCCCGCCACACCCGTACCGACCGCCGACCCCACGCCGAACGTCGTCACCAGCCACGAGAACGCCTCCGTCACCGTCCCCCGCGGCGCATGCCGGTCCACCACGATGAACGCACACGCCAGCGCCGGCGCCAGAAACACCCCCGACACCCCCGCCAGCACCGCCATCGCCACCACACCCGGCGTCAGCATCAACGGCAGGTACCCCGCCGCCAGCAACGCCACGATCACCAGCAGCCGCGCCTCCGGCTCCCCCGCCCACCGCCGCGCCCCGTACACCAGCCCCCCGCACAGCGCGCCCAGCCCCAGCGCCGCCATCAGCACCCCGTACACCCACGTCTTCCCGTGGTCGTCGCCGTACGCCACCCCCGCCACCGTGATCGACCCCAACGCCGTCCCCACGAAGAAGAACGACCCCAGCAGCGCCAGCAGCCCCGGCGAACGCAGCGCACCCAGCCAGTGCGCCTCACGCGGCGCCGACCGCCACCCCCTCGACGGCTCGGACAGCACCACCGACAGCGCGCCCAGCACCCCCACGCCGTTGATCACCAGCAACGCCGCCGCGGGCGACCACAACGACACCAGCAGCGTCACCAGCAACGGCCCGACCGTGAACATGATCTCCTGGGCCACCGCGTCCATCGCGTACGCCCGGTGCACCTTGTCCCCGTCCCCCAGCACACTCGGCCACAGCGCCCGCAGCCCGCCCTCCAGCGGCGGCGTGAACAGCCCCGCCACCGCCACCGCGGCGTACGTGAGCACCAGCGGATCGATCCCCGCCAGACAGAGCACCACCACGCCCAGCGCCGACACCAGCACCGCCGGCAGCTGCACCCGCGGCTGCCCGTGCAGGTCCACCGCCCGCCCCAGCAGCGGCTGCCCGATCGCGTTGGTCACCCCGTACACCGCGGCCAGCGCGCCGCCCAGGGTGTAACTCCCGCCCTCCGCCCGCGTGAACAGCATGATCGCGATCGGCGCCGTCGCGTTCGGCAACCGCCCGACCAGGGTCCCGGCCAGCAGCCGCGCGGCATGCCGCGTCCTGAGCAGTTCGGCATATCCCGCGGCCATCGTGCCGCCTCTCCCAGAGGACGCCGCCCACGCGGACGACGCACGTTTTACGTATAACTACCGCCGTCATACGTACCATGACCCCGGACCCGAGGTCCACCCCACGGCCCCCACCCACGGAGACCCCCGTGCCCACCCCCGCACACCCCGCCCGCACCACACCCACCAGCCGCGACGTCGCCCGGGCCGCCGGCGTCTCCCAGGCCACCGTCTCCCTCGTCCTCGGCGACAAGTGGCGCGGACGCGTCTCCGAACGCACCGCCGCCCTCGTCCGCACCACCGCCACCGACCTCGGCTACCGCCCCAACCAGGCCGCCCGCAGCCTCCGCCTCGGCAACACCCGCACCGCGCTCCTCGTCGTCCCCGCCCTCACCAACGAATTCTTCGCCCGCGTCTACGCCGGAGCCGCCGCCACCGCCGCCACCCACGGCTTCGGCGTCGTCCTCTACCCCTCCCCCGACGGCACCGGCCCCGCCCGCGACCCCTTCGCCTCCGCCCGCACCGCCCTCGACGGCGTCATCGCCTCCTCCATGGCCACCGGCGCCCTCGGCGCACTCCGCAGCGCCGACCTCCCCCTCGTCATGCTCGACAGCGACCCCGCAAGCGACGCAGCCGCCCACGTCAACCTCGCCATCGCCGACGGCATGCACCAGGTCGCCCGCCACCTCCTGGACCTCGGCCACCGACGCTTCCTCCACCTCGCCTCCGCCGTCGACACCTGGACCTTCGACGTCCGCGCCCACACCCTCACCGACACCCTCGCCCCGCTCCCGGACGTCACCCTGCACACCGCACGCTCCGCCCACGACGTCCAACGCGCCCGCGAAACCACCACCCGCGCCCTCACCGCAGGCCGCACCCGCCCCACGGCCCTGATCTGCGACGACGACATCCTCGCCGCCGGTGCCTGCAAAGCCCTGCGCCGCCTGGGCCTGCGCGTCCCCGAGGACGTCTCCGTCACCGGCTTCGACGACCTCGCCCTCGCCACCGCCGTCGAACCCGAACTCACCACCGTCCGCCTCCCCGCCGAACAGGTCGGCGAACGCGGCATGGCAGCCCTCCTCGCCGTCCTGGACAACCGCACCCCCACCGGCGACGACCTCCCCGTCGAACTCGTCGTACGCGGCTCCACCGCCCCACCCGCGCCCTGACCCGTGTGGCCCCGGACCGCTCCAGCCGCGCCCTGACACCGTGTGGCCCCGGACCGCCCCACCCGCGTCCTGACACACGTGTGGCCCCGGACCGCTCCACGCGGTCCGGGGCCACACACCACACCTTCGAGGACTACTCCTCCTCGGCGTCCGACGGCACGTCCGTCGGCGCCGACGCATCACCGTCGGCCTCCAGCAACCGCGCCAGCTGACGCCCCACGATCCGCTTGAACTTCCGCTGCTGCGGCCGCGTACGGTCCAGCACTGCCACCTCCAGCCGCTCCGCCGGAATCTCCCGCTCCGTACCGTTGGTGTCCCGCGACAACGCCTGCACGGCCAGCTTCAGCGCCTCTGCCAAGGACATGTCGTCCCGGTGCCGCTGATCCAGATAACCACTGATCTGCTCCGCGTTGCCGCCCACCGCGACCGAACCGTGCTCGTCCACGATCGACCCGTCGTGCGGCAACCGGTAGATCTGGTCGCCCTCACGCTCCGTACCGACCTCGGCAACCACCAGCTCCACCTCGTACGGCTTCTCCGCGTTGCTGGAGAAGATCGTGCCGAGCGTCTGCGCGTAGACGTTCGCCAGACCGCGCGCCGTCACGTCGTCACGGTCGTAGGTGTACCCACGAAGATCCGCGTACCGGACACCACCGATCCGCAGATTCTCGTACTCGTTGTACTTACCGGCGGCCGCGAAACCGATCCGGTCGTAGATCTCGCTGAACTTGTGCAGCGCACGGGACGGGTTCTCGCCGACGAAGACGATGCCGTCGGCGAACTGCAGCACAACCAGACTGCGTCCACGGGCGATGCCCTTCCGGGCGTATTCCGCCCGGTCGGCCATGGCCTGCTGGGGTGAGACATAGAACGGCGTCGACACCGGCTATCCGTCCCTTTCTGTCAGAGGCAAAAACATCGAAGAAGCCCAGGAGAATACGCGCGGAACTTCAGAGAAGCGCGGCACGCGGCCCGTCGGGCTGCTCCAGCCGCTTCGCCAGAATCGCCCGCGCCAGTTCGGCGGACTCGTCGTCCGAAAGCCGCCGGAAACCCTCCTCCGTGATGACCGTCACGATCGGATAGATCCGCCGCGCCACATCGGGCCCGCCGGTCGCCGAATCGTCGTCGGCCGCGTCGTAGAGCGCCTGGATGACCAGGGTGGTGGTCTCCTGCTCCGTCAGGTCGTTCCGGTAGAGCTTCTTCATCGAACCGCGGGCGAACACGGAACCCGACCCGGTGGCGGCGTAGCCGTGCTCCTCCGAGCGGCCGCCGGTGACGTCGTAGGAGAAGATGCGCCCCTTCTCACGGTCGACGTCGTAACCGGCGAACAGCGGCACCACCGCGAGGCCCTGCATGGCCATTCCGAGATTCGACCGGATCATGGTCGAGAGGCGGTTCGCCTTGCCTTCGAGCGAGAGCTGGGCGCCTTCCACCTTCTCGAAGTGCTCAAGCTCCAGTTGGAAGAGCTTCACCATCTCGACGGCGAGCCCGGCCGTGCCCGCGATCCCGACCGCCGAGTACTCGTCCGCCGGGAAGACCTTCTCGATGTCGCGCTGGGCGATCATGTTCCCCATGGTCGCGCGGCGGTCGCCGGCGAGAACGACGCCGCCGGGGAAGGCGGCGGCCACGATGGTCGTTCCGTGCGGCGCTTCGATGACGCCCTGCACGGGCGGCAGCACCCGCTTGCCGGGGAGCATCTCCGGCGAGTGCTCCCCGAGGAAGTCCATGAACGAGGACGACCCGGGCGTCAGGAAGGCAGCTGGTAGACGCCCGGTGCTACGAGTGTTGGCTTCCACGCGTTTCCCTCCAGGTATGCGATGGCCCGACGCAGACTGCCGGGATCGTCTCCCAACTGTCCGATGGCCGCGTTGCAGTTGAAGCACAGTACGCCCCGGACCCTACCCGTCTCGTGGCAGTGATCCACATGCACGGCGGGGACCTTCAGGCAGATCGTGCAGACCCCTGCTTGCGAGGCGATCATTTCGTCGCGTTGGGCGAGGGTGATGCCGTACGAACGCTTGAAATGACTCGCCCGGCTCTTTTCTGCCTTACAAGGCTTGCACAGGGTGTCCAGGCCATCGGGAGCGGTTCGATTCCGACACCATTCACTGTGCGGCTTGATTTGCTCGCAGGTTCGGCAGAACTTGTACCCTTCAGGCACTTCTACCTTTTGCCGGACGGTCTTTCCGCGCGCAATCTGGCGTTCCTGGTAATACTCCGCCCAGCAATTCCGGCAATAGGCTTGGAGCCCATCCCGGCATGCTTTATTACGCGCAAAAGCATCCCGGGAAAGAACCTGCTGACAACGCGAACATTTCTTCGCTTCAAGCGAATCGGACATAACGCCCTATTCTCCGCCTTTCTGAACAAATCCCCGCACGAACTCCTCTGCATTCTCCTCAAGTACGTCATCGATTTCGTCGAGAACCGAGTCCACGTCGTCCGAAAGCTTCTCCTGGCGTTCCTTGAGGTCTTCCGAGCCCTGCGCCTCCGCAGTCTGCTCTTCGGTCTCCTCGGTGGAACGCGTCGCCTTCTGCTGTCCGCCGCCGGTGTCCTTGCTCGCCATCTCTACCTCACCCCGCTCGGTTGGATGCTTTTGCAGCCGGTCGCTCACCGGACCGTTGATCAGACCCTATAACCAGGCTCCGACATTCGCTCCGTACTTCTGTGATTCCCACTTGCCGCGCATTTCAGCCGCGCTTCAGCCGCCGGACAGCACCCGGACCAGTTCGTCCGCCGTGCGGCACCGGTCCAGGAGCTCCTTGACGTGGTTCCTGGTGCCCCGCAGCGGCTCCAGCGTCGGCACCCGCTGGAGCGAGTCCCGGCCCGGCAGGTCGAAGATCACGGAGTCCCAGGAGGCCGCCGCGACGTCGTCCGCGTACTGCTCCAGGCAGCGGCCGCGGAAGTACGCCCTGGTGTCCTCCGGGGGCTTGTTCTCGGCCCGCTGGACGGCGCTCTCGTCCAGCAGGCGCTTCATCCTGCCGCGGGCCGCCAGCCGGTTGTAGAGCCCCTTGTCGGGTCGTACGTCCGCGTACTGGAGGTCGACCAGGTGGAGCCTGGGTGCGTCCCATTCGAGGTTGTCGCGGCGGCGGTAGCCCTCCAGGAGCTCCCGCTTGGCGATCCAGTCCAGTTCCCCGGACAGGCTCATCGGGTCGTTCTCCAGCCGGTTGAGCACGTCCTCCCAGCGGGTGAGGACGTCCTTGGTCTGGTCGTCGGCGTCCGCCCCGTACCGGTCCTCGACGTACTTCCTGGCCAGCTCGAAGTATTCCAGCTGGAGCTGGACGGCGGTCAGTGAGCGTCCGCTGCGCAGGGTGATCAGGTGCTGGAGCGAGGGGTCGTGGGAGACCTGGTGCAGGGTCCGCACAGGCTGGTCCACGGCCAGGTCGACGTTGATGAAGCCGTCCTCGATCATCGACAGGACGAGCGCCGTCGTACCGAGCTTCAGGTAGGTCGAGATCTCGGAGAGGTTCGCGTCGCCGATGATGACGTGCAGCCGGCGGTACTTCTCGGCGTCGGAGTGGGGTTCGTCGCGGGTGTTGATGATGGGGCGTTTGAGGGTGGTCTCCAGGCCGACCTCCACTTCGAAGTAGTCGGCGCGCTGGCTGATCTGGAAGCCGTGTTCGTTGCCGTCCTGGCCGATGCCGACCCGTCCTGCGCCTGTGATGACCTGGCGGGAGACGAAGAACGGCGTGAGGTGGCGCACGATGTCGGAGAAGGGGGTCTCCCGCTTCATCAGGTAGTTCTCGTGCGTGCCGTAGGAGGCGCCCTTGTTGTCGGTGTTGTTCTTGTAGAGCAGGATCGGCTGGGCGCCGGGGAGCTGTGCGGCGCGTTCGGCGGCTTCGGCCATGATGCGCTCGCCGGCCTTGTCCCAGAGGACGGCGTCCATGGGGTTGGTGATTTCGGGGGAGCTGTACTCGGGGTGTGCGTGGTCGACGTAGAGCCTGGCGCCGTTGGTCAGGATGACGTTGGCCAGGCCGATGTCCTCGTCGGTGAGCTGGCTGGAGTCGGCTGCTTCGCGGGCGAGGTCGAAGCCTCGGGCGTCTCGCAGCGGGTTCTCTTCCTCGAAGTCCCAGCGGGCGCGGCGCGCCCGGTGCATCGCCGCCGCGTAGGCGTTGACGATCTGGGACGAGGTGAGCATGGCATTGGCGTTGGGGTGGCCGGGGACGGAGATTCCGTATTCCGTCTCGATGCCCATTACTCGCCGTACGGTCATGCGGCCCTCCTTGCCCGGCGTCGCCCCCGTCCTGGGGCGGCGCTCAAGTACCGCTGGTTCTCGGGTGCGTGTGCGGTGCCCGTCCCCGCACTGTGCGGCCCGGCGGTGGCGGTACGGAAGAGCCTAGAACGCCTTTGCGCTGGTGGGGAGATCAAATCCGTCATTGCCCTGTTGTGTGCGGAAGTCCCGCTCGGATGGCCGGGGTTGCGGGGGAAAGCAACCGGCTGCGGATACCCGGGGGGTATCCGCAGCCGGGCTGTGCTTCAGAGGTACTGGCCCGTATTGGCCACCGTGTCGATGGAGCGCCCGGTGTCCGCGCCCTGTTTTCCGGTGACGAGCGTGCGGATGAAGACGATCCGTTCGCCCTTCTTGCCGGAGATGCGGGCCCAGTCGTCGGGGTTGGTGGTGTTGGGGAGGTCCTCGTTCTCCTTGAACTCGTCCACGCAGGCCTGGATGAGGTGTGCGATCCTCAGGCCCTTCTGGTTCTGGTCGAGGAAGGCCTTGATGGCCATCTTCTTGGCCCGGTCGACGATGTTCTGGATCATCGCGCCGGAGTTGAAGTCCTTGAAGTACAGGACTTCCTTGTCGCCGTTGGCGTACGTGACCTCCAGGAAGCGGTTCTCCTCGGATTCCGCGTACATCTGCTCGACGACGGTCTGGATCATGCCGTGTACTGCGGCGTCCTTGGAGCCGGTGTGCTCGGCGAGGTCGTCGGAGTGCAGCGGCAGGGTCGCCTTGAGGTACTTGGCAAAGATGTCCTTCGCGGCTTCGGCGTCCGGGCGCTCGATCTTGATCTTGACGTCGAGTCGTCCGGGCCGCAGGATCGCGGGGTCGATCATGTCCTCGCGGTTGGAGGCGCCGATGACGATGACGTTCTCCAGGCCTTCCACGCCGTCGATCTCGGCGAGCAGCTGGGGGACGATGGTGTTCTCCACGTCCGAGCTGACGCCTGATCCGCGGGTGCGGAAGAGGGATTCCATCTCGTCGAAGAAGACGATGACGGGGGTGCCTTCGCTCGCCTTCTCCCGTGCGCGCTGGAAGACCAGGCGGATGTGGCGCTCGGTCTCGCCGACGTACTTGTTGAGGAGTTCGGGGCCCTTGATGTTGAGGAAGTAGGACTTGCCCTGGGGTCGGCCGGTGACTTCGGCGACCTTCTTGGCGAGGGAGTTGGCGACGGCTTTGGCGATGAGCGTCTTGCCGCAGCCGGGCGGTCCGTAGAGCAGGATGCCCTTCGGGGGTCGCAGTTCGTGCTCTTTGAAGAGGTCGGGGTAGAGGTAGGGGAGTTCGACCGCGTCGCGGATCAGTTCGATCTGGTTGCCCAGGCCGCCGATCTTCTCGTAGTCGACGTCCGGGACCTCTTCGAGGACCAGGTCCTCGACCTCGCTCTTCGGGATGATCTCGTAGACGTAGCCGGACCTGGGCTCCAGCAGCAGGGCGTCGCCGGGGCGGATGGTGATGTCCAGCAGCGGCTCGGCGAGCCTCACCACCCGCTCTTCGTCGGTGTGCCCGACCACCAGGGCGCGCTCGCCGTCCTCAAGGATCTCCTTGAGGGTGACGATGTCCCCTGCGCGCTCGAATTCCATGGCCTCGACCACGTTGAGCGCTTCGTTCAGCATGACTTCCTGGCCGCGCCGGAGCTCTTCGAGCTCGACGCTCGGGCTGACGTTCACCCGGAGTTTGCGTCCTCCGGTGAAGATGTCGGCCGTGCCGTCCTCGTTGGCCTCCAGGAACACACCGAAGCCGGCCGGCGGCTGTGCGAGCCGGTCCACTTCTTCCTTGAGGGCCACGATCTGGTCGCGGGCCTCGCGGAGTGTGTTGGCGAGCCGCTCGTTCTGTGCGGACACGCCTGCCAGGTTGGTCTGCAGCTCGACGATCCGCTCTTCGAGAATCCTCGTATGACGCGGAGAGTCGGCGAGCTTGCGTCGCAGGACGGCGATTTCCTGCTCTAGATAGGCAACCTGTCCGGCGGGGTCCTCGGACCCTCGCGCGGGCCGGATGCCGCGGTTGATGTCGTCGTCGTGGGCTGCCACGGTCCTCACCTCCTCCAAGGGGAGCTGGACGCTTCCTGACCCTACCTGGGTGGGTGCTGGTTGAAACCCCTAGATCACAAACAGGATCGAGGAGTGTCTGATCTTCACCCTTGCGTACTCCCTCATGGAGGGGGGATACCCACCCAGCAACATCGGAAAGCGGGCGGTTGTATCGTCGAAGTGTTCAACACCCGTCAGGGCTGGCTTCAATTGGTGCATACCGCGCAGGGAACGGCAGGAGATATGACCGTGGAGGAGAAGGCTCCCACCGCAGAGGGCGCCCAGGCAGGCGACCCCCTTGAGGTGTGGATCGACCAGGACCTCTGCACCGGTGACGGCATCTGTGCGCAGTACGCGCCGGAGGTCTTCGAGCTCGACATCGACGGGCTGGCGTACGTCAAGAGCGGTGACGACGAGTTGCTGCAGACGCCTGGGGCGACGACGCCGGTGCCGCTGACGCTGCTGAACGACGTCGTGGACTCGGCGAAGGAGTGCCCGGGCGACTGCATTCATGTACGTCGCGTTTCGGACAGCGTCGAGGTGTACGGGCCGGACGCGGAGTAGCTGGGCCTTGTGTTTCAGACGCCGCGGGCGTCGGGGGTGGCGGAGCGGGTGAACTTCCCGTTCCGCCACTGCCATTTCACCTTCTGGGTCCGGTCGGGGCAGCAGCGGGCGACCGCGTCGGAGGAGTAGCCGAGGAGTGTGGCGGCGACCGCGCCTCCGGCGATGGCGATCTCGGTGACGTTCTCTCCGTCGCGCGGGTCGAGGAGGGTGGCGACGACGCGGTGGGGTGAGGTGAGCACGTAGATCCCGCTCGGCGGTGTGCCGATGCCGGCGTCGCAGCGGACGACGGCGACGGTTTCGGGGTGGCCGTCGCCGTCGAGGTCGCCGGTGGCGCGGTTCACGACGCGGGGTGCGCCGCCCCGGCACTCCAGGGGGTACGTGGCCGCCTTCGGGTCCGGGGCGGGGCGTGCCTCGGCCGCAGTGGGGGTTTCCTGGGTGGCGGTGGCGGTGGCGGGCTGGAGGAGGGCGGCGCCCGCTATGACGGCTGCGGTGGCTGCGGCGGTGATCAGCCAGTGCACCGCGCGGGGCCGGGCGTGTGCGGGGGCCGTGGGCGCGGGGGTGTGCACGCGGGGTGTCTCCTGTGGGGCTGTGGCGCCAGGGGCGTCGGCGACGGGAGGGTGGCCAGCATCGTGCCACACGGTGCGGCGGAGCGGAACGCCGGGGCGGAAGTGCGCGTGACGTCGCGGAGGGCCGTGGCGGGGCCCTGCGGGGGCTTCACTCGCGTGTAGGTGCGACCGGACCGCAGTCGCGCGTACGCAGGACCGGACCGCGGTCGCGCGTAGGCAGGACCGGATCCCGGCCCTCACTGACGCGGTGGGCCGGTCGCTCCACGCGCGCGTGCCCGGGCCGGTCGCTCCACGCGCGCGTGCCCGGACCGGTCGCTCCACGGGTGCCGTAGCTTCCACGCGCGCGTGCCTGGGCCGGTCGCTCCGCGTGTGCCGTAGCTTCCACGCGCGCGTACGTGGGCCGGTCGCTCCGCGTGTGCCGTGGCGGAGCTGCTCGGCGTGGTGGTGCCCACGGGGTGGGATGGGATGGTGCCCACGGGTGGGCTGGGAAGCCCACGGGTGGGCAAGCAAAAGGCGCCGCCGTCCAGTTCTCGTGTCGGTCCGGGAACTGGACGGCGGCGCCGGTCTGTTGGGGGCGGTGGGCCGGGCGGTCAGACCTGGCCGCTGCCGCGCTCCTTGTTGGGGCCCTCGTAGTCCTCGCCGTAGGCGCCCTTGGAGGGGCGGCGGCGGCGCATGGGGGGCTCGACGCCGTCGGCGAGGCGGCGGGCGGTGACGAGGAAGCCCGTGTGGCCGATCATGCGGTGGTCCGGGCGGACGGCGAGGCCCTCGACGTGCCAGTTGCGGACCATGGATTCCCACGGCTGGGGCTCGGCGAAGCAGCCGATCTCGCGGATGGACTCGACGGTCCTGGCGAGCTGGGTGGTGGTGGCGACGTAGGCGCACATGATGCCGCCGGGGACGAGCGCCTTGGAGACGGCTTCGAGGGTTTCCCAGGGGGCGAGCATGTCGAGGACGACGCGGTCGACCTCGGTGTCGGACAGGTTGTCCTGGAGGTCGCCGACGGTGAGGGTCCACGCGGGGTGGGGGCCGCCGAAGTACCGCTCCACGTTGCCCTGGGCGATGTCCGCGAAGTCCTGGCGGCGCTCGTAGGAGTGCAGCATCCCGTGGTCGCCGATGGCGCGCAGCAGGAAGGCGCTCAGTGCGCCGGAGCCCACTCCGGCTTCGACGACGCGGGCGCCGGCGAAGATGTCGGCGAAGGCCAGGATCTGCCCCGCGTCCTTGGGGTAGACCACGGCTGCGCCGCGGGGCATGGACAGGACGTAGTCGGGGAGCAGGGGGCGGAGCGCCAGGTAGGCGACGTTCCCCGTGGTACGGACAACACTGCCCTCGGACGCCCCGATCAGCTCGTCGTGCGAGAAGGCACCCTTGTGGGTGTGGAACTGCTTCCCGGCTTCGAGCGTGAACGTGTAGTGGCGGCCCTTGGGGTCAGTCAGCTGGACCTGGTCCCCGACCTTGAAGGGCCCGCGTCGGCGGGCGGCACCGGTCGGTTCGGACATGTGACCAGCCTACCGGCTGTTTGGGTGCCCTCGCGCCGGGCCCGTTCCGGCCGGGGTCTCACTGGGGGCGGGCCATGGCGTTGACGAAGGCACGCTCGACGTCGGCGGTGGACAGGACGCCGTAGATCTCGCCGGTGTCCTCGACGACGAGGTACTCGGTGGCGGGGGCCGTCTGGAGCCGGTCGAGGAGGTCCTGGCCGTCGAGTCCGGCGGGGATGCGCATGTCCTCGGTGAGGTCCTGGGCGAGGCCGCTGACGGCGACCCAGGGGCGGCGGTGTTCGGGGACGCCGACGATGGCGGCTTCCCGAACGAGGGCGGTGGGGCGGCCCTGTGCGTCGACGACGACGAGTGCGCGGGCGCCCGCTTCGTTGGCGCGGCGGAGCGCTTCGGAGAGGGGGGTGGCGGGTTCGACGGGGACGGCGCGCCGGGTGAGGGTGCGGGCGCGCAGGGCGGGGAGGTGCTCGCGCAGGCGGGCCATACGGAGGCTGTTGCCGGCGCCGGTCCAGATGATGGCGGCGAGGATCGCGGCGAGGAGTGCGTCGAGGACGGTGTCCATGCCGGTGATGTCCTCGGTGTCGTTGCCGAGGGCGCCGGTGTGGGTGAGGAGGGGGAGGCCGATGAGGACGGCGACGGCGAGGGCGCGGCCGACCCAGGCGGCGGCGACGGTACCGGTCATGGGGTTGCCGGTGATCTTCCAGACGACGGCACGGAGCATCCGGCCGCCGTCGAGGGGCAGGCCGGGGAGCAGGTTGAAGGCCGCCACGATGAGGTTGGAGATCATCAGGCCGGCGAGCAGGACGCCGGGGACGGTGCTCGCTTCGACGAGGTCCATGGCGAGGTAGAAGAGGCCGCCGAGGACGAGGGAGAGGAGGGGGCCGACGAAGGCGAGGACGAATTCCCGGCCGGGGGTCTCGGTCTCCTTCTCGATCTCGGAGACGCCGCCGAAGAACTGGAGCTGGATGCGGCGGACGGGGAGTTTGAAGCGGAGGGCGGCGACGGTGTGGGCGAGCTCGTGGACGAGCACGGACGCGTAGAAGGCGACGGCGAAGAAGAGGGAGACGAGGTAGCGGGCGGCGCCGAGTTCGGGCAGGACGATGTCGATCTGTCCGCCGAAGACCCAGGTGATCAGGGCGGCGACGAGGAACCAGCTGGGGGCGACGTAGACGGGCACGCCGAAGGGCCGTCCCATGAGGATGCCTCCTCCGGGTTCGCCGGGGGGTTTGGGGGTCTTGCCCGGCGCGCTGCCGGTGTTGCTGCTGCTCGTGCTCCGCCCGGTGCTCCCGGTACTGCCTGTGCTCCCGGTGCTCCGGGTGCTCCCTGTGCTCCCTGTGCTCCCTGTGCTCCCTGTGCTCCCGCTGATGGTGCTCCCGGTGGCGGAGGGGTGGGCGTGGTCGGTGCCGGTGCCGGTGCCGGTGCCGGTGCCGGTGCCGGTGGGACTGTTCGGGTTCGGGCCGTGGTCGGCGGCGGCGGGGGCGCTGCCGTCGGGGCGGCTCGGGGGCGGTCCGGGCTCGGAGACGGCGCCCGGAGCGGTATCGCCGGACGCGGGACCGGTGTCGCTGTCGGGTGCGGGGGTGCGGGGCGCCGGGTCGGTGTCCGTGCTGGCGTCCTGGGGCCTGCCCGCGCCGGGGGCGTCCGGGGCGGGGGCCGTCGCGGGGGCGTCCGGGGCCGTGGGCGTGGCCGAGGGGCCGCCCTCGGTGGAGGTGGCGGGGTCGGTGGTGTCCGTGGGGCCGGCGGAGGTGGTGGTGTCTGCCGTGCCGGGCCTGGGGCGTCGGCCGTCGCCGGCCTCGCCGCTCTCGTCGCGCTCGTCCACGGGGTCCCTTCGTCTGCGTACGCTCTCTGCCGCCCTGTTGCCGATGTGCGGGGCAATGCCCTGATCATGCAGTGCGGGAGGGTCTGTCGTCGATGGTAGGGGGGCGTTGTCGGTGGCGGGCCGTAGGGTCGGAGTCATGAATACGAGTTCCGGTCCGGCGGCTGCGGCGAGGCGGCCCACTTCGCTGTCACCCTCCAGGGCGAGCGATTTCATGCAGTGCCCGCTGCTGTACCGGTTCAGGGTGATCGACAAGCTTCCGGAGAAGCCGAGTGAGGCTGCTACCCGGGGGACGCTGGTGCATGCCGTGCTGGAGCGGCTGTTCGACGATCCGGCGGTGGAGCGTACGGCTCCGAAGGCGCGGGCGATGGTGCCGGGGCAGTGGGACCGGTTGCTGGAGTCGAAGCCGGAGCTGTCGGAGTTGTTCGCGGACGACGCGCAGGGCGAGCGGCTGACGCGGTGGCTGGGGCAGGCGGAGGACCTGGTCGAGAAGTGGTTCACGCTGGAGGATCCGACCCGGTTGGAGCCCGCCGAGCGGGAGCTGTTCGTGGAGACGGAGCTGGAGTCGGGGCTGCGGCTGCGCGGCGTGATCGACCGGGTGGACGTGGCGCCGACGGGCGAGGTGCGGATCGTCGACTACAAGACGGGGAAGGCGCCGCGTCCGGAGTACGCGGAGGGCGCGCTGTTCCAGATGAAGTTCTACGCGCTGGTGATCTGGCGGTGGAAGCGGATCGTGCCGCGCAGGCTCCAGCTGGTGTATCTGGGCAGTGGCGACGTGATGACGTACGACCCGAACGAGGCGGACCTGGAGCGGATGGAGCGAAAGCTGCACGCGCTGTGGGAGTCGATCAAGGAGGCGACGGCGACGGGCGAGTGGCGTCCGCGTCCGACGAAGCTGTGCGGGTGGTGCGACCACCGGGCGGTGTGTCCCGAGTTCGGCGGGACGCCACCGGTCTACCCGCTGGAGATCCGCGGGCAGGAGGCGGCAGAAGCACCCGCCGGGGGCCCTGAGGTCACCCCCGGAACAGCACAGCCGGAGGAGAACCGGGAGCAGCACCCCCCAGAAGCACCCGCCGGGGGTCCGGAGGTCGCCCCCGGAACAGCGCAGGCACAGGCGGTCCGGGGGCCGGAAGCGGCGGGGACACCGGGCGGGGGCCCGGAGGCTGTCCGCGTGGCGGCACAGCCCCGGGAGGTCCGGCCGCGGGAGACCGCGGAATAGTTTGCGGGGGCGCTGCGGCAGGAGGTTCGGGGTTGTCCCCCGGGCGGGTGCGGCGCTCGGGCGGCAGGGCAGAATGGGGCCGTCTAGAGAAGGAGTACACGTGGCTATCCGCGTCCTGTTGGTTGACGACCAGCCGCTGCTGCGCACCGGGTTCCGGATGATTCTGGAGGCCGAGCAGGACCTCGCGGTCGTCGGTGAGGCCGGTGACGGTCTGCAGGCGCTCGATCAGGTGCGGGCGTTGCAGCCCGATGTGGTGTTGATGGACATCCGGATGCCGCGGATGGACGGTGTCGAGGCGACGCGGCAGATCACGGGTCCGGGACGGGACGGCCCGGCGAAGGTTCTGGTGCTGACGACGTTCGACCTGGACGAGTACGTGGTGGAGGCGCTGCGTGCGGGGGCCAGTGGGTTCCTGCTGAAGGACGCTCCCGCACACGAGCTGGTGCAGGCGATCCGGGTGGTGGCGGCGGGTGAGGCGATGCTCGCGCCGAGCATCACGCGCCGGTTGCTGGACAAGTACGCGGATCATCTGCCGTCCGGGGAGGACGAGGTGCCGAACACCTTGCACACGCTGACCGAGCGTGAGGTGGAGGTGCTGAAGCTGGTGGCGCGCGGCCTGTCGAACGCCGAGATCGCGGCGGACCTGTTCGTGAGCGAGACGACGGTCAAGACGCATGTCGGGCACGTGCTGACGAAGCTGGGGTTGCGGGACCGGGTGCAGGCGGCGGTGTACGCGTACGAGAGCGGTCTGGTGCGTCCGGGCGCTCAGTAGCGGTTCCGCTCGCTGCGTGCGGGAGGGGCCCTACCGGATCGTGTCCGGTGGGGCCCCTCCGTCGTACGGTGTGCGGGTCGTCGTACGGGGGCGCCGTTCGACGGTGTGGTGCGGCCGGCCGCTCAGTTCTTGCTGATCTCCCAGAAGCGGAAGACCGTGGAGGAGTCGAGGGTCCATTCGAGTCCGGTGATGCCGTCCCGGGCGACGGCGTACTGCTTGCCCTGCCACAGCGGGATGATCGGGACGTCCTCGGCGACCACGTTCTGGAGGCGGTCGAAGTCGTCCGCGGTGGCGCCGCGGCCGGCGGCTGCCGCGGTGGCGGGGAGGATCTTGCCGGTGATCTCGGCGTTCTCGTAGTTGTTGGAGAGGACGTTGCCCTTGCCGAAGAACGGCTGGGTGAAGTTCTCGGGGTCGGGGTAGTCCGGGATCCAGCCCTTGACGTAGACGCCGTACTTTCCGGCCGCGATGTCCTTCTCGTACTGCTCCTGCTGGACGGACTTGACGTCGGCGGTGAAGAGGCCGCTGCTGTTGAGCTGGGCGGCGAGGGCCTTGAACTCGTCCACGGTGGCGGGTCCGTAGCGGGTGGGGGTGGCCCAGAGGGTGAGCTTGACCTTGTCCTTGATGCCTGCCGCGCGCAGGACCTTCTTGGCCTTGTCGGGCTGGGGGGAGCCGCCGTACCGGTTGAAGAAGGCGGTGTTGTGGCCGGTGATGCCCGCGGGAATGATCGAGTAGAGGGGGGTCGCGGTGGAGCGGTAGACGTCGTGGACGAGTGCGTCGCGGTCGACGAGGTGGGCGACGGCGCGGCGGACGGCGACGTTTCCGGCGACCGGGTCCTTCATGTTGAAGACCAGGTGGTGGACCTCGGCGCTGCTGCCTTCGATGGGCTGGACGGGGTGCTTGCCGTCGAGTGCGGCGGCCTCGGTCTCGGCGAGTTCCTTGGCGTCGAGTCCTCGGTAGGCGAGGTCGATGCTGCCCTTCTTGAGTGCGTCCCCCAGCGCCTTCTGGTCGCCGTGGAAGAGCTTGAGGGTCATGCCGGTGTTCTGGACCTCGGCGGTGCCGCGGTAGTTGGCGTTGACGGCGAAGACGGCCTGGTCCTTTTCGTAGGAGTCCAGGCGGTACGGTCCCGAGCCGATGGCCTTGTTGCCGGTGCGCAGCTTGTCGGCGGGATATTCGCGGTGGTCGACGATGGAACCGGCGCCGGAGGCGATCTTGCTGGGGAAGGTGGCGTCGGGGACCGTGAGGTGGAAGACGACCTGCTTGTCGTCGGGGGTCTCGATGCTCTTGATGGTGGAGAGCATGACGGCCGGCCCGGCGGGGTCGTTGATCTTCAGGATGCGCTCGAAGGAGTGCTTGACGTCCTTGGAGGTGAGCTCGTTGCCGTTGCTGAAGGTGAGGCCGTCGCGCAGGGTGCAGCGGTAGACGGTGCTGCCCTTGTCGAGGGCGCAGCTGCGGGCCGCTTCCGGTTCGGGTTCCGAGCTGCCCTTGGGGAAGGCCATCAGGGACTGGAAGACGTTGTTGAACAGGAGCCAGGAGCCGGGGTCGTATCCGGAGGCGGGGTCGATGGCCTTGATCTCGTCGGACATGCCCATGACGATGCCCTTGCCGGTTCCGGCGTTCTGGCCGGCGTCGGAGCCGTCGGAGGTGCCGCATCCGACGAGGAGGCCTGCCGAGAGTCCTGCCGCGAGGGGGGCGGTCAGCCATGGCTTTCGTATCTGCACCGCGCGATTCACACTTTCCGGGTCTGTACGTCGTACGAGGGGTGGCGTACGAGGTGGGGGTGTAGGGGTGAGGGGCGTGCGTGGGTCAGGCGACGCCGCGGCCGAGTTCCCACAGCTGGAGGTCGGCGGCGAAGTTGACCGCCCACTCGGTGCCGGTGATGTCGGTGCGGGAGACGAGGTACTGCTTGCCCTGCCACAGCGGGAGGATCGGTACGTCGTCGGCGACGATGTCCTGGATCCGTTCGAAGGCGGGAACGGCCGAGCCCCGTTCGGCTTCGCGGCGGGACTGCGGGATGAGGGTGTCGCGGATCTCGGCGTTGGCGTAGGGGCTGTTGAGGAAGTTGTCCTTGTCCAGGAACGGGGCGACGTAGTTGTCGCCGTCCGTGAAGTCGGGGAACCAGCCCATGCCGTAGACGGCGTACTTGCCGGCCTTCTGCTGGGGGGAGAACTCGCTCCACGCGGTGCCCTTGAGGGTGACGTCGAAGAGCTTGGAGGCGTTCAGCTGCTGCTGGAGCACCTCGAACTCCTTCTTCGTGACGGAGCCGTAGTGGTCGGTCGTGTAGTTGAGGGTGACCTTGAGGGGCGTGCGGACGCCCGCGCCGCGCAGCAGGTCGGCGGCCTTCTTCAGGTCCGCGGCGGGGTACTTGTTGAAGAAGGAGTTCTTGTGGCCGGTGATGGTCGTGGGGACCACTGAGTAGAGCGGCTCGGCGGTGGCGCCGTACACCTCGCTGGTGAGCTTGGTGCGGTCGATGACGGACGCCATGGCCTGGCGTACCGCCTTCTTCTTCATCACCGGGTCGGCGGTGTTGAAGCCGAGGTAGCGGATCTCCAGGCCGGGCAGTTCGGTGAGCTTGAGGGACTGGTCGTTGCTCGCGGACATGCTGTTGACCTGCTGGGGCGTCAGGGTGCGCGAGACGGTGTCGATCTCGCCGTCGCGCAGGGCCTTCTCCATGGCGGCGGAGTCGTCGAAGGACCGGATCTCGACCTTGTCGTTCTGGAACGTGACGTCGCCCTTGTAGTGCGGGTTCTTCGTGAAGACCGTCTTGGTGACGGTCTGGCCCTTGGTCTCGACTTCGACGGTGTACGGGCCGGAGCCGTCCACCCGGAAGCCGGCGCGCACCTTGTCGGGGGCGTAGGTGGCGTTGTCCACGAGGGAGGCGGCGGGGGTGGCCAGCTTGTACGGGAAGGTGGCGTCGGGGGTCTTGAGGTGGAAGACGACCTCGTTCTCGCCCTTGGTCTCGACGGTGTCGATGTTGGCGAGGAGGGTGACGGGGCCGTTCTCGTCCTGGATCTTCAGGACGCGGTCGATGGAGAACTTGACGTCGGTGGCGTCCAGCGGTTTGCCGTCGGAGAACTTCAGGCCGCTGCGCAGGGTGCAGCGGTAGCTGGTGTTCTGGGTGTCGGTGAATCCGCACTTCTGGGCGGCTTCGGGGACGGGTTCGCCGCCGCCGCGCGGGACGCGCATCAGGGTCTGCAGGGACTGCCGCAGGACGTTCCAGGCACCGACGTCGTAGGCGTGTGCCGGGTCGAAGGGGGCCGGGGCCTCCTTGGTGGCGACGAAGTGGTCCGTGGTGCCGACGACAATGGACCCGCTGCCCTCGCCACTGTCGGACCCGCCGCCGCACGCGGCGAGTGCCGGGGCGAGCAGGCCGACGACTGCCGGCAGTACCCATGTCTTGCGGTTCATCCTGGACGTTCTCCCTCAACCGGCGGCTGCATTGCAGCGGTCTGCGAACACTTCGCCGTTGTCCGCCAGTTGGGGATGCAGTTCGGGCCGGTTACCGAGCCGCAGGGGTCCGGCGAAGTTCTCGCGTTGAGATTAGTGGGAATGTGCGGGCGTTCCGACCGCTGTCCCGTGTTCCCGGCGGCGCGTACTGGAGGGGAATTTTTCGTACAGGGATTCACGAATCAGGACACAAGGGTGGGCAAAACGGCCCGCCGACCGGGGTTCCCGTGCTGCTCTCCCCGTGTCGGCGGGCCGCCTCGTGACCAAGCTCACCCCTGAATACATTTACGGAGGAGTGAATTCCTAATAGCGGAAATTACGGAGCCCGCATGAACCGTTCCCCTGTGTTTCCGGTGCCGCGGAAAACCACACTGGGTGTCCGGTTCAGTGCATTCCCGTCATGAGTGTGCGGAGAAATGCGAGATCGACTTCTTCCAGCGAGGCGACGACCGTTCGTCCCGGCGCGGGCGCGATGGGCGCCACGGACGGTACGGCGACCACCCGGCAGCCCGCCGACTCCGCTGCCGCGACACCGGTCGCGGTGTCCTCGACGACCGCGCACCTGGCCGGGTCGGCGCCGACCCGGGCCGCCGCGTGGAGGTAGGGGTCGGGGTGGGGTTTCGTACGGGCCACCTCGTCGCCGGCGACGGTGAAGCGGAAGTCGTCGGGGCCGAAGGACTCAAGGACGCGGTCGATGATGCGCCGGTGCGAGGCGGAGACGAGAGCGGTGGGCACGTCGTGCGCCCGCAGTTCGGCCAGCAGCTTCGCGGCGCCCGGCATCAGGGGCACGCCGTTCTTGATGCGTGCCTCGAAACGGTCGTTGAGCAGTACGGTCAGCTCGGGCAGGGGGATGTCGGCGCCGGTGGAGTCGATGAGGAAGCCGGCGCTGCGGGTCATCGGGCCGCCGACGACCACGTCCCGCCAGGATGCGTCGAGCTGGTGCCCCAGGTCGGCGAAGACCTCCTTCTCGACGTCCCACCACAGGCCTTCGGTGTCGACGAGAGTGCCGTCCATGTCGAGGAAGACCGCCTGGAGCGTCGCGCCTTCGGCCGTGCGTGTACTGGGCGCGGGGACGGTACTGGTCATCCGGGCACACCTCCTGGGGGGACGAGAAGGCCGGTCGTCCTCCCCCGTGGGGAAGGACGACCGGCCTGCACTGGGCCGACCAGTGTACGTCGGGCCCGGTGAACGTGCGCTGTGGATTGTTTCCGGGGGTCAGCGCGCGTTGAAGTACTTGGCCTCCGGGTGGTGGATGACGATCGCGTCGGTGGACTGCTCCGGGTGGAGCTGGAACTCCTCGGAGAGGTGGACGCCGATGCGCTCCGGCTCCAGCAGTTCGGCGATCTTGGCGCGGTCCTCCAGGTTGGGGCAGGCGCCGTAGCCGAGCGAGAAGCGTGCGCCCCGGTACTTCAGGTCGAACATGTCCTGGACGTCGGACGGGTCCTCGCCGGCGAAGCCGAGCTCGGAGCGGACCCGGGCGTGCCAGTACTCGGCCATGGCCTCGGCGAGCTGGACGGACAGGCCGTGCAGTTCGAGGTAGTCGCGGTAGGCGTTGGCCTCGAAGAGCTTGGCGGTCTCCTCGCCGATCCTGGAGCCGACGGTGACGACCTGGAGGCCGACCACGTCCTGCTCGCCGGACTCCTCGGGACGGAAGAAGTCCGCGAGGCACAGGCGGCGGCCGCGGCGCTGGCGCGGGAAGGTGAAGCGGGTCCGCTCGGAGCCGTCCTCGTGCAGGAGGATCAGGTCGTCGCCCTTGGAGACGCAGGGGAAGTAGCCGTAGACGACGGCCGCTTCGAGGAGGTTGTCGGTGTGCAGCTTGTCGAGCCAGCCGCGCAGGTGCGGGCGGCCCTCGGTCTCCACCAGTTCCTCGTAGCTCGGTCCGCCCTTGCGGGCTTCCTTCAGGCCCCACTGGCCCTTGAAGAGGGCGCCCTCGTCGAGCCAGGAGGCGTAGTCCTTGAGCGGGATGCCCTTGACGACGCGGGTGCCCCAGAACGGCGGGGTGGGCACCGGGTTGTCGGTGGCGGTCTCGGAGCGCACGGAACCCTCGGGCTCGTCGACTTCCGGTACGGCGGCGTTCTCGCGCCGGGGCACGCGGCGCTGCTTGAGCTCGGGGAGCTTGGCGCCGGGGACGCCGCGCTTGACGCCGATGAGGGCGTCCATGAGGCGCAGGCCCTCGAACGCGTCGCGGGCGTAACGTACTTCGCCCTCGTAGATCTCGTGGAGGTCCTGTTCCACGTATGCCCGGGTGAGGGCGGCGCCGCCGAGGATGACGGGGAAGTCGGCGGCCATCTTGCGCTGGTTGAGCTCCTGGAGGTTCTCCTTCATGATCACGGTGGATTTGACGAGCAGGCCGGACATGCCGATGACGTCGGCCCGGTGTTCCTCGGCGGCTTCGAGGATCGCGGAGACGGGCTGCTTGATGCCGAGGTTGACGACGTTGTAGCCGTTGTTGGAGAGGATGATGTCGACGAGGTTCTTGCCGATGTCGTGGACGTCGCCGCGGACGGTGGCCAGCACGATGGTGCCCTTGCCGTCGTCGTCCGTCTTCTCCATGTGCGGCTCCAGGTAGGCGACCGCGGTCTTCATGACCTCGGCGGACTGGAGGACGAACGGCAGCTGCATCTGGCCGGAGCCGAACAGCTCGCCGACCACCTTCATGCCTTCGAGCAGCGTGTTGTTGACGATGTCGAGGGCGGGGGCGCCGGTGAGGGCCTCGTCGAGGTCGGCTTCCAGGCCGTTCTTCTCGCCGTCGATGATGCGGCGCTGGAGCCGCTCGTCGAGGGGCAGGGCCATGAGTTCCTCGGCGCGCCCGGCCTTCATCGACTTGGTGCTGACGCCCTCGAAGAGCTCCATGAGCTTCTGCAGCGGGTCGTAGCCCTCGGCGCGGCGGTCGTGGATGAGGTCGAGGGCGACCTCGACCTGTTCCTCCTCCAGCCGGGCGATCGGCAGGATCTTGGAGGCGTGCACGATGGCGGAGTCGAGTCCGGCCTTGACGCACTCGTCGAGGAAGACGGAGTTGAGGATGACGCGGGCGGCCGGGTTGAGGCCGAAGGAGATGTTGGACAGGCCCAGGGTGGTCTGGACGTCGGGGTGGCGCTTCTTGAGTTCGCGGATCGCCCCGATGGTGGCGATGCCGTCCTTGCGGGACTCCTCCTGGCCGGTGCAGATGGTGAAGGTGAGGACGTCGATGAGGATGTCGGACTCGTTCACCCCCCAGTTGCCGGTCAGGTCGGCGATGAGGCGCTCGGCGATGGCGACCTTGTGCTCGACGGTGCGGGCCTGGCCCTCCTCGTCGATGGTCAGCGCGATGAGGGCGGCGCCGTGCTCGACCGCGAGGGCGGTGACCTGCTGGAAGCGGGACTCGGGGCCGTCGCCGTCCTCGTAGTTGACCGAGTTGATGACGGCGCGCCCGCCGAGCTTCTCCAACCCCGCCTTCAGGACGGGGAGTTCGGTCGAGTCCAGGACGACGGGGAGGGTGGAGGCGGTCGCGAAGCGGCCGGCGAGTTCCTTCATGTCGGCGACGCCGTCGCGGCCCACGTAGTCGACGCACAGGTCGAGCATGTGGGCGCCCTCGCGGATCTGGTCGCGGGCCATCTCCACGCAGTCGTCCCAGCGGCCGTCCAGCATGGCCTCGCGGAACTTCTTCGAGCCGTTGGCGTTGGTCCGCTCGCCGATGGCCAGGTAGGCGGTGTCCTGGCGGAACGGGATGGTCTGGTAGAGGGACGCGGCGCCCGGCTCGGGGCGCGGCTCGCGGGCCGTGGGCGTCAGACCGCGGGCGCGGTCGACGACCTGGCGCAGGTGCTCGGGGGTGGTGCCGCAGCAGCCGCCGATCAGGGAGAGGCCGTAGTCCTGCACGAACGCCTGCTGGGCGTCGGCGAGGCCCTCGGGGCCGAGCGGGAAGTGCGCACCGTCCTTGGTCAGGACGGGCAGGCCGGCGTTGGGCATGCACATCAGCGGGGTCCGCGAGTGGCGGGCCAGGTAGCGCAGGTGCTCGCTCATCTCGGCGGGGCCGGTGGAGCAGTTCAGACCGATCAGGTCGATGCCCAGGGGCTCCAGGGCGGTGAGGGCCGCGCCGATCTCCGAGCCGAGCAGCATCACTCCGGTGGTCTCGAAGGCGAGGGAGCAGATCAGCGGGACGCTGACGCCGAGGGCGTCCATCGCGCGGCGCGCGCCGATCAGGCTCGACTTGGTCTGCAGGAGGTCCTGGGTGGTCTCCACGATGAGGGCGTCCGAGCCGCCCGCCAGGAGGCCCTCGGCGTTCTGCTGGTAGCCGTCGCGCAGGACCTCGTACTCGATGTGCCCGAGGGAGGGCAGCTTGGTGCCGGGGCCGATCGAGCCGAGCACCCAGCGCGGGCGGCCGTCGGCGGCGGTGAACTCGTCGGCGACCTCACGGGCGATACGGGCGCCGGACTCGGAGAGCTCCACGATGCGGTCGGCGATGTCGTACTCGTTGGCCGCGGAGTGGTTCGCGCCGAACGTGTTGGTCTCCACGCAGTCGACACCGACCGCGAAGTACTCCTTGTGCACGTTGCGGACGATGTCCGGGCGGGTGACGTTCAGGACCTCGTTGCAGCCTTCGAGGTTCTGGAAGTCCTCCAGGGTGGGGTCCTGCGCCTGCAGCATCGTGCCCATCGCGCCGTCGGCGACCACTACGCGGGTGGCGAGCGCCTCGCGGAGGGCTTCGACTCGTGTCCGGGCGTCGGGCGTGGAGTTCGGCAACGAGGCCATGGATGTGCTCCCAGGGTTGCGACGGCTGTCGGCTTTGCGCCCGCCCGGTGGCGGGCGCACGCGGTCAGGGTAACGGGGAGGACCCTCCAGGCGCGCAAGTGTCCCGGTCGATGGACGGGCCGAAAGGTGCCGGTGGGCCAGTGGCCGTCATGACAGGGGTCGGCCAGGGCCGATAGTGTTCAGCATTGCCGAACGTCGGGTGCTGCTTCGGCCTGGAGGGGCTGCCCCGAGGCGGCCGGCCACCGGCCGACGGCGCCGACCAGAAGAAACGAACCGAACTGCCCCGTGGAGGCGATCGAGCGATGGCTCGCAACATCCAGTCGCTGGAGCGGGCGGCCGCCATGCTGCGGCTGCTCGCGGGTGGTGAGCGGCGGCTCGGCCTCTCCGACGTGGCGACCGCCCTCGGGCTGGCCAAGGGCACCGCACACGGCATCCTGCGCACCCTCCAGCACGAGGGCTTCGTGGAGCAGGACCCGGCCTCGGGCCGCTACCAGCTGGGCGCCGAGCTGCTGCGCCTGGGCAACAGCTTCCTGGACGTGCACGAGCTGCGGGCCCGCGCACTGGTGTGGACGGACGACCTGGCCCGCTCCAGCGGCGAGAGCGTCTACCTGGGCGTGCTGCACCAGCAGGGCGTCCTGATCGTCCACCACGTCTTCCGCCCGGACGACAGCCGCCAGGTCCTGGAGGTGGGGGCGATGCAGCCGCTGCACAGCACGGCCCTGGGCAAGGTGCTCTCCGCGTACGACCCGGTGGCGCACACGGAGGCGGTGGAGGGCGAGCGGGAGGCGTTCACCGCGCGCACGCTGACCTCGGAGGCGGACTTCGAGGGGGTGCTCGACCTCACCCGGGCGCGCGGCTGGGCGGCGGACGTGGAGGAGACCTGGGAGGGGCTGGCCTCGATCGCCGCACCCGTTCACGACCGGCGGCGGATGCCGGTGGGCGCGGTGGGCGTCGCCGGTGCGGTCGAACGGATCTGCCCCGACGGGGAGTTGAAGCCGGAGCTGGTCGCGGCGGTACGGGACTGCGCGCGCGCCGTGTCGCGGGATCTGGGCGCCGGGCGCTTCTGAGCTGCGCCGTGCGGGCGCGGGGATGACCATGGAAGACCGCACGGCGCTGTGAAACGCAGCTCACAGAACCCTTGACGTGCCGGTAACCGGGAGGAAAACTGCCGTTCATCGGTCGGCATTGTCGAACACCTGACGGCAATAGGAGTTAGGATGTGACAGGCCAGGAACCGACTGGGCCCTCATCGAGGGTTCTGAACCTGGACGAAGGACAAAGGAGTCGCGGGTGTCCAGCCTCGACATCTTCACCGGCGAGACCATAGGTACCGCCGTACTCATCCTGCTCGGCGGCGGCGTGTGCGCCGCCGTGACGCTCAAGCGCTCGAAGGCGCTCAACGCCGGCTGGCTCGCCATCACCTTCGGGTGGGGTTTCGCCGTGCTGACCGCCGCCTACATCTCCGGCGGGCTCTCCGGCGCCCACCTGAACCCGGCCGTCACCGTCGGTCTCGCCGTCAAGGGCGGTACCGACTGGGGCGACGTCCCGGTGTACTTCGCGGGCCAGCTCCTCGGCGCGATGATCGGTGCGCTGCTGGTCTGGGCCTCGTACGCCGGTCAGTTCCGCGCACACCTGACGGACCCGGAGATCCTCGCGGCCCAGCCCGCCGAGGAGGGCATGGTCGACCAGAAGACCGCACCGCAGGCCGGTCCGGTGCTGGGCGTCTTCTCCACCGGCCCCGAGATCCGCAACGTCGCGCAGAACCTGGTCACCGAGATCATCGCGACCGCCGTCCTGGTTCTGGCCATCCTGACGCAGTCGACCATCGGCGGCGTCCTGCCCACCGACCCCAAGGGCCCCGGTGTCATGGGCGCGCTGATCACCGCCCTGGTCGTGGTCGGCATCGGCCTGTCCCTCGGCGGACCGACCGGCTACGCCATCAACCCGGTCCGTGACCTCGGTCCGCGCATCGTGCACGCTCTGCTCCCGCTGCCCAACAAGGGCGGTTCCGACTGGGGCTACGCCTGGATTCCCGTCGTCGGGCCGCTGATCGGCGGCGCGCTGGCGGGCGGCATATACCAGCTCGCCTTCGCCTGAGAGCCCGCACGCGCCAGAGCCGTACGACACAAGACTTCGAGGAGCACACCGTGACCGACGCACACACCACCGGCCCGTTCATCGCGGCCATCGACCAGGGCACCACCTCCAGCCGCTGCATCGTCTTCGACAAGGACGGCCGGATCGTCTCCGTCGACCAGAAGGAGCACGAGCAGATCTTCCCGAAGCCGGGCTGGGTGGAGCACGACGCGACCGAGATCTGGGAGAACGTCCAGGAGGTCGTGGCCGGGGCGGTCGTCAAGGCGGGCATCTCCGCCGCCGACGTCAAGGCGATCGGCATCACCAATCAGCGCGAGACCACGATGATGTGGGACCGGACCACCGGTGAGCCGGTCCACCACGCCATCGTGTGGCAGGACACCCGTACCGACGCGCTGTGCAGGGAGCTCGGCCGCAACGTCGGCCAGGACCGTTTCCGCCGCGAGACCGGTCTGCCGCTCGCCTCCTACTTCGCCGGCCCGAAGATCCGCTGGCTGCTCGACAACGTCGAGGGCCTGCGCGAGCGCGCCGAGAGCGGCGACATCCTCTTCGGCACCATGGACTCCTGGGTCATCTGGAACCTCACGGGCGGCGTGAACGGCGGCGTGCACGTCACCGACGTCACCAACGCCTCGCGCACCCTGCTGATGAACCTGCACACGATGGCCTGGGACGAGAAGATCCTCTCCTCCATGGGCATCCCCGCCGCCGTCCTCCCGGAGATCAAGTCCTCCGCCGAGGTGTACGGGAAGGCCGCCTCCGGCGTCCTGAAGGGCGTGCCGGTGGCGTCCGCGCTGGGCGACCAGCAGGCGGCCCTGTTCGGCCAGACCTGCTTCTCCGAGGGTGAGGCGAAGTCGACGTACGGCACGGGCACCTTCATGCTGATGAACACCGGCGAGGAGCCCGTCAACTCGTACAACGGCCTGCTGACGACCGTCGGGTACCAGATCGGCGACCAGAAGCCGGTGTACGCGCTGGAGGGGTCGATCGCGGTCACCGGTTCGCTGGTGCAGTGGATGCGCGACCAGATGGGCATGATCAAGACCGCTGCCGAGATCGAGACCCTGGCCTCCAGCGTCGACGACAACGGCGGCGCGTACTTCGTGCCCGCCTTCTCCGGTCTGTTCGCCCCGTACTGGCGTTCCGACGCGCGCGGGGTGATCGCCGGCCTCACCCGGTACGTCACCCGGGCGCACATCGCCCGCGCCGTGCTGGAGGCGACGGCCTGGCAGACCCGTGAGATCACCGACGCCATGACCAAGGACTCCGGGGTCGAGCTGACCGCGCTGAAGGTCGACGGCGGCATGACCTCCAACAACTTGCTGATGCAGACCCTGTCGGACTTCCTGGACGCCCCCGTCGTCCGTCCGATGGTCGCCGAGACGACCTGTCTCGGCGCTGCCTACGCAGCCGGCCTCGCGGTCGGCTTCTGGTCCAGCACCGACGAGCTGCGCGCCAACTGGCGCAGGGCCGCCGAGTGGACCCCCCGCATGGACGCGGACATGCGGGACCGCGAGTACAAGAACTGGCTCAAGGCCGTTGAACGCTCCATGGGCTGGCTCGACGAAAACACAGGCGAGGAGTAACCGACATGACCACCCTGCAGAGCGTCCCGGCCCCCGGGACGCGCCCGGCCGACGGTTCGACCGCGAGCCGCGCCGAGACCCGGGAGCGGCTTTCCAAGGCGACGTACGACCTCCTGGTGATCGGTGGCGGCATTCTGGGCATCTCCACCGCCTGGCACGCCGCGCAGTCCGGACTGCGGGTGGCCCTGGTGGACGCCGGCGACTTCGCCGGCGCCACCTCCTCCGCCTCCTCGAAGCTGCTCCACGGCGGGCTCCGCTACCTCCAGACGGGTGCGGTCAAGCTCGTCGCGGAGAACCACTTCGAGCGGCGGGCGGTCTCGCGGGACGTCGCCCCGCACCTGTCCAACCCGCTGACCTTCTACCTGCCCGTCTACAAGGGCGGCCCGCACGGCGCGGCCAAGCTCGGCGCGGGCGTCTTCGCCTACTCCGCGCTGTCCGCGTTCGGCGACGGCGTCGGCCACGTCATCTCGCCGTCGCGGGCGGCGCGTGACGTGCCGGAGCTGCGCACGGACAACCTGAAGGCCGTCGCGGTCTACGGCGACGACCAGATGAACGACTCGCGCATGGCGCTGATGACGGTCCGCGCGGCGGCCGAGGCCGGCGCCACGGTCCTCAACCACGCCGAGGTCACCGGGCTGCGCTTCACGCACGGCCGGGTGACGGGCGCGGAGCTCAAGGACCGCATGGACGGCGCCGAGTTCGGCGTCGACGCCCGGCTGGTGCTGAACGCGACCGGCCCGTGGGTGGACCACCTGCGCAAGCTGGAGGACCCCAACGCGGCGCCCTCCATACGCCTGTCCAAGGGCGCGCACCTGGTCCTCAAGCGGACGTCGCCGTGGAACGCCGCGCTGGCCACCCCGATCGACAAGTACCGGATCACCTTCGCCCTGCCGTGGGAGGACCAGCTCCTGCTGGGCACCACCGACGAGGAGTACGAGGGCGACCCGGCCGACGTCTCGGTCAACGAGAAGGACGTCACGCAGATTCTCGACGAGGCCGCGTTCTCGATCCGCGACCAGCAGCTGTCGCGGGACCTGATCACGTACTCCTTCGCGGGCCTGCGGGTGCTGCCCGGTGGCCCCGGCGACACCTCGAAGGCCAAGCGGGAGACGGTCGTCACCGAGGGCCGCGGCGGCATGCTGTCGGTGGCCGGCGGCAAGTGGACGACGTTCCGCCACATCGGCCGCACGGTGATGAACAAGCTCGCCGCCCTGCCCGGCCACCCGCTGGGCGAGGACATGGAGCCCATCTCCCACCTGCCGAAGAAGCTGCCGCTGCCGGGCATCTCCAACCCGAACGCGGTCGCCCACCGGCTGCTGGTCGACGGCGGTACGCCCGGCCCCCGGATGTCCCCGGAGACCGCCCGCCACCTGGCCACGCACTACGGGTCGCTGTCCTTCGAGATCGCCCGCCTGGCGAACGAGGACCCGGCCCTGGCCGAGCGCATCCACCCCGACGCCCCGGAGATCTGGGCGCAGGTCGTCTACGCACGCGACCACGAGTGGGCGGAGACCGCGGACGACGTGCTGCGCCGCCGCACCACGCTGACGATCCGGGGCCTTGCCACGGACGACGTGCGGGCGCAGGTCGAGCGGGTACTGAGCCGCGAGGTCTGAGCAGGCATCACCGCTTCACGGCGGCGGGCGGGCCCCTCGGGGTCCGCCCGCCGCCGTGTGCGGTGCCCCTGCTGAGCACCGTGCGACCATAGGTCGGATGTCTGGCGGCGGCGCCGGGCGGGAGCAGGAGGGCAGCCCATGGCCGTCACCGACGAGGCCATCGCACGCATCAAGGCCATGATCGTCTCGGGTGCGCTGCGGCCGGGCGACCGGCTGCCCAAGGAGAGCGAGCTGGCCGCCGAGCTGGGCCTGTCCCGCAACTCCCTGCGCGAGGCGGTACGGGCGCTGTCGCTGATCCGGATCCTGGACGTGCGCCAGGGCGACGGCACCTACGTCACCAGCCTCGATCCCCAGCTGCTGCTGGAGGCGATGAGCTTCGTGGTGGACTTCCACCGCGACGACACGGTCCTGGAGTTCCTGGCGGTACGCAGGATTCTGGAGCCGGCGGCCACGGCGATGGCGTGCGGACGGATCGGCGAGGACGAACTGGACGCCCTGGAGGCACAGCTGGCGGCGCTGGTCCCCGAGCCGTCGGTGGAGGAGCTGGTCGCGGCCGACCTGGAGTTCCACCGGCGCATCGTGCGGGCCTCGGGGAATTCCGTGTTGTGCTCGCTGCTCGACGGTCTCTCCGGGCCGACCACCCGGGCACGGATCTGGCGGGGCCTGGCGCAGGACGACGCGCTCGGCCGCACCCTGCACGAGCACCGGGCGATCCTCGGCGCGCTGCGCGACCGGGACGCGGAGGCCGCCCGGTCCTGGGCGACGGTGCACATCGCGAGCGTGGAGCGGTGGCTTCGGTCCATGCCGTAGGCGGGGCACGGCCCAGGTCGCGGGGCGGAAGATCGGGTCTCTCCGCCGTGGTCGATGTCGATTGATTCAGCGCCCGGAGGGCACGCTTTCGGCATGCGTAAGGTGGGGGTTCTGCTGTATCGCCCGCACAGGGATGTTCCGGATGAAGGAGGCGCTGGGTGATCGAGCTCGACGGGGTTCCCGAGCTGGTCGACCCGGTCATGGTGGCCGCGTTCGAGGGCTGGAACGACGCAGGTGACGCCGCTTCGGCCGCAGTCGCGCATCTGGACCGGGAGTGGAAGGGCGAGGTGTTCGCGGCGCTCGACGCCGAGGACTACTACGACTTCCAGGTGAACCGGCCCACGGTCTTCCTGGAGAACGGGGTACGGAAGGTCACCTGGCCGACGACGCGGCTCTCGGTGATCCGCACCGGCGGCGAGAAGCCGCGCGACCTCGTGCTGGTGCGCGGAATCGAGCCCTCCATGCGGTGGCGCTCGTTCTGCAACGAGATCCTGGGTTTCGCGCACGAACTGGGCGTGGAGATGGTGGTGGTGCTGGGCGCCCTGCTCGGCGACACCCCGCACACCCGTCCCGTACCGGTCAGCGGGGTCACCTCGGACCCGGACCTGGCGCGCACGATGGACCTGGAGGAGACGCGCTACGAGGGGCCCACGGGAATCGTCGGCATTCTCCAGGAGGCGTGCACCCACGCGGGCGTGCCCGCGGTGAGCCTGTGGGCGGCGGTGCCGCACTACGTGTCGCAGCCGCCGAACCCGAAGGCGACGCTGGCCCTGCTGAACCGGCTGGAGGACCTGCTGGGACTGCGCATTCCGCTGGGCGAGCTGGCCGAGGACGCCCGGGCCTGGCAGGTGGGCGTCGACCAGCTGGCCGCCGAGGACAGCGAGGTGGCGGAGTACGTGCAGTCGCTGGAGGAGGCGCGGGACACCGCGGACCTCCCGGAGGCGTCGGGCGAGGCCATCGCGCGCGAGTTCGAGCGGTATCTGCGACGGCGTGACCCGGGCGCGGGTCCGGGCGGCAACGTGCCGGGCGGCGGCACCGGTCACGCGACGGACGGCGGGGAGGGCGGTTCGTACCTCCGGGACGCGGCGAGCGGAAGGACCCGGCCGCCGAAGAAGCCCCGCACGGGCACGGACGAGGGCCCCGAGGGCGGCGACGATCCGGGCGGCGACGGTTCGTCCTCCGGGTCGGGTGCGGGCTCCGGGGATTCCGGGGGCGGCGGGGAGTAGGCCGACTGCGCGCGGTACGGAACGTGCGGGCAGCGAGGGGCGGTGCCGGTCGGCGCCGCCCCTCTCCCGTGTGCGGCCGGGGAACGGTGGCCTGCCGGCCGGGACGGCGCGGGGGCCGCGTCCCGGGCCCGGTTCCGCACGGGCCGGCGGCGCCGGGCGGTGGTCGATCCCCCGCCCGGCGCCGCCGGTCGTGCGCCGCGACTGTCGCCCGCGGCTAGAGCGCGACTCCGAGGAGCGCGTCCACGGCCCGCGAGATCACGCCCGGTGCGCCCTCCTCGGTACCGCCCTCGGCGGCCTGCAGCTGCGCCCAGCGGTCGACGGCGGCCAGTGCCGCGGGGGCGTCGAGGTCGTGGGCGAGGGCCTCGCGGACCTCGTCGACCACGGCGTCCGCCGACGGTCCGTCCGGGCGGGAGACGGCCGCGCGCCACCGGCCCAGCCGGGCCACCGCGTCGGCCAGCACCTGGTCGGTCCACTCCCAGTCGGCGCGGTAGTGGTGCGAGAGCAGGGCGAGGCGGATCGCCGCCGGGTCGACGCCGTCGCGGCGCAGCGCGGAGACGAAGACCAGGTTGCCCTTGGACTTGGACATCTTCTCGCCGTCCAGGCCGACCATGCCGGCGTGCACGTACGCCTTGGCGAAAGGGTGTTCGCCGGTCAGCGCCTGGGCGTGCGAGGCGCCCATCTCGTGGTGCGGGAAGGCGAGGTCGGAGCCGCCGCCCTGCACGTCGAAGCCCATCCCGAGGTGTTCCAGGGCGATGGCCACGCACTCGATGTGCCAGCCGGGGCGGCCTGCGCCGAGCGAGGCGCCGTCCCAGCTGGGTTCGCCGTCGCGGGCCGCCATCCACAGCATCGGGTCGAGCGGGTTCTTCTTGCCGGGGCGCTCGGGGTCGCCGCCGCGCTCGGCGGAGAGGATCCGCATCGCCTCGGCGTCGAGGCGGGAGACCTCGCCGAAGTGCGGGTCGGCCTCGACGGAGAAGTAGACGTCGCCTTCGAGTTCGTAGGCGGCGCCCGCGTCCCGCAGTCGCTCGACGAGCGGCACGATGCCGGGTATCGCCTCGACCGCGCCGACGTACTGCTGCGGAGGCAGCATGCGCAGGGCGGTCATGTCCTCGCGGAAGAGGGCGGTCTCGCGTTCGGCGAGGCCGGTCCAGTCGACGCCGTCGCGGATCGCCCGCTCCAGCAGGGGGTCGTCGACGTCCGTGACGTTCTGGACGTAGTGGACCTGCCGCTTGGTGTCGAGCCACACGCGCTGTACGAGGTCGAACGCGTTGTAGGTCGCCGCGTGCCCCATATGGGTCGCGTCGTACGGCGTGATGCCGCACACGTAGATGCGGGCGACGGGACCGGGGGCGAGGGTGATCAACCCGTCGGTCGCGGTGTCGTGGATCTGGAGGTCGCGGCCCTTGCCGGGCAGAGCGGGGACCTCGGAAGCGGGCCAGGCATGCATACGTCGAGCCTAACCGGACGCATGTTCCGGTTACGACCCGGATCGGGATCTTGGCCGATTACGCCGTCTTGCGCGCCGCGCGTGTGCAGACACCGTGTCGGGGCTGCATGTCCGGACAAGGACCCGGACCATGTGTCAGGACAACCGGACAGGGTGCGCGGTTCACAGGACAACAGGACAGGGTGCGCAGTTCAGACGGGCGGCCAGGGAATGGCGGGCCACTGTCCGCTCGGGCGCGGGTGCGCTCCCGTGGTCCGCAGCGCCGTCACCCGCTCCCGCAGTGCCTCCAGCTCCGCCGTCGTGACGAGTTCGGCCAGTCGGGTGGCGAGCGACGCCCCCGGGGCGAGCGCGGCGGCGAGCTTCTCCAGTACGGACAGGGCCTCGTCCGGCAGTGGCTCGCCGGCCCAGCCCCACAGCAGCGTGCGCAGCTTGTCGTCGACGTGGAAGGTGACGCCGTGGTCGATGCCGTAGAGGCGGCCGTCCCCGGCGGGCAGCAGGTGGCCTCCCTTGCGGTCACCGTTGTTGATCACCGCGTCGAGCACGGCGAGGCGTCGCAGGCGTATGTCGTCGGCGTGCACGAGAAGTGCGGTGCGGCCCTCGGCGACCTCCGCCAGCACCACTGGTTTCCATCCGTCGCCCGGTCCTTCGCCCTCCGCCGGCTCCTCCACGAGGGCCAGGAGGGCCCCGTCCTCGCCCGTGTCCTGCGCGCCCTCGATCCACAGCTGGCACATGCCCTCGCCGTACGGTCCCTCACGCAGCACCGTCGGCGGGATCAGGCCCCACCCCGTCGCCTCGGAGACCTCGTACGCGGCGACCTCGCGCCGGGCAAGGTTGCCGTCGGGGAAGTCCCACAGCGGCTGCTCCCCCGCGACGGGCTTGTAGACGCAGGTCGCGCTGTCGCCCTCGTAGGAGATCTCGCAGTGGAGCACCGCGTTGGATGCCTCGCGGATCTGCCCGAGCACCGTGAGCTCGCCCTTGGTGAGGAGGGTCAGGGCATCGGGGGCCGCCGGGGTCACAGGCCCCGCCGGTATCCGTTCTGGCGCGGGCATACGTGTCCCTCCGGGTCGAGCGGCAGGCTGCACAGCGGGCACGGCGGGCGGCCGGCGTTGACGACGTCCAGGGCGCGCTTGGCGAAGGCCCTGGCCTGGGCGCCGCTGAGCCGTACGCGCAGCATGGGCGGGCCGTTCTCGTCGTCCTGGAGCATCCGCTCCTCGGCCTCGGCGAGGTCCTCGTCGGTGTCGACGTCGAGTTCCACCAGCGCCTGCGCCTCGACGACCATGCGCTGGTCCTCGCCGTCCCAGGCGAGCGCCATGGTGCCGACCCGGAACTCCTCCTCGACGGGGGCGTCCAGCGGGGCGGTGTCGTGCACGTCGGCGGGGGCGACCGCGGGTACGGGGGCGTTGCCCCCGGTGCGGCGCACGACCTCGTCGAGGAGTTCGTCGATGCGTTCGGCGAGCGCCTCGACCTGGGCCTTCTCCAGGGAAACGCTGGTCACCCGGCCGGCCGCCGACGCCTGGAGGAAGAAGGTACGGCGGCCAGGCAGCCCGACCGTACCGGCCACGAAACGCTCCGGCGGGTCGTAGAGGAACACCTGACGGGACACGTCCTGATCTCCATCGATTCGGGGGCAGAAAAGGGGCGGGGACAACAAATGGTTTACGGCGCGACCACCCTACTGTGCACGGCGATCACGGCGCCCCCGCGCCGCCCCCGACCGCCGCGTCGCCGTCGCTGCCCGTGCTGCCGCTCGCGTCGGCCGCGCCGTCGTCGACCGGCCGGGGGGCGAGGCCGGACAGGTCGCCGGTGTCGCCGAGACGCACGAGAAAGGGCCGGAGCCTGGTGTAGCGGATCACGGTCAGGGAACACGGGTCGACGTGAATGCGCTGGAAGAGGTCGAGATGCATGCCGAGGGCGTCGGCGACGAGGGACTTGATGATGTCGCCGTGGGAACACATGACGTAGAGCGCGTCGGCACCGTGTCCGGCGTCGATCGTCGCGTTCCAGTCGTGCACGGCGTCCACCGCGCGGGCCTGCATGGCGCGCATGGATTCGCCGCCGGGGAAGGCCGCGGCGGACGCGTGCCGTTGCACGACGTCCATGAGGGGATGGTCGGTGAGTTCGCCGAGCTTGCGCCCCGACCACTCGCCGTAGTCGCACTCGTTGATCCGCTCCTCGGTGTGCAGCGGCAGGTCCGGGCGGGCGTCCAGGAGCGGTCGTACGGTCTCGCGGCAGCGCTGGAGGGGGCTGCTCACCACCGCTGCCAGGGGCAGTCCCGCGAGCCGTCCGGGAAGCGCGGCGGCCTGTTCGGCGCCGCGTTCGTCCAGAGCGACACCGGGGGTACGGCCCGCGAGCAGACCTGCGGTGTTGGCGGTGGAGCGTCCGTGCCGTACGAGGATCAGCGTGGCCATGTGCCTCAGCGTAGGCGGCCGGGCGCACCGGCGTGCGCAGGGGCCCTCGCCCGGGGAGAATGCACGCCGTGATCGTCGACTGCGCCATTTACCGAGAGGGCTGCCGCACCGAGGGCCCGTCCGACTTCTCCGAGGCGCTGGGGCAGGCGCGGTCCGCGCAGGACCGGTTCCTCTGGATCGGCCTGCACGAGCCGACGGAGGAGGAGTTCGCACTCGTCACGAGCGAGTTCGGGCTGCATCCGCTGGCGGTGGAGGACTCCCTGTCCGCGCACCAGCGGCCCAAGCTGGAGGTGTACGACAACTCGCTGTTCGCCGTCCTCAAGCCGGTCGTGTACGAGCCGCGGAGCGACACCGTGTCGACGGACGAACTGATGGTCTTCGTCGGGGATTCCTTCGTGGTGACCGTGCGGCACGGCGAGGGCGCGCCGCTGGCCGCCGTGCGCAAGCGGCTGGAGTCCGATCCGCAACTGCTCTCGCACGGGCCGACCTCGGTCCTCTACGCGGTGAGCGACGCGGTGGTCGACCACTACATGGAGGTCGCGGCGGAACTGCAGACCGACCTGGAGGAGCTGGAGGCGGAGGTGTTCGCCCCGCAGGGCGGTGACGCGAAGGGCACCGCGGCACGGATCTACACCTTCAAGCGGCAGGTGCTGGAGTTCCGCCGGGCGACCGGCCCGCTGGCGCAGCCGATGCAGCGGTTGTCCAGCCCCGGCCTGCCGTTCGTGCACGACCACGCGCAGCCGTTCTTCCGGGACGTCAGCGACCACCTGACCCGCGCCAACGAGCACGTGGACGGCCTGGACCGGCTGCTCTCCGACATCCTGTCCGCCCACCTGGCGCAGATGGGCGTACGGCAGAACGACGACATGCGGAAGATCTCCGCGTGGGCGGCGATGGCCGCCGTGCCGACGATGGTCGCGGGCATCTACGGCATGAACTTCGCGCACATGCCGGAGCTGGAGTGGTCGTGGGCGTACTACGCGGTGCTGGTGTTCATGGCGGTGTGCGAGGTGGGCCTGTACCGCCTCTTCAAACGGCGCGGCTGGCTCTGAACGGCCCGCCCCGGGGCGCCGTGTCGCCCTCCGGAGAGGCGTGCCGTCCGCTCGGAGGGACGGAGGCGTAACCCGGGGCCGTCTCGCGCGTTGTTCTGCGTGACGGCCGTGGCGGGGAAGACCCCCGAGCCCCCACCACGGCCGCGGACTTCAACTCCCTTTCTCCCTCCGCGTCTTGTCGCGTCGGGCTTCAGGCGAGTCCGGCGCGCTCCAACGCCTCGGTGCCGGCCCGCAGGGCGGCGATCCGCTCGTCGAGCGTGAACCCGGCGGGAGCCAGCGTCAGCGTGGTGACCCCGACGGCGGCGTACGCCTGCATCCGCTCGGCGATCCGCTCGACGGGGCCGAGCAGGGTCGTCCGGTCGATCAGCTCGTGGGGTACGGCCGCGGCGGCGCCCTCCTTGTCGCCGGACAGGTACTTGTCCTGGATCTCGGCGGCGGCCTTCTCGTAGCCCATGCGCTGGGCGAGGCTGTTGTAGAAGTTCTGCTTGCGGCTGCCCATGCCGCCGACGTACAGCGCGGTGTACGGGCGGAACATGTCTGCCAGCGCCGTCACGTCGTCACCGACGGCGAGCGGCAGCGTCGGGCAGACGTCGAAGCCCTCCATGGTCTTGCCGGCCTTCGCGCGACCCGCGCGCAGCGGGGCGAGGGCGGTCTCCTCCAGGTGCTCGGCGGAGGGGAAGATCAGCAGCGCGCCGTCGGCGATCTCGCCGGTCTGCTCCAGGTTCTTGGGGCCGATCGCGGCGATGTAGAGGGGGATGGTCTCGCGCTCGGGGTGCACGGTCAGCTTGATGGGCTTGCCCGGACCGTCCGGCAGCGGCAGCGTCCAGTGCTGCCCCTCGTACGTCAGCCGTTCCCGCGACATGGCCTTGCGGACGATCTCGACGTACTCGCGGGTCCTGGCGAGCGGCTTGTCGAACTTGACTCCGTACCAGCCCTCGGAGACCTGCGGCCCCGAGACGCCCAGGCCGAGCCGGAAGCGGCCGCCGGACAGCGAGTCGAGGGTGGCGGCCGTCATCGCCGTCATCGCTGGCTGGCGGGCCGGGATCTGCATGATCGCGGACCCGACGTCGATGCGCTCGGTCTGGGCGGCGACCCAGGAGAGCACGGTGGGGGCGTCCGAGCCGTACGCCTCGGCGGCCCAGCAGACCGCGTAGCCGAGCCGGTCCGCTTCCTTGGCGACGGCGAGATTGTCGCCGTCCATGCCCGCTCCCCAGTAGCCGAGGTTGATCCCGAGCTGCATACGTCGCTCCCTCTTGCCGTCGCTTCTGCCGTGCGCTCTCACTGTCGTACCAACCAGTAACGTCCTGGTCCGGCGGACTCTAGCGCGGGTACGGCGATCCGTCAGCCACGGGTTGTCCACAGGCCCCCTTCGGACATGCGGGTGGCCCAGTAACCTCGCCGCCATGGAGCAGAGGCATCTCGGCCGCACGGGCCTGCGCGTTTCGAGAATCGGGCTGGGCACCCTGACCTGGGGCCGGGACACCCGTGAGCACGACGCCGCCGACCTGTTGAAGGTCTTCTGGGAGGCCGGGGGCACACTCGTCGACACGGCCGACGTGTACGGGGACGGCGACGCGGAGTACGTGCTCGGGCAGCTCGTCGAACGGCTCGTCCCGCGCCGGGATTTGATCATCGCCACCAAGGCGGGCAGCGTGCCCGATCCGGACCGCCGCTTCGACGGCTCGCGCGGACACCTCCTCTCCGCGCTGGACGCCTCACTGGAACGCCTGGGCACGGACTACGTCGACGTGTGGCAGGTGCACGCCTTCGACCCCGGCACCCCGCTGGAGGAGACCCTCCAGGCCCTCGACATCGCCGTGGCCAGCGGCCGGGTCCGCTATGCCGGAGTCTCCAACTTCTGCGGCTGGCAGCTCGCGAAGGCCGCGACCTGGCAGCTGGCGGCACCGGGCGTACGGACCCGGCTGGCCAGTACGCAGATGGAGTACTCCCTTCTCCAGCGCGGCGTGGAGCGCGAAGTCCTGCCCGCCGCGCTCGACCTGGGCGTCGGCCTCCTCCCCTCCTCGCCGCTCGGCCGGGGCGTGCTGACCGGCAAGTACCGGCACGGCACCCCGTCCGACTCGCGGGGCGCCTCCGACCACCTCTCCCCCTTCGTCGCCCCCTACCTGGACGACGCGGCGGGCCGCATCGTGGACGCGGTGGCGACGGCCGCCGACGGTCTGGCGGCGACGGCGCTCCAGGTGGCGCTGGCGTGGGTACGGGACCGGCCCGGGGTGGTCGCCCCGATCGTGGGCGCGCGCCACGCGCAGCAACTGGCGGCGGCATTGTCAGTGGAGGCGCTTAGTCTTCCCTACGAGATCCGCCGAGCGCTGGACGACGTGTCCGCGCCCGTGCACCGCTATCCCGATCAGGACTGGAGCACGCTGTGACCGCGCACCCCCGGGGGGAGACCCCCGTCCCGGAGGCCGACCCCGAGACCGCCCCCGCGGCCGGGACACCGGACGACGACACAGCCGCCCCGGTTCCGCCGACCGGCGCGAAGGCGTCCGAGGCGAAGGCCGAGGCCGATCCCGCGGAACCGCCCGGACCGGAAGCGCCACCGGCGGACGCGCCCGCGGACGCGCCCGATGCGGAAGCGCCTGACTCCGGGCCGGCCACCGCGGACGCCGCCGGGCCGGCCACCGCGGACGGCGACGCCTCCGCCACCGCGGCCGACGCCCCCGCCGTCCCCGCACTCTCCGAGGCGGAGGCCGAGCTGGCCGCACAGCGCGAGTTCCGGGCGAAGATCGAGAAGCGGAAGGCCGAGAAGGCCGCCATCACCGCCGGCACCAAGCTGAGCGGACGGGCCGCCGACCTCCTGGCCGCCGTGAAGGCGGTGGAGAGCGGAGCCAAGCCTGCCGCGACGTTCGTCACGGCCTCCACCCCCGCTGTCACCGCGCCGACGGCCGCACCCGCTCCCGTACCGGCCCAGGGGACGAACGCACCGCCCACGGCCCCGCCGGCAGCGCCCGTGGCGGCGGAGACCGTGGAGGACGCACGGGGCGTGCTGATCGCCGGAGGGGCGCCCGAGACGCTCGCCGCCAACGTCGCGAAGGCGCTCGGCGAGCAGGCGGGACGACTGCTGCGCGCGGATCCCTGGCAGTTGCTGGCCGTACCGGGTGTACGCCCCGAGCAGGCCGACGGGTTCGCCCGTGCGCTGCTGGGCGCCGAGTGCGGTCCGGGCGACGGGCGAAGGACCGCCGCGCTCGTCGGCTGGCTGCTGGAGCGGGCCGCCCTTCAGGGGCACACGGCCGTCGCGACGGAGCAGGTGTGCGCGGCGCTCGCCGGACTCGCGGTGCCGGACCCGGCCGGGGCCGTGGACCACGCCGTGGCGGAAGGCGTGGCCCTGTCCCTGCAGGACGGCGCCGGGTCCAAGGAGGCGTACCCGGACGAGGGCGAGGACGAGGAGGCCGTGCACGGCGGCGCTCCCGACGCCGACCAGCCGGAGGCCGCGCCCGCCCTCCTCGGGCTGGACCGGTACGCGATGGCCGAGGAGAGCCTGGCCGAGGGCCTCGCCCGGCTGGTCGGCTCGCCGGTGCCGGACGCCGACGAGTGGCCGGCGCCGGCGGGCTCCGCAGGTGAACTGGTGCGTGCGGTGGCGGGCCACGGGCTGGTCGCCCACACCGGCGGCGAGGCCGCCCGCGCCGAACCCGTCGCCCTGCTGGCCACGGCGCACCGCCTGGGCCTGCGCGCGTACGCGGCCACTCACAGCGCCGACGGCCGCGCCCGTGTCGCCGAGGCGCTCGGTGCCGTCGGCGACCCCGACGCGTCCGGTGGTGCCGTCGTCACCCTCGCCGGTCTCCTGTCGGGGGCCGAGGGGCCGGGCCGGGACGCGGACGGCGCTCTCGCCCTCGACCTGCTGGTCGTGCTCGACGCGCCGCAGCTCGACGTGGAAACCGGCGCGGTGCTCGTCGAGGCGCTGCCGGACGGTGCCCGGCTGGTACTGAGCGGCGACCCGGGCGTGCTGGCCTCGGCGGGCGCGGGGCAGGTCTTCGTGGACGTCCTGAGTGCCCGCGCCTGCCCTCAGGTCGCCTCGCGCACGCCGGACCCCGGGCCGATCGGCGAGCTGGTCTCGGGAATCGGCATCGGCGAACTGAACCAGGTCGATGCTCCCGGCAGAGAAGTGGTGATCGTGCCGGTGCGCGACGCGGGCGAGGCCGTGCACCGCACGGTGCAGCTCGTCGCGGACTCGGTGCCGCGTGCCGTCGGTGTGCCGTCCGAGGACACCCAGGTGATCACCCCGGGCCACGGCGGCTCGGCCGGCACCCGGGCGCTGAACGCGGCGCTCAAGCAGCGTCTCAACCCCGGCCCCGGCCGCTTCGGCGGGTTCGACGCGGGGGACCGGATCGCGTACGTACCCCTCCCGGGCCGGACGGTGACGGGCACGGTGCTGGGCGCCGACGCCCAGGGGCTGCGGCTGGACTGTGCGGGCACGCCCGTCCTCGTACCGAAGGAGCAGGTCGAGACGGCTGTGCGGCACGCGTGGGCGCTGACCGCGCACCAGGCGGCCGGGATGCGTTGGCCCGCGGTGGTCGTGGTGCTGCCGGGCGACGCCGCGGCGGCTCTGGACCGCCCCTGGGTGTACACGGCGTTCGGCCGGGCCCAGCGGCACCTGTCGGTGGTGCACGGTGTGGACCAGGCACTGCCCAAGGCGGTGGCCGAGATTCCGGCCAAGCGGCGCACGACCCGGCTGGCGGAGCTGCTGCGCCCGGTGCCGGTCGAGGCACCCGCGTAACGAAGGCGAAGGAACGGGGGCGGGGGTGCGGGGCCGTCGAGCCCCGCACCCCCGCCCCCTTCGTGGCTGCTCAGACCTCTTCGAGGTCGTCCATCTCGTCGTCGTCGAAGACCGAACTCACGTCGAAGCGGCAGACGACGGCCTGCGGGTCCGCGCCCTCGAACGGGGAGCTGAGCCACTCCCCCGGTTCCGGCAGTTCCTCCACGGCCGCGACCCACAGCGTGGAGTCACCCTCCTCCAGGCCGAACTCCTTGTGCCGGGAAGCGATCTCGTCGGGTTCGTACTCGCCGAAGAGGACACCCAGCGCCGCCTGCACGCTGCCGCCGACGACACCCGCGGCGGCGGGCAGTCCGTTCGGGGCGACGTCCGGGTCGAGGTCGGCGATGCGCTGCGCCTGGGCGAGCAGGCGCTGCGGCTGGGCCACGGCGTAGTCGCGACGGATCAGCACGCTGAGGGCGTCGACGGGCCCCTCGTGGGCGGGCAGCGCGTCCTCGGGGCTGGGAATCTCGAACGGGGTGACTTCGTCGTAGCGCTCGTAGAGCAGCTCGTCGTATTCTTCCGCGGCCGAGGCGAGTTCGTTGAATGCGTCGTAGACGGCGGGGTCGTCGTCTCCGGATCGGCGCTCGACCGCCTCAAGGTGGCGGTCCAGCGCGGCTTTTACCGCCTCGGCGGCGGCGCGTACCTCGGCAGCGGTGGGCTGAGCGGCATCAGACATGGGACAGACGCTATCCGTAGACGACCTCTGCCCGCACAATAGATGCGATGCCGGAATACGAATTTGTCGACGTGTACGTCCCGCGCGGGGTTTCCCGCAAGGAAGCGACGCGTCTGCTGACCGACCATGCCGAGTACGGGCACTGGGAGCTGGACCGACTGAGTCTGCACCGCGACGGGAGCCGCCGGGTGCGGTTGCGCAGGCGGATCATCCGCCAGGTGCGCGCCACCTGGTGAGCGGCTTCCGCAACGGAGCGGGTCCCGCAACCCGGGGGCCCGCTCCGTAACGCCGATCGGTGTTCCTGCCGCGTCACGCCGCCGAGCGTGCCCGGCGGTAGAGGATCGCGCCCGCGAGAAGCAGGCCCGCTCCTGCGGGAACCGCGATGCCCAGGGAGTCCGAGGCGCCGGTCTGTGCCAGCGCCTCGGTGCTCTCGGCCTGGGCGACGGTCTGCGCCTCCGGGGCGTTCGGCGTGTGGGGGGCGCTCGGGTCGCTCGGGATCGCCCGGTCGCGCGGCTGTCCCGGGGAGACCGGGTCACCCGGGGTGTGCGGGATGTCGGGGTTGCCCGGGTTCTTCGGCTCGTCCGGGGTCTGCGGCTCGTCCGGGGTGGCGGGGCCGGACTGGTTGGTGCAGTCGTTGCCGAACGTCGGGTTGAGCAGCCCGATGACGTCGACGCTGTTGCCGCACGCGTTCACCGGTACGTGGACCGGCACCTTGATGTTGTTGCCGGAGCCGACGCCGGGCGAGTCGGTGGTGTTGCCGTGCGCGGACGAGCCCTGCTCGCTGTGTGTGCCGGGCTCCGCCGGTCCGGGCCTGTGGGGCTGTCCGGGATGCCCGTGCTTGGCCGGCTCCGACTTGTTGGCGCACGCGTTGCCCATTGCCGGGTTGAGGACCCCGACGACGCTGGCGGTGTTTCCGCACGCGTTGACCGGGACGTGTACCGGGACCTGGAGCGAGTTGCCGGACAGCACGCCCGGCGAGTTCGAGGCGGTCCCGTCGGCACCTGAGTCGGCGTGAGCGTGACCGCCGCCCAGAGCGAGCACGCCACCGGCGGCCGCGAAGCTGATGAGCCCTTTTTTGGTGACCTGACGCATTCGTTCCCCTGTCTCTGCCTTCCGAGTGCCCGCGTACGTGCGTGTCCGCGGGCGAGAAACCCGGAACGGCCCCGGAGTGCATGGCGCGCACTCCGGGGCCGCCCGGGTAGTTCAGCCCCTCACGGGGTCATGCACGACGTCAGCTGTTGACGCAGGTGTTGCCGAAGGCCGGGTTCAGCAGACCGATCACGGAGACCGTGTTGCCGCACAGGTTCACCGGAATGTGAACCGGAACCTGAACGACGTTGCCCGAGAGGACACCGGGGGAGTTCAGCGCGGCACCCTGGGCGCCGGAGTCGGCGACGGCCATGCCCGCACCCGCGAGAACGAGGCCACCCGTGGCAGCCGCAGCAGCGACGATCTTCTTGATCATTGTTGTTCCTCCTAGTTGAAAGGTGCGATCCCAGCCGCGGACCGCATCACCTGTAACGAAGGGAGGCGCGCGGGGCTACGACCCGACAGCCTCATTCACTCGTTTCACTCAAGAGGAACGTTTGGGCGAATTGCGGAGCGTGCGCGTGGCCGGGGCCGCCGCACGGGACACAGGGGCGTCGACGAGCCCTCAGCAGTCGTCGAGGAAACGGTCCAGCACCCGCGTTCCGAACGTCAGCCCGTCGACCGGCACCCGCTCGTCCACGCCGTGGAACATGCCGGCGAAGTCCAGCTCCGGCGGCAGCCTGAGCGGCGCGAAGCCGAAGCAGCGGATGCCCAGGTCGTCGAAGTGCTTGGCGTCGGTGCCGCCGGAGAGCATGTACGGGATGGCGCGGGCGATCGGGTCATGGGCGCGCAGTGCGGTCTGCATGGCGTCCACGAGGTGGCCGTCGAAGTCGGTCTCCAGCGCCTTGTCGCGGTGCGAGCGGCTTTCGTCGATCTTCACCCGGGGGCCGAGGATGCGGGCCAGGTCGGCGTGGAACTCCTCCTCGTACCCGGGCAGGAACCGTCCGTCGACGTGGGCGCTCGCCTGGCCGGGGATGACGTTCACCTTGTACCCGGCGTCGAGCATGGTGGGCGCCGCCGAGTTGCGGAGGGTGGCGCCGACCATCTTGGCGATGCCGCCGAGCTTGGCCAGGGTCTCGTCCATGTCCTCCGGGTCGAGTTCGGTGCCGAGCGCGTCGGAGAGCTCGTCGAGGAAGGACCGTACGGTCTTGGTGACGCGCACCGGCCACTCGTAGCGGCCGAGCCGCCCCACCGCCTCGCACAGTTCGGTGATGGCGTTGTCCTTGTTGGTCATCGAACCGTGGCCCGCGGTGCCGTCCACCGTGAGCCGCATCCAGTTCATGCCCTTCTGCGCGGTCTCCACCAGGTACAGCCGCAGGTTCTCGTTCACCGTGAACGAGAAGCCGCCGACCTCGCCGATGGCCTCCGTGACGCCCTCGAAGAGGTCCGGGTGGTTGTCGACGAGATGGCGGGCGCCGTAGGTGCCGCCCGCCTCCTCGTCGGCGAGGAAGGCCAGCACGATGTCGCGCGGCGGCTTGCGGCCGGAGCGCATCCGGTCGCGGACGACCGCGAGGGTCATCGCGTCCATGTCCTTCATGTCGACAGCGCCGCGCCCCCACACGCAGTCCTCGACGATCTCGCCGGAGAACGGGTGGTGCGTCCAGTCCTGCGCGTTGGCCGGGACGACGTCGGTGTGGCCGTGGATGAGGAGTGCCGGCCGCGACGGGTCCTCGCCCTCGATCCGGGCCACGGTGGAGGCCCGTCCCGGATGCGACTCGAAGATCTTCGGTTCGAGACCGACCTCGGCGAGCTTCTCGGCGACGTACTCGGCGGCCTTGCGCTCCCCCGGCCCGGAGTGGTCGCCGTAGTTGCTGGTGTCGATGCGGATGAGGTCCCGGCAGAGGTCGACGACCTCGTCCTCGCCGGTCACCTTCCGCGTCGTGTTCGACTCGCTCACGCTGCTTCCTCCCACTGCGTTGCTGGTGGTCCCCCTCATCCTCCCGCTCCCGGCTTCCCCGCCCAAGGGGGGCCCTTCCCACGAGGCGCCGTTCACGCAGGTGGGGCGGTGTGGCGGGGGTGGTCGGGGAGCACTCGAAACCCCTGGTATTGTTTTCTACGTCGGAACGGGCCAGCGCAGAGCGGCCCCGGACGGCAGACACCTTGTCCGGGTGGCGGAATGGCAGACGCGCTAGCTTGAGGTGCTAGTGCCCTTTATCGGGCGTGGGGGTTCAAGTCCCCCCTCGGACACCACGGCGAAGGCCCCGGTTCTCCTGGGGCCTTTTTCGCGTGTTCGGACGAATCGTTCGACGCGAGGACGGACGTCACGAAGGGGGCCGCTCGGGTTGAGCGGCCCCCTTCGGCGTGGGCGGCGGCGGTGAGCGGCGAGGGCCGTCAGTGCCCCCGGTCGATCCAGTCGGCCAGGTGCGGGGCCTCCGCGCCGATGGTGGTGGAATCGCCGTGGCCGGTGCGGACGGAGGTCTCCGGGGAGAGCGCCAGCAGTCGGTCGCGGATCGAGTCGATGATCGTCGGGAAGTGCGAGAAGGAGCGGCCGGTGGCTCCGGGGCCGCCGTGGAAGAGCGTGTCGCCGGTGAAGACGGTCGCGAGTTCCTCGGAGTGGAGGCAGACCGCGCCGGGGGCGTGGCCGGGGGTGTGCAGCACCCGGAGGACCGTACCGGCCACCGTGATCTCCTGGCCGTCCGTGAGGGCGCCGTCGGGGGCGCGGTCCGGGTGGGTCTGCTTCCAGAGGGGGAGGTCGTCCTCGTGCAGCAGGATCGGCGCGCCGGTGGCGGCCGCCAGGGCGGGTGCGGCGTCGATGTGGTCGTTGTGGGCGTGGGTGCAGACGATGGCACGCAGGGTGCGGCCGTCGAGGGCGGAGAGGATGGCGTCCGCGTCGTGGGCGGCGTCGATGACGACGGCCTCCGAGTCGTCGCCGACGATCCAGACGTTGTTGTCGACGTCCCAGGTGCCGCCGTCCAGGGAGAAGGTGCCGGAGGTGGTCAGATGGTCGATGCGGACGGCCGCTGCGGGGGCCGTGCGGTCGGTGGGGTCCGTGGGGCTCATGCGAACGTCACCACCGAGCGCAGTACGTCGCCCTCGTGCATGCGGGCGAAGGCCTTCTCGACGTCGCCGAGGCCGATGGTCTCCGTGACGAACGCGGCCAGGTCGATGCGGCCCTGCTGGTGCAGGTCGACGAGCATCGGGAAGTCGCGGGAGGGCAGACAGTCGCCGTACCAGGAGGACTTGAGCGCGCCGCCGCGGCCGAAGACGTCGAGGAGCGGGAGTTCGAGGGTCATCTCCGGGGTGGGGACGCCGACGAGGACGACCGTGCCGGCGAGATCGCGGGCGTAGAAGGCCTGCTTGTAGGTCTCGGGGCGGCCGACGGCCTCGATGACGACGTCCGCGCCGTTGCCGTCGGTGAGCCCGCGGACGGCCTCGACGGGGTCGGTGGTGCGGGAGTTGACGGTGTGGGTCGCGCCCATGGTCTTCGCGGTGGCGAGCTTGCGGTCGTCGATGTCGACGGCGATGATCTTCGACGCTCCGGCGAGGCGGGCGCCGACGATCGCGGCGTCGCCCACTCCCCCGCAGCCGATGACGGCGACCGAGTCGCCGCGGCCGACCTGGCCGGTGTTGATCGCCGCGCCGATGCCCGCCATGACGCCGCAGCCGAGCAGGCCCGCGACCTCCGGCGCGACGGCGGGGTCGACCTTGGTGCACTGGCCCGAGGCGACCAGGGTCTTCTCGGCGAACGCGCCGATCCCCAGGGCCGGGGAGAGTTCCGTGCCGTCGAGCAGGGTCATCCTCTGCCGGGCGTTGTGGGTGTCGAAGCAGTACTGCGGGCGGCCCCGCAGGCAGGCCCGGCACTGGCCGCACACCGCGCGCCAGTTGAGGACGACGAAGTCGCCGGGGCGCACGTCGCCGACGCCTTCGCCGACGGACTCCACGACGCCCGCGGCCTCGTGGCCGAGGAGGAAGGGGAACTCGTCGTTGATTCCGCCCTGCTTGTAGTGCAGATCGGTGTGGCAGACGCCACATGCCTGGATCCTCACCACGGCCTCGCCGGGGCCGGGGTCGGGGATCACGATCGTCTCCACCCGTACCGGTTCGTTCCTGCCGGGTGCGATCACGCCTCGTACCTGTTGCGGCATGTGCGGTCCTTTCTGAGCTGGGGGTGCCTGACCTCGCAATATGTCCGACCCTACGCCGGTGGGGCGCTCCCGTGCCCGGAGAGGGGCGACCGGGGCACGGGCGGATACGTGTGGGTACGGGGCGGTTCGGCACCCGCGCGGTGCGCTCGCGTGTGCACGGGGGCCGCTGGGGGCCGGGTCCGTCGGCTCGCCCCCGTACGTACGTACCCTTGCCGGCACGGAACACCGTCTGGCCGGTGCTGCTACGGGTACACGGGGCCTCGCGGGCGATCGGATCGGCAGAGGGGAACGGACGGGCTGATGAATTCTCCACACGTGGTGGCGGTCATGGGCGTATCGGGCACCGGAAAGTCCACCATCGGGGCGTTGCTGGCCGACGCGGTCGGCGTCGAGTTCGCGGAGGGCGACGACTTCCACCCGGCGGCGAACGTCGCGAAGATGGCCGCCGGCCTTCCCCTGGACGACGCGGACCGGTGGCCGTGGCTGGACCGCGTCGGCGCGTGGGCTGCCACGCGCGGGGAGTCGGGGGGCGTGGTGAGCTGTTCGGCGTTGAAGAGGGCGTACCGGGACCGGCTGCGGGAGGCTGCGCCCGGGGTGCTCTTCCTGCACCTGGCCGGGGGCCGGGAACTGATCGAGCGGCGGATGGCGGCCCGCGAGGGGCACTTCATGCCGGTGGGGCTGCTGGATTCGCAGTTCGCGGCACTGGAGGAACTGGGGGCCGACGAGGCCGGTGCGACGGTGTCGGTGGACGGGACGCCGGAGGAGATCGTGCGGCGGGCGGTGGAGCGGCTTAGGGAACGGTAGCGGGGCGGGGCGTCCGTGGGTCTACCGGGGCCGGGTGAAGCCGGTGCGCAGGGCGCGGCGGGCTTCCGGGTGGGTGGCGGCCATCCAGAGGTGACCGGCGATGACCGTGCCCATGGCCAGTGCGAGCCAGTCGTGGACGAAGGTGGCTCCGGTGCGCCAGGTGAGCGGGGCGAGGTGGCTGAGCCACATCAGGAGGCCGGTGCCGAGCATGACCAGAGTCGCGCCCGCGATCCAGCCGGCGAACAGCTTCTGCCCCGCGTTGAACTTCCCCGACGGGCGTGCGGGCCGGCGCCGGCGGACGGCGCGCAGCCACGCCCTGTCGGCCGGTGTGAGACGGCCGAGGAGCGCGAGGTCGGCGCGGAAGGCCCGGGAGGCCAGGCCCAGGACGTACGGGACGGGCAGCAGCAGGCCCGTCCAGATGTGGACGGTGACCACCAGGTGTCGGCGGCCGACGAGTTCGGCGAGGGAGGGCAGGTAGAGGCAGGCGGCGGTGGCGACGCAGGTGAGCGTCAGGATCGCGGTCGTACGGTGGATGAGGCGCTCGGCGGGGCTGAACCGCCGCACCGGGGCGGGCGGCGGGGACGGAACCCGTTTTTTCGCCCCGTGCGAGGGGCGTTCAGGCGGTGGGGGTGTCGTCGCGTCCGTTGGACCGGCCGACCCAGGCGTCGATGTCATAGCCCAACTCCTCCCAGTAGCCGGGCCGCGCCCGGTCCGTGACCGTGATGCCCGTGAGCCATTTCGCGGATTTGTAGAAGTACATGGGGGCCACGTAGAGGCGGGCGGGGCCGCCGTGTGAGTGGGAGACGTCCTTGTCCTGCATGCGCAGGGCCACCAACACGTCGCCGCGGCCCGCCTGTTGGAGGGTGAGGCTCTCGCTGTACACGCCGTCGAAGCAGGTGAAGCGGAGGGCGCGGGCGGTGGGCCGCACGCCTGCGAGCGAGAGCAGGTGGGACAGCCGTACGCCCTCGAAAGGCGTGTCCGGGACGCGCCAGCCGGTCACGCACTGCACGTCGCGGACCATCCGGGTCTGCGGCAGCGCCTTGAGCTGGGCCAGCGTGTACGTGGCGGGGCGGTCCACCAGGCCGTCGACGGTGAGGCGGTAGGTCTGCGGGGTCTTCTCGGGGACGGACGAGGCGACCGAGTAGTAGCGGAAGCCGCCGCTGCCGGGGAGGAGACCGGTGAGGCCGGTGGGATCCTTGCCTGCGGCCGCCCCCAGGAACGAGTCGAAGCCGCTCTGCAGGTACGGGGCCGCCGCCACGCCGGCCGCGCCGAGTCCGAGCATGCCGAGTACGAGACGGCGGCCGACGGGCGCACCGCGGGACACCGGGGCGGTCGGCCGTGCCCTGCGGGACGGTTCCGGCGGTGCCGGTTCGCCGTGGGGCGGGGATGCGCCGTGGGGCGGTTCCGCAAGGGGCGGCGCCGGGTCCTGGGGTGGGGGTTGAGGGGTCACACGACGATTCGAGCACTCGCGGCCTTTCGGTACCAGGGGCCGCGAGTGTCCGTCAGCGTTCGGTCAGATTTGCTGCGTCGCCGAGCACGGCGTCCGAGGGACGGAGTGTGTGCGGATCCGGCGACGTCGGGGACGGGCGGCTGGTCAGTGGCGTTCCGCCGGGGAGGCGGCCGCCGCCTTGTCGAGCTGGAACGCTTCGTTGCCGAGGCCGATGCGGGCGTGCACCTCGGGCCTCTTCGCCTTGAGGACCGCTCCGTACGCCAGCCCGCCGACCGCTGTGGCGCCGATGAGGGCGGGCAGCAGCCACCTCAGGGCCGAACCGGACTCCGCGCCGACCAGGAGGGCGAAGTCCTTGACGGTGTAGACGGCGATGCCCAGCAGCGCGGTACCCGCCACGCCCGAGCAGAGCAGCCGCCACTTCTGCGCCGCGCCCGCCCCGCGTCGTACGAAGAAGGCGATGACCGCGAAGGACGCGACGGCCATCAGCAGGATGACGCCGAGTGCGCCGATGTTGCCCATCCAGGTGAAGAGGTGCAGCACGGGGGCGGTCGGGTCGCCGATGGGCTTGTCGTCGGTGACGGCGAAGGCCAGGACCACGAGGACGGACACGACCGTCTGGAGGATGGAGCCGGTGGCGGGGGCGCCGGTGCTCTTGTTGGTGCGGCCGAAGGCGGCGGGCAGCAGGCCCTCGCGGCCCATCGCGAAGGAGTAGCGGGCGACGACGTTGTGGAAGCTGAGGAGCGCGGCGAGCATGCCGGACACGAAGAGGATGTGCAGCACGTCGGTGAAGGTGTCGCCCAGGCGCGCCTGTACCAGGGTGAACAGCATTCCCGGGCCCTCGTCGGCGGCCAGCTTGGCGACCTTGTCGGGCCCGGCGGCGATGCTGATCGCCCAGGAGCTGAGGGCCAGGAAGACCGCGGAGTAGGCGACGCCGAGGAACATCACGCGGGAGACGACGACGTGCGGGCGCTTGGTCTCCTCCGCGTACACCGGGGCCTGCTCGAAGCCGACGAAGGCGGCGACGGAGAAGCAGAGCGCGGTACCGAGGGCGACGCCGGGGCCGGCGAGGGTGCCGGGGTCGAACGCGGCGAAGGACAGGCCGGTCGCCTCCGCCGGCTCGGCGACGGCGGACACGTCGAAGATGACGACGAGCAGGCACTCGATGAGGAGCAGGACGCCGAGGACCTTGGCGTTGAGGTCGATCTTCAGCCAGCCGAGGACGCCGATGAGCAGGACGGAGGCCAGGGCCGGGATCCACCAGGCGATGTGCAGGCCGAGGTAGGTGGCGAAGATGCCGGAGAGCTCGAAGCCGAGGATGCCGAAGATGCCGACCTGCATCGCGCTGTACGCGACGAGGGCGACCAGGGAGGCCCCGGCGCCGGCGGTGGCGCCGAGACCGCGGGCTATGTACGCGTAGAACGCGCCCGCGTTGTGGACGTGTCGGCTCATCTCCGCGTACCCGACGCTGAACAGCAGCAGGACCGCGCCGAGGATGAGGAACAGGAGCGGCTGGCCGACCACTCCCATCACGCCGAAGATCGTGGGCATGACACCTGCGACGACCATCAGGGGGGCGCTCGCGGCGAGGACGGACAGCAGGAGTCCGAGGGTGCCGAGGCGGCCGGCCCGCAGGGCGCTCTCCTCGCCCTTGTAGGTGCTGATTCCGGCTTCGCCGTCGCCGCCGTTCGCGGGGCGGCCGTTGCCGGCGGCGCCGGTCGCTCTTTTCGCGCGGGTGGGTGAACTGCCCGTGGCCATAGCGGGGTGGTCCCTTCGGAGTGCGAGTCGTGAGGAGCGGGTCGTGGGTCGCTGGTCGGATGTGCTCAGGCGTCTCCGAGCGCGGCTCGGCGCGCGGCCCGGAACGCCTGGTGGGGGTCCCGGTCGGGGTAGGACCAGGGCGCGGTGGTGCGGTGCGGGCCGATGCGGTGGAAGAGTGCGGCGGCCTCCGCGAGACGGCCCTCGCAGAACTTCGCGTGGGCGAGGTAGTTGAGGTCGACGCGGGAGCGGGGGTGGTCCTCGCGCTCCCACTCCAGCCACCAGTCGAACGCGGCCTTCATCGTCTGCCGGGCCCGGCGGGTCGCCCAGTGCCCGGAGGCCACCGGGTCCGGCGGGACCTGTCCGGCGACGGCGAGCGCCCGGTGCCGCTCGGCGTGCGCGACGACGGGGAGCACCGCCAGCGGGGAGTCCGCCGGGGCCTGTTCGGCGGCCCAGGCGGCGAAGTCGTAGACCTCGTGGAGGGGGTCCTGCCCCGTGTCGGGGCGGCGTTCCGCGAGGCGGGCGATGATCAGGTGGTGGGCGTGGTGGTGTTCCGGGTGGCGTGCCCTGACCTGGTCGTAGAGCTGGGTGACCGCTTCCTCCGTGCCGAGGTGGCGGGCGAGGAGAAGCTGGGCGAGCCAGGGCGTGGGGTCCTGCGGGGCGCGCGCGGCTGCCGCCCGGCACGCCTGCTGGGCGCGGTCGGTGCAGCCCTTGCCTGCCAGGGCGCGGTGGACGGCGGCGCAGGCGAGCAGTGCGGCGGCGTCGGCGCTCTCGGGTTCGGCGAGCAGCCAGTCCTGCGCCCAGGCGTGGGTGCTCCTGGCCTCGCCGAGGACGAGCAGCCGGTGCCCCCGGCGGTCCCAGTCGTCGCCGGTACGGGCCAGCAGGCTGCGCACCCTCGTCCAGCGGCCCTGGGCCAGCTGTTCGCGCACGTCGACGAGTTCGGCGTCGTCGAGGGCCGGATCCGGGGGCTGCTCGCCGCGGCGTCGGCGGCCGGGGAACGGCGGAGGTGGGGCCATCCGCGGGGTACCTCCACGACGAGCCGGCCGACGTTTGATCACGGACAGCAAAGCGGTAGGGACGGCTCCACGTCAAGGCCGGATAAGTGCCGCCGCCGTCAACTGGGACCTCCGGCGCGTGGGTTGGATACGCGCGGTGAGAGAGCGCCGCAGGTGGGGTGGGGCGGCGCGGCTAAGGTGGCGGGATGAGCGACGACTTGAGGGCCGAGGCCGCGAACGGTGCGGCGACGGAACGGCGTCCGGCACTGCCGCCGTATCTGCTGGCGTTCCCCGGGCCGCTGCGCGACCGGCTGGTCGCGGCGGTGCTGAGCGGCGAGAAGGTGTCGACGACGGGTCTGCTCGCCGAGTACGAGGCGGAGGACGAGGAGCTGCCGCCGGTCGGCGAACGGTACGCGCTGATCGACTCGGAAGGACGCGAGGTGGCGGTCCTCGAAACGACCGACGTGCGGGTGCTGCGGCTCGGGGACGTGGATCTCCAGCACGCGATCGACGAGGGCGAGGGCCACCGGTCCGTGGCCGAGTGGCGGGCGGCGCACGAGAGGTTCTGGCACGGCGAGGAGATGCGGGAGGCGATGGGCGACCCGGATTTCGCCGTGGACGACGAGACGCAGGTGGTGGCGGAGCGGTTCGAGGTGGTGGAGGTGCTCTAGGGGCGGCGCGTACCGGGGCGGGCGCTACCCCACCGCCTTCGCCGCCGCCCTTCCCGCCGCGCGGCCCGAGAAGATGCAGCCGCCGAGGAAGGTGCCTTCCAGGGAGCGGTAGCCGTGGACGCCGCCGCCGCCGAAGCCGGCCGCTTCCCCGGCCGCGTAGACGCCCGGGAGGGGCGAGCCCTGCGGAGTGAGCACGCGGGACGACAGGTCGGTCTCCAGGCCGCCGAGGGACTTGCGGGTCAGGATGTGCAGGCGCACGGCGATCAGCGGGCCCGCCTTCGGGTCCAGGATGCGGTGCGGGGTGGCGGTGCGGATCAGTTTGTCGCCCAGGTACTTGCGGGCGCCGCGGATCGCGGTGACCTGGAGGTCCTTGGTGAAGGGGTTGGCCATCTCCCGGTCCCTGGAGACGAGTTGACGGCGCAGCTCGGCCTCGTCGATGAGGGGTTCCTTGGTGAGTGCGTTCATGCCCCGTACGAGCGAGGACAGGTCCTTCTCGACGACGAAGTCCGCGCCGTGGTCCATGAACGCCTTCACCGGGGCGGGGACGGCGGCGCGGGCCCGGTCGAGGACGCCGCGCACCGACTTGCCGGTCAGGTCGGGGTTCTGCTCGGAGCCGGAGAGGGCGAACTCCTTGCCGATGATCTTCTGGTCGAGGACGAACCACGTGTGGCCGAAGCCGGTCTTCATGATGTGGTCGAGGGTGCCGAGGGTGTCGAAGCCGGGGAAGAGCGGGACGGGCAGCCGGTTCCCGCGGGCGTCCAGCCACAGGGAGGACGGACCCGGGAGGATCCGGATGCCGTGCCTGGCCCAGATCGGGTCCCAGTTCTGGATGCCCTCGGTGTAGTGCCACATCCGGTCGCGGTTGATGTGGCTGGCGCCGGCCGCTTCCGTGATGCCGAGCATCAGGCCGTCGACGTGGGCGGGGACTCCGGAGAGCAGGTGGGCGGGCGGGGTGCCGAGTCGCTCGGGCCACTGGGCGCGGACCAGGTCGTGGTTGCCGCCGATGCCGCCCGAGGTGACGATCACCGCCTGCGCGCGGAGCGAGAAGTCCCCGGTGACGGTACGGCTGCTGGCGGTGCCGCGTGCGGTGGACGACGGCTCCAGTACCTCGCCGGTCACCGTGTCGACGGCTCCGGCGGTGGCGGCGAGCCCGGTCACCCGGTGGCGGAACATGAGGGTGACGAGGCCGCGTGCGACGCCGTCGCGCACCCGCTGCTCGAAGGGCGTGACCAGGCCGGGGCCGGTGCCCCAGGTGATGTGGAAGCGGGGCACGGAGTTGCCGTGGCCGTTCGCGTCGTAGCCGCCGCGCTCCGCCCAGCCGACGACCGGGAAGAACCGGACGCCCTTCCGGTGCAGCCAGCTGCGCTTCTCCCCGGCCGCGAAGTCGACGTACGCCTCGGCCCACTTGCGCGGCCACTCGTCCTCCTCGCGGTCGAACCCGGCGGTGCCGAGCCAGTCCTGGAGGGCGAGTTCGCGGCTGTCCTTGACGCGCATCCGGCGCTGTTCGGGCGAGTCGACGAGGAAGAGGCCGCCGAAGGACCAGTGCGCCTGGCCGCCGATCGACTGCTCGGGCTCCTGGTCGAGGAGGATCACCTTCCGCCCCGCGTCGACCAGCTCGGCGGTCGCGACGAGGCCGGCGAGGCCCGCTCCGATGACGATGACGTCCGCGTCGTAACCCGTGGCTGCCGTACCCGTGTCTCCCATGGCCCGATCTTCGGTACGGGGCGGTAACTAGTCAACCGTCCGGCGGCACGCTTTCGCGGCACCGTGGCGGTCGGCGGACCGGCGGGCGGGGCGGACGTCGGCGGGCCGACCGGCCCGGCGGTGCAGCGCGTCGTGGCCGGTGGCGCGGCGTGCTGTTGGATGGGCGCATGACTTCCCCTTCTGAGGAGATCCTGGACATCGTCGACGAGAACGACGAGGTCGTCGGGCAGGCCCCGCGCGGCGAGGCGACCGCGCGGAGGATGCGTCACCGCTGCGCCTTCGTCCTGGTGCGCGACCCGGAGGACCGGATCTTCGTGCACCGCAGGACCGCGACGAAGCCGGTCTTTCCTTCGCTGTACGACATGTTCGTGGGCGGTGTCGTCGGCGCGGGCGAGTCGTACGACGAGGCGGCGCTGCGGGAGGCGGAGGAGGAGCTGGGGGTGTCGGGGCTCGCCCGGCCGGAGCCCCTGTTCAAGTTCCTCTTCGAGGGGGCGGGCAGGACCTGGTGGAGCCAGGTGTACCAGGTGCGCTGCGCGCTGCCGGTGCGCCCGCAGGCCGAAGAGGTGGCGTGGCACGCCTTCCTCACGGAGGAGGAGCTGGCACGGCGGCTCGGCGGCGGTCCGGACGGCTGGGAGTGGGTGCCGGACGGCCTGGCGGCGTACGAGCGGCTGGTGAACCGGTGACCGGTCCGCGGCTGTGGTTCGCGCCGCAGCGTGTCCGGGAGGAGGGCGAGACCCCCGACTACCGGTTCTCGCTGGCCAATGAGCGGACCTTCCTCGCCTGGGTACGGACGGCGCTGGCGCTGGTGGGGGCCGGTTTCGCGGTCGACCAGTTCCTCCCGGACCTGCGGTGGGGCGTTCGGGTGGGGATGGCGCTCGCGCTCCTGGCGGTGGGTGCGCTGTGCGCGCTGCGCGCGGTGAACCACTGGGTGCGCTGCGAGCGGGCGATGCGACGCGGCGAGGACCTGCCGATGACGCGTTTTCCGGTGCTGCTCGGCCTGTTGGTGGCGGTGGTCGCCGTCGCGATGGTGGTGCTCGTGCTGTTCGGGTGGGCCGGGTGAGCGCGCCGGTGGTGTGCCTGCTGAGCGGGTGGGCCGGGTGAGCGCGCCGGTGGCGGTGCGGGATCCGGGGCTCCAGCCCGAGCGGACCCGGCTCGCGTGGCGGCGCACGACGCTGTCCTGCACGGTCGTCGCGGTGCTGGCGGGGAAGCAGGCCGTGCACGACGGGGTGACGGCTCCCGGGCTGCTGGCCGCCGCCCTGAGCGCGCTGGTGTGGGTGTTGTTCCTGGTGGTCGCGCACCGTCGGATGCGGGAGCTGGAGCGGGCGCGGCCCGACGCGCTGACGCCGGGGCGGGCGGTGGCGGCGGTGGGCTGCGCGGTGGCTCTGGCGGCGTTCGCGGTGGCCGTCGCGCTCTGAGCCGTCGGCTGCCCCCACCGGGTGCCGGGCACCCGGTGGGTCCGCCCCTCTGGACGGCATACCGACTGGTCGGCATCATGAGGCGGACTGTTCTGTACGCACGCACGCGCCCGGAGGTATCGCCCATGAGCTCCGTCCCCCCACCAGGGCCCCAGGCCGCCGCGCCGCCCGGACTCGATCCGGAGCGGCTGCGCGGCCATCTCGACGGCGTGCTGCCCGGTCTGGTGGCCGGACCGCTGTCCGCACGGCTGATCGAGGGCGGGCGGTCCAACCTGACGTACGACGTCACCGACGGGCGCTCGCGCTGGGTGGTGCGCAGGCCGCCGCTGGGCCACGTACTGGCGACCGCGCACGACATGAAGCGCGAGTTCCGGGTGATCAGCGGACTGCATCCGACGGCCGTGCCGGTGCCCGCTCCGGTGCTGCTGTGCGAGGACGACTCGGTGCTCGGAGCGCCCTTCTACGTCATGGAGTTCGTGGAGGGCACCCCGTACCGCACGGCCGAGGAACTGGCCCCGCTCGGTCCCGAGCGGACCCGGGCCGCGGTGTTCGGCCTGGTGGACACGCTCGTCGAACTGCACGCGGTGGACCCTGTGGCGGCCGGACTCGGTGACTTCGGCCGTCCCGAGGGCTTCCTGGACCGGCAGCTGCGGCGCTGGGGAAAGCAGCTGGACGCCTCCCGCAACCGCGAGCTGCCCGGCATCGACGCACTGCACGCCGCGCTGGGCGAGGCGCTCCCCGCCTCCCCCGCCGCGACCGTCGTGCACGGTGACTACCGCCTCGACAACGTCCTCATCGGCGGCCCCGACGACACCACCCGGGCGATCCTCGACTGGGAGATGTCGACGCTCGGCGACCCGCTGACCGACCTGGGCCTGCTCGTGATGTACGGGACGAAGCTCGACCTTCCCGCCTCCCCCGTCTCGACGACGGCCTCGGCGGCCGGCCACCCGACGACGGACGAGATCGTCGCCCGCTACGCGCAGGCGTCCGGGCGGGACGTCTCGGCGGTCCACTGGTACACGGCGTTCGCCTGGTTCAAGCTCGCCGTGATCCTCGAAGGCATCCACTACCGCTACACGCTCGGGCAGACGGTCGGCGCGGGCTTCGACCGGATCGGCGAGCTGGTGCCGGTCTTCATCCAGCACGGCCTGACGACTCTGACGACCCCCCGGAAGGGCTGATTCCTCATGGACTTCGCATACGACGCGCGCACCGAAGAACTGCGCGGCAGGCTGCTCGCCTTCATGGACGCACACGTCTACCCGGCCGAGACCGTCGCCCAGGAACAGCGCGCCCTGCTCGCCTCGCCGTGGGACACCCCGGCGGTGGTGGAGGAGCTGAAGGCCGAGGCGCGCCGCCAGGGTCTGTGGAACCTCTTCCTGCCCGACGCCGAGTACGGGGCCGGGCTGACCAACCTCCAGTACGCCCCGCTGGCAGAGATCACCGGCCGCTCCCCGCAGCTGGCGCCCACCGCCCTCAACTGCGCCGCTCCGGACACCGGGAACATGGAGCTGCTGTCCCAGTTCGCGACCGACGAGCAGAAGAAGCAGTGGCTGGAGCCGCTGCTGGCCGGGGAGATCCGGTCGGCGTTCGCGATGACCGAGCCGGAGGTGGCGTCCTCGGACGCGACGAACATCGAGACCCGTATCGAGCGGTCGGCCGACGGCTCGGAGTACGTCGTCACCGGCCGCAAGTGGTACATCTCCGGGGCGATGAACCCCGACTGCAAGATCTTCATCGTGATGGGCAAGACCGATCCGGACGGCGACGACGTGCGCCGCCAGCAGTCGATGATCCTGGTCCCGCGCGACACGCCGGGCGTGGAGATCCGCCGTGCGATGCAGGTGTACGGGTACGAGGACCACTCCCACGGGGGTCACGCGGAGATCGTCCTCGACGGGGTGCGGGTGCCCGCCGCGAACCTGGTCGGCGAGGAGGGCGGCGGCTTCGCCATCGCCCAGGCACGGCTCGGCCCCGGCCGGATCCACCACTGCATGCGCCTCATCGGGATGGCCGAGCGCGCCATCGAGCTGATGTGCCGTCGGGCCGTCACGCGCACCGCGTTCGGCAAGCCGCTTGCCCGGCAGGGCGTCGTGCAGAACTGGATCGCGGACGCCCGGGTCACCGTCGAGCAGCTGCGCCTGCTGGTCCTCAAGACCGCCTGGCTGATGGACACGGTCGGCAACCGGGGGGCGCACACCGAGATCCAGTCCATCAAGATCGCGACGCCGCGCGCGGTGCTCGACATCATCGACGACGCGGTGCAGCTGTACGGCGCGGGCGGCGTCAGCCAGGACTTCCCGCTGGCCGAACTGTGGGCGAGCGCCCGGACGCTGCGGCTTGCGGACGGGCCGGACGAGGTGCACCAGCGGTCGCTGGCCCGTCGGGAGCTGAAGAAGTACGCGTAACGGGGACGCCCCCGGCGCCCGCCCTCTCGGGGGGCGGGCGCCGGGGGTTGCGGCGTCCGCCGCCTGCGGGCGGCCGTGGGCTACGGGCGCAGGGCCCGCAGCAGGAGGTCGGCGAGGTGGTCGGCGACCTGCTGGGGGGTGAGCGGGCCGTCGGGCCGGTACCAGGTGGACAGGTGGTGCACCGACCCGAAGTGGTAGTCCACCACCAGGTCGGCGGGGGTGGCCGTGGAGAAGACGCCGGACCGCTGGCCCTCCTCCACCAGCGCGCGGAAGCGCTCGTGGTAGCGCCTGCGCTCCGCGCGTACCTGCTTGTCCTTCTCCGGCCCCAGGTGATGCATGGAGCGGAAGAAGATCGACGCGTCGTCGAGGTTCTCGATGGTCGTCACCACCACGTCGGCCGCCGCGTCCCGCAGCCGCCGTTCGACCGGCGCGTCGGCGTCGGCGAACGCGTCCAGTCGTTCCTGCTGCACGCGCAGCACGCGCGCGTACACCTCGTGCAGCAGGTCGTCCTTGGAGCCGAAGTAGTGGTAGAGGGCGCCCTTGGTGACGCCCGCCGCCTCGACGATCTCCTGGACCGACGTGCGGTCGTAGCCGCGCTCGGCGAAGAGCCGGGTGGCGGCGGCCAGCAGTCGCTGGGGAACGGGGGTGCCGTTCGGTTCCGTCGTCCTGGCCATGGCCGCACCTGCCTTGCTCGTCGCTTGTCCGTTGTCCGCATGCCGTCGTACGGGTGCGTTCGTGCTCACCGCGGGGAACGCAGTTCCCGTCGGAGGATCTTCCCACTCGTGGTCTTGGGAAGCTCCGGCAGGATGACCACTTCGCGCGGGTACTTGTACGCGGCGAGCCGCTCCCGGCAGTACGACACGAGCTCCTGGGGGCCGGTCCCCGCGTCGGGGAGCAGGCTGACGTACGCCTTGACGCTCTCCCCCCGGTACGCGTCGGGGACGCCGACCACGGCCGCCTCGCGCACCGCCGGATGGGTGTGCAGGACGTCCTCGACCTCGCGCGGCCAGACCTTGAAGCCGGACGCGTTGATCATGTCCTTCTTGCGGTCGACGACGTAGAGCCAGCCGTCGGCGTCCATGAAGCCGATGTCGCCGGTTCGCAGCTCGCCGTCCGGAAATGCCTCCGCGGTGGCCCCGGGCTGCCGCCAGTAGCCGGAGACGACCTGCGGGCCGCGCACCGCGATCTCGCCGTGCTCGCCGAAGGGCACGTCGGCGCCCTTGTCGTCGACGATGCGGACGACCGTGTCGGCCCCCGGCACACCGACCGACAGCGTGCCCGACACCGGGTCGAGGGGCGCCTCCTTCTCCGGCGGTACGGCAGCGCAGGGCGCCGTGCACTCGGTCAGCCCGTAGCCGTTGCGCAGGTACGGCCCGAAGCCCGCCCGGAACTTCTCCACCAGCGCCGGCGGCAGCGGCGCGCCTCCGCAGGAGATCACCTCGAACGAGGCGAAGTGCTCGCGCGTGGCGCCCGGGGTCGCTGCGAGCGCCATGAACGCCGTCGAGGGGCCGACGGTGTACGCGGGCCGGTGCTCGGCGAAGGCCTCCAGGACCACCTGGGGGTGGAAGCGGTGGGTGAGGACGAGGGTGCCCGCGTGGGCGAGGCAGACGGCCAGCTGGCAGACCATGCCGGTGATGTGGAAGAGCGGGGCGAGCGCGAAGTAGGTCGACCCCTCGGCGACGGGGTGCCCGGTGCGCTGCCGTTCCGCGTTGACCATGATGTTCCGGTGGGAGTTCATCGCCCCCTTCGGCGTGCCGCTGGTGCCGGACGTGTAACTGATCAACGCCGTGTCGTCGGGGCCGGGTGCGCGTTCGCGGGGCGCGTTCGCGCCCGCGCGGGCCACAGCGGTCAGATCGGCCGCGTCGGCCGCCCGGGGCAGCCGCTCGAAGTTCAGCACCCGTGGGTCGTCCGTGCTCTGGAAGTCGCGTTCGCAGCCCGTCAGCACGGTACGGACCGACGGCACGTCGGCTGCGGTCTCCCGCAGGTAGGCCGCCCAGGCCCGGTCGGAGCAGATCAGCGCGCTCGCCTCGGCGTCCTTGAGGACGTGGGCGGCCTCCGCCGACTTGTACATCGGATTGAGCGGGACGACCGTCGCGCCCGCCTTCCACGCGCCGAGCAGCGCGAGCACGAAGTGCGGCGAGTTCTGGAGCATGAGCGCGACCCGGTCGCCGGGCCGCAGGCCCTCGGCGGCGAGGTGTCCGGCCACCGAGTCCGACAGGGCGTCGGTCTCCCGGTAGCTCAGCCTGCCGTCGAAGTAGGCGAGCGCGGTGCGGTCGGGGGCGCGCCGGACGCTCTCCCGGAAGGCGTGCACCAGGGTGGGTTCGGGGTGCACGGGCGCCCGCTGGGCCTCGGTGAGCTGCGCCAGCCACGGCTTGGCCGCGTAGGGGGACCCGGCCGTCCCGGTGGTCGTCGTGCGCGGCGGTTCCGCCGCCGTCGCCGTGTCCCGCGCGGGCCCGGTCACCGGCCTGCCCCTTCCCACTTCTGCTGGAGGCGGTTCATGCCCGCCAGCCAACGCTCGGGTTCCGCCGCGCGCGCCCGGTAGTAGTCGGCCACCTCGGGGTGCGGCAGGATCAGGAAGCGGTCGCTCGCCATGCCGTCGAAGAGAGCGTCGGCGACGTCCTCGGGTTCGATGGCGGTGGGCGCCAGGACGAGGCTCCCGGCCGAGCCGGCGGACGTCAGCATGTCGGTCCGTACGCCCTGCGGGCAGATCGCGTGGACCTTGATCCCGCGGTGGCGATAGGTCAGCGACAGCCACTCCGCGAAGGCGAGGGCCCCGTGCTTGGTGACGCTGTAGGGGGCTGCGCCGATCATCGTCAGCAGGCCGGCCGCCGACACCGTGGACACGAACCGGCCGCTGCCGCGCTCCACCCACTCGGGCAGCAGTGCGCGGGCCGCCCGTACGTGGGCCATCACGTTGACGTCCCAGGCCCTTTCCCAGAGTTCCTCCCCGAAGGGGTCGCCGCCGCCGCCGACGCCGGCGTTGGCGCAGTACACGTCGATCGTGCCGCCGAGTGCCGCGCGTGCCTCCTCGACGATGTGCGAGGCGTCTCCGGGGACCGCCGTCGCGCCGATGTCCTCGGCGACCGCCTTGGCCCTGTCCGCGTCCAGGTCGTTGACCACGACTCTGGCTCCCTCGGCCGCGAACCTGCGGGCCAGTGCGGCTCCGATGCCGCCTCCCGCGCCCGTGACCACCACTGTGGCACCCTGCACCGCGTTCACCATCGGCCTGCCTCTCCCTGACGACTGCCTCGCAGACTAACCAGTCGGTATGCCGGGAGGAAAGGGCCCGGCGACACCGGTGGGGGTGGTGTGCGCGCGAACCGGGGCGCGTTCCGTTCCGCGGGAAGGCCGCACGGGCTAGCGTGCGCGGACATGACAGACCGTCCGATCCCGGAGGTTGTGCACATGAGCTTGTCCAGAAGAGGGCTGCTGGCCGCGAGCGGCGGCGCGGTGGGCGCGCTGGCCGCCACCGGGACCGCCGCCTCGGCGGCGTCCGGCCCGCCCGGAGCAGGGTTCGGCGGTCACCGAAGGGTCCGTACGGGCTTCGACCGGCTGGCCGACGACGGCTACCGGCTGCTGCACGGACGCGAGGTCGGCATCGTCACCAACCCGACCGGGGTGACCGCCGACGTGCGGCACGTCGTCGACGTGATGCACGCCGACGAGCGGGTGCGCCTGACAGCCGTCTTCGGCCCGGAGCACGGCTTCCGGGGCACCGCGCAGGCGGGCGGCTCCGAGGGCCGCCACACCGACCCCGCGACCGGGCTGCCGGTCTACGACACGTACCTGACCAGCGGCCGGAAACTGGCCGACGTCTTCACCGCGTCGGGCGTGGACACCGTCGTCTTCGACATCCAGGACGCGGGCGCCCGCTTCTACACCTACATCTGGACGCTGTACGACTGCATGGTGGCCGCGCGGCTCGCGGGCAAGCGGTTCGTGGTGCTCGACCGGCCGAACCCGGTGACCGGGCGGGCGGCGCTCGGGCCGGTCCTGGACCGGGCGTTCGCGACGTTCGTGGGGCGGGAACCGATCGCACAGGCGCACGGGATGACGGTGGCGGAGCTGGCGCTGCTGTTCAACGCGGAGTTCCTGGCCGAACCGGTGCCCCTGGAGGTGGTGCGGATGTCGGGGTGGCGGCGGGGCGACTTCTTCGACGCGACCGGGCTGCCGTGGGTGCCGCCGAGTCCCAACATGCCCACACCCGAGTCCGCGTTGGTGTATTCCGGCACCTGCCTCTTCGAGGGGACGAATCTGTCGGAGGGACGCGGCACGACCCGGCCGTTCGAGCTGCTGGGCGCGGAGGGCGTCGACCGCCGGTGGGCGGAGGCGGCGAACGGGGAACGGTTGGCGGGGGTGCGGCTGCGGGAGGCGTACTTCGCGCCCACCTTCTCCAAGTTCCAGGGGCGGACGATCGGCGGTGTGCAACTGCACGTGCACGACCGGGAGTCGTTCGACCCGGTGCGGACCGGGATCGCCCTGCTGGTGACGGCGAAGAGGTCGTGGAGCGGGTTCGCGTGGCGGCCGGACCACTGGATCGACAAGCTCACCGGGAACGACAGGGTGCGGACGATGATCGACGCGGGGGCCGGCACGGACGAGGTGGTGGGGGCCTGGCAGTCGGATCTCGCCACGTTCCGGCGGGTGCGGCGGGAGCATCTTCTGTACCGGTGACCGCCTCCCGCGGGGTGGTGGTGCGCCTGTTCTCCCAGCCCCTCCACGCGTTCGAGCATGCCATTCGAATCTGGAGGGGACGGGAGGGAACGGTGCGAATCCGGGCCAATTGTTCTCTGATGGGGCTCATCGGATTTTCGATGGAGCCGAAACGGGCACTCGTACGTCCATTCATCGACGCCGAAGTACCAGCGACGGAGGTGGCAGTGCGATGGCCGGTTTTCGGAGTCTCGCAAGACAGGTCCGTGATCCGAGGTGCGACCTTGCGCTCAGGCGGTATTCGCTGCGCAAGTGCCTGGAGAGGTTCGCCCCTTACGGGCACCGGGCGACCTGGGACCACCTGTGCTCCCGGCACGGGTTCGGTCCCGAGGACAGGTCGCCCGATCCTGCGCGGCTGGTGGCCGCGCTGGAGGAACTGGAGGAGGCGCGGGCCGTCTGGCTCGCGTACGAGGTGGCGTTCGCCGAGCGCCGCAAGCGGGAGAAGCACGACGGGCTGCGCCGGCCGGGCTCCTTCGACGACTGGCACCGGCGGACCTGGGGCGGTTTCGGGGTCGCCTGGTGCGACGACCCGGCGGTCCATCCGAAGGGCCCGCTGGCCGGGGTGCTGCGCGCACTGATCGCCGCACTGGAGTCGGAACCCGGCGGGCACTGTCCGGTCTGCACGTCGAGCCGGATCGTGTGGAAGCAGGACATGGTCCACGAGCCGTGGTGCGGGCCGGTCTGCACGGGGTGCGGGATCCTGGTGCCCCAGCCCGTCCTGACGGACGAGGCGCTGGCGCAGGCCCGTCGCGTCCGGCGCAGGGAGCTGGCGTCCGTGGGGTGAGCGCCCGGGGCGCGGCGGAGGCCATCCCCGTGGCGCCGCGTCCCGTGTGCGTGGCAGCCGGCTGCGCGGGAGCGGTGGTGCGACCGGCTCGGTACGGTAGGCCGCCGGAGAGGGAAGCGGGGCGCGCGGGGGTGTGGCGCGGAGGGGCGTCGCACTCCGACCGGAGGGTTTCCGCGCGACAACCGTGCGAATGCTCAGTGCATGGCTGAATGTCAGTGGTGGGTGCCACCATCGAATGCATGGTCGAGCCCTTGATTCAGGTCTGTGTGAACGGACAGCGCGGTCCCGGCGACGGAGCGGCGGTCCCGGTGTCTCCGGACGCGATGGCGCGGTCCGCCGCCGCCGCGGTGGCGGCGGGTGCGGCGGATGTGCACGTGCACCCCAAGTCGCCCTGCGGGGACGACACCCTGTCGCCCCGGGTCCTGGCCCAGACCCTCACGGCGATGCGCGCGGCGGTGGACGTGCCCGTCGGGGTGACGACCGGCGCGTGGACGGAACCGGAGCCGCAGCGCCGCGTCGAGCGCATCGCCTCCTGGACGGTGCTGCCCGACCACGCCTCGGTGAACTGGCACGAGCCGGGCGCGGAGGAGGTCGTCGAGGCGCTGCTGGCACGCGGTGTCGCGGTGGAGTCGGGGCTGTGGTCGGGTACGGACGGGGCGGAGCGGTTCCTGCGTTCCCCGCTGGCCTCCCGGTCGTTGCGGGTGCTGGTCGAGGTGACCGACCCCGATCCGCTGACCGCCGAGGACTCCGCGCTGCAGTTCCTGGCAGACCTCTCGCGCCGGGGCGCGGTGGGGCCCCGGGGGGACGTGTGCGGTGCTCCGATGCTGCTGCACGGCGAGGGCGGCGGGGCCTGGCCGGTGCTCGCGCTGGCGCGGCGGCTGGGGCTGGCCACCCGGATCGGCCTGGAGGACACGCTGCTGCTGCCGGACGGCCGGTACGCCGAGTCGAACGCCCAACTGGTCGGCGCGGCGCGGGAGATCCGGTGGCCGCGGGAGGAGGTCTGACCGGGGGTCGCGGACCGCGGGGCACGGGCCGCAGGGACACGGGCCGCTTACGGGGGCACGGGCCGCCTTCCGGGGGGAAGGGGCGGCCCGCCCCGGAACGCTACTTCTTCTTCTCGACCAGCAGCCGCGAGCCGCTCGCCTTCTCGCCGAACACGTCGTCGGGGTTGGACAGCACGCAGGTTTCCAACGACAGGCAGCCGCACCCGATGCAGTCGGTGAGGTGGTCGCGCAGGCGCCCCAACTGCATGATGCGGGCGTCGAGTTCGGCACGCCAGTTCTCGGACAGCCGGGCCCAGTCCTCGCGGGTGGGCGTGCGCTCCTCGGGGAGTTCGGCGAGGGCGTCGCGGATGGTGGCGAGCGGGATGCCGACGCGCTGGGCGGCCCGCACGAAGGCGACGCGGCGCAACGCGTCGCGGCCGTAACGGCGCTGGTTGCCCGAGGTGCGGCGGCTGGAGATGAGCCCCTTGGCCTCGTAGAAGTGCAGGGCGGAGACGGCGGCGCCGCTGCGGGAGGACAGCTGGCCGACCGTGAGCTCGTGGATCTTCTCTGGAATCTGCGGCACTCCGCGAAGCCTAGTGGCCATCCGTTGACAGGAACACGGGGGCCCGACCATGCTGAGCAAGCGCTTAGACAGTGGTGTGAACGGTGAACGCGGCAGCGCCTGAGCAGAGGGAGCACAAGGATGTCCGAGCCGAAGGTCTTCATGTCCGCCGAGGAACTGCGGGGCGGGGTGGGCGAGCAACTGGGGTACAGCGACTGGCTGGAGATCGACCAGAAGCGCATCGACCTGTTCGCCGAGGCGACCGGCGACCACCAGTGGATCCACGTGGACCCTGAGAAGGCGGCTGCGGGGCCGTTCGGGAAGCCGATCGCGCACGGGTACCTGACGCTGTCGCTGCTGCCGGTGCTCGTGCCGCAGATCCTCCGGGTCGAGGGCATGAAGATGGGCGTCAACTACGGGACGGGCAAGGTCCGCTTCCCCGCCCCCGTGCCGGTGGGCTCACGGGTGCGCGCCACCGCGGTGCTGACGGACGTCGCCGAGGCCGGCGGCGGAGTGCAGGTCACGGCGACGGTGACGGTGGAGATCGAGGGCGGCGAGAAGCCGGTGTGCGTGGCGGAGTCGATCTCCCGCTACTACTTCTGACCCGCCGGACCTCACGCGGACGTCGGCTGCTCCGAGGAGTCGGCGGCCACCATCCGCAGGACGAGTTCGGCGTACAGCGCGCCGACCTCGTCGGGGGTCCGCCGCCCCTGCACGTCGAACCAGCGCGCCACGTCTATGCACAGCGACAGCACGGCGAGCGTGGTGCCGGAAACGTCGGCGACCTGGAACTCGCCCGCCTTCACGCCGTCGTTGATGATGCGCCGTACCGCCGCGTCGCTGCGGCGGCGCAGCTGGACGATCTCCGCACGGTGCTCGTCGGCCAGCGCGTCCAGTTCGTACTGCACCACCCGCGCCGTGGTGTGGTGCGCGGCGTGCCACCGCACGAAGGTGGTGACGGCGTCCGTGAGGCGCTCGGCGGCGCTGCCGTCGCCGTCGGCGGCGCTCTCCAGGATGCGCAGGGCCTTGTCGTGGCCGATGCGGCTGATCCGGTGGAGCAGCTCCTCCTTGGTCTTGTAGTGGATGTAGAGCGCGGCGGGGCTCATGCCCGCGCGGCCCGCGATGTCGCGCGTGGTGGTGGCGTGGTAGCCGCGCTCGGCGAATGCCTCGACCGCGGCGACGAGCAGCCTGCGGGCGGCCTCGGGGGCGACCTCGGCCCAGGCGGGCACCTCGTCGGCGGCACCGCCGCCCGGCTTGCCGTCGGTGGTTTCCGCCGCGCCCTCCGCCGTGCTCATCGCTCGCCCCTTCGTCCGTCCGTACAGCAGGACGAACACCATACCCCGGCCCTCTGAGCAAGCGCTTAGAGCGAGTGGGGCGGAGCGAGCCGGGTCAGAGCTTCTGGAACGGGTCGTGCTCGGCCAGGATCTTCTCCAGTCGCGCCTGGTCGACCCGGCTGACGATCTGCCCGGCCTCCTGCTTGTCGCGGATCACCTTGGCGAGGGTGAAGGCGGAGGTGGTGAGGTAGAGGACGGCGATCGCCAGGAAGGCGCGGACCCAGCCGCTGGCGTCGAGGAAGAAGATGCCGATCGAGGTGGCGGCCAGGGCGACGGCGAAGGAGGCGACCGCCTGGCCGTAGAAGGCGCCGCTGCTCTGCTGCTTTACCTGTGTCTCACTCATGCGGCCACAGTGACCCGGATCACCCGGGCGCACCATCCGCTTTCGTACTCAGTCGGGTACTCAGAAGGCCGAAATCCCCGTCAGCGCCCGGCCGATGAGGAGCTTCTGGATCTGGCTGGTGCCTTCGTAGAGGGTCATCACGCGGGCGTCCCGGAGCAGTTTGCCGACCGGGTACTCGTCGATGTAGCCGTAGCCGCCGTACACCTGAAGGGCGTTGTTCGCGGCACGGACGGCGGCCTCGGAGGCGTAGAGCTTGGCCTTGGACGCCTCGGTGGCGAACGGCAGGCCGCGGTCGACCAGGTCGGCGACGCGCCAGGTGAGCAGGCGGGCCGCGTCGACGTCGACCGCGATGTCGCTGAGCAGTTCCTGGACGAGCTGGTGGTGGGCGATGGTCCTGCCGAACTGCTCGCGCTCACCGGCGTAGGAGAGTGCCGCGTCCAGTGCCGCCTGGGCGATGCCGACGCAGCCGGCGGCGACCGACATCCGGCCCTTGGCCAGGGCGGACATGGCGACGGAGAAGCCCTTGCCCTCCGGCGCCAGCATCGCGGAGGCGGGGACCCGGACGTCTTCGAGGACGAGTTCGGCGGTGGCCTGGCCGCGCAGGCCGAGCTTGCCGTGCAGGGTGCGGCGGGTGAGGCCGGGGGTGTCGGCGGGGACGAGGAAGGCGGAGACGCCCCGATGGCCGGGGGCGTCGGTGGAGCGGGCGAAGAGCAGGACGACGTCGGCCCAGGTGCCGTTGGTGATGAACATCTTGGTGCCGTTGATGACGTAGTCGTCCCCGTCGCGGACGGCCCGGGTGCTCAGGTTTCCGGCATCGGAGCCGGTGCCCGGCTCGGTGAGGCCGAAGCAGCCGACGGCTTCGCCCGAGGTGAGGCCGGGCAGCCACCGCTGCTTCTGCTCCTCACTGCCCCAGGCGGCGATCGTCTTGGCGACCAGGCCGAGCGACACGGAGACGATGCCGCGCACCGAGGAGTCGCCGCGGCCGAGCTCCTCGGTGACCAGGCAGTACGCGAGGTGGTCGCCGCCCGAGCCGCCGTACTCCTCGGGGACGGTGAGGCCGAGGAAGCCGAGCGCGCCGAGCTTCTTCACGATCCCTCTGTCGACGTTCTCGGCACGGTCCCACTCGACGACGTGCGGGGTGATCTCGCGGGTGACGAAGTCGCGGGCGAGCCGCTGGACGGCAGCCTGCTCCTCGCTGAGTTCCAGGTTCACGGACCACTCACCATCCCGTTCGTCGCACGATTAATTAGCACTGCTAGTTTCTGGTGTGCAGGGCCTACTATGTGCCGCATGGCCCGACCACGCAAGCCCCTCCTGAGCAGAGACCGCATCGTCGGGACGGCGGGCGCGCTCGTCGACTCGGAGGGCCTGGAGGCGGTGTCCACCCGGCGACTGGCGGCCGAGCTGGGGGTCAGCGGCCCGTCCCTCTACAACCACTTCCGCACCAAGGACGAAATTCTGGAGGCGGTCGCGGACGCGGTCTCGGCGAAGGTCGACCTGTCGATGTTCGACGAGGGCGATCCCCGCGACTGGCGCGAGGCGCTGCACGACTGGGCGCTCTCCTACCGCGCGGCGCTCACCGCGCACCCGCACATCGTCCCGGTGCTGGCCCGGGGCCCCGGGCGGCGGCCGGCCGGCCTGAAGGTCGCGGACGCGGTGTTCGGTGCGATGACGCGGGCCGGCTGGCCGCCCGCGCAGGCCACCCACATCGGAGCCCTCATGCGGTACTTCATCACGGGCTCCGCCCTGGGGTCGTTCGCCCGCGGCTTCGTGGACGACCGGACGGCGTACGACCCGGCGGACTACCCGCACCTCCAGCAGGCGCATCTGCTCGCGGACCATCAGGAGAAGGTGGACGAGGGGGCCTTCGGAACGGGGCTGCGGGCGCTGCTCGACGGGCTGGGGTGCCAGTACGAGGCGGGCGGCTACCGGAAGGGATGACGGTGCGACCGTTCGGTCCGCGCCGAAGGGTCACTGGGGCATGCTGGGGAGATGTCGCCCTCCTCCGGCCCCGCAGCCGCCCCCGCCGACACCGTCGCGCAGACGCCGCCCGGACTCAGGCTGGCCCACGTCGCCTCCCTGCTCGCCGACGAGACCCGGGCCGTCTTCCTCCTCTCCCTGCTGGACGGCCGCGCCTGGACGGCAGGCGAGCTCGCCCGGCAGGCGGGTGTCGCCGCCTCCACCGCGAGCGAGCACCTGAGCCGGCTCACCGCCGCCGGACTGCTCACCGAGGAACGGCAGGGCAGACACCGTTACGTACGGCTCGCCGACGCGGCGGCCGCTCAGCTCGTCGAGTCCGTCGCCGCGTACGCGCTGCCCGGCCGCGACAATCCGCACACCCTGCGCGCGGCGGGCGCGAGCAGTGCCATGGCGCGCGGGCGCACCTGCTACGACCATTTCGCCGGGCGGCTCGGCATCGCGATCACGGACGCGATGGAACGGCGCGGGCTGCTGCTGACGGGCAGCGGGTTCGCCCTCACGGACGAGGGGCTCGACTGGTTCGGCGGACTCGGTGTCCATCTCCTGCGGGCCAAGGGCCGCCGCCCCATGGTCGGTTCGTGCCTGGACTGGACGGAGCGCAAGCGGCACCTGGCGGGCATCGCGGGAGCGGAGCTGTGCCGGCTGGCGCTGGAGAGGCAGTGGTGCGTGCGGATCGGCAGCGAGCGGGCGGTGAAGGTGACGGCGGCGGGCGAGCGGGCCCTGTACGACCTGCTGGGCATCGAGGCAGACGCGCTCCGCTGACGCCGAACATACTTCGGTGACAGCCGAACTATTCGTGCCCTAGCATCGCGGCATGAGCAACTCCCCCTCCGCCACGGACCGTTCCGGCGGCCGTGCCGAACCTCTCGCCCTGGTCGCCGCCGGTGTCACCGTCGTGCTCTGGGCCTCGGCCTTCGTGTCGATCCGCAGCGCCGGCGAGTCGTACGCGCCCGGCGCTCTGGCGCTGGGTCGCCTGCTGTCCGGCTCCCTCGTCCTGGTGGCCCTCGTGCTGCTTCGCCGCGAGGGGCTGCCGCCGCGCGCCGCCTGGCCGGGAATCGTCACGTCCGGACTGCTGTGGTTCGGGGCGTACGCGGTCGCCCTCAACTGGGGCGAGCAGCTCGTGGACGCGGGCACGGCCTCCCTGGTGGTGAACGTGGCGCCGATCCTGATGGCGCTGCTCGCAGGCCGCTTCCTCGGCGAGGGCCTGCCGCCGCGACTGCTCGCGGGAATGGCGGTGTCGTTCGCGGGCGCAGCGATCGTGGGCGTCTCGATGTCGGGCGGCGGCGGAACGTCACTGCTCGGCGTGGGGCTGTGTCTGGCCGCGGCCGTGACGTACGCGATCGGCGTGGTCGCACAGAAGCCCGCCCTGGGACACGCCACACCCCTCCAGGCCACGGCGTACGGCTGCCTGATCGGTGCCGTCGCCTGCCTGCCGTTCGCCGGACAGCTGGTCCACGACGTGGCCCGCGCCCCGCTGTCCGCCACCCTCAACATGCTCTACCTGGGCGTCTTCCCGACCGCCCTGGCGTTCACCACCTGGGCGTACGCGCTGAAGCGCACGACCGCCGGGAAGATGGGCGCGACCACGTACGCGGTGCCGGCGATCGTCGTCCTGATGTCGTGGCTGCTGCTGGACGAGGTCCCCGGGTGGCTGACGCTGCTCGGTGGCGTGGTCTGCCTGGCGGGGGTGGCGGTCTCCCGGTCGCGGACCCGGCGGGGCGCGGTGCCCCCGGCCGGGGAGGACGCCGCCCGCGCCGCCGGAATCCGGTGAGTCGCGGGGCCTAGAACACCACCATCGCCCGGCCGCCCTTGCCCGCCAGCATGTTGGCGAAGGCGGCCGGGATGCCGTCCAGGGTGATGCGTTCGGTGACCATGGAGGCCAGGTCGAGGCGGCCCGCGCGCACGTGTTCGGCGAGGACCGGAAGGTCGCGGGCCGGGTCGCTGTTGCCGTACACGCAGCCGGTCAGGGTGCGGCCCCAGTGGAAGATCTCCAGCGCGTGGAAGGTGACCTGCTGGTCCTTGCCGCCGATCCCGACGACCGTCGTACGGCCCCCGCGGCGGGTGGACTCCCAGGCGGTGCGGATGGTGGCGGCGCGGCCCACGCACTCGACGGCGACGTCCGCGCCGTGACCGCCGGTCAGCTTCCGTACCTCCCGGGCGGTGGTGTCGGAGGCGATCAGGTAGTCGGTGGCTCCGGCCCTGCGGGCGAGTTCCTCCTTGGCCGGGGAGACGTCGACGGCGATGATCTGCGAAGCTCCGGCGATGCGGGCGGCCTGGAGGGCGGCGAGGCCCACGCCGCCGACCCCGTGGACGACGACGGTCTCCCCCTCGCGCACCCGGGCGCTGTGGTGGACCGCCCCGTATCCGGTGAGGACCGCGCAGCCCAGGAGCGCCGCGTCGGCGAGGGGGATGCCGGGCGGGGCGGGCAGCACGCAGGAGGCGTCGACGACGGTCTCCTCCGCGAAGGCGCCGACGTTCAGGCCGGGGTGGAGGTCCGTGCCGTCGGCCGTCGTACGGGCGTGCAGACGGGCGGCGCCGGTGAGGGCGTCGGCGCACAGCCAGATCTCGCCGAGCGAGCAGGCGTGGCAGACGCCGCAGGAGGGAGCCCAGTTGAGAACGACCTCGTCGCCGGGGACGAAGGCGGTGACGGCTTCGCCCACCTCCGTGACGGTGCCCGCTCCCTCGTGGCCGAGGACGGCGGGGGTGGGCAGCCGCATGGTGCCGTTGGTGAGGGAGAGGTCCGAGTGACAGACGCCGGCGGTGGTGAGGCGGATGCGCACCTGGTGGGGGGCGGGGGCAGGAAGGGTGATGTCGGTGACTTCGAGGGGGGTGTGCGGGGCGCGGAGAATGGCGGCGCGGGGCATGGGACGGGCTCCTGGGGGTCGCGGCGGGTTTCCGGGGGCGGGGGCGGGGCGTAGGGGGCGGGCTGCACGGGGCCGGGGGCGAGCTTCCGGCGGTGCCGGGGGCGCTGGGGGGACGGGGACGGGTACGGGGCCGGGCGCGGGGCACTCGGCGGGGGCCGCCCCCGGCCCGCCCCTTGCGCCCCCTCAACGGCCGCCCCGCCGCCCGAGGGAGCAGCCGGGGCGGGGGCGGGTGGCAGGAGGCGGCCCGCCGCCCGAGCGGGCGCGGGCGGCGGTGCGGTCAGAACTGGAGGGATTTGGTCTGGAGGTATTCCGCGAGGCCGTGCGGGCCCAGTTCGCGGCCGACGCCGGACTGCTTGTAGCCGCCGAACGGAGCGAGCGGGTTGAAGCGTCCGCCGTTGATGTCGACCTGGCCGGTGTCCATGCGGCGGGCGAAGGCGGTGGCGGTCTCCGGGTCCGCGGCCCACACCGCGCCCGCGAGCCCGTAGACCGTGCCGTTGGCGATGCGCAGGGCGTCCTCCTCGTCCTCGTAGCGGAGGATCGAGACGACCGGGCCGAAGATCTCCTCCTGGGCGATCGTCATGTCCGGGGTGACGTCGGCGAAGACCGTCGGCGAGACGTAGTACCCCTTGTCGAGGGGGGCTTCGGGGCCGCCGGCGACGAGGCGCGCGCCCTCTTCGACCCCCTTCTCGATGTAACCGCGCACACGGTCCTGCTGCTTGGCGTTGACGAGCGGGCCGACCCGCTCGCCCGGTACGTACTTGGCGACGGCGGCGGCGGCGAGCGAGACGGCCTCGTCGTAGCTGTCCCGGTGGACCAGCATGCGGGTCCACGCGCTGCACGTCTGCCCCGAGTTGGACATCACGTTGGCGACGCCGACGTTGACCGCCTTGGCGAGGTCCGCGCCGGGCAGGATGACGTTCGCCGACTTGCCGCCCAGTTCCAGGGCGACCCGCTTGACGGCGGCGCCCGCGACCGCCCCGATCTGCCGGCCGACGGCGGTCGAGCCGGTGAAGGACACCAGGTCGACGCCCTCGTGTCCGGCGAGTGCCTGTCCGGCGACCGGACCCAGGCCGGTCACCAGATTGAACACCCCGGCGGGCAGACCGGCTTCGTGCACCACCTCGGCGAAGAGCTGCGCGGTCAGCGGGGTGTCCTCGGCGGGCTTGAGGACGACCGTGCAGCCCGCCGCCAGGGCGGGTGCCACCTTGGCGACGATCTGGTGCAGCGGGTAGTTCCAGGGGGTGATGGCGCCGACGACGCCGACGGGCTCGGCGTAGACGGTGGAGGTCCCGAGCTTCTCCTCGAAGGGGTGGGTGGCGGCGAGTTCGGCGTAGGTGCCCGCGACGACGATCGGAAGGCCCGCGTGCACGGCTTCGGCGAGGGCGGGCGGGGCGCCCAGTTCGGCGGTGACGGTCGCGGCGACGTCGCCCTTGCGGGCGGCGAGGCCGTCGCGCAGGGCGGTGAGCCGGGCCGCGCGTTCGGCGGGCGGGGTGGCGGCCCAGGCGGGGAACGCGGCCCGTGCGGCGGCGACCGCCGCGTCGACGTCCGCGGCGGTGCCTGCCGGAACGTGGCCGATGACCTGCTCGTCGGCGGGGTTCACGACGGGGATCGTTTCCTGGCCGAGGGCGGGGCGCCACTCGCCGCCGATGTACATGCGATTCTGCGCCTGCATGGGGTCCTCCGCTGCGGGGTGGTGGGGTGGATGGGGCGCGCTTCCCGGGGCACGCCCACTCAAACTAGCGGTGTTAGTTTTTGGGCGCCAGGGGTGCCTTCCGGGCACTGCGCCCCGGGACGCGTCCGCCTCGCCCGCTACACCGCCTCCACCTCCACCTCGAAGCCGTTCAGGACCGCCGTCCCCGACAGCGGGTCCAGCAGCGACCCGTCCAGCAGCTGGTTCACGTTGACCCCCGGCTTCGCCTCGGCCACCGAGAGCCGCGTGCCCGGCCGGTCGTGCCCCCACCCGTGCGGCAGGCTCACCACTCCGCGGCGCAGCGTGTCCGTGACCTCGGCCGGGGCCGTGACCGCGCCGCCCGCGCCGCGCACCCGTACCTGAGCGCCGTTCGTCACGCCCAGCCGCTCCGCGTCCTGCGGGTGGATCTGCACCGTGCACCGGTTCGAACCGCCGTTCAACGCGGGCACGTTGTGCAGCCAGCTGTTGTTGGAGCGCAAGTGGCGGCGCCCCACGAGAACGAACGCGTTCGGGTCCTTCCGCGCGTCCAGGGCCCTCCGCAGCCGGGGGAGGTCGCCCGCGATCGGAGCGGGCAGGAGCTCCACGCGTCCGCTCCGCGTCTTCAGGACCTGGCCGAGACGCGGCTTCAGCGGGCCGAGGTCGATGCCGTGCGGGGCCGCTCGCAGCGCGTCGAGCGTGAGGCCGTCGTACGGGCCGAGCCGGAGCATCAGGTCGAGGCGGCGTTGCGGGCCGTCGGCGCCCGTGAGCTGCGCGGCCAGGGCCTCCGGGTCGGGGACCTCCGCCTTGGCGAGCAGACGCGCGACGGCGGTGTCGTCCACCGCCGAGGGGTCGGCCCCGTGCATGCCGCTGACGGCCAGCACCAGCCGGGCGTGGATCTCGCACTCGTCCATGCCGTCGGGGTCCAGCTCGACGGCGGCGGGCGTGAAGCGCACCTGGTCGTGCACCGCGAACCCGTTGAAGGCGAAGTCGAAGTGGGCGCTGCGGGACGGCGGCGGAGGCGGCAGGATCACGTCCGCGTGCCGGGAGGTCTCGTTGAGGTAGGGATCGACGCTGACCATGAGGTCGAGGCCGTCGGCGAGCGCCCGGTCGAGCCGGTCGCCGTCCGGGGCGGAGAGCACGGGATTGGCGGCGATGGTGATCAGGACGCGGATCCTGCCCTCCCCCGGCGTCTCGATCTCCTCGGCGAGGGCGGCGAGCGGCAGTTCCCCCTTGGCCTCGGGGTGGCCGCCGACCCGGCTCTTCCAGCGCCCGAGGGCGAACCCCTTGCCTGGCCCGGGGGCCCGCGGTGCGGGGGAGGTCGCGGAGAGCGGGAACAGGGCGCCGCCCGGCCGGTCCAGGTTGCCGGTCAGCACGTTCAGCACGTCGACGAGCCAGTTGGCGAGGGTGCCGAACTCGACGGTGGAATTGCCGACCCGGCCGTACACGGCGGCGGTCGGCGCGGCGGCCAGTTCGCGCGCCATCCCCCGTATCTCGTCGGCCGGCACGTCGCACACGTCGGCGACCGCCTCCGGGCTGAACGTGGCCACCGCTTCGGCGACCTCGTCCACGCCCTGGACCTGCTCCGCCAGTTCCCCGAGCGCGAGGAGCTTCTCGTCGAAGAGGACGTGGGCGAGCGCGGCGAGCAGGGCCGCGTCGGCGCCGGGCCGGATCGCCACGTGCCGGTCGGCGAGCCTGGCGGTACGGGTGCGGCGCGGGTCGACGACGGTGAGGGTGCCGCCGCGCGCCTTGAGCGCCTTGAGCTTGCCGGGGAAGTCGGGTGCCGTGCACAGACTCCCGTTGGATTCCAGGGGGTTGGCGCCGAGGAGCAGCAGGTGGTCGGTGCGGTCCAGGTCGGGGACCGGGATGGCGAAGGGGTCGCCGAAGAGCAGTCCGCTGGAGACGTGCTTGGGCATCTGGTCGACGGTGCTCGCGGTGAACAGGTTGCGGGTGCGCAGGGCGGTCAGCAGCAGGGGCGGGTAGAGGGCGCCCGCCATGGTGTGCACGTTGGGGTTGCCGAGCACGACGCCGACCGCGTCACCCCCGTGTTCCTCGATCACCGGCCGGATCCGGGCGGCGATCACGTCGAAGGCCTCGGCCCAGCTCGCTTCCCTGAACCCACCGCCCTCCGTGCGGACGAGGGGCGCGCGCAGCCGGTCGGGGTCGCCGTCCAGTTCACCGAACGCGGCGCCCTTGGGGCAGATGAAGCCCCGGCTGAAGACGTCGTCGACGTCCCCTCTGGCCCGGGTGACGCGGGTGCCCTCCAGGGTGAGCGTCAGACCGCAGGTGGCTTCGCAGAGCGGGCAGATCCGCAGGGCGGTGCGGGATCCCTCGCCGGTCGGGGCGCGGGATGCGGAACGGGGCGCGGCACGGGAGACGGCGCCGGTCGGGGCGTGGGGCTCGGCACTGGACGCGGTACGGGGCTCGGCACTGGACGCGGTACGGGGCTCGGCACTGGTACGGGACACGGGGCCCTCCGGGGGCACGACGGCGTACGGGCACCGCGAGCATACCGACCGGTACGCCTGTCGGGAATGGCGGAACGGGACGAGGCCGGGAACACCCGGCCGCCCGCACCGGAGCCGCGCTCACGCCCGCGACCCCACCCGCCCCGTTGACGTCCCGGATGCGGAATCCTACTGTCACCCATAGGATTCTCTTGAGCCCCTTATTTCACCGGGAGTGGACGATGAGCGGCAACAGCACGGAGCAGAGCGGCGGGCGGCGCGCCCCGCGGGACATCGAGCAGGACGTCGAGCAGGCGCGGAAGACCGCCGAGGCCCTGACGTACTCCTCGGGCTTCGGCAACGAACACGGCTCCGAAGCCGTTCCCGGCGCACTCCCCCATGGCCGGAACTCGCCGCAGCGCGCCCCGCTGGGCCTGTACGCGGAGCAGCTGAGCGGCAGCGCCTTCACCGAGCCGCGCGCCCACAACCGCCGGTCGTGGCTGTACCGCATCCGCCCGTCCGCCGCCCATCCCGCCTTCGAACGGGCCGACAACGGAAACCTGCGCAGCGCACCGTTCACGGAGACCGTTCCCGACCCCAACCGGCTGCGCTGGAATCCGCTTCCCGAGCCCGCCCCCGGCACCGACTTCGTCGCCGGCCTGTGGACCGTGGGCGGCAACGGCGACGCCGCCCAGCGCACCGGCATGGCGATCCACCTCTACCACGCCAACGCCTCCATGCGGACACGGGTGTTCAGCGACGCCGACGGCGAACTGCTGATCGTCCCCGAGCACGGCGGCCTGCTGATCCGTACCGAGTTCGGCCTGCTGCGCGCCGAACCGGGCGAGGTCGTCCTGATCCCGCGCGGCATCCGCTTCCGCGTGGAGCTGCTGACCGCCACCGCCCGGGGTTACGTCTGCGAGAACTACGGCGCCCCCTTCCAGCTCCCCGATCTCGGCCCGATCGGCGCCAACGGCCTCGCCAACCCGCGGGACTTCCGGGCTCCCGTCGCCGCGTACGAGGACGTCGAGGGTCCGGTGGAGGTGCTCAACAAGTTCTGCGGCAACCTCTGGTCGGCGACGTACGACCACTCGCCGCTCGACGTCGTCGCCTGGCACGGCAACCACGTGCCGTACGTCTACGACCTGCACCGTTTCAATGTCATCGGGTCGATCTCCTACGACCACCCGGACCCGTCCGTCTTCACCGTCCTGACCTCGCCGACCGACACCCCGGGCCTGGCGGGCGTGGACTTCGTGGTGTTCGCGCCGCGCTGGCTGGTCGGCGAGGACACCTTCAGGCCGCCGTACTTCCACCGCAACGTGATGAGCGAGTACATGGGCCTGATCGACGGCGCGTACGACGCCAAGGCGGAGGGTTTCGTCCCCGGCGGCGGCTCCCTGCACAACATGATGTCCGCGCACGGCCCCGACCGGGAGACCTTCGACCGGGCGAGCGCGGCCGAGCTGAAGCCGCAGAAGATCGACGACGGTCTGGCGTTCATGTTCGAGACGCGCTGGCCGGTGACGGCGACGCGGCAGGCGGCGCAGGCCGAACACCTCCAGCCGTCGTACGACGCGGTGTGGCAGGGTCTTGAGCGCCACTTCCGCCCGTAACCGCTCATACGGAGACCCCCGGTGACCGCCTTCGCCCCCGACTCCCTCGTGCTGAACCGCAAACTCCCGCTGTGGTACCAGGTGTCGCAGTCGCTGCGCGCCTCGATACTGGGCCGCACGTCCGACGCCTCGCTGCGCCTGCCCACCGAGGAGAACCTGGCCGCGCACTACGGGGTCAGCGTTCTGACGATGCGTCAGGCGTTGAAGGAGCTGGAGGCGGAGGGCCTGATCAGCAGGCACCGGCGGCGCGGCACGTTCATCGAGCCGGGGGCCAGGCGGGGCGCCCCGCGCCGCCTGCTCGGCTCGATCGACGCCGTCGTGGCTCAGCAGTCGGGCGAGCCGACGACGCTGCTGGGGCACGGTCCGGTTCCGGTTCCCGGTGAACTGGCCGAGTACTTCCCGGACGTGGCCGAGGTGATGACGTACCGCAGGCTGCGGCACGACGCGGAGAGCGGCGAACCCACCAACTGGGCGGAGAACGCGGTCCGTCCGGAGATCGCGGAGCTTCTCGAAGCCGGCGACCTGGAACGCTGGCCGATGACGAAGGTGCTGCGCGACCTCGTCGGCGTGCGCATCAGCCGCATCACCGACACCATCGAGGCCAGGCTCGCCGACCCGGAGACGGCCGGGCTGCTGAACGTCCCGCTGCTCTCCCCGATCCTGCACTACACGGGCGTGACGTACGACGTGGACGGGCGCGTGGTGGACGTGGCGCGCATCCGGTACCGCGGTGACCGGTTCTCCTTCTCGGTGACGGTGGAGGCGGACTGACGGCTCGGCCGCCGAGCCCCGCACCGCCTACCATGCGGGGCGTGAGCGACGTTCCCGAGGCACCGCAACCCCTTCCCGGCACCCCGCGGCCCGCGCCCGACGCGCCGCGGGCGGCCTCGCGGGCCGTGCTGCTCGACGACCTGATGCCGTGGTCCGTGGCTCCGCTGCGTCTGGGGCGCGGGTGGGTCATGGGCCCCGACCCGGCGTCCCTGCGGGCACGCTGGGACACGCTGGTACGGGCCGGGGCGCAGGCGGACCGGGAGGCGCTCTTCGGACCGACCCGGCTGCGTACGCCGCGCTCCGCCGTCGCCGCACTGCCCGGCCGGCGCACCGCCACCACCCGCTTCGCTACCGAGTCCGGGCGCTGCCCCGAGCCGGTCCGCGTGCTGCACGGGGCCTTCGACGAACAGTGGCTGATCCCCGACCACCGGCTGATCGACGCCGCCCGGCCCGAGCTGTGGCGGGTCGTCGACTCCACCCACCAGGTCTTCGCCGTCGAACAGGGGTACGTCCCGGGCTCGTCCGGTCCCGCGCTCCTCGCCACCGCCCTGCTGCCCGACGGCCGCTCCCCCGCCGGGCGCCCCGGCCGCATCCGTCCCCTGTACCGCCGCCCCGGCGGCCGGGAGCCGAACCTGGCCCCGGGTCTGCTCGACTTCCTCGGCGGCCGGTACGGGTACCGGGTCGTCCCGGAGGACGTGCTGGCGTGGGCGCTGGACGCGGCGCAGCCGTCGGCGCGCGGAGTGGTGGTGCCGCTGCCCCGCGACCCGGAGGTCTGGCGCGCGGGAGTGGAGTCGGGGCACCGGGTGCTCGCACTGCTGCTGCGCGGGGCGCGGGGCGGGGAACGCCCGCGGCTGCCGGGCGGGCGGCGCCCGTACGTACGGGCGGCGATCCCGGCGCGGCCGGGCACCCTGTCGTACGACGCGGAGGAGGCCGCCCTGCTGGTGGGCGCGACCGGCCGGATCTCGCCGGTGCCGCCGTCGGCCTGGGAGTTCGAGGTGGGCGGGGTGCGGGTGCTGGAGCGCTGGTTCGGGGAAAGGACCGCTGCCGCGCGGGCCGGTTCGCTGGAGGCGATCGGGCCCAGGACGTGGCCGCAGGAGTGGTCGTCGGAGCTGCTGGAGCTGGTGACGGTGCTGGCTCTGCTGGCCCGGGCGAGGGACGCCCGGCGGGATCCCGGTGCGGCGGTCCTGGGCCGGGACGAACTGTGCGCGGCGGAGGTCCTGCCCGCCCCGCCCCGGGCGCGCAGACCGGCGTCGGTGCTGGACCACCCGGAGGAGGGGCCGGGCGGTCAGTTCGCCCTGCTGTAGGGGCGCGTCGGGCACCCCCGGCCTCGACAGCCGCCCGCTTGCCCCCCGCACGCGCCCCGTGCCCGCGTCCGCACGCAAAAAACACCGCCCCCGACAATCCCCCCGTCTCCCCGCACGCGCCCCCTGCCCAGGGAATGACGGATGGACAGGCAGTGGGGCGACGGCGTCGAGACGGTGCGCTCGCCGGAGCGCGGTGCTCTCACGTCCGGAAGGAAGGCGGCTGCGCTCAGCCGCGATTCCCGAACAGCGATCTCCGCAGCCGCCTCAGCGGCGCGAACAGCGAGACCCGCGAGATGCGCGTGCCCCTGCTGGTGTTGCGCGTGCGCGGCACCTCACGCGAGGTCAGCTCACGCATCAGCATCGTCGCCTCGGCCGTTTCCCGCTGCGGGACGGCTGGGCCGCCGAGCACCGCGAGATGGCGGTCGAGCCGCGTGCTGGTCGCACTGCTCCCGCATGTAATGGCAGGCACCCGGGGCCTGCTGCGCACCGTTATCTGTTCCATGTCACTCCCCACCCGTACGAGGGCACCCGTCACCGGGCAGGTTAACCCTATCTCCCCGTCGTCACCCACGTGTATCCCGCCCACGGGATTCATTACAGGCGTACGGATGTTGACGGACCGTGACGGTACAAAGGGGCCGCAGCACAGCGGAGTTGAGCTAACTTGGAGTGGTTTCGACCATGATGCCGCCCTGCTGCGGATCGTGCGGATCGGGGGATGCGTCCAGTGAGCGAAGTTCCGGGCGAGGAACGGGTGGTGGCGGGTCGGTACCGCCTTCTGGCCCCCTTGGGGCAGGGCGGGATGGGCGTCGTGTGGCGGGCCCGCGACGAGGTGCTGGGGCGCGAGGTCGCGGTGAAGGAGGTCCGGGCGCCGGCCGGACTCGGCGGGACGGACCAGCAGCGGCTGTACGCCCGGCTGGAGCGGGAGGCGTGGGCGGCGGCCCGCGTCTCGCACCGCAACGTGGTGACCGTGTACGACGTGGCGACCCAGGACGGCCGGCCGTGGATCGTCATGGAGCTGGTGCGCGGACTGAGCCTGTCGGACGTCCTCGACGCCGAGGGGGCGCTCACGCCGCAGCGGGCGGCGCAGATCGGGGCGGAGGTCCTCGCGGCGTTGCGGGCCGCGCACGAGGCGGGGGTGCTGCACCGGGACGTGAAGCCCGGCAACGTACTGCTCGGGAACGACGGGCGGGTGGTCCTCACGGACTTCGGCATCGCCACCGTCGAGGGCACGTCCGCGCTGACGATGACGGGCGAGTTGATCGGATCGCCCGAGTTCCTCGCCCCCGAGCGGGCACTGGGGCGCACGCCGGGCCCGGAGTCGGACCTGTGGTCGCTCGGGGTGCTGCTGTACGCCGCGGTGGAGGGGAACTCGCCGTTCCGGCTGGACACCCCGCTCTCCACGCTGCGGGCGGTGGTCGACGAGGAACTGCCGCCGCCCTCCCGGGCGGGGGCGCTGCGGCCGGTGATCGAGGGCCTGTTGAGGAAGGACCCGTCCGACCGGATGCCGGCGGCGGACGCGGAGCGGTGGCTGCGGACCGTGGCTGCGGGCGGGCGGGCGCCGGGGGCCGCGGACACGGGGCCGCACGGCAGCCCGACGGTCACGGCGAGCACCCCGTACCCGACTCCGGCGCGGCCCGTGCCCGTGCCGCTGCCGGTGGGCGGCACCGGCAGCGGGTCGTTCGGGCCGGCGGGCGGTCGGACGGGGGTCACCTCCACCGTCGCGGGCCGGCCCCGGCGGGCGGTGGCCCTGCTCGCGGCGGGTGTCGCGGTGCTGCTGCTGGGCGTCGCGGCGCTCGTCCACGCCCTCACGCGGGACACCGGCAGGGACCGCGAGGCGGGTGGCGGCAGCTCGGGCGGCAGCAGCAACTCCGCCGGTGCCGGGGGGAGTTCGGGCGCAGCCGACGGCGCCGGCGCTACGCCTGCCCCCAGCGACACCGAGGACAGCACACCTTCGGGCAACGACGCCACCGGCGGTTCCACCGGGGGCAGCGGCGCCACCGGCAACGGTGCCGGCGGCACGACGACCGCCCCGCCGAAGCAGGGGGTGCGGGTGAGTGTGCACGCGGAGCGGGACAGTTATACGGGCAGGTGTCCGGCTCCCGAGGACGAGGCGCCCGCCTTCCACGCGACGATCACCATCGACCGCTCGCCCGAGAAGGTCGAGTACCAGTGGACGACCCGGAGCGGGGAGACCTCGGACGGTGAGTGGAGAACGCTGGACTTCCCGGCCGGGACCACCAACCAGGAGGTGCGGCACACCGAGTCGGCCCACCGGGCCGGTGAGACCTGGCAGGAGTTTGTGCTGCTCAGGATCCGGAGCCCGCGCACGGTGACCTCGACCCCGGTCGCGTTCTCGGTGACCTGCGACGGTGCGGAGCCTCCGCCCACCACGGGCGAAGGCTCCGCACCTCCGGCCACGCCCTACTGAGGGGCTGCCGGCATGGTCTCCTAGGCCGCCGAGGTCATGACCGGCAGGTAGCCGCCGGACTGTCCGGCGGCGGTGGGGTGGTAGGACTCGCCGATGTTGCTCCACTTCAGACTGTGCAGCCACGGTGCGCCGGTGCAGATCTCGTGGCCGGTGAAGGTGCCGGTCACTCCGGCGAAGGTGTAGCCGTGGTCGGCGGCGCGCTTCGCGGTCGCGGTGTTGAGGTAGTCGGACGCGTCGTTGATCGCCTTGCGGGATCTGTCGCTGAGGCCGACGGCGCAGCTGCCGCCGATCTTGTAGAAGCGGGGGTAGCCGAGGACGACGACGCGGGCGGCGGGGGCCTTGGCCCTGATACCGCGGTAGACGGTGTCGAGCTGCCCGGGGAGCGTGCTGTCGACGTACGCGCGGGCTCTGTTGATGCGGGTGATGCACGCGGACTCGCCCTGGAGCACGCAGGTGGTCATGACGTCGGCGAAGCCCGCGTCGTTGCCGCCGACGGTGATGCTGACGAGGTCGGTCGCCGAACTGAGCGCGCTCAGCTGCCCGCTGGTCACGTCGCCGGTACGGGCGCCGCTGCACGCGGCGAACTTGAAGCTGGCGGGCGCCGACTTGGCGGCCCAGAGGACGGGGTAGGCCTTGGTGCTGCGCTTGCAGTTGCCGCTCGCGGAGTCGTAGCTGCCCGCGCCGACGCCTGAGGAGTAGGAGTCGCCGAGGGCCACGTAGTCGACGGCCTGGGCCTGTTGATCCGCCTGTGCCGTCCCGGCCCCGGTGAGGACGAGGGCTCCGGCGAGCAGCAACGACGAGGACAGCGCGGTGGTTCGGGACAGTTTCATGGAACCTCCCTGTGGGGGGGCCGCATCAGATTGAGCAGGCCGCCTCAACCGTTGGTACCAGCCCCAGTGACTCGCCGGTAGTGTCCATGCCAAGGACATTCGGCCGGGATCTTCTGCACACTCTCTCCGCATCCTTGACGGGGCCGAGCCGACTGGGCGACATTGAAGTCCGGCATCCGGTGCTTCGGGGGGCAAAGTCACCCATGCAGACCAACTTTGACGTGCCGTCGGGGAGCCGCTCGGGCAGTTCGCGCGAGCTTCTTCCGCTCGCGGGCGGAGCGGCGTTCGCCGTGGCCGTCGCGGGCGCGGGGCTGGCGTTCACCGATCTGTCCTCGCCGCTGCGCGCGCCGTTCACCGTGTTCTTCCTGCTCGTCGCTCCGGCTGCGGCGGTGGCGGGCCTGCTGCGCGGGCTGTCGCCGCCGGGCCGGGCGGTGGTGTCGGCCGCGGCGGCGCTGGCGCTCAACCTCCTCGTCGCCCAGACGATGCTGGCCGTGCACCTCTGGTCGGTCCAAGGCGGTGTCGTGGCCGTCGGCGGGATCAGCGTCCTTCTCCTCCTGTTCACCCTGGTACGCCGGCCGGGCAGCCGTACGGCGGGAAGGCAGGGCACGTGACGTGAACTCCCCCGACCCGAACAGCAGGCGCACGGACGGCATCCACCACGACGACACCGACGCGCTCCGCTCCGCCGGCGGCGGTGCGCACGTCCACGGCGCCGACGGCGTCACCGTGTACCGACCGGCCGAGCTCAGCGACGCCGACCGGGCGGCGTGGAGCGCCCTGCAGTCCGAGGCCCATCTGCACGGAGCGCCCGAGCTGGCCAATCCGTTCCTCTCGCCGGAGTTCGCGCTGGCGCTCGGCCGGTGCCGGAGGGGGGTGCGGATCGCCGTCGTACGGGAGGGCGGGGAGCCCGTCGCGTTCTTCGCGTACCAGCGGTCCGCCGCGGGCGTGGGGCGGGCCCTGGGGCTGGGCGTCTCCGACAGCCAGGGCGTCGTGCACCGGCCCGGGTTCACGTGGGACGCCCGGGGGATGCTGCGGGCCTGCGGGCTCGCCGTGTGGGAGTTCGACCATCTCGTGCAGGGGCAGGGCCCGTTCGAGGCGGGGGCGAGCGGCAGCTTCCCCTCCCCCGTGGTCGACACCCTCGGCGGTTACGACGGCTACCTCGCCCACCTGCGGACGCACGCGCCGAAGTTCCTCAAGTCCACGCTGGCCAAGGAACGCCGGCTCCAGCGGCAGGTCGGCGACGTGCGTTACGTGCACGACGAACGCGACCCGGCGGTGCTGCGGACGCTGATGCGGTGGAAGTCCGCGCAGTACCGCAGGACCGGCCGCAGCGACCGCTTCGCCCAGGACTGGATCGTCCACCTGGTCGAGCAGCTGTTCCACACCCGCACCGACACCTTCAGTGGGCTCCTGTCGGTGCTCTACGCCGACGGGTGGCCCGTCGCCGCGCACTTCGGCCCGCGCTCGAAACGCATCCTCGCTAATTGGTTCCCGGCCTACGACCCGGAGTTCGCAAAGTATTCTCCGGGTTTGCTGTTGCAGCTCAAGATCGCGGAGGGTGCGGCGTCCGGGGGGATCGCGTACATCGATCTCGGGCGCGGCCAGAAAGAGTACAAGGACGCTCTGAAAACGCGGGAGGTCATGGTTTCCGAGGGGTGGGTGATGCGACACCATCCGGTCGCGTTCGGTCATCGCGCACACCGCACTCCGGTGCGCGCGCTACGGAATACGGTGGTGGCGCGGCCGGAACTGTTCGAACCCGCCGACAGACTGCTCAAGCGGATGGGCGAAATCCGATCGGGACGATTCCGGAAGTGACCGTCGAAGAACCGCCAAAGTCACAATAGAGCGAGGTCGGGTTCCAGGTCTTGCCATAAGGTCCTCGGCATCAATACCGTCGTACATCGACCCGCATCGGTCCATCGAGCACAGCGGCTCCAGGGGAGGGCTCAGGCGCCGCGAGGGGGTCCGGGGCGGGCGCGCGGGCAGGGGGGTGCCGTGCTCGGCGAGCGTTTTGGCGTCGAGGCACGTTCCGCGCAGAGCATCAGCCAGCTCACCCAGTCGGAACGGAAGTACGTCAGCACGGAGTTCGATTCCGTTGTGCCGGGGTGAAACCCCCCTTCAAACCGGAAACTCATCCGGACCGCCCGGGGGCGGGCGGTCCACCGGTGGAGAGGGAAAAGACTCATGAGCTCATTTCTCCGACCCGCGGTACCGGGACAAGATCCGCTTCTCGCGCCGTCCACGAACGGAAAAGACCGAAGGGCGATCAAGAAGAGTCTCACGTACCGGCCGATCTCTTCGCATCTCGCGATCACTCCGCCCGTCAGCGTCGTGATCCCCGCCATGAACGAGGCGGAGAACCTTCCGTACGTCTTCAAGACGCTGCCGGAATGGATTCACGAAGTCGTCCTCGTGGACGGGAATTCCACCGACGACACCGTCCGGGTGGCTCGTGAACTGTGGCCGGACGTCAAAGTCGTGCGGCAGACCGGGAAGGGCAAGGGCGACGCGCTGATCGCCGGTTTCGCCGCCTGCACCGGCGAGATCATCGTGATGGTCGACGCGGACGGCTCGGCGGACGGGGCCGAGATCGTCAGCTACGTCTCCGCACTCGTCTCCGGCGCCGACTTCGCGAAGGGGTCGCGGTTCGCGAACGGCGGCGGCACGGACGACATGACCCCCGTCCGCAAGCTGGGCAACTCGGTACTGTGCACGGTCGTCAACGCCAAGTTCGGCGCCCGCTACACCGACCTCTGCTACGGCTACAACGCCTTCTGGCGGCACTGCCTCGACAAGATCGACCTCGACTGCACCGGCTTCGAGGTGGAGACCCTGATGAACATCCGGGTCGTCAAGGCCGGCCTGCGCGTCCAGGAGATACCCAGCCACGAGTACGAGCGCATCCACGGCCTGAGCAACCTCAGCGCGGTCCGCGACGGACTGCGGGTGCTCCGGGTGATCCTCAAGGAGCACGGCAAACGGCACGGCAGGCGCCGCGCCGGCCTGCCCGCGGTCGCACCCCGCCGGGTGGCAGGCCCGGGAGAGGTGTCTTGAGAGCCGAACACCCCTCGGACGTGGACCGGTTGACGGTCACCGTGGTGATCTGCGTGTACACCGAGGACCGCTGGGAGGACATCCTCGCGGCGGTCTCCTCGGTGCGCGCGCAGTCCCGGCCGGCGGCGGAGACGCTGCTGGTCGTGGACCACAATCCGGCGCTGCGGGAGCGGCTGGCGAAGGAGTTCGGGGAGCGGGCGGGCGGGGGCCCCGCGGCAGGGGTGCGGGTGCTCGCGAACGCGGGCCCCCGCGGCCTGTCCGCGGGCCGCAACACCGGCATCGCCGCCGCGCGCGGGGAGATCGTCGCGTTCCTCGACGACGACGCGGTCGCCGAGCGGGACTGGCTGCACCACTTCGTCCGGGGTTACGCGGATCCGCACGTGATGGCGGTGGGCGGCCGGACCGTGCCCGCGTGGTCCTCGGGCCGCCGCCCGGCCTGGTTCCCCGAGGAGTTCGACTGGGTCGTCGGCTGCACCTACCGGGGCATCCCGCCGGGGAAGGTGCGGGTGCGCAACGTGCTGGGCGGCAACGCCTCGTTCCGCAGGTCCGCCTTCGACGCGGCGGGCGGGTTCGCCACCGGTATCGGCCGGGACGGCGACAGGCGCCCGCTGGGCTGCGAGGAGACGGAGCTGTGCATCCGGCTCAGCAGGGCGCTCCCGGACGCGGTGCTCCTGATCGACGACCGGGCGGTCATCCACCACAAGGTGCCCGCCGGCCGGGAGCGCTTCGGCTACTTCCGCTCCCGGACCTGGGCCGAGGGCCTGTCGAAGGCACTCGTGACGCGAAGTGTCGGCGCGGGCAGGGGGCTTGAGTCCGAGCGCCGCTACACGAGCAGGGTGCTGCCCGCGGGCGTGCTGCGCGCTCTGCGGGACGCGGCGCTGGGCCGGCCGGGCGCGGTGGGCCGGGCCGGGGCCATCGTGTCCGGAGTGGCCGCCGCGGCGGGAGGGTACGTGGTCGGCAGCGTCCGGGCCCGCAGGGGGGCCGCCGGCTTCTCGGTCGCGCCGGTCACACCGCTCGCCCCGCCTGTGAACGGCGCGGGCGGCGGTCGCGAGGAACGCGAGGGGGCGTACGGATGAGCACGGCACCTGTTCCGATCCTGATGTACCACGCCGTCGGGCACCGGCCGGCGGACGCCGCGTACCGGCTGTCCGTCTCGCCGGAGTCCTTCGCCGCGCAGATGGCCCTGCTCGACGCGCACGGCTTCACCCCGCTGACCGCACAGGAGCTGGGGGACGCCTGGCGCGGGAGGCGCGTGGTGCTGCCCGCCAAGCCGGTGGTGATCACCTTCGACGACGGGTACGAGGGCGTGCACCGGTACGCGCTGCCCGCCCTCGTCCGGCACGGCTTCCGCTCCAGCCTCTTCGTCTCCACGGGCTGGCTGCGCGGACCGTACGAAGGGCCGGGCGCGCCGGACACCATGCTCGACTGGGCCCAGGTGCGCGAACTGGCCGCCGCCGGAACCGAGATCGGCGGGCACAGCCACAGCCACCCGCAGCTGGACCAGCTCGACGACGCACGGCTGCGGTACGAGGTGCGGCACTGCCGGGAGCTGACCGTCGGCGAACTCGGCAGCGCTCCCGTCTCGTTCGCCTACCCGTACGGCTACTCCAGCCGCCGGGTCAGACAGGCGGTGCGGGACGCCGGGTTCGCGCAGGCCCTGGCGGTGAACAACTGCCTCGCGGCGCGCTGCCAGGGGCCGTACGCGCTGCGCCGGGTGACCGTGCGGCGCACCACCGGCATCGGACGGTTCGAGCGGATGGTGGAGAACCGGGCGACCCGCCGCGACTTCGCGAAGGACCGGACACTCACCCGGGGGTACGCGCTGCTGCGCAGGTCCCGGGCCGCCGCCCGCATCCCACGGCAGATCCGAGAGGCAGCCGCCGGCCGTGTCTGACACGACCACCGCACAGGCCGGGAACGACACCGGGGAGAACAGCGCCGTGCACGACGCAGTGCCCGATGCCGTGCAGGACGATGCCGTGCAGGACGTCGGTACCGGGGAACGCCCGCCGGGGCGCAGGCCGCGGCTGCCGTCGGTGGCCGGGCTGCTCTCCGCGAGGAGGGGCGGTGGCAGTCCGCTCTTCCGCAATGCCTACGCGCTGATGCTCAACACGGGTGTCAGCGCGATCCTCGGCCTGGGCTTCTGGCTGGTCGCCGCGCGCTACTACGCGCCCTCGGCGGTCGGTCAGGGGTCGGCGGCGATCGCCGCCATGAAACTGCTCGCCGGGCTGACCGCGCTGACCCTCACCGGGGCACTGGCGCGCTTCATCCCGGTGTCCGGCGCCAGAACCGGGCGGCTGGTGTTCCGTACCTACGCGGGCAGTTCCGCGGTGGTGGCGGTGGCGGCCGGGATCTTCCTGCTCACGCTGGACCTGTGGGGGCCGTCGTACAGGTTCCTGCACGGGCCGCTGAACGGGCTCGGGTTCGTACTGGCCGTGATCGGCTGGTCGTTGCTGACGCTCCAGGACGGGGTGCTGACCGGGCTGCGCAGCGCGCTGTGGGTACCGGTCGGCAACACCGTCTTCTCGGCGGTGAAGCTGGTCCTGCTGGTGCTGATCGCGGCGTCGGTCCCGACCGCGGGCGTGTTCGTGTCGTGGGTGGCGGCGATCTCGGTGTCGGTGATCCCGTTGGGATTCCTGGTGTTCCGCAGGCTGGTGCCCCGGCACGTCGAAGCGACGAAGGGGCTCGCCGAGCCGCCGACGGCGCGGCAGCTGGGGCGGTTCCTGGCCGGGGACTACACGGGATCGCTGTTCTCGCTCGCCGTGGTCTACCTGGTGCCGGTCATCGTCGCCTCGCAGGTCGCCCCGGCCGACAACGCGTACTTCTACATCACCGTGACGATCGTCAGCACCGTCAACCTGCTCGCCATCAACATGGGCGCGTCGCTGACGGTGGAGGGCGCGCACGATCCGGCTTCGCTGGCGCGCAACTGCCGGGCGGCGCTGGCGAAGATGGCGAAGCTGATGGTGCCGGTGGCGGCGGTCCTCTTCTTCGGGGCGCCGTACGTCCTGGGGGTCTTCGGCCCGGAGTACGCCGTGGCCGCGACGCCGCTGCTGCGCTGGTTCGCGGTCGGGGCCCTGCTGCGCGTGGTCATCGAGGTGTACTTCGCGGTGCTGCGGGCACAGAGCCGCACAGCCGGACTCGCCTATCTCCAGGGCGGGTTGTGCGTCCTGGTGCTCGGACTGACGCTGGTGCTGCTGCCCCGGATGGGCCTGACGGGCGCGGGCGTCGCGGAGGTAGCGAGCCTCGCCGTGATCGCCGCCGTCGCCGCCTTCAAGCTGTACGGGGTGGTGCGGCGCCCCGGGGGGCCGGAGGCGGGAGCGGTGCGGGCCGCGGAGGTGCCGGAGCCCGTCGGCGACACGGCGGCTTCCGCTCCGGACGCACCGGGGGCGGCCGGGGCCACGGCGGACCGGGAAGATCCGGAAGGCCCGGAATGTCCGGCGGAGCCCGCCGCGGTGGCGGGAGCGCCCCCAGGACCCCTGCGCGAGGGCCCGCGCTGGGCGCAGCGGACCGGGTTCGGCGAGACGGGCGCCCTGCCGCTCGGCGCGCACGCCGACTTCGACCACCAAGAACGCAGGCCGGACGTGCGGCCCGGCCCGGAAACCCCGGCGGCCGGGCTGTACATCCCCCGGGGCGCCTCCGGCGTCGTACAGGGCATGGGAGAGACGTCAGGGGACGCGGGGAAACACCGGCCGACGTGGGCGCTGCGGCTGCCGTCGCGGTCGCCGTCGCCGTCGCCATCGCCATCGCCATCGCCATCGCCATCGCCATCTACGGTCTCCCCCGCCGCGGCCTCGGGCGCGTCCCCACCCGCGTCCACGGCCTCCTCACTCGCGTCCGTCCCGTCCGTCGACGAGAGCGAGAAGCCCGTAGCGACGGCCGGAACGGCGCGTGCACCGGCCGCCGGGGGCGCGGCGGTGGGCCCGGCGGGGCCGGACTCCGCCGCGTCGGACCCCACCGGGCGCGAGGCCGCTCCGCCCCCGACTGTGCGGGCGCCGGGCCTCCTGCGCCGTCGCGCTCCCGAACTCTCCGCGACTCTCCTCCTGTTGACGGCGCTGCTGCTGTACTGGCTGCCGTTGCACGGCGTCGAGGAGGCCGATCTCGACCGGATTGGGGGGCTCGGTCTCGTCTCCGTGCTGCCGTGGGCGACCCTCGTCGGAGCGGGACTGCTCGCGGTGTCGTTCGCGTCGCTGCTGTGGCTGGAGCGCCCGCGCACCGTCCTACTCGGGCTGGCCCTGGTCGCCACCGTCGTGTCGCTGCACGCCCTGCCCGCCGTACTGGAGGACGCACCGCGTTTCGCCACGGCCTGGCAGCACCTCGGCTTCGTCGAGTACATCGACCGCACCGGCTCCTCCGTGCCGGACCTGGACGCGCGCTGGAGCTGGCCGGGCTTCTTCGCGGCGGCCGCCTTCGTCGCCCAGGCGTGCGGGATCTCGGACCTGACGGAGGTCATCCGGTGGTGGCCGACGCTCATCCAACTCCTCTACTTGCCCCCGCTGTTCCTCCTCACGAAGTCGATGCGGGCGAGCTGGCGGGCGAAGTGGACGGGTGCCTGGTTCTTCGTCCTGAGCGGCTGGGTGGGGCAGGACTACTTCTCGCCGCAGGGCTACACGTACCTCCTCCACCTCGTGTTCGTGGCGATCCTGCTGGTGTGGTTCCGGGAGCCGCGGGTGATCTGGACGAAGCGGCGGCCGGGCGAGGCGGAGGTGGTGCCTGCCGGGCGGCGGGAGAAGGCGACGCTGCTCGTGGTGCTGATCGCGCTGTTCGCGGGGACGGTACCGGCGCATCAGCTCACCCCGTTCGTGATGCTGGGCGTGGTGACGCTGCTGGTGGTCCTCGGGCGTTGCACGCTGCGCGGCCTGCCGGTCCTGCTGACGGTCCTGGTCGCGGCGTGGATCGGCTTCTTCGCCGAACCGTACTGGTCGGGGCACTTCCAGGAGCTGTTCGGCGGGATCGGGGGTCTCGGCGACAACGTGTCGTCGTCGGTGGCGGGCCGCATCGAGGGCGGCAGCTCCACGCACAAACTGGTGCTGTACGTGCGGGTGGCACTGGCCGGCGGCGTGCTGGCGCTGGCCTGCTGGGGCGTCTTGCGCCGACGCTTCGCGGGGTACGCGGAGCGTTCGCTGATCGTCGTGGCCTTCGTCCCGTTCCTCATGCTCGGAATGCAGTCGTACGGCGGGGAGATGGCCCTGCGGGTCTTCATGTTCGCGCTGCCCGGGGCCGCCCTGCTGGCCGGTCTCGGCTTCTTCCCCCGCACGGGGGCGACGGCTGCCGAGCGCGACGCGGAGCGCACCGGCCTCGCGCCGCTGGCCGCGTTGACGGCGGGCCTGGTGCTGATGGGCGGCTTCCTGGTGGCCCGCTGGGGCAACGAGGCGTTCGAACGGACCCGGGCGGGCGAGGTCGCGGCGATGGAGTACGTGTACGCGCACGACGAGCCCACCGCACGGCTGCTGTGGATGAGCAGCGACGTCATGGAGAACGTGACGCCCGCGCTGCCGTGGGGCGCGCGGGACATGGAGAAGGTCCGTTACGAGCCGACGGAGGCGCCGCGCGATCCCGTGCTGGTCGCCGGGCTGGTCAAGAAGCTGAAGGACGCCGGACCGAACTCGTACCTGATGATCAACCGCAGCCAGGTCGTCTACCTCCAGATGGACGCGGGGTACGGCACGGCCTGGGAGAAGCGTCTGGTCCAGAACCTGGACGCCCGGCCGGAGCTGAAGAAGGTCCTGGCCAATCCCGACGTCACGCTCTACACGCTGCGCAAACAGCCGGACGGGCCCGTCGAGAAGGCGGACCCGGGCCCCGCCGGTCCGCGGGTGACGTGGACGTCGTGGTCGGTGGTCGGCGCGCTCGCGGCGGTGGCGCTGATCGTGCTGCTGTCGGCGCGGGAGCTGGTGCGGGTCGCACGCGGGGAGAGCGTGCGCAAGCTCCAGTGGATGCAGTCCACGTACTGGTTCGCGCTGCCGCTGCTGGCGGTGCTGCTGGCGGCCCTGGTGATCAGGCTGCTGTCGCTGTCGGGAGTGCTGGCCTGAAGGAGCCGGTCGGGGGGAAGTGGGGCACAGGCGTCGTGGAACCGCTCAGCGGCGCGTGAGCCAGCGGACCTCGTACGGGCCCAGGTCGACTTCCTGGCCGTCGACCTCGGTCTCCACGCGGCGGGCGAGGGTGTTGACGACGAGAGCCGTCCTGTCGTTCGCCAGGACGCGGACGTGCGGGGCGCCGGCGGCGGCGACCGCCACCGTGTCGTCGCGACGGACGCCCGGCGGGAACTCCTTCGCGAAGCGGGAGAGCAGCGCCATCATGGGCAACTCCCGCCCACCGTCGGCGAGTTGCGTGGACTTCCACAGGCAGCCCGCGCACCGGGCGCCCTGGTTCTGCGGGTTCCAGTAGAAGGCGGTGCCGGTACCGCCCCGTGCGAGTGCGATCATGCCGGTGGCATGGACGGCGGCGCGGCGCGGTTCGCTCCAGTCGTCGCGTGCGTCGTTGCTGTCGCCGGGCTCGACGTAGTACTCCGCCCACCAGAGAGGCAGTTCGTTCGCGGTCTGCTCGCGGACCCAGCGGCTGACCGCGGTGAACTTGTCGGTGGCACGGAACTCGTCGGGCAGCAGTTCGTCGTCCCGGGTGTAGCTGGAGCCGTCGACGACGACGAAGTCGGCGCCGGCCTTGTGCTCGTTCCAGTACGTGAAGGCGTCCAGGGACCGCTGGTCGATGCTGCCCCACGGCCCTTTGACGTGCGACGCGTACTCCGTGGCGCGCGGCTCGTGGCTGTCCATGACCAGGTAGGGGCCGCCGACCAGGATGTCCGCGTCGACCTTCTTCAGCTCCGCGTGGACGAGGTTGTACAGCTCGGTGTAGCCCTCGTAGTTCCAGCGTTTGGCGCGGTCGTCGAAGAAGCCCTTGAACTCGTTCCAGACGATGAAGTGCTTGACGTCGGGGTAGCGTCGCGCCACGACTCCGGCGAGCTTGGCGAAGTCCGCGTAGTGCTCGGGGCGGGGTGCCGTCTCCAGGGCCTGTGGGGACCAGTCGGTCTTCGCACCCGGCTTCCCGCCCTTCATCCAGTCCGGGGCGCAGCACAGGGTGACCACCGGGGTGCCGCCGGACGCGCGGACGAGGTCGATGCGGCTGTCCATCGCGTCGAACCGGTAGCGGCCGGGTGAGGGCTCGGGGTTGTCGGAGCCCCAGCCCATCAGGTGCTGGACCTGCGGCAGCCCGCGGTCGGCGAGGAGGCTCTCGGCACGGGCGCGGGCCGCGGGGACCGGGGTGTCGTCGTCGGCGCTGTACTGGGTGTGGGTGAAGCCCCAGCCCAGTTCGGGCTTCGGCGCGCCCGAAACGGACGGCGGGATGCCGTGCGGGCGCGCCCCGTCGGTGGTGGTACCGGGAACGGCCGCGCCGTCGTCGCCCGGCCAGACGCTGCACATCGTGAGCACGAGTGCCAGCGCGGTCATGCCCACACCCAGCAGGGCGGCGAACCGCCACCGCCGCGCCCCCGGGTTCCAGCCGTGTCGTCCCATCACCTGTCAGGGTAAGGGCGGGAGTTTCCCCGCGTCAGCCCCCGGGGGCGGCGGGCCGTTCCCGCGCCGGCCCGTCGGACGCCGGGGGCGCCCGGCCCCGGTGAGCCCCCTTGGCCGGCGGGGCCGCCCCGCGGGGGCGCGGGAACATCTCCCTGCGCGAGCACCACGGAGTGCTCGGGGAAGGGCGGGCAAGGGGCGGACCCGACCGGAGGTGCACTTGCTCCCCTACGCCCCACCACCCTCGTCCCGCCCCCGGCCCCCACGTCCCGACCCCCTTCACCCCCCGTACACCGCCCGCACCGCCTCCCCCGCCACCCGCACCGCGTCCCCCTCGTCGAGCCCCAGCCTCCGCGCCCGCTCGGCGAACTCCCGCGCCGCCGACGCCGCGGCCCGCCCCGCCGCGTCCCCCGCCGCCGCCACGAACGTCCCGTTGCGCCCCCGTGTCTCGATGACCCCGTCCGCCTCCAGCGCCCGGTACGCCTTGGCGACGGTGTTCGGGGCGAGGCCCAGCTCGGCGGCCAGTCCGCGCACGGTGGGGAGTTTGTAGCCGACGGGCAGCTTCCCGGAGCGGGCCTTCCCGGAGATCTGGGCGCGGAGTTGCTCGTACGGGGCGGTGGCGTCGTCGACGTCCACGACGATCTTCAGAGTCACGGTCACGCGAGGGATTGTCCCCCACGCCCGGAAATTGCGAGGCGTCCCGGCCCGGCGGGTGCGTACCGTGCCTTCCCGTGACTGTGACCATCCGCGAGTACCGTCCCGGTTCCTCGGACGCCGAGTCCGTCGTCCGGCTCCGCCGTGCCACCGCCCCGTTCGTCGTGACCACCGCGCAGGCCGTCTCCTCCGGCATGGCACAGGCGCATCCCGCGGGCGGGTACCGGCTGCTGCTCGCCGAGGACGACACGAGCGGGCAGGTCGTCGGCTCCCTGCACGCCGGACTCTCCTACCGGAGCCCCGTGCCGGGCCACGGCTTCGGCGTTCCGCACGTCCACCCGGAGCACCGGGGCCGGGGCACCGGTTCGGAGCTGTTGCGCAGGGCGGAGGGGTACCTCGCCGCGCTGGCCGCGACCGCACTGCACGTGTGGACGGCGGATGAAGGGGACCGTGCCTTCGCCGAGAAGCGCGGCTTCGCCCCCGGCCACACCATGCGCCACCTGCGACTGACTCTGGCCGACGAGGGCGTTCCCGACGTCGCGGCGCTTCCACCGGGGTTCGGCCTGCGCGGCGCCGACGCCCTGGGCGACGACCCGCGCCCGCTGTACGAGGCGGACGCGGAGGTCGCCCGCGACGAGCCGGGCTCGGTGCCGGTGTCCCTCGACGACTACGACGACTGGCGGAGGACCACCTGGGACGCCCCTCTGCTGGACCGCGCCCCGACCACCCTCGTGCAAGCCGACGACGGACGTGTCGCCGCCTTCACCCTGGCCCACGTCGACGGCCGTACCCGCTACGCGTCCGGCATGACCGGCGTACGCGAGGAGTTCCGGGGCCTGGGGCTCGCGAAGGCCGCCAAGGCGGACTCGCTGCGCCGGGCACGGGCGGCCGGCTACCTGGAGGCGTACACCGGCAACGACGACGTGAACGCCCCGATGCTCGCCGTCAACCGCTGGTGCGGATACGCCCCCTGCGCCACGGAGGTGGAATATGTCCGCGCCCTCGTCTGAAGGCCACGAGATGATCGAGGTCGCCCTCACCAAGGCCGGCCGCCTCAAGATCCGCTACCCCGCCGTTCTGCTCTCCGACGACGGCACCCACCTCGTCGTGCGCGCTGCCTGGGCCCGGGAAACGGCGAAGGACTTCGGCTTCGTGCGGTTCGCACCGGGCGACGTCTTCGTCGAGCACTACTGGCGGGATCGCTGGTACGCGGTGAAGGAGGTCCGTTCCGGCGACGGCACGCTCAAGGGCTGGTACTGCGACGTGGCCCGCCCCGCAGTCGTGCACGGGGACGGCACGGTGGAGGTCGAGGACCTGGATCTCGACCTGTGGCGCTCGGCGGACGGCGCCACGGTGCTGCGGCTCGACGAGGACGAGTTCGCCGGAAGCAGCCTCGCGGACCGCGACCCGGCAGCGGCCGCCGAGGCGTCCCGCACCCTGGACGCCCTCGAACGCGCCGCCCGCGGCGGGCGGTTCACCGACCTGCTGCGCGTCGATGCCGCAGGCTGACGTCAGCCGGCGGCCTCGGGTCAGCCGCTGACCCCCACGTCGTTGCGGGGCGCCCCGTCGCCCACCGGCGGCAGGTCGCCCCGCTCGACCGGTCCCCCGCCACTGCCGGAGGGGGCCTCGCTGCCCGCGCCGCCGTCAGCCTCGGCACGTACCTTCGGCAGTACGGCGTCCATCTCCTGCGGACTGGCGTGATGCGCCTTCTGCGCGGCGGTCTTGACGACGTCCCGTGGCACGCCGTCGGAGCCGGTGAGCCGTACGACGTGTCCGCCCTCGGCCCTCAGGTACACGCTCGCCCCGCCGGCAGAGCTGTACCAGTGGTCACCGTCCCGCACGCAGCCGTCGCACCCGTTCGCCGGCAACTTCTCGCGGTCCACGGCGAGTTGCACCTGGCCGCCCCGCTGCGAGAAGTACGTCGCGGAGAAGCCGTCGTGGCCGATGACGTTGACGGACTGCTCGGCCAGCGTGAACCCGGGTATCTCGGTGACGTAGACGTGCTCCAGCGCGGACTCCCCCGCCCGCTTCTCCAGCTCCGCACGGTCCACCTGCGCCCCGCCGACCACCTCGCTCCCGCACCCGGTCAGTACCGACACCAACGGAAGCAGCAGCATGGCGGACGCCCTCCGCACCTCATATCTCATGCGCCCATCCAACCGCACGTCCGTTCCCCTACGGGTGGTTCTCCGCCACGGCCTCCCCCTCGTTCCCGTCCCGGCTCTCCCGGCGCCGGCGCACCGGGCCGGTGGTCCCGGACTCCCGGAGCGGAACCTTCCGGTCGCGCACCGACTCCTCGTACGCGATCGGGTCGCCGTCCTGGTGCCAGTGCAGGACGAAGCGCTCGCCCTTCCTGTACGCCTCCAGGCCGGCCCGGCAGTACGCCACCATGTCGTCGGGGAGCGCGTCGAGGGGGTGCCAGGAGAGACCGGAGCACTTGTGGGGCTCCCGGTTGAAGGGCGGGGCGGCCGGGTCGTACCACGCCTCGAAGAACCAGCCGGTACGCGGCTGCCCACCCGGCCCGCGGTGCTGCATCACCAGCGCCACGGCCGGCTCGTCCGGCCCGAGCGTGACACCGATCTCCTCGTACGCCTCGCGGATCATCGCCGCCCGCACGTCCTCGCCGTCCTCGACGTGCCCGGACGGGCCGTGCAACAACCCGTCGGCGTATCCCGTGCGGGCACGGCGGGCCAGCAGCACGTCCGCACCCCGGCGGAGGATCAGGTGGACGTCGACCACCTCGGTGTGCCGGGGCGCGGGCGCGGAATGCCGGTTCTCGGACTTCATGCCCCGATGGTGGCATCCGCCTCCGACAACCGGCCCGAAGAGGACGGAGCCGGCGGGCGGAGGCGGGTGTCGTGCGCGTACGTCACGACGGCGCTCCGCGTCGCAGCGGGGGCAGCTTCTTCACCAGCGGCCACACCAGGAGCAGCGCCACGATGACGTACACGGTGATCGAGAAGGGCGTGTCGACCAGGCCGCTCATGCTTCCGTCGCTGATCTGGAGGGCGCGGCGGAGCTGCTGTTCGGCGGCCGGGCCGAGGATGACTCCGATCACGGCGGGCAGGACGGGAAGTCCGTACCGCCGCATGCCGAAGCCGATCAGCCCGATGATCAGAAGCACCACCAGGTCCAGTGCTTCACCGCCCACCGCGTACGCGCCGACCGACGCGAAGAAGAGGATTCCGGCGTAGAGGTACGGGCGCGGGATGCGCAGGAGCTTCGCCCAGAGCGGGGCCAGCGGGAGGTTGAGCGCGAGCAGCAGCACCATGCCGACGAACAGGGAGGCGATGAGGCCCCAGACCAGGTCGGGTTCGCGTTCGAACAGGAGCGGGCCCGGCTGGATCCCGTACTGCTGGAAGGCGGCCAGCATGACGGCGGCGACGGCCGTGGTGGGCAGGCCGAGGGTGAGCATGGAGACGAGCGTTCCGGCTGCGGAGGCGGAGGCCGCCGACTCCGGGCCGGCGACTCCCTCGATGGCGCCCTTGCCGAATTCGTCGCGGTGCCTGGAGAGGCGCTTCTCGGTGACGTACGACAGGAAGGTGGGGATCTCCGCGCCGCCGGCCGGGATCGCGCCGAACGGGAAGCCGATCAGCGGGCCGCGCAGCCAGGACTTCCAGGTGCGCTTGACGTCCGCCCTGCCGAGCCAGGGGCGGCCGACCGGTATCGCTTCCACGCCGCCCCGGCGCAGGTGGGCGGCCACCCAGAGCGCTTCGCCGATGGCGAAGAGGCCGACGGCGACGATCACGACGTCCACGCCGTCGGCGAGTTCGAGGGAGCCGAAGGTCAGGCGCGACTGGCCGGTCATCCGGTCGAGGCCGACCAGACCGATGGTGAGACCGATGAGGAGGGAGGCGAGGCCGCGGATGCGGGAGGAGCCCAGGACGGAGGTGACGGCGATGAAGGCGAGCACCATGATCGCGAAGTAGTCGGGGGCCCCGATGTCGACGGCGAGGGCGGCGACGGCGGGGGCGAGCGCGACCAGCAGGATCGTGCCGATCATGCCGCCCGCGAAGTGGCCGATGGCGGCGGCGGCCAGGGCTTGTGCGCCGCGGCCCGCCTTGGCCATCGGGTGGCCCTCCATGGCGGCGACGACGGCCGCGCTCTCGCCCGGGGTGTTCAGGAGGATCGAGGTGGTCGAGCCGCCGAACATCGCTCCGTAGTAGATGCCCGCGAACATGATGAACGCGCCGGTCGGCTCCAGTCCGTACGTCACGGGCAGCAGGAGTGCGACGGCCATGGCGGGGCCGATGCCGGGAAGGACGCCGATGGCGGTGCCCAGGAGCACGCCGACGGCGGCCCACAGGAGGTTGACGGGGGTGAGGGCGGTCTCGAAGCCGCCCATCAGGGAGTTGAGGGAGTCCCACATCGGTCAGAGCACTCCCATCAGCGGTCCGCCGGGAAGCGGTACGCCCAGCAGGTTGTTGAAGACGACGTAGGTGAAGAGGGAGAGGCCGGCGGCGATCAGCGTGTCGCGGCCGACGTGCCGGCTGCCGAGCGCGTACGCGGAGCCCCAGAAGAGGAGCGCGCCGGAGACCGGGAAGCCGAGCGGGCCGATCAGTACGGCGTTGCCGAGGAAGACCCCGGCGAGCAGCAGGACCGTACGCCAGTCGGCGGGTTCGGACAGGTCGACGTCCTCGCCGCCCTCGGCCTCGCCTCGTCCGCCGCGCAGGACGTCCACGGCGAGGAGCACGGCGACCAGCACGAGGGCTCCGCCGACGACGAGGGGGACCGTGCGGGGGCCGACGGGGCCGCGCTGGGTGAGCTCCACGTGCATGGTGAGGGCGTCGGTGAGGACGAGGACGCCGATGACCAACAGGAGGGCGCTGACTCCCAGTTCGGAGTGCTCGCGCAGCCAGGCCCGGCGCCCGGGGGCGGGGGTGCTGTCCGGTGTGGTGGGGGTGAGGGGGGCGCTCACAGGCCGAGCTCCTTCAGGACCGAGTCCACGCGCGTGTTCTCCTTGTCGAGGAACGCCCCGAACTCGTCTCCGGTGAGGAAGGCGTCGTCCCAGCCGTTCTTCTTCAGGGCGTCCTTCCACTCCTTCGAGGCGTGCAGCTTCTCGAAGAGGGTGATCAGCTTGGTGCGTTCGGCGTCGGTCAGGCCGGGCGGGGCGACGATGCCGCGCCAGTTGGTGAAGTCGGTGTCGAGGCCGGACTCGCGGAGCGTCGGGGCGTTGAGGCCGGGCACCCGCCGGGGCCCGGTGACGGCGAGGACGCGCAGCTCACCGGCCTTGATCTGGTCCAGGTACTCGCCGACGCCGGAGACGCCGAAGTGGACCTTGTCGCCGAGGATGGAGGCGAGGAGTTCGCCGCCGCCGTCGAACGGGACGTAGTTGACGTCCTTCGGCTTGATCCCGGCCGCGCGTGCCATCAGCATCGGTGCGAGGTGGTCGGGCCCGCCGGGCGAGGATCCGCCGCCGACGGGGACCTTGGCGGGGTTCGTCCGCCACGCCCGTACGAGCTGTCCGAGGTTCTCGTACGGGGAGTCCTTGGCCACCACCACGATGTCCTGTTCCTCGGTGAGGCGGACGACGGGCGTGGTGTCGGCGAGCGTCTTGGGCGCCTTGTTGGTGTGGACCGCGCCGACGACGCCCAGTCCCATGGACATGGCGACCTTGCCGTTCCCGTGGTCGGCGGCGAGCCTGGCCAGGCCCACGGTGCCGCCCGCTCCGGGCAGGTTGAACACCTCGATGCCGGAGGTGAGGCCGGCGTCCTCGGCGTTCTTGGCGGCGGTGCGTGCGGTGATGTCGTAGCCGCCGCCCGGAGTGTTGGGGACCATGAAGCGCAGGCCGGGGATCCGGGCGCCGGTGTCGGCGCCGTCGCCCGGGGAGAGCAGCGGTGGCCCCACGAGCACCAGGAGTGCCGCCCCGGCGAGGGCGAGGGGGGTGCGCAGACGCACGGGTGCCGCCTTTCTTTCGGTTGCGTGACGCGGGAGGAGGTGGGGACATGTTGCCGGGGCGTGAGGGAGCTGTCGCCGTTCCGGAACCAACGGACGTTGTGGTCGTTGTGGTCGCGCGCCTAGCCTCACCGGGTGACGAATGTGCTGGTCGTGGACGACGACTTCATGGTGGCGAAGGTCCACAGCCGCTGCGTGTCGGCGATGGACGGGTTCGCGGTGGTCGGTGTCGCGCACAGCGGTGCGGACGCCCTGCGGGCGGCCGAGCGGTTGCGCCCGGACCTGTTGCTCCTCGACGTGTACCTGCCGGACATGGACGGGCTGGACGTACTGCGCGGGCTGCGGGCGGCCGAGGCGCGGGACGGGGGGAGGCCGACCGCGGACGTGCTGTTCATCACGGCGGCGCGGGACGCCGGGACGGTGCGGGCCGCGCTGCGGGCGGGGGCGCTGCACTACCTGATCAAGCCGTTCCACCAGGCGGCGCTCCGCGAACAGTTGCGGCACGTGGCGTCACTGCGGACCCGGTTCGACTCGATCGCCGTGCACGGGCAGGCCCGGCAGGAGGACGTGGACCAGCTCTTCGGGACCCGCCCGCCCGGTTCGCGGGAGCTGCCGAAGGGGTTGGCCGCGCACACCGCGGAACTGGTCGAGCGCACTCTGCGCGCACATCCCGGGGGCCTGTCGGCGACGGAGTGCGCCGAGGGCGGGACGCTGTCGCGGGTCAGTGCGCGGCGGTACCTGGAGTACTTCACGGCGACCGGGCGGGCCGAGGTGACCCTGCGGTACGGGGGAACGGGACGGCCGGAACGGCGGTACCGGTGGGTGGGGTGAGCGGGTGCCGCCCGGTGACGGGGCGTGAGGTTCCGCAGCGTGCCGCAGGGCCTTCTTAATCGCCACTGAGCGCTCCCTTAAGCGGGCCATAAAGAACTCCGCGCCCCGCCCTCAGCAGGGCTTTTCGCGGTTCCGGGGGTCTAGCGTGCTGTTGCGCCGGGGGAGTCCGCCCCTCTCTCCCCCGGCCACGGAAACATCACCCTGCCTAGGAGTTCTCCACGATGACCACCGCTCGCCGCAAGGCCGCCGCCGTCGCCGTTCTCGGTCTCGCCCCGCTCGCCCTGACCGGTCTCGCCGCCTCCCCGGCGGCCGCGCACGGTTCGATGACGGACCCGGTCAGCCGGGTGTCGGCCTGCTACGCGGAGGGCCCGGAGAGCCCCGACTCGGCGGCCTGCAAGGCGGCCGTGGCCGCCAGCGGCGCCCAGGCGTTCTACGACTGGAACGCGGTCAACATCGCCAACGCGGCCGGCAACCACAAGGCGCTCATCCCGGACGGCAAGCTGTGCAGCGCGGGCAACGACAAGTACAAGGGGCTGGACCTGCCGCGCGCCGACTGGCCGTCCTCGAAGCTCACGGCGGGCAAGCACACCTTCCGCTACAAGGGCACCGCCCCGCACAAGGGCTCCTTCGACCTGTACGTCACGAAGGACGGCTACGACCCGACGAAGCCGCTGAAGTGGTCGGACCTTGAGGCCAAGCCGTTCGCGTCGGTGACCGACCCGCGGATGGAGGCGGGGGACTACGTCTTCGAGGGCACCCTGCCGAAGAAGTCCGGGAGGCACCTCGTCTACAGCGTGTGGCAGCGTTCGGACAGCCCCGAGGCGTTCTACACCTGCTCCGACGTGGTCTTCGGCAAGGACACCGCCGGCTCGGGCACCGGAAACGCCACCGCGCCGGTCGCCACCGCTCCGTCCGACGAGGACATCGCGGCGGGCGCGGACAAGTCGACGGTCGAGCACCGGGGCCACGGCGACGACGACCACAGGACGAACGCGAGCGCGAAGCCGTCCGCTCCCACCGCCCCCCAGGCGCCTGCCGCCGACGCCAATGCGCCCGCTCCGCAGGGCGGCTCGCCCGACCCGGTGGGGACGCCGACGCAGGCCCCGGCGGGTGCCCCGGCCGGCTCTCCGGCCCCCGCTCCGGCCGACGGCGAGAACCTCGCCGAGACCGGTGGCGACGGCAGCGCCCCCTACCTCGCGGTCGGCGGTGCGGCCGTGCTGGCGCTCGGCGCCGCGCTGCTGTTCGGCTCGGTCCGCCGCAGGGCCGCCACGGGCGGGCGTCACGGCCGCTGATCCCCGCAGCTGAGCGTGCCGTCCGTTCCGGGGGGAACGGACGGCACGCTCATGTCCGGTGCACGTCCGTGCCGGACGTCCCGTCGCACCGCCCCCCGCCCTTCACTCGTCCGGCTCACCCCACCTGCGGGAAGCCCGCGCGCGCCGGAGCGTTGAGGGCATGAGATTCGCCGACGAGTTGAAGAACGCCGTCACGCCCAGGGCCGCGCTGCTCGTCCTCGGCGCGCTCGCCCTCCAACTGCTGTTCATCACGTCGTACGTGGGGGCCCTGCACCACCCGGAACCGCGTGACGTCAAGGTGGCGGTGGTCGCGCCCGGCGGGGCGGCGGACAGGTTCACGGAGCAGCTCAGGAAGCTCCCCGGCTCGCCGCTCGACCCTCGCGTGTTTGACTCCGAGGCGGCCGCGCGCGACGACATGCTCCACCGGAAGATCGACGCGGCCCTTCTCGTCGACCCGAAGGGCGGCACCTCCGACACCCTTCTGGTCGCCTCGGGCCAGGGCGGTTCGCAGACCCGCGCACTGGAGCAGGTCTTCACCGAGGTCGCGAAGTCCCAGCAGCGCACCGTCACCTTCGAGGACGTCGCGCCCGCTTCCACGAAGGACGCCAACGGGCTGTCGTCGTTCTACCTGGTGGTCGGCTGGTGCGTCGGCGGCTACCTGTGCGCGGCGATCCTCGCGATCAGCGCCGGGGCCCGCCCGGCGAACGGCAAGCGGGCCGCGATCCGGCTCGGCGTGATGGCCCTGTACGCAATCGTCTCCGGCCTTCTCGGCGCGGTCATCGCGGGACCGGTCCTGGACGCGCTCCCGGGCAGCGTCTTCGGGCTGTGGGGGCTGGGGGCGCTCACGGTCTTCGCGGTCGGCGCCCTGACCCTCGCCCTCCAGGGAATCTTCGGCGTGGTCGGTATCGGGCTGGCCATCCTGATCATCGTGATCGCCGGCAACCCCAGTGCGGGCGGCGCTTTCCCCGGTCCGATGCTGCCGGGCTTCTGGCAGGCCATCGGGCCCGCGCTGCCGCCGGGTGCGGCGACGTGGGTGGCGCGTTCGATCGCGTACTTCAAGGGCAACAACATCACGGGGCCGCTGCTGGTCCTCGCCGCCTGGGCGGTCGTCAGCGCCGCCCTGACCCTCGCGGTGGCCTCCCGGGTGAAGTCGAGCCGTCCGGGTGCGGACGACGAGCCGGGCGGTGCCACGGAGGTGCGCTCCGCGCGGACCCCCCTCGTGTGAGCACGGCCGACGCGGCGGGAAGCCCCTGACCCCCGCCCCACGCGCGCGCACGCCCCGGCCTCACCCGGCCGGGGCGTGCGCGCGCACCTGCTGCGGGCTCGATCAGCCGATCTCGGTGCCCGTCGCCGCGAGCGCGGCCGTCACCGGCTGGAAGAAGGTCTCCCCGCCGGACGAGCAGTCGCCGCTGCCGCCGGAGGTGAGGCCGAGCGCGGTGTCGCCCGCGAAGAGCGCCCCGCCGCTGTCGCCCGGCTCGGCGCAGACCGTGGTCTGGATGAGGCCGTTGACCACCTGGCCGTTGCCGTAGTTCACGGTGGCGTCGAGGCCGGTGACCTCACCGTCGTGGACCTGCGTGGTGGAGCCGCTGCGGGTCACCTTCTGGCCGACGGTGGCATCGCCCGCCCTGCTGATGGCCTGGGTGCTGCCGTTGTAGAGGTTGACCTCGCTGGGGTGCGGGGTGTCGCCCGAGTACTTCACCAGGCCGTAGTCGCCGCCGGGGAAGTTCGAGTCGACGGTGGTGCCGATCCCCGCGCCGCCCTGCTTGTCGGACCAGGTCGTGATGCCGGCCGTGCAGTGCCCCGCCGTCAGGAAGTGCGGCTCGCCGCCCTTGGTCACGTTGAAGCCGAGCGAGCAGCGGGAGCTCCCGCCGTAGATGGCGTCCCCGCCGGCGATGAGCGGCTTGAACTCCCCCTTCGTCTGCTTCAGTTGCGCCTTGGAACCCAGCGCTTCGACCTCGCGGGTGAGCTGGGCGAGGGCCGCGCCCTTGACCGTGCGGTCGGCCGTCACGACTATCTTGTTGCTGACCGGGTCGGTCGCCCAGGACGTGCCCGGGATCGACGCCTTCCCCGCCAGCGCCGCGCGTGCGGACTTCAGCTCGGCGAGCGAGTGCTGGACGACTCTGGCCTTGCCGCCGGCCTCGCGCACGGTCCGGGCCGCGGCCTCGTCGGTGACGTTGACGACGAGGGACTTGGCCTCGGCGTCGTAGTACGCCCCTGCCGCTTCGGAGCCGAGCTGCTCGGCCAGGGACGAGGCGAGCTGGCTCGCGCCCGTCGCGGACAGCGTCCTGAGGGCGGGCGCCGCGGCCGGGTCTTCGCTGGCGTTCGCGGTCTGGAAGGTGACGCCCGTGGCGATCAGAGCGACGGCCGCGGTCCCTACCACGGCCGCGCGTCGCCTGGGGATGCGTCGGTGCTTCACGAAATGACCTCCTGTGGGGGGTCCGGGCCCCGAATTGTGGGGGTGGGCCCGGGTGGAGCCTCACTATTCCCAGGAGGACGGGGGCACACAAGGTCGACTTCAGGACGCGCACACGACAACTACCGCACGCTCTCCTTCTCTTGACATGACGGTCCGGTGCCCGACCCGTGCCTTCCTCGTCACCTTCGCGAACACCCCGAGCGACGGGTGGCAGCCCCAGGGTGAGGTCTACTCCTGTCCGGTACTGGTCCCTGGGGGGCGCATTTCGGGCAGCGGGACGCGCGGGAGGTCGCGCATGTCGGCTGTGCGGCGCCGGTTCGGCCGTCCGCAGGACCCGCACAAGCGGCAGGCCCCCGCCCGGAGGAGTCCGGGCGGGGGCCTGTCCGCTGGCAACGCGGTTCTCAGAAGTACCCGGTGGACCCCGGGTGACGGAAGGACGGGACGGAAGGGGGGTCAGTAGATGCTGACCCCGTACGCGCTCAGCGCTTCGGTGACCGGCTGGAAGAAGGTCGTGCCGCCGGTACGGCAGTTGCCGCTGCCGCCGGAGGTGAGACCTATGGCGCGGCTGCCGGAGTAGAGCGGGCCGCCGCTGTCGCCGGGCTCGGCGCACACGTTGGTGCGGATCATGCCGTAGACGACGTCGCCGTTGCCGTAGTTGACGGTGGCGTTGAGACCGGTGACCCGGCCGCTGTGGGTGCCGGTGGTGGATCCCCGCCGGGTGACGGCCATGTTGACGGTCGCGTTGGCCGCGCTGGTGATGTCGACGTTGCCGACCGTGCCAGGGCGGGCGATCGAGCTGTTGTCGTAGCGCAGGATGCCGTAGTCGTTGCCCGGGAAGCTGGATCCCGTGGTGGGGCCGATGCGCGTCGTGCGGCCCGAGTTGGCGTACCAGGTCGGGTTGCCGTCGGTGCAGTGCCCGGCGGTCAGGGCGTAGTACGTGTTGCCCGAGCGGACGTTGAAGCCGAGCGAACAACGCCAGCTCGGCGCGTAGATGGCGTCGCCGCCCGACAGGAGCTTGGAGAACTTGCCCGGGGTGCGCTCGATGCGCAGGCCCCTCGCCTGGTCACCGGCGGCAGCGCTGATCCGGGCGATGTCCGCGCGGGAGACGGTGGAGTCGGCGGTGACGACGAGGGTGTTGGTCGCCTTGTCGACGTGCCAGGCGGTGCCCGCGACGTCCGCCTGGAGAACGGCGGACTCGACGGAGGCGAGCTGGGTGGCGCTCAACGCGGTGGGGGCGGCGGCCGGCTGGGCCTGGGCGTTCGGTACCGCGAGGGCGACAGCGGCGGCGAGTCCTGCCGCCACGCCCAGGTATCGGGCGCGTCTTGCCGTACCGCTGCGGGGTGTGGGGGTGGTGCGCTCTTTCCTCACTTGTCGTTCCTCCCGAGGGGAATCGGGGGCCCGTACGGATTGGGTCTGTCCCGGGGCCCGTGAGGCGCAGCCCGGGGCCGCGCGGGCCCCGGTGTGATGCCGTCGGCCTCGCTGTGCCCCTGACAAGCGCTGTGACGGGAGTATTCGACGGCCTCCACGCCCGCGCAAGGGCGCGTTTCGGCCTTGCGCGGGCGACGGCGGCCCGGCGTGCGGCGGACCCGGGGCCTTCCGAGGTCCCGGGTCCGCCGACAGAAAGAAGGACGAAGTCCCTTATTTCTCCAGCTTGTTGAGTTCTCCGACCGGCACGGCGAAGGACAGCGTGTTGCCCGGCGGCGGGAACGGGCAGATGAAGTGGTCGGCGAAGGCGCACGGCGGCAACAGCGCCCGGTTGAAGTCGACGGTGACCGCCCCTTCGGCGTCCGGCGCCCCGGGTCGCAGGAAGCGGAACCGGTAGCTGCTGCGGCCACTGTCCGCGTCCGCGAAGACCGCCCAGAGGGAACCGTCGTCCTCGACGGCGACGTGCAGCGAGTGCTGGGCGCCGCCGTGTGCGAAGACGACCTCGCCCGCGAGGCCCAGTCCGCGCGAGCGCCCGTCCGCGTTCTCGACCTGGAGGGTCCGGTTCTCCCCGTAGGGCACGAAGCGGCCCCGCAGCACCCACGCGGGGTCGTACGGTCCGGCCTCGACGCCCGCGAAGGCGCGTCGCGCCGCCGACCCCGGGTCGAAGTCGCGCACCGCCCACTGGCCCTCACGGCGGAGCACGACCAGTCGCCGCTCCCCCACCGAGATCCGCGAGCCGGAGATCGGCCCCCGGTCGGCGCCGAGCCGGACCTCCCCGGCGAACGGCCGCCCGTCGACGCTGACGCCGTCCTGTTCCGCGGCGGTCAGCACGACCTCCTCGCCGTCGTCCCCCCACCGCCCGGGCACCCCGTCGATGCGACCGTCCGCATGGTCGGCGAGCCAGTGGGTGCCCGACAGGGAGAGCGGGCCGTACGGCGAGGCGACCGTTTCGACGCGCCGGTCGTGCCAGCGCTGCCAGTCCCGCCGCGGGTCGTCCTGGGCCTGCGGACCACTGCTGTCGACTCTGCTCATGCGACCAGCCTTCCACACGGGTCGGACAATCGCCCGAACCCGCGCGAGGGGCAGCCGGAGCGGGCCCTGCGGTCGACCCCGCAGCCGGGGATCAGCGCGCGCACCGGGGCGGATCCGCGGTCGCACGCCACGTGCTCGGGCGGGTCAGCAGTCGCAACAGCCGCAGTCACAGTTGCCGCAGTCGCACTTGTCGCACCAGCCCTTGCGCTTCTTCCTCGACCAGGCACTCTCGTACTCGCTGGCGCAGCACACCCTGCACGTGCAGCACAGGCCGATCGCCGCCGCACACCCGGACCAGAAGCCGCGCGGTTTCCTCCGCTCCGGCGGCGTCGGCTCTCCGCCCAGGAAGCCACCGCCGCCGTGTCCGCCGCCGCCCGGCGGCACGCCCTGCCCCGGACCGCCGCCGGACGGAAGGCCGGAACCGCCACCGCCGTACGGATTGTTGGACCCGTTGGGGCCGCCCTGCCCCGGGTGGCCGGGCTGCTGTCCGCCGGGCGGCGGTCCGTAGGTCTGCGCCCTGCCGTCGTGGGCGTGCCCGCACCCGGTCGTGCCGAAGACCCGGTTGACCGACTCGTCGAGTTCGTGGGCGAGCAGGACGTGCACCAGCCGAGAGTCGACGAACTCCGCGTCCCGCAGCGCGAGCCGCACCCCGCGCACCGCCTCGTCGCACAGCCTTCGCGCCTCGGAGCGGGAGGTCCCGGTGGCGGTCAGCGGGTTCCACGCACCTGACGCGTCGTCAACGGCCTGGTCCTCCACGGCGTCCAGCAGGTGGGCGAGCCGGCCGAAGAGCCTGCCCGCCTCGGCGAGCGGGGCCGCGTTGCCCGGCCGTCCGGCGAGGACCGCGGTGTGCGCGAAGGCGGCGGCCGTGGCGGTCTCGGTCGGCTCGGTCACCAGGAGCAGCGGTGTGCCGACTCCCGCGACCGCCTCGATGCCCCCTTGCCGGTCCACCGCGTCGACGAGCAGCGAGGTGTCGAAGCCGAGCGAGGCCCCGGTCCCGGCGCCCGCCCTGTCCCAGTTCCTGGCGATCCTCCGCGCGGCGAGGGCGACCGGACGGCGGGCCAACAGGCCGTCCCGGTCGGCGACGTGGTCGCGCACCTTGGCGGAGGCCAGTACCAGCGAGACCGCTGCGGCGAGCCTGGCGCCCTCGCCCTGCGCGACGGGTGCGGTACGCATCGCACGCAGCGGGCAGGGGCCCGCCGTACGCCGCCGGTCGGCCGACGACACGGACTGAGCCTCCGTCAGAACCGAGACGATCAGGCCGTCGTAGTGGGTGACGACGCGTGAGAACTGGCCGTGGTCACGGCGAAGCGCCAGGCACAGTCCGCAGAGATGCGCCCTCCATTCCGTGGCGAGACCTTCACCGAGCCGGTGCGTGCAGGGTCTGACGATGCCGAACACATTGCTCCCCCGTTGTGCGGTCCCCCGGGCTCCGAACACCCATAGGACGGTCCGTCAGGCACCGTATCGACGGCGTACGTTCACCCGTCCGTGCCCCTGCTCACCCGTCTGGCCCGATGGTCCGATTTACACTCTCCCGGCGGCTACGGGCACGGCGAATCCCGGCCGGAGCACAGGCAAATCGCCACAACTTCTGCACCAGTACCGTCACGAAAACCCTGCGCGCCGACTATCCACTTGGCGCGCAATCCGCATGATGGACGACCATAGGGGGAGCGGAACACAAGCAGACCGCGGTGAAAGGAGGCGTTCATGGGATCGGTGCGCAAGGCGAGTGCCTGGCTCGGACTCGTCGAGGACAGCGACGACCGCTACTACGACGACGAGTACGCCGAAGGGAACAACGAGACACCCGAGCCCTGGGTCACGGACCCGCGGGTCCGTGTCGTCTCCGAGGCGGCCGAGGACAAGGGCCGCCGTATCGCCACCGTCACCCCGGACGGCTTCCGGGACGCCCGCGGCATCGGCGAGCTGTTCCGGGACGGCGTCCCGGTGATCGTCAACCTCACCGCCATGGAGCCGGGCGACGCCAAGCGCGTCGTGGACTTCGCCGCCGGCCTGACCTTCGGTCTGCGCGGCTCCATCGAGCGCGTGGCCACCCGGGTCTTCCTGCTGACCCCCGCCAACACCAGCATCGTGAGCGGCGAGGCCGCCGGCCGCGAGACCGGCGGTTTCTTCAACCAGAGCTGAGCAGGGCGCTCACCGGCGTCCTCGTTCCGGACGCCCCTACCGGAACGCGTCGAGTCCGGTGAGCGCCTTGCCCAGCACCAGCTGGTGCATCTCCACGGTGCCTTCGTAGGTCAGGACCGATTCGAGGTTCGTCGCGTGGCGCATCACCGGGTATTCGAGCGAGATGCCGTTGGCGCCGAGGATCGTGCGACTGGTGCGACAGATCTCGATCGCTTCGCGCACGTTGTTGAGTTTTCCGAAACTGATCTGTTCCGGGCGCAGCCTTCCGGCGTCCATCCGCAGCCCCAGGTGGTGGGCGAGCAGGATTCCCTTGTGCAGTTCGACGGCCATGTCCGCGAGTTTGGCCTGGGTGAGCTGGAAGCCGCCGATCGGCTTTCCGAACTGTTCGCGGGACTTCGCGTAGTCGAGCGCCGCCTCGAAGGAGGCACGGGCCGCGCCCATCGAGCCCCACACGATTCCGTACCGGGCATGGCTCAGACAGCTCAGCGGCCCCTTGAGTCCCACCACGTCCGGGAGCACGGCGTCGGCGGGCAGCCGGACGTCGTCCATCACCAGCTCACTGGTCACGCTGGCGCGCAGGGACCACTTGTGGTGGATCTCGGGGGCCGAGAAGCCGGGGCTGTCGGTGGGGACGACGAAGCCGCGGATGCCTTCGTCGGTCTGCGCCCAGACGACGGCGACCCCGGCGACCGAGCCGTTGGTGATCCACATCTTGCGGCCGGTGAGCACCCAGTCGGCGCCGTCCTTCTTCGCATGGGTGCGCATGCCGGCCGGGTCGGAGCCGTGGTCGGGTTCGGTGAGGCCGAAGCAGCCGATGGTCTCGCCCGCGGCCATGCCCGGCAGCCACCGCTGCTTCTGCTCCTCGGAGCCGAAGCGCCAGATCGCGTACATGGCGAGCGAGCCCTGTACGGAGACCAGCGAACGGATGCCGGAGTCGGCTGCCTCCAGTTCGAGGCAGGCGAGGCCGTACTGGACGGCGGTGGCGCCCGCGCAGCCATAGCCGGTCAGGGACATGCCCAGCGCGCCGAGGGTCCCGAGTTCGCGGGCCAGCTCGCGGATGCCCGGGAGTTCGCCGCGCTCGTACCAGTCGGCGATGTGCGGCAGTACGCGGTCGGCGGCCCAGCTGCGGACGGTCCCGCGGACGGCGAGGTCCTCGGGACCGAGCAGGTCGTCGATGCCGAGCGGGTCGGCGGGGTCGAACGACGGAAGCTTCGCTGACTGTGCGGACATGCTGCCCTCCGGCGGCTCTCGGACACGGCTCGCGGAAATTAACTAGCGCTGTTAGTTAACGCTCGGGGAAACGGTACGGGCCGGGGCCCTGTTCAGTCCAGGCCCGCTGTCGCGTCGGCCCGCTCGCGCGGCGTGGAGCGGAGCTGCCGGGACTCGGCCTGCCCCCGCCCTGCCGCCTGCGACCCCGCTTCCGGCCGATCGCCCTGCTTCGTGCGGTCGTCCGGCTCGGCACGGTCGCGCTGCTTCGTGAGGTCGTGCTGCCCGGCCGGGCCGTGCTGCTCCGGTACGCAGGGACCGCTCGCGGTGGGCCCGTCCCCGTGGCCGTCCCCACCGCCGCCCCCGCCGTCGGGGGAAGTCGCCGTCTGCTCCATGCCGCGCGGCAGCCGCAGCGCGGCGAAGGCCCCGACGAGGAGCAGGCCGGCGCTGGTCAGGAGGGTGACGTGCAGACCGTCCACGAAGGCCACGCGCGCGGTCGAGCGCAGTGCGGCCCCCGCCGTGCCGCCGATCTCCTTGGCCACTTCGTACGCTTCGCCGAGCGAGTTCGAGGCGGACTTCGTCTCCGCCGCCGAGACGCCCTCGACGCCCTTGACGCCGGGCCCGTACGTGGCGTTCATCACGCTGCCGAGCAGCGCGATGCCCATGCCGGCGCCAAGTTGGTAGGAGGTCTCGCCGATCGCCGCCGCGCCGCCCGCCGAGTCCGCGGGGGCCTCGCTGAGCATCGACTCGTACGAGCCGAACAGCGTCGCCTGGATGCCGAAGCCGAGCAGGACGAACCCGCCCGCCATCAGCCACGGCCGGTCCTCCTGGCCCATCAGCGTCAGCAGGCTGACCGAGCCCGCGGTGAGCGTGAAGCCGAAGACGACCATGGCACGCGGACCGACCTTGTGCAGGACCCACCCGCCGACCGCGCCCGCCGCCATCGCCGCGAAGGTCAGCGGCAGCAGCCGCATGCCGGTCTCCAGCGGGCTCAGCCCGAGCACGAGCTGGAGGTACTGGACGGCGATGAGTTCCAGGCCGACCAGCGCGAGCATGCCCAGCACCAGACAGCCCACGGAGGTGGTGAAGGTGACCCGGCTGAAGAGGTTCATGTCGATCAGCGGGTGCTCACGGCGCCTCTGACGACGTACGAACAGCACCAGCAGCACCGCCCCGACCAGCAGCGGAGCCAGGGTCAGCACGTCGAGCACCGGGTCGCCGCTGCCAGCTCGCTTCACTCCGTACACGACGCCGAGCACGCCCGCGGAGGCCATCAGCGCACCGATCACGTCCCACGGGCCCGTGCCGCTGCCCCGCGACTCGGGCAGCAGCAGCCGGCCGAGCGGGAGGAGCACGATCATCAGCGGGATGTTGATCAGGAAGACGGAGCCCCACCAGTAGTGCTCCACCAGGAAGCCGCCGAGCACCGGGCCGCCGGCCGCGCCGATTCCCGAGACGGCCGCCCAGATGCCGATGGCCATCGCCCGCTCGCGCCGGTCGGGAAAGACCTGCCGGAGGATCGACAGCGTCGCGGGCATGATCATCGCGCCGCCGATGCCGAGCAGGGCACGGGCCGCGATGAGCAACTGGGGGGTCTCGGAGAGAGAGGCCATCGCCGAGGCGAAGCCGAACAGCCCGTAGCCGAGGAGCAGGATGCGACGGCGCCCCACCCGGTCGCCGAGCGTGCCGAAGAGGATCAGCAGCGACGCGCAGACCAGGGGGTAGGAGTCGACGATCCAGAGCAGTTCCACGGAGCCGGGACGCAGGTCCTCGGTGACCGAGGGGACCGCGATGTGCAGGATCGTCGAGTCGAGCGCGACGAGGATCAGACTGACGCAGAGCACCACGAGAACGACCCAGCGGTTGGCGCCCTGCCCCGAGAGGAGCCGTCGCCAAGGACCTCCCGCAGTCAGCTCGGCGCCGGCCGTGGTTGTCCCTGCCATGTACGTGACCTCCCAGAGAATCTCTCGCGCTCGGCGGACCGCCGGCACTGTATGTATTCATACGTCACGAATTCATACGACCTGGTGGGCCCGGCATCGACGGGCGAGCGAGCCGTCAGCGTACGCGAGTTCACCCCCCGGGCGCGTGGTCCATCTCTCACGGAAACGCCCCGGCAGGTGTGGCGTGCGCCACGCGGGAGCACGCTCGACGGGGCCCGCGCGGTTCCCCCGCCGGTCCGCCGCGGGCGGCGGCACGGGTCGGCGACGGCCGACGGGCGGGCGGTCCGGACGGCCGTCGCGCGGAGGGCGGAATTTCTGATGACGACCCGCCCACGGGAATTCACCGAATTCAAAGCGAGTTGCGGGAGTGTGCCGGAGTGAATAGGGAACAACGCCCCCGCCTTTTCCCGCGCGGCCCGGAACAAACCTTGAGATGAGACACACTCCACATCACATGGTCATCACAAAGACCTCGGACCGGTCGGGCCCGTCACGCACTCGCGGTAACGTCGATTGGGTGCGTATCGACCGAATCTTTGCCCGGCTGGACCGGGAACCGGAGCCGCCGAAGATAGAGATCCCCCGCATGAGCGGGACCCGCAAGGTTCTCTTCGGCTCGACGCTGGCGTTCTACCTCGCCATCGTCTGGGCCGTGCTGGTCAGCTCCTGGCTCGTCCTGCTCGACTGGAAGGTCATGCTCTTCCGGGCGTACGAGCAGTGGCCGGAACTGCACGCATTCCTGGACTACCTCGTGGTGCTCGGCCAGCGCGGCCCGACCGCCGTGATGGTCGCGGCCTGGCTCGGCTGGCGCTCCTGGCGCCAGCACACGCTGCGCCCGCTGCTCACGCTGGCCACCTCGCTGCTGCTGCTCAACGTCACGGTGGGCGCGGTGAAGATCGGCCTCGGCCGTCTCGGCCCGCACTACGCGACGCAGATCGGCTCCGCCGAGCTGTACGCGGGCGGCGATATATTTCCTTCGGGACACACCGCCAACGCAGTCGTGACCTGGGGAATCCTCGCGTATCTGGCCACCACGCCCAGGGCCAGACGCTGGCTTTCGGTGCTCTCCGCGGTGGTCGCCCTCAGCGTGGGCGCGACCACCGTCTATCTCGGTACGCACTGGCTGAGCGACGTGCTGCTCGGCTGGGCGGCGGGGCTGCTCATCCTGCTGGCGCTGCCCTGGTTCGAGCCGCTGATCGGGCGGGCCGAGGCGTTCGTCTTCGCGGTGCGCGAGCGGTGGCGCTCGCGCGGGGCGTTGGTACCGGCCCCCGCCGCGGTCTCCGCCGCGGCGGTGCCTCCCGGGGCTCCGGCGACGGTGCCCGCCGTACTCCCGGGTGCGGTCGAGCCCGCCTCGGGCCGCGAGCCGGTGAGTGCGGGCGGCGGCCGGTACGCGAGTGCGCGTCCCGCGTCCCAGGCCGTTCCGGGACACCTCCAGGCCCGTCCGCACGCGGTCCGGTCCGAGCGCCCGTCGGTCGCCCCGGCGGGCAGCCGGCGGCCCCCGCAGCCGCACAAGAGCGGTACGCACGCGCCCCACGCCACGCGCTGACCCGGCCGACGGCCCGCGCCGGGACTGCCCGCCGGGCAGTCCCGGCGCGGGCCCGGCGAAGGCACGGCGAAGGCACGGCGAAGGCACGGCGAAGGCCCCGGGCCGCTCCTGGCGAGCGGCCCGGGGCCTTCGCGCGTATGCGGGCCCGGTCCCCGTCGCGACGGGGTCGGTCAGCCGACCCAGCAGCGGGTCACGGCGTCGTCCCGGACCTCGAAGTTGAGCCGTCCCTGCACGAACTCCATGGTGATGATCGTGCCCGGCGGGAGCGTCCTGACGGTGCTCCAGCCGTGTTCCTCGGCGCTCCTGGTGGCCTCGTCGACGGCGAGACCCACGTAGCGGTCGGGGGTGTCCTCGGGCTGGGCGGGTGGTGTCGGTAGGGGTGCCATGGGTGCCACCGTACGTCCCCGATACCTTCCCGGTCACGCTTGTGTCACAAGATCACGACAGGAGTTTGGCGGATGCCCTTTCACTCGATAGGGCCCTTTCTGTGCGGGCGAATGCCGCCTCGCCCTCAGGATTCTGACGTGCTCACGTTCACTTCGAATTCACCTCGGCTCCTTTTTCCCCTCCTCCACCCCTCGGGCTTTTCGAGGGAAATCGGAAGACCCGGCCAATGATTCGGAATGCACGATTCCGCTTCCACTCGCACGGATCCCGTCCGACTACCACATCTGCCGCACACATCCGATCACGCATGCCCTCTGTCGGTTCGGGGTACTCACGCGCATCATGTGTCGAGTTGACCCGGGCGCGGACTGCGAGGGGGCACGATGGGGACGACGACCGTCGCGACGACTGCCGCGGAGCCCGGCCGCGAGCGGCGGCCCGGACGGGTGGTCGTGGACTGGCTGACCACCACCGACCACAAGAAGATCGGGCACCTCTACCTGATCACGTCGTTCGGGTTCTTCCTGATCGCCGGCCTGATGGCGCTCCTGATGCGGGCCGAGCTGGCCAGACCCGGCATCCAGATCATGTCGAACGAGCAGTACAACCAGGCGTTCACGATGCACGGCACGATCATGCTGCTGCTGTTCGCGACGCCGACCTTCGCCGGGTTCGCCAACGCGGTCATGCCGCTCCAGATCGGTTCGCCCGACGTGGCGTTCCCGCGGCTGAACATGTTCTCGTACTGGCTGTTCCTCTTCGGCGGGCTGATCGTGCTCGGCTCGCTGCTGGTGACCAACGGTCCGGCGGACTTCGGCTGGACCTCCTACACTCCGCTCAGCCGCATGGAGCGCTCCCCCGGCATGGGGGCCGATCTGTGGATCATGGGGCTCGCCCTGTCGGGCTTCGGCACGATCCTGGGCGCGGTGAACTTCCTGACCACCATCATCGCGATGCGCGCGCCCGGCATGACCATGTTCCGGATGCCGATCTTCACCTGGAACGTGCTGTTCACCTCGATCCTGATCCTGGTGGCCTTCCCCGTGCTCGCGGCCGCACTGCTCGTGCTGGAGTCCGACCGGCGGTTCGGGTCGATGGTCTTCGCGCCCGAGGTCGGCGGATCCCTGCTCTGGCAGCACCTGTTCTGGTTCTTCGGCCACCCCGAGGTCTACATCATCGCGCTGCCGTTCTTCGGGATCATCACGGAGATCATCCCGGTCTTCTCCCGCAAGCCGATCTTCGGTTACGTGATGCTGATCGGCGCGACCATGGCCATCACGGGGCTGTCGCTGGTGGTCTGGGCGCACCACATGTTCGCCACCGGAGCCGTGCTGCTGCCGTTCTTCTCCTTCATGTCGTTCCTGATCGCGGTGCCGACGGGGGTGAAGTTCTTCAACTGGACGGGCACCATGCTCAAGGGCTCGCTGTCCTTCGAGACGCCGATGCTGTGGTCCATCGGCTTCCTGGTCACCTTCCTGTTCGGCGGGCTGACCGGAGTGCTGCTCGCGTCGCCGCCGCTGGACTTCCACGTCACCGACTCGTACTTCGTGGTGGCGCACTTCCACTACGTGGTGTTCGGCACGGTGGTGTTCGCCATGTTCGCGGGCTTCTACTTCTGGTGGCCGAAGTTCACCGGCAGGCTCCTCGACGAACGGCTGGGGAAGATCCACTTCTGGACCCTGTTCGCCGGCTTCCACACCACGTTCCTGGTGCAGCACTGGCTGGGCGCGGAGGGCATGCCGCGCCGCTATGCGGACTACCTCGACGCCGACGGCTTCACCGCGCTGAACATGCTCTCCACCAGCGGGGCATTCCTGCTGGGCCTCTCCACCCTGCCGTTCCTCCACAACATCTGGAAGACCGCGAAGTACGGGGCGAAGGTGGACCGGGACGATCCCTGGGGGTACGGGCGCTCGCTGGAGTGGGCGACCTCGTGTCCGCCGCCGCGGCACAACTTCGTCACGCTGCCCAAGATCCGCTCCGAGTCCCCCGCCTTCGACCTCCACCACCCCGAGATCGCCGCGCTCCAGCGCGAGACCCAGGTCACACCGGGGCCGCTCGATCCAGAGCACGCCCGAGGAGATCACGGGCCGCAGTGATCCGCTCCGTCAGCTCCACCGGTTCCACCACCTCGAACTCAAGACCCGTCAGCAGTACGTGGATCACCATCACGTCCAGGCTCGTGGCCCCGGTGCGCAGCAGGCAGGTCTTCTCGCTCTCGGCCTCCAGGACACCGTCGCTGGGGCCCACGACCTCCCGGGCCGCCTCCAGCGGTACGAGGAGCCGCAGTACGGCGGTCTCCAGATAGGCCGCCGTGGAGACTCCCCGGGAGACGTACGCCGCAAGGTCTTCGGCCGGTGCCTCCCGTGGTGCGAAGCGCGGTCCGTGCGGCGGCTTCGGCGTGATCCGGTCGGCGCGGAAGGTGCGCCAGCCCGCGCGGTCGGTGTCCCAGGCGACCAGGTACCAGCGGCGCTCCGTGCACACCAGGCGGTGCGGTTCCACGGTGCGGCGGGTGGTGCTGCCGGCGTGGTCCTGGTACTCGAACCGCAGCCGCGTCGAGTCCCGGCAGGCCGCGGCGAGTTCGGTGAGGACCCCTGGGTCGACGGTGCCGCCGCGGCGGCCGTGCAGCATGGGCACGGTGAACGCGTTCAGTGCGCCGACCCGGCGGCGCAGCCGGTCCGGCAGCACCTGTTCCAACTTGGTGAGGGCGCGTACGGAGGTCTCGCCGATGCCCTCGATGCCCTGCCCCGCCGCGCTGCGCAGGCCCACGGCGACGGCCACCGCCTCGTCGTCGTCCAGCAGCAGCGGCGGCAGCTGCGCGCCCACGCCCAGCTGGTAGCCGCCGCCGGTGCCGGGGCTGGCGTGCACGGGGTAGCCCAGCTCGCGGAGCCGGTCGACGTCGCGCCGTACGGTGCGGGGCGTGACGCCGAGCCGCTCCGCGAGGTCGGGTCCTGACCATTCGCGGTGGGCCTGGAGCAGCGAGAGCAGACGCAGCAGCCTGGCCGAGGTCTCCAACATGGTGCGGAGTCTGCCAGGTCTTGCGCGGACAGGTACGGTCCGCGAGACCTGGGCGGGCAGGGCGTCCGGGAGACTACGGAGTGCCGATCTGGACCGTGAGGTCGTTGTCGAGCGTGTAGTACGGGAAGGCCACGGTCTTGCCGTCGTCGCCCACCGGCAGCACCGGGTACTTGAAGACGGGCTGCTTGTCCGCGATGTCGTCGAGCAGGCGACCCACCCGTATCGCAGGCGTGCCGTCGGCCGCCGTCAGCCACAGGTCCCATGCCTGCTTGGCACCGTCCCGTCCGGCGGCGAGAGGGGTGTAGGGCAGCGTGAAGGAGAACGCGTGCTCCGCGCCCGTCACCGGCTCGCGGTGGACGCGGTCCCGGTCGCCGCGCAGCCGGGCCTCGACGACCGCGCCGGAGCCCAGCTCGGCGCCGTACAGCCGCCCCTCGACGGTCATCGACCCGGTGCCGAAGAGGATGTCGCCCGCCTCGGCGTGCGGGGCGCGGCGCCAGCTCCGGACGGCGAGGCTGCCGTCCGCGGTGGCGTACGGGATGCGGACGGCGACGGCCTCGGTGCGGGGGTCGGGCGTACGGCTGACCAGGGCCCGCAGGTCACGGATGCCGGGCCGGACGGTCAGGTCGGCTCCGCCGCCGTACACATGGGCCTCCCAGCGGCCCTCGGGGAGGTCGACCGTGCTGGGCAGCACGGCGCGCAGCCGGCCCGGCGAGACGGGCGTCAGCGGCAGCCGTACGTCCTCGCCGGCCCTGCCGCTGCGGCGCAGTACGAGCGCGGCGTCCGGCGCTGCCGCCACCGCCACGTCGAAGGTGACTCCGCCCGCGGAGTCGGCGGTGCAGTCGGCACGCGGCACGGCCGGGGCGTCGTCCCCGGCCGCCGGCGGCGTGGGGGAGGAAGAGGTGGTCATGCGGTACGCCCTTTCCGGAGCGTGGAGAGGACCTTGCGGCGCAGGGTGAAGGCTTCGTCGATGAGGACACCCGGCACGCGGTGAAGGTTGTCCCGCAGAGTGCCGCGGGTTCGGTCGTTGGTGCCGCGGGCGACGAGGTCGGCGTAGAGCGCGGCGTGCCGTTCGGCGATCTCGGCCGGGTCGAAGCGGGCGGAGTTCTCGAAGGCCGCGCGGCCCATCCGCTTGCGCAGCCCGTCGTCCTGCACGAGGTCCAGGAGGGCTCGGGCGACGGCGTCCGCGTCGCGCATGGGGACCAGGCGGCCGTCGACGCCGTCGCGGATGATCTCGCGGGGGCCGTGCGGGCAGTCGGTGGAGACGACGGGCACGCCGCAGCGCATCGCCTCGACGATGGTCATGCCGAAGGCTTCGAGGTCGGAGGTGACGGCGGCGATGGAGCCCTTGGGCCATTCCGCTTCCAGGGGGTTGGCGATGCCCATCAGGAACACGTGGTTGTGCAGTCGCAGTTCGTCGATGAGGGCGCGCAGCTTCGGGGCGGTCTCGCCGCCTCCGTAGATGCGCAGTTTCCAGTCGGGGCGGGCGGCGACGACCTGTGCGAAGGCCCTGATGAGGAGGTCGTAGCGCTTGCCCGGGGCGAGCCGGCCCGCCGCGACGACGATCTTCGCCTCGCCGTCGGCGGGGGCGAGCCGGGCGGGCGGGACGATGTTGGCCATCGCCTCGATGCGCACACCGGGCAGGTTGAGCTTCTCCCGGTACGAGCGGGCGTCGGCCTCGGTGACGGTGGTGACCGCGTCCAGGAGTGCGTAGCGGTAGCGCAGTTCGCGGCGCAGCCGGTAGCGGTGGCTGTCCAGGGTGAGGTGTTCCTGGCCGATCCGTACGGTGTCGCGGCGGGCCTGCCGGGCCATGTGCACGTTGAGGCCCGGCCGGGTGCCGACGACGACGTCGGCCTTCAGGCGCTGGAGGTGGGCGCCGATCCGCTCGTCGGTGAGACGGCTGTACTGGGGATGGCGGCCGTCGCCGGTCGGGAAGACGCGGGCGGGCCTGGCGTGCTCGGGCCGGTTCCCGTCGTACTCGGGGCTGTGGCCGCGCAGGTCGACGAGGTAACTGAGGGGCACGCCGGGAGGCGGTGTCATGGCGGGCTCGTCGCGGTGCCGGAAGACCGAGGTGATCTCCACGTCGTGCTGCTCGGCGAGGGTCTGGGCGAGGTTGAACGTGGTGCGGATCGTGCCGCCTACGGCGTACGCGTTGTGGAGCAGGAAAGAGATGTGCATGCGCCGGTGAGTCCCCCTGGTCTTCGACGGCCCGGTCGTGTGGTCGGCCGCCGTTCCTTCAGCTGAGGACTTTACTTGCCCGCCCCCGGACACGGGTCGGATGCAGGGCATTGCGTTCGAACCGCCGTGGCCGCGGGCGCCGGGCGCGGTCGCTGGTGGGCGGGCCCGGCCGCGGAGTGTCCCCCGCCGCCCCTGCTCAGGCGTTCCTCGCCCCGCTCGGCGTGACGACGGCCGGCGGGCCGAACTGGCGGCGGTCGTCGTGTCCGCCCCTTCCCCGCCCCGCCCCCTCGGGGATGACCAGCCAGGTCCCGGTGCGGAGCCCGTCCGGACGGGGGCCGACCGCGTCCCTGTTGACCTCGTGGAGCTTCGTCCAGCCGCCGGCGACCTTGTACCTCGCCGCGATGGACCAGAGCGTCTCGCCCGCCTTCACGATGTGGACACGGCGGTCGGTGAGCCCGTACCGCTTCGAGCACTCGGGCCAGGCGCCCCACCCCTGGGTGCTCACCACCTCCTCGGCGACCTCGATCTGTTGGGTGCGGGTCGCCAGGTCGGCCCGGCGCGCGTAGCCGAGTCCGCCGTGCTCCTCCCAGGTCGGCTGCGCGAACTGGAGCCCGCCGTAGTAGCCGTTGCCGGTGTTGGCGGCCCAGTCGCCGCCGCTCTCGCACTCGGCGAGGCAGTTCCACGGCCACTGGCTCGCCGCGCACGCGGGGGCCTCGGAGATCCCGGCGGCGCGTGGCGCCGCGCGGGTAGGGGCGGAGGGGGCGGCCGGGTCGGCAGGGGCTGCGGCGGCGGGCAGCGGGGCCAGGGCGATCAGCGCGCCGAGCACGGCGCAGGACGCGAGACGGAATCGAGGCTTCAGCACGGGGCCACCCCATCACCGCCGCCCCGCACGCACGCGCACGGCGCGCAGAGCGAGGGCGGCCCCCCACCCGGTCGGGCGACCGGTCCGGCTCCGTCGCGGCTGCCTGCCGTCACTCGACGACGGCTCGCCGTGGCTCCCGTTGTCCGCCGTCCGCGCTCCGGTGCCGCGCGGGCCCGGCACAAGGGAACGTGCGTACGCGCAGGCGGGTCCGGGAGGCGTGTCCGGGTCGATTCGGTGCCCTTCCGCGCGTGACCCCGGCCGCGGATGGCCCGTTGTCTTCTTGAGCTCCGGGATCCGCCCGGCGCCAGTACTCAGCTCTAGGAGCCAACCGTGTCGCGCATGCTCGACGTCAGCGACGACGTACGCGCCGAGATCGGCGACGAAGAAGCCGACCGGCTGCTCGCCGGCGAGAACGCCCCCGGCAATTACGACTGCACCTCCTGCCGCACCCCCGGCGACTCCGGGAAGGAGGCCACCTCCACCGTGCTGTTCGTCGGCGACGAGACCGCCGTGCTCGCCTTCGCGCACGCCACCTGCATCCCCTCCCAGGTCGTCCCGGTCGCCGAGGAGCAGCTCCAGGGAGCGGTCCGTTCCATCACCGCCAGCCAGGACGGCTCGGCCGGGGACGGCTCGCCCGAGCAGGCCGTGCTCGGGGTCACCAGCGGGCTCGTCCTCATCGAGGGCGAGCTGCAGCCCGCGCTGGTCGTGGAGCCGACCTCGGCGGTCGCCCGGCCGGGCGCGGACGCGGGGGACGAGTTCCTGCCGCTGCTCATCGAACAGGGCTTCCAGCCGGTCGCCGACCTGAAGGCGATGCCCGCCTCCCTGCCCGGGTGGTCCGTACTGCTCGCCGCCGGGCAGCTGCACGCCGTCCTGCAGCCCGGCGCCGCCGGCGGCACCCCGGTCGCCTGGTGGCAGGCGCACCGTCCGCTCCAGGTCACCGACTCGTGGCGGTCCGCCGCCAACAAGTCGCAGAAGGTCCTCGTGCTGGCGGCTCCGGTCGGCTCGATCGGCCAGCAGCCGCGTGAGGACCTGCTGCGCAGCGCCCTGGACAAGGCGGCCGCAGAGGGGCAGCTGGTCGCCGCGACGCTGCCGCTGGCGGGCACCTGACAGTCGCTCGCCGCCGGCACGTCCGGCCGCGCGGGGCAGCCGGGGCGGCGGGAGATCCGGCGCGAGAGTGATCCGGAGGCGGAGGGTCCGGATGCACTCCGTACCCGCATCCGCGAGGCAGTGGGGTCGTTGGCACAGACGTGCACTCATACGACCCCACTCGCCCGTTCCAGAGCCAGATCCCCGCCATGCGGCCGTCCCAGGAGCCCCAGCCGCACCCCACCTCGTACACGCCGATCTACGACGCGCTCTACTCCGAGTACCGGAGGTCGTTCCGTGCCCTGCCGGGCGACCGGAGCGGCGAGGAGGACCTCGGCTTCACGGCCTTCGGCACCGGGATGGGCCTGCACCACGGCCACCGGGTCGGCAGTGGTCTCCCGGCGCACCCGCAGCCCGGCCAGCACCAGACCGGCCACTACGTCGCCCCGTACAGCACGTGGCAGAACCTGCACACCCAGCACGGCCAAGGGCGGCAGCACCCCGGGAACCACGTTCCCGCCGCACTGCCGCCCGGCCCCCGCAGGGGTTACTAGCGCCTGGTGGAGGCGCCGCCCGCCTACTTGTTGCGGCCGCGCTTCTCGCGCACCCGCACCGAGATGTGGATCGGCGTTCCCTCGAAGCCGAACTCCTCGCGCAGACGGCGCTCGACGAAGCGCCGGTAGCCGGCCTCCAGGAAGCCCGAGGCGAACAGCACGAACCGCGGCGGCTTCGCACCGGCCTGCGTCCCGAAGAGGATGCGGGGCTGCTTGCCGCCGCGGACCGGGTGCGGGTGGGCGGCGACGAGCTCGCCGAGGAAGGCGTTCAGGCGGCCGGTGGGGACGCGGGTCTCCCAGCCCTCCAGCGCCGTCTCGATCGCCGGCACCAGCTTCTCCATGTGGCGGCCGGTGAGGGCGGAGACGTTGACGCGCGGGGCCCAGGCGACCTGGGCGAGCTCCGTCTCGATCTCGCGCTCCAGGTAGTAGCGGCGCTCCTCGTCGAGGGTGTCCCACTTGTTGAAGGCGAGCACCATGGCGCGTCCGGCCTCGACGGCCATCGTGATGATGCGCTGGTCCTGCACCGAGACGGACTCGCTGGCGTCGATCAGGACGACGGCGACCTCGGCCTTCTCCACCGCGGCAGCGGTGCGCAGCGAGGCGTAGTAGTCCGCGCCCTCCTGGAGGTGCACGCGACGGCGGATGCCGGCGGTGTCGATGAACTTCCAGGTGACGCCGCCGAGCTGGATCAGCTCGTCGACCGGGTCGCGGGTGGTGCCGGCCAGCTCGTTGACGACGACGCGGTCCTCCTTGGCCACCTTGTTCAGCAGCGAGGACTTGCCGACGTTGGGGCGTCCGATGAGGGCGATGCGGCGCGGGCCGCCGAGCGGGGTGCCGTTCGCGAAGGTCTGGGCGGGCGCGTCCGGCAGTGCCTCCAGGACGGCGTCGAGCATGTCGCCCGTACCGCGCCCGTGCAGCGAGGAGACCGGGTGCGGCTCGCCGAGGCCGAGCGACCACAGGGAAGCGGCGTCGGCCTCGCCGGACAGGCCGTCGACCTTGTTGGCGCACAGCACGACCGGCTTGCCGGCCTTGCGGAGCAGCCGTACGACGGCCTCGTCGGTGTCGGTGGCGCCGACCGTCGAGTCGACGACGAAGACGACCGCGTCGGCGGTCTTGATGGCGTACTCGGCCTGGGCGGCGACGGAGGCGTCGAGCCCCAGCACGTCCTGCTCCCAGCCGCCGGTGTCCATCACCTTGAAGCGGCGGCCCGCCCATTCGGCCTCGTAGGAGACGCGGTCGCGGGTGACGCCCGGCTTGTCCTGCACCACGGCCTCGCGGCGGCCGATGATGCGGTTCACCAGGGTCGACTTGCCGACATTGGGGCGGCCGACGACGGCGAGGACGGGCAGCGGCCCGGCCGACGCCTCCTCAAGGGCGCCCTCGATGTCCTCGGGGTCGAAGCCCTCCTGCGCGGCGAGCTCCATGAACTCCGCGTACTCGGCGTCGCCGAGCGCACCGTGCGAGGCGCCCTGCTCGGGTCCGTGCTCGTCGCCGGAGTGGATCTGGTCGTTCATGAAGTCCGTTCCTCAATCATCATCGATGAGCCGCGTTTCCCCGCGGCCCACTACTCAAGTCTCGCTCACCGCCACCGATGACGCTTCCCGCCCCGGCGGCCGTTCCCGCCCCCGCTGCCGTCCTCGCCTCAGTGGCCGGTCAGCCGCCTCGCCCCGGCCAGGTGGGCGGTCAGCCGCTCCTGGATCCGGACCGTGGCGTCGTCCAGCGCCTTCCTCGTACGCCGTCCGCTGCCGTCGCCGGCCGCGAACGGGTCGCCGAAGACGACGTCGATCCTGCTGCGCAGCGGCGGCACCGCAGATATCAGTCGGCTTCTGCGCCGTGCACTGCCGAGCACCGCGACGGGCACGATCGGCGCCCCCGACCGCAGCGCGAAGTAGGCGAGTCCCGCGCGCAGCGACGCGAAGTCGCCCTCGCCGCGCGTGCCCTCGGGGAAGATGCCCAGCACACCGCCGTCGCCGAGCACACCGAGCGCGTCGGTGATCGCGTTCCGGTCGACGCCGTGGCGGTCGACCTTCAGCTGTCCGATACCCCGCAGGAACGGGTCGAGGGGGCCCACGAAGGCCTCCTTCTTGATGAGGAAGTGCACCGGTCTCGGCGCCGTCCCCATCAGCATCGGTCCGTCGATGCCGTGGGTGTGGTTCACGGCGAGGATGACCGGCCCGGTGGCCGGGACGCGCCAGGAGCCCAGCACCCGCGGCCGCCACAGCCCGTACATCAGGCCGATGCCGATGCCCCGCCCGACGGCGGCGCCGCGCGCACTGCGCGCGCTGGCGTCGGTCACTTCCCGGCCCGCTTCTCCTCGACCAGGGTGACGACGCACTCGATGACCTGGTCGAGGGTCAGGTCGGTGGTGTCGACCTCGACCGCGTCGTCCGCCTTGGCGAGCGGGGACGTCTTCCGGCCGGAGTCGGCCGCGTCCCGCTTGATCAGGGCTTCCTTGGTGGCGGCGACGTCGGCGCCCTTGGTCTCGCCGCTGCGGCGGGCCGCGCGGGCCTCGGCCGAAGCGGTGAGGAAGATCTTCAGGTCCGCGCCGGGCAGCACGGTGGTGCCGATGTCACGGCCCTCGACGACGATGCCGCCCTCGGCCGCGCGGGCGATCTCGCGCTGGAGTTCGGTGATGCGCGTGCGCACCTCGGGCACGGCGCTGACCGCGCTGACCCGGGAGGTGACCTCCTGGGTGCGGATCGGGCCGGAGGCGTCCTGGCCGTCGACGGTGATGGCCGGGGCGGACGGGTCGGTGCCGGAGACGATGACGGGTTTGGCGGAGGCGGTGGCCACGGCGGCGGCGTCCGTGACGTCCACGCCGTTGGTCAGCATCCACCAGGTGATCGCCCGGTACTGCGCGCCGGTGTCCAGGTAGCTGAGGCCGAGCTTGGCGGCGACGGCCCTGGACGTGCTGGACTTGCCCGTGCCGGAGGGGCCGTCGATGGCGACGATCACTGCGGCCGGGACGGTCCGGGCGGCGTTTTCCACGGTGTCGGGCACCTTCCTGAGAACACGGGCTTGACGAGGCAGACCACAGTGCTGCCAACCATCTACGGTACCGGCTGAATGGCGTACCCCTTACGGGCAGGCCGGACGGCCGCCTCCACCCCGCTCACCGCGGTCCGCCCACCACCGTCTCCCGGGCCGGCGGGCCGGCGTTTCCTACCGTCGCAGCGACCATCCGCGCTCCACCAGCGTCCGCGCCAGGGGGTCCGCCGAGGCGGGTTCCACCATGAGCTGGACGAGGCCCGCCTGCTGGCCGGTCGCGTGCTCGATCCGTACGTCCTCGATGTTGACCCCGGCGTGCCCGGCGTCGGCGAAGATCCGGGCCAGTTGGCCGGGCTGGTCGCTGATGAGCACCGCCACGACCTCGTACGCGGAGGGGGCCGACCCGTGCTTGCCCGGCACCCGCTCCCGCCCCGTGTTTCCCCTGCGCAGCACGTCCTCGATGCCGTCCGCGCCGCCCTGCCGCTTCGCTTCGTCCCCCGACTGGAGGGCCCGCAACGCCTGCACGGTCTCCTCCAGGTCGGCGGCCAGCCCGGACAGCACGTCCGCGACCGGCCCCGGGTTCGCCGACAGGATCTCCACCCACATCCGGGGGTCGGACGCCGCGATCCGGGTCACGTCGCGAATGCCCTGCCCGCAGAGCCGTACCGCCGTCTCGTCGGCCTCCTCCAGCCGGGCGGCGACCATCGAGGAGACGAGCTGGGGGGTGTGCGAGACCAGGGCGACCGCGCGGTCGTGCCCGTCGGCGTCCATGACGACGGGCACCGCCCGGCACAGCGCGATCAGTTCCAGCGCCAGGTTGAAGACCTCGGTGTCGCTGTCGCGGGTGGGGGTCAGCACCCACGGTCGCCCCTCGAAGAGGTCGGCGCTCGCGGCGAGCGGACCGGACTTCTCCTTGCCGGCCATCGGGTGCGTGCCGATGTACGGGGCGAGGTCGCAGCCCAGCGCCTCCAGCTCGCGCCGCGGCCCGCCCTTGACGCTGGCCACGTCGATGTAGCCGCGCGCCAGACCGCGCCGCATCGCGTCCGCCACGGTCCGCGCCACGTGGGCGGGCGGCACGGCCACGACGGCCAGGTCGACGGGGCCCTCCGGCGCCTCGTCGGTCCCCGCGCCGAGGGCCGCCGCGGTGCTCGCGCGGTCCGGGTCGTGGTCGGCGAGGTGCACGGTGACGCCGCGCGCCGCGAGGGCGAGGGCGGCCGACGTGCCGATCAGGCCGGTGCCGATGACGAGTGCGGTTCTCACGGGAGGTCCTTGGGCAGGGCGGCGCGGGCGCCGGGTCGGAACGAGGGTGCCGGGCCGGGGGCGAGGCGGTGGTGAGGCGTTCCGATCAGCGTAGTGGCCGCCACCGACAACGGCTCCGGCCGCCCGTGCCGTGGTGGGGTCGTACGTACGGGCAGGGGCGGCCGGGCGGGACGCGCGTCGGTTCAGAGCTGCTGCTGGCGGACGAGGTCCTCCAGGGAGGCCGCCCGCGGCAGCGAGCCGGTCGGGGTCAGCTTGTCGACCGCCTGCGGCAGCGCCTGGGCCAGCGTGTCGGCAGCCTCCTGCGGGCTCACACCGGCCTGGCCCGCGGCCTGTTGCAGCGCGTCGTCGGGCAGCGCTCGGGCGACTTCCGCACCGCTGACGGGCTGGTTGCCGCCGGTGCCGATCCAGGACTCCGCCTGCTCCCCGAGGCCGGATTTCTTGAGCATGTCCAGGAGGCCGTCGAGCGGGCTGCCGCCTTCCTTGCCACCGCCGCCGTTGCTGCCGCCGAGGGCGCCGAGGAGTGCGCCCAGGATGTTTCCGGCACTGCCGGAACCGGAGCCGCCGACACCGCCGGTGCCGCTGCCGCTTTGGCTGCCGCCAAGAAGACCGCCGAGGAGACTGCCGAGGTCGTTGCCCGCCATGGTCCAGCCTTTCGAGAAGGTACGAGGAGGGTCGGGAGCCGAGACGCGAACGGGTCCGAGGACCAGGTCCGGTCACGGACTCGCCGGACTCGATCAATCTCGCCCAGGCGCGGTCACGCCGCCACTCAGGCAGTCACCACGTGCTTGCGGGCCGCGCGTTCCGGCCCGTCCTGGCTATGGACGCGCCGCCCCCGGGTCCGCTTGCATGGTGGGTCCGGCGCCGCCTACCCGGCGCACTGGGGAGGCCCTCCTTGAAACGCTCCGGTCCCCTCCACACGCTCCTGGCGGGGCTGCTACTCGCCGCCTTCATGCTGTCGCTCAACGCGACGACCGGCACGAAGGAATCGGGTTACGCGAGCGGCGGCGCACCCTCCAGCACACCGGGCACACCGGGCACACCCGGCCCGCCCGCCCCGCCCGTCTCCTCCACCTCGTCGCCACCCACGCAAGCGCCGTCCTCGTCCGCCGCTCCCCCGCCTGTCCCCACCTCTGCCCCGGCCCGCCCTGCGACGTCCGCCCCGGCCTCCGAAACCGTCTACGCGGGCCGTACCACCGACGGGTCGGCCGCGGTCTCCGTCTCCGTGCGCGACGGCGAGGCGGTGGCGTACTACTGCGACGGCCGCACCCGTGAGTCCTGGTTGAAGGGCGCCGTCAAGGAGGACGGCAGCATGCGTCTGACCGGCAGGAACGGCGCCGGACTCGAAGCCTCCGCCCGTGCGGGAACTCTCACGGGCACGGTCGCGGTCACCGGCCGGGAACAGAACTTCACACTCGTCAGGGCGACGAAGCCGGCCGGCCTCTACCGTGCGACCTCGCAGGTACGCGGTGCCGAGGTCGACGCAGGGTGGATCGTCCTGCCGGACGGCCGCCAGGTCGGCATCCTCACCCGCGACGGCAGGCCCGCCGCCGCGCCCGAGCTCGACCCGGACACCGGAACCGCGCTGGTCGACGACACACGGCTCGTCGCCCGCCCGGTCTCCCCGTGACGGAACCCGCTCCTGCCCCCCTTCCCGCCCGGCGCCCCCAGGGAGTGAGTGACCCCGCCATGAGCAACGTCGACCCCCATGCCCCGACCGTGTCGTTCCCCTCCCCCGTGCGCGGCCGCGGCCGCCCCGGGGCCGCCCGCTGGATCGTCCCGGCGCTGGTCGCCGTCGCGGTCGCGGTCGCACTCGGGGCATACGGGAGGATCCACGACCCGGCCGGCACGGCGTTCAACCTCGCCGGGTTCAGCAGCACAGGTGCGGTGAAGTCGTGGCTGGCGACCGGTGCCTTCGCGTTCGCGCTGGCCCAGGTCGTGTCCGCGCTCGCGCTGTACGGCCGCCTGCCGGGTGTCCTTGCGGCGCCCTGGATGTCCACCGCCCACCGCTGGTCCGGCCGGGTCGCCTTCCTGCTCGCGGTTCCCGTCGCCGTGCACTGCCTCTACGGTCTCGGCTTCCAGTCCTTCGACAGCCGGGTGATGTGGCACTCTCTGGCGGGTTGCCTCTTCTTCGGCGCGTTCAGCGCGAAGATGCTGCTGCTGCGGGCGGAGCGATTGCCCGGGTGGCTGCTGCCGGTCGTCGGCGGCCTGGTCTTCACCGTCCTCACGGTGGCCTGGCTGACGTCCGCCCTGTGGTTCTTCCGTACCTTCGGCGTCACCACGTGACCACCACGAGACGCGGTGAACGCGCGCCCACTCCCCCACGTACACCTCCTCGCACCGGTACTCGCAAGCGCACTCGCACTCGCACTCGCACTCGCAAGGGAGCTCACCCCATGACCCACCCCACTCACCGGCGGACGGTCCTGACTGCGGCGGCCGGAACGGCGGCCGCGCTGGTCACCGGCTGCAGCAAGTACGGCGACGACAAGGGCGGCGGAGGCGACGCCGACGCCAACCCTCCGGCTCCGTCCGGCGCTTCCGCTCCGGCCGGCGAACAGGACCCGAAGCCCGCCCCGTTGGCGGCGACCTCGGACATCCCGGTGGGCGGCGGCAAGGTCTTCAAGGAGCAGAAGGTGGTCGTCACCCAGCCGGAGGCGGGCAGCTTCAAGGCGTTCTCCTCGACCTGTACCCACCAGGGATGCGACGTGGCGTCCGTGTCGGACGGGACCATCAACTGCCCCTGCCACGGGAGCAAGTTCCGCGTGGCGGACGCCTCGGTGGCGGGCGGGCCGGCGACCCAGGCGCTCCCTCCCCGTGCGATCACGGTGGAAAGCGGCTCGATCCGGCTGGCCTGACCGACCACAATCCCTTCATGCCCCCTTCGCCCGCGCAGCCCGACCTCGTCCGTGACCACAGCATCTACTCGTGCGTGATGGGTTCTCGCGCGTTCGGCCTGGCGACGGAGGACAGCGACACGGACGTGCGGGGCGTCTACGTCGCCCCCACGCCCCTGTTCTGGCGCTTCGACAAGCCCCCCACCCACGTGGAGGGCCCCGCCCCCGAACAGTTCTCCTGGGAACTGGAACGCTTCTGCGCCCTCGCCCTGCGCGCCAACCCCAACGTTCTGGAGGTCCTGCACTCCCCGCTCCCCCTCCACACGGACGCCCGCGGCGAGGAACTCCTCTCGCTGCGCTCGGCGTTCCTCTCCCGACGCGTCCACGCGACCTTCGTCGGGTACGCGGAAAGCCAGCGCCGCAAGATCGACGCGGACGTACGCCAGTACGGCGCTCCGCGCTGGAAGCACGCCATGCACCTGCTCCGCCTCCTCTCGAGTTGCGTCGACCTTCTCCGTACGGGTGAATTGACGACCGGCGTGGGCGACGCCCGCGACGACCTCCTCCGCGTCAAGCGGGGCGAAATTCCCTGGCAGCACATCGAAAACCGGCTGAGCCGCCTGGTCGCGGCAGCGACCGAGGCCGCATCCGGCAGCCCGCTGCCGCCCCTCCCCGACCGCGCCCGGGTGGAAGACTTCCTGGTCCGTACCCGCCGCAACTCGGCATCGGCGTACGGGACATCCCCGTAGGAAGCGCTTGGCCGGAAGGACCCGTCGGTGGCCTGGAACGAGTGGGAAAGCCTGAAGTCGGCCAAGGCCGTCGCCTCGCCCGGCGCAGGCACGGGCGGAGGCGGCGGGGCCCGCGGGGACCTGGTGGCGCACCAGGACGACCTGGGGGCCGTCGGCCACGAGGCCTTCGTCCTCCACCGCTCGCTGTCCCGACAGGCCGACGTCTCGGGGGCAGGGCTCGACAGGTCCGGCGCCTGCTCGACCTCGCAGGCGGCGGCGTCCCTCAAGAGCCACCACTTCGCGATGGGGCCGGCCCTGGGGACGACGGTCACCGTCTGGACCGCCCAGCTCAAGCACCTCCTCCAGGCGTGCGCTCACATCTCCAACCACCTGGACCACACGAAGGCGTCCCACGCCCAGGACGATGCCAAGGTCCGGACGAAGATCCGGGGCGTCGTCGCCCCCGAGACCCCGGTCTCCCGCCTCACCGAGTACTTCAAGTAGCGCCGGGCCGGACGGGAGCGCCCATGAGCACCCTCACGCACGCCGACATCGCCGACGTCGACCTCACCCGGCTCGGTCGCGCGGTGGCCGACTGGAAACGCACGGCCGCCCATCTCAAGGCCCTCTCCTCCCAAGCCCGCTCCGGCCTCCTCGCCAAGTCGGAACGGGCCCGCTGGGAAGGCGTCAACGCGGCCGTCACCCGTGACTTCATCCGCAGAACGACAAAGGAATTCGCCGACGCGCTCGCGGAAGCACAGAGCATCGTGAAGGTCGTCGAGGACGCCCACCTGGAACTCACCAAGATCCAGAAGGCCGTACGTCAGATCCGTGAAGTGGAGGGACCGAAGCTGGGACTGAACCTGACGGTGCAGAACGACTGGGCCAACCTGCAGTACCGTCCGGGCACCTTCGACAAGGCGGTTCCGCGCACAACCCAGCCGTACGACGAAGCCGCCGTCCAGGCGCTGCACAGCCGCCTGTCCGTCCTCGTCGCGCACGCCGCCGAGATCGACGCGTCGGCGGCCCGCGCGCTGAGCAAGTCGCACGGCAACGACGCCACCCACTTCGGCCACCGTACGTACGGCTCCCTGGACGACGCGCAACAGGAACGCGCCCTTGAACTGGCCAGAACCGGCACGAGCATGACCGCGGCGCAGTACGCCGAGTTCAACAACATCATGAAGTTCAACGCGAAGGACGCGGACTTCTCGACCGCCTTCTACCGGGGGCTCGGCGGCCCGAAGCAAGCACTGGACTTCTACGCCCGGATGTCCTTGCACGGCACGGAGGGGGACGACCCGACCCGTCTGGCGCAGGTCCAGGAACTGCAACGGAGCATGGGCACGGCCCTCGCCTCGGCCACCGACCCGGACAACAAACCCCATCTGCCCGCGAGCTGGGGTCAGGAATTCCGCGCACTGGGAACCCAACCCATCGTGTACGACCCCCTCGCCTCCAACCACCCCTACGGCTACCAAATCCTGGGCGGCCTTCTCCGCTACGGCGACTACGACCCGCGTTTCATCAACCCCATCGCCGAGGACATCCTCCGTCTGCACAAGGAGGACCCCCACAGGTTCATGGAAAACAGACCGTACGCCCCGAACGACCCGGACTACGGCTTCAATCCTTCGGGCCGCACGGGCGCGGGCTACGACCCGCTGACCAGCGTCCTGGAGGGTTTGGGCCACAGCCCGGAGGCGGCAAAACAATTCTTCGCCGACGGAAAACACCTGGCGGAACTGACGAGCAACGATTTCGAGTGGGCACCCGACACCTTGGGTCGAGATGCGGAAGCCACAAACGACGGCGGGCCAGATGCTCTAGGACATGCACTTGAGGCAGCCACGACGGGGCATCCATGGGATGACGCTCGCCCTGGTCTCCATCGGGATGCCGATACTGCGACGATCATGAAGAAGGTTATCGAACTTTACAGTCCGACGTCCGACGTCCAGCCACCCGACAGCATTATGGACAGCTTGGGAAGAATGGGGGCGGCTTATATTGATGACCTGAATTTCTCTACCTTTAACTTCGGCAACTCGGGAGAAGATCTGGGCTGGCGAGCACTTTTCCCTCACGGCAGCGACGGCTACTCGCGCACAAACCTCGGCGAAACGGCAGTTAAGAACTTCATGAGCATTGTGGCGGGTGATGCCGATGGATACAAGTCTCTTTCGGCCGCACAGCAGGTATTTCAAGCGAGCGTTCTTTCCTCGCTCGAAGATGACCGCGGAAGCGGTATTGCTTTCGCTCACAATGCGACTAAGATCCACGGCATCCTGGATGGGGCACGGTCCCTCGCCATCTACCAAGAATGCAATGAAAGGATCGAGGAAACCAACAAGCAACTGGAGAAGGAGGTTGCTTGGCGGCAATTTGGCGTAAGTAGCGGCGTGAGCCTTGCAGTGGAAGCGGGGAGCGCACTAGTGGCAGGCCCCGCCATCGGGCGCGTTGTCTCCATCGCCGTACCACTCGTCCTGGAGACAGCAGGGGAAGCGATCAATACAGCGTATGGAAACCACATGATTGACTACCTGAAAGAGAACGAAGCGCAACTAGGTGCGGAATATTTGCAGCAAGCACAGGACCTCGAAAGATATGGCGAAGCAGAAGCCGTAACTGCCGCGAGAACATACGCAAATGCAATCGGAATGACACTTGAAGAAAAGCGCAACCTCATCCGCGAGCTTGAGGTTTCCCACATGGTCGGCAAGGGTAAACTCAATTCCGTGGCCCGGATCGGCTGACTAGTGAAACTAAGATCGGGACGGACATTCGCCGCCGTCATCCTTTCACTCACGACGGCCATGATCGGGTGTACGAAATCGCAACCCGAGCAGACAAGGACCACTTCGGCCTGGGAGACCTGTCACGCTACTTTCGGCCAGCGGAATATTAGCCACTTGGAACACAAAATCAAGGACAACGCACTCAAGGTCACTTCATCACACCATCCATTCGAGGACACAACGAAGCGACTGCTACAACTCGCCCATAAATGGCGGCCCGGCGACGAGTATAAATTCGTAGATTCCATCCCATGCAGTATTGTCGACGCCAAGCATTCTCGGAAGGTTTCGGCGCGAGTCGGTTGGCACAACTACCCTGACGGTTCCGAAAACTGGAGGTCAGCCGGAGGCGATGTACGCGTACTGACTTCACGATTTGCGACGTTCTACCGCCTCCCGTGCAAGGTTCCCGGCTCGCACAAAATGCAGGAGAAATACGTGTACCTCCGCCTACGAATCGACGACCTGAACATCCCGGATTTCGCCGACCTGCGAGGGAAGTTGGCTGCCCACTTTGCCCACCGCATGAGGAGCGAACTCAACTGCAGCAACGCTCCGCACATCCCCGGCAAGCTGACCTAACCACGCTTGTTTCAAGCCAACCCCTCCCACCCCGCCCCCAACCCCTCCAACTCCCCCCGGTACTCCACCCGTTCCACCCACTCCCCCGGCCACACCGACGCCCCGAGGTGAGCGCCGGCGAAGGCTCCCGTGAGGCAGGCGATCGAGTCCGAGTCGCCCTTGGTGCACGCGGCCCTGCGCAGGGCCGTGACCGGGTCCTCCGGGAACATCAGGAAGCAGAGCAGCCCCGTGGCCAGCGCCTCCTCCGCCACCCACCCGTCGCCCGTCGCCGCACACGGGTCCGTTTCCGGCGTCAGCGACGGGTCGCGCAGGACGGCAGCCAGCCGCTCCAGGACGGCCAGACACTCGTCCCATCCCCGGGCGATGAAGTGCGCGGGGGTGGGGTCGTCCGCGTAGGTCCACAGGTCGCCCAGCCACCGCTCGTCGTACCGCGTTCGGTTCTCCAGCCCGTACGAGCGCAACTGCCCGACCAGACCCGCCGGTTCCGCACCCTGGGCGAGCAGGTGGACGGCCCTGGCCGTCAGGTCGCTCGCCGCCAGCCCCGTCGGGTGCCCATGCGTCAGCGCCGCCTGCAACTGCGCGGCGCCCGCCCTCTGCCGCTCGTCCAGCCCCGGAGCCAGCCCCGCCGGCGCCACCCGCATGTTCGCCCCGCACCCCTTCGAAGCGATCTGCGAGGCCTTCTGCCAGGGCAGGTCGCTGTCCAGCAGCCGGCAGGCAACCAGGCAGGTCCGACCGGGCGCGCGGTCGTTCTCCGGCGAGTGGTACCAGTTCACGAACTCCTCCCGCACCGGCCGCTCCAGCGTGCGCGGCACCAGCGCACCGCGCTCCATTGCGGTCCGCAGCCCCCGCCCCAGCGCCAACGTCATCTGCGTGTCGTCGCTGACGCGCGCCTCCGGCGGCAGCTCCATCTCCCGCCAGGGCCCGTGCTTGGCGAGGATGGCCGGCACGTCGTCGAACTCCGTCGGGAAGCCGAGCGCGTCCCCCAGGGCGAGCCCGATCAGCGAACCGGTGGCTGCCTGCTTCGTACGCATCATGCGGAAGGTCCTTCCTCAGGTCGTTCAACGGGCGGCTGCCCCTCCGGCAGTTCCGCCGACGCTTCTGCGGGCGCCTGCGCGCCCACGGGCACCAGCACGGACGTCATCCCGAACGGCTGCACAGGTGCCCGCACTTCCACGACGGCTGCCGCCGACACCTCACCTGTCGGCACAGCAGCTGCCCGCACCTCACCACTCGGCACGCCACCTGTCGGCACACCAGCTGCCTGAACCTCACCTGCCGGCACAGCACCTGCCGACGCATCGACCGCCCGCCGCAGCAACGGCGGATGCAGAACGGCCGCTCCCCCCGCCCGATACAGCGCCGCCGGCTTGCCCCGCCCGCCGGTACGCCTCGGCGCCCCGCCCACCGGCTCCACGAATCCCCCCGTGGCCAGCACCTTCCGCCGGAAGTTCGGCCGGTCCAGCGTGACGCCCCACACCGTTTCGTACACCCGCTGAAGCTCACCCAGTGTGAACTCGGGCGGGCAGAATTCCGTTGCGAGCGTCGTGTACTCCAGCTTGTCGCCGATCCGCCGCCGTGCGTCGGCGAGGATCCGGCCGTGGTCGAAGGCGAGGTGGAGAGCGGGGTCCGGATCCTCGCCGAGGCGTACCCAGTGGGCCTCCGCCGCGTCTCCGCCCCCGGAAGGCTCCGGCAGATCCGGTACGAGCGCGGCGAACGCCACCGACACGACCCGCATCCGGGGGTCCCGGTCCGGCTCGCTGTACGTGCGCAACTGCTCCAGGTGCAGTCCCGCCGCGACCGACTCCGACAGTCCGGTCTCCTCGGCGAGTTCACGCAGCGCCGCCCGCTCCGCCGACTCCCTGGGCAGTACGAAACCCCCGGGCAGCGCCCACGTTCCCGCGAAGGGCGCCTGTCCGCGCCGTACCAGCAGGACGTGCAGCTGGGATTCCCGAACGGTGAAGACTGCGAGATCGACGGTGACCGCGAAGGGTTCGAATGCTTTCGGGTCATAGCCAGGTGGGACGTCTCCACCGTATGAAATGTCGTTTCCTGTCACTTGGTCGCCTCCGTACCGCGCACGTACCCGCACCCCTGCGCGTCGCGCCCACGGGCGCGGCGGCCTCGCAGCGACGCCCCACCGCCCGGCCGCACCCGGCCGGCAGGAGCGCGGGTCCCGCCCCGGCGTTCTGCGGCCTGGTCCACCCCCGTGGGCCCAGGCCGCGGAGCGTCGTGAGCGACAGGAGCGCCGAGGACGGTCCGCGGTGCCGCGGGCTGCTGCACGGCGGGCTGTGGGATCGGCTTCCCCGTCACAGTCCTCGGCATCACCCACCCCCTCCTAATAGTCATAGTGACTATAAAGGAGGCGACACTGATGCAACAAGAGCGCGGGCCCCGGGTCCGCTCATACGGGGCCGGGGCGGCAAAAAGCAAAGCCCGGGGCCGGTCCCCGCGTGAGCAGGAACCGGCCCCGGGCGCATCCCGTCCCGCAGAGGTCGGGGACGGGATGGTGGGACGGTCGGGCCTAGAGGCCGACCTCCTTCATGAGCATGCCGACCTCGGTGTTCGTGAGGCGGCGCAGCCAGCCGGACTTCTGGTCGCCCAGGGCGATCGGCCCGAAGGACGTGCGGACCAGGCGCTCCACCGGGAAGCCCGCCTCGGCCAGCATGCGGCGGACGATGTGCTTGCGGCCCTCGTGGAGGGTCACCTCGACCAGGTAGTTCTTGCCGGTGTTCTCGACGACCCGGAAGTGGTCGGCGCGCGCGTAGCCGTCCTCCAGCTCGATGCCGTCCTTGAGCCGCTTGCCGATGTCGCGCGGGAGCGGTCCCTGAATGGCGGCGAGGTACGTCTTCTTCACGCCGTACTTCGGGTGGGTCAGCCGGTGCGCCAGCTCGCCGTGGTTGGTGAGCAGGATGATGCCCTCGGTCTCGGTGTCGAGACGGCCGACGTGGAAGAGCCGCGTCTCGCGGTTGTTCACGTAGTCGTTGAGGTTCTGGCGGCCGTCCGGGTCGCCCATCGTCGCGACGACACCCGCGGGCTTGTTCAGCGCGAAGAAGAGGTGGGACTGGGCGGCGACGGTGAGGCCGTCGACCTTGATCTCGTCCTTGTGCGGGTCGACGCGCCGGCCCTGCTCGGTGACGATCTCGCCGTTCACCTCGACGCGGGCCTGCTCGATGAGCTCCTCGCACGCGCGGCGCGAGCCCATGCCGGCCCGGGCGAGGATCTTCTGCAGGCGCTCGCCCTCCTGCTCGGCGCCCGGGAAGGTCTTCTCGATCTTGATGTCGGGCTTGCCCGCGTAGCGGTCCCGGTTGCGCTGCTCGATCTTGGCGTCGAGCTCGCGGGGACGGGAGGCGCCGGCGTTGTAGTTGCCGCGACGGCCGGGCTTCTGCGGGGTCTTCGGGGACTTCGGTCCGCCCTTGGCGCCGCCGCGTGCGGAGTCGCCCCGGCCGCTGCGGGGGCCCTCGTGGGTGGCGGAGGGGCCGACGTCGTAACGGCGCTCCTCCGGACGGGGCCGGCGCGGCCGCTGCTCGCGCTCGTCGTCGCGGGAGTCGCGCGGGGCGCCGAAGCCGCCCTCGCGTCCGCCACCGGACGTACCGCGTCCGCCGCCGAAGCCCTCACGGCCGCCGCTGCCGCCACGACCGCCGCCGGAGCCGCCACGGCCACCCGCGCCGCCCCGGCCGCCGCCGGAGGCGCTGAAGCCGCCGTCGCGGCCGCCGCCGGACCCGCCGAAGCCGGAGCCGCCCCGGCCGCCGGAGCCGCCTCGTCCGCCGCCCGCCGCGCCCGAGCCGGAGCCCGCACCGCGTCCGCCGCCGCCCGCGCCGCCGCGCCCGCCGCTCGCAGGGCCGCCGCGTCCGTTACCCGCACCCCGCTGGTTCCGGTCGTTGCCGCTGCTGCCGCTGTTCCTGCCGTTGCTTCGCATCAAAAATCCGTCTTGTCGTCGTCTGCGTCGGTGTCCGGGGCGTCCGGATCGAACGACGGCACACCCTCTTGCGTCTCGGACTCGATCGCGTCCGCCTCGGGGAGGAAGGGAGCGAGCTCCGGGAGCTCGTCCAGGCCTCGCAGGCCCATCCGCTCCAGAAAGTAGTTCGTCGTCCTGTACAGGATCGCACCTGTTTCGGGTTCCGTGCCCGCCTCCGCCACCAGACCCCTCTGGAGGAGGGTCCGCACGACCCCGTCGCAGTTGACTCCCCGTACGGCGGAGACCCGCGACCGGGACACCGGCTGGCGGTAGGCGACCACCGCCAGGGTCTCCAGCGCCGCCTGGGTGAGCCGGGCCTGCTGCCCGTCCCGTACGAATGCCTCGACGGCGTCCGCGTACCGGGCCCGCGAGTAGAACCGCCAGCCGCCCGCCACCAGTCGCAGCTCGAATCCGCGCCCCTGGCCGGTGTACTCGTCGGCCAGCGCGCGCAGGGTGTGCGTGACGTCCCGTTCCGTGGCGTCCAGGACTTGGGCGAGGTGCGCTGCCGTGGCGGGTTCGTCGACGACCATCAGGACCGCCTCCAGGGAACCTCGCAGGTCCTGCTCGCTCACTCCTTCTCCTCCACGTCCTTCTCCCGTGCGTCCTTGTCCAGCACGTCCTGCTCCGGCACGTTCCGCTCCAGCACGTTCTGCTTCTGCGTCACGTGATCGAATTCGTCCGTCACCACGGGATCGGCGGTCTCGCCGCCGGTCCAGGTCACGGTCAGCTCCCCGAGCGCCTCCTCCTGGTCCAGCTCGACGGCCTTCTCCCGGTAGAGCTCCAGCAGGGCGAGGAAGCGGGCGACGACGGTGAGGTTGTCCGGTGCGTCTTCCACGAGTTCCCGGAAACTCGCCGCGCCCCGCGCGCGCAGCAGTTCCACCACGACCCCTGCCTGCTCCTGAACGGACACCAGGGGGGCGTGGATGTGATCGACGTACACCTGGGGCTCGGGCCTGGGCCGCATGGCCTTCACGGCCAGTTCCGCGAAGCCTTGGGCGCCGATGCCGATGACCACCTCGGGCAGCAGCGCGGCGAGCTGTTCCTCCAGGCCCACGGTGCGCGGGTGGCGCCGCCCCTCGGTCTCCCAGCGCTCCTCGAAGATCGCGGCGATTCTCTTGTACGCGCGGTACTGGAGCAGTCGGGCGAACAGCAGGTCGCGGGCTTCGAGCAGCGCCAGGTCCGCCTCGTCCTCGACTTCGGCGGACGGCAGCAGCCGGGCGCACTTCAGGTCGAGCAGGGTGGCGGCGACGACGAGGAACTCGGTCGTCTGGTCGAGGTCCCAGTCGGTGCCCATGGCGCGGATGTGCGCCATGAACTCGTCGGTGACCTTCGACAGGGCGACCTCGGTGACGTCCAGCCTGTGCTTGGAGATCAGCTGGAGCAGCAGGTCGAAGGGCCCCTCGAAGTTCGCCAGCCGGACGGTGAACCTCCCGTCGGACGCCTCGGGCGGCGGCTCTTCGGTGGGCGTGGAACGCGGTCCTTCGGACGGCCGGCCCCTCGCCTCTTCGGAGGACCCGGGCCCCGGCTCTCCGGAGGGTCCGGGCCGCGCCTGTTCGGGTGCCCCGGAGCGCGGCCCCTCGGAGGCCGCCCCGGACACGCCCTCCGCCCCCGGCCCGCGCCCCAGTGGGCGGCGGTGCGAGGGGCGGCCGGGTGCGTCGTCTTCGGGAGCGGGGGCGGGGGCGGGAACGGCGGGCGGCGTCAAGGAGGGTCCTGGGTACGGGCGGAACACGGTGGGGGCAGCCGCGAGGCTACCGCCGCACCGGTCAGCGCCCGCGCAGGCGCCGTACGAGAATGCTCGCGTCGCCGCGCGACTCCAGATCGGCGAGTACGACGGCGACCGCCTCGCGGACGATCCGTCCCCGGTCCACGGCCAGGCCGTGCTCGCCGCGCAGCACCAGGCGCGCGTGCTCCAGGTCCATGAGTTCCTCGGCGGAGACGTAGACGGTGATCTTCTCGTCGTGCCGCTCGCGGCCGCTGGGTCGCCGGTTGGCGCCCCGTCCGCCCCGGCGGCGGGGCTGGGCCCCGGTGGCGGCCGGAACGGCGTTACGGGGCGCTCCAGCGGCCTCCTGGGCCCTGGGGGCGGCGGCCTTCGCCGCGGCCGTGGTGGCACCCGCGGCTGCCGGACCGGCGGTTCCCGTCGCAGGGGCGCTCTCCGCTGCCCTGGTCCGCTGCTGTCCGGCCTCGGCGGCGGCGCCGGATCCGGCGCCCTCACCGCTCGCGTCGGCGGCGGGCCCCTGGGCCGCGGGTTCACCCGCGGGCGCCGGGACCCTGGCCGGCTCGCCGTTGGCCCCGGACCTGCGGTTGGCGGACTGGAGTCCCATTCCCCCGGTCGTGCGGAACAGTTCGTCGGCCCCCGGCAGACTCACTCGGCGTGACACCGGGCGAGCACCTCCCTGGCGAGCTGGCGGTAGGCGGCGGCACCGACGGAGTTGGAGGCGTAGGTGGTGATGGGCTCACCGGCGACCGTGGTCTCCGGGAAGCGCACCGTCCGGCCGATCACCGTGTGGTAGACGTGATCGTCGAACGCCTCCACCACGCGCGCGAGGACTTCGCGGCTGTGCACCGTGCGGGAGTCGTACATCGTGGCGAGGATGCCGTCGAGCTCCAGGTCGGGGTTGAGCCGCTCCTGGACCTTCTCGATGGTCTCGGTGAGGAGCGCCACACCGCGCAGCGCGAAGAACTCGCACTCCAGCGGCACGATCACCTTGTGCGCGGCGGTCAGCGCGTTCACGGTGAGCAGACCGAGCGAGGGCTGGCAGTCGATCACGATGTAGTCGTAGTCGTTCATCAGCGGCTTGAGCGCCCGCTGCAGGGTCGACTCACGCGCGACCTCGCTGACCAGCTGCACCTCGGCGGCGGAGAGGTCGATGTTGCTGGGCAGCAGGTCCATGTTGGGAACGGCCGTCTTCAGCAGCACCTCGTCGGCCGACATGCCCCGCTCCATGAGCAGGTTGTAGACCGTGAGGTCGAGCTCCATCGGGTTCACCCCGAGGCCGACCGACAGGGCTCCCTGCGGGTCGAAGTCGACGAGCAGGACACGGCGTCCGTACTCGGCGAGGGCGGCGCCCAGGTTGATGGTCGAGGTGGTCTTGCCGACCCCGCCCTTCTGGTTGCACATCGCGATGATCTTGGCCGGGCCGTGATCGGTCAGCGGTCCGGGGATCGGGAAGTACGGCAGCGGCCGTCCGGTCGGGCCGATCCGCTCGCGGCGCTGGCGGGCAGCGTCGGGGGCGAGGGTGGCCGCGTACTCGGGGTCGGGCTCGTACTCGGCGTCGGGATCGTAGAAGTGCCCCTGGGGGACCTCGTCGAAGTCGGCGAAGCCGGTGGTGGACTTATCGCCACTCTGGTCGCCGGCCATGGCGTTCACGTGTAGGCCGTCCATGCTCTGGTGGGATGTCGTCGTCATGTGCTGATGGGTGGCGAAGGTGCGGACCGCGACCGAGCCGACAGCTTCGAGCCCTGTAGGGCTCTGGCCCTGCGCAGGCGTCCCCGGTTGACCACCTCCGGGAGTAAATGTCGACTCATTCACAAGTCGTCTTACCTCCTTGGGACGTGACCAGGAAACTTATCGATAGGTCAGCGTGGCACCATGCCGACGGTCGCCGACTCTATGGCGTGTCACCGCTCCGCAGCAACACAATCCGCCGGACCCGGGTCGATGTGTCGGCAACCGAACCCCTCTGTGTCAAGGGTGCGCGAGGGCGTACGCGAAGCACATGCGCCTGGTTCCAGGGGTGTGCGAAACGGTTAAAGGGTTACGTTCGCGACGAGTTGAGCGAGTGTCGCAAAGCACCCGGAGACGCGGCCGGCCGGACCTCGCGGGAGCAAGGTCCGGCCGGGCACGTGATGTTGACGACGCCTGTTGACGCCTCAGCCGAGGAGGGTGTTCAGCGCGACGTGCGGGAGCTCGTGCGCCTCCGCGACCTCGCGGTAAACGACCTGGCCGTCATGGGTGTTGAGACCCTTGGCGAGGGCCGGGTCCCGGCGCAGCGCCTCGACCCAGCCGCGGTTGGCGAGCTCGACGATGTACGGCAGCGTGGCGTTCGTCAGCGCGTAGGTCGAGGTGTTCGGCACGGCGCCCGGCATGTTGGCCACGCAGTAGAAGACCGACTCGTGGACGTTGAACGTCGGCTCGGCGTGCGTGGTCGGGTGCGAGTCCTCGAAGCAACCGCCCTGATCAATTGCAATGTCGACAAGTACACTTCCGGGCTTCATCTTGGCGACGAGCTCGTTGGTGACCAGCTTCGGGGCCTTGGCACCCGGGATCAGTACGGCGCCGATGACGAGGTCGGCCTCGACGACGGCCTTCTCCAGCTCGAAGGCGTTGGAGACGATCGTCTGCACCTTGCTGCCGAAGACCTTGTCGGCCTCGCGCAGCTTGTTGATGTCGCGGTCGAGCAGCGTCACGTGGAAGCCCATGCCCACCGCGATCTGGGTGGCGCTCCAGCCGGAGACGCCGCCGCCGATGACGACGGCCCTGCCGGCCGCCGTGCCGGGGACGCCACCGGGCAGCACGCCGCGGCCGCCGGCCTGGCGCATCAGGTGGTACGCGCCGACCTGCGGGGCGATCCGGCCCGCGACCTCGGACATCGGGGCGAGCAGCGGCAGCGCGCGGTTCGCGGTCTCCACCGTCTCGTACGCGATGGCGGTGGTGCCGGACTCCAGCAGCGCGTCCGTGCACTCGCGGGACGCGGCGAGGTGCAGGTAGGTGAAGAGCGTCTGGTCCTTGCGGAGGCGGTGGTACTCCTCGGCGATGGGCTCCTTGACCTTGAGCAGCAGGTCGGCGGAGGCCCACACCTCGTCGGCGGTGTCCAGGATGCCGGCGCCGGCCGAGACGTACTCGGCGTCCGTGATCGAGGAGCCGAGGCCGGCGCCCTTCTCGATGACGACCTGGTGGCCGTGGCGCACCAGCTCGTGCACGCCGGCCGGGGTGATGGCCACCCGGAACTCGTTGTTCTTGACCTCGCGGGGGATGCCGACCTTCACGTCGATCACGGTCCTTGGAATCTGGGGGATAAAACGGGCAGTGCCTTGCATGACCAGGCACGGAAGGCATACCTGGGGAACGCCACGGAGTGACGCGGCAAAGCCAGTCTAATGAAGGATTTCCAGCTGTCTAGCCTTACAAAGCATCAACCTCGAACGGATGCGCTACTGATTTCGTAGGCTGGAACCGCCTCTTCCATTAGTCTCTCCGCCGAGGCCCGGTACAGGCGGGCGGCCGTCGGGTCGCCGAGCCGGTCGAGGGTGTCGGCGAGCCGCAGCCCGAGTGCGGCCTGAAGCCGCGTCTCCCCGGCCCGCCGCGCCCACTCCACCGCCTCCTGGCAGGTGCGCAGGCATTCCTCGGGACGCCCCGCGTACTCCTGGACCCGCGCCATCTCGCTCAACGCCCTTGCGTAGCCCGGGAGATCGTCGAGCCGCCGCATCGCCGCCGCGGCCGCCCGCCACTGCCGCAGCGCCTCGCCGTACCGGCCCGCGTAGGTGTGCACCGCGCCGAGCCGCCCGTACAGGCGCGCCCCGTCCTCGCGCTCACCCCGGGCGAGCCGTTGGTCGAGTGCCCTTCCGTACCAGTCCGAGGCGCGCGAGTAGTCCCCCATCTCCTGGTACGCGCCTCCTACGGATTCCATGGCGCGGGCCGTCGCGTAGGGGTCCTGGGCGAGCCGTCCGGCGTCCAGGGCCGCCCGGTACCGGGACAGGGCCTCCGCGGTGCGCCCGGTCCGCACGTCCAGGTCGGCCAGGTTGAGCAGTGCCGCGGCCTTCTCGCGGTGCAGGTCGCGCCGCTCGGCGACGTCGAGCACCAGCCGGTGCAGTCCGTACAGTTCGGGAGCCGCCGCCTCGGTCCCCCGGTGTGCGGCCAGCGCCCGTACGAGAGCGGCGACCAGGCGCCGCGCCAGGGTGTCGAACTCGCCGTCCTCGACCGCCGCGCGGGCGGCGGCGAGCAGTGCGGGCTGGCGGGCGCGCAGCCACTCGGCGGCGTCCTGGGGGGAGGAGAAGCGCAGCGCGCGGGGCAGTCCGGCGAGCCTCTTGCGGGCCGCCGAGCCCTCCGGTTCGGTGACCGCACGGCACGACTGGAGCTGCCGCACGGTCCGTTCCAGCATCCTGGCCCGTGCCAACTGCCTCTCGGCCGGACGTTCCTGAGTCTCCGCCAGTTTCAGCAGCAACGGCGCCAGGCACCCCGGTACGAGGTACTGCTCGCCCGCCGGGTGCAGCAGCCCCTGCACCGCGAAGTCGTCCAGCGCGCTCTGCGCCGCCGACACGGAGCACCCGGCGAGCGCGGACGCGGTGTGTGCGTCGACGAAACCGGCGGGGGCGAGCGCCAGGAGGCGCAGTATCCGTGCCGTCGGCTGCGGCAGCGACTCGTACACGAGTCGCAGCGCACGCCCCAACGGCCCTGCTCCCTGCGCGTGTTCGGCGTCGTCGGGAAGGTCGTGGAGGTGCTTGGTGACGTCCGGGACCGAGTACTTGGGGTGGGCCGCGAGCCAGCCGCCGACCAGGACGAGTGCGGCGGGCTGCCCGCCGCACTCCTCGGCCAGGGCGTCGGCGGCCGTCGGGTCGACGGTGATGCGCACCTTGCCGGTGTAGTGCGCGAGGAGGGCGACGGCGGACGCGGTGTCGAGCCCGCCGAGCGTGCACGGCCGGACGTCGGGGATGCCGGTCAGCGGCCCCTGCGAGGTGGCCACGACGAGACATCGCGGGTTGTCGGGGAGCAGCGGGTCGACCTGTTCGGCATCGGCCGCGTCGTCCAGCACGAGGAGTGTCCGGCGTACCGCGAGGGCTTCGCGGACCATTTCCGACAGGGTGTCCGCGTCCGCGCCGGCCGGAGCGGCGATGCCCAGTTCGTCGAGCAGGGTGCGCGCCGTCTCCTCGGTGGGCACGCGTGCGCCGCCCGGGGCGGTGAGGCGGGCCCGCAGCGCGCCGTCCGGGTAGTCGCCGGCCAGCGAGCGGGCCAGTTCCTCGGCGAGGGCGGTGCGCCCGGAGCCGGGGCGCCCCGCGATGAGCAGGACGCGGGCCCGGGGTTCCTTGCGCCCGGTGAGGGTGTCCAGACCCGTGCGCTGGATGTCGGCGCGCAGTTCCTTCAACTCCCGTTTCCGGCCGAAGAACTCACCGGTCGCCCAGTCGTGGGCCGAGCCCGCCGCGGGGGCGGTCGTCGTGACCGCCGCCGCGCCGCTGTTGCCCACCGCCTGATCCGTCACGGGCCACGCTCCCGTCCGCCTGCGCACATACCCCGCCGCGACTGCGGTCGGGCGCTTTCGAGCCTAGTTCACGCTCTGCGACGATCCGGGGGGAGCGCGGCGGACAAGTCGCCCGATCGGATCAACAGTTGTTATGACTGGTGAGCCTTCGTCGGAGGGATCCCGCCGTGCGGGTCAGAACGGCCGCGCGGGCCACGGCGCCTCCGCCGGACGCAGGGCGTCCAGTCCGTCGCCCGCCTGTGCCGCGCCGAGCGCGAGCGCACCGAGCACCAGACAGTTGTTGTGCAGTTCACCGGCGAGCGCGCCGCGCACCAGCTCCGCGAGCGGTACGCGCGCGTGCTCCATGTCTGCCTCCTCGTCGGACACCACGAAGCGTTCGCCCTCGCTCTCCGAGAGGTCCCGGGCCAGGAAGATCCGTACCGCCTCGTCGGAGCCGCCCGGCGAGGTGTAGACGTCGGCGAGCACCCGCCAGTCCCCCGCCTTGATGTGCGCCTCCTCGTACAGCTCGCGCTGGGCGGCGCGCAGCGGGTTCTCGCCGGGCACGTCCAGCAGTCCGGCCGGGATCTCCCACAGCTTGTGCCGCACCGGGTGGCGGTACTGGCTGAGGACGGCGACACAGCCCTGGTCGTCCAGGGCGAGGACGGCGACCGAGCCGGGGTGCACCTGGTAGTCACGGCCCGCCACCGACCCGTCGGGCATCACCACTTGGTCGGTCCGGACACTGGTCTTCGCCCCCTCGAAAGGAGTCACCGACTCGGTGACCTGCCACTCCTGGGGGGTGTCCTTGATCGCCACGTACGCCTCCATGCAACGAGAAAACCGGGGCAAGAGCCTGAAAAGCCCTTACCCCGGTCAACCGTAACGCCTGTGACTACTTGCCCTGCTGGCGCTCCACCGCCGCCTTCACCAGCCCCGCGAACAGGGGGTGCGGACGGGTCGGGCGCGACCGCAGCTCGGGATGCGCCTGGGTGGCGACCAGGTAGGGGTGCACCTCGCGCGGGTACTCGACGTACTCGACGAGCTTGTTGTCGGGGGACGTGCCGGAGAAGACGAGGCCCGCCTTCTTCTCCAGCTCGGCGCGGTAGGAGTTGTTGACCTCGTAGCGGTGGCGGTGACGCTCGTCGACGTACTGCTCGTCGCCGTACGCCTCGCGCACGAGGGAACCCTCGGCGAGCTTGGCCGGGTAGAGGCCCAGGCGCATGGTGCCGCCCAAATCGCCCGCGCCCTCGACGTACGCGAGCTGCTCCTCCATGGTGGAGATCACCGGGTGGGCGGTGGCGGCGTCGAACTCGGTGGAGTTGGCGTCCTCGATGCCGACCAGGTTGCGGGCCGCCTCGATGACGATGCACTGCAGGCCCAGGCAGATGCCGAGCAGCGGCACCTTGTTCTCACGGGCGTACTGGATGGCGCCGACCTTGCCGTTGACGCCGCGCTCGCCGAAGCCGCCGGGGATCAGGATGGCGTCGCAGTCGCCGAGCTGCTTGCGGGCGCCCTCCTGCGTCTTGCAGTCGTCGGAGGTGACCCACTTGACCTTGACGCGGGCCTTGTTGGCGAAGCCGCCGGCGCGCATGGCCTCGGTGATCGAGAGGTAGGCGTCGGGCAGGTCGATGTACTTGCCGACGAGCGCGACGGTGACCTCGTGCTGCGGGTTGTGGACGCGGTCCAGGAGGTCCTCCCAGACGGTCCAGTCCACGTCGCGGAACGGCAGGTCCAGCTTGCGGACGACGTAGGCGTCCAGGCCCTCGGTGTGCAGCACCTTGGGGATGTCGTAGATCGACTTGGCGTCGATGGCGGCGACCACGGCGCCCTCGTCGACGTCGCACATCAGCGAGATCTTGCGCTTGATGGCGGTCGGGACCTCGCGGTCGGCGCGCAGGACGATCGCGTCGGGCTGGATGCCGATGCTGCGCAGGGCGGCGACCGAGTGCTGGGTCGGCTTGGTCTTCAGCTCGCCCGAGGGACCGATGTAGGGGAGCAGCGAGATGTGCACGACGAAGACGTTGTCGCGGCCGACCTCGTGGCGGACCTGGCGGACGGTCTCCAGGAAGGGCAGCGACTCGATGTCGCCGACGGTGCCGCCGACCTCGGTGATGACGACGTCGACGTCGTCGGTGGCCATGCGGCGGATGCGGTGCTTGATCTCGTTGGTGATGTGCGGGATGACCTGCACGGTGTCGCCGAGGTACTCGCCGCGGCGCTCCTTGGCGATGACCGTGTTGTAGACCTGGCCGGTGGTGACGTTGGCCGAGCCGTCGAGGTCGACGTCGAGGAAGCGCTCGTAGTGGCCGATGTCCAGGTCGGTCTCGGCGCCGTCGTTGGTGACGAACACCTCACCGTGCTGGAAGGGGTTCATCGTGCCCGGGTCGACGTTCAGGTACGGGTCGAGCTTCTGCATGGTGACGCGAAGGCCGCGGGCCTTCAGGAGCGCACCCAGGCTGGAGGCGGTCAGACCCTTGCCGAGGGAGGAGGCGACACCCCCGGTGACGAAGATGTGCTTGGTCGTCGAGACGGTGTTGTTCCTAAAGGCAGCGGGCTGCATGGCCAAGGCGGGGCTCCCGTGGTCGCGAGGTGAGGATGCGTTTCCGGCCTCCCACCGGTGCACATCGGTTCATTCACCGGTGATTTCGGGGGGCGCCGTCGCTGCGGTTCGGGGGGATTTGCGCCCACCGCTCCACGGGCTACCAGGGTAACAGTGACTCCGGGAGGCTGCTTCCGGCGTCCGGCGCGGGCCGACGGAGGACGCGGGCCGCACGCGGAATTTCGGCCTCTTCGTCCGCGCACCTGTGAAGACGGTTTCGGGCCGACTGGACCCGAACGGTCAGCACTGCGGCCGCTTGTTCGATCCACCTTCACCCTACGATCACACCGGAACCACCTGTGCCTCACCCGTTCGGTCCCCCCACCTTGCGACCACCTCACGCGGATGAGCCCCGTGCGACGTATCCTTCACGGAACATCGCTGCGAGCCGGCCGGTGGCGAAGGCACCAACCCCGCCCGCTCCCGGACCCCGAAGCTCGTCGTCGAAGATCCCCTGACCGCAGAGGCCCCCTTCCGAACGGGGGTGGACGTGGCCGTTCGACTGGAGATTGCACGTGGCCGGGCGCATCGAGGACTACGCACTCATCGGAGACATGCAGACAGCGGCGCTGGTCTGCCGGGACGGCTCAGTCGACTGGCTGTGCCTGCCCCGTTTCGACTCCCATGCCGTCTTCGCCGCGCTCCTCGGAACCGAGGAGCACGGCTTCTGGCGGATCGGACCCACCTATCCGGAGGGCAGCGAGGCTCCCGTGGCCTCCCGCCGCCGCTACTGCGGGGACTCCCTCATCCTGGAACAGGAGTGGGACACCCCCCGGGGCACGGTCCGGGTGACGGACTTCATGCCACCTCGCGACGGCGCACCGCAGATGACCAGAATCGTCGAGGGCATCAGCGGCCGCGTGCCGATGCACTCGGCGCTGCGCATGCGCTTCAGCTACGGCCGGGTGACCCCCTGGGTGCACCGGGTCGACAACCGTACGGTCGCGGTCGCGGGACCCGACTCCGTCTGGCTGGACACGGACGTCGAGACGCACGGCCAGGACCTCACCACGCACTCCGACTTCACGGTCGGCCCCGGTGAGCGGCTCGCCTTCACCATCCAGTGGCAGCCCTCGCACAAGGAGGCGCCGCCGCTTCCCGACCCCGAGGGCGCGCTGCAGCTCACCGTCGACTTCTGGCGGGAGTGGGTGGAGCACTGCACGTACCACGGGCCCTACCGCGAGGCCGTGGTCCGCTCGCTGATCACGCTGAAGGCCCTGACGTACGCCCCCACCGGCGGCATCGTCGCGGCCCCCACCACCTCCCTCCCGGAGGACATCGGCGGCTCCCGCAACTGGGACTACCGCTACACCTGGCTGCGCGACGCCGCGATCACGCTCTCCTCGCTGCTGCGCACCGGCTACCGCGAGGAGGCACGCGCGTGGCGCGAGTGGCTGCTGCGGGCGGTCGCGGGCGACCCCGAGAACCTCCAGATCATGTACGGCATCGCCGGCGAGCGCGAGCTGGGCGAGGCCGAACTGGACTGGCTGCCGGGTTACGAGAACTCCGGTCCCGTCCGCGTCGGCAACGGCGCCGCCGGGCAGCTCCAGCTCGACGTGTACGGCGAGGTCACCGAGGCCCTGCACCTGGCGCACATGACCGGTCTGGCCCGCAACGACTACGCCTCCCTCCTCCAGCTCAAGCTGATCCGCTACCTGGAGGACCACTGGAACGAGCCCGACGAGGGCATCTGGGAGGTGCGCGGCCCGCGCCGCCACTTCGTGCACTCCAAGGTGATGGCCTGGGTGGCTGTGGACCGCACGGTCAAGCTGATCGAGTCGGGCGACGCGGACGGCCCGCTGGAGCGCTGGCGCGAACTGCGCGAGACGATCCACCGCGACGTCTGCGAGAAGGGCTACGACCCGGAGCGCAACACCTTCACGCAGTCCTACGGTTCCCAGGAGCTGGACGCCTCCCTGCTGCTCATCCCGCAGATGGGCTTCCTGCCGCCGGACGACAAGCGCGTCATCGGCACCATCGAGGCGATCCAGCGGGAACTGTCCACCCCGGACGGCTTCGTGCTGCGCTACCCGACGGCCGGCGAGGACGCGGGCGTGGACGGCCTGGAGGGCGACGAGGGCGCGTTCCTGGCCTGCTCGTTCTGGCTGGCGGACGATCTGGCGATGATCGGGCGGGTCGACGAGGCCCGCAGGCTCTTCGAGAAGCTCCTGGGGCTGCGCAACGACCTCGGTCTGCTGGCCGAGGAGTGGGACTCCCACCTCCAGCGCCAGGTCGGCAACTTCCCGCAGGCCTTCAGCCACGTGCCGCTGATCGACACGGCGCTGCGGCTGACGGCGAGCGGCGCCTACGGGGGCTGAGCGCCCACTTCGAGGAACTGGACGCTCCGGGCGGCGCGGACCCCGCGTGCGCGTCGCCCGGAGCGAAGCCCCGGCAGACGTGGCCGGTGTGCTCCGCGACGCGCCGGACGTCCCGGCGTGCGCGCCCCGGGGTGATGTACGCCACACCGGGCACGGGGTCCCCCAATTCGTGGGTGGCCGCGACGAGTTGTCGGGGGGCGGGGCAGGCCGTCCCGACCGGCGACCGCGCGGTGATGTTCTGGAATCGGGCGCGCGGGTACCGTCCCGGTCCATGGACACGCAGGGCGGAATCACCGTGCAAAGGGCGCTCGAACTGCCGGGACTCCGCAGCGGGCTCCCCGAGGTGGTGGCGGGTGCCGACCGGCTCCACCGGACGGTGCGCTGGGTGCACGCCGGGGAGGTCCCCCACATCGCCTCGCTCCTCAAGGGCGGCGAACTCCTGCTGACGACGGGCCTCGGCCTGGGCACCCGCCCCGCCGAGCAGCGTGCCTTCGTACGCAGGCTGGCCGAGCGGGGCATCGCCGCCCTGGTCGTCGAGCTGGGGCCGCGCTTCGGCCGGCTGCCCCCGACGCTGGTGGAGACCGCCCGGACGGCCGGGCTGCCGCTCGTCCAGCTGCACCGCGAGGTGCCGTTCGTGTCCGTCACCGAAGAGGTCCACACCGAGATCGTCAACGGCCACTACACGCTGCTGCGCCGCGCCGAGGAGGTGCACCGCCACTGCACCGGGGCGCTGCTGGACGGCGGCGGGATCCCGCAGGTGCTGGGGATCCTGGCCGACTTCACGGCCAACCCGGTCTTCCTGGAGACCGCCGACGGGCAGTTGCTGTACGCGGCGGGGCCCACCGCCAAGGACACCGGGGGCGCCGACCCGCTCCAGGTCTGGGAGGGGCTGCGCGGTCAGCGTGAGGTCCGCGAGTCGGGGCCGCCCGCCCACGGCGTCCTGGTGGACGTTCCCGGCGGCGGGCACGGCGCGGGTTCGGTACGGGCCCGGCTGGCCCTGCTGGGGGTGACGAACCCGCTCCTGCCGGTGCACCGGATCGCCGCCGAGCGGGCCGCGGGCATCCTCGCCGTCGTCCTGATGCAGGCACGTCAGGAGGAGGAGCTGGCGGCACGTGGGCGCGGCGACTTCCTCACCGACCTGGCACAGGGCCGCATCCCGGCGGAGGAGGCCCCCGCGCAGGCCCGGGTGCTGGGCTTCAAGCCGGGCGAGGGGCCGCTGCTGCCGGTGGTGATGCGCCTGGCCGCCGAGCTGTCGCCGCCCGGAAACTGGTCGGTGCTGACGCGGGCGCTCTTGGAGGAGCTGTCGTCGGTCGGGGTGCCGGTGCTGCTCGGCGTGCGCCCGGTGGAGGGGCGTGTTCCGCTGCTGCTCGGGCTGCGCGCGGAGGCGGAGCGCACGGCCGTCGCCGACCGGGTCGCGGCGGCCCTGCGGGCCGGTGTCGAGCGGGCCGGGCTGGACAGGGCGGGCGCGCACCCGCCGGTCGTGGTCGTCGGGGTCGCGGGCGGCTGGGCGGCGGCCTCGGCGGGTCTGCGGCACGCGGCGGAGACGGCGACGGCGGCGCAGGGGCTGCACGAACGGCCCTGGCACGACGCCCGCCGCCTCGACATCGACCTGCTGCTGTGGCGGCTGCGGGACCATCCGGACCTGGCGGCGTTCGTGGACCGGGCGATCGGTCCGCTGCGCGACCACGACCGCACCTCACGCCCTCCGCTGCTGCCCACCTTGGAGACGTACCTGGCGCACGCGGGCCGCAAGGCGGAGACGGCGCGCGAGCTGCACCTCAACCGGCAGACGCTCTACAACCGGCTCGCCCGCATCTCCGAGCTGCTGGGCACCGACCTCGACGATCCGCAGACGGTGCTGGCGCTGAGCCTGGCCCTGCGCGCGCGCAGGCACGCCTCCTGATGCGGCGGGCGGTGCGGGTGCGCCCGGCGCGCGGGGGGAGCCCTACGCCAGTCCCGTCAGTTCGTCGTACACGCTGAGCACCTGCGCCACCGTCTCGTCCTCCGTCGGCCAGGCCGCCGCCTGCCGCAGTCCGGCGTCCGCGAGACGGGCCCGGCGCTCCGGGTCGTCGAGCAGGGCGAGCACCGTCCGCGCGAGGGCGTCGGCGTCGCCGTACGGTACGAACTCAGCGGCGTCGCCGACCAGCTCCGGCACCCCGCCGACCTCGGTGGCGACCAGCGGCACCGCGGCCCGCAGGGCCTCCTGGGCGAGCACCGAGCGCGCCTCCCACCGGCTGGGCAGCACCGCGACGTCCGCGGCGGCGAGCAGCTCGGCGACGTCCTCGCGCTGCCCGAGGAGCTGCACGGGCAGGTCCTCGGCCTCGATGCGGCGCTGGAGCGCGGCCCGCTCGCGGCCCTCCCCGGCGATGGTGAGCAGCGGCGCGGGGTCCCGCTCCCGCCAGGTGCGCGCGGCGTCCAGCAGGACGTCGTAGCCCCGGTGCGGGACCAGGCTGCCGACGGCCATCACCAGCGGGCGGTCCACGGCTCCCAGGTCGGCCCTGGCCTTGCCCTCGTGGAAGTCCTCGGAGGGCCGGACGGCGGGCACCGTGACCGGGGCCAGCCGCGCGTCGCGCGCCCCGCGCTCCCGGGCCCTGTCGACCAGTTCGGACGAGGTGCCGAGCACGACGGCGGCCGCCCGCACGGCACGGCGCTCCATGAGGCGTACGACGTGGCCGCGGGCGCCTTCGGCGTGCGCCCGGGTGTGCCAGGTCACGACGAGCGGGGGAGGGCCCGCGAGCCGGACGCCCAGTCGTCCCCGGTCCGCCCGCAGCCGTCCGCCAAGGGCGAAGGCGGAGCGCACGGCGGCGTGCAGTCCGTGCGCGTGCACGATGTCGGCCCGTGCGCACGCGGCCCGCAGCGCGGCCACGGTCAGCGGATCGCCGCGTCTGGGGACGGTCACCACGTCGGCGCCCGCCCCGGCGAAGCCGTAGGCGCTCTCCAGCTCGGCCGGGGCGCACACGGTGACCCGTACGCCCCTGGCGACGAGGCCCGCCGTCAACGACCTGACGTGCGCGCCGCTGCCCGCGCTGCCACCGCCGAGCACGTGGACGGCCCTCAGCGGCGACTGCACGTACGGCGGGGGCGGGGTGCTGCTCACGGTGGCGAGTGCTCCTGGATGGGGTACGGCGCACCGCGCTCGCGGTGCGCAACCGGGCTGGGAAAGGGCACTTGTAGCAGAGATCCGGGCGTGCCCGCGCGTCTTCCGCCGCGCAGGTGCGCGTCTCGGCGCCAAGGATGCCAGCCCCGACGGCCGCCGGGGCGCCACAGATGCCCGGGTCCGGTCACTTCATGCCCACGACCACCCGCACGAGTGAGCGCGGGTTCAGCCCTGCCCTCCGCCGCGGGTGAGCGCCGGTCAGGTGCTGACCTCCGCGCGGGCGGCCCCCGCTCCCCTCCGCGCGGGCGGCCCGGTCCCGCTTCTCGGTCCCTCGCGCGGACGGTTTCCCTCAGCGCGCCCCCGCCGCACGGCTGACCCCGTCGCCGCACACGGCGGCGGCGATCAGCGCGGCGGCGTGCAGGGCGAGCCCGGTACGGCCGTTGCCCGCGGCCACCGCCGCGCCGAGCCCGGCTCCCAGTGCGTGCGCCCCGGTGTCGCCCAGCATGGTGCGCCGCCCGAGGTCGTCCTCCAGCACCGCGGCGGCGGCCCCCACGGGAGCGCCCGCGAGCACCCCGGCGTCGCCGCGCCTCACCAGCCCCGGCGCCCCGAGGACGAGCACCGCCCCGGCCGCCCGGCCCGGCCGTACGTCCACCAGGTTGACCAGGTGCGCGGTGCCCGCGACGACCACGCCCGCCAGCATGCGGTCCACGGCGTGTCGCTTGAGGAGCGCGCCCGCCACGAGCCCGGCCGCGCCGATGCCCAGCAGCTTGACCGCACCGCTGGTGATCTCGCCCCGCCGCAGGGCGCCCAGGTGTGCGCGGAAGCCACGTCGCGGGTCGTCGCGGCCCGCCAGGTCGTCGTACGCCCCGCAGCCGCCGGCCGCGAGCACGGCGAGCACCGTGGCCGCCCGCGCCCGCCCGGAAACCCCCGGTGCGAGCGCGACGGCGGCGGCGGAACCGAGGGCGACGGCCGGGCCCGCGTACAGGTCGACCACCGCGCCCCGGAAGTTCTTCCGCTCCCACAGGGCGGCCTCCCCCGGAGGCCGGCGGCGCATGCCCCGGCGTACGCACGAGGTGACCCCGCCCGCCGCCACCGTCCCGAAAACCCGGCCACCGAACCCGCTTCGACCCACGCTCATGATCACGAGCCTACGTCTGCGCTGCGGGCCGGAGGCAGGCCCCTACACGTCCGCCCGCGCGGTGGCGAGCAGTTCCTCGGCATGCGCCCGCGCCGTCTCGGAGTCCTCCTGGCCGGCCAGCATCCGGGACAGTTCCCGCACCCGGTCCTCGCCCTCCAGGACGGTCACGCCGCTTCGGGTCACCGAGCCGTCGTGGGTCTTCTCCACCAGCAGCTGCCGGTCCGCGAACGCCGCCACCTGCGGCAGATGCGTCACCACGACCACCTGCGCCGACCTCGCGAGCTTCGCCAGACGCCGCCCGACCTCGACGGCCGCCTTGCCGCCGACCCCCGCGTCGACCTCGTCGAAGAGGTAGGTGGGCACCGGGTCCGCGCCGGCGAACACGACCTCCACCGCGAGCATCACGCGCGACAGCTCGCCGCCGGACGCGCCCTTGCCGATGGGGCGCGGGTGTGCTCCGGGGTGCGGGGCGAGCAGCAGTTCGACCTCGTCCGCGCCGGACGCGTGGTAGGCGACGCGCCGCCCGCCGACCTCGATGCCGTGCTCGGCGTCCTCGGTCTGCCGGATGTCGATGGTCACCCGGGCGTGCGGCATGGCGAGGGAGGCCAGCTCGGCGGTGACGGCGTCGGCGAAACGTGCCGCCGCTTCCGTACGGGCGTCGGTCAGGGCCTGTGCCAGACCGGACAGTTCGTCCCGCAGGACGTCCCGTTCGGCCGTCAGCTCGTCGATCCGGTCGTCGTCGCCGTCCAGCTCCGTGAGCCGGGCCGCGCCCTCCTGCGACCAGGCGAGCACTCCCGCCACATCGCCCTCGGACCCGCCGTACTTGCGGGTGAGCTGGGTGAGGGCGGCCCTGCGCTCCTCGACGGCGGCCAGCCGCAGCGGGTCGGCGTCCAGGTTGTCGGCGTATCCGGCGAGCTCGCCCGCGACGTCGCCGAGCAGGATGCCGATCTCGCCGATCCGCTCGGCGAGGGCGGCCAGCGCCGGGTCGTGCGCGCGCACCGCGTCGACGGACCGCTGGGCGCCCGCGACGAGGGTGTTGGCGTCGACGCCCTCCGGGTCCTCGGGGTTGCCCGCGAGGGCGGCGTGCGCGAGCGCCGCGGCGGAGGCCAGCGCTTCCGCGTGCCCGAGCCGTTCGGCCTCGGCGGCGAGTTCGGTGTCCTCGCCGGCGAGGGGCTCGACAGCGGCGATCTCCTCCAGGCCGAAGCGCAGCAGATCGGCCTCCTGGGCCCGCTCACGCGCGCGCGTGGTGATCTCGTCCAGTTCCGCCGAGACCGCTTTCAGGCGGCGGAAGGCGACGGTGTACTTGGCGTGCGGCACGGCGACGGCGTCACCCGCGAAACGGTCCAGGGCCTTGCGCTGCCGGGACGGCCGCAGCAATCCCTGCTGGTCGGTCTGGCCGTGCACGGCGACGAGGTCGTCCGCCAGCTCCGCGAGCAGCCCCACCGGGACCGAGCGCCCGCCGAGGTGGGCGCGCGAACGCCCCTCGGCAGAAACCGTCCTGCTGATGAGCAGCGCTCCGTCGTCGAGTTCCGCCCCGGCCTCCTCGGCGCGCAGCGCGGCGGGTTCGCCGGGGCGCATCGTGAGCCGCCCCTCCACCACCGCCGCCTTGGCCCCGACCCGGACCAGCGCAGCGTCGGCCCGGCCTCCGAGCAGCAGCCCGAGACTGGTGACGACCATGGTCTTGCCGGCTCCGGTCTCGCCGGTCACCGCCGTGAAGCCTGGTGACAGCTCGACGACAGCGTCGTCGATGACTCCGAGCGACCGTATCCGCATCTCCTCCAACACGGACACGACCATACGAGGTCCGGAGGCCACCGTGCGACGGGCCCCGCCCGCCCGCCGCCTCCGCGGGCCTCCCGAATCCCCCCGGACCCTGCTCAAACCCCCACCCGCGGGCAGGGAAGACCCCGATACGGGTGACAGAACGGCCGTCCGGTCGACGTACGTACGAATGACGGATGCGAGCACCGGCCAGAACCCGGCCGACGGTTCAGTGCGGCGCCCCGCGCCACCCCGACACCGGCAGGGCGAACTTGGCGACCAGCCGGTCCGTGAACGACGCCTGGTGCAGCCGTGCCAGCCGCACCGGCACCGCGCCCCGGCGCACCTCCACCCGGGCCCCCGACGGCAGCTCCACCGTCCGCCGCCCGTCGCACCAGAGCACCCCGGCGGGGGTGTGCGGCTGGATCTCAACCGCCAGCACCGACGTCGGCGAGGTCACCAGCGGCTTCGCGAACAGGGCGTGCGCGCTGATCGGCACCATCAGCAGCGCCTCCACCTCGGGCCAGACGACGGGCCCGCCGGCCGAGAAGGCGTACGCCGTGGAGCCGGTCGGCGTGGCGCACACGATCCCGTCGCAGCCGAATCCGGTGACCGGCCGCCCGTCGATCTCCAGGACGACCTCCAGCATCCGCTCCGGCGAGACCTTCTGCACCGCCGCCTCGTTGAGGGCCCAGTCGCGGTGCAGGACCTCCCCGTTGTCGTGCACGAGGACGTCGATCGTCATGCGTTCCTCGACGTCGTACGACCGGGAGACGACCCGCTTGACGACCTTGTCCAGGTCGTCGCGCTCCGCCTCCGCGAGGAAGCCCACCCGGCCGAGGTTGACGCCGAGCATCGGCACTCCGGAGGCGCGGGCGATGTCCGCGCCGCGCAGCAGTGTGCCGTCGCCGCCGAGGACGATCAGCAGCTCACAGCCGTCGAGGACGTCGGGGGTCGCCTCGACGACCGTCTCCACGGAGGAGGGCAGCGGCAGGTCGACCGCCTCCGACTCCAGCAGCCGGACGCCCAGGCCGCTCTTGAGCAGCCCTTCGACGACGAGTTCGGCGCTGCGGATGGCGGCGGGCCGCCCGGTGTGCGCGAGCAGGAACACGGTGCGCTCCGCGGCGGGGTCCAGTACCCGTGCCGCGTCCGGCGCGCCCGACGTTCCGCTCGTCCCTGTTGTGGTCACCGAGGCCCCTCCGCCACTGCACGAGTCACGTCCGCCGGGTCCAGCTCGGGTGCACCGGCCTTCAGCCACAGAAAGTACTCGACGTTTCCGGACGGGCCGGGCAGCGGACTGGCCGTCACGCCCCGCACGCCGAGCCCGAGTCCCCACGCCTGGCGGGCCACGTTCCGCACGGCGTCGGCGCGCAGTTCGGTGCTGCGCACCACTCCCCCGCTGCCCAGCCGCTCCTTGCCGACCTCGAACTGCGGCTTGACCATCAGCACCAGGTCCGCGTCGGGGGCCGCGCACCGCGCCAGCGCGGGCAGCACGAGGCCCAGCGGGATGAACGAGAGGTCGCCGACGACGAGGTCGACCGGCTCCCCGTCGAGCGTCTCCAGGGTCATCTCGCGGACGTTCGTACGGTCCTTGACGGTGACCCGCCCATCGGACTGCAACGACCACGCCAGCTGGCCGTAGCCGACGTCCACGGCCACCACGTGCCCGGCGCCGGCCCGCAGCAGCACGTCCGTGAAGCCGCCCGTGGAGGCCCCGGCGTCCAGCGCCCGCCGCCCCTGCACCGTCAGTCCCAGCGGGGTGAAGGCGGCCAGCGCGCCGGCCAGTTTGTGCCCGCCGCGCGACACGTAGTCCGGGTCGTCGTCGTCCTTGAGGACCACCAGCGCGGCGGCCGTCTCGACCTGCGTCGCGGCCTTGCTCGCCACCGCTCCGCCGACCTTGACCCGGCCCGCGGCGATCAGCTGGCTCGCGTGCTCCCGCGAACGGGCGAGCTTCCGGCGGACCAGCTCGGCGTCCAGGCGGCGGCGTGCCACTCCTGCCACTTCTCGTTCAGCTCCTGATGTCGTGCGGGGAAGCCCCTGGTGCAGGGGTCGCCGGAGGTCCCGGGCGTGCGTCGAGTGCGGTGAGCGTCTCGCGCAGCCCCCGGTGTACATCCTCGTACACCTCGATGTGTCCGTCCGCCGTGAGGTGGTCGACATCGGCCAGCCGCTCCAGGACGGCGTCCACCCCGAGGTGCCCGGTGGCGCTGCGCGCGACGCCGAGCGGCGCCGGGGCGGCCGGGTCGTGGGCCGCCGCGCCGGCGGCCCCGGCGCTCTCGGCCCCGGTTGCCTCCGCCGCTGCTCCGCCGCCCTGTGCTTCCTCAAGGTGCATGGTCACGACGCTACCCCGAAGCCCTGAGGTACGGTCGGCGTTGATGGCGACCACTCAGGAGTGCCGCGGCGCACTCGACAGGCTTTCGGACAATCTCACCCGGTCCGAACACGACGGCGTGCGCGGCGTCGCGGGCTTCGACCGCTCGCTCAGCTGCCACGTGACGGACCTCGACACGACCTTCACCGGCCGGCTGACCGACGGCCGGATCACCGTCGACGACACCACCCCCGGCCCGCCCCGCGAGCGCGCCCAGATCCGCCTGGCGATGACCGGTGACGACCTGGTCGCGATGGTCGACGGCGACCTGAACTTCGCGAAGGCCTGGGCGTCCGGCCGGGTACGGCTGGAGGCCGGTTTCCGCGACCTCCTGCATCTCAGGAAGCTGCTGTAACCGTCGCGTCGACGGGGGTACGGGCCTTCCGCGCCGCCGGTACCACCAGCGGGGTCCCGGTCTCCGGATCGTCGATGACCTGGCACTTCAGCCCGAAGACCCGCTCCACCAGCTCCGCCGTGACCACGTCCGCCGGCGCCCCCTCGGCCACGACCCTGCCGTCCCGCATCGCGATCAGGTGCGTGGCGTAGCGCGCGGCGTGGTTCAGGTCGTGGAGCACGGCGACCAGGGTGCGCCCCTGGGTCTCGTGGAGTTCCGCACACAGGTCCAGGACGTCGATCTGGTGCTGGATGTCGAGGAACGTGGTCGGCTCGTCGAGCAGCAGCAGCGGCGTCTGCTGGGCCAGCGCCATCGCGATCCACACCCGCTGGCGCTGTCCTCCGGACAACTCGTCGACGTATCTCTCCGCGAGTTCGCCGACCCCGGTCGCCGCCATCGACTCCTCGACGATCCGCTCGTCCTCGGGCGACCACTGCCGCAGCAGCCCCTGATGCGGGTAGCGTCCGCGCGCGACCAGATCGGCGACGGTGATTCCGTCGGGTGCCACCGACGACTGCGGCAGCAGCCCCAGCGTCCTGGCGACCTTCTTGGCTGGCATCGTCCCGATCGCCTGCCCGTCGAGCAGGACCCGCCCCTGCGCGGGCTTCAGCATCCTCGACAGGGCCCGCAACAGCGTCGACTTGCCGCAGGCGTTGGGCCCGACGACGACCGTGAAGGAGTTGTCCGGTATCTCGACCGACAGATCCTCCGCGATGATCCGCTCGTCGTAGCCGAGGGTCACCGATTCCGCGACGAGTCGCTGCATGGACGTACCGCTCCTGACGTCGTTCCCGCTCATATCCGTCCCGCCTTGCGCTCCGTCACCAGCAGCCACAGCAGATAGCAGCCGCCCACCACTCCGGTCACCACTCCCACCGGCAGCTGCCGCTCCCCGAACGCCTGCTGGGCCGCCCAGTCGGCGACCACCAGCAGTGCCGCGCCCATCAGCGCGGACGGCATCAGGTTCGGTCCCGGCGACCGCGTCACCCGGCGCGCGAGCTGCGGCGCGCTCAGCGCCACGAAGGCGATCGGCCCGGCGGCCGACGTCGCGACGCCCATCAGCAGTACGGCGCACAGGATCAGCACCACCCGCGCCCGCTCCACCGGCACGCCCAGCGCGTACGCCGCATCGTCGCCCATCTCCATCATCCGCAGCGCCCGCCCGTGCCCGAGCACCAGCGGAACGAGCACGGCGCAGACGGCGGCCAGCGGCAGCACCTGTTCCCAGCCGCGCCCGTCCAGGGTCCCGGTGATCCACAGCACCGCCCGGGTCGCGTCCACCAGGTCGGCCTTGGTCAGCAGGTACTGCATGACGGCGGTCAGCATGGCGGCGGCCCCGATGCCGACCAGCACCAGGCGGTAGCCGTGCACTCCCCGCTTCCACGCCAGTACGTACACCAGCACGCCCGTCAGCAGGCAGCCGGCCAGCGCTCCGGCCGCGACGGCCCAGCTGTTCCCCTGGAACAGCACGATCACGACGAGCGCGCCGACGGTCGCCCCCTGCCCGAAGCCCAGCACGTCGGGGCTGCCCAGCGGGTTGCGGGAGATCGACTGGAAGACGGCCCCGGACAGGCCGAGGGCCGCGCCGACCAGCAGCGCGGTCAGCACGCGCGGCAGCCGCAGCTCCCGGACGATGAACTCCTGGGCGGGCAGCCCGTCGCCGAGCAGCGTCGAGACGACCTCACCGGGCGTCATCGGGAAGTCGCCGCTGCCGATGACCACGATGCCGCCGGCCAGCGCCACGGCCGTGATCACGAGTGACGCGACGACCGCCCGTACGTCCAGCCGCAACGACAGCCCGCCACGGGATCGCACCGCACGAGCCGGGGCCCGCCGCACTGCCGGGTCCCTCTCGGCGGTCCTGGTGGTACTCACAGCTGCCCCATCCTCCGCCGACGCACCAGGTGGATGAAGACGGGTCCGCCGATCAGTGCCGTCACGATGCCCACCTGAAGCTCCGAAGGGCTGGTCACGACCCGCCCCACCACATCCGAGCCCAGCAGCAGTACGGGTGCCAGCACCGCGGCGTACGGCAGGATCCAGCGCATGTCGGGCCCGGTGACGGCCCGCACCAGGTGCGGCACCATCAGCCCGATGAACACGATCGGCCCGCACGCGGCGGTCGCGGCGCCGCACAGCAGCGTCACGGCGACCATCGACAGGATCCGGGTCCTCGTCAGGTGGACGCCCAGGGCCCGCGCACTGTCCTCGCCCATCTCCATCGCGTTGAGCGGCCGGGCGAGCAGCAGCGCGAGCACCAGCCCGACGGCGATGAACGGCCACACCTTTCCGACGACCGCCATGTCCGCCGACGCGAGCGACCCCACGGTCCAGAACCGCAGCCGCTCCAGCGCCGCCGAATCCAGCAGCTGTACGGCGTTGACGTAGCCGTAGAGCGCGGCGGTGGCCGCCGTGCCGGCGAGCGCGAGCCGCACCGGCGTGGCCCCCCGGCTGCCGCCGAGCACGTACACCAGCGCGGAGACGGCCCCCGCCCCGAGGAAGGCGAACCAGACGTACCCGGTGAGCGAGGTCACCCCGAGGAAACTGATCGCCGACACGACGGCCGCGGACGCTCCGGCGTTCACCCCGAGGATCCCCGGCTCGGCCAGCGGGTTCCTGGTCAGCCCCTGCATCACGGCCCCGGCCGTGCCCAGCGCGGCCCCGGCGAGGACGCCGAGGATCGTGCGCGGCACCCGCACGTCCCGGACGATCACGTCGTCCCCGGTGCCGGAGTAGTGCGCGAGCCCGTGCCACACGTCCTCGAACGGGATCGTCTTGGCGCCGACGGCAATGCTCGCCAGCATCACGAGCACCAGAACGCCCAGCGAAACGACCAACCCGGCAGCCCGCACCGCGTTGCGTTTCCGAAGGTTCCGGGGGGACGGAGCGGAGCCGTGCTCCACGCTCTGTTCGGGGGGACTGTCGACCAACACCCGGTTAGGTTAGCCTAACCGACACCCAGCCCCGCAGACCCGCCCCCGCAGCCCCCGATCAGCCGCGCCACCCTCGACACCACCGCTCTTGAGCGACGGGACCACGCTTCCACACCCGCCCTCCTGGGCACCGGGGCCACATCCCACCAGCCCCCTCGGGCGACGGGCCCACACCCCACGCCAGCGCCCCCCTTGGGCGGCGGGGCCGCCCCCCGGGGGCGGAACGGGCGGGCAAGGGGGCGGCCCCCACCGGAGGTGCCCCCTTCTGCCCCAGGCGCCCCCGCTCCCCGCACGCGGACCCGCACCCGCACGCGAACCCGCACCGCCAAGCCCACCCCCGCCACCAGGCCCACCGCCAGTCCCGTCCGCTTGCCCGCTCGCCCGCCCACCCCCGGCAGATCCCGCCCTCTACCCCAACCCCACCCTCTTCAACGCCTCCCCCGCGTCCAACCCGCAGCCCGCCACCCCCGCCTCACTCCAGGCCGCCGCGCACAACGCCCGCAGCCCGTCCATCTCCCGTCCTTCCCCCTCGACCGTCAGCGCGTCCCCACGCACCGAAGCGGTCCACCCCCCGCACGTGAACTGCTCCTCTCCGGCGACCACTTCCGGCTGCCCGGAGAGCAGCCCCCGCAGATCCGCGTCCACATACGTCGGCCGGTACTTCGCCTCCGCCGCCAGCAGCTGCGCCGCATCCGTCACCCCCGTCAGAACCAGCAGGGAGTCGACGCCCCCGGCGTTCGCACCCTCGATGTCGGTGTCCAGCCGGTCGCCCACGACCAGCGGCCGTCGCGCCCCGGTGCGCAGGATCGTCTCCCGGTGCATCGGCGGCAACGGCTTGCCCGCCACCTGCGGCTCCGCGCCCGTGGCGATCCGTACCACCTCGACGGCCGCGCCGTTCCCCGGCGCGATCCCCCGCGCACCGGGGATGGTCAGGTCGGTGTTCGACGCGAACCACGGCACGCCCGCGCGGATCGCGTAAGAGGCCTCCGCGAAACGGCCCCACGGCATGTCCGGTCCCCCGTACCCCTGTGCCACCGCCACCGGCGAGTCCTCCGCCGAGTCCACCGGCACCAGGCCCCGCTCCCGCAGCGCGACCCGCAGCCCCTCGCCGCCGATCACCAACACCCTCGCCCCCGCCGGGACCTGCTCGGCGATCAGCCGCGCGACGGCCTGCGCGGAGGTGATCACGTCACTCGGCAGCGCGGGCACCCCGAGTTCCGTCAGATGCGCGGCCACGGCCTCCGGGGTGCGCAACGCGTTGTTGGTCACGTACGCGAGGTGCATGCCGCCGTCCCGCGCGGTGCCCAGCGCGTCCGCCGCGTGCGCGATGGCCTCGCCACCGGCGTACACCACCCCGTCGAGGTCCAGCAGCGCCGTGTCGTAGGCCTCACTCAGCGCCGTCCCACTGCTGCCCGGACGCGTCCTGCTCGGCTGCTGGCCCATATCTCTTCCGCTCCTCGTTCCGCTGCTTCTCCCCCGATCATCACCCATCTGCCCACCCCATTTACCATGCACCAATGAGCACACCTGGGCCGCCCGAGGACCACGGCCTGCGACTGGTCCCCCTGCGCGGGCTTCGCTATGTCCCGGAGGAGGTCGGCAGCCTGGCCGCCGTGACCTCTCCGCCGTACGACGTGGTGGTCCGCCCGGACGGCCTGCTCCATCTGGAGTCCGCGGATCCGCACAACATCGTCCGGCTGATCCTCCCGCAGGCCGACACCGCGTCCGCCCGCCACGAGCAGGCCGCCGACACGCTCAGGACCTGGCTCGACGAGGGCGTTCTCGCCCCCGACGCCGAACCGGCCCTGTACGTGTACGAGCAGGCCCGCGGAGACCTCCTCCAGCGCGGCGTCATCGGCTCGCTCGCACTGTCCCACCGCGAGCAGGGCGTCGTCCTGCCGCACGAGGACGTCATGCCGCACGTCGTCGAGGACCGCGCCGCTCTGATGCGCGCCACGGCGGCCAACCTGGAGCCGCTCCTCCTCACCTACCGCAGCGACGGGCCGACCGGCACCACCGACGCGATCGACGCCGCCCTCTCCCGCCCCCCGCTGCTGTCCACCACCACCGAGGACGGCTTCCACCACCGGCTGTGGTCCCTCACCGACCCGGCCGAGATCGCCACCGTCACCACGGACCTCTCCCACCGCCAGGCCCTCATCGCCGACGGTCACCACCGCTGGGCGACGTACCTCCGCCTCCAGGAGGAACACGGCACCGTCTCCTCCCCCTGGGACTTCGGCCTCGTCCTTCTCGTCGACACCGCCCGCTATCCGCTCCAGGTCCGCGCGATCCATCGTCTGCTGCACCGCCTGCCGGTTTCCGGGGCCCTCGCGGCGGTCGGCGACTCCTTCCGCGTACGGCACCTGGACAAGACCCTCCCCGAGGCCCTGGACGCCCTGGCCGCAGCCGCCGCTTCCGGCAACGCGTTCCTGCTGGCCGGCGACGGCTCGTACCATCTGCTGGACCGCCCCGACCCCGGCCTACTCTCCCGCACGGTCCGCCGGGACCGCCCGGATGCCTGGCGGACCCTGGACGCGACCGTCCTGCACGAGACGCTCCTCGCCCACGTCTGGCACATCCCGGACGCCCCCGAGGACATCGCGTACATCCACGACACGGAGGCCGCCGTGGAGCAGGCCGAACGGCACGACGCCACCGCGGTCCTCATGCACCCCGTCCGCGAGGAAGTCGTACGGGACCTGGCCCGGCAGGGCGTCACGATGCCCCGCAAGTCCACGTCCTTCGGCCCCAAGCCGGCCACCGGCCTGGTCCTGCGCAGCCTCGACGTCAACTGAGACCGGTCACCGAAACGCAGAAAGGGCGGCGTCCCGGGGATTTCCCCGGGACGCCGCCCTTTCTCCCACTCAGCCCTTGTCGGGCTCGGCCTCGGCCTCGGCGCGGTCCACCGCGGCTGCCGCCCCCTCACCGCCCGGGGACTCCGGCGCGTCGGACTTCACAGCGTCAGACTTCGGAACGCCGGACTCCGCTGCGCCGAACTCCGGAACGTCGGACTCCGGTGCGTCGGACTCCTGGGCGGCGCGCTCCTCACTCGCAGTCCCCTCGGCCGCGACCGCGGTCTCGTCGGCCGCCACCGCCTCGGGGTCCTCCAGGCTCCCAGGCGCCTCGACGGATTCCGTCGAACCCTCCTCGTCCCCGTCCAGAGCGTCGACGAACTCGACCCCGTCCAGCTCCGCGAGCCGCTCGGAAGCGTCCGTGCTGCCGTCCCGGTCCGCCTCCACCGCCTTGGCGAACCACTCGCGCGCCTCGTCCTCACGCCCCGCTGTCAGCAGTGCGTCGGCGTACGCGTACCGCAGCCGAGCAGTCCACGGCTGTACGGAAGAGGAGCCGAGCTCCGGTCCCTGAAGCGTGACGATGGCGGCGTCGATCTGCCCCATGTCGCGCCGCGCACCGGCGGCGACGAGCCGCATCTCGACCTGACCGGCCTTGTCCAGTTTCTGCACCTCGGGCTCACCGGCCATCGCCATCGCCCGCTCGGGGCGGCCCAGTCCGCGCTCGCAGTCCGCCATGACGGGCCACAGCTCCACGCTGCCCGTCATACGGCGCGTCGCCCGGAACTCGGCCAGTGCCTCGGTGTACCGCTGGGTCGCATACGCGGCGAATCCGGCGGCCTCCCGCACGGCGGCGACCCGCGAGGCGAGCCGCAGCGCGATGCGCGAGTACGCGTACGCCTCCTCCGGCTCGTCGTCGATCAGCTTGGCCACCATCACCAGGTTCCTGGCGACGTCTTCGGCCAGCGTCTTCGGCAGGCTCATCAGCTCCTGGCGCACGTCCGGGTCGATCTCCCGGCCGGTCACGTCGTCCGGGATCGGCAGCCGCTTGACGGGCTCCCGGTCACGGTCGTCCCGCCCACGGAACCCACCCCGGTCGCCGTTCCGCTCGCCACCACGCTCGTCGCGCGAGCCACGGTATCCACCGCGGTCCCCGCCCCGGTCGTCCCGTCCGCGGAAGCCGCCGCCGGAACGGTCGTCCCGACGCGGTCCACGGTCGTCGTCCCGACGCGGAGCCCGGTCGTCACGGCCACGGAAGCCACCGCGGTCGCCGCCGCCGGCGCGGTCGTCGCGCCGGAAGCCGCCGCGCTCGCCGCCACGGTTGTCGTCACGCCGCTCGAACCCGCCACCGGAACGGTCGTCCCGGCGCTCGAACCCGCCACCGGCCGGACGCCCACCACGGTCGTCCCGACGGAACCCACCACGGTCGTCTCCGCTCGGACGCTCGTCCCGGCGGAACCCACCGCGGTTCCCCGCGCTCGCCCGGTCGTCCCGGCGGAACCCACCGCGATCGCCGCCGCTGGGCCGGTCGTCGCGACGGAAGCCACCGCGGTCGCCGCCGGTGGGCCGGTCGTCGCGTCGGAAGCCGCCGCGCTCGCCGCCACGGTTGTCGTCGCGCCGCTCGAAGCCGCCACCGGCCGGACGCCCGCCACGGTCGTCCCGCCCGCGGAACCCACCGCGATCGCCACCGCGGTCACCGCCGCTGGGCCGGTCGTCCCGCCGAAACCCACCGCGGTCACCACCGGAACGGTCGTCACGGCGCTCGAACCCGCCGCCGGAACGGTCGTCCCGCCGCTCGGAGCCACCACCGGCCGGACGCCCACCACGGTCATCCCGCCGGAACCCCCCGCGCTCACCGCCACGGTCATCACGACGTTCGAACCCACCGCCGGAGCGATCGTCCCTACGGAAACCGCCCCGGTCCCCGCTCGGCCGGTCGTCCCGACGCGGCCCACGGTCGTCGTCCCGACGCGGAGCCCGGTCGTCACGGCCACGGAAGCCGCCACGGTCGCCACCGCCGGAACGGTCGTCACGGCGCTCGAAGCCACCACCGGCGGGACGGCCCCCACGGTTGTCGTCACGGCGCTCGAAGCCACCACCGGCCGGACGCCCACCACGGTCGTCACGCCCACGGAACCCACCGCGATCGCCACCACGGTCACCACCGCTGGGCCGGTCGTCGCGTCGGAAGCCGCCGCGCTCGCCGCCACGGTTGTCATCGCGCCGCTCGAAGCCACCACCGGCCGGACGCCCACCACGGTCGTCACGCCCACGGAACCCACCGCGATCGCCACCGCGGTCACCACCGCTGGGCCGGTCGTCCCGCCGGAACCCACCGCGGTCACCACCGGAACGGTCGTCACGGCGCTCGAACCCGCCGCCGGCCGGACGCCCACCACGGTCATCGCGACGGAACCCGCCACGGTCGCCGTTGGCAGGACGTCCGCCGCGGTCGTCGCGACGGTCCCCTCCGGGACGGTCGTCACGACGGAACCCACCGCGGTCTCCACCACGATCACCACCGCTGGGCCGGTCGTCGCGACGGAAGCCGCCGCGCTCGCCACCCCGGTTGTCATCACGACGGGGGCCGCGGTCGTTGTCACGACCACCGCGGTATCCGCCCCGGTCACCACTGTCACGGTGACGCGGCTCGCGCTCCGGACGATCGTCGGGAGAGTTGGTGGACATGGGTGACTCCTAGTCTTCGGGCAACGCAGTCATTCTCGCGCAGTCGGGCATCCGACGCGCTTCGGGCAGAAAAAACAAAAAGGACCCTTGGTCCCAGCATGAACGCTGGGACCAAGGGTCCTTTTGAAAGATTGTTCGGCGGCGTCCTACTCTCCCACAGGGTCCCCCCTGCAGTACCATCGGCGCGGAAAGGCTTAGCTTCCGGGTTCGGAATGTAACCGGGCGTTTCCCTAACGCTATGACCACCGAAACCCTATCGGTTTCGAGCGAACAAGCACACTCTTCAATTAAGTGGGTTCTGCTCTTTACCAGCAACTGTTCGTTGCTTCAGAACTAACACAGTGGACGCGAGCAACTGAGGACAAGCCCTCGGCCTATTAGTACCAGTCAGCTCCACCCGTTACCGGGCTTCCACATCTGGCCTATCAACCCAGTCGTCTACTGGGAGCCTTAACCCCTCAAAGGGGGTGGGAATACTCATCTCGAAGCAGGCTTCCCGCTTAGATGCTTTCAGCGGTTATCCTTTCCGAACGTAGCCAACCAGCCATGCCCTTGGCAGGACAACTGGCACACCAGAGGTTCGTCCGTCCCGGTCCTCTCGTACTAGGGACAGCCCTTCTCAATATTCCTACGCGCACAGAGGATAGGGACCGAACTGTCTCACGACGTTCTAAACCCAGCTCGCGTACCGCTTTAATGGGCGAACAGCCCAACCCTTGGGACCGACTCCAGCCCCAGGATGCGACGAGCCGACATCGAGGTGCCAAACCATCCCGTCGATATGGACTCTTGGGGAAGATCAGCCTGTTATCCCCGGGGTACCTTTTATCCGTTGAGCGACAGCGCTTCCACAAGCCACTGCCGGATCACTAGTCCCGACTTTCGTCCCTGCTCGACCCGTCGGTCTCACAGTCAAGCTCCCTTGTGCACTTACACTCAACACCTGATTGCCAACCAGGCTGAGGGAACCTTTGGGCGCCTCCGTTACTCTTTAGGAGGCAACCGCCCCAGTTAAACTACCCATCAGACACTGTCCCTGATCCGGATCACGGACCGAGGTTAGACATCCAGCACGACCAGAGTGGTATTTCAACGGCGACTCCACCATGACTGGCGTCACAGCTTCACAGTCTCCCACCTATCCTACACAAGCCGAACCGAACACCAATATCAAACTGTAGTAAAGGTCCCGGGGTCTTTCCGTCCTTCTGCGCGAAACGAGCATCTTTACTCGTAGTGCAATTTCACCGGGCCTATGGTTGAGACAGTCGAGAAGTCGTTACGCCATTCGTGCAGGTCGGAACTTACCCGACAAGGAATTTCGCTACCTTAGGATGGTTATAGTTACCACCGCCGTTTACTGGCGCTTAAGTTCTCAGCTTCGCACACCCGAAAGTGCACTAACCGGTCCCCTTAACGTTCCAGCACCGGGCAGGCGTCAGTCCGTATACATCGCCTTACGGCTTCGCACGGACCTGTGTTTTTAGTAAACAGTCGCTTCTCGCTGGTCTCTGCGGCCACCCCCAGCTCACCGTGTAAAACGGATCACCAGTGATGGCCCCCCTTCTCCCGAAGTTACGGGGGCATTTTGCCGAGTTCCTTAACCATAGTTCACCCGAACGCCTCGGTATTCTCTACCTGACCACCTGAGTCGGTTTAGGGTACGGGCCGCCATGAAACTCGCTAGAGGCTTTTCTCGACAGCATAGGATCATCCACTTCACCACAATCGGCTCGGCATCAGGTCTCAGCCTCAATGTGTGACGGATTTGCCTATCACACGGCCTACACCCTTACCCCGGGACTACCACCGCCCGGGCTGGACTACCTTCCTGCGTCACCCCATCGCTTACCTAGTACAGATCTGGGTCGCCGGCTCCACCACTTTCCTTTCCCCGAAGGGTCCGGAACGGCTTCACGGGCATAGCATCGTCTGATTCAGTATTGGGCGTTTCAAAGCGGGTACCGGAATATCAACCGGTTGTCCATCGACTACGCCTGTCGGCCTCGCCTTAGGTCCCGACTTACCCTGGGCAGATCAGCTTGACCCAGGAACCCTTAGTCAATCGGCGCACACGTTTCTCACGTGTGTATCGCTACTCATGCCTGCATTCTCACTCGTGAACCGTCCACAACTCGCTTCCGCGGCTGCTTCACCCGGCACACGACGCTCCCCTACCCATCCATACAGGCGTTGGCCCTGTTGTATGAATGACACGACTTCGGCGGTACGCTTGAGCCCCGCTACATTGTCGGCGCGGAATCACTTGACCAGTGAGCTATTACGCACTCTTTCAAGGGTGGCTGCTTCTAAGCCAACCTCCTGGTTGTCTCTGCGACTCCACATCCTTTCCCACTTAGCGTACGCTTAGGGGCCTTAGTCGATGCTCTGGGCTGTTTCCCTCTCGACCATGGAGCTTATCCCCCACAGTCTCACTGCCGTGCTCTCACTTACCGGCATTCGGAGTTTGGCTAAGGTCAGTAACCCGGTAGGGCCCATCGCCTATCCAGTGCTCTACCTCCGGCAAGAAACACACGACGCTGCACCTAAATGCATTTCGGGGAGAACCAGCTATCACGGAGTTTGATTGGCCTTTCACCCCTAACCACAGGTCATCCCCCAGGTTTTCAACCCTGGTGGGTTCGGTCCTCCACGACCTCTTACAGCCGCTTCAACCTGCCCATGGCTAGATCACTCCGCTTCGGGTCTAGAGCGTGCAACTCAATCGCCCTGTTCGGACTCGCTTTCGCTACGGCTTCCCCACACGGGTTAACCTCGCTACACACCGCTAACTCGCAGGCTCATTCTTCAAAAGGCACGCAGTCACGACTGTATGTGCAAGCACATACAGCGACGCTCCCACGGCTTGTAGGCACACGGTTTCAGGTACTATTTCACTCCGCTCCCGCGGTACTTTTCACCATTCCCTCACGGTACTATCCGCTATCGGTCACCAGGGAATATTTAGGCTTAACGGGTGGTCCCGCCAGATTCACACGGGATTTCTCGGGCCCCGTGCTACTTGGGTGTCTCTTAAACGAGCCGTTGATGTTTCAGCTACGGGGGTCTTACCCTCTACGCCGGACCTTTCGCATGTCCTTCGCCTACACCAACGGTTTCTGACTCGTCCTGTCGCCGGCAGACGACAGAAAAGAGATCCCTCAACCCCGCATGCGCAACCCCTGCCGGGTATCACACGCATACGGTTTGGCCTCATCCGGTTTCGCTCGCCACTACTCCCGGAATCACGGTTGTTTTCTCTTCCTGCGGGTACTGAGATGTTTCACTTCCCCGCGTTCCCTCCACATACCCTATGTGTTCAGGTATGGGTGACAGCCCATGACGACTGCCGGGTTTCCCCATTCGGACACCCCCGGATCAAAGCTCGGTTGACAGCTCCCCGGGGCCTATCGTGGCCTCCCACGTCCTTCATCGGTTCCTGGTGCCAAGGCATCCACCGTGCGCCCTTAAAAACTTGGCCACAGATGCTCGCGTCCACTGTGCAGTTCTCAAACAACGACCAGCCACCCATCACCCCACCCGAAGGCAAGTGCACTGGGACCGGCACTGAAAGCAAAGACCGCAGTCCGTACCTTCAGACACCCAACAGCGTGCCCGACCCGATCCCATGCGATGCACTTTCCACGCCGAAGCAGTACTTGTGCATCCCACCGAACCGTGCCGAATAGTCAACGTTCCACCCATGAGCAACCACCGCCGGACGTTTGCCGGCGAAATGGTCTCTGGACACCAGTGGTGTCTAGATGCTCCTTAGAAAGGAGGTGATCCAGCCGCACCTTCCGGTACGGCTACCTTGTTACGACTTCGTCCCAATCGCCAGTCCCACCTTCGACAGCTCCCTCCCCACAAGGGGGTTGGGCCACCGGCTTCGGGTGTTACCGACTTTCGTGACGTGACGGGCGGTGTGTACAAGGCCCGGGAACGTATTCACCGCAGCAATGCTGATCTGCGATTACTAGCAACTCCGACTTCATGGGGTCGAGTTGCAGACCCCAATCCGAACTGAGACCGGCTTTTTGAGATTCGCTCCGCCTTGCGGCATCGCAGCTCATTGTACCGGCCATTGTAGCACGTGTGCAGCCCAAGACATAAGGGGCATGATGACTTGACGTCGTCCCCACCTTCCTCCGAGTTGACCCCGGCAGTCTCCTGTGAGTCCCCATCACCCCGAAGGGCATGCTGGCAACACAGAACAAGGGTTGCGCTCGTTGCGGGACTTAACCCAACATCTCACGACACGAGCTGACGACAGCCATGCACCACCTGTATACCGACCACAAGGGGGGCACCATCTCTGATGCTTTCCGGTATATGTCAAGCCTTGGTAAGGTTCTTCGCGTTGCGTCGAATTAAGCCACATGCTCCGCTGCTTGTGCGGGCCCCCGTCAATTCCTTTGAGTTTTAGCCTTGCGGCCGTACTCCCCAGGCGGGGAACTTAATGCGTTAGCTGCGGCACCGACGACGTGGAATGTCGCCAACACCTAGTTCCCAACGTTTACGGCGTGGACTACCAGGGTATCTAATCCTGTTCGCTCCCCACGCTTTCGCTCCTCAGCGTCAGTAATGGCCCAGAGATCCGCCTTCGCCACCGGTGTTCCTCCTGATATCTGCGCATTTCACCGCTACACCAGGAATTCCGATCTCCCCTACCACACTCTAGCCTGCCCGTATCGAATGCAGACCCGGGGTTAAGCCCCGGGCTTTCACATCCGACGTGACAAGCCGCCTACGAGCTCTTTACGCCCAATAATTCCGGACAACGCTCGCACCCTACGTATTACCGCGGCTGCTGGCACGTAGTTAGCCGGTGCTTCTTCTGCAGGTACCGTCACTTGCGCTTCTTCCCTGCTGAAAGAGGTTTACAACCCGAAGGCCGTCATCCCTCACGCGGCGTCGCTGCATCAGGCTTTCGCCCATTGTGCAATATTCCCCACTGCTGCCTCCCGTAGGAGTCTGGGCCGTGTCTCAGTCCCAGTGTGGCCGGTCGCCCTCTCAGGCCGGCTACCCGTCGTCGCCTTGGTAGGCCATTACCCCACCAACAAGCTGATAGGCCGCGGGCTCATCCTTCACCGCCGGAGCTTTCAACCCCTGCCCATGCAGGCAGGAGTGTTATCCGGTATTAGACCCCGTTTCCAGGGCTTGTCCCAGAGTGAAGGGCAGATTGCCCACGTGTTACTCACCCGTTCGCCACTAATCCACCCCGAAGGGCTTCATCGTTCGACTTGCATGTGTTAAGCACGCCGCCAGCGTTCGTCCTGAGCCAGGATCAAACTCTCCGTGAATGTTTACCCGTCATCGGGTGAACACATCGGAAGAGCGGAACAGCCACCATCGGAATAAGACGGTGTGTTCCTGCGTCCTCGCTAGTGTTGTTGCCTACCTGCCGCATGGGCCGGTAGGACTTCAAAGGAACCACCAACCACCGAAGTGGCCGGGGTATCAACATATTTGGCGTTGACTTTTGGCACGCTGTTGAGTTCTCAAGGAACGGACGCTTCCTTCGTACTCACCCCTGCGGGCTTTCCTCCGGACGTTTTCGTTCGGTGTTTCTTTTGCGTTGTTGCGTTTCCGACTCTATCAGATCGTTTCCGCGCCGTTTCCGGTTTGGATATTCTTTCCGATGGCCGTCGGAGGGCCTTGCCTTTCGGCGTGTCCACTACTTTAGCGGCTTTCCCCGGTGACTCATAATCGAGCCGATAAGACCTGAATTGCGGCATGCGGACATGACGGAATTCAGAACCCGTGAGGGAGGTCGTCGTAGTGGTTGGCCGCCTTGGGGCTGCTCGGTGAGGTCCGATGGACCCTGCCGACAGCAATGCCCGTCTCAAGCGGCTCGGGCCACATTAGGCGCGCGCCGGGGGCACGTCAAGTCCTGCGGTGGCGCGGCTTGTGCGCCCGGTACGGGCTGACCGTGGGGTCGCCGGCGATCCAGAACCGCCAGGGGTGGACCGCACCCTCGCCGCCCACGCCTGTGCGGGGGCCGCTCTGTCGCTGGTCAGCGGGGGCCGGCGTGCCGTGCAGTACGGAGAGCGGGGAGTCGGCACTCGTACAGAGGTCGACGCCGTCGAGCTCTCGGGTGATGTCCAGGCCGGTGGCCAGGCGAGCGGGGCCTTTGGCCAGTTCGTTGTCCTTACGGGCTGAAAGCCGCCGTTTGCGGACGAACTCGGCCCCCGTGACGACCTCGCCGGCCCGCAGGAGGACACCACTGGCCTTTCCCTCCGGGCCGCACACCAGGTTCACGCTGAACCACATGCCGTAGATGAAGTAGACGTACGCGTGCCCGGGCGGGCCGAACATGGAGGCGTTGCGGGCGGTCTTGCCGCGGAAGGCGTGCGAGCCGGGGTCGCGCTCGCCGTCGTACGCCTCCACCTCGGTGATGCGCAGTTCGACGGGTCCCTCGGTCGTGCGACGTACCAAGGTGCGTCCGAGGAGGTCAGGGGCCACGTCCAGGACGGGGCGGTCGAAGAAGTCCCGGGTGAGCGGCGTACGGTCTGGGGTCGTCGCGATCATGCCTGCCGAGGGTAACCGAACGCCCGCGGTGGGGGTCGGGTCACGCGGAACAGGTGCGGAACCAGGCATCCAGCCACAGGGGTTCGCGCGTGTGCGGTAGTACGTGAAGTACGTCGGGTCGGAACCGGAGACTGGGGAGAACCATGGGATTCAAGAAGTTGCTCGCGAGCCTGGGTGCGGGTGGGGCGTCCGTGGAGACGGAGCTCACCGAGATCAACGTCGTGCCGGGCGGTGTGGTGCAGGGCGAGGTGCGCATTCAGGGCGGGTCCGTGCCGCAGCAGATCGAAGGGCTGTCGGTCGGGCTCCAGGCGCGGGTGGAGGTCGAGGGCGGTGACCAGGAGGTCAAGCAGGACATCGAGTTCGCCAAGCTGAAGCTCGGCGGGGCTTTCGAGGTGCAGGCCGGTGCCGTGCACGTGGTGCCGTTCGGGCTGGACGTCCCCTGGGAGACCCCGGTCACCAACATCGCGGGGCAGCAGCTGCGCGGGATGGACATCGGGGTGACGACGGAGCTGGCGATCGCCCGAGCAGTGGACTCCGGGGACCTGGACCCGATCAGCGTGCATCCGCTGCCGGCCCAGCAGGCGCTGCTGGACGCGTTCATCGAGCTGGGGTTCCGGTTCAAGAGCGCGGACATGGAGCGCGGGCACATCCGGGGGACGCGGCAGAAGCTGCCGTTCTACCAGGAGATCGAGTTCCTGCCGCCGCAGCAGTACCGGGGGCTCAACCAGGTCGAGCTGACGTTCATCGCCGACGACCGGGAGATGGACGTGATCCTGGAGATGGACCGGAAGGGCGGGCTGTTCAGCGAGAGCAGCGACTCCTACCGGGCGTTCCAGGTCGGGCTGCACGACTTCCAGTCGACGGACTGGGCCGGGTACATCAACCAGTGGCTGGCTCAGGTCGGAGGCCGACGCAACTGGTTGTAGGGCTGGTTCCCGGTGACGGGTCGTAGCGTGGAGGGGCAAGAGATGAGCGAGCAGGAAGGTGTTGACGTGAGCGAGTCCGCCAAGGTCGAGAGGGCGCCGCTGCCCCACGACTTCCATCCGCCGGTGCCGTCGTTCGAGGTGCTGAGCGAGGACGTCGCAGAAGGCGCCGAGCTGAAGGACGGGCAGGTGTACGCGGGTGGGAACACGTCGCCGCAGCTGCGGTGGGAGGGCTTTCCGGCGGAGACCAAGAGCTTCGCGGTGACGTGCTTCGATCCTGACGCGCCCACCGGGAGCGGTTTCTGGCACTGGTCCGTCTTCGACATTCCCGCGTCCGTGACGGAGCTGCCGGCCGGTGCGGGCAGCGGAGCGTTCGAGGGGCTGCCTCCGGGGGCTCTCCAGGCGCGCAACGACTACGGGACGAAGGACTTCGGAGGGGCCGCTCCCCCGGCCGGGGAACGGCACAGGTACGTCTTCACCGTGTACGCGGTGGACGTGGAGAGCCTGGGGATCGACGCCGATACGCCGCCTGCGGCCGTCGGTTTCAACCTTCGGTTCCACACGCTGGGACGTGCGCAGCTCGTGGCCGAGTACGAGGCTCCGGCCGAGGACTGAGTCCGGCCGGTACGACGGCGCAGCCGCGCGGGGAAAGATTCACTGGGTATTTGCCCGTTCCCGGTCTTGAAAGAGATCGGGAGCGGGCAGTTTTCGTGTGGGGTGTGGTGGCTCTCCCCCGGGGCGCCGTTAATGCGTTGTCCGATCACGTGCGTCCCGCCAGAGTTGATCCAAGCCCGCCATGCGGTGGGCCGGCACACGGAGGGTGGGCGGGATGCGTGACACGCTGGTACTGAACGCGAGCTTCGAGCCACTGTCGACGGTGACACTGAACCGTGCGGTGGTGCTTGTCCTGCAGGACAAGGCCGTGGTCGAGAAGTCGCATCCCGGGCTGCGCATGCGCGCCGCTGCCGTCGATCTTCCGGTGCCGATGGTGATCCGGCTCAGCAGGTACGTACGGGTGCCGTTCCGAAGACAAGCTCCGTGGTCGAGGCGGGGCGTGTTGGTTCGGGACCAACACCGGTGCGCGTACTGCGGGAAAAGGGCGACGACCGTGGACCACGTGGTGCCGCGGTCGCGCGGTGGTGCGGACAGCTGGTTGAACACGGTGGCTTCGTGCGCCGAGGACAACCATCGCAAAGCGGACCGTACGCCGGAGAAGGCGGGGATGCCCCTGTTGTTCCAGCCCTTCGTACCCACTCCCGCCGACGCGATGCTTCTGTCGTTGCGGGGTGCCGAGTGGGACGCCTTGCCGGATTGGCTGGCGGAGGCGGCGGCTTAGGCCGTACGTCCTTGTTGGCGAGGGGCCCGTCCCGTGGTGGGGGCGGGCTTCTTCGCGTGCTGGCCCGGTGCGCGTACTGGCCCCGTTCCTACCGCAGTGCCGCCCCCGGTGGGCACAAGTCGTCTCAGGTGAGCAGGAGTTGCGTGATGGCGATGAGCCCCACGACGACGATCACCGCGCGCAGAGCCGTCGGGGGCAGGCGGCGGCCGATCCTGGCACCGAGCTGGCCGCCGAGTGCGGATCCGACGGCGATCAGGGCCACTGCCGTCCAGTCGAATTCGGCGACGAAGAGGAAGAAGACCGCGGCGACTCCGTTGACGACGGCGCCGAGGATGTTCTTGACGCCGTTGATGCGCTGGAGGGTGTCGTGGAGCAGGAGACCCATGAGGGAGAGGTAGAGCACTCCCTGCGCCGCTCCGAAGTACCCGCCGTACATGCTGGCCAGGAGCAGGCCGACCAGGAGGGCCGGGCCTCCGTCGGGGTGCGGGCCCGCGGTGCTGTCGCCGTTCTGCTCGCGGCGGCGTTTGAGGGCTGCGGAGAGCTTGGGCTGGAGGACGACCAGGATCAGGGCGAGACCGATCAGGACCGGGACGATCGTGTCGAACGCGGAGGAGGGGAGCGCGAGGAGCAGGATCGCACCGATCAGGCCGCCGACCAGGGCGGTGAGGCCGAGTCGGACGATCCGGGAGCGCTGGCCGCGCAGTTCGTGGCGGTAGCCGATGGCGCCGCTGATGGAGCCCGGGACGAGGCCGAGGGTGTTGGAGACGTTGGCGGTGACCGGTGGCAGGCCCGTGGCGAGGAGCACGGGGAAGGTGAGGAGAGTGCCGGATCCGACGATGGTGTTGATGGTGCCCGCGCCGATTCCCGCGGCGAAGACGGCGAGCATCTCCCAGATCGTCATGCGGTGCTGCCCCTCGTGGTTGCCGTGATCGGTGTCGTATGCAGCGATCATGCACGAGGGGCAGTGGGCGGGGACGGACGGGGTCAGTCGATGGGGGGCTGTTCGCGGCGTTCGCGGCCGTTGCCGGAATTGCCGCCCGAGTTGCCACCCGTGCTGCCCGAACCGCCGCCCATGGGGCCGAAGTTGCCCATGGCTCCGGAAAGGCCCTTGAGGGCGTCGCCGATTTCGCTGGGGACGATCCAGAGCTTGTTGGCGTCGCCCTCGGCGATCTTCGGGAGCATCTGGAGATACTGGTAGGCGAGGAGCTTCTGGTCGGCGTCGCCGGCGTGGATGGACTCGAAGACCGTGCGAATGGCCTGGGCTTCGCCCTCGGCGCGCAGGGCCGCCGCCTTCGCCTCGCCCTCGGCGCGCAGGATCGCGGACTGCTTGTCGCCCTCGGCGGTGAGGATGGCCGACTGGCGGGTTCCCTCGGCCTGGAGGATGGCGGCGCGCTTGTCGCGGTCGGCGCGCATCTGCTTCTCCATCGAGTCCTGGATGGAGGTCGGCGGCTCGATCGCCTTGAGTTCGACGCGGTTGACGCGGATGCCCCACTTGCCGGTGGCCTCGTCGAGGACGCCTCGCAGAGCCGCGTTGATCTCCTCGCGGGAGGTCAGCGTGCGCTCCAGGTCCATGCCGCCGATGATGTTGCGGAGCGTGGTGACGGTGAGCTGCTCGATGGCCTGGATGTAGCTGGCGACCTCGTAGGTGGCGGCGCGGGCGTCGGTCACCTGGTAATAGATGACGGTGTCGATGTTGACGACCAGGTTGTCCTGGGTGATCACCGGCTGGGGCGGGAAGGGGACGACCTGTTCACGCAGGTCGATCCGGTTGCGGATCGAGTCGATGAACGGGACGACGATGTTGAGGCCCGCGTTGAGGGTGCGGGTGTAGCGGCCGAAACGCTCCACGATCGCGGCGCTGGCCTGTGGGATGACCTGGATCGTCTTGATCAGGGCGATGAAGACCAGCACCACCAGAATGATCAGGACGATGATGATCGATGACATCGCTTCCCCGTGCCCTTCGTGTTTCTCGGTCCTGCCGTGCCGACCGAGCCTGCCGTGATGATCAAACCTGTGCTGAAGATCGAGCCTGCCAGATGACGGCGCGGCGTGGGGGGTGTTCGGGTCACCCGGCCCAGGTCGTGGGCAGGCCCGTCGGCGACCGACTCACATGACCACGGCCGTGGCCCCGTCGATCTCGACGACGTCGACCTGCTGGCCGGGTTCGAAGGAGGCGCCGGCATCGAGTGCGCGGGCCGACCAGATCTCGCCCGCGAGTTTGATACGGCCGTCTCCGCTGCCGTCGACGCGTTCCACGACAACCGCCTGACGGCCCCTCAGTGCGTCGACGCCGCTGGCCAGTTGGGGCCGTTGACTTCGGTGCCTGACGGCGATCGGCCGTACGACGACGATCAGTGCCGTCGAGACGGCCGCGAACACCAGGACCTGGGTGACGAGACCGCCGCCCAGGTACGAGGCGAGCGCCGCCGCCAGCGCGCCGACGGCCAGCATTCCCAGTTCGGGCATCGTGGTCACGACGAGGGCGACGCCGAGCACCGCCGCGCCGATCAGCCACCAGAGCCATGCGTCCATGTTCACAACGGTCATGGTAGGGGTGGTCGGTCGGCGCGGACAGGGCGCGTGGCTCTCGCGTACGGGCTCAAGTGCCGTACGTGGGCGGGCGATCAGCCGAGCGGGAGGCCCTGGGCGGTGTAACGGTCGCCGCGGTGCTCGACGACGAGCGGCAGACCGAAGCAGAGCGAGAGGTTGCGCGAGGTCAGCTCGGTCTCCACGGGTCCCGCGGCGAGGATCTTGCCCTGCCGGATCATGAGGACGTGGGTGAAGCCGGGCGGGACCTCCTCGACGTGGTGGGTGACCATGATCATCGAGGGGGCGTACGGGTCCTTCGCGAGCCGGCCGAGACGGCGGACCAGGTCCTCGCGGCCACCGAGGTCGAGACCGGCGGCGGGCTCGTCCAGGAGCAGCAGTTCGGGGTCGGTCATCATCGCGCGGGCGATCAGGGTGCGCTTGCGCTCGCCCTCGGAGAGCGTGCCGAACCTGCGGTCCAGGTACTCGGTCATGCCGAGCCGGTCGAGGAAGGCGCGGGCCCGCTGCTCGTCGACCTCGTCGTAGGACTCGTGCCAGGTGGCCGTCATGCCGTACGCGGCGGTGAGGACGGTTTCCAGGACGGTCTGGCGCTTGGGCATCTTCTCGGCCATCGCGATGCCGGCCATGCCGATGCGCGGGCGCAGGTCGAAGACATCGACCCGGCCGAGGGTCTCGCCGAGGACGGTGGCGGAGCCGGAGGAGGGGAAGAGGTAGCTGGAGGCAACGTTCAGCAAGGTGGTCTTGCCGGCGCCGTTGGGGCCGAGAATGACCCAGCGCTCGCCTTCTTTCACCGACCAGGAGACGTCGTCCACCAGAGCCCGACCGTCGCGGACCACGGATACGTCCACCAGCTCCAGTACATCGCTCATGAGCGCGTTGTCTCCCCATGCAGTATCGAAATGTCGCGTGTGCCTGTGGGCACAGCGCCCAGGGAAAACCTACGCCACCGGTCGGACGGTGTTGCCCTTGGGACCGTACTTGGGTTCCGCCCCGCGCCTGTTCCCCGGCTGTCCTCGAACTGTTCTTGGGGTCGGTGCGGGCGGGAATCTAGGCTGTCCGCATGCTCACGGAACCACGTTCAGGATTGCTGGCTGCTTGGGGAAACGCCCTGCTGGGGGGATTCGTGTCGCCGGACGACGCGGCCCTCGCGATCGTCGGGGACGACGCGGTGCACCGGGTGACCGGCCTGCCGGGAGAAACGGGACCGGTGGGGCTCACGCTGGCGCTCGGCCGGCTGCGGGTGCTCGGGGCCACCGGGTTCCGGGTCGCGCTGCCCGCGCCGGGGCACCCGCTGGGGCTGAGCGGGCCTCCCGAGTTCAACGCGCGGGCGCTGGACGCCGAGGAGGCGGTCGTCTGCGCGGGCGCGGCGCTCGGGCTCGTTCCTGAGGTCGAGGAGACGGGGCCGGCCGGGGACGTCCGGGTGGAGGTGCGGTGGGCGTGCTCGCAGGTCCGGGACGCCCCACCGGCGGACGTGCCGTCGCTCGGGGAGGCGGAGCGGGAGCTGGCGGAGGCGCTGCGGGACGCGACGGCGGTGCTCGCCCGGCTGGACGTGGCCGGATCGGGACCACAGGCGGCGGCTGCGCTCGACGCGTACCGGGCGCGGGCGGAGGCGACGGCGGACGTGCTGGCGCCCGGGTACCCACCCCGGGCGGTACGAGTGCTGGGGATGGCGCGGCGGGTGGGGCTGATGGTGTCGCTGGCGTACGAGAGCGGGCACGGAGGTGCGGTGAGCGCCTCCGAGATGGCTGCCCGGGGGGAGGCGCTGAGGCCGGTGGAGCGGGTGGCCCGGCGGGCGATGGTGGCGGCTTACGGGGCGGTGGCGGAGAGGGGGTAGGGCGGGGACGTCTCCGGACGGGCGGCGCTCGCGGGTGTGGAGGCCGGAGCTGGTTGCCTGCCGGACGGCGGGGGGCCGGCGGGCGCTCGGGGGCGCGGCGCGCGGTGCGTACCTCGGCCGGGGACGCGGCGCACGGTGCGTACCTCGCCGGGCTGGGAGTCGTCGGGCCGGAACGTCACGGGACGGGGCATGTCCCGGAGGTGGCGTGGTACCGGGGGACGGGGCCCGCGGGGGCCGTGCCTCCGTTCGGATCGATGGGCGGACCGAGGGCGACGGCGAGGAGGGCGCGGGGCGGGAAGCGGGGACAGCGGCGGGCGCGGGGCGGGGCGTCGGTGGGAAGCGGGGTGCGGGTGTCGGTGGGGAAATGCGCTGCGAGTGGAGAAGCTGAACGGCCCCCGGGAGGTCCCGGGGGCCGTTCGTCCGTATGTGACGGTGCTCGACGCAGAGGTCGGTCAGTGGTTGAGGCCGTCGTTCCCGAAGACCGGGTTGAGGGCGCCGATGACGGAGACGGTGTTGCCCACCGCGTTCACCGGGATGTGCACGGGGGCCTGGACCAGGTTGCCGGAACCGACACCCGGGGACTGGACGGCCTTGCCGTTGGCGTCCGCACCGGAGGTGGCGGAGGCGGCACCGGCACCGGCCGCGACGAGCCCGCCCGCGACCAGGGTGATGGCGGCAGCCTTCTTCAGGTTCTTCACTACAGGTTCCTCCTCGCGATGACTGCGGCCAGCCGCCGCAGCACGCCATGAAGAACGGACCGGGCCGCGCTCGGGATACGCCATGTGGGGGACTTACACCCGACAGTATGAATCTCAGACCGGAGGACGAAGGTCCGCTTGAGGTCGGCCAGGGGCGTCGATCAGTCCGTCAGACCATGTCGGACGGCATAGAGGGCTGCCTGAGTACGGTCCGCGAGGTCGAGTTTCATCAGGATGTTCGACACGTGCGTCTTGACGGTCTTCTCCGAGAGGACGAGGGCGCGGGCGATCTCCCGGTTGGAGCGGCCGTCCGCGATCAGCGCGAGGACTTCACGCTCGCGGTCGGTCAGGGAGGTGCCGCGGCCCTGCCCGTTGTGCGGGTCGTCCTGGGCGAGCAGCGCGCCGGCGACCTCGGGCTGGAGGAGCACGTGTCCGGCGTGGACGGAACGGATGGCTCCGGCGAGCGCGTCCGGGTCGACGTCCTTGTAGACGTACCCGGAGGCCCCTGCCCGCAGGGCGGGCACCACGGTGCGTTGCTCCGTGAAGCTGGTGACGATCAGCACCCGGGCGGGATTGTCGAGTTCGCGGAGCTTGCGGAGCGCCTCGATGCCGTCGGTGCCGGGCATCTTGATGTCCATCAGGACGACGTCCGGGCGCAGGGATTCCGCCTGGGCCACTCCCTCCGCCCCGTCGGCCGCCTCGCCGACGACCTCTATGTCCTCCTGGATTTCGAGGAAGGTGCGCAGTCCGCGGCGTACGACCTGGTGGTCGTCGACCAGCAGGACGCGGATCCTGGTCCGTGCGGCACGGTTGGGGCCGGTCTCAGGCACCGGGGACCTCCATTGTGATCGTGGTGCCCTTGCCGGGCGCCGATTCCACCGTCAGGGAGCCGCCGACGCCGCTCGCCCTGTCCCGCATGGACACCAGGCCGAGGTGACGGCCCGCGCGGCGCACTCCCCCGGGTTCGAAGCCGCAGCCGTCGTCGGTGACGCCGAGGCGGACGTGGTCGCCCCGCCGTTCGAGTACGACGTCGACGCGGGTGGCGCCGGAGTGACGCAGGGCGTTGTGCAGGGCTTCCTGGGCGACGCGGAGCAGGGCCTCCTCCTGCGCGGCGGGGAGGGCCCGTACGCCGCAGCTGTCGAAGACGACGTGGGCGCTGTGGGCGCGGTCCATGACCTGGATCTGGGTACGCAGGGTGGCCACGAGGCCGTCCTCGTCGAGCGCGGCGGGGCGCAGTTCGACAACGGCGGCACGGAGTTCGTCGGCGGCCTCGGCGGCGAGGTCGGCGACCTGGTGGAGCTCTTCCTTGGCGCGGGCCGGGTCGCGGTCGACGAGAGCGGTGGCGGCCTGGGCGGTGAGGCGCAGCGAGAAGAGTTTCTGACTGACGGCGTCGTGCAGTTCGTGGGCCAGCCGGGAGCGCTCCTCCGCGATGGTGAGTTCGCGGCTGCGCTCGTACAGGCGGGCGTTGGTGAGGGCGATGGCGGCGTGCTGGGCCAGGATCGTGAGCAGTTCCTCGTCGGCCGCCGTGAAGCCGCAGCCGCCCTCGGGCTTGGGGCAGCGCTTGTTCGCGAGGAAGAGGGCGCCGATGACCTCGTCGCCGTCCCGGATGGGGAGGCCCAGGAAGTCCGACATGTCGGGGTGGGCGTCGGGCCAGCCCTCGAAGCGGGGGTCCTGGCGCACGTCGGCGAGGCGCTCGGTGGCGTCGCCGTGCAGCATCGCGGCGAGGATGCCGTGCTGGCGGGGCAGCGGACCGATGGCTTTCCACTGTTCCTCGCTCACACCGTCGACGACGAACTGGGCGAAGCCGCCGTGGTCGTCGGGGACGCCGAGAGCGGCGTACTCGGCGTCGAGGAGCTCCCGCGCGGAGGCGACGATCGTCTTGAGCACGTCCCGGACTTCGAGGTGGCGGCTCATGGCGAGGAGGGCGGTGCTCACGGCGGCGAGGCCGGACGGACCGGCGGGGACGGACGGGGCGGGGGCGGTCGGGCCGGGGGCGGTCGGACCGGGAGCCAGGTGTTCCGCCGGGACGGAGGGGGCCGGTGAGGGTGCGTGTGCGGGCGGGGTGCTCTCGGGGTGCGAGGGGGCCGGGCACGACGACGTCGAACAAGGCTCCTGAGCCGGGGGCTGCCCCGCTCCCGGTGGGCCGACCGGTGTTTCCGGGGGTGCCGGACGGGGATGGCGGGCGGGTCGGGGCCTGGTCATGCGGTCACCGTACCGGCGGTGGCACGGCGGGGGCATCGGGCCCGGGGCTGTCGGCGGGCGGGCCCGCGACCTAGGTCCGAGGGCGGGCGGGGGCGGGTCTCGGGACCGAGACGGACGGTTGCGGGTCTGCCGGGACGCACCGTCGGGGCGGTCGGGCGTGCTCCCGCGGCGCCCTCCCACCCGGGGAGGAGGCTTCGGGGCGTGCCCTGGTACCAGGGGATGACAGTCGTCACGGAGAGCTTTGCGGTCGTGACCTTTCGTGAGTTCGGCGGCTGCCCGATGTGAGCCCGCGCATAGGACACAGGTCACTTACGAAGCCGTGTAGTCGACGATTGAACGCGCTCTGAGCGGGCAGGGCGGGGGTCCGGGACGGTCCTGCGGCGACCCCGCTCCACTATCGCGCTTCGTACACAGCGTCTTTGCCTGCGCATTTTGCGGCCGCTAACAATGGCTGCCGTCGCGCACTCCGCGGCACTTCCCCGTCCGAGAGGTTCGTCTGCATGTCCGCCAACTCTGGCCATGGTCGCCTGACCAAGACCCACCGGGTCTCGATCGCCGGCGTCGCCGCTCTCGGCGCCGCTTCCCTCGCGCTCACCCTGCTGCCCGGCGGCGAAAGCGCCGAGGCCGGGGTGCAGCACGTGGCGCCGGTCGCGATGGTCGCCTCCCAGGACAGCGGCACCGCCAAGGCCAGCATCGCCGCCCAGCACGCCGCCGCCGACAAGCGGGCCAAGGACGCCGCTGCCGCGAAGGCCAAGGCCGAGGCGAAGGCGAAGGCCGAGGCGAAGGCGAAGAAGCGTGCCGCGACCAAGGCGGCGGCCTCCCGGGCCGCCGCGCGCAAGCCGGTGTACGCGAACAACCTGGACGGCTGGATCCGTGAGGCGCTGGCCGTGATGAAGGCGAAGGGCATCCCCGGCTCGTACGAGGGACTGCACCGCAACATCATGCGCGAGTCGACCGGCAACCCCCGGGCGAAGAACGGCTGGGACATCAACGCGCAGAACGGCACCCCCTCGGTCGGCCTGCTCCAGGTCATCCAGCCGACGTTCAACGCCTACCACGTGCCGGGCACCCCGCACGACATCTACCACCCGGTCTCCAACATCACGGCCGCGGCCAACTACGCCGCCGACCGGTACGGCTCGATCGACAACGTCAACGGCGCCTACTGATACGTACCGGCGCACGGAAGAAGGGCGGCCCCCGGAGCATTCCGGGGGCCGCCCTTTCGTCGCATGCGCTAGCGGGTCACTTGCGCATGACCTCGGGCTCGTGCCGGCGCAGCAGGCGCGCGACCACGAAGCCGCAGATCACACCGAGGGCCAGCAGGACCGTGATGTTCATCCCCCACTGGGAGGCGGTGCTCTCCCAGAGCGGGTCGAGGTCGGTCGGGTTCTTCTGGTCCCACGGCGGCATCAGGTGCGCCAGGTCCAGCGTGGTGCCCGCGGCGGCGATCGCCCAGCGGGACGGCATCAGCCAGGCGAACTGCTCCAGGCCGATCTGGCCGTACACCTGGAAGAGGATGCCGGTGAAGACCACCTGCACGATGGCGAACATGACGAGGAGCGGCATCGTCTTCTCGGAGGTCTTCACCAGCGAGGAGATGACGAGGCCGAACATCATCGAGGTGAAGCCGAGCGCGATGACGGAGAGGCAGATCTCGACCGCCGGCGGCATGATCAGGCCCTCTTCCGGGAGGGCCCGGGTGGAGAAGCCGATCGCGCAGATGATGACGCCCTGGATGGCCGTGATCACGCCGAGGACGAGGACCTTGGACATCAGGTACGCGGAACGGGAGAGACCGGTGGCCCGTTCGCGCTCGTAGATCACCCGTTCCTTGATCAGCTCGCGGACCGAGTTCGCGGCGCCGGAGAAGCACATGCCGACCGCGAGGATCAGCATGATCGTTCCCGCGTCGCCGTTGAACCGGGACGGCGGCTTGGGCGGGCCGAGGCCGAAGTCGGCCGGGATGACGACGCTGACCAGGCCGAGCACGGCCGGCAGGATCACCATCAGGCCCATGAAGCCCTTGTCCGACGCGATGACGGAGACGTAGCGCCGCACCAGCGTCGTCAGCTGCGCACCCCAGCCCTGCGGCTTCGGCGGGCGCATCTGCTGCGCCGGCGGCATGTGTACGGGCTGGGCCGCGACGGCGTCGATGTCCGCGGCGTACATCTGGTAGTGCTGCGAGCCGCGCCAGCGGCCCGCCCAGTCGTAGTCGCGGTAGTTCTCGAACGCGGAGAAGACGTCGGCCCAGGTGCTGTAGCCGAAGAAGTTGAGCGCTTCCTCCGGGGGGCCGAAGTACGCGACGGATCCGCCGGGCGCCATCACCAGGAGCTTGTCGCAGATGGCCAGCTCGGCCACCGAGTGGGTCACGACCAGGACCGTGCGGCCGTCGTCGGCGAGACCGCGCAGCAGCTGCATGACGTCGCGGTCCATGCCCGGGTCGAGGCCCGAGGTGGGCTCGTCCAGGAAGATCAGCGAGGGCTTGGTCAGCAGCTCCAGGGCCACCGAGACGCGCTTGCGCTGGCCACCGGAGAGGGAGGTGACCTTCTTCTCCTTGTGGATGTCCAGCTTGAGTTCGCCGAGGACCTCGTCGATCCGCTGGTTGCGCTCCGCCTCGGAGGTGTCCGCGGGGAAGCGCAGCTTGGCGGCGTACTTGAGGGCCTTCTTGACGGTCAGTTCCTTGTGCAGGATGTCGTCCTGCGGGACCAGACCGATGCGCTGGCGCAGCTCGGCGAACTGCTTGTAGAGGTTCCGGTTGTCGTAGAGGACGTCGCCCTTGTTGGCGGGCCGGTAACCGGTGAGCGCCTTGAGCAGCGTCGACTTTCCGGAGCCGGAGGGGCCGATGACCGCGATGAGGGACTTCTCGGGGACGCCGAAGGAGACGTCCTTGAGGATGTCCTTGCCGCCGTCGACCGTCACCGTGAGGTGGCGGGCGGAGAAGGAGACCTCACCGGTGTCGACGAACTCTTCGAGCCGGTCGCCGACGACGCGGAAGGTGGAGTGGCCGACGCCGACGATGTCGTTGGGGCCCAGCAGCGCCGTGCCGGACTTCTGCATCGGCTGGCCGTTGATGTACGTGCCGTTGTGCGAGCCGAGGTCGCGGATCTCCATGCGCCCGTCGGGCGTCGCGTGGAACTCGGCGTGCAGCCGGGAGACCTGGAGGTCGGAGACGACCAGCTCGTTCTCCAGGGCACGGCCGATGCGCATGACGCGGCCGAGCGCCATCTGGTGGAACGTCGTCGGGCTGCGGTCGCCGTAGACAGGCGGGGCCCCCGCGACTCCGCCGGCCTGGCCGCCCTGTCCCTGCGGCGCGTGCGCCTGGGCGGCGGGCGTCTGCTGGTACGGCGGCTGCTGACCCTGCTGGCCCTGCTGCTGCCAACTCGGCTGCTGCGCCTGCTGGGGCTGCTGCTGCCAGCTGGGCTGCTGCCGCTGCGGCGCCTGATGCGGCGCCTGATGCGGTGCTGCCTGCTGGTGCGCGGCCTGCGGCTGGTGCGTCTGCGGTACGGCGGAGGCCGCGCCGGGCGCGGCTCCCGAGAGCACCAGCCGCGGTCCGTCGGTGGCGTTGCCCAGGTGCACGCTGGACCCGGGGCCGATCTCCGTGTGGTGGACACGCTGGCCCTGCACGTACGTGCCGTTGGTGCTGCCGTGGTCTTCGATCACCCAGCTGTGGCCGCCCCAGCTGACCGAGGCATGCCGCCACGAGACCCGGGCGTCGTCTATCACCACGTCACCCTGGGGGTCGCGGCCGAGGGTGTACGACCGGGACGGATCGAGCGTCCAGGTCCTTCCATTCAATTCCAGTACGAGTTCCGGCACTCCATGCCCCACTAGTTGTCCCCCGTAGTTACGCCCGTCACCGGGAGTCTAGGGATGGTGAACATCGGGGGGAACTATTTCAGGCTCCGGCTCGAATACGAAAGTCGGGCCATGTGAAGAGGGGGTGCGCGGGGTCCGCGCGCGCCCGTTGACGCAGCCGAAACACGCCCGGAGAGTAGTAAGGGCCCATGAGTGCACATGACTCCGCATGACTGTGTACGGATCATGCACGGCCGGGCAACTCATGTCGTACCGGTACAGATCGGGTGGCCTGATGGATGCGAACGGTCGGGTCGGCGTGCGGTGGGGCGATGTTCTGCTCGCCTCGATTGCCTCGGTGAGCTGGGCTTTGGCCGGAATGGCGGGCGTCGCCGCGCTGGGTCTGCACCTGCTGGGCGCGGACGCGGCCGGGTCGTTGCGGGCCATGACGGCGGCGGTCGTCGTCCTCGCGGTGGGCGGCTCGGTCACCCCGGTCGGGAACGTCTCAGTCTTCGGGATCGACAGCGCCGCGGCGCGGACGGCCGTCGATATTGCGCCACTTGGGGTGGGTCTGGTCGGCGCGTTGCTCCTCTCCTTCTTCTTCCTGCGGTCGCTGAAAAGCGCGGGAGCGGAGATTCCGGGCGGCGAACTGGCCGTCCGGGCGGGTTCGGTCGTGGTGCTGTTCCTGGGCACGGTGGCCGGGCTCGCCTGGGCGGGTCACGACGTCATCACAATTGACGGCGGGAAGCTCGGAATCGACGCAATTCCCGGAAACGACCTTCCCGGCGGCATCCAGGACAGGCTCCCGGGGGCGGTCGGCGGCCTCCTCCCGGACCGGATCTCCGACCTCGTCGAAGCGAAGGCGACGGTCGGGTTCGGCGTCGATACGGCGGACTCGCTGCTCGGCGGCGCGGTGTGGGTGGTGGGCGTGCTGCTGATCGCGCTGCTCGCCTCGCGCCGTACGCCGTTGCCGCCCGGCTGGGACGCGGTGCACCGGGTGCTCCGGCCGGCCGCGTCCGCGCTGGTCGCCGTGGCGCTGCTGGCGGTGCTCGCGGGCGTCGCGGCTGCCGGGTACGCGGCGGCCGGCGACGACCACCCCGGCCGGGTGCTGGGCGCCGCGCTGCTCGGAGCCCCCAACGGGGTGTGGCTCGGGGTCGCGGTCGGGCTGTTCGTCCCCTGGCAGGGGCACGCGTCGGGGCAGCTGGCGAACGTCCTGCCGGCGCCCTTCGACGAGCTGCTGTCCGCGTCCGGCGACCGCGCGTTGAGCCTCGGGCGGCTCGCGGAGCTGGACGGGCGGGTGTGGCTGCTGGCCGTCGCCGCCGCCGTGGCGATGCTGTGCGCCGGGGTGGTCGCGGCGTCGCGGACACCGCGCGACGGGCTGTCGGCGGTGGAGTACGCGGGGCAGAGCGCGGTGGCGCTGGGGGCCGTGACCGGTGTCGGGCTGCCGCTGATGACGTGGCTGGCCGGGGTGTCGGCGGACGCGTCGCTGTCGGTGCTCGGCTTCGACGCCTTCGGAGCGGGGATCTCGCTGCGCGGGAACCTGGCGATGGCGTTGCTGCTGGGGGTGGCCTGGGGCGTGGGGGCGGGCGCGGCCGGAGCGCTGCTGGCCTGCGCGGCGCGGGTGGACGGCCGGCGGGCGGTACTGCCGAGGGAGCGCGGGAACGGGACGCCGGGGCCGGGCGGGGGGCAGCGGACGTACCCGGACCTGGCGTACGTGCCGGGGCCCTACCGTCCTTCGCCGGGGTACGGCCCCGCCCAGGACAGGACGAATCCGTATCTGCGGGCGGCGGACGGGGGTGGGACGGCGTCCTCGTCCTCGCCGCCGCCGACCGCAAGGCAGGGCTCGGCGCCGCACCGCGGGACGCGGGACGGCCGGCACACGGCACCGACGATCACGGGGATTCCCGGGCCGCCGAGGCCGCCGGGAGTGCCGGGGCGCGGGCGGCGGGGAGCCGTTCCGCCGGTGCCGCCGCCTCCGCCGCCGTCCGACGAGGGGCCGCCTCCGCCGGGGAGGCCCGGGGGGAGGTGAGGGACCGGCACGGTCCCGGGGGAACGCACGGGGCCCGCGGTGCTCGCCCCGCCCGTCCGCGCGGGCCCGCCTGCCGTTCGCGGTGCTCGCCCCGTCGTCCGCGCGGACCCGCCCCCGCCGTCCGCGCGGACCCGCGAGCCGTCCGCGCCGCACGGTCGCGCGCGGCGCTGTCCGCCAGTCGGGACGGGTGCCGGGGCCGCGGCACCGGGCCGATACGGTGGGGGCACCATGAGCGCACTGCCGAACAACGACGTCCCGACCCTCCTCGTGAAGATCTTCGGGAAGGACCGTCCCGGGATCACCGCCGGACTCTTCGACACCCTGGCCGCCTACAGCGTCGACGTCGTCGACATCGAGCAGGTCGTCACCCGTGGCCGCATCGTCCTGTGCGTGCTGGTGACCGAGCCGACCGTGGCCGCCGCGGGCGAACTGCGGGCGACCGTGCACAGCTGGGCCGACTCGCTGGATCTCCAGGCCGAGATCATCTCCGGTACGGGCGACAACCGGCCGCGCGGCAGTGGCCGTTCCCACGTCACCGTCCTCGGGCACCCGCTGACGGCCCAGTCGACGGCGGCCATAGCGGCCAGGATCACCGACACCGGTGGAAACATCGACCGTATCTTCCGGCTGGCCAAGTACCCGGTGACCGCAGTGGAGTTCGCGGTCTCCGGCACCGCTACGGAAACGCTGCGCACGGCCCTGGCGACCGCGGCGGCGGAGATCGGTGTGGACGTGGCCGTCGTGTCGGCGGGACTGCACCGGCGCGCCCAGCGGCTCGTCGTGATGGACGTCGATTCGACGCTCATTCAGGACGAGGTGATCGAGCTGTTCGCCGCGCACGCCGGCTGCGAGGCGCAGGTGGCCGCCGTCACCGAGCAGGCGATGCGCGGCGAACTCGACTTCGAGCAGTCGCTGCACGCGCGCGTGGCACTGCTGGAGGGGCTGGACGCCGGGGTGGTGGAGAAGGTCCGCGCGGAGGTGAGGATGACACCGGGCGCCCGGACCCTGGTGCGGACGCTGAAGCGGCTCGGATATCAAGTCGGCGTGGTGTCCGGGGGGTTCACCCAGGTCACCGATGCGCTGAAGGACGAGCTCTCGCTCGATTTCGCGTCCGCCAACACGCTGGAGATCGTCGACGGGAAGCTGACGGGCAAGGTCGTCGGGGAGGTCGTGGACCGGGCGGGCAAGGCACGGCTGTTGCGCCGGTTCGCCGAGCAGGCCGGGGTTCCGCTCGATCAGACGGTGGCGATCGGCGACGGCGCCAACGACCTCGACATGCTCAACACGGCGGGCCTGGGCGTCGCGTTCAACGCCAAGCCGGTGGTGCGACAGGCCGCCGACACCGCGGTGAACGTGCCGTTCCTGGACACCGTCCTGTACCTGCTGGGCATCACCCGCGAAGAGGTCGAGGCAGCGGACGGGGACGTCGTCCACCTGCACTGAGGGCGGGCCGCACCCCTGCGCGCGGGCGGAGCGGGAAGGAAGAGGGCCCCGGGGAGCACATGCTTCCCGGGGCCCTGCTGGTACGAGGTGCGGCGGACGCGGATCAGTCGTGCGGCGCCCAGTAGCCCGTCAGCCTGCCCACTCCGTGCTCCACCGACTTCCACGAGCCGGTGAACTCGACGACGGCGTACGTCGCCGTGGGGAAGCCGCTCCGGGTCATCCGGGCCCGTGTCTCGGGGTCGGCCTGGCCGGCGAGGGCGTCGGCCAGGGCGTGCATCCCGGGGTTGTGGCCGATGAGGAGGAGGCCCGTCACGTCGTCGGGGGTCTCGTTGACGAGGGCGATGAGTTCGCCGAGAGAGGCTTCGTAGAGCCGGTCCTCATAGACGGTCTTCGGTCGGCGCGGCATCTCCTGCACGGCCAGCTTCCAGGTCTCGCGCGTCCTGGTGGCGGTCGAGCACAGGGCCAGGTCGAAGGCGAGGCCGGTGTCGGCCAGCTTCCGCCCTGCGGTGGCGGCATCCCTGCGGCCCCGGTCGGCGAGCGGTCGCTCCAGGTCGGACGCATCTGACCACTCGGCTTTGGCGTGCCGGAGAAGGACGATCCTGCGGGGTGTGTCGGCGCTCATGCACCCCAGCTTCGCATGAAACGCGCGCCGGGGCCCGGGGAGTTGGTGCGCTCCCCCACCACGGGTGAACGGCTGGATCCGTCAGAGCGACAGCGCGCCGAGGATCCGCTCCACCAGGTACGCGAGACCCGGGGCGTCCGACGCGGAAACCGTGGCGCTCGCGTGGCCGGATCCGGCCGTCAGGACGAGCAGGACGGCGAAGGCGACGGCCGGGAGCACCACGGACCACCAGGGGAGGCGGTTGCCGAGGGCGGCGGTGCGGCGGGCGGGGTGCGTGGGGGCCGACATGGGCCGCCTCCGTGGTGTGCGGTATCCGGTGGGACACCTCGAACCTACGGAGTACGAGCGCCCGCGCCCATCCGGAGGACTCCCCATTCACCCCTGAGTACAGCCCCCTAGGGGAGGGTGGGGACAGCCCCACCCCCGGCGCCGTCTTCGCCGGTCACGGGGAGAGGACCATGGCGACGACGGCGATGATCACGGTGATGGCGAGCATGGCGCCGAGCACGTACAGGAGCTTCTTGCGGCCGTTCGGGGGGTGCGGGTCGAGTACAGGCATGACAGCCAGTCTCGCACCTTTCGTCCCTCCCCCGCCGCCGGACCTGCCGGTGGACCGGGGTCCCGGTCAGGCGGCCAGTTCGGTCTCGATCGTGCGGTTGCGGCCGGCCAGGACACCGGCGGCCATCTGCGGCAGCATCAGTGCGGCCATGAGCGCGATGGGCAGCCCCCAGCCGCCGGTCACGTCGTGCAGTACGCCGATGAGCAGGGGGCCCGGGATGGAGATGAGGTAGCCGACGCTCTGCGCGAAGGCCGACAGCCTGACGACGCCCTGGTGGCTCTTGGCGCGCAGCCCGATCATGGTGAGGGCCAGCGGGAACGCGCAGTTGGAGATGCCGAGCAGGAGGGCCCACGCCCAGGCGCCGCTCGCCGGGGCGAGGTAGAGGCCCGCGTATCCGGACAGTCCGCACAGGCCCAGGACGAGGACGACGGGGCCCTGGCTGGGGAGGCGGGTGGCGACCCGCGGGATGACGAAGGCGAGGGGGATGCCCATCGCCATGGTGAGGGCCAGCAGCATGCCGGAGGTGCCGGCGGAGAGGCCGGCGTCGCGGAAGATCTGCGGCATCCAGCCCATGGTGATGTACGCGGCGGTGGCCTGGAGGCCGAAGAAGCAGGCCAGCGCCCAGGCGGTGCGGCTGCGGACCATGGGCAGGGCGGGAACGGGGGCCGGGGCCCCGGCGGCGGACTCCGCGGCCTCGGCTCCCGGGGTCCGCGGGCGCGGCTCGGTGCCGGCGGGCCGGGCCCGGTCGCGTCCGTGCCGGACGGCCAGCGGCAGCCAGACGCACAGGGCGACCGCGGCGAGGATGCCCCACACGGCGAGGCCGGTCTGCCAACTGCCGCCCAGCGCCCTGGTCATGGGGACGGTGGACAGGGCGGCCAGCGAGGTGCCGATGGCCAGGGCCATGGAGTACAGGCCGGTCATCGTGGAGACCCGGTCCGGGAACCACTGCTTGACGATCGCCGGCAGCAGGATGTTGCTGACGGCGATGCCGACGAGGGCGAGCGCACTGGCGGCCAGGAAGCCCGCCGTGCCGCCGGCGTACGGGCGCAGGAACAGGCCGATCGCGATGGCGGTCATGCCCGCGCAGACGATGGCGGCGGGGCCGAACCGGCGGGCGAGGCGCGGCGCCATGATGCCGAAGACCGCGAAGCACAGGGACGGTACGGAGGTGACGAGGCCGGCGACGGTGCCGCTCATCCCGAGCCCCTTGCGGACCTCTTCGAGGAGGGGGCCGAGGCTGGTGATGGCGGGCCGGAGGTTGAGCGCGGCGAGGACCAGGCCGACGACCATGAGGCGCAGGAGCCAGACCGAGCGGTGCGGCTTCCCGTCCGGACTCCGCGGGGCGGCCGTACGGGGCTCGCGTGCGGTGCGGGGCTCGGGGCTCAGGGTCCGGGTTTCGTCGGCAGGCATGTGAACCATCATAGAATCATGGGATGATTGGTTGTCCAATCGCTTCCCGGCCGGAGCCCCCGACGGCGCCCGCGCCCTCTCCGACCCCGAACGAGGAGCATCATGACGCTGACCTCTGCCCGGCGTTCCGCACTCTCCGACCAGGTGATCAGCGCCCTGCGGAACCAGATCACCTCCGGCGAGTGGCCCGTGGGCTCACGCATTCCGACCGAGCCCGAGCTGGTCGAGCAGCTGGGGGTGGCCCGCAACACCGTCCGCGAGGCGGTGCGCGCGCTCGCGCACAACGGCCTCCTGGACATCCGGCAGGGCTCGGGCACGTACGTACGGGCGACCAGCGAGCTGGCAGGGGTCATGCACCGCCGCTTCGCGGACGCCGATCCGCTGCACATCGCCGAGCTGCGCTCCACCCTGGAGTCCTCGGCCGGGCGGCTGGCCGCGCAGCGCCGCACCGACAAGGACGTCCGGCAGCTGGACGCGCTGCTCGCGCGACGCGAGAAGGCATGGGCGTCGGGGGACGCGGAGCAGTTCGTGACGGCGGACGCCTCGCTGCACCTGGCGGTGGTGACGGCCTCCCACAACGACGTGCTGATCGGGTTGTACGCCGACCTCGGCGACCTGCTGCGGGACTGGCTGCGGGACGACGTCGGACACGAGCTGCGGGACGAGGACCACATGGACCACAGCCGGCTGATCGAGGCGATCCGGGCCGGGGACGCGGAGACGGCGGCGTCCGAGGCGGCCGGTTACGCGTTGAGCTGCCTGTCGGAGCGCGGCTGCCGCACGGCGGGCGCGCCCGGCTGAGTCAGTCGCCGGCGGGGTGCCGTTCGAGCAGTTCCCCGGTGAGCCGCGGGTCGAAGTGGCGGCCGGGCTCCCGGACGTGATCCGGTGCGTGGGGCGGGTGCGCGTGCTCGGGGGCGCGCGCGTGGGTGACCCAGGTACTGCTCACCTCCTTCCAGCAGCGGCCGGTCAGCCGTACGGTCTCGGCGGGGCCCACGGCGACCGGAGCGCTGTCCCCGTCGATGTCCCACCAGCGCCTGCACTCCGTGTGCAGTTGGACCAGGTCGGTCTCGGGGTACGGGTTGTGGCAGTACGCGACGGACTCGGAGCGCTCGATCGAGGTTCGGCAGAAGGCACCGAAGGGGACCGGGCGCGAGGAGTCGGGGGCGGCGGCCGGAGCTGCGGGCGTCCGGGGTCCGTCGGATATCGAGGCGTGCGCGGCCGCCCCGGCGAGGCAGGCGGCCAGGGCGATCGAGGACACCGCGAGCACCGCGCGTCCTCCGTGTCTGCCGTATGTCGTCACTGGCTGCCCCCGCCTTCTCTTCTGCGCTCCACACCCGAACCGATACATCCCGTTTCGGACAGTCTGCGGTGGTTGTGCCTGGTTTTCGACTTGAGGGGGGCCTGACGAGCGCGTTCCGTCGCGGAGGGTTGACAGGCCGATTGGCCTGAATATGTTACATGCAACATTGAGCATGCTGCCGACCTTCCGGGAGGACCTCCATGCACGCCACACATCCCACGGACTCCGCGCGCCCGCTCGCCTGCGACCTTCTGCTGTCGGGCGGCCGGGTGGTGACCGTCGACGGGCGCAGGTCGGTGCACGAGCCGGGGTCGGTGGCCGTCTCGGGCAACCGGGTGGTGGCGGTCGGTCCCGCCTCCGAGGTCGACGCGCAGTGGCGGGCGGCGCGGACGGTGGACTGCCGGGGCAGGGCCGTGCTGCCGGGATTCGTCGACGGGCACTCGCACCTGTTCCAGGCCCTGGCCAGGGGCATGGGCGAGGGTCTGTCGATCTGGCCCTGGCTGTGCGAGTTCATGTGGCCGTACGCGATGGCCGTGGACCCCGAGGACGCCCGGGTGGCGGCCACGCTCGGGGCGGTGGAGGCGCTGCGCTCGGGCATCACCACGGTGATCGACAACCACTACGCGCCGACGGACGCGGACACCGTCCTCGCCGTGGCCCGCGCCGTGGAATCGGCCGGTCTGCGGGGCGCGATCGCGCGCGGGATGCTCGGCCGCAGGACGGAGGTCGCCTCGGCGCGGGGGCTTCCGGACGCGCTGTACCGCTACTCCACGCAGGAGGAGCTCGACATCACGCGGGACTGCATGCAACGCCGTCCACGACACTCCGCGATGGTCGAGATCTGGCCCGCACCGCTCAATCTGAGCTACGTCGACCAGGACCTCGTCCGGGGAGCCGTCGAGCTGGCGGCGGAGTTCGGCACCCGCTGGCACACGCACTGCTCGGAGGGCGCCAAGGATCCGTCGAGCTACCTGAAGGCGTACGGCGTACGGCCGGTGGAGTGGCTCGCCCGGGAGGGGCTGCTCGACGAGCGGGCCACCCTGGCGCACGCGATCTGGCTGGACGACGCCGAGGTCGAGCACGTGGGCGAGCACCGGGCCGGGATCTCGCACAACCCGGTCTCCAACGCGTACCTGGCCTCCGGGGTGATGCGGCTGCGCGATCTGCGGGACGCGGGCGCGGTGGTGTCGCTGGGCACCGACGGGCCGAGCGCGGGTCACCGTCAGGACATGTTCGAGGTGATGAAGCAGACGCTGTTCGGCCAGCGTCAGCACCACCTCGACCCGGCCGCCGCCCGCTGCGAGGAGGCCCTGGAGCTGGCGACGCGCGAGGGCGGCAGGTACGCGGGCACCGGGACCGGCTCCCTGACCGTCGGCGCGCCGGCGGACCTCGCGGTCGTCACCCTCGACCGGCCCCACCTGCGGCCCGTGCACCGCACCGTCGCCACGCTCGTCCACTCGGCGCGCGGCAGCGACGTGGAGATGACGGTCGTGGACGGGCGGGTGGTCTTCGAGGAGGGCCGCTGCGTGCTGGTGGACGAGGCGGCCCTCCTCGAAGAGGCCCAGGAGCGGGCCGAACGGCTGCTCGTGCGCGCCGGTCTCGACGCGCTGCGCAGCTCCTGGCAGCGCTGAGGACCGTACGCGACCCGTCCGCCCTCCGTACCTTCACGGGCCTCCCGGGCACGAGCCTGCGAGCACCGGGGCCCTTCCGGATCCCACAGACCTCCCGAGCACCACAAGCCTCCCGAAGACCTTATTCGCAGGACCCACGGCTGCCCGTCCGCGGCCCCCGTACGTGCGCACACAGGAACCCCCGCCGTCACCGCACGGCGGGTGGAGGGAGAACGCACATGTCCCGCACCACAGAACAGGGCACCTCGGAGCAGGGATGGGCGGACGACCAGTCGGCCGACCCGGTGGAGGCGGTGCCTTCCGTGTGGCGGCTCGCCGTCTACGGGCTGCAGCACGTGCTCGCCTTCTACGCCGGAGCGGTGGTGATGCCGCTGCTGGTCGCGCAGGGAGTCGGCCTGCCGGACAAGGACATCGGGATGCTGGTCAACGCGTCACTGCTGACCTGCGGCATCGCCACGCTCATGCAAGCAGTGGGCTTCAAGGGGGTCGGCATCAAGCTGCCGATCGTGCAGGGCACTTCGACCACCGCGGTGCCCTCGCTCGTCTCGGTGGGGCTGGCGGCCGGCGGCGCGAAGGCCGGGATGCCGACGGTGCTGGGGGCGGTGATCGCGGCGGGGCTCGCCCTGTTCGTGATCGCGCCGGTCTTCAGCAAGCTGGTGAAGTACTTCCCGCCGCTGGTCACGGGCACGATTGTGACGATCGTCGGCATCACGCTGCTCGGCGTGGCCGCCCGCCAGGTGGGCGGTGGCGATCCGAGCGCGGAGACCTTCGGCTCGCCCGGCCAGCTGGGCATGGCCGCGGTGACCTTCGTGGTCATCCTGCTGCTGTATAAGTTCTCGCGCGGGTTCATGGCCACCGTCGCCGTCCTGGCGGGGCTGGTCATCGGTACGACGGTCGCCGCGGTGCTGGGGAAGACGGACTTCTCCAGGATCGGTGAGGCCTCGTGGTTCGGGATGGCGGCGCCGCTGCACTACGGGGTCGAGTTCGACACCCTCGCGATCCTGGCCCTCTTCATGGTGATGATCATCGTGGCGGTGGAGTCCATCGGCCAGTTCTTCGCGGTCGGCGAGATCGTCGGGCGCGAGGTGGACGGCAAGGGCGTCACCAGGGCGCTGCGGGCGGACGGCCTGGCCACGGCGGTCGCCGGTGTCCTCAACTCGTTCCCCAGCACCGTCTACTCGCAGAACATCGGGCTGATCCGGCTCACCCGGGTCAAGAGCCGCTGGATCATCGCCTCGGCGGGCGTGATCATGATCCTCTTCGGCCTGGTGCCCAAGATAGGGGCGGTGGTCGCCTCCATGCCGGCATCGGTGCTCGGCGGCGCCACGATCGTGCTGTTCGCGACGATCGGCGTGGTCGGCATCCAGATCCTCCTCCAGGCCGACCTCACCGACCAGCGGAACACCATTCTGGTGGCCGCGAGCCTGGGCATCGGCTTCCTGCCGACGGCGTTCCCGCAGTTCGCCGAGCAGATGCCCACCCGGCAACTGCATGCACTCTTCGAGAGCGGAATCATCCTCGGAACGATCACCGCGGTCCTTTTGAACCTGTTCTTCCACCATGTGCCGCTGCCGTCGCGACGGAAGAAGGAGGAGGAACCCGTTGACCCGTCGGAACATTACATGCAACATGAAGTGCACACGGAGAAGACAGCGTCCGAGTCCGACACCGTGTGACATCTGAGACCGATCGGCGGAACAGGAAAGAGGGAGCGGGGATGGCGACCGACAAGGCGGAGCAGGCGGTCGGTCGGGCCGTCAACCCGGTCGCGGCCGGGAGCCTGCTGGCGGACCGTGCGTACGACGAGCTGAGGGCCGCCGTACTGGCGAACCGCCTCCGCCCCGGCGACGCACTGTCCGTGCCGGCGCTCGCCACGCAGATGGGCATCAGCCGCAGCCCCGTCAGGGAAGCCGTGCAGCGGCTGATCCACGACGGACTCGCCTCCCACGTCCCGCACCGGGGCGCCGTCGTCTCCACCGTCGACCTCCAGGACGTACGCCAGCTGTACGTGGTCCGCGAGGTCATGGAGGGGCTGGCGGCGCGCCTGGCCACCGAACGGCTCGACGCCACCAGGGTCGGCGAGCTGCGCGAGATGCTGGAGGCGCACGAGCGCGTGGTCGGCTCCGACTACGACGAGACGGCGCACATCGAGATGGACATGGCGTACCACCGCCTGATCCGCGAGGTCGCCGGGAACACCCATCTGACCTCCGCCCTCGACACCATCCAGGGCAAGGCCCACCTGGCGCTGCACTCGCTGTGGCGCAGCCCGGAGGCTCCGCGCCTCGCCGTCGCCGAGCACCGCCGGATCTTCGAGGCGATGACGTCGGGCGACCCGGACGCGGCGGAGCTGGCGGCCCGCGAGCACATCAGGCGGCTGCGGATCCGGCTCTCCCAGGCGGTGGCGGCGGGACCGGACCGGGACGACGCCGGCGGACCCGGCATCCACCCGGTGGCCTGACTCCCCCACCGCGCGCGGAGCACTCCCGTTACCGCGCACAGAGCACTCCCGTACCGCGCACCGAGCTTCACGCACCACTCGCACCGCACCACCCGGTCCCACCGCTGTGGAAGGGAAGTGACGACACGTGAGCACCGCTACCGGAGTCCGGAACGGGGTGGGCGAAAGCGTCCGGCGGCCCGACGGCCGACTGAAGGTCAAGGGGGACTTCGCGTACTCCTCGGACCTGCACGCGGACGGCATGGTGTGGGGCGCGACCCTGCGCAGCCCGCACCCCTCCGCCCGGATCACGCGCTTCGACGCGAGCAGGGCGCTGAGGCTTCCCGGCGTCGTCGCGGTGCTCACGCACGAGGACGTCCCCGGGCATCCGCTGTACGGTATGAAGGTCGCCGACCAGCCGGTCCTCGCCAGGGACGTGGTCCGCTACCAGGGCGAGCCGGTGGCGCTGGTGGGGGCCGACCATCCGGAGACCGCGCGCCGGGCGCTGCGGCTCATCGACGTCGACTACGGGATACGGACCCCGCTGACGGACCCGGAGGCGGCCGTCAGCGGCCGCGGTCCGCGTGTCCACCCCCGGCGGGTGGACGGCAGGGACGAGTGGGGCAACGTCGTGCGGCACGTCCGCATCCGGCACGGCGACATGGCGGAGGCCGCACGCCTCGCCGAGGTGGTCGTCTCGGGGACGTACGAGGTCGGCATGCAGGACCAGGCCTTCCTGGGCCCCGAGTCGGGGCTGGCGATACCCGCCGAGGACGGCGGCGTGGACGTCTACGTGTCGACGCAGTGGCTGTACGACGACCAGCGCCAGATGTGCTCCGCGCTCGCACTGCCGCCGGAAAAGGTCCGGCTGACCATGTCCGGGGTGGGCGGGGCGTTCGGCGGACGCGAGGACGTGAGCGTGCAGATCCACTCCGCGCTCCTCGCGCTGCACACCGGGCGGCCGGTGAAGATGAGCTACCACCGTGACGAGTCCTTCTTCGGGCACGTGCACCGCCACCCGGCGAGGATGCGGTTCGAGCACGGGGCGACGCGCGACGGGAAGATCGTCTACGTGAAGGCGCGGCTGGTCTTCGACGGCGGCGCGTACACCTCCACCTCCCAGGTCGTCATCGCCAACGGCTCGTACTTCGCCGCCGGCGCCTACGACGTCCCGCACGCCGAGATCGACGGGTACTCCGTCTACACCAACAACCCCCCGTGCGGCGCTATGCGCGGCTTCGGCGCCGTGCAGTCCACGTACGGCGTGGAGTCCAACCTGGACAAGCTCGCCCGTGAACTGGGCATGGATCCCCTGGAGTTGCGGCTGCGCAACGCCATGACGACGGGCACGGTGCTGCCGACCGGGCAGGCCGTCGACGGCCCGGCGCCCGCCGCCGAACTGCTCCGACGCCTCCGCGACCGCCCCCTGCCGCCACCGGACGAAGGCGCCTTCGGTCTCCCCGGCGGCCTGAACAACACCACGCGCGGCGAAGGCGTCGCACGCGGTGTCGGCTACGCGATCGGCGTCAAGGCGATCGGCTTCTCCGGCGGCGTCGACGACCGCTCGGTGGCGCGGGTCGGGCTGTCACTGGCCGACGGGGAGCCGGTGGCGCAGGTGCACACCTCGGCCTCCGAGTGCGGCCAGGGCATCGTCACCCTCCAGGCCCAGATCGTACGGACCGAACTCGGCGTCGCCCGGGTCACGGTCCTGCCGGCGGACACCCGGGTGGGCGACGCGGGCTCCTCGTCCGCCTCCCGGATCAGCTGGATGAGCGGCGGTGCGGTGCAGGGGGCGTGCCGGGCGCTCCGGCAGCGGATCACCGCGCTGGGGGCCGGCGACCTCGCTGAACTCCTCGCCGTGCACGGCCCCTTGGAGGAGGAGTACGAGTACTCCCACCGGCGTACCCACCCGGTGGACCCGGAGCGCGGACAGGGGCAGGCGCACATCGCCTTCGCCTTCGCCGCGCACCGGGCCGTCGTCGAGGTCGACACCGAACTCGGCCTGGTCAAGGTGGTCGAACTGGCCACCGCCCAGGACGTCGGCAAGGCGATGAACCCCCTGGCCGTGGAGGGGCAGATCGAGGGCGGCAGCGCCCAGGGGCTGGGACTGGCCCTGATGGAGGAGCTGCACGTGAAGGACGGCAAGGTGCGCAACCCGTCCTTCACCGACTACCTCATCCCCACCATCGCGGACATGCCGTCCGTGCCCATCGACCTTCTCGAACTGCCGCACCCCGACTCGCCGTACGGCCTGAACGGGGTGGGCGAGCCACCGACCCTGTCCTCCACCCCGGCCATCGCGAACGCGTTGCGCGACGCGACGGGCCTGGAGCTGGCCAGGGTGCCGGTGCGACCCGACGACTTCACGGAAGGGAGGTGAGGCGGGCCCTGCCCTGGGTCCCCGAACGGTTCACCACGGTCCACACAGCAGCACGTACGACCAGAACCCGCAGGGAAGGAACAGCACCTTGATCATCGACACCCACATGCACCCGACGAACGTCGTCGACCAGGCGTGGCGGCACGACGGCGAGCCGTTCACCGGCGAGCGGACGCTGAAGATGATGGACGGCCCCTACGTGATCAACGGGAAGCCGCGCCGGATCGACTACGGCTGCATCATGCCCCCGCCCGGCAACTCGGTGTGGCAGGACGGGATGCGCGGGGGTCGCGAGGGCATTCGCGATTACATGGCGTACATCACGAAGCTGGTCACGGAGTATCCGGACCGCTTCATCGGGAACTTCATGTACAACCCGCGCTTCGGGCCGGAGAACGGCGCGAAGGAGCTGAGGTTCCACGTCGAGGAATACGGCTACAAGATGCTCAAGCTGCATGCCAACATGCACGCCTACCGCCCGGACCGCGCGCTGGACTGGCTGCGTCCGGTGCTGAAGGTCTGCGACGAGCTGGGCATCCTCGTCCTGATCCACACGGGTGACGGGCCGTACTCGATCCCGACGCAGTTCTACCCGATCATCCGGGAGTTCCCGAACGTCAACTTCATCCTCGGGCACTTCGGGGTGCAGACGGGTGGCGTGTACTGCTTCGAGGCGCTCTACATGATCCTCGACTCGCCGAACGTGTACGGCGAGTCGGGCTGGCTCCTCCAGTCGCGCATCGTGGAGTTCGCGCAGCAGATGGAGAAGCACCAGCTGGTCTTCGGCACCGACTCGCCGCCCAACGAACCGGGCATGTGGGCGCGGGAGCTGGAGGTGCTGTGCGGCCCGCCGCCGCAGGGCATGAACCTTTCCGAGGAGCACCTGGAGGGCTACCTCGGCAACAACGTGGCGAAGCTGCTGGGCCTGGAACCCACTCCCCCGCCGCGCGACCAGGAGGAGGCGCAACTGCGCCTGAAGAGCACGTACGCGACGCTGGAGAATCCGACGGCGACGTCGGCGGCCGAGGCGCGCGCGTAGCTCCCGGGACCGGGGGTGGCTCCGATGCTCGGGAGGCCCGGGGCCACCCCCTTCCCCGCGTACGTCCTCGGTGTCCGTACGCCGTCCATGTCGATACGTCGGCACATCGTCGCGTGAGAGAAGTGGGGCCGCACATGCAGCAGCGCATCGGTCATCTCGTCCCCTCCACCAGCATCGGCGTCGAGCGCTGGGTGCACCAGATCTGTAGGTCCGTGGCGATCGAGGTGGCGCATCCCGTCGCCCGCGCCTCGCTCCCCGAAGTACTGAGCGGTCCGGCGATCGCCCCGTCCCAGTCCGCCGAACTGACCCGCGCGGCCTCCCGGTTGGCGGACGCCGGGGTGGGCGCGGTGGTGTGGAGCGGCAGCTCGGCCGATCTGCACGGGGCGGCGCACGGGCGGGCGATGGCGCGCTGGGTGGAGGAGGTCACGGGCGTACGGGCGTCCACCGTCACGCTCGGCCAGATCGACCTCCTCTCGCGCCGCGACATCGTATCGCTGGCCCTGGTCTCGGCCGGCTCGGAGCAGACGACCGGCCGGCTGGCGGACACCTACCTCGCCGCCGGCTTCAAGATCTCCTCGGTGACGGCGCTGGGCCTCACCACCGCGCGGGAAGCGGCCGAGCTGCCCGTGTCGCGGGTACGCCGCCTGCTCCTGGACACGGACGCGCCGGACGCGCAGTGCCTCGTGGTCGCCGGGACGGAGCTGCCGGTGGCACCGGTGGCGGCGCTGGTGGAGCGGGAGCTGGGCAAGCCAGTGTACGACGGGGCGCGGGTGGCGATCCGGACGGGGCTGGAGTTGTTGGGGCTGTCGGTGACAGCACCGGAGTGGGGCGAGATGTTCGGCGCGGAGAACCCCGCCGGGGTGTGCTGTGACACCCACTGAACCTACTGAACAGCCCTGTTCCTCGCAGGACTTGAGGGAGTTCCTGCGTGCCTACACGGCCGCGCATCCGGACGACGTCGTCACCGTGGACGAGGAGATCGAGGGCGAGGACGTGGCCGCGCTGGCCATGGAACTGGCTCGGAGCGGCCGGGGCGAGATGCTCGTCTGCCGCGGGGTGGCAGGGCTCCGCGCCCCGGTCGTCACGAACGTCTTCGCCTCACGGCGGCGGATCGCACGGCTGCTGGGCACGGATGCGGCCGGGCTGCACACCGCGTACCAGGCGGCGTCCGCCCGCCGGTGCGCACCACGCGTGGTGGCGGACGGGCCGGTCCTGGAAGTGGTGGAGTCGGGTGCGGACGTGGACCTGGCGTCGCTGCCGCTGATCCAGCACTTCGCGTCGGACCGGGGCCCCTACGTCACCAGTGGGATCATCGCGGTGGAGGCCCCCTCGTACGCCGAGGGGCGCTCGGGGAACCTGAGTTACCACCGCTCGATGGTGCACGGCCGCAACGAGCTGGCGACCAGCCTGCACTCGCGCGGGCACCTGTGGCAGTTGCTGCGGCTCGCCGAGGCGCACGGGGAGCGGCTGCCGGTGGCGCTCGTGGTGGGCGGGCACCCGCTGTTCATGCTGGCGGCGTCCGCCCGGCTGGGGGCCGGCGAGGACGAACGGGACGTGGCGGGCGGGCTGTTCGGGGCGCCGCTGGAGGTCGTACGGACGCCCGAGTACGGGATCCGGGTGCCGGCCAGCGCCGAGATCGTGCTGGAGGGGCACATCGATCCGGTGCGGCACGCGGCGGAGGGACCGTTCGGGGAGTTCTCCGGCTACTCCTCGGACCGGTCGACGAACGACGTGCTGACGGTGGAGACGGTCCTGCACCGCCGCGACGCGCTGCTGCTCGACGTGGTCGGCGGCAACACCGACGAGCATCTGAACCTGGCGAGGATCCCCCGCGAGTCCGAGATGGCGCAGAAGCTCAGGGACCGGTTCCCCGAGGTCACGGCCCTGTACTACCCGACGTCGGGGACGCACTTCCACGCGTACGTGGCGCTGCGGGCGTCCCGGCCGGGGCAGGCGCGGCAGGTCATGCTGGGGCTGCTGGGGTGGGATCCGTACCTGAAGACGGTCGTCGCGGTGGACGAGGACGTGGACGTCACGCAGGACGCGCAGGTGCTGTGGGCGATGGCCGCGCACCTCCAGCCGCACCGGGACGTCTTCGTGGTGGACGGGCTGCCGGGGAGCCCGCTGGACCCGTCGTCGACGGCGGACGGCACGACGTCACGGATGGCGCTGGACGCCACGCGGGGGGCCGGCTTTCACGGGGTGCGGATACGGGTGGCTCCGGAGCGGGTGGCGGCGGCGCGGCGGATCCTGGGCGCGTAGCGCGGGCGGATCCTGGGCGCCTGGCGCGGGCGGGCCGCGTACGGGGGCGCGATGCGCAGACTCCGCCACGCGCACCGGAGCGCCGGCCGGGCCGAGGGTGTCGGCCGGACCGGCGCTCCGGTGCGCACTGCGGGGCAGTCAGGCGCCCATCATGTGCACGCCGCCGTCGACGTGGATGATCTCGCCCGTCGTCTGCGGGAAGAAGTCCGACAGCAGGGCCACGATGCCCTTGCCCGCGGGCTCCGGGTCGCCCATGTCCCAGTTCAGCGGGGAGCGGGTGTTCCAGACGTCCGCGAGGTCGGAGAAGCCCGGGATGGACTTGGCCGCCATGGAGCCGAGCGGGCCCGCGGAGATCAGGTTGCAGCGGACCTTCTCCTTGCCCAGGTCGCGGGCGAGGTAGCGGCTGGTGGCTTCGAGAGCCGCCTTGGCCGGGCCCATCCAGTCGTACTTCGGCCACGCGAACTGCGCGTCGAAGGTGAGGCCGACCACCGAGGCGCCGTCGCTGAACAGCGGACGGCAGGCCAGCGTCAGCGACTTCAGGGAGTACGCGGAGACGTGCATCGCCGTCGACACGTCCTCGAAGGTGGCTTCGAGGAAGTTGAAGGCGCCCGGCGGGGCGAAGCCGATGGAGTGGACGACGCCGTCGAGCGAGCCCAGCTCCTCGCGGACGAGGCCCTCCAGGCGGTCCAGGTGCTCCTGGTTGGTCACGTCCAGCTCGATGACCTTCGCCGGCTTCGGCAGCTTCTTCGCGATGCGCTCGGTCAGCGTCGGGCGGGGCCAGGCCGTCAGGATGACGTTGGCACCCTGCTCCTGGGCCACCTTGGCCGCGTGAAAGGCGATGGAGGACTCCATCAGCACACCCGTGATGAGGATGTTCTTGCCTTCGAGGATTCCACTCATGGCGATCAGTGACCCATGCCCAATCCGCCGTCAACCGGGATGACGGCTCCAGTGATGTACGACGCGTCGTCGGAGGCGAGGAACTTCACCGCGGCGGCGATCTCCTCCGGCTGTGCGTACCGGCCGAGCGGGACCTGGGCGACGATGCCCTTGCGCTGCTCGTCCGTGAGTGCCTGGGTCATGTCGGTGTCGACAAACCCCGGCGCGACGACGTTGAAGGTGATGTTGCGCGACCCCAGCTCGCGGGCGAGCGAACGCGCGAATCCGACCAGACCGGCCTTGGAGGCGGCGTAGTTCGCCTGCCCGGCGGAGCCGAGCAGGCCCACGACCGAGGAGATCAGCACGACGCGGCCCTTCTTGGCGCGCAGCATGGCGCGGTTGGCGCGCTTCACGACCCGGAAGGTGCCGGTGAGGTTGGTGTCGAGGACGGACGCGAAGTCCTCCTCGGACATGCGCATCAGGAGCTGGTCCTTGGTGACGCCGGCGTTGGCGACCAGCACCTCCACGGGACCGTGCTTCTCCTCGATCTCCTGGTATGCCTGATCCACCTGCTCGGTGTCGGTGATGTCGCACTTGACGGCGAGGAAGCCCGCCTTTTCGAGGTCCGACGGGTCACCCGAGCGGTACGTGATCGCGACCCTGTCGCCGTTGTCGGCGAGGGCGCGGGCGATGGCGAGGCCGATGCCCCGGTTTCCTCCGGTGACGAGAACCGAGCGGCTCAACGGATCACCCTTTCGGTAGCGGTGTGGTACCGACCGAAACTATCGGTACCGGGGCCCGTACGGAGAATCGGGCCCTGACAGGTCGGCCATCCGCCCGCTGTCGGGTCCCTACAGAAAGCCTCTGGGCAGGGGAGCCCCGGACGCGACATGATCGGACCGACCTCGTCTCGACGACAGGAGACATCCGTGCCGCATTCCCCTCGTCCCCGTTCCTCCCACCCGGTCGATCCGTCCTTCACCGCTCTTCCCCTGCGCGCCCTCGCCGACGCCGCGCTCGCGCGGGCCCGTGCGCTGGGCACCGAGCACGCCGACTTCCGGCTGGAGCGGGTGCGCAGCGCGTCGTGGCGGCTGCGGGGCGCCAAACCGTCCGGGTCCTCCGACTCCACCGACCTCGGATACGCGGTGCGGGTGGTGCACGGCGGGGCCTGGGGGTTCGCGTCCGGTGTGGACCTGTCCATGGACGCGGCGGCGCGGGTCGCCGGGCAGGCGGTGGCGATGGCCAAGCTGTCGGCCAAGGTGATCAAGGCCGCCGGTTCGGACGAGCGGGTGGAGCTGGCCGACGAGCCCGTGCACGAGGACCGGACGTGGGTGTCGTCGTACGAGATCAATCCGTTCGACGTGCCGGGCGAGGAGAAGGCGGCGCTGCTCGCCGAGCGGAGTGCGCGGCTGCTGCGGGCGGACGGGGTGACGCACGTCGACGCGTCACTGCTGACCGTGCAGGAGAACAAGTTCTACGCCGACACCGCGGGCACCGTGACGACGCAGCAACGCGTGCGGCTGCACCCGCAGTTGACGGCGGTCGCGGTGGACGAGACGTCCGGGGAGTTCGACTCCATGCGGACGGTCGCGCCGCCGGCGGGGCGTGGCTGGGAGTACCTGACGGGCACCGGGTGGGACTGGGACTCCGAGCTGGAGCAGATCCCCTCGTTGCTGGCGGAGAAGATGCGGGCGCCGAGCGTCGAGGCGGGGGCGTACGACCTGGTCGTCGACCCGTCGAACCTGTGGCTGACCATCCACGAGTCGATCGGGCACGCCACCGAGCTGGACCGGGCGCTGGGGTACGAGGCCGCGTACGCCGGGACGTCGTTCGCGACCTTCGACCAGCTCGGGAAGCTGGCGTACGGGTCGTCGGTGATGAACGTGACCGGTGACCGGACGGTGGAGCACGGGCTCGCGACGATCGGGTACGACGACGAGGGCGTCGCGGCGCAGTCCTGGGACCTGGTGAGGGACGGAACGCTGGTCGGTTACCAACTCGACCGCAGGATGGCCAGGTTGACGGGGCTGGGCCGGTCCAACGGGTGCGCGTTCGCCGACTCCCCCGGGCACGTGCCCGTGCAGCGGATGGCGAACGTGTCGTTGCAGCCGGATCCAGGGGGGCTGTCGACCGAGGACCTCATCGGGGGTGTGGAGCGCGGCATCTACGTGGTCGGCGACCGGTCGTGGTCCATCGACATGCAGCGCTTCAACTTCCAGTTCACCGGGCAGCGCTTCTTCCGCATCGAGAACGGGAGGCTCGCGGGCCAGTTGCGGGACGTGGCCTACCAGGCGACGACCACCGACTTCTGGGGCTCGATGGAGAAGGTCGGCGGTCCGCAGACGTACGTCCTGGGCGGCGCGTTCAACTGCGGCAAGGCCCAGCCGGGCCAGGTCGCGGCCGTCTCGCACGGCTGCCCGTCGGCCCTGTTCCGGGGCGTCAACATCTTGAACACCACGCAGGAGGCAGGGCGATGAGCCGCGCGAGCAGCAAGCCGTACGAGATCGTCGAGCGGGCACTGGATCTGTCCACCGCCGACGGGTGCGTGGTGATCGCGGACGAGCAGTCGTCGGCGAATCTGCGGTGGGCGGGGAACACGCTGACGACGAACGGCGTCACCCGTGGGCGTTCGCTCACCGTGATCGCGACCGTCGACGGGGCTCAGGGCACCGCCTCGGGGGTGGTGTCGCGGTCGGCGGTGACCCCCGATGAGCTGGAGCCTCTCGTACGGGCCGCCGAGGCGGCGGCGCGGGCGGCGGGCCCGGCGGAGGACGCGCAGCCGCTGGTCGAGGGGCTTCCCGTGTCGCCCGGCTTCCGGGACGCGCCCGCCGAGACGTCGTCGAGCGTCTTCGACGCGTTCGCGCCCGCTCTCGGGGAGGCCTTCGCGCGTGCGCGCTCCGGCGGCCGGGAACTGTACGGGTTCGCGCACCACGAGATGACATCCAGCTATCTCGGCACGTCGACGGGCCTGCGCCTGCGGCACGACCAGCCCAACGGCACCCTGGAGGTGAACGCCAAGTCCCCCGACCGTACGAAGTCGGCGTGGGCCGGGCGCTCCACCCGGGACTTCACCGACGTCGACCCGGCCGCACTGGACGAGGAGCTCGCGAAGCGCCTCGGGTGGGCGGGCAGGCGCCTGGACCTGCCCGCCGGGCGGTACGAGACGCTGCTGCCGCCCAGCGCCGTCGCGGACCTCCTCGTGTACCAGCTGTGGTCGTCGGGGGCGCGGGACGCCGTGGAGGGGCGGACGGTGTTCTCCAGGCCCGGCGGTACGACCCGGCTCGGCGACACGCTGTCCGCGCTGCCGCTGACGCTGCGCAGCGACCCGAACGAGCCGGGCCTGGAATCCGCGCCGTTCGTGCTGGCGCACTCCTCGGGCGGGGATTCGTCGGTCTTCGACAACGGGCTGCCGCTGGCCCCCACCGAGTGGATCAAGGACGGGAAGCTGGAGCGGCTGATCACCACCCGCAGCACCGCCGCTCTGACCGGGCTGCCGGTGACGCCGGACGTCGACAACCTGGTCCTCGACGCGGGCGGCACGAAGACGCTGGAGGAGATGGTCGCCGCCACCGGGCGCGGGCTGCTGCTGACCTGTCTGTGGTACATCCGCGAGGTCGACCCGGCGACGCTGCTGCTGACCGGTCTGACCAGGGACGGCGTGTACCTGGTGGAGAACGGCGAGGTGGTCGGCGAGGTGAACAACTTCCGGTTCAACGAGTCGCCGGTGGACCTGCTGTCGCGGGCCACCGAGGCCGGTGTCACCGAGAAGACGCTGCCGCGCGAGTGGGGCGACTGGTTCACCCGGGCCGCGATGCCCGCCCTGCGGGTGCCGGATTTCAATATGAGTTCTGTCAGCCGGGGCGTATAACCTCGGTCAGCACACACCGCACATCTGAGGAGATACGAGAATCGTGACGGACATCGTCGACGAGCTGAAGTGGCGCGGGCTGTTCGCCCAGTCCACGGACGAAGACGCACTGCGCAAGGCGCTCGCGGACGGCCCCGTCACGTTCTATTGCGGCTTCGACCCGACGGCGGCGAGCCTGCACGTGGGACACCTGGTGCAGGTGCTCACCATGCGCCGGCTGCAGCAGGCGGGTCTGCGCCCGCTGGCGCTGGTCGGCGGGGCGACCGGGCAGATCGGCGACCCGCGGCCCACCGCCGAGCGCACGCTCAACGACCCGGAGACCATCAGGGAGTGGGTGGACCGGCTGCGCTCGCAGATCGAGCCGTTCCTCGACTTCGAGGGCTCGCGCAGCGCCCACCCGGCGACGATGGTGAACAACCTGGACTGGACCGGCGGCATGTCGGCCATCGAGTTCCTGCGCGACATCGGCAAGCACTTCCGGGTCAACAAGATGCTCACCAAGGACTCGGTGGCCCGCCGGCTGGAGTCCGACCAGGGCATCAGTTACACCGAGTTCAGCTACCAGCTCCTCCAGGGCATGGACTTCCTGGAGCTGTACCGCCGCTACGGCTGCACCCTCCAGCAGGGCGGCAGCGACCAGTGGGGCAACCTCACCGCCGGCCTGGACCTGATCCACCGGGTCGAGCCGGAGGCACAGGTGCACGCGCTGGCGACGCCGCTGATGACGAAGGCGGACGGCACCAAGTTCGGCAAGACCGAGGGCGGGGCCGTCTGGCTGGACCCGGAGATGACGACGCCGTACGCGTTCTACCAGTTCTGGCTGAACGTGGACGATCGTGACGTCTCGAAGTACCTGCGCATCCTCAGCTTCCGTACCCGGGCGGAGCTGGAGGAGCTGGAGGCGCAGACCGAGGAGCGCCCGCAGGCGCGGGCCGCCCAGCGTGCGCTGGCCGAGGAGCTGACGACGCTGGTGCACGGCGCGGACCAGTGTGCGGCCGTCGTCGCCGCGTCGAAGGCGCTGTTCGGGCAGGGTGAGCTGACCGAGCTCGACGAGCCGACGCTCAAGGCCGCGCTGAGCGAGCTGCCGCACGCCCGGGTCGAGGCGCTCGGACCGGTCGTGGACCTGCTGATCGCGGCCGGTCTGGCGCCCAGCAAGGGCGGTGCGCGGCGCACCGTCAAGGAGGGCGGTGCCTACGTGAACAACGTCAAGGTCGCCGCCGAGGACGCCGAGGTCACCGCCGACCAGCTGCTGCACGGCCGCTGGCTGGTGCTGCGCAAGGGCAAGAAGAACCTCGCGGCGATCGAGGTCACGGGGGGCTGAGGGCCCTCTGTGCGGACGCCGCCTCGCGTGCGGGAGCCGCCGCGTCTGCCTGCCCGGCAGGGCGGTCGTGGCCGACACGGCGGGCGGCGTCGTGTGCGAGGCGGTGGGCCGGAACCCTGTCGGGGTTCCGGCCCACCGCCGTTCCTCAGCCGGGTCCGTGTCTCAGGCGCGCCGTCGGTTGCCACGTAGCGAGGCGTAGATCGCATCGCCCACTCCGACCACCACCACGGCAGCGATCACCTGGAGGATGTGCCGTCCCCAGTCGACGCCCTTGGTGTCGTTGATGCCGAACAACGTCGCCAACCAGTTGCCCAGCACGGCTCCGATGATGCCGAAGACAACCGTCAACCAGAGCGGGATCTGCTGTTTGCCCGGGATGATCGCCTTGGCGATCAGTCCGAGCACCAGCCCGACGATGATTGCCCACAACCAACTCATGTCGCCTCCTCGTAGCGGCGCGGATGTGCGCTGTGATCGAGTCTGACGCCGTCCCCCGTACGGCGCATGTCGGACACCGCCATACGCGGTACGCCGGTCCCGCTCCGTCCGGTCCCGGCCGCCCCCGCTCTGCCGCCTGTCGGAGTACGGGCGTACCGTGGAAGGTGTCCGGGCCGGGGAGCGCCCGGCTCTGGAAACGGGTGGTGGAACGTATGCGGAAGCTGCGCGGAGCCGAAGTCGTCCGGATCACCGGCGCGCGGCAGTCGCTGGCCGACGACGTCCGGGGCAGGCAGCGCCGGTACATCATTTCGATGACGGTCAGGACGCTGGCGGTCATTCTCGCCGCGGTGCTGTGGAACGTGGAACGGCACGTGGCGATCGTGGCGCTGGTGGCCGGCGTGCTGCTGCCGTACGTGTCGGTGGTGATCGCGAACGCGGGCCGGGAGACCGTGAAGGTGGTGCCGTCGACCTTCATTCCCGCCCCGGTACGGCCCGCCCTGGGCCCCGCGCTGGAGGGCACGGTGAGGGGTCCGGAGGACGGGCCGCAGCGCGCCGAGTCCGCCAACGACCCGCAGGGCCGGAGCATTTAGTCCCGGCCAAGGGAGGGAAAAGCTCAGATCAATCATGCGGTTCCGGTGCACCGCACCCCGTCCCCCGTGACATACTTCGTAGGCGCTCCGCATCCCCCGTCGGAGCGACGGACCGACGCCGGGCAGCTCCCCCCGTGGCTGCTCGGCGTCGCCTTTGTTCGGGCCCTTTTCCGTGCGGCCCCCGTTGGGAATTCAGCTGTGAGTGACGAGACCCCCATCTGCTCCGCCAAGGGCTGTCGTGCGGACGCCGTCTGGGTGCTGGCCTGGAACAATCCGAAGCTGCACACGCCCGAGCGGCGCAAGACGTGGCTCGCGTGCGAGGAGCACCGGGAGCACCTGTCGCAGTTCCTGGGGGTACGGGGCTTCCTCAAGGACGTCGTGACGCTCGACGACTGGGAACGGGACCGCACGGGGCCTCAGGGCCCGGCCGCCGGGCGCTGACCGCGGGCCCCCCGCGCGCCGGCCCGCGGGTCGCCCCGGCCGCTGTGCCGGGCGGACGCTCAGCCGCCGATCGCCGACATGGGGCGGTCCGGCTGGAGGAACGTCGGGTCGTCCAGGCCCGAGCCCGCCTTCTTGCCCCACATGGCGACCTTCCACAGCTCGGCGATCTCCTGGTCCGTGGCCTCCGAACGCAGCGCCGCACGAAGGTCGGACTCCTCGCGGGCGAACAGGCAGGTGCGGACCTGGCCGTCGGCGGTGAGCCGGGTGCGGTCGCAGGCCCCGCAGAACGGGCGGGTCACGGAGGCGATGACGCCGACCCGGTGCGGGCCGCCGTCGACCACCCAGCGCTCGGCGGGCGCGGATCCGCGCTCGCGTTCGCCTTCCTCGGTGAGGGTGAAACGGGTGCGCAGGGATTCCAGGATGTCCCCCGCGGTGATCATGCCGTCGCGCTTCCAGCCGTGCTGGGCGTCGAGCGGCATCTGCTCGATGAAGCGCAGTTCGTACTCGTTCTCCACGGCCCAGGCGAGGAGGTCGGGGGCCTCGTCGTCGTTGAGGCCGGGCATCAGGACGGCATTGACCTTGACCGGGGTGAGCCCTGCCGCACGGGCGGCTGCCATGCCGTCGAGGACGTCGCGGTGCCGGTCGCGGCGGGTGAGGGTCTTGAAGACGTCGGGACGCAAGGTGTCCAGCGAGACGTTGACCCGGTTCAGGCCGGCCGCCTTGAGGGCGGTGGCGGTGCGCTTGAGGCCGATGCCGTTGGTGGTCAGCGACATCTTCGGGCGGGGCTCCAGCGCGGCGCACTGCTCGACGATGGAGACCAGGCCGGGGCGCAGGAGGGGTTCGCCGCCGGTGAAGCGGACCTCGGTGATGCCGAGGTCGGTGACGGCGATGCGGATGAGACGGACGATTTCGTCGTCGCTGAGGAGTTCCTGCTTGCCGAGCCATTGCAGGCCTTCTTCCGGCATGCAGTACGTGCAGCGCAGGTTGCACTTGTCCGTCAGCGAAACACGCAGGTCGGTGGCGACCCGGCCATAGGTGTCGATGAGCACTGTGGGCCCCCTCCCCGATGGGTGTCTGTTGTATTCGACACTACGCGACGGCACCGACAACGCCGGGAAGAGATTGCCACGAGGGACGGCGGGGCCGCGTCGTAGGTCCCTACGACGCGGCCCCGGGACCGCTGCACGGGAACGGGGGGCTCAGTGCGCCCCGGTGCCCGTGAGGGACTTGACCTCCAGCTCGGCGTACTTGCCCTTGTCGGGCTCCTCCTTGGTGAGGACCGAGCCGAGCCAGCCGAGCAGGAAGCCCAGCGGGATCGAGATCAGGCCGGGGTTCTCCAGCGGGAACCAGGCGAAGTCGACGCCCTTGAACATGGACGTCGGCTTGCCGGAGACGACGGGCGAGAACAGGACGAGGAAGACGGCCGCGAAGAGGCCGCCGTAGATCGACCACAGGGCGCCCTGGGTGGTGAATTTCTTCCAGAAAAGGCTGTAGAGGATCGTCGGCAGGTTGGCGGATGCGGCGACCGCGAAGGCGAGGGCGACGAGGCCGGCGACGTTGAGGTCGCGGGCGAGGGCGCCGAGCGCGATGGAGACGACGCCGATGAAGACGGTGGCCCAGCGGGCGGCCTTCATCTCCTCCTTCTCGGTGGCCTTGCCGCGCCGGATGACGTTCGCGTAGATGTCGTGCGCGAACGACGACGACGAGGCGAGGGTGAGGCCCGCGACGACCGCGAGGATCGTGGCGAAGGCGACGGCGGAGATGACGGCGAGGAGGATCGCGCCGCCGGCGGAGCCGGAACCGCCGCCGATTTCGAGCGCGGCGAGCGGGGCCGCGGTGTTGCCCGCCTTGTTCGACGAGGTGATGTCCTCGGGCTTGAGGAGCGCCGCGGCGCCGAAGCCCAGCACGATCGTCATGAGGTAGAACGCGCCGATGATGCCGATCGCCCAGTTCACGGACTTGCGTGCGGCCTGGGCGGTGGGAACCGTGTAGAAGCGGATCAGGATGTGCGGCAGGCCCGCGGTGCCCAGCACGAGGGCGATGCCGAGCGAGAGGAAGTCCAGTTTGGACATCGCGCTGACGCCGTACTTCAGGCCCGGCTCCAGGAAGCCCTCCTTGCCGCTGTTGGTGGCGGCCGCGCCCAGCAGGTCGGAGACGTTGAAGTTGAACTTCAGCAGGATCAGGAAGGTGATCAGCAGGGTGCCCGCGATGAGCAGGACCGCCTTGACCATCTGCACCCAGGTGGTGCCCTTCATGCCGCCGATGGTGACGTACACGATCATCAGGATGCCCACCAGGGCGACGATGGCGATCTTGCCGCCGTCGCTCGTGATGCCGAGGAGCAGCGAGACGAGGACGCCCGCGCCCGCCATCTGTGCCAGCAGGTAGAAGATCGACACGACGATGGTGGAGGTGCCGGCAGCGGTCCGGACCGGGCGCTGCCTCATCCGGTACGCCAGGACGTCGCCCATCGTGTACCGGCCGGAGTTGCGCAGCGGCTCGGCGACGAGGAGCAGCGCGACCAGCCAGGCGACCAGGAAGCCGATGGAGTACAGGAAGCCGTCGTAGCCGAAGAGGGCGATGGATCCGGCGATGCCGAGGAAGGACGCGGCGGACATGTAGTCGCCGGAGATCGCCAGGCCGTTCTGGAAGCCGGTGAACTGGCGGCCGCCCGCGTAGAAGTCGGAGGCGCTCTTGGTCTGTTTGCCGGCCCAGACGGTGATGCCGAGGGTGGCGACGACGAAGAGGCCGAAGAGGGTGATGATCAGCGGACGGTGTTCGCTCGCGCCCTCGCCGGCGGCGAGCTGCCATCCCGGGTGGGTCGGGTCGAGGAGGTTCATTCTCCGGCCTCCAGGCGGGACTTGATGGCGGCCGACTTCGGGTCGAGCTTGGTCGCCGCGTGCCGGGAGTAGAACCAGGCGATGAGGAAGGTCGTCAGGAACTGGCCGAGGCCGAAGACGAGAGCGACGTTGATGTTGCCGAAGACCTTCGTGCCCATGAAGCCGCCGGCGTAGTTCGACATCAGGACGTACAGCAGGTACCAGGCGATGAACGCGAGGGTGAGGGGGAAGGCGAAGGAGCGGTGGGCACGGCGCAGTTCGCCGAATTCCGCACTCTCCTGCACCTCGACGAACTTCTCCGTCGTGGGCCCGGCAGGGCTGGTGTCCGGTCCGCCCTGGGGCGGTGGTGCCTCGGTGGTCACGGATTCTCCTCGCGACGCGGGTGGGGTGGGTGTCGGGGTGGAGCGGCTCAAAACGACCTCACGGGGAAGGGGTGGTTGGTGCTGCCTCCCCCTGACAACGGCACGGTCGGCGTGGCGACTCGGTTCACGGGTCGTGTTTTCTTTTCCGAACTCGTTGTCCGAACTCATTGATCCGGCGGGTTGATCGGCGATAGCTTCGCTGGTCATGTACCCGTCCAACCGCGGATGTGCGGTGGGACGTTCGGCACGGATGATGTGGAGAACCCATGGCTCATCTGGGAACCAGACGGTCGCGCGCACTGGCGCTGCCCGTCGGGCTTGCACTGACTGCCTCGCTCGGCTTCCTGCCGATGACCTCGGCGACGGCGGCCCCCGTGGCGGAGGTCGCGGCCGCGGCCCCCGCCGCGGACGGCCCGAAGCTGTCGTACGTGGTGAACGTCGGCGGCGGCAAGTCCACCGCGGCGTCGGTCAAGAAGGCGATAGCCAGGGCCGGTGGCACCATAGTGGTGTCGTACGACAAGATAGGCGTCATCGTCGTCACCTCCCAGAACCCGGAGTTCGGGAAGCAGATCCGCAAGGTGCGCGGCGTCGACTCGGCGGGTGCCACGCGCACCGCGCCGATGCAGGCCGCCGCCACCACGGAGGAGGGCTCCACGGAGCGCCTCACCGCGAGCGAGGCGCAGGCCGCCGCGAAGAAGGCGACCGCGGCCGAGGACCCGCTGGAGCCGCTGCTCTGGGCGCTGCCGACGATCCGCGCGGACAAGGCGCACCAGAAGACCCTCGGTTCCAAGAAGGTCAACGTCACCGTCATCGACACGGGTGTCGACGACACCCACCCGGACCTGGCGCCGAACTTCGACGCCAAGGGCTCCGCGAGCTGCGTCGGCGGCAAGGCGGACACCACGGCCGGCGCCTGGCGTCCGAAGGCCGACGAGTCCGACCACGGCACGCACGTGGCGGGCACCATCGCCGCCGCGAAGAACGGCGTCGGCGTCACGGGGGTCGCCCCGGGCGTGAAGGTCTCCGGCATCAAGGTCGCCGACGCGACCGGCTTCTTCTACACCGAGGCCGTCGTCTGCGCGTTCATGTACGCCGCCGAGCACGGTGCGGACGTCACGAACAACAGCTACTACACCGACCCGTGGATGTTCAACTGCAAGGACGACCCGGACCAGGGCGCCCTCGTGGAGGCCACGGACCGGGCCCACGGGTACGCGTGGAAGAAGGGCACGATCTCCGTCGCCTCGGCGGGCAACTCGAACTTCGACCTCGGAGCCAAGGAGATCGTCGACACGACGAGCCCGAACGACTCCACGCCGGGTTCGCGGACGATCGACCCGAAGAAGTGCCTCGACATCCCGATGCAGCTGGACGACGTGCTGACGGTCTCCGCGACGGGCGCCAAGAACCTGAAGTCGTCGTACTCCAACTACGGCAAGGGCGTCATCGACATCGCCGCTCCCGGCGGCGACCGCACGGCGTACCAGGCGCCGGAGGGCCCGGCCGTCGACGGCCGCATCCTGTCGACCGTTCCGGGCGGCTACGGCTACAAGAACGGCACCTCGATGGCGTCGCCGCACGTGTCGGGCGTCCTCGCGCTGCTGAAGTCGACGCACCCGAAGGCCACTCCGCGCCAGCTGGAGCGGATGGTGACGACGCACGCCGAGAGCACCGCGTGCGGTGAGCCGTACGACATCAACAAGGACGGCAAGATCGACGCGGTCTGCAAGGGCGGCGTGAACGACAACGGCTTCTACGGAGCCGGGATCATCGACGCCCTGCGCGCGGTGCGCTAGACAGCGCCGCACGGCACCGGACAGGGGTCAAAGGGGCGGGGAACTGCGCGAGTCCTGCCGGTCGCGGATGTTTCGCGGCCGGTCGCGCGGGGCCCCGCCCTCCTTGCTGCCCGGGGCCCCGAGCACGCCCAGCGTCAGCAGGAGTTGGGCCGCCGCGTAGGTGGCCATGACCCAGAAGTCGGGTGCGGGAAGCTGCGGCCACTGCGCCACACCGGTGGCGATGAGGGTGTCGGAGAGCAGGAACAGGCCGCCGCCGACACCCGCGTACGGGCCCAGGCCGCCGGCCCGGAACGCCATGACGGTGAGCAGCAGGCTGTACCCGGCGACCGGGACGCGCAGGTCGGCCGGCAGGTCGGGCCAGAGCAGGGCGACGACGGCGACGAGCGCCAGGGCGTACCCGGCGCCGAGCGGGCGGCTCAGGGGCGCGCCCCTGAAGAGCAGCAGGTAGCAGACGTGCCCGAGGGCGAAGGACCCCATGCCGAGCATGAAGGCCGGGTCCGCGTCGAAGAGCAGCGCCACGTCGCCGCCCCAGCCGAGGAGCAGCGCCACGATCAACAGGCGCGGTCCGCCGCGCGCGGCCACGTACCCGGCGAGCAACGGCATCAGGAGCGGTTTGGCCGCCGCGTGCACCGCCCACACCCCGGCGAGCAGACCGACGAGGTCGACAGCGGTGGCGAGGAGGAAGGCGGCGAGAAGGGCGCGGGACAGCCGGCCACGGGTCACGCGGCGGGCTCCGGCTGCTGCGCGGTGGCGGTCGCCCCGGCAGGGCTCGACGTCGTGCCGGCCGCGGGTGCGGTCGCCTCGGTCGGGAGCGTGGTCGCCCCCGCCGGGAGCGCGGTCGTCGCCGCCGGGGCCGCGGTCGTTGGGGCCGGCGTCGCCGTCGTCGTGGTCGGTGTCGCGGTCGCCCCGGCCTGGGGCGCGACGGCCTTCGCCGGAGTGGCGGTCGCGTCGGCCGGGTCCGCGGTCCGCGGCTGCCAGCCGGGCCCCGCGAAGACGCGCCCGGCGCGCTCCCGCCAGGTACGCGCCGCGCGTACGTCGCGGGCGATGGCGGCGTACTCGTGGGTGGCGACGCGCAGCGGGTTGTAGGTTTCGATGTTCTTGGTCAGCCCGTAGACGGGGCGGTCGGTCTCGCTCACGAACGAGCCGAAGAGCCGGTCCCAGACGATCAGGATGCCGCCGAAGTTGCGGTCCAGGTAACCGCCCTGCGAGGCGTGGTGCACCCGGTGGTGCGAGGGCGTGTTGAGGACGTACTCGAAGGGCCTGGGCAGGTTGCCGACCCGTTCGGTGTGCACCCAGAACTGGTAGACGAGGTTCGCGGACGAGCAGAACGCGAGGGCGGCCGGATGCACGCCGCAGGCGATGAGCGGCAGGTAGAACGGCCAGACGGTGAGCGTCGTCCAGGGCTGGCGCATCGCGGTGGTGAAGTTGAACTTCCGGCTGGAGTGGTGGACGACGTGGCAGGCCCACAGGATGCGGACGACGTGGTGGCCGCGGTGCGACCAGTAGTAGAAGAAGTCCTGTGCGAGCAGCATCAGCGGGATCGTCCACCACAACACGGGGACGCGGGCCGGCGTCAGCTCGTACACCGCCGTGTAGACGGCGACGATGGGAATCTTCCACAGGAGGTCGAAGCCGATGCTGCCGAGTCCCATGGTGATGCTGGTGGCGGCGTCCTTGGTCTCGTACCCCTCGGCGCCGTCGTCGGGGTGCAGGCGGTAGCTCACGATTTCGAGCACGGTGAGCAGGACGAAGGCGGGTATCGACCACAGCACGACATCGGGCAGGTTCGGCATGCCCGCACGATAGAGGCGCGGGCAGGGGCCCGACTAGAGGTTGTTACCCACAAGTATGTAAGAAATTCCGTCAGGAACGGGGGCGGTGCGGGTCGGGGCGCGGCCGGTCGCTGTGCCGGTTCTCGTGGTACGTCGGTGACGTGACCAGCGTCAGCAGGCGCTTGTCGATGTCGGCGGGCTCGACGAGTTCGGCGAGCACCTGCGTCGGCACGGCGTCGGGATCGCGCAGCAGCGCCAGCATCAGGTGTTCCGCGCCGGTGTGGCGGTGCCCGAGGGAGACGGCGATGCGGCCCGCCTCGGCCACCAGGGCGTCAAATCGCGGAGTGGTACCGGGAGTTGTGTCGTTCGCCATACGGTTCATGCTCACCATGGTGGCGAAGGTCCGTCCGACGGGCACCCCCTCGGACGGACAAAAACCACGCATCCCCCGCCGTTACACGCCCACCGCGCCCAGCAGTGTGCCGGCCAGGTAGGTCACCGCCATCGCGAGCGCCCCGCCCGCCGTGTTCCGCCACACCGCCGGCCTGGGCGGCGCGGCGCCGAGACGGGCGCTCCCCCAGCCGGTGAGGGCGAGGGCGAGCAGCACCGAGACCACCGTCACCGGCAGCCGCCACGCCTCCGGCGGCAGGATGATCGCGAGGAGCGGGAGCAACGCGCCGACGGTGAAGGCGGCGAAGCTCGCCCAGGCGGCGTGCCAGGGGTTGGTGAGGTCGTCGGGGTCGATGCCGAGCTCCACGCGCGCGTGCGCGCGCAGGGCGTCGCGCTCGGTGAGCTGTTCCGCGGCCTCCCGGGCCAGCTCGGGGGTCAGGCCGCGGCTGCGGAGGAGCTGGGTCAGCTCGTCCAGTTCCTCCTCGGGCTGCTCCCTCAGTTCCCGCTTCTCCAGCGCCAGGGCGGCCTTCTCCGCGTCGCGCTGCGTCGACACGGAGACGTACTCGCCCGCCGCCATCGACATGGAGCCCGCGAGCAGGCCGGCCAGACCGGCCGTCAGGAGGGTGGCGCGGTCGTCGGTGGCCCCGGCGACGCCGACGACGATGCCCGCCGTGGAGACGATGCCGTCGTTCGCGCCGAGGACCCCGGCCCGCAGCCAGTTGAGGCGGGAGCCGAGGTCCGCGTGGTGGGGTTCGTACTCATGCGTGTCGCTCACCCCGCGAGGATTCCACCCCGCCGTCCGGCGGACGCGTACCGACCCGCCCGGCGCGACGGCGGGCGCGTGGCCCCGCTCCCGGGGCTCTGGGAGCGATCGCCGTCCTGTGCCGGGGCGCGGCTTCGGGGTGCGGGACGACGGGGACGGTTCCTTGCGTCTGCGGGCGGTGCCCCAACCCCCGTGCGGGCCTTCCTCGTTGTCCTGGGATCGGCGGGCGGTGAGGGCCTCGTCGCGGCCGCCGGTGCGGGGCAGACCTGGGCGAATAGGGAACTGTCAGTCCTGGCCCGTATTCTCTGTGACCATGCTCGATGACCAGACGACAGCGGCAGCACCCTGGCCGACCGCCTACCCGCAGGGGTACGCGGTCGTCGACGTGGAGACCACAGGGCTCTCCCGCGACGACCGCATCATCTCCGCCGCTGTCTACCGGCTGGACACCCACGGCGACGTCGTCGACCACTGGTACACGCTGGTCAACCCGGAACGGGACCCGGGACCCACCTGGATCCACGGCCTGACCAGCGACGTGCTGCGGAGCGCGCCGCTGTTCCCGGAGGTCGTGGGCGAGCTGTCCGACCGGCTCGACGGGCGCGTCCTGGTCGCGCACAACGCGATGTTCGACTGGTCGATGCTGGCCCGCGAGTACGCACGGGCGGGGCACACCGCCCCGGTCCAGCACCGGCTGTGCACGATCGCGCTCGCCAAGGAACTGGCGCTGCCGCTGCCCAACCACAAGCTGGCCTCGCTGGCCGCTCACTTCGGCGTCGTGCAGCAGCAGGCGCACCACGCGCTGGACGACGCGCGGGTGCTCGCCGAGGCGTTCCGGCCGAGCCTGCACGCGGCGGCCCGCGGCGGGGTGCGGCTGCCGCTCCTGGAGTGCCGGCCGCTCACCGAGTGGTCGGACGCCCCGCCCCGGCCCCGGATCGGCTACCAGCCTTCGTACGGCGGAGGCAATGGCGGCCCCGCGAGCTGGCGGCCCTCCCGCAGGCGTCCGGCCTGCCCGTACCCGAACCCTGGCCGTTACCGGGCGGACCAGCCGTTGATGCAGGGGATGCGGGTGGCCTTCTCCGGTGACACCTCCGTGGACCGCGACCTGCTGGAGGACCGTACGGTCGAGGCGGGGCTGCACGTCGCGACGAGTGTGTCCCGGCTCACCAGCCTCCTGGTCACCAACGACCCGGACTCGGCGACCTCCAAGACGCTCAAGGCCAAGGCCTTCGGCACGCCCGTCGTCGACGAGGCCGCGTTCACCCACCTGCTCCGCGACGTGGCGCCGGCGCCCTCGGACGGGTGAGGCCGGACCGGGCAACCCGCCCGCCCGGGGTCTCCTCCCGCCAGGTACCGTCGATGCGTGTACCGCTTCCTGTTGTCCCGGCAGTGGGTGTTCCTCACCCTTTTCGTGCTCGTCCTCGTCCCGACGATGGTCGAACTCGGCTTCTGGCAACTCCACCGCCACGAGCACAGGGTCGCGCAGAACCAGCTGATCGCGGGGAACCTCGCGGCCCCGCCGAAGCCGGTGGGCGAGCTGACCTCCCCCGGCCACACCGTTCCGCGGGCCGACTACTGGCGCACCGCGACGGCCACCGGGACCTTCGACACCACGCACGAGGTCGTCGTACGGCGCAGGACCTCACGGGACGACCAGGTCGGTTTCCACGTACTGACCCCGCTGGACCTCAAGGGCGGCGGCACGGTCGTGGTGAACCGAGGCTGGGTGCCCTTCGGCTCCGACCAGCAGCAGTTCCCGCACATCCCGGCGCCGCCCCGGGGCGAAGTGACCGTCACCGGCCGTCTCAAGGCCGACGAGACGACCTCCGGCAGCGGCATCAAGGACCTCGCCGGGCTGCCGCCCCGGCACGTCATGCTGATCAACAGCGAGCAGCAGTCGAAACTGCTCGGCCGCCCCGTCCTCGGCGGCTACCTCGAACTGACGAAGCCCGCCCCGTCCGACGGCAGCCCCGAGACGATCGGCGTGCCGGACTCGGAGTCGATCGGTGCGCACATGGCGTACGCCGTCCAGTGGTGGCTGTTCGCGGCGAGCGTGCCGGTCGGCTGGGTCGTTCTCGTACGGCGCGAGAAGCGCGAGCGGGACGAGGCGGCGGCCCGCGCCGCGACGGAGGGGGCCGGGGCGGCCGAGCCCGCCACCGCCTCGGCGTAGCGGCCCGCGCTCGTCCCCGGCCTGCGTGGATTGGTCCCGCTCGTGACCGGGCAGACGCCTGAGCGTGACCCAACGCATCGAGGACTACGCGCTCATCGGGGACCTCCAGACCGCCGCCCTGGTCGGTCGTGACGGTTCCCTGGACTGGCTCTGCCTGCCCCGCTTCGACTCCGCGGCCTGCTTCGCCGCCCTGCTCGGCGACGAGGAGAACGGCCATTGGCGGATCGCTCCCGAGTCCTCCGCCACCTGCGCCTCCCGCTCGTACCGGGGCGACTCGCTCGTCCTGGAGTCGGTGTGGGAGACCCGCTCGGGGAGGGTCAAGGTCACCGATTTCATGCCGCAGCGGGACAACGCGCCCGACGTCGTGCGCATCGTGGAGGGGCTGTCCGGCGAGGTCGAGATGCGGTCCACACTGCGGCTGCGCTTCGACTACGGCAACGTCGTCCCGTGGATGCGCCGCTCCGACGGCCTCAGGGTCGCGGTGGCGGGCCCCGACGCGGTCTGGCTGCGCGACGTGCCCAGCTCCGACCGGGTGAAGGTCAAGACCTGGGGGCAGCAGTACAGCACCCGCTCCTCCTTCGCCGTCCGCGAGGGCGAGAAGGTGGCGTTCATCCTGACCTGGCACCCCTCGCACGAACCCCGCCCCGCGCTCATCGACCCGTACGAGGCGCTGGAGCACAGCCTGGAGGACTGGGCGCTGTGGGCCGCCAAGTGCACGTACGACGGCCCCTACCGGGAGGCGGTGCTGCGCTCGCTCATCACGCTCAAGGCCCTCACCTACGCACCCACCGGCGGCATCGTCGCCGCCCCCACCACCTCCCTCCCGGAGCAGATCGGCGGAGTCCGGAACTGGGACTACCGCTACTGCTGGCTGCGCGACTCGACCCTCACCCTCGGCGCGCTGCTCGCCGCCGGCTACCTGGACGAGGCCGCCCACTGGCGCGACTGGCTGCTGCGCGCGGTCGCCGGCGACCCCGCCGACCTGAAGATCATGTACGGGCTGGGCGGCGAGCGCAGGCTGCCGGAGACGGAACTGCCGTGGCTGGCCGGGTACGAGGGCTCGGCCCCGGTACGGATCGGGAACGACGCCGCCGAGCAGCTCCAGCTCGACGTGTACGGGGAGGTGATCGACTCCCTGTACGTGGCGCGCGGCTCGGGTCTCGTCGCCAAGCCGCACGCCTGGAACCTCCAGCTCAGCCTGCTCGGCTTCCTGGAGACGATGTGGCGCGAACCGGACGAGGGGCTGTGGGAGGTACGCGGCCCGCGCCGGCACTTCGTGCACTCGAAGGTCATGTCGTGGGTGGCCGCCGACCGCGCGGTCCGCACCCTGGAGGCGGACCCCTCGCTGCCCGGCGACGCGGCGCGGTGGCGGGCGATGCGCGACGAGGTGCACCGCGAGGTCTGCGAGAAGGGCTACGACCCGGAGCGCAACACCTTCACCCAGTCGTACGGCTCGCGGGAACTGGACGCGGCGACCCTGCTCATCCCCATGGTGGGCTTCCTGCCGCCGGACGACCCGCGGGTGGTGGGCACGGTCGAGGCGGTGCGCAGCGAACTCGCCCGGGACGGCAGCTTCGTCCGCCGCTACAGCGCGGACGAGACGGGCGACGGGCACCGGGTGGACGGCCTGCCCGGCGGCGAGGGCACGTTCCTGGTCTGCTCGTTCTGGCTCGCGGACGCGCTGCTGATGACGGGCCGGGTCAAGGAGGCCCGCGACCTGTTCGAGAAGCTGCTGGCCCTGCGCAACGACGTGGGGCTGCTCGCCGAGGAGTACGACCCGGTGGCCGGCCGTCTGCTGGGCAACTTCCCGCAGGCGTTCAGCCACATCGGCCTGGTGGGTACGGCGTTGGCACTGGCCCGGGAGGACGCCGTCGCGCCGGAGGGTGCAGGATAGCGCCATGGATCTTGGACTGAAGGACCGTGTGTACGTCGTCACCGGAGCCAGCCGGGGGCTCGGCTTCGCCGCGGCGAAGGAACTGGTGGCGGACGGGGCGAAGGTCGTCCTGACGGCCCGCGACGAGAAGACCCTGGCCGACGCGGCCGGTGAACTGGGCCCGAACGCTGCGGCGTTGGCGGCGGACAACGCGGACCCGGCCACGGCGGCCCGGCTGATCGAGGAGGCGCGCGGCCGGTTCGGCCGGTTCGACGGCATCCTCATCAGCGTCGGCGGGCCCCCCGCGGGCACGGTGGCCGACAGCACGGACGCACAGTGGCGGGACGCGTTCGACGCGGTGTTCCTGGGCGCGGTGCGACTGGCACGGACCGCGGCGGAGTCCCTCGGCGAAGGCGGTGTGATCGGCTTCGTGCTGTCCGCGTCGGTGCACGAGCCCATCCCGGGCCTGACCCTCTCCAACGGTCTGCGGCCGGGCCTGGCGGGATTCGCGAAGTCGCTCGCCGCCGAGGCGGGGCCGCGCGGCGTGCGCGTGGTCGGGCTGCTGCCGTCGCGGATCGACACCGACCGGGTCCGTTACCTGGACTCGCTGGCCGCAGACCCGCAGGCGGCCCGCGCGGGACACGAGGCGAGCATCCCGCTGCGGCGGTACGGGACCCCCGAGGAGTTCGGCCGGGCAGCGGCGTTCCTGCTGTCGCCGGCGGCGTCCTACCTCACGGGCGTCATGCTCCCCGTCGACGGCGGTGCCCGCCACGGCTTCTAGCCCCACCGCACTCCCCCGCGGCCCCGCACCCCCGGGGCGGCGGGATCCGCCCGACGGGCGCGCGGGGCTGCCTTCAGGTTCAGCCTCTTGGACGGCGGGGTCGGCCCTCGGCCACGCGGGGTCCCTCACAGGTCTCCCACGATCCGAGACAGCAAGGACGGCCGCCCCGCGGGCACGCGGGGCCCCTGCACGAGCGAACCGAGTGCCTGGGGGCGGGTGGGCAAGGGGGCGGGTGGGCAAGGGGGCGGATGGGCAGCAGGGGGGGCGGCCCCCACCCGACGGTGCCCCCGCCGTACGCCACCCACCCCCACTCCCCGGTCCGCCGCGCCCTCCTTCCCCGCCTCGTCTCAGCGCACGCGCCCGGCTCCTCCCCGGCCCCCCGCCCCGCGTACCCGTACCTCCGTCGGCAGCCTCTCCAGCCGCACCGACTCCCGCGCGCGGGCCACCGCCACCGCCGCCAGGTCCGCGACCGCCTCCGCCGGGACCGCGGACGGGCTCACCGTCAGCCGGATGCGGACGCGCGGCGCGGACTGGCGACCCGTCAGGGCGACCACGGCCCGGTCGACGCCCTCCACCGCTTCCGACTCCTCACCGAGGACCCGTTCCAGCGCCCGCCCGCGCAGCAGCACCGGGCCTTCCTCGTCCGGCACCCGCAGCATCGCGAGCCTCTGCCGCCGCAGCTGTGCCAGCAACCACCACAGGGCGAGCAGCGCGACGACGGCGAGCGCCGCGATCACGGCCGGCCACCACCACCCCTCGTCCCGCCACCGTGCCCGGTCCGCCGCGCTCAGCAGCACGTCGCCCCGGCCCGTGAAGGGCCACCACGAGGGGACCCGGACACCGAGCCCCGCCATCAGGGCGGCGCCGCCCAGCGCGAGCAGCGCCAGGCCCAGCAGCCCCAGCAGCACCCTGTTCACCCGTGTCAGCACGGTCTGCACGCCCCCTCACCCCTCTCCGCCCGTCACCCGTTCCGACCGCTCGACCCGCACCGCGAGCGCGGGGTCCCGGGCGAGGCCCAGGTCCGCCGCCCCGGCGCGCATCGCGTCCTCCAACTCCTCGCGCACATCGGCGAGTTCACGGAAGTGCGAGACCGCTCGTACGGTGACCTTGGCGCGGCCGACCCGTACGCGGGCCGCCTCCACCCCGGGCACCCCCATCGCACGGTCGCGCAGCACCAGGGCCGCGGCTCCCCGGTCGAGCCCGGCCCGGACGTCCGGATCGCCGGCGTCCGACCGCATGGGCAGCAGGGACCGCAGTCCCGGGGTCACCGCGAGCACCACCAGCCACAGACCGAGTGCGACGGCCAGGCCCGCACCGACCTTCACCCACACCTGGTCCAGCGGGCGCTCGGCCAGCTGTGTGGCGATCTCGCGGCGCCAGCCCATGCCCGGACGGCCGGCCCGTACCGCGACCACGTCGTACAGCAGCAGGCCGGCCGTGCCGAGCAGCACCGTGGAGACGAGGGCGGCGGGAAGTTTGCGCGCGGACCAGAACCGCTTCGCGGACGCGGCGTCGCGTCGGCCGGACGACGTCCTTGGCTCGGCCTGGAGCGTGGGTACGTGTTCGCTCACCGCGTCCTCCCGCCCTGCGGGTCCACCCGGAGCAGCCGGTCGACCACCACCGTCACCTCGGGCACCTCCATACCCGCCAACTCCCGTACTTTCGAGGCGACTTGGCGGCGCACCGAGGCGCACTGCGCGGCGATGTCCGACGGGTAGCCCAGTTCGAGCCCGACCCGTACCCGGGCCCGGGAGTCGCGCACGGCCACCTCGGCGTGCGGTGCCGCCACGCCCGTCGGCGGTGTGTCGCCGAGCGCTTCGCCGGCCGCTCGGGCGGCGATCTTCGTGACGACCCGGTCCGCGATCTCCAGCGCTCCACGGTCGGCGGCGGGTACGGACGCGGACGGCCGCGCCTCCACCACCCGCGTCACCGCGGCCGGGAACGGTCGTCGCGTCCGCGGCCCCGGGGCCGCAGGAGGTCGCCCGGGTCGAGGTCGCCGTCCAGGTACCTGCCGACGAGGCACCCGATCAGGCCGAGTGCCGCGACGATCACGAACGCCCCGAACCCGCCGAAGTACCCGGCGAACCCCAGCGCGATGCCGACCGCGAGGCCGACCAGAGACAGACTCATCGAACCGCCCTCACTCCCAGGTCTGAACTTCCGGATCTGTGCTTCACCGCAGCCTCTGTTCCTGCTCGTCCTCGTCCTCCTCGTCGGGCAGCTTCACGTCGCCGACCGCGATGTTGACCTCGACGACCTCCAGGCCGGTCATCCGCTCGACGGCCGCGACCACGTTCTCCCGCACCGCCCGTGCCACGTCGGCGATGGAGACGCCGTACTCGACGACGATGTCCAGGTCGAGCGCGGTCTGCACCTCGCCGACCTCGGCCTTCACACCGCGGCTCACGGACTTGGCGTTGCCGCCGGGCACCCGGTCGCGGACCGCGCCGAACGTACGGGAGAGGCCGCCACCCATCGCGTGGACGCCGTCCACGTCGCGGGCCGCGAGGCCGGCGATCTTCTCCACCACGCCGTCGGCGATGGTCGTGCGGCCACGGGTGGACGGGTCGCCGCCGCCGCGCTGGGGGGAACTGGCGCCGGACGCGGACACGCCCGGGGATGCGGACAGTTCCTTCCCCTGGCCGCCGGTCCGGATGGTGCCGCGCTGCTGCTCGTTGCGCTGCTGTTCGGTGTCAGCCATCGCTGTTCATCCCTTTCCGGGGGGTACGCGGTACTGGACTCCGTTGCCACATTAAGTCCGCCTGCCCGATGTCGCGCCCGGGATGCGGCAGGCTGGCCCCATGGCATCCACAGCACCCGACGAGGGTTGGACGCAGGCGGTACGGCAGCGGCTGGGCCTGGGCAGACTGCTGCCTCTGGGCGGGCCGGGGGACGGCGTGTGGATCGCGGAACGCGCGGCGGACCGCGTCCTGCGCCTCGCCGGCCGGTCGGTCGACGGCACCGCGCTCGGGGCGCTCAGGGTGGGGCTGGCCGAGCCCGACGCGGTGCCCGGCAGCCCGGCCGTGCCGCCACCGCCGGGTTCGCTGCCGCTCGGCCCGCTGTGCGTGACGGCGGAGTTCCGGGCAACGCCGCACGAACCGATCCCGTACACGGCGAAGAGGCTGCGGTCCGCCCTGTTCGCGGCAGCCGCCGACCGGCTGGGGCTGGAGGTCGTGGAGGTGGACCTGCGCGTCACGGGCCTGCTGGGCGACGTACCGGACAGGCCCGAGGCGGAGAAACAGCCGCCCGCTGGTCCACCCGGGCGACAGAACGGGGTTCCGGCCGCGGACGGGCCGGAAGCGCTGGCGGCCCTCGGCGTTCCCGGGGTGGCCCGGCTGACCACCGTACTGGGCACGCGGCCTGTCACGCACGACACGGCGCCGCCCGGCGGCCACGTCCTCGTGGAGGTGGCGGTGACCGGGGAGCGCCGTGCTCTGGAGGTGGCCCTGGAGGTCCGCGCGCGGGTCGCGGGCGCGGTTCAGGGACATCCGTCGGTGGCCGTGCTGATCACCGAGGTGGTCACGGACGGCATGGCCTAGCCGGACGGCGTGGGGTCAGTCGGAGAGCCCGGCGAGGTCCCGCAGCCGACGTGCCTGCGCCGCCCGCTCCGCGGTGCGCTGCTGGTCGTACGTACGGCCCGCGGCGCCCTGCAGGAGTGCCTTCGTCTCGACGACCGCGTCGCGCGGTGCGGCGAGCAGGGCGGCGGTCAGGTCGCGCACCGCGCCGTCGAGCTCGGCCGCGGGCACGACGAGGTTGGCGAGGCCCGTGCGTTCGGCCTCCGCCGCGTGGACGAAGCGTCCGGTCGCGCAGATTTCGAGCGCGCGGGCGTACCCGACGAGACTCACCAGCGGGTGGGTTCCCGTCAGGTCCGGCACGAGGCCGAGGCTGGTCTCGCGCATGGCGAACTGCACGTCTTCGGCGACGACCCGCAGGTCGCAGGCGAGGGCGAGCTGGAATCCGGCGCCGATCGCATGCCCCTGCACGGCGGCGATGCTGATCAGGTCGGGACGCCGCCACCAGGTGAACGCGTCCTGGTACGCGGCGATCTCCGCGTCGAGGTCCGTGTCGGAGCCCCGCGCGAGGTCGAGGAAGGACGGCTCACCGTCGAAGCCTTCCGGAGTGAACGCCTGCCGGTCGAGGCCCGCGGAGAAGGATTTGCCCTCTCCGCGCAGCACGACCACCCGGACATCGCCGGGCAACGCCCTCCCGGCCTCCGTCAACGCCCGCCACAGAGCGGGGGATTGGGCGTTGCGCTTGGCCGGGTTGGCCAGGGTCACCGTGGCTACGGCGTCCTCGACGGTGAGTTGCACGCCGTCTTTGTCGAGTACGGGGTCGAGCGAAGCCATGGGGTGCCTCCGGGGTCGGATACGGTGCCGCCGCCACTCAAGCGGACTTAAGTGACTGCACAGTAACCACCCGGCCGACCGCGCGAACGACCGGCCCCACACACTGCGACCTCGCACCCGTCCCGTGCGGGACACGAGGTCTCGTACGGGTCGAGCTGCACACGTAAAGCCGGTAACTCCGTCCGCGCGGCCGTCAGGCGGTTGCCTTCTTGCCCCGCGTCGCTCCGCCGCGTCCGCGCAGCGTCACTCCGGACTCACTCAGCATCCGGTGGACGAATCCGTAGGAGCGGCCGGTTTCCTCGGCCAGCGCCCGGATGCTCGCACCGGAGTCGTACTTCTTCTTCAGGTCTGCCGCGAGCTTGTCGCGCGCGGCGCCGGTTACCCGGCTGCCCTTCTTAAGAGTCTCGGCCACCCGTGCCTCCTCAAGGAAGTGCGCTCTGGACTTCTCATGATCACCCCTCCCCGGCTTCCTGGCCACCCATTCGGCAAGGTCCGTACAACAAGGTGCGCCGCGGAGGAAGTGACAACCGCACCCGGACTGGCTCATTCCGCGTGTCCTTCGCCATAGCGGAATCCGGTCGCTCCCGGGAATGTCCAGGTCAGCACGGCTAAACGATCAGTGGCACGCCGAAGGCCCGTCCCGGCACGGGACGGGCCTTCGGGGCGGATGCGCCGCACCGCGGTACGAGACGCACTCACTCAGATTGAGGATCACGCGTAGGCCGAATGATCCAGTCGGAGTGGATCAGCGGGGCCGCCCTGCCAGGTACTTTGCCGCCGGACTGTGCCGCGGCCATGGGGCGGGCCGACCGGTCACGCCAGGGCCACGAGGTCCGCGTAGTCCGGTCCCCACAGGTCCTCGACGCCGTCGGGGAGCAGGATGATCCGCTCCGGCTCCAGCGCGTGGACGGCGCCCTCGTCGTGGGTGACGAGGATGACGGCGCCCTTGTACGTGCGCAGCGCGCCGAGGATCTCCTCGCGGCTGGCCGGGTCGAGGTTGTTGGTGGGCTCGTCGAGCAGCAGCACGTTCGCGGACGAGACGACCAGGGTGGCGAGCGCGAGACGGGTCTTCTCGCCGCCGGAGAGCACCCCGGCCGGCTTGTCGACGTCGTCGCCGGAGAAGAGGAAGGAGCCCAGCGTCTTGCGGACCTCGACCAGGTCGAGGTCGGGTGCGGAGGAGCGCATGTTCTCCAGGACGGTGCGCTCGGGGTCGAGCGTCTCGTGCTCCTGGGCGTAGTAGCCCATCTTCAGGCCGTGACCCTCGATGACCTGGCCCGTGTCGGGCTTCTCGGCCCCGGCCAGCAGCCTCAGCAGGGTCGTCTTGCCGGCGCCGTTGAGGCCGAGGATGACCACCCGGGAGCCCTTGTCGACGGCCAGGTCGACGTCGGTGAAGATCTCCAGGGAGCCGTACGACTTGGACAGGCCCTCCGCCATCAGGGGGGTCTTGCCGCAGGGCGCGGGCTCGGGGAAGCGCAGCTTGGCGACCTTGTCCGAGACCCGGACGGCGTCCAGGCCCGCGAGCAGGCGGTCGGCGCGCTTGGCCATGTTCTGCGCGGCGACCGTCTTGGTGGCCTTGGCGCGCATCTTGTCGGCCTGCGCGTGGAGGACCTTGGCCGTCTTCTCGGCGTTCTGGCGCTCGCGCTTGCGGCGCTTCTCGTCGGCCTCGCGCTGCTGCTGGTAGAGCTTCCAGCCCATGTTGTAGACGTCGATGGCGGCGCGGTTGGCGTCCAGGTAGAAGACCTTGTTGACGACCGTCTCGACCAGCTCCACGTCGTGGGAGATCACGATGAAGCCGCCGCGGTAGTTCTTCAGGTAGTCGCGCAGCCAGACGATGGAGTCGGCGTCGAGGTGGTTCGTGGGCTCGTCGAGGAGCAGGGTGTCGGCGTCGGAGAAGAGGATGCGGGCCAGTTCGACGCGACGGCGCTGGCCGCCGGAGAGGGTGTGCAGCGGCTGGCCGAGCACCCGGTCGGGCAGGCCGAGGGCGGCGGCGATGGTGGCGGCCTCCGCCTCGGCGGCGTACCCGCCCTTGGTGAGGAACTCCGTCTCCAGGCGCTCGTACTTCTTCATCGCCTTCTCGCGGGTGGCGCCCTGCCCGTTGGACATCCGCTCCTCGTTCTCGCGCATCTTGCGCAGGACCGAGTCGAGGTCGCGGGCGGAGAGGATGCGGTCCTTGGCGAGGACGTCCAGGTCGCCGGTGCGCGGGTCCTGCGGGAGGTAGCCGACCTCGCCGGAGGAGGTGATGGTGCCGCCGGCCGGGATGCCCTCGCCGGCGAGGCACTTGGTGAGCGTGGTCTTGCCCGCGCCGTTGCGGCCGACGAGCCCGATGCGGTCGCCCTTGGCGATGCGGAAGGACGCGTTCTCGATGAGGATGCGGGCGCCGGCACGCAGCTCGATGCCGGAGGCGGTGATCACGGAAGTACTCCTGTGCGGGGTGGGACGGCGGAAGGTGGGAAACGGGCGGGGATTCTGCTTCGACGCCGCTAATGCGCAAGGAGAAGAGCCATACGGCCCAGTCTAACGGGAGCTCGCAATCCCTTTTCGGGGCCCGGGGACCGCCCGGGGCACGGGCCGGGGCACGGGCCGGTGGGTGGCTTCGGTCCGGTGGGGGGCTTCCTTCCGGTGGGCGCCCGCGGACGCGTTGCCCAGCGGGACGCGGCCCGGGGTGACGCGGCCGAGGACGTCGACGGGAACGACCTGGTCGGTCCAGGCCGCCGGTACCGGGCAGGGCTGCGCCACCAGCAGGACGCGGGCCGTGCGTACGGTACGGGCCGCCGAGAACGCACAGCCGGACCGGGCGGGCAGCACCCAGCGGAGGTCGCCGTCGGCGGTGCGGTAGGCCGCGATGTGCCGGGGGGTGACGACGGCGAGCATCTCGGCCGCCGGGTCGAGCGGCTGGAGCACGCCGGTGGCGCGGCCGTCGAAGCCGGGGATCGCACGGTGCCAGCGGACCGGACGGCCGTGGGCCCGGGGGGTGTCGGTGACCAGCCCGTCGCTCCAGAGGGTGAAGACGTGGCCGGACGCGGGCCGTACGGCCAGGGGACGGCGCCCCGTACGGGTGTACGTCCACCGGACGCGCCCGGTGGTCCTCTCGTGCGCCTCGACGGCCCGGTCGCGGATGCGGACGGCGGGGGCCGGGCCGGGGGCGGTGACCGGCGCGTGGACGGTGAGGAGGTCGCCGTAGGGGGCGGGGCGGGCCCGGTGGGCGGCGGTGAGGAGGGGGACGGCGAGGGCGGCGGCCAGGACGGGGGCCAGGAGGCGCGCGGGGCGGCGGAGGCGGCCGGGGCGGGGTCGGAGCATGGAGCGGAACGTATCGGCGGACGGGCGGCGTCGGTGGAGGGATGCGGGACGACACGGCGGGGCGGCGGGCAGAGGGTCCCCCGTTCGGCGGGGTGCTCGGGGGGCAGGAGAAGCGCGTAACGGAGCGAATGGGCTGATACTCGGCGCAGGGCGGCGGTCGCCGTCCCCGACCGGCCGAAACAGCGTGAGCAGAGGGTGGTGTGGCCCCGTGCAGTTCGACGACGACGCCAATCTGGACACCTCGGAGGTCCGGGACGTGCGCGGGAGTCGCGTTCCCGGTGGCAAGGCCACGATCGGCGGAGGCATCGTCGGCTTCATCGCGCTGATCATGGGGGTGGTGTTCGGGGTGGGCCCGGAGCAGCTGGGGCTGTCCTCCGACGGGGAGGACCCGGCCGCGGCGCCGTCCTCGCAGGCCCAGGTGCAGCAGTCCTGCCGGACCGGCCGGGACGCCAATGCCAGGGAGGACTGCCGGATCCTCGGCGTGGTCAACAGCGTGCAGGACTTCTGGCGGCAGGAGTTCGCGCGGCGGGACGCGACGTACGGGTCGGCGAAGACGGTGTTCTTCACCGACCGGGTCGGCACGGCGTGCGGTACGGCAAGCTCGGCCGTCGGACCCTTCTACTGTCCCGGCGACAAGCAGGTCTACCTGGATTTGGGATTCTTCGACGAGCTGCGGACGAAGTTCGGTTCCAGCGGCGGCCCCTTCGCGCAGGCCTACGTGGTGGCGCACGAGTACGGACACCACGTCCAGAACCGGATGGGGACCCTCGCCCGTTCGCAGGACGGACGCCAGGGCGCGGACAGCAACGCGGTGCGGGTGGAGCTCCAGGCGGACTGCTACGCGGGGGTGTGGGCCCAGCACGCGACCCGCACGCCGGACGAGAAGACCGGGAAGCCCCTGATCACGAAGCTGACCGACGACGACATCAGGGACGGTCTCGACGCGGCGGCGGCGGTCGGCGACGACCGGATCCAGGAGAAGTTCCAGGGGCGGGTGACGCCGGAGACCTGGACGCACGGCTCGGCGGCCCAGCGGCAGCAGTGGTTCTACACGGGCTTCGAGACGGGCGACATGGCGCGCTGCAACACCTTCCGCTGAGCCCCTGCCGTCGGCGTTCGCGCTGGTCGGCGCGATTGTCGGTGCCGACTGCGAGACTGTGTCACAGGTCACATCACGTGACGCGCACAGATCGAGGGGTGAGTGGCATGACTGACGTACCGAGCATGTACCCGAGCCTGCTGTACCGGGACGCGAAGGCGGCGATCGAGCTGCTGACCGGCGCCTTCGGCTTCACGAGGGGCCCGGTGTTCGAGGGCGAGGGCGGCACCGTGGAGCACGCCGAGCTGAGCTTCGGCAACGGCACGGTGATGCTGGGCAGCAAGGGCCGGGGCGGCCAATTCGACGAGGCGATGGCGGATTCGGGCCCGTCGAGCGTGTACGTCGTGGTGGCCGACGTGGATGCCCACCACCAGCGGGCCGCGGAGCACGGGGCGGAGATCCTGATGCCGCCCACGGACCAGGACTACGGCTCGCGGGACTACACGGCCCGCGATCCGGAGGGCAACATCTGGGCCTTCGGGACGTACGTGCCGGGGGCGCATCGCTGAGCCCCCGGCAGACGTGCGCGCCTCGCGCCCTACGCCCCGCCGGTGTGCACCTGGAACGCCGCGCGGCGCACGGCCTTCGCGAGGGCGGGGTCGGGGTGTGCGGCGGCGAGCGCGACCAGTACCTGCACGGTGCGCGGGTGGCCGACGGCACGGACCTCGTCGAGCAGAGCGGGGACGGTGCCCTGGACCGCCGATTCGAGGTGACGGACCAGCAGTTCGCTCTCGCCGTGGTCCGCGACGGCGGCGGCGGTGTCCACCCACAGCCAGGTGGACTCCTCGCGGGTGAGCAGGTCGTGGGCGTCCTCGGAATCGACTCCCTCGTGCTCGGCGAGCCACAGCAGGGCGTACGGGCGCAGGGCCTGCTCGTCGGCGGCGGCGCGCACCTCGGCCTCGGCGGGCGCGCCCACCACGCGCAGCGCCTCGAAGGCGAGACCGCGCAGCAGGGCGTCCTCGCCGCGGGCCACTTCGAGGAGTTCGAGGACGGCGCTGCCCACGGTGCGGGCGGCCAGCCAGGCGCGGTACTCGGCGCGGGCCGGGCCCGGGGTGAGGCCGGCGCAGCCGCTGAGCATGGCGTCGGCGGACTGCTCGATGTTCCCGGCGGGGCTCTGCGCGGCCACGCAGATCTGCTCCAGCTTGACCCAGACCGCCCAGCTGCCGAGCGGGGTCAGGGTGGCCTGGCCCTCGCCGAGGGTCAGGGCGCCGACGGAGGCGAGGCCCTCCAGGGCCCAGTCGAGGAGGGAGGACAGGGGTGCGGGCGCGGAGTGCGTGGCGGACTGGGCGGGGATGCCGTGCAGGTGTGGCGGTACCTCGCAGCGCTCCTCGTGCAGCTCGGCGACGCGCTGCTGGAGCAGGTCGAGCAGTGCCGGTACCAGGACGGGCCCGGCCGAGAGCTGAAGAAGGGAGAGCACCTGCGGGACGGACTCCACGACCTCCGCGACGGTGACCGGGGTGATGCCCTCGGGCGCCGGGTGGACGATCGACCAGGCGTCGAACAGGGCGACCCAGCCGCGCAGCACGGCGGCGTCGTCGCGGTCCCAGGCGCGCAGCCGCCAACCGGGGCGGGCGCTGGCACCGTGGATCTCGACGAGACCGGCGAGCCGGGCCCGGTCCCATCCCGCGCGGACCTTGGCCTCGGTGAGGCGCAGCGCTTCGGCGGCGCGTTCGGCGGAGGCGGCGGAGAGCGTGCCGGCCTGGCCGGGCCGCGGGGCCGCGCCGCGGGCCCGCTCGGTGTCGGCCCAGCGGGCGATGCGGGCGGCGTCCGCGAGCACCTCCCGGGCGTGACGGGCCAGTTCCGCCTGGGCGGGGGTCCCCTCTGGGGGGCGGGGGGCCGGGCGGGTACGCCGGTTCGTCACGGCCCGTCGGGCCGTGGCGAGGGGTCGCGGGCGGACAAGTCGGAGTCTGGAGTCGCGCGGTGTACGGGACGTCACGTGCAGCAGTGTCTCCGCTGACTGCCCGAAAGCCCAAACGGAATGTCGCGCACCGCCCACGGAGCGGCGTCGGATCTGCTACAAGGCGCTCATCCGGAGGGGGCCGACGGGCCGCGTTCCGGTGCGCGACCACCCGCGGGACCCGGGTCCCGGTGGCGCGGCCGGCCGCGCGGGACCCGGGTCACCGTTGCCCGGCCCGCCACGCGGCACCCGGGTCACCGTTGCCCGGCCCGCCACGCAGGGCGCATGTCCCGGTGGCGCGCGACCACCCGCGGGGTCCGCTTCCCGCCAGCCCGGCCTCCGCTTGGGTCCGCCCCGCGAGGGACCGCCGCACGGGGCCGTTACATCAGCGGGGTGAGAAAGCGCCGTAGTACCTCTTCGTAGCCGGCCGGGTCGGCGTTCCACATCGCCGCGTGGGCGGCGTCCGGAACGGTGTGCAGGGTGACCACGTCCGGCCGGGCCTGCGCGAGTGCGCGGGACGGCCCCCAGGGAGCGACGGTGTCGCCGGGCCCGTGGATGATCAGCGCCGGGACGCGCAACCCGTCGGGGTCGGCCGCCGCACGCAGTCGGTCGCCGTGCGCTCCGGTGCTGCCCTGCGCGGCGCGCACCACGAGCGGCAGCAGGGCGCCGGGGGTGCGCCGGGCCCTGGCCAGGGCGCGCACGGTGGCCTCCCAGTCGAGCACCGGGGAGTCGAGGACGAGCCCGCTCACGTGGTGGCGGACGGACGAGGAGGTCGCCGCGCGCAGCGCCATCGCCGCGCCGGTGGACCAGCCGTACAGGATGACCCGGTCGGCGCCGTGGCGCACCGCGTGCCGGATGGCGGCGTCCAGATCGCGCCACTCGGAGTCGCCGAGGTGGCCGAGGCCGTCGGGCGAACGGGGCGCGCCCGCGTCGCCCCGGTAGGCGAGGTCGAGCACGGGCATCCGGTGGCGGTGCAGGAACGCGAGGACGTTGAGCGGGTGCTCGCGGGTCGCGTCGAGGCCGTGCACGGTGATCACCCAGGTGGCGCGGGAACCGGGCACGAACCAGGCGGGCAGCGCGCCGAGTTCGCCCATGACGTCGGTGTTCTCGAAGTCGAGGCCGAGCGCGCTGCCCGGGTCGCCGGTGTGCACGTACGGGGTGAGCCGCACTGTCGTCCCGGGTTCGAGGGAACCGCGGGTGACGCGCTTCAGGCGGCGTACGACGGTGTGGGCCTCGTGCGGGGCCTCTTCGAGGACGGGGCCGACGACGGCGTGGACGCGTTCGCCGTCCGCCCCGGCGCCCTCCAGTCCGTACACGCCGGGCCGGAGCGTGGTCAGGTCGCGGGTCAGGGTGATCCGTCCGGGCGCCGTGGCATGCACGGTGACGCCCGGGTCGCCGGGCGGGGGCCGTCGGGGCGAGGAGTTGAGGGCCGCGGCGCCGGCGTACCGGGCGGCGGCGACTGTGGCGGCGCCGATGCCGATCAGGGTGGTGACGGCCGCTGCCGTCGCTTTAGCCGGGTGCACCGCTCCAGTGTCCGTACGGCGGGACGGAACTGCCAGTGGGCAGGGCCGGTGGAGGCCGAGCCCGCTCATGTGGGAGGGCCGGGGGCGGCCGGTTCGGAGCCCGTGGGCAGGCAGGGTCGGCAGAGGCTGGGCCCGAGTCCGTGGACGCGGCCGGTGGCGGCCGATCCCGGGCCCGCGAGCAGGCGTGGCCGGTGGAAGTCGAGCCCGCTCACGTGACAGGGCGGAGGAGGCCGAGCCCTATCCCGTGGCGGGGACGGCGGCGGCCGAGCCGGAGCCTGGGGCCCGCCGTGCCGGGAGGTCAGCCGCGCTGGCCGTAGCCGCGCAGCTGTTCCTTCACCGCGTCGAGCTGCGGGCCCGAGAGCAGGGACGGGGAGTGCCCGGGGACGGCGGAGGCGGTGAGCCACAGGCGGCACATCCACTCCAGCTGGGCGGTGCGGTCGTACGCCTGGTCGAGGGTGTCGCCGTAGGTGAGGGCGCCGTGGTTCGCCATCAGGCATCCGCTGCGGTCGCGCAGTGCGTGCAGCACGTTCTCCGCCAGTTCGTCGGTTCCGTACGTGGCGTAGGGGGCCGTGCGGATCGGGCCCCCCATGGCGGCGGCCATGTAGTGGATGAGCGGGAGCCGGTCGACGAGGGTGGAGACGGCGGTGGCGTGCACGGCGTGGGTGTGCACGATCGCGCGCGCGTCGGTGGCCCGGTAGACGGACAGGTGCAGGGGGAGTTCGCTGGTCGGTGCGAGGGCGCCGAGGACTTGGCGGCCGTCGAGGTCGACGCCCACGGCGTCGTCGGGGCCGAGCCGGTCGTAGGGGACGCCGCTCGGGGTGAGCAGCACGAGGTCGCCGAGGCGGACGGAGACGTTTCCGGAGGTGCCGACGACCAGGCCGTCGGCCACCGATCGGCGGGCGGTGGCCAGAAGTTCCCGCCAGGCCCGGGGCACCGCGGTGGCCCCGCCTGTCCCGTCCGTCGCAGCCGTCGCAGCCGTCGCCTTGTTCGTCATGGGCGGCATCCTGCCAGCCGGGGCGCCGGTACGGCAGTGGCGTACGGAAGGTGTGCGCAGGGGCGGGCGGCGACCGGGACCCGCTTCCGGGTGACGAGGATCTCCTCGACGGGTCGTCCGGGCGGTCGAGGGGCCCCGCGCGACGTCGACGCGCCGGTCAGCCCTTGGGGCTCCGCCGTTCCGGTGGAAAACGGAACGGCGACACGGCGTTTCGGGTCACCGCAGCGCCCTGCCCAGTTCATCTTCCGTTCACTCAGGTTGCCTACGTTCAACGCGCCACTGACCTCAAACGATTGCCTGGGTAAATGGAACACATCACGCTCCTTCTCGGAATCGTGATCGTGACCGCTCTCGTGTTCGACTTCACGAACGGTTTCCACGACACTGCCAACGCGATGGCCACCACCATCTCGACCGGCGCACTCAAGCCCAAGACGGCGGTGGCCATGTCCGCCGTGCTGAACCTCGTAGGTGCTTTCCTCTCCGTCGAAGTCGCCAAGACGATTTCCGGAGGGCTCATCAACGAGAGCGGCATCACGACGGAAGTGATCTTCGCAGCGCTCGTCGGCGCGATCCTGTGGAACCTGTTGACCTGGCTGATCGGCCTGCCGTCCAGTTCCTCCCACGCACTCTTCGGCGGCCTCATCGGTGCCACTCTGATGTCGGTCGGCGCCTCCGGCGTCAACGGCAGCGTCGTCATCACCAAGGTGCTGCTGCCCGCCATCGCCGCCCCGATCGTCGCGGGCATCGCCGCGTACCTCGCCACGAAGCTCACCTTCAAGCTGGCGAGCAGGACCGACGAGAAGGCCACCGCCAAGGGGTACCGGGCGGGCCAGATCGCCTCGGCCGGTCTCGTCTCGCTCGCGCACGGCACCAACGACGCGCAGAAGACGATGGGTGTCATCACCCTCGCCCTGGTCACCGGCAACGTCCTGGTCCCCGGCTCCAACCCGCCCATGTGGGTCATCGTCTCGGCCGGTGTGGCCATCGCGCTCGGCACCTACCTCGGCGGCTGGCGCATCATCCGCACCATGGGCAAGGGCCTCACCGACCTCCGGCCGCCGCAGGGCTTCGCCGCCCAGACCAGCGCCGCGACGGTCATCCTGGCCTCCTCGCACCTCGGTTTCTCCCTCTCCACCACCCAGGTCTGCTCCGGCTCCGTGATGGGCGCCGGCCTCGGCCCCAAGGGCGGCGTGGTCCGCTGGTCGACCGCGACCCGGATGTTCGTCGCCTGGGGCCTGACCCTCCCGGCCGCGGGTGCGATCGCCGCCGCCGCCGAGTTCCTCACCGGTCAGGGCACGTGGGGCGTCACCGCCGTCGCGATCCTGCTGGTCGTCGGGTCGGCCGTGATCTGGCTCCTGTCGCGCCGCAAGCCGGTCGACCACACCAACGTCACCGCCGACGACCTGGACGCTCCGGCCGGCGAGAACGCCGGCGTCGTCTCCGCGGCCGTCGCCTCGGTCTCCCCGCCCCCGGCGGGCGTGCTCCCGCACGAGGCCACGCACATGGTCACCGGTGACATAAAGGCCACCCTCCACTCCCCCACCGAGGCGTCCCGCCCGGCCGCCTCGGTCTAAGGAAGCGCACACATGAACATCGACTGGGCAGCTCTGGGCACCGTCTTCGGCGTCAGCCTCGTGGCCACCGTGGCTCTGGTGGGTCTGTTCACCCTCGGCATCGTCGGCCTCTCCAAGCAGACCGCGGCCGCCGCGTCCGGCGGTTCCGCGACCGTGGCCCGCACCGGCGCGTACGCCTGCTTCGCGCTGTGCGCGGCGGCCGTGGCGTACGGGATCTACCTGATCGTCGTCTGACACCCGTTCCTTCGAACCGCCCCGCGCCCCGTGCGCGGGGCGGTTCTGCGTGCGCCCCCGGGTTCTCGCCCGCCGCAGGTCAACCCCAGGTTGACGGGCGTTCGCGGGGCGTGGTGGACTGCCGGAGCCAATACGGCGGCATGGAGAGGAAGCCGGTGCGAATCCGGCGCGGTCCCGCCACTGTCACCGGGCGGCTCGCACGAGCCGTACGGAAGCCAGGAACTCCCAGCCGCTCGTCACGTCGAACCAGGGCGCGGACCCTGAGTGAGGACACACAGCCATGCCCGGCTGCGGAACCCGCAGTTCAGCCGCCCCCTGCCCGGTTTCCGGCACGGGAGGCGCCCCTGCCTTCGCCGACGCCCGCCTCTTCGCGTACGGCGCCGCCGCCGGGATGCTCGCGGACCTCCTGTTCGGTGATCCGCGCCGCGGGCACCCCGTCGCCGCCTTCGGCCGTGCCGCGGGCGCCGTGGAACGCGTGCTGTGGCACGACCACCGGGCGTGGGGCGCACTGCACACCCTGGTGTGCGCGGGCGGCGGCGCCGGTGCGGCGGCCGTCGCCGCACGGGCCGTACGACGCTCCCCCGCCGCTTCGGTCGCACTGACCGCCGCGGTGACGTGGTCCGTCGTCGGCGGCACGTCGCTGGGGCGCGAGGCGCGGGCGATCGGCGGGGCCCTCGCGGCGGGCGACCTGGAGACCGCGCGCGAGCGCCTGCCCCACCTGTGCGGGCGCGACCCGCACTCCCTGGACGGGCAGCAGATGGCGCGGGCGGTGGTCGAGTCCGTCGCCGAGAACACGTCGGACGCGGTGGTCGGCGCACTGGTGTGGGGCGCGCTCGGCGGCGTCCCCGGCCTGGTCGCGTTCCGGGCGGTGAACACGCTGGACGCGATGGTCGGGCACAAGTCGGCGCGATACCGCCGGTACGGCTGGGCCTCGGCCCGGCTCGACGACGTGGCCGGCTGGCCGGGCGCACGGCTGACGGCGGCGCTCGCGGTGCTCGCCGGGGACGACCCGCGGGGTGCCGTGCGGGCCTGGCGCGCCGATGCCGCGGCGCACCCGAGCCCCAACGCGGGCCCGGTCGAGGCGTCGTTCGCGGGGGCGCTGGGTGTGCGGCTGGGCGGGACGCTGTCGTACGCGGGCCGGGTCGAGCACCGGGCGGTGCTCAACGGCGCGGCCGGCCGCGCCGTCGCCGTACCGGACATCGAGCGTGCGGTGCGGCTGTCGCGTCGGGTGGGTGTGCTGGCGCTGGCCGCGTGCGCGGCCGGGCGGCTGGCGGTTTCGTACGTGCGGGCCGGACACGGGGACAAGGGGCACAGCGCATGAGCGGCGGCGGACTGCTGGTCGCGGGGACCACCTCGGACGCGGGCAAGAGCGTCGTCACGGCGGGGATCTGCCGGTGGCTGGTGCGGCAGGGCGTGAAGGTCGCCCCGTTCAAGGCGCAGAACATGTCGCTGAACTCGTTCGTCACGCGCGAGGGCGCGGAGATCGGGCGCGCGCAGGCCATGCAGGCGCAGGCGGCGCGGGTCGAGCCGACCGCGCTGATGAACCCCGTACTGCTGAAGCCGGGCAGCGACCGCTCCAGCCAGGTGGTGCTGCTGGGCAAGCCGGTGGGCGAGATGAGCGCGCGCGGCTTCTTCGGGACGGCGGGCGGCAGGAAGTACGGCGAGGGCGTGCAGGGCGGGCACCGGGAGGCGCTGCTCGGCACGGTGACCGAGTGCCTGGCCGAGCTGAGGAGCCAGTACGACGCGGTGATCTGCGAGGGCGCGGGCAGCCCGGCGGAGATCAACCTCCGGCGCACCGACATCGTGAACATGGGCATCGCCCGCGCCGCAGACTTTCCCGTGGTGGTGGTCGGGGACATCGACCGGGGCGGCGTCTTCGCGTCGTTCTTCGGCACGACGGCCCTGCTGGCCGAGGAGGACCAGCGGCTGATCGCCGGCTACCTGGTGAACAAGTTCCGGGGCGACGTGTCGTTGCTGGAGCCGGGCCTGCGGATGCTGGAGGACCTCACCGGGCGCCGGACCTACGGCGTGCTCCCGTACGCACACGGGCTCGGCATCGACGAGGAGGACGGACTGCGGGTCTCGATGCGCGGTGCGGTGCGGGAGTCCGTGGTCGCGCCCCCGGTCGGCGAGGACGTGCTGCGGGTCGCGGTGTGCGCGGTGCCGCTGATGTCGAACTTCACCGATGTCGACGCGCTGGCGGCCGAGCCGGGCGTGGTGGTGCGGTTCGTGGACCGGCCGGAGGAACTGGCCGACGCGGACCTGGTGGTCGTGCCGGGGACCCGGGGCACGGTGCGCGCGCTGGAGTGGCTGCGGGAGCGGGGACTGGCGGACGCGCTGCGGCGGCGGGTGGCCGAGGGACGGCCGGTACTGGGGATCTGCGGGGGCTTCCAGGTCCTCGGCGAGCGCATCGAGGACGAGGTGGAGTCCCGGGCGGGAGTGGTGGACGGGCTGGGCCTGCTCCCGGTGCGGGTGCGGTTCGCGCGGGAGAAGACCCTGGCGCGGCCGGTGGGCGAGGCGCTGGGCGAGCCCGTGGCGGGCTACGAGATCCATCACGGGGTCGCCGAGGTCCTGGGCGGGGAAGCATTTCTGGACGGCTGCCGGGTCGGCTCGGTGTGGGGCACGCACTGGCACGGGTCGCTGGAGAGCGACGCGTTCCGGCGTGCCTTCCTGCGCGAGGTCGCCGCGGCGGCGGGGCGGCGGTTCGTGCCGGCGCCGGACACGAGTTTCGAGGCGCTGCGGGAGGAACAGCTCGACACCCTCGGGGACTTGATCGAGGAGCACGCGGACACGGACGGGCTGTGGCGGCTGATCGAGTCGGGTGCCCCCCGCGGGCTGCCGTTCGTGCCGCCGGGAGCACCGGAGGCACGCGGATGAGAAGTGCCGTATGCGCGACAGCGGTCGCGGTCGTGACAGCTGTGCCAGAAACCACTATGGAGGCCGCATGAGTACGCCCTATCCCTTCACCGCGATCGTCGGACAGGACGACCTGCGGCTCGCCCTGCTGCTCAACGCCGTGTCCCCGGCGGTCGGCGGAGTGCTGGTGCGGGGTGAGAAGGGGACCGCGAAGTCCACCGCCGTGCGGGCGCTGGCGGCCTTGATGCCCCAGGTGACGGTGGTCGCGGGGTGCCGGTTCTCCTGTGATCCGGCGGTCCCCGACCCGGCGTGTCCCGACGGGCCGCACCCGGGTGCCGGCGGTGTGTCGCGGGACGCCCGGACGGTGGAGCTGCCGGTCGGCGCCTCCGAGGACCGGCTGGTGGGCGCGCTCGACATCGAGCGGGCGCTCAGCGAGGGCGTGAAGGCGTTCGAGCCGGGGCTGCTCGCGGACGCCCACCGCGGGATTCTGTACGTGGACGAGGTCAACCTTCTCCATGACCACTTGGTCGACCTCCTCCTGGACGCCGCCGCCATGGGCGCCTCCTACGTCGAGCGCGAGGGTGTGTCCGTACGGCACGCCGCGCGGTTCCTGCTCGTCGGGACGATGAACCCCGAAGAGGGCGAGCTGCGCCCCCAGTTGCTGGACCGGTTCGGGCTGACCGTGGAGGTGGCCGCCTCCCGGGACACCGATCTGCGGGTGGAGGTCGTACGCCGTCGGCTCGCCTACGACGACGACCCGGCGGGCTTCGCCGCGAAGTGGGCGAGCGAGGAGGGCGACCTGCGCGAACGCATCGTGACCGCGCGCGCCCTGCTGCCGCACGTGCGCCTCGGTGACGACGCGCTCCGGCAGATCGCCGCGACCTGTGCCGCCTTCGAGGTCGACGGCATGCGGGCGGACATCGTGATGGCCCGTACCGCGACCGCGCTGGCCGCGTGGGCCGGGCGTGAGGACGTACAGGAGGAGGACGTACGGCAGGCCGCCCTCCTCGCGCTCCCCCACCGCAGGCGGCGCAACCCCTTCGACGCGCCGGGCCTCGACGAGGACAAGCTCGACGACACGCTGGAGCAGAACAGCCCTCCGCAGGGCGAGGACGAGGACGGCGGGGACGACGATCCCGATCCGGGGCCGGACGGGCCCAGGGGCGGCATTCCGCCGCAGAGCGACGGAGACGGCCCCGACGCGCCCGAGCGCACCGAGTCCGAGCAGGGCGACACACCCGAGCCGCCGACCGAGCAGCCGGAGCAGCAGAGCGCCCCGGCCGGCAGGGGCACAGGCGAGCAGCCCGCCGCCCGGTCCGCCGAGCCGTTCCGCACCAGAATGCTGAGCGTGCCGGGACTCGGCGAGGGGGCGGCGGGACGCAGGTCCCGTGCACGCACCGAGCACGGCCGTACGACGGGGGCCGTGCGCCCCCGGGGCACGCTCACCAAGCTGCACCTGGCCGCCACCGTGCAGGCCGCCGCCCCGCACCAGCGGGCGCGCGGGCGCACCGGGCGCGGGCTGGTCGTGCGCCGCGACGACCTGCGACAGACGACGCGCGAGGGGCGCGAGGGGAACCTGGTGCTGTTCGTGGTGGACGCCTCGGGGTCGATGGCGGCCCGGCAGCGGATGAGCGCCGTCAAGGGTGCGGTGCTCTCGCTGCTGCTGGACGCCTACCAGCGGCGGGACAAGGTCGGCCTCGTCACCTTCCGGGGCAGGGACGCGGAGGTCGTCCTGCCGCCGACGTCGTCGGTGGACGCCGCCGCCGCTCGTCTGGAGCTGCTGCCGACGGGCGGACGGACGCCGCTGGCGGCCGGGCTGCTCAAGGCGCACGACGTGCTGCGGGTGGAGCGTCTGCGCGATCCCTCGCGCCGTCCGCTGCTGGTCGTGGTGACGGACGGGCGGGCCACCGGGGGCCCGGAGCCCGTGGCGCTGGCGGGGCGGGCGGCGCGGCTGCACGAGGCGGAGGGCGTCGCCTCGGTGGTGGTGGACTGCGAGTCGGGAATGGTGCGGCTGGGCCTGGCGGCCGAGCTGGCACGGGAGCTGGGCGGCACCGCCGTCACGCTGGACGAGCTGCGCGCGGACTCCATCGCCGGGCTGGTCAAGGACGTACAGGGCACTTCGAGGAAGGCTGCATAACGATGCCGCAGGGACAGCCTACGAGCGTACCGAACGACGGGCTCACCACCCGCCAGCGCCGCAACCGGCCGCTGCTGATGGTGCACACGGGCGTCGGCAAGGGGAAGTCGACGGCCGCGTTCGGCATGGCGCTGCGGGCCTGGAACCAGGGCTGGCCGATCGGGGTGTTCCAGTTCGTGAAGTCCGCGAAGTGGAAGGTCGGCGAGGAGAACGCGCTCAAGGCCCTCGGTGCGACGGGCGAGGGCGGCACCGTCGCCTGGCACAAGATGGGCGAGGGCTGGTCCTGGGTCCAGCGCGACGATCAGGCCGACAACGAGGACAAGGCGCGCGAGGGCTGGGAGCAGGTCAAGCGGGACCTGGCCGCCGAGACGTACGGGTTCTACGTGCTGGACGAGTTCGCCTACCCGCTGCACTGGGGGTGGATCGACGTAGAGGAGGTCGTGCGGGTGCTGCGCGACCGGCCGGGCACGCAGCACGTGGTGATCACCGGGCGCAATGCTCCGCAGGCGCTGCTGGACGCGGCCGACCTGGTCACCGACATGTCGAAGGTGAAACACCCGATGGACGCGGGCCAGAAGGGCCAGCGGGGCATCGAGTGGTAGCACGCATCGTGGTGGCCGCCCCGTCGTCGGGGAGCGGGAAGACCACCGTCGCGACGGGGCTGATGGCTGCCTTCTCCCGGCGGGGGCTTGCCGTGTCGCCGCACAAGGTGGGGCCGGACTACATCGACCCCGGCTACCACGCACTGGCCACCGGGCGGCCCGGACGCAACCTGGACGCGTACCTGTGCGGGCCCCAGCAGATCGCCCCGTTGTTCGCGCACGGCGCCGCCGGGTGCGACCTGGCGGTCGTCGAAGGCGTGATGGGCCTGTACGACGGTGCCGCCGGGCAGGGCGAACTCGCCTCCACCGCCCAGGTGTCGAAGCTGCTGCGCGCCCCGGTGGTGCTGGTGGTGGACGGTTCGTCGCAGTCGCGGTCGGTGGCGGCGCTGGTGCACGGCTTCGCGTCGTGGGATCCCGAGGTGCGGATCGGCGGCGTCATCCTGAACAAGGTGGGCTCCGACCGGCACGAGGAGCTGCTGCGGGAGGCCCTCGACGGGTCGGGGGTTCCGGTGCTCGGCGTGCTGCGCCGCGCCCGGCAGGTCCGGACGCCCTCGCGTCATCTGGGCCTGGTGCCGGTGGCCGAGCGGCAGGCCGAAGCCGTCGAGTCGGTGTCCGCTCTCGCGGAGCAGGTACGGGCCGGGGTCGACCTGGAGGCCGTACTGGCACTGGCCCGGAGCGCCCCGGAGCTGGGCGCGCAGGCGTGGCGTCCGGAGCAGGGGGACACGACGGGTGCGCGGGAGGCGGGCGAACGGGCCGCGCGGGACGGCGGCGGCGAGCGCGCCGCGCGCGTCCGGCCCGTCGTCGCCGTCGCCGCGGGGGCGGCGTTCACCTTCTCCTACTCCGAGCACACCGAACTCCTCGCCGCGGCCGGGGCCGACGTCGTCCCCTTCGACCCGCTCCGGGACGAGCGACTGCCCGACGACACGCGGGGGCTGGTGATCGGGGGCGGCTTTCCGGAGGTGTACGCGCCCGAGCTGTCGGCGAACGAGCCCTTGCGCAAGGCCGTCGCCGAACTGGCCGCGGCCGGGGCGCCGGTGGCCGCCGAGTGCGCCGGACTGCTGTACCTGGCACGGTCGTTGGACGGGCAGCCGATGTGCGGCGTACTGGACGCCGACGCGCGGATGTCCGAGAGGCTGACGCTCGGATACCGGGAGGCGGTGGCCGTCGGGGACAGTGCGCTGGCCGCCGCGGGGACCCGGCTGCGCGGGCACGAGTTCCACCGTACGGCCGTCGAGCCCGGTGCCGGAACGGCTCCCGCGTGGGGGTTCACGCATCCGCAGCGGCGTGTCGAAGGCTTCGTTCAGGACGGTGTGCACGCCAGTTATCTGCATACGCACTGGGCGGCGGCACCGGAGATGGCGTACCGGTTCGTGCAGCGGTGTGCCACGCCGTGAGCCCGCGCGTCCTACTCCGCGGCCAGGCCCACCACGAGCCACACGAAGCCCGCGCCCCCCAGCGTGCAGAGCAGGGTGGAGCGGGCCGGGTGGTCGTGGTGCGCCTCGGGCAGGATCTCGGCGGCGGCCAGGCAGAGGAGCACGCCGCCGAAGAAGCCGAGATAGCAGCCGAGGAGTTCGGCCGGGAGGGTGAACAGGAGCGTGGACGCGGCGCCCACGACGGGTGCCGCCGCGTCCGCGAACAGCATCGCCAAAGCCTTGCGGCGGGCGTTGCCGTACAGGCGGGTCAGCGTGTACGTGTTGAAGCCGTCGGCGAAGTCGTGGGCGAGCACGGCGAGGGCGACCGCCAGGCCCATGCCGCCGCCGATCTGGAAGGCCGCGCCGAGTGCGATGCCGTCCATGAGGCTGTGGGCGACCATGGCGGAAGCCGCGGTCATCCCCACCTGGGGGATGCGCTCGCCCTCCACTCCCCCGTGCGCCGCGTGCCGTCCGGCGAGCAGGTGCTCGCCCACGTGGGCGGCGAGGAAGCCGCCGACGAACAGGAGCAGCGCGGCCGGTACGCCGAAGACCTCGTTGCCGGCCGCCTCCAGGGCCTCCGGCAGCAGGTCCAGGCCGACGACGCCGAGCATCAGCCCGCCCGCCAGGCCCAGCACGAGGTGGCGCCGGTCGGTGACGCGCTGGGCGACCCAGCCACCGAACAGCGTCATCAGGAACGCGCCGAGCGCGACGAGGACCGCCATGAACGCCATGTGCCCTTGCTAGTCGATGAGCCCGGTGGGGCGCACCTCGGGCGGGGCCGTTTCGCCGCGCGAAAGGATGTCCGGTGGACTGCGTGGACCGTCTGATGCGGGTCGTGGTCGGGGTCGGCGCCTGCGAGGACGCGCCCGTCGAAGAGCTGTACGAGCTGGTCGCGGGCGCGCTGGCGGAGGCGGGGCTGGAGCCGGCCGGCGTCACCGCGCTCGCCACCGTCGACGTGAAGGCCGGCGAGCGGGCGATCGTCGAGTGCGGGTGGCGGCTCGGGGTGCCGGTCCTGTCGTACGCGGCGCGGGTGCTGGCCGACGTGACGGTGCCGAACCCGTCCGGGCGGGCGCTCAGTGCGGTGGGGACGCCGTCGGTGGCGGAGGCGGCGGCGCTCGCCGCGCTCGGCCCGGGTCGCGCACTCCTGGTGCCCAAGAGGAAGTCGAGCCCTGCGGGGCGGCCGGCCATGGCGACGTGCGCGGTGGCGGTCTGTGCGGATACGGAACGGTGAACCCTGTGCTCCCTCTCGTTCATGATTTGCGCCACCACGGCGACGCCGAAGTACGCGGCGCGGCAGCGGACCTGGTCGACCTGGCGGTCAACGTGCGGTCCGACACGCCGCCGCCGTGGCTCAAGGAGCGCCTCGCCGCGTCCCTGGACACCCTCGCCGCCTACCCGGACGGGCGGGCGGCGCGGGCGGCGGTGGCGGCGCACCACGGGCTGCCGGTGGAGCGGGTGCTGCTGACGGCGGGGGCGGCGGAGGCCTTCGTACTGCTCGCCCGCGCGTTGCCGACGCGTCACCCGGTCGTGGTGCATCCGCAGTTCACCGAGCCGGAGGCGGCGCTGCGGGACGCGGGGCACGAGGTGGGGAGGGTGCTGCTGCGGGCCGGGGACGGCTTCCGGCTGGACGTGGCGGCGGTGCCGGAGGAGGCCGACCTGGTGGTCGTCGGCAACCCGACCAACCCGACGTCCGTGCTGCACCCCGCGGAGACCGTCGTCGGGCTGGCCCGCCCGGGGCGGACGCTGGTCGTGGACGAGGCGTTCATGGACGCGGTGCCGGGCGAGCCGGAGGCGCTGGCCGGGCGGACCGATGTGCCCGGCCTGGTCGTCCTGCGCAGCCTCACCAAGACGTGGGGGCTGGCGGGGCTGCGGGTCGGGTACGTGACGGCCGACCCCGCCACGATCGCGCTGCTGGAACGGGCGCAGCCGCTGTGGCCGGTGTCGACACCGGCTCTGGTGGCAGCGGAGGCGTGCGTGTCGCCCGAGGCGTCGGCGGAAGCGGCCGGGGCGGCCCGGCGGATCACCTCGGACCGGTCCCGGCTGGTGGCCGGGCTCGCCGAGTTGCCGGGCGTCCGCGTGGTGGAGGGGGCGCGCGGCCCGTTCGTCCTCGTGCGGATGCCGGAGGCGGCCAAGGTGCGGGTGCTGCTGCGGGAGCGGGGGTTCGCGGTGCGCCGGGGCGACACGTTCCCCGGGCTCGGGGAGGAGTGGGTGCGGGTCGCGGTGCGCGAGCGGGCGACGACGGATCGCTTCCTGCGGGAGCTGGGGTCGGTCCTGGGCCGACCGGCCCTCCCGGCGTACGACCGCGGTGCGGCACCTCCCGTCGTACGACCGCTGTGAGGCCCCTCCCGGCGTACGACCGCGGTGCGGCACCTCCTGGCGTACGACCACGGTGAGGCAGGGGGCGCGCGCGCCGTCGTTCGCCGGGGGCGCGTCAGTCCGCGCACTCCTCGGCCGCCGCGGGGCAGAGGTTCGCCTCCACCTTGCCCAGCAGTCGCAGCAGTTCCTGCCGCTCCCCCTCCTCCAGCCCGGCCAGGGTCGTGTCCTCCAGCTCGCTCCACGCGGCCACCACCTGCGTCCGCAGCTCACAGCTCGTCTCCGTCGCCTCGACGAGGGACGCCCGCCGGTCCGCCGGGTCCGGTCGCCGCCGTACGTGCCCCGCCTGCTCCAGCCGCTGGAGGGACTTCGTCACGGTGGACGGGTCCAGCCCCACCGCCTTGATCAGCTCGGACTGCCGCACCGCGCCCGCTTCCCACAGGTGCATCATCACGAACTCCTGTCCCGGGTAGAGCCCCAGGCAGCGCAGCACCCGGCCCGCCGCGATGCGGTGCAGCCGGGCCACCACCGACAGGGAGTGGCTGACCGGGCCGCCGATGGCGGCTGCCGACAGCGCGCCGGGACAGTCTGCGGGTTCGGCATTCACGGGTGTTCCTCGGTTCTTCGGGGTGGTGCGCGGATTTCTGCGACCACTTTAACTTGGTCGGCCAATCAATGCGCTACAGTGGCGTCCTGGCCTTTACTTGGCCGACCAACCTTTGTTGTCGCTCACTGCCTTGGGGGGCATTCACCATGACCAGCACCGCTTTCACCGCGTACGAACTCGCCGGAACCACCCTCGCCAACCGCGTCGTGATGGCCCCGATGACCCGCAGCCGCGCGGGCGAGGGCGGCGTGCCCACCGAGCTCGTCGCCGAGTACTACGCCCAGCGCGCCTCCGCCGGGCTGATCGTCACCGAGGGCGTCCAGCCCTCCGTGGTCGGCCAGGGATACCCCAGCACCCCGGGCCTGCACAGCGAGGAGCAGGTCGCCGGGTGGCGCAAGGTCACCGACGCCGTGCACGCCGCCGGCGGAGTGATCTTCGCCCAGCTCATGCACGCGGGCCGCATCGGTCACCCCAGCCTGCTGCCCGACGGCCTCGCACCGGTCGCCCCGTCCGCCGTCACTCCGGCGGGACAGCTCTTCACCGGCACGGGGATGGCGGACTTCACCGAGCCGCGCGCGCTGACCGGCGACGAGATCCGCGAGACCGTACGGGACTACGCCCGCGCCGCCCGCAACGCGGTCGAGGCCGGCTTCGACGGCGTCGAACTGCACGGCGCGAACGGCTACCTCATCCACCAGTTCCTCTCCACCCACACCAACCTCCGCACCGACGAGTGGGGCGGCGGCGTCGGCAACCGCATCCGCTTCGCCGTCGAGGTGGTCGAGGCGGTCGTGGCGGAGATCGGCGCCGCGCGGACCGCCCTGCGGGTGTCTCCCGGCAACCCGTACAACGACATCACCGAGACCGACACCGCCGAGGTGTACGCCGCCCTGGCCGAGGCGATCGCACCGCTCGGCATCGGCTACCTGCACACCGTCGAAGCCGCCCCCGAGCACCGCGAGTTCACCAAGGTGCTGCGGGCCGCGTTCCCCGGGACCCTCATCCTGAACCCCGCCACGGAAGGTCCGACCGACCACCGTGCGCTGGACCTGCTGGAGGACGGTTCGGCGGACCTGATCGCCTTCGGCGCGCTGTTCCTCGCCAACCCGGACCTGCCCGCACGGCTCGCGACGCAGGGCCCGTACAACGCCCCGGACCCGGCGACCTTCTTCGGCGGCACGGAGAAGGGCTTCACCGACTACCCGGCGCTGGGGGCGTAGCGCAGCCGAGCGGGGCGGGACCTCGCCAAGAGGTCCCGCCCCGCTCCCTACCACCGGCGGCGGCTACTTCACCGGCGTGAAGTCCCTGGCGCCGATGAACTCCGGTCGGCGCACGGGGGCCGCGAACGGCTCGACCGCCGTGTTCTCGACGCTGTTGAACACGATGAAGACGTTGCTGCGGGCGTACGGCGTGATGTTGTCGCCCGAGCCGTGCATGCAGTTGCAGTCGAACCAGGTCGCCGAGCCGGCCCGCCCGGTGAAGAGCTTGATGCCGTGCGCGTCGGCCATCCGGGTCAGCGCCTCGTCGGACGGGGTGCCCGCGTCCTGCATCTGGAGCGACTTCTTGTAGTTGTCCTTCGGCGTCGCGCCCGCGCAGCCCAGGAAGTGCTTGTGCGAGCCGGGCATGATCATCAGCCCGCCGTTGGTGTCCAGGTTCTCCGTGAGCGCGATCGAGACCGAGACGGTGCGCATGTTCGGCAGGCCGTCCTCGGCGTGCCAGGTCTCGAAGTCGGAGTGCCAGTAGAAACCGGAGGCGCCGAAGCCGGGCTTGACGTTGATCCGCGACTGGTGGACGTAGACGTCCGAGCCGAGGATCTGCCGGGCCCGGCCGACCACCCGCGGGTCACGGACCAGCTGGGCGAAGACGCTGCTCAGCTTGTGGACCTCGAAGACCGACCGCACGTCCTGCGTCGTGGGCTCGATGATGGACCGCTCGTCGGCGCGGACCGCCGGGTCGGCGATCAGGCGGTCCAACTCGGCCCGGTACAGAGCGACTTCGTCGTCCGTGATGAGCTGGTCGACGGCGAGGAAGCCGTCCCGCTCGAAGCCGGAGAGATCACCGGCGGAGATCGGACCCTCGGCGTCCGGGGCCCAGAGCACCGGGTCCTGGCGCGGAGTGGTCACCTCGATCCTGCCGCGGGTCGGGTAGAGGTCGCCCGCGGCGGAGCCGGTCGGGTTCGTCATGTCCGGGGAAAGGGTGCTCATGGTTCAGGCCTCCTCTGTCAGCAGCGGGTACACGCCGTTCTCGTCATGGTCCTCCCGTCCGGTCACGGGCGGGTTGAAGACGCACACGCACCGGAAGTCGGTCTTCGGGCGCATGGTGTGGCGCTCGTGACCGTCCAGCAGGTACATGGTGCCGGGCTCGATCCAGTGGGTCTCGCCGGTCTCGTCGTTGGTGAGTTCCGCCTCGCCCTCGACGCACAGCACGGCCTCGATGTGGTTGGCGTACCACATCGACGTCTCGGTGCCCGCGTACAGGACCGTCTCGTGCAGGGAGAAGCCGACCTTCTCCTTGGCGAGCACGATGCGCTTGCTCTCCCAGGTGCCGGACTTCGCCTTCACATGGCGGTCGGTTCCTTCGATGTCCTTGAACGAGCGGACAATCACGGTGACTTGGGCCTTTCTCTTACGTGCGGAAGGGAAGTACTGACGAGCCGTCAGGCGGTCTCGCGGACCGCGCGCGCCAGGATGCGCAGGCCCTCGTCCAGCTCGTCGGCGGAGATGGTGAGGGACGGCAGGAGCTTCACGACCTCGCTCTCCGGGCCCGAGGTCTCCAGCAGCATGCCGAGCTCGAAGGCGCGGCGGCAGACGGCGGTGGCACGGTTCTTGTCGGTGAACTCGATGCCCCAGACCAGGCCGCGGCCACGGAAGCTGACGCCGGCCTCGGCGTTCTCGTCGGCGATGGCGAGCAGCGCGCGCTCGACCATCTCGCCGCGGGCCAGGGTCTGCTTCTCCATCTGGCCGTCGGCCCAGTAGGCGTTGAGGGCGGCGGCTGCCGTGACGAAGGCGGGGTTGTTGCCGCGGAAGGTGCCGTTGTGCTCGCCCGGCTCCCACACGTCGAGCTCCGGCTTGAACAGGCACAGCGACATGGGCAGGCCGTAGCCGCTGATGGACTTCGAGAGGGTGACGATGTCCGGCTGGATGCCCGCCTCCTCGAAGGAGAAGAACGCGCCGGTACGGCCGCAGCCCATCTGGATGTCGTCGACGATCAGCAGCATGTCCTGGCGGTGGCACAGGTCCTGCAGGGCGCGCAGCCACTCCGCGCGGGCGACGTTGATGCCGCCCTCGCCCTGCACGGTCTCCACGATCACGGCGGCGGGCTTGTTCAGGCCCGAGCCCTGGTCCTCCAGGAGGCGCTCGAACCACAGGAAGTCCGGAACCTGGCCGTCGAAGTAGTTGTCGAACGGCATCGGCGTGCCGTGGACCAGCGGGACGCCGGCGCCGGCCCGCTTGAAGGCGTTGCCGGTGACGGCGAGCGCGCCGAGCGACATGCCGTGGAAGGCGTTGGTGAAGGACACCACCGACTCGCGGCCCTTGACCTTGCGGGCCAGCTTCAGCGCCGACTCGACGGCGTTGGTGCCCGTCGGGCCCGGGAACATCACCTTGTAGGGCAGGTCACGGGGGCGCAGGATCACGTTCTGGAAGGTCTCCAGGAACGCCCGCTTGGCGGTCGTCGCCATGTCCAGGCCGTGGGTGACGCCGTCCCGCTCGATGTAGTCGATCAGGGCGCGTTTGAGGACCGGGTTGTTGTGCCCGTAGTTGAGCGAGCCGGCCCCGGCGAAGAAGTCCAGGTAGGTGTGGCCGTCCTCGTCGTACATGTGCGAGCCCTGCGCGCGGTCGAACACGGCGGGCCAGCTGCGGCAGTAGCTGCGGACCTCGGACTCAAGGGTTTCGAAGACGCTGAGGGCGGGCGGGGTGATGGTCACTGCGGTCTCCTGGGATGGGGAGAGGGCGGGTGTACGAAGGTGCTGCGGGACGCGTCGGCGTCCACGGCCGCGCCGGGGGTTGCCCGGCGGGCCGGACGGCCGGAGTCGTCAGGCCGCGACGGGGCCGATCCGGTAGAGGACCTCGGGCAGGTGCGCGTCGCCGCCCGCCTCGTGCGGGAACAGTCCTCCGTCGAAGAGGACCTCGCGGTTCAGGGACGCGCCGCGGCGCTCGGCGTAGGAGGTGAACAACCGGTCGGACGGGACGTTGTCCGGGGTCACGGTCGTTTCGACGGTGGTGACGCCGTGGCTGGCGGCGACCTTCACGGTCAGCGCGTCCAGCAGCGTGCCGGCCAGGCCCCGGCCGCGGTGCGCGTCGTCCACCGCCACCTGCCAGACGACCAGCGTCTCGGGGCGCTCCGGGCGTACGTAGCCCGTGATGAAGGCGATCGGCTCGCCGTTCGGCCGGTCGCGGGCGACCACGGAGGTGGCGGCGAAGTCGCGGCACCACAGGAGATAGCTGTACGAGGAGTTCAGGTCCAGGACCTGGGAGTCGCGGGCGATGCGCCAGATCGCGGCTCCGTCCTCCACTCGTGGGCTGTCTATCTGAAGATTGTCTCTGCTCATCAGCTGTTCGGTCGGCAGGTCTGCTTGTGCGGCAGTCATGTCGATGAAATTTACCGAGGTAAATCAAAAAATGCATGGTGGCGCAGGGTTGGCTAAACGGGAGCGACGTGTTATCGCGCGAGCCGGTGTCTCCGGCGAACCGGTCGCGAATGAGGGCGATTTGCCCGGAAATTACCGGGCAAATCTCCTTGTCTGTGGAGTCGATCACATGTCTGTAACCATCCTGAACCCGCCCGGAAATCTCGGTGTTTAACCTTTGGGAGAGCGGGCATAAGAAAACGGGAAGCTGCGGTGAATAAGCGGCTTCCCGTTTTTGGTTAATTCCGGGTATTACCCCGTTATTGTTTCGTGAATTACTCGCCGGGCCAGGTTTCCGTCACGGCCTGCCGGGCAGAAGCGTTGTCCACGGTCCGCCCGAGCGCCGTGAGCGCCCCGCCGAGGGCGGCCAGCGACGCGAGCACGACGTGCCGGGAGGCGTCCCGTCCGTAGTGGTTGACGCGGATCATCTCCTTGGCGAGCGCCCCGCCGCCGGCGATCAGCGGCACCGACGGGTTGAGGGCGAGCGCCCGGGCGACCACCTCCCGGGCGTCGAGACCGTCGGTCACGCGCAGCGTGGTGGCGACGGGCGCCGCGTCCTGCGCCTCGTACACGAACGGCTCGACTCCTGCGCCCAGCGCGCACGCCCCGGCCCGGGTCGCGGCGGCCGCGGCCGCGTGCCGTCCGGTGACCCCGTCGAGGCCCTCTTCCTCGATCCGTTCCAGGCAGGCGTCCAGCGCCAGCATCTCCAGCTGCGCGGGGGCGAACATCAGGGCCTTGCGTCCGCCGTCGATCCACCTCTCCTTCCAGTCCAGCAGGGAGAGGTACGAGCCGCGCGGCGCGTGCGGATTGGCGGCGAACCGCTCCCAGGCGCGCGCGCTCACCGACACCGCCGACACCCCGGCCGGGCCGCCCATCGCCTTCTGCGCGCCGATGACGCACATGTCGACGCCCCAGGCGTCGGGCAGCACCGGCTCGGCGCCGATCGAGGCGACCGCGTCCAGGTAGAACAACGCGCCGTGCGCGCGCACCACTTCGCCGATCTCCGCGACCGGGTTGGTGTTCCCGGTCGCCGCCTCCGCGTGCACCAGCGACACGAAGCCGATCTCCGGGTGCGCGGCGAGCGCCTCGGCGACCTGGGCGGGGGTGACCGCCGTGTGGAACGGCACCACGAGGTCGGTGACCTGCGCACCGCAGTCCCGCAGCCAGTTGCCGAAGGTCTGCCCGTAGGGACCGGTGACGATGTTCAGCGCGCTCGACCCGCGCGGCGCACCGGCCCGGATGCACGCCTCCAGGGGCAGCAGCGCCTCGCCCTGCATGAGCACCACGTCCTGCCCCGTGCCGAGCAGCGCGGCGACCCGTCGTTCGATGCGCGCGAAGTCCTCGGCGGTGACGGCGGGCAGGTCAAGGAGGGGGTGTGTCACGACGGTGCTCTCTTCGCATCGGTGTTCGGGCCTACCCGGCGAGGGTAGTCCCCTGCGCCTGCCGGGCCGTGCTGCCACGGCCGCTACGGCGGGCGCGCTCGCCGCCGGGTGCCTCCTCGTACAGTGCTGGGCATGAGTGATCACGAGGTGCTGCACGTGAAGGGGCGGGTGCTGGTCGGACCCGAGGACGTACGGGACGAGCTGTGGGCGGTGGACGGCCGGATCACGTACGAACGGCCCCTCGGAGTCCGCGAGTTCGCGACCGTGGAGGGCTGGGTGCTGCCCGGCCTCGTGGACGCGCACTGCCACGTCGGCCTGGACGCGCACGGCGCGGTGGACGCGGAAACGAGCGAGCGGCAGGCGCTGACCGACCGGGACGCCGGCACGCTGCTGATCCGGGACGCCGGGTCGGCGGCGGACACCCGGTGGATCGACGACCGGGACGACCTGCCGAAGATCATCCGAGCGGGACGCCACATCGCCAGGACCCGGCGGTACATCCGCAACTACGCGCACGAGATCGAACCGGGCGACCTGGTCGCCCACGTGGCGGCCGAGGCGCGCCGGAGCGACGGGTGGGTCAAGCTCGTCGGCGACTGGATCGACCGGGAGGCCGGTGACCTGACCCCGTGCTGGCCGCGCGGAGAGGTGGAGGCCGCCATCGCGCAGGCGCACCGGCTGGGGGCGCGGGTGACCGCGCACTGCTTCGCCGAGGACTCGTTGCGGGATCTGGTGGAGGCCGGGATCGACTGCGTCGAGCACGCGACCGGACTGACCGAGGACACCATTCCGCTCTTCGCGGAGAGGGGCGTCGCGATCGTGCCGACACTGGTGAACATCGCGACCTTCCCGCACCTCGCGGACGGCGGCGAGGCCAAGTTCCCGCGCTGGTCGGCCCACATGCGCCGACTGCACGCACGGCGGTACGACACGGTGCGCGCGGCGTACGACGCGGGCATCCCCGTCTTCGTCGGGACCGACGCCGGGGGCGCGCTCGCGCACGGGCTGGTCGCGGAGGAGGTGGCCGAGCTAGTGCGGGCCGGAATCCCCGCCCGCGACGCGCTGGGCGCGACGGCGTGGGCGGCACGGGAGTGGCTGGGGCGGCCGGGCCTGGAGGAGGGGGCGCCGGCCGACCTGGTGGTGTACGAGGCGGACCCGCGGGCGGACGTACGGGTGCTGGGGGCGCCCCGGCACGTGGTGCTGAACGGGCGGGTGAGGGACGGCGGATGAGGGGCGCGGGGTGACGCGGGGGCGGCTCCGGTCGTTGTACGTCCTCATGGGCGCGCCCCCGACGGGGAGCCCGTCCCGGGGTTTCTGCGAACACCTGTGGCGAAAGATGCGAACGTACGGCCGGAAACACCCCTTTGGAGTGAACTGACGTCACGTGCCTGTGCATTCACTCTCCGTGCGTAAGGATTCCGGTGTTCCGGTCGCCGGACGCACTCACGGTGTCCCCCGTGGTGAATGCCCGGCGACGTCTTTCTCCTGTGAGGTTCCACCACCTTGAACAGCTCTCTCTTCCGCATGCCCGCACGCCGCTGCGCCGCCGGGGCGGTGGCGCTCGCCCTGGCCACCGGTACGTTGACGCTGCTGACGGCGGGTGCGGCGCATGCCACCGGTGACACCCCGGAGCCCGGGAAGGCGCACGCGTCCGTGCTGCGGGCCGGGCTCGACGTCTCCCTGCTCAACAGGACCGTGCACGTACCGGTGAAGGCCGCCCTGAACGAGGTGCAGGCCCCGGCGAGCGCGCAGCGCACGGCGCTCAGCGTGACGTTGGACGGAGTGGACGGCGGGCGTCCCGTCTCGCTGCTGCGCGCGGACGCCGCCACCGCGAAGGCGACCGCGGAGGGCGAACGGGCCGAGGGGCGTGCGGAACTCGCACGCGCCAAGGTGCACGTGCCCGGACTGCCGCTGCTGTCGCTCATCGAGGTCGAGAAGGTGACGTCCAGGGCGGTGTGCGTGGCGGGGGCCCGCCCCGAGGCGGAGGCCAACGTGCTGGGGCGGGTCACGGTGCTCGGCAAGCGGGTCACCCTGACCGCCGGTGGCGTGACGCGGGTGGCCGTCCCCGGGGTCGGGGAGGTCGCGCTGACCCTGTCGAAGACGCACACGACCACGCGGACGGCGGCGGCCGCCGCCCTGGAGCTGAAGGTGTCGGTGAATCCGCTGAAGCTGAACGTGGCGGAGGTGGAGGGCGTGGTGACGCTGGCGGAGACGGGGTGCACGGTGCCGGAGGTACGGACCGCGGAGGCGCCCCCCGCCGCTCCGTCCGCCGCCCCGTCCGCCGCTCCCTCGGCAGCCCCCGCCGACGTGCAGCCGCAGACGGCGGGGGTCATCGAGGCGGCCCCGCCCGCCCCCGCCGAGGAGGCGGTCAACCTGGCCGAGACGGGCGGCAGTTCGGCCACGCTCTACCTGGTGGCCGGCGGCGCGGCCCTGCTCCTCGCGGGCACCGCAGCAACGCTGAAGGCCCGTCGCCCCCGCCCTCGTCCCTGACCCGCACGCCGAAGCCGCCCCCTCGCCCCCGCGAGCCCCACGAGCCCCCCGGCAGTCCCCTTGGGCGACGGGGCCGCCCCAAGGGGGCGGAACGGGCGGGCAAGGGGGCGGCCCCCACCGGACGGCGCACCCCCACCGGAGGCCCCGCACCCCCGCCGGACGGCGCGCCCCGGGCCGCACACCCCGCCCTGCGTCCCCCACCACACACCGCAGGCCGCAGGCCGCAGACCACACACCCACCGAACCCCGCCCCCCTCCCCCAACCTCCTACCGCCCCCCGCCCAGGACCTCCAGCACCCGCTCCACATCCCCCGCCCCGTTGTAGAGGTGGAACGACGCCCGCAGATTCCCCGCCCGCGCGGACACCATGACCCCCGCCGCCGCCAGCTCCTGTGCCTGTTCGCCGAGCCCCGGTACGGCCACCACCGCCGACCCGGGCGAGGGAACGGGAGTGTGGCCCAGGGCCGCGACGCCCTCCCGGAAGAGGTCGGCCAGCGCGACGTTGTGGGCGTGGATCGCGGCGACGCCGACCGACTCCACGAGCGCGAGCGACTCCACCGCCCCCACGTAGCACAGGAACGCGGCGGAGGTGTCGAACCTCCTGGCGGTGGAGGCGAAGCGGCTCACCGGTCCGTAGTTGCTGGCCCAGGTGTCCTCGGCCGCCAGCCATCCGGCCTGCAACGGCAGGGTGTACTCCTGTGCCTGTTCGGAGACTGTGAGGAAGGACGTGCCACGCGGGCCCAGGAGGTACTTGTAGCCGCCGGTCACCGTGTAGTCGTAGAGCCCGGCCGAGGTCGGCAGCCAGCCGGCGGACTGCGACATGTCCAGCAGGGTCCGCGCGCCGTGTGCTGCGGCGGCCTGCCGAATCGCGGTGTCGTCGGCGACCCTGCCGTCCGCCGACTGCACCCCGGACCAGGCGACGAGCGCCGTCTCCGGGCGTATCTCCTCGGCCAGGCTCTCCAGCCCCACGTACCTGACCTTGAGGTCGTCCCGTACCGAGAAGGGCGTGACGAGCGAGGCGAACTCCCCTTCGGGAAGCAGGACTTCACTGCCCGGAGCGAGAGCCGCCGCCACCACGGCCACGTGCGCCGACACCGACGCGCCGATGGCGACCCGCTGCATCGGAACGCCGAGCAGCCGGCCGAACGCCGCACGTGCCTGCTCGACGGTTTCGTAGGAGCCGGGGTTGGGGTCGCGGCCGGTGGCGTTCCGCTCGGCGAGCGCCTTGACGGCCTCGACGGTACGGCGCGGAGCCAGCCCGTACGAGGAGGTGTTGAGGTACGTCGTCTCGGGGGCGAATTCGTCGGGAGCGAGGTTGCGCAGGGGCGCGGGCGTCGTCATGCGGGCCACTGTGCCCCTGCGTCAACTCCCTTGTCCACAGGTCTTTTTCGGACCCGTTTCGGCCTGAACTAGGCGCAGTTTCCGTCGATGTCGCAGGTCGCACCCTCGGCGGCGGTCGTCACCGGCTTCAGCGGGGCGCGATCCCGCCAGGCCTGCTCCAGCGCCTCGGTGAAGACCTCCGCGGGCTGGCCGCCGGAGATCCCGTACCGGCGGTCGAGGACGAAGAACGGGACGCCGTTGGCGCCCAGTTCCGCCGCCTCCCGCTCGTCGCCTCGCACGTCGTCGGCGTAAGCGGTGGGGTCGGCGAGCACGCCGCGCGTCTCGGCCTCGTCCAGTCCGGCGGCCACGGCGAGCTGCACCAGGACCTCGTCGTCGAAGACGGAGGACTCCTCGGCGAAGTTCGCGCGGTAGGCGAGGTCCAGCAGCGCGGACTGGCGCCCACGTGCCTTGGCCAGGTGCAGGACGCGGTGGATGTCGAAGGTGGAGCCGTGGTCCCGGCCGTGGGTGCGGTAGTCGAGGCCCTCGGCGCGGGCGTGCGCGGCCACCGTCTCCTCCATGGCCTGCGCCTCGTCGCGGGTGCGACCGTACTTGCGGGCCAGCAGGTCCAGCACCGGCGCGACGTCGTCCTTGGCGCGGTCCGGATCCAGCTCGAAGGAGCGGTGCACGACCTCGACGTCGTCGCGGTGCGCGAATGCCTCCAGGCCCTTCTCGAAGCGGGCCTTGCCGACGTAGCACCAGGGACAAGCGATGTCCGACCAGATCTCGACGCGCAGCGGCGCGGCGGAGGTGGGGTCGGTGACTGGGGGGACGGCGGGGGTGGCCATGTGTCTTCTCTCCGATGCAACAAGTTTCAACCACTCTCCCCAACCGTGCGGGGCCCACGTACATTCCCTGCATGCCTCTGCACATCTCCCTGCGCGAAGTGCGCGACAGCGACCTGCCCGTCTTCTACCGGCAGATGACCGACACCACGTCCCTGACGATGGCCGCCTTCACCAGCGAGGATCCGGCGGACCGGGGGAACTTCGCCGCGCACTGGGCGCGGGTGCGGCGTGACCCGCGGGTGATCTGCCGGACGGTGGTGGGCGACGGGGAGACCGTGGTCGGGCACGCCTCGGTGTTCGGTCCGCCCGGCGAGCGGGAGATCACGTACTGGATCGGGCGCGAGTACTGGGGCCACGGGGTGGCCACCGCCGCGCTCCGGGCGCTGCTCGACCTGGTGCCGGACCGTCCGTTGCACGGGCGGGCCGCGGCGGACAACAGCGGGTCGATCCGCGTCATGGAGAAGTGCGGGTTCGTGGTGACGGGGCGGGAGCGGGGCTACGCGAACGCGCGCGGCGAGGAGATCGCCGAGGTGGTGCTGACGCTCGGAGCCGTGGAGGGCTGAGGGCGGACACCCGGGGCTCACCCTTCCCCGGCGGCCTTCTCCCCCGTACGGCGGAGGCGGATCGTCGGTGCGCAGGAGGTGGCGGGGGCCGGCCGGCCGGGAGTGTGGTGCGTATGACACAGACGACCCCGCTCACCCAGGACCCCGGCTCGGTGCGACACGCCGGTCCCTCCCGTCCGCTCGCCCCCGCCCGCCGCGTTCTGCGGGCCCTCGCCGTGCTCGCCTGCGTGCCGTACGTGTCGCTCAAGGTGGTGTGGATCGCGGGCGGGCGGCTGGGCATTCCGGACGGGAGCCCGCTGCTGGAGCGGCCCGCGGCGATGGCCGCCGCGAACACCGTCACCGTGGCGATGGACGCGTGCGTGATCGTGCTGGCGCTCCTGCTGACGCAGGCGTGGGGTCGGCGCGTTCCCGCCCCGCTGCTGGTGCTGCCGATGTGGGTGGCGACCGGGCTGCTCGCCCCGATCATGGCCGCGTACCCGCTGCAACTGCTGGTGAAGGCGTTCCGCGGGGGCGCCGATGCTCCCGCCCCGGACGGCAGCGCTTCGTTCCTCGACGAGTGGGTCTTCGGCGTGGTGTACGGGGGCTTCATCGTGCAGGGCATCACGCTGGGCGCACTGTTCGTGCTGTACGCGAAGGAACGGTGGGCGCACCTGTGGCAGGGACGGACCGGGCAGCTTCCGCCCGTCGGACGCGGGTTGACCGCTCTGGGTGGGACGGCGGCCCTCCTGGCGACGGCTGCCGCCGTGCCGCAGATGCTGCGGGCCGCGGGCGGCGATCCGGCGGGCGAGGGGCCGCTGTCGGTGGATCAGCGGATCGTGGAGGGAGTGCACGCGGGGTTCACCGTGCTGTGTGCGGCGAGCGTGCTGGTGCTCGTGCTGCGGACGGGGCGCACGAGTCGCTCGGGGCAGACGAAGCACGACGTGAACCGGCTGTCGGCCAAGGTGGTGCTCGGGGTCGCCTGGGTGACGTCGGGCGCGGTCGGTTGCACGGCCGGGTGGATGCTCGTCACCCTGCCGTTCGCGGGCGGCGGCGCAGACACACCCCCCGCGCTGACGCTCTTGTCCTACGCTGCCAAGGTGATCATCGCTCTTCTTGCCCTCGTGGGCGGCTCCGCCTTCCTCCTGCGACTGCGCCGGCGGCCCACGGCATGACGCGACGGGCGCTGCGGACACGGCTGTTCGGGAGACGCGCGCGGATCGGCTGGCTCCACCTGGTGGTCGGAGGCGCCCTGCTGATGCCGTTCCACCTGTTCGCCATGGTCGTCGTCGGGCCCCTGACCGGTGACCGCAGCCCCTTCGCCTCCGTGACGACGCAGCTCCTGTCCTTCGCGGCGACGCTGCCGCTGATCGCCGCCTTCGGCATGCTGGCCCCCGCCCGGCCGCTGTCCGTGGCGGCGATCCGCTCGCTCGGGCTGCTCGGGGAAGCGCGGGCGAGCAGGGGGCACGCGGCGGCTTGGACCCGGGGCGACGGGCTCGCGGAGGGCCCGGCCCGGACGCGGGCGGCCCGGCTGCGGACCTCCGGGTGGTTCACGCTGCACTTGGTGCTCGGCGGGATCGTCAGCGGGGCGACCCTCGCCCTGACGCCGTTCGCGGGTCTGCTGCTGGCGCTGCCGTTCGTGCCGGCGCTGCGGAATTCCCCGTACGGGGTGCCGGAACTGGCCGGGCACGACTGGCTGTTGGCACTCATGCCGTTCGCGGGGCTGCTCTCGATGGTGGCTCTCGCCGCCGCGAGTGCGGCCTGCGCCGCACTGCTCGCCCGGTCGGCCCCCGTCCTTCTCGGACCGACGCCCGCCGACCGGCTGGCGGCGGCCGAGCGCCGGGCCGCGGACCTCGCCGTACGCAACCGGCTGGCCCGGGAGCTGCACGACTCGGTCGGGCACGCACTGAGCGCGGTGACCCTCCAGGCGGGGGCCGCGCGCCGGGTGCTGGACAGCGGGCGGGCCTCGGACGTGGAGTTCGTACGGGAGGCGCTGACCGCGATCGAGGAGACCACTCGGCGTACGGTCGGTGAACTCGACGCCGTGCTGGGGGTGCTGCGGCGCGGCGAGGACGAAGCGGACGGGTTCGTGGGCCCGTCCCTGGACGCCCTGGACGACCTGTTGGCCCGCAGCGGTGCACGTGTCGCGCTCGGCGTGGAAGGCGACCTCGCGAAGGTGCCGGATCAGGTGTCCCGGGAGGCGTACCGGATCGTGCAGGAGGGGCTGAGCAACGCGCTGCGGCACGCCGGGGCAATGCCGGTGACACTGCGACTGGACGTGCGGGACAAGGAGTTGGAGATCGTGATGGAGAATCCGCTGCCCACCGAAGCCCCGGTGGTACGCCCCGGGGGTGGCCGTGGCCTGCGCGGCGTGGCCGAACGCTCGACCCTGCTGGGCGGTCGCACGGAGGCCGGCCCGCACCACGGGAAGTGGCGCGTCACGGCACGGCTGCCCCTCACGGGAGGGCGGCTCCTCGACGCCCGGGACCCCGGGTACGAGAACGCACACCGCGAGGACGAGGGCAACAGCAACGACAACGGCAACGGCAACAGCAACAGCAACAGCAACAGCAACGACCGATGAACGCCCCCAACGCCGAGCCGCGCCCCGCCCACCCCGGCTCCGCCCGACCCGGTTCCACCCACCCCGCCTCCGCACCTCCAGCCGCCGGTCCCGCCCCGGTCCGTCTCGTCCTCGCCGACGACGAGCGCATGGTGCGTACCGCCCTGCGCGTCATTCTCGACGCCGAACCCGATCTGGAGGTGGTCGGCGAGGCGCGCACCGGCGCGGAGGCGGTGTCGGTGGTGCGGGCGCTGCGGCCCGACGTGGTCCTGATGGACGTACGGATGCCGGAGATCGACGGCATCCGCGCCACCGAGCAGATCCTCGCCACCCACGCCGACCCGCCCCGGATCGTCGTCGTCACCACCTTCGAGAACGACTCCTACGTGTACGACGCGCTGCGCGCGGGTGCGGCGGGCTTTCTGCTCAAGCGGTCGGCGGCCGAGGACCTGGTGCGGGCGGTGCGCCTGGTCGCCCGGAGCGACAGCCTCCTCTTCCCGGCGGCGGTACGGGCACTGGCCGCCTCGTACGGCACCCGGAACGCGGTGGCCCCGCCCTGGGCCGGGCGGCTCACCGAGCGGGAGGCCGAGGTGCTGCGGCTGATGGCGAAGGGGCTGAGCAACGCGGAGATCGCGGCTGCCCTGGGCTTCGGGGCGGCGACCGCGAAGAGCCACGTGGCGGCGGTACTCGCGAAGACGGGCGCCAGGGACCGTACGCAGGCGGTGATCACGGCGTACGAGTCGGGATTCATCCGTCCGGGCTGAGGCGGGCGGGCCGGTGGACGATCGGGCGGGCGGGGCCGGGTTCCGCGCCGGATGAGGAAAGCATGAGAAACGGGGCGTAACGGAACTCGTGTCCGGGACCCGTTCGTCCTCCGTATCAGGATGAACAAGACGATCAGGCACACCGCCGTCTTCTGCCTGCTGCTCGTCCTCGCGCTGCTGGTGCGAGTGACCTGGGTGCAGGCGTACGAAGGCGAGGCCCTCGCGAACGACAAGAACAACCGGCGGAACCTGATGGCGCAGTACGCGCAGCCGCTCGGGAACATCATCGTGGCCGGTTCCCCGGTCACCGGATCGAAGAAGACGGAGGGCAGCGACCTCGCGTACAAGCGCACCTACACCGACGGCAAGCTCTACGCCGCCGTGACCGGCTTCCGCTCGCAGGTGTACGGCGCCACCCAGCTGGAGGGGATCTACAGCAAGGTCCTCGACGGCACCGACGACCGCCTCAAGAACCCGTCCGACCTGCTGACCGGCAGGACCCCGCGCCCCGGCAACGTGGTCACCACCATCGACCCGGACGTGCAGAAGGCCGCGTACGAGGCGCTCGGCGACAGCAAGGGGGCGGCCGTCGCGATCGACCCCGGCAGCGGCCGGATCCTCGGCATGGTCTCCACCCCCTCGTACGACCCCTCGACGATCAGCGGGCAGAGCGACGGAGCGGCCTGGAAGAAGCTGAACGACCAGGACGAGGAGGACAAGGCGATGACCAACCGGGCGATGCGCCAGCCGCTGCCGCCCGGCTCCACCTTCAAGCTGGTCGTGGCGGCGGCGGCACTGGAGCACGGACTGTACGGGTCGGTGGACGTGCCGACGTCCAGCCCCGACCCGTACACCCTCCCCGGCACCCGGACCGTCCTGCACAACGAGAACCGTTCCGCGCCCTGCGAGAACGCGAGCCTGCGCACCGCGCTCAAGTACTCCTGCAACAACGTCTTCGCCAAGCTGGCCGTCGACCTCGGGCAGGACGAGGTGCGGGCGACGGCGGAGAGGTTCGGCTTCAACGCGGAGAAGCTGGACGTGCCGGTGCGGGCGTACGAGAGCGTCTACCCCACGGGCCTGGACAAGGCGCAGACCGCGCTGACCGGCATCGGCCAGTTCGACGTGACGGCGACGCCGCTCCAGATGTCGATGGTCTCGGCGGCCCTGGCCAACGGCGGCGAACTGCCGGCCCCGCACCTGGTGTCCGAGGTGACGAGCGCGGGCGGCGACGTGCTGGAGGAGCACGGGGACGGCGCGGGCACGAAGCGGATCGTCTCCGAGCGCACCGCCGAGCAGCTGCGCAGCGCCATGGTCACGGTCGTCGAGGACGGCACCGGCAGCAACGCCCGCATCCCGGGCGCGGAGGTCGGCGGCAAGACGGGCACCGCGCAGCACGGCGTGGCCAACAGCAAGACGCCGTACGCCTGGTTCACGTCGTACGCGAAGGACGCGTCGAGCGGCAAGGAGGTCGCGGTGGCGGTCCTCGTCGAGGACTCGGGCGCGGCCCGCTCGGAGGTCAGCGGGAACGGCCTGGCCGCGCCGGTCGCGCAGAAGATGATGAAGGCGGCGCTGGGCAGGTAGCACCCGGGTGCTGTGCGCGGGCCCGCACCGCGCACAGCACCCCTTCTCCCCGCCCGGCTACCGCACGCCGGCCCAGCGCTTGACCGTCGCCTCGGCCTCGGCGCGGTGCTCCGGCGTCAGCTTCGAGATGAGGGCGCCGTGGTTGGTGTTCGGGGCGACGTACAGGTGCGAGTCGTGCTTGCTCGGGCGGTACCGCTCCGCGCTCCACGGGTCGTTCTGCCCGTACACGAACATCATGCGCTCGCCCCGGGTCTTCACCCAGCGGTCCACGTCCTTGGCGTCCCAGCCGCTGTACGAGGTCCGCATGTCGGCGGGCAGGAGGGAGTTGGGCTGGTAGATGTCCGGGTGGTTGCGGACGTCGCGCAGGTGGGCGAACTTGAGATCGGCCCAGCCGAGCTGGGCGGCGGCCTGGCGGTAGTACGGGCCGGTGCCCGCGGGGCCCGCGTCGGCGTCCGAGTAGATGCTCAGGCCGTGGCCCAGCGACCAGTCGTAGAGCTCCTGGTCGGTGGCCTTCTTGGCATCGGGCACGGTCGGGCAGTCGGTGTACGTGCCGGACTGCCAGAAGTTCCAGACCTGGTCGAGGACGGAGAACTCGTAGGCGCGATCGGTGGAGCCGAGCTGCTTGAAGGTGAGGCCCTGCTCCTTGGAGGTGGCCTCGAAGAGCGGCAGGAGCGTCTTGCGGCGGACGAGCATCTCGCGCTGGACGGCGTCCAGGGCGGTGCGGCACTCGGCGGTGCCGACGGTCTTGAAGAACTGGTCGTAGACGTGGTCGTCGCGGTTGTTCGCGTCGTTCGGGGCGACGTACGCGACGACGGCGTCCAGGTCCTGCGGGTAGAAGCGCTCGTGGTAGACCTGCGTCATGCCGCCCTTGCTGGCGCCGGTGCCGAGCCACTTCGCCCGGTAGATCCGCTTCATCGCCTGCACGATGTTGTGTTCGTCCGCCGCCTGCTGTTGGATCGTCAGCTTGCGCCAGTCGACCTTCCCCGCCGGGACGGACTTGGCGAAGAACCGGTGCTCGACGCTGACCTGGTTGGCGTCCAGGAGGCGGGTCAGCTCGCGGGTGCTGGAGGACAGGGTGTAGCCACCGGTGTAGTGGACCATCGGGGCGGTCTCCGCCCTGTGCCACAGAGTGAACTGCTGCTCGAAGGTGCCGCGGCGCGGATTGTCGTGGTCGACGGGCTGGCGGAACGTGAGGGTGAAGAAGGGGCGGCCCTCCTTCTCGGTCTCCGAGACGACCGTCACCCCCGCGATTCTCTCCAGCTTCGCGCGGATGCCGTCGGCCTGGGCCGCCCGGTCGGCAGGTCCGGCGACGGTGCTGGTGGGCGCCGCGGTGGCGGCACTGCCGGTAAGCACGCTGGTGGCGGCTATGAGACCGGCGCAGAACAGGGTGGGAAGTACCTTCGTACGCACGCTGATTCCCCTCGGGCGGATGGTGACGCAGGGATGTGTGCGTCACAGCCACGCATGGTATGCACGGCACTCGGTCCGCCGTCAGTCCCCGGACGGAACCGGCCGGTCCTCGCCTACGCGGCGGGCGTCCACCGGGGGTCGCGTCCGCCGAGCCCCACCACGCGGTCCAGGAAGTCCGATCCGTACGGCACGTCCACCACCGGAGCGAACATCGGCGCACGTGCCGGATTGTCGGCCTCCGGCGCCAGCAGCGCGTACACCACTTGCAGGCTGGGCCGGTCGCAGGCGTACGGCTGTCCGGTCGCCCGCGCCAGGTCCCAGCCGTGCAGGACGAGTTCACCGAGCGCGACCTGCGCCGCGACGCCCGCCGTCAGCGTGACGCCGCCCGCCCGCGCCGACCCCTGCCACGCCTCGCCCGCCCGCCAGAGGTGGGCGAGCTCCGTCAGCCGTCGCGGGAGGACCCGCCGCCAGTCCGCGGTGAGAGGATGCCCCGCCCCCTCCGCCAAGGGCCTCTCGCTCCACGCCCCCGCCCGTTTCACCGCGGCGTCCCGGAACGCCGCGGCGAGCCCCGCCAGATGCGCCAGCAGATCGCGCACCGTGAACTCCGCGCACGGTGTGGGTCCGGGCAACTGCTCGTCCCTGACGCCGGCGACCAGCTCCGCCACCCGCCGGGCCGCGGGGGCGAGATCGAACACGACGGCGGTGGGGGCGGTGGTCGTGGTGATGGCCATCTGGTCCCTCTCCCTGAAACGGTACGAAGCTCTGTCGCCAGGAAGGACCTGTCCCGTTCCCGAAACTCATCGCCGGGAGCCGGCATCCGCGCGGAGAGTGGCGAAGTCCCGTGTCAGGGTGGGTGCATGAGCGAAGAGACGTCGATCCACCGACTCGACCTCGGGTACTTCGTACGTCCCGCCGCCGAGACCGGCACCGGGCACGCGCGCGCGGAGGCGGCGCTGGCCTACCTGGTGCGCCACCGGCGAGGGCTGCTGCTGTTCGACACCGGCGTCGGCGCGGGGGACGCCGGCGCCGAGGCCCGCTACCGCCCGCGGCGGCGGGAGCTGATCGCCGCTCTGGCAGCGGCCGGGGTCGCCCCGCAGGACCTCGACGCCGTCGTGAACTGCCATCTGCACTTCGACCACATCGGCGGCAACCCGCTCCTGAGCGAGCTGCGCCCCGGGCTCCCCGTCTTCGTGCAGGCGAAGGAACTCGCCGCCGCACGCGCCGGGGACTACACCATCGACACGCTGGTGGACCCGCGCGGACGAGCCGTGACCTACGAGGAGTTGGACGGTGAGGCGGAGGTCTGGCCCGGTGTGACGGTGGTGCCGACGCCGGGTCACACGGACGGTCACCAGTCGCTGGTGGTCGAGCCGACCGCCCCTTCGGGGTGCGTCACCGTCCTGGCCGGTCAGGCCTACGACTTCGCCTCCGACTACAGCCACGCGGAACTCGCCCACCGGACGGGCGCCGGCCCCGCGGCCCGCCCGTGGTGGGCGCGGCTGGCCGCGCTCGACCCGGGGCGTGTGCTGTTCGCCCACGACCGCGCGATCTGGACACCTTAGGCGTCCCGCCTTCCCGCGGCTCGTCGTCTGAGGCCCGCGGAGGCGTTCCGCCCAGGGCGATCTGCCGATCCGTGCACCGCTTCGCCGCTGCCACGCTGACCGCATCCCCGAGGAGGAGGCGGTCACCGGTGACGACGAGAGCAGGCCACGGCGCGAAGCGGCGGGCGGGGGCGCGGCACGTGCTGCTGGGACGTGTCTCGGCGAGCGCCCACTTCCTGGTGTACGGGCCGATGACGGTCGCCGTCGCGGCGGGCTCCGCGCTGATCGCGGTGCTCGACCACCGGGCGGTGCTGGTGGGGCTCGCCGGGTGCGGGGCGGCGGTCGCTCTCGCGCTCGTGGTGCGGGGCGAATCGCCGTGCGGGGCCGACCACTTGACGCATCGGTGACCGGCTCCATAGCGTCGCGACGGTCGCCGTCCCCACCGGCATGTCCCGTGGAACTCCCGAGGAGCCCTCTTCCATGTCCGACTCGCCCCGCACCCCCGGCACGCCCCCTACGCTCCTGCTCACCGGTGCGGCCGGCGGCATGGGCACCCTGATGCGGGGCCTGCTCCCGGCGTACGGGTACACGCTGCGGCTCTTCGACGCGACGCCCATCGAGGGCGAGCCGCACGCGGTGACCGCCGATCTGGGCGACAAGCACGCGCTGCGTGAGGCCGTGGCGGGCGTCGACGCGATCGTGCACCTGGCGGGGATCTCCCTGGAAGCCCCCTTCGAGAAGATTCTCCGCGCGAACATCGAGGGGACGTACAACCTGTACGAGGCGGCCAGGAAGGCGGGCGTGCGCCGGATCGTCCAGGCCTCCAGCAACCACGCGGTGGGATTCACCCCGCTGCCGGGTCCGGACGGCCCTCCCGTACCGGTGGGGACGCCGCACCGTCCGGACACCTTCTACGGGCTGTCCAAGGCGTTCGGCGAGGACCTCGCGCAGCTCTACTGGGACCGCGACGGCCTGGAGACGGTGTCGGTGCGCATCGGCTCCTGCTTCATGGAACCCACGTCGGTACGGATGCTGTCGCTGTGGCTGAGCCCGGGGGACGCGGCCCGGCTCTTCGACGCGGCGCTGACCGCGCCGTCCGTGGGGCACACCGTGGTGTACGGGTCGTCCGCCAACACCCGGCTGCGCTGGGACCTCTCGTCGGCGCGCGCGCTCGGCTACGCACCGCAGGACGACTCCGAGCAGTACGCGGACAAGCTCCTGGCGGAGCACGGGGAACCGCAGCCGGGAGACCCGGAGCACGACCTTCTGGGCGGTGCGTTCTGCGTGGACCCGCCGCAATGGCCCTACTGAGTCCGCTCCGGCCGTCCGGCCCGTGCGTCATCACGCGGTTGCGTGCGTCACATCGGCGCGTGCGTCACGTCGGCGCGTGCGTCACGTCGGCCCGTGCGTCACGTCGGCCCGTGTGCGGAAACCCGGTTGCGGGAGCGGGACTTGGCGGGAACCATGCGGTCCATGGCCAAACCGCAGGGATTCCGTTACGAACAGCGTGCCGACGGCACCGTCACCATCACGCACCGCGAGCGCGCCGCGTCCACCTTGCGCGGCGGCCGGGCGGCGAAGTTCCTCCTTGAGGTGAAGTCCGGGGACCAGCAGCTCGTCATGGCCCGCTGGACGGGTGCGTACAAGTTCGGCAACGAGCGCACCGCCCGCAATCATCCGCGTAACCGCTGATCAGCGGCGTTCTCGGGTCCCGGCCGCTTCCTTGACGGAATTCGTCGCAAGGTAAGGGAACGGCAAAGCCTCTTCGGTCGTTACCCCAGGCATGACCGCAATGACCCCTGGCTCGAACATTCCGCTTCCGACCGCCCGCGTGGCCGTGGACGTGGCCGCCCCGGTGCGGCTCGACGTATCGGGCCTGCTGCTCACCGCCGACGGCAAAGTGCGCTCCGACGACGACTTCATCTTCTACAACCAGCCCACCGGGCCGGGCGTGACCTACCGCTCGGGCAGCGGCTCGGCCCCGGACGCGATCGTGGTGGACACCGGTGCGCTGCCGCCCGGCATCGAGCGGGTCGTGGTCACCGCGAGCCCCGACGCGGCCGGCCAGTCGTTCCAGGGCATCGAGCCCACCGCCACGGTGCGCGGCGCCGACGACAACAGTGTGATCGCGTCCTTCACCCCGCCGCAGCTCGGTTCCGAGACCGCGCTGGTGGTCGTGGAGGTCTACCTCCGCAACGGCGCGTGGAAGGTCCGCGCGGTCGGCCAGGGCTACGCGAACGGCCTGGCGGGCATCGCCACCGACTTCGGCGTCTCGGTCGAGGAGCCCGCCCCGGCTCCGGCCGCCGTCCCGGCGGCGCCTCCCGCCGCACCCGCCTCCGCCCCGGCCGCCCCCGTCCCGTCGTACGACCCTCGTCAGGCCGCCCCGCAGCCACCCGCCGCTCCCCCGGCCGCGCCCGCCGCTCCCGCACCGGGCGCAGGCAAGATCAACCTCGACAAGGGCCGGGTCAGCCTCCAGAAGAACCAGACCGTCTCCCTGGTCAAGGGCGGGCAGCCGCTGCTCTCACAGGTCAAGATGGGCCTGGGCTGGGAGCCGGCGTTCCGCGGCAAGGACATCGACCTGGATGCCTCGGTCATCGCCTACGGGCCGGACCGCAAGCACATCGACAGCTGCTACTTCGGCAAGCTGTCGATCCTGAACGGCGCGATCAAGCACTCCGGCGACAACCTGACGGGTGAGGGCGCGGGCGACGACGAGGTCATCGTCGTCGACCTGGGCCGCATCCCGGCCAACGCCACCGGACTGGTGTTCACGGTGAACTCCTTCACCGGACAGAAGTTCACCGAGGTCGCCAAGGCGTACTGCCGTCTGATCGACGCCCGGACGGGCGAGGAGCTGGTGCGCTTCGACCTGACCGGTGCGGAGCCGCAGACCGGCGTGATGATGGCGAAGCTGATCAAGCAGTTCAGCGGCGAGTGGGAAATGACCGGCATGGGGGAATTCGTCAAGTCCCGGACGGTCCGCGGCATGGTGAAGCCCGCAGCTCAGGCGCTGTAGGGATCCGTGGTACGGGCGGGGACGGAGAGGGCGGACGCGTGACCGACACCACGCGCCCGATGGGTTTGGGCACCGATGGCCGCCCGTAGCCTGGAAGGCATGTCCACCACCTCTCCGTCCGCCGCCGGGGCGCCGTCCCCGGGCGCGGACCAGACGAACGCGGCGATCCGCCGACTCGTGGACGCGCAGACGACGGACGAGGCCTGGCCCTCGGAGGAGTACGAGATGCTCCTCGTCGAGTGGGCCGACGCGATGAACGAGGCGGCGGAACCCGCTCCGTAGAGCTCGAATCGGACACGGGTCCCGCGAACACCGGCCGCACGTATTCCAAACCCGCAGCACGAAACGACTCCGCCCCGTTCCCGAATCGTGATGATCCGGATACGGGGCGGGGGCGTTTTATCCCGGAGCCACGGAGGCTCAGAGCTTGGTCAACTTGGAGTAGGGGCTGAGGATCCGCCCCTGGCGTCCGGAGAAGTCGATGAGGACGGCGAGGTCTCCCTCGACCCCCACGACTCGTCCGAGTCCGAATTGATCATGCGAAACCCGGTCTCCCACCTCGTAGTTCTCAATGGGCGGGGCGGCCGGGGCCGGGACGTTGAAGGGACTGGACGGCAGGTGTCGCCGGGCTCCGGCTGGCTTTGTCATTACCTTCAGTATGCGCCCACCGGACGGCAGATGCCATGCCCGTCTCCCACTCGCCTCCCAGGTCCGGCCCCTCGCAGGGCTCCCACCGGCCCCAACGTCGCCGACCGGGCGTGCGCCCCGCCCCGAGCCGCGGAACTCCCCGGAAGGCCGCGGCGGCCGGTCCGCCGAGGGCGTGCCGGTCGGGACGCCGGAGGGCGCGGGGCCGACCTCCGGGTCGCCGAGAACGCGTCAGGAGCACCCGCGGCCACTTCCCTTTCGAGTACGCGACCGGCTCGCTGTTCGAACGGGACGGGACGCCGCGGGCCGACCCGGCACGCGGACCCGGTGACCGTGCGCGCACGGGCCGCCCGCCGTGGGCCGCTGAGCGCCGGCCCCCCAGCAGGACGCTCGCCGACCGCGCCGGACACTTCCCGCGGGCATTCGGGTACCGCACCTCACCGGGCCATGGGCCCGCACGCGGGCGCATCCGGGCACGTACGTGGGAGTATGCGGCGGAGCAGGGGGAACGTGCGCCCGTGGGATGCGTCACCACCTGCGACGGCCGCAACCACGCAGCCCCTCCCCCGCGTCGCACACTGCGTCCGGCAGCCACATCCGCGGCTCGGGGCCGGGTCGAGAAGAGGGGACCACGGGCATGGCAGCCGCATCATCCGCAGCCGGACCGGAGCGCTACCACGTCGTGTCCCCCCTCGGGGAGAGCGCAACGGGACGCATGGACCTCGCGCGGGGCCCCGACGGGCACCTGGTGGCGCTGAAGACCGTGCACCCGCGTATCACGGCCGATCCGGGCTTCCGGGAACGCTTCCGCCGCGAGACCTCGGCGGCCAGGTCCGTCCACGACGTGTACGCGGCAACCGTGCTGGACGCGGACGCCGACGCCGAACTCCCCTGGCTGGCCAGCGAGTTCTGCGCGGGCCCCTCCCTCGTGGACACGATCAGCACGCTCGGCCCGATGGACTCGGCCGCCCTGGGCGCCCTCGGCGCCGCGCTCGCCCAGGCCCTGGGGGCCGTGCACGCGGCCGGTCTGACACACCGCGACCTCAAGCCCTCCCACGTCGTCGTCTCGCGGACCGGCCCCAAGATCCTCGACTTCGGAACGGCGAAGGACACCGCGGACGGCAAGCTCGGCTTCCTCGCCCCGGAACAGCTCACGGGATCCGCCGGAGCCGCCGCCGTCGGTCCGCCCGCCGACGTGTTCGCCCTGGGCGCGCTGCTCACCCTGTCCAGCACGGGCCGCAATCCGTACGGTTCCGGCACCGCCCGCGACGTCATGCACCGCACCCTGCACGAGGCTCCCGACCTGCTGGGCGTACCCGGCGAGGAATGGCAGGACTTCCTGCGGCGCTGCCTGGCGAGGGACCCGGCCGACCGCCCGACCGGGCCGGAGGCGCTCGCCTGGTGCGCCGGACAGGTGGTGGGCTGCGAACCGTGGTGGCAGCAGGAGCCGATCCTGGGGGTCGTACGGGAGCACGAGGAGGCGCTGGCCGAACTGGTCGACGCCGGGCCCGAGCTGGAGGAGGCGATTCCGGAGGCGTTCCGCGCCCCGGCCCGGCGCGCTCCCGCACCGTGGCCCGAGGGTGGCTCCCCCCGCGCCCCGTCCCCGTTCACCGCCGCCCCACGGGCAGCAGCCCCAGCGCCTCCCGCCCCCGCGCGGGACTCCCGCGCCGCCCGGGACCCGCGAACGCCCCCGCATCCCCCGGCAGCCTCGTCGTTCCACCCTGCGAACCCGCCGCACGACCCCGCCACGCCGCCGCGCGGCCCCGCGAACCCGTCACACCGACCCGCCACGCCCCCGCACACCCCCGCGAACCCGCCACCTCGCAACGCCACGCCCCCGCACGACCCCTCGGAAGTGTCGCACCGCCCCGCCGGGCCCCCGCGCGGCGCCACGAGCCCTCCGCACCGCCCCGCCCCGCCCCCTCACGTCCCCGCAGGCCCGCCGGGCCTCCCCTCCGCCGTACCGTCACCCCCGCCGACACCAGCGCCACCGGCGGGGCCCTTCCCTGCCACCGCCGCAACCCGGGACACATCTCCCGCGCCTGCGCCTGTACCCGCGCCGGAGCCTGCGTCCGCGCCGGAGCCTGCGTCTGCATCCGCGTCCGCGTCCGATCCTCTTGCCACGCCCCGCCGCCGCGGGTTTCCGGCGTGGATGGCCCGCTTCTTGCCCGACCGATCCGGACACTGACCCGGACGCCGCGCAGCGTCCAGTACCTCGCGCCGAGGAGCGGCCGTCGCCCTCCGCCACCCCGCGGGCGCGGGCGCGGGACGAGCGCGGGCGCGGGCGCGGCATCATGATCCACATGACTGACGCACCCGCCCCCTCCAGCCCTCCGGCCAACGCCACCGCACCCCGCTCCACCCCTTTCCCGTCCACCGGCCGACGCGTCCTCGTCAGCGGGGCGTCGCGCGGTCTCGGGCGCGCGCTGGCGCGGGCGTTCGCGGCCAACGGCGACCGGGTCGCGGTCCACTTCGGCTCACGGCGCGACGAGGCCCAGGAGACGCTCTCTTCGCTCTCCGGGACGGGTCACGTGCTCGTCGGAGGCGACCTGTCCACCCCCGAGGGGGCCTTCGCCGTCGCCGGGGAATCCGCCGACGGCCTCGGCGGACTGGACGTTCTCGTCAACAACGCCGCCGTGAACCTCCCGCACCCGCCCGCCACCACGTCGTACGAGGACTGGGCCGCCGCCTGGCAGAGCCACGTCTCCGTCAACCTCCTCGCGACGGCTCACCTCAGTCATCTCGCGGCCCACCGGATGATCGGGCAGGGCGGCGGCGGCCGGATCGTCAACGTCGGCTCGCGCGGCGCGTTCCGGGGCGAGCCCGACCATCCCGCGTACGGGGCGACGAAGGCGGCGGTGCACGCGTTGGGCCAGTCGCTCGCCGTGCACCTCGCGCCGTACGGGATCGGCGTCGCCTCCGTCGCGCCCGGGTTCTTCGAGACGGAGCGGGTCGCGCACCGGCTGGTCGGGGCCGAGGGGGAGGCGATCCGTGCGCAGAGCCCGTTCGGGCGGGTGGCGTCCGCGGAGGAGGTCGCGGCGGCGGTGCTGTGGCTGGCGTCCCCGGCGGCCGAGTGGGCGTCCGGCACGGTGCTGGATCTGAACGGGGCTTCGTACCTGCGTACCTGACGCCCCGGATCCGGGCCGGGCTGCTCCCCCCGGCCGACGGCTGGGGTCGGCCGGACGAGCCGAGGGCCAAGGACTTGGGGCCGGGGAGCCGGGGAGCCGGGGCGGGCAGGCCGACAGGCTCAGCAGCAGCACAGGGCGCATCGTCCCCGCCCCTCAAGGCGGCAGGCCCACCCTCCTGAATCCGACCTGCGAGCAGAGAACGCGGGCCCGCCCCGGCACACACACCTCACCCACAGGGCCCATCGCCCACGCCCCCGAAGGGCGGCAGGCCCACCCGCCCACCCGAACCCGACCCGTGAGCACAGAACGCGGGCCTACCCGGCACGCGCACCTCGCGGGCCGCCCACGGGGGCGGGCGCCCGCCCCGGGCCCCCGAACGTCTCCTACCTCCGCGACCGCGCCTTGAAGGCCGCCTTGCGCGCCTCCTTCGCCGCCCCCTTCTCCGGGTGCAGCCGTCCCACCGCCTCCAGCACCTCTGCCACCGCCGGGTGCCCGACCCGCCACGCGCGCTCGAAGAATCCCTCGTGCCGTCCGGTCAGCCCGGCGACCAGTTCCCTGAGTTCGGGCGACGCCTCGTCCGCCACCTCCAACTGTGCGGCGATGGTGTCGACGGCCAGCCAGAACACCATCTCCTCCGGCGGCGCCGGCACCCGTGCCGAACCCTGCTCGACCAGCCACACCCGGGCGAGACCGCCCAGTTCGAGATCGTCGAGCTGCTCGCGTACGGCGGTCTCCGCAGCCGCTCCCACCAGGGACAGCGCCTGCTGGCAGCGCAGCCGCCGCAGTGGCCCGCCCGGGTCGCCGCCGCGCGCCGATGCCAGCAACTCCCGTGCCGCGTCGGCGGGTTCACGCTGTGCGAGCCACTGCTCGATCTCCGCGCGGCCCGCGAGCTCGGGGAAGTGCGCGATGCCGTCGAGCAGTACGTCCGCGCCCTTGTCGGCGAGGTCGCCGACCGCCGGGGCGTCGACCCCCGCCTCCAGCATCCGCGCCCGCACCCCGTACAGGCCCAGCGGCGTCAGCCGCACCATGCCGTACCGGGACACGTCCTCCTCGTCGAACTCCTCGGCCGCGGCGGGCGCCCCGGGCTCCTCCTCCGCCATCAGCGCCTCGTCCACCGGTGTGTACTCGACGAGGCCCACCGCCTCCAGCACCTGGAACTGGCCGTCGAGGCGCATCATGACGTCCGAGACCTGTTCCAGTACGTCGTCGGTCGGCTCGCCCATGTCGTCGGGGACGATCATCGAAGCGGCGAGCGCGGGCAGCGGCACCGGGGAGTCGCCCGTGCCGCCGTCGGCGACGGTCAGCAGGTACAGGTTGCCGAGGACGCCCTCCAGGTCCTCCGCCTCCTGCTGCGGGTCCCAGTCCAGGGCCTCGAAGTCGAGTGCGCCGCCGTCGTCGAGGAGCGCGCCGAGGTCGTCGAGCACGGGGGCGGCGGCGTCGGCGAAGGCCGTTTCGAAGGCCTCCAGCCACAACGCGAGGACCTCCTGCGGGCTGCCCTGGGCGACCAGGGCGAGTGCGTCGCCCGGCTCGGCCGTTCCGGACGCCCCCTCGGCCTCCGGGTCGTCCGGGTCCGTGACGTCGACGAGGCCGGTGTCGACGGCCGTGCGCCATGCCTCGCTCGCGTACGCCGCCGCGTCCTCGGCGTCCTCGACACCGTCCGCCGGTCCGAGGTCCAGCACCTTCGCCGCTTCGGACAGTTGCGCGTCGAAGAGCTCGCCTGCCGCGTCGACCCGGGTGCCGGGAGCCACCCAGCGGGCCAGTCGGACGGCGCGGGCGAACAGCGGCGCGGCGAGCGCGTCCCGCGCCAGCTCCGCGTCCGAGGGCAGCCGCACCGGCGGCAGGGTGGGACGGTCTTCGGACATCTGGGGGTTCTCCTCGGGGCACATGCCTGGGGGCACTTCGATCGAGCGGCCCCCAGCGTAGACGCATTTGCACCGATCCCACCGGGTTCATGTACCCGTCAGGTTTCGTCCATCGGAGGATCATCCGACAAACCTTGACAACACCCGTACGTACGCAAGAGATTGACGCGCGTAGAACTGTTTCGCCCACCCCCCGCCGCACTCACCTCCCCGGAGTCCCCTGATGACGTCCCGCCGCTCCCTGCCGAAGATCACCGGCCTGCCGAGGACCACCGCGGTCGCCACCCTTCTCACCACCGCGCTCGCCGCGGGCCTTCTGACCGGGGCCACGAGCGCGGCCGCGGGAGACACGGCCCCGGTCCGCATCCACGACATCCAGGGCGCCACCCGCGTCTCCCCGCTCGCCGGTCAGCAGGTGGCGGACGTCGAGGGCATCGTCACGGGGGTTCGCACGTACGGCTCGAAGGGCTTCTGGTTCCAGGACCCGAAGGGTGACGGCAACCCCGCCACCAGCGAGGGCGTCTTCGTCTTCACGAGCTCCGCGCCGACGGTCGCGGTCGGCGACGCGGTGAAGGTCTCCGGCACCGTCACCGAGTACATACCCGGCGGCCCGAAGTCCGGGAACCAGTCGCTGACCCAGCTCTCCAGGCCGACGGTGACGGTCGTCTCCTCCGACAACCCGGTGCCGGCCCCGGTCCTCATCGACTCCCGTACGGTGCCCGCCCGTTACGCCCCCCAGGGGGACCCCGCCGCGGAGAACAGCATCAACGCCCTGCCCCTCGCCCCCTCCCGCTACGCCCTCGACCACTACGAGGCTCTCGAAGGCACCAACGTGCGGATCGGCACCTCCCGGGTGGTCGGCGCGTCCGACGCGCACGCCCAGCTGTGGGTGACCGTCAAGCCGTACGAGAACGACACCCGACGCGGCGGCACCCTCTACGGCAGCTACGCCTCGCAGAACACCGGCCGCCTCCAGATCCAGCAGCTGACGCCGCTCGCCGAACGGCCCTTCCCGAAGGCGAACGTCGGCGACGTGCTGACCGGCGGCGCGGAGGGCCCGCTGGACTTCAACCAGTACGGCGGCTACACGCTCACCGCCCGCACCCTGGGCACAGTCGCCGACCGCGGCCTCAAGCGCGAACGCACCCGCCCGCAGTCGCGCCACGAGCTGGCCGTCGCCACGTACAACGTCGAGAACCTCGACCCGACCGACCCGCAGGAGAAGTTCGACGCCCTCGCCCGCGCGGTCGTCGACAACCTCGCCTCCCCCGACGTCGTCGCCCTGGAGGAGATCCAGGACGACAACGGCGCGAAGAACGACGGCACGGTCGGCGCCGAGGCCACCGTGCGGAAGTTCGCGGACGCGATCCGCGCGGCGGGCGGCCCGGCGTACGCCTGGACCTCCATCGCGCCGGAGAACAACAAGGACGGCGGCGAGCCCGGCGGCAACATCCGTCAGGTCTTCCTCTACCACCCGGCCCGCGTCTCCTTCACCCACCGCGCGGGCGGCGACGCGACGACGCCCACCGGCGTCGTGCGGGACAGGGGCCGCGCCGCGCTCACCCACTCCCCCGGCCGCGTTGACCCCGCGAACGCCGCCTGGGAGAACAGCCGCAAGCCGCTCGCCGCCGAGTTCTCCTTCCGCGGCAAGCCGGTCATCCTCGTCGCCAACCACTTCGGCTCCAAGGGCGGCGACGAGGCCCTGACCTCGCACCACCAGCCGCCGGTCCGCTCATCGGAGACCAAGCGCCTCCAGCAGGCGCAGTCGGTGAACGCCTTCGTCAAGGAGGTCCTGAAGGCCGACCGCCGGGCGAACGTCCTCGTCCTCGGCGACATCAACGACTTCGAGTTCTCCGCCACGACGAAGGCCCTGACCGCCGACGGCGCCCTGACCGCCGCCATCAAGTCCCTGCCCCGCAGCGAGCGTTACTCGTACGTCTTCCAGGGCAACAGCCAGGTCCTGGACCAGATCCTGACCAGCCCGGCCATCCGCGGCTTCAGCTACGACAGCGTCCACATCAACGCCGAGTTCGCCGACCAGAACAGCGACCACGACCCGCAGGTGCTGCGTTTCCGCCCGTAGTACGGCGGGACCGCTGCCGTACGTCTGCTACACCCCCGCGCCGAGCGTCAGCGCGGGGGTGTAGCGCCGTACTCGGCTGGCCGCCAGGCCGGGAAACTCGTGGACGCGCCGCCACTCGGCGGGCACTTCCCCCGCCGGGCCCTTCGGCGCGTTCATCATCGCCTCGTGCGAGGCGGCGTCGACCCACTCGGCGAGGTTGAGCGCGCGGGCGCCGTCACGGCTCACGTGGAAGTGCGCGGCGAGCGAGCCGTCGGCCACGGTGCGCGGGGCGTCGGCCTCTGTGGACGGGCCCTCCAGCACGGCGAACACGGCGTCCACCCATTCCCGGGCCCGCGTCCGGTCGGGTCCCTCGAAGTCCACCTCGACGAGGGCCACGCTGCCCGGCAGCCGGTCGTCCCCCTCGGTGAGGCTGCTGCGGTACAGGTCGTAGGAGTCGAGCCGCAGCCGCTGGACGCCGGGCACGGCGGCGTCGATCTCCGCGTTCCGCCCGTCGCGTTCCTCGGTGACGAACGCCCCGTACGCCTCCTCGTTGCGCCACTGGCTGTAGTGCATGAGCGTCCTGCCGTCCTCGCCGACGTAGACGCTGTACGAGAGCAGTCCGGTGTCGGGCCAGTCCCGTGACAGCCACGCCCGCTCGATGGCGGCGACGGCCGCCCGCTGCGCGCGGGACGAGCCGACGTCCCAGGTGCTGACCTTGACGACGCCGACCCCCGGCCGGGTCAGGTCGGGGCGGTCTCGGGTCACGGTCGCGGTCATGTCGGTCTCCTCGCTGGCGCGCCCGGCGGGTTCCGTGCGCGGCTACGGGGGTCACTCTGGAACGTCAAGTCCGCTTGAGGTCAAGGGTGTTGTCCGGTGCGTCACCGCGGCGGAGCGAGGTCCCACGGCGTGACGTCGAACGCGTCGACCATCCGCACGTCCTCCTCCAGTGCGAAGCTGCGCGCCGAGTGCCCCGGCCCTGCCGCGATCCTGAGCGTCTGCGCCTTCTCCACCCCGTCGTAGGGACGCCAGTCGAGCCGGGAGTACGCGACGCCGCCGGGCGGCAGCACCACCTCGGCGTCGGCCTTCTTCCCCTCCTCGCGGACGTTCACCTCGATGTCCACGAGCGTGCCGTCAAAGGCGTACGCCTTGACCGAGGGGCGGCCGGAGAGCCGGTAGGGAGCCTCGCCGCAGTTGGTGAGGGTGAGGGTGGCCAGCCGGTGCATCAGGGCCGCCTGGATCTCCCCCATGTCGACGCGCACCCCGGCGGGGCAGTCCTGCGTGGCGGGCGGGAGCTGCGTGGCACGAGGGCTGCGCGGGGCCGAAGGGCCGTCCGTGGCGCCGTCCGGTCGCGGCGCGACGGGGCGCCCGGGACCGTCGGGGGCCGCGGCCCCGCGCGTCGGCGACGAGGAAGCGGGAGCGGCGCTGCTCCCGGCAGCTCGCGGCACTCCCTCCCCCTCCGGTACGAGGAAGCCGTCACAGCCGGTGAGGGCCAGCGCCCCGAACAGCACCGCCGCCGCCTTCGCTCCCGTACGCACGCCCATGCACGATCCCCCTCACCGCGCGGACCGGCCCGCGCCTCGTCTGCGCGGATCATGTCAGACCCCGGACGGGTGCCCGCCACCCCGTCCACCATCGACCTGGGCGGGCAGGGACGGGGACGGGTGAGGGGCGGCGGCCGGCCTCCTGCGGGCCGGGGCCAGGAGCGCTCCTGCACCCCCACGGCCCGGAGGTCACGCGGCTCGGCGGACCCCGATGCCGGCCGGGCGGCCGGGGGCTACCACTGCCCGGCCGCCCCCGCACCCGCGTCCAGCCGTCCACGCTTCCTGCAACACGGCCTCCTAGCCGTTGCTGTGCAGCACCTCGTTCAGTCCGCCCCAGACCGCGTTGTTCGGCCGGGCCTCGACGGCACCGGTCACCGAGTTCCGGCGGAACAGGATGTTCGACGCCCCGGACAGCTCCCGGGCCTTCACGATCTGTCCGTCCGGCATCGTCACCCGCGTCCCGGCGGTGACGTACAGCCCCGCCTCCACCACGCACTCGTCGCCGAGCGCGATGCCGACGCCGGCCTCGGCGCCGACCAGGCAGCGCTCGCCGAGCGTGATCCGCACGTTCCCGCCGCCCGACAGCGTGCCCATCGTCGACGCGCCGCCGCCGATGTCGGAGCCGTCACCGACGACGACGCCGGCCGAGATCCGCCCCTCCACCATGGACGTCCCCAGGGTTCCGGCGTTGAAGTTGACGAACCCCTCGTGCATCACGGTCGTGCCCGACGCCAGGTGCGCGCCCAGTCGCACCCGGTCCGCGTCCGCGATCCGCACGCCCTTCGGCGCGACGTAGTCCGTCATCCTCGGGAACTTGTCCACGGAGGTCACCGACAGGTGCAGTCCCTCTGCGCGCGCGTTGAGCCGCACTTCCTCGACGGAGTCGACGGCGACCGGGCCGAGCGAGGTCCAGGCCACGTTGGCGAGCAGCCCGAAGAGGCCGTCCAGGTTCTGCCCGTGCGGCTGGACGAGCCGGTGCGAGAGCAGGTGCAGGCGCAGGTACGCGTCGTGGGCGTCCAGCGGCTTGTCGTCGAGCGAGGCGATGACCGTGCGTACGGCGACGACCTCGACGCCACGGCAGGCGTCGGGGCCGACGGCCTTGGGTGCGGCGGCGCCCAGCAGTTCGGCGGCGCGCTCGTCGGTGAGGCGCTCGGTCCCGGCCGGGCCGGGTTCGGCGACGAGTTCGGGTGCCGGGAACCACGTGTCGAGGACGGTGCCGTCGGCGGCGAGGGTGGCGAGTCCGGCGGCGACGGCGCCGGTGGTGCGGGAAACAGTCGTATCGGTCATGACAGGAAACCTAACCGGCGGCGGCCCGCGTGGGCGAACCGGTCTCGCCCTCCGGGCGCACGTCACCGGGCCCGGCCGTGCCGGAGGCCCGCATCCGGCCCGCCGCCAGCACCGCTGCTCCGGCCAGCACGGCCAGTACGGTGCAGGCCGGCCACAGCAGTTCCGGCGACGCCGCGTACAGCGCCCCGCCCAGCGGCGGCGCCAGTACGACCCCGCTCACCGACACCCCCGCGTACAGGCTCTGGAACCGTCCCTGGGCGTGCGCGGGCGCCTGGTCCGCCACGTACGCCGTCGCGGGCGTCTTGTACAGGATCTCCCCGGCCGTGAGCAGCAGCATCATCGCCGCCGCGAGCCCGATCCCCGCCCCGAACACCAGCAGTCCGTAGCCGAGGCCGACGAGGACCAGACCTGTCCCGACGACGGCCAGGGGCGCGTACCGCCGCAGTGCTGCAGCGGCGGGCAGTTCGAGCAGGAGGATGACGCCGCCGTTGAGGGCGAACAGCCACCCGTACACCTGGGTGCTGAAGCCGTGGTCGGTCAGGAAGACGGGGAAGGTCGAGAACAGCTGCCGGTAGACGAGGTCGGCGAGGAAGACCGACACCAGCAGCACCACCAGGGCGGGCCGGTCGCGCAGCTCCCGCCGGATGCTCTTGCCGCCGCCCGGTTCCGGCCTGCGGACCGCCGCTCCCCGCGCGGGCATCACCCGGGCCACGTACACGGCGAAGAGGAGCGTCCCTATCCCGTCGGCCACGAAGAGGGTGGTGTACGAGAACGTGAGCGCGACCAGTGCCCCGAGCGGCGCCCCCACGGTGAATCCCGCGTTGCCCGCGGCCCGCATCACGGCGAAGCCCTGTCGGCGGACCTCGTCGGGGACGCTGACGGCGACGAGCGCGGAGTTGCAGGCGCGGACGGCGCCCTGGGCGTAGTGGCACAGCGGCAGCAGCCCGTACAACGCGGCGACCGGAATCAGCGGCAGCAGGCACAGGGCCGCCCCGGCGAGCACGGCCGCGCACAGCAGCGTCCGCCGGTGGCCGAACCTGTCCCCGAACCAGCCTCCGGTGAAGTTGCCGGTGACCAGTCCGAGGCCGCCGATGCCGCTGAGGAGTCCGGCCTGCGGGACGGACAGGCCCCGCTCGTCCGTCAGGTAGACGAACAGGTAGATGAAGGTGAAGGCGACCGCGCTGTTGAAGAAGATCCCGAACGCCAGCAGCCAGATGGCCCTCGGTATGTCCCTGAAAGTCCCCAACACGCTTTCCCCGCCCCTCAGTTCCTTTTCGGAACTGACTATGGCAGCATCATCACCGCAGGTCAACGAGGCAGGGAGGCCCCCAATCAACAGCACGCCGACGGAACGGACAGCGACGGACATCACGGCCTCGGCCCGCCTCCTGCGCGGCAGGGCCCTCCCGGCGCTCCGGCTCCGCCGCCACGACGGCGGATTCGCCGATCCGGTCGCCGCCCCCACCCCGTACACCGTCCTGTACCTCTACCCCGGCGCCTACGCCCGCCGCGCCGCCTACCCGGCCGGCTGGGCGGGCATCCCGGGCGCGACGGGCTGCACCCGGCAGTCCTGCGCCTACCGCGACCGGCTCGCCGACTTCCGCGCGGCGGGCGCGACGGTGCACGGCGTCTCCACCCAACCCCCGCACGAGCAGGCGGAGTTCGCGACGAAACAGCGCCTGCGCTTCCCGCTGCTCTCGGACGCGGAGCTGGCCCTCGCGACCGCACTGGGACTGCCCACCTTCCGGGTGGCCGGCACGCCGAGGCTGCATCGCCTGACCCTGGTGGTCGACCGCGACCGCACGATCCGCGAGGTGGTCTCCGGCGACACGGACCTCGCGGCGAGCGTGGACCGGGCCCTCGCCGCGGTCCTCGCCGCGCCCCGCCGAGGCTGAACCGCCCCTGTGTGCGCCGACGCCCGCTCTCGCCGCCGCACGGAGTTCCGCGGACCGTTCGAACCCCGATACGGTGGGCCGCCGATCTTTCCCTCGTACGCACCCACCTCATGGAGCACGCAGTGACCCACTACTCGGGCGGACCCCCCGGCAGCCCCCCGCCCGGACCCCCGGGCCCCGGATACGGCTGGAACGGCGGCTGGGCGCCGCTCCCGGACGCGCCGAAACCCGGCGTGGTCCCCCTGCGCCCGCTGGGCCTCGGCGACATCCTGAGCGGCACCTTCTCGGCCTTCGGCCGGTACTGGAAGCCGCTGCTGGGCACGGCGGTCGTGGCGTACGGGACGGCGCTGCTGGTCGCCTGCGGCGCGATGGCCGTCGCGTACGCCCTGTGCACCGCCGAGTTCGACGTGATCGAGCGTTCGATCCGTGCCAACGACTCCGAGCCGCCCACTGCGGCCCTGGTCACCGTCGCCGTGACCTTCGGCGTGGCGGCCCTCTTCGGCGTGCTGTGCCTGATGGCCGCCGCCGCGCTGACCCAGGCGGCGTCGCCCGCCGTGCTCCAGGAAGCCGTACTCGGCCGCCCGGTCACGTTCCGCCAGGTGTGGGGCCGGGCGGTGCGCCGGTTCCCGGCGGTGCTCGGGGCGCTGGCGGTCCCGTGGCTGCTCTCCCTGCTGGTGGGGACACTGCTGTCCGCGGGCTACGTGGCGCTGATGATCACCATCGCGGAGAACGGGGGCGGGGGAGGAACGGGCGTGTGGGCGGCGGTCGGTCTCGGGCTGGGGCTGCTGCTCGCGCCCGTTGTCGTGTGGCTGTGGGTGCTGTTCAGCCTGGCCCCGGCGGTCGCCGTCTTCGAGTCCGCGGGCCCGGTGCGGGCGCTGCGCCGCTCGGCCCGGCTGGTGAAGGGCTCGTGGTGGCGGGTCTTCGGCATCACGCTGCTGCTGTGGCTGATGGCGACGATGGCGAGCTGGCTCATCCAGATGCCGTTCAACCTGCTGGGCATGTTCTCGATGATCCCCGGCATGGACGTCGACCACACGGACGACGCAGCCGCCGCGGTACAGACCATGCTCTCGGTCGGCGGTTACGTGCTGATCAGCCTGCTCGGCACCTTCCTCAGCCAGATCCTGGTCACGTACTTCCCGCAGCTCACCACCGGCCTGCTCTACGTCGACCAGCGCATCCGGCGCGAGGGCCTGGCCCCGGCGCTGATCGAGGCGGCCCGGGTCCCGCCGCAGCCACGGTACTGAGGCACCCGGCCGCGGCAGGACGCGGCAGCGGACACGGCTGTGCCCCCGGCGCTCACGCGGAGCACCGGGGGCACAGCCGTACATAGGTTCGCCCGTACGGGGGGAACCTCAGACGTTGAAGCCGAGCGCGCGCAGCTGCTCGCGGCCGTCGTCGGTGATCTTGTCCGGGCCCCACGGCGGCATCCAGACCCAGTTGATCTTGAGCTCGTTGACGATGCCCTCGGTGGCGGACTTCGCCTGGTCCTCGATGACGTCGGTCAGCGGGCAGGCCGCCGAGGTGAGCGTCATGTCGATGGTCGCGATGTTCGCGTCGTCGACGTGCACCCCGTAGATCAGGCCCAGGTTGACGACGTCGATGCCCAGCTCGGGGTCGACCACGTCGTACAGGGCTTCGCGGACCTCTTCCTCGGAGGCCGGCTTGGTCGTCACAGTCGTCTCGTCGCTCATGCCGTCTCCTTCTTCGCGCTCTCGCCCAGGGCCTGGGCGGTCGCGTCCTTCCATGCCATCCAGCTCAGCAGGGCGCACTTGACCCGGGCGGGGAACTTCGACACCCCGGCGAACGCGACCGCGTCCTCCAGGATCTCCTCCATCGCCTCGTCGGGCACGACGGCGCCCTTGGACTGCATCAGCTCCAGGAACGTCTCCTGGATCTTCCGCGCGTCGGCGAGGTCCTTGCCGACCAGGAGGTCGTTGAGGACCGAGGCGCTGGCCTGGCTGATCGAACAGCCCTGGCCCTCGTAGCTCACGTCCTCGATGCGCTCGCCGTCGTACTTCACCCGCAGCGTGATCTCGTCGCCGCACGTGGGGTTGACGTGGTGCACCTCGGCGTCGCCGTCGCGCAGACCGCGCCCATGCGGGTGCTTGTAGTGGTCCAGGATGACTTCCTGGTACATCGAATCCAGCTTCACAGTGTTCCCCGCCCTACCCGAAGAAGTTCCGTACGTGCTCCAGCCCGTCGACCAGTGCGTCGACCTCTCCGGGCGTGGAGTACAGATAGAACGACGCTCGCGTGGTCGCAGGAATTCCGTAGCGCAGGCAGACCGGACGCGCGCAGTGGTGTCCGACCCGTACCGCGATGCCCTCCTCGTCGAGGACCTGGCCCACGTCGTGCGGGTGGATGTCGCCCAGCGCGAAGGAGAGCGCCGCACCGCGGTCCTCGGCCGTCGCCGGGCCGATTATCCGCAGGTCCGGGACTTCGAGCAGGCGCTTGACGGCGTACTCGGTGATCGCGTGCTCGTGGCGCGCGATGTTCTCCATGCCGATCGCCGAGAGGTAGTCCACGGCCGCGCCGAGGCCGACGGCCTGCGCGATCGGGGGCGTACCGGCCTCGAACTTGTGCGGCGCCGGGGCGTACGTGGAGGAGTGCATCGACACGGTCTCGATCATCTCGCCGCCGCCCAGGAACGGGGGCAGGTCCTCCAGGAGTTCCTGCCGGCCCCAGAGCACGCCGATGCCGGTCGGGCCGACCATCTTGTGGCCGGTGAAGGCCACGAAGTCGGCCTGGAGGGCCTGCACGTCCAGGACCATGTGCGGGGCGGCCTGCGAGGCGTCGATGCAGACCAGCGCGCCCACCTGCTGCGCGCGCCGGATGATCGTCTCGACCGGGTTGACCGTGCCGAGCAGGTTGGAGACCAGCGTGAAGGAGACGATCTTCGTCTTCTCGGTGATGATCTCTTCGATGTTCGACAGGTCGAGACGGCCGTCGTCGGTGAGGCCGAACCACTTCAGCTTCGCGCCCGTGCGCTGCGAGAGCAGCTGCCACGGCACGATGTTGGAGTGGTGCTCCATCTCCGTGATGACGATCTCGGTGTCGCGGTCCACCCGGTAGGGCTCGTCGGCCCAGGTGAGCATGTTGGCCACGAGGTTGAGCGACTCGGAGGCGTTCTTGGTGAAGACGACCTCGTCGCGGCTCGGCGCGTTGATGAAGGCGGCGACCTTGTCGCGGGCACCCTCGTACAGTGCCGTGGCCTCCTCGGCGACCGTGTACACACCGCGGTGCACGTTCGCGTTGTGCCGCTCGTAGTACTCGTTGAGCGCGTCGAGCACCTGGCGCGGCTTCTGGGAAGTAGCGGCGGAGTCCAGGTAAACGATCTTCTTGTCCCCGTGGACGATGCGGTCCAGCAGGGGGAAGTCCTTGCGGATCGCGTCCGTGTCGAGGAGGCCCGGCAGTTGTGTCACGCGGCTGCGCCACCCTTCGTGTACTTCTCGTAGCCCTCGGCCTCAAGCTGGTCGGCCAGCTCCGGGCCACCGGACTCGACGATCCTGCCCGCCGAGAAGACGTGCACGAAGTCCGGCTTGATGTAGCGCAGGATGCGCGTGTAGTGCGTGATCAGCAGCGTGCCGACCTCGCCGGTCTCGCGGACGCGGTTGACGCCGTCCGAGACCTGGCGGAGCGCGTCGACGTCGAGGCCCGAGTCGGTCTCGTCGAGGATGGCGATCTTCGGCTTCATGAGTTCCATCTGGAGGATCTCGTGACGCTTCTTCTCGCCGCCGGAGAAGCCCTCGTTGACGTTGCGCTCGGCGAAGGTCGGGTCCATCTGGAGCTGCTCCATCGCGGACTTGACCTCCTTCACCCAGGTGCGCAGCTTGGGGGCCTCGCCGCGCAGCGCGGTGGCCGACGTGCGCAGGAAGTTGGACACCGAGACGCCGGGGACCTCGACCGGGTACTGCATGGCCAGGAACATGCCGGCGCGGGCGCGCTCGTCGACGGACATCTCCAGGACGTCCTCGCCGTCGAGGGTGACGGTGCCGCTGGTGATCGTGTACTTGGGGTGACCCGCGATCGAGTACGCGAGGGTGGACTTGCCGGAGCCGTTCGGGCCCATGATGGCGTGGGTCTCGCCCTGCTTCACGGTCAGGTCGACGCCCTTGAGGATCTCCTTGGTGCCGTTCTCGACATCGACGGAGACGTGCAGGTCGCGGATTTCAAGCGTTGCCATGGGGTACTCAGGACTCCTGGGTGACGGAGACGAGCACATCGTCCCCTTCGATCTTTACGGGGTATACGGGGACGGGGCGCGTCGCGGGCAGGCCGGACGGCTTTCCGGTACGGAGGTCGAAGCTGGAGCCGTGCAACCAGCACTCGATGGCACAGTCCTCGACTTCGCCCTCGGACAGCGAGACGTTCGCGTGCGAGCAGATGTCGTTGATCGCGAAGACTTCGCCCTCGGTCTGGACAAGGGACACCGGCGTGCCGTCGACCTCGACCCGCTTGGGGGTGTCGGTCTCCAGCTCGCTCAGCGCGGCCACTCGTACGAACGTCATCAGACGGAAGCCTCCAGCTCCGCATCGATCTTGGCGAGCAGGCGCTCCTCGACGTCGTCGACGCCGATCTGCTGGACCAGCTCGGCGAAGAAGCCGCGGACGACCAGGCGGCGGGCCTCGTCCTCGGGGATGCCGCGGGACTGGAGGTAGAAGAGCTGCTCGTCGTCGAAGCGGCCGGTCGCCGAGGCGTGGCCCGCTCCGGCGATCTCGCCGGTCTCGATCTCCAGGTTGGGGACCGAGTCGACGCGCGCGCCGTCGGTCAGCACCAGGTTGCGGTTCATCTCGTACGAGTCGGTGCCCTCGGCGGCGGCCTGGATCAGGACGTCACCGATCCACACCGCGTGCGCGTCCTGGCCCTGGAGGGCGCCCTTGTAGGCCACGTTCGATTTGCAGTGCGGGACGTTGTGGTCGACCAGGAGGCGGTGCTCCTGGTGCTGGCCCTGGTCCGTGAAGTACAGGCCGAACAGCTCGGCCTCGCCGCCGGGACCGGCGTACGAGACGCGCGGGTGCAGCCGGACCAGGTCGCCGCCGAAGGTCACCACGACGGACTTGAAGGAGGCGTCGCGGCCCACCAGCGCGTTGTGCTGCGCCACGTGGACGGCCTTGTCGGCCCAGTCCTGCACGGACACGACGGTCAGCTTGGCGCCGTCGCCGAGCACGTAGTCCACGTTGGCTGCGAGCACGCCGTCACCGGTGTGGTCGATGACCACCACGGCCTCGGCGAACGCGCCGAGTTCGAAGACCTGGTGGCCGTAGGCCGTGCCGCCCTCGCCGTGCACCGACACGCGGATCGGCTCGGTGAGGACGGTCTCCTTGGGCACCGAGACGACCGAGGCCTTCTCGAAGGCCGAGTACGCCTGGGCGGCGACCCGGTCCACCGGGGTGCCGGCCTTGCCGAGGCGGGCGTCGGAGCGGTCCACCGTCTCGACGGTGACGCCCTCGGGGGCGTCGACCCGGACGGTCAGCACGCCGCCGGCCTCGGCGGTGCCGTCGTGCAGACCGCGCAGCCGGGCGAGCGGGGTGAACCGCCACTCCTCCTCGCGGCCGTGGGGCACCGGGAAGTCCGCCACGTCGAAGGACGGCGGCGCACTCATGCGGGTGGCGACGGTGGACTCCGCCGCCACCGCGAGGGAGCCGGAGGTGGTGGAACCCACCGGGATGTTGGTCTGGGCCTCAGCCATGGCTGTCGTGGTGCTCTCTCTCTGGATCAAGAAGTCGGGACGTGCGGACGGAGGGGGACGGTCAGCCGACCGAGCCCTCCATCTGCAGCTCGATCAGCCGGTTGAGTTCCAGGGCGTACTCCATCGGGAGCTCCTTGGCGATCGGCTCGACGAAACCGCGCACGATCATCGCCATCGCCTCGAACTCGGTCAGACCGCGGCTCATCAGGTAGAAGAGCTGGTCCTCGGAGACCTTGGAGACGGTCGCCTCGTGGCCCATGGACACGTCGTCCTCGCGGACGTCCACGTAGGGGTAGGTGTCCGAGCGGGAGATGGTGTCCACCAGCAGCGCGTCGCACAGCACGTTGGACTTGGAGCCGGGCGCGCCCTCGCCGATCTCGATGAGACCGCGGTAGGAGGTACGGCCGCCGCCGCGCGCCACCGACTTCGAGACGATGTTCGACGACGTGTTCGGCGCCATGTGCACCATCTTCGCGCCGGCGTCCTGGTGCTGGCCCTCGCCCGCGAAGGCGATGGACAGGGTCTCGCCCTTGGCGTGCTCGCCCATCAGGTAGACGGCCGGGTACTTCATGGTGACCTTGGAGCCGATGTTGCCGTCGACCCACTCCATGGTCGCGCCCTCGTACGCCACGGCGCGCTTGGTGACCAGGTTGTAGACGTTGTTCGACCAGTTCTGGATCGTCGTGTAGCGGCAGCGGCCGCCCTTCTTCACGATGATCTCGACCACGGCGGAGTGCAGCGAGTCCGAGGAGTAGATCGGCGCGGTGCAGCCCTCGACGTAGTGCACGTAGGCGTCTTCGTCGACGATGATCAGCGTGCGCTCGAACTGGCCCATGTTCTCCGTGTTGATACGGAAGTAGGCCTGGAGCGGGATCTCGACGTGGACGCCCTTGGGCACGTAGATGAACGAGCCGCCGGACCACACGGCCGAGTTCAGCGACGCGAACTTGTTGTCGCCGACGGGGATGACGGTGCCGAAGTACTCCTGGAAGAGCTCCGGGTGCTCCTTCAGCGCGGTGTCGGTGTCCATGAAGATGACACCCTGCGCCTCCAGCTCCTCGTTGATCTGGTGGTAGACGACCTCGGACTCGTACTGGGCCGCGACACCGGCGACGAGGCGCTGCTTCTCCGCCTCGGGGATGCCGAGCTTGTCGTACGTGTTCTTGATGTCGGCAGGCAGGTCCTCCCAGGACTGCGCCTGCTTCTCCGTCGAACGCACGAAGTACTTGATGTTGTCGAAGTCGATTCCCGACAGGTCCGAGCCCCAGTTCGGCATGGGCTTCTTGCCGAAGAGCTTCAGGCCCTTGAGACGCAGCTTCAGCATCCACTCGGGCTCGTTCTTCTTCGCCGAGATGTCGCGGACGACAGCCTCGGACAGGCCGCGCTTGGCTGCCGCGCCGGCGACGTCGGGGTCGGCCCAGCCGAATTCGTACGTACCCAGACCCTCGAGTTCGGGGTGGGCAGTCTCCTCGATAGGGAGAGTCATGCGGGGTTCCTCCCGGCCGTGCTTGCTGATGCTGAATGACTGGTCTGGCTGGTGTGACTGACCTTGGGGATGTACGTCGTGCAGACCCCGTCGCCGTGGGCGATGGTGGCCAGCCGCTGGACGTGGGTCCCGAGCAGTGCGGAGAAGACCTCGGTCTCCGCCTCGCACAGCTGCGGGAACTTCTCCGCGACGTGGGCGACAGGGCAGTGGTGCTGGCACAGCTGCTCTCCGACCGGTGCGCTTCGCGCCGTAGCAGCGTACCCGTCGGCGCTCAGGGCCCTCGCCAGAGCCTCGGTGCGCTCTTCGGGGGGCGCCGCCTCGACGGCTTCCCGGTACGCCTCGGCCTGCGCGGCGATCCGGGCGCGGGCGAACGCGGTGACGGCCGCCTCGCCCTGTTCGCCGCCGCCGGCCGCCCGGGAGATCCAGGTGAGGGCGTCGGCCGCGAGCGTGTCGTAGGACTGGTCGAAGGCGTCCCGGCCGCAGTCGGTGAGCGCGAAGACCTTGGCGGGCCTCCCGCGCGTACGCGCACCGTAGACGCGCTGCTCCTTGGCCTCCACCACGGTGTCGGCGACCAGCGCGTCGAGGTGGCGTCGCACGGCTGCCTGCGTGAGGCGAAGCCGCTTCGCCAGGTCGGCGACGGTGGACGGCCCGTGGTCCAGGATGGATCGCGCGACACGGTTGCGGGTGGACCGCTCACCTGTCGCGACGTCCTCCTGGGGGACCTCGCCGTCGTATTTCACAACACCATTGTTGCGTAATTCTTCAGAGCGTGACAACCCGGTCCCGGAACAAGATCCGTGGACTGCATCACTTAGGTAAACCTAAGCTGACCTGCGGAAATGATCATCGGGCGACAGGAGCGGAGGCTCTCCCACGAGCCGCCGCGGACGCCCCCGCGGCATGCCGCCACCTCCCCGCACCCGCCCCCACGCACCCGCGTCTCCCCGGCCGCCGACCCGCGTGACCTGGGAGGACTTCCCGGCCAAACCGTCCTCGGGCGCTCCCCCGCCCGCACTTCGGGGAAAGGCTTCGCGCAGGATCAATCGACGGGAGAAGGTCCCGCCTCCACCCGCTCGGCGATGCGGTGGCGTGCGCGCGCGGGGCGGCCGAGGAAGCACCGGCCACGGGAGATGACACAGCCCTCCTGCGGGCGCGGCGACCCGCGCCACCGGCCGCGTCGCACCCCTACGCACGCACCCGCCCCCCGCCGGGGCCCCCGTCCCCCGCCGCCTAGACTCGCTCCCATGTCACATGAGCCCGTCGTCCAGGTCACCGGCCTGGTCAAGCGGTACGGATCCAAGACCGCGGTCGACGGCCTCGACCTCACCGTCGCCCCCCGCACCGTCACCGCCGTCCTCGGCCCCAACGGCGCCGGGAAGACCACCACCGTCGAGACCTGCGAGGGCTACCGCAAGCCCGACGCGGGCACCGTCCGGGTCCTGGGCCTCGACCCGATCGCCGACGCGGCGAAGCTGCGTCCCCGCATCGGCGTCATGCTCCAGTCCGGCGGCGTCTACTCCGGAGCCCGCGCCGACGAGATGCTCCGCCACATGGCCACACTGCACGCCCACCCGCTGGACGTGGACGTGCTCATCGAGCGCCTCGGGCTGGGCAGTTGCGGCCGTACGACCTACCGGCGCCTCTCCGGCGGCCAGCAGCAGCGCCTCGCGCTCGCGATGGCCGTCGTCGGCCGCCCGGAACTCGTCTTCCTCGACGAGCCGACCGCCGGTCTCGACCCGCACGCGCGCCGCTCCACCTGGGACCTCGTCCGCGAACTGCGCGCATCCGGCGTGAGCGTCATCCTCACCACCCACTTCATGGACGAGGCCGAGCAGCTGGCCGACGACGTCGTGATCGTCGACGCCGGCAAGGTCATCGCCCAGGGCGCGCCCGCCGAACTCTCCCGGGGCGGCGCCGAGAACACCCTGCGCTTCACGGGCCGCCCCGGCCTCGACCTCGCGTCGCTGCTGAAGGCCCTGCCGACGGACACCCTCGCGGAGGAACTGGTCCCCGGGACGTACCGCATCAGCGGCAAGATCGACCCGCACCTCCTGGCCACGGTCACCACCTGGTGCGCGCAGCACGGAGTGATGCCGGACGGCATCTCGGTCGAGCGCCGCACCCTGGAAGACGTCTTTCTGGAGCTGACCGGTAAGGACCTGCGCCCATGAACCCCGCCACGCCCGACCGCCTCCGGCCGGGGGTCCGGGGGTTGCCCCCGGAACGGCACAGCCTGGAGCCGACCGGTAAGGACCTCCGCCCATGAGTACCGCCCCTTACGCCCCGATGCCCGGAGCGGCCCCGCTCGTCCGGATGATCGCCGCCCAGACCGCGCTCGAAACGAAGATGCTGCTGCGCAACGGCGAACAGCTCCTGCTGACCGTGATCATTCCGGCGCTGCTGCTCGTCCTGTTCTCGGCCGTCGACATCATCGACACCGGCCAGGGCGAGTCCGTCGACTTCCTCGCCCCCGGTGTCCTCGCGCTCGCCGTCATGTCGACCGCGTTCACCGGTCAGGCCATCGCCACCGGCTTCGAGCGGCGCTACGGCGTCCTCAAGAGGCTCGCCGCCTCTCCGCTGCCGCGCTGGGCGCTGATGACCGCCAAGACGTTGTCGGTGCTGGTCACCGAGGTGCTCCAGGTGCTCCTGCTGACCGCGATCGCCCTCGGCCTCGGATGGTCGCCGCAGGGAGGCCCCCTTTCCGTCCTCCTCCTGCTGCTCCTGGGCACGGCGGCCTTCTCCGGGCTCGGGCTACTGATGGCCGGAACCCTCAAGGCGGAGGCGACGCTGGCCGCCGCGAACCTCGTCTTCCTGCTGCTCCTCGTCGGCGGGGGCGTGATCGTCCCTCTCGACAAGTTCCCGGACGGCGTGCAGAGCGTGCTCGGTCTGCTGCCCATCTCGGCCCTCTCCGACGGGCTGCGCGACGTCCTCCAGCACGGCGCGTCGATGCCGTGGGCCCACCTGGGCGTCCTGGCCGGCTGGGCCGTGCTCGGTCTGGGCGCGGCGGCGAGGTTCTTCCGCTGGGAGTAGGGCCCGAAGCGGCTTGCGAGTGACGTCACACGGCGTACCGGGCCCCCTCGTGAAAAGCTGCACAAGCTCCGGCCTACGATGGTTGCCGTGTTGACCCCCCTCGCCCTCATCGCCAAGCGATGGACGCCCACGCCCCGTACGCTCCAGCGCGCCGCGCTGTCCGCCGTCGTGATGAGCGTGCTCATCATCGTCACCGGCGGCGCGGTCCGGCTGACCGGTTCCGGCCTCGGCTGCGACACCTGGCCCAAGTGCACGTCGGAGAGTCTGATCACCACGCCCGAGCAGGGCATCCACGGTCTGATCGAGTTCGGCAACCGCATGCTGACGTACGTCCTGTCGGCGGCCGTCGGCTGGGCGATCATCGCGGCCCGCTCCACCAAGCCCTGGCGGCGCGGCCTCACCAGGACCGCCTGGCTGATGTTCTGGCTGGTGATGAGCAACGCGGTGCTCGGCGGCATCTCCGTGCTGTCCGGCCTCAACCCGTGGACGGTGGCCGGCCACTTCCTGGCCGCCAACGGCCTCCTCGCGGTCGCGGTGATCACCTGGCAGCGCACCCGTGAGGGCGACGGCCCGCCGCGGCCGCGCGTGCCGGGCCCGGTCCGCAAGCTGTCGTGGGCGATCGTCGTGACCACCGTGCTGCTGCTCGTCCTCGGCACGTCGGTGACCGGCTCCGGCAAGCACGCGGGCGACAAGAGCGAGGTGCCGCGCATGCCGTGGGACTGGACCGACGCGGCCCACCTCCACGCGATCTCCGCGTGGGTGGTCTGCGCGCTGGCCCTCGCGATGTGGTTCGTGCTGCGCATGGTGGACGCCCCGGACGACACCCGCAAGCGCTCCCGCGACCTGCTGATCGTGCTGGTGGCACAGGGCGTCGTCGGTTACGTGCAGTACTTCACGCAGGTCCCGGAGCTGCTGGTCGGCCTGCACATGCTGCTGTCGTCGCTGATGTGGATCGCGGTGCTCCGGCTGGCCCTGAGCCTGCGCGAGCGTCCTGTGGAGGAGATTCCGGAAGTCCCCGCGCAGCCGGACGCCCCGGTCACCACCGCCGTCTAGCCGCGCCGCAGGGCGGCTCCGGCGGGCGCCCGCCGTCCGGTCACGCCGCCGGCCGTTCGGCCCGGTCGCCGGCGTCCAGCCGGTAGACGCGGCGGGCGTTGTCCGCGGCGAGCATCCGGGCGACCCGTTCCGCGTCCGGTTTCGACCAGGCCCCGTCGGCCACCCACCCGCCGAGCACCCGTGCCAGCGCGTCGCGGAACTGGTGCGCGCCCACCACGTGCAGTTCGGGCAGGCCGCGCGCCCCGCTGGAGAAGAGCAGCTTCCCGAACGGCGCCAGCTCCAGCATCCCGGCGAGTACGGCGGCGGCGCGCGCCCCGGTGTGTGCCACGGCGGGGCCGAGGTCGGCGTACACGTGCGGGAAGACACCCGCCAGTCGGGCCGCGTCCCGCTGGTACGGGGAGCCGTGCAGCAGCACCAGGTCCGTGCCCAGGCCCGCGCTGGCGGCCGCGAACTCCGTCAGCTGTGCCGGGTCCCCCGCCACGTGCAGTTGCAGCGGCAGCCCGCAGCCGACCGCGTTCCAGAGCAGGTGCCGCAGCAGCACCGGGTCACTCAGTTCCTCCCCGGCCCGGCGTCCCGCCAGCCACCGCCCGGCCGCCCCGCGCACCTCTCCGGGACCCGGCGGGAACGGGGCGAACGCGAGGCCGTCCCGTACTCCGGCGACCGAGAGGAACGCCACCGCGGACCTCGTCGCCGCGTGCATCGCCTCGCTGAGATTGGCGAGGAACCCCTCCGCGGTGCCCGAGGTGTCCGCGACCTGTTCGGCCAGCAGTTCCAGCCGTACGATCTCCCGCGCCTCGGCGTCCCCCGCCGCCGCGAGTTCCCCGGGGTCCGTCAGGTCGCCCGGCAGACCGGTGTCGACGAGGTAGGTGGCGATGCCGGAGCCGCGCAGCAGGCGGCGGCCCGATTCCAGGACGCCCAGTTCGCGGCGTCGGGCGAGGTAGCGGGCGGGCGGGCAGTGCGGTTCCAGGCCGAGCAGCGGCGGGCACCAGCGGCGTACGGCGAACCCGGTCTGGGTGTCGAAGAAGGTGGTGCCCGGTGCGGGCGGCGCGGGCGTGCTGCCGAGGTGGGCCTCGAAGGTGCCGAGGCCCAGCTCGGTGCGGAGCACCCCGTGGCAGTACTGGTCCACCAGCGACGGCGGGGCGGTGATCATCGGGGGCTCCCTGCGCAGACCGTGGACTGAAGGCGTCTTCCACTGGTCCTAACGGGTGAGCCCCGCGGACGGGTACTGCTACGGCTTGCCGGAAGAGGGGTTGGCGGGGCCGCCGATCTGGAGTCCGGCCATCCGGCTCCACTCGTACGGGCCGGTCTCCACCTTCGCCGCGAACTCGCCGTCGAAGTCCTCGTGGACGGTGATGCCGGCCCGCTCGGTGGCCGCCCTCGCCACGTCGTACGTCGGGGCCACCAGGTCGCCCCAGGCGCCGTCGTCGCCCACCAGGACGATCCGGGTGCCCTTCTGCCCGAGGTACGCGAGCTGGCCCTCGGCGCCGCCGTGCTTGCCGGCGAACGCGCCGATCTGCTTGGCCAGCTTGGCGGTCCTGCGCTCGGCGGACTTGAGGGTCGCCTGCGGGGTGGCCGTCTCTGCCTGCTTCGTGTCTGCCATGAGCAGGATGCTACCGACGGGTAGCGAAACGCGCGACGGGCGGGTCGCGTGGCCTTGACCACGTGACCCGCCCGTCGGGACGCCGTACCCGGCCTACCGCAGGAAGGGGTCCACCGCGACCGCCACGAAGAGCAGCGAGACGTAGGTGATCGACCAGTGGAAGAGCCGCATCTCCTTCAGCTTCGCGCCCGTGACCTCGGCCTTGGCGCGGGCCCGCAGCCCGTGCGCCTCCCAGAGCCACCAGCCACCGGTGACGGCCGCGACGGCGGTGTAGAACCACCCCGTGTAGCCGAGCGGCTGGAGCAGCAGCGACACCGCGACCATGACCCAGCTGTAGAGCACGATCTGGTTGGCGACCGCCTTGTTGCCCGCGACGACTGGCAGCATGGGCACGCCCACCCGGGCGTAGTCGTCCTTGACCTTCATCGACAGCGGCCAGTAGTGCGGCGGCGTCCAGAAGAAGATGACCAGGAAGAGGATCAGCGCGGCCCAGGACAGCGAGTTGGTCACCGAGGACCAGCCGATGAGGACCGGCAGGCAGCCTGCGATGCCGCCCCAGACGATGTTCTGCGCGGTGCGGCGTTTGAGGATCATCGTGTAGACGACCACGTAGAAGAGGAGCGCGCCCAGCGACAGCGCGGCGGACAGCCAGTTGACCAGCAGCCCGAACCAGAGCGTGGAGATCACCGCGAGCGAGAAGCCGAAGACGAGGCACTCGCCCGGACTCACCATCCCGGTGACCAGCGGACGCTGCGACGTGCGGTCCATCAGCGCGTCGATGTCGCGGTCGATGTACATGTTGAGCGCGTTTGCACCACCGGCGGAGAGGTAACCGCCGATACAGGTGGCCAGCACCAGCCACAGGTCCGGGACACCTTGCTCCGCCAGGAACATCACCGGAACGGTGGTGATCAGCAGAAGCTCGATGATCCGCGGCTTGGTCAGTGCAACAAACGCCTTGACCCGGGCTCCGAACGGCCGATGGCCCCCCGGGCTGGGAGTCGAAGCGACCCCTGCGGGTCGGGACTCGACGGCCGTCACGCACACCCCTGACAGAGAATTCCTGAAGCAAGCACCGGACGTGAAGGCCCGGTAAATACTTGCGCGTACCACGCCACTGTAGACCTTGCCCATACGTCGTCCTTCGCCGGGGTGGGGTCGTGTTGGGCCACCCGTGAAGCGGCCGGATACCGGCCCAGGACCCTGGGTACGCGACGAGTAGTGTCCCGATGTATACGGAAATGCGTTCGTCGGGAGGCGAACCCCGTTTCACGCGCGCACCCTGGTACGTACGCGTCTTTTTTCCAGGGCCGTGGACTCGAAATCTCGCGCGTTCGCACGGGGGTAGGCTCGTCAACGCCCCGGTGCGGCGAATAGTCACCGGGCCCAAATCATTGTGGAGAGGAGCCCTGACCCAGGGTGAGCACCAAGCCGACCACCACAGACCTTGAGTGGACCGAATTGGACCAGCGGGCCGTAGACACCGCCCGCATCCTGGCCGCGGACGCCGTACAGAAGGTCGGCAACGGCCATCCGGGTACGGCGATGAGCCTGGCCCCGGCCGCGTACACCCTCTTCCAGAAGGTGATGCGGCACGACCCGGCGGACGCCGAGTGGACGGGCCGCGACCGCTTCGTCCTGTCCGCCGGACACTCGTCGCTGACGCTCTACACCCAGCTGTACCTGGCCGGCTTCGGTCTGGAGCTGGACGACCTGAAGGCGTTCCGTACGTGGGGTTCCAAGACCCCCGGGCACCCGGAGTACGGTCACACCACCGGCGTCGAGACCACCACCGGCCCGCTCGGCCAGGGTGTGGCCAACGCGGTGGGCATGGCCATGGCGGCCCGTTACGAGCGCGGTCTGTTCGACCCGGAGACGCCGCTCGGCGAGTCACCGTTCGACCACTTCGTCTACGCCATCGCCGGTGACGGCTGCCTCCAGGAGGGCATCTCCGGAGAGGCGTCCTCGATGGCCGGGCACCAGAAGCTCGGCAACCTGGTCCTGCTGTGGGACGACAACCACATCTCGATCGAGGGCGACACGGAGACGGCCGTCTCCGAGGACACCATGAAGCGGTACGAGGCCTACGGCTGGCACGTCCAGCGCGTGGAGCCCAAGCCGGACGGCGACCTGGACCCCGAGGCGCTGTACGACGCGATCCAGCAGGCGAAGGCCGTCACGGACAAGCCGTCGTTCATCGCGATGCGCTCGATCATCGCCTGGCCCGCCCCGAACGCGCAGAACACCGAGGCCGCACACGGCTCGGCGCTCGGCGACGACGAGGTCGCGGCCACCAAGCGCGTGCTGGGCTTCGACCCGGAGAAGACCTTCGAGGTCTCCGACGAGGTCATCGCGCACACCCGTGAGGCGCTCGACCGGGGCCGTGAGGCCAGGGCCGAGTGGGAGAAGGGCTTCGCCGCCTGGCGCACCGCCAACGCGGAGCGCGCGGCCGAGTTCGACCGCATCGCCGCGGGCGAGCTGCCGGCCGGCTGGGAGGACAAGCTGCCCGTCTTCGAGACCGGCAAGGGCGTCGCCACCCGCGCGGCCTCCGGCAAGGTCCTCGAAGCGCTCGGCGCGGTCATCCCCGAGCTGTGGGGCGGATCCGCGGACCTCGCCGGCTCGAACAACACGACGATCGACAAGACGTCGTCGTTCCTCCCCGACGGCAACCCGCTGCCCGGGGCGGACAAGTACGGCCGCACGATCCACTTCGGCATCCGCGAGCACTCGATGGCCGCCGAGATGAACGGCATCGCGCTGCACGGCAACACCCGCATCTACGGCGGCACCTTCCTGGTGTTCTCCGACTACATGCGCAACTCGGTGCGGCTGTCCGCACTGATGCACCTGCCGGTGACGTACGTGTGGACGCACGACTCCGTCGGCCTCGGCGAGGACGGTCCGACCCACCAGCCGGTCGAGCACCTGGCCTCGCTGCGCGCGATCCCGGGCCTGAACGTCGTCCGCCCGGCGGACGCCAACGAGACCGCGATCGCCTGGCGCGAGATCCTCAAGCGCTACACCAAGGTCTTCGGCGAGGGCGCCCCCACGGGCCTGGTGCTGACCCGTCAGGGCGTGCCGACGTACGAGCGCAACGAGGACGCCGCGCGCGGCGGCTACGTGCTCCTCGACGCCGAGGCGGACGGCCGGGGCGCGGAGCCGCAGGTCGTGCTCATCGGCACCGGTTCCGAGGTCCAGCTCGCCGTCGAGGCGCGCGAGGAGCTCCAGGCCGCGGGCATCCCGACGCGTGTCGTGTCGATGCCGTCGGTGGAGTGGTTCGAGGAGCAGGACCAGGAGTACCGGGAGGCCGTCCTTCCCCCGTCGGTCAAGGCGCGGGTCGCGGTCGAAGCCGGTATCGGTCTGACCTGGCACAAGTACGTGGGCGACGCGGGCCGGATCGTCTCGCTGGAGCACTTCGGCGCTTCCGCGGACGGCAAGGTCCTCTTCAAGGAGTTCGGCTTCACCGGCGAGGCAGTCGCTGCCGCCGCCCGGGAATCCCTCTCCGCCGCCCAGCGCTGACGCCCGTAGAGACCCAAGACCAGTAGGAGATGCAGAACTCATGACAGACGCACTCAAGCGCCTCTCCGACGAGGGCGTGGCGATCTGGCTCGACGACCTGTCGCGCAAGCGGATCACGTCCGGCAACCTGGCCGAGCTGATCGACCAGCAGCACGTCGTCGGTGTGACCACCAACCCGTCGATCTTCCAGAAGGCGATCTCGCAGGGCGACGGCTACGACGTCCAGCTGACCGACCTGGCGGCCCGCGAGGTCACCGTCGAAGAAGCGATCCGCATGATCACGACGGCGGACGTGAGGGACGCCGCCGACATCCTGCGCCCGGTCTTCGACGCGACGCAGGGCCAGGACGGCCGGGTGTCCATCGAGGTCGACCCGCGTCTCGCCCACCACACGCGCGCCACGGTCGCCGAGGCCAAGCAGCTCGCCTGGCTGGTGGACCGGCCGAACACGCTGATCAAGATTCCGGCGACGCAGGCCGGCATCCCGGCGATCACCGAGGTCATCGGCCTGGGCATCAGCGTCAACGTCACGCTGATCTTCTCGCTGGAGCGCTACCGCGCCGTGATGGACGCCTACCTGGCGGGCCTGGAGAAGGCGAAGGCCAACGGCCTGGACCTCTCCACGATCCACTCGGTGGCCTCCTTCTTCGTGTCCCGGGTGGACACCGAGATCGACAAGCGCCTCGACGCCCAGGACACCGACGAGGCCAAGGCCCTCAAGGGCAAGGCGGCGCTCGCCAACGCCCGGCTCGCCTACCAGGCCTACGAAGAGGTCTTCAGCGGCGAGCGCTGGGCCGCCCTGGACAAGGCGCAGGCCAACAAGCAGCGTCCGCTGTGGGCCTCCACCGGCGTCAAGGACCCGGCGTACAAGGACACGATGTACGTCGACGAACTGGTGGCGCCGGGCACGGTGAACACCATGCCGGAGGCGACCCTGGAGGCCGCCGCCGACCACGGCTCGGTCACCGGCAACACGATCGCCGGCAAGTACGAGCAGGCGCGTGCCGACCTGGACGCCCTGGAGAAGCTGGGCGTCTCCTACGACGAGGTCGTGGCACTCCTGGAGACCGAGGGCGTCGACAAGTTCGAGGACGCCTGGAACGACCTGCTCAAGTCGACCGAGGCCGAACTCAAGCGCCTCGCACCTTCGAAGGGCTGACCACTTGTCCAGCAGCAATCCGCTGCGTGACGCACAGGATCGACGGCTCCCGCGCATCGCGGGGCCGTCGGGCCTGGTCATCTTCGGCGTCACGGGCGATTTGTCCCGTAAAAAGTTGATGCCCGCCGTCTACGACCTGGCCAATCGCGGCCTCCTGCCGCCGGGCTTCTCGCTCATCGGCTTCGCCCGCCGCGACTGGGAGAACGAGGATTTCGCGCAGGTCGTGCACGACGCGGTCAAGGAGCACGCGCGCACCGAGTTCCGTGAGGAGGTCTGGCAGCAGCTGATCCAGGGCATGCGCTTCGTCCAGGGCGACTTCGACGACGACGAGGCGTTCGAGACGCTGAAGTCGACGATCCAGGAGCTCGACAAGGCGCAGGGCACCGGCGGCAACTTCGCCTTCTACCTCTCCGTCCCGCCGAAGTTCTTCCCCAAGGTCGTCCAGCAGCTCAAGAAGCACGGGCTGGCGGACCAGAAGGAGAACTCCTGGCGGCGCGCGGTCATCGAGAAGCCCTTCGGGCACGACCTGGCCTCCGCGCAGGAGCTCAACCGGATCGTCCACGAGGTCTTCCCGGCCAACGAGGTCTTCCGGATCGACCACTACCTGGGGAAGGAGACGGTCCAGAACATCCTGGCGCTGCGCTTCGCCAACCAGATGTTCGAGCCGATCTGGAACCGGTCGTACGTCGACCACGTGCAGATCACCATGGCCGAGGACATCGGCATCGGCGGCCGTGCCGGGTACTACGACGGCATCGGCGCCGCCCGCGACGTCATCCAGAACCACCTCCTCCAGCTGCTGGCGCTCACCGCGATGGAGGAGCCCGCCTCCTTCGAGGCGGACGCGCTGGTCGCGGAGAAGTCCAAGGTGCTGGGCGCGGTCAAGATCCCCAAGGATCTGGGCCGGGACACCGTGCGCGGACAGTACGCGGCGGGCTGGCAGGGCGGCGCGAAGGCCGTCGGCTACCTCCAGGAAGACGGCATCGACCCCCAGTCGAAGACCGACACCTACGCCGCGGTGAAGCTGGAGATCGACAACCGCCGCTGGGCGGGCGTCCCGTTCTACCTGCGCACGGGCAAGCGCCTGGGCCGCCGGGTCACGGAGATCGCGGTCGTCTTCCAGCGCGCCCCGCACTCCCCCTTCGACCACACCGCCACCGAGGAACTCGGCCAGAACGCGATCGTCATCCGCGTCCAGCCCGACGAGGGCGTCACGGTCCGCTTCGGCTCCAAGGTGCCCGGCACCTCCATGGAGATCCGCGACGTCTCGATGGACTTCGCGTACGGCGAGTCCTTCACCGAGTCCAGCCCCGAGGCGTACGAGCGCCTCATCCTGGACGTCCTGCTCGGCGACGCCAACCTGTTCCCGCGCCTGGAGGAGGTCGAGCAGTCCTGGCGGATCCTCGACCCGATCGAGGAGTACTGGGACACGCACGGCAAGCCCGCGCAGTACGCGTCCGGCACCTGGGGCCCGGTCGAGGCGGACGAAATGCTCGCACGAGAGGGACGGAGCTGGCGCCGGCCATGAAAATCGACCTGACGGACACCACGTCCAGCAAAGTCAACAAGGCACTCGTACAGGCGCGGCGGGCCATCGGGACCCCGGCCGTCGGCATGGTGCTCACCCTCGTCATCGTCACCGACGAGGAGAACGCGTACGACGCCCTGAAGGCGGCCAACGACGCCTCCCGCGAGCACCCCTCGCGCAAGCTGGTCGTCATCAAGCGGCCCTCGCGCTCCCCGCGCGACCGCGCGAAGGCGCGTCTCGACGCGGAGGTGCGGGTCGGCGCGGCGGCGGGCACCGGTGAAACGGTTGTCCTGCGGCTGTACGGCGAGGTCATCAACCACGCCCAGTCGGTCGTTCTGCCGCTGCTTCTCCCGGACGCGCCGACGGTGCTGTGGTGGCCGGTGCACGGTCCGGTGAACCCCGCCAAGGACCCGCTGGGCACCCTCGGGCAGCGCCGGGTCACCGACACCTACGCCGCCGAGCAGCCCATCCACGAGCTGATGGCGCGCAGCGCGAACTACACGCCGGGCGACACGGACCTGTCCTGGGCCCGCATCACCCCGTGGCGTTCGATGCTCGCCGCGGCCCTCGACCAGCTGCCCACCGAGGTCAGCTCGGTGGAGGTGGAGGGCGAGGAGTTCAACCCGAGCTGCGAGCTGCTCGCCATGTGGCTGGCGGACCGGCTGCACGTGCCCGTCAAGCGCTCCCTCTCCGCCGGTCCCGGCCTGACCGCCGTACGGATGGAGACCAAGGACGGCCCGATCGTCCTGGACCGCGCGGACGGCTCGCTCGCCACGCTGTGCATGAAGGGCCAGCCGGACCGCGCGGTGGCGCTGAAGCGGCGTGACACGGCCGAACTCCTGGCGGAGGAACTGCGTCGCCTGGACCCGGACGACACGTACGCGTCGGCGCTCAAGTTCGGTGTGGACAGGCTGGGCGATGCGGCGGAGAAGGCCGAGCCGCAGGCTTCGGGCTCGTCGGACCCGTCCGGTTCGTCGGACTCCGTGGACTCGTCGGACTCCGTGGACTCGTCGGGCTCGTCGGGCTCGTCGGACGGGAAGCCGACCGCCGAGAGGTCCGCGTCCGCCGCGGCGAAGAAGTCCGCTCCTGCGAAGAAGGCGGCTTCCAAGTGATGAGCGGGACGCCGCAGTTGGTGGTCCACCGGGACAAGGAGCTGATGGCCCAGGCCGCGGCGGCCCGGTTGATCACGAAGATCGTCGACGCTCAGACCGCACGCGGTACGGCGTCGGTGGTCCTCACCGGCGGCCGCAACGGCAACGGACTGCTGGCGGCGCTGGCCTCCTCCCCCGCCCGTGACGCGGTCGACTGGTCGCGGCTCGACCTGTGGTGGGGCGACGAACGGTTCGTGCCCGCCGACGACCCGGAGCGCAACTACACCCAGGCCAGGGAGGCCCTGCTGGACGCGGTCCCGCTGGACCCGGCCCGGGTGCACGCGATGCCGGCGTCGGACGGGGACTACGAGGACGCGGACTCGGCGGCGGCCGCCTACGCGGCCGAACTGGCAGCCGCCGCGGCTCCCGAGGACCACGGTCCGGTGCCTTCCTTCGACGTCCTCATGCTGGGCGTCGGACCGGACACCCACGTGGCGTCCCTCTTCCCGGAGCACCCGGCGGTACGCGAGACACAGCGGACGGTGGTGGGCGTCCACGGCACCCCCAAGCCGCCGCCCACCCGTGTCTCGCTCACCCTCCCGGCGATCCGGGCGGCCCGTGAGGTGTGGCTGTTGGCGGCGGGCGAGGACAAGGCGAAGGCCGCGGCCCTCGCCCTCTCCGGCCCCGGTGAGATCCAGGCCCCGGCCTCGGGCGCGTACGGGCGGGCCCGCACCCTGTGGCTCCTGGACGCGGCAGCGGCCTCGGAACTCCCGAAGTCCCTCTACCCACCGTCCTCGGGCTGAGGTCTTGTGCGTGGCGGCCCGGCACTTCTCTTACGGGGGGTGCCGGGCCGCGGTGCGTTCGGGGTGGGCGTGGGTCGGGGGGCGCGCGGGGTCCGCGGTGCGTACAGGGCGTGGGTGCGGGGCGTGCGGGGGTGGAGGCGGGGCGTCCGGTGGGAGCGGGGCGTCCGGTGGGGGGGCCGCCCCCTTGCCCGCCCGTTCCGCCCCCGGGGGCGGCCCCGCCGCCCAAGGGGGCTACGGGGAGAGGGTGCGTCGCCCCGCCGCCCGAGGGGGTTTCGGTGAACGGGGGTTACGGCGTTGGGGGGTCACGTTGCAGGAAGGGGCCCAGGACTCCCTCCACCGCCTCGTCCGCGAAGGTCAGCCCCTCCGACGTCCCCGCGTCGTACACCGAGTACGCCCCGGCGCCCGCGGCCGTCGTCGCCGTCACCGTGACGAGCCCAGCCCGCCGCTGGAACACCGACTGCTTCACGGTGAAGCCGATGACACCGTCCCGACGCAGCGCCACCGTGGCCCGCCGCACCGACCCCGACCGCATCACCAGGTAGTCCCCGCTCAGCCCGTGCCCCAGCGCCCGGTACGCATCGACCGCCAGCAGCGCCGCCACCGGCAGCATCACCACCGCCACGCCCCCGGCCACCCACAGCAGAACCTCCGTCAGCAGCACGCCGAGCAGCGACAGGAAGCCGACCCCCAGCAGCACGGCGCCCAGCGCCCACCTCAGTCGCCGTCCCCGCGCCGCCACCGGGTGCGGAAGAAGCCGTGCCGCCGTCGGCGCGACCGGTTCCCGTAGCACCCGCGCGGCCGCCACGTCAGCGAACTGTCGGGGCACGGCCGGGACGAGGGTCTTGTGGTCCGTCTTCTTGTCGGCCTCGCCCTCCGCGAGGCCGGTCGCCACCGCGTCCACCCGGGCCGCGCCCGCCAGCCGCACGCCCAGCGGTTCCACGACCTCCACGCCGCGCAGCCGCCGTTCCTCGATGGAGATCGACCGGGAGGTGAAGAGGCCGCGCTGGACCCGCAGCGTTCCTCCCGGCTCACGGTCCAGCCGGTAGTTCCACCACATTTCGACGAACAGCCCGAGCGAGCCGATCACGCCTGCGACCAGCAGCGCCGCCGCCAGAACGGCGACCATCCAGACCAGCGCGACCCCGCTGAAGACGCCGCCGACCCATTCGATGACGCCCATCTGCATGCCGAACCACTCACTGACCTGCATCACCGCGCCGCCCGCGGCGGCGCCCAGCAACGGGGCCGCGACGGAGAGCGGTGCGTACCGGATCCAGCGGGGGTCGAGCGTGGCGAGCCGCCCGTCGTGGTGCTCGCCGCCCTCACCGGCGACGGACCTGGTGAGGAGTTCCCGACGCAGCCGGTCGCCCTCCCGCCGGGTCACCGGCCGCAGTTCCAGGGTCGACTCGGTGCCGGCGCCGTTGTTCTCACCGGTACCGATCCGTACCTTGACCAGTCCGAAGACCCGCAGCAGCGGGTGAGCGGTCAGGTCGACGTTGCGGATCCGCTCGCGGGCCAGCGAGCGGCGCTTCACCAGGAGCAGCCCGGTGTGGAGTTCGGCGCGTTCGGGGCCGATCCGGTACCGGGTGTGCCGCCACCGCACGTACTCCACCCCGGCGCTGCACCCGACGAACACCACGGCGCCCAACAGCACCCAGCCGATGGCCGTCCAGGCCCCGAACGCGGAGGAGAGAGCGACGAAGGCGGGCAGCCCGCCGCTGACGGCGACGCCGCTCATGAGCAGGGCGGCCACCAGGACCGTGCGCCGGTCCAGCTTCTGCCACTGCGCGGCGTCCGGACCGGAGCCGTTGCCGCTCATGTCGCGTCCCCGGGCGTGGCCCCGGTGATCTCCGTGAGCTGCTCCGCGAGCGCCGCGGCCTGCTCGTGGTCGAGTCCCTCGATCTTCACCGCGCCCTTGGCGGACGCGGTGGTGACGACGACGGTGGCCAGCCCGAACAGTTGCTGGAGCGGCCCACGCACGGTGTCGACGGTCTGGATCCGCGACATCGGTGCGACCCGCCACTCCCGCCAGAAGAAGCCGGTGAGAATGTAGACCGCCGTGTCCGTGACCTCCCACCGGTGCACCCGGTACCACCACGGCGGCAGGAACAGCGCGGCGGCCAGGCCGGGCACCGCGATCAGGGCCGCGGGCAGCAGCAGCCAGAACCTGGCCGGTTCGATGAGGAGCGCCAGGACCACCAGGACGAGGACGGGCGGCAGGACCAGCGCCAACCACTGCATCTGCCACCAGCGGACCACGCGCGAATCGAGCCTGTTGTTCGGCGGCCTCAGCCGCACGGTCCCCGTCCCCGTCACCAGCACTCCTGTCAGTCAGCGGCCTTTCAACGGCCGCGCATCGTACGGTACTTCGACACCAGCTCCGCAGTCGAACTGTCGAGCTGCTCGCCGCCCCTGCCCTCGGTCAGCACCGGTTCGACCTTCTTCGCGAGGACCTTGCCCAGCTCGACACCCCACTGGTCGAAGGAGTCGATGTTCCAGATCGCGCCCTGGACGAACACCTTGTGCTCGTACAGCGCGATCAACTGGCCGAGCACGGAGGGCGTCAGCTCGTCGCTGAGGATCGTGGTAGTCGGGTGGTTCCCGCGGAAGGTCTTGTGCGGCACCAGTTCCTCGGCCACGCCCTCCGCGCGCACCTCGTCCGGGGTCTTGCCGAAGGCCAGCGCCTGCGTCTGGGCGAAGAAGTTCGCCATCAGCAGGTCGTGCTGGGCCTCCAGGCCGGGCGTCAGGTCGGCGACCGGCCGGGCGAAGCCGATGAAGTCGGCCGGAATGACCTTGGTGCCCTGGTGCAGCAACTGGTAGTACGCGTGCTGCCCGTTGGTGCCCGGGGTGCCCCAGACGACAGGACCGGTCTGCCAGTCGACGGGGTTTCCGTCACGGTCCACGGACTTGCCGTTGGACTCCATGTCGAGCTGCTGGAGGTAGGCGGTGAACTTCGACAGGTAGTGGCTGTACGGCAGGACGGCGTGCGCCTGCGCGTCGAAGAACGCCCCGTACCAGACGCCCAGCAGACCGAGCAGCAGCGGCGCGTTCTGCTCGGTCGGCGCGGTGCGGAAGTGCTCGTCGACCTGGTGGAAGCCGTCGAGCATCTCGCGGAAGCGGTCCGGGCCGATGGCGATCATCAGGGACAGGCCGATGGCGGAGTCGTACGAGTAGCGGCCGCCGACCCAGTCCCAGAACTCGAACATGTTGGCCGTGTCGATGCCGAAGTCGGCGACCTTCTCGGCGTTGGTGGACAGCGCCACGAAGTGCTTGGCGACGGCGGACTCGTCGGCGCGCAGGTTCGTCAGCAGCCAGTCGCGGGCGGACGTCGCGTTGGTGATCGTCTCGATCGTGGTGAACGTCTTGGAGGCGACGATGAAGAGGGTCTCCTCGGCGTCCAGGTCGCGCACCGCCTCGTGCAGGTCCGCGCCGTCCACGTTGGACACGAAGCGGAAGTCCAGCTCGCGGGCGGAGAAGGAGCGCAGCGCGTCGTAGGCCATGGCGGGGCCCAGGTCGGAGCCGCCGATGCCGATGTTGACGACCGTCCTGATGCGCTTGCCGGTGTGCCCGGTCCACTCGCCGGAGCGGACCTTGTCGGAGAAGGCGGCCATCTTGTCGAGGACGGCGTGCACGGCCGGGACGACGTTCTCGCCGTCGACCTCGATGACCGCATCGCGCGGGGCGCGCAGCGCGGTGTGCAGGACGGCACGGTCCTCGGTGGTGTTGATCTTCTCGCCGCGGAACATGGCGTCGCGCAGCCCGGCCACCCCGGTGGCCCCGGCCAGCTCGCGCAGCAGCTCCAGCGTCTCGTCCGTGACCAGGTGCTTGGAGTAGTCGAGGTGCAGGTCGCCGACCTCAAGGGTGTAGTGCGTGCCCCGAGCCGGGTCTGCGGCGAACAGCTCGCGCAGATGCGTCGCACCCAGCTGCTCCCGGTGCTTGCCCAGCGCGGTCCACTCGGGCGTCTGGTTCAGCCTCATCGCGTTCATCTCCGAAATCAGCCCACTTCTACTCGTATCCGCATGCATCCCCCGCTGCCTCGATCCAACCTAATTGATCAGAGGTGCGAGCGCGGCCACGGCCAGTGCGAACAGCGCGGCTGCCAGCAGGGCCGGGGTGTTGAGCCCCCAGCCGGCCGCCACCAGCCCGCCGAGCAGCGCACCCAGCGGGGCGCCGGCGACGGCCGTCGTCCGGAAGGCCGCGCTGATCCTTCCCAGCATGGCGGCCGGGCTGCGCTCCTGCATCAGGGTCGTCTGATTCGCGTTCCACACGAGCCCCATCAGTCCGAACACGGCCATCGCCGCGACCGCCGCCCACAGCTCACGCACCGTCCCCAGGACGACCAGCGAGCCCACCTGGACGGTTCCCGCGACGAACACGCTGCGCAGGCGCCCGACCCGTTGCGCCAGCCGCCCGGCGACCAGTCCCCCGACCACGCTGCCCGCCCCGTACGCCGTCAGGACCGCCGCGAAGCCCGCCTGTCCGCTGTCCAGCCACCCCGTCACGTGCAGCACCAGCACGGCGATGAGCGCTCCCATGCCGATGTTGCACAGCGTCGTCGCCGCGCACAGACCGCGCAGCGCCCGGTCCGCCCACAGCGCCTTCAGTCCCGCCGCGATGTCCCCGCGCAGGGTGCTGCCCGCGGGCCGGGGCGCCCGCTCGGCGGGCGGGGTGCGCAGCGACGCGATGAGCACCGCCGCCAGTACGTAGGTGGCCGCGTCGGCGGCGTAGGGCACGGACGGGCCGCCGAGGAGCAGCACCGGAACCAGCGGTGCGGCCAGGAAGGCGCTCGCGATCTGCTGTCCGGTCATCAGCCGGGCGTTGGCCCTGCCCAGCGCGGCCGACGGCACCAGCGACGGCAGCAGCGCCGTCGCGGCGTTGTCGAAGAGGGTCTGGAGGGTGGTCAGCGCGAAGGCCACCACCAGGAGCAGGGCGATCGAGGCGTGTCCCAGGGCGACGGCCACCGCGAAGGCGGCCATGAGCAGGCCCCGTACCCCGTCCACGGCCCACATGGCCCGGCGCTGGTCCACCCGGTCCGCCACCGCCCCGCCCAGCAGCCCGAAGAGCAGCCACGGCAGGTACCCACAGGCCGTCACCAGCGCGACCAGCATCGGGTCGGAGGTCAGCGAAGCGGCGAGCAGCGGCATCGCCGCCGTACGCAGCGCGTCGCCGAACTTGGAGACCACGGCCGCCGAGAGAAGCCGTCCGAAGCCCCCGCGCCACCCCAGGGCCGCCGTCTCCGCCGCCTGCACCGCTGCCACAACCGCCCCCGTGCGTCTCGCCGTTCAACTCGTGCGAGAACAGTAGGCGGCACCACTGACAATCGCCCTGACCAGCAGGAACGACCGAAGGGGGACGGACGGAGGAAAGCGCGGGAAGAGAGACGGCCGGGCACCTCGTCGGTGTCCGGCCGTCTCCGAGTTCCTAGATCTCGCCGCGCAGTTTCGCCAGTGCCTCGGCGAGAATGGCCTCGCCGTCCGCGTCGCTGCGCCTCTCCCGCACGTACGCGAGGTGCGTCTTGTAGGGCTCGATGCGCGGCGGGGCCGGCGGGTCGTCCCGGTCCTGGCCGGCCGGGAATCCGCAGCGGGGGCAGTCCCAGGTGTCCGGGACCTGCGCGTCGCTGGCGAAACTCGGCTGTGTCTCATGCCCGTTGGAGCACCAGAAGGAGATGCGCAGGCGGGGCGCGGACTCGCCGCGCTCGGCCTCACCCATCGGCCCCGCTCCGACCCGGCTTCCCCGGATCGCGTTGCCACTTGCCACGGTCGTAACTCCCTGCGTGATGGTGCTGCGAAGCTTCGGCGAGCGGCTTCGCGGCGGGCGCCCAGTCTACGAAAGGCCCAACGCGCGTCCAGTGACGGGAGTTACTTACCCGGCCGCGGGACGCACGCCCCATGATAGGCCGCGCCTGCCCCCGTGTACCGGGGACGACCGGTCAGCTCCTGAGCTTCATCAGCAGGGCGAGCACCACGATGAGCGCGAACCAGATCAGCCCGATGACGATGGTGATCCGGTCAAGGTTGCGCTCGGCGACCGAGGACCCTCCGACGGAGGACTGCATGCCACCGCCGAACATGTCGGAGAGGCCGCCGCCCTTCCCCTTGTGCATCAGAACCAGCAGCATCAGCAGCAGGCTGAATACGATCAGGGCGATCGAGAACCCCATAACCACGGCTGGACCAACTTCCTCGGATCTAGACAAGTACGACAGGTGCGGGACAAGCACGAGAAAAACGACGGGGGCCGGTGGCGTGCCACCGACCCCCGTCAGAGTACGACGGATCGGCCCGAGGGCCTACTCACTGCGAGTACTACTGATCGCGGAAGCGCACGATCTTGACGAACTCGTCCACGTCCAGCGCCGCGCCGCCGATCAGGGCGCCGTCCACGTCGGGCTGCGCCATGATCGCGCCCACGTTGCCGGACTTGACGGAGCCGCCGTACTGGATGCGGACCTTGTCGGCCAGTTCCTGCGAGTACAGCTCGGCGAGCCGGCCGCGGATCGCGCCGCAGACCTCCTGCGCGTCCTCGGGGGTGGCCACCTCGCCGGTGCCGATGGCCCACACGGGCTCGTAGGCGATGACGACGGACTCGGCCTGCTCGGCCGGGATGTCCTTCAGGCCGCCGTCGACCTGGGCGAGCGTGTGCGGGACCTGCTGGCCGGCCTTGCGGACGTCCAGGCCCTCGCCGACGCACATGATCGGGGTCAGGCCGTGCTTGTACGCGGCCTTGACCTTGGCGTTGACGACCTCGTCGGTCTCGTGGTGGTACTGGCGGCGCTCGGAGTGGCCGACGGCCACGTAGGCGCACTTGAACTTGGCCAGCATCGCGCCGGAGATCTCACCGGTGTACGCGCCGGAGTCGTGCGCCGACAGGTCCTGGGCGCCGTACTTGATCTTCAGCTTGTCGCCGTCGACCAGGGTCTGCACGGAGCGCAGGTCGGTGAAGGGCGGCAGGACCGCGACCTCGACGGCGTCGAAGTCCTTGTCGGCCAGGGCGAAGGCGAGCTTCTGGACGTGGGCGATGGCCTCAAGGTGGTTGAGGTTCATCTTCCAGTTGCCCGCCATCAGCGGGGTACGGGTGGTGCTCATGTAGGGATCAGTCCTCCAGTGCGGCAAGGCCGGGAAGGGTCTTGCCTTCCAGGTATTCGAGGCTTGCGCCGCCGCCGGTCGAGATGTGGCCGAACGCGTTCTCGTCGAAGCCCAGGATGCGGACCGCGGCGGCCGAGTCGCCACCGCCGACGACGGTGAAGGCGTTGCTGTCCAGCAGGCCCTGCGCCACGGCGGCGGTTCCGCCGGCGTAGTCGGGGTGCTCGAAGACGCCCATCGGGCCGTTCCAGAAGACCGTGCCCGCGTCGGCGATCTTCGCAGCGTACAGCTCGCGGGTCCGCGGCCCGATGTCCAGGCCCTCCTGATCGGCGGGGATGGCGTCGGCCGCGACGGTGTCCGGGTGGGCCGGGGTCCTGCCCTTGAGGTCGGGGAACTCCGGGGAGACCAGGACGTCGACCGGCAGGACGAACTCCACGCCCTTCTTCTCCGCACGCGACAGGTACTCCAGGACGACCGGGACCTGGTCCTCCTGGAGCAGCGAGATGCCGACCTCGTGGCCCTGGGCCTTGAGGAAGGTGTACGCCATGCCGCCGCCGACGAGGATCTTGTCGGCCTTCTCCAGCAGGTGGTCGATCACGCCGAGCTTGTCGGAGACCTTCGCGCCGCCGAGGACGACGACGTACGGCCGCTTGACGTCCTCCGTGAGCTTCTTGAGGACGCCCACCTCGGTGGCGATGAGGTCGCCGGCGGCGTGCGGCAGGCGGGCCGGGAGGTCGAAGACCGAGGCGTGCTTGCGGTGCACCGCGCCGAAGCCGTCGCCGACGTAGAGGTCGGCGAGGGAGGCGAGCTCGTCGGCGAAGGCGCCGCGCTCGGCGTCGTCCTTGGCGGTCTCACCGGCGTTGAAGCGCAGGTTCTCGATGACCGCGACCTTGCCGTCGGTCAGCGCGTCGACGGTGCTGCGGGCGGACTCGCCGACCGTGTCGGTCGCGAACGCCACGTCCTGGCCGATGATCTCACCGAGCCGTGCGGCGGCCGGGGCGAGCGAGAAGGCCGGGTCCGGGGCGCCCTTGGGGCGGCCCAGGTGCGAGGCGACGATCACGCGCGCGCCCTCGGCGGCGAGCTTGGCGATCGTCGGCGCGACGGCGCGGATGCGGCCGTCGTCGGTGATCTTCGTACCGTCGAGCGGCACGTTGAGGTCGGCGCGGACGAAGACCCGCTTGCCTGCGACCCCTTCGGCGAGAAGTTCGTCGATCGTCTTCATGAAGATAGGGCTCCTCAGGAGGGCTGGACAGGCCACAGGGCTCGCACAGCGCCGCGTCGCGCTGCCCGAGCCCTGTAGCTCACATCATGGTGCTCTCAGTGTGGCTGATCAGTATGCGCTGATCAGAGCCGGCCGCCGACGAAGACCGTCAGGTCGACCAGACGGTTGGAGTAGCCCCACTCGTTGTCGTACCAGCCGAGGACCTTCACCGTCTTGTCCTCCTGGACCATCGTCAGCGAGGAGTCGAAGGTGCAGGACGACGGGTCGCCGACGATGTCGGAGGACACGATCGGGTCTTCGGTGTAGGTGAGGAAGCCCTTGAGGTCGCCGTCGTCGGAGGCCTTCTTGAACGCGGCGTTGACCTCGTCCTTGGTGACCTCGCGGCCGAGCTCGACGACCAGGTCGGTGACCGAACCGGTCGGGACGGGCACGCGGATGGCCATGCCGTCGAGCTTGCCCTTGAGCTGCGGGAGGACCAGGGCGGTGGCCTTGGCGGCACCCGTCGTGGTCGGAATGATGTTCTCGGCCGCGGCGCGGGCGCGACGCAGGTCCGAGTGCGGGAAGTCCAGGATGCGCTGGTCGTTGGTGTACGCGTGGACCGTCGTCATCAGGCCCTTGACCAGGCCGAAGTTCTCGTCGAGAACCTTGGCCATCGGCGCCACGCAGTTGGTGGTGCAGGAGGCGTTGGAGATGATGTGGTGGTTGGCCGCGTCGTACTTGTCCTGGTTGACGCCCATCACGATCGTGATGTCCTCGTCCTTGGCCGGAGCCGAGATGAGGACCTTCTTGGCGCCGCCCGCGAGGTGCTTCTCGGCGTCGGCCTTCTTGGTGAAGATGCCGGTCGACTCGATCACGATGTCGACGCCGAGGGTGCCCCACGGGATGTCGGCGGGGTTGCGCTCGGACAGCACCTTGATGGTGTGGCCGTCGACGGTGATGGTGTCCTCGGTGTGCGACACCTCGGCCTTGAGGCGGCCCAGGACGGTGTCGTACTTCAGGAGGTGCGCGGTGGTCGCGGTGTCACCCAGGTCGTTGACAGCCACGATCTCGATGTCCGCACCCTGCTCCAGCAGCGCCCGGAAGTAGTTGCGTCCGATGCGGCCGAAGCCGTTGATGCCTACGCGGATCGTCACGAACCGATCTCCTCGTTAGGTACGCCGGGTTTCGACGCCACGGCGAAGCTTGTATGGGATGTCCCCGACCGCCTCCGACCCTACCTCTCCGTAGACCGAGCCGCCGCATCGAGTGGGCCCGGACACGGGCCGGGAACGGACCACCGGCCCGTACTCCCCAGTAACCACGCGGGGAGCACGAGCCGGCGGGACCTTCGGCCCCACTACTCTCAGTGAGGAACGGGGGCGTCCCCGGGGTCAGCCCTTGATGCTGGAGAGGGCCTTCTCCAGGAGCCGTGCCCGCTGCCGGGCGTCCGGTACGTGCTCCAGCCCGAAGCCGAGCAGGACGGTGTCACGCGTGGTGACGCCCGCGTACGTCGAGAAGAGCTCTCCCGTACGGGCCCACGGGGCGGCGACCGGCGGGCTGCCGGGCGGCGGGGCGGACGCGCTCCACGCGCCGAGGGAGGTCTCGAAGCCCTCGACGGCCCGGTCGGTGCCGCCGACGCTGATCCGGGCGTTGTCGGCGAAGACGCCGCGGCCCAGACTGCCCGGGTCGGTGACGTACGACAGCGACAGCTCGACCTTCTTGCCCGCGTAGGCGCTCAGGTCGAAGGAGACCTGCTTCCAGCCGGAGGAGGAACCGGTGAAGCTGTTCCAGGCGCCGCTGGTGCCGGTGGCGGTGCAGGTGTCCGTGCCCGGGGTGAGGTAGCGGGCCAGGAACGGGTGGTTCTGGAGGAAGAACCCGGCCTCGCACTCGGCGGGGACGGCATTGGTGGTGAGGCCGCTCGCCTCGGGCAGGGTCGTCCAGTCGTCGGCCCCCTCGGTGCGCGCCTCCAGGAGCGCGTGGTCGTACTCGGGCTCGGTGTTCCAGCTCAGCGCCATCTTCAGCGCGGGCTTGTCGGCGGCGCCGACGCCGGTGAGGTCCACGGTGCGCGTCAGTCGCTTCCAGTGGCCGTTGGTACTGGTCGCCGAGGCCATGCCCTGCCCCTCGTACGGCGCGTACGGGTTCGTGACCCCCGTGTAACGGCCTGCCGGGGCGCTCCTGAACTGCGGGAACTGCGCGGCCGGAAGCGTGTCCGAGGTGACCAGGTAGGAGCCCGCCGCGTCGAGCGGGTTCCCGAGGGCGGCGGTCAGCGGGGTGGTGATCCCCCGGAGCGCGCCGGTGCCGGCGAGGCCGGTGGCGCCCGGGGTGCTCACCCGTCCGTAGGCGCCGAGGTAGTACTGGCTGAAGTCGTCGGTGTTGGCCGGGCCGAGCCGTGCCGCGCCGCCCGCCCTCTCACCGGCCTCGACCAGCTTGCCCCCCTCGTTGAGGTACGACCGCAGCGCCAGCTGGGTGGGGCCGCCGGGCACGGAGGCACCGGTGTAGTGCACGACCGAGTCGAAGTGGCCGAGTACGCCCAGCGGGTGCGGCGTTCCCTGGGTGGCGACGTCCCAGACGGTGGCGGAGCGCCCGTTCACCCGGAGGGCGTCGAGGTACTTCTGGACGTGCGTCGCGGGCGCGCCCTCCTCGGCGACCACCAGGTGGGCGGCCGCGGGGCGTTTGGCGAGCGTGTAGGTGAAGCGCTCGCTGGAGGTGGGTTTGCCGGCCTTGGTGCGGCCGGTGAACCAGACCTCGACCTTGTCGCCCGGCTTGCCGTCCTGGACCTTGGCGCGGTAGTCGTCGAAGTACTCGTTGTCCTCGTCCCCGTAGACCAGGCCGCCGTCCCACGCCTTCAGGGCCTGGTCGTGGACCTTGCCGCCGTTGACGCGGTACTTGAGTTCCTTGTCGCGCACCGACTTGCGGACCGTCACGTTGATCTCCTGGTCCCGGTGGCGGGCGTAGGAGGAGGTGAACGGGTCGGGCGTGAAGTCGGGGGCGTCGACGCCGACGACGGACTTCGGCCGGTCGGGGGTCAGGCTCGTCTCCGCGACGGAGAGCGCGAACGGGACGTTCTTCGCGAACTCCTGCTGGATCAGCTTCTCGTCGTCGGGGAAGTTGAAGCCGGACTGGCAGTCCTCGGGCCGCCAGCGGTCGTCCGGGTCGATCCTGGAGGCCACCTGGCAGGTCGTCATCTCCGGCGTGAACATCTTGATGCCGTGGACGTTGCCCGCGTGGCCGCCGGACTCGCCGTTGGTCGTGTAGAGCTCGGAGGAGACCTGCGGGCGGTATCCGGGGACCGCCGGGTTCTCCGGAGTGCCCGCGAGGGCCTTGAGGGCCACGTCGTCGGGGCTGCCCGTGGCGACCTGCCAGCCGATGCCGTAGAGGATCAGCTCGGCCGCCGAGTGGTAGTTGAGGGCGTACTTGAAGCCGATGCGCCGCTCGAAGGCGTCGAGTGCCTGGGTCTCCGGCTCGGAGTTCGGCTTCGGCCCCCGGAAGGTCTCACTGGCCGGGCTGGGGGACGAACCCTCGTTGTCGTAACCCCACTTGTAGGCGAAGTTGCGGTTGAGGTCGACGCCGTCGCCGGGCTCGATGGTGCCGTTGCCGTTGTTGTCGCGGAGGTTCTTGCGCCACAGGCGGTTGGCGGGGGCGGCGTGCGTGAAGTCGTAGCCGTCCGGGTTGGCGGAGAGCAGGAACCACATCTCGCTGCGGTCCACCAGGTGCGTGATCCGCTTGTCCTTGCCGTAGTTGTCTATGTAGTGGTGCATCAGCCGCCGGGTCATCTCCGGGGTGATCCACTCCCGCGCGTGCTGGTTGGAGAGGTAGAGCGTCGCGGGCCTGGAGCCGTCCGCGGTCCTCTTGGCGTTCTTGGTGAGCTTGAGCGCCAGGATGTCCTTGCCCTGGAGGCTCTTGCCGATGCTGACGACCTTGGTGATGCCCGGGTTCCGCTGCGCGGTGGCGAGGATCTCCTCCTGGAGGCCGCCCTTCCCGCTGTACGGGCGGAACACGCCGTCCCCGGGGGCCGCGGCCCGTGCCTTCTGGGCCACCTTGTGCTCGCTGATGTCGATGCCCTGGCCGCGCAGGTCGGCGGCCTGCTTCCGGGTGAGGATCAGCTCGACGGTGGCGGTGCCCCGGTCCGGGACCCGCTCACTGAGCTCGTGGGCGTCGGTGCCCGCCTTGAGCAGCAGCGGCACCTGCTCCTGGGTGACCTCGGCCTTCCACACCGCGATGCCGTCACCCCCCTCCGCGGTGCTCCCGGCGGGCTGTGCCTGGGCTGCGGGTACGACCGCGACCCCGGCCATCAGCAGTGAAGAAGCGGCGAGGATCGATCTCGCTCGGCGTCTCATGTGCCCCCCTTGCTGTCGTCCGTCACGTGGGTGAACAGACGCCAGACTCATGACCTTTCATGGTCACGTCAAGAGCGCGCGGCGCCCGCAACAAGCTGCTCCTGGCACCCAACAGGGTCCCAGGAGCAGCTTGTTGAGGTGGAGTCAGGAACTCCGGCGGACACGTCACCGGGGACGCGCCCTCGTCGTCACAGACTCCCGGCCATGCCGCTCGCCATGCCGTTGGCGTGGGCGTGGGCGAGGCCCTTGGCCATCTCCTCCTCGATCTCCTCGGTCATGTCCTCGGTCAGATTGCACTCCGTGCCGGGGATGCCGAGGTCCTGCGCCCGCTTGTCCGCCATCGCGAGCAGGCGGCGGATGCGGCCCGCGACCGCGTCCTTGGTGAGCGGCGGTTCGGCCAGCGCGCCCAGTTCCTCCAGGGACGCCTGCTTGTGCTCCATGCGCAGCCGTCCCGCGGCGGCGAGGTGCTCGGGCACCTCCTCGCCGAGGATCTCCAGGGCGCGCTGGACGCGGGCTCCGGCGGCGACTGCGGCGCGGGCGCTGCGGCGCAGGTTGGCGTCGTCGAAGTTGGCGAGCCGGTTGGCGGTGGCGCGGACCTCGCGGCGCATCCGCCGCTCCTCCCAGGCCAGCACCGACTCGTGCGCGCCGAGCCGGGTCAGCAGGGCGCCGATCGCGTCGCCGTCCCGTACGACCACCCGGTCCACGCCGCGCACCTCGCGCGCCTTGGCGCCGATGGAGAGCCTGCGGGCCGCGCCGACCAGGGCGAGGGCCGCCTCCGGGCCGGGGCAGGTGACCTCCAGGGAGGAGGACCTGCCGGGCTCGGTGAGCGAGCCGTGCGCGAGGAAGGCCCCGCGCCAGGCCGCCTCGGCGTCACAGGTGGCCCCCGAGACCACCTGCGGGGGCAGACCCCGGATGGGGCGTCCGCGGCCGTCCACGAGCCCCGTCTGGCGTGCGAGCTGGTCGCCGCCCGCCACCACGCGTACGAGGTAGCGCGATCCCCTGCGCAGGCCGCTGGGGGCCATCACGACGAGCTCCGAGCTGTGCCCGAAGATTTCCAGAATGTCCTTCTTGAGCCTGCGTGCCGCATAGCTCGTGTCCAGCTCCGCCTCGATCACGATGCGGCCGCTGACCAGGTGCAGCCCGCCCGCGAACCGAAGGATCGCCGAGACCTCCGCCTTTCTGCAGCAGGTCCGGGTGACGGGAAGCCGGGAGATCTCGTCCTTCACCGCTGCCGTCATCGCCATGGGCCGATCCTTCCATGCATCCGAAAAATACGGTCGTACGCGGCTGCCAGGAGCTCCGGGTCGTGCTTGGGGGCTCCGTCGGGCCGGGCCACCGGCGCCAGCTCGACCGTCGCACCGAACCGTTTCGCGGCATCGGCGAGTGAGGGAAGGTCGGGCACGGCGGCCTGATCGGCCAGCACCACGTCGAGGGCGAGTTTAGGGGCGTGTCGGGCCAAAACCTCCAAATGACGCTGCGGGGAAAAGCCCTCGGTTTCGCCCGGCTGGGGCGCGAGATTGAGGGACAGAATGCGCCTCGCCTTGGTCTCCACCAGGGCATCGAGCAGTTCTGGCACCAACAGGTGGGGGATCACCGAGGAGAACCAGGATCCGGGTCCGAGAACCACCCAGTCGGCGTCAAGAACCGCCGCCACCGCCTCCGGAACGGCGGGCGGATCGTGCGGTACGAGGTGCACCGACTGGACGTCGCCGGGCGTCAGCGCGACCGTCGCCTGCCCCCGCACGGTGTCCACCTCGTCCGGGCGCGCGGGATCGTGCCCCCGTACGAGCGCCTGGAGCTCCAGCGGGACCGCCGACATGGGCAGCACCCGGCCGTGCGCCCCGAGGAGCCTGCCGACCAGGTCCAGGGCCTGGACGTGGTCGCCGAGCTGTTCCCAGAGGGCGACGATCAGCAGATTGCCGACCGCGTGCTCGTGCAGGTCGCCCTTGGACTGGAAGCGGTGCTGGATCACCCGGGCCCAGGTCTGGCCCCAGTCGTCGTCGCCGCACAGCGCCGCGAGGGCCTTGCGCAGGTCGCCGGGGGGCAGCACGCCCAGCTCCTCCCGGAGCCGGCCGCTGGAGCCGCCGTCGTCGGCCACGGTGACGACGGCGGTCAGATCGCCCGTGATGCGTCGCAGCGCGGCGAGCGAGGCGGACAGGCCCATGCCGCCGCCGAGGGCGACGACCTTGGGCGTGGCGCCGCGCCTGCCGCGTGCGGCACGGGTGGACGGCTCGCCCGCGAGCGCGGAGGTGACTCTGCGCAGGCGGTGCAGCCGGACGGTGCGGTTGGTCACTCGCGCCCCATGTCCCGGTGGACGACGACGGTCTCGACACCCTCGGTGGACAGCCGGGCGGCCAGCTTCTCGGACATGGCGACGGAGCGGTGCTTGCCGCCGGTGCAGCCGACCGCGATGGTGACGTACCGCTTGCCCTCGCGGCGGTAGCCGGTGGCGATGAGCTGGAGCAGCTCGGTGTAGCGGTCGAGGAACTCCTTGGCGCCCGACTGGTTGAAGACGTACCCCGACACCTCCTCGTGGAGGCCGGTGAAGGGGCGCAGTTCCGGGACCCAGTGCGGGTTGGGCAGGAAGCGGCAGTCGACCACGAGGTCGGCGTCGACGGGCAGGCCGTACTTGTAGCCGAAGGACATGACGGTGGCGCGCAGCTCCGGCTCCTCGTCGCCGGCGAACTGGGCGTCCATCTTGGCGCGCAGTTCGTGGACGTTGAGGCTGGAGGTGTCGATCACCAGGTCGGCGTCGCCACGCAGCTCGCGCAGCAGGTCGCGTTCGGCCTCGATGCCGTCGGTGATGCGGCCGTCGCCCTGCAGGGGGTGCGGGCGGCGGACCGACTCGAAGCGCCGGACCAGGGCGTCGTCGGAGGACTCCAGGAACACGACGCGCCTGGTGACGCCCTTGGCGTCGAGGTCGGCGAGGGACTCGCGGAGGTTGTCGAAGAAGCGGCGGCCGCGGACGTCGACGACGACGGCGATGCGCGCCACGTTGCCCTGGGAACGGGCGCCGAGCTCCACCATGGTGGGGATCAGCGCGGGCGGCAGGTTGTCGACGACGAACCAGCCGAGGTCCTCCAGGCACTTCGCGGCGGTGCTGCGGCCCGCCCCGGACATGCCGGAGATGATGACCAGCTCGGGGATGGGCGCCTCGGCCGGCTCCGCGGTCTCCCGCGTCGTGCCCGTACTCACTTGTGCTCCGTCTCCGTCGTGGGTGGCGACCGGTCCCGTCGTGGGCTCCGGGTCAGTGCGTGGGATCTCGTGGTTCTCGGTCATGCGTGGTGCCCCCGTTCCATGACGGGGCGGCCGCGGGCGCGGTCTCCTCGTCGTCTTCGATGATCTCTCCTGTCGCCATGTTCACGGCGGGTGCGGCCGGGGCCGCTGCGGCGAGGGTCGCGGCCACGGTCTCGGCCGTCTTGCGGCCGATGCCCGGAACCTCGCAGATCTGGTCAATTGTGGCGGACCGCAGCTTCTTCACCGAACCGAAGTGTTTGAGGAGGGCCTGCTTGCGGGTCTCGCCGAGGCCCGGCACCTCGTCGAGGGGCCCGGCCCTCAAGCGTTTGGCCCGTTTGTTGCGCTGGTAGGTGAGGGCGAAGCGGTGCGCCTCGTCGCGGACCCGCTGGAGGAGGTAGAGCCCTTCGCTGCTGCGCGGCAGGACCACCGGATCGTCCTCGTCGGGCAGCCAGACCTCTTCGAGCCGCTTGGCGAGGCCGCAGACGGCGACGTCGTCGATCCCGAGCTCGTCGAGGGCCCGCTTGGCCGCCGCGACCTGCGGCTGCCCGCCGTCGACGACGACGAGCTGCGGAGGGTAGGCGAAGCGCTTGGGCCTGCCGTCGTCCGGGTCCTGCTCGGGGACCTCGCCTCCGGCCACCCAGTCCCCCGTCTTCTCCTTGGCCTGGAGGTAGCGCCGGAAGCGCCGGGCGATCACCTCGTGCATGGAGCGGACGTCGTCCTGGCCCTCGGCGTGCCAGACCTGCGTGTCTCCGACCCGGCCCTTGATCTCGAAGCGCCGGTACTCGCTCTTGCGGGGCAGCCCGTCCTCGAAGACCACCATGGACGCCACGACGTCGTCGCCCTGGAGGTGCGAGATGTCGAAGCACTCGACGCGCAGCGGCGCGCCGTCCAGGCCGAGGGCCTCGGCGATCTCCTCCAGCGCGCGGGAGCGGGTGGTGAGGTCGGAGGCGCGCTTGGTCTTGTGCAGGACCAGGGCCTGCGCGGCGTTGCGCTGGACCGTGGCCATCAGGTCCTTCTTGTCGCCGCGCTGCGGGATGCGCAGGGACACGTTCGAGCCGCGCCGGCCGCTGAGCCACTGGTTGACGGCGGGAGTGTCCTCGGGCAGGGCGGGGACCAGCACCTCCTTGGGCACGGCGTCGCCCTGCTCCTCGCCGTACAGCTGCTGGAGGGCGTGCTCGACGAGACCGGCCGTGTCGACGTTCTCGACCTTGTCGGTGACCCAGCCGCGCTGGCCGCGCACGCGCCCGCCGCGGACGTGGAAGATCTGCACGGCGGCTTCGAGCTCGTCCTCGGCGACGGCGATCAGGTCGGCGTCGGTGGCGTCGTTGAAGACGACCGCGTTCTTCTCCAGGGCCCGCTTGAGCGCCCCTATGTCGTCGCGGAGACGGGCCGCCCTCTCGTAGTCCATGTCCTCGGCGGCGATCATCATCTGCTGCTCGATGCGCTGGAGGTACGTGCCGGTGCGGCCGGCCATGAAGTCGCAGAAGTCCTCGGCAAGTTCGCGGTGCTCCTCGGCGGTGACCCGGCCGACGCAGGGGGCGGCGCACTTGCCGATGTAGCCCAGCAGGCAGGGGCGGCCGATCTGGGCGGAGCGCTTGAACACTCCGGCGGAGCAGGTGCGTACGGGAAAGACGCGGAGCATCAGGTCGACCGTCTCGCGGATCGCCCAGGCGTGTCCGTACGGGCCGAAGTAGCGCACGCCCTTCTTCTTGGGGCCGCGCATGACCTGGACGCGGGGGTACTCCTCGTTCAGCGTCACCGCGAGGGACGGGTAGCTCTTGTCGTCGCGGTACTTGACGTTGAAGCGCGGGTCGAACTCCTTGATCCAGGAGTACTCCAGCTGGAGCGCCTCGACCTCGGTGGACACCACCGTCCACTCGACGGAGGCAGCGGTGGTGACCATGGTGCGGGTGCGCGGGTGGAGGTTGGCGAGATCCTGGAAGTACGAGGACAGCCGCGGGCGCAGGCTCTTGGCCTTCCCGACGTAGATCACCCGGCGGTGCTCGTCGCGGAACTTGTAGACCCCCGGGGAATCGGGGATCTGGCCCGGCCGCGGCCGGTAGCTGGAGGGATCTGCCATGTCGGACAGCCTACTTGCGGCCACTGACAGCCGGGGTGCCCCGGGCGGGGGCGCCCCGGCTGTTGGCCGTGGGGTGCGGCGGCGGTTACCCGGCGGCCTCCCGTCGGCCGCGCAGTCGGGCCACGGCGATACCCGCCGCGCCCAGCAGCGCGAGCGCCCCGCCCGCCGCCGGCAGAACCGCCGGAGTGCTGTCGCTCACAGCGGCGGTCCCGTGCCCGGCGGGGGCCACCGCGGCACCGGCGGCACCGGCCGCTCCGGCCGCTGCGTAGCCGCCCGCTCTGCCCTGCTTCGCGTAGGCGGTGCCGGGGAGCTTGTCCGCGTACGCGCGGTGCACGCGGGCGCGGTAGGCGGCGAGGGTCGCGCCCCGGGTGCCCACGGCGCGTACCGCGTCCGCGTCCAGGGGCAGCACGCGCGAGGCGTCGTGCACGTACCAGGCGTCGATCTGGGGTTCGCGGAAGACGGTGCCGCCGGGCAGCTTGCGGGCGCCCTCGGCCGCGTACCGGGTCTCGTCGTCGCCGGTGGCGATGTTGACGACCTTCCAGGCGCCCTCGTGGGGAGCCATCCACACGGAGGCCTTCCGGCCGTCGGAGGAGACGGCCGCGCCCGCCAGGAACTCCAGCTTCGCGACCTCGGCTCCCGGTGTTCCCGCGACGAAGTCCGGGGACAGGGTGTAGACCGGCACGGTCGTGGGCTGCACGCGCGGCGTGGCGTCGCGGCTGACGGCGCCGTCCCTGGCGAAGAAGCGGGACAGGGTGTCGAGGCTGGCGGGGGCGACGGCCGCCCGGTGGGCCTGGGCGGCCGCGTCCTGGAGGGCGCGGGCGGACGGGTTCTCGTCGGCACCGGCCTGGCCGGCGAGACCGAGCACGAGGGCGGTGGTGACGGCGGCGACGGCGGCGGCTGCGAGGCGGGGGTGCGCCGTGCGAGGGGTCGATGCGTGGGGGGTCATCGTCGTCACGCCCCGATCTTGTAGAGCGAGTGGGTCCAGGAGAACGAGTTGTTGTTGACGTACCAGGCGTGCGAGGCCCAGTTGTAGCGGTCGCTGGTCTGCCACGGGTCGCCCCAGTAGACCCAGCTGTTCGCGGTGTCGTAGCCGTAGATGACGTGCATGTGGCCGCCACCGCTCTGCCACTGGATGCGGGTCTCGATCGGGCGGTTCGCGGTGATCTCGCTCTGCACGGTCGGGTAGCGCAGGTAGCCGGTGACGTACGACCCGGGGTTCACGCCCGCCCAGGACAGACCCCGCTGGACGTTGCCCAGGGTGGCCTGGTTGTTGGGGCAGGCGGTGTTCTGGCTGCGGCCGAAGGCGGCGTTGCAGAACTGGTTCTGGCTGTACTTCTTGCCGAACCAGGCGGCGATGGTGTTGCCGCCCGCGGCCCAGCACCAGTTGGTCTTCTCCTGGGCCTGCATGGTGATGCCGAGGCGCTTGGCGGCGAGCAGCGGGGACGACTGCCCGGTCTCGGCCCGGTCTGCCGGGTCGCTGGGTCGGGGTGCGGCCGTTGCCGTCGCCGTGGGGACGGCGAGCAGGGTCGCGGCGGCGAGGGCGGCCAGGGTGAGCCGTCTCCTGTGCGGGTTGCGCATCGCGTTCCTCCCGAGGCGGGGGGTGAGTGGAGGAGCGCGTCCGGACGCTGCTGAGGAGCATCGACGCTTGTCGAGTGCAGGTCAACACGCTTCAATGCGGAGGACACGGCACTGTGAACGGGGTGACGGGTGTGTGAACGCGCCCCCGCCCCGCGAGCAGCCCGCTTCGCCGACAGCGGCACGCCGGTCCGGCGCTCCGCCGTGAACGTTCACCGCCACGAGAATTGACCGCCACCCCCAGGAGCCGTGATGCGGCAGCACCCGACACCGGGCGAGGAAACCTCCTTTCCGGCGGAACCGGACCTCGAACAGTTGCTGCGCACGGGACCCTTCCACCTGGCGCTGCGCGCGGCGCTCGCCCTGCGCGGGCTGCCCCTGCAACGGGTCCAGCACCACCTCGCGGGCCGTGGCGTCAAGGTCGGCGTGACCAGCCTGAGCTACTGGCAGCAGGGAGCACGCCGCCCGCAGCGCCCCGAGTCCCTGCGTGCCGTGCGGGAGCTGGAGGGGGTGCTGGGGCTGCCCGCCGCATCGCTGATCCGGCTCCTGCCGGCCGAGGGCGCGGGCGGCGACACCGAGCGGCCCGCGACACGTTCGTACCGGTCACTGGTGGAGGTCTCGGGTTCGGTGGAAGGACTGCTCGCCGAACTGGAGTCGCCGCAGGACGGCGGGCTGCACACGGTCGGCCATCACGAGCGGGTACGCATCGGGGCCGACCGGGAGCTGGTGGGACGCGACTCCCAGCACGTCGTACGGGCGCACCGCGACGGCGTCGACCGCTACCTGGCCATCCACCACGGCGACCCGGGCTGCGATCCGTCCCGGGTGGCGGTGCGGGCCTGGGAGAACTGCCGTACCGGACGGGTTCGTTGGCACCGGGAGACCGGAGTGGTGGTCGCCGAGCTGCTCTTCGACGCGAGGCTGCGCGCCGGGGACACGTACCTCTTCGGGTACGGCTTCGAGGACGGTACCGGCGGGGCGAGCAGCGAATACGTGCGCGGCTTCAGCTTCGCGGGAGGCCAGTACGTGCTTCAGGTGCGCTTCGACGAGGCGGCCCTGCCGGTGCGGTGCCGCCGCTTCGCGCGGGCGACGGCTCTGTCTCCGAGAGTGGCCCGGCAGGACCTCACCCTGAGCGGGCGGCACGGCACGGTGCACTTCGTGGAGCAGGGGGTGCGGCCGGGCATCCTCGGGGTGGACTGGGACTGGGAGTGACCGCCACGGCGTGCTGGTCGGTCGGCTACGCGTCCGGTCCGGCGATCAGCTTGCCGTTCTCCACCTTGACCGGGACGGCCGGGAGCGGTGCGGTGGCTGGACCGTTGAGGGCCTGTCCGGTGGTGGTGTCGAACCGGCTGCCGTGGCAGGGGCAGTTGCCCTCGTTCGCCTCGACCTTGTCGAGCACACAGCCGGCGTGCGTGCACTGGGCACTGAACGCCTTGTACTGGCCCTTCGCGGGGCAGCTGACGACGACCCGCTGCTCGCGGTAGAGCTTGGACCCGCCGACGGGCACGGCGGACGCGTCGCCGAGGGCGACCGGGGCGGTCGGCGTCGGCGTCTGGGCGTGCCCGAGCTTGGACTCGGTGGAGCAGGCGGCCACACCCAGTCCGGCCGCGCCGGCGAGCGCGGCGCCCTTGAGAACGGTGCGGCGGGGGGTGGTCTGGCCGGACATGGTGTCTCCCGTGGTACGAGGGGGTGGTGGCGCGGGTGGGTCGACGCGACCGGGGTCGACGATACCGGGGGCGGCACGGGCAGGGGGGCCGGGGGCGGGACTGCCCGGCCGCACCGCGGTGCGGCACCGGCGCGCGGGGCTCACTGTGCGGCGTCGGCGCAGGGGCGCCCAGCCCCCGCGCCCCTTCAGGGGCAGGGGGCCTGTCTCACTGTGCGGCTCCGCCGCGCGGGCGCGCCCAGTCACACTCCTCGCGCGCGTCCCCCTCCCACCCGTGGCCGGGCTCGCCACCCGGGGTCCGGGGCGGAACCCCGGTTTCGGGAAGGAGCGGGGTGAAGGGTCTGAGAGGCGGAAGAGTGAGGTGGCGCCGCCGCGCGAAGGGGCTGGGGGGGGAGGAGAGTCAGGCACCCACGGGGTGAAAGGGCAGGGAAACACGCCCCGACCCGCCGTGCCAGGCCGGCGGGTCGGGGTGCGAGGGGCGCGAAGCCCCGGCGTCAGCGGGAGGTGGCCTTCTTCGCGGGGGCCTTCTTGGCGGGAGCCTTCTTGACCGCCTTCTTGGCCGCCGCGGGCGACACCGCGGCGGACTTGGCTGCCACCTTCTTCGCGGCTGCCACCTTCTTCCGCCCGGAAGCCCTGCCCACCACCGGCGTCGCGTCGCTGATCCGGCTCGGGTCCAGAATGTCCCGCAGGAACTTCCCGGTGTGGCTCGCCGCCACCCCCGCGACCTGCTCCGGAGTGCCCTCGGCCACGACCAGTCCGCCGCCCTTGCCGCCCTCCGGGCCCATGTCGACGACCCAGTCAGCCGTCTTGATCACGTCGAGGTTGTGCTCGATGACGATCACCGAGTTCCCCTTGTCGACAAGCCCCTCAAGGATCTTGATGAGCTTGCTGATGTCCTCGAAGTGCAGTCCTGTGGTCGGCTCGTCGAGGATGTAGACGCTCCGTCCGGACGACCGCTTCTGGAGCTCGGCCGCCAGCTTCACGCGCTGCGCCTCGCCGCCGGAGAGCGTCGTCGCCGCCTGCCCCAGCCGCACGTACCCCAGCCCGACCTCGTCGAGCGTCTTGAGGTACCGGGCGATCGAGGTGACCGGCTCGAAGAAGGAGAGCGCCTCCTCGATCGGCATGTTGAGCACCTCGGCGATGTTCTTGCCCTTGTAGTGCACTTCGAGCGTCTCGCGGTTGTAGCGCGCGCCGTGGCACACCTCGCACGGGACGTAGACGTCCGGCAGGAAGTTCATCTCGATCTTGATCGTGCCGTCGCCGGAGCAGTTCTCGCAGCGGCCGCCCTTGACGTTGAAGGAGAACCGGCCCTGCTGGTAGCCGCGTACCTTGGCCTCCGTCGTCTCCGCGAAGAGCTTGCGGATCTTGTCGAAGACTCCGGTGTACGTCGCCGGGTTGGACCGCGGGGTGCGGCCGATCGGCGACTGGTCGACGTGCACGACCTTGTCGAGGAGGTCGTCACCCTGGACCCGGGTGTGCCGGCCGGGCACGCTCCGGGCACCGTTCAGCTCGCGTGCCAGGTGCGTGTACAGGATGTCGTTGACCAGCGTCGACTTGCCGGAACCCGACACACCGGTGACGGCGGTCAGCACGCCCAGCGGGAAGGACACGTCGATGTCCCGCAGGTTGTTCTCGCGGGCCCCGTGCACGACGAGCCGGCGCGACGGGTCCACGGGGCGGCGCACGTCGGGGGTCGGGATGGCTCGCTTGCCCGACAGGTACTGCCCGGTGATCGACTGCTTGTTGGCGAGCAGCCCCTTCAGGGAGCCGCTGTGCACGACGTTGCCGCCGTGCTCGCCCGCGCCGGGACCGATGTCGACGATCCAGTCGGCGACCTTCATGGTGTCCTCGTCGTGCTCGACGACGATCAGGGTGTTGCCCATGTCGCGCAGCCGCACCAGCGTCTCGATGAGGCGGTGGTTGTCGCGCTGGTGCAGGCCGATGGACGGCTCGTCCAGGACGTACAGCACGCCGACCAGGCCGGAGCCGATCTGGGTCGCGAGCCGGATGCGCTGTGCCTCACCGCCGGAGAGGGAGCCCGCCGGGCGGTTCAGCGACAGGTAGTCGAGGCCGACGTCGACGAGGAAGCGCAGCCGCTCGTTGACCTCCTTCAGCACCCGCTCGGCGATCTTCTTGTCGCGGTCGTTCAGGGTGAGCTGCGCGAGGAAGTCGGCGCACTCGCTGATCGACATCGAGGAGACCTCGGCGATGGACTTCTCCATCACCGTCACCGCCAGGATCAGCGGCTTGAGGCGGGTGCCCGCACAGGTGGGACAGGGCACCTCGCGCATGTAGCCCTCGAAGCGCTCCCGGCTGGAGTCGCTGTCGGACTCCGCGTGCCGGCGCTTCACGAACGGCACCGCACCCTCGAAGGAGGTGGTGTACGCGCGCTCGCGGCCGTACCTGTTGCGGTAGCGGACCTCGATCTGCGTCTTGTGGCCGTACAGCAGGGCCTTCCTGGCGCGCTGCGGCAGCCCCGCCCACGCCATCTGCGTGCTGAAGCCCAGCTCGCTCGCCAGGGCGTTGACCAGGCGGGCGAAGTAGTCCTTGGTGTGTCCGTGCGACCAGGGGTGGATGGCGCCCTCGTCGAGCGACTTGTCCGGGTCGGGGACGATGAGGTCCGCGTCGACCTCCATGCGCGTACCGATGCCGGAGCAGTCGGGACAGGCGCCGAAGGGCGAGTTGAAGGAGAACGAACGCGGCTCCAGCTCCTCGAACGACAGGTCGTCGTAGGTGCAGTAGAGGTGCTCGGAGTACATCCGCTCGCGGTCCGGATCGTCCGCGTCGAGGTCGACGAAGTCGAGGATGACCATGCCGCCGGAGAGACCGAGGGCGGTCTCCACGGAGTCGGTGAGCCGCCGCTTGGCGCTCTCCTTCACGGTGAGGCGGTCGATGACCACCTCGATGGTGTGCTTCTCCTGCTTCTTGAGCGTGGGGGGCTCGGTCAGCTGGATGGTCTGGCCGTCGACCCGGGCCCGGCTGTACCCCTTGGTCTGGAGCTCGGCGAACAGGTCGACGAACTCGCCCTTGCGCTCGCGCACGAGCGGCGAGAGGACCTGGAACCTGCTGCCCTCGGGCAGCTCCAGGACCTTGTCCACGATGGCCTGCGGGGACTGCCGGGAGATGGGCCGTCCGCACTCGGGGCAGTGCGGCTTGCCGATGCGGGCGAAGAGCAGGCGGAGGTAGTCGTAGACCTCGGTGATGGTGCCGACCGTCGAGCGCGGGTTGCGCGAGGTCGACTTCTGGTCGATGGAAACGGCGGGCGAGAGGCCTTCGATGAAGTCCACGTCCGGCTTGTCCATCTGGCCGAGGAACTGCCGTGCGTACGAGGAGAGCGACTCGACGTACCGGCGCTGCCCCTCGGCGAAGATCGTGTCGAACGCGAGGGAGGACTTGCCCGACCCGGAGAGACCCGTGAAGACGATCAGGGAGTCCCGGGGCAGGTCGAGCGAGACGTTCTTGAGGTTGTGCTCGCGAGCGCCACGAACGATGAGACGGTCGGCCACGCCGGTCCGCACCTTTCTTGAGAGGAGCAGGGGTGCTGGGGATCCCCCGTCGGGGTCCCGGGACGGTCCTGCTCGGTCCGGGACTGATGCCGGCTCCGGGTTTTCAGGGCTTCCGGGGATTCCAGGCTAGAGGGGTCTGCTGAGCGTTGTCCTTGAGTTCAGCTCTGTAGCGTCAGCTCTGTACTCAAGGATGCCTGAGGCCCAGATGTTCCCCTTGAGCGTATAGCACGTACATTCGATTCTCGGACCGAGCCCGCCGACTTCACCCGAACGAGTGGCCCGGCGAATCCGGGGCGGCATATCGTCTGCCCCATGAATGATCATGTGCACGATCTGGCCCTGCTGAACGACGCCATGGACCGCCTGCTCGCCCGCGCGTCCGAGCTGGACAACGCCGCCGTCGCCGAACCGTCACGGCTGCCCGGCTGGACGCGCGGCCACGTCCTGGCGCACCTGGCCCGCAACGCCGACGCCCTGCTGAACGTCCTCGCAGGCCGCCCCATGTACGTCAGCGCCGAGGCCCGCGAGGCCGACATCACCCGCGACGCCCCGCGTCCGCTGGAGGCACAGCTCCAGGACGTAAGGGCGACGGCCGACGCCTTCGCGGCCACGGCAGACGCGAGCGCCGACTGGAGCCGCACCGTCGAGCTGCGCAACGGCGTCACGGACTCGGCGTCCCGGGTGCCGTTCCGGCGTCTGGTGGAGGTCGAGCTGCACCACGTGGACCTCGGCATCGGCTACGAGCTGGAGGACCTCCCCGAGGAGTTCACCGGGCGCGAGATCGCCTTCCTCGCCGACCGCTTCACGGGCAACGCGAGCGTGCCGCCCACGACGCTGACCGCCGCCGACGGACAGCGGTGGACCACCGGCGGGACGGACGGCGACCCGGTGACCGTGATCGGCGGCGCCGCCGACCTCCTGGGGTGGCTGGCCGGCCGCCGCGACGGGTCCGCGCTGACCGCCTCCGGCGGCCCGCTGCCCGTACTGCCGCCGCTGTAGGCGCGGTACTAGGCTGCCCGGTATGACGTACAGCGGAGTGGTGAAGGTCGGCGGTCCCGCGGATGTGCACGAACTCAGGGACCTGATGATCTCGAAGGTCGCCGTCGGGTCGATGAACAACAACGCGTACCTGCTGCGCTGCCGGGAGAGCGGTGAGCAGTTGCTGATCGACGCTGCCGCGGAGCCGCACACGCTGCTGACGCTGATCGGCGACGACTCCGTCGCCTCGGTGGTCACGACGCACCGGCACGACGACCACTGGCAGGCCCTCGGCGAGGTCGTGGCGGCCACCGGCGCGCGCACCTTCGCGGGGCGGCACGACGCGGAGGGCATCCCCGTCCCCACGGACGTGCCGCTCGACGACGGCGACACCGTGCGGGTGGGCCGCGTGGAGCTGACCGCGCGGCACCTGGCGGGCCACACACCGGGCAGCATCGTCCTGGTCTACGACGACCCGCACGGCCACCCGCACGCCTTCACCGGCGACTGCCTCTTCCCCGGCGGCGTGGGCAACACCTGGGGCGACGCGCAGGCGTTCACGTCCTTGCTCGACGGCGTGCGGCGGCAGCTCTTCGACCGGCTGCCGGACGAGACCTGGGTGTACCCGGGACACGGAGGCGACACCACTCTCGGCGACGAGCGTCCGCATCTCGCCGAATGGCGCGAGCGCGGCTGGTGACCGCTCCCCGCCACGGCTCCCGCGCGGTCGTGACCGCGGGGGGCCCTCCCGGATGCCGGGTTCGGCGAGGACACCGGCCCCCGGGGGGCGCCGGGGCAAGAGCACGGCCCGGGCGGCGGCGCACGCCCGCGGTCCCGGTCACGTGCGGCGGCTCGGGGCCGCCGCGCCACCGGAAACGGGAGAGGTGGACGGCGTGAAGCCGTCCACCTCTCCCGTCGTCGTGCGGCCGTCGGTCAGGAGTCGACGGAGGTCTTGTCCGACGTTCCGGTCGCGGCCGCTTCCCGCTTCTTGTTGGCGATCAGGCTGGTGATCGTCGTGATGAGGAGCACACCACCGATGACCGACAGCGAGAAGGCGATCGAGATCTCGGGCACGTGCACCCCGTTCTCGTGCAGGGCGTGCAGCACCAGCTTGACGCCGATGAAGCCGAGGATGACGGACAGCCCGTAGCTCAGGTGGACCAGCTTCTTCAGCAGTCCGCCGATCAGGAAGTACAGCTGGCGCAGACCCATCAGCGCGAAGGCGTTCGCGGTGAAGACGATGTACGGGTCCTGGGTGAGGCCGAAGATCGCGGGGATCGAGTCCAGCGCGAACAGCACGTCGGTGGTGCCGATGGCCAGCATGACGACCATCAGCGGCGTCATGACGCGCTTGCCGTGCTTCTGGACGAAGAGCTTGGTGCCGCTGTACTTGTCGTCGACGCCGAAGCGCTTCTCGGCGGCCTTCAGGAGGCGGTTCTCCTCCCACTCCTCGTCGTCCTGGTCGGCCCGCGCCTCCTTGATCAGCTTCCACGCGGTGTAGATCAGGAACGCGCCGAAGATGTAGAAGACCCACGAGAAGTTGGCGATGACCGCGGCGCCGGCGGCGATGAAGATCGCACGCAGGACCAGGGCGATCAGCACGCCGATGAGGAGCACCCGCTGCTGGAGGTGCGTCGGCACGGAGAACTTCGCCATGATCAGGACGAAGACGAAGAGGTTGTCGACGCTGAGGGACTTCTCGGTGACGAAGCCCGCGAAGAACTCGGCGGACGCCTGGCTCGTGCCGAAGACCAGCAGGCCGAGGCCGAAGAGGATGGCCAGGGCGATCCAGACGGCCGTCCAGGTTCCGGCTTCCTTGATCGAAACGTCGTGGGGCTTGCGCCCGATGAAGAAGTCTACACCGATCAGGGCGGCGAGGCCCAGAACGGTGAAGACCCACGTGCTCGTTGAAACGTCCACTGCGCCTCCGGCAGATAGCTACGGCAACTCAATCAGCGTCGTCGCTGCCGGAGGTCTCCTCCACCCGGGCCGCCCTCTGGCGCGCGCCGGGCCGATGCCCCGGGACCGAGGACGGTCCGTATTGACGGGTACATCGCAGGCCGGGAGTACTCCCCTCCGCTCCGCCGAGAGTACCGGTAGTACCAAGAAAAGGTAAAGCGATCAATGAACCTGCCCTGAAGATGCAGGTCAGGGCGCTTTACCGGCGCTTGAAGCTCAGCGCCCCAAGGCGCGCCGCGCCGCCGCGACCTGGCTCAGCACGTTCCACAGCACCTGACTGCCGGGCGGCGCGAGCAGCGGTTCGTACGTCCAGGCGTGGCCCACCCAGGGGTCGGCCAGGTGCTCGTCGGGCACCGGGGTGAGTCGCAGCAGCGAACGCCACAGCGGGTCGAGCACCGGCCCGTATCCGCTCGCGTCCTCGCGGTCGGCCACCATCATGAGGTGTACGCCGACGGACGGGCCCTCGTCCGCGAGGTAGCGGAGCTGCGTGACGGCCCGGTCGTCGAAGCCGTGCGGGAAGTCGTTGACGATCAGCAGCTGCTCCGCGGTGTCCACGTGCGGCGGCAGCGCGTCGGCGGCGCGGGCCCTGATCGCCATCTGGACCAGGTCCACCCGCTCGGTGAGCCCGGCCAGGACGGTCGCCACTCCCTGGGCTCCGGCCGCGGGCGGTGAGGCCAGCACTCCGGACTTCACCAGCGGGGCGAGCGCGGCGGAGGCGGAACCCGCCGGATCGATGACGTGCACCGTGAACTCCCCGGCCGGGTAGGCGCCGAGCAGCCGCGCCGCGTGGGCGACGGCGGTGTCCATGGACTGACGGCGCAACCGCTCGGTGTCCATCGCCATCGCGGCCTCGGAACCGGTCCGTCCGCTGTCGATCCACAGGCCCCGTTCCAGCGGGAGCCGGACGAGGAGCGGAATGTGCAGGTCGGGTCGCTCGGGCAGGTGCAGGTCGCCGATGCGCAGCGCCATCGGCATCTCCATGGGGACCCGGTAGGCGTGCCAGGCCGGGTTGTCCCAGCGGGCGAACGACGGCGGCAGCGCGGGTTCGACGACCTCCGACTCGGCGATCAGCTGGGCCAGGTCGCGGTCCAGGACGGCGCGGGCCTGCTCGACGAGCCGGTCGCGCTTGGTGCGGGCGCTCTCGCGGGCGAGGTCGCCGGTTCCGCCGATGCGGCTCCGGGGGTCGGAGAGGACCTTGTCGAGCTCCTGCTCCATGCGTGACTCGGCGAAGTCGACGGCACTGCGGTAGGCGGCGGCGCTGCGGGCCAGGTCCTCGAACATGCCCCAGACCTGGTTGTAGAGGCGTTCGTCCATGGACCAGCCGGCGGCGTCGCCCGCGACGGGGCGCGGGGGCTGCCCGGACTGCCCCGGCGGGGGCGGCGGGGACTGGGACGGTGGTGCGGGCCGGGACGGGGCCGGCGGCGCGGGCGGGGGCGCGGCGGCCTTCCTGCGGCCGGGGTGGCTGTAGTCGACGGGCCCGCTGCCCCGCGGTGACGGGGCGGGCGTGACCGCGGCGGGGGGCACGGCTCCGGCCGCGGGCTGCCCACCGGTCGGGCCCCCGGGAGCGGCGGGCGGGGCGGCGGGGGTGGCGGGCGTCCCGGTGGTGCCGGCGGCGGGGTCCGCGGTGGCGCCACCGGAAGGCACGGCCGGGCCGCCGGTGGGGTCGCCGCCCGCGGCCGGGTGACGTACCGCGTCCTGGCGGGCGGGGTGGGTCCGGTGCCGGGCCCGGTCACCCTCCGCCGCACGGGGCGGGGGCGCCGCCACCGAACGGGCCAGACCCTTGCCGACGGCGTCCTGGATGCCCGCGGCCAGCTCGTGGGCCTGCGGGAGGCCCTGGTCGGCGAGCAGTTCGGCGAGGCCGCCCGCGTACCCCTGGCCGACGGCCCGGACCTTCCAGGCGTCGCCCCTGCGGTAGAGCTCCAGGGCGACGACGGCGGACTCGGCGTCCAGCCCGGTGAGCGTGAAGGTGGCGATCTCGGCGCCGTCCAGCGCGGTCACGGCTACGAAGGGAGCGGCAACCGCGCCGAAGCGGGTGGGAAAACCGGCCGCGACGGGCAGGGCGAGCAGTACGTGCACCCGGTGCGCGGCCTCGGGCAGCGCCTCCAGGTCGACGGCGAGCCGGTGGTCGGCCGCGGCCTGCCGGGACACCTCCAGACCGGGGAGGTGCGGCGTGCCCGGATGGGCGACCCATTCGACGCCCCGTACGGTGCCGTGCTCGTCGCCGAGCGTGGCTCCGGCGACGACCGGCTGACCGGCCGAGATCCGGACCTCCAGACGGGCCCGGGGCAAGGGGTGGTTCTGTCCCCGGACCAGTTCGGCCGTCATCGCCTGTCTCCCCCACGTCGGTCGTGCGCCTGTCACGCCTGCCGGTGCTGCGTGCCTGCTGTGTCTACGCGTGCGCCTGCCGCGTGCTTGTGGGACACGGCAGCTCCCGGGGCTGCCGCCTCCGGGAGCTGCGGTGCTGCCGCGGTCGTCCGAGGGCTACAGCTGCGGCAGGATCGACGGCATCAGATCCTGGAAGGTGCGGCCGTTGGCCGGGTTCCCGAGGGCCGTCATCTGCCAGCCCGCACCCGCGCGGTGCACCTTCGCCATGATCTGGGCGGTGTACTGGCCGCCGCCGTCGAGGGTGTAGCGGGCCAGTTCCTGGCCGTTGGTCTCGTCCACGATGCGGCAGAACGCGTTCTGCACTTCCTGGAAGGTCTGGCCGGTGAACGAGTTCACCGTGAAGACGATCTGGTCGATGTGCACCGGGACGCGCTGGAGGTCCACCAGGATCGACTCGTCGTCGCCGCCCTGGCCCGCGCCGCCGACCAGGTTGTCCCCGGTGTGCTTGACCGAACCGTCGTCGCTGACGAGGTGACGGAAGAAGACGACGTCCACCGGCTGCTTGTCGGCGAACAGCACCGCCGACGCGTCGAGGTCGACCTCGCGGGTGCGCGAGCCGAACAGACCACGGCGCGGGGCCGCCTGCCAGCCGAGCCCCATCCGCACTGCGGTCAGGGTCCCTCCGTCGCTCTTTTGCAGGTTGATGGCCTGACCCTTGGTCATGTTGACCGTCACGCGCTACCCCTCTCCACAGACCCCACCACCGCCCGTGTGTGCGGTTGTCAGCACCCTATGCAGTGACCGGCGAGGGGTCGCGACCCCGGTGCGTTTTGTGTCGTTCCTGCAACACTCGGCGGCTCAGCCACCTCGTCCCGCACCGGAGTTCGCGCTCCGTCGCGCACCTCAGGCCTGTCCCGCCTCCTTCATCATCCGCAGCTCCTTCTTGAGTTCGCCGACCTCGTCCCGCAGCCGGGCCGCCACTTCGAACTGCAGCTCGGCGGCCGCCGCCCGCATCCGCGCGGTCATCTCCTCGATCTGCTGGGCCAGCTCGGCCGCCGGGCGGTCGGTGAGGACCTCGGCGCCCTTGCCCCTGGCCGCCTTCGCCGCCTTGCCGCCGAGCGCCGGGACCGGAGCCTTGGCGTCCTTGCCCGCCTTCGGCTTGCGGTAGTCGGTGCCGAGCAGTGCCTCGGTGTCGACCTCTTCGCGGGCGATGGTCGCGACGATGTCGTTGATCTTCTTGCGGAGCGGCTGCGGGTCGATGCCCCGCTCCTTGTTGTAGGCCACCTGCTTCTCGCGGCGGCGGTTGGTCTCCTCGATGGCCTTCTCCATCGCCGGGGTGATCCGGTCCGCGTACATGTGGACCTCGCCGGAGACGTTGCGCGCCGCGCGGCCGATGGTCTGGATCAGGGAGGTGCCGGAGCGCAGGAAGCCCTCCTTGTCCGCGTCGAGGATCGCCACCAGCGACACCTCGGGCAGGTCGAGGCCCTCGCGGAGCAGGTTGATGCCGACCAGCACGTCGTACTCACCGGCCCGGAGCTCGCGCAGCAGCTCGATGCGGCGCAGCGTGTCCACGTCGCTGTGCAGGTAGCGGACCTGGATGCCCAGTTCCAGGAAGTAGTCGGTGAGGTCCTCGGCCATCTTCTTGGTGAGCGTGGTGACCAGGACGCGCTCGTCCTTCTCGGTGCGCTTGCGGATCTCGTGCACCAGGTCGTCGATCTGACCCTCGGTCGACTTGACGACGACCTGCGGGTCGACGAGTCCGGTCGGGCGGATGATCTGCTCGACGAAGCCGTCGCCGCGGGAGAGTTCGTACGTGCCGGGAGTGGCGGACAGGTAGACGGTCTGCCCGATCCGCTTCTGGAACTCCTCCCACTTCAGGGGCCGGTTGTCCATCGCCGACGGCAGCCGGAAGCCGTGGTCGACCAGGGTGCGCTTGCGGGAGGCGTCGCCTTCGTACATCGCGCCGATCTGCGGGACGGTGACGTGCGACTCGTCGAGGACGAGCAGGAAGTCCTCGGGGAAGTAGTCCAGGAGGGTGTGCGGGGCGGTGCCGGGTGCGCGGTCGTCGAAGTGCATCGAGTAGTTCTCGACGCCGGAGCAGCTGCCGATCTCACGGAGCATCTCCAGGTCGTACGAGGTGCGCATGCGCAGCCGTTGGGCCTCCAGCATCTTGCCCTGCTTCTCCAGCTCGGCGAGACGCTCGGCCAGCTCCTTCTCGATGCCGTTGATCGCCTTCTCCATCCGCTCCGGTCCTGCCACGTAGTGGCTGGCGGGGAAGACGTAGAGGCTCTGGTCCTCGCTGATGACCTCGCCGGTGAGCGGGTGCAGCGTGGACAGGGCCTCGATCTCGTCGCCGAACATCTCGATGCGGACGGCCAGTTCCTCGTACACGGGGAAGATCTCGATGGTGTCGCCGCGCACCCGGAAGGAGCCGCGGGTGAACGCGACGTCGTTGCGGTTGTACTGGATGTCGACGAAGCGGCGCAGCAGCGCGTCGCGGTCGATCTCCTCGCCGACCTTGAGGGAGACCATGCGGTCCACGTACTCCTGCGGCGTGCCCAGGCCGTAGATGCAGGAGACGGAGGCGACCACGACGACGTCGCGGCGGGTGAGCAGCGAGTTCGTCGCGGAGTGGCGCAGCCGCTCGACCTCCTCGTTGATCGAGGAGTCCTTCTCGATGTAGGTGTCCGACTGCGGGACGTACGCCTCGGGCTGGTAGTAGTCGTAGTACGAGACGAAGTACTCGACGGCGTTGTTCGGCAGCAGCTCGCGGAACTCGTTCGCCAGCTGGGCGGCGAGGGTCTTGTTGGGTGCCATGACGAGCGTCGGGCGCTGGAGCTTCTCGATCATCCAGGCAGTCGTCGCGGACTTGCCCGTGCCGGTCGCACCCAGCAGGACAACATCCTTCTCACCTGCGCGAATGCGCTTCTCCAGCTCGGCGATGGCCGCCGGCTGGTCACCGCTGGGCTGGTAGGGGCTGACGACCTCGAAGGGCGCCACCGTACGTTCGATCTTGGAAACGGGCCGCATGCATCCACCGTACGACCCACCACTGACACTCACGTCCCGGTCGCCCTCTCCCCCTTCCCGGCGCGGCCTGCGCCCCTGCCTCCTCCCGGCCGCGGTCCGCGTCCACGCGGGCGGCGGCCTGTACCGGTTCTGTCACGGTGCGTGTTCCGGCCCCGTGGCGCGTCGTTCACCGCGTGGCCATTCCTCGCCTTTTTCGCGTTGGCGCGTCCCTGTCACGCTCTGGCCGTCCGTGACTTCCGGCTCCAAGGAGAACCCAGTGCACGTACGTACCGTCGCTGTCGCCCTGACCGCTCTCGTCGGCGGCGCTGCGCCACTCACCCTGCCCGGCGCCGCGCACGCCGCCGACCGCACGGCGCCCGACCGCACGGCGCCCGCCCGTACCGCCTCCGCCTCGGTTTCCGGCGTCGGCGGGCCCGTCATGATCGCGCACCGGGGCGCTTCCGGACAGGCCCCGGAGAACACCCTGGCCGCGGTCGACGCGGCGAAGCGGATGGGCGTCGTCTGGGTGGAGAACGACGTCCAGCGCACCAAGGACGGCGAGCTGGTCGTCGTCCACGACGACAACCTGGCGCGCACCACGAACGTCGAGCAGGTCTTCCCCGGACGTGCGCCGTGGAAGGTCAAGGACTTCACCGCCGCCGAGATCCGCAGGCTCGACGCCGGCAGCTGGTTCGGTCCCGCGCACAGGGGAGCCCGCGTGCCGACGCTGAAGCAGTACGTGAACCGGATCGAGAAGCACCGGCAGAAGCTGTTGATGGAGATCAAGAACCCGGCCCTGTACCCGGGCATCGAGAAGGACATCGTGCGGGTGCTCCGCAAGGAGGGCTGGCTGGACCGCTCCCACGTGCGCAGCAGGCTGGTCGTGCAGAGCTTCAGCGCACCGAGCCTGCGTGCCGTGCACACCCTGCGGCCCGACGTGACCACCGGGTTCCTCGGCACGCCGGCCGTCGCCGACCTGCCCCGGTACGCCGCGTACACCGACCAGATCAACCCGCAGCACGGGACGATCAATGCGGCCTACGTGGCGGCCGTGCACCGGCTCAAGGGCGCCCACGGCAAGCGGCTGCGGGTCAACACCTGGACCGTCGACGACGCGGTGAACGCGAAGAAGGTCCGGGGCTACGGCGTGGACGGGATCATCACGAACAGGCCCGACGTAGTGCGGGCCGCGCTGCGACGCTGAACAGGGCCTTTCCACGGTTCGCGGCCCGTTGTCAGTGCCCGGCCGTACGGTGGTGGGCGTGAACAGCACCGCACCACGCGCACGTTGTGTCGAGTGGGCCGTCGTCGGCAGCGACATCGGCCCGCTCCTGCTGGCCGCGACCGGAGCGGGCCTGGTGCAGGTGGCCTTCCACGCGGAGGAGAAGGTCCGCGGACGAGCCCTGGAGCAGTTGGCGTCCCAGCTGGGCGCACAGCTCGTCGCGGCGCCCGCGGATCCGCTCCCCGCGTCGAGCCCGCTGGCCGAACCCGTCCGGCAGTTCGCCGGCTACTTCGCGGGCACGCTGCGGCGGTTCTCCCTCCCCCTGGACTGGTCACTGACCTCGGGCTTCCACCGCCAGGTCCTGCGCGAGCTGAACGACTCCGTGCCGTACGGAAGCGTCGTCGGGTACGGCGAGCTGGCCGCCCGGGTCGGACAGCCGGGCGGGGCCCAGGCCGTCGGGGCCGCCATGGGAGCCAACCCGCTCCCCGTGGTGGTGCCGTGCCACCGGGTGGTGGAGAGCGACGGAGGGCTCGGCGGATTCGGCGGAGGGCTGGAGACCAAGCGGATGCTGCTGGCTCTGGAGGGGGTGCTGCCGCCACCTCTGTTCTGAGCGGGCGACGCCTCCGGATCCCTTACCCACATGCCCCGTGGGGGTATCGGATGGCACACTGCCGCTGTGACCACCACATGTGACCCGTACATACCCTGTGCGGCCCGCGCCGTCCCGCCTCCCGCACGCCGCCGCACCCCGGCCCACGACGGAAGGGCGTGCACGCAGTGAGCACCACCGACAGGAACGACCAGCCGGACGGCAGCGCGCCCGCTCCCGTGCCCCCGCCGACGCCCGCGTCCGTCGCGGCGGTGACCGCGGCCGAGTTGCCCGCCTTGCAACGCCGCACCACCGCCGTGCTCGTCGTGAGCCAGATCCTGGGCGGTCTCGGCGTACCGATCGGCATCACGCTCGCTCCCGTGCTGGCCACCGAGATCAGCGGCACCGAGGCGGTCTCCGGACTGGCCCCGACCGCGTCCGTCGTCGGCACCGCCCTGCTGTCGGTGCCGCTCGCCTCGCTGATGACCTCGCGCGGCCGACGGCCGGGCCTGGTGCTGGCGTACCTGATCGGGGCCCTCGGAGCGGCGCTCGTGGTGGTGGCCGCGCTCACGGACAACTTCCCGCTGTTGCTGGTCGGCATGGCCGGATTCGGCGCCGCCTCCTCCGCCAACTTGCAGGCCCGGTTCGCCGCGGCCGACCTGGCGGCACCCGACCGACGGGCCCGGTCGATCTCCACGGTGGTCTGGGCGACCACCATCGGCGCCGTCCTCGGGCCGAACATCGCGGCCCCGGCGGGCCGGGTCTTCGCCGACACCTCCATACCCCTGACGGCCGCCCCGTTCCTCTGGGCGGCCGTCATCTTCCTCCTCACGGGAGTGCTCGTCGCCGTGCTGCTGCGCCCGGACCCGCTGCTCACCGCACGGGCACTGGCCCCGCGGGAGGAGCAGTCGGCCGCGAGCCGGTCCCTGCGGGCGGGCCTCGCCGCGGTGAAGGCTTCGCCGCGCGCCCGGCTCGCACTGGTCACGGTCGCGGTCTCGCACACCACGATGGTGTCGATCATGACGATGACGCCCGTCCACCTCGGCCACCACGGCGCGGGACTGGAACTGGTCGGGCTCGTCATCAGCGGCCACATCGCCGGGATGTACGCGTTCTCGCCGGTCATGGGCTGGCTGTCGGACCGGCTCGGCCGCCTGTCGGTCATCGGACTGGCCGCGGGCCTGCTGTCGCTCGCCGCGTTCCTCGCGGGCACCTCGGGCGGCAGCCACGGGCAGACCGCCGCAGGTCTGTTCGTCCTGGGCCTCGGCTGGTCCGCCGGGCTGGTCTCCGGCTCCGCGCTGCTCACGGATTCCGTGCCGCAGCCCGCCCGCGCCGCGGTGCAGGGCCTGTCCGACCTGACGATGAACTCGGCGGCGGCCGTCGGCGGCGCGGCCGCCGGTCTGATCGTCGCGCAGGCCGGTTACGGCTGGCTGAACGCAGCCGGGGCCCTCCTGCTGCTGCCGATGGCCGCGCTGGCCCTCTTCACCGGTCGGACGAGCCCGAAAGAAGCCGCACTCGCCGTCAAAGGCTGATGTGGTACGCCTTGCGCAGCGTCTCGTGCACCGTCCAGGTCGTACGGTCGCCCTCGCGCAGCACGCAGGCGTCGCCGGGGCCGACCCGCAGGGTCGCGCCGCCCTCCACCTCGACGGTGGCGCGCCCGCTGACCACCACGAACAGCTCGTTGGCCTCGGTGTCGGTGACGACGCCGGGCGTGATCTGCCAGATCCCGCGCAGCTGCTTGCCGTCCGGCGACTCCCAGAGCACCTTGCCGGTGACCACGGGGTCCCCCGAGACGATCTGCTCCGGGTCCAGCGGCTCGACCTCCAGCGCGGCGTCCGGAATGTGCACGGAGAAGGAGGCCGGGGCGGCCGGGACCTGATCAATTGTCGTCATGGCCGGTCACCTTAGCGGTGCCTCACCGGGCAGCTACGGCCAGCCTCGGAGCACCCCGTTCGAAAACGTCGTCCGCGACAGCGCGTGCCCCGGCGAACAAGGGGCACAGGAAGGGCACAACGCCGACCGAGAGCCGTCGGCCGAGAGCTACAGCCAGGGAGCTGCTGTCATGGAGATTTCGGGCATTATCAGCGCGATCGTCATCGGCATCGTCATCGGTGTGCTCGGCAGGCTGGTGGTACCGGGCCGTCAGAAGATCGGCATCCTGTGGACCATCGCGGTGGGCATCCTCGCGGCGTTCGCGGGCAGCGCGCTCGCGAACGCGCTCGGTGTGAAGGACACCAACGGCATCGACTGGATCGAATGGCTGATCCAGATCGGCCTCGCCGCGATCGGTGTCCTCGCCGTGGTCAAGCTCAAGACGGGGAACCGGAGCAGTACCCGCCGGTAGAGCAGCCGCTTCCCTCACACCACGTCCGTCCCCCTCGGCCTCCGTGCGCGCCGCTGCGCCCGGAGGCCGACCGCTGTCGCCGTCCGCATCCGGCCGCCGCACACCGATACGTCATGGCGGACCCGCGCTCCGGTTGCGGCACCTCGTGCGAAGCGGCGTCGGCCCGCGGCCGGGACCGGGGCCGGGCGGGCGCTCACTTCCCGTCGTCCGGGAGCCCGGTCCAGGCCGGATGCCGGGCGTCGTCGGCCCGTACGACGACGTCGGCGGCGTCCGAGGGCCCGACCTCCTCCTCGTACCGGGCGAACGCGGGCAGCGTCCACCGTGCGTCCTCGGCGGTACGACGGGCCAGAGCCCCCGCCGACAGCCTCACGTGCACCGACAGGTCGAACGGGAACCAGCGCCCGAGCAGCAACGGTCCGTGCACCAACAGCACACCACCCGGCGGGAGCTGCTCGTGACGACTACGGGTCGCCCGGTCGGTCACCGGGTCCCACAGGTCGGGCAGCACCCGCCCGGTACCCCCGGGCTCCAGCGGCCCGAAGACCTCGCGCCACAGCGCCCCGGTGTCGAACCACCCGTCGAAGTACGTGTCCGGGTCCTGCTTCCCGTACTCGAAACGCAACGAGGCAGACCGCAGGAACCCCTCGGTGTCGGCCACGTGGACTGCCCGGCCACGCTCCCGCAACGCCTCGGCGAGCAACCCGGCCGCCTCTCCGGTACGGGCGGCGGGCGCCCCGTCCACACCGACCTTCAGCCACGGGCTGCCGTCGGCGGGAACAAGGCCGTCGAGGTGCCGGGCCAGCCGTCCGGCGAGACGTCCCCAGGTGATCGGTCGAAGCTCCACCCGCCCATCATCGCCGCGGGAAACCCACCGCGCCAAAACCGCGCCGCCCCGCCCCGCGATTGTGCGCGCTCCCCCGGCGGTACATCACCCCTATGACCCTCGTCGTGGTCGAACCGCTGAAACGCCGCCACTGCGCGGAGTGCCACCGGGGCCCGCTTCCCCTCCTCGTCCTCGAATTCAACGCCCCGCGCTGCCTTGTCTGCGCCGATCTGAGCCATCTCGTCCTGCTCCCGCGCGGCAACACGGCGCTCACCCGCCGCGCCCGCGAGGGCAGTTCGCTGTGGGCGGTGGTCGTGCGCTACCACAGGCGCCGCAAGCGGTATGAGCGCCAGGGCCTCCTCGTGGAGGAGGAGGCCCTGGCGCGCGCCGAGTCGGCCTGCCTCGCCGACGCCGACGCACGGGCCCGCCGCCGTGCCCGCGACGCCGCCCGTCGCGCCACCGAGGACACTCGTCTCACCGCGGCCCTCACCGCCGCCGTCCGCACCCTCTTCCCCGGCTGTCCTCCCGAACGCGCCCGCACCATCGCCGCGCACACCGCGCAGCGCGGCAGCGGCCGCGTCGGCCGCAGCGCCGCGGGCCGCACCCTGGACACGGACGCCGTCACCGCGGCGGTACGCGCCTCCGTACGGCACGAGGACACCCCGTACGACCGGCTCCTCATGGCGGGCGTACCCCGACACGAGGCACGAACCCGCGTGGCGGGGACGATCGAGGCGACGCTGGAGGGGTGGCGGAGGGTGCCGCAGGTACGGGAGTGACCCGCGGACGGAGTGCAGAACGGGGTCCCGAAGGCACGTGTTTCGGCCACGACGCCGCTTGCGCCCCCGCTCTGTCAGGGCGCCATCAGACGGGCGAGCACGGCCACGGGATCGCCCCCCGCCGTTCCAGCCGGCCACCAGTCGTCCGCGCCGTCGGACTCGTAGCCGTACCAGAGGCCGTCGCGGCCGTAGCGGAGCTGGAAGCGGTCGGCGGTGAGGTGGTTGTGCCACGGGCGGAGGTCCGGATGGCCCACGGCGAGCAGGGTGGAGCGGGCGCGGTCGAAGGGTCCGGCGGGCGGGTCCCAGAAGTCGTCGAGCACGGAGAGTGCCGTGGGGCCGCCCTGCCGCCACGCCGCGACGGCCTTGGCCAGGTCGGTGGGGGTGCGGCCGAGGGCACGGGTGAGGGAGGTGTAGAGCTGGCGGGTCGCGGCGGTGAGGCCCGAGCCGGGCTGGGCCGCGGCGATGCGCACCGCGTCCTGCCAGGGGGTGAGGCCGGCGATCGGGTCGGTGCCGGTGGTGAGGAGCGCATGGGCGCGAAGCGCCGCGTCCGTTGCCAGGTGGTCGAGGGTGAGCGGGTCGGGGGCGTCCCGGGTGTGCGGGTACGAGGGCGGGGTGCCGGGGTGCGGCGGGAGCGGGAGCGTATCGGGGAGCACGCCGAGGGGGCGGCGCGCGAGGGCTTCGCGGGCCGGGAGCGCCGGGGCGGGTGCGGGCGCGCGGGTGGCGGTCGCGGTGTGGGCGGCGTTGCGGCGGGAAAGGGCGTCGAGGATCTCGCGCTCGTCGCGGCCGCGGAGGAGGAAGACGACGAAGGGGTCCTCGTCGAGCAGGCGGGCCAGCTGGTAGCAGAGGGCCGCCGCGTGCTTGCAGGGACGGCCGGCGTCCGGGCAGGTGCAGGTGGGCAGCAGGTCGCCCGCCGTGGCGGGGAGCAGCGGCGTGCCGGCGAGGCGTGAGAGGGGATCGAGGAGCGCCTGCGGCATCGTCTTGGCGAGCAGTGCTTCAAGGTGTGCGGGGTCCTCGGCGGCTGCGTCGAGGAAGTCGTCCCAGTCCTCGTCGGCGAGGGTGCGCAGGCGGATGTCCGCACGGTAGGGACGGGCCCGGCTGCCGCGTACGTACGCCACGACGCGCCCCGGGGTCACGGTGATCGTGTCGACGTGCCCCGCGTCGGCGTACGCCCGGCCGCGCGCGAGGCGGGCCGGGTCGAGGGAGAGCGCTTCGAGGGCGTCCACCCAGGCACGCCCCCACCAGGTGGTGGCCGGTCCGGTGGCCTCGGGGGTGGGCGGGAAGGTGCGGCGCCGGTCGGCCGCGGGGGCGCTGGCGTGGGCTCCGGGCGTGGTGCGGGGCGTCATGACTCCCTCCCGGCCGAAGCACTGAACGGAGCGGGGCGGTCGGCGTCCGCAGCATGGCGGGCAGCGGCAGGATGGCGGGCATGACGTGCGGCGGCCTCAGGGCGGGCACGCGGCGCGGTGGCGTCGGGGCGGTCCTGGCACGGGACGGGGCGGGGCGCGCGGCGGGCACCACACGCGGTGGCACCGGGGCGGCCCTGGCACGAGACGGGGCAGGGCACGCGGCGGGCCGTCATGACGGTCTCCTGAGCGACACCAGGTCCGCGAGTTCGCGGTCGCTGAGTTCGGTGAGGGCGGCCTCGCCCGTGCCGAGGATCGCGTCCGCCAACGAGCGTTTCGCGGTGAGGAGTTCGGCGATGCGGTCCTCGACCGTGCCCTCCGCGATCAGGCGGTGGACCTGTACGGGCTGGGTCTGGCCGATGCGGTACGCGCGGTCCGTTGCCTGTTCCTCGACGGCCGGGTTCCACCAGCGGTCGAAGTGCACGACGTGTGCGGCGCGGGTGAGGTTGAGGCCGGTGCCCGCCGCCTTGAGGGACAGCAGGAACACCGGGACCTCGCCGGACTGGAAGCGGTCGACCATCTCCTCGCGCTGCGCCACCGGCGTTCCGCCGTGCAGGAGTTGGGAGGGGATCGCGCGGGCGGTCAGGTGCTGCGACAGGAGTCGGGCCATGGACACGTACTGGGTGAAGACCAGTACGGAGTCCTCCTCGGCGAGGATCGTGTCGAGGAGTTCGTCGAGGAGGGCGAGCTTGCCCGAGCGGGCGGTGAGCCGGGCGGGGCCCTGCTTCGGGCCGCCCTCCTTGAGGTACTGCGCGGGGTGGTTGCAGATCTGTTTGAGGGACGTGAGCAGTTTCATGATCAGGCCGCGCCTGGCGATGCCCTCGGACGACTCGATCGCGGCCATCGTCTCGTTCACCGCCGCCTGGTAGAGCGCGGCCTGCTCGCGGGTGAGCGGGACGGGGTGGTCGGTCTCGGTCTTGGGCGGCAGTTCGGGGGCGATGCCCGGGTCGGACTTCTTGCGGCGCAGGAGGAAGGGGCGGACCAGCCGGGAGAGCCGTTCCACCGCTTCGGGATCCTCGCCGCTCTCGACGGCGCGGGCGTGCCGGGCGCGGAAGGTGGTGAGCGGGCCGAGCAGGCCGGGGGTGGTCCAGTCGAGCAGGGCCCAGAGTTCGGAGAGGTTGTTCTCGACCGGGGTGCCGGTGAGGGCGATCCGGGCGGGGGCCGGGATCGTGCGCAGGGCCTTGGCGGTGGTGGAGCGGGGGTTCTTCAGATGCTGGGCCTCGTCGGCGACGATCATTCCCCAGGTGTGGGTGGCGAGTTCGGGTGCGCTGGTGCGCATCGTGCCGTACGTGGTGAGGACGAAGCCGCCGTCGAGACCGGAAAGGTTGCGGCCCGTGCCGTGGAAGCGGCGGACCGCCACTCCGGGAGCGAACCGTTCGATCTCGCGCTGCCAGTTGCCGAGGAGGGAGGCGGGACAGACCACGAGGGTGGGGGCGGCCTGCGCGCCCGAGGCCGCGCCCGTGCGGTGCAGGTGGAGGGCGATGACGGTGATCGTCTTGCCGAGACCCATGTCGTCGGCGAGACAGCCGCCCAGGCCGAGCGAGGTCATCAGGTCGAGCCAGGCCAGTCCGCGAAGCTGGTAGTCGCGGAGGGTGGCGTGCAGGCCGGGCGGCTGCGGGACGGTGTCCGCGCCGCCGCGTGCGAGGCGGTCGCGGAGGGCTGCCAGCGCCCCGGCCGGTACCGCCTCCACCTGTTCGCCGTCGATCTCCGCCGTGCCGGTGAGTGCGACGGTGAGCGCGTCGGCAGGGTCAAGCAGCCCCAACTGCCGTTTGCGGGCCTTGCGTACGAGAGCGGGGTCGACCACCACCCACTGGTCGCGCAGCCTTACCACCGGCCGGTGCTCCTCGACCAGTGCGTCCATCTCCGCCTCGGTGAGTTCCTCGCCGCCCACCGCCAACTGCCAGCTGAACGCGAAGAGGTGGTCCGCCTCGAAGAAGGGTGTGCCGTCGGTCGCCGAGCCCGGTGCGGGGCGCACCACGGCGGTGGCGGTGAGCGTACGGGCCAGCTCGCGCGGCCAGTGGACACTGACCCCTGCCGCTTCCAGCCGGTGCGCGGCGGGGCCCAGCAGGTCGTACAACTCGTCGTCGGACAGGGGCAGTACGTCGGGGACGGGCTGTTCCAGGAGGCGGGCGAGGGGCGGCCAGACGCGGGCGGCGCGGCGCAGGGCGAGAACGGTGTCGATACGGGCCCGCGGGCCGAAGTGGTCGCCGCCCCCGCCGTCCCAGAGGTCCGCGACGTCGACGAGGTGGGTGGGGTCGGCGAGGCTGTGGGCCTGGACGACGGCGGCGCCCGCGCGGCGTGCGCCCGCCTCGGCGTCCTCCTCGCGCGGGTCGAAGAGACTGTGCACCGGGAGGTCGAGCCGGAGCGAGACCCGGACCCCGGCGTCCGCGCCCGCCGCCACATCGGCGGACCATTCCCGCAGGCCCGGCAGGTGCTGGGCGGCGCGTGCGGCGAAGGGGGCACCGAAGGCGTAGGCCGCCGCCGGGGTGCGGGGCAGGGTGTCGGCAGCGGCGTCGACGAACGACCGCACGAGGTGGGCCGGGTCGGGGACGTGGAGGGGCTTGCGGTCCGGGACCGGGACCGCGTATCCCTCGGGTGGCATGGCGGCGGCGATGGCCCGCAGGTGTGCGATGTCGGCGGCCTCCGGCGGTCCGGCGCGCCAGGCGTCGTGATCCGTGGCCGTGAGTCCGGGCAGCAGCAGACCCCGCGCGACCAGGTGCAGGGCGTGCCGGGCGGCGGCGCCCCAGCAGCGGGCGGCGGGGTGCGCGTCGGGGTCGTGCCGGGCGGCGACCAGGAGCGGGAGCGCGTCCGCGAGGGGGAGGATGCGGGCGGGGACCCTACGGGAGCGGGGGACGGAGCCGTGCAGCCGGACGACGGTGATCTCGTCGAGGGAGCCACCGATGCCGCCGGATCCACCGGCCTCGCCGGGGCCGGTCGGGACGGGGGCGGCCGGGGCGGGGGCGGCCGGCTCCGGCAGCTCCGTGCCGTCCGGGGCCCACAGGGCGATCCGGGCGTCCCTCGGCAGGGGTGCGGGAAGGTAGAGCGCGGCGAGGTGCCGGGGCAGTCGCAGGGGTGTGGAAGGTGCTCCGCCCATCGTGCCGCCGCCTCCCTTCCGGTCCGGATCTGCGCAGGTGGGCGCAGGTTCTCCGCGTGGACCTGTGAGTCTACGGGCGGGGTCTGACAGTCGGGGTTGGGGCGCGGGACGTCGGGCTCGCGGCGGGACGCCCTGGACGCTGTCCGTACCGGCGGAAGACGTCAACTTCCCCGCGTCGCCCGTTCCTCCAGCTGCCGCCACATCTTCCGGACCTGAGGCTCCAGCGCCTCCAGCGGCCCGTCGTTGTCGATCACCAGGTCGGCGACGGCGAGGCGCTGCTCGCGGGTGGCCTGGGCCGCCATCCGGCCGCGCGCATCGACCTCGCTCGTTCCCCGCAGCCGCACCAGCCGGTCCAGCTGGGTGTCCGGCGACGCGTCCACGACCACCACGAGGTCGTACAGCGGCGCGAGCCCGTTCTCCGTCAGCAGGGGCACGTCGTGGACGACGACGGCGTCGGCCGGGGCCGCCCGCTCCAGTTCCGCCGAGCGGGCTCCGACCAGCGGGTGCACGATCCCGTTGAGGATCTTCAGCTTCTTGGGGTCGGCGAAGACGATGGCGCCCAGCGCGGGCCGGTCCAGCGTGCCGTCCGCAGCGAGGACTCCCTCGCCGAACGCCGCCACCACGGCGTCGAGCCCGGGGGTTCCGGGCTCGACGACCTCACGTGCGATCTTGTCCGCGTCGACGACGACCGCGCCGTACGACGCGAGCAGCCGCGACACCTCACTCTTGCCGGCGCCGATACCACCGGTCAGGCCTACTTTCAGCATGACCGGAAGCCTAGGCCGCCCTCCTGGGCCCTCAGAGGTCGCCCTCCCGCTCGGCGAGGAACTTCTCGAATTCCAGGCCGATCTCCTCGGCCGACGGCAGGTCCTTGGCCTCCGCGACGAGGCTGCCGCGCGTCTCCGCGCCCGCCACCGCGTCGTACTGGTGCTCAAGTCCCTGGACCAGCGCGACCAGTTCCTCGTCGCCCTCGCCGACCTGGCGGTCGATCTCGTCCTGGGTGCGCCGCGCCTCCGTGCGCAGTGCGTGCACCACCGACGGCAGCACCAGTCCGGTCGCCGCCGTGATCGTCTCCAGGACGGTCAGCGCCGAGTCCGGGTAGGCCGAGCGGGCCACGTAGTGCGGTACGTGGGCGGCGACGCCGAGCACGTCGTGCCCCGCCTCGGAGAGCCGGTACTCCACCAGCGACTCCGCCGAGCCGGGCACCTGCGCCTCGTCGAAGGGGCTGCGGTGCCCCGGCACCAGGTCCGTGCGGTTGCCGTGCGGGGTGAGCCCGACCGGGCGGGTGTGCGGGACGCCCATGGGTATCCCGTGGAAGTTCACCGCCAGCCGCACTCCGAGCCGCTCCACGATCTGCTGCACGGCGGCCGTAAACCGCTCCCACTCCACGTCCGGTTCGGGGCCCGAGAGCAGCAGGAACGGGGCGCCCGTGGCGTCCTGCACGAGACGCACTTCGAGCGCGGGCGTCTCGTAGTGCGCCCACCGGTCCCGCTTGAAGGTGAGCAGCGGGCGGCGAGCCCGGTAGTCCACCAGCCTGTCGTGGTCGAAGCGGGCCACCACCTGGTGCGGCAGTGTGTCCAGGAGCTTCTCGACGATCTGGCCGCCGGTCTCCCCCGCGTCGATATAGCCGTCGAAGTGGTAGAGCATGACCAGTCCGGCCGACTCCTGGGCCAGCGCCATGTCGACGACGGCCAGCCCCTTCGGCTCCCATGCGTACAAACCCTGCGGATCAAGCACGATTCCCGCTACCTCCTCGCGTTTCACAGAGAAGAACGTGCCGGGCGGCGCAGGCATTCCCGGGCGCCGCCCCCTCCCTCGTACGAGTGGACCGGCCAACCTGCGGGAACCGTGAGCGAGTTGCGCCGGCAAGCGCCGGACATGCGGCGAGGCCCGCTCCCCCGAAGGGGAACGGGCCTCGTCGTTCAGCCTGTTCAGCTGCCTGCCGTCAACCCGGGTGGGGGCGGACGGCCACGCGACCGGTGAGGGTCAGAGCATTCAGCTCTGGCCGCCCGCCAGCTTCTCGCGCAGGGCGGCAAGGGCCTCGTCCGACGCCAGGGCGCCGGAGTTGTCGTCCGACTCCGAGGAGTACGAACCGCCCGAGATGCCGGCGCCGGCGTTGCCACCGGTGGCGGCGGCCGGAGCGGCAGCGCCCTCGGCAGCGGCGGCCTCGTCGGCCTCGCGGGACTTGATGACCTGGGCCTGGTGCTGCTCGAAGCGCTGCTGCGCCTCGGCGTACTGGCCCTCCCAAGCCTCACGCTGCGTCTCGAAGCCTTCGAGCCAGTCGTTCGTCTCGGGGTCGAAGCCCTCGGGGTAGATGTAGTTGCCCTGGTCGTCGTACGACGCGGCCATGCCGTAGAGGGTCGGGTCGAACTCGACCGAGGCCGGGTCGGAGCCGAAGGACTCGTTGGCCTGCTTCAGCGACAGCGAGATCCGGCGACGCTCAAGGTCGATGTCGATGACCTTGACGAAGATCTCGTCGTTGACCTGGACGACCTGCTCCGGGATCTCCACGTGGCGCTCGGCCAGCTCGGAGATGTGGACCAGGCCCTCGATGCCCTCGTCGACGCGCACGAACGCACCGAACGGAACCAGCTTGGTGACCTTGCCGGGAACGACCTGGCCGATCTGGTGCGTACGGGCGAACTGCTGCCACGGGTCTTCCTGCGTCGCCTTCAGCGACAGGGAGACACGCTCGCGGTCCATGTCGACGTCGAGAACCTCGACGGTGACTTCCTGGCCGACCTCGACAACCTCGGACGGGTGGTCGATGTGCTTCCAGGACAGCTCGGAGACGTGCACGAGACCGTCGACGCCACCCAGGTCCACGAAGGCACCGAAGTTGACGATCGAGGAAACGACGCCGGAGCGGACCTGACCCTTCTGGAGGGTCGTGAGGAACGTCTGGCGAACCTCGGACTGGGTCTGCTCGAGCCAGGCACGGCGGGACAGGACCACGTTGTTGCGGTTCTTGTCCAGCTCGATGATCTTGGCTTCGAGCTCCTTGCCCACGTAGGGCTGGAGGTCGCGGACGCGGCGCATCTCGACGAGGGAGGCCGGCAGGAAGCCACGGAGGCCGATGTCGAGGATGAGACCACCCTTGACGACCTCGATGACGGTGCCGGTGACGATCCCGTCCTCTTCCTTGATCTTCTCGATCGTGCCCCAGGCGCGCTCGTACTGAGCACGCTTCTTGGACAGGATGAGACGGCCTTCCTTGTCCTCCTTCTGGAGAACAAGAGCCTCGATCTCATCGCCCACGGCGACGACCTCGTTGGGGTCGACGTCGTGCTTGATGGAAAGCTCGCGGGACGGGATGACGCCTTCGGTCTTGTAACCGATGTCGAGCAGGACCTCGTCCCGGTCGACCTTCACGATGACGCCGTCGACGATGTCGCCGTCGTTGAAGTACTTGATCGTCTCGTCGATCGCGGCGAGGAAGGCTTCCTCGTTACCGATGTCGTTGACCGCTACCTGCGGGGTGGTAGAGGTGGTCTCGGTGCTGCTCGTCATGTGGGAAAGGGCTCCGGTACGGACAGAAGTCGTAGGTAATGCCACGCCGTGAGCCTGTCGCTCTGCAGAAGCCGGACAGCCGAAGAAGCACCAAGCCGAATGAACCGCCGGGCGCCTCGAAACCGAGGAGACATACCTACAGATGCGAGCGCGGCCTGCTAGGTCTGAGGCGCGCAGGCTCGCAGCGCAACTTGTAGCATACGGGGGCTGCCGGGCAGGGTCAATGCGCGAAGGCACACACCCGGGGCGGAACGCCTCATTCCCGGCACAACTCCGGTGAGGCAGGGCCGCAATGGCCGCCCGGCTTCCCCTCCGCCGCTCCCCGGCACAGTACCCGGGGAGGGTTCCGGAGAACCCCACTCAGACGATTCAGACGGGCGCGATGATCCAGCGATGAGCAATGAGGACGACGCTTTCGAGGCCCTCGACGTGTTCGGCGGCCGGGACGGTGCCGACGGCACGCCCGGCGGCGAGGACACCGGCCCGGAGGCCACCCGGCGTGCCGCGGGGGACGCCGAGAGCAGCCGGGCCAGCCGGGGCTGGTGGGACCGCAACGCGGACGAGTACCAGCAGGACCACGGGACCTTCCTCGGCGACGACCGCTTCGTGTGGGGCCCGGAGGGTCTCGACGAGGTGGAGGCGGAGCTGCTGGGCCCCGTCGAGGACCTGAAGGGTCTCGACGTGCTGGAGATCGGCGCGGGTGCCGCGCAGTGCTCGCGCTGGCTGGCCGTCCAGGGCGCCCGCCCGGTCGCGGTGGACCTCTCGCACCGCCAGCTGCAGCACGCCCTGCGGATCGGCGGCGGTACGGACGGGGTGCGCCTCGTGCAGGCCGACGCCGGGGTGCTGCCGTTCCGGGACGGCTCCTTCGACCTGGCGTGCTCGGCGTACGGGGCGGTGCCGTTCGTCGCGGACCCGGTGAAGGTGTTCCGCGAGGTGCTCCGGGTACTGCGGCCGGGCGGACGGTGGGTGTTCTCGGTGACGCACCCGATGCGCTGGGCGTTCCCGGACGAGCCGGGCCCCGAGGGTCTGTCGGTCTCCGCCTCGTACTTCGACCGCACCCCCTACGTGGAGCAGGACGAGCAGGGGCGCGCGGTGTACGTGGAGCACCACCGCACGCTCGGCGACCGCGTCCGGGACGTGGTGGCGGGCGGGTTCCGGCTGGTCGACCTCGTGGAGCCGGAGTGGCCCGCGTGGAACAGCTCGGAGTGGGGCGGCTGGTCGCCGCTGCGCGGGAACCTGATCCCGGGGTCGGCGATCTTCGTCTGCGAGCGCGACTAGCGGGGCGGCGGGGCGCCGCGGGCCGCGGCGCCCCGCCGCACCGGCTCGGGACCGAACCGCTGCCCCCGGCACCCGTGACGGTACGGGCTCGGTACCCGCTCCGGTAACGACTGGGGGCACGCGCGTACGAGACTGGGCGGGTGATGCGTAACGACGCCTTGGAGCAGTTGCCCGTACGCGGTGCCGTGCCCGCCCTCGAAGAGGCGCTGGCGGAGCTCGGGACGGCGGTGCTGTGCGCACCGCCCGGCACCGGCAAGACGACGCTGGTGCCGCTGGTACTCGCGGGGCTGGTGGGCCGGAGCCCGGTACGGCGGGTGGTGGTCGCCGAGCCGCGGCGGATCGCCGCGCGGGCGGCGGCCCGGCGGATGGCGTGGCTGCTGGGCGAGTCCGTCGGCGAGCGGGTCGGCTTCACCGTGCGCGGGGAGCGCGCGGTGGGCCCGCGCACGGTGGTCGAGGTGGTCACGACGGGAGTTCTGCTGCAACGCCTCCAGCGCAACCAGGAGCTGCCGGGCGTCGACGTGGTCGTCCTGGACGAGTGCCACGAGCGGCATCTCGACGCCGACACCGTGGCGGCCTTCCTCCTGGACGTACGGGCGGCTCTTCGCCCGGAGCTGCGGCTGGTGGCGGCGTCCGCGACGACGGACGCGGCGGGCTGGGCCGAGCTGCTCGGCGGGGCGCCCGTGGTGGAGGCGCAGGGGGTGTCGTATCCCGTGGAGACCGTGTGGGCGCCGCCCGCGCGTCCGGTACGGCCGCCGCACGGGATGCGGGTGGACCCGGCGCAGCTTGCGCACGTGGCGTCGGTGGTGCGGCGGGCACTCGCCGAGCGGGAGGGGGACGTGCTCTGCTTCCTGCCCGGGGTGGGCGAGATCGCCCGGGTGGCGGGCCAGCTGAAGGGCGTGGACGCCGAGGTGCTCCAGGTGCACGGACGCGCGCCCGCGGCGGTGCAGGACGCGGTGCTGGCGGGGCCGGGCACGTCCGGACGTCGTGTCGTCCTGACCACCTCCGTCGCCGAGTCGAGCCTGACGGTGCCCGGGGTGCGCGTCGTCGTGGACTCCGGGCTGGCGCGCGAACCGCGTACCGACCACGCGCGTGGCCTGAGTGCGCTGACGACGGTACGGGCGTCCCGGGCGGCGGCACGGCAGCGGGCGGGGCGGGCCGGGCGGGAGGCCCCGGGAGCGGCGTACCGCTGCTGGGACGAGGCGGAGGAGGCCCGGCTGCCCGCTTTCCCCAACCCGGAGATCAAGGTGGCCGATCTGACGGCTTTCGCGCTCCAGGCGGCCTGCTGGGGCGATCCGGACGCGTCCGGGCTCGCCCTGCTGGACGCTCCTCCGGCCGGGGCGATGGCGGCGGCCCGTGAGGTCCTGTCCGCCGTCGGCGCGGTGGACCCGGAGGGCCGGGCCACGCAGCGCGGCGTGCGGCTGTCGCGTCTCGGACTGCACCCCCGGCTGGGACGGGCGCTGCTGGACGGCGCCCGGGAGGTCGGGGCACGGCGGGCGGCGGAGGTGGTGGCGCTGCTGAGCGAGGAGCCGCCGTGGGAGTACGGGGACGACCTGGCGGACGCCTGGCGGGCGGCGAGGCGCGGCAACGACGCGTACGGGGCCCGATGGCGGCAGGAGGCGCGGAGGCTGGCTTCGGGGGTGGCGGGGGCCGAGGGGGACGGCTCCGCGAAGGGGCCGGGACGGCGCGCGGGTACGGGCGGGGGCGGCGCGGGTTCCGGAGGGGACGATTCCGTGGCCGGTCTGGTGGCGGCCCTGGCCTTCCCCGAACGGTTGGCGAGGGCGCGGGGTGCGGGTGCGTTCCTGATGGTGTCCGGAACGGGTGCCGAGGTCGGCGAGGGGTCGCGGCTGCGCAGCGCCCCGTGGCTGGCGGTGGCGGTCGCGGACCGGCCGGCGCACACGGCGTCCGCGCGGGTGCGGCTCGCGGCGGTGGTGGACGAGGACACCGCACGCCTGGCGGCCGAGCACGTTCGGGTGGAGGAGGAGGAAGTGCGCTGGGAGAACGGCGACGTCGTCGTCCGGCGGGTGGAACGACTGGGCGCAGTGGAGTTGTCCGTACGGCCGTTGCGGGACGCGCCACGCGCGCGCGTGCACGAGGCGCTGCGGGAGGGACTGCGGCGGGAGGGGCTCGGGCTGTTGCGGTGGACGCGGGACGCGGAAGGGCTTCGGCAGCGCCTGGCCTTCCTGCACAGGGTGCTGGGGGCGCCGTGGCCCGACGTCTCCGACGCCTCCTTGTCCGGACATACGGATGCATGGCTGGAGCCGGAACTGTCGCGTGCGCGGCGCCGGGCGGACCTGGGGCGCATCGACGCCGGGCAGGCGTTGCCGCGCTTGCTGCCGTGGGCCGGCGGTGAGGCGGGCCGACTGGAGGAGTACGCGCCGGAGCGCATCCAGGTGCCGAGCGGGTCGCGTATCCGGGTGGACTACGGCGGCGAACAGCCGGTGCTGGCGGTGAAGTTGCAGGAGATGTTCGGATTGGCCCGGACGCCGCGGGTGGGGGGCACGGCGGAGGTCCCGGTACTCGTGCACCTGCTGTCCCCGGCGGGCAGGCCCGCTGCGGTCACCGCCGATCTGGCGTCCTTCTGGAAGGAGGGGTACCGGGGAGTACGGGCGGAGTTGCGGGGACGGTACCCGAAGCATCCTTGGCCGGAGGACCCGATGGGGGTGGAAGCGACGCGCTTCACGAAGGCGAGGCTGCGGGGGTAGGGGCGGACAACGGGGCGTACGGGCGGCCGGCGGATCGAGGCGGTGCATGTGGGCGGCAGGGCAAGCGGGTGGCAGGGCAGGCGGGTCACGGCACGGGGTCGGGCACAGGGCAGGCGGGTCACCGTGCAGTCGGGTCACGGTTCAGGTGGCGGGCGGTGCAGCTGCGGGGAGGGTCGCGTGGGCGGGTGCGGGCCGATCGTGCGGGAGCCGATCCGCCCCGTGCGCAGGCGCCGACCGGACGCGCGGGTGTCCCCCGTCCTCGACGGAGCAGCCAGCACCCCGGCTCCGCAGCCCTCATGCTCCCGCTGTCCCACGCACCCGGGATGATCCCGCACCGCCGCGCCCCCGGGCCTCCACCCACAGTGCCGCTTCCAGCAGAGCGAGGCCCAGGCCGAGGAAGCCCCACGGAAGGTACGACGTCAGCAGGAGCACCTGTGTGCGCTGGGACTTGACGAGGGCGACCGTGGCATCCACGTAGTCCGCCCTCATCCTGACGTGTCCCGCGAACGCGGTGATCTTGTCGCGGCCACCCAACAGGCTGCCGCCCCGCATCTCCTCCCGGTGGATCTCCTCCCCGTTGACGGGCGCCCCGGTGACCGGGTCGACCCAGAACATCCGTTTCGTCGTGTACCACATGGTCGTGCCGGTCTCCTTCTCCAGCTTGGTGGAGTCGAGGCCCGGTACCGGCATCTTCCTGGGGTAGGTCACCTTGGTCCACGGGATGGTCTGCTCGAAGTAGTAGACCTCCAGACCGCGGAACTCCTGCGTTCCCCGGTAATGGATGGGGGCGGCGCGACGGACCCGGTAGTCGTAGTACTCGTAGTCGCGTTTCTCGGTGAGGAAGGGCCACTTGTACTCGATGCCGCGGCGTTCCACCGGGTCGCCGTCGACCATTTCGCCGGGAACGTGCACCGGGTCCTGGGTGTGGGCGTCGAAGATGTAGCGCTCGGGGATGGCGGAGACCATCTTCCCGTCGGGCCCCGCCACGTAGGTCAGTGCGTCCCAGACGACGACGTCCCGGTCGGTGCCCGCCTCGATCCTCTCGGACTCCTCGACGTTGCCCTTGAGGGTCTGTACGACGGTCAGCTTCTCGACCTGCCGGGGCCGCATCGTGGCGTAGTCGACGAGCGTCGCCGGCTTCGCCTCCAGGACCACCTCCTGGTACTGGTGGGGCGGGACCTTGGCCAGGCGAGGGAAGGCGTACCAGCGCAGGAGCGGGGAGAGTGCGGCGAAGAAGACGGCGAGCGCGAGCAGGATCAGGGCGGACGTGCGGCGCATCCTCGTCCTCCCCCGTCAGTTCTTCGGGCCCGGGACGGTGGTCAGCAGCGGCTTCGGCGAGGTTTCGCCGGTCGGGGCGCCGATCGCCGTGAGGGTGAGGACCAGGGCGAACGCGGCGATGAGTCCCAGGGCTGCGGCGATGAGGGCACGCACGACCCGTCTCCCTCCCGGTGCGGGTTACTGACACTCCGTCAGGAACGTTGGGGAGGGGGCACCGTAGCAACGGCGACGCGAGAGGGGAACAGGTTGCGCGGCGCGGATCGGGACGCGGGGGGTGCGGCGCGGGCCATGGCGCGGGGCGCGGGGCGGTGCGGGACCGGGTGCGCTGCGCGTCGTGGCCCCGGCCGGGGCGAGGGGCCCGAGGCGCGAGACGGACTGGAGTGCTGCACGTCACGGGGCGGGGCGGGCTGGCGCAGAAACCCGTACGGGCCGGGGTGCTGCACGTCACGGTGCCGTGCGGGGCAGGCCAGGGTGCCGTGCGGGGCAGGGCGGGAAGCGGTGCGAGTCGGGGTGCGGCACCGCCAGGACGCGGTGCGGGGCGCGGGGCGGAACGCGGGGCGAGAGCCGGGTCTCGTCCCCCGCCCCCGCTCCGGATCGTGCGCTGCTTACGGCGTCGCCGTGCCCGTCGGCGAGGCGGACCCCGTCGGGGTCTGTGTCGGGGTGGTGGGCGTCGTCGTCGGGGGTTGCGTGGGCGGGGCGGTCGGAGGCGTGGTCGGCTTCGCGGTGACCGTCAGCTCGACGTTCAGCACGACGCCGTCCGCGACGATGCGCAGGACGTACGTACCGGGCGCGTCGTCCGCGTACAGCTCCGGCAGGGTCAGCGTGCCGTCCGTGTCCGTGGTGAGCGCGCCCAGCGTGCGGACCGCCGTGCCGTCCTCCGCCTTGAAGTACGGACCCTTGGTGCCCACGATCACGGCGGACACCTTCGCTCCCGCGAGGGCCTTGCCGTCAGCAGTGACCCTCACCTCGATCGCGGTGGCGAACACGGTCCCGGCCTCGGCCTCGACCTCCGTGTCGGAGGTACGGACCAACGTGTCGGCCTTCGGCGCCGGGGCGGGCTTGGCCGTGACCGATGCCCAGAACTCGGCGGCCGGAGCGCCGGGCGCGGTGGCCCGGATCACGAACGAGCCGGCCTTGTCGCCCGCCGCGAGGACCGGCGCGGTCGCGAGGCCGTCCTTGCCGGTGGTGACGGCGGTGCGCAGCGCGTTGCCCGGGAAGCGGGCCTCGGTGGCGCCGACGACCGTGAAGACGACCTTGATCCCCGCCACCGGTTTGCCCGTGGCGGACAGTGTGCGCACGGCCGGGCGGGCGGCGAACTTTCCGCCCGCGACCGCGGTGGGCTTCTGCCCGCCGGCCACGACCAGCCGGGCCGCCCCGGCCGGGGTGGTGGGCGTGGTCGTGGGAGGCGTGGTGGGCGGAGAGGTCGGAGGGGAGGTCGGCGGGGTCGGGGTGGGCTTGCCGCCCGGTGCGGGCGGCGTGGGGGTTCCCGGGGCCGGCGGCGGAGTGGGGGTGCTGGTGCCGGGCTTCGTGCCCTGGCCCGCACTGCCGGCGCCGACGGGGGTCCCGCGGTGGCTGTCGGGCTCCGGGGTGACGGGCTGGACGCCGGTGCCGTCCGGGACCTCGTGGGTGCCGCGGTTGTAGTAGTCGAACCAGGACAGGACGGTCCGCAGGTACTCCCGCGAGCGGTTGTAGCTGAGTATCGCCTTGTCGCGGTCCTCGGGATTCGTCATGTCCCGGGAGCCCGCGCAGAGGTAGTGCCCGGCGGCGAGCGCCGCGTCGTAGATGTTGTTGGGGTCCTTGCGGCCGTCGCCGTTGCCGTCCTTGCCGTTGCGGGCCCAGGTCGAGGGGATGAACTGCATCGGGCCGACCGCCCGGTCGTACGTGGTGTCGCCGTCGAACTCGCCGTCGTCGGTGTCCCGGATGTTGGCGAAGCCGATGCCGTTGAGGACCGGGCCGCGGATCACGCCGGTGGTGTTGCCCTGCGCGTCGACCTGGCCGCCGCGTGCGTGCCCGGACTCCACCTTGCCGATGGCGGCGAGGAGTTGCCACGGGAGGCGGCACGAGGGGTCGGCCGCCTCGACGGCCGCCTGCGCCTTCTTGTACGCGTCCAGGACGGTGGCCGGAAGACCTGCTTCCGCCTCACCCGCCGGGGTGGTGCCACCGGTGCCGGGCTTGTCCGTGCCCGTCCCGGGCTCGCGGGGGGTGCTCAGCGGCGGGAGGTCGGTGTAGTACGGGGAGTTGCCGGACGCCGCGGACTCGGGCGCGGGCTGCGCGCCGGCCGCCTGCCCGCTGTACGGACTCGCCGGGGCGCCGGGAGCCTGTGACGCCGACAGAGCGGCCACGGCTATCGCCGCGACCGCTGTCGTGGTCGCTCCCTTGCGCAACCGGCGACCGAACTGTGCTGCCATGCGAGTGGTCCCTCCCCATCGACGGCGGTACGCGCTCCCCAGCGCGACGACCCACGTGACACTACGACAACTCACGGCCCCGTATAACCGGCTCCTGAGCGCTTTTCACCACTTCGACACCTTCGCGTCTCCGCGCATACTTGACGCCAATGATCGTCAGCGGTCGAACAGCAGCAGACTTCCACACCTGTCAACCTGGGGGCGTACGTGCCGTTCACACTCAGTCATGCGGCGGCCGTGCTGCCCGGAATCCGCCGTGACGGCACCGGTCGCGGCCCGCTGCTGCCCTCGGCGCTGGTCGCCGGCTCCTTCGCCCCGGACCTGACGTACTACGCCGCTTCCGGTGTCCCGGGCGGCATGGAGTTCGGCAGCCTCACGCACTCGCTGCTGGGCATCCTCACCGTGGACGTGCTGTGCACGGCGGCGCTGGTGTGGCTGTGGGTGCTGGTGCGGTCCCCGCTGGTGGCGCTGCTGCCGCGCCGGCGGCAGGGAAGGGTGTACGGGCTGCTGCGCGGGGCCAGGTGGGGGGCCGTGTCGCTTGCCCTGGTGGGGAAGTTCGTGCTGTCGGCCGTCCTCGGCGCGCTCACGCACGTCACCTGGGACCTCTTCACGCACCCGGGACGGCTCGGCATGGAGCTCTTCCCGGTCCTCGGGGCGGTGTACGCGGGGCTGCCGCTCTACACCTACGCCCAGTACGGATCGTCCGCGCTGGCCGCCCTCGGGCTCGGCTGGTTCCTGCTCACGGCGCTGCGCCGGCAGCCCGCCGGCGGCTCCCTCGACGGTGTGCCGCTGCTGACCGCACGGCAGCGGACGGCCGGGGGCGCCCTGCTGGTGGGGTGCGCGGTGCTCGGAGCGGTGATCCGGTGCGTGCGCTGGGCTGCGCACCAGAGCGTCCCGCTGCGGCCCTTCGACTACGTGCCGACGATCTGCTTCGGCGCCGGCGCGGGACTGCTGGTGGGCCTGCTGCTCCACGCGGCGCTGGTCCGCCGGTGGCGGCGGGCCGCACTCCGGGAGGCGGCACCCCGGGAGGCGCTGCCCGGCGAGGACGTGGCGAGGGCCCGCCCCCGTACCCGGTCGCACTGAGCGCGCACCGGGGCGGGCCCTCGACGGCGGCCGGGCGAGCCCCGGCCGCCGCACCCTCCGCGGGTCCGCGCACGGTCAGTGCGCGGCGGACTCCCAGTCCGCGCCGACGCCCACCGACACGTCCAGCGGAGCCCGCAGCTGGACGGCTCCCGCCATCTCGCGGCGGACGATCTCCTCGACCTGCTTCCGCTCGCCCTTCGCGATCTCCAGCACGATTTCGTCGTGCACCTGGAGCAGCATCCGCGAGGTGAGCCCGGCCTTCTCCAGCGCCGCGTCCACGTTCAGCATCGCGACCTTCACGATGTCGGCGGCGGTGCCCTGGATAGGGGCGTTGAGCGCCATCCGCTCGGCCATCTCGCGGCGCTGACGGTTGTCGCTGTTGAGGTCGGGGAGGTAGCGACGGCGGCCGAGCATCGTCTGGGTGTAGCCCGTGGCGCGGGCCTCCTCCACGGCGCGCTGGAGGTAGTCCTGCACCCCGCCGAACCGCTCGAAGAAGGTGTTCATCAGACCGCGGGCCTCCCCCGCGTCGATGTTCAGCTGCTGCGAGAGGCCGAACGCCGACAGCCCGTACGCCAGGCCGTACGACATCGCCTTGATCTTGCGGCGCATCTCCGGGTCGACCGCCTCCCGGTCCACCCCGAACACCTGGGAGGCGACCGTGGTGTGCAGGTCCTCACCGGACTTGAACGCCTCGATCAGCCCGGCGTCCTCCGACAGGTGCGCCATCACCCGCAGTTCGATCTGGCTGTAGTCCGCCGTCATCAGGCATTCGTAGCCCTCGCCGACGACGAAGCCGCGCCGGATCGCCCGGCCCTCGTCGGTGCGCACGGGGATGTTCTGGAGGTTGGGCTCCGTGGACGACAGCCGTCCCGTCGCCGCCACCGTCTGGTTGAAGGTGGTGTGGATGCGGCCGTCGGCGGCGATCGTCTTGATCAGGCCCTCGACGGTCACCCGCAGCTTCGCCTGTTCCCGGTGGCGCAGCATGATCACCGGCAGCTCGTGCTCGGTCTGCGCCGCCAGCCACGCCAGGGCGTCCGCGTCCGTCGTGTAGCCGGTCTTCGTCTTCTTCGTCCTGGGCAGCGCCAGCTCGCCGAAGAGGATCTCCTGGAGCTGCTTGGGCGAGCCCAGGTTGAACTCGCGCCCCGCCGCGTCGTGCGCCTCGCCCACCGCCTGCTGCACCGAAGCCGCGAACTGTCGCTCCATCGCCTCCAGATGAGCCCGGTCGGCGGCGATGCCGTGCCGCTCCAGACGGGCCAGCAGGATCGAGGTCGGCAGCTCCACGTCGTGCAGCAGCTCCGCCGCGCCCACCTCCTTGAGCTTCCCCGTGAACGCCTCGCCCAGGTCGAGGATCGTGCGCGCCTGCCCCATCAGGGCGTCCGCCTCGGCCCGGTCGTCCTCCTCGGAGCCGAACGCCAACTGGCCCTCCGCGGCGGCGGCCGGCGCCAGCTCACGGCCCAGGTACTCCACCGACAGGGCGTCCAGCGCGAAGGAGCGTCGTCCCGGCTTGACCAGGTACGCCGCGAGCGCGGTGTCCATGGTGACCCCGGCGAGCCGCCAGCCGTGCTCGGGCAGGACCCGCATCACGCCCTTGGCGTTGTGCAGGACCTTCGGGCTGTCCGCGCCGGCGAACCAGGCGGCGACGGCCTTCTCGTCGGCCTCGTCGAGCTGGGCCGGGTCGAACCAGGCGGCTGCCCCGTCCGCGGCGGCCAACGCGATCTCGGTGACGCCACCGGCGCCCAGCGACCACGTGTCGACGGTGGCGACGCCGAGCGGCTGCGCGCCGTGCTCCGCCAGCCACGGGGCGACCTCGCCGGTCCCCAGCACCGTGCCGTCGAGCTGGAGACCGGCGGCCGGAGCGGCGGCCTCCTCCTCGGCGGCTCCCGGGTCCACGGCGTACAGGCGCTCGCGCAGCGACGGGTTGCGGATCTCCAGAACGTCCAGGACGCCGGCCACCGCATCGCGGTCGTACGGTGCGCGCAACAGCTCGGCCGGCCCCTTGGGCAGCTCCACGTCCCGCACCATCTCGGTGAGCTTGCGGTTCATCTTCACCGCGTCGAGGTGGTCGCGGAAGTTCTGCCCGGCGACACCCTTGACCTCCTCGGCGCGCGCCACCAGCTCCGCGAACGAACCGAACTCGTTGATCCACTTCGCGGCGGTCTTCTCGCCGACCTTCGGGATGCCCGGGAGGTTGTCGGACGGGTCGCCGCGCAGCGCCGCGAAGTCCGGGTACTGCTGCGGCGTCAACCCGTACTTCTCCTCGACCTTCGCCGGAGTGAACCGGGTCAGCTCGGAGACGCCCTTGGTCGGGTAGAGCACGGTGACGTGCTCGCTGATCAGCTGGAACGAGTCACGGTCGCCGGTCACGATCAGCACGTCGAAACCGGCCGCCTCGGCCTGCGTGGCGAGCGTCGCGATGACGTCGTCCGCCTCGAACCCGTCGATCGCGAACCGGTCCACGTGCATCGCGTCCAGGAGCTCGCCGATCAGCTCGACCTGCCCCTTGAACTCGTCGGGGGTCTTCGAGCGGTTCGCCTTGTACTCGGGGAACTCCTCGGACCGCCACGTCTTGCGGGAAACGTCGAACGCCACCGCGAAATGCGTCGGCGCCTCGTCGCGCAAGGTGTTCGCGAGCATCGAAGCGAACCCGTAGACGGCGTTCGTCGGCTGGCCGCTCGCGGTCGTGAAGTTCTCCGCGGGCAGCGCGAAGAACGCCCGGTACGCCAGGGAGTGCCCGTCCATGAGGAGCAGGCGGGGTCGGCTCCCCTGCTCGGCTGCGGGGAGGTCTGCGGTCTTCTTCGCTGCTGTCTTTGCCACGCCCCCGATCCTAGGCGGCGCCACTGACAATCCCGCCCGCGCATCGGTCGAGCCCCGCCCCTCGGGGGCCGGCTGTCGGTGCCCCGTGACAGGATCGAAGACGTACCGCACGCAGTCGCACCACCCACCGCTCGAAGGGGAGCGCCATGGCAGCGAAGCCGCCCGCAGGGGACCCGGTCCAGGACGCGCCGCAGGTCGCGTCCCCCCAGCACGCCGCCGCCGGGCTGCCCGCCGTCGCGCACAGCCTGCGCTTCGCCCAGCAGCAGATGGGCACCGTCCGCGCCGCCCGCACCCTCCTCAAGGTCAACCAGAAGGACGGCTTCGACTGCCCCGGCTGCGCCTGGCCCGAGGAGGACAAACGGCACACGGCGGAGTTCTGCGAGAACGGCGTGAAGGCCGTCGCCGAGGAAGCCACCGTCCGCCGCGTCACCCCCGCGTTCTTCGCCGCCCACCCGGTCTCCGACCTCGCCGGCCGCAGCGGGTACTGGCTGGGGCAGCAGGGCCGTCTCACCGAACCCATGCACCTGGCGGAGGGCTCGGACACCTACGAGCCGGTGAGCTGGGAGTACGCGTTCGACCTCATCGGACGCGAGCTGGCGGCGCTCGACTCCCCGGACGAGGCCGTCTTCTACACCTCGGGCCGCACCAGCAACGAAGCAGCCTTCCTCCTCCAGCTCTTCGCCCGCGAGTTCGGCACGAACAACCTCCCCGACTGCTCCAACATGTGCCACGAGTCCTCGGGGTCCGCCCTCACCGAGACCCTCGGCATCGGCAAGGGCAGCGTCTCCCTCGAAGACCTCCACCAGGCCGAACTGATCATCGTCGCCGGGCAGAACCCCGGCACGAACCACCCGCGCATGCTGACCGCCCTGGAGAAGGCCAAGCACACCGGCGCGAAGATCATCTCGGTGAACCCGCTGCCCGAAGCGGGACTGGAGCACTTCAAGAACCCGCAGACCCCGCAGGGCATGCTCAGGGGAACCGCCCTCACCGACCTCTTCCTCCAGATCCGCCTCGGCGGCGACCAGGCACTCTTCCGCCTCCTCAACAAGCTCCTCCTGGAGACGGAGGGCGCCGTCGACGAACCCTTCGTACGCGCGCACACCCAGGGCTTCGAGGAGTTCGCGACAGCCGCGAAAGCCGCCGACTGGGACGAGACACTGACCGCGACCGGGCTGGAGCGCGCCGACATCGAACGCGCCCTGCGCATGGTGCTCTCCGCCGAGCGGATCGTCGTCTGCTGGGCGATGGGGCTGACCCAGCACAAGCACTCCGTACCGACCATCCGCGAAGTCGTCAACTTCCTCCTGCTGCGGGGCAACATCGGCCGCACGGGTGCGGGCGTGTGCCCGGTGCGCGGGCACTCCAACGTCCAGGGCGACCGCACCATGGGCATCTTCGAACGCCCCGCACCGGCCTTCCTGGACGCCCTCGACAAGGAATTCGGCATCACCTCGCCCAGGCATCACGGATACGACGTGGTGCGCGCCATCCGGGCACTGCGCGACGGCGACGCCAAGGTGTTCTTCGCCATGGGCGGCAACTTCGTCGCCGCCTCCCCCGACACCCACGTCACCGAGGCCGCCATGCGCAAGGCCCGCCTCACCGTCCACGTCTCGACCAAACTCAACCGCTCGCACGTGGTCACCGGCACCCGCGCCCTGATCCTGCCCACCCTGGGCCGCACCGACAAGGACGTGCAGCGGAGCGGCAAGCAGTTCGTCACGGTCGAGGACTCCATGAGCATGGTCCACGCCTCCCGCGGAAACCTGCCGCCCGCGAGCACGCATCTGCTGTCCGAACCCGCCATCGTCGCCCGCATGGCCCGCGCCACCCTCGGCCCGGCCTCCCGCACCCCCTGGGAGGACTTCGAGCAGGACTACGCGACCATCCGCGACCGGATCTCCCGCGTCGTCCCCGGCTTCGAGGACTACAACGCCCGAGCCGCCCGGCCCGGCGGATTCACCCTCCCCCACGGACCGCGCGACGAGCGCCGCTTCCCCACCGCCACCGGGAAGGCCCACTTCACCGCCGCCCCCGTCGAACACCCGCGGCTGCCCGCCGGGCGGCTGCTGCTCCAGACCCTGCGCTCCCACGACCAGTACAACACCACCGTCTACGGCCTCGACGACCGCTACCGCGGTATCAGGAACGGCCGCCGCGTCGTCCTCGTCAACCCGCAGGACGCCGCCGAACTCGGCCTCCCGGACGGCTCGTACACCGACCTGGTCAGCGAGTGGAAGGACGGCGTCGAGCGGCGCGCCCCCGGCTTCCGCGTCGTCCACTACCCGACCGCCCGCGGCTGCGCCGCCGCCTACTACCCGGAGACCAACGTCCTGGTCCCCCTCGACGCGACCGCCGACACCAGCAACACCCCCGCCAGCAAGTCCGTCGTCGTCCGTCTGGAACAATCACCGACCGTCTGAGCGTTCGCTCGGAGAACCGACGGCCGTGTCCATCGAACGGAGCCTGTCCCATGGGTGAGCAGTCCACCGCGAAGTTCCCGCAGGCGGTACTCGACGAGTACGCCGCCCTCGGCGTCGACCTGCCCGCGCTCTTCTCCGCCGGCCACCTCGGCACCCGCATGGGCGTCGAGATCGTCGAGGCGTCCGCCGACCGCGTCGTGGGCACCATGCCCGTCGAGGGCAACACCCAGCCGTACGGACTCCTGCACGGCGGCGCCTCCGCCGTACTCGCCGAAACCCTCGGCTCGGTGGGCGCCATGCTGCACGGCGGCAGCACGAAGATCGCCGTCGGCGTCGACCTCAACTGCACCCACCACCGGGGCGCCCGCAGCGGACTGGTGACCGGCGTCGCCACCCCCGTCCACCGCGGACGCTCCACCGCCACCTACGAGGTCGTCATCACCGACGAGCACGACAAGCGGGTCTGCACAGCCCGCCTGACCTGCATGCTCCGCGAGACCGACCCGGCCGCCGCCACCGCCGCCGTCACGGGCTGACCGGCAGCGTCACACTGCTCACCCCGGCCCGGACCGACATCGTCGTCCCGGCCGGGTAACGCAAGGTGTAGTCGTAGTCCGTCGAAATCAGCACCACGCCCAGACGGTGCCCCTTCTTGAAGACGTACTCCTGCGGCTCCATGTCCCACCTCAGCCCGTACTCACGGCCCTCCACCACCTTGTCCTGGCGGGAGAGGGAATGGCGGTTGCGGACGTCCAGCCACCCCCGCGACACGATCTTGTAGTCGGCGCTCTCCGTACGGTGTCTGCTGCGGTACGCGCACCCGGTGTCGCCCGGAACACCCTGCCCGTAGCAGACGGCGGGCTGCGCGGTGTCGGCCACCGTGCCCGCCGTCGCCCGCTCGTCCCTCCCGTAGTCCACCAGCAGCGCCGTCACGTACGGCGAGGTCCCCCGCAACGACGCCCGCACCGACACCCGCGGCACCCCGTTGATCCGCAGGTCCCGGCGCAGCACCCCCGTCGTGTAGGCGAGACGGTTCGCGTTCGCGGCGTCCGGCGACGCCACCAGGTCCTCGGCCCGCACCGTGCGGCCCGCGTCCGTCAGGGACTGCCCGACCGGCAGCCCCGGCAACGCCGACAGCCCGTCCCGGTTCAGCCGCAGCGTCTGCTCACGCGTTCCCCGGGCCGGCCACTCCGCCTGCCGTTTCCAGCTGAAGTCGGCCTGCTCCACGTCCACCTTCGGCTCGTCCAGAACGCCGTTCCTCAGCCCGTACAGCCAGTGGTCGAACCACTGGTGGGTCTGGCGCAGCCACTCCTCCATGCGCAGCGGCATCGGGTTGCTGTGCCCCGCCTGGTGCAGCCACATCTTGCGCGGCACCCTGTGCTTCTTCAGCGCCTCCCACAGCTGGACCGACTGCTTGGGCTTGACGTTCCAGTCGTTGAAGCCGTGCACGACGAAGACACCGGCCCTGATCCGCCGCACGTCCGGCAGATAGTCCCGCTCCCGCCAGAACAGGCCGTAGTCCCCGGTCACCCTGTCCTGCCGGGCGGTCAGCGCGTCGTGCACCGGCGCACACACCTCGGGGCGGGTACGGCTGTTGACGCCCTTGGCGAGGATGTCGGTGTCCTCGCCCTGGTAGCCGCCCGGCGCGACGACCCCGCCGCCGGCCCGGTAGTAGTCGTACCAGGAGGAGATCCCCGAGATCGGCACGATCGCCTTCAGCCCCTTGACGCCGGTCGAGGCCACGGCGGTCGGCAGGGTCCCGTTGTACGAGATGCCCATCATCGCCGAGTCACCCGTCGACCAGGTGGCGCCGACGGGCTCCCCTTCCGGGTCCCAGCCCTTCGCACGCCCGGCCAGCCAGTCCACGGCGGCCTTCGCGCCGAGCGTCTCGTTGCGCCCGCCGGAGGTGGAGCAGCCGGTCGCGGCCCCCGAACCCAGACTGTCGACCTGGGCGACCGCGTAGCCGCGGGGCAGGTAGTAGTTGTCGTAGTACCCGCTGTACGTCACCGGGCCGGCCGCCGCCAGGGACGGCTGCCGGGCGTCCTCGCGCAGCCGCGTGCCCGCGGGCAGCCCGTCGCCGTCCAGGTCGACGTCGTGGAAGGGGACGTCGGGGCCACCGCCCCAGTACGGACTGACCTCGATGATCGTGGCGACCTTCAGCCCGGCGTCCGTCTCCTTGGGCCGCAGGATGCGCATCCGGATCGTGTCGCGCTTCCCGTCGTGGTCACTGTCCACCTCGGTCTCGATGTCGACCTGCTGGTGTACTGCGTCGGCGCGGGAGAACACCGGCTGCGTCGCGTTGCCGACGATCTTCAGCGCCGGCTTCGGCTCCTCCGCCGCCCGAGCGGCGGCAGGGGTGGGCAGCGCGGCAAGGAGCGAAGCGGCCAGCGCCGCCATGCCCCACTTGCGTACGGTACGCACCGTACGCACCGTTCGCGCAGACGTTCCGTTCGATCCCGCCATCGTGCCGGCCTCCAGAGGGGCGCAGGAATGTGACGACCACGCGCTGAGCGCGCACACATTCCACCGCTTGCACCCCGCACGCACCAGAGGGCGGAGCCCCTTCCCCGCGCCCCACCCGTTTCCGCGAGACGTGCCGGGGCGACCCCGGCACGCCCACACCGGTGCAGCCGGCACGTTGCCGCACCCCGCGCGGCGGCCACGGGCCCAGGCCGCCACCGGACAGCGGCAGCGCAACGGCCTCAGCACCCTTGCGTACGACAACTCCCCTTCTATGTTGGGCAGATGACTCGACGCACTCGCCCCGGCGCCGCCGCGGCGACCGCCCTCGCCGTCATGGCGCTGACTGGCGGCTGCGGCGGCCCGGACCGGGAACAGCCGCCGCCCGCCGCCGCACGGACGCCCTCCTTCCCCGCACTGACCACCACCCCGCCCGCGGAGATTTGCGCGAACCTGACCTCCTACTGGGTTCGCGAGCGGCTCGCGGGGCGCGGCACGGGCGACTACATGAAGGAGGGCCTCTCCAACGCGCAGAACACCATCGTCCTCACCGTCATGGCGGCGGCACGCGAGGAGCGCGAGCGGGCAGGCGAGGCGGCAGCCGAGGAACTCATCACCGCACGCACAAAAAGCGCCTGCGCCGAGCGGTACCGCGTCGGCACGCCGAGCGGCACCCCCTGGCACTGACCCGGTGCGGCCGGGGACCCCGGGCCCCACGCGCAGACCCGAGGCACAAGCCCGGAGGAACGGGCCCGTATGCACGGGCGCCGACACCCGGCACCGGCGCCGGATCCGCCGGACAGTGACCGTTTACCGGGAATTGCCGTCCGGATGCCGCAGAAAAGTTACACAGAGTCACAGTCGGAAAAAACGGAACCCCTTCTTCCAGCGCACCGGGAAGCCTGCGGGCGACCCCACCTGCACAACTTGTCCGCATAGCGGACTGACAGCACCATGAGCCCTTCAAGCCCCTTAACTCAGCTGGGACTTCTCGGTATTCGAGACTCCGGGACCCCGAAGAAGGGCCCGAAAAACCCCGCACGCACCCCCCACCCATGGCCACGGCATAACAAGAGCGTCACATCCTGCCCACGCCGCTCCCAGCCACCCCCACCTGCGCTTAGAGTCACGGCCAGTCACCGCGCCGCCGGGCGCGTCGCCACAGCACCGCATTCAGCACCACCCGAGTACGGCCCGGCGATCGACACGGCTCCTCACGCGGAGGAAGCCGCGCCAGGGAAAGGACCCCTTCGTGCGACACCGTTCTTTGCTCATACTCACCACAGTGCTCACCACCGGAGCACTGACGCTCACCGCTTGCGGTTCCCGCGACGACAAGGGCGGCGGCGGCGACAAGGGCGACAGCAAGACCAAGGTCGTCATCGGTGTCGACTCCCCCACCAGCGGTGACCTCTCCGCACTGGGCCTCGGCATCCGCAACTCCGCCGACCTCGCCGCCGATACCGCCAACAAGAACAACACCGTTCCCGGCGTCGAATTCGTCACCCAGCCCCTCGACGACCAGGCGCAGCCCAACGTCGGCCAGCAGAACGCCGCCAAGTTCATCAGCGACAAAAAGGTCATCGGCGTCGTCGGCCCGCTGAACTCCAGCATCGCCCAGGTGATGCAGAAGCCCTTCACCGACGCCAAACTCACTCAGGTCTCCCCGGCCAACACCGGAACCGAACTGACCCAGGGCCCCAACTGGAAGACTGGCGACAAGAAGCGCCCCTTCGCCGCCTACTTCCGCACCGCCACCACCGACCAGGTGCAAGGCGCCTTCGCCGCGAAGTACCTCTACACCACCAAGAAGATCGACAAGGTCTACTTGATGGACGACCAGAAGACCTACGGCGCCGGTCTCGCCGCCTCCTTCAAGGAGCAGTTCACCAAGCTCGGTGGCAAGATCGTCGGCGAGGACCACGTCGTCCCCGAAGAGCGCGACTTCAACGCCATCGTCACCAAGGTCAAGAACTCCGGCGCCAAGGCCCTCTACTACGGCGGCGAGTACCCCGCCGCCGGCCCCCTGAGCCAGCAGCTCAAGGACGCCATCAAAATCCCCCTCATGGGCGGCGACGGCATCTACAGCGCCGACTTCCTCAAGCTCAACAAGAAGGCCGAGGGCGACCTCGCCACCTCCGTCGGCAAGCCCGTCGAGCAGCTCGACTCCGCCAAGAAGTTCATCGACGACTACAAGGCGGCCGGCTACAAGGAGGACTACGAGGCCTACGGAGGCGGCACCTACGACGCCACCTGGGCGATCATCGAAGCCGTGAAGATCGCCGTCGCCGACAACGGCGGCAAGGTCCCCGCCGACCTGCGCCCCAAGGTCCTCGACGCCATGGCCAAGGTCAAGTTCGACGGCGTCACCGGCCCCGTCTCGTTCGACGAGTACGGCGACACCACGAACACCATGATGACCGCCTACCAGGTCGAGAACGGCAAATGGGCAGCGAAGTTCAGCGAGGCGTACAAGCCGTAACCCCGGCACACGCCTGACCCCACACACCATCCCCAAACCGCGCGGGCGCGCCAACAGCGCTCCCGCGCGGTGCCATATTCCGAACCACTGACGGAGGCCCTGCGGTGCACGAACTGCCGCAACAGCTGGCCAATGGACTCATCCTCGGCGCGATGTACGGTCTCATCGCGATCGGCTACACGATGGTCTACGGCATTGTCCAGCTCATCAACTTCGCCCACGGCGAGATATTCATGGTCGGCGGCTTCGGCGCCCTGACCGTCTACCTGATCCTGCCCGCCGGATTCTCCCTCGGCGCCGCGATCCCCCTCATGATCCTCGGCGGAATGGTCGTCTCCGTCGCCGTGGCCACCGCCGCGGAACGCTTCGCCTACCGCCCCTTGCGAGGCGCACCACGGCTCGCCCCCCTGATCACCGCCATCGGGCTCTCCATCGTCCTCCAGCAACTCGTCTGGCAGTGGTACCCCGACGCCAAGAAGGACCACCCCTTCCCCCAGTTCGAGGGCGAAGCACTCAGCCTTCTCGGCGCCGACCTCCAGCCCGGCGGCGTCTTCCTCCTCGTCGCCGCACCCCTCTCCATGATCGCCCTCGGCTTCTTCGTCAACAAAACCCGCACCGGCCGCGGCATGCAGGCCACCGCGCAGGACCCCGACACAGCCAAGCTCATGGGCATCAACACCGACCGCATCATCGTCACCGCCTTCGCGATCGGCGCGGCCTTCGCCGCCGTCGCCGCCGTCGGATACGGCCTCCACAACGGCCAAGTCAGCTTCCGCATGGGCTTCCTGCTCGGCCTCAAAGCCTTCACCGCAGCCGTCCTCGGCGGCATCGGCAACATCTACGGAGCCATGCTCGGCGGCCTCGTCCTCGGCGTCGCCGAAGCCCTCGCCACCGGATACATCGCCGAAATCCCCGGCATGGAACTCTTCGGCGGAGGTAGCTGGAAGGACGTCTGGGCCTTCAGCCTCCTCATCATCGTCCTCCTCGTCAGGCCCCAGGGCCTGCTCGGCGAGCGCGTCGCGGATCGGGCGTGACCACCATGACCAACCTCACCAAAACCACGGACACCACCCACTCCCACGACAGCGACGCACCCCTCATCCCGCTGCCCCCCACCGCCGCGCGCGCCGCCGCACTCGCCGGATCCGCGATCGCCCTCGCCGGCACCTTCCTCGCCTGGACCTGGAGCGAGGAATTCCCCGGCAACCTCACCGTCACCGGCTACCCCGGCGGCCTCCAGACCCTCACCCTCACCGTCGCACTCCTCACCCTCCTGTTCACCCTCTCCGGGTACGGGATCAAAGGACTGCGCTGGCTCACCCCCGGCGGCACCAACAGCCCCGTACGTCTCCTGGCGCTCGCCACCCTCGGCACCACCGGCTTCACCATGGGCGCCATCTCCGTCGTCCTCGGCGGCCTCGTCAACCTCGAACCCGGCGCATGGATCTCCGGCACCGGCGCACTCCTCGCCACCATCGGCGCCTTCGCCCTCCCCCACGACCCACACGGCGAACAACCCCCCACCGGCCTCTGGGAACGCCTCCGCCACACCCTCAAGGCACCCGCGCCCCGCACCCCCCACAAGCTCCCCGGCTGGGCCGAGATCCTCGTCATCACCGGCGTCTTCGCCGCAGGCCTCGCCCTCTTCGCCTACGGCATCGACATCGAATACCCCGAACTCTTCATCGGGTTCCTCATCGCCGTCGGCTTCGCCTTCGCCGCCCTCAGCAAAGCCGGCCTGCTGCGACGCCTGAGCCAACTCGCCGGCACCCACCGCAAGGTCGCCATGATCGCCGCCCTGGTCGCCGCGATCTGCTTCCCCTTCACCCAGACCAACGACCAGTACGCCCTCATCGGCGCCCAGGTCCTCATCTTCGCCACCGTCGCCCTCGGCCTCAACGTCGTCGTCGGCCTCGCCGGACTCCTCGACCTCGGCTACGTCGCCTTCCTCGGCGTCGGCGCGTACACCGCAGCCCTCGTCTCCGGCACCGCCAGCTCCGCCTTCGACGTCAAGTTCCCCTTCTGGGCAGCCGCCCTGGCCGGAGCCGCAGCCTCACTCATCTTCGGCGTCATCATCGGCGCACCGACCCTGCGACTGCGCGGCGACTACCTCGCCATCGTCACCCTCGGCTTCGGCGAGATCTTCCGCATCACCGTCCTCAACCTCAACGGCGTCACCGGACCCGACATCACCAACGGCTCCAACGGCGTCACCAACGTCCCCGACCTCAACATCCTCGGGTTCGACCTAGGCATCCAGCACGACTTCCTCGGCTTCAGCCTCACCAGGTCCTCCAACTACTTCCTGCTGATGCTGCTCTTCACCGTCATCGTCGTACTCGTCTTCCGCCGCTCCGCCGAATCCCGCATCGGCCGCGCCTGGGTCGCCATCCGCGAGGACGAAACCGCCGCCACCGCCATGGGCATCAACGCCTTCCGGCTCAAGCTCCTCGCCTTCGCACTCGGCGCCGCCCTCGCAGGCTTCGCCGGATCCGTACAGGCACACCTCGGGTACAGCGTCACCCCCGAGCAGTACCAGTTCGCCGGATCCGTGGCACCCAACTCGGCGTTCCTCCTCGCCGCCGTCATCCTCGGCGGCATGGGCACCATCGCCGGACCCCTCATCGGCGCCGCACTCCTCTACCTCATCCCGGCCAAGCTCGCCTTCATGCAGGACTACCAGCTCGTCCTCTTCGGACTCGCCCTCATCCTGCTCATGCGCTTCCGCCCCGAAGGCCTCATCGCCGACCGCCGCAAAAAGCTCGAATTCCACGAACACGAACAACAGCCGACACCGGACGCCCCACCACCCGGCACCACCACCGGCGTCGCGAAGGCGGGGGCGTGAACACCATGACGACCACCACAGCCACCACCACCGCCGTCCTCGACGCCAGCGGCGTCACCATGCGCTTCGGCGGCCTCACCGCCGTACGCAACGTCGACCTCACCGTCAACGCGGGCGAGATCGTCGGCCTCATCGGCCCCAACGGCGCCGGCAAGACCACCTTCTTCAACTGCCTCACCGGGCTCTACATCCCCACCGAAGGCAAGGTCAGCTACAAAGGCACCGTCCTGCCGCCCAAACCCCACCTCGTCACCCAGGCAGGAATCGCCCGCACCTTCCAGAACATCCGCCTCTTCTCCAACATGACCGTCCTGGAGAACGTCCTCGTCGGCCGCCACACCCGCACCAAGGAAGGCCTCTTCTCCGCCCTCCTCCGCGGCCCCGGCTTCAAGAAGGCCGAACAGGCGTCCACCGCACGCGCCATGGAACTCCTGGAGTTCACCGGCCTCGCCCACAAGGCCAAGCACCTCGCCCGCAACCTCCCCTACGGCGAACAACGCAAGCTCGAAATCGCCCGCGCACTCGCCAGCGACCCCGGACTCCTCCTCCTCGACGAGCCCACCGCCGGCATGAACCCGCAAGAAACCCGCGCCGCCGAAGAACTCGTCTTCGCCATCCGCGACATGGGCATCGCCGTCCTCGTCATCGAGCACGACATGCGGTTCATCTTCAACCTCTCCGACCGCGTCGCCTGCCTCGTCCAGGGCGAAAAACTCGTCGAAGGCACCCCCCAGGTCGTCCAGGCCGACGAACGCGTCGTCGCCGCCTACCTCGGCACCCCCTTCGAAGGCGCCCCCGGCGCCGAAGAAGCCGCCGAAGTCCAAGCAGCCGAGGACCACGCCGCAGAGGACCACGCCGCCCAGGACCAGGCCGCCCACGACGACACCGACGCACCCAGCACCACCCGCACGAACCGCACCGAAGGAGACACCCCATGACCGCCCTCCTGGAGGTCGAGGACCTCCGCGTCTCCTACGGCAAGATCGAAGCCGTCAAGGGCATCTCCTTCAGCGTCGAAGAAGGCCAGGTCGTCACCCTCATCGGCACCAACGGCGCAGGAAAAACCACCACCCTGCGCACCCTCTCCGGCCTCCTCAAGCCCACCGCCGGAAAGATCACCTTCGACGGCAAGCCGCTCTCCGGCATCCCCGCACACAAGATCGTCGCCCTCGGACTCGCCCACTCCCCCGAGGGACGCCACATCTTCCCCCGGCTGTCGATCACCGAGAACCTCCAGCTCGGAGCGTTCCTGCGCAGCGACAAAGAAGGCATCCAGAAGGACATCCAGCGCGCCTACGACCTCTTCCCCATCCTGGGCGAACGCCGAAAGCAAGCCGCAGGCACCCTCTCCGGCGGCGAACAGCAGATGCTCGCCATGGGCCGCGCCCTCATGTCCCAGCCCAAACTGCTCATGCTCGACGAACCCTCCATGGGCCTCTCCCCGATCATGATGCAGAAGATCATGGAGACCATCACCGAACTCCGCTCCACCGGCATGACGATCCTGCTCGTCGAACAGAACGCCCAGGCGGCGCTCTCCCTCGCCGACCAGGGCCACGTCATGGAGATCGGCAAGGTCGTCCTCTCCGGCACCGGACAGGACCTCCTCCACGACGAGTCCGTCCGCAAGGCGTACCTCGGCGAGGACTGACCCTCCCCCACGCAGGCCAAGGGGCCCGGCCCGCGCACACCACGCGGACCGGGCCCCCTCTGCGTACGCCCCGGACCTACTGCTCCTTGGCCGCCGCCTTCTTCTCCTCGGCGTCCTCGATGACCGCCTCCGCCACCTGCTGCATCGACAGCCGACGGTCCATCGACGTCTTCTGGATCCACCGGAACGCGGCCGGCTCGGACAGCCCGTACTGCGTCTGCAGGATCGACTTCGCCCGGTCCACCAGCTTCCGCGTCTCCAGCCGCTGCGTGAGGTCGGCGACCTCGCTCTCCAGCGTCTTCAGCTCGGCGAACCGCGAGACGGCCATCTCGATGGCCGGGACGACATCGCTCTTGCTGAACGGCTTCACCAGGTACGCCATGGCCCCGGCGTCCCGCGCCCGCTCCACCAGGTCGCGCTGCGAGAACGCGGTCAGCATCAGTACGGGAGCGATGGACTCGGCCGCGATCTGCTCGGCGGCCGAGATCCCGTCCAGGACCGGCATCTTCACGTCGAGGATGACCAGGTCCGGCTTGTGCTCCCGGGCCAGCTCCACGGCCTTCTGCCCGTCCCCGGCCTCGCCCACGACCGAGTAGCCCTCTTCCTCCAGCATCTCCTTGAGGTCGAGCCGGATGAGGGCTTCGTCCTCGGCGATGACGACACGGGTCGTCAGCGGCGGAACGTGCGACTTGTCGTCGTCGGCGACGGACGGCTGGGGCGACTCGGGGGTGGTCACGGGGCTCCTCGGTACGGGGCATATACAGCTGCCAAGAGCGTACCTAGCTGCGGTATGGTGGTCATGCAGCGGGTCGGGGGAAACCTTCGATTCGTTAGGCCCCGGTAGCCCAACTGGCAGCAGGCAATGGATTCAAAACCCATACAGTGTCGGTTCGAATCCGACTCGGGGCACTTTTCCTTGGATTCCAAGGTCGCATGGTTTTGGCGACACTCCACACAAACGTGTGAGCGTGTCGCCTTTTTCATGCGCGGCGACGGGATCACTCGCAAGATCGCTCCCGTGTACGACATGGCAACGCGCAAGCGAGCACTTTCTCTCGTCGCCCAAGGGCGCAGCTTGAACTCCGCGAGCGAGGAAACCGGCATATCCCGGTCTGCCATCCGCTCCTGGCAGGCCCGCATCGAACCGCTCCCTCGCATCGCTGGTGCCCCGATGCGGGACACTCCGGCCGATCCAGCCGCGTATGCATATCTGCTCGGTCTATACCTGGGCGACGGCTGTCTCAGCGAGCACCCGCACGGTGGCCACCATCTCCGCGTAGCCTGCGCCGACGCGTGGCCCGGCCTCATCAACGAGTGCCGGACAGCCATCACCAAGGTGCACCCTCAGAGCAAGGTGTACTCCCTGCAGCAACAGGGGTACGTCAGCGTGACCAGCTACAACCGGAGCTGGCGAGTTCTCTTCCCGCAGCACGCGCCAGGCAAGAAGCACCTTCGACAAATTGCCCTGCAACCCTGGCAGCAGTCCATCGTGGGCGAGTTCCCCTGGGGGTTCATCCGAGGGCTCGTCCACTCCGACGGTTGCCGAATCACCAATTGGACCACGCGGCTCATTGGCGGTGCGCGCAAGCGCTACGAATACCCGAGGTACTTCTTCACCAACAAGTCGGACGACATCCGGCGCATGTTCACCGATGCACTGGATGCCGTGGGCGTGGCATGGAAGCACCCCAACGCATGGAACATCTCCGTGGCCCGACGCGCGTCCGTAGCGCTCATGGACGCCCACGTCGGGCCGAAGTACTAGAACCGACCGCCTACTTGGGGCTGTCGTCCTCACCGATGTGGTGGATGCGGACCAGGTTCGTGGAGCCCGCGATTCCCGGCGGGGAGCCGGCCGTGATCACGACCACGTCACCCTTCTGGCAACGGCCGATCCGGAGCAGTTCCTCGTCGACCTGGGCGACCATCTCGTCCGTGGAGCCGACCTTCGGGCCGAGGAAGGTTTCCACGCCCCAGGTGAGGTTCAGCTGGGAGCGGGTGGCCGGTTCGGGGGTGAAGGCGAGGAGCGGGATCGGGGAGCGGTAGCGGGAGAGGCGCTTGACCGTGTCGCCGGACTGGGTGAAGGCGACGAGGAACTTCGCGCCGAGGAAGTCGCCCATTTCGGCGGCGGCGCGGGCGACGGCGCCGCCCTGCGTGCGGGGTTTGTTGCGGTCGGTGAGGGGCGGGAGGCCCTTGGCGAGGATGTCCTCCTCCGCCGCCTCGACGATGCGGGACATCGTGCGGACCGTCTCGATGGGGTACTTGCCGACGCTTGTCTCGCCGGAGAGCATCACGGCGTCGGTGCCGTCGATGACGGCGTTGGCGACGTCGCTGGCTTCGGCGCGGGTGGGGCGGGAGTTGTCGATCATCGAGTCGAGCATCTGGGTGGCGACGATGACGGGTTTGGCGTTGCGCTTGGCGAGTTTGATGGCGCGCTTCTGAACGATGGGGACTTGTTCGAGGGGCATTTCGACGCCGAGGTCGCCGCGGGCGACCATGATGCCGTCGAAGGCGGCGACGATGTCGTCGATGTTGTCGACGGCCTGGGGTTTTTCGATCTTGGCGATGACGGGGAGGCGGCGGCCTTCCTCCTTCATGATGCGGTGGACGTCTTCGATGTCGCGGCCGCTGCGGACGAAGGAGAGGGCGATGATGTCGGCGCCGGTGCGCAGGGCCCAGCGGAGGTCGTCGATGTCCTTTTCGGAGAGGGCGGGGACGGAGACGGCGACGCCGGGGAGGTTGAGTCCCTTGTGGTCGGAGACCATGCCGCCTTCGATGACGGTGGTGTGGACGCGGGGGCCTTCGACGGAGGTGACTTCGAGGGTGACTTTGCCGTCGTCGACGAGGATGCGTTCGCCGGTGGTGACGTCGGTGTGGAGGCCGGTGTAGGTGGTGCCGCAGGTGTGGCGGTCCCCTTCGAGGGGTTCGACGGTGATGGTGAAGGCGTCGCCGCGTTCAAGGAGTACGGGGCCTTCGCGGAATCGGCCGAGGCGGATCTTCGGGCCTTGTAGGTCGGCGAGGATGCCGACGCTGCGTCCGGTCTCTTCGGAGGCGTTCCGTACGTGGTGGTACCGCGCCTCGTGTTCGGCGTAGGTGCCGTGGCTGAGGTTGAAACGGGCGATGTCCATTCCGGCTTCGACCAGGGCCTTGATCTGGTCGTATGTGTCGGTGGCTGGGCCCAGGGTGCAGACAATTTTTGCTCGGCGCATGGGTTGAGCCTAGGGCTTACCGATGGGTAGGTATTTGGTTGCGCATGACTACTCAACAACCTTTGGGTGAAAGGTTATTGACAAGTGTTGAATTGTGCGCGGGGGCGCTCTGATGAGCAATTTGGAGGGCCCCGTTTAGAGTTGGGGCGGGGCCATGGTGAAGCGTGCGTTGACGTGGGCGTGGACGGTTTGGCGCTGGGGTTCGAGGTCGAGGGTGGGGGTTTCGTCGGGCATGGCCATGTCGGCTCCGCCGAAGGCGGCCATGCGCAGGGAGGGGGCCGCGGCGAAGGGTTCGGCGTGTTCGGTGCCTTCGTCGGCGAGTTCGAGGAGGGCGACGAGGTGGGTGTCGAGGGCTTCGGCGTAGGCGCGGGCGCGGACGACGGCTTCGCGGACTGCTTGGGTGCGGGCTTGTGCGTAGACGGGTGAGGTGGGGCGCAGGGCCCACCAGGGGCCGTCGACACGGGTGAGTTCGAGGTCGGAGAGTCGGGTGGTGAGTTCGCCGAGTGCGGTGAAGTCGGCGAGTTCGGCGGTGAGATGGACGCGGCCGTGGTAGGCGCGGATGTGTTCGGCGCGGCCTTTGCGGGTGAGTTCGGGGTTGATGGAGAAGGAGCCGGTTTCGAGTTTTTCGACGGCGTCGCCGTAGGTCTTGACGAGTTCGAGGGCGGCGGCGTTGCGGCGGGTGAGGTCTTCGAGAGCGGTGCGGCGGTCGGTGCCGCGGGCGCTGACGGTGATGCCGATGCGAGCGATTTCGGGGTCGACTTCGAGGCGGGCTTCGCCGCGGACGGCGACGCGGGGGGCTTCGGGGGTGCCGTAGGGGGTGTGGGTGTTGTTCACGGTGGCTCCTCTGGTTGCGGTACGGACCACTGTGGCATCCGAGTGTGACATCGGGGAGTCACCGGATCGAAACCTGTAGGGGGTGTCGTGGTGGGCGGCTCTGCGCCAGAATCTACGCGCGTTGTGCATGGGCAACGCGTGGACTAAGGGGTTCAAATGCCGCTGAATCGACGGAAGTTCTTGGGCCGGGCCGCCGCTACGGGTGCCGGTGTGGCGATCGTGGGCGGGGCTGCGGGGTCTGCTGAGGCCGCTGGGCATGGTGGTGGGCGCGGTCCGGGGCGTCCGCCGAGGCGGTACGCGTTCACGGTGATGGGGACGACGGATCTGCACGGGAATGTTTTCAACTGGGACTACTTCACCGACAGGGAGTTCGACGACAAGGATCACAACGACGTCGGTCTGGCGAAGATCTCCACGCTGGTGAACGCGGTGCGGAAGGAGAAGGGGCGCCGTAACACGCTCCTCATCGACGCGGGCGACACGATTCAGGGCACCCAGCTTTCGTACTACTACGCCAAGGTCGACCCGATCACCGCGAGGCGTGGTCCGGTGCATCCGATGGCGCAGGCGATGAACAAGATCGGTTATGACGCCGCCGCGCTCGGCAACCACGAGTTCAATTACGGAATTCCGGTGCTGCGGAAGTTCGAGGAGCAGTGCGATTTCCCGTTGTTGGGGGCGAATGCGCTGGATGCGAAGACGCTGCGGCCGGCGTTCGCTCCGTACAGCATGCACCGGCTGCGCACCCCGTGCGGGCGGGATGTGCGGGTGGCGGTGCTGGGGCTGACGAATCCCGGTATCGCGCTCTGGGACAAGCTGAATGTGCAGGGGAAGATGGTGTTCCCGGGGCTGGAGGAGCAGGCGGCGAAGTGGGTGCCGAAGCTGCGGTCGATGGGTGCGGACGTCGTGCTGGTGTCGGCGCACTCGGGCTCCAGCGGGACTTCCTCGTACGGTGACCAGCTTCCGTACGTGGAGAACGCGGCGGGTCTGGTGGCGGAGCAGGTGCCGGGCATCGACGCGATTTTGGTGGGACACGCGCACACCGAGATACCGGAGTACTTCGTCGAGAACAAGCAGACCGGGAAGAAGGTCCTGCTGTCGGAGCCGTTGAAGTGGGGGCAGCGGTTGACGCTGTTCGACTTCGAGCTGGTGTGGGCGCAGGGCCGCTGGACGGTGGAGAAGGCGTCGTCGCGGGTGCTGAACTCGAACACGGTGGCGGAGGACCCGCGGATCACCCGGATGCTGGGTGACGAGCACAAGAAGGTCGTGGCGTACGTCAATCAGGTCATCGGTACCTCGACGACGGCGATGACGACGGCGGAGGCGGCGTGGCAGGACGAGCCGCTGATCGACCTGATCAACCTGGTGCAGACGGAGACGGTGAAGGCGGCGCTGGCCGGCGGGGAGTACGCGGCGCTGCCGGTGCTGTCGCAGGCGTCCTGCTTCTCGCGTACGGCGAAGGTGCCGGCGGGACGGATCACGATCAGGGACGCGGCGGGCCTGTACCCGTTCGAGAACACCCTGGAGGCGCGGCTGCTCACGGGTGCGCAGCTCAAGGAGTACCTGGAGTACTCGGCGAAGTACTACGTGCGGACGCCCGCGGGTGCGCCGGTGGACCCGGCGAAGCTGACGAATGCGGAGGGCACTCCCGACTACAACTACGACGTGGTGTCGGGGCTGACGTACGAGGTGGACGTCGCGAAGCAGAAGGGTGCGCGGATCGTGAACCTGGCTTTCGAAGGGAAGCCGGTGGATCCGAAGGCGCAGTTCGTGTTCGCAGTGAACAACTACCGGGCGTCGGGCGGTGGGGCGTTCCCGCACATCGCGGGGGCCAGGCAGCTGTGGGCGAATTCGGAGGAGATCCGGAACACGATCATCACGTGGGTGCGGGCGAAGGGGACGGTGGATCCGAAGGAGTTCGCGTCGGTGGGCTGGAAGCTGACCAGGGAGGGTGAGCCGGTGTTCTAGCGGGTCGGTGGTCGGTGTGGTTCGGGGAGCGGTGTTCGTGCTGTTTCCCGGGCCGGGGAGTACGTGTCAGGTCTTCTCGGGGAGGTGGGGGGCGGCCAGGGCCCGCACACGGTGGTCGCGTGCTGGAGCCGGTTGGCTGCCACCGGGCAGCTGTCAGGACGTGGTCTGCCGACGTGGGAGCGGTCCACGCACAGCTCCCCCCACGTGCAGCGACGGCATCCGGCCGTATCGGGCGTACCCCCCTTTCGCGGCCGAGCACCGTCACGCGTTCTGGAAGGCGCTCGCCGCTTCGACGTGAGTCAGACCTTCAGTTGTACGAGGTCTTCGCGCGGGCCGGGGAGGAGGGGACGGGCGGGGTTGCCGAGGCCGAAGGTGGTGAAGGCGGTGCGGGCGGGAAGGGGGTAGGCGTCCGTGCCGGTGAGGGAGTTGAGGATGACGGCGCTGCGCCAGGCGGCGAGTCCGAGGTCGGGGGCGCCGACGCCGTGGGTGTGGCGTTCGGCGTTCTGGACGTACACCGAGCCCTGGACGACGGGATCCAGGAGGAGACGGTGGTGCTCGTCGATGCGGGGGCGCTGGGAGGAGTCGCGTTTCATGTACGGGTCGAGGGCGGCGAGCAGTCGGTCGACGGGGCGTTCGCGGTAACCGGTGGCGAGGACGACGGCGTCGGTGGTGAGGCGGGAGCGGGTGCCCTGCTGGGCGTGTTCGAGGTGGAGTTCGACCTTGGTGATGGCGACGCGGCCTGCGGTGCGGACGTGGACGCCGGGGGTGATGGTGACGTCGGGCCAGCCGCCGTCGAGGGTGCGGCGGTACAGCTCGTCGTGGATGGCGGCGATGGTCTCGGCGTCGATGCCCTTGTGCAGCTGCCACTGGCGGGGCAGGAGTTCGTCGCGTACGCCTTCGGGGAGGGCGTGGAAGTAGCGGGTGTAGTCGGGGGTGAAGTGTTCCAGGCCGAGTTTGGAGTACTCCATGGGGGCGATGGCTTCGGTGCGGGCCAGCCAAGTGATCTTCTCGCGGCCGGCGGGGCGGGCACGGAGCAGGTCGAGGAAGACCTCGGCGCCGGACTGGCCGCTGCCGATGACGGTGACGTGCTCTGCTCCGAGCAGCTGGGCGCGGTGCTGGAGGTAGTCCGCGGAGTGGAGGACGGGGACGGCGGGGGCTTCGGCGAGGGGTTTGAGGGGTTCGGGGACGTAGGGGGCGGTGCCGATGCCCAGGACGAGGTTGCGGGTGTAGGTGCGGCCGAGGGCTTCGGCTTCCCCCTCGGGGTCGAGCTGGGTGAAGTCCACTTCGAAGGCGACGCGTTCGGGGTTCCAGCGGACGGCGTCGACCTGGTGGCCGAAGTGGAGTCCGGTGAGGTTCTCGCTGACCCAGCGGCAGTAGGCGTCGTACTCGGCGCGCTGGATGTGGAAGCGCTCGGCGAAGTAGAAGGGGAAGAGGCGTTCGCTGTCGCGGAGGTGGTTGAGGAAGGTCCAGGGGCTGGACGGGTCGGCGAGCGTGACGAGGTCGGCGAGGAAGGGGACTTGGAGGGTGGCCCCTTCGATGAGGAGGCCGGGGTGCCAGTGGAAGGCGGGTCGCTGTTCGTAGAAGGCCGTGGTCAGGCCGCCGTGGATGCCGTCGGCGAGGGCGGCGAGGGAGAGGTTCATGGGGCCGATGCCGATGCCGACGAGGTCGTGGGGGCGGGCGGGAGCGGCGGCCTGGGGGTCGGAGGGTGGCGGGGCGGCGGTCATCGGGGGGTGGCCTTCCGGGTGGGTGGAGGGGGTGGTGGGTGAGCGGGGGTGTCCGGGGGGCGAGGGGGGATGCGGGTGGGTGGCGGGGATGCGGGTGGGTGAGCGGGATGGTGAGTGGGGCGGCTGGGGGTAGTGGCTGCCGGGGCCCGTCAGGCTGTGGCGTCGGGTCGGCGGCGGTGGCGGGGTCGCCGCTCCGGCGGGAAGGGTGGGGGTTGCCCGTCGGGGGCGGGGGGCCGGTTGACGGGCGTGGGCGTGGGGGTGGGCGTGGGCGTGGGGGTGGCCCGTCGGCAGAAGAGGCGCCTGTGCCGGGGGCGGCGTGCTCATGGGGGTCCTTCGGGGTGTGCGGGGGCGACACCTCAGGGTGTACGGGGGATGAGAGCGGTGTCCGGAGTGGACAACGATCGCGACCCGAAAGGGGTATCGGCTCGTGGGGAGGGGGCGCGGGTGGGGTGGGGGCTGGTATGGGGCGGTTGCGGTGTTCTTGGGGCGGGTGTTCGTAGGACGGGTGCGTGGGAGGGGTGGCCGAGGGGCAGGGCGTGCGGGGGCGCTGTGGCGGCGGGGTGGGCCGTATGGCGGGGGCGGGGGCGTAGATCGGGCGGGGCGTACGGGGAGGCCGGGCGTACGGCGAGGGCGCGGCGTACGGCGGGAGCGGGGCGTACGTACGGGGGGCGGGGCGTACGGCGAGGGCGGGGCGTCCGCAGGGGGCCGCCCCCTTGCCCGCCCGTTCCGCCCCCGGGGGCGGCCCCGCCGCCCAAGGGGGGTGACGTCCGGCGGCCCCGCCGCCCAAGGGGGCTGACGTTCGGCGGCCCCGCCGCCCAAGGGGGGTGACGTCCGGCGGCTCCGCTCCGCGAGTGGTGGATGGCGGGGAGGTGTGGACGGTGGGGCATGGCCGGATGTGACAGGAGATTGTCATTGCGGACGGACGGGGCAGCGGCGACGATGGAGGCATGTCTGCTCCCCACCGCGTCGTCGTCGTCGTTTTTCCCGACGTCGACCTCCTCGATGTGACCGGCCCCGCCGAGGTGTTCTCGCTGGCGAATCGCGAGGTCGGCGGGGCGCCCCGGTACGAGGTGCGGCTCGCCGGGCCCGGGGGCGGGGTGGTCAGGACGTCGGCGGGGGTACGGCTCGTGACCGATCTCGCGCTGGAGGACGTCGGGGCCGCGGTCGACACGCTACTGGTTCCGGGCGCCGTGGAGGCGGGGCCGGAGGGCCCCGTGGCCGTGGTGGATCCCGGGATCGTGGCGTGGGTGCGTGAGACCGCGCCCTGTGCCGGGCGGATCGCTTCGGTGTGTGTGGGCGCGCATGTGCTCGCCGAGGCCGGGCTGCTGGACGGGTTGACGGCGACCACCCACTGGTCGACGGCGGCCCAGCTGGCGGCCGACTACCCCTCCGTGAACGTCGACGCCGACCCGATCTTCGTACGGTCGTCGGGGCGGGTGTGGACCGGGGCGGGGATCAGTGCCTGCCTGGATCTGGCGTTGGCGCTGGTCGCGGAGGACCTGGGTGAGGAGGTCGCGCTCGCGGTCGCCCGCAACCTGGTGCTGTATCTGAAGCGGCAGGGTGGGCAGAGTCAGTTCAGTGTGCCGTTGTCGCGGCCGGCTTCCTCCCGGCGGGACATCGACGAGTTGCGGCTGTGGATTTCGGAGCGGCTGGCCGAGGACCTGTCGACGGCCGAGCTGGCGTCGCGCATGGGGCTGAGCGAGCGGCACTTCGCCCGGGTGTTCCGGCAGGAGACGGGGGTGAGTCCGGCCGCGTACGTGGAGGCGGCGCGGGTCGAGGTGGCCCGGCGGCTGCTGGAGAGTACGGACGCGTCGCTGGCGGCGGTGGCCGTGGCTTCGGGGCTGGGTTCGGTGGAGACCTTGCACCGGGCGTTCCGCAAGCAGCTGGCGACGACTCCGGCCGCGTACCGGCGCAGGTTCCGTACGACTGCCGGCGCCTCCCGGCCGTGACCCGCGGGCTGTTCCTTTCCCCTCCCCAGAATTTTTCTTCCCTTTTCGAGAAAGCGAAGCGTGACCATGACGAATTCTTCCGTGCCCTCTTCGACGCTGCGTCAGGTCGGTGGGCTGAGTGACGCGCTTCCCCGGCTGGGCGACGCCGCCGCGCTGATCCTGATCGACTTCCAGGACACCTACCGCTCCGGCGTGATGGCCCTGGAGGGGGTGGAGGAGGCGCTCGCGGCGGGTGCCCGGCTGTTGGCGAGGGCGCGGGCGGCGGGGGTTCCGGTGGTGCACGTGCAGCACGACGGCGGTCCGGGCTCCCCGTACGACATCCGGGCGGACATCGGCCGGATCAGTGCCGAGGTGGCTCCGGTCGAGGGTGAGGAGGTCGTGGTCAAGAACTTCCCGAACTCCTTCCACCGGACGGAGCTGGAGAAGGTGCTGGCCGCCCTGGGGGTACCCGGTGACGGCACGTTGGTGCTGGCGGGGCTGATGACGCACATGTGCGTCAACTACACGGCGCAGGGCGCCTTCAACCTCGGTTACCAGCCGGTGGTCGTCGCCGAGGCGACGGCGACGCGGGCGCTGCGCGCTCCGGACGGGACGGTCGTTCCGGCCGAGGTGCTCAAGTCGGCGGCGCTGACCGGGATATCGGACATTTTCGCCGTGGTGGCGCCGAAGGTGGACGACCTGCTGGGTTGAGGGGGCGTATGACTACGGGAACGGCCGGACGGGGAGTGCTCCCGTCCGGCCGTTCCGGCACCTGTCCCCGTTCCTGTCCCGTACTCGTGGACCCGACCGTACGGGTCAGACGGCGTTCGTCGATCTGACGGCCAACGCCCTGCGCAGGTCGTCGAGTTGGTCGACGAGCTTGCGGCGCAGGGCGGGGGTGAGGTCGGGGTCGTCCAGGTGCTTCTCCCCCAGGGCGAGGGCTTCCTTGGTCACCTCGTACGCGGGGAAGGCGTACCGTCCGGCGGCTTCGGCGATGGCGGGGCCGCGGCGGGAGGCGAGTGCGGTGGCCGCGGGGTAGTAGGCGGCGGCGTACGGCTGGAGGAGGTCGGCCTGTTCGGGCTGCCAGAAGCCCTGGGCGGTGGCGGCGAACAGGTAGTTGGAGAGGTCGTCGTGGGAGAAGAGGGCTTCCCAGGCGGCCGTTTTGGCTTCGCGGGTGGGGAGGGCTGCCCGGCAGCGGGCGGCGCCTTCCTCGCCGGTGGCGCTGGGGTCGCGGGCGAGTTCGGCGTCGATGGCGGTCTCGTCGGTGGCGCCGAGTACGGCGAGCCGGTGGAGGATGCGCCAGCGGAGTTCGGGGTCGAGGAGGGGGCCGCCGGGGACGCCTTCGGAGTCGTACCAGTCGCGGATGCTGTCGGGCTGGGTGGCGGCGTCGATGAAGTGGCGTACGGCGGTGAGGCGCAGCCCGGGGTCGTTGCCGTCCTCGGTGCGGCGGATCAGGTCGCGGCAGAGGCCGGTGAGGGCGGCGAGGGCGGCGGGGCGCTGCTCGGGGGCGAGGTAGCGGTCGGCGATGGCGTCGGCGGCGAAGGCGAGCACGCCCTGGACGATGGCGAGGTCGGTTTCGTGCGGGAGGTGGGCGCGGGCGGCGTCGAGGTAGGCGGTGGGCGGGAGTTGCCCGTCGCGGACCATGTCGCGGGCGGCGTTCCAGAGGACGGCGCGGGTGAGCGGGTCGGGCGTGTGGGAGAGGGAGCGCAGGGCGGTGCGCCAGGACGTGGGGTCGAGGCGCACCTTGGCGTAGGTCTGGTCGCCGTCGTTGAGGACGAGGAGTGCGGGCCGCCGGCCGCGGCGGGCCGGTGGTGCGTCCGGGGTCGTGCCGTTCGCGGCGTCGTCGGCGGTGGGGGCCGTCGCGGGTACGTCCAGTTCGAAGCGTTCGCGCAGGACGAGGGCGTCCGGGTCGAGGAGGTCGTGGTCGTATGCGCCGACGGTGATGCGGTGGGGGCGGCTGCCGGTGCGGGCGATGTCGAGGGCCCAGCCGCCGTCGGTGTCGGTGACGGTGGGGGTGAGGGTGTCGACGCCGGTGGTGCGCAGCCAGGACCGGGCCCAGGCGTGGACGTCGCGGTCGGTGGCGGAGGCCAGGTTGTCGATGAAGTCGGCGAGGGTGGCGTTGGCGAACTTGTGCCGGGCGAAGTGGGTGTTGATCCCGGCGAGGAAGTCCTTCTCGCCCATCCAGGCCACGAGTTGGCGCAGGGCGGAGGCGCCCTTGGCGTAGGAGATGCCGTCGAAGTTGAGGAGCGCGGAGGCGGTGTCGGGGACGGCCTCGGCGTCGGGGGCGACGGGGTGGGTGGAGGGGCGCTGGTCGGCGTCGTACCCCCAGCCCTTGCGGGAGACGGCGAAGCTCGTCCACGTGTCGTGGAAGCGGGTGGCTTCGGCGAGGGTCTGGTAGCCCATGTACTCGGCGAAGGACTCGTTGAGCCAGATGTCGTCCCACCACTGGAGGGTGACGAGGTCGCCGAACCACATGTGGGCCATCTCGTGCGCGATGGTCACGCCGCGGGTCTGGCGCTGGGTGTCGGTGACGGCGGACCGGAAGATGTACTCGTCGCGGAAGGTGACGAGGCCGGGGTTCTCCATGGCGCCCGCGTTGAACTCCGGGACGAAGGCCTGGTCGTAGGAGTCGAAGGGGTACGGCTCGTCGAACTTCTCGTGGAAGCGGTCGTAGCAGGCGCGGGTGATGCCGAGGATTTCGTCGGCGTCGGCGTCGAGGTGGGGGGCGAGGGAGCGGCGGCAGTGGATGCCGAAGGGCAGGCCGGCGTGCTCGGTGCGTACCGAGTGCCAGGGGCCGGCGGCGACGGCGACGAGGTAGGTGGAGATGAGGGGGGTGGGGGCGAAGGTCCAGCGCCGCTTCCCCGGCCCGATGCCCTCCGCGGTGTCCCTCTGCCCGGTGCCCTCCGCGGTGTCCCTCTGCCCGGTGCCCTCCGCGGTCCCCTTCTGCCCGGTGCCCTCCGCGTTCCCTTTCTGCCCGGTGCCCTCGTGGTCGCTGCTCCCTCGCCCGGTGTTCTCCTGGCGGGTGTTCTCGTGGCGGGTGTTCTCCTGGCGGGTGGCGACGCTGTTGCCGAGGACGGTCCAACCGGCGGGTGCGGTGACGGACACGTCGAAGACGGCCTTGAGGTCCGGCTGGTCGAAGGCGGCGAAGACGCGTTGCACGTCGTCGAGGAACAGCTGCGTGTAGACGTAGGTCTCGCCGTCGGCGGGATCGGTGAAGCGGTGCATGCCTTCGCCGGTGCGGGAGTAGTGCATGGCGGCGTCGACGCGGAGTTCGTGGGTGCCGGGAGCGAGGCCGGTGAGCGGGAGGCGGTTGCCGGAGAGGCCGGCGGGGTCCAGGGGGTGCCCGTCGAGGGTGACGGAGCGCAGGACGGCGGGCTTGAGCTCGGCGAAGGTGTCGACGGAGGTGTCGGCTTCCGGGACGGCGTCGGCCTCTGCGGTGGGGTGCACCGTGAAGTGGATGACGGTACGGGAGTCGAAGGTGGCGTCGCCGGTGGTCAGGTCGAGGTCGACCGTGTACCGCTGGACATCGATGTGCCGGGCTCGGGTCTGCGCTTCGTCGCGCGTCAGTACGGACATGGGGACATGCTGCACGATGCGCGCCGGGGAAGGGTGCGGGGGGCGAAAGCATGGGCGCGGCTGTACGGAGGCTTTACGGGGATTCGGGCGAGGGGTGCGAGGGGTGGGTGGGGTTATCCGGGGGGCGTGGAAGGCATAGGGCTGAGGTGGGCGTACGGGAGGCGTCTGCCAGGGAGTACGGCGACTGGGGCGCGGGCGGTCGGAGGCGGGCGCGGGGATTGACGGGGGCGTACGGGAAGTCCCTGTCTGCGGGTACGGCGACTGGAGTGCGGGCGCGCGGGGGCTGACGGGGGCGTACGGAGGGGAGAGTGGGCGTACGGAGGCCGACGCGGGCGCGCGGGGTGTGCCTGCCTGCGGGGACGGCCACCGGGGTGCGGGCGCGCGGAGGCGGGCACGAGGGCTGACGCGGGCGCGCGGAGGTGGGCGCGAGCGTGCGGGGGCGGGCGGTCTGGCGTTGGCGTGCGGAGGCGGGCGCGTGGGTGAGAACTGGGGCGGGGGCCGTGCGGAAGGGAACGTCGGACGGGGGGGGCGAACACGCCGGGGGACGTGTGGGGAGGGGGTGGGCGCATGGGGGTGGGCGCATGGGGGTGAGCGCTCTGGGAGCCGCCCCCTTGCCCGCCCGTACCGCCTCCCCAAGTACGGCCCCGCCGCCGCTCAAGGACGGGGTGGCCCCACCGCCCCGAGGGCTACGAGGAGGGGCCTCGCAGCCCAAGGGACCGGCGTAGGACAGCGGTGTGCACGGTGGAGCAGAACGCAAGCGGGCGTGAGCGGACCCGGCGTGCGTGAGGAGACCCGGATGCGCGCGAGCGGACCCAGGGGGCGTCCGCACGGGCGGGCTGTGTCGCTGCTTCGCGCCCGCCGCTCCCCCGGTCACTGCTCCGACGGCTGGTCCGCGATCCTCTCGTGGTGGCGGATCACTTCCGCGATGATGAAATTGAGAAGTTTCTCCGCGAACGCCGGGTCGAGTTTGGCGCTTTCCGCGAGGCCGCGCAGGCGCTCGATCTGGCGGCCCTCGCGGGCCGGGTCGGCGGGCGGCAGGTGGTGTTCGGCCTTGAGGTGGCCGACCTGCATGGTGCACTTGAAGCGCTCCGCGAGCATGTGGACGACGGCTGCGTCGATGTTGTCGATGCTGTCGCGGAGGCGGTCGAGTTCGGCCCGTACGGACGGATCGACGTGCCCGGATGTTCCGGCGGGGGCGGGAGGCCCGGAGGCTGCGGGAGTGCCGGTGGGGTCCGTGGGGCCGGTGGCGCTGGTGGTCATGGTCTGTGAGCTTACGGCGCTCCCGGGCGGACGGTCGGGGGTGGTCGGGATGCGGAATCCGAGAGCTTCGACCGCCGCCGGGGACGGCCCGCCCCCGCTGTGCGCGGAAGCGGTCGGTTGCGGTGCCGTGGCGGCAGGTCGCGGTGCGGCGGGGCGGGCACTCAATTGAGGGGCTCGGCACCGGATTGCCTTGTCCCCCGCGGGTCGGGCGCCGAATTGCACTCGTTCCGAGGGCTCGGCGAAGGGCGGGACAGGCGCCAGGCACGGTTATGGGGCCGGGGGCGGGGGGCGGAACGGACAGGCGCTCCCGGCAGGCGGCTACTCCCCCGACGCATGCGACAGGCACCAGGCATGGCACGGGCGGGAGGGGTGGGGCGGACAGACCCCGCCCCGGGCGGGACGGCGGGCCACCGGGCGGGGCGGAGGGCCACCGAGCGGGGCGACCGGCCCCGGGGCGCAGGCCCCGGGGCGCAGGCCCCGGAACCGGACCGGCACGACCGACGGAGGCCGCGCCCTGGTGGCGTGGCCCAGGCCGCTACCGCGACGTGACGCCCGCGCCGCCACCCTCGCGACGTGGACGCGCGGCCCGACTCCACCTCGTGCGCGACGCCCACCCGCGTGATGTGACGCCCACGCGGCGCGCCCTCGTGACGCAGACGTGCCGCCCAGCACCACCTCGTGAGCCCACCCGGCACGCACTCGCGAGGCGGAAGCACCGCCCCGCACCACCTCGTCAGGCCACGCCCACCCGGCACGCACTCGTGACGCGGACGCACCGCTCAGCACCACCTCGTGACGCCGCCCGGCGCGGTCTCCTCGTGCCGCGAACGCACCGCCCAGCACCAGCACCACCTCGTGACGCCCACCCGGCACGCCCTCGTGACGCAGACGTGCCGCCCGGCACCACCTCGTGACGCCACGCCCGGCGCGGCCTCCTCATGACGCGGACGCAGCGCCCAGCACCACGTCATCGCGTGACGCCCACCCGGCGCGCCCCCGTGGCGTGGACGCGCCGCCCGCCGCGCTCGTATGAGGCGTCCGCCCGGCACGGCCTCTCCTCGCGCTGCGTGCCCGGCACGCTCCCTCAGAGGGCTACAGCCCCGCCGCCGCCCTCGCGATGTCCGCCGCGAAGGTCGAGACCTCCGTGTACACGCCCGGGTAGTTGGGCCGCGCGCATCCGTTGCCCCAGCTCACCACCCCGACCTGGATCCACGCGCCGGCGTTGTCCTTGCGGAACATGGGGCCGCCCGAGTCGCCCTGGCAGGTGTCCACGCCTCCTCGCGGCAGTCCGGCGCAGATCTCCTCGCCGGGGATGAGGTCGGAGTAGGACGCCTTGCAGCTCGCGTCGGAGACGAACGGCACCTGGGCCTTGAGCAGGTAGCGCTGCTGGGCGCCGCCCTCGGTCGCCGCGCCCCATCCGGCGACGGTGAACGTTCCCGAGTTGTACGCCGTCGTGGTGGCGATCTTCAGGGTGGGGAGGTTGATCGGCTTGGCGAGTTTGATGAGCGCCCAGTCCTTGCCGTTGCCGTTGTAGCCGGGCGCCCGCAGGACCTTGGTGGACTTGACCTTGATAGCGCTGGTGCTCCTGAGGTCCACGACGCCGGCGGTGGCGGTGATGCTGGTGTTGTTGCCGGAGCCGTTCACGCAGTGGGCGGCGGTGAGCACGATGTCCTGGGCGTAGAGCGAACCGCCGCAGCCCATCGAGAGCCGGACCATGAACGGGAACTCGCCCTGGGCGGCGCGCGTTCCTCCTACGACGGGCTGGGTGCCGTGCGGGGCGGGGGTGCCGGCGGAGGCTCCGGCGGGCTGGAGGCTGACTGCGGCGAGGGCGACGGCGCCTATGACGGCGCATCTCTTGAGGGCACGGAGTACGTTCTTCAACGGAGTGCCTTTCGTGGGGGGTCGAGAGGAAGGCATCAACGCGACGATGGCATGCGCCCGTCAACGCGCTGATGGATTATGTGGAGTTGATCGTCGGGCCGACAAGAATCCCTTTTCGGCCACTGCCGGGCAGGGTTCACGAGGGGTACGAGCATGGGCATCGGCAGCGAGGTCGAGCACGGTTTTCCGCACCTGGCCACGGTGCGCGCGGCGCTGACGGCGCTCTACCGGAGGATCGGCGAGGACGGCGTCCGTTCGTACGCGCCGAGCGTCTTCCCGGTGGACGTGGCGTTCTCGGAGCAGGACGACCCGCACCTGGGCGCGCAGTACGTGGCACGGGCACTGGTGGCCCACCTGCGGCTGCCGGACGCCCGGGTGATCGTCAACTACCGGGAGATGGAGCACGCCGCCGGGGTGGAACTCACGGCGGGGCCGGAGTACTTCATCGAGCTGAACGAACGCTTCCGTCACCCCGCGCACCGCAAGGACATCGGCGCCGCACTCGCCCACGAGATCACCCACGTGCTCCTGCACCGTCTGGACCTGAGCTTCCCCGGCACGCCCGACAACGAGATCCTGACCGACACGGTGACCACCTACCTCGGGGCGGGCTGGCTGCTGCTGGACGCCTACCGGCAGGACGGGGCGTCCAGCCAGAAGCTCGGCTACCTCACCCCCGAGGAGTTCGGGTACGTGCTGGCCAAACGGGCGCTGGCGTTCGGTGAGGACCCCTCGCCCTGGTTCACCAGCGCGGAGGCGTACACGGCGTACACGAAGGGCATGGCGCAGGCCCGCCGCGACGAGCAGCAGCCCCCGCTCGCGGCGGCGGGCCGACTGGCCAGGCACCGGTACGCGAAGGACCGCCGGCAGGCCCTGGAGCACGGTGGCACGGGGGTGCCGGGCCCGCTCGCCCCGTACGCCTTCGAGGGCGGACCCGAGGCGCTGCGCGTCTCGTTCCCCTGCCCGGCCTGCCACCAGCGCATCAGGGTTCCGGTGCGCGGCGCGCTGCGGGCGCGTTGCGCGCTGTGCCGTACGGTCCACGACTGCGACAGCTGACCCGTCCGCACCCCGTGCAGCGGCCCCACCTCGCCCACGACTCCCGTCCGCCCCGGCCGCGCAGTAGCTGACCTGCGGCAATGTCAGCGGTGCGACGTACGCTCGAAGACATGGACGACAAGCCGACAGCGGGCCTGCGGGACCTGTTCGAGGCTGTGCACGGTGACGAGGACGACGCTGTTGTACGGCTGCTTCGGGCAGGCGCCCCGGCCGAGGCCACCGACGAGGACGGAACGACGGCGCTCTACGCGGCGGCGGTGAACGACCGGGCGGGAGCGGTCCGGCTGCTGCTCGCGGCCGGGGCGGACCCGGACCGGCCGAGCGGATCCGGAGACGATCCGCGGGGCGGCGACCTGCCGCTGTGCGCGGCGGCGGTCGGCGGTCACACCGAGGTGGTCCGGGCCCTGCTCGCCGCGGGCGCGCGGCCGGACCTGCGGGAGGCGTACGGGTTCACCGCGCTGATATGGGCGGCGGGGCGCGGTCATGCCGAAACGGCACGGGCGTTGTTGGAGCACGGCGCGGATCCGGACCTGCCGGGCCCGTCCGGTGAGCCGCCGCTGGTGCTGGCGGCGCGGCGCGGTTCGCCCGCGACAGTACGGGTGCTGCTGCGCCACCGGGCGGCGGCGCGGCAGGCCGCGCTGGAGGAGGCACGACAGTGGCTGGAACGCGACGTGGAGCACATGCTGCGCCAGGGGCTGGCACACACGTACGGGGCCCTGGACGGGGACGGGTTCGCCGCGCGGCGGGTCGCCGAGGAGGGCGGTGGCACCGTGGTGGTGGAACTGCTGCGGGACGGACGTCCGGTGGCCGCGGCCGAGCAGCAGACCGGGCACGCGGCCGTGGTCACGCGTCTGGAGTGCGTACTCGGCATCGAGACCCCGGCCGGGGAGCTCGCCGAACGGGCGGTGCGGTCGCGCTCGCCGGTGAGCAACGACTGGCGGGAGGCGGTGGCGGTGCTGTGGCAACGGGCCGACGAGGCGACGCTGCGCGCGGCGGAGCAGTGGTGTGCGGAAAGCTCCACGGCTCTGCACCAAACCTTCGCAGCGGATGTGCTGGCGAGGGCGGCGCCGGGGGTTCGGGCGGTGCCGTTGTTGCGGGAGCTGGCGTCCCGGCCCGGCCCCACGCATCTGACGCGTGCGGCGGTACGGGCGCTGGGCCGTCACGCCGACCCTTCGGCGCTGCCGGACGTGCTGCGGCACGCCACGCACCAGGACGGCGAGGTGCGCAGGCGGGTGGCTGAGGCTCTGGGGCGCCTGGGGCCTCGCGCCGGGGACGGCACGGGGGCACCGGCGCGCGCCGCCGCGGCGCTGCTCGACCTCGCCCGGGACGACGACCTCGCGGTGCGCCGGGAAGCCGTGATCGCGCTGGCACGAACGGACGACGTCTCGACGCAGGTCTGCGACGTACTGGCGGAACAGGTGGGGGCGGAGGGCGAGAGGTGGACGGCAGCCGGGAGGGAGGAGGCGGCCCGCCCGGCGGATACGCCCGCCACCGTCCCCGCGGAAGCGGAAGCGGAACGGGAAGCGGAAGGGGAAGCCGCCGTGCCAGCGGGCGACGTCGAGGCGGAAGCCGCACGCGAGGCGGACGGAAAGACGGCCGGACCCGGCCGCGGGGACGGCCCCATGGCGGTGGTTTCCGGGTGCGGTGGGGTGGCGGCCGGTCCGCGCCGTGGCCCGCGTTCCCGTGTCGCCACGCCGCTTTCCCTCACCGACCCCGCCTATGCCGAAGCCGCGCGCGGGCTCGCCGTGCGGCAGGATCCGCGGGCGGTGGGGGCGTTGCTGCGGGTGCTCGCGGACGGGGCTCCGGAGGGGCCGGGGCGGGCCGTCGCCGTCGAGGCGGTCGGCTTCGTACGGGACGCGGCGCTCAGGCGTCGACTGGAGTGGACGTCACCGCGCCTGCGATGAATCCCGCCGGACGCAGGGGACTTCGCCGCGCCTGCGGTCTCACTCGCCGGAGGCACACAGGACCTCGCCACGCCTGCGGTAACCCCCGCCGGGCACATGGAACCTTGCCACTCCTGCGGTGACCCCCGCCGGACGCACGGAACCTTGCCACGCCTGCGGTGACGCCGCCCGCCGGATACCCAGGACCTCGCCACGTCTGCGGTAACCCCTGCCGGACACATGGAGCCCTGCCTCGCCCGCGGTGACACGCGGCGGACGCACACAGGAGCTCGCTACGCCTGCGGTAGCCCCCGCCGGACACATGGAACCTTGCCACTCCTGCGGCGACGCCCGCCGGAGCCGAGGCCGTCTTCGAGGCGCCGTTGTCGACGCGGGACAAAGCCGTGCGCGGCGAGGCCGTGCGCGGGAAAGGCCGTGCAGGACGAGACCGTGCGCGAAAGGCCCTCCCGGGAGAACCGCCCGGGAGCCCCCCGACGCAGGGGCCGCCCTGGGCAGGACCCCGGCGCAGGACCGCCACGGGCACGAGCGCCCGAGGCAGGACCGCCCGAGCAGGGATGCAAGGCGCGGCACCACCCCGCGCACCGGAGCCGACCCCGGCTCTCCCCCGGCCCCGCCCCGGCCTCCGGGAACAGCCGCCCCCAACAGCCTGCTGGGGGCACCGCACCGAGCCGGCAGGCCAAGCCGACCCGCCCGACCGGCCCACCCCGACCGGACCCGCGCCTCCGCCAGGCCCCCGCCCACCGCGCCCCGTACACCGCTTACCGCGCCCCGTAGGCCCCCTGCGGTGGCTCCGCGCGCGCGAGGAGTTCCGTCGCGGCCCTTCCCGCTTCGGCGGGTGTCCACTGTGAACCCTTGTCGATCGTGGGGCCGGGACGCCATCCCTCCATGACGGTGATCCGGCCCGCCGCCGCCTCGAAGACGCGTCCGGTGACTCCGTCGGATGCCGTCGAGCCCAGCCACACCACGAGCGGTGACACGTTCTCGGGCGCCATCGCGTCGAAGGCGCCCGCCGCCGGCGCCGTCATCCGGTCCGCGAAGGTCTCCTGTGTCATCCGGGTCCGCGCCGCCGGTGCCAGTGCGTTGACCTGGACTCCGTACCGGCCCATCTCGGCGGCGGCCACCAGTGTCAGGCCGACGATCCCGGCCTTGGCGGCGCTGTAGTTGCCCTGCCCGACGCTCCCCAGCAGGCCCGCTCCGGAGCTGGTGTTGACGACCCGCGCCCGCGTCCGGCGGCCGGCCCGCGCTCCGGCCCGCCACCACTGCGCCGCGTGCTTCAGCGGCAGGAAGTGGCCCTTGAGGTGGACGCGCACGACCGCGTCCCAGTCGTCCTCGTCCAGGTTGACCAGCATGCGGTCACGCAGGAACCCGGCGTTGTTGACGAGGGTGTCGAGCCTGCCGTACGTGTCGACCGCCGCCGCGATCAGCGTGGCCGCGCCGTGCGTCGTCGCGACGTCGCCCGCGTGCGCGACGGCGTCGCCGCCGGACTTGCGGATGGCCGCGACGACTTCCTCGGCCGGCCCGCTCGACGCTCCCGCACCGTCGGCCGTGACTCCCAGGTCGTTCACGACCACCCGTGCGCCCTCCGCCGCGAAGGCGAGCGCATGGGCGCGGCCCAGACCCCGGCCGGCTCCCGTCACGATCACGACGCGGCCGTCAGCGATACCCATCTCGGCTCTCCTCGGGTTGGTTGACCGTTGCCGCGGCCAGGAAGGCGGGGCGCTCGCCGCCGCCGTGCACCAGCAGTGACGCCCCGCTGATGTACGCGGCTGCGGGCGAGGCGAGGAAGACGGCGGCGCCCCCGATGTCGGACGGTTCGGCGGGCCGGCCGGCCGGGATCGTCCGCGCGACGGCGGCCAGGCCCGCCTCGTCGCCGTAGTGGAGGGGGGAGAGTTCCGTCCGCACGATTCCCGGCATCAGGGTGTTCACCCGTACTTCGGGCGCCCATTCCACCGCCATCGACCGGGCCAGGTTCTCCAGCCCCGCCTTCGCGGCACCGTAGGCGGCGGTTCCCGGCGAGGGGCGGGTGCCGCTCACGCTGCCGATCATCACGACGGATCCGCGGGCGGCGCGCAGGTGCTCGTAGGCCGCGAGCGAGGCGGTCAGCGGGGCGAGGAGGTTGAGTTCCACCACTCTGGCGTGCCGCTGGGCCCCGGCTTCCCCGAGCAGTCGGTACGGGGTTCCGCCCGCGTTGTTGACCAGCACGTCGAGGCGTCCGTACCGGTCCACGACCTCGGCGAAGAAGTCCCGTACCGCGTCCGCCGACCTCAGGTCCACGGGCCTGAAATCGGCCTGGCGGTCCGCTGCTCGGGCCGGTGTGCGCGGGGGTCTCCGGGCGCAGACCACGACCTGTGCGCCCGCCGCCAGGAAGCACCGCGCGATGCCCGCGCCGACCCCGCGCGTGCCGCCGGTGACGACGGCGACCCTCCCCTCCAGTTCCATTCGCTGCTACCTTCCTGACCGGACCCGCACCTAACAAACGTTTGGTGGAAAGGTAGCTGATGGGCTCATGGGTGTCTCCACCTCCCGCCCCGAAAAGGGCGTCGCCGTCGTCACTGTCGACTTCCCACCTGTCAACGCGCTGCCCGTCAGGGGCTGGTACGAGCTGGCGGACGCCCTGCGCGCGGCCGGCCGGCAGAAGGAGGTGAGCTGCGTCGTGCTCACCGCTCCGGCCGCCTCCCGCGGCTTCAACGCGGGCGTCGACCTCAAGGAGTTGCAGCGCGAGAGCGCGGACGGCGGCGGGCACGTGGCGCTGATCGGCGCGAACAGCGGCTGCGCGGAGGCATTCGCCGCCGTGTACGAGTGCGAAGTGCCGGTCGTCGCCGCCGTGGCGGGCTTCTGCCTGGGCGGCGGCATCGGCCTCGTCGGCAACGCGGACGCCGTCGTCGCCGCCGAGGACGCCGTCTTCGGCCTGCCCGAACTGGACCGGGGGGCCCTCGGCGCGGCCACCCATCTCTCGCGCCTCGTCCCCCAGCACCTGATGCGCGCCCTCTACTACACCTCGCGGACCGTCACCGCGCAGGAGCTGCACCACCACGGGTCGGTGTGGAAGGTCGTACCGCGCGAACGGCTCCACACCGCGGCACGGGAGCTGGCCCGCGAGATCGCCCTCAAGGACGGCGGTCTCCTCCGCCTCGCGAAGGCCGCCCTCAACGGCATCGACCCGGTGGACGTGCGCCGCAGCTACCGCTACGAGCAGGGCTTCACCTTCGAGGCCGGCCTCAGCGGAACCGCCGAGCGGGTCCGGAGCGGCTTCGGCCGGTCCGGCCGCGAAGGCGAGGAGGGCACCCGGTGACGGACAAGACGATGACCCCCGAAGAGGTCGTCTCCCGGCTGAGCTGCGGCATGACGCTGGGCATCGGCGGCTGGGGGTCCCGGCGCAAGCCGATGGCCCTGGTCCGCGCGGTCCTGCGCAGCGGGCTCACCGACCTCACCGTCGTCTCCTGCGGCGGCCCGGACGTGGGCCTGCTCGCGGCGGCCGGGAGGATCCGCAGGCTGGTCACCGCGTTCGTGACCCTCGACTCGATCCCCCTCGAACCGCATTTCCGCGCCGCCCGCGAACACCGCGCCCTGGCGCTGACGGAGATCGACGAGGCGATGTTCCTGTGGGGCCTGCACGCCGCCGCGAACCGGCTGCCGTTCCTGCCCGTCCGCGCGGGCCTGGGCTCCGACGTCATGCGCGTCAACCCCGCTTTGCGGACGGTCACTTCACCGTACGAGGACGGCGAGACCTTCGTCGCGATGCCCGCCCTCCGGCTGGACGCGGCGCTCGTCCACATGAACCGCGCGGACCGGCTCGGCAACGGCCAGTACCTGGGCCCCGACCCGTACTTCGACGACCTGTTCTGCGAGGCCGCCGACGCCGCGTACGTCTCCTGCGAACGTCTGGTGGACAGCGCCGAGTTGACGAAGGACGCCCCCGTGCAGTCGCTCCTCCTCAACCGGACCTCCGTCACCGGAGTCGTCGAGAGCCCCAACGGCGCGCACTTCACCTCCTGCGCCCCCGACTACGGGCGCGACGAGCCCTTCCAGCGGCTGTACGCCGGCACCGCATGGTCCGGGTTCGCGGGCCGCTTCCTCGCGGGCGCGGACGAGGCGGCGTACCAGGACGCGGTCCTGGCGTGGCGCGGGGAGCGGACATGAGCATCCCGGCACGCCCGCCCACCCGCGCCGAGTACTGCGTCGTCGCCTGCGCCGAGGCATGGCGCGACGACGGCGAGATCCTCGCCGCCCCCATGGGGACGATCCCCTCCGTCGGCGCCCGCCTCGCCAAGCGCACCTTCTCCCCCGACCTCCTGCTCACCGACGGCGAGGCGCTGGTCGTCGGCCTCGACGGGACGCCCGAGGGGTGGCTTCCGTACCGCCGTCACCTCGCCCTGGCCACCGGCGGCAAGCGGCACGTGATGATGGGCGCGAGCCAGCTCGACCGGTTCGGCAACCAGAACATCTCCTGCATCGGTGACTGGCGGCAGCCCGCCCGCCAGCTCCTGGGCGTGCGCGGCGCGCCCGTCAACACCCTGAACCACGCGACCAGTTACTGGGTGCCGCGGCACTCGGCCCGGGTCTTCGTCGAGAAGGTCGACATGATCTGCGGTGTCGGGTACGACAGTGCCGCTGCCGCCGGTCGCTCCGCGACCCGTTTCCACCGCCTCCCCCGCGTGGTGAGCGACCTCGGCGTCCTCGACTTCGAGACGCCCGGCCACGCGATGCGTCTGGTTTCCGTGCATCCGGGCGTCACCGTCGACGAGGTTCTCGCGGCCACCGGCTTCCCGCTCGTCCTGCCCGCGGGGGACGTGCCGTGCACGCGGGCGCCGACCGCCGCCGAACTGCGCCTGATCCGCGACGTCATCGACCCGCACGGAGCCCGCGACCGGGAGGTGAAGCCGTAGTGGAGACCGCTCTGACACGTCTCGTCGGCGTGCGGCACCCGCTGGTCCAGACGGGTATGGGCTGGGTGTCCGGCCCGCGGCTGGTCTGCGCGACCGCCGACGCGGGGGCGCTGGGCATCCTGGCCTCCGCGACGATGACCGTCGAGCAGCTCCGGCAGGCCGTACGCGAGGTCAAGTCCCGTACGGACGCGCCCTTCGGCGTCAATCTGCGCGCCGACGCGGGGGATGCGCGGGAGCGGGTACGGATCGTCGTCGACGAGGGCGTGCGGGTGGCGTCGTTCGCCCTCGCGCCCTCCCGTGACCTGATCCGCGAGCTGAAGGACGCGGGCGTCGTCGTGATCCCGTCGGTGGGGGCGCGCCGGCACGCGGAGAAGGTCGCGGCGTGGGGTGCGGACGCGGTGATCGTGCAGGGCGGTGAGGGGGGCGGGCACACCGGGGACGTGGCGACGACCGTGCTGCTGCCGCAGGTCGTGGACGCGGTGGACGTTCCGGTCGTCGCCGCGGGCGGCTTCCACGACGGGCGCGGCCTGGTCGCCGCTCTTGCGTACGGGGCGGCGGGCGTCGCCATGGGCACCCGCTTCCTGCTCACGTCCGACTCCCCCGTTCCGGCCGCCGTGAAGGCGACGTACCTGGCGGCGACCGTCAAGGACATCACCGTCACGACCGCGCTCGACGGGCTGCCGCACCGGATGCTGCGCTCGGAGCTGGTCGACTCGCTGGAGCGGGCGGGCCGTACGAGGGCACTCGTACGGGCGGTGGGGCGTGCCGCCGGGTTCAGGAAGCTGTCCGGCATGTCGTGGTCGCGGATGGTCCGGGACGGCCTCGCGATGAAGCACGGACGGGAGATGACGTGGGGTCAGGTCCTGCTGGCCGCCAACACCCCGGTGCTGCTGAGGGCTTCGATGGTCGACGGCCGCACCGACCTCGGGGTGATGGCGTCGGGCCAGGTCGCCGGCGTGATCGACGACCTGCCGAGTTGTGCGGCTCTCGTGACACGCATCATGGCCGAGGCGGACGCGGCCCTGGAGGACCTGCACGCACTGCACCGCACTCCGCCCGCCCCCGGGGTGAGTGCCCGGTGATCCGGCACGGGCAACGCTCTCCGCAAGTGCGGCGCGGAGCCGGGGCCCGCCTGCCCGACCGACGAAAAGGGCCGGGCCCGGACCTCCGCAGTCGGCGGAGTTCCGGGCCCAGCACTTCAGCTAACGCAGGGTCAGCCCTTTCGTTCCTCGGGTCGCACGGTCAGGCAGCGGTGCGACGGCCGCCCTGGCCGCCGCCCTGCCGCCGCTGCGAGGACTGGCCCTGGCCGCCCCCGGCACGGGACTGGCCCCCGCCGGTACGCGCCTGGCCGCCGCCCGTACGGGGCTGGCCGCCGCCGGAACCGGTGCGCGCCGGGCGCCCGCCCGTTCCCGTACCGCCGCCGCCGCGGGTCCGGCTGCGTGCGCCGCCGCCCGAGCCCGCGGGGCGGCGCTTGGCGGGCTGCTGCTGCACCTGCTGCGGCACCTCCACGACGACGGCCACGCCGGACGGCTCGCGCGCGCCCGTGAGGGACGCCAGCTCCTCGTCGGTGGACTTGACGCGGGCGGTGCGCGGGTCGATGCCCGCGTCGCTCATCAGCCGGGTCATCTCGCGCTTCTCCTCGGGGAGGACGAGCGTGACGACGGAGCCGGACTCACCGGCGCGGGCGGTACGGCCGCCGCGGTGCAGGTAGTCCTTGTGGTCGGTCGGCGGGTCGACGTTCACGACGAGGTCGAGGTCGTCGACGTGGATGCCGCGCGCGGCGACGTTCGTCGCGACGAGGGCGGTGACCTTGCCGGTCTTGAACTGTTCGAGGGTGCGGTTGCGCTGCGGCTGGGAACGCCCGCCGTGCAGCGCCGCCGCGTACACGCCGGCGGCCAGCAGCCGCTTGGCGAAGCGGTCGGCGGCGCGCTTGGTGTCCACGAACATGATCACGCGGCCCTCGCGGGCGGCGATGCGCGCCGCGACGGCCTTCTTCTCGGTCTCGTCCATGACGTAGAGCACGTGGTGCTCCATCGTGGTGACGGCGCCGGCGGAGGGGTCCACCGAGTGCACGACCGGGTCGGTCAGGAACATCTTGACGAGCTTGTCGATGTTCTTGTCGAGCGTCGCGGAGAACAGCATGCGCTGTCCGTCCGGCTCGACCTGCTTGAGCAGCGCGACGACCTGGGGCATGAAGCCCATGTCGGCCATCTGGTCGGCCTCGTCGAGGACGGTGATGGCGACCTGGTCGAGCCGGGCGTCGCCCCGCTCGATGAGGTCCTTCAGCCGTCCCGGCGTGGCGACGAGGACTTCCGCGCCGCGCCGCAGCGCGTTGGCCTGCTTGGTGAGCGACATGCCGCCGACCACGGTGGTCAGCCGCAGGTTGACGGCGGTCGCGTACGGCGTCAGCGCGTCCGTGACCTGCTGCGCGAGTTCGCGCGTCGGTACGAGGACGAGCGCCAGCGGCGCGTGCGGCTCGGAGCGCCGTCCGGCGGTACGGGCCAGCATCGCCAGCCCGAAGGCCAGCGTCTTGCCGGAGCCCGTGCGGCCACGGCCCAGGATGTCCCGGCCGGCGAGGGAGTTGGGGAGCGTCGCACCCTGGATCGGGAACGGCTCGCTCACCCCCTGCGCGGCGAGCGTCTTGAGGAGTGCGGCGGGCATGTCCAGCGCTTCGAAAGTCTCGACCGACGGCAGCGCGGGGGTGATCGACTCCGGCAGTGCGAATTCACCCTGGAGCGGCGTGGACCGGCGGGCGGAGCCCTTGCCGGAAGTCTTCGTCGAAGCCTTGCCGCGGCCCCGGGACGGGGCGGCACTCGACGGTCGGTTGCGCGCCGGACGGCCGGTGCGCTCGGAGGAGGATCGTTCGAAACGGGTCATGCAGTAATTGCCTTCTTCCTAAAGGACGCCCGAGTGAGCCGGGCGGGCAGCGGAACACCGGAATTCGGCTCCGCCTGCGAACACAACGCAAGCCGGGGCCCGCACCTCTCGGTGCGGGCCCCGGCTAGGAGGTTCGCGTCCGGGCGATTAGGCCGGGACGATGTTCTCCGCCTGCGGGCCCTTCTGGCCCTGCGTGACGTCGAAGGAAACCTTCTGGCCTTCCTGGAGCTCACGGAAGCCCGAGGTGGCGATGTTGGAGTAGTGGGCGAAGACGTCGGCGCCGCCGCCGTCCTGCTCAATGAAGCCGAAGCCCTTTTCCGAGTTGAACCACTTCACGGTGCCAGTAGCCATTTTTATTCTCCTAAAACAGGGGCAGAGCCGGAAATTCGCACTTTACGAATTCCTCGTCGCCGCAATGACCCCATCCGGAGAGCCGTGAAGGCAATGACCGGATAAAACAAATGTGCGCCTGTCGAAGCGTTCTCGTCAGGCGCACATAAAGTTCATGGGTACCAAAACTGCAACTCGGCTACCGTAGCACGCCGTCCCGGGAGGCGCACGGGGGAACGTGGATCTTCTTCGGCCGCTCGCCCCGGATCCCCGGGGGTTCCGGGGCGCGGCCCCCTTTTACACCCGTTCGATGATCGTCACGTTCGCCTGTCCGCCGCCCTCGCACATCGTCTGGAGCCCGTACCGCCCGCCCGTCCGCTCCAGCTCGTGCAGCAGCGTCGTCATCAGTCTCACCCCGGTGGCGCCCAGCGGGTGGCCGAGGGCCAGGGCGCCGCCGTTGACGTTGACCCGCTCCGGGTCGGCGCCGGTTTCCTTGAGCCAGGCCAGGACGACCGGGGCGAACGCCTCGTTGATCTCCACCAGGTCGATGTCGTGGACGGACATGCCCGTCCTGCGCAGGGCGTGGGCGGTGGCGGGGAGGGGGGCGGTCAGCATGCGGAGGGGGTCCTCGCCGCGGACGGACAGGTGGTGGACGCGGGCGCGGGGGGTCAGCCCGTGCTCCCGTACCGCTCGCTCGGAGGCCAGCAGCATCGCGGCGGCCCCGTCCGAGACCGGGGAGGAGCACGCGGCGGTGAGGGTGCCGCCCGCGCGCACCGGGGGAAGGGCGGCCATCTTCGCCAGCGAGGTGTCCCGGCGCGGGCCCTCGTCGACGGCCACGTCCCCGTACGGCACGGTCTCCCGCTCGAAGCGGCCCTCGTCGATGGCGCGCACGGCCCGCTGGTGCGAGCGCAGCGCGAACTCCTCCATGTCGCGGCGCGGGATGCCCCAGGTGTCGGCGATGAGCTGCGCGCCGTGGAACTGGTCGACGGGGGCGTCACCGTAGCGGGCGCGCCAGCCCCGCGAGCCCAGGAACGGGCCCTGGGTGAGGCCCAGCGGTTCGGCGGCCGCGCGGGAGGCGAAGGCGAGCGGGATCTGCGTCATGTTCTGGGTGCCGCCCGCGACGACGAGGTCCTGTGTTCCGGACAGCACCGCCTGGGCCGCGAAGTGGACCGCCTGCTGGGAGGAGCCGCACTGCCGGTCGACGGTCACGCCCGGCACCTCCTCGGGAAGGCCCGCCGCCAGCCAGGAGGTGCGGGCGATGTCGCCGGCCTGCGGACCGACCGCGTCCAGACAGCCGAAGACGACGTCGTCGACGGCGCCCGGGTCGATCCCGGACCGTTCGACCAGGGCCTTCAGGACGTGCGCACCCAGGTCCGCCGGGTGGACGGCGCCGAGTCCGCCGTTCTTTCGGCCGACGGGGGTGCGTACCGCTTCGACGATGTATGCCTCGGCCATGGCGACGACTCCAGTTCGGTGAGGTTATCCGGTGCGTACGGCGATCCCGTCCAGGACCATCGACAGGTACTGGCGGGCGATCTCCTCGGGGCGGTGACGGCCGCCCGGCCGGTACCAGGACGCCGCGACCCACACCGTGTCGCGCACGAAGCGGTAGGTGAGGCGGACGTCGAGGTCGTCCCGGAAGGCCCCGGCGGCGACCCCGCGCTCCAGCGTTCCCAGCCATGCCTTCTCGAACCTGGTCTGCGAGTCGGCGAGGTAGTGGAAGCGGGGCTGCGCGGCGAGGTGCTTGGACTCCTTCTGGTAGATGGCGACGGCGGCGCGGTGCCGGTCGATCTCCCGGAAGGACTCGGTGACGAGGGCCTCGATGGTCTCCCTGGGGCCGAGGTCCGCGCCGAGGACGGCGTCGTACCCCTCCCACAGTTCGGTCAGGAAGGTGGAGAGGATCTCGTCGAGCATCGATTCCTTGGAATCGAAGTGGTAGTAGAGGCTGCCGGCGAGCATGCCCGCCGCGTCGGCGATCCTGCGGACGGTGGTCGCGTTGTACCCCTGTGCGGCGAACACCTCTGCCGCGGTGTCGAGGAGTTCGCGGCGGCGCTGCGGTGACGGGGTCGCCTGGGGCTTCTTCTTGGTAGGCACCCGTTCATTGTGTGCGGTCGGGTGTTCACGCATGCCGGCTGCTGACCGGGACGGTCTCCCCGGTCATGTACGAGGAGTAGCCGCTGGCCAGGAAGACGATGACGTTGGCGACCTCCCACGGCTCGGCGTACCGGCCGAACGCCTCGCGCGCGGTCAGTTCCTCCAGCAGGGCGGGGGTGGTGACCTTCGCCAGGTGCGGGTGCACGGCCAGGCTGGGCGCGACGGCGTTGACGCGCACCCCGTACGCGGCGGCCTCGACGGCGGCGCACCGGGTGAGCGCCATGACGCCCGCCTTGGCGGCTGCGTAGTGGGCCTGTCCGGCCTGGGCCCGCCAGCCGACGACGGAGGCGTTGTTGACGACGATCCCGCCGCGGCCCGCGGACTTCATGGAGCGCAGGGCGGCGCGGGTGCACCGGAACGTGCCGTTCAGGGTCACGTCCAGGACGGTGGACCACTGTTCGTCGCTCATGTCGACGAGTGCGGCGGTGCCGCCGAGCCCCGCGTTGTTGACGACGACGTCGAGGCGGCCGTGGGTCTGCTCGGCGTGCGCGAGGAGCGCCTGGACCTCTGCTTCGTCCGTGACGTCGCAGCGCAGGGCGGAGACGCGGTCGGCTCCGAACTCCTCGGCGAGGGCGGCACGGGCCTGCGTGAGCCTGCGCGCGTGGGCGTCGCCGAGGACGATCCGGGCCCCCTCCTCCAGGAAGCGCCGGGCGGTCGCCCCGCCGATCCCGGCCCCGGCGGCTGCGGTGATCACCGCGGTACGGCCGTTCAACAGGCCGTGCCCTTGCACGTACGTGGCGGCCGTCGCGTCCGCGGGGGCCGTCCCGGCTTCGTCGGCGCTCATGCCCGTACCTCCTTCGGCAGGCCGAGCACGCGCTCGGCGACGATGTTGCGCTGGATCTCGTCGGAGCCCGCGTAGATCGTGTCGGCGCGGGAGAACAGGAACAGCCGCTGCCAGTCGTCGAGTTCGTAGGGGGCCGACTCGGCGGTCAGGGACGCCGCGCCCCGGATCCGCATCGCCAGTTCGCCCAGGTCGCGATGCCACCCCGCCCAGTACAGCTTGGCGACGGACGGTTCGACGTCACCGCGCCGGAAGTGCGTGCGCATCGCTTCCAGGCCGGTCCAGGCACGGACGAGAGCGTCCCGCACCCCGGGTTCGGCGAGGGCGCCGTTGCGGCGCGCCACCTCCACCAAACCCTCGAACTCACGCCGGAAACCGACCTGTTGGCCGAGCGTGGACACGCCGCGCTCGAAGCCGAGGGTGGCCATGGCGATGCGCCAGCCGTGGCCCGCCTCCCCCACCACGTGCGCGGCGTCGGTGCGGGCGTCGTCGAAGAAGACCTCGTTGAACTCGGAGGTCCCGGTGAGCTGGACGATCGGACGGACTCGAACGCCGGGCTGGTCCATGGGGACCAGGAGGTAGGAGAGTCCGGCGTGCCGGCGGGAGCCCGGCCGGGTGCGGGCGACGACGAAGCACCAGTGGGACTCGTGGGCGAGGGAGGTCCAGACCTTCTGGCCGTTCAGCACCCACCGACCGTCCGACAGGTGGGCGCGGGTACGGACGTTGGCGAGGTCGGAGCCCGCGTCCGGCTCGCTGTAGCCCTGGCACCAGAGTTCCTCGACGGCGACGATCGGCGGCAGGAAGCGGGCCTTCTGCGCGTCGGTCCCGTGCGCGATGAGGGTCGGGCCGAGGAGGTGCTCGCCGATGTGGTTGACGCGGGCGGGTGCGTCGGCGAGGGCGTACTCCTCGTGGAAGGCGATCTGTTCCTCGACGCTCGCGCCCCGGCCGCCGTACTCCTCGGGCCAGCCGACGCAGGTCCAGCCGTGCGCGGCCATGTGCCGCTCCCAGGCGAGGCGTGCGGCGAACGCCTCGTGCTCCCGGCCGGGCCCTCCCCGCCCCTTCAACCGGGCGAAGGGGCCACCGAGTTGCTCCCGCAGCCAGTTCCGGATGCCGGTGCGGAACTCCTCGACGCTCCTCATGGCCGTACGTTAACCTACCAAACACTTGTTAGGGAAGGATGGTTCCGTCATGCCCGCCGAAACTGCCGGCCCGCCCGCCGATCCCGACTCCGAGCCCGTGCTGTACGCGCGACGGGGCCCCGTCGCCCACGTCACCCTCCACCGCCCGCACCTGCGCAACGCCCAGAACTCCGCCATGACGTACGCCCTGGACGCCGCCCTCTACCGGGCCGCCGAGGACGACGGGGTCAAGGTGGTCGTCCTGGCCGGGGCGGGCGAGCACTTCTGCGCCGGACACGACATCGGCTCCCCCGGGCGGGACGCGCACCTTCCCTTCGAGCGCCGGGCCGGGCTGTGGTGGGACCACTCGGACAAGGCGGGGGCCGAGAGCCGGTTCGCCCGGGAGTCCGAGGTGTACCTGGGCATGTGCAGGCGCTGGCGGGAGCTGCCGAAGCCGGTCGTGGCGTCGGTGCAGGGGGCGTGCGTGGCGGGCGGGCTGATGCTGGCGTGGGTGTGCGACCTGATCGTGGCGTCCGAGGACGCGTTCTTCGCGGACCCCGTCGTACGCATGGGCATCCCGGGCGTCGAGTACTTCGCGCACCCGTGGGCGATGCCGCCGCGCATCGCCAAGGAGTTCCTGTTCACGGGCGACCGGATGAGCGCGCGCCGGGCGTACGAGGTCGGCATGGTCAACCGCGTGGTGGACCGGACCCGACTCGCCGAATGCACGCAGGAGTTGGCCGAGCGGGTGGCGGAGATGCCGCGCTTCGGACTGGCCCTCGCCAAGCGCGCCGTGAACCAGGCGGAGGACCTCCAGGGCCTGCACGCGGGGCTGGACTCCGTCTTCGGCCTGCACCACCTCGCGCACGGGCACAACGCGGAGACCGCGAAGGACTCGCTGGGCGGGATGGACGTGGCCGCGATGAGGGCCTCGCTGGGGCACCCGCCACGGCGGGCCGGGGACTGAGTGCCGTGGACCTCGATCTCGGCCCCGAGCAGACCGCCTTCCGGGCGCGGGCACGGGCGTGGCTCGCCGCCCACGTCCCCGCCGAACCCCTGCCCTCCCTCGAAACCGAGGAGGGTTTCGCCGCCCACCGCGCCTGGGAGGCACGGCTGGCCGCGGACCGCTGGTCGGTCGTGACGTGGCCCGAGGAGTACGGGGGCCGAGGTGCGGACCTCGTCCAGTGGCTGCTCTTCGAGGAGGAGTACTTCGCGGCGGGCGCGCCCGGCCGGGTCTCGCAGAACGGCATCAGCCTCCTCGCCCCCACCCTGTTCGACCACGGGACACCGGAGCAGCGGGCGCGGGTGCTGCCGTCGATGGCGACCGGGGAGGTGGTCTGGGCGCAGGCGTGGTCCGAGCCCGAAGCGGGCTCCGATCTCGCCTCGCTCCGGTCGACCGCCGTACCGGTGGAGGGCGGCCGGCTGCTGTCCGGGCAGAAGACCTGGTCGTCGCGGGCGGCCTTCGCGGACCGCGCCTTCGGCCTCTTCCGCAGCGACTCGGACGCGGGCGGGCCGCACCGGGGGCTGACCTGTCTGATGTTCGACCTGCGGGCGCCGGGGGTGACGGTGCGGCCCCTCGCGCGGCTCGACGGCAAGCCCGCGTTCGCCGAGATCTTCCTCGACGAGGTCTTCGTACCGGACGCGGACGTCATCGGGGAGCCGGGGGACGGCTGGCGCATCGCCATGGCCGCCACCGGCAGCGAGCGCGGTCTGATGCTGCGCTCCCCCGGCCGCTTCCTGGCCGCCGCCGACCGGCTGGCCGCGGACCGGCGCGCCCGCGCGGACCTCGCCGACACCGCGGTACGGGACCGGGTCGCCGACGCACTGATCGGGGCCCGCGCCTACCAGCTCTTCACCTGGGCGAACGCGTCCCGGTTCGCCGCCGGGGAGACCGTCGGCGCCGAGTCCAGCCTGAACAAGGTGTTCTGGTCGGAGTACGACCTCGCCCTGCACGAGACCGCCCTCGACCTTCGCGGCCCCGAGGGCGAACGGGCGGACGACGACTGGGCCGAGGGGTACGTCTTCGCACTCGCCGGCCCCCTCTACGCCGGAACCAACGAGATCCAGCGCGACATCATCGCCGAGCGCCTCCTCGGCCTGCCGAAGGGCCGCCGCTGATGCGTTTCCTCCTGGACCCCGAGCAGCGCGACTTCGCCCGCGCGCTCGACGCGCTGCTGACCGCCTCGGACACCCCGGCCCTCGTACGGGCCTGGGAGGCCGGCGACCACGGCCCGGGGCGGGCGCTGTGGCAGCGGGTGGCGGACGCGGGCCTCTTCGCGCCTGCCGTGCCGGAGACGTTCGCGGGGGCGGGCGTGCTGCCCGTCGAACTGGTCGTCGCCTTCCACCAGTTGGGGCGTCACGCCGTGCCCGGCCCGTACGTGGAGACGGCTGCGGCGGCCGTGCTGCTGGCGGACACGCCGCTCGCCGCGGAGTGGCTGCCCAGGATCGCGGTGGGCGAGGCGATGGTGACGCTGGCGGAGGGCGGCGGGTGCGCACTGGACGCGGACGTCGCCGAGGCCGTGTTCGTGCTGTCGCCGGATCCGCTGCTCGCCCCGCCGGGCGGAGAGCCGCACGTGTCGGTGGACGGGGCGCGGCGGCTGTACCGTCCGCACGCGGGCGAACCGGTCCCCGTTCCTCCCGCGTCCGTCGCCCGTGCCCGGGAGGTGGCGCGTCTGCTGACCGCCGCGCAGGCCCTGGGGGTCGGTGACGCGCTGCTGGCGCAGACGGTCTCGTACACGAAGCAGCGCACCCAGTTCGGGGTGCCGATCGGGTCCTTCCAGGCGGTCAAGCACCGGCTCGCGGACACCCTGATCGGACTCGAATTCGCCCGCCCGCTGCTGTACGGGGCCGCGCTGGGCATGAGCGGGCCGGACATCGCGGCGGCCAAGGTGAGCGCGGGCGAAGCGGCGTACGCGGCGGCCCGCACCGCACTGCAACTGCACGGGGCCGTCGGCTACACCCGGGAGCTCGACCTCTCGCTGTGGCTGCGCAAGGCACGCCCCCTGCGGGACGCGTGGGGGACGCCGGGGGCGTGCCGGGCGCGGGTGGTGGAGGCACAGGCGGTGGCGGCACAGGCGATCGCGGCCGGAACCCGCCCTCCCTTCCGGCCCCCCTTCCGGCCGCCGTGAGGCGCCTCCGCACCCCCGTCGCACGACCGCCGGGCTCCAGTGACCCGGAGGCGACGGCACCTGGGCGGTGGGCTCGACAGCGGGGGCGCACGGTGGCCGTCGCAACGTACGGCGGCTGTGCCGTGACCCCTGCGCCCGTCACGCGTTGGGCAGGGCATGAAGAAACGAAGCATGGCCGCCGTCGCGTCCCTCGCCGCCGGTTTTGTCGCCGCTATGGTCTCCCCCGCCCCGGGTGCGCACGCCGCGACGCCCGCCGACCAGCTCGGCTCGCTGCCCGTCTCCGGCGAGCTGCTCGACGAGGTGGCGGTGTCGGCCACCGAGACCGTCACGGAGGCCGTCTCCCAGGCGGGACCGGCTGTCGGGAAGTAGCTGTCGGACGTTCTGGTCCCGGCCGTGCCCCGCACCCAGCGGTTTTCGGGTGCGGGGCACGGCCGTGCCGCGGGGCGCTCGGGCAGGGAGCGAGGGGCGGGCCCGCACTGCTCGCGGGCCGGTTCTCACAGCGCTCACGCCGGACGCACGCTGATGAGCGCCAGGCGGCCGTCGCATTCCAGCAGTCCGTTCGCGTCGGATCCGGTGGCTCTGTCGCTGCGGATGCCTGTGCCCGTATGCCCGCCGCGGTCCGTGTCGGTGCGCAGCACGGCGTCGTACGGCAGCAGGGTGGTCGTGGTGCTGCCGACGAGGGCGGCCGGGGCGTCCAGGGGGATCGCGAGCGTGGTGCCCGGCCCGTCGGGCCATCGGCGGCGGGGGCCCCGGGCGATGTCGACGTGGACCGTCAGGCCGCTCGTGCGGCGGTGCATCACGTTGAGGTTGACCACCGGGCCGTCGAGGAGGCGGCAGTCGGTGGGCACGTCACCGGGGAAGTGCTGGGGCGCGTAGCGGGCGTCGACCAGGCGGGATCGGGGCGTGCCGTCCGCGAGGGCGAGGGCCATCCCGGCGCCCTCGACCATCGTCAGGACGCGGTCCACGCCGGGGAAGACGGAGAACGGGCCGTCGGCGGCGACCTCCGCCAGGCTCACCCGCCACGCGAAGCCGGACGCTCCCGGGCCGGGCGGCCAGGAGGCGATCTCGCGGGTGAGGCCGCCACCGTTCCTCCAGGGAACGGCGGGGCGGTCGGCGTGGCGCAGGATCCGGGTGCTCACCGGAGGACCCCTTGCGCGCGGGCCGCCGCGAGCCAGCTCGGGAATTCGCGCAGCAACTGGTCGTAGAGGTCCGCGTCGGAGAGCGCGGAGGGGTTCTCACCCGCGTGGAAGTAGCCCGCGTTGTCGACCAACCGCTTCTGCGGAACGGCGAGTTCGTCGAGCTTGCGCAGAAAGTCGAACTGCGTGCTGCGGGTGTTGCCGAATCCCACGAACTGCCAGAACAGCGGGAGCCGGGCGGCCTTGCAGAGATGGCGTTCGGCGGCGAGCTTGTTGATCGGGCCGCCGTCCGTCTGGAAGACCACCAGGGCGGGGGCGGTCGCGCCGCTGTCCAGGTAGTGGTCGATGACGGCGTCCATCGCCAGGTGGTAGCTGGTTTTCCCCATGTGGCCGAGGCTCCGCGTGATCTGCTCCACGCGACCCCGGTGGTGCGCCAGTTCGATCTCGGTGACCGCGTCGACGTCCGTGGAGAAGAACACGGTCGGGACCGTTCCGTCGTCGTCGAGGTGCGCGGCGAGGCCCAGCACCTGGTCGGCGAGGGCCTGGACACTGCCGTCCTGGTAGTACGGCCGCATGGACCCCGAGTAGTCGACGACCAGGTAGACCGCCGCACGCTGCCCGCCCAGTCCGTTCTTGCGCAGGCTGACGCCCGCGCTCTTGTAGAGGCTGACGAGCGCGGGAGCCGTCTGCTGAACCTTGCGGAGGTCGATGGGCATGGGGCGGACCCGCTTTCCGTACGTGCGTTCCGGGCCGGTGCGTTCCCGGACCGCCGAGATTACGCCAACCGGCTCACCGGTACGGGGCGTCGAGACCCAGCAGCCTGGCCAGCCGGCGGCGGTGCGAGGCGGCCGGGCCGAGGAGGTGGGCGGCGGAGTGGGCACGCTTGAAGTGGTCGTGGGCGGGGTGCTCCCAGGTGATGCCGATGCCGCCGTGCAGTTGGATCATCTCGCCCGCGACCTTCTGGTACGCCTCCGAACAGGCGGCCTTCGCCGCGGCGGCCGGCTCGGGGGCGGCGTCGGCGGCCGTGGCGGCGAGGGCGAGCGAGCGGGCCTCCTCGACCAGGACGTACAGGTCGGCGAGCCGGTGCTTGACCGCCTGGAAGGAGCCGATGGGCCGCCCGAACTGCTCACGGTCCTTGGTGTACTGCACGGTGATCTCCAACGCCCTCGCGGCTGCGCCGACCTGTTCGGCGGCCAGCGCGGTGCAGGCCAGGTCCCGGACCCGGGCGAGGACACGGGCGCCCTCGGTGGAGACCGGGCGGGCCGGGGCGCGGTCGAGGACGACGCGCCCGAGGGGGCGGGTGCGGTCCATGGTGGGCAGGGGGTCGAACAGCCCCTGGGGGTCTCGGAGTTCGAAGAGTGCGATGCCGGACGGGGTACGGGCGGGGGCGAGAACGACGTCCGGGGCGTCGGGGCCGCCGAGGACGTACTCCTTCGTGCCGGTGAGCAGCCAGTCGCCGCCGTTACCGGACTCCTGGGCGGTCGTGGTGAGGTCGGCGGCCTCCCAGCTGCCCCGGCTGCCGTCGCCCGCCGCACCCGCTTCGGCCCAGGCGAGGGCCGCGGTGCTCTCGCCCCGCGCGAGGGGCGGCAGCAGGCGGGCGCACGCCTCGTCGTTGCCGGCGGCGATAAGCGCGTCGGTGGCGAGGACCGCCGAGCCCAGGTAGGGGACGGGGCTCAGTGCACGGCCCAACTCCTGCATGACGACGTGCACTTCTCCGCGGCCGGGACAGCCAAGGCCGCCGTACTCCTCGGGGATCGTCAGGGCGGCGATGCCGATGTCCCGGGTCAGCGGGGGCCAGGCGGCGGCGCCCTCGTGCCGGGTGAGGACCGACCGTACGGCCGCCCGCAGCGCCTCCTGCTCCTCGGTGGGGTTCGGACCGCCCGTCCCGGGACTGCGCGTATCGGGACCGCCCGTCCCGGGACTGCGCGCTTCGGGATCGCCCCCCTGCGGGCTGTCCGTTCGCGGCCTGCCCGGCCGGGGGCTGCTCGCGGTCGGCGTGTTCGCCGCCGGGGTGTGCGCGTTCGACATGCTCCCGTTCATGCTGCGTCGTTCCTCTCTTCCCACCGCGCGGCGCGGTTCGTCCCCGGGCTTCTCCCCCGGCGTCGCACGGCAGGGGGCCGGGAGAGCGAACGCGGCGCGCGGAACCGCGGAACCGGCCGGGCGTTCGCGGGATCCGGCCGGGTGGGCATTGAACCCCGCCGCGGCGTACATGTCTCCGGCGCGAACGGGGAGCGCCGGAATCTTCACGCGGCGAGGACGCCGGTGGCGGCCGGGGCCGCGGGCACTCTTGACCTCAAGTCCGCTTCAGCTTGTTGGCTGCTGCCCATGAATCCGATGCGCGTTTCCCGCCCCGCGGTCACCTTGTTGATCGTCCTCCTCGGCTATCTCACCCTCCCCATGTCGATGTCCGGCACGACGATCGCGCTCCCGGAGATCGGCCGGGACCTCGACGCGTCGGGCCCGGCCCTCCAGTGGGTGGTCACCGGCTACTTCCTGACCGCTTCCGCCGTCATGCTCGTCGCGGGCTCGCTCGGCGACCTCTTCGGGCGCCGGAAGGTGTATGCGACCGGAGCCGCCCTCTACACGGTCGGCACCCTCGTGGCCTCCACCGCACAGGACATCCTGCTCCTCGACGCGACCCGCACGCTGGCCGGAGCCGGAGCCGCCGGGGTGATGGCGGGCGGCGGCGCGATCCTCGCCTCGACCTTCGAGGGGCCCGCGCGGACCAGGGTGTTCGCGGCGGTGGGCACGGTCGCGGGCATCGGCATCGCGGTCGGACCGTCGCTGTCGGGGCTGCTCGTCGGCTCCTACGGGTGGCGCACGACGTTCCTCGTCTTCGGCGTCGCCGGAGTCGTCATCCTGTCAGCGACGTTCTTCATGCAGGAGTCGAAGGCGGCGCTGCGGCCCCGGGTGGACCGGCCGGGTGCGGCGACGTTCATCGCGGGGCTCGCCCTGACCATGTTCGCGATCACCCAGAGCGGCACGGCCCGCTGGCTGGGTCTGGCGGCGGGAGCGGCCCTGCTCGTCGTCTTCGTACGCGTCGAGCGCCGCAGCGATCACCCGCTGCTCGACCTCGCGCTGATCCGCCACCGCGGCTTCATGGGGTGGATCGTGGGCGGCACGGCCATCGCCATGGGCTCCTCCGGCGTCATGATCTTCTTCCCGACGTACCTCCAGGGCGCGAGCGGCCTCTCGGCGGGCGGTGCGGGACTCGTCATGCTGCTGATGACCGCCCCGGTCTTCGTCGTCCCCCAGCTCGGCGCGCGCCTGGTCAACCGGGGTGTGCCACCCCGCCACCTGCTGGTCACCGCCCTCGGCCTGTCGGCCGTCGGCAACGCCCTGCTCGCCGTCCTCCTGCACCCCGGCGCCGGCGTGGCGCAGCTCGCGGCACCGCTCGTACTGATCGGGGTGGCGAGCGGGCTCGCCATGGGCCTCGTCGACGGGCAGGCGATGAGCATGGTCGACGCGGCGCGGGTGGGCATGGCCTCCGGTGTCCTCAACACCGTCCGGGCGGGCTCGAACTCCTTGATGATGGCGGTCTTCGGGGCGGCCCTGATCTCCCTGCTGCACGGCAGGCTCGACGACGCGGCACTGGCAGCCGACGTCGCGGCCGGCAAGCTGCCCGGGACCCAACAGGCTTTCCTGGCGGGCGAGTTCACTTACGTCTGGCAGCTCGCGCTGGGCGCCGTGGCGGCGCTCATGGCTGCGGCGACCGTCCTGGTGCACCGGATGCTGCGTCCCCTGCCGGAGGGCCCCGCCGCGACGGCCGCCGCGCGTCCCGCGCGGTCCCTCGCCCGGTGACGGGAACGTGCCGCGGCGCCCGCCCCTTGTCCGGTCGGGGACGAGGTGGGGCGGGCGCCGCGTAAGTTCCGTACGACGCTGTACGGGACATCTGTGGGCGTTGTTCACGCAGGGCGCGGAGCCGTTCGGAACAACGTAGGAGCCACCGTACGCCAGGTCAGACCGTCAGCGCACGGTCGGTCGGCTTCACCGGGGCCGGGAGCGCGCTGACACCGGTGAGATAGCGGTCCACTCCGCGGGCGGCGGAGCGGCCCTCGGCGATGGCCCAGACGATGAGGGACTGGCCGCGGCCCGCGTCGCCCGCGACGAAGACCCCGTCGACGTTGGTGGCGTAGTCCGCGTCGCGGGCGATGTTGCCGCGCTCGTCGAGGTCCAGGCCGAACTGCTGGACGAGGCCGTTGGCCTGGTCGGTGCCGGTGAAGCCCATCGCGAGGGTGACCAGCTGGGCGGGGAGGACGCGCTCGGTGCCCGCCTTCTGCGCCGGCTTGCCGTCCTTGAACTCGACCTCGATGAGGTGGAGGGACTGCACGTTGCCGTCCTCGTCGCCCTCGAAGTGGGTGGTGGAGACGGAGTAGAGCCGTTCGCCGCCCTCCTCGTGCGCGGAGGTGACCTTGTAGAGCATGGGGAACGTCGGCCAGGGCTGGCCCGGGTTCCGCTCCTCGCCGGGCCTGGGCATGATCTCCAGCTGGGTGACGGAGGCCGCGCCCTGGCGGTGGGCGGTGCCCACGCAGTCCGCGCCGGTGTCGCCGCCGCCGATGACCACGACGTGCTTGCCCTCGGCGGTGATCGGGGAGACGGTCAGGTCGCCCTCCTGCACCTTGTTGGCGAGGGGCAGGTACTCCATCGCGAAGTGGATGCCCTTGAGGTCCCGGCCGGGGACCGGGAGGTCGCGGGAGACGGTCGCGCCGGCGGCGACGACCACCGCGTCGTACCGGCGGCGCAGCTTGGCCGCGTCGACGTCGCGGCCGATCTCCACCTCGGTGCGGAACTTGGTGCCCTCGGCCCGCATCTGCTCGATGCGCCGGTTGATGTGGGACTTCTCCATCTTGAACTCGGGGATGCCGTAGCGCAGCAGCCCGCCGATGCGGTCGGCACGCTCGTACACGGCGACGGTGTGTCCGGCCCGGGTGAGCTGCTGGGCGGCGGCGAGTCCGGCCGGCCCCGAGCCGATGACGGCGACGGTCTTGCCGGAGAGCCGCTCGGGCGGCTGCGGGGTGACGTCGCCGCTGTCCCACGCCTTGTCGATGATGGTGACTTCGACGTTCTTGATGGTGACGGCGGGCTGGTTGATGCCGAGCACGCACGCCGACTCGCAGGGCGCCGGGCACAGCCGCCCGGTGAACTCCGGGAAGTTGTTGGTGGCGTGCAGGCGCTCGGAGGCGGCCGTCCAGTCCTCGCGGTAGGCGTAGTCGTTCCACTCGGGGATGAGGTTCCCGAGCGGGCAGCCGTTGTGGCAGAACGGGATGCCGCAGTCCATGCAGCGGCCGGCCTGCTTGCTGATGATCGGCAGGAGCGACTTGGGAACGTAGACCTCGTTCCAGTCCTTGACGCGCTCCTCGACCGGGCGGGTCCTGGCGACTTCGCGCCCGGTGGTCAGAAAGCCCTTGGGGTCAGCCATGGGTCGCCGCCTCCATCATCTTCTCGGTGGTCTCCTGCTCGGAGAGCCCGGCCAGCTCAGCGGCGTCCTTGGCGGCGAGCACTGCCTTGTACGTGGACGGGATGATCTTGCTGAATCGAGCTGCGGCGGCGGGCCAGTCGGCCAGCAGCTTCGCCGCGACGGTCGATCCGGTCTCCTCCTGGTGGCGGCGCACGACGTCGTGCAGCCACTGCTGGTCGGAGGTGGACGGGGTTTCGACGGCGCCCAGGTTGCCCGCGTTGACGTTGTTGCGGTCGAGGTCGATGACGTACGCGACACCGCCCGACATGCCGGCGGCGAAGTTGCGTCCGGTCTCGCCGAGGACGACGGCGTGGCCGCCGGTCATGTACTCGCACCCGTGGTCGCCGACGCCTTCGGAGACGACGGTGGCGCCGGAGTTGCGGACGCAGAAGCGTTCGCCGGTCCGGCCGCGGAGGAAGATCTCGCCGCCGGTCGCGCCGTAGCCGATGGTGTTTCCGGCGATGGTGGAGTACTCGGCGAGGTGGTCGGCGCCCCGGTCCGGGCGGACGACGACCCGGCCGCCGGAGAGGCCCTTGCCGACGTAGTCGTTGGCGTCGCCCTCCAGGCGCAGGGTGATGCCGCTGGGGACGAACGCGCCGAAGGACTGGCCGGCCGACCCGGTGAAGGTGATGTCGATGGTGTCGTCGGGCAGTCCGGCCCCGCCGAACTTCTTGGTCACCTCGTGGCCGAGCATCGTGCCGACGGTGCGGTTGATGTTGCGGATGGCGATCTGCGCGCGGACCGGCTGGGCGGTCTCCGCGGAGTCCGCGCCCAGGGCGTCGGCGGCCAGCTTGATCAGCTGGTTGTCGAGCGCCTTCTCCAGGGCGTGGTCCTGGGCGGCGACCTGGTGGCGGACCGCGCCCTCGGGCAGCTCCGGCACGTGGAACAGCGGTGCCAGGTCCAGGCCCTGGGCCTTCCAGTGGGTGATCGCCCGGTCGGTTTCGAGGAGTTCGGCGTGGCCGACGGCCTCCTCGACCGTGCGGAAGCCCAACTCGGCGAGGATCTCGCGGACTTCCTCGGCGATGAACTGGAAGAAGTTGACGATGTGCTCGGCCTTGCCGGTGAACCGCTCGCGCAGGACCGGGTTCTGGGTGGCGATGCCGACGGGGCAGGTGTCGAGGTGGCAGACGCGCATCATGACGCAGCCCGACACGACGAGCGGGGCGGTCGCGAAGCCGAACTCCTCGGCGCCGAGAAGGGCGGCGATGACGACGTCGCGGCCGGTCTTCAGCTGGCCGTCGGTCTGCACGACGATGCGGTCGCGCAGGCCGTTGAGGAGGAGGGTCTGCTGGGTCTCGGCGAGGCCGAGTTCCCAGGGGCCGCCCGCGTGCTTGAGCGAGGTCAGCGGGGAGGCGCCGGTTCCGCCGTCGTGGCCGGAGATCAGTACGACGTCGGCGTGCGCCTTGGAGACGCCGGCGGCGACCGTGCCCACGCCGACCTCGGAGACCAGCTTCACGTGGATGCGGGCCGCCGGGTTGGCGTTCTTGAGGTCGTGGATCAGCTGGGCGAGGTCCTCGATGGAGTAGATGTCGTGGTGCGGGGGCGGCGAGATGAGGCCGACGCCGGGCGTCGAGTGACGCGTCTTGGCGACCCACGGGTACACCTTGTGGCCGGGCAGCTGGCCGCCCTCGCCGGGCTTGGCGCCCTGCGCCATCTTGATCTGGATGTCGTCCGCGTTGACCAGGTACTCGCTGGTCACGCCGAAGCGGCCGGACGCCACCTGCTTGATGGAGGAGCGCCGCGCCGGGTCGTACAGGCGCTCGGCGTCCTCGCCGCCCTCACCGGTGTTGGACTTGCCGCCCAGCTGGTTCATGGCGATGGCGAGGGTCTCGTGCGCCTCCTGGGAGATGGAGCCGTACGACATGGCGCCGGTGGAGAACCGCTTGACGATCTCGGCGGCGGACTCCACCTCGTCGATCGGGATCGGCTGCCGGTCGGACTTGAAGCCGAACAGGCCGCGCAGCGTCATCAGCCGCTCGGACTGTTCGTTCACGCGCTCCGTGTACTTCTTGAAGATGTCGTAGCGGCGGCCGCGCGTCGCGTGCTGGAGGCGGAAGACCGTCTCCGGGTCGAAGAGGTGCGGCTCGCCCTCCCGGCGCCACTGGTACTCGCCGCCGATCTCCAGCCGGCGGTGCGAGGCGGCGATGCCGGAGGCGGGGTACGCCTTGGCGTGCCGGGCGGCGACCTCCTCGGCGACGACGTCGAGTCCCGCGCCGCCGATCTTGGTGGGGGTGCCGTTGAAGTACGTGGCGACGAAGTCCTCGTTCAGGCCGACGGCCTCGAAGACCTGGGCGCCCCGGTAGGAGGCGACGGTGGAGATGCCCATCTTGGACATGACCTTGAGGACACCCTTGCCGAGGGCGTGGATCAGGTTCCGGATGGCCTGCTCGGCGTCGTCCGTCTCCAGGAACGTCCCGGCGCGAACCAGGTCCTCGACCGACTCCATCGCCAGGTACGGGTTGACGGCCGCGGCGCCGTAACCGATCAGCAGCGCGACGTGGTGCACCTCGCGGACGTCGCCGGCCTCGACCAGCAGGCCCACCTGGGTGCGCTGCTTGGTGCGGATGAGGTGGTGGTGCACGGCGGAGGTGAGCAGCAGCGACGGGATCGGCGCGTGCTCGGCGTCGGAGTGCCGGTCGGAGAGCACGATCAGGCGCGCGCCGGCCTCGATGGCGGCGTCGGCCTCGGCGCAGATCTCCTCGATGCGGGCGGCGAGTGCGTCGCTGCCGCCGGAGACCCGGTAGAGGCCGGAGAGGGTCGCGGCCTTCATGCCGGGCATGTCGCCGTCGGCGTTGATGTGGATGAGCTTGGCCAGCTCGTCGTTGTCGATCACCGGGAAGGGCAGGGTGACGGAGCGGCACGACGCGGCGGTCGGCTCCAGGAGGTTGCCCTGCGGGCCCAGCGAGGAGCGCAGCGAGGTGACCAGTTCCTCGCGGATCGCGTCCAGCGGCGGGTTGGTGACCTGGGCGAACAGCTGGGTGAAGTAGTCGAAGAGCAGCCGGGGGCGCTCGGAGAGCGCCGCGATCGGCGAGTCCGTGCCCATCGAGCCGAGGGGCTCGCCGCTGGTCCGCGCCATCGGGGCGAGGATGATCCGCAGTTCTTCCTCGGTGTAGCCGAAGGTCTGCTGGCGGCGGGTGACCGAGGCGTGGGTGTGCACGATGTGCTCGCGCTCGGGGAGGTCCTCCAGCCCGATCTCGCCGGTCTGGAGCCACTGCTGGTACGGGTGTTCCGCGGCGAGCGTCGCCTTGATCTCGTCGTCCTCGACGATGCGGTGCTCGGCGGTGTCGACGAGGAACATGCGGCCCGGCTGGAGGCGGCCCTTGCGGACGACCTTCGCGGGGTCGATGTCCAGGACGCCGACCTCGGAGGAGAGGACGACGAGGCCGTCGTCGGTGACCCAGTAGCGGCCGGGGCGCAGACCGTTGCGGTCGAGGACCGCGCCGACCTGGGTGCCGTCGGTGAAGGTGACGCAGGCCGGGCCGTCCCAGGGTTCCATCTGGGTGGCGTGGTACTGGTAGAACGCGCGGCGGGCCGGGTCCATGGAGTCGTGGTTCTCCCACGCCTCGGGGACCATCATCAGCACCGAGTGCGGCAGCGAGCGCCCCCCGAGGTGCAGCAGTTCCAGCACCTCGTCGAAGGACGCGGAGTCCGAGGCGTCCGGCGTGCAGACGGGGAAGATCCGCTCCAGCTTGTCCTCGCCGAAGAGTTCGCTCGCCAGCTGCGACTCCCGCGCCTTCATCCAGTTCCGGTTGCCCTTGACGGTGTTGATCTCACCGTTGTGGGCGACGAAGCGGTACGGGTGGGCCAGCGGCCACGACGGGAAGGTGTTCGTGGAGAAGCGCGAGTGCACGAGCGCCACGGCGGTCGCCAGGCGGCGGTCGGAGAGGTCCGGGAAGAACGGCTCCAGCTGCCCCGTGGTCAGCATGCCCTTGTAGACGATGGTGCGCGCGGAGAGCGACGGGAAGTACACACCGGCCTCGCGCTCGGCGCGCTTGCGCAGGACGAATGCCTTGCGGTCGAGGGCGATGCCCGCGCTGTGGCCGTCGGTCACGAAGAGCTGCCGGAAGGCGGGCATGGTGGCGCGGGCGCCGTTGCCCAGCAGACCGGGGGCGACGGGGACCTCGCGCCATCCGAGGACGGTGAGTCCCTCCTCGGCCGCGATCGTCGCGATCCGCGCGGCGGCCTCGGCGCCCGCGTCCGGGTCGGCGGGCAGGAAGCCGATGCCGACGGCGTAGGCGCCGGCCGCCGGGAGCTCGAAGTCCGCGACCTCGCGGAGGAAGGCGTCGGGGACCTGGAGCAGGATGCCGGCGCCGTCGCCGGAGTCGGGCTCGGAGCCGGTGGCACCGCGGTGTTCGAGGTTGCGCAGTACCGTCAGCGCCTGCTCGACCATGTCATGGCTGGCCACACCGGTGAGGGTGGCCACAAAGCCGACGCCGCAGGCGTCGTGCTCGTTACGGGGGTCGTACATCCCCTGCTGGGCGGGGCGACCGTCCATGGGCGACCAGGCGTGGGTACGCATCGGCACTCCCGTCGTCGTCGTGGCATAAGGCAAATACCGAGGGACGACACTGGCCCTCCGCGAAATTTCGTGCAGGTTACATGATGGCTGGCTTCTCAGGAAGCGGATAGCTCATTCCACCATGCGGACACCGCCCGTAGCGGTGGATGTGGTGCGGGGCGGACAGAACGCCACCCTCTGGACCGTGCGGACAGGCATCGTTGCCTGCGGCGCTTACGGCTCATGCCCGGTGGTCAACTGGACGAAACCGATGAGTAACGGCTACTTATGCGCCACCTTGCATAGAGCCTCATCCTACGGCGCATGCCGGGAATCCGCGCCGGGGCGTACGTCACACTGCCGACACGCCCGCACCTCGGCGCGGCACCCCCCGGCGGAACCGGCCCACCGGCCCGCCGGGGGGCTGCTGCTCACGCTCCTTCCGTACGGACCCGGGACCCGCCCACGCCGGGCCGCTAGACCGCGGCCCCGAACAGCGCGCCCAGCCCGTACGTCACCGCCGCCGCCGATCCGCCGAGGACGAGCTGCCGCAACCCGCTGAACCACCACGTCCGCGCGGTCACCCGGGCGACGACCGCCCCGCACGCGAACAGTCCGACGAGCGCCGACAGCACGGCGGGCAGCAGCGAGACGGCCCCCAGCAGGTACGACAGGACGGGCAGCAAAGCCCCGAGCGCGAACGCCGCGAACGAGGACCCGGCGGCCACCAGTGGCGACGGAAGGTCGTCGGGGTCGATGCCCAGCTCCTCGCGCGCGTGGATCTCCAGCGCCTGCTCGGGGTCCCGGGACAGCTGCTCCGCGACCTGCCGGGCGAGGTGCGCCTCGACACCCCGCGACTCGTACAGCGCCGCCAGCTCCGCCATCTCGTCCTGGGGGTGCTTCCGCAGCTCGTGCCGCTCGACGGCCAGCTCCGCCTCGACCAGCTCCCGCTGGGAGGCGACCGAGGTGTACTCCCCCGCCGCCATGGAGAACGCACCGGCTGCCAGCCCGGCCAGCCCGGTGATCACGACCGTCTGCGGCGAGACGGCCCCGCCGGCCACCCCCGTCATCAGCGCCAGGTTGGACACCAGCCCGTCCATCGCGCCGAACACCGCCGGACGCAGCCAGCCGCCGTTGACGTCGCGGTGGGTGTGGTTGTCGCGGTGCGCCGCGTGCGGCGTCGCTCCGGTCTCGATGACGGCCATGCCGCTTCCCCCGTACCCCTCGTCGATCCTTGCGGTCGGGGAGCCCCCGACACCAGGAACCTACGCAGGATTCGAAGCTCCCACCAGCAAGGAAGGCCGAACTTACTTACCGAAATCGGGGCCTGCGCCATGGTTTCCAAGGCAAGCCTCTCCTTCCTCTCAGGCTTCCATCCGGTTGGAGCCGTCAGGGAACTCGCCGGGGCCCGCCTCTCTCTCCGCCGCTCGCCAAAAGGGATGATTCGGGCATGACGACCGTCCGTCCACCCACCGGATCCCGCGGGCCAGGACGAGAACCCTCCCCCCGAGAGGCCACCGGATGACCCAGCCGCCCACCCGCCCGACCACCCTCACGGTCCTCGGCAGCACCAACATGGATCTCGTCGCGTACGCCGCCAAGGCCCCGGCCCCCGGAGAGACCGTGGCGGGCCATTCCTTCCGCACCGTCCCCGGCGGCAAAGGGGCCAACCAGGCCATCGCGGCTGCCCGCGCGGGCGGGGCGGTCACGATGATCGGCGCGGTCGGCACCGACGAGTTCGGGCCGCGCCTGCGCTCCGCCCTCGAACACTCCGGCGTCGACACCGATTTCCTGCGCACCGCCGAGGGCGCCTCCGGCACGGCCCACATCGTCGTGGACGACGACGGCGGCAACTCCATCGTCGTGATCCCCGGCGCGAACGGCACCGTCACCGGTCTGACCCCCGGCGACGAGACGGTCATCGCCGGGGCCTACGCCCTTCTCCTCCAGCTCGAACTCCCGCTGCCCGCCGTCACCGCCGCCGCCCGCGCCGCCCGCCGGCACGGGGTGCGTACGATCCTCACACCGGCCCCCGCCTGCTCCATGCCGCCCGAACTCCTGGACGTCACCGACCTGCTGGTGCCCAACGAGCACGAAGCCGCGTCCCTCACCGGCCTCCACAACCCCCTGCTCGCCGCCCGCGCCCTTTTGGAGCACGTCCCCGAAGTGGTGGTCACCCTGGGCGCCGCGGGCAGCGCGTACGTCACCCGTGAGGCTCCCGACCCGGTCTTCGTCCCGGCCGTTCCCGCGAATCCGGTCGTCGACACGACCGCCGCCGGGGACACCTTCGTGGGCGCCCTGGCGGTGGCGCTCGGCGAGGGGAAGCCGATGCGGGACGCCATGCGCTGGGCGGCGGCGGCTGCGGCGCTGTCCGTCCAGCGGCACGGCGCGTCGACGTCCATGCCCTGCCGACAGGAGATCGACGCCCTCTGACGCCGGGCCCCGGCACGGCAGACACATGCAGACGCATGCGCAGCCCGGACACGCCAAAGGGCCGCCGGAACCCTTGCAGGGTTCCGGCGGCCCCATGTCGCCCGCGCGGGCGCTCCCGCGTACGAGCGTCAGCTCTTCCTGGCGTCGGCCTTGCCGCCCTCGGCCGGGTCGCCCTTCGACGGACTCGCGCCTTCGCCCTTCGTGAGGCTCGGCCCGGCGGCCTCGGGCTTGTCGGCTTCCCCGGCCTTTCCGGCGGCGTCCGCGTCGGTCGCCGCGTCCAACTTCGTCTCCGGCCCGCTCTCCGGCCCGCCCTCCGGCTCGACGACCGCTTCGCGGCCCGGTCGCATGCGCGCCGACAGGACGAGGTAGACGACGGCCAGGACGAAGACGACGAGCGCCGTCCACACGTTCAGGCGCAGGCCCAGGATGTGGTGCGCGTCGTCGACCCGCATGTACTCGATCCAGGCGCGTCCGGCGCAGTACAGGGCGACGTACAGCGCGAAGACCCTGCCGTGCCCCATCTTGAACCGGCGGTCCGCCCAGACGACGACGGCCGCGACACCGAGGCACCACAGCGACTCGTAGAGGAAGGTCGGGTGGTAGAGCCCCGGCTCGTCCCCCCTGGTGATTTTCAGCGCCCACGGGAGGTCGGTGGCCCGGCCGAACAGTTCCTGGTTGAACCAGTTGCCCCAGCGGCCGATGGCCTGCGCGATGGCGAGGGCGGGGGCCATGGCATCCGCCCAGGCGGGCAGCGGGATCCCCCTGCTGCGGCAGCCGATCCAGGCGCCGACGGCACCGAGCGCGACGGCGCCCCAGATGCCCAGGCCGCCTTCCCAGATCTTGAACGCGTCGACCCAGTTCCGGCCTTCGGAGAAGTAGAGCTGGTAGTCGGTGATGACGTGGTAGAGCCGCCCGCCGACGAGGCCGAACGGGACCGCCCACACCGCGATGTCGGCGACCGTCCCCGGCTTGCCGCCACGGGCGATCCAGCGCTTGCTGCCGTACCAGACGGCTACGAAGACACCGATGATGATGCAGAGTGCGTAGCCGCGCAGCGGGAGGGGTCCGAGGTGGATCTCACCGGCCGCCGGGCTGGGAATGTAGGCAAGGTTCATGGCGTGTCCGACGCTACCTTGCCGGGCGCGGACAGAGACAACCCGCCCGGCAACGGCTGGGTAACGGGGACCGCGCGCGAGCCGCGGGCGGACGCGTGCCGCCCAGGCACCGCTCCGCGCCCTCCCGGGCCCGTCCGGGCGGCTGGGGTCGGCAGGTCCCGGACCGTCCGAGGCCGGGTCGTCACGTCGGGCGCCCCGGACCGTCCCGGACGCGTCGGAAGGGCCGGAAGGGCCGGAAGGGCCGACGGAGGACAGAGCGGGCCGCGGCGGGGGGCAGCGGGCAGCGGGGGATGCTGCGGGTCCGTCCGGCCGGTCACCACGGCGGGCACGGACACCGGCGCCAGCCGTCCGCCCCCGTCCGGGCCCCTCCCGACCCGTCCGGAATCCGCCGCACGCCCCCGGGCCCGTGCCCGCGCCGTCCCCCGCCGTACCTCACGCATCGGCACCACGGGCATGGTCACCGCCCCCTCACCCGCCCCCTCACCCTCACCGGGGCCCGTTGCCACCACCCGCAGCCGGAGCCCCCGCCCCCTCCGGCACGGCCGCCGCGCCCGCAGCCGCGCCCGGGGCCCCGGGCGGTGCCGTCGGCGCTCCCGGCGCGGATCCCGGGGCAGCACCCGGCACGGCTCCGGGCACAGAACCCGGCGCGGCGCCCGGGACGGCTCCCGGCGCGGCGCCCGGCGCAGAGCCCGGCGCGGCGCCCGGGGCGGTGCCGCGGGGTGCACCCGGCTCCGCGCCCGCTCCCGGTGCTCCCGGTGTCCTGGTCCCGGCCGGCTTGCCCCTGTTGGCCGCGTCCACCCACTTCACCAGGTTGGCGGGCGAGATCTGCTCGTTCCCCTTCTGCGGGAAGATCGGCTCCCCGTTGAGCAGCACCGTCGGTGTCGCCTTGTACTTGGACTTGTTGAACTCCGACTGGACCTTGGTGACCCATCCCGCGTGCGTGCCCTCGTCGACGCACTTGTCGAAGGCCGTGCCCCGCAGTCCCGGCACCTTGGACGCCAGGTCCAGCAGACGGCTCCTGTTGCCGAAGGCGTCGTCCGTCTCCTCGGGCTGGTTGCGGAAGAGGACGTCGTGGTACGCGTGGAACTTCCCCACGTCCTGGGCACAGCCCAGCGCGTTCGCCGCGTACTTCGAGCCGTTGCCCATCACCGCCTTGTCGATGAACGACACCAGGTGGTACTCGGCCCGGAGCTTCCCGGCCTTCTCCAGCTGGTTGATCGTGTCGCGCATGCTGTTCTCGAACATGCCGCAGGCCGGGCAGCGCAGGTCCTCGTACACGGTGAGGACGGACGGCGCGTCCGGCGCCCCCACCGGAATGGCGACCTTCTCGGCGCCGACCGCGCCCGCGGGGGCGACGACCTTGCCGGAATTGCCGTCGGATGCCTCGTCGCCCTTGTCGTCACCGCTGTTCGCCGCGACCACGCCGACGACCGCGGCCAGGCCGAGGACGCCGACCACCGCTGCGGCGACCACCAGCGCGCGCCGTCGCTTGTCGCGTGCCTTCTGTGCTTCGCGCTCCTGGATGAGCCGCTCTCGGGCGGTTCGCTTACCTTCGAAGTTCTTCTCGCTCACACCCGCAGCAACGAATCGGGGCGGCACCGATGTGCCACCCCGACCCACAATCCACTCAAATGGACTACGGAACCTAAAAGTTACGCCGCCGACGGATGGACGTCGCTCCCCCGTACGTCGGCTCTCCGTACGTCAGTCCCGCCGCACCCCGGCCGCCAGCTCGGCGGCCAGTTCGCGCACCGCGACCAGCCCGGCCCCTTCGTCCGGCGCGTCCAGCATCCGCTTGACGAACGCCGAGCCGACGATCACTCCGTCGGCGAAGGCCGCGACTTCCTTGGCCTGTACGGCGTTCGAGACCCCGAGCCCGACGCACACCGGCAGCTCGCTGCCGGTCGCGCGGGTCCGCCGTACGAGTTCCGCGGCCTCCTGACCGACGGACTCCCGCGTTCCGGTGACACCCATCAGCGACGCCGCGTACACGAAACCCGAGCCCGCGGCCGTGATCGTGGCCAGCCGTTCGTCACGGCTGCTGGGGGCGACCACGAAGACCGTGGCCAGACCGTGCTTCTCGGCGTGTTCACGCCACAGCGCGGACTCCTGGACCGGCAGGTCGGGCAGGATGCAGCCCGCGCCGCCCGCCTCCGCGAGCTCCGCGGTGAACCGCTCGACGCCGTACCGGTCGATGGGGTTCCAGTACGTCATCACCAGTACCGGCACCCCGGTGGCCGCGTGCGCCTCGCGCACCGTGCGCATGACGTCCGCGATCTTCACGCCGCCCCGCAGCGCGATGTCGTCGGCGGTCTGGATGACGGGGCCGTCCAGCACCGGGTCGCTGTGCGGCAGCCCGACCTCGACCACGTCCGCGCCGCCCGCGACGACGGCCTTGACCGCCTCGATGCCGCCGTCCACGGTCGGGAACCCGGCGGGCAGGTACGCGATGAGCGCGGCCCGCCCCTCGCCCTTCGCCGCGGCCAGGGTGTCGCTCAACAGCTGTACGTTCCCGCTCACTTGGCGTCCCCCGTGATCTCCGCGACCGCCGTCTCGTCCTCGGCGACGACGGCGTCCGTGTCGTACAGCCCGAAGTAACGGGCCGCGGTGTCCATGTCCTTGTCGCCGCGCCCGGACAGGTTGACCAGGATCAGCCCGTCCGCGCCCAGTTCCCTGCCGAGGTCCAGCGCCCCGGCGAGCGCGTGCGCGCTCTCGATGGCCGGGATGATGCCCTCGGTACGGGAGAGCAGCCGCAGCGCCTGCATGGCGGCGTCGTCGGTGACCGCGCGGTACTCGCCGCGGCCGATGTCCTTGAGGTACGAGTGCTCCGGGCCGATGCCCGGGTAGTCGAGCCCCGCCGAGATCGAGTACGGCTCGGTGATCTGGCCCTCCTCGTCCTGGAGGACGTAGGACCGGGAGCCGTGCAGGATGCCCGGTTCCCCGGCGCTCAGCGTGGCCGCGTGCTCACCCGTCTCGATGCCGTGCCCGGCGGGCTCGCACCCGACCAGGCGGACGTTCTCGTCGGGGATGAAGGCGTGGAAGAGGCCGATGGCGTTGGACCCGCCGCCCACGCACGCCACGGCCGCGTCGGGGAGCCGTCCCGTCCGCTCCAGGATCTGCTTGCGCGCCTCCACGCCGATCACCCGGTGGAAGTCGCGGACCATGGCGGGGAAGGGGTGCGGGCCTGCGACCGTGCCGAAGAGGTAGTGGGTGCGGTCGACGTTGGCGACCCAGTCGCGGAACGCCTCGTTGATGGCGTCCTTCAGGGTGCGGGAGCCGGACTTCACGGCCACGACCTCGGCGCCGAGCATCCGCATCCGGGCGACGTTGAGCGCCTGGCGCTCGGTGTCGATCTCGCCCATGTAGATGGTGCAGTCGAGGCCGAACAGGGCGCAGGCGGTGGCGGTGGCGACGCCGTGCTGGCCCGCGCCGGTCTCGGCGATGACGCGGGTCTTGCCCATCCGCTTGGTGAGCAGGGCCTGGCCCAGCACGTTGTTGATCTTGTGCGAGCCGGTGTGGTTGAGGTCCTCGCGCTTGAGGAAGATACGGGCGCCGCCGGCGTGCTCGGCGAAGCGCGGCACCTCGGTGAGGGAGCTGGGCCGGCCCGTGTAGTGGACCATCAGGTCGTCCAGTTCGGCGGCGAACGCGGGGTCCGCCTTGGCCTTCTCGTACTCGACGGCGACCTCGTCCACCGCGGCGACCAGCGCCTCGGGGATGAACTTGCCGCCGAAGTCACCGAAGTAGCCGTCGCTGGTGGGCACTTGACCCTGGGGATCGGGAATGAAGAACTCGCTGGGCATGCGGAAACTCCTCGTACGCACTACGTGATCCGGGAGGGAGGTGAAAGGTGTGTCGCTGTGACGACGCCCGCGGGGGCGTTCAGCGACGACGCCATCGCATGCCGTTGATCTGACCGGGTTCGGACCCGATGTGGTAGCGCACCCGCCGGCCGCGCACCCGCCGTGCGGGCGCGCGGCAGCCGCGCGGGCGGCAACCGCGGGCGAGACGGGCGTGCGGAGTCATGACCGGGTCAGCTCCGGCCGTGCCGCAGTGCCGGGTGGGCGCCCGCGGCGACCAGGTCGGACACGGCCGCCTTGGGGTCGCGGCCGGTCACCAGGGACTCGCCGACGAGGACGGCGTCCGCGCCCGCGTTGGCGTACGCGATCAGGTCGTGCGGTCCGCGCACGCCCGACTCGGCGATCTTCACGATGTGCGCGGGGATCTCCGGAGCGATCCGCTCGAAGGTGCCGCGGTCGACCTTGAGGGTCTTGAGGTCGCGGGCGTTCACGCCGATGATCTTCGCTCCGGCGGCGACGGCCCGGTCGACCTCGTCCTCGTCGTGCACCTCGACCAGCGGGGTCAGCCCGATGGACTCGGCGCGCTCGATGAGGGAGACCAGCGCGTCCTGCTCCAGCGCCGCCACGATCAGCAGCACCAGGTCGGCGCCGTACGCACGGGCCTCCCAGAGCTGGTACGCGGTGACGATGAAGTCCTTGCGCAGCACCGGGATGTCCACCTTGGCGCGGACGGCCTCCAGGTCGGCGAGCGAACCGCCGAAACGGCGTTCCTCGGTGAGCACGGAGATGACGGCGGCACCACCCGCCTCGTAGTCGGCGGCGAGGCCGGCCGGGTCGGCGATGGCGGCGAGCGCGCCCTTCGAGGGGCTGGACCGCTTGACCTCGCAGATGACCTTCACGCTGTCGCCGCGCAGGGCCGCGACACCGTCCTTGGCCACCGGCGCCCTGGCGGCCCGCTCCTTGAGCTCCTCCAGACTGACACGTGCCTGCCGCTCCGCGAGGTCGGCGCGTACGCCTTCGATGATCTCGTCGAGCACACTCACGCGAGCTGCCCCCTTCCGGGACTGTGGTGGAGAGCCGGGATCGGCCACGCCGATGGTATCCGCACCGGGCCGAAGGTGACGCATCCAGCGGCGCGGCGTCCCACTGAGTGGGCACCGACCTGCGAATTTCAGGGAGCGAGCGCAGATCCGAACGGGAGGTTGCGCACCACGCTGAAGACGGCGAAGAGTCCCCCCAGGACCCACCAGAGGACGGGAGGCGGAGCGATGCGCACCCGCTTGCGCCGCACCGCCCAAGTGATCCACACGACCATCAGCACGGCGAAGGCCGCGTACCCGAGCACGGCCATGGCGTTGGCGCCGAGCGCGCCCAGCAGGTCGCCGTGCGCGACCGCGTGCGCGCTGCGCAGCCCGCCGCAGCCGGGGCACAGGATGCCGGTGGTGGCGAGCAGGGGGCACACCGGGTAGTGGCCCGGCTCGTTCGGGTCGACGGCGCCGACGTACGCGAAGGCGGCGACGGCCGCGGCGAGGGTGGCCAGCGGCGCCGCGAGGCGGCGCACCGGGGAGGCGGGCAGCTCCGGCGGCTGCCGGACGGGGGGCCCGGCGGGCGGGAGGGCGGGCGGGGGGGTCGGCGAGGGGGCGTCCACGTGCCGATTGTCCCCGCCGGCGCCCTCCGGCGCACGCACCCGGCGTGCCCGTGCCCCGTACGGACGCCGGGGATCGGGCGCCGGAGCGCGGACGAGGCGCAGCCCGTGGTGGACTGCGCCTCGCCGCGTGCCGCCGAAACCCGGGCGCGTACCGGACGCGTCCTGTCCGCCCCGCCGTGCCCGTCCGCCGTGCCTACCGCTGGTGCTGGAGCTGCGCGCGACCCGCCGCCTCGCGGGCCTCGACGAGGGCCGGAGCCTCCTTGGGCATGCCCATCCCCGCCATGCGCATCGACAGTCCGACCAGTCCGCCGACCAGGGAGATGCCGATGCCGATCCAGAAGCCGACGGAGTTGGCCATCACGATGTAGGCGCTGGAGACGCAGATGCCGATGAAGGCGATGACAACGCCGGTCCAGGCGGCCGGGGTGTGTCCGTGGTGTCCGCGGCTGGCCATGAGGTGCTCCTTGGTGACTTCGTGTTCTTCAGCTTCGGGATGCTCGGACTCATTGTTCCCCACCGGGACACTGCGCGTGACGTCGGGTCACCCTTCGCGCGTCGGCGCTTCGCCTTCCCGGGTGTCCGATTCGCGGGTGGGGTCCTCGCCGCGGTCCAGGGCCTTCCACAGTTCCTCGGGGCGTTCGGGGTCGGCCGGCTTGCGGGTGGGGGTGCGGGGGCTTCCGGCCCGCTCGTACTTGCCGCCCATGCCGGGCCAGGACCCGCCGAAGCGCAGGGCGAGGAGACCGGCCGCGAGGATGAGGAGGGCGCCGCCCGCGGTGACGTAGGGCCAGGCCGTTCGGGTGAGGCCGGTGACGGTGGCGGCGAGGTCGCCGGAAACCTGGGCGGCCTGCTCGTCGAGCGCGGCGCGGTCGTTCGCGCCGAGCACACTGGCCAGGGCGGCTCCGGCGCCGCTCAGCGCGAGGAGCGCGGAGACCAGCACGCGGCCTGCCCCGCGTACGGCGAAGACGGCGACCAGGGCGGCCAGCGCGACGACGGCGAGGGCGGCCGGGACGCCGGTGACGGACTGGCCGTCCGCGTCCACGGTCCTGGCGCCGATGCCCGCGACGGCGGCGGTGGCCGACGTCCAGGTCTGTCCGGAGGCGATCAGTACGACGGTGGAGCCGAGCGCGCCGAGCAGCAGGGCGGCGGCGAGACTGCGCCTGCCGCCGCCCCGGGCTGCTCGGGCTGCTGGTTCGGCGGGGGCTCGGGGGGTGGGGGGTACGGCGCTCACTCCCCCACTATCCCTCACCCCCCTCCTCGTCCCGCGCGGCGGTCGCCGCTCAGCTGCCGAGGCGGTTCGCGGTGTGCACGGCACGCAGGACGGCGGCGGCCTTGTTGCGGCACTCGGTGTCCTCGGCGACCGGGTCGGAGTCCGCGACGACGCCCGCTCCGGCCTGCACGTACGCGGTCCCGTCCCGCAGCAGGGCGGTACGGATGGCGATGGCCGTGTCGGAGTCCCCGGCGAAGTCGAGGTACCCCACGCAGCCGCCGTACAGTCCGCGTCCGGTCGGCTCCAGCTCCTCGATGATCTGCAGGGCGCGCGGTTTGGGTGCGCCGGAGAGGGTGCCGGCGGGGAAGCACGAGGTCAGTACGTCGAAGGCGGTCCGCCCCTCGGCGACCCGTCCCGTCACCGTGGACACGATGTGCATGACGTGCGAGTACCGTTCGATCGACATGAAGTCGACGACCTCCACGGAGCCCGGTTCGCAGACCCTCCCCAGGTCGTTGCGGCCCAGGTCGACGAGCATCAGGTGCTCGGCCCGCTCCTTGGGGTCGGCGAGCAGTTCGTCGGCGAGCGCCTGGTCGAGCTGCGGGGTGGCGCCGCGGTGCCGGGTGCCGGCGATGGGGTGCACCATGGCCCGCCCGTCCTCGACCTTGACCAGGGCTTCGGGGCTGGAGCCGACGACGTCGAACCCGTCGAAGCGGAAGAGGTACATGTACGGGGACGGGTTGGTCGCCCGCAGCACGCGGTAGACGTCCAGCGCGCTCGCCGTGCACGGCGTCTCGAAGCGCTGCGACGGCACGACCTGGAACGCCTCGCCCGCCCGGATCCGCTCCTTGACGTCCTCCACCGCCGCCCGGTAGTTCGCCCCGCCCCAGTTCTCCGTGTACGGGGGGACCTCCGAGGGGGGCAGGGCGGCGGGCGCGGAGGGCACGGGCCGCGACAGGTCGGCCTCCATCGCGTCGAGGCGGGCGACGGCGTCGGCGTACGCCTCGTCGACGCCCGTGTCGAGGTCGTTGTGGTTGATCGCGTTGGCGATGAGCAGGACGGTGCCGTGCCGGTGGTCGAGGACGGCGAGGTCCGAGGTGAGCAGCATGGTCAGCTCGGGGAGGCGGAGGTCGTCCGTGGTGTGCCGATCGATCTTCTCCAGGCGGCGCACGATGTCGTACCCGAGGTAGCCCACCATGCCGCCGGTGAACGGCGGCATGGCCCCGTCGACGAACGCAGCCAGGTCGCGCGGGGTGTGCAGGGTCTCGACGGTGGCCCGCAGCGCGGCGAGGGGGTCGCCGTCGGTCGGCACGCCGACGGGCGGTGTGCCGATCCAGTGGGCGCTGCCGTCGCGGGCGGTGAGGGTGGCAGCGCTGCGGACGCCGACGAAGGAGTAGCGGGACCAGGAGCGGCCGTTCTCGGCGGACTCCAGGAGGAAGGTGCCGGGGCGCTCGGCGGCGAGCTTGCGGTACAGCCCGACGGGGGTGTCGCCGTCCGCGAGGAGCCGGCGGCTGACGGGGATGACGCGGCGGTCGGCCGCAAGCTTGCGGAAGGTCTCCAGATCCATGCCCGCCGACCCTACTTGCCCTGCGCGGCGGGCAGGACGACCGGCAGCACGTCGGCGTCGAAGCAGGTGCGCGCGCCGGTGTGGCAGGCGGCCCCGGTCTGGTCGACCTTCACCAGGACGGTGTCGCCGTCGCAGTCCAGGGCGACGCTCTTGATGTGCTGCACGTGGCCCGAGGTGTCCCCCTTCACCCAGTACTCGTTCCTGCTGCGCGACCAGTAGGTGCAGCGGCCGGTGGTCAGCGTCCGGTGCAGTGCCTCGTCGTCCATCCAGCCGAGCATCAGCACCTCGCCGGTGTCGTACTGCTGGGCGATGGCGGGAACCAGGCCGTCGGCGGTGCGCTTGAGGCGGGCCGCGACGGCGGGGTCGAGGGGGCTCTGGGGTGCGGGCGTACTCATGGGGCAATTGTGCAGCTTCCCGGGGGGACCGAGGCCGGTAGTCCACTGTGCGGACGGCTCTCCGCGGTCGTACGCTGGCCGACATGTCTACCCATGCCAAGCGCGAACGGCTCCTGCTCGCCGATCTGTTGGAAGCCGCGGGCCCCGACGCCCCGACCCTGTGCGAGGGGTGGAACACTCGGGATCTCGCCGCCCACACGGTGGTGCGGGAGCGACGCCCGGACGCGGCGGCCGGCCTGCTGCTGGCCCCGCTCAAGAACCGTCTCGACCGCGTGCAGTCGGAATTCGCCGCGAAGCCGTACGACGAGCTGGTCCGGCTCATCCGCACGGGGCCGCCCCGCCGCTCCCCGTACTCGCTCAAGCAGGTGGACGAGGCGGCGAACACGGTGGAGTTCTACATCCACGCCGAGGACGTGCGGCGCGCGCAGCCCCAGTGGACGCCGCGCGACCTGGACCCGGTGTTCGCCGACGCCCTGTGGACGCGGGTGGAGAAGACGGCTCGCGTGCTGGGGCGGAAGTCCCCCGTCGGCCTGGTCCTGCGCCGCCCGGACGGCCAGACGGCGGTCGCGCACCGGGGAACGCCGGTGGTGACCGTCACCGGTGATCCCGGCGAACTCGTCCTGTTCGCCTTCGGCCGCCAGGAGGCGGCGCGGGTGGAACTGGACGGCGACAAGGAAGCGGTCGCACGGCTGCACGAGGCGAAGCTGGGCATCTGACCGGACCGCCGCGACGACGACGGAGAGGTACGGGGCGGGGGCGGCGTGGGAGCCGTCCCCGCCCCGCTCGTCGTGCACGGCCTCCCGTACGCCGGGTCGCCCGGCGTCGGACGGCTCGGCGCGCCGAGCCGCCTGGCGTCCCGGCACGTCGGCGCGCTAGCCGTCGGGCAGTTCGGCCTCCCGCACCTCCCGGTAGGAGACGCCCACCAGACCCGCCGCCAGGCAGAGCGCCCCGCATCCCCAGAACACCGGGGTGGCGCCCCACAGTCCGATCGCGGCCCCCACCACCGGGTAGGCCAGCGGCGCGACCCCGAGGCTGATCAGCGACATCAGCGAGGAGACCCGGCCCAGGTACGCGGGCGCCGTGGCCGTCTGCACCAGCCCCGCCGTCAGCCCGCCGCACAGCGCCACGAGCATTCCCATCGGCGCGGCCACCAGCACCGCCCACCCGAGACCGGGCGCCGACCCCAGGGCGCAGACCAGCACCGACCCCCCGGCCAGCCCTGCCAGCCGCACCCGCCCGGCCCGCGGCACCCGTCCCCGCGCGGTGAGCAGCAGCGCGGTGGCCGCCGCGCCGGCGCTGAACGCGCCCACGATCCAGGCGATGCCCGTGGCGCCCCAGCCCCGCTCCGAGGACAGCAGGACGACGCCCACGTTGATGAGGGGGATGCCGCCCAGGTCGAAGAAGATGTTGGAGAGGATCAACGGCCCGACGAGCCGGTGACGGCGGACATAGCCGAAGCCGTCCGTCAGGTCCCGCCACACGGAGCGGCGCTGCGGCCCGTCTCCCTCGGCCGACGGCTCCTCCTGGGGCAGCGGGGCGATCCGCACCGCCACCAGCAGCACCAGCGACCCCGCGAACAGCGCGCCCGCGACCGCGAACGCCGCCGCGGCCCCGCCGAGCCCCATCGCCAGTCCGGCCACCGGCGCTCCCACGATGCCGCCGAACCTGTTCGCCAGCGCCTTCATGCCCTGGACCCGCACGAGCTGGTCGGGCGCGGTGATGCGCGGGGGCAGCGCGCCGACGGCCGGCATGAAGAGCGCGTCCACCGCCCCGAAGACCAGTGCCACCAGCACCAGCAGCCAGACGGCGGGGCCGGTCAGCATCAGGGCCGCCGCGACGCCGAGGATCATCGCGCAGCGCATCGCGTCCGAGACGATGACGATGCGCCGCGGGCCGAAGCGGTCGGCGATCACGCCGCCGCCGAGCATCAGCACCGCACGCGGCACCGCCCCGCTCGCCATGATCAGGCCGACCTCGGCGGGGCCGCCCGCCTGGGCGGCGGCCCAGCCGAGCGCGAGGAAGTACACGGCGTCGCCGACGAGGGAGGCGGCGTAGGCGCTGAGCCAGCGCAGGACGTTGCCGTCCCGGTGGGCGGGCCGGCCCGAGGGCTCTGCCTCCGGGGCGTCCTGCGCCGCCGGGCCCGCGGAGGCTTCCGGGGCGTCCGCCGGGTCGCGGCGTGATTCAGTCATCGTTTGCTGGCCCTCTCAGGGACGGAACGGGAAGCCGCACATCCGGACGGAGACCTGTTCGCGTCCTTCCGTGTCGCCGGCCGCCTCGGCGGCGCGTGCCGGCTCCCGGTAGGGATTGATCAACCTGCGGATTGCTTGGAAGAGTTGGCGGAGCCCTGTCGCGGTGCGCCGGGGCAGGCGCCCCCGGCGGGCAGGGCCCGGCAGAGGACGCGCGGGGCGGGAGAAGACCGTGCGCGCGGGGAGTTCGGTGTCGCACCGGGGATCGGTCGCATGCTCGGTTTCCGGTGCCATGTGCGCACCGTAGGGAGGGAAGGAAACGTCGCGCAATCTCCTTCGCGCGACCTCCGCTTCGCCACGCACTTTCCACACCGACGAGCAGGGGTCGCTCACCAGCGCACGGGCAGCTTCCGTACTCCCCTCATCAGCAGCCCCGGGACCCACGGCCCGGCATCCGGCGACTGGGTCGGGGCCAGGTCCGGGAAGCGCTCCAGCAGCGTTCGGATCGCGATGCGGCCCTCCAGCCGGGCCAGCGGGGCGCCGAGGCAGAAGTGGATGCCGTGCCCGAAGGCGAGGTGCCCGCGGGCGTCCCGGCGGATGTCGAAGCGTCCGGCGTCCTCGAAGCGTGACGCGTCGCGGTCGGCGTCCGCCATGACGATCACCACCGAGGAGCCCGCCGGAATGCGCACGCCTTCGAAGTCCACGTCCTCGCGCGCGATGCGCGGCGTCGATCCCTCCACCGGGCCGTCGTACCGCAGCATCTCCTCCACCGCACCGTCGATCAGGCCCGGCAGGTCGGCGCGCAGCAGGGCGAGTTGATCCGGGTGGTGGAACAGGGCACGCAGCCCGTTGCCGATCAGGTTCACCGTCGTCTCGTGGCCCGCGACGATCAACAGGAAGGCCATGGAGAGGAGCTCGTCCTCGTTGAGCCGGTCGCCCGCCTCGTCGGCGGTGTGGATCAGGGCACTGAGCAGGTCCTCGCCGGGAGCTTTGCGCTTGTCCTCGATGAGGCCGCCGAGGTACGGCATGACCGCGGCGTACGCGGCCTGCTCGGCCTCCGGACTCGTGGGCGCCACCGCCTCGTTGGACCAGCCGCGGAAGGCGTCCCGGTCCAGGTCGGGCACGCCGAGCAGGTCGCAGATGACGGTCATCGGGAGCGGGAAGGCGAGGGAGTCGATGACGTCCGCGGTGCACGCCCCGCCCGCTTCCATCGCGTCGATCAGCTCGTCGGCGATCTGCTGCACCCGCGGGGCCAGAGCCGCGACGCGGCGTGGCGTGAACTCACGGGTCACCAGCCGTCGCATCCGGGTGTGGTCCGGCGGGTCGCTCAGCAGGACGTGCGCGTTGCCGGGCCCGTGGGCGTAGGCGGGGAGCTGCGGGGCGAGGTGCCCGTGGGTACGCCAGTCACGGCTGAACCGGGGGTCGACGTACGCGGCGCGGCACGCCTCGTGCCCCACGATGATCCACTGGTCCTCCCCCGGCGGGGTCAGCACCCGGTGGACCGGGCCCTGCGCGCGGAGTGCGGCGTACACGGGGTAGGGGTCGGCGACGAAGTCGGGGCTGAGTTGCAGGAGTTCGACGGCAGGGCCGGGCGGTGGCGGTGATGTTGACGCTGACATGACTGTTCCCCCTCGGTAGCACTTCTCCGAGGGGGAACGCTAGTCATCGGCGATCTTCCGCCACAGCTGCTTTTGGGACAGTTGTACGGGGAAATCAGACTCGGCCCTTCCGGCGGGCCGGCTCAGCGCACCGGATGCCCGGCCGCTGCCAGCGACGCCTTGACCTCAGCGATCCGCAGGTCGCCGAAGTGGAAGACCGACGCCGCGAGGACGGCGTCCGCGCCCGCGCCGACGGCCGGAGCGAAGTGCTCCAGCCTGCCCGCACCGCCGGAAGCGATGACCGGGACCGTGACGTGCTTGCGCACGGCGGCGATCATCTCGGTGTCGTAGCCGTCCTTGGTGCCGTCGGCGTCCATCGAGTTGAGCAGGATCTCGCCCGCACCCAGTTCGGCGGCCCGGTGCGCCCATTCGACGGCGTCGACGCCGGCGGAGCGGCGTCCGCCGTGCGTAGTGACCTCGAAGGAGCCGTCGGCGGTGCGGCGGGCGTCGACCGACAGGACGAGGACCTGCCGGCCGAAGCGCTCGGCGATCTCGCGGATGAGGTCGGGGCGGGCGAGGGCGGCGGTGTTCACGCCCACCTTGTCGGCCCCGGCCCGCAGCAGCTTGTCGACGTCTTCGGCGGTGCGGACGCCGCCGCCCACCGTGAGCGGGATGAAGACCTGTTCGGCGGTGCGCCGCACCACGTCGTAGGTCGTCCCGCGGTTCCCCGACGAGGCGGTGATGTCGAGGAAGGTCAGCTCGTCGGCGCCTTCGGCGTCGTACAGCTTGGCCATCTCGACGGGGTCGCCCGCGTCGCGCAGGTTCTCGAAGTTGACGCCCTTGACGACCCGCCCGTTGTCCACGTCCAGGCAGGGGATCACCCGTACGGCGAGGCTCATGCGGCACCCCCGGTTCCCGGGGCGCCCCGGTACGCCTCGACCTCGACCTCGACGACCAGCGAGGGGTCGACGAAGCCGGAGACGATCACGAGGGTCGCGACCGGCCGGATCTCGGCGAAGAGTTCCTTGTGGGCGCGGCCCACGTCGTCCACGTCGCGGGCGTGCGTCAGGTACATCCGGGTGCGGACGATGTCGGTGCGGGACAGGCCCAGCTCCTTCAGCGCCTTCTCGGCGACGCCGAAGGCGGTCATCGTCTGCTCGTAGGGGGTGCCCGCCTCGATCATGCCGTCCTGGGTGACGGAGGTGCAGCCGGCCACCAGGACGAGCCCGCCCGGCAGTTCCACGGCACGGGAGTAGCCGAACTGCTCCTCCCAGGGGGCGCCGGTGGACACGCGTCGTACGGAGTCACTCATCGGGAAACCGCCTCCAGGGCCTCTTCGAGCGTGAACGCCTTCGCGTACAGCGCCTTGCCCACGATGGCGCCCTCCACACCGTCCGGCACGAGCGAGGCGAGGGCCCGCAGGTCGTCGAGCGAGGAGACGCCCCCGGACGCCACGACGGGCTTGTCGGTGGCCGCGCACACGTTCTTCAGCAGCTCCAGGTTGGGGCCCTGGAGGGTGCCGTCCTTGGCGATGTCGGTGACGACGTAGCGGGAGCAGCCCTCGGAGTCGAGCCGCGCGAGGGTTTCGTACAGGTCGCCCCCGTCGCGGGTCCAGCCACGGCCGCGGAGGGTGGTTCCCCGTACGTCCAGTCCGACCGCGATCCTGTCGCCGTACTGTGCGATGACCTTGGCGACCCACTCGGGGGTCTCCAGGGCGGCGGTGCCGAGGTTGACGCGCCGGCAGCCGGTGGCGAGCGCGGCCTCCAGGGACGCGTCGTCGCGGATGCCGCCGGACAGCTCGACCTTGATGTCCATGGCGTCGGCGACCTCGGCGATGACCTTCCGGTTGTCACCGGTGCCGAACGCGGCGTCCAGGTCGACCAGGTGCAGCCATTCGGCACCGGACCTCTGCCAGGCGAGGGCCGCCTCCAGCGGGGAGCCGTACGACGTCTCGGAGCCGGACTCGCCGTGCACCAGCCGGACGGCCTGGCCGTCGCGGACGTCGACGGCGGGGAGGAGTTCGAGCTTGTGGGACATCACAGGGTTCCGATCCAGTTGGTGAGCAGCTGGGCACCGGCGTCGCCGGACTTCTCCGGGTGGAACTGGGTCGCCATGAGCGCCCCGTTCTCGACGGCCGCCACGAAGGGCCGGCCGTGCGTGGACCACGTGACGCGCGGGGCGCGGATGAGGGGGTTGGTGACTTCGAGCGACCACTCGTGGGCGGCGTAGGAGTGCACGAAGTAGAACCGCTCCTCGGCGGACAGGCCCGCGAACAGCTGCGAGTCCTTCGCCGCCTCGACGGTGTTCCACCCCATGTGCGGGACGACGTCCGCCTTGAGCGGCCCGACCACGCCGGGCCACTCGTCGAGGCCCTCGGTCTCCACGCCGTGCTCGATGCCGCGCCCGAAGAGGATCTGCATGCCGACGCAGATGCCCATCACGGGGCGCCCGCCGGACAGCCGGCGCCCCACGATCCAGTCGCCGCGCGCCTCGCGCAGTCCCTGCATGCACGCGGAGAACGCGCCGACGCCGGGCACGAGCAGCCCGTCCGCGTTCATCGCGGTGTCGTAGTCGCGGGTGATCTCGACGTCCGCGCCCACCCGGGCGAGGGCCCGCTCGGCGGACCGGACGTTGCCGAAGCCGTAGTCGAAAACGACGACCTTCTTGGTGTTGGTCATTCCCAGAGTCCCTGGATCCGCAGGACGCCCGCGGTGAGACACATCACCGAGGCGAGGCCGAGCAGCACGACGACGCCCTTGGGCATCTTCTGCTTCGAGAAGGAGATGACGCCGCCGAGCAGGAAGAGCCCGACGACGATCAGGATGGTGTTGAGGCCGGTCATGGGGTTACAGCGCGCCCTTGGTCGACGGGAGGATGCCGGCCGCGCGCGGGTCGCGCTCGGCGGCGTAGCGCAGGGCCCGCGCCAGGGCCTTGAACTGGCACTCCACGATGTGGTGCGCGTTGCGCCCGTACGGCACGTGGATGTGCAGGGCGATCTGCGCCTGGGCGACGAACGACTCGAAGATGTGCCGGGTCATCGTCGTGTCGTAGCTGCCGATCATCGGCGCCATGTTCTCGGGCTCGGTGTGCACGAGGTACGGGCGGCCGGAGAGGTCGACGGTGACCTGCGCGAGCGACTCGTCGAGGGGGACGGTGCAGTTGCCGAAGCGGTAGATGCCGACCTTGTCGCCGAGGGCCTGCTTGAAGGCGGCGCCGAGCGCCAGCGCGGTGTCCTCGATGGTGTGGTGGGTGTCGATGTGCAGGTCGCCGTCCGTCTTGACCGTGAGGTCGAAGAGGCCGTGGCGGCCGAGCTGGTCGAGCATGTGGTCGTAGAAGCCGACACCGGTCGACACGTCGACCTTGCCGGTTCCGTCGAGGTCGATCTCGACGACGACGGAGGTTTCCTTGGTGGTGCGTTCGACGCGTCCGACGCGGCTCATGTGCTCTGCTCCTTCTTGAGGGCGCGTACCGCTTCGAGGAACGCGTCGTTCTCGTCGGGGGTGCCCGCGGTCACCCGCAGCCGGCCCGGTACTCCGTTGTCCCGGACCAGGACCCCGCGGTCGAGGATCTGCTGCCAGACGGCGTGGGAGTCCTCGAAGCGTCCGAACTGGACGAAGTTGGCGTCCGAGTCGGTGACCTCGTAGCCCAGTGCGCGCAGCTCGGCGACGAGCCGGTCCCGCTCGGCCTTCAGCTGCTCGACGTACCCGAGCAGCGTATCGGTGTGCTCCAGCGCGGCGAGCGCGGTGGCCTGCGTGACCGAGGACAGGTGGTACGGCAGGCGTACGAGCTGCACCGCGTCCACCACGGCCGGGTCGGCGGCCAGGTAGCCGAGCCGGAGCCCGGCGGCGCCGAACGCCTTGGACATGGTGCGCGAGAGCACCAGGTTCGGCCGGCCCGCGATCAGCGGGAGCAGCGAGGCGTGGTGGCTGAATTCGCCGTACGCCTCGTCCACGACGACCAGCGAGGGCTTGGCGGCCTGTGCCGCCTCGTACAGGGCGAGAACGGTATCGGCCTCGACGGCGGTACCGGTGGGGTTGTTGGGGGAGGTGATGAAGACGACGTCGGGCCGGTGCTCGGCGATCGTCCTGCGGGCCCGCTCGACGTCGATGGTGAAGTCGTCGTTGCGCGGGCCGGAGAGCCAGCCGGTGCCGGTGCCGCGCGAGAGGAGCGCGTGCATCGAGTAGGACGGCTCGAAGCCGAGGGCGGTGCGGCCGGGGCCGCCGAAGGTCTGGAGCAGTTGCTGGAGGACCTCGTTGGAGCCGTTGGCCGCCCAGATGTTTCCGAGGGCGACCGGGTGTCCGGCCGTCCTGGTGAGGTATCCGGCCAGTTCCGTGCGCAGCTCGACCGCGTCCCGGTCCGGGTAGCGGTTGAGGTGGCGGGCGGCCTCGCGGACGCGCTCGGCGATCCGGTCGACGAGGGCCTCGGGCAGCGGGTACGGGTTCTCGTTGGTGTTCAGCCGTACCGGCACGTCGAGCTGCGGGGCCCCGTACGGGGACTTGCCCCGCAGCTCGTCGCGGATCGGGAGGTCGTCGATGCCGGTCACGTGGGCACCTTCCAACCGAACCGTGCCTTCAGGGCCGCTCCGTGCGCGGGCAGGTCCTCCGCCTCCGCGAGGGTCACCACGTGGTGGGTGATCTCGGCGAGCGCGTCCTTCGTGTAGTCCACGACGTGGATGCCGCGCAGGAAGGACTGCACGCTGAGCCCCGAGGAGTGGCAGGCGCAGCCGCCGGTGGGCAGCACGTGGTTGGATCCGGCCGCGTAGTCGCCCAGGGAGACCGGGGACCACGGGCCGACGAACACCGCGCCCGCGTTGCGCACCTTTTCGGCCACCCGGGCCGCGTCGGCGGTCTGGATCTCCAGGTGCTCGGCCCCGTACGCGTTGACGACGGCGAGGCCGTCCTCGACCGTCTCGACGAGCACGATCGCGGACTGCTTGCCGGTGAGTGCCGGGACGATCCGCTCCTCGCGGTGCTTGCTGACGGCGACCTGGGCCTCCAGCTCCTTCGCCACCCCGGCGGCCAGCTCCTCGCTGGTGGTGACCAGGACCGACGCGGCGAGCGGGTCGTGCTCGGCCTGGCTGATCAGGTCGGCGGCGACGTGCACCGGGTCGGCCGTGCCGTCCGCGAGGACGGCGATCTCGGTCGGTCCGGCCTCGGAGTCGATGCCGATGACGCCCGTGAAGTAGCGCTTGGCGGCGGCCACCCAGATGTTGCCCGGACCCATCACCATCGGTGCGGGCGGGCAGGACTCGGTGCCGTACGCGAACATCGCCACGGCCGTGGCGCCGCCCGCCGCGTACACCTCGTCGATGCCCAGCAGCGCGCAGGCGGCCAGGATCGTCGGGTGCGGCAGTCCGCCGAACTCCTTCTGCGCGGGCGAGGCCAGCGCGATCGACGGGACCTCGGCCTCCTGCGCCGGCACCACGTCCATGATCACGGAAGACGGGTACACGGACCGGCCGCCGGGCGCGTACAGCCCGACGCGGTCCACCGGCACCCAGCGCTCGGTGACCGTGCCGCCCGGCACGACCTGCGTCGACTCGGTCGTACGGCGCTGGGCGCGGTGCACGATGCGGGCGCGCCGGATGGACTCCTCCAGGGCGGCGCGCACCTTCGGGTCCAGGGTCTTCAGCGCGTCGGTGATCGCCTGGGCGGGAACCCGGACCTGCTCCAGTGCGACCCCGTCGAACTTCTCCGCGTACTCGATCAGCGCCGCGTCGCCGCGATGATGCACGTCCTCGCAGATCGGACGCACCTTCTCCAGGGCGGCCGTCACGTCGAAGTCGGCTCGGGGCAGCAGGTCGCGCAGGGCCGTGCCCTCGGGGAGGGCACCGCCGCGCAGGTCGATTCGTGAGATCACACGGTCAATTCTCTCAGACCTCTTCCGGCCACAGGACGCCCGTATCACTGGCTGATACAGGCCACAGGACACCACCGGCGTCCCGGATGTCCTCGGTGACCACTAGCGTGCACTCCGTTACGTACGGGAGCGAGGGGGCAAGGGGTGTCCGATCCGCAGCAGGACCCGGAGGCGCCGGACTGGCTGAACACGGCGGAACTGGGCATGTGGCAGGCGTTCCGCAACGGCAGCGCGTACGACCTGCGGGTGCACGACCCGCTGGCCGACGACCCGATGGTGGACCGCCCGTGGGGTCGTGAGCGCACCGTGCGCGCCCGGGTGATGGCGCTGCTGCTGCTCAGCGGGCCCGAGGCCCGTCCCGGGCGGGTCGCGGCGCTCAAGGTGCGCGGGGTGCAGATCGAGGGGGTGCTCGACCTGTCCGGCGGGACGGTCTCCCCGTACGTCGAGCTGCACGGCTGCCGTTTCGACAGCGAACTGCTGCTCCCGGAGTGCCGCTTCAGCACCCTGCGCCTGGTCGGCTGCGCGCTCCCCCGGCTGGAGGCCGCCCGGCTGCACACCGAGGGCGACCTGCACCTCCCCCGCTGCCGCATCGAACGCGGGATACGCCTCACCGACGCGCAGATCGGCACCGACCTGCTCATCAACCAGATCGTCGTCCACCGCGACCGCAACGACCGTGCCATCGCGGCCGACGGACTCAACGTCGCCCAGGACCTCCAGGCCGAACTGATCGAGTCGTACGGGGAGGTCAGCCTGCGCGGCGCGAAGGTCGGCGTCTCGATGAGCCTGCGCGGCAGCCACCTGCGCAACCCGTACGGAAAGCTCGCGCTGAACGCCCCGCAACTGACCGTCGAGCGCACCCTCTACCTGACCCCGGCGGGCCTGCCCTCCGCCGCGTACGGCAACACCACTCCGCCGTACGGGATCGGGCGGGGCCTGGGACACGTGGCCGTGCGGGGGCTGCGGATGCAGCGCTTCGAGTGCGAGGGCGGGGTGCGGCTGGACGACGGGCGGTTCGGGGACGCGGTCGACCTCCAGGAGGCCCGCTTCACCATGGAGGACGACCAGGAGCTGTCGCTGCGCCGCATCCAGGCCCCCGAGCTGCGCTTCCTGTGCGAGCGTCCGGAGCGCGGGAAGGTCGTGCTGTCCGGCGCGAAGATCATCACCCTGGTCGACAGGTCGACGAGCTGGCCCGGCCCCGGCAGGCTCTCGATGGGCGGCTTCGTGTACGAGACCCTGGTCCCCCTCGGCCACTTCCCGCTCGTCCGCCGCCTGGAGTGGGTGACGGCGGCCACCGCCGAGTACGCCCCGGAACCCTACGAACGCCTCGCGGCCGTCAAGCGGGCCGGCGGCGAGGACTCCGAGGCCCGCGAGGTCCTGCTCGCCAAGCAGCGGCGGCAGCGGGAGACGATGCCGCCGGCCGGCAAGGCGTGGGGCTACCTCCAGGACTGGGTGGTGGCGTACGGCTACCGCCCGGGGCGCGCCGCCCTGTGGATGGCCGTCCTCTGGGCGGCGGGCACGTTCGCGTTCTCCCGCTACGACCCGGAGCCCATCAAACCGGGCGAGCACCCGCAGTGGAGCGCCCCGCTCTACGCCCTCGACCTGCTCGTCCCGGTGATCAACCTGGGCCAGGACGGGCACTGGCGGCTGGAGGGCGGCTGGCAGTGGGCCGCCGCCGTCCTCGTCCTCCTGGGCTGGATCCTCGCCACCACGGTCGCCGCCGGCGCCTCCCGCCTCCTGCGCCGGGGCTGACGACCACCGCCGCCGGTGCCTCCCGCCTCCTGCGCCGGGGCTGACGTCCGCCCGCTGTCCGCTCCGGTTCCACTCCTCCCACACCCCGGTCACCGCACCCTCTCATCCATCCCCTTTCTTTACCGTCCTTTGACCAGGGCCCGTACAACCTTCCTGCCGCCACCAAAGCTTCACACCCCACCCCTAGCAAGCCCCTCACCTGCGGTTTTCAATGGTTGAACCATGTCATTCCTTCGCGCGCTGCTGAGCTCCGCCCGACTGGCCCGCCGCTCTCCCGCGCGCGCCGCGCACGCCGCCGCCCCGTCGCCCGGCGACCGGGCGGCGTTCGGCGACGACCTGCTGCTCGACGCCCCCGACGACCGGATCGCCCCCGCTCTGGTCGCCGCCGCCCACGGCTCGTACGCCCCCGCCTCGGAACTCCTCGCCGCGACCCGCGAGCGCGCGGAGTGGGAGGACCGCGACCGCTACACGCTGCGTCTCGCCACGTTCGCCCATCACCGCCAGGACTGGCTCACCGACTGGCTGCTGGCCGCCCCGCACGACCCGGACGCCCTTCTCGTCCAGGCGGAGCTGGAGGTCAGCCGGGCACTGGACCTCCCCGCCCCGGCCGATCGTCTGCGCCCGGCCCGCCCGCTGATCGACGCGGCGGCCGCGGGCTCCCCCCGTGATCCGGTGCCGTGGCGGATCGCCCTGGACCACGCGCGCGGCGCCCAGGCCGGGCACGGCACCTTCGAGGGGCTGTGGGAGCAGGCCGTACGGCGCTCCTCGCACCACTACGGCTGCCATGTGGCCGCCCTGAAGTACCTGGCCGCGCAGGGCTCCACGTACCGCGAGTGCTTCGACTTCGCCGAGCAGGCCGCCGAGGACGCGCTGCCCGGCTCGCTGATCCAGGCGCTGCCGCTGCGGGCCGCGTTCGCGCTGCTCTCGGACGGTGCCGCGCCGCCGTCGCTCGCCGTGGACCTGGCCGCCCGCGTCGACAAGGCGGCCGATCTGGCGATCGCGCTGTCGGCGGAGTACGACAGGGGCGACCCGTGGGCGGCGGAGATCCGCAACGTCCTGGCGTACGTGCTGGCGGGCCGGGAGCGGTGGACGGAGGCACTGGCCGAGTTCCGGCGGATCGGCCCGCACGCCACCTCCTTCCCCTGGGCGTCGCTGACCGACGACCCGCTCGGCCGTTTCCTCGAAGCCCGTGAGACGGCACGCGCCCTGGCGGTCGCGGACCCACCGCCCGCGCCGGACCGTGCGAGGCCGCAGGGGGCCCGTCGGTGGACTCCCGGCCGCAGCAGGTCCGACGGCCATTACGCTTGACCGCTGTGACCACCGTTCGCCTTCCCCTCTTTCCGCTGAACTCGGTTCTGTTCCCGGGCCTCGTGCTGCCGCTGAACGTCTTCGAGGAGCGATACCGCGCCATGATGCGCGACCTGCTCAAGTCGGCCCCCGGGGACGGCGAGGACGGTGCCGCCCCGGAGGACGACGAGCCGCGCCGGTTCGCCGTCGTCGCCATCCGCGACGGCCGGGAGACCGCCCGTACCGCCACCGGCATGCCCGACGACCCGACGGCGGTGTCCGACAAGGGCCCCGCGGCCGGCTTCGGCGCGGACCCCGTCCAGGCCTTCCACCGGGTCGGCTGCATCGCGGACGCGGCGACGATCCGCGAACGCGAGGACGGCAGCTTCGAGGTCCTCGCGACCGGCACGACGCGGGTGCGGCTGCTGTCCGTGGACGCGACCGGTCCCTACCTGACGGCCGAGCTGGAGGAGCTGGAGGAGGAACCGGGCGACGAGGCGGGCGCGCTCGCCGAAGGCGTGCTGCGGGCCTTCCGCACCTACCAGAAGCGGCTGGCCGGAGCCCGCGAGGCGACCCTCACCACCTCCGCCGACCTCCCCGACGAGCCGTCGGTGGTGTCCTACCTGGTGGCGGCGGCGACCATGCTCGACACCCCCACCCGCCAGCGCCTCCTCCAGGCGCCGGACACCGCGACCCGGCTGCGCGAGGAACTGACCATCCTGCGCACCGAGACGGCCCTGATCCGGCATCTGCCGTCCATCCCCGCGGAAGCCCTGACCCGCGTCCCCACCTGCCCCAACTGAGTTCAGGAGTGCCTCCCTTGGCCAAGACCGCGAAGAAGAAGCAGGCACAGACGTCCGGCGGGACGCCCGCGACGGTCGCGCTGACGACGGCGGGGACCGCCCACACCCTGCACTCCTACGCGCACGACCCGGCGACGGCCTCGTACGGCGAGGAGGCGGCGCAAGCCCTCGGCGTCACCCCGGACCGCGTCTTCAAGACCCTCGTCGCCGACGTGGACGGCGCACTCACGGTGGCGGTCGTCCCGGTCGCGGGCAGTCTCGACCTGAAGGCACTCGCGGCGGCCGTGGGCGGGAAGCGCGCCACGATGGCGGACCCGGCGGCGGCCGAGCGCACCACGGGGTACGTACGGGGCGGCATCTCCCCCCTGGGCCAGCGCAAGCGCCTGCGCACGGTGCTGGACTCGTCCGCCTCCACGCACCGCACCATCTGCGTCTCGGCGGGCCGCCGCGGCCTGGAGGTCGAACTGGCCCCCGCCGACCTGACCACCCTCACCCAGGCCACCCTCGCCCCGATCAGCCGCCCCTGACCCCCCGGAGCCACTTCCCGCCCCCGCGCACCCCCTCGGGCGGCAGGGCCGCCGAACCTGAGCCCCTTGGGCGACGGGGCCACTCCCACCTCCGCCCGCCCCCTTGGGCGGCGGGGCCGCCCCCCGGGGGCGCGGGGGTCCCCCCTGCACGAGCGAAGCCGAGTGCTTGGGGGGGGCGGGCAAGGGGGCGGCCCCCACCGGAGGTGCACCCCCCGCCCTACGCCCCCGCCACTCCCGTACCTCCCCCTGCCCTACCTGGGCCCCGACTCGCCCCCGGGCGCCGCCCCGGACGCCGACCCGCCCCCGAGCCCGGTCCCGTCCGCAGCCCCGGGCCCGCCCGGAGCCCCACCCTCAGCTCCGGACCCGGGCCCGGTCTCCCCCGCCTGCGTCCCCGGCGCCCCGTAATACGCCCCCCACTCGAATTCCGGCTCCGGATCCCGCACCCCCCAGACCGCCGTCAGCCCCAGATGCACCAGCACGGCCACGAACGGCCACGCCAGCAACGCCCCCTTCGCCTCCAGCTTCAGCGGCGCGTCGAAGACGACCCCGGTGCCCACCGTCTTCGCGTGCGCGACCACGTCCGCCGTCGGCCCGAACCAGCCCCCGGCCATCCACCCCAGCCACGACCCGAACAGCCCGCCCAGCAGCAGCGCCACCACCACCGGGACCCCGCCCCGCCGGTGCAGCCAGAAGACGAGCGCCCCGCTGACCAGCCCGAAAGCGGCCCCGAGCAGGACGAAGGTGCCCTCGGCCCCGGCCGCCTCCTCGCCCTCGGTGTCCTTGAGGAAGACCGCCTTGTCCGTGGACACGAGCGGCACCTTCGGTGCCAGCCACACCCACAGCAGCCCCAGTGCCAGCCCGGCCACGGCCATCACCACCAGCACGACCACGGCGCGCCGGATGTCCGTGGCGAGATCGGGGTCGCCGTCGGCGGAACCGTCGGCCGAGGGCTCCGTGGGCGTCGCCTCCTGCTCGTCCCCGACAGGCGTCTGCCAGGGGTCGTGGGGCGAAGGCTGGTGAGGCGGTGTCAGAGGTGCGGTCACCCTGACATCGTGCCAGGCGCACCGGGGCCGCGCCTCACCGGACGGCCCTCCGGACAACCGCCCTCAGCGCACCGCGGCCCGCCGGTACGCCCACGTCGCGACCGCCAGCGACACGATCCCCACCCCCGCGCACACGCCCAGGTCCCGTACGACCGCAGCCCAGTCCGGATGCGCGTCGAAGGTGCGGGCGAAGGCCTCCACCCCGTACGTCGAGGGGAGCAGATCCCGTGCGTACGAGATCGCGGCGGGCATCCGCTCGCTCGGCAGCACGCCCAGCAGCAGCGCCGCCGACATGCCCAACTGCCCCAGCAGGGTCGCGAGTTCGGGCCGCGGGGCGAGCAGTCCGAGCGCCGCGCCGAGCCCGGCGAGGGCCGCTCCGGCCAACGGGATCACTGCGGCCAGCACCCATACGTTCCCCATCGGCAGCCCGAACAGCGCGCATCCGACGCCGGCCGTGACGAGCGTCCCGGGCACGGTGAACGACGCGTACGCCGCCGCCGCGCCCAGCACGACGGACGCGGGCGGCACCGGCAGCGTCGCGTAGTGGTCGAGCCCGCCGCTCGCCCGGAGCTGCCCGAAGTACTGGGCGAGGAGGTTCAGCGCCACGAAGGCGACGACGAGCACGCTGGACCCGGCCACCACGGCCCGCGCCTCGTTGCCGCCGTCCACGACCCCGCGCATCAGGATCATGATCCCGACGGACTGGAAGGTCGCCACGAACAGCAGCGGAATGCGCGCCACCCGCGCCCGCGACAGCTGCGCCCGGTACACGGCGGCCAGCGAGGGCAGGAACCGCGCACGGGGAGCAAGCTCCGCCGCCCCGAAGGGCGCGGGCGCCCCGGCGCGCGGCGGTGTCACGGCCTCCGTCGCACCCGTACCGGCATTCGTCCCCGCCTCGATCTCAGACACCGTGCTCACGCCTTGACCAGTCCTTCCGTGCGCCCGCCGCCGAGCGCGAGGTAGACGTCCTCCAGGCTCGGGGTGGCCAGCGTGAAGTCGTCGAGGGCGGCGAAGGCCGCGCCTCCGGTGACCGCGGCGACCGCGGCCCGCGCCTCGTCCGGGGCGAGCCGGAGCGTCCAGCGCCTTCCCGACTCCTGCACCCGGTCCGCCCCCAGTCCCCGCAGTGCGGCCACTTCGGGCACGTCGAGCGGGGCCCGCTCCCGCCACACCAGTTCCACCCGCACCTCGTCGGCGACCTGTTCCTTGAGCCCGGCCGGCGTGTCGCAGGCGATGACCCGCCCGCGCTCCAGGACGGCGACCCGGTCGAGAACGGTCTCCGCCTCGATGACGTTGTGCGTGACGAGCAGGACGGTGGCGCCGCGTTCGGCCCGCCGCCGGTCGACGGCCGACCACACCGCGCGCCGGGCGACCGGGTCCATGCCGGTCGTCGGCTCGTCGAGGACGAGCACCGGCCGCTCCCCGACCAGCACGGTCGCGAAGCAGGCCAGTCGCCGCTGCCCGCCGGACAGCTTCTTCAGGGGCTTCCCGGCGATCGCCGTCAGCCCGAGTTCTTCGAGTACGTCGTCCCGCTCGGCCCGCGCGTGCTTCGCGGCGAGCCCGCGCAGCCGACCCGTCGTCTCGACGGCCAACGACACGGTCAGCTCGTCGAGTGCGGTGCTCTCCTGCCCGAGGTAGGCGAGGAGTCGGGAGGCCCGCTCGGGGTGGCGTACGAGGTCGTGGCCGAGCACGTCGACACGGCCGGCGTCCGGGCGCATCAGCCCGGTGAGCTGGCGGACGAGAGTGGTCTTGCCGGCGCCGTTGGGGCCGAGCAGGCCGAAGATCTCGCCGCGCCGGACGGTCAGGGAGATGCCGTCGCTGGCCCGTACCTCGGGTACCGCGGGCACGCCGCGCCGGGCGCGGGCCGGGGGGTACACCTTGACGAGGTTGTCGACCGCGCACACGACGGAGGTGGTCTGTCCGTCGTGGGGGGCCGGGGCGGTGCCCGCCGGACCCGCTTCAGCCGCTGCTGTGCCCGTACTCACGAGCCACGAGCCTACGTGGTCCCGGGCCGTGCGGGGTCCGCCGGGTCCCTCCGTCGGCGTACGGGCCGGGCGCCCCGCAGGGCTCCCGGGAACGTCCGCGCGGGGCGGGCCGGGAACGGGCCGCGGCGGCGCGGCGGTTCGGTCGGGCCGCGCCCGCGAGGCCGCGCGGGCGGTCAGTCCGACGACGCCGTGGCGTGTTCGGCCGCGGCCCGGACGTCGATCTCGCGCCAGAAGCCCGCCCTGATCGCGTACCGGTCGTGCTCGTCGATCTGGTCGTCCTTGTGGGCCAGGAGTCCGAAGCGGGCCGCGTACCGCAGGAGCTCGCCGTCGATGCGGTGCGGGATGCGCGGGTACATCGTCGACAGCTTCTGGGTGTGGCCCGGCTCCGGGAGGCGTTCCATCCAGCGCCGGGCGAAGACCTGGCCGACCTCGAAGGGGTCGCCGCCGACCGTGGTGATGTCCTCCTCGCGGTCCGCCCAGCGCTGCTCCGCGCTGGTCAGCTGGGCGAGGGTGGGCAGCGAGGCCGTCTCGGGCGGCTCGCCGACGGAGGAGCCGCCGGGGCGCTCGACCCAGCCCCGGTCGGAGGACCAGCGCAGGGTGGCGCCGGCCGGGGGCGGGGTCTGCGGGTGCTGCGGGTGCGGGGCGGGGTGGCTGCCGGGGCCGCGCAGCCCGGCCAGGTCCTTCGGCGTGGGGACGCCCTTGGCCGTGCCGGCGGCGGGGGCCTGGGAGCCGTTGCGGGAGGGGGCCGGGGAGGCGCTGTCCCCGTTGCGGACCGCTGCCGCGGACTGCGCGTCGGCGCGGGCCGCGGTCTCCCGCGCCTGCGCCTCCGCCTGTGCGGCGAGCGCGGACTCCGGCAGCGGGGCGGAGAGAATGGCGGCGATCTCGGGCCGGGGCGCGGGCGGCGGGGCGCAGCTGCCGCCGTACTCCTTGGCGCGTACGGCCCTGGTGATCCACGCCCGGTCCAGGACGCGGCGTTCGTCGGCTTCCGCGACCAGGTCCTCGGACTGGTTGTAGTCGCCGTCGGCGGCCTGCACCGCCCACAGGTGGACGGCGACGCCGTGCTCCTTCGCGGACATCAGCCCGGGGAGCAGGTCGCCGTCCCCGGTGACCAGCACGATGTCGGAGCAGGCGCGATTTCTGGCCAGTTCGGTCAGCTCGGCGTGCATGGCCGCGTCCACGCCCTTCTGCGCCCAGCGGCCGTCGCTGCGGGTCAGCGCCCCCAGCCGTACGGTCACCCGGGGCATGACGCGCAGCCTGCGGTGCTCGGGCTGCGGCACACGGTCGGGGGCGCCGTCGAACCAGTAGATGCGCAGCAGCGGCTGCTGGGTGTCGGCTTCGGCCCTCTCCCGCAGACCCTGGATGAGGGCGGAGTGATCGACGGTGATGCGCGAGCGGGCCGGCTCTCCGGCCAGCAGACTCGCGGCGGCGCCCAGCAGATAGCCGGCGTCCACCAGGACGACGCAACGGTCCACGCGTTCCACCCTCTTTCTGAACCTCGGAAGAAAGACTTTCGAAGTACGCGAAAACAAAGGACACGGATCGGGAGACGTACGGGTTTTCATCGAGTCTGCCCGACCTCGAAGGGCTTAACGGCCGGAACTCGATCATCGGCGTGGCGGGGAGCGAAGTTCCCCGGAAGTTAGCCCCGATGGCCGCCCCTTACGTACCGTGATGATCCAAAATGCGCGGTCTGTCCCGCTGTGTGAGTCTGATCCCGGCCCTGGCACCGAGCCCTTTCAGGAGGCATTCGATGGCCAAGAACAAGAATTCCCGCAAGCAGAGCACCCCGCAGGACCGCGCCTCGCAGCAGGCGGAGAAGAGCAGCTCCTTCGACACCGAGTCGCAGGTGCAGTCCCCTCCGCAGGGCAGCCCGGCGGACGTGGCCCGCAAGCACCAGAAGCGTTTCGGCCACAACTGATCGATGGTCTAACGCGAGAGGCGCGCCCCTGTGCACGGGGGCGCGCCTCTCCTTCGTCCTGGGCCCGGCGCGGATGGCGCATGCCCCGCTGCGGGTGACCCGTGCCGCGCGGGTGGCGTGCGCCCCGCCGCGCGTGACCTCTGCTGCCGCGCGGGTGGCGTGCGTGCCGCCGCGCGTGACCTCTGCCGCGCGGGTGGCGTCCGTGCCGCCGCGGGTGTCAGCCCGTCAGGCAGCTCGGGCCGAGCAGCACCTTCAGGTCGCCGAAGAGCGAGGGGTCCGCCGTCACGCGGTGCCGGTCGAGCCGCAGCACGGTCGTCCTGCGCGCCCCGAGCAGCTTGATCCGGACCTCCGTGTTGCCACGGTGGCTCTGCAGGATCTCGCCGAGCTTGCTGACCATCGGCGGGGTGACCTTGACGGTCGGGATGGTCAGCACGACGGGGGCGTTGGTCCCGGCGTGGGACAGGTCGGGGACCTGCATCTCCATCGCGACCAGACGCGGCACGTCCTCGCGCTTGTCGAGCCGCCCCTTCACGAACACGACGGTGTCCTCGACGAGCTGGGTGGAGACGAGCTGGTAGGTCGCGGGGAAGAACATGCATTCCAGGGAGCCCGCCAGGTCCTCGACCGTGGCGATGGCCCAGGCGTTGCCCTGCTTGGTCATCTTGCGCTGGAGGCCGGAGATGATGCCGCCGACGGTGACGACCGCGCCGTCGGGGTAGTCGCCGCCGGTGAGCTGGGAGATCGCCGCGTCGGCCTTGTCGGACAGGACGTGTTCCAGGCCGAAGAGCGGGTGGTCGGAGACGTAGAGGCCGAGCATCTCGCGTTCCTGCGCGAGGAGGTACGCCTTCTCCCACTCGACGTCCGAGAACTCGACGTCGAGTCCGAAACCGGGCTCGCTGCTGTCCTCCTCGCCGCCGAACAGGTCGAACTGTCCTTCGGCCTCCTTGCGCTTGACCTGGACCACGTTGTCGATCATCGGTTCGTGGTGCGCGACGAGGCCCTTGCGGGTGTGCCCCAGCTCGTCGAAGGCGCCGGCCTTGATGAGGGATTCCACGGTGCGCTTGTTGCAGACGACGGCCTCGACCTTGTCCAGGAAGTCGGGGAAGGAGCTGTACTTCCCCTTGGCCTTGCGGCACCTGATGATCGAGTCGACGACGTTCTGACCGACGTTGCGGACGGCGGTGAGGCCGAAGAGGATCACGTCGTCGCCCTGGGCGGCGAAGTTCGACTCGGACTCGTTCACGTTGGGCGGCAGCACCTTGATACCCATGCGGCGGCACTCGTTGAGGTAGACGGCCGACTTGTCCTTGTCGTCCTTCACCGAGGTCAGCAGGGCCGCCATGTACTCGGCGGGGTAGTTCGCCTTGAGGTAGGCGGTCCAGTAGGTGACCAGCCCGTACGCGGAGGAGTGCGCCTTGTTGAACGCGTATCCGGCGAAGGGGACCAGTACGTCCCACAGCGCCTGGATCGCCGCGTCGGAGTAGCCGTTCTTCTTCGCGCCCTCCTGGAAGAGGACGAAGTTCTTGGCCAGTTCCTCGGGCTTCTTCTTGCCCATCACGCGGCGCAGGATGTCGGCCTCGCCGAGCGAGTACCCGGCGATGATCTGGGCGGCCTTCTGCACCTGCTCCTGGTACACGATGAGGCCGTAGGTCAGGCCGAGCGTCTCCTTCAGGGGCTCTTCGAGCTCCGGGTGGATCGGCGTGATCTCCTGGCGGCCGTTCTTGCGCTCCGCGTAGTTGGTGTGGGAGTTCATGCCCATCGGACCCGGCCGGTACAGGGCCGAGACGGCGGAGATGTCCTCGAAGTTGTCGGGCTGCATCTGGCGGAGCAGCGAGCGCATGGGGCCGCCGTCGAACTGGAAGACGCCGAGCGTGTCGCCGCGGCAGAGCAGTTCGAAGGTCTTCGGGTCGTCGAGCGGCAGGGAGAGCATCTCCAGGTCGATGCCCTTGTTCGCCTTCACCATCTTGACGGCGTCGTCCATGATGGTGAGGTTGCGCAGGCCCAGGAAGTCCATCTTCAGCAGGCCGAGCGACTCGCACTGGGGGTAGTCCCACTGCGTGATGGTGACGCCGTCGGTGTGCCGCACCCAGATCGGGGCGTGGTCGACGATGGGCTCACTGGACATGATCACGCCGGCCGCGTGCACGCCCATCTGCCGGACCAGGCCCTCGACGCCCTTCGCGGTGTCGATGACCTTCTTCACGTCCGGCTCGTTCTCGTACATCCCCCGGATCTCGCCCGCCTCGCTGTAGCGCGGGTGCTTGGGGTCGGTGATGCCGGAGAGGTCGATGCCCTTGCCGAGGACGTCGGCGGGCATCGCCTTGGTGAGCCGGTCGCCCATCGCGTACGGGTAGCCCAGGACGCGGGCGGAGTCCTTGATGGCGTTCTTCGCCTTGATCTTTCCGTACGTGCCGATCATGGCGACCTTGTCGGCGCCGTACTTCTCCGTCACGTAGCGGATGACCTCGACGCGCCTGCGCTCGTCGAAGTCGATGTCGACGTCGGGCATCGAGACGCGCTCGGGGTTGAGGAAGCGCTCGAAGATCAGCCCGTGGGTGATCGGGTCGAGGTCGGTGATGCCCATGGCGTACGCGACGATCGAGCCGGCCGCCGAGCCCCGGCCCGGACCGACCGCGATGCCGTTGTTCTTGGCCCACATGATGAAGTCGGCGACGACCAGGAAGTACCCCGGGAACCCCATCTGGATGATGATGTCCATCTCGTACTCGGCCTGCTTCTGCCGGTCGTCGGGGACACCGCCGGGGTAGCGGCGCGCCATGCCGCGGCGGACCTCCTCCTGGAACCAGGTGACCTCGGTGAAGCCGTCGGGGATGTCGAACCTCGGCATCAGGTCGCGCTTCTCGAACATGCCGGTGGTGTCGATCTGCTCGGCGACCAGCAGCGTGTTGCGGCAGCCCTCCTGCCAGGCGTCCGAGGAGTCGATGGCGTACATCTCGTCGGTCGTCTTGAGGTAGTAGCCGGTGCCGTCGAAGCGGAAGCGGTCCGGGTCGGAGAGGTTCTTGCCGGTCTGGATGCACAGCAGGGCGTCGTGCGCGGTCGCCTCGTGCGCGTACGTGTAGTGCGAGTCGTTGGTGACCAGCGGCGGAATGCCCAGCTCCTTGCCGATCCTGACGAGGTCGTCGCGGACCCGGCGCTCGATCTCGATGCCGTGGTCCATCAGCTCCAGGAAGTACCGGTCCTTGCCGAAGATGTCCTGGTAGTCGGAGGCGGCCTGTCGGGCCTCCTCGTACTGGCCCAGGCGCAGCCGGGTCTGGAGCTCGCCCGAGGGGCAGCCGGTGGAGGCGATCAGGCCCTCCGACCACTGCGAGATGGTCTCCCGGTCCATCCGCGGCCACTTCTGGAGCCAGCCCTCGGCGTACGCGTCGGAGGACAGCCGGAAGAGGTTGTGCAGCCCGGTCCTGTTCGCCGCCCAGATCGTCTTGTGGGTGTAACCGCCGGAACCGGAGACGTCGTCGCGCTTCTGGTGCGGCTGGCCCCACTGGATCTTTCGCTTGTTGCGCCGGGACTCCGGGGCGACGTACGCCTCGATGCCGATGATCGGGGTGACGCCGGCCTTCTGCGCGGAGTGGAAGAAGTCGTACGCGCCGTGCAGGTTGCCGTGGTCGGACATCGCGATGTGCGTCATGCCCATCTCGTTGCACGCCTGGAACATGTCCTTCAGCCGCGCGGCACCGTCCAGCAGCGAGTACTGGGTGTGGACGTGGAGGTGCGTAAAGGGCGGCTTGGTCACGGCGGGGGCCTCCGGTGCTGCGGTCGGTGACGGGGCGGGAAACGAGGGGGACGGGCAGGCTGGAAGTCTACTTCGGGGGACCGACAGACCCCCGGGCACTCAGCGGTACGGTCGTGCGTTGAACCGGTCAGCAGACCTGTCCCACTTGTCCCGCACGCACAGTCGCGTCATGCACCAGGAGGCCCCGGCGATGTCGGTTCCGCAGACAGAGGCCGCCCAGCGCGGCGAGCAGATTCTCGCCGTGTTCGACACCGCTTTCGGGCAGCTGCTGGCCGCCGATCCGGCCGCGTTCCGGGTCAAGTTCCGCAAGATGGCGGCCTCCGCGTTCGCCTTCTACCGGGGCGCCGCCTCCCTGTTCTACGCCGACCTGGAGAGCGAGGAGCACACCGGCCCGTACCTGGACGAGCGGACTTCCCGGGTGTGGATCCACGGCGACCTGCACGCCGAGAACTTCGGTACGTACATGGACGCCGAGGGCCGTCTGATCTTCAACGTCAACGACTTCGACGAGGCGTACGTCGGCCCGTTCCTGTGGGACCTCAAGAGGTTCGCCGCCTCCGTCGCGCTGATCGGCTACCAGAAGGCGCTCGGCGACGACCGGATCACCGATCTCGTACGGGTCTTCGCCGCCGCCTACCGCGAGCGCGTCCACCAGCTCGCCACCGGCGCCAAGAACGACGAGGTGCCGCCCTTCACCCTGGACACGGCCGAGGGCGCGCTGCTCGGCGCGCTGCGCGACGCCCGGTCACTGACCCGGTTCGGCCTGCTGGACTCGATGACCGAGATCCGTGACTTCGAGCGGCGTTTCGCGTCCGGCGGCGGTGCCGTCGATCTCGACGCCGCCACCCGCTACAAGGTCCTCGCCGCCTTCGACGGCTACCTGGAGACGCTGCCCGAGTCCTCGCTGACCCGCCCCGAGTCCTACCGCGTCAAGGACGTCGTGGGGCGGCGCGGCATCGGCATCGGCTCCGCCGGGCTGCCCTCGTACAACATCCTCCTGGAGGGCAACAGCGACGCCCTGGAGAACGACGTGATCATCTACATGAAGCAGGGGCAGACCCCCGCGGTCTCCCGGCACATCACCGACCGCGCCGTCCGCGACTACTTCCAGCACGAGGGCCACCGCACGGTCATCTCCCAGCGCGCCCTCCAGGTCAACGCCGATCCGTGGCTGGGCTGGACCGAGCTGGACGGCCAGGGCCAGCTGGTCGCCGAGGTGTCCCCGTACGCCGTCGACCTGGACTGGGCCGACATCGACGAGCCGGACGAGATCGCGGCGGTCGTCGCCGACCTCGGGCGGGCGACCGCCACCATGCACTCCGCGGCCGACGACGAGAGCGGGCACTCGCTGGTCCCGTTCTCCACGGAACGCGCGATCGACGCGGCCATCGCCGCCGACGAGGAGGGCTTCGGCGCACTCCTGGTGGACTTCGCACACCGTTACGGAGCGCGGGCGCGGCGCGACCACCAGATCTTCGTCGACCTGTTCCGCAACGGTCGGATCACAGGTCTCTAGGGCTGGGACGTCCCGCACGGGCGGCCGTGGCACACTCACACCGATGGGCATATCCAGGACTCCGCTGAGAACCTTGCGGGCAGCACTCTTCACGGCACTCGTCGTGACGCTGTCCGTGGGTTCGCACGTGCTGCTGTCCGGAGCTCCGCTGCCCCCGGTCACGGTCGCCGTCGTCGGCGCCGCCGTGTTCGCCCTCGCGTACGCACTGGCAGGACGCGAGCGCGGCTTCGGCCGCATCGCCGCCCTGCTGGTGCCGCTGGAACTGGCCGCGGACACCCTCTTCACCACCGGGCAGCACGTCTGTTACGGGCCGTCCGGCGGGCCCGTCGCCGGCGCACTGCGCACCTTCGGCCTCGACGTGCTCTGTGGCGGCACGCCGCTCGCCGCCCCCTTCGTCCACACCGGCCCCCGCGAGGACCTCACCTCGCTGCTGGCCTCCCCCGACCCCGCGCTGCCCTGGCTGCTGCTCGGGGCGCACGTGGCGACCGGGCTGCTGGCCGCGCTGTGGCTGCGGCGGGGCGAGGCGGCGCTGGCAGGGCTCGTCCGGACGGCCGCGGTGTGCGCCTTCCGGCCGCTGCTGCTCGCGGTGGCGTCCGCGGCCGGTGCTCCGCCCGTACGGGAACCCGCGCGGCCGGTCCGGCGCCGGAACGCGGCCGGGGTGCTGCTGCGCTCGCGGCTGCTGGTGCACAGCGTGGGCAGGCGCGGGCCGCCCGCCGCCGCGTTCGTCCCCGCCGCCTGAGCCCCGGGTCGCCGACCCCGGCCGGGCCGGTCCCCACACGGCAGTCCAGTACCCACGGAGTTGGAACGATCATGAGCGCACGCAACAACCAGGCGAACAAGCAGGCGGCCCGCGAGCGGCTGCGCATCGAGCGCGAGCGCCAGGCGAAGAAGGACAGGACCAAGCGGCAGCTGGTCGTCGCCGGCTCGGTCGTCGCGGTCCTCGCGATCGCCGGCGGTGTCGGCTACGGCGTCATCCAGGCGAACAAGCCGAAGGCCTGGGAAGCGGCCAAGGAAGCGCCGGTGACCAAGCCCGCCAACAGCTCCGGCGAGAACGGCACCACGGTCGTCGTCGGCAAGGCCGACGCGAAGAAGACCCTGGAGCTGTACGAGGACCCGCGCTGCCCGAGCTGCGCCGCCTTCGAGCAGGCGAACGGCGAGCAGATCAAGAAGGACGTCGAGGCCGGCAAGTACAAGGTCCAGTACATCGGCGCCACGTTCATCGACAACATGGCGGGCGGCGAGGGCTCCAAGAACGCCACCAGCGCCCTGGGCGCGGCCCTGAACGTGAGCCCGGATGCCTTCCTGTCCTTCAAGGGCGCGCTGTACACGCAGAACAACCACCCGGACGAGCGCGAGGACAAGTTCGCCGACGACAACTACCTGATCAAGGTCGCCGACCAGATCCCCGCCCTCAAGGGCAACAAGAAGTTCCAGGACGCGGTCAAGGCCGGCACCTACGACGCGTGGGCGCTGAAGATGTCGGACAAGTTCAACGACAGCGGGATCAAGGGCACGCCGACGCTGAAGATGGACGGCAAGCCCGTCGTCAAGGAGGGCACCGAGGCCGCGCCGATGGCCCCGGCGGACTTCCAGGCAGCGATGGAGAAGGCCCTCAAGGGCTGACGTTCCCTCACCTCGCGGGGCACATCGGGGCATCGCCCGGCCGACGGGTGGACGAACTTTCTCCGTTCGTCCACCCGTACGACCTACCGATCAGTAGTGTGATCGGCCGTGACCAGTCAAACCTCTTCTGCCACGGGTGTCCCCGCCGCGACCCGGACCCCGTCCCGCCGCACCGCTCTCAGAGCCGTCGCCGCCACCGCCGCGGTTCCCGTCCTGGTGGGCGGCGCCGCCGCTCCGGCCGTCGCGGTCGCCTCGGGGGCGACCGCACAGGCGTCCGCGTTCCTCCACGGTGTCGCCTCCGGCGATCCGCTGCCCGACGGCGTCCTGCTCTGGACCCGCGTCACCCCCGTTCCCGAGGCGGTGCCCGGCTCCGGTCTGGGTCCGGACACCGCGGTCGGCTGGGAGGTCGCGGAGGACCGCGACTTCGCCCGCGTCGTCGCGCGGGGAACGACCACCGCGAGCGCCGCGAGCGACCACACCGTCAAGGTCGACGTCCGGGGCCTGCGCCCGGAGAACGCCTATTGGTTCCGCTTCTCCTGCGGCGACGTCCGCTCCCCCGCGGGCCGCACCCGCACCACCCCCGCGGCCGACTCCGTGACGGAGGGCGTCCGCTTCGGCATGGTGTCCTGCGCCAACTGGGAGTCCGGCTTCTTCTCCGCCTACCGGCACCTCGCGGCCCGCTCCGACCTGGACGCGGTCCTGCACCTGGGCGACTACCTCTACGAGTACGGGGCCGGCCAGTACCCCAAGCCCCAGTACGCCGTACGGCAGCACGAGCCGAAGCACGAGATCGTCACGCTCGCCGACTACCGCACCCGGCACGGCACGTACCGGACGGACCCCGACCTCCAGGCCCTGCACCACCGGCACCCGGTCGTCGCCATCTGGGACGACCACGAGTTCGCCAACGACGCCTGGTCGGGCGGCGCGGAGAACCACACCCCCGGCGCCGAGGGCGACTGGGCGGACCGCGTGGCCGCCGCCAAACAGGCCTACTTCGAGTGGATGCCGGTACGCACCTCCACCGAGGGCACCGTCTACCGCCGGCTGCGCTGGGGCAGGCTCGCCGACCTGCTCCTGCTGGACCTGCGCACCTTCCGCTCCCAGCAGGTCGCGGTCGGCAGCGGCGCGGTGGACGACCCGGGCCGCACGCTCACCGGCCGGGCCCAGCTCGACTGGCTGAAGGGCCACCTGGCCTCCTCCGACGCGTCCTGGAAGCTGGTCGGCACCTCGGTGATGATCTCGCCGGTGGCCTTCGGCGCGCTCCCCGCCCACCTCCTCAAGCCGATAGCGGAGCTGGTGGGCCTGCCCCGGGAGGGCCTGGCGATCAACACCGACCAGTGGGACGGCTACACCGACGACCGCAAGGAACTCATCGGCCACCTCACCGGCAAGGGCGTCCGCAACACCGTCTTCCTCACCGGCGACATCCACATGTCCTGGGCCAACGACCTCCCGGTCAAGGCCGCCACCTACCCGCTCTCGGGTTCGGCGGGCGTCGAGTTCGTCGTCACCTCCGTGACGTCCGACAACCTCGACGACATGCTGCGCGTCGCCCCGCACACCGTCTCGCTCGCCGCCGCGACCGCCGTCAAGGCCGCCAACCGGCACGTGAAGTGGCTGGACATGGACTCCCACGGCTACGGCGTCCTGAACGTCACCGCCGAGCACACGCAGATGGACTACTACGCGATATCCGACAAGACCCGCAAGGACGCGACCAGTTCGTGGATCAGGTCCTACCGGACCCGTTCGGGTACTCAGCGGGTGGAGAGGGTGTACCAGCCCGTACGCTGATCCGCATGAACGGGGGCGAGGGCCGGGACGGCACGGGCGGCAGCGGGGACAGCGGGGGCAGCGGCGAGGAGGCCGGGCGGCGGATCGTCGACGGCCGGTTCGAGCTGCTGGAACTGCTCGGCAGCGGCGGCATGGGCTCCGTGTGGCGTGCCCGCGACCTGGCGCTGCACCGCGAGGTCGCCCTCAAGGAGGTGCGCCCGCCCGACCCGGCCCTCGCCGCCGCCGACCCGACGGCCTCGCGCAACCTGCGGATGCGGGTGCTGCGCGAGGCTCGGGCGCTGGCCCGCATCAACCACCCGAACGTGGTGACCATCCACCACATCGTGGGCGGCGCGGACCCGGAGACCGGCACGGGCGGGCCCAGTCCCTGGCTCGTGATGGAGCTGCTGCCCGGCAGGTCGCTGCACCAGCGCCTGGAGGGCGGGCCGCTGGACTACCGGGAGGCGGCCCGGCTCGGCCGCCAGGTCCTGGCCGGGCTGCGCGCCGCGCACGCCGCCGGGATCCACCACCGGGACGTGAAGCCGGCGAACGTCATGCTCCGGCCGGACGGCACGGCCGTCCTCACCGACTTCGGCATCGCCGCCCTCGTCGACGCCTCCCCGCTGACCGTGACGGGCGAGTTCATCGGCTCGCCCGAGTACATCGCCCCGGAGCGCATCCGGGGCGCGGACGACTCCGCGTCCAGCGACCTGTGGTCGCTGGGGATGCTGCTGTACGTCGCGGTGGAGGGGCTCAGTCCGATGCGGCGCGGCAGCACCCTGGCCACCCTGGCCGCCGTACTGGACGATCCGGTTCCGCCGCCCCGGCTGGCCGGGCCGCTCGGCCCCGTGCTGGCCGCGCTGCTGGTCCGCGACCCGGCCGCCCGTCCCGACGCGGCCCGCCTGGACGCGCTGCTGACGGACGTGGCGGCGGGGCGGTGGCCCGAGGCCGCAACGGGCGCCGCGGCGGGGCCCCCGACGCCGACGGTACGGGACGGCGTGCCGCCGCCCCCCGTTCCGTTCCCGTACGCGCCCACCCTGGGCCCCGGGCCGCTCGCGAGCGCCACCACCGCCCCCTCGCACGGTCACGGGCAGCCCGCCCGGCGGGGACGGCGCCGGGCGCTGACCGCCGCGGGCGCGGTCCTCGCGCTCGCGCTGGTCGCGGCGGGCACGTACGTACTGGCCAGGCAGCCGGGGCCGGGGGCCGAGGGCTCCGGCACGTCGGGCGCTTCCGCGGCGGGCGGCGGTGCGGGCGTGCCCGCCCCGCCCCTCCCCGCGTCCGCCACCTCGCCCGCGTCCGCCACCTCGTCCGCGTCCGCGTCCGGGGCGTCCGCCCCGGGCCCGGCGTCCGCCCCGCCCGCCACCGCGCCCCCGACGGCCTCCGCCGCCACGGAGCCCTCGCGGCGCCCGTCCAGCAGGCCCGCGCCGCCGGCCGGTCCGGCCGACACATGGATCGCTCAGCTGCACTCCGCTCCGGTCCCGGCGGGCCGGGCCGCGCTGGAGAGCAGCCTGGCCTCGATCCGGCGGCAGGTCCCGGAGGCGCAGGTGCTCCGCAGCGACGACTTCGCCTCCCTGCGCCCCGGCTACTGGGTGGTGTACGCGCCCGGCCCGTTCGAGAGCGGCCGTGCCGCCCTCGCGCACTGCGCCTTCCGCGGCCGTTCGACCGCCGACCAGTGCGTCGGCCGCTGGCTCAGCCACGACGCGGCCGACCGCGTCTACCTGTGCGGCCCGCCCGCGAACAGGCCGCAGGGCCGCTGCGCCCGCCCGTAGGCGCACCGTCGCCGCTGCCCCTGGCGGTGCGGCGCTACAGCGTCGCCAGGAAACCCACCGCCACCTTCCACGTCTGCTCCGCGGCCTTCTGGTCGAAGTCCGGCAGTTCGGCGTCGGTGTACAGGTGTCCGGCGCCCGGGTAGCGGTAGACCTCCACGTCGGCGCCGATGCGCTGCATCCGGAGGTACCAGGTGTTCAGCCAGTCGTCCGACTCGAAGGGGTCGGGCGAGGCGACGTGCAACTGCACGGGCAGGTCGTCGACGCTCGCTCCCTCCGCGATGTCCGAGGTGCCGTGCAGCAGAAGCAGGCCGCGCGCCTTGTCGTCGCCGAGGGCGAGGTTCTGCGCGACCGACCCGCCCCAGGAGAACCCGGCGTACACGAGCCCCTTGTCGGAGTGCGGGGCCGCGGCCAGCACGGCCCGTCGCAGCAGCTCGTCACGGCCGACCTCCTCCAGCAGCGCGCGGCCTTCCTCCGCGCTCCCGGCGGTTTGCCCTTCGAAGAGGTCGGGCACGTGCACCTGGTGCCCGGCGGCGCGCAGCCGTTCGGCGGCAGCATGCACGGCCGGGCGCAGACCGTAGACGGAGTGGAAAAGAATGATGTCCATTCCGCAATCCTGCCAGTTAGCGTCGGAGTCATGGAGAACGTACTGCGCCCGTTGATCGTCCTGGGCGGCTCGGTCGTGCTCACGCTGTTGCTCGGCTGGGCCGTCGACCTCGTGCTGCGCCGAGCCGATGCACGCCACCACGAAACCCCCCTGTGGGGGCTGCTGCGCCGCTGCCGCCCGCCGCTCATGGTCGTCCTGCTCACCGCCCTCCTGAGAGGCGCGTACGACCAGACCGCCCTCACCCTCGTCCAGGAGCACGAGGCGGGCATCGGACAGGTGCTCTCCCTCGTCCTGATCGCCGCGACCGCCTGGCTGGCCGTGCGGGTCGCGTCCACGGTCGTCGAGTCGTCCTACGCCAGGTACGCGTCCCTGTCCCGGGACGCCGCCCGGGTCCGCCGGGTCCGCACGCAGGTGACGCTCATCATGCGGATCGTGACGGCGGTCGTCGGTGTCATCGCCGTCTCGGCCATGCTCATGACCTTCCCCGACATGCAGGCCATCGGGAAGTCGATGCTCGCGTCCGCGGGAATCATCGGAATCGTCGCCGGTGTGGCCGCCCAGTCGACGCTCGGCAACCTCTTCGCGGGCTTCCAGATCGCGTTCGGCGACATGGTGCGGCTGGGCGACACGGTGGTCGTGGACGGCGAGTGGGGTGTCGTCGAGGAGGTCACGCTGACCTTCCTCGCGGTGCGGACCTGGGACGAGCGGCGCATCACCATGCCCGTGTCGTACTTCACCAGCAAGCCGTTCCAGAACTGGTCGCGCGGCGGCGCCCAGATGACCGGCACCGTCTTCCTCCAGCTCGACCACCGGGCCCCGGTGGCCGCGATGCGGGTCAAGCTGCGGGAGATCCTGGCGGCCACCCCGTCCTGGGACGGCCGCGACTGGAGCCTTGCGGTGACGGACACCACCGCCTCCACCATGGAGGTGCGGGTGGTGGTGACCGCGAAGGACGCCGACGACATATGGACGGCGCGGTGCGCGGTGCGCGAGCAGCTCATCGACTGGCTGTGCACGCACCACCCGTACGCCCTGCCGAAGGTGAACACCGCCGAGGCGGTGCCGCCGCCGAGCGGCCAGTGGCCGTCGCCGGCCTCCTCCAACGGGCGGGCCCCGCGTGCCGAGGAGATCCACACCAACAACTCCGACCTCCGTACCGACGACGACGCCCCGCCGCCGGGCGCGGACCGTGCGGAGGGCCGCCGCGCGGCCGCCGCCCGCGGCCACCAGACGCGCACCGGGCGCGGCTAGGCACGACGCACGACACCCCACGGCGTACGAGGCCGGACTCGCCGCACGGCGGTCCGGCCTCCGCCGTGTCCGGCTACCGCCCGCGCAGCAGCTTGCGCTGCACGGACTCCAGCGGCCCCTGGGCGAACCGGCGCAGCCACAGCACCGACAGTCCCATCAGCAGCGCCCCCGTGCCGGCCCACACGCCCATCACCCACCAGGGTCCGTGGTCCGCCCACCGGGCCGCGAGGCCGAGGCCGAAGCCGTAGAAGAGGAACATGCACAGCACGTTCTGCAGGACGTAGCAGGACAGGGCGCACCGGCCGACGGCGCTGAGCCCGGTGACCGGCCACGCGTTGCCGCGGACCCGGTCGAGGAGGGCCCCCGCCAGGCCGATGAGTCCGAGCGCCAGGACGGGTGCGGCGACGTACCGTTCGATCAGGAAGTAGTCGGATCCGCCGAATCCGGCGGCGAGGGTGAGCGGCAGGCCGACCCCGACGCCCCAGCGCAGCAACCGGGCCCGCAGCGACCTTCCGCGTGCGTCGTCGCCGAAGGCGCCGGCCCGGAAGAGCCGTACGCCGAGCAGGAACAGGAACACCAGCAGTCCGAAGGTCAGTACCGGTTCCATGCGCAGGGCCACCGCGTTCTGCAACCGGAACAGCACCTGGTCCGGGTAACCGCCCTCGGCGTACAGCGCCACCGACCGCGGATCGACCCCCGGCGCGGGGCTGTCGTCGGCGACGAGCGCCCACGTCCCGAGCAGCATCACGGCGAGGTGCAGCGCCCCCAGCCCCCACATCAGGAACGACCGGAAGCGCTCGCTGCGGTTCAGCGACCAGGCCACGAGGAGCGCCGTGACCGCGTACCCCATGAGGACGTCCCAGGCGAACACGAGGACGAAGTGCACGGTTCCCTCGGCGAAGAGGAACAGCGCCCGCCACGTGTAAGGTCCCGGCCACGGCGTCCCGCGCCGCTGGGCGGAGGCGAACTGGACGGCCAGTCCGACCCCGAACAGGACGGTGAGCAGCGACAGGAACTTGCCGTCCGCCAGCATCCGGAAGACGCCCTCCGCCGCGCCTCCCACGGTCCCGTCTGCCAGCGACGACTTAAAGCCGCCCTCCAGGACACCGCGCTCCGCACCGGGGGCCGCGAAGATCCACACGTTGGTCATGAGGGTGCCGAGGATGGCTGCCCCGCGCAGCACGTCGAGCAGCGGCAACCGCTTCCCCGCCCCGGCGTTCCCGACCGCCGTATCCCGTACGCCCACCGCGCCCGTATCCGTCATGACCGTTCGGCTCCTCCGGCTCGACTGCCCTCTCATCGTTGCCGGGTGAACACTGCGCTACGTCATGACCAGTGCCGAGTTGGCACTGCACCCTTCGATGCAGTCGCCACGGGCCGCCGCCCGTACCGGGGGACGATCTCCGCCGCGACATGCGTACACCGGGCAGCCGCCGCGGCTGCTGCGGACGCCCCCGGAAACATGTCCGGCGGGCGGCGGGCCCTCTCGGTCACCCTGCGGCGTGCTCCGGGGCGGGCCTCAGCGCAGGCTTCGTACGTCCAGCTGGTGCAGCACCCGGTCCACCACCTCGGGGTCCACCCCCGGTTCGTTCCGCGCCGCCAGCACCTCGTGCCGGGCCGCCGACATCATCTCCCGGCGGATCCGGCCGATCGCCTTGATCCGTTCGGCCCGTGACGCGTACGCCTCCCGGCGTTCGTCGTCCCCGATGTCCGGACTGATCCGGGCCCCGATGTCGAAGGCGCCGCGCAGCAGCCGGTCCGACACGTCCTCGGGGAGTTCCTCGACCTCTTCGATCTCCTTGAGACGGCGTCGTGCCGCCTTCGCCGCCCGCACCGCGAGCGTGTGCTCCAGCTCCCGCTCGGCGTCGGTGTCCGCCCGTACGCCCAGCTTGCGCACGAGCCAGGGCAGGGTCAGCCCCTGGAGCACCAGCGTGGTCATGATCACGGTGAAGGCGATGAACAGGATCTCGTCCCGCGCCGGGAAGGGCTCGCCCGAGTCCGTCTTCAGCGGGATCGCCAGTACCAGCGCCACCGAGGCCACGCCGCGCATCCCCGACCACCACATGACGACGGTTTCCCGCCAGCTCACCGGAATGTCCTCGTCCACGTCCCGCCGCTTGTGCAGCCTCTTGGCCAGCCAGGTGGCCGGCAGCAGCCACAGCAGCCGCACGCCCACCACGGTGGCGGCGATGGCCGCACCCCAGCCGAGCATCTCGCCGAACCGCCCGTCGGAGAGGCCGAAGACGGAGTGGAGTTCGAGTCCGATGAGACCGAAGGCGACGCCGGTGACGAGGGTGTCCACGATCTGCCAGAAGGTCTGTCCGGCGAGCCGCCCCTGCACGTCGTCCGCGTCGACCGCGTGCGAGGCGAGGTAGAGGGCGGAGGCGAGCACCGCCAGCACGCCCGAGCCCATGAACTCCTCCGCCAGGACGTAGCTGACGAACGGCACCAGCAGCGTCAGCCCGATCTGGAGCGTCGGGTCCCCCAGGAAGCCCATCAGCTTGTTGCTGAGCCAGCCGAGCCCGCCGCCGACCACGACGGCGACCACCGCCGACAGCACCAGCTCGCCCATGGCCGCCGGCCAGGAGAACGTCCCGCTCACCGCCGCACCGATCGCCACGTGGTACAGCACGATCGCCGTGACGTCGTTGAACAGGCCCTCCCCCTCCAGGATCGACACCAGCCGCCTGGGCAGCCCCAGTGATCCCGCGACGGCGGTCGCCGCGACCGGGTCCGGCGGCGCGACGAGCGCGCCGAGCGCGAGGGCTGCGGCGATCGGCAGTCCCGGCACCACGGCGTTCGCCACGGCCGCCACCGCCGCCGTCGTCACGAAGACGAGTGCCACCGCCAGCAGCAGGATGGGCCGGAAGTTCGCGGTGAACTGGCGCCAGGAGGTGCGCTGCACGGCCGCGTACAGCAGCGGTGGCAGCACCAGCGGAAGGATGTACTCCGGCGGGATCTCCACGTTCGGCACAAAGGGGACGAGCGCCAGCACCACCCCGGCGAGCGTCATCAGCACCGGCGCGGGCAGCCCCAGCCGCTCCCCGAGCGGAACGGAGACCACCGCTCCGAGCAGCAGAACGAACAGCAGCGCCAATTGATCCACGGGGTGCCCTCCGGGCGGCTCGAAACGGTGGCTCAGGGGTGATCAAGGCTTCCAGCCTGCCACGAAGCACGGCAAACAGTCACAAAAGGGCCGACCGGACGATCCGGTCAGCCCCAGGAGACAGGCGTGCCGACGCGCTCACCGCACGCGACCGCCGTGCCGCCCGCCGCATCTGCTCGGCGGTGCCGGACACCGGCGCGTGCCGCCAGGTGTCAGAACGCGCGGCGCATCGCCCGATGCGCGATCCCCGCGTCGAGGAACCGAGGCCCGTACGCCGTGTACCCCAGCCGCTCGTAGAAACCCAGCGCGCCGATCTGCGCGTGCAGGTCGATCGCGGTCAGCCCGCGCTTCCCGGCCGCGTCCTTGATGCCCCGCACCAGCGCTGCGCCGACGCCGAGCCCGCGCGCCGCCACCCGGACCGCGAGCCGGCCCAGCGAGCCGACCTCCGGCCCCGCACCGGTCCGCCCGGCCGCGTCCGCCCCGTGCAGCAGCCGCCCGGTGCCCAGCGGCGTCCCGTCCGCGGCCACCGCCAGGACGTGCACCGCGGTGGCGTCGAGGGCGTCGTACTCCAGGTCGGCGGGTACGCCCTGTTCGACCACGAAGACCTCCTTGCGCACGGCGAAGCAGGCGTCGACGTCCTCGGGGCCCTCGGCCACCCGCACCGTGCAGGAGGTCACCGGGTCACTCGCTCTCGGCGCGGATCACGCCCAGCGCGTGCTGCAGGTCGTCGGGGTAGGGGCTCTCGAACTCGACCCACTCGCCGTCGCCGGGGTGCGAGAAGCCGAGCCGCATCGCGTGCAGCCACTGCCGGGTCAGGCCCAGGCGCTTGGCCATGGTGGGGTCGGCGCCGTACGTTACGTCGCCGACGCAGGGGTGGCGGTGGGCGGACATGTGCACGCGGATCTGGTGCGTGCGGCCGGTCTCCAGCTTGATGTCGAGCAGGGAGGCCGCACGGAACGCCTCGATGAGGTCGTAGTGCGTGACGGACGGCTTGCCCTCCGCCACGACGGCCCACTTGTAGTCGTGGTTCGGGTGCCGGCCCACGGGGGCGTCGATCGTGCCGCTCATCGGGTCGGGGTGGCCCTGGACCAGCGCGTGGTAGCGCTTGTCGACCGTACGCTCGCGGAACTGCGTCTTCAGGGAGGTGTACGCGCGCTCCGACTTGGCGACGACCATCAGGCCGGACGTGCCGACGTCGAGCCGGTGCACGATGCCCTGGCGCTCGGCCGCGCCGGACGTGGAGATCCGGTACCCGGCGGCGGCGAGACCACCGATCACGGTCGTGCCGGTCCAGCCGGGGCTGGGGTGGGCGGCGACGCCGACCGGCTTCACGATCACCAGGACGTCGTCGTCGTCGTGGATGATCTCCATGCCCTCGACGGGCTCGGCGACGATCTGTACCGGGGTGGGCGGCGCGGGCATCTCGACTTCGAGCCAGGCTCCGCCGTGCACGCGTTCGGACTTCCCGACCACCGAGCCGTCGACCTGGACCTTTCCGGCAGCGGCGAGCTCGGCCGCCTTGGTCCGGGAAAACCCGAACATCCGGGAAATGGCGGCGTCGACGCGCTCGCCCTCCAGGCCATCGGGAACGGGCAGGGTGCGGATCTCGGGAATCGTACTCACCCGTCGAGTATGCAGGACCCCACCGACAAGCCTTACCGAAAGCCGCCCCCGCCCCCTGGCGACGGGCCTTCGGCCTGCCCCGCCCGACTCCCCCGCGACGGGCACTGCCGCCCGGCCCCGCCCGGCGGCGCGTCGGTCCTCGTCAGTCCTTGTGCACGGTCCCGTCCGGGTCCAGGCCCCGGAACGACAGGATCACGATCAGGATGCCGCCGCAGACGATCGCCGAGTCGGCGAGGTTGAAGACGGCGAAGTTCGCGGGCGCGATGAAGTCGACCACCGCCCCTTCCAGGAAGCCGGGCGTACGGAAGATCCGGTCCGTGAGGTTGCCCAGCGCCCCGCCGAGCAGCAGCCCCAGCGCGATCGCCCACGGCGTGCTGTAGAGCTTGCGCGCCAGTCGGGCGATCACCACGATCACGGAGGTCGCGATGAGGGTGAAGATGATCGTGAACGCCTCGCCGAAGCCGAACGCGGCGCCCGCGTTGCGGATCGCCCGGAACTGCAGCAGCTCGCCGATCACGTCGATCGTCTCGCCGCTGGGCTCCAGCTTGGCCACCACCAGCAGCTTCGTGCCGAGGTCCAGGGCGTAGGCGAGCAGCGCGATCACGAACAGGGCCGCGAGCTTCCGCTTCCCCCGCGCGGCCGGCACCGCCTCGCCCTCGGCCTGCCCGGACCCGTCCTGGGTCTGGCCCGCCGCACTTGCGGCCCGGCCGGCCTCCGCCTCGTCTGCGGGCTCCCCGGTGCGCGCGGATCCTCCCGCGCCGTCCCCGGCAGCCCGCCCCGCAGCAGCGCTCTCGACCTCCGAGGGCTGCTCCGGTTCGGCTCCTCCCACATCTGGCGTACCGATGATGCGCTCCGCCTCTGCCACGTAAGTCCCTCGCCCTCAAACCCGAATGAGCACGAGGGTACGGCACACCCGTACGGACCCCGAGCCCCCGCGACCGCGCCCCCGCGGCTCCTGGGACCGCGCGGGCCGCCCGGGGCCCGCCCCGCGAGGCCGGGGTGAGGGGTCCGGGGGAGGGACGGCCCGGCACCGGGCCGCACCCCACCCGACGCGGCCTCCGCTCCACGCCCGCGCAACGTGAGCGGACGGGTCGCGCCCGCGCGGCGTGCGTGGACGGGATGCCGCGTGAGCGCCCCGACGCCCTGGCCCGGCAAGGGACGGGACGGGGCGGGGCGGGGCGGGAAGTCTCGCGAGCGCCTCCTCAGTACCGCCTCTCCTGCTTCTGCTTGCACTCCACGCACAGCGTCGCCCGCGGGAACGCCTGCATCCGTGCCTTCCCGATCGGCTTCCCGCAGTTCTCGCAGACGCCGTACGTCCACGCGTCCAGCCGGTCCCGCGCGTGTTCCGTCTGCTCCAGCATCTCCCGGGCGTTGGCGGCCAGCGACATCTCGTGCTCGCGGGTGATGTTCTTGGTTCCGGTGTCGGCGTCGTCGTCGCCCGCCCCGTCCCCGGAGTCGCGCATCAGCCCGCTCAGCGCCTCCTCGGCAGCCGCGATCTCGGCGCGCAGCCGCAGGATCTCGCTGTCCAGCTCCGCCCGCGCCTCGGAGACCTCCGCCGGGGTCCAGGGGTCCTCCCCCGGCCGCACGGCCAGTTCGCCCGGCACCACCCCGGTGGTCGCGCGCGCCGCCGGCACCGCCTTCTTCCCGGCCGTCGCGGCCCCGCCCGGACTCTTCTTCGCAACCACCGTCTCGGCTCCCGTCTCCGCGGCCTCGGCCGCCGCCTCGGCCGCGGGTGCGGCCTGTCTCCCGGCTTCTCCGGCGGGCGCCGCCGAAGCCGTCTTCCCGGCCGCGGCCCTCTTGGCCGGAGCCTTCTTCACCGCTGTCTTCGCCGCCTTCGCCGCCGGGGACTTCTTCGCCGTCTTCCCGGCGGCGGAGGCGGTCCGCTTCACGGGCGCCGCCGCGTGCTCGCTGCCGCCCGCCCCGACGCTCTGCTCCTCCTCGGCGGGCTGCTTTCCGGCCGCCGCTCCGGTGGTTCTCTTCGACGCCGTCTTCTTCGTTCCGGCGGTCTTGTCAGCCACCATGGCCGCGGCCCCTTCACATATTGTGATCTTGCACGCGAATCGTGCTGGGACGATAAATCGGCCTCGGCGCCGCGGCAACGGGGGATTCCGCCGGTCGTGCCCTCCCCTACGCCGTATCGAGACGAACCTGCATCCGTTGTGCCCAGCTCTCCGCCGGGTAATCGCCCCACGCGCGCGCGTGCGCACTCCGCCCGCCCCCGTATGGCCATTCGGGTGTCACTCGCGCCGCCCGCCCCGCGCCGCGCCCTTCCCGCGCCCGCCCCGGAAGAGCTGTCTGCGGCCGTCTGCCCCGGCCCGTACACTGGCCGGAGCGAAAGGCGTCGATGGGGCCGAGTAGCGCCGCACGCAGCGATGAGCGATCCGGGGACGGTGAGAGCCCGGGGGCGAGCACGGCGTGAAGCATCACCCCGGAGCCGCCGGAAGAAAGTCCGCCGCAGCCGGGCGGACGACTAGACCCGGCATCGCGCCCCTAATGAGGGGGCCGCGGACGCACGTCGTCCGAGGTCAAGGAGGGTGGTACCGCGGGAGCAGCACGATCGCTCTCGTCCCTCCGACGGAAGCCACCAGTCCGCCGGAGGAAGAGCGCCCGATGACACCGCCGCAGTACAACCCGGTCCCCGCACAGGTCGACCTGCCCGCCCTGGAACACGCCGTGCTCGACTTCTGGGAGCAGGCCAAGGTCTTCGCCAAGTCCCTCGAAGCCTCCGAGGGCCGCCCCGAGTGGGTCTTCTACGAGGGTCCGCCGACCGCCAACGGCATGCCCGGCGCCCACCACATCGAAGCCCGCGTCTTCAAGGACGTCTTCCCCCGCTTCCGTACGATGCAGGGCTACCACGTGGGCCGGAAGGCGGGCTGGGACTGCCACGGCCTGCCCGTCGAGCTGGCGGTCGAGAAGGAACTCGGCTTCAGCGGCAAGCAGGACATCGAGAACTACGGCATCGCCGCGTTCAACGACAAGTGCCGCGAGTCCGTCACCCGCCACACCGACGCCTTCGCCGAGCTGACCCAGCGGATGGGCTACTGGGTCGACCTGGACGACGCGTACCGGACCATGGACCCGGAGTACGTCGAGTCCGTCTGGTGGTCCTTGAAGGAGATCTTCAACAAGGGCCTGCTCACCCAGGACTACCGGGTCGCCCCCTGGTGCCCCCGCTGCGGCACCGGCCTCTCCGACCACGAGCTGGCGCAGGGCTACGAGACGGTCGTCGACCCGTCGGTCTTCGTCCGCTTCCCGCTGACCGGCGGCCCCCTCGCGGGCGAGGCCGCGCTCCTGGTCTGGACGACCACCCCCTGGACCCTGGTCTCCAACACGGCCGTCGCCGCGCACCCGACGGTCCGCTACGTCGTCGCCACCGACGGCACGGAGAAGCTCGTCGTCGCCGAACCGCTCCTGGAGAAGGCCCTCGGCGAGGGCTGGTCGGTGACCGGCGAGTCCTTCACCGGCGCCGAGATGGAGCGCTGGACCTACCAGCGCCCCTTCGAGCTGGTGGAGTTCCCGAGTGCGAGCGGGGCAACCGACGGGACCGGCCCTTCCGGGGCCCACTTCGTCGTCAACGCCGACTACGTCACCACCGAGGACGGCACCGGCCTCGTCCACCAGTCCCCCGCCTTCGGCGCCGACGACCTCGTGGTCTGCAAGTCGTACGGCCTGCCGGTGGTGAACCCGGTCCGCCCCGACGGCACCTTCGAGGAGGAGATCCCGCTCGTCGGCGGCGTGTTCTTCAAGAAGGCCGACGAGCAGCTCACCGCCGACCTGGACGCCCGTGGTCTGCTGTTCCGGCACGTCCCCTACGAGCACAGCTATCCGCACTGCTGGCGCTGTCACACCGCGCTGCTCTACTACGCGCAGCCGTCCTGGTACGTCCGTACGACCGCCGTCAAGGACCGTCTGCTCGAAGAGAACGAGAAGACCAACTGGTTCCCGGACTCGGTCAAGCACGGACGCTTCGGCGACTGGCTCAACAACAACATCGACTGGGCCCTGTCCCGCAACCGCTACTGGGGCACCCCGCTGCCCATCTGGCGCTGCGAGGACGACCACCTCACCTGTGTGGGCTCCCGCGCCGAGCTCTCCGAGCTGTCCGGTCAGGACCACAGCGCCCTGGACCCGCACCGCCCCTACATCGACGACGTCACCTTCGGCTGCACGCACGACGGCTGCACCCTGACGGCGACGCGCGTGCCCGAGGTCATCGACGCCTGGTACGACTCGGGTGCGATGCCGTTCGCGCAGTGGGGTTACCCGTACAAGAACAAGGACGTCTTCGAGAAGCGCTACCCGGCGCAGTTCATCTCGGAGGCCATCGACCAGACCCGCGGCTGGTTCTACACGCTGATGGCCGTCGGCACCCTGGTCTTCGACAAGTCGTCGTACGAGAACGTGGTCTGCCTCGGCCACATCCTCGCCGAGGACGGCCGCAAGATGTCCAAGCACCTGGGCAACATCCTCCAGCCCATCCCCCTGATGGACCAGCACGGCGCGGACGCGGTGCGCTGGTTCATGGCGGCCGGCGGCTCCCCGTGGGCGGCCCGGCGGGTCGGCCACGGCACCATCCAGGAGGTCGTCCGCAAGACCCTCCTGACGTACTGGAACACCGTCGCCTTCCAGGCCCTGTACGCCCGCACGTCCTCGTGGGCGCCCAGCGCCGCCGACCCGGCGCCCGCGGAGCGCACGGTCCTCGACCGCTGGCTGCTCTCCGAGCTGAACGCCCTGGTCGACCAGGTCACCCAGGCCCTGGAGGCGTACGACACCCAGCGCGCGGGCAAACTCCTGTCGGCCTTCGTCGACGACCTCTCCAACTGGTACGTACGCCGCTCCCGCCGCCGCTTCTGGCAGGGCGACAAGGCCGCGCTGCGCACCCTGCACGACGTCGTCGAGACGGTGACCCGTCTGATGGCCCCGCTGACCCCCTTCATCACGGAGCGGGTCTGGCAGGACATGGTCGTCCCCGTCACCCCGGACGCGCCCGAATCCGTCCACCTCGCCTCCTGGCCGGAGCCCGACCCGGCCGCCATCGACCCCACGCTCTCCACCCGGATGGCGCTGGTGCGCAGGCTGGTCGAGCTGGGCCGCGCCACCCGCGCGGAGTCGGGCGTCAAGACCCGCCAGCCGCTCTCCCGGGCCCTGGTGGCGGCCAACGGCTTCGCCGCCCTCTCCCCGGAACTCCGGGCGCAGATCACCGAGGAGCTCAACGTCTCCTCCGTCGCCCCCCTCTCCGAGGTCGGCGGCTCCCTCGTCGACACGACCGCCAAGGCGAACTTCCGCGCCCTCGGCAAGCGCTTCGGCAAGGGCGTCCAGGACGTCGCGAAGGCGGTGGCCGCGGCCGACGCGGCAGCCCTCTCCCTCGCCCTGCGGGACGGCGAGGCCCCCCTCGTCGTCAACGGCGAGACCATCGTCCTCACCCCCGACGAGGTGATCATCACGGAGACCCCGCGCGAGGGCTGGTCCGTCGCCTCGGACTCCGGTGCCACGGTCGCCCTCGACCTGGAGATCACCCCGGAACTGCGCAAGGCGGGCCTCGCCCGCGACGCGATCCGTCTGATCCAGGAGGCCCGCAAGAACAGCGGCCTGGACGTCGCCGACCGCATCGCCGTCCGCTGGACCTCCACGAACCCCGAAACGACCGAGGCGCTCACCGCCCACGCGTCCCTCATCTCGGACGAGGTCCTGGCCACGGAGTACGAGGAGGGCGCGGCGGACGAGTCGTTCGGCGCCCCGTTCACCGACGAGGCCCTCGCGCTGACCTTCCAGCTGCGCAAGGTCTGACCGCCCGCGTCACCCACCCGTCAGGGCCCGGAGGCACCAGCCTCCGGGCCCTGCTCGTCAGCCTCCGGGCCCTGCTCGTTCCCGCGTAGCCGTTGCCGTACCCCGTACTCCGCCGGAGCCCGGACACGCGAAGGGCGAAAGGGGCGGGCCCCGGGACCGAAGTCCCGGGGCCCGCACCTCGCCTGCCGACGGCTACGCGCTCATCACGCGCACCGACCGCCTCAGTTGTCGTCCTCGTCGATCAGGAACCCGCGCATCGGCGAAGGCGCCTGCTGCATCGGCTGCTGGCCCTGCGGCCGCACCGGCGCCATCGGCTGGGTCATCGCCGGGGCCATCTGCTGCTGCCCCCCGTACGACTGCGCGCCGTTCGACTGGCCGTTGCCCATCGAGGGGCCGCCCATCGACGGGTTGCCGCCCATGGAGTGCCCCATGGACGAGGCGCCGGCGGGTGCCATCGTGCTGCTCATCTGCGGGGCCGGCGGCAGCGAAGCCGTCGCCGGGGTGCGCGGCGGAGCCAGCGAGTCGTCCGCCTGGGTCTCCAGCTGACGCAGCTGCGACTCCAGGTAGGACTTCAGCCGGGTCCGGTACTCGCGCTCGAAGCCGCGCAGGTCCTCGACCTTGCGCTCCAGCGTGGCGCGGGCGGACTCCAGGGAGCCCATCGCGACGCGGTGCTTCTCCTGCGCGTCCCGCTCCAGTGCGTCCGCCTTGGCGCGGGCGTCGCGCTCCAGGCCCTCGGCGCGCGAACGGGCCTCGCCGACGATCTTGTTGGCCTCGGAACGGGCCTCCGCGATCGCCTGGTCGGCGGTCTGCTGCGCCAGCGAGAGCACGCGGGCGGCACTGTCGCCACCGGGCTGCTGCATCTGCTGCTGCGGCGGCTGCTGCTGCATCGGGTTCTGCCCCATGGGGCCACCCATCGGACCCTGGCCCATGCCCTGACCCATGCCGCCCTGCATCGGACCGCCCTGACCCTGCATAGGACCGCCCTGGCCCTGCATCGGACCGCCCTGGCCCTGCATCGGGCCGGGACCGTGCTGACCCTGCATCGGACCCTGACCCATCGGGCCCGGACCGTGCTGGCCCTGCTGGGGGCCGGGACCGTGGCCGCCGGGGCCGGCGGGCAGCTGCGGCGGGCCGGGAAGCTGGGGCTGGCCCATCTGCGGCGGCTGCTGCTGCTGCTGTTGCTGCTGAGGCGGTCCGGATATGGCCGCGGGGACGGGTGCACCCGGACCACCGGGGCGGTTGTCCTGCTGCTCCGGCTTGCGCATGCCCTGCTGCTGCTGGTTCTGCGCGGCCGCGCGGGTCGCCGCGGCCAGCTTGGCGCGCAGGTCCTCGTTCTCGCGGAGCAGTCGGGTCAGTTCGGACTCGACCTCGTCGAGGAAGGCGTCAACCTCGTCCTCGTCATAGCCTTCTCGCAGGCGGACGGTCGTGAACTGCTTGTTCCGCACGTCCTCGGGGGTCAGCGGCATCTCTTCTTCACCTCTACGTAGTCGTCGGCAGTCGGCAAGACCGTATCGCTCACATCCCGCGCCCAATGTTGTTCACAACACTGATCAGGATGTAGACGATGATCATCAGAACGAAGAAGGACAGGTCGAGTGCCACGCCCCCGAGACGCAGCGGCGGAATGAACCGCCGCAGAAGCTTGAGCGGTGGATCGGTGACAGTGTAGGTGGCCTCAAGAACGACCACCATCGCCTTGCCGGGTTGCCAGGAGCGCGCGAACTGAAACACGTAATCCATGACGAGCCGGAAGATCAGCACGACGAGGAAGCACATCAGCGCGATGTAGATCACGTCCAGTGCGATGCCCATTCCCGTGCGTCCCTCTCCCCTGGCTCTCGCCTCAGTCCGGCCTCGTGGCCGGTTGTTCCGGTCGGTCCTGCTCTCGGCTCCGTCAGCTCTGGTTGAAGAAACCGCCCTCTGCAATACGGGCCTTGTCCTCCGCCGTGACATCGACGTTAGCAGGCGACAACAGGAACACCTTCTGCGTCACTCGCTCAATGCTGCCATGCAGACCGAAGACGAGTCCTGCGGCAAAGTCGACAAGTCGCTTCGCGTCGGTGTCGTCCATCTCCGTGAGGTTCATGATCACCGGAGTGCCCTCGCGGAAGTGTTCCCCGATGGTACGGGCCTCGTTGTAGGTCCGGGGGTGCAGTGTGGTGATGCGGTACGGCTCCCGCTCGGACACGACCTTGGGCATGATCACCGGTGCGTTCTTCTCCAGGCTCGGGCGTTCGGGTGTGATGGATGCCACGGGGGCGATTCGTGCGGGTCGTCCGCTTTCCACCGGAAGTTGGACGGGCTCGCGCGGGGCCGGGGGCTGTACCACTCGTACCGGTTCGTCCCGCTCCCGCTCGACCTGGTGCGGGGGCTGGTGCCGGCGGTGGTCGCGCTCCGGCTCCGGCTCGGGTTCGAAGTCGTCGTCGGGGTCGAAGCCCCGGCCGTCGTACCCATCGTCCTCCACGAGGCCGAGGTAGACCGCCATCTTGCGCATAGCGCCGGCCATTTCCTGAGTCCTCCGCTCTGTGGTGGATCGGCCTCGTCACCAAGTGCCAGCGATCCACTGGGCCTGCCCCTGATAGTGGGGATGACCATATTTTCTGCTGTGGTCCGACTGCTTCGCGACGTTACCCGAGGCGAGGGCGGACGCCGAGCACCGCAGTGCCGACGCGCACATGTGTCGCACCGGCGGCCACCGCCTCGTCCAGATCCGCGCTCATTCCCGCGGACACCATGGTGGCAGCCGGATGAGCGGCGCGCAGGCGGGTCGACATTTCCCGCAGGCGCTCGAAGGCTGCCCGCGGACGCCCGGCGTACTCGCCGGCCAGGGGGGCGACGGTCATCAGGCCGTCCAGCCGGAGTCCCGGCGCCCCGGCGACGGCCGCGGCCAACTCGTCGACGCCGTCCGGGGACACGCCGCCCCGTTCGCCCCGTTCGCCCGATTCCGCGTCCAGGGCCACTTGCAGCAGGCACCCGACCTCGCGCTCCGCCCGTACCGCGGCGGCGGACAGCGTGTGCACCAGTTTCAACCGGTCGACGGACTGCACCTGCTGGGCGTAACCGACCACCGAGCGCACCTTGTTGGTCTGCAACTGACCGACGAAGTGCCAGGTCAGCGGCAGGTCGGCGCACTGGGCCGCCTTGGGGGCGGCGTCCTGGTCCCGGTTCTCGGCGACGTGCCGGACCCCCAGTTCGGCGAGCAGACGCACATCGCTCGCCGGGTAGGTCTTGGTGACCACGATCAGGGTCACCTCGTCACGCGCGCGCCCGACAGCCGCACACGCGGAGGAGATACGTTCCTCCACCTGTGCCAGGTTCGAGGCGAGGCGGTCCTTGCGCTCCGGGAGCCCCAGGGCGCCCGCGTCTTCCGTACGGTCCGTCATGTCCTACCCGTCCAACCAGACATAACCGGCGAGCCGTCCCGTGGTGCGGTCCCGCCGGTAGGAGAAGTGGTCGCCCGACTCGCGCGTGCACACCGGCGACCGCGACCGCCTGCGCACCCCGAGCGCCGCGAGCTGGGCGTGCACTCCGGCGCTCACGTCGACCGCCGGGGTGCCCCAGCTGGTCTCGGCGAAGGACGCCGGTTCGATCGCGGCGGCGTCGGCGCGCATCCGTGCGGGCACCTCGTAGCAGCGTCCGCACACGGCGGGGCCGGTCCAGGCGGTGGTGCGGGAGGGCTCGGCGCCCAGCGACATCATGGCCTTCACCGCTGCCGGCACCACCCCGGCGAGCATCCCGGGCCGTCCCGCGTGCGCGGCGGCGACGACACCGGCGACCGGGTCGGCCAGGAGCACGGGGGTGCAGTCCGCGGTCAGCACGGCGAGCGCGAGTCCCCTGCGGGCGGTGACGACCGCGTCGACGGCCGGGATCTCGGCCCCCGCGGGCCACGGCCCGTCGACCACGGCCACGTCCCGCCCGTGCACCTGGTTCATCCAGACCACCTGCGCCGGGTCGAGCCCCAGGGACGCGGCGGCCAGGCGGCGGTTCTCGCGCACGGCGTCGGGGTCGTCGCCGACCGCGCCGCCGAGGTTGAGCTCCTCGTACGGAACGGCGCTCACCCCGCCCCACCTGTCGGTGAAGGCGAAGTGCGCGCCGTTCTCGTCGTTGCGCTCTCTCACTTAGGGGCGTCCGGTCACTTCAGGAAGTCCGGCACGTCCAGCTCCTCGGCCGCGCTGTCCGCGTACGAGGGGCGGGCCGGCGGGACGTGCGGCGAAGCGGGCGGTGCCGTGACCTCGTTGACCGGCGCGGGCTGCTCGGCCGGGGCCGGGGCCTCCTCGCGGATCGGCACGGAGCCGATGCCGGTCGGCCGCGACGTCGGTTCCGGCGCCGGGCGCGAGACGGGGGCGCTCTCCTCGCGCTTGCCCGCCCCCGCGCCCAGTACGTTCTCGCGCCGGGCCGGGGGCTGCCCGCCGTCGAATCCGGCGGCGATGACGGTGACCCGTACCTCGTCGCCCAGGGCGTCGTCGATGACGGCGCCGAAGATGATGTTGGCCTCGGGGTGCGCCGCCTCGCTGACCAGCTGGGCGGCCTCGTTGATCTCGAAGAGACCGAGGTCGGAGCCGCCGGAGATGGAGAGCAGGACGCCGCGGGCGCCGTCGATGGAGGCTTCGAGGAGCGGCGAGGAGATCGCCATCTCCGCCGCCGCCACCGCACGGTCGTCGCCGCGCGCCGAGCCGATGCCCATGAGCGCCGAACCGGCCTCGGACATGACCGACTTGACGTCGGCGAAGTCGAGGTTGATCAGGCCCGGGGTGGTGATCAGGTCGGTGATGCCCTGGACGCCCGAGAGCAGGACCTGGTCGGCCGACTTGAACGCGTCGAGCACGCTGACCTGGCGGTCGCTGATCGACAGCAGCCGGTCGTTGGGGATGACGATGAGGGTGTCGACCTCTTCGCGGAGCTGGGCGATGCCGTCCTCCGCCTGGTTCGCGCGCCGCCGGCCCTCGAAGGTGAACGGGCGGGTGACCACGCCGATCGTCAGGGCGCCCAGCGAACGGGCGATGTTGGCGACCACGGGGGCGCCACCGGTTCCGGTGCCGCCGCCTTCGCCTGCCGTCACGAAGACCATGTCGGCCCCCTTGAGGACCTCCTCGATCTCCTCGCGGTGGTCCTCGGCCGCCTTGCGGCCGACGTCGGGGTTGGCGCCTGCGCCAAGTCCTCGGGTGAGTTCGCGGCCGACGTCCAGCTTGACGTCGGCGTCGCTCATCAACAGCGCTTGCGCGTCGGTGTTGATGGCGATGAACTCGACGCCCTTCAGACCGACCTCGATCATCCGGTTGATGGCATTGACACCACCGCCGCCGACACCGATGACCTTGATGACTGCGAGGTAGTTCTGCGGTGCTGCCACGTCGAAGGCCTCTCGCCTCGATTTACGTGCCGCCACGGAGTTTGCAGCGCCGCGACGACTGATGCCGATTTGGGACGGTCCGAACGCCGACCCGAACCCTAACGCTGAAGTTTAGGGTTACCAGTGTGTCTGTCCCTTGGACTCTTCCGAACAGGACACTAAGTCGACAAGTGGTGCGCGTTCAACGAACACGCCGAACCTCCCGTTTTTCTTTTCACCCTATGTGATCACCCATATCCCTGACCAACCAGGGGGTTGACCGGCCCAAAGGCCCGTCAACTCCCGGACGCGGCAGGGGCGGTGGGGGCACTTACGTCGAAGTGTCCCGCTTCGGGCACTGCTTTCATGAGAGCGAGCAGCGCACGGGACTTCGCCGCGTTGTCCTCGCCGCTGCCCCAGAAGGCGCTGCGGCCGGAGCCGAGTTCCAGTGTGATCGAGTCGTACGAAGTCACCTTCACCGCCGTCAGGTTACGGGCCACGGCGGCCGGGAGTTCACCGGTGACGCGCACCGCCTCGTCCAGCAGGCGCTGTTCGCCGAACCGGCGCAGGCTCGGGGAGCGCTGGGCCGCCAGCTTCAGAAGGGGTACCCCGTGCGGAGCTTTCGTCACAGTGGCGAACCGCACACCGTTGCGGTCCACTTCGGTGAACCTCCCGCCCTTTTCGACGAGGAGCACCGGCTTTCGCTCCGTCACTTTCAGTCCGATTCCGTGCGGCCACGCCCGGACCACGTCGATCGTGTCGATTCGGGGCAGTTCGGCGCGCAGACGGTCCTCGACGGCACCGGTGTCGACCGAGATCATGGGCACACCGGTCGGCACGGCGGCGGTCCGCAGCACCTCGTCGGGCGACAGGACCCGGGTGCCGCTGGTCGTCACCCGTTCCACGCGCAGCCACTGGGAGCCGTAGAGCGCCCAGACCCCGCCGCCGGCGAGCAGGACGGCGACCGCGAGGAGGAGGACGACCGGGCGGCTGACCGGAAGCCGAAACCGCCCTCCCGAACGCCCCGTTCGAGGCGGGCGGGGGGTGGCCGGACCCGGTTGCTGTCGTGCGCCGCGTTCGCGGGTCGTCGGTCCGGCCACGTGGGTTGCCGCCTCCTGCGTCGGGGGCCGGTCAGCCGGCCCGGTGTGCTGCGATCGCCTGGTACACCATGCCGACGAGCAGCTCGTCGGCGTCCCGGCGGCCGAACTCCGAGGCCGCGCGCGACATCTCGTACAGCCGGTGCGGGTCGGAGAGCACCGGCAGGACGTTGCCCTGCACCCACTCGGGGGTGAGCAGCGCGTCGTCCACCAGCAGTCCGCCGCCGGCGTTGACCAGCGGCTGCGCGTTCAGCCGCTGTTCGCCGTTGCCGATGGGCAGCGGGACGTAGGCGGCCGGCAGCCCGACGGCGGAGAGTTCGGCCACCGTCATGGCGCCCGCACGGCAGAGCATCATGTCGGCCGCGGCGTACGCCAGGTCCATCCGGTCCACGTACGGTACCGGGATGTAGGGCGGCATACCGGGCATGTTGTCCACGCGCGGCAGTTCGTTCTTCGGGCCGACCGCGTGCAGGATCTGGATTCCGGCGCGCTGGAGGTACGGGGCGGCCTGCTGGACGACCTCGTTGAGGCGCCGCGCGCCCTGCGAGCCGCCGGAGACCAGCAGCGTCGGCAGGTTCGGGTCGAGCCCGAACGCGGCGCGCGCCTCGGGGCGCACGGCGGCCCGGTCGAGGGTGGCGATCGAGCGGCGCAGCGGGATGCCCACGTAGCGGGCGCCGCGCAGCTTGCTGTCGGGGGTGGAGACGGCGACGGCCGCCGCGTACCGGGAGCCGATCTTGTTGGCGAGGCCGGGGCGGGCGTTGGCCTCGTGGACGATGATCGGCACTCCGAGGCGCTTGGCCGCGAGGTAGCCGGGCAGGGCCACGTAGCCGCCGAAGCCGACGACGCAGTCGGCCTTGGTGCGCTCCAGGATCTGCTCGGCGGCCTTGATGGTGCCGCGCAGCCGCCCGGGGACCGTGATCAGCTCCGGGGTGGGTTTGCGGGGCAGCGGCACGGCCGGGATGAGGCCGAGTTCGTAGCCGCGCTCGGGGACCAGTCTGGTCTCCAGACCGCGCTCCGTGCCGAGGGCCGTGATGCCCACAGTGGGGTCCTGCCTGCGCAGGGCGTCCGCGAGGGCGAGCGCGGGCTCGATGTGGCCGGCGGTCCCCCCGCCGGCGAGTACGACATGCACCGAAATTCACCGCTCTCCGGACGGACGCTTGGTAACGCGCCGTCTCATCGTCTTCCATCTCGTCCCGGGCCGCCTCATGGCCAGTGCGCCCCGCGCCGCCGGGTCCTGACGCGCGAAGGCGATCAGCAACCCTACGGCGAACATGGTCGGAAGCAGGGCCGAGCCCCCGTACGAGAACAGCGGGAGCGGGACACCGGCGATCGGCAACAGGCCGAGCACCGCACCGATGTTGACCACGGCCTGCGCCATGATCCAGGTGGTCACGCCTCCCGCGGCGTACCTCACGAAGGGGTCCTCCGTGCGTCCGGCCACGCGGATACCCGCATAGCCTAGAGCCGCGAACAGGGCGAGTACCGACAGCGTCCCCGCCAGACCAAGTTCCTCGCCGGTGATGGCGAAGATGAAGTCGTTGTGGGGCTCGGGGAGTTGACCCCATTTTTCCACACTCGCACCCAGCCCGGATCCGAACCAGCCGCCGGAGGCGAGGGCGTAGATTCCGTGCACGGCCTGCTGGCAGCGGTCGCCGATCATCTCGCTCTGCAGCACGCATTCGAGCCGGGACATCCGGTTGGGGCTGGAGGTGACCAGCAGGAAGCCGAGGGTGGCGGACACCGCGAGCACCCCCACGAACAGCCGGGTGGGCGCGCCCGCCAGCCACAGCAGGCCGAACAGGATGGCGGCGAGGATCACCGCGGTGCCCATGTCGCCGCCGAGCATGATCAGGCCCAGCAGCATGAAGGCGACCGGGACGAGCGGCACCAGCATGTGCTTCCACTGCGCGAGGAGGTTCTTGTCCTGTTTGCGGGCGAGCAGGTCGGCGCCCCACAGGATCAGCGCCAGCTTGCCGAACTCGCTGGGCTGGAGCTGGAAGGGGCCGCCGACGGAGATCCAGTTCTGGTTGCCGTTGACCGCGTGCCCTATCCCGGGGACCTGCACGAGCGCCATCAGGAAGACCGTGCCCGCCAGCAGCGGGTAGGACAGCGCGCGGTGCAGCTTGAGCGGCATGCGGGAGGCGATCAGCAGCAGGACGCCGCCGATGCAGGCGGCCAGGAGCTGCTTGCGGAAGAAGTACGAGCCGGGCAGGTCGAAGCGCAGTGCCTGGATCATCGAGGCGGAGTAGACCATCACCAGGCCGAGGCCGGTGATCAGCAGCGAGCTGCCCAGGATGACGTAGTACGCCGTCAGGGGCCGGTCCCAGGCCCTGTGGAGCTGCTCGTACAGCCTCCGGGGACCGCTGGGGCCGCGGAGGCGGCCGGGGCCCGTTCCGCCGCGCGGGGCGGCGGAACGGCTGCCTGACGTTCTTCTGGCCGTGACCGGCATCTCGGTGGTCCCCTCCGACGACAGGTGCGCTGATGGGCCGGGGCCGGTCGCCGGCCGGGGTGTCTAGTGGCCTTCGTCCGCCCGGGTCGCGGCCAGTTCGCGCACGGCGTCGGCGAATGCCTCGCCGCGCTTGTTGTAGTTGGCGAACATGTCCATCGACGCGCAGGCCGGGGCCATCAGCACCGTGTCCCCCGGGCCCGCGAGTGCGGCCGCCTCGCGGACGGCCGACTCCAGTGCCCCAGTGTCGGTCCGGTCGAGGTCGACCACGGGCACCTCGGGCGCGTGTCGCGCGAGGGCTTCGCGGATCAGCGCACGGTCGGCGCCGATCAGCACGACGCCGCGCAGGCGCGGTGCCGATGTGGCGACGAGGTCGTCGAAGGTGGCGCCCTTGGCGAGCCCGCCGGCGATCCAGACGATGGACTCGTAGGCGGCCAGGGACGCCTCGGCGGCGTGGGTGTTGGTGGCCTTGGAGTCGTCGACGTACGCGACGCCCGCCACGTCCGCCACGTGCTCGATGCGGTGCGCGTCCGGGCGGAAGGCGCGCAGTCCCTCCCGTACGGCCGCGGGCTTCACGCCGTACGCACGGGCCAGCGCGGCGGCCGCGAGGGCGTTGGCGATGTTGTGCGGGGCGGGCGGGCGGACGTCCGCGACCTCGGCGAGCTCCTGGGCGTTCTTCTGCCGGTCGGCGACGAAGGCGCGGTCGACGAGGAGGCCGTCGACGACGCCGAGCTGGGAGGGGCCGGGGGTGTGCAGGGTGAAGCCGATGGCGCGGCAGCCCTCTTCGACGTCGGCCTCGCGGACCAGGTGCTCGGTGGCGGGGTCCGCGGTGTTGTAGACGCAGGCCACCTGGTTGCCCTCGTAGATGCGGCCCTTGTCGGCGGCGTAGGCGTCCATGGAGCCGTGCCAGTCGAGGTGGTCGGGGGCCAGGTTGAGGACGGCTGCGGAGTGGGCGCGCAGGGACGGCGCCCAGTGCAGTTGGTAACTGGAGAGCTCGACGGCGAGGACGTCGTACGCCGCGCCTTCGAGGACGACGTCGACGATCGGGGTGCCGATGTTGCCGACGGCGGCGGTGCGCAGGCCCGCCGCCGTCAGGATCGACGCGAGCATCTGCGTGGTCGTCGTCTTGCCGTTGGTGCCGGTGATCGCCAGCCACGGAGGGGCGTCGGGGCCGCGCAGCCGCCAGGCGATCTCCACGTCGCCGACGACGTCGACGCCGGCCTGCGCCGCGTGCGCGAAGAGCGGGCTGGAGGGCGGCCAGCCCGGCGAGGTGACGACCAGTTCGGTTCCCTCGGGGAGGGAGTGGGCGTCGTTGAGCCGTACGGCGATGCCTTCGCTTTCGAGCTCCGCTGCGCGGGCCCGGTGCGTGGCGCTGTCGCCGCCGTCGACGACGGTGATGCGGGCGCCGCGGCCGGCCAGGGCGCGGGCGGCGCTGACGCCGCTCACGCCGAGGCCGGCGACGGTGACGGCGCGGTCCTCGAAGCTGTAGCCGTTCCCGCTGGTCACTTGCCGGCTGCCCATCCTGCGTAGAAGAGTCCGAGACCGACGATGACGCACATGCCCTGGATGATCCAGAAGCGGACCACGACAAGGACTTCGGACCACCCCTTGAGTTCGAAGTGGTGCTGGAGCGGGGCCATCCGGAAGACCCGCTTGCGGGTCATCTTGAACGAGCCGACCTGGATGACCACCGACATGGTGATGAGGACGAAGAGACCGCCCAGGATGGCCAGGAGCAGTTCCGTGCGGGAGCAGATCGCCAGTCCGGCGAGCGCGCCGCCCAGGGCGAGCGAGCCGGTGTCGCCCATGAAGATCTTGGCGGGCGAGGTGTTCCACCACAGGAAGCCGAAGCAGGAGCCCATCAGGGCCGAGGCGACGACCGCGAGGTCGAGCGGGTCGCGCACCTCGAAGCAGGCGTTCGGGTTGGTGAGGCTGGTGGCGTTGGCGCACGCCTCCTGGAACTGCCACAGGCCGATGAAGGTGTACGCGCCGAAGACCATCACGGAGGCGCCGGTGGCGAGTCCGTCGAGGCCGTCGGTGAGGTTCACGCCGTTCGACATCGCGAGGATCATGAACAGCGCCCACACCACGAACAGCACCGGCGTGATCGACCAGCCGAAGTCCGTGACGAAGGACAGCCGGTCGGAGGCCGGGGTCTGGCCGCGGCTGTCGGCGAAGTTGAGCGAAAGCACCGCGAAGGCGATGCCGACGATCAGCTGGCCGAGCATCTTCGCCTTGGCCCGCAGGCCCAGCGAACGCTGCTTGACGATCTTGATGTAGTCGTCGAGGAAGCCGACCAGGCCCATGCCCGCCATCAGGAACAGCACCAGCACGCCGGACAGCGTCGGCTGACTGGACGTCAGCACCTTCGTCAGGGCGTACGCGATGAGCGTGGCCAGGATGAAGGCGATGCCGCCCATGGTCGGCGTGCCGCGCTTGCCGTGGTGGCCGCGCGGGCCGTCGTCGCGGATGAACTGGCCGTAGCCCTTGCGGGCGAGCAGCTTGATCAGCAGCGGAGTGCCGATGAGCGTCAGGAAGAGGCCGATGGCCCCTGCGAAGAGGATCTGGCTCATGCGCCGGCGACCTCACCCTCGGTGGCGGGTTCGAGCAGTGCCTGGGCGACCGCTTCGAGGCCGACCGACCTGGACGCCTTCACCAGCACGACGTCCCCCGGGCGCAGTTCCTTGCGCAACAGGTCGATCGCCGCCTGCGTGTCGGACACGTGCACCGACTCCTCACCCCACGAACCCTCGTTATAGGCGCCCAGTTGCAGCCAGGACGCTTCCCGGCCCCCGACTGCCACCAGCTTGCTGACGTTGAGCCGGACGGCGAGCCGTCCGACCGCGTCGTGCTCGACGAGCGAGGCGTCTCCCAGCTCGGCCATGTGACCGAGCACCGCCCACGTCCGTCCCCCCCCTGCCCGTGAGGCCTCGCCCATTGCCGCGAGCGCGCGCAGGGCGGCTCGCATGGATTCGGGGTTCGCGTTGTAGGCGTCGTTGACAACCGTCACGCCGTCAGGACGCTCGGTGACCTCCATGCGCCAGCGGGAGAGGGTGCCCGCCTCGGAGAGCGCCACGGCGATCTCGTCTGCGGACATGCCCAGCTCATGGGCGACGGCGGCCGCGGCGAGCGCGTTCGACACGTGGTGCTCACCGTACAGCCGCATGGTCACGTCACCGCACCCGGAGGGTGTGCAGAGCGTGAAGGCCGGCTGTCCCAGCTCCGTCAGGCGCACGTTCTCGGCCCGTACGTCCGCGGACTCGGCCTCGCCGAAGTACAGCACCCGCGCCTTGGTGCGCGAGGCCATCTCCCGTACGAGGCCGTCGTCGGCGTTGAGGACGGCGACGCCGTCCGCGGGGAGCGACTCCACCATCTCGCCCTTGGCGACGGCGATGTTCTCGCGGCTGCCGAACTCGCCGACGTGCGCGGTCCCGACGTTGAGGACGAGACCGATGCGCGGCGGGACGAGCTCGGTCAGGTGGCGGATGTGGCCGATGCCCCGGGCACCCATCTCCAGGACCAGGTGCCGGGTGTCCCCGACGGTCCGCAGGGCGGTGAGCGGGAGGCCGATCTCGTTGTTGAGGCTGCCCTCCGTGTAGACCGTGGGGGCCTTGCGCTCCAGGAGCTGGGCGATCAGGTCCTTGGTGCTGGTCTTGCCCGCGGATCCGGTGAGGGCGACCACGTCGGCGCCCAGTCGTGCCACGACGCTGCGCGCGAGCGCGCCGAGTGCCTCGGTCACGTCGGGGACGACGATCGCGGGCACGCCGACGGGGCGGGTGGCCAGTACGGCCACCGCGCCCGCGTCGACCGCGCGCCGCGCGAAGTCGTGGCCGTCGACGCGTTCACCCGCGTACGCGGCGAAGAGGCTGCCGGGACGGACCTGCCGGGAGTCGATGACGACAGGACCGGTGACGGTGCGGCTCGTGTCCGGTATGTCGTGCGGTTGTCCGCTGACGAGGTCGGCGATCTCGGCGAGGGAGAGGGCGATCACTGCTTCATCCCATCTCGTGCCGGCGGCGCTCGATGGCGTCGCGCAGCACCTTGCGGTCGTCGAAGGGGCGTACCACTCCGGCGATGTCCTGGCCCTGTTCGTGGCCCTTGCCCGCCACGAGGACGGTGTCGCCGGTCTTCGCGCGGGCGACTGCCTCGGCGATGGCGGCGGCCCGGTCCTCGAAGACGGCGACGTCGCCGCGCTCGTGCGCGGGCACCTCGGCGGCGCCCGCGAGCATGGTGGCGAGGATGGCGAGGGGGTCCTCGGAGCGGGGGTTGTCCGAGGTCAGTACGGCGGTGTCGGCGAGCCGTGCGGCCGCCGCTCCCATGGGTCCGCGCTTCTGCTGGTCGCGGTCGCCGCCGCAGCCGAGCACGATGTGGACGTCGCCCTCGGTGACCTTGCGCAGCGCGCGCAGGACCGACTCGACGGCGTCCGTCTTGTGCGCGTAGTCGACGACGGCGAGGTAGTCCTGGCCGGCGTCCACGCGCTCCAGGCGGCCCGGGACGCCGGGGACGGCGGCGATGCCGTCGGCGGCGGTCTGCGGGTCGTACCCGGCGGCGGCCAGGGTGACGATCGCCGCGAGGGTGTTGGCGACGTTGAACGGGCCGGGCAGCGGGGCGGTCGCACGGATGTGCTCGCCACGGGGGCCGAGCGCGGTGAACGTGCTGGACCGCGGGCCGACTTCGACCTTCTCCGCGCGCCAGTCGGCGTCCGGGTGGCCCTCGGCGGAGAACGTGATGACGGGGACGCCGGCCTCGGTGACCAGGCGGCGGCCGTACGCGTCGTCGACGTTGAGGACGCCGAGCCGGGACCGCTCCGGGGTGAAGAGCATTGCCTTCGCCTGGAAGTAGTCCTCCATGTCGGAGTGGAACTCCATGTGCTCGGGGCTCAGGTTGTTGAAGACGGCAACGTCGAAGACGCAGGCGTCGACCCGGCCGAGCACCAGGGCGTGGCTGGAGACCTCCATGGCGACCGAGGAGACGCCGCGTTCGCGCATGACGGCGAACAGGGCCTGGAGGTCGGTGGCCTCGGGGGTGGTCCGTTCGGACTTGATCCGCTCGTCGCCGATCCGCATCTCGACCGTGCCGATGAGCCCGGGGAGGTCGCCGGCCGCCTTGAGACCGCCTTCGACGAGGTACGCCGTGGTGGTCTTGCCGGAGGTTCCGGTGATGCCGATCTGGAGCAGGTCGCGGCCGGGGTTGCCGTAGATGTCGGCGGCGAGCTGGCCCATGTGGGAGCGCGGGTTGTCGACGGCGAGGACGGGCAGCCCGGTCGCGGCGGCGCGTGCGGCGCCGGTGGGGTCGGTGAGGACCGCGGCGGCGCCGAGTTCGGCCGCCTGGGAGGCGAAGTCCGCGCCGTGGAAGCGGGCGCCCGGCAGGGCCGCGTAGATGTCGCCGGGGCGCACCGCGCGGGAGTCGTGGGTGATTCCGGTGGTCTCTCCAGGTCCTGGGGACTCGATGCCCAGCCGTTCGGCCAGCTCCCCGAGGGTCGTCGGGCGGACCCGGTCCGGCCTGGGCGCTCCGGGGTAGTTCACCGGGGCGTCCTTCTGGGTGGTTTGGGACTGATCAGCGTGTGGCACGGCGGTGAGCGTACCCGGCGCGACGGGGTCCGGGCGAAAGCAGGGGGCCCGTGCAACCCGTTTTCTGCGGTCGTTGGTGAGGGTTGTCACTGAGGGTTCCCGGTTCGCACTGTGGGTTTCCACGGGCGGTCGGATTTGTCGCTTTCGTTCCGGATGTTTTCGGTCGGCCCCCCGGGCCCGGTGTGCTCCGGGCCCGGGGTCCGTTCAGCTTCCCGGGTCGAAGGAGACCGGCAGGTGCGGGGGCGTGCCGCCGGTGGGGGCGACCTGGAGGGTCTTCAGGGCGAACTCCATGACCTGCTTGTGGACCGGTCCGCAGATCTGGCCGCCGAAGTAGCTGCCGCTGGTGGGGTTCTGGATGGCGCAGTAGACGGTGACGCGGGGCTTGTCGGCGGGGGCGAAGCCGGCGAAGGAGGCGGTGTAGCCCTTGTACCGGCCGGTCCGGGGGTCCACCCGGTTGGACGTACCGGTCTTGCCGCCGACGCGGTAGCCGGGGATGCGCGCCTTGGTGCCGGTGCCCTCCTCGTCGTCGACCACCGACTCCAGCATCTGCGCGAGGGTCCTGGCGGTCTGTTCGCTGACCACCCGGGTCTTCTTGGGGGCGGGGGCGGGGGTGAAGCGGCCGTCCGGCCCCTTCGTGCCACGGACCAGGGTCGGCTCGATCCGCACTCCCCCGTTGGCGATGGTCGAGTAGACGGAGGCCGCCTGCATCGCGTTGACGGACAGTCCCTGGCCGAAGGGGATCGTGTACTGCTGCGAGGTGGACCACTTGTCCGGCGGGGCCAGGATGCCGGAGGTCTCGCCGGGGAAGCCGAGTCCGCTGCGGCGGCCGATGCCGAACTTCGTCAGGTACGAGTGCAGGACCCGGTTGGCCTCGCCCTGGGTGGCGCCGAGTTCACCGGTGGCCAGGATGGTGCCGATGTTGGAGGACTTGGCGAGGACCCCGTTGAGGGTCAGGTACCAGGTCGGGTGGTCGACGTCGTCCTTGAAGAGGCGGTCGCCCCGCTTGAGGCGGTTGGGAACGACGACGTGGGTGGCGGGGGTCGCCTTCTTCTCCTCCAGCACGGCCGCCAGTGACATGATCTTGGAGGTGGAGCCCGGCTCGTACGCGTCCTGGAGGGCGGCGTTGCCCATGGCGGCGGAGTCCGCCTGGGAGAGGTCGTTGGGGTCGAAGCCCGGGGCGTTGGCCATGGCGAGGACCTCGTGGGTACGGGTGTCCTGCACGATGACGTACCCGCGGTCCGCCTTGGACTTCTTGACCTGCGCCTCGATCGCGCTCTGCGCCGCCCACTGGATGTCGCGGTCGATGGTCAGCTCGATGTCGGAGCCGGGCACCGCGGGGGTCTCGTCGGCTCCCGCCGTGGGGACGCGGCGGCCGTTCGCCTGGGCGAAGGTGATCTCGCCGTCCCGCCCCGCGAGTTCCTCGTTCAGCTGGACCTCCAGACCTCCGGCGCCCTTCCCCGCGGCGTTGACGTAGCCCAGTATTCCGGCGGCCAGGTCGCCGTTGGGGTAGACGCGGGCGCTGCTGGGCTCCTGGAGGATGCCGCCGAGGAGGTTGGCCGCGGAGTCCGGCTTGCGGCGGTTCGCGGCGGCCGCCTTGTCCCCGTACACGCCCTTGAGGTCTTTGATCTGCTTCCAGACCTGCGGGGTCTGACGGCGTGCCAGGACGACGTAGCGCGCCTTGGGGGTGGCGAGCTTCTTCGCCAGTGCGGCGGGGGTGGTCCCGAGGATCGGCGCGAGGAGGTCCGCGGCCTGCTGCGGGGCGTCGGGGAGCTTGCTCTGCTCGGGGGTGAACAGGTGCGGGTCGGCGGTGATGTCGTGCGCGTCGACACTGGCGGCGAGTGCGATGCCGGTGCGGTCGGTGATCTCGCCGCGCACGGCGGCCAGGGTGTGCCTGGCCTGCCGCTGCCGTTCGGCCTTGTCGGTGTACGTGGCCGCGTCGACGGCCTGCACCTGGAACAGCCGTACGACGAAGGCCAGCATCACCAGCGTCAGGCCCAGGCTGACCAGACGCAGCCGGGGCTTGGGGCTGCCGAGCCGCAGCTGCTTGGGCCTGGCGGTCCTGGAACCCGCCTTCGCGGCCGGCCGGGCGGTGGGCCTTTTTCGGGCGGCGGGGGCGGGTCTGCGGCCTGCGGGCCGGCCGGGGGCGGGGACCCGTCGGCGCGGCACGTCGTCTTGCGGAGGTCCAGCCTTCGGGGGCACTGCGTCACCTGCCGGAGGTCGTCGGGGGCTGCTGCGCGGGCGGCGGGGCGGTGGTGCGGGCGTTCCCCGGCGGCTCGGCGGGCGGCGGGCTCGTGGCGGGCGGGTTCGGGGACGGCGTGGCGGGCGGGCCCGCGGGAGCCGTGGCGGGCGGGGCCGGGAGGGCGTCCTGTGCGGCGGCCGGGGCCCCTTGCGGGCGTACGGGTTCAGGGGCCGGTTCCGGCGGGGGCGCCTCGCTCGGCGTGCCCCGCACCCTGCCGTCGGGGTCCAGGAAGACCGGGGAGCCGCCGGGCACCATGCCCAGTTCGCGGGCCCTGCGCTCCAGGGCGCCGGGGGCCGAGCGGTCGTCGACGTCGCGCTGGAGCTGCTGCTCCTCGTCGGTGAGTTCGGTGGTCTGCTTCTTGAGGTCGTTCAGCTTGAACGAGCCCTCGTTGAGTGCCGAGTTCAGCATGAGCAGACAGATCAGTCCGCCGCCGAGCAGCACCACGACCAGCAGCACGAAGGGCGTGCGGGCCGCCTGGTTGGGGCCCGACGGCAACAGCCGGGAGAGCCGTGCGGCTCTCCCCCTCAACTGCTTGGCCGGTCCGCTCACTCGGTTTCTTCCTCCCGGATGCGCTGGGCGCCGCGCAGCCGGGCGGGCGCCGCCCGGCGGTTCTCGGCGACCTCTTCCTCGGTGGGCAGTTCGGCGCCGCGGGTGAGCAGCTTCAGCCGCGGCTGGTAGCGCTCGGGCACCACGGGCAGGCCCGGCGGCGCGGTGTTGGCCGCGCCCGCGGCGAAGACCTGCTTCACGATGCGGTCCTCCAGGGACTGGTACGACATGACCACGACCCGGCCGCCGACGCGGACGGCCCGCACGGCCGCCGGGATGGCGGCCTCCACGCTGTCCAGTTCGCCGTTGACCTCGATGCGCAGCGCCTGGAAGGTGCGCTTGGCGGGGTTGCCGCCGGTGCGCTTGGCGGCCTGCGGCAACGAGTCGCGGATCAGCTCGACCAGGCGGGCGCTGTGGGTGAAGGGCTCCCTGGCGCGTTCGCGCACGACGGCCGAGACGATCCGCTTGGCCTGCTTCTCCTCGCCGTACTGGCGCAGGATGCGGACCAGTTCGCCCGGTGCGTAGGTGTTGAGAACCTCGGCGGCGCTCACGCCGGCGCTCTGGTCCATGCGCATGTCGAGCGGGGCGTCCTGGGCGTAGGCGAAACCGCGGTCGGCCTCGTCGAGCTGCATCGAGGAGACCCCGAGGTCGAACAGGACGCCGTGCACGCGCGGGGTGGCGAGCCGTTCCAGCACCTCGGGCAGTTCGTCGTACACCGCGTGCACCAGGGTGGCCCGGTCGCCGAAGGGGGCGAGGCGCTCGCCGGAGAGGCGCAGCGCCTCCTTGTCCCGGTCGAGGCCGATCAGGCGGACTCCGGGGAACTGCGTGAGGAGGGCCTCACTGTGGCCGCCGAGCCCCAGGGTGCAGTCGACGACGACCGCTCCGGGCTCGGAGATGGCCGGAGCCAGCATGTCCAGGCACCGCTGGAGCATCACCGGGACGTGTCGGGTCTGGCTCATGCGCCCTCTCGAAACAGGAGCGCGCGACTCGATCGTCTGCGCGTACCGCCGCGCGCGGGGGGAACTGCTGGATTTCGTACAACGCGTCACTTTAGTCCACGGGTCCCCGCGGTCAATTCACGGCCGACGTGCCGCGTGCCGTTCCCGGCGGCCGGGTCCGGGGCCGGGTCCTCACCCGGAAGAGGGAAGGCGATCCACCCCTTGAGAAGGCCCTGTGGGTTAGCTCACAGCAGGTCCGGTTGACGATCATTTTCCCGGCTCCCGGCAGGCCGCGGGCCGGGACGGCCATTACCGTCGTAGCCATGTCGACTTCCGCATCCTTCTCCGACGATTCCGTCGACCCGTCCGTCATCGACCGGCTCGTCGCCGCCAATGAGCGGTACGCCGCCGGCTTCGAGGACCCGGGAATGGACGCGCGCCCGGTGCTGCGCGTCGCCGTGGTCGCCTGCATGGACGCCCGCCTCGACCTGCACGACGCGCTCGGTCTGGAACTGGGCGACTGTCACACCATCCGCAACGCGGGCGGTGTGGTGACCGATGACGTGATCCGCTCGCTCACCATCAGCCAGCGGGCGCTCGGCACCCGCAGCGTCCTGCTCATCCACCACACCACCTGCGGTCTGGAGTCCCTGACCGAGGACTTCCGGCACGAGCTGGAGGACGAGGTGGGCCAGCGTCCGTCCTGGGCCGTCGAGGCGTTCCGGGACGTGGACCAGGACGTCCGGCAGTCGATGCAGCGGGTGCGCACGTCCCCGTTCCTGCTGCACACCGATGACGTCCGCGGCTTCGTCTTCGACGTCACGAAGGGTCTCCTGCGGGAGATCGATCCGGTCTGATCACCACCTGATCGCGCACAGAAAAGCCCCAAGCCCGGCATTTCGCACTCAGTTGTCCACAGGCGAGTGACACGAAGCGCTCACGCCAACAAGAATGCCTACGTGACATCCGGCCGGGAACCCTCCGGCCGGACTGTCCGTGTTCAGGTGTGGGCCGCTCGCGTCGTCGTGACGCCGGCCCGTAGGGGCCGAGGAGGGCCGGGTGACGACCTATGACGATCGAGCGAGCCTCACGGATCTGACCACCACGGCGGAGCGCGTCCGCACGTCGGTGGAGGCCGTGATCGAGGGCAAGCCGGAGGTCGTACGGCTTTCGCTGACGGTGCTCCTCGCCGAGGGGCATCTGCTCATCGAGGACGTGCCGGGCGTCGGCAAGACGATGCTGGCGAAGGCCCTGGCGAGATCCATCGACTGTTCGGTGCGGCGCATCCAGTTCACACCGGACCTGCTGCCGTCGGACATCACCGGTGTGTCGATCTACGACCAGCAGCGGCGCGACTTCGAGTTCAAGCCGGGCGCGATCTTCGCACAGATCGTGATCGGCGACGAGATCAACCGCGCCTCGCCCAAGACCCAGTCCGCACTCCTGGAGTCCATGGAGGAGCGGCAGGTGACCATCGACGGGCAGACGTACGAGCTGCCCAACCCCTTCATGGTGGTGGCCACCCAGAACCCGGTGGAGATGGAGGGCACCTACCCGCTGCCGGAGGCTCAGCGCGACCGCTTCATGGCGCGCGTCTCCATCGGCTACCCCTCCCCCGAGGCGGAGTTGCAGATGCTGGACGTGCACGGCGGCGTCTCGCCGCTGGACGACCTCCAGCCGGTGGCGCACGCGCACGACATCGTGAAGCTGATCGACGCGGTGCGCACCGTGCACGTGGCGGAGGCGGTACGGCGCTACGCGGTCGAACTGGTCGGCGCCACCCGCACCCACCCCGACCTGCGTCTGGGCGCCTCCCCCCGGGCCACCCTGCACCTGCTGCGGGCGGCGAAGGCCTCCGCCGCGCTCAGCGGCCGGGACTACGCGCTGCCCGACGACGTACAGGCCCTGGCGGTGGCGGTGCTCGCGCACCGGCTGCTGCCGACCGCGCAGGCCCAGCTGAACCGGCGCACGGCCGAGCAGGTCGTCACCGAGATCCTCCAGCGGACCCCGGTGCCGACCAGCGGCCCGGTGACCGGTCCGCCGTACCACGGCTTGCCCGGCGTTCGGCCGCTGTGATGCCGGCCGCGGGGACCGAGGCCGGACCCGGGGAGAAGAGCGGGGGGCGGGCGGTGCTGTCCGGCCTGACCACGCGCGGCCGGTCCTTCCTGGCGGCCGGCCTCGCCGCGGCCGGCTGCGCGTACGTACTCGGCCAGGGCGACCTGCTCCGGGTGGGGCTGCTCCTGGCGGTGCTGCCGCTGATGTGCGTGCTGGTGCTCTACCGCACCCGCTACCGGGTCGCGGGCAGCCGCAGCCTGACGCCCGCACGGGTGCCCGCGGGGTCCGAGGCGCGGGTGAACCTGCGGATGGACAACGTGTCGCGGCTGCCGACCGGGCTCCTGATGCTCCAGGACCGGGTGCCGTACGTGCTGGGGCCGCGCCCCCGCTTCATACTGGACAAGGTGGAGGCGGGCGGCCGGCGCGAGGTGTCGTACCGGGTGCGCTCCGACCTGCGCGGCCGGTATCCGCTGGGACCTCTGCAACTGCGGCTGACCGACCCCTTCGGGATGTGCGAGCTCAGCCGGTCCTTCAGCGCGTACGACACGCTGACGGTGATCCCCCGGGTGGTGGCCCTGCCGCCGGTGCGACTGAGCGGCGAGGCCAACGGATACGGCGACGGGCGGCTGCGGTCGCTCGCGCTGGCGGGCGAGGACGACATCATTCCGCGCGGCTACCGGCACGGCGACGACCTGCGCCGCGTGCACTGGCGTTCCACCGCCCGTTACGGGGAACTGATGGTGCGCCGCGAGGAGCAGCCGCAGCGGGCCCGCTGCACGGTGCTGCTGGACACCCGGCGGGACGCGTACGCGGGCGCGGGCCCCGACTCGGCCTTCGAGTGGGCGGTGTCCGGGGCGGCGTCCGCGCTGGTGCACATGCTCGAACGTGGTTTTTCCGTACGCCTGTTGACGGACACGGGCACTTCCGTGCCGGGCGACGGCGGAGGCGGGTTCACCGGTTCCACACAGGAGGCGGCCGACTCGGCCGGGCTGATGATGGACACGCTCGCGGTCGTCGGGCACTCCGGGGGCGGCGGGCTCTCCCCCGCGTACGACGTCCTGCGGGGCGGCAACGAAGGTCTGCTGATCGCCTTCTTCGGCGACCTGGACGACGCGCAGGCGGCCGTGGCCGCCCGGATGCGGCAGCGCAGCGGCGGGGCCGTCGCCTTCGTCGCGGACAGTGCGCTGTGGACCGCCGAGCAGGCCCCGGCCGAGGCAGTGCGCGAGCAGGCCGAGGAGCGGTTGCGGCTGCTGCGCGGCGCGGGCTGGACGGCCGTCCCGGTGGGGCCGGGCGCGTCCCTGCCGGACCTGTGGCGGCAGGCCGAGGCGCAGCGCAACGGCGGCGCCGACACCGGAAGCACGAAGACGGGAACATCGGGGATGTCGGGGATCTCGGGAGGCTGGTCGTGAACGAGGCACCGGCCAAAGACACCAGCCCGTTCGCGCGGACCCGCCCCCTCGGCAGGGGGCCGGCCGCCGGGAGCCGGCCCGTCGCGGGCGGAGGGACGTCATGAGCGGGCAGGCGCGGATGACGTGGTGCGCGCTGGCCGCCACCCTGATGGCGTCCGGCGCGATGGTTCCGCTGGTCACGGAGGCCGACTGGTTCCTTCAGGCGGCGCTGCTGGTCGCCGTGCAGGCGGCGGTGGGGGCCCTGGCACGGCGGGTACCGCTGGCCAGGACCCTGACCGTCGCGGTGCAACTCGTGGTGTCCACTGGGTTGCTGACGCTGCTGTTCGCCGGGAGCCACGCGGTCCTCGGGGTGCTGCCGGGGCCCGACGCGGTCGGGGAGTTCGGACGGCTGCTGACCTCGGGTGCCGCGGACGTCAACCGGTACGCGATCCCGGCCCCGGCCTCCGAGGGCATCCGGCTCATGCTGGTGGGCGGGGTGCTCGTCATCGGCCTCGCGGTGGACGCGCTCGCGGTCACGTTCCGCAGCGCGGCCCCGGCCGGACTGCCGCTGCTCGCCCTGTACTCGGTGGGCGCCGGGCTCTCCGGGGGCGATGCCAGTTGGATGTGGTTCCTGCTGGCGGCTTCCGGGTACCTGCTGCTGCTCCTGGCCGAGGGCAGGGACCGGATCTCGCAGTGGGGCCGGGTGTTCAGCGGGGCCGGACCGCGGCAGCAGAGCACCGGAGGGCTGGAGCCCGGCAGCGGTTCGCCGCTCGCCCCGCTCCGTACGGGACGGCGCATCGGCATTCTCACCCTGGGCATCGCCCTCGCGGTGCCCGCCGTGCTCCCCGCGCTGGACGGGGGGCTGATCGGCGGCGGCGGCCCCGGGCGCGGCAGCGGAGGGGGCGGCACCATCTCCGCGGTGAACCCCGTCGTCTCCCTCCAGGACAGCCTGAACCAGCCGGTCGACCGGGAGGTCCTGCGCTACCGCACGACGGCACAGCAGACCCAGGACATGTATCTGCGGCTCGTCGCGCTCGACCAGTTCGACGGCACGGCGTGGAAGTCGTCCGAGCGCAAGGTCAGGGACGTGCCCGATCCGTTCCCCCGCCCCGCGGGGCTGGGCCAGGACGTTCCCACGACCGAGGTCAGCACGAACATCCGGGCCGCCGACTCGTACGCGCAGATATGGCTGCCCCTGCCCTTCCCCGCGACGCAGGTCAACGTCGGCAAGCGCTGGCGCTTCGAACCGGAGGGCCGCACCCTGGTCGGGGACCAGGGACAGACCACCAGCGGGGTGGAGTACAACGTCCGCAGTCTGGCCGTGCAGCCGACGAAGGAGCAGCTCGCTGCGGCTCCGCCCCCGCCGGCCGACGTGCGCAGGGAGTACACGCGGGTCCCCGAGTCGCTTCCGCCGGTGGTCGAGCGGACGGCCCGCCAGGTCACCAGGGGCGCCACGAACGACTACGAGCGGGCCCGTGCCCTCCAGAACTGGTTCGCCTCCGAGGGCGGCTTCTCGTACGACACCCAGGTGCAGTCGGGTACCGGGACGACGGCCATCGTCCGCTTCCTGGAACGGAAGGAGGGCTTCTGCATCCACTTCGCCTTCTCGATGGCGGCGATGGCGCGGACGCTGAAGATCCCGGCGCGGGTCGCGGTGGGCTTCACCCCGGGCACGGCCAAGGCGGGCGACACGATGTCGGTCGGCCTGAGGGACGCGCACGCCTGGCCGGAGCTGTACTTCGAGGGGCTCGGCTGGACCCGGTTCGAACCGACCCCCACGCGGGGCACCGCGCCCGAGTACACGCGTGAGGACGTCCCGGCGGCCGATCCCAGCGACCCGTCGCGGCCGTCCCCGGGGACGGCAGGCGAGCCCAGTTCCGCCCCGGACCCCGCGGACACCTGCCCGGCCGCGGAGCGCCGGATGGGCGAGTGCGGCCGGGACGACCAGGCGGCCCCGGTCGGCCCGACCGACACCGGCCTGCCGACGGGCACGGTCGCGGGCATCGCGCTGGGCGTCGCGGCGGCTGTGCTGCTGCCGCTGCTGCCGCTGCTGTGGCGGACCCGGGTGCGGGCACGGCGGCTGGGCTCGGGCGGGCGCAGCCCGAGGGACGCGGCGGCCAGGACCCTGGCGGCCTGGCGGGAGATCACCGATTCCGCGTGGGACCTGGGCATCGCGCCCGACGAGTCGCAGACACCTCGCAGGACGGCCGCGCGGATCGTCCGGCTGGGCGCGCTGGACGGCCGGCCGGCCGAGGCGGTGCACCGGGCGGCCGGCGCGGTGGAGCAGGTGCTGTACGCGCCGCAGCCACGGCCGACCAGCGGCCTGGTGGACGACGTGCACCGGGTACGGGCCGGGCTGCGGGCCGGGGCGGGCAGGCGGGCCCGGCTGCGGGCGACGTTCCTGCCGCGCTCGGCCGCGCGGGTGGCCTGGGCGGTGTCGGCCCGACTGTCGGCGTCGTCCGCGGCCTGGAGCCGCCGGTGGAACAAGTGGACCGCGGCGCTGCTGCGGCGGACGGCCCGCCAGCGGGGGTGAGGGTCCTGCCGGGCGCCGGGGTGAGAGCCCCGGCGCGGGGCTGCGGGGGCGTGCGACGACCTCGTGCCCCCGGGCATATGCCCGCCACCCGTGCGCTGCGGGCATGCGGGAAGGGCGGCCGAGATGCGGGAGGGGCGGCCACCCGAAGGTGGCCGCCCCTCACACGTCCTCGTCCAGCATGTCCACCGGGTGTCCCGGTGTGCGCTCCACCCGTAAGGTCCGGGTGTCAGCCGCCCTGTTCGTCCCGGCGGCGCTGCCAGCGTTGCTCTATCCGGTTCATCACCGAACGGCGCTGCCTGGTCTGTCGTTGGCCTTCGGGCGCTGCGGCTCCGGCTACCGGTTGCTCGCCCGGCTTGGGTGCCTTGCGCCAACCGGTGACCGCGAGTACGGCACAACCGAGCATGACAAGGAAGCCGACCACGCTCACCCAGATCATCTGGGCGACCATTCCGGCCATGAGGAGCGCGATACCCACAAGGAAGCCTGCGACCGCTTGGTAGACCCGTCGCCGGGTGTACGTACGCAGCCCGCTTCCCTCAAGCGCTGTCGCGAATTTGGGATCTTCGGCGTACAGCGCTCGCTCCATCTGCTCGAGCATTCGCTGCTCGTGCTCCGAGAGCGGCACGGAGTCCTCCTACTCGTCGGTCGCGGGGGGCGACCGGATGCGGCCCTTTCAGAATAGGCAGGGAATCGCCCCGGTGAAACCCGCCCTCTACGCCAATTCGCCAATCCGGGCCGCCGTGCCGGCTTGGCTGTTGAAGCGTGCATTCCCCAACGGCCGACCCGTCATGCCGACGGTGTCCCCCGATCATACGGGGCCCGGAGGCTGATCGGGGGGCCTGTGACGGACTCCGTGCTTCCCTCATGCCCGCTCCCGTCCCTGATCAGCCGCCCCGGCGGGCTTCCGGAGGGAACCCGGAGGGCATTGCTCCGGACGTGCCGGGTGACTGCTGGGGCGGCTGGGAGGCGGGTGGGGCAGGGGTGCGGGGGACGAGCGGCGCTAGCGCGACGCCCGTGCCTCCGCCCGCTTCTCGCCCAGTACGTGCAGTTGGGTGGCGACCGCCTGGAACGCGTCGAGTTCGGCGGCGGCGGCCTCCAGCTTCAGGAGTGCCTCCATCGCGCCGGGCTCGGTGTCGACCAGGGCGCCAGGGACCAGGTCGGCGAAGACCCTGACGCCGTGCACCGCGCCGACGTCGACGCCCGCGCCGTCGGCGAGCTCGCGGAGCTGCTCGGCGGTGAAGCGGCGGGGCACCGGGTCGCCCTCGCCCCAGCGGCCCGCCGGGTCGGTGAGCGCGGCGCGGGCCTCGTTGAAGTGTCCGGCCAGGGCGCGGGCGAGGACCGCGCCGCCGCTCCCGGCGGCGAGCAGGCTGAGGGTGCCGGCCGGGCGGAGGGCGGCGACCACGTTGTGCAGACCTTCGGCGGGGTCGTCGACGTACTCCAGGACGCCGTGGCAGAGCACGGCGTCGTACCCGCCGCGCTCGACCACGTCGAACAGCCCCAGCGCATCGCCCTGCACACCGCGGACGCGGTCGGCGACCCCGGCCTCGGCGGCCCGGCGTTCCAGCGCGAAGAGGGCGTTGGGGCTGGGGTCGACGACGGTGAGACGGTGGCCGAGCTTGGCGACGGGCACCGCGAAGTTGCCGGTGCCGCCTCCGGTGTCGAGGACGTCCAGGGCGTCGCGGCCGGTCTCCTTCGCGCGCTGGTCGAGAGCGTCCTTGAGGACCTCCCAGACCACGGCGGTACGGAGGGAGGCGCGGGGGCGCATCGAGTCCGACACGGCATTGACTCCTCGGTGAACGGTGCGGGCGGGCCCCTCGGATGGGCTCCGTGGGTCCGCGGACAAGGCAGCGTCCAGCCTAATGGCCCGGGGCCCCCGCCCAGGTCACCCCGCCTGCCCGGGTTCACCCCGCCCGTGCGGGCCCGGGGCCGGGCTCCTCCTCCCGGGCGCGCGGCAGCACCGGCTGGAGTACGAGCATCCGCTCCACCAGACGCAGGAACATCGCGGCGTCCCGCATCAGGTCGTCGGCGTCCCGCGCGCTGGCCGCACCTCGTATGCCCGCCTCGGCACGGGCCCTGCGGTCGGCGCCGGAGGCGAACAGGGCGCTCCACTCGGTCAGTTCGGGCGCCGTTTCGGGCAGCACCTCCCAGGCGCTGCGTATGCGCTGCCTGCGGCGCGGGGTGGCTTCGGGGCGGCCCCTGGCGGCGAGGACCGCGGCGGCGGTGCGCAGTGCGGCCAAGTGGGCGGTGGCGTACCGCTCGTTGGGGGCCTCGGTGACTGCTGCCTCCTCCAGGCCGTGGCGGGCCTGGGCGAGGAGGTCGAGGGCGGCGGGCGGCGCCGAGGCGCGGCGCACCACCGGGTGGACATCTGCATGGACACCAGCGCGAGTCATGACGAACCTCCTGATCGTCGGGTAACGGCGCTGTGGCCGTATGTGTCCACTGTGAGGGACACCACTGACAATCCGGCCTGAGCTGGGCTTTTGCGCGGCGCGAGGCACGCGATACTTTTGAACTGACCGGTCAGTTCAAAAGAGTTCGTCGAGGGGGAGGGTGCGTGAAGAGCCCGCACACCGGGACAGCGGAGAAGATCGGGGCCGACGGAGCCGCGGTGAGCGCAGTGGACTTCGGCTTGAAGGGCCCGCGCGGCTGGGCGTTCCGCGGAGTGGACTTCGCCGCGCCCGCCGGATCGTTCGTCGCGATCGAGGGGGTGTCCGGCTCCGGCCGCACCTGCCTGTTGCTGGCGCTCACCGGACGCATGCGCGCCACCGAGGGGCATGCCGAAGTGGGCGGCCTGCGGCTGCCGAAGAAGATGGCGGCCGTGCGCCGCGTCAGCGCTCTGGGCCCCGTGACCGGGGTCAACGAGCTCGACCCGGCCTTCACGGTTGCCGAGCACCTGCGCGAACGCGCCCTGCTGCAGAGCCGGCTCGACGGCGGGCTGCGTGCGCTGTTCCAGCGGCCCGCCAGGCGACGCGCCGCCGCCAGGGCCCGGATCGACGCCGCCATGGAGTCCGCCGGTCTCGACCTGGAGTCGTTGCCCAAGGGCGCGCGGACCTCCGTACGGGACCTGGAACGGCTGGAGGCGCTGCGGCTGTCCGTGGGCCTCGCGCTGATGGGCTCGCCCCGACTGCTCGCCGTGGACGACGCGGACCTCAAGCTGTCCGACGCGGAGCGCGAGCACGCGTGGGAGCTGTTGCGGTCGGTGGCCGCTTGCGGCACGACCGTCCTGGCGGTGTGCAGCGAGCCGCCCCAGGACGCCCTGCGGCTCTGCGTACGGAACGCGACGAAGGACGGGGAGTCCGCAGCGCCCGCCGAATCCGTGACGTTCGCGAAATCGGCAGAAGCCGTGGACCCGATGGACAGCACCGCGGACACGACCGATGAAGGCACGACCGAGGAGGGGGCGGCCGATGCGCTCGCCGAAACTGGCCGCTCTTGAGCTGAGGCGGTTCGGCAGGGGAAAGCTGCCGCGCGCCGCTCTCGTCGCACTGCTGCTGCTGCCACTGCTGTACGGAGCCCTGTACCTGTGGTCCTTCTGGGACCCGTACGGGCGGCTCGACAGGATTCCCGTGGCGCTCGTCAACGACGACAAGGGGGCGACCGCCGAGGGCAAGAAGATCGCCGCCGGCGACGAGATCACCAAGAAACTGCTGGACAGCAAGGTCTTCGACTGGCAGGAGGTGACTGCCGAGGACGCCAAGAGCGGGGTCGAGAACGGGAGCTACTACCTGTCGCTGACCATGCCCTCCGACTTCAGCGAGCGGATCGCCTCCAGCTCCGGCGACTCCCCGGAGACCGGCGCGCTCCAGGTGCACACCAACGACTCCAACAACTACATCGTCGGGCAGATCTCCCGTTCGGTGTTCTCCGAGGTGCGCACGGCGGCCTCCACGAACGCCTCGCGCGGATTCCTCGACAAGATCTTCATCTCGTTCTCCGACATCCACGCCGCCACCGAGAAGGCCGCCCAGGGCGCCCAGGACCTCGACGGCGGCATCGGAAAGGCGAAGAAGGGCTCGCAGGACCTCGCCAACGGTCTCAACGACGCGAAGAAGGGCAGCGGGAACCTGTCGGGCGGCATCAAGAAGCTCGACAAGGGCGCGGGCGACCTCGCCGTCGGCGCCAAGCGGGTCGCCGACGGCACCAAGGAACTGGCCGGCAAGGTCAACCGGGTCGCCGGGCAGGTCCGCCCGTACCTGAAGGACGACGGCTCCTCGATCGCGCACTCCGCACAGTTGGTCGCGGACACCTCGAAGGTGGCCAGGAACCACTTGGAGAGCCTGGTCAAGGGTGCTCCCGTCGCCGCGCAGGGCTCGCGCAGGGCGGCGAACGAACTGGCCACCGCGTACAGGGAACTCTGCGAGCAGGCCCCCGCGGCCGACGACGAGGCGCAGACCGCGGCCAGGGCCAGGGTCTGCCCCGGGCTCAAGAAGGCCGTCACGGCCGCCGAGGAGACGGCGACGGTGTCCGCGGACGTCAACGCGATGGTCAAGGACAGCAACAGTGACCTGACGCTCCTGGACACGCGTCTCAAGGACATCCAGACCAAGTCGCAGAAGCTCGTCCGGGGCGCGCCGCACCTGGACGAGGACCTCAAAACCGCCGTCGCGGAGGTGAACGCCCTCAACTCGGGTGCCCAGAAGGTCTCCCAGGGCGCCGCCAAGCTGCACACCGGCCTCGCCTCCGCCCGTACCGGCGCCACCGACCTCGACCAGGGCGTCGGCAAGCTGAAGACCGGTGCGCACAACCTGGACGGCGGCCTGTTCAAGCTCGCCGACGGCAGCGGAAAGCTCGCGGGCAAACTGCACGACGGCGTGGGCAGGATCCCCGACTACGACAAGGACTCCCGCGACCAGCGCACCGAGGTGATGGCCGATCCCGTCAAGCTCGCGTCGCAGTCCCTGCACAAGGCCCCCAACTACGGCACCGGGTTCGCCCCGTACTTCATCCCGCTGTCCCTGTGGGTGGGTGCGATGGTGGCGTACATGCTGATCCAGCCGCTCAACCGGCGCGCTCTCGCCGCGGGTGCGTCCGCGTGGCGGACCGCCTTCGCGGGCTGGCTGCCGGTCGTCGCGCTGGGCGTGCTCCAGGTGGCCGCGCTGATGTCCGTACTGCACTGGGGCCTGGGCCTGGAGATGACCCGCACCGCCGGCACCCTGGGCTTCCTCGTCCTGGTGACGTGCTGCTTCGCGTCGATCGTGCAGTGGCTCAACGCCCGGTTCGGGGCGGCCGGACGCATCCTGGTGCTCGCCGTGCTGATGCTTCAGCTGACGTCGGCGGGCGGCACGTATCCGGTCCAGACCTCTCCGACGTTCTTCAACGCGATCCACCCGTTCCTTCCCATGACGTACGTCGTCGAGGGGCTGCGCAGGCTGATCTCGGGCGGCGGACTGGAGCCGGTGTGGACGGGCAGCCTCGTGCTGGCCGCCTTCACCGCCGGCGCACTCGCCCTCACCGCGGTCTCCGCCCGGCGCAAGCAGGTGTGGACGCTGGACCGCCTGCATCCGGACCTGAGCCTGTGAGCGCGCGGCCGGTGAGCCCGGAGAACACCCCGGGGGCTGAAAGAATCGTCGCCATGGACAGCACCAGCACGCGTCGCCGCAACACCCGGCAGAAGCTCTACGAGGCGGCGGTGACGCTCATCGCCGAGAAGGGCTTCTCCTCCACCACCGTGGAGGAGATCGCCGACCGGGCGGGCGTCGCCAAGGGCACGGTGTACTACAACTTCAAGAGCAAGAGCGAGCTCTTCGAAGAGCTGCTGCGGTACGGCGTCGGACTGCTCACCGCCTCCCTCCAGGAGGCGGCCGACGCCACCGACGCGCGGGGCGGCAGCAAGGTGGAGTCGCTCGACGCGATGATCCGGGCCGGCCTTGAGTTCATCGACCGGTACCCGGCCTTCACGCAGCTGTACGTCGCCGAACTGTGGCGGACGAACCGGGCGTGGCAGTCCACCCTCCTGGTGGTGCGTCAGCAGGCCGTGGCCGTGGTCGAGACGGTCCTCTCCCAGGGCGTCGCGAACGGCGAGCTGAGCCGGGAGATCGACATCAAGCTGACCGCCGCGGCACTGGTCGGGATGGTGCTGGTGGCTGCGCTGGACTGGCAGGCGTTCCAGAGCGAGCGCTCGCTGGACGACGTGCACTCCGCGCTGTCGCGGCTGCTGCACGGGCGGGTGGGCGGCGCCCACGGCTGAGTCGGCGGGCCCAGCTCTGAGTATCCGTACCTAGTACGGGAGATGAGTAGGTGCGCGGATGGGCTCCCACCTGCGCGGACGACAGAGTGGGAGGCACGGAGGGGGCGCTCGCGCCGAGACCGCCGACACGGGGCGGCGGAAGCGGCGCGGCACCCCTGCCGAACGGGGTACGGGGACGGCGCGCCGGCCGGGTGAGGCTCGGGGGGATCGAGCCTCACCCGGCCGGCGCCGTTCCGGTCCCCGCCAGCTGCGGGGCCCCGCCCTGCGGGATGTCCGGGGTCCTGCGCCGAGAGGCGGCTTCTGGCTACGATCGCGTCCGTGTCCGTACTCCCCCTCGTCTTCACCAGCGGCTGGGCCAGCGGGATCAACGCCTACGCGGTGGTCCTGCTCCTCGGCATCTTCGGCGCCACCGGACTGACCGACGAAGTGCCCGCCGCCCTTCAGCGCACGGACGTCCTGGTGGTCGCCGGGATCCTCTTCCTCTGCGAGGCGGTCAACGACAAGATCCCGTACCTGGACTCGCTGTGGGACAGCGTCCACACGGTGATCCGTCCGATCGCCGGTGCGGTCGTCGGCGCACTGCTCGCCGGGCAGAGCGGGTCGCTGCCGGAGCTCGCCGCGGGCGCGGTCGGCGGCTCCACCGCCCTGATCAGCCATCTGGTCAAGGCGGGCACGCGGATGGCGGTCAACACCTCGCCGGAGCCCTTCAGCAACATCGCGGTGAGCACCGCGGAGGATCTGGGCGTCGCCGGGGTCATCACCTTCGCCATGTTCCATCCGGTCGCGGCGGCGGTCGTCGCCGCCGTCCTGCTTCTGGCGGGGCTGGTCGTACTGCTGTTCCTGGCGAGCCGGATCCGGCGGTTCCGGCGGCGCAGGGCACAGCGGCGCGAGGAGAAACGCCTGGCCGGGCCGGGTGCGCGGCCTCCCGGCTGAGTTGTCGGTGGCGGCCGTTAAAGTCACTGGCATGGCACGGACTGTGGTGATCGGCGCCGGACTCGGCGCACTGGCGACCGCTGCCCGGCTGGCCGTCGCGGGCCGCCGGGTGACGGTGTACGAAAGGGGCGGGACCTACGGCGGTTCCGCGGGCCGCTTCGAGCGGGACGGCTTCGCCTTCGACACGGGCCCGGACCTGCTGCACCTGCCGGCCGTGTACCGGGACGTGTTCGTCAAGACGGGCAAGGAGCCCCTGGAGAGCTGCGTCGAGCTGACGCAGGTGGACCCCGCGAGCCGGCACTTCTTCCCCGACGGCACGGCCCTCTCGCTGCCCAACGCCTCCCGCGGGGGCGTCGTCTCGGCCCTGGACGACGCGCTGGGAGCCGGTGCGGGCGAGCGCTGGGACGCCTTCATGACCCGGGCCCGGGACGCCTGGGACCGCACCCGCCGGCCACTCCTCGAAGAGCCGCTGCGCGCCGACTGGCAGGTGCTGGGCCGCGACCCCTACCCCGCGCTGCGGCACAAGCGGCTGCTGCGCCGCGACCGGCAGGCGGCCACGACGTCGGAGGTCGCCGCGTGGGAGCTGGCCGATCCGCGGCTGGTCGCCCTGCTGGAGGGCTACGCCCTGGCGTACGGGCTGGACCCGCGCGACGCGCCCGCCTCCGCCGCCGTCCTGCCGTACCTGGAGCAGACGTTCGGGAGCTGGTATGTCGCCGGGGGCACCCGCGAGCTGGCGCGGGCGCTGTACGAGCGGTGCCTGGCGCGGCGCGTGGAGTTCGTCTTCGGGACGGAGGTCATGGCCGTCGTGGAGAAGGACGGCCGGGCGGCAGGCGTGGAGCTGGCGGACGGGACCGTCGTCGAGGCGGACTCCGTCGTCGCGGCGGTGCCTCCGGCGCGGCTGGCGGCGCTCCGGGACGGGCGCGGCGTGTACGGCGACCGGGACGCCCCCGCACGCACGCCCGAGCGGGTGGCGGCGGGCCGGGTGCAGGTCCTGCTGGCACTCGAAGGGGCCCGGGAGGCGGGCGCGGCGCACCGGAGCGTGGTGCACCCCGTCCACCGGGACTTCGAGCTCCGGGAGGTCTTCGACGAGCTGGGTCTGGTGGAGTCCGTCGGCGACGACCTCTCCCCCACCGTGTTCGTGTCCCGGCCGGACGATCCGGCCCTGCGCCCCGACGACGGGCACGAGGCGGTGGTGCTCACCGCCGCCGCCCCGGTGCACCCGGCCTACGACTGGAGCACGCCGGGTCTGGCCGCTCTCTGGGCGGACCGGATGGTGGCCGCCGCCGCCGTCGCGGTTCCGGGGCTCGCCGAGCGGATCCTGTGGCGCGAGGTCCGTACGCCCGCGGACACGGCCGCCGTCACGGGGGCGGCCGGCGGGGCGGTGCCGCCGCCCGCCCTGGCCGGTCGCGACGGCCGTTTCCTGGCGCCGTCCAACACCACCGCCCTGCCGGGGCTGTACGCGGCGGGGGGCTGGGCCCATCCGGGCGGCGGGCTCGCGCACGCCGGGATGTCGGGCGCCCTGGTGGCGGGGCTGATCGTGGAGGGGGACGGCTTCCGCGGGTCGAGGTAGGGCGCGGTCGCGCACGCGAGCGGCCGGGGTTCCCGGGAGGCCCGCGGGCCTCCCGGGAACCCCGGCCGTCTCACTGCCTCGTCGTGCGCGGGCTCAGTAGCGGTACTGGCCGTTCGCTCCGGTGTCGTACCCGTAGGGGTGGCCGGCGGGCTGCTGGGGGGCCTCCGGGACGAACGGCTGCTCCCCGTCGCGCTGCTGCGGCACCCACACCCCGCCGGGTGGCGTCTCGGTCGCGTACGCGTCGCCGTAGGGGCCGCCGCTGTAGGGCTGCTGGGCGCCGTACGGGTCGTAGTCGCCGCCGCCGTAGGACTGGGTACCGATGTACGGGTCGGAGTAGGCGGCGTACTGCTGCTGCCCCGTGTCGTACGTGCCGTAGGAACCGGCGTCCTGGAGGGCACCGCCCTGGTCGTACGTGGGGTAGGAGCCGCCGCCGAAGTCGTCGAAGCCCTGCGGCTGCGATGCGGCGGACGCCGCGGCGTAGGGCGCCGAGGCGTCGTAGACCCCGTACCCGCCCGTGTCGTCGGGCATCGGCTGCGCCTCGTGGACCGCGGTCTGCTGCTCCGGCTGCCCGTGGGCGGGGTAGCCGTGTGCCGCGTCGAAGTCGTCCGCGGCCGGCTCGGGCTGCGCCCCGTACTCAAGGTCCGAGACCTGGAGCGTGGGCTGCGCCCCGGTGGACTCGCCGGACGTGCCCCGGCGGCGCTTGCTGGCACCGGGGTTGCCGCCGATCGCCCAGCCCGTCGAGAAGCCGCGGCGGAAGGAGAGGGTGACGTAGGTCTGGCCGACGGCGAAGGCGGCGGCGCCCGCCGCGATCAGGGGGACCGACGCCAGCAGCACGCCGACCACGACGACGGCGAAGCCCGCGAAGGCGAGCACGCGCCAGCGCAGTCGCGCCTTGTACTGCAACAGCACTTCGCCGAGCAGCCACAACGCGACCACGCCGAATGCGATGTAGAGGACCGTCCAGCCCATGTACGCCCCTCCTCCTGCCGGCCGCCGGCCCCTGATGGGCACGGCGGCGCGAGTACCGCTGTGGTGACTGTTACGACTGCGTCGGCCGTGACGACTGGTCGTGCAGTCCGAGATTCTCGTAGATTTCGAGGGTCGCCGTCGAGTTGTTGAGCGTGATGAAGTGCATTCCCGGTACACCTTCGGCGAGCAGCGTCGCGCAGAACTCCGTGGCGAACTCGATGCCAATGGAGCGTACAGCGGCCGGATCGTCCTGGACCGCGAGCATCCGTTCTCTCACGGCATCGGGAAAATGCGCGTTGCTGAGCTGCGGAAGCCTGTCCAGCTGTTTGACCAGCGTGACCGGCATCACCTCGGGAATGATGGGGGTGTCGCAGCCCGCCGCCTGGACGCGGTCCCTCATCCGCAGGTAGCTCTCGGGATCGAAGAACATCTGCGTGATGGCGTAGTCGGCGCCGGCCCGGCACTTCTCCACGAAGTACCGGATGTCGGAATCCCAGCTCTCCGAGCGCGGGTGCATCTCCGGGAACGCGGCGACCCCGACGCAGAAGTCACCGGACTCCTTGATGAGCCGGACGAGTTCCGAGGCGTACGTCACACCCTCGGGGTGGCGGACCCATTCGCCCATCGGGTCGCCGGGCGGGTCGCCGCGCACCGCGAGGATGTTCCGGATTCCGGCATTGGCGAACTGCCCGATCATGTTGCGCAGCTGGGCGACCGAGTGGTCCACGGCGGTCAGGTGCGCGACGGGCGTGAGGGTGGAGTCGGAGGCGATCTTCTGGGTGGCCTTGACGGTGCCTTCGCGGGTGGAGCCGCCCGCTCCGTACGTCACGGACACGAAGCTGGGGGCCACCGCCTCGACCCGGCGCAGGGCGTTCCAGAGGTTCTGCTCGCCCTTCGCGGTCCTGCGGGCCGAGAATTCGAAGGAGAACGACGTCTTTCCGGTCTCCAGAAGCTCACGCACCGTAAGGGCGCGGTCTGTTCTGGTGGAAGCTGTGCCAAGGGCCATGCGGAGAGGTTAGCCAGGGGCATGGCGGAGCCCCAACCGAACCGGCACCAAAGATCTGTTATGTCGGATTCTTGTCCATCCTTCGGACAGTTTTTCGGTCACGCGCGCGGGGACTTCGGCCGAACGGCATCGGTCGAGGGCTTCCGGCCGCGTCGAGGGCTTCCGACTTTCCCCGACACGCCTGCCCGGTGGGCCCCGACCGGGTCCCCGGCTGCGCCTAGTCGCCGTACGACCTGATGCGCCCGGCGAGTTCGGCGGTCGCGGCGGCCGGGTCCGCGGCCTCGGTGAGGGCCCGGACGACCACGACCCGGCGAGCGCCCGCCGCCAGCACCTCGTCGAGGTTGCCCGCGTCGATGCCGCCGATGGCGAACCAGGGGCGGTCCTGGCGGAGCGAGGCCGCGTACCGGACGAGGTCCAGGCCGGGGGCGTAGCGGCCGGGCTTGGTGGGGGTGGGCCAGCACGGACCGGTGCAGAAGTAGTCCACGCCGCTCTCGGCGACGGCGGCGTCGACCTCGGACTCGGCGTGCGTGGAGCGGCCGACCACGACGTCCTGGCCGAGGATCGCGCGGGCGGCGGGCACCGGCAGGTCGCCCTGGCCCAGGTGCAGCACGTCGCTGCCCACAGCGTGCGCCACGTCGGCGCGGTCGTTCACGGCGAGCAGCTTGCCGTGCCGGCGGCAGGCGTCGGCGAAGACGGCCAGGTGCTCCAGCTCCTCGCCCGCCTCCATGCCCTTGTCACGGAGCTGGACGATGTCGACACCGTGGGACAGGACGGCGTCGAGGAACGCGGGGAGGTCTCCCTGCGCCTTGCGGGCGTCCGTGCAGAGGTAGAGCCGGGCGTCGGCGAGCTGGGCGCGAGGCGCGGGCAGCGTGGGCATGGTGCGGTGTCCCCCGTTCCGCGGGCGCCCGTAGGGGCTCCCGCCTGGCGGGCGTGCGCACGGCCCCGGGGTGGGCCGGGACCGTGGGCACGCCCCGATCGGCTTCTGTCAGAGGGCCAGCGCCTGAGCGCGGCGCTTCACCTCCGTGCCGCGATTCTCGCTCAGGGCCTCGGCGGGGGTGCCGGGCAGGGTCGGGTCGGCGGTGAAGAGCCACTCCAGCATCTCCTCGTCGGAGAAGCCGTCGTCCTTCAGGACCGTCAGGAGTCCGGGCAGGCCCTTGACGATCTTGTCGCCGTCGATGAAGGCGGCGGGCACCTGGAGCGCGCGGTTCTCACCGCGTCGCACCGCGATCAGCTGGCCGTCCTTCACCAGCTGGCGCACCTTCGTCACCTCCAGGTCGAGCATCTCCGCGATGTCGGGGAGGTAGAGCCAGGCAGGTACGAGGGCATCGGTCTTTGCGTCAATCTCGGTCACAGGACAAGCCTGCCATCCAGGACCGACAGTCGGCACCCGGGACCGCCGGAGGGGCCCCTGGCCCGACGGCTCCGCTACTAGCGCTGCCGGACCGCCGTCTTCAGCGGTACGGAGGGATCGGCGGCCAGCGCCGGGTCGAGCACGGCCCCGGCCTCGACCAGCTTGCGCCCCTGCGCCAGGTCGCGCGCGCGGCCCACCGCGAGCAGCGCCACGAGGGCCCCGTCACGCAGCCAGCACACCGACCAGGAGGGGCTGGTCGCGTCGCCGCGCCAGATCATCGCGTCGGCGTCCGCGTGGTGGCCGATGTACTGCACGAAGCGGCCGAACTGCTCGGACCAGAAGTACGGCACGGGATCGTAGACCAGTGGCGTGCCGCCCAGGATGTTCGCGGCGACCGCGCGGGGGCCCTGGAGGGCGTTGTCCCAATGGTGGACGAGGAGTCGGCGACCGTAGCGCCGGGACGGGAAGGAGGCGCAGTCCCCGACGGCGTACACGTCGGGCGCGAACGTGCGCAGGTGCGCGTCGGCGGTGACGGAGCCGTCCGGGCCCCGTGCGATGCCGGAGCCCTCCAGCCAGTCCGTCGCGGCTCTGGCGCCGATGCCGACGACGACGGCCCGAGCGGGGATACGGCGTCCGTCGGCGAGCAGCACCGCGCCGGGCTCCACCGCGGCCACGCGCGCGTGCGTGAGGAGTTCCGCGCCGCCCTCGGCGTACCAGGCGGCCATGGGCCCGGCGATCTCGGCGGGCATCGTCCCGGCGAGCGGCCGGTCGGCGGCCTCCACGACGGTGACCCGGCAGCCCGCCTCGCGGGCGGCGGTGGTGAACTCGGCGCCGATCCAGCCCGCGCCGACCACCACCACGTCGCTCTGCGCGTCCAGCACCGGGCGCAGCCGGTGCGCGTCGTCCAGCGTGCGCAGCAGGTGGACGCCGGGGGCGCCGACGGTCCCCGGCAGGGTCACGGGGTCCGCACCGGTGGCCAGCACCAGGGCGTCGTACCGCAGCGGCCCGGTCGGGGTGTCGATCTCGTGGTCGTCGGGTCGCACCCCGACGGCCTCGGTGCCCAGCCGCAGGTCGACGCCGAGCGCCTCGAAGTCGACGTCGAAGGCGGAGCCCTCGGCCTTGCCCAGGAGCACCGCCTTGGACAGCGGGGGCCGGTCGTACGGGGGATGCGGCTCGGAGCCGATCAGCACGAGGTGGCCCCGGAAGCCCTGCTCCCGCAGGGCCACGGCGGTCTGCACCCCGGCCATTCCCGCGCCGACGACGACGATTCGTTTCTGCTCGCTCACCCGGCCACCTTATGCATCTGACACGGCGTCAGGAACATGCTTCCCCGTCCGCCGTCTCCTCGACCACGCTCGTGCCGCTGCCCTCCTGGGATTCCCATGCCCAGCTCTCCTCCAGCCGAACGCGACCGTCCGGCCGCAGGGTGACCGCGGACAGACAGTGTCCGGACGACGTGGTGCCGTCCGACGTCAGCTGTACGTACCTGAAGTCGAGCCGGTCGCCCTCCCGGGTGCCGACGAGGTGTCCCCGCACGATGTCGCCGCCCGCGTACTCGGCCCAGATCCGGCCGTCCTGTTCGTGGTAGGCGAAGCGGGTGCGGCTGCCGACCTGACCGGGGTCCTGATCGGCGACCGGGGCGAGGACGAGTCCGTCGAGCGAGCGGGGCACGGGGGCGCTCCCTTACGGGCCGTTGGGGCAAACGTCTAGTCTGGTCACCGTACAAGCACTCACGGGAGCCCGGCCGACCGGGCTGAGAGGGAGGCTGACCGGGCCTCCGACCGTACGAACCTGATCCGGGTCATGCCGGCGAAGGGAGGGGCTGGACGCCCATGCATTCCTCTGAGCAACGCCCGTACGACGTTCTGGTGATCGGCGGCGGGATCATCGGCCTCGTGACGGCCTGGCGGGCCGCACAACGGGGCCTGCGCACCGCGCTCGCCGACCCCGATCCGGGCGGCGGCGCCGCACAGGTGGCGGCGGGCATGCTGGCCGCCGTCACCGAACTCCACTACGGCGAGCAGACTCTGCTCGGCCTCAACCTGGCGTCCGCGCGCCGCTATCCGGAGTTCGTCGCGGAACTGGAGGAGGCCGGTGGGCTGGACACCGGTTACCGCGCGTGCGGCACCCTGGCCGTGGCCCTGGACGCCGACGACCGGGCCCACCTGCGCGAACTGCACGCCCTGCAAAGGCAGTCGGGGCTCACCTCCGAGTGGCTGAGCGGACGCGACTGCCGCCGTCTGGAACCGATGCTCGCACCGGGGGTGCGCGGCGGGCTGCGGGTGGACGGCGACCACCAGATCGACCCGAGGCGGCTGGCAGCGGCCCTCCTGGCCGCCTGCGAGCGGGCCGGGGTGATCCTGTACCGGGCGACCGCCGAGCGGCTGTCCGTCGTACGGGAGCGGGCGGCGGGCGCGCTGCTGGCGGACGGCACGCGGGTGGTCGCCGACCAGGTGGTACTGGCGGCCGGATCGCTCAGCGGACGGCTGGCGGGAGTGCCCCCGGAGGTCCTGGTGCCGGTGCGTCCGGTGAAGGGACAGGTGCTGCGGCTGACGGTGCCCCGCGCGTACGCGCCGTTCCTGAACCGCACCGTGCGCGCGGTGGTGCGCGGCAGCCACGTCTACCTGGTGCCCCGGGAGAACGGCGAACTGGTCGTCGGCGCCACCACCGAGGAGCTGGGCTGGGACACCACGGTCACGGCGGGCGGCGTGTACGAGCTGCTGCGCGACGCGCACGAGCTGGTGCCCGGCATCACCGAGCTGCCCCTCACCGAGACCCGGGCCGGGCTGCGCCCCGCCTCCCCCGACAACGCCCCGCTGCTCGGTCCGACCGCTCTGCCGGGGCTGCTGCTCGCCACCGGCCACTACCGCAACGGAGTACTGCTCACCCCCGTCACCGGGGACGCGCTGGCGACGGTGCTGACGACCGGCGAGCTGCCGGAGGAGGCACGGCCGTTCACCCCGCGCCGCTTCCCCGCCGTGCCTCCGCCCCCCGCCCCCTCCGCACGACAGGAGCAGCTCGTATGAACGTGTCCGTGAACGGCGAGCCGCGCGCGCTGTCCCCCGGTACGACCCTCGGCGACCTCGTCGCGACCCTCACGCGCGCGCACGCGGGCGTGGCCGCGGCGCTCAACGAGACAGTGGTGCCGCGAGGCCGCTGGGCGGACACCGCCCTCGGCGACGGCGACCGCGTCGAAGTACTCACCGCAGTCCAGGGAGGCTGAACACCATGGCCGACGACCTCTTCGAACTGGGCGGCGTCTCCTTCTCGTCCCGGCTGATCATGGGTACGGGCGGTGCGCCCAGCCTGGACGTGCTGGAACGCTCGCTGATCGCCTCCGGCACCGAACTGACGACGGTGGCCATGCGGCGGCTCGACCCCTCCGTGCAGGGCTCGGTGCTGTCCGTGCTGGAACGGCTCGGCATCCGTGTCCTGCCGAACACCGCCGGGTGCTACACGGCGGGCGAGGCGGTGCTCACCGCACGACTGGCACGGGAGGCGCTGGGCACCGACTGGGTGAAGCTGGAGGTCATCGCCGACGAGCGGACCCTGCTGCCCGACCCGGTGGAGCTCCTCGACGCGGCGGAGGTGCTGGTCGACGACGGCTTCACCGTGCTGCCGTACACCAACGACGACCCGGTGCTCGCGCGGAAGCTGGAGGACGTGGGGTGCGCGGCCGTCATGCCGCTCGGCTCGCCCATCGGCTCCGGGCTCGGCATCCGCAACCCGCACAACTTCGAGCTGATCGTGGAGCGGGCGGGGGTGCCGGTGATCCTCGACGCGGGAGCGGGCACCGCGTCCGACGCGGTGCTGGCGATGGAGCTGGGCTGCGCCGGGGTGATGCTCGCGTCGGCGGTGACGCGGGCCCAGGAACCGGTGCTGATGGCGGAGGCGATGCGGCACGGGGTCGAGGCGGGGCGGTTGGCGTACCGGGCGGGACGGATCCCGCGGCGGCACTTCGCGGAGGCTTCGTCGCCGGGAGAGGGCCGGGCGAGGCTGGATCCGGAGCGGCCGGCGTTCTGAGGGGGCGGGGAGGGGGCGCGCGGGGGCGGTGACGGCCGGGGCCGGTGACGGCCGGAGACGGCGGGCGCGCGGTGGCGGCCGGGAACGGCGGCCGCTCGGGGCCGGGGACGGAGGCGGCCGGGAACGGTGGCCGCTGCGGGCCGGAGACGGTGGCTGCCGGGGTACGGAGGGATGCGGGCGTAGGACAGGGGGGTGCGCGTTCCGCGTGGGGGCCGCCCCCTTGCCCGCCCGTTCCGCCCCCGGGGGCGGCCCCGCCGCCCAAGGCGGCTGACGTAGGGACGGGGCGCAGGTCCCGTCGTGTGAAGGGGCGCGCGGGAGGGCGGCGGCGCCCAAGCGGGGGGTTGGGGGCGGAGGCCCTGTTACAGGTCGGCTTCAGTCCGGGGGCGGGGCAGGCATCCCCGGCCGGTCCGCCGGTACCGGCTCGTAGACTCCCTCCGTGGACACGACCCTTGAAGACCCCCTCGTCGGGCACCTGCTCGACGGCCGCTATCGCGTCGAGGCACGCATCGCCGTCGGCGGGATGGCGACGGTCTACCGGGCCGTCGACACCCGCCTCGACCGCGTGCTCGCCCTCAAGGTGATGCACCCCACCCTCGCCGCGGACGTCTCCTTCGTCGACCGCTTCATCCGCGAGGCCAAGTCCGTGGCACGTCTCGCGCACCCCAACGTGGTGGGCGTCTTCGACCAGGGCGCCGAGGGCGCCTACGTCTACCTGGCGATGGAGTACATCGCGGGCTGCACCCTGCGCGACGTCCTGCGCGAGCGCGGCGCGCTCCAGCCGCGGGCCGCGCTCGACATCCTGGAGCCCGTGCTGGCCGCGCTCGGCGCCGCGCACCGGGCCGGGTTCGTGCACCGGGACATGAAGCCGGAGAACGTCCTGATCGGGGACGACGGTCGGGTGAAGGTCGCCGACTTCGGTCTCGTACGGGCCGTGGACACCGTCACCAGCTCCACCGGCTCCCTCCTGGGCACGGTCTCCTACCTCGCGCCGGAGCAGATCGAGCACGGCACCGCCGACACCCGCGCCGACGTGTACGCGTGCGGAGTCGTCCTGTACGAAATGCTCACCGGCGCCAAGCCGCACTCCGGCGGCACCGCCGCCCAGGTGCTCTACCAGCACCTCAACAAGGACGTGCCGCCGCCGTCGGCCGCGGTACCGGGGCTGGCGCCCGGACTGGACGAGCTGGTCGGCGAGGCCACCGCCCGCGACCCTGAGGCCCGCCCGTTCGACGCGGTCGCCCTGCTCGGACTGGCGAGGACGGCGCGTGCGGCCCTCGACGACGAGCAGTTGGACCTCGTACCCCCGCAGGCGAAGACGGAGGCACCCGCGGTCGGCCCCGAGGACCGGACCAGTGTGATTCCGCGCACGCTGCCCACCGAGCGGCACACCAGCCGGCTGCCGGGGCCGCCGCCCGGGGCCGAACCGTCCCGTGCGCCGTCGCGGCGCGCCCTGCCCACCCGGCGGGGGCTGGTCCTGGTCGTGGCGGCGGTGCTGCTGGCGCTGGTGGGCACCGGGGTCTGGTACATCAACTCCGGACAGTTCACGCAGGTCCCGGCTCTGCTCAGCCAGTCGGAGAAGGACGCGCGGGCGAAGCTGTCGGCGGCCGGGCTCGACGTGAAGGGCGTGGAGCGGAAGTTCAGCGACACCGTCACGCGCGGCACGGTCATGGACAGCGACCCCGCGCCCGGCGCCCGCGTCCGCCACAACGGGTCGGTGACGCTGGTCCTCTCGCGGGGCCCCGAGATCGTGAAGGTCCCGGACGTGAAGCGGATGCCGCTGGCGAAGGCCAGGAACGAACTCAAGGACGCCGGTCTCGCACCCGGCGTCGTCAGCAGGGCCTTCAGCGAGGACGTGCCCCTGGGCACGGTCATCAGCACCGAACCGCGCGCGGGCACCGGCCGCGCGCCCGACACGGCGGTGGCGATCGTCGTCAGCAAGGGTGCGCCGGTGGACATGCCGACGGTGACCGGGCAGGGCGTCGAGGACGCCACCGGCACCCTGGAGGGCCTCGGGCTGAAGGTCGACGTCGCGCCCGAGCAGGTCCACTCCCCCGCCGAGGCGGGCAGGGTGGCCCGGCAGTCGGTCCCCGCCGGCACCCGGCTCGGCCAGGGCGAACGCGTCACACTCACCGTCTCCAAGGGGCCGCGGATGGTCGCGGTGCCCGACGTCCTCGGCAAGCAGTCGGACGAGGCGAGCCGAGTGCTCAGGGAGGCGGGGTTCCAGGTCGAGGTCGAACGGCCGCTCCTGTCCTTCAGCAAGGTCATCGAGAAGCAGTCGGTGGCCGGCGGCTCGCAGGCCCCCGAGGGCAGCACGATCACCCTCACCACGAAGATCCTCTAGCGGGGCGGGGCGACCACGACGACAGGGGTCACGGAGCGGGTGCGGCATCCTGGAGGGTGATGAGCACCGCAGAGATCCCCACCCCGTTCCCCGTCGGCCCGCCGACCGCGCACGTCCCCTCGGCCCGCGTCCCGGCCGCCCACGATCCCGCCCTCCGCAACCCGGTCGGCGGCCATGTCCCCGTCGCCGGAGGGCTCGCCTCGACCGGGCTGCCGTACGCCCGGGAGATGGGCGCGGAGGCGGTCCAGGTCTTCGTCGCCAATCCGCGCGGCTGGGCGACGCCGGTCGGCAACCCGGCGCAGGACGAGCTGTTCCTCGCCGCCTGCACGGCCGAACGCATCCCGGCGTACGTCCATGCCCCGTACCTGATCAACTTCGGTTCGCACACCGCTGCCACCGTCGAACGGTCCGTGGAGTCGCTGCGGCACTCCCTGCGCAGGGCCCGCGCCATCGGCGCGCTGGGCGTCGTCGTGCACACCGGGTCGGCGACCGGCGGGCGGCCCCGCGCGGAGGCCCTCGCGCAGGTACGGACGCATCTGCTGCCGTTGCTGGACGAGCTGACCCACGACGACGACCCGTACCTGTTGCTGGAGTCGACGGCCGGCCAGGGCTTCTCGCTGTGCTCGCGGACCTGGGACTTCGGGCCGTACTTCGACGCCCTGGACCACCACCCGAAGCTCGGGGTCTGCCTGGACACCTGTCACATCTTCGCGGCGGGCCACGACCTGGCGGGGCCGGGCGGGATGAAACAGACCCTGGACCTGCTGGTGGACACGGTGGGCGAGGGACGCCTGAAGCTGATCCACGCCAACGACTCCAAGGACGTCACCGGCGCGCACAAGGACCGGCACGAGAACATCGGCGCGGGGCACATCGGCGAGGAACCTTTCCGCGAGCTGTTCTCGCACCCGGCGACCCGGGGGGTGCCGCTGGTCATCGAGACGCCGGGCGGCAAGGAGGGGCATGCGGCGGACGTGGCGCGGCTGAAGGGCTTGCGCTCCTTCTGAGGCGCTCGCGGAGCCCGCGGGGCCCGTGGGAGCCGGCCCGGAGGCCGTGCAGGCCGGCCCAAGGGGCCGTGGAGGGGCCGACCCGGGAGCCCGTGCGGGCAGCCCGTCCCGTGCGGGCGGCGCGGCCGTTACAGCTCGGGGCCGTCCCCCGGCTCCTCCTGGTACGAGTAGCGCTGTTCGCGCCAGGGGTCGCCGATGTTGTGGTAGCCGCGTTCCTCCCAGAAACCGCGGCGGTCCGCCGTCATGTACTCGATGCCGCGGACCCATTTGGGGCCCTTCCAGGCGTACAGGTGCGGGACCACCAGGCGCAGCGGGAAACCGTGCTCCGCGGTGAGCAGGTCCTCACCCTTGTGGGTGGCGAAGATGGTGCGCGGGTCGGTGAAGTCCTCGATGCGGACGTTGGCGCTGTAGCCGTACTCGGCCCAGACCATGACGTGCGTGACCTTCGGGGCGGGCGGAGCCAGTTCCAGGACCGTCCGGGCGGCGACGCCACCCCATTCGGCCCCCAGCATGCTGAACTTCGTCACGCAGTGCAGATCCGCGATCACCGTCGTGAAGGGCAGCGCGGAGAACGCCTCGTGGTTCCAGCAGCGCTTCTCGCCGTCCGCGGTCGCGCCGAAGACGCGGAACTCCCAGCGCTCCGGCTTGAACTTGGGGACGGGCCCGTAGTGGGTGACCGGCCAACCGCGCTGGAGCCGCTGTCCCGGCGGAAGCTCGGAGTGCTCGATGTCGCGGTGTTCCCGGCTTTCCGGCTGACCCATGCCTCCCATGGTGACAGACGGCGAGGGGTGGTCATGACCGGGTCTGGGCCGATTCGGGCAACTCCTACTAAGCGTGCACTTACTGGACGTCTTCCGAGCTGCGGTGCGAGGATGCGCGCAATCTGCCCGGCCACCCCCTGGAAGGAGCCCCAGCGATGCAGGGCGACCCCGAGGTCATTGAATTCCTCAACGAGCAGCTGACCGCCGAACTGACGGCGATCAACCAGTACTTCCTCCACGCGAAGATGCAGGACAACTTCGGCTGGACGAAGCTGGCGAAGTACACGCGGGCCGAGTCGTTCGACGAGATGAAGCACGCGGAGATCCTCACCGACCGCATCCTCTTCCTGGAGGGCCTGCCCAACTACCAGCGGCTCTTCCACGTCCGGATCGGGCAGACGGTCACCGAGATGTTCCAGGCGGACCGGCAGATCGAGGTCGAGGCCATCGACCGGCTGAAGCGCGGCGCGGAGGTCATGCGCGCCAAGGGCGACATCACGTCGGCCAAGATCTTCGAGGACATCCTCGCGGACGAGGAGCACCACATCGACTACCTCGACACCCAGCTGGAGCTGGTCGAGAGGCTCGGTGAGCCGCTCTACATCGCCCAGCTGATCGAGCAGCCGAGCGAGGCGTAGCAGCCCCTCAGGCGGCCTCGTCCAGGGCCACCCGGTCCGTCTGCTCCGCGACGGAGGACAGCGCGTGCTCGGCGATCAGTTCGCGGCGCGGGCAGGCCCCGCGGCCGAGCAGGCCCTGAATCGTACGGACGCAGTTGCCGCAGTCCGTGCCTGCCTTGGTGACGGAGGCTATCTGGCGCGGGGTGCACGCTCCGGCGGCGGCGTGGGCCTTGATCTGCTGGTCGGTCACGCCGAAGCAGGAGCAGACGAACACGCGGACACCTCGATCCCTCAGCCAGGCCGGTCCATGGTCAGGTAAACCTAACCTTACCCGTCTCGCCGCGTACGTAAAGACCCTGGCCGCACATGACGGTGGGGCACGGATCACATGGATCCGTGCCCCACCGTCGTACGTCACCGGGGTTACTGGTCGCGGTACATCTCCGCCACCAGGAACGCCAGGTCGAGGGACTGGCTGCGGTTGAGCCGGGGGTCGCAGGCCGTCTCGTAACGCTGGTGCAGGTCGTCGACGAAGATCTCGTCGCCGCCGCCCACGCACTCCGTGACGTCGTCGCCGGTGAGCTCCACGTGGATGCCGCCCGGGTGGGTGCCCAGGGCCTTGTGCACCTCGAAGAAGCCCTTGACCTCGTCGAGCACGTCGTCGAAGCGGCGCGTCTTGTGGCCGGAGACGGCCTCGTAGGTGTTGCCGTGCATCGGGTCGGTGATCCAGGCGACGGCCGCGCCGGACGCGGTGACCTTCTCGACCAGGTCGGGCAGCTTGTCGCGGACCTTGTCGGCGCCCATCCGGACGATGAAGGTCAGCCGACCGGGCTCGCGGTCCGGGTCCAGCTTGTCGATGTAGCCGAGCGCCTCGTCGACGGTGGTCGTGGGGCCGAGCTTGATGCCGATCGGGTTGCGGATCCGGGAGGCGAACTCGACGTGCGCGCCGTCCATCTGCCGGGTGCGCTCACCGATCCACACCATGTGGCCGGAGGTGTCGTACAGGGTGCCGGTGCGGGAGTCCACGCGGGTCAGCGCGGCCTCGTAGTCCAGCAGCAGCGCCTCGTGCGACGCGTAGAACTCCACCGTGCGGAACTCCGCCGGGTCGGTCCCGGCGGCCTTCATGAAGTTCAGCGCGTTGTCGATCTCGCGGGCGAGCTGCTCGTAGCGCTGGCCGGACGGCGAGTTCTTCACGAAGTCCTGGTTCCAGGCGTGCACCTGGCGCAGGTCCGCGTAACCGCCGGTGGTGAAGGCGCGCACGAGGTTGAGGGTGGAGGCGGACGCGTTGTACATCCGCTTCAGCCGCTCGGGGTCCGGGATGCGGGCCTCTTCGGTGAAGGCGAAGCCGTTGACCGAGTCACCGCGGTACGTCGGCAGGGTCACGCCGTCGCGGGTCTCGGTCCCCTTGGAGCGCGGCTTGCTGTACTGACCGGCGATCCGGCCCACCTTGACGACGGGCACGGACGCGGCGTACGTCAGCACGGCGCCCATCTGGAGGAGCGTCTTGAGCTTGTTGCGGATGTGGTCGGCCGACACGGCGTCGAATGCTTCTGCGCAGTCACCGCCCTGAAGCAGGAACGCCTCGCCCTTGGCGACGGCTCCCAGTCGGGCGCGCAGCTGGTCGCACTCGCCCGCGAAGACGAGCGGCGGATACGATTCGAGGTCCGCGACAACATCGCGCAGCGCCTCGGCATCGGGGTACTCGGGCTGCTGCGCCGCAGGAAGGTCGCGCCAGGTGTTGCCACCGTTGAGGGTGGTCTTCGCGTTCACGGTCACCCGGCCACCCTACGGGGTGCGACACGGTGCTCCGCGCCGCGCTCACAAGGTGAGACGTCGGGTCCATTTCCAGTGCGCCGGGACGTCGAGCACCGCTCCGGCCGTCCTGTCGCCGGCGTCCGCCACGGGGACGTCCCTGCTGAAGCCCCGTCCGCGGACCCGTATCCGTATCTCCCAGCGCCCCTCGGACGCGTGGGCGAGCGTGCCGCGCAGGGTGAAGCGGGACCCGGACAGCCTGGTGACCTCCGTCTCCAGCACGACGCGCTGCTCCCCCAGGGCCAGCACGAGCTCCAGTTCGGCATCCTCGGGACAGTCGGGGAGCGTCACCGCGGCGGTGACCCTGGGCGCGCCCAGGGGGCGCCTGGCGACGGCAGCGCAGGCGTCCGGGCCCAGCCGGTGGCGCTGCGCCCCGATGTCCAGGTTGGTGTGACGGTGCGGCTCGGAGGCGTAGACCGCCGCGGCGACCAGCGGGGCGTCCCCGCCGCCCGTCAGCCGGGCCACGGGCAGGGGGGCCGGCTCGGGGGCGGACAGCCAGGCGATCTTGGTGAGGGGCTCGCCGCCGTCCTCGGCGGGCGCGCCGACCTCCAGTCGCACGGTCCAGTTGCCGTCGGACAACGGGCCTGCGCCGGCCGCTCGGGCCGGGTCGACCTCCGCCCGGTAGTCGCCGTTCTCGGTGCGGACGGCGGGCACCCGGTGCTCGGCCGCGCCGTTGCGCAGGACCAGCGCGGCCTGCTGGCCTGCCGCGGGCAGCAGGGTGAGCGCGGCGTTGCCGGTGACCGCGAGCACGCCGTCCTCCCAGGTCCATGCGTGCGCGGACTGGCGCAGCACCACGCGGGAGGTCAGGTCGTAGCAGGCGTCGGGCAGCGCGCGAGTGCCGTCCCGGAAGTACGGGTACGGGGCCCAGGCGCGGCCGTCGCGGACCACCGCCGGGCCCACCTCGCCCCCGGCGTCGGCGCGGACGATGTGGGTGAGCTCCTCCAGCAGTCCCTCGCGCAGGCAGTGCGCGCGCAACCGCAGCCGGGGCGGCAGGGCCTGGAAGATCCGGTCGGTGAGCCATTCCTGGACCACCGGGCGGGCGGTCTTGGCGACCATGGCGCGCTCCTCCTCGTCGAGGGCGGCGAAGTGGCTGCCGAAGACGCTGAGGATCTCGCCGTGGAAGTGCCGCTCGACGAGCTTGTCCCGGTCGGCCCCGGCGGGCACGTGCTCCCCCACCAGGTGCAGGATGGACTCGCCGTGCCGCAGGTGGTCGACCCAGTCGATGTCCTGCTCGGAGGCGTTGCTGTTGTCCTCGCGGCCTTCCAGGACGTAGCAGTCGTGGTCGGCGACGACGGATATCCTGCGCGCGTTGAGCAGGCCCTTGACGGAGAACGGGACGTCCTCGCCGCGCAGCCGGTTCTCCACGAAGCGCAGCCGGTGGCCGTCTATCAGGGTGCGCCGCCACAGTTTGTAGGCGGCGAGAGTCCAGTAGACCGGCGAGTCGAAGAGGCTGACGTCGGGGTTGCTGCGGCGCAGGTCCACGGGTGCCGGACGACCGCCGCCGCCGACGATCCGGCCGTAGACGACGTCCGACCCGTGCTCGTCGGCCATGGCCAGCAGGCGCTCCAGCGCCTGGGGGCCGAGGTGGTCGTCGGAGTCGAGGAAGAACAGGAACTCGCCGCGGGCGTGCTCGATGCCGACGTTGCGCGGCTTGCCCGCGCCTCCCGACGCCTCCTGGTGCACCACCGTGACGTTGGCCCGCTCCCGGGCGAAGTCGTCGAGCCAGGCGGCGCTCCCGTCGGTGGAGCCGTCGTCGACGGCCACCACCTCCCAGTGGTCCTGGCCGAGGCTCTGGGAGAGGACCGAGCCGAAACACCGCTCCAGGTACGGAGCGGTGTTGTGCACGGGTACGACGACGGACACGCGTGGGTTCACCTGGCACACCCTTCGGAGAAAAGCCGTCCCCGCACCGGCGTGCGGGGACTCTGCCGGCACGAGAGCCAAGTGAAGCGGCTGGAGAGGCAGAGGAGGTCGTTCGAACACTTGAATTCTGCGGCCCGGCCCCCGACGGGCCCCCCTCGGGGTGCTGTAAGGTGCGTCACATGTTCGCGCAGACCCAGACCCGCTCCTCCCAGAACTGGTGGTGGACCGCTCATCCGGCGGCCCACTGATCGCGCGTACATCCACTGACGCAGAGGCCGCCCCAGGAGGGCGGCCCTTTTGTTTTCCCGGCCGTTCCTCCGGCTCCGTATCCGGAAGGAACCCACCGATGTCCGATCCCGTCGCGCTGCTGTCCCGTCTCCTCGACGAGGACTGCCCGCCCTTCGCAGTGCTGCGCCGCCGCACCCCCGGGCGCGACCACGACACCGTCGAGGTGCTGATCGGCGCGGTGCACGAGGCCGAGCGCCTCGCGGACCTTCCGGTCGGCGAGGTCGGACGCCCGGTGCTGGCGCTCGTACCGTTCCGGCAGATCAGGGAGCGCGGCTTCGACGTGCGTGACGACGGCACGCCGCTGAGCGTGCTCGTCGCGGACGAGTCGTACGAACTCCCTCTCGAAGGCGTGCGGGCCGCGCTGCCCTCGCACCGGGTGCGGGTGGAGGACGGCGGTTTCGACGTCGCGGACGAGGAGTACGAGGAGATCGTCCGGCGTGTGGTGGACGGCGAAATCGGGCGCGGCGAGGGCGCCAACTTCGTCATCCGGCGCACGTACACCGGGAGCGTCCCGGGCTTCGGACGCGCCGACGCGCTCGCCCTCTTCCGCCGGCTGCTCGACGGGGAGCGGGGTGCGTACTGGACGTACGTCGTGCACACGGGGGACCGCGTGCTGGTGGGCGCGAGCCCCGAGGTGCACGTGCGGATGTCCGGCGGGACGGTGGTGATGAACCCGATCAGCGGCACCTACCGCTACCCCGCCGACGGTCCCACCCCCGAGGACCTGCTCGACTTCCTCGCCGATCCGAAGGAGACCGAGGAGCTGTCGATGGTCGTCGACGAGGAGCTCAAGATGATGTGCACCGTCGGCGACAGGGGCGGGGTCGTGGTCGGCCCGCGGCTCAAGGAGATGGCGCACCTCGCGCACACGGAGTACGAGTTGCGCGGACGCAGTTCGCTGGACGTGCGCGAGGTGCTGCGCGAGACGATGTTCGCGGCGACGGTGACGGGCTCGCCGGTGCAGAACGCGTGCCGGGTGATCGAGCGTCACGAGGTGGGCGGGCGCGGCTACTACGCGGGTGCGCTGGCCCTGCTGGGGCGCGACGCGACGGGCGCACAGACGCTCGACTCGCCGATCCTCATCCGTACCGCCGACATCTCCCCGGACGGCAGGCTGCGGGTACCGGTCGGCGCGACCCTCGTACGGAACTCGGACCCGGCCGGGGAGGTCGCGGAGACACACGCCAAGGCGGCGGGGGTGCTGGCCGCGCTGGGAGTGCGTCCGGGGCGTCCTCGCGAGGAGTCGGTACGGCCTCTCCTCGCCGACGACGCGCGGGTGCGGGCGGCGCTGGACGGACGGCGGGCGCACCTCGCGCCGTTCTGGCTGCGGATGCAGGAGGGCACCCGCACTTTGTCCGGACATGCTCTCGTGGTCGACGCGGAGGACACCTTCACCGCGATGCTCGCGCACGTCCTGCGCGCCTCCGGTCTTGAGGTGTCCGTACGCCGTTACGACGAGCCGGGTCTGCGGGAGGCGGCGCTCGGGCACCCGGGCCCGGTCGTGCTGGGTCCCGGCCCGGGGAACCCCGCGGACGCGGACGACCCGAAGATGCGCTTCCTGCGGGCGCTGACGGCGGACCTGTTGCGCGGGGCGCGGCACGGGGTGCTCGGGGTCTGCCTGGGGCACGAGCTGATCGCGGCGGAACTGGGCCTGGCGGTCGTGCGCAAGCGGGTGCCGTACCAGGGGGTGCAGGAGACGGTCGATCTGTTCGGGCGGCCGGAGACGGTCGGCTTCTACAACAGCTTCACGGCGGTCTGCGACGACGCGGCGGCGGCCGAGCTGGCGGCACACGGCATCGAGGTGGCCAGGGGTGGTGCCGGGCAGGCCGGGAGCCGCGGGGGCGCGAGGGCGGCCGGGGGCGCGGGCGGCGTGAGCGCCGACGGCTCGGGCGAGGTGCACGCGCTGCGCGGTCCCGGATTCGCCTCCGTGCAGTTCCACCCGGAGTCGGTGCTCAGCATGCGGGGGACGGCGGTGGTGACGGACCTGCTGGCAGGGGTGGCTGCGGCCGTCGCCCGGTCGGCCGACTGAGCCGGGGGTCTGCGCGCGCACCGGGCACGGCCGGGACGTCCTCGTACCGCGTCCGGTGCGCACGCCGCTCACGGCGCCCCGCGGCGACGCCCGCCACCGTCTCCGGCGCGTCACGCCCGGCGGTCTGCGCGCGCCGGGCCGTCGCCGCCCCCGGTCGGTGCCCCGATCCTCCGGGCACCGTGCGTCCGCACGTGCGGGTCCCTTCGTCGCGCCGAGCACGGAAACCCGCCACGCCAGGGGCGCGCTCAGGCGTCGTCGAGACCGCGTTCGATCGCGTACCGCACCAGTTCGACCCTGTTGTGCAGCTGGAGCTTGCCGAGGGTGTTCTGCACGTGGTTCTGGACGGTGCGGTGCGAGATGACGAGGCGCTCGGCGATCTGCTTGTACGACAGCCCCTTGGCGACCAGCCGCAGGACCTCCGTCTCGCGCTCGGTGAGCTGCGGGGCCTTCGGTTCGTCGGGGGCGGTCGGCGCCGGGTCCGAGGCGAGGCGGCGGTACTCGCCGAGGACGAGCCCGGCCAGTCCCGGTGTGAAGACGGGGTCGCCCGCCGCCGTACGGCGCACCGCGTCGCACAGTTCCTCGGTGGACGCCGACTTCAGCAGGTAACCGGTCGCCCCGGACTTCACCGCTTCCAGCACGTCGGCGTGCTCGCCGCTCGCGGAGAGCACCAGCACCCGCAGCCCGGGGTCGGCGCCGACCAGCTCCTTGCAGACCTGCACGCCCGGCATGCCCGGCAGGTTCAGGTCCAGGACCAGCACGTGGGGGCCGACGGCCCGCGCGCGGCGCACCGCCTGCGGGCCGTCCCCCGCGGTGGCGACCACGTCGTACCCGGCGGCCGTCAGGTCGCGGGCGACGGCGTCGCGCCACATCGGGTGGTCGTCGACGACCATCACCTTGATGGACCGCGTCTGCTCCGCGGTCGCTTCGGTCTCTTCACTCATCAGCGTTACGCCTTCCCCCGGGGAACCTTCAGTTCGACTTCCGTGCCCTGCCCGGGTGTCGAGAGCAGTTCGGCGCTCCCGCCCAGGTCCCGCAGCCGCCCGCGGATCGACTGGGCGACGCCGAGGCGTCCTTCTCCCTCGGCCTGCGCGAGCCGACCCTCGGGGATGCCGGGACCGTCGTCCCGTACCGTCACGATCACCTCGTGCGGCTCGTCCTCGACCAGCAGCCAGGCCTGGGCGCCGTCGCCGGCGTGCCTGCGGACATTGTCCAGTGCCGCACCGACAGCGGCCGCCAGCTCTCTGGCCGCGGCGGGGGCGAGCAGCACCGGAGCCCCGGGTTCCGCGAAGGAGACCCGGGCCCCGGCGTGCGGGGCGAGCAGCACGCGCAGGTCGACGGCACCCGTCTCCGTCGCGTCGTCCGGCTCGTCGACCTCGACGCTGCGGACCACCGCGCCCCGGGAGGCGTCCTCCCAGGCCCGGCTGGGCGGCACCAGACCGCTGGAGACCAGGGTCCGCAGGGCCACCTCCTGCTCACCCGCCATGCGGCCCAGTTCGGCGGCCTCGCCGCCCAGGGCGCTGCCGCGCCGCTGCACCATGGCGAGCACCTGGAGGACGCTGTCGTGGATGTCCCGGGCGAGCCGTTCGCGCTCGCGGGTGGCGGCCTCGATCTCCAGGGCGCGGGCGAGGGTGCGCTCGGAGGCGCGGGCGACTTCCACCACGTAGCCGATGGCGATGGAGGCGACCCAGACCAGCAGCACGTTGTGCAGGGTGTCGCGGCTGGGGGTGCCGCGTTCCACCAGGTTCGCGGCGGCGACCAGGGACGAGGCGAAGGCCGCCCAGCGCCAGCCGCCCTTGATGGCGAACGCCAGGACCGAACCGGCCGTCCATATGCTCGGCAGGGTCGGGCCGTCGATGTGCCGCGCCTCGAAGTTGGCGAGCGGGGTCAGCAGGATGCCGACGAGGGCGACGGCGAGGTCGGCGCCCAGGAAGGGCTTGGTGCAGTGCGCGGCGTTGGCCACCCTGGGGAGCGTGGCCAGCGTCCACAGGGCCATCACCGCCAGATAGCCGACGGCCACCCAGGGGCGCTCGAACTCGTCCCGGGTGAACACGTACAGCAGCACCGCGTAGACCATCGTGAGCACGCGGTACCCGGTGAGCGCGCGCCACAGCGGCTGCTCGACCGACATCCGCACGACCCGCTCGCGCCGTGCCTTCGCCATCTCTCCCCCACCCCCGAAAAGCTCTCCCCGGCCCCCGAGAAGCACGTCTCCGGCTCACTCCCGTGCGCCCCGCCCGCCGTACCGGGCGCGCCCAGGACCAACGACGCCCCCGGGCACGGAAACGTTCCGCCCCGCTCGGCGCGTCCGGCCTACCCTGCCGGGTCCGCCCGCTCGGCCTCTGCCTTCGCCGCCTTCTCCAGCTCCGCCCTGGCGGCCTTCTGGGCCTTCTCCAGCTCGGCCTTCTCCGCCTTGGCCGCCTTCTCGGCGTCCGCGATCTGCCGCTTCGCGGCGGTCGCGTAGATGTCGACGTACTCCTGGCCGGAGAGCTTCATGATCTCGTACATGACCTCGTCGGTGACCGAGCGCAGGATGAACCGGTCCCCGTCCATGCCGTGGTAGCGGCTGAAGTCCAGCGGTTTGCCGATCCTGATGCCCGGCCGCAGCAGTTTGGGGAGGACCTTGCCCGGCGGCTGGACCTTCTCCGTGTCGATCATCGCGACGGGGATCACGGGTGCGCCGGTCGCCAGCGCCACGCGCGCGAGACCGCCGGGCTTGCCGCGGTAGAGGCGTCCGTCCGGGGAGCGGGTGCCTTCGGGGTAGATGCCGAAGAGGCCGCCGTTCTCGATGACCTCGATGCCCGCCCTGATCGCCGACTCACCGGCGCCGCGCGCACCGGAGCGGTCGACCGGGAGCTGTCCGACGCCCCTGAAGAACGCGGCCGTGAGCCTGCCCTTGACGCCGGGCGAGGTGAAGTACTCCGCCTTGGCGATGAAGGTGACCTTCCGGTCCAGCACGGCCGGAAGGAAGAAGGAGTCGGAGAAGGACAGATGGTTGCTCGCGAGGATCGCCGGCCCGTCCGCGGGAATGTTTTCGAGGCCCTCCACCCAGGGTCTGAAGGCGACCTTCAGTGACCCTCCGATGGAGAACTTCATTGCGCCGTAGATCAACGTGTGCCTTTCCTTGTCTGTCGACAAGACCATAACCCGGGTCCGGCCTGCGCTCTCTCCCCCGCGGGCGCCCGTGCCCGCCCCACGCGCGTGCCCCTGCCGGGGGCCGCGGGAACGCCGCCGCCCTGTGGGCCGGGGGCCCTGCGGACCTGGTCGGTGTCGGTCCGGTCGCGTACGGTGAAGGCATCTTGAGCCCCCCTTTCACGAACAGGAGACCCCGGTGCCGGTCCTTCCTGGAGCCGAGCCGTTCCGCCACGAGGGCGGAGAGGTAGGCGTCCTCCTCTGCCACGGTTTCACCGGTTCCCCGCAGTCGCTGCGCCCCTGGGCCGACCACCTGGCGGAGCGGGACCTGACGGTTTCCCTGCCGCTGCTGCCCGGTCATGGCACCCGCTGGGAGGACATGCAGGTCACGGGCTGGCAGGACTGGTACGCGGAGGTGGACCGCGAGCTGCGCGACCTCGTCGGACGGTGTGCGCAGGTCTTCGTCTTCGGCCTCTCGATGGGCGGAGCGCTGGCCCTGCGGCTGGCCGCGAAGCACGGCGACGCGGTCAGCGGAATCGTCCTGGTCAACCCGGGCAACAAGGTGCACGGTCTGGCCGCGCACGCGCTCCCGGTCGCCCGGCATCTGCTGCGCACGACGAAGGGCGTGGCCGACGACATCGCGCTGGAGGGCTCGCACGAGGTGGGCTACACGCGGGTCCCGCTGCACGCCGCGTACTCGCTGCGCCGCTTCTTCCGGCTGGTCGACGGCGAGCTGCCGCAGGTCACGCAGCCGACGCTGCTGCTGCACAGCCTCCAGGACCACGTGGTCCCGCCGGCGGACTCGGCCCGTGTCCTCAGCCGCATCTCGTCGACCGACGTCACCGAGATCCTGCTGGAACAGAGCTACCACGTGGCGACGTTGGACCATGACGCGGAGCGGATCTTCGACGAGAGTTACGCGTTCATCGGCCGCCTCGCTCCGAGCGTCGGGAAGAAGGGGAGCACTGCTGGTGGCTGAACACAACGCGGAGCGCGCGGACCGCGAGGAGGAGCGGGAGCCGGAGGCCGTCACCGACGGCCGCAAGGACGACGCGGCCGTGCCGCTGGACGAGTCCGCCGTCTGGGAGGCGATCGTGGCCGGTTACGGGGAGGAGCCGCCGGACCCGCCGGGGGCGAAGCCGTTCAAGTCGGTGGACGACCTGGCGCGTCTGGAGGGCGGGGTCAACGGGGACGGACCGGCGGCCGAACCGGGCCCGGTGGAGGACGACCGTCCGGTGGGCAGCTCGGTGATCTTCGCTCCGGGCGTCGGGACGGCCGGCCCCCGGGACTTCTCGCCCGCCGAAGCGAAGGACGAGGACCTCGACGAGTCGGACGAGGGGCACTTCGTCCCGCCGGACCCGGACCTCCCGGAGGCCGACGTCACGTCCAAGTTCGCCTGGCTGGCGGTGATCGGCGGACCGCTGTTGCTGCTCGTCGCGGTGCTGCTGAGCTGGGACATGACCTGGTGGCTCCAGGTCCTGGGCATCGGCGGCTTCCTGGGCGGCTTCGCGACACTGGTGGCCAGGATGTCCCACGGCTCGGACGAAGAGGACGAGGACCCCGGCCGCGGAGCAGTCGTCTGACCCGACGCGGAGCAGCCGTCTGACCCGCCGCGGCCCCGTGGACGGCTCGGCCGCCCGTCGCTTCTCCACGCCCGCCGGCCCTCTTGGGTGACGGGGCCGCACGCCCCTCTCCCACCCCCAGCCTTTTCGGGCGGCCGGGCCGCCCCTTCCCCCCACCCCGGCAGCACCCTTGCGCGGCGGGGCCGCTCGACGTGAATCCCTCTTGGGCGACGGGCGCGCCCCGAGGGGCGAGGGGTACCTCCTGCACGAAGAGCGGAACCGAGTGCTCGGGGGAGGGAGGGCAAGGGAAGCGGCCCCCACCGGACGGTGCACCCTCCGCGCCACGCCCCGCCCGCGCCCAACCACCCACCCACCCACCCACCAGGCGTGGCGCCCCCGCACCACAGAATCCGCGCTTCCGCTACCTCCTCGCCCCCTCCCCCGGCACCCGCACCGCCCCCACCACCGGCAAGTGATCCGTAGCCGCCCGCAGGTCCGCTCCCGGCAGCTCCGGCACCCCGCACCCCAGCACCTCCACCCCCTCGGTGGCGAAGATCGCGTCGATCCTCTGGTGCGGATCCGACGGCACGGACGTGAACTCCCCGCCCCACGGCGCGGTCGCCCACCCGTCCTGCAACTCCCCCGCCAGTCGGCGGAAGGTCCGCCCGTCCGGCCTGTCGTTGAGGTCACCGCCGGCGATCGCGTGCGCCACGCCCCGGGCCCGCCACCCCTCCAGGTGCTCCAGCAGCAGCCCCGCCTGCTCGTACCGTTCGTCGGCCTGAAGGCTCAGGTGGCAGCTCAGCACCCCCAGCCGCGCGCCCCCGATCCGTACGACCGCCGTCGCGAACCCCCGCTGGTGCAGGCCGGGAGTACGCGGCAGCAGCACGTCCTCGGTGTGCTCCACCGTCGCCCGCAGCGAGCACAGCAGCAGCGGCCCCGCGGCGGGCGCGCCTCCGCCCAGCACCACCAGGTCGCTGTGCGCGGCCAGCCAGGCAGCCTTCTTGCGCCAGCGGAAGAAGCGCGGCGCCTCCTGGATCAGCACCAGGTCGGGCTCACAGGCGCGGATCACCCGGGCCAGCGCTTCCCGGTCGTCGCGCATGGAGCGGATGTTGTAGCTGAGGACACGCACGACGGCCGAGCCGTCGGGTTCCGTCGCGGACGGGGGCAGGGGATCGGTCGCCATGCGGGCCAACATAGACCGGTGCCCGCCGCGTCCTGAAGTGGACGCGACGGGCACCGACTCACGGACGGGAGGGGCTCAGCCCTGGCGCGCCAGGTCCGCCGCGCCGACCAGTCCGGCCTTGCCGCCGAGCTGTGCCGCGAGGACCTGCGCGTGCGGCCGCCACTGGCCGCCGATCAGCCAGCGACGGAACGACTTGCGGATCGGGCCGAGGACGAGTTCGCCCTCGTCGGAGACGCCGCCGCCGACGATGAACGCGGACGGGTCGAACAGCGAGGCGAGGTCCGCCAGGCCCGCGCCGGCCCAGCGGGCCAGCTCGCGGAAGGAGTCGACGGCGACCGGGTCGCCCTGCCGGGCGGCGGCGCTGACGTGCTTGCCCTCGATGCCCTCGACGGTACCGTCGCCGAGGCCGAGCAGGATCTCGGCGTTCTCTGGGGTGGCGTTGGCGCGCTGTCGGGCGTAGCGCACGAGGGCGCGGCCGGACGCGTACTGCTCCCAGCAGCCCTGGCTGCCGCAGCCGCACAGCAGGCCGTCCGGAACGACCCGGATGTGGCCGAACTCGGCGGCCACGCCGAAGCGTCCGCGGCGGAGCTTGTTGCCGATGATGATGCCGCCGCCCAGGCCGGTGCCCAGGGTGATGCAGATGACGTCCTCGTGGCCCTTGCCGGCCCCGAACTTGTACTCGCCCCAGGCAGCAGCGTTGGCGTCGTTCTCGACGACGACGGGCAGGCCGACGCGCTGCTCGACCTTGTCCTTGAGCGGTTCGTGGCGCCAGTTGATGTTCGGGGCGAAGAGCACGGTGGCGCGCTTGTCGTCCACGTATCCGGCGGCGCCGATGCCGACCGCCTCGACCCGGTGGCCCGAACTGACCTCCGAGACCGCCGCGGAGATCGCGTCGACCATCGCCTCGGGGGTCTTCGGTGTCTTCACCTTGTACGTTTCGAGGATCTGTCCCTCTTCGTCGACCACTCCGGCCGCGATCTTCGTGCCGCCGATGTCGACGCCGATGGTGAGTCCCATGAGTCCCTCAGTTTTAGGTCGAGCCCCGCTCGGAGCCGGAGACAGGCTCCGAGGGCCACGGTACCCGAGGAGGGCGCTCAGTCGAGGTCGATGTGTTCACCTTTTGAACGGTCCTCCGGGTCATCTGGACCCTTTTCGGATGACCTGGGTGTTTTGTCCGTACGCTCGGAGCTCGTCGTCGGGGCGGTGGAACCCTGCGTCCAGCGCTGCTCGTGGCCGACGACCGCCGACCGGTAGGCCGCCAACAGCTCGTTTCCCGCTGCCGCGAGGTGGTCGAAGACCTGCGGGTTGCGCTCCACCACCGGCTCGACCACTGCCTTCGCCTGCTGAACGAACTGCTGAGCGACGCCCTGGGCCGCCATACCGAACAGCGGGGACTGCAACGCGGACACCTTGTCGGTGACCGCGTCCATCAGCCGGCGCAGTTCCTCGGCGGCGGACCCCGTCTCGCGGCCGTGCTGCGCGCGGCGGCGGGCCTTCTCGGCGGCGAGGTCCTCCTCGCACGCCGTCGCCCAGGCGTCCGCGTGGTACTCCTGCGACGCGTCGTACGCCCGCGAGGCACGACCCTCGGAGTCGTACGCCCGGGAATCGTCGGGGCGTTCGGTGGCTTCGCTCATGACGCACTCCTGCGACGCGGGGAGGGGGCAACGGAAACGTACGCCTTCGACGTTACCCGAACAGCGGTACGCCGTTCCTGGTCCGTTCTCCCCGGGGTCCGGGACCCGGGGCCCGGGAGCCCCGCGCCCGCGGCACCGGATCTCACCGTCCGCGCGGCCACAGCCCCGGGTCCGGCGTGAAGCGGACCCGCAGCGTCCCGTCGTGCAGCGCCGCGCCCGAGACGGCGCACCGGCGCAGCGCGGACGGGAGCGGAAGTATGCGCCGGAACGGCCCGGCGGACAGCACGAGTTCGTCGCCGCGCCGGACGAGGCCCAGGTCGCCCTTGGTCGCGCCGGGCAGCGGCAGGTGCCACACCAGCACGCCGTCCTCGCCGAGCCGGTCCTCCACGGGGCGCACCGCAGCGTTCGCGGGGCCGCCCCGGGGAAGGCCCGGGAGGTCCCGCGCGAGCAGCTCCAGGTCCTCGACGCCGTGCGGGGCACGCCCCAGGTGCGGCAGTTCCCGTACCGGGGCGGGGTTCTCGCGCACCTCCTTGAGGTGCGCCTGCTGGTGCGCGGAGAGTGCGGCCAGCCAGGGGTCGGGCGATGCGGTGGGCAGCACCCGGTTGGCGACGACCGCGTCCACGGCGAGACCGTGCAGGGCGCAGCCCAGTCGCGCGGTGCGCAGGGCGTCCGCGGCGGCCGGCCCCGGTTCGACCACCAGCCGCACCGACACGGCGGGGCCCTCGACCACGGCCTGTGCGGCGGCCAGTTCGGCGTCCTGGCGGGCGCTCGTCTCGTACAGCCACTGGGCGGGCATCGGCACCCCGGCGAGCTGCGCCAGCATCGGCCGCAGCGAGCGGGCCGCCTGCCGCTCGGGCGGCAGCAGGCGGCGCAGGTAGCGGCGCAGCTGCTCGGGCAGGGCGAGGGCGGCCAGGGCGGTGTGCGTGGGCGGCATGTCGACGACGACCAGGTCGTACGGGGCGCCGGGTGTCCGGTACAGGGTCCGCAGCGCCCGCAGCAGGGCGAACTGCTCGCTGCCGGGGAGTTCGGTCAGCTCGTCGGCGTCCAGGGCGCCGGCGCCCAGCAGGTCGAGGGCGGCGGTGGAGCGCTCCTGGAGGGCGACGAGTCCGGTGCGGAAGTCGTCGGCGGAGTCGATCCGTGCGGCCCGCAGGCGGGGTTCCGCGGCGAGGGGCGCCGGTGCGGAGGCGACGGAGGCCGCGGATATCGCCCCGACGGGGGCCCCGAGCGCGGGCCCCAGGGTGTCCTGGCGGTCGGTGCCCAGGAGCAGCACGCGCGCGCCCGCGCGGGAGGCCGCGAGCGCGGTCGCGGCGGCGACGGTGCTGCGGCCCGCACCGCCGGGGCCGGTGACGAGGACCGTGCGCATCAGGGGTCCGGTGTTGCCGGCGGTCCCGCCTTCCCGGGCCTCGGCGCCGGGCCCCGGGACGCCGCCCGGCCCGTCGGAACCGGGCGGTCCGGCGGGCCCCGGGGGCCCGGAGGCCCCCGTCGCAGCCGACCGCCCGGAGTGTTCGCCGGCCCCTGCGGACGACGCGCGTCCCGTGCTCATACCCGTTGCTCCCGTGCCGTCCCGTAGCCGCTGGATCAGCTCGTGGGGCCGGACTCGACGCGCTTCTTCAGACCGGCGAGCGCGCGGTCGATGATGACCTTCTCGGCCTTGCGCTTGATCATGCCGAGCATCGGGATCTTGACGTCGACGGTGAGCCGGTAGGTGACCTCGGTGCTGCCGTTCGCGGCGGGGGCGAGGTGGTACGAGCCGTCGAGGGCGCGCAGCATCTGGGACTTCACCAGCGTCCAGCTGACCTCGTCGTCGCCCGTCCAGGTGTACGCGAGGGTGTGGTCGTCCTTGATGGCGCCGGCGTCGAGCACCAGGCGGACCTTCTCGGCGCGGCCGTCGGCGTCGGTGGCCAGGACCTCGGCCTCCTTCACCTCGCCCGTCCAGTCCGGGTAGCGGTCGAAGTCCGCGATGACGCCCATGACGTCGGCCGGCGCCGCCTCGATGGTGATGCTAGAGCTGGTGTGTTCCGCCATCGCGGTGGCTCCTCAGGGTCCGGACCGGGGTGTGCTGACTGGGATGTGCTGACTGGGGCGTGCCGAGTGGGGTGCGCCGTGGGCTGCGGGACCGGTTCGTGGCTGGTGCGGGACCCGCTCGCCGGGCAGGGGCGTGCCGCGTGAAGGCTACCCCGCACGGCCGGCTCACCACTCCAGGGCCCAGGGCCGCCCGGTGGAGGCGAAGTGTCCGACGTTCACGCACTCGGTCGCGCCGACGCGCATCCGGCGGGCCAGCGGCTGGTGCACGTGGCCGAAGAGCGAGTACCGCGGGCGGGTCCTGCGGATCGCCTCCAGCAGGGCGCGGCTGCCGCGCTCGAAGCGGCGCGCCACCGTGTCGTACACCAGCTCGGGGATCTCGGGCGGGATGTGCGAGCAGAGCACGTCGACCTCGCCGAGCGCCTCGACCTTGGCGGCGTACTCCTCGTCGCCGATCTCGAAGGGCGTGTTCATGGGGGTGCGCAGGCCGCCGCCGACGAAGCCGAAGACCAGGCCGCCGATCTCGACGCGCTCGCCGTCGAGCACGCGCGTACCGGGGCTGACCGTGCCGGGCCCGGCGAAGTCCGGCCAGAGCGCGGGGATGTCGACATTGCCGTACGTGGCGTACGTCGGGTCCGGGAACGCCGCGAACAGCTGCGCGTACTGCTTGCGGACCGCCGTGTCGGTCGCCGTGCGGCTGTCGACCTCCAGCCCCGCCCACAGCCGCCGGCTCAGTTCGCGGGCCTCGTCGAAGCGGCGCGCGTTGCGCAGCTCGACGATGAGGTCGGCGTTCTCGGTGCCGAAGAGGTCGGGGAAGATGCCGCGCGAGTGATCCGCGTAGTCCAGGTACAGCACGAGGTCGCCGAGACAGACCAGGGCGTCGGCCCCCTCGCCCGCGCGGGCGAGGTCCGCCGCGTTGCCGTGCACGTCGCTCACCACATGAACTCGCATGACGATCAGCCTAGAACCCCGGCCGATCGCTGAGTAGAGGCGGTCCCGTTCGCCGTGGCGGGCGGGCGGACCTGCGGTTACTTCCGAGTCGCCCCGAGGGTCGACTACTGTGCGCCAAGCACCGTCCGATCAGTGTGACGCAGCGTACATCTGCCCGGGACCCCCTATCGGGAACCGAGTACTGGTGGGTAACGTCCGGGCAGTCCAGTCGTGCTCATCCCCCACTGAGCACCTGCCCGACCTTGGACCGCAGCCGGCCCCACGCCGACGTGGCGACCGGTGCCTGATGAGGAGCAGCAGTCTTGCGCGAGTTCAGCCTTCCGGCTCTGTACGAGGTCCCTTCGGACGGCAATCTGACGGATCTCATCCGCCGCAATGCCGCTCAGCATCCCCACACCGCGGTCATGGGCCGCAAGGTCGCGGGGACGTGGACGGATGTCACCGCCACCCAGTTCCTGGCCGAGGTGCGCGCCACCGCCAAGGGCCTGATCGCCGCGGGCGTCGAGCCGGGCGACCGGATCGGCCTGGTGTCGCGCACCCGCTACGAGTGGGTGCTGCTCGACTTCGCGATCTGGAGCGCGGGTGCGGTGACCGTGCCGGTGTACGAGACCAGCTCCGCCGAGCAGGTGCAGTGGATCCTGGGCGACTCGGGCGCGAAGTTCTGCCTGGTCGAGTCGGAGGCCCACCGCGAGTCCGTCGCCTCCGTGCAGGGCAGCCTGCCGGACCTCAAGGGCGTCTGGCAGATCGACGCGGACGCCGTCGGTCAGCTGACCGCGTCCGGGGCGGACATCTCCGACGAGCTCCTCGACGCCCGGATGTCCTCGGCGAACGCCGACGACCCGGCCACCATCGTCTACACCTCCGGCACCACCGGCCGCCCCAAGGGCTGTGTGCTGACCCACCGCAGCTTCTTCGCGGAGTGCGGCAACGTGGTGGAGCGGCTGAAGCCGCTGTTCCGCACAGGTGAGTGCTCGGTGCTGCTGTTCCTTCCGGCCGCGCACGTCTTCGGACGGCTCGTCGAGGTGGCGTCGGTGATGGCGCCGATCAAGCTCGGCTGCGTGCCGGACATCAAGAACCTCACCGACGAGCTGGCGTCCTTCAAGCCGACGCTGATCCTCGGTGTGCCGCGCGTCTTCGAGAAGGTCTACAACTCGGCCCGCGCGAAGGCGCAGGCCGACGGCAAGGGCAAGATCTTCGACAAGGCCGCCGACACGGCGATCGCCTACAGCCGCGCCCGGGCCACCCCCGAGGGGCCGGCGCTGGGCCTGCGGCTCAAGCACAAGGTCTTCGACAAGCTGGTCTTCAGCAAGCTGCGCGCGGTGCTCGGCGGGCGCTGCGAGTACGCGATCTCCGGCGGGGCGCCGCTGGGCGAGCGGCTGGGCCACTTCTTCAGCGGCATCGGGTTCACAGTGCTGGAGGGCTACGGACTCACCGAGTCCTGTGCGGCGACCGCCTTCAACCCGTACGACCGGCCGAAGGTCGGCACCGTCGGCCAGCCGCTGCCCGGCTCGGTGGTGCGCATCGCCGACGACGGCGAGGTGCTGCTGCACGGCGAGCACATCTTCACGGGGTACTGGAACAACCCGTCGGCCACCGCCGAGGCACTGACCGACGGCTGGTTCCACACCGGAGACATCGGCACCCTCGACGAGGACGGCTACCTCGCGATCACCGGCCGCAAGAAGGAGATCATCGTGACGGCGGGCGGCAAGAACGTCGCCCCCGCCGTGATCGAGGACCGCATCCGCGCGCACGCGCTGGTCGCGGAGTGCATGGTGGTCGGCGACGGACGGCCGTTCGTCGGCGCGCTCGTCACCATCGACGAGGAGTTCCTGGGCCGCTGGGCCGAGGAGCACGGCAAGCCCGCGGACTCGACGGCGGTGACGCTGCGGGACGATGCGGATCTGCTGGCCACGGTGCAGCGGGCGGTGGACGACGGCAACGCGGCGGTCTCCAAGGCGGAGTCGGTACGCAAGTTCCGCATCCTGCCCGCCCAGTTCACCGAGGAGGCCGGACACATCACGCCGTCGCTGAAGCTGAAGCGCAACGTGGTGGCGAAGGAGTTCGCGGACGAGATCGAGGCGCTCTACCGCGGCTGACCACCTGGGCGCGCGGCCCGGCGGGCGGTGGCGCCGCGCCGGGGCCGGGCGGAGACGCCGCCCGCGGTCCGCGCCGTCGCAGCCGGCCGGGCGGCCCGTCGGAGCGCTGCCGTGCACCGAGCACGCCCGCCGGGGACGGCGACCTCCGCAAGGCCCCCCGCTGTCCGCGGGGCCGCCCCCGGCCGTCTCCCGTCCAGCGCCTCAGAGCAGCGTCCTGAGCTTCTCCGCCAGCAGGTCCCAGCGCCACCGCTCCTCGACCCAGGCGCGCCCCCGCTCGCCCATCCGCCGCCGCAGCTGCGGGTCCTGGAGCAGCGCGGTGATGCGGTCGGCCGACTCGGCGGGGTCACCGCCCCGTACGACCCAGCCCGTCTCCCCGTCGAGCACGGCGTCCGGCGCTCCCCCGGAGTCCCCGGCCACCACCGGCAGCCCGGTCGCCGAGGCCTCCAGGTAGACGATGCCGAGCCCCTCCACGTCCAGCCCGCCGCGCCGGGTGCGGCACGGCATCGCGAAGACGTCCCCCGCCCCGTAGTGCGCGGGCAGTTCGCTCCACGGCACCGCGCCGGTGAACCGCACCGAGTCCGCGACGCCCCGCTCCCGGGCCAGCCGGTGGAGGTCCTTCTCGTACGGTCCGCCGCCGACGATCAGCAGGACCGCGTCCGGCACCGCGCGCAGGATCGCGGGCATCGCCTCGATGAGCGTGTCCTGGCCCTTGCGCGGCACCAGCCGGGACACGCACACCACCACGGGCCGGTCGGTGAGTCCCAGCCGCGCCCGCACCGCGTCGCCGCCCGAGCCCGGGTGGAAGGTCTTCTCGTCGACGCCCGGCGGCAGCTGGACCATGCGTGCCGCGGCCCCGGGGGTGAGCGCGGCGGCGATCCGGGAGCGGGTGTACTCGCCGAGGTAGGTGATCGTGTCCGTGCCCTCGCCGATCCGCCGCAACAGGTTCCGCGAGGCGGGGAGTTGCGCCCAGCCGGCCTCGTGCCCGTGCGTCGTGGCGACCAGTCGCCGGGCGCCCGCGCGGCGCAGCGCGGGGGCCATCAGCCCGAGCGGGGCGGCGGCACCGAACCACACCGACGTGCACTGGTGCTCCCGGAGCAACTGGGCGGCGCGCCGGGTCACCCGGGGCGTCGGCAGCAGCATCGTCGTCCCGTCGCGCACCACCGTGAAGGGCTGCTCGGCGTCGAACGCGGCGGTGGCCTCCGCCCCCTCGCGCCCGCGTTTCCACGTCGACGCGTAGACGACGAGCTGCTCGGGGTCCAGCCGCAGCGCCATGTTGTGCAGGAACGCCTGGATGCCGCCGGGGCGGGGCGGGAAGTCGTTGGTCACGATCAAGGTCTTGTCCATCGTCGCCGACAGTACCCAACGGCGACGCCTCGTCGCCCGATCGCCTCCGCGCCCGGCATCATGACCCTTCAGCCGAACACATCGAACGAGGGTGGTCATGACACTCCCGAGCAGCACCGGACGCCCGGGCCGCTTCCCCGCCCCGCCCGCCCCGGCCCCGTCCGGAGCCGCGGCCCCGCCCGCCGCCGTCGCGCCGTCCGCCGCACTGGCCCTGCCCGTCGCGGTGTGGGTCCTGACCCGGGCCCTGCTGCTGCTCTTCGTCTTCAAGGTGCTGGTCTTCCCCGGCCCGGACGTCACCAGCGACGTGTCGGTCATCTATCAGGGCTGGTTCGAGGTGCTGAGGACCGGCACCTTCCCGCTCGACGACGTGACCTGGCAGTACCCGCCGGCCGCCGCGCTCGCCGTCCTCTCCCCCGGCCTGCTGCCGTTCTGGGACTACGCGTCGGCGTTCTTCGTCCTCGCCTGCCTCGCGGACGCCGTCGTGACGGGTCTGCTGCTGTACGCCGGCCGCCGGCCCGGCAAGCGGCTCGCGGGGGCGTGGGTGTGGATCGCGGGTCTGGCGCTGCTGGGCCCCACCTCGTACGCCCGGTACGACGTGATGGTGACCGGCATCGCGGTCGCCGCGCTGCTCGCGGGGGCCCGCAGGCCGCGCCTGACGGGGGCCCTGGCCGCGCTGGGGGCGATGCTGAAGGTCTGGCCCGCCCTGCTGCTCGCGGGGACGGCACGCGGGCGTACGACGCGTTCCTCCTGGTCGGCCTTCGTGCTGACGGCGCTCGCGCTGGTGCTGCTGTTCACCGCGACCATGCCCGGAGCGCTGGCGTTCCTGACCTTCCAGCGGGACCGGGGCACCGAGGTGGAGTCGCTGGGCGCGCTGGTCTTCCACGTCGCCCGGCAGTTCGGCTGGGAGGGCGAAGTCCTGCTCAACTACGGCTCGGTGGAGTTCCTGGGCCCGTACGTGCCGCTGGTGAGCACCCTCGCGATGGCGCTCACCGCGCTCGCCTTCGGATGGCTGCTGTGGTGGCGGCTGCGGGCGCGGCGGTTCAGCTCCTCGACGGCGTGCGACGCCGCGTTCGTGGCGGTGCTGCTGTTCACCACGACCAGCCGGGTGATCAGTCCGCAGTACATGCTGTGGCTGGTCGGCCTCGGGGCGGCCTGCCTGGTGTTCCGGGGCAGCCGGATGGACCGGCCGGCGCACCTGGTGCTGGCGGCGACCCTCGTCACCTGTCTGGAGTTCCCGCTCTGGTTCTCGCACGTGGTCGCCAGTGACGCCCTGGGCGTGAGTCTGCTGTTCGTCCGCAACGGCCTGCTGGTCGCGGCGACGCTGCTGGCCTGCCGCACCCTGTGGCGGCACACGGTGAGCGGGCCGGCGGCCGCGCCGCACCGTCCCGTGCCGACGCGGCGCCACGTCCCGGCGGAGCGGGAGGACCCCGCGCCGACGGCTCAGCCGAGCACCTCGCGCAGGTAGGAACGCCACTGCGCGGTGAAACCGTCGAGGGTCGTGCCCAGTTCGGTGTGCAGTGCCCTCTCCACCGCGCCGTCCCGCTGCGGGTGGCGGCCGACGGACACGTAGAACGCGAAGAGCGTCCGCTCGTCGGTGCGTTCCACGATCATCCGGCAGGCCAGCCAGCCGCCCTCGTACGCCCCGGCCAGGCGGTCCGCGTCGCCGGCGAAGCGGAAGTCGTCGTCGGCGGGCAGGGCGGCGGGCGGCCCGTCCCGCCGCACCGCGCGCCGCAGTTCGGGGGCGATCCGGGCGGGGGTGCGGTCGCTCCCCCGGTAGGCCACCCAGTCGGCGAAGCCCTCCGACAGCCACATGGGGGTCGCGGCGGTGGTGTCGGTACGGGTGGCCACGTGCGTCGTCTCGTGGGTGAGCACCACCTGTTGCCCGGCCGCCCCCAGCACGTCGTACGCCTCCGGGTTGACGATCACCCGGTCCGCCGACGTGCGCTTCCCGGCGCGGCCCGCCCCGGTGGTGACGGCCGCTATGCCCCGGTACCCGGCGGCGGGCGATCCCAGGAGCGCGCCCATCCCGCCGAGCGAGGGCGGCACCAGGAGCACCGCCGCGAGGTCGCGTTCCCGTTTCCACACGTCGGCGACGGCGGCCACCGCGCGCTCGGCGTTCTCCGCGACGGCCCGCAGCCGCTTCCCGTCCTGCCCGGCCCCCAGAACGATCGCGTGCCGCCCGCGCACGGCGGTGACGGGGCCCTGCTGCCAGATCTCCTGCGAGCCGCTGCGCTCCGGCCGGTCCCCGGTGATGCACCACTGCCCGCCCTGCCGCAGCAGGTCGATGCGGCGCCAGGTGACGGCGGGCACGGTGTCGTACCCGTCGATCCGGTACCGGTGTTCCACCCGGGCGGTGGCGGTGGCGCCGCCGGTCCTGTCGAGCCCGGTGAGCCGGTACTCCCAGGAGGCGAGCGGCACCGCGGCGAGGTTCTCGAACTCCCGTTCCTGTGCGGCCCGAAGGCCGTCCGCACCCGGTTCGAGTACGTCCAGGCAGGCCTGCCGGTCGCGGCCCAGGAGGGCGGCGGCCCGCTTCGCCAGCAGCCGCCGCACGTCGCGGGCGGCGGTGTCGGCCGGCGCGGCCGGGGCGGCGCAGGAGGCCGTCAGCGCCCCGCCGAGCCCGGCGCCGAGCCCCAGTCCGAGCACCGCCCGCCGCCCGTACCGTCCGCCGCTCGCGTGTCCGCCCATCCGGCGATCGTACGACGGCGGGATCGGGGCCCGTACCGCCGTACCGCCGCGCCGCGACCGGACCTGCGGCGGCTCGTGGGGGCGCCGGCGGTCAGACCCGGGTCACCGCCGAGATCGGCATCATGCCCACCGGGTCGTAGCGCACCGGCGCTCCCGGGTAGGGCGCGTGCACGACCTGGCCGTTGCCCATGTACATCCCGACGTGGCTGGCGTCGTCGCGGTAGGTGACCAGGTCGCCGGGCTGCGCCTCGTCCAGCGAGACCTGTCGGCCCGCGGACCGCTGCGCCTGCGAGGTGCGCGGCAGCGAGACCCCGGCCTGCCCGTACGACCACTGCATGAGGCCCGAGCAGTCGAAGCCGGACGGGCCGTTGGCCCCCCAGACGTAGGGCTTGCCGACGGCGTTCCTGGCCGCCAGCACCGCGGCGGCGGCACGTGAGGACGCGGGCATCGCCCCGGACATCTCCGGCATCTCCGCGCGTCCGCCGCGCGAGGCCCGGTCGAACTCGGCGCGTTCCGGCTCGGGCAGCGCGTTCAGCATCCGGCGGGCCTCGGCGAGCTTGTGCTCGACGGTGCGCTTGTGGCGCGAGACGACGGCCCGGTTCTGCTCCAGCTCCGCGAGCTTGCGGGTGGCCTCGGTGCGCTCCTGACCCAGTCGGCGCTGCGCCTCGGTGAGGGCGTGCACCCTGCCGGTGTGGAAGACGCCGATGCGGTCGAGGGCCGCGGCCTTGTCGAGGTAGCTGTCCGGGTTCTCCGACAGCAGCAGCGACATCGCCGGGTCCATGCCGCCCGACCGGTACTGCGCGCCGGCCAGCTGCCCGATCACTCCGCGCATCCGGTTGAGGCGCTCCTGGCCGCGAGCCGTACGGTCGCGGGCCCGGGCGACCTCCTCGCGGAGGGTCTCGGCGCGCTCGTTGGCCCTGTTGTACTGCTCGGTGGCCTTCTCCGCCTGTTCGAAGAGCCGGTCGACCGTGGCCTGGGTGGCGGTGGGCGCTCCCGACGGGTCGGCGCCCGCCGGGGTGGCTCCGAGGGCCGCCGCCGCGGTCGCCGCGGCCGCGGACAGGACGGTGACCCGGGTGCTCTGCGTGAGCCCGGACTGCGAGGGACGACGGTGTGACGCCACGGGAAGCCGCACTCCTTCCACTGCTGGGGGGCAGCGCCCTGCCGCCCGGGGCGGGCGGACTGCTCGACGGGCACTGCGCTGGCAGACAGTAGCGGGGCGCTCACAGGGCGGCCAAAGAGGCGGGCGGGTGAGAAAGGGACCAGGACAGCGCGACGCCCCGCCGATGACCAGGTCATGGGCGGGGCGGGCGGTCAGCACGGGCTGCCGTGATTCGCTCGAACGGGCGGTGTGTTCGGCGTCACCGGCCGGGCGGGGCGGGCTCGGGGGCCGCGCACCGCCGGTGCGTGGGGCTCAGCCGCCGACGCGCACTCCGTACATGAACGACCCGAGGTACTTCATGTCCTCGTAGCGGACGTTGGTGCCCGGCTTGGGGGCGTGCAGCGACTGACCGTTGCCGGCGTAGAAGCCCACGTGGGCGAGGTCGCTGAAGAACACCAGGTCGCCGGGGCGCAGGTCGCTCTTGTTGTAGATCTTCGGGCCGGCGTTCACCTGGGTGAATGTGCTGCCGCCCACCGTCACGTTGACCTGCTGGAACGCCCAGTAGACAAGACCGGAGCAGTCGAACGCGTTGGGACCCTTGTTGCCCCAGTCGTACGGCGCGCCGATCTTCGTCGCGGCCTTCGCCATCGCGGCGGCGCCGATGCCGGAGGCGGCCACCTCGGTACCGAGCTCGACGCGGCCGCCGGCGTCACGGCTGGCGCGCTCCTCCTTCTGCTGGATGGCCCGGCGCTCTTCCTCGGTCAGCGTGTTGTACAGCTTCCGCGCGTCGGCGAGCTTGGCCTGGATCGTGGCCTTCTTCGCGCCGAGTTCCTTGCGTACGGCGGCGAGGTCGGCGAGTTTGCCGCTCGCCTCCTCGCGCTGCTGGGCCAGGGTGCGCTGCTTGGCCTGGATCTTGCGGAGCGACTCGGCCTGCCGGGCCGTCAGCTGGTCCATGGCCGAGGCGCGGTCCAGGAACTGGTCGGGCTCGGAGGAGAGGAAGAGCTGGAGCGAGGGGTCGACGCTGCCGGTGCGGTACTGCGCGGTGGCCAGCGAACCGAGGCCGTTGCGCAGTTCGTTGAGGTCGCCCTGACCGCGGGCCACCGAGTCCTGGAGGTTCTTGACCTGCTTCTCCAGGGTCTCCTGCTTCTCCTTCGCCCCGTTGAACCTCTCGGTGGCGGCCTCCGCCTCCTCGTACAGCGCGTCGACCTTCGCCTTGACTTCCTTCTTGTCCGGCTTGGGCGTGGCGTTCGCCGACTGGGAGGTGAGCACGACGGCGGCCGCGGCGGATATGGAGAGCACGGTCACACGGGTGCGGCTCGGCTGCTTGGGACGACGGTGGGACGCCACGGAGGCGAGCTCCTTCTTCCTCAGCCGCCGACCAGCGAGGTTGGCGGGCCCCTCGCCGATACTCCGGATGAGTGATCAACCGTGCGAAGGTTCGAGCCCAGACCCTAGTGACCTTCTTGTGATCAGTTCAAATCCTCAGGAGAAAAATCTCGCCCCTGAGCCACATGAATTCCACGCGTCACACCGTGCGTCATGGGCAGTTGACGCAGCGCCATGCCCAACTCGCCGCATTCCGGACGTTGTCCGCACGAGTGGGACATCCCCCCGCACAGACCGTCACACGCGCGAGAGCCGCTTCAGCAGCATCACCGAAGCGACCGGCCGGGCACCCGACTTGGCGACCCCGTCGGCGACCTCGCGGTCGGTGGAGACCACGACCACCGGACGTCCGGCCGGCTCCGCCCGTACCAGCTGCCGGATCAGTTCGTCCGCCGTCACGCCCGCCTTGCTGAACAGCACCCGCACTCCGCGCGGCGGTGCCAGCAGCACCGGGGCCGCCAGCTCCGCGCCGTCGAAGACACAGGTGACCTCGGCCCCGGTCGCCGCCGCCAGCATGGACAGACCGCCCAGCAGCCGCAGCCGCTGCTTCTCCAGCGGCATCGTCGGATAACCCGTCTTCGTCACGTTGTACCCGTCGACCACCAGGTGCGCCTGCGGCAGCGCCAGCAGCTGGTCGAGGACCGCCGGATCCGTGTCGGACAGGGCGCGGGCCGCGATGTCCTTGGGCGACATCCGGCCGGGTTCGACCGCGTCCACGCCGTCCGCGGGCCGTCCGGCCGACGGCGGCAGGGCGAGTTCGCGACGCAGCCCCTGGGCCGCTTCGAGCACCGTGTCCAGCAGCAGCCGCAGCCGCATGTCCTCGACGCTGCGTCCCTCCCGTACGGCACGGCGGCCCGCCTCCACGGACGCCTCCGCCTCACCGAGCCTGGCCCGCAGCCGCCGGGACTCCGCCTCGGCGGCGGCGACCTGGGCGGCCGCCTCGGCCCTGATGCCGTCGATCTCGGCCTGGGTCCTGCGCAGCGCCGCCTCGCCGCGCTTGACGTCACTGAGGGCGCCGCGCAGCTTGCGCTGGGCCGCGTCGCACTCCTTGCGGGCGGCGTCCAGTTCGGTGCGCAGCCGCTCGGTCTCCGCCTTGGTGCGCTCCCGCGCCTCGGCCAGCTCGGCCCGCACCCCCGCCAGCTCGCGCTGGGCGGCCTCGTCGGCGCGTTCGGCGTCCGCGCGCAGGACCTCCTCGCCCGCGGCGGCCACCAGCTTCACCCAGCCCGCCGGGCGCAGCACGTAGGCCGCCGCCGCGACGTCGACGGGATCGGCCGCGGCGGGCGGCGACCCGGCCTCCAGCGCGCGCGTCAGCTCGGGCTGCGCCTCGCGCAGCCGCTCGCCGATCCGCTGCCGGAAGACCGGGGCGCTCTCCAGTGCGGCGGCCATCGCGTTGCCCGCGAACTTGGCACGCCGGCTGGGGGTGAACCGGGCGTACTGCCGCAACTGGGCGGGGAGTTCGGCGACGCTCAGACCGCCGAAGGCGTCCGAGACCAGCGTCACGACCCGCCGCCGCACCCCCTCGGGCAACGGGCCGTCGAGCACCTCTGCGGCGTCGTCGGCCGACCCGGCCGCCTCAGCGCCGCTCGCAGGCTCCACAATCCGTCACCCCATCACCTTCGCTACCCGCGGTGAGCGGGTACTGCCCTGCCGGGCCGCCCTCCCCTGGTCTCCCTAGGAGCCGGCGTCCGGCCTGTCCACCAATTCGATCTGATCCACCGCGTTGCACCAACGGCAGCGCACGGACTCGATGGTCTCACTGACCACCTCGCGTTCCTCGACCTTCGACTCCCCGGCCAGGTCCAGGTGGACGTACTCGACGACCTTGGACGAGCGGGTCACGTCGAAGCGCGTGAGATTTCCGCAGAGCGTGCAGCGCCACCGGGTCGCGGCAGTCGGCAGGGGAACCGTCGTCGTCATGCGTACCGTCCTCTTCCTTCGAAAATACGAGAAACTACGAAACCTGCGAACATCACGAACACGCCGGGCGTGTCCCGTACGTCGTTGCCGCGGTGCGCCGTCGAACTGCGGATACCCTGCGCGCAACCCTACGGCCTTACCGGTACCCCGCGCGGAGGGCAGCCGACCCTTGAGACCGGCGGCGCGGGCGGCGGGCCACCGGCGAGCCGGAACGCGCGGGGCGGCGGCGTTGCCGCATGCTCGACACCATGAGCAAGGTCACGGACAAGGCCCCCCGGCGGATCCCGGGCCTCGGCCCGCGCTGGCGGGCCCTCTCCCGCGCCCCCCTCGTGACGTACTCCGTGATCGGCGCCTGCTGTGTGGTGTTCCTGCTCGGCCCGGCCTCCGGCTTCAACCCGTCGTACGGCACGGGCGACGCGCTCCTCCTCGCGCAGGGCGCCTACTTCGAGCGCTGGGGCGTCGTCCCCGAGGAACTCGTACGGCTCGGCCCGCACGCCCTGCTGACCCCGCTCAGCGCCCTGTTCGTGCACGGCAACTGGCTCCACCTGCTGGGCAACATGCTCTTCCTGTACGTCTTCGGCGCGATGACCGAGGAGCGCATGGGGCGTCTGCACTACGCGCTCTTCTACGTCGTCACCGGCTACCTCGCGCTCGTGGTGTACGCCGTCGTGCACGCGTCCTCGACCGAGACGCTGGTCGGGGCGTCCGGCGCGATCTCCGCGGTGCTGGGCGCGTTCCTGTGCCTGTTCCCGCACGTGCGCGTCACCAGCGTCTTCCCCTTCCTCCTCTTCCTCCCGCTGCGCTTCCCGGCGTGGATCGTGCTGGTCTTCTGGTTCGTGCTCCAGTGGCTGGCCGCGCAGGGCCTGGGCACCGGGCCGGGCGTCGCGTATCTGGCACACGTGGTGGGCTTCGCGGGCGGATTCCTCTACGCGTGGGCGCGATTTCGCCGTACGGCTAGAGTGAGGTCCGCAGCAGCGCCACCGGCCACCGAGGGAGAAAGCCAGCCGTGATCACCGCGATCGTGCTCATCAAGACCAGCGTGGACCGGATCCCCGAGATCGCCGAGTCGATCGCCGCGCTGGACAGCGTCAGCGAGGTCTTCTCCGTCACCGGCACCTACGACCTGATCGCCATGGTGCGCGTCGGACGGCACGACGACCTGGCGGACATCATCCCCGGCTCGATCAGCAAGATCCCCGGCGTCGAGGCGACGGACACCCACGTCGCGTTCCGCACGTACTCGCAGCACGACCTGGAGGCCGCGTTCGCGATCGGCCTCGACGGCTGATTCCCGTACCCGACGACGGTGGCCGCCCCTCACCTGAGGGGCGGCCACCGTCGTTGCGGGCCGCTCAGACGGCGGGCACGCAACGCCCGTCCTCGGTGCGGTAGTTCCACCGCGCCCCGTTCGCCACGAGCTCCTTGACGGCTCGTACGAATCGCTCCACGTGCTCCTCGGGGGTGCCCGCGCCGAAGCTCACCCGGATCGCGTTCAGGGACCTCTCGCCCGGCCCGGCCTCGGGGGCGCCGCACTCGCCGACCTCCTGGGGGTCGCTGCCGAGCAGCGTGCGCACCAGCGGGTGGGCGCAGAACAGGCCGTCCCGCACCCCGATGCCGTACTCGGCGGAGAGCGCGGCGGCGAAGTGCGAGCTGTTCCAGCCGTCCACCACGAAGGAGAGGACGCCGACGCGCGGCGCCTCGTCGCCGAACAGCGAGAGCACCTTCACGGCGGGCACCTCCGCGAGCCCCTCGCGCACCGTGCGCACCAGCGCCTGCTCGCGCTCGACCAGCGCGTCGAACCCGGCCTCGGTGAGCGCCCTGCACGCGGAGGCGATGGCGTACACCCCGATCACGTTCGGCGAACCGGCCTCGTGACGTGCCGCGGAGGTGTGCCACTCGACGTCCACGCCGCCGTCCGCACGCCGTGCGACCTTCTTCGACGCGCCGCCGCCGGCCAGGTACGGCTCGGCCGCCCGGAGCCAGTCGGCCCGCCCGGCGAGCACCCCGGAGCCGAACGGCGCGTACAGCTTGTGCCCGGAGAAGGCCACCCAGTCGACGTCCAACTCCCGTACCGAGAGCGGGTGGTGAGGTGCGAGCTGGGCGGCGTCGAGCACGATCCGCGCACCGTGCGCGTGGGCGACGGCGGCGAGCTCGCGCACCGGCCAGATCTCCCCCGTGACGTTCGAGGCGCCCGTCACGCACACCAGCGCGGGGGCCGTGGAGCCCTCGCCGCCGCGCGCACGGGGCGCGGAGCCGGCGGCAGGGGCCCGGTCGGCGAGTGCGCGTTCCAGCGTCTGGACGGCCTGGGCGGGCGTGCGCGGCGCGTCCAGGTACGTCACCCGGGCGTCCTGCCAGGGCAGCAGCGACGCGTGGTGCTCGGTCTCGAAGACGAACACCTGGCAGTCGGCGGGCAGCGCGGAGGCCAGCAGGTTCAGCGAGTCGGTCGTCGAGCGGGTGAAGACCACCTGGTCGTCGTCCCGGCAGTCGAGGAACTCGGCGACCGTCACCCGGCTGTTCTCGAAGAGGTCGGTCGAGAGCTGCGACAGGTACCCGGCTCCCCGGTGCACGCTGCCGTAGTACGGGGCGTACGCCGCGACGTCGTCCCACACCCGTTGCAGCGCCGGGGCGCTCGCCGCGTAGTCGAGGGCCGCGTAGCCGACCTCGCCCCCGGTGACCAGGGGCACGGCCACGTCCCGTCCCAGGACGGGCAGCGGCGTCCCGCAGCAGGGCTCCCCGGAAGCGGCGGGGGCGGTGGCGGTGGCGACGGAGGACTGAGCGGGCATGACGAACTCCTGGCAGGACAAGGCGGAATGGCTTCGACAGGTCCCGCACGCCTGACGCAGGCTCATGTGCCGTGCGGCGTACGGGAGTTGCCTCGACGCACGGCCGTCACAGGGCCGCACGGAGGTGGTGAAGGTGGAACGGGGCCGAAGGGCCCTATCGCATTCGCTTGCTCACGAGACTGCTCCCTTGAGGACCAGGACCCCAGGGGCGCGCCACTCCGAAGGAGTGCGCAGGGGTCCGCGCTTGCCGTAGACCTCGCTGCCTACGACCTGGTCTTCACCCGGGGCACCCCGCCACGGACGGAGGGTTGCCGGACAGCGGGCCGGGGCCGTAGTCGCTGTCACTCATGACCTGTGCAGCATCTTGCCACACGATCCACGACGCGCAAGAGCGCGGTCCGCTCGTCGAGACGAACGGACCGCGCTCCGCGTCCGGGGCGCGGCGGGTCAGGCGTTGCTGGCCGCCACCCACCGCTCCAGCGCCCGCTGGGCGGCGCCGGAGTCCAGGGACTGTTCGGCCCGCTCGATCCCGGCGGCGATCTCCTCGCTCAGCGAGCCGCCGCCGGGGCCCAGGGCCACCAGCGCCGCGGCCGTGTTGAGCAGCACCGCGTCCCGCACGGGGCCCTTCTCGCCCGCCAGCAGCCGGCGTGCCACCTCCGCGTTGTACGACGCGTCCGCGCCCCGCAGCGCCTCCACGGGGACGATCTCCAGCCCGACGTCGCGCGGGTCGAAGGGCTCCTCGTGGACGGCCCCGTCGCGCACGACCCACACCCGGGACGTCGCGGTGGTGGTGAGCTCGTCCAGCCCGTCGTCGCCGCGGAAGACGAGCGCGGAGTTCCCCCGCTCGGCCAGGACGCCCGCCACGATCGGCGCCATCCTCGCGTCGGCGACGCCGACGGCCTGGGCGCGCACCCGGGCCGGGTTGGTGAGCGGGCCCAGGATGTTGAAGGTGGTCTGCGCGCCCAGCTCCCTGCGGGCCTTGGCGGCGTACCGCAGCGCGGGGTGGAACTTCACCGCGAAGCAGAAGGTGATGCCGGCCTCCTCGGCGACCTCCGCGACCCGCTGCGGCGTCAGGTCGAGGTTGACGCCCAGTTTCTCCAGCACGTCGGAGGAGCCGCTGGCGGAGGAGGCGGCCCGGTTGCCGTGCTTGACGACCTTCGCGCCCGTCCCGGCGATGACGATCGCGGACATGGTGGAGATGTTGACGGTCTTCGCCAGATCGCCGCCGGTGCCGACGATGTCGACACTGGGGCCCGGCACCTCGATGGTCCGGGCGTGCGCGTACATCGCCCGTACCAGCCCCGTCACCTCCTCGACGGTCTCGCCCTTGGCGCGCAGCGCGACCGCGAAGCCGGCGATCTGCGCGTCGGTGGCCTCGCCGCTCATGATGCGGTCCATGGCCCAGGCGGTGTCGTCGGCACCGAGGTGCTCACCGCGCAACAGAGGGTTGAGAATGCCCGGCCAGCCGCGGGCCGCCACGCTGTCGCCGCCAACGGGGGTCACCATGTTCATGGTCCGCTCCAGGGTCCACGAGCCGGTCAAGGCTGCCGATAGGGGTGGGCCCCACCCTATCCAGCCCCGGGGACAGCGAAGAGCCCCGTCCGTACGTCGGACGGGGCTCCTGCTGTGGCGAACAGTTCCGGGCCGCGGGCGCGGCCCGGCCGGGGATCAGTGGTGGCCGTGGCCGCTGGTGATCTCCTTGTACTCCTCGGCGGTGGGCTTGGGAACCTGGTTGCCCTCGCCGTACATGCCCTTGCTGAGCTTGGCGCGCAGCTTCTGGGTCGGTCCCACCTTGCGCTCGACGCCGTTCTCGTCCACGGAGGGACCGATCTCGGCCGGCGCGTACTGCTCGTGCGCCGTGAGCGTGTGCAGCTGGTCCTGGCCGAGCGGCTCGTGGATCTCGACGAACTCACCGTGCGGCAGCCGCTTGATGATGCCGGACTCGCGTCCGTGCAGCACCTTCTCGGCGTCCCTGCGCTGGAGACCCATGCAGATCCGCTTGGTGATGATGAACGCCAGGACCGGACCGGCGAAGAAGCCGATGCGCACGAACCAGGTGATCGAGTTGATCGACAGGTGGAAGTGCGTGGCCCACAGGTCGTTTCCACCGCCGACGAGGCCGATGAAGTAGACCGTGATCCAGGCGACGCCGAAGCCGGTGCGGGTCGGGCTGTTGCGGGGGCGCTGCGCGATGTGGTGCTCGCGCTTGTCCCCGGTGACCCAGGACTCCAGGAAGGGCCACACCGCGATGACGGCGAGGATCAGACCGAAGAGCGTCAGCGGGATGAACACGCCCAGGGCCAGCGTGTGACCCCAGAGGTTGATCTCCCAGCCCGGCATGACACGCACCAGACCCTCGGCGAAGCCCATGTACCAGTCGGGCTGGGCGCCGGTGGACACCTGGTCCGGACGGTACGGGCCGAGCGCCCACACCGGGTTGATCGTGAACAGCGCCGAGATCATCGCGATGACACCGAAGACCAGGAAGAAGAAGCCTCCGGCCTTGGCCATGTAGACGGGCAGCAGCGGCATGCCGACGACGTTGTTGTTCGTGCGGCCGGGGCCCGCGAACTGTGTGTGCTTGTGGTAGAAGACCAGGATCAGGTGGGCCACCATCAGGCCGAGCATGATGCCCGGCAACAGCAGGATGTGGACCGAGTAGAACCTGGCGACCATGTCGTGGCCGGGGAACTCGCCGCCGAACAGGAACATCGAGATGTACGTGCCGACGACCGGCACGGACAGGATCGCGCCCTGCGTGAAGCGGACACCGGTGCCCGACAGCAGGTCGTCCGGGAGCGAGTAGCCGGTGAAACCGGTGAACATGCCCAGGACGAACAGCAGGAAGCCGAACAGCCAGTTGACCTCGCGCGGCTTGCGGAAGGCACCCGTGAAGAAGACGCGCATCATGTGCACGAACATCGCCGCGAGGAAGATCAGCGCGGCCCAGTGGTGGATCTGCCGGATCAGCAGACCGCCGCGGACGTCGAAGCTGATGTCCAGCGTCGACGCGTAGGCCTCCGTCATGCGGATGCCGTGCATCGGCGCGTACGAGCCGTGGTACACGATCTCGTTCATCGACGGGTGGAAGAACAGCGTCAGGTACACACCCGTGAGGATGATGATGAGGAAGCTGTACATGCAGATCTCGCCGAGCATGAAGGACCAGTGGTCCGGAAAGATCTTGCGCATGTTGGCCTTGGCGAGGGAGTAGATCCCCAGCCGGCCGTCCGCCCAGTCGGCGACCCGCTCACCGGCGGGGGCCTTCTGCTGCGGCGTGGATTCGGTAGTCGTCGCAGTACTCATCCGCGCTCCCAGAACGAAGGACCGACGGGCTCGTCGAAGTCGCCCAGCGCTTCGAGGTAACCCTCGCCGTTCACGCCGATACGCAGCTGCGGGAGTGCGTGACCGGCGGGGCCGAAGATGACGCGGGCGCCGTCGGAGAGGTCGAAGGTGGACTGGTGGCACGGGCAGAGGACGTGGTGCGTCTGCTGCTCGTACAGGCTGATCGGACAACCCACGTGGGTGCAGATCTTGGAGTACGCGACGATGCCCTCGTGCGCCCACTCGCGCTGCTTCTTGTCCTTGATCTCGTCCGGCTGGATGCGGACGATCATCAAGGCGTCCTTGGCGATCTTCGTGTTGAAGTCGTGGTCGTCCTCCTTCAGGCCTTCCGGCATGGCGAAGGTGAGCGAGCCCACGACGACGTCCTCCGCACGCAGCGGCTCCATCGTGTTCTGGTTGATGAGCAGCTTGCCCTTCGCCCAGGACGTCGTGCGGAGCCTCTTCTCCGGCAGCGGACCGAGGTCGCGCAGCAGTACGACACCGGACAGCGGCACCAGGGCCAGTGCGCCGAACATCGTGGTGCGGATCAGCTTGCGACGGCCGATCGCGGACTCCTGGGCGCCTGCCTTGAAGTCGGCCATGACCTTGGCCTTGACCTCGGGCGTGGCCGAGATCGGGTGGCGCTCGTCGGCGACCTCCACGTCGGACATCAGGGTGCGGGCCCAGTGGACCGCGCCCGCGCCGATGCAGAAGAGGGCGATGCCCAGGGTCATGCCCAGGGAGAGGTTCAGCGCGCTCACGTGGCCCAGCGGCCAGACGTACACGATCTGGTCGATCGGGAACGCCACGAAGGAGGCGATGAAACCGACCGTGGCCAGCATGGACAGCGTGAACAGGAACGCGACCACACGCTCGGACCGCTTGGCGGCGCGCTCGTCGATGTCCTGGATGCGCGGCTTGTGCGGCGGCAGGCCCGGGTCCGCGAACGGATCGTCGGCGCGCGCCACCTCTCCGTGCGCGTCGCCCCGCTCAGCAGGCAGGGGCTCTTCTGGATTCTCTTGGCTACTCATGACTTCTTGGCCTTAGCGGTGTGGGCCGCGACCCAGACGGCGACTGCGACGAGCGCACCCAGACCGAAGATCCAGGCGAACAGACCTTCACTGACCGGGCCGAGATTGCCCAGTCCGAAGCCGCCGGGGCTCGGGGTCTCTTCGCCGTTCACGGCCTTGACGTACGCGATGATGTCCTTCTTCTCCTTCTCCGGCATGGTGCTGTCCGGGAAGGAGGGCATGTTCTGCGGGCCGGTCTGCATGGCCTCGTAGATGTGCTTCGGCGAGACGTCCGTCAGAGGCGGAGCGTACTTGCCGTGGGTCAGGGCGCCGCCCTCACCGGTGAAGTTGTGGCACTGCGCGCAGTTGGTGCGGAACAGTTCGCCACCCCTGCCGATGTCGGCGCCTTCGGGGTTGGTCTGGCTTTCGGTCGGCGTGATGGGACCGGCGCCGAGAGAGGCCACGTACGCGGCGAGCTGATCGATCTGCGCCTGCGTGTAGATGACCTTCTTCTTCGGCACCTGTGCGCCGGGCTGCTGCGCCGGCATGCGGCCGGTGCCGACCTGGAAGTCCACTGCGGCGGAGCCCACTCCCACCAGGGAGGGACCGTCAGTGGTGCCCTGACCGCCGGTTCCGTGGCAGCTTGCGCAGCCAACGGCGTAGAGCTTCTTGCCCTCCTCAATGGCGAGGGACTGGGCGGTCTCGTCGGCCTGCGCCTTGCCCGCAGGCGCAAACGCGGCGTACAGCCCCCCAGTGGCCGCCAGCGCGAGGAGTAGGACGACGACCGCCGCCAGCGGATGGCGTCGTCGTGCGGAGAGCTTTTTCACGGATTACCCCGGTGTCAGGATCTTCTGCGTCGATGCGGGAAGTGTTGCGGGCTCGGGCCCGGTCTCGTGGAGCCGGGTTACTTGATCATGTAGATCGTGGCGAACAGGCCGATCCAGACGACATCGACGAAGTGCCAGTAGTAGGACACGACGATGGCGGCTGTCGCCTGCTCGTGAGTGAATCTCTTGGCGGCATACGTCCGACCCAGGACCAGCAGGAAGGCGATGAGTCCGCCTGTCACGTGCAGTCCGTGGAATCCGGTCGTCAGGTAGAACACCGAACCGTACGGGTCCGACGAGAGCGAGAGGCCCGCGTGCTTGACCAGTGCGGTGTACTCGTACACCTGGCCGCCAATGAAGATCGCACCCATCACGAACGTGATGATGAACCAGGTCCTGAGCTTCTTCACATCGCCCCGCTCCGCGGCGAAGACGCCGAGCTGGCAGGTGACGGAGGAGAGCACCAGGATCGAGGTGTTGGCCAACGCGAACGGGAAGTCCAAGGCCGAGGCCTTTTCCGTCCAGAACTCGGGACCGGTCACCGATCGCAGGGTGAAGTACATCGCGAAGAGGGCCGCGAAGAACATCAGCTCGGAACTCAACCAGATGATGGTTCCGACGCTGACGAGGTTCGGCCGATTGACCGAGGGGTGCGCGTGCCCGGTATCTACTGTCGTTGCTGTCGCCACGACCGACATTATGTCGGTCGCTTATCCCGCCCTCACCCCGGGGGGTGCCGTTCGGAGTGTCAAGAGGGTGTGTCCTGCCCGAACGGCCCATCGAAGAGCGGTGCGAAGCGGTGTGGCGGGGGCGGCCGACGGAGTAGCATCCGCGCATCGGAGCGAGCCCGACCGGCCCGCTGCACTGTCCTGAAAACCCCGAGAACACCGCGCAGTTCACCGCGAAACCGGACGTCACGGAGGAACCATGCAGCAGCCGACCGCCACGGTGCTGGTCTACAGCGACGACGCCAACACCCGCGAACAGGTGAGGCTCGCCGCCGGTCGCAGGCCGGCCGCCGACGTACCGCCGGTCGAGTTCCTGGAGTGCGCCACGCTGCCCGCCGTACTGAAGGCGCTGGACGCGGGCGGTGTCGACGTGTGCGTCCTGGACGGCGAGAGCGTCCCGGCCGGCGGCATGGGCGTCTGCCGGCAGATCAAGGACGAGGTCTTCGACTGCCCGCCCGTGCTGCTGCTCATGGGACGCCCGCAGGACGCCTGGCTGGCCACCTGGAGCCGCGCGGAGGCCGCGGTGACGCTGCCCGTCGAGCCGGTGGGCTTCGCCGCCTCGCTGGCCGCGCTGCTGCGCAGCCGCCGCACGGACCGCACCCCTTCCGTGCGGGCCTGACACCCCGTCGTACGGCCCCCGGGCCGCCGCGCGCGGCCCGGGGACACGGCGTGCGGACCCGGACGCCACGCGCCGCCGCCGCGCTCCCTGTGGCCCGCCCTCAGACCCGGGGGCGCAGCCGGGGGGCGTGGACCCGGTCGCGCTGCTCCTCGGTGGAGGCGAGCAGGGCGCTGCCCTTGCGCCACTTCTTCCAGGGCACGTTCCAGTCGCCGAAGCCGTTGCCGAAGGGGTCCATGGTGGCGCCCCAGCTGCCCACGACCTTGACGATGTCGCCGGCGCGGACCGTCTCGTAGAACCAGCTCGCGTTGCCGGTGGACATGCCCGTGCAGCCGTGGCTGACGTTCGCGTTCCCCTGTGAGCCGACCGACCAGGGCGCGGCGTGCACGTACTCGCCGCTCCAGGTGACCCGGGTCGCGTAGTAGACCGGCAGGTCGTACGAGTCGCTGGTGCCGCGCGGGATGCCGATGCTCGTGCCGCGCATGCGTACGAAGTACTCCTTGCCCAGTACGACCTTGACGCCGTTGCGCGTGGAGAAGCCGCGCTTGCCCATGGTCACCGGAATGGTGTTGATCACCTCTCCGTTGCGCTTGACCGTCATGTAGTGCGACGACGCGTCCGTGATGGCCTCGATCCTGTCGCCGATGGTGATCTTCAGGGGGGCCGTGGCGGTCCCGTACAGGTCCTTGGCGACCTTGATGCCCTCCAGGGTGCTGTGCGCCCTGACGATGGCTCCCGTGGGCCAGTAGGCGCGCGGACGGTAGTGCAGGAGCTTGTCCTCCACCCAGTACCAGGAACCCTCGACGGACGGCTTGGAGTCGACCTTCAGGGCGCGCTCCACGACCGCTCGGGCGCGCGGGTCCTTCACCGGGGCGCTGAGTTCGGCGGTGAGGGGCTGCCCCACGCCGTACTTGCCCGCCCCGGGACCGAAGGCGACCTCCAGCTTCTTCTTGCCCGGGGCGGTCCGGAAGCCGAGCCTGCGCACCCCGGGGGCGCCGCCGCGGTCCTCGGTGGCGACGCGGACCGTGTAGTCGGCCCCTGCGGCCAGCGGAGCGGTGGAGTGCCAGCGGGACCCGTCGGCGGCGAGTTCGCCCGCCACCTGGCGTCCTGCGGCGTCCGCGGCGATGACGTCGGTGATCCTGGCCTCGTCGGCCGCGACCGTCACCTCAAGGGGCTTCTCCGGGTCGGCGTCGGTGCTGCCGGGCTTGCCGTTGAAGGAGACCTGCCGCGCCGCGTCGTACGGCTTCGCGGACAGCGAGGTGACCCGGGGCTCGCCGCATCCGGTCAGTCCCGCCCCGAGGGAGGCGATCAGCAGGGTGCAGCTCAGGACCGTCCGGCTTCGAGGTGCGTGGCTCATGATCACACGATATGAAGCATCGTCAGTTCGAGCGCGTTGGACGTGCTCAAGTGACTGCAAACGAATGAGGGGCTCGGCCACCTGATCGTTCTCAGGTGGCCGAGCCCCTCACGAGGTGCCGTTGCCGGCAGCGGTCCTACTGGGTGCGGTTCTCACCGCGGTAGAACTCGAAGACCCAGCCGAACAGGCCGACCAGGATCAGCGGCAGCGAGAAGAACAGCAGCCACCAGCCCATCGCGACCGCGAGGAAGGCGAAGGCGCCGCCGATGGCCAGCGAGAGCGGCTGCCAGCTGTGCGGGGCGAAGAAGCCCAGCTCGCCGGCCTCGTCCGCGACGTCGGCCTGTTTGTTGTCCTGGGCCATCGAGTCGACCCGCTTGGCCGTGAAGGCCAGGTAGAAGCCGATCATCAGGGCCAGCCCGAAGGCCAGGAAGAGCGCCGTGGTGCCCGCGGGCTCCTTCGACCACACGCCGTACACGCCGGCCATGATCAGGATGAAAACGCTCAGCCAGATGAACAGCCAGCCTTGGATCTTCACTTGCCCGTCTCCTTCGCGCTGAGGGCGAGCTGCTCGATGCCGTTGTCACGGTGGTTTTCGAGCTGGTCGATGGCCGAGATCTCCGGGTGGTGCAGGTCGAACGCCGGGGATTCGGACCGGATGCGCGGCAGCGTGAGGAAGTTGTGCCGCGGCGGCGGGCAGGACGTCGCCCATTCGAGCGAACGGCCGTAGCCCCAGGGGTCGTCGACCTCGATCTTCTTGCCGTACTTCGCGGTCTTCCACACGTTGTAGAAGAACGGGAGCATCGACAGGCCCAGCAGGAACGAGCTGATGGTCGAGATCGTGTTCAGCGCGGTGAAGCCGTCGGCCGCGAGGTAGTCCGCGTAACGACGCGGCATGCCCTCGGCACCGAGCCAGTGCTGCACCAGGAACGTGCCGTGGAAGCCCACGAACAGCGTCCAGAAGGTGATCTTGCCGAGCCGCTCGTCCAGCATCTTGCCGGTGAACTTCGGCCACCAGAAGTGGAAGCCGGAGAACATCGCGAAGACCACGGTGCCGAAGATGACGTAGTGGAAGTGCGCGACGACGAAGTACGAGTCCGAGACGTGGAAGTCCATCGGGGGCGAGGCCAGGATGACGCCGGTCAGACCACCGAAGGTGAAGGTGATCAGGAAGCCGACGGCCCAGAGCATCGGGGTCTCGAAGGACAGTGAGCCCTTCCACATCGTGCCGATCCAGTTGAAGAACTTCACACCGGTGGGCACTGCGATGAGGAACGTCATGAACGAGAAGAACGGCAACAGCACGCCGCCCGTCACATACATGTGGTGGGCCCAGACGGTGACCGAGAGGCCGGCGATCGCGATGGTCGCGGCGATCAGACCGATGTAGCCGAACATCGGCTTGCGGCTGAAGACCGGAATGACCTCGGAAATGATTCCGAAGAACGGCAACGCGATGATGTACACCTCTGGGTGTCCGAAGAACCAGAAGAGGTGCTGCCACAGAATCGCGCCGCCGTTGGAGGCGTCGAAGATGTGGGCGCCGAATTTACGGTCCGCCTCCAGGGCGAACAGCGCGGCCGCCAGCACCGGGAAGGCGAGCAGGACCAGTACACCGGTCAGCAGCACGTTCCAGGTGAAGATCGGCATGCGGAACATCGTCATGCCGGGCGCGCGCATGCAGATGATCGTGGTGATGAAGTTGACCGAGCCGAGGATCGTGCCGAAGCCGGAGAAGGCCAGACCCATGATCCACATGTCGGCGCCGACACCCGGCGAACGGACCGCGTCCGACAGCGGGGAGTAGGCGAACCAGCCGAAGTCGGCCGCACCCTGCGGGGTGAGGAAGCCCGCCACCGCGATGATCGAGCCGAAGAGGTACAGCCAGTACGCGAACATGTTCAGCCGCGGGAACGCCACGTCGGGCGCGCCGATCTGCAGCGGCATGATCCAGTTCGCGAATCCGGCGAACAGCGGCGTCGCGAACATCAGCAGCATGATCGTGCCGTGCATCGTGAACGCCTGGTTGAACTGCTCGTTCGACATGAGCTGCGTGCCGGGACGAGCGAGTTCGGCGCGCATGAAGAGCGCCATCACGCCACCGATGATGAAGAACACGAACGACGTGATGAGGTACATCGAGCCGATCGTCTTGTGGTCAGTGGTGGTGAGCCACTTGATCACAATGTTTCCCGGCTCCTTGCGCCGCACGGGCAGCTCGTTCTCGGACGAGTCGATTGCTGCCGCGGCACCCTTGGGTTCGTTGAGGATGCTCACAGTTTGTTCGTCTCCGCATTCCGGGCCGGGTCGGTCTGGGCGATGCCGGCCGGGATGTAGCCGGTCTGGCCCTTGGCCGCCAGGTCCTTGAGGTGCTGCTTGTACTCCTCGGGGGAAACGACCTTGACGTTGAAGAGCATCCGGGAGTGGTCCACGCCGCAGAGTTCGGCGCACTTGCCCATGAAGATGCCCTCCTTGGAGGGAGTCACCTCGAAGGCGTTGGTGTGGCCGGGGATCACGTCCTGCTTCATCAGGAACGGCACCACCCAGAAGGAGTGGATGACATCGCGCGAAGTGAGGACGAACCGGACCCTCTCACCCTTCGGCAGCACCAGCGTGGGGCCGGGGTTGTTGTTCTCCGGGTTGCGGGTTCCGGGGATGCCGTAGTCGTAGACGCCCTCGGCGCCGTCCGGGAACTGCTTGGTGAACCTGTCCGGAACCGCGTCGAGTTCCTTCGGAACCCCGGTCTTCTGCTGGGTCTTGGGGTCGGTCTGCGGACCGGTGGACTTGTTGCCGTCCACGTCCTCGACGTAGTTGAAGCCCCAGCTCCACTGGTAGCCGACCACGTTGATCGTGTGGGTCGGCTTTTCGTCGAGATGCAGGAGCTTCGTCTCGTCCCGGGCGGTGAAGTAGAACAGCACCGAGACGATGATGAGCGGGGCGACCGTGTACAACGCCTCGATGGGCATGTTGTAACGAGTCTGCGGTGGTACCTCGACCTTGGTGCGGCTGCGCCTGTGGAAGATGACACTCCACAGGATCAAGCCCCACACCAGCACGCCCGTGACGAGCGCTGCCGCCCACGAGCCCTGCCAGAGGGAGAGGATCCGCGGCGCCTCTTCCGTTACCGGGGTGGGCATCCCCAGACGGGGGAAGTCCTCCCATGTGTACGAGCAACCAGAGGCGGTCGCCAGGACCACGCCCGCGGTCAGCACCTGGAGCAGCTTCCGCCGCATCGGGCGCCGCGACGAGCGGTCGGAGCCGTTGGGACTCACGTAGCGCCTTCCCGAGAGTCTCGCCCGCGCGTGTAGTGGTGGCTGCGGCCATCTGACTGGTCGGTCGCCGGCCCTGACGCGGGCAGGGGTTTGGATGTTTATGCGGACCAAACCCTACTGGACGCTATTTGGGGTCGCGCGGGGAGGGTGCCCAACGCGCCGCACCCCTCCCCGAAGGGGTGGCCGCGCGACGGGTTCCCCGCGGAACCCTCGCCTCCGCCCGGCATCTGACGCTCCCTTCCCCGATGGGCGTACCGGCCGGGGCGCGGGCGGCGGCTAGCGTGGCCCGGTGCCCTACTTCGACGCCGCCTCCGCCGCTCCCCTGCACCCCGTCGCCCACCAGGCGCTGCTTGCCTCCCTGGACGAGGGGTGGGCCGATCCCGCCCGGCTGTACCGCGAGGGGCGCCGGGCCAGGGTGCTCCTCGACGCCGCCCGGGAGGCCGCCGCCGAGGCCGTCGGCTGCCGCCCCGACGAACTGGTTTTCACTCCTTCGGGAACCCACGCGGTGCACACCGGAATTGCCGGGGCCCTCGCGGCGCGTCGGCGTGTCGGCCGTCATCTGGTGACCTCCGCCGTCGAGCACTCCTCCGTACTCCATTCGGCCGCCGCCCACGCGGCGGACGGCGGGTCGGTGACCGAGGTCGGCGTCGGGCGGCTGGGCGCGGTGGCCGTCGGGGACTTCGCGGGGGCGCTGCGCGCCGACACCGCGCTGGCGTGCCTGCAGTCCGCCAATCACGAGGTCGGAACCGAGCAGCCGGTGGCCAAAGTCGCACAGCAGTGCCAGCGGGCGGGTGTGCCGCTCCTGGTGGACGCCGCGCAGTCGCTGGGGTGGGGCCGGGTGGACGGCGAGTGGTCGCTGCTCACGGCGAGCGCGCACAAGTGGGGAGGGCCGGCGGGGGTCGGACTGCTGGTCGTCCGCAAGGGAGTGAGGTTCGCGCCGCGGGGGGCGGCGGACGAGCGGGAGCAGGGCCGCTCCCCCGGCTTCGTCAATCTGCCCGCGGTGGTCGCGGCGGCGGCTTCGCTGCGAGCGGTGCGGGCCGAGGCGCAGGCGGAGGCGGCACGGTTGCGGGAGCTGGTGGAGCGGATCCGGGCGCGGGTCGCGGAGTCGGTGGCGGACGTGGAGGTGGTGGGGGACGCGGTGCGGCGGCTGCCGCACCTGGTGACCTTCTCCTGTCTGTACGTCGACGGGGAGAGTCTGCTGCACGCGCTGGACGGGGCCGGGTTCTCGGTCTCCTCCGGCTCCTCGTGCACGAGCAGCACGCTGACGCCGAGCCATGTGCTGCGGGCGATGGGGGTGCTGTCGGAGGGGAACGTGCGGGTGTCGCTGCCGCTGGGGACGGCGGCGGAGGACGTGGAGAGGTTCCTGGAAGTGCTGCCGGGGGTGGTGGAGGGAGTGCGGGGGGAGCTGGGCGCTCCGGGGCCGGGCGCGCCGCGCACGGGGGCGGAGGCGGAGGCGGGGGCTGGTACGAGTGCGGGTGCGGCGGCGGCTGCGGATACGGCTGCTGCGGCGGCGGCGGCCGGGGCTGTCACTGTGGACGCGCTCGGGAAGCGGTGCCCGATTCCGGTGATCGAGCTGGCGAAGGTGATCGGGGACGTGCCGGTCGGGGGGACGGTGACCGTCCTCGCCGACGACGCGGCGGCCCGTCTGGACATTCCGGCGTGGTGCGGGATGCGGGGGCAGGAGTACGTGGGCGAGGAAGTGCGGGAGAGGGGGGTGGCGTACGTGGTGCGGAGGGTGTCGTAGGGGCGGAAGGGTGCGTCCGGGGGTTCCGGGGGGTTATGGGGAGCGCATCCGGGGTGGGGCCGAGGGGGTGCGCGTCCGGTGGAAGGCGAGGGGGGCGCGTCCGGTGGGGGCCGGGGGCACCGTCCGGTGGGGGCCGGGGGCACCGTCCGGTGGGGGCCGGGGGCACCGTCCGGTGGGAGCCGCCCCCTTGCCCGCCCTCCCCCAAGCACTCGGCTTCGCTCGTGCAGGGAGGCACCCCCGCGCCCCCGGGGGCGGCCCCGCCGCCCAAGCGGGCTGACGTGGGGCCGCCCCGTGGAAGGGGTGCGGGGTGGGCGTCAGACCAGGTGGGTGCGGACCTCGGCTGCGGCCTCGTGGCCGTATGCCTTCGTGAAGCGGTCCATGAAGCCCGCACGGCTCAGGGTGTACTCCTGGGTGCCGAGGGTCTCGATGACCAGGGTGGCCAGCATGCAGCCGATCTGCGCGGCGCGCTCGTGGTTGACGCCCCAGGCCAGGCCCGAGAGGAAGCCCGCGCGGAACGCGTCGCCCACGCCGGTCGGGTCGACCTTCGCCTCCTCCTCCGCGCAGCCCACCTCGACGGTGTCGAGGCCGAGCTTCTCGATGCGCACGCCGCGCGAGCCCAGCGTGGTGACGCGGTGGCCGACCTTGGCCAGGATCTCGGCGTCGGTCCAGCCGGTCTTCGACTCGATGAGGCCCTTCTCGTACTCGTTGGAGAACAGGTACGTGGCGCCTTCGAGCAGCGTGCGGATGTCGTCGCCGGACATCCGGGCGATCTGCTGCGAGAAGTCCGCGGCGAAGGGGATGGAGCGCGAGCGGCACTCCTCCGTGTGGCGGAGCATCGCCTCGGGGTCGTCCGCGCCGATCAGGACCAGGTCCAGACCGCCCACCCGGTCCGCGACGGACTTGAGCTCGATCTGCCGGGCCTCGCTCATCGCGCCCGTGTAGAAGGAGCCGATCTGGTTGTGGTCGGCGTCCGTGGTGCACACGAAGCGGGCGGTGTGCAGGACCTCGGAGATGCGGACCGAAGCAGTGTCGACGCCGTGCCGGTCGAGCCAGGCGCGGTACTCGTCGAAGTCCGAGCCGGCCGCGCCGACCAGGATCGGCTTGGTGCCGAGCTGGCCCATGCCGAAGCAGATGTTCGCGCCGACGCCGCCGCGCCGTACGTCGAGGTTGTCGACGAGGAAGGAGAGGGAGACCGTGTGCAGCTGCTCCGCGACCAGTTGGTCGGCGAAACGGCCGGGGAAGGTCATGAGGTGGTCGGTGGCGATGGAGCCGGTGACTGCGATACGCACGGCGGGGCTGCTCCCTGTGGGGATGGTGGGAAGACTGACGAGAACGATGCGACAGCCCAAACTACCGGGTCGCGCCCGCGGTCCGAAGAGGCAAAACTACCCGATAGTAGGGCTTTTTTGCTGAGGTCGCAGGTGCATACGGTGCGAGGAGACCGGGGTTCTCGCGGTTCACGCGGCCCCTTGAGTACGGGAGTTGCTCCAATGTCGAAGCACAGCGTCACGATCCCCGTCCGTACCGCCGCCAGGTCCGAACTGGACGGCGGGTGGGCCCAGTTGCAGGGGGACTGTGCGCGCATGGTGGCGCACTGGGCGGTGCCTGCCGCGGTGGCCGAGCGCGTTCCGGCGACGTTGATCCACGGGGTGGTGGTGCCGTCGGCGTCCGCGCGGCTGGTGGGTGCGATGCCGGAGTACGGAGCGTGAGCGCGCGGCGCGGGTGCGACGCCCGGGGCGTGCCCTCGGCGTTCTGACGCGCGGGCGTACGGAACCGGAAGCGCGCCGGGGCCGTCCCACCGGTGCCTCCCGCGCAGGGGGCAGTCGCAATCGGGCGCCGTGCGCGGCGCAGGCGAAGGAGCGATCCGGTGAGCAGCTCGCAGGACACGCAACGCACCCCCCGTCGGCGGCGTTCCCCGCTGGCCGTCGCCTCGGTGGCCGGCGCGGTGCTGCTGGTCGGCGGAGGGGGCGCGTACTGGGCGGCCTCGGCCGGCGGTGACGGAGCGGGCGACCCGCGGGGGCCCGGTGGTGCTCCCCCGCCGCTGTCCCTGGACGGACACACCGACGCGGATGCCGGAGGCGTGGCCGCGCGGGGCACCGGGCCCTCGCCGTCCGGCAGCGGGCCCGGGATCGCGCCGGGCGAGCCGGACCCGCACGGCGGTTTCGGCGGCCGGGTGGTCTACCGGGCGGCCGGGGCCCTCCCGGACGGGCCGGACAGCGCCGCCGTGCACCGGGCGCAGGGCCTGGTGTCGGAGGACGAGGTCCGCCGGCTGGCGCGGGCCCTGGGCCTGACGGACGCGCCGAAGCGCGCGGGCGGGGCGTGGGTGGTCGGTGCGGTGGCGGACGGTTCGGGCCCGCAGTTGCGGGTGAACGAGCGCGCGCCGGGCGCCTGGACCTTCGCGCGGCATACGAGCGCCGAGGGCAGCGTCGACTGCGTCCGGGGGAAGCAGTGCGCCCCGGGGACGCCGGTGAGCGAGGAGACGGCGAAGAAGGCCGCCGCGCCGGTGCTGCATGCCTTGGGGATCGGCGGCGCGGAGCTGGACGCGAGCCAGGTGCTGGGCGGTGCCCGGGTGGTGAACGCGGATCCGGTGGTCGGCGGATTGCCCACGTACGGCTGGATGACCGGCGTTCCGGTCGGGCCGGACGGCCGAGTGGTGGGCGGCAGCGGCCAGTTGAAGGGCCTGACCAAGGGCGCCGAGTACCCGGTGGTCGGGGCCGAGGAGGCGCTGGGCCTGCTCAACGACTCGGGGCGGAGCGGCGCGCTGCCGGACATCGGCGGCTGCGCGACCCCGGTGCCCGTGGAGAAGGACAGGGGCCGGGTGGAGCCCGTGGCTCCGGGTGAGGGTGCGGACCCGGCTCCGGGGCTGGGGAAGATCCTGCCGTGCGAGCCCCGGCAGGTGCCGCAGCGGACGGTGACGGTCGACTCCGCGGTCTTCGGGCTGGCGGCCCAGTACGCGGACGGGCAGCGGATGCTGGTGCCTTCCTGGCTGTTCCGGGTACGGCCGATCGGTGACGAGAAGCCGTACACGGTGACCTACCCGGCGGTGGAGCCGAAGTTCCTGAAGACGCCGGCCCCGCCGGTGAGCACGGCACGGACCGGTCCTGGGGACGGTCGCAGCGCACTCCACCGCCACCTGGAGTCGTACCGGGCGGACGGCAGGAAGCTGACGCTCAGCTTCTGGGGCGGGGTGTGCAGCACGTACACGGCGGAGGCGACCGAGGACGGCAGGGCCGTCAAGGTGCGGATCGTGGAGACCCACCACCCGGACCGCATCTGCGTCTCCATCGCCAAGAAGCTCACGGCGACGGCGACGCTGGACGGCCCGCTGGACGGCCGCGCGGTGCTCGGCGAGGACGGGAAGGCTGTGCCGGAGGGCTGAGGCCGCCCGTACGGCAGGCGCGTCCTCGACGCGTCGGGCATGGCGAAGGCGGACGGCCCGGAGCCCGGGTCGTCCGCCTTCGCCATGCCCTGTGGCGGGACTAGTTGAACGAGTCGCCGCAGGCGCAGGAGCCCGTGGCGTTGGGGTTGTCGATCGTGAAGCCCTGCTTCTCGATGGTGTCGACGAAGTCGATGGAGGCACCGCCCAGGTACGGGGCGCTCATCCGGTCGGTGACGACCTTCACGCCGTCGAAGTCCTTGAGGACGTCGCCGTCGAGCGAGCGCTCGTCGAAGAAGAGCTGGTAGCGCAGGCCCGAGCAGCCACCGGGCTGCACGGCGACGCGGAGCGCGAGGTCGTCCCGGCCCTCCTGCTCCAGCAGGGCCTTCACCTTGGCCGCGGCGGCGTCGGACAGGAGAATGCCGTCGCTCACGGTGGTCTTGTCGTCCTGAACGGACATCTACATCTCTCCCGGGTTGTACGGACTGCTTGCCGACGGTTGCAACCGGCGGGGCCGCGGAGAAATTCCGGGCCTGAGTGCGTGTCTTGTTCTTTCATGCTCGCACACCGGCGCCGGGGCGTACGCGGGTCGGGGCGCCCGGTGTCCGCGGGGGACGGCGTCGGGAATTTCGTCACATCGACGAGATCAGCATCGTCAAAGTGACGTGAAGCAGTTATGATAGATAGCGTCAATTCGACGAAAAGGCCCTCTGTCCTTCCTACGGGCCCCTCTCGCATCGCAGAACAGAAAGGGTGCGTGTCGTGACCACCGCCCAGCCCCGCCAGGCCGTCGACCTCGACGTCCAGCCGTCGCCCCTCGCCCTGCTGCTCCTCGGCCGTGAGGCCGACCCCAGGAGCGAGCGCGGCGTGGAGTGCCCCGGCGACCTGCCCTCGCCGTCCGACCCGGACCTGGTGGAGCGCGCCCGCGCCGCGAAGGAGAAGCTCGGGGACAAGGTCTTCGTCCTCGGCCACCACTACCAGCGCGACGAGGTCATCCAGTTCGCCGATGTGACCGGCGACTCCTTCAAGCTCGCGCGCGACGCGGCGAACAAGCCGGAGGCCGAGTACATCGTCTTCTGCGGCGTGCACTTCATGGCCGAGTCCGCCGACATCCTCACCTCCGACGACCAGAAGGTCGTCCTCCCCGACCTGGCGGCCGGCTGCTCGATGGCCGACATGGCGACGGCCGAACAGGTCGCGGAGTGCTGGGACGTGCTGACGGAGGCGGGTGTCGCCGAGTCCGTGGTGCCGGTCTCCTACATGAACTCCTCCGCCGACATCAAGGCCTTCACCGGCAAGCACGGCGGCACCATCTGCACCTCCTCCAACGCCAAGCGGGCCCTGGACTGGGCGTACGAGCAGGGCGAGAAGGTCCTCTTCCTCCCCGACCAGCACCTGGGCCGCAACACCGCCGTCCGCGACATGGGGATGTCGCTGGACGACTGCGTGCTCTACAACCCGCACAAGCCGAACGGCGGCCTCACGGTCGAGGAGCTGCGCAACGCGAAGATGATCCTGTGGCGCGGGCACTGCTCGGTGCACGGCCGCTTCTCGCTGGAGTCGGTGGAGGACGTCCGGGCCCGGATTCCCGGCGTACGGGTCCTGGTCCACCCGGAGTGCAAGCACGAGGTCGTCGCCGCGGCGGACGAGGTGGGCTCCACCGAGTACATCATCAAGGCCCTGGAGGCCGCTCCCGCCGGGACGAAGTGGGCGATCGGCACCGAACTCAACCTGGTGCGCCGCCTCGCCAACGCGCACCCGGACAAGGAAGTCGTCTTCCTCGACAAGACCGTCTGCTTCTGCTCCACCATGAACCGCATCGACCTCCCCCACCTGGTGTGGACCCTGGAGTCGCTCGCCGCGGGCACCCTCGTCAACCGCATCGAGGTCGACCGGGAGACGGAGAGCTTCGCGAAGCTGGCGCTGGAGAGGATGCTGGCGCTCCCGTAACCGGCCGTGACGCTCCCGTGCCGGACCGCGGTTCCTCTCGCGGAACGGGGACCGATGAGTTTCGCTGAGAAGGACGGTCAGCCCTTCAGCGGGGAACACAGGAACCCCTTCGGCACGAGGAGCACGGACTGATGCTGTACATGATCCAGATGAACGTGGACGCCGACAGCTGGGACAGTGTCATGTCGTCCTTCGGCCCCGACGACATGAAGGCGATGTTCGCCCACATGGAGGCCCTCAACAACGAGCTGACCTCGGCGGGCGAACTGGTCGAGGCGCGGGGACTGGGCGGCCCCGGACTGGCGAAGACCGTACGGGCCGACGCCGACGGCACGCCGCAGGTCACCGAAGGTCAGGCGGTGAAGGGACAGATCCTCGCCGGGTACTGGGTCGTCGACGTGAAGAGCGCGGAGCGGGCGTACGAGATCGCCGCGCGCGCCTCGGCGTGCCCCGGGCCGGGCGGCACCCCCGGCAACGACCCGGTCGAGGTGCACCCGATTCCGGACGACCCGACGGTCTGACGTTCGCGCCGCGCCCGTCGCACGCACACATGCGTAAGCCGCGCCTGTCGCACGCACACATGCGTAAGCCGCGCCTGTCGCACGCACACATGCGTAAGGGGTGGCCTCCAGGAGGCCACCCCTTACTCATGTTCCGGCCGCGGACAGGGTCAGACCGTCACGTGCTCCCGCTCGTCGCCCTTTGACGCCGTGTCGGCGTCGTCCGGCTTCCGCTCGTCCCGCCCGGCCGCCTTCTTCTCCGCCCGGCGCTCCTTGCGGAGCTCCACCATGGCGTACAGGGTCGGCACCAGCAGGAGGGTCAGCAGGGTCGACGTGATCAGGCCGCCGATCACCACGATGGCGAGCGGCTTGGAGATGAAACCGCCCTCCCCGGTGATGCCCAGCGCCATCGGGAGCAGCGCGAAGATCGTCGCCAGTGCGGTCATGAGGATCGGGCGCAGACGGTGGCGTCCGCCCTCCACGACCGCCTCGACGACGCCCATGCCCTGCGCCCGGTACTGGTTGATCAGGTCGATCAGCACGATCGCGTTGGTCACGACGATGCCGATCAGCATGAGCATGCCGATCATCGCCGGGACGCCCATGGGGGTGCCGGTGGCGAGCAGCAGGCCGATCGCGCCGGTCGCCGCGAACGGGATGGAGACCAGCAGGATCAGCGGCTGGATCAGCGACTTGAAGGTGGCGACCAGCAGCAGGAAGACGATCGCGACGGCTGCCAGCATGGCCAGGAACAGCTTGGCGGTCGCCTCCTCCTGGTCGGCGGAGACGCCGCCGACGGAGACCGTGGCGCCCTTGGGCAGCTCGGCCTGCAGGTCGTTGATCTTCGCCTGGAGGGCGCTGGAGACCGCACCGGTGTTGTCGCCGACCGGTTTGGCGCTGACGGTCGCCGAGCGGGCGCCGTCGATGCGGGTCATGGACACCGGGCCGTCGACCAGCTTCACGTCGGCGACCTGGCCGAGGGTGACGCCGGGGCCGACCGGCAGCTTCTTCAGCTCGTCCATCGTGGTCGCGGGCCTGGCGGACTTGACGACGATGTCGCGTTCGGTGCTGTCCAGCATGGCCTTGCCGGACGGGGTGCCGCGTACCGCCTGGGCGACGACCGCACCGAGCGCCGCGTCGCCGAGGCCGGCCTCGGCGGCCTTCGGGGTGGCCTTGACGGAGATGCGCGGCACGGACTGGGCGAGGTCGCTCCGGACGTCGGTGACGTCCTTCAGACCGGCGACGGCGGACCGCACCTGTTCCGTCGCCGTGGCGAGAGTGCCGGGGTCGCCCGCCTTGACGACGACGCTCAGGTCCTGGCTGCCGAAGCCGCCGCCCGCACCGACCTGGGTGTCGCCGATGCCGCGGAGGCCGGCGAGCTTGTCCTGGAGCTCCCTGGTGGCCGCCTTGGCGTCCTCGGCGCTCTTCAGGGTGAGCTGGTACGTGGCCTGGTGGGCGCCGGAGGCGCCGCCGAAGGCCGCCATGAAGCCCGAGGACCCCACGGTGACCTGGTAGTCCTTGATCGTGTCGACGGACTCGATGGCCTTCTCGACCTTGAGGGCCGCCGCGTTCGTGGCCTCCAGGCCGGTGCCGGGCTCCAGTTTCTGCGAGAGCGAGAGGGTCTCCTGCTCGCTCTCGTCGAAGAAGTTGGTCTTCAGCAGGGGCGCCATCGCGAACGTGCCCACCAGCACGACGAGCGCGATCGCCAGACTGACCAGGCGGCGCCCGGTCGCGAAGCGGAGCACGGGGACGTACACCCGCTGGAGGCGGGACTTGTTCTCCTGCTCCTCCGCCCTGCGGCGCAACTCCTGCGGGTCGACGCCCTCCGAGCCCTTGGGGGCGCGCAGGAACCAGTACGAGAGGACCGGGACGACCGTGAGGGAGACGAGGAGGGAGGCGAGCAGGGCGGCCGAGACGGTGAGGGAGAACGAGCCGAAGAGCTGACCCACCATGCCGCCGACCAGGCCGACCGGCAGGAACACCGCGACCGTGGTCAGGGTGGAGGAGGTGACCGCGCCCGCGACCTCCTTCACCGCGGTGACGATCGCGCTGTACCGCTCCTCGCCGTAGGACAGGTGCCGCTTGATGTTCTCCAGGACGACGATCGAGTCGTCGACGACGCGGCCGATCGCGATGGTCAGCGCGCCGAGAGTGAGGACGTTGAGGGAGAGGTCCCGGGTCCACAGCACGATCAGCGCGAGGACGACGGACAGCGGGATCGAGATCGCCGTGACCAGCGTCGAGCGGACCGATGCCAGGAAGACCAGGATGACGACGACCGCGAAGACGAGACCGAGCGCGCCTTCGGTGGTCAGGCCGGATATCGACTTGGAGACCGCGGGGCCCTGGTCGAAGACGGTGGTCAGGGTGGCGCCGGAGCCGAGGCTGTCGCGCAGCTCGGGCAGCTTGTCCTTGACCGCGTCGGAGATGGCGACGGCGCTGCCGTCCCGGTCCATCGTGATCGACAGCGACAGGCTGGGCCTGCCGTTGGTACGGGTCACCGAGGTCGCCTGCGCGGGCTTCTCCTCGACCGTCGCGACGTCACCGAGGCGCACCGGCTCGGGCGGCGCGGCGTCGCCCGGCTTCGGCCGGCCGCCGATCCGCAGGTCCTCGATCTGCTTCAGCGAGGTGAGGTTGCCGCCGACCTGGACGGTACGGGACTTGCCGTCCTCGGTGAACGCGCCGGCCGGGACGGTCGCCCCCGCCTGCTGGAGGGCCTGGCCGAGCGTCATCGCGTCGAGCCCCGCGGCGGCCAGCTTCGCGTCGTCGGGGGTGACGGCGACCTGGAGTTCCTGGACGCCGGCGACGGTGACCTGGCTGACGCCTTCGATGTTCTGGAGGACGGGGACCACGGTGCGGTCCAGCTGGTCGGCGAGGGCCTGTTGGTCCTTGTCCGAGGTCACGGCGAGGGTGACGGTCGGCAGATCGTCCGTGGAACCGGCCACGACCTGCGGGTCCACGTCCTTGGGGAGCATCGCCCGGGAGCGGTTCACGGCCTGCTGGACGTCGGCGACGAGCTGTTTGGTGCCCTCGTCCCCGTAGTCGAACTGGGCCATGATCACGGCGGAGCCCTCGCTCGCCGTGGAGGTCACGGACTCGATGCCGTCGACCGCCTTGAGGGAGTTCTCCAGGGGCTCGACGACCTGCTTCTCGACCACGTCGGGAGCCGCGCCCTGGTAGGGGGCGATCACGGACACCATCGGAAGCTCGATGGTGGGCAGCAACTGCTGCTTGAGCTGCGGGATCGCTATCGCGCCGAAGACCAGCGCGACGATCGACATCAGCCCGATCAGGGCCCGCTGGGCGAGGCTGAATCTGGACAGCCAGGACATGGGTGGAGTCTCTCTTCTGTGGCGAGCGGTGCAGGTGGACGCGGAGGTCCACTCATACGATCGGCCACGGAGAGCCGCTGTCCGGTCGCCCCCAGGTCCCCTTTGCGATCCGCGCGTACCGCAGGTGGAGTACGCGGGATCGGACCCTCACTCCACCCTTGGGCGTACGAGGCCCGATTCGTACGCGAACACCACCAGTTGTGCCCGGTCGCGGGCGCCCAGCTTGGACATCGCGCGGTTCACGTGGGTCTTGACGGTGAGGGGGCTCACGGCGAGGACGGCGGCGATCCCGTCGTTGGAGTTGCCGCCCGCGACGTGGACGAGGACCTCCCGTTCGCGGACGGTCAGGGAGGCGAGACGTTCGGCGTGGGCGCTGTCGGCGCTCGGGGCGGGGCCGTCGGCGTCGCCCTGCTTGAGGAAGGTGGCGATGAGGCCCTTGGTCGCGGCGGGCGACAGCAGGGCCTCCCCCTGGGCGGCGATCCGGATGGCGTTGAGGAGTTCGTCGGGTTCCGCGCCCTTGCCGAGGAAGCCGGACGCCCCGGCCCTGATCGACTCGACGACGTACTCGTCCACCTCGAAGGTGGTGAGCATCACCACGTGCACGGCCGCGAGTTCGGGGTCGGCGCCGATCGCGCGGGTCGCGGTCAGCCCGTCGGTGCCCGGCATCCGGATGTCCATGAGGACGACGTCGGGGCGGGTGCGGCGGGTCAGTTCGAGTGCCTGGGCGCCGTCGGCCGCCTCGCCGACCACTTCCATGTCCGGCTCGGAGTCGACGAGGATCCGGAAGGCGCTGCGCAGGAGGGCCTGGTCGTCGGCGAGGAGGACCTTGATGGGGGGAAGAGACGCGGGGCTTCGACGTCCGGTCATGCGGGCTCCTCCCCCGGTGCGGTGTGCGTGCGGGGCTCCCTGCCGGCGCCCGCCGTGTCGGGCAGGATCGCATGGACGCGGAACCCGCCTCCGTAGCGGGGGCCCGCGGTGAGGGTGCCGCCGAGGGCGCCGACGCGTTCGCGCATGCCGAGGAGGCCGTGGCCGCCGCCGTCCCCGGGCGGTTCGGCGGCTGCGCCGGGGCCGCGGTCGGCGGGCGGGCCGACACCGTCGTCCAGGACGGTGACCTCGATCGACGCACCGACGCGCACGACGCTGACCTCGGCCTTCGCGTGCGGGCCGGCGTGCTTGCGGACGTTGGTGAGGGCCTCCTGGACGATCCGGTAGGCGGCCAGGTCGACGGAGGCGGGGAGCGCCCCTTCGTCGGTGCGGGCGAGGACGACCGGCAGGCCGGCGTTGCGGAAGGTGTCGAGCAGGCCGTCGAGGACGGCGAGGCCGGGGGCGGGCTCGGTGGGGGCGTTCGGTTCGCCGGACTGCCGCAGCAGGCCGACGGTGGCGCGGAGTTCGTTGAGGGCGGAGCGGCTGGCCTCCCGTACGTGGGCGAGTGCCTCCTTGGCCTGGTCGGGGCGCCTGTCCATGACGTGCGAGGCGACTCCCGCCTGAACGTTGACCAGGGCGATGTGGTGGGCGACGACGTCGTGCAGGTCGCGGGCGATCCGCAGGCGCTCCTCGGCGACCCGTCGGCGGGCCTCCTCCTCGCGGGTGCGTTCGGCGCGCTCGGCGCGCTCGCGGATGGCGTCGACGAAGGCGCGGCGGCTGCGGACGGCGTCGCCCGCGCTGGCGCCGATGCCGGTCCAGGCGAACAGGCCCAGGTTCTCCTGCGCGTACCAGGGGCCGTCGCTGAGGCACATGCCGGTGGCCGTCAGCGTGGTCATGGTGAGCAGGCCGATGCGCCAGGTGGTCGGGCGGTCGGTGCGGGCGGCGACCGTGTAGAGCGCGACGACGACGGCCATCGCCACGGGGGCCGGCGGGCCGGTGGGGGCCAGGGCGAGTTCGGTGACGGTGAGGGCCCAGGTCACGGCCAGCACCGGGACGGGACTGCGGCGGCGCAGGACGAGCGCGGCGGCGGCCAGTGCCATCAGGGTGATGCTGAGCGGGCCGGGGGCGCGGGTGCCGAAGGTGGGACCATGCGGGCCGCCGTGCGGGTCGGCGAACGACGCGAAGACCATGCACGCGAGGAGCGCGGTGGCGAGGGCCGCGTCGAAGGCGAGGGGGTGGGCCCGGAGCCAGGACCGGGGACGGCTGAGAGGGCCGGCGGGTCCGGAGCCCGGAACGGAGGCGGCGGTCATGGGGCCACCGTACGGGGGCCGGCGGTAGGCCCGGGTCGCGATACGGGGACTGCGGCGGGCGCGGGACCAAGTCGGCGTACCCCGGAACGCGCCGAGCCCCGCCGGGGTGGCGGGGCTCGGTGTGGGAGTGGAGTGGGAGGGTCAGCCCGGGATGAGGCCGTCCTCGGTGAGCATGGCGCGGACGTCCTCCAGGGTGGAGTCCGGTGCCGGGAGGATCAGTTCCGAGGGCTCCAGGGAGTCGTCGGGAAGGGGCGTGCCCAGGCTCCGTACCGCGTCGAGCAGCGCTTGCAGCGTGCGGCGGAAGCCCGGCCCGTCGCCGTTCTCCATCTCGGCGAGCAGTTCGTCGTCGAGCTTGTTGAGCTCGCCGAAGTGGCTGTCGGCCAGGTCTCGCTGACCCTCGCCCATGATCCGTACGATCATGACGTCGTCCTCCCGGCTCTACTGCTTGTCACTGCTTGTCGAACTTGGGGTGGGACTGCGACTGGGGCCGGTGGGGCTGGGCGGCGTCCTGCGGGCCGCCCTCGATGGCCTGCTGGGACGGTCCGCCGGCCAGTTCCGCCTTCATCCGCTGGAGCTCCAGCTCGACGTCCGTACCGCCGGAGAGGCGGTCCAGTTCGGCCTGGAGGTCGTCCTTGGCGAGGCCGGACTGGTCGTCCAGCGCGCCCGATGCCAGCAGTTCGTCGATGGCTCCCGCGCGGGCCTGGAGCTGCGCGGTCTTGTCCTCGGCGCGCTGGATCGCGACGCCGACGTCGCTCATCTCCTCGGAGATGCCGGAGAAGGACTCCGCGATCCGGGTCTGCGCCTGCGCCGCCGTGTAGGTGGCCTTGATGGTCTCCTTCTTCGTCCGGAAGGCGTCGACCTTGGCCTGGAGGCGCTGTGCCGCGAGGGTCAGCTTCTCCTCCTCGCCCTGGAGGGTCTGGTGCTGCGTCTCCAGGTCGGTGACCTGCTGCTGCAGCGCGGCACGGCGGGACAGGGCCTCGCGGGCGAGGTCCTCCCGGCCCAGTGCGAGCGCCTTGCGGCCCTGGTCCTCCAGCTTGGAGGACTGGCCCTGCAACTGGTTGAGCTGCAGTTCGAGCCGCTTGCGCGACGTCGCTACGTCGGCGACTCCGCGGCGCACCTTCTGCAGCAGCTCCAGCTGCTTCTGGTACGAGTAGTCGAGTGTCTCCCGCGGGTCTTCGGCCCGGTCAAGGGCCTTGTTCGCCTTCGCGCGGAAGATCATCCCCATACGCTTCATGACACCGCTCATGGGCTTCGCGCGCCCCCTTCTGACGGACTCCGGCTCCTGGTCACTCCAACAGAACCCACAGTACGGGCCCTGTCTCCATTACCGCACTGTTAGGGCGCCGATGGACTCCTCCCTGGGGACGACTGTGCGGACGCGGGCTCAGGCGTAGGGAGTACGCGGGCCCCTGGGCAACCCTGTACCGCCACCCCGGAGCCCCGGCCCGCCGACCCCTTCCACAGGGCCCCGAGCGGCCCGTGTGCAGGTGTGGTGAGGGCTTCGCGGGCCGGCCGTCCGACGCAGGTGTTGCCGGATCGTTCCCCTCAAGGCTGGGGTCCATGCGTCCCACCCCGTACCCTTGGGTTTTGTGTTCCGTAGCCGTGCCAACTCCAGCGCTGAGAAGACCGCCGTCTCCGACAAGGTGACTGCCGACCTCTCCAAGCAGCCCCGTGACCCGCAGGCGCCCAAGGGGCGCCCCACCCCGAAGCGCGCCGTCGCGCAGTCGCTGCGCCGTAGCGCGGTGACCGCGCCGACGAACCGCAAGGAGGCGATGAAGCGCCAGCGGGAGGCCCGCCGCGCCGACCTCGCCAAGCAGCGCGAAGCCCTCGCCAGCGGTGACGAGCGGTACCTGCCCCTGCGTGACAAGGGCCCGGTGCGCCGCTTCACGCGCGACTTCGTCGACTCGCGCTTCTTCGTCGCGGAGTTCTTCCTGCCGATGGCGGTGCTCATCCTCGTCCTGAGCATGGTGCAGGTCGGGAACTTGCAGACGGTCTCGCTGATGCTGTGGATGGCGGTGATCGTGCTGATCGTGATCGACTCGGTCGGTCTGTCGATCCGCCTGAAGAAGCAGTTGCGGACGCGCTTCCCCAACGATCCCCTGCGCGGCGCCGTGGCCTACGGTTTGATGCGTTCGCTCCAGATGCGCCGGCTCCGTCTGCCGAAGCCGCAGGTCAAACGCGGAGAACGGCCCTGAGCCGGGAAACCCCCCTCTTTCCGGGAGCCCCGTCGACCGCCGATCCGGCGGGTTTCGACGGGGCTTTCGCCGCATGGCCGACCGGTCCGGCGGCGGTGCCCCGTCCGGCCGGCGGGGCCGGTGCGGGGCAGCCGGGGGGACTGCGCGACAGGGTCCGGCAGGAGCTCGTCGCCCGCCAGCTCGACGAGCAGATGTCCGGCCGCTTCCCGGTCGGGCAGCGGCTGCGGATACTCGACGTCGGCATGGGCCGGGGCACACAGGCGCTGCGTCTCGCGCGGGCGGGCCACCGGGTGACCGGACTCGAAGCCGACGCTCGGATGCTGGCGACGGCCCGGGAGGCGCTGTCGGTGGAGCCCGCCGGGATCCGCGAGCGGGTGCGGCTCATGCAGGGCGACGGCCGCGACACCGGCGTGCACTTCCTCCCGGGCAGCTTCGACGTGGTGCTCTGCCACGGGGTGCTGATGCACGTGCCGGAGCCGGACGCGCTGGTCGCGGGGCTGGGGAGGATGCTTGCGCCCGGCGGGCTGCTGTCCCTTCTCGTACGGAACGCGGAGGCGCTGGCGATGCGGCCTGCGCTCGCCGGGGACTGGGCGGGGGCGCTCGCCCTCATGGACACCGACACGTACACCGACCGGCGGGGGCTGCCGGTGCGGGCGGACCGGCTCGACGCGCTGACCGCCACGCTCGCCGGGATCGCGGCCCCGCTGCGCGCCTGGTACGGGGTGCGGGTCTTCACCGACGCCGCGCCGGACGGCGCCCCGCCGTCCGCGGACGAGCTGACGCGGGTGCTGGCCCTGGAGGACCGGGCGGGGCGCACCGATCCCTACCGGCGGGTGGCGGCGCTGCTGCATCTGTGCGGGGTGCGGGGCTGACGGCGGGGTGAATCCGGGAGTCCGGCCGTCGGACGTGCGGCCGGGCCGGTGAGGAGGAAATTGCCCCACCGCGGCAGTCAGGCACGCGGCCCCGTTCCGCGTCCCCCTCCATGTGGCCACGACAACGCAAAAGACCGGGGCACCGGTCAGCACCCCCAAACTGCCCGCGCGCGAAACCTGGCGTGCGCTCTACCAGCACTTCCGTCCGCACCGCTGGGCCGTCGCGCTCGGCGCGCTGTTCACGCTGATCGGCGCGGCGAGCGGGCTGGCACAGCCGCTCGCGGCCATGGTGCTCGTCGAGCGGCTCGGTGAGGGCGAGTCGATCGTCGGCCTCCTGCTGCTGCTCACCGCGCTCGTGGTGCTCGGCACCGCGATCGCGTCCGTCGGTTCGTACGTTCTGGAACGCACCGCCGAGACCGTCGTCCTGGTCGCCCGCCGAAACCTGATCGGCAGGCTGCTGCGGCTGCGGGTGCCCGAGGTGGAGCGCACCCAGCCGGGCGACCTGATGTCCCGGGTCACCTCCGACACGACGCTGCTGCGCTCGGTCACCACGAGTTCCATCGTCTCGGCGGCGACCGGCAGCCTGACCTTCCTCGCGACGATCGCGCTGATGGCGGTCCTGGACCCGGTGCTGCTCGGGGTCACCCTCGGGGTGATCGTGCTGATCGGCGGGGCCGTCGGGTTCGTCATGCCGAAGATCGCGCAGGCGACGAAGCAGTCCCAGGAGGCCGTCGGAGCGATATCGACCGTGCTGGAGCGCGCCTTCGGCGCCTTCCGGACGGTCAAGGCCTCCGGAGCCGAGGCCCGCGAGGCTTCGGTCGTGGAGAGCGCCGCGCAGGAGGCCTGGCGGCACGGCGTGCGCTCCGCCAAGTGGCAGGCACTGGCGGGGAGTTCGGTCGGGTTGGCGGTCCAGATGTCGTTCCTGGCAGTGCTCGGGATAGGCGGCGCGCGGGTGGCTTCCGGGTCGATCTCGGTGGCCACTCTGATCGGTTTCCTGCTGTACCTCTTCTACTTGATCGACCCGATCAGCCAGATGGTGAGCGCGGTCACCGAGTACCAGGTGGGGTCGGCGGCGGTGGCCCGGATCGTGGACGCGGAGAAGCTGGCGGTGGAGGAGCCGGGGGCGCCGTTGGCTCCCGTGACGGGCGGCCCCGCGCAGGTCGCCTTCGAGGGCGTCGCCTTCCGCTACCGCGACGACCTGCCGTACGTCCATCACGGCGTCGACTTCGAGGTGCCCGGCGGCGGCATGACCGCCTTCGTCGGCCCTTCGGGGGCCGGGAAGACGACCGTGTTCGGGCTGATCGAGAGGTTCTACGAGGCGACCGGCGGCCGGGTGCTGGTGGACGGCCGCGACGTACGGGACTGGCCGCTCGCCGATCTGCGCGCCGCCATCGGGTACGTGGAGCAGGACGCACCCGTCCTGGCCGGCACCCTGCGGGAGAACCTGGTGTTCGCCGCGCCGGACGCCTCGGACGAAGCGATACGGGAAGTACTGGTCAAGGCGCGGCTGGACGGGCTGGTGGAACGCCTGCCGGACGGACTGGAGACGGTGGTCGGACACCGCGGGTCCAAGCTGTCCGGCGGCGAACGGCAGCGCGTCGCCATCGCGCGGGCCCTGCTGCGCAAACCCCGGCTGCTGCTCCTGGACGAGGCGACCTCGCAGCTCGACGCGGTGAACGAGCTGGCGCTGCGGGACGCGGTCGCGGAGGCGGCGCGGGAGATGACGGTGCTGGTGGTGGCGCACCGGCTGTCCACGGTGACGCTCGCCGACCGCATCGTGGTCATGGACGCGGGGAAGGTACGGGCCGTGGGCACGCATGCGGAGCTGGTTTCCGGCGACCCGCTCTACGGGGAACTGGCCGCGACGCAGTTCCTGCACGCGGAGCCGGCCGTGCCCCAGGCCCCCTGATCGGCCCCTTCCGGCGGGCCGTGCCGTACGGACAGAAGGGACACTCCAGACATGGAAGACCGATCTTCACTCCTCCGTGCACGTCTCCTCCCTCTCCCCGGCGCTCCGGCCCGCCGCCGCGCGCTGGCCACGCTGAGCCTCTGCTCGGTCCTGGTGGCCGGGGTGGCCGGGTGCTCCGAACCGGCCCCGAGCGCCCTGGCGCCGTCCGGCTCGGCGGCCGTCTCCACGCCCGCCGCGCCCTCCCAGGGCTCCGGCGCCGGCGGCCCCCGGCAGCTGGAGCAGGACTACCAGCGGGTGATCAAGAACGTGCTGCCGTCGGTTGTGCAGATCGACGCGCGCGGCGGACTCGGCTCCGGGGTGGTCTACGACGACAGGGGCCATGTCGTCACCAACGCCCACGTGGTGGGCAACGAGAAGCAGTTCAAGGTCACCGTCGCCACCGAGGGCGGGGCCCCCGTGGGCGCGAAGCTCGTGGCGACGTACCCGGAACAGGACCTCGCCGTCATCAAGCTGGACAAGGTGCCCGACGGGGTGAAGCCGGCCCCGCTCGGGGACTCGGCGAAGGTCGAGGTCGGACAGATCGTCCTGGCCATGGGCAGCCCGCTCGGGCTCTCCAGCAGCGTCACCCAGGGCATCGTCTCCGCCGTCGGCCGCACGGTGAGCGAGCCCAGCACCGGGGCCGGGCCCGGAGCCACCATCGGGAACATGGTGCAGACCTCGGCGGCCATCAACCCCGGCAACAGCGGGGGCGCACTGGTCGACCTGGACGGCCGGGTCGTCGGCATCCCCACCCTGGCCGCCAGCGACCCGCAGATGGGCGGCGGGCCCGCACCCGGGATCGGGTTCGCGATTCCCGCGTCGATGGTGAAGACGGTCGCCGACCAGATCATCAGGACCGGGAAGGTCACGGACTCGGGACGGGCCGCGCTGGGCATCACCGGGCGGACGGTGCTGGGTGACGACTTCCAGCCGGCGGGCGTGGCGGTGGTCGCCGTCCAGCCGGGCGGAGCGGCGGCGAAGGCGGGGCTGAAGCCGGGCGACGTGGTGACCGCGATCGGCGGGAAGCCGGTGGAGACGATCACGTCGCTGACGGAACTGCTGGCTTCGTCGAAGCCGGGCGAGAAGACCGGGGTGGAATACGTCCGGGACGGCAAGGAGGCTTCGGCGGAGGTGACACTCGGGGAGATCTGACCGAGGCGCCAGCCGCCCCCTCGGGCGGTGAGTGGCCTGCCGCCCGCCGTGAGCCCCCACTGCCGGCAGGCCGCCCCACCGTAGCCCTCTCGGGCGGCGGCCCGCCCGCCGTGAGCCCTTTCGGACGGCGGGCCGCCTGCCGTGAGCCCCTTGGGCGGCGGGGCCGCCCCCCGGGGGCGGGACGCGCGGGCAGGGGGGCGGCCCCCGCCGGACGGCGCGGCCACGCTCCCGACGCCGCCACCCCGCGTACGCCCGCCCCGGCCCGCCACCCCGTACGCCCGCCCCCGCCCGGCGCCCTAGCCGTCCGCTCGCAGGCTCATCGGTCCGTAGACCTTCGTTCCGTCCTCCGAGAGGACCACCTGTTCGGCGCCGCCCTCCAGGAGGTCCTTCCAGACCTCGCCGAGCCAGGACTCCGCGTCCCCCTGTGTGGTGAACTCCTCCGGCTCCACCGCCGGTTGGACCTCGGTCCCGTCCGCCGTCTCGAACCGCCACGTCCACGCCATGTACGCCTCCCGGGTCGATCAGATGCTGCTCGCAGCGTAGCCGGGCGCGCAGCGCGCACAAGGACGCGGGAGGATCGTCCTGTGGAACTGACTCTCCTCGGTACCGGCGCACCCACCGGCCTGCCCCGCCCCGACTGCCCCTGCGCGACGTGCGCCACCGCCCGCGGTACGCACGCGCGTGCCGCGACCGCGCTGCTGGTGGACAACGCGCTGCTGCTCGACCTGACCCCGGGGGCGGCGCTGGCCGCCGCCCGTGCGGGGCATTCGCTGGGCGGCGTACGGCAGGTGCTGCTCACCCATCCGCACGACGGGCCTCCCGTGGAGCTGCCACCGGGGCTGCCGCGGGCCGGGCGGGTGCCGGACGGCCAGGAGTTGACGCTGATCAGCGGGCACCGGGTGCGGGCGGTGGCGATGGACTCCCCCGGGACCGGGTACGAGGTGACGTCGGCGGAGGGCAACCGGCTGCTGTACCTGCCGCCCGGCGGTGCGCCCGCCGGGGACAGCGGCGGCGCGCGCCCGTACGACATGGTGGTGATGGACGCCGTCCGGCGGCCGGACGCGCTGGCCGGGCTGCGCATGCGGGGCGCGGTCGACGCGACGACCGACGTGGTCGCCGTGCACCTGGACCACGACGTTCCCGCCGGTGCGGAGGCCGAGCGGCGGCTGGCCGCGTTCGGGGCGCGGGTCGTGCCGGACGGGACGACGCTCGTGGTCGGGGCGTACCGGGAGGTGCCGGACGTGCCGCGGCGGACGCTGGTGCTGGGCGGCGCGCGGTCGGGCAAGTCGGTGGAGGCGGAACGGCGGCTGGCGGGCTTCCCCGACGTCGTCTACGTGGCGACCGGCGGACGGCGCGACGGTGACCGCGAGTGGGCGGAGCGGATCGGGCTGCACCGGGAGCGCCGGCCGGGGAGCTGGCGCACGGAGGAGACCTGCGAGCTGGCGCCGCTGCTCGCCGAGCACGGGCCTCCGTTGCTGATCGACTGCCTGGCGCTGTGGCTGACGGACGCGATGGACCGGGTCGGCGCGTGGGACGACGAGAAGTGGGCGTCCGGCGGGCAGCAGGCGCTGCGGGAGCGGACGGCGGAACTGGTGGGGGCGGTGCGCGCCACCCGGCGCACGGTCGTCGTGGTGAGCAACGAGGTGGGGTCGGGAATCGTCCCGGCGTCGGCGGGCAGCCGCCGCTTCCGCGACGAACTGGGCCGTCTGAACGCGGCCTTCGCGTCCGAGTGCGAGCAGGTGCTGCTGGTGGTGGCGGGGCAGGCGCTGGTGCTGCGCTGAGCGGGCGAGCGGCCCCGCGGCCCCGCGGGGCCCGTAGCAGGAGGGTCCGGGCACTCAGGAGCGGGCCGTTCGGCCGGTACTGTTCGGCGAATGAGCGCGCTGAATCTCGACGACTTCTCCGACCTGATCGAACGTCCCGACAGCGGCGTGCGGCGTGATGCCGAGGACCGCCGCGAACGCCTCGCCGTGGCCCCCGGAACGCTCGGCCGCCTCGACGAGCTGGGCGAGTGGCTGGCCGCCGCGCAGGGCGCGGTGCCCGTCAAGCCGGTCGAGCGGGCCAAGGTCGTGCTGTTCGCCGGTGACCACGGGGTCGCCGAACTGGACGTGTCCGCCCGCCCGGCCGGGTCCGCGCATCTGCTGGTGCGGGCCGCGCTGGACGGGGCGAGCCCGGTGGCCGTGCTGGCACGGCGCGTCGGCGCCCGGGTGCGGATCGTGGACGCGGGCCTGGACTGCGACCCGGCGCTGCTGCCCGAGGAGGTCGTGCGGCACCGGGTGCGGCGCGGTTCGGGGCGCATCGACATCGAGGACGCGCTGACGCTGGAGGAGGCCGAGACCGCCGTACGGCTGGGCATGGCGGTCGCGGACGAGGAGGCGGACTCCGGCACCGACCTGGTCGTCCTCGGGGATCTGAGCGTCGGCGGCACCACGGCCGCCGCCACCCTGATCGCCGCCCTGTGCGGCACGGACGCCTCGGTGGTCACCGGGCGCGGCGGTGCGCACATCGACGACCTGGCATGGATGCGCAAGTGCGCGGCGGTGCGGGACGCGCTGCGGCGGGCCCGGCCGGTCCTCGGTGACCAGTTGGAGCTGCTGGCCGCGGCGGGCGGCGCGGACCTGGCGGCGATGACCGGGTTCCTGCTCCAGTGCGCGGTGCGCCGCACACCGGTGATCCTGGACGGGGTGGTGTCGGCGGCGTGTGCGCTGGTGGCGCAGCGGGCCGCGTTCCGGGCGCCGGACTGGTGGCTGGCGGGGCACGCGAGCGGCGAACCGGCGCAGGCGAAGGCGCTGGACCGGATGGCGCTCACCCCCGTGCTCGACCAGGGCGTCACCGTGGGGGAAGGGACCGGGGCCTTGCTCGCGCTCCCCGTCGTGCAGGCCGCCGCCGCGCTCGCCGCGGAGCTGCCGGTACGGGAGGAGACCGCGGACGCGGAGAAGGCCGGGAGCGACGGGGCGGACGACGGTCTGGACGGCTGAGTCGACCCCCGGCAGTCCTCGCCGACATCCCGGGACACCACACCTCAATACGGCGGAATGCCCCCTATCATCGCGATTCATGGGAGATGTCCGCTTGCTCGCCGAAGCCCCGCCCGCCGGGACGCCGACCGTGCGCCGCGGCACGGAGCCGGCGCGGCGCGGCGCGTCCTTCCGGCGGACGGGCACTGCGTGAGGCCGGAGCGCACGGACGCCCGAGGCGCACTGCGGGCCGCGCTCAGCTTCGTACCGTGGGAGCCGGAGGGACCGTCCCGCGACCTCGCGCGGCGCGACCGGGACGCCGAGAACGGGCTGACGGAGTTCATGGGGAGCGGACTCCTCCGGCGCGCCGAAGAGATCGACGTCACTCACGCGCCGCTCAACTTCGCCATGTCCCGCTCGGTCTTCGAGCGTGGTGCACGCCTCGGTGCGGTACCGGTGCTGAGGCTGTGGCGTTCGCTGCTCGGCTTCTTCTCGCGCCGGTGGCAGATCGGGTCGCCGTACCGGGCCGACGCCACGTACCGACCGATCCGGGAGCCCCGCTTCATGCTGTCCGAGAAGAGCGCCGATCTCCTGCGCACCGGCATCGCCGCAGGGCGTGCGGAAGGCTTCCTCGAAGCCCCCCGTCCGCCCCGGTGGACGCACCGCGAGCGCCTGGGGACGGAGAAGAGACCGTGAGGGGCGCGACGGCTGGCGCCGGCTCGCCCGTACGGCGCTTCGCCCGCCGCGAGTGGGGGCCGCTGTACGCGCGCGTGCGCGAGGCGCTGGGGACCCGCACCTGGCGGGCCGTCCCGATGACTCTCGTCGCCGTGTGTCTGACCCTGCTGTTCCAGATCGTGCAGAATCAGGAATGGGGCTATCAGACCGTTCAGAACATCGGGGCGGTGCGCGCGCAGGACCCGCTGTGGCTGGCGCTGCTGCGCACTCCGCTGTCGCTGTTCGTGCCGGCCCTGGACCTGCCGGTGTGGGGGGCGCTCGCCCAGATGCTGCTGGTGTTCGGCATCGCGGAGATCTGTCTGGGGCGCCTGCGCACGCTCTTCCTCGCCTACGTCGCCACCCTGTCCGGCACGCTCTACGCGCGCGTGGGCGTCGCGCTCGGCCCGGAGACGGTGATCGGGCTGCCCGAGGCGGACAGGGCGGTCGTGGACACCGGTCCCTCGGCCGCCGTGGTGGGACTCGCGCTCTACGTGTGCGGGCGGTACGGGGCTCACTGGACGGCGGGCCTGGTCGTCCTCGCGATGGTCGTCGAGGTGGTCGTCAAGCCGAACCTCGCGGGCAAGGAGCACATCGCGGCGCTGCTCGGCGTGTTTCTCCTGATGCTCGCCGAGGGGGCGGTGCGCAGGCACCGGGAGCGACGGGCGGGCGATCGGGACCGTGCCGTCGCGGACGGCCGCGGCAGGGGTCAGGGACGGGACGAGGGGGCGCCGCCGATCCAGTCGTGAAGGGCGCGCCTGGGCCGGGCCCAGCGGCGGTCGTGCCGGTAGGCGCGGCGCGTCGCCCTGGCCCGAGCCCGGGGCCTGCGAGCGTAGAAGCGGCGCGCCCAGGGCGAGTGGGGGCGGGCGAGCCGGACCGCGCCGACGAGCCCGACGAAGGGGACGACGACCCCGAACAACGCCGTGCGCACCTTTCCCTTGAACAGGGCGACCACCGACCACGCCCCGTTCAGCACGATGTTCGCGACGAACAGGCCCCTGTTCTGCGCCTCCTCCTGCGTCAGGTCGTTCACGCCGAACGGCAGGAAGCCGGTCAGCACCAGCACCACCAGTGCGGCGGTGAGGACCACGATCTCCACGCTGGTGCGGCCCTGTTCGCTCCAGTACACGTCGTCCAGGTGCAGGAGCAGCGCGAACTCGTCCAGGACCAGTCCCGCGCCCAGGCCGAAGATGACCGCGCAGACCGCCGCGCCCGCCCCGTGCCGGCCGCTGGAGACGGCGCCGAAGCCGCCGACGGTGGTGAGGACGACGCCGGGCACCACGTGGTGGATGTGCATGCCGCCCGGGGTGACGTTCCGGAAGGGACCCTTTCCGGCCCGGATGAGGCGGGTGATGGTGCGGGTGACCAGGAAGGACAGGACGAACGAGAGCAGCGCGAGGAAGAGCGGGAGCTTTCCCGGTTCGACGATGTTCCGGTAGATCCAGTGACCCATGCCACCCACTCCGCTTTGCCGGTTTTGTTCCTGATGCGTAACCTACCGGCCCGGCCCGGGGGATAGCCTGCGCCCGGTGACCACTCCCCCGCCCGCCCCGTCTCCCGCTCCCCCGCCGTCCGCGCGCCCCTCCGTCGCGGACGGCCTGCGTTTCGCCTTCGGCACCCTGACCGCCCTCCCCGTCCGGCTCACCCGCTGGGACCGTGCGGCGGCCCGCGCGGGCATGCTGTGCGCACCGCTCGCCGGCGCGGTGGTCGGGCTCGGCGCGGCGGCGCTGGGCGCACTCGTGCTGGTGCTCGGCGGGGGCCCGCTGCTCGCCGCCGTCGCGTCGGCCGCCGTACCGGCCGCGCTGACCCGGGGGCTGCACCTGGACGGACTCGCGGACACCGCCGACGGGCTCGGCAGCGCCCAGCCCGCCGCGCGGGCGCTGGACATCATGAAGCAGTCCGACATCGGGCCCTTCGGCGTCATCACGCTGCTGTTCACGCTGCTCGCCCAGGTGGCCGTGCTGGCGCAGTTGTACGCGGCCGGGTGGGCGCACGGCGCGCTGGCCGCGCTGGTGGCCGGGGTCGCGGCCCGGCTGGCACTCACCCTGGCCTCGCGCGCGGGCGTGCCCGCCGCCAGGCCGGAGGGGCTGGGGGCCGCCGTGGCCGGGGTCGTCCCGCTGCCCGGCGCGGCCCTGACGGCCGTCGTGGCGACGGCGCTGTGCGCGGCCGCGGGGCTCGCCCTGGGACCGTACGCGGCGCTGCACCACGCCCTGGCGGTGCTGGGCGCCCTGGGGGCCGCCCAGGTGCTGCTGGCGCACTGCGTACGGCGGTTCGGCGGGGTGACGGGGGACGTGTTCGGGGCGCTCGCGGAGACCGCGGCGACAGCGGCCCTGGTGGTGCTCGCCCTGGGGTGAGGCCAGGACAGCGGGGCCGGGCGGCTCTGCGCTCGCCCCGGCGTCAGGCCCGGTCGGCGGGGCCGGACGGCTGTGCTCGCCCCGGGGGTGAGGCCAGGACAGCGGGACCGGGCGGCTCTGCGCTCGCCCCGGAGTGCGGCCCGCTCAGCGGGGCAGGGCCGTGCTCAGCACTGCTCGCGCCACTCGTCCAGCTCGTAGTTCTTGCGCATCGAGCTGAGGCGCAGGGCGCGTGCCTCCGCGCAGAAGCGCGAGGTCGGCACCTCGTACTCCACGTGGAAGACGGCCTTGTCCGCCTCGATGAACGGGCTGAGCTTCGCGCACTCGTGGTACTCGGCGCACTGCTCGTTGACCGCAAAGTCGAAGTCCCCCACCAGTTCCGGGATCTGGTCGAGGTCGTTCTTGAGGCCGACCGCCATGCCCCGGTCGTGGGCGAGGCGGGCGATCAGACGGTTGTAGCGGAGCTGGTCGGCGGCGGTGAGCGGAAAGCCGGTCCTGTTGTCGTAGCCGTCCATGTTGTCCGGCTCGACGGCGTCGAAGCCCTTCTCGCGGCACATGTCCATACGGGCGGCCATCAGGGGTTCGAGCACGTCGGTGCGCCGGATGTCGAGCCAGCGTTCGCCCTCCCACCCGTTGCTCCTGCCGAGCACCTCCTGGGGGAACCGGTCGGCGTCCGGGCGGAACTCCTCCCACGCCCCGGTGGAGAGGTAGCAGATGACCTTGCGGCCCTTGGCGTGCAGTGCGGCGACCTTTTCGGCGGAGGTGGTGTGGCCGTCCACGTCGTACACCGGCACGTCGACCGACAGGTCCAGCTCCCCGCTGAGCTGCCACTGCCAGGCCGGCCCGGGGCGCGGCTGCCACCGGGGGCCGGTGGGAGCGGGGGCCGACCCGGTCGGGCCGGGCGCCGGGCCGGGCGCGTCGGCGCACCCGGCCGCCAGGAACAGGAACAGCACCGCCCAGAGTGCCGCGCGCCGCGCCCTCACGGCGACGTCACCGTGTCCAGCCCGTACGGCAGCGTCCCCCACGGATGCGCGCCGTCGCCCGGCACCGCGCAGTGCACCGCCGCGCCTTGTTCGGCCGCGAGCGCGCCGATGCCCGCCGGGGCCGCGTGCACCAGGTGGCAGAAGCGGTCCGGCGGGTGCCGCGCCGTCCAGTCGGGGGGCGGGCCCGCCGCCCGGTACGTGTCCCACGTGCCCTCGAACGTCACCAGCACGTCGGCCGCGTCGAGGTATCCGGGGTCCGGGTGCACGCCGTGGTTGAACACCACGGTGTCCGCCCCCGCCGCGCGGGCCGCCACCGCGAGCCTGCGGTAGTGGGCGAGGGCCTCGGGCCCCGAGGAGACCTGGTCGAAGAACGCGCCGTCGGCGGCGTACCAGTCGCGGTGGCGCAGCAGCTCGCCGGTCACCGCCTCGTGGGGACGGCGCGCGTAGTCCGTGTCGACGTACCCCAGCACCCGTACCCCGGCAGCCCGCAGCCGGCCGGCGACCGCCGCGAACGCCGGGTCGGGCGCGTCGCCGGGGCCGCTGGCCGGGTTGAGGATCACCCCGTGGAGTAGCCCGGAGGCGCCCAGGAGGGCCTCCCAGGCGTCGCGGCGGTCGGCGGGATGTTCGTAGAACGGGACGAGCAGCTGGGTCACGGGGCGGGTCCTCGGGCTCCTGACGGCGGGGGTGGTCGGGGGCGTCCTCACGGCCGGTGCGCCGTCGCTCTCCCCAGGGTGCCGCAGGCCAGCGCGGTCAGCACCAGGGCCGCGCCCGCCGGGGCGAACAGGGAGGCCGTGGGGGTGGTCCCGCCCAGCACCGCGAGAGTCTGCGCGAATGCCGCGGCCCCGCACACCGTGGCCGCCACGGCGACCGCGCCGAAGGCCTGGAGCAGCAGCCCCGTCCACATGAGGGTGCCGACGAGCAGCAGCCCGAGCGCCCGTGCGCCGTCGAGGCCCTCCGACTGCGGCCACAGCAGCGTCCCCGCGCTCGCGAGGACCGCCAGCACCAGCAGGTAGGTCCCCAGGCAGCGGGCCAGTGTCAGCGCGGACGCCCTGCGGAACGCGCCCGGGGTCCTCGCCGCCCGAAGCCCCGCCAGGGCCCCGCTGCGGAACCGGTGCAGCAGCCACTCCGCCGGGCCCATGCTGAGCGTGAGAGCGACCGCCCCGGGCGCGGCGGCCGCTCCCGTCGCCCCGCCGGCCAGCACGTCGCCCAGCGCCACGTGCAGCACGAGCACGCCCGTGGCCAGCCCGAAGAGGCCGTACGGCACGGACGCCACCACCCGCGGCCCGCCGGGGCCGCGCCGGCCTCCCCGTACGCCCCGCAGCAGTTCCGCCACCGCGAGCACCAGCACCGCGAGCGGCGACACCGCGAGGAGCAGCAGGCGGGCCGCGTCCGGGACGTCGTACAGCAGGGCGAGGACCGCGCCCGCCGACATCGGGGCGAGCGCCGCGAGCAGCAGCCGTTCCCGGCCGAGGACCAGCAGCACGGTCGCGGCCCCCTGGTACAGCGCCTGCACGGACGCGAAGGCGACCGCGCCTCCCTCGCCCGCGCCGGACACCGCGAGGGCCACCCCGGTCCCGAGCAGCGCCCCCAGGGGCGCCCCGACGAGCAGCGCGCGGGCCGCCGCCGGCCGGTCGCCGAGCCCCAGCCAGGTGTACGCCCGGTGGGCCAGCGCCTGGTTCCACGCCCACCCGGTGAGGGCGCTGGCGAGCAGTACCGCCACCGGCGCGGAGCCGGTGGCGAACGGCGCGCCCAGGACGTACGCCAGGCCGGGCAGCGCGAAGACCAGGCCGCGCAGCAGGCACGGCAGCAGGCTGACGTGCCAGGGGTCGCCGGGCGGGAGGGTGGGCTCCGGGTACGCGCGGGGCACTCGCGCGTAGAGGTCCTCGGCGAGTTCGAAGGAGTTGGCCCGGCCGTAGGTGAGCCTGATGTGCTCGTCGTTCATGCCGTCGGACTCAAGGATGGCGGCGATCTCGTCGGGGTGCACCGCCGCCGCGACGAGGCCGTGCAGGCGGGTGGCGAGTTCGTCCACCGGGTCGGCGGCCGTCGCGGTGGCCCAGCGCGGGCGCGGTCGCGGTATGGCCGGCAGGGTGTCCTGCCGGTCGTCGGGCGTCAGCCACAGCGGGCCGCTCATGAAGTGCCTTCCGGGGTGCGGGCGTTGCTCACCAGACGGATCCGTCCGCGGTCATCGCCCGCCACGGGTCCGGGATGCGCAGCTGTACGGTCCACTCGCTGGACACCTCCTGGAGGACGGGCTCCGGGACGCCGTCGAGTTCCTCGTATATGCGGCGGAACCCTTCGACGGAGCGCCGCAGGGTGAACTGGTCGATGACGCGCTGGCGCGACAGCTCGCCGAGCCTGGCCCGCCGTTCGTTGTCCCGCAGCAGTTGCAGGGTGGCCCGCGCCATCGCCTCCGGTTCGCGCGGCGGAACGACGAGGCCGGTGTCCCCGACCGCTTCGCGCACCCCGCCGACGTCCGTGGAGATCGTCGTACGGCCGCAGGACATGGCCTCGATGATGCTGAAGGGGAAGCCCTCGCTGATGCTGGAGAGCATCACGACGCTGCCCGCGGCGTAGGCGCGCGCGACGTCCGAGACGCGGCCCTCGTAGGTGATGCCGTCGGTGACGCCCAGTTCCGCGGCGAGCTTCTCCAGCGTGGTCCGGTACGGTTCGCCGCCCTCGGGGACCCCGCCGAACAGCCGCAGTCGCAGTGCCGGGATCTCGGTGCGGCAGATCGCGTACGCGCGCACCAGCGTTTCCAGGTCCTTGATCGGGTCGATGCGGCCCGCCCAGCTGAGCGTGGGGATCTCGGGTTCGGGCCCGGCGTGCGGGAAGAGCTGGGGGTCGACGCCGTTGTAGACGGTGCGGATGCGTTCGGGGTCGGCGCCGCCGCGCTCCTCCCACCTGCGGTTGTACTGGTTGCAGGGGGTGATCAGGTCGGCCTCGCGGTACCCCAGGGAGTTCAGCTCCCGGTAGAAGCCCAGCAGGAGGGCCTTGACGGGCCAGCGCTGGGCCGCCGACCGGTAGCCGAGGTAGCGCTCGCGCAGGTAGATGCCGTGCTCGGTGAGCAGGAACGGCGCTCCGTCGAAGTGTTTGGCGGTGAGCGCCGGCAGCGTCGCCAGTCCGCTGCTGACGGCGTGCGCGATGCTGCCGTCGGGGAGGCGGGCGCCGAGCGGGCGCAGCAGGTGGTCGAGGAGGTCGGTGGCTATGAGCGCGTCGTGCAGGGTCGGCTGCGCGCGGGCGGTGTCCAGATGCGGCATGGTCCAGATCCGCATCAGGGTGCGCAGCACCTCTTCGCTGCTCAGCGCGGCGGTCAGCCGTCCCTGCCGGGCGAGTTCGGCGAGCGCGAACAGCTCGCGGCCGAAGTCGCAGCCGGCCGACGGGTCCAGCACGGACAGCAGGAAGCGTTCGTAGGTGCCGATGAAGTCGCGTCGGGTCCGCCCCCGGAGACGGGACCTGCGCGAGCCGTCGGCGGGACCCCACAGGGGCACCACGCTGTGCCGGTAGACGTTGGCCGGCAGCTCCCAGGTGACGGGCTCGCGCCCGCTGCCCGTGAGGGACACGACATGGAAATCGACGTCGGGCATGCCGCGCACCAGTTGATCGCACCAGGTGCTGACACCCCCCTGGACATGCGGGTAGGTGCCTTCGGTGAGCATGCTGACATGACGCCCACGGCTCATGTACGTGTCCCCCCAGGACGAGTTGCCGATGGCTGTGACGGGTCGGGCCGCGGCGGCCCACCGCGGCCCGACGGCGTTACGGAGCGGTCGGAGCGGTCGGCAGCTTCAGTGTGACAGCGGACCGGAGTGCCTCAGGACCGGTCCACGCGGAGCGCTGTCCGGCGTACGGAGACCCGAACACGCTCGTTCCGAGAAGCAGTTGCTTCCTGGTTCCCTCCGGAGCGGTGACCGGCGCGACGACCCCCGACGGCGCCTTCACGGTGACGGTGTCACCGATGCGGTACGCGGTGACCTTCCCGGCGGCGAGGGCCTTGTCCCAGGCCGCGCGGCGCGTGAACTCGACGCCGACGTCGCGCTGGCGCGGGTTCACCACGGGCGTGTTGTCCGCGAAGAGGCCGCGGTAGTCCGCCAGGACCTTGTCCAGGACCGGGTAGAGCAGCCGCTCCTCCGCCAGGTTGGACTGGTGGACGTAGTGCGGGCGCGGGTCGTTGGCGATGACGTGGCCGAGTGCGGTGCGCGCCTCCTGGGGCACGATGTAGGACCCGTAGCCGGTGGCGGTGTCGAGCGGGGCCGGCAGGCAGGTGGAGGCCGGGTTGTCCTCGCAGGCGCCGCTGCCGCCGTCGGCCCTGCTGCTGTAGATCCAGTTGTACTCGTCGGTCATCTCCGCGGCGGTGCCCACGTTGTAGTACACGTTCATCGGGTGGCGGGGCACGGTCAGCGCCCCTGCCGTGCCGACGGCCCGCTGCTGCGGCTCGCGGGAGGCGTCGCTCGCGATCCACTTCACGCCGTTGTCGGCGAGGGCGGGAGCCAGGTTCGGGTTGTCCACGGGCTGCTGCGGGGTGGTCCTCAGCCCGGAGTGCTCACCGGTGACGAGTTCCGTGCGATCGACGCCGATGCCCCTGGCCACCGCCCACTTGTGGTTGTCGGAGATCTGCTTGGCGATCTCGGCGCGGCTCATCCACAGCGTCTTGCCGGTCGCGTCGGTGGCGCACTTCCACGGCACGACCGTGTTGTCCTGCGTGCATCCCAGGAAGGGGTGCGTGTACGTGTGGTTGATCCAGCGGTACTGCGACCGGTCGGCCACCAGCCGCGCGGTCAGCGCGTCGGTGCCGCCGTGCTCGGCCTTCCACTCCTCGCCCGCCCCGGCGTTGTACACCATGTCGAGCAGGAAGCCGCGCTCGCGCTGCCACTGGGCGGTGTACTGGGCGTCGGCCGCGGTCATGCGGATCGGACGCTCACCCTCCTGCTCACCGCCCTCGCAGTCGAAGTCGCCCGGCGTGCAGTTGAGCGCGCTGTCCCAGCGAGCATCGGGGGCGAAGACGTCGTCGACGTGAACGGAGAAGTAGTTGCGGCTCTGTCCCAGGTGTACGCCCTGGGTCAGCCACTCCACGACCCCGCGCGCCAGCACCCGGAACTGCCGCTGGTACTTGTTGTAGGCGAAGGTGACGACCAGTTCGCGGCGCCCGTCGTGGGCGTACTCGCCGACCAGGCTGCCCCGTGTCGCACCGACCCCGGTGGGGGCGTCGACGTAACTGGTGAAGCCCTCACGGGGCCGGGCGACGTACCCGTAACTCTCCAGCACCGTGTCCGAGTTGTCCTCGAACTCCAGCGGCCCGTCCAGGTAGCCGAACGGTCCGGCCCGGCCGGCGGCGGTGACGGTCGCGTCGACGCCGTCGAGGCTGCCCGCGTACCCGTCCTGGTTGGTGTAGTCGAGCCCGACGCCCGGGTGTGCCCAGGTGTAGGCGTTGACCTGCCGTACGCCGAAGGTCTTCTCGTACGCCGTCAGGGCCGCCGACTCCGGCGAACCGGCTCCGAAGGGGGCCTCGTTGGGCAGCACCACGCCCTGGTACTTGGCGCGCGGGCGGCCGTCCACGCTGTCACTGAGGAACGCCGCGTCGATCACCGGGCGCCCGGCCGCGCCGAGCTCGACGGTCGTGTACGGCACGCCCGTGCTGCGCAGTTCGTCGGTGACGGCGTCCACGGCCGCTCCGCCGTCGTCGACGACGAGCACCCTCAGGTCGATGCGCGGCGGCGTCGGAGCGGCGACCGCTCCGGTGGGCGCCAACGCCAGCGCCGAGCCGAGCAGTCCGGCGCTCAGCAGGGCCGCCCCCGCTCTGCGCGCCCGCGTCACACCTGTCGTTCCGTTCCGGTACGCCATCGCGTACTCCCCTCCCCCTCGAAGGTCCTCATTACGTCATCCTTGCGGACGCGGAAGGCAAGACCTGTGGAAATCATGCGAAGCAATCATCCGATCCTTCGCACGAACTACGGCGAGTGTGACGCATCGCTCACGCTCTGCGGTTCGGAAACCTCGGAGAGACACCACTGATGAGTGAACCGCTCGCCACCGTGATCGAAGCACCCGAGCGCGCGTAGGCTCGGGCGGACAGGCGCACACTCCCGCCACCCCCAGGAACTCAGGAAGCGAGATTTCACCACCGTGACTGTTCTCACTCTCAGCACCTCCGGTGCCGCGACGCTGCGCGCCGACGCGCTCGTCATCGGCATTGCCAAGGGCCCCAAGGGTCCGGTCGTCACCTCCGGCGCGGAGGCCGTGGACAAGGCCTTCGGCGGAAAGCTGGCCTCCGTCCTGGAGACCCTGGGTGCCGGCGGCGCCGAGGGTGAGGTGACCAAGCTCCCGGTCCTCTCCGGCGGCCTGAAGACCCCCCTCGTGCTCGCCGTCGGCCTCGGCCCGGTCCCGGAGAAGGACGAGGCGTACGCCACCGAGTCCCTGCGCCGCGCCGCCGGCTCCGCCGCCCGCGCGCTGACCGGGGTCAAGAAGGCCGGATTCGCACTGCCCGTCGGGTCCGTCGAGGACGCGGAGGCGATCGGAGAGGGCGCGCTGCTCGGCGCGTACGGCTTCACGGCGTACCAGGACCAGGGCGAGGACAAGGGCGACGCCAAGCTGCCGCTCGCGGAGGTCACCCTGCTCGGCACGAAGCCGCGCGACAAGGCGTTCAAGGCCGCCGCGGAGCGTGCCGCCGCCGTCGCGGAGGAGATCAACCGGGCCCGCGACCTGGTGAACACCCCGCCGAACGACCTCTACCCGGAGTCCTTCGCCGCGGTGGCCCAGGCCGCCGCCAAGGAGCACGGCCTCAAGATCCAGATCCTCGACGAGAAGGCTCTGGCCAAGGGCGGCTTCGGCGGCATCCTCGGCGTCGGCCAGGGCTCGGCCCACGGCCCGCGCCTGGTGCGGATCTCCTACACCCACGCCAAGGCGTCGAAGTCCCTGGCCTTCGTCGGCAAGGGCATCACCTACGACTCGGGCGGCATCTCCCTCAAGCCGGCCGGCCACAACGAGACGATGAAGTGCGACATGGCCGGCGCCGCCGCCGTGTTCGCCTCCGTCGTCGCGGTCGCCCGCCTCGGCCTCAAGGTCAACGTCACCGGCTGGCTGGCGCTCGCCGAGAACATGCCGTCGGGCACCGCCACGCGCCCCGGCGACGTGCTGCGGATGTACAGCGGCAAGACCGTCGAGGTCCTCAACACCGACGCCGAGGGCCGCCTGGTCCTGGCCGACGCGCTGACCCGCGCCTCGGAGGAGAAGCCGGACGCGATCGTCGACGTCGCGACCCTGACCGGCGCCATGATGGTGGCGCTGGGCAACCGCACCTTCGGCATCATGGGCAACGACGAGTCCTTCCGCACCGCGATCCACGAGATCGCGGAGGAGGTCGGTGAGCAGTCCTGGCCGATGCCGCTGCCGGCCGAGCTGCGCAAGGGCATGAACTCCGAGACCGCCGACATCGCCAACATGGGCGAGCGGATGGGCGGCGGCCTGGTCGCCGGCCTGTTCCTCCAGGAGTTCGTCGGCGAGGACATCGCCTGGGCGCACCTGGACATCGCGGGCCCGGCCTTCCACGAGGCCGCCCCGTTCGGCTACACGCCCAAGGGCGGCACCGGCGCCTCGATCCGCACGCTGGTGAGGCTGGCGGAGCGCACGGCCGCCGGCGACCTCGGCTGACCTCCGTGTCCGCACGGCCCCGGGCTCCCCGGGGCCGTGCGCGCGCACGTACGGTTTCGCCCTCGACGAAATATTTGTACGTACGTACGCGTTTCCATCCCCTGAGGCGCGGTGTGCCTCCGTCTCAGGACCCGGCCCGGCGTCCCGCCATCCGTCAACAAGTGCGAAGATGGTTCACCGGCAGGACAGGGCCCCCACCACAGGGCCGAACAACAAGCGGCCGTACACCCCCGCCGCCCGGTCTTCGACGACCGGCGACCGGCGCACATGCATGGAGGACGTGACGTGGCGAACGACGCCAGCACCGTTTTCGACCTAGTGATCCTCGGCGGTGGCAGTGGCGGTTACGCCGCGGCTCTGCGCGGCGCCCAGCTGGGCCTCGACGTCGCTCTGATCGAGAAGAACAAGCTCGGCGGCACCTGCCTGCACAACGGCTGCATCCCCACGAAGGCCCTGCTGCACGCGGGCGAGATCGCCGACCAGGCCCGCGAGAGCGAGCAGTTCGGCGTCAAGGCCACCTTCGAGGGCATCGACATCGCGGGCGTGCACAAGTACAAGGACGACGTGATCGCCGGCCTGTACAAGGGCCTCCAGGGTCTCGTCGCCTCCCGCAAGGTGACGTACATCGAGGGCGAGGGCCGTCTGTCCTCCCCGACCTCCGTCGACGTGAACGGACAGCGCGTCCAGGGCCGGCACGTGCTCCTGGCGACCGGCTCCGTGCCGAAGTCGCTGCCGGGCCTGGAGATCGACGGCAACCGCGTCCTCTCCTCGGACCACGCGCTGGTCCTGGACCGCGTCCCGGAGTCGGCGATCATCCTGGGCGGCGGCGTCATCGGCGTCGAGTTCGCCTCGGCGTGGAAGTCCTTCGGCGCGGACGTCACGATCATCGAGGGCCTCAAGCACCTCGTGCCGGTCGAGGACGAGAACAGCTCGAAGCTCCTGGAGCGCGCGTTCCGCAAGCGCGGCATCAAGTTCAACCTGGGCACCTTCTTCCAGAGCGCCGAGTACACCGACAACGGCGTCAAGGTCACCCTGGCGGACGGCAAGACCTTCGAGGCGGAGGTGCTGCTGGTCGCGATCGGCCGCGGCCCGGTCTCGCAGGGCCTCGGTTACGAGGAGCAGGGCGTCGCGATGGACCGCGGCTACGTCCTCGTCGACGAGTACATGCGCACCAACGTCGAGACGATCTCGGCCGTCGGCGACCTCGTCCCGACCCTCCAGCTCGCGCACGTCGGCTTCGCCGAGGGCATCCTGGTGGCGGAGCGTCTCGCCGGTCTCAAGACCGTGCCGATCGACTACGACGGTGTCCCGAAGGTGACGTACTGCCACCCCGAGGTCGCCTCGGTCGGTCTCTCCGAGGCCAAGGCCAAGGAGATCTACGGTGCGGACAAGGTCGTCGCTCTGAAGTACAACCTCGCCGGCAACGGCAAGAGCAAGATCCTCAAGACCGCGGGCGAGATCAAGCTCGTCCAGGTCAAGGACGGTGCCGTGGTCGGCGTCCACATGGTCGGTGACCGTATGGGCGAGCAGGTCGGCGAAGCGCAGCTCATCTACAACTGGGAAGCCCTGCCGGCCGAGGTCGCGCAGCTCATCCACGCGCACCCGACGCAGAACGAGGCGCTCGGAGAGGCCCACCTGGCCCTCGCCGGCAAGCCGCTTCACTCCCACGACTAATAGCTTTAGTCCGGGCGCGACGACCACTTCCGCACATTTCGTTAGGAGCAACTGAAACCATGTCGGTTTCCGTAACCCTGCCGGCGCTCGGCGAGAGCGTCACCGAGGGCACCGTCACCCGTTGGCTCAAGGCCGAGGGCGAGCGCGTCGAGGCCGACGAGCCGCTGCTCGAAGTCTCGACCGACAAGGTCGACACCGAGATCCCGGCCCCGGCCGCGGGCATCCTGGCCTCCATCAAGGTCGCCGAGGACGAGACCGTGGAGATCGGCGCCGAACTCGCGATCATCGACGACGGTTCGGGCGGTGGCTCCGAGGCCGCCGCGCCGGCCGCCGAAGAGGCTCCGGCCCAGGAGGAGGCTCCCGCGCAGGAGGCCCCCGCCGCCGAGGCGCCGAAGCAGGAGGAGGCCCCCCAGCAGGAGGCCCCCGCCGCCTCCGGCTCCGCCGAGGGCACCGACGTCACCCTTCCGGCGCTCGGCGAGAGCGTCACCGAGGGCACCGTCACCCGCTGGCTGAAGGAGGTCGGCGAGGAGGTCACCGAGGACGAGCCGCTGCTCGAAGTCTCGACCGACAAGGTCGACACCGAGATCCCGGCCCCCGTCTCGGGCGTTCTCCTGGAGATCGTCGTCGCCGAGGACGAGTCCGCCGAGGTCGGCGCGAAGCTCGCCGTCATCGGGGCGAAGGGCGCGGCCCCGGCCGCCGCCCCTGCTCCCGCGCAGGAGGCGCCGAAGCAGGAGGAGGCCCCCCGGCAGGAAGCTCCGAAGCAGGAAGCGCCCCAGCAGGAGGCGCCGAAGCAGGAGGCTCCGAAGGAGACCCCCGCCGCTCCGGACCCGGCCCCGGCCGCTCCGGCCGCCGCTCCTTCGCCGGCCCAGACGGCCCCCGCGGCCGCCCCGGCCGCCAAGGCCCCGGCTCCGGCCGCGACCTCGGGTGACGACGGCGCGTACGTGACCCCGCTGGTCCGCAAGCTCGCCGCCGAGAACGGCGTCGACCTGGGCCAGGTCAAGGGCACCGGCGTCGGCGGTCGCATCCGCAAGCAGGACGTCGTGGCCGCCGCCGAGGCCGCCAAGGCCCCTGCTCCGGCCGCCGCTCCGGCCGCGTCCGCCAAGGCCCCGGCCCTGGAGGTCTCGCCGCTGCGCGGTCAGACGGTCAAGATGACCCGCATGCGCAAGGTCATCGGCGACAACATGATGAAGGCCCTGCACGGCCAGGCGCAGCTCACCTCGGTCCTTGAGGTGGACATCACGAAGCTGATGAAGCTGCGCGCCGCCGCCAAGGACTCCTTCGCCGCCCGTGAGGGCGTCAAGCTGTCCCCGATGCCGTTCTTCGTCAAGGCCGCGGCCCAGGCGCTGAAGGCCCACCCGGTCGTCAACGCCCGGATCAACGAGGACGAGGGCACCATCACCTACTTCGACTCGGAGAACATCGGCATCGCCGTGGACTCCGAGAAGGGCCTGATGACCCCGGTCATCAAGGGTGCCGGTGACCTCAACCTGGCGGGCATCGCGAAGAAGACCGCCGAACTGGCCGGCAAGGTCCGCGGCAACAAGATCACGCCGGACGAGCTGTCCGGTGCGACCTTCACCGTCAGCAACACCGGCTCGCGCGGTGCGCTGTTCGACACGGTCATCGTGCCGCCGAACCAGGTGGGCATCCTGGGCATCGGCGCCACCGTCAAGCGTCCCGTGGTCATCAACCACCCGGACCTGGGCGAGACCATCGCGATCCGCGACATGACGTACCTGTCGCTGTCCTACGACCACCGTCTGGTGGACGGCGCCGACGCGGCCCGTTACCTGACCGCGGTCAAGGCGATCCTGGAGGCCGGCGAGTTCGAGGTCGAGCTCGGCCTGTAACACGCCTCCGCCGCACGTCCGCGCCCCCGCCCGGGTCCCTTCCGGGCGGGGGCGCAGCCGTATGGTCTACCCAGCGCGCCGGTTTTCCCGAAGGAGCCCCCATGACCCCGCCCGTCGTCCACTCGCTCCGCGAGCAGATCCGCGAGCACATCGTCGAGGGGATCGTCAGCGGGCGCTGGAAGCCGGGCGAGCGGATCGTGGAGCGCAGGATCGCCACCGAGCTGGAGGTCAGCCAGACGCCCGTACGGGAGGCGCTGCGGGAACTGGAGACGCTGCGGCTGATCGAGTCGGCTCCGAACAAGGGCGTGCGGGTGCGGAACCTGACCGCCGCCGACCTGGAGGAGAGCTATCCGGTGCGGGCGGGCCTGGAGCAGATCGCCGCCGAGCTGGCCGCGCCGGTGCTCGCGGACGACGTCTCCGCGCTGGAGCCGCACGTGGTGGCGCTGTACGCGGCGGACCGGGCGGCCGACGGGGAGGCGCAGGTGCGGCACACGGTGGGCTTCCACCGGGAGCTGGTGCGGGCGGCGGGCAACGGGGTGCTGCTGCACACCTGGGAGGGCCTGGGGATCGAGGTGTTCACCGCGCTGTCGATCCGCTGGCTGGGCACGGTGCAGAAGTCGTACGCGGAGGAGCACGAAGAACTGGTGGACGCCTTCCGGCGGCGGGACCCCAGGATCGGCGAACGAGTGAAGGCGCACGTGCTGGGGTGTGCGCCGCGCGCGTGAGACGGACGACGGGACGGTCGGTGAGACAAGTGCGACACCCTCGCGTTTTGTCCGTTCTGCCCTGATTGATCCTGACACTTCGTGCCCATTTCGGTGGCACCGAATGCCTACTTCTGCTCCCGGGGCACTTTTTTGCTCCCAAGCTTTGATCGATCATCGATCAGTTGCTTACAGTCGTCGACGGACCTCATCAGGTCCCGCACCCCGGGTCCCGTCCTGCCGGATACGACCCCCTGATCCACTTCTCCACCCCCACCCCCTCCTTTACCGGAAGGCGGCGTCATGACCGACTCCGTACGCAAGCTTCCGAGCGAGCTCGACCAGCTCCCGGACCGCGACACCGAAGAGACCGCCGAATGGGCGGCCTCCCTCGACGCCGTCGCCAAGGCCGCCGGCTCGAACCGCGCCGAGTACCTGATGCGGCGCACCCTCCAGCACGCCGAGGCCGCCGGGCTCGCCCTGCCGAAGCTGCTGGAGACGGACTACGTCAACACCATCCCGACCGCCTCCGAGCCCGCCTTCGACGGCGACCTGGAGATGGAGAGCCGGATCACCGCCTGGAACCGCTGGAACGCGGCGGCCATGGTGACCCGCGGTTCGCGGTTCGGCGTGGGCGGCCACATCGCGACGTTCGCCTCCGCGGCCTGGCTGTACGAGACCGGCTTCAACCACTTCTTCCGCGGCAAGGAGGGGGACGGCTCGGGCGACCAGCTCTACATCCAGGGCCACGCCTCCCCCGGCATCTACGCGCGCGCCTTCCTCGACGGCCGCCTCGACGAGCAGCAGCTCGACAACTTCCGGCAGGAGGCGGGCGGCAACGGCCTCCCCTCCTACCCGCACCCCCGCCGCCTCCCGTGGCTGTGGGAGTTCCCCACCGTCTCCATGGGCCTCGGCCCGCTGTCCGCCGTCTACCAGGCGCGCTTCAACCGCTACCTGGAGAACCGCCGGATCAAGGACACCTCGAACTCCCACGTCTGGGCGTTCCTCGGCGACGGCGAGATGGACGAGCCCGAGGCGACGGCGGCCCTCTCGCTGGCCGCCCGCGAGGGCCTGGACAACCTGACCTTCGTCATCAACTGCAACCTGCAGCGCCTGGACGGCCCGGTCCGCGCCAACTTCCGCGTCGTGCAGGAGCTGGAGGGCGCTTTCCGGGGCGCCGGCTGGAACGTCGTCAAGACGCTGTGGGGCTCGGCCTGGGACGAGCTGTTCCAGCTCGACACGACGGGCGCGCTGGTACGCCGGCTGCGCGCCGTCCCCGACGCCCAGTTCCAGACCTACGCGACGCGCGACGTGGCCTACATCCGCGAGCACTTCTTCGGTGCGGAGCCCGCGCTCAAGCAGCTCGCCGACGTCCTCACCGACGCCAAGATCGCCGAGTGCTTCCACACCTCGCGCGGCGGCCACGAGGCCCGCAAGGTGTACGCGGCGTACAAGGCGGCCGTCGAGCACAAGGGTGCGCCGACCGTGATCCTCGCCCAGACGGTGAAGGGCTACACGCTCGGCCCCGGCTTCGAGTCGCGCAACGCCAACCACCAGATGAAGAAGCTCACCGGCAAGGAGTTCCGCGCGATGCGCGACCTCCTGGAGCTGCCCATTCCGGACTCCGAGCTGGACGAGACCCTCGTCCCGTACGGCCATCCGGGCGCCGACTCCCCCGAGGTCCGCTACCTCCAGGAGCGCCGCGCGGCCCTCGGCGGCCCGGCCCCGGCCCGCCGCACGCACCCCGTCGCGCCGCTGCCGCAGCCCGCGGAGAAGTCCTTCGCCGCCCTGAAGAAGGGGTCCAAGCAGGGCATGGCCACCACCATGGCGTTCGTCCGCCTGGTGAAGGACCTGATGCGCGACAAGGAGACCGGGAAGCGCTGGGTGCCGATCGTCCCCGACGAGGCGCGCACCTTCGGCATGGAGGCGCTGTTCCCCTCCGCGGGCATCTACTCGCCGCTCGGCCAGACCTACGACCCGGTCGACCGCGACCAGCTGATGTACTACAAGGAGGCCAAGGACGGTCAGGTCCTCAACGAGGGCATCACCGAAGCCGGGGCCATGGCGGACTTCATCGCCGCGTCGACCGCGTACTCCACGCACGGCGAGACGATGATCCCGTTCTACATCTTCTACTCGATGTTCGGCTGGCAGCGGACCGGCGACCAGATGTGGCAGCTCGCCGACCAGCTCGGCAAGGGCTTCATCGTCGGCGCGACCGCCGGCCGCACGACGCTGACCGGCGAGGGCCTCCAGCACGCGGACGGCCACTCGCACCTCATCGCCTCCACCAACCCCGCGTCGCTGAACTACGACCCGGCGTTCGCGTACGAGGTCGCGGTGATCGTCCAGGACGGCCTGAAGCGGATGTACGGGGAGAACCCGGAGGACGTCTTCTACTACCTGACCGTCTACAACGAGCCGATGCCGCAGCCCGCGATGCCCGAGGGCGTCGAGGAGGGCATCGTCAAGGGCCTGTACAAGTTCAAGGACGCCGCCGCCGCGACCTCGCCGGACGCCCCGCGCGCCCAGCTGCTCGCCTCCGGCACGGCGATCCACTGGGCCCTGGAGGCCCAGGAGCTGCTGGCCGCCGACTGGGGCGTGTTCGCCGACGTGTGGTCCGCGACCTCGTGGGGCGAGCTGCGCCGCGACGCGCTGGAGGCCGACGAGGCGGCGCTGCGGGGCGAGATCCGCACCCCGTACGTGACCGCCGCGCTGGCGGACGCGCCGGGCCCGGTCGTCGCGGTCAGCGACTGGATGCGTCAGGTCCCCGACCAGATCAGCCAGTGGGTCGAGCAGGACTACACCTCGCTGGGCACGGACGGCTTCGGCATCTCCGACACCCGGGAGGCGGCCCGCCGCCACTTCGGCGTCGACGCGCAGTCGGTCGTCGTGGCGACCCTGGCCCGGCTGGCGAAGCAGGGCTCGGTCCCGGCCTCGGCGGTCAAGGAGGCCCGGGAGCGTTACGGCCTGTAGCTCCCGTCGCAGCGGAAGTACCCGTCGGGCGCACGGCCCGGCTGTCAGTGGCAGCGCGCATGATGACCTCATGCGCGCTGCTCGTTTGATCAAGATGGTGCTGTTGCTCCAGTCCCGGCCGACGATGACGGCCGCGGAGCTGGCGCGGGAGCTGGAGGTGTCCGAGCGGACGGTCCAGCGCGACGCGCAGGCGCTCTCGGAGGCGGGCGTCCCGGTCTGCTCGAACCGGGGCAGGGACGGCGGCTACCGGCTCGTCGGCGGATACCGCACGAGGCTGACCGGGCTGGCCCGCAGCGAGGCCGAGGCCCTCTTCCTGTCCGGGCTCCCGGGGGCGCTGCGGGAGATGGGCCTGGAGGACGCGGCGTCGGCGGCCCGGCTCAAGGTGTCGGCGGCGCTGCTGCCCTCGCTCCGGGACGCGTCCACGAACGCGGCGCAGCGCTTCCACCTGGACGCCCCCGGCTGGTACCAGGAACCGCACACCCCGGAGCTGCTGCCCGCGCTCGCCGAGGCGGTGTGGGGCGACCGGGTGGTACGGGCCCGCTACCGGCGCAACGACCGCGAGGTGGAACGGCGCCTGGATCCGTACGGGCTCGTGCTCAAGGGCGGCATCTGGTACGTCTGCGCGCGGGTCGCCGGGCCGGGGGACGTACGGGTGTACCGCCTGGAGCGCTTCACCGCGGCCGTCGTGACCGACGAACCCTTCGTACGCGACGCGGACTTCGACCTGCCCGGATTCTGGGCCTCCCGGGCGGCGGACTTCGCGCGCTCCCTGCTGCGGGACGAGGTGAGGCTGCGCCTCTCCGCGGCGGGGGCGGCGGCGCTCCCCCGGGTGACCGACGCGATGGCCTCCCGCGAGGCGCTGGCGGCGGCGGAGCCACCGGACGCGGCGGGCTGGGTCCGGGTCACCCTGCGGGTGGAGTCCGTGGAGGTGGCGTACACCCAGTTGCTGGGACTGGGGGCGGAGGTGGAGGTGCTGGGGCCGGAGGAGCTGCGGGGGCGGATGGCGGAGACGGGGAGGCGGTTGGCGGGGCTTTACGGGGGTGCGGGGGGCCTGTAGGGGACGGAGGGGCTCGTAGGGGGCGTGGTACAGAAGCGGGGCGCTTCGTGGGCGGGGGCGGGGTACTTCGTGGGCGGGGGCGGGGTACTTCGTGGGCGGGGGCGGAGCACGTGGGGGCGCATCGCGGGGGCGGGGCGCGTCGCGGGGGGCCGCCCCCTTGCCCGCCCTCCCCCAAGCACTCGGCTTCGCTCGTGCAGGGAGGTACCCCCGCACCCCGGGGGGCGGCCCCGCCGCCCAAAGGGGCTACCGGGGGGAAGTGGTGGGCGGCCCCGCCCAAGGGGACACCGAGGGGAAGTGGTGGGCGGCCCCGCCCGAGGGGAGGGGGTGGACGGCGGGGGGCGGCGGGGGCTCAGCGGTAGTGCTCCGGGAGGGCTTCCTCGTCGCCGGCGGTGACGCGGGACAGGTACCCCCACGCGTCCGGGCGTGACCCGTCCGCGTCGGTGAAGCCGTACTCCTTCGCCAGCTGTCCGCTGGACAGCGACTGTCCGCTCCACCGGGCCCGATCCGGGTCCGCGGCCAGGTGCGCCACCGCCCGCCCCACGAACACCGGTGACTCCGCGATCGCGAAGGTCGGCTCCTTGGCGATCGCGTCCCGCCAGTTCGCCTCGGTCACCCCGAAGTGGTCGAGCATCTGCTCGGAGCGCAGGAAACCGGGCGTCACCGACACCGCGGTCCCGCCCACGTCGGCCAGGTCGTGGGCCAGGTTGGACGCCATGCGGATCGGCGCGTTCTTCGCGAGGTCGTAGTAGAAGTCCTCGCGGAAGACGCGGTTCGTCTCCGCCGTGCCGTCCGTGACCTCGACGACGAGGCCGCCCTCGTGCCGGACCAGCAGGGGCAGCGCACAACTGCTCGTCACGATGTGGCTCCTGACGCCGAGTTCGAGCATCCGCAGCCCCTGGGCGAGTTCGGTCTCCCACATCTTCTTGCCGAACTCGACGAGGTGTTCGCCGCCCCAGACGTCGTTGACGAGCACGTCCAGCCGCCCCCGCTCCCGGTCGATCCGCTCGACCAGCGCCCGGACCTGGTCGGGCTCCAGGTGGTCGGTGGGTACGGCGATGCCCTCGCCGCCCGCCGCGGTGACGAGTTCCGCGGTCTCCTCGATGGTCTCGCTCGTCCGGCCGACCTCGCTGACCCTGTCGCGGGTGGTGCGCCCGGTGACGTACACGGTGGCGCCCTTCGCCCCCAGTTCCACGGCGATGGCGCGCCCGGCGCCCCTGGTCGCGCCGGCGACCAGGGTGATCCGTCCGGTCAGGTCGGGCTGTACTGCGTTCATCACGGCTCCTTCGTCGTTCGTACGCACGAGGATGCCGCCCCATCCCGACACCTTCTGTCGGGATGAGTCGGCGGAAGGGACCCGGTGCCTCACCGCAGCCCTTCGAGCGTCGACCCGTCCGCCATCCGGGCCCGCAGCTCGGCCTTCACGCCCCGGGGCGCGCGCACGGCCATGGTGGTCCCGTTCGCGTCGGCCTTCACTCCACCGGTCGCCTGGATCCTCTGCACCTTGCGGCTGCCGGCGGCGAGCAGGTACCAGTCGCCCGATTTCGGCCCCTTCCAGCCCGCGCCCGCGAGGACGTGCTGGCCGAACCGGCTGCACGACGCGGTGTCCCGCGCCTCGACGACCGGCGCCCCGAGTGCCGTGGGCGGTGTGCCGGGCAGCTGGAGCTGCACCAGGACCCGGCCCGGCCCCCGCCAGGTGTCGGCCCGGGTGCACACCCAGTCGGCCCGGCCCGCCCCTTCCGGCAGGGTCTGCTGCGCGTACACCCAGTTGTTGACGGCGCGCACTCCCGCGCCGCGCAGCGAGGGCAGGTGGCAGGCGGTGCGCGCCCAGTTCGCCAGCGCCGCCGCGCTGGTGGCCTCGCGCGGCTGCCGGGCGGGGGCGCCGCTGCCCGGCGGCGGGGTGTAGGTGAGATGCACGGGCGCCAGGTCACCGAGGTCGGTCAGCAGGAAGGCGTGGTTCTCGACGATCCGTTCGGAGGAGCGGAGCTGGAGGGCGGGCCAGGAGTCGCACGTGCCGCCCGCGCCCGGCCTGGGCACCGCCGCGGTGACGCCGTCGCCGCGCACCGCCGGCTCGCCGCCGGGCGCGGCGGGCCTGAGCAGGTCGCGGGTGCGGGTCTCGTCGATCCACGGGGCGAGCAGGAAGCGGGAGGCGGAACCGCTCCGGGTGACGACCAGGGCCGCCCCGGTCACCACGTCGGCGTCGTCGGTACGGGCGAAGTCCAGCACCGGGGGCTGCGAGGCGTCGGCGGGCTCGGCGTACCGGACCGTGCGGTCACCGTCGTTGAACAGGACCACCGCGGTGCCGTCGACGTCGCCCGCGTACAGCAGCCGGGGCGGCTCGACGGGCGGCGCGGTGCCGGTGCCGGGAGTGCTGGAGATCCGTACCGTCCGGGCCGGAGCGGACCACACCTTGAGGGCGCGGTCGAGCAGCGCGAGGTCGTCCCGGCGGTCGCCGCGCGCCGGCCAGACGGTGAAGTCGACGCGCGAGGTGTCGGCCCACTCGTCGTCCTCGGCCCGCACCAGGTTGCGGGGGTCCGTGACCCGTTGGGTTATGGAGGCGTTGCGGGTGCCGGTGGCCGCCTCGCGTTCCTGCGGGCCCTGCCCCTCCCGCAGCACCAGGGGCAGGGTCGCGGCGGCCACCGCGGCGACGACGAGGGCCGCCCCGGCGGTACGCAGCCGGTGGCGGCGGCGCAGCAGGTCGGTGGGCCGGGTGTGCACGAAACAGGGGTCGAACTCGCCGGACAGCAGGGGGTGTCCAGTCCCCTCGGCGGGCTCGCCGAGGGCCTTCGTGGCGAGCCGCTCGGCGGTGCGCAGGGCGAGCGCGGGTTCGGCGACCCCGGCCTCGGCGAGGAGATCGCGGGTGCGGTCCTCCGTCAGGTCTTCGGCGCGGCGGAGCGCGAGGGCGGCACGGGTGGCGGCGTCCGCCCCGGACAGGGCCTGCTCCAGGGCCAGTTCGTCGGCGCCGCCCGCGGCGGGGAAGACCCGCAGCCCCCACACGGCGGGCAGCAGGTGCCGCAGCCGGTCCGGGCCGGGGACGCGGCCGGGCCACCAGCCGGGCCGCTTCCCGTACGCCAGGGACTCGCGCAGCACCCGGGCGCGCAGCGCGGCGTAGGCGCTCCCGGGACCCGTGCCGACGGGGGCGGCGCGCTGGTTCGGGACGCCCGGGGCGGTCCGCGGGGCGGGCCGTGTGCGGGCCGGGAGCGCGCGCTGGGCGATGCCGTGGGCGACGAGCACCCGGCGGTGGCGGCCCAGGGCGGGCGGGAGGGTGATAAAGGCGAGTCGGACGAGGCGCGGATAGTGCTCGACCAGCGCGGCTTCGGCCTGTGCCACGCTCAGTGGGCCTTCGGGAGCCGCGGTGCGCTCCGTGCGGTCTTGCGTGTCCATGGCGAGGGCAACCCCTTTGAGGGTGAGAGTGCGTGCGTCGCTTGCCCTTCAAACGAGTGAATCGTGGGACGGTCACACCGGGCCCCGGACGGCCGGGAACCGGAGGTCGGGAAAGAAGGTGTGAGAAAGGAGACGTTCCCCTGCCGCCCCCTCCGCGTGCGTCGCGCCCCCGCAGGCCGGATGCTGTACCTCGTGATGGACGAGACGGAATTCTGGGAGACGGTCGACAGCACCCGCGAGGCCGCCGAGGGCGACCCCGAGGACCACGCCGACCTGTTGGTCGAGCGACTGCTCCAGCTCGACCCCGACGCCGTGCTCGACTTCGCCAGACACTTCGAGGTGCGGTACAACCGCGCCTACCGCTGGGATCTGTGGGGGGCCGCCTCGGTCCTGCTGGGCTCGGCGAGCGACGACGCCTTCGACTACTTCCGGTGCTGGCTGATCGGCCAGGGCCGGGAGGTCTTCGAGGGCGCGCTGCACGAGCCGGACGACCTGGCCGGGCTGCTCGACGACTTCGACGACGAGATCGACGGGGACGGGGAGGAGTTGGGCTACGCGGCGGACGAGGCGTACGAGCAGCTGACCGGGGCGGTCGCGCCGGACCTGGGGGTTCCGGCCCAGGCGGCGGAGCCGCAGGGCACGCCGATCGATCTGGACGACGACGGGGTGCTGGCGGACCGCTACCCGCAGCTCTGGGAGAGGTTCGGGAACTAGCGGACCGCTTCCTCCCGCGACGAAGGGGCGCTTCGGCGACCGGCGGGCCGCTTCCCGTGCCCTTCCCAGCCGGTCGGCGGACGGCTCCCCCCTGGCTGGCCCGGCGAGACGTGCGCCGGGCCTTCCCGTAATCCTGCGAGCGGTTCGGCAGACGGCTCCGTAGCTGGGCACGACGTGGCGACGGGCCTCCCCGCAAGGCACCCGGCAGACGACTCCGCAGCCCGGCACGACATGGCGACGGGCCTCCCCGTAACCCCTCGGGCCGTTCGGCGGGGCGCGCTCCTCCGGCGTCGGCGGCACGACGGGCGGGCCGCTTCCCGCGGATCGGCGGTGCGTGCGCGAGTCAGTCGTTTCCCGGTTCCAGGAGCAGCAGGGCCACGTCGTCCTCCACGCCGCCGTGCGCGAAGCGCGCCAGGTCGGCGAGGACCGTCTCCGCGAGCGCGCCGAGTTCCTCCTCCGGCGCGGGCGCCGTCGTCACCATCGTGGAGAGGCGGGCGGCGAGCGGGTAGAAGTCGCCCCGCGCGTCGCGGGCCTCGGTGACACCGTCCGTGTGGGCCAGCAGGCGGTCCCCGGGGCGCAGCGGCAGCACGGTGACGGAGGGCGCGGCCAGGTCTGCGAGCCCGAGGCCGAGCGGCGGGGCGGGGTCGAGCGACAGTTCCGTCGCCGTGCCGTCGCGCAGCAGCAGGGGCGGCGGATGTCCGCAGGACACGACGTGCACGGTCTTCCCGTCGGCCGGGAACTCCAGCAGTACCGCGGTCGCGAAGAGTTCCGCGTGCTCGACGGCGGCCGAGTCGACGACCAGGCGGCGGTCCAGGCGGGCCGCCACCGCCGCCAGGTCCGGGTCGTCGAGCACGGCTTCCCGGAAGGCGCCGAGGAGGGCGGAGACCGTCGACACGGCCGCGAGGTCGTGCCCCTCCACGTCGGCCACCACGGCCCGTACGCCCCAGGGTCCCTGCCGCACGTCGTAGAGGTCTCCGCTGACCAGGGCGCCGCGGTGCGCCGCCCGGTAGCGGCCGGCGCACCGCACGCCTCCGACCAGCGCGGGCAGCGGCGGCAGAACGGCGAGCTGCGAGACCTCGGCGACCGTGCCGATGTGGACCAGCTGGGCGTCGCGGCGGCTGCGGATCCAGGCGAGCAGGACACTGATCGCAGCGGCGATGACCAGAGGCAGCACGTCCCCCCGCGCGGCCTGCCAGCCGGGGGTGAGCGGACTGGCCACGACGAGTACGCCCACCCCCAGCAGGGCGGTGACCAGCGGCCCGTGCATGAGGGCGGCGAGCGGTGGCAGGACGGTGAGGAAGAAGCCCAGCCGGAAGTGGCTCGGGGTGAGCATGTCCGCGAAGCCCAGGACGAGCAGCAGGGCGACCGGCAGCACGCGCAGCCAGCGGGGCACCTGCTGCCCGCGCAGCCACCCCGGGGTCTCCTCACCGCGTCGGGCGCGGACCGAGCTCATGGAAGAGGCTCCTCGGGGGCGACGGTGGGGCGGACGGGGCGCGACGGCCGGGTCAGGGGCACGCCTGGATCGCCTACCGGACCAGTATGACCGTATTGCCCCTTTCGCGCCCGGCCGGACGGCGGGCTCAGCCCGTCAGCGGCTTGCCCATCAGGACGTCGTCCACGTACTCCCCGTGCAGGTGGAACTCGCCGGGCAGCACGCCTTCGACGACGAAGCCCTCCGCCTCGTACAGGGTCCGGGCGGGCTTGTTGTGGCTCAGCACCCGCAGCGTGAGACGCCGGGCGCCGCGGCGGCGCGCCTCCTCGCCGGCCGCCCGCACCAGAGCCCGGCCCAGCCCCCGGCCGCGGGCCTCCTCGGCCACCGCGAGGCCGTTGATCTGGAGGACGTGCGCGTTGCAGGCCAGGGGGGTGGGCGGTACCAGCCGGACGTAGCCGAGGAGCCGGCCGGCCGCGTCGGGGTCCTCGGCGACGAGCACGTCGCCGGGCTGGTGGCGGGCGTCGAAGTACGGCTCGTACGGCGGCTCGGGCAGGGGCGTCACGGAGTGCAGCGGCGACCAGGTCTCCCGGTCGAGCCGCGCGAGCTCCGCGTCGTCGGACAGTTCGGCGGCGCGTATCGAAGGGGCGGGCGGGCGGTTTCGCGTCTCGGACATGTCGTCACCATGCCACGGGGCGCGCGAAAGCCGTGGCGCAGAGGCAGGATGGACCCATGCGGATCGCGGTCACCGGCTCTACGGGCCTCATCGGTACGGCACTTGTACGTTCCCTGCGCGCGGACGGGCACGAGGTGGTGCGTCTCGTACGACGGCCGTCCAGGTCCCCGGACGAGGTGTGCTGGGATCCGAAGCGCAGTCACGTCGACGCGGGCGGACTCGTCGGCTGCGAGGCGGTGGTGCACCTCGCCGGGGCGGGCATCGGCGACCACCGCTGGACGGACGCGTACAAACGGGAGCTGCGGGAGAGCAGGCTGCTCGGCACGGCGGCGATCGCGGAGGCCGTCGCCTCGCTCGACGTGCCGCCCCGCGTCCTCGTCAGCGGCTCGGCGCTGGGCTTCTACGGGGAGACGGGCGACCGGCGGGTCGACGAGGACGCGCCGCCCGGCCACGGGTTCCTGCCGGAGCTGTGCGTGGAGTGGGAGGAGGCCGCGGCGCCGGCCGAGGAGGCGGGGATCCGGACGGTGTTCGCGCGCACCGGGCTGGTGGTCGCGAAGGGCGGCGGGGCGTGGGGCAGGCTCTTTCCGCTCTTCAGGGCAGGCATGGGCGGCCGTCTCGGTGACGGGCGGCAGTACTGGAGCTTCATCGCGCTGCACGACGAGGTGGCGGCGCTGCGGCACCTGATCGACACGGAGTCGCTGTCGGGACCGGTGAATCTGACCGCCCCGGAGCCGGTCACCAACCGGGAGGTGACCGCGGCGATGGGACGGGTGCTGCGCCGGCCGACCGTGTTCGCCGTGCCCGCTCCGGCGCTGCGGATCGCGCTCGGGGAGCTGGCGGGGGACGTGCTGGGGAGCCAGCGGGTGGTGCCGGCGCGCCTTCTGGAGTCCGGTTTCTCCTTCGCCTTCCCGACCGTCGACGACGCGCTCCGGGCGGCGCTCCACACCGACTGAATGAACGTTCCTGACCGGTTTCCGACGAGAACCCGTCGGAAACCGGTCACATGTCGGACCGATTGTCGACCGTTTCTCCACCGTCGTGCGACCGCTGTGCCTCGGTGCCCGGGACGTGCGCGCCTGCCGCGCACGCCGTGCCGACTTCTACGCTGCGTCCTCCCTACGGGTATTCCGCAGGGCTGTCGGGGGCAGGAGCCCTGCGACCACAGCCGCGCCGACCTCGGGGAGGGGCACGTGCCTAACCCAGCACACCATGCGGACGTCATCATCGTGGGGGCCGGAGTCGCCGGACTCCGTGCGGCCCACCAGCTCATCAGCGCCGGTGTCACGGTCCGCGTCCTGGAAGCCGCCCCGCACGTCGGCGGGCGGATGGCCACCGAGGAGGTCGACGGGTTCCGGCTCGACCGGATCGGCCAGGTCCTCAGTACCGCCTATCCGGAGCTGCTGCGCACCCCCGGCCTCGAAGCCCTCGCCCTGCGGCCGTTCGCCCCCGGCGTCCTGGTCCACGGCGAGGGCCGCCACTACCGCGCGGGCGAGGTGGGCGCAGCCCGCGACGGATCACGCGGCACGGTCCGCGGCGGGGCGCTCAGCGGGGCACGCAACGGAGCGCTGACCGGAGCACGCAGCGGTGCCCGGAGCGCGAGGGGCGCACTCAGCGCCGCGCGCGCCCTGGCAAGCGCCCCCCGTGGCTCCGCCCGCACCGCCGCGCCGTCCCGTGCGGCCACGGCGCCCCGCGCCGACGCCCCACCCCTCGCCGGCCCGACGCCCGTGCCCGGTACGCCGTTGCCCGGCGGCCCGGCGACGGACGCCGCCCCGCTCCGGATCCGCCCCCTCGGCGGTCCCCTCGAACAGGCCCGGCTCGCGGCGGCCCTGTCGCGCTTCGCCGCCACCCCGGTGGAGCGCCTCCTGGCCCGGTCCGAACTCCCCGCCCTGGACGCCCTCGCCGGACGCGGCCTGCCGTCCCGCACGGTCGACGGCTTCCTGCGCCCGCTGCTGGCCGCGCTGCTCTCCGACCCCGGTCTCACCACCTCCAGCCGCTGCGCCGACCTGGCCCTGCGCGGTTTCGCACGCGGTCGGCTCTGCCTGCCCGAGGGGGGCGCGGGCACCCTGCCCGAACTCCTCGCCGCGACCCTGCCGCCCGGCACCGTCCGTACCGGAGTGCACGTCACCGGCGCGTCCATCTCCTCGGTCACCACCGAGGAGGACGGCGAGCTGGGCTGCCGTTCCCTGCTGGTGGCCACCGGCGCGCGCGCCGCCGCGGACCTCCTGCCCGGCCTGCGGGTGCCCGGCTTCCACCCGGTCACCGTCCTGCACCACACCGCCGCACCCGGCTCGGCGCCCGCGACCGGCTCCGCCCTGGTGCTGGACGCCGACCGGGGCGGCCCTGTCTCGCACTCGGCCGTCGTCAGCGCGGTCGACCCCACCCGGGCGCCCGGCGGCCGGGTGCTGATCTCCTCCACCGTGCTGGGCCTGCCCGTCACCCCGCCGGGGCTCGACGCCGACGTCCGATCCCACCTGGCGCGCCTGCACGGCACCCCGACGGACGACTGGGAGCTCCTCGCCGTCCACCACGACCCGGAGGCCGTGCCCGCGATGCCCGCCCCGCACGACGTGCACCGTCCGGTGCGGCTGCTGTCCGGCCTGTACGTGTGCGGCGACCACCGCGGCACCAGCACCGTGCAGGGGGCCCTGCACTCGGGCCGCCGGGCCGCCCTGGAGATCCTGCGCGACTTCGGCATCCGGCCTGGCTACGCGGCGGAGGAACTCCGCGAGGCAGCCTGACGCCCCGCCGCACGACGCCCTGCGTCGTGCCCAGCGCCTCCGGTCCACGGCCCCGGACCGGAGACGGGCCCGCGGGAGAAGTGCCCACCGCCTTCCCCGCGGGCCCGCACACCCCCACCCGCCCGACACCACCCCGCCGTACAAGGCGCACCGCCTACCCCGCCCTGCCGTACGAGGTGCACCGCCCCCCCGCAGGCCCGCACAACCGCACCCGCACCCCCACCCCCCCGGCCCCACCCCGCCGTGCAAGGCGCCCCGCCGCCCCCGCCCCGCCCCGCCGTACGAGGTGTCCCGCCCCGTCCGTGCGACGTGCGCCGCCTCCTCAGCCCAGCGTCGCCACCCGGTCCCGGTATCCCCGTACCGCCGCCGCGTCCCGGTACGGCTCCAGCCTTCGCTCGAACTCGCGCACGTACTCCGTGGCCCGCGCCGAGCGCATCTCGGAGGCCTGCTGGGCCGCCTCCGCGCCCAGCGCGCACGCCTGGTCCAGTTCGCCGAGCCCCAGCCGCGCCTGGGCGAGGACGATCCGGCAGAACAGCCTGCTGCGGGCGTAACCGGCCGGCCGCAGCTGCAAGGACTTCTCGGCGTGCTGCGCCGCCGCCCGGTACTGCTGGAGGTCCCGGTGGCAGTGGCCGAACTCGTCCGCGAGCTGACCCTCGTCGAAGAACCGCGCCCAGTGCGGCACGTCGTCCCCGGGGCGCGCGGCCTCCATCGCCCGCTCCGCCCGCACCAGCGAGGACGTACAGGCCCGCACCTCCCCCAGCACACCGTGGCCGCGCGCCTCCACCGCGTGCAGCATCGCCTGCACGGCCGGCGGCGCCGAGGAACCGACCCCCTGCTGGGCGACCCGCGCCAGCTGGACGGCCTCCCGGCCGTGCCCGAGGTAGACGGCCTGACGGCTCATGGTCACCAGGACGTACGACCCGTACGCCCGGTCCCCGGCGGCCTGCGCGAGACGCAGCGCCTGCACGAAGTAGCGCTGGGCCAGCCCGTGCGCGGCGATGTCGTACGAGGTCCAGCCGGCCAGCCGGGTCAGGTCGGCGACGGCCGCGAAGAGCCGGCGTCCTGTCGCCTCCCCGTAGACCCCCCTGAGCATCGGTTCCGCCTCGTGCTCCAGGTACCGCACGAGGGCCTGGCGCGCGTGCCCGCCGCCGTACGCGTGGTCGAGGGTGCGGAACAGCTCGGCCACCGAGCGCAGCGCCGCGACGTCCCCCGAGGTGACCCGCTGGCCGGGCCCCCGGTCGGTCTGCCGCTGCCGGGGCAGGACGGCGACCGGCCGGCCGCCCTGGGCGGGGACCCGTGCCGCGGGGGCGCCGTTGACGGCCGGGGGCTCCGCCGCGCGGCCCACCCGGTCGTCGGCCCGGCCGATCAGCCAGTCCCGGCTGGGGACGACGAGTCCCGCCGGGGTGAACGCGATCTTCCGCAGCTCGGCGTGGCTGCCGGAGTCCTTGCGCCACAGCCCGCTCACGATGTCGACGGCCTCTTCGGGGGTGGCGGCGAATTCCAGCCCCGCGTAGACGGGGGCGCAGGCGTCGAGCCCGAGGTCCTGTGCGGAGAGACGTCTGCCGAGTCTTCTGGTGAACACCTCGGCGATGAGCGCGGGCGTGGTGCCGCGCGGCTGCTGGCCGCGCAGCCAGCGGGTGACCGATGTCTTGTCGTACCGGAGGTCGAGCCCGTGCTCCAGTCCCAGCTGATCGACGCGCCGGGCCAGGCCCGCGTTGGAGAATCCCGCCTCCGCGATGAGCGCGGCGAGCTGTCGGTTGGGGGTGCGCTGCGGAGGTCGTTCCGTCATCAGCTGTGGCTCTCCTGCCTTCCGGGCCCCGGGTGGCAGCCCTGCGTGGAACGGCGCGAATTTAGCGAGACCGAGCCCCGCAACCGGCCTCTGCGCCTCTACTTCATCCGTTCGTGTGAGGATTCCGGGAAGGCGCTGACGGAGACCCCGCTCCTCGCCCTGCCCATGGACCGCTTCCCGCGCCGCCGTACAGTGGCTGGGGCGAGGCGATACGAAGGAGACACCACCGTGAGTGAGCTGCGGTTCGTCCGACTGGGGTTCGGTGAGAACGCCGTCGAGTACCGGGAGGCCTGGCAGAGGCAACGCGAGGTGCATGCGGCCCGCTTCGCCGACGAGGTTCCGGACACGTGTCTGCTACTGGAGCACCCGCCCGTCTACACGGCGGGCCGTCGCACCGAGGACAGCGAACGCCCCCTGGACGGGACGCCGGTGGTCGACGTGGACCGCGGCGGCAAGATCACCTGGCACGGTCCCGGTCAGCTCGTCGGCTATCCGATCCAGAAGCTTCCGCGCCCGGTGGACGTCGTCGCCCACGTGCGGCGGCTGGAGGAGGCCCTCATCCGTACGTGTGCGGAGCTGGGCCTGGAGACGACCCGTATCGAGGGCCGCAGCGGCGTGTGGGTCCTGGGCGACCCCGTCGAGCAGCGCCCGCAGATCGGCGGCCTCTCCCTCGACTTCGACCCGCGGCTGTCGGACCCCGAGTTCGACGCCCGGCTGAACGGTCCCGAGTACGCGCCGTCCAACGCCGGTCAGCGGCGCGAGGACCGCAAGCTCGCCGCGATCGGCATCCGGGTCGCCAAGGGCGTCACCATGCACGGCTTCTCGCTGAACGTGAACCCGGACAACACCTGGTTCGACCGGATCGTGCCCTGCGGCATCCGGGACGCGGGCGTCGCCTCGCTCGCGAACGAGCTGGGCCGGGACGTGACCATCGACGAGGTCCTGCCGGTCGTGGAGAAGCACCTGGTGGCGGTGATGGCGGAGGCGGTCCCCGCACCCCGCCCCGTCGAGAAGACGGCCGCTCAGGGAATGCCCCTGCCCGGGTGAGGGTTGCCCGGACGTAGAGCCATGTAAATATCGGGCGTACCCTGGTGTCCGCCGATGAATCGAAGCCGTTACGGCAAGAGGGAGTGCGGACGTGTCCGCTGTCGCACCCGACGGGCGCAAGATGCTGCGTCTTGAGGTCCGGAACAGCCAGACCCCCATCGAGCGCAAGCCCGAGTGGATCAAGACCCGGGCGAAGATGGGTCCCGAGTACACCAAGATGCAGGCCCTGGTGAAGGGCGAAGGACTGCACACGGTGTGCCAGGAGGCCGGCTGTCCGAACATCTACGAATGCTGGGAGGACCGCGAGGCGACCTTCCTCATCGGCGGCGACCAGTGCACGCGGCGCTGCGACTTCTGCCAGATCGACACGGGCAAGCCGCAGGCCCTGGACCGTGACGAGCCCCGCCGCGTCGGCGAGTCCGTCGTCACCATGGACCTGAACTACGCCACCATCACCGGCGTCGCCCGCGACGACCTGGAGGACGGCGGCGCGTGGCTGTACGCGGAGACCGTGCGCCAGATCCACCAGCAGACCGCCGGCCGCGCGGAGGGCCGCACCAAGGTCGAGCTGCTGGCCCCCGACTTCAACGCGGTCCCCGAGCTGCTGGACGTCGTCTTCGAGTCCCGCCCGGAGGTCTTCGCGCACAACGTGGAGACGGTGCCGCGCATCTTCAAGCGCATCCGCCCCGGATTCCGCTACGAGCGGTCCCTCGACGTCCTCACCAAGGCCCGCGAGGCCGGTCTGGTCACCAAGTCGAACCTGATCCTCGGCATGGGCGAGACCCGGGAAGAGGTCAGCGAGGCGCTGCGCGACCTGCACGAGGCGGGCTGCGAGCTCATCACCATCACCCAGTACCTGCGGCCCTCCCCCCGGCACCACCCCGTCGAGCGCTGGGTCAAGCCGATGGAGTTCGTCGAGCTGAAGGACGAGGCCGACGCGATCGGCTACTCCGGCGTGATGTCGGGCCCGCTGGTCCGCTCCTCCTACCGCGCGGGCCGGCTGTACGGCCAGGCCATGGAGCGGCGCGGGACGCCGGTGACCCCGCAGGCCGTGTGAAACCCGGCACAGCCGCCGTAGCGCAGTGCCCGCCGTGACGACGCGGCCCGTACGACACCCGCAGGTCGGGGGCGTCGAACGGGCCGTGTCGGCGTTTCACCCGTAACGTCGAGGTTTCATCGGTGTTTGACCGGTCGGTCACCTGCTGGTAACACCAGTCAGTGACGCTTGGTCCACGCACCGCAGTTCCACCGAGGTTCCACAGCACCGCCGCACCGCAGCTCCACCCACTGCCGCCATTCGCCGTTGTTGTCACGAGAGGGAACCCCGACATGCAGGCCGTACGCGCCAAAACCCTCCCGTCCGTCACGGACGCGCTGCGCACCGTCGAGTCGTTGCTCATCGGCACCGGTCAGCGCACCGCCCGCCGCAACGCCTGGACCTCGGTGCTGGAGGACCGGCGCCGGGCGAAGGACCGGGTGGAGACGCAGCACGTACTGGAGGCGGTGTCCGCTCGTACGTCCTAAGCAACGTAAACTTTCTCGCATGGCGAGGAAGGAACGCGCAGCGAACGCGGACACTGCGAACCCGGGGCGACTCAAGCAGATTGCCCTGACGTACAAGATGACCCGGCGGAACGACCCCAAGGTGGGTCTCGTCGTGGCGGGCGTGGGCATCGTCGTTTTCGGTGTCCTCCTCGGCCTCGGCTTCCTGATCGGGCACCCGGTCTACCTGGGCATCCTGGGCTTCCTGCTGGCTTTCCTCGCGATGGCGATCGTCTTCGGACGCCGCGCCGAGCGCGCTGCCTTCGGGCAGATGGAGGGACAGCCGGGAGCGGCGGCGGCGGTCCTGGACCAGGTCGGCCGCGGCTGGACCACGACACCGGCGGTGGCGATGAACCGCAGCCAGGACGTCGTGCACCGGGCCGTCGGCAAGGCGGGCATCGTGCTGGTCGCCGAGGGCAACCAGAACCGGCTGCGGACGCTGCTGGCGTCCGAGAAGAAGAAGATGGCCCGCATCGTCGGCCCCGAGGTCCCGGTCACCGACATCATCGTCGGCAACGGCGAGGGCCAGGTGCCGCTGAAGAAGGTCCGCACGACCATGCTCAAGCTGCCGCGCACCCTCACGGGCCCGCAGGTCACCGCGACCAACGACCGGCTGCGCGCGATGGGCGACCTGATGAGCAACATGCCGATCCCCAAGGGCCCGATGCCCGGCACCAAGGGCATGAAGATGCCGCGCGGCCGCTGACCCTCCCCTTCCCGTTCCTTCTGTGCGAGCGACGGCCCCGGAACCTCCTCCAGGTTCCGGGGCCGTCCTGCTGTCCGTCCCACCGTCCGCGGGCCGCGTTCCGCGTTACATGCGCACCTGTACGGCGCGGGCCAGCCGGTCGTGCAGGCCGCGGCCGTCCCGGTCCCAGATGAGCGCGGGGACCGCCAGGCAGAGCAGCACGGAGCGCACCACGACCCAGCCGAAGCCCAGGCGTCCGCCGCGCTCGGAGACGACCCGCAGCCCGAAGAGGCGCTTGCCGGGGGTGCAGCCGACGGTGCCGACGGTGAGGATGCTCAGTACGAGGAAGATGCCCAGCGCCCAGTTGCCGGCCGCCTGCGAGTCGCCGCGGGCGAAAAGCCCGTAGGCGATGAGCAGGCACAGGCCCCAGTCGACGAAGAGGGCGCCGAAGCGGCGGCCCAGCGGAGCCACCGAGCCCGGCCCCTCGGGGGGCAGGCCGAGGCGCTTGCCCCGGTGTCCGAAGTCGGCGCCCATCTCCTCGGCGGCCGCGCGCGGTCCGGAGAGCCACGATCCGATTGCTTGCCTGTTGTCCACCCCACAAAGGTACTGCGCCCCCGTTCGTCCCGGTCCGGGCGGGGCACATGGAGGAGCGCCGGTGAGGACACCGGCGGGGTCCGTCGCCACGTCCTGGTTAACTTGGGCGAAACAAATGGGTCATGCTGGAGAAATCCCGGCTGCCTATGGTCGACGCCAGCGTGTGCCACCGCACTGGCCCGCACGAAGACCCGCAGAATAGCGGCAACCCCGTCCGGCCCCGGGCGGGAGTAGGAGGAGCTGGATGTTCGGGAACGCCGACGAAGCCAAGAAGTTCATCGCGGACAACGACGTCAAGTTCGTGGACGTCCGGTTCTGCGACCTGCCGGGCGTGATGCAGCACTTCACGATCCCCGCGGCGGCCTTCGACCCGGACGAGGAGCTCGCCTTCGACGGTTCGTCGATCCGCGGCTTCCAGGCCATCCACGAGTCCGACATGGCGCTGCGCGCCGACCTGTCGACGGCCCGCCTGGACCCGTTCCGCCGCGACAAGACGCTCAACATCAACTTCTTCATCCACGACCCGATCACGGGCGAGCAGTACAGCCGCGACCCGCGCAACATCGCCAAGAAGGCGGAGGCGTACCTGGCCTCCACCGGTTTCGCGGACACCGCGTACTTCGGCCCCGAGGCCGAGTTCTACGTCTTCGACAACGTCCGCTTCCAGACGTCGGCGAACGAGAGCTTCTACCACATCGACTCCGAGGCCGGCGCCTGGAACACCGGTGCGGTGGAGAACAACCGCGGCTACAAGGTCCGCTACAAGGGCGGCTACTTCCCGACCCCGCCGGTCGACCACTTCGCCGACCTCCGTGCCGAGATCTCCCTGGAGCTGGACAAGAACGGCCTCCAGGTCGAGCGCCAGCACCACGAGGTGGGCACGGCCGGCCAGGCCGAGATCAACTACAAGTTCAACACCCTCCTCGCCGCCGCCGACGACCTGATGCTCTTCAAGTACGTCGTGAAGAACGTCGCCTGGCGCAACGGCAAGACCGCGACCTTCATGCCGAAGCCGATCTTCGGCGACAACGGCTCGGGCATGCACGTCCACCAGTCGCTGTGGCAGAACGGCATCCCGCTGTTCTACGACGAGCAGGGCTACGCCGGTCTCTCGGACATGGCCCGCTACTACATCGGCGGCATCCTCAAGCACGCCCCGTCGCTGCTGGCCTTCACCAACCCGACGGTGAACTCCTACCACCGTCTGGTCCCCGGCTTCGAGGCCCCGGTCAACATGGTGTACTCGCAGCGCAACCGCTCCGCCGCGATGCGCATCCCGATCACGGGCTCCAACCCGAAGGCCAAGCGCGTCGAGTTCCGCGCGCCTGACCCGTCGTCCAACCCGTACCTCGCCTTCTCGGCCCTTCTGATGGCCGGTCTGGACGGCGTGAAGAACAAGATCGAGCCGCCGGAGCCGATCGACAAGGACCTGTACGAGCTGGCTCCCGAGGAGCACGCGAACGTGCAGCAGGTCCCGACCTCGCTGCCGGCCGTCCTCGACGCGCTGGAGGCCGACCACGAGTACCTGCTGGCCGGCGGCGTCTTCACGGCCGACCTGATCGAGACGTGGATCGACTACAAGCGCACGCAGGAGATCGCCCCGATCCAGCTGCGCCCGCACCCGCACGAGTTCGAGCTGTACTTCGACCTCTAGACCGGCCGGGCACGCAGGTGTCCGACGCGTCGCGCAGGGAGCCCCGTCACCGCCTTCGGGCGGTGGCGGGGCTCCCGTCGTGCCGGGCGCGGGTGCGCGTCAGCTCAGCTCGTCGCGGATCAGTTCGCGGACCAGTCGGCACGTGGTGCTGGACGGCGGGTGGATGCCCACCCGGGCGGCGGTGGCGCGGATCCTTCGGTTGGTCGCCTTCTCCGGGACGTAGACCCCGGTGTCCATCAGGGCTATCGCCAGGCGCATGGCCTTGAGGCGGCGGTTGTGGGAGATGTACCACTCGCGCGGCCGGCCGGCCGGGAGGGGCTTCTTGTACAGCGGTTTCGGCGGTACGGGCTTGCGGCTCTTCGGCTTGCGGGGGCGGGCGTCGTCCCTCAGTACGGCAGCGGTCACGGGCATCCTCCCGAGGCGTTCACGGACCCTCTCGGACGCTTCCCATTTTACTGGCCACCACTGACAATCGTCGCTGGCCAAACGGCATTTGACCTCTGTGCGGGGTGGGGCGGGAGGTATCTTCGGGGCATGGAGATCTGGATCAACCCCGCGTGTTCCAAGTGCCGTTCCGCCGTGCGGATCCTCGACGAGGAGGGGGCCCACTACACGGTGCGCCGCTACCTCGACGACGTGCCCGGCGAGGCGGAGATCCGGGCGGTGCTCGGCCGGCTCGGCCTGGAGCCCTGGGACATCACGCGCACCCAGGAGGCGGAGGCCGAGGAGCTGGGCGTACGGGACTGGCCGCGGGACGCCGACGCGCGCGAGCGGTGGATCACGGCGCTCGCCACGCACCCGGCACTGATCCAGCGGCCGATCCTCACCGCCGACGACGGCACCGCGGTAGTCGGGCGCACGGAGGAGGCGGTACGGGACGCCGTGGGGCGCTCCGCGGCCCGGGGCCGGTGAGGAAAGCGCTCGGCTGCGCGTCCTGAGGGGCCGTTACGGGGCGGCTACGGGGCGGGCGAGGGCTTGCGGGCCGCCCCCTGCGTCGGCGGCGGCCCGTGCGGGCGGTCAGGCGGTCGTGGCCGGCCGCGGTGCCGTCTCCCGCGCCGCGGTCAGCGCCGCGTCCGCCTGTTCCAGGATCTCCGTCACGCGCAGGCCGAAACGGGCGTCGCAGGGGTGCGGGGTGCCGGTGCGGGCCGATTCCAGGAGGGCGTCGATCGCGGCGCCGAAGGACTCGGCGCCGGGCCCCCACGGGTTGGGGAGCGTCGTGACGCCCGCGGCGCCCCGCAGTTCGACGCCGACGCCGGACGCCTCGGGCGGGGCGCTCAGGCTGAGGGTCGCCGTGCTGGACGCGCCCGAGGCGTGCCGCAGGGCGAGGTGGGCCATGTCGGCGCGGCCCCCGGAGGCGGTCAGGTGGGTGACGTCACCGAGGACCGGCAGGAGCACGGACAGGGCGTGCGGGCCCACGTCCCACAGGGCGCCCTTCTCGCCGCGCCACGGGGAGGCCGCGTACACGCTGTCGGAGTCCGGCGAGAAGAGCGCGCCCAGCCAGTAGGCGTGGGCGGTGAACCAGCCGTCCGCGGCGGCCTGTTCGGCGACCCAGGAGGACGTGCCGGTCGCGAAGCGCAGGGTGAAGAAGACGACGGAGGCGACGCCCGCCTCCTCGGCCGCCTCGGCGACCTGCCGCGCGCCGTCGGCACTCGTCGCGACCGGCTTGTCGAGGAGCAGGTGGCAGCCGGCCCGCGCGGCACGCACGGCGAGCGGCGCCTGCACGTCCGGCGGGAGGGCGAGGGCGACCGCGTCGCAGTCCGCGAAGAGGGCGTCCACGTCGTCGTACGCCCGGGTGCCGTGCGCTTCGGCGATCTTCGCGGCGGCCTCCGGACGGCGCCCCCACACGCCCACGAAGTCGACGCCGGGATGCGCGGCGAGCGCCGGGGCCTGGGTGCGGTCGGCCCAGGGACCGGTGCCGAGGAGTCCGATGCGGGCACGGGCGGGGGTGTGCGCCGGGGTGCCGGCGGGGGGCGTCGTGGTCATGCGTCCAGTCTGCCGGTGGGGGCCGAGGTGGTCCAAGGGAGGCGGTGCGACGCACGTCACCCGGCGGGGCGCGTGCGGTAACACGGGGTTCACCATCGGGCAACGGCCGGGAAATCGCGGGTTGCCAGGCTGCCGACCATCACCGCAGCAGCAACGGGGTCGCGATCCCGCCACCGCCGCAACCGGTGGCCGAGTCCCCCCGCAGCCGCGTAGAACCCGTAAAGGATGGCGTCCGTGACGTTCAAGGCCGAGTACATCTGGATCGACGGCACCGAGCCGACCGCCAAGCTCCGCTCGAAGACGAAGATCCTGGCGGACGGCGCCGCGCTGCCCGTCTGGGGCTTCGACGGTTCCAGCACCAACCAGGCCGAGGGCCACGCCTCGGACCTGGTCCTGAACCCGGTGTTCTCCTGCCCGGACCCGATCCGCGGCGGCGGCGACATCCTCGTCATGTGCGAGGTCCTGAACATCGACATGACGCCGCACTCCTCCAACACGCGGGCCGAACTCCGGCCGCTGGCCGAGCAGTTCGCGGGCCAGGAGCCGATCTTCGGGATCGAGCAGGAGTACACCTTCTTCGAGGGCGAGCGTCCGCTGGGCTTCCCGGTGGGCGGCTTCCCGGCCGCACAGGGCGGCTACTACTGCGGTGTCGGCGCGGACGAGATCTTCGGCCGCGAGATCGTGGAGAAGCACCTCGACCACTGTCTGGCGGCGGGCCTGGGGATCTCCGGCATCAACGCCGAGGTCATGCCGGGGCAGTGGGAGTTCCAGGTGGGCCCGCTGTCGCCGCTGGAGGTCTCCGACCAGCTGTGGATCGCCCGCTGGCTGCTCTACCGCACCGCAGAGGACTTCGGTGTGTCCGCCACCCTGGACCCGAAGCCCGTCAAGGGCGACTGGAACGGCGCGGGCGCGCACACCAACTTCTCCACGAAGGCGATGCGCGAGGGGTACGACGCGATCATCACGGCGTGCGAGTCGCTGGGTGAGGGCTCGAAGCCGATGGACCACGTGAAGAACTACGGCGCCGGCATCGACGACCGCCTCACGGGGCTGCACGAGACCGCTCCGTGGAACGAGTACAGCTACGGCGTCTCCGACCGCGGCGCCTCGGTCCGCATCCCCTGGCAGGTCGCCCAGGAGAAGAAGGGCTACATCGAGGACCGCCGCCCGAACGCCAACGTCGACCCGTACGTCGTCACCCGGCTGATCGTGGAGACGTGCTGCACGGCCCTGGAGAAGGCCGCCCAGGTCTGAACCTCCGACGCGCAGGGGGGCGTTCACCGGCACGGGCCGGTGGCGCCCCTTTCGCGCGTCGCCGGAGCGAAGGCGGTGCGGCCCGAACCGTGTGTCCGAGGGAGCACTGCCGCCCCCCGCCGGGCCCGTGCTTGAATGGGGCGCATGACCGGCTTTCAGAACACCAGTGCCACGGGTCGTTGCGACCTGGAGCCGTTCTGGCCCTCCCGTCAGCACCACGACTTCGACCGGGTCTGTTGTCGCGCCGTGAACGCGCGCACCCCCTAACGCCGTACCCCGGACCGCTCCGGTACGGCCTTCGGTGCGCGCGACCAGGCAGGAAGCAGCACGCCGCCGCGTGACTCCCCGCGGCGGCCTCCTCCGCGCGAAAGCAGACTCCGTCATGACCCACGCCACCGTCACCCGCTCCCTTCCCACCGCCTCGCCGGCCCTCCCGCGCCGGACGGCGCACGAGCCGGTGCGCCCGGGGCCGCACCGGTTGCGCGCCGTCGAGCGCGACGAGGTGACGTCCCCGGCCGCCTCGCCCGCCGGGCTCCGTCCCGCGTACGACGTGGCCGACCACCTTCCGCCGGGCGCCACCTGGCTGCCCGCCCCGCCGCACGTGCTGCCCGCCCTGCCGGGCCGCCCGCCGATGGTCGGCTACCTCGTCCTCGTACCGGCGGACCCGCGGCCGGTCGCCGCTCCGGACGTCGCGGGGCACTCCGACGGACAGCGGATCGCCGGACAGCCCACCGTCGAGCAGCCCGCCGACGTGGAGCACGTCGGCGAGGGGCGCGCGGAGCTGCGGCCCGGTGCCGTCCGGATCGACTTCGCGCGGCGGACCGCCGAGGTGGACGGGCGGGCGCTGGACCTCACGTACCTGGAGTTCGAGCTGCTGGCGCACCTGGTGGCGCATCCCCAGCGCGTGCACACCCGGGACCGGCTGGTCACCACGGTGTGGGGGTACGGACACGTGGGCGACGGCCGCACCGTGGACGTGCACATCGCCCGGCTGCGCCGCAAGCTGGGCGCCGAGCACCGCCACACCATCCAGACGGTGCGCCGGGTGGGTTACAAGTACGTTCCCTGACTCCGGCGTACGGGGGCCCCGCGGGCGGTGGTGCCAGGTACACCCCGCCCCGGGTGCGGGGCCCCGTGCCCCGGCCGCCTTCCCCGGGGGAGACTGTGCCTGCGGTCAGGCACGGAAGCCTCGGGACACGGCCGCGGACGGAGAGGGACCCACCACCATGAATGCCACCCGGATACGCGCCGCGCTGCTGGCGGGGGTGCGCGCGCTCGGCCTGTCGGTCGCCTCGGTCGCGGTCAGTTGCGTGCTGTTCTCCCTCACCCTGCTCTCGCTGGTCCTCGTCGGGATCGGTGTGGGCGTCTTCACCACCCCCGTGGTGCTGGGCTGGGTGCGGGCCTGGGCCGACCACCGCAGGCGGCTGGCCGGGGCCTGGTCCGACGTGCGGATCGACGTCCCCTACCGCGCGCTGCCGGCGGACATCCGCTCCGGCGTGACCGGGCAGGTGGAGCGGACCTCGCTGATGCTGAAGGACCCGGCGACCTGGCGGGACCTCCAGTGGCTGTTCGTGGACCTGTCCGCGGGGGCCGTCACCGCGCTCGTCCCCGGGCTGACGCTCTGGTACTGGCTCTACGGGCTCGTCATCGCGGCCGGCCTGTGGCGGGAGTTCGAGCGCAGTGGCGGTGAGTGGTACCTCTTCGTCCCGGTGCACAGCCAGTTCACCGGCATCCTCGCCCTCGCGCTCGGGCTCGCCCTCCTCGCGCTCGGCCTCCGTTACAACACCACCCTCCTTCAGGCCCACTTCCGCCTCGCCAAGTGCTTCCTCGCCCCGACGAAGGAAGCCTCGCTCGCGCTGCGCGTCGCGAAGCTGACCGAGACCCGGCACGACGCCCTCGACACCTCGGCCGCCGAACTGCGCCGCATCGAACGCGACCTGCACGACGGCGCGCAGGCCCGGCTGGTCGCCATGGGCATGAACCTGGGCACCATCGAGGCCCTCATCGAGAAGGACCCCGCGAAGGCGAAGAAGCTGATCGCGGTGGCCCGCGCGTCCTCCGCCGAGGCGCTGACCGAACTGCGCGACCTGGTCCGCGGCATCCACCCGCCGGTGCTCGCCGAGCGCGGACTGGGCGACGCGGTACGGGCGCTGGCGCTGCGGCTGCCGATCGAGACGGAGGTGACGGTGGACCTGCCGGGGCGCTCCGAGGCGCCGGTGGAGTCGGCGGCGTACTTCGCGGTCAGCGAGGTGCTCACCAACGCGGTCAAGCACTCGGGTGCGGACCGCATCTGGGTCGACCTGCACCACGCGGGCACGGGCCGCGACGGCGTGATCCGCGTCTCGGTCACCGACAACGGGCACGGCGGGGCGAGGATCGGGGCGGGCTCCGGGCTGAGCGGGGTCGAACGCAGGCTCGGTACATTCGACGGTGTCCTGGCCGTCAGCAGTCCCGCGGGCGGTCCCACCATGGTGACCATGGAGATTCCTTGCGCGTCCTGCTAGCCGAAGACCTCTTCCTCCTCCGCGACGGCCTGGTGCGAATGCTCGAAGCGTTCGACTTCGAGGTCCTGGCCGCCGTCGAGACCGGTCCCGAACTGACCAAGGCATTCGAGGAGTTGGAGCCGGACGTCGCCGTCGTCGACGTCCGGCTCCCGCCGTCCCACACCGACGAGGGCCTTCAGTGCGCGCTCGCCGCCCGCCGCGCGAGACCCGGCCTGCCCGTCCTCGTGCTGTCGCAGCACGTGGAGCAGTTGTACGCGCGCGAGCTGCTCGCCGACGGCAACGGGGGCATCGGGTACCTCCTCAAGGACCGGGTCTTCGACGCCGAGCAGTTCGTCGACGCGGTACGCCGGGTCGCCGGCGGCGGCACCGCCATGGACCCGCAGGTCATCTCGCAGCTGCTGTCACGGCGGGCGCAGGACAAGCCGATCGGCCAGCTCACCCCGCGCGAGAAGGAGGTGATGGAGCTGATGGCGCAGGGCCGTTCCAACGCCGCCATCGCCGCCCAGCTCTTCGTCACCGAGCGGGCGGTGGCCAAGCACACCTCCAACATCTTCGCCAAGCTGGGCCTGCCGGTCTCCGACGACGACAACCGGCGGGTCCTCGCCGTGCTGGCCTACCTGGACCACTAGGAGCACGACGGGCCGGCCCCTGCCGAAGGGCGACAACCGGTGATGGCGTGCATAACCTGTGGGCGCAGTGACCGACGGGAGCGGCCGAGCGGGGCCGACCGGACAGAGGAGACGCCCGACGTGCGTGAGCGGTGGTGGCAGGGGCCGGTGGCCGCTGCCGGGGTTGCGGTGCTGTTCGCCCTGGTCAGCGGGTGCGGTGGGGCGGTGGCTTCGGCGCCCCGGCTGGAGCCCGGCGTCTCCCCCACCCCGCAGCGGACCGCGGCCGTGATCGACTACCCGCCGTTCATCGGAGTGCTCACCGAGGGCTCGGACCACGGGTGCACGGCGAGCGTCGTCGACAGCCCGAAGGGCAACATCGTGGCCACCGCCGCGCACTGCGTCCACGAGCCGGAGGGTGCGGAGAAGCGGACGATCTCCTTCGCGCCCGGCTTCTCCGGCCAGGGCAGCGGCAAGCAGCCCTACGGCGCCTGGCGGGTACGGGCGATCCAGGTCGACGACCGCTGGCAGGAGCAGGAGGACGACCCGTACGACTTCGCCTTCCTGACCCTGGAGCCGGACGCGCAGGGCCGCGAGGTCCAGGACGTCGTGGGGGCCGCCGGGCTCGACTGGGAGTCCGGCCCCGACCGCCAGGTGACGGTGATCGGCTATCCGGAGCCCGGTCACAACCCGGACAACCGGCCGGTCACCTGCACCACCGACAGCACCCTGGACCCCGATCTGCCGGGCATGCTGCGGATGGAGTGCGCGGGCTTCTGGAACGGCACCAGCGGCAGCCCCTGGCTCACCGGCTACCGGGGCCCCGACCGGCCGGGGAAGCTCATCGGCGTGCTGAGCGGCGGCGACACCGACGCCGAGTCGACGGCCGCGCTCTTCGGAAGCCCGGCGCGGGCCCTTTACCAGCGGGCACTGAAGGCGTGAGCGGGATTTCCGGGAATTGGTGCCTTTCCACGAAATCGCGGTGCCGGTGAGGAAAGGCTGAACGCGGCGTTCCCCGCGTGCGTATGGGACTTCGCCCGAAAGAAAGCGAAGGATCCTCATGGGACACGAAGGACACAAACGTTCGAAATTGGCGAACAGGACGATTGCCGCCACGGCCGCGCTTCTCCTCGGCGGGGGCGGGCTGGTCGCACTGAATGCGAGCGCCTCCGCCGGTGAAGACCCGGCGCAGGCACGGGCCGCCGCCGGACCGCGCATGGCGACCATCAGCTGTCCCGAGGCGGCCAACGCGCTGACCGAGGTGCCCCGGGGCGCGCGGCAGGACGTGGACCGCGAGCTGGCGGCCATGGACAGCCGGCTCACCGATGCCTACCGGACGTTCGCGGAGTCGAAGGAGCGGGGCGGGCGGCAGGACGCGGTGCTCGCCCCGCTCAAGGACCAGCGGGCCGCTTCCCTGGACCGGATCGGCGACGCCATCGAACGCCAGCCCGGAGCCGACCGACCCCGTGGCCTGGACGCGCTCGCCGCGTGCACGATGCGGGCGGAGGACGAGGGGAACAGCTCCGGGGACAGCGGGGACAGCGACGGCACCGGCGGCACGGGCGAGACCGGCGGCGAAAGCTCCGGCCGAGGTGACGGGGAAGGGTCCGGTCCGGGTGACGGCCCGGGGTCCGGCACAGGTGAGGGACAGGGTGGCGGGCAGGACGACGGCGGGACCGACGGGCCCCGCGCGGGCAACGGCCCCGAGCCCTCCGACTTCGTCGACATCCGTTCCGTACGCCCCAACGTCCCCCGCGTCCAGAACCGACGCAACGCCTCGCGCGGCACCTTCACCACCGCCTGCGGCCGGAACGAGAACGGCAAATTCAACCCGGACAATGTCATCGTCGCGCCGGGGGTGAGCAATGGCGCCCACCACATGCACGATTACGTCGGAAATCAGGCCACCGATGCTTTCTCGTCGGACGCCGTTCTCGCCGCAGGCGCGACGACCTGCCGCAATCCCGGTGACAAATCCACGTACTACTGGCCCGTCCTGCGATTGCAGAACGGAAAGGACGAGGCGGACGCCGACGTCGACGGCGGCGGCAAGGACCAGAACACCGGGCAGATCCAGACCCCTTCCCAGGTCACCCTCGACTTCGTCGGGAATCCGTCCGGCCGGGTCACGGCGATGCCGCGGTTCCTGCGGATCATCACCGGCGACGCGAAGGCCTTCACCAACGGCAACGCGAACGCCAACGCGTCGTGGAGCTGCACCGGGTTCGAGAACCGGCAGCTGAAGGACAAGTACCCGGTCTGTCCGCGCGGCAGCAAGGTGGTCCGCACGTTCAGGTTCCAGAGCTGCTGGGACGGCGCGAACGCCGACAGCGCCAATCACCGCACCCACGTGGCCTTCGCCCGCCCCGACGGCACGTGCGCGCTCGGCTTCCGCCCGATCCCGCAGCTCGTGCAGCGGGTGGTGTACACCGTTCCGCCCGGCCCCGGGTTCGCGGTCGACTCCTTCCCCGAGCAGTTGCACAAGCCGGTCACCGACCACGGCGACTTCATCAACGTCTTCGACGAGAAGCTGATGCGGCGGATGGTGAACTGCATCAACAACGGACAGCGCTGCCGCTGACGTCCCCCCGCACTGCAACGACGGCCCGCCGACCCACCCGGCGGGCCGTCGCGCGCGTGCGGCGACCAATGAATCCGAACCGAGCGACTACCGAACCGAGTGACTGCGACACCGGATGCCCACCGGGCCGAGCGACTACCGAGTTCGACGATCGCCGGGCCGAGCGATCGCCGGACCGAGTGACTACCGGACCGAGTGACTACCGGACCGAGTGACTACCGGACCGAGTGACTACCGGGCCGGGGGCGTCGTCGGCATCCCGGCGAGACCGGTGTGACGGGTATGGCTCGTGTGGCCGCCGTGGTCCGCCGGCCCCTCCTCCCCGTCCCCCGAGTGGCTCTCCCCCTTCGCCACGCTTCCCCCGAGTCGGCCGCGCAGTGCCGTGAGCACGGCTTCGTCGCCGACGGCGACCCACTTGCGGCCGACCAGGTAGCTGCCGCCGTAGTCGTCGGCGGAGTCCAGCCACTCCTGCCGCCCCCGATCGGTCGCGAACGTCGCCAGCAGGTAATTGCCGTCGCTCGACCGGCAGTTGGCTTGACGGATCTCCGCCGACGACGTTCCGGGCTCGGGTACGCAGCCCGCCTTCGCGGCCAGTTCCTCCAGGGTGCCGGTCGCCTCCGGCGGCACGTCCGGGGCCCCGCAGCCCGCCGTGAGCAGGAGGGCCGCCAGGGCCGGTATCCACACTGCCACTCGCTTGCGCATCCCCCCACCGTGCCTCTCCCGCCGACCCGCCGGGGCCGAACGCCCCAACTGATGCGTCCGTTACGCCTCATGCGGGATCATGCCCCCATGCACCTCCCCGCCCTCCCCGTGCTCGCCCCGGCCTACGTCGGCGGCGTCCAGCTCGCCGCGCACACCGTGCGCCACCACCTCGTCGACGACGACGCCCGCGAAACCTTCCTGCGGGCCTGTTCCACCAACGTCGACCAGCTCGAAGCGGGCCGCTGGGGCACCCTGCTGACCAGCGCGGTCGTCGTCGAGGAGCCGATGCCGCTGCCGTACGCACTGCTCCTGCTCGCGGTCCTCGGCTACGCCGAATACGCGTACGGGGCGTGGTGGGCGGCCGGGGTGTTCCTGCTGGGCCACGCGGGGGCGACGCTGCTGGTGTACGGAGGGCTGCGCACCACCCGCGCGGACGCGGCGACGCGCTCCGCGGTGGACGTGGGCACCAGCTACGGCTTCAACACCGTCCTCGGGGCCCTGACCGCCGCCCTGCCCGCAGGGCCGCTGCGGTTCGCCGCCCGCGCCGGGCTGCTGGCCGTCGGCGCCCGTCCCCTCCTCAACCGGGAGCGCCCCACCTTCACCGACGTCGGGCACTTCGCGGCGCTGGCGCTGGGCATCGGTCTCGGCGGGCTGGTCCCCCGCCCCTGCCGGGCCGCCTGAGCACGGCCCGCGTACCGTCGCACAGCACACCCCTACGACCTCCACCCCTCACGCACGCCGCAGGAGCCCCGCCGCCATGACCGCACTCGTCTCGACCACCGTCGTCAACCTCCGCGACCTCGGCGGCCTCCCCCTCTCCGGCGGCCGCACCGTCCGCCCCGGACTGGTCCTGCGGGCCGGACAGCTGGACCGGCTGGACCCGGCCGCCGACCCGGTGGTGGCGGACCTCTCCCTCGCGACGATCGTCGACTTCCGCAGCGCGGCCGAGCGCCACGACCACCCGGACCGGGTGCCCGCCGGGGTGCGCCACGTCGTCGCCGACGCACTGGCCGACACCATCTCGAAGGCCGCCGCGCGCGGCGACGCGGACGACAAGCCGGCCGCCGCCCAGCTCAAGCACGTCCTGTCCGACCCGCAGCTCGCCGAGGAGCACCTGGGCGGCGGACGCGCACGGGCCATGTTCGAGGACACCTACCGCGCGCTGGTCTCCTCCGCGTCGGCACTCGTCGCGTACCGCACCTTCCTCACCGAGCTGGCCGCGCCGGACGCCGGTCCGCTGCTCTTCCACTGCACGGCGGGCAAGGACCGCACCGGCTGGGCGGCGACGATCGTACTGACCCTGCTGGGCGCCGACGCCGAGACCGTCGAGACGGAGTACCTGGCGGTCAACGAGGCGGTGCGGGCGGCCTTCGTGCCGCTCATCGACGGCTTCGTCGCGAAGGGCGGCGACCCGGCGATCGCGCAGGCGGTCATCGGTGTCGTACCGGAGTACCTGAAGGCGGCGCTGACCGAGGTCGACGAGAAGCACGGGTCGATGGAGGCGTACGTACGGGACGGCCTCGGCATCCCGGACGAGGCCGTCGCCCGCCTCCGCGCCCGCCTCACGTCCGGCTGATCACGAGGAGGAGGTCAGCGCCTTCTCCAGCAGCGTCACCGCGTACGAGGGGGCCCCGCCCGGAGCCTCCTTCGCCCCGTTCTCCCCCACCAGCCGGTAGCCGGCCGTCCGGTAGTAGGTGCGCAGGCGCGTGTTGTGGGACACGCAGTCCAGTCGGGCCAGCGGACGGCCGCACGCCGCGATCCTGGCCTCGGCGGCGGCCAGCAGCGCGCGCCCCGTGCCCGCGGGGGCGCGCGTCCGGTCGGTCATCAGCCGGTGGACGTACCCGGCGACCGGCGGCTGGGCGCCCCACGCGCCCTCGTCCTGCCACCAGAGTTCGTACGCGCCGACCGCCGCCCCCTCGTGCTCCGCGAGCCACACCTCTCCCTCGCGCATCCGCAGCCGGAAGTGGGCGGCCGGTTTCTGGCCGGGCTTCCACTGGTCGATGCCGTTGCGGAGCATCCACCGGGCCGCCCCGTCGTGGAGGCCCACGAGAGCGGTGAGGTCCGAGTCGTCGGCGGGGCGGAAGGTGAGGGCCGCAGGGGTGTCGATCATGCGCAGTACCGTAACTGCCGCGTGAGCGGCCCCCGCAGAGGGCACCCGACCCCTATGGAACGCACTGACGCGCCTACGGAGAACCCGGCGACGGACGGCCCCCGACCCGTCGCCCCCGAAGCCGCCCGGACGCCGCGCCGCCGGGTCTCCCTCTGGATCAAGATCCCCGGCGTGCTGCTCGCCCTGCTCGCCGTGCTCCTGCTGGGCACCCGGCTGTTCCTGATCCCCGGCCTGGGCGACCTCTTCGGCACCGAGACCAAGGACAGGACCGGACCCGCCGTCCTCAAGTCCCTCCAGGACATGAGCAATTACGAGGCAGCCGCCGGGAACTTCCAGGTGGTGGTGGACCTGGAGAAGGACGCCAAGCTCCTGCCCGACGCGATCCGGGGCACCCGCACCCTCTACGTCGGTGCGGGCACCGTCGGAGCGAGCGTCGCGATGGGCGGCCTGGGCGAGGGTGACGTCACGGTGAACGAGGACCGGACCGCCGCCACGATCCGCCTCCCGCACGCCACCCTCGGCAAGCCCGCCCTGGACCCGGACCGCTCGTACGCGGTGTCCAAGCAGCGCGGTCTCCTCGACCGGCTGGGCGACTTCTTCTCCGACAACCCGAACGACGAGCAGGCCGTGCACCGGCTCGCCGCCCAGCGCATCGGCGAGGCCGCGAAGGACAGCGGACTGACCGCCCGCGCCGAGAAGAACACCACCGGCATGCTCCAGGGACTACTGCGCTCCCTCGGCTTCACGGACGTGACCGTCCTCTACAAGTGACCCGCCCGGCAAGGCCGTTCGACCGGCCGCGAGGGCGACCCGGGACGCGAGGGCGATCCGGGACAGGAGCGGCCCGGGGCGTGCGGCGGCCGGTTCAGTCGGTCGCCGCCCGCGGCGTCGGCACCACCGGCAGCAACGGCCCCAGCAGGGCCAACCGGCCGACGAGTTCGCCGAAGGGGCCGTCCGAAGGCTCGTCGGCCAGTATCCGCAGCACGATGGACGCCGTTTCCGGGTCGTAGGCCGCACTGACCGCCATCAGCGCCGCGAAGTCGTGCACCAGCTGCAACTCCAGCTCCGCGCGCGGAATTTCGCGCCCGTCGAGCCAGATCAGCGCGGTCGACTCGGCCAGTGAGACCCAGGAACGGACGACCAGTGCGAGCCGGGCGGACGGTTCGCCGACACCCAGGTGGTCGAGGATCTGCTCGTACGCCGCCTGCCGCACCTCGTCGATCATCGCGTTCGTCGTGGAGGAGCCGACGGCGGGGCCGCCCCGCATCAGAGCGAAGAACCCGGGGCCGTGCTCGTCGACGAAGCCGAAGAAGCGGCTCATCACCCGCAACAGCCGCGCCCCCAAAGGCCCTTCGTGCGGTTCCTGGAACCGGGCGGCGAGCTCGTCCGCCGCGCGCCGCAGCGCCGCCTCGTACAGGCTCTGCTTGCCGGGGAAGTAGTGGTAGACCAGCGGCCGCGAGATGCCCGCGGCGGCGGCTATCTCATCGATCGAGACCTCATCGGGCGAGCGATGGCTGAACAACTCCAGTGCTACGCCGATCAGTTGCTGCCTGCGCTCTTCGACGCCCATCCTGCGGCGCACCCCGGTCGTCATCCCACCAGCCTAACCTCCCGGCCCGCGATCAGGGCAGCAGGGCCCGCCCCTGATCGGCCCCTGAGCTGCCCCTATCCGGTCCTGGCCGCCGCTCATCCCTCCCCAGAGGTCGAGGAGGAGACGCCCCCGGGCAGCCGGCCGGACGGGGCCGGGGAGGGGGCCGTCACGCCGGGAACCGGTCGGCCGGCCCTCCCGCCGGCCGACCCCGCCGCCGCCCAGCCGCAGCCGACGGGCCCCACAAAGTGCCTGGTCACAGGGGTGACGACGGGTGCGCCGTCCTCGTTTCGGCGCGGGCGCGGGCCGGAGAGCCGACGGGAACCCGCACCGAGGTGCCGGTCGGGCGCGGCCGGCCCTCGCACGCCCCGGAGCCACCGGCGCCCGCGCCCGGCGCGCACCTCGCGGCGTGCAACGAACAGCGGTCCGGCAGCGCCTCCTCCGCCACTCCCACGGGCCCCTCCGTGCGACAGCAGTGCGCTTCGGCATCCGGGCCCGTCCGCCGCGGGCTTCACCGCAGCACGTCCGCCTCCGTCCCGTCCTTCAGCTTTCCGCTCAGGTCGGCCTGTGTGCCCGCCTTCACCGGCACGGCGAGGAGGTTGCCGTCGGAGCTGCCCTCGGCGCCGCCGCCCACCGACAGCGACGCGAACGCGTCGTTCCCGGCCGCCAGCAGGTACGACCCGCCGGCCTTCGCCTTCCACAGCACTCCGGCGAGCACCTTCGGGTCCTTCGCCCCGCAGGCCGCCGAGTTCTCCGCCTTCGCGACGACCGCACCGGGCGCGCCCTTGCCCGATCCGGGCAGCTGGAACTGGGCGAACACCCGGCTCCCGTTGCCCCGCCACGTCTCGGCGCGCGTGCACACCCAGTGCGCGGTGCCGTTCGACTCGGGCAGGGTCTGGGCCGCGTACGGCCAGGAGTTGACGCTGCGCACCCCGCGCGACCGCACGGTGGGCAGCAGGCACGCCGTGTGCGCCCAGCGCTCCCGGTCCGCCGTCGACCCGAGGTCCTCCGGCGCGGCGGGCGGGCCGGAGGTGAGCCGGACCGGGGTGAGTTCGCCGAGGTCGGTGAGGGTGCGGGTGCCGGTGGCGTCCCGTACCTCCATGGCGTCCCAGGTACGGCAGTCGCGGGACATCGAGGACGCGGCGAGCGGGGCGGTGACGCCGTCGGGGGTGCGCCGGAGGGTACGGGGCGCGGCGGCGGGGTCCAGCAGGTCGCGAACGGCCACCCGGTCGGCCCACGGGGCGGTGAGGTAGCGGACGTGGGTGTCGGTGCGGGCGACGACCACGGCGGACGCGGACGCCTCCGAGGCGGCGTCGACGCGGGCGAAGTCCAGGACGACGCCCTCGCCTCCGCCGACGGGCTCGGCGTACCGGACCAGACGCAGCCCGTCGTACAGGACGACCACCCGCGCGCCGTCCAGTTCACCGGCGTACAGGAGTTGCGGCGGGCCCATCGCCGGTCCGGTGGGGGTCTGCGGGGTGGCCGAGACACCGGCGCTCCCGCCGGGGCGGGCCCAGACGGCGAGGGCGCGGCGCAGCAGTGCGAAGTCCTCCGCGAGGGAGCCCCGGACCGGCCAGACGGAGAAGTCCGTGCGGTCGGAGGTCTTCCAGGCGTCCGCCGGGGCGATGGTCAGCCGGGCCGGGTCCAGTGCCCGTTCCGCCGAGGGGTTCTGGGCGTACAGCGGCCCGGACGCCCCGTCGCCGGTGCCACCGAGCAGGACCGCGCCGACGGCGAGGGCCGCGACGGCCGCGACGCAGGCGCGGGTGAGGTGGCGGCGGCGCATCAGGTCGGTGGGCCGGGCCTGGAGCGAGCACGGGTCGAACTCGGCGGATTCCAGGAGCGCGGACGGCTCGACGGTGTCCGCCTCGGCGAGCGCCGCCGCCGGCGCGGCGACCCCGCAGCCGGCGAGCACGCCGCGTACCTCCGTGTCGTCCAGCCGTTCCAGCGCGCGCAGCACGTACGCGGCGCGGCCCGCGCCGGTGAGAGCCGCGAGCTTCTGGTCCAGGGCGAGTTCGTCCGCGCCGCCGGACTTGGGGAAGAGCCGGACCCCCCACACCTGCGGGAGCAGCGGCGGCAGTTGGGACCGGTTGGGCCAGGCCCGGCGCAGCAGTGGCTGCTCGGCTTCCAGGGCGCGGCGCAGCACCTGCTGGCGTACGAAGGCGTGGCCGCGGTCGCGGTCCGTGGTCCCGGTGGCCGCCGTGGCCCCGGTCCCGGGACGGGGCAGCGGGATGCCGGCGACGGTCTGCGGAGTGCGGCCTGTCCGGCCACGCGGCAGGGCGCGCTGGGCGAGCGAGTGGGCGGTCAGGACGCGGCGGTTGCGCCCGAGGTGCGGGGGCAGCACGAGGTAGGCGAGGCGGACGAGGCGCGGGTAGTGCTCGACGAGCGCGGCCTCGGCCTGCTCGACGCCGACCGCCACGGTGGCCGCGGGGTCGGCGGGCGGGGCCTCGGCGTCTTCGCCGGTTCTGCCGGGGTGGGCGGTGGGGGCGTCGGTGGGCTTGCGGGGGCGGCTGATGACATCCTGTGGGCGTCGCACATTACGCAGAACGAGCGATACATCCGATGGTCACCCACGGCTCCCGGGCGGTTCGCGCCCGGCTCGCCCGGCGATCACCGAGGCCCGCCCTCGACCGGCCCGAAGGCCCGCACGCCACCTCCCGCGCTCGCCCGGCGATCACCAAGGCCCACCCTCGACCGGCCCGAAGGCCCGCACAGCACCTCCCGCTCTGCCCGCCGCGTGTCCTGCGCTCGCCCGCCGCGTGTCCTGCGCTCGCCCGCCGCCTGTTTCTGCGCTCGTCCGCCACGTGTCCTGCGCGCCGCCTGCGGCTCGGCCTGGTGCTCCGTCGTACGTCAGGGGTGCGGGCGCAGCAGGGCCAGGGTGAGCGTGGAGTCCGGGTGGGCGGCCAGGCCCTCCGCGTACGCCCGCTCGTACGCCGCGTCGCCGATCCCGGCCCGTGCGCGACGCTCGCACTCCTCCCGTACGGGGGTCAGCTCCGGCGTCCCGCGCTGCGGTTGGCCGACCCTGCTCCAGTAGGACTGCCCCAGTCCGTACACCCGGGCGGCCTCCTCCCCCGACCCGCCGTACGCGAGGGCAGCCGCGAGCAGGTCCAGGCCGAGTGCCGTGCCGTAGCTGTCGCCGATGAGGTGCTTGCTGTCGAGCATCGCGCGCGCGTACCCGGCCGCCTCGTCCGGCCGGCCCTGGAGGAGGGCGATCAGCGACAGCGCGTACTCGGCGTAGGAACGCGTCCACACCTCGCCGTGCTCGGCGCACAGTTCGCGCAGGGCGTGCGCCTCCTCGCGCGCCTCGTCGAGACGGCCCAGGGCGGTCAGGGCGTAGGTGCGCACGAAGCGGCAGCGCAGTTGGGAAGGGGAGTCGAAGGGTTCGCCGGGGCGGGCGGCGAGGGCCCGGTCGGTGAGCGTGTGGGCGGCGAGCGGGCGGCCCGCCATGAGGTGGGTGACGCCGAGGAGGTACGCGGCGGCCAGCATGTCCTCGGGGTCCTTCGCCTGCCAGGCGGCCACCGCGCACTGCTCGCCCAGCCACTTCGCGCTGTCCTGGTCGCCGGAGACCGTGGCGGTGAACCCGAGCGCCCACAGGGCGCGCGAGCGGTGCGGGCCGGGCGCGCTGTGCAGTTCGAGGGCGCGGGTCAGGTAGCTGCGGGCCTCGGGGAGGTGGCCGCAGCAGCCCCAGAAGAAGCCGACCCGGCCCGCCATTTCCAGGGCACGCTCGGGCTCGGCCTCCAGGTAGTGGTCCAGGGCGGCGCACAGGTCGGCGTGGGCGGCTCCGACCCTCCGGTACCAGTCGGCCTGCTGCGGGCCGAGCCAGTTCTCCTCGGCCCGGCGGACGAGGTCGGCGTAGTAGGCGGCATGACGGGCGGCGGCGGGCGGGGCCTCGCCCAACTCGCGCAGCCACATGGCGCCGTACTCCCGGAGGGTGTCGAGCATGCGGAAGGCCCGGGGGCCGGGCGGGCCGTTGCCTTCACGCGTGTACGGGTCCGGGTGCTGGTCGCGGGTCTCCTCCTCGTCGTCCGGGTCAAGGTCGCGGTCCTTGCGTACGACGGACTTGCGGACCAGTTCGTGCAGCGTGCGGGAGACCTCGTCGCCGTCGAGCGGGCCGCCCGCGCACACCTCGCGGGCCTCCGCCTCCTCGAAGTCCCCCCGGAACACGGAGAGCCGCGCCCACAGGAGACGTTCCAACGGGGTGCACATCTCGTGGCTCCAGCCGATGGCGGTGCGCAGGGCACGGTGCCGAGGGGGCCAGGTGCCGTCCTGGGCGAGGACGTCCAGCGGGGAGGTGAGCAGGCGGCGGGCGAGGGACTGCACCCTCTCGGTCGGGCCGTCGGCGTCGCTCGTGCGGCTGGCGTCGCTCGTGCCGTCGGGGCGCGTCGTCGTGCGGTCGGCGTGCGTCGTGCGGTCGGCGTGCGTCGAGCTGTCCGCGTGCGTTGTGCTGTCGGCGGGCCCCGGGCTGTCGGACTCGTTCGTGGCGTCGTCCGGGTCGCCGCTCCGGTCGCCGTTCGGGGGGCTCAGCTGGGCACAGGCCAGTTCCAGTGCGAGCGGGACGCCTTCGAGGCGGGCACAGATCGCGTCCACGGCTTCCGCGGCGGCCGGATCGTCCGTGCTGTCGGAGCCGTCGAGGGCCAGGCCAGGAACGTAACGGCGGGCCCGGTCGCGGAAGAGGGCTGCCGCGCCGTCCGGTCCGTGCAGCGGCAGCGGGGGCACGTCGAGGACGTACTCGCCACGGGATCCGAGGGGCTGTCGGCTGGTGGCCAGGACGGTCAGCCCCGGGGCGGTGGTGAGGAGTTCCGCGACGAGGTGGCCGCAGGCGGCGGCGAGCCGTTCGCAGGAGTCCAGGACGAGGAGGAGCTGTTTGCCCTGGAGCCATTCGCAGAGGGCTTCGGCGGGCATGCGGCGGGCGTGGTCGGCGTAGTCGGCGAAGTCGACGGCGTCGGAGACGGTAGCGACGAGGAGCTGGTCGTCGCGGAGCGGGGCGATGTCCGCCCACCAGACCCCGTCGGAGTGGCGGGGGGCGGCGTGGCGGGCCGCGCGCAGGGCAAGGCGGCTCTTGCCGACGCCGCCGGGGCCGGTGAGGGTGATCAGGCGGTGCGTACCGAGGGCGTGGTCCACGCGGGCCAGTTCGGGGCGGCGGCCGACGAAGCTGGTCGTTTCCTCGGGGAGGTTCCCCAACACGGGGGCCATTGTTCACCACTTGCGGCGGGGCGGGGCGGGACGCTGCGGGGTGGGAGCGGGTGGGCGGGTCGGGGGCGGGTCCCTGCGGGGCGGTGGGGGTGAGTGCGTTCCTCTGTACGGTCGCTCCCGAGCGGGGCGGTGGGGGTGAGTGCGTTCCTCTGTACGGTCGCTCCCTTGCGGGGCCGAGGGGTGAGTGCGTTCCTCTGTACGGTCTTTCCCCTGCGGGGGCGGTGGGGGTGCGGTTGCCTGCGGCGCCGGCCCCTCCCCGCCCCTTCCCGAAACCGCTGGCCGCGGGGCTTGATGGTGCGGGTGGGGGGTGGGTGCGCAGTTCCCCGCGCCCCTGAAGGGGTGCGTTGGTGCGGGGAGTTGTTGTCGTGCGGGTCGGTGGGGGGATGCGCAGTTCCCCGCGCCCCTGAAAGGGCGCCCTGGCGCGGGGAGTTGTTGTCGTGCGGGTCGGTGGGGGGGATGCGCAGTTCCCCGCGCCCCTGAAGGGGTGCGTTGGTGCGCGGAGTTGTCGTGCGGGTCGGTGGGTGGGGCGGGGGCCCGCGACCCGGAGTAGTGAGGGTGGGACCCCCGCGCCCCGGGGTGGGGCGCGGGGTGGTGGGTGTTGCGCTAGCGGGTGGTGTACACCGCCACCGTTCGGGCCGGCACGGTGAATGTTCCCGAGCCCGTTTCGTGGGTGGCCTGCTTGACCCGGGGGTCGGAGCCCCGTGCCTGTACGGGGTGCAGCGTGTACGGAGTGCCTGCCAGCGCCGGGATCGTCTGTCGCTGTGCGGTCGGCGTCGCGTTGAAGACGACCAGCAGCTTCCCTGCCCGCATCGTGACGACGCCCGGGGTCTCGGCCTTGCCGGAGAGGGGGAAGGAGACGCCCGCCTGCACGTCACCGGTCGTGGCCATGCTGAACGCCTTCTCCGTCGTGCGGATCCTCAGCAGGTCCCGGTAGGCGGCGGAGGCCGACGTGATCTCCGGGCAGCCCGGCCTCAGCGCCGGGTTCGCCAGCAGCGGCTTGCCGAAGGGCCACTTCGGCTGGTTGTCGGCGGCCGGAGGCAGGCCGCGTCCGAAGCCGTTGCCGGCACGGCAGTCCCACTGGATCGCGTTGAACCAGTCGCCGCTGTCGTAGGAGTTGCGGTCGAGCGACTTGGAGCGCAGCAGGTCCGTGCCCGCCTGGGAGAGCGCCGGGCCTTGGGAGAGTGCCGCCGTGGCCATCGCGAGGACCTGCATGCGGGAGCGGTCGGCGGCGGACGTCGTCGCGGGGAGTTTGAAGGCGAGCGCGTCGTAGAGGGTCTCGTTGTCGTGCGCGTCCGCATAGGCGAGCGCGTCGCCGGGGGCGGCTGCGTACCCGGCCGGCGCTCCGTTGTAGTCGACCTCGGAGCCCTTGACCGTGCGGCCGTTGCTGTCCGTGAAGGTGTAGTCGGCGAGGTTGCCGGTCAGGCCGACCTTGAGGAGGTCCTGGTAGTGCAGGAGGCGGGCCTTCTGCTCGGCCGGGGTGCCGTTCGCCGGTGAGGAGTTGGGCTCGGTGAACAGGCCGCTCGCGAAGCCCTGGACGCCCGGGTCCTCGTCGAAGGGGCCGCCGCCGCGCACCGCGTCGCGCGCCCGGTCGGAGAAGGTGGCGATGCCGGTCCCCGCCATGTTCTTCTGGCTGGCCTGTTCGAAGCGCGCGTCGTCGGCGATCTCGCCGAAGTTCCAGCCCTCCCCGTACAGGACGATCTTCTTCCCGTCGACGCCGTCACGCGCGGGCGTCAGGGCGTCGAGGGCCTTGCGCACGGCCAGGATGTTGGCCTTCGGGTGGTGGCCCATGAGGTCGAAGCGGAAGCCGTCGACCTTGTACTGCTTCGCCCAGGTGACGACCGAGTCCACGACGAGCTTGCCCATCATGACGTTCTCGGGCGCGGTGTTGGCGCAGCAGGTGGAGGTGGCGACGGAGCCGTCCTCGGTCAGCCGCTGGTAGTAGCCGGGCACGATGCGGTCGAGGACCGACTTGTCCGACTGGCCGGCGGCGACGGTGTGGTTGTAGACGACGTCCATGACGGTGCGCAGGCCGCTGCCGTTCAGCGCCTGCACCATCTGCCGGAACTCGACCGTGCGCCTGGTGCCTTCGGGGTCGCTCGCGTACGAGCCCTCGGGGACGGTGTAGTGCAGCGGGTCGTAGCCCCAGTTGTAGGCGTCCTTGGCGGCGGCCTTCGCCACGCAGGCCTGCTGGGCGTCGGAGTCCGGTCCGTAGGACTTCAGGTCGCAGGCGGGGGTGGCCTGTGCGGACTTCTTCTCGGGGACGGTGCCGAGATCGAAGACGGGGAGCAGGTGGACGTAGTTCGTACCGGCCGCGGCCAGTGCGCGCAGGTGCTGTGAGCCCTTGGAGTCGCGGTCGGTGAAGGCCAGGTACTGGCCGGGGTGCCGGGAGGTCCTGTCCTCGATGGAGAAGTCCCGTACGTGCAGTTCCTGGATCTGTGCGTCGCGGAGCGGCTTCGCGGCGGGTTTCCGCAGCGCGTGCCACCCCTTGGGGGCCAGCTTCGGGTCGTTCAGGTCGACGACGATGCTGCGGGCGGAGTCGGTGGTGAGGGCGGTGGAGTACGGGTCGGTGACGCGGTTCGTCACGACCTTGCGGACGCTCGGCGCCCACACCTTCACCGCGTAGCGGTAGGGCTGTCCGATCCACTTGCGGTCGCCGGTCGCCGACCAGACGCCGCTGCGGTCGTCGCGCCGCATGGGGACCTGGCGACCGCCGATCTCCAGAGTGACCTGCTGGGCGGTGGGCGCCCACAGGGAGAGGACGGGGCGTCCGCCGTCGCGGAAGACCGGGCCGAGGTCGGCCCGGGTGGCGCGGGCGCCGTAGGTGGCGTCCAGGACGCCGGGGATCTGCACCCCGGTCGCGGCCAGCAGGGCGCCGTTGGCGGCCCGCTGGGTGGCGAGGAGCTGTCCGCGCAGCGACTCGTCGACGCGGTCGCGGTCCCGTGCGTCGAGGGTGAACGCCGGGTAGTCCTTGAGGTGCGGGAACCTGGCCTTCTGGGCGTCGCTCAGGGCGCCCGGGTTGAGCCGCAGCCACCGGCCCTCGTCGTTGAGCGCCCCGTCGACGACCTCGATGCCGCCGTCCCGCGCGTAGACGAGCTGCTGGCTGGTCGCCTCGGTCGCCTTGACCTTCCAGACGACGGTGTCCCGGTCGATCCACTGCGCCTCGGCCTTCGTCAGGTCGAGCGAGCCCGGCCCTCCGGCCTGCGGCAGCACGTACTTCGGCTCCCCGGCGAGCGCCCACACCTCGTGACCGTACGTCGCCAGGTCCAGCGACTGGTCGGTGGGGAGGTCCTTTTCGTCGCCCTTGTGCAGGATGTACGACAGGGAGGTGGCCCCGGCGGCGAGCGGGACCTCGTACGTCACGCCGTACGCGTCCTTCTTCACCGGCGGCAGCGGCTTGGCCCAGTCGGTCGGGTCCTTGGCGCCGGACCAGACGTGCAGGCCCCAGCCGTCGTAGTCGCCGTCGGCGCGCTGGTAGTGGAGCACCGCCTTGGTCCTGTCCTGCGGCGGGTAGGTGCCGTCGGGGGCCTTGGTGAGCTGCTCGTCCTTGCCCTGCTCGACCCACACCTCGCCGGTGGCGGCGAGGTCGACGGTGCGCGCCGGGCCGTCGGCGGTGCCGTCCTTCTCCACGGTGTACGCGAAGGAAGTGGCTCCCTCGGCGAGCTTCACCCACGCGAACGCGCCGTACGCGTCGCGCCCGGTGAACGACCCCTCGCCGGAGGGGGACTTGAGCTGCCAGCCCGCGTAGTCGCCGTCGGCCCTCCGGTAGTGGACGACCGCGTACGCACGGTCCCCGGCGCGCGGCTTCTCCGCCGGCGGGGCCTGTCCGGCCGTCGACGAGGCGAGGGCGCCGGCCGTCCGTCCGGCGCTGTCCACCACCACTGCCTTGTACCGCAGGGCGGTTCCGGCGGGCACCGTCTTCGGGTCGAGGTACTGGGTGACCTTGTACGGGGCGTGGTCGGCGGAGCCGAGGACCTTCCAGGGGCCGTTGCCGCTCTGGGCGGCGAAGACCACCCGGTTGAGCTGTCCGCCGGTGGGGGCGGCTTCGATCTCGACGGTGCCGGTGGCTCCGGCGGCGGGGGCCTTCAGGGTGAGGGCGGGTGCGGCGGCCGGGGCGCCGAGCGGCTTCTCCGCCCGCAGGACGAGGCTGGAGAGCGCCGGGACGGTGACCTCGGCCGTGCGGTCGGCTCCGCTGCGCACCGCGTCCGAAGTGCCGTACAGCGGTCGGAAGTCCATGCCCGCCGAGGCGGTCGGGATCCGGACGGTGCGCGGCGTCGTGGCGTTGTTCGTCGCGACGACGTACTCGACCTTGCGCGCCGTGTCCGTACGGGAGAAGGCGTGGACGGAGCCCTCCGCGTACCGCTCCTCCTGCACGCCGTCACGCAGCGCGGGGTGCGCCTTCGTCAGCTGCGACAGGGCCGCGATGGACCGGTAGAGCGGGTGCGCGGTGTCGTACGCGTCGCTCGCGTGGGTGCGGTCGGTGCCGAGCTGGTCGTCGTCGAGGTAGTCGGGCGTCTTCGACGCGAAGAGGGTCTGCCGGGCGTCCTTGTCGCCGCCGGGGCCGGTGAAGCCCTGTTCGTCGCCGTAGTAGACGACCGGGTTTCCGCGGCCGAGGAACGTCAGCTCGTGGGCGAGGCGGGCGCGCCGGACGAGTTCCGCGTCGTCCGCCTTCGGGTTGTCCTGCTTGAGGAAGGCGCCGATGCGGCCCATGTCGTGGTTGCCGGTGAAGGCCACCTGCTCGTACGCGTTGGCCTTGTCGGTGGTGTAGCGGTAGTCGGCCGCGTACACCTTGGCGAGCTTCTCCGCGCCCGCGCCCTGGGAGGCGTATCCGCGCAGGGCGTCCTGGAGGGGGAAGTCGAGGGTGGCGTCCAGGCGGCCCCGGGTGACGTAGGGGGCGTTGGCGGCCGGGTCGGAGTCGTAGACCTCGCCGAACATGAAGAACTTGTCGCGGCCGCGTTTCTTGGCGTACGCGTCCAGGGCGGTCGCCCACTGGGTCCAGAAGTCCATGTCGACGTGTTTGACGGTGTCGATGCGGAAGCCGTCGATGTCGAAGTCGCGGACCCACTTCTCGTAGATCTTCTCCATGCCCTTCACGACCTCGGGACGCTCGGTCCAGAGGTCGTCGAGACCGGAGAAGTCGCCGTACTCGGCGCTCTCTCCCGCAAAGGTCGAGTCACCTCGGTTGTGGTACATCAGCGGGTCGTTGAGCCACGCCGGGGTCTTCCGCTCGCCCGCGCGCGGCGTGGGCGTGTACGGGAAGGAGTCGGCGTCGACCTTCGGGATGCGGCCGGCGCGGTCGTCGAAGGGGCGGCCCTTCGTGTCGAGGTACGGGTGGGATCCCTTCGGGCGGTAGCCGTACTTCTTCTCCGCGTGGTCGACGATGTCGGCGGTGTGGTTGGTGATGACGTCGAAGAAGACCTTCATGCCCTTGGCGTGGGCCTTGTCGATCAGCGTCTTGAGGTCGGCGTTGGTCCCGAAGTGCGGGTCGACCTGTGTGAAGTCGGTGATCCAGTAGCCGTGGTACCCGGCGGAGGCGTCCTTGCCGGTCCCCTGCACCGGCTTGTTCTTGAAGATCGGCGCCATCCAGATGGCGGTCGTCCCCAGGCCCTTGATGTAGTCCAGCTTCTGCGTGAGGCCCTTGAGGTCGCCGCCCTGGTAGAAGCCCTTGTCGGCGGGGTCGAAGCCGTGGTCGAGGCGGGTGCCGGTGAGGCCGCCGCGGTCGTTCTTCGGGTCCCCGTTCGCGAACCGGTCCGGGAGGACGAAGTAGAACTGGTCCCGGGTCAGGTCGTGCCGGGCGGGCTCGGCGGCGAGTCCGGCGTCGGAGGGCGGGGACGGCACGGGCGGCTTCGGTGCCGCGAACGCGGGGGCGGCGGGGGCGAGCGTGGCGCACAGCGCCACGGTCACGGCGCCGGCGGCCGCTCTTCGCAGGGGTGTGGGTATCACGGGGGCAGGGTCTCCTCGGAACGGCGCGCGTCGGCCGATCGGCCGCTGAATGTTCTTGCTGCAAGGGAGCAGAAAGTTCTTGCACGGGACGGTACGAGGGCCGGGGGTGACGGTCAACCCTTTGCGCGGCAGGAGTAGTTGGGCGGGCGGGAGCGGGGGTGGGGCGGGGCGAAAGGGCAGGTGGAAGGCGGGGGTGCAGGGTGGGTGGCGGGGCGTGGAGCGGGGGTGCACCCCCCACCGTGGGGTGCACCCCCGCCCGCCTCCCCCCGAGCACTCGGCTCCGCTCGTGCAGGGGCCCGGCGCCCGCGGAGGCGGCCCCACCGCCCCCAGGGGCTACGGGGTGCGAGCGGGGGCCGCCGGATTACTGGCTAGTCGCGCCAGGTGTCCGTGAGGCGGAGGAGACCGGTGGGCGGGACGGTGGCGGTGCGGTTGGCGCCGCTTTCCCAGGTGACGTTCCCGGCGGCGTCCTTCCGCACGTACTTGTACGAGAAGGAGGTGCCCGCCGGCAGGCGTACGTCCAGCTTCCAGACCGGGTACGCGCCCGGGTCCAGCTGGGGCGCGGCGGCCGGGTTCCAGTTGCCGAGGGCGGGCAGGTCGCCCGTGACGTGGATGTTCTGCCCGTACTGGGTGGTGGCCCGCACACCGAAGGACGCGCCGCTCCCCTCCGCGGGCGCCTTGCAGTTCCGTGCCCCCGCGTGCAGGGCGACGGCCGTACCGGGGGCCAGCGTCGCGGTGAAGCGGCCCGAGCCGTCCACGGTGACCGGGCGCCCGCTCTGCACGTCGCAGTAGTCGCCGGGCGCCAGGGAGGTCTGGAAGGTACGAGTGAGCGGGGACCGCTCGTGGTTCAGGGCGACGTAGGCCCGGTCGCCGCGCCCGAAGGCGATCTGGCTGCCTCCGTTGTCCCACCAGCCGGTCACCGGCTGCCCCTTGGCCGCGTTGCGCAGGCCGACCATGGAGGAGATCTCCCGCCACGAGTGCTGGCACTTCCAGCCGTCCGCGCCGCAGGCGTTCACCTGGCCGCCGCCGGGCGGTCCGGCGTTCTTGTCGGTCCACTCGTAGCCGGAGTGGACGTCCGGCGCGCCGTAGGGCCAGGCCAGCATGAAGACGTTGGCGAGCGTGTAGGCGCTGCCCGCCTTGTAGTTGAGGGTGTCGCCGACGCGCTCGGTGTCGTGGTTGTCGACGAAGACCGCCGACCTGCCGGACTCCATGAAGCCCCAGCCGCCGCCGAAGTTCTTGAGGTCGGCGAGCCTGCCGCCGCCGGTGAACACCTGCTTGAGTGCGCGCCCGTACCGGAATTCCTGCACGTCGCCGCTGCCGAGGTACTCGGCCGGTGAGACGGCCTCGCCCTCGCCGTGGATGGCTTCGTGCTTCCAGTGGACGCCCGGGTTGCTCAACTTGCCCTTGATGGCGGCGAGATCGGCGGCGGGCATGTGCTTGGCGGCATCGATGCGGAAGCCGTCGACGCCGAGCGAGAGCAGGTCGTTGAGGAAACCGGCGATCTTCGTGCGGACGTACTCCTCGCCGGTGTCCAGGTCGGCGAGCCCGACGAGTTCGCAGTTCTGCACGTTGGCGCGGTTGCGGTAGTCGGTGACCTCGGCGCGGCAGTCGTCCATGTCCGCACCCGAGTAGAGGCCGGGGTAGTCGTACTTGCGGTACGCGGTGCCGCCCGTGCCGGTGCCGTCACCGGCGGCCATGTGGTTGATGACGGAGTCCACGACCACCTTCACACCCGCCGCGTGGCAGGTGTCGACCATGTTCTTGAAGGCGGCGCGGTCGCCGAGCCGTCCGGCGATCCGGTAGCTGACGGGCTGGTACGAGGTCCACCACTGGCCGCCCTGGATGTGCTCCTGGGGCGGCGAGACCTGGACGAACCCGTACCCGGCGGGGCCGAGGGAGTCGGTGCAGGCGCGGGCGACGGACGAGAACTTCCACTCGAAGAGCACCGCGGTGACGTCCCGGTCACCGGGCGGTGCGGCCTGGGCGGTGGCGGCGGGTGCGACGAGCACCGCGGCGGGTGCGAGCAGGGCGGCGGTTGCCGCGGATATGGCGGACAGCAGTCTGCGGGCCATGGGGATTCCTCCTGCGTGGGCGGCCTGGACGCGGCCTGTGAGGGGGGAGGCGTGCGGCTCCGGGGATAGCGGTCGGCGGCGTGCGCGGTGCGCACGCCGCCGACTGCATGTTCTTGCTGCAAGAAGTCAGCAGCTTCTTGCGGAGGAACGGTACGAGCCGCCCCGGGGGAGGTCAATCCCTTGCGCAGGACGAGAAACACGGGCCGAGGGGAACGCGAACCGGCAGGTCAGGCCCGCGCCGTCGCCGTGGACCCGCGCACCATCAGCTCGGGCTGGAACACGTACTCCGTGCGCTGCACCGGGTTGCCGCCCAGCTCCTCCAGCAGCGCGCCCACCGCGGCCGTCGCCATCGCCTGGACCGGCTGGCGGACGGTGGTGAGGGGAGGGTCGGTGAACGGGATGAGCGGCGAGTCGTCGTAGCCGACCACCGACACGTCCTGCGGGACGCGCAGCCCCCGCTCGCGGGCCGCGCGGACGACGCCGAGCGCCATCATGTCGGACCCGCAGACGATGCCCGTGCACCCCTGGTCCAGCAGCGCGCCCGCGGCGGCCTGGCCGCCCTCGACGCTGAACAGGGTGTGCTGGACGGCGAGTTCGGCGCGGTCGGCCGGAACGTCGAGCACCTCGGCGAGCGCGTCGACGAACCCGTCGCGTTTGCGCCGGGAGGGAACGTAGCGCACCGGGCCGACCGCCAGGCCGATCCTCTCGTGGCCGAGGTCGGCGAGGTGGCCGACGGCCATCCGCACGGCGGCACGGTCGTCCGGGGACACGTAGGGGGCGCTGATCGCCGGATTGTAGCCGTTGATCAGGACGTACGGGATGCCGCGCGCGTCCAGCGCCCAGTAACGGGCGGGGTCGGTGGAGAGGTCGGCGTGCAGCCCGGAGAGGAAGACGATGCCGCCGACGCCGCGTTCCACGAGCTGCTCGACGAGTTCGTCCTCGGTCGCGCCGCCCGGGGTCTGCGTGCACAGGATCGGCGTGTAGCCGCGCCCCGCCAGGGTCTGCTCGATGACCTGGGCGAACGCCGGGAAGATCGGATTGGTCAGCTCGGGGATGACGAGCCCGATCAGTTCCGGGGTGCGCTGCTTGAGGCGTACGGGCCGCTCGTAACCGAGTACGTCGAGGGCCGCCAGGACCCGCTGCCGGGTGCCGTCGGCCACGCCCGCCTTGCCGTTGAGGACGCGGCTGACGGTGGCCTCGCTGACCTCGGCCTGCGCGGCGATGTGGGCGAGCCGGGGAGCGGGCGCGCCGCTCCCCGGCGTCGTCAGCGTCACACGGCCCACCAGACGGTGGTGTCGGCGGGCAGTTCCAGCTCGCCGTCGACGACCACGACGTCACCGCTGGCGAGCAGCAGCCGGCCGGGGGCGGCGAGGCGCACCGGGGTGTCCGAGGCGTTCGCGGTGCAGACGAAGCCCTCGCGGGCGAAGGCCAGCACCCCGGCCGGGGCGTCCGGCAGCCACGTCACGTCCGTGCCCGCGCCGAGGCCCGGGTGGTCGCGGCGCACCGCGAGCGCGGAGCGGTACAGCTCCAGGGTGGAGGCGGGGTCGCCGGTCTGCGCCTCCACGGACAGCTCCGCCCAGGACGCCGGCTGGGGCAGCCAGCTGCCGCCCTCGCCGAAGCCGTACGAGGAGCCGGTGGACGTCCACGGGATCGGCACCCGGCAGCCGTCGCGGAAGCCGTCCTGGCCGGCCGCACGGAAGAAGGACGGGTCCTGGCGCACCTCGTCGGGGAGGTCGGTGACGTCGGGGAGGCCCAGTTCCTCGCCCTGGTAGACGTACGCCGAGCCGGGCAGGGCCAGCATCAGCAGGGTGGCGGCGCGGGCCCGGCGCAGGCCCAGCTCGCGGTCGCCCGCGGTGCGGATCTGGGTGCCGAGTCCGGGCGGGTTGGCGAAGCGGGTGGCGTGCCGGGTCACGTCGTGGTTGGACAGCACCCAGGTGGCGGGGGCGTCGACGGGGCGCATCGCGGCGAGCGAGGTGTCGATGACCTCGCGCAGCGCGTCGGCGTCCCAGTGGGTGCCCAGGTACTGGAAGTTGAACGCCTGGTGGAGTTCGTCGGGGCGCACGTAGTTCGCGGTGCGCTCGACGGTGGGGGTCCACGCCTCGGCGACGCCGATGCGCTCGCCCGGGTACTCGTCGAGGATCTGCCGCCAGGAGCGGTAGATGGCGTGCACCCCGTCCTGGTCGAAGAACGGCATGACGTCGTTGCCGAGCAGCTTGAGCTGGTCGTGCGAGCCGATGTCGGGCAGGCCCGCGGCCTTGACGAGGCCGTGGGCGACGTCGATGCGGAAGCCGTCGACGCCCATGTCGAGCCAGAAGCGCAGGATCGAGCGGAACTCGTCGGCGACGGCAGGGTGCTCCCAGTTGAAGTCGGGCTGCTCGGGGGCGAAGAGGTGCAGGTACCAGTCGCCGGGCGTGCCGTCCGGGTCGGTCGTGCGGGTCCAGGCGGGACCGCCGAACACGGACTCCCAGTCGTTCGGGGGGAGTTCACCGTTCGCCCCCTTGCCGGGACGGAAGTGGTAGCGCTCGCGCAGGGCCGAGCCGGGACCTTCGGCGAGGGCGCGCTTGAACCACTCGTGCTGGTCGGAGGAGTGGTTGGGGACGAGGTCGGTGATGACGCGCAGTCCCAGTGCGTGGGCGTCGCGGATCAGTCCGTCGGCGTCCAGGAGCGTGCCGAACACGGGGTCGATGGCCCGGTAGTCGGAGACGTCGTACCCGGCGTCCGCCTGTGGGGAGGCGTAGAAGGGGCTGAGCCAGACGGCGTCCACGCCCAGGTCCCGGAGGTACGGCAGGCGGCTGCGGATGCCCGCGAGGTCGCCCATGCCGTCGCCGTTGCCGTCGGCGAAGCTGCGCGGGTAGACCTGGTAGATCACCGCGTCGCGCCACCAGTCGGTGGGGGCGGCGGCCGTGGCGGGGGCAGGGGCAGGGGCAGCGAGGTGCTGGGTCATGTCGTCCCTGGGGGTGTGGGGTGGGCGTCCGGGTGCGGACGTGCGTACAGGAGGGGCGGGCCCGGTCAGCCCTTGGTGGCACCCGCCGTCATGCCGGCGACGAGGTGGCGCTGGGCGAAGACGAAGAAGACGCCCGCCGGTATGGCGATCAGTACGGAGGCGGCGGACATCGGGCCCCACTGGCTGCTGTACTGGTTGACGAACTTCTGGAGTCCGCCGGCGAGGGTCATGTTCTCGTCGCCGACCAGGAAGGCGGAGGCGTAGGCGACCTCGCCCCAGGCGGTGATGAAGGAGTAGAAGGCGGTCACCGCGATGCCCGGCTTGGCGAGCGGCAGCACGAGCCGCCAGAACGTGCCGAACGGGTTGAGGCCGTCGACCTGTCCGGACTCGTCGATCTCGCGCGGGATGCCGTCGAAGAAGCCCTTCATCATCCACGCGCAGAACGGCACGGAGATGGTGAGGTACGTGATGACCAGGCCCATCGACTGGTTGAGCAGCCCGACCTTGGCCATGATGTTGTAGATCGGCACGATCAGGACGGCGACCGGGAACATCTGGGTGATCAGCAGCGTCCACATCAGGCCGCGCTTGCCGGGGAACCGGAAGCGGCTGATGGCGTAGCCGGTGGTCGAAGCGAGGAAGACGCCGAGGACGGTGGACAGGCCCGCGATGAGCAGCGAGTTCCAGAACCAGGTGAGGAACGGGGTGTCGTTGAGCAGGTTGGTGTAGTTGCTGAGGGTCGTCTCGCGGACGAAGTCGGTGGTGGTCGCGTACTTGGCCGGCTTGAGCGAGGTCAGCAGGACCCACAGCACCGGGAAGACGGCGACGACCGACGCGACGACGAGGGTGGCGTGCAGGCCGAACGACGCGAGGGGCGAACGGCGTTCGCGGCGCTGGACGTTGGCGCTCTGGCCGGTCACCAGCGTGCCCTTCGCCGGGGCGGTCGTCACCGGGGTGGTGGTGCTCACCAGACTTCTCCCTGCTTGCGGAGGACGCGCCGGTAGAACACGGCGAAGATCAACAGGAGTACGAGGATCAGCACGCCCCACGTGGAGGACTGCGCGAAGTCGCGCGGGCTGATCTCGAAGGAGAACTTGTACGCCTGCGTGACGAGGATCTGGGTGGCGTCGCCGGGCCCGCCGCGGGTGAGCAGGAAGATCACCGGGAACATGTTGAAGGTCCAGATGGTGGAGAGCAGGATCACGGTCGTGCTCACCGGGCGCAGTCCGGGCAGCGTGATGTGCAGGAAGCGCTGCCAGGCGGTCGCGCCGTCCATCTCCGCGGCCTCGTACATCTCCCTCGGGATGGACTGGAGTCCGCCGAGGAGGGCCACCATCATGAACGGGACGCCCAGCCAGACGTTCACGGAGATCACCGCGAACTTCGCCCAGGTCGGGTCGTTCAGCCACGGCACGGCGTCGATGCCGCCGCCCGCGAGGATCTTGTTGAGCAGCCCGTTGTCCGTGTTGTACAGGAAGCGCCAGGCGAAGACGGAGACGAAGCCGGGGATCGCCCAGGGCAGCACCAGCAGTACGCGGTACAGGCCGCGGCCCGCGATCCTGCGGTTCAGCATGTTGGCGAGGCCCATGCCGAGTGCGAAGGTGATCGAGACGCAGGCCACGGTCCACACGACGGTCCAGCCGAGGGTGCCGAGGAACTGGCCGCCGGTGATCGCCTCGACGTAGTTGTCGAGGCCGACGAACTGGTACGTCGCGTCGATCGTGTTGACGCCGATGGTGCGCTCGACGTTGCGTTCGTCGGCGTCGGTGAACGACAGGTAGATGCCCCGCAGCAGCGGGTATCCGATGATGACGCCGATGACGACCACCACGGGGGCGACCATCGTCCAGGCGTACCAGTGCGTCGACAGTGCCCGGCGGAGTCCGCCCGGCCCCTTGCCCGGTGTGTGGTGTCCGGCGTCGCGGCTCGGGCCGCGGGAGACGATGTCGTCTCCCGCGGCCTTCACCAGGGGCCGGCCGGTGTCAGCGGCAGCCATCAGTTGCTACTTCCAACCCTTGAGGAGCTTGCGGTACGACTCGCCGGTGGTCTTCACGCCCGTCTCGGGCGTGGTCTGTCCGGTGAGGACCTTCGTGTACTCGGTGACCAGCGGGGCGAACAGGCTGCCGGTCTCCGGGATCCAGGGGCGCTCGACGGCCTTCTCGACGACCGGCTGGAAGAAGCCGACGATCTCGTTCTTGGCGACGTCCGGCTGCGCGTAGACCGAGGTGCGGGTCGGCAGCAGGTTGAGCTCCTTGGTGACCTGCGCCTGGACCTCGGGCGAGGACATGTACTCGACGAAGGCGTAGGAGGCGTCCAGGTTCTTGGAGCCCGCGTACACGGCGAGGTTGTGGCCGCCCTGCGGGGCGCCCTGTCCGGCGGAGCCCGCCGGGACCGGGGCGATGCCCAGGTTGGACTTGTCCGTGAACTGGCCGCCGGCGTAGGTGTCGGCGATCGCCCACGGGCCGTTGATCATCATGGCGACCTCGCCGGACTTGAACGCCTTCTGCATGTTGTCGAAGCCGTCGGTGGCGTCGGTCTTGGCGGCCCCGGAGGTCACCAGGTCCTTGACGACGTTCATGGCCTTGGCGCCGGCCGCGTTGTCGACGGTGACCGTCTTGCTCTTGGCGTCGACCAGGTCGCCGCCCTCGCCGTAGAGGAAGGAGAGGAACCAGTACGCGTCGTCGCCGCGCAGGTACATGCCGGTCTTGCCGGTCTTCTCCTTGATCTTCTTCGAGACGGTCTTCAGCTCGTCGACCGTCTTGGGGACCTCGACGCCGGCGTCCTTGAACATCTTCTTGTTGTAGAAGATGCCCATCGAGTCGATGACCTGCGGGACGGCGTACGTCTTGTCCTTGTACTTGGTGGACGCCGCGGCCTGCTTGAGGAAGTCGTCCTGGTTCTTCAGGGCGGCGGTGCCGTCCAGCGGGGCCAGGTAGCCGAGGTCGGCGAAGTCCGGGGTCCAGGCGACCTCGGCGCGGATCACGTCGGGGGCGCCGCCCGCCTGAGCGGCGTTCTTGAACTTGTTCTGGGCGTCGCCGAAGGGCACGTTGACGTACTTGACGGTGACCTTCGGGTGCTTCTTCTTGAAGTCCTCGGCGATCTTCTTGAAGACCTTGTCCTCGCTGCCGACCGTGGAGGTGTCCCACCAGGTGACCTCGCCGGCCAGTTCGCCGCCCTTGCCCTTGGTCTGGCCGCCGTCACTGTCGCCGCCACAAGCGGTCGCCGCGAGCGCCAGGGTCGCGACCAGGGCGGTGGCTGCTATGCCACGTCGCATCTGAACTCCTTCAACTGCCGTACCGCTCCGTCGCGGCGCCGGGTCGAGGAGGAACGTAACAAGCCTGAAAGAAGTCCGAAAGAGTTTGCGGGAAATTTCTGCAAGGGGGCTGGATCGTTACATCGGCGTGTCCGGAGGGTTGCCGTCCGAAACGGCACAGCCCAGGTGGGAGACGTCCGAAGGGGTGGACAGGAGGTTCTGCCGCACCGTCCGCAAGAACTTGCAAGCCTTGTTACTTTCCACGGCCCCCGGCGTTGATCACGTCGTTGCCCCCACGAGATCCCGTACGAGAGGGAGCGCCATGACATCCCCCGCCCGCACCCCCGCAGGACCCGGCGCCGCGCGGTGGTGGCGCGACGCCGTGATCTACCAGGTGTACGTCCGTTCCTTCGCCGACGGCGACGGGGACGGCGTCGGAGACCTCCCCGGCATCCGCGCCCGCCTGCCCCACCTGGCGGAGCTGGGCGTGGACGCGGTGTGGCTGACGCCCTTCTACACCTCCCCGCAGGCGGACGGCGGCTACGACGTGGCGGACTACCGGTCGGTGGACCCCCGCTTCGGGACCCTCGCCGACGCCGAGCAACTCATCGCCGCCGCACACCGGTCGGGCATCCGGGTCATCGTCGACGTGGTGCCCAACCACACCTCCGAGCAGCACGAGTGGTTCCGGGCGGCCCTGGCCGGCGGCCCCGAACGGGACCTCTACCACTTCCGGCCCGGCCGCGGGGCCGACGGCCGACTCCCGCCGAACGACTGGGAGTCCGTCTTCGGCGGCCCCGCCTGGTCCCGTACCGCCGACGGTTCCTGGTACCTGCACCTCTTCGCCCCCGAACAGCCCGACCTCAACTGGGAGAACCCGGCCGTGCACGCCGAGTTCGACTCGATCCTGCGCTTCTGGCTGGACCGCGGCGTCGACGGGTTCCGCGTCGACGTGGCGCACGGCATGGTCAAGGCGGCGGGCATGCCGGACATCGGGGCGCGCGAGCAGGCCAGGATGATCGGCTCGCAGGTCCTGCCCTTCTTCGACCAGGACGCGGTGCACCTCATCCACCGCGGGTGGCGACGGCTGCTCGACTCGTACGAGGGGGAACGCATCGGCGTCGCGGAGGCATGGGCCCCGTCCGCCGAGCGGCTCGCCCTGTACGTACGGCCCGACGAGCTGCACCAGGCGTTCAACTTCCAGTTCCTCACGTGCCCCTGGGACGCCGCCGCGATGCGCGCAGTCGTCGACTCCTCACTGCGCGCGACCGGCTCGGTGGGCGCCCCCACCACCTGGGTCCTCTCCAACCACGACGTGGTCCGCCACCGCACCCGGTACGGCGGCGGCGACGGCGCGCGGGGACTGCGGCGGGCCCGCGCCGCCGCCCTGCTGATGCTGGCGCTGCCCGGCTCGGCGTACCTCTACCAGGGCGAGGAGCTGGGCCTGCCCGAGGTCGCCGACCTCCCCGACGAGGTGCGCCAGGACCCGTCCTTCTTCCGCACCGACGGCCAGGACGGACTGCGCGACGGGTGCCGGGTGCCGATCCCCTGGGAGGCCGACGGACCCTCGTACGGCTTCGGCAGCGGGGGCAGCTGGCTGCCGCAGCCCGAACAGTGGAGCCGGCTGAGCGTGGCCGCGCAGCGAGGGACGGCCGGCTCGACGCTGGAGCTGTACCGGCGGGCGCTGGCGCTGCGGCGGGAGCTGCCCGGCCTGGGTGACGGAGAGATGGAGTGGGTGTCCGGCGGGGCGGCGGACGGGCTGCTGGACTTCGTCCGGCCCGGCTTCCGATGCACCCTCAACACGGGCCCTGAGCCCGTCGAACTCTCCTCCCCCGGAAGCCTGTTGCTGGCTTCGGCCGAGGTGGAGGACGACGGCTCGACCGTCGTCCTCGCGGCCGAATCCTGCGCCTGGTGGGAAATCTGACAGGCGCCCGGTAAGGTCCACAGACATGACCGCACGGCTAGCCGACATCGCAGCCCAGGCGGGTGTCAGCGAAGCGACGGTCAGCCGGGTCCTGAACGGCAAGCCGGGTGTTGCCTCGGCCACCCGCGAGTCCGTTCTGGCCGCGCTCGACGTCCTCGGGTACGAGCGCCCCGTCCGGCTGCGCCGGCTCAGCGCGGGCCTCGTCGGGCTCATCACCCCCGAGCTGGAGAACCCGATCTTCCCCGCGCTCGCCCAGGTGATCGGGCAGGCACTGACCCGGCAGGGCTACACCCCGGTACTCGCCACCCAGACCCCCGGCGGCTCCACCGAGGACGAACTGACCGAGATGCTGGTCGCGCGCGGCGTCTCCGGCATCATCTTCGTCTCCGGGCTGCACGCCGACACCACGGCCGACATGCGGCGCTACGAGCAGCTGCGCGCCCTGGGCGTCCCCTTCGTCCTCGTGGACGGCTTCTCGCCGAAGGTGCAGGCTCCCTTCATCTCCCCCGACGACCGGGCGGCGATGCGGCTCGCCGTGACGCATCTGGCCTCCCTCGGCCACACCCGGATCGGGCTGGCGGTGGGTCCGAAGCGGTTCGTGCCCGTCCTGCGCAAGATCGAGGGCTTCCGCAGCAGCGTGCAGGAAAGGCTGGGGCTGTCGGCGGAGGAGGCCGACGACCTGGTCCAGCACTCCCTCTACACGCTGGAGGGCGGCCAGGCCGCCGCCTCGGCGCTCATCGAACGGGGCTGCACGGCGGTCGTCTGCGCCAGCGACATGATGGCTCTCGGCGCGATCCGGGCGGCCAGGCGCCTGGGCCTGGAGGTGCCGCGCGACGTGTCCGTGGTCGGCTTCGACGACTCCCCGCTCATAGCGTTCACCGACCCGCCCCTGACGACGATCAGGAAGCCCGTCACCGCGATGGGGCAGGCGGCCGTACGCGCCCTGCTGGAGGAGGTCGGGGGCACCCCCGCCCCGCACAGCGAGTTCGTGTTCATGCCCGAACTGGTGGTGCGCGGCTCGACCGCCTCCGGTCCCCGCCTCTGAAGTGCGCCTTTCTCAGGGCTCTCCCCCGTAAGGTCGTCGTCCTCAGGTCGGACATCGGGCGGATCAGAACCCACCCGAGGATGATCGAGCTTCCATAACGATCTGGCAGACTTCCGTTTCATGGGTGAAGCGACCACGAGAACCGAGGCAGGCCAGAGGGCCACCATCCCCTCACCCACGGTGAGCGGGGAGGGGGCGTCACCGGCCCGCCGTTCCGTCGGTCGCTCCGTCGGCTCCACGATCGGCGCCGCGCTCACCCGCATCAGGTCGCCGCGCCGTCCGCGCATCTGGTTCGAGATCCTGCTGCTCGTGGTCAGCTACTGGATCTACTCGATGATCCGCAACGCCGTCCCCGAGCAGAAGGCGAAGGCGCTCGCCAACGCCGACTGGATCTGGAAGGTCGAGAAAGACCTCGGGATCGCCGTCGAGAAGACGATCAACCATGCGGTGGACTCCGTCACCTGGCTGGTCGTGTCGATGAACTACTACTACGCGACCCTGCACTTCATCGTGACGATCGGCGTGCTGGTGTGGCTCTACCGCTGGCAGCCGGGCAGGTACGCGGCGGCCCGCACGATCCTCTTCGCGACGACCGGCGTGGCCCTGGTGGGCTACTACCTGTACCCGCTGGCGCCGCCCCGCCTGATGAACGGCGGCGGCTTCATCGACACCGTGCTCGTGCACCACACGTGGGGGTCGATGGCCTCCGGCGACCTCAAGCACATGTCGAACCAGTACGCGGCGATGCCGTCCATGCACATCGGGTGGTCGACGTGGTGCGGGCTGACGATCTTCTTCCTGGCCTCGGTGCCGTGGGTGCGGGTGCTGGGACTGCTCTACCCGACGCTCACGCTCGTCGTGATCGTGGCCACCGCCAACCACTTCTGGCTGGACGCGGTGGGCGGCGTGATGTGCCTGTCCTTCGGGTACGCGGTGGCCTACGCCTGGTACGGGTCCCTGCCCCACCGGCTCCCGAAACTGGTGACCCCCCGCCCCGGCTCCCTCCTCCCCGCCCGCGCCTGACCCCTCCCGGCAGAGCCCCCTGGGACGGCGGGGCCGCTCCACGCCAGCCCCCTCGGGCGGCGGGGCCGCTCGCCGTGAGCCCCCTCGGGCGGCGGGGCCGCCCCCGGGGGCGCGGGGGTTCCTCTCTGCACGAGCGAAGCCGAGTGCTCGGGGGAGGGCGGGCAAGGGGGCGGCCCCCACCGGAGGCGCACCCCCCACCCCACGCCCCCGCCCCCCGTACCCGCGCCCCCCGGGCCCTCGCCCCCACCCCGCCACGCCCACCCGCACCGGCCCCCCACCTCCCCCACCCCCTACGCTCGGAACCCGCACCCTTTCCGCCAGCGCCAGCAAATTGCGGGGAACCAAAGATGACCGTGCCCGGCCGCCGCAGCTCGACCTTCACCCGCCTCATCCGGCACGGCTTCACCGACCCGGCCGCCTCCGAGCGCCTCCTCGACGAGGACGCCCTCGCCTCCGTACGGCACGACCCGGTCCTCCTGGACGCTCTCGGCGCGACCGCCGACCCGGACCTCGCCCTGGGCGGCCTGGTGCGTCTCGCCGAGGCCCAGCCGGACGACGACCAGCGGCAGGAATTCCTCCGCACGCTCGTGTCCGCCAAGCCGCTCCGGGACCGTCTCCTGGGCGTCATGGGCGCGTCCGAGGCCCTCGCCGACCACCTCGCCCGCCACCCGGGCGACTGGCACGCCCTGCTCACGTACGAGGCGGTGGACCTGCACCCCGGCGTGGCGGAGTTCGAGCGCGGGCTCGCCGCAGCGGAGGACCCGGACGCGCTGCGGGTCGCCTACCGCCGCTGCCTGCTGTCGATCGCGGCCCGCGACGTGTGCGGCACGACCGACGTCGCGCAGACCGCCGCCGAGCTGGCCGACCTCGCCACGGCCACCCTGCGCGCCGCGCTCGCCATCGCCCGCCGGGCCGCTCCCGCCGACGCCGCGCAGTGCCGGCTGGCGGTCGTCGCGATGGGCAAGTGCGGCGGCCACGAGCTGAACTACGTCTCGGACGTGGACGTGATCTTCGTCGGGGAGGCCGTCGACGGCGCCGACGAGGACAAGGCGATGCGGGCGGCGACCCGGCTCGCCGCGCACCTCATGCGGATCTGCTCGGAGACGACCGGCGAGGGCGTCATCTGGCCGGTGGACGCCAACCTGCGCCCCGAGGGCCGCAACGGCCCCCTGGTCAGGTCGCTGTCCAGCCACGTCGCGTACTACCAGCGCTGGGCGAAGACCTGGGAGTTCCAGGCCCTGCTGAAGGCCCGCCCGGTGGCCGGGGACCCGGCGCTGGGCGAGGAGTACGTCGCCGCCCTCTCCCCGATGGTGTGGCAGGCCGCCGAGCGCGAGAACTTCGTGCCCGACGTGCAGAAGATGCGTCGGCGGGTCGTCGACAACATTCCGGTGGGCCAGGTGGAGCGCGAGCTGAAGCTGGGGCCCGGCGGGCTGCGGGACGTCGAGTTCGCCGTACAGCTGCTCCAGCTGGTGCACGGCAGGAGCGACGCGTCGCTGCACAGCGGGTCGACGCTGGAGGCGTTGCAGGCGCTCGCCGCCGGGGGGTACGTGGGGCGGGCGGACGCCGCGCAGCTCGACGAGGCGTACCGGTTCCTGCGGCAGATGGAGCACCGCATCCAGCTGTACCGGCTGCGGCGCACCCACCTCGTGCCGGAGGGCGAGGCCGACCTGCGGCGGCTGGGGCGTTCGCTGGGCATGCGGGGCGAGCCGGTCACGCAGCTCCAGCAGGCGTGGCGGCGGCACGCGTCGGTGGTCCGCCGCCTGCACGAGAAGATCTTCTACCGCCCGCTGCTGGACGCGGTGGCCCAGCTCGCCCCCGGCGAGACCAGGTTGAGCCCGCGCGCGGCCGGTCAGCGGCTCGAAGCGCTCGGCTACGCGGACCCGGTGGGGGCGCTGCGTCACCTGGAGGCCCTGTCCTCGGGCGTGACGCGCAAGGCGGCCATCCAACGCACCCTGCTGCCCGTCCTGTTGGGGTGGTTCGCCGACTCCGCCGACCCGGACGCCGGACTGCTGGGTTTCCGCAAGGTGTCGGACGCACTGGGCAAGACCCCCTGGTACCTGCGGCTGTTGCGGGACGAGGGGGCGGCGGCCGAGAACCTGGCCCGGGTGCTGTCGGCGGGGCGGCTCGCCCCGGACCTGCTCCTGCGGGCCCCGGAGGCGGTGGCCATCCTCGGCGACCCCAAGGGCCTCCAGCCGCGCGGGCGCGACCACCTGGAGCAGGAGGTCCTGGCGGCGGTGGGCCGCGCGGACGGCGCCGAGGGCGGGGTGACCGCGGCACGCGGGGTGCGGCGGCGGGAGCTGTTCCGTACGACCGCCGCAGACATCATCGGCTCGTACGGCACGGAGGACAGCCCCGCCGAGTCGGACCCGGGGGCTCTCGTCGACCGGGTCTGCGGGGCGGTGACCGACCTCAACGCGGCGACCCTCGCGGGCGCCCTGCGGGCGGCGGTGCGCGACCAGTGGGGCGACGAGCTGCCGACGCGCTTCGCGGTGATCGGGATGGGCCGCTTCGGCGGTCACGAGCTGGGGTACGGGTCGGACGCCGACGTGCTGTTCGTGCACGAGCCGCGCGAGGGCGTCGACGAGCAGGAGGCCGCGCAGGCCGCCAACAAGGTCGTCACGGAGATGCGGCGGCTGCTGCAACTTCCCACCGCCGACCCGCCGTTGCTGATCGACGCGGATCTGCGGCCGGAGGGCAAGAGCGGGCCGCTGGTGCGGTCCCTGAAGTCCTACGGGGCGTACTACCGGCGGTGGTCCCTGGTGTGGGAGAGCCAGGCACTGCTGCGGGCCGACCCGATGGCCGGCGATCCGGATCTGGGACGGCGCTTCATCGAGCTGGTGGACCCGTTGCGCTACCCGGTGGAGGGGCTGGGCGACGACGCGGTCCGCGAGATCCGCCGTCTCAAGGCCCGGATGGAGTCCGAGCGGATGCCGCGCGGAGCGGACCCGACGCTGCACACGAAGCTCGGGCGGGGCGGGCTGAGCGACGTCGAGTGGACGGTCCAGCTGTTGCAGATGCAGCACGGGTGGGCGGAGCCGGGACTGCGCACCACGCGCACGCGGGCCGCCCTGGCCGCGGCACACGCGGCGGGCCTGATCCCCACCGAGGAGGCCCAGATCCTGGACGAGGCGTGGGTACTGGCGACGCGGGTGCGCAACGGGGTGATGCTCGTACGGGGGCGGGCGGGCGACACGTTCCCGTCGGACGGTCGCGAACTGGCGGCCATGGGAAGGTACTTGGGGTACGACCCGGGGCACGTGGGCGACATGCTGGACGACTACCGTCGGATCACCCGCAGGGCGCGCGCGGTGATGGAGGACCTCTTCTACGGAGCGTAGAGGGCGAGCGGACGGGGCCGGGTGCCTGGTGCTTGGTGCCTGCCCGGCGGGCCCGCCCCGCGCGGGTGGCCCGGTTACGCCCCGACCACCCCGTCGATGCCCTCCCGCAGGAAGTCCGCGTGCCCGTTGTGGCGTGCGTACTCGTGGATGAGGTGCAGCATCACCCTCCGCAGCGACACGTCCTGCTCCCACCGGGCGAAGTACCCGGTGACGTCGAGCGACTGCGCTTCCCGCTCGATGCGGCGGGCGTGCGCGACCTCCGCCTCCCAGGCCGGGAACACCTCCGCGCGGGTCGAGCTGCTCGCGTCGTACGCCTCCTGGTAGTCGCCCTTCGCCGACCAGAGGAAGGGGAGGTCCCGCTCCTGGTTGACGACCCGGCGGAACCAGGTGCGCTCCACCTCCGCCATGTGCCGGACGAGGCCGAGCAGACAGAGGGTGGAGGGCGGCATGGACCGGCGGCGCAGGTCCTCGTCGCCGAGGCCCTCGCACTTCATGGCGAGGGTCGCCCGGTGGAAGTCGAGGTACACGCGCAGGGATTCGCGTTCGTCGCCGCGCAGCGGCGGGGCGGGGCGTGGGTCCCCCGGGGGCACGCTCATCCGGGTCAGCCCTTCGTGGGGCGCAGGACGAGGGTGTGGAAGCCGAAGTGGTCGCGGTAGCCGTGCAGCCATTCGGAGCGGTGCACGCCGGCGACTTCGAGGGCGTCCGCGCTGTCCGGGTCCTCGGGGTGGTCGAGCGCCCACTCGGCGAGGGAGCCGGTCCAGTTCCACTCGTAGTCGTCGAGTTCGTGACGGGTGGAGAGGTGGCCGTAGACCGGGGTCCAGCCGTCGGCGGTGACGCGGTCCACGGTGGTGGCCAGGTCCTCGTACTCACCGAGCATGTCGACGACCTCGGGGGTGGGCTCGGTGAGCCAGTACGCGTCACCCACCAGGACCCGGCCGCCGGGCGCGAGGTGCCCGCGGGCCTTGGCGAGGGTGGCGAGCAGCCCGCCGAAGGCGTGCACGGCGCCGACGCTGATGACGACGTCGAACGGCACGTCCGAGGCGAAGGCGTCGGCGTCCGCCTCGTGCAGGGTGAGCCGGTCGCCCACTCCCCGCGCGTCGGCCTGCGTACGGGCCTCGGCGAGCGCTTCCCCGGCGGTGTCGACGCCGACGGCAACCGCCCTCGGATGCGCCTCCAGCGCTCTGATCAGCCACTCCGCCTGCCCGCATCCGAGGTCGAGGATGCGTTCGTCGCCCCGCGTCACCGTCCGGTCGATCAGCTGCCGTACGGCTTCGTCGGTGAGCGGTGCGGCGATCGGGTGGTGGGCGTGGGCCAGCTGCGACCTGCGTGATCTTTCCATCCGGCCAGCCTCTCAGCGGCGCACCGGCCGCGCACGCGGTTTTCCCACGGTCGCGGCGACCGCTTCCGCCTCCGTCGCGCCGGCCGGCCCTCCGCCGTGACGAGGACCGGGCCGACGGCGCGATGCCGACGACCCGGGTCCCTTCTCCCGCTCCGGACGCCGTCCGGGCCGGACCTCTACAGCACCGGCAGGTTCTTCCGCAGCTCGAAGGCGGTGACCTCGCTGCGGTACTCCTCCCACTCCTGCTTCTTGTTGCGCAGGAAGAAGTCGAAGACGTGCTCGCCCAGCGTCTCGGCGACGAGTTCGCTGCGTTCCATCAGGGCGATGGCCTCGCCGAGGTTCTGCGGGAGGGGTTCGATGCCCATGGCGCGGCGTTCGGCGTCGGAGAGGGCCCAGACGTCGTCGTCGGCGCCCGCCGGGAGCTCGTACCCCTCCTCGATGCCCTTGAGGCCGGCGGCGAGGAGGACCGCGTACGTGAGGTACGGGTTGGCGCCGGAGTCGATGGAGCGCACCTCGACGCGCGAGGAGCCGGTCTTGCCGGGCTTGTACATCGGGACGCGGATGAGCGCGGAACGGTTGTTGTGGCCCCAGCAGATGTACGAGGGGGCTTCGCCGCCGGAGCCCGCGGTGCGGGCGGAGCCGCCCCAGATGCGCTTGTAGGAGTTGACCCACTGGTTGGTGACGGCCGAGATCTCGGCGGCGTGCTTGAGCAGGCCGGCGATGAAGGAGCGGCCGACCTTGGAGAGCTGGTACTCGGCGCCGGACTCGTAGAAGGCGTTGCGGTCGCCCTCGAAGAGGGAGAGGTGGGTGTGCATGCCGGAGCCGGGGAACTCCGAGAACGGCTTGGGCATGAAGGTGGCCTGGACGCCCTGTTCGAGGGCGACCTGCTTCATGACCAGGCGGAACGTCATGATGTTGTCGGCCGTGGACAGCGCGTCGGCGTAGCGCAGGTCGATCTCCTGCTGGCCGGGGGCGCCCTCGTGGTGGCTGAACTCGACCGAGATGCCCATGGATTCGAGCATGGTGATCGCCTGACGGCGAAAGTCCATGCCGACGTTCTGCGGCGTGTGGTCGAAGTAGCCGGAGTTGTCGGCGGGGACGGGCTTGGAGCCGTCCAGCGGCTTGTCCTTGAGCAGGAAGAACTCGATCTCGGGGTGGGTGTAGAAGGTGAAGCCGAGGTCGGAGGTCTTGTTGAGGATGCGCTTGAGGACGTAGCGCGGGTCCGCGAAGGACGGCGAGCCGTCCGGCATGAGGATGTCGCAGAACATCCGGGCGGTGCCGGGGGCCTCCGCGCGCCACGGGAGGATCTGGAAGGTGCTGGGGTCCGGCTTGGCGATCATGTCGGACTCGTAGACGCGTGCGAATCCCTCGATGGCGGAGCCGTCGAAGCCGATGCCCTCGTCGAAGGCCTGCTCCAGTTCGGCCGGGGCCACGGCGACGGATTTCAGGAAGCCGAGCACGTCGGTGAACCACAGGCGTACGAAGCGGATGTCGCGCTCCTCCAACGTACGGAGCACGAATTCCTGCTGCTTGTCCATTTTCACATCCATTCTCGCTGGTCGGGCCGCCTGCTGCCACGCCTGGGACACGCTGGGCTCTCCCAGCATCCCACCACACGGTTTCGGGGAGGTTGCGCAGCGCCCCTCCGGTCCGTACGGACTTGCGGGTTCTGCTCCGTTCACTGGTGACGTGCGACGAGGGGGCCGTTACGATCGGCCCGCATGGGGGACCTGCGGCACATCCGCAACAGGCACACCACCGGCGCCTCAAGCCTCGTGCGCACCGGGGGGATCAGAGGGGCCGTGGCGCTGCTGTGCGCCGCGACGGCCCTCCTCGGTGCGCTGCTGGTGTGCCTGGCCCCCGGGCCCACCGCCGCGGAACCCTCGGGCGTGCCGCCGCAGACGCCGACGTCCTCTGCCGCGCACACGTACAACTGCCCGTACGAGCACGGTGGTTGCGGGTCGTTCGCACACCTCTCCCCCGCCGTGCTGACCGCGTCGCCGCCGGACGCCCCGTTGGGGACGGACGCACCGCAGGTACGACGCGGGAGCGACGGGCCGACGGCCGGGACGCGGCACGGGGGCGTGGCGTGGGCGCGGGCGCCGGGGCTGCACGAGTTGCAGGTGCTGCGGAGGTAGGAGCGGCTCCCGTCAACGGGATCACGCCCTGCCCTCCGCTTCACTCCCCCTCGCCCAAGGATGGTGCCCTCATGTCCGTCAACACGTCCCGCAAGGCCCGAATAGAGGAGCTGCGGCGCGCCCAGAAGGCCCGCGACCGCCGCAACAGGATCATCGCCTTCACCGTCGGCGGCGCCGTTGTGGCCGGTCTGGCCGGCTTCGGCGCGTACGTCTTCTCCGCGGAGTCCGACAAGAAGGCGGCCCGGGTCGCCGAGGCGAAGGCGCCCATCAAGGACGAGCAGGTCTGGGACGCGAAGAAGCTGGGCCGCAACCACGTCGCCAAGGACGTCGACTACCCGATGACACCGCCGGTGGGCGGCGACCACCACCAGGCCTGGATGAACTGCCAGGGCGACGTCTACGACAAGCCCGTCCCGAACAAGCACGCCGTGCACTCGCTGGAGCACGGCGCGGTCTGGGTGACGTACAACGACAAGGCCGCCAAGGCCGACGTGGACGCGCTCGCGGCCAAGGTCAGGAAGACGCAGTACTCCCTGATGAGTCCGGTCGGGGAACAGTCCGGGGCGATCATGCTGAGCGCCTGGGGTAAGCAGGTCACCGTGGACGGGGCGGACGACCCGAGGGTGAACCAGTTCTTCACCCGGTACGTGATGGGGCCGCAGACCCCGGAGCCCGGCGCGGCCTGCTCGAACGGGTTGACCGGCGAGGGGGTGACCGGGCAGTGAGCAGGTCCCTGTGGCAGGCGCTGGGCGCTGTGGTGTTCGCCCTGGCGGTGGTGGCGGGGGCGGTGACCGTCACACGGGCGGCTTCGGCTTCCGACGTCCGGCCCGCGCCCGCCCCGGGCCGGGCCTCCTCCCCCGGTGCGGATTCGGCGGACGCGGGCTTCGCACGGGACATGGCGGCGCACCACCAGCAGGCGGTGGAGATGTCGTTCGTCGTACGGGACCGGACGGACGACCCGGACGTGCGCCGGCTCGCGTACGACATCGCCAACACGCAGGCCAACCAGCGCGGGATGCTGCTGGGGTGGCTGGACCTGTGGGAGCTGCCGAAGATCGCTTCGCCGGACGCGCCCCCGATGGGATGGCTGGGCGGGCACGGCAGCCATGCGGACGGGGCCGGCGCGGCCGAAGGGCTGATGCCGGGGATGGCCACCCGGGCGCAGCTGAAGGCGCTCGGCGAGGCGAAGGGCAGAGCCGCCGAGGTCCTCTACCTGCGGCTGATGACCGCCCACCACAAGGGCGGCGTCACGATGGCCCAGGGGTGCGCGACGCTGTGCACGGTGGACGCGGAGAAGGGGCTGGCGCAGGGCATGGTGGACGCGCAGGAGGCGGAACTGAAGCTGATGCAGGGGATGTTGCGGGAGCGGGAGGAGTAGGGGGCACGGAACGGGGCGCTCGGGTGGGGTGCCTCGCCTCGGGCGGCACGCCGCTCGGCCCGGGGGCCACGTAGGACGGCACGCCGCTCGGCCCTGGGCCACCTCGGGGAGGTGCCCTCGGGCGGGAGTACTGCTTCGGACAGCGCCCACTCAGCCGGGAATGCCACCTCGGGCGGCGCGCCGCTCAGGTGGGGGCCCTTGGGGGCAGCGCGCCGCTCGGCTCGGGGGCCACCTCGGGTACGTGCCCCTCGGGCGGGAGTACCGCTTCGGGCGGCACGTCCCCGGGCCCGGGGCCACCGCGTGCGGCACGCCGCTCGGACGGGGGAGCCACTTCCGGCAGCGCGCCAGGGCGCCGGGGCCCCTGCCGGGTGGGAACCGGCGTGTCCGTCCGGGGGTTCGCTCGGCTCTGCGGACAGGGACAAGCGCCAGGTGAGGCCCTGTTAGGGTCACCGGAACCCGCGCCGTCGAACTCGCGTTCGTCCCGCTCCCTCTCCATCGCTCCGAGGACCCCCGCATGACCCAGCCGCCCCCGTCCCCCCGCGAGCCGAATCCCTGGGCCCCGCCCCGGGAGGGGGCCGGAGCGCCGCCCGCCCCGGAGGCGCCGGCGTCGGCCGACGGGCCGCCGTCCGCCCCGTACGCGCCCGGTGGTCAGAGTTCCGGCTACGGGCCGACGCCTCCGTACGGCCACCCTTCGGCGGTGCCCGCACCGTACGGTCCCCCGCGCAACGGCATGGGTGTCGCCGCCCTGGTGCTGGGTCTCGTCGGCGTCTTCCTCGGAATGGCCGTCTTCCTCTTCTGGGCGAGCTGGCTTCCGGCGCTGCTCGCCGTGATCTTCGGCTTCGTCGGTCTCGGCCATGTCAAGCAGGGCAGGGCCAACAACCGGGGCCTGGCCATGGCCGGCCTGATCCTCGGCAACGTCGGCCTCCTGATGGCCTTGGGCGGCGGTGCCTTCACCATCGTCTCGGTGAAGGCCATCGTCGAGCACGCGGACGAGTCCATCCTGGAGATCGAGGCGTCGGAGAGCGCGGAAGCCGCCGAGGAGGCGAAGGCGGAGGAGGCCGAGCGTGCCAAGGAGGCCGCCAAGCACCTCGCCCTCGGCGAGACGTACACCTACGAGAACGGCCTCAAGGTCACCGTCGCCGCGCCGCGGCCGTACACGCCCGGCGAGATCGCCTTCGGCCACGAGAAGGGCGACAAGGCGATACAGCTGGTCGTCACCGTGGAGAACCCCACCTCCGGCACGGTCACCATGGACACCCACCTGCCGTACGTCAAGGACGCCAAGGGCGTCGACACGGAGCTGCTGATCGACAGCAGCAACCAGCAGCGCGTCCTCAAGACGACGTTCCCGCCCGGCAAGAAGGCCGTCGGGAAGTACGCCTACTCGCTGCCCGGCGACGCGGCCGCCAAGATCGAGGTCTCCCTGATCACGGACTACGGATTCGTGTACTGGACGGGCCCGACCACGACCGGGTAGCAGGCAGGGGGTGGGGCGAACCGCACGATCCGGGCGCCCCCGCTCCCGCTCCCCCTGCTGCGGGTACGTCCGGAACTCAGAACTTGACCCGCGCCGCGACCGGCAGGTGGTCGCTCATCGTCCGCGGCAGTGTCCACGACGACATCGGCTCCACGTTCCTGACCATGATCTGGTCGATCCGCGCCATCGGGAACGCGGCCGGCCAGCTGAAGCCGAACCCGTCGCCCGCCGCGCCCTGGGTGGAGCGCATCTGGGCGGTGACGCCGTTGAGGGCACGGTCGTTCATGGTGCCGTTGAGGTCGCCGAGCAGGACGACGCGGCGCAGCGGTTCCCGGGCGATCGCCTCGCCGAGGGCGTCGGCGCTCTTGTCGCGCTGGTTCGCCGTGAAGCCGGCCTTGAGCTTGACCCGTACCGAGGGCATGTGGGCGACGTACACCGCCACCTCGCCCTTGGGAGTGGCCACCGTGGCACGCAGGGCGCGGGCCCAGCCGAGCCGGATGTCGACCCGGCGGGTGTCGCTCAGCGGGTACTTGCTCCACACGCCGACGGTGCCCTCGACCGCGTGGTGCTTGTACGTGGCGCCCATGGCCTGCTTGAACGCGGCCAGGTTGCCGCCCGCGATCTCCTCCAGTGCGACGACGTCCGCGCCGGACCCGGCGAGCACCCGTGCGGTGCCGACGGGGTCGTTGTTCTCGGCGTTGACGTTGTGCGTGGCGACGGTGAGGTCGCCGCCGGAAGTCGACTTGTCGGTGTAGAGGCTGCCGAACAGGTTGAGCCAGACCCCGATCGGCAGGATCAGCGCGACCAGGGCGAGCGCGGAGCGGCGCAGCAGGGCGAGGACCAGCAGCAGGGGGATCGCCAGACCGAACCAGGGCAGGAACGTCTCGGTGAGGCTGCCGAGGTTGCCGACGGTGTTCGGGATCTGCGCGTGGAAGATCATCACCAGCGCGACGAGCACGGCCAGCGCGGCCAGGAACATCCCGCGCCGCCACACCCGCGGATCCCCACGCCAGCCGCCAGCGGGACGGCCGAAGCGCGAACCGGAACCGGAACCCGCGTTCGAGCCGGATCCCGAGCCGGATCCGGACCCCGAGTCCGAGCCGGAACCCGAACCCCATCCCGAACCCGATCCGGAACCCGATCCGGAACCCGAATGCGCGCCCGATCCCGGTGCCGAGCCCCAGCGGGGGCCGAAGTCCGAGCCGGAGCCGTTTGAGGAGCCGCCGTTTCCGGAGCCGCTTCCGGAGCCGCCGCCGCTACTGGAGGCGCTGCCGTTTCCGGAACCGGGGCCGCTGCCGGAACCGAGGCCGGACGAGGAGCCGCTTGCGAGGCCACCGCCGGAACCGTCCCCGGAGCCGCTTCCCGAGCCGGGGCCATGGGGGGCGGCGGGGTGGCGGCCGGGGGCTGCGAGCGGCGGGCAGGGTCCGGCGGGCCGGTCGGCCGGGAGGCCGGACCCGTTGGCGGCAGGGGGCTCGGGGCGGGGCCTGGAGGGTTCGGCCTCCGGGCCGTCGTTCCCGGTGTCCGGCCTGTACGCCTGCGCCATTCCGCTGTCCTCACTTGCCTTGCTCGCGAACCGCCCGCCGTGCCCCCACGACCCTAGGGGATGACCGGCATCCCACCGTGCCGCCATCCTGGACGTCCTTACGGCGGGGAGGACGACGGGACCTGCCGACGGGTTCCTGAGCCTCGCTCTACGCTGACGTCTGTGACGAAATGCGCACAGAAGCGCAGGTCGGATGCGTCCCCTCGCCGCCCACTTCCGGTTGGGGGCCCGGGATGCCACCATGGATGTGATCCGGAGACGCCGTCAGGGCGCTTCGAGATGACGAAGGAGCCGTACCAGCCATGACGCTTCAGGCTGCCCACAATCCTGCCGGCGAGTCCGCGTCCGAGAGCCAGAACTCTCCGCGGTCCGCCGACCCCAAGGCCCTCTACGGTGGCACCGGCACGCGCCGGATCACCGTCCACCAGATCGCCGCGGCCAAGGAGCGCGGCGAGAAGTGGCCGATGCTCACCGCGTACGACGCGATGACGGCGTCCGTGTTCGACGAGGCCGGCGTTCCGGTCCTGCTCGTCGGCGACTCGATGGGCAACTGCCACCTCGGGTACGAGACGACCGTCCCGGTCACCATGGACGAGATGGCCGTGCTGTCGGCCGCCGTCGTACGGGGGACCAGGCGCGCGATGGTCGTCGCGGACCTGCCCTTCGGTTCGTACCAGGAGGGGCCCGTGCAGGCCCTGCGCAACGCGACGCGCCTGATCAAGGAGTCGGGCGTGGGCGCGGTCAAGCTGGAGGGCGGCGAGCGGTCGCTGCCGCAGACCGAGCTGCTCGTCGCCTCCGGCATCCCGGTGATGTCGCACCTGGGGCTGACGCCGCAGTCCGTGAACACCCTCGGCTACCGGGTGCAGGGACGCGGCGACGAGGCCGCGCACCGACTGCTGCGGGACGCGAAGGCGGCGCAGGACGCGGGCGCGTTCGCGCTGGTGCTGGAGCTGGTGCCGGCCGAACTGGCGGCCGAGGTGACGCGGAGCCTGTCGATCCCGACGATCGGGATCGGGGCGGGGCCGGACACCGACGCACAGGTGCTGGTCTACACCGACATGGTGGGGCTGACCGGGGGCAAGGTGCCGCGATTCACGAAGCAGTACGCGGACATGCGGCGGGTACTGGGTGACGCGGCGAAGGAGTTCGCGGAAGAAGTCACGGGAGGCGCCTTCCCCCGGGAGGAGCACACGTTCCACTGACTCCCGGTGGTCCCGGCGGGAGACGGGGACCCACGCCCCGCCTCCCGCGACCGCCCTGGGCGGCTGGGCCACCCCCGGTGACGCGAGCCCCCGTGGCGCGAGAACGCCGGTGACGCGGGGACCCGTGCACGGGGATCCTGCACGAGCGAAGCCTGGTGCTGGCGGGCAAGGCGGGCGGCCGTCACCGGACGCGCGCCCCCACCGGACATGCACCCCCGCCCCTACGTTCTGCCACCTCCGTACCCGCACCCCCGGCCACCCCGGCCACCTCGCCCGGCCGACGGCCCGCCCCTCCCCCGGTGCGGGCCGTCGCCGCGCCCCCGAACCGGGCGGGCCCCGCACCGGCGCCGACGGCGACCGCCTGCCCCCTGTCGGCCCCTTGTCGGCGACCTGTCGGCGACCCGTCGGCCGCCCCGGCCCTCTGTCGGTCCCCTGTCAGTCACCCCCGCTTCCCTGGTGGACATGACGCGACACGACACGAATCCACCTGCCGTCCAGGTCCGCGGCCTGGTCAAGCACTACGGCACGACCAAGGCCCTCGACGGCGTCGACCTCGACGTCCGCGAAGGCACCGTCCTCGGCGTTCTGGGACCCAACGGCGCGGGCAAGACCACTCTCGTACGGTGCCTGTCGACCCTGGTCCGGCCGGACGCCGGCACGGCGACCGTCGCCGGGTACGACGTGGTCCGCCAGCCCCGCCAGTTGCGCCGCACGATAGGTCTGACCGGGCAGTACGCCTCGGTCGACGAGAAGCTCTCCGGCCGGGAGAACCTCTACATGATCGGGCGGCTGCTCGACCTGCCGCGCAAGGACGCCAGGACGAGGGCGGACGACCTGCTGGAGCGCTTCTCGCTCACGGAAGCCGCACGGAAGCCCGCCGCCCAGTACTCCGGCGGCATGCGCCGACGCCTCGACCTGGCGGCGTCGATGGTCGGGCGGCCCGCCGTCCTGTACCTGGACGAGCCGACGACGGGGCTCGACCCGCGGACCCGCAACGAGGTGTGGGCCGAGGTGCAGCGCATGGTCGGCGAGGGCGTCACCGTCCTGCTCACCACGCAGTACATGGAGGAGGCCGAGCAACTGGCGAGCGAACTGACCGTCATCGACCGGGGAAAGGTCGTCGCGGAGGGCAAGGTCGACGAGCTGAAGGCGAAGGTCGGCGGGCGCACCCTTCAGATCCGTCCGGCCGACCCGCGCCAACTCCTCGCGATGGTGAGCACGTTGGCCGAGGCGGGGCTGGACGGCGTGACGGGGGCGCAGGCCGTCGCCGACGAGGGCCTGCTGTACGTGCCGATCCTCAGTGACGAGCAGCTGACGTCGGTGATCGGCGTGCTGGGGGCGCGTGGTTTCGCCGTGGCGGACATCGGCACCCATCTGCCCAGCCTGGACGAGGTGTTCCTGGCGATCACCGGCGAGAAGAGCAGCGAGTACGTCACGAGCAACGACGAGAAGGCGGAGGCAGCGGCATGAGCACGGCCACTCTCACCAAGCCGGTGTCCGACCGGCAGCAGCCACCGCGCCCGGCGGCCGTCGCCGACGAGGGCCGGATCGGACTGCGCGCCAATCTGCGGCACATCGGCGCGCTCGCCCGGCGCAACATGCTCCAGATCAAGCAGGACCCGGAGTCGCTGATCGACGTCCTGCTCATGCCGATCATCTTCACCCTGCTGTTCACGTTCGTCTTCGGCGGCGCGATGGCGGGCAAGGGGAACCTCGACCAGTACGTGAGCTACCTGGTGCCCGGCCTCATGGCGATGATGGGCATGAGCGTGTCGATGTCGGTGGGCTCCGGCATCAACGAGGACTTCCAGAAGGGGGTCATGGACCGGTTCCGGACCATGCCGATCGCCCGCTCGTCGGTTCTCGTCGCGAAGATCGTCGTCGAGATCGGCCGGATGCTGCTGGCCTTCTCGATCCTGCTGGTCGTCGGGCTGATCCTGGGCCTGACCGTCACCACGTCGGTGCTGCACGTCCTGGCGGCGGTCGGGCTGTCGCTGCTCTTCGGCGCCTCGCTGATGTGGATCTTCATTCTGATCGGGCTCACCGTCAAGACGGCTCAGGCCGTACAGGGGATCGCGATGCTGGTACTGATGCCGCTCCAGTTCGGCTCGTCGATCTTCGCGGACCCGGAGACGATGCCCGGCTGGCTCCAGTCCTTCACCGGCTACAACCCGCTGTCCAACCTGGCGGACGCGGCACGCGGTCTGTTCCGGGGCGGCCCCGTCGCACACGACGTGTGGATGGTGCTCGCCTGGTCGGCCGTGATCACCCTGGTGACGGCGCCGCTGGCGATCGCGAAGTTCCGCAAGAAGAGCTGAGGTTCACGGGCGGCGCGCCTGCCCGCCCTCCGCTGCCGCCTGCCGGTACTGATCGCGTCGCGCGTACACCAGGGCGGCGGCCTCCTCCACGGAGAGGCCGCCGCCCTCGGCGTACGCGGCGCCGTAGGCAGTGTCGTCGAGGACCGTGCGGGCCAGCCGGACCGCGAGGTCCCGGCTGTCGGCTTCGTTTCCGGTGACGAAGTACCCCTGCGGGAGGGCCGCCTCGTACGCGGCGACCAGTCGGGCCGCGTCCGCCGCCAGGGCCGCGCCCCGGGCGGCGTCGGCCTCCGCCGTGGCCAGTCCGGCCAGCGAGCCCGCCACGGTCATGAGCTGGACGGCCGACATCTGCGGGGCGATCAGCAGGGACAGCCCTTCCCGGGACCGCTCCAGGGCCCCCGCGCCGAGGTCGAGCCCTTCCGCGTACGCCCCTTGCAGGTTGGAGACCCAGGCGAGCAGTCCGAGCGAGACTCCGTCGAAGACCATCAGGTTCCCGTTGTCGAAATCGCCGCGCAGCATGTCGAGTTGCTCGCGGGCCTCCGCCAGGCGGCCGGTGCGGGCGAGTCGGATCCCGAGGATCATCCGGGCCGCGGGGGCCGCCTCCAGTCGGGGGCCCGCCGGGTCGTCGAGCACCGAGCGCAGCAGGGCCTCGCCCTCCGCGCCCGCCTCGTCGTCGTCGAACTCGATGAGCGCACCGGCGAGTCGGGCCCGCAGCAGCATGGTCTGGGCGTGCGCGTCGAGTTTCGCGGCGTGCTCCATGGCGGTCCGGTACGCGTCCGCGGCGCGGGCGAAGTCACCGACCCGCTCACATGCCTCGCCGCGGGCCGACAGGGCCTCGGCGGCTCCGTAGGCGTCACCGAGCCGGACGAAGATCTCCAGGCTCTCCTCGGCGTCCCGGCGGGCGTCCCCGGCCCAGTGGGTCTGGTTGGCGAAGACGTTGGCGCGCATTTCGAGGGCGCCGGCCAGTTCCCACTCGTAACCGAACGCGCGGCAGGCGTCGACGGTCCGGTTGATCGCGTCGCGCAGCGGCTCGTCGTCGTCGGTGGTCATCAGCAGGGCCAGGATCCACAGGGAGCCCGGAGTGCGGCAGGCCTGGGGCAGTTCGGGCCGGTAGGTGGCGACGACCCGGCCCAGCCACTGCTTGGCCTCGGGGGCGAACCAGGTGTCCGCACGGTGGTTCATGCTGACCAGGTGGAGGACCCGGACGCCCCGCCGGGCCTCCTGGAGCACCTCGGGGCGCATCGGCGGGGGCGCGTCGGTGCACCGTTCGTACACGGGCGACGCGGGTTCGACGGGGTCGCCGGGGGCGCCGAACGGGTCATCGCTCAGCGCCATGGTGGCGGACGTCCAGTGCCGGGCGTCGCCGCGCAGGTCGCGGACCTGCCAGTACCAGGCGAGGGAGTGCACCAGGCAGAGCGCCTCGTGCTCGTCCCGTGCGGCCACGGCACGGCGCAGGGCGGTGCGGAGGTTCTCGTACTCGCGCTGGAAGCGGGCGACCCAGTGGATCTGTTCGTGTCCGCGGAGCCACGGCTCGCCGGTGCGGGCGAGTTCACGGAAGTGGACGAGGTGACGCCGTTCGGCGGCCTCGCGCCCGCCGGAGGCCGCGAGGCGTTCGGCGGCGTACTCGGACACGGTTTCCAGGAGGCGGTAGCGCGTCTCGCCGTCCCCGTCGGCGGGCGCGGCGACCACCAGGGACTTGTCGATGAGCGAACCGAGCAGGTCGAGCGCGTCGGGCCCGCAGACGGCCTCCGCGGCGGCCAGGTCGCAGCCGCCCGCGAAGACCGACAGCGCGGCCAGGGCCGCCCGTTCGGGTTCGTCCAGCAGTTCCCACGACCAGTCGACGACAGCCCGCAGCGTCTGCTGTCTCGGCAGTACGGTCCTGGCGCCGCCGGTGAGCAGCCGGAACCGGTCGTCGAGCCGGTCGGCGATCTGCCGTGGGGCGAGCATCCGCAGCCGGGCCGCGGCGAGTTCGATCGCGAGCGGCAGTCCGTCGAGGCGGCGGCAGATCTCGGCGGCGGCCTCCGGGGCGTCGTCGATGCGGAACCCGGGCCGGGCGGCGGCCCCGCGCTCGGCGAACAGCCGGAGCGAGACGGCCTGCGGCAGCGGCTCGACCGGGCGCACCAACTCCCCCGGCACACCGAGCGGTTCACGGCTCGTCGCGAGGATCGTCAACCCCGGGCAGTGGGCGAGGAGGTGGTCGGCGAGGTGGGCGGCGGCGCCCACCAGGTGCTCGCAGTTGTCGAGCAGGAGCAGCATGCGGCGCCGGGCGCAGTGCTCGGTGAGCCGGGTGAGGGGGTCGTCCGCGTGCCGCTCGGCGGCCCGCATGGTCTCCGCTCCGGCGCCGCGCAGGACGGTCTGGCGGGCGCCGAGGGCGGTGAGCACCGCGTCCGGGACGGCGTCCGGGTCGTCGACGGGCGCGAGTTCGGCCATCCACACGCCGTCGGGCCAGGACGGGACGGCTGCCTCCTGGTGCCCGGCCGCTTCGGCGGCCTCCTGCGACAGCCGGGTCTTGCCGGCCCCGCCGGGTCCGAGCAGGGTCACCAGCCGGGCCCGTGCGAGGTCGTCGCGGATGGCCCCGATATCGGCCTCCCGGCCGACGAAGGAGGTGAGGCGGGTGCGGAGATTGCCGCCGGCCGTGGTCGCGGGCGGGGCGGCCGGTTCCCGTACGGGTGGCGTCACAGCGTCGCCCGCGTTCGGGGCGGGCGGCTGTGCAGCGTCGCCCGTGCCCAGCAATCTCCTGTGCAGCGCCCGCAGTTCGGTCGAGGGGTCCGCGCCCAGCCGGTCGGCGAGGTCTTTCCGTACCGTCTCGTACGCGTCCAGGGCCTCCGCCGTGCGGCCCGCCTCGTGCAGGGCGCGCAGCCGCAGGGCCTGGAGGGGCTCGTCCCTCGGGTGCGCCTCGCAGAGCGCGGCCAGTTCGGGCAGGGATTCCTGCCCGCGTCCCAGGGCGAGGGCGGCGGCGAGGCGGGCGCGGCGGGCATCGAGCCGGCGGGCCTCCCAGCGGGCCGCGTCGCCGGTGCGTTCGGGAAGGTCGGCGAAGGCGGGCCCGCCCTGCCAGAGGGCGAGGGCGTCGTCGAGGAGGGCGGCGGCCTTCGCCGGGTCGCCTCCGTCGGCGAGGACGCGGGTGCCTTCGGCGGTCAGCCGCTCGAAGCGGTACAGGTCCACGTCGTCGGGGGCGGCGGCCAGCAGGTATCCGCCGTCGACATAGGTGATCGCGTCCCGGCCGAGGCTCCGGCGCAGCCGGGCGACCAGGGCCTGTACGGCGGCGGGCGCGTCGGCGGGCAGGGCGTCGGTGTCCGCCCACACCTCGTCCACGAGGGCGGTCACCGAGACCCGCCGCCCGGGGCGCAGGGCGAGCACGGTCAGGGCTGCGCGCAGGCGGGGTCCGCCGAGGGGGACGGCGGTGCCGTCGTCGCGGAGGGCTCGGGCGGGGCCGAGGATCTGGTAGCGCACCGGGCCATTGTCCCTGGCATCGGCGGCCCGTCCGTCAACCGCGTGCAGGGGGTTGCCCTTGCCGTTGAGCGCCACCACACGTCAGCTTCGTGCCACGCCCCGCCGGATTCGCGCCGAACCCGGCCCGCTCCCCTCGGCCCGTGCCACAGGCCACAGGCCACAGCACACGTCAGCCCCCGTGCAACGCCCCCACCCGCACTGTGCCGACCCCGGCCCGGCCCCGCTCCCCTCCGCCCGTACCGCAGAGCTTCGCCTCCTCGGCCCGGCCGCTCCCGCCGCAGCGCCCCCGTCCTCTCCGCACGCCGCTCTGAGCACAGGGACGTCCCGCCTCCTCGGCCCGGCACTCGCGCCGTCGACACCCGCACCGTCGGGGATTCCCGGAACCAATGCGGTGACGTGGAACGTTCTTCCCGCATCACCGGTACGGTCGAGGCGCCGTGCCCCGCCCCCGTCCAGGAGCCGCCCCTCATGACCACCGCCATCAGCCGCCGGGACCGCCGCGTCAGCCCGGTCTTCCTCGGCATCGTCGCCGTCATGGCGGTAGCCGGGTGGGCCGTCTGGACGGACTTCGCGGCCGGCCCCGGCATCGCCGTGTTCCTGTTCGTGACGGCCGCCTGGGTCGTCTCGCTGTGCCTGCACGAATACGCGCACGCCCGCACCGCCCTGCACAGCGGCGACATCACCATCGGCGCGAAGGGATACCTGACGCTCAATCCGCTGAAGTACACCCACGCGCTCCTCAGCATCGTGCTGCCGATCATCTTCGTGATCATGGGCGGGATCGGTCTGCCGGGCGGCGCGGTCTTCATCGAACGCCACCGCATCCGGGGCCGCGTCAGGCACAGCCTGATCTCGGCGGCCGGGCCGCTCACGAACGTCGTGTTCGCGCTCGTGTGCACCGCGCCGTTCTGGCTGGACGCGCTGGACGGCGTGCCCGCGGCGTTCCGGTACGCCCTCGCGTTCCTGGCCCTGCTCCAGGTGTCGGCGGCGATCCTGAACTTCCTGCCCGTGCCGGGGCTCGACGGGTACGGGGTGCTGGAGCCGTGGCTCTCGTACGAGGTCCGGCGGAAGATCGAACCGTACGCGCCCTACGGGCTGCTGTTCGTGTTCGCCCTGCTGTGGGTGCCGGAGGTCAACCGGACCTTCTTCGACGTGATCCACGGGCTGACCGGAGCACTCGGCGTGGACGAGGTGGAGAGTTACTGCGGGCGCAACCTCTTCCAGTTCTGGCAGGAGACGAACCCGCTCTGCGCCCTGCCCTAGGCGGCGGCGGAGGACGCCTCGCGGTCCGCCTTCGCCTTGCGCAGGTAGTACCAGGCCATGTTCGACGAGACGCCGGCCAGCAGGATCCAGACGATCCCGAGCAGGTTGCCCTCGACGAAGGAGACCACCGCCGCGGCGACCGACAGGACGCAGACGATCAGGGCGTAGAGAGCGAGGCGGGGCATGGGGGACGGCTCCTGTCCGGGTCACGGGAAAGTACGACCCGTCCAGTGTCCCCCATGCCCCTCTCGCACCTATACGTCGGTCACGCGCAGGCCCGCGTGGGCCTTGTAGCGGCGGTTCGCCGAGATCAGGTTCGCGACCAGGGACTCCACCTGGTGGGCGTTGCGCAGCCGGCCCGCGAAGACGCCGCGCATGCCGGGGATGCGGGCGGCGAGCGCCTGCACGAGGTCGGTGTCGGCCCGTACCTCGCCCAGCACCATCACATCGGTGTCGATCTCCTCGACCGCCGGGTCCTGGAGCAGGACGGCGGAGAGGTGGTGGAAGGCGGCCGTGACGCGCGAGTCCGGGAGGAGCGCGGCGGCCTGTTCGGCGGCGCTGCCCTCCTCCGGCTTCAGCGCGTAGGCGCCCTTCTTGTCGAAGCCGAGCGGGTTGACGCAGTCGACGACGAGCTTGCCCGCGAGTTCCCCGCGCAGCGATTCGAGGGTCTTGGCGTGGCCGTCCCACGGCACGGCGACGATCACGATGTCGCTGCGTCGGGCACACTCGGCGTTGTCCGCGCCCTCGATGCCCAGGCCCAGTTCGTCGGCGGCCCCCCGGGCGCGCTCGGCGGCGCGCGAGCCGATGATCACCTTCTGGCCGGCCCTCGCCAGCCGGTACGCGAGGCCCCGTCCCTGGTCCCCCGTACCGCCGAGGACGCCGACGACGAGGCCGGACACGTCGGGCAGCTCCCAGGGGTCCTTGGCCGGCTTCTTCGCGGCGGGGGGCTGCGGGTTGTCTGTGGTGGAAGTCATGAAACGACCCTACTCGCAGGTAGGACCCTCGTCCGGGTGAGCGCGGACCCGTCCCGCGGACACCGCCCGCGCACGCACGGCAGGCTCCCGTCATGGATGCCGTGAGGGTCGCACTGCTGCGGGAAGTCCTGGCCGGTACCGAGTGGCTGGGCGTGACGAGACGCTTCGCCGGGGTGCTGCGGGCGTCGGTGGCGCGGCAGGACAGCGGGCTGCTGCTCGTCGGTACGGAACGGTACGAACCGTGGCACCTGGCCGCGCACCTCCAGGACGAGGCCGCCTGGTCGGGCCTGCCCCCACTGGCCCCCACGCTCGTACGGCACGAGGTGCGCGCCGACGATCCCGCGCACCTCTCGGTCGGTCTCGGCCGGCTCGCGGCGGCCGGGCGCGGCGAGACGCTGCTGGTGGTGGCGCCGGAGGAGGCGGGGGCGGGGCTGCTGGAGCGGGTGGACGACGTGCGGCGGGCCGGGGCGACGGTGCTGGCCCTCGGCGGCGAGGACGGGTGCGGCGCGCTCTCCTCCCTCGCGCACGAGTTGCTGACCGTGCCGACGGACGGGGAGGTGGGACTGGACACGGTCCAGCACCTGGTGAGCGCGGCGGCGGGCGAGAACACGGTGCCGGGGGTGCGGGGTGGGCGGCGGTGGCGGGACCGGCTGGCGCGGGTGGCGGACCGGTTGGTGGCTCCACCGCCGGAGAGGTGGTAGGGGCGAGGGGAGGCGGCCCCTCGGCAACCGGTGGCCCCTTGGGCGGCGGGAGCGGAACGGGGGCGGGAGCGGAACGGGGGCGGGAGCGGAACGGGGGCGGGACGGGACGGGCGGGGATGTGCGCGTACGGGAGGGGGCGGGACGGGCGGGGCGGAGCGTCGAGGGGGGTGCACGCCCGCTGGAGGGCCGCCCCCGTGCCCACCCGTTCCGCCCCCGGGGGCGGCCCCGCCGCCCAAGAGGGCGGGGCGGCGGAGGCGGGCACGCCGACCGAGGAGGCAGGCAGCGGACGCAGGCGGGCGCGCCGGCCCAGGGGCCAGGCGGCATTAACGAGTTGCTTCGGGTGGGGGCGGGCCGGAGTATGTCCCTCCGTGTCCCGAAAGCTTCGTGCCCTTCTCCCCGACCTCTCGCCGTGGCGCTCCTCCGCCGACTTCCGGTTGCTGTGGGTGCAGGGCCTGGTGGCGTTCTTCGGCAGTTCGATGGCTCTCATCGCGCTGCCGCTGCAAATCGCGCACCTCACCGATTCCCCCCTCGCCGTCGGTGCGATCGGGGCCGTCGAGCTGGTGCCGCTCATCGTCTTCGGGCTGTACGGCGGTGCTCTCGCGGACGCGGTGGACCGCAAGCGGATCATCCTGCTGACCGAGGTCGGTCTCGGGATCCTGGCCGTCGTCCTCCTCGTCAACGCGCTGCTGCCGCACCCCCTGCTGTGGCCGCTGTACGGGGTGGCCGCCGGGGTGGCCGCCCTGGCCGGGCTCCAGCGTCCGGCGCTGGACTCCCTCCTGGCCCGGATCGTGCCGCACGACCAGCTCACGGCCGCCGCCGCGCTCAACGCGCTGCGCTGGCAGGTCGGAGCCATCGCGGGCCCCGCCCTCGCGGGGATCGTGGTGGCGACCGCCGGCACGGCCACCGCGTACGCGATCACCGCCGCCGGGTTCGCCGCCTCCGTCGTGATGTGCCTGCGCCTGTCCCCCGCGCCGCCCTCCGACACGGCGGAGAAGCCGTCCCTGCGCGGCATAGCGGAGGGCGCGCGCTACGCGTGGAGCAAGCCGGTCCTGCTGGGGACGTACGCGATCGACCTGGCCGCCATGTTCCTCGCGTTCCCGAACGCCGTCTTCCCCTTCCTGGCCGCGGACCTCGGCGCGGAGTGGGCGCTGGGCCTGATGTACGCGGCGATGCCGCTCGGCGCGTGTCTGGTGGGCCTGACCAGCGGGTGGGCATCGAAGGTACGACGGCACGGCCGGCTCGTCGTGCTCGGTGCGGCGGGGTGGGGGCTTGCCATGGCGGCGGCCGGGCTGACCGACGACATCTGGCTGGTGCTGCTGTGCATCGCGGTCGCGGGCGGTGGCGACATGCTGAGCGGACTGGGCCGCTCGACCATCTGGAACCAGACCATCCCCGAGGAGCTGCGCGGCCGGCTCGCCGGGATCGAGATCCTCTCCTACAGCTGCGGCCCGCAGCTCGGCCAGGTCCGTGCGGGCGCGGTCGCGAGCTGGACGGGCACGCGCGGCGCGGTGTGGAGCGGCGGCGCGGCGTGCGTGGTCGCCGTCGGCCTGCTGGCCGCCGTACTGCCGAAGCTGCTGTCGTACGACTCGGACACGGACGAGGACGCGGCACGCCGCCGGGCCCAGCGCGAGGCCCAGGACCAGGGCCTGGACCCGGGTCCAGGTCCGGTGCCCGCACCGGACCGGGCGCACGCGCCGGAGCAGGACCCGGCAGCGACGGTGTGAGCCGCGCGGGTCAGGCGTCCTGGTCGCCCCGGCCCGCGTCCTTGTCGCCCTTGTCGTGCCACTTCGGGTCGTTCTCCCACTCCAGGTTGCGTTCGGCGGCCCGGTCCATGGCGTGCTGGGCCTCCTCGCGGCTGCCGTAGGGACCGAAGCGGTTCTGGGCGGGACACTGCGGGCCCTCCTCCACGGTCCTGTGCTCCAGGCAGTAGAACCACTCGCCGGGCTTGCCGGCGGTGCGTCGCTTGAACAGGGCCATCGTCGTGTCTCCTCGCTTCACCGGCCGCTCGTCGCGCGGGCGTCTCTGTCGCCATAGTGCCCCCGAGTGGCTGGCTAGACTCGTCCGTATGTCTGGCCAGTCGCTGCTCGTACCAGGGGAGCTCTCTCCCACCCGTTCCGTCCCCGGCAACATCCGGCGTCCCGAGTACGTCGGGAAACCCGCGCCGACGCCCTACACAGGGCCCGAGGTCCAGGACTCCGACACCATCGAGCGGATGCGCGTCGCGGGCCGCATCGCCGCCCGTGCGATGGAGGAGGCCGCCAAGCACATCGCGCCCGGCGTGACCACCGACGAGCTCGACCGGGTCGCGCACGAGTTCATGGTGGACCACGGGGCGTACCCCTCGACCCTGGGCTACCGGGGCTACCCCAAGTCGCTGTGCAGCTCGGTCAACGAGGTCATCTGCCACGGCATCCCCGACTCGACCGTCCTCAAGGACGGCGACATCGTGAACCTCGACGTCACGGCGTACCTCAACGGCGTGCACGGCGACAACAACGCCACCTACCTCTGCGGCGACGTCGACGAGGAGTCGAAGCTGCTCGTCGAGCGGACCCGCGAGTCCCTCAACCGCGCCATCAAGGCGGTCCGTCCCGGCCGTCAGATCAACGTCATCGGCCGCGTCATCGAGTCGTACGCCAAACGCTTCGGCTACGGCGTCGTACGGGACTTCACCGGCCACGGCATCAACACGTCCTTCCACAGCGGGCTGATCGTGCCGCACTACGACAGCCCGCACGCGACGACCGTGATGCAGCCCGGCATGACGTTCACGATCGAGCCGATGCTGACGCTGGGCACGCACGAGTACGACATGTGGGACGACGGCTGGACGGTCGTCACCAAGGACCGCAGGCGCACCGCCCAGTTCGAGCACACCCTGGTGGTGACGGAGACCGGGGCGGACATCCTCACGCTGCCGTAGCCGACGGCGGGGATCGGACCTCCGCACTTTTTACCGACAGGGCGTCGGGAACTGGTTGACTTAGGTAAGCCTAAGCGGCGAAGATCGGTGGTGGCGGGTGCCACTGCTGCCACCACCGCTCTTCTCCCCCGGTCCCTTCTGTCCCCGGAGGTCCGCTTTGGACACCCTTTTCTCCACCCAGATCCGTGTCGCCTCGCACGAGCAGCACACGGAGGCGGAGACCTCGACGTTCATGAGCGACCTCCTCGGCGGCAAGCTCGGCGTGGACGCGTACACGCGCTACACGGAGCAGTTGTGGTTCGTCTACAAGGCCCTTGAGGACGCCGCCGGTTCACTCGCGGACGACCCGGTGGCCGGCCCCTTCATACAGCCCGAGCTGATGCGCGTCGCCCAACTGGAGCGCGACCTCACCCACCTGCGCGGCGCCGACTGGCGCGAGGGTCTGGTCGCCCTCCCCTCCACTGCGGCGTACGCGGCACGTGTCACCGAGTGCGCGGCCACCTGGCCCGGCGGTTACGTGGCCCACCACTACACCCGCTACCTCGGCGACCTCTCCGGCGGTCAGATCATCCGCGACAAGGCGGAGAAGACCTGGGGCTTCGCCCGCAAGGGCGACGGCGTGCGCTTCTACGTCTTCGAGGGCGTCTCCAACCCGGCGGCCTTCAAGCGGAACTACCGGGAGCTGCTGGACGCCGTACCGGCGGACGAGCTCGAAAAGAAGCGCATCATCGAGGAGTGCAAGCGGGCCTTCGACTTCAACGGGGCGGTGTTCAGGGAGCTGGGCGGCGAATTCCCGCTGAGCGCGTAGTTGATGACGGTACGTCAGTGAAACGGGGGGTCCGCGCCGGAGTCGGTGCGGACCCCCGGCCGCAGTACGTCACCATGCCTACGGTCGGACGCGTGCGCGCGGGCCGGATCCGGCCGCGACGACCCTGACGCAGTACCTCACCCTGCCGACGGACGGACGCGTGCGCGCGGGCCGGATCCGGCCGCGGCGACCCCCGACACCCTGGCGGCCACGGTTGCTCCGGCCGGCCCTTCGTCCCGCGCCGTCCCCGTGAACCGAACCCGACCGCCCAGTTCGATCAGACCGTCCGGGCCCGGGGCGGTGAGGAGCTGCGAGCCCTTCCCCTGGCGGATGTTGAGGGCGCGGCCGAGCTGAGCGGTGAGCAGAAGCGCGGCGGCCCCCGTCGCCTCGTCCTCAACGATGCCGTCGTCGCGCCGCGGGAAGGCACGTGCCCGCACCCGCCCGGCGGCCTCGTCCTCCCAGGCCCATGCGTACAGCCACCCCTCGCCCGGCGGCGGCGCGGGCAGCGCCTCCACCTCGGCCGCGGACCCGTACCGCCGGAGCGTGCGCGGCGGCGCCCACTCCGCACGTGCGGCGATCCAGGTGAACTCGCCGTCCTGACGGGCGAACACCTCGCCGACGGCGAGTTCGAGCACCTCGATGTCGAGCAGCCAGGCGACGCCGACGAGGGGGTGCCCGGCGAAGGGGAGGCCGAGGGTGGGTGTGCGGATGTCGACCACCCCGCGCTCGGGATCGTCCACGAACACGGTCTCGCTGTACCCGAGTTGGCGTGCGTACGCCTGGCGGGAGGCGGGGTCCGGGTGGATGCGGGGTGCGTCCCGGACGACGGCGAGGGTGTTGCCGTGATGGCCGGTGGGGCCGCAGAAGACTTGGAGGAGGTCGAGGTCGTTCACGGTCGGCATCTAAGCACGCGCCCCTGGGCGGCGGAGCCGCCCACGGCGCGCCTCTTGGGGCAGCGGCGTCGCACCGCATGAACCCCCTTCTGCGGCACCACCACCGCACGCCGCCCGACTGGGCAGCGGCACCACCCGACGTCGACCCCCTCCGGGGGGCACCACCGCTCCACGCCGCCCCCTCATCGGCCCCCACGGACGGCGGGGCCGCACACCGTAGCCCTCTCGGGCGATGAGCCGCCCCTGCCTCCGTAGCCCTCTTGGGCAGTGGGTCAGCCCCTCCCCCAGCAACCCCCTTGGGCGCTCAGCCCTCCTGGACGAAGAGGCCGCCGTTGCCTCCGTAATCCCCTTGGGCGGCGGGGCCGCCCCCGGGGCGCGGGGGTCCCCTGCACGAGCGGAGTCGAGTGCTTGGGGGAGGGCGGCAAGGGGGCGGCCCCTCACCGGGTTCCCGCCCCCCGGAGGGTGCACCCCCACCGGAGGGCGCACCCCCACCGCCACGGGCCACGGCCGAGCGGCCGCACCGCCCGAGCGGGCTGCCGGGGGCTCAGCCCTGTTCGGCCGAGCGGCGGCGACGGGCCGCGAAGACCACCGCGCCGCCGGCGACCGCCAGCGCCCCGGCCGCGCCCAGCACCAGCCCGGTCGGAGCCGAGGAACCGGTCGCGGCCAGGCTGCCGCCCGCCGAACCACCGACGGAACCGCCGTCGGCCCCGCCCACGGTGCCTCCCGTGCCGGTGCCGCCGACGCTGCCGCCGCCCGTGGTCGTCCCGGCGCCCCCGGCCGTACCGGCACCACCGGCCGAGACACCACCGCTCGTACCGGCACCGCCCGTACCGCCGCCGGCCGGCAGCTGCGCGTCCTCGTCGACCGAGACCGCGACCGTCAGCGCGTCCAGCGCCTGACCGGCCTCGTACATGCCGCCGAACGCCTTCGCGCCGCCGGCCGTCAGCTTCGCCGGAACCTCGGAGAGCCGCACGACGCCGTCCTCGACGGCCAGTTCACCGGACGGGGACAGCGTCGCGACGTCGAGCGCCCGGTACGACACGGTCTTCTTCGTCGTGCGGTCCTTCGTCGTCACGTCGGCGACCAAGGTGCCCTTGCCGTTCTTCACCTCGACCTTGAGGGCGGAGAAGTTCAGGTCGAGGGTGTAGGAGCCGCCCTCCTGGTGGCCGACGAAGCGGACCTTGCCGTCGAAGGCGGCGGACAGGTTCTGCTTCTCGGCGTCGAGGGAGCCCTTGCCCTTCGGGAAGCGGAAGCCGTCGCCGGCCTTGACCGCGCCGCCGGAGAGTTCGATCCTGCCGTGCGCGATGGGGCCGGTGACGTACGCACGGAACCGCTCCAGCACGCCCCAGTCGAGGTTGCCGTCGACGATGGCGCCCTGCTCGGCCCCGGTCGGCGGAGCGACGGGGGGCTCGGTCCGGTCCGGGGCGACCGGCGGCGTGGTGGGCGTGGTGGGCTTCGTCGGGTCGACGACCGGCGGCTTCGTGGGGTCGACGACCGGCGGCTCGGTCGGCTCGACGGGCGGCTTCGTCGGGTCCACCGACGGCTTCGTCGGGTCGACGACCGGCGGCCTGGTCGGGTCCACCGGCGGCTTGGTCGGCTCGCCGCCGCCCGCCGCCTTCACCGAGAGGGTGGCCGGGTCGAGGACGTCGCCCTCCTTGTACTGGCCGTTGAAGGCGGCGGAGCCGGCCTTGGTCAGCGTCGCCGGGATGTCCTTGAAGACCATCGCGCCGCCCGCGCCCCGACCGGGCTTCACGGCGGACAGGTCGAGCGCCGCGACCTCCACGTCGTCCTGGACGACGAAGTCCTTGCTGCCCTGCGGCTTCGACTTGATGTCGGCGGTGATCGCCCCGGACGTGCCGCTCGTGACGACCTTCAGATCCGACATGGTGACGTCGAGGACGCCGCCGTGGGCGGTGAAGTGCACGCTGCCCTTGAAGCCGGTCCGCGTACCGTGCGTCTTCGTGTCGTACGTGCCGACGCCGTCGACGAAGGTGAGGACGCCGTTGCCGGCGGCCTGCCGGGCGCCGTCCTCGACGGTGATCCTGCCACCGGAGAACGGCGACGCGAGGTACTTGCGGAAGGACTCCTTGAAGCCCCAGTCCAGCGTGCCGTCGGTCAGCTCCCTCTGTGCCGGTGCGGCGGGCGCCCCGGGGGCGGCGGGAGCGGCGACGGCCGGGAGGGCGAAGGCGGTGGCACCGACGGCGGCCACCGTGGCGACGGCGGCGGCAAGGGCTATCGGGCGGCGGTTGGCAGCCATGGTTCGGGGGTCTCCTAGGAAGAGAGGTGCGGGGAGGGAGGTGAGGAAGGTGAGAGAGGGGGACGGGAAGGGGCGCGGGGGTGCGACGGGTGCGGGAACGGGGTCCCGTCCCGCGTACGGCAGTCGGCCGGTCAGCTCTCGCTGCCCGCGCTCCGACGGCGGACCGCGACGTACCCCGCTCCGGCGACGAGCACCAGGACGCCCACGCCTGCGGCGACGTACAGCGCGGTGTGCGAGGAGCCGGACGCGGCGGCGGTCTCGGCCGTCCTGGGCTCCTCGGCGGGCTTCTCGGCGGTTCCGGTGGCCGCCGCCGGCGTCCTGGTGTCGCTGCCGAGGTCGGGCAGGGCGGGCAGCTTCGCCCTGTCGGTGACGGCGACGGCGAGCGACACGGGATCCATGTCCGTGCCCGCCTTGTACATGCCACCGAAAGCCCTGGAGCCCCCTTCGGTGAGCGTCGCCGGGGCCTCGGCCAGGTGCACCAGGCCGTCCTTCGCGGTGAGGTTCTTCGCCTCGAAGGTGACGAGCGGCACGCCGGTCGTCCTGGTGTCCTTCTTCGACTGGAGGTCCTTGCTCGCCACGTCGGCGACCAGGGTCCCCTTGCCGTCGGCCACCTTCACGCCGACGTTCGAGAGGTTCAGGTCGAGGTGGGCGCCGGTGAAGCGGACGCTGCCGGTGAAGGCCGCGTCGAGGGTCTGCTTCTTGCTGTCGTAGACGCCCTTGCCCTGCGGGAAGCGGAACAGTGCGCCGCCGTCCTGCGCGCCGCCGCCCAGTTCCCACCCGCCCTTGGAAAGGGGGCCGGTGACGTACTCGCGGAAGGTGCGCCGAACGCCCCAGTCGACGGCCGCGTCCCGGAACGCGCCGGACGCCTGGTCGCCCGTGGGCTCCCCGGGGGGCGCGGTCCGTCCGGGCTTCTTCGCGTCGGACTCCTTCGCGTCCGGGGTCCTCGCGGGCTCCTTCGGGCCCGCCGCCACGTCCGCGGACAGGCTGACCGGGTCGAGCGGGGTACCCGCCGTGTAGTAGCCGGCGAAGGCGGTCGCCCCCTGCGAAGTCAGCGTGGCGGGGACGTTGTTGAGGGCGATGGGGCTGCCGCCGCCCTTCATGTTGACGCCACCCACCGCGAGCGTCGCGAGCGGAACCCCGGTGGCACGAGTCACCGCGCCGGTGGCCTTGCTCCTGCTGCTGACGTCGGCGTACAGGGTGCCGCTGCCGCCGGAGATCCGGACGGTGGGGCGACTGATGGTGAGGTCCAGCTCGTGCGACCCGTCGGCCTTCTTGTGGCCGGTGAAGCGGACCCCGCCGGCGAAACGGGAGTTCAGCGCGCCGCTGTCCGGGTCGTACGAACCGGAAGCGGAATGGAAGCGGAACTGACTGCCGCCGACGGTCGCGGCACCGCCCTGGAGGGCGAAGTTCCCCTGGGCGATGGGGCCGGTGACGTAACTCTGGAAGGAGGACTTGATCCCCCAGTCGAGCCTGCCGCCCTGGACGGTGCGCGGGGCCGCACTGGCCGCGGTGGCCGGGAGCAGGGCTCCCAGCACGGCCGCCATGAGCGCGACGGCGAACGCGCGGGCCGGTCTGGACGACAACATCAGGGTCCCTCCGAGGTCTGGCGAGCGAGGTAAGGCTAACCTAAGCTATGCCCGACCTGGTACGGAACCCTCCGGCTCCGTACCAACGGTCCCGGGACGGAAAACTCCCCAGCCCCGCCCAGCACTTCGGGCCTCCGAAGGCTTCCCGCAGAAGAGAACAGGACGGTGCACCCCGTGCGAACGCCAGCCGCGTCCCCGCGCCTCCCCCGACGCCTGGCAGGCGCACTGGCCGCCGTGCTCGCCCTCGCCGTCGCCGCCACGGGCTGCGGCAGCGGTACGACAGCGGGCTCGCCGTCCGGGCCCGGCGACGCCACCCCCGGGACCGCCCAGGCGCCCGACCGTGTCGAGCCGCTGGCCGCGCCACGACCCGCACTTCCGGTCACCGTGGACTCGGCCGACGGCGAGCGGACCGCAGTCGCCTCGGCGGACCGGATCGTGCCGCTCACCGGCAGCCTGAACGAGATCGTCTTCACCCTCGGCCTCGGCGGGAAGGTCGTCGCCCGCGACATCACCGCCACCTTCGAACAGGCCGAGGCCCTTCCGGTGGTGACACGTGCGCACGACGTGTCGGCCGAGAGCGTCCTCTCGCTGAAGCCCACGGTCGTGCTCGCCGACACCACGACGGGCCCCGCCGAGGCCGTCCAGCAGATCCGCGACGCGGGCATCCCGCTGGTCGTGATCGAGCCCGCCAAGGAACTCGCCGACGTGGACAAGCGCATCGACGCGGTGGCGAAGGCACTCGGCGTGAAGGAGTCCGGCGAACAGCTGAAGAAGCGCACGCAGGACCGCATCGCCGCCGTGCAGAAGGACATCCCGCGACCGAAGGACGGCAGGAAGCCGCGGGTGACCTTCCTCTACCTGCGCGGCTCGGCGTCCGTCTACCTGCTCGGCGGACGCGAGTCGGGGGCGAGTTCGCTGCTCGAAGCAGCCGGGGCGATCGACGCGGGCAAGGACTCCGGCCTGGAGAAGGACTTCACGCCGATCACCAGCGAGGCGCTGGTGACGTCCGCGCCCGACGCGATCCTCGTGATGAGGAAGGGCCTCGATTCCGTCAACGGCGTCGACGGCCTCCTCAAGGTCCCGGGGGTCGCCGAGACCCCGGCCGGCGCCGACCGCCGCATCGTCTCCGTCGACGACGGCGTCCTGCTGAACTACGGCCCGCGCACGGACCAGGTCCTGAGGACCCTGGTCGACCAGCTCTACGCCAAGGACAAGTGACGACCCGTGACCGCCACACCGGAAGCCGTGCCCGGCGGCACGTCCGAGACCCCGCCGCACCCCGTCCGCCCCGCCGCCACCGAGGACTCCGGCGGGCCGCAACCCCCCTCCGGGCACCGCCCCTCGCAGGACGCTCTCCCGGCCCGCGAGCGACGCGGCTCCACGTTCGTCCTCACCGTCGGCCTCTGCGCGGCCCTTCTCGCCCTCGCCCTCCTGTCGGCCGGGCTCGGGACGTACCACATCTCCCCCGGTGACGTCCTGGCCTCGGTGCAGCACCGGATCGGGGCGGGCGGCGCGCCGCTCGACCGGGTCGGCGAGAGCGTGCTGTGGAACATCCGGCTGCCACGCGTCGTCCTCGCCCTCCTCGTCGGCGCCTCGCTCGGCTGCGCGGGCGCGCTGATGCAGGGCGTGTTCGGCAACCCGCTCGCCGAGCCCGGCGTGATCGGCATCTCGGCGGGCGCGGCGGTCGGCGCGGTCGCCTCGATCGCGCTGGGCCTGAGCTTCCTCGGCAACTGGACGATCACCTTCTGCGCCTTCGTCGCCGGTCTGATCACCGTGCTCCTGGTGTACGTGCTGTCCCGCTCGGGCGGCAGGACGGAAGTCGTCACGCTCATCCTGACCGGCATCGCCGTGAACGCCTTCGCGGGCGCCCTCATCGGCCTGTTCCTCTTCTTCGCGGACAACGCCCAGATCACCCAGATCACCTTCTGGCAGCTCGGCTCGCTCGCCCAGGCCACCTGGCCGAAGGTCCTCGCCGTCCTGCCGTGCGCCCTCCTCGGGCTCCTGCTCGCCCCGTTCCACTCCCGCAAGCTGGACCTGCTCGCCCTCGGCGAGCGGCCCGCCCGGCACCTGGGCGTGGACGTCGAGAAACTGCGCATGGTGCTCGTCATGGTGGTGGCCCTGCTGACGGCGGCCGCCGTGGCCGTGGCGGGCATCATCACCTTCGTCGGGCTGCTGGTCCCGCACCTGCTGCGGATGGCGAACGGCCCCGGACACCGGTTCCTGGTGCCCGGCAGCGCCCTGGGCGGCGCGCTCGTCCTGCTCGCCGGTGACCTCGCGGCCCGTACGGTCGCCGATCCCGCGGAACTGCCGCTGGGCGTGCTCACCGCGCTCTTCGGCAGTCCGTTCTTCTTCTGGCTGCTGCGCCGGACCCGTCGCAAGCAGGGTGGTTGGGCATGAGGTTCAAAGGTCTCCTCTCCTCGGGGCGCGACCGTGCGCTGCCCACGCCGATCCCTCGCGGCGGGGCCGCCGTCGAAGTGGCCTCCCTGCACGTACGGCTGGGGCAGCGCGAGGTGCTGTCCGGCATCGGGCTGACCGCACGCGCCGGGGAGGTACTGGCCCTGGTCGGCCCCAACGGGGCGGGAAAGTCCACGTTGTTGGCGGCCGTGGCCGCGGACCTGCCGGCCGCCGAGGGCACCGTACGGATCGACGGCCGCCCGGTCGGCGACTGGAGCGCCCCCGAGCTGGCCCTGCGCCGGTCCGTGCTCCCGCAGTCATCCGCCCTCTCCTTCCCGTTCCCGGTCGAGGACGTCGTGCGGATGGGCCGCGCCCCGTGGGCGGGCACCGGGCGCGAGGAGGAGGACGACGCCGCGGTCGCCGCGGCCATGGCGGCGACGGAGGTCTCCGGATTCGGGCCGCGTCCGTTCTCCGCGCTGTCCGGCGGCGAGCGGGCCCGGGTCGCGTTCGCCCGGGTGCTGGCGCAGCGTGCTCCCGTCCTGCTGCTCGACGAGCCGACGGCGGCACTCGACCTGCGCCACCAGGAGCTGGTGCTGCGGGTGTGCCGGGAGCGGGCGGCGGCCGGCGACGCGGTCGTGGTGGTCCTGCACGACCTGGGACTCGCGGCGGCGTACGCGGACCGGGCGGCCGTGCTGCACGACGGTCGGATCGCGGCGTGCGGGCCGCCCGTCGAGGTCTTCGGTGCGGAACTGCTGTCGCGGGTCTACCGGCAGCCGGTGGAGGTGTTCGCGCATCCGCGCACCGGGGACCCGCTGATCGTCCCCCGGCGGGGCGTGCCGCAGGAGCGGTGACCCGTGCCCGCGGTCCCCGTGCCCGTGGTGTTCTTCGCCCCGGTAGGGTTCCGGTCGTCGGTGACGGCCGGAACCACGGAGACACAGAAGGCACTCATGGGAACGCGCACGCGGAGCACTCGGAGACCGAAGCGGCGCACGGCCGCGTCGGCGGCGCTGGCCCTGGCCCTCGCGCTGACGGCGAGCGGGTGCGTGACGGTGCGCGGCGAGCTGGAGGTCGTCCCGGCGGCGACCCGGGCCGAAGCGGCCCAGGCGCTGCGGGACTTCACGGACGCCTACAACGAGGCCGACAAGGCGTACGACCCTGCCCTCGTCGCGGGCCGGGTCACCGGAGCGCTCGCCGCCATCAACCAGGCGGCGCTCAGGGCCCGCAGCCGGCAGAGCCCGGCAGGCAACCCGGACCACCGCGAACTCACCCTGGACGACGCCCGTTTCCTCATACCGAAGAAGGCGGGCTGGCCGCGCTGGTTCGTCGCGGACACCGACAGCAACCGTGACACCGACCGCACGCAGGGCAACGGCGGCAACGGCTCCGCCTCCGGCGTCGACTCGCGCTGGCTGATCGTCTTCGTCCGGGGCGGCGCGGACCAGCTCTGGGAGGCGTCCCACCTGTTGACGCTACCCGCCGACGAGGTGCCGGACTTCGCCGTCGACCCGGACGGCTTCGCGAAGGCCGTCCCGCCGGACGGCACGGGTCCGCTGACGCCGCCGGGGGAACTGAGCCGGGCCTACGCCTCGTACCTCCAGCGCAGCGGCGGGCAGGGTGGCCCGGCCTTCGCGCCCGGCCCGTACACCACCGCCTGGCTCGCCCAGCGCCGGCAGGCCGCGCAGCGCGTCGGCCGGTCCATGCAGTACCTCGACCAGCCGCTGGACACAGGAGTGTTCGCCCCAGTGGCGCTGGGCACCGCGGACGGCGGCGCGTTCGTCTTCTTCGCCACCCGCCACTTCGAGAAGCAGACGGCGGCCCCCGGCGTCCCGTTGCTGGACCTCAACGCGGACGTGCGGGCCCTCATGACCGGCACCCCGAAGTCGTCCCTGCTGAAGGAACGGGTGGCCAGCCAGGTGGCGCTGGTGCCGAAGGGGGGCGCCGCCGGGACGACGGCGGACCTGCGGTCCCGGGTGCAGGGCCTGGTGTCGGCGCAGGGGTCGTGACCGACCCGCCGCGCAGGGCGGGTACGGCGGTTCAGCGGCCGATGGGCCAGGCCACCGCGTGCGGGTCCGCGTCGGAGCCCGCCTCGTCGGCGGCGGCGACGTACCGGGCGCAGGCGTCGGTGAGGGTCTCCAGCAGGGTCAGCGGGTCGGGCAGCTGGTGTTCGAGGCCGCGCTCCCAGTGCACGTCCAGGTCACCGGGCAGCCGCGCCGGGGGCACCAGGACGTAGCTGCCCCGGCAGTGCCAGCGCAGGCCCGGATGCTCGTCCATGGTCTCCGGGTGGCAGTCCAATTCGCACGGCCACCACTCGTCCTCGTCCTCCGGGGTGCCCCGGGTGGCGGTGAAGAACAGCATCCGGGCGTCCGCCCCGCTGCCGCCCTCGCCGAAGACGGCCACCGGGCCGACCTCGACACCGGCCTCCAGCAGCCGCTCCAACGCACTGCGACCGGCCTCCAGCGGAACGTCCAGGACGTCGTGGACCATGCCGGTCGCGGTGATGAAGTTGGCCTGCGGATGGGTGTTAGCCCAGCGTTCGATCTGCGCGCGGTCGGTGGTCGACTGGGTCTGCCAGGCGAAGGACACCGGATGCCGGGCGGGCGTCGGACAGCCCACGCGTTCGCAGGAACAGCGGTACGCGACGGGGTACGCGGCCGGGGCCAGCGGGAGCCCGGCCGCCGCGGCGGCCCGCAGCAGTTCCAGCCGGTCCGCGCCGGGGTCGGTGGCGGGCCGGTTCCCGGCCCGTCGGCGCAGCCACTGGGCGATCCGGCCCTCGGCGCCGAACGCGCCGGACGGTTTCGCCGCTCCGGCCGACTTCGCTGCTCCGGACGATTTGGCTGCTCCGGACGATTTGGCTGCTCCGGACGAATAAGACTCCGCGCCCATCTGGCTCCTCACCCTCAACGTCGGCCCCCGGCGGTCCCCACCATGCTCGCACCATCCTGCGCCCCGGGTGGCCGGTGCCCGCATCCGGGGTCCGGCGGGGACCCGGGCGGGACGCTGAGCCGGGCCGCTCAGCGCGGGGCGAGACCGTTCAGCGCGTAGTCGACGAGCCGGTCGGCGTACGCGTGTGTGAGGGGGGCGGTGCGCAGCAGCCAGCGGTGGGTGAGCGGCCCGGTGAACAGTTCCAGGGCGGTCTCGGGGTCGACGTCGGCCCGTACGTGCCCCGCCTCGCGGGCGGCGACGAGGCGGTCCGCGTACAGCTGGAGGGCGGGGCGCAGCAGGGTGTCGACGTAGCGGGAGCCCAGTTCGGCGTCGACGATGCCTTCGGCGGTCAGGGCGCGGGTGGGGATGTCGTACGTGGGGTCGACGAGTTCGTCGACGGTCGCGCGCAGGACGCGCTTGAGGTCGGCCGCGAGGTCGCCGGTGTCGGGGAAGGTCCGCGCGCTCTCGCCGAGCGCGTCGGCGGCCTGCTGGTTGAGGTCCACGAAGGCTTCCAGGAGGACGGCCGCCTTGGAGGGCCACCACCGGTAGATGGTCTGCTTGCCGACTCCGGCGCGGGCGGCGATGCCCTCGATGGTCGTCCTCTGGTAGCCGAGCTCGCCGACGAGGGCGAGCGCGGCGTCGTAGATCGCCCGCCGGGAGCGCTCGCTGCGGCGGGTGGAGTCGGGGGTCCTGGTGTCTGCCATGGACGCAATCTACCAGCACGGCGAGACGAAGCGTCTCGCGTGGGAGGTCTCCAGCGGTGCCCGCCGCGGACCACGGGCCCGGGCACAGGTGCTCGACACCGCCGGCCGCCGCGCCCTCGGCAACCGGGCCCGGCGCCCCGCAGCACGCCTCACCGGCCCCCTGCGCCCCACGGGTCGCGCACGCACGTGGTGCGACCCAATCCACCCTTTCGGTGCACAGCACAAATCGCTCCCCACCCCCGACCATGGGCACACGGCCGCCACATCCCGTGCCCGGCCACCCCTCAGTGAGGAGCCCTCATTGACTCCACGCCCTCGTGACTGCGCGCCCCGCCGCTACCTGATGTGCCCTCCGGAGCACTTCAGGGTCACGTACTCCATCAACCCCTGGATGGACCCCGCCAAGCCCGTCGAACTCCCCCTGGCGCTCGCCCAGTGGGAGGACCTCCGCGACCGCTACCTCTCCCTGGGCCACACCGTGGAACTCCTCGACCCCCGCCCGGACCTGCCCGACATGGTCTTCGCCGCGAACGGCGCGACCGTCGTCGACGGCCGCGTCCTCGGCTCCCGGTTCGCCTACGCGGAACGCACCCCGGAGGCCGAGGCCCACCGCGCGTGGTTCCGGGCCCACGGCTTCACCGACCTCCGCGAGCCGGAACACGTCAACGAGGGCGAGGGCGACTTCGCCGTCACCGCCTCCTGGCTGCTGGCCGGGCGCGGCTTCCGCTCCACCTCCGCCGCCCACGACGAGGCGCAGGAGTTCTTCGGCCGGCCGGTCATCGGCCTCGACCTCGTGGACCCCCGCTACTACCACCTGGACACGGCGCTGGCCGTGCTCGACGACCGCACGGACGAGGTCATGTACTACCCGGGGGCGTTCTCCCCGGGCAGCCGGGCCGTCCTGGCCCGGCTCTTCCCGGACGCCGTGATCGCCGAGGAGGCGGACGCCGCGGCACTGGGCCTCAACGCGGTGAGCGACGGCCGGCACGTCCTCCTCCCCCAGGCGGCGACCGGCCTCTTCGGTCCCCTGCGTGCCCGCGGGTTCGAACCGATCGGCATGGACCTCGGCGAACTCCTCAAGGGCGGCGGCAGCGTCAAGTGCTGCACCCAGGAGCTGCGCCCCCGCCTCCCCGGACCGCGGCCGGCGGTTCCGGCGCCCCTCACCCGCACGGGGGCCGGAACCTGAGGCCGGCGGACGGGACCGGGCCCTAGACGTCCCGGGAAGCACCCTGCGCGGAGCGCTCCGACGGGGGCGGCCACGCGTCGCCCCAGTCGGTGTCCCGGGCCGCCCGGTAGAGGTCTCCGTGCCGCTTCTTGGACACGTTCTCCCGTGCCAGTACGGGCCGCCGCCCGCTCTCGCCCTCGTCCCGCCGGCAGAGCTCCAGCATCACCAGCCCCTTGCGGATCTGCGGCCTGCGCACCACCCGCGCGTCGACCGGCCGCGCCCCGGCCACCACGTCCCGCACCGCCACCACGTACGCGAACTTCTCGTCCTCGTACGGCAGCGAGCCGCCCTTGACCTGCCGGTGCAGCGACGAACGGCTGACCCGCGCCGAGAAGTGGCACCAGTCGGTGCCGTCGGGGTCCATCGGGCAGGCTCCCCCGTCCGGGCACGGCGCGGCGATGCTCAGCCCGGCCGCGAGCAGCTGCTCCCGCGCCGCCAGCACCCGCCGGTACCCGTCCGGGGTGCCCGGCTCGACGACGACGACTGCCCCGGTCGCCGCGCGGGCCGCCTCCGCGACGAGGGTGGACCGGTCGGCCGCGTCCAGTTCCTTCAGCACGTACGAGATCGTCACGAGCGCACTGCCGCCGATGCTGAGCGCCGCCCCGATCCGGGCACGCTGCCACACGACGTCCCGCAGGGCCAGCGCCCCGGACGCCTCCGCCAGCTCCCGTCCCAGCGTCAGCGCGGGCTCGGCCCAGTCCAGCACGGTGCTGCGCTGCGTCCCCCACGCCTCGGACACCGCCCAGGTCGCCGCCCCGGTGCCGCCGCCGACGTCGGTGTGCGTGTCCGGCGTCCACGACGGGGCCGCCTCCCGCAGGGCGCCGAGCGCCGCCCGTACGGCCTCGAAGGTCGCGGGCATCCGGTACGCCGCGTAGGCGGCCACGTCGGAGCGGTCCCGCAGCACCGGGGCGTCGGTCGGAGTGGTCCCCCGGTAGTTGGCGATCAGCCGGTCGACGGCCTGCGCGGTCCGCTTGGGCCCCAGCCCGTCGAGCAGTCCGGCGAGGGCAGCGCGCAGCGCCTCCGAAGTGGCCTGCGGGGCGGAGCCGGAGGCGGCGTGCGAGGTGGGGAGGGTGGCGTTCACCGGAAAAGTGTAGGGGGCAAAGAGGGACGTGAGGGAACTGCTGCGCGCGCAGGGGCAGTTGCATACGCTGGCAGCCGTTGACCATTCCTGGGGGGCACCGTGGGACAGCGGATCGTGCGTACCGCGCTGGTGGCCGGGGTGGCCGTACTGGCCCTCCTGCTGCTGCTCGCCGCCTACGGCGGCACCAAGGACACCGCCGACGACAAGGGCGCCGAGGGCGGCGGACGCGCCTCCTCCGCACCGAGCACGGGCACGCCCCCACCCGTTCCCCGGCTCCTCGTCCCCGCGGCCTTCGACACCTCGAAGGGCTGGCGCATCGCCGGCGGATCGACGGAGTACGCCCTCTCGCAGTCCCCCGCCCTGGTCGCGCACGTGGAGCGTGCCGGGCCGGAGGATTTCGTGCTCCGCGCGTACGACGCGAGCACCGGACGGACGGTCTGGACCGGCAAGCCGTGGCGCTCCCTGGCCGGCCCGGAGCACTTCCCCCGGCTGCTCACCGTCGCCAAGGGCGACCGGCGCTTCTTCGTGACCTGGTCGTACGGGAAGGACAGCGGTTCGGACGCGCTGTCGACCGGGGACTCCGTCGTGGCCCTCGACGTGTACGACGCCGACAACGGCTCCCTGCGGCACCTGGACCTGCCCTGGGCGGGCGTCCCCGTGGTCTCCGGCACGGGGCCCGGCATCCTGGTCACCGACGGCGCGGCGACGGCGACGGTCGTGGACCCGCTGACCCTGCAGCCCTCCTCCTTCTCGTCCGGGGACCTCGGCCACCCCAAGGGCTGCAAGAACTGCCGCACCCGCACCGAGGTGCGCGGCCTGACCGCGAAGGGGCTGCTGGTCAGCGGCCGGACGGAGTTCTGGGTACGGCCGACGGCCGGGAAGGCGGGCAAGGGCGGCTGGTACAGCGCGAAGGTCGCTCCCAGGGGCACGGACCCGGCGTCCGGACTGCCGACCTCCCTCACCCCCTCCGGGCACGTCCTCGCCAAGTGGCAGATGAAGAAGCCGAACGCCTGGGACCGGTGGGCGGTGCACGACGCGGGCACCGGCAAGGTCCTGGCCACCGCCGACTGCCGAAAGCCCGCGATCGAGCCGGGCGAGTACCCGCAGGCGGTGACCTCGCCCGGCGGCCAGTACCTGGTGGCCGGGAACCTCGCCTTCGACCTGCGCACCCCCGCGCCCCGGGGCGCGAAGACGGCACACTGCCTCCAGGAGCGGGCGGGGTCCAAGTCCGTCACCCTCGTCTCCGTCACCGACACGGGCCTCGCGTACGGCACCACCAGCCCCACCTCGGGCGGCGGCACGCCCGTCGAGGTCCCCCTCGCGACCGCGGTCCCGGCGGCCCTCGCGGACACCGCGCTGCTGCCGGAGGCGGAGGTCGCGGGCACGGGGCTGTTCCGCTGGACGGACCGCCAGGACCGCCCGTACCTGGTCGGCTACCGGCTCCGCTGAGGCACGCCCCGCCACTCCCTCGGCCAGTCCACGACCACTGCGGCCACCCGCGCACGAACGCCGCCTCGCGGCACTTCCGTACGGGCACTTCCGTACGGGCACCCGTACGAGCACTGACGTGCGAACCCTGGCGTACGGACGCCGACTCGGACACTCTGAGCGGATGTTGCTGCCGAGCGCACACGAACAAACCGAACTCATCGAGGTCGTCCGCATCTCCCCGGACGCCAACGACCCGCTGCCGAAGACCCTGGACGGCGAGGACGTCGCGATCTGGGAGGGCGACGAGGCCCGTGAAGTCCTCTCCCTGATCAAGGAGTTGCCGGTCAGCCGACCCGGCCAGACGTTCCTGCCGGGGTGGGGGCTGCGGGCGCACGGCCCGCGCGGCATGCTCTTCGAGTTCGCCTTCAGCTACGACTGCCACGCGGCCCGCGTCTGGGGTCCCGCCGTCCCGCACAAGCAGGAGGGTCTCTACCCCTTCGACCCGGACAGCCCGCAGGCCGTCGAACTCCTGCGGCGCTTCAGGGCCTGCGCCCAGCCGCCCCCGGCATGACGCCGCCCCCGGCATGACGCCGCCCCCGGCGTGACGCCGCCCCCGCAACGGAGGAAGGTCCGTACGGGGGCGGCATCGCGCACGCGGGAGGCGGGCGGGCCTCCCGCTCGGCTCACGCCTCCGGGTTCCGCTGCCAGGGGCGGCACAGCCCCAGGAAGCACCCGACGGCGAGCAGCGCGCACACCAGCTGCACGACCGCCATGGGCACGGCCGTCGCCTCGCCCGCGATGCCGACCAGCGGCGAGGCGACCGCCCCGACCAGGAACGACGACGTGCCGAGCAGTGCGGAGGCGGAACCGGCCGCGTGCGGGGTGCGCATCAGGGCCTGCGTGTTCGTACTGGGCATGATCAGGCCCATCGCCGACATCAGCACGAACAGCCCGGCCGCGACCGGCCACAGTCCGACCTTCCCGAACACCCCGCTCGTCATCAGCAGCAGCGCGAGGCCGGCGAGGGTGATGACGGCGAGCCCGACCGCGAGCACCTTGTCCAGCCGGACCCGGCCGACCAGCAGCTTGCCGTTGATCTGGCCGACGGTGATCAGCCCGATGGAGTTGACGCCGAAGAGCAGGCTGAAGGTCTGCGGGGACGCCCCGTAGATCTCCTGCACGACGAACGGGGAAGCGCTGATGTACGCGAAGAGGACGGCGAAGGAGAGGCCGCCGGTGAGCATGTAACCGGTGAAGACGCGGTCGGCGAGCAGCCCCCTCATCGTGCGCAGGGCCTCCCCCACGCCGCCGGTGTGCCGCCGTTCCGGCGGCAGCGTCTCGCGCAGATACTTGAACACGACGAGGGTGAGGGCCAGCCCGACGCCCGTCAGCACGTAGAAGACGCCGCGCCAGTCCGTCAGCCGCAGCACCTGGCCGCCGATGACGGGCGCGATCACGGGGGCGACACCGGAGATCAGCATCAGCGTGGCGAAGAACCGCGCCATCTCCACGCCGTCGTACATGTCCCGCACCATCGCCCGCGCGATGACGATGCCCGCGGCTCCGGCGAGGCCCTGCAACAGCCGGAAGGTGATGAGCAGTTCCGCGTTGGGCGCGAAGGCGCAGATCGCGGTCGCGAGGACGTAGACGACCATGCCGACCAGCAGCGGGCGGCGACGTCCCAGCTTGTCGCTGAGCGGGCCGACGACGAGCTGGCCGAGCGCCATCCCGGCGAGGCAGGCGGTCAGGGTGAGCTGGATGGTGGCGGCGGGCGCCCCCAGCGCCCTGGTGACCTCGGGCAGGGCCGGGAGGTACATGTCCATGGAGAGCGGCGGCAGCGCGGTGAGCCCGCCGAGGACGAGCGTGACCAGGAGGCCGGCCCGGCGGACCGCGGCCCCGGACGCGGCGGCGGCCTTCGCCGCACCGGCGGACCCGGACGCCTTCACCGGTGCGGCGGACCCGGACGCGGTGGCCGAGGGCACGGGGCCCGCGGGCACGGTCCCGGTGGGCGCCGAAGGGTTTCCGCTCCCGCCGGACGAGGACCCGGCGGACGAGGACCCGGCGGACCCCGGGGCCCCGGCGGACAGGGCAGTCCCGGCGGGTCCGGCGGTCGCCGCGGTCGCCGACCCCGCCGCCGCCATCGCCTCCGGGCCCGCCCCGGGTATGTGGTCGCTTCCCGCCGTTCCCGCTTCCTGCTTGCCGCTCTCCGGCATCGTCACTCCCATTTCGTTGAATACGCACCTATGCTCTCAGCTCGTCCGCGGTGCACGGAACGGGCTTCCGGTACGGGAGCGAAGGGCGGGGCGATGAGCAGCGGACCCATACGGTGGGGAGTACCGGCCCCCGAGAGGGAGTCGCCGCTGGTCCCGCTGGACGGAAGCCTCGCGGTGATGCGGACGCTGGACGCGGTACGGGAGAGGATCGGCGTCCGCTACCCGTCGGAGGAGGCCACTCCCGGCGCGCCGCGGGCCTGACCTGCGGGGCTGCCGCCCCCACCGGGCCCGGCCCCGGGTGTCTCCCCGTACGCCACATGCCGGACGGCCGGGGCCCCGCCCCGTCCGCAGTGGCTACCCTCGCCCCCCATGAGCACTCAGACGCAGCAGGCGGACCAGGTGGAGCAGGCCCGGCAGGATCGGACGCGCGGGATCGCGCTGGTGACGGGCGCGGGCTCCGGCATCGGCCGTGCGGTGGCGGTGGAGCTGGCCTCGGCAGGCTGGACGGTGGCCCTCGCGGGCCGCCGCGAGGAGCCCCTGGCCCGGACGGCGGAACTCGCCGGGGCAGCGGGCGGCGCGACCTTCGCCGTGCCCACGGACGTCTCGCACCCGGACGAGGTGGACGCCCTCCTCTCAGCCGTACAGGACCGCTGCGGCCGCCTCGACCTGCTCTTCAACAACGCGGGCACGTTCGGACCCGCGAACACCCCCACCGAGCAACTCGCGTACGAGGACTGGCAGTCGGTCGTCCAGGTGAACATCACGGGCGCCTTCCTCTGCGCCCAGGCCGCCTACCGTCAGATGCGGTCCCAGTCCCCGCAGGGCGGTCGCATCATCAACAACGGCTCCCTCTCCGCCCACACCCCGCGTCCGCACTCCGTCGCCTACACCACCACCAAGCACGCCATGACGGGCCTCACCAAGTCCCTCTCCCTCGACGGCCGCCCGTACCGGATCGCAGTCGGCCAGATCGACATCGGCAACGCGGCCACCGACATGACGGAGCGCATGCAGACCGGCGTCCTCCAGGCCAACGGCGAACTCGCGGCGGAACCGGTCATGGACGTCGCGGAGGTCGCCCGCACGGTCCGCCACATGGCGGCCCTCCCCCTGGAGGCGAACGTCCAGTTCGCGACGGTGCTGGCGACGACGATGCCGTACGTGGGCCGGGGCTAGGTTGCGGTCCGACGGGCTCGTCCGAGGCGGCACGCCGCCGCAGCTCCGGCGTGGTTCTCCGAGGGTGACGGACCAGGACTCCCCAGGGGTCGTCCGGCGGTGACACGCCGAGGCTCCGACGGACTCGTCCGAAGGCGACCACGCCAAAGCTCCACCGGACTCGTCCGAAGGCGACCACGCCGAGGCTCCACGGGACTCGTCCGACGGTGGCACGCCGGGGCTCCGGCGGGGGAATGCCGACCGGAGCGGCCGGGTTGGGCGTGACATGACTACGCACACGCCCGAGGTCCTGCGCTACACCGCCTTCTCCGCCGATCCCTCCGGCGGGAACCCCGCCGGGGTCGTCCTGGACGCGTCCGCGCTGTCCGACGCCGAGATGCTCGCGCTCGCCGCCGAACTCGGCTACAGCGAGACGGCGTTCCTCCTCCCGACGGACACCGAACTCACCTACCGCGTCCGCTACTTCAGCCCGCAGGCCGAGGTTCCGTTCTGCGGACACGCCACCGTCGCGACGGCCGTGGCGCTCGGCGAGCGGCACGGCCCCGTCGACCTGGTCTTCGAGACGCAGGCGGGCACCGTCCCGGTGGCCGTGACGAAGTCCGACGCCGACGGCTCCCCGTACGCGGTCCTCACCAGCGTCGCCCCGCACACCGAGCCGGTCGCCGACGCGGACGTGAGGGAGGCCCTAACGGCCCTGGACTGGCCCGCCGCCGACCTGGACCCCGCCGTGCCGCCCCGGATCGCGTACGCGGGCGCCCGCCACCTGGTCCTCGCGGCGGCGACCCGCGCCCGCCTGGCGGACCTCTCGTACGACTTCGACCGCCTGACCGCCCTCATGCGGCGTCTGGACCTGACCACCCTCCAGCTGGTCCACCGCACCGCGGACACGGTCTTCCACGTCCGCGACCCGTTCCCGGTCGGCGGCGTGGTCGAGGACCCGGCGACGGGTGCGGCGGCGGCCGCGTTCGGGGCGTACGCACGGGAACTCGGCCTGGTCGCCGAGGACGCCACCCTCACCCTCCACCAGGGCGACGACCTGGGCCGCCCGGGGGTCCTGACGGTCGAACTGCGTGCGGGCGACCCCCGTGTCCGCGTCGGCGGCACGGGGACCCGCATCCCGGACCCGGCCGTCTGACCCCTACGCCTGTCCCGTCTCGAAACGGGTGACCTTCCCGCCGTCCACCACGAACTTCCAGGCGGTCCGCATCGAGCCCCAGGTGTCGTTGCGGTAGTCGACGACAAGTTCGGTTCCGCCGCTCGCCTCCGACTCGACGTCCATGTGCCCGCCCGAGGAGAAGATCTCCTTGTCGGTCCACTCGGTGACGTCGCGGTCGGTGCCGTCGTCGGACATGGTCGCGCCGGGCGCCAGCAGCGCCTCGAAAGCGCCGCGGTCGCCGTTGTTCACTGCGGTCACGAAGGCCCGGACGGTGGGCTCGCCGAGCTGGTTGACGGGTACGGCCATGAGGGGCTCTCTCCTTCGCTCGCCCGGGAACCGGCGGTGGCCCCGGGCGTCCCACCCTGCCCCGCGCCCCGACCCTCCGCACCTCGGCGGCAGGGGGCGGAGGGCACGGGGACGTAAGGGGAACGTGAAGTTCCTCGTACGATGTGGCCGACTGTTGATCATTTTGAGTACGTGGGGGAACCGCATGAAGTTCAGGCACATATCGGCGCTCGTCGCGTCCGCCGCCCTCGCACCGGCCGTGCTGCTGGCCTCCCCGGTGCACGCCGCCGAGACGAGGGCACCGGCCGTTTCCGCGCCCGACGCCGGGTCGAATGCCTCTTCGGAGGAGGACCGGGTCGAGATCCTGCGCCTGATGGGGGCCAAGGACGCGGGACGGGGTCTCAAGGAGGCGGGGAGCAAGGCCATCGACGACGGTCCGGCCGCCATGCGCGAGTTCCTGGAGAAGGGCCAGTTCGAGGCCCGCATCGTCGACAACCGGGTGCGGACCGGCCAGATCATGAGCACCGGCGGTCCGGGGGTGAAGGAAGCCGCCAAGAAGGCCCTCTCCGGCACGCCCGAGGACGTCCAGGAGTTCCTCGACAAGGGCCAGTTCGAGGCCCGCATCTCCGACAACGAGGTGCTGGTCACCCGGATCCACGGCTCCGGCGGCCCCGCCGTGAAGGAAGCCGCCAAGAAGGCGCTCCAGGGCACGCCCGAGGACGTCCAGGAGTTCCTCGACAAGGGCCAGTTCGAGGCCCGCAAGAAGGACGAGGCCAACGCCGGCAAGGACAAGGACGAGGTCAAGCCGGTACCCGACGCCTCCAAGGAGACCGACAAGGACACCGGTTCCGACAAGGGCTCCGACAAGGGCACGGGCGCCGACGCCGGTTCGGGCGAGGACGGCACGACCGGGCCGGACGCCGACAAGGGCACCGGTCAGGGCACGGGCCAGGGCACCGGCGGCGCCGGAACCACCGGCGGCGCGGGCGGTGCGGGCGACACCGCGACCGACAAGGGCGACGCCGGCGACAAGCCGGTGACCGGCACGGACGGTAACGGCCGGGCGACCGCCGCCGACGGCACGTCCCTCGCCACGACCGGCGCCGGTTCGGCTCTGCCGTGGGCCGCGGGCGCCACCGCGCTCGCCCTCGCGGGCGGTGCGGGCCTGCTGGTGGCCACGCGCCGCCGCCGCTCCGCCGAAGGCTGAGCGAACGCTCCACGAAGTGGCCCGCCGAGGGCCGGTACGCGTCAAGGCCCCCGACCGGGGATTCCCTCCGGTCGGGGGCCTTGGCGCGGGAACCGTCCGCGTGCGGGAACGGAGACGGCAGACGAGTCGGGCTGTACGCCGGGTTCTGTCGCCCGGTCGCCTCGCGGCGGCCGGGGAGACGGCCATCCATCTAGGGCCGGCGTTGCCGCCGGCCTCGTGCGGTCTACCCGTGAACTCGGGCGAGCAGCCCTCGGACGTTCACGCAGGACTGTCTTGCGACGGCCCCTCTTGACCTTGCTCCGGGTGGGGTTTACCTAGCCGTCCGAGTCACCTCGGACGCTGGTGGTCTCTTACACCACCGTTTCACCCTTACCGGGGGCCTTGCGGCCCCAGGCGGTTTGTTTTCTGTGGCACTGTCCCGCGAGTCACCCCGGGTGGCCGTTAGCCACCACCCTGCTCTGTGGAGCCCGGACGTTCCTCGGGAGGTCCCCAGGGGGTCCCCACGCGGCCGTCCGCCCGGCTCGTCTGCCGTACGGGTCATGCTACCGGGCCGTCGGGCAGCGCTTGACCTTGTCGCGGCGTCAACGTTTCTACTGGGGCCATGCGGATCGGAGAGATCGCCGCGCTCGTCGGTGTCACCACGCGTGCGGTACGGCACTACCACCACGTCGGGCTGCTGCCCGAACCCGAACGGCGGACGAACGGCTACCGGGAGTACGGACTGCGGGACGCCGTCGCGCTGGCCCGGATCCGGCGGCTGACCGAGCTGGACCTGGGACTCGACGAGGTGCGGGACGTGCTGCGCGACGACGCGGGGCGCGCACTGGTCGAGGTGCTCGGGGAACTGGACGAGGACCTGGCCGCGCAGGAGGCGGAGATCCGGGGCCGACGGGAGCGGATCGCAGGGCTGCTGGAGCAGGCGCGGGACGGGGGGCTGTCGCCCGAGGGTCCCGTGTCGAAGGAGCTGGCCGAGCTGCTGCGGGCGCTGCCGACGGGCGGGGAGGCCGCCGCCAAGGACCGCGAGGTCCTCGCGCTGATCGACACCAACGTCACGGACGGCGTGCGGGCACAGCTGGTGCGGTCGCTGCGTACGGCTGCCGCGGTGCCGGGCGCGGAGGAACGGGCCCGGGAGGTGTACGCGCGCCTCGACGCGCTGGCGGACGCGGCGGCGGACGATCCCCGGGTGGCGGAGGCGGCGCGGGTGCTGGCCTCGTGCATCCCGGACGGGATCTGGGGCGAGGGGGTGGGGGTGCCGGACGAGGACGCGACCTTCGCACGGGAGTTTTACGCACACTTCCCGCCGGCCCAGGCGGAGGTTCTGCGGCAGGCGATGCGCCTCGCGGCCGGGCGGGGAACGGCGACGGAAGAGGGGGACGGGCCGACGCGGGAAACGGCGACGGTGGAAGGGGACGCGCCGACGTCAGGAACGGCGACGGAAGAGCAGGGCGGGCCGACGTCGGGGACGGCGACGGAAGAGCAGGGCGGGCCGACGTCGGGGACGGCGACGGAAGAGCAGGGCGGGCCGACGTCGGGGACGGCGACGGAAGGGAAGGGCGGGCCGACGTGACGAAGATCCTCAGAGGTGTGGCGTATGTGGCGTTGCCCGGTGAACTCGTGGTGCTGGTCTGCCTGTTGAGCGGCGTCCGGGTGCCGGGGGCCGTTCTCGCCGGGGTCGAGGCGCTGGTGGTGGCGGTCGTGCTGGCCGAGCTGACCGTCTTCGTGTCGCTGCGCAGGCGGGGCCTGACGACGCGGGAGGCCGTGGCCGCGCTGGTGCCGGAGAAGCCCCGGCGGCTGGTGGGGCACGAGCTTCGGGTGATGGCGTCGATCGGGCGGTGGGTGGCGCGGCGACCGCACGGGGTCGGGGCCGGGGTCCTCGCGTTCGGGCACGCGAAGGCGCAGGCGGCGCTGCTGGGCGCCTTCGCGTTCGTGTGCGTGGTGGAGACGGCGGTGCTGCACGTCCTGTTGGCCGGGGCGCCGGTGGTGCAGACGGTCTTCCTGGTGCTGGACGTGTACACGGTGGTGCTGATCGTGGGGCTGCACGCCGCCGCCGTGACCCGGCCGCATGTCGTACGGGCCGACGGGAGCCTGCGGGTGCGGTCGGGGGCCCACGCGGACCTGTTGCTTCCGGCGGCGCGCATCGCCTCCGTACGGTACGAACTGCGGCTGAACCCCGGGGCGAAGGAGGACGGCGTGCTGGAGCTGGCGGCGGCCTCGCAGACCTCCGTGACGGTGGAGCTGCACGAGCCGGTCGAGCACGTGGCGCTGCTGGGCGCGCGGCGGCCGGTGACGACCGTGCGCTTCCACGCGGACGACGCGCGGGCGCTGGTGGCCGCCGTGGGGCGGAGGCGCGCCGCGTCCGGTCCTGCCCTCACGCGGGCGCGAACAGGACCTTCGCCGTCCCCGGGTCCGCCTGCGTCAGCCTGACCCGGATGCGTTCGCCGAGGGGCAGGTTCCCGCCGCCCTCGACGCGGGCGATGACGGCGAGGCCGGCACTGTCCAGCTGGACGGTGCCGACCGTCGGTTCGCGGTCCTTGACGTCGACGACGTGGGCGTCGAAGAGTTCGCCGACGCGGTCCTTGAGAAGGGCCGCTTCGACGATGTCGACGCACTCGCGCTCGACGGTGTTCTGGCGGCGGGTGCCCTCGGCCATCTCCTTGGGGAGTTCCGGGAGCGCTTCCACGACCCAGTCCGGGGGCTCGGCCTCCGCGACCGCCGCCACGCACAGCTCGCCCGCGTACCTGTCGACGAGACGGCGCAGCGGCGCGGTGCAGTGCGTGTACGGGGCGGCCACCGCGGCGTGCACGGCGGGGTCGGGGATCTCGCCGTCGGTGAACACCGTGTAGCCGGCGCCCCGCAGCAGGGTCGTGCACTCCTGGAGGAAGGCCGCGTGGGCGGGATCGGCCGGGTGGAGGCCGCGGACGATCTCCGCGTACGAGGTGTGGTGCGGCCAGTCGATGCGCAGGGCCTGCGCGGTGCGCCGCAGCCGGGCGACCGCGCCGTCCGGCGCGACGGGGAGGGTGCGCAGGACGCCGGTGCCGGAGGCGGTCATGAGGTCGGCGGCGGCCATGCCGGTGAGCAGGGAGATCTGGGCGTTCCAGCCCTCGGCGGGCAGCGGGGTGCGGTACGCGAGGCGGTACGCGCCGTCGTGCGCCTCGATCTCCTGCTCGGGGACGTTGAGGGAGATGCCGCCTCGGGCCCTCTCCCGTTCCTCCCGCAGCAGTCCGATGTCCTTGAGCAGCGCCAGGGGCTCCTCCGCCGTGCCCGCGTCGATGTCCCTCTGCACGCCCGCGTAGTGCAGTTTGGCGCGGCTTCGGACGAGGGCCCGGCGTACGTCCGTGGCGACGGCGGTCCCCTCCTCGTCGAGGTCGATCCGCCACAGCAGGGCGGGGCGGGTCCGGTCGGGCAGGAGGCTCGCGGCACCCTCCGAGAGCGACCGCGGATGCAGCGGAACCTTCTCGTCCGGGAAGTAGAGGGTGGTCACGCGGCGGTGCGCCTCGGCGTCCAGCGCCCCGCCGGGCACGACGAAGGCCGCCACGTCCGCGATGGCGTAGTGCACCCGGAACCCGCCGCCCTTCCGCCGCGCCAGGTGCATGGCCTGGTCGAGGTCGGTGGAGGAGGGCGGATCGACGGTGAACAGGGGGAGGTCCCTGGCGTCGTACGGCTCGGCCAGGTGGTACGGGTCGGACGGCGGCCGGGGGTTCTTCGCCGCCCGCTCGGCCTCGGCCAGCACCTCGGGCGGGAAGGCGTCGGGCCCGGCCGGGTCGGCGGGCAGGTCCAGCGTCGTCCGCAGCTCGCGCAGGGCCGCCCGCAGGGGGGCGGCCTCGGCGGCGCCGGTCACATGGATATGGCGGCGGGGCATGGGTCGAGCGTAGGACGGTACGGGCGCGGCGGCACGGCGTGCGGGCGGAAACGGGCGGGTGGGCGCGCGTCGGGCGGAAACGGCCGGGTGGGCGCGCGTCGGGCGGAAGGCTCCGGTCCGGTACGGCCGCGCGACGGACTACCGTTGCCTGGTTCCGCCGCATCTCGGATGCGTCCCGTACGTACGAAGGAGTTTTCCGGTGCTCGTGCTGTTGCCGCCGTCCGAAGGCAAGTCCGCCGCGGGGCGCGGCGCCCCGCTGAGGCCGGAGTCGCTCTCGCTCCCGGGCCTGGCACCGGCGCGGGCGGCCGTGCTGGAGGAGTTGGTGGAGCTGTGCCGGGCGGACGAGGAGAAGGCCCGTGCCGTCCTCGGCCTGAGCGAGGGGCTGCGCGGTGAGGTCGCCAAGAACGCGGACCTGCTGACCGCCGGGACCCGTCCGGCCGGGGAGGTCTACACCGGCGTCCTGTACGACGCCCTGGACCTGGCTTCCCTCGACGCGGCGGCCCGCAGGCGCGCGCGGCAGTGGCTGCTGGTGTTCTCCGGTCTCTGGGGAGCGGTCGGGGTCGCCGACCGCATCCCCTCCTACCGCTGTTCGATGGGCGTGAAGCTGCCCGCGCTCGGCGCGCTCGGGGCGTACTGGCGGCCCGTGATGGCCCGCGTCATGCCGGAAGCGGCCGGGGACGGCCTGGTGCTGGACCTGCGGTCCGCCGCCTACGCGTCGGCGTGGAAGCCCAAGGGCGAGGTCGCGGGGCGGACGGCGACGGTGCGGGTGCTGCACGCCCAGGTCGTGGACGGCGTCGAGAAGCGCTCGGTGGTCAGCCACTTCAACAAGGCGACGAAGGGCCGGATCGTACGGGACCTGCTGGCTGCGGGCGCGGCGCCTGCGGCCCCCGCCGAACTGGTGGAGGCGCTGCGGGACCTGGGGCACGTGGTGGAGGCGACGGAGCCCTCGGCGGCCGGGAAGCCGTGGGCGCTGGACGTGGTCGTGCGGGAGATCCACTGAACCGTCGAGCGGCGGGTCCGCGGGTCCCTGCGGGGGAGGGCGTCCCCGGTGCGGGCACCGGGTCGATGCGCGTAGAGTAGAAAGGTTGCTTTTCCGGACCATCCCTCTCCGACCACTCGTAAAGGAACCGCGTGCCCAGCTCATTGCGCGACATTTTGACCTCCGTGGCGCAGGGGCAGTACCCGGCGCCCGACGGCCGAACCGTCGTCGTGCCCCAGCCGAGCCCCCGCGACGCGGGGGTGCTCGCCTTCACGGCGCACTCGGTGATCTTCTCCGACCAGGACCCGGAGTGGATACGGGAGACCCTGGAGAAGGCCTGCCCGGATCCCTTCTCCGCCTCGCTGCACCCGGTGTTCCTGGCCTCGTTGATGGCGCGCACGGGCCGCCGCATGGACACGGTCGGCTCGCTCACCCTGGCCCCCGCACTGGACGGCCCGCCGCCGCTGGAACTGACCCCCCTCGTGGACCCGGACCACCCGAGGGTCGCGCGGGCGCGCAAGTACCGGGACGACGTGCGGGTCTGGAAGTCCGAGGGGGGCGGGGTGCTGGTCATCGGCCGGGGGCTGGCGGGCCGCTGGGAGACGGCCATCGAGGTGGACGAGGAGTCCAGGCACCGGGGGCTGGGGCGCGCCCTGGCGGAGTCGGCGCGGCATCTGATCCCCGCCGGGGAGGTCGTCTGGTCGCAACAGGCCCCCGGGAACGCCCGGAGCGTGCGCGCCTTCCAGGCGGCGGGGTACCGGGCCGTCGGCGCGGAGGCGCTGCTCATCGCGGCGTAGCCGGCTGCGGGGGCCGGAGCTGCCACCGGGCCATGGCTTTACTCACTCCCGGCGGCTTCGTTCCCGCCGGACGGCCTCACTCCCGCTCGACGGCTCCACTCCCGCGAGGCCGCTTCATTCCCGTCCGGCGGTTTCGCTCCCGCGCGCGGCGGCTCGCGCGGCTGCTCGCCTTCCGCCCGGCGGCTTCGCTCCCGGGAGCAGGCTTCGCCCTCGCGCGGCGACACCGTCCCGAGGCGCGGCGGCACCGCCCCGAGAGAGGACACCTCTTCTCGTTGCGCAGCGTGCAACACCCGTTGCACACCTCACGTTCCCCCGGCAGGATGCCCCCATGGCATCCCCCTCCCCCCTCGATCTGGCTCCCGTCCTGCCCGTAGTCGTCCTGCACGACCCCGCCGACGCGGTGCCCCTCGCCCGAGCGCTCGTGGCGGGCGGGCTGCCCGGGATCGAGATCACCCTGCGCACCCCGGCCGCCCTGGACGCGATCGGCGCGATCGCCGCCCGCGTACCGGAAGCCATCGTCGGCGCGGGGACCGTCACGTCCCCCGCCGACGTCGAGGCCGCCGCCGAGGCCGGGGCGCGGTTCCTCGTCAGCCCCGGCTGGACGGACACCCTGCTGCGCGCCCTGCAGGGCTCCGGCCTGCCCTTCCTCCCGGGCGTCTCCACCGCCTCCGAAGCCGTCGCCCTTCTGGAACGCGGCGTCACCGACATGAAGTTCTTCCCGGCCGAGGCCGCCGGCGGCACCGCGTACCTCAGGTCGCTCTCCGGCCCGCTCCCCCGGGCCCGTTTCTGCCCGACGGGCGGCATCACCCCCGCCTCCGCCCCCGCCTACCTCGCGCTCCCCAACGTCGGGTGCGTGGGCGGCACGTGGATGCTCCCGCAGGAAGCGATCGAGGCCGGGGACTGGGCACGCGTGGAGTCCCTCGCCCGCGAGGCGGCGGCACTGCGGTAACGGTACGCACGAGGCCCGGCGCGCACTCGGGGAGTGCGTGCCGGGCCTGGGGGGTCGTACGTACGGCAGATGCCGCTCAGCGCAGGTGCGAGGTGTCGTTCAGCAGCCGCACCGACGCGTTGCCGTCGGCGTAGTACGCCACCTCCGACAGCGACGCCGCCGACAGCTCCATCCGGAACAGGGACTGCGGCGGGGCCCCGAGCGCCAGCCGCACCAGCGTCTTCACCGGGGTGACGTGGGTGACGACCAGGACGGTCCTGCCCGCGTACGCACCGGTCAGCCGGTCCCTCGTCGCCTCGACCCGCTTCGCGACCTCCGCGAAGCTCTCACCGCCGCCGGTGGGGGCCGCGTCCGGGGAGGCGAGCCAGTCGTCGAGGTCCTCGGCGTACCGGGCGCGCACCTCGGCGAACGTCAGCCCCTCCCAGGCTCCGAAGTCCGTTTCCCGCAGGCCCTCTTCGACCCGTACGGGAAGACCCAGCCGGGACGCCACGGCGTCCGCCGTCTGGCGGCAGCGAGTCAAGGGGGAGCTGACGACGGCCTGGATCGTGCCGCGCGCGGCGAGCGAGGCGGCCACCGCCTCGGCCTGCTTGCGGCCGACCGCGGACAGCTCCGGGTCGGAGCCGCCGCTCCCCGAGAAGCGCTTCTCGGGGGTGAGGAGGGTCTCGCCGTGCCGCAGGAGCACGAGGGCGGCGGGCTGCCCGAGGTCGGCGGACGGCCCCCAGCCGACGGCCGGGGCGTCGGAGGCCGCGAGCTCCTCCGGCTCCTCGTCGAGCGCGAACAGCCCCTCGTCGGGGACGGAGGAGGCGCGTGCGGACCCGCCCCGGGCCCCGGCCATCGCCGCCCGCGCCCTGGCCGCTCCGGCGGTGGCGTCACCGACCACCCGGGGCGGCTCGACCACCGGGGCGCCCGAGGAGACGGGTGCGACCCGCCTGTCCAGGGCCGCGGCCGAACCCGAGGGCTCCCACTGCTTCCCCTTCTTGCCCGCGTCCATCGCCTCGTTCGCGAGCCGGTCCGCGTGCTTGTTCTTCTCGCGCGGGATCCACTCGTAGCGGACCTGCGAGCGCGGCAGCACGGCCGCGGCCTCGGCGGCCAGCGGCTTCATGTCGGGGTGCTTGATCTTCCAGCGCCCCGACATCTGCTCGACGACGAGCTTGGAGTCCATCCGCACGTGGACGAGCACGTCGGGGAAGAGGTCGCGGGCGGCCTTCAGCCCGGCGATCAGCCCCTTGTACTCGGCGACGTTGTTCGTGGCGACGCCGATGTACTCGGCCGCCTCGGCGAGCGTCTCGCCCGTCTGCGGGTCGAGTACGACCGCGCCGTAACCGGCGGGCCCCGGGTTGCCCCGGGACCCGCCGTCCGCCTCCACCACCACGGAGCGAGCCATCGGTTCTACAGCCCCGAATCCGAGGTGCGGACCAGGATCCGGCGGCAGTTCTCGCAGCGCAGCACCGCGTCGGGGGCGGCCGCGCGGACCTCCATGACCTCGGTGATGTTGAGCTCCAGCTGGCAGCCCTCGCAGCGGCGCTGGTAGAGGCGGGCCGCGCCCACCCCGCCCGACTGGGTGCGCAGCTTCTCGTACAGCTTGACCAGGTCCGCGGGTACGGAGGCCACGACGAGCTCGCGCTCCTTGGTGACCTTCTCGATCTCCGCGTCCAGTTCACCGGTGGCGGCGTCACGGCGCGCGGTGGCGTCGTCGACCTTGGCCTGTACGGCGGTCACCCGTGCCGTCAGCTCGGCGGCGCGCTCCTGCGCGGACTCGCGGCGCTCCATGACCTCCAGGACGACGTCCTCCAGGTCCCCCTGGCGCCTGGCCAGCGAGACGATCTCCTTCTGGATGTGCTCCAGGTCCTTCGGGGAGGAAACGGCCCCCGAGTCCAGCCGTTGCTGGTCGCGGGCGGCGCGCTGGCGGACCTGGTCGACGTCCTGCTCGGCCTTCGTCTGCTCGCGGGCGGTGTCGCTCTCCTCGGTCTGTGCGGCGACGAGGAGATCCCGCAGCTGGCTGAGGTCCTTGGTGAGCGACTCGATCTCGGCGTGCTCCGGCAGCGACCGGTGCTTGTGGGCGAGCTGGGACAGCCGTACGTCGAGGGCCTGGACGTCGAGAAGTCGGATCTGGTCGGCGGGCGCGGCGTTCAGTTGGGGGCTCCAGGAGAAGAGAAGGGGGCGGAGAGGTGTGATGTCCAGGGGTCGGTGACCGTCTTCGAGACGTGGACCCGAAGGTTCCACCCCTCGCGGTCGGAGATCCGGTCGAGCTGGGCGGCGGCCTGCTCGCACCAAGGCCACTCGGTGGCCCAGTGCGCGGCGTCGACCAGCGCGGGCAGCGGCGCGTGCTCGCGGGCCTCGGAGACCGGGTGGTGTCGCAGGTCGGCGGTCAGGAAGGCGTCGACTCCGGCCGCCCTGACCTGCTCGAAGAGGCCGTCGCCCGACCCGCCGCTGACGGCGACGGTGCGCACGAGGGCGTCCGGGTCACCGGCGAAACGGATGCCCTGCGCGGTGGCGGGCAGCCGCTTCGCGGCCCGCGCGGCGAACTCGCGCACCGTCTCCGGCACGTCCAGCTCGCAGATCCGGCCGAGGCCGCGCCGCCCGTGCGGATCGCCGGGATCCGGTACGAGGGGGCCGGTGACGCGGAGGTCGAGCGCGAGGGCGAGGGCGTCGGAGACGCCGGGGTCGGCGGTGTCGGCGTTGGTGTGCGCGACGTGCAGGGCGACGTCGTTCTTGATCAGCGTGTGCACGACGCGGCCCTTGAAGTGGCCGGCGGCGACGGTGGTCGTCCCGCGCAGGTAGAGCGGGTGGTGGGTGACGACGAGGTCGGCGCCCAGCTTCACCGCCTCGTCGGCGATCTCCTGGACGGGGTCGACGGCGAACAGGACCCGGTTGACCGCGGTGTCCGGATCGCCACAGACCGTACCGACCGCGTCCCAGCTCTCGGCCCGCTCGGGGGGCCAGAGGGCGTCGAGGGCGGCGATGACTTCAGACAGACGGGGCACGGGGGCAAGGCTACCTGCCGTCCGTGCCCCCGCGGCCTGCCGCTCCCGCCCGGCCGTACGGGCGGGGCAGGCCGGCGACTACTTGACGAGGAAGCCGCGGAGGTCGCCGAGGACCTCGTCGGCGGCGGCGGTGCCCAGACCGAGGTACCAGGTCTCGTCCGGAACGTCCTTGGCACGGCCGGACTTCACGGCGTCCAGCTTGTTCCACAGCGGATTGGCCTCGGCCTTGTCGCGCTTGGTGGCCTTGGCGTCGCCGTAGACGCCGGTGAAGATCCAGTCGGCCGCGGCCTCGTCGATCTTCTCCGGGCTGAGCTCGACTGCGAGGTCGTCGGCCTGCTGGTTCTTGGGACGGGGGACACCGGCGTCGTCGAGGACGGTGCCGATGAACGAGGCCTTCGCGTACAGCCGGATCTTCCCCGGCAGGTATCGCAGCATGGTGACGGTCGGCTTCTTGCCGTCGTGTGCGGCGGCGACGTCCTCACCGAGCTTCTTGGCCTTCTTCTCGTACGAGGCGAGCTGGGCGTCGGCCTCGGCGGTCTTGTCGAGGGCGGCGGCGTTCAGCCGGAAGTTCTCCTTCCAGGTGAAGCCGGGGCGGACGGAGAAGACGGTCGGGGCGATCTGGGACAGCAGCTCGTACTGCTTCTCGGCGCGCAATTGGCTGCCCAGGATGAGGTCCGGCTTGAGGGCGTCGATCGCTTCGAGGTTGAGGCTGTTGATGGTGCCGACGCTCTTCGGGCTCCCGGAGCCCTTCTTCTTCAGGTACTCCGGCAGCGCCTGCGAACCCTCCGCCGGGGCGTAGCCGACGGGCTGCATGCCGAGCGACACCACGTTGTCCAGCTCGCCGACGTCCAGGACGACCACGCGCCGGGGGGCTGCCTTGAGCTCGGTGGTGCCCATGGCGTGGGTGAGGGTGCGCGGGAATTGGCCGGCCGCGGCGTCGGTCCCGAAGGCGGCGGTCTTCTTCCGGGCGTCCCCGAAGTCCTTGCCGCCCTGCGCGACGGACTTTCCGCCGTCGGCCTTCTTCTCGCCCGCGGCGTCGCCGTCCCCTTCGCCGCCTCCGCAGGCGGACAGGACGAGCGCGGCGGTGAGGGCCAGGGAGACCGCGGCGGTACCGCGACGGCGTATGGAGGACATGGGGGGACTCGCTTCCGGACTGCGTGCAGGGGTCGTTCGTCGGCTGTCCCGCACGGGGAGCGGGACTGCGCGCGGGAGAGGTGACACGTACACCCGGGAGCCGACGAATTCAGGTAATCCTTACCTTACGTCCCTCCACCGCCCCCTCGTCCCAGCACAACCTTCTCCCCCTTTTCGCTGGAACGGCCGGACGGCCACCCTTATGTGTGAAGTGGCGTGACTCGCGTTGTCCGGTGGGAAAGCGGAAAACTAGCGTCGCGGGCGGAGGTGACGGTTCACATGACAGCCTGTGCCATCGAGACCGCCCCGGAGGGCGGTGCGGTGCGGCGCCCCGGGTTCACGATCGCCGCGGACGGTTCGTACGCGGCGAGGCTCGCCGGGGAGGGAGAGGCCCGGTTCCCGGAGCGGTGGACGCTCGGCGGCCCGGAGCCGTACGCGGTGCCGCTCCCGGCCGACCAGCCCGAGGAGCCCGGCACGGAGGTGCTGCCGCTGGCCGACGGGCGGGTGCTGATCCACCGGGAGGCGGCGGGCCGGCACCTCTTCTCCCTGCTCTACCCGACGGGTCCGGCCACGGGCGAACTCCCGCTCGGTGCCATTGAGTTCGGTCCGGATCAGGGCACTCTGACCCTCCTCCCCCCGGCCCCGGGCGGCAGTCGCGCCTACGCGCTCGCCGTCGGCCCGCACACGACGGCGCTGTGGCTGGTGGCGGGCGGCGCCTTCGGCCCCGAGCACGTGGCGCAAGTGCCGGGGCGCTGCGCGGGCGGGGTGTGGCTGGACCGCACGGGGCGGATGCTCGCCCTGGACCGTGCCTCGCGGGACGGCGAGGTGGTCAAGTCGGTGGCCGTCGACCTGGAACGCGGCGGTGAGGTCACCCCTCTTCTGCAGATCGCCGAACGGAGCGACGACCGTCTGCTCCTCGCCGACCCCGACAGCGGTCTGCTCCTCATCCGCTCGGACGCGCCGGGCGAGGACCGGCTCGGTTGGGGCGTGCTCGGCAGCACCCGCCCGGTCCGCTTCCCGGACTCGCTGCGCGTGGGCGACTGCACAGTCACCCCGTTCGCGGCCCAGCCCGGCCAGGTGCTGACGCCGGAGTCGTGCGCGGTGGCGGTACGGATCGACCGGGCGCCCGGAGCCGGAGGTCCCGCGTACGGCAGTTGGGTCGGCGTGTGGCGCCCCTCGGACCGCCGCCTGCACCAACTCGCCGCACCCGACGGGTGGTTGACCGGCAGCGGCCTGTGGACCCGGGAGGGCGTGCTGCGGCTGCCCTTCGCGACGCGAGAGGTGCCGTGCGGGGTCGCGGCGGTGTGCGTACCGGCGGACGACGACCCCGCTGCGGGGGACGGCACCGCGCCGAGAACCGCCGCTGACGCGGGAGTTCGCGACGGCGCGAGCCAGGACGCCGAGGCACCCGCCGCGGACGCCGACAGACCGGCCCCGGACACCCGGACCGACGACACCGCACCCACCGGCACCACACCCCCCACCGGGCCGGCCGCACCCGCTGCCGTCGCCCCGGCCCCCGACACTTCGGTCCCCGCCGCCTCGGACCCCAACGCCCCGGACGCCTCCTTCCCCCGGAAGCCGGTTCCCCTGCAACAGGCACCGCTGCACCGGACGTCGCTGACCGGGCGGCTGCACCGCATCGGGCCCCGCGCGACACGGCCCCGTCCGGACGCGGCGACGCCGACGGTCTCCCCCGCGCGTCCCCCGACGAAGACCACGCCACCCGCGCCGCCCACCGGCCCGGCCGCGACACCCTCGGTGCCGTCGGGCGTCCCGCTGCTGTCCGCTCCCGTCTCCGCACACGCGGCGGCACCCGCGATGGTGCGGATGACGATGCCGGTGGTGGTCCCCGTCCCCGGGGCGGGACCGGCGGGCGGGACGTAGGGGCGGAGGCTGCGGAGGGGCGGCGCGGAAGGGCGAGGGCGGGCAGAAGGGCGAGGGCGGCAGGAAGGGCAGTAGCGGCGGAATGGGCGGAGGACGGTGGCGGAGGACGGCATGGGAGAACGGTGACGGCGGACGGCGTGCGGGAACGGTGGCGGAGTGCCTCGCGCAGCAGCGGTAGCCACGAACGGCACGCACCAGCAACGGCAGCAGACGGCACGCACCCACGACGGCGACGCATCGCGCGAAGGAACGGCGGAGGCGGAGGCGGAGGCACCCGTCAGCGGGGGGCCGACCCCTGTCCCCACCGCAGCCCCAGCACTTCCGCCGCCCCGAAGGTCTCCCCCTCCGGCCGCCCGGCGAAGTACCGGGTCAGCAGCCCGTCCAGCTCCTCGTAGGAGAACATCCCCTGCGACGTGTCGAACGTCGCCGCCACCCGTGGCCGCTCCATCACCGCCACCATTCCCCCGTGCACCACCAGCAACTGGCCGTTCACGTGCCCCGCTGCCGGAGAGGCCAGGTAACCGGCCAGGGGTGCCACGTGCTCGGGGGCCAGCGGGTCCTTCTCCCCCTCGCCCGGCACCGCGAAGCCCGTGAACACGTCCTCCGTCATCCGTGTCCTCGCCCGGGGGCAGATCGCGTTCGCCGTCACCCCGTACTTCCGCAGCGCGAGCGCGGTCGAGGTCGTCAGCCCGACGACGCCGCCCTTCGCCGCCGCGTAGTTCGGCTGTCCCGCCGACCCGGCGAGGAATGCCTCCGACGACGTGTTCACGACCCGCCCGTACACGGGCGCCCCGGCCGCCTTCGACCGCGCCCGCCAGTGCGCGGCGGCGAAACGCGTCGTGTTGAAGTGTCCTTTCAGATGCACCCGGACGACGGAGTCCCACTCCTCCTCGCTCATCGAGAAGATCATCCGGTCGCGCAGGATGCCCGCGTTGTTGATCAGCACGTCGAGTTTCCCGAACTCGGTGACGGCCGCCTCGACGAGTTCACGGGCCTGCCCGAAGTCGGCGACGTCCCCCGGGTGCGCGACCGCCGTTCCGCCCCGCGCCCGTATCTCCGCGGCGACCTCCTCGGCGGGTCCGGCCGAGGCGTCCCCGGAGCCGTCGCGTCCCGGGCGGCCGAAGTCGTTGACGACGACGCTCGCGCCGAGCCGGGCGAGTTCGAGCGCCTCGGCCCGGCCGAGCCCGCGGCCGGCTCCGGTGACGATCGCGGACAGTCCTTCGAGCGGCAGCGACATCCGCCAACAACTCCTTCAGCGCGACGATGCGACCCCGGCGGGACGGTTCCGGTGCCACGGGTTCCGGCAACGACTTCAGCGGCACGGGGCCTGCACCCGGGCGCAGGCCCCGGCCCGTACAGCCGCGGCCGTCCGGCCCTCCGGCCCTCCGGCTCACCGGCCGACCGGCCCACAGCCCACAGCCCACAGCCCACAGCTCACAGCTCACAGCTCACAGCTCACAGCGAGATGGACGTACGCAGTGCCGCGCCCGTCCGCATGTGCTCCAACGCCTCGTTGATCCCGGCCAGTTGCACGCGGTGCGTGATCATGCCCTCCAGGTCGATGCGACCTGCCCGCCAGAGCGCGACGGCCCGCTCGTACGAACGGAGCGCGTCGCCGCCTCCGTAGAGCGACGGCAGGATCCGCTTCTCGTCGAAGAACAGCTCGAACATGTTGAGCGGGAAGTGGTCGTCGAGAGCCCCCGCGCCGACGACGCAGAGGGTGCCACCGCGCCGGGTCGCGTCGTACGCGGCCCGCGCCGTGGCCGACTTCCCGACCACCTCGAAGACGTAGTCGAAGCCCTCCCCCGCCGTGATCCGCTGCTTGGCGTCAGCCAGCTCCTCCGGGGCCAGGGCCTCCGTCGCCCCGAAGCCCAGCGCCGCCTGTCGGCGCGAGGCGACGGGGTCCACGGCGACGATCTGCGCCGCACCGCGCACCCGTGCCCCCTGGATCGCGGAGATGCCCACCCCGCCGCAGCCCAGGACCGCCACCGACGAACCGGCCTCCACCTGCGCCGTGTTGATGGCCGCGCCGAGCCCGGTCGTCACTCCGCACCCGATCAGCGCGGCGATCTCGAACGGCACGTCGTCCGGGATCGGCACCGCGCACCCGGCCGCCACGACGACCTCCTCGGTGAAGGTCCCGGTCCCGGCGAACCCGAAGAGGTCGCCGCCCGCCCGGCGGAAGTTGGGCGTCCCTGCGTTCATGAACCCGGCCAGGCACAGCTGCGTCTGCCCGCGCCTGCACGCCGCACAGGTGCCGCAGGCCGGCAGCCAGCACACCAGGACCCGGTCGCCGGCCGCGACCCCGTCCACTCCCTCCCCCACGTCGACGACCTCTCCGGCGCCCTCGTGCCCGGGAACGAACGGCGCGGGCTGTGGGAGCACGCCGCTCATCGCGGAGACGTCCGAGTGGCACAGCCCGGTGGCCCGCACCCGGATCCTGACCTTTCCGGGCCCGAAGCCCACGGCCTCGACGTCGTCGTGCACTTCGAGCTTGTCCTGACCCGTTTCGTGCAACACCGCTGCGCGCATGGTCCGACTACTCCCCTCACGGGCGTGCTCACTGACCTGCTGACGAGTGCTTACGTGTGCGCGACGACGGTGTCGGCGAGCACGGGTGCGTCGTCCCGCTCGACGGCCGTCACCTCGACCTGGATCCGCCCCGGGTCCTGCCACATCCGGATCCGCAGCGTCTCCCCCGGAAAGACCACCCCCGCGAAGCGCGTGCGGTACGAGAGGACCCTCGCCACGTCCGCGCCGAGCACCGTGTCCACGACGGCCTTGAGCGTCATCCCGTACGAGCACAGCCCGTGCAGGATCGGCCGCGGGAAGCCCGCGAGCCCGGCGAACTCCGGGTCGGCGTGCAGCGGGTTCCAGTCCCCCGAGAGCCGGTACAGCAGCGCCTGGTCCTCCCGCACCGGCCGCTCCACGGTGAACTCCGGGTCCCGGGGCGGAAGTGCGAGTCGCAGGGAGGGCCCCCGCTCCCCTCCGAAGCCGCCCTCACCCCGTACGAAGATCGACGCGTCGCTCGTCCACAGCGGTCCGTCGGCGTCCGATGCCTCCGACCGCAGCACGAGGACGGCCGCCTTGCCCTTGTCGTACACGGCCCGCACGGCCGACGTCTGGGTGGCGGTTCCCTCGACCGGAATCGGCCGGTGCACGGTCACCGCCTGGCCGCCGTGCAGTACGGACGCGAGGTCCACCTCGATGCCGGGCGCGGAGAGCCCGCCGACCACGGCCATGCCCGCACCGGCGACGGTCGCGAAGCTGGGCAGGACGTGCAGCCGGCTCTCCAGGGTGTACCGCAGCTCGACCGGATCGGTGGCCGGGACCCCGGCCCCCAGCCCCAGGTGGTACAGCTGGACGTCCTTGTGCCCCCATGCGAGGGACGTGGTCCGGGGATCGGCGGCGAGGGCCTTGTCGGGGTCGATCGGCATGCAACCAGTGCTCCTCGGTGCGCGTCGTCGAAGACCCCGACGCGGCCGTCCGCACCGTCGGACACGCCGGGGCCGTACGGGACCGGCCGTCCCGCGCGCCCCACTTCTAGAACGCGTTCTAGGCCGATGGCCCTCATGTATAGCGCACGGGCGGTGGGTTGGGAAGGCGTGCGAGGACGGGTGCGGGATCCTCGCCCCGCGCCCAACTGACGCCCCCACCCGCCTTGTTGCCCGCTACGCGACGGAGCCCCTCCGCCGTCCCGCCCGTTCAGCCCTCGTCCTCCGGATCCTGCCGGGCCCCCGTGGCGCGTGGCTGCGCCCGTACGTGCATCCGTTCGCCCTGCCTGCCGAAGAGGCTGAGCACCTCGACGGGCCCCTCGCCCGTGCTGCCGAACCAGTGCGGCAGCCGGGTGTCGAACTCGGCCGCCTCGCCCGGCCCGAGGACCATGTCCCGGTCCCCGAGGACCAGCCGCAGCCGACCGGACAGGACGTACAGCCACTCGTATCCCTCATGGGTGCGGGGTTCGGGGGTGCTGCGGCTCACCGGGAGGATCATCTTGTACGTCTGGAGCGGACCGGGTCTGTTGGTCAGCGGCAGCACGGTCGCGCCGTGCACCTGGCGGGGCTTGATCCGTACGCGCGGATCCCCGACCTCGGGCGCGCCGACCAGGTCGTCGAGCGGCACCTGATGGGCCTGCGAGATGGGCAGCAGCAGTTCCAGGCTGGGACGGCGCTGCCCGGACTCCAGCCGGGAGAGGGTGCTGGTGGAGATGCCGGTGGCCTCCGCGAGCGCGGCGAGGGTGACCCCGCGCGCGGCCCGCAGCCGCTGGAGACGGGGGCCGACGTCGGCGAGGGTGCGGCTGATCTCCGGTGAGTGGTCCATGGACCACAGTGCACCGCCCTTTCCCGGAAACGGCAACAAAGATTGCCGTTTCCGGGAGCGGGGCGCACGGTGTCGCCATGACTCACGACACGCACACCCACACACAGGACGATTTTCGGGACATCTACGACGCGGTGGTGGTCGGCGGCGGCGCCGGCGGGCTCAGCGCGGCCCTGGTGCTGGGGCGGGCGCGGCGCCGGGTGGCCGTGGTGGACTGCGGAAGCCCCCGCAACGCCCCGGCCGCCCGGATGCACGGCTTCCTCTCCCGGGACGGGATGCCGCCCGCCGAGCTTCTTCGCATCGGACGCAAGGAAGTGAGCGGGTACGGCGTCGAGTTGCTGGACGGACGCGTGGAGGGCGTGGTCGCCGTCGCCACGCCGTCCGGCACCCCCCTCTTCGACGTCCGGCTCGCCGAGGGCTCCGTCCTGCGGGCCCGCCGGGTCGTGGTCGCCACCGGCCTGCGGGACGAACTGCCCTCGTTCCCGGGGGTACGGGAGCGGTGGGGGCAGGACGTACTGCACTGCCCGTACTGCCACGGCTACGAGGTGCGCGACCGGCCTCTCGGGGTGCTCGGGACGCAGCCGCACTCGGCGCGGCACGCACTGCTCGTCCGCCAATGGTCCGCCGACGTCGTGTACTTCCCGCACACGGTCCCCGTCAGCGACGACGACCGAGCCGGGCTCGACGCGCGGGGCATCCGGATCGTGGAGGGCGCGGTCGCGGAGGTCGTGGTGGAGCAGGACGCGCTGCGCGGGGTCCGGCTGGCGGACGGGCGTCTCGTGGCGCGGGAGGCGGTGTTCGTCGCCCCGCGGTTCGTGCCGCGCGACGGGCCGCTGGCGGGACTCGCCTGCGCGAAGGACGAGGCGGGGTGGGTGGTCACCGACCCGACCGGGCTGACGAGCGTGCCGGGGGTGTGGGTGATCGGCAACGCGGCCGACCCGCGGGCCCAGGTCGTCTCGGCGGCCGGCGCCGGGTCCGCAGCGGCTGCCGCGCTGAACCACTCGCTGGTGGACGAGGACACCACCCGGGCCCTCACCCCCGGCCCCGCCACCCGTTGACCAACCCCCTACTCCTACCCCTCCCCGTCCCGCTCCCGCCCCACTCCCGCCAGTCCCACCAAGATCAACACCACGCCGATCACCAGCACCCCCGCACCCGTCCGAAACGCCAGCGCGTACCCCGCCGTCAGCGCCTCCGCACTCGTCCCCCGGCCCGTCCGCGACGCCGCGACCGTCGACAGGACGGCCAGGCCCAGCGCCCCGCCCATCGTCCGCGACGTGTTGATCAGCCCGGAGACCAGCCCCGCGTCCCCCGGCGCTGCGCCGGACGTGGCGAGCGAGGCGAGCGGCGTGGACGCCAGCCCCGCCCCGAGCATCATGAGGATCCCCGGCCCGAGGATCGCCGTCGCGTACGAGTCGTGCGCCCCCATCGTCGACTGCCACCCGAACCCGGCCGCCGCGACGAGCGTCCCGATCGCCGCCAGGTTCCGCGCGCCGACGCGCGGCATCAGCCGAGGGGCCAGCTTGGACCCGGTGACGATGGCGAGCGAGCTGGGCACGAGCGCCAGTCCGGCCCCGAGCGGGGTGTACCCGAGCACGTTCTGCGCGTACAGCGTCATGAAGAACCACATGCAGAACATCGCCGACCCGTTGACGAACATCGCCGCGTTGGCCACCGACACCGCCCGCACCCGGAACAGCTTCAGCGGCATCAACGGCGCCTTCGCCCGCGCCTCGACCGCCAGGAACGCCCCGACCAGCAGCAGCCCGGCCGCCAGCGGCACCAGGGTCTCCGCCGCCGTCCAGCCCTCCGCCTCGGTCTGCACGATCCCGTACGCGAGCGTGGCGAGCCCCGCCGTCACCAGCACGGCGCCCGGCAGGTCCAGCCGCCGCCCCTCGCGCGCATGGCTCTCGGTCAGCCAGAAGTACGCTCCCACCAGCACGAGTGCACCGATCGGCACGTTGATCAGCAGCACCCACCGCCAGGACAGCGTCTCCGTGAGCAGTCCGCCCACGAATCCGCCCGCCGCGCCGCCGCCGGCACCGACGGCCGACCAGGTGCCGATCGCCCGGGTGCGTGCCGCGCCCTCGGGGACTGCGGACGTGAGGATGGTGAGTGTCGCCGGCGCGAGCACCGCCGCCCCCAGCCCCTGCGCGGCGCGCGCGGCCAGCAGTTGCCACCCCTCCTGCGCCAGCCCGCCCGCCAGCGAGGCCGCGGTGAACAGGGCGAGGCCCACCAGGAACGTCAGCTTCCGCCCGAAGATGTCCGAGGCCCGGCCGCCCAGCAGCATGAACCCGGCGAAGGCGATGGAGTAGAGGTTCACGACCCACTGGAGCCCTGCGGCGGACATGCCGAGGTCCGCACGCATGGACGGCAGGGCGACGTTCACGACGGACACGTCGAGGACGACGAGGAACTGTCCGGCGCAGGCGGCGAGCACCACCAGCCAGGTGCGGACGGGACGGACAGGGGGCGCGGATATGAGGCTGTCGGAGCCGGCGGGGGTGTGGTGGACCATGCCTGTCATGGTCGCAGGTGCGCGACGCCCCGTACGTCCGTGTGCGGGCGCGACCCGACGGCCCCGGGGTGGGGAGGTGCTCTCGGTGTCCGCAGGGCGTTCCCGGCATTCCGCGCCCGGCAGAACAGAACACGAACAGAACACGTTCCCACCGACGGAAGGCACAGGACGGGAGACACAGGGCGGGAGGCACAGGACGGGAGGCACAAGGCGGGAGGCACAAGACGGGAGCCACGGGTGGGGAGGCGCGGGAGGGAAAGCGCCGGACGGAAGGCACAGGCCGCCGGGCACACGCAGACGGGCGCACGCCGACGGGCACAGGACCCCCGTCCGGCGACCCCGCCCCCGTCGAGCCCCACCCGCGTACGGCACGATGGCCCCCGTTCACGCCGCCGCCGCACAGGAGAGATCCCGCCATGCCCGCCGTCCCCGAGCCCGCCTCCCCGCAGCCCGCCCTCTCCGAGCCCACCACCCCGCAGCCCGCCACCGGGCCGGCTGCCACCGCGCCGGCCGCCGCTCCCCGGGCCGCCACCCTTGCCGCGTTCGAGTCCGCCAAGGGCTTCATGCCGACGGCCGAGGGCCTCGCCCTGTACGCGGCGGCAGCCGAAGCGGCGGGCGATTTGCGTCTTCCCCTCCTCGAAGTCGGCACGTACTGCGGCCGCTCCACCCTTCTCCTCGCCGACGCGGCCCGTGCGGCCGGGGTGACCGCGGTGACCGTGGACCACCACCGGGGCAGCGAGGAGCAGCAGCCCGGATGGGAGTACCACGACGAGACGACCGTGGACCCCGAGCTGGGCGTCATGGACACGCTTCCCGCGTTCCGCCGCACCCTCCACCGGGCGGGGCTTGAGGAGCACGTGCTCGCTCTCGTCGGCCGGTCCCCGCAGGCCGCACGGCTCTGGGGCGCTCCGCTCGGCCTCGTCTTCATCGACGGCGGGCACACCGACGAGCACGCGAACGGGGACTACGAGGGATGGGCCCCGCACGTCGCGCAGGGCGGCCTGCTGGTCGTCCACGACGTGTTCCCCGACCCGGCGGACGGTGGGCAGGCCCCGTACCGCGTGTATCTCAGGGCGCTCGCCTCGGGTGCGTTCACCGAGGTCTCGGTGACCGACTCGCTGCGCGTCCTGCGGCGTACCGGCCCGGGGATCTGAGCGCCGCGCATAGCATCGCCCTGTGTCGTACGACGGACAGTCCCCCCACGCGAACCCGCCCGCGCCCGAGCCCGCATTCGATCCGCCTCCGCGGCGCCGGCGGGGCAACGCCCTCGTCGTGGCCGCCGCGCTGCTGCCGGCCTGCCTCGCCGGGTGGCTGATCTGGCAGGCGGTGAGCGGGCCGGACGAGGACGGGCCGCCGCACGCACAGCCCCTGCCGGGGGCGAGCGCGACCGGCAGCGCGAGCACGGGCGCCGCTCCGGTGCCCTCCGGCCCGGACGCCGTGCCGGATCCGAGCGGTGCGCCGGGCACTCCTCCGGCGAAGTCCACCGCCCCGGACCCCCCGGCGGGCCGCGGTCCGCTCGCCGGTCGTGTCGTCGTCGTGGACCCCGGGCACAATCCCGGCAATTTCCGGCACACCCGCGAGATCAACCGCCAGGTCGACGTCGGCACCCATCGCAAGGAGTGCGACACCACGGGCACGGCGAGCAACGCCGGATACACCGAGGCGGAATTCACCCTCGACGTCTCGCGCCGGCTGAAGGCCCTCCTCGAAAAACAGGGGGCCACCGTCACCTTCACGCAGAATGACGACCGCCCCTTCGGCCCGTGCATCGACGAGCGGGCCCGGATCGGCAACGAGGCGAAGGCCGACGCGGTGATCTCCGTCCACGCGGACGGTTCGACCGCCGGTCACCGGGGCTTCCACGTGATCCTGCCCGCACGGGTGAACTCCGGGGCCGCGGACACCTCTTCGATCGTCGCTCCCTCGCGCGACCTGGGCGAGCGCATCGTGGGCCACTTCGTACGGGCGACCGGTGACGCGCCCTCGAACTACGTGGGCGACAAGACGGGACTGGTGGTGCGCAGCGACCTCGGCGGGCTCAACCTGTCGACCGTTCCGAAGGTGTTCATCGAATGCGGGAACATGCGCGATGCCCAGGACATCGCCCTGTTGTCCCGTGCGGAATGGCGGCAGAAGGCGGCCCGGGGCATGGCGGACGGCATCAGCAGCTTTCTGAGAAGGACGTGAGGAAGTCCTGAGGGGGTCGGGCCGCGCCTGGTCACCGCCCGGCAACGAAGAGGGCGGCCCCAGCGATCGGACGATACATTCATCCGTACGATGGGCAACCGCCCCGAGCTTCGCTCCGAGTCTTCGCGAGAACCGCGCACACCGGCACAGCGTCAATCGCCACGAAGAAGCCCGAAGAAGCCACCAAGAAGACGACTGACAAAGGACTTTACGTGAACATCCGCTCCCTCACACGAGGTGATGGCGTGGTGATCGGAGCAGCGGTGGTGCTGTTCATCGCCTCGTTCCTCAGCCTGAACAGCACCGGTGGCTGCACCGGCGGGTTCTGCCCGACCTTCAACGCCTGGGACTCCCTCGGGCTGCTGATGAGCATGTTCCTCGCGGGCGTCATCGCCGCCGCGCTGATCGTGGTCGCGCGCGGGCTGCCGGGGCCGCGCAAGGTCGCCGGTATCGAACTCGGCCAGTTCGGCGTCGCCCTGGCCGTCTTCGCCGCCTGGACCGCGTTCTGGACGATCCTCGACGCCGGCAGTGCGGGTGCGGGTCTCATCCTCGGCCTGATCGCCGCCCTGGTGCTCGCCGCCGGCGCGGTCGCGGGTCCGCTGGTCCCGGCGCTCAAGGCCCCGCTGATGGGCGCCCCGAAGCCGGCCGTCGCGGGCCCCTACGGCGCCCAGCAGGGTCAGCCGGGTGCCGGTTACGGCTACCCGGGCGCCCAGCAGCCCTCGTACGGCGGCCAGCCCGCTCCCGGCGGCTACGGCTACCCGGGCGGCGCGACCCAGGATCCGCAGGCGGCTGCCGCGCAGGCGCCTGCCGCCGGTCAGCCCTCGCAGGGCGGGCAGGCTCCGGCCGCCGCCGACGCGTCCGGGTTCGCGCCGTTCTGGTTCGCGGTCCCGGTGGCCCGTCCGCTGTACGCGGAGGACGGCTCGCCGACGCCGATCGCGGAACTGGCGCCCGGCACCTGGTACCTGGCGGTGGACCAGCGCGGTCCCGGCCTGGTCGCCCAGACCCAGGACGGCCGTCGCGGCCTGCTCCAGGACACGACGGGCATCCAGCGCGGCTGACGCCTCGCACGACGACGGCCTCCGCCCCTCGACGAAGGGGGGCGGGGGCCGTCGTCTTGTCCGGGTGCGGCCCGGCTCGTACAGTCGACCGAACTGACGCTGCGTCAGCTCGGTTGCGAGGGGAGGCCCCGCCATGCGGCTCGGACTGGCGCTCGGGTACTGGGGGCGCGGCCCCGACCCCTCCCACCTCGCCCTCGTGCAGGAGGCCGAGCGGCTCGGGTACGCGTCGGTGTGGACGTCCGAGGCGTGGGGGTCGGACGCGTTCACCCCGCTGACCTGGTACGCCGCGCACACCACCCGGATCCGGCTCGGTACGGCGATCGCGCAGATGGCGGCCCGTTCGCCGACCGCGACGGCCATGCACGCGCTGACCCTGGACCACCTTTCGGGCGGCCGGCTGATGCTCGGGCTGGGCCTCTCCGGGCCGCAGGTGGTCGAGGGCTGGTACGGGCGGCCGTTCCCGCGCAGTCCGCTGACCGCGACGCGGGAGTACGTGGACGTGCTGCGTCAGGTGCTGCGGCGCGAGGCCCCCGTGGCACTGGACGGACGCTTCCACCAGCACCCGTACCGCGGCCCGGACGCCACCGGTTTCGGCAGGCCGCTCAAGCCGATCGTGCACCCGCTCCGCGCGGACCTGCCGGTCCTCCTCGGCGCGGAGGGGCCCAAGAACATCGCGCAGACCCTGCGGATCGCGGACGGCTGGCTGCCGCTGTACTGGTCGCCGCTGCGCCCGGAGGTCCACCGGCTCGGCACACTGCCCGCCGGCTTCACGGTGGCCCCGATGGTCCGTGCCCACGTCTGCGACGACGTCGCCGAGGGGCTGCTGCCGGTGAAGGCGATGCTCGGCTTCTACATCGGCGGCATGGGGCACGCGGCGCGGAACTTCCACGCGGACCTGATGGCGCGCATGGGGTACGCGGCCCAGGCCCGCCGCGTCCACGAACTGTTCCTGGCCGGGCGGCGGGAGGAGGCGGTGGCGGCGGTGCCGGACGCCTTCGCCGACGAGATCTCGCTCGTCGGACCGCGCGCCCGGATCGCGGAGCGGCTGGAGCTGTGGCGCGCGGGCCCGGTGACCGACCTGCTGGTCACCTCACCGGATCCGCACACCCTCAGGGTGCTGGCCGAACTCAACTCCTAGGCCGCCGCGCGCCGGTCAGTCCCAGGCGAGGTGATCGAGCCACTCGTCGAGCAGCGCGCGGTCTCCCCGCACTTCGGTCCCTGCGGCGTCCGGCGACCGGCGGCGGTAGGTCACCTGGAGGAGGTCGGTCAGCGGGCCGCGCAGGGCGACGGCCGCCTTCTCGTGGCCGCGCCGCCACCGGACCGAGTCGCCGGTGAGGTCGACGACCCACTCGGCGTCCACTCCGGGCGGGGCGTCGGTGGCGTGCAGGTGGAGGGTGCGGCCCTCGCCGAGCAGCCCGGCCGGGCCCGGCCCCTCCTCGAAGGTCTGCGGCAGCGTACTGAGCCACATCCACTCGTCGATCGCGTCGGCCGCGACCTCGGGGGCCACCTCGTAGGGGACCTTCGCGGCGAGCGCGGCGTCCGCGCGGTGCACCACGGTCTCGTGGGTCATGCGGCGCGCCCAGAACTCGACGGGGTTCCCGGGGGCCCACGCCCACACCCGCGCGTCCGGCCCGGCCTCGCGCAGCGCGGCGGCGCACAGTTCGGCGCCCTCGGCGAACCAGGCGTCCAGGGCGGCCGGGTCGTCGGAGTCGGGGCCGTCGCCGTCCGTGACGTCGTCCGGCGGGAACTCCTCGGCGGAACGGGTCCGCACGGTGTCGTACACCCAGCGGTGCGCACCGCCGGTGTGCAGGACGAGCTGCCGAAGGGTCCAGTCGGGACAGGAGGGGACCCGGACGGTCAGGTCGGCGCCCGATATCGCCGCCCGCATGAGGGCGGTCTCCTCGACGATCCGGTCGCAGTAATGTGCGAAGCCAAGCAGAGTCATGGCCGCACCCTAAGCGGGCCGTCGCCCCTCCGACCAGCTCAATTCTCCGGCATCGCGCTGCCGTTGGACGGGGCGTGCGGCTGCCGGGGCGACGGCTGCGCCGGCGCGAAGACCTCGGCCGGTGAGCCCCCCTTCGCCATCTCGCCCGCCGAGGGGACCTTCTCCGTGACCTCCGCGCCGGCGTCCTTGCCCGCCTCCTTGACCCCGCCGATCACGTTCTCGAACATGCCGATGTCGGCGACGCCCGCCGTGCCCGCCGCCAGTTTGGTGCCGAGTCCCTTCAGCGACTCGATGCCCTCGGACAGCGGGGCGACCGCCTTGGAGAGCAGCGGGTCGCCCTTGGCGTTGTTGAGCGCCGCCTTCAGCCGGTTGTAGGTGAAGCCCCCGGCGAGGCCCGCCTTGACGAGGGCGAACTTCCGCCCGTCCGCGCCCTTCTGGAACTTGCCCGCCCGGTAGGGCTTCACGATCCACTGGTACGCGGCACCGGCGGCCAGCGACGCGTTGGCGACGAACCGGGTCTTGGCGAGCCGCTGCGTCTCGACCTCATCGGTGGGCGACGGCGTGGTGGCGGACGTCGGGGCGGTGGCGGACGTCGGGGCGCCGGTCGCGTTCGCCGCCCGGCCCGTGTCCTTGTCGTCGCACGCCACGAGGGGCAGCAGCAGCGCGCACGTCAGCGGCACCGCGAGGAGCGCGCGGCGGGCAGGGGTGGAGGTACGGGGCACGGCGGGCCTCCCGGGGCCTGGCGACGGCGGCGGCACCGACGTCCGCGGCGTGCGTGACGCGGGCGGCGACGGCGTTTCCCGCAGCGTCGCCCGCAGCCTCCGCCAGCACCACCAGGACAGGGCCATCCGGGTTTGACGCCCGTCAAATCGGCAACACGTTCGGCATGTCCACCCGAACCCGCACCGGAAATCCCGCGGCCACCCTGATCGCCGTCGTCGCGGACATCGCCGCCCTGATTCTGGGCCTGTGGATCCTCTTCTACCTGCTGGACGCCAACCAGGGCAACGCCCTGGTCGACTTCGTCAAGGAAGCCGCCCGCTTCCTGGCCGGCTGGTCCCACGACCTGTTCAGCTTCGACAAGCAGTGGATGAACGTGGTCTTCGGCTACGGGCTGCCCGCCGTGGTCTACCTGATGGTGGGGCACGCCCTCGCCGGCGCCGCCCGCCGCCACTGACGCGTCCTCGCGCGCAACCGTCAGCAGCAGTCCGGATCCAGGCCCGACGGCAGCCGCTCGCCGCTGAAGACCGCGCAGGTGGCTTCCTCGCCGCCGAGCGCGGCCACCGCCAGGAGCAGCGAGCCGGCCGTCCAGGTGGTGAGTTCGCGCGGCCATATGGCCTCGTCGTCGAAGACGTAGCCCGTCCAGTACATGCCGCTGCCGTCGTCCGCGCGCAGGTGCTGGACGGACTGGAGGATCTCCAGGGCCCGGTCGGACTCCCCCGTCATCCAGAGCGCGAGGGCGAGTTCGCAGCTCTCGCCGCCGGTCACCCAGGGATTGGGCAGGACACAGCGCACACCGAGGCCGGGCACCACGAAGGCGTCCCAGTGCGCCTCGATGCGCTCCTTCGCCGCGGCTCCGGTGACCGCTCCGGCGAGGACGGGGTAGTACCAGTCCATCGAGTAGCGGGACTTGTCGAGGAAGCGTTCGGGGTGCCGCTGGATGGCGTGCCGCAGGGCGCCGACCGCCAACTCCCAGTCGGGCTGGGGCTCCTCGCGTCGCTCGGCGATGGCAAGGGCGCAGCGCAGCGCCTGGTGGATGGATGAACTGCCGGTCAGCAGCGCGTCGTTGACGGGCGTGCCGTCCTTCTCGCGCTTCCAGCCGATCTGCCCGCCCGGCTGCTGGAGTGCGAGCACGAACTCCACGGCCGCGTACACGGCGGGCCACATCCGGTCGATGAACGCGTCGTCGCCGGTGGCCAGGTAGTGGTGCCAGACGCCGACCGCGATGTACGCGCAGAAGTTGCTCTCGCGCGCGAGATCGGTGGGGCGGGCGTGGTCGCCGTCGTCGTAGGCCGCGTACCAGGAGCCGTCCGGGTTCTGGTGCCTGACCAGCCACTCGTACGCGCGGGCCGCCGCCTCGTGCTCACCGGCGGCGTCCAGCGCCATGGCGGCCTCGGTGTGGTCCCACGGGTCGAGGTGGTGGCCGCGGAACCACGGGATCGCGCCGTCCTCGCGCTGTCCGGCGAGGATGCCTGCGACGGTCTCGGCCGCCTGACCCCCCGTCAGCACGCCGGGCAGGACGAGGTGTTCGAGGTAGCCGGGACCGGATCCCGGGCCTGCGCCGAGGCTCGTCACTTGGTCTCCGTCGCAGTCGCGCCGGCGGCGGCCGAGTCCGCGGCGGGCGAGGCGGCACCAGCGGCTTCGGCGGGCAGGTGCGGCTTGGTGGCGTACGCGACGAAGCTCTTGCCGACGACCGGGTTCAGCGCCTGCTCGGCGAGCCGGGTGAGCAGCGGCTTCTTCATGATGTCCCAGACGAGGAGCTTGTGGTACGCCTTCACCGGCAGCGCCTTGTCGTTGTCGACGCCGAACGCGCACTTGAGCCACCAGTACGGGGAGTGCAGGGCGTGCGCGTGGTGCGTGCCGTACGGCTTCAGGCCCGCCTCGCGCATCCTGGCGAGAAGCTCGTCCGCCCTGTAGATGCGGATGTGGCCGCCCTCGACCTCGTGGTAGGCGTCGGACAGCGCCCAGCACACCTTCTCGGGACCGTAGCGGGGCACGGTCACCGCGATCCGGCCGCCGGGCCGCAGCACGCGCACCATCTCGGCGAGCACGCCCTTGTCGTCGGGGATGTGCTCCATGACCTCGGAGATGATCACGACGTCGAACGACGCGTCCGGGAAGGGCAGGTGGAGCGCGTCGCCCTCCATGGCGGTCGCGGTGGCCCCCTCGGGCGCCTCGCCGGCCTCCTTCATCGCCGCGAACCACTTGGCGACCTCGCGGATCTCCTCGGCGTTCCGGTCCAGGGCCACCACCTGGGCGCCGCGCCGGAAGCACTCGAAGGCGTGCCGTCCTGCGCCGCAGCCCAGGTCGAGGACGCGGTCGCCCGGGGCGAGCGGGAAGCGGGAGAAGTCCACGGTCAGCACGGGGGCTCAGCTTTCATCCGGCGGTGGGTCGAACAGGTGATTCGGTGACTCAAGTGAGGCTGGACGGCTAGGACTTGAGGGCCGCGGTCGCTGGTTGAGCCTGCGCGGCGAGGGCCTCGCGGTAGCGCTCGGCGGTGCCGATCGCGGCCTGCCGCCAGGTGAACTTCTCCAGCACGCGGGCCCGCCCGGCCGCACCCAGCCGTCTGCGCAGGTCGCGGTCGCCCAAGAGGCGCGCGAGCTGCCCGGCGAGGGCGTCCGCGTCTCCCGGCGGTACGGCCAGGCAGGTCTCCCCGTCCGGTCCCGCGACCTCGGGGATGGCTCCGCCGGTGGTGGCGACGAGCGGCGTGCCGGTGGCCATGGCCTCGGCCGCGGGCAGCGAGAAGCCCTCGTACAGCGACGGCACACAGGCGATCTCCGCGCCGCGCACGAGGTCCACGAGTTCGGCGTCGGAGATGCCCTTGACGAACTCGACGGCGTGCGCGAGCCCGTACCGCGCGATGGCCTGCGCGACGGGCCCGTCCTCGGCGCGCTTGCCGACGACGACCAGGTGCGCGTCGGGCCGCTCGGAGCGGAGCTTGGCGAGCGCTTCGACGAGGTGGACCAGGCCCTTCAGCGGCACGTCGGCACTGGAGGTGGTGACGATGCGGCCCGGGACCTCGGGGACGGAGGCGTCGGGCGACCACAGGCCGGTGTCCGCGCCGATGTGCACGACGTGGACCCGGTCGGCCCGTACCCCCAGGTGCTCGACGATCTCCGCCTGCGAGGACCCGGACACGGTCAGAACCGACGGCAGGCGGCGGGCGACGCGCTTCTGCATGCGGGTGAAGCCGTACCAGCGGCGCACGGAGGCCCGCCGCAGCCGGGTCCCGGCGGCGTCGAGGTCGAGCTGCCGGTCGACGGTGATCGGGTGGTGGATGGTCGTCACGAGCGGTGCACCGAGGTCGCCGAGGAGGCCGTAGCCGAGCGTCTGGTTGTCGTGCACGACGTCGAACTCGCCGCGCCTGGCGGCCAGGTGGCGCTTGGCCCGGAGCGAGAAGGTGAGCGGCTCGGGGAAGCCGCCGGTGCGCATGGTGGCGAACTCGACGGCGTCGATCCAGTCGCGGTACTCGGAGAGCCGCGGCGTACGGAAGGGGTCAGGGCTGCGGTACAGGTCGAGGCTGGGCAGCTCGGTGAGCGGGACGCCCTCGTCGAGCACCGGGTACGGCTGGGCCCCCAGCACCTCCACGCGGTGCCCGAGCCGGGCCAGCTCCCGGGAGAGGTGCCGGACGTAGACGCCCTGGCCGCCGCAGAACGGGTTCCCCTTGTACGTCAGGAGCGCGATGCGCAGCGGACGGTCGCCGGCACTCGCGGCGGCGTCCCCCGCGCGGGGGCCCGCCTGTACGGCCTCAGCGGTCACTCTCGGCCCCCTTCTTGACGCACTTCCGCCGGAGCGTAGCCGCTGGCGCTAATCTAGAACAAGTTACAGAGTTGATCGAACACAGAGCCTTGAATCTACCGGCAGTGAGCGGCGGCGTAAGGTCCGGATCAGGTGATTCGCGCCACGGCTGCACAGACCGCACCGATCGGGCACGGCGCGGCCACTTTCGCACGGTCGCTGGACGAACACGGCGCGGGCACGGCCCGCCACGGACACGGCACGGAACACGGGGGCACGGGGTCAGATGAAAGCAGAAGCCAGAACGGTGGGCGGCGGCTCCGCCGGCCCTCCCCTGACGGAGCGCCAGGAAGCACGGCGGCGCCGCATCCTGCACGCCAGCGCACAGCTCGCGAGCCGGGGCGGATTCGACGCGGTGCAGATGCGGGAGGTCGCCGAGGAGGCGGGGGTCGCCCTGGGCACCCTGTACCGCTACTTCCCGTCCAAGGTGCACCTGCTGGTCGCCACCATGCAGGACCAGCTCAGCCACCTGCACACGACCCTGCGCAAGCGCCCCCCGGCCGCCACGACCTCCGCCGAGCGCGTCGCGGAAACCCTCATGCGCGCCTTCCGCGCCCTCCAGCGCGAACCCCACCTCGCCGACGCCATGGTCCGTGCCCTCACCTTCGCCGACCGTTCCGTCAGCCCCGAGGTGGACACGGTCTCCCGGCAGACCACGGCGATCATCCTGGACGCGATGGGCCTGAACGCACCCGACGACCGGCCGACCCCCGAGCAGCTCTCCGCCGTGCGGGTGATCGAGCACACGTGGCACTCGGCGCTGATCACGTGGCTGTCGGGACGGGCCTCGATCGCCCAGGTGAAGATCGACATCGAGACGGTGTGCAGGCTGATCGACCTGACGGCGGAGCCGGGCGGACGAGACTGAGGAAGGCCCGGGACCGAAGGGCTCCGCCCGTCCGCGGGCGCGTCTCCGTCCGCGCCGCCCGTTCGAATGCGCGTCCCCGTCCGCCCGTCCGTGTGCGGGTATCCGTCCGCACCGCCCGTCCGCACTACTCGTCTGCGGGGTCCCCGCCTCCTTCGCCCTGCTCGTCCGGGGGCCTCCCTCTGCGCGCTACGGGCGCGCCTCGCCGCTCTCTTCCTCCGGCGGGAAGACCGTCCCGCCCGTCTCCCGCAGCGTGATCGCGATCGCCTCGACCGGGCAGTTCTCGGCCGCGGCCAGCACGTCGGCGGCGGCGTCGCGGTCCGCCGGTGTGGGACGGGACTGGCGGGCGGTGTCCAGCCGGAACGCGTCCGGGGCCGTGCCGGCGCACATCCCGGACCCGATGCACACGGACCGGTCGACCTCGACGTGCCAGCGCTCGCCCATCCCGCTCACGCCCCCTCGGGCCCGGCCTGGTAGCCGGCCGGGAGGTGGATCATCTTGTGCTCCAGGAACTCGCCGTAGCCCTCGGGGCCGAACTCGCGGCCCAGTCCGGAGTTCTTGTAGCCGCCGAACGGCCCCATCATGTCCATGCTGAAGGTGTTGACGGAGTACGTGCCGGTGCGGACCTGCCGGGCGAGGTCGACGCCGTGTTCCGTGTCCGCCGTCCAGACGCTGCCGCTCAGGCCGTACTCGGAGTCGTTGGCTATGCGGATCGCGTCCTGCTCGTCCTCGTACGGGAGCAGGCAGATCACCGGGCCGAAGATCTCCTCGCGGGCGATGCGCATGCCGTTGTCGACGTTGCCGAACAGGGTCGGCTCGACGTACCAGCCGGTCTCCTGGGCGGCCGGGCGGCCACCGCCCGCGAGGATCTTGGCGCCCTCCTCCTGGCCGATCCGGATGTAGTCGAGGGAGCGCTGCTGCTGGCGGCGGGCGACCAGCGGACCGACCTCGGTCGCCGGGTCCATCGGGTCGCCGACCCTGAGCGCGCCCGCGGCCGCGGCGAAGGCCTCGGCGAACTCGTCGTAGCGGGCACGCGGGGCGAGGATGCGGGACTGGGCGACGCAAGCCTGGCCGTTGAGCATCCAGGCGAAGGGCGTGATGCCCGCGACGGTGCTCTCCAGGTCGGCGTCCGCGAGGATGACCGCGGCCGACTTGCCGCCGAGTTCGAGGGTGACGCGGGTGAGGTTGCGGGAGGCGACCTCCATGACGCGCCTGCCGGCCGCGACGGAGCCGGTGAAGGAGACCTTGTCGACGTCCGGGTGGCCGACCAGGTACTCGCTGACCTCCCGGTCGGCGGGGAGAATCGAGAGGACCCCTTCCGGGAGACCCGCCTCGGCGCAGATCTCGCCGAGGACGTAGGAGTCGAGGGGAGTTTCCGGAGACACCTTCAGGACGGCCGTGCAGCCGGCGAGCAGGGCGGGAGCCAGCTTGGCGGCGGCGGTGAACTGCGGGACGTTCCACGGGACCACGGCCGCGACGACCCCGACCGGTTCGCGCCGGATCAGCAGATCGCCGAGGACCCCCGTACGGCTCGTCTCGAACGGGACCTCCCGCGCGACCTTGATCGCCGCGTCCCAGACCATCATCGCGGCGAGCGCCTGCATCATCACGCTCGCGGTGTACGGGGTGCCGTTCTCGGAGGTGATCACGCGGGCGAGTTCCTCGTGCCGGGTGGCGATAGCGTCCTTGATGCGGGTGACGACCGCGATCCGCTCGTCCAGCGAGGTCCGGGGCCAGGGCCCGTCGTCGAAGGCGCGACGGGCGGCGGCCACCGCACGGTCGACGTCCGCCTCGTTCGCGTGCGGGACCCGGCCGATGACCTGCTCGGTGTGCGGCGAGACGACCTCGATGGACGCGGTCCCGAAGGGCTCGGTCAAGGTGCCGCCCACGTACAGCTGTCGGTGCTCCACAAGCTCGGTCATGGCCGCCGCCTCCCGCAAGTTCGTTTCGGCACACGTGTGCTGACGTTGCGTCAGTTGACCCGTACCCCGAACTGATACCAGTTTCAGTGGGTACGGGGAAGGGTCCCGGCGCGACCGCGGAGCAGGAACGGCACCAGGCCGAGGAGCAGGCAGAGACCGCCGAGGGAGAGGAAGTCGAGGTTCACGGCCATCAGTACCGCACCGAGGACCATCGCACCGACCGTGAGCACACGGGTGCGTACGGAGGTGGCGGCCAGGCCGGTCAGGGCGGTCAGGCCGAGGAAGAACAGCGGGGGAACGATGCCGTAGACGACGGGCTCGACCCCGGGCACCGACTTGACCTGCTGGAAGATCTCCACCATGGCGGGCCGGTCGTCGGCCGTGAACCCGGCCACCAGGTCGATCACGGCCTGCGCCGCGGTGGCGAGCAGGCCCAGGAGCCCGACGACGAGGGCGACGACGGCCGGAACACGCCTGCCGGCGGGGGCGGCCCGGTACAGGTGCAGCATCACCGGCACGAAGAGCAGCACGCCGGCCAGCATGGCGAGGTGACCGGCGGTCCAGCCCGCGCTCGGCACGCCGCGCTCACTGAGGAGCCGGATGGCGCCGTACGCGACGAGCGCGAGAGGGCCCGCGACGAGAGCGGTACGGGTGAGGCGGCCGGGAGCGGCGGGGGCAGTGGGCGGGAGCGGCGAGGCGGGGACCGCACGCGTCTCGTCCCCGTCGGTTGCGCTTGCCGTGCGGACGCTGCCCGTTGCGGACTTCGCGCTTGCCGTGTGGCCGCCGCCCGTCGCGGCCGTGGTGCTCACCGTAAGGTCACCCCCCGCTTCCGACTTCCCGCTCCCCATGCGGACGCCGCCCGCTGCGGCCGTCGTGCTTCCCGTGCTTGCTGTGTTTGTCATGTCCCGACCCTGTCTTCGTGCCTACGTCCGGCTCATCGGGGAAAGCCACGGCCCGACCCTCATCACGCCCCTGAGTTCCCTCGGGGTCGGAGGCCCATCCGGCCCCGACGCCCACTGGAACCCGTTCTAGTTATAGTGGCCGCAAGGCAAGTCCCGTACGACGCGGCACAGTTGGGGGAGCCATGACACAGACGCCCGGTACGGGATTGGCCCCGGACGGCTCGCCCGGGGTGATCGACCACGGCGGCGGCGTCTGGAGCATCGAGGTTCCGATCCCCGACAACCCTCTCGGGCACACCCTCGTCCACCTCCTGGACACCGACCGGGGCCCGGTCCTGATCGACACCGGCTGGGACGACCCCACCGCCTGGAACACGCTGACCGCGGGCCTGGCCGCCCTCGGCGTACGCGTCGAGGACGTGCACGGCGTCCTCGTGACCCACCACCATCCCGACCATCACGGCCTTTCCGGGCAGGTCAGGGACGCCTCCGGGGCGTGGATCGCGATGCACGCCGCCGACGCCCAGGTGGTGCGCCGAACCCGCAGCACCGAACCGGGTGCCTGGCTCGATTACCTCGTCGCCAAGCTCACCGCCGCCGGGGCTCCCGAGGACCACCTCGCCCCGCTCCACGCGGCCCGCGCGTCCGGCCGGACGCTCACCCTGCCCGGTCTGCACGCGGCCCTGCCCGACCGGGACATCGCCCCCGGCGAACTGCTGCCCCTCGCCGGCCGCAGGCTGCGGGCCGTGTGGACGCCCGGCCACACTCCCGGCCACGTCTGCCTGCACCTGGAGGAGGAGCACCCCGGCAGCCTTCCCGGCAACGGCCGCCTCTTCTCCGGCGACCACCTCCTCCCCGACATCTCCCCGCACATCGGCCTGTACGAGGACCCCGAGGATCCCGGAAACAGCGCGTCCCCCACCGCTCCTGCGGACCCCCCTGTCCGTTCGAGCAGAGGGACCGCTGGGACCGCTCCCCCAAGCTCTCAACTCCGTTCGAGCAGGGGGGACCCTCCCCCAAGCTTTCAGCTGCGTTCGAGCAGGGGGGACCCTCCCCCAAGCTCTCAACTTCGTTCGAGCAGGGGGGACCCCCTCGGCGACTACCTCGTTTCTCTGGAGCGTGTCGCCCGCCTCGGCGTCGCGGAGGTCCTTCCCGCGCATCAGCACGCCTTCACCGGTGCCCGCGCACGCGTCGCCGCACTCCTCGCCCACCACGAAACCCGCCTCGCCGGCCTGCGCGCCCTCCTCGCCGTCCCCCTCACCCCGTGGCAGCTCGCCACCCGCATGGAGTGGAACCGGCCCTGGGAGCAGATCCCGTACGCCTCGCGGAACATCGCCGTCTCGGAGGCGGAGGCCCATCTGCGGCGCATGGTGAGACTCGGCCACGCGGAGGCGGTGCCGGGCAGCGACCCCGTCACGTACACCGCCGTGTGAGCGGCAAGGAGTGCTCCGTGGCGCGCGTCCGGGCCGGTGGGCGGCCCGGCGGCGGGCGGGCCCACCCCGGTACCGGTCGGTAGAATGCGGGCATGATCACCCTCCGTCGCAGCGCCGCAGCGCTCGCCGTCACCGTCGTGCTCGGCGCGGTGGCCGCCCCGGGCGCCTCCGCCGCACCGACCCCCACGCCCGTCGCCATCCCCTCCGGGCTGTACGGGAAGGGCGACCCCACGTTCGACGGAGTCTTCCGGCAGTCGCTGGCGCTGCTCGCGCAGGACCGGGTCGGGGTCGAGCCCGCAGCGAAGGCCGTGGACTGGTTGACGGGCCAGCAGTGCGACAACGGCGGTTTCCCCGCCTTCCGGCCCGAGCCGGGCACTCCGTGCGACGCCAAGACGCAACTCGACACCAACATGACGGCCGCCGCCGTGCAGGCGCTGAAGGCGCTGGGCGGGCAGGACGCCACGGTGACGAAGGCCGTCGGCTGGCTGAAGTCCGTACAGAACGCGGACGGCGGATGGCCGTCCTGGCCGGGGTCCCCGAGCGACGCCAACTCCACGTCGATCGTGATCGGAGCCCTGCAGGCGGTCGGTGAGAAGCCCGCGGACGTGAAGGGCAAGGACGGGAAGTCGCCGCTCCAGGCACTGCTGGGGTTCCAGGTGAACTGCGACGGCAAGCCCGGGAACCAGGGTGCGTTCGGCTTCCAGCCCGACAAGGACGGCAAGCTCGCGCCGAACGCGGACGCGACCGCCGCCGTGGTGACCGCGGCGGCCGGGCGCGGCGGGTTCGTCATCGACGTGCCCAAGGAGAAGAACCGGCCGATCGAGGCCGCGCCGGGCTGCAAGGAGGGCATCGCCGACCCGCGGACCGCCGCGTCGGCCGGCTCCGCCTACCTCGCCCGGACGATGGACGAGAACGGCGGCTTCCTCAAGGCGCCCCCGATGCCGGGCTCCGAGGCCACCGACAAGCCCGACGTCGGCAACACCGCCGACGCCGTGGTCGCCCTCGCCGCCGACGGGCACAAGGACGCCGCGCAGAAGTCCGCCGACTGGCTGGCCAAGAACTCCGCCCCGTGGGCGAAGGCGAGCGGCCCCGCCGCGTACGCGCAGCTGATCTTCGCCGCGCACGCCACCGGCATGGACCCCTCGGCCTTCGGCGGCACGGACCTGGTCAGGGAGCTGAACGCGACCGGGCCCGCCCCCCGCGGGGAGAAGGCCGCGGACGGCGCGGAGAACAAGGACGACGCGGAGAAGAAGGCGGACGGCGGTTCGTCCACGGCCTGGTGGGTCATCGGTGCGGCGTTCGTGGCCAGCGTGGGCGCGGGCCTGCTGATCAGCATGCGCAACAAGAAGAACAAGCAGCTGTGACAACGACCCGCCGGACGGGCTCCGCGGCGCTGCCGGCAACGGTGGTGGGCGTGCTGCTCTGCCTCCTCGGCCCGGCCGCCCCGGCGGCGCACGCGGACGGCGGTTACCGGTACTGGTCTTTCTGGGAGCGCGACGCGGCCGGCCGGGCGTGGACGTACGCGACTCAGGGCGCGGCGACCACGACCCCGGCCGACGGCGCCGTCCAGGGGTTCCGCTTCGCGGTGAGCCAGAATTCCCAGGACGCCGCCAAGCCTCGCGGGAACGCCGACTTCGAAGCCGTGTGCGCGAAGACGCCGACGAAGGACAGGACCAAGCGCGTCGCTCTCGTACTCGACTTCGGCACGCCCCAGGACGCTCCGGAAGGTGAGACCCCGCCTCCGGCCCGTTCCGTATGTGCGCAGGCCGGGACGGACGCGACGACCGCGGAGTTGCTGGCGCAGGTCGCCGGGCCGCTGCGGTACGACAGCTCGGCACTGCTGTGCGCGATCACCGGATACCCGCGGACGGGTTGCGCGGACCAGGTGTCGGGGAGCGGCGACTCCGCCGGCGCCTCTCCCGGTGCCTCGGCCCCGACGTCCGCCGCCACTCCTTCCGTTTCCGCCTCCGACGACGAGAGCGGGGGCCCGTCCGCCGGTGTGCTCGTCGGTCTCGCCGCCGTCCTAGCCCTCGGCGCGGCCGCCGTGTGGCAGTCGCGCCGCCGCCGGGGATGAGGGAGCGCGGCCCGAGGCGTCCGGGTGCCTTCACGCTGCGCGCCCCCGCCGCCGGGCGCAGCAACGCGCTGCACGCCGGAGCGTGGTGGCTGTGGGCCCTGGGGCTGGCCACCGCCGCGTCCCGGACCACCAACCCGCTGCTGCTCGGGCTGCTGGTGGGGGTGGCGGGTTACGTGGTGGCCGCCCGCCGCACCGACGCCCCCTGGGCCCGGTCGTACGGGGCGTTCGTCAAGCTCGGCCTGATGGTGCTGGTGATCCGGCTGGTGTTCTCGGTGTTCCTGGGTTCACCCATCCCGGGGCAGCACGTGCTGTTCACCCTGCCGGAGGTGCCGCTTCCGGACTGGGCGAAGGGGGTGCGCGTCGGCGGGAAGGTGACCGCCGAGCAGCTGGTCTTCGCCCTGTACGACGGGCTGAAGCTGGCCACCCTGCTGATCTGCGTGGGCGCGGCCAACGCGCTCGCCAACCCGGCACGCCTCCTGAAGTCGCTGCCCGGCGCCCTGTACGAGGCGGGGGTGGCGGTGGTCGTGGCGATGACCTTCGCGCCGAACATGGTGTCCGACGTCGTACGGCTGCGGACCGCGCGGCGGTTGCGCGGGCGGCCGACGGGCGGGGTGCGGGCGCTGCTCCAGATCGGGCTGCCGGTTCTGGAAGGCGCGCTGGAGCGGTCGGTGGCGCTGGCCGCGTCGATGGACGCGCGGGGGTACGGGCGGACCGCCCGGGTCCCGCCCGCCGTACGGCATGTCACCACGGCCCTGACGCTGGGCGGTCTGCTGGGCGTCTGCGCCGGCACGTACGGTCTGCTCGCGGCCGAGGGCGCCGGGTACGGGCTGTGGGTGCTGCTGATCGGGCTGGTCGCCGCGATGGGCGGGCTGCGGCTCGGCGGGCTGCGCAGTGTGCGCACCCGCTACCGGCCGGACCGGTGGGGCGCGCGGGCCTGGCTGGTCGCCGGGTCCGGGGCGGCCGTGGCGGGGCTGATGATCCGGGCGGGTTCCCACGACCCCGCCGCTCTGCATCCGGGGGTGCTGCCGCTGGTGGTGCCGGAGTTCCCGGTGTGGCCCGCGCTGTCCGTGCTGGTCGGGCTGCTGCCCGCGTTCGTCGCCCCCGTACCCGCTACGCCCTCCGCTCCTCCCAGCTCCTCCCCCCAGGGAACGTGAAGTGATCCGGTTCGAGAACGTGTCCGTCCGGTACGAGGGCGCCGGTGCGCCCGCCCTCCAGGACGTCGACCTGACCGTCCCCGAGGGGGAGCTGGTGCTGCTCGTCGGCCCGTCGGGCGTGGGCAAGTCCACGCTCCTGGGGGCGGTGTCCGGGCTCGTCCCGCACTTCACCGGGGGCGTACTGAGCGGCCGGGTCACCGTCGACGGCCGCGACACCCGCACCCACAAGCCGCGCGAGCTGGCGGACGTGGTCGGCACCGTCGGCCAGGACCCGCTGTCCCACTTCGTCACCGACACCGTCGAGGACGAGCTGGCCTACGGCATGGAGTCGCTGGGCGTGGCCCCGGACGTGATGCGGCGGCGCGTCGAGGAGACCCTCGACCTGCTGGGCCTCGCCGACCTCCGCGACCGCCCGATCGCCACCCTGTCGGGCGGCCAGCAGCAGCGCGTCGCCATCGGGTCCGTACTCACCCCGCACCCCAGGGTCCTGGTCCTGGACGAACCGACGTCCGCCCTGGACCCGGCCGCCGCCGAGGAGGTCCTGGCGGTGCTGCAACGCCTGGTGCACGACCTGGGCACGACCGTGCTGATGGCCGAACACCGCCTGGAGCGGGTCGTGCAGTACGCCGACCAGGTCCTCCTGCTGCCCGGTCCCGGCCTCGCCCCGGTCCTGGGCGAGCCCGCCGAGGTGATGGCCCTCTCGCCCGTGCATCCGCCCGTGGTGGGGCTCGGCAGGCTGGCCGGGTGGTCGCCGCTGCCCCTGTCGGTACGGGACGCCCGCCGCCGGGCGTCCGCACTGCGCGCCGAGCTGACCGGCCGTACCCCCGCGGCCGTCACCCCGCCGCCCGCCGCGCCCGCCGTCGCCGAGACGGACGCGCTGTCACTGCGCCGGGGCCGGATCGAAGCCCTGCGCCGGGTCTCCCTGACCGTGCGCCCCGGCGAGACCGTGGCCCTGATGGGCCGCAACGGGGCAGGCAAGTCCACTCTGCTGAACACCCTCGTCGGCCTGCACGCCCCCTCCTCGGGACGGGTCCTGGTCGGCGGGAGGGCTCCCGCCAGAACGCCGCCGCGCGAGATGGTGCGCCGCGTGGGCCTCGTCCCGCAGGAGCCGCGCGACCTGCTGTACGCGGACACCGTCGCCGCCGAGTGCGCCGCCGCCGACCACGACGCGGGCGCCGCACCGGGCACCTGCCGTGCCCTGGTGAGCGCCCTGCTCCCGGACGTGCCGGACGCGACGCACCCCCGCGACCTGTCCGAGGGGCAGCGCCTGGCCCTCGCGCTCGCCCTCGTCCTGACCGGGCGGCCCCCGCTGCTGCTGCTCGACGAGCCGACGCGCGGCCTGGACTACGCGGCGAAGTCCCGCCTGATCGGCATTCTGCGCGAGCTCGCGGCCGACGGAACCGCCCTCGTCCTGGCCACCCACGACGTGGAGCTGGCCGCCGAGCTGGCGCACCGGGTGGTGATCCTCGCGGACGGCGAGGTCGTCGCGGACGGCCCCACCGCCGAGGTGGTCGTCTCCTCGCCGTCCTTCGCGCCGCAGGTGTCCAAGGTGCTCGCCCCGCAGCAGTGGCTGACCGTGGCCCAGGTGCGGGACGCGCTGGAGGAGGTACGCCCGTGAACCAGGACCGGCCCCTGACCGCCCCCGCTCCCGCATCGCCCCGGCGCTCCCCCGCCCGCGCTCCTCGTGCGCCCCGTGCGCCGCGCCCCGTCCGGCTCGGACCGCGGTCGGTGGCCGCGCTCGTCCTGGTCGGCGCTGTCGGGGTGATGGCCTTCGGTTGGCCGCTGCTCGCCGACTCCGCCGCCGGGCTCGCCCACTCCCGGGACGCGCCGTGGCTGTTCGCCGCGCTGCTGCCGCTGCTCGTCGCGGTGGTGGTGGCGACGATCGCCGACGCGGGGCTCGACGCGAAGGCCGTCGCCATGCTGGGGGTGCTGGCCGCCGTCGGCGCGGCGCTGCGTCCGCTGGGGGCGGGGACGGCCGGCCTGGAGCCGATGTTCTTCCTGATGGTGCTGAGCGGCCGGGTGCTGGGGCCCGGCTTCGGCTTCGTCCTCGGGTCGGTCACGATCTTCGCCTCGGCCCTGCTCACCGGCGGGGTCGGGCCGTGGATGCCGTTCCAGATGCTGGCCATGGGCTGGTTCACGATGGGGGCGGGACTGCTGCCGGGCTGGCAGCGGCTGCGCGGCCGGGGCGAGCTGGTGCTGCTGGCGGTGTACGGGGCCGGTGCGTCGTTCTTCTACGGCACGGTCATGAACCTCCAGGGCTGGACGTACCTCGGCGGGCTCTCCACGGGCGTGTCCTTCGTCCCGGGCGACCCGGTGCACGAGAACCTGGTGCGCTTCCTCGCGTACTGCCTGGCCACCTCGGTCGGCTGGGACCTGGGCCGCGCGGTGCTGACCGTCGTGCTGACGCTGACCGTCGGCCCGGCCCTGCTGAAGGCGCTGCGCCGGGCCACCCGCCGGGCGGCGTTCGCGGCGCCGGTCGCCTTCGAGGACGTACGGACGGACGCGCCGCAAGCCCCCGGGACACCCGACGCGCGGTAGCCCCAGGGCCGCCGGCCGTCACCGGGCGGTTCCGTTCCGTGCCCGGCGGGGCCCCGTGGCGGTGAGTCGGGTCATAGGACCTTGGTCCTCCACTAAGCGGGGCCGTAGCCGCGGGCGCTCGTCGCCCACCCCCCTCGCGCCCGCTGCGACCTGCGCATTCCCCGAACGCCCGAGGCGGTGCCTTCTGCCCGTCTCGCTGCCTCCACTAGTACCAGGGGTGTTTGCGGGGCTGCGGCGTGCCTGCTCCACTGAGTGAGTCGCAAGGCGCCGGACGGCCTCCGCTTTCCGCCGTGGCGCTCCTTCCCCGGGTTCTCCGGGTCCGATGCGGCAGTCCTGATCTCCGACGTTGGGTTTCCTTCGTGTCCTTCGCTGTCCTGAACCGTTTCTCCGCTCGTCAGAAGTCCGCCGTGGTCGGCGCCACCGCCCTGCTGGGCGCGGCGGGCGCGGTCCTCGGTACGTCCACCCCCGCGGCAGCCGCCTCGGCGCAGGACACGGCCAAGGGGATGATGCCCGCGGCCCAGTACCAGTGCTTCAGCAAGATCGTGTCGCACGAGTCCGGCTGGAACCACCGCGCCACCAACGCCTCCTCCGGCGCGTACGGCCTGGTCCAGGCGCTCCCCGCGTCGAAGATGTCCTCGGCCGGCTCGGACTGGAAGGACAACCCGCAGACCCAGATCGAGTGGGGTCTGGACTACATGAACTCGCGCTACGGCAGCCCGTGCGACGCGTGGGACTTCTGGCAGACCCACCGCTGGTACTGAGCCCGGCCGGATCGGTTCCGACGCACGGCCCGGTCTCCGCCGCCCCGGCACCGATTCCGATGCACGGCCCGGTCTCCGCCGCCCCGGCACCGGCTCCCGCCGTCGCGCGGTGAGCCGTGCCGTCGACATCGCGGAGCCGTGCCGCGGGGCGGGGCGGGCCCGGTGACCGGGGTTCCCGACCCGCGCGGTCAGAGCCGCTGAATGATCGTTGCGGTGGCGAGGGCTCCGCCCGCGCACATGGTGATCAGGGCGAACTCCTTGTCCCTGCGCTCCAGTTCGTGCAGTGCCGTGGTGATCAGCCGGGCACCGGTCGCACCCACCGGGTGGCCCAGGGCGATGGCCCCGCCGTTGACGTTCACCTTCTCCAGGTCCTGCTCGAAGACCTGCGCCCAGCTCAGCACCACCGAGGCGAAGGCCTCGTTGATCTCGACCAGGTCGATGTCCTTGAGGGACATGCCGGCCTTGCCGAGCACCGCCCGCGTCGCGTCGATCGGTCCGTCCAGGTGGTAGTGCGGGTCCGAGCCGACCAGGGCCTGGGCGACGATCCGGGCCCGCGCCTTCAGCTTGAGCGCCCGCGCCATCCGCTTGGACGCCCACATCAGGGCGGCGGCGCCGTCCGATATCTGCGAGGAGTTGCCAGCCGTGTGCACCGCGGTCGGCATGACGGGCTTCAGCCGGCCGAGCGCGTCCATCGACGTGTCGCGCAGCCCCTCGTCGCGGTCGACGAGCCGCCACATGCCCTGCCCCGCGGCCTGCTCCTCCTCGTTCGTCGGCACCTGCACCGCGAACGTCTCCCGCTTGAAGCGCTCCTCCGCCCAGGCCGCCGCCGCCCGTTCCTGCGACGACAGGCCCAGCGCGTCGACCCGTTCGCGGGTCAGGCCGCGGTGCCGGGCGATCCGCTCCGCCGCTTCGAACTGGTTGGGCAGATCCACGTTCCACTCGTCCGGGAAGGGCTTTCCCGGCCCGTGTTTGGAGCCGCTGCCCAGTGGCACCCGGCTCATCGTCTCGACGCCGCAGCCGACCCCTACGTCGATGACCCCGGCGGCGATCATGTTCGCGACCATGTGGTTGGCCTGCTGGGAGGATCCGCACTGGCAGTCCACGGTGGTCGCGGCGGTCTCGTACGGCAGCCCCATCGCGAGCCAGGCGTTGCGTACCGGGTTCATGGACTGCTCGCCCGCGTGCGTGACCGTGCCGCCGACGACCTGCTCGACGCAGTCGGCGGGGATGCCGGTGCGGCCCAGGAGTTCGCGGTAGGTCTCGCCGAGCAGATAGGCGGGGTGCAGGTTGGCGAGCGAGCCACCCCGCTTGCCGATGGGGGTCCGTACGGCTTCGACGATGACGGGTTCCGCGGCCATGAGCTCGTCCTCTTCTCGCCGGAATTAGTACGCGTTCTAGTTCTCCCGCAAGTTTCGTGAACAACTGCCTTACTGCGCAAGGGGCTTGCCACTTGTAGAACTCGTCACTACCTTGCGGAGGACTTCTGATGGCTCGTCAGACGCACCGGAAGAGGGAGTTTGCCGATGCCCTGCCCCGTGCTCCCCGAAGGCTTCGACTTCACCGACCCGGACGTCCTCCACGCGGGCGTCCCCCTTCCGGAGTTCGCGACGATGCGGCGGACCGCCCCCGTGTGGTGGTGCGCACAGACACCCGGCGTCGCGGGGTTCGACGACGCGGGCTACTGGGCGGTGACGCGGCACGAGGACGTCCGGTACGTCTCCACGCACCCCGAACTCTTCTCCTCCCGCACCCACACCGCGATCATCCGTTTCAACGAGTCGATCGGCCGCGACCAGATCGAGGCCCAGCGGCTGATCATGCTCAACATGGACCCCCCGGAACACACCCGGGTCCGCCAGATCGTCCAGCGCGGCTTCACCCCGCGCGCCGTCCGCTCGCTGGAGGGCGCGCTGCGGGAGCGGGCGCACCGCATCGTCGAAGCGGCTGTAGCCGAGGCCGACAAGGACGCGAAGGGCGACGGCAGCTTCGACTTCGTCACCCGCATCGCCGTCGAGCTGCCGCTCCAGGCGATCGCCGAGCTGATCGGCGTACCGCAGGAGGACCGCACGAAGCTCTTCGACTGGTCCAACAAGATGGCGGCGTACGACGACCCCGAGTACGCGGTCACCCAGGAGGTCGGCACGGAGGCGGCCATGGAGATCGTCTCGTACGCGATGAACCTGGCGGCGGCACGCACCGAGTGCCCGGCCAGGGACATCGTGTCGCAGCTGGTCGCCGCGGAGGGCGAGGGAAACCTGCGCTCCGACGAGTTCGGCTTCTTCGTGATCCTCCTCGCCGTGGCCGGCAACGAGACCACCCGCAACGCCATCAGCCACGGCATGCACGCCTTCCTCACCCATCCCGCGCAGTGGGAGCTGTACAAGAGGGAACGCCCGCGGACCGCCGCCGAGGAGATCGTCCGCTGGGCGACCCCGGTGGTGTCCTTCCAGCGGACCGCCACCCGGGACGTGGAACTGGGCGGACAGCGCATCAAGGAGGGCCAGCGGGTCGGGCTGTTCTACTCCTCCGCCAATCACGACCCGGAGGTCTTCACCGATCCGGAGAAGTTCGACATCACCCGCGATCCCAACCCGCACCTGGGTTTCGGCGGCGGCGGCCCGCACTTCTGCCTGGGCAAGTCCCTCGCCGTGCTGGAGATCGACCTGATCTTCGAAGCGCTCGCGGACGCGCTGCCCGACCTGCGGCTGTCGGCCGACCCGAGGCGGCTGCGCTCGGCCTGGCTCAACGGAATCAAGGAACTGCGGGTCACCAGGGGGTGAGCGACGGCCCGCGCCCGCGACCGAGGCGAGGCCGCTGAGGCCGCTGAGGCCGCTGAGGCGAGACGATGCGACGCACGCACCGCCACGGCCCCGGGGGCCCGCGCGCCCTGACTCAGCCCTCGGCTCAGTGCACCCTGTGGTAGCTGCTGCCGTCCCTCGTACGGGCCAGGAAGCCGCCCTCGACGAGATAGCGGCGCAGCGCCGAACAGTCCTCGTGCACGGTCCTGAGGGTGTCGTTGACCTCGCGCTCGGTGTAGGGACGGCCCTCCGCGAAGAGCGTCCGCGTCAGGTGCGCGAGCAACTCCTCCCGCCGCCCCGGCTTGCGCGGTACGGAGGTGAGCCGCCCGTCCCTGAAGAACGCCTCTACGCCCCGACCCGTCACGACCTGCTCCACCCTGCTCCGTACCGCTGCGATCACGAGCCTCTGTTCTAGCCGCCGGTACGCCCCGACTGCCACCCATTAAGCGCACCCGGGGCGTACCGGCCCCGAGCACGCACCGTCGCTGCCCCGCGTGCGGGAGCCCGCCGGGGAGCGGTGCGGGACCCGTACGGCAGGATGGAACGCATGAGCATCGTGAAGATCAAGGAGTGCGTCAAGTCACTCACATAGATCTCCGCTCGCGGGGCTCAACTCTGGTTGCAGACAGCGGAGTCGTAGCGAAGCCCCGCCCACCTGTCCGGGGAGCCGGGATGGACAGGTGGCCGGGGCGGTTTGATGGGCTAGTGCTTCCGTGGCCGGACGGGGGCGCGGGTCGCCGAGTTGCGCAACGACCACAAGCCCCGGCAGGCAGCCAGCGTCAGCCCGAAGTGGGTCCCGCACTCGGCGCACCACGGCAACCCGCTGTCCGGGTCCGTGAGGCACTCAGCGTTGCAGCGCGGGCACTTCTCCATCGGTCTGCCTTTCAGCCGCTCAGGTCGTACTCTCCGGCCTTGATGGCGTCCGCGAGCGTGACCCACTGGTCCGGAGTCATCGTGACCACGGTGTCCGGCCGCTCACTGTCCCGCAACGCCACGACGCCGGGAACGTTGGTCGCCACCTCCGGGCAGTTGTCCACCCGCGCGTCCCGACACATCTGCGCCTTGACGAACGCGAACTCAGGCAGTGCAGTCATCTTGCACATCCTTTCGCCGTAGGTGCGGGGAGTCGGTCCCCGCGCCGTCGTGCGTTGTGCAGTCCGCCCCGGCGCACTCGACCAAAAGCGATCACCGGGGCGGACACCTTGCCCCAGCCCCCGCCCGGACCGTCCCCGCTGAGAGGGGCCCTCGGACGGGGGCCGGGAATCTAGGGGGTGCGTGCTATGACCGCAGCAACACCGAGAGCGGCCCACAGCAGCACCCACAGCGTCACGGCCACGAACCTCACTGGCCCGCCCGTTCGTGCCGCTCCTCGGACATTTCGCGTGCCCGAGCCGCAGCACCCTCACGCTGGTTGGTCTCCGCCCGCCGCTCTTGCTCCTCGCGGTCGACAAGCACCACGCACGCCACGTCCTCGTACGTCCGGGCGAACATCGCGTGACGGGAAGCCGCCGTGTGCCGCATCACCGCTTCTCCGCCGGCGGAAAGGTCGCTCGTCGGGGTCAAGTCCCAAAGACACTCAGGGTCCAGACAGCGGGCCGTCATGGTGACACCCCCCGTCGGGTGGGAGACGAGTCGGTACCGCACATACCGGAACACGGAACGAGTCACGGCCGAACCGCCTCCCGTACAGGAGTGGCGTAGGTACGCGCGCGCTCCAGTTCCTCGGGCGTCGGCGGTCTCAGCTCCTCAGCGGAGCAAGCGCGTTCAGCACCCCCACCGGGTGGACGAAGCCGTACGTTGCCCGCGCCGTCCTCGTCCACCATTTCGCCGATCAAGCCTTCGCGGTCAACCACGTACCTACGCATGTGACGCCTCTCGCCGTCCGGTATCGGGTACCTCCGTACATGTCCCAAGCGAAGAGCCGAAGCTTGATCAACACCACCGCAGAAAGGCCGCACTTACGCCTCATCCGGGCCTCAGATCGGCCGCACTGGCTAGGCTGACTTGGGCGAACGGAACCCGGAGGGAGAGGGGCCAACCATGACGACCAGGCGGCGCAAGTTCGCGGAACGGCGCAAGGCGTGCGGGTTCAATCAAGAACGGTTCGCGGAAGCGGCCGGAGTGGACCGCTCGACTGTCCAGCGCTGGGAGAGCGGGGAAACCGGCCCCCAACCATGGCAGCGCCCCAAGATCGCTAAGGCGTTGCGAGTCACGGCGTCCGAACTCGACCTACTGCTGACCCCCGACGCTCTCGTGCCCGCACTGCCGTCCAATCCATGGATGACTGTTCCCACACCGAACACTGACGATGAATTCGAAGCGCTGGAACTCGCCCGCCGCGTAGGGGCGAGCGACGTCGGAAAGGGCACCCTCGAAAGGCTTGAACACGCCTTTGATGATCTGGCCATGAAATACCCGGTGTCTCCACCTCAAGATCTCTTGGAACGCGTTCGAAAGCATTCCTCCTACGTCGCACATCTCATGAATGCGCGCATGACGCTCGGCGAACAACGCCGTCTGTTTGTCGTCGGCGGATGGTTCCAACTTCTCGGCGCGACACTACATATTGATCTGCACCAGGACGATGCCGCAACCGCTCGATTGCAGACGGCCGCAACGCTTGCTCAGCACGCCGACCACACGGAGATCCAAGCGTGGTGTTATGAAACGGACGCATGGCGCGTTCTCACGGAGGGTGATTACGGTCGCGCGTTGGAGCTGTCTCTAGTCGCGCAACAGCTCGCACCTGGCGGTAGCTCTGCGGCTATCCAGTCGACGGCACAGGAAGGACGAGCACGAGCACGCCTAGGAGATCAGAAAGGGACGTACGCAGCTATTGAAAAGGTCCAACTCATGTCGAATTCACTCGTTCCCCGAAAGGGTCGGGAACACCACTACGAGTACGACACTGGGAAGACCCTCTCATACACAGCAACGACACTGGCATGGATTGGGGATCCTTCCGCCGAAATGCACGCACGGGAAGTGATCGCCAAACTGTCCCCGGCCGAAGACGTCGGAAAATGGCCGCGTCGTGTCGCGTCCGCGAACATCGATCTGGCCCTGGCGCTGGTCGCCGGTAACCGATTGGATGAAGCGTGCAATGCAGCCCAGCGGGCAATTCTCTCCGGTCGAGTGGTGCCCTCGAATCACTGGCGTGCACTGGAAGTAGTGACAGCAGCTGAGGCACGGCAGTTGCCGGAAGCCTCCGATCTGCGAGAGGCATACCAACGCCTTGAGGCATTTGAGCGGGGTGCCTGAGTACGGCGATCCAATAGGCCGTGAACTGCGAAGTCGGCTCGCCCCGGAGGGTGACGAGCACGGGGCCCTGTGGTGTGGGTGTCAGCCGTTGAGAACGTTGGTCAGGCGTGCGGCTGCCTTGCCGCTGAACAGGGCAATACCGCAGTAGAAGTCAATGCGCGTGCGGAGGACAGGCTTGTCGTCGGCTTCGCCCAAGTCGGTCGTCACCCCGGGACAGAGCACGAGGGGCGGGGCTTGCGGGGCAGGGGGTACCTCTCGGTGTACTGGGGGAGGGAAGTTGACGCACCGCACGGGATGATGTGTCCTGCCCCCATGTCTGATCTCGCCTCCCTCGCTGACGCGGAACACACCAGCAGCAGCAAGGTAGAACTCCGCCTCGGTAAATGGCACTTGCGGATGGAGAACGTTGATGTGCGCGTGCAGCTCGCCGTCGTGTATGGGGCGACGGCGTGCGTCCTCGCGGCAATCGCTCGCAGCGCACTGCCTCACGGGCAGGACCCCACTCCGAAGGACACAAAGGAACAGGAGTGCTAGCCGCTTCGCTGTTCCCACGCGTCCTCGTATGGCTCGTCTCGCTCGTCACCGCAGCGGGCAGCATCGGAGCCCCATGGTGGGCACAGCAGTGAGCGGGCTAGGACCGCCCCCGGCAGGGGTACGGCACAAGAGCCACTTTCCTAGTCGCACGCGACGGGTGCCCGAGTGATCACGAACGCACTCGAACAGAACGCAGGATGGGAACCCTGGGAGTCGTCTTCACGACGCTTTGACTGACGTATGTAGGAGACTGCTCGCACGTGATCAAAGCTAGGTGCAGCGCCCGGCCTGTACTTTCTGAGAGGTGTCATGTGCCTAGCGTGGTAAAGATCAACGCCCTGACCGTGCCGGACGAGCAGCGGGAGGTCCTGGAGAAGCGGTTCGCGTCCCGGGCCGGGGCCGTGGAGAGTTCCGACGGGTTCGAGTGGTTCGAGCTGCTGCGGCCCGTCGAGGGCACCGACCAGTACCTGGTGTACACGCGCTGGCGCGACGAGGCGTCCTTCCAGGCGTGGATGGAGGGCCCGATGAAGGCCGCCCACCAGCAGGGTGCGGGCAGCGCGGAAGGCGGCGGGCGTCCCGCACCCGCCGCCTCCGGCTCCACCGTGTGGTCGTTCGAGGTGGTCCAGCAGGCCGCCCCGAAGACGGCCTGAGCACTCCTACATCTGCAACAGGCGCTCCGTCACCTCGCGGTACTTGCGCAGGGCCACCCGCAGTTCCTCCGTCTCCGTTCCCCGGTCCTTGGACTCCCAGGCGCCGCGGAGCGAACGGCGGTGCTCGGCGAGGGTTTCCGCGATGTGGCGGGTGGCCTCCTCCAGCACGTGGTCGGCCTCCTCGACCGCACGCCGCGGCTCGTCGACGAACTGGTTGACGGCCTGTTGCAGGCGCAGTCCCAGCTTGTCGCGCTCACCGTGCGGGAGGAGCTGGGCTCCGCCCCCGGGCCCGGCGGTACCGGCGCCCGCGTCCCGGCCGCCGCCCGGAAGGGTGCCGGTGTCAGCGCCCCGGCCGACGCCGGACTCGGTGTCGAGGCTCCGGGCGGTCGCGGGGTCGCGCGGGTCCTGGCCGCTGCCGTCCAGGCCGCCTCCGGTGGTCCCGGCGTGCCCGCCCGACGGTCGGCGCAGTGGGCCCACCTCGTCCGAGGCGCCCGCGCCACTCACCCCGTATTCCTGTGCGCTGCGCGTGCGTTCGGCCTGCACGGGGTCGTGCAGGGCGCCCGGGTCCGCCTGGGTTCCGCGCTCGGAGGGCGCTGCGGCGCGCTGCGCGCCCGCGTCCCCGAGACGGCCGTCGTTGCTTTCGTCACCTTGGCGTGCCATGTCAGACTCCACTCCCCTTGGCGTGCCGCCCCATCAGGCGCGGCCGGTTCGAGCCGTGCTTCTCGCCGTGCTGTCCGTCCGCGTGTCGCTCGCCGTCGTGGGCGTGCTTTCCGTGGCCCGTTCCGTGACCGGTGCCGTGCTCGGTGACCAGTTCCTCGAAGAGCGCACGGGCCTCGACGACGGCCTCCCGCATCTCCTCCGTGCCGCCCTCGCCGCGCGCCGCGCGCCGGACCCTGCGGAAGCCTTCGACGTGGCCGGCGTGGTGCACGGACAGGGCGTCCAGCTGCTCGCCCTCGCTCTCCGGGTAGCCCCGGTCGACGGCGACGCGGGACAGCAGCCGGTCGGCGTCCGCGACCGCCTTCTGCGGCGAGTCGACGAACTGCTCCTGCACGCCCGCCCATTGGGCGACGTACGTCTCGTGGCGCTCGCGCGACAGCTCGCGCGGCCGGAAGTCGCCGTGCCGCTTCACCCGTTCCGCCAGCTCGTGCTCGGCGGCCTTGCTGTCGCCGCCGTGCCGCTCCAGCACCCGTTCGTATTCGGGGCCGAACCGCCGCTTCAGGCTCGTGCCGCCCACGCGGCCCCGTCCGGGACCGAGGAAGACGACGGCCGCTGCGACGGCGATCACGACCACCACGATCAACACAATGATCAGGACTGTGGACATGTTCTGCCTTTCCGGTACTTGGTCCGGTGCGCGAGGCCCGGTACGTCATGCCCGACAAGGGCCTCTCGCCCATCGGGTAGCCCGTAAAGCGATGGCCAAACGGTCACCGCACCCTGTACAGAGGCGACATGACCTGGATCATCACCGCCGAACGGCCCGACACCCCCGACGCGACCGCCCTGCGCCGCGACTACTACGACGAGGTCGCCAGCCGCTACTGGAACCGGGCGGCCACCGAGCAGGAGATCGACGAGGGGCTGACCGACGACGGCACCGAGCTGCTCGCCCCGCCGACCGGCGCGTTCTTCGTGGGGTGGTACGCGGGCAAGCCGTCCGGCTGCGCGGGGCTGGTCCTGGTGGACGAGGAACTCGCCGAACTGACAAGGGTGTTCGTCCGTCCGGAGGCACGCGGTACGGGCGGCGGCGGCCTGCTGCTGGAGGCCGTCGAGGCGGCGGCACGGGCGTACGGCGTACGGCGTATCCAACTCGACACCCGCAACGACCTGGTGGAGGCGCGGGGCCTGTACGTCAAGCACGGCTACCGCGAGGCCCCCGCGCACAATGCGGCGCAGTACGCCGAGCACTGGTACGTCAAGGACCTCGCCCCTGTCGAGACCCCTGCCGGACACTGACGCCCCGCTCCCCGCCCCTGCCCGTCGGGCCCCCGCTCCCGGGTCTGCATAATCGCTGGCAGTTTCGAGGGAGGGGACGCCATGGAAAACGGACACCCATGTCCGGAATGCGGTACGGAGCGGGCGGCACCGGACGGAAACAGACCGGGCCCCGGCGGACCCGTCTGCGACTGCGCCCGCCGCGCCGCCGACGCACACCACGCCGGGCGCACGGCGGACCTGGCCGACGCGGAGGACTTCAACCCGCTCCGCATCCGCCCCTACGTCAACCTGGCCCACCCGCAGGACGAGCCGCCACCGCGGGATGCCGCGGGCCCGGCGATACCGCTGGGCGACGCGGGCCGGGGCGACCCGCACGGGCGGGCGACCTCGCACGGGCGGGCGACCCCGTACGACTCCGCGGCCCGCGCCCCGGCACCCGACGAGTCCGGGGCTTCCGGGGCTTCCGGGGCTTCCGACGCCGCGGACACGATGCCGTTGCGCGCGGTTGCCGCCGGTGGAGGCCCGTACGCCCCCGGCCACGAAGCGGGCACGGACCACGCCGGAAACCCGAACGTCCCCCTCGACGAAGCGGGCACCGGCGCGGCCCGCCCTCCGTACGCCCCGGGGCCCGGCCCGTTCCCCCCGCCACCCTCCGCCGCCTCCGACGATCCCGGCGCGTACGCCCCCGCTGCCTCCGACGGTCCCAGCACGTACGGCTCCGGACCCCCAGACGGTCCCGGCACGTACTACGCCGGACCCCCTGACGGTCCCGGCACGTACGCCCCCGCGGCCCCCGCCGCCTCCGGCGCGTACGCCGCCGGCGGCAGGTCCGGGGCCCGCTCCGGGCGCGGCACCCGTACCGTCCTCCTCGCGGCCGCCGCGGCCGTGGTCGTGACGGCCGGGGCCGCCTACGCCGCGGGTGTCTTCGACAGCGGCCCGGACGCCACCCGGGCCCTGCCCGCGGCCTCGCCCAGTTCCGCGGCGACGCTGCTCGTCGAGTCCGCCGCCGGCCCGTCCCCGACGGGGCCCGTGTCCCCCTCCACGACCGCGACCGTCGTCCGGACCCGCAGCGCCCTGCCCACGCCGACCAGTGCGTCCCGCTCCGCGACTCCGACGCCGACGCCGACACCGCCGCTGTCCGCCTCCCCCACGGCACCTCCGTCGCACGCCCCCAGCCCTCCGCCGCCTGCCGCGTCGACATCTGCGAAGCCGCCGGAGGACGCGGCGCCGCCCGCTTCCCTCGCGAGAGGTGCCCGGGGCCCCGAGGTACGGGAGCTCCAGGGCCGGCTGTCCCAGCTGTGGCTCTACTTCGGCCCGCGGAACGGCCGCTACGACTCCGGCGTGGAGGACGCCGTGACGAACTTCCAGCGCTACCAGGACATCGACGGCGACCCCGAGGGCGTCTACGGCCCCGCCACCCGCGCCGCCCTGGAGGCCAGGACCGACGCGCCGTAGCCGTGCCGACGGGGGCCGGGGTGGCGCGAGCCCGCCCTCTTTTGTATCGTGTAAGAACAAAGTGGTTCCGTCCGCGTACCCTGACCGGTGGACGGAACCGCTTGTTTTCTTTTTCCGCGCCGCGCGCCCGCGCCCCGCGCAGGCACCGCGCGCCCGCCCCCAGCGCTCTGGAGTCCGTACATGACGGCCACCCCCGCCCAGCCCACCGTTCTGCCCTTCAAGGCACTCCTCCTGGACATGGACGGCACGCTCGTCAACTCCGACGCGGTGGTCGAGCGCTGCTGGCGCGAGTGGGCGCTCGACCACGGCCTGGACCCGGACGAGGCGCTCAAGGTCGTCCACGGACGGCAGGGGTACGCGACGATGGCGGTTCTCCTCCCGGACCGGCCCATGGAGCAGAACCACGCCGACAACAAGGCCATGCTGGCCAAGGAGACCGCCGACACCGAGGGCGTCGTCCCGGTCCCCGGCGCGCCCGAGTTCATGGCGGCGCTGGCCCGCCTGCCGCACGCCCTGGTCACCTCGGCCGACGAGAAGCTGGCGCAGGCCCGGATGAGCGCCGCCGCGCTGCCGATGCCCCGCACCCGGATCACCGCCGAGTTGGTCTCCGCGAGCAAGCCGGACCCGGAGGGCTTCCTCAAGGGCGCGGCCGAGCTGGGCTTCGACGCGTCGGACTGCATCGTCTTCGAGGACTCCGGGGCGGGCATCGCGGCGGGCCGGGCGGCGGGGATGCGGGTGCTGGGCGTCGGCCCGCGCGCGGGCGCCCACGACCCGACGGTGCTCGTGCGGGACCTGACGCAGGTTCGCGTCGTCACCGCCGAGGACGGCACCACGGCCCTGCACGTCACGGCCTGAGCCCTCGCCCGGCGCATTCCGCGCACCCGGTGCTCCGCCGCCCGCCCGGCGCTTCTCCGTGCGCCTGGCGTTTTTCCGTACGTACGCGGAGGGGGCGGCCCGCGGTTCTCGCCGCGGGCCGCCCCCTCCGCGTGTCCGTGACGCGGCCCGGCCTCAGCCCGAGACCGCCTCGTACAGACTGAAGGCCGCCAGTGCCAGCATCAGGCAGGCGGCCACCTTGGTGATCAGCCGCAGCGGCACCCGCTTCATCAGCGCCTGCCCGCCCACGATGCCGAGCCCCGCCACCGCCCACAGCGCGAGGACCGCGCCGATGCCGACGGAGACCGGGTTCTCGTAGCGTGCGGCCAGCGTGGCCGTCATGATCTGCGTGAGGTCGCCGAACTCCGCGACCAGGATGAGCATGAATCCCGCGCCGGAGACCTTCCAGAAGGACTGGTCCTGCGGCGGCTTGATCTCTTCCTCGCCGTCGTCCTTCTTGAACAGGAGCACCATGGCTCCCGCCAGGAACAGGAGGCCCACCACGGTCTGCACGATCCACTGGGGCAGCAGGGTCAGGACGCTGCCCGCCGCGATGGCGATGCAGACGTGCACGAGGAAGGCGGCGGCGACGCCCGCGAAGACGTAGCTCGCGCGGTAGCGGGTGCCGAGCATCAGCCCGGCGAGGGCGGTCTTGTCGGGGAGTTCGGCCAGGAACACGGTCCCGAAGGTGATGGCCATGACGGTGAAGCTGAACACGGGCGGCGGCTTCCTCAATCGGTCGGGCTGTCCGCACCGAGAGAACCGCCTGTTTCCGGGGTCGCTTCGGCACGGCAGCGTCGTCGAATACAACAAACACTGCGGCCGAAGGTCTCGCTGGCCGACGCGCTGACACGGTGGTGTCGGCGCGGGCCTCCGGGCGCCGGCTGAGCGAACTCAGCAGTATGTCGACGGTCCGGCGAAGAGCTACTCCCCTTCTGCGCGTCCCAGGGTACGGGACGTCCGCGCCGACAGGGCCATCGCGGCGACCACGGCCACCACGGCGACCACGGCGACCACGGCCACCACGACGAGTACGGCCACCACGGCCACCACGGTGAGCAGAGCAGCCAGAGCGAGCAGCACGGCGAGCACGGCGGCCGGGGCGAGCACAGCGACCGGGGCGAGCAGGGGGGTTCTCGACGGCAGCAGGCGGGAAACCGCCGGGGCGATCACCGCGCCACCCCGAGCAGCCCACCCCCTTGCCTCGCTCCCATCTCCTTACCCTCCCCCGGGGCTCAACTCTCCTTTGTGGGCGTCCCGTGATGAATCGTCGGAACCCCGTGAACACCTTGATATGACGTGCCCATGACGTCACTCTGTTACCTGGCGCACGCCTCCCGGAAACCCGGCGCCGCCACGATGGCCGTGCCGTGCGGGAGTTGATGGGACGCGCGGCTCAACTTCCCCCCACAACACGGGAGTTCGTATGTCACGCCACGCCTTCGCCCGCACCGCGAGTTTCTACGCGCGTCGCGCCGCCGTCGCCGCCGGAGCCACCACCCTCGCCGCCGTCGGCCTGCTCGCCACGTCTTCCAGCGCGGTGGCCGCGCCGCCCCCGCCCGTCGACGCGAGCGCCGCGCGCACCTACCTCGCCGCCCTGACCGTGCAGGCGGAAGGCACATCGGACGGATACAGCCGGGAGAAGTTCCCGCACTGGAGCACCCAGTCCGGCGCCTGCAACACCCGCGAGGTCGTCCTCAAGCGTGACGGCAGGAACGTCCAGCAGGACTCCAAGTGCGCTGCGGTGAGCGGCAGTTGGTACTCCGAGTTCGACGGCGCCACCTGGACCGCGGCCTCCGACGTGGACATCGACCACATGGTCCCGCTCGCCGAGGCGTGGCGCTCGGGCGCGAGGAACTGGACGACCGCCGACCGCCAGGCCTTCGCCAACGACCTGGCCCGCCCGCAGCTCATCGCCGTCACCGACAACGTGAACCAGGCGAAGGGCGACAAGGACCCGGCCAGGTGGCTGCCGCCGCGGACCGCGTACACCTGCACGTACGTCCGGATGTGGGTGCACGTGAAGCACCACTGGAAGCTGTCGGTCGACCAGGCCGAGAAGACCGCCCTGCAAGGCGCCCTCAAGAACTGCTGAGCCGCACGACACCCCGCACGACCCCACGGAGCGGCCCCGCCGGGAGCCGGTGGGGCACGCGCGGCCGGCGCGGCCGCGGGATCGAAGTCAATGGGAAGTTGACGCGCGGAACTCCCCCGCCCACCCCTGTCGTTCCGTACCCTACGGGGCCGTGGCCCCGCACGGGGGACGACGGAGGAGGGCACATGACCGGGCTGCGGCTGGGACCAGTACTGCGGTACGTCGACTGGGAGAACGGTGACACCGCGACCGTCTGGGTAGAGACGGAACGGCCCTGCACCGCCGAGGTCGTCTGCGAGGGCGGCGGCGGGGGCAGCGCGGAGACGTTCCAGGTGGCCGGGCACCACTACGCGCTGATCGTGGTCACCGGGCTGCGACCTGGCACGTCGACGCCGTACGAGGTGCGGCTCGGTGCCGACACGGTGTGGCCGCCGCCGGATTCCGGTTTCCCGCCGAGCACCATCGACACGCCGCTCCCCGGTGCGGACTCGGCGGTGCTCACGTTCGGTTCGTGCCGGTGGGCGGCCCCCGCCGAGGACTCGAAGGACCCGGCGGGCCCGGACGCGCTGGACACGCTCTCGGCGCGCATCGCCCGCGACCCCGACGGCGAGCGGCCGGACGCCCTGCTCCTGCTGGGCGACCAGGTGTACGCGGACGAGATCTCCAAGGCCACCCGCCGCTGGCTGGCCGCCCGACGCGACCTGCGCGAGCCGCCGGGCGTGGAGGTCGCGGACTACGAGGAGTACACCCGCCTCTACTACGAGTCCTGGCTCGACCCGGGCGTCCGCTGGCTGCTGTCCACCGTTCCCACCTGCATGATCTTCGACGACCACGACGTCATCGACGACTGGAACACCAGCGCCGCCTGGGTCGCCGACATGCGGGCCACCCCGTGGTGGCGCGAGCGCATTCTCAGCGGCCTGATGTCGTACTGGGTCTACCAGCACCTGGGCAACCTCTCTCCCGAGGACCTGGCCGCGGACGAGCTGTACGCGCAGGTGCGCGCCGCCGCGGACGGGACGGAGATCCTGCGCGAGTTCGCTGACCGGGCCGACCAGGACCCCGTCTCCGTGCGCTGGAGCTACCGGCGCGACTTCGGATCCGTACGGCTACTCATGGTGGACACCCGGGCCGCACGCGTGCTGGAGGAGGGGTCGCGGGCGATGCTCGACGAGGACGAGGCGCGCTGGCTCGCCGACCAGGTGCTGGACGACTCGCGGCGCTGCGACCACCTGCTGATCGGCACTTCGCTGCCCTGGCTGCTGCCGCCGCTGATCCACGACGCGGAGGCGTGGAACGCCGCGCTCGCGGCAGGGCTGCGGGGCCCGCGCTGGGCCAGGTTCGCCGAGGACCTGCGCAGGCGCTCGGACCTGGAGCACTGGGCGGCCTTCCCCGAGTCGTTCGCGCGCATGGCCCGGCTGATCGCGGAGGTGGGCAGCGGTCCGAACGCCCCGGCCACGGTGTGCGTGCTGTCGGGCGACGTCCACCACGCGTACGTCGCCGAGCCCACCGAGTGGCCGGCCGACGCGACACCGGCCACCGCGAGGGTCCTCCAGCTGACCTGCTCACCGGTGCACAACGGCATCCCGTCCTCGATCAAACTCGGATTCCGCTTCGGCTGGAGCGCGACCGGCAGGCGGCTGGGGCGACGGCTGGCCCGGCACGGCCGGCTGGGCGAGCCGCTGCTGCGGTGGCGACGGACGGGCGGGCCGTGGTTCGGGAACCAGCTGATGACCCTGACGATGCGCGGACGCGCGGCACGGCTGCGACTGGACCAGGCACAGCGGCTGCGCGGCGGACAGCAGGGCAGCGGCAAGGCCCGCCTCACCACCGTCATGACCACAGATCTGACACAGGAATGACACAAAGAGGGCAACTACCGTAAGAGAAGCGCCACTTGGGAGTGAAATTCGGCCATGACCAGAAAGTTGAACTTGCAAGCACAGTGAGGCTTACCTAACCTCCTGGCAACGCACGTCCCTTCGAGCTGCGTACCCACCAGGCCCTCCCCAGGCCTCCACCGAGGAGTCCCCACACCCATGACTGCCCCCTCCACGCCCGCCTCCCCCTCCGGCCCCCCAGCGTCGTCCGGCCTCTCCGCACGGCTGACGGAGGCCGGGCCGTACGCGCTGGCCCTCTTCCGCTTCGTCACCGGTCTGCTCTTCGCCTGCCACGGCGCCGCCTCGCTCTTCGGGGTGCTGGGCGGTGCGGGCGGCACCGGCGGCACGGTGCCCGCCGGATCCTGGCCGGGATGGTACGCAGCGGTGATCCAACTGGTCGGCGGCACGCTGGTGGCCCTCGGCCTGTTCACCAGGACGGCGGCCTTGATCTCCTCCGGCTCCATGGCGTACGCGTACTTCGTGATGCACCAGCCGGAGGCACTGTGGCCGCTGGAGAACGGCGGCGAAGCGTCCGCGATGTTCTGCTGGTCGTTCCTGCTGCTGATCTTCACCGGACCCGGCGCGGTCGCGGTGGACCGCCTCCTGACGTCCCGCCGTACGCGGCCGGCCGCATCCCAGGAGGAGCCGCGCACCCCGGCGGCGGCCGCCTGAGCCCGTACGGCCTCGCCACGGGCCGCGGTGGCACGCGTGCGGACCGATCCCGCTCGACGGTCCGCACGCCCCTCCCGCGCACTGCCTCACGCCTGGTACCTCACGCGCGGCACCTCCCGCACGCCCCTCCCACGGCACCTCACGCCGCTGCCTCACGCGCGGTGCCGACGGCTCACCCGACGCCCGTCCGGAACCGGCCGAACGGCACCGTGAAGCAGCCGACGCGCTCGCCCGCGCCGCCCTGCTCGCGGTGCAGGACCACCGAGCCCGCGGCGCCCGCCGGCAGGCCCCAGGCGTGATGGGCGCTCGCCTCGGCGCTGCCGGACCGGTCGGTGGTGAAGTCGAGCCAGACCTCGTTGTGGGCGTTCACCTGCCGGGGGTCCTTCACGTGCTGGTAGTGCTTGCCCGCGGCCTCCGGGTCGGCGCCGCACGGCTTCTCGTGCACGTGCATCCCGAACGCGTGCCCCGGCGCGAGGCCCTTCACCCGCACGGCGACTGTCGTCCCCCTGCGGTCGACCTTCTGCTGGATCCGTATCCAGCCTCCGACCGGAACCAGCCGCGGCTCGTACGTCACGGCCGCGGGCGTGCGGCCGGCCGAAGCGGGGGCGAAACGTCCCCCGACCGTGAGCCCCGTGCCGTCGCCGCCACGACCGCCCACGAGGTCCCCCGCGGATGCGGGTCCGGCCGTGACCAAGGTCCCGGCGAGCAGCGCGGCGGTCGCCAGCGCCACCGGACGCAACGGCCCCGTCCGCACCCGCTTCTGCCACGGATTCCGACCTGCCATGGTGACTCCTCCGGGGTGAACCCCCTGATTTCCGGGCCGTCCCCGCCTGCCGGATGCGGGCCGTCCCCGCGCCCTGTGCCTGCGCGGCGTCGCGCGTCCCTCCCCCGGATCACACTCCGCGCACCCCGTACCGCCGTCGCCTCCGATGCGGCAGTCGGGTGAACGCCCACCCGGCGGGGCCCGCCCCCGGGCGAAGGCGGCCACACCCCACGACGTGATCTCCCCGACATCAGCCGCCCCACGGGCAACCGGACGTCACGTCAGGCGTAGGCTGGACCGCTGTTAAGCCGCCCCTGCCGCTCCCCTCGCGACGTCGCGGCGTTGATCCTGACCCACCGGGGAGTTCGCAGTGCTGGAGAGCCTTGGGGCGCTGACCGCAGGACCATGGATATACGCGGTCATCGGCGTCTCGATCGTGCTGGACGTGTTCCTGCCGATCCTGCCGAGCGGCGTACTGGTGATCACCGCGTCCACCGCCGCGGCGGCGGGCGCGACCAACGCGGCCGTCCCGGACTCCTTCGCGCAGGACCTGCCCGACCTGCTCCTGCTCGCCCTGTGCGCGGCGACCGCCTCCCTGCTCGGTGACGTGGCGGCCTACCGGCTGGCCTGGCGCGGCGGGGCACGTCTGGACCGGGCCATCGCGCGCTCCCGTCGGCTGACCAGCGCGCAGGAACGACTGGGCACCGCGCTCAGCAGAGGCGGCGGCATCCTGGTCGTCATCGCCCGCTTCGCACCGGCCGGCCGCTCCGTGGTCTCACTGGGCGCGGGCGCGGCGCACCGCCGGGCGAAGGAGTTCGTCCCGTGGTCGGCGCTGGCGGGAGTCGCCTGGGCTGTCTACAGCGTGGGGCTCGGCTACTTCGGCGGCCAGTGGCTGGGATCGAGCTGGCTGAGCACCGGCCTGTCCGTGCTGGCCCTGTTCGTCGCGGGAGCCGTCGCGGCCTACGTGGTCCGCCGCCCCCGCACCTCCAGGCCCGCCAGCAGCCTCGCCGACGCCTCGGCCACCTCCCTCACGGCCTGATCGAACACCTCCTGGTTGTGCGCGGCGGGCGCGCGGAACCCGGAGATCTTCCGTACGTACTGGAGCGCTGCGGCGGCGATCTCCTCCTCCGTGGCCTCTTCGGGAATGGCGGGCGGTCTGAGCGTCCTGATGCTGCGGCACATACGGACAACGGTAGCCAGCCGCACTGACAACGGCCCCCGCACAGCCGGAACCGCGTTCCGCGAGCGCCCGCCCCTCCGCCCGGAGCGCCGCAGGAGTCGGCGCGCACGCCGAAGGCCCTGGCCGAGCGAGTAGACGCTCGGCCAGGGCCTTCAAGGGTTCTTCCGGTGGGCGCGGACGGTTTCGAACCGCCGACATCCGCCTTGTAAGGGCGGCGCTCTACCCCTGAGCTACGCGCCCGGCATGAGGCAACAGCGTACATGGCCAGGTGGGCTGCTTCGCAATCCGATCCCGGGGCGGTCCGGGGAGGGTGCGATGAGCTCGGGCGGGAGGCCGGAGCCGCTGCGAGCGGCCGGCCGGAAGCCCGCGGCGGGGTACCGGGGGGTTACCCCCACCTCCGATGCGGTGGGCCGCCGGATCGTACGCACACCGTCCCCGTTCCTATCGTGGAGGCCTACAGGACGCACACCAACAGGGGGAACGATCACCATGGCCGTCAAGAAGACCCGCGCCTTCCTCGCCGTCGGCGGCGCCGCCCTCCTCGCCGTCGTCGCCACCGGCTGCAGCAGCGCGGATGCCTCCCAGGCCCCGGTGGACAGGAAGTCGTTCCCGCTGAGCGGCAAAACCCTGACCGTCGTCACGGACGACTCCCGCCTGGAACTCGTACCCGCCGACGTCAAGGACGTACAGGTCGAGCGACAGGTCGACGGGTGGGTGTTCCTGGGCAGCGGACCCGACCCGGTCTGGGAGATGAAGGGCGACAAGCTCACCCTGACGGTCAACTGCGAGGGCCTCTCGCAGGACTGCACCGCCCGGCACAGCCTGAAGGTGCCGCGCGGCGTCGCGGTGACCGTGAACGACGACAACGGCAGCGTGCACGCCAGCGGGTTCGACACCGACATGCGGATCAGGTCCGACAACGGGGCCGTGATCCTGAAGGACATGAGCGGCGACCTGCGTCTGGAGAGCGACAACGGCAAGATCGAGGGCGAGGGACTCTCCGGGAAGTCGGTGACCGCCAAGTCCGACAACGGGCGGATCGAACTGGGCTTCACCGCCGTCCCGGACCTGGTGGAGGGTGTCAGCGACAACGGGGCCGTCCACCTCACCCTGCCGAAGTCGCCGTACAAGGTCGACGCGTCGAGCGACAACGGCGACGTGCGGGTGGACGTCCCGAAGGCCGACAGCAGCACCCACGTGGTCAAGGCCCGCAGCGACAACGGCGAAGTCACTGTGCAAAGCGCGAACTAACCGGCCCGTGTGTTCGTCATTACCTGGTGGGAGAATGAATCAGCCGGGTCGGACAGGCGAACACAGCACGGGAGAGGGATGTGACGGCGATCCACGCGCAGCCGCACACGCAGCGAGTACGCCGTCGGGCCGAGCGTCGCCCGGAACCTGAATCCCGTCCGGGGCGACGGGAGCCGGGCTCCCGCCGGGAGACACGCGCCCTTCGGAGCAGAGGGGCCCTCCGCGACGCGCTGACGCTCGCGCTCCTGCCGCTTCCGCTCCTCGCGCTCACCGTCTCCGCCGCACCGCTCGCCTTCACGGGCGGAGGCACCCGGCGGTGGTTCGGCGGGCGCAACGAGAGCGCGCGGGCCGACGCGCAGGCGGCGAAGGACGCCGCGGCGGCGGCCTTCTACGAGCTGGACACGGCACAGCGCGACCTGCGGATCTCCATCGAGACGATCTCCGCGGTCGACAGCTCCGCCGGCGCGCAGCGCACGGCGCAGCAGTTCGCCGCACTCGGGCAGCGCATCGACGAGGCCAGCCACGCCTACATCACCGCCGTCGACACCCACGACCTGGAGCGCGACGACCTCGACGCGGGCGAGGCGTCGCACGCCAGAACCGAGCTGGGCAAGGCCAAGGACGAGCTGGTACGGGTCAAGGGCGAGCTCGACCGCTTCCAGCAGGGGCTCGGGCCGCTGCTCGACAAGGCGGAGACGCAGCTCGCGCGGCTCGCCCCGGCGGTGGAGCGGGCCCGGCAGGGCCTGCTCGCCGCGAGCAACGCGCTGGACGCCGTACGGGCGGCCGGCCTGCGCGCGGACGACCTCGCCGCCCGGCTCGCGGCGCTCGCCCCCGAGCTGACCAAGCTGAACCAGGGCGCGGGCCAGCACGGCGTGCCGGAGACCCTGGCGCGCGCCGAGCACGTACAGCGGGACGCGGAGGCGGTACGGGCCGAGGCGGTACGGCTGCCCGAGCGGGCGGCGGAGATCGACAAGCGTCTGGTGTCGCTCCGTACCCGGGCGCAGGCCCTGACCACCCGGGCCGGCAAGGTCGATCCGGTGCTGAGCGAACTGCGGCGGCGGTTCACCGCCGCCTGCTGGCAGGACCTCCAGCAGGTCCCGGACCAGGCCGCGGACAATGTGCGCCTGGCGGAGGAACGCCTCAAGGAAGCCGCACAGGCCCGCGCCGAACAGCGCTGGCCGGACGCCACGTCGCTCCTCAGTACCGTCCGGGCCCTCCTCAACGGCACGGACGAGGCCGTCTCCGCGGCGGGCGACCGTCTCCAGCGCCTCGACGCGGTCGCCAAGGACCCGCAGCAGGAGATACAGCGCACCCGTTTCGCGATCCGCGACGCCCAGCGCCTCGCGATGGCGGGACGCAACACCCCCGACCCCCGGCACGCCCGGCCGCTGGACGACGCGGTGGCCCGCCTGGAGCGCGCCACCGCCGCCCTGGAGGGACGCCACCCCGACTACTGGCACTTCCTCACCGAGACGGAGGCGGTGCGTCGCACGGTGTCCCGTGTCGTGTCGGAGATCCGCGAGGAGCGGGGCGCGGGGGCCTGACCGAGGGACCGCTCCCGGCGGGCCGCCGCTGCCCTTAGCCTGTTCCCATGCCCCGATACGAGTACCGCTGCCGCTCCTGCGGCACCACCTTCGAAGTGTCCCGTCCCATGGCCGAGTCGTCCGCCCCGGCCGCCTGCCCGGAGGGGCACGAGGACACGGTCAAGCTGCTGTCCGCCGTGGCCGTCGGCGGGACCGCCGCCGCCGCGGGCCCGGCGCCCTCGGGCGGGGGCGGTTGCTGCGGCGGCGGTGGCTGCGGCTGACCCCCCTCCTGCGCCCGCTGCGGATCCGTCTCCCTGTGCGCGCGAGAGCGTGAGGGCGTGAGGCGGATCGCGGCGGAAGCGTGAGGCCGTCCGTTCACCGTTTGCGCGAGAGCGTGATGCCGTCCGACACCGGCAGCATCACGCTCTCCGTCCGCCTGTCCGCCGCCACGTGCGCGTTGAACTCCTTGATGGCCGCCCCGTCCCCGGTCGCGGCCGGGTCGACGACCGCACCGCCGTACAGCACGTTGTCGCTGACGATCATCCCGCCCTGCCGCAACCGGGGCACCAACTCCTCCCAGTACGCGAGGTAGTTGCCCTTGTCGGCGTCGAGGTAGGCGAGGTCGATGTGCGGCTCCTCCGGCATCGCCCGCAGGGTGTCCAGGGCGGGTGCGATGCGCAGCTCGATCCGGTCCGCGACCCCCGCCGCGGCCCACGCCTCGCGGCCGTACGCCGTCCACTCCTGGGACACGTCGCAGGCGATCAGCCTGCCGTCCTGCGGCAGCGCCTGCGCCATCGCCAGGGCCGAGAAACCGGTGAAGGTCCCGACCTCGACGACGTGACGCGCACCGGTCAGCCGCACCAGGAAGGCGAGCAACGGCCCCTGTTCCTCGGCGGACTGCATCATCGCGGAGTCCGGGAAGCGCTCCCAGGTCGTCCTGATCAGCTCCCGCTGCACCGCGTCCACCGGCGGATTGTGCGCGAGGACGTAGGCGTACAGCTCGTCGGTCATCTTCGTGGTGTTGCCCTTGCTCATGCGCTGCTCCCCACCTGCCTGAGTACGGCCTCGTACCTGAGTACGGCCTGAACCCGGCGACTGTATCCACTGACTTCGCCCGGGAACGGGCTTGTTGCGGACGGCGTGGGCGTGTTGCTCGTCCGGGAGCGGACGAGCACCCCCGCGCGGCGGCCTTCTTCAGTGTGCGTTCAGGGACGGGCCTCTAGCGTGGAACGCATGATCGAAACCAGCGCGAGCAGCGCACCCCAGTGGATCAACAGCCTCATGGACACCATGGGTGCTCCCGGCGCCGGTCTTGCCATCGCCCTGGAGAACCTCTTCCCGCCGCTGCCGAGCGAAGTGATCCTGCCGCTGGCCGGCTTCTCGGCGGGAACGGGACAAATGAGCCTGTGGGCCGCCCTGTTGTGGACGACGGCGGGTTCGGTGATCGGGGCGCTCGCGCTGTACGGAGTGGGTGCCCTGCTGGGGCGCGACAGGACGGTGGCGATAGCGGGGAGGATCCCGCTGGTGAAGGTCTCCGACATCGAACGGACCGAGGCGTGGTTCGCCAAGCACGGCACGAAGGCGGTGCTCTTCGGGCGGATGATTCCGCTCTTCCGCAGCTTCATCTCCGTGCCGGCGGGCATCGAGCGCATGCCGCTGCCGGTGTTCCTGGGGCTCACCACGCTGGGCAGCGCGGTGTGGAACACCGTGTTCGTGATGGCCGGATATCTGCTGGGGGACAACTGGGCGGAGGTCTCGGGCTACGTCTCGGTGTACTCCAAGGTGGTGCTGGCCGTGGCGGTGCTCGCCGTGGCGGGCTTCGTGGCCGCCCGCGTCGTCAAGACGAAGAGGAAGCGACGGCAGTCGTGTCCCGGGTCCGGGCGGACGCACGGATGAACTGCCGCAGGATCTCCTCCCCCGCCGCGATCCCGTTCTCGGCGAGGGCGGTGACCTGCGGGGCGCTCCAGCCGGAGTCGGCGAGTTCGCCGTGGCCGGGGCGCCAGCCCCGGTCGGCGGCGAGCAGGAGGTCCGCGTCGAGGAGGGAGTCACCGGCGGCGAGAGTGAACGCGGCCCCGGTGCGGCGGGCGACCTCGCGGACGGCCGCGCTCTTGGTGAGCGGGTCGGGCACGACGTAGATCTTGCGGCCCTGGAGGGAGACGTTCCAGCCGCGTGGCGCGGCCCAGGCGGCGAGTTCCTTCACCCAGCCGTCCGGGAGCAGGGCCCGTTCGACGACGAGATAGGCGAAGAGGTCCTCGGCGACCCTGTCCTTAAGCAGCCAGGCGGGGTCGGCACTGCGGGCCAGGTGGGCGCGGATCTCGGCCAGGGGAACGCACTCGTCGGCGAGCCGACGGGCCACCTGTCGCCGCCAGTCCGGATCGGAGACCCCGTCGACGAGGAGGTGCCCGCCGTTGGCGCAGATCGCGAACTCCGGCGCCGGGCCGGGCAGGTGGATGCGGTGGTACTGCTCGCGGGTGCGGGTCGTGGTGGGGACGAAGAGGGTGCCGGGGGTTGCCGAAGCGAGTTGGACGAGCAGCTCGGCGGCGCTCTCGGTGACGTACGAGAGCGGCTTCGAGTCGTACACCTCCACGCACAGCAGGCGCGGGGCCTCGGCGTCGGGCATGCGCAGGCCGAGCGCGGCGGAGGAATAGATCAGGGTGCGGTCGAGGTCGCTGGCGACGAGAACGGGGCCGACGGGGACGGGCACCGGCACGGTCCGGGGGGCGTCGGCGGGCCGCCGAGCGGTCGCGGGGGCCGGGGGCGTGCGGTCGCGGGGAGTGGCCAGGGGGCCGGTCGGCTCGGCGAAGGGGGATGCGGAGCTGTTCACTTGGTCCACTCGGTTCGTGTGGGTCACTTGGTGCCGACCGCCTTGCCGTCGGCGCCGGTGGCGCCCCTGGTGAAGCGGGGGTGGATCAGGCCGACACAGGTGTACGGCAGGTCGTCGACCTCCTCGACGGGGACGCCGCGCTGTTCGGCGAGGAGCTGTACGTGGCGGAGGTCGGCGTCGGCGCCGCGGCGGGCGAGGATCTTCCAGGGGACGCGGCGCAGCAGGACGCGGGTCGTCTCGCCCACCCCGGGCTTGACGAGGTTGACGTCATGGATGCCGTACTCCTCGCTGATGCGTTCCACGGCGGCCCAGCCGTCCCAGGTGGGGGTGCGGTCCTGGTCCTGCAGTGCCTTGGCTTCGGTGTCGACGGCTTCGGACACCTCGTCGAAGCGGGCGGCGACCGCGTCGAGGAAGAGGGCGGAGACGTCGTCGCCTGCGAGGTCGCGGTAGAACTTCCCGCCGTGGAAGTCGTGCGGGCCGACCAGGTCGGCGCGCAGCACGGTGCGCGAGATCAGGCCGGAGACGGTGGAGTTGAGGCAGGCGGAGGGGATGAGGAAGTCCTCCCGGGTGCCGTAGGTGCGCACGCACGACCCCGGGTCGGCGAGGACGGCGATCTCCGGGTCGAAGCCGCGGAGCGGGTCCATGCCTTCGGCCCGGTGGAACGCGGCGACGGCGTCGGCGAGTTCGCGGGTGATGGCGCCCTTGCCGGTCCAGCCGTCGACGAAGACGACGTCGGCCGGATCGTGGTGGGCCGCCAGCCAGCGCAGCGCGTTGGCGTCGATGCCGCGGCCCCGGACGATGGACACCGCGTAGTGCGGCAGGCCCAGGCCGTGCCGGTACTGCGCCCAGCGACGCATCAGGACGCCGACGGGGGTGCCCGCGCGGGCGAGGGAGACCAGGACCGGGCGCGGGGACCGCTCGGCGAGGACGGTCTCGGTGACGACGCCGACCGCCTGCGCGATCCGGGCCGCCGACTCGTCCAGCGCCGTGCGGAACAGCTCCTGGTACGCGGGCGTCGGCTGGTACTCGACCGGCAGCGACTCCGCGTAGTGGGCGCCGCCCGCCTGGATCGCCTCCTCCCGCTCCTCCGTAGGCGCTTCCAGGGTCACGTCCGAGAGGTCCTGGAGGAGCCAGCCGACGTCGTCGGGCGCGTAGGAGGAGAAGCCGGGGCCCCGGAGCGGCTCGGGGAGCGGCGCGGGGAGGTGTTCGGGCACGGAGGGCTCCAGGGCCGACGAGGAGAGCGGGGACGAGGGAGCGGGCGGGGAGGAGGGAGCGGGCGCGGGGGTGTAGCTGGGCAGGACGGCGAGCAGGACACGGCCGGTGTGCGCGGCGAGGCGGGCCGGCAGGCCGTCGGGGGCGTGCAGCGAAGGCGTGTCGGCCACGGAGTCGACGACGACCAGCACGGCGTCGAAGCCCTCTCCGGACGTGCCGCGGGCGACGTTGTAGGCGTACCGCTCGCCGGGCCCGTCGGCGGGGTCGTCGTGCGCGGGAAAGACCAGTCGGGTGCGGATCGCGTATCCCGGATCGTCGACGGGGAGCACCGGCGAGCGGGTCGTGGTGGAGTACCGGACGTCGGCCCCGGTGCGGTTCTCCAGCTCCTGGGCGAGGCGCAGCGGTGCGTACATCAACTCCTCGCAGCCGAGGACCAGTACGCGCGCGTTCTCGGGCAGCTCGCCCAGCTCGGCGACGATCCGGTCGGTCATGGCGGGCAGCGCGTCCTCCAGCACGGTCCGGTGCGCGGGGGTGAAGCCGTGCCGGCCGCCGTCGGGGAGCCCGGCGGGCCAGCCGAGGTCCAGACGGACGACCTCGGCGGCCCCGGCCCCGTCGTCCCCGGCCCCGGGCCCGGTCACGTCGTCCCCGGCCCCGGCCCCGGACCCGGCGGCCGGGGCGGCGCCGCGCTGTCGCCTCTCCTCGTCCTCGACCAGCTGCCGGCCCTTCTCCAGGACGTCCCGCGGCAGTCGCACCGTGCCGGACGCCCTGGCGACGAGGTCGACGCGGGCGCCGATCGCGTCGGCGAAGGCGGCGAGCCGGTCGTGGTCCTGCGGGGAGCGCATGTCGACGAGGGCGACGACGACGTACCGTTCGCGCGGATGGCGGGCGTGCAGGTCGCGGATGGTGTTGAGGACGGTGTTCCCCGTGGAGAACTCGTCGTCGACGAGAACCAGCGGCCCGTCCGAGGCGAGCAGTGCCGGGTCCTCCGGCAGGAGCAGGTGCGAGGTGGCGTGCGAGTGGGACTCCTCGAACCCGCCCGCGGCCGGGACGTCCCGGACCGGCCGTCGGGTGGAGTGGAGGTAGGGCGCCGCCGCGAGGCCGTCGGCCACGCAGTGACCCAGCCCCGTCGCGGTCTCGGCGTACCCGAGGACGACCGCCCGTGCGGCGTCCCGCTCCCCCAGCAGCTCGCGCACCCTGCGCCCGAGCGCGAACCCGGCCCCGTACACCAGCGAGGGCTTCTGCGGGACGTGCTTGCCGAGCACGTTCGAGACGAGGAGGTGCGCCCGCCTGGGGTTGCGCCGCAGCGCCAGGCCCAGCAGGTCGGTCAGGGACTCGCCGCCGCCCAGGACTCCGCCGGTGGCACCGTCGGCGTCACCCTCCACCAGCTCCACACCGAGTCGTTCCGCTACCCAACTACCGGACCACACCACGTCGTTGTTCTCTCTTCTCTGTTTCATCGGCCGGTCCGTCATCACGTCGGCGGGGTGCCGCGTCAGTCCGCGAGTCCGGAGAGACCCGCGGTCAGGAGTTCCACGAAGCCGACGTCCTCGCGCGCCACACCGAACGTCTCGGCGCGCAGCAGGGTGCGCTCCGCCCACGTCCGGTGCGGCTTCACCTCGTTCATCTTGTTGGTGTACGCCGACCGCAGCACCCCGCCCCCGCCCCGGTCCGGCCGCAGGATGTCGCGGGCGTCGCTGTACTCCTCGTGGCTCACCACGGACAGCGCGTGCACGGGCAGTACGTGCGAGGGGTGGATGCAGGTCTTGCCGAGCAGTCCGTTGGCCCGGTCGAGGGCGATCTCGCGCAGCAGTCCGTCCATGTCGTGCGCGATGAGCGCGGTGCGCAGTTCCTCGGCCTGCCCCTCCATGAAGGGGCTGCGGCGCAGCTGCGGTTTGAACATGCGCTCCTGGGCGCGGAAGTACTCCCACACCGGTCCGGTGATGGTGAAGCCGGTGCCGTCGGAGCGGCCGAGCACGTTCACCACGTCCCCGATGACCGAGGCGACGATCTGGACGTCGTACGCCGTCATGTCGGGCGCCCGGCGCAGTCCGTACGCCGAGCAGAAGTCGGTGACGCCCAGGCGCAGGGCGAGCACCCGGTCGCGGTACTTGTCGACGGTGCGGGCGATGCCGCGCAGGGTCTCCGCCCGGGTCTCCAGGTGCAGGAGTTCCGGGGACTCCAGGACGGGCATCGCGAACAGCCGTCTGCCATCCGCCTCCTCGGCCGCCGTCAGCGCCTCCAGGAACGCGGTGCCGCGTTCCTCGGTGAACTTCGGAAGTACGAATCCGGACAACAGGCGGGCGGCGTCGCCGAGCCGGTGCACCAGGTCCGGCATCTGTTCCGGTTCGCGCACGCGGACGAACAGCAGCGGCGTCTCGCGACCGCACGCCGCCAGCTCGGTGAGCTGGCGCACCAGGTTCTCCTCGGCGCCCTCGACCTCCGTGTCGTCGATCGAATCCTCCAGGCAGAGCACCATGGAGACCACGCCGCGCCCAACCTGCTTGAGCACGTCGGCGGCGAGTGAGGGCCGGGTCGCGGGGCTGTACAGAGTGGCGCCGAGTGCGACCGCGAGGGTGCGTGCCGGGGAGTCCGCGTCAAAGACGAGCGGCTCCACATGGAAGAGATCCTTCCGCACCGAGGCAGGAATATGCCCGAAATGACGCATGTGAGTACCCCTGTGCTGGCGCGTGGACTGTGAACATGTGGCCGGTAATAGTACGTAGGGCCACGTGTCCGTAGTTCCCCTGACGCGTGAACTCCAGGTGATCCGCGGCGTCCGGCCCCGCATCCACCCCTGCCCCCGACGGTACGGGACACGCCCCCCACGTTGTCCCCGCACGCCTCGGGGAGGCAGGATGACCGGCATGACGCACGCGATGCTGAAGGGCGCGAACGTACCCCTCGACGCCTCGGCCGTACGGGCCGTGCTCCGGTGGACCCCCGGCCCCGGCATCCCCGACGTGGACGCCTCCGCCCTGCTGGTCGGGTCGGACGGGCGGGTGCGCGCCGACGAGGACTTCGTCTTCTACAACCACGTCCGCCACCCCTCCGGCCTGGTGCGCAAGCTGTCCAAGAAGCGCATTCCCGAGGGCAACACCGACACCGTCGTGGCCGATCTGTCGTCGCTGGCGCTCGACGCCTCCGTCGACCGGGTGGTGGTGGCGGCCTCGCTCGACGTGGAGTCCTTCGAGGGCGCCACCTTCGAGCACGTGCGGGACCTGCGGATCCTGCTGTACGACGCGACCGTCGCCGGGGCCGAGCCGCTCGCCGTTTTCGACGTGAAGCCGGAGACGGGCGAGGAGACGGCCGTGATCTGCGGCGAGGTCTACCGGCGCGGCGAGGGCTGGAAGTTCCGGGCGGTGGGGCAGGGGTATCCGACCGGGCTGATCGGCCTGGCCACCCAGTTCGGCGTCTCGGTGGACGAGAGCGAGGCGGCGGAGGGCGCCGACGCCGCCCGTCCCGAGCCCGCCGAGGGGGCGGGTTCCCCGTCCGCCCCGAGCCCCGCCGGGGAGCCCGTCACCCAGGCCGCGCCCCCGACCTCCTCCCCCGCCCGGCCGGCCTACGGCTATCCGCACCCGGCGCCGCCCCAGCCGCAGTCCCCGCCCGCCTACGGGTACCCGCAGTCCGCGTCGACCCAGCCCGCGTACGGCTACCCGCAGCCCGCCGCCGCGGCGGCCCACGCCCCGGACCCGAACTTCCGGCTGCCCCCGATGGGCCCCCAGTTCATCCGCGGCTGACCCGGCTCCCGCGACGTCGCTGCGGCTGACGCCCGGTGGCGCTGGGGCCTCCGGCCGGACCGCCCGGGGGCCGGGTCGCGTGCCGCCGGGACGGCCTGCGCCCGGGTCGGGCGCGGTTCGGGCCGGTGCGGGTCAGGTCGGCGCGGGTCAGGCCTTCGTCTTGTAGCCGCGGCCCCACTGGAGGCCCCAGCCGTACAGACGGTCCAGCTCGGCCTGGAACCCGTAGACGAATTTGACCTCGCGCCGCACGGTCAGCCCGTCCTTGCCGTTCTCGATGGTGAAGACCGCGCAGGAGCGGGCCTGCGGGGCGCGTTCGTCGAGCGGGATCTCGATGCGCGGCCCGTTGCTGGGATAGAGCGTGACGACGGCCTGGGTCCGGTCGAAGGCCGGGGTCTGGTCGTAGATGTACACGAAGACCAGGAGCCGCTTGATCTGTTCGCGGTGGTCGAGGTTGATGAAGACGGTCTCGCCGGAGGGGGCGCCGAACCGGTCGTCGCCGCTGAGCTTGACGTACGGCGGCCCGTTCATGTCGCCGAAGAAGCCGCCGAGGGGCTGTACGACGCCCTTGGTGCCGTCCCGCAGCTCGTAGAGGCAGCCGAGGTCCAGGTCGACGTTGACGACGCCCTGGGTGTGCGCCTGGACGGTTTCGGGCTGGAAGAACTTGAAGGGGCGGCCCAGCAGGCTGCCGGAGTGCTTCTGCCGGCCGCCTATGTCGGAGGTGCGCATCCGCCAGGAGAGGTTGACCCGCAGGCTGCCGGTGTCGGCGCCCTGCTTGCTGAGCGAGACCGCCGGATGGCGTTTGGTCAGCTCGATGGAGTTGGTCGCGGCGCTGCCCGAGTCGAACTGCGCGGACCTCGGCTGCAAGCCGCCCAGCACACCCTGCCTGAGCCTGTCCCAGAAGGTCATCCGACCCACCCCCACCCCTGTGTCCCCATGCCCCTCGACACCCCGACGGGGCGGTCGCACGGGCCCTCGGGCCCGTGCGACCGCCCCGTGGAAGAGCGTTCCTCAAACTCCCGTCCGTCACACCCCCGAGGGGACTTCGTCCCGCTTCTCAAGACTCGATCCGCCCGCGGCCTCCTCGGCCGCGATCCGCTTGTTGCGGCGGACCGAGGTCAGGAAGGACGCGGCGATCAGGAGGATGCCGACGGAGCCGGTGATGATCTCGTGGATCTCGTGCTGGATGGTGATGAGCAGGATCGCCGCCAGGGCGCCGATCGCGTAGTGCGCACCGTGCTCCAGGTACACGTAGTCGTCGAGGGTGCCCTCGCGGACCAGGTAGATCGTCAGCGAACGCACGTACATCGCGCCGATGCCGAGGCCGAGCGCCATCCAGAAGATGTGGTTCGTGATGGCGAAGGCGCCGATGACTCCGTCGAACGAGAACGAGGCGTCGAGGACTTCGAGGTACAGGAACAGGAAGAACGCCGCCTTGCCGGCCAGGCCGACCGCGGAGACCGGCTTGCCCTGCTTCTTGGCCTTCTCCTCCAGCTCGTGCTCGCGCTCCTCGTCCTCCTCCAGCTTGTTCTCGAAGTGGCCCGAGAGGCCGCCGACGATCAGGTACGTGATCAGACCCGCCACTCCGGCGAGCAGCACGGTGGACGTCTTGTCCGCGTGCCCGGTGCTGGTGTGCGCCTGGGTGGCGAACGTGAGGGAGGTGCCGAGCAGCACGATGAGCGCGACGCACACCGACAGCATGTCGACCTTGCCGAGCTTGGCGAGGGGACGCTCCAGCCAGGCGAGCCACTTGATGTCACGGTCCTCGAAGATGAAGTCGAGGAAGATCATCAGGAGGAACATGCCACCGAAGGCGGCGATCGACGCGTGCGCGTCGGTGACCAGGGCCTCGTACCGCTCCGGCTGGTCCATGGCCAGCTCGACGGCTTCGATCGGTCCGACCGAGGCGCTGATGGCCACGATGACGACGGGGAACACCAGCCGCATGCCGAACACGGCGATCAGGATGCCGATGGTCAGGAAGATCTTCTGCCAGAAGGCGTTCATCTTCTTGAGGATTCCGGCGTTGACGACCGCGTTGTCGAACGACAGGGAGATTTCGAGGATGGACAGGATCAATACGATCCCGAACGCCTCCCACCCCCACTGCCAGGCGGCGAAGGCGAGGCCGAGCGCAGTGACTGCGAACGACCAGCCGAAGGTTTTCAGGACCACTTACTACCCCATCGTCTTGTAGCGGGCTTTACGAAACGTTGACCCCGAAGTCTAGAGCGATGCCCCGCAGGCCCGACGCATACCCCTGCCCCACGGCACGGAACTTCCATTCCCCGCCGTACCGGTAGACCTCGCCGAAGATCATCGCGGTCTCGCTGGAGGCGTCCTCACTGAGGTCGTAGCGGGCCAGCTCGTTGCCGTCCGCCTGATTCACCACACGGATGAAGGCGTTGCTGACCTGGCCGAACGTCTGCCCGCGGTTGTCCGCGTCATGAATCGAGACCGGAAAGATGATCCTGTCGACGGTCATCGGGACCTTGGAGAGGTCGATGAGCAGCGACTCGTCGTCGCCGTCGCCCTCGCCGGTGAGGTTGTCGCCCGTGTGCTCGACGGAGCCCTCCGGGCTGGTGAGGTTGTTGTAGAAGATGAAGTACTCGTCGCCGAGCACCCGGCCGTCCTTGCACAGCAGTGCGCTGGCGTCCAGGTCGAAATCGGCCCCGGTGGTGGAACGTGCGTCCCAGCCGAGTCCGACCAGGATCTGGGTCAGGTTCGGAGCGGCCTTCGAGAGGGAGACGTTGCCTCCCTTGGCGAGCGTGACGCCCATGTTCTTTCTTCCTCCCCGCGGTGAAGCTGTGGATAGGCGCGTCCGGCGCCGCACGAACGTGCGGCGCCGGACGGGTGGTGCGTGGCTGACGCGGAGGCGCAGCGCCTGGCTCAGACGTTGACGCCGAAGTCCTGGGCGATGCCCCGCAGGCCCGAGGCGTAGCCCTGGCCGATGGCGCGGAACTTCCACTCCGCGCCGTTGCGGTAGAGCTCGCCGAAGACCATGGCGGTCTCGGTCGAGGCGTCCTCGCTGAGGTCGTAGCGGGCCAGCTCGTTGCCGTCCGCCTGGTTCACGACGCGGATGTACGCGTTGCGGACCTGGCCGAAGCTCTGCTGGCGGGACTCGGCCTCGTAGATCGAGACCGGGAAGACGATCTTGGCGACGTCGGCGGGCACGCCCGCCAGGTTCACCTTGATGACCTCGTCGTCGCCCTCGCCCTCACCGGTGAGGTTGTCACCGGTGTGCTCGACGGAGCCGTCGGGGCTCTTGAGGTTGTTGAAGAAGACGAAGTTCGAGTCGTTGGCGACCTTGCCCGCGTCGTTGGTGAGCAGCGCGCTGGCGTCGAGGTCGAAGTCGCCGCCGGTGGTGGTGCGCGCGTCCCAGCCCAGGCCGACGATGACGGCCGTCAGGTTCGGTGCGGCCTTGGACAGCGAGACGTTCCCGCCCTTGCTGAGGCTGACTCCCACGAGTCCTCCAAAGGTGTCGAGGGGCTCAGGGAGGCCCTGCCCCGTACTACAGCTGGTATCGGATCAACGTCTCGATCCTAGTGACCGGTTCCCTGATCCGGCAGGACTTAGGTCCCGACTTACCGGTTCCGGGCGGATCGGCCGGCGGGCCGCCGCCCGGTCACAGGGCGGCCAGGGCTCCGGCGTACGCGTCGGGGTCACGGGCGTCGGGCAGGGCGTTGACGACCGCCCAGCGGACGACGCCCTCCTTGTCGATGACGAACGTGCCGCGCACCGCGCAGCCCTTGTCGGAGTCGAAGACGCCGTAGGCCCGTGCGACGTCGCCGTGCGGCCAGAAGTCGGACAGCAGCGGGTACTCCAGGTCCTCCTGCTCGGCGAAGACGCGCAGGGTGTGCGGGGAGTCGCAGGAGACGGCGAGGAGCTGGACGTCCTCGTTGACGAAGGTCTCCGACGCCTCGCGCAGCGCCCGCAGCTCCTCGGTGCAGACCCCGGTGAAGGCGAAGGGGTAGAAGACCAGCACCACGTGCCGCTCGCCCCGTAGGTCGGACAGGCGCACGGTGCGGCCGTGGTTGTCCTTCAGCGCGAAGTCCGGGGCGACCCGGCCCACCCCCGCAGCCGTGCCCGTTTCCGCCTCGATCGTCATGCGTGCCGCCGCTTCCTCGCCGTGGGGACCGTTCGGGACGAGCCTACGCAAAGGGCCCCCGCCGGCCTGCGCCGGAGGGGGCCCTTCGTACCGCTCATGAGGTCGTTCCGGCTGCTAGCGCTTGCCGGACTTCGCCGCCTTCGGGGTGACCAGGCGGCTGCCCGTCCAGTCCTTGCCCGCGTTGATGCTCTTGGTCTGCGAGAGACCGGCGGTCTGTGCGGCTTCGTTGATGTCGCTCGGTTCGACATAGCCGTCACGGCCGGTCTTGGGGGTCATCAGCCAGACGGTGCCACCGTCGTCGACGAGCTGCGTGGCATCCACCAACGCGTCCGTCAGGTCGCCGTCCTCGTCCCTGAACCACAGGACGACGGCGTCGGCCACGTCGTCGTAGTCCTCGTCGACGAGTTCGCCGCCGATGATCTCCTCGATGGCTTCGCGGAGCTCCTGATCGACATCGTCGTCGAAGCCGATCTCCTGGACCACCTGCTCGGGCTGGAAACCCAGCCTCGCGGCAGGGTTGGTCCGCTCCTCCGCGTGGTCCGCGGTCGCGCTCACGGATTGCCTCCTGATCTTTTTTCGGGAAGTGCTTTTTCAGCAATGTGCCTGAGCCGCGCGCGTGCGCGGCATTGGCCGTAGTCCACACGGGCGGGACCGATCGCGCAAGTACCCGGCCGCCCGGACCGCCGAAACGGTGACGGATGGGGCACCCGCACCGCAACTCCTGACGGCCCCTCGGGGGGCCGCAGTGATTCATCCCACACCCTTACGTACGCTTCCTGATGTTTTGCGGCTTCAGTGCGCCAATCGGGGGCGAACGGTCTTACGAAACGCATGAACGGGTTGGGCGTAAGGTTGCGATTTGGTCGATGTCGCCTGCACGGGCACCGGCCGGGGGTCGGCGCTCGACGAGGGTTACCCCGCGGTAGAGATGACGTTTACGTCCCCTGGGTACACGATGGACAGCGGCGCGACACCCAGACAGTGACAGCTCAGTGACCCCCACTGGCGCCTCCTCACTGGCACCCGCATGTGTGGTCATTTCCCTACGAGTGAAGGAACAGCGTGGCTTCCGGATCCGATCGCAACCCGATCATCATTGGCGGCCTGCCGAGCCAGGTCCCGGATTTCGATCCCGAGGAGACCCAGGAATGGCTCGACTCGCTTGATGCGGCCGTCGACGAGCGGGGCCGCGAACGCGCCCGCTATCTGATGCTCCGCCTGATCGAGCGCGCCCGCGAGAAGCGCGTGGCCGTGCCCGAGATGCGCAGCACGGACTACGTCAACACGATCGCGACCAAGGACGAGCCGTTCTTCCCGGGCGACGAGGAGATCGAGCGCAAGGTCCTCAACGCGACCCGCTGGAACGCGGCCGTGATGGTCTCCCGGGCCCAGCGGCCCGGCATCGGCGTCGGCGGCCACATCGCCACCTTCGCCTCCTCCGCCTCGCTGTACGACGTGGGCTTCAACCACTTCTTCCGCGGCAAGGACGACGGCGACGGCGGCGACCAGATCTTCTTCCAGGGGCACGCCTCGCCGGGCATCTACGCCCGCGCGTTCCTGCTGGACCGGCTGACCGAGGCGCAGCTCGACGCGTTCCGCCAGGAGAAGTCGAAGTTCCCCGACGGTCTGTCCTCGTACCCCCACCCGCGGCTGATGCCGGACTTCTGGGAGTTCCCGACCGTCTCGATGGGCCTCGGCCCCCTCGGCGCCATCTACCAGGCCCGGATGAACCGGTACATGGAGGCGCGCGGCATCGCCGACACCTCCAAGTCGCACGTGTGGGCGTACCTGGGCGACGGCGAGATGGACGAGCCCGAGTCGCTCGGCCAGCTGTCCATCGCCGCCCGCGAGGGCCTGGACAACCTGACCTTCGTCGTCAACTGCAACCTCCAGCGCCTCGACGGCCCGGTGCGCGGCAACGGCAAGGTCATCCAGGAGCTGGAGTCGCAGTTCCGCGGGGCCGGCTGGAACGTCATCAAGCTGGTCTGGGACCGTTCCTGGGACCCGCTGCTCGCGCAGGACCGCACCGGCATCCTGGTCAACAAGCTCAACACGACCCCGGACGGCCAGTTCCAGACGTACGCCACCGAGACCGGCGCGTACATCCGCGAGCACTTCTTCGGTGACGACCAGCGGCTGCGCGACATGGTCAAGGACATGTCGGACGAGCAGATCCTGCACCTGGGACGCGGCGGCCACGACCACAAGAAGGTGTACGCGGCGTACGCGGCGGCCAAGGCGCACAAGGGCCAGCCGACCGTGATCCTCGCGCAGACGGTCAAGGGCTGGACGCTGGGGCCGAACTTCGAGGGCCGCAACGCCACGCACCAGATGAAGAAGCTGACCGCGGACGACCTCAAGCGCTTCCGTGACCGGCTGCACATCCCGATCGCCGACAAGGAGCTGGAGAGCGGCGCGCCGCCGTACTACCACCCGGGCCGCGACTCGGAGGAGATCCAGTACATGCACGACCGCCGCAAGAGCCTGGGCGGTTACGTGCCGAGCCGGGTGGTGCGCGCCAAGCCCCTGCCGCTGCCCGGGGAGAAGACGTACGCGGCCGCGAAGAAGGGCTCCGGCACGCAGTCGATCGCCACGACCATGGCATTCGTCCGCGTCCTCAAGGACCTCATGCGGGACAAGGAGATCGGCAAGCGTTTCGTGCTGATCGCGCCCGACGAGTACCGCACCTTCGGCATGGACGCGTTCTTCCCGAGCGCGAAGATCTACAACCCGCTCGGTCAGCAGTACGAGTCCGTGGACCGCGAACTGCTGCTCGCCTACAAGGAGTCGCCGACCGGCCAGATGCTGCACGACGGCATCTCCGAAGCGGGCTGCACGGCCTCGCTGATCGCCGCGGGTTCGGCGTACGCGACGCACGGCGAGCCGCTGATCCCGGTGTACGTCTTCTACTCGATGTTCGGTTTCCAGCGCACCGGCGACCAGTTCTGGCAGATGGCCGACCAGCTCTCGCGCGGTTTCGTACTGGGTGCGACCGCCGGCCGTACGACGCTGACCGGTGAGGGTCTCCAGCACGCCGACGGCCACTCGCAGCTGCTCGCGTCCACCAACCCGGGCTGCGTGTCGTACGACCCGGCCTTCGGGTACGAGATCGCGCACATCGTCCAGGACGGCCTGAAGCGGATGTACGGCGAGAACGCCGAGGACGTCTTCTACTACCTGACCGTCTACAACGAGCCGATCCAGCACCCGGCCGAGCCGGAGAACGTGGACGCCGAGGGCATCCTCAAGGGCATCTACCGCTACAGCACCGGTACGAAGGGCGAGATCCCGGCGCAGCTCATGGCGTCCGGTGTCGCGGTGCCGTGGGCGGTCGAGGCGCAGCAGATCCTCGCCGACGAGTGGAACGTCAAGGCCGACATCTGGTCCGCGACGTCCTGGAACGAGCTGCGCCGCGACGCCGTGGAGTGCGAGGAGCACAACCTCCTGCACCCCGAGGAAGAGATCCGCGTGCCGTACGTGACGCGGAAGCTCGACGGCGCCGAGGGGCCGTTCGTGGCGGTCTCCGACTGGATGCGTGCGGTTCCGGACCAGATCTCGCGCTGGGTGCCGGGTGCGTACACCTCGCTCGGTGCGGACGGCTTCGGTTTCGCCGACACGCGGGGCGCGGCCCGTCGCTACTTCCACATCGACGCCCAGTCGATCGTCCTGGCGACGCTCTCCGAGCTGGCCAAGCAGGGGAAGATCGACCGTTCCGCGCTGAAGCAGGCGGTGGACCGCTACCGGCTGCTCGACGTGACGGCGGCCGACCCGGGTGCGGCCGGCGGCGACGCGTAAACGCATGACACGGTGAGCGAGGGCGGCGGGACCCGAGGGTCCCGCCGCCCTCGCGCGTTCTCTACGATGCCGGGCATGAAGCAGCAAACCGCTCAGGTCAGGTGGGAGCGGCACACCCAGAACCCGCTGCTGGCCCTCGCTGTCGCCTTCGCCGTCGCGTACGCCGTGCCGATCGTCGCGCCGGACGCCCCCGCCGGGTTGCACCTGGCCTGTTCCGTGACGGAGTGGGTGGTGTGGGCGGCCTTCGCCGCGGACTACCTCGTACGGCTCGTGCTGGCCCCCGCGAAGTGGCTCTTCGTCCGCAGCCATCCGCTGGACCTGCTCGCCGTACTGCTGCCGATGCTTCGGCCGCTGCGACTGCTGCGGCTGGTGTCGACGCTGCTGCTGGCCGGGCACAGGGCGCGGATGGCCTCGCAGATCGGCCTGACCGCCCATGTGGGCGGCGCCGTGGTCGGGCTGCTGATGTTTGGTTCCCTGGCGGTCCTGGAGGTCGAGCGGGACGCGCCGGAGGGGAACATCGAGACGCTGGGTGACGCGGTCTGGTGGTCGTTCACCACGATGACCACGGTCGGGTACGGGGACCACTCCCCCACCACCGGCCTGGGGCGGGTCCTCGCCGTCGGGCTGATGCTGTCGGGGATCGCCCTGCTCGGCGTGGTGACCGCGAACATCGCCGCCTGGTTCATCTCCCGGTTCGAGCGGGACGACGCCCACGAGCGCCGTCAGACGGCTCTCCTCGAAGCACTGACCCGCGAGGTCGGCGAGCTGCGGGCGGAGATCGGCCGGCTGAGCGCCGCGGAGCCGCCGGTCGCCCAGCGGTCTTCCGGGCCGGACGTCAGTTCTCCCACACCTTGAACGCCCGCACCTTGTACGGGGAGCGGGGCACCCAGCTGCCGCTGCCGGGATATGTGTCGAACTCGCCGCTCTCCGCGCACTCGGCCGACTGATAGGTGGTGACGGGGCGGCCGGTGCGGTTGGCGAGGGCCTGGGCGTCGGCGCCGGGCGGCAGCGGCACACAGGACTCGATGTCCGTGCCGGCCAGCTCGTGGGCGTACCGCTTGCCCTTGAAGTCGGGCTTGTGCCAGAGGCAGAACTCGCCGACGGCGCAGGCCCCGAGCTGGACGCCGGCGGGAGCCGGAGCTGCGACGGGTGCGGCGGTCGCGGGTGCGACGGCTGTCGCGGGTGCTGTGGCGCTGGTGGGTACGGGTGCGGCGGCACTGGCGGGTGCGGCAGCCAGGGGCAGCAGGGCGGTGGCCGTCAGAGCGGCGGTGAGCGCGGTCGTGCGGATCGTGTTCATGAGGTCCCCCCGGAGTCGCGTGGATCGAATGCGTCCACGGTGACCTGCGCGAACGGGGGCGCGGAAGAGGCCCTGCGACGGATCACCCGGATAGGCGACAGCCCCGCCGGAACCGGTCCGGCGGGGCTGTACGGGCGCGGAGTTGACGCCTCCGTGAGCGTGCGCACGGCGGAATGCGGTGCCTCAGATGTGGACTCCGCCGCCCGCCGCGTCGGCGTTCGCGCCGCGCTTGGTGAAGAGGGCGACGACGGCCGCGACCACGGCGACACTTCCGGCGACGGTGAAGGCGAAGCCCATGCCCGACACGAACGTGTCATGGATGACGTCGGAGATCGCCTTGAAGCCCTCGGGCGTCATGCCCGGCGCCTTGGCCAGTGCCTGGGGGACCATGCCGAACTCGGCGGCCTGTTCCAGCTGCGGCGACGGCGGGGCCGGAATGCCGGCGTCCTTCCAGTTGCCCGCGAACTCGGCGTTGACGCGCGAGGACATCACCGCGCCGAGGACGGCCGTGCCGAGTGCGCCGCCGACCTGCATGCCCGCCTGCTGGAGGCCACCGGCCACGCCGGACAGCTCCAGCGGCGCGTTGCCGACGATGACCTCGGTCGCGCCGACCATGACCGGTGCCAGGCCGAGTCCGAGCAGCCCGAACCACAGCGACATGGTCAGGGTGCCGGAGCCCGCGTCCAGCTGGGACATCCCGAACATGGCGGTGGCGGTGCACACCATGCCGCCGACCAGCGGTACCCGCGGCCCGAACTTGGTGATCGCCAGGCCCGCGAGGGGCGAGGAGACGATCATCATGCCGGTGAGCGGCAGCAGGTGCAGTCCGCTGTCGACCGGGCTCAGGCCGTGCACGCCCTGGAGGTAGAACGTCACGAAGAACAGGCCGCCCATGAACGCGAACGCCATCAGCACCATGAGGACCACACCGGCCGACAGCGGCACGGAACGGAACATGGCCAGCGGGATCAGCGGCTCCCTCGCCTTGGTCTCCCAGAGGGCGAAGAGGACGAAGAGGACGACCGAACCGCCGACGCACAGCCAGGTGTTCACACCGCCCCAGCCCCAGGACTCGCCCGCCTTGATGAGTCCGTAGACGAGTGCGCCCATCGCGCCGGAGAGCAGCAGGATGCCGGGGATGTCGAAGGAGCGCGGGGCGTTCTCGGCGCGGTGGTCGCGCAGCACCACCAGGCCGAAGATGAGGGCGAGGATGCCGACGGGGACGTTGATGAAGAAGACGGACTGCCAGGAGACGTGCTCGACGAGCAGGCCGCCGACGATCGGGCCACCGGCGGTGGAGGCACCGATGACCATGCCCCAGATGCCGATCGCCATGTTCAGCTTCTCGGCCGGGAAGGTGGCGCGCAGCAGGCCGAGCGCGGCGGGCATGAGCAGTGCGCCGAACAGGCCCTGGAGCACGCGGAAGGCGATGACCAGGCCGATCTCCTTGGAGAAGCCGATCGCGGCGGAGGACACGGCGAAGCCCGCGATGCCTATGAGGAAGGTCTGCCGGTGGCCGAAGCGGTCGCCGAGCTTGCCCGCGGTGATGAGCGCGACGGCGAGCGCGAGCAGATAGCCGTTGGTGATCCACTGGACGTCGGCGAGGGTCGCCTGGAGGTCGTGCTGGATGGCGGGGTTGGCGATGGCGACGATCGTGCCGTCGAGGGCGACCATCATCACGCCGATCGCCACGGCGAAGAGCGTCAGCCACGGGTGGCCGCGAAGCCCTCCGGCCTTCTGCGGTACGGGGTCCGGGCCCGGCGGCACCTTGTCGAGCGTGGTCTGTGCAGTCATCTTTCCAGATTAGTGTCAGTCACTGACACTTGACGAACCAATTCACAAGCCGGTAACTGTCACGTAGCTCACAGGTAGGCTGAGCGGGACAAATCCCCTGGCCGAGCCCAGGAAAACCCAAAGGAACAGGGCCCAGACGGATGGCGGACCAACGGGATGCGGCGGCCCCGGGAACGCCCCGGGCGCACGGCCTGCGCGAGCGCAAGAAGCAGCGCACCCGCAACGCGCTGCTGCGGGTCGCGCTCGAACTGTTCACCACGCAGGGCTACGAGCACACGACCGTCGACGAGATCGCGGACGCCGTCGACGTCTCGCAGCGCACCTTCTTCCGCTACTTCTCCTCCAAGGAGGAGGTCGCCTTCACCGTCGTGTCGATGGTGGAGGCCCGGTTCCTGGACGCGGTGCGCGCCCGGCCCGCCGAGGAGGATCCGCTGACGGCTCTGCGCAACGCCGTCACCCTGGCCTGGGACTCGGTGGGCGAGGCGATCGAGGCCGTGGTGCCGATCGAGCTGCACATGCGGGCCTACCAGATGATCGAGTCCACCCCGGCGCTGCTCGCGGTCCATCTGCGCCGCTCCACGGAGGTGGAGGACGCGCTGGCGGCCGTCGTCGCGGAGCGGGAGGGGCTCGACGTCGACGAGGACCCGCGTCCGCGGATCGTGGTGGCCGCCTTCGGCGGGGTGATGCGGCTCACCGGACGGATGTGGGGACAGCGCGAGGACGCGAGCCTGCCCGCCATCCGCGAGCTGACCGTCCACTGCCTGGACCAGCTGGGCCCCGCGCTGGCCGGAAACTGGCGGCGGTCCGGCACCGCTGACGGCGGGGGGGCCGCGGGGAGCGGCCACAGCGCGCCGGGTGGCCCGCAGAGTCCCCCACATCTGCCCTGACCTTCACACCTTTATCGAAACGTGATCCGCGTCACGGAATATGCACGGGCCGCGACAGGTCGTTTAAGTTGGCCCGCAGTGACTTCCTTCGACCCCTCCCCCTCTGCGACCACGTGGCGGACACTGCTGGCCCTGGCCGTGGTGTTCGTGATGCTCGCGACCACCGGCTGGACCGCCGTCCGTGAGCGGCACGACCCCGACGTCTCCCTCAAGGAGGCGTTCGCGGCCTGGCAGCACGACCGCGTCGACGGCCGTCGGCTCCCCGACCCGCAGGGCCCGCCGCAGCGGGTGGCCCACTTCTTCGACGCGTTGTCCGCACCGCAGCGAAAGCGCCTCGTGGAGGCGTACCCGCTGGTCGTCGGCAACCTCAACGGCGCCCCCGTGGGGCTGCGTTTCGCGGCGAACCGGCTGGCGCTGGCCCAGTCGAAGGCGACCGAACTGCGCCGGATGGCGAACCCGAAGGTCTCCCGGGCCGGACGTCAGGACGCCGACCGGCGCATGCACCGGTTCGCCGCGCTGCTGCGCCCGCACCGCCAGGTGCTCGCGTTCGACCCGGCGGGCGGCGGCCGGGTCGCGGAGGTCTTCGGCGACCTGGACCGGGCGTCGCGGATCTCGGTCGTCGTACCCGGCGTCGACACCAACGTCGTCAACTTCGAGCGGACCTACCTGCGTTACTCCTCCCCGGTGGGGATGGCGAAGTCGCTGTACGCCGCGGAACGCGAGGCGGCCCCCGGCAAACCGGTCGCGGTCATCGCGTGGGCCGACTACACCGCGCCCACCGGCCTCGGCATGGACGCCATGGTCGGCGCCGCGGCGCAGGCGGGGGCGCGGCGGCTGGCCGCCCTGACCCGGGCGCTGCCGGGCTCCGGGCGGGGGCCGGACGTGCCGGTGTCGTTGTTCTGCCACAGCTACGGGTCGGTGGTGTGCGGGGTCGCGGCACGGCAGCTGCCGGAGCGGGTCACCGACATAGCCGTCTCGGGCAGCCCGGGGATGCGGGCGGACTCCGCGGCGGAACTGGGCACGACGGCGCGGGTGTGGGCGATGCGCGATGCGGACGACTGGATCCAGGGCGTGCCCTACCTGGAGGTCGGCGGGGTGGGGCACGGCACGGACCCGGTGTCGGCGGAGTTCGGGGCCCGGGTGCTGTCGGCGGCGGACGCCGTCGGCCACACCGGCTACTTCGTGCCGGGCACCGAGAGCATCGGCAACTTCGCGCGGATCGGCGTCGGCGCGTACGACGGGCTGAGCTGCGCGGGCGGCGGGGACTCCTGCCGCGACGGAATCGACGAACAGGGCGGGGACGGCGATGTGTGAGGTGTCCGACGCGCGTGGCGAACGGGAAATCGGGGTGGCCGCCGAGGGGCGACGTCCGGGCGGGTGCCGCATACGATGAGCCGCATGGGTGATGTGCTGGCCGGTATTCATGCCACCTGGGAGTTCGACGGCGACTCCGTGCTCATCCGCTTCGAACGGGGGATACGTACGCCGAAACTTCTGTCCGCGCTCGGCGAGCGGCGCATCCCGCACGAGGCGCTGGCCGACGTGACGCTGACGCAGGGCAAGCGCGGCACGGTCGTGCTGCACGCGGTACCGAGACCGGGCGCCGACCCGCTGATGGACGCGGCGGCCGGACAGCTCAAGGAGGGCTGCGACCCCTACCGGCTGGTGCTTCCCGCGGAACGCGAGGTGCTCGCCGAGTACTACGCGGACGAACTGCGGGAGCGGGTACGGGCAGCCGCCGCGCGCGTCGGCGACGCGGGGCCCCCGGACCGGTTCCTGGTGGCGGCGCCCGAGGGGCCGCTCCAGTTCAAGGCCTACGACGGCAAGGCCGGCTTCGACGGTGCGCAGGTGACCTTCCGTTGGTTCTGGACGGGCGCGTCGTCGGCGAAGTGGAAGGTCGGCGACCAGAGCTTTCCGGTCGCGTCGCTGAGCGGGGTCGAGTGGCGCTCGCCCGACGTCTTCAACGGGCACCTGCGGATGCTGTTGCGGGACGACGTGGACGGCAGCGGCGCCGGTCCGGCCGACCAGGACCCGGCCGCGGTGGTGTTCGGGCTGGGCTACGGCCCGGTGCACGAGTCGCTGCCCTTCGCGGCGGCGGTGCTGGCCGCGGTACGCAGCACGGTGCCCGCGGGCGTCTCCGAACGGGGCCCGGCGCCGTCGGACACCGCGGTCGTGCCCCGCCGGATGGGCGCGCTCGGCGCGGCACGACGGGACCCGGCCGACATCGCGGAGCGGATCAGGCACCTCGGGGAGCTGCACGAGGCGGGGCTGGTGACCGACGAGGAGTTCGGCGCGAAGAAGGCCGAGCTGCTGTCGGAGTTGTAGCCGGGGCCTGCGGGGGGCCTGGTACCAGGGTATGAGGGCAGGGACCGAACCACGGTATGACGTGGGGAAACGGGTGCGCTGCCTACGCTGGGGAAGCCATGAGAGAACCGATTCCGTCACCTCCTCGCCGTCCCCCGCCGCCCGCGGCCCCGCCGAAGCCGGACGGCCCGCCCACCGCCGGCCTTCCCGTGGAGGGGTTGTTCGGCGCGGCCGCACGCAATCTGCGCGAACTCCGCCACGCCCTCACCCACCCCTCGCACCCGCCGACCCCCCTGCTGGCGGGCGCGCCCAGGCGCTGGCAGCGGTTGCTGCCGTACGGCGTGGTCCTCGCGGTCACCGCCGTGCTCCTCCCCACCTCGATCACCGTGCTGACCCAGGACTACGACGTGCCGGGCGGCGTCGCGTCGGCGCTGGCGGCGTTGCAGGTGCTGCCGCTGCTGATGATGACGCACCGGCCGCTCCAGGCGTGGTGGATCGTCTTCCCGTCCGGTGTGGTCGGCAGCCTCTTCCTGCTCCGCGCGCCCGTCGAGGCGGGAAAGGCGATCTGGCCGTGGCCCGCGCCGACCATCGTCGGCATGCTCTTCCTGCTCTTCGCCCTCGCCCTGCGGGAACGCAGGAAGGCTTTGATCGGGGCGTGGCTGTGCACGGTGGTCGCGGGCATCACCCTGGGACAGTTCCTCCCCGAGGCCAGCGACGGCACCAACGTGCTCACGATCGTGCTGAGCGGGGTGGTACTGGTCATCGGCGGGGCACTGCGCGAGCGCGGAGAGGCACAGCGCCGGCTGGTGGAGCAGGAGACCATCAGCGAGGCGGAACGGGCCCGGCGCACCCTGCTGGAGGAACGGACTCGCATCGCACGGGAGTTGCACGACGTGGTCGCCCACCACATGTCGATGATCACGGTGCAGGCCGACTCCGCCCCGTACCGGATCAGCGGGCTGCCCGCCGAGGCGACGGAGGAGTTCGCGTCGATCGCCTCCAGCGCCCGCGAGTCGCTGACGGAGATGCGCCGGCTGCTCGCGGTGCTGCGCAGCGAGGGCACCGCAGGGGAGCGGGCGCCGCAGCCGGGACTGGGCAAGGTGCAGCAGTTGGTGGAGGCGACGGTACGGGCGGGGGTGCCGGCCGAGTTGTCGATGGCGGCGGAACTGGCCCCGGGGCCGGGCAGGACGGCGGTCCCGCAGGCGGTGGACCTGTCGGCGTACCGGATCGTGCAGGAGGCGCTCGCCAACGTGGTGCGGCACGCGCCGGGCGCGGTGACCCGGGTGTCGGTACGGGCGGAGGAGGCGGACCTGCTGGTGCTGGTCGTCAACGGGCCCGCCCCGGAGCCGGGTTCGCCGGCCTCGCGGGCGCGGGTGGAGGCGAAGGGGGCCGGTGGGCACGGGCTGGTCGGGATGCGCGAGCGCGTACGGTTGACCGGCGGCACGCTGGACACCGGGCCGCTGCCGGACGGCGGTTTCCGGGTCGCGGCACGCCTGCCGCTGACGGCGGGGGCGGCCACGCCTCCGGTGCCGGACTCCGCCGCCGCATCGGCGCCCGTACCCGACCTGGACGAAGGCCACGCCGACGCTCCGCGCGGCCCTCACGACACCCGCCCCACCCCCGCTCCCCCGCCGAACCCGACAGTGAAGGACTCCCCCGACCCATGACCATCCGCGTGATCATCGTCGACGACCAGGCCATGGTGCGGGCCGGATTCGCCGCCCTGCTCTCGGCGCAGGCCGACATCGACGTGGTGGGCGAGGCGCCCGACGGCCGGCAGGGCGTGGACGTCAGCCGCAGCACGCATCCCGACGTCGTGCTGATGGACGTACGGATGCCGGAGATGGACGGGCTGGCCGCCGCGCGGGAACTCCTGAACCCCCCGGCAGGGGTGGTGCACCGGCCGAAGGTGCTGATGCTGACCACCTTCGACGTCGACGACTACGTCTACGAGGCGCTGCGCGCGGGGGCCTCCGGCTTCCTGCTGAAGGACGCGCCGCCCGCCGATCTGATCGCGGCGGTACGGGTGGTGGCGGCCGGGGACGCCCTGCTCGCTCCGTCCGTGACCCGCCGCCTGATCGCGGACTTCGCGGCGCAGCGTCCCGGCCGGCGCCGCGACCCGGCCCTGCGCCTGAACGGGCTGACGCCCCGCGAGACGGAGGTGCTGGAGCTGATCGCACGCGGCCTGTCCAACCAGGAGATCGCGGACCAGCTGATCCTCGCCGAGCAGACCGTGAAGACGCACATCGGGCGGGTACTGGCCAAACTGGATCTGCGCGACCGCGCGCAGGCCGTCATCTTCGCGTACGAATCGGGCCTCGTGGCACCCGGCGACGCGGGGTGACGGGGGCCCTCGCCCCACCCCTTCGGGGGGCCGCCACCCGCTCCCACCCGGGGGCCACCCCCACCCTCTGACCTGCGGAAAACCTCCAGTACTGCGGTATCACACAGGAGTTGGCTCCGTGGTGTGACGCCCCGGCGCATGCCCTGTTCCTACCTTCCTCTCCATCGAGCCCGGCACGGGCGGCGAAGTGGACGAGAGAGGGGATGGGGCATGCGCCGGTTCAGGAGGACGCTGGCCGCCGTCGCGGTCGCGCTGACCGTGGTCGGGGGCAGCGCGGGGTGGGTCTCCGCCGATGCGCAGACGGCCGTGGTGGGGCCGCCGCCCGGGACGGCCGCCTGGCAGCAGGAGGGGCTGATCGACCCGGCCGCCAGCACGCCGCACCAAGTGGCCGACTTCTTCCGCGGGTTGCGCCCGGAGAGACAGCGGGAACTCGCCCGTCGGCACCCCCTCGTGGTCGGGAACCTGGACGGCGCGCCGGTCGAGCTGCGGTACGACGCCAACCGGCGGTCCCTCGCCGCCGACGGCCGCTTCGGCAGGCTGCTCGCCTCCGGCCGGCAGATCCTCGCCTTCGACCCCCGGGGCCGCGGCCAGGCCGCCGAGGTGTACGGGGACCTGAAGCGCGCGCCGCACGTGGCGGTCGTCGTCCCCGGCTCGGACATGGACGCGGCGACGTACGACCGGAAGAAGGACCCGTACGGTACGCCGGCGGGGATGGCCAAGAGCCTGCGCGCGGCGACGAACGACCGTACCGCCGTGGTCGCCTGGACCGGATACACCACCCCCGTCGGCGTCGGGATCGACGCGGCCTCGGGCTCGCTCGCGGCGGCGGGCGCCGAACGCCTCGTGCGGTTCGCGGCCGGCCTGGACGCGGTGGGCGTGAACGACCCGGCGGTGTTCTGCCACAGCTACGGCTCGGTGCTGTGCGGGCTCGCCGCCCCTCGGCTCGACGCGTCCGACATCGTGGCGCTCGCCTCACCCGGCATGCACGCCGACAGCGCGGACCGACTGCGCACCGGGGCCCGGGTGTGGGCGGCCAAGGACCCCTCGGACTGGATCGGCAACGTACCGAACGTGCGGGTGCTCGGGCTCGGGCACGGGGCCGACCCCGCGGCCCCCGAGTTCGGCGCGCGCACCGTCCCGACGGGCGCCGCACACGGACACACCGGGTACTTCGCCCCGGGCACCGAATCACTGCGTGCGTTCGCGGCGATAGCAGAGCACCACACCCCCGCGCCCCGATAGCCCCCTTGGGCGGCGGGGCCGCCCCCGAGGGCGGAACGGGCGGGCAAGGGGGCGGCCCCTCAGCGGACGTGCACCCCCGCCCCACGCCCGGCCCGCCCCACGTACACCCGCCACGGCACCCCGCCCCACCCGCCACGCACCCACACCGTCCCACCCCACCCCCAAGGACCCCCGATGAGCCTCTCCGCCCTCGCCGCGAGGATCGACTCCCGGACCCCCTCCCACCGCGACCGCGCCGTCGACGGGCTCCGCGCCCTCGCCCTCCTCGCCGTCCCCACCGGCCACTGGCTGCTCGGCGGCTTCACCGTCAACCCGGACACCGGCTCCCTGCACAACGCCAGTCCCCTCGCCACGTTCTCCGGCCTCGCCCCCGCCAGCTGGTTCCTCCAGATGCTCGGCATCTTCTTCCTCGTCGGCGGCTACGCGTCCGTCCTCTCGTACCACAAGCGCAGTGGCAGCAGCGGCGAATGGCTGAAGGGCCGACTGGTGCGGCTCGGACGGCCCGTGCTCGGGGTGACGGCCGTCTGGGCGGTCATGGTGCCGCTGCTGTACGGGCTCGGCGTGCCCGAAGCAACCCTGCGCACCGGAGCGAAACTGGTCGTGCAGCCACTGTGGTTCGTCGGCGTGTACGCGGCGATCACCGCGCTCACCCCGCTGTGCGTCCGCGCCGCCCGCCGCGCGGGCGTCTGGTCGGCGCTCCCGCTGATCGCCTCCGTCGCGGTCGTCGACTTTTTCCGCTACGGCCCGTACGCGGACTCCGTGCCGTCCTGGCTGAGTCTGCTGAACCTGTTGCCCGGCTGGCTCTTCGCCTACCAACTGGGCGTCGCCTGGGGCGAGAAGAAGCTGAGCCGCAAGGCCGCCTACGTCCTGCTCGCCGGGGGCACCGTGCTGTTCGCCGCGCTCCTGCTCGCGTTCCACTACCCGACGTCGATGGTCGGCGTCCCCGGTCAGGCCCGCACCAACTCCCACCCGCCGTCCTTGCTCGTCCTCGCGCTCGGCGCGGCCCAGAGCGGCGCGGCCGTCCTCCTGCGCGACCGGATCGCCCGGCTCCTGCGCCGCCCCGCCGTCTGGGCCCCGGTCGTCGTCATCAACCTCTCCGCGATGACCATCCTGTGCTGGCACCAGACGGCGATGCTCGCTGCCGCCGTCCCCGGCTCGTACCTCGGAACGATCCCGGGCCTGACGGAGGCCCCGGTCACGCTGGGCTGGATCGCGGCGCGGCTCGCGTGGCTGCCGGTGTTCGCGGTGCTGCTGGTGGTGATCGGGAAGTACGCGCGGGTCTTCGAGCACCCCGGGCAGACGACCGGGCGCACGACGAAGGCCCGCCGGGCAGTCGCGGGACTGCTCGCGGCGGGCTTCACGGCCTTCGCCCTGGGGCTGACGTGAGGGCGGGTAAGGGTACGAACTCCCCTACCCTCGGTGCCTATTCACGCCCCGCCGACGTGAACGTCATGTCCGCGTACCGAGGTCCCGCCACCCGTTCCGCGATCGGTTCCAGGAGCGCCAGCTCGCTCGCGCTCAGCACGAGTTGCGTGGCGGCGGTGTTCTCCTCGACGCGGGTGCGCCTGCGGGTGCCCGGGATCGGCACCACGCCCACCCCGTGCACCTGCGCCTGCTGCTGCACCCAGGCCAACGCGACCTGGCCCAGCGTGACGCCCCGGGTCCGGGCGACCTCGCGCACCGGGTCGAGGAGCGCGCCGTTGGCCTCCGCGTTGGCGCCGTTGAAGCGGGGCTGGTGGCGGCGGAAGTCGGTGGCGTCCAGGTCCTTCTCGGCACTGGCGAACGCGCCGGTGAGGAAGCCGCGCCCGAGCGGCGAGTACGCGACGAGCGTCGCGCCGCTCTCGGCGACCGCCGGAACGACACCCGCCTCGATGTCCCTGCTGAACAGCGACCACTCCGACTGCACGGCCGCGATCGGGTGCACGGCCTGCGCGGCCCGCAGTTCACCGCCGGTGACCTCGCTCAGCCCGAGCTGCTTGACCTTGCCCGCCGCGACCAGCTCGGCCATCACCCCCACCGTCTCCTCGACGGGCACGTGCAGGGCCCGCCGGTGCATGTAGTACAGGTCGATGACGTCGACGCCGAGCCGGCGGAGGCTGTCGTCGACGCACTGCCGGATGTAGGCGGGGTCGTTGTCGATGATCCGCTTCGTGTTGTCCTCAGGGTCGACGGCCAGGCCGAACTTGGTGGCGATCGTGATCTCGTCCCGGTGCGCGGCGACGAACGGCGCGAGGAACGTCTCGTTCTCCCCGGCCCCGTAGGCGTCCGCCGTGTCGTACATCGTGACGCCCAGTTCCAGCGCCCGTTCCAGGGTGGCCCGCGCCTCGGCGGCGTCGGTGGGCCCGTACGCGAAGCTCATGCCCATGCAGCCGAGGCCCTGGACGCCGACCTCGGGGCCGGTGGGACCGCCGAGGCGGGTGGTGGGGATGCGGTGGTCGGTGCTCATGGAAGTGTCAGTACCTCTCCGACGCCCGACGGGCGTCCGCGTACAGGTCGATCTTGTAGTCGAGTACGGCAAGGGTGTCGCGCAGCTCCTCGATCCGGGCACGTACGTCCCGGCGGGTCGCCTCCAGAAGTTCCCGCCGAGCCTCGAAGGTGTGCTCGCCCTCGCGGACCAGCTCCGCGTACCGCACCATGTCGGCGACCGGCATCCCGGTCAGCCGCAGCTTCCCGACGAGCGCGAGCCAGTCCAGGTCCCCGTTGCGGAACCGGCGCTGGCCGGTGTGCGAGCGGTCCACATGCGGCATCAGGCCGATCCGCTCGTACCAGCGCAGGGTGTGCGCGGAGAGACCGGTGACCTCGGCCACCTCGCTGATCGTGTAGTGGTCGCGCCCCTCGGGGAGCGGGTGGCCGCCGCTGAGCCAGCCGGGTCGCGGGGCGACCTTCGGTCGGTCGGGTACGGGACTGCTGTCGATCACCGTCATGCCCCCACGCTAGAACCCTGGAGTGCGCTCGAAGCAAGCGGAAACGGGAAGAGTTTTCCTGCGTACGGAACTATCGTGCGCCGCATGAACGACGGAACCATCCGGCGCGCGACCGCTGCCGACGCCCCGGAAGTGCTGCGCCTCCGCCAAGTGATGATCGACTCCATGGAGCAGGCCGACAGGACCACCGACTGGCACGCCGCGTCCTTGCCGGTCCTGCGCAAGCAACTCGCGCACCCCGAGCCGTCTTTCGCGGCATTCGTCGCGGACCACCCGGAGTCCCCCGACCGCCTGTGCTCCCTCGCCTGCGGAAGCCTGGAGTACCGGATCGGCGGCCCGGCCAACCCGGAGGGCCGCCACGGGTACGTGTTCAGCGTCGCCACCGACCCCGACCAACGGCGCCGGGGCCTGGCCAGGGCCACCATGGAGGCGCTGCTGCAATGGTTCCGGGAGCACGGCGCGACGACGATCGACCTGGGCGCGTCCCCGGAGGCCGAGCCGCTCTACGTCTCGCTGGGCTTCCGCCGCAGGCCCGACCCCGTCCTGCGCCTCCGGCTGTGAGAGGTCGTCAGCAGAAGTGGGCTGTGCCGCCTGGCGGCGAACAGCGGTCTCGCCGGTTCTGTACCTAGCTTGACGGAATCGTCACGACCGTCACTTGTCCATCCATGAGGCATTCGATGAGCACCGAATTTTCAAGCGGGTGGATCCAGAAGTGCGGCCCGGCGTCCAGGATCTCCCGCGCATGTCGCACCGCAACATCTGCAGGCATGGTCACGGCCGGCATCAGATAGTTGCCCCAGATGACGGCGATCCACTCGCCCCGCTGTGCGTACGAGGAGAGCAGCTCCGCCGCCATCCTCGCCCAGTGCTCCTCATCGTCCCACCAGAGGCGGTCTTCGAACGGAGTGGACTCGAAGTTGATCACGTCGCCGGTGGCAGCCGGAAATCTGCTCAGCGTCTTTGCCGCCAGCGCGCGGTTCTCGGCGGGATCCAGCTTCATCACCTGCCGACCATCATCGTCACGGGGGTCATTCATGAAGTCCGGAAGGTATTCCGGGTGACTCCCATAAGAACTACCGTCGGCCATACGTTCCGCCTCAACCACGTCGAAATGCTCCCGCCAGGGAACCTTATCGCCCACTTTCGAACCGACGCACCCTTACCCGTCATCACATTGATGTGCGGGCCGATTCGAGAATCGGTATCCAGTCGGAACGATCTGTATTACCCGCCGCTGGTCGCGGTGAATCCGGCGCTGTACGAACTCGCCCTGCGCACCGGACTTCGGAAGGGCTAACTCCTTGGCCTCCACTGGGACGACCTCGACCTCAACGCCGGACTCCGGCGGCAACGAACCACCACCCTGCCCGGCCCTCGCCCTCTGACGTTGCCGTCAACTACTGCCGTCACAGCGACCAGAACCCCCGTCGGGACCCACCCGACGGGGGTTCTGGTTTGCGCTAGGAACTTGCAACCGAAGTCACTTATATTCGCCTGCGCGCGTTGCGAGCGAGTTCAATGTCCTCATCGAGCAAGCTGCCTCTAAACGGGCTGCGGACATCGTCAAGAACCACAACGAGCAGAGATGTGCCGCTCACTGGCAGCTCCTCCCGAGCTAGCCATGACGGAATTTTAAGGTTGTCGATAAACCCCTCCACTCCATCCCGAGTGGTCACCTTGACCCCCCATGCCGTAGTCGCAGACACGAGCACTTCCAGCTCTTCGTCAACACGCACCATGCCGTCACCTATTCCCAGGCTCCCACAGTCTACGTAGCGTGAGCTCGTTGAATCGATCAAGTCGCCCAACTGGGATCACGAACTCGATTCTCGCGGAACCCCCAGGCCCCTTACGGTCATATCGGAATGCGGTGTCCGAGAATTCCTTGAGGAAGTCATCGTGCATGTCGTAACGAATTGACCCATTCGCATAGGAGCCGCGATTCTGGTATTCCTTCGCCACGCTCTTCTCCCCGAGATAGACCGAAGCATCGCCATCTTGATGCGATGCCGGGTTGGGGCCACGCTCCAACTCATGCGCCATGTCATCAACCTTCGGCGTCCTATAAATAGAGACGCCATTGCAGTTGTGAACGAGTACCGGCGCAGCCCCCGCCAGCACATGGTACGTGTGCGTGTCAGCAACGGTGAGGTTCCGGACACTGGCGTTCTGCGTGAAGGCCTGGACCGCCGTGATCTGAACCCAGGAGCCCGCACTTGTCTGGAGCCACTGGTTCGGCTGCAGCTCTCCGGCATCGATCCACTTGCCGAGTTCCGGAACCCAGAAGGGATGGCCGTCAGTGGCGATCAACGTGCCGGTTGATTCACCGTCGGGCTGGGTGGTGAGTTCCGGCTGATCGATGGGTACGCCCCGAGTTTCCCCTGAACCAGAGGCTGGGCGTTCACCGTCCGTGCGGATGGTGATCTTGACGAGATCCTTGGAGCCTTCGCCGATGATGGTGGCGACAACCGGTTCGGCCTTCGTGATGCCGGTTTCCGGGTCGGTGGCCAGGACCTTGTCGCCGGTCTTGATGTCCTCGATGGCCTTGTAACTACCGTCGGCCATCAGGACGGGGGTCTGCGGGACGAAGCTGTTGGAGGTGTTGCAGCTGGACTGCTGAGGCTGGACCGCCTCCTGCACCTGCTCCTTGGCCTGCTCCCTGGCCTCCTGCTTGATTTCCTTCTTGACCTGGCGGGAGCCCTGCGGCTTGGCGCTCTTGGGCTTCGGGTTCGGCTTGGGCCGCGCGCCGGGCTTCGACGACGGCTTGGGCCTCTGCTTGGGAGCGCTGCGGAACTTCGCCGCGCGCTTGGGCGCAGCCTTCTTCGCTACGCGCGGCTTGGCCTTCTTGCTCGCGGCAGCGCGCAGCTTACGAGCTGCGTCGGCCTTGGCTTTTGCCTTGGCCTTTGCCGCATCCTTGGCCTTCTGCGCCCTTCGGGCCTTTTCCTGGGCCTCCTTTGCCTTCCTTATCTGCTCAGCTCTCTCCCTCTGCTTCTTCAATTTGATGAGCCGCTGGATGGCCTGCTGGGCTTTTTTCCACTTCTTGTACGCCTGGTAGGCCTTGTACGCGCGGTGCGCCCAGATCGCCGCGCCGATGACGGCAGGGAAGAAGAGGCCGCTGGCGTCTTCTTCGGTCGCGGGCGCGTTGTTGGCATACGCGTAGGGGTTCATCTGCTGCGGTATACCGAAGGCGATGATCGGGTCAACGGTGGTGAACCGTCCGGTGGCCGGATCGTAGTCGCGTGCTCCGAGCTGGGTGAGCCCGGTGTCCTTGTTCTGCCGACCGCCGACGAAGCCACGGTCTCCGGGCCACGAAGTGGGTGCTTTGGCGCGCTCTTCACCGAAGGGCTTGAGCAAGCGGCGTTCCACGGGCAGACCGGGCTGGTCCAGCGAAACGACGCTCTGACCGCTGCCGTGGTGGTCGTTGAGCAGCACGTTCTGCGTGCCCATGCCCTTGGTGAGGTCGCCTTCGGTGGCGGAGCGCACGAAGGTCGAGCCGTCGGGCAGTTCGTAGAAGCGGTCGGTGGACAGGGTGCCCTTGGCGTCGACGGTCAGTTCCGATTCGCCCAGGTAGAGGGTGGTGGAGCCGTCGGGGGCACGGTGGATGAGGCGGGAACCGTCGGCGTCGTAGAGGTAGTCGGTGTTCTTCCCGTTCGCCGAGATGCGGGAGAGGCTGCCCTCGCTGTTGTAACTGAGGGTCTGGGTCGTGCCGCCCACCTGACGGGTCGTGGTGTTGCCTGCGGCGTCGTAGCCGTAGCTGTCCACGGTGGTGCCGCTGGGGCCGGAGGACTCGACCTTCGTCAGGCTCCGGGGGCCGCTCTTGCCTGCTCCTGGATAGGTGTAGGTGCGGGTGATGTCCTTGGCCGTATTACCGGTGGTGTCGTGCTCGACGAGCTTGGTCCGGTTACCCACCGCGTCGTAGCTGTACGACTGCCAGTAGGCGTTGAGGCCACCCACGACGGCCTTGTTCGGTGTGGTGGCGGCGCAGCCGTCGGTCGCTGTCCAGGCATGCGTCATCCGGCGCAGTGCGTCGTAGGCGAAGCACTGGGTGTCGGTGCCGACGCCGTCCGGCATGCCCTTGCCCGGGGTGCGGGCGATCTTCTTGACGTTGCCGGCGGGGTCGTAGCCGTAGGTCGTCTCGTCGATCCGGTTGCCGGGCTGGCCCGGGAGGCCGTCGCGGTCGTGGAGCACGCGGGACAGGCGGCGGGTGTGCTCGTCGTAGAAGGAGGTGGAGTAGATCTTCTTTCCGTTGAGGCCGGTGTCACTGCGCAGGAGTTCGCCGCTGGCGGAGTACTGGAGATTGTCCGCGTACACGGTGTGTCCGCCGATGACCTGCGGCATGTCTTCCGCCGTGTACCGGGTGGCCACTCGTTCGGCGTTGAGCGGGCCGACCTTGGGCCGCTGAGTCCACATCGGAAGCCCGGTGTTGGGGGTATAGCCCATGCCGTAGGTGTAGGTGCCGGCGAGCTTGCCCTCGGAGTCCGGGATCACCAGCTTGGTGCCGGTGGGCTGGTAGGCCTGGTTGTATCCCGTGGCCTCGGTGCGGTACTCCTTGCCGCCGTGGTGGCGGATGGACGCGGTGGGCAACCCCTTGAGCAGGGTGTCGTAGGTCCACTCGGACAGCTTCGGACCGTCAGGGCCGCCTTCACGCAGGGAGGTCGGCCGGTCGAGGACGTCGTACGTGGTCGACGTCTTCTTGCCCAGGGCGTCGGTGACCGTGACCGGCCGGTCGTCCTTGTCGTACGTGGTGAGTGTGGTGCCCGCGTCGGGGTCCACGGCCTTGGTCTGGCGGCCCCGAGCGTCGTACTCGAACGTCCAGTTGTTGCCCGCGGGGTCGGTGACCTTGGTCAGCTGCCCCTTGCGGTCGTAGGTGTAGGTGGTGTCGTTGTACTTGGTACGGCCGGCATCGAGGTACTCGCGCAGCCGGGTCGTGCGGTTTTCGCTGTCGGTCGTGGTCTGGGTGACCGTCTCCCCCTGCGGGGGTACGACGGTGGTTTCCTGACCCTTGTACTCGGTCTTGGTGGTGTTCTGGTCCTCTCCGTAGCGGCGAACCGTTTCGGCAATGGGACGGCCCCGGCCGTCGAGCGTCGTCACGGTCTGGTGCGGCACCAGGTTGTCCGCGACGGACAACAGCTGGCTGCCCGGCGCGCCGGTGGTGAAGTAGTTGTTGTTGGCCTTGACGACCCGGCCGTGGGTGTCGTGGATGGTGTCGGTGATGATCCGGCCGCCGCCGATGCCGGGGTCCTGGCTCTGCCGGGGCCGCAGCAGGCCGTCCATGATCTCGACGGCTGTTTCGTAGCTGCCGTCCTCCCGCAGGGTGCGGGTGGTTTCGGTGGCCGGAGCGGTGGGGCTGATGCTGTAGGCGTATTCAGCGGTCGGCGACTGCCCGGCGGCCTTGTTGCGGTTGATGTCCCACACCTTGGTCAGTCGCCCGAGGCCGTCGTGCGCCATGTCGGAGCGGCGGCCGTTGGTGTCGACGATTGCGGTGGTGGAGCCGCGCACCTGGTCCGAATGGACGGTCTCGGTGTGGCCGAGTGGGTTGGTGACGACCGTCTGCGTGGGGTTCGCGCCGGTCGCCGGGGTGTACGCGGTCCTGGTCGCGGCGCCGTTGGTGTCGTAGCTGACCGTAGGACGTCCGTAGAGGTCGTACTCGGTCCGTTCGGCGACCTGGAAGCCGGTGCCGTCTGCGGTCATCTCCTCGACGGTGGTGACGTCGCCCTTGGCGGGCGCGGAACCGAAGGGCTGGCCGTCATAACTGGTGCGGGTGTCGGAGACGGTGCTGCCGCCCGTTGCCCCGCAGGCGCCAGTGACGGTCTTCTCCTGGGACTCCAGGTCGAGGATCCACTTGGCGGTGTTGCGTACGTAGCTCAGCGTGGTGCACGCGTCGTCGTTCGGATCCGCGACGTTCCCGAAGTCGTGCACCCGGGAGGGCAGTCCGTGCGCGTCGTACTCGCTGGTTTCCTTGGTTCGCTCCCAGCTGCCGTCCGCCTTCAGCGTGCGGTCTTCGCTGGTCTGCGGATTGCCGATCCGGGCGTTCAGGGCGGTGGTGCCCTTGCGGGCGCGTGTGGCGGTGACTGCGGACTCGGGGGTGACCCGCGCCGCGGACTCGATGACACCGCCTTCCTTGGAGTAGTCCACCTCTTCACGTGCCTGGCCGGCGAACTGGGGCAGGTCGAGAACCTTGCCGCCCTCGGAGTCCACGACCTCTGCCACACGGGTGGCCCCGCCGGGGAGGCGGTCGCCGTGCAGCCCGCGGTAGTAGAGCTCCTCGGTCATGGAACGGACGCCGTCGTCGCCGCGGCCCACCAGAGTACGGACCTTGCCGTAACCCCGGTACTGCGACCACGTGCGGTTCTTGTCCTCGTTCATCTCGCTGTCGTCCCAGGCCCAGCCCGCACCGCCGAGGTACTGGTAGCTGGTGACCTTGGGCAGGGAGTCGGCGACGTTGTCCTCTTCGCGGACTTCTGTGACGACGTACTTGTGGAACCAGTCGAGAATGGGCTTGTCCGCCCACTCGGGGGACCAGTACGTCGGGTAGCAGCGCTTGGAGTTGTTCTCCGGGGCCGGAGTCGACCCGACAGCGCACTCGCGTGCTGAGTAGGTGATCCCGGTCGTGGAGCCGTGCTCGGTGCGTATCGCATGGATGCGGTAGCGGCTGAAGGGCTCGATGCCGTTCGCGCCGTACACGCGGTTGTCCAACTGCTCGCCGGCGAACGTCACTGGCGGCATGGCGGTAGTGGTCCCGCCCGTGTGCCCGGTGCGCTTGATGGAATCCAGCCACAGGGCGGGGCTGACGGTGCTGGGCGGGTAGTGGTTCTTCAGCTCCCAGGTGTCGGCCTTGGTGTGAGCCGTGCCGGACAGGGCCTCGCTGGTGATCGTCGTGAGGCGCTTGGTGGTCCAGAAGCTGGGCGTGTACTTGTCGGTGCACTTGGCCCCGGCGTCACATTTGAGGTCGAACGGGACATCGGGCCAGTTCTTGGCGTTTGTCTTGTCGAGCTTGGACGGAGCGCAGTCGAAGCTGCTCGTCGGGATGCAGCGCTCGGCCACCGAGAAGAGCATCCGTGCCGGGGCCTTCGCGGTGAACAGGGTGTTGCTGCGCTGACCGTAGTCGATGCGGCTCAGGTAGCTGCCACGGTCGTACTTGACGGGCTTGTCGGCTTTGCCCTGTTTGCCGTAGTGGTTGGTTTCCTTCTCCCACCACAAACTCATGGCGTTGCCGTGCGGGTCGACGACGTAGTCGAGGTTCCACCGCCAGCCCTGGTTGCACTCAGAGGTGTCGAAGGTGGCGGTGTGGCACTGTTCGCCGGCGTGGTTTCCGAAGACCGGGACAGCGAGGGTCGAGTTGGTCTGCGGGCTGCCGTCGGCCCAGCCGGGCAGCCGGTTGAGGCCGAACCAGTACTGGGTGCCGTCGGTACTGGTGAGAACCCAGTGCTCGCCGTCGTTGTCTCCGTTGACACCGCCCTTCTTCAGCTCGATGCGGGAACCGTCGTCATCAGCGAGCTTCCAGGCACCCGTCTTGTCGTCGCGGACGAGTTCGTTGGTCACGCCGTCCAGGGACAGGGTCACGCTGTCGGCGAACCAGCAAAGGTCCCCGGTCTTGGTCTTGTTGTTCGCTCCGGTACCCATGTCGTCGGAGCACGACTTGTAGCGGCGCTCGACGAAGCCGGGGTGGTAGTCCCAGCCCTCACCGATCCACGACGACTGATTGTTCGTCAGCGCGGTGCGTCCATCGACGGACTGGGAGGAGTAGCTGAGGGCGATCTCGGGCTCCGGGCCTCCGGGGACCTCGGGGGCTTCCAGCGGATACGACCAGGAGAAGCCGCCCGCAGAACCGCCGGCGCTCCACGAGCCGGACGGAGCGAGGGAAGTGGCCCCGAAGCTGCCTCCCCCGCCGCCTGCCGCGGCGCGCGCCGCAAGCAGAACCGGCTGCCCGGCAGCCAGCGGGACCGTCGCAGTGAGCCGGCGCGCGGCGGAGTCGTTCTTGGTGGGAACAGGCACGCTCGTCTGGCACTCGGGCCGCTCGGGAGCCGTCTCGGCGCACGCCGGGAGCTGCACGAGGTTCAGGCGGGATCCCCAGTCGCCGCCGTAGAGGTGCTCGAAGTCCGAGTAGTCCAGTTGTACTTCGGTGGGGCGGGCCGGTGCGCTCCGCAGTGCGGCCGTCCCGGACTTCGACGTCCCACCACTGGCCGCGGCGCCGGTACCGGTGAGCTTGACGACAGGGCCGTCGGCGTTGAGCTTCTCGGGGAGCGCGCTCGGCAGCATTTCGACGTCGACGCCGTTTGGCTCGACGGTGCTTGCGCCGGCGGTGGGCCCGCGGGGCGAATTGGCGCTTCCCTGCCGTCCGTCCTTCACATAGACAGGCAAGCCGGATGCTTTCAGGGGGCTCGATGCCGCTGAGCGCTGCCCGGAGGAAGGGGCGTCGGCCGCCAGGTCGACGTGGGCCTCACCCGTAGGTACGGAGGCGGGCTCGGGCTGCCAGTTACCTGCGGCCCCGTTCTTCAGCTTCTCTTCCCCGGCCCTGAACTCCTCTGTTTTGACCGGTTTTTCCTCCTGCAAGGCAACCAAATCGGGTTTGCCCGGTTTCGCCGCAGCCGGCGAGGAGGTGCCTATCAAGGTCACCAGCATGGACAGGAAGGCGACTGCGGTGGCGATGAGCCATCTTCGCCGCAGCACCAACCAGTCGTACGAGACGTGCACGAAGCTCTCAACTTTCGTCAAAATTCAGCAATGGACACGGAATATTTACCTCATGAGAAAGTAGCGACCAAGCATGGGTTGACATGTGACCTCGTCAAAAGCCGCCCAGTAGTGGACTTTTGACATCAATCTCGACCGCTAAGTGGCTGGAAAGCACCTGGCGGTCGGCTGGAGGCAGAGCAGTGAGAGCAGTACGTGGCCATCGCAGGCCACACATAGTCACGCCAGGCCGGGCGTTGTACATCGCGCTGGCAGTCGGCCTCAGCGCGACCGGCCTCGCGCCGGTCGCGACCGCCATGGAAAGACCCAGCCGCGATGCTCCCGTGGCACCAGTCGACCAGTCCGATCCACAGACCAGAGCTCTTGCCCAAGCCCAACGTTCCGGCGAGCCCGTTGAGGTCAAGGAGTTCCGGACCGAGACCGAAGAGGTGGTGGCCAACCCCTCCGGCTCTCTGACCCTCACTCAGCACAATCAGGTCGTACGCGTACGCAAGGGACGCGAACTCGTCCCGGTGGACACCACGTTGGCGCGTCGGGGCGAACGCATCGCGCCTCGGGCCACTGCCCTGGATGTCACTTTCTCGGCCGGTGGGGACGCCCGCCTGGCCACTCTGCACGCCCAGGGACGGGACCTCTCCATCGAGTGGCCCGCACCCCTGCCCGCTCCGGAACTGAACGGAGAAGAGGCCACCTATCCCGAGGTTCTTCCCGGCGTCGACCTCAAGGTTCGCGCGGGTGCCGAGACCGTCTCCCAAGTACTGGTGGTCAAGAACGCCCAGGCCGCCCAGAACCCCGCGCTGAAGCAGCTCGAACTCGGTATGAAATCCTCGGGGCTGACCCTGAAGGAAGACACTGCCAGCGGCACGCTGCGTGCCCTCAACCCGGCCGGCCAGGAGGTCTTCTCCTCGGCCACACCCCGCATGTGGGACTCGTCCGGTACACCTCCCACCCCTGCCAAGATGTCCAGCCGCGCCGCGTCATCCGACGCCGCGAACACCCCCGGAGACCTTGAGCCGGGGAACAAAAACGGCGATGTCGGGGTGGAGTTCACCCCGAACAGCATGACTCTTATTCCCGACCAGAAGATCCTCAACAGCGCCGATACGATCTACCCGGTCTACATCGACCCGAAGTTCACAGGCGCCCGTAAATCCTGGACCATCGCCTACAGCAAGGCCCCCAACTCCTCCTTCCTCAACGGCACCGGCTGGAGCGGAGGCACCACCTCCGAAGCCCGGGTGGGTTATGAGCAGCAGACGGGCGGCAAGGCCCGCAGCATCTTCCAGTTCGACCCGCGCCCGTTCGGCAAGGCGCAGATCATCTCCGCCCAGCTCAACGTCGCCAACACCCACTCCTGGTCGTGTGCCGCGCGTCCGGTAGAGGTCTGGCTCACCAGTGCCATCAGTTCGACGACGACCTGGAACAACCAGCCCAACTGGGGCACCAAGCTGCAGACGCTGAACTTCGCCCACGGCAACGAGAGCTTCGGCTGCGCGGACAAGGGCGTCACCTTCAACGTGACCGCCGCCGCCGAACGCGCTGCCGCGTCCTCGTGGCCGGTCCTGGCTCTCGGGCTGCGCGCCAACGAGTCGGACACCTACTCCTGGAAGAAGTTCCGTACCGACCCCACTCTGGTCGTCGAGTACAACCACGCTCCGCGGAGCCCGTCGGGCCTGGGAACCAACCCGAGCACCGCCTGCACCGCAAACCCCAGCACCACCATCGGCAATACCGACGTCCAGCTGTACGCGAAGATCAGCGACCCGGACGGCGGCACGCTCAAGGCACGCTTCATCGTCTGGCGCACGGGTGTTACCGGAAACATCTTCGACCGGACCGTTTCCGTCACCAACAACAGCGTCGCCCGCGTCACCGTGCCCAGGGACAGTCTGATTGGCCACGCCCAGCACTCCTGGCAAGTCCAGGCCAGTGACGGGAGAATCCTCTCCTCCTGGGCTCCCGGCGATCCGCCGTGCCGCTTCATCGTCGACAAGACGCGCCCCAGCAACCAGCCGACGGTCACCTCCGTCGAGTACCCCAACGGGGACGACGGCACCTATGGCGCCGTGGTGGGCACCCTGGGCACCTTCACCCTCGGCAGCGGCGGCGTGGGCGACATCGTGCAGTACTCCTACGGCCTGACCGATCCTCCGACGAACATCGTCAAGCCCGCTTCCCCCGGGGGCAGCGTCAAGATCACTTTCCGCCCGGAGCGGGCGGGCCCTCATGTCCTGTACGTGGTGAGCCGCGACGGGGCAGGCAATGTCTCGGACGGACATCGATACGCCTTCTACGTCAGGGGCAAAGAAGCAGGCAAGGTCGGTGACCTCAACGGCGACGGACACACCGACCTGTGGGGTGTCACCACCGCCGGCAAGCTGGTGCAGTATCCGGGGACGGGCGACGGCAGCCTCGGAATACGGCTGGATGCCTCCAAGAGTGACTTCACCAACTCCCTGGTCACCCGTCGCGGAGACTTCAACCGTGACAACAACGAAGACCTGGTAGCACGCCATCCAGATGGCAAGCTCTGGCTGTACCCGGGGACTTTGTACGGCACCGTCGATGACGCCAGGCGCCTCGAACTGTCGCAAACGGAACCGTTCCTGGACACATCGAAGATCACACAGTTGGTCTCCATCGGAGACGCGACCGGGGACTCCTGCCCTGACCTGCTTGCGAAGGTGGGCGACCAGCTCTGGTTCTTGGCAGGAAACCACGCCAACTATATCGCTAACGCATACCCGATCGCGGACACGGGCTGGCAGCATCTCACTCTTTCAGCCCCTGGCGACATGACCGGTGACAGTCATCCGGACCTGCTTGTGCGCAATACCACTACAGGCAAAGTCCAGCTGCACCACGGAATGGAGGACGAATACAATGGCGGAATCGATATCGATCGGCTGATCAACGGTACGCCCACCGAATGGGCCTCAACCGGAATACTTCCCACCCAGCGCAAACTGTTGACATCGCCTGGCGACATCAATGGAGACGGCACCGTTGACATGTGGGCGACTTCCCCTGACGGCACAGGATCCCTCTTCCTGCATCCCACTCAGAAGAACGCCCAGAACCTTCCGGTCAGTGGCACACCCGTCCAGGTGGGCCCCACTTCTTGGAACACCCTGGTCTCCCTCACCTGAGGTCGCGCATCTGACAAGCCATGCAGAACACGGCTTGGTCCTTCGTGACCGGTGATCCGCTGGGTCGCCAAGCATGACGCTCACGCAACTGTCCGTTCCTGGGCGAGTGCTCATCGCGCCGTACCCGCTTGTCGGCGGGTACGGCGCCTGGCCGACCGTCCACAGCCGCTTACGGCCGTGGCACAACCTCCGGGGCTTCAGGACTCCGCGGGAGGCCGCGAAGCGCGGTGCGGTGGTTCGGGCCTCGGCCGGAGGCTGCCCGCCACTGGCCGGGCTCCGGCTCCGCCACCCCAGCCCCTAAACTCGCCCCCATGCAGAGCGTGACGAAGATCGAGTCCTGGCCCGTACCCACTGCCGCCGCAGCCGTCGTACGGGCGGACGGCACCGTCCTCGGGTCGCACGGCCCGACCTCCCACCGCTTCCCGCTCGCCTCGGTCTCCAAGCCGCTCGGCGCGTACGCGGCCCTGGTCGCGTACGAGGAGGGCGCCATCGAGCTGGACGAACCCGCAGGTCCGCCCGGCTCCACCGTCCGCCACCTCCTCGCCCACACCAGCGGGCTGGCCTACGACGAGCCGCGCGTCACCTCCGAGCCCGGCACCCGCCGTCTCTACTCCAACGCAGGCTTCGACACCCTCGGCGACCACATCGCCAAGGCCTCCGAGATCCCGTTCCCGGACTACCTCCGCCAGGCGGTCCTCGAACCCCTCGGCATGACGGCCACCACCATGGACGGCTCCCCCGCCCGCGACGGCGTCTCCACGGTCGACGACCTCGTCCGTTTCGCCGCCGAACTCCAGGCCCCCCGCCTCCTCGACCCCCGCACGGTCGCCGAGGCCACCCTGACCGTCCAGTACCCCGGCACCAAGGGCGTCCTCCCCGGCTTCGGCCATCAGAACCCCAACGACTGGGGCCTCGGCTTCGAGATCCGTGACGCCAAGACCCCCCACTGGACCGGCAGTTCGTCCTCTCCGCGCACCTTCGGCCACTTCGGCCAGTCCGGTACGTTCCTGCTCGTCGACCCGGACGCCGGTCTCGCGATCGTCGCCCTCACCGACCGCGCCTTCGGCCCGTGGGCGGCGGAGGCATGGCCCCCCTTCGTCGACGCGGTGCTCGCGGAGGCACGTACCCTCTGATCAACTTCTACGTCCGGGGGACGCATGTACCGCGCCATGTTCTGGGTCTGTGTGGCCCTGATCGTCTTTCCACTGGTCACGATCGCGTTCAGGCCACACCTCACCCTCTATCTGGCCCTCCAGGCGGTCGTGTTCGTCTACCCGGCCCTGCACTGCGCCCGCAAGGCCCGCACTACCGATCCGCGCCGTCGCCGGTCCTGACCGCCCGGCACTCGAACCAGACCGTCTTGCCGCCGCCCGGCAGGGGTTCCACCCCCCAGTCGTCGGTGACCGCGTCCACCAGCAGCAGCCCCCGCCCGCCCTCGGCCAGCGCCCGCACGGTCCGGGACGGGCGGGGCAGCGCGGGGCAGTCGTCGGCGACCTCCACCCGCAGCACCTCGCCCTCGCACAGCAGGATGCACATCCGGCAGTGGCGGCCGGGGACGTGCCGTACGACATTGGCGATCAGCTCGGTGAACGCCAGCTCCGCCGCGTCCGCCAGGTCGAGCAGGCCCCAGCCCGCGAGATACATGCGCAGGATGCGGCGCATGTGGCGCGCGGAGTGCTCCCCTACGGCAAAGCCCGTGCGATAACCGGGTTCCGAGGTCCGCTCAGCGGGGTCGAGGAGTTCCTGCGCGGCGTCAGTTGTGTGATTCATGCCACCAGCGTGCAAGGGGTTGGTTACGCTCGGCTACGAACCGAAGCGAACGCCGTACGGCGTTGGAGCCCGGGGGTGCCCGTCGTGGCCAACATCCAGTCACTCGACCCCAGCGCGTCCCCCCTCGACTACTACGGCGGCGAACTCCGCCGCCACCGCGAAGCCGCCAAGCTCAAGCAGGGCCAGCTCGGCGACATCATCTTCTGCACGGGGTCCCTGATCGGCCAGATCGAGACCACCAAGAAGATCCCCACCCGTGACTTCTCGGAACGGGTCGATGCGGCACTCGGCACGGACGGGGTGTTCTCGCGGCTGGTCGGGCTGGTGCTGCGGAGCCAGTTGCCGACGTGGTTCCAGGCATACGCCGACATGGAGGCGAAGGCCGCGTACATCTCCACCTACCAGGCGCAGTTGGTGTACGGGCTGTTGCAGACGGAGGAGTACGCGCGGGCCGTGCTGAGCGTGGAGTCTCCGGACAAACTCGACGCCCGGTTGGAAGCTCGCATGGACCGGCAGCGCATCCTTGCCCACGAGAACGCCCCTGTCGTATGGGCGGTCCTCGACGAGGCGACCCTGCATCGCGAGATCGGCGGCCGACGCGTGATGCGCGCTCAACTCGCTCGGTTGTTGAGCTTCCGCGACCATCCGTGGGTCAATGTCCAGGTATTGCCCTATGAGACGGGCCAGCACAGCGCAATGATGGGGTCGTTCACCCTGATCCGCTTCGAGAACGATCCGGATGTCCATTATTCCGAGAGCTACGACCAAGGGCACATGACGGCCAATCCGGCAGTGATCAAAGAGCGTTCGGTCGGCTACGCTCGGCTGCAAGCCACGGCCCTCTCGACCGAGGAGTCGGCGGTACTGATCGCTCGCGTGATGGAGGAACGTTATGGAGACAAACCACGACCCGTCCGCAGCGCGGTGGCGTAAGTCGTCGTACAGCGGCTCCAGCGGCGGCGAATGCGTCGAGTGCACCGTCACCGGCGGCGCCACCTGGCACAAGTCCAGCTACAGCGGCTCCAGCGGCGGCGATTGCGTCGAGGTCGCCACCGCTGACTGCCCCAGCGTCCCCGTCCGCGACAGCAAGAACCCCACCGGCCCCGTTCTCACCTTCCGCGCCGACGCGTGGCGGGCGTTCGTGGACGGGCTGCGGTAGAAGCTCCGACAGCGGCCGGAACCGTATACCCTCCCTCACGCGACGCGCAGAGACGTGACGCGACAGGGCTGAATACGGGGAGAATCGGATGCACCAGGGCGCGGCAGCGGGCGGGCAGTTCCATCCGCTGGAGGACAACGATCCCCAGACGGTGGCCAGTTACCGCATTGCGGCGCGGCTCGGGGCCGGTGGGATGGGGCAGGTCTACCTGTCGTACACGCCCGGCGGCCATCCGATCGCGATCAAGATCATCCGGCCCGAGCTGGGCGAGGATCCCGGGTTCCGGCAGCGGTTCCGGCTGGAGGTGCAGGCGGCGCAGCGGGTGCAGGGCCTGTACACCGCGCCCGTCATCGACTTCGACACCGAGGGCGGCCGGCCGTGGCTGGCGACGGCGTACGTTGCCGGGCCCTCGCTCGCGGTGGCGGTGGCCGAGCACGGCAAGCTGCCGGTCGCGGCCGTGCTGCGGCTGCTCGCCGGGATGGCGGAGGCGCTGAAGGTCATCCACGACGCGGGCATCGTACACCGGGACCTCAAGCCCGCGAACGTCCTGCTCGGGGCGGACGGGCCGAAGGTCATCGACTTCGGGATCGCGCGGGCGGCGGACGCGACGGCGCTGACCGGAACCGGCGTCACGGTCGGGACGCCCGCGTTCATGTCGCCCGAACAGGCGGCGGGCCGGGAACTCGGCCCGCCGTCCGACATCTTCGCGCTGGGGCAGGTCGGCGTGTACGCGGCGGTCGGCAACCAGGCGTACGGGCAGGGCAATTCGCACGCCGTGCTGTACCGCATCGTGCACGAGGAGCCGGATCTCACCGGGCTGCCGGAGGAACTGGGCTTCCTGGCGCGCTGCCTGGCGAAGGACCCGGCGCAGCGGCCGACGCCCGCCGAGATCATCGAGTGCTGCCGCGCCGCATCCGCCGAACCGCTGAGCCAGCGCGGGAGCTGGCTGCCGGAGGTGATGGAGGAGGACATCGACCGCAGGACCCGGGCGTGGGCGGCGATGCGTACGTCCATGTCGGCGACGGCGGAGGGCGCGGCGGGAAGCGAAACGGGCAAGGCGTCGCCCCAGAACGTACCCGGTGGCCCGGACGCCTCCGGCGGGCGGGACGAGTCGGCTTCGGCTGGCAGTGCCCCGGCGGATCCGGTTTCGCCCGGCGGTAACGGCACACCCAGTGGCCCCGGCGGACACGGCGGTTACGGCACGCCCAGTGGCCCCGGCACCCCCGGCACTCCCGCCGGGCCCGTCCCCTATCCCCTGACCGCCCCCGGCGACTCCCACGCGCCGACGGCCTCCGCCGCCTCTCCCGTCGGCCCCGCCACCTCGCCCCCGCCCGCTGCCCCCGGCATGCCTCCCGCCCCGCCCGGCGGCCCGGCGACGCCGCCGCCGTATCCCGGTTCGTACCCCGGGCAGCCCTCGCAGCCCACCGCGGTCCCGTACCCAGGCCCCGGCGGCCCCGGTCACCCCACGCACCCCACCCACACCCCTCAGCACAGCCTGCACGCCGCCCCGTATCCCATGCAGCCGCAGGCCAGCTGGGCGCCGCCGCCGCCCAAGAAGAAGATGAGCGGAGGTGTCGTCGCGCTCATCGTCGTCGCGGCCGTCCTGCTGCCGGTCGGCGGGTGTGCGGCGTACCTCGTGAGCCTGACGGACAACCTGACGGACGACTCGAAGCGGGACCGGAGCAGTTCGTCGGCCGGGAGCACCGGAGGCGCCAGCGGCAAGCCGCGGCCCGACCCGAAGCCCGTCACGTACAAGGGCGTCAACCTGACGAACGACTACTACGTCCGGTTCTCCGACTCGCCGCCCAGGCCGATCCACTCGGGCGACGCCGCCTACGAAGCGGACTCGGACTTCTACTACTGGAGCGACGAGCGCTATCTCGGCAGCAGGAGCAAGAAGATCTCGCTGCTGAACAACTCGCAGCAGGGTTCGCTGCGGACCTGCCGCGACGAGACCCGCTTCACCGAGCGCCTCACCCTCAGCCAGGTGTCACCGGGGTCGCAGATCTGCGTGCACACGAAGGCGGGCCACATCGCCCTGGTCACCTACCGCGGCAGGTCGTCGGCGTCCGACCCCAGCGACTACGTCACTCTCGACCTCACGCTGTGGCGCAACGCTGAGGAGCCCGCGAGCTCCGGTTACTGACTTTCCGTCAGCTCCCACAGAAGTACTTCGGTGGCGGTCGAGGCCGTCAGTTCGAGGCCGGGCGCGTCACTGACGCGCATCGAGTCCCCCGGCCCCAAATCCGCGTCCGCACACGTCACTTCACCGCGTACGACGTGGAGGTAGGCGGTCGGCGGGACCGGTATCCGCGCGCCCGCCGTGGGCCGGCGCACGTGCAGTGCCGCGCCGGCCGCCGCCACCTCGTACGGGGTGTGGTCGGAGATCCCGCGCACCAGCGCGTACGCCGGGTCGCCGCCCGGCACCAGCGGGGCCAGCCACATCTGAACGAAGACCAGCGGCACGTCGCCCGTGTTGCGCTCCTCGTGCCGCACTCCGTCGGCGGCGCCCAGGTGCTGCACGTCGCCGGGGCGTACGACGGTGGCGCGGCCCGTGGAGTCGAGGTGGGTGAGTTCGCCCTCGACGACCCAGGTGACGATCTCGGTGTGGCTGTGCGGGTGCTCGTCGAAGCCCGCGCCGGCGGCCAGGCGTTCCTCGTTGCAGGCGAGGACGGGACCGAAGCGCAGGTTGTCCGGGTCGTAGAACCGGCCGAAGGAGAAGGCGTGCAGGGACTCGATGCCGGCGGCGGGCTCGCCACCCCGGTAGCGGTCGGCAGCGCGGCGTACGGATATCACGGTGACCAGCGTAGGCCCGGAACACCGGGCCGGTCGCCGGATAAGGCAGTCTTGTCCCCGTGCCCCGATCCGATCCAGAGCAGCCCACCGAGTCCGTGACCGAGACCTCCGCGGAGGAGAACGCGTCCGCGAACGGCGGCCGGACGCGTCATTCGCATGCCGCGACGCTCAAGCGGCTGGAGCAGTCCGCCGGCTCCCTCGCGGCGAGCGCCATCGCGCGGATGGACGAGACGCTGCCCTGGTACCGGGCGATGCCGCCCGAGAACAGGTCGTGGATCGGGCTGGTCGCGCAGGCCGGTATCGCCGCCTTCACGGAGTGGTTCCGGCATCCGGAGACCCCGCAGGCGATCTCCACCGACGTGTTCGGGACCGCGCCGCGCGAGCTGACGCGGGCGATCACGCTGCGCCAGACCGTGGAGATGGTGCGTACGACCATCGAGGTCATGGAGTCGGCGATCGAGGAGGTCGCCGCGCCCGGCGACGAGTCGGTGCTGCGCGAGGCGCTGCTCGTGTACGCACGGGAGATCGCCTTCGCGACCGCCCAGGTGTACGCGCAGGCCGCCGAGGCGCGCGGCGCGTGGGACGCCCGGCTGGAGTCCCTCGTGGTCAACGCCGTGCTGTCCGGGGAGGCCGACGAGGGGGCCGTGTCCCGGGCCGCCGCCCTCGGGTGGAACTCCCCCGAGCACGTGTGCGTGGTGCTGGGCACGGCTCCCGACGGGGACTCCGAGCTGACCGTGGAGGCGATCCGGCGGGCCGCGCGGCACGCGAAGCTGCAAGTGCTGACCGGGGTGCTCGGGGCGCGGCTCGTCGTCATCGCGGGCGGCAGCGACAACCCGCTGCACGTCGCGAAGTCACTGATCGGGCCGTACGCCGCCGGGCCCGTCGTCGCGGGACCCGTCGTGCCCGACCTGCTCGCGGCGACGAAGTCCGCGCAGGCGGCGGCTGCGGGGCTGAAGGCGTGCACCGCCTGGCAGGACGCCCCCAGGCCCGTTCTGGCGGACGATTTGCTCCCGGAGCGGGCGATCGCTTCCGACCCTGCTGCGCGAGAGCAGTTGGTGGAGGAGATCTACAGACCGCTGGAGGAGGCCGGGTCGGCGCTTCTGGAGACGCTGAGCGTGTACCTGGAGCAGGCCAGCAGCCTGGAGGGGGCGGCGCGGATGCTCTTCGTGCACCCGAATACCGTGCGCTACCGGCTTCGACGTGTGACTGACGTCACCGGCTGGTCCCCGTCGGACGTCCGCTCGGCGTTTACGCTCCGTATCGCCCTCATCCTGGGGCGTCTGGCCGACGGCGAGTCTCCGTCCTAGACTTTTGTCGGATACAAACAATTCCCCTGTCGGTTCTTCGTCCCAGTCCCCACGGGCAGAAGACGCCGCCCACAAGAGAGAGTGTGAGGGTGCTCGTACTCGTCGCTCCCGGCCAAGGCGCTCAGACGCCCGGCTTCCTCAGTCCCTGGCTCGACCTGCCCGGCGCCGCCGACCGCGTCGCGGCCTGGTCGGACGCCATTGAGCTCGACCTCGCCCGCTACGGCACGACGGGCGACGCCGACGAAATCCGTGACACCGCCGTCGCCCAGCCGCTGCTGGTGGCCGCCGGACTGCTGTCCGCGGCCGAACTCGGCGGCTTCGCCGACGCCGGCGCCGTAGCCGGGCACAGCGTCGGCGAGATCACCGCCGCCGCCCTCGCGGGCGTCCTGTCCGAAGAGGCCGCGCTGCGGTTCGTGCGCATGCGTGGACTCGGCATGGCCGAGGCCGCCGCGGTCACCGAGACGGGTATGTCCGCCCTGCTCGGCGGCGACCCCGAGGTGACCGTCGAACACCTGAAGAAGCTCGGGCTGACCCCGGCGAACGTGAACGGCGCCGGTCAGATCGTCGCCGCAGGCACGGCCGAGCAGCTCGCCGCGCTGGCGGCCGACAAGCCGGAGGGCGTGCGTCGTGTCGTACCGCTGAAGGTGGCCGGTGCGTTCCACACCGAGCACATGGCCCCGGCGGTCACCGAACTCGGCAAGGCCGCCCAGGACCTGACGGTGTCCGACCCGAGGCTCACCTACGTCTCCAACGCCGACGGCCAGGTCGTCGCCGCGGGTTCCGAGATCGTCTCGCGCCTGGTCAGCCAGGTCTCCAACCCGGTCCGCTGGGACCTGTGCATGGAGACCTTCGGCGCGCTCGGCGCGACCGCGATGATCGAGGTGTGTCCCGGCGGCACGCTGACCGGGCTGGCCAAGCGCGCCCTGCCGGGCGTGAGGACCCTCGCGCTGAAGACCCCCGACGACCTCGACGCGGCCCGCGCGCTCCTCGCCGAGCACGCGCACCCGAGCGCGTAAAGGAGCGAGCATGTCGAAGATCAAGCCCAGCAAGGGCGCCCCGTACGCGCGCATCCTCGGTGTCGGCGGCTACCGCCCCACCCGGGTCGTGCCCAACGAGGTGATCCTCGAAAGGATCGACTCGTCCGACGAGTGGATCCGCTCGCGCTCCGGCATCGCCACCCGCCACTGGGCGGGCGACGAGGAGTCCGTGGCGATGATGTCGATCGAGGCGGCAGGCAAGGCCCTCGCCGCCTCCGGGATCTCCCCGGAGCAGATCGGCGGCGTCATCGTCTCGACCGTCTCGCACTTCAAGCAGACCCCGGCCGTCGCGACCGAGATCGCGCACAGGATCGGCGCGGTCAAGCCCGCCGCCTTCGACATCTCCGCCGGCTGCGCCGGCTTCGGCTACGGGCTGACCCTGGCCAAGGGCATGATCGTCGAAGGTTCCGCCGAGTACGTCCTCGTCATCGGCGTGGAGCGGCTCAGCGACCTCACCGACCTGGAGGACCGCGCGACGGCCTTCCTGTTCGGCGACGGTGCGGGCGCGGTCGTCGTCGGCCCCTCGGACGAGCCGCACATCGGCCCGACCGTGTGGGGTTCCGAGGGCGACAAGTCCGAGACGATCAAGCAGACGGTCGCCTGGGACCAGTGGCGGGTCGGGGACGTCTCACAGCTGCCGCTGGACGGCAGGGGCGAGGTCAAGTTCCCCGCCATCACGCAGGAGGGCCAGGCGGTGTTCCGCTGGGCCGTCTTCGAGATGGCGAAGGTCGCCCAGCAGGCGCTGGACGCGGCCGGCATCGCCGCACAGGACCTGGACGTCTTCATCCCGCACCAGGCCAACATGCGGATCATCGACTCGATGGTGAAGACTCTCAAGCTGCCGGAGCACGTCACGGTCGCCCGGGACATCGAGACCACCGGCAACACCTCGGCCGCCTCGATCCCGCTCGCGATGGAGCGGCTCCTGGCATCCGGGCAGGCGAAGAGCGGTGACACCGCCCTCGTCATCGGCTTCGGGGCGGGTCTCGTGTACGCCGCGACGGTCGTTACCCTCCCCTAGGGCGGTCCGGGAGAATCCGGCACCGCCCCACCCTCTGCACACCCTCTGAATCAGAACACCGAAGGAGCGCCACCATGGCCGCCACTCAGGAGCAGATCGTCGAAGGTCTCGCCGAGATCGTCAACGAGATCGCCGGCATCCCGACCGAGGACGTCCAGCTGGACAAGTCCTTCACCGACGACCTGGACGTCGACTCGCTGTCCATGGTCGAGGTCGTCGTCGCCGCCGAAGAGCGTTTCGACGTGAAGATCCCCGACGAGGACGTCAAGAACCTCAAGACGGTCGGCGACGCCGCGGACTACATCCTCAAGCACCAGGGCTGATCGGTCCGTAGCCAGCGCTGCACACGCCACCCGGCGGTGGCGCCGTAGACAATTCCCCCTCTACACGTGGAGAAAGAATTCCTGTGAGCCCGACCAATCGCACCGTGGTCGTCACCGGTATCGGCGCTACAACACCGCTGGGTGGCGACGCCGCATCGACCTGGGAAGGCATGCTGGCCGGCCGCTCGGGCGTCAGCCCCCTGGAGGGCGAGCGCTTCGCCGAGCTTCCCGTACGCATGGCGGCACAGGCGGCGGTCGACCCGTCCGAGGTGCTGCCGCGTCCGCTGGCCCGCAAGCTGGACCGTTCCGCGCAGTTCGCGGTGATCGCGGCCCGCGAGGCGTGGGCCGACGCGGGCTTCACCGCGAAGGCCGGTGAGGACGAGCACATCGCCCCCGAGCGCCTCGGCACCGTCATCGCCTCCGGCATCGGCGGCATCACCACCCTGCTCGACCAGTACGACGTGCTGAAGGAGAAGGGCGTCCGCCGCGTCTCCCCGCACACCGTCCCCATGCTCATGCCCAACGGCCCCTCCGCCAACGTCGGCCTGGAGATGAACGCCCGAGCGGGCGTGCACTCCATGGTCAGCGCGTGCGCTTCGGGCGCCGAGGCGGTCGGCTACGCGATCGAGATGATCCGCTCCGGCCGTGCCGACGTCGTCGTCGCCGGCGGCACGGAGGCGACGATCCACCCGCTGCCGATCGCCGCGTTCGCCAACATGATGGCGATGTCCAAGAACAACGACGAGCCCGAGAAGGCGTCGCGCCCCTACGACACCGCCCGCGACGGCTTCGTCCTCGGCGAGGGCGCGGGCATCGTGGTCCTGGAGTCCGCCGAGCACGCCGCCGCGCGCGGCGCGAAGGTGTACTGCGAGGCCGTCGGCCAGGGCCTGTCCTCCGACGCCCACCACATCGCGCAGCCCGAGCCGTCCGGCCGCGGCATCGCCGCCGCGCTCCAGCAGCTGCTCGACTCCACCGACCTGGAGGCGTCCCAGGTCATGCACCTCAACGCGCACGCCACGTCCACCCCGCAGGGCGACGTCGCCGAGATCAAGGCGCTCCGCAAGGTGCTGGGCGACGACCTCGACCACGTCGCGGTCTCCGCCACCAAGTCGATGACCGGCCACCTGCTGGGCGGCGCGGGCGGCATCGAGACGGTCGCCACCGTCCTCGCCCTGCACCACCGCACGGCCCCGCCGACCATCAACGTCGACGACCTCGACCCGGAGGCGGCGGACGCGGACATCGTCCGCGACAAGCCGCGCTCCCTGCCCGGCGAGGGCACGATCGCGGCGATCAACAACTCGTTCGGGTTCGGCGGCCACAACGTGGTGCTGGCGTTCCGGACGGTGTGAGTCGCACCCTCCGCGTCCTCCGCGTCCGTACGCACGGACAGCCGGTCCGCACCGGCTGAACGAGGCCCGCCCCCTGTGGGGCGGGCCTCCCGCGTACGGTCAGGGGCCCGGCCCGGCGAGGCACGCGGCGTCGCGCGGCCGGGGCCGTGGAGTACCCGTGCGAGAGGCTCAGACGACCTGGTGGAGCCAGCGCACGGGGGCGCCCTCGCCCGCGTACCGGAAGGGTTCGAGCTCGTCGTCCCACGGTTTGCCGAGCAGCCGGGAGACCTCTTCCTCCAGCACGCTCTCGCCGCGCCCGGAGCGGGCCAGGGCGGCGCGCAGCCGGTCCTCCGGGACGAGGATGTCGCCGTGCATCCCGGTGACGGCGTGGAAGATGCCGAGCGTCGGGGTGGAGCTGTAGCGCTCGCCCTCCGCACCGGGGCACGGCTCGGCGGTCACCTCGAAGCGCAGCATGTCCCAGCCGCGCAGGGCCGAGGCGAGTGTGGACGCCGTACCGGTTCTGCCCTGCCAGGAGAACTCGGCTCTCCAGGCGCCGGCCGCGGCCGGCTGTCTGACCCAGTCGAGACCGACGCGCACGCCGAGCACGGATCCCACCGCCCATTCGACGTGGGGGCACATCGCACGCGGTGCGGAGTGGACGTAGAGAACTCCACGTGTCGTCACCGGGACCTCCTGCTGTGTGGGTCGAGGTTCACCAACACCTGCGGCCTCGTCGTTCCCCCGGCCGTTCGGTCGACGTGACGCTCCTGGCCGGCTCCCGAGGTTGTCAACAGTAAACAGCATCGGGAGTGAAACTCCTGAAAAGGGACAGTATGTGACGTCAGGTAATTTACCGGTACGGGCCGGGCGGAGCGGTGCGGGGTGCCGTGCGGCGGCCACGCCGACGCCGTGGGAAAAGCTACCGTGCGGGGTGCGCGGGGGTGTGACGTACTGTCGGTCCGGGGGCGGGGAAATGCCGGGGTTTCCGGGCTTTCCGCCCCCGCCCGCTTCCGGGAGCGGAAGCGGGGCACAGCAGCCACCGCGCGGAGGGAAGCACAGCATGCGGGACAGCAGCGGGGCCGGCCGACGTCCGCGCCGCCGTACGAAGGCCGCGACCGCCGTCCTGGCGGCGACGGCCGCCGGCGCACTGCTGCTGGGCGGGTGCGGCGATGGTGGCGGCGGGGCCGACGGCCCGTCCGCCGGGACCCCGTCCGGTACGAGGGCGGGCGGCACGGCACCTGCCGCGCCGAAACCCACCCCCACGTGGGACCGCAGCCCGTCCTCGCTCGTTGCCGTCGGCGATTCGATAACACGGGCGTTCGACGCCTGTGCGGTCCTCGCGGACTGCCCCGAGTCCTCGTGGGCGACCGGCACGGACCCCGCCGTGAACAGCCTCGCGCGGCGTCTGCTGGGCGCGGAAGGAGCCGCCGAGCGGAGCTGGAACCTCGCGGTCACCGGCTCCCGCGTCGCGGACCTGCCGCGGCAGATGGGCCGCGCCGTCGGGCACCGGCCGGAGCTGGTCACCGTCATGACCGGCGCGAACGACGCGTGCCGCAGCACCGTCTCCGGGATGACGCCGGTCGCCGATTTCCGTGCCTCCTTCGAGAAGGCCCTGCGCACCCTGCGGACCGACCTGCCGAAGACGCAGGTGTACGTGGCGAGCGTGCCGGACCTGAAGCGGCTGTGGTCGCAGGGCCGTGGCTCCCCTTCCGCCAAGCAGGTCTGGGCACTGGGCGTCTGCCCCTCCATGCTGGGCGACGCCGACGCGACGGACGAGCGGGCGGCGGCCCGGAGGGACGCGGTGCGGGAGCGGGTGATCGCGTACAACGGGGTGCTGCGGGAGGTGTGCGCGAAGGACGCGAAGTGCCGGTACGACGGAGGTGCGGTCTTCGACTACGCCTTCACGGGAACGCAGTTGAGCGAGTGGGACTGGTTCCACCCGAGCAAGGACGGCCAGGCGAGGTTGGCCGACCTGGCCCACCGGCGCATCATCACCGACTAGCACCCCTGCCCACCCCCCCCGGCCGACGGCCCCACCCTTGACCCTTGCGTCAGCCCTCTTGGGCGGCGACCCCGTCCCCACCTCAGCCCCCTTGGACGGCGGCCCCGTCCCCACGTCAGCCCCCTTGGGCGGCGGGGCCGCCCCCCGGGGGCGGGACGGGCGGGCAAGGGGGCGGCCCCCACCGGAGGTGCAGCCCCCGCCCTACGCCCGCCACCCCACACGTACGCCCCGCCGCCGCCCAGGCTCAGGCCACCGGGCCACCGAGCCGCCGAGCTCGCGTGCTACTGGACCACCGAGCCGCCGCGCTCGCGTGCCACCGGGCCGCCGCGCTCGCGTGCTACCGGACCACCGGGCCACCGGCGCCCCTCCCACCCCACCACACCCCGCACATCCGTCAGCGAACGACCCACCCGCACCTCGTACGGCCCCTCCACGAACACCCACGCCCCCGCCCCCTCGTCCCAGACCTCGAAGGCGCGGCGCGGCAGGACCAGCGTCGCCTCCACCTCCTCACCCGGCTCGGCCGCGACGCTCGCGAACGCCGCCAGCCACCGCGCCGGGCGCTCCACCGTGTCGGCCGTCGGTGCGACGTACGCCTGGACGACCTCCCGGCCCGCACGGGTGCCGGTGTTGCGGACGCGGACGGTCACGGTCGTACCGTCGAGGACGGCCGGCCCGTACTCCCACGTGGTGTAGCCGAGGCCGTGGCCGAAGGGGTAGGCGGGGACGGCCCCGCTCCTGTCCCAGGCCCGGTATCCGATGAACACGCCCTCGCCGTACAGGAGTTCACCGTCGGTCGGGGTGACCCGGGCGACGGGGACGTCCGCGAGGGAGGCCGGCCAGGTGGTGGGGAGGCGACCGCCCGGCTCCTGCGCGCCGAGGAGCACGTCGGCGAGTGCCGCACCGCCCTCCTGGCCGGGGAACCAGGACAGGAGGACCGCGGCGACCTCCTCGCGCCAGGGCATCTCCACCGGCGAACCGGAGTTGACGACGACGACCGTGCGCGGGTTGACCGCGGCGACCGCCCGGACGAGGTCGTCCTGGCGGCCCGGCAGGGCGAGGTCCGTGCGGTCGAAGCCCTCGGACTCGACGCGGTCGGTGGTGGCGACCACGACGATCGCGGTGTCGGCGTCGCGTGCCGCCTCGACGGCTCGCGCGATCAGTTCGTCCTCGTCGAGCTGCGGGGCGAGGTGGGTGAGGGAGAACATGACGGCCGACATGGGCGCGCCGGTGCTCTTCGTGACGACGTGCCGCAGCGAGACGGGCACGCTCTCCCCCGCGGTGAGGTGCACCCGGCCGCGCTCGGTGGGTGCGCCGAAGAAGGACTCGAAGGGGTCGGCGCCTTCGGTGGGCCCGTGGTGGCCGTCGAAGAGGGTCTCGCCGCCGACGGTGAGGGTGAACTCGCCGAGCCCGCGCGTGCCGAAGGCGTGCTCGCCGCTGTCGCGCGGGGTGCAGGTACCGACGACTTCGACGCTGTGCAGGGTGTCGTGGGTGACGCCGGCGGGGAGGTCGTCGCCGATCCACTGCACCTGGCCGTTGGGCAGCGAGCCCTCGCCGATGACGTTGCCGTCCGCGTCGCGGCAGACCGCGCGCAGCGCGAATCCCTTGTCGGCGACGCCGGGTTCGTCGCTCGGGTCGGCGCCGACGGAATAGCTGAGCACGTCGGCGGGGAGTGCCGCGGTCAGGCCGTCGAGGGGGGCGACGACGTGCGCGGGGAAGACGGTCGCGGAGCCGCCGCCGAGGACGCGGGCGTCGCGGGCGGCCGCTCCGAGGAGGGCGACCTTGCGGGTGCGGGAGGCGTCGATGGGCAGTGCGCCGCCCTCGTTGCGTACGAGCACGAAGGCGCGGCGGGCGATCTCGCGGGCGAGGTCCCGGCCGTCGATCGCGGCGGGCAGGTGCGCCTCGGACACCGCGGCGGGGGCGCCGTCGAGAACGCCGCCCCGGGCCGCGAGGCGCAGTACGTGGCGTACTGCCTCGTCGACGACCGCCTCGTCGACCTCGCCGGAACGCACCGCTCCGGCGAGCGCCTCGCCGTACACGGTCCGCGGTCCCGGCATGGCGACGTCCAGGCCGCCCTCGACGGCGCCCTTGGTGGAGCGGGCGGCCATCCAGTCGGAGACGATCGCGCCGTCGAAGCCCCACTCGCCGCGCAGCACCTGGTTCTGGAGGTAGCGGTGCTCGGACATGGTGGTGCCGTTGACCGAGTTGTAGGCGCACATGATGCCCCAGGGGTGGGCGTTCTCCACGATCGCCTCGAAGGGGGCGAGGTAGAGCTCGCGCAGGGGACGCGGGGCGATGACGTTGTTGACGGTGAAGCGGTCGGTCTCGGCGTCGTTGGCGACGAAGTGCTTGACGGTGGTGCCCACTCCGCCCTCCTGGACGCCGCCGACATAACCGGCCCCGATCGCTCCGGTGAGGTACGGGTCCTCGGAGTACGCCTCGAAGTGCCGGCCGCCGAGCGGCGAGCGGTGCAGGTTGACGGTCGGGGCGAGGAGGACGTGCACGGCCTTGCGGCGGGCCTCCTGCGCGAGGAGACGGCCGGCCCGGCGGGCCAGTTCCGGGTCCCAGGTGGCGGCCAGCGCGGTCGGTGAGGGAAGCGCGATCGACGGGTCGTCGGCGGTCCAGCGGGTGCCGCGCACGCCGATCGGGCCGTCGGAGAACACGAGCGACCTCAGGCCGATCTCCGGGAGCGCGGGCAGCGTCCACATGTCCCTGCCCGCCAGGAGTCGGGCCTTGGCGTCGAGGTCGAGTGCGCCGAGTGCGGCGGCGACGACGTCCTCCCGGATCTTCTCGGCGTCGTTCGCGGTGGGGTGCTGGGTGGTGCGCTCGCCTGCCACGGCCGTACCTCCTCGGTGAGAGCTGCTGGTGCCCTCATGGATACTCCGATTACCTGTAGACCGGTAGGCTTCGTTATCTTTTTGTGATATTTACGGATGGCGTACCGTCCTGACCAGCACGATCACAGGAAGGGGTACGGCGGATGGCCAGAGCCAGGAGCGAGGAGCGGCGGGCGGAGATCCTGCGCGCCGCACTGGAGGTGATCGCCGAGCGCGGCTACCGGGGCGCGTCGCTCGCGTCGGTCGCCGAACGGGTGGGCCTCACCCAGCAGGGTCTGCTGCACCACTTCCCCACCAAGGAGGCACTGCTGATCGCCGTACTGGAGGAGCGGGACCAGTGGGACACCGGCGGGGCGGGCCTGAGCCGGGATGCCTGGCGTCTGGATCTGCTGGAGCCGCTCGTCGAGTACAACGCGATGCGCCCCGGCATCGTGCAGACCTTCTCCGCCCTGCTCGGCGAGAGCGTCTCGGACGGACACCCGGCGAAGGACTTCTTCACCGAGCGGTACGCGACCGTACGCGGCGGCATGCGCGAGGCCCTGCGCGCGGAGTTCGGGGACCGGCTGCCCGGCGGCCTCACCCCGGAACAGGCGGCTCCGCTGCTGGTGGCGGTGATGGACGGGTTGCAGTACCAATGGCTGCTGGACCCGGAGTCCGTGGACATGCCCGGTGCGTTCCGCGATTTCCTGGGGTTGCTGCGGGGTGCGGGAGACGGTCCGCAGAGCTGATGTCGCGGGGGCCGCCGTCATGGCGACGATCCCCGTTCGGACACCCCCGCGTTCGTGGATTTCCGAGTGCTGGAACACTTTCCTGCCATGCGCCTCGCCGTCTGCCAGTTCACGTCCCGCCCCTTGGACACCGCGGGGAACCTCGCCACGATGTCGCAGTGCCTGAGGGACGCGGGCGCAGCGGGGGCCCGGGTCGTCGTCTTCGCCGAACTCGCGGTGAGCGGCTACGAACTGGAGGCACTGGCCGCCGACCCCGGCCTGTGGATGACGGGCCCGCAGGATGCGCGCCTGCGCCCCGTACGCGATGCCTGCCGCGACGCCGGGGCGGCCGCCGTGGTCAACTGCGCGGCGCAAGGCCGGCTGATGACCTACGTGTACGGCCCGGACGGCGACCTCCTGACCGTGTACGCGAAGCAGCACCTGCACGCGGGGGAGGACGAGGTCTTCGCGGCGGGCGGCGAGGACGGCCGCTTCGAACTGGACGGCGTCCGCTTCGCGCTCGCCACCTGTTTCGACAACCACTTCCCGGACCTCGCCGCCCGCGCCGCCGCCGACAACTGCCGCGCGTACCTCGCGAGTTCGCTGTACGGCACCGGAGGCGGTGAGCGCGAGCTGTCCACCGTGTACCCGGCCCTCGCACAGGACCACGGCCTGTACGTCGCGGTGGCCAACCACGTGGGCCGGGCCGGCCCGTACGACGGCTGCGGACGCAGTGCGGTGTGGGGTCCGGACGGCGTACTGCTGGGCGAGGCGCCGCCCGGGACGCCCGGAATCGCGTGCGGCGACGTGGCGCGCAGTGGAGAACCACCGCTCCGTTGAGGACCGCCCGTCCGACGGAGGACGCGCGGTCAGGCATCGCCTCAGGCCGGCAGGGGCCGGTCCACGTCGTCCACGTCGTCCACGGACGGCTCGTCGAGGAGGTCGCGGGCCATCAGGGTGGCCCCCGCGACCGCGCCCGGCATCAGGAAGACCGCCGCGAACGGCACCAGGTACGCGAGGGTGAGCGGGACGCCGAAGCCGAGGACCTTCGCGCGGTGGCGCTTGAGCAGGACGAGTCGCTCCTTGAATTCGATGCCACGGCGCTGGAGGGCCACGGCCGTCAGCTCCTCCGTGAGGAAGAACCCCGACACGCAGAAGCCGAGGACCGGAACGACGGTCTGCCCGACGACCGGAATGAACCCGCAGGCGAAGAGGACGACCCCGAACAGCAGGACGCGCAGCAGCACCCGGACGCTGTCCCGCGCGGAGATCCACAGGTCGCGCAGCAGCGGGAGCCCGGACTCGGGGGCGGTGCCGTCCGGCGAGCGGGACCTGTCGACGCGCTCCGACAGCGCGTCGTAGAAGGGCTGACCGACCAGCAGCGTCACCGCCGTGAAGGTGACGACGGCGAGGAACAGCGCGAGCGCGAAGAGCAGGGCGCGCAGCAGCCCGCGGAACAGCTTCAGCCACGTCTCCCCCCACGCGTCCGCGAAAGGGGTCGCCCAGGCGACGAAGTCGTCCGACCAGGCGACGAGACCGGCCAGGGCGGCCACGTACAGGACCAGCGTGACCAGCCCGGGAAGCAGGCCGAGGCCGTAGCTGCGCCCGTGCTGCGTCATCCACCGCTGGCCCCTGGCCAAGTACTTGAACCCCACACCGAGATCACTCATGGGCACACCCTAGAGGGCGGCTCCGGCACCACGTGCCGCGCCGCCGGGACGCAGGCCCGGGGGAGGGCGAAGGCGGAGGGCGGTGTCCGGGGCGTCTGCGGAGAAGGTCTCGCCCGTGCGCGACACCGGGACGTTTCCTGGCCCCTCTCCCCCGGGCCCCTCCCGTACCTCTTGTGGAGCGGCCCCCGGGACGGTAGACCCCTGCGTACCGATCTGCCACACCCGCATCCGGAGGTACGCACATCCATGCCGGCACGCATACCGAGACCTGTTCTCGTCGCCACCGCCGCCCTCGCGGGGGCCGCACTGATCCTTCCCGCGACCTCCGCCCAGGCGGCCCCCGAGCCCACGGGGCGCGACAGTCCCCCTCCGCATGAACGCGCGGATGCCTCCGCGGAGTTCAGGGCTCCGGCGGCCAGGAGCGGCGAGGGGGCCGCGGCGCGTGCGCTCGGGGACGCCGGAGTACGGCAGGGCAGCCGGACGGACGGCTTTCCCCGGCACACCAGGCTGAAGGAGCCCGCGCACGACTCCGCGGACAAGTCCATCAAGCTCGGCCTGACGCCGTACCACGCGATAGCCCCGAAGCTGAACCGGCTCCAGCAGCAGAGCGACCGGATCAGCGTCGAGCTGGCCGGGAAGTCGGCCGGTGGGCACGACCTGTACCTGGTGACCGTGACCGCGCCGGAGAGCGCGCGGACGGCGCGGGAGCAGGAGCGGATGCGCGAGCGGATCGAGAACGAACCCGCTGCCGCCGCGAAGGACCGGCGCATACGGGAGGCGTACAAGACGCCCGTCTTCATCAACAGCAACATCCACGGCAACGAGTGGGAGGGGACGGACGCGTCCCTGAAGCTGATCGAGGAGCTGGCGCGGGCGAACGACGCCAGGACCGGGAAGCTGTTGGCGCAGAACCGGATCCACTTCAACGTGACGGCGAATCCGGACGGGCGCATAGCCGGGACGCGGGCGAACTCCAACGGTTTCGACATCAACCGGGACTTCATCACCGCGACCCAGCCCGAGACCCGTGCGATACGGCAGATCGCGATCGACAAGCAGCCCGCCGTCATGCTCGACCTGCACGGATACGTCAACGGGACGCTGATCGAGCCCACCACTCCCCCGCACGGCGAGAACTACGAGTACGACCTCTTCCTCAAGAACTCGTACGCGAACGCGCTGGGGATGGAGGCGGCCGTCAACGCGCTGGGGTACACGCCCGCCAAGGACGGTGTCGCTCCGGTCGTGATCCCCTTCCGCGACCAGCAGGAGGGCTGGGACGACTGGCCGCCCATCTTCACCCCGCAGTACATGCCGTTCCAGGGCGCGGTCGCCGCGCACACCATCGAGGTCCCGCTCCAGGTCAACAACGCGGCCTACGAGAGCCTGCCGGTGGCGGAGCTGCGGCGGCGGTCCGCGATCAACACGGACATCGCGAGCGCCACCGTCAAGGCGGCGCTCGCCTACACGGCCGACCACCGCGGTGCGTTGATCGCCGATCAGATCGAGACGTTCCGGCGGGGGGCCGCGGGGGCGAAGCAGGTGCCGGTGTCCGAGGAGACCGTGCCGGGCGTTCCGGGCATCGGGCCGGAGGACGTGTACACGACCGAGTTCCCGCGTGCGTACGTCATCCCGGCGGGCAGGGGCCAGCGGTCCGCCGTGGCCGCGGCGCGGCTGGTCGACCACCTGGTGGCCAACGACGTGAAGGTCGAACGGGCGCTGCACGCCTTCCGGGCGGGCGGCACGTGGTACCCGGCCGGCTCGTACGTCGTCGACATGTCGCAGCCCAAGCGCGGGATGGCGAACGTCGTCCTGGCGGAGGGGCGCGACATCAGCGGCGACGTCTCGGTGATGTACGACATCTCCGGGTGGAGTCTCGGCCGTCTCTGGGGCGCGAGCGTCGACAAGGTGACGGCCGGGCGTGTGCAGGTGCTCGGGCGTACGGTGCACGCCGCGTCGCCGACCGGATACGTCGCACCCCGGGGCGATCTGCGGCTGCGCCTCGACGACCCCAAGGAGGTCGAGGCCCTCAACTCCCTGCTGAAGGACGGCGTGAAGGTGCGGCGGGCCGCCGACGGCACGGCGGTCGTGCCGGGTTCGGCGCGCGGGAAGGCGGTGCGGCTCGCGGACCGGCTGGGGGTCGCATTCTCCGCGACGCGGGCCGCCGGGGTCACGGACATCAAGCGGACGCGGGTCGCGGCAGCGGTGTCGTCCGGCGAGCTGTTCGCGCTGCGGGAGATGGGCTTCGAGGTCGTCCCCGTGTCGACCGCCGTGCTCAACGCGGGCTTCGACTGGCGGAACGTCGACACGCTGTACGTGTCCGCGGATCTCTCGTACGGAAAGCTGAACGCGGCGGCGAAGGCCGGGCTCGACGCGTTCCTCAGGGGCCACGGTTACGTTGGGCTCGGCGCGGGCGGGGCGAGGCTGAACGCCGACGCCGGGCTCCTCGCCGCCAAGGCCGTACCGGGCAACGCGGACGCCAACGGGGTGGTCCGGGTGGACAGTTCGCCGTCCAGCGCGGTGGCCGCGGGTGCTCCGGCGCACTCCTTCGTGTTCTCGCCGATGTGGTTCAGCGAGCTGGGCAAGGGCGTCAGGGCCGACCAGTCGTACGGGAGGGCCGGCGGGAACCCGCTCGTGTCCGGGCACTGGCGGGCCGACGAGGCGGGCACCGGCGGTCCGCGGGACGCGGCCGGGAAGGCGGCGACCGTCAGCGGCACCTCGGCGCGCGGTGCACAGGTCGTGCTGATCGGCACGCAGCCGTTGTTCCGGGCGCACCCGAAGGGCGAGTTCGCGCAGGTGGCCAGGGCGCTGTTCGCCACGGCCGGGTAGCACCGCTGCTGGACGCGGAATAGTCGGCGGCGACGGTGACTTGTCCTCTGTACATGATCCATGCCGTTCGTGCGCCGGACGGTTCGTACACAGGGGAGCTGATCCGGAACGTGAGCACCGGGACCGAAGTCAGGGGCACCGTCGCCGCCGGTTACGAGCGGGTGCGCGAGGAGTTCGCGGCCGTCCTCGCCGACCCGGACGAGGGGCCGGACCACGCCGCCCAGCTCGTCGCGTACGTGCGCGGCGAGCGGGTGGTGGACCTGTGGGGCGGCCCGCACATCGAGGCGGACTCGCTGACACCCGTCTACTCCTCCACGAAGGGTGCGGCGCACCTGGTCGTGGCACTGCTGGTGCAGGACGGGGTGCTGGACCTCGACCGGGAAGTGGCGTACTACTGGCCGGAGTTCGGAGTCCACGGCAAGGACCGGCTGACGCTGCGCGAGCTGTTGGCGCACCGTTGCGGGGTGGTCGGCGCGGACACCGGGTTCAGCCCGGAGGAGCTGGCCGACGACCGGGCGATCGCGGCGCGGCTGGCCGGGCAGCGGCCGTACTGGCGGGCCGGGACCGCCGTCGGGTACCACGCCTACGTGATCGGCGCGCTGACCGGCGAGGTCGTGCGCCGGGTCACGGGCAGGACGATCCAGGAGTGGTACGAGGAGCGGGTGCGGGCGCCGTTCGGGCTGGACTTCTACATGGGGGCGCCGGCGGACGTCCTGCCCCGCGTCCTGGACACGCTGCCGATGGCGCCGACGCCCGCCCAGCAGGCGGAGATGGACGCGAATCCGACCGGGGCGCACAGCCTCGGTGGCATCGCGTTCAACCTGAACGCGAAGGTGCCCACGGACCTCGTGGCGACGGCCAACTCGGCCGCGGTGCGCACCGCCGGTCCGTCGTCGTTCGGCGGTGTCGGTTCGGCGCGCGGTCTCGCCGGGATGTACCGGGCGATCCTCGGCGGCGGCCCCGACGGGGTTCCTCCGCTGCTGGGCGCGGACGTGCTGGCCGAGTTCGGGCAGGTCCACTCGGACGGTATCGACCTGGTCGGCGGGACCCGTTCGGTGTTCGGGCTGGGCTTCCAGGCGATGTCGGCCGAGAAGTACCCGGTGCTCGGGCACGGTTCGATCGGGCACAGCGGGGCCGCGGGCTCCGTCGCGTTCGCCGACCCCCGCAACAGCATCGCGTACGGGTACAACCGCCGCCGGTTCGCCTACCCGGGCGGCGCCGCGCAGGAGAACGTCCGGCTGGTGCGCGCAGTGGTGCGGGCGGCTTCGGCGTAGTACCCGCACGCCGTCGGCCGTCCCGTACGGACAGGACGGGTGCCCGTAGGGACGAACGGCGAGGGGCCGCCCCCGGAACGGATCCGGGGGCGGCCCCTGTCACGTGCTGCCGGGACGTCAGACGACGTTCAGCTCGACCTTGATGTTGCCGCGGGTGGCGCTGGAGTACGGGCACACCTGGTGCGCCTTCTCCACCAGGGCCTTCGCCGTGTCCTTGTCCACGTTGGGGATGGACGCGGTGATCTCGACCTCCAGGCCGAAGCCGCCGGACTCTGCGGAGCCGATGCCGACCTTCGCGGTCACCGTGGAGCCGGATATGTCGGCCTTCTCCTGGCGGGCGACGACGCCGAGGGCGCCCTGGAAGCAGGCGCTGTAACCGGCGGCGAAGAGCTGCTCCGGGTTGGTGCCGGCGCCGCTGCCGCCCATCTCCTTCGGAGGGTTGACGACCACGTCGAGCTTGCCGTCGTCGGAGGAGACGCGGCCGTCCCGGCCGTTCTCGGCGGTGGCGACGGCGGTGTACTTGACGTCGATCTTCTGGATGGTCATACGAGTAGAACCTCCTGCTTGGTTCGTCACGGCTCGCGCCCACGCGCCGTGACGGTCTGGGGTGAGCTTACTCGGCCGGGTACGGGCCCGATGGAGGGCCCGTACCCGGAAGCAGGTGGTCTACTTGCCGACGGAGACGATCATCTTGCCGGTGTTCTGGCCGCGCAGCATGCCGAGGAAGGCGTCGACGTTGTTCTCCAGGCCCTCGACGACGGTCTCGTCGTACTTGAGCTCGCCGGAGCGGATCCAGGCGGAGACCTCCTCGACGAACTGCGTCTTGAGGTGGGCGTGGTCGGCGACCAGGATGCCGGTCAGGCGCAGCCGCTTGCCGATGATCGACATCATGTTGCGGGGGCCCGGGACCGGCTCGGTCTCGTTGTAGCCGGAGATCGCACCGCACAGGGTGGCGCGGCCGTGCACGTTGAGGGTGGCGATCGCCGCTTCCAGGTGCTCGCCGCCGACGTTGTCGAAGTAGACGTCGATGCCCTCGGGGGCGACCTCGCGCAGCTGCTTGACGACGGGCGCCTCGTCCTTGTAGTTGAAGGCCGCGTCGAAGCCGTACGACTCGGTGAGGAGCTTGATCTTGTCGGCGGAGCCGGCCGAGCCGACGACCCGCTCGGCGCCGCGCAGCTTGGCCATCTGACCGACCTGACTGCCGACCGCGCCGGCCGCACCGGACACGAAGACGGTGTCGCCCTCCTTGAAGGAGGCCACCTCGAAGAGGCCGGCGTAGGCGGTGAGGCCCGGCATGCCGAGGACACCGAGGTAGGTGGAGAGCGGGGCGAGGGAGGCGTCGACCTTGGTGGCGTAGTCGGCCCGCACGTCGGCGTAGTCGCGCCAGCCGAGGTCGTGCAGGACGTGGTCGCCGACGGAGAAGCGCTCGTCCTGGGTGGCGATGACCTCGCCGACCGCACCGCCGGTCATCGGCTCGTTCAGCGCGAAGGGCGGGACGTAGGACTTCACGTCGTTCATGCGGCCGCGCATGTAGGGGTCGACGGACAGGTGCAGGTTGCGGACCAGGATGCGGCCCGCCGCCGGCTCCGACACCGGGAACTCGACGAGGGCGAAGTCCTCGGGAACCGGCCAGCCGTCGGGGCGGCGTACGAGGTTCCAGGCGCGGCCGGTGGTGGGGAGTGTGGTGCTCATGAGGTGCGGCCTCCACGGCGTCGGGGGTAAAACAACTTTACGATCTGAATGAACCTTGCTCCTCAATGTTTGAGATTGTCAAGTAAAAGGGGTGCGTGTTGCCGGACAAACCATTCGGACCTGCGGAATTCCAGCTCGTCCTGCTGCGGCGGATGGCCGACCACCGGCCGGAGCTGGTCGAGGACGCGCGGATCTCCCTCGGAGTGAGCCTGACCGAAATGCGCGAGGCCAATCGGCGCTGGCAGGCCATGGTGCGCTCGCCCCGCGCCCGGGACGCGGTGCGGCGCTACCGGTCGGTCCTCGGACCGCCGGAGTCCGCCCTCCCGCGCCGGATCGGGGACCTGGAGTGCGAGGCGCTGCTGTGGCGGGTGCCGCTCTGGCCGGACCTGCGGTTCGAGGCGATGTGCGGCCCGGACGGGCGGGTGTGGAACGAGTGGCTGGTGCGGGCCCCCGGCGCGGCCGGACCCGTACTGGAGACGGCGGACGACCTGCGGCCCTGGTCGGCGACCGTGGACGAGGTGGCGCGGGCCTTCGCCGCGCACGGGCCGGTGCGGATGCTGGAGGGGTCCGCGCCCACCCGCTCGCGGCTGGTCGTGACGCTGCCGGGCGGGCGGCGGTGCGTGGCGGAGTTCACGTGGGGACTGCTGCAGGGGGTCGCGGACGAGGACGGCGTCAGCGCCTCCTGCGACGGCGCGGGCTGACGTTCTGGCGCTGCGTCAGCTCCGGTACCCCGTGCGGCTCATCCCAGCGCGCGCCCGCGGTACGTGCCACGCACGATGCGACTATGACCGTCAGCCTTGAGCAGTTGCACCGTTGCCATGTCGCCGTCGACCTGGGGGCCGCCAGAACGCGCGTGTTCGTGAAGGGACTCGGCCTCGTGGTGGACGAGCCGAGCTGTGCCGCCGTCAACACCCGGACCGGGGCGCTCATCGCCGTCGGCGCGTTCGCCGAGCAGATGACCGGACGCACCCCCGACTACATCCGCGTCGTGCGGCCCGTCTCCGGCGGCACCGTCGTCGACATCGAGATGGCCCAGCGCATGCTCCGCCAGCTGCTCGGCGACAAGCTCCGTCGCCAGCTGCGCCGCAAGCCCCGGCTGCGGGCCGCGGCCTGCACCCCGCACGACGCGGACCCGCTCGCCCAGCGGGCCGCCGTCGAGACGCTGGTGGGCATCGGGGCGCGGCGGGTCGAGCTGGTGGACACGCTGATCGCCGCGGCGGTCGGCTGCGGGCTGCCCGTCGAACAGCCCTCCGCCACCATGATCATGGTGTGCGGGGCGGCCACCACCCAGATCGCGGTGCTCTCCCTCGGGGCGATCGTCACGGCGGAGCGCATCCCGGTCGGCGGCAACGCCATCGACCACGCCGTCATCACGCACCTGCGGCAGGCGCACGAGCTGATGCTGCCTTCGCAGTCCGTACGCCCCCTCCAGCTCGCCCTGAGCGACGGCGGGATCGCGGCGGGCGGCCCGGCCTCCACCGAGATCCACGGCCGGGACGTCGCCACCGGCCTGGCCCGCTCGGTGCTCGTGGACACCGCAGCGGTACGGCACGCCATCCACACCCCGCTGACCGCCGTCGTGGACGGCATCGGCAAGATCCTGCGCTCCTGCCCGCCCGACCTGGTCGCCGACCTCGGGGACTGCGGGATCATGATGGTCGGCGGCAGTGCGCTGCTGCCCGGCCTGGACCAGATGCTGCGCGACGCGACGGGGATGCCGGTGCAGATCGCCGAGCGGCCCGACGTGTGTGCGGTGCTGGGGCTCGGCGCCATGCTGGAGGGCCGGATCAAGCCGCTGAACCTGGATCCGATCACGAGCTGAGGGCGGCCGGCCCGCTCGCACCCGGGCCTCGCCGTACCGACACGGCGCCGTGCCGTGCTCCGTACGGACACGCGGTGCCGCCCCCGCACCGAAGGAGCACGATGCACGACGAGGGACGCACCGCTCCCGGACTGACCCGGCTCCTCGACGCGGTGCTGGGCGTCGGCATGGACCTGGAGCTGCGCGGCTCCCTCCAGCACATCGTCGACTCGGCGACCGAGGTGACGGGGGCACGCTACGGGGCGCTCGGCGTGCTGGACGCCGACCGCACCCGGATCGTCGAGCTCTGCACCGCGGGGCTGGACGACGAGGCCCGGGAGCGCATCGGCAGGCTGCCGGACGGTCACACCGGACTGCTCGGCGCACTGGTCCAGGAGCCGCGCCCGCTCCTCGTCGCGGACATCGGCGCCGACGTGCGCTCCACGGGCTTCCCGCCCGGCCACCCGCCGATGAAGTCCTTCGTCGGGGTGCCGGTACGGGTGGACGCGGCCGTCTTCGGCAACCTGTACGTGACGGACAAGCAGGACGGCTCGCCCTTCACCACCGACGACCTGGCACTGCTGCGGGTGCTCGCCGCGCAGGCGGGCATCGCGATCGGCAACGCCCGGCTGTACGAGTCCGCCGTCCAGCGGGAGCGCTGGATCGAGGGCGCCGCCGCCGTCACCACCGCGCTCCTGGACGGTACGGCGGGCTCCGACGCACTGATGACGGTCGCCGACAAGGCGAGGTTCCTGGCCGGGGCGGCGGCCGGGATCGTCCTCCAGCCCACCGCACGGGGCGGCATGGAGATCGTCGCCGCGGCCACCGGACCGGGCGACGACGCGGCCGACTTCCTCGGTACCGAGATCGCACCGGGCAGCGCGGTGCTCGACCAGCTTCTGGGCGGGGAGCCGGTGTTCGTCGAGGACTCCGCGTCCGACCCCCGGATGACGACCCACGTGCGCTCCCGCTTCGGCCCGAGCATGCTGCTGCCGTTGCAGAGCGGCGGCAGGCTTATCGGCACGCTCGCCCTCCCCCGGCGGCCCGGCGCCGCCCCGTACACCGCGGTGGAACGCCTCCTCGCGTCCCAGTTCGCCTCGCAGGCCGCCCTCGCCATGGTCATGGCGGACAGCCGGGACGCGCGCGAACGCCTCGCCGTCTTCGAGGACCGCGACCGCATCGCCCGTGACCTGCACGACCTCGTCGTACAGCGCCTCTTCGCGACGGAGATGATGCTCGAATCGACGCGCCGGCGGACCGTGGCGGCCGACATGGACGAACTGCTGGGACGGGCCGTCGACGAACTCGACTCCACCATCCAGGAGGTCCGCACCGCCATCTTCGCCCTCCAGCAGCCGCCCGCCGACGCCCCGACCACCGCGCGGGGCAAGGTGCTTCGCGAGACGGCGGGCGCCGCGGCACTGCTCGGCTTCGCGCCCTCCGTCCACTTCGAGGGCGCGGTGGACTCGCTGGTCGTGCCGCCGGTGGACAAACAGCTCGTCGCCGCCCTGCGCGGAGCCCTTGCGGCCGCGCACCGCCGGTCCTCCGTCACCTCGGTGGAGGTACGGATCGACGCGACGGCGACGCTGCCGGACGGACGGCAGGGCGTACGGATGACGGTGACGGACGACGGGGAACGGGAGGGCGGGGACGGCGACAGCGACGGGGCGCGGACGACGACCGTGACGTGGCAGTCGCCCTTGTGACCGCGGTTCCGACCCGCCCCGCACACCCGCCCCGAAGACCGACCGCCCCGAGGGGCGGCCGGGCTACTCCGGCGGGGTCGGGGTGCCCGGACCCTGGAACATCGTCTGGACGTCCAGCTCCAGCCTGACGGTCGGCCCCACGATCGCGATGCCGCGCGCGAGCATGTTCCGCCAGTTCAGCGTGTAGTCCTCGCGGTGCAGTTCGGCCGTGGCGCGCGCCGCGCACCTCAGTTCCTCGCCGTAACCGCCGTTGACCGCACCCAGGTAGGAGGTGTCGAGCGCCACGGAACGGCTCACTCCGTGCAGCGTCAGCGCGCCGTGCACGGTCCACGCGTTGCCGCCCTTGTAGACGAACCGGTCGCTCACGAAGTCGATGTACGGGTAGTTCTCGACGTCCAGGAAGTCCGCCGACCGCAGGTGCCCGTCCCGGGTCCTGTTGCCGGTCGTCAGGCTCGCCGCCTCGATGCGCACCCGCACCTCCGACGCCTCGGGGTCGGCGGCCACCCGTACCCCGCCCTCGAACTTCTGGAACCGGCCGTGCACGTTCGCCATGCCCACGTGCTTGGCGATGAACCGGATCGCGGTGTGCGGCGGGTCGATGGTCCACATGCCCGGCGTCGGCGGCTCCAGTTGCTGCGCCACCTCCATCTCGACGCGCCCCATGGACAGCGTCTCGCCCGGCTCGATGTAGAAGGACCAGCTGGCGGGCTTCATCGCCTCGGCGGTCATCAGCAGCCCGTACTCCCCGGCCGGCAGGGCCGCCGCGAACAGTCCGAAGAGGTCCGTGGTGCCCTTCGCGGCCACCCTCCCGTCGGACTTAGCCGTGATGGTGATCTCGGCCCCGCCGAGCTTCTGCCCGACCGGGTCCACCACCTCGCAGCCCACCGTCCCGGCGCCGCGCGGCACGGGCAGCACCAGCCCGCCGCCCCCGCCTGCGGCCGAACCGGCCTTCGCGCGGGCACGCCGGAGGAGGTCGAGGACCATGGGATACAACCTTTCGACGGAGAGGGCCGGACCCACGGAAGATCGAACGGCCTCTCGGGTGCGCGGACGATGCGCAGCATTCCACGGCGCGGAACGGTCACGCGTGCCGGGGGTACGGGGCTGCGCACCCGGCCTGTATCCGGCGGGCACGGGGCGAGGGGGTCGTGCTCCGAAGTGGGGCGGGTGGGACTCGAACCCACGGCCGACGGATTATGAGTCCGCTGCTCTAACCGGCTGAGCTACCGCCCCCACTCGGCGTGGCGCGTACAAATGTGCGCGCCGTCTGCCGCAGCATAGCCGGTCATACGATCTCCTGCCTCGGATGGTCGGCAACGCGTGACCATGAGGACTTCCCTGCTGCCCGGACGGTTCCCCCGCGTGCCGCACGCCACACGGACGAGGCCGGGACAGCTGCGGCGGGCCGCCCGGACGGCACGCGGACGCACAGAAAAGGAGGGCCCCCGAAGAGGCCCTCCTTCCCACCTGCTCCCCCGACTGGACTCGAACCAGTAACCCTCCGGTTAACAGCCGAATGCTCTGCCAATTGAGCTACAGGGGACCGCGCTCCCCCGACTGGACTCGAACCAGTAACCTGCCGGTTAACAGCCGGCTGCTCTGCCAATTGAGCTACAGGGGATTGCTGCGGTGCCTCGAATGCACCCCCACCCGGTCTCCCCGGGGGCGTGCGCTCGCTGCGAGACATACATTAGCGCAAGCAGGGGGGTGCTCCGCCAATCGGTATGCCCGGGATGATCTGCGGGCAGGACGGGTAGGCGGCCAGCACAGCACCGCGGTGCAGAGCAGGACCCAGCACGCACCGACCGACACCGTTGCAGGAAGAAGGGTGGCAGCCATGCGCTACCGGCTCACGTTCGTCGCCGGACTGGCCCTTGGATACGTGTTCGGCACCCGGGCCGGGCGCGAGCGCTACGAGCAGATCAGGAAGTCCGCACAGCGGTTCGCCCAGAACCCGGCCGTGCGCAACAGCGCGGAATCGGCCGCGCAGAGCGGCCGCGAGTTCGCGGGCAAGGCACTGCACACCGTCTCCGACAAGATGGGCGACCGCGTCCCGGAGTCCGTCGCCCAACGGGTGCGGGCCCTGCGGGAACGCGGGCAGAACGGCCAGGACGACTGGGGTACGAGCAACACCTGATCGTCGCGCCCCCAGGGGTGCACCGCTGCCGCATTCCGCTTCGGCGGGGTGCGGCAGAATCGTATCCATGGGCATAGTCGCGGGGTTGGACAGTTCGGCCGCTTTCACACATGTCGTCGTCTGTGACACGGACACGGGTGCGGTACTGCGCGAGGGTTACGCGCCGCATCCCGTCGAGGACAGGGCAACCGAGACGGATCCGCAGGCCTGGCTGCTGTCGCTGGGCGAGGCCGCGGCGGACGGCCTGCTGGACGACGTGCAGGCCATCGGGGTGTCCGCGCAGCAGCACGGACTGGTGCCGCTGGACGCGAGCGGATCGCCGGTGCGCCCGGCCCTGCTCGGCAACGACAAGCGGGCGCAGGTGGCGGCGGCCGGCCTGGTGGAGGCACTGGGCGGCAAGCAGGCGTGGGCACAGGCCGTCGGCACCGTGCCGTCCTCGCCGCAGCCGCTGGCCAAACTGGCGTGGATGGCGCGCCACGAACCGCACCATGCGGCGAAGATCGCGGCCGTCGTGCAGCCGCACGACTGGCTGGTGTGGCAGTTGCTGGGCCGCCCGGGGCGCTGGACCACCGACCGGGGCGCCGCCTCGGGCACCGGGTACTGGTCGGCGGCGACGGAGACGTACCGGCCGGACCTGGTGGAGATGGCACTCGGGCACCAGGTCGCACTGCCCGACGTGCTCGGCCCCTCGGACACGGCGGGCACGACGCCGGAGGGGCTGCTGATCTCGGCGGGCACCGGGGAGACCATGGCCGCGGCGTTCGGGCTGGGGGTCGGGGTCGGCGACGCGGTGGTGTCGCTGGGTGCTTCCGGGTCCGTGATGACGGTGCACCACGAGGCGCTGGCCGATTCCAGCGGGATGATCACGTCGTTCGCCGACGCGACGGGGATGCACCTGCCGGTGGTGCACACCTCGAACGCGGTCCGGGCCCTGCGGGGCACGGCCGAACTCCTGGGCCTGCAGGGTGGGCTGGAGGAGCTGTCGGAGCTGGCGACGAAGTCGACGCCCGGGGCTTCGGGGCTGGTGCTGCTGCCGTACCTGGAGGGCGAGCGGACGCCTTGGCTGCCGCACACGGCGGGTTCGCTGTTCGGACTGCGGCGCGAGTCGATGAAGCCGGAGCACCTGGCGCGGGCGGCCTTCGAGGGGATGCTGTGCTCGCTGGCGGACGCCATGGACGTACTGCGTTCGCGCGGAGTGCAGGTGCGGCGGGTGTTCCTGCTGGGGGCGGCGGCCGAGCTGCCCGCCGTGCAGGCGATGGCGCCGATGGTCTTCGGGACGCAGGTCGTGGTGCCGCAGCCGGCGCAGTACGCGGCGATCGGGGCGGCTCGCCAGGCGGCGTGGGCGCTGGGGGTGGCGCAGGGGACGCTGTCGCCGCAGGCGCCGCCGGCCTGGCAGGGGGCGGTGGCCCAGGTGCTGGAGCCGGGTGAGGAACTGGCGGCGGGCGGGGCGGTCCGGCAGCAGTACGCGGCGGCGCGGGAGTCGGCCCATCCGGGGGCGTTCGGGTAGGGGCGGGGGCCGTTGGTACGGGGGCGGGGGCAGGCCCGTACCGGGGCAGGCACGCAGGTACCTGGGGGCGGGCAGGCCGTTCCGCCCCTGGGTGCGACCCCGCCGCCCCAGGAGGTCGTTCGCGGTTTGGGGGAAATTTTGGGTGGGCGTGGGGGTGGTTGGCGGAGGATGGGGGCCTCACCCCCGTCCCCCGCCCTCCGACGAAAGACCGCGCGTGCTTCTCAAGCTGCTGCGGGCGCACCTGGGCCCGTACAAGAAACCGATAGCCCTGCTGCTGGTGCTGCAACTGTTGCAGACCAGCGCCGCCCTCTACCTGCCCACCCTCAACGCCGACATCATCGACAACGGTGTGGTGAAGGGGGACACGGGCTACATCCTGGAATTCGGCGCGTTCATGATCGCGGTGAGCGTCGTCCAGGTCGTCTGCAACATCGGAGCCGTGTTCTACGGGGCGAGGACCGCCGCCGCGCTCGGGCGTGACGTCCGGGCCGCCGTCTTCGCGCGGGTGCAGAGCTTCTCGGCGCGGGAGGTCGGGCAGTTCGGGGCGCCGTCGCTGATCACCCGTACGACCAACGACGTCCAGCAGGTCCAGATGCTGCTGCTGATGTGCTTCACGCTCGTGGTGTCCGCGCCGATCATGTGCGTCGGCGGCGTGGTGATGGCGCTCGGGCAGGACGTGCAGCTGTCCGGGGTGCTGCTGGCGGTGGTGCCGGTGCTGGGCATCAGCGTCGCCCTGATCGTGCGGCGGATGCGCCCGCTGTTCAGGACCATGCAGGAACGCCTCGACGCGGTGAACCGGGTGCTGCGCGAGCAGATCACCGGCAACCGGGTCATCCGCGCGTTCGTGAAGGACGCGTACGAGAGGGAACGGTTCCGCGGGGCCAACGCGGACCTGACGGACGTGTCCCTGGCCACCGGCCGGCTGATGGCGCTGATGTTCCCGATCGTGATGACCGTGGTGAACGTGTCGAGCGTCGCGGTGGTGTGGTTCGGTGCGCACCGGATCGACAGCGGAGGGATGGAGATCGGAGCGCTGACCGCGTTCCTCGCGTACCTGATGCAGATCGTGATGTCCGTGATGATGGCCACCTTCATGTTCATGATGGTGCCGCGCGCGGAGGTGTGCGCCGAGCGGATCGAGGAGGTGCTCGGGACGCAGTCGAGCGTGGTGCCTCCGTCCGCGCCGGTCACCGAACTGCGCCAGCACGGCCGACTGGAGCTGCGGGACGTGGAGTTCAGCTACCCGGGCGCCGAGGAGGCGGTACTGAAGGGCATCCGGATCGAGGCGCGGCCGGGCGAGACGACCGCGATCATCGGGTCCACGGGCAGCGGAAAATCGACGCTGCTGGGGCTCGTCCCCCGGCTGGTGGACGCGACCGGCGGACAGGTGCTGGTCGACGGGGTGGACGTACGGACACTGGATCCGGTACTGCTCGCGAAGACGGTGTCGCTGGTTCCGCAGAAGCCGTACCTGTTCTCGGGAACGGTCGCGAGCAACCTGCGGTACGGCAAACCGGACGCGACCGACGAGGAACTGTGGCGGGCGCTGGAGACGGCGCAGGCGAAGGACTTCGTGGAGCGGCTGGAGGGCGGCCTGGACGCCCCCGTCTCGCAGGGCGGCACCAACGTCTCCGGCGGGCAGCGGCAACGGCTGTCGATCGCGCGGACGCTGGTGCAGCGGCCGGAGATCTACCTCTTCGACGACTCGTTCTCGGCGCTCGACTACGCGACGGACGCGGCGCTGCGGGCGGCGCTCGCCCGGGAGACGGCGGAGGCGACCGTGCTGATCGTCGCCCAGCGGGTCTCCACGATCCGCGACGCCGACCGGATCGTGGTCCTCGACGAGGGCCGGGTGGTCGGCACCGGACGCCATCACGAGCTGATGGAGACCAACGGGACCTACCGGGAGATCGTGCTCTCCCAGCTGACGGAGGCCGAGGCGGCATGAGCGGGCCAGGTGGACGCATGGCAGGACCGCCGGTGGAGAAGTCCACGGACTTCAAGGGGTCGGCGAAACGACTGGTGCGCCGACTCGCGCCGGAGAAGGCCACGTTGTGGGTGCTGTTCGTGGCGATCGTCGGCAGCGTCGGCCTGTCGGTGACGGGCCCGAAGATCCTCGGCTCGGCGACGGACCTGCTCTTCGGCGGAATGGTCGGCCGGCAGATGGAGCCCGGCGCGACCAAGGCGGAGGTCATCGAGAGGCTGCGCGCGGACGGTGACGGCGGGCTCGCGGACATGCTGTCCGGGGTCGACTTCACCCCCGGCACCGGCATCGACTTCACCGCGATCGGCAACGTACTGCTGCTGGTGCTCGGCGTGTACGTCGGGGCCGGGCTGCTGATGCTGGTCTCCACGCGGCTGGTGAACCGGGTGGTCAACCGGACCGTGTACCGGATGCGCCGCGACGTGCAGGCGAAGCTGTCGCGGCTGCCGCTGGCGTACTTCGACCGGGCCAAGCGCGGCGAGGTGCTCTCCCGCACCACCAACGACATCGACAACATCGGCCAGACCCTCAGCCAGACCATGGGCCAGCTCATCAACTCGGTGCTGACGGTCGTGGGCGTCCTGGTCGTCATGTTCTGGATCTCGCCCCTGCTGGCGATGGTCGCGCTGCTCACGGTGCCGTTGTCGGTGGTCGTGGCGACGAAGGTCGGCAAGCGGTCGCAGCCGCAGTTCGTGGCGCAGTGGAAGTCGACGGGCGCGCTCAACGCGCACATCGAGGAGATGTACACCGGGCACGCGCTGGTGAAGGTCTTCGGACGGCAGGACGAGTCGGCCGAGGCGTTCCGGGAGCAGAACGACAAGCTCTACGAGGCGGGGTTCCGGGCCCAGTTCAACAGCGGGATCATGCAGCCGCTGATGATGTTCGTGTCGAACCTGAACTACGTGCTGGTGGCGGTGGTGGGCGGACTGCGGGTCGCGTCGGGCGCACTGTCCATCGGTGACGTGCAGGCCTTCATCCAGTACTCGCGGCAGTTCTCGATGCCGTTGACGCAGATCGCCTCGATGGCCAATTTGGTGCAGTCGGCGGTGGCTTCGGCCGAGCGCGTCTTCGAGCTGCTGGACGCCCCGGAGCAGGAGCCGGACGCGGTCGGCGCGCCGGGGCTGCCGGTGACGGGGCCGGACGAGCTGCGCGGGGCGGTGGAGCTGGAGCACGTGTCCTTCCGCTACGAGGCGGACAAGCCGCTGATCGAGGACCTGTCGCTGCGGGTCGCCCCCGGGCAGACGGTGGCGATCGTCGGACCGACGGGGGCGGGCAAGACGACCCTGGTCAACCTGCTCATGCGGTTCTACGAGGTGACCGGCGGACGCATCACCGTGGACGGCGCCGACATCGCGAAGATGTCGCGGGAGGAGCTCAGGTCCGGGATCGGGATGGTGCTCCAGGACACGTGGCTGTTCGGCGGGACGATCGCGGAGAACATCGCGTACGGGGCGGGCGGGCCGGTCACCCGGGAACAGGTCGAGGAGGCCGCACGGGCGGCCCATGCGGACCGTTTCGTACGGACCCTGCCGGACGGGTACGACACGGTGATCGACGAGGAGGGGGCGGGGGTCAGCGCGGGCGAGAAGCAGCTGATCACGATCGCCCGCGCGTTCCTGTCGGACCCGATGATCCTGGTGCTGGACGAGGCGACGAGTTCGGTGGACACCCGCACCGAGGTGCTCATCCAGAAGGCGATGGCGCGGCTGGCGCACGGCCGGACGAGCTTCGTGATCGCGCACCGGCTTTCGACGATCCGGGACGCGGATGTGATCTTGGTGATGGAGGACGGGGCGATCGTGGAACAGGGCACGCACGAGGAGCTGTCGGGGGCGGCGGGGGCTTATGCGGCGCTCTACGCGGCGCAGTTCGCGGAGGCGGTGGTGGAGGTGGAGTAGGGGGCGCGCGGAGGGCGGGACAGGCGGGACAGGCGGGGCAGAGGTGCGGTGACGGGGGTGGGGGTGGGGGTGGGGGTGCGCCGTCCGGTGGGGAGCGGGGGCGGCCCCACCGCCCAAGGAGGATACGAGGGGGTGGGGCGGGGCTGGGGTCAGTCCAGGTAGCCGCGGAGTTGGTCGGCGAAGGCGTGGTCGCGGAGCTTGTTGAGCGTCTTGGACTCGATCTGGCGGATGCGTTCGCGCGTCACGCCGAAGATGCGGCCTATCTCCTCCAGCGTGCGCGGGCGCCCGTCCACGAGTCCGTAGCGGAGCTGGACCACCTTGCGTTCGCGTTCGCCGAGCGTGGAGAGGACCACTTCCAGGTGCTCGCGCAGCAGCAGGAAGGCGGCGGATTCCACGGGGGACGCCGCATCGCCGTCCTCGATGAGGTCGCCGAGCGCCACGTCGTCCTCCTCGCCGACGGGAGCGTGCAGCGAGACCGGCTCCTGGGCGAGCCGCAGCACTTCCCCCACCCGTTCCGGGGTGAGGTCGAGCTGCGCGGCGACCTCGGCCGCGCTCGGCTCGTACCCCCGCTCCTGGAGCAGGCGGCGCTGGACCCGGACGACCCGGTTGATGAGCTCCACGACGTGGACCGGGACCCGGATCGTGCGGGCCTGGTCGGCGAGGGCGCGGGACATGGCCTGGCGGATCCACCAGGTGGCGTACGTGGAGAACTTGAAACCGCGGGCGTAGTCGAACTTCTCGACGGCGCGGATCAGGCCGAGGTTGCCCTCCTGGACGAGGTCGAGCATGGTCAGGCCGCGACCGATGTACCGTTTCGCCACGGAGACGACGAGGCGCAGGTTGGCCTCGATCAGCCGGCGTTTGGCCATCCGCCCCCGTACGACCAAGGTGTCGAGGTCCAGGGCGAGTTGGGAGTCGAGGTCGTGGGCGCCCGCCAGTTTCTCCTCGGCGAAGAGGCCGGCTTCCACGCTGCGGGCGAGTTCGACCTCCTCGGCGGCGGTGAGGAGGGGGATGCGGCCTATCTCGCGCAGGTACTGACGGAAGAGGTCGGAGGACGGACCGGCGGAGTCCGCGGCCCTGGCCGGGCGCTCGGGCTGGTCGGGGCGCTCGGTCCGGTCCGCGGACTCCGGCGCCTGCTCCGGGTCGAGGAGTGCGCCGTCCCGTGCGGCCGGCGCGTCCTCGGCGGCGACGGCCTGTTCGACGACCGACGCGGTATCCGGGTGGTGCTCGGCGCGGCTCTGCACGGGTACGGCCGCAACCAGATCGGCCAGGGTCTGGGTCTGCACGGGGGCGACCTCCAGGGTGAACGCTGCCGGTTCGGGGCCGGACGGGCCCACAGGCACCGCAACCAGTGTGGGGTGCGACACACGGCCGCCGCGAGGGGCGTGCGGGGACTTTCTGAGTCCGGTCCGTAACCGGACGGTTACCCGGAAGAACCCCCGGCATATGCGGCGAACGGGACGCGGGGGCGAGCCGTCCCGCCGCCCCCGGCCGGACCCCGCGTGACCGAACGGAGCCCGGTCGGCCCGAGCCGCCTCGGCCCGCGTCCCGGGCGTCCCGCGCAGCCCGTACCGTCCCGGGCCCCGACCCGCTCCCACGCCCGCCCGACGGGCTAGAGCGCCGCCACCCCGTGGTTGCGCAGGGACTGGGCGTACTGCTGGAGGACCCACAGCTCGTTCTGCACGGCGGCGAGGTGCTGCGGATCGCCGTGGCTGCCGACGCGGGCGAGGGAGCCCTGCACTTCGAGGATGCGGCGGTCGACGGCGCGCAGCCGGACCTGGACGAGCTGGACGCCCGCGTAGATCTCGTCGACCGACTTGGCGTGGATCGCTTCGACGGCGAGTTCCGTGACCATGGCTCTGACCTGGTCGTTGAGGGCGGTCTCGCGCACCCGGGCGAGGTAGTCGGCGGGGTTGTGGGCGCCCAGTTCGGCGCCGCCCGCCTCCTCGATGGTCTGCCGTACGGCCGCGTACGGGGGTGCGGTGAACTCGTCGGCGCCGTACGCGTCGAAGGCGGGCGAGACCAGGTCGGGGCGCTGGAGCGCGAGCTTGAGCAGTTCGCGCTCGGTGCGGTGGACGGGGCTGCGCAGGTTGAGCGCGGGGCCCGCCGGGGCCGGGGCGACGGGCCCGGCGTCGTACCCCTGCTGCCGGGACTGCGGCGCGGAGGGCGCGGGGCCGCGTCCGCCGCGGTCCTTGGCCCAGCGCGCGAGCTGTCCGATCCGCTTGACGACGAACTGGGTGTCGAGGATGCCGAGCATGCCCGCGAGCTGGACGGCGACCTCGTGCTGGGAGGCGCTGTTCTTGATCCGGGCCACGACCGGGCCGGCCTCGTCGAGGGCGGCGGCCCGGCCGCCCGGGGTCTCCAGGTCGTACCGGGAGATGATCTGCCGCAGCGCGAACTCGAAGAGCGGGGTACGGGGCTGCGTCAGGTCGACGACCGCCTGGTCGCCCTTGATGAGGCGCAGGTCGCACGGGTCCATGTTGTCGGGGGCGATGGCGATGTACGTCTCGGCGGCGAACTTCTGGTCGTCCTCGAAGGCGCGCAGGGCGGCCTTCTGGCCCGCCGCGTCCCCGTCGAAGGTGAAGATCACGCGGGCCGCGCCGTTGTCCATCAGCAGGCGGCGGAGGATCTTGATGTGGTCGCCGCCGAAGGCGGTGCCGCAGGTCGCGACGGCGGTGGTGACACCGGCCAGGTGGCAGGCCATGACGTCGGTGTAGCCCTCGACGACGACCGCGCGGCTGGTCTTGGCGATCTCCTTCTTGGCCAGGTCGATGCCGTACAGGACCTGGGACTTCTTGTAGATGGGGGTCTCGGGGGTGTTGAGGTACTTGGGCCCGTTGTCGGTGCCGTCCTCGCGGAGCTTGCGCGCGCCGAAGCCGACGACCTCGCCGCCGATGTCGCGGATCGGCCACATCAGGCGGCCCCGGAAGCGGTCGATGGGGCCGCGGCGGCCGTCCTGGGAGAGGCCGGAGGTGATGAGTTCCCTGTCGCTGAAGCCCTTGCCGCGCAGGAAGCGGGTGAGGTGGTCCCAGCCGGCCGGACTGTAGCCGACGCCGAAGTGGGCGGCTGCGGCCTGGTCGAAGCCGCGTTCGGCGAGGAAGGTGCGGCCGATCTCCGCCTCGGCGCTCTCCAGCTGCTGGACGTAGAACTCGGCGGCGGCCTTGTGCGCCTCCACCAGGCGGGTGCGCTCGCCGCGCTGCGTGGAGGGGTTGTAGCCGCCCTCCTCGTACCGCAGGGTGATGCCCGCCTGCGCGGCGAGACGCTCGACCGTCTCCGCGAAGGTGAGGTGGTCGATCTTCATCACGAAGGCGATCGTGTCGCCGCCCTCCTGGCAGCCGAAGCAGTGGAAGAGACCCTTGCTCGGACTGACCTGGAAGGACGGCGACTTCTCGTCGTGGAAGGGGCAGAGGCCCTTGAGGTTGCCGCCGCCCGCGTTGCGGAGCTGAAGGTATTCGGACACGACGGCGTCGATCGGGAGCGCCTCCCGGACCGCCTTCACGTCGTCGTCGTTGATCCTGCCTGCCACGCGTGAAGTGTACGGGGAGGGTCGGACACTCCTTCCCCCAGCTCCGTCCGCGGGCTCCGCCCGTCGCTCCCGCCCGTCAGCCGGGGACGGTCAGCCGCTCCAGCGGCACGGAGGGGTCGGCGAGGTCGTGCTGGTCCACCGGGTTTCCGCTGCGGACGAGCTGCTTGACGTGGTCGGTGACGTCCCACACGTTGACGTTCATCCCGGCGAGCACCCGGCCGTCCTTCAGCCAGAACGCGATGAACTGCCGCTTTCCCGCGTCGCCGCGCACCACCACCTGGTCGTACGTCCCCGGCGGCGCCCACCCCACGTACTCCAGCCCCAGGTCGTACTGGTCGGAGAAGAAGTACGGGATGCGGTCGTACGGCGCTCCGCGGCCGAGCATGGACTTCGCGGCGGCAGGCCCGCCGTTCAGCGCGTTCGCCCAGTGCTCGACGCGCAGCCGGTGGCCGTCCAGCGGGGAGCCCGGCAGGTGCAGGGGCACGGCGGCCACGTCGCCGGCGGCGTAGATGTCGGGGTCGGAGGTGCGGAGCCGGCCGTCGACGGCGATGCCGCCGCCGTGTTCCCGGTCGACCAGGGCAAGACCGGCGGCCTCGGCGAGGGCGGTGCGCGGGGCTGCGCCGATGGCGGCGAGGACGTCGTGGGCGGGGTGTTCCTCCCCGTCGTCGGTGCGGACGGCCAGGACCAGGCCGTCCTGGCCGACGATCTCGGTGAGGCGGGCCCCGAAGTGGAAGCGGACGCCGTGCTCGGCGTGCAGGTCGGTGAAGAGCTGGCCGAGCTCGGGGCCCAGCACGGAGTGCAGCGGGGTGGGCTCGGCCTCCACGACGGTGACCTCCGCCCCGTAGCCGCGCGCCGCGGCGGCGATCTCCAGGCCGATCCAGCCGGCCCCGGCGATCACCAGGTGGCCGTTGTCCCGGCCGAGGGTGGCGAGGACGCCGCGCAGCCGCTCGGCGTGCGAGAGGCGGCGCAGGTGGTGGACGCCGGCGAGACCCGTGCCGGGGATGTCGAGCCGGCGCGGTTCGGAACCGGTGGCCAGGAGGAGTTTGTCGTAGCCGATGCGGGTGTTGTCGCCGAGCGTGACGGTTTTCGCGTCCCGGTCGAGGCGCAGGACGGGCTGGCCGAGGTGCAGTTCGACGTCGTGGGCGGCGTACCAGCCGGGTTCCTGGACGAGGACGCTGTCGCGGTCGTCGTCGCCGGTGACGAATTTCTTCGACAGCGGCGGCCGCTCGTAGGGGTGGTCGCGTTCGTCGCCGATGAGGATCACCCGGCCGGTGAACCCCTCGTGACGGAGGGTTTCGGCCGCTTTCGCCCCGGCCAGTCCTCCGCCGACGATGAGATACGTCTGATCTGCGTCGACCACTTCGTTGCCTCCACCGCTGTGCCCTGTGTGCCTCGAACCGTACGCGGGCCGCTGTCGCGCGGGCCGCACGCCGCTTCGGTGCGCTGTCGCCGGACGGCGTCCGCGCGTGTTCGCGCGCACACCGCCCCCAGCGAGCGTCCCGCACGGAGCGTGAAGGGGGAAGAGGGGGGTGGGGTGAAGGATGACGACGGCGAGGTACGGGGCGCGAGTGCTCGGAGGTGCTCGCCGGCCGCCGCGGGCTCCTCTCCGGGGCCGGGGGCGGCAGCCGCGGACGTCTCCCCCGCGGGCCCTCCGCGGCCACCGCACCCCCAGGGTCGGCGCGATGTGTACGGTCGGCGGGGCTTTCGTGCACAACGCAAAGGGAACGTCTCATTCCGGCGGCGGGTCACTACGCTCGTGGATGCTCCCGTGCACGTGCTGCGGAAGACGAAGGGCCAGGTGCACCCGTGCTGCGCATCCACTTCACCGCGGAGGACCTGAACCGGCTGCGGGTCGCCGCCCTGCCGGACCCGCTCTGGGACCTCGTGCACGCCCTGCACCTCCTGCAGAACAGGCAGGCCGCGCTCGTCTTCGATCCCTGGCGCCGGGAGGTGCGGGAGGCGCTCGCCCGCGAGGGGCTGACGGCCACCACTGCCGCCCTGGCCCGGCTCTGCCCGTGGGCCGCGTACTTCCCGGACTTCCTGACGCCGGGGCAGGGGATCGCCGACCTGGAGACCGGCATCGACCAGGTGCTGTCGACGCCGCGCCGACGGCTGAGCGACGAGCTGGGGCGGGTCTTCGCGGGCGAGGACGACCCCGGCGAGCCGGTGCCGGAGATGGCGCGGCGGCTCGCGGAGGGGGACGTGGAGGCGCTCGTCCGGCTCGGGGAGGCGCTGCGGCGGTTCTACGCGGTCGCGGTCGCCCCGTACCTGGGGGACGTACGGGCGGCCGTGGCGGCGGACCGGCCGCTGCGGGCGGAGGCGGCGCTGGAGGACGGCGCGGACGGCCTGCTGGCCAGCTACCAGCCGGAACTGACCTGGCGGGAGGGCGGACGGGTACTGGAGGCCGAGTATCCCGTGACCAGGGAACTCGCCCTCGAAGGACGGGCGTTGACGATGATCCCGTCGTTCTTCTGCGTGCGGCAACCGGTGGCGCTGGCCGACCCCGCGCTTCCTCCCGTACTGGTGCATCCGCTGACGCCGGAACCGGGGTGGCTGCTGCGGTCGCGGGCCGTCCGGGACGGGTCCGCACCAGCGGGCGGGCTGCCGGTGGCCCAGCTGATCGGGCACACCAGGGCAGCGGTCCTGGACGCACTGGGACGGCCCATGACGACCACACAGCTCGGGTCGGCGCTCCGGCTCACCCTGTCGACGGCCAGCAGGCACGCGACGGTGTTGCGGGAGGCGGGGCTGGTGAGGTCGGAGCGGAGGGGGTCGTCGGTGGTGCACCGGAGGACGCCTCTGGGTCAGGCGCTGCTGGAGGGCGGCTCGGGGAGGTAGGACGTCCCTGCGGGGCCACGGGCGGACGGGACCGTGGGGTTCGGGAGTCCCCCCGCTTCGATGGGTACCCGCTCCCCCGCGGCTCGCGTCCCCCGGCCCCCGCCCGGGGCGCTCCGCCCCCGCCGGTGCCGCGACGCGGTACCGGAGTTCCCCGCTCCCGAGGGTTCCCGCTTTCCCGCGGCTCGCCTCCCCCGGCCCCCGCCCGGGGCGCTCCACCCCCGCCGGTGCCGCGACGCGGTACCGGTGGCCGCCTACCGCCGCGTCAGTCGCCCGTGCAGGGAGCGGGCCGATGCGTCCGTCAGGGCGGCGATCTGGTCGACCAGGACCCGCTTGCGGGCCCGGTCGTCCTCCGCCGTGTCGTACAGGGCGCGGAACTGAGGGTCCAGCCCGTCGGTCGGGCGGGCCGTCAATGCCTCCGCCAGCTCCGCGATGACGATGCGCTGGTCGGCGCGCAGGCGTTCCTGTTCCTCGCGCTGCATGACGTACCGGTCGGCGACCGCCTTCAGCACGGCGCACTCGTTGCGCGTCTCGCGCGGGACGACCAGTTCGGCGGCGTACCGGGTGAGCCGGCCGTCCCCGTGGGCGGCCCGGGTCGCGCTCTCCGCCGCGAGGCAGAAGCGGCCGATGAGCTGGCTCGTCGCGTCCTTCAGGCGGGCCTGGGCGAGCGCCGAGCCGTCGTAGCCGTGCGGCCACCACTCCTGGTCCATCAGCCGGTCCAGTGCCTCTGCCAGTTCGGCGGGGTCGGTGTCCTCGGGGACGTAGCGGCCCCTGGCCACCCGGTAGATCTCGCGGCGCTCCGGTTCGGCCAGCAGGAGGTTGGGGTCCAGGTGCCCGGCGTGCAGGCCGTCCTCGAAGTCGTGGACCGAGTACGCGACGTCGTCGGACCAGTCCATGACCTGCGCCTCGAAGCACTTGCGGAACTCGGGGGTTCCCTCGCGGACCCACAGGAAGACGGGGAGGTCGTCCTCGTACACGCCGAACTTCACGGAGTCCGGGTCGGCGGGATGACCGCCGCGCGTCCACGGGTACTTGGTCGCGGCGTCCAGGGCGGCCCGGGTGAGGTTGAGGCCGACGCTGAGGAGTTCGCCGCTCCGCGGGTCGTGCACGAAGCGCTTGGGTTCGAGGCGGGTGAGGAGGCGCAGCGACTGCGCGTTGCCCTCGAAGCCGCCGCAGTCCTTGGCGAAGTCGTTCAGGGCCAGTTCGCCGTTGTGGCCGAAGGGCGGGTGGCCCATGTCGTGCGAGAGACAGGCCGCTTCCACGAGGTCCGGGTCGCAGCCGAGGGCGGCGCCCAGCTCCCGGCCGACCTGGGCGCACTCCAGCGAGTGCGTGAGCCGGGTGCGGGGGCTGGAGTCCCAGACCTGGCTCCGGGAGCCGGGGGTCACGACCTGCGTCTTCCCTGCGAGGCGGCGCAGTGCGGCGGAGTGCAGCACGCGGGCGCGGTCGCGCTGGAACGCGGTCCTGCCGGGCCGTTTGTCGGGCTCGGCGTCCCAGCGCTGTGTCGCGGCCGAGTCGTATGCGGTGCTTTCCATAGGGACGACCGTAACCGCAGGCGCCGACAGTCATGCGTGCTTCGATGCGCAGGTCAGGAAGCGGTACGGGAAGCGGTGCCGCGGCGCCGGTTGCTTCGGCGGTCGCATCGGGGTCGCGTCGGCGGTTGCGTCGGCGGTCTCAGGCGGGCGGGGCGACCGCTGTGCCTCGCGGGTCCTGCGTGGCGCCCCGTGCGCGGTTCGCGGTGTGGCCGACGACCCCGTCGGCATGCGGCCGATCCTCCGTGCCGGGAGCGGCGCGCGGATGGCGCGCGGGTGCCGTGGTGGCCGCCGGGAGCGCTAGGTGAGCCTCTTGAAGAAGTACACGTCCTCGTTCCCGCCGGGGATCCCGGGCATGCGCCCCGTCTCCGCGTACCCCAATGCCCGGTAGAAGTCCGGTGCTTGGAAGGTGAAGGAGGAGACGGCCGCCCGGTCGCAGCCGCGCCGCAGCGCTTCCTCCTCGGCGGCCCGCATCAGTGTGCGCCCCCAGCCGGCGTGCCGGGCGTCCTCCCGTACCCAGAGCATGTTGACGGAGCAGAGACCTCCCCAGGTGACGCCGGTGAGCCCGCCGATCAGTTCGCCCCGGTCGTCGGTGACGCGGACGGACAGCTCCTGTTCGTCGTACGCGCCGGTCGCCCGGTTGTTGAAGTCGGTGAGTTCCTTGTCGAGACGGTTCTGGAGGTCCTCGTCCTGGGCACCGATCCGCACGGTCGCCCTGTCGTCGGTCGTCATGCGGCGAGTATGCGGTGCGTTCCGGTCCGGCCGCCGGGGTTTTTGGCCCGCCCGCACACCGGACCACGGCCCCACCCCCACTCCGCACACCAGGCCACGGCTCCACGCCCACTCCGCACACCGGAACGGCCGGGGACGAGGTCCCCGGCCGTTCGTGCGCTGCGCGGTCCGCTCAGACGCGCCGGTGCTTGCCGTAGTAGCCACCGACCTGATCGTGGTAGCCCGGGTCGCCGACGTGCTTGTCCTTGTCGAACTCGGGCGCGTCCTTGATCTGGTCCTTGGTGAGGTCCACGTAGATCTTCTTCTCGGCAGCGTCGACCCGCTTGACGGTGCCCGCGGGCAGCAGCACGTGCTTGCCGAAGATCCAGACGCCGGTGTCGACGACGAGGTAGGCGGAGCCGACCTCGTCGGAGTGCTTGTCGACCTTGCCGATGCTGCCGTCCGTCGCCTCGACCTTGTAGTCGGTGAGGGTGGTGCCCGGCTGGTGGCCGGACGTCGGCTGGTAGCCCCAGATGTTCTCGCTCATGAACAGCTCCTTCATCGTCGGCAGTTGTACCGGTCGAACCAGGGAAAATGATCCGCCGTAATGTGCAACCTGCGGAATTCCCCGCACCGGCCGAGTGCCCGGAGTTCCGGCTTCTACACGGGGTCCCACGATTCGGCCGGAATCCACCGGGGCGCGGGCCGCAGGAAACGGGGCACGGCGGAAATGCGGGCGGCCCGAGCGGAAATACGCTCGGGCCGCCCGCAAGGGACCGATGTCCTACGACTCCTCTGTCACACCCGCTCTACCAGCGGTACCAGCGGCCACGTCGGCCACCCGGGCCGTTGGAACGCGCGACGAATCCGAGAAGCCACAGCACCAGGAGCGCGAGCGCCACCCACATGAGGGCCTTTACTGCGAATCCGGCACCGAAAAGGATCAGGATCAGGATCAGGACGAGAATCAGGGGAACCATCGTTATCAACCTCCGCCACTCGTGTGCCCTCCGATAAGCGCACCATGCGCTGCGCAATAGCACAAGTTCTCGGAAGTCCCCAGGGGAACGACGGAACTGCCGGGACCTGTCACGCGTCGGAAGAACACGGAGGCACGGCCGCCGGGGCGGTGCGGGGCAGCGGGGAAACAGCATGCGGGTCTTCGGACGGGGCGCGGGAGAGCGGCCCCGGAAACGGCACGTCGCACAGGCGGTGATGGCCGGATGCGTACTGGCGCTGCTGCCGTCCACGTGGACGTACGCGACCGCCGACGGGCGCGTCGGCGCGGTGGCACAGGCGCCCGCGCGGGACGTGGCGATCGTCTTCGGGGCGGGCCTGTGGCACGGCGAGCCCACCCCGTACCTGGCGCGGCGGCTGGACGCGGCGGCCGAGCTGTACCGGGCGGGGAAGGTGCGCGTGGTGCTGGTGACCGGGGACAACGGGCGCGCGGAGTACGACGAGCCCGATGCGATGCGCGCCTATCTGGTGCGGCACGGGGTGCCGGACGGGCACGTCGTGAGCGATTTTGCCGGGTTCGACACCTGGGACTCGTGCGTGCGCGCCAAGAAGATCTTCGGGGTGGACCGGGCCGTGCTGGTCAGCCAGGGCTTCCACATCCGGCGGGCCGTCGCCCTCTGCGACGCGGCGGGCGTCGAGGGTTTCGGGGTCGGCGTGGCCGACGTGCACGACGCGACCTGGTACTACGGCGGCGCGCGGGAGATGTTCGCGGCGGGCAAGGCCGCACTGGACGCCGTGTTCAAGCCCGACCCGCACTTCCTCGGCGAGCGGGAGAAGGGGGTGGCCGAGGCGTTGGCGGGGAGCGCGGGACGCTGACCCACCGGCCGCCGCCCCGGTCGGCACCCGCGCGCCGAGGGGGCGGGGGCGGCGAGGGCGACGCGGACCGGGGACGGAGAGACCGGCGCCCGCGCGCCGCGGGGCGGGGACGGGGAGGGCGGCGCGGCGGGAGACGGGTGGGGCGGCGAAGGGGAGGGCGGCGCGGCGGGGGCGTGCGGACCCGCCGCGGGACGGGCGGCGCGGCGGGCACCGGGAAGTGGGGCTGGGCGGGTCAGCCGAAGTCGACGTGGGTGATGGTGTCGTGCTCGTCGACGTGGACGTTCACCCGGTCCTCGACGTAGTCCATCGTCGTGAAGGAGCCGGGCGTGATGACGCGGTGCGGCTCGGGGAGGTCGCGCTCGTGCACGAGGCGGTCGACGGGCATGGAGGCGGGCGGCTGCTTCCCGTTGCGTACGAGCGTCCGGCCCACCCACTGCTGGTAGTCGGGTGCGGCGGCCACCGTCGGCAGGCCGGATTCGGCCGCGTGGGACTCGGCCGCGGGCGCGAGGAACGTCGCGGCCATGGCCGCCGCCGTGAACAGGGTCTTGAGGTGGGTGCTGTGCATGCACGGCAGGTTGCTACTCGGCGCGCCCAACTACCAAACCGCTTACACCCGTTCGAGTGCGTCGCTCGCCCGAGCGTTCGTCAATCACGCGTATGTCCAGCCCCGAAGGCATGAGGATGCGGAGTCACCCGGGGCCGAGCGGGGGGCGGAACGGAGGAGCTGGAGCGGCGTCGGAGGGCCGGTCCTGCGACGAGCGGGGATGAGAGGGTGGGACAGTTGAGCGGGGCCGTACGCATGGCTGTTACAGAATGTCCGGACCGCCGTGATGCACAGTGCCTAAGGTCGGGGAACCCACGGTGGCGGCCGGGGCCCCCGGCGCCCCCCCAGACCCCACAGGCGGCATCCCCCACCCATGCCTCTCCGCATGTCTCTCCGTACGCACCCGCGCGGGGGCCGCGCGCGCGTCGCCGCACCGGCCGCCGCTGCGGCGTCCCTGTGCGTCGTGCTCGCCGCCTGCGGCGCCCCCTCGGGGCTCGGCAGGAGCGAGCCCGCCCCGGCCGCCAGCGCCCAGCCGGTCCCCGAGAAGCTGTGGTCCGACTGGTCGCCGGAGTCGCCCTCGCCCTCGGACGCCGTCACCGACCCGGAACTGCGGCCCGCCCCCGAGCCGCTGCCCGACGCCCCCGCCGTGCCCGCGGGCGGGTTCGCCGCGCTGGACCAGGTGACGGTGCTGCGCGCCGACCCGCGGATGAAGGCGCTCACGCAAGGCGGCGTCCGGCGCGCGCCGGGCGCGCCCGGCGTCCGCCCCGCGGAACTGCGCGACCTGACCGGCGACGGACGCGACGAACTGATCAGCGCGGTGGACCTGGAGAGCGGACGGGTGGTGGTGGCGGTGTACACGGTGCGCGGGTCGCAGATCGTGCCGATCCTCCACACCAGTGGAGTGCGGCCGGTGATCGAGGCCGTCGGTGTGGACCTGGTGGTCCGGGGGTCCGCTGCCGACGGCGGCGAACAGACCGTCCGCTACCGCTGGGACGGCAACCGGATGATCACCGTCAGCGAGGTACGGAGCTTCAGCACGGACAGCGGAGCCACGGACCCGGACGGCGGCCCGCAGCCGGGCACCCCGGTCCCGGCACCGGGCACACAACCCGGCGCGCCGCCGACCTCGGTGCCCACCCCCGCTCCCCCGCGCCAGGACCCCGGCCGGGACGACGAGCCGGTCCCCGCGGCCCCCGGCCGCACTCCCGCGGCCCCCGGCCGCACTCCCGCGGCTCCCGGGTCCGCCCGGTGATCCGCCGGTCCGTCCGCCGCCTGCGGACCTTCGTCGCCGGGCTCAGCCTCCGTTGGAAGATCGCCGCGCTGCCGGCCGCCGGAGCCGCGCTGGTGGCCCTCGCCATCGGCGTCCTGATCCACCAGGCCCGCAGCGCGCAGGTCGCCGGCACCGCCCGCGAGGCGGCGGTGGCCGAGCTGTACCGGGTGCGGCAGCTGTACGAGCTGACCGGGCGCGTCGACCCGCGCGACACGGGCGCCGCCCTGGACGCCGCCGACCTGCCGCCCGCCCTGGCGGCCGACGCGCGCGGGGGAAACCGCAACACCTATCTCGACCTGTCCGGTCCCGACCCCGCCGTGTGGGCGGCCCGGCCGGTCGGCGACCACGTGCTGTCGGTGCGGCTGCCGCTGGGCGCGCAGCGCGCGGAGATCCGTGAACTGGACCGGAACCTGGTGGTGTGGGGCGCGCTCGTCGTCGCGCTCGCCGCGCTCGGCGGGACGGCCGTCGCCTCCCGGCTGAGCCGGCAGTTGCGCACCGCCGCGGCCACCGCCCGCAGGATCAGCGACGGCGAGCTGGACGCCCGCATCTCGGGCCGCCCGGACGGGCCGCCCGGGACGTCGGGCAAGGACGAGGTCGCCGAACTGTCGGCAGCCGTCAACACCATGGCTGCCTCCCTGCAGCGCCGCATCGAGGCCGAGCAGCGGTTCACCGCCGACGTGGCGCACGAACTGCGCACCCCGCTCACCGGGTTGCAGACGGCCGCCGAGCTGCTGCCGCCGGGGCGGCCCACCGAGCTGGTGCGGGGCCGGGTGGCTGTTCTGCGCACGCTGACCGAGGACCTCCTGGAAGTCGCCCGGCTGGACTCGGACACCGAGGTGCCGGACCTCGTGGTGCGCCCGCTGGGCACGCTGGTGGCCTCGGCCACGGCGCGGCTGGGGTGCCCGTTCGCGGGGCCCGGGGGCCCCGACACGTACGTGACGACGGATGTGCGCAGACTGGAGCGGATCGTCACGCACCTCGTCGCCAACGCCCGCCGGCACGGGGCGGATCCGGTGGAGGTGCGCGTCGAGGGACCGCGCCTGGTGGTCCGCGACCACGGGCCCGGATTTCCGCCGGCACTGCTGGTGGACGGGCCGCAGCGGTTCCGCACGGGGGCCGCGGAGCGCGGGCGGGGCACCGGGCTCGGGCTGACGATCGCGTTCGGCCAGGCGCGGGCGATCGGCGCCGAGGTGGAACTCTTCAACGACCCGGACGACGGAGGCGCGGTGGCGGTGGTGACGCTGCCCCGGGCGCAGCCGCAGGACCAGCCGCCGGAGGACTGATCCGGCCGCCGCCCCCCGTCGGGGGCCGCTAGGCGGCGAACGGGCGGACGGCCTTGGCGTCCCGCAGGGCGTGGGCCCACCAGGCGAGCTGGGTCAGGAGGGACTTGGCTGCCGCCTCGGGCGCTTCGGGGTCGGTGTGCCGGCCGCTCTCGTCGAACTGGCCCCACGGCCCGTGGAAGGAGACGGTGTCGCGGAGGGTGACGGCGTGCAGTTCGGCGAAGACCTGGCGCAGGTGCTCGACGGCCCGCAGACCGCCGGAGAGTCCTCCGTAGGAGACGAAGCCCACCGGCTTGGCGTGCCATTCGACGCCGTGCCAGTCGATCAGGTTCTTGAGACCTGCGGGGTAGGAGTGGTTGTACTCGGGGGTGACGACGACGAAGGCATCGGCCGTCGCCAACCGGGCGGAGGTCCGGGCGAGTTCCTCCGCCACCTGGCCGGAGGGCCGGGAAGAGAGCGCGGTGGGCAGCTCGACCTGCGCCACGTCGACGACCTCGATCTCCAGCCCGCCGAACTGCTCGGCGCGGGCGAGGAACCAGTCACGGATGACGGGCGCGAACCGGCCCTCGCGGTTGCTCGCGACGATCACGGCGAGCCGGAGGGGCTTTTTGGTACGGGAGTCGGCGGCTGCGGGGGCGTGGAGTGCGGTGCTGTTGATGTCCATGCCGAGAACGCTCTTACGTCAAGCGGGGTTGAGGTCAAGCGGCTCGGAAGGAACTGTTTTCCGGGGCCGGTACAGGGTGCGCACGGGCCGCCCGCCGCGGCCGTTACGGGGCGATTACCGTGACCGGATGACGCCTCACCCGCATTCCGCCCCGTACGGGTCCGGGCGGGCGTCCCGGCTCCGCCTGCCTCCAGGACAGCCGCCCCTCACCCATTTGGGCCGGTCGCCCTTCCGAGGCCCTGCTACCCCCGGCGACCTGCGGTTACTGTCCCGCGTACGGGTGACGGGGTCCCCCGTACCGCCCCGTCCCCGCCCTCTCGGCAGGCGCTCAGGGCCACCCACCGCTTATCTCGAAGGCAGTGACCAGCACGAGAACGAGCGGTATGTCCCGGAGGCCCCCATGCGCAAGCCCGCCCTCGTCCGACCGGCCCGAGCGGCTCTCGTCACGGCCGTGGCCGCGCTCGCGCTGGGCGCCGCCGTGGGCGGGGCTGCGTACGCGGAGGACACGGAACCCGCGATGCTGGAGTTCAACCCGCCGACGGTCTCGCCCGGCACTGTCGTCACCGTCAACACCACCGCGTGCGGGCCCGGGACGAAGGGCACCGGCGACGCCTCCTCGCTCGGCCTCGGCGACTTCGTGATGGAGCCGAGCACCCACAAGGAGGTGCTGGTCGGGCAGTTCACGGTCCCCTCGGGCACCGCACAGGGCGACTACGGGATCACGGTGAACTGCGCGGACGGCATCGGGGCGGCGACGGGCGACGTGTGGGTGACGGGGGGCGCGGGACCGAGTACCGGCCCGTCCCACACCACGCACCCCACCGCTCCCACCGGTCACGTCCGTACCGGCGTCGGTGGCGGCACGTCCGCCCCGGGCACCTCCCAGATCGCGGCGGGGGTGGCCCTTCTGGCCGCAGCCGCCGTGGGCGGCACCTGGCTGCTGCGCCGCCGGGCGAGCGGCACGCGCGGCGGCTGAGCCGTCACCGCCCGCGCCCCCGCCCTTCACCATGAGTCCCGGGCGGGGACGCGGGCCCCACCCCGTACCGCACCCGGCCGGGCGGCACACCGTGAGGACCCCGCCGCCCCGCCGACCGGGGCGCACACCGTACCTACCCCGCCCGCCCCGCCGACCGGGGCGCACACCGTACCGACCCGCCCGTACCGGCCGCACGCGACCGGGCCGCACCTCACCGGGACGGGCCACACGCACGCAGGACGAAGGGCCGTACGCACGAGTGGGAGCGCCGCCTATGCATGTGCCCCGAGAGCCGGTGGGCGCGGACTGCGCCCGGCTGCGCACCCAGTGCGCCGCCGTGGTGATCGCCGCTCTCGCCGGACTGTGGCTGATCCAGGACGGCGCGGCGGACGGCGTCGCGCCGCCGCAGCCGGGCGCCGCCGAGGCGTTCGCGCCGGACCGCGCCGACCGGTCGGGGGCACGGTCCGGGAGCCCGGACCCGCCCGCGGGCCGGCGGGGTTCGGGGCAGTCGGGCGAGTACCCCGACGCCGGGCCCGCGACCGACGCCCCGGCTCCTCTCCCCCCGTCCGCCCCGGTGCGCCTGCGCATCCCGCAGATCCGGGTGGACACCCCGCTGGCCGGCCTGGGACTCGACGCCTCCGGCGGCCTCGACGTACCGCCGAGGGACGAACCGAACCTCGCGGGCTGGTACCGGGACGGCACCCCGCCGGGCTCCACCGGGACGGCCGTCGTGGCCGGCCACGTCGACACGGCCACGGGACCGGCCGCCTTCTACCGCCTCGGCGCGCTGCGCAAGGGAGACACGGTGGAGGTGGTGCGCGAGGACGGCCGCACCGCCGTCTTCACCATCGACGCGATCGAGGTGTACGACGCGGCCGACTTCCCCGACAGCAAGGTCTACGGCAGGGCCGCGCGCCCGGAACTGCGCGTGATCACGTGCGGCGGCGGCTTCGTCGAGGGCAAGGGCTACCGGGGCAATGTGGTGGTGTACGCCCACCTCACGGACGTGAAACCGGTACGGGAAGCCGCGCGGGAGCCGGCACGGCAAGCGGTACGGGAACCTGCTCGGCAGGCAGTACGGGAGCCGGCACGGGACGCGGTACGGAAAGCGACTCGGGAAGCGGCTCGGGAACCTGCTCGGCAAGCGGCTCGCGAGCCGGTACGGCAAGCGGGGCGGGCGGCCGTCGCGGTGCCCGGCTCCGCCCCGGCGCTCACGCCGCCACCCACTGGTCGTACGCCAGCTTCGCGACCAGCGTGAAGACGACCACCAGCAGCACCACCCGCACGAATCCGCTGCCCTTCTTGAGCGCGGTGCGCGCCCCGCACATCGCCCCCGCGAGGTTGAAGGCCGCCAGCAGCAGCCCCAACTGCCAGAGCACGTACCCCTGGTGGGCGAACATCGCCAGCGCGCCCGCGTTCGTGCAGACGTTGACGATCTTCGCGGTGGCGGAGGCGGTCACCATGTCGAAGTGCAGGATCGCGGTCAGCGCGAGCACCAGGAAGGTTCCGGTGCCGGGTCCGAACAGCCCGTCGTAGAAGCCGATGCCGAGTCCCGCGAGGGCGATCGCGGCGAGGATGCGCTGCCGCGTGGCGGGCCCGGTGGCGGGGGCGGTGCCGAAGCCGGGCCGGAAGATGACGAAGGTGCCGACCCCGACCAACACCACCATGATCATGGGGCGCATGACCTCGTTGCTGATCCCGGCGGCGAAGAACGCGCCGGACATGGACCCGGCGAGCGCGGCCAGTCCGACTCGTACCGCGATCTTCACGTCGACGGGCGCCTTGCGGACGTACGTGAGCGCGGCCCCCGTCGTGCCCACGATGGCGACCGCCTTGTTCGTCCCGAGTGCGAACGTGCTCGCCATGGTGCCCGGCAACCCCATGACCAGCGCCGGAAGGAGCAGCAGCCCGCCTCCGCCGACCACCGCGTCGATCCATCCGGCGGCGGCGGCAGCCAGGCACAGCAGCAGGATCGTGGTCAGCGATATATCGGGCATGATCACGACAGTACGGAGCGCACCCGCACTGCGTCACTTACTCAGTTGAAATTTGAGCAACATCTGAGCTGCCCGCGGCGGGCCGGTCCGGCAGCCGGTCGGGTGCGGGCGGCGCGGCCGGTTCGACGAGGACGACCAGGCAGGCGGCGGCCAGGGCGCTCGCTCCGAGCAGGCCGCCGGCGACGTGCCGGCGGGCGCGCTCGGCGACGGCGGCGGGCCGGACGGGGACGGGTCTGCGGTGTCGTGCCATGTCAGAGGTGTCCTCAGTGAGTGAAGTTCTCGGTGTGGATGCGGGCGTCCGGCACCCCGGCCCGTCGCAGCGACGCGACCGCCGCGTCCGCCATCCCGGGCGGCCCGCACAGGTACACGTCGTGCTCCGCGATGTCGGGCAGCAGGGCGCACAGGGCACGGGGGGCGAGCGGGTCGTACCCGGAGTCCGACGCGCCCAGCAGGAAGTGCAGTCCGGCCGCTCGACGCCGGGCGATCTCCTCCAGTTCGGCGCGCAGCACCAACTGCCCCGCGTGCCGTGCCCGGTAGAGCAGCGTCACCTCCCCCGGGCCGCCCGGCAGCGTCTCGAAGAGCGCCCGCATCGGGGTGATTCCCACTCCGCCGGCGATCAGCAGCACCTTCCGCCGGGTCCGCCGGTGCGCGGTCATCGCCCCGAAGGGCCCCGTCGCCACCACCCGCGTCCCCGGGCGCAGCCGCCGCAGCCGCCGCGTGTGGTCCCCGGCGGCCTTGACCGTGATCCGGAGCGTGTCGTCCTTCACCGGCGCCGACAGCGAGAACGGCAGCGCCGTGTGCCAGACGCGCCGTTGCAGGAACCGCCACCGGAAGAACTGTCCGGGCTCGGCCCGCAGCTCCGCCACCCCGATCCCCTGCACCAGTACGGACACGACGCCCGGCCCCTCGTCCCGTACCTCGCGCACCCGCAGACTGTGCCGCAGGGTCTGCCGTACCGGCACCACGGCCCGGTACCAGAGCAGCAGCACCGCCACTCCCGCGTGCAGCAGCGCCCACCCCCACAGCGTCACCGGGCTCCCGGCCACGTCGGGTCCGACCAGCTGGTGCGCGAAGGCCAGGGCGGCCCCCGCGTACGTCAGCAGGTGGACGGCCCGCCACGCCTCGTGCCCTACCTTCCGCCGTACGGTGCGCACGGAGCTCACCCCGGCCGCCGCCAGCAGTGCGGTCCCCGCCGTAGCGGCGAGGATCCCGCCGTATCCGAGCAGGTCGACGGCGGCCGTGAACAGGTCCACGTCCGCGTGCACGGCGTACCCGCACAGCGCGAGCAGCCCGTGCCCCGCGCACAGCGACAGCACGTACCGTCCGCCCTGGGCATGCCACCGTGCGAGCCGGTCGGCCCCCACCCCGTGCTCGACGGCCGGCACCCGCGCCATCAGGAACAGCATGACGAGCACCCCGTACCCGGCGAGCAGCCCGCTGAGGTGCGCGGCGGACGCGAACACCACGTCCAGCCGGAACGACGGAACCGCCTGCACGCCCCACGTCACGCACACCACACCGACCCCGCCGACGATCCCGGCCCGCACGGTGCGGGGCGGGAGCCGCGGCGGCGTTCGCACGGACACGGCCGCCGGAGGCGTGCGGGGCGGGGGCGGCACCCCGGGGCCCGCCGTCGCCGCCTCGGCCCCCGGGCCCCACGGGGCCCCCGCCACGGGGGCGGCGGCAGGGGCGGCGGCAGGGGCGTCCGCACGGGACAGGTACGCCGCCAGGGCGGGGTAGGCGTCTGCCTGCACTGAGGTGGCCTCGATCGTCACGCCGCCGAATCTAGGCCCACCTGGAGTGCGAACGAGCTGGTCAGAGGCGGTACGACGGTTCCTTAAGGCAGCCTTGAGACAGCCCTGAAGGGGGATTAAGGGCGGCCCGGACCCGGGGCCGGACCGACACCGGGTCCGGCCCGGCGGCGGCGTACCGGCCGCCCTAGAATGGGCCAATGATCTTTATTGTCGTGAAGTTTCCCGTCAAGCCCGAGTACGTCGACTCCTGGAGGGAGCACGTGGACGCCTTCACCACGGCGACGCGCGCCGAGCCCGGCAACCTCTGGTTCGAGTGGTCCCGCAGTGTCGAGGACCCGAACGAGTACGTGCTGGTGGAGGCCTTCCAGGACGACGCGGCCGAGGCGCACGTGACCTCGGACCACTTCCGCGCGGGCCTGGACGCGATGCGCCCGCTGCTGCGCCGCACGCCCCGGATCGTCAGCACGACGATCGAGGGCGCGACGGACTGGAGCGACATGGGCGAGCTCCAGATCTGACCCGAGGCGGGAGAAGCGGCGGAGGCGCGTGGCGGAAGGCGGCCCGCCGACCCCCTTGAGCCGCAGAGCCGCAGAGCTGCGGCTCGGGACCAGGGCCCCCACCCGCCTCCCGAGTACGTGCACGAACCTCCCACCCGCCCCCCGAGCGCGTGCACGAACCTCCCGTCCGCCCCCCGAGTACGTGCACGAACTCGCCGATGGCGCGGACCCGCTCCGTGAGCAGACGGCCGGCGCCCCTTCCTCCCGCCCCGCGACCGCCCCGGCCCGCCCGCCCCCGGACAGGGCCGTGCCGCTCCGGCCCACCGGGGGCGGGGCACACCGACCCACCGCGCCGCGCGCGGGCGCCGCCGGGGACGTCGCTCAGTTCTCGACGACCGCCGGGTCCATCCAGATGACCTCCCAGTTGTGCCCGTCCGGGTCCTGGAAGGAGCGGCCGTACATGGTGCCGTAGTCCATCGGCTCGTTCGCGGGGGTGGCTCCCGCCGCGAGGGCCGCGTCGCAGAGTTCGTCGACCTTGGCGCGGCTCTCGGCGCTGATGCCGATGAGGGCCTCGGTGGTGGTCGCCGTGTCCGCGATGTCCTTCTTGGTGAACTCCTTGAAGCGCGGTTCGGTCAGCAGCATCACCACGATGGTGTCGCTGATGACGACCGACGCGGTCTTGTCGTCCGAGAACTGCTTGTTGATCGTGAAGCCCAGTGCGACGAAGAAGTTCTTCGAGACCTCCAGGTCCTTGACGGGGAGGTTCAGGAAGATCATCTGCGGGGTCTGCTGCGACATGATGCGCTCTCTCGTCTCTGTCGGTCCGGCGCGGCCCCTCTGCCGTCGCCCTTCACGGATATAGACCGGGGGCGAGCCGAGAATTCATCGCCCCCTGGGAAGAAAAATGACACAGGATTCGAACGCGCGCCGCCGGAAGGCCGAGGACACCGCCCGCGCCGCCCGCAGCAAGCCCGGCGCTCCCAGCACATCCACGCCCCCCACGCCGCCGTCCACCCCGACCTCCCCGTCCGCCCCGTCCACCCCGTCCACCCCGTCCACCCCGTCCACCCCGTCCACCCCGTCCACCCCGTCCACCGGCCGCAGGATCACCGAGAAGCTCTCCGACGACGCCCTGCGCTCCGGGACCGGCGGGACCTGGTCCGACTGGTTCGCCGTGCTCGACGCCTGGGACGCCACCGCCCGCACGCATGCCGAGATCGCCCGTCACCTCGTCGAGGCGCACGGCGTGTCCGGCTGGTACGCCCAGTCGATCACCGTCGCGTTCGAGCAGGAGCGGGGCCTGCGGCAGCCCGGCCAGTCCTCCACGGGCGACTGGCAGTGCAGTGCGAGCCGGACCGTCACGGCGTCCGCGGACCGTTGTCTGGCGGCCTTCACCGACCCGGAGGTGCGCCGGCGGTGGCTCCCGGACAGCGGGTTCGCGCTCCGTACCCACCGCCCCGCCGCCGCGCTCACCGCCGATTACGACGACACGCAGGGAAGTGCCGTGCTGTCCGGCCGCCTCTCCGTCCGGGTCACGGACAAGGGAGCGGGCCGCACCGTCGTCGCCCTCGCCCACACCAAGCTGTCGGGCCCCGGGGCGGCGGCGGACGCCAAGGAGTTCTGGAGGGAACGGCTCGGCGCACTGAAGGCGTTGCTGGAACGGTGACCCCGGGCCGGGTGCGCGGCGGCCGACGCGCCCCCGGCCGGCACGGCGGTCGGCCTTCCCGCGCCCCCTCGGCGGGACGAGCAGCGCCGAAGCGACAGGTGATCGCCCGGCATTCACCGAGAGTTGACGCCCTGTCAATTCCCTACTCCTATGTTCCGTTGTCACACCGTCCCCACCCCAGGAGTGAGACATGGAACGCCGTACCTTCCTGCGCACCGCCGTCATAGGCACCTCCGCCGCCGCGTTCGGCGGCACGCTGTGGCGCGGCGCGGCGCACGCCGATCCCGCGCAGCCGGGAGCCGGACCGTACGGGGCGCTGCGGTCCGCCGACGCCAACGGCATCCAGCTCCCGGCCGGATTCACCAGCCGGGTCGTCGCCAGATCCGGGCAGAAGGTCGCCGGTACCTCGTACACCTGGCACAAGGCTCCCGACGGCGGCGCCTGCTACGCCGACGGCAGCGGCTGGATCTACGTCTCCAACTCGGAGATCAACCCCTCCGGCGGCGCGGGCGCGATCCGCTTCTCCGCCACCGGCGCGATCACCTCCGCGTACCGCATCCTGTCCTCCACCCGGCAGAACTGCGCCGGCGGCACGACCCCGTGGAACACCTGGCTGTCCTGCGAGGAGGTCGACCGGGGCTACGTGTACGAGACCGACCCGTGGGGCGTGAAGGCGGCCGTCCGCCGTGACGCCATGGGCCGCTTCAAGCACGAGGCGGCGGCGGCCGACCCGGTCCGCAAGGTCGTCTACCTCACCGAGGACGTCTCGGACGGCTGCTTCTACCGCTTCACCCCCACCACCTGGGGAAACCTTTCCGCAGGCAAGCTGGAGGTCCTGCGGATGGGCTCGGGCACCAGCGGCCCGGTCACCTGGGCCACCGTCCCCGACCCGTCCGGCGCGTCCACCGCCACCCGCAACCAGGTGTCCGGCGCCAAGCGCTTCACCGGCGGCGAGGGCTGCTACTACGCGAACGACGTCTGCTTCTTCACCACCAAGGGCGACAACCGGGTCTGGAAGTACGACGCCGCGGCCCAGCGGCTGGACCTCGCCTACGACGACTCCCTGGTCACCGGCGGCAGCGCCCCCCTCACCGGCGTCGACAACGTCACCGGCACCGCATCCGGCGACCTCTACGTGGCCGAGGACGGCGGCAACATGGAGATCTGCATGATCACCCCCGCCGACGTCGTCGCGCCGTTCCTGCGCGTCAGCGGGCAGTCCGGCTCGGAGATCACCGGCCCGGCCTTCTCCCCCGACGGCAAGCGGCTGTACTTCTCCAGCCAGCGCGGCACGTCCGGCAGCTCGTCCGGCGGCATCACCTACGAGGTGACGGGCCCGTTCCGGGCGTAGAGCGGCTGCTGCGCCACGGGGGCCGTCCCGCCGCCGCCCCGCAGCAGGGCGGCCCCCAGCGGCGTCAGCGAGTGGAGTACGGCGCTGCCGTGCCGCAGGGTGTCCACCAGGCCCGCCTCCCGCAGCACGCACGCGTGCTGGCTGGCGGAGGCGAGCGACACCCCGGCCCGGCGGGCCAGCTCGCTCGTCGTGCAGCCGTGCTCGATGGCCCGCAGCACCGCGGACCGGGTGTGCCCGACGAGGCGGCCGAGGTACGGCGCGGACGAGGCGGCGGGGGTGCGGGGCGCGGCGTGCTCCACCGGGTACACCAGCACCGGTGGCAGCTTCTGGTCGTACAGCATCACCGGCGCCCCCTGGCAGAAGAACGACGGCTGGAGCCGCAGCCCCCGTCCGCCCAGGTGCACCTCGCGCTCCGCGGGGTAGTCCGCTTCCAGCACGGGCGGGCGCCAGCGCAGTCCCGGCGGCAGCGAGGCGAGCAGCGCGTCCGTGCCGCCGTCGAGGAGGGCCCGGCCCCTGGCCGCCCGGTCGGCCTCGATGCGGGCGCGCAGATGCGGCCAGTACGGGGCGACCGCGGCCCGGTGATGGTCGCCCAGGGCATCCACGAGGGCTCCGAGCGCCGGAGGTTCCTTCGTCTCACCCTTCACCAGGCCGACCTCCTCGGCCACCCGCTCCTCCGGCGTGGCCCGCACCGCGGCCACCCCTTCCTCCCAGCCCTGCACGCCCTCCGCGGGGGTGAGGAAGTCGGGGAAGTAGCCGCGCGGCGGCACCACGGACGCGAGCATGCGGCGCCCGCCGCTCCTGCCGCCGCTCGCCAGCCGGGTCCGGGCCTCGCTGCGCCACTGGCCGTACACCCGTCCGCCGCGCCGGTCGCGCAGCCGGTGGAAGCTCAGGACCGTCTCCCACAGGGCGTCCGGACGGGCGGCGATCCGCACCCGTGCGAGGTCCTCCCCCGTGAAGTGGATACGCAGCACCACCGACCCAACTCCCCACCCTAGCCCGTCGATTGCATCCGCAACCATTGCCCCTGTCGAGTATGCACGCACTCACACCCGGTCACCACGGCCTTTCGGCCACACTTGAAACGGCTCGCGGCGCCGGGTGGCCGGACGGGAAGCTGGGCGGTGTCGGACGGACGGTTGCGGTGCGACACCGAATGGGCGGGGCGAAGGCCGTGGGGGGCTTCGTCCTGCTTGACGGCGGTGCGCACGGCAGCGGAATCGGTCGTCCGGCTCAGGTGCCGGGGCGCGGTGAACGGGTGGGGATCCGTACACCGCGCCCCGCACCGTGCGACCAGCACCCATGAACGAAGGTCAACTTTTCAACTGCCACTTTGCAGCCTGGAGTTGAACTCCACTCTTCGCAAGGGCCCTGCGCGAGCGGCCCGCGTCCCGCGGCTCTCCCCGGCCGTGCTCCGTCCGGCGCGGCGCCCGTGGCCGCAGGGGCCGGACGCGCCGGAGCGGCGGCACCCCCGCACAGGGTGCCGCCGCTCCGCAGGAGCCGGATCGTTCGCCGGGGTGAGGGTGGGGAAGGTTTCCGGCGGCGGATCCGGTGGTCTCGCGGGAAGGACGTCAGCGGCTGTCGCTGCCCGCCGACTGGGCTGCCGCGCGGCCCGCTTCCAGCCGGGCGACCGGAATGCGGAACGGCGAGCAGGAGACGTAGTCCAGGCCCACCTCATGGAAGAAGTGCACGGACTCCGGGTCGCCGCCGTGCTCGCCGCAGACGCCGAGCTTGAGGTCGGGGCGGGTCCTGCGGCCGGCCTCGACGGCCTGCTTGACCAGCGCGCCGACGCCGTCGCGGTCGATCGTCTCGAACGGGGAGACGCCGAAGATCCCCTTTTCGAGGTACGCGGTGAAGAAGGACGCCTCGACGTCGTCGCGGGAGAAGCCCCACACCGTCTGGGTCAGGTCGTTGGTGCCGAAGGAGAAGAACTCGGCGGCCTCCGCGATCTGACCGGCGGTGATGGCGGCGCGCGGCAGCTCGATCATCGTGCCGAGCGCCAGCTTGAGGTCGATGCCGTGGGCCGCCTCGACCTCGGCGATGACCGTCTCGGCCTCCTCACGGACGATCTCCAGCTCCTGCACGGTGCCGACGAGCGGAATCATGATCTCCGCGCGCGGGTCGCCCTTGGCGTTCTTGCGGGCCGCGGCGGCCTCGGCGATGGCACGGACCTGCATGGTGAACAGGCCGGGGATGACCAGGCCCAGGCGGACGCCGCGCAGGCCGAGCATCGGGTTCTGCTCGTGCAGGCGGTGGACCGCCTGGAGCAGGCGCAGGTCGTTCTCGTTGGCGTCCTTGCGGGACTCGGCGAGGGCGACGCGTACCGACAGCTCGGTGATGTCGGGCAGGAACTCGTGCAGCGGCGGGTCCAGCAGGCGGACGGTGACCGGCAGGCCGTCCATCGCCTCGAAGAGCTCTATGAAGTCCTTCTTCTGCAAGGGCAGCAGGCTCTTGAGGGCCTCCTCGCGCTCGTCGTCGGTGTCCGCGAGGATCAGCTTCTCGACCATCTCGCGGCGCTCGCCGAGGAACATGTGCTCGGTGCGGCACAGGCCGATGCCCTGGGCGCCGAAGCGGCGGGCGCGCAGCGCGTCCTCGGCGTTGTCGGCGTTGGCCCGTACGCGCAGCCGGCGGCGGCGGTCCGCGTACGCCATGATCCGGTGCACGGCCTCGACCAGCTCGTCGGCGTCGTCGGCGCCGGCGTGCATCCGGCCCTCGAAGTACTCCACGACCGGCGAGGGGACGACGGGGACCTCACCGAGGTAGACCTTGCCGGAGGAGCCGTCGATGGAGACGACGTCGCCCTCCTCGACCACGGTGCTGCCGACGGTCAGGCGGCGGCGCTTGGTGTCGACCTCGATCTCCTCGGCGCCGCAGACACAGGTCTTGCCCATGCCTCGGGCGACGACGGCGGCGTGCGAGGTCTTGCCGCCGCGCGAGGTCAGGATGCCCTCGGCGGCGATCATGCCGTCAAGGTCGTCGGGGTTGGTCTCGCGGCGGATCAGGATGACCTTCTCGCCCGAACGCGACCACTTGACGGCCGTGTACGAGTCGAAGACGGCCTTGCCGACGGCGGCGCCGGGCGAGGCGGCGATGCCGCGGCCGAGCAGCTGCGTCTTCGCCTGGTCGTCGAAGCGCGGGAACATCAGCTGGGCGAGCTGGGCGCCGTTGACCCGCTGGAGGGCCTCCGCCTCGTCGATCAGGCCCTGGTCGACGAGCTGCGTGGCGATGCGGAACGCGGCGCCGGCGGTGCGCTTGCCGACGCGGGTCTGGAGCATCCAGAGCTGACCGCGCTCAATGGTGAACTCGATGTCGCAGAGATCCTTGTAGTGGGTCTCCAGCGTCTCCATGATCTGCATGAGCTGGTCGTACGACTTCTTGTCGAGCGACTCCAGATCGGCGAGCGGGACGGTGTTGCGGATGCCCGCCACCACGTCCTCGCCCTGCGCGTTCTGCAGGTAGTCGCCGTAGACGCCCTGGTGGCCGGAGGCCGGGTCGCGGGTGAAGGCGACGCCGGTGCCGGAGTCGGGGCCGAGGTTGCCGAAGACCATGGAGCAGACGTTGACCGCGGTGCCCAGGTCGCCGGGGATGCGCTCCTGGCGGCGGTAGAGCTTGGCGCGGTCGGTGTTCCACGAGTCGAAGACCGCGTTGATCGCGAGGTCCATCTGCTCGCGCGGGTCCTGCGGGAAGTCGCGGCCGCACTCGTCGGAGACGATCTTCTTGAACTTCTTGACGACCTTCTTGAGGTCGGCGGCCTCCAGGTCGGTGTCGACCTTCACCTTCTTGGCCGTCTTGGCCTCTTCGAGCGCGTCCTCGAAGAGCTCGCCCTCCACGCCGAGGACGGTCTTGCCGAACATCTGGATCAGCCGCCGGTAGGAGTCCCAGGCGAAGCGCTCGTCCCCGCCGGCCTGCTTCGCGAGTCCGGTGACGGACTTGTCGGAAAGGCCGATGTTGAGGACCGTGTCCATCATGCCGGGCATCGAGAACTTGGCGCCGGAACGGACCGAGACCAGGAGCGGGTCGTCCGCCTGGCCGAGCTTCTTGCCCATCTTCGCCTCAAGGGCGTCCAGGTGCGCGCTGACCTCGTCGCGCAGTTCCTTGGGGGCGTCGCCGCTGTCGAGGTAGACCTTGCAGGCCTCGGTGGTGATGGTGAACCCCGGAGGCACCGGCAGACCGAGATTGGTCATCTCGGCGAGGTTCGCACCCTTGCCCCCGAGGAGGTCCTTGAGGTCCCTGTTCCCCTCGGTGAAGTCGTAGACGAACTTCTGCGCGGTGGAGTGCGCAACTACGTGGGGTTCTTTGTTTTCCGACACGGGTCTCGGCTCCTCAAAGACGCGGTGGCTGCCCTGACGGCGAGGAACATACCCAGATCGAAGGTGTCTGGGTACGTCCACTTAACCGTCATACGGCTTTAACCGCCTGTCCGCCAGCAGATCGAAAGCGGTCCGCGCCCGCCACCTCCGTCGCCACTTTGTTCAAGAGTCGAACACATCACCACGCACAGCCAGCACGAGCACCCGCAGGGTCGACGCTCCGTGAGGCAAGACCCGGGAAAGTGAAAAGAGAAAGGGTGGCACTGGGTGCCACCCTTTGGGAATTGCATTCCGCCGCCAAGTGCTCATCTGAGCGACTACACCATCAGGCGTGGCGAGAATCACGCCGCCCGCTCCCCTGTATCGGGACCCGGATCTCACCCTCCGGACGTGTCCAACTCCGCTTCGTCACTGATGCCCGCACAGTCGTACGGGTCCTTCAGCCAGCCATCCGGCAGGACGACCCGCCCATTTCCGGACGTACGGCCACGAGGGCCGTCCGCGCCCTCCGGCCACGGCTGGTCCAGGTCCAGCTCGCTCAGATGAGCATCCATCTCCGCCAGGGACGAGGCCGTGGCGAGCCTCTTGCGCATCTCGCCTCCGGTCGAGAAGCCCTTCAAGTACCAGGCGACGTGCTTGCGGAAGTCGATGACACCGCGTGCCTCGTCGCCGATCCACTCGCCGAGGAGTTCCGCGTGCCGCCGCATGACGACCGCGACCTCCCGCAGCGTCGGCGTCACCCGCTCCTCGCGCCCCTCGAAGGCCGCCACCAGATCGCTGAACAGCCACGGCCGCCCGAGGCAGCCGCGCCCCACGACGACCCCGTCGCAGCCGGTCTCGCGCACCATCCGCAGCGCGTCGTCCGCCGACCAGATGTCGCCGTTGCCGAGCACCGGGAGCTCCGGGACGTGCTCCTTGAGCCGGGCGATGGCGTCCCAGTCGGCGGTGCCGCCGTAGTGCTGGGCGGTGGTGCGGCCGTGCAGCGCGATGGCCGTGACGCCCTCGTCGACGGCGATCCGGCCCGCGTCGAGGTACGTGAGGTGGTCGTCGTCGATGCCCTTGCGCATCTTCATCGTGACGGGCAGGTCGCCCGCGTTCCCGACGGCCTCGTGCAGGATCGCGCGCAGCAGGGGCCGCTTGTACGGGAGGGCGGAACCGCCGCCCTTGCGGGTCACCTTCGGCACCGGGCAGCCGAAGTTCAGGTCGATGTGGTCGGCCAGGTCCTCGTCCACGATCATGCGGACCGCCTTGCCGACGGTGACCGGGTCGACCCCGTACAGCTGGATCGAGCGCGGCGTCTCACTCGCGTCGAAGTAGATCAGCTGCATGGTCTTCTCGTTGCGCTCGACCAGCGCCCGCGTCGTGATCATCTCGCTCACGAACAGGCCCTTCCCGCCGCTGAACTCGCGGCAGAGGGTGCGGAACGGCGCGTTCGTGATGCCGGCCATGGGAGCCAGCACCACGGGCGGCTGCACGACATGGGGGCCGATGTGGAGCGAGGTCATTACCTCATTGTCCCCCACGCGGCACCCGGGCCCCGCCCCGCGGCCTGCCTGCCGGTCCGGGCTCCTGGACCCGGGCCGAGCGCGCCGGACCCCCGCCTTGACGCAGCAGGGCCCGGACCCCGCGTGCCGCGGTGTCCGGGCCCTGCCCGGCGTGCAGTCGTCCGCTGCGGGGCGGACGGCGTGTTCAGTCGTCCGCGGGGCGGACGGCTGCGCGGGCGTCAGCCCTGGGCGCTGTCGCCGTCCGCGGGGGTGCCTTCGGCCGCGGCCTTCTCCCGCATCTTGCGCACCAGCTCCGCCTTCTGGTCGGCGGCGCTCTGCCGGTCGGCGTTGCGGTGCGGGCCGTTGTTGGCGCGCTCGTCGCGGGACTGCCTCTTGCGCTGGCCGCCGCCCTGGCCGATGGGGTTGTTGATGTTCTTGCTCGTGGTCACGGGTTCTCCCGGATGAAGTGAAGTGATCTACGGATTTCGCCGGTGGGGGACGGGCGCGGCGACGTCACAGGACGTCGGCGGGGGCCCGTCGCGCTCTCACTCGTAAATCGGCGTCTGGAAGAACATGCGTCTGACGGTACCCGCTCCCCGTACTCGGTCGCACCAGCTTTCCCGGCCGGAGGCCAGGTCACGCCGGAGCCCCCGGCCGCGCGGAGGCGCACCGGGGGCCCCGAGGAGTACGAACGGGTCAGCAGCCGAGCAGCCGGACCGCCAGGTACTCCTGGATCATGTCCAGGGAGACGCGCTCCTGCTTCATGGTGTCGCGCTCGCGCACGGTCACCGCGTTGTCGTCGAGGGTGTCGAAGTCGACGGTGACGCAGAACGGGGTGCCGATCTCGTCCTGACGGCGGTAGCGGCGGCCGATGGCGCCCGCGTCGTCGAACTCGATGTTCCAGTTCTTGCGCAGGTCCGCGGCGAGGCCCTTGGCCTTCGGGGAGAGCTGCGGGTTGCGGGACAGCGGAAGGACGGCCACCTTGACGGGGGCCAGTCGCGGGTCGAGTCCCATGACGACGCGCTTCTCCATGACGCCCTTGGCGTTGGGCGCCTCGTCCTCGCGGTACGCGTCGAGCATGAACGCGAGCATCGCGCGGTTGACACCGGCGGCCGGCTCGATGACGTACGGCGTCCAGCGCTCGTTGGCCTCCTGGTCGAAGTAGACCAGGTCGTGGCCGGATGCCTTGGAGTGCGCCTTCAGGTCGAAGTCGGTGCGGTTGGCGACGCCTTCGAGCTCGGAGAACTCACTGCCGCCGAAGTTGAAGCGGTACTCGATGTCGGCGGTGCGCTTGGAGTAGTGCGAGAGCTTCTCGGCCGGGTGCTCGTACCAGCGGATGTTCTCGGGGTTGATGCCGAGGTCCAGGTACCAGTTCCAGCGCTGCTCCATCCAGTATTCCTGCCACTGCTCGTCCTCGCCCGGCTTGACGAAGAACTCCATCTCCATCTGCTCGAACTCGCGCGTGCGGAAGATGAAGTTGCCCGGAGTGATCTCGTTCCGGAAGGACTTGCCCATCTGCGCGATGCCGAACGGCGGCTTCTTGCGGGAAGTCTGCTGCACCTGGGCGAAGTTGGTGAAGATGCCCTGTGCGGTCTCGGGGCGCAGGTACGCGGCGGAGCCGGTGTCCTGGGTGGGGCCGAGGTGCGTCTGGAGCATGCCGGAGAACTGCTTGGGCTCGGTGAACTGGCCCTTGGTGCCGCAGTTCGGGCAGTTGACGTCGGCCAGGCCGTTCTCCGGGGCGCGACCGTGGTGCTTGGCCTCGTACGCCTCGATCAGGTGGTCCGCGCGGTGCCGCTTGTGGCAGGCGGTGCACTCGGTGAGCGGGTCCGAGAAGGTCTGGACGTGACCGGACGCCTCCCACACCTCGGGGGCAAGGATGACCGACGAGTCGATGCCGACCACGTCCTCGCGCCCGACGACCATCGCGCGCCACCACTGACGCTTGATGTTCTCCTTGAGTTCGACACCCAGCGGACCGTAGTCCCAGGCAGCCCTGGAGCCGCCGTAGATCTCACTGCACGGGTAAACGAAGCCACGGCGCTTGCTCAGGCTGACGATGGTCTCGATCTTGTCGGCGGCCACGGTGCTCTCTTCATTACGACGACGAAGGTCTGTGAGGTCCGCCGGTCCCACTGACTGCCCCCGGCGCGCGGTCCCCCTGCACGACCACGACCCGGCGCGGCCCGGCGAATGCCTCAGGTTACCGGCGTGCAGGGGCCCCGGATCAAATCGGTATGGGGGACAGAGCGGACAACAGCACTATTGACAATCGTTTCCACTTTTGTTGAAAATGAGTGTCATGAACGTACGACGCCTCATACCTGTCACCGCCACCGCAGTCGCGGTCTCCCTGGGCCTGGTCACCCTCTCGGCCTGCGGGGGCTCCTCGACCGCCGCGGACAACAAGAACGGGGACGGCGCCGACAAGCTGAACGTGATCGCGTCGTTCTACCCCATGCAGTACCTGGCGGAGGAGATAGGCGGCGACAAGGTCGCCGTCACTCCGCTCACCAAGCCGGGCGTCGAGCCGCACGACCTGGAGCTGAAGCCCAAGCAGACCGCGGAGCTCTCCGACGCCGACCTGATCGTCTACCTCAAGGGCCTCCAGCCGGCCGTCGACGAGGCCGTGAAGCAGTCCGGGGCGAAGGCCACCGTCGACGCCACGTCCCTGACGAAGCTGGAGTCGCACGGCACCGGGGCGGGCGGCCACGAGCACGGCGAGGGCGAGGAGCACGGCGACGAGCACGGTCACGCGGAGAAGGAGGAGGCCGGGCACGAGGGCCACGGCCACGGCCACGACGAGGCCGGCTCCGACCCGCACGTCTGGCTGGACCCGGTGAAGTACGCCGAGATCGCCAAGGGCGTCGGCAAGGCCCTGGAGAAGGCCGACCCGGACAACGCCGCGACGTACCAGAAGAACACCGACACCCTGGTCGGCAAGCTCGACGGCCTGGACACGGCGTTCAAGAACGGTCTGAAGAACACCACCACCAAGACCTTCATCACCACCCACTCCGCCTTCGGCTACCTCGCCGAGCGGTACGGTCTGGAGCAGGAGGGCATCAGCGGCGTCGACCCCGAGTCGGAGCCCAGCCCCGCCCGCATCAAGCAGCTCCAGAAGATCGCGAAGGAAGACAAGGTCAGCACCGTCTTCTTCGAGACCCTGGCCAGCGACAGGACCGCCAGAACCCTCGCCGCGGACACCGGCCTGAAGACGGACGTCCTGGACCCGCTCGAAGGCATCACCGACAAGTCCAAGGGCTCGGACTACATCGAGGTCATGCAGTCCAACCTCGACGCGCTGAAGAAGGCCCTCGGCGCCAAGTGATCCCGTCCCACCCCCACCCCGCATCGGAGGCGCGAGCAGTGCAGCGTTCAGTGAGCCAGAGCGACGCCGTCATATCCCTGAGCGCGGCCACCGCCACGCTCGGCTCGCGCCCCGTGCTGCGCGGAGTCGACCTCGCCGTGCAGCGCGGCAAGGTCGTCGCCCTGCTCGGAGCCAACGGTTCCGGCAAGTCCACCGCCGTCCGCTCCGTCATCGGGCAGGTGCCGCTCACCGGCGGCTCGGTCGAACTGTTCGGCACCCCGCTGCGGCGCTTCAAGCAGTGGGCGCGGGTGGGCTACGTACCGCAGCGGATCACCGCCGCGGGCGGGGTGCCCGCCACGATCCGCGAGGTGGTGTCGTCCGGGCGGCTGTCCCGGGCCCGCCTCGGACTGCTCTCCCGGGCCGACCGGGCGGCCGTGAGCCGGGCGATCGACCTGGTCGGGCTCACCGACCGGGCCAAGGACTCGGTGAGCGCCCTGTCCGGCGGCCAGCACCAGCGGGTGCTGATCGCCCGCGCCCTGGCCTGCGAACCGGAACTCCTCATCATGGACGAGCCGCTCGCCGGAGTGGACCTGGCCAGCCAGGAGATCCTGGCGGCGACGCTGCGCGAGCAGGTCGCGGCCGGGGTGTCCGTACTGCTGGTACTGCACGAACTTGGCCCGCTGGAGCCCCTGATCGACCGCACCGTCGTCCTGCGCGACGGACTCGTCGTGCACGACGGGCCGCCGCCTGCCGGGGGCCTGCTGCCCGGCCACGACGCGCACCACCTGACCAAGGAAGACTGCCACCCGGACGCCGTGCACGCCGCCGCGGCCGGGGTACCGACGGGACTGCTGGGCTGATCATGAGCGAACTCCTGGACATCTTCAGCACCCCGTTCATGCAGCGGGCCCTGATCGCCGCCGTCCTGGTCGGCATCACCGCCCCCGCGATCGGCATCTACCTCGTGCAGCGCCGCCAGTCGCTGATGGGCGACGGCATCGGCCATGTCGCCATGACCGGCGTCGGCCTCGGCTTCCTGCTCTCCGCCAGCCCCATCTGGACGGCGACCGCCGTCGCGATCGTCGGCTCGGTCGCCATGGAGCTGATCCGCTGGTACGGCAAGACGCGCGGCGACATCGCCCTCGCGATGCTCTTCTACGGGGGCATGGCCGGCGGTGTGCTGCTGATCAACCTCGCCCCGACCGGCTCCAACGCCAACCTCTCCTCGTACCTCTTCGGCTCGCTCTCCACGGTGTCGAGTCAGGACGTCACCGCGATCGTCGTCCTGGCGGCCTTCGTCGTCCTCGTCACGATGGGCCTGCGCAGGCAGCTGTTCGCGGTCAGCCAGGACGAGGAGTTCGCGCGGGTGACCGGACTGCCGGTGCGCCTGCTGAACCTGCTCGTCGCCGTCACGGCCGCGGTGACCGTCACCGTCGCCATGCGGGTGGTGGGGCTGCTGCTGGTCAGCGCGCTGATGGTGGTGCCGGTGGCCGCCGCGCAGCAGATCTCGCGCAGCTTCACCGTCACCTTCGTCCTGGCCGTCGCCATCGGCACCGCGGTGACCCTGGGCGGAACGGTCACCTCGTACCAGTACGACGTGCCGCCCGGCGCGACGATCGTGCTGCTGGCCATCGGTGTGTTCATCGTGCTGACGCTCCTCGCCACGCCGCTGGCACGGCGGCGCTCCCGCGCGAACGCCACGCCGGGGCTCCCGTCGGAGACGGTGGGCGCACCCGACGTGGCGAAGGTGTGAGCGCACCTCTCGACAGCCCTGGCACAATGGCCCGACGTATCTATTCGCGTAATGGGCGACCAGAGGAGGCACCTGTGACGACGGCGCCGAGCGGTGCGGCGGCGAACGCCGCGCCGGTACGTGGGCGATCCACCCGGCAGCGGACCGCCGTGGCGGCGGCGCTGGACGAGGTGGACGAGTTCCGCAGTGCCCAGGAGCTGCACGACATGCTCAAGCACAAGGGCGCCTCGGTCGGCCTGACCACGGTCTACCGCACCCTTCAGTCCCTGGCGGACGCGGGCGAGGTCGACGTGCTGCGGACGAGCGACGGCGAGTCGGTCTACCGGCGCTGCTCGACCGGCGACCACCACCACCACCTGGTGTGCCGCAAGTGCGGCAAGGCGGTCGAGGTCGAGGGTCCGGCGGTCGAGACGTGGGCGGAGTCGATCGCGGCCCAGCACGGGTACGTGAACGTGGCGCACACGGTGGAGATCTTCGGCACATGTGCCGAGTGCGCGGCCGCCTGAGCGCGGCGGCCACCGGGCTGCGGCGCCTCGACCGGTGACGCGCGGCCCGAGAAGTGACCGGCCCGCCCGGTGAAGGGCACGCGAACACCCCAACTCCCCCGAGGAGTTGGGGTGTTCGGCATTGACGGCCACTTTTCGGCCAACCCTCGCCCGCACGCCTGACAGCTCGTCAGTTCCATGTCACCCTGCCTGTCGCACACCGATTTCCGCACCGCTCCCCTCTTCGCAGAAGGAGTTAGCGTGAGACGTCGTCCCCACAGTGCGATGCTCGGCCTGGCCGCTGCCGTAGGCGGCCTGCTCGCCACCGGAGCGGTCCCCGCCTCCGCGGCGGCCGGCACCCCCTCCCCCACTTCCTCCCCCGCTCTCGCCGCCGAACAGCAGGTCCGGGACTTCTGGACGCCGGAGCGGATGCGCTCCGCGAAACCGCTGGACCTGCTGAAGGTGTCCCCCTCGAAGGTGAACCCGGCGAAGGCCGGCGGGCCCGTCTCCTCCGTCCCGTCCACGAAGGCGTTCCCGCAGAAGGGCGGGGCGTGGACCGGCGGCGGGGCGGTCGTGAAGACCTCCGGCCGGGTGTTCTTCACGTACCAGGGCCGCACGGCCTCCTGCTCGGGCAACTCCGTCACCAGCCAGAACAAGTCGACCGTCGTGACGGCCGGACACTGCGTCAAGATGGGCGGCGCCTGGCACACGAACTGGGTGTTCGTCCCCGCGTACCACGACGGCGCGACGCCGTACGGTACGTGGACCGCGTCGAAGACCTCCGCCACCGACCAGTGGGCGGCGAGCGAGGACATCAACTACGACGTCGGCCTGGCGGTGGTGAACCCGCTGAACGGACAGCGGCTCGCGGACGTGGTCGGGGCACAGGGCCTCCAGTTCAACGGCGGCTACAACAAGCCGATGTACGCGTTCGGCTTCCCGGCGGCGGCGCCGTACGACGGCAAGCGGCTCATCTACTGCTCGGGGAACACGACGAGGGACTTCCTGTTCTCCAAGGACCACAGCATGGCCTGCGACATGACCGGCGGGTCCAGCGGCGGCCCCTGGTTCAACTCGTTCGACGAGGCGACGGGGACGGGGCTCCAGGCGTCGGTGAACAGCTTCGGCTACACCTTCCTGCCGGGGCGGATGTTCGGGCCGTACTTCGGGGCGGAGGTCAAGGCGGCGTACGACAAGGCGCAGGTGAGCTAGGGAGGGTGCGGCGGGGCGGTCCGCCCGCGGGGGCGCCCGGCCTGAGTCCTCTCGGGCGGCGGGGTGCCGGGCGGGGGGTGGGCGTGGGGCGGTGGGCGCTCCGCGGAGGGTCCGCCCCCTGCCGGCCCGTCCCGCCCCGCCGGCCCGTCCCGCCCCCGGGCGCGGCCCCGCCGCCCAGGGGTGCCGCCGGCGGGAGGACGGGAGGAGGGGGACGTGCGGGCCCGGCCGCCGGGTGCTATCGGGGCGGCAGACGGACGACGGTCAGGAAGAAGTCGTCGATCTGCCGCACCGCGGCGATGAACTGTTCCAGGTCCACCGGCTTGGTGACGTACGCGTTGGCGTGCAGCTTGTAACTGCGCAGCACGTCCTCCTCCGCCGAGGACGTGGTCAGCACCACCACCGGGATGTGCGCCAGATCCTCGTCCTTCTTGATCCGCTCCAGCACCTGCCGCCCGTCGTACTTCGGCAGGTTCAGATCCAGCAGGATCAGATCCGGCCGTACCGCGTCGGTGTGCGCACCCTGCCGGTACAGGAAGTCGAACGCCTCCTGCCCGTCCCGCACCACGTGCAGCCGGTTGCGGATCTTGTTGTCGGCGAACGCCTCACGGGTGATCAGCTCGTCCCCCGGATCGTCCTCGACGAGAAGCACTTCGATGGAGTGGGCGGGCGTGGTGTTCATGCGTTCGCTCCTGTCGTCCCGGCCGTGTCGCCGGAAGGTACGGCTTGTTCCGCCACCGGCAGGCTGAAACACACTCCGGCCCCCTCCGGCACTCCGGTGTCCAGGCGGATCGTCCCGCCGTAGTACTCGACGATCTTCCGGCACAGCGCCAGCCCGATGCCGGTTCCCGGGTACTCGTCGCGGGAGTGCAGCCGCTGGAAGATGACGAAGACCTTCTCGGCGAACTCCGCGGGCACGCCGATTCCGTTGTCCCGGACGCTGAAGTGCCAGTGCCCGCCCTCCCGTTCGCAGTCCACGACGACGTGCACGGGACGTTCGGGGTGGCGGAACTTCACCGCGTTGCCGAGGAGGTTCTGCCACAGCATGACCAGGCTGGCCGGATCGCCGACGACGACCGGCAGCGGGCGGCCCCGCACCTCGATCCGTGCCTGGGCCTCCGCCACCGCCACCGCCAGGTTGCGACGCGCCTCGGCGAGCACGTCGTCCATGGCGACCCGCACCGGGGCGTCGTCCAGCCGCCCCACCCGCGAGAAGGTCAGCAGGTCGCTGATGAGGATCTGCATGCGCTTCGCCCCGTCCACCGCGAAGTCGATGTACTGCTTGCCGCGCGCGTCGACGACGTCCCCGTACCGCTTCTCCAGCAGTTGGCAGAACGAGGCGACCTTGCGCAGCGGCTCCTGCAGGTCGTGCGAGGCGACGTAGGCGAACTGCTCCAGCTCGGCGTTGGAGCGCCGCAGTTCGGTGGCCTGGGCGTCCAGGTCGGCGGCCTGCCCGGCGAGTTCGCGCTCCCGCGCCCTGGCCTGCGTCAGCTCCCCCGCGATGCGCCGCCGCATCGAGTCCACCGAGCGGCCGACGGCCCGTACGTCCGCCGGGCCCGGCACCTCGATCCGCCGGTCGAACTCGCCGCCGGCGACCTGGTCGGCGGCGGCGCGCAGCGCGTTCAGCGGGGACACGACCATGCGGTTGAGCAGCAGCGCCAGCAGGCCGCCGGTCGCGACGATGACCGCGAGCATCCCGAGGAACACCCAGTCCCGCAGGACGCGCAGCGTCATCATGTCGTCGCGGGCCTCGTCGCGGGCCTGCACCAGGTGCTGCTCCTGGGCACGCAGCAGGTCGCGCAGTTCGTCGAAGCGCCGCTTGCCGGCGTCGACCCGCGGCTGCACGGAGTCGACGCTCGCACCGGAGCGGATCGCGGCGATCAGCGGGTCGGCCTGCTCCTGGCGCCACTGCGCGGCCTTGCGCGTGACCGCCGCGAGGTCGCCGCCCAGCCGGCCCCCGGCGCCCAGGAGCCGGGCCACTTCGGCCCGGTGGAGGCGTTCGTCGCGGACCCCTTCCTCGTACGGTGCGAGGAACGCCTCGTCGCCGCTGAGGGCGAAGCCGCGGACGCCGGACTCCTGGTCGAGGAGGGCCTTCTGGAGCTGGAGGGTGGCGGACCGGCCCGGCTGGATGTGGTCGACGAGTTCGGTGTTGCGGCTGCTGGTCCGTCCCAGGAGGACGGCGCCGACGGACGCGCAGAGCAGCAGCAGGGCGGCCATGGTGCAAAGGACGAGCCGGATCCAGCCGCGTACCGAGAGCCGCCCGAACCCGACGGGCCCGACGGACCCGCGGGGGCCGGCGGGACGGTCGCCGACGTGCTGCCGGGGGCCGGCGGGCCCGTTGCCCGCGGGCTCCCGGCCGCCGGTGCCGCCGGTGGTGAGGCCGTCGCCGGTGGGTCCCTCGGGGATGGTCCCGTCGGCGATGGTCCCGTCGGCCGTGGGGCCGTCGCGTCCGGTTCCGGAGGCTTTCCCTTCCATCTCAGCCGTTTCCCCACGCCAGGTGGAGTACGGCTATGTCGTCGGCCAGTCCGCCGTGCGGGGCGGCGGCGTCGGTCGCCGCCTGGACGAGCGTCTGCACGAACTGGTGGGCGGGCAGCGCCTCGTACTCGCGTGCCAGGGACAGCAGCCCGTGCTCACCGAGCCGGGTGCTCGGCCCGGTGAGGCCCTCGAAGAGGCCGTCGGTGAAGACGACGATGCCGGTGCCGGGTTCCAGGGGGAGGTCGGTCTCGGGCCAGACGCCGGTGCCTGGGGCGATGCCGAGCGCCATGCCGCCGGGCGGGTCGTACCAGGTGGTGCCCGAGGGGCTCCGTACGAGCAGCCCCGGGTGGCCCGCCCGCACCACGCGCACCGAGCGCCGGTCGGGCGGGAAGACCAGGCTCGTCAGGGTGGCGAAGACCTGCTGGGCGGACCGCTCGGCCGCCATGATCTCTTCGAGGAGCCGGATCTGGGCGGGCCCCGTGCAGCCGCTGAGGACCGCCGCCCGCCACGCCACCCGCAGACACACCCCGAGCGCCGCCTCCGCCGCCCCGTGACCGGACACGTCGCCGATGACGGCGTGCACGGTTCCGTCGGCGGTCTGCACGACGTCGTAGAAGTCCCCGCTGAGCAGTCCCTGTTCGCGCCCCGGGTCGTAGCGGGCGTCCACCTCGAAGCCGGTGCCGCGCATCAACGGCACGGGCAGCAGGCCGAGTTCGAGCCGGGCGTTCTCCTCGGCGCGCAGGCGTCCCGCGTGCAGGGCCACCGACGCCTGCTCGACCAGCTTGCGCTGCACGGCGTACCGCACGGCCCTGCTGAGGGTCTCCGCGTCGAGGCGCCCCTTGACCAGGTAGTCCTGGGCGCCCTCCGCCACGGCGGTGTGACCGGCCTCGCTCTCGACGAGACCGGTCAGAACGACGATGGCCGCGTCCGGGTGCGCGGCGAGCACCTGGCGCACGGCGTCCAGCCCCCGTACGTCGGGCAGGTGCAGGTCGAGCAGTACGCACACCGGCCCGATGTGCCCGCCGAGGAACTTGCGCGCCTCATCCAGAGAGGTGCACCAGTGGACGTCGGCCGCGAGGTCGCTCTCCTCCAGCACGTCCGTGAACAGCAGGGCGTCGGCCGCGTCGTCCTCGACCAGAAGCAGTGCCGCGTCGAGGCGTCTTCGCCCCGTCACCGCGCCCGACACCACGAGTCGTTCGGCCACCCCGTACCCCCGCCCCAGGAAGCCTGTGTGCCCGGCCGGTGCGCCCGTGCCTCCTTCGGCGAAATGATACTGCCGGGGGCGCGGCCATCAGCCCTGTTCGGGTACCTGCGGCAGGGGCGAAGCGGACGGCGTCTGCTGCTCGTTGGGGATCGCGCCGCCGAACCTCCGGTCACGCTGGGCGTACGCGTAGCACGCGTCCCACAGGTTGCGCCGGTCGAAGTCGGGCCACAGCACGTCCTGGAAGACCATCTCGGCGTAGGCGCTCTGCCACAGGAGGTAGTTGGAGGTGCGCTGCTCGCCGCTGGGCCGCAGGAAGAGGTCCACGTCCGGCATGTCCGGGTAGTACAGGTACTTGGCGAAGGTCTTCTCGTTGACCTTCGACGGGTCGAGCTTCCCGGCCGCCACGTCCCGCGCGATGGCCTGCGCGGCGTCGGCGATCTCCGCCCGGCCGCCGTAGTTGACGCAGAAGTACAGGGTCATCGCGTCGTTGTCGACGGTCTGCTCCTGGGCGACCTGGAGTTCCTGGACGACGGACTTCCACATCTTGGGCATCCGCCCGACCCAGCGGATCCGGATGCCGAGCTCGTTCATCTCGTCACGGCGGCGGCGGATGACGTCCCGGTTGAAGTTCATCAGGAAGCGGACCTCGTCGGGCGTGCGCTTCCAGTTCTCGGTGGAGAAGGCGTACAGGGACAGGTTCTTGACCCCCATCTCCAGGCACCCCTTCAGCACGTCGAGCACCACCCCCTCGCCCACCTTGTGGCCCTCGGTGCGCGGCAGCCCGCGTTCCTTGGCCCAGCGGCCGTTGCCGTCCATGACGATGGCCACGTGCTCGGGGATCAGCTCGTCGGGGATCCTCGGGGGGCGGGCGCCGGACGGGTGCGGCTCGGGGATCTTGTACTCGCGCCTGGTGCGTCCCAGAATCCCGCGTCGTGCCATGGCTGTGCTCTCCCTTGTTGCCTTACGTCTTCTCTACGTACCTGAGCGAGCGCAGCCCGCGCTCCAGATGCCAGTGCAGATACGCCGACACCAGTCCGCTGCCCTCACGCGCGTGCCGCGGCTCGCACGCGTCGGCGGCCGTCCAGTCCCCGGTGAGCAGGGCGCTCAGCAGCGCGACGGCCTCCGCAGAGGGTACGACGCTGCCGGGCACCCGGCAGTCACCGCATATGACCCCGCCCGCCGAGACGGAGAACAGCCGGTTGGGTCCGTCGATGCCGCACTTGGCGCAGTCGTCGAAGCTGGGGGCGTAGCCGTTGACGGCGAGGGAGCGCAGGAGGAACGCGTCGAGGATGAGGTTCGGGGCGTGCTCGGCACGCGACAGCGTCCGCAGGCCGCCGACCAGCAGGAGGTACTGCTGTACGGCGGGCTCCCCCTCGTGGTCGGTGAACCGTTCCGCGGTCTCCAGCATGGCCGTGCCGGCGGTGTACCGGCCGTAGTCGGTCACGATGCCGCTGCCGTACGGGGCGATGATCTCGCCCTGGGTACAGAGCGGCAGGCCGCGGCCGATCAGCTCGCTGCCGCGCGCGAAGAACTGCACGTCCACGTGTGAGAAGGGCTCCAGGCGGGCGCCGAACTTGGACTTCGTGCGGCGGACGCCGCGGGCCACGGCGCGGACGCGGCCGTGATGACGGGTGAGCAGCGTGATGATGCGGTCCGCCTCGCCCAGCTTCTGGGTGCGCAGGACGATGCCGTCGTCACGGAACAGGCTCATGGACGCCATTGTCCCGTACGGACGGGGGCGGGCGTGCAGGGTGCGGGGGTCCGGTACGGACGGGGGGCGGGCGCGAAGGGCGTGCAGGGCGCGGATGTCCCGTACCGGCGGGGGCGGGCGTGCAGGGCGCGGATGATCCGTACGGATGAGGGCGGGCGTGCAGGGCGTGGATGTTCCGTACGGACGGGGGCTCCACCGGGCGTCGGCTGTTCCGACGGCCGCGGCCGTAGCACCTCCGGCGGCCCCGGGCCGGTCCCCGCTCCCGTCCTGTCGGAAAGTTTCCGAGATCCGGCCGCAACCTCCCGCGGTCACGCACGTCTGGTGGGGTGAAGGCGCCCTTCAGTTCGTGTTCCAGTTCCAGACTTCCTCGGGAGACAGACACCCATGTCCTTGAAACGACCCCGCCTCGTCACCGCCGTCACCGGTCTCACCGTCCTCCTGGGCGGTGCCTTCACCGCCGTCGCCGTCGCCGACTCGGGCCCCGGGCCCGCTGCCGCGCCCGCGGTCACCGCCCCGGACACCGCCGTCCCCGCCCCGGCGCCCGCCCCGGCCGACGTCGACCCGGCACCCGCCCCGGCCCCCGCCAAGGGCAACCCGGCTCCGGCCCCCGCTCCCGCCGACGGCAACCCCGCTCCGGCCCCCGCCCCGGCCCCGGCCCCGGCCGAGGGGAACCCGGCGCCCGCGCCGGCCCCGGGCCACGGCGGCCCGGCCCCTGCCCCTGCCCCCGCCGACGTCCCGCGCGTCGTCTCGCCCGGCACGGGCGTCCCCGCGCCCGTGCCCGCGAAGTAGCCGCCGGAACACCCCGGCACACCGGGGCGGGCAGGCCCACGCGCAGGCCCGCCCGCCCCACCCGCACTGCTTCAACAGCACCACTCCGCACCGCCCCACCGGCACCAAACCGCCCCACCCGCACCGTTCGCACCGCCACACGGCTCGCCCACCGGCACCGCCAGCACCATGTCGCACCTCCCGCACCATTCGCACCGCCACACGGCTCGCCCACCGGCACCGCGCGCACCATTCGCACCGCCACACGGCTCGCGCACCGGCACCGCGCGTACCACCGACACCGCCCGCACCGCCCGCACCACCGGATCGAGGCCCATGCAGTACGTCGCGTACGCCGCCCCCCGCATCGCCCCGTGGTGGTCCCGCCTGCTGGCCCGCACGACCGGGACCAGGGAGACCGGGGCCGCCCGGAACGAGGCCCGCCCGCTGCGGGCCGTCGGCGGCCCGTACGGGCACGAGGCCGGCGAGGACCCGCGCCCGCCCACGCTCACCGACCTCTACCGGGCCCGCCGCCTCGACATGGTCCGCCTCGCCCTCTTCCTGGTGGACGATCTGCACACCGCCGAGGACGTCGTCCAGGACGCGTTCGCCGCGGTGTGCCGCACGCACGGGACCGGGCTGGCCGGGCTCCAGGACCCGGGGGCGTACCTGCACACCGCCGTCGTCAACGCGGCCCGCTCCGTCCTGCGCAGGAGGCGTACCGCGCGCGCGTACGCGCCGCCGCACGAGACGGCCGGGCCGCCCGTCGACGAAGGTCTGCTGCTCGCCGAGGAGCACCGCCAGGTCCTCGACGCGCTCGCCCGGCTGACCCACCGGCAGCGCGAGGTCCTCGTCCTGCGGTACTGGTCGGAGCTGACCGAGGCGCAGATCGCCCAGACCCTCGGCCTGTCGCGCGGGACCGTCAAGTCCACCGCGAGCCGCGCCCTGGACACCCTTGAGAAGAAGCTGGGGACCACCCGATGAGCACTCCCCGCACGACCGGCCCGGGTACGGGGCCCGGCGCGGGCGCGGAAGAGCGCCTGCGCGCCGCGTTCGCCGCCCGCGCCGCCCTGGTCACCCCTCAGGACCTGCGCCGCGACGCGCCCCCGCAGGGCCGGACCTGGGGGGTGCGCCGGGTGCGCCGGGTCGCGTACGCCGTGCTCGGCGCGGCGGCCGCCGTGGTGGCCGTGTGCCTGCTCGTACTGCTGCCCGGAAGCCCTCTCGACCCGGCCCCGGTACCGCCCGCGCACTCCCCGGCCCCGCGCACCTCCGAGTCCCCGGGGCCCGCCACGGACAGCCCCTCGCCCGCCCCGGCCCCGGACGCTCCCGGGTCCCCCGGCGCCCCGAGTCCCACACATGTCCCGGGCCCGGCGGACGCCCCGGAGGCGCCCCGCCGCCCGTGATCCCCGCCGCGGCCCTCCGAGCCCCGCTCGGGACCCGCTCCGGGCCCCGCACCGCCGCGTTCCCGGCCGCCGACGGCGCGGCTAGTGCGCGACGAGTTCCGTACGGGAGGCGACGTCCTGGTCGTTCAGGATCAGGAACTCCCGGTCGTCCGCCGTCAGGAACTTCAAGAACCCCGGTTCCGCCTCCAGCACATAGCCCACCAGGGGCTCCGCCGCTCCCTCGACGGCGACCCGCTCCAGCGGCATCCACGGTGTGCGGACGACCGCCGCGCTCACCAGCAGCCCGATGATCGCCAGGGCGACGACCAGGCCCGCGAGGTGGCGTCCCGCCCAGCGGGAGGCCTCGCCCACCTGCCCGCGTCCGCGCCGGGCGAGCAGGCCGACGCCGACCGCCGCGGCCGTCACCGCCGCGGACACCAGCAGCAGCCACCAGGCGTGGAAGCTGGTGGCGTACGCCACCACCCCGGCCACCACGAGGGCCAGCATCACCAGCCCGGAGAGGTCCGCCCGCTGCCTGTCGGGACGCCGCCCGCCGGCCGGGTCCTGCGCGGACGCGTACGGCCCGCCCGGGTCCCCCGCGGGCCCCCGCGCCCCGCCGGATCTCTGTCCGCGCCGGAGCCGTGCCGCGAGGACGAGACCGCCCAGCACCCGGAACAGGAACGCGGGCAGCAGGACCGACAGCAGGACGGCGGCGGCGACCGAGTCGGCCATCACCGTGCCGAGGACGATTCCGATGCTGTCCTCAAGGTCGAGGGTGTGCAGTACGGCGAAGGCCGTGTGCCACTGGTAGTCCGACACGGCGAACAGCCGCAGCAGCAGGAACAGGAACGCGCCCGTGGTGAGCGTCAGCCCGCTCCACCCGCGCCCGCGGTCGTGCTCACCAGCCGCTGCCCCGCTGTTCTCGTGCGCCATGCGAACAAACCTGGCACAGGGGCGGCCGAGGGGCACCTCCTGGCGGGCGGGGCTCCCCTGCCCGGCGGGCGGGCCTGTCGCGCCCGCCGGGCACCTCCTGGCTGGCGCGACAGGCCCGCTCAGGACGGTGTGCGGGCCGCGTCACCTCCTGGCGGGCGGGGCCGACCTCGCTCAGGACGGTGTGCGGGCCGCGGCCAGCAGCCGGGCCGTGTCCTGCGGGCAGAGCTGGAGGGCCGTGCCGACCCTCGTCAGGACCTCCCGCTCGGCCGGGCTGTAGGGGCCGTCGGCGAGGGCGATGCGGGCGCCCTGGAGCAGGAGCGACTCCCGTCCCGCTGTCGCCAGATGGGGTGCGAGGGGTTCGAGGGCCTCGTGCAGTTCGACGGCCAGGGAGGCGCTGCACGGGAAGTCCGGCTCGTCCGCCCCCCGCGCGTGTGCCGCCCCGGGCTCGGCCGCGTCTGCCCGGGGGCGTCCCCGGTCCGCGGTGAGGGCCTGCATCAGGAGGATGAGCTGGTCCTCCGTGCAGTCCTCGAATCCGGCGGAGCGGACCGTCGCGGCGGCGGTGCCGGTGACCGTGCGGCACGAGGTGCCTCCGGCGGCCAGGACGGCGAGGGCGACCGTGTGGACGGCGTCGCGGAGCATCGCGGAGAAGCGGACCGTGGTGGGGTGGTCGAGCGTCTCGGTCCCGAACTCGCGCTCGCAGGAGGCGCACCGGACGCTCGGGCCGACGAGGCCGCGCGCCACCAGCGGCACGCCGAGCACGGTGAGGCGCCGGCGGCCGGTGCGCCGGGCGTAGTTGCGGTCGCCGCCGCAGCCGGGGCAGAAGAACTCGCCGTCGCCGACGACGGTCCACGTGGTGCGCACGCCCCACGCGCCGCGCCACACACTGCCCCACGGGCTGGACGATCGGCCTCGCACTGGCAGCACGGCGCACCTCCGTAACGCTTCGGCATCCTTGCCGGGGTTGGACGTGATGTTAGCCACATCCGTGAGGCGCCGTCAGCACCCCGGGGAAAGACGGAGGTCCCGCCCCTGGGCCCAAGCGGGCGGGACCTCGGGAAACGCGCGAGAACCGGTCGGTCAGCGAGCTGCCCGGTTCACCGCGGAGGCGACCGCCTTCAGGGAGGCCCGCGTGGTGTTCGGGTCGATGCCGATGCCCCACAGGACCTTGCCGTCGATGGCGCACTCGATGTACGAGGCGGCCTGGGCGGAGGCGCCCTCGCTCATCGTGTGCTCCTGGTAGTCCAGCAGCCGGGCGTCGACGCCGACGGCGGCCAGCGCGTCGAAGAACGCGGAGATCGGGCCGTTGCCGGTGCCGGTCAGTACGGTCTCGGCGCCGTCCACGACCGCTTCGACGGTCAGGGTGTCGATGCCGTCGGTGTCGGTGGTGGTCTGGCCGGAGCGCACCTGGATGCGGCCCCACGGGTTCTCCGCGTTCGGCAGGTACTCGTCCCGGAACGCCGACCAGATGTCCTTCGGGGTGACCTCGCCGCCCTCGGAGTCCGTCTTCTGCTGGATGATCTTCGAGAACTCGATCTGCATGCGGCGCGGCAGGTCCAGCTTGTGGTCGTTCTTCAGGACGTACGCGATGCCGCCCTTGCCGGACTGCGAGTTGACCCGGATCACGGCCTCGTACGACCGGCCGACGTCCTTGGGGTCGATCGGCAGGTAGGGGACGGCCCACTCGATGTCGTCGACGGTCTTGCCGACGGCGGCCGCGTCGGCCTCCATGGCGTCGAAGCCCTTCTTGATGGCGTCCTGGTGGGAGCCGGAGAAGGCGGTGTAGACGAGGTCGCCCGCGTAGGGGTGGCGGGGGTGGATCTCCATCTGGTTGCAGTACTCGGAGGTGCGGCGGATCTCGTCGATCTGCGAGAAGTCGATCTGCGGGTCGACGCCCTGCGAGAAGAGGTTCATGCCCAGGGTGACCAGGTCGACGTTGCCGGTGCGCTCGCCCTGCCCGAACAGGCAGCCCTCGATGCGGTCCGCGCCGGCCATGATCGCCAGCTCGGCGGCGGCGACGGCGGTGCCGCGGTCGTTGTGCGGGTGGACGGACAGGCAGACGTGCTCGCGGCGGCTCAGGTTCCGCGACATCCACTCGAAGCGGTCCGCGTGCGTGGAGGGCGTGGAGCGCTCCACGGTGGCGGGCAGGTTGAGGATGATCTCGCGGCCCTCCTCGGGACCCCACACGTCGCACACCGCCTCGCAGACCTCCAGGGCGAAGTCCAGCTCGGTGTCGGTGAAGATCTCCGGCGAGTACTGGTAACCGAAGACCGTCTCGGGGCCGAGGATCTTCTCCGCGTACTCCATCACCAGCCGGGTGCCGTCCACGGCGATCTGCTTGACCTGTTCCTTCGTGCCGCGGAAGACGACGCGGCGGAAGGTGGGGGCGGTCGCGTTGTACAGGTGCACGGTGGCCCGGCGGGCGCCGCGCAGGGACTCCACGGTGCGCTCGATCAGCTCTTCGCGCGCCTGGGTCAGGACGGAGATCGTCACGTCCTCGGGGATCGCGCCCTCTTCGATGATGGAGCGTACGAAGTGGAAGTCGGTCTCGCCGGACGACGGGAAACCGACCTCGATCTCCTTGTAGCCCATCCGTACCAGCAGGTCGAACATCTCGCGCTTGCGGGCCGGGCTCATCGGGTCGATCAGCGCCTGGTTGCCGTCACGCAGGTCGGTGGACAGCCAGCGGGGGGCCTTGGTGATGCGGCGGTCCGGCCAGGTGCGGTCCGGGATCTCGACGGCCTCGTAGCCGCCGTACTTGTGCACGGGCATCCCGGACGGCTTCTGGAAGTGGGAGGCGTTGGTGACGGGCGTCGGGTTGCCGACGGACTGCTGAGTCATGGCGTGGGGCTCCTCGGGTCTCCTGCAAGGGGACGGCCGACGTGTCTGCGCAGCACCAGATCCCGCGGGGAGGGGGTCGGCCTACGACTACAGGCCCTCGCCGCGGCAGCTAAGGAGAAGCAGCCCGAAACGCATGATGTGCCGCAGCCTAACCGAGGGACGGCCAGGGCGCCGGTCCCGTATCAGTATGCAAGACCGGGCATCACTGTCAGCCGAAGAGTGACCGATCCCTCGAAACGTTGAAATAGCGCGTAAATCTTCGTCGCAGGTAGTGACAGAACCATGACCCAGTGCCACATTGCTCGCCATGGAAGCCACCGCTCGTCCCGTTTTCTGCACCATCGTGCCGCCCCATGTCCTCGACAGGCTCGCCCGCTCCGAGGACCCCGCCCTGGCCGGATCCGCCCGCCGCACCCTGGAGGCGGACGCCGCGCAGCGCACCCACCGCCGGCTGACCACGGTCCTCGGCGCACCGCCGGTCCAGCCCGACCCGGCGGCCGCCCGGGGCAGGGCCCTGCGCACGGTCTTCGACGCGGGCAACCGGCGCGAGCTGCCGGGCCGTGTCGTACGCCGGGAGGGCGACCCGCCGCACCAGGACGCCACCGTCAACCGCGCGTACAACGGGCTCGGCGCGACCTTCGACCTGTTGCTGCGGGCCTTCGGGCGCGACTCCGTCGACGGCAACGGGCTGCCCCTGAACGCGACCGTCCACTTCGACCGGGACTACGGGAACGCGTTCTGGGACGGCGAGCAGATGGTCTTCGGCGACGGCGACGGCGAGATCTTCCTCGACTTCACCCTCCCCGTCGACGTCATCGGCCACGAGCTGGCGCACGGCCTGACCCAGTACACGGCGAACTTCACGTACTTCGGCCAGCCGGGCGCCCTGAACGAGTCGGTGTCGGACGTCATCGGCTCCCTCGTCAAGCAGTACGTGAACGACCAGACCGCCGGCGAGGCCGACTGGCTGATCGGCGCCGGACTGCTCGCCGAACGCGTCACGGGTGTCGCGCTGCGCTCGATGAAGGCCCCCGGGACGGCGTACGACGACGACGTGCTGGGCAAGGACCCGCAGCCCGCGACGATGGACGACTACGTCACCACCGGACGCGACAACGGCGGGGTGCACATCAACTCGGGCATTCCCAACCACGCGTTCTACCTGCTCGCCACCGCGCTGGGCGGCAAGGCGTGGGAGCGGGCCGGACAGATCTGGTACGACACCCTCACGGCCGGCACGCTCACCGTCACCCCCACGTTCGCGGACTTCGCGCGGGCGACGGCAGCGGCGGCGCGCGGCCGCTTCGGGGAGGGCGAGGAACTGGAGTCGCTCCTCAAGGCGTGGGAGCGGGTGGGGGTGCCCGCGCACTGAGTCGGGCGGGGGATGCCGGCCCGCCTCGCGCGCCGGCATCGGGACAGCGGCCGGTACGGCCCCCTACCGGCCGAGTCCCGCGCGTACTACAACGGACCGCATGCGTATTGAGGTAGTCCGCAGCGGAGGATTCGCCGGGATCGAGCGCCGGGCCGAGGTCGACACCTCGTGCCTGCCCGACGCCGAGGCGTGGCACGCCCTGGCCGCCGAGGCCCTCGCCTCCGGCCGGGACGCGCGGCCCGAGGAGACGGGGATCGCCGACGGATTCTGCTACGAGATCACCGTGGACGGGCGGACGGTCCACTTCTCCGAGCCACAACTCGGCGAGCAGCAAAGGGAGTTGATTACGCGGGTGTTGAAGGAGGGCGCCTAGTGAGCCGGTCCTGACGTGCCGGCCCACCGGGGCGACGGCGCACGGGCCGGCCTGCCGGACAGCGGCCGGGAAGTCCTGCCGCCCGGTCGTTGACAGGGCCCTCGGGGCGTACCCACCATCTCCCCCATGACTTCGCTGCCGCCCGATCCGGCACTCCCGGCGCACTCGCCGCTTCCTCGCTTCCCCGCCAACTTCCTGTGGGGCGTGTCCACTTCGGCCCACCAGATCGAGGGGGCGGCACGCGAGGACGGGCGCGGTCCCTCGTCCTGGGACGCCTTCGCCGCCGAGCCCGGACGCATCAAGGACGCCTCCGACGCGTCCGTGGCCGTCGACCACTACCACCGCTATCCGCAGGACGTGGAGCTGCTCAAGAACCTCGGGGTGGGCGGCTACCGCTTCTCCGTCTCCTGGTCACGGGTACTGCCCCAGGGGGCCGGGGCGGTCAACACGGCGGGCCTCGACTTCTACGACCGTCTCGTCGACGCCCTGTGCGAGGCGGGGGTGCGCCCCGTGCCGACCCTCTTCCACTGGGACACGCCGCTGGCACTGGAGGAGGCGGGCGGCTGGCTTCAGCGGGACACCGCGTACCGCTTCGCCGCCTACGTGGACGTGGTCGCCGCCCGCCTCGGCGACCGCGTGGGCCGCTGGATCACCCTGAACGAGCCCGCCGAACTCACCATGCTGGGTCACGCGTTGGGGGCGCACGCGCCCGGCAAGCGGCTGTTGTTCGACGCGCTGCCCGTCGCCCACCACCAGCTCCTCGCGCACGGCCTCGCGGTCGACGTGCTGCGCACCCGCGGCTCCGGCAGCATCGGCATCGCCAACTCGCACGGCCCGACCTGGCCGGCCTCGGACTCCGAGGAGGACCGCGCCGCCGCCGACTTCTACGACCTGCTGCTCAACCGCCTCTTCGCGGAGCCCGTGCTGCTCGGCGCCTACCCCGACGGCATCGCCGACATGCTGCCGGGCCCCGTCGCCGACGACCTGAAGCTGATCTCCGAGCCGCTGGACTGGTACGGGATCAACTACTACCAGCCGACCGGGGTCGGCGCGCCGGACCCGAAGGCCCCCACCGAGTTCGCGGGCATCACCGTCCCGCCCGAGATGCCGTTCTCCCTCCGCCCCGTCGAGGGTCACCCGCGCACGGCCTTCGACTGGGCCGTCGTCCCCGAGGCCCTCACCGAACTCCTCGTGTCGTTCCGCGACCGCTACGGCGACCGGCTGCCGCCGGTCGTCATCACGGAGAACGGGTGCAGTTACCCGGGCCTGGACGACCGGGAACGGATCGGCTTCCTCGACGGCCACCTGCGGGCACTGCACGACGCGATGGAAGCGGGAGTCGACGTACGCGGCTACTTCGTGTGGTCCCTGCTGGACAACTGGGAGTGGGCGGAGGGGTACGCACAGCGGTTCGGCCTGGTGCACGTGGACTTCGACGGCGGCACCCTGGACCGCACGCCGAAAGCCTCGTACCACTGGTTCCGCCGCACGCTCCAGGCCCAGCACTGACCCCTGGGTCAGCCCCCCCTCGGGCGGCGGGGCCACCCTTCGCGTCAGCCCCCTGGGCGGCGGGGCCGCCACCGGGGGCGGAACGGGCGGGCAAGGGGGCGGCCCCGCCGGAGGTGCATCCCCTCTCCCTGCGCCCCGCCACCCGTAGCCTCGAACCCCCGTTCAGAACCCCAGCTTCCGCAACTGCTTCGGATCCCGCTGCCAGTCCTTGGCGACCTTCACATGCAGGTCCAGATACACCGGCGTCCCGAGCAGCGCCTCGATCTGCTTGCGGGACTTCGTCCCGACGTCCTTGAGCCGCTGCCCCTTCGGCCCGATGATGATGCCCTTCTGGCTCGGCCGCTCGATGTAGACGTTCGCGTGGATGTCGAGCAGCGGCCGGTCGGCGGGCCGGTCCTCCCGGGGGATCATCTCCTCGACGACGACCGCGATCGAGTGCGGCAGCTCGTCCCGTACCCCTTCCAGTGCGGCCTCGCGGATCAGCTCCGCGACCATCACCATCTCCGGCTCGTCCGTGAGGTCGCCCTCCGGGTACAGCGGCGGGCTCTCGGGGAGCATCGGCGCGATCAGGTCGGCCAGCAGGGACACCTGCTCGTCGCCGACGGCCGACACCGGCACGATCTCCGCCCAGGCGATGCCCAGCTCGCGGCCGAGCTCGTCGATCGCTAGGAGCTGCTCGCGCAACTGCTTCGGTCCGACGAGGTCCGTCTTCGTCACGATGGCGATCTTCGGGGTCTTCTTGATCCCGGCGAGTTCCTTCGCGATGAACTTGTCGCCGGGCCCGAGCTTCTGGTCGGCGGGAACGCAGAAGCCGATCACGTCGACCTCGGCCCAGGTGGTCCGCACGACGTCGTTCAGCCGCTCGCCGAGCAGGGTGCGCGGCTTGTGGAGGCCCGGGGTGTCGACCAGGATCAGCTGGGCGTCCTGCCGGTGCACGATGCCGCGCACGGTGTGCCGGGTGGTCTGGGGGCGGCTGGAGGTGATGGCCACCTTCGTGCCGACCAGAGCGTTCGTGAGGGTGGACTTGCCCGCGTTGGGGCGGCCCACGAAGCAGGCGAAGCCGGCCCGGTGGGGGGCGGGGCCGGCTGCGGGGTTTTCGGGAGTACGAGCGCTCATGCGGCCCATTCTCCCCGATGTACGCCGAAGGGCCGACCAGTGGTCGGCCCTTCGCGGGTGGTGCGGGGCGGCGGCCGGGGAGGCCGGGCCGCCACGGGGGTCAGGACAGGCCGGCCTTCGCGCCGCAGGAACCCCAGGCGCCGGGGCCCTGGGCCGCGAGGACCTTCTCGGCGACGGCGATCTGCGCGGCCTTGCTCGCCTTGTGGGCGCTCGGCGCGTGGGCGGTGCCGCCGAAGGCGGACCAGGTCTGCTGGGTGAACTGGAGGCCGCCGAAGTAGCCGTTGCCGGTGTTGATGGCCCAGTTGCCGCCCGACTCGCACGCCGCGACCGCCGACCAGTTGGCGCTGGAGGCCGCGGAGGCGCTGCCCGTACCGGTGAGGATCATGGCCGCGGCGGCGCCGGCCGTCACGACGGAACCGGTGATGCGGCGGGCGGCGGTGGTGCGGATCAGGGAGGAGAACACGCGGTGGCCTAACTCTGGGGGACGTGGTCCGCCGGGCCGGGGCTTCGCTCGCTGCCCCGTCCGGCGTGCTTCCACACTCCCAGCGCGACCGGGCCCGATCCACGGACCTTCGAGGGGTGGCGGCGGGACCTCGGTCCCGCCCCCGGGGCTCCCCTCCCCGGGCCGAAGGACCCGGGCCGAAGGACCCGCCGCGGGTGTCATGCGGCCGAGAAGAGCCCGGCCGCGAGAACCGGCCGGGGGTCGCCCGGCCCCCGCCGCGGCCCTCTGTGCGCTGCCTCACACGCGGGGCGACGCGGCATGCCCCTCCGGCCGTGCCGCCGCCCCTCCGGCGCGCGGGTCCACGCCCTCGCCCCGGGGCGAGCACGGGATCCCGGGACCCTGTGGGCTCCCGGTTCCCGGCTCACACCTCGACGCGCGTCCTGACCACCGCGTCCGGCCCCGCCACCAGAACGGGAGTGCCGGGGCCGCCCAGGTCGCGTACCGCCGCGAGATCGGCCTCGGCGGGCGCCGGGGCCGCGGTGACGACGGCCGCCGCCTCCAGCGAGGCGGCGCCGCTCGCGACGGCCATCGCGACAGCCGTCTGCAGGGCACTCAGCCGCAGCGAGTCGAGGGCGACGGTCCCGGCGACGTACGTCCGCCCGGTCTCGTCGCGGACGGCGGCTCCCTCCGGCACCCCGTTGCGGGCCCGGGTGCTGCGCGCGAGAGTGAGGAGCTTCTGGTCCTCGGGGTCGAGGGGGGCGGCCTGGGGGTCCTCGGAGGACGGGGAAGTGGTCATGCCCCCGAGCATAGGAAGCCCCGTGGCCCGGCCGCTCGTCCGGGTCAGGCCTTCTTGCCGTCCTGACCCTCGGCTCCAGCCTTCTCGGCCTTGGCGACGGCCTTCGTGAAGGACTCCGTGAAGGTCTGGACGTCCGCCTTCGTGAAGCTGATCTGCATCACCGACACGATGGCCCCGCCCACGCGCGCGTGCGCCATGTCGTACTGGAGGGCGGGCATCTCCGGGTCCTCGGTAACGATCTTGAGACGGACACCCTGGGAGCCCTGGCCGGCCTTCGGCACGGAGAGGTCCTCGTAGTTCACGGTGGCCTTGTCGCCTTCGAGTTCGGCGGTGAAGGTGCGGCACGCCTCGGGGACCGGCTGGTCCTTGATCAGCTTCGTGGCCTCCGCCTCGGTGTAGCCGGTGACGCCGTGCACGACGAACGGGCCCTCCTGCGACTTGGTGAAGGCGATGATGCCGGTGCTCTGCGGCTTCGGGCCCTGCTTGTCCCCCACCACGCCGTCGAGCAGGAACTGGCACTGCTTCTTGTCGGCCTCGCCGGCTCCGAACTCGGCATTGCCCGCGTCGCTGGAGGACATCTCGGTGTCCTTGCTCCACCCGTTGGGCATGTCCTTGACCTCCAGCAGGGCGGACTCCGCCTGGCGCTGGGTGAGCGGCGCGGCAGCCGTCGGCGTCGGCGTCGGCGTGGCCGTCTTCACCGGCGCCTTCGTGGCCGCCGACTCCTTCTCCGCGTCCGCGGCACCCCCGCACGCGGTGGCGAGGAAGAGGGACGAGGCGGCCAGGCCGAGGCCGGCCACGCGGAGGGTACGAGTACGCACGGGTGCTCCTGATGCAGGTGTTCGCATTGTTTGCGCGAATTTAAACGGCGAGTAAAGAAAACGCCAAATCCGCACGGGTGTTCTGTCGGCGTGCTGTCCGGCCGGCCACCGCCCCGGCACGACGCCGACGCCTTCGCCTTCTCGCACGCGGATCCTGCTGCGCCGGGCGCCCTTCGGCGGAGGGGCGGGGCCCGAGGCGGTACCGGCCGGGGCGGTCAGGGGCGTCAGGGGTGTCAGGGGCGGTCCAGCGTCAGCCGGACCGCCCGCGGCAGGCCCGCCACCACCAGGTCGTACGAGTCCTCGATCAACTCGCGCACCAGCCGGTCGGGGACCGTGCCGTCGAGGGTGACGGTGTTCCAGTGCCGCTTGTTCATGTGCCAGCCGGGAGCGATCGCCGCGTACTGGGCCCGCAACCGCAACGCCTGCTCCGGGTCGCACTTGAGGTTCACGCCGAGCGGCACGGAATCGAGCGCGCTCAGCGCGAACATCTTGCCCGCCACTTTGAAAACGGACGTCTGCGGAGTGAAAGGGAACTCCTCGACGGCTCCGTTGAAGTCGAGGCACAGCGCACGAAGCCGTTCGGGAGTCATTCCCGCATTATCGACCCGCCACCGCCCCCGGGGCGCGTGTTCCCGTGACCCGGCCGGGCTCTCAGCCCGGCGTGTCCTGCGGCGCGGTCTCCTCCTCCGCCAGCACGGTCACGATCTTGTTCCGGCGCCCCGCGGGCGACTCCGCGGTGAGCCGCACCCGCCGCCCGTCGGGCAGGTCCACCCTCGCCGAGGCGCCCGCGATGGGCACTCGGCCCAGCGCCTTCGCCAGCAGTCCGCCCACCGTCTCGACGTCCTCGTCGTCGAACTCGTCGAGCCCGTAGAGCTCCCCGAGGTCGTCGATGTCCAGTCGTGCGGTGACCCGGAAGCGGCCCTGACCCAGCTCCTCGACCTGGGGGACCTCCCGGTCGTACTCGTCGGTGATCTCGCCGACGATCTCCTCCAGGATGTCCTCGATCGTCACGATTCCGGCCGTGCCGCCGTACTCGTCGATCACCACCGCGACGTGATTGCGCTCCTGCTGCATCTCGCGCAGCAGGTCACCGGCGTTCTTGGTGTCCGGAACGAAGACCGCCGACCGCATCGCCGTCGACACCGGATCGGACTCGGAGTCCCTGTTGACGTGCGTCTTGCGCACCAGGTCCTTCAGGTAGACGACGCCGACGACGTCGTCCTCGTTCTCGCCGGTCACCGGAATCCGCGAGAACCCGGACCGCAGGGCCAGCGTCAGCGCCTGACGGACCGTCTTGAACCGTTCGATGGAGACGAGGTCCGTACGGGGCACCATCACCTCGCGCACCAGGGTGTCGCCCAACTCGAAGACGGAGTGGACCATGCGGCGCTCGTCGTCCTCGATGAGCGACTCCTGCTCGGCGAGGTCGACCATCGCGCGCAGTTCCGCCTCGCTCGCGAAGGGCCCCTTGCGGAAACCCTTTCCGGGCGTCAGCGCGTTACCGATCAGAATCAGCAGCTGCGGAACGGGGCCCATGATCCGCGCCAGCGGCAGCAGCACGTACGCCGAAGCCGTCGCCGTGTTCAGCGGGTGCTGACGGCCGATGGTCCGCGGCGACACCCCCACCGCGACATAACTGACGAGGACCATCACGGCGATGGCGACGAGCAGCGCCTGCCAGGTCTTGTCGAAGAGTTCCAGGAAGCCGTACGTGACGAGGGCGCCCGCCGCCATCTCGCAGGCGACGCGCACCAGCAGCGCCACGTTCAGGTAGCGGGTGGGGTCGGCGGCGACCTGCGCCAGCTTCGCGCTGCCGCGTTTGCCGGCCCGTACCGCCTCCTCCGCACGGAAGGTGGAGACCCGGGCCAGACCGGCCTCCGCGCATGCGGCCAGCCACGCCACGACCACCAGGGCGACGGCGCCCAGGACGAGTTGGGCGCTCATGAGACGGTCGGCGCCGGGGACGGACCGGTGAGGCCCTTCTCCGCCCGCCAGCCGTCGACGATGGCGGCCTGGAGGCCGAACATCTCGGTCTTCTCCTCGGGCACCTCGTGGTCGTAGCCGAGGAGGTGCAGCACCCCGTGCACGGTGAGCAGCTGGAGCTCCTCGTCCATGGAGTGCTCCGTGGGGGCGTCCTTGCCCTGCTGTTCGGCCACCTCCGGACAGAGCACGATGTCACCGAGGAGCCCCTGCGGGGGCTCCTCGGCGTCCTTCGTCGGCGGACGCAGCTCGTCCATCGGGAAGGACATGACATCGGTGGGGCCGGGGAGGTCCATCCACTGGATGTGCAGCTGCTCCATGGCGTCGGCGTCCACGACGATCACCGACAGTTCGGAGAGCGGGTGGATGCGCATCCGCGCCAGGGCGTAGCGGGCGATGTCGAGGATCGCCTGCTCGTCGACCTCGGTTCCGGACTCGTTGTTGACGTCGATCGACATGGTGCGCTGTGGCTCTACTTCCCGGTCCGGCCGCCCTGCCCCTGCTGGGCCCCGGTGCGGCTGTCGTACTGCTCGTACGCGTCGACGATACGGCCGACGAGCTTGTGCCGTACGACATCCTCCGACGTGAGCCGGGAGAAGTGGATGTCGGGGACGTCGCCCAGGATCTCCTGCACCTGCCGCAGACCGCTCTTCGTGCCGTTCGGCAGGTCGACCTGGGTGACGTCACCGGTGATGACGATCTTCGAGTCGAAGCCGAGGCGGGTGAGGAACATCTTCATCTGCTCGGTGCTGGTGTTCTGCGCCTCGTCGAGGACGACGAACGCACTGTTGAGGGTGCGGCCGCGCATGTACGCCAGGGGCGCCACCTCGATCGTCCCGGCGGCCATCAGCCGCGGGATCGTCTCGGGGTCCATCATGTCGTGCAGCGCGTCGTAGAGCGGGCGCAGATACGGGTCGATCTTGTCGAAGAGGGTGCCCGGCAGGAAGCCGAGGCGCTCACCGGCCTCGACGGCGGGGCGGGTCAGGATGATCCGGTCGACCTGCTTGGACTGGAGTGCCTGTACCGCCTTCGCCATGGCGAGGTACGTCTTGCCGGTGCCGGCGGGGCCGATGCCGAAGACGACGGTGTTCTTGTCGATGGCGTCGACGTAGCGCTTCTGGTTGAGGGTCTTGGGGCGGATGGTGCGGCCGCGGTTGGAGAGGATGTTCTGGGTGAGCACCTCGGCGGGGGTCTCGGCGACCGCCCCGCCGTGGCTCCCGCCGCTGCCGTTGCCGTTCGCCCTGAGCATGGCGATCGAGCGTTCCACTGCGTCCTCCGTCATCGGCTGCCCGGTGCGGAGCACCAGCATCATCTGGTCGAACAGCCGCTGGATGAGGGCGACTTCCGCGCTCTCGCCGGTAGCGACGATCTCATTGCCCCGGACGTGGATGTCGGCCGCCGGGAAAGCCTTTTCGATCACGCGCAGCAGGGAGTCGCCGGATCCGAGCACCATCACCATGGGGTGCGTGGCGGGGATCTTGAACTCGGCGCGGGCCTGCGGCTGCTGTGTGGGTGACTGAGTCATGGGCCGGCACTGGGGCCTGCACATACCTCCCGTTGCAGGGTTCTCGCTGCTCGACAACCTCTGACACCAAGCGTACGACCCGCCGCTGACAACACCGAGGGGTTTTGCCCACGGGCCTTCGGGCGCGGGCCTCTCCGGGCGGGACTTTCGCGGGCGGACGTCGTGCTCGCGGGCTCCTTCCGGGCGGGGTTTTCGCGTGCGGGGCCTTTTCGCGTCCGGGCCTTCGCGTCCGGGCCTTCGCGTGCGGGCCTTCGTGTGCGGGCCTTCGTGTGCGGGGAGCCGGCACGCCGCGTCGCCGCGTCGCAGGGGGCCGTTCACGCCTTGAATCCGATCGTTGGAACCGCCCTGCGCAACGGCCAGGGGCGGGCGTCGGCAGGCAGCAGTGCGTCCAGGAAGGCGTACCGCCGCAGCGCCTCCTGGTCCTGGGCGTCGAACCCCTGGACCTGCTGCCACCACGCGCCGACCTCCGCCCAGCCGGGCGCGGACAGCGACCCGCCGAACTCCTGTACGGAGAGCGCGGCGGTCAGCCCGGCGAAGGCGAGCCGGTCGGCGAGCGGCCAGTCCGCGAGGGTCCCGGTGACGAACCCGGCGACGAACACGTCCCCGGCACCCGTCGGGTCGAGCGCCTCGACGGCGATGGCGGGGACCTCGGCGGTCTCCCCACTGCCGCCGTCCACGGCGTACGCGCCCTCCGCCCCCAGCGTGACGACGGAGAGGGGAACCTTGTCGGCGAGCTTGCGGGCGGCCCGGCGCGGGCAGTCGGTGCGGGTGTAGCGCATGGCCTCCTCCGCGTTGGGGAGGAATGCCTCGCAGTGCTCCAGATCGGCGAGCGACGCCAGGTCCCAGCGCCCGGTGTCGTCCCAGCCGACGTCCGCGAAGACCCGGGCCCCGTTGCGGGCGGCGGACTCCACCCACTGCTGGTGCCGGCCGGGAGCCAGGGAGGCGATGGCGGCACGCGCGCGTGGCGGGCAGTACGGGAAGGGATCGGGGCCGCCGGGCGGCGGGGCCTCGTGGCCGTGCGACACCATGGTGCGCTCGCCCTCGTAGGCCATGGAGACGGTGACCGGGGAGTGCCAGCCGGGAACGGTGTGGGACATGCCGAGGTCGATGCCCTCGCCGTGGGCCAGGGCGTCCCAGCAGTACTCGCCGTAGTGGTCGTCGCCGAACGCCGCGGCGAGGGAGGTACGCAGGCCGAGTCGGGCGAGCGCGGTGGCCATGTTGGCGACGCCGCCGGGGCTGGAGCCCATGCCGCGGGCCCAGGACTCGGTGCCGCGCACCGGCGCGCTGTCGAGGCCCGTGAAGATGATGTCGAGGAAGACCGTGCCGGTGAGGAACACGTCGCAGCAGGGCCCGTCGGGGGTGCGCAGGCCGTCCAGCGGGTCGAGCTGTGCGGCGGGACCGCTGTCGTCCCTGCGGTGGCTGTGCCGTCCGTGGCTGTGGTGCGGGCCGGTGGCGTCGCGCTGTCCGCCGCTGTCCGGTCCTCCGTGTCGGCCACCGGCTCCGTCGTGGCCAGCGGTCACTGTGTGCGTGCTCACCGTGCGCTCCCGTGGTGTGGTGCGGATGCAGGCCAGTGTGCACGATCCGTCGCCGGAGGCCGGTCCCGTATGAAGGGCGCGGCAGCGGCGCGCCTCGGACCCCGCCGGTGCTCCCGGCCGACGCGGTCCGCGCGAGGTGGCCGCGGCGGTCACGGGTGACGCCGTACGGGGCCGGAGGCGACCGCGTTCAGGCCCGCCGTGCGGGCAGGGGCACCCGGGCCAGGTCGGACGCCACGGTCAGCTCCCCCTCGTACCCCGCGGCGCGGGCCTGCCGCTCGAACTGTGCGGGATCGCTGTAGCGCTGCGAGAAGTGCGTGAGCACGAGGTGGCGTACGCCCGCGTCGCGTGCCACGGCCGCGGCCTGTCCCGCCGTCAGGTGACCGTGGTCGGTGGCGAGCCGGACGTCCTCGTCGAGGAAGGTCGACTCGATGACGAGCAGGTCGCAGTCCTGTGCCAGGGCGTGCACTCCCTCGCACAGACGGGTGTCCATGACGAACGCGAAGCGCTGTCCCGGACGGTGCTCGCTGACCTGGGCGAGGGTGACGCCGTCCAGGGCGCCGTCGCGCTGGAGCCGTCCGACGTCGGGCCCCTCGATCCCGTGTGCGGCGAGCCGCTCGGGGAGCATCCGACGGCTGTCCGGTTCGACGATCCGGTAGCCGTACGACTCGACGGGGTGCGACAGTCTGCGCGTTTCGAGGGTGTACGTGGCGGTCGTCGCCAGGGTGCCGTCCGCGGCCACCGGGGCCTCGGTGAGCCGTACCGTCTCGCGGTAGGCGGTGGCGTACCGCAACCGCTCGAAGAAGTGCTGCCCGCTCGCCGGATAGTGCGCGGTGACCGGGTGCGGGACCCGGTCGAGGTTGATCCGCTGGATCACCCCCGCCAGGCCCAGCGAGTGGTCGCCGTGGAAGTGGGTGACACACAGGCGGTGGATGTCGTGCGCGGCGATCCCGGCCCGGAGCATCTGGCGCTGGGTCCCCTCGCCCGGGTCGAACAGGAACCCCTCCGCGCCCCAGCGCAGGAAGTAGCCGTTGTGGTTGCGGTGGCGGGTGGGGACCTGGCTGGCGGTGCCGAGGACCACCAGTTCACGGGGGGACATGGCGGCGTTCCTGTCGTCCTGGGAAGCGGGGCCCGTCGGGGCCGGTCGGGCGGGGCCCGTCGGGGCCGGTCGGGGGTCTGCACGGGCCCCGGGACGGCCGGGACGGGAGTGCCGGCCGGCTAGCCGGGCGGCCAGTTGAGGCCACGGCCGCCCAGGACGTGGGCGTGCGCGTGGAAGACGGTCTGGCCCGCGCCCGACCCCGTGTTGAAGACGAGGCGGTAGCCGCTGTCCACGATCTTCTCGTCGATGGCGACCTGGCCCGCTTCGCGCAGCACGTCGGCGGCGACCCCGGGCTCCGCGGCGGCCAGCGAGGCGGCGTCCGGGAAGTGGGCCTTGGGGATGACCAGGACGTGCGTGGGGGCGTGCGGGTTGATGTCGCGGAACGCCACGGTCGTGTCGGTCTCACGGACGATCGTGGCCGGGATCTCCCCCGCGACGATCTTGCAGAACAGGCAGTCCGCCTGCGGTTCCCCTGCCATGGAGGGCCTCCTCGTGATGGTGCCTCGCGCACCGGTGGACGTGCTCCCGACAGCCGTGCTCGCGCACCGGACGGAAGTGATCGCGTACGGGCGCATGCTATCCGTCGGCGCCCGCGCCCGGCCGCTGCCGAGAGACCGCGGGCGGCACGGGGCGAGGTCGGGCCCGTCGAAAGCGAGCGCGCCGGCCCGGGGCGGGGCGGGGCTGTACGGTACGCCGCGGGCCCGGCGGGAGCGGGCGCGCCGGCCCGGGGCGGGGCGGGGCTGCACAGCACGCCGCGGCCTCGTCCTCTGTGAAGGGACCGCCCCGTCGCCCGTGCCCGCTAGAGCTGTCCCAGTTCCGCGAGCAGGAGTTGCCCGTACTCGCGGTGCGCCAACGGCAGCCGGTAGCTGCCGTCGTCGTCCGCCAGCACAACCGACGCGTCGACCAGCGCGGCCAGTTCCTCGTCGCTCGCGAAGACAGTGCGCACCTGCTCGGCGGTGAAGCTTCCGGTGAACGCGGACAGCCTCGCCCACAACAGGCGTTCCGCCCGCCCGCACAGGTCGTGGCTCCACGCGATCGACCTCAGGAGGGTGCGGTGCCGGGCGGGCCGCTGCGGGCCGTGTATCAGCACCCCGAACCGCGCCCCCGGTTCGCACAGGCTGCCGTACAGCTGCTGCGGCGTCGTCGACCTGCCGAGGGTGCGGGCGGCGAGGAGCACGCTCAGCGGGTCGCCGTCCAGGCGTTCGGCCAGCAGCCGGGTCCAGAAGACCGGCAGGTCGACGCCCTGCGTCGCGGCCTTCTCGCGGAGGAGTTCGACGGTGTGTTCCCGCGACAGGGGGTGCAGCGGGACCCGCTGCTCGTCGGGCACGCCGATCGGGGTGCGGCTGGTGAGCACGATCTGCAGGCCGGGGCAGGAGTCGTGCAGTCTGCCGACCAGGTAGGCGCAGCCGGCCCGTACGCGTTCGCAGGTGTCCAGGACGAGCAGTCCGCGCCGGCCCGCGAGCAGTCGCACCACGGCCTCCGTGGGGTCGGTGCCGCTGCCGGGGGCGGTCCCGGCGTGCAGGGCGGCGGCGACGGTCTGCGGGACGAGAGCGGCGTCCGCGCAGTCGGAGAGGTCGCAGTGGTGGACGGGGAGGTCCGTGACGGTCTCCGCGAGGCGGGCGGCGAGATGCGACTTGCCGACTCCGGCGGGGCCCGTGAGGGTCACCAGACGGGTCTCGGCGAGCAGTTCGAGGAGCGTGCCGAGGCCCGGGCCGTGGGGGGTGCGGGGCGTGGGGAAACGGTAGGCGGGGGGCATGCGACCACTCTGGCCGGGCCCGGGGCGTCGCGCGCCTGTGGGGGCCGGAGATCCGTACACCTAATTCCGTCGGCGGGGAGCACGTAGGTATGCGCGCCGGGGTGGTGGCTCGGGGGACCGTGCGGGGTGGTGGTTCCGGGAACGGTGCGGGGTGGTGGTTCCGGGAACGGTGCGGGGTGGTGGTCTCGGGGATCCGCGCGGGGCGGTGGTCCCGGGGATCCGTGCGGAGTGGGTGGTTCTGGGGTCCGTGCGGGACCGTGCGGGCAGGGGGTTCTGTTCGCGCCGGGGCGTCAAATGTTCACTTCTGCGGGAAGCAGCTGCACGTGGGCTCCGGGTCGCGGGTCGGCGCGGGGTCGGGCGGCGGGTCCGGGCGCGGGGCAGCGGTCACGGTGACCGTGACGGTGGGGGCAGGGGCGGGGTCGCGGGTGGGCGCCGGGTCACGGGGCGGCTGCGGGCTCCGGGTGGGCTGCGGCGGGGGTTCACGGGTGGGCTGCGGGGGCCGTTGGGTGGGCCGTGTCGTGGGCCCGTCGGTGCGGGCGTCGCAGTCGCCGAGCACACTGACCCGGAACACGGTGCGGTTCGCCACCTTCGCCGTCAGATCGCCCCGTACGCAGCGCCCGTCGCGTTCGTCGGTGACCTTGCCGTTGATGCGTATCTCGCGGCCGTTCCCGGTCTGCCCCTCGCAGGCGACGGTGGCGACTTCGCGCGCGCCGGGGGTGGAAGTGACCACCGAGGGGCGGGGATCGGGGTCCGGTCCGGTGGAGACGCCGCCCCGCTCACCGACCGTGGACGTACAGGACAGCCAGGCGACGTCGACACCGGCCCGCTCCAGGGCCGCGGTGCCGGTCCGGTCGGTGGTGAGCGCGACGGCGAAGGAGCCCGGACCGCCCCCGTCGCCCGGCTCGCACGCCGTCACCCCCGCGACCACCGCACCGGCCACGCCGATCGCCGCGAGGGTGCGCCGCTGCCGTATGCGTCCGGTTGCCCCCATGGGGGGCAGCCTCCCACCGGCCGCCGGGAACCAACAGGCGCATTTCAGCCGCCCAGCAGCAGCCACTCCTGGAGCTCCACCAGGTTGCCCTCGGGGTCCTTGAGGTGGGCGACACGCATGCGCTCCGTCAGCAGGCCCGGCCCGTGCACCAGCTCCGCGCCCCGTCCCGTGATCTCTTCGCAGTACCCGTCCAGGTCATCGACGCGCAGCACGACGAACGACCTGTGTCCGACGGGCTCCCGGGACAGCTCCCCGAGGAGTTCGGCCATCGCGGCCCGGTCCTGCAGAGCGATCCCCGCCGACCCGGTGGACGGCGAGAACCTCTCGTACGGCCCGTCGGCGAAGCCCGACTGCGGCTTCAGTCCCAGCACCTCCCCGTAGAAGCGATAACAAGCGGCGAAGTCCGAGACCAGCAGCCGGACCTGTGCGAGTTCCATGACGCTCTCCTTCGACGAGGACGCTCGTGGTTCCATGCCGTCGTGCCCGGGTCCTCAGCCCCGGCCCGGGGCCCGGTGGTTCAGGACCACCGCCCGGTGCGCCCCAGCAGCAGCGCGGTCGCCGCCGTGCCCGCCGTGGACGTACGCAGCACACTGCGGCCCAGCCGGTACGGTTTCGCACCCGCCTCGGCGAAGACCGCGAGCTCCTGCGGCGACACGCCCCCTTCGGGTCCGACGACCAGCACGATGTCACCCTCGGCCGGCAACGGCGCCAGCGCCAGCGCGCCGCTGTCCGCGTCCCGGTCCTCGTGCAGTACGGCCGCGAAGTCGGCGGCGGCCAGCAGCGCGCCCACCTGCTTGGTGCTCATCACGTCCGCGACCCGCGGAAAACGGAGCCGACGCGACTGCTTCCCCGCCTCGCGTGCGGTGGCCCGCCACTTGGCGAGCGACTTGGCCCCCCGGTCGCCCTTCCACTGCGTGATGCAGCGTGCCGCCTGCCACGGCACGACGGCGTCGACACCGGTCTCGGTCATCGTCTCGACGGCCAGCTCGCCCCGATCCCCCTTGGGGAGCGCCTGCACCACGGTGATCCGCGGCCGGGGCTCGTCCTCGACGACCGTCCCGGTGACCTTCACCACCAACCGGTCCTTGCCCTCGGCGGCGACGACGACACCCTCTGCGCCACTTCCGGCCCCATCGGTCAGCACGACGTCCTCGCCCGCCGTCAGACGCCGTACGGACACCGCGTGGCGTCCCTCCGGGCCGTCCAGGACGTACTCGCCGCCCTGCGGCACGCTCTCCACCACGAACACCGGCGCCGTCACGACGTCGACCTCCTCAACGCCATCTCCGTCCACGCCGAGTCGGCCTCCGCGCCCAGCACCTGCACGAGCCGCCCCGCGGGCAGGTCCCGCGCCAGCCGGTGCCCCTGCCCCGCCCACAGCGCCATGCCCTGCGCGTCCCCGACGCGGGCCGCGGCCCTGCGCAGTCCGGCGGTCATGTAGTGCACCTCCGGATAGGCGGAGGGGGCGTACGGGCCGTGCTCGCGCATGAACCGGTTGACCAGGCCGCGCGCGGGCCGCCCGGAGAACGCGCGGGTGAGTTCCGTCCGTACGAACAGCGGGTTCTTCAGCGCCTGCTTGTGCATCGCGTGCGCGCCGGACTCCGGGCAGGCCAAGAACGCCGTCCCCAGCTGTGCCGCGTCCGCCCCGGCGGCCCGTACGGCGGCGATCTGCGCCCCGCGCATCAGCCCCCCGGCGGCGATGACCGGCAGCTGCACGGTCTCGCGGACCTGCGTCACCAGCGCCAGCAGGCCGATTCCGCCGCTGCCGTCGGTCTGCGGGTCGTCCTTGTGCGTGCCCTGGTGCCCGCCCGCCTCGATCCCCTGCACACAGACCGCGTCCGCACCGGCCCACTCGGCGGCCTGTGCCTCCTCCGGCGTGGTGACGGTGACGACGGTGTACGTCCGGACGTGCGCGAGGGCGTCGAGTTCGTCCCGCGAGGGGCAGCCGAAGGTGAACGACACCACGGGGACCGGGTCGTCGACGAGGAGCGCGAGTTTGGCCTCGTACCCGTCGTCGGTGCCGTGCAAGTCCTGCCGCTCGTCGATCGGCGTCTCGTACCAGGCGCTCTCGCTGGCGAGCTGCTGCCGGTACAGGTCCAGGGCAGCCGGATCGGCGGCGGGCTGCGGCAGGAAGAGGTTGACCCCGAAGGGCTTGGAGGTCAGCGCGCGCAGCTGCTTGATCTCCTCGTACATCCCGTCGGCGGTCTTGTACCCGGCGGCGAGGAAGCCGAGCCCGCCCGCATCGGACACCGCGCCGGCCAGCTCGGGACGGGAGACCCCGCCGGCCATCGGCGCCTGCACGATGCCGCGCCGGCACAGCTCACCCAGCGCGGGGACCACCCTGGACTCAACAGACATGCCCGCATCGTTTCACGGCCGGGCCGGGTCGCCGAATCGAACCGGAACGGGGCCGGACCTGCTGGTCCGGCCCCGCCACGTTCGAACAGACTTCGGCGGCCGTCGAAGGACGACCGTCGGCGTCGAGAAGTCAGCCTCTCGCGGCCCATTGCAGGCGTCCTTCAACCGCGAGAACAACCCCTGCTGCCCGGGTTGCCCAGCCCCCGGGGGACGACCCCCGAACCCCCAGCCGAGACCCCCACCTCACCGCCCGTTGAACGCATCCTTCAACCGCGAGAACAACCCCTGCTGCCCGGGCTGGAACTGCCCCGTGGGCCGTTCCTCGCCGCGCAGTTTCGCGAGCTGGCGCAGCAGGTCCTCCTGCTGCGGGTCCAGCTTGGAGGGCGTCAGCACCTCGACGTGCACGATCAGGTCACCCCGGCCGCCGCCCCGCAGGTGCGTGACGCCGCGCCCGTGCAGCGGCACCGACTGGCCCGACTGCGTGCCCGGACGGATGTCGATGTCCACCACCCCGTCGAGCGTCTCCAGCGGCACCTTGGTGCCGAGCGCGCCCGCCGTCATGGGGATGGTCACGGTGCAGTGCAGGTCGTCGCCGCGCCGCTGGAACGTCTCGTGCGGCTGCTCGTGGATCTCCACGTACAGGTCGCCCGCGGGACCGCCGCCCGGACCGACCTCGCCCTCGCCCGCGAGCTGGATCCGGGTGCCGTTGTCGACGCCTGCCGGGATCTTCACCGTGAGCGTGCGACGCGACCGTACGCGGCCGTCACCGGCGCACTCCGGACACGGCGTCGGCACCACCGTGCCGAAGCCCTGGCACTGCGGGCAGGGCCGCGAGGTCATGACCTGGCCCAGGAAGGACCGGGTGACCTGCGAGACCTCACCGCGCCCGCGGCACATGTCGCAGGTCTGCGCGGACGTGCCCGGAGCCGCACCCTCGCCGCTGCACGTCGTGCAGACGACGGCGGTGTCGACCTGGATCTCCTTGGTGGTGCCGAAGGCCGCCTCGTTGAGGTCGATCTCCAGCCGGATCATGGCGTCCTGGCCGCGGCGGGTCCGCGAGCGCGGGCCGCGCTGGGAAGCCGTGCCGAAGAAGGCGTCCATGATGTCGGAGAAGTTCCCGAAGCCGCCCTGACCGAAGCCGCCGGCTCCGCCGCCCGCCTGGGACAGCGGGTCGCCTCCGAGGTCGTAGACCTGCTTCTTCTGCGGGTCCGACAACACCTCGTAGGCGGCGTTGATCTCCTTGAAGCGCTCCTGAGTCTTCGGGTCCGGGTTCACATCCGGGTGAAGCTCACGCGCAAGACGCCGAAACGCCTTCTTGATTTCGTCCTGGGACGCGTCGCGGCGCACGCCGAGTACGGCGTAGTAGTCGGTGGCCACTTACGACTCCGCCAGGATCTGTCCGACGTAACGTGCCACTGCGCGTACCGCTCCCATCGTTCCGGGGTAGTCCATGCGGGTCGGTCCGACCACGCCTAGTTTGGCGACTGCCTCGTCGCCCGAACCGTAGCCGACTGCGACCACGGACGTAGAACTGAGTCCTTCGTGAGCGTTCTCATGACCGATACGTACGGTCATGCCGGACTCCGTCGCCTCGCCGAGCAGCTTCAGCAGAACGACCTGCTCCTCCAGCGCCTCCAGTACGGGGCGGATGGTGAGCGGGAAGTCGTGGCCGACACGGGTGAGATTGGCGGTACCGCCGATCATCAGCCGTTCCTCGGTCTCCTCGACGAGTGTTTCCAACAGAGTCGCCAGAACCGTCGAAACGGTTCCCCTGTCCTCCGGCTCGAACGACTCGGGAAGTTCCTGCACCAGCTGCGGCACGTCGGCGAAGCGACGGCCCACGATGCGACTGTTGAGCCGGGCCCGCAGATCGGCCAACGACATCTCGCCGAACGGCGCCGGGCAGTCGATCATGCGCTGTTCGACCCGGCCGGTGTCGGTGATCAGCACCAGCATCAGCCGGGCGGGCGCCAGCGACAGCAGCTCCACGTGCCGCACCGTGGAACGCGTCAGCGACGGGTACTGGACGACCGCGACCTGCCGGGTCAGCTGCGCGAGCAGCCGCACCGTACGGGCGACGACGTCGTCCAGGTCGACGGACGCGTCCAGGAAGTTCTGGATGGCACGCCGCTCCGGCGTCGACAGGGGCTTGACCCCGGCCAGCCGGTCGACGAACAGCCGGTAGCCCTTGTCGGTGGGGATGCGCCCCGCGCTGGTGTGCGGCTGCGCGATGAAACCCTCGTCCTCCAGGGCTGCCATGTCGTTGCGGACGGTGGCCGGGGAGACGCCGAGCTGGTGCCGCTCGGTGAGGGCCTTGGAACCGACGGGTTCCTCCGTGCCGACATAGTCCTGGACGATGGCGCGCAGGACTTCGAGTCTGCGTTCACTGAGCATCGCGCACACCTCCAAGCCGTGATGTTCCCAGGTGAATGTGGGGCTTCTTCCCTGGGGACCTGCCTGGCACTCCCCTCGGGTGAGTGCCAGATTCCCCGGGTAAGTGTACGGCGGCGGGGTGCGCCCGGGGCAAGGGCGGCAGCTCACGCTAGCGTCACGGTATGGACTTGCGCTGGGAAGAGCTCGACGGGAAGGCAGGCTGGGAACGTCTCGCACCGGGGGTCGGCAGGCGCCGGCTGCCGGGCTGGGACGCCACTGTCGGGCTGGTGGCGGGCGCCCAGGGGGCGCTCCTGTACGACACGGGGTCGACCCTGCGCGAAGGCGCCGAGATCCGCGCACAGGCCCAGACGCTGCTCGGCCGCAGAGTGACGCACATCGCTCTCAGCCACCCCCATTTCGACCACGTCCTGGGCACGGGAGCCTTCGCCGGCGCGGAGGTCCACGCCGCGGCCGGCATGGACGCCCTGCTCACCTCGCAGCGCGAGTCGCTCACCCGGGACGCGGTGCACCAGGGGGTCGAGCCGGGCGCCGCCGCCGCTTCGGCGGAGCTGCTGGCCGCCCCGCACCACCTGGTCTCCGGCGAACGCACCGTGGACCTGGGCGGCGGACGCACCGTCCTGCTCGCCAACCTGGGCCCGGCACACAGCGGTCACGACCTGGTGGCCCTCGTGCCGGACCCCGCGGGCGGCCCGCAGATCGTCTTCTGCGGCGACCTGGTGGAGGAGTCCGGGGAGCCGCAGGCGGGCCCCGACGCGGTCGCCGGGCGGTGGCCGCAGGCCCTGGACCGGCTGCTCGCCCTGGGCGGCGAGAGCGCCCTGTACGTGCCGGGGCACGGGGCGGTCGTGGACGCCGCGTTCGTACGGGCCCAACGCGACGCGCTGGCACGCCGGTTCCGGGCCTCCTGAGCCGCACACGGCGCGCGTGTCGTAGCGTCTGACGCATGCGCAGCTACAGCCCGGACTTCACCCCGCCGTGGAAGAAGTCGAAGCCCGTCCCCGAAGTTCCCGCCGACCACGACATGGTGGTCGAGGAGGTATCGACGGGGTTCTGCGGCGCCGTGATCCGCACCGAGAAGACCGCGGAGGGACCGACGGTCACCCTGGAGGACCGCTTCGGCAAGCACCGGGTGTTCCCGATGGTCCCCGCGGGCTTCCTCCACGAGGGCGAGCCGGTGACGTTGGTGCGGCCGTCCGCGGGCGCGGCCGCGCCGCGGCCCACCCGTACCGCCTCGGGATCGGTGGCCGTCGCACGGGCACGCGCGCGCGTGGCGCGAGCGGGCCGCATCTACGTGGAGGGCCGGCACGACGCGGAGCTGGTGGAGCGGGTGTGGGGCGACGACCTGCGCGTCGAGGGCGTCGTCGTGGAGTACCTCGAAGGCATCGACGACCTGCCGTCCGTGGTCGCCGGGTTCGGCCCCGGACCGGACGCGCGGCTGGGCGTCCTGGTCGACCACCTGGTGCCGGGCTCCAAGGAATCCCGCATCGCCGCCCAGGTGACGGACGCGAACGTACTGGTCGTCGGACACCCGTACATCGACGTGTGGGAGGCGGTGAAACCGTCCTCCGTCGGCATCCCCGCCTGGCCGTCCGTCCCACGCGGCCAGGACTGGAAGACGGGCGTGTGCCGGGCGCTGGGCTGGCCCGAGAACACGGGCGCCGCCTGGCAGCACATCCTGGGAAGGGTCCGCTCGTACAAGGACCTCCAGCCGGAACTGCTCGGCCGGGTCGAGGAACTGATCGACTTCGTCACGGCTCCGGAGGACTGAAATTCCTCACCGCACCTGAGGACCTCTCACGTGCCCGGGTGCGCTGTCGCCCGGCCGCGCACCGTCGGCCGCGCGGGTCCCGCCGTGGTCGTCGCCAGAATCCGCGCGGGTCCCGCCGTGGTCGTCGCCAGAATCCGCGCGGGTCCCGTCCCTCCCCGTCAGTCGACCAGGTCCCGCACCACCGCGTCCGCCAGCAGCCGCCCGCGCAGGGTGAGCACCGCGCGCCCCTGTGTGTAAGGACCGTCCTCCAGGAGACCGTCCCTTACCGCCTGCTCGGCGGCGGCCCGTCCCGCGGGCTTGAGCAGCGACAGCTCACAGCCCTCCACCAGGCGCAACTCCAGCAGGATCCGCTCGACGCGCCGGTCCTCCGCGGACAGCACCTCGCGGCCGGCTCCCGGCGAGCGGCCGTCGCCCAGCGCCTGCGCGTAGGCGCCCGGGTGCTTGACGTTCCACCACCGCACGCCGCCGACGTGACTGTGCGCGCCCGGCCCGGCGCCCCACCAGTCGGCGCCCCGCCAGTACAGCTCGTTGTGCAGGCAGCGCCCGGCGTCCGACGTGGCCCAGTTGGACACTTCGTACCAGGAGAACCCGGCCTCGGACAGTGCCGTCTCCGTCATCAGGTACCGGTCCGCGTGCACGTCGTCGTCGGTCATCGGGACCTCGCCGCGGCGGATCCGCCGGGCGAGCTGGGTGCCCTCCTCGACGATCAGCGCGTACGCACTCACATGGTCGGGGCCCGCGCCGATCGCCGCGTCCAGCGACGCCTGCCAGTCGGCGTCGGACTCCCCCGGCGTGCCGTAGATCAGGTCCAGGTTCACGTGGTCGAACCCGGCGGCCCGCGCCTCCGCCACGCACGCCTCGGGCCGCCCCGGGGTGTGGGTGCGGTCCAGGATCTGCAGCACGTGCCGGCGGGCGCTCTGCATGCCGAAGGAGACCCGGTTGAAGCCGCCCTCGCGCAGCTCCGACAAGTACTCCGGATCCACCGACTCCGGATTGGCCTCCGTGGTGACCTCGCAGTCGTCCGCGAGGCCGAACTCCTCCCGGACGGCCCCCAGCATCCGTACCAGATCGGCCGCGGGCAGCAGCGTGGGCGTGCCCCCGCCCACGAACACCGTCCGCACCGGCCGGGGGTCGTCCCCCAGCACCTTGCGTGCCAGGCGCACCTCCTCCACCAACGTCGCCGCGTAGTTGTCGCGGGACGCGAGAGCACCGCCCGAGCCGCGCAACTCGGTCGCCGTGTACGTGTTGAAATCGCAGTACCCGCACCGGGTGGCGCAGTACGGCACGTGCAGATAGAAACCGAGCGGCCGCTCCCCCGCCCCCCGCAGCGCGTCAGGAGGCAGCGCCCCGTCCTCGGGCATGGGCTCACCGTCAGGCAGTACAGAAGGCATGCCCCCATTGTCCGCCCTGCGGACGGCTCTTCCGCCCGCCCTACTCCGCCCGCAGCACCAGCAGCGCCAGATCGTCGTCCGGCGGCTCCGCCGCGAACGCGTGCACCAGCTGCCTGATCCTGTCCGCCACCCCCTGCGCGGACAGCCCCGTACACTCCGCCAGCGCGGCCGCCAGCCCCTCCCCGTCGTCGAACATCACCCGCCCGCGCCGCCGCTCGGTCACCCCGTCCGTCACGCTCAGCAGTGCCTCCCCCGGTCGCAGCACGAACGTCTCGCTCCCGTACGAGGCGTCGTCCAGCACCCCGAGCAGTACCCCCGGCTGCCCCGCGGCCCGTACGGCGCCGTCGGGCCCCAGTACCAGCGGCAGTGGGTGGCCGGCGCTGGAGACCGTGCAGCGCACCCCGCCGCCGTCGGCCCCGGACAACGGTTCCAGCTCACCGAAGAGCATCGACAGGAAGCGTGCCTGCGGGCCGTCGGGCAGGTCCTGCCCGCCCGCCGACGCGACCAGCCGGGCCGCGGCGTCGGCGGACTCCGTGGCGTCGTCGAGGAGCAGCCGGTTGAGTCTGTCCAGCACCTCCGACACCTGGTACCCCTCGCGAGCCAGCAACCGCAGCCACGGTCGCACCAGACCGGTGACCACCGCCGCCTCCGGCCCGTTGCCCTGCACGTCGCCGAGCGCGAAGCACCAGCGGCCCTCCCCCGCGGGAAAGATGTCGTAGAAGTCCCCGCCGGCCAGCCCCTCGCCCCGCGGCTCGTAGACGAGGGCAGTCGTCAGACCGGGAATCTCGGCGACCCTGCTGGGCAGCAGCGCCCGCTGCAGGACGCGGGAGATGGTGGCCTGCTGGGTGTACCGGCGGGCCGCCCCGACAGCGAGCGCCACCCTCCGCACGAAGTCCTCGATCAGCCCCGTCACCTCGTCGGGAACGCGGTGCAGGCCGGCTCTCCCCAGCATCAGGACCCCGACCCGCCGCCCGCCCACCACCATCCGGCACGCGAGCACCGCACCCGTCCCGCCGAGACCGTTCCCCGGGGCACCGCGCGCCGCCGCTCCCCACCACGGCAGCGGCACGGGGCCGCCGCCCGCGGACTCCGGCAACTGCGGCGGTTCCTTCTCCAGGAGCGCGCGCAGTTCCTCCCTGCACGCGGCACGCGCGTGCCAGACGCGGGCGAGCCTCGGCTGCGTCGTCGGACCGCCGCCCTCCGCGTCGAGCCATACGGCACACCAGTCGGCGAGCCGGGGCACCAGCAGCTGTGCGGCCAGCGCGACCACCATGTCCTGGTCGAACTGTCCGGCCAGCAGGTCCGACGCCTCCGCGAGAAAGGACAGTGCGCCCCGGTCGATCCACTCGGGGTCGTCGTCGTGCAGCGGTCGACGGGGCAGCGGAGCGAGGATCTCGGCGGCGCGCAGACCGCGCCGGAGCGCGCCGTGGGAGGCGTCGGGCACCGGGCCGGCGACCTGTCCGCCGCTCGGGCCGTGCTGCGCGTGATCCTCCAGCGGCAGGGCGGCCCAGACGGTCTTGAGGCCGGTGCGGTAGGTGACGCCCCAGCTTTCCGCGAGCTCGGCCACGAGGTGGAGGCCGTGCCCGTACTCCCGGGCGGCGTTCCTGTCCTGGGGCTGAGGTGCGTTGCGCACCACCCGTGAGGGATCGTGGTCGGAGACCTCGACGACGAAGGCGGCGGCGCCGTGTCGACCGGTGGAGTCGATACGGCAGAGGAGTTCGACGGTGGTGCCCGCGTGCAGCACCGCATTGGTGACGAGTTCGTTGACGACGAGAGCGGCGTCGTCCGCGAGCCGGGCGGCGAAGCCCTCGCCGTCCGGCACGAGACGGGTGCCGGACCACCCGGCCACGGCGGCCCGGACGAACTTCCGTGCGGCGGAGGGCGCGAGCGGGTTGCCCGGCAGGCTGGTGCGGGCCTCGGACTGGATCTCGCACCTCCGGCCGACGCGATCCGTTGCAGGTGTCGTCGGCCCGCAGCTGTGCAGAAACGGATGTCACGGTGCGGCGCCTGCTCGGTTGTCGCGGAGCCGCTTACGACAACCACAGGGTGACAGATCGAATCCGTCCGCAAGCACCGTGTCACCGAATTGCACCGTGAGGAGCGACGACGTGAGGAGAGAAGGCCCCGAGGAGCGATGGACGAGCCCGCAGGAAGCGGCAATCGGGCCGCTCTCCGTACCCACGCCGTGCCGGACACCGGCCGGGCGGAGGCCACGCACGGCGTGCGCGTCACAAGGGTGGGGGCCGCGACGGGCGCACGCGTCACCGCGCACGCCGGAGCGCCGGGCGCGCCCTTCCGGGGGTACGGGGCGCCGGTTGCGGATCCGGCACCCGGTACTCCCCGGTGGCGCGCGGTGCCCGGCGTCGGCTCTCGTGCCGGCCTGACCGGGAGCAGCCGTCAGCCGTGCGCCCTCCACCTCTGGAGGCGGCACCCCTGGGGGCGGCCCCGGGCCCCCGCTGCTACGCCTCCCGTGTTCCCGCGTACATCTCGTCGATCAGGTGCTTGTACTCGCGCTCGACGACCGGCCGCTTCAGCTTCAGGCTGGGCGTGAGTTCACCGTTCTCGACGTCCAGGTCGCGCGGCAGCAGCCGGAACTTCTTGATGGACTGCCAACGCTGCAACCCTTCGTTGAGCTCGTTCACGTAACCCTCTACGAGGGCCTGCGTCTGCGGAGCGGCGACCACCTCCGCGTACGACTTCGCGCCGAGTCCCTGTTCCTGCGCCCATGCGAGGATGGTCGGCTCGTCGAGCGAGATCAGTGCCGTGCAGAAGTTGCGGTCCGCGCCGTGCACCAGAATGTTCGAGACGTACGGGCAGACCGCCTTGAACTGCCCCTCCACCTCGGCGGGGGAGATGTACTTGCCGCCGGAGGTCTTGATGAGGTCCTTCTTGCGGTCGGTGATCCGCAGGTATCCGTCCGCGGACAGCTCGCCGATGTCGCCGGTGTGGAACCAGCCGTCCGACTCCAGGACCTCGGCGGTCTTCTCCGGAAGCCCGTGGTAGCCCTGCATGATGCCGGGGCCGCGCAGCAGGATCTCACCGTCCTCGGCGATCCGGACCTCGGTGCCGGGGAGCGGCTTGCCGACGGTGCCGGTGCGGTACGCCTCACCGGGGTTCACGAAGCTCGCGGCGCTGGACTCGGTCAGTCCGTAGCCCTCCAGGATGTGGATACCGGCGCCCGCGAAGAAGAACCCGATGTCCGGAGCCAGGGCCGCCGAACCCGACACGCAGGCCCGCATCCGCCCGCCGAACGCCTCGCGGATCTTCGAGAAGACCAGAGCGTCCGCCACCTTGTGCTTGGTGTTCAAGCCGAAGGGAGCTGTCGCCTGCCCGGTGCGCCGGAAGTTGTCCTGGGTGACCTTCGCGTACTCGCGGGCGACGCCCGCCGCCCACTGGAAGATCTTGTACTTGGCTCCGCCGCCCGCCCGCGCCTTCGCGGCGACGCCGTTGTAGACCTTCTCGAAGATGCGCGGCACGGCGGCCATGTACGTCGGCTGCACCACCGGCAGATTCTCGATGATCTTGTCGATGCGGCCGTCGACGGCGGTGACGTGTCCGACCTCGATCTGCCCCGAGGTGAGCACCTTGCCGAAGACGTGCGCCAGCGGCAGCCACAGGTACTGGACGTCGTCCTTGGTGATCAGCCCCGTCGCCACGGTCGCCTTCGCCATGTACGACCAGCAGTCGTGCGGCAGCCGCACGCCCTTGGGGCGGCCGGTGGTGCCGGAGGTGTAGATGAGGGTGGCGAGCTGGTCCGAGGTGATTGTCGCGACGCGCTCCTTCACCGCCTCCGGATTCTTCTCCAGGTACGCGTTGCCGCGCGCCTCCAGGTCGGCGAGCGAGAGCACCCAGCCTTCGGGGTCGCCGTCGGCCGCCTGGGCGTCCTCGGCGTTCATGACGACGACGTGGGCCAGGTGGGGCAGCTCCGCGCGCTTCTCGCGGGCCTTGGCGAGCTGCTCGGCGTCCTCGGCGATCAGTACCCGGCTCTCGGAGTCGGCGAGGATGTACGCGGACTCCTCGGCGTTCGTCGACGGGTAGATCGTGGTGGTGGCTGCCCCTCCGCACATCACGCCGAGGTCGGCGAGGATCCAGTCGATCCGCGTACCGGAAGCCAGGGCGATCCGCTCCTCGCTCCGTACGCCGAGTTCGATCAGGCCCGCGGCGATCGCGTACACGCGCTTCGCGGCCTGCTCCCAGCTCAACGACCGCCACTCGTCCGGGCCCTGCCCGTCGGCCGGCGGAACCGGGTACCGGTAGGCCTCCCCGTTCGGCGTGGCGGCCACGCGGTCGATGAAGAGGGTCGCCACGGACGGCGGCCGGTTCTCGATCATGGTCTGTGTGTCGCTCACGACGTCCTCCGGGCCCACGGCATTGCTGCGCGACTGGCTGGTATTTAACTGGCGAGTAACAAACGATCTGTGATCAGACTAGAGCGCACGGGGCCCGTACGTAAGGGTCCGCGGGGCGCACTTTTCAGTGTGCGCCGTCCGGCGGGACGGTGCCGGGCCGCGCACGCCTCCACCGGCCCCGGGCGGCCGGGACAGTGCCGGGCCGCACACGCCCCCACCGGGTTGGGGGGCGCCAGCGGTTTTCGGAAGACTGCAAAGGTGGACAGACGACGAGCGGGCCCGGACGCGTCATGCTCCGGGCCCGCTCTGTCGGTCGCAGGTGTTGCGGACGCTGCCCTCGCGGAAGGCGGCCGCTGTTTCTTTTTTCGTTTGCTTCTTTTTCGTCTACTTCTTCTTCGAAGCGGAGTCGTCGCTAGAGAGCACGGCGATGAAGGCCTCCTGCGGCACCTCCACGCTGCCGACCATCTTCATGCGCTTCTTGCCTTCCTTCTGCTTCTCCAGGAGCTTCCGCTTGCGGGAGATGTCGCCGCCGTAGCACTTGGCGAGGACGTCCTTGCGGATGGCGCGGATCGTCTCGCGGGAGATGACCCGGGAGCCGATGGCCGCCTGGATGGGGATCTCGAACGCCTGCCGCGGAATGAGCTCGCGCAGCTTGGCGACGAGGCGCACGCCGTACGCGTACGCCGCGTCCTTGTGCGTGACGGCGGAGAAGGCGTCGACCCGGTCGCCGTGCAGCAGGATGTCGACCTTGACCAGGGCGGCGGACTGCTCGCCGGTGGGCTCGTAGTCGAGCGAGGCGTAACCACGGGTCTTGGACTTCAGCTGGTCGAAGAAGTCGAAGACGATTTCGGCGAGGGGCAGCGTGTAGCGGATCTCGACGCGGTCCTCGGAGAGGTAGTCCATGCCCAGGAGCGTGCCGCGGCGGGTCTGGCACAGCTCCATGATCGCGCCGATGAACTCGCTGGGCGCGAGGATCGTGGCCCGCACCACCGGCTCGAAGACGTCCGAGATCTTGCCCTCGGGGAATTCGCTGGGGTTGGTGACGATGTGCTCGGAGCCGTCCTCCATGCGCACCCGGTAGACCACGTTGGGTGCGGTCGCGATGAGATCCAGGCCGAACTCGCGCTCCAGGCGCTCACGGATCACGTCGAGGTGGAGGAGGCCGAGGAAGCCGACGCGGAAGCCGAAGCCCAGTGCCGCCGAGGTCTCCGGCTCGTACACCAGCGCGGCATCGTTGAGCTGGAGCTTGTCGAGTGCCTCGCGCAGGTCGGGGTACTCCGAGCCGTCCACCGGGTACAGGCCCGAGAAGACCATCGGCTTCGGGTCCTTGTAGCCGCCCAGCGCCTCCGTCGCCCCCTTGTGCAGGGAGGTGATGGTGTCACCGACCTTGGACTGCCGTACGTCCTTCACACCGGTGATGATGTAGCCGACCTCGCCGACGCCGAGACCGTCGGACGACGTCATCTCGGGCGACGAGACGCCGATCTCCAGCAGCTCGTGGGTGGCGCCGGTCGACATCATCTTGATGCGCTCGCGCTTGTTGAGCTGACCGTCGACCACCCGGACGTACGTGACGACGCCGCGGTACGAGTCGTAGACCGAGTCGAAGATCATCGCGCGGGCCGGGGCGTCCTTGACGCCGACCGGGGCCGGCACGTCGCGCACGACGCGGTCGAGCAGCGCGTCCACACCGACACCGGTCTTCGCGGAGACCTTCAGAACGTCCTCCGGCTGGCAGCCGATGAGGTTGGCGAGCTCCTCGGAGAACTTCTCCGGCTGAGCGGCCGGAAGGTCGATCTTGTTCAGTACGGGAACGATCGCGAGGTCGTTCTCCATCGCCAGGTAGAGGTTGGCAAGGGTCTGCGCCTCGATGCCCTGTGCCGCGTCGACGAGCAGGACCGTGCCCTCGCAGGCCGCCAGCGAGCGGGAGACCTCATAGGTGAAGTCCACGTGGCCCGGGGTGTCGATCATGTTGAGGACGTGGGTCGTGCCCATGCCCTCGCCCGCGGTGGGCGCCCAGGGCAGCCGTACCGCCTGGGACTTGATCGTGATGCCGCGCTCGCGCTCGATGTCCATGCGGTCGAGGTACTGGGCACGCATCTGCCGCTGGTCGACCACACCGGTCAGCTGGAGCATCCGGTCGGCAAGGGTCGACTTGCCGTGGTCGATGTGCGCGATGATGCAGAAGTTGCGGAGCAGTGCCGGGTCGGTACGGCTCGGCTCGGGCACGTGGAGAGGAGTCGCGGGCACGCAGGGTCCTGATTCTTGAGAACACGTGCACGCGGTGCGGCGGAACGGAGTCCCCGGGCGCGCGTGCGTCGTTCTCGTCTCGGTCCGGAAGTTGTGAAGTCTTCCCATGGTCCCACGGTCGTGGGACTGCGGCCGGTTTGGGCCGGTCGGGGGACGGCTGGTAGCCTGGGCAGCTGTGTCTTGTGGCCTTCACCGGTCACGGGACGCACATCGAGATCCAACCGAACCTGTAAAGGCTCTTTCGTGGCGAACATCAAGTCCCAGATCAAGCGGAACAAGACCAACGAGAAGGCGCGCCTGCGCAACAAGGCCGTCAAGTCCTCGGTCAAGACCGCCGTGCGCAAGGCCCGCGAGGCCGTCGTCGCCGGTGACGTCGAGAAGGCCACGCTGGCCGTCCGCGACGCCTCCCGTGCGCTCGACAAGGCCGCCAGCAAGGGTGTCATCCACAAGAACGCCGCCGCCAACAAGAAGTCGGCGCTGGCTGCCAAGGTCGCCACCCTGCAGGCCTGAGCATCACTCTGAGGTACCTGTAGTGCATCGTCGGCGCCAGGACTCAGCGGACCCTCTCTACCGCTCCTGACCCGGCACCCCCGCCGCGCACCGAACGCGTTCGCCACGCGGGCGTGGTGGAAACAGCTCGAACCGAAGCCCCGGCCCCGTCCTTCCCCAGGACGGCGACCGGGGCTTCGGTGTTGCCGCTCGCCGCCTACCGTCTACCGCGAGCGGCTTGAGGCTGCTTGCTGCTTGCGGTTCGAGGGTCCCGTCAGCGGTTGCCGCGTGACCTGGCAGCCCGTGCGACGGCGACGACGGCCTTCTCCAGGGCGTACTCCGGGTCGTCGCCGCCCCCCTTGACGCCCGCGTCGGCCTCGGCGATCGCACGCAGCGCGTCCGCGACGCCGTCCGCGGTCCAGCCGCGCATCTGCTGCCGCACCCGGTCGATCTTCCACGGTGGCATGCCGAGATCCCTGGCCAGGTCGCCCGGTCGGGCGCCGCGCGGAGCGGAGGCCAGCTTGCCGATGGCCCGTACGGACTGGGCGAGGGCGCTGGTGATCAGGACGGCCGCCACTCCGGTGGACAGGGACCAGCGCAGTGCCTCAAGAGCTTCCGCCGCCCGGCCCTCGACGGCGCGGTCGGCGACGGTGAAGCTGGATGCCTCGGCGCGCCCCGTGTAGTACCGGCCGACGACCTCCTCGTCGATGGTGCCTTCGACGTCCGCGACGAGCTGCGAGACCGCGCTGGCGAGCTCGCGCAGGTCACTGCCGATGGAGTCGACGAGAGCCTGGCCCGCCTCGGGCGTGGCCGAGCGGCCCAGCGCACGGAACTCCGACCGTACGAACGTGAGCCGCTCCGCGGGCTTGGTGGTCTTGGGGCAGGCGACCTCGCGGGCCCCCGCCTTCCGGGCCGCGTCGAGCAGGCCCTTGCCCTTGGCTCCACCGGCGTGCAGCAGGACGAGAGTGATCTCCTCGGCAGGGGCGGTGAGGTACGCCTTGACGTCCTTGACGGTGTCGGCGGTCAGGTCCTGTGCGTTGCGCACGACGACGACCTTGCGCTCGGAGAAGAGCGAGGGGCTGGTCAGCTCCGCGAGCGTGCCGGGCTCCAGCTTGTCGGGCGTGAGGTCGCGCACGTCGGTGTCGCTGTCGGCGGTACGGGCCGCCGCCACGACCTGCTGCACCGCGCGGTCGAGCAGCAGGTCCTCCTGCCCCACGGCGAGGGTGACGGGGGCGAGCGGATCGTCGGTCGAATTCTTCCTGGTGGCCATCGCGGTCAAGCATCCCACGGGGCACTGACAGCGCCCGCTCCGCCCGGCGGGTGCCTACGGAGCTTCCAGCCATCCCTCGTGCTCCGCTGCCAACGCGTCCAGCGCGGCGGCGTCGAAACGCCTCTCGGGGTCCTCGACCACCACCAGCCACTGGGCGTCCTCGGCATCGTCCTCACCCGCCAGCGCGTCTCTGACGAGCTGGGGCTCTTCCGCCGTCCCGAAACGGTCCGCCAGCTCCTGCGCCACCTCTTCGGCCGCATCCCGGTCCGGCAGCACCAATACATGTCGTACGTCGCTCACCTGCACATTGTCCGGTACGCCAGGCGGTACGCCGACGCCGCATCGGGGCCCGGAGCAGTACAGGCGCCGTTCAGGCAGCCGGGGGCCCCGCCTTGGGGGTGATCTGGATGTCCAGCTCGACGGCGATGGAGGAGCCGACGGCGGCGATGCCGTGGCCGAGCATCGTCTGCCAGGTGAGCGTGAAGTCCTCGCGGTGCAGTTCGGCGGTGGAGTGGACGGCAGCACGGGTTTCGCCCTGAATGCCGTTGCCCATGCCGAGGTACTGGCTGTCGAGGGTGACGGTGCGGCTGACGCCGTGCAGGGTGAGTGCGCCGGTGATGGCCCAGCGGCTGCCGCCGCGATGCACGAATCGGTCGCTGTAGAACTCCATCGTCGGGTAATTGGCGACGTCGAAGAAGTCCTTGCCCCGCAGGTGGTCGTCGCGCATCTTGACGTTGGTGTCGATGGACGAGGCGTCGATGACGACGTGCATGGCGGATTGTTCCATGCGCTCGCCGATGCGGATCGCGCCCGCGAAGCTGTTGAACCGGCCGCGGATCCTGGCGAGCCCGATGTGCCGCGCGGAGAAGCTGATCTGTGAGTGCATCAGGTCGATCTCCCACTCCCCGGGTTCGGGGAGTTGCGGCGGGACAGCGATCTGGAGGGAGATGTCGCCGAGGCCGGAGTGCCCGCTCTCGGCGACGGTGGCGCTGCCGCGGTACGGGGTGAAGCCCTCCGCGGTGACGGCGAGCCGGTAGTCGCCCGCGGGAACGGCGGCGACGAGCGTGCCGTACGGGTCGGTCTCGCCGCCGACGATCCTGCGGCCCGTGCTGTCGGTGACGACGAACCCGGCCTGTCGGACGGGCTCGCTGACCGGGTCGAGGACCCGGCAGCTGAGAACGCCGGCCGAGGACGGGACGGAGAACCCGGCGAGTGGATTGGCGTGGCCTGCGGTGGTCGAACGTCGGCCGAGCCATCGGGAGATCATGAGGTGCGCACCCCCGTGCGAATGGTTGCTGCAACAGGGGCGCGCCGGGGCACGTCGAACCGCCGGAGCAGCGACCCTTTGACGAAAAAACATTCGATCACTATTGGGGCGTTCGAGGCAAACGAGGGGCTCGGTAAGGAGATGCGCCCGCATGCCCCAGAGGCCCGAATTGAGCAACCCGTACGCGCACCCAAACGGATGCTCCTTGTACTGCTGGTACAGGCCGGGGGTGCCGACGCCTCGGGGAGACGGAGCACGATCCCTCCCGGGGGCGTTCGGGACGTTTGCCCCGTGCCCACGACCGTGTCCGGCGCGGCCCGGCTCAGCCCCCGCCGGGTACCGCCGCCAGGTCCGCCCCCGCCCCGACGACCGCGATCGCCCCGTCGCGGTCCGTACGCAGCACCGCCGTTCCGAGCGAGGCGAACGCGGCGAGGGCGGCCGGCGCGGGGTGGCCGTACGGGTTGTCCCGGCCCACCGGCACGAGAGCCAGCCGAGGCGCCGCCCGACGGAGCAGTCCGGGGTCCTGGTGCGCGGAGCCGTGGTGAGCGACCTTCAGGACGTCGACTGCCGCCAGGCCGGGATGCGCCCTGAGAAGCCCTTGCTGGCCGGACGGTTCGAGGTCGCCGGGCAGGAGGAGGGTCAGCGAATTGGCGGCTGCTCCGCCCCCGGGGCCGGTGTGCCGTACGAGCAGGGCGACACTCGCGTCATTCGCCTCCCGGGGTGTCGGGTGCGGGGGCGGAGGGGGCCACAGCACTTGCCAGTCGAGCGGGCCGATGCGCCGCCGCTCCCCCGGCTGGACGACGGTCACCGGCACCCCCGCCCCTGCCGCCACCCGGTGGACGAACGCCGCCTGCCCCCTGGGCTCCAAAAGTGTCGTGGTCTGAATCGCCCCGACCGACCGGCCGCGCAGCACGCCGGGCAGCCCGGAGACGTGATCCGCGTGGAAGTGGCTGAGCAGCACCACCGGTACGCGCGTGACGCCCAGATCGCGCAGACACCGGTCGACCAGCACAGGATCAGGCCCGGCATCCACCACGACGGCCGTACCCTTCTCCCCCGCCGCGAGAACCGTCGCGTCCCCCTGCCCCACGTCGCACATGACGAACTTCCAGCCGCCAGGCGGCCACCCGGTGAGTGCCCCGGTGAGCGGAGCGGGCCGTACCAGTGCGAGCAGCAGAAGAACGGCGCAGACCGCACTCAGCCAGGGATGGTGCGGGGCTCTGCGGGCGAGGAGCACGACCGCGACGGTGACGGCGGCCAGCAGCAACCCGCCCCGCCAGCCGCCCGGCCAGTCGATCTCCGCCCCGGGCAGGGCCGCCCCGGCCCGGGCGACCCGGGCGATCCACCCGGTCGGCCAGCCTGCGATCCTGGCCAACAGTTCGGCCACCGGCATGGCCGCCGGCATGGCCGCCGGTGCCGCCGCGAGGGCGGCGAAGCCGAGGACGGTGGCCGGGGCCACCGCCAGCTCGGCGAAGAGGTTGCAGGGAATCGCCACCAGACTGACCCGGGCCGCCATCATCGCCACCACCGGCGCGCACACCGCCTGGGCCGCGCATGCCGCCGCCAGCACCTCGGCGAGCCGGGGCGGCACCCCTCGTCGCTGCATCCCGGCGCTCCACACGGGGCCGAGGGTGAGCAGGGCCCCGGTGGCGAGCACGGAGAGCAGGAACCCGTAACTCCGGGCCAGCCACGGGTCGTACAGCACCAGGAGCAGCACGGCGGCGGCCAGCGCCGGGATCAACGACCGGCGCCGTCCCGTCCCGATGGCGAGGAGGGTGATCAGCCCGCATGCGGCGGCCCGCAGCACGCTGGGCTCCGGGCGGCACACGATCACGAAGGCGAGGGTCAGCGCCCCGCCGAGCAGTGCGGTGGTGCGCAGCGAGACCCCCAGACCGGCGGCGAGACCCCGCCGTTCCGCACGCAGGGCGAGGCCGGGCGGTCCGATGAGGAGTGCCAGCACGATCGTGAGATTGCTGCCGGACACGGCTGTCAGGTGCACGAGGTCGGTCGCTGCGAAGGCGTCGTACAGGTCCGGTTCCATCCGGGAGGTGTCGCCGACGACGAGCCCCGGGAGCAGCGCCCGCGCGTCGGGCGGCAGCCCCTCGGATGCCTCCCGCAGCCCCGCTCGGAGTTTCCCCGCCATGCGTTGCACGGCGGTCGGCGGCCCGACGACGGGGGGACCGCCACGGCCGGAAACCCGCAGTACGGCAGCGATCCGGTCGCCGTCGAGCCTCGGTGGCGCCAGCCGGGCCCCGGTTACCCGCAGCCGGGTGGAGGGCAGCAGCCGCAGCCACGGCGCGGTGGGACCGCGCACGGGGGCCAGGACGAGGACAGGGGTGCGTACGGCGGTGACCGTGCCACCGGCGGTGACGACCTGGGTGAGTTCGGCGTCCAGGACCACCGACCGTGGGGCGGCCCGGTCCCCCCGCACCTGGGGCCGGATCTGCCGCGGGTCGCCGGTGACCGTCAGGTCGGCTTCCACGACGGCATACCGACGGGCCAGTTCGGGGACCGGGCCACGGTAGAGGTCTGCGGAGTGCAGGGCTGCCGACGCGGTGGCGGCCGCGGCGCACAGCAACACGGTGAGGACGGCGACGGCGCGACGGGGTCGGGCGACGACGCCAGGGCCGGGAACCTGGCCGGGCAGGGGATCGGCGGCCTGCCGGATGCCGGGTTCGGCGCCGCGGCCGGCGGCGGGCCCGGTGCGCAGGTCGACGTCAGGTTCGGTGGCATGACCGACAGCAGGCCCGTTGCCCTGTTCGGCGTCCGGTTCGATGACGCGACCGGACTCGGCACCACGGCCGGGGTCGGCACCACGGCCGGGGTCGGCCGCTGTTCCGCCTCCGGCCTGCCGACCCGTGTCCCGGCTTCGGGGTTGTCCTGTCGCGGATCCGCGGGCCGTGGCGAGCCCCACGGCCAGGGCTCCTGCCAGGAGGACGGCCAGAAGGACGACGGCCCGTCCCGCCGTCGCTCCCACCGTGAGCGCGGCCGCCGCCCAGGCGGCCAGCGCCGGTGGGACCAACCGAAGGTCGGGCGGGCCCTCCTGCACGGGATGGGAGCTGCCCAGCCGGTGGTCGGCCGTCGCATGAACCGCCTTGCGGGCGGAGCGGGTCGCAGATGCGCGGCGGGTCCCGGAAGCGGAGTCGGCGGCAGCTTCGGGCCGGCTGTTCACGGGCGGACGCGGCTCTGGAGATCCGCGAAGCGGCGATCGCCGATCCCCCGTACCTCGCGAAGTTCCTCGACCGAGCGGAATCCGCCGTGCTGCGTGCGGTAGTCGACGATGTGCCGCGCCAGGACGGGGCCGACGCCGGGAAGGGTGTCCAGCTGTTCCACGGTGGCGGTGTTGAGGCTCAGCGGGGCATCCGGCTGCGCACCGGTCGAGCCTGGTACGTATCCGGCCGCCCCCGGTACACCTCCGACGGCGGACGCCGGCGGAGCGGGGCCGCCCACCACCACTTGTTCGCCGTCGGTCAGGACCCGTGCCCGGTTGAGTCCCGTGGTGTCCGTTCCGCTGGTGATCCCGCCCGCTTCGCGCAGCGCGTCGGCGACCCGTGAACCAGCCGGCAGGTGAAGTACCCCCGGCCGCTTCACCTCACCGCTCACGTCGACGACGACGATCGCCCCGCCCGCGCCCTGAGAGACCGTGGACGGTCCCGGCAACACCCCGGGGATCGCGCTCGGTGTCGCGAGTACCGGCGTGGGCTGTCCGGGCGGCACGGCCGGTGGGGTCACTGCGACCGCCGCCGATCCGGCCGCTCCGACCGTCTCGGGGGCCCGCACGGTATGGGGACGCCCGGCCCAGAAGTGGTGGGCGGCGAAACCCGTGGACACGACCAGGACGGCAGCGAGCGCACCCACGGTCCTGGGCTCCATCGCGCACCTGACCTGCACCCATACCGGTACTCGGTCTCGTGCGGCGGCCCATGCCCTGCGCAGGCCGCCGGACGCTTTGCGCACCACGGCCGCGGCGACCAGACCGCCGGCGGCAGTGCGCGCGGAAGAGCGCGCGGGCGGTGGGGCCGCCCGCGGCAGTGCCACCCGAGGAGCTGACGCGCGTGGCGCGGACGCCGACGGCACAGGTGCCGACGGTGTCACGGCGCGAGCCATCACTTCGGGCAGCGCGAACAGCGCGTCGGCCCGGCGCCGGTACACGGCTGCCGCAGCCGAGGCGGCCGCGCGGCGGCCGTGCCGTAGCCCCGGCGAGGCGCGGACCCTCGTACCGGGGGCGGAGCCGGCCCGGGAGGCGGAGTAGGAGGTACGACGGGGCGCGCGGCCCGGTCCTGTCGTTTCGGTGTGTGAGCGAAGAGCCATGCGCCTGACGGTAGGCACCTTGCCCCCACCTTGCTGATCATGGTCAATTTCGGTGGATAAGCCGCGAGTTGTGGATAACCCGGCCACCCTTCCGGGGGACGAAGACCCTCAGCGTGGCGAGACCACGACCCCGAGCAGCCCGGGCCCCGTGTGCGCTCCGATCACTGCGCCGACCTCGCTGACGTGCAGGTCCGCGAGCCCGGGAACTCTTTCCCGGAGCCGGTCGGCGAGGAGGTCGGCGCGATCGGGAGCCGCCAGGTGGTGCACCGCGATGTCCACCCGCCGCTCGCCCGCCCGTTCCACCGCGATCTCCTCCAGCCTGGCGATCGCCCGGGACGCCGTGCGCACCTTCTCCAGCATCTCGATGCGCCCGTCATTGAGTGCCAGGAGAGGCTTCACGGCGAGCGCCGAGCCCAGCAACGCCTGCGCGGCGCCGATCCGGCCGCCGCGCCGCAGGTAATCCAGCGTGTCGACGTAGAAGTACGCGGCCGTTTCCCCCGCTCGCTTCTCCGCGGCCGCGACGGCCTCGTCGACGTTGCCGCCCGCCTGGGCGACTTCGGCTGCGGACAGGGCGCAGAAGCCCAGCGCCATGGCGATCATCCCGGTGTCCACCACCCGCACCGGCACGGGTGCCTCACGTGCCGCGAGCACCGCCGCGTCGTACGTGCCGGACAGTTCGGCCGGCAGGTGCAGCGAAATGATGCCGGTGGCGCCGGCCTCGGCCACCGCCCGATAGGCCGCGGCGAACACCTCGGGGCTGGGCCGGGAGGTGGTCACCGAACGGCGCTTCTGGAGCGCTTGGGCGAGCGAACGAGCGGAGATCTCCGTGCCCTCTTCGTACGCCTGATCACCGAGGACGACGGTCAGCGGCACTGCGGTGATGCCGTGCCGCTCCATCATCGGGGGCGGCAGATAGGCCGTTGAATCGGTGACGATCGCGACATGGCGGGACATGAGCCTGGAGGTTACCCGCAGGCGCGGTCCGGCGGCAGTCCGGCCCCTCTCAACAGGCCCCCACTCACTGGATCCTGCCGATTCCGCTCCGGTTCACCCGGTTTCTTCTCAGGTGGTGCTCTCCGGGCGGGCCGTCTTCTGCCACGGGTAACCGGCCTGCCGGTTCGGATCGCGCCCGGTGATCGCCTGCGGGCCTCCGTCGGCATGCTGTCGCGGCCCGGTCTCGTCCACCGCTTCACCCCACGTGCGCGCAGGCTCTCCGGGTGTCTGCCCGGTGCCCTGCGGCTGGTCCGCGTCCGGTTCCACCGCCGCCCAGTGCCGCAGCGCGCCGGACTCCATCCGGATCTGCTCGCTCAACGACGCCAGGTCATCGTCCGCGAACTTCCGTGCCCTGTCCCGCGCAGCCCAGCGCAGTGAGTCCGCGGACTCCACGACCTGCTCCGTGCGTTCCCGCAACTCCGGGACCTGTTCCGCAGCCCGTGCCTTGTCCGGGTCCCGCTCCAGCCGTCGCAGCTCGTCGTCCAGCTGATGACCGTAGTCGCTAAGACGCTCGAAAAGGGCCAGTGACTCCGACAGCGAGGCGTCGGAGGCGACTCCTGCCGTCAGCGCCTCCTGGGTGGCTCGCATGGAGGTACGCAGCGCGAGACGGAGCTGCGCCAGCTCACCGCCGATGCCCGGCTGACCGTAGCTCTTCGCTCGCAGCGTGGTGTCCTCCACGGTGCGCCTGGCCTGCGTGATCGTGCGATCCACCCCGCGCTTGGCGGCGCCGACCGCCTTGACGGTGACGTACACCCCCAGTCCCACGAAGGCAAGGAACAGCAGCGCCATGATCCAAACGACGGCTTCCATGACGCCCTCCGCGGTAGGTCTGATGGGAAGTTCCACCAACTGGACTGTTGACCGGCCCCTCCACCGTAAACGGAACGGGCAGGTCGGAGGTTCCCGCAGAACCCCCAACCTGCCCGTAGGGGAAAGCCCTCAGCCAGTGCGCACAGCGGTCCTGATCATGCGCTTCAGGACTGTGCCGGAACGATGTTGACCAGCTTCGGCGCCCGCACGATCACCTTGCGGATGCCCGCACCGTTCAGGGCGGCGACCACCGCGGGATCCTCCAGCGCCAGCTTCTCCAACTCCTCGTCGCTGATCGACGGGGAGATCTCCAGGCGTGCCTTCACCTTGCCCTTGACCTGAACGACGCAGGTCACGGTCTCATCGACGACGTACGCCGGGTCCGCTACCGGGAAGTCCTGATGCACGACCGAGTCGGTGTGCCCCAGCTTGCGCCACAGTTCCTCGGCGATGTGCGGAGCCAGCGGGGCGACCAGCAGCACCAGCGCCTCGGCGACGGAACGCGTGACGGGGCCGCCCGTCTTCGTCAGGTGGTTGTTCAGCTCTGTGATCTTGGCGATGGCGGTGTTGAAGCGCATTCCGGCCATGTCCTGGCTCACACCGTCGATCGCCTTGTGCAGGGCGCGCAGTGTGCCCTCGTCCGGCTCGCCGTCGACGACGGTGGCCTCGCCCGTCGTCTCGTCGACGACGTTGCGCCACAGCCGCTGCAGCAGCCGGTACTGGCCGACGACGGCACGTGTGTCCCACGGTCGCGACACGTCCAGCGGACCCATCGCCATCTCGTACAGCCGCAGGGTGTCCGCACCGTACTCAGCGGAGATCTCGTCCGGAGTGACCGCGTTCTTCAGGGACTTACCCATCTTGCCCAGGACGCGGCTGACCTTTTCGCCCTGGTGGTAGAAGCCGCCGTCGCGCTCCTCCACCTCGGCCGCGGGGACGGCGATGCCACGCGAATCCCGGTAGACGAACGCCTGGATCATCCCCTGGTTGTACAGCTTGTGGAACGGCTCGGACGAGGAGACGTATCCCAGATCGAACAGCACCTTCGACCAGAAACGCGCGTACAGCAGGTGCAGTACCGCGTGCTCCGCACCTCCGACGTACAGGTCGACGCCGCCGTGCGGCATGCCCTCGCGCGGGCCCATCCAGTACTGCTCGACCGCCGGATCGACCAGCTTGTCGTTGTTGTGCGGGTCCAGGTAACGCAGTTCGTACCAGCAGGAACCGGCCCAGTTGGGCATGGTGTTGGTCTCGCGGCGGTACTTCTTGGGTCCGTCGCCCAGGTCCAGGGTGACGTTCACCCAGTCCTGATTGCGCGACAGCGGCGTCTCGGGCTGCGCGGTCGCGTCTTCGGGGTCGAAGGTGCGCGGCGAGTAGTCCTCGACCTCGGGCAGTTCCAGCGGCAGCATCGACTCGGGCAGCGCGTGGGCGATGCCGTCCTCGTCGTACACGATCGGGAAGGGCTCGCCCCAGTAGCGCTGCCGGCTGAACAGCCAGTCGCGCAGCCGGTAGTTGACCGTGCCCTCGCCCACATCGTTCGCGGACAGCCACTCGGTCATGCGGATCTTCGCGTCGTCCACGCTCAGACCGTCCAGTGAGACGTCCTCGCCCGCCGAGTTGACGATCTTGCCGTCGTACGAGGAAAACGCGTCGTCCCAGGCAGCCGGGTCCTGCCCACGGCCGTCCGTCGGCTCGACGACGCAACGCATCGGCAGCTCGAAGGCGCGCGCGAAAGCGAAGTCACGGGTGTCGTGTGCGGGCACGGCCATGATCGCGCCGGTTCCGTAGCCCATCAGCACATAATCGGCGATGAAAACAGGGACCTTGTCCCCGCTTACGGGGTTCGTCGCGTATGCCCCGGTGAAGACGCCTGTCTTCTCCTTGGCGTCTGCCTGCCGCTCGACGTCGGACTTGGCGGCGGCCTGCTTGCGGTACGCGGCGACGGCCTCGGGAGGCGTGGCGTACCCACCTGTCCACACGTCACGGGTGCCCTCGGGCCACGCAGCCGGGACGATGTCCGCGACCAGGTCGTGCTCCGGCGCCAGCACCATGTAGGTCGCGCCGAACAGGGTGTCCTGGCGCGTCGTGAAAACAGTGATCTTCTTGTCGCTGTTGTTTTTGTCGTCGTTGTTCTTGTCGTCGTTGTTCTTGTCGTTCTGCGCGCCGACGGAGAAGTCGATGCGCGCACCCTCGCTGCGGCCGATCCAGTTGCGCTGCTGCAGCTTGATCGCCTCGGGCCAGTCCAGGCCCTCCAGGTCGTCGATCAGACGGTCCGAGTAAGCGGTGATGCGCATGTTCCACTGGCGCAGCTTCGCCTTGAAGACGGGGAAGTTTCCGCGCTCGGAACGACCGTCGGAGGTCACTTCTTCGTTGGCCAGGACGGTGCCCAGTCCCGGCGCCCAGTTCACGGGCGCGTCGGAAGCATAGGCCAGCCGGTACTCGCTCAGTGCGTCGGCCCGTTCGGCGGCGTCCAGGGCATCCCAGGTGCGGCCGTCGGGCAGCGCCCGCTCGCCACTCTCGAACTGGGCGACCAGGTCGGCGATCGGGCGTGCCTTCTGCGCCTCGGTGTCGTACCAGGAGTTGAAGATCTGGACGAAGATCCACTGCGTCCACTTGTAGTACTCGGCGTCGATCGTCGCGAACGAGCGCCGCTTGTCGTGGCCCAGGCCCAGCCGGCGCAGCTGGGACTTCATGTTCTCCATGGCGGCCTCGGTGGACACCCGGGGATGCGTGCCGGTCTGCACCGCGTGCTGCTCCGCGGGCAGGCCGAACGCGTCGAAGCCCAGGGTGTGCAGAACGTTGTGGCCCGTCATGCGCTGGTGGCGGGCGTAGACGTCAGTGGCGATGTAGCCCAGCGGATGGCCGACGTGCAGACCCGCACCGGAGGGGTACGGGAACATGTCCATGATGAACTTCTTGGGCTTCGCGACCAGCTCCGCGTCGCCCGAGAGGTCGCCGTCGCCCGGGTTCGGCGCCCGGTAGGTGCCCTCGGCGTCCCAGAAGTCCTGCCAGCGTGCCTCGATGTCGGCGGCCATGGCTGCCGTATAGCGGTGCGCGGCTGCCGTCTCGGCAGCGGCAGCGGCATTCGTCTCGCTCATGATTTTCGAAGCTCCATCGATTTCGTCTCTGCCTACGGATCTCTGCCTGCGGAAATGAAAAATCCCCTCGCACAGGAGGGGACGCCGCGCCGATGCCGACCAGGTTCTTCACCGGTCAGGACTGATCAGCGCGGCTCACTAAGCAGAAGGCGTACGGCACGCATGGCGTCAGGGTACCGCAGGGGTCACAGGCACCGCAGCGAGCGTTCCTCCAATGGACGGGAGACCCCAGCTCCCGTACGTGTCCCCGGCCCGCAGCCCATGAGTCGGCCCACGCGAACTCCGGAAGGCTCACCCAGCACCCGGGCCGCGCAGAGCGGTCCGTATCTGGCTCAACCGCGGCATGCCACGCAAACCGCGAAACCGCCCGCGGTCCCCCACCGCCCCGTCTAGCCTCCTGTCGCGGGACCACATTCCCGACCCCCCGGAGTGCTCTCCCATGAACCCCGACCCCACGAACCCGTCACCTGCGAATCCTCAGCAACCTCGCGCTCGCCCTCGCGCTTCTCCCCACCGCCGCCCGCACCGCAGAGCGGCCGCTCCCCCCGCTCCCCGACAACCCTCGTCGCGGCGCCCGACACCCAGGGCACTGTGGGCGGCTCCGCTGCCCCTGCTGCCACTGATCGCTCTCCTGGGTGGCGACGACCTGCGTACGGTCCTTGACTTCACCACCGGAGTGCTCACTCTGGTCACGCTTACCGCGGCCGTCGTCTGGGGCCTCCTCGCCACCGACCGGCTACTGCTGCGGCCCCGGCACCGGTTGATCGCCCAGGCGGTTCACCGGGTCACCGCGGCCGCCTCGCTCGGGTTCCTCGTGCTGCATCTCACCGTCAAGACGGCACTCGGGCATGTCTCGTTGCTCGCGGCACTGGTGCCGTTCGCAGGCGGCCTTTCGGGCACCGGCGTGCTCGTCGGATTCGGATCGCTGGCCGGGCTGCTGATGGTGGTAGCGGCCACGACGGGTGCACTGCGGAGCGCGTTCGCGACCCCGGGCCGCGTTCCCGGCCGTTGGCGTGCGCTCCACATGCTGGCCTATCCCGCCTGGTGCTCGGCGCTGCTGCACGGGCTGTTCGCCGGCCGCCCGGCCCCCGCCTGGGTGGTCGCGATGTACGCCCTGTGCCTGGCCGGGATGACAACCGCGCTTTCTCTGCGTCTGCTGCCCTCCCGCCTCAAGGAGCGCATCGTCGACAGCGCCCTGCACCCCACGCCCACGCCACGACGACGCCCTTCGCTCACGTCCCGGTCACGGGGCGCCGCGCCCGAGCCCCGGCACGCACAAGCGCCCCCGCACGTCCCCACAGGAGACCGCCGTTGAACGTCCCCGCCTCCCCCGGCCCCCGCAATTTCCCCCTGCCGGACGTCCCCTCCGTGGTGACCGTGGGCCTGCCCCACCTCACCAGCGGTTTCGACCTCGCCGCCCGACTCGATCTCGGCACCCATCTTCATGTGCACGGCCCCCTCGCTCCGATGACCGACGAACAGCTCACCTCGCTCGCCGCGGACATCTCCCTCCTCGGCCGCGGAGGTGCCGGCTTCGCTTTCGCCCGGAAATTACGCGCCGTGGCCGACGCTGCGACCCGCCGCGGAACCCGCCCGGTGGTCGTCGTCAACGCCAGCGAGGGCGAGCCCGCATGCCGCAAGGACACCGTGCTGCTCAACCGTGCCCCTCATCTCGTACTGGACGGGGCGCTGCTCGCTGCCGAGGCGCTCGGTGCACGCACCCTTGTTGTCGCCGTGACCCGTGACTCCACGGAGGTGTCGGTGCGGGACGCCTTCGCCGAGCGCGGCCTCACCGACCGCCGCATCCGAAACCGGGGGATCCGTGCCCGGATCGTCCGCACCCCCGAGCGCATGGTCTCCGGCGAGGCGTCCGCCGTGATCCGCGCGGCAAACGGTGGGCCTGCCCTGCCTCCGGGCCGTCGCGAGCGAGCCGCGGAGTCCGGCGTGGACGGCGCGCCGACGCTGCTCTCCAATGCCGAGACATACGCCCAACTCGCCGTCGGCGCACGTTTGGGCCCCCAGCGCTACGCGCGCACGGGTGTCGCCGACGAGCCCGGAACCGTTCTGCTCACCGTCTCCGGCGCAGTCGCTCGGCCCCTGGTCGTCGAAGCTCCCTCCGGCGTACCTCTCGGCTACGTACTTCAGCTGGCGGGCGCGCCACCGCTCCTGCAGGGCGTCCTGACCGGCGGCTACCACGGCAGTTGGATCGACGCCCACGCCGCCCACGACGCGGCGGTCTCCCGCGCTTCCCTGGCCTCCTTCGGCGGGGCGCTGGGTGCGGGGGCACTCCTGCCGGTCGGTCCGGACACCTGTCCCCTGGGCGAGGCGCTGCGTGTCGCACACTGGCTGGCCGCCGAAACCGCCGGGCAGTGCGGGCCCTGCAAGCTGGGTCTGCCCGCAGCAGCGGGCGGCCTTTCGGACGTGTTGGGCGGAGGCGGCCAGGCGGCGTTGGCGTCCTTGCGCGAAGCAGCGCAGGGCGCATACGGCCGGGGCGCCTGCAAGCATCCCGACGGCTCGGTCCGCTTCCTGCTGTCCGCGCTGAACGCCTTCACGGACGATCTGGCGGCCCATGTCCTGGGCGGCGGCTGCGGGCGTCCCACGACCGGTCTGCTGCCCCTTCCCGGCGTCTCTCCCCGGGAATCCGGCGTACCCGGTGACGCAAAGCTGGCCGTCGACTGGACCCTGTGCCAAGGCCACGGGCTGTGCGCCGACGTCGTCCCCGAGTTGGTCCGGCTCGGCCACGACGGCTTCCCGACCCTTGCCGACGTTTCCGTGCCTGCGCACCTCGGGCCGCGCGCCCAGCGCGCCGTTCGCCGTTGTCCGGCCCTCGCTCTGCGCATCGAACAGACCTCGGCCCGACGCACCACCGCGCCGCCCGTGCGGGCCCTGGACCGCCGACGCGGCTGAGAGCAGCGCCCGCCACTGCCACCACGGAGCGACAGGGGCGGAACGTACGCACACAGAGAAGCGGACCGCCCATCGGGCGGTCCGCTTCTTTCATCTTCTGTGGAGCTAAGGAGAATTGAACTCCTGACCTCCTGCATGCCATGCAGGCGCTCTACCAACTGAGCTATAGCCCCGTGCTGTGCACTTCGTGTTGTTCTCCGTGGTTTCCCCCGGCGACATCGCCAACTTTAGACGGTGGATCGCCGCTTCACCAAATCCCTTTTCCCTACCTGCGGCCGAGGCGATCGACAGCCCCGCACCCCCCCTCCGTGACGCTAACGTCACCCCCTGTGACCACTTCTTTCGCTGCACGCCTCACCGCCGACCGCGGCGTCCGGGCGTCCCGTCCCCTGTTCGCGGCCAGTGCGGTCTGTCTGCTGTCCTTCACCGCGTTCTGCTTCGCCCAGCGGCTGGCACACGTCTCGATGATCGACCTGACCGTCTACCGAGCGGAGGGCGCCGCGGTCCTCGCCGGAGGCGACCTGTACGACCTACGGGTCACCGCAGCGAATCTCCCGATGACGTATCCGCCCTTCGCCGGCTTGTTGTTCACTCCGTTGGCCCTGCTGGACGAGGGTCTCCTGCGCACCCTCGTCACGGCGGGCAATCTCGCTCTCCTGATGGCCCTGGTGCATCTCTCCCTCAGGCTCGTGGGCCGCGGCGGCACTGTCGTGACTCTGTGGGTGGCCTCCGTCGCCGTCTGGTGCGAGCCGGTATGGACGACGCTGAGGTACGGGCAGATCAACCTGCTCCTCGTTGTCGCCGTGCTGTGGGATCTGACCCGCGACGACCGGCACCGCTGGGCGGGCGTGGGCATCGGCCTGGCGGCGGCGGTCAAACTCACCCCGGGTCTTTTCGTGGCTTTCCTGCTGCTCACGGGGCTGATCCAAGTGCACCGCGTCGGCACGTGGCTCGACAACGTCTGGCTGCGGCGGGCAGCGGTCTCCTGCGCGGCTTTCCTTGCCGCCACTTGCGCCTCGGCAGTGGCTCTTCCCGCCGACTCCTGGACGTTCTGGACGCGGATGGTGATCGCGTCGGGCCGGGTCGGCAACGTCGAGGACACCGCGAACCAGTCCCTCAGCGGTGTTCTCGCCCGTCTCCTGCACACCGGCGAGCCGGGCGCGTGGTGGGCGGTCACCGCCGCCGTGGCCGCAGTCGTCGGGCTGTACACAGCGGCGGACGTCGCACTGCGCGGCGAGCGAGCCCAGGCCGTGCTGATCTGTGCGACCACCGCTCTTCTGATCAGTCCGATCTCCTGGTCGCACCACTGGGTGTGGTGCGTGCCCCTGTTGGTGCTTCTCGCCGCGGAGACGGTACGGAACGAGGGACGCGGGCGGGCCGGAGCCTGGATGGCGGGTTCGGTCTTCTTCTCGTACGCGCTGTGGGCGGTGCCGCACGGAAAGCAGGGACGGCCGGAACTGCATCAGAACGTCGGGGAGTTCGCCCTGTCGGCGCTCTATCCCGCAGTCGGACTGGTCTTCCTGCTGGCGAACGTGCTCCGGACTCAGGCTCTCGCAAAGGAGTAGAACCTCTTGAGGGTGCAGTGCTCGTCGAGCAGCCGGCCGTAGATCGGCTCGCCCTCCAGCTCACGGTAGGTCTCGATCGGGTCGCCCTTTATGATCAGCGCCCGCGCGCACTCCTCGCACCAGTACTGGAACTCGGAGTTGACCGGTTCCATGTCGCGGACGATCGGCGTACCGCTGCCACACCAGTCACATTTGCGCCTGTGCGCGCCCATCGTCCCCTCCCCTGCTGAGGCCGCCCCTTCCGGCGGTCGATTCTGTCACGGTTGCGCAAGAAGGACAGCAAAAGATCCCGCCCCCTGCTGGGGACGGGATCTTGACTGTGGAGCTAAGGAGAATTGAACTCCTGACCTCCTGCATGCCATGCAGGCGCTCTACCAACTGAGCTATAGCCCCGCGTGTTCCCGGTGCTGTGCGGGGTGTTTCCCGCTCTGCGCTGCGAACAAGAAGAACTCTAGCCTGCGACCTGCCGGAAAGTGAAATCCGGGGTGGTCGCCGTCCAAAGGGCTGCCGCAAGGCGGCTCCGGGACGGCCCGGGAGGGGTTCAGTCGTCGTCGCCGAGCACGGGTTCCGGGAGCGTCCCGGCGTTGTGCTCCAGGAGCCGCCAACCGCGGGCCCCCTCGCCGAGGACGGACCAGCAGCAGTTGGTCAGGCCGCCGAGTCCTTCCCAGTGGTGCGATTCCAGGCCGAGCAGACGGCCGATGGTGGTGCGGATGGTGCCGCCGTGGCTGACGACGACGAGCGTGCCGTTGTCGGCGAGCTTGTCGGCGTGCGCCAGAACCACCGGAGCCGCCCGGTCGGCGACCTCGGTCTCCAGCTCGCCGCCACCTCGGCGAATCGGTTCTCCGCGTTTCCACGCCGCATACTGCTCGCCGTACCGCTCGATGATCTCCACGTGGGTGAGGCCCTGCCAGGCACCCGCGTACGTCTCGCGCAGACCGGTGTCGTGCGTGACGTCGAGGCCCGTGAGCACAGCCAGTTCGGCTGCCGTGTTCGCGGCCCTCTTGAGGTCGGAGGCGATGATCGCGTCGGGCTTGAGCGAGGTGAGCAGCCGGGCGGCCCGGCGGGCCTGGGCCACGCCGGTCTCGGTCAGCCCGATGTCCGTGGTGCCCTGGAAGCGGCGCTCCAGGTTCCAGGAGGTCTGCCCGTGGCGCCACAGAACGATGCGGCGGCCCCGGTTCTCGCTCACCGCGTCACCGCTCCCTGTGCTGATCGCAGGCGTGCCGTTCAGAACAGGTCTCCTTCTCCGTCCAGCTCACCCGCGGGGTTCAGCTTGGCGTGCTCCTCGGCCTTGCCGCGGGTCCGTACCGCGTCCTCGGGCAGCGCGATCTCGGGGCAGTCCTTCCACAGGCGTTCCAGCGCGTAGTAGACGCGCTCCTCGCTGTGCTGGACGTGGACGACGATGTCGACGTAGTCGAGGAGGATCCAGCGGGCCTCGCGGTCGCCCTCGCGGCGTACCGGCTTGGCGCCGAGCTCCTTGTTGAGCTTCTCCTCGATCTCGTCGACGATCGACTTGACCTGTCGGTCGTTGGGTGCGGAGGCGACCAGGAAGGCGTCCGTGATGGACAGCACATCGCTGACGTCGTACGCGATGATGTCGTGCGCGAGCCGGTCGGCGGCGGCCTGGGCGGCGGCGTTGATGAGCTCGATGGAACGGTCAGTGGCGGTCACAAGCAGGCTTTCGTCGGCGGTCAGGTGATTACCACAAGGGTCTCACGTGACGCCGCCGTGCCCCGCCGGAGTTTCCGGCGGGGCACGTGGGCGAATGCGCGGGGCGGCGGTTACTGCGGTGGCGGGACCTTGTAGTCGCTGCCGAGGACGACCGAGACCTCGACGTTCTGTGCGCCCTGCCCCTTGGCGACGGAGGTCGCCGGCAGTCCCAGGGTCTTGGCGACCTCGTCGGCCTTCGGCTTGTGGGCGTCGTCGGCGTAGGTGACGCCGGAGGCGGCAGCGGTGGACGCGTTCCCGGTGTCGGCGAAGGCGTAGCCGCTGTTGACCAGGGTGATCCGCGCGTTCTCGGTCGCGCTCGGCTTGCCGGTGGCGTTACGCACTCCCACCCGTACGGCAGCGCCCTGCTCGGGGGCTGTGGCGGTGCCGCCGAGGACGTTTTTGACGACGGTGTCGGACTCGCTGACGCGGCCGTCGGGACGTACCGGCAGCAGGACTGTCTGGTACGCGCCCTTCTTGGCGTGCTCGGCGAGCTTCGCCAGGGAGACGGCGAGGGATTTCTCCGGGAGCGACGGGTCGAGGATCTGGGCGAGGCTCTGCACGGTGACGGTCGCGGCCTGAGGATCGTCCGAGATCTTCTTCAGCACGGCGTGCATGACCGCGCCGAAGCGGGCGAGCTGTTTGGTCTCGGGCTCGCCGGGCGCGCGGTAGGTGGCGTACGCGACGGCCATCCGGCCCGAGAGGGTCTGCTGGGCGCCCTTGCCCACGAGGGGTGTCGCTCCCTTCTTGGCATCCGGCACGGCGGTGTCGGTGTCGACGTCGATGGTGCTGACGAGGTCGACGAGGACCTCCAGGTAGGGGGTGTCGAGGCGCCAGGTGCCGCCGATGGGGGTGCCGAGGGCTGTGCCGAGGGACTCGCGGGTGCCTGCCGAACCGTCGTCCTCGACGGATTTGGCGAGGGTGGTGGTGACGCCGTTGTCGCCGGCGAGAGAGAGCGAGTTCGGCAACAGGACGGTGGTGCCCTGTCCGGTGCTGGCGTTGTCGACGAGCAGTACCGTCGACGTCATGCCGGGCTTCTTGGTGTTGTGCAGGTGCAGGGCGATCACGTCGCGCTTCTGCGCGCCGGCCACGCTGGGCTTGTCGTTCTTCCCGGAGGAGAGGCCGGGCAGTTTGTCGGCGTACCAGAGGTAGCCCATTGCGCCCACGACGACGAGAGCGAGAACGACGGCGAGGGCCACCACTCGGGAGCGGCCCCGTCGTTTGGCTTCCTCCCTGCGTTCGGTGCGGCTCTCGGTGAACTTCAGCCAGTCGATGACGTCTTCGGAGTTGTCGTCCGGTTCCTCCACGAAGGAGAACTGTTCGGTGGCGTACTGGGGGGCTTCCGTGCGGCGTTGTGCGGAAACTTCCTCGCGGGGCGGTTCGGCAGGGATCTCCTCGGAGTCCGCGGGTGCCGAGCGGGGCTGCTGGGACTGCGGAACGGGAGATTGCTGCGGAACCCACGGCTGCTGTCCGCCGGTGTCGTAGCCGTACCCCTCGTGAGGTGGCGCGGCCTGCTGCGGTGGCGACTGCTGCTGCGCGTACGGGTCGTACTGTGCGGGCTGCTGCGGCCGCTGGGGGTACGGGTCGTACTCGTACCCCTGGGGCTGCGGAGACTGCGGTGGGGGGCGGCCGTACGGGTCGTACTGCTGCGGTGGTGCGGTTTGCTGGTACACCGGTTGTCCGTACGCGTCGTAGCCGATGATCTCCGGCTGCGGCTGCGCGTAGGGATCATGCGCGTACGGGTCGTACGGGTTCTGGCGATCGTTCACCGGTGCCCCCTTTCCGTCCTGCTCCTGCTGCTCCGTGCCGCTCGCCGTCAGTCCCGGTACAGCTCGCGCTTGTCGATGTAGCGGACCACGCCGTCGGGCACCAGGTACCAGACGGGGTCGCCACCGCGTACTCGCGCGCGGCAGTCCGTCGAGGAGATCGCGAGAGCGGGCACTTCCACGAGGGAGACACCGCCCTCGGGCAGCCCGTCGGACGACAGGTCGTGTCCGGGGCGGGTGACGCCGATGAAGTGGGCGAGGGCGAAGAGTTCCTCGGCGTCGCGCCAGGTGAGGATCTGCGAGAGCGCGTCGGCGCCGGTGATGAAGAACAGGTCCGCGTCGGCGTTGAGCGCGCGCAGGTCCCGCAGGGTGTCGATGGTGTATGTCGGCCCACCGCGGTCGATGTCGATGCGGCTGACCGAGAACTGCGGGTTGGACGCGGTCGCGATGACCGTCATCAGGTAGCGGTCCTCGGCGGGTGTGACCAGCTTGTGGCTCTTCTGCCACGGTTCTCCGGTCGGTACGAACACCACCTCGTCGAGGTGGAACAGTGCGGCCACCTCGCTGGCGGCCACCAGGTGGCCGTGGTGGATCGGGTCGAACGTGCCGCCCATGACGCCGATCCGTCGCTTGCCCGTACCGTGCGCGCCGTGCATGCGGCTCGCGCTGTCCCTACCGGCCGGGCCGGTGGGCATTTCCTGCTCTCCCATGCGTGCAGACCCTACTGGCCCGTGTGCCCGGCCCGGACCCCCGGTCCGTTCAGCGGTCCCGGTTGAAGCGGGTGGTGATCCAGAGCAGCAGCATGAGCGCGATGAAGGCGCCGCCGCCGGTGACCAGGGGGCTGATGGAGGCGTGCTCGTCGACGTGCGTGGAGCCCTCACCGGAGGCGAGAGTCACGAGGTGGGCTGCGGTGCTGTGGAAACTCATCTTCGCGGACCTATCGGGAGACGGAGGGGAGACTTCGGCAACATCGTATGCGGCGCGGCCGGGCACGCTCACGCCGACTCAGTCGTTGAGGCGATATCGGGCCCCGGGCAACCGGTCCGGGGCGGGTCGGCGTCAGCAAGGGGGAAGCCCTGGGAGGGCCCCTTAGGCTGAGGGCCGTCCGGGGGACGGGACATGTCTCGTACGAGAGCAGAGGTCAGTCATGACAGACGGCAATCACGAGCAGGGGCAGGGCAGCGAGCAGGGGGGCGGCGGGTTCACGGGCGGTGACCGGGAGAGGCTCCCCGGTCGGCAGCGCAGGCGGTTTCCCGGTATCTCCTCCCGTGCGTACGAGCACCCGGCGGACCGGTCGGCCTTGGTGGCGCTGCGCAAGCTGAGCGGTTTCGACACGGTTTTCAAGGCCCTGAGCGGTCTGCTGCCGGAGCGGAGTCTGCGGCTGCTGTTCCTGTCCGACTCGGTGCGGGTGAGCGACGAGCAGTTCTCGCACCTGAACTCGATGCTGCGGGACGCCTGTTACATCCTGGACCTGGAGAAGGTTCCGGCGATGTACGTCACGCAGGACCCGAAGCCCAACGCGATGTGCATCGGTCTCGACGAGCCGATCATCGTGGTGACGACAGGTCTGGTGGAGCTCCTCGACGAGGAGGAGATGCGGGCGGTCGTCGGGCACGAGGTCGGACATGCTTTGTCCGGACATTCGGTCTACCGGACGATCCTCCTGTTCCTGACGAGTCTGGCGCTGAAGGTCGCCTGGATTCCGCTGGGCAACATCGCGATCATGGCGATCATCACGGGCCTGCGGGAGTGGTTCCGCAAATCGGAACTCTCCGCGGACCGCGCCGGGCTGCTGGTGGGTCAGGACCTGCAGGCGTCGATGCGCGGCCTGATGAAGATCGCGGGCGGCAATCACCTGCACGAGATGAACGTGGACGCGTTCCTCAAGCAGGCGGAGGAGTACGAGGCGGGCGGCGATCTGCGCGACTCGGTACTGAAGATCATGAACGTGCTGCCGCGTTCGCACCCGTTCACGACGGTACGGGCGGCAGAGCTGAAGAAGTGGGCCGAAAGCCGCGACTACCAGCGGGTCATGGACGGTCACTACCCGCGGCGGGACGAGGACAAGGACACCTCCGTGACGGATTCCTTCAAGGAGTCCGCCTCGCACTACGCGGACACGGTCCGCACCAGCAAGGACCCGCTGATGAAGCTGGTCGGGGACATCGCGGGCGGCGCCGGGGACCTGGGCGGGAAATTGCGCGGGAAGTTCGGCGGGGGCAACGGGGCCGGCTCGGCCGGCACCGGGTCCGGCCCGGGGGCGTGACGCAGGAACGTCTACAGGTGCGGACGAGACTTCGTCGTGTCCTCACTTCGCTCCTCCGCCGGTCGTGCCCGGCGAGGGTGGGGCCGGCGCGGGGTGCGGCAGGCCGCGCAGCGGGCCGTCGCCGCCTCACCCTGCTCTCTTCCTGCCCCTCCCGGGCGTCCCGCCGCTCGGCCATTCGTGGTCAGCGGCGGGGCGTGGGCAGCGTGTGCGGTGACAGGGTGCCGCAGACGGCCCGGGAGGCGGTGTACGGGTCGGTGCCGGGCCACGCCGCCGAAGGGGCCGGAACCGTCGAAGGGGGCGGAGCCGTCGAAGGGGCCGGTGTCTTCGCCGCAGGAACGCCCGGTGACGCTGCCCTCGGGCCTGCGAGCAACGGTTGCCAGAACTGTTGCGCGCCCGTTGCTGCCGCACACGCGTGGGGTCCTGCCACGGTGTACGAACTCACCAGTTCCGTCCTGTGCCGACGCAGGTCCTCCGCGTCGTAACGGAAGCGCAGTTCGCGCCGTACGGTGAACAGCGACGCACCGTCGGCCCGTTCTCGGCCGGGGCCGGTCGCGGGGCGCAGCGGGTAGACGAAGGTATGGTCGGCGGTCACGTCGAGCACGTCGGGTGCAATCTCGGTGGCCCGCAGGGTGCCGTTGACCCGGGCTGTGCCCGTCAGGGCGACCTCGGCGGGATCGAAGCGGACCAGCCAGCCGGCTGCCGCGGGTGCTCCGCCGCGCCGTGCCGACTGCGGGGCCGCGAAGCTCGCGTCGAATTCGTCGAGTTGGTCGGGGTCCAGCAGGATGCGCACCGGGCGGAGTGCCTTGCCGACCAGGACGCCGGGATCGACGGAGGACTGGACGAGGTAGTCCTTGGCCGTGGTGAGTGCCGCCAGCACCTGGCTCTCCGAGAAGTGCGCCGTTCTCCGGGCGACGGGGAGCTGGATGCCCTCGGCTCCGGTGCGGAACTGTGCGGCGGGGCTGTGCCGGAGGAGTTGTGCGGGCGTTCCGCCGGGCACCCCTTCTGCGGGGGCCAGGGGTATCACCGTCGCGCGCAGCGGTTCGGGACGCCGGTCGGAGGCGGCGGACGGCACGGGGGTGCGTGCCCCGAGGTAGATGGCGGTGCCGAAGGCGAGCGCCACGAGCAGCACCAGCAGGAGCACGTGTGCGCGGCCGTTGCCGACGACGGCGGTGGCGGTCGGGGCGACGGGCTCGGGGGGCAGCGGACGGACGGCCGGGGCGTGGTCCGCCACGCGTTCCGACGCGGAGGATTCCTGGAGCCGGGCAGCCCGTACGAACGATTCGTCGAAGACGACGGACGGGTAGTCGTCGTCACCACTGTTGGGGATGCCCTCGGGCGGGATGCCCTCGGGCGGGTCCGATCGACCTGCCATCGCTTCTCCCTGAGCGCTGGGCCCTGCGGTGGGGAGAGTCTCCCTTTCAGAGTAGGTCGCGGGAGGCGAAGGTAAACGTTCTGGCACGGCCGAACTTCGGGACAACTCCCGCCACTTGCAGTGACGTTAAAGGTTTGAGGTGAGACGTTCAGGGGATGGACGGCCGGGCGGAGGACGTCGGCGCGGTGTATTGCGCCGATGCGGAGGGGCCGCTGCCGCCGGCATCGCTCTCCGCTCCCCGTCGCGGGCCGGAGGCCGGTGTGTCGACCCCCGTGGCCGCGGGTGAGGGCACCTGGCCGTCCCTGTTGCCGGAGGCGCCCCGGTACACGGCGGCGAACGCGAACACCACCAGGCCGATGCCCATCAGCAGGGCGAGGAGCCAGGCGACGGGACGGTGCCAGCGTGAGGAGTTGCGGTAGGGGCGCAGGGCGCCGCCGTGCCGCCCGTACGGCGCGGGGAAGGCGCCGTCGTACCCGCCGTCGAAGTCGTGACCGTGCGGCGGGCGCAAGGAGCTTCTGCCGTGCGGTGCGTGGCCGGGCGGGTGCTTGCCGGGCCGGGGGCGGGCGGCCTCCGCGTCGGCGCGCGCCTGGGCGGCGGCCAGCAGCCTCTCCACCGCGCTGGGTTCGTGGAATGCGGCGGCTTTGACGAATGCCTCGTCGAAGACCACGGAGGCGAAGTCCTCGTCCGCGCCCCCGCGGTCGTCGTCGGGCTCCCAGCCATCCGGGAACGGCTTGCCCTCCACGTCGTCCGGCACCCGTTCAGCGTAGACGCAGAAGGTCGTTTTGGGCAGAGAACGGGCGGAGTGCAGCGTCTATCGGGGGCGTCGGGACGGTTCAGCGGGTGTGGCCGTCTCCCGTGTCAGCGGGTGTGGCCGTCTCCCGTGACGATGTATTTCGTCGAGGTCAGCTCGGGCAGTCCCATCGGGCCGCGCGCGTGCAGTTTCTGCGTGGAGATGCCGATCTCGGCGCCGAAGCCGAACTGTCCGCCGTCGGTGAAGCGGGTCGAGGCGTTGACCGTGACAGTTGTGGAGTCGACGAGCTGGGTGAAGCGGCGGGCGGCGGCCTGCGAGGTGGTGACGATGGCTTCGGTGTGTCCGGAGGACCAGCGGCGGATGTGGCCGACGGCGTCGTCGAGGGAGTCCACGACGGCTGCGGCGATGTCGTACGACAGGTACTCGGTCTCCCAGTCCGCCTCGACGGCCGGCAGGACGGTGGCCTTCGAGCTGCCCGCGAATGTCAGGACATGTGCGTCTGCGTGGACGGTCACGCCTGCTTCCGCGAGGGCGTCCAGGGCGCGCGGCAGGAACGCGTCCGCGATGTCTTTGTGGACGAGGAGGGTCTCGGCGGCGTTGCAGACGCTGACGCGATGCGCTTTGGAGTTGATCAGGATGTCGACGGCCATGTCGAGGTCGGCGCGGCTGTCGACGTAGACGTGGCAGTTTCCGGTGCCGGTCTCGATGACGGGGACGGTGGACTCTTCGACGACCGTGCGGATCAGGGAGGCGCCGCCACGCGGGATGAGGACGTCGACCAGGCCGCGGGCGCGCATCAGCTCGCGTACCGCGTCGCGGGATTCGCCGGGGACGAGCTGGACGGCGTCGGCGGGCAGCCCCGCCTGCTCGACTGCGTCGCGCACCACGCCCACCAGGGCCGTGTTGGAGGCGTACGCGGAGGAGGAGCCGCGCAGCAGTACGGCGTTGCCCGACTTGAGGCACAGGGCGGCTGCGTCGACGGTGACGTTGGGCCGTGCTTCGTAGATGATGCCGACGACGCCGAGCGGGACGCGGACCTGGCGCAGGTCGATGCCGTTGGGCAGGGTCGATCCGCGTACCACCTCGCCGACCGGGTCGGGCAGCGCGGCCACGTCGCGCACGTCGGAGGCGATGGCCCGTACTCGTTCGGGGGTGAGGGTGAGCCGGTCGACGACGGACTCGGCGGTGCCCGCCTCGCGGGCGCGCGCGACGTCCTCGGCGTTGGCGTCGATGATCTCTTCCGTACGGGCGAGGAGCGCGTCGGCGACAGCGATCAGCGCCGCGTCCTTCGCGGCACGCGGCAGCGGCGCGAGGGCGGCTGCGGCCTCACGGGCCCGGGTGGCGGCGGCGAGGACCGGGGAGCGGCCGTCGGCGGTGGCGGCCGTGGCGTCGGCGGGAGCGGTGTGCGAGGTCATGTCCGCAGCGTAATCCTGCGCGCGGGGCCGTTCGTCCGTCGTCCCGGACTCCGAGACGACGCCTCGCGCTGCACCCCGCGCCGCCCGCCCCGTCCGACGGGGTCGGCGGCCGGGGCGGTGCGGCGGGTCCGGGTGCGGCGTTGTCCGGTGTCGGCGGCCCGGGATGCTCAGTCCCGGCGGGCCGGGGCTGCTCGGTGTCCTGGTCGGCTCGGCTCAGTACGGGTGTACGCCGACGGGGGCCGCCGGGGGCGGGCCGTATCCCTCGGCCACCCGCTGGTGGTAGGTGTCGCGGTCGATGACTTCGAGGCCGACGATCTCCCAGGGTGGAAGTCGGGCCGTCGACCTGTGTTCGCCCCACAGCCGCAGGGCGACCGCTGCCGCGTCGTGCAGGTCGCGGGCTTCTTCCCAGTAGCGGATCTCCGCGTGGTCGGCCGCGTAGCGGCTGGTCAGCAGGAAGGGGTGGTCGTGGGCGAGCTGTTCGAGGCCCCGCCTGACTTCTGTGAGGGGTGTCTCGGTGCCGGAGACGCTGAGTGTGATGTACCAGAGGCGGGACTCCTCGGTGTTCTGCCGTTGCCGTCCGGTCCGGGGTTGCCGGTCGGCGTTCACTTCGCGGCTTGCCGCGTCGTCGGCGCTCGGGCTGTCCTGGCCGCTGTCGCGGCTGCCGTCGTCGAAGTCCGCTCCGGCCCCGACACTCGTCAAGGCTCGCTCAGCTGTCCCTCGGGGCGGCGCCCCCGGACGCGCTCGTCTCACCGGCGGCCTCCTGATGCGTTTGTGTGCTGTATCCCCGCAACAAAGTTGACCAGTCCTGGGGCCGATGCGGGGCGTTTTCCCGAAGGTCTCCACCAGGAGGCTGGACTTTCAGCCGTTTCGTGGACACCTTGGGCGTATTCGGGGACTCTTCGTCCGTTTCGCCGCTGGGTCTCAGGTGCGCAACAGCACCAGGTCGTCGCGGTGCACGACTTCGCGTTCGTAGGCGGGTCCGAGTTCTCTGGCGAGGTCGCGGGTGGACCGGCCGAGGAGTTGGGGGAGTTCTTTCGCGTCGAAGTTGACGAGTCCGCGGGCGACCGCCCGGCCGGTGCTGTCGCGCAGTTCGACGGGGTCGCCCGCGCCGAACTCGCCTTCGACGGCGGCGATTCCGGCGGGCAGCAGCGAGGTGCGCCGCTCGACGACGGCCTGTACGGCGCCGTCGTCCAGGGTGAGTGCGCCCTGCGGGGTGGAGGCGTGCGCGAGCCACAGCAGGCGGTCGGCGCTGCGGCGGCCGGTGCGGTGGAAGTACGTGCCGGTGTCGCGGCCGGCGAGTGCGTCGGCGGCGTACGTCGCGGAGGTCAGGACGACGGGGATGCCTGCGGCGGCGGCGATGCGGGCGGCCTCGACCTTGGTGACCATGCCGCCGGTGCCCACTCCGGCCTTGCCTGCGCTGCCGATCTGGACGTGGGCGATGTCCTCGGGGGCGGCGACCTCGGCGATGCGGGAGGTGCCGGGCTTGGCCGGATCTCCGTCGTACAGGCCGTCGACGTCCGAAAGGAGGACCAGCAGGTCGGCGCGTACGAGATGGGCGACGAGCGCGGCGAGCCGGTCGTTGTCGCCGAAGCGGATCTCGTCGGTGGCGACGGTGTCGTTCTCGTTGACGATCGGCAGGGCGCCCATGGCCAGGAGCTGGTCGAGGGTGCGGTAGGCGTTGCGGTAGTGGGCACGGCGGCTGGTGTCGGTGCCGGTGAGCAGGACCTGGCCGACGCGCACTCCGTAGCGGGCGAAGGAGGCGGTGTAGCGGGCGACGAGGAGGCCTTGTCCGACGCTGGCTGCGGCCTGCTGCCGGGCGAGGTCCTTGGGCCGCTTGAGGAGGCCGAGGGGGGCGAGGCCGGCGGCGATGGCGCCGGAGGAGACGAGGACGACTTCGCGGGTGCCGCCGGCCCTGACTTTGGCGAGTACGTCGACGAGGGCGTCGACCCGGTCGGCGTCGAGTCCTCCGGCGGCGGTGGTCAGTGAGGAGGAGCCGACCTTGACGACGACCCTGCGGGCGTCGGTGACGGCCTTCCTCGCGCTGTGTGCCGCCGTCCGGTCGCCGCTTGCCCCTGACACGTCCGTACATCCCCTCGGGTCGCCCTGTTGCTGCCTGCCCGCAATGTACGTGAGGGCGGGGGCGCAGCGCTCCGCAGTTCCGGTGGCCGGACCGGCGTGACGGCCGCTACCGGTGGCGGGCCGGGAGGTGGCTGCGGGGAGGTCACGGCGGAGAATGTCGCGGGGGCTCGGGACGCGCGGGGCAGTCGCGGGGCCCTGGGGGCGCGAACGCCGAGGCGGCGGGGCTCCGGATGTTCCGGGGGCCCGCCGCCGACGTGTCGTGGGTGCGGCAGTCAGTTCTGCGGGTGGCGGTGGCGCCAGCCTGCCCACGCCGACTCGACCATGTCGCGGACGCCGTGGCGGGCTTCCCAGTCCAGTTCGGTGCGGATGCGCTCGGCGGAGGCGACGACCCGGGCGGGGTCGCCGGCCCGACGCGGGGCGATCTCGGCCTTGATGTCCTCGTGGCCGGAGACCTCGCGGATGACGTCGATCATCTCCGCGACCGAGACGCCTTCCCCCTTGCCGATGTTGAGGACGAGGCGGGCGTCGGGGTCGGCGGTGAGCTTGCGGGCCGCGGCGACGTGTGCGGAGGCGATGTCGGCGACGTGGATGTAGTCGCGGACGCAGGTGCCGTCCGCCGTCGGGTAGTCGTCGCCGAAGATCAGCGGCGACCGGCCGGCCTTCAGTCGTTCGAAGACCATGGGCACGAGGTTGAAGACGCCTGGGTCGCCCAGTTCGGGGGAGGCGGCGCCGGCCACGTTGAAGTAGCGCATGCAGGCGGTGGCCATGCCGTGTGCCCGGCCGACCGCTTCGACCATCCATTCGCCGGCCAGTTTGGTCTCGCCGTACGGGCTCAGGGGCAGGCAGGGAGTGTCCTCGGTGACCAGTTCCACGTCGGGCATTCCGTAGACGGCCGCGGAGGAGGAGAAGAGGAATCGCTTGACTCCGGCGGCGGCCGAGGCTTCGAGAACGGTTTGCAGGCCGCCCACGTTCTCGCGGTAGTAGAACAGCGGCTCTGCCACGGATTCGCCGACCTGCTTCTTCGCGGCGATGTGCACCACGCCGGTGACGGCGTGCCGCTCCAGGACGGCGTCGAGCAGTGCGCGGTCGAGTACGGACCCTCGTTCCAGGGCGACGCCCGCGGGAATCCGCGTTTCGTCTCCGGTGCTCAGGTCGTCGACCACCACGACGCTTTCACCGCCGTCGGCGAGAGCCTTTACCACGTGTGAGCCGATGTATCCCGCACCGCCCGTTACCAGCCAAGTCATGGAGGCACTATACAGAGCGGCAATGACCGCCGATCGGTGCCTCTGCGGGCGGGGCGGGAGGGCTTCGTCCGTAGGCTAGCCTGGCCGGGACTGCCGAAATCCCCAGGATCCTTCAGGGTTCTCCCCCGGTCGGCCCTCCCCCACGGACCCGCCGTCGCGGGGGATCAGTAATCGAAACGTATCGAGGACGTGAACACAGAGGTGGCCTTGTCAAGCCCGTCTCCCTCGCCGGACGGCCTGCCGACGACCGTGACGACCGTGCCGGACATCAGCGTTGTGGTCATCGTCTACAACGATGCCGAGCGGTTGCCGACGGCCGTGCAGTCGGTCCTGGACCAGACGCTGCACAACGTCGAGGTGATCATCGCGGACGACTGTTCCACGGACGGTTCGTACGCCGTGGCCAGGAAACTCGCGGCACAATGCCCCGACCGGGTCCGCGCGATCCAACTGGAGGAGAACAGCGGCGGTTGCGGCGAGCCGCGCAACCAGGGAATCGCGGTGGCCCGCGGCCGCTATGTGATGTTCCTGGACAGCGACGACACTCTTGAGCTCAACGCGTGCCGGAACATGCTGGAAGCCGCCGAGACCACCGGGGCGGACCTGGTGTCCGGCCTGTGTCTGCGCGTCCACGTCGACAACCGTCACGGCAAGACGACCGAGTGGTACCGCTGGCTGTACAACTCCACGCGCACGCTCGACTCCGTCGCCGAACTGCCCGATCTGCTGGTTTTCGACACCCTGTCGACCAATAAGTGTTACCGGCGCGAATTCCTGATCGAGAGCAACCTCTCCTTCCCGAAGCGGATCCATTACGAGGACCTCCTTTTCTCGGCGCAGGCATATCTCGCGGCCTCCCGCATCACTCTCATTCCGAATACCGTTTATTACTGGAATGTGGTCGAGAAGACCGAGAAGAAGTCGATCAGTAACCGCCGGAACGAAATCAACAACTTCGCGGACCGGGTGGAGATCCACCGGCGGATCGACGCCATCCTCAAGTCCCGCGGCATGGACGATCTGAAGCTGCACAAGGACGTCAAGTTCCTGAAGCACGACCTGGTCCTCTACCTGCGCGAACTGCCGTTCCTGGACGACGACTACCGGCACGCCTTCGCCGGGATGGCCAGGGAGTACGTCCAGTCCTTCGCCCCGGAGGCGTACAGCGAACTGCACCCGGCCCACGCCATCTGCGCGTACCTGCTCCTTCAGGAGGACTGGGACAAGCTGATGCCGGCGATCGACATGCTCCTGAACCGGAGCAAGCTCGCGGTGCCGCTGGTGGAGAAGGACGGCCGGATCTACTGGTGCGAGGAGCACCTGGAGGACCCGCACGCGCGCGCCCTGCTGGACGTCACGGACCTTGGCTACCACACCAAGCCGGTCGAGAAGCTGGACCTGCGCAACCGCCTGGTCAGCTACTCCGAGCGCCCCTCGGACGTCGTCGTCAGCGGTGCGGTCGTCAATCCCCTGGGCAAGATCGGGCCGGACGCGAAGCTGTCCGCGGAGATCGTCCTCAAGGCGCGCCGCGCCGGTTTCCAGTCCTTCCGCTTCCCCGTCCGCAGTGTGCGGGTGGAGGGCGAGAGGGTATTCTGGGAGGCCACCCTGCCGCTGGCCAAGGAGCTGCGTCCGCTGGGCATCGTGGACGACGTGTGGAACGTGCGGATGCACCTGAAGGTCGACGGCAGGACGACGATCAGCGCGATCACCGTCGGCAGCACCGACATAGAGCGCACCGGTCTGCTGACCGTCCGTCCCCGGTTGACGCGGCTGGCGGGCGACCGCATCGAGGCGGAGGTGTCCGGGCGCGGCCACCTGGCCTTCCACGTCGTGCAGCACAGCGCGGCCTCGCAGAAGGCCCGTGCGCTGATCCGGAACAACATGGACAGTTTGCCCGCGCGGATCGCCAAGACGACGTACCGCAAGGCACGGGACGTGCGCAAGGACCTCAACTCCGGGCCGCGCAAGATCGACGGCTACCACCGCATGATCAAGGCGCTGCCCGTCCGCAAGGGCACCGTCGTCTTCGAGAGCCATCTGGGCAAGCAGTACAGCGACAGCCCTCGTGCCCTGTACGAGGAGCTGAAGCGGCGTGGTGCCCCGATCCACGCGATCTGGTCGTACGCGGGCGCCAAGCCGGTCGGTTTCCCGGCCGACGTCGAGCTGGTGCAGCGCTGGTCGTGGAAGTACCTGCGGGCGCTCGCACAGGCGGAGTTCTGGGTCGACAACCAGGGCTTCCCGCTGAAGCTGCGCAAGCGCCCCGAGACGACGTACATCCAGACCTGGCACGGCTCCGCGCTCAAGCGCATGGGCTTCGACGAGCCCGGCTACCGTCTGATGTCGGAGGGCGAGCAGGCGGCGTACCAGGCGTCGCTGGACCGCTTCGACCACTTCGTGGTCCGTTCGGAGCACGACGTGCGGACGCTGGCGCGTGCCTATCGGGTGCCGGAGAGCAAGCTGCTGCGTACGGGGTACCCGCGCAACGACGCCTTGGTGAAGGACCGGGACGCGACCGGGGAGAGCCGGGAGGTCACGGAGCTGAAGAAGCGCCTGGGCATCCGTCCGGGGCTGCCGGTCGTGCTGTACGCGCCGACGTTCCGGGCCAACGCCGGCGGCAAGGTCCGCAAGTTCGAGTTCCCCTTCGACGTGGAGACGCTGGCAGAGAGGTTCGGCGACAAGTTCACGCTGTTGGTGCGCACGCACTACCTCAATCAGGTGGCGCTGCCGCCGGCGATGGCCGGGCGCGTCATCAACGTGTCGGAGGAGCCGGACATCACGCCGCTGCTCCTGGCGTCGGACGCGCTGATCACGGACTACTCGTCGGTGATGTTCGACTACGCGCTGTTGCAGCGTCCGATGATTTTCTTCGCGTACGACTGGGAGGAGTACGCGCAGGACATCCGCGGCACGTACTTCGACCTGATCGAGACGGCTCCGGGCCCGGTGCCGCGTGATGAGGAGGCGCTGTACGCGGTGCTGGAGGACCTGGACGGTGTTCGTGATCGGTACGGGCCGCAGGTGAAGGAATTCGTGGACCGGTACGGCGAGTACGACCACGGTGACGCGGCCGCGCAGATCGCGGACCGCTTCTTCGGAGGAAAGGGCGACGCCCGGTGAAGCGACGCGACATCTTCTTCGTGGCCAACGAGGTCGACGAACTGGGCGGTGTGGCCCGTTGGCAGGCCCAGATGGCGGCGCTGCTGGCGGAGCGCGGCCACCGGGTGACCATTGTCGGCATCGCGCCCTCCGAGGTCCCTATGGACCTCGGGGAGAACCCTCCGTTCAAGACGGTCACGCTGTACGGTCGGCGGCCGCCGGGGCACAAGCCGGTCACGGGTGTGCGCGGCAAGGTGGACGTCGCCGCCCGGCTGCACAACAAGCGGCGCGAGGCGGGCATGCGGGAGGCTTCGGCGAAGCTGTCCCGGATGTTCCGTACGGCCGCGCCGGGCGCGATGATCGTCGTGACCCAGGTGTGGGCGATGGAGTGGGTGGAGCTGGCCGACACGGCCGGTCACCCGGTCATCGGGATGAGCCACGAGAGCTACGAGTACTCGCGTCAGTCCTCACGCTTCAACCGGGTGCTCAAGCACTACAAGAACGTCGACCGGCTGCTGCTGCTCACGCAGGAGGACGCCGACATGTGGGCGGTGCGTGGTCTCAACAACGTCGGTTTCATGCCGAATCCGTTGCCGATGATGCCGGAAACGGTTTCACCGCGTTCGGAGAAGACGGTCGTGAGCATCGGACGGCTCAGCCACCAGAAGGGCCTCGACATGATGCTCGACGCCTGGGCGGACGCGGCGCCGCAGGTGCCGGGCTGGAAGCTGAAGCTGTACGGCGCGGGCGAGCTTGAGCACTCGCTCAAGAAGCAGGCGTCGGGTCTGGGGCTGGACGACTCGGTCGAGTGGGCCGGGCAGACCCGTGACGTGGTCGGCGCCCTGCACGGCGCTTCGGTTTTCGCGCAGTCCTCGCGCGGCGAGGGCTTCCCGCTGGCGCTGCTGGAAGCGATGGCGTGCGGGGTACCGTGTGCGGCGTTCGACTGTGCGCCGGGTGTGCACGAGATCATCCAGGACGGCGTCGACGGGCTGCTGGCCCGTCCCGGCAACACCCCCGAGCTGGCGCGGCAGTTGGTGCGCCTGATGCAGGACCAGGAGTTGCGTGACCGGATGGGCGAAGCCGCCCGGGAGAACGTCCAGCGCTACTCCCCCGAGTCGATCACTCAGCGGTGGGAAGAACTCTTCACGTTCCTGGAGCGGTAGTAGCGACAGTCCCTCGCACCCCATGGAGGTGGGCCCCTTCCGCGATGCGCGGAAGGGGCCCTTTCTCTGTCCGGCTATTCCCTGTCCGGTTACTTCGCCTTGCGCGCCAGTCGCTTGAGGCGGCGGCCCACCACGTCCAGTCCGCCCTGTACGCCGCCGACGACCCGCACCATGAGTGCCTGGCGGGGCGTCACGTGTGCCTGGACGAGCAGGGGCCGTCCTGCGGCGAGGACGACACTGCGGCGTGCGGTGCCCGGGGTGGCGGCCCGCACCTCGGCGGGGATGCGGGCGCCGTCGGCGCACACCACTTCGGCGCGTACCCGCCAGGCCGTGAGCCGTGTGCGGTCGGCCAGGTCGCCGGCGCGGACGGAGAACCGGGTCTGCCAGGCGTCGTCGCCACTGCGCCGCAGGGGCTGTTCGAGTTCCAGGGCGGGGCGGGCGTCCCGCTGTTCAGCTAGGCGCAGCAGGAGGCGTTGCGGCTTCAGGGGGGCGAGCAGCCCGTGGAGTTCGGGCACCGTCACGGTGAAGGTGAGCGTGGACCCCACGCCGAGGGTGCCGTTGACGGTCACCGGGAGTTTCTCGGCGGGCAGTTCGCGCAGCCCGTCGAGGATCACTTCGGGCTGCTCGGTCGCGAGGACGGGCGTGCCGTCGCTGTTCGTGGGCGTCGGGGGCAGCAGCCGGGGCGGCTGGGCGGCCAGTGCCACCACGCGTGTGAGCTCGGCCGGGGTCTGCCAGGCGAGCAGGGCGCGGGCCAGCCAGCGGGAGGGGGCCTCGGCTTGTTCGTATGCCTGGGCGTCGAAGGTGGCGAGGTGGGCGCGCGTGGCCTGCCACCAGTCGGTCCGGTAGCCGGCGTTGCGTTGCGGCAGTTCCCGTACGTACATGGGCAGGTCGTAGTCGAGGAACTTGGTCTGTGCGGCGACGGCGAGTGCGTCCTGTCCCGCTTCGCGGAACTCCTGGACGACTTGGCGGTGTGCTTCCACGCGGTGTTCCCAGTTGGCGATGGTGGCGCGGCGCAGCGAGATGGACAGTTCTGCGGCGTCGCGCCGTACGTGCCAGATGTAGACGGGGGCGGCGACGACGGCGAGGCGGGGGGCGGCCGCGTACACCTTCGCGGTGTAGACGAAGTCCTCGTAGTGGAAGGCGCCGTCGGGGAAGGCGACGGCGTGCTCGGTGAGGAAGTCGCGCCGGTAGAGCTTGTTGACGGACAGGGTGTCGAGCAGGAATGCGGGGTGTGCGCCGATGCCGTCGAGGACGGTGCCGGGCAGGGTGGCGCCCGCGGCGGGGTCGTAGAGGGCGGGGGCCCACATCGTGTCGCGGCCCTCGGGCAGTTCGCGGCGTACGCACTGCCCGGCGACGACGTCGGTGTCCTCGGTGGCGGCGGCCAGCAGGGCGTCGACGGCGCCCGTCGGGTACACGTCGTCACTGTCCAGGAACATCACGTAGGGGTGTGCGGCGGCGGCGATGCCGTCGTTGCGGGGGGTGCCGCAACCGCCGCTGTTGACCGTGCGGTGCAGGGGACGCACCCGGGGGTGGCGGGCGGCGAGGGCGTCGACTTGTCGGCGGGTGCCGTCCGTGGAGGCGTCGTTGACGACGAGCACTTCGCCGACGGCGGTGCCCTGCGCGAGGGCGGACTCGACGGCGGTGGTGATGTGGTCGGCGTCGTTGTGGACGATGACGACGACGCTGACTGCCGCCCCGTTGCGTGCGGGTTGCACCCTGTGGCTCCTCTTGCTGTTGCACCGTTCCTCACGGCCCGGTTCCGGGCGCGACGTGGTCCTGCGCACAGCTCTGCGACGGCCACGGGCCTCCAAGGGTATGTCCCTGTGCGGGCCCGGTGGAGGGCGGTGGGCACGTGTGCCGACCGGTGCGCGAGGGAGGTCTGCGGTCGGTCGGGCTGTGCCGGGAAGGGCTGCGGGGCCCGGCCGCCGGAAAGGTCTCCGGCGGCCGGGCCCCGCGGTGGGTCGGCGGCGTGTGCGCGAGCGGTTGCCGCGTCGTCCGCGTCTCGTCCCGGCCCGTACTCCGTCGCACAACGGACGCACCACGGGCGCACCACGGGCGCGTGCGTCGCGCACCGCGTGACGTGCCTGGTGCACCGGGACGGGTGCGCCCCGTACGGGCTACGAGGTCGCGCGCAGCACGTCCTAGAAGGGTTTGAACTCGTCGTACTCCTGCTGCGAGTTGTCCCGCTCCGCGTCGCGGTCCTTGCGGCGCGTGGCCGCCGGGCGGGGTTCGTCCAGGCGGTGGTCCTCGCCGCGACGGCCGAGCATCTCGGCACCGGCCATGACGGTGGGCTCCCAGTCGAAGACGACGGAGTTCTCGTCGGAGCCGATGGCGACGGCGTCGCCGGCGCGGGCGCCCGCCTTCATCAGTTGGGTTTCGACGCCGAGGCGGCTGAGGCGGTCGGCGAGGTAGCCCACCGCTTCGTCGTTGCTGAAGTCGGTCTGCTGCACCCAGCGCTCGGGCTTTTCGCCGCGCACCCGGAAGACGTTCTCTTCCTCGTCCTTGAGGACGGTGAAGCCGCTGTCGTCGACGGCCTTGGGCCGGATGACGATGCGGGTCGCCTCTTCCTGGGGCTTGCGGGCGCGCATCTTGGAGATGCCCTGGGCGAGGGCGAAGGAGAGTTCCTTCAGCCCTGTGCGGGAGACGGCGGACACTTCGAAGACCTTGTAGCCGCGGGCTTCGAGCTCCGGGCGGATCATGTCCGCGAGTTCCTTGCCGTCGGGGATGTCGACCTTGTTGAGGACGACGAGGCGCGGACGGTCGTCCAGGCCGCCGTACAGCTTGAGCTCTTCCTCGATGACGTCGAGGTCGGAGACCGGGTCGCGGTCGGATTCCAGGGTCGCGGTGTCCAGTACGTGGACGAGGACCGAGCAGCGTTCGACGTGCCGCAGGAATTCGAGGCCGAGGCCGCGTCCTTCGCTGGCGCCGGGGATCAGGCCGGGGACGTCGGCGATGGTGTAGACGGTGGAGCCGGCCGTCACCACGCCCAGGTTGGGGACGAGCGTGGTGAACGGGTAGTCCGCGATCTTGGGCTTGGCCGCGGACAGCACGGAGATCAGGGAGGACTTGCCCGCGCTCGGGTAGCCGACCAGGGCCACGTCGGCGACGGTCTTGAGTTCCAGGACGATGTCGCGGGACTTGCCGGGCTCGCCGAGCAGCGCGAAGCCGGGGGCCTTGCGTCGGGCCGAGGAGAGTGCGAGGTTGCCGAGGCCGCCGCGGCCGCCTTCGCCCGCGATGAACGTGGTGCCCTGGCCGACCATGTCGGCCAGTACGTTGCCGTCCTTGTCGAGGACGACGGTGCCGTCCGGGACGGGTAGGACCAGGTCCTGGCCGTCCTTGCCGGAGCGGTTGTCGCCTGCGCCGGGCTGGCCGTTGGTGGCCTTGCGGTGGGGGCTGTGGTGGTAGTCGAGCAGGGTGGTCACTGCTTGGTCGACGACGAGGATGATGTCGCCGCCGCGTCCGCCGTTGCCGCCGTCCGGGCCGCCGAGCGGCTTGAACTTCTCACGGTGTACGGAGGCGCAGCCGTGGCCTCCGTTACCCGCGGCGACATGCAGTTCGACGCGGTCCACGAAGGTGGTCATGGGTGTCCTCCAGTACAGGTCATGCGGAATGTCTACATACGTAACACGCCGAGGGCGGACACGCTTCCCCGTAGCCCGGGAAAGAGCGTCCGCCCTCGGAACGTGCTGTGTATCGCTCAGGACCGCCCTCGCGGTGAGGTGGTCCCGAAGGAAGGCAGGCTTGTTCAGCCGGCGATCGGAACGATGTTCACGACCTTGCGGCCACGGTGCGTGCCGAACTCGACCGCACCGGCGGCGAGGGCGAACAGCGTGTCGTCGCCGCCACGGCCGACGCCCGTGCCCGGGTGGAAGTGGGTGCCGCGCTGGCGGACCAGGATCTCACCGGCGTTGACGGCCTGGCCGCCGAAGCGCTTGACGCCGAGCCGCTGAGCGTTGGAGTCGCGACCGTTCCGAGTGGACGATGCGCCCTTCTTGTGTGCCATGTCTCAGTCCCTTTACTTCGCAGCCGTGGGGATACCGGTGACCTTGATCGCCGTGTACTGCTGGCGGTGACCCTGGCGACGGCGGTAACCGGTCTTGTTCTTGTAGCGGAGAATGTCGATCTTCTCGCCCTTGTGGTGGTCCACGACCTCGGCCGTGACCTTGATCCCGGCCAGGACCCACGGGTCGCTGGTGACGGAGTCGCCGTCGACAACGAGCAGAGTCGAAAGCTCGACCGTGTCGCCAACCTTGGCAGTGGAAATCTTGTCAACCTCAACGATGTCGTCGACAGCAACCTTGTGCTGGCGACCACCGCTGCGCACGATGGCGTACACGCGGATCTCACTCTCACTCGAAGACGGGACCCCTGATGCCAGCCGCTTCCGGCGCGAACAGGACGAGCGGCCTCTCCCGTGCGCACCGAAGTGGCCCGGGAGGGGGTTGCTCAGGGGTTTGGCGCACAAAAAGACGCCGACGGTCAAAGTTACGGGACCTCGACCGGTGGGTCAAACCGGGCTAGCGCCCGCCGCTGTGGTGGTCCGGGCTCCGTCCGACGGCCTTCACCAGGGTGTGGTAGGCGTCCCTGATGCCGTCCTCGGACAGGTCGAGGTGTTCGAGGACGGTGAAGCGCCCGGGGCGCGTCTGCGGGGCGTACCGCACCGCGGTGACGAACTCCTCGACGGTGAATCCGATGTCGCCGGGGAGGACCGGCAGGGCGTGTCTGCGCAGTACGTCGGCGAACAGTCCGGCCTCCTCGCGCGCTCCGCGCAGGTGCATCGCGAAGACGGCGCCGATGCCGACCTGTTCGCCGTGGAGCGCGGCGCGCTGCGGGAAGAGCAGGTCGAAGGCGTGGCTGATCTCGTGGCAGGCGCCGGAGGAGGGGCGGGTGTCGCCGCTGATCGACATGGAGATGCCGGACAGGACGAGCGCTTCGGAGAGGACGGTCAGGAACGCGTCCTGGGTGACGTCGCCGGGGTGGCGCAGTACGGCTTCGCCGGCCTGCCTGGCCATGGCGGCGGCCAGGCCGTCGATCTTCTCCCCGTTGACCTGGTGGGACAGTTCCCAGTCGGCGACCGCGGAGATGTTGGACAGGGCGTCGCCGATTCCGGAGCGTACGAAGCGGGGCGGGGCGTCGCGGATGACGTCGAGGTCGATGAGCATCGCGATGGGCGTGGGCACGCCGTAGGAGCCGCGTCCGTTGTCGTTGTCCAGGATGGACACCGGGGAGCACAGGCCGTCGTGCGAGAGGTTCGTCGCGACGGCGACCATGGGCAGGCCGATGCGGGCCGCGGCGTACTTGGCGACGTCGATGATCTTTCCGCCGCCGAGCCCGACGACCGCGTCGTACCGTTTGCGGCCCTTGATGTCGTCGGCGAGCTTGACCGCGGCGTCGATGGTGCCCTCGGTGACGGGGTACCAGTCGGCGCCGGGCAGGACGGGTGCCAGGCGTTCCTTCAGCACCCGTCCCGAGCCGCCGCTGATGGCCACGGCGAGCGAGCCCGAGCCGGAGATCCGCTGGTCCGCCAGTACGCCGGCGAGATCGTCCAGGGCGCCCCTGGAGATGTCGACGACGACCGGCGAGGGGATCAGCCGGGTCAGTACTGGCACGCGATCTCCCGGCCCCTGGTGAGGTCGTCGTGGTTGTCGATCTCGACCCACTTGAGGTCGCCGATGGGTGCGACGTCGATGCGCATGCCGCGGTTCACGAGTTCCTGGTAGCCGTCCTCGTAGTACAGGTCGGGGTCGCGCTCGAAGGTGGCCTTCAGGGCGTCGGCGAGGGCCTCTGCCGCGTCGGGCTCGATGAGGGTGACGCCGATGTACTCGCCGGTGGCGGACGCCGGGTCCATCAGCTTGGTGATCCTCTGGACGGCGCCGGACCCGTCGGTGACGACCTTCATCTCCTCGTCGGCGAGGTTCTTCACCGTGTCGAGGGCGAGGATGATCTGCTGCCCGTCGCCGCGGGCGGCGAGGAGGGTCTGCTCGACGGACACGGGGTGGACGGTGTCGCCGTTGGCGAGGATGACGCCCTCCTTGAGGACGTCGCGGGCGCACCACAGGGAGTAGGCGTTGTTCCACTCCTCGGCCTTGTCGTTGTCGATGAGCGTGAGCTTCACGCCGTACTTCGACTCCAGCTCGGCCTGGCGTGCGTAGACGGCTTCCTTGCGGTAGCCGACGACGATCGCGACGTCCGTCAGCCCGACCTTCGCGAAGTTCCCCAGGGTGAGGTCCAGGACGGTGGTGTCGCCGTCGACGGGGACGAGCGCCTTGGGCAGCGTGTCGGTGTAGGGGCGCAGACGCCGTCCGGCGCCCGCCGCCAGTACCAGGCCGATCATGGGGTTCTCCTTCGTGCGGGTCGAGCAGGGGGTGTACGGGGTGGGGCGGAGGGTCTACATCTCTTCCGTGACGTAGCCGCGCAGCCACGTCTTGAAGTCCGGGCCGAGGTCGGCGCGCTCGGCGGCGAGACGCACGATGGCCTTCAGGTAGTCGCCGCGGTCGCCGGTGTCGTAGCGGCGGCCCTTGAAGACGACGCCGTGGACGGGGCCGCCGACCTTCTCGTCCTCGGCCAGCGTCTGGAGGGCGTCGGTGAGCTGGATCTCGCCGCCGCGGCCGGGCGCGGTGTCGCGCAGGACGTCGAAGACGGCCGGGTCCAGGACGTAGCGGCCGATGATGGCGAGGTTGCTGGGGGCGTCCTCGGTGCTGGGCTTCTCGACGAGGCCGCTGATCTTCACGACGTCGCCGTCGGCGGTGGTCTCGACGGCCGCGCAGCCGTACAGGTGGATCTGCTGGGGGTCGACCTCCATGAGGGCGACGACGCTGCCGCCGTACGTCTGCTGGACCTCGACCATGCGGGCGAGGAGGGGGTCGCGGGGGTCGATCAGGTCGTCGCCGAGGAGGACGGCGAAGGCCTCGTCGCCGACGTGCGGGGCGGCGCACAGGACGGCGTGCCCCAGGCCCCGGGGGTCGCCCTGGCGGACGTAGTGCATGGTCGCCAGGTCACTGGACTCCTGCACACGGGCCAGACGGTCCGCGTCGCCCTTCTTGGTGAGGGCGGACTCCAGCTCGTAGTTGCGGTCGAAGTGGTCCTCAAGCGGGCGCTTGTTGCGGCCGGTCACCATGAGGACGTCGGAGAGTCCGGCCCCGGCGGCTTCCTCGACCACGTACTGGATCGCGGGCTTGTCGACGACGGGCAGCATCTCCTTGGGAGTGGCCTTCGTCGCCGGAAGGAAGCGGGTGCCCAGGCCGGCGGCGGGGATGACGGCCTTGCGTATGGGGCGAGGGGTGGCGCTGTTGCTCATGAGGGTTCGAACTCTCCGTGGTTCAGGGGCTTGTCGCGGCCGTGGGCCGTAGGTCCCGGTTGCTCCGGGGTGCTGCTCCCGGATGCCGGGGTGGCCGGGGCCCGATCGGGCCCCGGCCACCCCGGGCCCGGCCGGGGCCGGTTCCGCCGGGTACTGCGGGTGTGTCCGATGGTGCGGGCGGGCGGTACCGGTGTCACCGGTACCGCCCGCCCGCACCAGGTCAGTCCTGCGCGGGGGCGGACACGGACGGCAGCGTCTGCTGGTCCGCCGCGGCCGTCTTCTTCGCAGTCTTCTTGGCCGCCGTCTTCGTGGCCGCCGTCTTGGTGGCGGCCTTCTTCGCGGTGGTCTTCTTCGCCGCCGCCTTCTTGGCCGGTGCGGCCTTCTTGGCGGTGGTGGCCTTCTTGGCGGCGGTCTTGCGTGCCGTCTTCTTGGCCGGAGCGGGTGCCTCGTCGCCCTCGGACGCCTGCGCCTTCGTGGGCTCGGCGCTGTCGGCCGCGGGCTCCTCGGCCTGCTTGACGGTCGCCGACGGGGTGGTCTCGACCACGAGTACGGCGGCCTCGGCCGACCCTGCGGGCGAACCCGCGGGGGCGGTGGCCTTACGGGTGGCCCGGCGACGGGCCCGCGGCGGGGCGGCGTCGGCAGCGGGCGCCGCGACGGGTGCCGCGGCGGCCTCCTGGGCCGGAGCCTGGGCGGCGGGCTGCGGCTCGGCGACGGCTTCGGCGGCCGGGGCCGCCTTCGCCTCGTCGGCGTCGGCGTCGGCGGCGGGCGCCTGCGCACCCTGGGGCGAGCCCGCCGGGGCGGACGCCTTGCGGGTCGCCCGACGGCGGCCACGCGGCGCCGGAGCGGCCTCCGTCTCCGCGGGTGCCTCGACGGCGGCCTCGGCCGGCGCCTCGACGGCAGCGGTCACCGGCTCGGCCTCGGCGACCGGCTCGGGCGTCGCTTCGGCGACCGGCTCCGCGGCCCGCTCCGTCTCCGGGGCGGCCACCGCGGTGCCCTTCCCCTTGAGCGGCGACGCGTGCTCGATGTAGTCCGCCGGCGACGTCCTGCCGCGCGGCGCACCTGCCGGGGACGACGCCTTGCGCGACGCCCTGCGGCGGCCACGGCCGCGGGTGGCCGCCTCCTCCGCCTCGGCGGCACTGCTGTACAGGTCCTCGTCCGGTACGAAGTCCGGCGACGGCAGAGCGATCGGTGCGGCGACCTCGGCGGCGAGTTCCGCCTCCGTCTCCTCCTGAAGGGGCACGGGCGCGTCCTCGGGACCGTGCGAGTGGTCCTGGCCGTGCTCGTGCGTTTCCTGCGGCTCGTGACCGTGCTCGTGGTCCGTGCCGCCGTTGCCGCCCTTGCCGCGCTTCTTCGCACGCTTGGAACCACCGCCGCCGCCCACGGCGGTCGGCTGCTCCATGTGCACGATGACGCCGCGCCCGTTGCAGTGGACGCAGGTCTCGGAGAAGGACTCCAGGAGGCCCTGTCCGACGCGCTTGCGGGTCATCTGCACGAGGCCCAGCGAGGTGACCTCGGCCACCTGGTGCTTGGTGCGGTCGCGGCCCAGGCACTCCAGCAGACGCCGCAGCACCAGGTCCCTGTTCGACTCCAGGACCATGTCGATGAAGTCGATGACGACAATGCCGCCCAGGTCGCGCAGCCGCAGCTGGCGCACGATCTCCTCGGCCGCCTCCAGGTTGTTCCTGGTGACGGTCTCTTCGAGGTTGCCGCCCTGGCCGGTGAACTTCCCGGTGTTGACGTCGACGACGATCATCGCCTCGGTCTTGTCGATGACCAGGGAACCGCCGGACGGCAGGTAGACCTTGCGGTCCAGTGCCTTCATGAGCTGCTCGTCGATCCGGTACGTCGCGAAGACGTCGACCTCCGACGTCCAGCGCGACAGCCGGTCGGTGAGGTCCGGTGCGACGTGGGCGACGTATCCGTGGATCGTCTGCCATGCCTCGTCTCCGCTGACGATGACCTTGGAGAAGTCCTCGTTGAAGATGTCGCGGACGACGCGGACGGTCATGTCGGGCTCACCGTAGAGCAGGGTCGGCGCGTTGGACGCGCCGTTGCTCTTCGCCTTGCGCTGGATGTCCTCCCACTGTGCCTGGAGGCGCTCGACGTCGCGGCGCAGCTCGTCCTCGCTCGCGCCCTCGGCGGCGGTGCGCACGATGACGCCCGCGTCCTCGGGGACGATCTTCTTGAGGATGGTCTTCAGCCGGGCCCGCTCGGTGTCGGGGAGCTTGCGGCTGATGCCGGTCATCGAGCCCTCGGGCACGTACACGAGGTAGCGGCCCGGCAGGGAGACCTGGCTGGTCAGACGTGCGCCCTTGTGCCCGATCGGGTCCTTGGTGACCTGTACGAGGACGGACTGGCCGGACTTCAGGGCGGTCTCGATGCGGCGCGGCCCGTGGGCCATGCCGAGTGCCTCGAAGTTGACCTCGCCGGCGTACAGGACGGCGTTGCGGCCCTTGCCGATGTCGATGAACGCGGCCTCCATGGAGGGGAGGACGTTCTGCACCTTTCCGAGGTAGACGTTGCCGACGTACGACGTCGACTGCTCCTTGTTGACGTAGTGCTCGACGAGGATGTCGTCCTCAAGGACGCCGATCTGGGTGCGCTCGCCGTTCTGGCGCACGACCATCACGCGTTCGACGGCCTCGCGGCGCGCCAGGAACTCCGCCTCGGTGATGATCGGGACGCGGCGGCGGCCCTGCTCGCGGCCTTCGCGGCGGCGCTGCTTCTTGGCCTCCATGCGGGTGGAGCCCTTGATGGACTGGACCTCGTCGAAGCCGGTGCCCGGCTCGCGCTCCGCGGCGGACTCCTTCTTGCGGGGCTCGCGGACCTTGACGACGGTGCGCTCGGGGTCGTCGGCGCCGTTCACGGCCTCGTCGTGGCCCGAGTCACCGCTGCGACGGCGACGGCGGCGGCGACGGCGGCTGCTGGAGGAACCCGGGCCGCCCTGGTGCTCGTCGTCGTGGTCGTCGACGTCGTCCTCGTCGGCGGGGGCGTCCTGCTGCGCGGTCTGCCCGTCGGTGTCGTCGTGACGGTCGTGCCTGCCCTGGGTGTCGGTCTCCTCCGCGTCCAGGGCCTCGCCCCGGCGACGGCGGCGGCCTCCGCGGCGACGGCGGCGGGCCCTGCGGTCGTCGGCGTCGTCGGAGTCGTCGTGGCCCTCGGCGTCGTGGCTCTGCGCGTCCTCGTCCTCGGGCTCGTCCTGCGGCGCCTCGTGGACCTCGGTACGGGGCTGCTGCGGCTCGGCGGGGGCCTCGCCGCGGCGGCGACGGCGGCGACGGCCACCGGACTGCGCGGGCTCCTCCGCCTCCCGCACGGGCGCCTCGACGACGACCTCGGCCTCGGTCTCCTCGTCCTCCTCCGGCTCCTCGACGGGAGCGGCGGCGGCGATCATGGCCGCGGTCTCGGGCGTCTGGAACATCGGCTCGGAGAAGACCGGAGCCTGGAACACGGCGACGGCGGGCCGCTGCGCACGGCGACGCGAACGGGGCGCGGGCTCGTCGGCCTTCCTGTCCGCCTTCTCGGCGGGTTTCTCCTCGGCGGCGACGGGCTCGGCGGCGGGCTCCGCGGTGAACTTCGGGCTGGCGGCCGGGCGGCTCGCCCGACGACGCGACCGTCCGCGCGGCGCCTCTTCCTCAGCGGTCGTCTCCGCCGCTTCGTGCGGTACGGCCTCCTGCGGGGCGGCGGACTCGGTCGGGGCCTGTTCCCGGGCGGGGGCCTCCTCGACGGGCTCCTCGGCCTTCTGCTCGGTCTGCGCGGGCGAACCGGCGGGCGCGGACGCCTTGCGCACGGCACGACGGCGCGCACGCGGCGCCGGAGCAGCGGCCTCCTCCTCGTCCTGCACGGCGGCGGCGGGGGCGGCCTCCGCGACGGCGGCGGCCGGAGTCTCCTCGACGGGCTCGGCGGGAGCCACGGGCGAACCGGCCGGGGCGGTCGCCTTCCGGGTCGCCCGACGGCGCGCACGCGGCGCCGGGGCGCTCGCTTCCACCGCCTCGTCCTGCGTGTCCTGCGTGTCCTGCGGTACGGAGACGGGCTCGGCCTGCGGGGTGGGCTCGACGGCGGTCTCGGCAGCGGGGGCGGTGGTCCTGCGGGTGGCTCGGCGGCGCAGGCGCGGGGCCGGGGCCTCCTCGGCGGCCGGGGTCGGCTCGGCGGCCGGGGTCGGCTCGGCAGCCGGAGCCTCCTCGGCTGCGGGCTCGACCGCGGGTTCGGTGGCGGTCGCCGCCGGGGCGGTCGCCTTCCGGGTGGCCCGGCGGCGCACCGGAGCGGCGCTCTCGGGCTCCGCGGCGGGCGTCTGGGCGTCCTGGCCGTCCTGCGGCGCCGCGGCGGCCGTGTCCGGCGCGCCCGCGGGGGCCGTGGCCTTGCGTACGGCGCGGCGGCGCGTACGGGGGGCCGGGGCGTCCTCGGCGGCCGGTGCGGCGGCCGAGGTCTGCGCGGCGGCGGCCGGGGCCTCCGTGGAGGCCGTGGTCGCCTCGGCGGCCGGTGCGGGCGCGCCCGCAGGGGCGGTGGCCTTGCGCACGGCGCGGCGGCGCGGGCGGGCCGGGGCCGCGCTGTCGCCGGTGGTCGTGTCGTCGCTGGTGTTCTCGGTGGTGTCGCTCACGGCACCCTTTCCGGCCGACAGGGCCGGAGCCGCGGCCTCTACGGTCGTTGCGGCATCCGACTGGTCCGGCTGGGTCGCCGTCGCGGCCCCGGGGGGCCCGGCGGGACGTGAGGCCGCGCGGCGCCTGCGGCGCGGCGGCAGTGTGTCGCTGGGCGATGTGTTGTCGGCCTCAGCGGGGTCGATCGGCTCAAGCATGCGGGGTTCTCCCGTCGCGCTCCCGGGCGCCGCGCCTGAGTCCGGTCCGGCCGCGGCCCCCGCGCGATGCGCGGGGCCACCGTCCGGGGCGCGGGCGCCGCACGGGAGCTGATCTCTAGCTCGCCGGTTCCGCAGATCCCCGGAAGCACTGCCCCGGGGCCTGCGGCCTGGCGAAAGTCCTGGTCATGTACGCGGCCCGACCCAGGTGGCTCCCGAGTGCCAGGGCTGCGCGGCGACGTGCGCCCTTACGCGGAACCGGAACCTTCCGGCGCCTTCGCGGCGGCGGGTGCGGGGGCTGTGGTAGAGCCTGCCGTCACCGCCTCGCGGTCGGGCGCGAGCGGGTCGGTCACCGTTCCGGACTCCTCGTCGAGAAGCCCCTGCGCCAGCCTGGTCACCGCTGCGGGGACCGGCGGCGCCAGGTCGGCCGCAACGCGGAGGCCGGAAAGGACGTCGTCGGGTCGTACGGCGGGTGTCATGTGCCGCACTACCAGCCGCAGTATCGCACAGGGCTCCGCCGCGGGCCTATCGGCCGCCTCGCCCTGCGGACGGGCGACGCTCTCCGAGAGGGGTACGGCGGCCATCTCGACGACGGCCTCCCGGGCGTCGAAGCTGCGCATGCCGTTCTTCGTGCGGCGCTGCACCTCGACGGTCTGCGCGGCGAGGAACGCGTCGACCGCCTTGGCCGCCTCGTCGTGGGTGACGCCGTTCAGGCGCAGCTCCCAGATGGAGGCGGTGAGGCGGTCGGCGAGTCCGGAGGTCTTCGCCTCGACCGCGTCGACGATGTCGAGACCTTCGGGCATCGACTCGTCCAGCAGCCCGCGCAGGGTGGCGGGGTCGCGTGGCGCGGTGAGGGCGATCTCCAGGTACTCGGCCTCGGAGCCGGTGCCGGTGGGGGCGGCGTTGGCGTAGCTCACCTTCGGGTGCGGGGTGAAACCCGCCGAGTACGCCATGGGCACCTCGGCGCGGCGCAGGGCGCGCTCGAAGGCGCGTTGGAAGTCGCGGTGACTGGTGAACCGGAGGCGGCCGCGCTTGGTGTAGCGCAGTCGGATGCGCTGCACCGCCGGTGCGGGCGGCGGGCCTTCGGGCTGTCGCTTGCCCAGTGGTTCTTCTCCTCGGTGCGGGGCGGCACGTCATTACGTGCGCCCGGAAGCCTGTGGGTGTCCCCGCGCGGCGATTCCCGTCCGGCCGGCCGCTGCGCGAGGCAGGGCGGTTTCGGGTCCGGGTGCTGCGCCGGGGGCAGTCGTTGTACTACCCAGAGTACGCGCCGGGGGCCGGGATGGTTCCCGCACCCGGGCCGCGATGGTTCCCGGACCCGGGCCGCGATGGTTCCCGGACCCGGGGTCGCTGTCCGGCCGCCGGGCGGACGGTCGTTACTGCGCGAGCGGCGACAGTGCGTGGTGGTCAGTGCGACGGCGGGAACCGCGAGCGGGGTTCCCGCCGTTTCCCTGCCAGGAAGTGCCGGGGGCCGGTGGGGGTGCGCGGGGGCGTGCGCGAAGAGGCCCCGCCGGGGGTGTCGCGCCCGGCGGGGCCTCTTCGTCGGTGACGTGCGCAGTTCACGCCCGGAGGGACGTGCCCCGCCGCGTGCAGAGGGTGCGGTCGAGGGTTACTTCACGACCGACAGCGGGAGCAGTTTCTTGCCCGTGGGACCGATCTGAATGGACGTATCCATCTGAGGACAGACACCGCAGTCGAAGCACGGGGTCCAGCGGCAGTCCTCGACCTCGGTCTCGTCGAGCGAGTCCTGCCAGTCCTCCCACAGCCAGTCCTTGTCGAGACCGGAGTCGAGGTGGTCCCAGGGCAGGACTTCCTCGTAGGTGCGTTCGCGGGTGGTGTACCAGTCGACGTCGACGCCGTGTTCGGGGAGGGTCTTCGCCGCGGCCTGCATCCACCGGTCGTAGCTGAAGTACTCGCGCCAGCCGTCGAAGCGGCCGCCGCCCTCGTAGACGGCGCGGATGACCGAACCGATGCGGCGGTCGCCGCGGGAGAGCAGGCCCTCGACGATGCCGGGCTTGCCGTCGTGGTAGCGGAAGCCGATCGAACGGCCGTACTTCTTGTCGCCGCGGATCTTGTCGCGGAGCTTCGCGAGACGGGCGTCGGTCTCCTCGGCGCTCAGCTGCGGGGCCCACTGGAAGGGTGTGTGCGGCTTGGGCACGAACCCGCCGATGGAGACGGTGCAGCGGATGTCGTTCTGACCGGAGACCTTGCGTCCCTCGGCGATGACGTTGACCGCCATGTCGCCGATCTGCAGGACGTCCTCGTCGGTCTCGGTGGGCAGACCGCACATGAAGTACAGCTTGACCTGGCGCCAGCCGTTTCCGTACGCCGTGGAGACGGTACGGATGAGGTCCTCCTCCGAGACCATCTTGTTGATGACCTTGCGCATGCGCTCACTGCCGCCCTCGGGGGCGAAGGTGAGGCCGGAGCGGCGGCCGTTGCGGGTCAGCTCGTTGGCCAGGTCCACGTTGAAGGCGTCGACGCGGGTCGAGGGGAGGGACAGGCCGATCTTGTCCTCCTCGTACCGGTCGGCGAGGCCCTTGGCGACCTCCGCGATCTCGGTGTGGTCCGCGGAGGACAGCGAGAGCAGGCCGACCTCCTCGAAGCCGGTCGCCTTCAGGCCCTTCTCGACCATTTCGCCGATGCCGGTGATGCTTCGCTCCCGCACGGGGCGCGTGATCATGCCGGCCTGGCAGAAACGGCAGCCGCGGGTGCAGCCGCGGAAGATCTCCACCGACATGCGCTCGTGGACGGTCTCCGCGAGGGGGACGAGCGGCTGCTTCGGGTAGGGCCACTCGTCCAGGTCCATGACGGTGTGCTTGGACACCCGCCACGGCACACCCGACTTGTTCGGTACGACACGGGCGATGCGGCCGTCCGGAAGGTACTCGACGTCGTAGAACGCGGGGACGTACACGTTGCCGGTCTTGGCGAGGCGGAAGAGGACCTCCTCGCGACCGCCGGGACGGCCCTCCGCCTTCCACTTACGGATGATCTCCGTCATGTCGAGTACGGCCTGCTCGCCGTCGCCGATGACCGCGCAGTCGATGAACTCGGCGATGGGCTCCGGGTTGAACGCGGCGTGGCCGCCCGCGAGGACGATCGGGTCGTCCAGGGTGCGGTCGGCGGCGTTCAGCGGGATGCCCGCGAGGTCGAGCGCGGTGAGCATGTTGGTGTAGCCGAGTTCGGTGGAGAAGGAGAGCCCGAAGACGTCGAAGGCCTTCACCGGACGGTGGGCGTCCACCGTGAACTGCGGCACGTCGTGCTCGCGCATGAGCGCTTCGAGGTCCGGCCAGACGCTGTACGTGCGCTCGGCGAGGACGCCTTCCTGTTCGTTGAGCACTTCGTAGAGGATCATGACGCCCTGGTTGGGCAGTCCGACCTCGTAGGCGTCCGGGTACATGAGCGCCCACCGGACGTCGGCGCTCTCCCAGGGCTTGACAGTGGAGTTCAGTTCACCGCCGACGTACTGGATGGGCTTCTGCACGTGCGGCAGGAGGGCTTCCAGGCGGGGGAAGACCGACTCAACAGGCATCGCGGTGTCTCTCATGAGCGGGCAGGGGGACCCTCAAGAGTAACGCGGCTCGGGGAGGGCTTCACGCGGGGCGTTCGCGAGAGGGTGCCTGGGCCCGGGGACGCGTCGGCAGAACGGCGCGGGGCTTCGGGTGCGGGGCGGCGCGGGGTGGGATGGGGACGAGGCGAGGCGGCGCGGGACGGGGTGGTACTGGGGCGGGGCGAGGTGGCGCTCGGGCGGAGGTAGGGCTGCGCGCACCGGTGGGCGCAGCGGACGCGCGCTGCCCAGGACGACGCGCATCCGAACGCCGGGCAGCAGCCCCGGACGTCCGGAAACTGCCGCCGCTCCCCCGCCCGCAGCAGCCTGCCGGGGAACGGGACGGCGAGTGCGCCCAGCAGGCCAGGCCACGTCGGTCCGCGTCAGCCTCCCCGGGGCCGGGACGGCGAATGCGCCCAGTGGCCCCGGGCCACGTGATTCGCGCAGCAGCCTCCCCGGGCCGGGACGGCAAGTACGCCCCAGCCCCCGGGCACGTGGGTCCGCGGCAGCCTCCCCGGGGCCGGGACGGCGAACGCGCCCAGCGGCCCCGGGCCACGTGGTTCCCGCGTCACCTCATTCCCGTGTCACAGCGCCGGTACGCGCCCCCATGCCTCCTCCAGTTCCCGTTCCCTCTCCGCTCCCACCGCTTCCTCCTGGCCGTACAACAGACCCCACACGAAGGCTGTTTCCCCCGCGCCGTGTGCCTGGATCGCGAGGTTTCGCAGTTCGGCGCGGGCGACGACGCTGTCCTGATGGTCGCCGAGCAGCGTCTGGACCGCCTTGACCCGTTTGCGCAGCCGGTTCGCGGGCCTGCCGAGTACGGGGCGGGCCGACTCCGCCGCGTACCGCAGCCGTTTGGCCGCCTTGCGGGCTTCGTGCAGGGCGATGTCGCGTTCTTCGCCGGGTGTCAGGGACAGGGCGTGTTCGACGCGGTCGGCGAGCCTCGCGTGGTCCTTCGCGAGCGCCTGCGTCATGACCCCGGCCGCGCCCTTGCCGGCCTTCTTGTGCAGCGGCGGGTCGGCGAGGAGGGCGTGGAGGGCGGTGAGCAGGTCGAGGTAGCGGCGGGAGTCCAGCACGGCGAGGGTCCTGCGCCTGGATCCGCTGCGCCGTGTCACCGACCAGATCCGCATCCGTCCCCGTACCGGTCCGAGCAGCAGGGTGCGCGGCAGGGCGTCCAGGCGGGCCCGGAGGCGGTCGGCGAGTACCTCCTGGTCGCGGTCGACGCCCAGTTCGGCCGCCAGCCATTTCAGTTCGTCGCCCACCGGGTCGGTGACGGTGCGGTCGAGGACCTTCGAGTACGTCTTGAAGGCGCTGCGCAGCCGCCGCGTGGCGACCCGCATCTGGTGCACGGAGTCGGGCAGGTCACGGCGTACGGCCGGGTCGTGGGCGACGAGGGACTCGACCTGGGTGCGGAGGTAGGCGAGGACGTGTGCGCCCGCGCTGTCCCCCGAGGGTTCGGTCCGTGGGGGTTCCGGTACCGGCGGGCCGGTCTCCTGGAGTGCCCTGGCCAGTTTCGACGGGGAGGACGCCGGGTGGATGCCCGCTTTGCGGAGTCGTTTCTCGACGGCGTCCAGGATCGCCGGGTCGCCGTCGTCGGCGAGTTCCACCTCGATCTCGGTCCAGGCGACGCCGGGGCCGCCGATCCGCTGGGCGTCGACCGCGTCCGTGCTGACCTCGGCCAGCAACGTGCCGTCCGCGTCGTGGAGGTGGCGCAGGGCGCGGGAGGAGCGCAGCCGTACGACGGGCAGGAGCGGGGCGCCGAGTGTGCGTGCCCGTACCAGGGAGGTGAGGGCGCGCGGGACGGCGTCGGCGTCCGCGTCGGGTTCGGTGGTGCTCAGGGGGGCGTGGAGCTCGTCCCGTACGCCTGGGGCGACGGGGAGTTTGAGGTGCCAGCCCGCGTCGTCGCCGCCGGTGCGACGGCGCAGGGTGATCGCGTGGGCGGCCAGGTCCAGCCCGGCCGTGTCGTAGTAGACGGCGTCGAGTGCGACGACGCCCTTCTCGGCGACCGACGAGACGCCGGCCGCCTTCGTCAGGTCGGGCAGCCGGGTCTCGTCGGTGGCTTCGTACTTTCGCTCGATCTCGCGCTTCGTTTCCGCCATGCGGTGAACCTAGACGCGTGAGGGGTTCCGCAAACGGGTTGCGGGCAGCCGGTGTTACGCGGTCATCGGGCGCTGCAGCCGGATCGACTGGAGCAGTCCGACCGCCACCCACACGGCGAACATCGAGGAACCTCCGTACGAGACGAAGGGCAGCGGCAGGCCGGCGACGGGCATGATGCCGAGCGTCATGCCGATGTTCTCGAAGGACTGGAAGGCGAACCAGGCGATGATGCCGGCGGCGACGATCGTGCCGTACAGCTCGGTCGTCTCGCGGGCGATGCGGCAGGCCCGCCACAGGACGACGCCGAGCAGCAGGAGGATGGCTCCCGCGCCGAGGAAGCCCAGTTCCTCCCCCGCGACCGTGAAGACGAAGTCGGTCTGCTGCTCGGGGACGAACTGGCCGGTGGTCTGCGAGCCCTTGAACAGTCCGGTGCCCAGGAGGCCGCCGGAGCCGATCGCGATGCGGGCCTGGTTGGTGTTGTAGCCGACGCCCGCCGGGTCGAGGTCGGGGTTGGCGAAGGCGGCGAAGCGGTTGATCTGGTATTCGTCGAGCAGTCCGAGCACGGCGACCAGGACCGCGCCGAGGACGCCCGCGCCGACCAGGCCGAAGATCCACCGGTTGGAGGCTCCGGATGCCAGCAGCACCCCCAGGATGATCATGGCGATGACCATGACCGAGCCGAGGTCGGGCATCAGCATGATGATCGCGATCGGGGGGACCGCGACGCACAGCGCCTTGAGGACCGTGAGGTGGTCGGGGTGTTGCTGATCGCCCGCGTCCACGCGCGCGGCGAGGAGCATCGCCATGCCGAGGATGATCGTGATCTTGGTGAATTCGGACGGCTGGAGGGAGAACCCGCCGCCGATGACGATCCAGGCGTGCGCGCCGTTGACGGTCGCGCCGAGCGGGGTGAGCACGGCGAGGACCAGGATGACGGACAGCCCGTACAGGACGGGGACCGCGCCGCGCAGGGTGCGGTGGCCCAGCCAGATCGTGCCGACCATGAGGGCGAAGCCTATGCCGGTGTTGAGCAGGTGGCGGAAGAAGAAGTAGTACGGGTCGCCGTGGTTGAGGGTGTCGCGGTTGCGGGTCGCCGACCACACCAGCAGCGAGCCGATGCCCGACAGGGCGATCGCGGACAGCAGCAGCGGCCAGTCGAGTCTGCGGAGGAGGGAGTCGCGGGCGGTGAGTCTGGCGAGGGTGCCGCGCTCGGGGGCGTAGCGGCGGACGGAGAATCCGTGGGTGGTGCCTGCCATCAGTCGCTCCCCTGCATGGTGTCGCGGGCGGCCGTGCCGGTGCCGCGGCCTCCGGGGCCCGCGGGGCGCTGGGCGCCGTTCGCGCCGGGTCCCGCGAGCGCTTCGGCGCCCGCGGGCTGCTCCTTGGGCTCGGGCACGTACGGCTTGATCTCGGGTGCCTCGATGGAACCGTCCGGCTGGATGGTGGGGAGGGTTTTCTGCGGCTCGGGCAGGAGGGCCTTCTTGGGGTCGAACTTCCCTGTCTGGTCGAGTCCGTACAGGGCGTTGTAGATCTTTCGCACGGCGGGCCCGGACGCGCCGGAGCCGGTGCCGCCCTGGGAGATCGTCATGACGATCGAGTAGTCCTTGGTGTACGTGGCGAACCACGAGGTGGTCTGCTTGCCGTAGACCTCGGCGGTGCCCGTCTTGGCGTGCATCGGGATCTTGTCCTGGGGCCAGCCCTGGAACCTCCAGGCGGCGGTGCCCCGGGTGGCGACTCCTTCGAGGGCACCGTCTATCAGCTTGTGCGTGGCCGGGGTGATGGGCAGCTTTCCGCGTACCTCGGGCTTGATCTCGCGGACCTGCTTGCCGTCGGCGCTGATGACGGCCTTGCCGACGGACGGGGTGTGCAGGGTGCCGCCGTTGCCGATGGCCGCGTAGATCGACGCCATCTGTATGGGCGTCACGAGGGTGTCGCCCTGTCCGATGGAGTAGTTGACGGAGTCACCGGCGCGCATGCGGTTGCCGTCGATGCAGTTCTCGAAGGCGATCTTCTGGACGAAGTCGCCGTCCTTCTTGCCCTGCTTGCACCAGGCGTCCTTGTTGGCCTCCCAGAAGCGCTGCTTCCACTGGCGGTCGGGGACGCGGCCGGGGACCTCGTTGGGGAGGTCGATGCCGGTTTCCTTGCCGAGGCCGAACTGGTGGGCGGTCTTGTAGAACCAGTCCTTGGCGTCCTTCTTCGGCTTGGTGCCGCCGTCGCGCTGCCACTGCTGGTGGGCGAGGGCGTAGTAGACGGTGTCGCAGGAGACTTCGAGGGCGCCGCCGAGGCTGATGTTGCCGTGGCCCTTGGATTCGTAGTTGGTGAAGGTCTGGCCGCCGATGGAGTACGAGCTGGGGCAGGGGTAGCTGGCGTTGAAGTCGTATCCGGCGTTGACGGCGGCGGCCGTCGGGATGACCTTGAAGATCGAGCCGGGGGCTGCCTGGCCCTGGATGGCCCGGTTGAGGAGGGGGAAGTTGGAGTTCTTGCCGGTGAGGGCGGCGTAGTCCTTGCCGGAGATGCCGCCGACCCAGGCGTTGGGGTCGTAGGTGGGGTTGGAGGCCATCGCGACCACGCGGCCGGTCTTGTTCTCCATCACCACGACGGCGCCCGCGTCGGCCTTGTAGTTGGTGTTGGTGTTCTTGTCGAAGGCCTTGCGGGCCTCCTTCATCGCGTCGAGCAGTTCGTACTCGGCGACGGCCTGCACGCGGGCGTCGATGCTGGTGACGACGTTCGCGCCGGGCTTGGCCTTGTCGGCCTTGGCGAGGCCGATGACGCGGCCCAGGTTGTCGACCTCGTACCGGGTGACGCCGGCCTTGCCGCGCAGGTCCTTGTCGTACGTGCGCTCCAGCCCCGAGCGGCCCACCTGGTCGGAGCGCAGGTACGGGGAGTCGGAGTCCTTGGCCTTCTCGATCTCGGCGTCGGTGACGGGCGAGAGGTAGCCGAGGACCTGTGCGGTGTTGGCCTTGCCGGGGGCCACGTAGCGGCGTACCGCGGTGGGCTCGGCGGTGATGCCGGGGAAGTCCTCGGCGCGTTCGCGGATCTGGAGGGCCTGCTGGGTGGTGGCCTTGTTGGTGACGGGGATCGGCTGGTACGGGGAGCCGTTCCAGCAGGGCTGGGGGGTTTTCGCGTCGCACAGGCGCACCTTGTCGGCGACGTCCTTGGGCGACATGTCGAGGACGTCGGCGAGCCGGGCGAGGACCGCCTTGCCGTCGTCCTTCATCTTCATGAGTTCGGTGCGGGACGCGGAGACGACGAGTCTGGTCTCGTTGTCGGCGAGGGGGACGCCGCGGGCGTCGAGGATGGAGCCGCGGACGGCGGGCTGGACGACCTGTTGGACGTGGTTGTTCTTCGCCTCGTCGGTGTATTCCTGGCCGTTGCGGATCTGGAGGTACCACAGGCGCCCGCCGAGGGTGAGCAGCAGGGAGAAGACGAGGACCTGGAGGACGACGAGCCGGATCGTGACGCGGGGGGTGCGGCCGGTCTCGGGGATGTTGGTCACCGCGGGCCTCCCGCGGGGGCGGGGCCGGCGGGCCGGGGGGCGTGCCCGGGTCGGTGCGGCGTCACAGGCGCTTCACTCCCTTGATGCGTCCGGCGCGCTGGGCGCGGTTTCGGGCGGCGCGCAGGCGCAGGCCGCCCTTCTGCTGGCCGATGCGCAGTCCCGTGCCGGAGGAGAGCCAGCCGGCGGAGACGTCGGCGCCGGAGGACGACGACTCGGAGAGGGGGTCGTTCTCGGCGCGCCTGGCGAGCGCCATGATGCCGGGGACGACGAACGGGGCGAGGAGCAGGTCGTAGAGCGCCGCCGTGAACAGCAGTCCGCCCAGGCCCACGTGGCGGGCGGCGGTGTCGCCGACGAGGGAGCCGACGCCCGCGTAGAGCAGTGTGGAGCCGATCGCGGCGGCGACCACGACGAGCATGGGCGCGGTGGCGGAGCGCAGGCGTCCGTTCTCGGGCTTGGCGAGTCCGGCGAGGTAGCCGATGAGGCAGAGCACGAGGGCGTAGCGGCCGGCGGCGTGGTCGGCGGGCGGTGCGAGGTCGGCGAGGAGACCGGCGCCGAAGCCGATCAGGGCGCCGCCGACGTGTCCGTACACGAAGGCGAGGCCCAGTACGACGAGGAGGGTCAGGTCGGGTACCGCGCCGGGGAGTTGCAGTCTGGCGAGGACGGTGACCTGGATGACCAGGGCGACGACCACCAGGGCGGCGGAGAGCAGAATCCGGTTGATGCGCATCAGGTTCAGCTCCTACTGGTCGGCGGCGTTGCCGTCGCCGTTGCCGTTGTTCGCGCCGTTTCCGTTGTTGGCCGCGTTTCCGTTGTCGGCAGCGTTTTCGTTGTTCGCGGCGTTTCCGTCCGGGTCTCCGCCGGCCGGGGGCGACGGGGTGACCGTGACGGTGACGGTCGGGGCGGGCTTGGGCTTGCTGGGCAGAACGGTGTCACGGGGGTCGGTACGCGGGGCCTGGACGACGACGCCGACGAGGTCGAGCCTGGTGAAGCCGACGTACGGGCGGACGTAGACGGTACGGGTGAGGTCGCCGCCGGAGGGGTCCACCCGGATCACTTCGCCGACCGGGACACCCGGGACGAACGGCTTCGCGGCGCGCGAGCCGAAGGTCACCAGGCGGTCGCCGGGCTTGACCTTCGCCTTGCCGTTGAGGAACTGGACGCTGAGCGGTCGGTCGCCCTGTCCGTTCGCGAAGCCCAGTTCGTTGGTCTTCTCCATGCGGGTGCCGACGGTGAACTTGGGGTCGTTGGCCAGCAGCACGGTCGCCGTGTCGGGGCCGACGGTGGTGACGCGGCCGACGAGTCCGTCGGTGTTGAGGACGGTCATGTCGCGCTGGATGCCGTCGTTGCTGCCGACGTCGATGGTGACGGTCCAGGAGAAGCCCTGGGCCGCTCCTATCGCGATGACCTCGGCGCCCTTGATTCCGTACTGCCCGGCGCCCGCCTTCTTCAGCATGCCGTCGAGCTCGCGCACCCGGCTCTGGTTGCGGTCGTCGCTGCCGAGCCGCAGCCGCAGTTCCTGGTTGTCCCGCTCCAGTGCCTTGACCTGGTCGTGGGTCTCCCCCGACTTCCGTACGGCGCCGATCGCGTTGCCGATCGGGTCGACGGCGGTGGCGACGCCCTTCTCGACGGGCCCCAAGGCCGTGGCGGCGGCCCGGCGGGCACCGTCGACCGGGGAGTCCTCCCCGCCGCGGATGTCGACCGTGATCAGCGCGAACGCTACGGCGATCAGCAGCACCAGGAGCAGCCGGCTCTCTCGTGTGTCCCTCACGTGCGGCGGCCGTGCCTTCCTTTTCGGAGAAGTTTCGTATGCGTCTATATCAACGATCCGCCGCACGGGACGACAGGCCCCGTACGGCGGATTCTCGACCCGGTCGGCTGTCCGGGGCCGGCAGGTGGCCCTGGACGGTTTTCCGGTACTGCTATCTGCGCGGCTGGGCGTCCAGGACCTGCTGGAGTGCCTCGAACTCCTCGACGCACTTGCCGGAGCCCAGCGCGACGGAGTCCAGCGGGTCCTCGGCGATGTGGATCGGCATGCCGGTCTCCCGGCGCAGCCGCTCGTCCAGGCCGCGGAGCAGGGCGCCGCCGCCGGTGAGGACGATGCCGCGGTCCATGACGTCGCCGGACAGCTCCGGCGGGCACTTGTCGAGCGTCGTCTTCACGGCGTCGACGATCGCGTTGACCGGTTCCTCGATGGCCTTGCGGACCTCGGCGGCGGAGATGACGACGGTCTTCGGCAGGCCGGAGACGAGGTCGCGGCCCCGGATCTCGGTGTGCTCGTCCTTGTCGAGGTCGTACGCCGAACCGATGGTGATCTTGATCTGTTCGGCGGTGCGCTCACCGAGGAGGAGGGAGTACTCCTTCTTGATGTGCTGGATGATCGCGTTGTCCAGCTCGTCGCCGGCGACGCGGATCGACTGTGCCGTGACGATTCCTCCGAGGGAGATGACGGCGACCTCGGTGGTGCCGCCGCCGATGTCCACGACCATGTTGCCGGTGGCCTCGTGGACGGGCAGGCCCGAACCGATGGCCGCGGCCATGGGCTCTTCGATGATGTGCACCTGGCGGGCGCCGGCCTGCGTGGACGCCTCGATGACGGCGCGACGCTCGACCCCTGTGATGCCGGAGGGCACACAGACGACGACGCGCGGGCGCGCCAGGTAGCGACGCTTGTGGATCTTCAGGATGAAGTAGCGGAGCATCCGCTCGGTGATCTCGAAGTCGGCGATCACGCCGTCCTTCAGGGGCCGTACGGCAACGATGTTGCCCGGTGTACGGCCGATCATCTTCTTCGCCTCGGAGCCGACGGCGAGGATGCCGCCGGTGTTGGTGTTGATGGCGACGACGGAGGGCTCGTTGAGGACGATGCCCTTGCCCCTGACGTACACCAGCGTGTTGGCGGTCCCGAGGTCGACAGCCATATCACGGCCGATGAACGACATTGGTTCCCTCTTCTTCCCCATGAGGATGCGTCGGGCCTTCCCGAGTGGAGCGTGTGATGGCTTGATTCGGTAGGCGAAGTGGGTGGTGCGCTGAAGCTGCTGGCGCGGTGGGTCCATCGTAGTGCCGCATGTGCGGTCACCGCGCGAGGGTCCTTCGCCATTGTGGGCGGAACGAGCACCCGCCTCAGTAATGGTGACGCCGTGTCGGGGGGATGCGTTCCCTTCCGCACGGTGCATATGCCGAAGGGCGACCGAATTACTTCGGTCGCCCCAGGCCGTGGGAGCTGTTCGGCTGACTTCACGTCAGGAAAAGCGTCCGGTGTCCGGGTCAGACGCGCCCCGGAAAGAACAGCTTGAGCTCGCGTTCTGCGGACTCCTCGGAGTCCGAGGCGTGAATCAGGTTCTCGCGGACGATGGTGCCGAAGTCACCCCGAATGGACCCGGGCGCTGCGGCAATCGGGTCGGTGGGTCCCGCCAGCTGGCGTACACCCTCGATGACCCGCTCGCCCTCGACGACGAGAGCGACGACCGGGCCGGACGACATGAACTCGACGAGGGGCTCGTAGAAGGGGCGTCCCACGTGCTCGCCGTAGTGCTGTTCCAGAAGGGCCCTGTCCAGGTTGCGCATCTCCAGCGCGGTGATCGCCCATCCGGCCTTGCGCTCGACGCGGCCGATGACCTCGCCCACGAGTCCGCGGCGGACGGCGTCGGGCTTGAGCAGGACGAGGGTGCGCTGGGTCATGTACGGCTCCTTGCAGGCATGCGTATGCGTGTGGCCAGAGGCTACAGGGAGCGTCCATGGGAGTGGCACCCGGACCCGTTCGCTGCGGCGCGCGCGGCTCGGGCGCGTTCCGGGCACCCGGCACGGGAGCGGCGGGAAAGCGGGGATTTCTTCCCCGTTTCGGCGAACCGTGCCCGGGTGCCGTGCTTCGGTGACGCACCGGGCCCCGGCTGCCTCGGTTCCTTGCGCCTTCGCCCGCGCCGCCCGCTGTGCCGTCACGGCGCCAGCGCGTGCGGCGGCCACCGTGCCCTCGTGGCGTCTCCGCCCACGCCGCCCACCGGGCCGCCGTTACGACTTCGGCCGCGCCGCCGACCGGGTCCTCGTCACGTCTCCGCCTGCGCCGCCCACCGGGCCGCCGTTACGCCTTCGCCCGCGCCGCCCGCGTCACTGCGCCAGCGCGTGCGGCGGCCACCGTGCCCTCGTGGCGTCTCCGCCTGCCCCGCCCACCGGGCCGCCGTTACGGCTACGCCCGCGTCGCCGACCGGGTCCTTGTCACGTCTCCGCCTGCGCCGCCCACCGGGCCTTCGCTTCGTCGATCTTGCGGCCGTAGTGGACGGACGCCCACCACAGTCCGCCGAAGACCGCGCCGAGGAAGAACATGACCGGCACCCAGAAGCCGCTGACGACCAGGCCGACCTGGAGCGCCCAGCCCAGCTGGAGTCCCCCGGGCCGCGTGATCATCCCGCAGAGCAGGACGGAGAACAGCATCGCGACGCCGCACACCGTCCAGACCGTGGTCATCGACAGGTCGTCGGACTTCATCGCCACCAGACCGGCGAAGCCGATGACGAAGAACTCGCCGATCAGCGTGGAAGCACAGAGCGTACGCACGTCGGTCTCAGCCCCTTCCCAGCAGCAGCCGGGCCTCTCCGACAGTGATCACCGATCCGGTGACGAGGACTCCGCCGCCGGAGAACTCCCCGTCCTCCTCGGCGAGGGTGATCGCTTCCTCGATGGCGTCGTCGAGCCGCGGCTCGACCTGGACGCGGTCCTCGCCGAAGACCTCGACGGCGATCTGCGCGAGTTCGTCCACGTCCATGGAGCGCGGGGTGGAGTTCCTCGTCACGACGATCTCGGCGAAGATCGGCTCGAAGGCTTCGAGGAGCCCTCGTACGTCCTTGTCGCCGCTCGCGCCCACGACACCGATCAGCCTGCTGAAGCTGAACGCCTCGCTGACCGCCTCCGCCGCCGCCCGCGCGCCCGCCGGGTTGTGCGCGGCGTCCAGGACGACGGTGGGGCTGCGCCGTACGACCTCCATGCGGCCGGGGGAGGTGACGGCCGCGAACGCCTTGCGGATGGTGTCGATGTCCAGGGTGCGGGCGTGCTCCGCGCCGATGCCGAAGAACGCCTCGACGGCGGCGAGTGCGACGGCCGCGTTGTGTGCCTGGTGGGCGCCGTGCAGCGGGAGGAAGATCTCCTCGTACTCGCCGCCGAGGCCGCGCAGGGTGACCAACTGGCCGCCGACGGCGACCTCCCGGGCGACGACGCCGAACTCCATGCCCTCGCGGGCCACCGTCGCGTCCACGCCGACGGCCTTCTTCAGCATGACCTGCGCCGCGTCGACCGGCTGCTGCGCCAGGACGACGGTCGCGCCCTGCTTGACGATGCCGGACTTCTCGCCCGCGATCTCGCCGGTCGTCGAACCGAGGCGGTCGGTGTGGTCGAGGGAGATGGGGGTGACCACGGCGACGGCCGCGTCGATGACGTTGGTGGCGTCCCAGGTGCCGCCCATGCCGACCTCGACGACGGCCACGTCCACGGGCGCGTCGGCGAAGGCCGCGTACGCCATGCCGGTGAGCACCTCGAAGAAGGAGAGCCGGTAGTCCTCGGCGGCGTCGACCATCTCGACGTACGGCTTGATGTCCTCGTAGGTCTCGACGAAGCGCTCGGCGCTGATTGGCAGGCCGTCCAGGCTGATGCGCTCGGTGATCGACTGCACGTGCGGGCTGGTGTAGCGGCCGGTGCGCAGCTCGAAGGCGCCGAACAGGGCCTCGATCATGCGGGCCGTGCTGGTCTTGCCATTCGTGCCGGTGATGTGGACGGACGGGTACGCCCTCTGCGGCTCGCCCAGGACGTCCATGAGGGCGGCGATCCGGGTCACCGAGGGTTCGAGTTTGGTCTCGCCCCAGCGGCCCGCGAGTTCGGTCTCCACCGCGCGCAGCGCCTTGTCCACCTCGGGGTCCTGGGGGCGGCCGGGCGCGGCGTCGCCGGCCGGGACGGTGCCCTGGGCGCGCAGGGTGCGGCTGCCGGCCTCGATGACGGCGAGGTCGGGATCGCGCTGGGTCTCGGCCGCGACGATCTCCTCGAAGGCGGAGGCATCGGGGGCGGGCTCGTCGGCGTGGTCGTCGTTCGGGGGGAGGTCGCTCACCCCGTCAGTCTACGGAGCCCCACCGGCAGTCCCCGACAGCCCCCGGCGGTGAGCGGCCGGGACCTTCTCCCCTCCGCGACCAGGACCTTTGGGCACAGCTGTACGAATGGAGTGTGTGACCCTGGTAGATCACGATTCGGGAGGTTTTCGAGTGAGCGACGAGACGACGTCGGCCGCCCCGCGCGGCCGGAGCGGCCGTGTCAGCCGGGACATAGGCATCGACCTGGGTACGGCGAACACCCTGGTGTACATGCGGGGGCACGGCATCGTCCTCAACGAGCCGTCGGTGGTGGCGGTGAAGGCGGGTTCCTCGACGGCGCTCGCCGTGGGCACCGAGGCCAAGGAGACGATCGGCCGCACGCCCGGTTCCATCACGGCGATCCGCCCGCTGCGGGACGGGGTCATCAGCGACTACGAGGCGGCCGAGGAGATGATCCGGCACTTCGTCCGCAAGGCGGTGCCGGGCCGCCGTCCGCGCACCCGCATGGTGGTGTGCGTACCGAGCGGGGTGACGCCGGTGGAGCGTCGCGCCATCGTGCACGCGGCCCAGCGTGCGGGCGCACGGGCCGTGCACCTGATCGAGGAGCCGAGGGCGGCGGCGATCGGCGCGGGTCTGCCGGTGTCGTCGGCACGCGGTTCGATGGTCGTCGACATCGGCGGCGGCACGACGGAGGTCGCCGTGATCTCGCTGGGCGGCATCGTGACGGCCCAGTCGCTGCGGGTCGGCGGCGACCGGATGGATTCCGCGATCACCGAGTACGTGCGCAAGGAACACAAGCTCCTCATCGGGGAGCGCACCGCCGAGGACATCAAGGTGGCCATCGGCACGGCGTGGCCGGTGCCCGACGATCCGGCGCTGGAGATGCGGGCGTTCACGATCCGCGGCCGACAGCGGGTGAACGGTCTGCCGATGACCCTCGACCTGTCGGTGGCCGAGGTGCGGGCGGCGTTGGAGGAGCCCGTGGAAGCGATCATCGCGGCGGTGCGGACGACCCTGGAGGAGTGCCCGCCGGAGCTGTCCGGTGACGTCATGGAGCACGGCATCGTGCTGACCGGCGGAGGTGCGCTGCTGCCGGGACTGGACCTGCGGATCTCGGCGTCGACCGGCATTCCGGTACGGGTGGCGGACGCTCCGCTGGACTGTGTGGCGCTGGGGTCCGGCAAGTGCGTGGACGACTTCGACGGCCTCCAGAGGCTCCTCGCGGCGAGCTGAGGCGAGCTGAGGAGAGCCGTCGAGCCGTCGAGCCGATTCTCCCGCCGCCGCCCCGCGAGCGCTCCGTCCCGCCCCGCCCGACGCCCGCGTCCCGACAACCCGCGCCCGCCCCCGGGCCGGTGGCGGTGGCGTGACCGTGCTACTGGACCCCGGCGGGGAGCACCGCCACCACCCGGTACTCCCCGCCGTGGTGCCCCGACTCCAGCGTGCCGCCCATGGCGCGCATCCGTTCGTCCATCGAGAAGGTGCCGGTGCCCGCCGACACGGGCTGCTTGGCGGGCCGTGCGCGGGGCAGTCCGTTGACGACCTCCACGCGCAGGTGGGCGCCGTCGAGCGCGATCCGCACCCTCACGGCCTCGCCGGGGGCGTGCTTGACGGCGTTCGTCAGGCATTCCTGGACGACCCGGTAGACGGCCGCCTGCCGCAGCGGCGACAGGGCGGCGGCCTGCGCGTCGATGTCGAGCTCGACGCGGCTGCCGGCCCGTTCGCCCTCGGCGGCCAGGACGGACAGGGCTTCGATGCCGGGGGTGGGGTCCCGTTCCCGGGCGCGCTGCACGATCAGCTCGTTGAGGATGCGGTGTGCCGTGCGGGCGGTCTCGGAGAGTTCGTCGAAGTCCTTCTGGTGGGCCTGTCCGCGGGCCCGTACGGCCAGCACCTCGGCCCGCACGGCGAGCAGCGTCAGTTCCCGTCCGACGAAGTCGTGCACGTCGCGTGCGACGGAGGCCCGTTCCTGCTGGACGGCTCGCAGGGCGGCGGTGTGCGCCTTCTGCACCTCCAGTTCCCGGACGAGGTCCTGCCGGTTGGCGGCGACGCCGACGCCTGCGGCGAGGACTCCGATGGGCACGACGAGGCTCAGGAACTCCGGGAGCGTGTCCGCCTGCTTCTCGGGCCACCGCTGGAAGAGGAACAGCAGGTACGCGCAGACCACGTACCCCGCCGTCGCGACGATCGCGGCGGCCCGTCCCCGGTAGCGGCCGATCTTGTAGAGGGCGAACTGTACGAGGGTCAGTTCGTGCAGCCAGCCGAGCAGGCCCAGGGCGACGACGTACGGGATCCAGGGGAAGCGGCGGCGCAGCAGCAGCGAGCTCGCGCCGAGGGCGAGGACGACGGTGGCGGAGTAGCCGTTGAGCGGGTTGTCGCCCTCGGCCAGGCCGGGCACGTCCAGCAGCATCAGCCCGAAGCAGATCAGCGGGACGAACAGGTCGACGGTGTGCCGGTGGACCGTGCGGCTGTCCAGCCAGCGTCGGCCCGCCGCCCAGGCCCGGTGTACCGGCGAGGCGGTGGGCTTGTCGTGCATACGCTCCATGATGCCGGGCCGTCCGCCCCGATACGGCGGGCCACTGTCCCTTTACGCGTGATAAGCGGCACTCGTCGCCCTCGGCACGCGGGGGCCCCGCACCGTGGATCTCGTGGTGCGGGGCCGCTGCGTACGACCGGGCGGGGTGCCTACTGCTGCGGCAGCGCCTCGATCTGCGCGGTGATGCGCGCGATGTCGGCCTCCGCCTTGGCGAGTCGGCCGCGGATCTTGTCCACGACGTTGTCGGGCGCCTTGGCGAGGAACGCCTCGTTGCCGAGCTTGGCGTTGGCCTGGACGACCTCCTTCTTGGCGGCCTCCAGGTCCTTGGTGAGGCGCTTGCGCTCGGCGGCCACGTCGATGGTGCCGGACAGGTCGAGGGCGACGGTGGCTCCGGCGACCGGCAGCGACGCGGTGGCGTGGAAGCCGTCTCCGGCCGGTTGCAGGCGCAGCAGCTGGCGGATGGCCGCCTCGTGCGGGGCCAGCGCCGTGCCGTCCAGGGTCAGCTCGGCGGGGACCTTCTGGCCGGGCTGCAGTCCCTGGTCGGAGCGGAAGCGGCGGACCTCGGTGACGACCTGCTGGATCAGTTCGATCTCCTGCTCGGCGGCGGCGTCGCGGAAGCCGGAGTCGGCGGGCCAGTCGGCGATCACCAGGGACTCGCCGCCGGTGAGGTTGGTCCAGAGCGTCTCGGTGACGAACGGGACGACCGGGTGCAGCAGGCGCAGCATGACGTCCAGGACCTCGCCGAGGACCCGCGCGGACACCTTGGCCTGCTCGCCGCCCGCGAAGAACGTCGTCTTGGACAGCTCGACGTACCAGTCGAAGACCTCGTCCCACGCGAAGTGGTAGAGGGAGTCGCTGAGCTTGGCGAACTGGTAGTCGTCGTAGAAGGCGTCGACGTCGGCGACGGTCTTGTTGAGGCGGGAGAGGATCCACCGGTCGACGGCCGAGAGCTGCTCGACGGGCGGCAGTTCGCCCTCGACGGTCGCGCCGTTCATCAGGGCGAACCGGGTGGCGTTCCAGATCTTGTTGGCGAAGTTGCGGGACGCCTGGACCCAGTCCTCGCCGACGGGCACGTCGACGCCGGGGTTGGCACCGCGCGCCAGGGTGAAGCGGACGGCGTCGGCGCCGTACTTGTCCATCCAGTCGAGCGGGTTGACGACGTTGCCGAAGGACTTCGACATCTTCTTGCCGTTCTCGTCGCGGACCATGCCGTGGAAGGCGATGGTGCGGAACGGGACGTCGTCCATGGCGTACAGGCCGAACATCATCATCCGGGCGACCCAGAAGAACATCAGGTCGTAGCCGGTGACCAGGACGGAGTTGGGATAGAACTTCTCCAGCGACTCCGTCTTCTCCGGCCAGCCCAGCGTGGAGAAGGGCCACAGGCCCGAGGAGAACCAGGTGTCGAGGACGTCGGTGTCCTGGTGCCAGCCTTCGCCGGTCGGTGCTTCCTCGCCGGGGCCGACGCAGACCATTTCGCCGCTGGGGCCGTGCCAGACGGGGATGCGGTGGCCCCACCACAGCTGGCGGGAGATGCACCAGTCGTTGAGGTTGTCGACCCAGTCGAAGTAGCGCTGCGTCATGTCGGCGGGGTGGATGTCGACCCGTCCGTCGCGGACCGCGTCGCCGGCGGCCTTGGCGAGCGTTTCGACCTTGACCCACCACTGCATCGACAGGCGCGGTTCCAGCGTCGTCTTGCAGCGGGAGCAGTGGCCGACGGAGTGGACGTACGGGCGCTTCTCGGCGACGATCCGGCCCTCGGCGCGCAGGGCGGCGACGATCGCGGAGCGGGCCTCGAAGCGGTCCAGGCCCTGGAAGGGTCCTGCGGTGACGATGACGCCGCGCTCGTCGAGGACCTGGATGGTGTCCAGGTCGTGGCGCTGGCCGATGGCGAAGTCGTTCGGGTCGTGGGCGGGCGTCACCTTGACGGCGCCGGTGCCGAACTCGGGGTCGACGTGGGTGTCGGCGACGACCGGGATGGTGCGGTCGGTGAGCGGCAGCTTGATGCGGGTGCCGATGAGGTGGGCGTACCGCTCGTCGTCGGGGTGGACGGCGACGGCGGTGTCACCGAGCATCGTCTCGGCGCGGGTGGTGGCGACGACGATGGTGTGGTCGCCCTCGCCGTACTTCATGGAGACGAGTTCGCCGTCGTCGTCCTGGTAGTCGACCTCGATGTCGGAGATGGCCGTCAGGCAGCGCGGGCACCAGTTGATGATGCGTTCGGCGCGGTAGATCAGGCCGTCGTCGTACATCTTCTTGAAGACCGTCTGGACGGCTTTGGACAGGCCCTCGTCCATGGTGAAGCGGTCCCGGCTCCACGCCAGGCCCTCGCCGAGGCGGCGCATCTGGCCGGCGATCTGCCCGCCGGACTCCGCCTTCCACTGCCAGACCCGTTCGACGAACGCCTCGCGGCCCAGGTCGTGGCGGGACTTGCCCTCCTTGGCGAGTTCGCGTTCGACGACGTTCTGGGTGGCGATGCCGGCGTGGTCCATGCCGGGCTGCCACAGCGTCTCGAAGCCCTGCATGCGCTTGCGGCGGGTGAGGGCGTCGATCAGCGAGTGCTCGAAGGCGTGGCCCAGGTGCAGGGAGCCGGTGACGTTCGGCGGCGGGATGACGATGGTGTAGGCGGGCTTGTCGCTCTTCGCGTCGGCCTCGAAGTAACCGCGTTCCACCCAGCGCTCGTACAGCGGCCCCTCTACGTCGGCCGGCGCGTAGGTGGTCGGCAAGTCGGAAGTGGGTGCGGGCTGCGGAGTCTGAGAGTTCTCGGTCACGCGGCCAGTTTAAGGGCCCGGGGGTACCGCTTCGAAACGCGATTGTTCGGTAACAGTCGGGCCCCCGCGAGCCCTCCTGTCGCACCCTTCCGTCAGGATGTTCGGGACGCATAAGCATCTGGAGGGGAACCCAGTACATGAGCTACCACCAGCCGGGCCCGTACGGCGGCCAGCCACCGCAGCAGCCGAACCCGTACGGCGGCCAGCAGCCCGGCCCCTACGGCCAGCCGCCGCAGGGCCGGCCCGGCTACGGCTACCCCCCGCAGGCCCCGCCGCCGCAGGGCTACGGCTACCCGCAGCAGGCGCCGCCCCCGCAGCAGGGGTACGGCTACCCGCAGCAGCAGGGGCAGCAGCCGCCCTACGGCCAGCAGCCCCCGCAGGGCCCGTACGGCCAGCAGCCGTACCCGGGCGGCCCGGAGCCGAAGAAGAAGACCGGCCTGATCGTGGGCCTTGCGGTGGTCGTCCTCGCGGCGGCGGGCACGGGCGCGTACTTCGCCTTCTTCACGGGCATCTCCGACGATGGCCCGCACAAGCTGACCGCGTCCGAGACGGTGTTCGGCGGGGCCTACAAGAAGCTCCAGCCGGGCGACGGAACGTCGAAGGACGACAAGTCCGTGCAGGGGTTCACCGCGGCGGGGGTCGCCGACGCGCAGCTGGTGGGCATGAGCTACTCGGACGTCGATCGGTCCAAGCTGACCCCGACGGACCCCTCCTCCCTCGAAAAGGTGAAGACCGCCAAGGTGGTGAGCTTCAACGGCGCCTACGGCCGGATCGCCGATCCCGAGAAGGCGCTGGACAACTTCTTCGCCAAGCTGAGGGCCGACTCCGACGAGGGGGCCGCGAAGAACAAGGACGCGGCCAAGCTGCTGGGCAGCCCCGAGTCCGTCAGCCCCGGCTCCCTCGACAACGCCCTCATGAAGTGCCAGTCGATGCAGGGCAAGAACAAGCAGACCAACGCGATGGTCACGTCCACCATCTGCGCCTGGGCCGACTACAGCACGCTCGCCGCGGGCTACGCGGCCCACGGACAGCAGCCGCTGAGCATGGACGAGACCGCCGAGCAGGTCGCCAAGCTCCGCAACGACGTCCGCGTCAAGAACTGACGCCGACGTCACGGCAAGACCGGTACGCGACGAGGAGGGCCCGTCCGGTGGTATTCCACCGGACGGGCCCTCCTCGTACACCGTGCGTGACGCGGGGAGCGCTACGCGGACTTCTCGTGCCGCCCGCCGTCGCCCTTGCCGATGATCCGAGGCTCGCGCGGTACCAGGGTCGGGTTGACGTTGGAGTGGACGACTTCCTCCGTGATGACGACCCGGGCCACGTCCTTGCGGGACGGCACCTCGTACATCACCGACTGGAGGACCTCCTCCATGATGGCGCGCAGGCCGCGCGCCCCGGTGCCGCGCAGGATCGCCTGGTCGGCGATGGCCTCCAGTGCCGGGAGGTCGAAGTCCAGCTCGACGCCGTCGAGTTCGAAGAGCTTCTGGTACTGCTTGACCAGGGCGTTGCGCGGCTCGACGAGGATCTTCAGGAGCGCTTCGCGGTCCAGGTTGTGGACCGAGGTGATGACGGGGAGACGGCCGATGAACTCCGGGATCATCCCGAACTTCACCAGGTCCTCGGGCATGATCTCCGAGAACTGGTCGCTGGCCTGGATCTCCCGCTTGGAGCGGATCGTCGCGCCGAAGCCGATGCCCTTGGCGCCGGCCCGCGACTCGATGATCTTCTCCAGTCCGGAGAACGCGCCGCCCACGATGAACAGCACGTTCGTCGTGTCGATCTGGATGAACTCCTGGTGCGGGTGCTTGCGCCCGCCCTGCGGAGGTACGGAGGCGGTGGTGCCCTCCAGGATCTTCAGCAGGGCCTGCTGCACGCCCTCGCCGCTCACGTCGCGCGTGATCGACGGGTTCTCGCTCTTGCGGGCGACCTTGTCGATCTCGTCGATGTAGATGATCCCGGTCTCGGCCTTCTTGACGTCGTAGTCCGCCGCCTGGATCAGCTTCAGCAGGATGTTCTCGACGTCCTCGCCGACGTACCCGGCCTCGGTGAGCGCCGTGGCGTCCGCGATGGCGAACGGGACGTTCAGCATGCGGGCCAGGGTCTGCGCGAGGAGCGTCTTGCCGGAGCCGGTCGGGCCGAGCAGGAGGATGTTCGACTTGGCGAGCTCGATCGCGTCGTCGCGGTTGGCTCCGCCGTTCTCGCCGGCCTGGACCCGCTTGTAGTGGTTGTAGACCGCCACCGAGAGGGCCTTCTTCGCGGGCTCCTGCCCGACGACGTACCCCTCCAGGAACTCGTAGATCTCACGAGGCTTGGGGAGTTCCTCCCAGCGGACCTCGCTGGTCTCGGCGAGCTCCTCCTCGATGATCTCGTTGCAGAGGTCGATGCACTCGTCGCAGATGTACACACCGGGACCTGCGATGAGCTTCTTCACCTGCTTCTGGCTCTTTCCGCAGAACGAGCACTTGAGCAGGTCTCCGCCGTCACCGATGCGTGCCACGAGGTGAATCCCCTTCGCCTGGGAGCCGCCGGGTGCAGCGACTCCTGGTGCCTCAAACTTCGACGGTACCTTGCCTTGCCCCCCGTTCGGGCCCCCCTTGGCACGGTTCACGCGTACGCGGACCGCTTCGTGCGCCGGTGCCAAGGGGTGGGCAGGACCCGTTACTTCATTTCGCCGAGGCGGTTCAGGCCGCGGCCGCGGCCGTGGTCTTGCGGGTCGAGACGATCTGGTCGACCAGGCCGTACGCCAGTGCGTCGTCGGCCGTGAGGATCTTGTCGCGCTCGATGTCGTCGCGGATCTTCTCGATCGGCGTGGTGGAGTGCTTCGCGAGCAGGTCCTCCAGCTGGGTGCGCATGCGCAGGATCTCGTTGGCCGCGATCTCCAGGTCGGAGAGCTGCTCGCGGCCGGTCTGCGAGGACGGCTGGTGGATCAGCACGCGGGCGTTGGGGAGCGCCATGCGCTTGCCGGGCGTGCCCGCGGCGAGCAGGACGGCGGCGGCGGAGGCCGCCTGGCCCATGCAGACCGTCTGGATGTCCGGCTTCACGAACTGCATCGTGTCGTAGATCGCGGTGAGCGCCGTGAAGGAGCCGCCGGGCGAGTTGATGTAGATCGAGATGTCGCGGTCGGGGTCCATCGACTCCAGGCACAGCAGCTGCGCCATGACGTCGTTGGCGGACGCGTCGTCGATCTGCACGCCGAGGAAGATCACGCGCTCCTCGAAGAGCTTGGCGTACGGGTCGTACTCGCGCACGCCCTGCGAGGTGCGCTCCACGAAGCGCGGCACGATGTAGCGGTTGTCCACCTGCGGGCCGGTGTAGAGGCCGGAGGCGCTCTGGGCGGAGAGATTGTTCATGTGGGTGTTCACCATCCTGGTGGCTTTCGGGCGTCTCGTCGTGGGACTGCTCGGTTGCGGGGGCGGGACTGCCGGGGCCTGGCTCAGGCGCCGGTGCCGCCGCCGCCGGGAACGCCCGACGCAGCGGTGATGATCTCGTCGATGAGGCCGTAGTCCTTGGCCTCTTCGGCGGTGTACCAGCGGTCGCGGTCGCCGTCGCGGATGATCGTCTCGACGGTCTGGCCGGAGTGCCGGGCGGTGATCTCCGCCATGCGCGTCTTGGTGCGCAGGAGGTACTGGGCCTGGATCTTGATGTCCGAGGCGGTACCGCCGATACCGGCCGAGCCCTGGTGCATCAGGATGTCGGTGTTCGGGAGCGCGAAGCGCTTGCCCGCGGCGCCGCCGGTCAGCAGGAACTGGCCCATGGAGGCCGCCATTCCCATGCCGATGGTGACGACGTCGTTGGGGATGTACTGCATGGTGTCGTACACCGCCATGCCGGCCGTCACCGAGCCACCGGGGCTGTTGATGTAGAGGTAGATGTCCTTCTCCGGCTCGGCGGCCAGGAGGAGCAGCTGCGCCGTGATCTTGTTCGCGATGTCGTCGTCGACCTGCTGGCCGAGGAAGATGATGCGCTCGCCAAGAAGTCGGCTGTAGACCTGGTCGCCGAGGCCTCCACCGAGGGACGGCTCGCCGGCGGCGTAGGGCATCAGATTCGTCACGTGTTCCACCTGCTCGTCTCTGACGGCTCCGGCCGTCTCAGCGTCTTCGTACGGGGAGTCGGGTATCCCACCCAACCCGCCTACTCATGGACCCTAACGCGCAGGTAGGACAACGCCATCCCGCTTCAGCAACTGTTCGCTGGGAGCGCAAGGTGGTGGGCTCAGGTGTACGTACGGGGCGGGCGGTGCGGGGCGGTCGCCGCTTCGTGGGGCGGGGGGTCCCGCCGTCGCGGCGCGGCGGGTGTGCGGCGGTACGACGGCGGGCCCGGACGCGACGTGCGCGTCCGGGCCCGCTGTCGTGCTCCGGAGCCGGTGCAACTACGGAGTCAACGAGACCTACTTGGCCTCTGCGGCGTCCTTGGGAGCCTCGTCCTCTGCGGACTCGCCCTCGGCGGCGGCGTCGGCCTCGACCGTCTCGGCGGTCTCGTCCTCGTCGTCGTCGAGCTCGACGAGCTCACCGTTGGTGTCCTTGACCGTGGCGGCCTCCACGACGACCGCGAGGGCCTTGCCGCGGGCGACCTCGCCGACGAGCATCGGGACCTGGCCGCCTTCGACGACGGCCTGGGCGAACTGGTCGGGGGACATGCCGGAGGACTGCGCGCGACGCATGAGGTGCTCGGTGAGCTCCTCCTGGTTCACGTTCAGCTTCTCCTTGTTGACCAGCTCGTCGAGGATGAACTGGGTCTTGATGCCCTTGACCGCCTGCTCGGAGGTCTCCTTGTCGAACTCTTCCTCGGTCTTGCCCTGGATCTCCAGGTACTTCGCGAGGTCGATGCCCATCTGACCGAGCTGGTGGTGCTCCAGGTTGTGCTTGCGGGTCTTGACCTCGTCCGCGAGCAGGTTCTCCGGGATCGGGACCTCGACGAGCTCGATGAGCTTGTCGAGCACGCGCTCCTGGGCCTGGGTGGCCTGGTCGTACTGCTTCATGTTCTCCAGGCGCTTGCGGCTGTCCGCCCTCAGCTCCTCCAGCGTGTCGAACTCCGACGCCATCTGCGCGAAGTCGTCGTCCAGCTCGGGGAGTTCACGGGCGGCGACGGCGGTGACCTTGACGGTGACCTCCGCGTCCTTGCCCTCGGCGGAGCCGCCCTTGAGCTGGGAGGTGAAGGTGGCCTCGCCACCGGCCTCCAGGCCCTTCACGGCGTCGTCGATGCCTTCGAGGAGCTCGCCGGAGCCGATGGTGTACGAGACACCCTCGGCCACGCCGTCCTCCAGGACCTCGCCGTCGACCTTGGCCTCCAGGTCGATCGTGACGACGTCGCCGTCTTCGGCGGCGCGCTCCACCGGGTTGGTGGAGGCGAAGCGACCACGCAGGTCTTCGACAGCCTTCTCGACGTCCTCGTCGGAGACGGTGACGGCGTCGACCTCGACCTCGATGCCGGAGTAGTCCGGGATCTCGATCGACGGGCGGATGTCGACCTCGGCGGTGAAGGCCAGCAGTTCGCCGTCCTTCAGCTCCGTGATGTCGACCTCGGGCTGACCCAGCGGGTTCAGCTCACCCTCGTTGACGGCCTCGGTGTAGAACTTCGGGAGGGCGTCGTTGACGGCCTCCTCCAGCACCGCGCCACGGCCGAACCGCTGGTCGATGACTCGGTTCGGGATCTTTCCCTTGCGGAAGCCCTTCACCGTGACCTGCTGGTTGATCTTCTTGTACGCCGCGTCGAGGCTGTCCTTGAGCTCCTCGAAGGGCACCTCAATGCTGAGCCGAACCCGGGTCGGGTTCAGGGTCTCCACGGCGCTCTTCACGGTTCGGTCTCCTTGGTGGCTGACTTCTGGGGTTCTGCCGAACCGCTTCAGTTAGGGCGGTCCTGCTCATCGGCCCGGTATCAGACACACGGGCACGCAACCTGCATAGTAACGGCAAGCCGACGTGCTCCCACAATGCGATCTTGCGGGTGGACCCGGGAGGGCCCCGGAGGGGTACTGCGGGGTCCCGGTACAAAGATCCTGCTGGTCGGGGTGGCCGGATTCGAACCGACGACCTTCCGCTCCCAAAGCGGACGCGCTACCAAGCTGCGCCACACCCCGTCGGTGCGAGACGTAGGGTACATGCCCGCGGGCGCCGCGTCGGCCGCTTTACGACCCGCCGGAGGGCCCCGACGGGAACGGGGTGTGCGTGCACGTGCCATCACCCGCTACGATGCTCTCCGTACCCCGGTCGCTGCGGCGGCCTCGGGGGTGCGTGTGCGGGCGTAGCTCAATGGTAGAGCCCTAGTCTTCCAAACTAGCTACGCGGGTTCGATTCCCGTCGCCCGCTCCGATGGCCTCCGGCCCGGCGAGTTCTCTCGCCGGGCCGGAGGTCTTTTCGCGTGGGGCTGCGGGTCGCCGAGGGTGCTCCCGGTCGTCCCAGCGGTGCGCCGGGCCTCAGAACTGGATGTTGTTGAGTGTGCTCGCCAGCGAGTTGAGGAACCGCTGTATGTCGTCGGCCATGCCGGTGGAGGCGAGGAAGAAGCCGAACAGGACGGCGACCACCGCCGGTCCCGCCTTGAGCGACTTGCCGCGTATCAACACCACGAGGACGACTGCCAACAGCAGCACCACTGACAGTGAAATGGCCACAACTGATCACACCCTTGGTCGGTCCGCCTTGCCGGCCCGGGGATACACGACCCAGTGCTTCCCCCGCCAGGCCATCGTGCCACCAACACCCCGGGCCTCGCTGCTGGGTGACGGACAGTTGATGGCTGGATCACATCCGTCGGCCGGTGAACGCGTGGGGCCGAGGGGGCGGGTGGACCGGGTGTGAGGCGTGACGGGAGGACGCCGCGCCACTAGGGTGCCTCAAATGCTTCAGTCTCCCCTTGAGCACCAGAGAGCCCCTCTCCCTCCGCTGAAGGAAGCGGTCCCGGCTCTGCGGCCCGCCCGGCCACAGACCGCGGATCCCTTGGCGGAGAAGGGCGGTGGGGGACGGGACGCGTTCTTCGACAACGCGAAGTACCTGGCCATCGTACTCGTCGCGGTGGGGCATTCGTGGCCGCTGGTACTGGCGGGGAGCCGGGCGACCGAGGCGCTCTACATGCTGGTGTACGTCTTCCACATGCCGGCCTTCATCCTCATCTCCGGTTATTTCTCGCGGTCCTTCGACATGCGGCCGAAAAAGATGATGCGGCTGATTTCGAGCGTTGCCGTTCCCTACGTGGTCTTCCAGACGGCGTACGCGGTGTTCTTCGCGGCGATGGGGGACGGGGACGTCGCGGTACGGCTGTTGTCGCCGTATTTCCTGATGTGGTTCCTGATGGCGCTGTTCCTGTGGCGGCTGCTCACTCCGCTGTTCATGGCGATCAGGTGGCCGGTCCAGATTTCGTTGCTGATCGCGGGAGCGGCCGCGGCGACGCCGGACATCTCGGGGCAGTTGTCGGCCCAACGGGTGCTGCAGTTCCTGCCGTTCTTCGTGCTGGGCCTGCGGCTGCGGCCGGAGCACTTCCGGCTGGTGCAGCGGTGGTCGGTGCGGTGGGCCGCGCTCCCGGTCTTCGCGCTGTCCGCGGGATTCCTGTACTGGGCGGCGCCGCGCACCCAGTTGGGCTGGGTGTACCGCAACCAGAGCGCCCAGTACATGGACCAGCCGTGGTGGCTGGGGGTGTTGACGACGTACGCGATGTTCGTGGCGGCGCTGGTGCTGACCGCGGGGTTCCTGGCGTGGGTACCGAGGCGGCGCATGTGGTTCACGGTGCTGGGCGCGGGCACCATCGGCGGCTATCTGCTGCACGGCTTCGTGGTGAAGTACGCGAGTCACGCGAAGTGGGCCGAGACGTACCACCTGGACACGCCGCTGGGGCGAATCGCGGTGACGCTGGCCGCGGTGGCCCTGGTGACGGTGCTGTGCACGCCGCCGGTGCGGCGTGCGATGCGGCTGGTGGCGGAACCGGACCTGTCGTGGGCGTTCCGCCGCGGCGCGGACCGGAGCGCAGGCGGTGCCGCGGGCGGGGGCGGGACGGAGCCGGGGAAGACCGCGCAGCCGGCGGCGACCGAGGGCGACGGCAGGGTGCCGGCGGGGGCCGGGGCGCCCCGCTGAGGGCGTTCCGCGGCTCTTGCTTCCGCTGCGCGTGTCCTCCGGCCCCGGCTTCTGCTTCCGCTGAGGGCGTTCCCCGGCCCCGGCCTCCGCTGAGGGCGTTCGCCTGCTTCTGCTTCCGCTGCGGGTGTTCCCCGGCTCCGGCGCCGGCTTCTGCTTGCGCTCCCGGCGGGCCGGTCAGCCGAGGAGCGGCCGTACGACCAGGTGGTAGGGGGTCAGGGCGGCGAGGAAGACGGCCGCGGACAGCCCGACGAGGGCGAAGTGGAGACGTCCGGCCCTCCCCCACCAGCCGCGCCGCACGGCGAGCACCGTCAGGACCAGGGTCGTCGCCGTGAGCGGAACGGCCGCGGCGAGGGTGAGCAGGGAGCCGGTCAGCAGGGGCGAGCCGCCGAGGAAGACCGCCTCGTTCATGGCGTTGGGGTCGGCGGCCAGGGCCAGGAAAAGCCCGCAGAAGAGCACGGGCAGCGCCGCCGTCGTCCAGCCGACGGCCCGCGCGGCGGCGGGTCCCGTGGGGGCGGCGGCGCGGCGCAGGCGTCGTACGAGCGCGGTCGCCGGCCAGCCGAGCAGGGCGGTCGACAGGACGGCCACGGCGGTGAGGAGGGCCGTCCGGTGGAGCGCGGCGGACGCGTACCAGGGGATGCGGGTGTAGGCGACGGTCGGGTCCTGGCCGGAGAGCAGCATGCCGTCCTTGAACGCGAGGACGTCCTGGCCGCCGCGTTCGCGGTAGAGGTGGGGCCCCGCCGGGATCCAGTGCTGGGTGGTCCTGGCGGGGTCCGGGGAGAGGGGCCCCTCGGTGGTGAGGACGCCGTCCGCGGCGACGGTGACGGTGACGTCGCCGAGGAGGGCGGAGGCGGCGGAGAGGTCGTTCTGCGAGGTGCGGGTGGAGCGGTAGCTCCCCGCGTGGTCGGCGGGGAGGGCGCCCTCGGTGGCGCCGTTCTCGGATTCCCGGTCGGCGTCGGCGGTAAGGGCTTCCCCGGGGGCGCCGTTCCCGGATTCGCTGTCGGCGCCGGCGGGGAGGGCGTGTCCGGTGGCGCCGTTCGCGGGCTCCCGGTCGGCCGGGTGGAAGCGGGCGACGAACTCGTTCACGAGGTCGCGGGCCGCGTGCGCGGCGGTGGCGTCGTCGCCGTCGCCGTTGAAGCTGACGTACAGGCCGGTGTCGCGGTCCGGCAGCAGTGCCAGGAGGGTGTGGAAGCCGGGGAGGTCGCCGTCCTTGAGGAGCAGGGTGCGGCCCTCGCGGCGGTTCTGGGTGAAGACGTACGCCATGCCGGGGATGCGTGGGTCGGGGCCGAAGTGGCGGGACAGCAGGGCGGTGTTGGTGGCCGGGCGCAGGATGCGGGGGTCGGGGGCGAGGGTGGCGGTACCTGGGGCGGGGGTGGCGGTGCCGGGGGCTGGGGTGCCGGAGGCTGGGGTCGCGGTGCCGGGGGCTGGGGTGGCGGTGCCGGAGGTGGTGCGGGTGGGGCGGTGTGTGGCCGTGGGGGCCCGCCCGTCGTCGAGCAGGGCCTGGATGAGGCGGGCCATGTCGGCGGCGGTGGTGACGGAGCCCGCGCCGGCGGCGGTCATGGGGCCGAACTGGCCGCGGGCGCGCTGCTGTCCGCCGCCGGCGGGCCGGTGGCCGGTGGCGGTGTCCGGGTGCGGGACGCGGGGGTCGTGCTGGTCGAAGGTGGTCTGCGTCATGGCGAGCGGGCGCAGGATGTGCTCCTCGACGTACGAGGCGAAGGGGCGGCCCGAGACCCTTTCGACGAGGTGTCCGGCCAGCGTCAGGCCGTAGTTGTCGTAGCTTGCCGCGGTGCCCGGCGGGCGTACCCGGGCGGGCTGGTGGGTGCGCAGGTGGGCGGCCATGCCGACCGGGACCTCGGGTTCGCTGTGGCCGACGCCGTAGACGCCGGTGTCGAAGCCGGACGTGTGGGTGAGGAGGTCGCCGACGGTGACGGGGCGGCCGGGGAAGGTGTCGGCGATGGTGAAGGGGGCGTCGGCGAGGTAGCGGTTGACGTCGGCGGACAGGTCGAGGCGGCCCCGCTCGACCTGTTGCATGACGGCGATGCCGGTGAAGACCTTGCCGACCGAGCCGGTGAAGAAGCGGGTGCGGGCGGGGTCGACGGGGTTGCCTCGCGCGGTGTCGGCGATGCCGTACCCGGCGCTGATCACGTCGGTGCCGGACACGACGGTGACGGCGGCGCCGGGGATGTTGCGGGCGGCGAGCCGGGCGGGCACCTCCTCGTCGAGGAAGGCGCGGAGGGCGGCGGGCGCCGGGGGTGCGGGCGGGGTGGTCCGCGGGGCGGCTCGCGGCGCCCGTTCCTCCGGTGCTTGCGGTGCCGCGTGCGCGGTGTGCGCCGTGCCGAGCAGGAGCGTCGCCGCCGCCAGTGTGCCCGCCGCCGCTCTTCGCAGGACTCCCCGTACCGTCATGCCGACTCCCCCGCCCGTTGCGCCCGTCGACCACTCGGTGGCCGCTCGGCCAGGAGCGTATGCGCGCCGCCGGGGTCTGCTTGAGCCGTTCCGCCACCCTTCCCGGGGTGTACCTGGCACCACCCCCGGGGCCGGGGCCGGGGCGTTACGGGGTGGTGGCGGGCGCCGTCAGTTGCGGCACAGGAGCAGCAGGGCGCGGTCGTCGTTGACGTCCTTGGCGACGGCTTCGATGAGGTGCCAGGCGGCGCCCTCGAAGCCCGCCGCGACGTAGCGGTCGGCTTCGCCGGTGAGCCGGTCGACGCCTTCGCTGATGTCGCGGCCGGGGGCTTCCACCAGGCCGTCGGTGAAGAGCATCAGGACGTCGCCGGGGGCCAGGACGCCCTTCGTGGGGTCGAACTCCGCTCCGTCGTACACGCCGAGGAGGGGGCCCTCGCCCGACTTCTCCTCCCAGCGTCCGCTGCCGGCGTGCAACTGGAGGGCGGGGAGGTGGCCGGCGGAGAGCAGTTCGTACTCGCCGGTCTCCAGGTCGAGGACGAGGTGGATGGAGGTGGCGAAGCCCTCGTCCCAGTCCTGGCGCAGCAGGTAGCCGTTGGCGGCGGGCAGGAAGTCGTGGGACGGCAGGGAGCCGAGGAGGCCCCCGAACGCGCCGGAGAGCAGCAGGGCGCGGGAGCCCGCGTCCATGCCCTTGCCGGAGACGTCGGTGAGGACCACTTCGAGGGTGCGGCCGCCGTGGCCGGTACGGGCGGCGACGACGAAGTCGCCGGAGAAGGACTGGCCGCCGGCCGGGCGCAGCGCCATCTCGCTGTGCCAGCCCTTCGGCAGGGCGGGCAGCGCGCTCTGCACGCGGATGCGTTCGCGCAGGTCGAAGAGCATGGTGCCGCCGCGTCGCCACGGCACGCCGACCCTCGCCCTGAACTGGGCGAGGACCAGGCCGAAGAACCCGCAGGCGGCGACGGTGAGGACGACGCCGGGGGTGACCCGCGCGGGCCCCTGCGTGTACGGGCCGAGGACCACGGATTCGACGATCAGCGCGGTCGCCGCCGCCGCGTACAGCCCCAGCAGGCTGGCCGGGCGGAGCAGCAGGCCGCCCGCGACGATGGGCAGGACCAGGGCGGCCGGCGCGCACCACACCGGCATCGCGATCGTGCCCAGGGCGATCGCGGGGACGGTCAGGAGCAGGAAGGCGAGCGCGATCCAGTCGGAGCCGTCGCCACGGAAGTAGTCGACTCCGGATCTGCGCAGCCCGCCGCGGACCCGGTGCGCGGACTTGCGCAACCGGGCCGCGTACGAATCGACTCTCGCTTGGCCCATTGCCGTGGACCTTATCCACCCGCGCGGTTGCCTCGCAGGGGGACCCCTGTGACATCGCGTTCGAAATGAGTGGCTCGTCATGGTGGGCCGCTGGTAGGCATGGCATATGACTACGGAACTGCGGACACTCTCTCCGGTCGAGTGGGACGGGTGGTACGCGACCCTGGAGCGGGCGTTCGGCGGGGTGGCGGAGAGCGACGAGGAACGGGCGCTGTGGCGCGACCTGGCGGAGTTCGACCGGTCGTTGGGCGTGTGGGACGGTGAGGCGTGCGTGGGCACCGCGGGTGCGTGCAGCTTCCGGATGTCCGTTCCCGGGGGCGCGCTGGTTCCCGCGGCCGGGGTGACCATGGTCAGCGTGGCGGCGACGCACCGGCGGCGCGGGGTGCTGACGCGGATGATGCGGCGGCAGTTGGACGACGTGCGGGAGCGGGGCGAGGCCCTCGCGGTCCTCACCGCCTCGGAGCCGGCGATCTACGGGCGGTTCGGTTACGGCGTGGGGGCGTTCGAGACGCGCGCCGAGATCGACACGGCGCGGGTGCGGCTCGCGGTGCCGGAGGGCACGGACGGGGTGCGGCTGCGGTACGCGCCGCTCGCCGACGAGGCCGTACGGCAGACGTGCGAGGAGATTTACGCGCGTGCCGTGCCGGGCCGTCCGGGGATGCTGGCGCGGCAACCGGGTTGGGAGCGGGTGCCGGTGCTGGACCCGGAGAAGGACCGGGGCGGGGCGTCGGCGCTCCAGTGCGTGCTGGCCGAGGACGCGGACGGGACGGTACTGGGGTTCGTACGGTTGAGGGTGCAGCCGCAGTGGGGGCCGGCCGGGGCGGAGGGCGTGGTGGTGCTGGAGGACCTGGAGGTGGCGGATCCGCGGGCGCCGCGGGGCTCCGGCGCGTCGATGGACCCGCAGGCGTACGCGGCGCTGCTGCGGTTCCTCTTCGGCATCGATCTGACGTCGACGCTGCGGTTGCGCTCGCGGCCGGTGGACGACGCGTGGCAGCACCTGGTGTCCGACGTACGGCGGTGCGCGCCGCGGCAGCGGGACTGGCTGCACGTGCGGCTGGTGGACGTCGGCGCGGCGCTGGAGGCCCGGACGTACCGGACACCGGTGGACGTGGTGTTCGAGGTCCAGGACGCGTTCTGCCCGTGGAACGAGGGGCGTTGGCGGCTGACCGGCGACGCGAAGGGCGCGGTGTGCGCACGGTCGGCGGACCCGGCGGACGTGGCCCTGTCGGTACGGGAGCTGGGCGCGGCCTACTTGGGCGGGGTGCCGCTCGCCTCGCTGGCGGCGGCCGGGCGGGTGCGGGAGCTGCGCGAGGGGGCGCTGGCGGAGGCGACGGTGGCGTTCGGGTCGGACGTGGCGCCGTGGCTGCCGCACGGGTTCTGAGAGCGGCTCGGCGGGCGGAGGGTGTCCGTGAGGGAGGGCCCGGGGGACGGCGGCTGGCAGACCGGGCACCAGAAGAGGTTGCGGGCGGCGAGGTTGGCGGTACGGACCGGGGTGGCGCACAGGTGGCAGGGCAGGGCGGCGCGGCGGTAGACGTACACCTCGCCCCCGTGGTCGTCCTTGCGCGGCGGGCGCCCCATCGCCTCGGGGAGGTGCTCGGGGCGGACGGTGTCGATGCGGTTGTCGCGCACGCCGTCGCGCATGAGGTTCCGCAGGTCCTGCCAGATCGCGTCCCACTGGTCGCGGGGGAGGACGCGGCCCGGGGTGTACGGGTCGATGCCGTGCCGGAAGAGGACTTCGGCACGGTAGACGTTGCCGACGCCCGCGACGACGGCCTGGTCCATGAGGAGCCCGGCGATCGTCGTGCGGGACGCGCTGACGCGTCGCCACGCCCGGTCGGGGTCGGCGTCCGCGCGCAGCGGGTCCGGGCCGAGGCGGTCGTGGATCGCCTGCTTCTCGGGTGCGGTGAGGAGGGCGCAGGCGGTGGGGCCCCGGAGGTCCGCGGAGTGGGTGGCGGTGGCCAGGCGGAGGCGGATCGTGTCGGCCTTCGCGGGCCGGGCGGCCGCCGGACGCTCGTCGTCGAAGGTGACCTTCCCGAACAGGCCCAGGTGGATGTGGATCCAGCCGAGCGGGCCGAAGCCGAGGAACAGGTGCTTCCCGTGGGCCTCGGTGGCGGTGAGGGGGTGACCGTCGAGGAGGGCGGCCGACTCGGCGAACTTGCCCTGGGGGCTGGTCACCCGGAGGGGGGCGCCGGGAGCGAAGCGGGCGGAGTACTCGTGCGCGAGGCGGTGGATGGTGTGGCCTTCGGGCACGGGAACTCCTGCGGGAGGCGGGGCGGGTCGTAGGGGTGGTCGCGCCGAGGGGGCGGGGCGACCGGGTGCGGCACAGGGGCGGCGGGGGCGTGGCAGCGACGCGGTGCGGACGCGGCGACGGGGTGCGGCGCGGCACGGGGGCAGGGTGCGACGCGGGGCGCTTGCGGCGGCGGTGCCGGTGGCGGCTGCGAGGAGCGGCGGTGACGGCGGTGGCCGTCGGCTGCTCCCGCCGTTTCCCGCGGCGTTCGTGCCGATGCCCGGGATCTTCGTGCCTTTTCCCGAGGCGATTCTGCCGTTTGCCGGGCCGTTCCTGCCGTTCCTGCCGTTTCGCGGGGCGTTTCTGCCGTCTCCCGGCCCGTTCGCGGCACGGGGCCCGGTGCGCGGGCGCAGGGCGCGGGGGCCCTGCGCCCGCAGCCGCGGAGGCGGGCCGGGAGCGGACCCCCGCACCCGCCCGCGCCGGGTCAGTCCTGCTGCGGGTGGTGGGCCGGGATGGGCGGGAGGGCGCCGGTGGTCTCGTACTCCGACAGCATCTCGATGCGGCGCGTGTGGCGCGCCTCGTTCGAGTAGGGGGTGGAGAGGAAGATCTCGACGAACTTCACCGCCTCCGCCTCGGTGTGCATCCGCCCGCCGATGGAGATCACGTTCGCGTTGTTGTGCTCGCGGCCGAGGGCGGCCGTCTGCTCGCTCCAGGCGAGGGCGGCCCGTACGCCCTTGACCTTGTTGGCGGCGATCTGCTCCCCGTTGCCGGAGCCGCCGATCACGATGCCGAGCGAGTCGGGGTCGGCGGCCGTCCGCTCGGCGGCACGCAGGCAGAACGGCGGGTAGTCGTCCTGGGCGTCGTAGAGGTGGGGACCACAGTCGACGGGCTCGTGGCCGTGGGCCTTGAGCCATTCCACGAGGTGGTTCTTGAGTTCGTATCCGGCATGGTCGGAACCGAGGTACACGCGCATGGTCGAAGTGTGGCACGGGGCGGGCCGGGTGAACGGGACCGGGGTGAAGACTGGGGCCCCCGCTCACTGGACGCGCACCGGGACCCGGCGCTGGTCGTGGCCTTCTCGCTGGTGCGCGACGTCGTGCGGACGCTCAACGGGGCGCTGTCGGAGCGGGTCGCGGGGGCGGGGGCCGGCGCCTGTGACTACGAAAAGGGCCCCTGGCGCACGGCGAATTCCAGGGGCCCCTCGGAGCGGTGACGGCGTCGTGGCCGCTCAGCCCTTGCGGCCGGCGAGCTTCCACGCCGCGGGCAGGGCGCCCATGGCCAGGGCGGCCTTCAGGGCGTCGCCGATGAGGAAGGGGACGACGCCCGCCGCGAGCGCCGCACCGAGGCCCATGCCGGTGGCGGCCATCAGGTACGGGACGCCGACGGCGTAGATGATGGCCGACCCGACGGCCATGGTGCCCGCGGTCCGCAGCACCGAACGGTCGCCGCCGCGGCGGGCCAGGGCGCCCACGGCGGTGGCGGCGAGCAGCATGCCGATGATGTAGCCGAAGGACGCGCCGCCCGCACCCGACGTACCGGACTGGAACCACGGCACGCCCGCCATGCCCACCAGCGCGTACAGGGCGAGGGACAGGAAGCCGCGGCGCGCGCCGAAGGCCGTGCCGACGAGCAGCGCGGCGAAGGTCTGGCCGGTCACCGGCACCGGGGAGCCAGGTACGGGCACGGCCAGCTGGGCGGCGACGCCGGTGAGCGCCGCGCCGCCGACGACGAGCGCGATGTCTCGTACACGGGTCGCCGGCAGCAGGTCGGCGAGGACCGCGCCGGGGCGGGTGGTTACGGCAGCAGTGCTCATCGGTACTCCGCGGAAGAGAGGGGCGGTGGGGAACAGGGCGACGTTAGCCCAGCGGTTAACGCTCGATCACCCTAGAGGGCCGACAAAGCGGAGAACAGGGGGTTGGTGGGGTTCGCACAAAGAGGCCGGGAGTGCGGCTGTGCGGCGTGATGCGCGTCACTGGCCACGCGACGACTTAGATCCCTTTTGCGCGCCGGGGGCACGGAAGGCGACACTGTGGGGTCCCGCCAAACACCCGCGACCGTGCGGTCCGTCCGCCGGTCCTTCGAGAGTACGAGCGCCATGCAAGACCAGCAGCTCCGCACGCCCGGTCGCGAGGAGCCCCTGTCCGGGGGGCTCAAGCAGCGGCACCTCACCATGCTGGGCCTGGGTGGGGTGATCGGCGCCGGTCTGTTCGTGGGTTCGGGGGCCGGAATCGCCGTCGCGGGGCCGGGCATCGTCCTGTCGTACCTGATCGCGGGCGCCCTCGCGATGCTGGTGATGCGGATGCTCGGGGAGATGTCGTCGGCGATGCCCGCGTCGGGGTCGTTCTCGGTGCACGCGGAGCGGGCGCTGGGACGGTGGGCCGGGTTCAGCGTGGGGTGGCTGTACTGGTTCCTGCTGGTGGTCGTGCTGGCCGTCGAGGCGACGGGGGCGGCGACGATCGCCCACGGGTGGGTGCCGGAGGTCCCGCAGTGGGCGTGGGTGCTGGTCTTCATGGTGGTCTTCACGGTCGCCAACCTGGCCGCGGTGAAGAACTTCGGCGAGTTCGAGTTCTGGTTCGCGGCGCTGAAGGTCGGCGCGATCGTCCTGTTCCTGGCGCTGGGGCTGCTCGCGGTCTTCGGGGTGCTTCCCGACACCGACCCGGTGGGCATGGCGAACCTGACCGGTGAGGGCGGCTTCCTGCCCAACGGCTGGGCCGGGGTGGTCTCCGGCGTCCTCGCCGTCGTCTTCGCGTTCGGCGGCCTGGAGGTCGTCACGATCGCCGCGGCCGAGACGGACGACCCGGCCCGCGCGGTCGGGCGTGCCGTGCGCAGCGCGGTCTTCCGCATCCTCTTCTTCTACGTCGGTTCGATGCTGGTCATCGTGACCCTGCTGCCGTGGAACTCGATGACGCCGGGTCTGAGTCCGTACGTGGCCGTCCTCGACCGCATCGGCGTGCCCTCGGCCGGCACCGTCATGAACATCGTCGTCTTCGTCGCCCTGCTGTCCGCGCTGAACGCCAACCTCTACGGCTCGTCCCGGATGGTCTTCTCGCTGGCCGAGCGCGGCGAGGCCCCACGGGGGCTACTGGCGACCAGCCACGGCGGGGTGCCGCGCCGTGCGGTCCTCGCCTCGGTCGCCTTCGGCTTCGTCTCGGTCGTCCTCAATCTCCTGTGGCCCGACACGGTCTTCCTCTACATGCTGAACGCGGTGGGCGCGGTCCTGCTCTTCGTGTGGGGTCTGATCGCCGTCTCGCAACTGCGGCTGCGCCGCCACATCGAGCGGGAGACGCCCGAGCGGCTGACGCTGCGCATGTGGGCGTTCCCGTACCTGACCTGGGCGGCACTGGCCGTCATGGGCGTCGTGCTCGTCCTGATGCTGCTCGACGACACGGCCCGGCCGCAGTTGCTGTGGTCGGCGGGGGCGACCGCGCTGGTGCTGCTGGTGTCGCTGGTACGGGAGATGCGCGCGAGGCGTGCCTAGTTCTGGCGCGTGGCGTGCCGGAATTCTCACGGTGTGTGAGCGTGGTGTCCGTATAGCGGTCCCCGGTTCCCTCTGAGCGGTGCGGACACGGAGACTGGGCCCTTCTCACCCCCCGTCTCAGCCAGTGAACAAAGGCACGCCCATGTCTCGGACCACCGCGCCCCCGCCGCCGCCCCCGGAGACGACGGAGAAATCCGCTCCGGACGCCTCCCTCGGGCACGGTCTCAAGCAGCGCCACCTCTCCATGATCGCTCTGGGTGGGGTGATCGGCGCCGGCCTCTTCGTGGGCTCGGGCGCGGGCATCGCCGCCGCGGGCCCCTCGATCGTGCTCGCGTACACGGCGTCCGGCCTGCTCGTCATGCTGGTGATGCGGATGCTGGGCGAGATGTCGGCGGCGAACCCCAGCTCGGGCTCGTTCTCGGCGCACGCCGAGCGGGCGATCGGGCCGTGGGCGGGCTTCACCTCCGGCTGGGCGTTCTGGTTCCTGCTGTGCGTGGCCGTCGGCCTGGAGGGCATCGGCGCCGCGAAGATCATGCAGGGCTGGCTGCCGGGGACGCCGCAGTGGGCCTGGGTGGCGCTGTTCATGGTGATCTTCCTGGGCACCAACCTGGCCGCGGTGAAGAACTTCGGCGAGTTCGAGTTCTGGTTCGCGGCACTGAAGGTCGGCGCGATCTCGCTCTTCCTGGTCATCGGCGCGCTCGCCATCTTCGGCGTGCTGCCCGGCAGCGACACCCCGGCCCCCGGCCTCACCAACCTGACCGGCGACGGCGGCTTCCTCCCCAACGGCAGCGAGGGCCTGATCATCGGCCTGCTGGCCTCGGTCTTCGCGTACGGGGGCCTGGAGACCGTCACCATCGCCGCCGCCGAGTCCGAGCACCCGGTGCAGGGCGTCGCCAAGGCGGTCCGTACGGCGATGTGGCGCATCGCGGTCTTCTACATCGGCTCGATGGCCGTCATCGTCACCCTGGTGCCGTGGAACGACCCGAAGGTCGAGAAGATCGGCCCGTACGTCGCCACCCTGGACCACCTGGGCGTCCCGGCCGCCGGGCAGATCATGAACGTGATCGTGCTCGCCGCCCTGCTCTCCGCGATGAACGCCAACATCTACGGCTCGTCCCGCATGGCGTTCTCCCTGGTCCAGCGCGGCCAGGGCCCGGCCCTGCTGGGCAGGCTGTCCGGCGGGGTGCCGCGGATCGCGGTGCTGTGCTCGTCGGCGTTCGGCTTCGTGTGCGTGGCGCTGAGCTGGATCAGCCCCGACAAGGTCTTCCCCTGGCTGCTCAACATGATCGGCGCACTGATCCTGGTCGTGTGGATCTTCATCGCGGTCTCCCAGCTGATCCTGCGCCGCCGCACCGAGCTGGAGACGCCGGAGAAGCTGGTGGTACGGATGTGGCTGTTCCCCGTACTGACGTGGGTGGCGCTGGCCGGCATGGCGGCCATCTTCGTCCTGATGCTGCTCCAGCCGGACACCCGGATGCAGCTCGCCGGAACGAGCGCCCTGACGCTCTTCCTGATCGTGGTCGGCGTGGCCCGCCAGAAGCTGGCGAAGCCTCGCGGGTAGCGTCCCCTGCCCCGCCCCCTGCCCTGGGTCCGCATGCTCCGGCATGCGGACCCAGGGCTTTTTACCGAGGACTTTTTACTGAGGGCAACCTAAGCTGCCTGCGCATTTATCTGCTGGTAGCGTGCAGATGCATACGACTTGCAATAAGCAATCGGAGGGGTCGGACGAACATGGCCATCTACACGCTGCCGGAACTCCCGTACGACTACGCGGCACTTGAGCCGGTGATCAACCCGCAGATCGTCGAGCTGCACCACGACAAGCACCACGCGGCCTACGTCAAGGGCGCCAACGACACCCTTGAGCAGCTCGAAGAGGCCCGTGAGAAGGACGCGTGGGGCTCGATCAACGGCCTGGAGAAGAACCTCGCGTTCCACCTCTCCGGCCACATCCTGCACAGCATCTACTGGCACAACATGGCCAGCCCGAAGGACGGCAGCGGCGGCGGCGAGCCGACGGCCGCCGACGGCGTGGGCGACCTCGCGGACGCGATCACCGAGTCCTTCGGCTCCTTCGCGAAGTTCAAGGCGCAGCTGACGAAGGCCGCCGCGACGACGCAGGGCTCCGGCTGGGGCGTCCTCGCGTACGAGCCGGTGTCCGGCCGCCTCATCGTCGAGCAGGTCTACGACCACCAGGGCAACGTCGGCCAGGGTTCGGTCCCGGTCCTGGTCTTCGACGCGTGGGAGCACGCCTTCTACCTCCAGTACAAGAACCAGAAGGTCGACTTCATCGACGCGATGTGGGCCGTCGTCAACTGGCAGGACGTGGCGAAGCGTTACGCCGAGGCGAAGGACCGTACGCCGCTGATCACTCCGTGAGCCGCGAGCCCGGAGTGACCCGATGACGCCCTGCTCGTGATCGTCTTCTCAACTTTCACCGGGCGGGTGGAATGACGAAGAGCCCCTGTGAGGACGTGACTCACGGGGGCTCTTCGGTGTCTCCGCGCCTCCGGCACACGGCTGCGGGGTGCGGGGTGCGGGGTGCGGGGTGCGGGGTGCGGAGGGAACAGGCCGGGTGCGGGCCGGGGCGGGCCGGGGAACGGGCGACGGGTCAGCGCGGGAGGTAGCCGGTGCGGCCGGTGGCCGTGAACTCCCGTGCCGCACCGGTCTCGTGCAGGCGGGCGAGCCGCGCGAACGGGATGCCGTATCCGGGCTCGCCCCGGTCGGGGTTCCAGGTCTTGCGGAACTCGACGCGGTAGTAGCGCGGGTTGGGACGGACGACGCGGTACTGGATGGCGTCTACGGCCAGCCACCAGTCGAGGCTGGTGGAGGGGGCGATGTGGATGTCGCGCCAGTCGTCGGTGCCCGACCAGACGCCGGTCTCCGCCGCCATCAGACGGGCGTTCACGGCGGCCCGTACGGGCGGGAGGGCGGCGAGAGTGGTCACGTCCAGGACGTACGGGGCGCCGGTGCCGGAGAGGTAGTGGCGCAGGACTCCGGACGCGCGGCGCAGGCCGAGGAGCCACCAGAGGCCCGCGAGGGCGCGGCACCCTGCCCGCACCGCTCGGTCGGTCGGGCGGACGGGCAGGGTGGCGTGGGGGGCGTTGCTGTTCGACAGCGAACAGCCGCCGGGGAGGGGGGCCGGCCACGGGGCCGGGGCGGGGGTGCCGCGCCGGGGGGCGTCCGTGGCCTTGCCTATGGTGCCGTCGCGTATCTCGCCTGTCTCCATGAGGGGACGGTATGCCGGGCGGGGCGGGGGTGCACTTGGGGCGGGGCCGGGTGGGTTGTTCTGCGGCGGGGTGGGGCTTGAGGAGTGCGGGGCCTGCGGTGGGTGGGGCTTGAGGGGGTGTGGGGTGTGGGGCTTGCCGGGGGCGCGGCGGGGACGGCTTGGTGGGTGGGAGTACGTAGGTGGGGCGGGGCGTGGGGGCGGGGTGCGCGTCCGGCGCGGGGCCGCCCCCTTGCCCGCCCGTTCCGCCCCCGGGGGCGGCCCCGCCGCCCAAGGGGGTTGCGAAGCCGGTGGGCAGGGGACGGCCCGCCCGCCCGCCCCAGGGGGCTACGAAGCGGTGGGCAGGGGGCAGCCCCGCCGTCCGAGAGGGCTACGAGGGCTGGTGGGGGTGGGCGGCCCCGTCGCCCGGAGAAGATGGGTGGGGGTCGCCCTCGGGGTTTGGGGTGGGGGTCAGTCGAAGAGGGGGTCCTGGGTGCGGGTGCGCTTGAGTTCGAAGAAGCCGGGGGTGGCGGCCACCAGCAGGGTGCCGTCCCAGAGCTTCGCCGCGGCCTCGCCCTTGGGGGCGGGGGTGACGACCGGTCCGAAGAAGGCGACCTGTTCGCCGTTCGCGCCCGGCACCGCGATGACCGGCGTGCCGACGTCCTCGCCGACGAGGGAGATCCCCGCCTGGTGGGAGGCGCGCAGCTCCTTGTCGTAGGTGTCGCAGGTCGCGTACGAGGCGAGGGACGCGGGCAGGCCCACCTCCGCCAGGGCCTCCGCCACGACCTCGTCGGTGACGCCGCGGCCCTCGTTGTGGATGCGCGTGCCGAGGGCCGTGTAGAGAGCGCCGATCTTCTCGTCGCCGTGCAGCTGCTGCGCCGCGACGACCACGCGGACCGGGCCCCACGCCTGGCCCAGGAACTCCCGGTACTCCTCGGGAACGTCCTTGCCGTCGTTGAGGACCGCCAGGCTCATCACGTGCCAGCGGACCTCCACCGGCCGCTGCTTCTCCACTTCGAGCATCCAGCGCGAGGTCATCCAGGCCCACGGGCACATCGGGTCGAACCAGAAGTCGGCGGGGGTCTTCGCGTTCTCGGACATGCTGCTCCTCGTCGAGGTCATTGATGTTTCAAGGGTGGCGCGCTGTGTGCTGACAACCACCCTGCCGCCCGCACCATTCCCGTGCGCGGCGCAACAGGGGCACATGGGAGGATCGGTCCTGTTTCGAGAGTGTCGAACACACCCCAGTCGAACACGCCACGAAGGAGTGCCCGTGCCCGGTGAGAACCTGTCCCGCGACGAAGCCCAGATCCGGGCCGAGCTGCTGTCCGTCGACGGTTACGAGGTCGCCCTCGACCTGCGGTCGGCCGTCGCGGGGCACGAGGGGGACGGTCCGCGCACGTTCCGTTCGGTGACCACGATCCGGTTCAGGGCCGCGACGCCCGGCGCGTCCACGTTCGCCGACCTGATCGCCCCTTCGGTCAACGCGGTGACGTTCAACGGGAAGGCGCTCGACCCGGCGGCCGTCTTCGACGGGGTGCGCGTCACTCTCGACGGGCTCGCGGCGGAGAACGTCCTGACGGTGGACGCCAACTGCGCGTACAGCCGTACCGGCGAGGGCATGCACCGCTTCGTCGACCCCGAGGACGGCGAGGTGTACCTCTACACGCAGTACGAGCCCGCCGACGCACGACGGGTGTACACCAACTTCGAGCAGCCCGACCTGAAGGCCCCCTACCGCTTCTCGGTGCGGGCCCCCGAGGGCTGGACGGCGTGGAGCAACGGTGCGGGCACCCTGGTGGACGGCGTGTGGCGGTTCGCCGAGACGAAGCCGATCTCCACGTACATCACCACCGTCCTGGCCGGCCCGTACCACCACGTCCGCGACACGTACACCCGTACCTTCGAGGACGGCAGCACCCTGGAGATCCCGCTGGGGGCGATGTGCCGCAAGGGACTCGCGAAGCACTTCGACGCCGACGACGTCTTCCTGATCACCAAGCAGGGCCTGGACTTCTTCCACGACCACTTCGACTACCCGTACCCCTTCGGGAAGTACGACCAGGCGTTCGTCCCCGAGTACAACCTGGGCGCGATGGAGAACCCGGGGCTCGTGACCTTCCGCGAGGAGTTCATCTTCCGCGGAAGGACGACGAACGTGGCGTACGAGGGCCGGGCGAACGTCATCCTGCACGAGATGGCGCACATGTGGTTCGGCGACCTGGTCACCATGCAGTGGTGGGACGACCTGTGGCTGAAGGAGTCCTTCGCGGACTTCATGGGGTCCTTCTCGATGGTGGAGGCGACCCGCTTCACCGACGGCTGGATCACCTTCACCAACCGCCGCAAGGCCTGGGCGTACCGCGCGGACCAGCTTCCCTCCACGCACCCGATCACGGCCGACATCCGTGACCTGCAGGACGCGAAGCTGAACTTCGACGGCATCACCTACGCCAAGGGCGCGTCCGTGCTCAAGCAGCTCGTGGCGTACGTGGGCAGGGACGCGTTCCTGGAGGGTGCGCGCCGGTACTTCAAGGCGCACGCGTACGGCAACACGCGCCTCGGCGACCTGCTGTCGGCGCTGGAGGCCACCAGCGGGCGCGACCTCGGCGAGTGGTCGCGCGCCTGGCTCCAGACCGCGGGGGTCAACTCCCTGACGCCGGTGGTCACCTACGACGCCGGGGGCAGGATCACCGAGCTGGCCGTCGTGCAGGAGGCGGCGGCGTCCCATCCGGAGCTGCGCCCGCACCGCGTCGCCGTCGGCCTGTACCGCCTGGAGGGCGGCGAGCTGGTCCGCTACGCCCGTACGGAGACGGACGTGGCCGGCCCGCGCACCGTGGTCACCGAGCTGGCCGGCGCGGAGCGGCCCGCGCTGATCCTGGTCAACGACGACGACCTCACCTACTGCAAGATCCGTTTCGACGAGGGCTCGCTGGAGACGCTGCGCAGCCACCTCGGGGACGTCACCGACCCGTTGGCGCGCGCGCTGTGCTGGTCCGCGCTGTGGAACCTCACCCGTGACGCGCTGATGCCCGCCCGCGACTTCGTCGGTCTGGTGCTGCGGTTCGCGGGCCGCGAGTCCGACATCGGCGTCCTGCAGATGCTGCACACCTGGACGCGGACCGCGCTCACGCACTACGCGAGCGGCGACTGGCGCGCGGAGGGCGGCCGGCTGCTCGCCGAGGGCGCCCTGCGCGAGCTGCGCAACGCCGAGCCCGGCAGCGAGCACCAGCTCACCTGGGCGCGCTTCTTCGCCACCGTCGCCTCCACGGACGCGGACTTCCAGCTGCTGGAGGGGCTGCTGGCCGGAACGGCGAAGATCGACGGGCTGGACGTGGACCAGGAACTGCGCTGGGCGTTCCTGTCGCCGCTCGCCTCGCACGGCCGCTGCGACGAGCGGGTGATCGACGTCGAACTGGCCCGGGACGACACGGCCTCCGGCAAGCGGCACCAGGTGCGCTGCCTGGCGTCCAGGCCGTCCGAGGCGGTCAAGGCGCAGGCGTGGGCGTCGGTGGTGGAGTCCGACGCCCTGTCCAACGCGCTCGTCGAGGCGACCATCGCGGGCTTCGAGCAGGGCAGTCAGCGCGTGCTGCTCGCCCCGTACGCCGGTAAGTACTTCGAGGTGATCGAGCGGGTCTGGGCCGAGCGGTCCATCCAGATCGGAGTGCTCGTGGTGAGCGGCCTGTATCCGGCGCTCCAGGACCCGCGGCCGACCCTGGCCGCGACCGACGAGTGGCTCGCCGCCCGCCCGGACGCCGCTCCGGCGCTGCGGCGGCTGGTGCGGGAGGCGCGGGACGATCTGGCGCGGGCGCAGCGTGCACAGGAGTGCGACGCGCGGGCCTGAGCGGGGTGAGTGGGCAGGGCCCGGCTCCCGGTTTCGCTGCGGCGGAGTCGGGGGCCGGGCCCTTTCGTCACGGAAAGCTGCGGTTTTCCGCAGTTTTGCGCGTCCGGCGCCGGGGCAGTGCTCGGCAGTCGAACAGCCGTACTTTAGGGCGGGGTTGTCCCGGATTGTCGACGGGACTGTAACAGCGGTTAGAGGCCCGGGGCCGCAGGGGCAAGTCACCGGCATGAACAACGACACGCACCCCCCGGCACACTCCTCCCCCGCCACGGCCGACGGCCGCCCCGCGCCCGCCGTCCCGTCCTGCGGCGTCCCCTCGACCCCCTCTGCCGCCGCTTCTCCTTCCGGTTCCGTCCCGGCCCCTTCGTCCGCCCACCTCCTCCCCCTCGGTCACCTCTCCGACGTGCGGCGTCGGGTGCTGACGACCGCTCAGCTGCGGGAGCACGGGGTGTCGGCGGCGAAGGCCGCCGCGCAGTGCCGGGCCGGGGGCCCGTGGCAGCAGCCGCTGCCGGGCGTGTTCCTCCTGCACCAGGGGCCGCCCACCAGTGAGGAACGGCTGCACGCGGCACTGGCGTACGCGACGCGGCCGTCCCGCGACGGCGACGGGGCGGCCGACGAGGCGGCCGTCACCGGGCTCGCGGCGCTGGCGCTGCACCGGTTCTCGTCCGCGCCGCCGCTGCGCGCGCTGGAGCACATCGACGTGCTGGTGCCCCGGACACGCCGGCTGCGCTCCACCGGAGGCGTGCGGATCGTACGGGCGCACGCGCTGCCCGGCGCGCAGAGGGTCACCGGGCTGCCCGTGGTCCCCGTGGCGCGGGCGGTCGCCGACGCGGTGGCGCACCTGACGAACGCGCAGGCGGTACGCCGGATCCTGGCCGAGGCGGTACGCGAGGAACACTGCGAACCCGCTGACCTCGTGCGGGAGTTGAGCATGGCGCGGCTGCTGGGCCGGCCCCAGGTCAAGGACGCCGTGGACGCGCTGCTGGCCGAGGGACGGTCGGTCACCGAGCAGCGGCTGTACGAGATGGTGCGCTGTTTCGGGCTGCCGGACCCGGTGTGGAACGTGGACCTCCGGCTGCCGGGCGGGCCGCATCTGGGCGGGGTGGACGCGTTCTGGCCCGACCAGTCGGTGGCGGTCGAGCTGGACACCCGGGCGCCGCACCGGGACGAGGACGCCGCGGGCGCCGCACCGCCGGGCCGGAGCCCGGAGCGCGGCGAGTGGACGGAGAACGCACGCAAGCGCGAGCACCTGGAGCGGCTCGGCATCACCGTCGTGCACCTCACGCCGAGGAAGCTGCGCGAGGCGATGGACCAGCAGGCGGCCGTGGTGCGGACCGCCCTGATGGCGTCCGCGGACCGCGACCCGGCCGCCTACGTGGTCGTCCTCCCCCGGTGAACCGCGCGGCGGATCCGGGGGGCCTGCGGGGGCCGGGTCAGGGCTGCCGGGGGCAGAGCTCGGCCTCGACCACCGAGCCGGTGTCGCCGCTCCAGTCGGAGTTCAGGTGGAGGGCGACGGACCTGCGGCCGTCGGCCGTGGTGACGGCGTGGGTGACCGAACCGTGGATGCCGCCGGTGTGGCCCCAGACCGTCTTTCCGCAGGACAGTTTCTGCTCGAAGACGCCGAGCCCGTAGCGCACGCCGGGGACCTGGTCGATCGCGACGGTGGTCTTCATCTCCTTGAGCTGCTGCTTCGGCAGGAGCTTGCCGGTGAGCAGGGCGCGGTAGAAGCGGTTCAGGTCGGCGGTGGAGGAGATCATGCCGCCGGCGGCGCCCGCGAAGGTCGGATTGAGCTCGGTGACGTCGTACTTCTTCGTGGCGGCCGGGTCGTCGGTGAGCTTGGAGTACGCGCGGCTGCTGGGGTGCGGCATGCGGGCCTCGTCGCGCGGGACGGAGGTGGCGCGCAACCCGAGGGGGCGCAGGATGCGCCGCTCGATCTCGCTCTCGTACGAGCGGCCGGTCACCTTCTCGACGACCATGCCGGCGAGGACGTAGTTGGTGTTGGAGTACCCCCACTTGGCGCCGGGGGCGAAGGCGGGGGCGTGGCCCATGGCGATCTTCACGAGGCGCCGGGCGGGGAGGGAGTCGAAGCGGCGCTCCAGGAACTCCGTGGTGAATTGCTGCCGGTGGAACTCCGGGTCGCGCGTGTAGTCCTGGACGCCGCTGGTGTGCTGGAGGAGTTGGCGCAAAGTGATTCTCCCGCCGTCGTGGCCGTGGCCGCGGACGACGCCGGGCAGCCAGTCGTCCACGTGGTCGTCGAGGCGGAGCCTGCCCTCGGCCTCCAGTTGGAGCAGCACCGTCGCGGTGAACGTCTTGGTGAGCGAGGCGATCCGGAACCGGTCCTGTGCGCTGCGCTCGCGCCCGGTCCTGAGGTCGGCGACGCCGGCGGTGTCCGTCCAGGCGCGGGACCCGCCGGGGCCCTCGGTGCGCGCGACGACCCCGACCGTCCCGCCGTGCACCAGGGCGTCGACGGCGGCGCGGGTCGCGGCGTGCGGATCGGTGGCGGTCCGTGCGGGGCTCTGCGCGGCGGCCGGCGCGGCCAGGGCGCCGGTGGTGGCGAGGACGGCTGCCGCGAGGGCGGCGAGGCGGAGCGTGCGGGTGGTGCGTACGGACATCTGGTTCCCCTGCCGGTTCGGAAAGCGTGCCGGGCGACGGATGCGACGGCACGTCGCGAGGCAGGACCGTAAGCCGGCGGCGGGGGTTGACAGGCGGCGGACGGTTGACCCGGTTCCGGCCATTCGCACGCGCTCCTGCGGGTGCCCGGCGCGGAGACGCGTCCCGGGACTCTGGCACCGCGGGCACGCACGCGCCGCCCGGCACACGGCTGCGGCCGGGGCGCGCGGCCGTACGAGCCGCTGCGGCGCACGCCCCGCCCGTCCTTGTCTCAGCCCCGCTGCTCCACCCGTCCCGTGGAGGGCCGTGTGCGCCACAACTCCATTCCGGTATCGACCAGTTCGACCCGTTCCAGGTCCGCCACCGCGTCCAGCCGGTGCCACGCCGCGAGATCCGTGGAGCCCCCGGTCTCGCTCCGCAGCTCACCGCCGGTCACCTTCGCCTCGTACACGATCCGCAGCCCCTGGAAGTCGGCGAAGGAGCCGAGGCGGCGCGGGTACCTGCGGCGGATCGAGTCGAGCCCGAGCAGCTGGACCGGTTCGACCGCGTAGCCCGTCTCCTCGTCCACCTCGCGGACGACCGCGTCGAGCGGGTCCTCGCCGTGTTCGAGGCCGCCGCCCGGCAGCGTCCACCGCTTGGCCCCGTCCCGCGCCACCCAGCGGGCCAACAACACCTTCTCTTCCCGTACGCACACGGCGTAGGCGGCCACTCTCAGCTCTGCGTTCATCTGCCGAGGCTAGGCGGATCGGCTGTGGATTGCTCTTCGGACGGGTCAACCGGCCCCCCGGTGAGCGGTCGCGTCCGCCGCCCGGACGGGTGGCGCCGGCCCGGTGGCGGGAGGCGGCCAGTGGCGGAATTACGCCACGGTTGCATTACATGTCTGTCAACTCTCCCCAAACATCTGTCACTTACGACATGCTGACCGGTCATTGGGCACCGAAATCCGGACTCTCTCTGTCCGGACTTCTTCCAGATCCTTCACATTTTGGGATGCAGATGACCCTCGAAACCCCCCAGGGTTCGCCTCGCCGCTCCGGCGCGAGACGTACCGCGCGAATAACCTTCGCCGCCTCCCTCGTGGCCGCGCTGTGCGCGACCGCCCCGCTGCCCGCCTTCGCGGCGGACACCCCCGACCCCGCGCCCGTCACCCCGAAGTCCGCCACCGCCAAGATCGGCAGCGCGGACGAGGCACTCCTCGCCGAGGCCGAGGCCGCCGGGACGAAGGACGTCACCGTGATGGTGGCGACCGCCCCGGGCGCCACCGAGCAGGTCGCCGCGCAGCTCGACGCGGTGCAGGGCTCGATCGTCGGTCACACCGACGACAAGCTCGGCTACGTACGGGCGACGCTGCCCACGGCGAAGGCGGACGCGGCGCTGAAGGCCGCCGCCAAGCTCTCCTCCGTGCACGGCATCGACCTCCAGCACGAGATCATGCTGGACGACCCGACGCCGGCCGGTGACCGCGCCGAGGGCGCGACGAAGGCCGCCGCGGGGCAGAAGTACCCGGCGCCGGGCAAGAACACCCCCGCCGTGAACCCGTACAACCCGTCCCACGAGACGGGCGCCGTCGACTTCGTGAAGAAGAACCCGAAGGCGGACGGCCGCGGTATCACCATCGGCATCCTGGACTCGGGCATCGACCTCGGGCACCCGGCACTGCAGAAGACCACCACCGGCGAGCGCAAGATCGTCGACTGGGTGACGGCCACCGACCCGGTCAAGGACGGCGACGCGACCTGGCGCCCGATGGTCACCGAGGTCAGCGGGCCCACCTTCACGGCGTCGGGCCGGACCTGGTCCGCGCCCGCGGGCACGTACAAGTTCAACGTCTTCCGTGAGGCCGCCACCGTCGGCGGCGACATGGACGGCGACCTGAACCGCGACGGCGACACCACCGACGTGTGGGGCGTGCTGTACGACCCGGCCACCGGGACCGTCCGCGTGGACCTGGACGACGACGGCGACTTCGGCGACGAGGTCGCGATGTCGCCGTACAAGGACAAGTTCCAGGTCGCGTACTTCGGCAAGGACGACCCGAAGACGGAGATCGCCGAGCGGATCCCGTTCGTCGTGGAGACCCGCAAGGACGTCGTGTACAACGCGGCCGGCGCCAAGGCCGACTTCGTCAACATCGGCGTCATCGAGGGCTCGCACGGCACCCACGTCGCCGGTCTCGCCGCCGCCAACAGCCTCTTCGGCGGCAGGATGAACGGCGCGGCCCCCGGCGCGAAGCTGGTGTCCTCCCGCGCCTGCACGTGGTCCGGCGGCTGCACCAACGTCGCGCTGACCGAGGGCATGATCGACCTCGTCACCAAGCGCGGCGTCGACATCGTCAACATGTCGATCGGCGGCCTGCCCGCGCTCAACGACGGCAACAACGCGCGCGCCGAGCTCTACACGCGCCTGATCGACACCTACGGCGTGCAGCTGGTCATCTCGGCCGGCAACAGCGGCCCGGGTACGAACACCATCGGCGACCCGTCCCTCGCGGACAAGGTGATCTCGGTCGGAGCGTCCATCTCCAAGGAGACCTGGGCGGCCAACTACGGCTCGATCGTGAAGAAGAAGTACGCGATGATGCCGTTCTCCTCGCGCGGTCCGCGTGAGGACGGCGGTTTCGCGCCGACGATCACCGCGCCCGGCGCCGGCATCAACACCACCCAGACCTGGTCGCCCGGCGGCCCGGTCGCCGAGGCCGGTTACCAGCTGCCGCCCGGCTACTCCATGCTCCAGGGCACCTCGATGGCGTCCCCGCAGGCCGCGGGCGCCTCGGCGCTGCTGCTGTCGGCCGCCAAGCAGGCAAAGATCGACCTGCCGCCCGCGAAGCTGCGGACGGCACTGGTCAGCCAGGCCGACCACATCAAGGACACGCAGGCCCACGAAGAGGGCGCCGGCGTGATCAACGTCGTCGACGCCTGGAAGTCGATCCGCAAGAACGCGACGGCGCACGAGTACACGGTGAAGGCCCCGGTCGACACCGCGATCGACGAGGCGCTGAAGACCCCCGGCTTCGGCACCGGCCTGTACGACCGCGAAGGCGGTCTGAAGACCGGCCAGAAGAAGGTCTACGACATCACGATCACCCGCACCACGGGTCCGGCCACTCCGGTCCGCCACGAACTGCACTTCGAGAACAACGACGGCACCTTCAAGGTCGTCGGCAACGACGTCGTGCGGCTCCCGCTGAACCAGCCGGTGACGGTGAAGGTGTCCGCCCAGGCGCGCACCGCCGGCATCCACAGCGCGATCCTGGAGGTGTCCGACAAGGCCACCGAGGGCATCGACAAGCAGATCCTCACCACGGTCGTGGCCGCCGACGAACTGGCGAAGCCCTCGTACTCGGTGAAGAAGTCCGGTGTGGCACAGCGCAACAGCCACACCTCGTACTTCGTGACGGTCCCCAAGGGCGCGAAGAACCTGGAGGTCGCGCTCGGCGGGCTCGCCGCGGGCAGCCAGACGCGCTTCATCGCGATCCACCCGTACGGCGTCCCGTCCGACCCGACGTCGACGGTCAACTGCTACCCGAACTACGCGAACCCGGCCAACACCTGCCGCCCCGACGTGCGCTCCTACCCGGAGCCGCAGCCGGGCGTGTGGGAGATCGAGGTCGAGTCCCGCCGTACGTCGCCGCTGCTCGACAACCCGTACACGCTGGACGTGACGGTGCTGGGCGCGGACTTCGACCCGGCGGTCACGGTCGTCCCCGAGGCGAAGGTCGGCACGCCGACCCCCGCCGAGTGGAAGGTCACCAACAACTTCGCCGCGCTGGACGGCAAGCTGAAGGGCGGCCCGCTGGGCTCGGCGAAGATCGCCAAGCCGACGATCAAGCACGGTGAGGACCAGGAGAGCACCGTCGTCCTCGGCGAGGGCGTGGAGCGTCTGGACGTCGCCATCGGCAAGGTCTCCGACGCCCAGGCCGACCTGGACCTGACGGTCCTCAAGGACGGCAAGCAGGTCGGCAGCTCCGCCGACGGCGACTCCGAGGAGTCCGTCAGCCTGGTGAAGCCCGCCGCCGGTACGTACACGGTCGTCGTGTCCGGGTACTCCGTCCCGGCCGGTACGACCACCTACGACTACCGCGACGTGTTCTTCTCCCCGGCGCTCGGCTCGGTCACCGTGGACGAGACGAAGCCGGTGAAGCTCGCCAACGGAGCCACGGCGCAGCTCAGCGCCTCGGTGAACGTCGCGGGCGCGGCGCCCGAGGGACGTCAGTTCTTCGGCGAGGCCCAGCTGGTGACCGCGCGCGGCACGGTCGCGGGCAAGGGCAGCGTGCAGATCGAGAAGGTCACGCAGTAACGGGTGATCCTCAGCACCACGTGAGGTGAGGGGGGCGGGCCGGGAGACTTCCGGTCCGCCCCTTTCGCGTGCCCGCGCTCACACCTCGACGAGCACCTGGTCCAGGGACTTGCGCACCAGGTCCGGCACCACGCAGTCGTCCGCCGGGTAGCCGACCGGGATCACCGCGAACGCCTTCTCGTTGACCGGGCGCCCCAGCACCTCGCCGAGGAAGCGCATCGGGCTGGGGGTGTGGACGAGAGCGGCGAGGCCGGAGAGGTGCAGGGCGGAGAGCAGCATGCCGACCGCGATGCCGACGGACTCGTCCACGTAGTAGTGCTTGCGCTTGGTGCCGTCCTCGGCGAGCCAGTAGCGCTGCTGGAAGACGACGATCAGGGCGGGCGCGTCGGTGAGGTGGGGTTTCACCTCGTCGGTGCCGAGCGGGCGCAGGGCTTCGAGCCACTCCTCGCCGAGGCGGCCCTCGTAGGAGACCTGTTCCTCGGCCTCCGCCGCCTCGCGTATCCGGCGGCGCACGTCCGGGTCCTTGACGAGGACGAAGGTCCAGGGCTGCTGGTGGGCGCCGGAGGGGGCGGTGGCGCCGCACGCGACGGCGTCGCGCACGACCTGCTCGGGGACGGGGTCGGTGGAGAACTGCCGGACGGTGCGGCGCTCGTCCGTGCGGGCCCTGAGTTCGGCGGCGCGGGCCAGGGATGCGGCGGCGTCCATCCGGGCGGGGGTGTAGGGGACCGGCCGGTAGGGGTCGCCGTGGGTCGGTGTCCACTTGTTCTTTGTCACAGACATGGCCAGAGCATGGCCGGGGCAGGGGCCCCCTGTCCCGTACTTCGGACAATCGATTGGACAAGGCGGAGCGCACCTCCCGCATCATGGGTGCCAACGCCGCAGGTCGTCGCGCCTGCGACAGAGCCTGCGTACACAGACTGAGGAGTCACCGTGAGGGTCGGAATCGTCGGAGCCACCGGTCAGGTCGGCGGAGTAGTGCTGCGCATCCTCGCGGAGCGGAAGTTCCCGGTGCGGGAGCTGCGGCTGTTCGCCTCCGCGCGGTCCGCCGGGAACACGCTGGAGTGGGACGGCAAGCCGGTCACCATCGAGGACGCCTCCACGGCCGACTACACCGGGCTCGACATCGTGATCTTCTCGGCCGGCGGTGCGACGTCCAGGGCGCTCGCGGAGAAGGTCGCCTCGCAGGGCGCCGTCGTCATCGACAACTCGTCGGCCTGGCGGCGCGACCCCGAGGTCCCCCTCGTGGTGTCCGAGGTGAACCCGCACGCCGTGACGGACCGGCCCAAGGGCATCATCGCCAACCCGAACTGCACCACGATGGCCGCGATGCCGGTGCTGCGCCCGCTGCACGACGAGGCCGGCCTGACCGCGCTGATCGCGACCACCTACCAGGCCGTCTCCGGTTCCGGTCTGGCGGGCGTCGCCGAGCTGGACGGCCAGGTGAAGAAGGTCGTCGACCAGGCGGCCGAGCTCACCCACGGCGGCGACAAGGTCGAGCTGCCGGAGCCGAACGTCTACAAGAAGCCGATCGCCTTCAATGTGCTGCCGCTCGCGGGCAGCATCGTCGACGACGGTTCGTTCGAGACCGACGAGGAGCAGAAGCTCCGCAACGAGTCCCGCAAGATCCTGGAGATCCCGGACCTGAAGGTGTCCGGCACGTGCGTGCGCGTCCCCGTGTTCTCCGGCCACTCGCTCCAGGTGAACCTGCGCTTCGAGCGGCCGATCGGCGTGGAGCGCGCCTACGAGCTGCTCGGCGGAGCCCCGGGTGTCGCCCTGTCCGAGGTCCCGACGCCGCTTGAGGCGGCGGGCCAGGACGTGAGCTACGTCGGCCGCATCCGCGTCGACGAGACCGTCGAGAACGGACTCGCCCTCTTCCTGTCCGGCGACAACCTGCGCAAGGGCGCGGCGCTGAACGCGGTGCAGATCGCGGAGCTGGTGGCGGCGGAGCTGAAGGGCTGACGCGGACGCGCCGGCGGAGGGCGGGGCGGAACCCCTCGCGGGTTCCGCCCCGCTCTGCGCGGTGGCGCGCACCCGCGGGCCCGTCCGGCGGCCGCGGACGCGGACGGGCCCGCGGGTGCGCCGTGCGGGCGCGGCAGGGGCACTTCGGCCGGCACCCCGCGTACTCCTCGGGCAGCACCTCCATGGCCACCGGCTCCCGGCGGGTCTCGTGGAAGGATGGCCCCGAACGTCACGATCCGAGGAGATGACAGGGTGCCCGGTACCAATCTGACCCGCGAAGAGGCGCAGGAGCGCGCGCGGCTGCTCACGGTGGAGGCGTACGAGGTCGAGCTGGACCTCAGTGGTGCGCAGGAGGGCGGTACGTACCGCTCGGTGACCACGGTGCGTTTCGAGGCGGCCGAGGACGGGGCGGAGAGCTTCATCGACCTGGTCGCGCCGGCCGTGCACGAGGTCGTGCTGAACGGTGAGCCGCTGGACGCGAAGAGCGTGTTCGCCGACTCGCGGATCGCGCTGGCCGGTCTGCGCGGCGGCGCCAACGAGCTGAAGGTCGTCGCGGACTGCGCGTACACGAACACCGGTGAGGGCCTGCACCGCTTCGTGGACCCGGTCGACGAGCAGGCGTACCTGTACACGCAGTTCGAGGTGCCGGACGCACGCCGGGTGTTCGCCTCGTTCGAGCAGCCGGACCTGAAGGCGACCTTCCAGTTCACCGTGAAGGCTCCGGCGGGCTGGACCGTGATCTCCAACTCGCCGACGCCCGAGGCGCCCGCGGACGACGTGTGGGTCTTCGCGCCCACGCCGCGGATCTCCACGTACATCACGGCGCTGATCGCCGGCCCGTACCACGCGGTGCACTCCACGTACGAGGGCCCCGACGGGCAGTCGGTGCCGCTGGGCATCTACTGCCGTCCCTCGCTGGCGGAGTTCCTGGACGCGGACGACATCTTCGCGGTCACCCGGCAGGGCTTCGACTGGTTCCAGGAGAAGTTCGACTACGCCTACCCGTTCGCCAAGTACGACCAGCTCTTCGTGCCGGAGTTCAACGCGGGCGCCATGGAGAACGCGGGCGCGGTCACCATCCGCGACCAGTACGTGTTCCGCTCGAAGGTCACGGACGCCGCGTACGAGGTGCGGGCGGAGACGATCCTGCACGAGCTCGCCCACATGTGGTTCGGCGACCTCGTCACGATGGAGTGGTGGAACGACCTGTGGCTGAACGAGTCGTTCGCCACGTACACCTCGATCGCCTGCCAGGCGTACGCCGAGGGCTCGAAGTGGCCGCACTCCTGGACGACGTTCGCCAACTCCATGAAGACGTGGGCGTACCGGCAGGACCAGCTGCCCTCCACGCACCCGATCATGGCCGAGATCCGCGACCTGGACGACGTGCTGGTCAACTTCGACGGCATCACGTACGCCAAGGGCGCGTCCGTGCTCAAGCAGCTCGTGGCGTACGTCGGCATGGACGAGTTCTTCCGCGGTGTGCAGGCGTACTTCAAGGCGCACGCGTTCGGGAACACGCAGCTGAGCGACCTGCTCGGTGCGCTGGAGGAGACCAGCGGGCGCGACCTGGCGAACTGGTCGCAGAAGTGGCTCCAGACGGCCGGCATCAACGTGCTGCGGCCGGAGATCGAGACGGACGAGGACGGTGTCATCACCTCCTTCGCCGTCCGGCAGGAGGCGCCCGCGCTGCCCGCCGGCGCGAAGGGCGTCTCCACGCTGCGCCCGCACCGCATCGCGATCGGCCTGTACGACCTGGACGCGGCCGGGAAGCTGGTGCGCAGCGACCGTGTCGAACTGGACGTCGACGGCGAACTGACCGCGGTGGACGCCATGGTGGGCCGGGCACGTCCGGCGGTCGTCCTGCTCAACGACGACGACCTGTCCTACGCCAAGGTCCGGATGGACGACGAGTCGCTCGCCACCGTCACCCAGCACCTCGGTGACTTCACCGAGTCGCTGCCGCGGGCCCTGTGCTGGGCGTCCGCCTGGGACATGACGCGCGACGGCGAACTGGCCGCCCGCGACTACCTGTCGTTGGTGCTGTCGGGCATCGCCAAGGAGTCGGACATCGGCGTCGTGCAGTCGCTGCACCGTCAGGTGAAGCTGGCGATCGACCTGTACTCGGCGCCGTCCTGGCGCGAGGCCGGGCTGACGCAGTGGACGGACGCGACGCTCGCCCACCTGCGGGCGGCCGAGCCGGGCAGCGACCACCAGCTGGCGTGGGCGCGGGCGTTCGCGGCGACGGCGCGCACGCCGCAGCAGCTGGATCTGCTGCGGGGGCTGCTGGAGGGCAGCGAGTCGGTCGAGGGCCTGGCGGTGGACACCGACCTGCGGTGGGCGTTCGTCGGCCGGCTGGCCGCCTGCGGGGTCTTCGACGAGGAGGAGATCGCGGCGGAACTGGAGCGCGACAACACCTCGGCGGGCAAGCAGCACGCGGCTTCGGCGCGGGCGGCACGGCCCACCGCGGAGGCCAAGGCGGAGGCGTGGGCCTCGGTCGTCGATTCCGACGCGCTGGCCAACTCCCTCCAGGAGGCGGTCATCGGCGGCTTCGTCCAGACCGATCAGCGCGAACTGCTCGCTCCGTACACGGAGAAGTACTTCGCGGCGGTCAAGGGCGTGTGGGAGTCGCGCTCGTACGAGATGGCGCAGCAGATCGCCGTGGGCCTCTACCCCGCGCTCCAGGTCTCGCAGGAGACCCTGGACGCGACGGACGCCTGGCTGGCGTCGGCGGAGCCGAACGCGGCGCTGCGCCGGCTGATGTCGGAGTCGCGGTCCGGTGTGGAGCGGGCGCTGAAGGCCCAGGCGGCGGACGCGACGGCGGCCTCCTGAGCGGTGGCGCTTCCCGCGCGAGCGGCGGCGGGCGCACGTCGGTGCTGATGAGGGGTGCCGTGTGGGCGGCGGCGCCCCTCGCGCGAGCGGCGCCTCGTCACCGGTGGCACCGCCTCGGGCGCCACGCGGTGCGGTGCCTGAGCGGTGCGGTGCCGGTGCGGTGCGGTGAAGTGGGATGACGGAGGGCCCCGGGGAGTGTGCACCGGGGCCCTCTGTCGTTCTTCTCGCGCCGTCGGCTACTGGCTCAGGTCCTCGTAGCGGGCGCGGAGTGCTGCGGTGCCCTGCTCGGTGACCGTGCCGTGCAGGCGCATGCGGGCGACGCCGCCGTCCGGGAAGGCGTCGAGGCGCACGTGGGTGGCGACGGCCTGCGCGGCGAGCTTGAAGCGGTGCAGGGTGTCGGGCTGGAGCTTGGTGCGAGGCAGGATCTCGAACCAGTCGCCGGTGTCGCCGTTGCGTCCGCTGAGCGCGATCCAGCCGGCCGAGTTGCCCTTGAGGTACGCGGTGTCGATCTCGACGGCGCGGATCGCTCCCTGCGCGAGGAGCTTGAAGCGCACCCAGTCGTTGGTGTCGCGGACCCGGCGGCGGCGGTTCTCCCAGCCGTCGTCCATCTTGCGGGACGTGCCGGGGAGGATGATCTGGGTGGGCGAGGAGTAGAACTTGTCGGACGCGTCCTCGTAGGTGCCGCCGTTCTGTACGGCGACCAGGTCGACGGTGCCGAGAAGCTGCAGCCACTCGGGGTCCGGGACGACCTCGCCGTGCACGCGGAGGCGGGCTATGCCCCCGTCGGGGTGCTGGCAGACGCGTACGTGGGTGAAGCGGCGTTCGGCGGTGACGGTGAACGCGTTGGCGGCGTGCCCCTTCACCGGGGTGACCGGGACGATCTCCTCCCACTTCACGTCGGCGGCGAGGAGTTCCTCGGCGCTCGGCGAGCCCTCGACGGCGGTGGCCTGCACGCTGACGCGCTGCGGGTAGTTGCCGCGGAAGTGGGCGGTGTCGACGACGATGCCGCGGATGACGCCGGGAGCGCCGAGGCGGACGAGCGCCCAGTCGTGGTCCTCGGGCTCGGGGAAGGGGTTCGCGGCGTCCGTGCCGCGGCGGCGGCGGGTCTCCCAGCCGTCCATGATCTTGCCCTTGTGCCCGAAGTGCTCGGGGTCGAAGACGGCGCGCTCACGGATGAGGAGGTTCTCCCGCTCGGCGAAGAACTCGTCGTTGGCGGCGAGCACACCGGCGCCGAGGCGACGGTCGGCGAGGTCCACGAGCTCGGTGAAGGGCAGACCGGCGGTGAAGTCCCGGTAGTCGGCGTACGGGTCGCCTCCGGCGTAGGGGGAGGCGTCGTTGGCGTGCGGATCGGCGGCGTTCACGTCGGTCGTCGTCATGCCCTCGACTGTGCGGCCCGCCGACCTCGCAGGTCCATCGAAAGTTTCCGCAAAGCCTCTTAAGAAAATCCGAAAGGTCGGGTGCCCCCGGGCAACGCTTGTGCGGCCGAGCCCGCCTCCACCCACCCGCAGACCTCTCGGGCGGCGGGGCCGCCCCCGGGGGCGGAACGGGCGGGCAAGGGGGCGGCCCCCCACCGGAGGTGCACCCCCTCGCCCCTCCGTACCCCCCGCCCCGTACGCCCCCGTCCCCTCATCCCCGCTCGCCCGCGATCCCCCGCAGCGCCCCCAGTACCCGACCCACCCCCGCCCCTTCCTCCGCCCCCCGCCGCACCGCGGCGATCACGTGCCTGCGGGGCTGGTCCGCCTCCAGCACCCGCATCACGACGCCCGCCCCCGTCCCCCGCTCCGCCACCGCCATCCGCGGCACCAGCGCGACGCCCATGCCGGCCTCGACCATGGCGAGGATCGCCGTCCACCCCGCCGCGCTGTGCGCCTGTTCCGGTACGAAGCCCGCCGCCTCGCACGCGGCGCGCGTGATCTCCGACCACGGGCCGCTGCCGCCGAAGATCCACGCCTCCCCGGAGAGGTCCGCCAGCCGCAGGCCGGGCGTGGCGGCCAGCGCGTGCCCCGCCGGGAGCGCCACGTCGAGGGGGTCCGCCAGCAGCGGGATGCGGGCGAACTGGGGATCGCGGACGGTGGGGGCGTGCGCGGCCAGGGACAGGGCCAGGTCCACCGCGCCGTCCGAGAGGAGTTCGTACGCCTCGGCCGCCTCCGCCTCCCGCACCCGCACGTCGAGGCCCGGGTGCGTCTGCCGCAGCCGCCGTACCGCCGGGACGACGAGGGCGGGGACCGCGGTCGAGAACGCCCCGATCCGCACCTCCCCGCTCTCGCCCCGCCCGTACCCCTCCAGTTCGGCCTCGGCCCGTTCCAGCTGGGCGAAGACGACCTCCGCGTGCCGGAGCACGAGGTGGGCCGCGTCCGTCAGGCGCACCCGCCGCCCGTGCGCCTCCAGCAGTGTCACGTTCAGCTGTTTCGCCAGGTTGGAGAGTTGCTGGGAGACGGCGGACGGCGTCATCAGCAGCGCCTGCGCCGTGGCGGTCACGGTGCCCCGGTCGCGCAGGGTGCGCAGGATCCGCAGCTTCTTGATGTCCCACTCGGTCATGACCGCAACCTACGTCGGCCGGCGCCTCCGCCTGCCCCCAGCACCACTCCGCCGAGGATCAGCACCATGCACAGGATCTGGAACGGGCCCGTCCGCTCGCCCAGGACGGCGTACGAGAGCAGCGCCACGCACAGCGGCTGGAGGTAGTAGACGATTCCCGCGCGGGCCGCGCCGATGAGGGAGATGGCCTTGTTCCAGGCGAAGAAAGCGAGGGCGGAGGAGAAGACGCCGACGTACAGCAGCGGGCCGACGGTCCCCGGGCGGGCCTCGAAGCCGCCCTGGACGGCGAGGCTCACGCCGTACACGGGGGCGAGCATCAGCGCCCCGAGGACGAAGGTGGTGAAGAGGAGGGTGAGTCCGCCGAGTTCCGCAGGCTTGCGGCGCAACAGGGCGCTGTACGAGCCGAAGCACAGGGCGGCGGCGATCATCCAGAACGCGCCGGCGGACAGACCGAGGGAGAGCGAGCCCTTGCTGACCAGGAGCAGCACCCCGGCGCAGGCGACCGCCATCCCGACGACACGGCGGGCGCCCAGGCGCCTGCCGCCGAGCCGCTCGTACGCCGCCATGACGACCGGCGAGGCGGCCATGATCATCCCCATGGTGCCGGCGGGGGTGTCGAGTCCTGCCTGATTGACGAGGGTGTTGTAGGCGGTGACACCGAGCAGCGAGGCGAGGGTGAGGAAGCCCAGGTGACGGCGGATCAGGGCGCGTTGACGCCAGGTCTCGCGGAGGGCGAGGGGGGCGACGACGAGCAGGGCGACGAGCCATCGCCAGAAGGCGGCCTGGACGGGCGGGACGGAGTCGTGCAGTCCGCGTGAGGTGACGAAGCTGCCGGACCACACGACGGTGGCGACGGCGGCGAGGAGCAGGCCCAGACCCACCCCCCTGGTCGCTGCTGCCGCGGTGGTCCCCGGTGTGCGGACACGGTCCAGAACTGCCATCGCTGCTCCCCCAAGGTGATCGGTGTTCCCGGTACGGGTTCCACCGTCGCCCCGGAGGGTCGTTCAGGTCCATCGAAACTTTTCGACGAGACCCTTCAGGAAATACGAACGAAGGGGTGTCCGGACAACGCGACGAGGGCGTCGGCGGCCCGCACCGGAGTGCGGGCCGCCGACGCCCTCGCAGGAGCGGGAGCCGCCGTCAGACCTGCTTGCGCGACTTGTCGAGCACCATCACCAGACCGGCGATGACCACGAACAGCGCGATCGGCAGCACGACGAACAGGCCGAGGGTCTCGGCGACGCTCAGGCCGGGGCCCGGATCGTCACCGTCGTCCCGTACGACCGCGAGCGCGGGAGACGACAGGAGCAGCATCATCAGCGTCGTACCGGTCGCGACAGCGCCGGCGCGCAGAGCGTTCTTCTTGTCCACGGTGCAAAAGTAGCGAACGGCTAAGCCGGCCGCGCGCCCGGGGGTGCCGTAAGGGGTCCGGCCGCCTGCCGGGCGTCCGCCGCGAGCACCCCCATGAGGCGGTGCAGCCTGGGTGAGGCAGCCAGTTCCTCCAGGGTGACCGGGCGTCCTTCGGCGTCGGCGACGGGCAGCCGCCAGTTGGGGTACTGGTCCCACGTGCCGGGGAGGTTCTGCGGGCGGCGGTCGCCCACCGCGTCCGGCAGCCAGACGCCGACCATCCTGGCCGGGGTGCGCAGCAGGAATCGGTACACGGCGTGGATCTGCGCCTCCTCGCCCGCTCCGGCTCCCTCGGGCAGCAGTCCGAGGCGGGTGAGGTACGTCAGCCAGTCGGTGACCTCGGCCGCGTCCTCGGCGCGTTCCTGGGCCAGCGGGCGGGTGAGCAGCCCGAGCCGGTGGCGCAGCGCGACGTGGTCGCCGGTGAGGCGGGCGGCGGTGGACGGGAGGTCGTGGGTGGTGGCGGTGGCGACGCAGCCCTCGCGCCAGTCCCCGGGGGCCAGTGGGCGGCCCGTAGCGGCCCAGTCGCGCTCGAACCACAGCACGGAGGTGCCGAGGACGCCGCGGGCGGCCAGTGCGTCGCGCACGCCCGGTTCGACGGTGCCGAGGTCCTCGCCGATGACGGCGGCGCCGGCCAGGTGGGCCTCCAGGACGAGGACCGCGAGCATGGCCTCCGCGTCGTACCGGACGTACGTTCCGTCGGTGGGCGGGCGGCCCTCGGGCACCCACCACAGCCGGAACAGACCCATGACGTGGTCGATGCGGACCGCTCCGCCGTGCCGCAGGAGATTGCGCAGCAGGCCGCGGTAGGGGGCGTAGCCGGTCGCGGCGAGTGCGTCGGGCCGCCAGGGCGGCAGTCCCCAGTCCTGTCCGAGTGCGTTGAACGCGTCGGGGGGCGCGCCGACGGACATGCCCCGGGCGAAGTAGGCGCCCTGCGACGGCGACCAGGTGTCGGAGCCGCCGGGGTGCACGCCCACGGCCAGGTCGTGGACCAGGCCCACGGACATGCCGGCGTCCCGGGCGGCCCGCTGGGCGGCGGCGAGCTGACAGTCGGTGAGCCAGGCGAGGCGGCAGTGGAAGTCGATCCGCTCGTGCAGCGCGGCGCGGGCGCGGCGGGTGTCGTCAGAGCTGCTGTCGCGGAGCGCTTCGGGCCACTGGTGCCAGTCGCCGCCGTACTCCTCCGCGAGGGCGCACCAGGTGGCGTGGTCCTCCAGGGCCTGGCCCTGCTGGGCGAGGAAGTCGCAGTAGGCGGCCCGGCGGCCGGGGCCCAGCGGCACCGCGGCGACGATCTCCAGGGCCCGCTTCTTCAGGTGCCAGACGGCGTCCCGGTCGAGGTGGGCGCCCTTGTGCAGCACGTTCGCGCGCAGTTCGGCGGCGCGGGCGAGCAGGGCGTCCAACCGTTCCCGGTCGGCCGGGTCGGTGACGTATCCGAACTCGGGGACGTCCTCGATCCGCAGGTGCACCGGGTCGGGGAAGCGGCGCGAGGAGGGACGGTAGGGCGACGGGTCGGTGGGCGTCCCGGGCACGGCGGCGTGCAGCGGGTTGACCTGGACGAATCCGGCCCCGAGCGAGCGGCCCGCCCAGCCGGCCAGCTCCGCGAGGTCGCCGAGGTCGCCCATGCCCCAGGAGCGGGCGGACAGCAGCGAGTAGAGCTGTACGAGGAAGCCGTGCCGGGGTCCCTGCGGTTCGGGCACGCGCGCGGGGGCGACGACGAGATGGCAGGCGGCCGCCCGCCCGTCGGGCAGTGCGGCTTCCAGGCGGTGCACGCCGAGCGGGAGCTGCGCCCAGTGATCGGCCCGGTGCGCGGCGTCGTCCGGCTGCCCGGCGGGCCGCGCGGAGCCCGGTGCCGGGGCGGCGGGGGGCGCGGGCGGGGGGCTCGGCCGCGCGGTGACCGCCTGAGCCGGGTCCGGGTGGGACGGGCCCTGGTGGGACGGGCCCGGGGGGACCGGGTCCATCGGCGTCGGGTCCGTGCGCGGTGCGTCCGTCGGCGCAGAGCCCTCTCCCGGCACGCCTTCGGGCGGCGAGTCCGCCTGCATGGAATCGCGCAGCGCGGTGTCACGGTGCGCGTGGTCCGGCTGCCCCGCGGCCCGCGCGGAATCCGGTGCCGGGGTGCCGGGGTGGGCGGCGGAGCCGGGGTGGGCGGAGGAGCCGGGGTCGGGCGGGAGTTGCCACTGCCTCGCCTCGCCCTGTTCCGTCGCGACGCGCAGCCGCGTGCCCGGGGGCAGGGCGGCCAGTGCGTCCGGGAGGATGCGGGCGTCCCGCCACAGGGCGAGGGTGGGCGGCAGGATCGGGCCGCTGCCGGTGCGGGCGGAGTCGTCGTGGGCGGCGAGAGCGGCGTCGATCGCGTGCGGTGTGCCCGCGTCGACGTCCAGGGCCGCGAGGACCGCGACGACGGTCGTGTCCGGGACCTGGACGGTGCGGTCCTCGGACGGTGCGTAGGACGTGGCGACGCCGTGCAGCGCGGCGAGCCGGGCGAGGCCCGTGGCCTCCGCCCCCCTCCCTCCTGCGGTCATCAGACTCCCGGGTACTCCGTGCCGGACGCCGTCCCGTAGGACGACGGCTCGCTGGTCAGTGGGGTCGCGTCGGTGAGCGGCGGTTCGCTCGTCAGCGGCGCGGCGTCGGCGAGCGGGGGCTCGCTGGTGAGGGGCGGTTCGGCGCAGCCGCAGGCACAGTGGCCGTCGAGCCCCGAGTCGGGGCCCGAGACCTGTTTGGAGAGGGCCGGGAGAAGGAGCTGGGCGGTAGCGGCCACTGGGGGCCTCCTTTGGTGGCGGGGCGTGGACAAGAGCAGCCATACCCAGAGGGCGCAGCCGCAGACATGTACGGCCGTACAACGTGTCCCGGGTCACATGAGTTCCGGTGGGCGGGAGTTGCCGCAAGAAGTTGAAGGAACGGGACGTACGACCGCAGACTGTCCGGCACGTACCCCGCGGCGCACGCGACATCGTCCTTCGCGCATTGACACCCCTGGCCGACGGGTGATGGGCTCGGCGCCCGTATACAGCAGAGCGATGAACACCGAGGAGTACGGCGTGCAGCTGGGGCGCAGAAGGGGAGCGACCGCCGTCGCGTTCGCCGTGATGGGCGGCCTGCTCGGCGGCGCGCCGGGAGCGCTGGCCGCACCGCCCGCCCCGGACGTCCCCGCTCCCGCCGCCCGGGACCTGGAGAGCGTCGCGGCGCCGGTGCCGGTGTGGCCGCGCCCTCAGTCGATGCGGGCGGCCGGGCGGGGTGTCGCGGTGGGCGACCAGGCGGTGCTGGTGGTGGCGCCGGGCACCGACCCGTTCGCCGTGGACGCGCTGCGGAGCGTGCTGCGGGGCGCGGGTGCGCACACCCTGTACGAGGTGGCGCCGGGCGAGGCGCTGCCGCCGCGCGGTCTGGTCGTACGGGCCGGGGACGCCGAGGACGCGCTGAAGGCGCTGAAGGCGCCCGCGCGCGGTGATCTCCCGGCGGGCGGTTACCGGCTCGCGGTCGGGCAGGTCGCCGGGCGGGACACCGTCGCCCTGGACGGGGTCGGCGCGGACGGCATGTTCCACGCGGCGCAGACGCTGCGGCAGTTGGTGCGGGGCGACGCCGTCGCGGGCGTGGTCGTACGGGACTGGCCGGGGACCGCGGTGCGCGGCATGACGGAGGGGTTCTACGGCCGTCCGTGGACGACGGAGCAGCGGCTCGCGCAGGTCGACTTCATGGGGCGCACGAAGCAGAACCGGTACCTCTACGCGCCGGGCGACGACCCCTACCGTCAGGCACTGTGGCGCCAGCCCTACCCGGCGGCCGAGCGGTCCTCGTTCCGGGTGCTGGCCGAGCACGCCCGCCGCAACCACGTGACGCTGGGCTGGGCGGTCGCCCCGGGGCAGGCGATGTGCATGTCGGACGACCGGGACGTCAAGGCCCTGGTCCGCAAGGTCGAGTCGATGTGGGCGCTGGGGGTGCGGGTCTTCCAGCTCCAGTTCCAGGACGTCAGTTACAGCGAGTGGCACTGCGGGCAGGACGCCGACGTGTTCGGCTCGGGTCCCGAGGCGGCGGCGAAGGCGCACGCGCGCGTGGCGAGCGCCCTCGCCCGTCACCTCGCCGAACGGCACCCGGGCGCCGAGCCGTTGTCGATGATGCCGACGGAGTTCTACCAGGACGGCGAGACCGCATACCGGCGGGCGCTGGCCGCCGAGCTGGACCAGCGCGTGCAGGTCGCGTGGACGGGCGTGGGCGTGGTGCCCAGGACCATCAGCGGACGCGAACTGGTGACCGCGCGGTCCGCGTTCGGGCGTCCGCTGGTCACCATGGACAACTACCCCGTCAACGACTACGCGCAGGACCGGCTCTTCCTCGGCCCCTACACCGGCCGGGAGCCGGCCGTGGCGGGCCACAGCGCCGCCCTGCTGTCCAACGCGATGCAGCAGCCGTCCGCGTCCCGCATTCCGCTGTTCACGGCCGCCGACTTCGCCTGGAACCCGCGCGGTTATCAGCCGCAGGAGTCGTGGCGGGCGGCCGTCGACGACCTGGCGGGCGGCGACGCGAAGGCCCGCGAGGCGATGCGGGCGTTCGCCGGCAACCACGCGTCGTCGATCCTCGACCCGGCGCACGAGTCGGCGTACCTGCGGCCGCTGATCGACGCGTTCTGGAAGTCCCGGCCGAGCGGGGACCGCGCGCTGCGCGACGCGGCCGCGCAGCGTCTGCGGGCGGCGTTCACGGTGATGAAGGAGGCCCCGCAGCGTCTGGGGCCGGCGGCCGACGGGTCCTTCGACGACGAGGTGCGGCCCTGGCTGGAGCGGTTCGCGCGGTACGGGGCGGCGGGCGAGCAGGCCGTCGACATGCTCCAGGCGCAGTCCGCCGGGGACGGTGCGGCCGCCTGGAGTTCCGCGCGCGCCCTGAGCACGTCCCGCGAGGAGCTGAAGGCGCCCCGGGTGACCGTCGGCAAGGGTGTGCTCGACCCGTTCCTGTCGAAGGCGCAGCGGCAGGGCGCGGCGTGGACGGGCGCGGACCGCGAGCCGGGCACGGTGACGCGCGGCGAGAGCACGTACACGGTGCGCCTGAAGCACCCGCGCCCGGTGACGGCGGTGACGGCGATGGCCGCCCCGGGGCAGACGGACACGGCGGTGGAGGTGCACGTACCCGGCGAGGGCTGGCGGCGGGTCGGCACGCTGACCGCCGACGGCTGGACGCAGACGCCGGTGGGCGGCACGCGCGTGGACGCGGTGCGGCTCGCGTGGACGGGCCGCGTCCCGGCGGTGGAGCGGCTGGTGCCCTGGTTCGCGGACGAGCCGGAGGCGACGCTCACCCTGTCCCGCGGCGAGACCGACGCGGAGATCGGCGGGCCCGCCGCGCGCGTGGTGGCGGCGCTGACCGGTCAGCGGCCCGGCGAGGTGCGCGGCGGACTGGTGGCGAAGGCGCCCAAGGGCATCGAGGTGGTGGCCCCGAAGGCGACCGTGGTGCCGCGCGGCACGGACGCGTCCGTACCGCTGGAGATCAAGGTCGCGAAGGGCACGCCGGCGGGCGAGTACCGCGTCCCGGTGTCCTTCGCCGGCGGTGCGGAACAGGTGCTGACCGTACGGGCCGCCCCGCGCACCGGGGGCCCGGATCTGCTGCGTACGGCGCGGGTGTCGTCCTCGGGCGACGAGACGGCCGACTTCCCGGCGGCGCACGCGGCGGACGGCGACGCGGGGACGCGCTGGTCGTCGCCCGCGGGCCCGTCCGCGTGGTGGCAGGCGGAGCTGCCGGAGCCGACCCGGGTGGGTCAGGTGGTCCTGACCTGGCAGGACGCCTACGCGAAGACCTATCGCGTGCAGGTGTCGGCGGACGGCCGCAGCTGGCGGACCGCGGCCACCGTCCGGGACGGCAGGGGCGGCCGGGAGGCGATCCGCTTCGATGCGCGGGACGCGAAGTTCGTACGGGTGCAGGGCGACGAGCGGGCTACCCGGTTCGGGTACTCCCTGTGGTCGGTGGAGGCGTACGCGGTCGCCGAGTAGGCGGGCACGGCCGCGGCGTCGAGCGAGCGCTCGACGCCGCGGCCGTACGGACGAGGGCCCGGACTCAGGCGACTGTGCTGACCGCGGAGGTGCCGTCGATCCGGGCCAGGGCGTCGTCCGCGCCGAAGGGCTGCAGATACGGGAGCCAGCGTGGATCCCGGTGCCCGGTCCCGATGATGCGCCAGGCCAGACCGGTCGGCGGGGCGGGCTGGTGGCGCAGCCGCCAGCCCAGTTCCCTCAGGTGCCGGTCGGCCTTGGTGTGGTTGCAGCGGCGACAGGCCGCCACCACGTTCTCCCAGGCGTGCTGTCCGCCGCGACTGCGCGGAACGACGTGGTCGACGCTGGTTGCGACGCCACCGCAGTACATACAGCGCCCGCCGTCCCTGGCGAAGAGCGCACGGCGGGTGAGTGGAACGGGCCCCCGGTAGGGGACCCGCACGAACCGTTTGAGCCGTACGACGCTGGGAGCGGGGACGACACGGGTCGCACTGTGCAGGAAAGCGCCGGACTCCTCCAGGCAGAGGGCCTTGTTCTCCAGGACGAGAACGAGCGCGCGGCGCAGCGGTACGACGCCGAGCGGCTCGTACGACGCGTTGAGGACCAGGACATGCGGCACGGATGCCTCCTTGGACGCCGGCGGCGCGTGGCTCGCGCCGGGACGATGCAGCACCAGTCTCCCCTCATGCCTGGTCGTGGCGCCACCACGTCCGGGTAACGGGCCAAAAGTGTTGTCCACCACACGGGGGAACCGCCGCGCGTGGTGTCGCGGACCACAGGGGTGCGGACCCCGAGTCAGCGGGGCCCCGGCCGTTGCCCCGATAGTGTGGTGGGTCCGCCACACCGCAGGAATCGCATGGAGGTGCCCCCGGTGTCCTGGTCCGTTCTACCGCTCGCAGACCCGTCTCCCACCCCCGGCCCCGTCACCCTCGACGAGGCCGCAGAGCGGGCCGGCAACGCCGCGAGCTGGGTGGAGCAGAACTGGTCCACCTGGCTGAGCGTCGGCCTGCGCATCCTGCTGATCGTCGTGATCGCCACCGTGCTGCGGACGGTGATCCGGCGCACGATCACCAAGCTCATAGCGCACATGAACAACAGCGCCCAGGCGGTGGAGGGCACCGCCCTGGGCGGCCTGCTGGTGAACGCCGAGCGCCGCCGCCAGCGGTCGGAGGCGATCGGGTCGGTGCTGCGCTCCGTGGCGTCGTTCCTGATCCTCGGCACGGCCGCGCTGATGGTGCTGGGCGCACTGAACATCAACCTGGCGCCGCTGCTCGCGAGCGCCGGTGTGGCGGGGGTGGCGCTCGGTTTCGGCGCCCGCAACCTGGTCACCGACTTCCTCTCGGGCGTCTTCATGATCCTGGAGGACCAGTACGGCGTCGGCGACACCATCGACGCGGGCGTCGCCTCCGGCGAGGTCATAGAGGTCGGCCTGCGGGTCACCAAGCTGCGCGGCGACAACGGCGCGATCTGGTACGTCCGCAACGGCGAGGTGAAGCGGATCGGCAACCTCAGCCAGGGCTGGGCCACCGCGGGCGTCGACGTCCAGGTCCTGCCGACCGAGGACCTGGAGAACATCCGGGCCGTGCTGTCCGAGGTCGCGGAGGACATGGCGAAGGCCGAGCCGTGGAACGAGCGGCTCTGGGGTCCGATCGAGGTCCTCGGCCTGGACTCCGTACTGCTGGACTCGATGATCGTGCGGGTGTCCGCGAAGACCATGCCGGGCAAGGCGCTCGGGGTGGAGCGCGAACTGCGCTGGCGGATCAAGCAGGCCTTCGACCGGGCGGGCATCCGGATCGTCGGCGGACCCGCCCCGGCGGTCGAGGAGGAGGCGGCGGACCCGTCGGCGGGCGTCGCCGCGCCGTCCGCGCTGGCCAGTCCCACGTCCCCGCAGGCGCTGGCATCGGCGCCGATCCCGCCCGCCGGCCCCACGCCCGGCTCCGCTCCCGCGGCTCACCCTGCGGGTGCTCCGCCGCTCAACAAGCCGTAACGGACCGGCGGCAGCGCCCGCCCGCCCCGTCCCGGGAACACCTCCTTCCGCGCCCCCGCAGGTAACGCTTTGGTTGCCTCGGGGGCGCTTCCCATTGACGCTCCCTTCGCCTGCCCTTACGTTCCTCCCATCCGAACAGGAAACTTTCCTAACAGCCTCTGGCCACGTGGCCGGGAGAGCGGACCGTCGAAGGGCAGGTGAACACCGTCGTGGCCGTCACGCCGGGCACACCGGGTACTCCACGCGTACTGCGCGCGATGAACGACCGTGCGGCGCTGGACCTGCTGCTGGCACACGGGCCGCTCTCCAGGACCCGGATCGGGAAGCTCACCGGGCTCTCCAAGCCGACCGCCTCCCAGCTCCTGGCCCGCCTCGAAGCGGCCGGACTCGTCGTCGCCACCGGCACCACCGAGGGCCGGCCCGGCCCCAACGCGCAGCTGTACGCGGTGAACGCGGGCGCCGCGCACGTCGCCGCGCTGGACGTCGCCCCGGACCGGATCCGCGCCGCCGTCGCCGACCTCGCGGGCGGCACCGCCGGGAGCTTCGAGCTGCCCACGCCCGGCCGCTCGTCCACGGGTGTCGTACGTCAGGTGACGCAGGCGATCGACGGCGCGGCGAAGGACGCCGGTCTCCTACGGGGCGATCTGCACCGGGTCGTGATCGGCACGCCCGGCGCCTTCGACCCGAGCACGGGCCGGCTGCGGTACGCCTCGCACCTGCCCGGCTGGCACTCCCCCACCCTGCTGGACGAACTGGCCGCGGCCCTGCCGATGCCGGTGGAGTACGAGAACGACGTGAACCTGGCGGCGGTCGCCGAACAGCGGCTCGGCGCGGCACGCGGCCACGAGGACTTCGTGCTGCTGTGGGCGGAGGGCGGCCTCGGCGCGGCCGTCGTCCTCGGCGGGCGGCTGCACCGCGGCTGGACCGGCGGCGCGGGCGAGGTGGGCTTCCTGCCGGTGCCGGGCGCGCCGCTGATCCGGCGGGTGGCGCAGGCCAACGGGGGCGGTTTCCAGGAACTGGCGGGCGCGGTCGCCGTGCCGCGGATCGCCCGCCGGCTCGGCTACGAGACTCCCGAACAGCCGGCCGTGCAGGTGGCCACCGGCCTGCTGGCGCGGGCCGCGGAGGGAGAGCCCGCGCTGGAGGGGCTCCTGCCGGAGTACGCGCAGCGGCTGGCGACCGGACTGGCCTCGGTGGTCGCCGTGCTCGACCCGGAACTGATCGTGCTGTCCGGAGGGGTGACCGCCGCGGGCGGCGAACCGCTGCGGGCGCTCGTCCAGGCCGAACTGGCCGAACTCGCCGCGCCCCGTCCCCGTCTCGTGATCGGCGAGATCCAGCAGTCCCCGGTGCTGAGGGGTGCGTTGCAGAGCGCGCTGGAAGCCACCCGCGACGAAGTGTTCGACACCACGTCGACCGGCTAGAGCCCCGCCCCTCCTCCACCGCCCGGCAGCGGCCCGTACGACCTGCTTCCCCCTCCCCCCTCCGCCTTCCCCCACCGTCCCCCTTGCCCTGCCCCCGGGAGTCCCGTCATGCGCAGAAACCGTTTCCTGTCCGCCGCCGCTCTCGTCGCCGCGATATCGGTCACCGCCACCGCCTGCACCGGCTCCGCCGAGAACACGGCCAAGGACGACCCGAACGCGAAGACCACGATCAACTTCTGGCACGGGTGGAACGCCCCGAAGGAGGTCAAGGGAATCGAGGAGAACGTCGCCCGGTTCGAGAAGGCCCACCCGAACATCAAGGTCAACGTCATCGGCAACATCAACGACGACAAACTCAACCAGGCGCTGCGCAGCGGCGGTTCCAAGGGCCCGGACGTCGTGTCGTCGTTCACCACGTCCAACATCGGCAAGTTCTGCTCCTCGGGGGCCTTCGCGGACCTGAAGCCGTTCATCGAGAAGTCGAAGCTGGACCTGGAGAAGACCTTCCCGAAGGTCATGCTCGACTACACGCAGTTCGAGGGGAAGCGGTGCGCGCTGCCGCTGCTGGCCGACGCGTACGGGCTCTACTACAACAAGGACGCCTTCGAGAAGGCGGGCATCACCGAGCCGCCGCAGACCTACAGCGAGTTGTCGGCCGTCGCGAAGAAGCTGACGAAACCCAAGGGCGACGGTTTCGAGCAGCTGGGCTTCATGCCCGCCTACCACGGCTACGAGACGACGACCGAGCACTACCTGGGCTCGTGGGGGCCGGAGTACTTCGACAAGGACGGCAAGTCCAACGTCGCCAAGGACCCGGCTTTCGCGGAAATGCTGACCACGCAGAAGAAACTCGTCGACGACCTCGGCGGAATCAAGAAACTGGACAGGTTCCGCAACACCTTCGGTGACGAGTTCGGCGCACAGCACCCCTTCCACACCGGCCAGGTCGCCATGCAGCTCGACGGCGAGTGGCGGCTGGGGATGGCGACGGACGCGAAGGTGCCGTTCGAGATCGGTGTCGCCCCGATGCCGGTGCCCGACAGCCGCAAGGACACCTACGGCAGGGGCTTCCTGTCGGGCACGGTGATGGGCATCGCCCCGCAGAGCAAGAAGCAGAACGCCGCGTGGGAACTCATCGAGTTCATGACGACCGGCACCGAGGCGGTCGTCGCGTTCTCCAACGCGATCAACAACGTGCCGTCGACGTTCGAGGCGCTGAAGTCGCCCGACCTGAAGGGCCCCGAGGGTTTCCGGACGTTCCACGAGATCGCCCAGCACTCCCGGTCCAACAGCCCCGCCGGCGCGGTCAACGGCGACGCGCACCTCAACTCCCTCCAGGAGTTCGGCTACCAGTACGAGAAGGGTGCCGTGAAGGACCTGAAGGCGGGTCTGGAGAAGCTGGCCCAGCAGATCGACACCGACATCGCGAAGGCGAAGTAGCTCCGCGATGACCACTCACACTCTCCGTGCGAAGCGCACCCGCGGTGCGCTTCGCACGGCGGCCTTCATGTCGCCCTGGCTGATCGGTTTCGCGGTCTTCTTCGTGTACCCGCTGATCTCCACCGTGTACTTCTCGTTCATGAAGTACGACGGCTTCGGCGCCCCGGTCTTCAACGGCCTGGAGAACTGGACGTACGTCTTCACGGACTACCCGAACTTCTGGCCCGCGATGAGGAACACCCTCTGGCTGGTCGTCGTCATGGTGATCTGCCGCGTCGCCTTCGGCCTCGGCATCGGCCTGCTGATCACGAAGATCAAAACGGGGACGGGTGTGTTCCGCACCCTCTTCTACCTGCCCTACCTCGCCCCTCCGGTGGCGGCCACCCTCGGCTTCGTCTTCCTGCTGAACCCGGGTACGGGCCCGGTCAACGAGATCCTGGGCTCCCTGGGGCTGCCCACCCCGGACTGGTTCACCGACCCGGCGTCCTCGAAGCCGGCGCTGACGATCCTCGCGGTGTGGGGCATCGGCGACCTCATGGTCATCTTCATGGCCGCGCTGCTGGACGTACCGAAGGAGCAGTACGAGGCGGCGGAACTGGACGGGGCGTCGTCCTGGCAGCGGTTCCGCTTCGTGACGCTGCCCAACATCTCGCCCATCGTGCTGTTCGCGGTGGTCACCGGTGTCATCCAGGCGATGCAGTACTACACCCAGCCCCTGGTGGCGGGAAAGGTCGCTTCCGGCGTCATCGGCAACTCGGGCCAGCCGTTCGAGCCCGGCTTCCCGGAGAAGTCGACCCTGACCCTGCCCCAGCTCGTCTACAACCTCGGCTTCCAGCGGTTCGACTACGGCTCCGCCGCGGTCACCGCACTCGTCCTGTTCGTCCTGGCGATGGCCTGCACGGCCCTGCTGATGCGACGTCGCGGCGGCCTCCTCCAGGCAGGTGACTGATACCCATGTCCACCACGACACTTGAGCGTCCGCTCCGCACCGAAACGCCCCCTCCGGCCCGCCGCACCGCACGCCGCAGGGCCACGCTGCACTGGATCGGCGTGCACTCCCTGGGGGTGGCGGCAGCCCTCTTCTTCGTGCTGCCGTTCGTCTTCCTGCTGCTCACCTCCTTGATGAGCGACCGGCAGGCGCTCACCAGCGACCTGGTGCCGCGCACCTGGGAGTGGGGCAACTACGTCACGGTCTTCCGGACGCCCGGCTTCCTCGGCTGGTGGCGCAACAGCCTGATGTACGCGGGTCTGGGCACCGTACTGACCGTGCTGTCGTCGGTACCGGTGGCGTACGCGCTCGCCAAGTTCCGCTTCCGGGGCCGGAGCCTGTCGCTGCTGCTGGTCATCTCGATGATGATGCTGCCGCCGCAGGTCGTCATCATCCCGATGTACCTGTTCTGGTCGAAGCAGCTGGACCTCACGGGCACCCTGTGGCCGCTGATCATCCCGCTCGCGTTCGGCGACGCGTTCTCCATCTTCCTGCTGCGGCAGTTCCTGCTGACGATCCCCGACGAATACCTGGACGCGGCGAAGGTGGACGGCTGCGGCGAGTTCCGTACGCTGCTCCGCATCGTGCTGCCGATGGCCAAGCCCGGCATCGCGGCGATCGCCCTGTTCCAGTTCTTCGCCCTGTGGAACGACTACTTCGGTCCGCAGATCTACGCGTCGGAGAACCCGGCCGCCTGGACGCTGAGTTACGGCCTGGAATCGTTCAAGGGCGCGCACCAGACCAACTGGAATCTGACCATGGCCGCGACCGTACTGGTCATGGCCCCTGTGATCCTCGTCTTCTTCTTCGCCCAGAAGGCGTTCGTCGAGGGTGTCACGCTGACCGGAGTGAAGGGCTAGGTCATCAATCCATGAAGCTCGCAGTAGTCGGTGGAGGTTCCACCTACACCCCCGAGTTGATCGACGGCTTCGCCCGGCTGCGGGACACCCTGCCGGTCACCGAACTCGTCCTGATCGACCCGGCGGCCGACCGCCTGGAACTGGTCGGCGGTCTCGCCCGGCGCATCTTCGCCAGGCAGGGCCACCCGGGCACGATCACCACCACCTGCGACCTGGACGCGGGCGTCGCGGGCGCCGACGCGGTGCTGCTGCAGCTCCGCGTCGGCGGCCAGGCGGCCCGCCGGCAGGACGAGACGTGGCCGCTGGAGTGCGGCTGCGTCGGCCAGGAGACGACGGGCGCGGGCGGTCTCGCCAAGGCGCTGCGCACGGTCCCCGTCGTCCTGGACATCGCCGAACGCGTCCGGCGCGCCAGCCCCGACGCCTGGATCATCGACTTCACCAACCCCGTCGGCATCGTCACCCGCGCCCTGCTGAAGGCCGGTCACAAGGCGGTGGGACTGTGCAACGTGGCGATCGGCTTCCAACGGAAATTCGCGAAACTGCTCGACGTCGCCCCGGCCGAGATCCACCTCGACCACGTCGGCCTCAACCACCTCACCTGGGAGCTGGGCGTACGTCTCGGCGGTCCGGCCGGCGAGAACCTGCTGCCCCGGCTGATCGCCGAGCACGGCGACGCCATCGCCGCCGACCTGCACATGCCGCGCGCCGTCGTGGACCGTCTCGGCGTGGTCCCCTCGTACTACCTGCGGTACTTCTACCAGCACGACGAGGTCGTGCGGGAACTCGGCAGCAAGCCCTCCCGGGCCGCCGAAGTCGCCGCGATGGAGAAGGAGCTGCTGGCGCTGTACGGCGACCCCGCGCTGGACGAGAAGCCCGCGCTGCTCGCCAAACGCGGCGGCGCGTTCTACTCGGAGGCGGCCGTCGATCTGGCGTCCTCGCTGCTGGCCGGCGGCGGTTCGCCGGTGCAGGTCGTCAACACGTTCAACAACGGCACGCTCCCCTTCCTCCCGGACGACGCCGTCATCGAGACGCAGGCACGCGTCGACACGAAGGGCGCGACGCCTCTCGCGGTACCGGCGCTCGACCCGATGTACGCGGGGCTCGTCTCCCACGTCACCGCGTACGAGGACCTCGCGCTCGAAGCCGCCCTGCACGGCGGACGCGAACGCGTCTTCAAGGCGCTCCTCGCGCACCCGCTGGTCGGCCAGTTCGAGCACGCCGAGGCGCTCACGGACAGACTGGTGGCGCACAACCGGGAGCACCTGGCGTGGGCATGAGCACTGCCGCCGACGGCCCGGCCGGCGAGCGGGGCTCGGTCCTCGCCGTCGACGCGGGCAACAGCAAGACGGACGTCGCCGTCGTGGGCGCGGACGGGACGGTTCTGGGCACGGGCCGGGGAGGCGGTTTCCAGCCACCGCTGGTGGGCGTGCGGGCGGCCGTCGACGTCCTCGCCGACGCGGTCGGGCGGGCCATGACGGCGGCCGGTGTCTCCCGGGTCGACCACGTCTCGGCGTGCCTGGCCAACGCCGACCTCCCGGTCGAGGAGCGGGAGCTGTCCCAGGCGGTGCAGGCGCGCGGCTGGGGCCGCACCACCGAGGTCCGCAACGACACCTTCGCCGTCCTGCGTGCCGGGGTGGACGAGCCGCGCGGGGTCGCGGTCGTGTGCGGGGCGGGCATCAACTGCGTCGGCATGCTGCCCGACGGACGCACCGCCCGCTTCCCCGCCGTCGGCAAGCTCTCCGGCGACTGGGGCGGTGGCGGTGGCCTCGCGGACGAGGCGCTGTGGTTCGCGGCACGGGCGGAGGACGGGCGCGGGGCTCCGACCGCGCTCGCGCGCGTGCTGCCCGCGCACTTCGGGCTCGACTCGATGTACGCCCTCATCGAGGCGCTGCACCTGGGGCGCATTCCGGCGGTGCGGCAGCACGAGGTCGCGCCGCTGGTGTTCGCAGTGAGCGCGGAGGGCGATCCGGTCGCCCGGTCGCTGGTGCACCGGCTGGCGGACGAGGTGGTCGCGATGGCCTCGGTGGCGCTGGGCCGCCTGGACCTCCTGACGGAGGAGGCGCCGGTGCTGCTCGGCGGGAGCGTGCTCGCGGCCCGTCACCCGGAGTTGGACGACCGCATCCGTGCTCTGCTCGCCGAGCGGGCGCCGAAGGCGGTCGTACGGGTGGTGACGGCGGCGCCGGTGCTGGGGGCGGCGCTGCTGGGGCTGGACCGGGTGGGGGCGCGGGAGGAGGCGGGACGGAGGCTGCGGGGGCAGTACGGGTAGGGGTGGCGGCGTGCGGGAGCGGTAGGGGCGGCGGGGCGTAGGGGCGTACGGGGCGTCCGGGCGGTGGCGCGGGGCGGGTGGTGGGGCTGCGTACGGCGGGGTGGGCTGGGCGTACGGCGGGGTGGGGTGGGCGTACGGCGGGGGGTGCACCTCCGGCGGGGGGCCGCCCCCTTGCCCGCCCGTTCCGCCCCCGGGGGCGGCCCCGCCGCCCAAGAGGGCTGACGTAGGGCGGGCACGTCGCCCGAGGGGGCTGGTGTGGGGCGGGCACGCCACCCAAGGGGGCTGACGTAGGGCGGGCACGTCGCCCGAGGGGGCTGGTGTGGGGCGGGGCGCGCCGGGAGGGAGGGGCCCGCGGGGAGGGTGTGCGGACTCGCCGGCCGCGGGGCTACCGGGGGCTGTGTGGCGGGGCTGCCGGGGGCTGTGTGGGTGATCGTTGGGTTCTGGTGGTCCGGGGGTCGTCCGCCGCATAGGATTCGGCCACGAAGTGGCATGTCCCTGGCGCGAATTGGGCAACGTACCGGCGCCCGGCCGAGCGGTGCACCACTCGCCGCCTGGCCCGATGCGGGAACCAAGCGGATCTCTCCGACGTATTCATGGGGAGGGGAGCCCGCCGGGAGACGGGCCAGCCGTCCACGACCGAGGGGGAGGTCACGTGGCACACCCGCCGACGAGCGGCCCAGGGGGCACGGCCGTGGCGCCCGCGCCGACGCCCGCCGTGCCCGCGCCCACGGGCTCCGCAGCCGTGGCGTCCGGGCCGCAGCAGCCGCCGCCCGCCCGCACCACCGCCTGGGCCGAGGGCAGGGACCGGTTGCGCGCCGGTGCCACGACCGAGCCCGGCCGGCTGCGGATCATCGGGGCCGCGCTGGCGCTGCTGGTGCTCGCGTTCGGCGCGGTGACCGCCTGGCAGGTGTCCGACCGGGCCGCGGCCGCCGACGACGTGGTGACGCGCAGCCAGCCGCTGTCGGCCGACGCCGCGAACATCTACCGTTCCCTGGCCGACGCCGACACCTCCGCCGCGAGCGGTTTCCTCGCCGGCGCCCAGGAGCCCCGCGCGGTCACCGAACGCTACGAGAAGGACATCGCGGAGGCGTCTCGCCTGCTGGTCAAGGCCGCCGCGCACACGTCGGGCACGAGCGCGTCGGGCCAGGAGATAGCCAAGCTCAACCAGCAGCTCCCCCGGTACACGGGACTGATCGAGCGGGCCCGCGCCAACAACCGGCAGGGCCTCCCGCTCGGTGGCGCCTACCTGCGGTACGCCAACGAGCAGATGACCACCCAGTTGCTGCCCTCGGCGAAGAAGCTGTACGACGAGGAGACGGCCCGCCTCTACCGCGACTACGACGAGGCGAGCTCCTGGCCGTACGTCGCGCTGGGTCTGGGCGTGCTCGCGCTCGGCGGTCTCGGCTGGGCGCAGCACCGCAACTACCGCCGTACGAACCGGGTGTTCAACCAGGGCATGCTGGCCGCTTCGGTCGCCTCCCTGGCCGTCCTGCTGTGGCTGACGGTGGGGCACGCGGTCGCCGCGTCCGGCCTGGACGACTCCCGGGCGCACGGGCAGGAGTCCCTGAAGGTCCTCAACGACGCCCGGATCAGTTCCCTCCAGGCCCGCGCCAACGAGAACCTGACCCTGGTGTCGCGGGGCGCGGTGACCACCGCGGACGGCAAGGACAAGTACGAGAGCGACTACCGGAGCGGGATGGCCGCCCTGGAAGGGCAGTTGTCGGACGCCAGGCGGCTCGCCGACGACGACGGCGGCAGCGCCCCCGTGAGCCGGGCGCTGGAGGGCGTCACCTCGTGGAAGGGCTGGCACGCGAAGGCGCGCACGGCCGACGACGGCGGCGACTACGACGAGGCGCTGACCCGGATCACCGGTGCGAAGGACTCCTCCGGTGAGGCGTTCGGGCACGTCGACGACGCGCTGGAGAGGGCGGTGAGCTGGGAGCAGCGGGAGTTCACGGAGGCGGCCGAGGGCGGCAGGAGCGCGCTGTCCGGCCTGGCCGTCGGGGCGGGCGTGCTGGCGGTGCTCGCCGCCGGGGCCGCCGTACTGGGCATCGGGCGCCGGCTTTCGGAGTACAGGTGATGAGGGAGCGCGGCGCACACGAGGCGCAGGACCGATCGTCCGGAGGGAGCGCGATGAGGAAGACCTGGAGGGGCACGTCCGGTACGGGGCGGACCCGTGGGGCTCCCGCGACCGGATCGGCCCGCACGCTGCGGGGCGGCTGGCGGTCGGGGGTGGTGGCGCTGGCCGCCGCCTGTGCGCTGACGGCGGGCGTGGCGGTACTGCCGTTGCCCGACACCGACGGCTACCGGGCGGACACCGTGTCCGCGCCGGGCAGCGGCACCGCGGCCGGGCTGCCGGGCAAGGCGGAGGAGTGCGAGAACCCGGAGGCGAGCCTGCGGCCGTCCGGTGCGGACGGTCCGTCGGTCGCGGAGATCAAGAAGCGGGGCAAGCTCGTCGCGGGCGTGGACCAGAACAGCTTCCGCTGGGGTTACCGCAATCCCGCCACCGGCACCCTCGAAGGCTTCGACATCGACCTGGTGAAGGCCGTCGCCAAGGAGATACTCGGCGACGAGAACAAGGTCGTCTACCGAGCGATACCGACCAGTCAGCGCATCCCCGCGCTGAAGAGCGGCCTGGTCGACATCGTGGCGCGGACCATGACGGTGAACTGCTCCCGCATCAAGGACGTCGCTTTCTCCCACGCGTACTTCCAGGCGGGGCAGCAGGTGCTGGCCCCGGTGGACTCGCCGATCAAGGGGTACGACGACACCCTCAGGGGCCGGCGGGTCTGTACCGCGAAGGGCTCCACCGCCAACGAGGCCCTGAAGGAGGAGTCGTTCGGCGCGGTCTTCGACAAGCCGGAGTTCACGGTGCCCAATCAGCTGGACTGCCTGGTGCGGCTGCAGCTCGGCCAGGTGGACGCGATCGTCACGGACAACGCGCTCGCGGCGGGTCAGGCCGCGCAGGACCCGGCGATCCAGGTGAAGGGCAAGCCGTTCACCACGGAGTACTACGGGGTGGCGACCAAGCTGGGCAACGACGACCTGGTGCGCAGGATCAACAAGGTCCTCGCCGCGTACAGCCAGGGCGGCCCCCGGAGCCCGTGGATGACCTCGTACAACCGCTGGCTGGAGGAGGACCTTCCGGACCTCACGGGCCCGCCGGCCCCGAAGTTCCGCGACTGACCCCCGCCGGACCCCGCGCGGGTCGCCACGCACCGCGCGACCGGAGCGGCGCACCACACGGACAGCACCCACCCACAGGACGACAGCAGTCGACGGCAGAAGCGGAGAGGTGATCGATGGGCGGCGCGGGATCCTCCCCCGGCTCGGCGGGGAGCCCCCCCGGTGCGGTTCTCGACCGGGACGAGGCGGACCGCGCGCTGGCGCGGCTCGACGCCGAGCACGAGGCGGTCGAGTCGTCGCTGCTCGCCCTCCAGGACCACGCGGGACGGCGGCTCCTGGAGGGGGCGGCGCTGACCGGTGTCACCAAGGACCGGTGGGCGTCCGCCGAGCAGTCCATCGCCCTGCTGTGGACGTACTTCGACGCGTACACCGCGGCGCTGCACACGGCCCGGGAGGTGCGGGCGCGGCGCCGGTGGCCCAGCCGGGAGGATCTGGTCGAGCTGACCGACATCCTCCGGGGCAGGGGCGTCACCGTGTCCGGCGGGGCGCACGCGCACGGGGCCCCGCCGTCGATCACCGGGCCGGCGAAGCTCTCCGAGCACTTCTCGCTCGCCGAACTGGTGGCCCGGATGAACGAGTTGTACGCGTCCTCGCTCGACGTGGTCGTCACCGCGGACGCGGTGTGGTCGGCGCTGCCCGCCCGGATAGACCTCCTGGCCGCGGAGCTGCACCGCACCCGTTCCCTCGCGCACTCCGTCGGGGTGCGTCCGGGCGCGCACCCGGCCGGCGACGACCTGGAGGCGATCACGCAGGAGCTGGCGACGCTGCGCGAGCAGGTGGTGTCGGACCCGTTGGCCTTCTGGCGTGCCGCGCAGGGCAGTTCGGCTCCCGGCGGCGGCCGTCCCGACACCGACCGCTACGACCGGGCGGCGCGCGCGCTGGAGGACGTACGGCGTGAGATCGACGCGGTGCTCACGGTGCGCCAGGACGCCGAGCAGCGCCTGGTGAGACTGCGTGACGTCCTCTCGCGGGCGGACCGCACGCTGACCGAGGCGCGGTTGGCGCGCGGCGAGGTCCTCGCGAAGATCGCCGCGTCGGAGGTGCCCGCGGTGAGCGGGCCGCCGACCGCCCTGCAGGAGCTGCTGGCGGCGGCGGCCGAGCACCGCAGGCACGCCCGCTGGCACCGGCTGTCCCCGTTGCTGGAGTCGCTGGAGCGGGACGCCGAGGACGAACTGATGCGGGCCCGGGAGTCGTTGACCGCCGTCACCGCGCCGCTGGCGGTCCGCGCCGAGCTGCGGGGCAGGCTGGACGCGTACAAGGCGAAGGTCGCCCGGCACGGCCTGGCCGAGGACCCGCAGCTCGTCGAGCGGTACGACGCGGCCCGCCGGATGCTGTGGAGCGCCCCGTGCGACCTGCGCGTCGCCGAGCAGGCGGTGCTGCGCTACCAGGAGTCCGCGCGGGAGGCCCTGAACGCACGTCCGTCCGGCACCCCGCCCAACGACCGCACCTACGGGGGTAATCCATGAGCACGGCCTGTCAGCGCCCCGGTTGCGAGGGCTCCTACGAGGACATGGGCGGCGGGGAGATGTACTGCGACACGTGCGGGCTCGCGCCCGTGGTGTCGCCGAACGGTCTGATCGTCGCGCCCGCGACCGGTGTCACGGGCGGCGGGGGGGCCTCCGCGAGGGGCTCCGGCAGCAGTTCCGCGCGGAGCAGTTCGCGCGCGTCGTCGCAGGCGTCGCGTTCCTCGCGCTCGGCGACCTCCCGGCGTTCGGTGTCGGGGCGGCTGTCGCGTGCGCTGTCCGGGTCGACGGCGTCGCGTTCGGTGTCGGTGCGCTCCTCCGGCAAGACGTCGGCCGCTTCCGGGCGCAACCGGCTCGGTGCGGGGCTGGTCACCGTTCCCGAGGTGCCGCGCCCCGATCCGCGCACGGCGGTCATGGCGCACCCGGAGGTGCCGGAGCGCAAGCGGTTCTGTTCGCGTTCCGAGTGCGGGGCGCCGGTGGGCCGCTCCCGCGGGACCAAGACGGGGCGTACGGAGGGCTTCTGCACGAAGTGCGGCAACCCGTACTCCTTCGTGCCGAAGCTGAACCGGGGCGACGTGGTGCACGGCCAGTACGAGGTCGTGGGCTGTCTGGCGCACGGCGGTCTGGGCTGGGTCTACCTCGCCGTCGACAAGGCGGTCTCCGACCGCTGGGTGGTCCTCAAGGGCCTCCTGGACACCGGCGACCAGGACGCGATGGCCGCCGCGATATCCGAGCGGCGCTTCCTCGCCGAGATCGAACACTCCAACATTGTCCGGATCTACAACTTCGTCGAGCACCTGGACACCCGCACCGGCTCCATGGACGGCTACATCGTCATGGAGTACGTGGGCGGAAAGTCGCTCAAGGAGATCGCCAACGAGCGCCGGGACACCGGCGGCAAGCGGGACCCGCTGCCGGTGGAGCAGGCCTGCGCGTACGGCATCGAGGCCCTGGAGGCCCTCGGCCACCTGCACAGCAGGAACCTGCTGTACTGCGACTTCAAGGTCGACAACGCGATCCAGCAGCAGGACCAGCTGAAGCTCATCGACATGGGTGCGGTCCGGCGCATGGACGACGACGAGTCGGCGATCTACGGCACGGTCGGCTACCAGGCCCCCGAGGTGGCGGAGCTCGGCCCTTCGGTCGCCTCCGACCTGTACACGGTGGCGCGCACGCTGGCCGTCCTCACCTTCGACTTCCAGGGGTACACGAACGTCTTCGTGGACTCGCTGCCGGACCCGGACAACATTCCGGTCTTCCGGACGTACGAGTCCTTCTACCGCCTTCTGGTCCGGGCCACCGATCCCGACCCGGCTCGCCGGTTCGCCTCCGCGTCGGAGATGGCGGACCAGCTGACGGGGGTGCTGCGGGAGGTCGTGGCGCTCCAGACGGGGCGGCCGAGGCCGTCGCTGTCGACTCTGTTCGGGCCGGAGCTGCGGGTCACGGACACGGGTCTGTTCGCCGAGCTGACCGGGTCCGTCTCGCAGCTGGGGATACGCTCGCTGCCCGCGTCCCGCAGGGAGCGGCGTCGGGGCGGGGCCGGCCCCCGGATTCCCGCGCAGGCCCAGTCCCCCGCGCTCGCCCCCGGACAGCCCGCGCACGCACCCGCCGCCGGCATGCCCGCGCACCCGCTCCAGGGCGCACCTCCGCCCGGCGCGGGCCAGGGCGCGACGGCCGTCGCCCACGCCCCGACGCAGGGGGCCCTCCACACGCCCCCGGTTCCGGGCGCGCCGCCGGCACCCGCGGGCATGCCGCCCCTCGCTCCCGGGGCGCACGGGGCCGCGGGTCCCGCCGGGGTGGTGGGCAGCACCGGTACGCCGCCGTCGGTGGTCCCGGAGAACGCCACCACGTACCTCAGACCGCTGGAGGCCAGGACGACCTCCCTCGCGCTGCCCGTGCCGCGCGTCGACCCCAACGACCCGAACGCCGGGTTCCTCGCGGGCCTGATGGCCTCCGCCCCCACCGAACTGATCTCCGCGCTGCGCTCCGCGCCCTCCGATTCCGTCGAGCGCCGGCTCCGTGAGCTGCGGGCCCGCCTGGAGATGGGTGAGATGCCCACCGCCGCGGCGTCGTTGGCGGAACTGGAGGCCGGGTACCCGGACGACTGGCGGGTGGTCTGGTACCGGGGCGTCGCCTCGCTGGCGGCCGGCGACAACGAGACGGCCGCGCTGTCCTTCGACGCGATCTACGACGCGTTCCCGGGGGAGGCCGCGCCCAAGCTGGCGCTCGCGGTGTGCGCGGAGGTGCTCGGTCAGCTCGACAACGCGGCCGAGTACTACCGCTTGGTGTGGACGACCGACCCGAGCTACGTGAGCGCCGCCTTCGGCCTCGCGCGCGTGCAGTTGGCGGCCGGGGACAGGGCGGGCGCCGTCGGGACCCTGGAGTCGGTCCCGGAGGCGTCGATCCACTACACGGCGGCACGGGTCGCCGCCGTACGGGCGAGGCTGCGGCGGCGCGCCGCCCAGGAGCCGCTGCTGGACGATCTACTGGCGTCCGCGGCGCAGGTGGAGGCCCTCGCGGGCTTCGGCCTGGACGCCGTGCGCCGGGAGCAGCTGGCCACCGAGGTGCTGGGCACCGCCCTGGACTGGGTACTCTCCGGTGGGCACGGGGCCCGCCCCGTGCAGACCGCGCTGCTCGGCTGCCCACTCGACGAGCGGGGCCTGCGCCTCGGCCTGGAACGCTCGTACCGGGTGCTGGCACGGCTCGCGCAGCGCGGCGACGAGAGGATCGAACTGGTGGAGCGGGCCAACCGCCTCCGCCCCCGGACTTGGGTGTGATGATGTCGCAGACGCACCAGCTGTCGGCCTGCCCCGGCTGCGAGGAGCCGCTGGAATCGGGCGACTCGTTCTGTGAGGTGTGCGGGTACGACCTGACGGCCGTGCCGCAGCCGCCGCTCGACCGTCCGACGGTCGCCGTCGGGACCCGCCCGCCCGCCGAACGGCCCGCGGCCCCGCCGCTGAACGGGCACTCCCGCGACGCGTCGCAGAGTCCGTCGCACGATCCTTCGCAGGGCCGGTCCCCGCACGACGGGCCGCACGGCGGGTCCGGCGCCCCGGCCGGGGGCGAGCCGGTCTCCGACGTGTCCGCGCCCGGCTTCGCCGACGGCGGTGACCACCGGCTTCGGGGCGACGGCGAGGACGACGGCGGCGAGGACACCGCCGACATGCCGGTCGTCCGGCGGCCCGCCGCCGACTACCCGCTCGCCGCCCCCGGGGCCCCCGCGCCCGTCCCGGCGCCCGCCGCGGACGCCGTCGCGTCCAAGGTCTGCGTGGCCTGCCGGGCGGGCCGCATCGACACCGACGGGTACTGCGAGAACTGCGGGCACGCCCAGCCCCGCGAACGCGACCACCAGGAGAGCGAGTTGGCGACCGTCGCGGCGGTCAGCGACCGGGGTCTGCGGCACCACCGCAACGAGGACTCGTTCGCCATCTCCGAGGCCCGGCTTCCCGACGGCACGACCGCGACGATCGCCGTGGTCTGTGACGGGGTGTCGTCCGCGACCCGTCCCGACGAGGCGTCCGCCGCCGCCGCGAGCGCCGCGGACAGCCTGCTCCAGGAGTCGCTGCCGCGCGGCACGCACCCGCAGCAGGCCCTGCACGAGGCGATCCTGGCCGCCGCCGAGGCGGTCAACGCGCTCGCCGCCGACGCGACCGCGCAGGCCGTGGAGCACGATCCGCACCGCCACCAGAACGCCCCGGCCTGCACGCTGGTCTCCTCGATCGTCGCGGGCGGTCTGCTGGTCGTCGGGTGGATCGGCGACAGCCGCGTCTACTGGGTGCCCGACGACCGCTCCGCGCCGCCCGCCCGCCTCACCGAGGACGACTCGTGGGCGGCGCAGATGGTCGCCGCGGGGCTGATGGGCGAGGCCGAGGCGTACGCCGACGACCGGGCGCACGCGATCACCGGGTGGCTGGGCGCGGACGCGTACGAGATCGACCCGCACACGGCGTCCTTCAAGCCGGACCGGCCGGGTGTGGTGGTGGTCTGCACGGACGGGCTGTGGAACTACGCGGAAGCCGCGCAGGAGATGGCGCACGTCGTTCCGCCCGACGCGGCACAGCGCCCGCTGCACAGTGCTCAGGTGCTGGTGGGGCACGCGCTCGACGGCGGGGGCCACGACAACGTAACAGTGGCGGTGCTGCCGTTCCCGATGCTTCCGCAAGGGGCAGGATCCGCCTACGCACCCGCCTAGTTCGCGCTCGTACCCCGCACCGCCGTGTCAGGACATGCTTCGCCAGAATCGCAGGACTCGCTAGGAGCCGATCCGATGGCCAATTTCTCCAAGTCGAACGTGCCCCAGTTCTCCGTGGACGTGTACCAGAACGAGTTCCTGCCGGAGGGCGGCCGGGAGGTCAACGCGATCGTCACGGTCACGTCGACCGGCGGCGGGACCACCGGCGGGATACCCCTGGCGGGGGCGTCCGCCTCGCCGTCGTACATACCCGGCGCCGCCGCGGAGGTACCGACGGCCGCTGTGGTGATCATGGTCGACTGCTCGGGCTCGATGGACTACCCGCCGACCAAGATGCGTGGCGCCCGGGAGGCGACCGCCGCCGCCATCGACGCGCTGCGCGACGGGGTGGCCTTCGCGGTCGTCGCGGGCACGCACCTCGCCAAGGAAATCTACCCGGGCCAGGGCAGGCTCGCCACGGCGGACGACGGGACCCGCGCCCAGGCCAGGAACGCGCTGCGTGCGCTCACCGCGGGCGGCGGCACCGCCATCGGGACCTGGCTGAAACTGGCCGACCGCCTCCTCGCCGGATCCGAGGCCCCCATCCGGCACGGCATCCTGCTGACCGACGGCCGCAACGAGCACGAGTCGCCGCAGGACCTGGCCGCGGCCCTCGAAGCGTGCGCGGGCCGCTTCACGTGCGACGCCCGCGGCGTCGGCACGGACTGGGAGGTGAAGGAGGTCACGGGCATCGCCTCCGCCCTGCTCGGCACCGCCGACATCGTCGCGGACCCGGCCTCGCTCGCCGCGGACTTCACGCAGATGATGGAGAACGCGATGGGCAAGGAGGTCGCGGATGTGAATCTGCGACTGTGGACGCCCGTCGGCGTCGAGATCAAATTCGTCAAGCAGGTCGCCCCCACGGTCGAGGAACTGACCTCCCGGCGCACCGGGGCGGGCCCCCGTGCGGGCGACTACCCGACCGGGTCCTGGGGCGACGAGTCCCGCGACTACCACGTGTGCGTCACCGTGCCGGAGGCGGGCGTGGGCCAGGAGATGCTGGCCGCCCGGGTTTCGCTGATCCTCCCCGACGCGGCGGGCGGCACTCCGCAGACGCTGTCCCAGGGGCTGGTGCGGGCGGTCTGGACCGACGACATGGCCGCCTCCACCTCGATCAATCCGCAGGTCGCCCACTACACGGGCCAGGCGGAACTTGCACAAGCAATCCAACAGGGCCTGGATGCGCGGAAGTCGGGCGATTTCGACGGCGCGACGTCCAAACTGGGACGGGCCGTACAGCTCGCGGCGGCCTCCGGGAACGCGGATACTGCGAAACTGCTTGCGAAGGTGGTGGACGTCGTCGACGAGGCGACCGGTACTGTGCGGCTGAAGGCGAAGGTCGCGGAGGCGGACGAGATGACTCTCGAAACGCGCTCCACGAAGACCGTCCGCGTAAAGAAGTAGTCGTTCACGCAACCGTTGACGATCACGTACGAGCAAGAACTGTGTACGGCCTGCGGGCCGGACGAGGAGAGGGGGAAGCGCCGACATGCCGACCTGCCCGAACGGACACCAGTCGGGTTCCGACGACTGGTGCGAGGTCTGCGGCCATCGCATGGCCGGCGCCGTGCCGCCGCCTCCGCCGCCCGCCTACGGCTATCCGCCCCAGCCCGACCGGGGCGGCCACGGCGGATACAACCCGGACGCCACCGCCCAGGCGGAGCTCTGCCCGCAGTGCCGCACCCCGCGCGAGGCACTGGCGCCCTTCTGCGAGGAGTGCCGGTGGAACTTCCTCACCCACCAGGCGACGTACGCGCCGCCGCAGGGCTACCCGCAGCAGGGCCAGGGCCCGTCGCACGACCCCTACGAGTACCAGGCGTCGCGTCCGTCGCAGATGAACCGGCCGGCCGAACCCTTCTCGCAGCAGCAGGGCGGAGGCCAGTTCCAGCAGGACTACCAGCAGCAGGGGCAGGGCCACGGCGGCGGTGACGACGACTGGATGCTGCCGCCGCCCTCGCAGCAGGCGCAGCAGCAGGGCGGGCAGGGCGGTTACCAGCAGCAGGGGAACCCGCAGCAGGGCGGCTACCAGCCGGACTACGGCCAGCAGCAGGGCGGTGGCGGGCAGTGGACCGCGACGGTCGCGCCCGACCGCGAGTACTTCATGGCGATGATGCAGCGCAGCGGCCCGGAGGCGGGCGGGCTGAACCTGCCCGCGTACTCGCCCGAGCAGCAGCTCCAGCTCACCGGCAACCAGATCACCATCGGGCGGCGACGGCACTCGACCGGGGAGTCCCCGGACGTGGACCTGGCCGTTCCGCCGGAGGACCCGGGCGTCTCGCACCAGCACGCGGTGCTGGTGCAGCAGCCGGACGGGACGTGGGCGGTCGTCGACCAGAACTCGACGAACGGCACGACGATCAACGGCGGCGAGGACCCGATCCAGCCGTACGTGCCGGTGCCGCTCCAGGACGGCGACCGGGTCCACGTGGGCGCCTGGACCACCATCACCCTCCACCGCCCCTGACCCACCCACCAGCACCCCCGGCCCCCGCAGCCCCCCACGGCAGCGGGGGCCGCACCCCGCACCCCCTTCCCGTCGCCCCCACCAGCCCCCTTGGACGACAGGACCCCTACGCCAGCCCCCCTTGGGCAGCGGGCCCCACGCCAGCCCCCTCGGGCGGCGGGTCCCCACGCCAGCCCCCTCGGGCGGCGGGTCCCCACGCCAGCCCCCTCGGGCGGCGGGGCCGCCCCCGGGGGCGGAACGGGCGGGCAAGGGGGCGGCCCCCACCGGAGGTGCACCCCCGCCCCACGCCCCGCCACCCCCGCACGCCCCGCACGCCCCCGTACCCCCACCCCGCGAAGCCCCCGTCCCCGTCCCCGACCACACCCCTCCCCCGCACCACACCCGCCCGCCCCGCCCACACTCCGCCCTACCGCCCGTCCAAGGGCCACGCATAGGGCCCCGCCGCCTCGTCCAGCCAAGCCCACTGCCCCTCCGCACTCACCGTCACCCCGAACCTCTCCCGCCTCGGCTGCCCCTCCAAATGCCACAGCGCCAGCGCCTCATGCGGATCGAGGCTGCTCGCGCTCAGCGTCAGCAGGAACCGGAAGAGGTCGTTCTCCAGGGCGGACCGGGGCAGCCCTCCCGTGTAGCGCGGCACCGGCGCGGCCGTCCCGCCCCGCAACGGCACGAAGTACGCCGGCGTGGACAGGAAGCGCCCCTCCGCGTACCCCGCGTCGCGTACCCGCAGGGCGATCAGACCGGTCGACAGCGGGGCCAGGATCCGCGCCCCGGGGCTGCTCTGCCGCAGCCACTCCCGCGGCATCGACGGCACCGTGCAGGTCGCGATGATCCGGTCGTACGGGCCGCGTCCGGGGCAGCCGCGCGCCCCGTCCCCGACCGCGACCGTCGGACGGAAGCCGGCCCGCGCCAGGTGGGTGCGTGCCGTCTCGGCGATCTCGGGGTCGAGGTCCACCGTGGTGACCCGTTCCTCCCCCACCCGATGCGAGAGCAGGGCCGCGTTCCAGCCCGTTCCCGCGCCGATCTCCAGGACCCGGTGACCGTCCCGTACCTCCAGTTCGTCGAGCATCCTGGCCATCAGCGAGGGCTGGCTGCTGGAGGACAGCAGCAGGCCGTCCCGTACGCGCGTGGCGAGGGCCGTGTCGGCGTACACGCCCTTCAGCCAGCGCTCCCGGCGTCGCGGGTCGGGGTCCTCGCCCCAGAGCCGCTCGTAGCCGCCGGGCCCGTGCCTGAACCAGTACGGCACGAACAGGTGGCGCGGCACCTCGCCGAACGCCGCGCGCCAGGCCGGGTCCTTGAGTGCCCCCGCCGCGGCGATCTCGCGCACCAGTTCCGCCCGCTCACCGGCGTACTGCTCCACCGGCTCCGCCGGTCCGACGTACTCCGCGTGTGCACCCATAGGGCCACTGTGACGCGCGCACCGGCCCCTTGGCGAGGGCCCCCGGCGGGTACCGGCGTCCCGGCCCTAGGCCCCGGGTCCTGGTCCGTGCCGTCTGAGACGATGGAAAGGTGAAAGAGATTCCGCGGGGAACGCTTCAGGAGCAGACCTTCTACGAGCAGGTGGGCGGGGAGGCGACCTTCCGGCGCCTGGTGCACCGCTTCTACCAGGGTGTCGCCGAGGACCCGCTGCTGCGGCCGATGTATCCGGAGGAGGACCTCGGCCCGGCCGAGGAGCGCTTCACGCTGTTCCTGATGCAGTACTGGGGCGGCCCGCGCACCTACAGCGACGAGCGCGGCCACCCGCGGCTGCGGATGCGGCACGCGCCCTTCAAGGTCGACCGGGCGGCGCACGACGCGTGGCTGACACACATGCGGGTCGCGGTCGACGAACTGGGCCTGGACGACGAGCACGAGCGGCAGTTGTGGAACTACATGACGTACGCCGCCGCGTCGATGGTCAACGCCGAGGGATGAGTCCGGGCACCGGGACGACCAATTCGCCTCCTTCCCCCGCAAGTTGGGACGTCCCGGAGCACCGACAACCGGAATTCGGTGATCCACTCACGGAATTCGGTCACGACTGAGCCAATTCCGGTACGGAATCGATGTCCCCCCACCTGCGCGTCTGACAGCATCTGGCAAGAACTTTCTTGCTGTTGGGGGACGGGTGACCGGATTTGTCTTGCTGCGGGTACGGGCGCACCGGCTGCTGCTCGCGGCCGCCCTCCTCGCGGTGCTGCTGACGACATCCGTCCTGGCGGCTCTCGCCGCGTTCTCCAACTCGGTCGGGGACGCGGGCCTCCAGCGCTCACTGGGCTCCCGCGACGCGTCGGCCGTCGCGCTCACCGTCTCCAGCAGCGGCGTCCCCGAAGCGCAGCGCGCCGAGGCGGACGAGGTCGTACGGGAAGCGGCTCCCCGGACCTTCGACGGGTTGCCGACCCGCGTCTCCCGGCTTGACCAGTCCGGGAGCTACGCCCTGCCCCGGTCGCTGCGGCCCGGCGCGTCCCCCGGGGGCGAGCCCGACCTGACCCTGTTCGCCGGGCTGGAGCGTGCCCAGGTGCGGCTGACCGACGGCGCCTGGCCGAAGCCCGCGCCGAAGGACCCCGGCGAGGTCATCGAGGTCGCGCTTCCCGACAACGCTGCCCAACAGCTCAAGCTCACCCCGGGCCCCACGGTCCTCACCCTCACCGACCGTCTCTCCGGCCCCGCCCGAAAGGTCCGGATCACCGGCCTGTACGAGCCCAGGAGCCTCGCCGACCCGTACTGGAAGCTGGAGGACCTGAACGGCCGCGGCGTCCGCGTCGGCAGCTTCACCACGTACGGTCCGCTGCTCGTCGACCCGGGTCTGCTGCGTTCCCCGGCGGTCTCGGCGGGCAGCGTCTCCTGGCTGGTCACCGCCGACTTCTCGGGCGTGGACACCGGACGCATCGACGCGCTGCGAGCGGCGGCCGTCGCGGGGGCCGAGCGTCTCACCAAGGCCCCTCCGTTGCAGAACTCGGCCTCCGTCGCCCACGGGCTCCCCCAGGTGCTCGACCAGGCCGAGCGGTCCCTGCTGGTGTCCCGGTCCACGCTGTTGATCGTCTCGCTCCAGCTGATCCTCCTCGCCGGTTACGCCCTGTTGCTGGTGGCCCGGCTGCTGAGCACCGAACGGGCGGGCGAGACCGAGCTGCTGATGGCCCGCGGCGGCTCCCGGCGGCGCGTCGTGGGGCTGGCCGCCGTCGAGGCCGCGCTGCTGGCACTGCCCGCCGTCCTCGTCGCCCCACTGCTCGCCGGCCCGCTGGCCCGGCTGCTGTCCGGGCAGGGCGCGCTCGGCCGCATCGGGCTGACGCTGGACGCCGGCGGGGTGCTGGGTTCGGTGCCGGTCCGGCTGGTCGGACTGGGCGTGGGGCTGGCCTGTGCCGCGGCAGTCGTCGTCCCGGCGATCACCTCGGGGCGCGGTTCCCGGGGCCGTTCGGTGCCCGCGCCGCTGAAGGCGGGCGCGGACCTGGCGCTGCTGCTGGTCGCGGCCGTCGCGTACTGGCAGCTGGACCGGCAGACCTCGGGCAGCGGCCCGCTGAGCGGCGACCGCGGCGGCGATCTCGGGGTGGACCCGCTGCTCGTCGCCGCTCCGGCGCTCGCGCTGCTCGCGGGCACCGTGCTGACGCTGCGGCTGCTGCCGCCGCTGGCGAGGCTCGCGGAGAAACGTGCCGCCAGGGGGCGCGGTCTGCCCGCCGCGCTCGCGGGCTGGCAGCTGAGCCGCCGGCCGATGCGCGGGGCGGGACCGGTGCTGCTGCTGGTGCTGGCCGTCGCCATGGGCATGCTGGCGATCGGCCAGGGCGCCTCGTGGGACCGTTCCCAGGAGGACCAGGCCGACTTCCGCTCGGGCGCGTCGATCCGTGTCTCCGGCGCCGCCTCGTCCGCCGGTTCCGGTGCGGAGGTCCCGTACGCCTCGCTGCCCGGGGTGACGTCGGCCGCGCCGGCCGCGCGCCGCCCGGTGCCGCTGTCGGGCAACCGGACGGCGACGATGCTGGCCCTGGACACCGCGCACGCGTCCGAGAACCTGATGCTGCGCGGCGACCTGATCGACGGCGACCCGGACCTCGTGCGGCGCACCGCCGGCCTGCGCGTCCCCGACCGGAACCGCCCCGGGATCCCCCTGCCCGACGGCGACGCCTTCTTGCTGGATGCCTCCCTGCGCACGGACGACGGCGCGGCCTCGCGGGTGCGGCCGACGCTGGTGGTGTCCGTGGAGGACCGGTACGGCCTGACCCACCGGCTGCCCACCGGGAGCCTCACCGCCGACGGACGGACCGCCCGCCTCACCGTCGACGTCACCCGGGCGGTGGGCCGCCCGGCCCGCCCGCTGTACCTCACCGGCGTCGAGGCGACCGTCCCGCAGCCGTACGCCCGGCAGGAGTTCCACGAGCTGACGCTGCACGCGGTGCGCGGCGCGGACGGCGGGCCGGGACCGGCGCCGAAGGCGCTGCGCTGGCAGGGCCACGCGGTGGACCTGCTGAAGGAACAGGTGGGCCAGGACGGAGCCCGCACCGACCTCACGCCGGGTTCGGGGGCCGGTGCCCTGCTGAAGGTCCGGTACGCGACCGGAGCGAGCCCCTACCCGGCGGACCACGAGTACAGGTACGGCGCGGAAGCGACCACCTCCGTGCGCCTCACCTCAGTCGGCGCCGAGCCGCACGCCCTGGCCGCCTACGCGACCGACGCCTTCCTCGCGTCCTCGTCCGCGGAGGTCGGCACCGCACTCGACCTCGACCTCAACGGCGTCCCGCTGTCCTTCCGCATCGTCGGCGGCCTGCGGCACCTGCCCACCACCGGCCCCGCCACCTCTGCCGCGACCGGCGACGACGTCACGCCGGACGGCGGCGGCCTCCTGCTCGACCTGCGCGCCGTCAACCAGGAACTGACCCGGCTCGGCGCGCCGGCGCTGCCGCCCGACGAGTGGTGGCTGGCCACCGCCCCGGGCAGGACGGCGGACGTGGCCTCCGCGCTGCGCGGCCGGCCCGACGTCGATCCCGAACAGGTCGTCGTGCGGGACGAGACCGTGCGGGAGCTGTACGACGACCCGCTCGGCGCCGGCCCGCAGTCGGCCCTCCTGGCGGTGGCCGTCGTGGCCGCGCTGCTCGCGGCCGTCGGCTTCGCGGTGGGCGCGGCGGGGTCCCTGCGGGAGCGGACCGCGGAGTTCGCGGTGCTCAAGGCGCTCGGCGCGCCGCCGCGGCAGCTGGCCCGGCTGATCGCCGCGGAGCAGTCCCTGCTGATCGGCATCGCGCTGGTGGTGGGGCTCGCCCTCGGCGCGGTGCTGACCCGGGCGGTCGTCCCGCTGATCGTGCTGACCGGGCAGGCCGCCCAGCCGCTGCCGGGCGTGCTGGTGCAGCTGCCCGCCGGTCAGGTCGCGCTGCTGCTGGCCGGTGTCGTCGCCGTACCCCTGCTGGTCGTCCTGGTGCTCGCACTGCGCCGCGGCGATCCGGCCACCACCCTGCGCGTCCACGGAGGCGGCAACTGATGAGCACCCGCGCTGTCGCCCCCTGGGTCCGCACCCGGCTGCGTGCCGCTCCCGGTGCCGCCGTGGCTCTGGCCGTGCTGGTTCTCGTCACCGCCTTCCTCGCCGCCGCGTTCCCCCGGGCGCTGGACCGCTACCAGGACGCCGGTCTCCGCCACCGGATCGACTCCTCGTCCGCCGCGCAGTGCAACCTGCGCCTCATGGCGGCCGAGGCGGGCCTGGACTCCTCGCCGCAGGCACGCGAAGCCGCCCTCGCGCCCGAGACGATGAAGGACCGCTTCGAGGCGGCGCTGCGGGTCCCGGAGCGCCCGCTGCGGGTGGACGGCGCGTCCTCCGCGTACGGGGTGCGCCTGCCCAAGCGGTCGGACGCGACGGACAAGTGGCTGTCCCGGGTCAGTCCGAGGGGTCCGCAGTTCCTGCTCACCACCCGCTCGGAGCTGCCCCGGCACTCCCGGCTCGTCGCCGGCCGCGCACCGGTTCACACCCCCGCTCCGGACGCTCCCCCGGAGGGCCCGGCCGGGCCCCCCGAAGTCGTCGCGCTGGAGGGCACGGTCACCTCTGCGACCGCGAGGACGATGCGGATCGAGGTCGGCTCGGTGGTGCATCTGGACGCGCTGCCGCTGGGCGGCAAGGCGGAGGTGCGGGTGACGGGGATCGTCGAACCCCTGGCCCCGAAGTCCCCGTACTGGAGCATCGACACGACGCTGCACACCCCCGAACTGGTCGCCGACAGGATCGGAGAGTTGTCGCACTGGGTGGGCGCCCTGATGCTGCCTCCCGAGGCGGGCCCCGCGCTCGCCGGGCTGACCCCGTCCCCCGAGCAGTTCTGGGACCTCGCTCCCGACACCGACGGCCTCACCGCGCCCGACGTGCCGCGGCTGACGTCCGCGGTGGCTGCCCTGGAGAGCGGGCACAGCCTGGTGGCGCTGCGCGAGGAGATCGGGGAGACGCTGACGGTCGCCTCCGACTTCGAGGGCCTCGTCGACGCCTACCGGAACGCCCGTGCCGCCGTCGACCCGGTCGTCGCCGTCGCCGCGTTCGGCGTGGGGGCGGTCGCGGGGGTGGTGATCCTGATGGCCGGGGCGCTGGCCGGGGCCCGCCGGGCCGCCGAGCTGGCTCTGCTGCGGGCTCGGGGAGGGTCCCTGCGGGGCATGGCGGGCCGGCTGTGCGCCGAGCTGGCCGTGGTCGCGGTCCCGGCCGCCGCGGTCGGCTGGCTGGCCGCGTACCTGCTGCTGCCCGGCGCCCGGACCGCGGCGTCTGTGCTGGCCGCCGCGGCCGTCGCGCTGGTGGCCTGCGCGGGTCTGCCGGTGCGGGCGGCCGTCGCCCATCTGCGGCCGAGCGCGCACAGCGACCGCGCCGACACCGTGCGCGCGAGGCCGTCCCGCAGGCGCACGGTCGCCGAACTGACCGTCGTCGTGCTGACGGTGGGCGCGGTGGTCGCGCTGCGCAGGCGCGGCACCGACGGCGGGACGGACCAGTTGGTCAGTGCCGCGCCGGTACTGGTCGGCGTGGTCGCCTCGCTGCTGCTCGTACGGCTGTATCCGCTGCCGTTGCGGCTGGTGGCGCGCCCGCTGGCACTGCGCCGGGGCGCGGTCGGCTTCCTGTCGGCGGCCCGTGCGGGCCGGGCCCCGGCGACGGCGCTGCTGCCGCTGCTGGCCCTGCTGATCGCTCTGACCACGGCCGCGTTCGGCGGTTCCGTACTGGCCGGTGTGGCCGATTCCCGGGAGCGGGCGGCCACCGGCGAGGTGGGCGCGGACGCCCGGCTGCAGAAGGGCCCCGGGAAGAGCTTCGACGCCCGGTCCCTCGCGGCGGTGCGCGCGGCCACCGGGGTGCGCGAGGTCAGCCCGGTCGGCATCGACCCCTGGGTGTCGTTGCCCGACGGAGGGGACGACGTGACCCTGCTGGCGGTCGACCCGGCGTCGTACGCGCGGTTGGCGGCCCGTACCGGCATCGGCGCGTTCGACGCCGCCGCGCTGGACGGGGGCGGCAAGGAGCGGGCGTTCCCCGTCCTCGCCTCGCCGAAGGCCGCGCAACGGCTGGGCCGGGACAAGGACGTGGAGTTGCGCAGCCATCTCCTCGGGGGGAGCTTCACGGCGCGGGCCGTCCAGGTCGTGCGGTCCACCCCGGCGGTGCGCGACACGGAGTTCGTCATGGTCAGCAGTGCGGCGCTGCCGGGGCACCGCCCGACGGCCCTGATGGTCACCGGGGACGGGCCGGACGCGACGGCGCTGCGCGCCGCGGCCGGCCCGGCCGCGACGGTTCACGTGCGGGCGGAGAAGATCGCCGCGTACGCCGACGGACCGCTCCAGAAGGGCGCCGGAGGGGTGTACGCGTCGGCGGTCGCGGCCGGGGCGGGCTACGCCGTCCTGGCGGTGCTGCTGTCGCTGCTCCAGGCCGCGCCGGAGCGCCGCGCGCTGCTGGCCAGGCTGCGCACGATGGGGCTGAGCCGCCGCAGCGGTCGCAGACTGCTGATCTTCGAGTCGCTGCCGCAGGCGCTGCTGGCGGCGTGCGGCGGGGTACTGGTGGGCTGGGCGGCGATCCGGTTGCTCTCTCCCGACATCGACCTGAGCACCCTGGCGCTGGCCGCGCGGGCGCAGGCCGGGGTCACCGTGCCCGACGCGCTGCGCCCGGACGCGTGGTCGCTGTTCCTGCCCGCGCTCGCAGTGGTGGGCATCGCGGTGGGTGTGGCGGCGGGCCAGGCGTGGTGGACCACGCGCCGTACGACGACGACCGAACTCAGAGCAGGAGACGCGCGATGACCGACACCACCACGACCCTCGCGGAGCTGGAGCGCCGGGCCACGTCGCGGCGCGAGCGGCCGGGCTACGGCCACGACGCGCTGATCACCTGCGACCGGCTGGTCCGCGTCTTCAGCACCGACGGGGTGGAGGTGCAGGCCCTCCAGGGCCTCGACCTGCTCGTCCAGGACGGCGACCTGATGGCCCTGGTGGGCGCGTCGGGCAGCGGCAAGTCGACGCTGATGAACATCCTGGCAGGACTGGACACCCCGACCGCCGGTGCGGCGCGGGTGGCGGGCTGCGACCTGCTGACGATGGGTGCCAAGGAGCGGCTGCACTACCGGCGCAGCGTCGTCGGCTTCATCTGGCAGCAGACCGCCCGCAACCTCCTCCCGTACCTGACGGCCGCTCAGAACGTGGCGCTGCCGATGCAGTTGACGGGACGGGGCAAGAAGGCCGCGCGCGCGGCGCGGGCCGAGGAGCTGCTCGCCATGATGGGCGTCGCCGACTGCCGGGACCGGCGTCCCGCGCAGATGTCGGGTGGGCAGCAGCAGCGGGTGGCGATCGCGGTGGCCCTCGCCAACCAGCCCTCCGTACTCCTCGCGGACGAGCCGACGGGCGAGCTGGACTCCGCCACCGCCGACCAGGTCTTCGGTGCTTTCCGGCGTGCGAACGAGGAGCTGGGCACCACGATCGTCATCGTCACGCACGACCAGTCGGTCGCCTCCGAGGTCCGCCGCACGGTCGCCATCCGGGACGGCCGCACCTCCACGGAGGTCCTGCGGCGCACCGAGGTCGACGCGGAGACCGGTCAGGAGTCGGTGGTCGCCCGCGAGTACGCGATGCTGGACCGGGCGGGCCGCCTGCAACTGCCCGCCGACTACGCCGAGTCCCTGGGGATGCGGCACCGCGTCATGCTGGAACTGGAACAGGACCACATCGGGGTGTGGCCGGACGACCGGCAGTGACCGGCTCCGGCCCGCGGGGCGTGGCGCACGCGGGACCCGGTGTCACGCTGGCGCGACGGACAGCGCGCCCAGTCCGCCCGTCGTCCTGCGCACCGACACCGACCCGTAGGGGGTACGGAGCCGCAGCCATCCCCCCGCGGAGAGCAGCGCCACCGGTACGTCCGGCCGCAGGAAGCCCAGCGACTGCGCGGCGTGCACGGCGCGCAGCGGGAGTTCGGTGGTGCCCAGTGTCCGCGACCAGATGTCGCGGCCGATCCGGTCCCGGGCCTCCCGGGTCCGCACCTCTGGGGCCAACTCCTCGTCGCGCGCCCGGAATTCGGCGACGGCGGCCGTCACGACGCCGCGCATGGCCGCCGCGTCGGGCACCCCGTCGGTCAACTGGCGCCAGCCGCCGCGCGGCGGCAGCAGCCCGGCCCACGGCGGCCCGGTGACGGCCTGTGGCACCGGTACGGCGCCCGTCGCCCCGTCGACCGCTTCGAGGAGTTCACCTGCGGAGACGGTCGCGTCGAGTTCGGCGGGCCGCGCGAGGCGTGCGGTGCGCACGGCGAGCACGTCGAAGGACGGGGGCCGCCCGAAGACGGCGAGCGCCCCGCCCTGCGCCTGGAGGCGGACGGCGGCGGCCCGGTCGTAGTGGAGCAGCCGGCCGAGGAAGCCGACGAGGTCCGCCGCCTCCCCCGCGCCGTCGAGTTCCAGGGTCCGGGCCCCCGCCTGCACCGTCATGCCGCGACAGCCTCCGTCTTGCCGCCGCGCGGCGTGTCGCCCTGCGGCGCGTCGTCGTCCAGGTACTCCCGCAGGAAGGACTTCTCCTCGGCGGTGATCCGCCGGGGCCGTCCCTCCGCCAGGTTGAACGGGACCACGACCGTGGACGCCCGTACGTAGACCTGCTCAGGATCCTTGATCTCGTAGGCGATCGTCAGGGACGCCGCGCCTATCTTCGTCACCCACGACTCGATCCTGACCGGCTCGTGCCGGTGGACGAGGGGCCGTACGTAGTCGATCTCGTGCCGGGCCACCACGGACCCGCCCGTGAAGGACTCGCTGCCCTCCCCCGGCGCCAGCCGGAACATGAAGTCGATCCGCGCCTCTTCCAGGTACCGCAGGAAGACGACGTTGTTGACGTGCCCGAAGGCGTCCATGTCCGACCAGCGGAGGGGGCATGAGTAGATGTGCCGAGCCACAGCTGTCAGCCTCGCGTGAGCTTCTTGTAGGTGGCGCGGTGCGGACGGGCCGCGTCCGCTCCGAGCCGCTCGATCTTGTTCTTCTCGTACGACTCGAAGTTGCCTTCGAACCAGTACCAGCGGGACTCGCCCTCGTACGCGAGGATGTGCGTCGCCACCCGGTCCAGGAACCAGCGGTCGTGGGAGATGACCACGGCCGCGCCCGGGAACTCCAGCAGCGCGTTCTCCAGCGACGACAGGGTCTCGACGTCGAGGTCGTTGGTCGGTTCGTCGAGGAGGAGCAGGTTGCCGCCCTCCTTGAGGGTCAGCGCCAGGTTGAGGCGGTTGCGCTCACCACCGGAGAGGACCCCGGCCGGCTTCTGCTGGTCCGGCCCCTTGAAGCCGAACGCGCTGACGTACGCGCGCGAGGGCATCTCGACCTGGCCGACGTTGATGTAGTCCAGCTCGTCCGAGACGACGGCCCAGAGGGTCTTCTTCGGGTCGATGTTGGCGCGGCTCTGGTCGACGTAGGAGATCTTGACCGTGTCGCCGACCTTGATCGAACCGCTGTCCGGCGTCTCCAGGCCCTGGATCATCTTGAACAGGGTGGTCTTGCCGGCACCGTTCGGGCCGATGACGCCCACGATGCCGTTGCGCGGCAGCGTGAACGACAGGTCGTCGATGAGGACCTTGTCGCCGAACGCCTTCGACAGGTTCTCGACCTCGACCACGATGGAGCCCAGACGCGGGCCCGGCGGGATCTGGATCTCCTCGAAGTCCAGCTTCCGCATCTTGTCGGCCTCGGCCGCCATCTCCTCGTACCGGGCGAGACGGGCCTTGGACTTGGTCTGACGCCCCTTGGCGTTGGACCGCACCCACTCCAGCTCTTCCTTGAGGCGCTTGGCGCGCTTCTCGTCCTTCTTGCCCTCGACCTTCAGGCGGGTCGCCTTCTTGTCCAGGTACGTGGAGTAGTTGCCCTCGTAGGGGATGGCCCGGCCGCGGTCGAGCTCCAGGATCCACTCGGCGACGTTGTTCAGGAAGTACCGGTCGTGGGTCACGGCCACGACGGCGCCCGGGTACTTCGCGAGGTGCTGCTCCAGCCAGTTCACCGACTCGGCGTCCAGGTGGTTGGTGGGCTCGTCGAGGAGGAGCAGGTCCGGGGCCTCGATGAGCAGCTTGCACAGCGCCACGCGGCGCTTCTCGCCACCGGAGAGGTTGGTGACCGGCCAGTCGCCGGGCGGGCAGCCCAGGGCGTCCATGGCCTGCTCCAGCTGGGCGTCGAGGTCCCAGGCGTTGGAGTGGTCCAGGTCCTCCTGGAGCTTGCCCATCTCCTCCATGAGCGCGTCGCTGTAGTCGGTCGCCATGAGCTCGGCGACCTCGTTGAAGCGCTTGAGCTTGCCCATTTGTTCGGCGGCGCCGTCCTGCACGTTCTCCAGGACGGTCTTCGACTCGTCGAGCTTCGGCTCCTGCATGAGGATGCCGACGCTGTAACCCGGCGACAGGAACGCGTCACCGTTGGACGGCTGCTCGATCCCGGCCATGATCTTGAGAACGGTGGACTTGCCCGCGCCGTTCGGCCCGACCACACCGATCTTCGCGCCGGGCAGGAAGTTCAGGAAGACGTCGTCGAGAATCACCTTGTCGCCGTGCGCTTTACGCGCCTTGCGCATGGTGTAGATGAACTCAGCCAAGAGAAACCGTCCGGCAGATCGAGTGGTGGGCAGATACACCCCATCTTGCCTGACTGCACTCCCCTGGCGGAAACCGGATACCCGCCGGGGCAAGGGGTGCGCGCCCGCGCGCCCCTTGCCCCGCCCGGTCAGCCGTGGTGCGGGACGGGCTTCTTCTTGCGGAGCAGGACCACCGCGCCCGCGCCGAGCACGATCATTCCGAACGCGACGTAGGCGATCTTCGGGGTCGCCGGGGAGGCACCGGTCGCGGCGAGGTTCCCGCCCTCGGCGATCGGGTTCGGGTTGCCGCCGGTGGCCGGGGTGGGGCGGTTGGCGGGGGCGTCCGCGGTGCCGATCGCGGCGGTGCCCGCGGTCTCGCAGTCCAGTACGCCCTTGAAGTTCTTGCTCAGGCCGTCGGGTCCCGAGACCGTGAGGTCGTACGCCTGGTCCTCCTGCAGCGGGATGGTCACCGTCCGCGAGGTCCTCGCGGGGATGGTGTGCCGGAAGCCGAGCAGTTCGAAGGTGAACGGGGCGTCGCCGGCGTTGTCGGCGGTGATGCCGATGCCGCTCTTGGCGCAGTTCTTCTTCGCGGAGAGGGCGGGGGCGGCGCCCTTCGCCTTCTGCCCGGCCCACGTGACGGTGGCGTCGGCGGTGACCGTGGAGGTGCTCGCGCCGGCCAGGATCTGGGTCTGGCTGTGCGAGTCGCTGACGAAGGTGCGGCCGATCGGCACCGGGGCGTCGGCCTGGACGGTCAGCCTGGTCGTACCGCCCGGGGCGTCGGCCGGTATCTCGAAGTACAGCTCGGTCCCGCCGACGACGCCCTCGACGGCCTTGCCGTGCTTGTCGACGACGGCGGCCCCGGGCGGAGCGCCGACCGCCAGGTTGACGGTGGCCCGGTCGGCCCGGGTGCGGACGGTGACCGGCCCGATCCGCTCACCGGCCCGGCCCGCGAGGGCGGGCGGGTCGAGCGTGAGGGAGGCGGGGGGCTGCGGAGTGCTCTTCGCCGTGCGCAGCAGGTACGCGGCGAGCTTCTGCGCGTCGGGGTCGTCCGGACGGGCGTCCACGTCGTCGGACAGGCGCCAGATCGCGGCCTGGGTGCCGGCGGCCGCGGTCGTGTCGTCGAGCGTCTTCGCCCCGGCCTTCTCGGCGAGCGCCGCGAGGTCGTTGACCTGCGGGTAGGAGTTCTCCAGGATCCAGCGGAGCTTCCCGGCGTTCTGGTTGCTGTGCAGCGAGGACTGCTCCCAGCCGACTTCCTTGTACGTGGTCCCCTCACGGGCCGGGGTGCGCAGATCGATGCTGTAGCTCTGGAGGGCGCCGCCGCCGGTGACGGACATCTCGAAGAGCCCGGCCTCGGCCTTCCACTCCGCGCCCGCGTCGCGGATGGTCACCGCGTCGTGGACGGCGAGCCTGCCGAGCGTGGCGGCGGCTCCACCGGTGTCCCGCGGCCGCTCGCCGGCCACCGCGGTGCCGGTGCCCGCCACCGCTCCGGCCAGCACGCCCGCCGCGAGCAGACAGGGCGCCACTGCGGCTGCGGCCAGCCGGGCCGTCCGGGTGGTGCGCGAGGAGGGCACGGTGTGCCGCTCCCGGTCCGAAGCCGACGCTTCGTCAGTCATGCAAGTCCCCTCCGGGCGAGGTTCATTCGCATGATGCGTGTGGGGGGAGCGCCTCGCCGACAACCTCAAATGCCCCATGGGTATCCCGGAATCCTAGGTACGCATCACCGAACAGCCGCACGCCAGGCGTCCAGAGGTCCGATTCCGAATCGGAATCGTTATCGCGGAGAGCCAACCGTTCCGGCATTGTCGACAAGTCCCCATCCCATAAGGGATGTTCAGGACACAGCGCTCACCGTCTCCTGCGGCTCGTTCGCCCCTGCGTCCGGCACGCCCTCCGACGGGCTCCGTGACGGGCCGTCGGACGGGTCGTTCGCCACCCCGGTCGGCGCGTTGCGGGCCGCCCAGCTCACCGGTGACTCCACCGCCCACAGCGCCGCCTCCGCCGCGCGGACCGCCGCGGGTTCCACCAGCCGGGGGTCCGCTCTGGCCACCTTGCGGAACGCGGCGGTGCCCCGGTTCAGGTCGTGGCCGACCGCGACGGCCTCCACCTCCGCGGAGAGCCACCGCCGCTCGCCCTTGCTCTCCTCCTTGATGCGCAGCCTGCCGTGCACGATCAGCGGTTCGCCGATGCTCAGCGAGGAGGTGAGGTTGGCGGCCAGCGTCCGCCGGGTCCACACGGTGTAGAAGCTGGTCGGGCCGTCCGCCCAGGTCTCCTTCTCGCGGTGGAAGTACCGGGGCTGCACCGCCAGCCGGAACTTGACCGACCCGCCCCTCGGCGTCTCCATCTCGATCGGCCCGCTGGCGGCGTTGCCCACCAGGGTCACCATCGTCTCGTTCATCGCGATCCCCGCCCTTGTCCGTCCGCGCGATGCCTCCCGAGCACCGCACCCGCCGTCTTCTCGGCTGGTGCTTCCCATGCTGGCGGGTTCTCGGATCCGCCGCCGGGGCCTGTGGACGGACGGCCGGTTGTGCACAACCGCGTCACCCTCACCCGTCACACGTACTTCCCGCATCCCCGCCCCCCCCGGCACCTTCGCCTCCCTCGTGCCTTCCCTTGACCGGGGTCTTCTTCTCCCGGTGCCTCGCCTTCACGGGTGCCTCGCCCGCACCGAGTGCCCCGTCACTCACGCCCCGCCACCTTCTTGTCCCGCCAGCCTCGCGCCCCCTGCTACTCACGCCCCGCTGGCCTCGTGCCCCGGCACTCTCGCGCCCCGAACACGCGCGGTGTCCGCACCCGAGTGCCCCCGTCACTCACACCCCGCCAACCTCGCGCCCCGCCACCCCCGAACACGCGCGGTCCCCGCACGCGCGGGCCCCCGGCCCCGCCCGGGGCCCGAGGCACCCGGCGCCTCAGCCCGCGTTCGCCCCCGTCACCGTCGCGTACCGCTCCCGCACCTCCCGGTAGCGCAGCAGTTCCGCCGCCACCGGGTCCAGGACCTTGGCGCGTCCGCAGCCGGCCGCCGCCTGCCGGAGCCGCCGTTCGGCGTCCTGGCCGTACCGCCTGGCAGGCCCGCGCGCGGCCGCCCAGCAGGCCCACTCGACGACCGGCCCGCCGACGACCCCCGCCAGCATCAGCAGGAACGCCGGGAGGAGGGCCGGTTCCTGGACGCCCAGGACCTGCCCCAGCAGCCAGAGCCCGCCCAGGGCCTGAACCAGTGTCATCGCGGCCTGCGTCAGGACCGCCACCGGCCACCACGCGGGCCGCGGCGGCTTCCCGCGGGGCACCGCGACGGTCGCCGCCAGGCCGTCCAGTTCCTCCGGCAGGCCCTGCGCGCCGCGCGCCGCCGACTCCCGCACCGCCTGCGCCCAGGGTGCGGGCAGCCCGGCGGTCGCCGCGTCCGCGACGGTGCGCACCGCCTGCTCGACCCGCTGCCGCGCGGTGACCTCGGCGTCCGCACACGGTTCGTACGCGGGCTCGGACAGGCCCGTACCGCCGCCACCGAGGGTGCGCTTCGTCCCGTACCAGCGCCACAGCCGCAGCCAGGGCGTCCCGCACGCGGTGCCGGCGTTGCGCCGCCACTCGCGCTCGGCGGCCTCTCCGGCCGCGGCGGCTCCGACCGCCTCCGCCAGCCGGTCGGTGAACTCCTCCCGGGCCCGTTCCCCCAGCCCCGCCCTCCCTTCCGCCACGTACACCGGGCGCAGTCCGGCGGCCGCCGCGTCCACGTCGGCGGCCAGCCGACGCCCGGCGGCGCCCCTCTCCTGTACGAACGTCCGCAACAGCTCCCGGAGTTCCTCCACGCCGTCACCCGTGAGGGCGGACAGGGAGAGCACGGTCGCCCCGGGTTCGCCGTGCTCGCCGAGCGCCATGCCGTCCTCGTCCAGGAGCCGGCGCAGGTCGTCCAGCACGAGGTCGGCGGCCTCCCCCGGCAGCCGGTCGATCTGGTTGAGCACCACGAAGGTGACCTCGGCGTGCCCGGCCAGCGGCCGCAGGTACCGCTCGTGCAGGGCGGCGTCGGCGTACTTCTCCGGGTCGACGACCCAGATCACGGCGTCCACCAGGGCCAGCACCCGGTCGACCTGGTCGCGGTGCGCGGTGACCGCCGAGTCGTGGTCGGGCAGGTCGACGAGGACCAGCCCGCGCAGCCCCTCGTCGCCTCCGGCCCCCGCGCCCGTGCCCGCCTGGAAGGGCCGCCTGCGCAGCCGTCCGGGGACGCCGAGCCGGTCGAGCAGCCCCGCCGCCCCGTCCGTCCAGCTGCACGCGATCGGCGCGGAGGTGGTGGGGCGTTTCAGCCCGGTTTCCGAGATCCTCACCCCCGCGAGGGAATTGAAGAGCGTGGACTTGCCGCTTCCGGTCGCTCCGGCGATCGCGACGACGGTGTGCTGCGCGGACAGCCGCCGCCGTGCCACCGCCTCGTCGAGGACCCGCCCCGCCTCGTGCAGCGCGTCCGCGCCGAGCCGGGCGCGCGAGAGCCCCAGCAGCTCCCGCAGGGCGTCCAGGCGCACGCTCAGGTCGTCCCCGTACTCCCCGCCGCCGGGCGGCACGTCCCCGAAGTCCTCGGCCGGCTCCCCGAGCGACGCGCCGCGCCCCGTCCCGGCAGCCTCGGACGGCCCCGAGCGCCGTCCGGCCCGCCGTGCGATCAGCCCGTCGTCCCACCCGTCGGCCCCGGCAGCGGGCGGTGTCCCGGTCTCCGCCCCGGGCGCGGCGGCCCTCGCTCCGTTCCCCCCGCCGGACTCCTTGCCGGCCGGTCCGCCCGCAGCGGCCACCTGGTTCACCGCGCCCTCCTCCGTCGCGTCGGCCTGCACCGTCACCGCCTTCACCTCTCCTTCTTCGTCACGGACAGCGCCGCGATCAGCGCGGCCTGGGGTTCGGGCGTCACGTCGAGCGCGTCCAGGGGTGCCAGACGCCGGTCCCGCTCGGCGTGCAGCACTCCTTCGAGGTACGTCGTCAGCAGCTCGCCGCCCCGGTCGCGCAGCCGCAGCGCGCTCTGTGCGCCGGTGCGTTCGGCCAGCCGTTCGCCCGCCGCGCGCGCCCTGCGTCCGCCCAGCAGCGCCGCCGCGAGCAGGGCGGCGACGGTCTCGGAGTTCGGCGCGGCGGGCCGCTCCGTCTCCCGTACCTCCTCCTCCGCGAGTTCCTCCAGGACGCGCCGCCAGCGCCGTACGGCGAGCCCGATGCGTTCCCCGGTCTCCGGGTCCGCCCCGCCGCTCACGACGGCGCGCGCGGCCGGCTCGTCTCCCCAGGCGGTCCGTACCCGTTCGTCGGCCGCGGCCACCGCGCACTGGAGCAGCGCCGTCAGGCTGTCCACGAGGGAATCGAGCAACTCCCCGTCGGTGGCGTCCGTCGGGTACGCGCGCCAGCGGGTGAGCGCGTCCCCGGAGAGCACGGCCCCGCGCTGGAGCCGCTGCCGCACCCGTTCGGCCTCCCTCTCGTAGGCGTCCTCGACCGCCGTCGTGAGCCGGACCGCGGCGGCGTACTGCGCGGAGACGGCTCCGGCGAGTTCCGGCAGCCGGGCGTTCAGCGAGTCCATGGCCCCCCGCGCGGTGCGTGCGACGGCCTGCTGGCGCGCGGCGGGGTCACGGACCCGGTGGGTCAGCCACTCCAGCAGCGGCGCCACGGCCGTCGAGGGCAGCAGGCCGCTGCCTCCGCCCGCCGATTCGGGCAGTTCCGGGATGGTGAAGCGGGGCACCTCGCCCAGGCCCGCGCGGGTGAGGAGCGCGGCATACTGCCGCGAGACCTCGCCGATGACCTGGTGCGGCACCCGGTCCAGGACGGTGACGAGCATCGCGTCGTACTCCTTCGCGGTGCGCAGCAGGTGCCACGGCACGGCGTCCGCGTACCGCGAGGCCGTCGTCACCATCACCCACACGTCGGCGGCGCAGATCAGTTCGGCGGCCAGTACCCGGTTGGAGGCCACGAGCGAGTCGACGTCGGGCGCGTCGAGCAGGGCGAGCCCCACGGGCAGCGACTCGCTGGTCTCCACCCGCAGCACCCCGCTCTCCTCGTCCTCGCCGCCCTCGTCGCCGCATCTCTCCGGCACCCACACCCGGGTGAGCTGCGGCAGCACGCGCTGCCCGGCGAACCAGTGGTGGTCGTCCGGGTGGCACACGAGCACCGGCGTGCGCGTCGTCGGCCGCAGTACGCCCGCCTCGCTGACCCTGCGCCCGACCAGCGAGTTGACCAGGGTCGACTTTCCCGCCCCGGTCGAGCCGCCGATCACGGCGAGCAGGGGTGCCTCCGGATCGCGCAGCCGGGGCACCAGGTAGTCGTCGAGCTGCGCGAGGAGTTCCTCCCGGGTCTGCCGGGCCCGGGGCGCCCCCGGCAGCGGGAAGGGAAGGCGCACGGCGGCGACACGGTCGCGCAGGGCGGAAAGTGCGTCAAGCAGCTGAGGCCGTACGTCCAAGGTCACCACATACGAAGAATGCCCAACTATGACCCTTTTTTGAAGCGTATAGACCGTCTCTGCGCGCCGATATCCCCCCAATCGGTGACAATGCACCCTCTGGAACACTTGGGGCGAGTGGGGCGGAGGCATAACGAGTGCACAACACCCGGGGCGCGAGGCGTCAAAAGCGATGCGGGATTCGCACTCGCCTGCGATTATCGAGGGCGTTTCACCGAACCTCCACATCGAGCCACGCAGGTGAAGCAGCAGGGCCAGGGGGACGGGACCCCTATCCTTGTGCCCGGCAACGGCAACAAACAGCCCCACGGCCACCCCGGGCCCCAGGCCCACCATCCGGCCCCCGTAGCTCAGTGGATAGAGCAGGCGCCTTCTAAGCGCTTGGCCGCAGGTTCGAGTCCTGCCGGGGGCGCAGCTCCACGCATGCCACGCACCACTTCCAGCCCGTCGCAAGGTCACTTGCGGCGGGCTTTCCGTACTCCGTGGAGCGTGATTCACGCCGCTTCGTCCTCGCCTCCTCCCCGAGCCCGATAAGTACTTCTATGGGTAAATTCTTCCCCAATGCACCAACCCCTCTCCACCCCGGGAATGCCCATGGACGTCTTCCTTGTCTCCGGCAGCGTCGACGCGCGGGGCGGTGAGGCCGGGCGTGCTCGTCAGTTGGCCGGGCTCTTCGCCGGGATGGGGCACCGGGTGCACCTCGTCGGCATCGCCCCCGCACCGCCCGGCGAGCGTCGGCGGAATGCAGTGGGCGCCGAGGGCGGTCCGTACCGGAGCAGCACCCTGTACGACGTCGGGCCGCCGCCCCGGGCGCCCAAGCGGCCCCGGGGGTGCCTGGACCTCGCCGCGCGTCGGCGGCGGCGGGCGCACGAGCGGCAGATGCGGGCGGGTGCAGCCGCCCTGTCGGCGCTCCTGCGGGGGTGCGAGGGCGTGGTCGTGGTGATGGGGGCGTGGGCGCTGGAGTGGGTGGCGCTGGCGGACACCACGGGCTTCAAGGTCGTGGTCCTCAGCCATGAGCCGTACGCGGTGACGAAGCGGTCCGCGCGGTACGCGCGGCTGCGCTGGCTCTGCCGTCGGCACGCGGACCGGGTCCTCGCGCCCACCCGGCAGGACGCCGACTGGTGGATCCGCAGCTGGCTGAACAACGTCGGCGTGATGCCCGCCCCGCTGCCCGACCCCGCGCCGGAGCCCTCGCCGCGCGACTCCAGGTGCGTCCTCGGCATCGGGCGCTTCACGCACGACAAGGGGACGGACATCCTCCTCGACGCGTGGGCGCGAATAGCCCCGTCGCACCCGGGGTGGGTGCTGCGGCTGTACGGGGACGGGGAGCCCACCCGGGTGGAGGCGCTCCAGAAGCGGTGCGCGGAGCTGGGCATCGCCGCGTCCGTCCGGTGGATGGGGTACACCGAGGACGTGCCGGGGGCGCTGCGCGGGGGGTCGGTGTTCGTGCTGCCCTCGCGGCAGGAGGGCTTCCCGCTCGCGCCGCTCGAAGCGATGGCTGCGGGGCTGCCGTGCGTCGCCTTCGACGTGTCGCCCGGGGTACGGGAGATCGTCACGGACGAGGTCGACGGGCTGCTCGCCCAGCCGGGCCACCTGGACGAGTTCGCCGACCGGCTGGAGCTGCTGATGGAGGACCGGGAGGCGCGGGAGTGGCTCGGCGACGCGGCCCGCGAGAGCGTGCGGCGGTACGCGCCGGAGGTGGTGGCGCGGCGCTGGGAGGAGTTGTTCGCGCTGCTGCGGCGGTAGGGGCGGGCGGGGTCGGGAGGGGCGAACCGGGCGGGCGAACCGGGCGGGCGAACCGGGCAGGCGACGGACCGGGCAGGCGACGGACCGGGCAGGCGACGGGCGGAGCGGGCAGGCGTCGGGCGGCGGACCGGGCAGGCGGGCGGCGGACCGGGAAGGCGTCGGGCGGGCGGGTGACGTCGGACCGGGCGGCTGGTGACGGCCGGGCGGACGGGAGCAACCGGGCAGAGGCGGGCGGCGCGGGCGGACGGAGGCGGCGTGAGCGGTTGGAGGCGGCGTGAGCGGTTGGAGGAGACGGGCCCCTTTCGGTCGACACATGGCGACCACACGGACGAACCCGATCCGGTGAGTTCCGGTCAACGGCCACGACCGCCCCGCCGCACCAATGCCCCACCCACTGCCGCACCCATGTCAGCGAACGGCTGCGACCACCCCACCACCCCGACCGGACGACCCGCTGCGACCGCCCCCACCGCCCCCACCGGACGACCCGCTACGACCACCCCGCCCCGCTCGCCGTCACCAGCGCGAAGGCCGCGACCGCGCACAGGGTGCGGATCGTGTGCAGCCGGTTCCAGCGGGGTTCGAAGGCGGCGCGGGCCTCGCCGTCCGGGGTGCCCGCGGACTCGGAGGAGGCGAGGGCGTTGTTGAGCGGGACGTTGCCGCCTGCCGTGATGCCGTGGTTGACGACGGAGAGGGCGAGGCCGCCCGCCAGCAGCCACAGCTGGATGGCGGTCCTGCCCCCGTCGGGCGCCACGAAGAGGGCCGCCAGCGGGAAGCCGACCGACGCGAGCATCGTCAGGACGAAGAGGCCGCGCGGAACGTCCTCGTTGATGCGTCTCATCACGTTCACGAACTGAGCGTCGGGCACTCTCGCGAGCGCGGGCATGATGCCGGTCCGGAAGATCAGCATCATGCCCGCGTAGAGACCCGTGGACACAACTGCGAGCGTGAGCAGTAGAGTTGACATGGGGCTCATGATGTACGGAGTCGGTCCCGGCCGCACCGGTGTTTCTGTGTCAGGAGACGATGTCCTTGCGGGAGAAGCCCCGGAAGGCGAGCGCGAAGAGGATCAGGGCGTAGGTCACCGAGATCGCCGCGCCCTTGACCATCCCGCCCCATTCCAGTTGCGGCTGGAGGGCGTCGACCCAGGCGAACTGCCAGTGCGCGGGAAGGAAGTCGCGCCACGAGCCGAGGGCCGTGACGGCGTCCAGCACGTTCCCGACGATGGTGAGCCCGACCGCTCCGCCGACCGCGCCCAGCGGCGCGTCCGTCTTCGTGGAGAGCCAGAACGCGAGGGCCGCGGTGACCAGTTGGGAGACGAAGAGGTACGCGACGACCAGCGCGATGCGCGGGACGGCCGCCGAGGCCGCGAGCGCGCCGCCGGTCGGCAGTTCCAGCGGCCCCCAGCCGTACGCCGCCGTGCCCGCCGCCAGCGCCACGAGCGGCAGCAGCACCATCGCCGCCAGGCTGAAGGCGAGGGCCACCGCCAGTTTGCTCCACAGCAGCCGTGCGCGGGGCACGGGGGCGGCGAGCAGGTAGCGCAGGGACGCCCAGTTGGCCTCGGAGGCGACGGTGTCGCCGCAGAACAGGGCCACCGGGATGATCAGCAGGAACCCGGCCGAGACGAAGAGGCAGGTCGCGGCGAAGTTCGCGCCGGAGGCGGTTGCCGTGTCCATCAGGTTGATGCGGTTGTTGCTGCCGCTGCCGCGTTCGGAGGGGGTGCCGCCGATGGCGAAGGCGGCGATCAGCACGAAGGGCAGTGCGCCCAGGATGATCGCCATGACCATGGTGCGGCGGCGTTTCCACTGCCGCCTGGCCTCGACGAGCAGCGGCAGGGTCCGGCCGGGACGGTAGCCCGGTGCGGTGTCCGTGCCCGCGCGGTGCGCGCGGGCCGTGTCCGTGTCGACGGTGCTGCTCATGCCGGGCCTCCGATCAGGGTGAGGAACGCGTCCTCCAGGCGGCGGTGCGGTCCCACACCGGTCAACGGCACGTCCATGCGCACCAGTTCGGCGACGAGTTCGGCGGGTCGCGCCCCGTCGAGCCGTACCAGGAGGCCGCCCTCGGCGCGTACCGCCGTCCCGATGCCGGGCAGTGCGGTCACCTTGTCGACGAGGGCTTCGGAGACCTCGCCTTCGACGGTGACGAGCAGGGTGTCGCCGGAGCCGATGATCTCGGCGACGGGACCGGCCTGGACGAGCTTGCCGCGGTCCATGACGACCAGGTCGGTGCAGGACTGTTCGACCTCGGACAGGAGGTGACTGGAGACGATGACGGTGCGTCCGCCGGCCGCGTACCGGATCATCACGTCGCGCATCTCGCGGATCTGGGGCGGGTCGAGGCCGTTGGTCGGCTCGTCGAGGATCAGCAGGTCCGGCATGCCGAGCATGGCCTGCGCGATGGCCAGGCGCTGGCGCATGCCCTGGGAGTACGTCCGTACGGCGCGCTGGAGGGCGTCGCCGAGTCCGGCGATCTCCAGGGCCTCGTCGATGTGCGCGTCCGCCGCGGGGCGCCCGGTGGCCTGCCAGTACAGGTCGAGGTTGGCGCGGCCGGAGAGGTGCGGGAGGAAGCCCGCGCCCTCGACGAAGGCACCGACCCGGGAGAGGACGGGCGCGCCGGGGCGGATGGCGTGGCCGAACACGCGGATCTCGCCGCCGTCGGGCGAGATGAGTCCCATCAGCATGCGCAGGGTGGTGGTCTTGCCCGCGCCGTTGGGGCCGAGCAGGCCGAGGACCTGGCCCTTCTCGACGCGGAAGGAGAGGTCGCGGACGGCGAACCGGTCGCCGGACTTTCCGTACCGCTTGCTCAGCGAGGTGATCTGGAGGGGGACCTCGGCCAGTGCGGGGTCGGGGGCGGGCGCGGAGGTGCGGCGGCGGGCGCTGAGGAGCAGTGCCGCGGCGACCAGGGCGGAGGCCAGGGGCAGTCCCCACACCCACCAGGCGAGCCCGGCCGAGGCGGTGGTCAGCTGCGGGGCGGTGGGCACGCCGAGGCCGCCGCCGTCCAGGGTGACGGAGTACTTCGCGGGTTCGGCCGGGGACGCGTAGCCGAGATCGGTGGCGGTGAGCAGCAGCCGCATCCGGTGCCCGGCCTGGAACTTGTGGTCGATGGCGGGCAGCGTCAGTTCGACGGTGCGGCCCGCCTTGGCGCCGGTGATCCGTACGGGGGTGACGAGTTGGTGCGGCAGGATCTGGCGGCCGTTGGCGCTCGCGTCGTAGACCTTGGCGAAGAGCACCATGTCGTCGCGGTCGGCCTTGACCGTCACCTTGACGGTCGGGGATCCGGTGACCTGCACTCCGGTGTCGAGGGGCGCGGAGTCGTACTGCGCGTACTGGCCGGGGAAGTCGAGGGAGACACCCAGGCCGAGCCCGGAGAACTGCGAGAGGGCCCCCACGCCGGGTACGGAGGAGATGGCGGGCGGGTTGGCGCCGGCGGGATTGGCGAAGGTCTGCGTGGGTCCTCGGCGGCCGGTGAGGGGGACGGCGCGCACGTCGCCGCGCAGGCCCGGGTAGCGGTCGGCGGCGGCGCCGCGCAGGCTGGCGGCGCCGTTGGTGGAGTCGACTCCTCCGGTACGGGTGACCCGGAAGCCGGGGCCGGTGTCGGCCGCCTCGTCCTTCTTGAGGTGGCGGTCGAACCAGGAGGTGATACGGGTGTGGACGCGGGCGGCCTCCTGGTCGCCGCCGTCGTGGCCGCCGCTCACCCAGTCGACGGCCACGGGCGCGCCGTTGCCGCTGATCGCGCGCGCCATCCGGTCGGCCTGGTCGAGCGGGAAGAGGGAGTCGCTCTGGCCCTGCACGATGAGCGCGGGCACCTTGATCCGGTCCGCCACGGCGGACGGGCTGCGCTCTTCGAGGGTGGTGCGGGCGGCGTCGTCGGGCTTGCCCGAGACCGCCACCCGTTCGTACAGCTCGCACAGTTCCGGCTCGAAGCGGGCGCAGCCGCCGCCGGTGGTGACGAAGATCCCCGCCCAGAGCTTCTTGAACACCCCGTCGGGGAAGAGAGCCTGGGCGAGGTTCCAGTACGTGAGCTGCGGGGCGATGGCGTCCACGCGCGGGTCGTGGCCCGCGGCCAGCAGGGAGATCGCGCCGCCGTAGCTGACGCCGGTGACGCCGACGCGGGGGTCGCCGTCCTTGTCGAGTGCCACCTCGTCGCGCGCGGCGAGCCAGTCGATCAGCCGGGAGACGTCCTTGACCTCGCCCTCGGGGTCGTTGAGGCCGATGCGACCGCCCGACCTGCCGAAGCCGCGCGCGGACCAGGTCAGGACGGCGTATCCGTTCCTGGCCAGTTCCTCCGCCTGGCCCTGGACGTCCTTCTTGCTGCCGCCGAAGCCGTGCCCGATGAGGACGGCGGGCCTGCGCGTGTTCCCGCCACTGCCGTCGTCGCCGACGAAGTACGAGGTGTCGATGCGCGCACCGGGCATCGACAGCATCCGGTCGGACCTGTGCACGGGGGCCGGGCCGTCCGAGGCGGCGGCGACACCGGCCCAGACACCCCCGCCCACCAGCACGGCGAGCGCCGCGATCACGGCGGCGAGCCGTCGCCCGCGCAGGTGCGGGCGCGGCCGTCGGCGAAGGGGATTCTCCATGCTCCGACCCTATGCGTGCCGCCCGCGCGTCCGGGCTGCCGCCCGGGGGAACCGGTGCCCTCCCAGGGGAGTAGGCGCACTGCCCGCCGTACCGCAGCCGCTGTACGCCGACGTGCCGGAAGCTCCCGCACACCTCGGCAATCGTCCGTCTCCGGCGCGCGGCCTGACGGCTGTTCGGGCCCCTGTACGGGTCTGACCTGCTCGGGTATGGTCTTTCCGGATCGTCCGCCGCGCGTGCGGGCGACGGGTGCCCGCAGTGCGTGCGGGCCCGGACCAAGGAGGTGGGACCCATTACCGCTGTCGCAGGTCGGGTGCTCTCGCCTCACGGTCGTACGGCTCTTCCGTAGTCGTCACGGATCCGGAGAGCGCCCTCGGTCGTACCGAAAGGCTCTCTGATGTCGCTGTCCTTGGCTGTTTCCCCCGCTTTCCCCTCCGCCCTCTCCCCCGACCTCGTCGTCGGCCGGCTCCGCGGCGCCGGGTGTGTGTTCGCGGAGGACGAGGCGCGGTTGCTGTTCGCCACCGCCCGTACGGACCGCGAGCTGGCCGCCATGGTGCGGCGCCGTGTGGCCGGGCTGCCGCTGGAACACGTGCTGGGCTGGGCGGAGTTCTGCGGCCGGCGGATCGCCGTCGACGCGGGGGTTTTCGTTCCCCGGCCGCGCACCGCGTTCCTCGCCCGTACCGCCGTGAACCTCGCCGCCGCCCTCGACGGGCCGGTGGTGCTCGATCTGTGCTGCGGGTCGGGAGCGGTGGCCGCGGTGCTGGGCGCGGAGGTCGCGGACGCCGAGGTGCACGCCGCCGACGTGGAGTCGGCGGCGGTGCGCTGCGCCCGGCGGAACGTGGCGGCGGTGGGCGGTTGTGTGTACGAGGGGGACCTGTACGCCCCGTTGCCGGCCGGCCTGCGGGGGCGCGTCGACGTCCTGGTGGCCAACGCCCCCTACGTGCCGACGGACGACATCGCCCTGCTGCCGTCCGAGGCGCGGGAGTACGAGCCGCTGGTCGCCCTGGACGGCGGGGCCGACGGGCTCGACGTGCAGCGTCGGGTGACGGCCGGGGCCGCGCGCTGGCTGGCGCCCGGCGGGAGCCTGCTCGTGGAGACGAGCGAGCGGCAGGCGGACCGTACGGCCGCGGTGATGGTACGGGGCGGCCTGGCCGCCCGGGTGGCGACGGACGAGGAGCTGGGGGCGACGGTCGTCGTCGGCACGTACGGCACGCCCTGACGAGGTGACGGAGCGTCAGCGTCGCATTGACGGGCTGACCGGGTGACCTGCGGCGGCGCGTCGTTTGCGCGGACGCCCGCCGCTGGAACCGGTGTGCGGTGACGAAACGCCGCCGTTCCCTCATCGCCCTCTGCGCACTGATCGCCGCCGCCCTGCTGACCGGCATCGCGAACGGCCCGGACGGCGGCCCCGTCGACTGCCGGACGGCCAGCTGCGTGGCGCTTACCTTCGACGGCGGCCCCGGCCCGTCCACCGGCGCGCTGCTGGACGTCCTGGAGGACAGGCACGTACCGGCGGCGTTCTTCCTGCTCGGCAAGGGACCGGTGCACGAGCACCCGGACCTGGTGCGGCGGATGGCGGCGGAGGGCCACGAGGTCGGCAACCACTCGTGGACCGGTCCGCGGCTGAACGAGGTGCCGCCCGAGGAGGCACGGCGGCAACTGGCGCAGACGCAGGACGTCCTCGCCCAACTGACGGGCAGGTCGCCGACCCTGGTGCGCCCGCCGCAGGGCCGGACCGACGGGAACGTGGCAGCACTCAGCGAGGAACTCGGGCTCGCCCAGATCCTGTGGAACTCGACGACCGCGGACCGGCGGGAGCACGACCCGCGGCTGATCGCGGACCGCGTCCTCGGGACCGCGAAACCGGGCGGGATCATCCAGCTGAACGACCTCCACGAAGGGACGGCCACCGCCCTCCCGGCGATCGTGGACGGCCTGCGGGAACGGGGCTTCCGACTGGTGTCGCTGGAGCGGCTGTTCGCCCCGCGGAAACTGCAACCGGGGGCCGTGTACCGGCACGCGTGACACGGCCTGCCCCGACGGGAACGCGCCGCGGCCCGCGCCGGAGGGTGAGGTCTCCGGGGCGGGACGCGACGGGGAGGGGCGGGTTCGGCGTGACCTTTTCGGAGCGTCCGGCCGGTGAAGTCCACGCACCCTTGTCGGACTCTGCCCTGCGTGCGGTCTGCGCTTGTTTCAGGGCCTCCTCCCCTTGAGCCGGTGACTGAGCCTGAGGGCGGGCGTCACTCCGAACGTAGTCAGGGACGTGGGTCGGATGTGGCGGACGGCTACCGGAGGCCCGATCCCGCAGCATGGAAAAACCCCACCAGCCGCCGGGACTGGTGGGGTGAACAGGAAGCGTGACGGTGCTTCCTTCACCGCATCACGGGGCCCATGTCGAAAACCGTCCCGCACGTCCGGCGCTCAGGTCGTCGTCATGACCAGTTGATGCGTTCGGCGTCCCCGCCCACACAACAGGGGCAGGGCAGCCTGTACGTGAACTTGCACCGTTCGCACCCGGTGAAGCCGTAACAGGTGTCGCACCACACCCGGCCAAAGCCGGTGCAGAAGCCGCAGAAGCCCTTGCCCATCGGGGCTGGACGGAGGGAGCTGCGGAGTGGGGCGCTCACGGTCGGTGCTTTGCACGCTGATGGTCCCGTAGCGATACGTTCGCGTCAGTCACGCCGCTGTAATCCCCGACCGATCGGCGATTGTCCCGGGAGACGCACATGCGTAGGCACTCCTTGCACCCTGGAACAGGGGTCAGCTCAAGCAACGGTATGTGCAGCGTGTAGGTAGTCGGCTCTCTCCCCGTCCGGCTGTTCCAGTGCATCGCTCGCCCCGCCGTCATGGTGTCGTCTTCCTGGTGACATCCATGCTTCCTGGATCGCTGGGACGGAGGAACCTCGCACGTTTCCCATTTGGGGACGTCCCGCGGGTGCTACAACGTCCCTGTGCCAGGCAACGAACGGCTACGCGCGACCATGACGGCGGGCGGGTGGACTCACGCCACCTTGGCCTTGGAAGTCGGCATCGATCCCAAGTCGGTTGAGCGCTGGGTGAACCTGGGCAGAGTCCCCAGGCAGCGAACAGCGGTGCGAGCCGCTGAGGTGCTCCAGGAGGACGTACACGCCCTCTGGCCTGCCCTGCGTCAGGCACGAACCGCGCGGGCCGTCTCGCCGGAACTGGTGGCGTTGTACGAGCAGCGGGCCGACCTACCGGTGTCGGTGTTTGTGGACCTGCTTGGTTCGGCGCGCGAGCGTATCGACGTGTTGGTGTACGCGGCCATCTTCCTGCATGAGGCGTATCCCCGGTTGAGCGACTCGCTGCGGGAGAAAGCGGGGACGGGGTGCAGGGTGCGTATCTGCATCGGGGACCCGGACCGCGAGAACGTCAAGGCCCGCGGTCTTGAGGAGCGGTACGGGCACGGGATCGAATCCCGCTGCCGGTTGGCGCTCATGCACTACCGGCCGCTTGTCGGCGTACCCGGGGTGGAGCTGCGGACACACGGGACGACCCTCTACAACAGCTTGTACCGGGTTGATGATCAGGTGTTGGTCAACGCCCACGTATGGGGCCTGAACGCCTACGCGGCCCCGGTGTGGCACCTACGCCGCGCGAAGGGTGGCCGGATGTTCGACGGGTACGCGGACAGTTTCCAAGCAGTGTGGGACACCGGTAGGGAGGTCACGGCGGATGGCACGGACTGAGTTCTACGACGACCCTCAAGCGCCCGAGCCGAACAGTCTGGTGGTGGCTGCATCGGCGGTGGTGACCGATGACCAGGGGCACATCCTGCTACAGCGGCGGTCCGACTCGGGGAAGTGGGCTCTTCCCGGTGGCGGCATGGAGATGACCGACAGCTTGCCCGGCGCTGCGGTGCGCGAGGTGAGGGAAGAGACCGGCCTCGATGTGGAGATCACGGGACTGGTCGGGACGTACACGGACCCCCGGCACGTCATCGCGTACACGGACGGGGAGGTACGCCGACAGTTCAACGTGTGCTTCCGGGCCCGAATCGTCGGCGGGACCCTCAGCATTTCGGACGAGTCGACAGAGCTTCGCTGGGTCTCTCCCGATGACCTTGCGGGGTTGGACATGCACCACACGCAGCGGCTCAGATTGCAGCACGCGACCGAGGAACGGTCGGCCCCACACCTGGGGTGACAGCAGAAACCCCCTGGTCAGGTCGCCCAGGGGGTAAGTGATCGAGCTGCGGGTCAGGCGTCGGGCATTAACGAGACGTCGGGAAACCGAGGTCCACGCCCGTGGGGGTGTCGGCCGGGTCCGGCCAGCGGGTGGTGGTGACCTTGCCGCGGGTGTAGAAGTGGATGCCGTCGGTGCCGTAGATGTGGTGGTCGCCGAAGAGGCTGTCCTTCCACCCGCCGAACGAGTGGTAGCCGACCGGGACCGGGATGGGGACGTTGACGCCGACCATGCCGGCCTCGATCTCCAGCTGGAAGCGGCGGGCCGCGCCGCCGTCGCGGGTGAAGATCGCGGTGCCGTTGCCGAACGGGGACGCGTTCATGAGGGCAACGCCCTCCTCGTACGTGTCGACGCGCAGCACGCACAGGACCGGGCCGAAGATCTCGTCACGGTAGGCGTCGGAGTCCGTCGGGACGTGGTCCAGGAGGGACAGGCCGATCCAGTGGCCGTTCTCGTGGCCCTCGACGGTGTAGCCGGTGCCGTCGAGGACGACCTTGGAGCCCTGGGCGGCGGCGCCCGTGACGTAGGAGGCGACCTTGTCGCGGTGGGCGGCGGTGATCAGCGGGCCCATCTCGGACGCCGGGTCGTTGCCCGGACCGATCTTGATCTTCTGCGCGCGCTCGACGATCTTCGAGACGAGTGCGTCGCCGACGGACCCGACGGCCACGACCGCCGAGATCGCCATGCAGCGCTCGCCGGCCGAACCGTACGCGGCGGACACGGCGGCGTCGGCGGCGGCGTCGAGGTCGGCGTCCGGGAGGACCAGCATGTGGTTCTTGGCGCCGCCGAGGGCCTGGACGCGCTTGCCGTTGGCCGTGGCGGTCACGTAGATGTGGCGGGCGATCGGGGTCGAGCCCACGAAGGAGACGGCGGCGACGTCCGGGTGCTCCAGCAGGCGGTCGACGGCGACCTTGTCACCGTTGACGACGTTCAGCACGCCGTCGGGGAGACCGGCCTCGGTGGCGAGCTCGGCGAGCCGCAGCGAGGTGGAGGGGTCCTTCTCGGAGGGCTTCAGCACGAAGGTGTTGCCGCACGCGATGGCGATCGGGAACATCCACATCGGCACCATCGCCGGGAAGTTGAACGGCGTGATGCCCGCGACGACGCCGAGCGCCTGACGGATCGAGGAGACGTCCACCCGGTGGGATACCTGGGTGGACAGCTCGCCCTTGAGCTGCGTGGTGATGCCGCACGCCAGCTCGACGATCTCCAGGCCACGCGCCACCTCGCCCAGCGCGTCCGAGTGCACCTTGCCGTGCTCGGAGGTGATCAGGGCGGCGATCTCGTCGCGGTGCGCGTCGAGGAGCGCGCGGTAGCGGAAGAGGATCGAGGTGCGAGTGGAGAGGGAGGACGTGCCCCACGTCGCGAAGGCGTCCTTCGCGGCGGCGACGGCCGCGTCGACCTCGGCCACGGAGGCGAGGGCGACACGGGTGTCGGCGGCGCCGGTGGCCGGGTCGGTGACGGGGCCCCAGTCGCCCGACGCACCCTCGACGGTCCTGCCACCGATCCAGTGGTTGACGGTCTTCATGAACTGCACTCCTTCAAAGGTGGTGGCGTCGGGCTGCGACCTGCCGGTCGTACTCCTCGCGTGCCCAAGCCGCCGACGGGCGGGTCGCGGTCTCGGCCACGGGAACATCCCACCACGCGTCCGCCGGCGGGGGGCCCGACACTGTGTCGGGCGTTTCGGTCTCGACGTAGACACATGTGGGCACGGTGCTCTCCCGTGCCTCCTTGAGGGCTTCCCGCAGGTCAGCGACGGTACGGGCGCGCAGGGTGCGCATGCCGAGCGAGGCGGCGTTGGCTGCCAGGTCGAGCGGCAGGGGCTCTCCCGTGTACGAACCGTCCGGGGCGCGGAAGCGGTAGTCCGTACCGAACCGCTCGCCGCCGACGGCCTCGGAGAGCCCGCCGATGGAGGCATACCCGTGGTTGTCCAGGATCACCACCTTGATCGGCAGCCGCTCCTGCACGGCGGTCACGATCTCGGTCGGGTTCATGAGGTACGTCCCGTCGCCGACGAGCGCCCAGACGGGCCGTCCCGGCGCGGCGAGCTGGACGCCGACGGCGGCCGGGATCTCGTAACCCATGCAGGAATAGCCGTACTCGACGTGGTATTGGTCGGCGGCGCGGGTGCGCCACAGCTTGTGGAGGTCGCCGGGCAGGGACCCGGCGGCGTTGATCAGGATGTCCTCGTCGGTGACCAGGGTGTCGAGTACGCCGAGGACCTGGGCCTGGGTGGGGCGGGCCTTCTCGTCGGGCGCGGCGTACGCGGCGGTGACCCGCCGCTCCCAACCCTCCTTCGCGGCGCGGTACTCGGCCTCGTGGGCGGGGTCGACGCGGTACGCGCCGGGGCCGTCCTCGTGGTCGTCCGTACGGTCCCGGAGGGCGGTGGTCAGCGCCAGGAGGCTGCGGCCGGCGTCCCCCACCAGGGCGAGGCCGCCCATCTTGTGGGCGTCGGCGCCGGTGACGTTGAGGTTGAGGAAGCGGACTCCGGGGTTCTGGAAGAGGGTGCGGGAGGCGGTGGTGAAGTCGGTCCACCGGGTGCCGACGCCGATCACCAGGTCCGCGGTGCGGGCCACCCGGTTCGCCGCGGCGGTGCCGGTGTGGCCGATGCCGCCGAGGTCGGCGGGGTGGTCGTACGGGAGGGAGCCCTTGCCCGACTGGGTGGAGGCGACGGGGATGCCGGTGCGGTCGGCGAAGTGCGCGAGGGCACTCTCGGCGCCGCTGTGGTGGACGCCGCCCCCCGCGACGAGGAGGGGGCGGCGGGCGCTCCTGATCGCCCGCACCGCGTCGAACAGCTCGCGTTGGTCCGGCTCCTGGGAGCGCACCCGCCACACCCGGTCCGCGAAGAACTCCTCCGGCCAGTCGTACGCCTGCACCTGTACGTCCTGCGGCAGTGCGAGGGTCACGGCACCGGTCTCCGCGGGGTCGGCGAGGACGCGCATCGCGGCGAGGGCGGCCGGTACGAGGGCCTCGGGACGGGTGATGCGGTCGAAGTACCTGGACACGGGCCGCAGGCAGTCGTTGACGGAGACGTCGCCCGCGTACGGGACTTCGAGCTGCTGGAGGACGGGGTCGGCGGGGCGCGCGGCGAAGCCGTCGCCCGGCAGGAGGAGGACCGGCAGGCGGTTGACGGTGGCGAGCGCCGCGCCGGTGACGAGGTTGGTGGCGCCGGGGCCGATGGAGGTGGTGACGGCGTGGGCGGAGAGGCGGCGTGACTGGCGGGCGTAGGCGGTGGCGGCGTGCACCATGGCCTGCTCGTTGCGGCCCTGGAGGAAGGGCATGGTGCCGGGGGCGGGGGTCGGGGCCGCGGCCGGGGCGGGCGTGGCTGCGGCGGGGGTCCCGGGTGGGGTGGAGGTGCTCGTGCGGGAGTCGGGCGTGTGGCCCGGGATGCCGGGGCCGGGGAGGCGGCCGGGGGCGGGGCTGGTGCGGCACTCGGTGAGGGCCTGGCCGAGGCCCGCCACGTTGCCGTGGCCGAAGATGCCCCAGGTGGCGGTGATCAGGCGGTGGCGGATGCCGTGGTGCTCGGTGTGCTGATGGGCGAGGAAGGTGAGGAGGGCTTGGGCGGTGGTGAGGCGGCGGGTGGGAGGTGAGGGGGGCACGGGTCCTCCTCGGGAGGGGTGGGGGGTCAGGTGGGGGGTGCTTGGTGGTGGGGGTGGAAGCGGATGTTCCATTCGCGGTGGGGGTCGGGGCCCGCCATGACGTTCAGGTAGTACATGGTGTGTCCCGGAGCCGCGATCGACGGCCCGTGCCACCCGTCCGGCACCAGCACCGTGTCGCCGGAACGGACCTCGGCGAGCAGGTCCGCCCCGCCCTCCCGTGAGGGGGCGACCCGCTGGTACCCGACACCGCCCGGCCCCCCGGCGATCTCGTAGTGGTAGATCTCCTCCAGCTCCGACTCCTCGCCCGGTACGTACTGGTCGTGCTTGTGCGGCGGGTACGAGGACCAGTTCCCGCCGGGTGTGATCACCTCGACGGCGATCAGCCGGTCGCACTCGAAGACGTCCGCGGCGGCGAAGTTGCGCACCTCGCGCTCCGTCTGCCCACTCCCCCGGCGCTCGACGGGAACCTCCGGCGCGGGGCCGTAGCGGGCGGGGAGCCGCCGCTCGCACTTCGCTCCTGCCAGGGCGAAGCGGCCCCCCGCGGCGGAGGCGATCTGCGCGTGGGCGTCCCGCGGGACGTAACCGAAGTCGGTGACCGCGTCGAACACGCCGGGCCGGCCACGGAGTTCGAGGACCAGGCCGTCCACCAGGACGCTGCACCCCCCGGCGAGGGGGAGCACGATCCACTCGTACTCGCCGGCGGACAGGTGGTGCGAGCCGCCGGGTGGCAGTTCCAGCACGCGCAGTGCCGTGTGCCGCAGGCGGTCGGCCCGCCGCGGCCCGAGATCCACGGCGTACGGACCGTGCGCCGTGCTCCCCGCCGTCTCGTGGAGGTGCGTCATGAGGTCTGGCCCGCCCTTCCGTCGGAAACCGTGCGTCCGGAACCGCCCGTTCGGGTGTCGCCCGCCCGGAACCGCCCCGGCGTCGAATGCCTTCCCGATCCCGCCCGTCCGAAGCCGCCGTCAGCAGCCGCCGTCCGTCCGCGAGCCGCCCGTCCGCGAGCCGCCCGTCCGCGAGTCGCCCGTCTGCGAGCCGCCCGCCCGCAAGGCACCCGCCCGCGATTCACCCGTTCGCAGGTCACCCGTCAGAACCCGCTCGATCTCCTCTGCGTACGGCATCGCCGAGGAGCACGCCAGTCGGCTCGCGACGATGGCTCCCGCCGCGTTCGCCCAGCGGATCGTCCGCGGCAGGTCCCAGCCGGCCAGCAGCCCGTGGCAGAGCGCGCCGCCGAACGCGTCGCCCGCTCCGAGCCCGTTGAGGACCGCCACGGGCAACGGCGGCACCTCGGCCGTGGTCCCGTCCCTGTGGACGGCCAGCACTCCCTCCGCTCCCTGCTTGACCACCGCGAGCTCGACCCCGTACCCGAGCAACGCGCGTGCCGCGGCGTGGGGTTCCCGTTCACCCGTGGCGATCTCGCACTCCTCGACGTTGCCGACGGCGACGGTGGCGCGGCGCAGCGCCTCCACGTAGAGGCGGCGGGGCAGGTCCGTCCCGGAGCCCTCCCAGAAGGCCGGCCGCCAGTCCAGGTCGAAGACCGTGTGCCGCCCGCCCCGGCGGGCCGTCAGCGCCTCCAGCGTCGCGTCCCTGCTGGGCAGGGCGCACAGGCCGGTGCCCGTCGCCCAGAAGATCCGGGCGGCGGCGATCGCGTCGAGGTCCTGTTCGCCGGGGCGGATCTCCAGGTCGGGCGCCTTCGGCCGCCGGTAGAAGTGGAGGGGAAAGTCGTCCGGCGGGAAGATCTCGCAGAAGGTGAGCGGGGTGGCGTACTCCGCGACCTGCGTCACCCATCGCGCGTCCACACCGAAGTCCCGCAGTTCCCTGCGCAGGTACGCCCCGAAGGGGTCCGCGCCGGTACGGGAGACGAGCGCGGTCCGCCCGCCGAGCCGGGCCGCCGCGACCGCCACGTTCGCCGCCGACCCGCCGAGGAACCTCCCGAAGGTCTCCACCCGGTCCAGCGGCACGCCCGCCCGCAGCGGGTAGAGGTCCACCCCGAGGCGCCCCATCACGATCAGGTCGTACGCGTCGTGCCCGTGCGCGTCGTACGCGTCCTGCATGGAGCCCCCTCGTCGGCGGACCGCGGCGGTTCCCTACCTCTATCCGCGGACCCGGAAAGCTGTCAATGGTTTGTCCGGACATACTGACTCGTTGCCGCCGCGGCTGCCTTGACACCCTTCGCCGCCCGCGGAAAGGCTGCCCCCATGGCCGCCGACGGACAGCTGACGCGCATCAGGATCGGTTCCGCCCCCGACTCGTGGGGGGTGTGGTTCGCCGACGACCCGAAACAGGTGCCCTGGCAGGTCTTCCTCGACGAGGTCGCCGCCGCCGGATACGAGTGGATCGAGCTGGGACCGTACGGCTATCTGCCCTCCGACCCGCACCGTCTGCGCGCCGAACTCTCCGACCGGGGCCTGCGGGTGTCGGCCGGGACGGTCTTCACCGCACTGCACCGGGACGAGCCCGGCACCTGGGAGGCCGCCTGGGCGCACGTCGCGGAGGTGGCCGGGCACGCGCAGGCCGTGGGGGCCGGGCACCTGGTCATGATCCCGGCGTTCTGGCGGGACGACCGGACGGGCCGGGTGCTGGAGGACAGCACCCTCTCCCCGGCACAGTGGCGCACCCTCGCCGACCGCACGGAGCGGCTGTCGCGCCGGGTCCGCGAGGAGTACGGGCTGCGGGTCGTCCTCCATCCCCACGCCGACACCCACGTCGACGGCGAGGAGAACGTCGTACGCCTCCTCGACTCGACCGACCCCGACCTGGTGTCGCTCTGCCTGGACACCGGGCACTACGCCTACTGCGGCGGCGACAGCGTCCGGCTCGTCGAGACGTACGGGGAGCGGATCGGATACCTGCACCTCAAGCAGGTCGACCCGGCGGTACTGGCCCAGGTGCACGAGCGGGGGCTGCCGTTCGGGCCCGCCGTGGGCATGGGCGTGATGTGCGAGCCGCCGCGCGGGGTGCCGGCGCTGGGGCCCGTGCTGGAGGCGGCGCAGTCCCTCGGGGTGGACCTCTTCGCGATCGTGGAGCAGGACATGTACCCGTGCCCGCCGGAACAGCCGCTGCCGATCGCCCGGCGGACCCGGCAGTTCCTGCGGTCCTGCGGGGCGTAGGACGACAGCACAGCGGGACAGCGGGACAGCGGGACAGCGGCACAGCGGCACAGCGGCACGGTGGGACGGCGGGACGCAGCACCGCGGCACAGCGAGGCGCAGCACCGCGGCACAGCGGGACACACAGCCGGGCCGGCGGGGCGCACAGCCGGGTCGGCGACCGGGTGCGCGACGCGCCTCCGAGCCACTACGCGCGCCACGTCTCGCAGGTAAAGAGCAGGCAAAGCGATCACCGGGTGCATTACACCCAAAAGCGGTCCGGACCGAACACATCGACCCGGTACGGGCTGCGTGTCCCGCCCTACTCCCGCACCACTTCCGTCACGGTCGTATCCCTCCCGTCACGCTTGTCGCCATTACGCGGCCCTTCCGTCACAGGCACACGACAGCCCCGGCCCCCCGGTCACCGGGCGTCGTTCACGGGGCAGAGGCTCAGTGATCGCCAGCGAACGCCGCAGCTCCCCCGACGGCCCCCCGGCCGTGGCTGCGGTCTTCGCGGGGAGGTGCACACATGACGGACCACAAGCTCTGGTCGTACAAGGAGATCGCCGCGCACATCCAGGTGCAGCCGGACACCGTGCGCTCGTACCGCAAGCACGGGCTGCTCCCGCCACCGGACCACGTGGAGGGCGGCAAGCCGTACTGGTACGCGGACACCGTCCGCACCTGGGTGGCGTCCCGGCCCGGCAACAGAGGCCGCAACGGCTGACTCCCCCCGCCCCTCGGGCCCCGCACCCGGCCGCACTCCGGCCGCGGCGCGGGGCCCCTCGCCGTCCACCCCGGCAACCCGTTTGCGGTACGCGACCCCCGCCGCCGAGGATCACCGGATGATCCCGACCACCGGAACGCCCGCATCCCCGCCCTCTCCCGCCGATCTGTCCGTCAAGCCCGTGCTCACCGGCTCCCGTGTCCTGCTGCGTCCTTTCGCCGAGGGCGACGTTCCCGCGATGCTGGACGCACTCCGGGACCCGGAGGTGCTGCGGCTCACCGGCTCCGCGTCCGAGGAGTTCGACGAGGCCGCCACCCGCGCCTGGTACCTGTCCCGCAACGCGCAGGCCGACCGGGTCGACCTGGCCGTCGTCGACCGCGAAACCGGTGCGTGCGTGGGCGAGGTGGTCCTCAACGACTGGGACCCGGCCAACCGGAGCTGCAACTTCCGGACGCTGCTCGGCCCCGCCGGACGCAACCGGGGCCTGGGCACCGAGGCATGCCGTCTGATCGTCGCGTACGCCTTCGAGCAGCTCGGCCTAAACCGGGTCTCCCTCGGCGTCTACGACTTCAACCCGCGGGCCCGGCGCGCGTACGAGAAGGCCGGTTTCGTCGCGGAGGGCACGGAGCGCGAGGCGCTGTGGGCCGACGGCCGCTGGGTGGACTCGACGCTGATGTCGGTCCTGGCCAGGGAGTGGGCGGTGCACCGGGGCGGCATGTCGGGGGCCGACATCCCCACTGGTACCCCCTAGGGGTATAGTCTTGAGCGTCCCGGGGGCCCCGCGGCCCGACCGCACCCCTCCCCGGGCGCCACGACACCTGTGTACGCCGTCGAAGAGGAGCACACGACATGACCGCCGAGACCAAGAACCCCGCCGGCGAGCCCGCCCGGCCCGCCGGCTCCTGCTGCTCGCCCTCCGGCTCCTGCGGGACGGACGGCGCGGCCGAGGTGCAGGTGGGCTCCTTCACCACCGTCTACGAGGTGAAGGGCATGACGTGCGGGCACTGCGAGGGCGCCGTCTCCGCCGAGATCTCCGAGATCGCCGGGGTCGGCTCGGTCGAGGCCGTCGCCGCGACCGGGCGGGTGACCGTCGTCTCCGCCGCCCCGCTGGACGAGGAGGCGGTACGGGCCGCCGTCGACGAGGCGGGATACGAGTTGGTCGGCATCGCCTGATCCGCCCCGACCCGCAGTTCCCGGGCCGTATCCGCCGGTTGCCCATACTGGTGCGGGTACGGCCCGGCCCGTTTCCCTGGAGCCCACGATGAACAGCGCGACCCCTGAGCAAGTGCCCGCCCCCTCGGCACCGCCCGTCCTGGAGGGGCACGTGGAGCTGGCCATCGGCGGGATGACCTGCGCCTCCTGCGCCGCCCGCGTCGAGAAGAAGCTGAACCGGATGGAGGGCGTCGCCGCCACCGTCAACTACGCGACCGAGAAGGCGCGGGTGGCCTACGACTCGGGGAAGGTCGCCGTCGCGGACCTCGTCGCGACCGTCGAGAGGACGGGGTACACGGCCGCCGGACCCGCCGCCCCCGCGCCGGACGAGACGCCCGCCGGGGAGCCCGCCGCCGCGGAGCCGGACACGCTGCGGCAGCGGCTGACCGTCTGCGCCGTGCTCGCCGCCCCCGTGATCCTCCTGTCGATGGTCCCCGCCCTCCAGTTCGACAACTGGCAGTGGCTGTCCCTGACTCTGGCCGCGCCGGTCGTCGTGTGGGGTGCGCTGCCCTTCCATCGGGCCGCCTGGACCAACCTGCGGCACGGCGCGGCCACCATGGACACCCTCGTCTCGGTGGGCACCCTCGCCGCCTTCGGCTGGTCGCTGTGGGCGCTGTTCCTCGGCGGGGCGGGGATGCCCGGCATGCGGCACGGCTTCTCCCTGACGGCGGGCCGGGCCGACGACGCCGCCGCGGTCTACCTCGAAGTCGCCGCCGGGGTCACGGTCTTCCTCCTGCTCGGCCGCTGGCTGGAGGCCCGCTCCAAGCGGCAGGCGGGGGCCGCGCTGCGGGCGCTGATGGTCCTGGGCGCCAAGGACGTGACGGTGCTGCGCGGCGGCCGGGAAGCCCGCATCGCGGTGCGGGAGCTGGGGGTGGGCGACCGGTTCGTCGTACGGCCAGGGGAGAAGGTCGCCACGGACGGCACCGTCGTGGAGGGCGCGTCCGCCGTGGACGCGTCCATGCTGACCGGCGAGTCGGTGCCGGTGGACGTCGGGCCGGGCGACCCGGTCACCGGGGCGACCGTGAACGCGGGCGGCCGGATCGTCGTCGAGGCGACCCGCGTCGGCGCGGACACCCAGCTCGCGCGGATGGCACGGCTGGTGGAGGACGCCCAGAACGGCAAGGCCCAGGTGCAGCGCCTCGCCGACCGGATCTCGGCCGTGTTCGTGCCCGCGGTGCTGCTCATCGCGCTCGGGACGCTGGTGGGGTGGCTGCTGGCCACGGACGACGTGACCGCCGCCTTCACGGCCGCCGTCGCCGTGCTGATCATCGCCTGCCCGTGCGCCCTGGGGCTGGCGACGCCGACCGCGCTGATGGTCGGCACCGGGCGGGGCGCCCAGCTCGGCATCCTGATCAGGGGGCCCGAGGTGCTGGAGTCGACGCGCCGCGTGGACACCGTCGTGCTCGACAAGACGGGCACGGTGACGACGGGCCGCATGGCGCTGACGGACGTGGTCACCGCCCCGGGAACGGACCGGGCCCTGCTGCTGCGGCTGGCCGGGGCACTGGAGGACGCGTCGGAGCACCCGATCGCGCGGGCGGTGGCGGCGGCAGCGGCAAAGGCGGAGGGCGACGCGGGGCTTCCGGCCGTGACCGACTTCGCGAACGTCCCGGGACTGGGCGTGCAGGGGACCGTGGAGGGACGCCGGGTGCTGGTGGGGCAGGAGAAGTTCCTGACCGACCGGGCCGTGGAGCTGCCCCGCGACCTCGCGGACGCCAAGGCCGCCGCCGAGGCGTCCGGCCGCACGGCCGTCGCGGTCGCCTGGGACGGCGAGGCGCGCGGGGTGCTCGCCGTCGCGGACACCGTGAAGGCCACCAGCGCGGAGGCGGTGCGCCGGCTGCGTGCGCTCGGCCTCACCCCCGTACTGCTGACCGGCGACAACCACGCGGTCGCCCGCGCCGTCGCCGCCGAGGTCGGCATCGACGCGGCCGAGGTGCACGCGGAGGTGCGGCCCGAGGACAAGGCGGCCACGATCGCCCGGCTCCAGGGAGCGGGCCGTACGGTCGCGATGGTCGGCGACGGGGTGAACGACGCGGCGGCCCTCGCCACCGCCGACCTGGGCCTCGCGATGGGCACCGGCACGGACGCGGCGATCGAGGCCGGGGACCTGACACTGGTGCGCGGGGACCTGCGGGCGGCGGCGGACGCGATCCGGCTCGCCCGGCGCACCCTGGCCACCATCAAGGGCAACCTCTTCTGGGCCTTCGGCTACAACGTCGCCGCGCTGCCGCTGGCCGCCGCCGGGCTGCTCAACCCGATGATCGCCGGATTCGCGATGGCTTTTTCGTCCGTCTTCGTAGTGACAAACAGCCTGAGGCTACGTACCTTCACATGATGTACACGAGCAACCGCGAGAACATCTGAACAAGCGCACGGACACCGCCGCCGGGAACCCGTATCGAGTGATGCAGATCACTTCACTCGGGGGGTAACCATCGGCGGGGGTCGTGAGTCTAGGAAGCGATGCCAAGAACGTCTTGGGGGACGTTCGCGTGCGGGGCGTCTTGGGGGACGTCCCGGGCAGGCGTGGGCCGGGACACGTACGGCGGGGAGCTTTGAGCGGCCCTCCCGTTCGGTACGCGTCCCGGCGGACCGCGCGGAACGGGAACCGCAGGAGCAGTTCGAGCGTTGCGCGAGTAGGCACACAGACCTCTGGCGGCGAAAGCCGGCAGACGCCCGGTAGGGATCCCGTGGGGGGAATCCGAACCGGGGAAACAGAGAAGCGCCCCGTATCGTCGACCCGTGGGGGGATCGACGGCGGGGCGCTTTTCGCTGCGCTCAGGAACCGTGACGAAAGGTCAGCGGCCCTCGACCGGCACGAAGTCGCGAAGGACCTCGCCCGTGTAGATCTGGCGCGGGCGGCCGATGCGCGAACCCGGCTCCTTGATCATCTCGTGCCACTGGGCGATCCAGCCGGGAAGCCGGCCGATCGCGAAGAGCACGGTGAACATGTCGGTGGGGAAGCCCATCGCCCGGTAGATCAGACCCGTGTAGAAGTCGACGTTCGGGTAGAGGTTGCGCGAGACGAAGTAGTCGTCGGAGAGCGCGTGCTCCTCCAGCTTCAGCGCGATGTCCAGCAGCTCGTCGGACTTGCCGAGCGCCGAGAGGACGTCGTGCGCCGCCGCCTTGATGATCTTCGCGCGGGGGTCGAAGGACTTGTACACCCGGTGGCCGAAGCCCATCAGGCGGACGCCGTCCTCCTTGTTCTTCACCTTCTGGATGAAGGCGTCGACGTCGCCGCCGTCGGCCTGGATCGCTTCGAGCATCTCCAGGACGGACGCGTTGGCGCCGCCGTGCAGCGGGCCCCACAGGGCGCTGATGCCGGCGGAGATCGAGGCGAACATGTTCGCCTGCGAGGAACCGACCAGGCGCACGGTGGAGGTGGAGCAGTTCTGCTCGTGGTCCGCGTGCAGGATGAGCAGCTTCTCCAGCGCGGAGACGACGACCGGGTCCGGCACGTACTCCTGCGCGGGGACCGAGAAGGTCATGCGCAGGAAGTTCTCGACGTACCCCAGGTCGTTGCGGGGGTAGACGAAGGGGTGCCCGATGGACTTCTTGTACGCGTACGCCGCGATCGTCGGCAGCTTCGCCAGCAGACGGATCGTCGACAGGTGGCGCTGCTGCTCGTCGAACGGGTTGTGGCTGTCCTGGTAGAACGTGGACAGCGCCGAGACGACCGAGGACAGCATCGCCATCGGGTGCGCGTCGCGCGGGAAGCCGTCGAAGAACCGCTTGACGTCTTCGTGCAGCAGCGTGTGCTGGGTGATCTCGTTCCGGAAGTCCGACAGTTCGTCGTCCTTCGGCAGCTCGCCGTTGATCAGCAGGTAGGCGGTCTCCAGGAAACTGCTCTGCTCGGCCAGCTGCTCAATGGGGTACCCGCGGTAGCGCAGGATGCCCTGCTCGCCGTCGAGGTAGGTGATGGCGGACTTGTAGGCGGCTGTGTTGCCGTATCCGCTATCGAGGGTCACCAGACCGGTCTGGGCCCGGAGCTTCCCGATGTCGAAGCCCGTGTCGCCGACGGTGCTGTCGATCACCGGGTAGGTGTACTCGCCATCGCCGTACCGCAGTACTACAGAGTTGTCGCTCTCGCTCACGTCATCCCTCACCGACGTAGTGCCTCTTCTTCGAGGTGCCCTGACTGTCTCTACCATCCCCCACTTGGCTCAGCAGAGTGCACTCGGGGTCGGCCATCAGGCCCATTCGCGGCACTGAGTGCCGCCAACCTGCTCATCCTGCCCCCTTCGCCCCGGTTCCGGAACCCCCAGGTGATGTTTCCCACCGATGGCCGCCGCCCGGTTGCCGGGGCTGCGGGACGTGGGTTGTGCCCGCGAGCCGGTGCGCGAGCGCGGTGCACCGCCGGCCTGCCGAAACGGTGCGTACCGCCTGTCCGATGGCCTTGCGCGACCCCACGAGCACGACGAGCTTCTTCGCCCGGGTGACGGCCGTGTAGAGCAGGTTCCGCTGGAGCATCATCCAGGCGCCCGTGGTGACCGGGATCACCACGGCCAGATATTCACTCCCCTGGGAGCGGTGGATGGTGACGGCGTACGCGTGCGCCAGCTCGTCGAGCTCGTCGAAGTCGTACGGGACCTCCTCGTCCTCGTCGGTCCGCACGGTGAGCGTCTGCTCGACGGGGTCGAGGGCGGTGACCACCCCCACGGTGCCGTTGAAGACGCCGTTCTCGCCCTTGTCGTAGTTGTTGCGGATCTGGGTGACCTTGTCGCCGACCCGGAAGGTCCGCCCGCCGAACCGCTTCTCCGGCAGATCGGGGCGGGCCGGGGTGATGGCCTGTTGCAGCAGTCCGTTGAGGTTCCCCGCGCCGGCCGGGCCACGGTGCATGGGGGCCAGCACCTGCACGTCCGTCCGCGGGTTCAGGCCGAACTTCTGCGGGATGCGGCGGGCCGCCACGTCGACCGTCAGCCGTCCCGCCTCCTCGGTTTCGTCCTCCACGAAGAGGAAGAAGTCGCTCAGCCCCTGGGTGATCGGGTGGGTGCCGGAGTTGATCCGGTGGGCGTTGGTCACCACCCCGGACTTCTGCGCCTGCCGGAAGATCTGCGTCAGCCGCACGTGCGGTACGGGCCCGCCGTCGGCGAGCAGGTCCCGCAGCACCTCCCCCGCCCCGACGGAGGGCAGCTGGTCCACGTCCCCCACCAGGAGGAGGTGGGCGCCGGGCGCCACCGCCTTCACCAGCTTGTTGGCGAGCAGCAGGTCCAGCATCGACGCCTCGTCGACCACCACGAGGTCGGCGTCCAGCGGCCGGTCCCTGTCGTACGCCGCGTCTCCACCGGGCCTCAGCTCCAGCAGCCGGTGGACGGTGGACGCGTCCGCCCCGGTCAGCTCGGACAGCCGCTTGGCCGCCCGCCCGGTCGGCGCGGCCAGCACCACCTTCGCCTTCTTCGCCCGCGCCAGCTCGACCACGGACCGCACGGTGAACGACTTTCCGCAGCCGGGCCCGCCCGTCAGCACCGCCACCTTCTCCGTCAGCGCCAGCTTGACCGCGGCCTCCTGCTCGGGGGCGAGGGACGCCCCGGTCCGCTGCGCGAGCCAGCCGAGCGCCTTCCCCCACTCCACGTCCCGGAAGGCGGGCATCCGGTCCTCGTCGGTGCGCAGCAGCCGCAACACCTGACCGGCCAGCGAGAGTTCGGCCCGGTGGAACGGAACGAGGTACACGGCGGTGACGGGCTCGCCGTTCGGCCCCTCGGGACCGGGCACCTTCTCCCGTACGACGCCCTCCGGGTCCTCCGCCAGCTCGGCCAGGCAGTCGATGACCAGCCCGGTGTCCACCTGGAGGAGCTTCACCGCGTCGCTGATCAGCTGCTCCTCGGGGAGGAAGCAGTGGCCCTGGTCGGTGGACTGCGACAGCGCGTACTGGAGCCCCGCCTTCACCCGGTCCGGGCTGTCGTGCGGGATGCCGACGGCCTGCGCGATGCGGTCGGCGGTGAGGAAGCCGATGCCCCAGACGTCGGCCGCGAGGCGGTACGGCTCGTTCTTCACGACGGAGATCGAGGCGTCCCCGTACTTCTTGTAGATCCGCACGGCGATGGAGGTGGAGACCCCCACCCCCTGGAGGAACACCATCACCTCCTTGATCGCCTTCTGCTCCTCCCAGGCGGCGGCGATCATCTTCGTCCGCTTGGGCCCGAGCCCCGGCACCTCGACGAGACGCTTCGGCTCCTGCTCGATGACGTCGAGGGTGTCGACGCCGAAGTGGGTGGTGATCCGGTCGGCCATCACCGGGCCGATCCCCTTGATCAGCCCGGAACCGAGGTAGCGCCTGATGCCCTGGATGGTGGCGGGCAGCACGGTCGTGTAGTTGTCCACGTGGAACTGCTTGCCGTACTGCGCGTGGGAGCCCCAACGGCCCTCCATCCGCAGCGACTCCCCCGGCTGCGCGCCGAGCAGCGCGCCGACGACGGTCAGCAGGTCACCCGTCCCGGACCCGCGCCCGGTGTCCACCCGGCCGACCGTGTACCCGGTCTCCTCGTTGGCGTAGGTGATCCGCTCCAGGACCCCTTCGAGCACCGCCCCACCCGCCGCTGCGCCGGGCGCTGCCCCACCCCCTGTACTGGTCATGATCCGACCGTACCGCCGAGGTGTGACAGCGGGGGCGGGCTGTGGACAACGGTCTCACCCGCTTGCGGTGGCCGCAGGGGATCCTTCACGGTCCCGCGCCACAGCCTCCATGAGGCGCTGGGCGTTCGCCGGGGAGCGGAGCAGGTGGACGGTCTCCTGCCAGGAGTCGTAGTCGGCGGCGGACATGAGTACGGCGTCGCCCGCCCGGGAGGTGATCCGGACGGGACCGTGGTCCGTGTTGACCCGCTCGATCAGACGGAACAGGGCTGTCCTTGCTTCGCTTGCGCTCATGGACATGGCGCCCACCTCCAGGTCGTACGAGCTTCCGTGTGCGGCCATGGAAGCGAAAACCCCTACAAGGCGCCTCCGCTTACTTCCGTGACGCGCCCTACGAGTGACCGTCGCCGCGAGGAGGCGGCGCCGTGCGCGCCCCTCTGCTCTCGGCGACCCGCACGACGTCACGGAGCGACTCGGACAGCCGGCCCGCCAGGAAGCGCAGCTCGGCCTGGGTGACGCGTCGCTCGACGAGCATGTCTTCGGCGTGCCGGAGGAGGTCGCCCGCCATGCCGAGCTGGATGCTTTCGATGGTGTCCGCGACGCGGGAGACGGGGCCCAGGGCGTCGTCGGTGTGCACGTAACAGGGCTTGCCCCCGTCACCGGTCCACGGCAGCAGCCGCCAGGAGCCGCTCACCGGACGGGCCCCGGCTCGCGGGAGTCGTCGACGCCGTTGCCCGCCGCGCCGCTCGGCCCGCCGACGTACGGGCAGGAGTACGGGAAGGCGTACGCGTACACGGGCGGCTGCGGGAGCGGCGGCTCGGGGCAGCAGCACTCCGGGACGGACGGCGGCGGGAGCGGCTGCGGGTGCTGGTACGGGTGCTGGTACGGCTGGCGCTCCGGCCGGGTCTGCGGCTGGGGCTGGGTTTGCCCCTTGGGGTGCCGCTGCGGTTGCGGGCGGCGCAGTCGCCCGAGGAGGCGGGCGAGGAGGTGCTTCATGGCGGCCTTTCCCTACGTCCCCGACGTGCGGGGAACACGTTCTGTGGCGAATCACTCACAGCGTGCGGCGGCCTCTTCTACGCTGCTAGGGGTCAGAGCTTGACAAGGTCGGCGTCAGGTCCGGGAGTTGAGGCAGTGGACAAGAAGGACAAGCCGAAGTCACCACGGGAGAAGTACGGCGAGGAGCTCAAACTCCGTCGGGTGGCGGCCGGGTTGACCCAGGAGGCCCTGGGCGAAATGGTCGTGTGTTCCCCGACGCTGATCAGTCATTACGAGTCGGGGCGTCGGTTGCCCAGCTCCGACGATGCCCGGCGGGTCGACCGGGCGCTGGGTACGGACGGGTTCTTCGAACGGTGGCGGGAGGACCTTGAGACGAAGTACGTCCAGCACTTCGACCCGGTGGCGGATCTGGAGAAACTGGCCACCCTCATCAAGCTCTTCGCGCTGACCTTGGTGCCCGGCATCCTCCAGACACCGAGCTACGCACGAGCCCTGTTCCGTGCGTACCGGCCCAACCACACTCCTGAAGAACTTGACCAAGCAGTCGTCATCCGAACAAGCCGCGCCCAGATTCTGAACGCCCCCTCGAAGCCGGTTGTATGGGCCCTCCTCGACGAGGCCGTCATCCGGCGCAAGATCGGGGGGGCACTCGTCATGGCCGAGCAACTGCACAAGGTCGCGGACATGGCAGAGGAGGGCCGACTGCGGTTGCACGTACTGCCGTACGGGGTGGGTGCTCACGCATTGCTAGAGGGCCTGCTCACCCTCATGGAGTTCGAGGACTGCGCACCGGTGGGATACGTGGAGGCCGTCAAGACCGGTCGTCTGTTGGACGACCCGACCCTGGTTACGGCGTGCCGTACGGCCTACGATCTTGTACTCAGCGAGGCATTGCCCCAGAAGGAATCACTGACCCTCATTCGGACGGCAGCAGAGGAATTCGAAAATGAACAGCAGTGAGCACACCGCCTTCCCCGACTCATCTGTCCTCACGGGCTGGTACAAGTCCAGCTACAGCAGTGGCGAACAGGGTGAATGCCTGGAAGTCGCTCGCGGTTACGGCAACGTACCCGTACGGGACAGCAAGTCCGCGAACGGCCCCGCCCTCCGCTTCACCGCCGCCTCCTGGGCATCCTTCGTCACCGCCGTGAAGGACGACCACCCCACCACCTGATGGGCATGAGCATGGTCAGCAGCAAACGCACCGTCTCCGACACCACCGCCCTCACCGGCTGGTACAAGTCCAGCTACAGCAGCGGAGTCCAGGGCGAGTGCCTGGAAGTGGCCCGGGGCTACGGCGACGTACCCGTCCGCGACAGCAAGGCCCCGCACGGGCCCGCTCTCGTCTTCCCTCCGGCCGGCTGGGCCTCGTTCGTCCGCGCACTGAACGAAGGACGGTTCGCCGCCTGAACCGCAGCAGCACCCGGGCCCCGTCGGACTTGACGGGGCCCGCGTCAGGTTTCGCTCCGTAACCACCGCCGCACCGGAAAAGCCAAAGGACCCGGTCCGTCGACCGGGCCCCCCAGCGTCCCCTCCCCCTACACGGGCTTCCGCGTATCCCCCCGGATCCCCTCCCCCGGAAGCCCTGATGCCACGTATGACCCGCCAAGGGGCGGAAGGGTTGTACGGCGGAACGAGAAAGTTCTGGCCGCGCGGGAAGCGCTCAGAAGGTGCCGACATGTGGGCACGGACGTAGCGTTTCCGGCATGAACAACGACTCCTTCCAGCAGGAAGTGCTCAACGAGCTGGGCGACGACAAGCTCGCCGAGATCGCCGGCGTGCTCGGCACGGACGCGGCGGGTGCGCAGAACGTCGTCGCCTCGACGGCCGACGCCTTCGCGGGCGGTCTCGCCCAGAAGGCGGAGAGCGCCACTCCGGAGGAGGCCGAAGAGGTGAAGGCCGCGTTCGCCGAGGCGGCCGAACCGCCGCTCCAGGGCGTCGCCACGCTCGGCGGCGGCATGGGCGGGCTGCTCGGCGGCGGCATGATGGCCGGTGTGCTCGGCAAGCTCGCCAGGCCGGTCGCCAACGCGGTGGCGAAGAAGACCGGCCTTCCGGTGGCGGGCGTCACCCGCGCGATCGAGATCGCGCTGCCGGTGGTGGTCGCCGTACTGACCAAGCGGGCCACGCAGCGCGGGAATCCCGGCACCCCGACGGCCGGTGCGGCTCCGGGCGGAGCGGGGCGGCCCGGTGGCGGTCTGGGAGACCTGCTGGGGCAGGTGCTGGGCGGCGGCAAGAAGTAGGACGCGACCGGTGGCGACGGGAGCCGACCGCGTCTGAGTACGTGCCGTCCGGGATCTGAGTACCCGGGCGGCTGTGCGACGTCGGCCTTTCGCGTGGGATGGGGTCATGAACGCTCCCGGTTCCGCCTCCAGGCCCGCTCCCCGTCCCGAATCCGAGCCCGGCCGCACTTCCGGGACTCCGTCCACGCCCGCCGCCACCCCTGGTCACACGTGGCTGTGGGGCCTCCTGGCGGCCTTCGTCCTCCTGCTGGCGGTCATGGCGGGCGGTCTCCTCTGGCTGTCCTCCGAGGGGGGCTCCCGGTGTCTGACGTACGGGGAACAGTGCGGCTAGCGCGACCGCGACCCGAACGGGCGGGCCGAGCGCCGCTCGCCCTGCCCCCGTACGGACCGGCTCCCCCGTCCTGCCCCTCCCCGTACGGGCCGACGGTTCACAGGACGTGCCGCCGGTATCGCTCCACCACCTCCGCCAGGGCCTCCGCCCCGTCCCGCGCCCACAGTGCCTCGTTGAAGATCTCGACCTCGATCGGGCCCGTGAAACCCGTCGCCTCGACCATTTCGCGGAAGCCGCGCAGGTCGATCGAGCCGTCCCCCAACTGGCCCCGGCCCAGTAGCACTCCGGCCGGGAGCGGGGTGATCCAGTCCGCCACCTGGAAGGAATGGATGCGGCCCGCGACCCCCGCGCGCACGATCTGTGCGGGCGCCAGGTCGTCCCACCAGAGGTGGTAGGTGTCGACGACCACGCCCACCTCGGCGGCCGGGAAGCGTTCGGCGAGGTCGAGGGCCTGGCCGAGGGTGGAGACCACGCAGCGGTCGGCCGCGAACATCGGGTGCAGCGGTTCGACGGCGAGCCGCACCCCTCGCTCCCGCGCGTACGGTCCCAGGACGGCCAGCGCGTCGGCGATCCGTTCCCTGGCTCCCACCAGGTTCTTGTCCCCGGGCGGGAGTCCGCCCGAGACCAGGACGAGGGTGTCCGTGCCGAGGGTGGCCGCCTCGTCGATCGCCGTGCGGTTGTCGGCGAGCGCGCGCTCGCGTCCGGCCCGGTCGGGCGCAGTGAGGAAGCCGCCCCGGCAGAGGCTGGTGACGGTGAGGCCGTGGTCACGCATCAGCCTGGCCGCCCGTTCGGCCCCGTACTCCTGGACGGGGGCCCGCCAGAGGCCCACCGCGCCGATCCCGGCCGCCGTGCAGCCCTCGGCGAGTTCCGGGAGCGACCACTGCTTGAGGGTCTCCTGATTGATGCTCAGGCGGGAGAGGGCACCGGTCGTCACTGGGCCACTCCGTTCACGTGCAGCAGTGCCCGCATCCGGGTCGCCGCGAGGCCGGGGTCGGGGAACAGGCCGAGGCCGTCGGCGAGTTCGTACGCGCGCGCCAGATGGGGCAGCGAGCGGGCCGACTGGAGGCCGCCGACCATGGTGAAGTGGGACTGGTGGCCGGCCAGCCAGGCGAGCAGGACCACGCCCGTCTTGTAGTAGCGGGTCGGGGTCCGGAAGAGGTGGCGGGAGAGTTCGACGGTCGGGTCGAGGAGCGTGCGGAACCCTTCGCGGTCCCCCGTGTCCAGAACCCGTACCGCCTCCGCCGCCAGCGGGCCCAGCGGGTCGAAGATGCCCAGCAGGGCGTGCGAGAAGCCCTGTGCGTCGCCCGCGATCAGTTCCGGGTAGTGGAAGTCGTCGCCGGTGTAGCAGCGGACGCCCTCGGGGAGGCGGCGGCGCAGGTCGATCTCGCGCTGGGCGTCGAGGAGGGAGACCTTGATGCCGTCGATCTTGTCGGAGTGGGCGGCGATGACGTCCAGGAAGGTGTCGGTCGCCGCGTCCAGGTCGGACGTTCCCCAGTAGCCCTCCAGCGCGGGGTCGAACATCGGGCCGAGCCAGTGCAGGACGACCGGCTCGGTGGCCTGGCGGAGCAGGTGGCCGTAGACGGCGAGGTAGTCCTCGGGGCCCGAAGCCGCTGCCGCCAGGGCGCGCGAGGCCATCAGAACGACCTGCGCGCCGGCCTCCCCGACGAGGGCGAGCTGCTCCTCGTACGCGGCGGTGACCGTCGCCACGTCGTGCGCTCCGGGCGTGAGTTGGTCCGTACCCGCACCGCACGCGATCGTTCCGCCGACCGCCTTCGCCTCGGCGGCCGAGCGGCGGATGAGTTCGGCCGCGCCCGCCCAGTCCAGGCCCATGCCTCGCTGCGCGGTGTCCATGGCCTCGGCCACCCCCAGCCCGTGCGACCACAGGTGGCGGCGGAAAGCCAGGGTGGAGTCCCAGTCGACGGCGGCCGGGGAGTCCGGGGAGGTGTCGGCGTACGGGTCGGCGACCACGTGCGCGGCGGAGAAGACCGTACGGGAGACGAGGGGGGCGCCGCCTGCGACGAACGAGGAGGGCTCGGTGCGCGGGGTGTAGGAGTACGTTCCGCCGCCCGCGACCGGCAGGATCAGCGCGCTCACAGGGTCAGCTCCGGAACGTTGTAACGACGGCCCTCGGCCGAGGACTTGAGGCCCAGCTCGGCGAGCTGGACGCCCCGCGCGCCCGCGAGGAGGTCCCAGGTGTACGGCTCGTCCAGGACGACGTGGCGCAGGAACAGCTCCCACTGGGCCTTGAAGCCGTTGTCGAAGACCGCGTTGTCGGGGACCTCCTGCCACTGGTCGCGGAAGGACTCGGTGACCGGCAGGTCGGGGTTCCAGACCGGCTTGGGGGTGGCCGAGCGGTGCTGGACGCGGCAGTTGCGCAGTCCGGCGACTGCGGAGCCGTGCGTGCCGTCGACCTGGAACTCGACCAGTTCGTCCCGGTTGACCCGTACCGCCCAGGAGGAGTTGATCTGCGCGACCGTGCCGCCCTCCAGTTGGAAGACGCCGTACGCGGAGTCGTCGGCGGTGGCCGGGTAGGGCTTGCCCTCCTCGTCCCAGCGCTGCGGAACGTGCGTGGTGACGTGTGCGCTGACGGTGGTGACGCGGCCGAACAGCTCGTGCAGGACGTACTCCCAGTGCGGGAACATGTCGACGACGATGCCGCCGCCGTCCTCGGCCCGGTAGTTCCAGGACGGGCGCTGCGCCTCCTGCCAGTCGCCCTCGAAGACCCAGTAGCCGAACTCGCCGCGCACGGACAGGATTTCTCCGAAGAAGCCGCCGTCGATGAGGCGCTTCAGCTTCACCAGGCCGGGGAGGAAGAGCTTGTCCTGGACGACGCCGTTCTTGACGCCGGCCGCGCGGGCGAGGCGGGCCAGTTCCAGCGCGCCCTCGACGCCGGTGGCGGTCGGCTTCTCGGTGTAGAGGTGCTTGCCGGCGGCGATGGCCTGCTTGAGGGCGTCCTCGCGGGCGGAGGTCACCTGGGCGTCGAAGTAGATGTCGACCGTCTCGTCGGCGAGGACGGCGGCGAGGTCGGTGGACCACTCCGCGATGCCGTGCCGCTCGGCAATCGCACGCAGCGCGTGCTCACGGCGGCCGACGAGGACCGGCTCGGGCCACAGGACGGTGCCGTCGCCGAGGTCGAGGCCGCCCTGCTCGCGCAGGGCCAGGATGGAGCGCAGCAGGTGCTGGCGGTAGCCCATCCGTCCGGTGACGCCGTTCATGGCGATCCGCACTGTCTTGCGTGTCACGTCAGTTCCTCCGTACAGGCCGTACTCGGCGTGGCTCGCCGGGCGCCGCTGGGCGACCCGTACTGGCGAAGCACTCTTAGAAAGCGCTTTCTATGCGCTATGAAGCAAGAAGCTAGCCTGAGCACCGCAGGACGAACAAGACCTGGAGCCCCCCGAATGAGGACAGCTGAATGACAGTGACGTTGGCGGACGTGGCACACCGGGCCCAGGTGTCGCCGGCCACGGTCTCCCGGGTGCTCAACGGCAACTACCCGGTGGCGGCGGCGACTCGGGAGCGCGTGCTGCGCGCGGTGAACGACCTGGACTACGTCGTGAACGGCCCGGCGAGCGCGCTGGCCGCGTCGACGTCCTCCCTGGTCGGCATCCTGGTCAACGACATCGCCGACCCCTTCTTCGGCATCATGGCGAGCGCCGCCCAGGCACAGATCAGCGGCGCGGAGGGCACCCCGGGCGCGATCGGCGGCGAGAAGCTCGCCGTGGTCTGCAACACCGGCGGCTCCCCGGAGCGCGAACTGACCTACCTCACCCTCCTCCAGCGCCAGCGCGCGGCGGCGGTGATCCTCACCGGCGGCGCGATCGAGGACCCCGGCCACTCGGCCGCGGTCGCGGCGAAGCTCGCCAGGCTCGCGGAGGCGGGCACCCGGATTGTGCTGTGCGGACGACCGCCGCTGCCGCCTTCGGCGGGATCCCCCGTCACCGCCACGCTCTCCTTCGACAACCGCGCCGGAGCCCGCCGCCTCACCGAGCACCTGCTCGCCCTCGGCCACAGGCGCATCGGTTACGTCGCGGGCCCGGCCGAGCGCACCACGACCCGCCACCGTCTGGAGGGCCACCGCGCGGCCCTCGCGGCCGCGGGCGTGGCCGACGATCCCGCCCGCACCCTCCACGGCGCCTTCGACCGCGCGTCGGGCATCGCCGCCGCCACGCGGCTGCTGGACGCGGAGCCCGGCCCGACGGCCGTCGTCGCCGCCAACGACACCATCGCCCTGGGCGTCTGCACCGCCGCCCGCGCCCGTGGCCTGCGCGTCCCCGAGGACCTCTCGGTCGCGGGCTTCGACGACCTCCCGTCGGCGACGGACACGGTGCCGGCCCTCACGACCGTACGACTGCCCCTGATCGAGGCGGGCGCACGGGCGGGCCTGCTGGCGGTCACCCGGGAGACGCCCCGCGATCCGGACGGCGTGGAGACGGTCCTGGCGGAGCTGGTGGTACGGGGGTCCACGGGTCCGGTGCGCCGGGCCTGAGCGCGGGGCCGGGCAGGGGTCGACCCGACCGACCGGCCTGAGAAGTCCGATGGACGAGACCCAGGCGGAAAAAGGCGGACAAACCGGCATTCCGCTTGAGGCCGCTCCTTCTCCACTCCATCCTTCTACCCATGACCTTCACCCCTCCCCTGTCTCTCGGTGCAGTCCGTCTGCCGGATCTGCCGGACTACCTGCACGACTGGGCACTGGTGGACGTCGAGACCTCGGGGCTGACGGCCCGCCGCGACCGGGTGCTGTCGGTCGCGGTCATCACGTTGAGCCCCGACGGGGAACAGACCGACGAGTTCTCCACCCTGCTCAACCCCGGCTGCGCCCCGGGGAGGATCGACATTCACGGGCTGACTCCGGAGCGATTGTCCGGAGCGCCGACGTTCGACCAAGTCGCGGGGCGGATCGCGGCGATGCTCCAGAACCGCGTGATGGTCGCGCACAACGCCCAGTTCGACTACGGGTTCCTGGCGCACGAGTTCGCCAGGGCCGGGTTGTCGCTGCCGGTCGCCCGGCGGCTGTGCACACTGTCCCTCAACCGGCAGCTGGACCCGCCTACCACCGACCTCAAACTCGGGACGCTCTCCACCCACTACGGCCTTCCCCCGCTGCGGGCCCACGACGCGCTCGACGACACCCGGACGCTGGCCGGAATCCTGCGGGCGTCGCTGGCGGAGGCGGCGCACTTGGACGTCCCGCTGCCGCTGGTGCCGTGTCCTCCCCGACAGGACGCGCAGTTCATCCCGAAGCCGCCCAAGGCGTCGTGCGCCTTCCGCAATCCCGGCCGGGTCTCACAGGGCGGGCCACTGGTGCAGGGCATGAAGATCGCCGTCACCGGCGACACCGACACCGGACGCGCGGAGCTCCTGGCCCGGGCGGTGACCGCAGGACTGAACGTCATGGGCTCGGTCAGCAAGCACACCAGCGCCCTCGTCACGAACGACAGTGCCACCGGTTCCGCGAAGGCTCGCCGCGCGCTCGCCGAGGGCGTTCCGGTCATCGACGAGCGCTCCTTCCTGCGAATGCTGGGCGACGTACGGCCGGGCACACCGCACGACGCACCGGCAGCGGTGCCGGGTCCCGCGCCGGAGACCGCCGTCCTCGCCCCCGCTTCGGGGACGACCCCCTCCTCCGCGCCCGAGCCGGAGTGGGAGAGCGTCCCCGCGCAGGGCGGCTCCGCATCCGCCCCTGTGCCCGCCCAGGCGTCCGCTTCTGCCGCGGGCTCCTTGCGACCCGGCGGGGCCGGCCGGCCCGCGAAAGCAGGCAGGCTCCCGAGGCCCACCGGGCCTCTCTCCGGCCGGCGCGTCCTGGTCCTCGGCGGCTCGCACCCGGAGGCGGCCTCGTACCGCACCCGAGTGGTCGAACTTGGTGGCTCGGCCGCCGTGAATCTCTCCGCGAGCGTCACTGACGTCGTCGTGCTTCCCGGTGGCCATCAGGACCGCCGGATGGGCCGGATCGCCCAACTCGCCGTTCCCACGCACGAACCGGACTGGCTGGACGGAACGGTCGCCCCCTACGAACCCGGAGCCTTCCGCCGGCCGCACGCACCGCGGACCGTGCCACGGGGCGGAGTGGTGGACCTGCCCGCGCTCAGGGCGGGGACTCCGCTCTCAGTCACCGCCACCTGGGGATCACGCACGGCGTGCGCGATCGACGTCGTCGCCTTCGTCCTGGACAACGACGAACAGGTGTCCTTCGACGAGGACTTCGTCTTCTACGGCGCCCCGGAGAACCCAGCAGGGACGGTGCGCCTGCTGACCGACGGTCCCGCCGAACAGACCGTCACCATCGATCTGGCAGCTTTGCCTCCGGCCGCACTTCGGGTGGTTGTGGCAGCCGCTGTGGACGGGGAGGGGACCTTCGGCGACGTGGGTCCGCTCCAGGTCGCCGCGTCGTGGGGCAACGTGGACGCACCTCTCGCACGTGGCACTCTGGACGCCGCGACCACCGAGCGGACCCTGCTGCTCGCGGAGTTCTACCGCCGGGCGGGGCTGTGGCGGTTCCGGGCCGTGGGCCAGGGATACGACCACGGCCTCGAAGCCCTGGCGCGCGGCTACGGTGTCGACGTGGCCGACTGACCGCTCCGGCGGGCCTACCGTCCCCCCGCCACCCGAAGCACCGTCCCGGACGTGTACGAGGCATCCGGGGAGAGCAGCCAGGCGACGGCGGCGGCGATCTCGGAGGCTTCGCCGGCGCGGCGCAGGGGGAGCTCGGGGGCCATGCGGGCGGGGCGGCCGGGGTCGCCCATGGCGGCGTGCATGTCGGTGTCGACGAGGCCGGGGGCGACGGCGTTGACGCGGATGCCGTCGGGGCCGAGTTCCTTGGACAGGCCGACGGTGAGGGCGTCGACGGCGGCCTTGGAGGCGGCGTAGTGGACGTACTCGCCGGGGCTGCCGAGCGTGGCCGCACCGGACGAGACGTTGACGATCGCGCCGCCGCCGGACGCCGTCAGGTCCCGGGCGGCACGGCGGCAGCACAGCAGGGTGCCGAAGACGTTGACGTCGAGGACGCGGCGGAGGTCCTCGGTGGTGGCGTCGGCGAGACGGCTGAGCCTGCCGGTGACGCCCGCGTTGTTGACGAGGCCGGTGAGCGGGCCGAGTCCGGCGGCCACGGTGTCGAAGAGCCGGTCGACGTCCGCCTCCACGGAGGTGTCCGCGCGGACGGTGAGGCAGCGGGCGCCGGTTGCCCGGACCGCCGCCGCACTCTGCTCGGCGGCGGCCTCGTCCCGTACGTAGGCGAGGGCGACGTCGTGGCCGTCGGCGGCGAGCCGCAGGCAGGTGGCGGCGCCGATGCCTCGGCTGCCACCGGTGACGAGGGTGATCGGACGGTCCACGTGTTGCCTCCTGGTGGAGCGGATGCCGGTGCGCCGCACGGGGTGACGCATGCGGTGTGCGACGCACGGGGGTGCGTGTGCGGTGTGCGACGCACGGGGGTGCGTGTGCGGTGTGCGGCGCACGGGGGTGCGTGTGCGGTGTGCGCTACGCGTGCGACGCGGGGCGGGCCGCGTCGGCGTGCGGCGCGCTCCGGACATGATCCAACAGGAGGCGACCGGGGTTGCCGGGAGGGGTTTCAGCTCTGGAGTGCCCGCGTGATGCCGGTGTAGAAGAGGGTGTGGGAGGTGGCGCTCGCAGGGAGCTCGGGATTCCAGGGCAGGACGCGGACGTCGTCACCCAGCAGGGCCGGATCGAGGAGCGCCGCGTTCGCCCGGACGTCGGCGAGGACGAGCCCGGGGCCGAGCGCGGCAGCCGTCGGCCAGTCCACGGTCGCCCAGTTCGCACCGCCCTCCGGCGGCGGGGCCAGCAGGGGTACGCCGAGGGCGGTGAGGGCGCGCAGGTCCGGCCAGGCGTGCGGGCGGGCGAGGTGGACCTCGGTGCCGCTCGCCGGGGACAGGGCGAGCAGCGGCGGGGCGGCGGGACCGGCGAGCGACTTCAGCTTGGCCTGCGCGTCGGCGAGCTGGTAGGCGGCCTCCGGGGGTTCCGCACCGCCGAGGCTGTGCGCGAGGGCGCCGAAGGCTTCCCGTACGTCGGCCAGGGAGCGGCCCTGTCCGACGTCGAGCACGACGACCGGGATCTGTTCCTCCAGGTGCTTGGCCGCGTCGGGTTCCATGCCGTACACCGCCCCGCCGCCGTAGGTGACGGCGACGAGGAGGTCGGCGCCGGAGGCGAGGATCCCGTCCGGGTCGAGGGAGGCGCCCGCGCCGTAGTAGGTCAGGCCGTCGAGCGGGAGGGAGCCGCACTTCGCCGGGTCGGGGGCGGGGCCGTCGTGCTGGGAGCCGAAGATTCCGTGCGGGCGCAGGCCGTGGTCCCAGAGGGTCGCGCCTGCCTGCAGGTACGCGGCGATACGGGTGGGGCGTTCGGCGGCGGACGCCAACTGGCCACGGGCGTCGGTGAATTGCCAGGCGTCGGAGGTTTCGGAAGTCATGGGCGTGTCCTGCCCCGTCCGGCGGTCCCCTACTCTGCCCCCGCGCGTCCGCCGGCGGGGCGGCCGGGGGTGGGACGGGACCCGGCGGACGGCGGAGCCGCCCGTGGTGGTTTTCGGGCGGAACCGGGTACCGGAAGGGGGCGCCCCGGAACCGGCGGTGGCCCGGCCCCGGTCGGCCCCGCCGCACCCGAGGCCGTACGCACCACCGCAGGAAGAACCGTTCGCAGCGCGGCGGGAAGAGAGCCGTACCCACCGCGGCGGGAAGAGCCGAACGGACCACCGCAGGAACAGCCGTACCCACCACGGCAGGAACAGAAGGAGTTGTCGCCCAGTGAAGCTGGCCTTTTCCACCCTCGGCGTCCCCGGCATGCCGATGTCCGACGTCGCCGCGCTCGCCGTGGGCGCCGGTTTCCAGGGCGTCGAGCTGCGCGCCCACCCCGAGGAGCCGGTGCATCCCGGGATCGGGCCGCAGGCGCGCGCTTCGACCGCCGCGACGTTCGCCGAGGCGGGGATCGAGATCCTCGCGGTGGCCGGGTACGCGAAGGTGGCCGCCCCGGGCGAGGACGAGCCGGTGCTGGCGGAGGTCCGGGGCCTGCTGGAGCTGGCGCGGGACCTGGGCGCTCCGTACGTACGGGTCTTCCCCGGCGCGGGGGACGCGCGGGACGTCGCGGAGAACGCCTCCGCCGGCGGCTGCGAGAGCGGCGACGACCGGGCCGCGCGGCGGCTGGGCGCGGCGGCGGAGATGGCCGAGGAGTACGGCGTGCGCATCCTCCTGGAGACCCACGACTCGCACCGCACCGGCGTGGACGCCGCCCGGGTCGTGGCCGCCGTCGGCCACAAGAACGTCGGCGTCCTGTGGGACGTCATGCACACCTGGCTCGGCGGTGAGGACCCCGCCACCTCCCACGGCGTCCTCGCCCCGTACCTCGGCTACGTGCAGGTCAAGGACATCGCGTCGGCCGACGACACGACCCCGCTCGCCCTCGGCGCCGGAGTGCTGCCGCTCGCCGAGTGCCTCTCGCTCCTCACCCCGAACGACTGGGTGTGCTGGGAGTACGAGAAGCGCTGGTATCCGGGGGCGGCGGAGCTGCCGGGGCTGCTGGCGGCGGGACGGGAGCACCTGGCCCTGCTGGCTTCCGCCGGCCGGGGCGGCGCAGGCTCCGCGGCCCGCTGAACCGGAACTGGGCCAGCGCCACCCCGCCCACCAGCAGCGCCGCCGCACACCACCGCAGCCCGGTGGCCCGCTCGTCGAGCAGGAGCGCGGCGCTGCTCATACCGAAGACCGGTACCAGGAGCGTGAAGGGGGCCACCGAGGAGGCGGGATGGCGGCTGAGCAGGAACCCCCACGCCCCGAAGCCGAAGACGGTGACCACCCAGGCCACGTAGAGGAGGACGGCGACGCCCGTCCAGTCGAGGGCGGCGAGCGCGGCGACGTCCCGGTCCCAGCCTTCGAAGACGAGCGAGAGCGCGAGAAGCGGAAGCACGGGGACGGCCGAGACCCAGACCATGAAGTTGAGCGGGTCGGGTGCGGCGGCCTGCCGGGTGAGGACGTTGGAGACCCCCCAGCAGGCGGCGGCCGCGACGACGAGCGTGAACGCGAGCACGGGTCCGCCCGTGCCCTCGTCGTACGCAGCCACACCGATCCCGGCGAGGGCCACCAGCATGCCGGCCTTCCGCGTACGGGTGAGGCGTTCGCCCAGTACGGACGTGGCGATCACCGCCGTGAACACGGCCTGCACCTGGAGGACGAGGGACGAGAGGCCGGCGGGCATCCCCTGGTCCATCGCGACGAACAGCAGCCCGAACTTCCCGGCCCCCAGTGCCAGTCCGACCCCGATGATCCACTTCAACGCCACCTTCGGACGCCCCACGAAGAAGACCGCGGGAAGTGCCGCGACCAGAAAGCGGAGGGCGGAGAAGAGGAGCGGCGGGAAGTGGTCGAGACCGACTTCGATGACGACGAAGTTGATTCCCCACAGGGCGGTGACGAGGACCGCGAGGGCGATGTGCGCGGGACGCATGGGCAGGTGCGGGATCAGGCTCGCGGGCGAAGGCGCGGAGGTGGGCATGGGATCGAGGATCACGTCCCCGAACCCTTTAGCACCAGCGCGGGTTCCTTCATCATGGGATGCAGCAACGCTTACGAATGGCGGTCCCGACGTGCTCGACCTCTCCCGGCTGCGCGCCCTGCACGCGGTCTCCGTCCACGGGTCGGTGGCGGGTGCCGCCGCCGCGCTCGGCTACACCCCCTCGGCCGTCTCGCAGCAGCTCGCGAAGCTGGAGCGGGAGACCCGCACGAAGCTGGTCGAGCGGCGCGGCCGAGGGATCGCCCTCACCGAGGACGCCCTGCAACTCGCGGCGACGGCGCAGCAGTTGCTGTCCATCGTGGAGCGCGCGGAAACCTCCCTGGAGGAACGCCGGGGCCTGCCGAGCGGCCGGCTGACCGTGGGCGCGTTCGCGACCGCCGCACGGGGCCTGCTGCCCGGCGCGCTGGCGGAACTGGCCCGCGCCCATCCGGCCCTCGACGCACGGATGACGGAGGTCGACCCGCACCTCTCCGTCGACCTGGTCGCCAAGGGCGTGCTGGACCTGGCCGTCGCCCACGACTGGGACATCGCCCCGCTGCCCGCACCCGAGGGGGTCGAACAGGTGGTGATCGGCCAGGACCTGTGCGACCTGCTGGTCCCGGCGAGCCACCGGCTGGCCGGACGCACGGACGTGCGGCGCGAGGAACTGGCCACCGAACGCTGGATCTGCCAGCCCCCCGGAACGGTGTGCCACGACTGGCTGATGCGCACCCTGCGCTCGGCCGGCTACGAACCGGACATCGCCCACCAGGCGGAGGAGGTCCACACTCAACTGGCCTTGATCCGGGCCGGGTTGGGAGTTGCCATGATTCCCCGGCTGGGGCGCGGCACTCTGCCGGCCGGGGTGGAAGCGGTGAGCCTGGACCCGGTACCCGCCCGCCGGGTGTACGCACTGTGGCGAACGGGCGCGTCCCGCCGCCCGGCGATCCGGGAGACGGTACGGGTGCTGCGCGAGCACTGGGAGACGGCGCCGGGCTGGTGAAACGGGCGCAGGGGCGAGGGGCGAGGGGATAAGGGGAAGGGGGCGCGGGGGCGAGGGCGGGATTCCGGTCGACGTGGGCGGGTGGGGCTGGGGGCTGGGGGCGTCGAGCCCGTCGGCCGCTCGGCCCGCACGGTCCCGCCCGCAGCCCCCGTCCTCAGTACCCCAGTCCGTACCCCACAGGGAACAGCACCGTCCCCGGGTCGTCCGCCCTGTGCACCGGGACCGGCAGTCGTCCCGTCGGGCGGGTCCTGCCTGCCAGTACGCGTGCCGCGGCCCGTGTCTCGACGTCCGTCCAGGAGTACGCGGCGAGGTGGGCGCGTGCGCCGAGGCCCGTGGTGCGGGCGACGTCGTAGGGGTTCTGGATCGCGATCGTGATCACCGGGACGCCCGTCGCCGCCAGTTCGTCCACCAGGGTCCGCTGGGTGCTCGTGGCCGACACGTTGCGGGTGGTGACGACGACCGCGTCCGCGCCCGCACGTGCCGCGGCGACCGCTTCGTCGATCTTCGCGCGGGTGGGGGCGGGGCCGGTGGGCAGCGCCGTCGCGGTGAAGCCGAGACGGGTCAGTTCGGCGGTGAGGACGGCGGTGGGCGGGCCCGTCGTGCCGGTCGGGGAGGCGGGGTCGACGCCGACGACGAGTACCCGCTGGTGGCGGCGGGGCGAGAGGGGCAGCAGTCCGCCCTCGTTCACGAGGAGGGTCGTCGTCGCGTCGGCGATCCGGTCGGCGGCGGCCAGGTGGGGGCGGGTGCCCACGGTGCGGTCGACGACGCGGCGGGTCACGTACGGCTGGTCGAAGAGCCCGCGCTTCGCCTTGAGCCGGAGGATGCGCAGCAGGGACTCGTCGATCCGTGTCTCGGTGAGTTCCCCGTCCCTGACCGCCGCGAGGACCGCCTTCCAGGCCACGTCGAGCTTCGGCGGGTTGAGGAGCTGGTCGCATCCCGCCTTCAGCGCCAGCACCGGCACCCGGTCGTCGCCGTACTTCGTGCGGACGCCCTCCATGCTGAGCGAGTCCGTCACGACGACGCCCTGGTAACCCAGTTCCTCCCGGAGGATGCCGGTGAGGATGGGGCGGGACAGCGTCGCCGGGTCCTCCGCCGGGTCGAGTGCGGGGACGACGATGTGGGCCGTCATGATCGAGTCGATGCCGGCGGCGACGGCGGCGCGGAAGGGCGGCGCGTCGAGCGCCTGCCACTCCTCCCGCGTGTGGTCGATGTACGGGAGTTTGTGGTGGCTGTCGTCCTTGGTGTCGCCGTGCCCCGGGAAGTGCTTGGCCGTCGCGGCGACGCCGGCCGACTGGTAGCCCCGCACCTGGGCGGCGACGAGGGCGGCCACCGACGACGGCTCGGAGCCGAAGGAGCGGACGCCGATGACCGGGTTGGCGGGGTCGACGTTGACGTCCGCGTCGGGGGCGTAGTTCTGCCGGATGCCGAGGGCGGCGAGTTCGGCGCCGGCGATGCGGGCGGCCTCGCGGGCGTCACGGGTGCCGCGCCGGAACGCGCCCGCGCCGAGCGCCATCGCGCCGGGCAGCAGGGTGGCGGGCCGGCCGACGCGCGCGACGATGCCGTGCTCCTGGTCGGTGGAGGTCAGGAGCGGGATGCGGGTGCGCTGGGCGAGGGCGGCCTGCTGGATGCCGTTGGAGAGGTCGGCGATCTGGTGCGGGTCGCGGGTGTTGTGTGCCCACGCGAAGTAGATGATGCCGCCGACGTGGTACTTCGCGATCAGCTCGGCGGCGGTACGGACGCCGATCTCCTTGAGGTTGGCGTCGATGTCCGCCTGGTCGGGGGCGGTCGCGGAGTGTCCGTACACCCGCATCACGAAGAGCTGGCCGACCTTCTCCTCCAGGGTCATGGAGGCGATCAGGCGGCGGAGGCGGTCGGCGGTGGGCCGGTCGGCCGCCGCGGCGGGACCGCCGGCGCCCCCGGTGACGGCGACGGCCGCCGCGGCGGCGCTCGCGGTGAGGAGGGTGCGGCGGGAGGGAGCGGAGGTGCGGTCCGGCACGGGTACCCCTTCGTGAAGCCCTTGAAGGAAACTTCCAGCGGGGTCACACTGGCTCGAAAGTAAGTACCCGTCAATAACCGTGCGGAGCGTGGTGCGGGGACTTTCCGGGACCGGGGGCCGGGGGGAGGGGGCCGCCACCGGCGCATGTGGAGGGGGCGCGCCGGTGGCGGCGTACGGCCGGCCGCGGACGGTTGGAGAGGGGAGTCAGCGAACGCAGCCAGCAGCGAGGCCGACACCGCCCTGCGGAGACTCTCCGGCGGTACGGCCGTTGGACGGAGCGGGGCGCGAGCGGGTTCCCGGGTCCTCCTGGGAAATCACCGCTCCTCGCACATTGGTGCGAGTGCGAGGGCTGGGCCCGGTGGGGCGGGTGGGGCGGTCGTGCGCCCCACAAGAGGGGTGGCGCGTTCCCCCTTACGGCGCAACCGCCCCCGCGCACCTGGCGTACGCCCCCGGGGACGGGTCAGTCTGGGCAGAGCGTCCGGGGGGTGCCGCATGCTGCACGCGAGCGGGAACAGGGCCGGAAGCGGGAGCGACGGCGGGGGCCGGGGCGGGGGCTCGCCCTGGAGACGGAGCGGGGCCGGAAGCAGGGACGCAAGCCCGCCCCGCGCCCGGAGCGGAATGGCCGGAACCACGGACGAGGACCCGCCCCGAAACCGGAGCGCGGCCGGAAGCAGGGACGAGGGCCCGCCCAGGAACCGGAGCACGCCCGGAAGCAGGAGCGCGGGCTCGCCCGGGAGCGCCGGCCGGGGCGCGGGCGGGCCTTTCGCGGGCAGGCGTCGGGGGTGGCGGGGGTTGCGGGTGCTGGGGGTCGGCCTGTGGGCGGCCGGACTGCTGGCGGCCGGTTGTCAGGGAGGTGACGGGGGCGGGGAAGGGGGCAGGGGCGGGGGTGGCCGGGATCCCGGGCAGGCGGGCAGCCTGTCGCCCGCAGCGCCCCCCGGGTACGGGGACGTCTTCCTCGACGTCCGCGAGTGCGCTTCGTACGGGGCCGCCCCGCGCGAGGTGCCGTGCCGCAGCGAACGGGCCGCCGCACGGGTGACCGCCCGCCACCACGGCGGGAGCGAAGACGGGCGGGCGTGTCCGGCCGCCACCGACTTCGTCCTGCACCTCTCCGAGTCGCGGCCCAGCGGCGACGAGAACGGCGACGGGCTCGTCCCGCGCGGCTACGCCTGCATGCGCAACCTCCAGGCCCCGCACCCCGGCGACCCCGGTGGCGGCGGCGGTCCGCACACGGTCGTCGGGGACTGCGTGTACGAGGCGGGCGGCGGCCGGGTGAGGGAGACGGCGTGCGACGGTTCGGGCGACCGCTCCCCCGGGTTCCGGGTGGAGCGCGCGGTCGGCACGCGTGCCCAGTGCCCGCCCGCCACCCGGCTGTACGTGCAGCTGGGCGGCGGGCGGCCGGTGGGGTGCGCCCGGCCGGTGTGAGGCCCGGTGGGAGGTCCGGCGCGCCGCGCGCGCGTGTCAACAGGCGTGCGTGGCACGCACGTTACGGTCGCAGGCCGTGCTCCCTGTTCACCTCGACCCGGTCCAGCTTCGCGTCGTACGCCGTCAGCCGCTTCGCCTTCGCCGGGTCCGCCTGGACGGCGGCCGGGGCGACGCCCGCCCACTTCTGGATCTGGGCGACGGCCGCCGCCTGCTGGTCCGCGGGGAGTCCGGCGACGCGTGCGCCGTGGTTGGCGCCCGGCACGGTGTAGACGTGGTTGTCGTTGCGGGCGCCGCGCGCGGGGGCGAAGCGTTCGCTGCCCCACGGGTCGTTCTGCCCGTACACGAACATCATCTGCCGTGCGTCGCGCCGCACCCAGCGGTCGATGTCGCGCATCGCGCCGTCCTGCCACTTCATCGGGATGTCGCGCGGCACGTACACGCGGGGCTGGAAGTAGTCCGGGCCCCACTTCAACAGGCCCTTGAGGTGCGGGTACTCGTACTGCGGTGCGCCGAGCTGGGTGCCCGCCTGGTAGTAGTACGGCGTGTACGCGGCGAGGTCCTGGTCGCTGGAGGAGCTGAAGCCGGACTTCGCGTCGATGTAGTCGAAGATCTGGTCGTCGGTGGCGGTCTTCGCCACGGGGACGTCGGCGCACTCCTGCTCCGAGCTGTACTGCCAGAAGCCCCAGACGAAGTCGAGGACGGTGTTCTCGAAGCCCTTCTCGACGCTGCCGATCGTCTGGAAGGTGGAGCCGTTCTCCTTGGCGAGAGCCTCCGCCTTGGCCAGCAGCGGCTTGCGGCGCACCAGGGCCTCGCGCTGGAGGTTGTTGAGGCGGTCGCGGCACTCACGGGTCGAGACGGTGCGGAAGAAGCGGTCGTACGCGCGGTCCTCCTTGTTGCGGACATCGTTGGGGGCGACGTACGCGACGACGCCGTCCATGTCGCGCGGGTGGAAGCGCTCGTAGTACGTGGCGGTCATGCCGCCCTTGGAGCCGCCGGTGGACAGCCACTTCTTGGAGTAGATCGACTTCAGTGCGGTGAAGACGCGGTGCTGGTCGTCGGCGGCCTGCTTGATGTCCAGCTTGGACCAGTCGGCGGGCGTGGGGCGCGAAGGGGTGAAGTACCGGTACTCCAGGGAGACCTGGTTGCCGTCGACGAGCGCGGTGGGTTCGGACCGGCCGGGTCTGGTCGAGAGGTGGTAGCCGCTGGTGAAGAAGACGGTGGGGCGGGACACGTCCTTGTGCAGGATGCTCAGCCGTTGCTGGAAGGTGCCGCGCCAGGGGTGGCGGTGGTCGATCGGCTGGGTGTAGTCGAGGACGAAGTAGCGGTAGCCGGCGTAGGGCTTCTCCTCGATGAGGGACATGCCCTTGATCGCGAGTATGCGGTCCTTGATGTCGGTCGTGACGGGGGCCTGGGCCGCCGTCGCGTCCGGTTCCGCGGCGAGGGCCGGGCTCACCGCACCGAGGGTGCCCATCAGCACCGCTCCCGCGAGCACCCCTCTGAAGGTCTTGCGCATTCGCCACTCCCCTGCCTGTCAGCACACGGACAACAGGGGTGAACCTAGCGCTCCCCAATCCCCTTTGTCAGCAGAGGATTTGGGCATCTTCGCAAGAGGACGACTGGTTCAGCACAGGATCCATCCGGAAGTGGTCCCCTTGGCCCCCACCGAACCCGTCACCCGTACGCACCGGTTGACCGCGAACACCTTCACCGGCCCCGCGTGGCGGGTGTACACCCCGGAGTCGACGGCGGCCCTGCTTCCGCGCGCCTGGATGGTGACGCGCATCTTCTGCCGTACGCCCGCCCGCTTGGCGACCGTCTGGGCGCACACGTACTGGCGGGCCTTGTAGACGCGGATCTCCCCCGTGGCGAAGCCGTACGTCTTGACCCGCGCCCCCGCGCAGGCTCCGGCCGCCGCCTCGGCGTGCCCGACCGCCGGGCCGCCGAGGACCAGCAGTCCGGCCGCCGTCGCCGTCGCGAGCACGTGGAGCACTCCGCGTTTCATCAGTCCCATCGGCTTCATCCCTGCCCCGCCCACCCCATCGAACACACTCGCCCGTTCCCCCGCCGGGATCGTATGTGCGTACGACGCGATATGGCCACGCATCGGTTGCAGAGTGCACACAGCTCGCGCGGCGGGAGGCCGCATCCGGGGGTCAGACCGCCGCCGGTTCGTCCTCCCCCACGAAGGTCCGCCACAGCCGGGCGTACTTCCCGTCCAGCGCGAGCAGCTCGTCGTGCGTGCCGTCCTCGGCGACCCGCCCCCGGTCCATGACCACGACGCGGTCGGCGCGGGCGGCCGTGGTCAGCCGGTGGGCGACGACGAGGGTGGTACGGCGGCCCGCGATCCGGTCGGTGGCCTGGTTGACCTGGGCCTCGGAGGCCAGGTCGAGCGCCGCGGTCGCCTCGTCGAGCAGCAGTACGTCCGGGTCGACCAGTTCGGCGCGGGCGAGCGCGATGAGCTGCCGCTGACCGGCGGAGAGGTTGCGTCCGCGTTCGGTGACGGCGTGCAGGTAGCCGCCGTCCAGGGTCGCGATCATGTCGTGCGCGCCGACCGCACGGGCCGCCGCCTCGACCTCGGCGTCCGTGGCGTCCGCCCGCCCGTAGGCGATGGCGTCCCGTACCGTGCCCGCGAAGAGGTAGGCCTCCTGCGGGACGACGCCCAGGCGGTGGCGGTAGGCGGTCATGTCGAGGTCGCGCAGGTCGGTGCCGTCGACGGTGACCCGGCCGCTCGTCGGGTCGTAGAAGCGGGCCACCAGCTTGACGAGGGTGGACTTGCCCGCGCCGGTCTCGCCGACGAAGGCGACGGTCTGGCCGGCGGGTATGCGCAGGGAGATGCCGGTGAGGGCCTCCTCCGGCTCGTCGGCGGAGCCGTACGCGAACGACACGTCCTCGAAGGCGATCTCGCCGCGCAGCGACGGCACGTCCTTCGGCGAGTCCGCGCGCGCGGTGGACGTCGGTTCCCGCAGCAGTTCCTGGATCCGCCTCAGGGAGACGGTCGCCTGCTGGTAGCCGTCGAAGACCTGGGAGAGCTGCTGGACGGGGGCGAAGAACAGGTCGATGTAGAGGAGGTAGGCGACGAGCGCACCGGCGGTCAGCGTCCCCGCCTCGATCCGCCCCGCGCCGACGATCATCACGGCGGCGGCGGCCACCGAGGAGAGGAACTGCACGAAGGGGAAGTAGACCGAGATCAGCCACTGGCCGCGCACCCGCGCCTGCCGGTAGCTGCGGCTGTTGGCGGTGAACCGCTCGCGGCCCGCCTTCTCCCGCCCGAACGCCTGCACGATGCGCAGTCCGGCCACCGACTCCTGGAGGTCGGCGTTGACGACGCCGACCCGGTCGCGGGCCAGCTCGTACGCCTGGACGCTCTTCCTGCGGAAGAAGTACGTGCCGATGACCAGCAGCGGCAGCGTCGCGAAGACGACCAGGGCGAGTTCCCCGTCGATGACGACGAGCGCCGCCATCACGCCGAAGAAGGTGACGACGGAGACGAACGCGGTGACCAGACCCGTCTGGAGGAACGTGGACAGCGCGTCCACGTCGGTCGTCATCCGGGTCATGATGCGCCCGGTCAGCTCGCGTTCGTAGTAGTCGAGTCCGAGCCGCTGGAGCTGGGCGAAGATCTTCATCCTGAGCGAGTAGAGGACCCGTTCGCCGGTCCGCCCGGTCATCCGGGCCTCGCTGATCTGCGCACCCCACTGCACGAGGACGGCGAGCAGGGCGAGGCCCGCGGCCGTCCACACCGCACCGAGCGAGAGCTGGGTGACGCCCTCGTCGATGCCGTGCCGGATCAGCACCGGCAGGAGCAGTCCCATGCCGGCGTCGACGGCGACCAGACCCAGGCTGACCAGCAGCGGGAGGCCGAAGCCGCGCAGCAGCCTGCGCAGCCCGTAGGAGTCCTCGGGGGCGGCGGCCCGTGCCTCGTCGACGTCCGGCACGCCGTCGGCCGGGGGCAGCGCGGCGACCTGGGCGAGCAGTTCGGGGGTGGCGGGCATGCCGGGCGCGTGGTCGGTGGCGGACTGGGCCGGGCCCGTCCTGGCGGGGTCGGACTCGTCGCGTATCCACAGGTCGGGGGTGATGCCGCGCTCGGCGTCGAACTCCGCGTCAAGTTCGGCCTGCACGGACCGGTCGTCCTCGACGGGGGCGGCGGGGAGCGTGTGGCCGGGCGAGACGCCGCCCAGTTCGTCGGGGTCGGTGAGCAGCCGGCGGTAGAGGGCGGAGCGGCGCTCCAGCTCCGCGTGGGTGCCGATGTCGGCGAGCCGCCCGCCGTCGAGGACGGCGATGCGGTCGGCGAGGTTCAGGGTGGAGCGGCGGTGGGCGATGAGGAGCGTCGTGCGGCCCGCCATCACGCTCCTGAGCGCCTCGTGGATCTCATGCTCGACGCGGGCGTCCACGGCGGAGGTGGCGTCGTCGAGGAGGAGCAGCCGGGGGTCGGTGAGGATGGCGCGCGCCAGGGAGAGCCGTTGCCGCTGGCCGCCGGAGAGGGTGAGGCCCTGTTCGCCGACCTTGGTGTCGTACCCCTCGGGGAGTTCTTCGATGAAGCGGTCGGCCTGGGCGGCGCGCGCGGCGGCGCGTATCTGCTCGTCGGTGGCGTCGGGGAAGCCGTAGGAGAGGTTGGCGCGGACGGTGTCGGAGAAGAGGAAGCTGTCCTCCGGTACGAGGCCGATGGCGGCCCGCAGCGAGGAGAGGGTCAGCTCGCGGACGTCGTGGCCGCCGACCAGCACGGCCCCGCGCGACACGTCGTAGAACCGCGGCAGCAGCAGCGAGACGGTCGACTTGCCGCTTCCGGAGGACCCGACGAGGGCGACGGTCTCGCCCTCCCGGATCTCCAGCGAGAACCCGTCGAGGACGGGGCGGTCCGCCTCGTACCCGAAGCTGACGTCGTCGAACTCCACGGTGGCGGGGGCGTCCGCCGGGAGTTCCTTGGTGCCGTCCGCGATGGCCGGCTCGGTGTCGATGAGTTCCAGGACGCGTTCCACGCCGGCCCGCGCCTGCTGGCCCACGGTCAGCACCATGGCGAGCATGCGCACCGGGCCGACGAGCTGGGCGAGGTAGGTGGAGAACGCGACGAAGGTGCCCAGGGTGATCTGTCCCCGGGTGGCGAGCCAGCCGCCGAGCGCCAGCATGGCGACCTGGCCGAGGGCGGGGACGGCCTGGAGGGCGGGGGTGTAGCGGGAGTTCAGCCTGACGGTGCGCAGCCGGCCGGCGAAGAGGCGGCGCGAGACGTCGCGCAGCTTCCCCATCTCCTGCTCCTCCTGCCCGAAGCCCTTGACGACGCGGACGCCGGACACCGCCCCGTCGACGACTCCGGCGACGGCGGCGGCCTGGCCCTGGGCGTACCAGGTGGCGGGGAACAGGCGCTTCTTGCTCAGCCGGGCGATGAACCACAGGGCGGGGGCGACGGCGAGCGCGACCAGGGTGAGCAGCGGGGACAGCCACGCCATGATGCCCAGGGAGATGACGAACAGCAGGATGTTCCCGATGGTCATCGGGAGCATGAACAGCAGGCCCTGGATGAGCTGGAGGTCGCTGGTGGCGCGCCCCACGACCTGTCCGGTGGACAGCTCGTCCTGGCGGCGGCCGTCGAGGCGGGTGATCGTTCCGTACATCTCGGTACGGAGGTCGTGCTGCACGTCCAGGGCGAGCTTGCCCCCGTAGTAGCGGCGGACGTACGTGAGGACGTAGACGACGACGGCGGCGGCGATGAGCAGGCCGGTCCACACCGCGAGCGACCGGGTGCCCTTGCCGATCACGTCGTCGATGACGATCTTCGTGATGAGCGGGACGAGGGCCATGACGGCCATGCCGCCGAGGGAGGAGCCGAGGGCGAGCAGGACGTTGGTGCGGTAGCGCCAGGCGTAGCCGGTCAGCCGGCGGGCCCAGCCCGGTTCTCGTACGGTCCTTGGGTCGTGCTCTGCCACGTGCTGCCTCCCGGTCGTTCCATGTCCCACCGGAAGGCGACAACGTCGCGAACTGCGGATTTCATCCCGCCGCGACGGGGCGCGCGGGAGCGGGGGCTCAGCGCGCGGCGGTCCCCGGCGCGCGCTGCGGGCCGTCGGCCGGCCCGTTCTCCGGAAGCGGAGGTATCACTTCCTGCGGTACGGCGGGCGGGACGACGACCTTCGGCGCGGATTCCCGGAGCGTGCTGCTCGTGACGGCCGGGTTGAGGTCGCGGTGCACGGCCCTGGACACGGCCTGCACGGTGTCCACGCCCTGCTGCATGTTCTGGTTGCCGTGCGTGAGGACGGTGATCGTGTAGTCGTGGCCGAGGCCGGTGAAGGCGCCCAGGGAGTGCACCCGCCAGCCGTTCGTGGCGCGCGACAGCCACCCGTTCTTGACGTGCAACTTGCTCCGCGCCGGGGCGCCCGCCGGGGTGCCCCAGCGCTGGCCGGCCACGACGGCGGCCATCCGGTCGAGGAGGTAGGCGCGCGAGCCGTCCTTCAGGACGTCGTTGCGCAGGGTGATCGTGCTGAGGAGCTTGGACTGCTCGGAGGCGTTGATCTGGGTGAGCCCCCAGTAGCCGTTCGCTCCCGGCTTGGTCCCCGTCATCCCGGCGGCCTTCAGGAAGCCGTTGATCTTGCCGACGCCGAGCTGCTTCCACAGGGTGGTGGTGGCGTTGTTGTCGGACTTGGTGATCATGGCGGTGGCGAGGTCGCGTTCGCGGGCCGTCAGCGCCCGGTTGGTCTTCTGCGCGTCCCACAGCAGGGCGGCGAGGACGGTGACCTTGACGATGCTGGCGGAGTCGTAGGAGTTCCAGGCGCGCAGCGAGCAGTAGGTGCGGCTGGAGTGCTCGTACACGGCGACCGAGACGGTGCCGGGGCGGCCCCGCAGGGCGGCGGTGATGTCGTTCTTGAGCTTGGTGGCCAGCCCGGCCTTGTTCGAGCTGCACGACACCTGGGGTGCGGCGGCCGTGGCGGGGGTGGCGGCGGCCAGCGGAAGGAGGACTCCGGTGGCGAGTGCGGCGGCGGTGAAGCCCCTGGTTATTCGTCTGCCGGCTATTCGTCTGCGCGTGGTGCTGGTGGGTGCGGTCATGGTCCCCGTGTCCCCGTCTCGTGGAATCGGCGTCGCGGGGGCGCCGACGGGCGCCCCCGCAACTCATGACCCGGCAAGGCGGAAAAGGTTGTACGCCGCAGGGGAACGTCTCACTCGTGCGTCGGCGCGAACATCCGCAGCCGTGCCGGGAGCACGACGACCGAGGGTCCCGGCGCCTTGAGCGCCGCCGCCAGATCCGCGGAGAGGGTCTCCGGCGTCGTACGGGTCGCGGGCACCCCGAAGGACTCCCCGAGCGCCACGAAGTCGGGCCGGGTCAGCTCGGTGCCCGTCGGCTCCCCGTACGCGCCGTCCGCGTACTCGCGCAGGATTCCGTAGCCGCCGTCGTCGACGATCAGCCAGGTCACCGGGAGGTCGTGCTGGCGCGCGGTGGCGAGTTCGGCGATCGAGTACATGGCGCCGCCGTCGCCGGAGACGGCGAGGACGGGACCGTCCGGATCTGCGGCGGCAGCGCCGAGGGCGGCGGGGAAGGCGTATCCCAGCCCGCCCGCGCCCTGCGCGGAGTGCATGGTGTTCGACCGCCGGGCGTCGAAGGCGGACCAGGCCCAGTACGTGAGGATCGTCATGTCCCAGAAGCTGGGGGCGGTGTCGGGCAGGGCGGCGCGGACCGCGGCGAGGATCTGCTGCTCGGCCTCCAGCCCCTGCGTGCCGATGCGCTCCCGCACCCGGTCGAGGACGTCCCGTACCGCAGCCGCCGCGCCGTCGTCGGGGCGGACCTCCTCGACGCTCTCCAGCAGGGCGGTCAGCGCCAGGCGGGCGTCGGCGTGCATGCCGAGCGCCGGGTAGTTGGCCTCCAGCTTGCCCGCGTCGGCGTCGATCTGGACGATCCGGCCGCGCGGGGCGAAGGTGCGGTAGTTGCTGCTCAGCTCGCCCAGCCCGGACCCGACGACCAGCAGGACGTCGGCGCTCTCCAGGAAGTCGGTCGTGTGCCGGTCCTCCAGCCAGGACTGGAGGGAGAGCGGGTGGTTCCAGGGGAAGGCGCCCTTGCCGCCGAAGGTGGTGACGACGGGGGCGTTCAGCCGCTCGGCGAGCTGCCTGAGCTTCCCTGCGGCGTCGGAACGCACGACTCCGCCGCCGGCGACGATCACCGGGCGGGCGGCCGTGGACAGCAGGTGCGCGGCGACGGCGGTGAGTTCGACCCGTGGGATGAGGTCGTGCGGGAGGGCGTCCGGGGCCAGCACCACCGGGATCCGCGTCGGCGCCTCCAACACGTCCTGCGGGATCTCCACCCACACCGGCCCGTGCGGGGCGCTCAGCGCGGATTCCCAGGCCGCCGCGATCGCGGACGGGATCTGCGAGGCGCTGCGGGCGCTGTGCACCGACTTCACGACGTCCCGGAACGAGGCCTGCTGGTCCCGCAGTTCGTGCAGGTACCCGTGCCGCCCGCCGCCGAGGCCGGCCGCCGGGACCTGACTGGCGACGGCGATCACCGGGGCGGACGCGGCGGCGGCCTCCTGGAGCGCGGGCAGCGCGGTGAGCGCCCCCGGGCCGGTCGACAGGAACAGCGGGGCGGCCTCGCCCGTGATCCGCCCGTACCCGTCCGCGGCGAACCCGGCGTTGTTCTCGACGCGCAGCCCCACGTACGAGAGCTTCGACCGGCGCAGCGCGTCGAACAGTGCGAGCGCGTGCTGTCCCGGCAGCCCGAAGACGGTGGTCGCCCCGAGCCCCCGCAAGGTCTCCACGACCAGGTCACCGCCGGTACGGCCGGAGGGCGGGGCGAGGGCGGCGGCGGTCTGCGCGGGGGTGGGACGCAGGACGAGGTCGTGATCGTGGGTCATGCGGTCCAGCTTGGCGCATGGGGGATGGGCGTTCGCGCATGCCTCCCCGGTGGGTGGCGGTGCGTGGGACGTACGGGCGGGCGGGGCATGCCGTCCGGTGGGGGCGGGGTACGGGCGGAGAGGTGCCGTCCGGCGGGGCCGGGGGCGGGGACGGCTGCCCGGAGGGCATGCCGTCAGGGGCGCGGGGAACTGCGCGACCAACCACGACGCACCCGCACGGGACCACGGCACACCCGCACAGGCCCCGTCCACAGTCGCAGAGCCCCGCGCAGGAACCGCACCCGCCCACCGCCCCGCACGGGAACCGCTCAGCCGCGCGCAGCCGCGATCTGCCGCGACATGATCGTAGTCAGCTCGTACGCCGTGTGGGACGCGGCGACCGACGTGATCTCGGCGTGGTCGTACGCCGGGGCGACCTCGACCACGTCGGCCGAGACGAGGTTGCAGGAGGACAGGCCGCGGATGATCTCCAGCAGTTCGCGGGAGGTGAGCCCGCCGGCCTCGGGCGTACCGGTGCCCGGCGCGTGCGCGGGGTCCAGTACGTCGATGTCGATCGAGATGTACAGCGGCCGGTCCCCGATCCGCTGCCGCAGCTGGTCGGCGACCTCGTCGACCCCGCGTCGCATGACGTCGGCGGACGTCACGATGCCGAAGCCCATCTTCTCGTCGTCCCGCAGGTCCTGCTTGCCGTACAGCGGACCGCGCGTGCCGACGTGCGACAGCGCCTCGGTGTCGAGGATGCCCTCCTCGACCGCGCGCCGGAACGGCGTGCCGTGCGTGTACTCCGCACCGAAGTACGTGTCCCACGTGTCGAGGTGCGCGTCGAAGTGCAGCAGCGCCACCGGCCCGTGCTTCTTCGCCACCGACCGCAGCAGCGGCAGCGCGATGGTGTGGTCGCCGCCGAGCGTCATCATGCGCGCGCCCGACCCCAGCAGGTCGTCGGCGGCGGCCTCGATCGTGTCGACGGCCTCGTTGATGTTGAACGGGTTCGCCGCGATGTCACCGGCGTCGGCGACCTGGGCGAGCGCGAAGGGGGAGGCGTCCTGTGCCGGGTTGTACGGCCGCAGCAGCCGGGAGGCCTCGCGGATCGCGTTGCCGCCGAAGCGCGCGCCGGGCCGGTAGGAGACCCCGGTGTCGAAGGGCACGCCGACGACCGCGACATCCGTACGTCCGCCGACCTCGTCCAGACGCGGCAGCCGGGCGAACGTCGCCGGGCCGGCGTACCGGGGGATGCGGGACGAGTCGACGGGGCCGCGGGGCTCGGAGGAGGGAGTGTTCATGAGGTCGAGCGTAGGCAGGGCTGCGGATTCCGCACATGTACGGATGCGATGAAGCGGGGCGCGGTTTTGGCCGCACCGGACAGATCGACACCGGACGGGCACGTCGGAACCACTCCCCCGACCCGCGCCCCGGCCCCGCCCCGGACCCCGGACCCGCGCCCCAGCCGCGCCCGGGAGAGGCACGCCCCCCGCCGCACCCCAGCCCCAGGCCCGCGCCCCGGAGATCGACGCCCCGGACCCGCACCGCAGCCCCTCCCCAGTGCCTCACACCCCGGACCCGCGCCGCAGCCCTGCCCCAGTGCCTCACGCCCCTGGCCCGCACCCGCACCCCGGCCCCGCCCCGGCGCCCCACGCCCCGGCCCGCGCCCGGACCCGCGTCTCAGAACCGCACCAGCGCGTCGAGGTCGATCTCCACCGGGAACGGCACGGACGTCCGCAGCGTCCCCTGGTGCACGGGCGTCTCGGGGCTCGGTGCGTACACGCCCGCCCCGTGGTGCAGCCAGAACTCGTACACCGCGGGCCTGCCGCCCTCGCCCCGTTCGACCCGCCAGTAGTACGGGACCCCGACGGCCGCGTACGTGCCCGGCTTGCGGAACCGGTCGTCGGAGCGCGAACCGTGCGAGACGACCTCGACCGCGAGAGCGAGCCTCCCGATGGGGACGCACTCCAGGACCAGCGGGTCGAGTCCCCGGTGGTCGAAGACGACGACGTCGGGCTTGGGCACGTTGCTCTCGTCGAGCAGGACGCAGCGCCGCACTCCGGCGGAGTACGGCGGGGTCCGCGCCTGCCGCAGCGCGAAGGCCAGTCCGTCCCGCACCATGTCGTGCCACTGGTCCGTCATCCCCCGCGGCATGATCGCCCCGTCGACCAGGTCCCAGTCGAACGGCAGCCGGAGGTCCCTGACCTGGCCGTACGCCCAGCCGTCCGGCGGCGTGAGCATCCAGTTCTCGGTGTTGGCCCGTTCGCACTGCGCTTTCCGTGCTGCTTCTGCGGCCATCGCTGCTCCCAGGGAGGGGACGGTGTCGGAGTCCGTGGCGCTCACGGCCCCGTCCGACGTTACCGCCGCCCACGGGGGTGACGCCTGGCGTGAGCGGTGCGCCCCCCGTGTGGTCCCCCCAACACCGCGTTCCCCTGGACACCCCCATAACCGACCGGTAACTTTTGCCAGACAACTGAGCAAGCGCTTAGCCGCGGCTCCCCGAGCTCCGAAGGAGGCGTTCCCGTGCGCCGTACCGTATTCAACGAGGACCACGAGGCGTTCCGGGACACCATCCGGGCCTTCATCGAGGCCGAGGTCGTCCCCGTGTACGACGAGTGGTTCGCCGCGGGTCAGGCGCCGCGCGAGTTCTACTACAAGCTCGGCGAGCTGGGCGTCTTCGGCATCAACGTTCCCGAGGAGTTCGGCGGCGCGGGCCTGGACACGCACAAGTTCGAGGCGGTGCTGTACGAGGAGACCTCGCGCGCCGGCGTCACGTTCGGCGGCTCCGGGGTGCACGTGCTCCTCGCCCTCCCGTACCTCAAGATGCTCGCCAACGACGAACAGAAGAAGCGCTACCTGGAGAAGTTCGTCTCCGGCGAGGAGATGTGGGCGCTCGCCATGACGGAGCCGGGCACCGGCTCGGACGTCGCGGGCATGAAGACCACCGCGAAGCTCTCCGAGGACGGCACGCACTACGTCCTCAACGGCGCGAAGACCTTCATCACGGGCGGCGTGCACGCGGACCGCATGATCGTCTGCGCCCGCACCTCCGCCCCGCGCGAGGACGACCGCCGCTTCGGCATCTCCCTGTTCGCCGTGGACACCAAGTCCGCGGGCTACTCCGTCGGCCGCAAGCTGGACAAGCTGGGCCTGCGCACCTCCGACACCGCCGAGCTGGCGTTCGTCGACGTGAAGGTGCCCGTCGAGGACCTGCTCGGCGAGGAGAACAAGGGCTTCGGCTACCTGGGCCACAACCTGGCCTCCGAGCGCTGGGGCATCGCGTTCGGCGCGTACGCCCAGGCGAAGGCGGCGGTCCGTTTCGCCAAGCAGTACGTGCAGGAGCGCACCGTCTTCGGCAAGCCGGTCGCCGCGTTCCAGAACACCAAGTTCGAACTGGCCGCCTGCCAGGCCGAGGTGGACGCCGCGCAGGCGGTCGCCGACCGCGCCCTGGAAGCGCTGGACGCCGGTGAGCTGACGGCCGCGGAGGCCGCGTCGGCGAAGCTGTTCACCACCGAGGTCGCGCACCGCGTGATCGACAAGTGCCTCCAGCTGCACGGCGGTTACGGCTTCATGAACGAGTACCCCATCGCCCGTCTGTACGCCGACAACCGCGTGAACCGGATCTACGGCGGCACCAGCGAGGTCATGAAGATGATCATCGCCAAGGACATGGGCCTGTAGCACCCACCTGCTACAACTCGACCATGTCGCACACATCTCCCGGGGGACGCCCCCCGCACCCCCGAGAGGCGCTCGACGCCCTGCTCGATCTGCTCGACCTGGAGCAGATCGAGCAGGACATCTTCCGGGGCGTGAGCCGCTCGGCGGTCGTCCCCCGCGTCTTCGGCGGCCAGGTCGCCGCGCAGGCCCTGGTCGCCGCAGGCCGCACGGTCCCCGCCGACCGGCTCCCGCACTCGCTGCACGCGTACTTCCTGCGCGCCGGCGACCCGGCCGCCCCGATCGTCTACACCGTCGACCGGATCCGCGACGGCCGCTCCTTCACCACCCGCCGGGTCGTCGCCGTGCAGCACGGGCACCCGGTCTTCCACCTCTCGGCGTCCTTCCAGACGCACGAGGAGGGTCTGGAGCACCAGGCGGCGATGCCCGCCGCCCCGGACCCGGAGTCGCTGCCCACCTCCGCCGAGACCCTGCCCCGGTACGCGGACCGCTTCCTCGACCCGGACACCGCCGACCGCATCCTGGAGGCCCGCGCGGCGATCGACCTGCGGTACGTGGACCCGCCGCCGTACGTCACGGCCGGTGAGCCCCGCGAGCCGCGCTCCCAGGTGTGGTTCCGCACCAACGGCAAGCTCGACGACGACCCCCTGCTGCACGTCTGCCTCGCCACGTACGTCTCCGACATGACCCTCCTGGACTCCGTCCTGCTGGCGCACGGCCGGGGCGGCTGGGCGACGGGCGACGTGGTCGGGGCGTCGCTGGACCACGCGATGTGGTTCCACCGCCCGTTCCGCGCGGACGAATGGCTCCTCTACGACCAGGAGTCGCCCTCCGCCTCGGGCGGTCGCGGCCTGGGCCAGGCGCGCATCCACACCCAGGACGGCCGGCTCGCGATCTCCGTCATCCAGGAGGGCGTGGTGCGGGTCCCGCGCTGAACGTCCCGCCCGCCCCCTTACGGTCTGCACATGAGCGAAAAGGGCGAAAAACCCCCAAGGGGCGAAAAGGGCGGCGAGAGCACCTTCACGGTCGTCGTCGCGGCGGTCGCCAACCTCGGCATCGCCGTCGCGAAGGCGGTCGCGGGCGCGATCAGCGGTTCGAGCGCGATGCTGTCGGAGGCGGCCCACTCGGTGGCCGACACCGTCACCGAACTCCTTCTGCTCACCGCGCTCAAACGCAGCGGCAAACCCGCCGACGCCCAGCACCCGCTGGGCCACGGCCCGGAGCGGTACATCTGGGCGATGCTCGCCTCCGTCGCCACCTTCGTCGGCGGCGCGGTCTTCTCGGTCTACGACGGCATCCACACCCTCACCCACGGCGAGGAACTCGGGAACCCGCTGGTCTCCTACGTCGTCCTGGCCGTCGCCTTCCTCCTGGAGGGCTACTCGCTGCGCACCGGCGTCAAGCAGGTCCGCGCCGAGGCCGCCCGGCTGGGCACACCCGTCGGCCGCTACTTCCGGCTCACCCCGGACACGGCCGTCAAGGCGGTCGTCATGGAGGACTCGGCTGCCCTGGCCGGTCTGCTGCTGGCGGCGGCGGGCCTGGGAATGGGACAGCTCACCGGTTCCGGCGTGTGGGACGGCCTCGCCTCCGTCCTCATCGGACTGCTGCTGGTGTACGTGGCGTGGGTGCTGGGCCGCAGCAACGCCCAACTCCTCATCGGCCGCGCCCTGCCGGCCGAGATGCGCGCGGGGGTGCGGGAGGAACTCCTCTCCGTCCCGCACATCGAGGGCGTCCTCGACCTCACCACCCTCATCCAGGGTCCGTCGGAGGTCCTCGTCGCCGCGAAGATCGACTTCCGGGACGTCTCCTCCGCCGCCGAGGTCGAGTGGGCCTGCGAGGAGGCCGAACAGCAGCTCCGCGAGCGCTACCCGGCCATCACCCGCGTCTACCTCGACCCGACGCCCCGCCGGGGTCAGAGCAGGCCGGCCGCGTCCAGCAGGTAGTCCGTCATCGGCTCGTAGAAGTACGGGTCGACGACGTGGTCGTCCAGCGGAACGGTCACCGCCATGACCCCCTCCGCCTCCCCGAGGAACAGCGCGGGGTCGTTGCAGTCCGCGTACCCGATCGAATCGAGCCCGCGCTGCGCGGCGCACCCCGCCCACCCGTGGTCGGCGAACACCAGGTCGGGCAGGGCCTCCCCGTTGCGCTCCAGCCCGTCCAGGATCGCGGTCATCGGCGCCGGCGAGTGCGTGTGCCACAGGGTCGCCCCCCGTTCAAAGACCGCCACGTCCGCGAACTGCACCACGAACCCCTCGTCGGCGGTCAGCCCGCCGGGGATCCGCACCACGTCGCACCCGGCCGCCCGCAGCGCCCTGGCGGTCGCCCCGTGCACGTTCAGCAGCGAACCGGGGTGCCCGGTCGCGAACAGCACCCGCTGCCGGTCGTCGACCGCCTTGCGCAGCCGCGCCGCCGCCCGGTCCAGCGCGTCGACGGTCAGCTCCGGGTCGATGGTGTCCTGCCCGTGCCGGTGCTCCGGGTCGTCGCTCACCCCGCACCGCTCGGCCATCACGGCGAGCACGTCCTGCTCGTCCGCCCACCGGTCCCCCAGCTCGATCCCGAGCCAGTAGTGGCGGTCACCGTTCGCGAGCTTGCGGTAGTGCGAGAGGTTGTTGTCGCGCGGGGTGGCCACGTCCCCGGCGATACGCGTACGGACGAGATGGTCGACGAGGGCGGCACGGCTCAGTATCGGCATGCGTTCCATTCTGCCGGGCGCACGCGGGGACAGGCCGGGAGTTCCGCCGGGTGGACGGAACGGCTGCACGGACGGCCACCGCGCGGGCACGACCACCTTGCCCCTCGCCACCTCCTCCTCGCCCGCCCAGCCCGGTCCGGTTGCGCGCCCGTCCGGGCCAAGCTCCCCGCAGGGGCCCCGGGGCAATGCCGCGCTGCCTCGTGCCCCCGGGACGTCTCTCGGGCCCCTGCCCCTGGTACCGCCTCCCGCTCATCGGCGAGGTGGCGGCGGCACGGGCCTCGGGTGCCGGTCCGGCCCCACCCGCGGACCGGGCGGTCACACCCGCCGGGTCGGCGGGCGTGTCCGGGCGCGGACGGCACCGCCACCGGAGCGGCGCCGCGCCGGGGCGTCCTCAGCCGTCCCGGGCGATCCGCCCGTCGACGACGCAGACCTTCCGCTCCCCCACTTCGTCCGCCACCCCGCACTCGGCCCACACGTACTTCCCGGGTCCGTTCCGCGCCGCGACGCCCCACCGGTCGGCGACCGCCCCGACCAGCAGCAGCCCGCGTCCCCCGGACGCATCCGGCTCCGCCGACGTCCCGTCCACCGCCAGGGGCCACCTCGCGGACGCGTCGTGCACTTCCAGCCGTACGCCTCTGCCACCGCAACCGGCCTGCTGGAACCGCGTCTCCACCAGTCGGCCGGGCACCCGCCCGTGGCGCAGGGAGTTCGTGAGCAGTTCGGACAGGACGAGCGTCGCCGCGTCCGTCACCTCCCCCGCCGTTCCCCAGCCCGCCAGCACCTTGCCCAGTTCGGCACGGGCCTTCCCGACCGCACGCGGGTCGTAGTTCCAGCGCAGCACGACGGGGGCGCTGTCCCCCTCGGCGGTCATCGGGCGACCACCACACCGTGAATGACGCGGGGCCCGGAGTCGATGCCGTACGAGGCCAGCCAGAGCGCCCGCCGCCGCTGCCGACGCAGCCCGGCCTCGACGCGCTCCGCCCTGTCGTACGCGATGCGCTCGGCGGACCGGAGGGAACGGCCGGCCGAGTCGCGCAGGTCGGGAAAGGACCCGGGCCCGAAGAGGGCGGCCGCCGTCCGGCACACGACGATCCGCCGATGGGGGCGCGGGACGCGGACCTCGCCGCGTGCGGCGCTCACGACGTACCGGGCCCTCGTGGCCGGAAACCGCAGCAGCGGCCGGAGGAGGCGGGAGATAGGGTTCTGCACGTTGACGCTCCTTAGCAAGCGTTGACCATGCCCCCGGACCGGTTCCAGCGGTCGCGGGGGTTCTTGGGTGTGGTCGCCCGCGTGCCACCACGATCACCGGAGTGTGAGCACTTGAAAGCACTGTGCGACCACGGGAACAGCGTGCCCGCAACCGGCCCTTGTTGCAATGCCATCCAGTGAAGTGCACGTGCACTTGTAGAAGTTCGAGTGCCGTTCGATCGAGCCGCCGGACATACTGAGCACAACTGAATGGCACGGGGGAGGTAGTTGAGTTGTCGGCAATTCCCACCATGCGGCGACGCATGCTCGGCGCCGAGCTTCGCAAGATCCGTGAGGAACTCCGGCTCACCGCAGACGGAGTGGCCGAAGCGATGAAATGGCACGCTTCCAAAGTCAGCCGACTGGAAAGCGGCCGGAGCGGTTTGCGGGCACACGAAGTCACCACTCTGCTGGACCTGTACGGCGTACACGACGAGGAGCGGCGAAGCGGTCTGGAGACTCTGGCCCGCGAGGGCAAGCGCCGGGTCTGGTGGCAGCCGTACAACGATGTACTGACCCCGCGCTACCTTGACTACATCAGCTTTGAGGCAGATTCCTCATCAGTGCGCTGCTTCGAAACGACGTTGATCCCTGGCCTGTTGCAGACCCCGGACTACGCCCGCTCCGTCATTCGTGCCTTGCCGCCCGAATCGTCGGCCGACGAGGTGAACGCACTGGTGGAGGTCCGCATGGCCCGCCAGAACGCTGCTCTCAAACGTGAGGATCCGCTCAAGTTGTGGGCAATCCTCGACGAGTCGATCCTTCACCGCGAGGTGGGCGGCCCCGCACAACTGCGCAAGCAGCTCGCGCACTTGCTGGACATGCAAGAAGAACCGAACATCACCCTGCAGGTGTTGCCGTTCGACGCCGGCTCGCACGCGGGCATGCTCGGACCTTTCGTCATCATGCAGTTCCCGGTGCAGGCCGACCTGGACGTGGTCTACTCGGAAGGACTGGCCAGTAGTGTCTACCTCGAACGGGACTCCGACCGGGCAGTGTACGGCCGGACCTTCGACCTACTGCGCGCAGCCGCGCGAGGCGTAGATCCTTCGCGTGACATGATCGCGCGGCGAGTAAGGGAACTGACGTGAAGCACACAGACAAGCCCCTTGCCGACCTCGGCAGCCTGTCCTGGCGCAGGAGCAGCTACAGCGGCAACCAGGGGAACTGCGTCGAGATTTCGGGAGGGCTCCCGACCGCTGTGCCGGTGCGGGACAGCAAACGCCCCACCGGCCCTGCCCTCCTCTTCACCCCTCACGCATGGGCCGCCTTCGTGGCCGACCTGAAGCACTCCGCCTAGCCGCTCGGGCCGACAACCGGGCCCGGCCCCTCCGTCCCCCTGGCCCGACACGGCCAGCGGGACGGAGGTCACGCGCCGTCCACTGGCGGCGTGGGGCGACAGCGCTACCGGGACCGGGGAACCGGCACCCTCACTTGCCGCCCCCTCCCTGCGGTTGCGGGTCGCGCGGGGCCTCGGGCGGCATGGGACCGCCATCGTGCTTGCCGCCGTCGGCGACGACGGGCAGGTCTGCCGGGTGTCGGAAGGGAACGCCGCGCCACCCTTCGCCGTCCGGGACGCGCTTCTCGTACGTATCGACGTGGGCGGAGTTGCAGAAGTCCACCGGGATTCTCCTCTCGGGGCCACCTCGCCGCGGTGGCGAGGAACGCGGGCGGAAGTACCCGTCACCCGGAAGGTAGAGCGGCCGATTGCCCGACTGCGCGTCGGTTGCGCGGGATTGCGCGTGGTTGCGCAGCAGTTGAGCCCGATTGCCTAGGTCGGCCGGTCCAACGACGCCCGAACCCGTCCGATGAGGCGTTGCGCGTCCGTGCCGTGGACGGCAGATTCCGCGAGCCAGTCCCAGGCCCGTTCGTACAAGGAGATGGTGTCTTCGTCTTCGAGCCACATCTCGTTGCTGATGGTCTCGACGATGACCAGGCGGCGGTCGTAGATCCAGAAGCCGTGTGCGGGGGTGCGGCGCACCTCCGCACGGAGCGGGATCACGCCGAGTTCCACGGTGTCCAGACCAACCAGACCGATCAGCCGCTCAAGTTGAGCCGCATGCACGTCCGCAGGGCAGATACGCAGATGGAGCGCACCTTCCCAGATCAGGAAGCGGAAGCGGCGGCCGGGCTCGTACAGAACTTCTTGGCCCCTGATACGTGCACGCACTGCCTCATCGGTGTCCTTCTCGATCCGATGGAACTCCACATTCGCGCGGAACACCCACCTCGCATACTCAGCCGTCTGGAACAGCCCAGGAACGAGCGCGACCTCCACCCCCCGGATGGTCCGGCTGCCACCGGTCTCCGCGATTCCCTGTTCCTGACGCGCACGATGGCCGCGCGCCAACTGCCTGCGCCACGACCGGTACTGCGATTCGAGGCCCGTCAAACGCCCCTGCAACTCGGAGACACAATCCGGTCTTCCCACGGCTACGGCCCAAGAAGCGAGGTCCGCCGCCGACGGGGTCTGCTTCCCGTTCTCCAGCCGGGACACTTTCGAACGCTGCCACCCCAGCCGGGCGGCAGCGCCCTTTCCGTCGAGGCCCGCCTCGACGCGCAGTTCGCGCAACCGCGCGCCGAGGGCAACCCTGGCCGACTGAAAGTCCGTGCTCACATGGTCGAACGTACCTGCTGGTCGGCCTGGGCGGTACGGCGCGCGTGATGCCAAGCGGCATCACGCGCGTGGCATGCGACGGCGACGTCTGCGGGGTCCTCGCTGACGATGACGCCATGCGTGACGTCGTTGTCGTCGATGACGAAGCGAACGACGGTCCGCCCGCGCCCCTCAGTCTCCCAGCGCCCCGAACGCCCCGTGGGCCAGCCGGCGCAGCAGTGCCTCCGTCGCGCCCCGGTCCGGGAGGCCCGAGCCCAGGTGGGGGGTGGAGTTGAGTAGCCCGAAGACGGCGTGGACGGCGGCGCGGGCTTCGGACTCGGGGGTCGCGGGGTGCAGGTCACGGACCGTGGCGACCCACAACTCCACGTACTGGCGCTGGAGTTGACGCACCCGGTGCCGGTCGTCGTGGCGCAGTCGGTCGAGTTCGCGGTCGTGCAGGGTGATGAGGGGGCGGTCGTCGAGGGCGAAGTCGATGTGGCCGTCGACGAGGGCGGCGAGGAGGGTGGCGGGGTCTCCCGCCGACGCCTCCACCCGGACCCGGCCGCCTTCCAGGAGGCGCTCACTGATGCCGACCAGGAGTTCCGCGAGCATCGCGTCCTTGCCGGCGAAGTGGCGGTAGAGGCCGGGTCCGCTGATGCCGACCGCCGCGCCTATCTCGTCGACGCCCACCCCGTGGAAGCCGCGCTCGGCGAAGAGGCGCGCGGCTTCCCTGAGGATCTGCTCGCGGCGGGTCGGGGCCGCGACCCGGGACGTTCCGCCGGGGGCGGCTGGGGTGTTCATGAGGGCATTCTAGACCGTGTGGTTAGCGCTCGTTAACTCGTCCGGCATCCGGTCGCGGGGAGGCGGCGACCGGCCTGCGCCACAGGGTGAACGTGCGCAGCAGCCACTCCACGGGCCCGTGCCGGAAGCGCCGCATCAGCGGTCCGGCGACGGCGAGCTGGGCCGCGTACAGGAGGAGGGCGAGGAGTACCGGGACGGCGACGCCCAGCTTCGCGTACAGCCCGAGCCCGTAGCCGGTGAAGACCAGGGCCATGACCAGGGACTGGGTGAGGTAGAGGGTCAGGGACATGCGCCCGGCCGGGGCGAGGAGGGAGACCGCGCGGCGGCCCGGACGGGTGCGGAAGAAGAGAAGCAGTCCGGCCACGTACGCGGCCGTCAGCGCCGGGGCGGACAGCATGCCGACCGCCATGCCCAGGAACTGCCACCGCTCGGACAGCACGCCGCCCGTCGCGCACGCCGAGAGCGCGGACAGCGGCGCGCCGACCGCCAGACCGATCCGTACGGTACGGCGCAGGCGTGCCGGTTCCGCGCGGTCGAACCAGCCGGTACGGGCCGCCGCCAGCCCCATCAGGAACGCCGGCACCACCATCCCCGCCATGAACACCGCGCCGATCAGCATCAACGGGTACTGGCCCACGTTCGCACCGATCACGTCGGCGGCCGAGCCCCGGTAGGCGGCGGCCAGTGCGGCGGCTTCCGCACGCGCCTCGGCCGCGTCGCCCGGTTCCGGCCCGACGAGCACGGTCAGTGCGGAGAAGAGCATGAGGAGGACGGCGAACACCCCCCAGGTCCAGGTCGCGGCCCGGTACGCGCCGCCGGGGGAGGCGTTGCGGGCGGCGAGCAGGATGAGCCCCAGGAGCGCGTACGTCACGAGGATGTCGCCGACGAAGAGGAACACGGCGTGCAGGAGGCCGAGGGCGAGCAGGCCGAGCAGACGGCGGACCGTACGGGGAGCGAACCGGGCGCCGTCGCGTGCGGCGGAGGCCATCTGCAGGGTGAAGCCGTAACCGAAGAGGAAGGCGAACAGGAGGTAGAACTTGCCCGCCGCGAGGAAGGTCACCAAGTGGGCGAAAGCCTCGTCCAGCGCCCCGGGGGCCACCGACCCCGCAACCGCGCTCCCGCTGGCGCCCGCGCCTCCCGCACCGCCGGTCAGGCTGCTCATTTCGGCGGCACCGGACATCATCAGCACGTTCACGACCAGGATCCCGGCGAGCGCGAACCCGCGCAGGGCGTCGATCTCGGTGATCCGACGGAGGTGACCTGGCGGGACGACGGGGACCGGAGAGGTCCGGAAGGCCGCCGGGTGCGGGTGGTGGGGCGGGTACGGGTGCTGGGGGGAATGCGGATGCGGGGCCGGGTGCGCGTGCGAGTGCGGAGCCGGGGGCGGGGGTGCGTGAAGGGGCTGGAGCGCGTGCGGATGCTGGGGCGGGACCGCGTCCGGGCCCGGGTCCGGGTGATGGTCCGGGTGGTGGGGCGGGTGCGGGTGGTGGTCCGACTCCGGGTGCTGGGGCGGGACCGGGCGCCGGGGCTGGAACGGGCGCTCCGGCTCCGGGTGCCGAGGCGGGTCCGGGTGCCGGGGCGGGTCCCCCGCCGCGTCCTGCACGCCCCGACCGTCCCGCGTCCCCCGTATCGCCCGTTCGGAGGTACCCGTGTCCCCCGGGGGCCGTTCGTTCGTGGTCATCCGACGATCATGACGTGGCCGTCTCCCGCCCCGGCACCCGGCCCGGACCCCGCGCCAACTCCCCCTCCGCGCGGCCCCGTCACCCCTGGACAGGGCCGTTAGCGCTCGTTAACCTCGGAGAGGCGTTAACGGTCACTAACCGCGCGCGGCGGGTACCCGTGCCCGCCCGCGCGGCACGCACATCCGGCGGGCAAGGGAGCTCGACAGAATGCAGCAGCAGCCACCCCAGGCACCGGTGCTGACCAGCACCGCCGACCCCTCGTCGGCGGTCTGGCAGGCCAACGAGGCCGCCCATCGCAAGCTGGCGGACGACCTCCGCGCCCGGCTCGCAGCCGCCCGGCTCGGGGGTGGCGAGAAGTCCCGGGCGCGGCACGTCGCACGCGGCAAGCTCCTGCCGCGCGACCGCGTGGACACCCTCCTGGACCCGGGTTCGCCCTTCCTGGAGCTGGCCCCGCTCGCCGCGAACGGGATGTACGAGGACCAGGCGCCGGCCGCCGGGGTGATCGCCGGGATCGGCCGGGTGAGCGGGCGCGAGTGCGTGATCGTCGCCAACGACGCCACCGTCAAGGGCGGCACGTACTACCCGATGACCGTCAAGAAGCACCTGCGGGCGCAGGAGGTGGCGCTGGAGAACCGCCTCCCCTGCCTGTACCTGGTGGACTCGGGCGGTGCCTTCCTGCCCCTGCAGGACGAGGTGTTCCCCGACCGTGAGCACTTCGGGCGGATCTTCTACAACCAGGCCCGGATGTCGGGAGCCGGGATCCCGCAGATCGCGGCCGTGCTCGGGTCGTGCACGGCGGGCGGGGCGTACGTGCCCGCGATGAGCGACGAAGCCGTGATCGTCCGGAACCAGGGCACGATCTTCCTGGGCGGCCCGCCGCTGGTGAAGGCCGCGACCGGCGAGGTCGTCACCGCCGAGGAATTGGGCGGCGGCGAGGTCCACTCCCGTACGTCCGGCGTCACCGACCATCTCGCCGAGGACGACGCGCACGCACTGAGGATCGTCAGGAACATCGTCGCGACGCTGCCCGCTCGCGGACAACTGCCCTGGTCCGTGCGGGAGGTCGAGGAGCCGGAGGTCGACCCTGCCGGGTTGTACGGGGCCGTTCCCGTCGACTCCCGCACCCCCTACGACGTCCGCGAGGTCATCGCCCGCGTCGTCGACGGCTCCCGCTTCCAGGAGTTCAAGTCGGAGTACGGGCAGACGCTGGTCACCGGTTTCGCCCGCATCCACGGACACCCGGTCGGCATCGTCGCCAACAACGGCATCCTGTTCTCCGAGTCGGCCCAGAAGGGCGCGCACTTCGTCGAGCTGTGCGACCAGCGCGGCATTCCGCTGCTCTTCCTCCAGAACATCTCCGGTTTCATGGTGGGACGCGACTACGAGGCGGGCGGCATCGCCAAGCACGGCGCGAAGATGGTCACCGCCGTCGCGTGCACGCGGGTGCCGAAGCTGACCGTCGTCGTCGGCGGCTCGTACGGCGCGGGCAACTACTCGATGTGCGGGCGGGCGTACTCCCCCCGCTTCCTGTGGATGTGGCCCAACGCGAAGATCTCCGTCATGGGCGGCGAGCAGGCCGCCTCCGTACTGGCCACGGTCAAGCGGGACCAGATCGAGGGCCGGGGCGAGCAGTGGCCGGCGGACGCCGAGGAGGAGTTCAAGGACCCGATCCGCGCCCAGTACGAGACGCAGGGCAACGCCTACTACGCGTCCGCCCGCCTCTGGGACGACGGCGTCATCGACCCCCTCGAAACCCGTCAGGTCCTCGGCCTCGCCCTCACCGCCTGCGCCAACGCCCCGCTCGCCGACCCCGCCTTCGGCGTCTTCCGGATGTGAGAAGTGATGACTTCCTTGTTTGACACGGTCCTGGTCGCCAACCGGGGCGAAATCGCGGTACGCGTCATCCGCACCCTCCGTGAGCTGGGCATCCGCTCGGTGGCCGTCTTCAGCGACGCCGACGCGGACGCCCGGCACGTACGCGCGGCGGACACGGCGGTACGCCTCGGCCCGCCCGCCGCCGCCGAGAGCTACCTGCGCGCCGACAAGCTGATCGAGGCGGCGGTGCGCACGGGCGCGCAGGCGATCCACCCGGGGTACGGCTTCCTCGCGGAGAACGCCGAGTTCGCGGCCACGTGCGCGTCGGCCGGGCTCGTGTTCATCGGCCCGCCCGCGTCCGCGATCTCCCTCATGGGCGACAAGATCCACGCGAAGGCGACGGTGCGGGAGGCGGGCGTCCCGGTGGTGCCGGGTTCGTCGGGCTCCGGGCTGACGGACGCCCAACTGTGCGACGCGGCACGGGAGATCGGGATGCCGGTGCTCCTCAAGCCGTCGGCCGGCGGCGGCGGCAAGGGCATGCGGCTGGTACGGGACGAAGCCCTGCTCGCCGACGAGATCGCCGCCGCCCGCCGCGAAGCCCGCTCCTCCTTCGGCGACGACACGCTGCTGGTGGAACGGTGGATCGACCGGCCCCGCCACATCGAGATCCAGGTACTGGCCGACGGCCACGGCAACGTCGTCCACCTCGGTGAGCGCGAGTGCTCGCTCCAGCGCCGCCACCAGAAGATCATCGAGGAGGCGCCGTCGGTGCTGCTCGACGAGGCGACGCGGGCCGCGATGGGCGAGGCGGCGGTCCAGGCGGCGCGGTCCTGCGGGTACTCGGGGGCCGGCACGGTCGAGTTCATCGTCCCGGGCGACGACCCCGCCTCGTACTTCTTCATGGAGATGAACACCCGCCTCCAGGTCGAGCACCCGGTCACCGAACTGATCACGGGCATCGACCTGGTGGAGTGGCAGCTCCGGGTGGCCTCGGGGGCCCCGCTCCCCTTCACTCAGGCCGACATCACCCTCACCGGGCACGCGATCGAGGCCCGCGTCTGCGCCGAGACCGTGTCCGTGAAAGCGGGCGCGCGAGGCTTCCTCCCGTCCGGCGGCACGGTCCTCGCCCTGCACGAACCGCAGGGCGACGGCGTCCGCACCGACTCGGGGCTCTCCGTCGGCACCGAGATCGGCAGCCTGTACGACCCGATGCTGTCGAAGGTCATCGCGTACGGGCCCGACCGGACGACCGCCCTGCGCAAGCTGCGCGCGGCCCTCGCGGACACGGTGACGCTCGGCGTGCCGACCAACGCGGGCTTCCTGCGCAGGCTGCTCGCGCACCCGGACGTGATCGCGGGCGATCTCGACACCGGCCTGGTGGAACGGGACGCGGAGTCGCTGATCGGCGACGGCGTGCCGCAGGAGGTGTACGAGGCGGCCGTCGCCGTCGCCGAGGCCGCCCGGACGCCGCGCCCGGACGCCGGGGGGTGGGTCGACCCGTTCTCCGTCACCGACGGGTGGCGGATGGGCGGCGTGCCCGCACCGGTGACCCACTGGCTGCGCGTGCCGGGGGGCGAACCCGTCGCTCACGTGGCCCGGGGCGTGCACCGCGTGGAGCCCGGCCGGGCGACCGTGGAACTGGACGGACTCACCCACACCTTCCGCACCGCCGTGTCGTCCGACGGCGTCTGGCTGGGACGGGACGGCGACGCCTGGCACGTCCAGACGCACGACCCCGTCGCCGCCACTCTCTCGGGCGCGGCGCACTCCGGCCTCGACGCCCTGACCGCGCCGATGCCCGGCACGGTCACCGTCGTCAAGGTGGCCGTCGGCGACCGGGTCGCCGCCGGGCAGAGTCTTTTGGTGGTGGAGGCGATGAAGATGGAGCACGTCGTCTCCGCCCCGCACGCAGGCACCGTCACCGAACTCGACGTGCGGGCCGGTGCCACCGTCGCCATGGACCAGGTCCTGGCGGTCGTCGCCCCCGAGGAGGAGTCGTGACACCCGGCCTGCCCATGACCGTTCGGGATCCCCAACTGCCCGCCCGCGTGCGCATTCACGAGGTCGGCGCCCGTGACGGGCTGCAGAACGAGAAGACGGCCGTCCCCACCGGGGTGAAGGCGGAGTTCATCCACCGGCTGGCCGCCGCCGGTCTCGCCACCGTCGAGGCCACCAGCTTCGTCCACCCCAAGTGGGTGCCCCAACTCGCGGACGCCGAAGCCCTGTTCCCGCAGCTCGACGACCTCGCGGGCAGTACGAGGCTGCCGGTCCTCGTTCCCAACGAGCGGGGCCTGGACCGCGCGCTCGCCCTGGGCGCGCGCGACGTCGCCGTGTTCGCCAGCGCCACCGAGTCGTTCGCCGAGGCCAACCTCAACCGGACGGTCGACGAGGCCCTCGCCATGTTCGAGCCGGTCGTCACCCGCGCGAAGGCGGCGGGTGCGCGGGTGCGCGGCTACCTCTCCATGTGCTTCGGCGACCCGTGGGAGGGGCCGGTTCCGGCCGCCCAGGTGGTGGCCGTGTCCCGTCGCCTGACCGACATGGGCTGCGACGAGCTGTCCCTCGGCGACACGATCGGCGTCGCCACCCCGGGCCAGGTCGCCGCTCTTCTCGCCGATTTGAACGCCGCGGGCATCGCCACCGACCGGATCGGCGTCCACTTCCACGACACCTACGGCCAGGCCCTGTCCAACACCCTGGCCGCCCTCCGGCACGGCGTCACCACCGTCGACGCCTCCGCCGGAGGGCTCGGCGGCTGCCCGTACGCCAAGTCCGCCACCGGCAACCTCGCCACCGAAGACCTCGTCTGGATGCTGCACGGCCTCGGCATCGACACCGGGGTCGACCTCTCCCGCCTCACCGCCACGAGCGTGTGGATGGCGGAGCACCTGGGCCGACCCAGCCCGTCCCGCACCGTCCGCGCCCTCTCTCACCAGGAATGAGCAGCCAGATGGACCACCGCCTCAGCTCCGAGCACCAGGAACTCCGCCGCACGGTCGAGGAGTTCGCGCACGACGTCGTCGCCCCGAAGATCGGCGACCTGTACGAGCGGCACGAGTTCCCCTACGAGATCGTGCGCGAGATGGGCCGCATGGGGCTGTTCGGGCTGCCGTTCCCGGAGGAGTACGGCGGGATGGGCGGCGACTACCTGGCCCTCGGCATCGCCCTCGAAGAACTGGCCCGGGTGGACTCCTCGGTGGCCATCACCCTGGAGGCGGGCGTCTCGCTCGGCGCGATGCCGGTCTTCCGGTTCGGCACCGAGGAGCAGAAGCGGCAGTGGCTGCCCCGACTGTGCTCCGGAGAGGCGCTGGGCGCGTTCGGGCTGACGGAGCCGGGCGCGGGCTCGGACGCGGGCGGCACCCGGACGACGGCCGTCCGCGACGGCGACGAGTGGGTGATCAACGGCTCCAAGTGCTTCATCACCAACTCAGGCACCGACATCACCGCCCTGGTCACGGTCACCGCGGTCACCGGCCGCAAGCCCGACGGGAAGCCGCTGATCTCCTCGATCATCGTCCCCTCCGGCACCCCCGGCTTCACCGTCGCCGCCCCCTACTCGAAGGTCGGCTGGAACGCGTCGGACACCCGTGAGCTGTCCTTCTCCGACGTACGGGTCCCGGCCGCCAACCTGCTCGGCGAGGAGGGCCGCGGCTACGCCCAGTTCCTGCGCATCCTCGACGAGGGACGCGTCGCCATCTCCGCGCTGGCCACCGGGCTCGCGCAGGGCTGTGTGGACGAGTCGCTGAAGTACGCCGCCGAGCGCCACGCGTTCGGCAGGCCGATCGGCGACAACCAGGCAGTCCAGTTCAAGATCGCCGACATGGAGATGCGCGCCCACATGGCACGCGTCGGCTGGCACGACGCCGCGTCGCGCCTGGTCAACGGCGAGCCGTTCAAGAAGGAGGCGGCCATCGCGAAGCTGTACTCCTCGACGGTCGCCGTCGACAACGCCCGCGAGGCCACCCAGATCCACGGCGGGTACGGCTTCATGAACGAGTACCCGGTGGCCCGCATGTGGCGCGACTCGAAGATTCTGGAGATCGGCGAGGGCACGAGCGAGGTGCAGCGGATGCTGATCGCGCGGGAGCTGGGGATGCACGCGTAGCCGGTGCGGAGCCCGCGTACGGGCGGAACGGGGACGGCGCTTTCCAGCCATCGGGAAGGTTAGGCTAACCTTCCCGCAAAGCTTTCGGAAAGCGTCCGGAGGCTCCGCTGTTCCGCCCGTACGAAAGCCGAGTCGCCATGCCCTCGCAGTCCCGCCTCTCCCGTCCCACCCGTCGCGGCCTGCTCGCCGTCGGCGGTGCGCTCGGCGCCGGCGCCGCACTGGCCGCGTGCGGCGGCGAGAAGTCCTCCGGCGACAAGGGCGAGAAGGCCGCCGAGAAGTCCGGCCCGTGGACCTTCACCGACGACCGCGGCCGGAAGGTCGAGACGAAGGCCGTCCCGAAGAACATCGTCGCCTTCACCGGCACGGCCGCCGCCCTGTACGACTACGGCATCGAGGTCAAGGGCGTCTTCGGCCCGACGAAGACCAAGGACGGCAAGGCCGACGTCCAGGCCGGCGACATGGACGTCTCCAAGCTGGAGATCCTCGGCAACGTCTACGGCGAGTTCAACGTCGAGAAGTACGCCAAGCTCGTACCGGAGCTGCTCATCGCGCCGATGTGGGAGAAGGACGTCCTCTGGTACGTCCCCGAACAGTCCGCGAAGAAGATCGACTCGCTCGCGCCCTCCGTCGCCCTGTGGGCGTCGAACACCAACATGGAGAAGGCCCTGGCCCGCCACGCCGGGCTGGCCGCCTCCCTCGGCGCCGACCTCAAGGCGCAGCCGACCGTCGACGCGAAGGCCCGTTTCGAGAAGGCCGCCGCCCGGCTGCGCGCCGCCGCCAAGGCCCGGCCCGAGATCAAGGTCCTGATCGGTTCGGCGTCCGCCGAGCTGTTCTACGTCTCGCTCGCGAAGATGAGCGCCGACACCCTGTACTTCCAGGAGCTGGGCGTGAAGTTCGTCGAGCCGAAGGTGGACGCCCAGGGCTTCTTCGAGGGTCTGAGCTGGGAGCAGGTCGGCAAGTACGCGGCGGACGTGATCATGATGGACAACCGCTCGGCCGTGCTCCAGCCGAAGGACCTCAGCGCCAAGCCGACCTGGGCGCAGCTCCCCGCGGTCAAGGCCGGGCAGGTCATTCCGCGCGTCACCGAGCCGATCTTCTCGTACGCCAAGTGCGCGCCGGTCCTGGACGACCTGGCCAAGGCCATCGAGACGGCCAAGAAGGTCTCCTGACTCCAGGTCACCCCGCTGCGGCGGGCCGGGACCGGCGCGCGAGCCCCGGGCCCGGCCCGCCGCGGCGCCCGGCCCGCGCCGCCGCCTCCCACCCGCCTCCGGTCCCGCGCCGTCGCCGCCCTCTCCGCGTCAGGCACATCCGGTCGCGCCTCCTCCGCGTCCTGACCCGCCCCTCGCAGTCCTCTCCGCGTCCGGGCCCGCCCCATCGCCCCCGCCACACCCCTCTCCGCGTCCGGACCCGCCCGTCGCCACAGCCCACCGCCCCGCTCCCCTGCCAGGAGGCCGCCCGTGTCCGACCAGCCGGCGCAGAACGCGCAGTCCGACCAGACGCTCCCGTACCGCCTGTTCCGCCTGACCGTGCTACGCACCGAGCGGCTCAGCCCCTCGCTGCTGCGGGTCACCTTCGGCGGGGAGGGCCGGGACGGCCGCGGCGGCGACAGCCTGGACGCCTTCCGCTCCGGCGGCCGGGACCAGTCGCTCTCCCTCTTCCTGCCGCACCCCGGCCAGCCGGAGCCGGTGCTTCCGCCGGAGACGGACCCCGACTGGTTCACCTCGTACCGGACGATGGACGCCGGCGTGCGTGCGGTCATGCGCTCGTACACCGTCCGCGCCCAGCGCACGCAGCCGACGCCCGAGATCGACATCGACTTCGCCCTGCACCCCGACGGCGGCCCCGCCTGCCGCTGGGCCGAACAGGCCGCCCCCGGCCACCGCGTCGCCGTTCTCGGCCCGGCCGTCCCCGACAACACCGGTGTCCGCTTCCGGCCCGCCCCCGACACCGACCACGTCGTCCTGTGGGCCGACGAGACGGCCCTGCCCGCCGCGTCCGCCGCCCTGGAGCAGCTCCCCGCCGACATGCCCGTCACGGCGTGGATCACCGTCCAGCACCCGCGGGACGCGATCGGGCTGAAGGCCCCGGCGGGCGCCCGGATCACGTATCTCGTACGGGACGAGCAGGCGCCCGGCCCCGCCGAGGCGCTCGCCGCGGCCGAACTCCCGGACGCGGTCGCCCCGTACGTCTGGATCGCGGGCGAGGCGTCCTGCGTCCGTGCGCTGCGCCGCCACTTCGTGAACGACCGCGGCTACGACCGCCGCCGCATCACCTTCACCGGCTACTGGCGGCAGGGTCTGACGGAGGACGGTCTGCGCGAGGCCGCCTCGGAGCACGAGGTCTCGTAGCCCCGCGCGGGACCCCACGAGCAGGAGGGGGCGCGCCGGACGGTCCCGGCGCGCCCCCTCCCCCTGCCGGGTGCGGCTACTCCTTCGCCCAGGGCACCTGCGGCGACCGGTAGAAGTCGATGCCCAGCGCGGTGAGCCGCGGCCCCTGCTGCGCGAGCCGGGTCCGGTACCCGTCCCAGTGGTGCGCGGACTCCGGGGACCAGCCCAGTTCCGCGATGCCGGGAAGGCGCGGGAAGGCCATGTACTCGATGTCGGCGGACGTCTTGAGCGTCTCGGACCAGACCGGGGCCTCGACGCCGATGACGGAGCCGGGGGCGGCGTTCTCCAGGTAGGCGCCCGGGTTCCAGTCGTACGACTTCTGCACCTCGACGAAACCGGCCCACTTCAGGCCGAGCGGGGTGTCCTTGGTGTACTTCATGTCGAGGTAGCTGCGGTCGGCCGGGGAGATGACGACCTTCGCGCCGTTGCGGTGCGTGGCGTCGGCGACCTTCTTGCGCTCGCCGGCCTCCTTGTCGGTGCCCCAGTACTGCAGGACCGAGCCCGGGACCGGGTCGGCGGTGGCGAGCTGGTGCCAGCCCATCACCGTCTTGCCGTACTTGCCGACGATGGCCTGCGCCCTCGCCATGAACTTCACGTAGTCCGCGTGGGGCGTGGCGTGGGCCTCGTCGCCGCCGATGTGGATGACCTGACCGGGTGTCATCCGGGCGATCTCGCCGATCACGTCGTCCAGGAACCTGTACGTGAGGGGCTTGTCGACGCACAGCGAGCTGAAGCCGACCTCGATGCCGGTGTAGAGGGGCGGGGCGACGCCGTCGCAGTTCAGTTCGGCGTACGAGGCGAGGGCGGCGTTGGTGTGGCCCGGGACGTCGATCTCGGGGATCACCTCCATGTGGCGGTCGGCCGCGTACCGGAGGATCTCCTTGTACTGCGCCTTGGTGTAGTAGCCGCCCGGACCGCCGCCGACCTGGGTGGAGCCGCCGTACGTGGCCAGTCGGGGCCAGGAGTCGACGGCGATGCGCCAGCCCTGGTCGTCGGACAGGTGCAGATGCAGCTTGTTGATCTTGTAGAGCGCCAGCTGGTCCATGTAGCGCTTGAGCTGGCCGACGGTGAAGAAGTGGCGGGAGACGTCGACCATCGCGCCGCGGTAGCCGAATCGCGGGACGTCCTTGATCGTGCCGCCCGCGATCCGCCAGGGGCCGGGCTGCCGGGTCGTCCGCTCGACGGAGGCGGGGAGCTGCTGGCGCAGGGTCTGGATGCCGTGGAAGAGGCCGGCGGGCCTGCGGGCGGTGACGGTGACGCCGTGCCGGTCGGACTCCAGCCTGTAGCCCTCGTCGCCGAGGGAGGCGTCCCGGTGCTTGAGCTTCAGCCGGATGCCGTCGCGGCCCTCGGACGCGGTGACGGGCAACTCGTATCCGGTGGAGGGCCGCAGCACCTTCGCGAGGGCGTCGCCGACCTTCCTCGCGTCGGCCTGGTGGCCGACCCGGATCGCGGTGCGGGGCGTGATCGTGTAGCCGGGGCCTCCGGCGGCGACGGACGCCGGGGCGGGGACGACCTGCCCCAGCGGCCGGGGGGCGGGCGCGGCGTCGGGCGCGGGGGCCGCGCCGACGCCGGACACGCCCACGGCGGCGACGAGGAGCAGCGGGGCGAGCAGGCGCGGAATCGTACGACGGTGTCTCACAAGCGGGTCCCTTCGAAGGGGCGGCGCAACTGTGGCGTGTACTCGGTACGTACGTGGCAGACACATGCGTACCGCCCAAGTCGCAACGGGGTCAAGGGTGTAGACCAATCCCCCGCACACCCCGCAGCGTCCCCGACGCCCCCCTTTCCCGCACCCATCCCGGTGGGAGAATCCCCCGTATGGCGGAAATTCTTCAGAAGGACGGCACGTGGACCTTCGACGGCGGGACGGTGCGCATCGTCCCCGGCCGCGGCAGCAAGGTGCATCCCCTGCGGCAGGCGCTGGGCGAACTCGAAGTGCCCCTGAGCGCGTTGACGGGCGTGGCCTACGAGCCCGGCCGCAAGGGCGGCGGACTGCGGCTGCGCCTGCGGGAAGGGGCGTGCCCCCTGCTGCTGGCCGCCAACGGCCGGCTCGGCGACAGCGCGGACCCCTACCGGCTCGCGGTCGAGCCGGACCGTACGGGCGTCGCCGAGTACTTCGTGGACGAGGTCCGCAACGCCCTGCTCCTGGACCAGGTGTCCGCCGACCCGGTGGACCGCTTCCTGCTGCCCGGTCCCTCGGTGCCGGTCTCGGGCGGCGGCGGGGACGGGACGGCCTCCTTCGACGGGGAGACGGTGCGGCTGACGTGGAACTGGAAGGCCGAGGAGTCCAAGTCCTCGGGCGGGCCGTCCACCCTGCCGCTGTCGGACATCACCGGTGTGGAGTGGCTGCCGTCGAGGGGGCTGGAGAACGGCTACCTCCGTTTCCACACCGGCCGGCCCACCGGCAAGGTCCCGGCCCCCAAGTACGACCCGTGCGCGGTGGACCTGTGGGGGCTGTCGAAGAAGGAGTACACGGCCGCACTGGTGGCCGCCGCCGTTCTCGTCCGCCTCCCCCATCCGGCGGCGTCCGCAGGATCCCTGCCGGCACTGGAGAAGTCCTTGGCCCCGGCCGCCGCCCTTCCCGCCGCGCCCGCGGTCGCCGACGACCACGACGCGCTGCTGAGACGGCTGCGCGAACTGGGCGAGCTGCACCAGGCGGGGGTCCTGACCGATGAGGAGTTCACGCGCGCCAAGCAGGCAGTGCTGAAGCGGCTTTAGTCCAGACCAACGGCCATCCGTGGGGCGATCAAGAGGAATCCTGCCCGATATCGGGCAGGATTCTTGCACAGAGTCGCCGTCTACCCCAGTATCAACGGGTGCTCGAACGCCGTACGTCTCCCACGTCGTCCCACGACGACCTCGTCGACCATCTGGTCCGCTCCACCGCGCTGCCGCGCGGCGAGGCGGCCCGGGTCGTGCTCGACGTACTGGCTTACTTCGACGAGACGACCGAGGAGTTCGTCCGTCGCCGCCACCGCGAACTACAGGCCGGCGGCGCCGTGAACACGGAGATCTTCGAGCGGATCGCGGCCGAACTGCCGCACCGCGCGGTCGCACCGCCGGAGCTCTCGCTCCGCCAGCTGCGCCGCATCGTCTACGGCTGAACCTGCCGCGGTCAGGCAGCAGGCAGCACCCCACACCACTCGGAGGACAGTCTTTATGTGCGGAATCGTCGGTTACATCGGCAAGCGGGACGTCGCCCCCCTGCTCCTGGAAGGTCTCCAGCGCCTGGAGTACCGGGGATACGACTCGGCGGGCATCGTCATCACCAGCCCCAAGGCCGCCGGTCTGCGCATGGTCAAGGCCAAGGGCCGGGTCCGTGACCTGGAGGCCAAGGTCCCCAAGCGCTTCGCGGGCACCACCGGCATCGCGCACACCCGCTGGGCCACCCACGGCGCCCCCTCCGACGACAACTCGCACCCGCACCTGGACACCGAGGGCAAGGTCGCCGTCGTCCACAACGGCATCATCGACAACGCCGACGACCTGCGCGCCAAGCTGACCGCCGACGGCGTCGTCTTCGCCTCCGAGACCGACACCGAGACGGTCGTCCACCTGATCGCCCGCGCCCAGGCCGAAACGCTGGAGGAGAAGGTCCGCGAGGCCCTCCGCCACGTCGAGGGCACGTACGGCCTGGCCGTCATGCACGCGGACTTCCCCGACCGCATCGTGGTCGCCCGCAACGGCTCCCCGGTCGTCCTGGGCATCGGCGAGAAGGAGATGTTCGTCGCCTCCGACGTCGCCGCCCTGGTCTCGCACACCCGCCAGATCGTCACCCTGGACGACGGCGAGATGGCCACGCTGAAGGCCGACGACTTCCGTACGTACACCACCGAGGGCTCGACCACCTCGGCGACGCCGACCACCGTGGAGTGGGAGGCCGAGTCGTACGACATGGGCGGCCACGACACGTACATGCACAAGGAGATCAGCGAGCAGGCCGACGCCGTGGACCGCGTGCTGCGCGGCCGGATCGACGACCGCTTCTCCACCGTGCACCTGGGCGGCCTCAACCTGGACGCCCGCGAGGCCCGCGGCGTGCGCCGGATCAAGATCCTCGGCTGCGGCACCTCCTACCACGCGGGTCTGATCGGCGCCGGGCTCATCGAGTCCCTGGCCCGCATCCCCGCCGACGCCGAGCCCGCGTCGGAGTTCCGCTACCGCAACCCGGTCGTGGACCCCGACACCCTGTACATCGCCGTCTCCCAGTCCGGTGAGACCTACGACGTCCTCGCCGCCGTGCAGGAGCTGAAGCGCAAGGGCGCCCGGGTGCTGGGCGTCGTCAACGTGGTCGGCTCGGCCATCGCCCGCGAGGCCGACGGCGGCGTGTACGTGCACGCGGGCCCGGAGGTCTGCGTCGTCTCCACCAAGTGCTTCACCAACACCGTCGTCGCCTTCGCGCTGCTCGCGCTGCACCTGGGCCGCATCCGCGACCTGTCCGTCTCCGACGGCAAGCGGATCATCGAGGGCCTGCGCAAGCTGCCCGAGCAGATCGCCGAGATCCTGCGGACCGAGGACAGGATCAAGGAGGTCGCGGAGGCCTACGCGGGCGCCCAGTCGATGATGTTCATCGGGCGCGTGCGCGGCTACCCGGTCGCCCTGGAAGCCTCCCTGAAGCTCAAGGAGATCTCCTACATCCACGCGGAGGCATACCCGGCCTCCGAGCTCAAGCACGGCCCGCTGGCCCTCATCGAGCCCGCGCTGCCGACCGTGGCGATCGTCCCGGACGACGACCTGCTGGAGAAGAACCGCGCCGCCCTCGAAGAGATCAAGGCCCGCAGCGGCCGGATCCTGGCGGTCGCCCACCGCGAGCAGGAGAAGGCCGACCACACCCTCGTGGTGCCGAAGAACGAGCCGGAACTGGACCCGATCCTGATGGGCATCCCGCTCCAGCTCCTCGCGTACCACACCGCACTGGCGATGGGCCGCGACATCGACAAGCCGCGCAACCTGGCGAAGTCCGTCACGGTCGAATAGCCCCGGCTCCCACGCCCACGAACACCCGCAGGGCCCCGCACCGCCACCACGGATGCTGTTGGTAATCAACCAATAGCGTCCCACCACGGCGTGCGAGGCCCTGCGGGTGTTCGGAAACTCCCTGGAGGCGCTACGGGCATGCCGGGGCCGCGTGACGAAGCCTCGCGGACGTCACGACCCATCGGGACCGCGTGACGAAGCCTTGGGGCGCTCCGGGCACGTCGGGGCCGCGTGACGAAGCCCCTGGGGGGTCAGGCCCATCGGGGCCGTGCGACGAAGCCTTGCGGGCGTCAGGAGACTGGGGCGGGGGCGCGCGACGCGTCAGGGACCGTCATGGAAATCCGGCGCATGACGGGGCCGGGGGCGCCGGGGGCCCTCACGGAATCGCGCGGGCCTTACGGGATGACCACGACCGGGCGCTGGGCCCGCTTGGCCAGTCGGCCCGCCACCGAGCCGAAGAGCCGCCCCACGAGGCCGTGCGTGGAGCCCACCACGATCGCGTCGGCCTCGTACTCCCGGCCGACCTCCTCCAGCTCGTGGCAGATGTCGCCGCCGCGCTCGACCAGGATCCACGGCACCTCGGCGAGGTAGTCCGCGCAGGCGAGTTCGAGCCCGAGCACCTCGGTGCGGTGGTCCGGCACGTCGACGAAGACCGGCGGCTCGCAGCCCGCCCACACGGTCGTCGGCAGCCGGTTGGCGACGTGGACGATGATCAGGCCCTGGCCGAGCCGCCTGGCCATGCCGATCGCGTACGCGAGGGCCCGCTCGCTGGAGGTGGAGCCGTCGAAGCCGACGACGACACCGTGCCGGAAGGCGGGATCGCAGGCGTGCCGCGGCTCCGGCAGCGCGTAGAGGTCGCCGCTCGACTCGGCGCCGCGATCGGCGCGCGGATCGGCGACCTGCTTGCGGTCCGCGGGTTCGGGAATTTCGTGACCGGCCATCGGTGTCTCGGCGTCTGGATCCTCAGAGGGCTACAACAGTGGACGTACGAACATCTGCTTGGCTTGCCCGACGACAACCCGGCGGCAGTGGAGCTGTCCGGGAATCATCTTCCCAAGGCCATACCCCCAAGGGTACGGCGGCACTCCTCCCCTGCCCAGCCCCCGCGAACCGGTCCCCGCGAACATGCGGGTCGTGGCGTGCGGGTTCCAGGGAGCATGCACGACACCGGCCCGTATCGCAATGCCCGCTGGCCTGTACAGCGGTTTTCACTCCCCCGTCACCCCGTGGGCGCGCACCGGGGTGCGCCTCGTGTGCGCGGGCTGACGCGGCCGCCCTCCGGGGGCTGCCTCCGGTGGCTGCAAACGGTCGCCCCGGGGGCTCCTTCGCGGACGCTTCCGGACGGGGCGGGCCGTCCCTCGTGACCGACGGGCCCACCCGTTCGTTGATCAGGTTCCGTTCTCCGTCCGCCCCCATCCCCTCCGTCTCCCGGGCCCGCCCGGTCCTGCGTCCAGAAGGAAGGGAGAGTGCCGTGCCCGACCCCTCGCACCCCTCGTCGCCCCGCACCCACGAGCCCTCCCAGGAGCTCCACGGCTCCCCCTCGCGCCAGGGATCCCATGCGTCCCACATGCACCAGGAGACCCACGCACCCCAGGGCCACCGTGGGCCCGCCGAGCCGCCGTCGACCTCCGGGCCGGGGTCCGGATCGGCCGGGGACGTGGTCCGCTGGGCGGCCTTCAGCTGCCTTCTCGTCCCCGGAGTCCTCATCGGGTACGGAGGCTCACCGGGCAGCGCGGCGGTGGCGGCTGCCGGACTCGCCGCCGTCACCGTCGTCTGCCGCCTGTTGCTGCGCCGGTCCGAGCGCGCGGCGGCCCGCGACCTTCCCGAGGAACTCCAGGGCGGCGTCCACCGCGGTCGGCACAGCCGGACCGGATCCGGGACGCACCGCGGCGGACGCAGGGCGGACCCGTAGAACGGACGCGGCTCCCGGGCGGCCCCGCGCGCACGCAATTCCGTCCATTTCGCTCGCGCGGCGCTTGAACATCGCACGAACATTTCCTGGGTCCGATTACAGAACGCAGGGTCGCGCGCCGGGTGAGTGACGGTTTCGCACATGCGTGCCCGTTGCTTTTCAGCCAACTTCCGGCTTGACCCCGACCCTTGGGGGGTTCCCCCGCCAACCCCCCTGCCACCTGCGAAGAAAGGACCGCTCGCCGCCCGCGCACCCTACGGGGACGGGCCATGAGCGAGACGCGCACTTCCCTGCACGGCCCCGGAGTGGAACGCTTCCTGATCGAATGCTTCGCGCCAAGTTGCCATGTCGACATAGCGCCGGTTCCGGAACTTGTCACGGCGGCGCCACGCGACACAGTAGATTCGATCATGGGGTTATTCGACGGCGGGGGAACCGTGCAGGACCTAGGGACTGCGACTTCGAGGAGCAGTGTGCAGGAGCGACAGGCCCGTCACGAACAGGGAGCCGCGACCACCGAGGGGGGCTTAGCGCCATGAGCCAGGACTTGGCCGCACCGCCGGAGGCTGCCCGGAAGCTGTCCGGGCGACGCCGCCGGGAAATCGTAGCGGTGCTGCTTTTCAGTGGGGGACCCATTTTCGAGAGCTCCATCCCGCTCTCCGTCTTCGGTATCGACCGCCAGGACGCCGGGGTTCCGCGCTACCGACTGCTGGTGTGCGCAGGCGAGGAAGGACCACTCCGTACCACCGGAGGCCTCGAACTGACCGCACCGTACGGCCTGGAGGCGATGAGCCACGCCGGGACGGTAGTAGTACCGGCCTGGCGGTCCATCACCTCCCCGCCGCCCGCCGAGGCGTTGGACGCGCTGCGTCGCGCGCACGAGGAGGGGGCGAGGATCGTCGGACTGTGCACGGGAGCCTTCGTGCTCGCCGCCGCCGGTCTGCTCGACGGACGGCCGGCCACCACCCACTGGATGTACGCGCCGACGCTCGCCAAGCGTTATCCGTCGGTGCACGTCGATCCGCGGGAGCTCTTCGTCGACGACGTCGACGTGCTCACGTCGGCGGGAACGGCCGCCGGGATCGATCTGTGCCTGCACATCGTGCGCACCGACCACGGTACGGAGGCGGCCGGGGCACTGGCCCGGCGGCTCGTCGTGCCGCCGCGCCGCAGCGGCGGGCAGGAGCGCTACCTCGACAGGTCTTTACCTGAGGAGATCGGCGCCGATCCGCTCGCGGAGGTCGTCGCGTGGGCCCTGGAGCACCTCCACGAGCAGTTCGACGTGGAGACGCTGGCGGCGAGGGCCTACATGAGCCGCCGCACGTTCGACCGCCGTTTCAGAACGCTGACTGGGAGCGCTCCACTCCAGTGGCTGATCACCCAGCGGGTGCTACAGGCACAGCGGCTGCTGGAGACGTCGGACTACTCGGTGGACGAGGTGGCGGGCCGGTGCGGCTTCCGCTCCCCCGTCGCGCTGCGCGGGCACTTCCGACGGCAGCTCGGATCCTCGCCCGCCGCCTACCGGGCGGCGTACCGCGCCCGGCGGCCGTCCGGCGACCCGGTCACCGTGGGGACGTCGTCCACGTCCTCCCTGACGGAGGCGGTGCCGCAGCAGATGCGCAGGGCCGCCGCGGCGAGTGTGCCCGGGGCAGGGGGCGCGTCGGCGGCGGTCCAGCCGGAGAACGGGCGGCTGGGGTCGGACTACGTGCCGGGCCGGATCAGGTAGGCGGTACGGGGGGCGGCGCACGGGGGCGGCGAGCCGGAGCAGGGAGGCTGCGTCCACCGGGGGCCGCCCCCCGGTACCGTGTCCGCCCGTGTCCCCCGTGTCCGCCCGTCAGCCCCCGGGGCGTCCCGCCGCCGGGGGCTGCGGACGTGCCCCGCCGGGGGCGCGCGGGAACTGCCGCCAGGGCGACGTACGCGAACGACCACAGCCCGCCCCGTCGGGGACGCGCGGGAGCTGCGCGACCAGACCACCTCGCACCCGCGCGAACCGACCACCCAGCGGCCCCGCACCCGCACCCGCAGCGACCGCACCCGGCCGGCCACCCGCGCCCGGGACTGCAAGCGCCCCGCACCCCATAGGGTGACCGCATGAACGATCGCATGGTGTGGATCGACTGCGAGATGACCGGGCTCTCGCTGACGGACGACGCACTTATCGAGGTGGCCGCACTGGTCACCGACTCGGAGCTCAACGTGCTCGGCGAAGGCGTGGACATCGTGATCCGCCCGCCCGACGCCGCCCTGGAGACCATGCCGGAGATCGTGCGCCAGATGCACACCTCCTCCGGCCTCCTCGACGAACTCGCGCTCGGCACGACCCTCGCCGACGCCGAGGCGCAGGTCATGGCGTACATCAAGGAGCACGTCAAGGAGCCGAGGAAGGCCCCGCTCTGCGGGAACTCCGTCGGCACCGACCGCGGTTTCCTCGCCCGCGACATGCGGGAGCTGGAGACCTACCTGCACTACCGGATCGTGGACGTGTCGTCCGTGAAGGAGCTGGCCAGGCGCTGGTTCCCGCGGGCGTACTTCAACAGCCCGGACAAGAACGGCAACCACCGCGCCCTCGCCGACATCCGCGACTCGATCACCGAGCTGCGCTACTACCGCGAGGCCGTGTTCGTACCGCAGCCGGGGCCGGATTCGGAGACCGCGAAGAAGATCGCGGCGAAGCACGTCAGCGCAGCTGAGGGGGCTGTTTAGCGGTCCGTCGCAGGCCCTGGAGAGGCCGACGGAAACCCTGGCGCGAGCACCCTCGCGAACCCTGTACACTTTTTCTCAGCCGGTCACGAAAAAGACCGGTCACGGTGGGTGTAGCTCAGTTGGTAGAGCACCTGGTTGTGGTCCAGGTGGCCGCGGGTTCAAGTCCCGTCACTCACCCTGAAAGATCAAGGTCTGACCTGCGGAAGCGGGTCGGGCCTTGATCTGTTTCCACGGTTTGGCCAAACCGTGGCCTAACGGGGGCCCGTTGAGCGCCCCAATCTGCTTCAGGCTCGGCTACGCCCTCCAGCCGAACCCCGATCCGATCGGGCTGGGGCTGCTCACCAGGTTCGCGGACATCCGCTGCTGGTCCTCCGTCTGGATCATCTGCGGGGCGGTCACCTTCGCATGCGCCTGGCTGCGCGTCGGCCGGGACGGGGCCGGGTTCTTCGCGGCCCTGGTCCCGCCGTTCGTCTGGGGCAGCGCGTTCCTGTGGGGCGCCCTCACGGGCGCATACGCGCGCGGCCTGGCCCTGGCCGCTTGGTACGCGATCGGGCACGTGGGCCTCATCTTGTGGGCGGCGACGGTACCGGAATTCTCCGTTCCCCACGCAGCACGGAGGGAGCGTAGATGACCGGAGTGTGGGGGATCGTTGCGTCGCTGCTCGGGGCAGCCGCGCTGTTGCGATCCGGGCTCTTTGCGGCGAGGGCGACGCGGGCGGCGGCACGGATGACGACGGAAGCTCAGCGGGCGTCGGCGGAGCCGGCGGCGGAGCCGGCGGCGGAGCCGGCCCAGCGACAGGCCGACCTCGCCTCCTTCCGAGAGATCCGAGAGGGTCTGGAGAGGAAAGTTGACCGCACGGAGCACCGCATCGCCAGCCTCAGCGGGCTGGTGCGTTCCTTCTCCTGGTACGTGTCCGAGCTGACCGGGCTGATGAGGCAGAACGGCATCGACCCTCCACCGCCACCGGGCTGGGCAGGGGGCCTTTCGTCATGCCCGGACTCAGCCGAGCCGCAGATGATGCAACATCAGCAGCGCAGCCACCGCGTTCGCCGAACGCACCTCACCGCGAGCAACGAGCCCCGGCACGTCCTCCAGCGGCACCCATTCCCGGCGGGCAGACTCGAAGTCGTCCTGCGGGATCTCGCGCACCCGCTCGGCACGGTCAGACCAGTACACCCGGTGGTGTGAGGTCGAGATGCCGGGCATCGGGTCCACCGCGAGCAGCAACCGCATGGGCCCCGGTCGCCACCCGGTCTCTTCCTCCAGCTCCCGCGCGGCTGCCGCAGCCGGGTCCTCTCCTGTGCCGGTCCCACCGGAGGGCAGCTCCCACCCCCAGGCGCCGGTGATGAATCGGTGGCGCCACAGGAGGAGCACCTCATTGGCCTCGTTGACGACCGTGGCCACGGCAACGGGCCGGAGTCGGATGACCGTGTGGTCGAGGTGCCGGCCGTCGGGGAGTTCGACGTCGGCCATCGCGACGTTCACCCACCGGTTCTCGTAGACGGTGCGCTCGCCGAGGTTCTTCCACTCCGACACGGTGTTGCCTCTCGCAGGGGGTCTTCCATCCCAGCACATCGGTTACAGAGGGATGCGGAGGGTGTCGTCGATCTGTTCCACCACCGCGGCGGTGGCGGCGGACCGGACCCCGGAAAGGGTGCGGCGGAGCTTGACGAGCCGGTCGTTCAGGCGCTGGGACTCCATGCCCTGCATGACGTCCAAGACGCCGGTTGCCGTGGCAGCTGCACGCTCGGCGTCACCACCGCGAACTTGGCAGTCCGCGAGGGTGGCCAACCGGTGGACGCGGCCTCGCTCGTGGGTCTGGGTGGCAACGGCCTCGGCGGCGTAGTGCTCGGCGGGCGCGGTGTCGCCGAGTCGCATGAGGGTGTCCGCCATGTTGGCCTCCAGGAGGCCGGCCTGGACGTAGCCGGTCTCGGCCGGTTCCTCGTCGCGGCGGATCTGGCCTGCCTCGGTCTCCGCCAGGGTCATGCACCGGTGGGCACCTGCCTGGTCGCCCATGCGCGAGTATGCCTTGGCCTGCATGGCGTACAGGTCGCATGCGAGCGCGTGGGAGATGACGCGTCCGGCGGTGCGGAGTCCGGCCTCGGCGAACGCGACGGCTTGCCGATGCTCCCGCATGAACAGTGACTGGTTGACGAGGAGCGCGATCACGTACCCGCCGAACGCCCGGTCACCACTGGCCTTCGCAAGGCGGAGGGCCTGGTGGAAGTACCGCTGCGCGAGACCTTGCGCGTCGGAGTCGTAGGCGCATATCCCTGCAACGGCCACCAGCCCGCCGGCGGCACGGTGGAGTTCGCGGCCGGTGGTGTCGTTGTACGAGCCGCGCAGGAGGGGGGCGGTGTCTGCGGCGAGGAACCGTACGACTCTTGCTCTCGTGGCCACGCCTCCGGCCTTGCGGTACATCTGCTCGTAGTGGCTGCGGGCGGCGCGAAGGACGGAGACTTCGGTGAGGCCGACACGGAGGGTGCCGCGGCGGGAGACGTCGCTGTCCTCGGGAGGGTTCTCCCATTCCCAGACGGGCCCGACCGCAGGCAGTCCGGTGATGACGGGGGCTTCGCGGAGGTCACGTCGTTGCTGTTCGTCGCCCCGCCAGAGGGCGGTGCTGCGGTCGATGAACCCGCCGAGTGCGGTGGCGGGTTGTGTGGTGGGTTCGGCGCCCATGCCGATGTCCTCGTGTGTCAGCGTGCGTTCGACGCGTACGGCGAGGATGTCGCAGATCAGGTCCGGGATGATGTCGCGCGGGCGTTGGCCCTTGAGCCACCGGATCACTGAACTGTGGTCGTAGGAGGTCGACTTGCCTCTGGCCCTGGCTGCCAGGTTGATGTGGGCGGCCAGCCCGACGCGTGAGATTCCGGCCTCGTCGAGCAGCGCGTCGAGGAGGGTGTTCGGCTCCATGGTGTGCCCCACTTCACTCAGTGTGAGGAGCGTAGCGACCTCCCTTCCACACAGTGTGTGAATCGTCCAATGGAGCCTGCCCCCAGCACACACTTACGCGTCTCGACCAGCAACGGAACCCTGTCGTCATGAGCCGAGCCAGCACAATTTCTCAGGCGGCCACCGCGGAGTGGCTTGCCCGCACACACGCCGACCCGCCCACCGCACACCAGGAGTGGCAGGATCAGCGACTCACCGTGTTGCCGCTCGGCGTGCGCTTCGACGCGGTTCGCATCCCGGTCGAGACCCTCTACGCGGCGATCCTGAACATCCGCCCGGCCGCAGTGAGCCGGCTCCTGGAGCAGTTGCTCGGCGGGCCCGTGGTCCAGGACGCGGACCGCTGGTTCTACCCGCTCGTCCCGGTCGGCCCGGCAGCCCGCTGGCACTCCCGGGCAGCCGAGTACCTCGGACAGGGCGCGTGGCTCGGCGTCCCGCAGGCCGACCAGCTCGCACCGCCCGGCGCGTACTGGGTGGTCCCGGTACGGGAACCGGGCCGTCTCTGCGACCTCGCCCGGGTGGACGAGCTGGTCGCGGTCGGCACCGCCCGGCTGTCGGGGAGGTCGTGATGCTCACCGGAATCCCCGCGCCCACGGTCGGCCGTTGGACGCGTCGGCCGCCCGTGCAGCCGACCCCGGAGCAGGAGGCCGCGTACACCGCGGCGTACAGCGCGTACATGGACCACGCGGGCGCGTGCCCGGCCTGTTGGGCAGAGGAGCACTGCGACACATGCAGCGCCCTGTACGGGGCCCTTCGGAAGGCGGGCCGGTGATGTGGTGCGTCCACGGTGACACCGAGCACGAACTCCCCGACGAGGGTGAGGCGTACTGCGCGGAGCGGGGCGTGACGCTGCTCTGGAACGGGCCCCCGATCACCCCGGACGACCTCAGCCCTGCTACTCCCACCCTGGCCGAGCCGGAGGAGTAACCCCTCATGCACCCGCCCCCGCCACCACGCCCTGCACAGGTCGGCGGCCGGGGCGGGCCTCATGCACCACCCACCGAAAGGGGAGGCACCCACATGAGTACCACCATCGAGACCCCTGCGACCAGGGACGCCCGAGCGCTCATGGGCGACCACTGGCCGAGCATCGTCCAGACCATCCTCGACAACAACGAGGGGATGGCCCCTGAGATGGCCGGCCGCATCGCGGAGGAGGGCGTCAAGTTCGTCATCGCGTGCGCGCAGAACCCGGGCACGGGGTTGGCGCCGTCGCGAATCGTGGACGAGGGGTGGCATGCGCTGATCCTGCACACGGGCGCCTACGCCGAACTCTGCGCGACCTTTGGCGAGTTCGTGCACCACTTCCCGGGCCCGGACCCGACGCACTACGACCCGACGATTCTCGACCGCACCAAGGAGACGATCGACGCCCTCGGGTTCGACCTCGACGCCGAGCTGTGGGCACCGCCCACGGACGACCTGCTGGTGTCGGTGGCCGCGAAGTGTCAGCACGCCCCGTCGTGCACGATCCGGCCGATGCCGAAGCCTGAGTGGCCGTAGCCTCGGCGGAGAACGGAAGGAGTCCCCGTCATGGCCGAGTGGGTTGATCCGAGGTACGCGGAGATGGTCGAGGAGTGGCAGCGCGCGCAGGAGCCTGATTCACGCGCGCCTGAGTCTCCACGTCCGGTGCGCGGGTTCCTCGTTCCTGGGCAGCAGCCGTCCGAGTAGATCGGGCGCAGATCCCCGGCGGTCCGCAGAGCGACATCCTGCGGGCCGCCGGCCTATCGGACGAGGTCGGCGAGCGGGACCCGGGAACGGATCGGGCGATCCACGCCCGGTTCGTGACCCCGGCGGGGCGGGCCCCGAGCACCACGGCCTCCGACCCTTGTCCGGCCTTCGGGAGGGGCAGGGGGCCTCCGTCATGAGCGAAGCCGATCACGCGGATGGGCCTTGCGCCCTACCCTCACAGTGTCGAGCTGTTCAGAGAGGGGCAAGGCCGTGCCGTCTGACGCTACCCCGGACTCATATTCCGACCCGTTGGTATTCGGGCAGAGATTGCAGATCCTCCGTACCCGCAAGGGCATGACTCGCGACCAACTCGGCGGCCTCATGGGCCGGTCCGGGTCATGGGTCAAGGCCGTCGAGGCCGGTCGGCTCAAGGTGCCGCGCCTCGAAGTGGTGCTGCGCCTGGCCGAGTTGCTGCGCGTCCGGGACCTCTCCGACCTCACGGGGGACCAGTCCGTGCAGGTCTCCCTTTTCGCCGGCCCGGGCCATCCCCGGCTCGGTGCCGTCCAGGCCGCGATCAACCAGTTCCCGGTGCCGCGCGGTGAGGCTCCGCCGACGGCGCACCTCCGGGCCCGGCTCGCGAGAGCCTGGGCCGCGCGGCACTCGGCCCCCCACCACCGGGACGTGGTGGGCGCATTGTTGCCCGATCTCATCCGGGACGCGCAGTTCGCCGTACGGCACGCGGACCGCGCGGCCGACCGTCGCGCCGCTCAGGCCGTTCTCAGCGAGGTTTACTCGCTGGCGCAGTTCTTCGCCGCCTACCAGCCGGATGCCGCGCTCCTGTGGCGGATCGCCGAGCGTGGCATGGTCGCCGCGCAGGAGTCCGAGGACCCGCACACCATCGGCGTCGCCGCGTGGCTGACCGCGCAGGCGCATCGCGATTCAGGGCCCGCGCACTTCGACGCGGCCGACACGGTCACCCGGGAGACGCTGGAGTTCCTGGAGCCGCTGCTCCCCGATGCGTCGGACGACGTCGTCGCCATCATTGGCGCGCTCCGGTTCGAGGCCGGCTACACGGCGGCCCGGCGGGCGGAGTCCGGGACTGCTTGGCGGTACTGGGACGTCGCCCGCGAGACGGCCGAGCGGCTGCCGAGGGACTACTACCACCGCGTCACGTCGTTCTCCCAGGCCGTCATGGGCGCCCACGCGGTCACCATCGCGGTCGAACTGCATGCCGGCGGGGAGTCGGTACGGCAGGCGGCTGCCTCCGACGCCACCACGATCCCGTCCCGGCCGCGCAGGGCCCGGCACCGGATCGAAGCGGCCCGCGGGTACCAGCTCGACGGGCAGCCAGACGTAGCGCTGGCCACTCTGGCACAGGCCCACGAGGCCGCCCCGGAGACGATCAAGTACAACGGGTACGCGAAACGGATCATCCTCGAAGAGGCGGAGTCGAAGGCCCCCGCGCGCCGCCACCGCGCCTCCCAACTGGCCGTCAAGCTGGGCCTGCTGGCAGCCTGAGGAGGGGGCACAAACTGTGCCCCTCCCCCTCCCCGGCCGCTCATACCGTCGGTACACGCAGTTCACCGACGATGCCGGGGGTAACCGTGCACACCCGTTCCGACAGCCGGACACCAGTCGCCGAGTGGCTGGCCGGTGCCCACGCCGACCCACCGACCGCCCACCACGACTGGCAAGCCCGCAACCTCACCGTGCTCCCGCTCGGCGTCCTTTTCGACACCGTCCGCATCCCGGCCGAGGTCCTGCACGCGGCGATCCTCCACGTCCGCCCGGCCGGGATGAGCCGGCTCCTGGAGCAGTTGCTCGGCGGGCCCGTGGTCCAGGACGCGGACCGCTGGTTCTACCCGCTGGTCCCGGTCGGCCGGGCGGACCGCCGGCAGCCCGGGGCAGCCAGGTACCTCGGCCGGGGCGCCTGGCTCGGCGTCCCCCAGGTCGACCGGATCGCGCCGCCCGGTGCGTACTGGGCCGTCCCCGTGCGGGCGCCGGGCCGCCTCTGCGACCCGGCCCGGGTGGACGAGCTGGTCGCGGTCGGCACCGCCCGACTGGCGGGGAGGTCGTGATGTTCACCGGACTGGCGTCGCCCGCGCCCGCCACCGGTCCCGGGACGCGAGGGCCGACCGTACGGCCGACCCCCGGTCAGGAGGCCGCGCACGCCGCGGCGTACAGCGCGTACCTGGGCCACCTCTGGCCCTGTGGCGACTGCATGGGGGACCGGGAGTGCGAGACGGGCAGGGGCCTGCGCCGGGCGCTGCGGGAGGCCGGCCGATGAGGTGCGTCCACGGCGAAACCGAGCACGAACTCCCCGACGAGGGCCCGGCGCACTGCGCCGAGCGGGGCGTGACGCTGCTGTGGCACGGGCCGCCGATCACCCCGGACGACCTCGTTCCCGCCGTTCGCCCCCCGGCCGAGAGCGAGGAGTAGCGCTTCCTTCGCCCCCCGGCCGAGAGCAAGGAGTAGCGCTTCCTTCGCGCCCCCCGGGAAGGCCCGGCGTCCGGCGGGTCCACCGGAGCCCGCCCGCCGGGACCGTCCGGACCTTGTGCTGTCACGAGGACGACCTCGCCACCAGTTGCGTCGGCAGCATCAGCCGGGGCTGCGGCGGGCGCGGGACGCCCACCGGGAGGGTGGGGCGGGCGATCTCCGTGAGCAGGGTCTGGGCCATCACCCGGCCCATCTCCTCGATGGGCTGGCGGACGCTGGTGAGCGGCGGCTCCATGTGGCGGGCGATGGCCGAGTCGTCGAATCCGACCATGGCGATGTCCTCGGGGACCCGGATGCCGCGTTCGCGCAGCACCTGGCGGGCGCCGGCGGCCATCACGTCGGAGGCGACGAACACGGCGTCGGGCAGCGGGTCCCTGCCGAGCAGGGACTCCATGGCGGCCCGGCCGCTCGCCTCGGTGAAGTCACCGGGCACGACGAGGCTCTCGTCGACGGGCAGGCCGGCCTCGGCGAGGCCGTCACGGTAGCCGGCGAGGCGGCACTGGGCGCCGTAGACGTCGAGGGCGCCGGTGATGGTGGCTATCCGGCTGCGGCCCCGCGCCACCAGGTGGGCGACGGCCTCGCGTGCGCCGGCCACGTTGTCGGCGTCGACCCAGGGAAGGGGTTCGTCGGCGGAGCGGCGGCCGGAGATGACGGCGGGGATGCCCAGTTCGGAGAGCAGGTCGGGGAGCGGGTCGTCGGCGCGCAGGGAGACGACGAGGACGCCGTCGACGCGGTGGCCGGCCAGGTAGTGGGCGAGACGGCCGCGTTCGCGGTCGTTGCCGACGATGGTGAGCAGGAGCTGCATGTCGGTGTCGTCGAGGGCGGCGCCCACGCCCCTGAGGATGTCGGAGAAGTACGGCTCGACGAAGAAGCGGTGCTCGACCTCGGGAACGACGAGGGCTATCGCGTCCGTGCGGTTGGCGGCCAGCGCGCGGGCCGCCCGGTTGGGCACGTAGCCGAGTTCGGCCACCGCCGCCTCCACGGCGGCCCTGGTGCTCTCGCTGACTCTGGGCGAGCCGTTGACGACGCGGGACACCGTGCCCCGGCCGACGCCCGCTCGGGCGGCCACCTCTTCGAGGGTGGGGCGGCCCGCACCGCGTCCGCCGCGGATTCCGCCCCGGCCGCCTGTCTCCCGTATCGCCAATTGAATCGACTCCTCCCAGCGCGTCCGCGCGTACGTCATCACGCTTGTGCCGCCAAGTCTCGCCGTCCAGTGCCTTGACACCCCAGCGGCGAGCCGCGAACCTTCAACACATCACTCGTGGGAGCGCTCCCACCGTACCTGACCCATCGGGCTTCAGGAGAGCCGCTATGCAGATCTTCGCTGTACGCAAGACCGCTATCGCCCTGTCCACCGCTGCCGCACTGCTGGGCGGCGCCGTTCTCTCGGGCTGTGCCTCGGACGACGCACCGGCCGGCAGCAGCAGTCCGGGGACGGACGGGACGGACGCGGACAAGAAGGGGAAGACCGTTCTCCGGATCGGCGTCTTCGGCGCCTTCGGCCTGAAGGAGGCCGGGCTGTACGACGAGTACATGAAGGCCAACCCGGACGTCGTCATCGAGCAGAACTCGATCGAACGCAACGAGAACTACTACCCGCAGCTGCTGAATCACCTGACCAGCGGTAGCGGCCTGTCCGACATCCAGGCCGTCGAGGTGAACAACATCGCCGAGATCACGGCCACCCAGTCGGCGCGGCTGATGGACCTGGGGAAGGCCGAGGGGGTGCAGAAGGACGCGTTCCTGCCGTGGAAGTGGGCGCAGGGCACGAGCAAGGACGGCAAGACGGTCGGTCTCGGCACGGACGTCGGGCCGATGGGCATCTGCTACCGCAAGGACCTCTTCCAGAAGGCCGGGCTGCCCACGGACCGCGAGGCGGTCGGCAAGCTGTGGGCGGGCGACTGGCGCAAGTACCTGGAGGTCGGCAAGCAGTACAAGGCGAAGGCTCCCGGGGACACCAAGTTCCTCGATTCGGCGTCCGGGCTGATGGCCGCGGTGACCGGCGGTGACGAGAAGCGGTACTACGACACCGACGGCAAGGTCATCTACAAGTCGAACCCAGCGGTGAAGGAGGCCTGGGACATCGCCGCGGAGTCGGCGGCGGCCGGGCTGACGGCCAAGCACCAGCAGTTCCAAAAGGGCTGGGACCAGGGCTTCGCCAACGGTCAGTTCGCGACCGTGTCGTGCCCGCCGTGGATGCTCGGCTACATCCAGGACAAGGCCGGTGACGCGGGCAAGGGCAAGTGGGACGTGGCCGCCGCGCCGAAGCCCAGCAACTGGGGCGGGGCGTTCCTGACCGTGCCCGAGGCCGGTAAGAACAAGGAGGCCGCGGCGAAGCTGGCCGCCTGGCTGACCGCTCCGGCGCAGCAGGCGAAGTTCTTCGCCGAGCGCGGCAGCTTCCCGAGCGCCCAGGCCGCGTACTCGCTGCCCGAGGTGTCCGGGGCCAAGCACGAGTACTTCAACGACGCGCCCATCGGGACGATCTTCTCGGAGGCCGCGAAGGGGGTCCCGGTCCAGATCATCGGCCCGAAGGACCTCGTCATCGCGCAGAACCTCGCGGACATCGGGATGCTCCAGGTCGACCAGAAGGGCCGCTCCTCCGAGGAGGGCTGGAACGCGGCGGTGAAGGCGATCGACAACGCACTCGACCAGTGAGCGGACACCTCTGATGAGCAGCCCGAGCAGTCAGTCCGTCAAGGTCCCGCCCTCCCCCTCCGCCGAGGGGGCGGAGGGCGGGACCGCCGGGGCCGGTGCCACGCCGCCGGCCCGCAGGCCCAGCACGTGGCGCAGCCGCCGTTACCGCTGGGACATGAAGTTCAGCCCGTACGCCTATGTCGCGCCGTTCTTCGTGTTCTTCGTCGCCTTCGGTCTCTTCCCGCTCCTGTACACCGGCTGGGCGTCCCTCCACCAGGTGGAGCTGACCGCGCCGACCGACATGAACTGGGTGGGGTTGCGCAACTTCAGCCGGCTGATGAGCGACGAGTTCTTCTGGAACGCGTTGCGCAACACCGTCACCATCGGCATCCTGTCCACCGTTCCGCAGTTGGTGATCGCCCTGGGCATCGCCCATCTGCTGCACTACAAGCTGCGCGGCTCGTCGTTCTTCCGGGTCGCCGTCCTCACCCCGTACGCCACGTCCGTCGCGGCGGCCACCCTGGTCTTCGTGCTCCTCTTCGGACGCGACTACGGCATGTTCAACTGGGCGCTGGGACTGCTCGGCGTCGACGCGGTCGACTGGCAGAACGGCACCTGGACCTCGCAGCTCGCCGTCTCCTCGATCGTCATCTGGCGGTGGACGGGCTACAACGCGCTGATCTACCTGGCGGCCATGCAGGCCATCTCCCCCGACCTGTACGAGTCGGCGGAGCTGGACGGGGCGTCGCGCTGGCAGCAGTTCCGGCACGTGACGATCCCGTCGCTGCGGCCGACGATCCTGTTCACGGTGGTCGTCTCGACGATCGGCGCCACGCAGCTCTTCGGTGAACCGCTGCTGTTCAGCGGCAGCGCGGGCGCCACCGGCGGCTCCGACCACCAGTTCCAGACGCTGGGGCTGTACCTGTACGAGCAGGGGTGGGTGAACCTGCACCTGGGGCGGGCCTCGGCCATCGCCTGGACGATGTTCCTGATCCTGGTGCTGATCGGGCTGGTCAACTGGCTGATCTCGCGGCGGCTGACCAAGAGCGAGAAGGGACCCCGGTCATGAGCACGACGGCCGTACGAGACGAGGTACGGGCACCGCGGGAACTCAAGCCGCAACGGACGCGGGGGGTGCGCAAGGCGGGCCGGCAGCGGCACGCCGGGAAGCTGACGTACGCGATCCTGATCGTCTTCACGGTCGGTTCGCTCTTCCCCCTGGTGTGGACGGCGATCGCCGCGTCCCGCAACAACACCCGGCTCGCGCAGACCCCGCCGCCGTTCTGGTTCGGCGGGAACCTGTTCAAGAACCTCGAAATCGCGTGGACCGACGCCAACATGGGGGCGGCGCTGCTCAACACCGCGGTGGTGGCGGGCTCGGTCGCGGCGGGCACGGTGCTCTTCTCGACCTTCGCCGGGTTCGCGTTCGCCAAGCTGCGGTTCCGGTTCAAGAACCTGCTGCTGCTGCTGGTGATCGGCACCATGATGGTGCCGCCGCAGCTGAGCGTGGTGCCGCTGTACATGATGGTGGCGAAGCTCCAGTGGACCGATCAGCTCCAGTCCGTGATCCTGCCGACGCTGGTGAGCGCCTTCGGCGTGTTCTTCATGCGGCAGTACCTGATGGAGGCGCTGCCGATCGAGCTGATCGAGGCGGCGCGGATGGACGGGGCGAGCAGTATCCGGGTGATGTGGCACATCGTCTTCCCGGCGGCCCGGCCTGCGATGGCGGTTCTCGGGATGCTGACGTTCGTGATGGCCTGGAACGACTTCTTCTGGCCGATCATCGCCCTCACCCAGAACGGCAGTCCGACCGTGCAGGTGGCGCTGACCGGGCTCGGCCGGGGATTCATCCCCGACCAGTCCGTGATCATGGCGGGCGCGCTGCTGGGCACGCTGCCGCTGCTGATCGCCTTCGTGCTCTTCGGCAAGCAGATCGTCGGCGGCATCATGCAGGGCGCGGTCAAGGGCTGAGCCCTCCGCGGTGCGGGGCCCGGCCCTTCCACCGGCCTGGCCCTTCCACCGGCCCCGCCCTGCCTCCTCCCCGCTCAACAACCGATCCTTCCTACGGAGTTGATCCATGCCTTCCGCCAGTTCGCCCCTCGGCAGCTTTCCGCCCGGATTCCTCTGGGGCGCCGCGACCGCCGCCTACCAGATCGAGGGCGCGGCCGCCGAGGACGGCCGCACGCCGTCCATCTGGGACACCTTCAGCCACACGCCGGGCCGCGTCGAGAACGGCGACACCGGCGACGTGGCCTGCGACCACTACCACCGCCGCGCCGACGACGTGCGGTTGATGGCGGAGCTGAACCTGAGCGCGTACCGCTTCTCGGTCTCCTGGTCGCGGGTGCAGCCGACCGGCCGGGGTCCGGCCGTGCAGCGCGGCCTGGACTTCTACCGGGGTCTCGTCGACGACCTGCTGGCGAAGGGCATCACCCCGTCGCTGACCCTGTACCACTGGGACCTCCCGCAGGAGCTGGAGGACGCGGGCGGCTGGCCGGCGCGGGACACCGCGTACCGGTTCGCCGAGTACGCGGGCATCGTCGCCGAGGCGCTCGGCGACCGCGTCGAGATGTGGACGACCTTCAACGAGCCCTGGTGCAGCGCCTTCCTGGGGTACGGGTCGGGGGTGCACGCCCCGGGCCGCACGGAACCCGTGGCCGCCCTGCGCGCCGCCCACCACCTCAACCTGGCGCACGGCCTGGGCGCGCAGGCGTTGCGGTCGGCGCTGCCCGCCAGGGCCCGGATCGGCATCAGCCTCAACCCGAGCGTGGTGCGCCCGCTGACCCCGTCCGCCGAGGACGTGGACGCCGCGCGGCGCATCGACGCGCTCGCCAACCGGGTCTTCTCCGGGCCACTGCTCAAGGGCGGGTACCCGGCCGATCTGCTCGCCGACACCGCGTCGCTCACCGACTGGTCGTTCGTCGAGAGCGGCGACGAGGCGCTGGCCCACCAGCGGCTCGACTTCCTGGGCATCAACTACTACACCCCGGCCGTCGTCTCGCACGCCACGGAGCCGGACGCCCCGCGCACGGACGGGCACGGGGCCAGCGCCCACTCCCCCTGGCCGGGGGCGGACGCGGTGGCCTTCCACCAGCCCCCGGGCGAGCGCACCGAGATGGGCTGGTCCGTCGACCCGTCCGGGCTGTACGAACTCCTCGTCCGGTACGGGCAGGAGGCCCCCGGCGTGGCCCTGTACGTCACCGAGAACGGCGCCGCGTACGACGACAAGCCGGGCGCCGACGGCACGGTCCACGACCCGGAGCGGATCGCCTACCTGCACGCTCACCTCGACGCCGTGCAGCGGGCGGCCCAGGTGGGGGCCGACGTGCGCGGCTACTTCCTGTGGTCGCTGCTGGACAACTTCGAGTGGGCGTACGGGTACGGCAAGCGGTTCGGCGCGGTGTACGTCGACTTCGAGACGCAGACGCGCACGCCCAAGTCGAGTGCCCGGTGGTACGCGGAGGTGGCAGGCACGGGCGTGCTGCCCGGCCTGCCGGCCTGAACCTCCGTCCTCCCCGAACCCCGCGTCACGCCTTCGGGTTGGCCCCCTGGCCCACCTTGCCCGTCATGTCGGCGGTCTCGGCGGCCGGCGGGGCCTTCGCGTCGACCTCCGTGCCGAAGTCGGACAGCTCGAAGACCGTACGGACCTTGACCTTCTTCGGGGTGCTGGAATCCGCGCCGGTGCCCTGCGGGGCGGAGACCGTCATGTCGACCTGCTGGCGGCGCAGCCGGCCGTCCTCGTCGAGCCAGATGTCCATGGGCATCGTCGGGCCGATCTGCTTCTTGAGCTGCTCACCGTTGGCGAGCTTGGCCACGTCGACGGTCACCCGGTAGCGGGTGGTGTCGTCCCCGCCGACCTGCTCCTCGCCGAGCTTCTTGACGTCCTTGTCGTTGATGCCCTTGAGGTAGGCCGTGTTGTCGGCGGGGTTGGCCGCCTGGGCGTTGCCGCCCTGCTGCTGCGCGGCCTTCTTGAGGTCGATCTTGACCCAGGGCTTGTTGCCGGGGACGCCGGAGCGCTGCTTGGGCGGGAGCTTCTGGTACAGCACCTGGTCGACGATGCGCTGTTCCATCTTCTCGCCCTCGGAGGACAGGTTCATGACGCTGTTGCCGCCGACGAGGTCGATGACTCCCTCGCCGTCCACCGCGGCGGACTTGCCGTCGGCGGTGGACTGGGTGCGGAGCACCATCCGGGCGGTCTTCGCCTCGGTGGTCTTCTGGTTGACGTTGCGCACGGCCGCCGCGCCGTCGTCACCCTCGGGCGCCGGCGTGCTCGCCGCCCCCGCCGCCGGGGTCTCGCCCGCCGAGCCGCCTTTGTTTCCGCTGTCGCCCCCACAGGCGGTCAGCGTCGTACAGGCGAGCACTCCGGCAACACCGATGGCAGCAACACGAAGACCACTCTTTAAACGCAACATGGGAAAACCCTCCGCATACATGGATGTTCATGGACTTCCGGTGTACGACACAGTCACGTCTGCCCCGGGCCGTCCGGATTACGCGCAGGTAATTGCCGAGGGGTATGCGGGTAGGCGGCCGACGACAGCAACACGCGGAACACGTCACCCGTCGCGCAAGGCCGCAGGAGGCCGTACAAGGAGGATCCGCACCATGTCGTCTTCGATCGTCGAGACCATTGACGTCAATGCCCCGGTGGCGGACAGCTGGGCGCTGTGGAGCGACGTCACGAAGTGGCCGACCTTCCTCTCGCACGTCCAGCGGGTGGATGTGGTCGACGAGCGCACCTTCACCTGGTGGCTGTCGCTGCCGGGTGCGGACAAGGCCTTCACCGCCGAGCTCACCGAGGTCCTGGCCGAGGAGCGCATCGCGTGGAGGACGACGGCCGGCGTGCGGCACGCCGGGGTCGTGACCTTCCACCGGCTGAGCGACACCACCAGCCGGGTCGCGCTCCAGATCGAGTACGAACCGCAGGGGTTCGTGGAACACCTCGGGGCGCTCACGAATCTCGACAGGACGCTGACCAATTACGACCTGGGCCAGTTCCAGCGCCTGGTGGAGGAGAACGCCGCGAACCGTCTCGCGCGGTGAGCCCTGGCGTCGTCCCTCACGCCGCGAGGAATTCCAGCAGCGCCCCGGTCAGTTCGGCCGGGGCGTCCTCCTGTACGAGATGGCCCGCGCCCGGAATCGGAACGAAGTCGGCGCCCGGAATGCGGGCGGTGAGCGCGCGTCCCCGCTCCGGCGGAATCCAGGTGTCGTCCTCGCCCCAGCACACGAGCACGGGCAGGTCGAGTTCCCCGTACCGTCCTTCCACCTCGTCGGTCCACCTCTGGTCGGACTGGGCGATCTGCCGGTAGAAGGCTCCCTGCCCGGCGGGACCGAGCCAGGGCGCGGCGAGTTCCTCCGCGACGGCCGGGTGCAGGCCGCGCGCGGACGCCGTGCCGATGTACTCGCGCACCAGGGCGGCGTGCAGATGCGGGGGAAGCTGCTCGAAGACCTCGGCGTGCTGACCGACCAGCCGGAAGAAGGACGTCCCCCACGGGGCGAGGGCGACCGGGTCCACGAGGGCGAGCCGACGGTAGCGGGCGCCGTGCAGCAGGTGTGCGCGCAGTGCGGTCGCGCCGCCGAAGTCGTGGGCGACGACGGCGGGCGGGGTCGCGGGCGCCCAGTGCGCGAGGAGTTCCGCGAACACCCTCCCCTGCGCGCCGAGCGAGACGTCCTGCCCCTCGCTCTTCTCCGACTGCCCGTAGCCGGGCATGTCCCACACGTACACCTGGTGGCCGCGGGCGGCGAGGGTGCGGGCGACGGCCCGCCACACGTACGAGGAGAACGGCGTGCCGTGCAGCAGGACGACCGGCGGCCCCTCGGGGTTCCCCAGGCGGTCCCAGCGGACTTCGCCGACGGAGCTGGGGAAGGTGCGGGTGAGGTGCCAGTGGCCGGTGGAGGTCATGCGGGGACCCTACTTCGTCGGCCTACGGGTGCAGTGAAGCAGCTCACTCGTGGCCACCCGTCAAGCGGCTTTCCGGCCGCTCAACAGACCGTTTCCCAGACCGAATCCGTACGGTACGGCCCAGGCGTCCGGGCACGGCGCGGCGTCAGGCCGGGCCCCCCGGGGTGGTCCGGTGCCGCGGGGGGCCGTCGGGGGCGACCGCGTCCCGTCGGCCCTTGCGGCGGCGTACGACCCGGTGGCCGCGGCGTTCCCGGCGTCCCGCGCCGTGCAGCGCCAGCCAGATCCGGACCTCCGTGCCGCCGAGCACCGAGTAGCCGATCCGCACGTCGCCGCCCGTCGACTCCGCGACCCGCCGCACGATGTCCAGGCCGAGCCCCGTCGAGCCGGTCCGCTCACCGCTGTTGCCGCGTGCCAGCGCCGCCTCCGGGTCCGCGATGCCAGGACCCGCGTCGGAGACCAGGACGATCACCGCGTCCTCGCCGTTGTGCACGTCCACGGAGAAGGGGGTGCCCTCCGGCGTGTGCCGGAACACGTTGCCCAGCAACGCGTCCAGCGCCGCGGCCAGCTCGGGCCGCGCGACCGGGATGCGGACAGGCCGGTCCACACCGGCGAGCCGCACCTCCCGCCCCTCGTCCTCGGCGAGCGCCGACCAGAACCCCATCCGTTCCCGGATGACCTCCGACGCGTCGCAGCCGGCCCCGGTGGCCGGCTGGGTCTGCGGGCGCTGCTCCCGCGCCGTCCGGATGATGGTGTCGACCTCGCGCTCCAGCTGTTCGACCGCCGCCCGGGTCTGGTCGGCTGCGGGCCCCTCCCCCAGCGAGGCGGCGTTGAGCCGCAGCACGGTCAGCGGGGTGCGCAGCCGGTGGGAGAGGTCGGCGGCCAGTTCCCGCTCGTTGGCGAGCAGTTGCACGACCTGGTCGGCCATCGAGTTGAAGGCGACGGCCGCGGACTTCAGCTCCGGCGGGCCCTCCTCGGGGACCCGTACCCCGAGCTTGCCGTCCCCCAGGTCCTGGGCCGCGCCCGCCAGCCGCTGGGCGGGCCGCACCATCCGTACGCCCAGCCGGTCCGCCACGGCGACGGATCCGACGATCAGCGCCAGGCCGACCCCCGCCAGCACCAGCCAGGCCGTCGCGACGCCGTGGCTGACGTCCTCCTCCGGGACGAAGACCTCGACGATCGCGATGTCGCCGCTGGCCAGGGCGGTCGGCTGGAGGATCACGGACCCGCCGGCCGCCTGCGCCGTGTAGGCGCGGCCGATCCGCCGGGTGGCCTCCACGTCCGCGCGGGAGGCGCGCCGGGTGCCGACCTCCTGGGCGTCCTGCCCGCCGGTGGCCGGGATGTGGATGGCCATCCACCCCTTGCTGCCCGGCTCGGTGATCGCCATCGCGCGCAGGAGCTGTTCGCGGTCGGTGGTGATGGACAGCGTGGGTCCGATGGACGCCGCCTGCCGTTCCGCGCCCGAGAAGGCGCGGTCGCCGGCCATCTCGCGTACGACCAGCCCCAGCGGCACCGCGAAGGCCACCACGACCATCGCCGTGACGGCCAGACAGACCTTGACCAGGGCCCATCTCATTGCTGCGGGCCCGGAGGTTCGAGCTTCACCCCGACACCCCGCAGGGTGTGCAGGTAGCGGGGGCTGGCGGCGGTCTCGCCCAGTTTGCGGCGCAGCCAGGACAGATGGACGTCGATGGTCTGGTCGTCGCCGTAGCTCTGCTGCCAGACCTCGGCGAGGAGTTCCCTGCGCGGGACCACCACGCCGGGCCGTCCCGCGAGGAAGGCCAGCAGGTCGAACTCCCGCCGGGTCAGGTCCAGTCGCTTCCCGTCCAGCTCGGCCTGCCGTCGCAGCGGGTCGATGGCCAGGGCGCCGACCCTCAGGACGCGCGGGGGCGGCTCCGCTCCCGCGGCGCGCGAGCGGCGCAGGACGGCGGCCATCCGGGCCGACAGGTGCTCCACCGAGAAGGGTTTCGTCAGGTAGTCGTCGGCGCCGTCGTTCAACAGCCGTACGATCTCCGCCTCGTCGTCCCGGGCGGTGGCGATGATCACCGGTACGTCGGTGATCGAGCGCAGCATCTTGAGCGCTTCGGCCCCGTCCAGGTCGGGCAGACCGAGGTCCAGGATGACCACGTCGAAGCGGAAATGGGCGACCTCGCGCAGCGCCTCCAGGGCCGTACCGACGCTCCGCACGGTGTGGGAGGCCTCGGTCAGGTGCCGGATGAGGGCGGAGCGCACGAACTGGTCGTCCTCGACCACGAGCACACTTGCCATGGAACGGCACCGTACGCCATTCGGCGCATCCGCATCCCGCGGGACCGTACTCGGGCCCTCCCCCGGCATCCCCCCGGGAGGGCGGCGGTACGTGTGGGGCAGGATGACATGAATGCGACGCGGACTCATACATGCCGGGGCCTGGCTGCTGGCCACCGGCGCGGCCGTCACCCTCTCGTGGTGGGGCGTGCACACGGTGATGTCCGGGACGGTGTACGACCCGCCGCGCGCCCTGCCGATCCCGCACGTGAGCGCCGGGAGCGCCGGCCCCACACCCTCGGCCCGCCCGATGTCCTCCTCGACCCAGCGTCCCCCGCAGACCCCGGCGCCCGCCCGCACCCCCACCCCGGACCGGGAACCGGAACGCGGCACGAGCAGCCCCGGCAGACCCTCCGCCCCCGCCGGCCCCCGTACGCCCTCCCGGCCCCCGCAGCCGCCCGGCGAGCTCAAGGTGGTCAACACGGACGCGGGCCGGGTCGTCCTCTCGCTGGGGAAGGACTCGGCGAAGCTCGTGTCGGCGACGCCCGCGTCCGGCTGGGCGATGCAGGTGTGGAAGGACCCGTCGTGGATCCGCGTCGAGTTCTCGCAGGGCGCGGCCAGGCTGACGGTCTTCTGCACCTGGCACAACCACCCGCCGCTGATCGAGACCGTCAAGTCCTGAGCGACGGACGGGCCTTGCCGGGTGGGGACCTGCGCAACAGGTACGCCCCGGGAGGAGGGCGCGTCCGGGCCGGGGAGCCGGTCGGCCCTTCCCGGGAGGGACTCACTTGAAGACGGCGGCCGGCGGGACCGGCGAGGGCTGCGCGTTCGCGTCCGTCACCGCCGCCGCGCCCCCGGTGAAGTCCGCCAGGTCGCGCCCGTGCGCGACCCGGCCCGGGTGCGGGTCGGTCGCCACCCGCCGGGTCCACTCGGCGACCGGCAGGGCCGCCTGGGATCCCAGCAGTACTGCGTTGCCAAAGCGCTTGCCGCGCAGCACGGCCGGGTCGGCGGCGAGCGCGAGGTTCGGGAAGACGGCCGCGGCCGTGGCGATCTGCCCGCGCAGATGCGCCAGCGGCGGCCCGTCGGCCAGGTTGGCCGCGTAGTGCCCGGCCGGCTTCAGCACCCGCCGTACGTCGGCGAGGAACTCGGCGCTGGTGAGGTGGGCCGGGGTCCTGGCGCCGCTGAACACGTCGGCGATCACCAGGTCCGCCCACCCCTCGGGCAGCTTCGCGAGCCCCTCGCGGGCGTCCACGCCGCGCACCCGTATCCGCGCGCCGGGGTCCAGCGGAAGCTCCCGGCGCACCAGTTGGACGAGCGCGACGTCGATCTCGACGACCTGCTGGGTGGAGCGGGGACGGGTGGCGGCGACGTACCGCGCCATCGTGAACGCGCCGCCGCCCAGGTGCAGCACCTGGAGCGGCTGCTTGGGCGGGGCGATCAGGTCGACGAGGTGGCCGAGCCTGCGCTGGTACGCGAAGTCGAGGTGTGCGGGGTCGTCCAGGTCGACGTGCGACTGGGGTGCGCCGTCGAGGAGGAGGGTCCAGCCGCGCGGGCGGTCCCGGTCGGGGATCAGCTCGGCGAGGCCGCCGTCGACCTTCTCGACGACGGCCTCGGGGGCCGCGCCGCGCTCGCGCCGTCGGCCGCTGGTGCTTCTGGCCGCTGTCTCTGAGGTCGCCGCCCGGGATTTCTTCGCCACCCGGCCAGTATCGGTGCGTGCGACCGGGTCGGCCCAGCGGGGCCGGGGTGGGGGCCTCGGCCGGGACGCGGGGCCGGTCCGGGTGCGGGGCGGTACGAGGTCAGGGCGGGGATCGCGGGGTGGGGGGTGCGGTGCGGGGTGAGGGGTGCGGGGTGGGGAGGCGGGTCGGCTCGACGGGGAGCGGGCGGGGACGGGGCGGCGGGGCGGCGGGGCGGCGGGGACTGTCTAGCGGCAGCGGTCCGCCGCTTCGATCAGGCGGGCGGCCTCATCGAGCGCGCTGCGCAGTATCGCCGGGTCGGTGACCGGGCCGGTGTCGGTGGGCGGCAGCAGCCAGCCGGTGCCGGTGACGGGCGGCTCCGGCACGACGCGGGCCGCCGTCTCCCGGGTGGGCAGGGTGGTGACCGGGTCGTAGTCGGGCCGGTCCTGGACGGCGTCCGCGAAGCTCGTACCGCGTCCCAGGGTCTGCGTACAGGCGCTGCCCGGCAGGTCCCAGCAGTCGGCGGTGCCGGGCGGGACCAGGAAGCCCAGGGTGTCGCACGGGCCGTCGTGCAGGACCGGGCCGACGCCGGCCGGCGGTGCTCCCGGTGTCCCGGACCTGGTGGCTCCGGCCGCCCGGCGGAGGATGTCGACCGCCTCCAGGCCCTGGCGGGCGGGGACGGTGACCAGGTCGAGCGGCTCGGCGGACCCGGCTGCGGCCGGGCCGCGGGGGCCGTCGTACGCCAGGCCGTCGTACGCGGGATCGTCGTACGTCAGGTCGTCGTACGCCAGGCCGTCGTACGCGGGCGCGAAGGGAAGGGGCTCCGGGGAGACGGGCACCGACGCGGCGGTGGGCTCGTGGGCGGGCCTGAACCGGGGGGCCGGGCTGCACTCGGGGGTCGGCCGGTGCTGCGCCGTGGTGTGCGAGGCGGCGCAGAGGGGACGCGCGGCCGGGGCCGACGGGGGGATGGGCGTCGTGCGTGCTGGGGACTCGTGGGCTGCGCAGGTCACTGCGGTCTCGGGAACAGCTTCCACGGTCTCCGTGCCGGCCTCCAACAAGGGAACCCTCCTCGCTCGGGAGGGGGCCGCACCCCCTCCGTTCCCTGTCAACGCGCGGACGCCGTCAACGGCTACGGCGCGGCACCGCCGCAAAGGATGGCAGTTCATGGCGGATCGTGAGTGGGATTTCCGTTTTGTAGGCAAACTCCGCGTGTCGACCCTGTGACAGCCGGTACGTTTCGTGCCCGTCCGGGATGAGAACATCCGTCCCGGCAGGACACCACGGGCACCACAGCACCACCCGCCAGAGAGGGCTCGGCCATGGCCTCGTCATCAGCTGCACCCCGGCCGTCCGGCCCGAACCTCACTTTCCGGGCCCTGCGGGGGCACCGCTCACCTGGGGAGTTCGCGGCGGCGGTGCGCAGGGCGGCACGCGAGATCGGCGAGCAGGTCGCCTGCGACGCCCGGTACATCGGACGGGTGGAGGCGGGCGAGATCCGCTGCCCCAACTACGCCTACGAACGGGTGTTCCTGCACATGTTCCCCGGCCGGACCCTGCCGGACCTGGGGTTCGCCACCCGCGAGGCGGTACGGGGACGGTCGGCGCGCACCGGTGCCGACGCGCCCGCACCGCACCTCGGTACGCCCGGTCCCCCCGCGTCCGGTGCGTCCGATCGAGCCCTGTCCCATATCGACGAGGAGAGCGACGTGCTGCGTCGCGCGTTCATGACGAGCGGCTCCGCCACCATGGCGACCGCTGCCACTCTCGGCACCCTGGGGGCGCTCGGCCCGCTGGGCGCCGCCTGGGCGAGCACGCCCGGCCTGCCCGACGGCGCACCCGTGGGGCGCGTCGGGGCGAGCGAGGCCGCCGCCGTCGAGGAAGCCGTACGGCGGATCCGGCTGCTCGACGACCGGTACGGCGCCGACGCCCTGCACCGGCACGCCGACAAGCCGCTCCAGGCCGCGTACGCCCTGCTCGACGCCGGGACGGTGCGCCGCGCGGTGTCCGACCGGCTGCACTCGGGGGCCGGCGAACTGGCCCTGTCGGTGGGCTGGCTGGCACACGACTCGGGCCACTACGAGGAAGCCCGCTCGCACTACGCGGAGGCGCTGGCCACCGCCCGGGTCTCCGGTCACGCGGGGCTGGAGGCGCACGCCTTCTGCAACACGGCGTTCCTGGCCAGGGACGCGGGCCGGCCGCGCGAGGCGCTGCGCGCGGCGCAGGCCGGGCAGCGGGCGGCCCGGGGGCTGGGCTCGATGCGGCTGATGTCGCTGCTGACCCTGCGGGAGGCGGGCGGCTGGGCGGCGCTGGGCGACCGTACGGGCTGCAACGAGGCGCTCGTACGGGCCAAGTCCCTGTTCCAGTGCGGGGCGTGCGACGACGACCCGGAGTGGATGTCCTTCTTCGGGCCGGCCGAGATCGCCGGGCTGGAGGCGCAGTGCTGGTCGGCGCTGGGCGACTGGCGGCGGGCCGCCCGGTACGCGCACCGCGCCGCCTCCCTCCAGGACCCGCACTTCGCCCGCAACCTCGCGCTCTACCACGCCGAACTGGCGGACGACCTGGCCCGCTCCGGCGTGCCGGACGAAGCGGCGGCAGCCGGTCAGCGGGTGCTGGACCTGCTCGAACAGGTCCAGTCGTCGCGGATCCACACGATGCTCGCCGGGACGATCCGCACCCTGCTGCCGCACCGGCGTTCACCGGAGGTCGGCGCGTTCCTGGCACGGCACGCGAACACCGTGCGGCGGCGCTGAGCGCCGTTACGGCTGGGCGTCCAGGTGGCCGGTGTCGTTCCAGCGCTCGACGGCGGGCTCCCCGTACGCCCAGCCCAGGACCGACAGCGAGGTCGGGTCGAGCCGGAGGTGCGCGCCGAAGCCGATGTCCAGGCCCAGCCAGCGGGCTCCCAGCGAGCGCAGGATGTGGCCGTGCGCGAAGACGAGCACGTCGCGGTCCTCGGAGCGGACCCACTCGACGACCCCGTCGACGCGGGCGGTGACGTCCGCGAGGGTCTCGCCGTCGGGTGCTCCGTTGCGCCAGACCATCCAGCCGGGCTGCTGCGCGTGGATCTCGTCCGGCTTCAGCCCCTCGTACGCGCCGTAGTCCCACTCCATGAGGGCGTCCCAGTTCTGCGCGCGGTCGCTGAAACCGGCCAGGTCGCAGGTCTCACGGGCGCGGCGCAGCGGGCTGGAGCGGACCTCGACGCCGGGCAGGCCGTTCCACGGGGCGCGGTGCAGTCGCTCGCCCAGCACCTTCGCGCCGTGGCGGCCCTCGTCGAGCAGCGGGATGTCCGTCCGGCCGGTGTGCCTGCCGGACAGCGACCACTCCGTCTGACCGTGCCGCGCCAGCAGGATGCGGGGTGCCATGGCGTTCTCTCCCTGGAAGCTGGGCTGGTTCTGGTCCATATGGGACGTGGGGCCCGGAATGGGACCGGGCCGCTTTCCATCATCACCCACCGGCCGGGAGAGCGGTGACGGGGGTGTTGTCAGTGGCGGATGCGAGACTTCCGAGGGTGAACGCATCCCTGGGCAGCGGACCCGACCCCACGCCCCCGACCGCACGTGCCGACGCCGGTGTTCCGGTCCGGCAGCGCCTCGCCGAACTGCGCGGCCCGACGCGCCCGCCGCACCCGCTGGACGCCCGCGCGCTGGCGGCCCTGGCGGCCAACCCGGGGTGCGAGCGGCGGACCCTGCTGGACGGGGCGGGGGTGGACAAGGCGGCGCTGGCGGCGGCGCTCGGCTCCCCCGCTCCGTACGGCCAGTCCCAGTTCGCGTTCATGCGCGGCAACGCCTTCGAGGCCCGGGTGAAGTCCGACGGGGGTACGGAACTGCTGCGCCTGCTGGGCGTAGCGGAACCGGAGGCGGCGCGGACCCCGGACGTGTCGGCGGCCGGACCCGAGGGGCGCACGGCGCGTACGGCCCTGGCGCTGCGCGAGGCGACGACGGCGAAGGCGTGGACGCTGCTGGACCATCCGATGCTGGCCCTGGAGGTGGCGGGCACCCCCGCGTACCTGGAGCCGGACGCGGTGGTGGTGCACCCGGACGGCCACTGGACGGTCGTCGAGATCAAGTCCTTCCCGATGCTGGACGGTTCGGCCGACCCCGCGAAGGTGGGGGCGGCGGCCCGGCAGGCGGCGGTGTACGTGCTGGCGCTGGAGCGGGTCGCGGCGCGGGTACCGGGCGCGGAGGTCGGGCACCACGTGCTGCTGGTGTGCCCGAAGGACTTCTCGAACCTGCCGACGGGGTCGGTGGTGGACGTGCGCAAGCAACTGTCGGTGACGCGTCGGCAGTTGACCCGGATGCGGCGGGTCGAGGAACTGGCCGCCGCGCTGCCCGAGGGGACCTCGTTCGACCCGTCGGGCGGCCCCGAGGAGCTGCTGGCGGCCGTCGAGTCGGTCGGCGCGGCGTACGCGCCGGAGTGCCTGGCCGCCTGCGAACTGGCCCTCCACTGCCGGGGGAAGGCGCGGGAGTCGGGCGCCGTCGAGGCGCTCGGCCGCAGCGTCCGGGGGGAGCTGGGCGGCCTGAGCACGGTCGCCGAGGTGCTCGACGCGGCGCAGGGCCGGGCGGGCGACCCCGCGGACCCGACGGTCGCGGCACTGCGCAGGGCGGCGGCGCTGCGGGCCGAGGCGCTGGCCCCGCGGGGCGGCGGGTAGGAAGGCGGCCACCGGCCCGTACCCCGCCCCGTGCACGCCCCGCCCCGAAAGGCCCCCGGCCCCCATGTCGCTCATCAACACCCTCGCCCGGCTGGAAGCCACCCGGTCCGGACGTGCCCAGCCCCTCGCCACCGCTCGCCACCGCCACCTCTCGGAGCGCCCACTGATCCTCGTGCCGCTCACCACCGCCGGTGAGGCCGGAGCACCCCTGGGTGCGCTCGTCGGAACGGACCGTGACGCCCCCCGTCTCCTGGTCGTCCCCCAGCCCCGCGACCGCGACCTCCGGTTCGCCTTCCTCGCCGAGCTCGCCGAGGCCGTCCTGCCGTACCTGGACTCGTACGCCGACGACACCGAGCCCGCGGAACGCAACGAGACCGACCCGGAGTCCGGCAAGCGCGTCAAGGTGGAGGTCGAACTGTGCCGGGACGCCCCCCAGCTGATCGTCCCCAGCCGCTCCGGCATCGACTACGTACGGCTGCTCGGCCGCTCCACCCGCTTCCGCCGCACGGCCGAGCAGGACCCCGACGCCCCGTATCCGGCGCCGCCGCACATTCCGCTGCTCGGCCGCTGGCTCACCCACTACGGCGAACGCGCCCGCACCCCGGGCGCTTCCCTCCTCCTGTGCGCCACCGATCTCCTCTCCCGGCACTGGGCGACCGGTCAGAGCAGCCTCGAAGACCTGCACCTGGGCGCCCTGCTCGCCTGGATCGATCCGCCGGAGGGCGAGAGCGGGGCCGAGGCCGCGCGTCGCGCCGAGACCGGGCGCGACGGGCGGGGCCAGTTGCTGTGTCCGCCCGCGGGCCCGGCCACCGACCCCGCCTTCGACAACGCGCTCCTCGCCCCGGCCATCGACGCCTACGACCTGGCCCGCAAGAACCTCGCCGGCGCCGAGGACGGCGAGAGCGCCGACGCCCGGCTCGGCGAACTCGCCGCCGCCGAGCGGCACATCCGCGCCCTGCTGTCCGCCCAGCTCCTGCCCACCTGGCACGCCACCTGGCGCGCCCTCGACCTGGTGCGCACCCTGCCCGAGGGGCCGCGGGCCGCCGAGCGCTGGACCCGGGACCGCTGGTCGTACACCGGCCACCGGGACCGTGTACGGGCGGGCGAGCCTCCGCAGCCGCGCCGCGACAGCGCGGTCGGCGCCGCCCAGAAGCTCGCCTCCCGCGAGACGGAGCAGGCCAGACTGGAAGCCCAGGAAGCACTGGACGACCCGCTGGTGATGGCCGCCCGCAGGCTGACCGGCGAGGCGTTCACGAGCGAGGTGCTCGGTGTCGAGCCGGCCTGGACGGAGACCAAACGGCCCAGCCCCCGCCCCCTGGTGACCGTCCGCACCACCGATCTGCCGCAGCTCGGCGGGGGCGACGAACAGGTCAAGGTGTACCGCTCGCTGGACGGCGGGTCGCAGAGCGCCGAGTTCGTGCGGTGGGAGGCGGCGGGCGTGCTCACGCTGCGCCTGCTCAACGCGATGGGCCGCGCCAAGGAGCCCGCCCCCGGCACCGTCCCCGAGGTGGGCGACCGCATCTGCTGGACGCTCTTCGCCCACGAACAGCGCGGCGGGGCCCGGCTCCCCGACCCGGAGGACACCCCGTGGACGCACGGCGGCCCCCCGGCCGTGGACGGCGACGACGGACCGGAACGCCCGGACCCGATCACCCCCGACGACCTCCTGTGACCGCACACCGCGCCCCCGCAGGACCGGCACCGCACCCGGGACCGCGAACGAACCCGCCCTCCCCTCACGCCGCCGTGCCCGCACGCCCCCGACCTCCCGCGACCGCACACCGCACCCCCGCAGGACCGGCACCGCACCCGGCACCACGAGCGAACCCACCCTCCCCTCACGCCGCCGTGCCCGCACACCCCTGGGAACCACTCGTGTCTCGTCGTCCGCCCGCCGTGGCCCCGCCGCCGCGCTGTCCGCGCCCGTACTCCCCCGAGGACCGCACGTGACCCGTCCGCCCGCCGACCGCCCCGGGTTCGATCCCGGCGCCGATGCCGCCCGCGCCACCGCCGCGATCCTCCACGACACCCTGCACGGCGCCCACCGCGGAGTCGTCGTCGACTCTCCGCCCGGCGCGGGCAAGTCCACCCTCGTCGTGCGGGCCGCGCTGGAACTCGCCGCCGCCGGACGACCGTTGATGGTCGTCGCACAGACCAACGCCCAGGTGGACGACCTCGTCCTGCGGCTCGCGGAGAAGCAGCCGGACCTGCCCGTCGGCCGTCTGCACAGCTCCGAGTCCGATCCGTACGACAAGGCCCTGGACGACCTCCCGCAGGTCAGGAAGTCCGCGAAGGCCGCCGACCTCGCGGGGATCGACGTCGTCCTGTCCACCGCCGCGAAGTGGGCGCACGTCAAGGGCGTCGAACCGTGGCGGCACGCGATCGTCGACGAGGCGTACCAGATGCGCTCGGACTCACTGCTGGCCGTGGCGAGCCTCTTCGAGCAGGCGCTGTTCGTGGGCGATCCCGGTCAGCTCGACCCGTTCTCGATCGTCGGCGCGGACCAGTGGGCGGGGCTGTCATACGACCCGTCGGCGAGTGCCGTCTCCACGCTCCTCGCCCACAACCCGCAGCTGCCCCAGCACCGGCTGCCCGTGTCGTGGCGGCTCCCGGCGTCGGCGGCGCCGCTGGTCTCCGACGCGTTCTACCCGTACACGCCCTTCCGCAGCGGGACGGGACCGGAGGACCGGCGGCTGACCTTCGGCGTCCCCTCCTCCGGTTCGGCCCCCGACCGCGTCATCGACGAGGCCGCGGAGAGCGGCTGGGGACTGCTCGAACTGCCCGCCCGGCACACTCCCCGCACCGATCCGGAGGCGGTGGGCGCGCTCGCCCAGGTGGTACGCCGCCTGCTGGACCGGGGCGGCGCCGCCCTCAGCGAGCGTTCCCCCGACCCCGCGCCGCTGACCGCCGACCGCGTCGCGGTGGGCACCGCGCACCGCGACCAGGCGGCGGCGGTACGGGCCGCACTGGCCGCGCTCGGGGTGACGGGCGTCGCCGTGGACACCGCGAACCGGCTCCAGGGACGCGAGTTCGACGTCACGGTCGTCCTGCACCCGCTCTCCGGCCGCCCCGACGCGACCGCCTTCCACCTGGAGACCGGCCGCCTCTGCGTCCTGGCCTCCCGCCACCGGCACGCCTGCATCGTGGTGTGCCGGGAAGGCGTCACCGACCTCCTCGACGAACACCCCTCGACGGAGCCGGTGCAGCTGGGCGTGACAGTGAAGTTCCCGGACGGGTGGGAGGCCAATCACTCGGTACTGGCACACCTGGCGGAACACCGGGTGCGCTGGACGCCATGACGCGACCGCACCCGGCACCACGACCGCGCCGGACACCGACCGCCCCGCCGTCCGAAGCCTGCGCAGCAGTGCGAGAACGGCCGTACAAGCCGTGCGAGAACGGCCGCGCAAGCCGTGCGCGGGCGTCGTGCGGGGCCCGGATGCCCACTTGCGCGCACCCGGACAATGGAGGGTGGCCGCCTGTCCCCCGGGGGCCGTGAAAGGGAGGAAACACATGGCGGAGACCGAGCGGCCCGAGCGGCGGCTGCGCCCCGCACCGCTGCTTTTCGAGCCCGCGGAGGCGGCCGCCGACGACGAGCACTTCTTCGACCTGGAGAAGATCGAGGACCCGCGGGAGCTGCTGTCCCGGGCCACCGATCTGACGCTGGCCTTCCGGGCGGCGACGGACCGGGCGGTGGAGTTCCAGGCCCTCGCGGCGGCCCAGCTCGCCGATCCGAAGCGGTTCGACCGGCTGACGGCGGCGGACATCGCGGAGCGGGCGGCGTGGACCGAGGACTACGCGAAGAAGATGGTCGACTTCGGGCGGGACCTGCTGCGCAGCCAGCCCCCTAAGTAGGGCGCGGGAAGGTTGCCGGGCCCGCCGTGCGTGCGGCCCGTGCACCCCGGGTGCGCTGCTGGCATATGCGAGGGCCGCACGATACTCCCCCGCCACCCGATCTGTCCTCGTTTTTGGCAACACACAGAAACGGAACCTTCACTCCCCGTACACCTGGGGCATGACCACTCACGCGCCCGCCCCCCACCACACCCACTCGCTCGACCGCGTCACCCCCGCGGGCGCGGCCTGGCTCGTCTCTGCGTCCACGCATCCGCGCAGCACGCTCTCCGCCTGGGAGTCGCGTCCCGGCGCGCCCGCCGTGCTGCCCTGCGGCCCGGCCTTCGACGTGGTCAACGTGCCCGCCGTCTTCGGCCGCCGGATGCTCGACGCCCTGTGGGCGGAGGGGCCCGGGTCGGGGCCGGTGGCCGGTCAGCGCGGCCGGACGCTGCTGTTCGCCGCCCCCGGCACCGCCCAGCGGCTGCCCGCGCTGCTGGCCTGGGACGCCCGCGCCGGAGAGGTTCCGCCGCTGCTGTGCCACGGCACGGGAGACGCGGTGACCGTGCCCGCGCTCGTCCCCGGGGCCGGGGAGGGGCCGCGCTGGGTGGTGGCGCCCGACGTGCGGCATCCCTGGCTGCCGGGGCCCGAGGTGCTGTTCTGGGCGTGCGTGCGGGCGTCCCGCTTATCGATTTTTCCTCCTGCCGATCAGGGTGCTAATGTCTACGACGTCAGCAGGCGCCGCTAGCTCAGTTGGTTAGAGCAGCTGACTCTTAATCAGCGGGTCCGGGGTTCGAGTCCCTGGCGGCGCACAGACGGAAAAGGCCCCCGAGCTTCGGCTCGGGGGCCTTTTCGTGCGCCGACGCCCCGGCGACCTTCCGCTCCGGGGCGCCGCGTCCGTCAGCCCGTGGTGATCTCCACGGTCCAGCCGCCCGAGCGGGTCCGGTCGGCGACCCGGACCCGGGTCTTCTCGTCGGCCACCGTGAACGTCTCGCCGACGCCGAGCGGGGCGTCCGCGAGCGGCGGGTAGACGGAGCGGTCCGCGCAGGCCCCGGTGCGCGGGTGGGTGTCGACGACTTCGATGGGTCCGCCGCCGGACGCCGAACCGGCCTGCACCCGGTAGATGAGGACCCCGCGCACGCAGGCGTCGCGGTCGTTGCCGTGATCACCGCGCGCCTCGATGGCGAGGGCCGTGTGCTCTCCGGTGCGGACGACGGCCAGCCGGGTGCCGCCGCGCCGGCCGTCGCGCGGGGGCGGGGCGGCGAGGGGGCCCAGGGTGAGGCGGGTGGTGGCGCCCCAGGGGACGCACGCGACCTGGTCGCGCTCCAGCCAGCCCAGCTTCCACTTGTGCCAGCCGAAGGGCTCGGGGGCCAGCCCGAACTGGCTGCCCATCACGTCCCAGTCGCCGACGTGGGTGTCCCAGTCGCCCTTGCCGTCGGTGGGGCGCCGGTAGAGGTCGGGCAGGTCGAAGACGTGGCCGGTCTCGTGGGCGAGGACGTTGCGGTCCGGCGGGTGCTTCTCGAAGACGGTGACGATGCGTCGGATGTCGGTGTTGTCGGCGCGCAGCGGGGTGTCGAAGTTGACGACCTTGGTGGCGTCGGAGTCGACGCCGGGCGCGTCCGGGTCGGCGACCAGGTAGACGATGTCGTACCGGGAGAAGTCCACCCGGCGGTCGGCGGCGGCCACCGCGTCGCGCAGGTAGGCGCCGCGCCGCTCGGCGCTCCAGTCCCGCTGTATGGCGTACGCGGTGGAGTCGGCGGGCATTTCGATCCACTCGGGCACGGGGTGCGGCCGGAGGCGGAACTTCCCGTAACTGGCGCGGTGGAAGAAGTCGGAGGTGGCCGGGAAGTAGTCGGCGGTCAGCTCCCGGGGCGTGGTGAGCGGCTCGGCGTCCGGGAAGGAGAGGAAGACCATGACGGCGTTCAGGGTCTTCAGCGGGCGGGGGTAGTTCCCGTTCCAGGTGTCGAGACCCAGGGAGTGGTGGGCGGCGGTTCGGGGCAGGGCGCAGCGGCCGGCCGGGGGCTCGTCGGCGACGGCCGGGCCCGCCACGAGGCCGGCCGCGGCGAGCGCGGACAGCGCGGTGAGCAGGGCGGCCGTGCTGCGCAGTCGCAGCAGCGAGCGGTCGGCGGCGCCGGGCGCGCCGGACCCCGGCACGCCGTTTCCCGCCGCCATCCCTCCGGGCGTCAACTGACGCTGCACTTCGACCTCCGGGTCCTCCCGGTCCTCCGGGCGCGGAATGCGGAACACCTCACCCACATTGTTCTGTTTTACATAGATATGCCCTGTTCCAGTGCGCCACTCGGGTACCCGGGGCGACACTCCGTAAGGTCACAGAAAGTCACAAGCGGTCAGGAGGAGGACAGGCCAAGGCACACCCGTGCAGAAACGATCGCTCGGGAGGGGCGGGGGATGTGCGGGACCGGTGCCGGAGCGGGGTTCGGCGGTGACGAAGCTGGATCGGCCCTCGCGGCAGCCTCTATGATCGGCACACTTTCTCGCGCGGAGTCCGCCCCGGGGCAGCGGATCCTCCCCCGCTTCCCTCCCGATTCCCCGAGTTCTGCCCCGACCGGCCGACCCCCTCGCCCCTTGCCCGCCCCGACCCCGGGACCGCCCGACAGCAGGACCCGAACATCGCCCGACGACACCTGTACGACTCAATCGCCCCGCGGGAGCACACGGTGAGCGGAATCCCCGAAGAGTCCGGTTCAGGCACCGACGACGTCCCATCAGCGCCCCACCTTCCGGCGTTCATCACGCAGCGTCATCCCGGGGAGCCCCTCCCGGCGGAACCGCGGACCCGCGACGGCGCGGACGCCCGCGACTACCGGGCCGCCTTCCACGCGGGCCCCCTCGCGATGGCCCTGGTCACCCCCGGCGGCACCGTGCTGGCCGCGAACACCGCGCTCGGCGCGCTGCTCGGCACCGACCCGGCGCAACTGCCCGGCGCGGAGGCCGCGCAGCTGGTGGACCTGGCCACCGACGCCCGCACCTGGAACGCGTACCGGGAGGTCCTGGACCGGCGTCGCACCCGCTTCCGCTGCACCCGCCGCCTCAAGCACCGCGACGGGCACGCCCTGTGGGTCGAGGTCACCGTGGCCCCCGTGGCGGACAGCGAGAACGTGCTGCTGTCGGTCGCCGACATCAGCGACTGGCGCGAGCTCCAGGCCAGGCTGCGGCACCATCAGATGCACGACCCGGTCACCAGGTTGCCGAACCGGGCGCTGTTCTTCGAGCGGCTGTCGGCGGCGCTGGAGACCTCCACGTACGAGCGGGGCGGGACCGGCCGGATCGGGCTCTGCTACCTGGATCTGGACGGCTTCAAGGCCGTCAACGACACGCTGGGCCACCGGGTCGGCGACCGGCTGCTGGCGGCGGTGGCGACCCGGCTGACCCGGTGCGCGGACCAGAGCGGGTACGGGCCGGGCGGCGGTCACCTGGTGGCACGGCTCGGCGGCGACGAGTTCGCACTGCTGGTGGAGGACTCGACCGGCACCGAGCAGCTCACGGAACTGGCGCAGACGGTACTGACCGCGCTCCAGCAGCCCTTCGACCTGGCCGGGCAACGGCTGTCGGTCTCGGCGTCGATCGGCGTGCTGGAACGGTCGGCGGCGGGCACGACGGCGACCGGGCTGATGCAGGCCGCCGACACCACGCTGTACTGGGCGAAGGCGGACGGCAAGGGCCGCTGGACCCTCTTCGACCCGGAGCGCAACGCCCACCGGATGACCCGACAGGCGCTGTCGTCGACGCTGCGGCCGGCGCTGGAGCGGGGCGAGTTCGTGCTGGAGTACCAGCCCCTGGTGGATCTGGAGGGCGGCCTGGTGCGCGGGGTGGAGGCGCTGGTGCGGTGGCGTCATCCGCAGTTCGGGACGCTCGCGCCGAATCGGTTCATCGGCATCGCGGAGGAGGACGGCTCCATCGTGCACCTCGGGCGGTGGGTGCTGCGTACGGCGTGCGAGCAGGCCCGCCGCTGGCAGCTCCAGCACCCGGACGCGGAGCCGCTGTTCGTGTCGGTGAACGTGGCGGTGCGGCAGGTCTGGGACTCCGACCTGGTGGCCGACGTCGCCGCGATCCTCGAAGAGACCGGACTTGCCCCCGGGTTGCTGCAACTGGAGCTGACCGAGTCGGCGGTGATGGGCTCGGCGGGCCGTCCCCTACAGGCCCTCCAGGCGCTCAGCGACATGGGGGTGCACATCGCGATCGACGACTTCGGGACCGGCTATTCGAACCTCGCGTACCTGAGCCGGCTCCCGGTGTCCGTACTGAAGCTGGACGGTTCGTTCGTACGGGGGTTCCAGGACGAGGCGCATGCGAATCCGGCCGACGAGACGATCGTCGAGGCGCTGGTGCAGCTCGCGCACCGCCTGGGCCTGACCGTCACCGCGGAGTGCGTGGAGACGGCCGGCCAGGCGGCGCGGCTGCGGCGCATCGGCTGCGACACGGGCCAGGGCTGGCTGTACTCACGGCCCGTCTCGCCGGACCGGATCTCGGTGCTGCTCGGCGAACGGAGCGGCTGACCGGGGGCGCGGGACCGCCGAACGGCTGACAGGGGGCGTAGGACCGCCGAACGGCCGGCCACGGCCGTGGGGCCGTGGGGCCGTGGGGAGCGTCAGCCGCGGTCCGTGGGCGCGGCGGGCAGCTCGTACGCGTCGGCGATCAGCTCGTACGAGCGGACCCGGGCCGCGCCGGAGTGCGCGTTCGCGGTGAGCATCAGCTCGTCGGCACCGGTGCGCTTGGCCAGGTCGTCCAGACCGGTGCGGACGGCGTCGGGGGTGCCGTGGACGACGTTGGCCAGCCAGCTGTCGACGAACTCCCGCTCCAGCGAAGTGAACGGGTACGCCTCCGCCTCCTCGGGAGTCGGGATGAGGCCGGGGCGCCCGCTGCGCAGTCGCAGCATGTTGAGCGCGCCGGTGAGCACCTGGCGGCGGGCCTCTGCCTCGTCCTCGGTGGCCAGCGCGGAGACGCCGATGACGGCGTACGGCGCGTCGAGGGTCCCCGAGGGCCGGAAGGACTCCCGGTACAAATCGAGCGCCGGGATCGTGTTCCGCGCGGAGAAGTGGTGCGCGAAAGCGAAGGGCAGGCCGAGGGTTCCGGCGAGCCGGGCGCTGAAGCCCGAGCTGCCGAGCAGCCAGACCTGGGGGGTGTTGCGGTGGCCCTGGACCGGGCCGGGGACGGCGTGGATGCGCGCGTACGGGTGGCCGTCCGGGAAGTCGTCCTCCAGGAAGCGGGTCAGCTCGGCGAGCTGGCGCGGGAACTCGTCCGCGCCCTCGTGGGGGTTGTCGCCGCGCCGCAGGGCCGCGGCGGTCGCGCCGTCGGTGCCGGGGGCGCGGCCCAGGCCGAGGTCGACGCGGCCGGGGGCCATGGCTTCCAGGGTGCCGAACTGTTCCGCGATGACGAGCGGCGCGTGGTTGGGCAGCATGACGCCGCCGGAGCCGAGGCGGATGCGCTCGGTGTGGGCGGCGAGGTGGGCCAGGATCACGGCCGGGGACGAACTGGCGACACCGGGCATGGAGTGGTGCTCGGCCACCCAGTAGCGGTGGAAGCCGCGGGACTCGGCGAGCCGGGCGATGTCGACGCTGGTGCGCAGGGCGTCGGTGGGCGTCGCACCGACACCGACGGTGGCCAGGTCGAGGACGGAGAGGGGGGTGGGGGCGAGGCCGGTGGCGCGGGCGCGAACGGGGTGGGGGGTGGGTTCCACCGGGGGTCCTCCTGGGGGTGGGGCGTTTGATCATCCGTACGTCCCTGTACGAACAGGAGGGGCACTCCGGTTATTCCCGCCGGGGTACGGGGGCGGCGCGAACGCGAGGGGCCGGGGGCGGGGCCGGTCGGGGCGGCCTGCTCCGGGGGGCGTGGTGCGGGGGCGTGGTGCAGGGGGCGGGCCGGGTCGGTGGGCGCGCGCCCGGTTCGGGCGGGCCGGGGCTGTGGGCGGGGCACGCGGTGCGGAGGCGCAGGCCCGGTGCAGGCGGCGCGAGGCTGTGGGCAGGGCAGGTGGCGCGGGAGCGGGGCGGGAGCGGGGCCGGTGCGGGGCCGGTCGCGTGGTCATGGCCTGTCGAACAGCGCGCCCAGCTCCTTCGCCCGCACCCGCCTGTCCGTCAGGCGCAGTCCTTCCCAGACGGTGACCTGGTTGGCGGTCAGGACGGGTTTGCCCACCTCCCGTTCCAGGTCCGGGAGGTGCGCCGCCGTGTGCAGTGCGGTGTCCGGCAGCAGGAGCGCTTCCGCGTCCGGGTGGTCACCGGCGCGGGCCAGGGCGAGGACCTCCTCGCGGCCCCAGGTGCCGACCTCGGCGGCCGTGACGATGCCGCTGCCCCGGGTCGAGACGACCTCCGCACCGGACGCCTTGAGGAAGTCGCGGAAGAGTTCCGCGACGTCCGGCGGATAGGTGGCGGCGACCGCGACGCGGCTCGCGCCCAGCGCCCGTACCGCGCGGGCGAAGGCGAAGGACGTGGAGGAGGCGGGCAGCCCCGCGTTCCGGGCGAGCCGGCGGACCTGGTCGTGCGCGCCCTCCCAGCCGTACACGAAACTGGCGCTCGTACAGGCCCAGACGATGGCCTCCGCGCCGGCGAGGCGCAGCTCCTCGACGCCGGCGGCGAGACGGGTCTCGGCCCCCATCTCCAGGAGGGCTTCGACCCGGTGCGCGTCGGTGCCGATGTCGGTGTGGGCCAGGGGAAGCCGTACGTCGGCGCCCGCGAGCAGCGCTTCCATCCGGGGGTAGTCGTCCTCGGCGGAGTGGCCGGGGTAGAGGAATCCGATCGCTGTCATGTCAGGTCTGGCCTTCCTGCTCGGGGAACGGCGGCGGGTCCTGGAGCACCGGCGGGAGGACCGGCGGGCCGCCGGGCGGGAGCGCCTCCGAGAACGCTTCCGACAGCACCTCCGGCAGCACCGCGGTGGCCGGTGGCCGGGGCTGCGAGGCCATCAGCAGTTGCTGGTACGGGCCGACCGCCTGCGCTCCCAGGCGGCGCAGCGCGGCCCACATGGTGACCTGGTTCGCGGAGATGACGGGCATCCGCAGTTCCGCCTCCAGTTGGGGGATCACGTCGTAGGTGGGGAGGTTGGTGCAGCTGATGAACAGGCAGTCGGCGGCGCCGACCACCGCCTGCCGCGCCAGGTCCACCACGTCCCGGTACGGCACCTTCCAGATGTGCCGGGTGAGGCCGAGGAACTCGCGGCCGGTGATCGCGATCCCCGCCTCGGCGAGATAGCCCTCCAGGGACCGGGTGACCGATTCGGTGTACGGGGTGACCAGCGCGATGCGCCGTGCGCCCAGTTCGGTGAGCGCTTCGAGGAGGGCTCCCGAGGTGGTGACCGCGGGCAGGCCGCCCGCTCCGGTCTCTCCCGCCCGGGACATCGCCTCGCACATGGCGCGTTCCCCGGCGGTGCCGTCGACGAAGCTGCCCGACGTGCAGGCGTAGGCGACGACCTGGGGCCCGACGGCGATCAGTGCCCGGACCGCCTCGCGCAGCGTCTGGTGTTCGCTGATCAGCCGGGCGAGGTCGAGGCTGACCTCGACGGGGACGAAGGGGGTGCGGGTGAGGTGGAGGGAGACGCCGTCCGGTACCCAGCGCCACAGCTCCCGGTCGAGAGCGAAGTCGAAGGGGGCCACGACCCCTACACCGCGTTGCGGCTGTGGCCCCCCGAGGAATGCGATGTCCAATGCGGCCCCCAGGGACGGGTATTGACGACCGTAGGGTGCGGGTACGAGCGTGGTCAATCCGCACATCTGCGACGTCTCGAAACGGTTCCTCACCATGACCGACGCACCCGAAGCACTCGCGGCCCCCGACGACGACGGAATCACCCTTCTCGTGCTCGACGCCGATCCGCCGCCCCGGCTCGGCAGCCTGACCGGTCGCGCCCGCATTCTGCACGGTGACGACTCGACGATCGCGCGTCAACTGCCTGTGGCAGATGTTCTGTTGGTGTGGGACTTCCTTTCGGACGCGGTACGGCGGGCCTGGCCGGGGGAGGGCCCGCGGCCTCGCTGGGTGCACACCGCGAGCGCCGGCGTGGATCACTTGATGTGTCCGGAGCTGGCCGCTTCGGACACGGTCGTCACCAACGCCAGGGGCATCTTCGAGACACCGATCGCGGAGTACGTCGCCGGGCTGGTGCTCGCCTCCGCGAAGGACTTCGCGGGCACCAACGAGCTTCAGCGGCAACGCCGTTGGCGGCACCGGGAGACACGGCGGGTGGCTGGCACGCGGGCCGTGGTGGCCGGGTCGGGGCCGATCGGGCGAGCTATCGCGCGGACGCTGGGGGCCCTGGGCGTCCGGGTGGCGGTGACCGGGCGCACCGCACGTCCGGGGGTGCACGGCCCGCAGGACCTGTTGCCGCTGGTGGCGCGGGCCGACTGGGTGGTGTGCGCGGCGCCGCTGAGCGACGCGACGCGGGGCATGTTCGACGCGCGGACCTTCGACGCGATGAGCCCTTCCGCGTACTTCGTCAACGTCGGCCGCGGGCAACTCGTTGTCGAGGAAGACCTGTTGGCGGCGCTGCGGAAGCGCTGGATCGCCGGGGCCGCGCTCGACGTCTTCGCCCACGAACCCCTCCCGCCCGAGAGCCCGTTGTGGGACGTACCGGGGCTGACCGTCTCGCCGCACATGAGCGGCGACGTGGTCGGCTGGCGCGACGAACTCGGCAGCCAGTTCCTGGAGTTGTTCGACGTCTGGGCAAGTGGGAAGCCGCTGGCGAATGTAGTCGACAAGAATGTTGGGTACGTCCCCTCCCATGACCTCACACAGGACTGAACCCGGGACCGGACCCACCTCCCTCACCGGCTTCACGGCCCGCGGGCTGCTCGCCGCGTACGAGAAGGGCGAGGTCTCGCCCGTGGAAGCGACCCGGGCCGTACTGGAGCGGGCCGAGGCGGTGCAGGGCACGCTCAACTGTTTCGTCCGGACGGCGCGCGAGGACGCGCTGGCCCAGGCCGCCGCCTCGGAGGAACGGTGGCGGCGCAAGGAGCCCCGGGGGCTGCTGGACGGCGTGCCGGTGACGGTGAAGGACCTGCTGCTGACGGCGGGAATGCCGACCCTGCGGGGCTCCAGGGCGGTGGCGGAGTCGGCCGGTTGGGCGGAGGACGCGCCGTCCGTGGCCGGGCTCCGCGAGCACGGCGCGGTCCTGATCGGCAAGACCACCACGCCCGAGTTCGGCTGGAAGGGGGTGACCGACTCGCCCCGCCACGGGGTGACGCGCAACCCCTACGATCCGTCGCGCACCGCGGGCGGCTCCAGCGGCGGCAGCGCGGCGGCCGTCGCGGCGGGAGCCGGGCCGCTGTCGGTCGGTACCGACGGGGGCGGCTCGGTCCGCATCCCCGCCTCCTTCTGCGGCGTCTTCGGCATGAAGCCCACCTACGGCCGGATACCGCTCTATCCCTCCAGCCCCTTCGGCACCCTCGCCCACGCGGGACCGATCGCCCGGGACCCGGCGGACGCCGCCCTGATGCTGGACGTGATGGCCGGGGAGGCGGACTGGCGCGACTGGTCGCAGTCCGCCCCGGACGACGGGACCCGGGCCGGGCTCTTCGACGGGGTGCGCGGGCTGCGCGTCGCGTACTCGCCGACGCTCGGCGGACAGGTGAAGGTGGCTCCGGACGTGGCGGCGGCGGTACGGGGCGCGGTGCAGTGCCTGGCCGAGCTGGGCGCCTACGTGGAGGAGGCCGACCCGGACTTCGCGGACCCGGTGGAGTCCTTCCACACCCTGTGGTTCAGCGGGGCGGCCCGGGTCGTACAGGGGTTCGGGCGGGCGCAGCGGGAGGCGCTCGATCCGGGGCTGCGCGAGATCTGCGGCATCGGCGCCCGGTACAGCGCGCTGGACTACCTGGCGGCGGTGGACGCGCGGATGGCTCTGGGGCGGCGGATGGGACGCTTCCACACCGTGTACGACCTCCTGGTGACCCCGACCCTGCCGGTCACCGCCTTCGCGGCGGGCGTCGAGACGCCCGGGGGCGCCGGCTCAGGCACGCGCCGGTGGACGGGGTGGACCCCGTTCACGTACCCCTTCAACCTCACCCAGCAACCGGCGGCGACGGTGCCGTGCGGGACGGACCGGGAGGGGCTGCCGGTCGGCGTTCAGCTGGTCGCCGCGCGGCACCGTGACGGGTTGGTGCTGAGGGCTGCGGAGGCGTTGTACGGGGCGGGCGTCCGGGGCCCGGCGCACCCCACGGGCTGAGCGGCCCGGCGCACCCGCGACCCGAACGAACGCGCGCACCGTCGGCTGAAGGACCCGCGCGCACCGTCGGCTGAGCGGCCCGGCGGGCACCGTCGGCGCGGGGCCCGGGTCGCGGGGGGCGGGACACGGGGGGCGCGGGTCGGCGGACCGGGGGCCTCCGGGTCGCCGAGCCGCGCCGCGCCGGTGCCTACCGCTTGAACCCGTGGTCGAGCAGCCTGCCCGCGTCCTTCGCCCGGTTCACGTCCGAGGACGAGGCGAGCACGGTGCCGTACAGGGTCTTGTTGCCGCGTTGGGTCGCGAAGACCAGGCAGTACTTGGCGGTCGGGCCCGAGCCGGTCTTGATGCCGAGGGTGCCCTGGTAGCTGCTGAGCAGGGGGTTGGTGTTGGTCCACTTCATGGTGCGGTGGCCGCCCGTTCTGGTGAGCGTGCGCTGCGTGGTCGACTTCGTGGCGACGACCTTGCGGAAATTGTCGTTCTTCATCGCGCTGACGGCGAGCCCGGTGAGGTCGCGTGCGGTGGAGTAGTTGCCGTTGCCGCCGATTCCGTCGAAGGAGTCGAAGTGGGTGTTCTTCAGGCCGAGGGAGCGCGCGGTGGCGTTCATCCTGGCGATGAAGGACTTCACGCGGGCTTCCCGCGTCGAGCCCGTGCCGAACTTGTCCGCGAGGGCGTACGCCGCGTCGCAGCCCGACGGCAGCATCATCCCGTACAGGAGCGTGCGCACGGTGACCTGGTCGCCGACGATCAGGCGGGCCGAGGAGGCCGTGTTCCGGACGATGTAGTCGCTGTACGCCTTCTGGACGGTGACCTTGGCGTCGAGGTTCAGGCCCTTGCTCTCCAGGACCACCTTCGCGGCCATGATCTTGGTGGTGGAGCCGGTGGGGAGGCGGGTGTCGGCCGCCTTGGCGAAGAGCGGCTTGCCGGACGCGTTCATCAGGAAGGCGCCCTTGGCAGTCACGGCCGGTCCCTTGGGCGCGGCTGCCGGCACCGAAGGGGCCGCGGTGGCGGGGCGGGACGGGGCGAGCGCCCGGGCCGGACCTACGAGACCTCCGGCCGCCAGCACCGACCCCGCGCTGACGGCGATGACGGCGACCGCCGAGACGCGGCGCAGAGGGACGCTCTGCCTGATTCCGGCGGGTGCGTGCGTTCCGTTCTTCATGGCACATGCTCCAAATGCTCATATTCCGGTGGCCACTGGGAGAGTCGCCCACTCTCGTGACGACCGGGACGGGCAAAGGGGCACGGCCTGCGCCCAGAAATCCCACCGCGCCGTCATCTTCGAGCCACCTTTCGCCGCCCAGCCTTCCCCGCGGGCCCGTCGCGTGTTCGGCTGGAGCACATGAAGGACGTCGGGCGCGAGGGATACGGCGGGAGCGGGCCGGGTGCGATCACCCCGGACGGGTGCGCGGTGGAGCTGTACCGCCGCATGGACACCCGGGGCGAACCGGAGATCGTGGCGCGGGCGGCCGGTGACCGGCTGCCGGGGGCACGCCTGCTGGAGCTCGGCTCGGGTGCGGGCCGGCTCACCCGGCCCCTGGTGCAACTCGGTTTCGCGGTCACCGCCGTGGACGAGTCGGCCGAGATGCTGGCGGCGGTCCGCGAGCGGCTGCCGGGGGCCGTCCGTACGGTGCACAGCGCCATCGAGACGTTGCAGCTGGACGGCCGGCCGGCCTACGAGGTCGTCCTGCTCGCCTCGTTCCTCGTCCACGCGGGCACCGAAGGAGTGCGCGAAGGACTGCTGCGCACCTGCCGCCGCTACGTCGCGGACGACGGGTGCGTGGTGATCCAGCGGGAGTCGCCCGGCCTGCACCTGGAACTGCCGTACGCACGCGAACTGCCCGACGGCGGACTGATCCGCCTCGTGTCGTCGGAGCCGTCGGCGGTGGGCCGCCCCGGGACGCGGTCCCTGCGGTGCGAGTACCGCTTCCCCGACGCGAGGTGGACGCAGACGTACCTGTCGTGCCCGCTCACGGAGGAGGAGTTCGAGGGGGCACTGGCACAAGCGGGGCTGGAACTCGACGGCTACCTGGACGAGGGGCGGACGTGGGCGCGGGCGGTGCCGGGCGCGCGGGCGCGCTGAACTTCGCCTGAGGGTGTCGGCGGGCGCGGGCGGGCCGGGCGGGTTCAGGCATCCTCTCCCCGCGGGCCGGGACCGGCATCCGGCGACCCTTCGATGCGGTCCAGGACACGCACCGCGCGGCCCCGGTTGCGTCGTACGAGGAACGCACTGCCGGTGAAACACCCGGCGGCCACGCAGTACACGGCGGCGGCCCACCAGTTTCCTTCCACCGCCTGGATGACGACGTTGAGCAGCATGGCTCCCGGCGCCACCAAGTAGAGCCACAGCGGCATCGTCCAGGTGACCTGCCGACGGGCCAGGACGGCCATCGCCCTGCGGTGGCGCGGGTCCCGCGGCAGCCGTTCGTCACGGATGCGGCGGACCAGCACGGGGAGCCGGTGCGGCGCGATACCGGTCTCGGCGGCGAGCCTGCGCCGTAGGCGGATGCCGAACCAGAGGCACACGGCCATGACCGCCGCGTACGCGGGACCGGCCCACAGGAGGGCCTCCCGGCCGAAGAGGATCCACACGCCGACCGCGACGAGGAGAAGCGCCACGACGCCCCACACCAGGCCCAGCCACGGCGCGTCGGTCGGCTTGCGCTCCCCCGCCCAGTCCACCTCGTCGCCGTCGGTCCACGCGTCGGCCCCGGGCACCCCTGCGGCCCCGGACCGCTCGTCGGTCCAGGGCTGGGCGGCGGTCCCGGGCGGCGTCCCCTCCGCCGCTTTCCGACCGTCCGCCCGGTCGTCGCTCGTCGCCCAACTCGCGTGTTCGCTGCGTAAGTTGTCCGTCATGTGTGCCGGGTGCCCCCACCCCCCGTACCGCATGCGCCGGGCACGGACAGGCAGCGGCGGTACGGAAGCTACGACGCTCGGCCCGACGACCGCCGGAAGCTCAGCGTCTCCCCCACCGCGCCCGCCCGCCACAGGTCCTGGCAGGCGTCCGCCATGCGGTCCAGGCCGTCGACGACGGCGCCCCAGACGATGCCGGGGACCCAGCCCTGGTCACCGTTGAGGAGGAGGTTGTTGCGTTCGTAGAAGAGGGCCAGGTCGACGATGGTGGGGCGGTCGGGGCGGATGTGGTCGACGGAGTAGCCGTGGGAGCCGGTGGCCAGTTCCGTACCGGCGAAGGAGAAGTAGCAGAGGTCGCCGGGGATCGGGGTGACGGTGGGGTTTTCGAGCGGCGGCTCGGTGGGGGCGAAGGACGGGAGGAGGGCGTAGATCTCGTTGCGGGCGTACTTCGCGTGGTAGACGTCGCCGCCGAGCGGGAGGGCGTCCCAGACTGCGCGGCAGGTGATCGGGGCCTTGTCGTCGAGGAGCCGGGCGGTGCAGCGCACACCGCGCTTGTCGAGCGATACGTCCACGAATCGGTCGGTCATCCTTCCATCGTGCGGCGGCAGTCGTCGGCGTCAAGGCGGCATCTGTCGCGACGACGGCCGGAATTGGCTGGAGTAGATGTGCGGCACCTGGGTAGCCGCGCGCCCATGGCTCCTACGAGAAGTGCAAGAAGTCCGAACATTGCGAGGCGCTCCCTCCTCAGAGGCGGGGCGGCACTGGGCGCGGCGGGGGCGCTCGGGGTCGCCGCGACCGGGTGCAGCAAGGTGCCGACCGGGGACACACTGGCCCGGCTGAAGTCCCAGGGGACCGTCCGGCTGGGGATCGCGGGCGAGGCACCGTACGGCTACATCGACGACCAGGGGAAGTTCACCGGGGAGGCCGTCGAACTCGCGAAGGTGATCTTCAAGCGGCTCGGCGTCGGGAAGGTGCAGCCGGTCGCGACGGACTTCTCGTCGCTGATCCCGGGGCTCAACTCCCAGCAGTTCGACGTGGTGTCGGCCGGGATGTACATCAACAAGGACCGGTGCGCGCAGGTCGTCTTCGCCGACCCCGAGTACCAGATGCTGGACTCCTTCATCGTGAAGAAGGGGAACCCCAAGAACCTCACCTCGTACGCGGACATCAAGAGGACCGGCGCCAAAATGGCCACCGGCACCGGGTACGCGGAGATCGACTACGCGATCGGCAACGGCATCCCGGAGAAGGAGATCGTGATCCTCCAGGACCCGGTGGCCGGGCTGAACGCCGTGGAGTCGGGGCGCGTCGACGTCTTCGCCGGGACCGCGCTGACCGGGCGCGAGGTCGTCAAGAAGAGCACGAAGGCGGAGGCCACCGAGCCGTTCGCGCCGCTCGTCAACGGCGAGAAGAAGGTCGACGGCGGCGGCTTCGCGTTCCGCAAGCTGGACACCGGGCTGCGCGACGCCTTCAACGTGGAGATCCACAAGATGAAGAAGAGCGGTGAACTCTTCCGGATCCTTGAGCCGTTCGGCTTCACGAAGTCGGAGATGACGACGCTCACGGCCGAGGAGTTGTGCCGATGACCGCCGGTCTGTGGCAGCACTGGATCCTCCCGGGGATCTGGACGACGCTCCAGCTCACCCTCTACAGCGCCGTGCTGGCGACCGCCGTCGCCTTCGGCATCGGCATGGCCCGCACCCACCGGCTGTGGATCGTGCGCTTCCTCGCGGGCGTCTACACGGAGGTGTTCCGGGGGACGTCGGCGCTGGTGCTGATGTTCTGGCTGTTCTTCGTGGTGCCGGGGCTGATCGGCTGGGCGTTCGTGCCCATGTGGGCGGCCGTGCTCGCCCTGGGGCTCTCCTACGGCGCGTACGGTGCGGAGGTCGTGCGCGGCGCGCTCGCCTCGGTCACCCCCGCGCAGCGCGAGGCGGGCATCGCCCTGAACTTCACCCCCTGGCAGCGGATGCGGCTGATCCTGCTGCCGCAGGCGGTGCCGGAGATGATCCCGCCGTTCAACAACCTGCTGATCGAGCTGCTGAAGGGCACCGCGCTGGTGTCGCTGCTGGGCATCGGTGACGTGTCGTTCGCCGCGTACCTGGTGCGGCTCGCCACCCAGGAGAGCGCGCAGATCTACTCCATCACGCTCGTCATCTACTTCGTGATCGCGTTCCTGCTGACGCGCGGCATGAAGGTCGTGGAGCGCAGGACCAAGGCCGGGATCGGCATCGACGTCAAGGCCCAGGCCGCCGGGGGTACGCGATGAGCAACTGGGACTGGTCCGCCGTCGCGGACTTCATGCCGCGCTTCTGGGACGGGGTGCAGCTCACCCTCCAGATTCTGGCGCTCGGCTCGCTGCTGTCGTTCTCGCTGGGTCTGGTGTGGGCCTTCGGTCTGCTGTCGGCCAGCAAATTCGTGCGGTGGCCGGTGAACGTGGTCACCGAGTTCATCCGCAACACCCCGCTGCTGGTGCAGTTGTTCTTCCTGTTCTTCGTGCTGCCGGAGTTCGGCGTGCAGTTCTCCGCGGTCACCACCGGCACGGTGGCGATCGGGCTGCACTACTCGACGTACACCGCACAGGTCTACAAGGCGGGCATCGACGCCGTACCGGTCGGGCAGTGGGAGGCGGCGACCGCGCTCAGCCTGCCCAGGCACCGCACCTGGTTCGCGGTGATCCTCCCGCAGGCGATCCGGCGCATCGTGCCGGCCCTCGGCAACTACGTCGTCTCGATGCTGAAGGACACCCCGCTGCTGGCCGGCATCAGCGTGCTGGAACTGCTCCAGCAGGCGCGGCTGGAGAGCGCGGCCACCTTCCAGTACACCGAGCCGCTGACCGTCGTCGGCGTCGCCTTCATCCTCATCGCCTACCCGGCGTCCCTTCTGCTGCGAGTCCTGGAGCGTCGTCTTGTCCGCTGAGACCGTCAAGCCCGCCGAAGCCCCCTCCCCCACCGCCGACCTGATCAGATTCGACAAGGTCACCAAGCGGTTCGGGGACAACACCGTGCTGGACGACCTGTGCTTCTCGGTGAAGCCGGGCAAGCACGTGACCCTGATCGGGCCCTCCGGGTCCGGCAAGACCACCATCCTGCGGCTGCTGATGACGCTGATGAAGCCCGAGGAGGGGACGATCCACGTCAACGGGCAGCAGCTCTTCCCCTCGCGGGGCGAGAAGCAGCTGCGCGAGGTCCGCAAGAACATCGGGATGGTGTTCCAGCAGTTCAACCTCTTCCCCAACATGACGGTGCTGCGCAACATCACCGAGGCACCGGTCCGGGTCCTCGGCCTGTCCCGCGACGAGGCCGACGAGCGGGCCCGCGAACTGCTGGACATGGTGGGTCTGGGCGAGCGCGCCGACGCCAAGCCGACCCAGCTCTCCGGCGGGCAGCAGCAGCGCGTGGCCATCGCACGGGCGCTGGCCATGCGGCCCCAGGTGCTGCTGCTCGACGAGGTGACCTCGGCGCTCGACCCGGAGCTGGTGGCCGGTGTGCTGGACGTGCTGCGCGACATCGCCCACACCACCGACATCACGATGCTCTGCGTGACGCACGAGATGAACTTCGCCCGGGACATCTCGGACGACGTCCTGATGTTCGACGCGGGCCGGGTCATCGAGTCGGGCCCGCCGGAGAAGATCTTCGGGGACCCCGAGCACGAGCGGACCCGGGAATTCCTCGGCGCCGTGCTCTGAGGCCGCACACAGAAGCGTGATCTGACCCTGGCATGTGCCAGAGGTGGTGCGCCCCAGGTCGCGGGGCCCCACCGGGCACACCCCGGCGATTCCTTTTGTCAACCCCCGTCCCGGTGGCGGGGGTTGACGGCTATCGTGGCAGAGCGACGCACGAACGATGCAAGCCGTCACGCTCCGGACCGGTCGGCGCAGCCGCACGACGCAGGCCGGCCGGGGCAGACCGGACGGCTCCAACCTTGGTAGGGGGACCCGTGGTGCTGAAGCCCGAACCGACCACACCGCAGCAGCCGCAGCAGTCCGTGCGGTACGCGCTGCGCGTGCTGGAGTCGGTTTCCCGGCACGCGGACGGCGTCACCGACGTCACCCTCGCCCGCGAGACCGGACTCCCCGCACACGAACTCGGACCCCTGCTGCTGATGCTGCGCCGCGAGGGGTACGTCGCCCAGGTCTCCGACGGCGCGTACGTGGCCGGTGAGGCGCTCGACCTGGTCGGCGCCCCCGGCAGCACCCGCCGCGAACTCGTCGAGCTGCGCCTCCAGCGGACCCTCGACCAGCTGCGCGACTCGGTCGGCGCCGCGATCTACCTGAGCCGGTACGTCGACGGCGAGATCAAGGTGACCCAGGTCGCCGAGGGTCCGCTCACGCCCAAGGTCAACGAGTGGGTGGACTTCCGTTCCTCCGCGCACGCCAGCGCCATCGGCAAGTGCCTGCTCACCCAGCTCGACCGGGACGGCCGCCGCGACCACCTCTCCCGGCACAGGACCGCCCGGCTGACCTCGCGGACGATCACCAACGAGCGGGTCCTGTTCACCAAGCTGGACAGCCAGCCGCCGACGGTCCCGGTCCTGGACCTCCAGGAGTACGCGCTGGGCACCGTCTGCGCCGCCGTACCGCTCACCGCGGGCGCGGCCGTCGGCTGCCTCGCCCTGTCGCTGCCCGTCGAGCAGGCGCACCGCCTGCGCCGGGCGGCGGACGCGCTGAACCGGCGGGCGACGCCGATGGCCCTGTCGCTGTCCCTGTGACCGGGCCGCCGCGGGCACGGCGCCCGTGAGCGGGCCGCCACCGTCCGTACTCGGTCGGGAGCACCCCTTCGGACCAGGTACGATTGACGAGTCAAGCGCCGCTAGCTCAGTTGGTTAGAGCAGCTGACTCTTAATCAGCGGGTCCGGGGTTCGAGTCCCTGGCGGCGCACTTGATGAGAGCGAAAGGGCGACACCGGTTCTCCGGTGTCGCCCTTCGTCGTGTGCCCGGCAAGCCGGTCCGCTGCCGGGCTCAGCCGCCGGTCAGCTCCCGCTCCAGGGCGCGTTCGGTGGCGCTGAGCGGCAACTGCGGGCACATCCGCTCCGGGTGGCCGGGCGCGGGACCGGCCGGCTCCGTCCCCGGCTCCCCGTCCGGTTCGCCCGGCGGAACGTACACGTACAGCAGGCCCGCCGGGAGCAGCCAGTCGCACAGGAACGCGTCCAGGGCGCGCCGCCACTTCCTCATGCGGGTGCCAGGGTGCGGTCCTGCGCGCTGTCCGCGCTCCAGGACCAGAGCGCGGAGAGCGCACCGGGCCGCGGGTCGTGGCCCTCGGTCCACAGCCGGGCCGCCGCCCCCATCAGCGACTGCCGGTCCGCCTCCCGGGTGCCCGGCCTGGCCGGGAGCAGCGGCACCGCCGCGCTCGCCCCCAGCCGCACCGCCCGGTGGCGGCGGGCGAACGCGGTCAGCGTCTGCCGGGGACCGGCCTCCACCAGCAGCATGTCGTCGACCGCGAGCAGCGATTCGAGCGCGGCCTCGAAGTACACGGTGTCGGTGATCTGGCGGGCCCAGAAGCGCGGGCTCGTCGCCTCCTCCTCGGTCATCAGGCCGCCGGTGTAGCCGGAGTAGAGCGGCAGACGCGGGGCGCGCAGGGCGATGCCGCGGTACGTCTTCTCCAGGGCGTCCGACGCCGGAGCCATCGCAGGCGAGTGGAACGGGCTGGTCGCCGGTACCGCCACCACGGTGAACCCGTCCGCGCGGAGCCTGGCCTCGACGGCTGCGAGCGGGGCGACGGATCCGGCGAGCATCGTCTGCTGGCGGGCGTTGACGGCGGCCACCGCCACGTCCGCGGCCAGGTAGGGGCGCAGCCGCTCCTCGTTGGCGGCGACCGCGAGCATGCCGCCGGCCGGGATGCGGACTGCCTCACGGACCCGGGCGCGGACCATCGCGACCGCGTCCTGGAGCTCCATCACTCCGGCGAGGGCGGCGGCCACCAGTTCGCCGGCGCTGTGGCCGAGCAGGGCGGCGGGGCGCACGCCCCAGCTCATGACGGTGCGGGCGAGGGCGTAGTCGACGGCGAACAGCAGGGGCTGGGCGCGGCGGACGTCGTCCACCGGGATCTGTGCCTCCCCCTCCGCCAGCCAGTCGGCGCGGATCGCGGACGCCTCGTCGCCGAAGTGGGCGAGCACGGCGTCGAAGGCGGCGGTGAAGACGGGTTCGCGGCCGTAGAGGCCGGCCGCCATGGCCAGGTGCTGGGAGCCCTGGCCCGGCAGGAGCAGGGCCACCGGGCGGGGGCTGTGGTGGGTGACGGTGCTCGCGCGGTGCACCGATGCCTGGGCGAGGGCGGCGACGGTGACCGCCGCGGCGCGCACCGGGCCGGGCGGGGTGCCGCAGGGCAGGACGGTGGGCAGGGAGGGGAACGCCTCCTCGTGCACCCCGCCGAGCAGCGGCAGCAGTTCGCCCCGTACCCGGGTCTCGTCGGCGGCGTCGCGGCCGGACCACAGCAGGAGCCGGTGCGAGTCGGGCGACGTGCGGCGGACGCCGTGCCGCAGCGGACGCAGCGGCGGGGTGGCGTCGGCGGCCCCCGGTTCCCGCAAGGCGGTGAGGTCCAGTACGCCGATGACCGGCGCGGCGTCGGCGACGGCCTCGGCGGCGCGGCACACCGCGTACACGGTGATCGCGCCGGGCTCGGGCTCGCCGAACGCGGCGACCAGCGCGAGGTCCGCCGAGCGGTCGTGGAGGTCGTGGTGGGCCTGCCGCAGGGCGGCGGCCGGGGTCGGGAAGGTGCGTACCGCGAAGCCTTCGTGCGGGGTGGGGACCGCGGGGGCGTCGGCCGAGGCGCCCAGGTAGACGAGGGTGCGGGTGGGCAGGTCGGCGGGGCTGCGGCCGAAGGCGCGCAGGACGGCGGAGACGGCGGCGGGGGTGGCGGGCAGCGGGGTGACGGCCGCGGTCGTCTGCTCGTGCGGGGTGGCGGGACCGGGGCTGACGACCAGCCGCCGGGTCACCGCGCTGTGCGGGGTGAGGGACATGTGGGCTCCTCGGGGCTGGGTCGGCGGGGTGCCGGCGGGATGCACGGGGAGAGCAGCCGCCCCGGGACGGGGGGCTCCGGGACGGCTGCGGTTCGGGGGGCTGCGTTCGAGGGCTGCGGTTCGGGGGCTGCGGTTCGGGGGTCCGGGCGCCCGTGCAGGGGCGTGGCGGAACCGCGCGAGCAGCCGGGCCGCGCGCTTCGGGGCCGCGCGCTTCGGGGCGGCGGGCGCGGCAGGGGCGGCCCGCCGCGGGCGCGCTGGTGGGCCGGGCCCCGGGGACGGCCGGTGTGCGGCCCGGCGCGGGGCCCCGGGCGGGGCCCCGCGCCGGCTGCCGGGCCCTGGGCGGGCCCGGCGGGGGTGGGTCAGGCGGCCTGGGCCGGGGGGTTGGCGTTGATCAGCGCGAGCAGGGCGCCGGGGGTCTCCGCGTCGACTATCGCGTCGTCCGGGATGGCGATGCCGTACTCGCGCTGGATCTGGCCGATCACCTGGAGCAGGGCCAGCGAGTCGTAGCCGAGGTCGATGAAGGGGGTGTCCAGGACGTCGCCGTCCAGGTCGATGCCCTCCTCCTCGCCCGCGCTCTCGCGCAGCATGCGGGTCAGGTCGGCCAGGGTCACGGTGGTGGACGTGGTGGTGGACATGAGCTGCCTTTCGGTTGGGTGGGAGAGAGCTGGGTCAGTGAGGGGCGCGCAGGACCAGGGCGGCGTTGAAGCCGCCGTGGCCGCGGGCGAGGACCAGTGCGGTGCGCGGGGCGCTCTCGCGGGGGGCGTCGACCACGAGGTCGAGGCCCGGGAGCGGGGTGCCGGTCACCGTGGTGGGCGGCACGACGCCGTCGCGCAGGGAGAGCAGGGCGGTCGCCACGTCGAGGGAGGCGCCGCCCGCCAGCAGACGGCCGGTCAGCGACTTGGGGGCGGTGACCGGTACTCCCCCGGGGCCGAAGAGGGCGATCAGGGTCTCGGCCTCCTCCGCGTCGAGGGCGGGCACCCCGGACGCGTCGGCGAAGACGACGTCCACGTCCGCGGGGGTGAGACCGGCGTCCTTGAGGGCGTTCTCCGCCGCCCGGCGCAGCCCCTTGGGCCGGCCCGAGCCCGGGGCCGCGTCGAGGGTGGCCGCGTATCCGGCGATCTCGCCGTAGATCTGGGCGGCGCCCCTGGCGCGGGCCGAGTCGGCGTCCTCGGTGATGAGGATCGCGCCGCCCTCGCCGGGCACGTAGCCCTGGGCGGTCGTGGACAGCGGGGAGTACGCCGTGGCCGGGTCGGGGTCGGTGGAGAGCAGGCCGGAGGCGATCTGCGGGACCCAGCCCCACGGGCAGAGCATCGCGTCGACGCCGCCCGCGACGACCGCGGGGCAGCCCTTGCGGATGTGCCTGCGGGCCTGGCCGAGGGCGTCGAGGCCGCCGGCCTGTTCGGTGAGGAGCACGCCGCTGGGGCCGCGCATCTTGTGCCGGATGGAGATCTGGCCGGTGTTCACCGCGTAGAACCAGGCGAAGGACTGGTAGGCGCTGACGTACTCCTTGCCCTGGCTCCACAGGTTCTGGAGCTCGCGCTGGCCGAACTCGACGGCTCCGCCGGAGGCGGAGGTGACGACTCCGACGCCGTACTCGGGCAGCGCCTCGGGGTCCAGTCCCGCGTCCGCGATGGCCCAGTCGGTGGCGGTGAGCGCGAGGCGGGTCATGTGGTCGGTCTGCGGCAGCAGGCGGGAGGGGATGTGGTCCTCGGCGACGTAGCCGGGGACCTCGCCGCCGACGGTGGACGGGTAGGAGGACACGTCGAAGCGGGTGACGGTGTCCAGGCCGGACGTGCCGGTGAGGGCGGCCTTCCAGTAGTCCTCGGTGCCGAGGCCGTTGGGGGCGGTGATGCCGAGTCCTGTGACGACGGTGGCGGTCATGCCGCGCTCCTCTCCGGGCGGGCCAGCAGCATCGCGCTCTGGAAGCCGCCGAAGCCGCTGCCCACGCTGAGGACGGTGTCGGCCTTCTGCTCACGGGCCGTCAACGGGATGTAGTCCAGGTCGAGTTCGGGGTCGGGTTCGTGCAGGTTCGCGGTGGGCGGCAGCACGCTGTGCTCCATCGCGAGGGCGCAGGCGGCGATCTCCAGGGAGCCGATCGCGCCGAGCGAGTGCCCGATCATCGACTTGATGGAGCTGATCGGGGTGGCGTAGGCGTGCGCACCGAGGCTGCGCTTGAACGCGCCGGTCTCGTGGCGGTCGTTCATCTTGGTGCCGGAGCCGTGCGCGTTGATGTAGTCGATGGCGGTGGGGTCGAGGCGGGCCTCGTCGAGGGCGGCGTCGATGGCGGTGGCCATCTCGATGCCGTCGGGCTTGAGGCCGGTCATGTGGAAGGCGTTGGCGCGGGAGGCGAAGCCGGCGATCTCGGCGTAGATGTGCGCGCCGCGTGCCTTGGCCGCCTCGTACTCCTCCAGGACGAGGATCGCCGCGCCCTCCCCGAGGACCAGGCCGCTGCGGGTCCGGTCGAAGGGGCGGCAGGCGCTCTCGGGGGTGTCGTTGCGCGGGGTGGTGGCGTGGATGGCGTCGAAGCAGGCCGAGGTGATCGGGGAGATCGGGGCCTCGGTGGCTCCGGCGATCATGATGTCGGCGGTGCCCTCGCGGATGAGTTCCACGGCGTGGCCCAGCGAGTCCAGGCCCGAGGTGCAGCCGGTGGAGACGACCGCGGCCGGACCTTCGGCGCCCGCGGCCCGGCCGACCTCGGCGGCCATCGAGCTGGGGACGAAGTGGTTGTACAGCTCCGGAACGGCGTACGTGTGATCGACGTTCCACAGCCGGCCGCCGTCGCTGGTGACGACGTACTCGCGCTCCAGGCTGGTGGTGCAGCCGACCGCGCTGCCGAGCGAGGTGCCGATGCGGCCCGGGTCGACGGCGGCGAAGTCCAGGCCGCTGTCGGCGACGGCCTCGCGGGTGGAGACGACGGCGAACTGGGCGGCCCGGTCCAGGCGCCTGATCTCCTGGGGGGTGAGCCCTGCGGCCTCGGGGTCGAAGTCGCACTCGGCGGCGACCTGGGAGCGGAACGGCGACGGGTCGTAGAAGGAGATCCGCCGGCTGGCGGTGCGTCCCGCGGTGAGCAGGTCCCAGTACTCCTTGACGCCGACCCCGCCGGGGGCCACCACGCCGAGGCCGGTGATGACGACTCTGCGCATGGCGGCTACCTCGTCTTCCTGACTGAAAGGGTGCGGGACACTCTGCTTTTCTCCTCCGTTGGGTGCGGAACCGGCGCCCGCGCTGCGGTCTGCGGGCGGGGTGCGGACGGTGCGGCGGCCGGGACGGTTCAGGGTCTTGGCCTCCCCGTCCCGGCCGGCCGTCCGGCCGGACGCCCGCTTGTGGCGTGCCGCCGTGCGCCGGTGCCGTCATGGAACGTCCGCCCCCTCGACAGCCGCTCGCGTCCGCGTGGACAGCCCGCGGCGGGGTGCGCGAGGGGCATTTCAGGTGGGTGTGTTGCCGTGTTTGCGGGCGGGCACCCGGGCCTTCTTGGTGCGCAGGGCGGCCAGCGAGCGGATCAGTACGGAGCGGGTCTCGCCGGGGTCGATGACGTCGTCGACGAGGCCGCGCTCGGCCGCGTAGTAGGGATGCATCAGCTCGGTCCTGTACTCCTTGATGCGTTGCTGCCGTACGGCCTCCGGGTCGTCGGAGGCGGCGATCTCGCGGCGGAAGATGACGTTGGCGGCGCCCTCGGCGCCCATCACGGCGATCTCGTTGGTGGGCCAGGCGAAGGACAGGTCGGCCCCGATGGAACGGGAGTCCATGACGATGTACGCGCCGCCGTACGCCTTGCGCAGGACCAGGGAGATGCGCGGCACGGTGGCGTTGCAGTAGGCGTACAGGAGCTTCGCGCCGTGCCGGATGATGCCGTTGTGCTCCTGGTCGACGCCGGGCAGGAAGCCGGGCACGTCGACGAGGGTGACCAGGGGGATGTTGAAGGCGTCGCAGGTGGAGACGAAACGGGCGGCCTTCTCCGACGCGTGGATGTCGAGGACCCCGGCGAGCGCGGCGGGCTGGTTGGCGACGATGCCGACGGGGTGGCCGTCGAGGCGGGCGAGGGAGCAGACGATGTTGCGCGCCCAGTTCTCGTGCACCTCGAAGTGGTCGCCGTCGTCGACGATCTCCGCGATCACGTCCCGGATGTCGTACGCGCGGGTGGGGTCGGCCGGCACCAGGGAGACGAGGGCGTCGGTGCGGCGGTCCGCGGGGTCGTCGGCGGGTTCGGCGGGGGGCATCTCGCGGTTGTTGGAGGGCAGCAGCGACAGCAGGTGGCGTACGTCGTCCAGGCAGTCGCGCTCGTCGTCGTACGTGAAGTGGCTGACCCCGGACACCGTGCCGTGGACGTCCGCTCCGCCGAGGCCGTTGTGGGTGATCTCCTCGCCGGTGACGGCCCGTACGACGTCGGGGCCCGTGATGAACATCTGGGCGCTCTCGCGGACCATGAAGACGAAGTCGGTGAGGGCGGGGCTGTAGGCGGCGCCGCCCGCGCAGGGGCCGAGCATCACGGAGATCTGCGGCAGGACGCCGGAGGCGGCGACGTTGCGGCGGAAGATGCCGCCGTATCCGGCGAGCGCGGTGACGCCCTCCTGGATGCGGGCTCCCGCGCCGTCGTTGAGGGAGACCAGCGGGGCGCCGGCCGCCTCGGCGAGGTCCATCACCTTGTGCACCTTGGCGGCGTGCGCCTCGCCGAGCGCGCCCGCGAAGACGCGGAAGTCGTGGGCGTACGCGAAGACGGTGCGTCCGTGCACCTGCCCCCAGCCGATGACGACGCCGTCGCCGTGCGGCTTGCGGTGCTCCAGGCCGAAGCCGGTGGCGCGGTGCCTGCGCAGCGGCTCGATCTCGGTGAACGTGCCCTCGTCGAAGAGGAGGTCGAGGCGTTCGTGGGCGGTGAGTTTGTTCTTGGCGTGCTGGCGGCGGGTGGCCTCGGGGTCGGGGCCCCGGCCGACCTCCTCCTTGAGCCGCCGCAGTTCGGCGGTGGCGGCGGCGAGGTCGGGGGCCGGCACGGGGGTGGGTGCCGGTGCCTGCGCGGGGGCGGGGGCCCGGGTGGGGGCGGGGGCCTGGGCGGCGGGGCGGTGGTCGTCGAGGATCGTCATCGGCGCACCGTAGGAACACTGCCTAGAGCGCCGCTAAGGAGGGCGGGGAACGGCGCGGTCCGCCACGGCGCACCCGCCGGATCCCGCCGCCGGCCTCCCGCGGCGCGTCCGCCGGATCCCGCCGTCGGCTGCCCCGCAGCCCCGGCGCGCACCCGGGGTGCGCGGCCTGCCGGACCGGAGTCCGCCCCGGGAGCCCTCAGCCCGCCACCGGCGTGACGTCCCCGAAGTCCAGCGCGGGGTCCGCGTTGAGCACCGCCCGGTGCAGCCGCTGGATGCGGGCCGACGGCTCCATTCCCAGCTCCTCCACCAGGGCGTCGCGCAGCCGCTGGTACTCCTCCAGTGCCCGCCACGAGCCGCCGGCCCGGTGCAGCGCCGTCATCAGCAGGGCGCAGAAGTTCTCGTGCATGGGATGGCGGGCCATCAGCACCCGCAGTTCCGGCACGATCTCGGTGTGCCGCCCGAGCCGCAGGTCCGCGTCGAGGCGCAGTTCGAGGGCCGCCATCCGGTCCTCCTCCATCCGCAGCACCTCCAGTTCCAGTACGCCGCCGATGCGGACGTCGACGAGGGCCGAGCCCTCCCACAGGTCGAGCCCGCGGCCCAGCAACTGCGAGGCGGCGAGGTGGTCGTCCGCGGCGTGCGCGGCCCGCCCGGAGGCCGTCAGCTGGTCGAACTCCTGGACGTCGACCTGACCGGGCTGGACCTGGAGGAGGTAACCGCCGTGCCGGGTGACCAGGACGTCCTTGGCCTGCCGGGTCGGGTCGCCGTCCAGGGCCGCGGCGATCTTGCGGCGCAGTTGGAGGACGTACGTCTGGAGGGTGGTGGCGGCACTGCGCGGGATGCGCTCGCCCCAGATCTCCTCCATCAGGGTCGGCACCGTCACCACACGGTCGGCCTGGAGGGCCAGCAGGGCCAGGATCTGGCGCGGCTTGGCTGCCGTGGGCACTACGGAGACGCCCTGTTCATTGGCTACGAGCGGTCCGAGGACCTTGATGTCCATGGCTGTTTGCCCCTCTCTGGCCCGGTGATGGGTGCCGAGTCGGTAGAAGGATGTTTTCAGCCGCCGGGCGCCCGGCCCAGTGAGGGGGTCATGAGGATCGATGTGAATTTTTCATGCTCAAACGGTGATCATCGCACTGTGCGTCGTGGCCGGTCGGCCACAGAATCCTGTCCTGCGAGAGCTCGACTCGACCACGACTCCAGGAGATCTTGATGAGTCCCACAGCTTCCTCTGCCCTCTTCGCGGCGGCCGAATCCACCTACCGCGATTCCGTCGACGAGCGCTTCGCGCTGCTGCTGGCACGTACCGGACTGGACGCCGAGCTGGGCCGTCGGTTCGCCGAGGACCCCCTGTCCGTACTCGTCGAGCACGGCCTCCCCGCGGCCGGGACCGAAGCGAGACCGGACGCCGCCGTGCTCACGGTCGAAGAACTGGACCGCACCGACTCCCCCGCGATGCTGCTGCCGACGTGGCGGTGCCGGGCGGACGGCCCCAAGCCGGTCCAGACGCCGGTCGAGTCGAAGTGAGTACCTCGCTCGTCACCGGTGCCGCGGGGCGCGGGCCCGCGGCGGGCCCGCCGTCGGGGCCGGCGCGCCCCGCGGTGCCGGCGGGGCCGGAGCGGCCCGTCGGATTCAAGCGGCATCTGCGCGTCGAACCGGTGCCGGGCGAGGGCGTCTTCCTGCTGGCCGAGAGCGGGACCCGGGTGCTGGACGGCGCAGCCGCCGAGGCCCTGGCCCCCCTCCTGGACGGCACCCGCACCCTGCCCGAGGTGGTGCGCGACGCCTGCACGGTACTGCCCGCCGCGCAGGCCGGGCGGGGGCTGGCCGAGCTGGGCCGGGCGGGGGTGCTTGCGGTGCACTCCCGGGCCGCGGGCCCGCCCGCGTCGGCGGCGGCGGCGGCCGACGCCTACTGGGACGCCGCGGGCCTCGCGGGGGCCCCGGCCGACGCGGTCGCCGCCGCCGTGGTGGAGGTCGTCGCGGTCGGCGGCGCCGACGCCGGTGCGGCGCGGGCGGCATGCCGGGCGGCGGGCCTCGCGCTCGCCGCACCCGGCGGGTCCCCGGACCTGACCCTGGTCCTCTGCGAGGACTATCTGCAGCCGGAGCTGGCCGACATCGACGCCGCCCACCGGGCGGCCGGCCGCACCTGGCTGCCCGTCCGCACCACCGGCACCTCGGTGTGGGCGGGCCCGTTCTTCCGGCCCGCCCTGCCCGACGCGCCCCCCGGCGCACGGCCCGCCTGCTGGGAGTGCCTGGCCCATCGGCTGCGCGCCCACCGGACCTCGCAGAACCCGGTGCGCCGGGCCCTCGGCCTGGCCGGCCCGGTGCCGCTGCCCGCCGTCGGCCTGCCGACGACGGCCGCACTGGGCGTCCACCTCGCCGCCCTCGAACTCGTGAAGTGGGCGGCCGGGCACCGCACGGAGAGCCAGTCGTCGGTGACCGTGTTCGACACCCTGACGCTGCGCACCGCGCTGCATCCGGTCCGGCGCAGGCCCCAGTGCCCGGGGTGCGGCGACCCGTCGCTGGTGGCGCGCCGGGTGGAGGCCCCCTTCGTGCCCGCGGCGCGGCCCAAGCACGGCACGGAGGGCGGCAACCACCGGGCGCTGCCCGCCGACGAGGTGTACGACCGCCACCGCCACCTCGTCTCGCCCGTCACCGGGGTGGTGACTGCCGTGCACCGGGCGGCCGAGACCCCCGACGGCCTGCACCACTTCGTGTCCGGGCGCAACCTGGCCGTCGGCGGCCGGGACCTGGCCGGGCTGCGGTCGGGGCTGCGCAGTCACAGCGGCGGCAAGGGCGTCACGGCGCGGGAGGCCGAGGTGGGCGCGCTGTGCGAGGCGCTGGAACGGTACTCGGGCACCCGGCAGGGCGACGAGCCGACCGTACGGGACAGCCTGCGGTCGCTGGGCGCGTCCGCGCTGCACCCCAACGCGTGCCAGCTGTACGCCGACAGCCAGTACGCCGACCGGGCACGGTGGAACGAGCGGTACGCCCACTCGGCCTTCCAGCAGGTTCCCGAGCCGTTCGATCCGGGTGCGCCGGTGGACTGGACGCCGGTGTGGTCGCTGACGGCGGGCGAGCGGCGGCTGCTGCCCACCTCGATGCTGTACTTCGGGCCGGATCCCGACCTCGCGCGGGGTCCCTGGGCGGACTCCAACGGCTGTGCCGCCGGGTCGAGTCCGGAGGACGCCCTGGTGCAGGGCTTCCTGGAGCTGGTGGAACGGGACGCGGTCGCCCTGTGGTGGTACAACCGCACCCGGCGGGCCGCCCTCGACCTGGACGCCTTCGACGAGCCGTGGCTCGCGGCGACCAGGGCCGCGTACGGGCGGGCCGGCCGCGAGGTGTGGGCGCTGGACGTGACCTCGGACTTCGGGATACCGGTGGTGGTGGCGCTGTCCCGGCGCACCGGCGGGGGCGCGGAGGAGGTGTCGTTCGGCTTCGGCGCGCACTTCGACCCGAGGCTGGCGCTGCGCCGCGCGGTGACGGAGCTGAGCCAGCTGCTGCCGCCCGCCGATCCGGCGGCGGACCGGGCGGTGTACGCGGGCGACCCGGAGATCGCCCGCTGGTGGGCGACGGCGACGGTGGCCGACCAGCCCTACCTGGCGCCCGACCCCGCCGAGTCGCCGCGCTCGCGGTCGAGTTGGGCGTACCGGCCGACGGACGACCTGTGCGAGGACGTCGCGACGGCGGCCGGTCTCGTGCGCGCCCGGGGGATGGAGCTGCTGGTGCTGGACCAGACGCGACCGGACATCGGGCTTCCGGTGGTGAAGGCGATCGTGCCGGGGATGCGGCACTTCTGGTCCAGGTTCGCTCCGGGGCGGCTGTACGACGTACCGGTGCGGCAGGGTCTGCTGAGCGCGCCGACGGCGTACGGGGAACTCAACCCGACCCCGCTCTTCGCCTGATGGTGCGTCAGAACACTGGTTGCGTGGGGAACTCACCGATTGTGGTGAGGTGGGTCATACGTGCATAGCATGCCCTCATGCCCCCCACCGAGGACCGAGAAGACGGGTTGATATCCCGCCGGGACCTGCCGGTCCCCCTGCTGGCCCGGATCTGCACGATCATCGCTCTCCTCTGCTACAGCGCCGTCACCGTCCTCAACGTCGCGGCCTCGAAGGCCGGCGCCCACGTCCTGCTGGCCTGCGCCGTGTTCATCGTCTGCGTGTTCACCACGCAGTGTCTGGTCTCGGCGCCCTCGTCCAAACTGTGGTCGATGCGCACCAAGGTGCTCACCCTCGGGGTGCAGGCGCTGCTGACCTATGTGCCGTTCACCTGGTTCGGCCTCAACTGGGGCAGCATGGAGGGGCCGATGGCCGCCTCCGTGCTGCTCCTGCTGCCGGCCCGGTTCGCCTGGCCGGTGTTCACGCTGGTTCTGGTGGCCGTCCCGGTGTACGCCCTGTCCGCGGGGGCGACGCCGACGGCGGCGGGGTACTACACCACCTCGGCGCTGCTGTGCGGCATCGTCATCTACGGGCTGAGCCGGCTCACCGAGCTGGTGCACGAGGTGCACGCCACCCGGGCCAGGATGGCCCAGATGGCGGTGGGTCAGGAGCGGATGAGGTTCGCCAGGGACCTGCACGACCTGCTGGGGTACAGCCTGTCCGCGATCGCCCTCAAGGGAGAGCTGTCGCTGCGGCTGATCGAGCACCACCCCGAGCAGGCGCAGGAGGCGACCCGCTCCTTGCTGGAGGTCACCCGGCAGGCGCTCGCGGACGTACGGCTGGTGGCCAGCGGCTACCGGGAGATGTCGTTGCGGGACGAGCTGGAGTCGGCGAACTCGGTGCTGGAGACCGCGGGCGTCCAGGTGGACATGCGCATGGACTGCGGGCGGCTGCATCCGGTGATCGAGACGGTGCTCGCGACCGCGCTGCGCGAAGGGGTGACCAACATCCTGCGTCACAGCAGGGTCGAGTTCTGTACGATCACGACCAGTTGGGAGGATGAAACGGTTCTTCTGACGCTGGTGAACGACGGGGTGGCTCCCGGCACGGGGACGTGGCCGTTACGCACCGGGCCCGAGTACGGTGGCAACGGCCCGGACGAGTACGGCGGAAGCGGTCTGCGCAACCTGCGCGCCAGGCTGCGTGCCGTCGGCGGCTCCCTGACGGCGGGCGTCCGCCCGGACGGCCGCTTCGTCCTGGAAGCGCTCGCGCCGGCGAAACCGCCGGAGGGCACGGGGACCGAAGGGGACGAGTACACGACGGGGGCGGTCGAGGGGACCGCACCCGACGGGGAGAAGCCGCAGGCCGGGGGGCCTGCGGTGCGGACGGCCGTCTGACCGCGGCCCGACGGCCGGGGCACGGCGGCCGGCCGGAACAACTGCTGGGGGGCGCATGCTGACGGTGAAGATCCTGCTTGCCGAGGACGTCCACATGATCCGGGGGGCCCTGGTGGCCCTGCTGCACCTGGAGCCGGATCTGCGGGTGGTGGCCACCGTCGACCGGGGCGACACCATCGTGGCCGCCGCGCTGGAGCACAAACCCGACGTCGCGGTGATCGACATCGACCTGCCGGGCACCGACGGGCTGACCGCCGCCACGGAACTGCGGATGCGGGTGCCGGCCTGCCGTTCGCTGATCCTCACCGCGCTCGGCCGCCCCGGCATTCTGCGGCGGGCGATGACGGCGCAGGTGGACGGCTTCCTGCTGAAGGACTCCCCGCCGGACCAGCTCGCCACGGCGGTGCGCAACGTGGCGGCCGGCCGCCGGGTGGTCGACCCCCAACTGGCGCTCACCGCGTGGGAGTCCCCGAACAGTCCGCTGCTGCCGCGCGAGCTGGAGGTGCTGCGGCTGGCGGCGCGGGGCGCGGACATCGCGGAGATCGCCGGGTGTCTCTACCTGTCGCAGGGCACCGTACGGAACTACCTGACGTCGATCGTGTCCAAGCTGGGCGCACGCAACCGGATCGACGCGGTCCGGATCGCGGAGGACGCGGGCTGGATTCCGTAGTCACGGCAGCACGTCCGCCTCCGCCGCGTCCCGCCGGTGGCCGGTCACCGGTCACCGAGCAGCGCGTCCAGCAGCCCTTCGTCCAGCACCGTGTCCACCGACAGGTCCGTCAGCTCTCCGAACCCGGTGTCGTGGACGGCGGCGCTGAGCACGTACTCCCCCACCCCGAAGGTGCCGAACGTCCACTCACCGTGGTCGGCGGTGGTGCCGTCGGGGCGGGTCAGCCGGGCCCCGACGGTCAGCGGCTCGAACCCGAACTCGGTGAACCGGAAGCGCAGTCCCTGCCCGAGCGCCTTGCTGTACGCCTCCTTGAGCGTCCACATCCGCACCATCACGTCGTTGCGGGCGGCCGGGCCCGCCGCGTCCAGCAGCCCGAGCTCGTACGGGGTGCACGCCTGGCGCTCGGAGCCCGTTCCGGCCAGCCTGCGGTCGGCCCGTTCCACGTCGACGCCGATCCGGCCGCGCCGGGTGATGCCCACGACCATCGTCTCCTCGGTGTGGCTGAGGCTCACGTCGATCTGGTCGCAGCCCCGCACGTACGGCCGCCCGGCCGGCTGGTAGGCGAGGTCCACCAGCTCCGGGGAGGAGCCGATGGCCGCGGCGGCGGCGTACCGCAGCAGCAGCCGGGAGGCCAGCAGCCGCTCCCGCATCCGTGGCCGTTCCAGGGACTGGTAGCGCTGCCAGTCCCTGCCGAGCAGCTCGGCCGTGCGGGCGCGGGGGGTGCCGGGCGGCAGCTGCCAGCCGGGCATCCGGCCGTGCACCAGGACGGTGCCGGTGTCGGCGAGCCGTTCGTGCACCAGGTCCCAGCGGGCGTCGGGGCCCGGTGCGTCCAGCGGGGGGTCGAGCACGACGGGCTGTGCCATCGCCTCACGCCCCGGCCAGGACGGCGGCCAGCGGGCCCGCGTCGAGGGCCGAGATCACCCCGGCCAGATCCACCGCGTCGCTCTGCGGACCCCTGCAGACGGGGAAGCAGCGCAGTGCGGCGTCCGATCCCATCCGGTTGAGGAAGGGGGTGAGGACCACACGCGGCCCGATCTCCACGACGTGGGTGGGACTCTGCTGGCCGAGCAGCGCACGTGCCGCGTCGGCGAACCGCACCGGCGCGGTGATCTGCTCGGTCCAGTACGGGCCGTACAGCGGCTCGTTGACCAGCCGCCCGTGCACCGTGGAGTAGAACGGCAGCCGGGGTGCGCCCCCGGGCAGCCGCCGCACCACCGAGGCGAACTTCGCCAGCATCGGTTGCATCAGCGGCGAGTGGAAGGCGTGCGTGACGGTCAGCCGCCGGGACCGCAGGCCCTGCTGGGCGAGCCGGGCCTCGACCCGGGTCAGCGCCTCGACGGAGCCGGAGAGCACGGTGGCTCTGGCCGCGTTGATCGCGGCGATGCCCACCTCGGGCTCGTCGGCGATGAGTTCGGACGCCTCGAAGGGAGCGGCGCAGGTGGCCGTCATGCCGCCGCCCACGGGCAGGTACTGCATGAACGCCCCGCGCAGCGCGACCAGCTTGGCGGCGTCGGCCAGGGTGAGGGCGCCCGCGACGGTGGCGGCGGCGAACTCGCCGATGCCGTGCCCGAGGACGGCGACCGGCTGGACGCCCGCGTCCTGGAGGGTGCGCGCCAGGGCGTACTCGACGGCGAACAGGGCGGGCTGGGTGAAGCCGGTCAGGTGGATGCGGGGGTCGCCGGAGAGGATCAGGTCGACGACCGACTCCTTGGTGTACGGGCGCAGTTCCTCGGCGGCCTCGTCCAGGTGGGAGCGGTAGCCGGTGGAGTGCAGGTACAGGCCGGTCGTCATGCCCTCGTGCTGCGAGCCCTGTCCGGTGAAGACGAACGCGGCCCGCACCGAGGTCCCGTCGCGCCGGGTGTCGCGGTCGGCCATGCAGCGGGCCAGCGCGTCCAGGGTCGGATACGTCCAGACCTCGCCCGGTTCGATCAGCGGGCCGAACTCCTCCTCTATGTCGCCGTAGAGGCTGAGCGCGGCCACGGAGTCCAGTCCGTAGTCGGCGAACGGGGCGTCGCCGGGGACCGGGCGGCCGAGGTAGTGCGCCAGCCGCTCCGACAGCCACTCGTGGTGGGCGTCGGCCGGCGGGGCGCTGTGCGACGGGTCTTGCGCGGATGCGGACATGGGGTGGGCTTCCTCTCGGGCTCTGGACGTGTGGCGCTCTGGACGTGTCGCGCTCCGGAGGTGTGGCGCTCCGGACGTTTCTGGCGCTCGCGGACCCGCTGCCGGTCAGGCGAGCGGGGAGTCGTACAGGTCGAAGCTCCGCCCGCCGTGCAGCCGGGCCAGCGCCTCGGCCAGTACGCGCTGCTCGCCGCCGGAGGCCGCGGTTCCCTTCCCGGACGCCTCGGGCAACGGCAGTCCGAGGCGTCCGCCCAGCCGGCGCAGGGCGGCGCACACCCAGGCCGGGTCGGCCAGGAAGTCCCCGGGTTCGGCGGCCTCCGTGCGTTCGCGCCACACGCCGAGCACGGCGGCCGCCGCGAAGACGGAGGTGTAGCGGTCGCCGAGGCCGAGGTGGTGCGGGCTGGCCAGGGCCCTCCGGTCGCCCGGCACGACCTCGGCGAACGCGCGTTGCAGTTCGGCCAGCTCGGTGCGGAAGGCGGCGGCGAGCGCGGCGAGCACGGGCCCGCTGTCGCCGTGCGGCCCGTCGGCGAGCTGTGCGGCGCACTGCACCAGCGTCGCGGCAACCGGGTCCCCGTCGCCCAGCAGGGCGGCCCGGGACAGCTCCAGCGGCGGCAGCTCCTCGTACAGGCGGAAGAGCCCGGCCGGAGCGGGCTCGGCCCGGAACCACGACTCGCGGGCGAAGTGCGGCAGCTGCGGCAGGATGCTGACCTGGCGGCCCGCGCTGCCCGCGTGCCCCATCGACGTGACGGGCAGGTCCCGCAGTTGCTTCTGGAACATGCCGTACGTGCCGCCTCCGCCGAAGCTCTCCTCTCCCAGCACGGCGGACATCTCGTCCATCGCCTCCGCGACGATCTTCGGGGCGAGGTAGGCGGCGGCCGCCGCGTACACGCTGGTCTCACGCGGCAGCAGATGCAGCGCACGGGTCGCCACCAGTGCCATCGCGTCGCTGATCAGCAGGTCGAGGAAGGCGCCGGTCAGCACGGAGCGCACATGGGCCACGTCCAGTGCGCAGCGGCCGTCCGGACGCACCCGCACGGCGAAGGCGGCCACGGTGCGCAGCGCGGTGTCCGCGCCGGCCAGCACGATCGAGGGGATGAGGCCCCGGATGACCAGCGAGGAGCGCAGACTGAGCGCGTATCCGTCGCCCGGTGCGCAGACCACCGCCGACGCTGGGAGGCGGACGTCGGTGATGCGCAGGTCGCCGAACTCGGCGCTGCGCATGCCGGTGGTCGTCCGCCGCCGCAGGTCCTCGACGCTGCCCGGCGGCAGCGCGCGGCGGTCCCGTACGAACACGGTGTGGCTGCGCCCGCCCGTGCCGCCGTCCCCGGTGCGGGCGAACAGGACCAGGCCGCGCGCGCGGGAGGAGTTGGCGATGCCGGACTTGCTGCCGGTCAACAGCCAGTCGCCGTCGGGCAGCGGGCGTGCGGTGAACTCGTCGCGGACGAAGTCGTTGCCGTGCGCGGTGCCGTGCCGGGCGACCGCCACCCGCTGCCCGGAGAGCAGCAGTGCGGCGACGGTGCCGCGCTGGGCGTCGGTGCCGCCGCTCCATACCGGGGTGGCGGCGAAGAAGCAGTTCAGGCCGTACCCGAAGCCGAGGGACGCGTCGCGGCGGAAGACCGGGCGCAGCACCCGCCCGAGCACGTCCATCCGGTCCAGTCGTCCGCCGAGGGCTGCGGGCACGAACTCGGCGTTCAGGCCGAATTCGTCCAGGACCTCCTCCGCCCCCGCGGGCAGCTCGCCCTCCGCGTCGGCGGCGAGCAGGGCTGCGCTCCCCAGCGGGTTGGCGGGGTCCTCCAGCGGGCCGAAGGCCCGTTCGAGGGCGTCGATCCGGGACTGCGGGGCGTCGGTGCTGTGGACGGGGCGGGGCGGGGCGGTGCTCATGTACGGCTCCGGGGGCAGGGAGGGGTGGTGCTCATGTACGGCTCGGGGCGGCGAGGGGGCCGGGCAGCAGGTCCGTCACCTGGGGCTCGACGCGTTGGTGCAGCGGGGTGAGCTCGCCGCGCAGGAACAGTCGGCGCATCGCCGCACGCTCGACCTTGCCGCTGGTGGTGCGGCGGACCGTACCGGGTCTGACCAGGAGCACCGCGCCCGCGTGGATCTCGTGCTCCTCGGCGAGGGCCGCCTGGACGGCGTTCGCGAGAGCGGCCAGGTCCACGTCGTACCGGCTGCGGGCCCGCAACTCCTGGACGAGCACGACCTGTTCGCGCTCCCCCGGCACTCCGAAGGCGGTGCCGGAGCCGAACAGGGCGCTGACCCGTTGGACGGTGCGCTCCAGGTCCTGCGGGTAGTGGTTGCGGCCCGCGACCACGATGACGTCCTTGATGCGGCCCGTGACGTAGAGCTGCCCGCCGTGCAGGAGGCCCAGGTCGCCGGTGCGCAGGAAGCCTCCGCCGCCACCGGTGATCTTCGCCTGGAAGGTCTCGGCGGTCTCGGCCGGGCGGGCCCAGTAGCCGCGCGCCACGCCGTCGCCGCGCACCCAGATCTCGCCCGTGCCGCCGTCCGGAACGGCCTTGAGGGTGCCCGGGTCCACGATCCGTATCTCGGTTCCGGGGGCGGGTGGGCCCGCGGTGACCAGGGTCGCCTCCCCTTCGCCCAGGGCGTGCGCGGTCCAGGGGGTGGAGGATCCGGACACCAGGAGCGTCGCTTCGGCGAGGCCGTATGCGGGGACGAGGGCCTCGGGTCGCAGTCCTGCGGCGGCGAAGCGGGCTGCGAAGCCGCGCAGGGTCTGTTCGCGGACGGGTTCGCCGCCGCTGACCGCGATGCGCCAGCGGGACAGGTCGAGGCCGGCCAGCTGGGCGTCGTTGACCCGGCGCACACACAGCTCGTACGCGAAGTCGGGAGCCCCGCTCGCCGTCAGCCCGTACCGGGAGATCATCTCCAGCCAGCGCACCGGCCGCTTCACGAAGCTCTCCGGGGAGAGCAGCACCGCGGTGCCGCCCAGCCACAGGGCGTGCAGGAACTGGCCGACGAGGCCCATGTCGTGGTGGAAGGGCAGCCACCCGCCGATCCGGTCGCCGGGCTCGGTGCCGAACGCGGTGGCGATCGCGCGCTGGTTGGCGAGCAGGGCCCGGTGGGTGACGACGACGCCGCGCGGTTCGCGCGTGGAGCCGGAGGTGTACTGGAGGAACGCGGCGGTTTCGGGAGTGACGTCGGCCGGGGCGAACCCGTCGTGCGGCGCGGCCGCGGGGGCCGGGCGGTCGACCAGGACGCAGGTCACGCTGCCGTATCCGGTGCGGGCCAGGAGCTGGGAGAGCTCGGGGGCCTCGGCGGTGGAGGTGAGGGCGCAGACGGCCGCGGCGTCCTTGGCGACGTTCGCCATGCGCTCGTCGTGGTGCCCGCGCCCGCCCGTCGGGGCGAGCGGCACGGCGACGACGCTCGCGTAGAGGCAGGCCAGGAAGCCGACGGCGAAGTGGCGCCGTGAGGCGAGTACGAGCAGTACGCGCTCGCCGGGGGCGGCGTGGGCGCGCAGCCGCGCCGCCAGCTCCAGCGCCTCCGCGTCGAGTCGCCGGTAGCTGAGGGTCTCGGCGTGCAGGTCGGGCCGGGCCCCGGGGGCCGGGGCGTCGCAGGCCGCCGCCCGGTCGCCGGGTGGGTCCGTACGAGCGGGTTCCGTCAGGAGGATCAGGGCCGCGGCGTCCGGCCGCTCGGCCGCTCGCGCACGGAAGACCTCCGTGAAGGTCCGGTGCTCGTCCGTCCGCTCGGTCATCTCTTCCCCCATCGTCCTGCGCCCTCCTCGTCGCCGTCGTGGCCAGGGGAACCCCCTGGTGGCAGGCCCTTCAGGGGCCGGGCCGGGTCGTCGTGGGCCGGTGGCCGAAGTCCTCGACCGCCCAGTCGGCACGCGGTGCGACGGCCGGCCGCGCGGTGCGTTCCGCGTGGAGACGGGCCGCCTCGATCGCGCGCAGGCGGGCCGTCACGACGGCGGTCACCGCCGCCAGTTCCGCCGCGTCGGGGCGGCCCCGGAGCACGGTGAGGGCGATGCCGGAGGCCGTCGCTTTCGCTGTGTGGTCCGTCATTCCCGCAGGATGAACGCGCCCGCTCGAATGGACCTCGCGGCCGGAACGCGCAGGAGCCGAGGGCGTGTGGCCCTCGGCTCCTGCGGTGGTGGAGTCGGCCGGCCGGGGTGCGGGCGGCGGACCCGGATCAGCCGGTCGTGCGCTCGTAGGCGACGTGACGGGTGCGTTCGGTGGAGACCGCGGCCAGCTCGGACAGGAACCGCAGCCCGTTCCGGTAGCCGACGTCGCCGAGCGCCCGCTCGCAGTCCTCCTCCTCGCGCCACCACTGGAGGCCGGTGTAGGCGAGCGGGTACACCGTGGAGCGCAGCAGGTCGGTGCCGCCGAAGCCGCCCAGTTCGGCGCAGTGCGCCCCGAGCGCGGCGAACTTCCGCTCGAAAAAGGGGCGTTCGCCCTCCGTCCGGAGCACGGCCCGTACCAGGACGACGTTCGGCGCCCCGGCGACCGCCTCGGCGTACAGGGTGCGGCCCACGCTGTACGCCTGGTCCGCCTCGGTATCCACCAGCGGTCCCAGCCGCCGTACCTGATCCTGGAAGTCGGGCTCCCGCACGGTGTCCAGGAACGCGCCGAGGGCGTGCCAGTGCCCCAGGTGCACGTACACGTGGTCGCGTTCCAGCAGCCGCAGCGTCACCAGGAAGGCGAACCCGTCCCGTGCGCGCAGGAACTGGCAGTGCTCGCGGAAACCCTCCTCGAAGTCCGCCGGGTCACCCTTCACCGTGAAGCGATTGACCACGGTGAGGGGGCTGCGGGGGTCACGTCGTGGCACGAGCGCCCTCCGCACCGGCGCCGTCCGGGGCCCCCGCGGCACGGGCTTCGGCGAACTCCTTGGCATGGCGGAGCGTGGTGGAGCTGTTGGCGCCCAGCGCGTGGCGGACCTTCGCGCGGGCGTCGGCGAGGGTGGCGTCCGGGCCGAGGAGGGCACGCACCCCCTCGGGGTCGAGGGTGACGGTGTGCCAGGAGGTCACCTCCCAGGCGCCGTCCGTGCCGGCGGCGGGTTCGACGGTCCACCGGCCGGTGTGGCCGGTCATCGCGGCGGGCACCCGCAGCTGCTTGTAGACCAGGGTGCGGCGGTCCGGGAAGGACACCCGGATCGAGGTGGTGTTGTGCGTGGATCCGTCCGGGCTGCGGGTGTCCATGTCCATGTGCTGGACGACCGGCTGCCCGTCGACGACGTCTTCCCGCAGGTCGAGCCGGGCCACGTGGGGCAGGCGCTCGGGCCACAGGTCGGCCCGGTCGAGGAAGGCGAAGACGTCGGCCGCGTCGCCGTCGACGCGGACGCTGTCGTGGAAGGAGAAGTGGAGCGCGGCGCGGTCGGCGCCGAGTTCGGCGGTCTTCTTCAGGGCGTCCAGCTCGGCGGTGCTGTTGCGGTCGACGGCCTGCTCGATGAGCGCCTCGGCGGCCGGATCGTCGTCCACCGCCCGGTAGTCGTGCAGGAGTTCCACCCGGCTGCCGTCGCCCTCGGGGGCGATCCGCCACGCACCGCCCATGGAGGCGACGGGTGCGGCGGAGACCACCTGGCGGAAGGTGACGGTACGGGCGGCCGGGTCGAGCACCCGACGGGAAGTCCAGTTCCGCACCTGCCCGTTGGCCGTGGCCCAGATGCGGAGGAGTTGCTCGCCGCCCTCCTCGGGGGCCTCCTGGAGCACGTCGACGTGCACGGTGGGCCCGAAGACCTGCGGCCACTCGGAGACGTCGGCGACCAGCCGGTACACGGCATCGGGCGCGGCGGCCACCGTCACCGTGTGCAGGGTCGTGCGGGCGGCGGAACGGACGGGGTGCGCAGCGATCGGCGCCACGGTGAGCTTCCCTTCGGTACGGCCGCACAGGGCGGCCCCATACGGCAGATTGACACAACAGCACTCGTTTCCCGCTGGAGCGCCGCTCGACCCGCCCACGGAGGGCGTGCCGTCACGGCGCTCGGGCGACCGGCCGGCCCTGCCCGGATTTCCCGGGGGGCGCCGACCGGTGGGGCCCGGGGCTCAGCCGGTGGGCCCCCACTCGGGCCTGCGCAGCATCTCGATCACCGCGCATCCCCAGCTGTACCCGGCGCCGACGCTGATCAGCACGATCAGGTCGCCGGGGGCGGCCTTGCCGGACGCCAGCAGGTGGTCCAGCGACGCGAACTGGTCGCCGGCCCCCAGATGTCCGACGGTACGGCTCCAGGACCAGGTGGTGCGGGCCGGGTCGATGCCGAACGGCTGGTGGTAGATGGACTTCAGGCGGCGCTGCCCGAAGTGCGGGAGGACCACCCAGCGGGCGTCGTCCAGTTCGGCCCCGGCGTCGGCCAGGGCCTGCTTGACGACGGTCTGCTGCCCCTGGTGGGCGCGGGTGATGGCGTACGACATGCCCACCTTGGAGACGAACGCCTTCTTCGCCTCCTCGAAGTCCACCGGCATGCGGTGGGTGAAGGGGGCCGGGGAGAAGGGCTCGTCGCCGCGGTGCAGGGGTTCGAGGTCCGGGTCGGCGAGCACGGCGACGGAACGCAGCCGGGCGAAGCCGCCGCGCCGGGACAGGACCAGGGCGGACGCGCCGTCCGCGTACGGGGTGCCGGGGTCGGTGCGCCAGCGGTCGATGCCCGGGGCGCAGAACCGGTCGGCGGAGGTCAGCAGCGCGTCCGCGTGGCCGTGGCCGGCCGCGAGGTAGGCGGTGGCGAGGTCGAGGGCGGCTATCCCGCCGTTGGACATCTGCCGGATCTCGATGGCCGGGCAGCCGTTGCCGAGTGCCTCGCGCTGGATGTACGAGGCGACCGGCCAGAGGTCCTGCCCCTGGTGGTAGGTGTCGGCGTGCAGCAGCAGGTCGACGTCGCCGGGGCCCGAGGCGGCCCGGTCCAGCGCGGTGCGGGCGGCGGTGGCGGCCATCTCGGCGGCGGACTCGTGCGGCGAGTACGCGACGGAGACCATGCCGGTGGCCTGGGCGACGCGGGGCGGGCAGGAGCCGTCCGAGACGGCGTCGGCGACGAGGAGGGAGGAGGGGAGCCGGACGGAGGTCCCCCGGAGGTAGGTGTCTTCCACGCGCACGGATGGCTCTCCAGTCGGATGTCGGGGGTACGGGGGTGCCGGGGGCCGCGGGGTGCCGGGGCCGCGGCGTTCAGGGGGTGGGGGCGGCCAGCGGGGCCGCGGACGCGGGCTGCTCCCGGACCTGGTCCAGCAGGACGTAGTGGACGGCGTCCAGCAGGGCCCGCCACCCCGCCGTCACCGTGTTCGTGTCGACGCCGACGGTCGACCAGGCGGTCTTCCCCGAGGGCCGTTCCCGCCCGTCGCGGTACGAGATGAGCACGCGGGCCGCGGCGTCGGTGCCGGTCTGCCCGCTGAGCAGCCGCACCTGGTAGTCGGTGAGGACGAGCCGGGCGAGGGCGGGGAAGAACGGGTCGAGGGCCGCGTGCAGGGCGTTGTCCAGGGCGTTGAGCGGCCCGTTGCCGGTGCCGGTGGCGCTCAGCGGAACCCCGTCGACGCGCAGCCGCACGTGGGCCTCCGTACCGGAATCGCCGTTCCGGCGCCGGCCGACGCCGACGCTCCACTCCTCGACCTCGAAGGGCCGGCGCTCCCGGCCTCCGGCGATCTCGTCGCGCAGCAGCAGTTCGAAGGAGGCGTCGGCGGTCTCGAAGCTGTAGCCGCGGCTCTCCAGTTCCTTGACGCGGGCGGCGGCTCGGGCGACCGTCTCGTCGCCGGCCGCGACGTCGTACCCCAGCTCCCTCGCCTTGAGTTCGACGGAGGACCGGCCGCCCATGTCGGAGACCAGGGTGCGCATCACGTTGCCGAACAGGGCCGGGTTGGTGTGCTGGTAGAGGCCGGGGTCCACGCGCAGGGCGGAGGCGTGCAGGCCGGCCTTGTGGGTGAAGGCGGAGGCGCCGGTGTACGGATCGGCGGGGACGCCGGGCACGCCGGTGATCTCACTGAGGGTGCGGCCGGTGTCGGTGAGGTGCTTAAGACGTTCCAGCGGGATCACCTCGCGGCCCCGCTTCAGGACGAGGTTGGCGATGACGGTGAACAGGTTGGCGTTGCCGCAGCGTTCGCCGTACCCGTGGGCGGTGCCCTGGGCGTGCACGGCGCCCGCGTCGACGGCGGCCATGGTGTTGGCGACGGCGCACCCCGAGTCGTTGTGGCAGTGGATGCCCAGCGGCACGCCGGTGAGGGCGAGGGTGTCGGCGACGACCGTGCCGATCTCGTCGGGCAGCATGCCGCCGTTGGTGTCGCACAGCACGACGGTGGAGGCGCCCGCCTCGGCGGCGGTCCGCACGACGGCCAGCGCGTACTCGCGGTTGGCGTGGTGGCCGTCGAAGTAGTGCTCGGCGTCCAGGAAGACGGTGCGTCCGGCGCGCACCAGGTGCCGCACCGTGGAGCCGATCATGGCGAGGTTCTCGGCGAGGGTGGTGCGCAGGGCCCGGTCGACGTGTGCGGGGTGACTCTTGGCGACGAGGGTCACCACCGGCGTCTCGGCGGCGAGCAGCGCGCGCACCTGGGGGTCGACGGAGACCGGCACCCCGGCCCTGCGGGTCGCCCCGAACGCCGCCAACTCGGCGTGTTGAAGGACCAGTTCGCTCTGCGCGCGGCGGAAGAACTCGGTGTCCTTGGGAACCGCGCCGGGCCAGCCGCCCTCGATGTAGCCGACGCCGAGGCCGTCCAGCAGGCGGGCGACGGCGAGCTTGTCCTCGACGCTGAGCACCAGGCCCTCCTGCTGGGTGCCGTCGCGCAAGGTCGTGTCGTAGAGCTCGAAGTCGCCCTGCTCGCTCATTGCTCGCTCCTCCCTCTTGCCCCGTGTGACTCGTATGGCTCGTGTGACTCGTACAGCTCGTGTGGCGCTGCGTGGTACTCATGTGGCGCTGCGTGGCGCTCGTGTGGCGCTGCGTGGTTCGCGTTGCTCGGATGGCTCTCGGGCCGCTCGGTGCGGCCTGGTCCGCCCGTCCGGTTCTGTGCTGCGCCGGACCGGCGGTGACGGGCTGCGACAGTCGGGCGGGCCGCCTGAGTACGCCTCGGGCCGGAGTGGACCCGAGGGTCCGAGCCCGGCGGAGGAACTGATTCCGGACGGACTCCGGGGCGTTTCGGCCAGGCTCGCCCCGCCTGGGGTGCAATCGAGCGGGAATTGAGCGGCACCCGGAAAGCTGCCCTGGCAAGGACTCCCCATGGAAGGGCACGCACCATGACCACCGAGAGCGCCCGCAACGCCGCCGGCACCGCCGAGACCCCCGCGAAGTCCCGGGAGGTGCGGCTCGCCGCGCACCCGGACGGCGCGCTGACGCCCGCCCACTTCGAACTGGCCACCGTCGAGGTGGCCCGGCCCGCCGACGGCGAGGTGCTGGTCCGCAACGACTACCTCCAGATCACCGCCGTGATGCAGGACCTGATGAAGCCGGAGCCGGACCTTCCGATGCCGGCCTACCAGGTGGGCGCGCGGCTGTGGGGCGGCGCGGTCGGCACCGTCGTCGAGTCGAACAGCCCCGACCTGGCGCCCGGCGACCTGGTCGAGAGCATGGACGGGTTCGGGCAGTACTCGACGGCCCCCGCCGACCAGTTCCACAAGCTGGACAGGGACGCCTTCCCGAGCCCGGTGCACTACCTGACGCAGGGCCCGACCGCGTACCACGGCATGGTCGACATCGCCGAGGTCGGCGAGGGCGACACCGTGTTCGTGTCCGGCGCGGCGGGCGGCGTCGGTTCGCTGGCCGGCCAGATCGCCAAGGCGCGCGGCGCCAAGCGCGTGATCGGCGCGGCGGGCAGCAAGGCGAAGGTCGACTACCTGGTGAACGAGCTGGGGTACGACGCCGCCTTCGACTACCACGACGGCCCGGTCCTGGACCGGCTGCGCGAGCTGGCCCCGGACGGCATCGACGTCTTCTTCGACACCGTCGGCGGCGAGCAGTTCGAGGCGGCCGTGCAGGCCTCCGCGCAGGGTGCCAGGTTCGCGTTGTGCGGGGCGCTGTCGGGGCAGGTCGGCGACTCGCAGGGGGCCTTCCCCCGGCTCGACGTGATGACCGCGATCGTCCGGCAGATCGTGATCCGGCCGTTCGCGACGTACCACACGCCGGAGCAGATCCAGGCGTGGAACAGCCACTTCGCCCAGTGGCTGGGCGAGGGGAAGTTCGTGCTGCCGCACACCCTCGTGGAGGGCGGCATCGACGCCGCGCCGCAGGCGCTGATCGACCTGCTCGCGGGCAAGTACCGGGGCAATGTGGTGGTGAAGCTCTCTTGAGCCCGTTGCGCGCGGAGGGCGCCCCGGCGCCCTCCGGGAGCCGCCACATCGCCTTCTTCAACATCCCGGCCACCGGCCACCTCACCCCCACGCTGGGCGTGGTGGAGGAACTGGTGCGCCGGGGTCACCGGGTGACGTACGCGGCCACCGAGGAGTACGCGGACCTGATCGCCTCCACCGGGGCGACGGTTCTGCCGTACACCTCCTCCATCGACCCGCAGAAGATCGTGCCCGCGGGCGCGGACGACTGGCTGGCGCGGGTGCTGGAGGGCAACGTCCGGGAGGGCGCGGCGACCGCGCCGGTCTTCGAGGAGTACTTCCGCTCCCGGGGCGAGCTGCCGGACCTGCTGGCGTACGACATCTCCGTGCAGTTCCTGGGCGGCGTGCTGACCCGCAAGTGGAACCGGCCGGGAGTGAAGTTCTACTCGGTCTCGCCCACCAACCGGAGCATCCCGCGGGAGGCCGTCGGCGCGGCGGCGTACGACCGTATCGAGTCCGAGCTGGTCGCCTTCGCGGGCGCGCACGGGGTGCGGGACGTCTCCTTCGACCTGCTGGTGGACGACCCGCAGGCGCTGAACGTGGTCTCCGTGCCGCGCGAGTTCCAGTACCGGGGCGAGGAGTTCGACGAGGACGGCTTCGTCTTCGTCGGTCCGTGCCTGCGGGAGCGGGAGCGGGTGGTGGACCCGTCGTCGGGCTGGCAGCCGCCCGCCTCCGGGCTGCCGGTGGTGCTCATCTCCCTGGGGACGAGCTTCAACGCGCAGCCGGACTTCTTCCGGCGGTGCGTGGCGGCGCTCGCCTCCGGCGGGAAGTGGCACACGGTGCTGGTCACCGGTCCCGGGGTGGACGCGGCGTCGCTCGGCCCGCTGCCGGACGACGTCGAGGTGCACGCGTGGCTGCCTCTCCAGGAGGTGCTGGCGCACACCCGGGTGTTCGTCTGCCACGGCGGCTGGGGCACGGTGATGCAGTCGCTGCACGCGGGCACGCCGATGGTGGTGGTCCCGCAGGTCGGCGAGACCGATCAACTCGCGCACCAGATCGGCGCGTTGAACCTCGGCACGGTGCTCTCCCGCGAGGAGGCCACGGTGCCGGCGCTGCGGGAGGCGGTGGCGTCGGTGGACGCGGACGCGGGCCTGCGCGAGTCGGTGGCCCGGATGCGCGAGCACGTGCACGCGGCGGGCGGAGCCTCCCGTGCGGCGGACGCACTCCTCAACCGCCTGCCGGCCCGGGTGGGCTGAACCGCGGCGGGTTCGCCGCAAGCGCTGCCGCGCCCTCGCCTCCGTTCGGGGCGGGGGCGCGGCGGTCCGCCCGGCGCCCCGCTCCGCCGTACCGCCCGGCGCCCCGCGCCTGCGTGCGGGCCGGGCCGCGGCCGTACGGGTCAGGCCGCCGTCGCCGTGAAGAGGCCGCGGCCGGACTGGACGCCCGCGTGGTACTCCGGGACGAGGCCCGCCGCACGGAACGCCTCCTCGTACTCCTTGCGGCTGAAGAGCCGCGCCCGGTGCGTCTCCGTGAAGTGCCGCACGCCCACCCCGGACTGCGCCAGCAGGTAGTGCACCTCCATCCGGGAGAAGTCGCCGTCCCGGACGGTGTGCGAGACGCGGGAGACCGTGCGGCCCTCCAGTTCCACCACGTCCGCCGCCACGTGCCCCGGCAGGAACGTCGCGGGGAACCACCACGGCTCCACCGCCACCACTCCCCCGGGCGCCAGGTGCCGCCGGAAGCAGCGCAGCGCCGCGACCAGTTCGTCCCGGGTGTCCAGGTAGCCGACGGACGCGAACAGGCAGGTGATCACCGCGTAGGTGCGGCCGAGGTCGAAGTCGCGCATGTCGGCCGTCCCGAGCGGCACGTCCGCGGGCAGCCTGTCGCGTGCCGTCGTCAGCATCGCCTGCGAGAGGTCCACGCCCGCCACCTCGGCGAACTGGCCGGCGAACACCTCCAGGTGGTTGCCGGTGCCGCAGGCCACGTCCAGGAGCGAGGCGCGTCCGCAGTCCTCGCCCACGAGCCGCAGGACGTCCTTGGCCTCCTGGACGAAGTCCTTGCCCCTGGCCCGGTGGGTCTGCTCGTAGATCTCCGCCGCGTCGGCCCCGTACATCCCGCCGGTCCCCGGTGCGGCCTGCGTGCTGGTCGTGTCGTCCATGGCGACTCCTCGAAGTCATCGAACTGCCCTGTACCGGCGGCTGCCTGCCGCCGCGGGGAGAGTGCGCGCGGGCGGTCGACCCCCGATCGAGGAGCACTCGGCCGAAGCGTGAAACGGTGGGGCCCCGAGTCCCGTACGACCGTGAAGGAAGCCCCGATGGCCGGCAGTGCCCGCAGTTCCGCGTCCCCCTCGGCCGGCTGGCAGCAGGTGTGCGCACGGCGGCTCGCCGCCCACCGGCTGGACGTCCCCGCGGGGGCGGACGCGCTCGTCGAGGTGGCGGGGGCGATGTGCGGGGTGCACGCGCAGGTGATGTCCGCGGCCGAACTGTCGTTGGGGGTGCGGACGACGGGCACCACCCGTGAGGACGTGCGCCGGGCACTGTGGGAGGACCGGACGCTGGTGAAGACGTACGGGCCGCGCGGAACGGTGCATCTGTTCCCGGCGAGCGAACTCGCGCTGTGGACGGGCGCGTTGGATGCCGTACCCGCGGCGGGCGGCGGGTTGCCGCAGGCGGCGCGGCTGGACCCGGAGCAGACGGAGGCGGTGGTGGCGGCCGTCGGCGAGGCGCTGCGGGACGCGGAGCTGACCGTCGAGGAGCTGAGCGAGGCCGTGATCGGTGCGTGCGGCGACTGGGCGGGTGACAAGGTGGTGCCCGGCTTCACCGACCTGTGGCCGCGCTGGCGGCAGGCCGTGCACACCGCCGCCCACCGGGGCGTCCTGTGCTTCGGCCCCAACCGGGGACGCAAGGCCACCTACACCGGCCCCGGCCGGTGGGTCCCCGGATTCGTCCCGGCCGCCCCCCGGGAAGCCCTCCCCGAGGTCGTACGGCACTACCTGCGCGGGTACGGGCCCGCCTCCTCGCAGCACTTCGCGCAGTGGCTGAGCGCGCCGAAGAAGTGGGCGGCGGACCTCTTCGCCTCGCTGGGGGAGGAACTGCGGGAGGTACGCGTCGAGGGGGAGCTGCTGTGGGACCTGGCGGACGCCCCGGAGCCGCGGGGCGCCGGCGGCGGCCTGCACCTGCTGCCGTACTTCGACGCGTACGTCGTCGGCAGCCACCCCAGGCCGCTGGTCTTCCCGGGTCCCGAGGCCACCGGGCGCGCCCTGGCCCGCGGGCAGGCCGGCCCCGTCCAGGTGCTGACCGCCGGCGGGACCGTCGCCGGGATCTGGCACCAGAAACGGTCCGGGAAGCGTCTGGACATCACGGTGGAGGTCTTCGGCGACCTTCCCCCCGGCGGGCGCGAGGAGCTGGCGCGCCGGGCGGAGCGGATCGGCGAGGTGCTGGAGACGAAGCCCCCGACGCTGACCTTCGGCGCGGTCACCGCGGGCAAGCACCTGTAGGGCCTGCCCGCCACATCCGCCGGGTCGCGGGCGGCGGTCCACCGCGCGTCGAGCAACGTTCCAAGGCGACCTCCGACAGTGGCGGCCATGACCACTCATGTATGGGACTACCTGACGGAGTACGCCGCCGAGCGCACCGACCTGCTCGACGCCGTCGAGACCGTCCTCGGCTCCGGGCAGTTGGTGCTCGGCAAGAGCGTGCGCGGCTTCGAGGAGGAGTTCGCGGCCTACCACTCGCTGGCGCACTGCGTGGGCGTCGACAACGGCACCAACGCGGTGAAGCTGGGCCTCCAGGCCCTCGGCGTGGGGCCGGGGGACGAGGTGATCACCGTCTCCAACACCGCGGCGCCCACCGTGATCGCCATCGACGCCCTCGGCGCCACCCCGGTCTTCGTGGACGTGCGCGGCGAGGACTTCCTGATGGACGTCTCCCTCGTGGAGGCCGCCGTCACGGAGCGCACGAAGGTCCTGCTGCCCGTGCACCTCTACGGACAGTGCGTGGACATGGCCCCGCTCCGGGAGATCGCCGACCGGCACGGACTGAAGGTCCTGGAGGACTGCGCGCAGGCGCACGGGGCCCGCCACCACGGCCGGCTGGCGGGAACCATGTCGGACGCCGCCGCGTTCTCCTTCTACCCCACCAAGGTGCTGGGTGCGTACGGGGACGCGGGCGCGGTCGTCACCGCCGACGAGTCCGTGGACGCGACCCTGCGCCGCATCCGCTACTACGGCATGGCCGAGCAGTACTACGTGGTCGAGACCCCCGGTCACAACAGCCGCCTCGACGAGCTCCAGGCGGAGATCCTGCGCCGCAAGCTGACCCGCCTCGACGCCTACGTGGCGGGCCGCCGCGCGGTCGCCGACCGGTACCGGGAGGCGCTGGCCGACGTACCGGAACTGGTGCTGCCCCCGCTCGCCGAGGGCAACGACCACGTGTACTACGTGTACGTGGTGCGCCACCCGCGCCGCGACGAGATCCTCGACGCGCTCAAGGCGTACGACATCCGGCTGAACATCAGCTATCCGTGGCCGGTGCACACCATGAGCGGCTTCGCCCGGCTCGGGTACGGAGCGGGCTCCCTGCCGGTCACGGAGCGCCTGGCCGGGGAGATCTTCTCGCTGCCGATGTACCCGTCGCTCTCGCGCGAGGAGCAGGACAGGACGATCACCGCGCTGCGGGAGGTGCTCGCAGCGCGGTGATCGTCCGGCGGGGGCTTCAGTGAGGACCGAGGCCGTGGAGGCACGCGAGCAGGGTGCGTGCCTCCACGTTCACGTAGTGGCTGTGCCGCAGCAGGCGGCCGAGCTGGTGGGCGGTGACCCAGCGGAAGTCGGGGTCGTCCTCGGCCGGGCCCGCCTCGGTCTCGACGATGAGGTACCGGTTGCGGGCGTGGTGGAAGCGGCCCCCCTCCTCGGACAGCACCGCGTCGTGCAGGACCCGGCCGGCCGGGGCGCCGAGCACCTCGTCGAGGTGGGCGGGGCGGGGCGCGCGCGGGTCGAGGTTGGCCGGGTTGCACTGCACGGTCGGCCCGAGTTCGGCGACGTCGACGTAGCCGGGCTCCACCCTGGCCCGTACGGCGACGTGCCGCACGCCGTCGAAGCGCCGGGTCAGGAAGGCGGCGACGCCCCGGCCGCGGGGCGCGATCATGGGCTGCGACCAGCCGCCGATCTCCCGTCCGACGGCGCGCACCCGCAGTCCCAGCACGTCGAACCACCGGCCGCTCTCGTGCGAGATCCGGCCGCCTGTCCTGTGCCAGCCGTCGAGTGCGGCCAGCGGCACCCGCTCGGTGTGCACCTCGGTGCGGCTGCGCACCTCGGTGATCCAGCCGAGCAGGGCGGTGTCGGAGTGGAGGCTGCCGGGGTCGGGCCCGGGGGGCGGCAGGCAGGCCAGGACGCTGCGGGCGTCCATGTTGACCAGGTCGCGGGCGGCGAGGAGGGCGTGCAGTCCGCTCAGCGGGAACCAGCGGAAGCCGTCCTGGGCGGGTACCTCGCGGTCCGTCTCGACGATCATGTTGCGGTTGCGTTTGCGGGCGAACCAGGTGCCCTGCTCGGACTGCCGGACGTCGGCCAGCCGGTGCAGCCCGGGGCCCTCCCGGCGGAACAGGTCGAGGTAGGGGACGGCCTTCCCGCCGTGCACCCGCGTGTAGTTGCTGCGGGTGGCCTGCACGGTGGGCGAGAGCTGGATCCCGTCGGCGTTGCCCGGTTCGGCCTTGGCCTGCATGAGGCAGTGCAGCCGGCCCTCGCGGTCCCTGCGGACCAGCAGACCGAGTATGCCGACCTCGGGCTGGGCGAGGATGGGCTGCTCCCAGTGCCGGACGGGGCCGTCGGGGACGGTCACGGACAGTCCCTCGACGGTGAAGAACCGGCCGGTGCGGTGCCGCAGGTCGCCGGTGGCGGGGTCGAAGTGCCAGCCGTCGAGCCGGTCGAGGGGGACCTCCTGCGACTCGGTGGCGAAGCGTACGCGGACGTCGTCCAGCCAGGCACGCAGCGGGGCGGGCAGCTGGACCGGGGCGAACGGGGCGGGCGGGGCGGACAGGGCGGGCAGCTGGACCGGAGCGGACGGGGCGACGGTCATGCGGGCACCGCCCTTCCCCGGGCGCCGGCCGGCCCGGCCTCGTCCGCGGTCCGGCACTCGTGCCAGAAGTCCCGCAGTGAGTCGGCCAGTTGTCTTCTCGCGCGCCAGCCGAGCGCCGCGTGTGCCGCAGAGGGGTCCACGCGCATCCAGTCGGCGGAGCCCGCGGCCCCATCGGGGCGCTCGGTGATCCGCGCGGGCACGCCGCTGACCGAGACCAGCAGGTCCACCAGGGCCCGTACCGGCACGGCCTCGCCGCGGCCGATCGCGAGCACCCCCGCGGCGTCCGGGCGCAGCGCGCCGGCCAGTACGGCGTCGGCGACGTCGCGGACGTCGACGTAGTCGCGGTGGGCGCGCAGCGGGTCGAGCGTGACGTGCACGGGGGCGGCCGGGTCGCCGTTCCAGGCGGCCAGCCGGCCGGCGACCTGGCCCAGCAGGCTGATGCCGGGGGTGCCGGGGCCCGCCACGTTGGCGACGCGCAGGACCAGGGCCCGCGGGTCGGCGGCCAGTACGGCGGAGGTGGCGGCGAGTTTGGCGCGGCCGTACGCGGTGTCCGGCCGGTCGGGTCCGGTGGCGGTGGTGCCGGGGGCCACGGGGCCGTACTCCAGGACGGACCCCAGGTGGACGAGGCGGGGCCGGCCGCGGTGCAGCGCGAGGGCGGCGAGCAGCCGCTCGGTGGGGGCGACGACGGAGGGCGCCATCTCGGCGTCGGTGCGGCCCCAGATGCTGCCGACGCAGTTGACGACCACGTCGGGGGCGATGCGGTCCAGCTCCCCTGCGAGGGCGTCCGGTGCGATGTCGCCCAGATCCAGGGTGAGGGGGCGGCCGGGGAGGCCGGGAGCGGGGGTGCGGGAGACGTGGGTGACGTCGTGTCCGTGCGCGGCGAACGTCCCGCAGACCTCGCGGCCGACGAATCCGGTGCCGCCGAGCACCAGGGTGCGGGTCATGGACTCTCATTCCCCTTCCACCATCGGGGGTTGTCGCGGTACCAGGCCACGGTGGCGGCCAGGCCCGCGTCGAAGGGCACCGCGGGCGCGTAGCCGAGTTCCTCGCGGATGCGGGTGTCGTCGAGCGCGTATCGCAGGTCGTGGCCCTTGCGGTCGGTGACGTGCGTCACCAGGGAGGCCGGGGCGCCGGTCAGGTCCAGCAGGAGGGAGGTGAGTGCGGCGTTGCTGAGCTCGGCGCCGCCGCCCACGTGGTAGACGGAGCCCGCCGCCCCCTTGGTGAGGACCAGGTGCACGGCCCGGCAGTGGTCCTCGACGTGCAGCCACTCGCGTACGTTCGCGCCGGTGCCGAACAGCGGGACGCTCTCGCCCGACAGGAGGCGGGTGGTGAAGCGCGGGATCAGCTTCTCGGGGTGCTGGTGGGGGCCGTAGTTGTTGGAGCAGCGGGTGATGCGGACGTCGAGGCCGTGGGTGCGCCAGTAGGAGCGGGCGATCAGGTCGCTGCCCGCCTTGGACGCGGCGTAGGGGGAGTTGGGGGCGAGGGGGGCGTCCTCGGTCCAGGTGCCCCGGTCGATGGAGCCGTAGACCTCGTCGGTGGAGACGTGGACGACGGTGGCGACGCCGGTGCGCAGGCACGCTTCCAGGAGGGTCTGGGTGCCGACGACGTTGGTGGTGACGAACGCGTCGGCGCCCTCGATGGAGCGGTCGACGTGCGACTCGGCGGCGAAGTGCACGACCGCGTCGTGGCCGGGCAGCACGTCAAGGAGCAGCGGCAGGTCGCGGACGTCGCCGCGGACGAAGTCCAGCCGGGGGTGCGCCATCGGCAGGTTGTCGGTGTTGCCGGCGTAGGTGAGGAGGTCCACTACGGTCACCCGGGCGTCCTCGTACCCGGAGAGGCTGCCGTCGAGGAGCATCCGGACGTAGGCCGAGCCGATGAAACCGGCGCCGCCGGTCACGAGGATCTTCACGCTGCGAACTCCACTCGGGTGTGGTCTCCGACGACGAGCCGGTGCCGCTGCGGCACCGCGCCGACGCTGAGCCCGCGGCCCACGGCGGCGTCCCGGCCGATGACCGAGCCGTGCACGCCCAGGACCTGCTGGACGCTGGAGCCCGCGAGCAGGATGGAATCAGCGATTCCGGCAGCGTCGAGCGTACATCCGGCCCCCACGGAGGTGTGCGGTCCGACGTGGCTGTCACGCACCAGCGCACCCGCCCCGATCACGGCGGGCCCGGTGATCCGCGAGCGCACGACGCGGGCGCCCGCCTCCACCACGACCGGGCCGATCAGCTCGCTGGCCGCGTCCACGTCGCCGGAGATCCGGTGCTCCAGCGCCTCCAGCAGTTCCCGGTTGCATTCGAGTACGTCCTCGACGCGCCCGGTGTCGCGCCAGAAGCCGGTGTGGGCGTGCACCCGCACCTCGCGGCCCGCGTCGACGAGCCACTGCACGGCGTCGGTGATCTCCAGTTCGCCGCGCGCGCTGGGGGAGACGGCGGCGACGGCCTCGTGGATCGCCGCGGTGAAGAAGTACACGCCGACGACGGCGAGGTCGCTGCGCGGCTCGGCGGGCTTCTCCGCGAGACGCACGGCCCGGCCGGCGCCGTCGGTCTCGACGACTCCGAAGGCACGCGGGTCGGCGACCTTGTGGACGACGATCTGAGCGGCGGGGCGACGGACGCGGAAGCCGTCGGCCATCTCGGTGAGGCCGCCGACCAGCACAGTGTCGCCGAGGTAGAGGACGAAGTCGTCGTCGGCCAGGAAGTCCCGGGCCAGGCGGACACAGTGCGCGAGGCCGAGCGGGGCGTGCTGCACGATGTAGCTCACCCGCACACCGTGGGCGGAGCCGTCGCCGAGCACGGCCTCGATCTCGCCGCGGTGGTCGCCGACGATCACCCCGATGTCCTCGACGCCCAGCTCGCGGAGGTTCTCCACGACCTGGATGAGGACGGGCCGGTTGGCAACGGGGATGAGTTGCTTGGGCATGGAGTGGCTCAGGGGACGCAGGCGCGTACCCGAACCCCCGCAGAGCACCAGGGCTTTCATGTGGCTGGCTCCTGTCTCGGGCACAGCGCCGACGGGCGCCGAAAGCCCGGCCGGACGGAGGCCACAAGCTGCACGGGCTTCCTCGTGCGGCACTCAGGTACCGGTACAGCGGGGACGCGGACCCATCGTCCGGAGCCGGGCGGGCCCGCCGACGCGCGGGCCCGCCGGCGGGGCGGACCGATGACCGCGCGCGGCCCGGACGAGCGGACCTCGCGAGAGCGCGTCCCAGGCGTGCGCGCCGGGCGCGCCGGGCCGGGGGGAAAGGGACCCGAGGGCAGGAACCGGCCACTCCACCCCCTCTCAAGTCCCCACCGGCATGGTGATTGGCATGGACGATCTGCGGACATTCCTCTCCCAGCAGCCCCGTTGGGCCCCGGCCGGGGACGGGCACGGGCCGGCGGCTGTCGAACACGCCACCATCGAGGCCCCCCTCGACTACTCCCGGCCCGGCGGCCCCCGCATCACCCTGGCCCTCAGCCGCGTCCGCGCGGCCGATCCCGCCCGCCGCCGCGGCGTCCTGCTGTCCCTGAACGGCGGGCCCGGCGGGGACGGGGGCCTGGGCCGGGCGCTGCCCGCGCGGCTGGCGGACGCCACCCCGCTCGGCGACGTGTACGACCTGATCGGCTTCGACCCCCGCGGCACCGGCGACTCCACCCGGCTGGAGGGCGAGGACTCCCCCACCAGCACACCCTTCGACTCGCGGCCCCCGGACGAGGTGTTCGCGGCGCTCGCCGCCGACATGCGCGAGCGCGACCAGGGGTGCCTGCGAGCGGGCGGGGAGCTGCGGCCGTACATCAACACCCGTAACAACGCACGCGACATGGACCTGATCCGGGCGGTGCTCGGCGAGGAGCGGATCAGCTTCGTCGGCTGGGCCTACGGCACGCTGCTCGGCGCGGTGTACGGGACGATGTTCCCCGAGCGGCTGGAGCGCAGCGTCCTGGACTCCTCGGTGCACCCGGACTGGGACTGGCGCGAACAGTTCAAGTCCCAGGCGCTGGCCAACCGGGAGAACGTGGACGCCTGGGCCCTCTGGACGGGCGAGCGCCCCACCCGCTTCGGCCTCGGCCGCGACGCCGGCGAGGTGATCGCCTCCGTCGAGCGCACCGCGTCCCGGCTCGCCGCCCTGGACGGCGGGATCGCCCTGCGCACCACCTTCGACCTGGTCATGGGGACGCACGCGGCCGACCGCGGTCGCTGGGAATCCCTCGCCGACCTGGTCGCCGGACTCCTGGAGGCGGCCTCCGCCAACGACGCCGACGCCCCGGCGAAGGCGGGCGGGCTGCTGGCCGGACAGCGTGAGTGGCGGCCCGGCAAACCGGCCGGCGGGCGGCGCGACGCCGTCCTGGAAGCGGTCACCTGCGAGACGGTCTGGCCCGACCAGCTCGACGTCTACCACCGGGACATGCGCGCCTTCCGCGCCCACAGCCCGTACGGCCTGGGCGTCATGCGCGCACAGCCGTGGGTCGGCACGTTCCGCTCCTTCACCCCGCCCGAGCCCGCCACCCGCGTCGCCAACCCGGGATACCCGGGCGGGCTGGTCGTGCAGGCGGACGGCGACCCGTTCGACCACTGCCCCGGGGCCTACGCGATGGCCGACCGGCTCGGCCACCGGCTGGTCCTGGTTGCCGACTCCGGCGCCCACGAGATCTACGCGCTCGGCGCCAACCCGGCCGTCGACGCGCACGTCAACCGCTACCTGCTGGAAGGCGTGCGGCCCGCCGAACCGGTGACGACCGTGCCCGGGGTTCCGCGCCCCGCCGTCCCCGTCGGCTGAACCACCCCACACTCACCGGACTACTCACAGGAGGCCGCCCGATGGCAGCCGAGATCATCGCCGAAGGGCTGGGAAAGCGGTACGGCTCACTGACCGCGCTCGACCGGCTGGACCTCTTCGTCGCGGCAGGCAGCGTGATGTGCCTGCTGGGCCCGAACGGCGCGGGCAAGACCACCACCGTGCGCATGCTGACCACCCTGCTGCGCCCGGACAGCGGGCGCGCCACCGTCGCCGGTTACGACGTGGTCCGCGACGCCGACAAGCTGCGCCGGGTGATCGGCCTGTCCGGCCAGTACGCCAGCGTCGACGACGACCTGACCGCGTACGAGAACCTGCGCATGATGGCCCGGCTGCACCATCTCGGGGTACGCGGCTCCCGTGCCCGCGCGCACGAGCTGCTGGAGCGGTTCTCCCTGACCAAGGCCGCCGACCGGCCGGTGAAGGGCTTCTCCGGGGGCATGCGCCGTCGCCTCGACCTGGCGTGCTCGCTGGTGTCCTCGCCGAGCGTGCTGTTCCTGGACGAACCGACCACGGGGCTCGACCCGCGCAGCCGGATCGAGATGTGGGAGGTGATCAGGGAACTGGTGGCGGCCGGCTCCACGCTGCTGCTGACCACCCAGTACCTGGAGGAGGCCGACCAGCTGGCGGACCGCCTCGCGGTCGTCGACCACGGCACCGTCATCGCCGAGGGCACCCCCGACGACCTGAAGACCCGGGTCGGCGGCGAGCGCCTGGAGATCGGGCTGGGCGACCCGGCGGACCTGACGGTGGCCCGCGGCGCCCTGGGCACGCTGGCCGCGGGCGGCGAGGTCTCCGTGGACCGGGGCGAGCGGCGGCTGACGATGCCGGTGACCGGCGGGGCCGACCAGCTGATGTCGGCGCTCGGACTGCTGAAGGCCGCCTCGGTGGAGGTCACCGACTTCGGGGTGCGCCGCCCCACCCTCGACGACGTGTTCCTGGCGCTGACCGGACGCCCCCGCGAGGAGGCCCTGTCCGACGAGGACGCGCAGAAGTCCGGCACGAAACCGAAGAAGCAGAAACAGGCACAGGACCCGCAGGAGAAGACGCGGAGCCCGAAGCAGAAGGAGACCGTCGCGTGAACGCCGTGCTGCGTACCGTCGGGGACGCGTCCGTCGTCGCCCAGCGCAACATGATCAAGATCAAGCGGGTGCCCGACCTGCTGATCTTCGCGAGTCTCTCCCCGATCATGTTCGTGCTGCTCTTCGCCTACGTCTTCGGCAGCTCGATCGAGGTCCCGGGCATCGACTACCGGGAGTTCCTGATCGCCGGGATCTTCGCCCAGACCATCCTGTTCAGCTCGGTGATCACCGGGATGGGGCTCGCCGAGGACATCCAGAAGGGCCTGATCGACCGGCTCCGCTCGCTGCCGATGTCGCGTTCGGCGGTGCTCATCGGACGGACCTCCAGCGACCTGGCGTACAACCTCCTGATCCTGATGGTCATGGCGGTCACCGGGCTGATCGTGGGCTGGCGCATCCGGACCGGCTTCGAGGAGGCGGTGGCCGGGTTCGCGCTGCTGCTGGCCTTCGCGTACGCCGTCTCCTGGATCATGGCGACGGTCGGGCTCGCCGTGCAGCAGCCGGAGGTCGTGAACAACGCGGCCGGCATGCTGGCCTTCCCGCTGTCCTTCATCGCCAACACGTTCGTGCCCAGTGAGAACCTGCCGGGGCCGCTGCGGGTGTTCGCCGAGTGGAACCCCGTGTCGGCCGTCACCCAGGCCACCCGCGAACTGTTCGGCAACACCAGTCCCACATCGGCGGCCGCGCTCTCCGACGCCTGGCCGATGCAGAACGCCCTGCTGGCCTCGCTGCTGTGGATCGCGCTGATCCTGGCCGTCTTCGTACCCCTGTCGATCCGCCAGTACCGCAAGGCCATCGGCTGAACCCCCCTTCGACTTCCCTGGAGCACACATGCGTTGGGACAACGTCTATCTGGCCGGGACCGGGTCCCGTCTGCCGGAGCGGATACAGACCGCCGAGCAGGCCGTCGCCGACGGACTGGCGGACGCGGCGGAGTGCGCCGCGCACGGCATCCGCGCCGTACGGGTGGCGGCGGACGACGAGACCGGCCCCGTGCTGGCCGCCGCCGCGGGCCGGGCGGCCGTCGCCATGGCGGGCACGCCCGCCGAGGAGTTCGGGCTGACCGTGCACGCCTACGTCGGCCACCAGGGGCAGGAGATGTGGACCCCTGCCAGCTACGTGCAGAACGAGACGGTCGGCGGCACCGCGCCCGCCGTGGAGCTGCTCCAGAACTCCAACGGCGGCCTGTTCGCCCTGGAGACCGCCGCCTCGCACCTCGCCGCCCGCCCGGGTGTCCCCGGTGCGGTGCTGGTGACGGCCGGCGACACGCACAAGCTGCCGTACTTCGACCGGTGGAACTCCGACGACAGCCTGGCGCACGGCGACGGCGGCGGGGCGGCCGTCCTCTCCAGCCGGGGTGGCTTCGCGAAGGTGCGCGCCACCCTCTCGTACGGCGATCCGAGCCTGGAGCCGTTCCTGCGCGGTACCCAGGGCTGGACCGCGGCGCCCTTCGCCGACGGCAAGCCGGTGGACCTGCGGGCCCGGATCCGCGGATACATGGAGCGCAACGAGGACAATCTCGATGTGATGGGCGAGAAGATCGGCACCATGAGTGCGAAGGTCCTCGACGACGCGCTCGCCGAGGCGGACATCGCCCTGGACGACGCCCGGTTCTTCCTCCACCCGAACATCAACCTGCCCACCATCGAGTACGCCTACCACGACGCCCTGGGCGTCGACCCGGCCCGCACCGTCTACGAGTGGGGCCGGGACCTGGGCCACATGGGCGCGGGCGACCACCTGATCGGCCTCGACCACATCGTGCGCACCCGCTCGCCCCGCAAGGGGGACCTGCTGATCGCGATGGGCGCGACCGCGGGCTTCGTGTGGTCGGTGGCCGTCCTGGAGTTCCTGGCCGACATCGACCCCGAGAGCTGAAGGAAGGCACATGGCGAAGAAGGACAAGTACGCGCACCTCCGCGTGGAGGAGGGGGTGCTGAAGCACGGCCTGCCCTACCGGGCGCTGGGCACCGGCGAGGAACCCCTGGTGGTCCTGCGCTGGTTCACCGACCACCACACCAACCCGGAGGGCTGGGAGAAGAGCGTCGAGCTGAGCCAGCTCGCCCCGTTCGGGGAGCACTTCCGGGTGTACGCGGTCAACCGTGCTCCCGGCATGGCACCGGGCACCACCATGGCCGACATCGCCGCCCAGCACGCGGAGGCGCTGACCGAGAAGTTCGGCGGCCCGGTACACGTGGTCGGCCCGTCGTCGGGCGGCTCGCTGGCCCTGCAACTGGCCGCGGACCACCCGCAGGTCGTCAAGAAACTGGCCCTGTCGATGGCCGGGTACACGATGGGCGAGGCCGCCAGGAAGGCCCAGGTGGCGTACGCCGAAGCGGCCGTGGCGGGGAAGCGGGCGTTCCACCACACCGCGGGCATCTCCTTCAAGAACCCGGCGACGGCGGCCGTCCTCAAGCCGCTGATGTGGCTGGTGGACCCGTTCGTGCGCCCCAAGGAGGCCGCTGACATGGCGGCCTTCGTCGCCGCGGAGGCCGGATTCGACGTACGGGACCGGCTCCCCGGCATCCAGGTGCCGACGCTGGTGGTGTCCGGCGGCAAGGACCCGGCGTGCCCGCCGGAGATCTGCCGCGTCACGGCGGACGAGATGCCGGACGCCCGGCTGATCACCTACCCGGAGGCCGGTCACACGGGCACCTTCACGGACAAGCGGTTCGCGCCCGACGTGCTGGAGTTCTTCGGGGTGCGGGCGCGGGCTTCCGCGTAGTCCGGGGTGGTTCGCCCCGGCGGGTCCCGCCGGGGAAGCAGGAAGGGGCGGCAGCGGATTCCCGCTGCCGCCCCTTCCTCATGGGCCCGTCACACGGCCACGGGGGCGGCCTGTGCCGCGACCGTCGCGGGCTCCGGCCCGTCCGCCTCCCGGGCCGCCGCCCAGGCCAGCAGCGCGGCGGGCGTCGGCGCGTCGTACACCCGGCGGGCCGGGATGCGGATCCCGGTGCGCTGGCGGATGCGGGCGGTGAGCCGGGTGGCCAGCAGGGAGTGGCCGCCGTGCGTGAAGAAGTCGTCGTCGGGACCGAACGCGTCCAGCTTCAGGACCTCGGCGAAGACCTCGCAGTACAGCCGCTCCGCCTCGGAGCGCGGGGCGGCGACCGCGTGGGCCGGCCGCCTCTGCGGGGCGGGCAGGTTCTTGCGGTCCACCTTGCCGTTCGGGGAGAGCGGGAGGACCTCCATGGGCACGAACGCGGACGGCATCAGGTAGTCCGGCAGCCCCGCGAGCCGCGCGCGCAGCTCGTCCTCCGTGGCCGCTCCGACGACGTACGCCACCAGCTGTGTGCCCAGCTTCCCGTCGGTGCGCGCCAGCACCACGCACTGGGAGACCCCGGGGTGGGCCAGCAGCACGGCCTCCACCTCGCCCGGCTCCACCCGGAAGCCCCGGATCTTCACCTGGTCGTCGGCCCGCCCCAGGAACTCGAACACGCCGTCCGCCCGGCGCCGCACCAGGTCGCCCGAGCGGTACATGCGGGTGCCGGGGGCGCCGAACGGGTCGGGCACGAAGCGGTGGGCGGTCAGGTCGGGACGGTCCCAGTAGCCGAGCGCGACCTGCGCCCCGGCCAGGTACAGCTCGCCCGCCGCTCCGTCCGGGACCGGGCGCAGCTCCTCGTCCAGTACGTACGAGAGGGTCGCGGTGACCTCGGTGCCCACCGGCGCCTGCGCGGGCCAGTCGGCGACGGACGCGTCGAGGGTGTGCGAGAGGACCACGTGGGTCTCGGCGGGGCCGTACGCGTTGTGCAGCCGGAACGGGACGTCCCGGCGGGCGGCCAGCGCGCGCAGCCCGCCGTCGACCCGCAGCGCCTCCCCTGCCTGGATCACGTCGGTGAGGAACGGCAGGGCGCTGCCGCTCTCCTGGGCGGCAGCCGCGATCGCCTCCAGGACCGCGGTCGGCGCGAACAGCTCGTTCACCCGGTGCCGGTCCAGCCAGTCGACGACGGCCTCCGGGTCGCGGCGCACCGCGTCCGGCGGGACCACCAGGGTCTTCCCGGACACCAGGGCGGAGAGGATCTCCTGCACGGAGACGTCGAAGCCGATCGCCGAGAACTGGGCGGTGCGGGTGCCGCCGCCCGGGGCGCAGGGCAGGACGGCGCGCTGCCACAGCAGCAGGTTGGTGAGCGCCCCGTGGTGCATGACGATGCCCTTGGGGGTGCCGGTGGAGCCCGAGGTGAACACCAGGTAGGCGGCGTCGTCCGCGTGCACCGGGCGGGTCAGTTCCGCCTCCGTGGGGTGGTGGTCCGCGCCCTGTTCCAGGGCCGCCAGGAACTCCTGGTCGATCACGGCCGAGGGGCGGCCGACCCGACGCATCAGCGCGATGCGCTCGGCGGGGTACTCGGTGTCGACGGGCAGGTAGGCGGCGCCCGTCTTGAGGACGCCCAGCAGGCAGGCGACGAGTTCGGGCGAGCGGGGCAGCAGCAGGGCCACCCGGTCGCCGGGGCCGATGCCGCGGCGGATCAGGGCGTGGGCGAGACGGTTGGCGCGCCGGTCGAGTTCGCCGTACCCGACGGCGGTGTCCTCGTACACCAGCGCGGTGCGCTCGGGGTGGGACGCCGCCCGCTCGGCGAAGAGTTCGGCGGCGGTGCGCGGCCGGGAGGGGTCGGCGGCGCCGGTGGCGGCGGCGTCCAGCAGCCGCTGCGGGCGCAGGTCGTGCCACACCTCGGCGGCGCGCGCCAGGCACTCGGGCCGGCCGCCGGCCAGGACCGTGCGCCAGCCGGCCGGGCGGGCGAGCGGTTCGGGCCACAGCGCGTGCCGGCCCTCGGCGTCGGCCACCAGCAGGAACCGGCCGTCGCTGTCGTCGAAGGGATTCACCGCACCTCAACTCCTCTCGGGCGCCCCCCGGGGCGCCCGCTCGGACACGAGAACTATTGCGGTGAGGGTGCGCCAGGCGGCTTGACCCGGACTCGAATGGCCGTCCGGGTCGAGCCGCGTGGGACGTGCGGTGCGTCAGGGGTCAGCAGGCGGCCGGGACCTTGCTCTGCCGGGTGACGTTGATTCTGGCCTCGGCGGACAGCAGGTAGGTGCCCGCCGCGTCGTAGATCTTCGATATGCCCTTGCTGCGGAAGGAGTCGTGGTCCTGGACGGCCTTCTGGTTGACGCCCACCCAGCCCGCGGTGGTGCCGTCCTGCTCGAACAGCCGCTCCTTGACCTGGAAGGCGAAGGTGTTCGGCCCGGTCACCCGCCAGGTGCCCGTGCCCTCTCCGCCGCCCTCCGCGCCGCCGGCGCCCGAGAACAGGCAGACGGTGCCGTTGGGGTGGAAGTTGAGCGTGAGGTTGCCGCTGCCCTCGGCGTGCTCGACGACCCCGGTCCAGGAGCCGATCGGGAGGGACAGCCGCCAGCGCTTGTCCGCGCCGTCTTCGAGCGCGGCGGCGGTGGCGGGGGCGGCGAGCGCGGTGCTGAGGGCGATGCCCAGGGCGGAGATCATGACGAGGCCCTTCCGGTGGCGGGGCTGCGGTGCGGTGCTCATGGCTGGACTCCAACTCGTTGGTTGCGGACGGGTGGTGGGGGGGTGTGCGAGCGGGGGGAGTTCAGCGGAGCGTCCGCAGGAAGGCGCGGAGCTCGGCGGCCAGCACCTCGGGACGTTCCAGCGCCGGGAAGTGGCCGCCGTCGTCGAGGTCGTGCCAGTGCCGCAGGTCGGTGAAGCGGGTCCTGGCCCAGGCGCGGGGCAGCCAGGCGTCCTTGGGGAAGACGGAGCAGCCCGTGGGGACGTCGGTGGGGCGCATCGGCTCCTTGTCGAAGCTCTCCCAGAACAGGCGGGCCGCGGAGGTGGCGGTGTTGGTGAGCCAGTACAGCGACACGATGTCCAGCAGGCGGTCGTGGCCGATCGCCTTGTCGAGGTCGCCGTCGTGGTCGGCCCACTCCCAGAAGCGGTCGACGATCCAGGCGAGCTGGGCGGCCGGGGAGTCGGCGAGGCCGTAGCCGAGGGCCTGCGGGCGGGTGGCCTGGATGGCGGCGTACCCCGAGCGGTTCTTGCCGAAGCCGGCCATCTTGGCCATCGCCCCCCGGTCCCGCTCGTCCAGCTCCTCGTACGGGATGCCCGGCTCCGGCGGGCGGGCCAGCGGCATCGTCAGGTGGATGCCGCGCAGCCGTTTTTCGGCGGCCGGAGTGGAACCGAGGGCCGCGGACACCCAGGAGCCCCAGTCACCGCCGTGTGCCACGTAGCCGTCGTGGCCGAGGCGGTGCATGAGGGTGTCCCACGCCTCGGCGGTGCGCTGCACGGTCCACCCGGCGTCGGCGGGCCTGCCGCCGAAGCCGTGTCCGGGCAGCGAGGGGCACACCACGTGGAAGGCGTCGGCGGGGTCCTCGGGGTCGGTGAGCAGCGGGATCAGGTCCAGGAACTCCACGACGGCGCTCGGCCAGCCGTGCGTGAGCAGCAGCGGCACGGCGTCGGGGTGGCGGGAGCGGACGTGCAGGAAGTGCACGTCGAGCCCGTCGATCTCGGTGCGGAACTGCGGGAAGGCGTTGAGGCGGGCCTCGGTCGCCCGCCAGTCGTGCCGCTCGGCCCAGTGTGCGGCGAGGGCGCGGACGTAGTCGAGGGGGGCGCCCTGCGACCAGTCGCCGACGGTCTCCCGGTCCGGCCACCTGGTGGCGCGCAGCCGCTCGCGCAGGTCGTCGAGCGCGGCCTCGGGGACAGCCACCCGGTAGGGCACGACGTCGGGGCCCGGCCCCGCGGTCGCGGGGGTCGCCTGCCGGCCCGCGGGGGCACTCGCCGCGCGGCCCGCTTCCGGGCTCGCTCCTGGGCTCGCTTGTGGGCTCACTGCGGTCCTCCTGCGGGACGGTGGATGCGGGAACGAAGGGGCGGTGGCCGTGGTGGACCCGGCCCGGTGGCTCGTTCGGGCGCAGACGCTAGGACCGGGCCCTACAGCAGCGGTCGAGCGGGAGCCCTGCCGTCGCACACCCGTGCTCGATCGGGGCGAGAGGGCACCGGACCACAGTCCGGCGCATGCAGAAGACGACCGGCGACCACGCCGAACAGACCGCACCGACCGGGCCCCGCACGGGCCGCCGCACCGACCGCCGCACCGGCACGGCCCCCGCCACGGCCCCCCGGGCCCGTACCCGGGTGCGGGCGCGGGCCGCCGCCCTCACGGCGGTCGTGGCCGCCCTCCCGCTGACCCTCCCGGCCGCCCCGGCCGCCGCCGCCCCCGCAGCCCACGCCACCTCCCCGGTGGGGACGTGGACGGCGACCGTGTCCCGGGAGGGCGCCTCCTACGACGTCACGCTCTCCTTCAGCCGCACCTTCGTGGCCTGCCTGACCTCGCCCGCCGGAAGCAGCAGGGGAACCTGGCAGCGCACGGCCCCGACGGCGTTCGGCTACCGGATACGGGAGCTGTGGTTCGACGCGGCCGGCAACAGCGAGGGCTGGGTGGACATCGACCAGCGCGCCCGGCAGAGCTCCCCGGCGGCGTTCACCAGCAACGGCGACTCGACCGTGTACCTGCCGGACGGCACCCGCTCGGAGACGGTGCCGGTGCGCATCACGGCCGTCCGGACGTCGTCGGCGAACCTTCCGGCCTGCTGACCGGGCGGCCGTCCCCGCCCGGGGCGCCGAACCTCGGTACGACTCCGGGCTCCACCCCCGTCCCCCCCGCCGTGCGCCGGTACGTGCCGCGCGCCCGGTGGTGGGGGTGGTCGGCGGCCTCCGCCAGGGTCAGCACGGGAGTCACGCACGCTTCGGTGTCCGCCAGCGCGGCGGCCCACTCGTCCCGGCTGCGGGCGGCGAACCGGGACCCCAACAGGGCGCGCAGAGCAGGCCAGTTGGCCGGGTCCTCCCGGTCCGGCACCTCGTCGGCCGCCAGCCCCAGGCCGTCCAGCAGCGCCCGGTAGAAGCGCTCCTCCAGGGCGCCCACCGCGACGTACCGGCCGTCGGCGCACGGGTAGACGTCGTAGTACGGGGCGCCGGAGTCCAGGACGTTGCCGCCGCGGCCTCCCTCCCACTGCCCGGCGCCGGCCATCGCGCCCAGCATGCCGAGCAGGGAGGCGGTGCCGTCCGTGATGGCGGTGTCCACGACCTGGCCGCGCCCGGTGCTGCGCCGCTCGTACAGGGCGGCCAGCACCCCGAACGCCAGCGGCAGCCCGCCGCCCGCGAAGTCGCCGAGCAGGTTCAGCGGCACCGCCGGAGGCCCCTCGGCCCGGCCGAGGGCGTCCAACGCACCGCTCAGGGCGATGTAGTTGATGTCGTGGCCGGGGGCGTGGGCGAGCGGCCCGTCCTGCCCCCAGCCGGTCATCCGCCCATAGACCAGCCGGGGGTTGCGGGCCAGGCACACGGCGGGCCCGATACCGAGCCGTTCGGTGACGCCGGGCCGGTACCCCTCGATCAGCACGTCGGCCTCCTCGACCAGGGCGAGCAGGGTGCGCACCCCGGCCGGGTCCTTGAGGTCCAGGGCGGTGCTGCGCCGTCCCCGGTCCAGCACCCGGTGCCAGTCGCCGAAGGCGCGGGGGGCGCCGGGGCGGTCGACGCGGATCACCTCGGCCCCCAGGTCGGCCAGCAGCATGCAGGCGTACGGCACGGGGCCGATCGCGGCCAGCTCCAGCACCCGCAGCCCGCGCAGCGGGGTCCCGTACGAAGGGGCGGCCTCGGCCGGGTCCGTCCTGGGACCCGCGTCCAACGAAATGGTCTCCATGGCGCGGAAGCTACGAAGCACCGGTGCAGGGCCTCTTGAGCACGGCTCCAGGGGGGACTGAGGCGGCCTCGCCATAGTGCGGGCTCCGGCCGTATCCACCCGAAGGGACCCCTCACGTGAGTGCGACATCCGCCGAAGCCCCGGACGCAGCGACCTTCCCGTACAAGCGGACCTGCCCGTTCAGCCAGCCCGCCGAGTACCCGGAGATGGTCGAGAAGGACGTCTCGGAGGTCACGCTCTCCGGTTCCGGGCTGCGCATCTGGACGGTGACGGGCTACCACACCATCCGGCAGCTGCTCACGGACCCGCGGGTCAGCGCCTCCCGCAAGCACGCGAACTTCCCCTTCTACTTCATCGCCCCGCCGGAGTTCCGCACCGAGACCTCCTTCATCGGGTACGACGGCGAGGAGCACTCCCGCACCCGCCGCAAGGCGGCGCTGACCTTCACCAACCGGCAGGTGCAGCGGCTGCGTCCACGCATCGAGGAGATCGTCGACGAGTACCTGGACCGGATGCTGGCGATGACGCCGGTGGTGGACCTGCACCACGCGTTCTCGCTGCCGGTGCCGATGACCGTGATCTGCGAGCTGCTCGGCATACCGGACGACAAGCACGACTTCTTCATCAAGCACGGCACCGCCCTGCTCGGCGGCCACAGCTCGGCCGAGGAGCGGCAGGCGGCGATCGTCGAGGTCAACGCGTACGTGGACGACCTGATCCAGCTGAAGAAGCGGGAGCCGGGCGACGACCTGCTGAGCCGGGCGATGGCCGCGTACGAGGAGTCGGGCGAGGCGTACACCGACCGCGACCTGTTCAACATGGTGCGGCTGCTGATGAACGGCGGCCACGAGACGACCGCCAGCCAGATCTCCCTGGGCACCGCGTACCTGCTGGAGCACCCCGAGCTGATCGCCCGGATGAAGGCCGACCCGTCGCTGGTCAAGCCGACCGTCGAGGAACTGGTGCGCATCGCCACCATCGGCGACACGGCGGTGCCCCGGGTCGCCCTGGAGGACATCGAGATCGGCGGGCAGACCATCCGCAAGGGCGACGGCATCCTGTGCCTGGGCCTGGCCGCGAACCGGGACCCGGAGGTCTTCCCCGAGCCCGACGAGGTGATCCCCGAGCGGGGCAGCCGCAAGCACCTGGGGTTCGGGCACGGCGTGCACCACTGCATCGGTGCGGACCTGGCGCGGCTTGAGCTGGAGATCGTGTGGAGCAAGCTGTTCGACCGCATCCCCACCCTGGCCCTGGCCAAGCCCCTCCTGGAGATTCCCCGCAAGGAGGGCGCCGTCATCTACGGCCTGTGGGAACTGCCCGTCCGGTGGTGAGCCGGACGGCCCACTCCCCCGCCCCCCCGACCGGTTGAAAGGACACGACTCATGGCCAGGATCACGTACAGGAGCCAGGACGGCACCGAGACCGTCGTCGACGTGCGCCCCCCGGACTCCGTGATGCGCGGCGCGAAGCTGAACAACATCGCCGGGATCGTCGCCCAGTGCGGCGGCTCCGCCCAGTGCGGCACCTGCCACGTCTTCGTCGACGAGGCCAACACCCTGCCGCTGCCGCCGATGCACGAAGTCGAGGACGACGTGCTGTACGGCACGGCCGACCCGCGCCGCGGGACCAGCCGGCTCAGCTGCCAGCTGACGGTGTCGGAGGACATGGACGGCCTGGTGGTGCACCTGCCGAAGGCACAGCTCTGATGTCCGGGGCGGCGGGCGTCGTGGTGGTCGGCGGCGGACAGGCGGGCAGCGACGCGGTGGCCGCGCTGCGGGCCGGCGGCCTGACGGAGCCGCTCACCCTGGTCGGGGACGAACGGGAGGCCCCCTACCGCCGCCCGCCGCTCACCAAGTCCCTCCTGCGCGAGGGGACCTCCCTGCGACAGGAGACGGAGCTGCTGCCGCCCTCCTGGTACCAGGACCAGGACGTCGACCTGGTCCGCGGCGACCGGGGGCGGGAGCTGGACCTCTCGGGCAGACGGCTGGTGCTGGCGTCCGGGCGCGTGCTCGGCTACACGCGGCTGGTCCTGGCGACCGGGGCGGCGCCGGTGCGCCCGGACGTGCCGGGCGCGGACCTCGACGGCGTCCACACCGTGCGCACACTCGCGGACGCGCGTGCGCTGCGGGCGTCCTTGGAACGCCCCGGTGCGGGGCCGCTGGTCGTCGTGGGCGGCGGGTTCCTCGGGCTGGAAGTCGCGGCGTCGGCCCGGGAGGCGGGACACGAGGTCACCGTCGTGGAGGCGGCCGGCCGGGTGCTGAGCCGTGCGGTCAGCACACCGCTGGCCGGGCTCCTCGCCGCCGAGCACCTGCGGCGCGGGGTGCGGCTGCTGGTGGCCCGTACCGTACGGGCTCTGCTGCCGGGCGCGGGCGGGCGCGTCGGCGCGGTCGAACTCGCCGACGGGGCACGGCTGCCGGCCGGCACGGTGGTCGTCGCCGTCGGCGTACGGCCGCGCACCGGACTCGCCGCGCGGGCCGGGCTGGCCACCGGCTCCGGGGCCACGGACGGCATCCTGGTGGACGCCCTGCTGCGCACCTCGGACCCGGAGGTGTACGCCATCGGAGACTGCGCCCGGTTCACCGCGGCGGACGGTGCGTCCCGTCGGCTGGAGTCGGTGCAGAACGCCTCCGGGCACGCCAGGGCGGTCGCCGAGACGCTCTGCGGGCGGCCGACGCCGTACACGGAACTCCCGTGGTTCTGGTCGGACCAGTACGGCTGCCGGCTCCAGATCGCGGGCCTGGGCCAGGGGCACGACCGGGCGGTGACGGTGGGCGACGTATCCGCCGGGCGCTACACGGTGTTCTGTTTCCGGGGCGAGCGGCTGGTGGCCGCCGAGTCCGTGAACCGGCCCGCCGACCACATGATCACGAGACGGCTGCTCTCGGCGGGCGGGCCGGGACCCGGGCCGCTGGAGACGGCCGCGCCCGGCTTCGACCTGAAGGCGTGGCTGGCGCGACGCGAGGGCCGTGCCGGCCACGGCACTCCGGCGGGCGGCGGGGCACGGGACGCGCAGCCGGTCGCGGGCTGAACGAAGACGCGGGCAACGGCGAAGGGGCGGCGCACCGGTCGGTGCGCCGCCCCTTCGCTCGCGGGTGTCAGCCCTCCTTCGGTCCCAGCAGGACCGCCGCGTAACTGGACCGGGCGAACGTCTCGTACTGGAGCGCCACGTGGCTGGTCGCCGACGTCACGTCCCGCCACAGCCGCTGCACCGCCGAGGAGTCGCCGAGCCCGCCGGTGCCGGCGGCCCTGACCACCTCGTCGACGGCTTCGCGGAGCAGTTCCGTGGCGAAGGTGACGTTGCGCTCGCCGCGGGCCAGGCTCTCCGGGGAGAAGGCGCGGGCGTCCAGCACCGCGGCGTGCTCCGCCACCAGCAGCCGGGCCGCGTCGATCTTCGCGGAGGCACGCACCAGCCGCAGTTCGTTGGTCTCGGTGCGACGCCGCCCCGTGACGGTCGCGGCGCACGCGGCCAGCGCACCGGCCGCCGCGCCCAGCGCGGGAACCACGAAGGGCAGTCCCGCGACGGAGCGGAACGGCAGGTTGTGCAGCGGCAGCGGCGAGTGCGCGTTGCGCCCGGCGAGCAACTCCTGCCGGGCGAAGGACAGTTCCGCGTCCACCAGGACTCCCGCGCCCTCGACGGCCACGGTGTGGCTGCCGGTGGCGCGCATGCCGACGCTGTCCCAGGTCTCGCGGACGGTGTACGCGCCCCGGGGCAGCGCGAAGAAACGCAGTTCGGGCGGCACGCCCGGTTCGCGGGGGCCTTCGGGCACGACCGGGGCGCACAGCAGCACCCAGTCGGCGGACCGGATGCCGCTGACGTAGTTCCACTGCCCGGCCAGCCGCCAGCCGCCGGACTCGGGCACGGCCCGGCCGCCGGGCACCAGGGCGGTGGCGATCAGGGCGTCGGCCCCGTCGGCCCGCACCCGGTCCTGTCCCGCAGCCGGCAGGTGCCCGACGAAGCGGGCGGAGTAGGCGGCCAGCGAGGCGCACCAGGCGGTGGCCGCGCACCCCTCGCCGACGAGCGCCACGGCACGGTTCAGCTCGCCGAAACCGCCGCCGTGACCGCCGTGTTCGACGGGCACCAGGTGGCGGGCGAAACCGGCGTCACGGATCAGGGCGACGACCTCGTCGGCGAGCACGCCGGTACGGTCGGCGTCCGCGGCGTGCGACGCCGCAACGTCCCGCAGCCTGCGGGCCCCCGCCAGCGGCCCGAGCCCGTCCGGGTCGTCGGGGACGAGCGCGGGAGCGGACGGGGAGACGGCCGGCGCGACGGCCCGCGTCGCGTCCGGGGCCTCGGGCCGGGTCGCGGTGCTCATCCCCGCACCGCCTTCGCGAACAGCTCCAGCGTCTCCCCCGGGCTCGGCCCGTCCAGCGCCTTGAAGATCCGCTCCGCGCCGTCGCCGTGCCGGTGCAGCTGTACGTGGGCGAGCTCCACCAGGGTCCGGCCGTCGCCCGCGTCGCGGAAGTCCACCTCGATGACGCTGGCCCGCTCGTCGTCCGGCACGGGGCGCCAGTTGGCGTCGATGCGCCAGGTCATGGCGAGGCGGCGGCCCGGCTCCCACTCCAGGATGCGGCCCCAGGTCTCCTCGTTGCCCTCGACGTCCCACTCGTAGTAGCGGCCGTCGACGCCTTCCTCGAAGGCGAGCCCGGCGCGCTCCTTGCGGACCAGGACGTGGCTGGCCGGCCACCAGGCGGCCGGCTGCTGGGTGAACACCTGGAAGCAGTGCTCGGGCGTGGCCGCCACGGTCACCGACTTCCGTACGTCGGGAATCGTCAACTGGGGCACGTGGTCTCCTCGTTCGGCGCGGTCTCCTCGTACAGGCGCCCCACGCTGACCTCCGCCGCTCGCCGCCCGCTCGACGGCGGCTAGGGCCTGCCCAGGGGCGCCGGCCGGCATCCGCCCCGGTCCGCCCTAGCCGGTGTCGAGCCGTGCGCAAGGACCCCGCCGCACGGTCTCGTACACGGCCGGAGACCTCCCGGTCGCAGGGCGTCCCGGGGACGCCACCGCCGGGACCAAGGGGAGAGCACGATGACAGCAACAGACACGCAGAACCCGCGCCGGGTCGCCTTCGTCACCGGCGCCACCAGCGGCATCGGCCTCGCGGTGACGGAACTGCTGGCCCGGCAGGGCATCGCCGTCTTCGGCGTGGCCCGCAGCGGCGACGCGGTCCGCACCCTGGTCAAGCGGCTGCGCGACGAGGAGGGCCTGGAGGTCTCGGGCGCGGTGTGCGACGTCTCCTCGACCGAGGACGTCCGCTCCGCCGTCGCGGAGGCCGTCGCCACGTACGGCAGGATCGAGATCCTGGTCAACAACGCGGGCCGGGGCGGTGGCGGCCGCACCTCCGAGATCGCGGACGACCTGTGGCTCGACGTGATCAACACCAACCTCAACGGCACCTTCTACGTCACGCGCGAGGTCCTCTCCGGCGGGCTCATGCAGGACGGCGATTGGGGCCGCATCATCAACATCGCCTCCACCGGGGGCAAGCAGGGCGTGGAGCTGGCCGCCCCCTACTCGGCCTCCAAGCACGGCGTCATCGGCTTCACCAAGGCGGTCGGCAAGGAGCTCGCCAAGAGCGGCATCACGGTCAACGCGGTGTGCCCCGGCTACGTCGAGACGCCGATGGCGCAACGGGTACGCCAGGGGTACGCCGGCCACTACGGCGTACCCGAGTCGGAGATCCAGGAGCGCTTCAACGCCAAGATCCCGCTGGGCCGTTACTCGACGGCGGAGGAGGTCGCGGGCCTGGTCGGCTACCTGACCTCCGACGTCGCGGCGTCGATCACCGCGCAGGCGCTGAACGTCTGCGGCGGTCTGGGCAACTACTGATGCCCGGCCCCCTCTCCCGGGCCGCCACCGCACGCGCCCGCGCGCACACCTCCCGCTCGGACCGCGCGGAGCGGCCGGACCGGGCCACCAGGACCACCGCGCCCCGCCCCGGCGCACAGCACGTGCCACCGGGCCCCGACCCCGCCGCCTTCCGCACCGCCATGGGCTCCTTCCCGACCGGGGTGACCCTCCTGACCACCGGCCGGGGGGCGTCGACCGCCGTCATCACCCTGAACAGCCTGACCGCCGTCTCCCTGGACCCGGTCCTGCTGCTGGTCTCGGTGAAGTCCGACGGACGCATGCTTCCGCAGGTGCACGCCAACGGAGGGTTCGCGGTGAACGTACTGACCGCCGAACAGGACTCCTGGGCGACGCACTTCAGCCGCCCGGACCGCAGCAGCGGCCTCGCGGCGGTGGAGCGCCTGGGCGCGGCGACGGGCGCCGGCGGCCAGACGGTCGTGCCGTCGGCCGCCGTGCGGATCGAGTGCGCGCTGCACGCCGCACACCCGGCGGGCGACCACACCCTGCTGATCGGCCGGGTGACCGCGCTCTCCTGCGAACCCGCCCCCGAACCCTCTGCCCCCCTCGTCTTCCACCGGGGCCGCTACGCCCGCCTGGCCCCCTGAATCCGCCCCTGTGCACGTCGGGGCCCGCCCCGTTCCGACCCACCAGCGAAGGACTCCGCATGACCGCCGCCCCCGCCGCAGCACCCGCCGCCCCGGCGCAGGCCCCCATTCCCTCCTCCCTCACCCGCCTCGCGGACGGCGTCCACGCCTACCTTCAGCCCGACGGCGGCTGGTGCCTGAACAACGCGGGCCTCGTCGTGGGCCCCGACCGCACCGTCCTCGTCGACACCGCCGCCACCGAGACCCGCGCCCGCGCCCTGCGTTCCGCCGTCCGGGCGGTGGACCCGGCGGGACCCGACTACGTGGTCAACACCCACTTCCACGGCGACCACGTCTTCGGCAACGGCCTGTTCACCCCGCACGCCACCGTGATCTCCCACGCGGGCACCCGCGAGGAGACCGCCGAGGCGGGGCCGGGGCTGCGCCGCCTGTGGCCGGACGTGGAGTGGGGCGACCCGCCGGAGGCGCTGGCGTCGCTGACCTTCCGCGACCGGCTCACCGTGCACACCGGCGGTCCGCGGGTCGAGCTGCTGCACGTGGGCCCCGCGCACACCGCGAACGACGTGATCGTCTGGGTGCCGGACGCGTCCGTGCTGTTCACCGGGGACGTGGTGTGGTCGGGCGTCACCCCGTTCGTGCTGATGGGCTCGATCTCCGGGTCGTTGCTGGCCCTGGACCGGATGCGGGCCCTGGGACCCCGCACGGTCGTCCCCGGCCACGGCCCGGTCGGCGGCAGGGAACTGCTGGACGCCACCGAGGGGTATCTGCGCTTCCTCCAGAGGACCGCCGAGCGTGGCGTGCGCGACGGCCTGACCCCGCTGGAGGCCGCGGGGAAGGCCGACCTCGGACCGTACGGGAGCTGGCTGGACCCCGAGCGACTGGTCGGCAACCTGCACCGCGCCTATGCGGAGGCCGGGGGCGGCCGGCCCGGGGAACGTCTGGACGTCGCGGGCCCGTTCGCGGAGATGTGCGCGTACCACGGCGGCCTGCCCGCCTGCCGCGCGTGAGTGCGCGTACCGGCACGCCAGGTACCGGTACACAGGGAGGGGCCCCGGACGCGCGTCCGGGGCCCCTCCCTGTGTACCGCGCGGGTCAGACGGCCGCCGGCTCGTCCCGGTGGATGACCCGCTCCCGGGTGAGCAGCCTTCCGTCCCTGCGCACCAGTTCGTCCTCGACGGTGAACGTCGGCTGGAAGGACACCTTGCCCTCGGCGTCGGTCAGCGTGACCAGCGTGTAGTACGACACCCGCACCGTGTCCGGGTCGTCGGCGTCGACGTCGATGATCAGGTGGTCGAACCAGTGGCGCACCGCGACGCCCCGGTAACGCGGCAGGTTGGCGCGCATGCCCGCGACCATCTCGGCGCGCCCCGACTGGCGCTGACCGCCCGCGTGCACCACGCAGCCGTCCTCGGTGAAGGTATCGGCGAAGCCCTCGATGTCCAGGGCGTCCACCCGGCGCATCTGCCGGGCGTAGAAGGTCTGCACCTCCGCGTAGAGATCCCCGGTGACCCGGCTGCCGGCTGCCCCGGCCACCTCTGCGACGGTCTCTGTCATGACGCTGACTCCCCTCGGCTGCGTGCGTGCGCACGGTGTGGCGCCCACGCTGCCGACCGCGGCTCCAGCACCGGTGGAGCGGGGGTCGGCCCGCACCGGCCGGGGGCCGGGCGCCCGGAACCGGGTACGCGGAGGACCTTGTACCCGGCTCCGGACGCCCGGAGCCGCTCTTGCCGCAACGCTCTCTCGGAACCTCTTCCGCAGAATCGATTCCTCAGACCCGTGCGGTCAGAACTGCACGTCCGAGCACGCGTAGAACGCGTTGGCCGTGTCGTGCACGTTCCACACCGCCAGCACGAGGTGCTTTCCGGACTTTCCGCCGGGGATCGTTCCCTGGTGGGTCAGCGTCGCCGGCGGCTGCTGGCCGCCGAACGGCACGTTCAGGAACGGCTGCGGGTCGAGCGCGGCCCGGGTGAGCGGCTTGGACGGGTCCCAGCCCTGCTTGGTGATGTAGTACCGGAAATCGCTCGTACGGTGGCGGGCGGTGAACTGCCAGCGGAACGAGTAGCTCTGGCCCGCGCTCACCTTGGTGGCCGGCCAGTTGCCGCCGCGCGGGTCGTCCAGCTGCGCGAACGGCCCGTTGCCGCCGGCACAGATACGTCCGTCGGCGGGCCCGGAGGCGGGGAATCCCTTCGGGCCCTCGACGCTCTGCGGCTCCCACTGGATGTTTCCGCAGCCGGTGACGGTGCCGTTGGCGCACAGCTTCTGCCGGCTGATCGGGGAATCGGTGTAGCCGTGGCTGCTGGCACTGCCGGTGGCGAGCACGGTGGTGGCCGCCACCGCCAGCCCGAGGACGGCAGCGCTCATTGCCTTTTTTCGCATGGCTTCGCTCCAGAGAACGTGGGGGGGATCTTTCGATCTGTGAGCTGTGCTGCACGCGCGCGTGGGGAAGTACAGGGGATGTCGGTCTAGACCAACTCCCAATGTATGGACGCCGATTGAACATGTCCAGACCAATGTCCCACGCAATGGAGAGTGCCCGGAATCCGGACACGGGCACCCGCCGCGCCCCGCACCGCCGCACCGGCCACCTCCGCCGGTCCGGCGCCCCGCCGCCGCGCGCCCCCCGCCCGGGGTCACGCTCCGCCGAGGTACGCCACCGTCAGCTCCCGCACCAGGGCCTTGCGCTCGTAGTCGTCCAGTTCTCCCGTCAGCCCCCGGGCCGCCAGCCGCGTCACCGTGTCCTCGACCGCGTCCACCACGGAGGCCAGCACCTTCTCCCGCGCGCCGGCGTCCAGCGCGGCGATCCGGCGCCGCCGCATCGCCTCGGCGACCTCGGGCGCGTACTCGGTGCGCACCGGCTGCACCGAGTACACCTCGATGCCCGCCCGAGCCGTCCGCGCCGCGATCCTGCGGGTCAGCATGTCGCCGACGGTCGCCGCGTCCCGTACCGCGTCGGGCGGCACCTGCGCGAGCACCCGGGCGAGCTCCGCCTCCACCTGGCCCCGCAGGTGCCCCTCGTGGTCGGCCACCGCGAACGACGCCCGCGCGGTGTCCGCGACCCGCCACACCACGAGGACCACCACCCGCAGGGGGATCCCGTTGCGGTCCACGGCGGGCAGCGGTTCGCTCCGCCAGTGCTTCAGCCGCACGTCCACCCGGCGTCGCCCTTGCCACGGGCTCAGCCACACCAGGCCGGTCCGCCGTACGCTCCCCCGGTACGCCCCGAACCCGACCAGCACCGACGCGTACCCCTCGCGCCCACGCGTCAGCCCGCCGAACGCGCACAGCACGGCCGAAGCCAGCACCGCGAGCACGCCCCAGTCCGCCACCCCCAGTCCGTCGTACGTCCGAAAGGGCAGCCACGGCCGCCCCCGCAGCGGTCCCGGCAGCACCCCCGCCCGCCCCAGCACCGCCCCGCACCCGGCGAGCGCGCCGAGTCCGACGGCCACCGCCGCCCACCCGGCGCGCACGGCCCCGGGCCGCTCGACGGGGCCCGCCGCCTCCCGGTGCACGGCGGCGGGCGGCTCCTGCACCGCCCGCTCCGTCACCTTCGGCTGCTCGCCCGTCCCCCGTCGCCGCGCCACCACGGTCGTCCCGGACGGCACGGACGAAGCCCCGGCTCCGGCCTCGTCGCGGAACAGCAGGTGCACGGGGATCTCCGTCGTCGACGCGCTGCCGATCACCGGATCCCTCATCGCCGCACCCCGTCCCCGGTCGTCGCGAACAGCCGCCGCCACGTCTCCGGCCCCGGATATCCGTCGGCCGCCGCGCCCCGCCAGCCCTGCGCCCGCTGGAACTCCTCCACGTTGCGCCGGTCCGCCTCGCTCCAGCGCGGACCCGGTCCGACCTTGTAGTGCTTGCCGAATCCCCGGCTCACCAGCTGCTTGCCGAGCCTCTCCACGTGCGGCCCCGCCTGCCCCGGCCGGAAGTGCTGCGCCCCCGGGAACGCGGGCGCCCCGGTCGCGCCCTGCGGTGCGGTGCCCTCGACCAGGCCCTTGTAGCGGTAGGCCAGGTAGCGGTCCGCGTTGCTCCAGTAACCCAGCGGGGTCGCCTGCTTGCGGGTGGTGGGGCGGGTCTGCTCGTACGCGACGTAGTGGCCGCGCGTGTAGTCCGTCCAGCCCCCGAAGATCGTCACGTGCGAGCCGTTGTGCGGGTCGGCGGTGTTGTGGAAGAGGAGGATGTCGCCGGGCTGGAGCCGGTCGCGCGGCACCTGCACGCCGAACTCGGCGAGGCTCCCCGTCCACTCGTTGCCGGCCAGGCCCCAGGCCATCGAGACGTAGCCCGAGCAGTCCTGCCGGTAGCCGTCGCTCCAGTACTTGTCCATGCTGTACGGGACCTTCGCCGTGACCCAGGTCTGGGCCCGCTTCACGATGTCCGCCCTGGTGGCGGGCTTGAGCTTCGGTGCCGCCGCCACGCCGGGGGGACCCACGGTCCCGGTTGCCCCGGAGCCCGGAGCGGAGGAGGCACGGCCGTACAGAGGGGCGGCCCGGCCCTGCGGGGTGGGCGCGTCCCCGTCGGCACGGTCCTCCCGTACCCGGCCTGCCTCCCCTCCCCTGCCCGCCTCCCGCGCCCGGCCCGCCCCGCGCGCCCGGTCGCCCTCCGCCGCGTCGGCTCGGTCCCCCCGCACCCGGACACCGCTCTCCCGTACCTCGCCCCGCCCCTGCCCGGTCCCGCCGCGGGCGTTGCGGGCCCCGCCGTGCCCCTCGACCGGCGCCTTTGCGGTCTGCTCCGGCCCGTGGTGCGCGGCGGGGCCGTCGTGGTCCCCGGCCGTGGCGACTCCGCCGCCGCCCAGCACCACCCCGGCGGCGGTGACCAGGACCCACGCCCGTCGCGCGCCGCGCGCCGCGGGGTGAGCCCCGTCACGTACCGGAAGGGCTCTCGTCCTGCAGGTGCGGCGCCGGTCGGCACATCCGGCGCAGGGACAGTCGGCACCGGGCTGAATCTCCTCGAACTGGATCACCGCCCCAGTGTCCCAACTGCCCGGACATAACGCATCTTGACGGTACGAAATATAACCAAACGGGCATGACGGGCGGTCGCTGGTTCAAACCACTCCCGGACATCCGGTAGAGTTCTCCGAGTCAGCAGGCGCCGCTAGCTCAGTTGGTTAGAGCAGCTGACTCTTAATCAGCGGGTCCGGGGTTCGAGTCCCTGGCGGCGCACGCGCAACCGAGACCCTTCCACCACCGGTGGAAGGGTCTCGGTCGTTCCCAGGTCGTCCCACGGGTCCGGGCCCTCCCCGGAACCGCCCGGGGCACCCGGCAGCCTGCGATCGTCGACCCTTGCGATCATATGGCGAGTCGGGGAACCTATCCTGGAGCCAGTGGCTCCAATGGGGCGGGCGGTTCGAAGAGTTGAGGCTCGGAAAGCCGACGGGGAGACGGCCGGGCCGACAGGGTGCGCACCGCACCCCATGCGGGTGGGGGCCCCTTTCACGCACGGATGTCGGGACGGGCATCATGCAACCGGAAGGTTGTCGTCCTGTGTCTGTGCTGATGGCGGCCCGATCAAAGTTGCGTTCGAGACGGTCGAGGGGGACCGCCAGCGAGCGATTAGACCTACGAACTCACGCAGCCAGCTTTGCGTGCGGGGGGATGACTCATGACGTCGACGCCGAGCGGCGCCGGGCAGTACCACGACCCAACCCACGACCCCACCCAGACGACGCAGCTGCGGGTCCCCCCGCAGATGGCGTCGGAGGGTCCGGGCCGCCGACAGCAGAAGGCGCTGCCGAGGTACGACTACGAGCACTACAGCCGGCTGGCCGGCCCGCTGACCCAGCCGGACCCCGCGAAGCCCTACAAGGTCCAGTACCGGTCGCTGATCTCCCAGGAACCGCACCGCATCCGGGCGGCCCTGCTGCTCGGCGCGGCCCCGGTGCTCTCGCTGGCGCTGTTCATCTGGCTCATGCAGCCGGCCCACTGGACCGACCGCGACCCGAACCTCCAGGACGACCTCCTGCGCGCGCTCGACGTCGTGATGCTCGTCTCCATCGGTCTGATCGAGCTGTTCCGCACCATGAACGTGCTCTCCAACGCGCACGCCACCCTGGTCGCCCGCGACCCGATCCCGGTGGTGCCCGAGACCGGCACCAGGGTCGCCTTCATGACCTCCTTCGTGCCCGGCAAGGAGCCGCTGGAGATGGTCACCAAGACCCTGGAGGCGGCGGTCAAGATCCGCCACCGGGGCCTGCTGCACATCTGGCTGCTCGACGAGGGCGACGACCCGGCCGTGAAGGCGGTCTGCGAGCGCCTGGGCGTGCACCACTTCTCCCGCAAGGGCATCGCGAAGTGGAACCAGGCCAAGGGCCCGCACCGCGCGAAGACCAAGCACGGCAACTACAACGCGTGGCTGGACGCCCACGGCGACGACTACGACTACTTCGCCTCGGTCGACACCGACCACATCCCGCTCCCGAACTACCTGGAGCGGATGCTCGGCTACTTCCGCGACCCGGACGTCGGCTTCGTCATCGGCCCGCAGGTCTACGGCAACTACGACACCTTCGTCACGAAGGCCGCCGAGTCGCAGCAGTTCCTCTTCCACGCCCTGATCCAGCGCGCGGGCAACCGCTACGGCGCCCCGATGTTCGTCGGCACCTCCAACGCGGTCCGCATCAGCGCCCTGAAGCAGATCGGCGGCCTGTACGACTCGATCACCGAGGACATGGCGACGGGCTTCGAGATCCACCGCGCCAAGAACCCGGCCACGGGCAAGAAGTGGCGCTCGGTCTACACGCCGGACGTGCTGGCCGTCGGCGAGGGCCCCACCGCCTGGACCGACTTCTTCACCCAGCAGCTCCGCTGGTCGCGCGGCACCTACGAGACGATCCTCAAGCAGTACTGGAAGGGCTGGGGCACGCTGCCCCCCGGCAAGCTCTTCAACTACACGATGATGATCATCTTCTACCCGATGTCCGCCATGAACTGGATCCTGGCCGCGCTCTCCTGCGCGCTGTTCCTGGGCATGGGCGCCTCGGGTGTCCAGATCGACCCGGTCATCTGGATGATGCTGTACGGCAACGCCTCCGCGCTCCAGATCGGCCTCTACATCTGGAACCGCCGCCACAACGTCTCCCCGCACGAGCCCGAGGGCTCCGGCGGTCTGGCCGGCATGGCGATGTCCGCACTGTCCGCGCCGATCTACGCGCGCTCACTGATGGACGCCGTACTGCGCCGCAAGTCCAGCTTCGTCGTGACGCCGAAGGGCGACTCGTCCAGCCCGGACACGCTCTTCGGGACCTTCCGGATCCACCTGTTCTTCATCGTGGTCTTCGGCGCGTCCATCACGGTCTCGTTCTTCCTCGGCCACTCGCACCCCGCGATGGTCGTCTGGGCGACGCTCGCCCTGCTGATCACGGCGGCGCCGATCATCGCCTGGCGCCTGGGCATGCGCGACGAGAAGAAGAACGGCAAGCCGGCCCCGCAGCAGGGGCCCGGTTCCGCGGGCGACGGCCCCGAGTACGACGAGCAGGCCGGCCACCCCGGGCAGTACGCCGGGGACCACTCCCCGCAGGCGAGGCCGAGCTGGGCCCCGGCCGACCAGACCATGCAGATTTCATCCCTTGGGGGACGTAAGAAATGAGTTTCCGTCTGAGCCGCCGGGCCCGACGACTGTCGATCACGGGCGCGGTGGTGGTTGCTCTGGCGGCGTTCAACGGGCCTTGGCTGTACCGCTTCGGTACGGAGCAGTACCACGAGTACAAGATCAACCGGCCCGAGTACAAGGCAGAGAACGGCCACTGGGACTTCCTGAACGTCCCCTCCCAATACAAGATCAACACTATTCACCAGGCCCTGCTGCACACCGGCAAGGTCCTGATGATCGCGGGCTCCGGCAACAACCAGAAGAATTTCGACGCCGGCAAGTTCGAGTCGATCCTCTGGGACCCGAAGACCAACGACTACAAGCTGATCCCGACGCCGAAGGACATGTTCTGCTCGGGTCACACGCAGCTGGCCGACGGCAAGCTGCTGGTCGCGGGCGGCACCAAGCGGTACGAGAAGCTGGAGGGTGACGTCACCAAGGCCGGCGGCCTGATGGTGGTGCACAACGAGAACCCGGACAAGCCGATAACCCTGCCCGCGGGCACGGTCTTCAAGGGCAAGAAGAACGGCAAGACGTACGTCTCCAAGGACCCGGTCCTGGTGGAGAAGGCCAAGAAGGTCTTCGCCACGACCGGTCCCAACAAGGGCCGGTTCCTGCGCACCGAGGCGGGCCTGGGCCGCATCTACGTCGAGGCCAAGGAGTCCGGCAAGCAGTACGAGTCGGGCGCCCAGGACAACTACGCCATCCCGGCGTTGACCGGCGCCGACGCCCGCAACACGTACGGCGTCGCCGAGAAGCTCGCCCTGGACAAGAAGGACTTCCAGGGCATCCGGGAGGCGTACGAGTTCGACCCGGTGGCGGAGAAGTACATCACCGTCGACCCGATGAACGAGGCCCGCTGGTACCCGTCGCTGACCACGCTCAAGGACGGCAAGGTCCTGGCGACGTCCGGTCTCGACGACATCGGCCAGATCGTCCCGGGCAAGGACGAGATCTACGACCCGAAGAAGAAGACCTGGAAGTACACGGGCTTCGAGCGGCGGCTGCCGACGTACCCGTCGCTGTTCACGCTGAACAGCGGCAAGCTCTTCTACTCCGGCTCCAACGCCGGTTACGGACCGGCCGACGTCGGCCGCGACCCCGGCATCTGGGACCTGAAGGACAACAGCTTCAAGAAGATCCCGGGCATGAGCGACCCGGACCAGCTGGAGACCTCGGCGACGGTCATGCTGCCGCCCGCCCAGGAGCAGAAGTTCCTGGTCATCGGCGGCGGTGGGGTCGGCGAGTCGGAGAAGGCGACGGAGAAGACCCGCCTCGTCGACACCAAGCTCCCCAACCCGGTCTTCAAGGACGGTCCCTCGCTCGACAAGGGCACCCGCTACCCGAGCGCCTCGCTGCTGCCGGACGACTCCGTCCTGGTCAGCGGCGGTTCCGAGGACTACCGGGGCCGCAGCGACTCCAACATCCTGGAGGCGCGCAAGTACGACCCGAAGACGAACACCTTCAAGCGGCTCGCCGACCCGAACGTGGGACGCAACTACCACTCGGGCACGGTGCTGCTGCCGGACGGACGGGTGCTGAGCGCCGGTTCCGACTCGCTGTACGCGGACAAGGCCAACACCCGGCCGGGCGTCTTCGAGCAGCGGATCGAGATCTACACCCCGCCGTACCTCTACCGCGACTCCCGGCCCAAGCTCGTCGACGGGCCGAAGAAGATCGCCCGGGGCGACTCGGGCACGTTCAAGTCGCAGCAGGCCTCGTCGATCAGGACGGCGCGGCTGATGCGGCCGAGCGCGGTGACGCACATGACGGACATGGACCAGCGCAGCATCGCGCTGGACCTGAAGAAGACGGCCGACGGCATCACGGTCACCGTCCCGGAGAACCAGGCGCTGGTCCCCTCCGGTTACTACATGCTCTTCGTGACGGACGACCAGGGGACGCCTTCCGAGGCGGTCTGGGTCGAGGTTCCGTAAGGGTCTCGCGTACGGCATGAGTAAGGGGCGCCCTCCTGGAGGGCGCCCCTTACTCATGCCATGACGTGTGCCGGGATCTACTGCGCGTTCTTCGCCAGCTCCAGCGCGTACTCCGCGAACCACTCGCCGGCCTTGGGCTGGCCCTTGTTGCAGTCGCCGTCGGACTCACCGGGGCGCTTGATCCACAACAGGGCGTGCACCTGGGGGTCGTCGGTCCTGGTGGTGGGCGGCTCGCCGAGGGCGCGGCCGGGCGGGTTGCACCAGCGCATGTCGGCCGGGCCTTCCTTCCAGGGACCGTTGCCGTTGCGGCTGGTGTCGATGACGAAGGGCTTGTTGCCGACCTTCGCGGAGAGTTCCTTGCCGTACTTCTTGCTGTCCTCGGTGGAGTAGAAGTTGGAGACGTTCACCGAGAAGCCGTCCGCCTGGTCGACTCCCGACCGCTTCAGGGGCTCGAAGATCTGGTCCGTCCGGCCCCAGCCCGCGTTGCCCGCGTCCAGGTAGACCTTGGTCGCCGGCTGCTGCTTCAGCGTCTTGATGGCGCCCTTGAGGAGGTCGTAGCGCTCCTCGTGGAACTTGGTCGGCGTGCACTTGTCGACCAGGTGCAGCACCGCGTCCGGCTCCAGGATGACCGTGGCCGGGCGGTCGCCGATGCCCTCGGCGACCTGCTGGATGAAGGCGCGGTAGGCGTTGCCGTCGGCGGCGCCGCCGGAGGAGAACTGGCCGCAGTCGCGGTGCGGGATGTTGTAGACGACCAGCAGCGCCTCGCGGTCCGCCTTGGCGGCGGCCTCGGTGAAGCTCCGGCTCTGCTCCTTGGCGTTCTCCGGGACGATCCACTCACCGGCCGGCTGCTGGGCGATCTTCTTGATCAGCTCCTGCTGCGCGCCGTCCGCCGCCGCGAGTGCCTTGGCGGCCTTGGCCTGCGGGTTGACCCAGTACGGGTCGTTCTCCTTGGGCTGCTGGGCGATCGGCGGGTTGCTCTCCGCGCCTCCGCCGGAGCCGTCCCCGCCGCCGTCCGACGTGCAGCCCGACAGCAGCAGCGCGGCCCCCACCGCGACCGCTCCCAGCGCACGCACACGTCCCCTGTCACTGCCGTACATCGACTCCCCCTTGGGCGCCTTGCCGAAGACCAGCCGTCGTGGCCGTCCCGAATGAAATGAGAAATTCGAGGCAGCCCCCCAGGCGCCCCTGCCCGGACACAACCGGTCGAATCCATCCTGACACACGCAGCCCCGGCCACCGCAGGCACGCCCGCACTCGTCGCGAAGCCGTTGCACCGCGTACAACCTGCCCATTCGTCGGCCGGAAGCCGGGACGGGCGGGCTCTGCCGGTCACCGCCGCGGGACGTGCGGCACGGGCCCGGGACCCGTCGCGGGTCCTGTCGCGAAGAGCGGCAGCGGGGACAGGCGGGGCGGCGGATGCCTCCCGGTCATCGGCGGGGCGGAGGGCCCCAGGGGTCCGCGGCGGAGCACGCGGCGCGACGTCGCGGTGACTTGGCGTCAGATGCCCTCTGGAGAACGGGGCTTGTCGCCTTTACAGTGTTCTTGCGGCCCCAGCCCCCGGCCCGCGGTACCGAGTACTCTCCAGAACCTCCCGCACGGACGCCGGGCTTCTCCCGCAGTCCGAGCGCGTGCGGTCGAGGACCAGCCCGGTCGGCGGCTCCGGGGGGAGCGAGCGGCCGACCGGGCCAGGTTCCCCCGGGCGCCCCTCGTCCCGCGTCCGCCGCACGGGACGGCCATTGACAGTGTGTGATCAAGCTGGGACTCTCCCGGTGACAACTTCACACCGCGAGGCGACGGTGAACAGGAACTCCGGTGCGATTCCGGGACGGTCCCGCCACTGTGACCACACCCTCCACGGTGTGGAAGTCAGGAACTGACCGTCGTCCTCCTCTTCGACGGGGCGTGGAAACCCCAGAAGGAGGCAACGACATGTCTTCCCATGCCGACCGGCACACGACGGCGTCGCCGTCCGCCGCCGCGACGAACCACAGCCGTGACGTGCTGATCCTGGCCGCCGCGGCGCTCGTCGCCCTCGTCGCGCTGTACGCCGTGTTCCTGGACAACGGCCACATCGTCGCCGCGACCGGCGACTACCTGCACGAGTTCTCGCACGACGGCCGGCACCTCTTCGGTGCCCCGTGCCACTGATGGGGGCCGTCACCACCATGAGCGAGGCGACCTCTCCCCTGCCCCTGCTCGGCCGCGCCGTCGCGGCGGGCGGTGCGGCCGGTCTCGCCACCGGCCTGTTCTCCCTGCTCCTCGCCGAACCCCTGATGGACCGGGCGATCGTCCTGGAAGAGGCGCGCTCGGCGGCCGAGGAGCACGGGGCCGCGGCCGACGCGGTGGCCCACCACGAGGAACTCTTCTCCCGCTCCGCCCAGCACTTCGGGCTCGTCGTCACCGCGGTGATCGCCGGTCTCGCGCTCGGCGTCCTGTTCGCGGTGGCGTACGCCCTGGTCCACCGGCGCACCGGCTACCTCGTGCGGGCGTGGCCGCGTGCGCTTGCGTTCTGTGCGGCGGCGTTCGTCGCCGTCTCGCTGCTGCCCGCGCTGCGGTATCCGGCGGCGCCGCCCGGTGTCGGCGACGCGGCGACCGTCGCGAACCGGCAGTCGCTGTGGCTGGCCGCCGTCGTCATCGGCGTCCTGGGCATGCTGCTGGCCCGGCAGGTGTACGTACGGCTGGCCGGGCGGCCTGATCCGGTGCGGCACGGCGCGGTGTTCCTGACCGGAACGGCGACACTGGCGGTGCTGTTCCTGCTGCCGGGCAACCCGGACGAGGTCCCCGTGCCGGCGACCCTGTTGTGGGACTTCCGGGTGGTGTCGCTGGGCTCGCACCTGCTGCTGTGGGTCGTCTTCGCGGCGGTGTTCGGCGGGCTCGGGCTGCGGGCCGCGCGCCGCTCGGGCGCGGTTCAGGACCTGGCGGTCGGCGGGCTTCCCGTGGCGCCCGTCAGATAGGCGGAGACGACGACGTTGGCCGTGTAGGCGCGGGCTTCGTGGTCGTACGTGCCGCCGCAGGTGATCAGTCGCAGTTCGGCGCGGCCGGCCTCTCGTGGGCCGTACACCTTCTTCGCGTCGAACTTGTCTCGGCTGTAGACCTGCACGTCGTCGATGGTGAACTCGGTGACGGAGCCGTCCGTCCCGGTGATCCGGATCCGTTCGCCGGGCCGGGCGGAACTCAGTCCGTAGAAGACCGCGGGTTTGCTGCGGGTGTCGACGTGCCCGACGAGCAGGGCGACGCCGCCGGCTCCGGGGCGGGCCCCGTGGCGGTACCAGCCGACGGTCTTCGGCTGTTCGTAGGGCGGCGGGTCGACGGCGCCGAAGCTGTCGAGGCCGCGCGGGCTGACGGGCGCCGCGACGCCGAGCGAGGGCACTTCGACCCGTCGGGGCCTGGCGCCCGCGACCGGGTCGTGCGCGTCGGGCAGTTCGACCTGCAGCAGTGGGCGTCCCACCGCGGCCACGTCCCCGGTGGTCGGTGCGGCACTGCCGCCCGGCCCGTCGGTTATCTCGCGGCCCCACAGCCACAGTCCGAGGAGCAGCACCGCCCAGGCGATGCCGGTGAGCATCCGGCCCCTGCCGGACGCGTGGTCGGCGCTCATCCGCGCTCCTCCTGCCGTTGGTCCCTCGGTCGTGTGGCGGTCGTCAGTGCGTGGTGCCCCGGCGTTTGCGCACGGACCGTCCGGCGATGGCGACCGCCGCGACGCCCGCGAGGCCGAGGCCGATGAGGGTGTACGGGGTGCCGGGGCCCTCGGTGTCCGCGGCCAGCGCCGCGGTGCCGCCGCCGCCCGCGCGGACGGGGGCGGTGGGCTCGACCCGGTGGTGGACGACGGTGACGTTGCCGTCGGCGCTGCCGGAGCCGTCCTCGCACTTGACGTGGATGCCGTAGTCGCGGCCCTCGGCGTCGGAGCGGATGCGGGCCTCGGCGAACATGACGCCGTCGGCGGCCGGGTGGAAGTGCGCCGGCGAGGAGAACGCCTCCGAGTGGCCGATGGCCTTCTTGCCGCCGCAGATGCCGATGCGCAGATCCACCTCCCCGCCGGCCGCGATGGTGGACGGGGTGACGGTGACGCTGCCGTGGGATTCTTCGTTGTCCGTGACGGCGCCCGGCGCGAGTGCGGCCGGTGCGAGGGCGAGGGCGGTGGGCGCGGGGGCGATTACCGCCGCGAGCACCACTCCCGCACACAGAGTGAGCTGTGCTGAGCGCATTGTGAACCTCCTGGTACTTCCGAAGATTCACCGGCGCGGCCGTTTTCGCATCCGCAGGGGCCCGTGACTGCGCCGTACGGGCCCCCGCGGCGGTGTTGCGGGCGGTTCAGATGCGGTCGACCAGGTCCGCGATGGAGTCGACGACCGACGAGGGCCGGAACGGGTACCGGTCGATGTCGTCCTTGCCGGTGAGTCCGGTGAGCACGAGGAACGTCTCCATGCCCGCCTCAAGACCGGCCAGCACGTCGGTGTCCATCCGGTCGCCGATCATGGCGCTGGACTCGGAGTGCGCACCGATCGCGTTGAGGCCGGTGCGCATCATCAGCGGGTTGGGCTTGCCCGCGAAGTACGGGTCCTTGCCGGTCGCCTTGGTGATCAGGGCGGCCACCGCGCCGGTCGCGGGCAGCGGGCCCTCGGCGGAGGGGCCGGTCTCGTCGGGGTTGGTGCAGATGAAGCGGGCGCCGCCGTTGATCAGGCGGATCGCCTTGGTGAGGGACTCGAAGCTGTACGTGCGGGTCTCGCCGAGGACCACGTAGTCGGGCTCGTGGTCGGTGAGGACGTACCCGATGTCGTGCAGCGCGGTGGTGAGCCCGGCCTCGCCGATGACGTACGCGGTGCCGCCGGGGCGCTGGTCGTCCAGGAATCGGGCGGTGGCGAGGGCCGAGGTCCAGATGTTCTCGACCGGCACGTCCAGGCCCATCCTGCGCAGGCGTGCGTGCAGGTCGCGGGCGGTGTAGATGGAGTTGTTGGTCAGCACCAGGAAGGGCTTCTCCGTGTCGCGGAGCTTCCTGATGAAGGCGTCGGCGCCGGGGATCGGAACGCCCTCGTGGATGAGGACTCCGTCCATGTCGGTGAGCCAGGATTCGATCGGCTTGCGCTCTGCCATCTGGTGGGACTCCCGCCGTACGTACACATGCAGCCAAAGGGGGCGCGCACGACCTTGTGCGCGCCCCCAGCCTAGTCTCCGGCGGTGCGGACGACGGCGTCGCGCGTCCGGTGCCGGGTGTGGTGACCGGGGCGGCGACAGCGGCGGGGCCCGCCCGCGCCGCGCCCCGGGGGCGGCGGGTCAGCTGCCGGTGGCGGTCTTCCAGGCGTCGACGTACTCCTTGAGGTTCTCGTCGATGTCGGCCCAGTCCGGCTCGAAGACCTCGACGCCTTCCATCAGCTTCGTGAGTGCGTGCGCGTTCGCGTCGGTCGCCCGGACGTCGGTGCGGGCGGGGAAGCCGCCGCCCACCGAACTGACCTCCCGCTGCGCCTCCTCGGCCAGCATGAAGTCGAGGAGCTTCTTGCCGTTCTCGGTGTGCGGGGCCTTGCTGAGAAGCCCGGCGGCGTACGGGAGGGCGAAGGTGGTGGGTCGGCCGCCGGCCTTCGCGGGGAACCAGATGGCGAGGTTCGGGGCGGACTTGGACTGGGCGAAGTTCATCTGCACGTCGCCGTTGGCGACGAGGATCTCGCCCTTGTCGACCTTCGGCGCGAGCTTGGAGGTGGAGGAGGACGGTCCGACGTTGTTGACCTGGAGCTTCTTCAGGTACGCCATCGCCGCTTCCTTCCCGCCGAAGTCGTGCATCGCCTTGATGACGACGGCGGTGCCGTCGCCGGCGACGCCCGGGGTGGAGTACTGCACCTTTCCCTTGTACGTGTCGTCCAGCAGTTCCTCCCACGTGCTGGGCGCGTCGCCGGACAGCTCCTTCTTGTTCTTGATGAACCCGAAGTAGTTGTTGACGACCGACGTCCAGGTGCCGTCGGCGGACTTGTCGCCGCCCCGGACCTTGTCGGAGCCCTCGGGCGCGTACTTCTGGAGCAGGCCCTTGGAGTCGGCCTGCTGGATGAACGGCGGCAGCGTGACGAGGACGTCGGCCTGCGTGTGGGACTTCTCGCGGACGGCGCGCTGCACCATCTCCCCGGAACCGCCCTCCACGTACTTGACCTCGATGCCGGTCTTCGCCTGGAAGTCCTTGAAGACCTTGTCGTACCAGCCGTCGCCCTTCTCGCCCTTGAGGCCGTCGGCGCTGTAGACGGTGACGATCCTCTCCTCGGAGGAGGCGGCCGAGGACCCGCAGGCGGTGAGGGAGGCGGTGAGGGCGAGGCAGCCGGTGACGGCGGCGATCGGCTTGAGGGTGCGCTGCATGACGTTTCGTATCCCCATCTGTGGAAGGACGTTCAGCGGAAGGACGCATCGGTGCGCAGGCGGGAGACCGCGAGCAGGACGAGCAGGGTGGTGCCCATGAGGACGACCGCGACGGCGGACCCGGTGAAGAGGGACCCCCGGTCGGTGGCGGTGAAGATGCGCACCGGAAGCGGCATCCAGTCCGGCGGGTAGAGCATCATCGTGGCGCTCAACTCGCCCATGGACAGGGCGAAGCAGAGCCCGGCGGCGGCGTTCAGGGACGGCAGCAGCAGCGGCAGCCTGACGCGCCGCAGGACGTGGGCGGGCCGCGCGCCGAGCGAGGCGGCGGCCTGCTCGTACACCGGGTCCAGACGTACGAGCGCGGCCGACACGGACTGGTGGGCGAAGGCCGTGACCAGGACGGTGTGCGCCAGCACGACGATCCACGGCGTCCCGTTGAGGAGGAACGGCGGCCGGCTGAACGCGACGAGCACGGCCAGCCCGACCACCACCGACGGCACGGCCACCGGCAGCACGAACAGCGCGTCCAGGACCCGCTTGCCGCGCTTGCCCAGTGCGGTGGCGGCGAGCGCGGCCCAGCTCCCGAGGAGGAGCGCGAGCACACTGGCCGCGACGGCGGTGACGAGGCTGGTGGTGAGCGCCTGGAGCGACTCGCCGCGCACCGCCGACCCGTAGTGCGCGACGGTCGGCCCGGACGGGAGGACCCCGGACCAGTTGGTCGAGAACGAGGCGGCCACGATCACCAGCAGTGGCACGGCGAACAGCGGCACGAAGAGCAGGCCGAACCCCGCCCAGGTCGCCCACCTGCCTGCCCGGCTATGCACCAGCACGACGGCTCACCACCCGGTAGATCCCGTAGAGCCCGACCGAGAGGGCGACGTTGACGACAGCCACCACGCAGGCCGCCGCATAGTCCGACTCCAGGATCGCCTTGCTGTAGACGAGCATCGGCAGGGTCGTCACGCCCTTCGCCCCGGTGAACAGCACGATCCCGAACTCGTTCAGGCACATGACCAGTACCAGCGACCCACCGGCGGCCAGCGCGGGCAGCGCCTCCGGGAGGATCACCTGGCGCACGATCCGCCCGGTCCGCGCCCCCAGCGAGGAGGCCACCTCCAGTTGGGAGGTGTCGATCTGCGAGAACGCGGCGAGCAGCGGCCGCATCACGAACGGCGTGAAGTAGGTGATCTCCGCGAGCAGTACGCCCCACAGCGTCGTCAGGAAGGCGAACGGCCCCTCGGAGGCCCCGGTGACGCCCGTCCACATCCCGTTCGCCATGCCCACGCTGCCGTAGACGAACAGCAGCGCGAGCGTGATGAGGAACGAGGGGAAGGACAGGAACACGTCGATGAACTTCGCGACCGCCCTCCCCCCGGGAAAGGGCACGAACGCGATGACCAGCGCCAGCGCGAACCCCAGCACCAGGCATCCGGCGGTCGCCCCGAGGGCCAGCCACACGGTGGTGCCCAGCGCCGAGCGGAACGCCTCCGAGGCGAGGACCTCCCCGTACGGAGCGAGCGAGACGTCACCGCTGTCGGTCGTGAACGACTGCTGCACGACCAGTGCGAGCGGATACAGGAACACCAGCGCGAGCACCGCCACCGGAGGCAGCGCCCACACCCACCCGGGCACCCCGCGCCGACGCGACCCCGGCCCCGGGGACCCGCGCCCCGGGGCCGTGGGCGTGCCGACGGGCTCGGTCGCCCGGCCCGTGCCCGCGGCTTCCGGCGTCGGGTCCTGTGCGGGTGGGGCTGCCAGGACAGCGCCCACCGACGGCGCGTCCGTCCCCGGCCCCGTGCTGCGCGTCGCGCCCCGCGCCGCGGCGAACTCAGCCATCGGAGCCCACCCCCGCCCGCAGCAGCACCGCGTCCTCGGACGCGAAGTGCAGTGTGACCGGGTCGCCGAGCACCGGCGTGTCCCGCAGTTCGCGGACGTCCGCCGTAACGGGGCGGCCGTCCACCTCCACGGACAGGCGGTGCGTGGAGCCTCTCCACTGCACTTCCCGGAGCGTTCCGCGCAGCGCGTTGGGGCCTTCGCCGATCCCGACCAGATGCGGTCGTACGCACAGCGTGGCCGTGGACCCGGCCGCCGCGTCACCCGTGTCGACCTTCAGCTCGACCCCGCCGAAGCGGACGCCGCCGCCCGTCCCGACCTGAACCGGGAGCAGGTTCGCGTTGCCCACGAAGGACGCAGTGAAGGCGTTCCGGGGCCGCCGGTAGAGCTCTTGCGGCGTCCCGCAGTCCTGCAACCGCGCCTTGTCCATGACCGCGATCCGGTCCGCCAGCGTCAGCGCCTCCACCTGGTCGTGGGTGACGTAGAGCATGGACACGTGCGGCAGCTCTCGGTGCAGCCGTGCCAGTTCGGCAAGCATCCCGGACCGCAGCTGGGCGTCCAGCGCCGACAGGGGCTCGTCCAGCAGCAGAACGCTCGGCCGTATCGCCAACGCCCGCGCGATGGCCACCCGTTGCTGCTGCCCACCGGACAGCTCCCGGGGGTAGCGTCCCGCGTAGGCCGCCATCCCGGTCATGTCGAGCGCTTCGGCGACCCGTCCGGGGATCTCCGCCCTGGGCACGGTCTTCTGCGCCTTCAGCCCGAAGGCGACGTTCTCCGCCACCTTCAGGTGCGGGAACAGCGCGTACTGCTGCACCACCATCCCGATGCCCCGCCGGTACGGCGGCAGATCGGTCACGTCGCGCCCCCCGAGGAGCACACGCCCCGAGACCGGCCGCACGAAACCCGCCACCGCACGCAGCGCGGTGGTCTTGCCCGATCCGGAGGGCCCGAGGAGCGCCATCACCTCGCCGGGCTCCACCGTCAGGTCCAGGGAGTCGAGCACGACGTTCCCGCCGTACGCCACGGACACCGCGTCGAAGCGTATGCCGCTGCTCATCGCCCCAACTCCGCGAGCAGGGCGGGCAGTTCGGTGACGGACTCCAGTACGTGGGTGGCTCCGTGGGCGAGCAGGGCGTCCGGCCCGTGCGCCCCGGTCCTGACGCCCGCCACGACGCCCGCCCCGGCCCGTACGCCGCTGAGCATGTCGTAGGAGGTGTCGCCGACGACCGCGACGTCCTGCACGCCCGCCACCGCGCCCGTCCGCAGGAACGCGGTCAGCACCATGTCCGGGTACGGCCGCCCCCGGCCCCCCGCGTCGGCGGGGCACAGCGTCGAGGCGGCCAGTCCCTGCCACCCGAGCGCGGCGAGGATCGCGTCCTGGGTGACCCGGGCGAAGCCGGTGGTCAGTACCACGGTGCGCTCCTGCGCGACGAGCTCCTCGATCGTCTCGCGGGCCCCCGGGACCTCCTCGACCGCACCCGCGTGGACGAGCTTTCCGTACGACTCCTCGAAAGCGGCGTTGGCGCGCTGCGCGAGGGTCTCCTCGCCGAAGAGGTGCCGGAAGACGGAGATCTTCGATTCGCCCATGGTGGCCCGGACGTACGTCAGTTTCTCCTCGTAGTGCGCGCTTGCGGCCCGCACGCCCAGCCGCTCGGCCGCGGCGGCGAAGGCCCGCTCGACGAGGCCGCCGTCGGCGACGGTGGTGCCCGCCATGTCGAGGACGACGAGTTCGATCCTGTGCTCGGCCGCGGTCCCGTCGTCGGCTGCGCTCCCCCGGTCGGCTGCGGTCCTGTGGCCGACGGCGATCCCGTGGCCGGCTGCGGTCCTGCGGTAGGCGTCCATGTCGGGTTTCACCAGCCCAATTCGTTCGCGGTCTGCTCGGCGATGGCGGGCGAGCAGGTCATGCCCCGCCCGCCGGGCCCGGTCACCAGCCACACGCCGCTGCGCACCTGCTCGCGGTGCACCACGCGGCTCTTGTCGGTGCACTGGGCGTACACCCCGGCCCAGCGCTGTCTGATCTTCGGGAGCGGACGGCCCAGGAGGCTCTCCACCACGGCTGCCACGTGCTCGTACGGTTCCTCCTCCACGTCGAAGCGGAAGGGGTGTTCGTACTCGTGGGTGTCGCCGATGGTCAGGCCGCCGTCCTGCCGCTGCACCATCAGGAGCTGCATCCTGTGGGCGGCGGCGGTGGGCGTCTGGTCCTGTCCCGCGTTGAGTGCGTCCAGGGCTTCCCCGGTGTAGGCCGGGTAGTAGCGGAAGCTGTCGGCGTCGGCCACCGAGGTGGTCAGGGCCTCGCCGAGGGGCGCGGTCTGCATCATCTGCAACCGGACCCGTCGGACGGGGAGTCGGGGCGCCAGCTCCCGCACGAGTCCGCCCAGCCAGGCCCCGGTGCACAGCACCACGAAGTCTCCGCGGTGCACGACCCCGTGGTCGTCGCGCACGGCTCCCTCGCTGATCACCTCGCGGACCTCGCGCCCGCCGACGAAGGTGTACCGGCCGGACGCCGACAGGGCGTCCTTGAGGGCGAGTTGTGCGGTCCTGGGCTCGACGGCCGCGTCCCGCTCGCACCACAGCGCGCCGAGGAACCCGCCGCGCAGAGCCGGGTTGACGGCGCGCGCCTCGTCCGCCGTCAGCAGCTTGTACCCGCGTGCGGCAGCGTCGTCGCGTTCCAACGCGGCCTCGGCGACGCCGAGTTCCAGTGCGGTGCGGACCGGGGTCAGCGACCCGTTGGCCCGGAAGCCCAGGTCCGGGACGCGCCCCGCGATGCCCTCCCACAGCTCGCGGGCCCGCAGGGCGGTGTCGAGTTCCTCGCCTCCCGCGCGCCCGCTGACCCATATCTGGCCGAAGTTGCGCAGGCTCGCGCCGCGCGCCTCGTCCTCGCGCTCGATCTGTACGACCTCGTGGCCGCGTTCCACTGCCTGCCAGGCGTGCATGGTTCCCACCACGCCGGCTCCCACCACTATGACTCTCACGGCGGCCACGCTCCCGGGAGCGGGTGACGCAGCCGGATCCGCACAGCGACGGCGCGGTGAACAGCCCCCCAAGCTTGGATCAGACCCGTTATGCTTCCGTGACCATCGTGTGCCGCCCTTTCCCGCGTCCTGCCCGCCGTCGCCCTAGCTGTCGAGCTGCGTCGAGAAGCTGAACCTGTCCCCCCGGAACAGCATCCGCACCCGCTCCAGCGGCCGTCCCGCCACGTCCTGCGACCACCGGTGCAGCAGCAGCATCGGCAGCGCGGGCGGAGTGCCGATGAGCAGCGCCTCGCGTGGCGTGGCGAGCACCGTCTCGATCCGCTCCCCCGCCCGCCCGAGGCCGATCCCCACCTCTTCGCGCAGGTACGCGTAGAAGGAGGAGTCGGGCTCGAAGTCCACGTCGAGCCGCGGGACCCGTTCCACCGCGACGTAACTGCTCTCCAGCCCCACCCGCTCGTCGTCCGCGAGCAGCACCCGCTCCAGGTGCCACACCGGGTCGCCGGCGCGCACCCCGACCTCCGGCGCGAGCCGCTCCGGGCACGGGAAGCGTTCCAGGCCGATCAGGGTCCGCCCGGGGCGTCGCCCCTGCCGTCGAACGCCTTCTGTATAACTGGCCAACGCCAGGGGCTGTTCGAGCTTGGGCCCGGCCGCGACGGTCGCCCTCCCCTGCCGTCGCACCCGCCCCTCCAGGAGCAGTTCGCGGATCGCCTGGCGGACGGTGTCCCGTGCGACCTCGTACCGCAGCGCGAGGTCCCGTTCGGTCGGCAGCGCCTCGCCCTCGGCCAACTCCGTGACGAGCGCGGAGATCCGGGCCTTGACGGCGTAGTACTTCGGGATGCGGCCGTGCTCCGGAATGCCGGACCGGACGGGCGCCGAGGGGTCCTGGTGGTGCGTGTCGGGGTAGTCCACGACAGGGATCGTCGCAGACGTCCCGATACGGGTCGGGCAACGGCCCGAAGGGCGGCGCCCCCGCCGTACCGGGATGTGCCCCCGGTCCGTCCCGGTACAGGTCGGACAACGGCCCGAAGGGCGGCACCCGCGCCGTACGGGGATGTGCCCCCGGTCCGTCCCGGTACAGGTCGGACAACGGCCCGAAGGGCGGCGCCCCCGCCGTACGGGATGTTCCGCCCGGCCCGTGCAGGGGCTGTCGCCGGCCCGCACGGGGGTCAGCGCCTCGGCGACGGACGCGGCCTGCGCGCGCCCACCACGAGCGTTCCGCCGCCCAGGAGGAGAGCGACGGCGGCAGCCCCGAGCCCGAGCAGCGGGCCCTGCCCCGTCCGGGCGAGCTCCAGACCTCCGGCCCCTCCCGATCGACCGCTCCCCCCGGTGACCTGGTCGGGGTCGACGGCGAACCGGTAGTCGCGGGACTCACCCACCCACTCCCCGTCGTCGCCCTTGCGCTGCACGACGGCCGCGTTGGCGACGACGGCGTTGGCGCGGGCGTCCCCGGTGAATCCGAGCCGCACCTTCACGGACAGCGTCCGGTCGGGCCCGACGGTGAACCCTGGCGTCGTCTCCTCGAAGACGCCGACGAGTTCGTCCCGGTCCGTGTGGTGGAAGGGGAGCGCGTGCCAGGCACCGGTGTCCGCGTCCTGGAACTCGGCGCGCACGTGGTCGGGCCGCAGGTGTCGGCCTTCGTCGACGAGGACGAGCACCGGGTGGATGTCGTGGCAGGCCGCGCCGGTGGTGTTGGTGAGGTCGACGTACCACTCGCCGCTGTCGCCGCCGGGCTGGTAGGTGTACGGCCCGCCGTGGATACGGGTGCCGAGGGGGAAGTCCGCGCTGTGCGGGTCACCGCAGGTCGGCTGCTGCTGATCGGCGGCGGCGACCGGGCGGGGGGCGGAGGCCACGGCGGCCGGTGCGGGAACGAGCGTGGCGACAGCGGCCGGTGCGGAAGCGAGCGTGGCGACGGTGACACCCAGCACGAGTGCACGGCGAAGACGCATGGGTTGGCCTCTCCGGTCCGCACGGACGGCAGCCCGACCAGCCGGACGCGATGACGGGGGACACGGTGGGACGCGGGGCAACGGGGACCCGGTGACGCGGACGCGACCGGCGGAACGCCAGGCCACGCGCTCCCGCCGCGACCATGGTCCGTGACCCTGCCACGCACCTCTCCGCCGCCGTGCGCGCCACGACGACGTGCGGCAGAACAGCTCCCGAAGTCCCCCCGGTCGGCCCACTCCCCCACCGCCCCCGACGGGTATCGTCCCGGTCGGCCCACTCCCCCACCGCCCCCGACCGACGCCGACCCGCACGCTCACTCCCCCACCGCCCCCGACCGACGCCGACCCGCACGGCCCACTCCCCGCCACCCCCGACCGGCATCGGCCCGGTCCCGCCGCCCCTCCCCCGGCCGCTTTTGCACTTCCCCACCTGCGTTGTTTAAGTGGCAACCATGACGTCCACAGCTCCCGCATCCGCACCCGTTCCCCCTCCCGCCGCACCCCTCCGGGTAGCCCTCATCGGCTACGGACTGGCGGGTTCCGTCTTCCACGCCCCGATGATCGCCGTGACCGAGGGCCTGGTCCTCGACACGGTCGTCACGTCGAACCCGGAGCGCCGGGAGCAGGCCCTGGCCGAGTTCCCCGACGTACGGTTCGCGGACTCGCCGGACGAGGTGTGGGCGCGGGCGGCCGAGCTGGAGCTGGTCGTCATCGCCTCCCCCAACAAGACCCACGTGGCCCTCGCGACCGCCGCCCTCGAAGCGGGCCTGGCCGTGGTCGTGGACAAGCCCCTCGCGGCCACCGCGGCCGAGGCCCGCGGCCTCGCGGCCCTCGCCGCGGACCGGGGCCTGCTGCTGTCCGTCTTCCAGAACCGCCGCTGGGACAACGACTTCCTCACCCTCCGCGCGCTTCTCGCGGACGGCGAGCTGGGCGACGTACAGCGCTTCGAGTCTCGTTTCGAGCGGTGGCGTCCGCAGCCCAAGGGCGGCTGGCGCGAGTCCGGCGACCCGGCCGAGATCGGCGGACTCCTGTACGACCTGGGCAGTCACGTCGTCGACCAGGCGCTGACCCTCTTCGGCCCGGTGACGCACGTGTACGCGGAATCCGACGTCCGCCGCCCGGGAGCCGAGGCCGACGACGACACGTTCCTCGCCCTCACGCACGCGAACGGCGTCCGCTCCCACCTCTACGTCAGCGCGACCACGGCACAGCTCGGCCCCCGCTTCCGCGTCCTGGGCTCCCGGGCGGGCTACGTGAAGTACGGCCTCGACCCGCAGGAGGCGGCCCTGCGCGAAGGCAGGCGCCCGACGGACCCGGACACCACCTGGGGCGAGGAGCCGAAGGAGATGTGGGGCCGCGTCGGAGCCGGCGAGTCCCCCCTCTCGGGCGGCGGCACGCCCGTACCCACCGTCCACGGCGACTACCCCGCGTACTACGCTGCCGTGGCCCGTTCCCTGCGCGACGGCACGGAACCCCCCGTCACCGCCCTCCAGGCCGCCGACGCCCTGGCCGTACTGGAGGCAGCCCGCGAGTCCGCCGCCCGGTTCACCACCATCGCTCTCTGAGCCCGACGGGCCCCGCCGTCCGCCCCCGGGCAGAGGGACGCACCACCGGGCGGCGGGCTCCCCCGCCCGGCCGGGGCGAAGGGGCGGGGAGGGAGGAGGGCGGGGGGCGCGCGGCGGCCCGGCCCGGGACGAGCGCTCCCCCTACGCGCCCTTGAGCACCTGTCGCTGCCTCCCCAGGCCCTCCACCTCCAGCTCCACCACGTCGCCCACACGCAGGTAGGGCTTCGGCTCCGGCTGCCCCATGGCCACCCCCGCCGGCGTGCCGGTGTTGATCACGTCGCCGGGGTGGAGCGCCATGAACTGGGAGACGTAGCGCACCACCTCGCCCACGCCGAAGATCTGCTGCGCGGTGGTTCCGTCCTGTTTCAGCTCCCCGTTCACCCACAGCCGCAGACCCAGCGCCTGCGGATCGGCCACCTCGTCCGCCGTCACCAGCCACGGCCCGAGCGGGTTGAAGGTCTCGCAGTTCTTCCCCTTGTCCCAGGTGCCGCCGCGCTCGATCTGGAACGCGCGCTCGGAGACGTCGTGCGAGGTGGCGTAGCCCGCCACGCAGGCGAGCCCCTCCTCCGCGCTCCCCAGGTACCGGGCGGTCCGCCCGATGACCACGGCCAGCTCGACCTCCCAGTCCGTCTTCTCGCTGCCCCGGGGCACGAGCACGGTGTCGTGCGGCCCGACCACCGTGTCCGGCGCCTTGAAGAACAGGATCGGCTCCTCGGGCAGGGACGCCCCGACCTCCGCCGCGTGGTCGTGGTAGTTCAGCCCGATGCACACGATCTTGCCGATCCGGCCGAGCGGCGGGCCCACCCGCAGCCCGCCCGCGTCCAGCACGGGCAGCGTTCCGGCCGCCGCGGCCTCCCGTATCCGCTCAAGAGCGGCCGCATCGGCCAGCAGCGCGCCGTCGACGTCCCCCACCACGCCCGACAGGTCCCGTACGGTCACCCCGTCGTCGTCGAGCAGCGCGGGACGTTCCGAACCGGCATCTCCTACACGCAGCAACTTCACAGCGATCGATCTCCTCGTGGTCGAAGGTCGCGCCCAACCCGGCCGATCGTTCGCGGCCCGGCCACCGGAGAATTGTCCGATCCTCCAAGTTCGGCGCCCGCTTCGCAAGTGCGCGTTCACTGCGTGGACGTGCGACGCCCCGGCCCTCCACGCCCCGCACCGGCCGTTCCCTCGTCCCCGACCTCGCGATCGCGGTGCAGCCAGGCCCGTTCCGCGACGGTCCAGGCGGTGGTGGTCGCGACGTAGAGACCGGCGGCCAGCGGCACCACGGCCGCGGTGATCAGCGTCGCGAACGACAACAGCGGCAGCCACTTCACCAGCCCGGCCCCGGGAACCCCCGCACCTGCCCCGGCCCCGCCGGTCCCTGCCCACTGCGCCGACTCCGCCACCGCCGGATTCCTGCGCGCCCGCAGGAACGACCAGGTGGCCACCGCCGCGATGACCGCGAACAGCCCGAGGTAGACGACTCCCTGCGCCCCCAGCAATCCCCCCTGTGCCAGCGCGTCCGTCCACCGCGATCCCAGGGGCGCCGCGAACAGCCGGTGCCCGAGCAGTTCATTGGCCCGGCCTCCGACCTCCGCCGACGAGAAGACGTGGTACATCACGAAGAAGACCGGCAACTGCACCAGCATCGGCAGCATTCCGGCGAAAGGAGAGACCTTCTCCTTCGCGTGCAGCGCCAGAATCTCCTCCTTCATCCGCTCCGGCCGCTTCGCGTACTTCCTGCGCACGGCGGCGAGCTGCGGCGCGAGCCCGGCGCGGGCCTTCTCCCCCCGTACGGCGGCTCGCGCCAGCGGGTGGAGGGCGACTCGTACCAGCATCGTGAAGAGGACCACGGCCGCGGCAGTGGCCGAAGCGGCGAACAACGGGTCCAGAACGGCGGAAAGGCGGTCCACCAGGGAAGCGAAAAGCGCGTACACGAAAGAGCCCTCCGAGGGTCTCGTCGTACCGAAGGAATGAAGAAGACATCGGCATGACGACCCACGCAGGGCTGAAAACGCTCAGAGAAGAAGGATCCGGGACCGACAGAAACCCCCGGACCGCCCCCTACGCGGCCGTCGGAGAAAGACGGCCCGGGGCTCGCGGACGGGGCCTGCCCGCCGCATCGGGATCACGCTGGGCGAGGAAGGCGGTACGCCGTTCCCGGTCGCGGATGGCTGTCCGCACCTTCGTGCGCGGTACGGCCGGGGCGGTGCGTCCTGCACTCAACGCGCAGGCGATGAGGGTGGCGCCGACGGTGGCGGTGGCGGCGAGGGCGACAGCACCGGCGAACCCGAAACCGCCGAGATCGAAGAGGACATGGGCCACCAGGAAGAACACTGCCAGCGCACACCGCGCCCGCACGACGTTCCCGATCACTCCCACTCCTCCTCTGCTGCGCACGTCGGACTCACCGCTCTTACCCGTTCGAGGCTGAACAAACCGCAGCCTGCCATGAGTTCCCTGTCCCTGACCAGGGGACTCCGGCCGGAAGGACTCCTCTCCGGAGAACCTGCCCCGCCCCTCTGCCTCGCACCTCTCACTGCCGGGCCGCCGTCCCCCGTACTTACGCGACCCACTGAAGGAGACGGTGAACGGCCCCAAAAGGTTGACCGCCAAACCAAAATTTCCCGCACCCGCACCCGCACGCGTCCGCACCGCGGCACCCTCACCCCCACAACCCTCCACACCCGCACCCGCACGCACTCCCCGCCCCCTGCGACTTTTCGCACCCTCACCCGCACCGCGCGCCTTCCCACCCGCAACCCTCCGCGCCCTGACCCGCGCCCGTCCCGCGTGCCCTCCCACCCGCAACCTTCCTCACCCGCGCGCACCTTGCCTCTTGCACACCCGCAACCCGCCGCACCCTTGCCCGCGCGCGCCCTCCCACCCGCACCCACCCTCCCCCGCCCGCCCCCCTGTGGACGTTCCGCCCGCCGTCCCCCGGGGAACGCTCCTCCCATGCAGCCCCCCGCCCCCGCTCCCAGCGCGGCCGTCCCGCCCCCTCTCGCCCCCGCCCGGTCCAGCAGTACGGTGTCCACCATGCGCCCCGACACGCCTTCGCCCGCCGACCACACGACCGAAGCCGAGCGTCTGCTGCGCACCGCGGCGCAGTACCCGGAGGACCGGGAGCCCCTCCTCCTCCAGGCGGCGGCCCACCTGGAACTCGCCGGGGACCGCGCCCGAGCGGCCACCCTCTACGACCAGCTCCTCAACCACCCCAGCCCGGACGACCCCCACCTCATCAAGGCCCTCAAGGCCGCGAACCTCTGGGAGTTCGGCCACGAGGCCGAAGCCCGCGCGATCATCGACGGCATCCGGGCGGCCGCCCCGCGCACCGCCCAGCCGTGGGCGGTCCTCGCCGAGGCCCTGGAGAACCACGACGAACTCCAGCAGGCCCACGAGGCGTACACCACCTCCCTCACCCTTCTGGTGAACCCCTCGGACACCGAGGTCCCGTACGCCACCCGCCCGCTCCTCACCGGCCGGCACCGCGTCCGCCGGATGCTGGGCAAGGCGCACGACAGCTGGGACGCCCTCGCGGACACGGTGAACCCGGGCCCGGTCCCGCTGGACGAACTGCACGACCCGAAGCGACTGTGGGCCCTCGGCTCCTCGGACCCCGCGGAACTCCGCGCCGAGATCGAGCGGCTCCAGGCCGAGTTGGGCTCCTACCGCGCAGCCCTCTCCCGCCCGTTCCCGGTCGCCCTGCTGCACTGGCCGGCCGAGGAGTACGAGGAACTCCGCGCCACCCACCCCACCCTCGCCGCCGAGTACCCGCCCACCCACGCGGAGCACCTGGCCACGGTGGAGACCTCCTTGCGCGAACTGGCCTCGGCCGGCACCCCGAACCTGGGCGTCGTCACCGGCTCCATCCCCTCCTACGAAGCGTTCGCCGCCTCGGAACACACCACCCCGGACTCCACGTCCCTCCTCGCCGAATACGCCACCACCCTCGCCGCCCGAGGCCGCGCCACCTTCTGGCCGCCTTCGGCCTCGGCGGCGTGCTGGTGCGGCTCGGGAGCCACGTACCGCGACTGCCACGGCGGGGCGGCCTCAGCCTCGATTTGATCCGGGCGCTGAGCAACACACGGCGGCGCGGCACGGCTTGGCCGTGCGCGCCGCCTGTAGTTGTTCGGAGGCTACCGGTCTGTGGTGATTTTCCACCCAAAGTCGATTAACACCTCTCATTACCCGAGGAGAACAGTGCCCGCGGAAAAAGATAGGGACTTTGACCCGCCAATCTCTGGCGTGTACGAAGAGCTGATCACTCACCGAATGCAGGACCAGTTATCTCAGCTAGAGGAGCAGGGATGGAAAGTCATTGAAGAGAAAGTCGACGATGAACTTTTGTCCCAAGCGCTCACGCGCCACCTCGGCCGTGTGATACAGCGAGCCCTGCACAATCTCCCGCGGGACAAGCAGGTCGACGCCGCCAACCAGATCGTTCGATCTCTCGTGCATGAGACCGCGTTCTCCCCGGACGTCTATCTTGCCGAGGGGCCGCGACAGCTGCTGGGGCTCGCCGAGGAAGTGTCCCCTGGTGTCCACGCCGTGCACACCTTCCCCTTGACCCCACTTTCCGATACGACGCTGATTACCAACTCTTCCAAAGACCGGAGCCTCGGTCACGAGTTGCGCGCCGAGTTGGCCAGCACCGACCAGATCGATCTCCTCTGCGCCTTTATCAAATGGTATGGGTTGCGAGTACTCGAAGACTCACTGAAGGCGGCGAGGGCCCGACGGGTCCCAATCAGAGTTCTCACGACGACCTACATGGGAGCTACCGACCGTCACGCTCTTGACCGCCTCGTGCGCGATTTCGGCGCGGAAGTAAAGGTCAATTACGAGATTCGTTCTACTCGTTTGCATGCCAAAGCCTGGCTTTTCAAAAGAGAAACAGGATTCGACACCGGGTATGTTGGTAGCTCGAACCTCTCCAAGCCCGCCCTCCTTGAAGGACTTGAATGGAACGTACGGCTTTCCTCAGTAAGCACTCCTGACGTACTGAAGAGCTTCGAGGCTACCTTCGAGGAATACTGGAACGACCCCTCCTTTGAGTCGTACGACCCTGATCTCGACGCTGCCCGCTTGGATGCAGCGCTAGAGAAAGCTGGAGCCTCCAGAGCGCCCGGAAGTGAAGCAATTGGCCTCTCCGGGAACGAGGTGACCCCTTACGCCCATCAGCGAGACATGCTGGAACGTCTCCAGGTAGCCCGAGAGGTTCATAACCACCACGAAAATCTACTTGTTGCCGCAACTGGCACAGGTAAGACAGTCATGGCCGCCTTGGACTATCGAAACCTAGTCCGCGCATACGGCCGCAAGCTACGACTACTTTTCGTTGCCCACCGAAAAGAAATCCTCGATCAGTCACGCTCCACGTATCGAAGTGTTTTGAAGGACCCGACCTTCGGTGAACTATTCTACGGCGGCGAAGAGGCTACCAAGTGGGAACAAGTTTTTGCTAGCGTCTTCTCGCTACAAGGAGATCAACTTCACGACCTACCTCGGGACCACTTCGACGTCATTGTTATCGACGAGTTTCATCACGCGACGGCAGACACTTACAGCCGGATTATCCGGCACTTTGCTCCCAAACAACTTTTGGGATTGACCGCTACACCCGAACGTATGGACGGCAAGAACGTTCACGATGAGTACTTTGACGGGCGTATCGCCGCAGAGATGAGACTTTGGGAAGCCCTCGAAAACGATCTACTCTGCCCATTCCACTACTTCGGAATTCCAGATGAAACCAACCTCACGCAACTGAGGTGGAAACAAGGAAGATACAGCCAAGAAGACCTGGATAACTTTTACACTGGAAACCTTGAACGTGCCGATGTTGTCCTGCGGTCCGTCAGAGAGAAGCTCTCTAACCCCATGGGTATGCGTGCACTGGGATTCTGCGTAACTAAGGCGCACGCACATTTTATGGCGGCTCAATTTAGAGCGCACGGATTCGCTGCGGTTGGGCTCGATAGCGAGTCGACGCCTACGGAGCGGAAAAGAGCCCTCAAGGATCTACGTGAGGGGAGGTTGCAAGCGATCTTCTCTGTCGACCTCTTCAATGAGGGCCTCGACATTCCTGAGGTAGACACGATCCTGATGCTACGACCCACGAATAGCGCGACCGTATTTCTTCAGCAACTCGGCCGTGGCTTGCGACGTACTGCCGACAAGGCTGTCCTCACTGTGCTCGACTTCATTGGCCAGCATCGCGCAGAGTTTCGCTTTGAGGTTCAATTTCGCGCTCTCACAGGTTTCACGCGAAGGCGCCTCATTGACCAAATGGAACGCGACTTTCCCCACATGCCTTCCAGTTGCGAAATCATCTTGGAAGGAAAAGCCAAAGAGCTGGTGATCGGTAACGTACGAAGCCAGTTGCAGACTGACATCAGGTCACTGATCCGGGAAGTAGCCGAATACAAGCACACCGATCTCTCTCGCTACCTGGTGGACAGCGGACGAGAAATCAAAGATATTTACAGGAACAACAATTCTTGGACTTACATTCTGCGCAAAGCACGACTCCTTGATGATGAGGCTCCAGAAAAAGAAGAGGCCCTCCTCAAGAGAATCCGTAGTTTTCTACACGTCGACGATCCTGAGCGCGCAGATGCCTACAAGAGCCTCCTTTCAGAGAATCCCCCCAAGTACGAAGAGCTTTCTCCGACTAATCAATCATATGCCCGCATGCTCTTTTACTGCTTGTGGGATAATGGAGGCGGCTTCGCTTCTTATCAGGATGGACTTGACGCCCTAGCTGCACAGCCACGTATAAGGGAAGAGATTCGACAAGTCCTCGACGTGGCCGTTTCGCAATCCGATCACGTTCCCCACGCCCTAGGACCGGATTTCGGCGATCTTCCCCTCAAGATCCATAGTTCGTACAACCGATCTGAAATTTTGGCGGCACTCAAGATTGCAAGTCTCAGCGGCCAGAAACCTCGCACTTTCGCACAGGGCGTAACATGGTCTGAACCATTTCAAACCGACGTCTTTCTTGTCACTCAAGAAAAGGACGAGAAGGAATTCGTGCCGTCAACCCGCTACAAAGATTATGCCGTAACCCCAAGCAGATTCCATTGGGAATCACAGGGGAATACGGCAGACACCTCGGAGACCGGGCAACGGTACCTGAACCATGTAAGGAATGGTTCTCACATTCTGCTCTTTATCCGACAGTTCAAGTACATCGAGGGAAGATCACAACCCTGGATGCTTTTGGGGCCGGCACGGTATGTCTCCCACTCGGGAAGCAAACCTATCGCCATCATGTGGGAACTACAGCATGAGATTCCGGCTGACGTTATGACGTACTGCACCCGGTAGGTCAACGGCCAGGCGGCCGAGCGCGTAACCGCGCGCGGCCGCCCCCACGTAGAGACTTACTCAGTCTCTGATTCGAAACAGGTCTGTGCTGCATCCAGCGCCTCGTCCGGATCGCAGCCGTGCGCACGGAGCCAGTGGAGTAGGTCGCTGATGAGCGCGACCGCACTTGCCTCGACTGCCCTGCTCCTCAACCGCGGTGACCACCCCTGCGAGCGGACGTTGTTTGCCGCACCGTAGAGAGCTAGTTGCGCACTCGCACGGGCTACCTGTGTGGTCTCAGTGTGGCCATGCGGGGTGGTGAGCTCTGTCGCCAGTTCGCACCAAACCGCCTTAGCGTCGCACCGCAGGTCCACTCCCCATCGCTCCGCCAACGCGTCGACCAAGACCATGCCGCGGCCTGACTCGGCCTCACCCGAAGCATCCAGGAGCACGGGGAGCACCCTTGTGTCCGGATCGTGCATTTCGATGCGAAGGCTCGTGCCCTTCATGGCAACAGCGAGCGTGGCAGGCGTTCCCGCGCCTACATGCGCGATGACGTTCGCTGCCAACTCCGTCACACAGACTTGGGCGGCGTCGATCATCTCAGGTAGTCCCCAGAGACTCAGGTGCAACCGCAGCGCCCTTCGCAGGCCCGCCAACTCTTTTGGTTCCGCAAGGAAGGGCCAGTCCCATGGCTGCCGCTTCACGCAGTCGCTCGCGTAGATCACTTCCGTCTACCTCCCGCGCACCTCGTTGTGCACTGAGTGACCGTCGGTCACCCCACGTGTAAGAGTCTCAGTGCGCATCCCGGCCTGCAATGTGCACGATGGGATTCGCTCGATCGAGTGATTGGCGTGGCCGGCCCCTTCCGGTGTGATGGGGGCTTCCATTACGAGCAGGGGGTTGGCATGGCTGGTTCGCCCACAGCACGACGCCGTCGGCTGGCTATCGAGCTCAAGAAGTTGCGCGAACAGAGCGGCGCGACCTGCAACCAAGTAGGCGAGGCTCTCGATTGGAGCGGCTCCAAGGTCAACCGCATGGAGACCGGGCAAGGGCGGGTCCAGCCCTCCGACATCGAGGCCCTCTGCCGCTTCTACGGGACCACCGATGAGCTACGCGAGCTCCTCAAGGCTCTCGCGAAAGACTCGAAGACCAAAGGGTGGTGGAACGCTCACGGCGATGCGGTGCCGTCCTGGTTCTCCGTGTACGTCGGGTTGGAGCAAGCAGCCTCCAGCCTGCGCACCTACCAAGCGGAGTTCGTACCGGGACTCTTGCAAACTCCGGCCTACACTGCGGAGTTGTGCCGGGCGTCGACGGGGCATACACCCGAAGAGATCCAGAGGTTGGTCGACGTTCGGAGCCGTCGACAAGAGTTGCTGGCAACGGACAACGCCCCAGAGCTGTGGGCTGTCGTGCATCAGAGCACGCTCATGCAGGTCGTCGGAAATCGGCGCATCATGGTCGAGCAGCTCGAACGTATGCTGGATTGCGGGTCCTTGAGGAGCGTGACCGTTCAGGTTCTGCCCTTCGATGCGGGGGCATACCCGGCGACAGGCACGTACACGATCCTCGGCTTCCCAGAGCAAGAGGACCCAGACGTCGTCTACCGCGAAGGGCTGACTGACTCGGTCTACCTCGAACAGCCGTCAGACGTAAAGCTGTACACCCGAGCGTTCGACCACCTCAGGGCGCTCGCGCTGAGCCCACACAGGTCAGCCAAGCTGATCCGCGAAAGCATGGAGGAGCACTCCCGATGACTGCACACGTAAGCCCGAGCTGGCGCAAAAGCACCTACAGCAATGGGACTGGCGGCGAGTGCGTCGAGTTCGCCCCGTTGGCTGCCCAGGCCGCCGTCCGCGACTCGAAGTCTCCTGACGGCCCGGTACTTACGTTCGCCCGTACCTCTTGGGTTGAGTTCGTTCGTACGGTTCAGGAGGAGGGCTTCACGTCCGCCTGAACCGGTCCGTGGACTGCTCATCGCGTCTAGTAGAGGGCTCCCGCGACCACGGACAAGGCGCAGGACCTCATCCCCGACTTGGGGCCTAAGCTCGGAGTCGCCCTCACACGCAACCTCACGCATCCTGCGACTAGGCAAAGAAAACGGTCACTTTCGGCCAATTGCTTACTTGTTCAGTTCTGGACCTTCACAGGACTGCCATCATCAGCCCCCTCAGTTCACTTTGATGCTTTGGGGGACACATGCGGAAGAACAGTGCGGCGCGGCGGCGGGTCGGTGTGGTGGGTGGGGCCGGGGTGATGGTGGTCGTGCTTGCCGGGTGTGGGGGGAGCGCCGTCGGGGACGGGAAGGTCGGGGACGCCAAGCCGGTCGGGGCGGGGGCGACCGGGTCGGCGTCGCCGTCCCCGACGGCCGCTGCCGGGCTGAAGCTCGTGGATGACGAGGCGAGCGGGCAGGGCGGGAAGCAGATCATCGTGGCCGCCCTCGCCAACGACAGCGTGTCCGGTGCGGAGGGCGAGGGCGGGAACGCGACCCAGGCGGTCGGGGCCGGGACGTACGCCATGAGCGTGTCCGTCCAGCCGCAGCACGGGCGTGCCGTCGTCAACGGGACGAATCTCGTGTACACGCCGACCACCGGGTACGCGGGTCCGGACGAGTTCACGTACCAGGTGGCGGGGAAGGGCACCGGAGCCCTCAGTGACACGGCTGTCGTGCGGATATCCGTCAGTGCGCCGGTGCCCGTGAGCACGCCCACCGTGCCTGCCGTGCCCAAGGCGCCGAAGACCGTCAAACCCGCCGAGCCTCCGGTGACCTACGCCAACTGCTCCGCCGTGCGTGCCGCCGGGGCCGCCCCCATTCGCCGCGGCCAGCCCGGGTACGGGCGGCACCTGGACCGGGACGGGGACGGCGTCGCGTGCGAGTCCTCCTCGCGCGGTTCGTCCACCGGGGGGTCCACGGGAGGATCTACGGGCGGGACGTCCGGCGGCTCCAGCGGGGGTACGAGCGGGGGCGGCAGCAGTGCGTCCGGGGGGACCTCCGGTGGCGGCGGCGTGTCGTACGCCAACTGCTCCGCCGTACGTGCCGCGGGTGCCGCCCCCATTCGCCGCGGCCAGCCCGGGTACGGACGCCACCTGGACCGGGACGGGGACGGGGTGGCCTGCGAGTAGGCCGACGGTCCGCCCGGCGCGGTGTTTGTCTCTGCCGGGATGACAGGTGCCGGGAGAGGAAGCGGGCGTGGGTGCGGGGCGGGGACGGGTTCGTTTCCCCGCCCCGCAGCCGTGGGTCGACCGGGTGGGGTCCGCGTGGGGAGGGCGGGGCGTTGGGGTCGGGCGCGTGGCGGCTCCCCCGAGAGGCCGATGCAGCTACATTCCGTGACCGATTGAAGGCTCATTCGGTACGTAACGTGACAAAGAGGTGCGGGCCCGTGGGTTCGAGGGTCCCGTTAGCCTCGCATTGCAGGCGTACGTCCGAAACAGGATGAGTCGTACGCCGGATCTCAGCAGGAGGCAGTTGTCATGGCGAAGGTGCCCGCGTCCGTAGTCGCCGCAACAGGACTTGTCGGGGGGTACGGGGTGGCTCGGTGGACGGGGAAGCGGCCGTTGGGCGGGGTGGCGTTGGCGGCGGCCGGGGCCTGCGCGGCCCGGCAGTGGCAGCAGGAGGCCGGAGGGAAGGTCGCGGCCGGGCTGATCGGGCTGTACGTCGCGGGGTTCGCGGGCTCGCACCCGCTGGCGAAGAAGGTCGGGGCGTGGCCCGCGGTGTTCGCGGTGGCGGGCGGGGTCGCGGCGGCTTCCTGGGCGGCGAGCGGGTGCGGCGGGCGGCGGGGCTGCGCGAAGTAGCAGGAGTCCGAGCAGCAGTCGCAGCAGCAGCCGCTGGGGCGGTGGGCGGGCGGGGTGCATGTGTCGGCCCGCCTCCGCGGGCGGGGCGGTGGGCGGGCGGGGCGCATGTGTCGCCCCGCCTTCGCGGGCCGGGCGGTGGGCGCTCGGCTCGTCGGAACGGCCCCCTCCCCAGCCCGGGACGAGGACCGGCGAAGGGCAGGGGTCGCGGATTTGTCGGGCCTGGTCGTACCGTGACCCTCACCCCTCGCGAGGACTGCCACTCGCAACAGCTTCCCCGCAGACGCCCGCACACCCGCGTCCCCCGTGACGGTTTCCCCGGGTGGCCGCGTCGGCGCGTGCGCGCGGACCCCCGACCGAGCGGCCACCTCATCGCCGTCCCAGGACACCGCGTCCCCGTGACGGTTCCCCCCGGGTGGCGACGCCTCCTCGCGGGTCCCTCGTACCGCCTACGCCCCGAACGCCTTCGACACCGTGTAGATCAGCAGGCCGACCAGCGCACCCACCACCGTTCCGTTGATGCGGATGAACTGGAGGTCGCGGCCGATGTTGGCCTCGATCTTCTTGGAGGTGTGGTCGGCGTCCCAGCCGGCGACCGTGTCCGTGATCAGGGACGTGATCTCGGTGCGGTACGTGGTGATGACGTAGACGGCCGCGCCTTCGACCCAGCCTTCGAGTTTGCGCTGGAGGCGGCCGTCGGTGGCCAGGCGGGTGCCGAGGGAGATGAGGGAGGCCCGCACGCGGAGGCGGAGTTCGGAACGGTCGTCGTCCGCGGCGGCCAGGATCATCGAGCGGACCGCCGACCAGGCGGAGGCGATGACGTCCTGGACCTCGGGGCGGTTGAGGATGTCGGACTTGAGGCGTTCGGTGCGGGCCCGGGTCTCGGAGTCGGACTGCAAGTCGGTCGCGAAGTCGCCCAGGAAGCGGTCGATGGCGCCGCGGGCGGGGTGGGTGGGCATGTCGCGGATCTCGGTGACGAAGCGCAGGAGTTCCTTGTAGACGCGGTCGCCGATCTTGCGGTCCACGAAGCGCGGGGTCCAGCCGGGGGCGCCGCCCTGGACCGCGTCCATGACGGAGTCGCCGTGTTCGACGAGCCAGTCGTGGGCGCGGGTGCAGATCAGGTCCACGGCACGGTGGTGGGCGCCGTCCGAGACCACCTTGCCGAGGGCCTTTCCGAGACCGGGAGCGATCTCGGCGGCGTCGGCGCGGCGGGTGATGGCTTCGCCGACGACCGCCTGTACGTCGGAGTCGCGCAGGACGGTGAGGGCCCCCCGTAGCGCGGTGGCGAGTTCCTCGGTCACGCGGTCGGCGTGGGCCGGGTCGGCCAGCCAGGCGCCCAGTCGGCCGCCCATGTCGAGAGGGGCCAGGCGGGCCTTGATGACGTCCTCGGACAGGAAGTTCTCCCCCACGAAGGCGCCCAGGGTGACACCCAGCTGGTCCTTCTTGGTGGGGATGATCGCGGTGTGCGGGATGGGGATGCCCAGCGGGTGCTTGAAGAGGGCGGTGACGGCGAACCAGTCGGCCATCGCGCCCACCATGCCCGCCTCCGCCGCCGCCGCCACGTACCCCGGCCAGCCGGTGAAGCCGCTGTGCTGGGCCCATTTGGCGAGTACGTAGACGAGGGCGACGAAGAGGAGCAGCCCGGTGGCCGTCGCCTTCATCCGGCGCACGCCGCGCTGCTTCTCCTCGTCGGCCGCGCTGAAGGTGAAGGAGAGGCGCTTGGCGGGGGGTGCGGTGGAGGCGCCGGAGGCGGGGGCGGGGGGTGCGGTGGAGGTGCCGGGGGCGGGCTTTCGCATGCGGGGGCCGGAGGCCGACTTCTGCGTGCCCGAGCCGTCGCCCGGTTCGGAGGCCGCCTTGCGCGTGCGGGAGGCGGCGTCCGGGGTCGGGGTGCCGTCCGGGGCCGTGGTCCCGTTCGGACCCGGGGTCCCGTTCGGACCCGCGGTGCCGTCCGGGGCCGGGGTCCCGTCCGGACCCGCAGTCCCGTCCGGCCCCGCGGTGCCGTCCGGCGGCGGGGTCCCGTCCGGGGCCGGGGTTCCTTGCCCGGCTGCCGCCGCTGCCCTGTCGTTCGTACGTTCCATCCGCTCCGCCCACTCCGTCGTTCACGTCGGTCACCCGTGCCGGTTCCGGCTCGGGTACCCGTACCCGAGCCGTTTCCCCTGCTGTGCGTGCGGTCGCCCGCGTACGGAAAGACCCGTACGCGGAGCTTCCACCTGACCGCTCCGTCACCCGGTCGCCGCCACCCGGCGATCGTCCGCCGGGCCGCGTTCCGGCCCGGGGACGCCCCTCCATTGAGCCCTATCCGGCCTACTCCCGGAACGCACCCGGAGTTCCCGGCGTCTCCCAAGTGAACGTCATGCCTCATCATGGTGATCAGTTCGACGTTCGTATCTCGAACGGGAGCCTCCCGCTCCCCAGCGCACCGAGGAGCCCCGCACCGCATGCCCAGGCGTCATGGATATGCCCTGCTGGCCGGTCTGGCCGCAGTGGTCGTACTGATTTCCAGCGGCATCTTCGCCCTCACAGGACTCGTGGGGCGGGACGGTACCGCGCGCAACGGAAGCGGCACGCACACCGCCGACAAGGGCGGCCGGTCCGGGGGCAGCAGCGGTACGGGCCTGCGGCCGGCCGCGAGCCCCCAGTGGATCGGCACCTGGTCCGCGTCGCCCGTCGGCCCCGAGCCGCGCTCCGAGACGGGGCTGCCGGGGCAGTCGATCCGCAACGTCGTACACACCAGCATCGGCGGCACCCGTGCCCGCGTCACCCTCTCCAACCTCTTCGGGGACAAGCCGCTGCACATCTCCCGCGCCTCGATCGCCGTCGCCGCAGCCTCCGGAGCCCCGGCGGCCGAACCCGGCACCATGCGTCCCGTCACCTTCCGTGGCCGGCCGACCGTGGTCGTGCCGCCCGGCGGTCAGGCCGTCAGCGACGGAGCGGCGATCAGGGTGCCCTACGACGGGGACCTCCTGGTCAGCGTCTTCTCGCCGTCGCCGAGCGGCTCCGTCACCCACCACCCGTTCTCCCGCCAGACCGGATACGGCGCGGCCGGCGACCACACCGAGGACGTGTCCGGCGGTGCGTACGAGGCCCGTACGAAGAGCTGGCGCTACCTGACCCGGGTGGACGTCCTGAACCCCGACGCGGAGGGGGCCGTCGTCCTGTTCGGCGACTCGATCACGGACGGCATCTCCTCCAGCCTGGACGCCAACCGGCGCTGGCCCGACGTCCTCTCCGACCGGCTGCGCGCGGAACCGGGCGCGCCCCGCTACGGCGTCCTCAACCAGGGCATCAGCGGCAACCGGCTGCTCAGCCACCACCGGGGGCCCAGCGGACTCTCCCGGTTCACGACGGACGCGGTGAACCAGCCGGGGGCCAGGACGATCGTGGTCCTGCTGGGGATCAACGACATCATCGCGCCGCCCAACGAGCGCGACGCGAAGCGGATCACGGACGGGCTGCGCGAACTCGTACGGCAGGGGCACGCGCGCCACAAGCGGGTCATCGGGTCGACGCTGCTGCCGTTCGGCGGGCACCCGACCTGGACGGCGGAGCTTGAGGCGGTACGGGAACGGGTGAACGCGGAGATCCGGGCGGGACGGGTCTTCGACGCGGTCATCGACTTCGACCGGGCGGTACGGGACCCGTACGCGCCGGTGCGGATGCTGCCGGCGTACGACTCGGGCGACCACCTGCACCCCAGTGACGAGGGGTACCGGCGGATGGGGCAGTGGGTGGACCTGGGAATGCTGCGGGCCGGGAACCCGGGGGCGTCGGCCGGCGCTGCGGGATTCGCGGGGCGAGAGGGAGTGGTGGCGGCGCCGGCGCGGTTCTGAGGGGGTGGGGTTTTGCCGGGGGCGAGGTTCTGTCGGGCGAGGTCTTGTCGGGCGCGCGGCACTGTGGCGAGGTGTGCGGCCCCGGGGGCGGGGCGTGCGGCCGTGTGGCGGGGCGCGCGGCACTGTGGCGGGGCGTGTGGCCCCGGGGGCGGGGCGTGCGGCCCTGTGGCGGGGGCTGCTGCGGGCGGGGCCGGGGGCGTGGTTCTGGCGGGGGCTTGGGCGCACGGCCCTCCTGCGGACTGCTGCCGGGCCGCTGCGGGTGGGTTGGGGCGCGATGGGTGGGGCCGGGGGTGCGGTGGCGTCCGGGCTCTGGCGGGGGTGGGTGGGCGTACCGCATGGGGCGCGCCTCCACCGGGGGTGCAGCACCCCCGGTGGAGGCCGCCCCTTGCCCACCCGTGCCGCCCCTTGGCGCGGCCCTCTGCCCAAGGAGCGGGGCGTGAGGGAGTGGAACGGCCGTCTGTCTGAGGAGCCGGGGGCGGGGCTCGGCTGAGGGGTGGGGGGGGCGTACCGATGGGGGTCAGTCGAGCTCTTTGGGGCGCTGGTTCTTCAGGCGCTTCTTGTCGGCTTTGCGGAGTTTGCGTTCCACGCTCACTCCGCCCATCAGGGCGAATCCGGTGACCCTGACACGGGGCGAGCCCGGAGTGCCCTCGCCGGTCGCCCTGTCGTCGAAATCGCCCATGACGCCGATGCCGGAGACCTGGACCGTCAGCTCCGGGGGGACCTTCACCACGATGCCACCCATGATCGTGAAGCAGCGGATCACCACCTCGTGCTCCTCGAACCGCGCCTCGCGCAGGTCGATCTCGCCGCCGCCCCACATCGCGAACGCGGTGAAGTCCCGCGCCACGCTCCACGTCCCCCACCGCTTGAAGCCGCCCCAGAAGGCGAAAGCCCCCCTGGAGGTCGCGGGAACACCCACCCGGCCCGCCCACGTGACCGCCTCCGCCCCGGTCCCCGACCCGGCCACCGGGAGCACCGGAGGCGCCGTGCCGTGCGCGGGCAGGTCCCGTACGAGGTGCTGGAGTTCGCTGTGGGTGCGGGACTTGTAGGCGGCACCGAGGCGTTCGTCGAACTCCTCCATGTCGAGCCGCCCCTCGGCGACGGCGTCGCGCAGCACTTCGACGACGCGCTCGCGGTCGGCGTCCGACGCCCGCAGCTCGGGATGACTCCCGCCGCCGGCTCCCCGGTTTTGATCACTGGTCATACAACTCAGCCTATCCGCGCACCCGTTCCAGCGTCCGCCCCACCGGCGTACATCTTCGCGATCACCGCCTCGATGTCGGGCTCCCGGACCGAGAGATCCAACAACGGGTAGGCGGAGGCGAGTTCGGCCACCAGGGGCGCTGCCGACACCGAAGCGGGGAAGGCGAGCCACTGCCGGGGCCCCTCCACCTTGACGTTACGGGCCAACGGGGTCCGGATCGGCGGCAGTTCACGTTCCAGGTCGACGACCAGGGTGCGTTCGCTCTCGCCCACCTCGTGCAGCCCGGCGAGTGCGCCGTCGTACACGAGCCGCCCGTGGTCGATGACCATGACCCGTTTGCAGAGCTGCTCGATGTCGGTGAGGTCGTGGGTGGTGAGCAGGACGGTGGTGCCGCGTTCCGCGTTCAGGTCGCGGAGGAACTCGCGGACCTTGGACTTCGACACGACGTCGAGGCCGATCGTCGGCTCGTCCAGGTAGAGGACCTCCGGGTCGTGGAGCAGGGCGGCGGCGATGTCGCCCCGCATCCGCTGGCCGAGCGAGAGCTGCCGTACGGGGACGTCCAGCAGCTCGCCCAGGTCCAGGAGTTCGGTGCAGCGGGCCATGTTCGCGGCGTACCGGTCGTCGGGGATGCGGTACATGCGGCGCATCAGACGGTACGAGTCCTTGAGCGGCAGGTCCCACCACAGGGTGGTGCGCTGCCCGAAGACGACACCGATCCGCTGGGCGAGCCGGGTGCGCTCCTTCGAGGGGTCGATGCCGGCCACCCGCAGCCGTCCGCCGCTGGGGGTGAGGATGCCGGTCAGCATCTTGATGGTGGTGGACTTGCCCGCGCCGTTGGGCCCGATGTAGCCGACCATCTCGCCGCGCGGCACCCGGAAACTGATCCCGTCGACGGCCCTGACCTGCCGTTTCTCCCGGCGCAGGAAACCCGTTTTGCGGCGCACGTCGAAGACCTTCTCGACGCCGTCCAGCTCGATGAAGTCCGCCGCGCCCCACGCCTCGGCCCCGGTGTCCGCCGCACTCATGAAGTCCTCCGCTCCCTTTGTCCGTTCAGCTTCCCGTGCTCCGGTACGACCGCAGACCGACCCGCCACAGCAGACCTGCCACCACCCAGAACCCCACCGCCACCACCGGCGACAGGAACGCGAACCACTCGGGCACGGCGAGCGGATACGGGCGCCCCAGCACGTACATCGCCGGAATCCAGTTCACGAACGCGAGCGGGACGAGGAAGGTCACGCCCCGCACCAGTTCCTTCGCGAAGACCGTCGGCGGGTACTGGAGCAGCGCGTTGCCGCCGAACGTGAACGCCGACTGCACCTCCGCCGCGTCCTGCGCCCAGAACTGGAACGCCCCGCCCATCGTGAACACCGCCGCGAAGATCGCCCCGCCGCTCAGCAGCATCATGGGCACCATCAGCACCTTCAGCGGCGTCCACGCCACCCCGTCCAGCTGCACGAGGGCGTACGTGAGCACCGCCAGACCCTGCGTCGTCCGGCCCAGCCTGCGCAGCGCGAACCGGTCCGCCGCCACCTGCGCCAGCACCGGCGCGGGACGCACCAGCAACGTGTCCAGCGTCCCGTCACGCACCTTCTGCCCCAGCCGCCCCATGGTCCCCATCGCGAGGTCGCCGAGCCCCAGGGCGGCCCCGGCCAGCCCGTACAGGAAGGCCACCTCGCCGAGCGAGAACCCGCCGAGCCGGTCCACGTGCTGGAACATCAGCAGCACCGCGACGAAGTCCAGGCCGGTCGCCGCGAAGCTGCCGAGCGTGGTCATCAGGAAAGAGGTCCGGTACGCCATCGTCGCCCGGACCCACATCGCCGCGATCAGCCCGTACGCACGGAATCCGTCCCGGGCGAGCCGCAGCCGCCCGCCCGGCCCCCGGTCCCGTACGGACAGCAGGTCCTCCCGCACACGGTCCGCGTCCTGCCGTACGGGCGGCCGATCGCCCTCCGCCGACGGCAGGCCCTTCGGTACGGCCCGCGCGCCCGCCCTTGCCCCGTCCGCCCCCTCGCGTGCCTCAGCCACCCTGGACCACCACCCGCCGCGTAGCAGCCCGCTGCACCAGCCGTCCCAGCGTCAACAGCGCGACCGCCCAGCCCGCCTGAAAGGCGTACGCGGCCACCAGGTCCCAGCCCGTCCGCTTGCCCAGGTACACGTCCACCGGCACCTGGAGCAGCGACGACCACGGCATCGCCCGCGCCACCTCCCCCAGCAGCCCCGGGAAGAGCGTCAGCGGCAGCAGCATCCCGGAGAAGAACATCGCGGCCAGCCACGAGATCTGCGCCACCCCCGTCCCGTCCATCAGCCAGAACGCGCTCAGCCCCACCATGAACCGCAGCGCGAAACTCACCACGAGCCCCAGCAGCACCGAGGCGAGGAACGCCGCCCACATCCACCACTCGGGCGGCAGCGCCACGTCGAAGGCCAGGATCCCCGCCGCCATCGGCGCCACGCCGCGCCCCAGGAGGAGATACGCGCCCCGGCCCAAATCGGCGGCGAGCCACCACAGTTGCAGGTCCGCCGGGCGGTAGAGGTCGGTGACGACCGCGCCCGTGCGGATGCGTTCCATCAACTCGTCCTCGAAGCCGCCGCCCATCAACGAGGCGGCGGCCAGGAGGGCTTGGCCGAGCCACACGTACGCGAGGGCCTGCGCCAGGTCGTAGCCGCCGAGCCCGGGACGCTGGTCCCACAGGGCCGTGTAGGCGTAGGCGAGGATGAAGCCGAAGACGGTGTTGGTGAAGACCCCGGCGGCCGTGGCCACCCGGTAGGTGGCGTACCGGCGGAAGCTCCCGGCCGCCACAAGTGCGTACAACCGCCAGCGCACCCGCACCCCCCGCCTCTCCTCGTTCGTTGTGCCGCTTGGTCCGCGGTCCACTCCGGTCCACGGCCCACGTCGGTCACGCGACGCTTCAGGCACCAAAACGCCCGACCCTAGTCCAACCAGGTCACCATCCGCGAGCGATTACTCGCCGACCGTGAGACCGGATGAGGACAGCGGCGGATCACGGTGTTTCATGGGGTACCAAGCGATTGCGCCCGATACGACACCGTTATGCCGGAGTGTGAACCTCTGGCCGCGTCCGAGGAGTCTCCACAGGCATGAGCGACGAGCCACAGCAGCAGCCGGGCTGGTCCCCCCGCGACCCCTCCGTCCCGGCCTCCCACCCGGACGACTCCCCGGCGGACTCCGGAGCCACCGACGAGGCGGCCGGCACCGGCGGGAAGAACGGGAAGAAGCGCCCCCGGCGCACCGGCTGGCGACGGCTCGTCCCCACCTGGCGGATGCTCCTCGGCGCCTTCCTGCTCGTCGCTCTCCTGCTCTGCGGCGCGTTCGTGGCCGGCTACACCATGGTCAAGATCCCCGCCGCGAACGACGCCGCGACCGCCCAGTCCAACGTCTACCTGTACGCCGACGGCACCCCCCTCGCCCGCGACGGCGAGGTCAACCGGCAGAACGTCGCACTCGACCAGATCCCCAAGCCCGTCCAGCGCGCCGCCCTCGCCGCCGAGGACCGCGGCTTCTACGGCGAACCCGCCGTGGACCCCCAGGCCATGGTCCGCGCCGCCTGGAACACCCTCACCGGCAAGGGCAAGCAGTCCGGCTCCACCATCACCCAGCAGTACGTGAAGAACTACTACCTGGGCCAGGAACAGACCATCACCCGCAAGGTGAAGGAGTTCTTCATCGCGATCAAGCTCAACCGCGAGTCGTCCAAGGACGACATCCTGGAGGGCTACCTCAACACCAGCTACTTCGGCCGCAACGCCTACGGCATCCAGGCCGCCGCCCAGGCCTACTACGGCAAGGACATCGAGGCCCTCGGCGCCCCGGAAGGCGCCTACCTCGCCTCCCTCCTCAACTCCCCCAACGCCTACGACGTCGCCACCCACCCCGAGAACCGCGGCCAGGCCCTCGCCCGCTGGAACTACGTCCTGGACGGCATGGTGAAGGAGGGCTGGCTCCAGCAGACCGACCGCGCGAAGATCAAGTTCCCGCAGCCGCAGCAGGCCAAGCCCGCCTCCGGCCTCTCCGGGCAGCGCGGCTACATCGTCCAGGCCGTCGAGGACTACCTCACCGACCGCAACGTCATCGACGAGAAGACCCTCAGCACCGGCGGCTACCGCATCACCACCACCCTGGAGAAGCCCCGCCAGGACGCCTTCGTCAAAGCCGTCACCGACAAGATCATGAAGAAGACCGACAAGGACAACAAGGCCGACCGCAACGTCCGCGTCGGCGGCGCCTCCATCGACCCGGCCACCGGCAACGTCGTCGCCCTGTACGGCGGCATCGACTACACCAAGCAGTACGTCTCCAACGCCACCCGCCGCGACTTCCAGGTCGGCTCCACCTTCAAGCCGTTTGTCTTCACCGCCGCCGTCGAGAACGGCTCCACCACCCAGGCCGGCGTCCCCATCACCCCCAACACCATGTACGACGGCACCAACAAACGCCCCGTCGAGGGCTCCGCCATCCCCTTCGCCCCGGAGAACGAGGACGACCGCTCCTACGGACAGATCACCGTACGCACCGCCACCGACAGATCCGTCAACAGCGTGTACGCGCAGATGGCCGTCGACGTGGGCCCCAAGAAGGTCAAGGACACCGCCGTCGCCCTCGGCATCCCCGAGAACACCCCCGAACTGAACGCCTACCCCTCGATCTCCCTGGGCGTCGCCACCGCCAGCGTCCTCGACATGACCGAGGCGTACGCCACCCTCGCCAACCACGGCAAGCGCGGCGCCCACGCGCTCGTCACCAAGATCTCCAAGAACGGCACCGACCTCCCCCTCCCCCGGCAGGAGACCCAGCAGGTCGTCTCCCGCACCGCGGCCGACACCACCACCTCCATCCTCCAGAGCGTCGTCGACGGCGGCACCGGAGCCGCCGCCAAGGCGGCCGGCCGACCCGCCGCAGGCAAGACCGGCACCGCCGAGGAGGACAAGGCCGCCTGGTTCGCCGGCTACACCCCCGACCTCGCCACCGTCGTCGCCGTCATGGGCGCCGACCCCGACACCGCGGTACAGAAACCGCTGTACGGAGCCCTGGGCCAGCGACGCGTCAACGGCGGCGGCGCACCCGCCGAAGCCTGGGCCCAGTACACGGCCGACGCCCTCAAGGGCACCGAGGCCACCACCTTCGACCTGGAGATCGAAGCGGACGCCGAAGCCCCCGTCGACCCCCCGCCCAGCCGGGAACAGCCCGCCACCCCACCACAGGACGGCACCACCGGCGGCGACCGGGACACCGGCGGCGACAACGGCGGAACGGCCACCGACGGCGGCCAACAGCAGGGCGGCCAGGCCAACACCGGAGGCAACGACACCACCGGCGGCGACCCCACGGGCGGAACCACCGGCGGCAACGACGCCAGCACCGGCGACACCACCACGGGCGCCACCACCGACGGCGGCGCCGACGCCACGGGAGGCGCCGACACCGGCGGCAACGACACCACCGGCGGCATCGACAACCCGGTCGGCGGCCTCCTCGGCGGAGGCGACGGCGGGGACGGCAACACCGGAGGCGGCAACCGGCGCCCGGCGGGCAACGGAAACGCCCCGCCGAACTAGCCGCCCGCCGCCCCGCCACCGCCGCCCTGCCGCTCAGTGACATGACGTCTGGGCGGACTCCAGTGGCCCGACGTCTGGGCGGACTCCAGTGGCCCGACGTCTGGCCCGACGACCACTGGCCCGACGACTAGTGGCCCGACGTCGCCTTCAGCCCCACCACGGCCACCAGCAGCAGACACACGAAGAAGATGCGGGCGGCGGTGACTGGCTCGTTCAGCACGAGCATGCCGACCACCGCCGCACCCGCAGCACCGATACCGACCCACACGCCGTACGCCGTACCGATCGGCAGCGTCTTCGCGGCCTGCGACAACAGCAGCATGCTCACCACGATCCCCAGACCCGTGAACACGCTCGGCCACAGCCGGGTGAACCCCTCGGTGAACTTCATCCCGATCGACCAGCCGACCTCAAGCAGACCGGCGACGACCAACAGAACCCATGCCACGACGGCACCTCCGAAACGAGAAACGCGGAATCTCACGGGGTGCGTCGTCTTTGCGAAGGGGCCCACAAGGGACCCGGAGCCCGGTACGGCGCGTCTCGTCGGGTGCCCTCCACGGTAGCAAAGCGCACGAGGAAGGGCCCGGTGACAGCGGTCACCGGGCCCTTCCGCACGCTCACTGCCGCACACCCACGGGCCGGGTCGGGAGCAGGTGCACCGAGGCGGCTTCAACGAGACGCGTTGACGGCGGGGCGGGCTCAGAGATACAGCCCCGTCGCGTCCTCCGACACCCGCTCCGACGCCACGGCGTGCAGATCCCGCTCACGCATCAGCACGTACGCGGTACCCCGCACCTCGACCTCCGCCCGGTCCTCCGGGTCGTACAGCACCCGGTCGCCGGGCACCACCGACCGCACGTTCTGCCCGATCGCGACCACCTCGGCCCAGGCCAGACGCTTGCCGACGGCAGCCGTCGCCGGAATCAGGATGCCGCCGCCGGAACGGCGCTCGCCCTCCGGAGTGTCGGACCTGACCAGCACACGGTCGTGCAGCATCCGGATGGGCAGCTTGTCGTCGTGGGAATGGGTCTTCTCGCTCACGCCACGCAACCTACCCGCCCGGACCCGCACCGCCCACGAGAGGGGTCACGGACGAGGGCATCGGCACGCTTCAGCGCCCGGTCCGCAGACGCACGGTCGGCAGTCCCGGCCCGCAGGCGCACGGTCGGCGGACGTACGGCACGCAAACGTACGGCCCGCGGAGACACGGCCCGCAGTCGGTCCGCAGGCTCGGCCCGCAGGCGCACGGCCCGCAGCCGTGTCGGCTTCAGCGTCCGCGACTCAGCGCTTGTGACGACGCGTCGAGAGCACCAGCAGCCCCACGACCGCCACCGCCACCACGGCCACCGGCACCAACCGCTCCATCCGCGGCGCCCCGTCGGCGTCCACGAACTGCGCCCGCACGTCCGTGACCTTGCGGTTGACGGCCACGAACGCCCGCCCGGCCGTCTCGTCCACGGCCGACTTCGCCTTGGCCTTCGCATCGCCGACGATCGTCTTCGGGTGCAGCCGCACACCGATCTCGTCCAGTGTCACCGCGAGCTGGTCGCGCCTGCGGACGATGTCCGCCTCGATCTGCGCAGGGGTCCTGGCTTCCGACACTGCGCCGCCTCCGTGGTCCGGTCCGGTAATCCGTCGTGAGCAGTCTGTCAGCTCCTGCCCGCCCACACCCATCGGCACCCCCCATTACGCTCAATGCGCATCCAGCCGCACGACCAGCGGACCGTACGCACGAAGGAGCCCCATGAGCGAGCGACTCGCCCCCGGCGACACCGCCCCCGACTTCACCCTCCCCGACGCCGACGGCAACGACGTCTCCCTCGCTTCCCACAAGGGCCGCAAGGTCATCGTCTACTTCTACCCGGCCGCCCTCACCCCCGGCTGCACCAAGCAGGCCTGCGACTTCACCGACAACCTCGACGTCCTGGCCGCCGCCGGATACGACGTCATCGGCGTCTCCCCCGACAAGCCCGAGAAGCTCGCCAAGTTCCGCGACAAGGAGTCCCTGAAGGTCACCCTCGTCGGCGACCCCGACAAGAGCGTGCTGGAGGCGTACGGCGCCTTCGGCGAGAAGAAGCTCTACGGCAAGACCGTCACCGGCGTCATCCGCTCCACGATCGTGGTCGGCGAGGACGGCAAGGTCGAGCACGCCTTCTACAACGTGAAGGCGACGGGGCACGTAGCCAAGATCATCAAGGACCTGAAGATCTGAGACCGGTCCGGCCCGGACGCGGAACGCCGCCCGGCTCGGACCGGACGCAGGACAGCTCGGACCGGGTTCAGGACAGCCCGGACCGGGCGCGGGCCCGTCCACCCGGGCGCGGGCCCGTCCATCCGGGCGCGGGCTCGTCCATCCGGGCGCGGGCCCGTCCACTCGGGCGCGGGCTCGTCCATCCGGGGTCGGCCCGGCCCGGTCCTGAGCCCGGCCGCCGAGGAGGGGCCGTCCGGCCCCCGGCCACGTGACGGAAGTCCCGAATCCGCGGGACTTCCGTTTGCAACCGCCACGACGGTGCAGACGTAACCCTTGGATACGTGTCCGAGGAAAGGAACTGCACCATGGCGCCCACCGGCCCCGAGAGACTGGAAGATCCCGAGGCGGTCAAGCGTCATCGCACCCTCTTCCGCACCATCCAACGCCGCAAGAACCCGCCCCTGCGCCGCTCCGACATCACCGTCACCGACGAGGCCGCGGTCAAGCGGGCCGTGAAGGCCGCTTCCCTGGGCAACGCCATGGAGTGGTTCGACTTCGGCATCTACAGCTACCTCGCCGTCACCATCGGCCACGTCTTCTTCCCGCCCGGGAACGAAACCGCCCAGCTCCTCTCCTCCTTCGCGACCTTCGCCGTGGCCTTCCTCGTACGGCCCCTCGGCGGCATGTTCTTCGGCCCCATGGGCGACAAGATCGGCCGCAAGAAGGTCCTCGCCCTCACCATGATCCTGATGTCGATAGGCACCCTCGCCATCGGCCTCATCCCGTCCTGGGACTCCATCGGCATCTGGGCCCCGATCCTGCTGATCCTCTTCCGGATGCTCCAGGGCTTCTCCACCGGCGGCGAGTACGGCGGCGCGTCCACCTTCATCGCCGAGTACGCCCCCGACAAGCGCCGCGGCTTCTTCGGCAGCTTCCTCGAATTCGGCACCCTCGCCGGTTACGTCGGCGCGGCCGGCCTGGTCACCGCCCTCACCGCGTTCCTCGGCAACGATGTCATGCGCGAGTGGGGCTGGCGCATCCCGTTCCTCGTCGCCGCCCCGATGGGCCTGATCGGCCTCTACCTGCGCCTCAAGCTGGACGAGACCCCGGCCTTCCAGAAGATGGAGTCGGAGAACGCGCGCGCCTCGGAGGCCGCCGACGCCGTCGAGAAGTCCACCAAGGGCGACCTCGGCCGCATCTTCCGCGACTACTGGCCGGCCCTCATCCTCTGCATCTGCCTGGTCGGCGCGTACAACGTCACCGACTACATGCTGCTCTCCTACATGCCGACGTACCTCTCCAAGGAACTCGGCTACTCGGAGACCCACGGCCTCCTGATCCTCCTGGCCGTGATGGCCTTCCTGATGGTGATCATCAGCCAGGTGGGCCGCATGAGCGACCGCTTCGGCCGCAAGCCCCTGCTGATGACCGGCATGGTCGGCTTCTTCGTCCTCTCCCTCCCGGCCTTCCTCCTGCTCGGCCAGGGCAGCATCCCGGCGGTCATCGCGGGCCTGCTGATGCTCGGCCTCTCCCTGGTCTGCCTCCTGGGCACGATGTCGGCGGCCCTCCCGGCCCTCTTCCCGACCTCGGTCCGGTACGGGTCGCTGTCCGTCGGCTACAACCTCTCGGCGTCGATCTTCGGCGGCACGACCCCGCTGGTCGTCACCGGCCTGATCGCCTGGACCGGCAACAACCTCATGCCCGCCTACTACTCGATGGCCGCCGCCCTGGTCGGCATCATCGCGGTCGCCTGCATGAAGGAGACGGCCCAGCAGCCCCTCGAAGGCTCGCCCCCGTCCGTCGAGACGAAGGCGGAGGCCGCCGAACTGGTCGAGGCCCAGGCCCGCGAACCGCGCTTCTGATCCCGGCTCCTTCGCGTCGTATCCGGAATGCCGTGCCCCACTTGAAGTGGGGCACGGCATTCCGCATTTCGGACGTGACTGTCCCGTACGCATGTGCCTCTTGCGGCAACCCGAGGCACTGGCTCGGCAAACCGATCACCCTCCAGATCGACCACATCGACGGCAACTGGCTCGACAATCGCGCCGAGAACCTGCGCTGCCCGTGTCCGAATCGCCACGCCTTGACGGAGACCTGGTGCCGTAGAGGCGGAAGGAGGGCAAGCCGTTCCGTTGACCGTCCGCTCCCGGCCTGGCGTCGGCCGAGTACCATGACTGACGCCAGCGGCCTTGGCGTAATTTCGGCAGCCGCGCGGGCCTTAGGAGCCCGTGGGAGAAATCCCGTGTGGGTTCGAGTCCCACAGGCCGCACACGTGGAAGGGTCGTCCGTCTCGTACGGGCGGCCCTTCGTCATGGGCTCAGCCCAACACCTCCCGCAGCACCGGCACCAGCGCCCTGAACGCCTTGCCCCGGTGCGAGATCGCGTTCTTCTCGGCCGGGGACAGTTCCGCGCACGTCACCTCGTACCCGTCCGGCTGGAGGATCGGGTCGTAGCCGAAGCCGTTGGTGCCGGCCGGGGTGTGGCGGAGGGTGCCCGGCATGGTGCCCTCGACCACGCGTTCCGTGCCGTCCGGGAGGGCGAGCGCTGCGGCGCAGGCGAAGTGGGCGGCGCGGTGTTCGGGGCCGATGTCGGCGAGTTGGGCGAGGAGCAGGTCCAGGTTGGCGCGGTCGTCGCCGTGGGTGCCGGACCAGCGGGCGGAGAAGATGCCGGGGGCGCCGTGCAGGACCTCGACGGCGAGGCCGGAGTCGTCGGCGATGGCAGGCAGGCCGGTGGCGCGTGCCATGGCGTGGGCCTTGAGGAGGGCGTTCTCGGCGAAGGTGACGCCGGTTTCCTTGACGTCGGGGATCTCCGGGTAGGCGTCGGTGCCGACCAGTTCGTAGGGGAGGTCGGCGTCGGCCAGGATCGTGCGGAGTTCGGTGATCTTGCCGGCGTTGCGGGTGGCGAGGATGAGACGGGTCATGCCGTCCAAATTACGGGGTGCGGGCCTCGCCGGATTGCGGGGTGGTGCGGACCTCGGCGAACTCGCCGGGCCTATGGCGTGCAGACCTTGCCGATCTCGCCTGCCGCGTCGGTGACCGGTGTGAGGTCGGGGTGGGGGTCGCCCGAGTCGATGGCCTTGCGGACGTTGTCGACGCCGGTGCCGAGGTCCTTGACCGCCTTGGAGAGGTCGGCGTCGTCGGTCTTGTCGCCGAGGGCCTTGAGTTCGCGGTCGATGTCGTTCAGGGCCTGTTGGGAGGCGAGGGGGTCGTTCGCGGCGTCGGAGGCCGCGGTCTGGAGGCGGTTGACGCTCGCGGCGATGGTGGTGGCGGTGCGGCCGCAGTCCATGGCCTTGTCGAGGGCTCCGCAGCCGGCGAGGGCGGTGGTGGTGAGTGCGGTGGCCGCGAGGGCGAGTGCGGTGCGGCGTGCGTACGACGGCATGGTGCGGGTCCTCCCCCGAGGAGCGGCGACGGTGGCCGGGCGTACGGGTGGTGTTCCGTACGCCCGTATCCGTCAGGACGCGTCGGGGGTGTCCACGGTTGCCAGGGCGCGGGCCTGGAGTGCGGAGAGGTCGGCGCAGCCGCCGGCGGCGAGGTCGAGCAGGGCGTTGAGTTCCTTGCGGTCGAAGGGCTGGGCCTCGGCGGTGCCCTGGACTTCGACGAAGCGGCCGTCGCCGGTGCAGACGACGTTCATGTCGGTGTCGGCGCGGACGTCCTCCTCGTAGCAGAGGTCGAGGAGGGGGGTGCCGTCGACGATGCCGACGGAGACGGCGGAGACGGTGCCGGTGAGGGGTTCGCGGTTGGCCTTGATGAGCTTCTTGGACTTGCCCCAGGCGATGGCGTCGGCGAGGGCGACGTAGGCGCCGGTGATGGCGGCGGTGCGGGTGCCGCCGTCGGCCTGGAGGACGTCGCAGTCCAGGACGATGGTGTTCTCGCCGAGGGCTTTGTAGTCGATGACGGCGCGGAGCGAGCGGCCGATGAGGCGGCTGATTTCGTGGGTGCGGCCGCCGATCTTGCCGCGGACGGATTCGCGGTCGCCGCGGGTGTTGGTGGCGCGCGGGAGCATGGAGTACTCGCCGGTGACCCAGCCCTGGCCGCTGCCCTTGCGCCAGCGGGGGACGCCTTCGGTGAAGGAGGCGGTGCAGAAGACCTTGGTGTCGCCGAAGGAGACGAGGACGGAGCCTTCGGCGTGCTTGCTCCATCCGCGTTCGATGGTGACGGGGCGGAGCTGTTCGGGGGTGCGGCCGTCGATACGAGACATGGGTCGAGCGTAGTGGGTGGGGGGTGGGCGGTCGGCCGGGGAAGGGGTGAGGGCCCTGTTCCGGCCACGGGTGTGGCGGGTACAGGGCCCTCGGTGCCTTCGGGTGGGTGCCCGTGGCTACATCATGTCTTCGATTTCGCCGGCGATGGGGTCGGCGTCGGTGCCGATGACGACCTGGATGGCGGTGCCCATCTTGACGACGCCGTGGGCGCCGGCGGCCTTGAGGGCGGCTTCGTCGACGAGGTCGGGGTTGACGACCTCGGTGCGCAGGCGCGTGATGCAGCCTTCGACCTCTTCGATGTTGTCGAGCCCGCCGAGCCCGGCGACGATCTTTTCAGCCTTGGTGGCCATGTGTTTCTCCCTGAATGCTCAAAGGTCGCTGCGTCACGCCGCGTCGGCCCAGCGTTGGCCGCTTCGTCACGTTAACCCACGGTTGGCCCATCTTCTCGGGCGCGTGGGGTGGGCGTGACGAAAGATGACGATCACCGGTGGTGCGTGGTCGTTCGTACTCCGGGACCGTATCGCAACTGGTCTACACCAGTGTGCAACACCCGTGCCGGTCGGCTTGTTCCGGGAGGACGTCCATGAGTGTGCAGAGTGCGGCGAAGCCGTCGCCGAAGTGGTGGAACGGCCTGTTCCAGGGGCTGCAGAAGATGGGGCGGAGTCTTCAGCTGCCGATCGCCGTGCTGCCTGCCGCGGGCATTCTCAACCGCTTGGGTCAGCCGGACGTGTTCGGCAAGGACGGGCTCGGCTGGGAGAACGTCGCCAAGGTGATGTCGGGGGCGGGCGGTGCGCTGCTCGATCCGAACATCGGGTTGCCGCTGCTGTTCTGCGTGGGTGTCGCGATCGGCATGGCCAAGAAGGCGGACGGGTCGACGGCGCTGGCGGCGGTGGCGGGCTTCCTCGTGTACTTCAACGTGCTGCGCCAGTTCCCCAAGGACTGCGAGGGCGGGGCGACGGCGGTGCTGACCGGCTGCCGGGCGGCGGACGGTACGGTCTCGGCCTTCGCGTACCAGAATCCGGGGGTGTTCGGCGGCATCGTGATGGGGTTGCTGGCCGCGTACTTCTGGCAGAAGTACCACCGCACGAAGCTGGTGGACTGGCTCGGCTTCTTCAACGGCCGCCGGTTGGTGCCGATCATCATGTCGTTCGTGGCGATCGCGTTCGCGGCCCTGTGCCTGTGGGTGTGGCCGCCGGTCGGCAACGCTCTGGAGAGCTTCAGCGACTGGCTGATCGGTCTGGGCGCGCTGGGGGCGGGCATCTTCGGTATCGCCAACCGCGGTCTGCTGGTGATCGGCCTGCATCAGTTCCTGAACGTGCCGATCTGGTTCCAGTTCGGCAGCTTCACCAAGCCGGACGGCACGGTGGTGCACGGTGACATCAACCGTTTCCTGGCGGGTGATCCGACGGCGGGGCAGTTCACCACCGGCTTCTTCCCGATCATGATGTTCGCGCTGCCCGCTGCGGCGCTGGCGATCACGCACTGCGCGAAGCCGCATCGGCGGAAGGCGGTGGGCGGTCTGATGCTGTCGGTGGGTCTGACGTCGTTCGTCACGGGCATCACGGAGCCGCTGGAGTACTCGTTCCTGTTCATCGCGCCGGTGCTGTACGTGATCCACGCGGTGCTGACGGGTGTGTCGATGGCGGTGACGTGGGGGCTGGGCGTCAAGGACGGCTTCAGCTTCTCGGCCGGTCTGATCGACTACGTCATCAACTGGGGGCTGGCGACGAAGCCCTGGATGATCATTCCGATCGGCCTGTGCTTCGCGCTCGTGTACTACGTGCTGTTCCGGTTCGCGATCACCCGGTTCAACCTGCCGACTCCCGGGCGCGAGCCGGAGGAGCTGGAGGAGGAGATCGAGCGGGAGAACGTGAAGTAGCCGCCGCTCGCGACCGGCTGTACGACAACGGAGAAGGGGTCACCGCCCCTCCCGTGAGGCTCTCGGACCCATGCGGTCCGAGGGCCTTTGTCCGTTGTGGGGCGCTGTGTCCCGCACCACCGATTTCGCGGGTTCCTTATCCCGCCCTCACCGTGTTACAACTGGTCTACACCACTGAGTGGTGTAGACCACGCGGGCCCGATCGTACGGCCGTGTGCACCCCGGAGACGCCGCCGTCCCCCTCTTTTCCATGTCCCCTGGCGGCGACTTGCCCCCATGGAGGATCAGATGTCCCAGGCCAGCGCTGCCGCACCCGCGGCCGACAAGAAGAAGAAGGGCGCGGGCGTGATGGCTGTCATGCAGCGCATCGGCCGCAGCTTGATGCTGCCGGTCGCCGTGCTGCCGGCGGGCGCGCTGCTCATCCGCCTCGGCCAGGACGACATGCTCGGCCGCGAGTCCTTCGGCGCCTTCGTCAACAAGATCGCGTCCTTCATGGCCGCGGGCGGCGACGCGATCATCGGCAACATGGCGATCCTCTTCGCCGTCGGCATCGCGATCGGCTTCGCGAAGAAGTCGGACGGCTCGACGGCGCTCGCCGCCGTTACCGGCTACCTGGTCTTCCAGAAGGTGCTCGCCACCTTCACCGACAGCAACCTCCCGAAGGTCGCCGCGGTCGTCGACGGCAAGATCGTCATGAACGAGGCCCCGGTCAACGCCGGTGTCCTCGGCGGTGTCGTGATGGGCATCGTCGTCGCGCTGCTGTACCAGAAGTTCTACCGGACCAAGCTGCCCGACTGGGCCGGCTTCTTCGGCGGCCGTCGCCTGGTCCCGATCCTCTCCGCCTTCGCGGGTCTGCTCATCGGCATCGTCTTCGGTTACATCTGGCCGGTCCTCGGCACGTTGCTGCACAACTTCGGCGAGTGGCTGGTCGGATCCGGCGCGGTCGGCGCGGGCATCTTCGGTGTCGCCAACCGTGCGCTCATCCCGGTCGGCATGCACCACCTGCTGAACTCCTTCCCGTGGTTCCAGGCCGGTGAGTTCGAAGGCAAGCACGGCGACATCGCCCGCTTCCTGGCCGGTGACCCGAACGCGGGCCAGTTCATGACCGGCTTCTTCCCGATCATGATGTTCGCCCTCCCGGCGGCCTGCCTCGCGATCGTCCACTGCGCCCGCCCGGAGCGTCGCAAGGTCGTCGGCGGCATGATGTTCTCGCTGGCGCTGACCGCCTTCGTGACGGGTGTGACCGAGCCGATCGAGTTCACCTTCATGTTCATCGCACCGGTGCTGTACGCGATCCACGCGGTGCTGACCGGTGTCTCCATGGCCCTGACCTGGGCCCTCGGCATGAAGGACGGCTTCGGCTTCTCCGCCGGTGCGATCGACTTCCTGCTGAACCTGGGCATCGCGACCAAGCCCTGGATGCTGGTCCTGGTGGGCCTCTGCTTCGCGGCGGTCTACTACGTCGTGTTCCGGTTCGCCATCACCAAGTTCAACCTCCCCACGCCGGGCCGCGAGTCCGACGAGGAGCTGGCCGAGCTGCAGAAGGCCGAGGCCAAGTAGGCTTCGCCGACTGGCCCTTGCCTGCGGGAAGGCCCCGGAACCCTTGGGTTCCGGGGCCTTCCCGCGTTCCGGGACCCTTGGGTTCCAAAGCTTTCCGTGTTCCGGGGCGCGGGTCCTGCCGTGGGTACGGGACGGATCCGGTCGACGTACGGGTCAGACCTGGTAGACCGCGCCCCGGGCGGCCACATCCACCGGCCCGTCGTACACCTCGCGGGCGTCGCGCACGTTGCGCTGCGCGTCGGTCCACGGCGGGATGTGGGTGAGGACGAGGCGGCCGACGCCCGCACGGGCCGCGTGCTCGCCCGCCTCGCGGCCGTTCAGGTGGAGGTCGGGGAGTTCCTCCTTACCGTGCAGGAACGATGCCTCGCACAGGAGGAGGTCGGCGTCCTCGGCGAGCGTGTGCAGGGCCTCGCAGGGGCCGGTGTCCGCGGAGTACGCGAGGGTGCGGCCCTCGTGCTCCAGGCGGACGCCGTACGTCTCGACGGGGTGGCGCATCCGCTCCGTCGTGACGGAGAAGGGGCCGATCTCGAAGGTGGCGGGCTTCAGTGTGTGGAAGTCGAAGACCTTGCTCATCGAGTCGGAGGTGGGGGTGGAGCCGTGCGCCGCGGTGAGGCGCTCCTCCGTGCCCTCGGGCCCGTAGACGGGGATCGCGGGGGCCATGCCGCCATCGTGGCGGTAGTAGCGGGTGACGAAGTAGGCCGTCATGTCGATGCAGTGGTCGGCGTGCAGGTGGCTGAGGAAAATCGCGTCCAGGTCGTACAGACCGGTGTGGCGCTGCAGCTCGCCGAGGGCGCCGTTGCCCATGTCGAGGAGCAGCCGGAAGTCGTCGGCCTCGACGAGGTAGCTCGAACAGGCCGATTCCACGGACGGGAACGACCCCGAGCAGCCGACGACGGTGAGCTTCATTGAGCGGTGACCTCCGAGTGCGGGTGCGGGGAGGGGTGGCGTGCGCGCGGCACGGGGTGGGGAGGGCGCGGATGGGTCGAGCGTAAGGCGCGGCAGGGCCCGCCGCTCCTCGGTGGTGTGCGGTTGTGGGGGAACTCACCTGGGGTGTCACCGGTTCGGGGGGCGTGCGGTGGGGCGCGAACTGGGAGTGGGGGGAGTGGGGTTGGGAGGACCGCAGGGGATGTGGGTGGGGCGGGGGTGTACGTACGGGGGTGGCGGGGCGTGGGGTGGGAGGCACCTCCGGTGGGGGGTGCACCTCCGGCGGGGGCACCTCCGGTGGGGGGCACCTCCGGTGGGGGGCACCTCCGGTGGGGGGCACCTCCGGTGGGGGGCCGCCCCCTTGCCCGCCCGTTCCGCCCCCGGGGGCGGCCCCGCCGCCCAAAGGGGCTACGGGGGGCACCTCCCAAGGGGGCTGCTGGGGGTGGGGGCGACGCCCAAGGGGGCGACGGCGTACGGCCCCGCCGTCCACGGGGCCGTGGTGGGTGGGTGGGGTCGTGGTGCTGTGGGGGTGGGGCGCCGGTACCGTCGGGCACATGGATACCTCGTGGTGGTTGGCGCTGCTCGGTGTGGTGGTGCTGGCTCTGGTGGCGGCACTGACCGACGGGTGGGGGCGCGGGAACCGGGCCGGGCGGACCCGTCCCGGGGGCCGGTCCCGTCCGCCGGGGCGGCCGACCGGTCCGCGGCGGAAGCCCGGGAGGGCGGGGAAGCCGGGGAAGCCGCGCGGGGGGATGCCGCAGGCCGGGGAGATCTGGTGGGCGGATGTTCCGTTCGAGGACGGGCCCGGGTCGAAGGACCGGCCGTGTCTGGTGTTGTCGGTACGTGGGGACAGTGCGCTCGTCGCGAAGATCACGAGCAAGGACCCTCACGACCGGCCGGGGGTGATCGCGCTGCCGCCGGGTTCGGTGGGGGACGCGGAGGGGCGGCCGAGCTTCCTGGAGACGGACGAGTTGCGGGACGTGGCCGTGGGGGAGTTCCGCCGCCGGGTGGGGGTCGCGGATCCGACGGTGTGGGACAGGGTGCGGCATCTGGCCCGGTAGCCCGGTAGGGGCCGACGGGTGCGGGGCCGGGGACCGCCACCGCGTGCTGTTCGACGTGTGGCGCGGAGGTGTGTTCGGCCGCGCACTCTCCCGGGTGCCGTGCCGGTACGTGGGGACGCGTCGGCGCGGTGGCTGAACAGCCGGATGCCGAAGCGGTGGCGTCCCCCGGTGGCCGCGTAGATCAACGCGGGTGCGCGACAAGGGCTGAGGGGGCGTTAGCCTGGTGCGCCATCGGACCAGAGGGCCCTTCCAGCCCTTGGGCACAACCGGTCCCTTCCGGTCACGACAGAGCACGACTTGCACACAATTTTCGCTCCTCCCCCCATGTCCCCGACGTACTGAGAAGCCTGTGACTGCGACGCTCACCGCTCCCCGTCCTAGCCTCGTCCCGCCCTTTCGGTCCTCCGCGTCCCCCACGGCGCTGCCGAACCGGCTCGACTCACTCACCAGTCTGAGATTCTTCGCCGCCTTCGCGGTCTTCGCCCATCACTTCTCCGGGCACGGCAAGGGAACCGGCTACGGGACCGCGCCCGCGATCTTCCCGTACTCGATGATCGGCGGGCACGGAGTCACCTTCTTCTTCGTGCTCTCCGGTTTCCTGCTGACCTGGGTCTTCAAGCCGCAGGAGCACCCGCTCGCGTTCTACTGGCGGCGCGTGGCGCGGATCTGGCCGGCTTCGCTGGTCGCCGCCGTTCTCGGTGTGTACGCCTACTACATCGCCGCGCACGAGCACATCGACTGGCCGAGCCTGCTCGCCTCGCTGTTCCTCGTGCAGACCTGGTTCCCGGGCGTGACGCCGACGCTGCCGGGCAACGAGGTCACCTGGACGCTCAGCGTCGAGCTGCTCTTCTACGCCCTGTTCCCGCTGGCCGCGCGCATCGCGGTGCGTTACCGCACCCGGACGCTCGCGCTGGCGACCGCGGCCGGTCTGGTCGGCATGTGGGCGGTGAACTGGTGGGCCGCGGCCACCTTCTCCAGCCCCGTCGAGGGCTGGATCATGCGCAACCCGCTGGTCTACCTGCCGCAGTTCCTGCTCGGCATGACGGTCGCGCTGGCGGTGCGGCGCGGCTGGCGGCTGCCGATGCGCCCGTGCGTGCCGGTGCTGCTGCTCGGGGTGTGCGTGTACGGGTACTACCAGGGGCGGGCGACGTTGCCCGACGCGGTGGTGGCGCAGCTGGACTACTCGGTGCGGCCGGTGATGGCGCTGCTGTCGATGCTGATCGTCGTGGCGTTCGTACAGCGGGAGATCAACGGTCACCGGGGCGTCCTCAACCAGCCGGCGCTGATCCTGCTGGGCGCCTGGAGCTACGGCTTCTACCTGCTGCACCACTCGGTGTCCCGGCTGGCGACGTACGCGTGGGGCCGGGCCGGGGACGACAACAGTGTGCTCTTCGATCTGCTGGGCGTGGGCCTGGTCGTGGTCGCGATGTCGTGGGCGCTGTTCCACTACGTGGAGGAGCCGGCCGCGAAGTGGCTGAACGGGAGGATGCCGCAGCGGCTGCGCCGCAGGTGGAACGCGTCGCCGGACGTGCCGCCCTCGGTCGAGGTGGCGGGGGCGCGGGAGCGGTCGTCGCGCTGAGTGCTGCCGTACGCAGGTGAGGGGCCCGCACACCGGAGGACGGTGTGCGGGCCCCTCGTCTGCGCGTAGGTGCTGGGGGCTATGCCCAGAGCTGCCCCTGGAGGGTTTCGATGGCGGCCTCGGTGGTGGGGGCGGTGTAGACGCCGGTGGAGAGGTACTTCCAGCCGCCGTCGGCGACGACGAAGACGATGTCGGCGCTCTCCCCCGCCTTGAGCGCCTTCTTGCCCACGCCGATCGCCGCGTGCAGGGCGGCTCCTGTGGAGACTCCCGCGAAGATGCCCTCCTGCTGGAGGAGTTCGCGGGTGCGGGTGACGGCGTCGGCGGAGCCCACGGAGAAGCGGGAGGTGAGGACGGAGGCGTCGTACAGCTCGGGGACGAAGCCCTCGTCGAGGTTGCGCAGCCCGTAGACGAGGTCGTCGTAGCGCGGTTCGGCGGCGACGATCCTGACGTCGGGTTTGTGCTCGCGGAGGTAGCGGCCGACGCCCATGAGGGTGCCGGTGGTGCCCAGGCCCGCGACGAAGTGGGTGATCGCGGGGAGGTCGGTGAGGATCTCGGGGCCGGTGGTGGCGTAGTGGGCACCGGCGTTGTCGGGGTTGCCGTACTGGTAGAGCATCACCCAGTCGGGGTTCTTGGCGCCGAGTTCCTTGGCGACCCGTACGGCGGTGTTGGAGCCGCCCGCCGCGGGGGACGGGATGATTTCCGCACCCCACATGGTGAGCAGGTCGCGGCGTTCCTGGGAGGTGTTCTCGGGCATGACGCAGACGATGCGGTAGCCCTTGAGCCGGGCGGCCATGGCCAGCGAGATGCCGGTGTTGCCGCTGGTCGGCTCCAGGATGGTGCAGCCGGGCGTCAGCCGGCCGTCCTTCTCGGCCTGTTCGACCATGTGGAGCGCGGGGCGGTCCTTGATGGAGCCGGTCGGGTTGCGGTCCTCCAGCTTCGCCCAGATCCGTACGTCGTCGGAGGGCGAGAGGCGGGGCAGCCGTACGAGGGGGGTGTTGCCGACGGCGGCGAGCGGGGAGTCGTAGCGCATGTCAGCGGGAGCCGCCCGCGACGGCGGGCAGGATCGTCACGCTGTCGCCGTCGGCGAGCTTGGTGGAGATGCCGTCGAGGAAGCGGACGTCCTCGTCGTTGAGGTAGACGTTGACGAAGCGGCGCAGCTGGCCCTTGTCCTTCTCCACGATGCGCTCCTGGATGCCGGCGTGGCGGGTCTCCAGGTCGGCGAAGAGGTCGGCGAGGGTGTCGCCGTTGCCTTCGACGGCCTTCGCGCCGTCGGTGTGGGTGCGGAGGATGGTGGGGATGCGGACCTCGATGGCCATGGCGTGGGCTCCTGTCGGGAGGGCGTTGTACGTGCGTGAAGGGCGCGCGGCGGCTCGTCCCCCCGCGCGGGGGCATGCGTGTTCGCGGACGTGCGGTGCTTCAGGCCGTACAGATGGCGCTGTCGAGCCTGCACAGGTCGACGTGCAGGCGCGCAACAAGCAGCACGGTGCTGCTCGGCGTCGTCTTCGCTGTCACGTCATGGGCAACCATGCGGTCATCGTATAGATTCCCGGCCGGTTTCCCGGCATGTGATCTCACATGCCGAGCAGGATGCTTCCGTTATGCGGACGGAGGGAGGTAGACGACGGTCGGCGCACCGGTCGTCGGGTGGCTGCCGACTTCGGCGTCCACGCCGTAGACCTGCTGGAGGAGGTCGGGGGTGAGGACTTCCTTGGGGGTGCCGGAGGCGACGACCCGGCCGCTGTCGAGGACGTAGAGGCGGTCGCAGTAGTACGCGGCGAGGTTGAGGTCGTGCAGGGCGAGGAGGTTGGTGGTGCCCAGGGCGCGTACCAGGGAGAGGACTTCGAGCTGGTAGCGGATGTCGAGGTGGTTGGTCGGCTCGTCGAGGACGACGAGAGCGGGTTGCTGCACCAATGCCCGTGCCACGAGCGCGCGTTGGCGTTCGCCGCCGGAGAGGGAGGGGAAGGCGCGGTCGGCGAGGCCGCCGATCCCGACCCGCTCCAGGGCGTCCCGGACGAGGACCGCGTCGGCGGCGGTGTCGGCCTCCCAGAACTTCTTGTGCGGGGAGCGGCCCATCGCGACGACTTCCCGGACGGTCAGTTCGAAGACCGCCTGCCCGTCCTGCGGAACGGTCGCCAGTCGCCGGGCGCGCTTCTTGGCGCCCATGGCGTGCAGGTCCTCGCCGTCGAGGAGGGCGCGGCCGTGGGTGGGGGCGAGGGTGCCGTAGACGCAGCGCAGGAGGGTGGTCTTGCCGCTGCCGTTGGGGCCGACGAGTCCGACGGTCTCGCCCGCGCGGGCCTCGATGTCGACGGTGTCGACGAGGTGGCGGCCGTCCGTTCCGTAGCTCAGCCCTTCGGTGCGCAGGACGGTCATACCGGTGCTCCTTCGGGGCGCAGGACGGTCATGCCGGTGCTCCTTCGGGGCGGCGGCGCAGCAGCCACAGGAAGAACGGGCCGCCGACGAGGGCGGTGAGGATGCCGACGGGGATGTCCTGGGGTTCGGCGATGACGCGGGCGCCGAGGTCGGCGAGGACGAGGAAGGCGGCTCCGGCGAGCGCGACGACGGGCAGCAGGGTGCGGTGGGAGGCGCCGACGAGCATGCGGGCGGCGTGCGGGACGAGCAGGCCGATGAACCCGATGGCGCCGGAGACCGCGACGAGGACGCCGGTGACGAGGGAGGTGAGCACGAAGACCCAGGCCCGGAAGCGGGAGGTGTCGAGTCCGAGGACCGTCGCTCCCTCCTCCCCCACCAGCATCAGGTCCAGCGGCCTGGCGAGGGCGACGAGCAGCGCGGTGCCGGCGGCGAGGACGACGGCGGGCAGCGGCAGCATGTCCCAGCGGGCGCTGCCGAGGCCGCCGAGGGTCCAGTACATGGCCTCCTGGAAGTGCTCGCGCTTCGCGGAGGTGACCATGACGAGGCTGGTGAGGGCGGAGAGGATGTACGCGACGGCGACGCCGGCGAGGACGAGGCGGGTGCCGGTCATCTGCCCGCCGCGGCGGGCCAGGGTGTAGACGAGGACGAGGGCGAGCAGTGATCCGGCGAAGGCTCCGGCGGGCATCGTGACGGTGGTGGCGAGTCCCAGGGAACTGCCGAGGCCGAAGACGATGACGAGCACGACGCCCGCCGACGCGCCGGAGGAGATGCCGAGCAGGTACGGGTCGGCGAGCGGGTTGCGCACGAGGGCCTGGAGGACCGTGCCGACGACCGCGAGTCCGGCTCCGACGACCGCTCCGAGCAGGACGCGTGGCATCCGCACGTCGAGCACGATCGTGCGGAAGGGGCTGGGTTCGGCGCCGCCGGTGACGATGTCGAGGACCTGGGCCGCCGGTATCCGGACCTGTCCGAGGGCGAGTCCGGCGACCATCGCCGCCGCGAGTGCGGCGGCGAGGACGGTGACGACGAGGGTGTAGCGCAGCGGCCCGCGGGCGGGCGGGGTCTTGCAGCTCACGGCCGGTTACTTGTCGAGTTCGGGGTGCAGCTGGTGGGCGAGGCGTTCGATGGCGGCGGGTGCGCGGACGCCGACGACGAGTTCGGACAGGGGCATGACGGCGAACTTCTTGTTCTTGATCGCCGGGACGTCCTTGAGGGCGGGGTCGTCGAGGAGGCGCTTCTTCTTCTGTTCCACGGTCGTCGACCCGTAGTCGATGATCATGATGACGTCGGGCTTGCGGGTGACGACCTGTTCCCAGGAGGCGTCGGCGAAGGGCTTGGGGAGGTCGGCCATGACGTTGGTGCCGCCGGCCCGGGTGATCATCTCGTTGGCGATGCCCTTGCCGCCCGCGGTGGAGGCGGTCTTGTCGCCGCTGTCGTAGGCGAAGACGCTGACCGGCTCGACGCCCTTGAGTGCGGCGGCGGTGGCGTCGACGGTCTTCTTCGCGGCGGCGACCCAGTTGTCGGCGCGGGTGCCGACGCCGAAGGTCCGGCCGACCTCGGAGACCTCGCGGTAGATGTCGTCGACGGCGCTGGAGCCGTCGGTGCAGTACTCGATGTTCAGCCGGGAGTCGATGCCGGACTTCTTGAGGTCCTCGCGGCTCCGGCCCTGCTTGGCGTCGAAGGCGGAGGCGTAGCCGCCGTACACGAAGTCGGGGTTGGCCGCGAGGAGCTTCTCCTTGGAGGGGTACTCCTCGGCGACGACGGGGATCTTCGCGTAGTCCTTCTCGTACTTCGGCAGGACCTTGTCGTCGAGGTAGGCGCTGCCGGTGACGGAGGAGGCCAGGCCCAGTTCCAGGAGGATCTCGGTGGCGTGCTGGTTCATCGGCAGGGCGCGCGCGGGGGGCTTGGTGAAGGTGGTCTTCACGCCGCAGTTCTCGACGGTGTACGGGAAGCCGGGGGCGGCCTTCGCGTCGTCCTCGGCCTTGGTGGCGTCCTGGGTGCCGCCCGCGCAGGCGGTGAGCGGGAGCAGGGTGGCGGCTGCGGCGGCGAGGACGAGCGCGCGGCGGGTACGGCGAACGGGCATGCGGGGGCCTCCTTGGGGGATTTCCTCGTCCCCTGGTGCGGATGGGAGGCGGCAGGTCAGTTCCTGGCTGGCAGACGTTTGCGTCTGGTCACAGTGGCGGGACCGCACCGGATTCGCACCGGCTTCCTGGGTCCTGCCGCCCAAGTCGGCCACAGTGTCTCACCCGGGGCGCAAGCCGTCCGCACCGGCCGCGTCGGCGGGATCCGGCGCGGCCTCCGCCCGGTGCGGCGGTGCGGTCCGACGCGCCGTTCGCGCGGTCGTCCGCGGGGGCGGCCACCACATGGCCGTCCGCGGTCGGCGGGTGCGGCTGCGGCGGGCGCAGCAGGTGCGGCGGGTGCGGCGGGTGCGGGTGCGGGTGCGGGCGCGGCGAGTGCAGGTGCGGCGGGCGGGGACAGGCGCGCCGGTCGCGGGAGCGGTGTCCGTGCCGGTCCCGCGGTCCGGCGCCGCCCGGCCGCTACCCCACGACCTGGACCTCCTCCTCCGTGATCACTCCGTCCACGATCCGGTACGAGCGGAACTGGAAGTCGCCGAGGCCGTCGGTGTCCGCGGTGGAGACCAGGACGTAGTGCGCGCCGGGTTCGTTGGCGTAGGTGACGTCCGTGCGGGAGGGGTACGCCTCGGTCGCGGTGTGCGAGTGGTAGACGATCACCGGCTCCTCGTCCCGGTCGTCCATCTCGCGGTAGAGCTTCAGCAGGTCGCCGGAGTCGAACTCGTAGAAGGTGGGCGAGCGGGCGGCGTTCAGCATGGGGATGAACCGCTCGGGGCGGCCGGTGCCCTCGGGGCCCGCGACCATGCCGCACGCCTCGTCGGGGTGGTCGGCGCGCGCGTGGGCGACGATCTGGTCGTACAGGGTGCGGGAAAGGGTCAGCATGCGGGCCAGGATATGCAAAGGGTCCCGCCCGTACCGAGGGACGGTACGGACGGGACCGCATGCTGGACGGCCGGTGTGTTCCGGCGGCCGGGTCACTCGACCGGTTCGGCGGTCTTCCGCAGTGCGTCGGCCTTGCGGCCCTTCGCGTACTCCAGGAAGGAGGCCAGCTCCCGCTTGACGACCGGGGCCAGCAGGTAGAGCCCGATGATGTTGAAAACGGCGAGCATGAAGAGCACCGCGTCGGCCATGTCGAACAGGGTCGACAGGGAGAGCATCGCGCCGGAGGCCGCGCCGATGCTGTAGAGGACCTTGAAGGTGATCTCGCTGGTCTTGCTGCGGCCGAAGAGGTACGACCATGCCTTGAGGCCGTAGTAGCCCCAGGTGAGCACGGTGGAGAAGGCGAACAGCAGGACCGCGACGGTCAGCAGCATGGGGAACCAGGGCATCACGGTGGCGAAGGCGTCGGAGGTGATGGTGACGCCGCCGATGTCCTCCTTCGTCTCGCGGGCCTTCAGCCAGCTCGCCGGGTTGGCGACGACGATGGTCAGTGCGGTCATGGTGCAGATGACGACCGTGTCGATGAACGGCTCCAGGAGGGCGACCAGGCCCTCGCTCGCCGGGTGCTTGGTCTTCACCGCGGAGTGGGCGATCGGCGCGGAGCCGAGACCGGCCTCGTTGGAGAACGCGGCCCGCTTGAAGCCGACGATCAGTGCGCCGATCAGGCCGCCCGCGACGCCCTGGGGGTTGAACGCCTCGGTGACGATCGTGCCGATGGCGGCGGGCACGGCGGTGACGTTGACGAGGATGACGGTCAGGCAGGCGAGGACGTACATGATCGCCATGGCGGGGACCAGGCGGCTGGTGACGGAGGCGATGGAGCGGATGCCGCCGATGAGCACGATGCCGACGAGGGCGGCGATCAGCAGGCCGAAGAAGAGGGCGCCGCTGGAGGAGCCGACGAAGCCGTCGTCGCCGCCGGTGACGGAGGCCAGCTGGGCGTAGCTCTGGTTGACCTGGAGCAGGTTGCCGCCGAAGAGACCGAAGAAGAGGATCATCACGGAGGCGAGCACGGCGAGGACCTTGCCGAGCCGGTGTCCGCCGTTGCCGAAGCGCTCCCGCAGGCCCTTGGGCAGGTAGTGCATGGGTCCGCCGGAGACGGTGCCGTCCTCGTGCACCTCGCGGTACTTCACACCGAGGGTGACCTCGACGAACTTGGTGGCCATGCCGAGCAGGCCGCAGAGGATCATCCAGAACGTCGCGCCGGGTCCGCCGATGGTGACGGCGACGGCGACGCCGGCGATGTTGCCGAGGCCGACGGTGCCGGAGACGGCGGCGGTGAGCGCCTGGAAGTGGTTGACCTCGCCGGCCGAGTCCGCGTCGTCGTACTTCCCGCGCACCACGTCGAAGGCCAGCTTGAACTTGCGGAGCTGGACGAAGCCGAACCAGAACGTGAAGATCAGTCCGGCGACGACGAGCCAGACCACGATGAGTGGCAGCTCGGTCCCGGCGACGGGCACGGAGTAGAAGACGACTTCGGTGAGCCAGGTGGAGATCGGTTCGAAGAAGCCGTTGACGGCTTTGTCGACGTCGCTGGTGATGGAGTCAAGTGACATGGGTGCTACCTCGGTGGCGCAGGACAGCCACGCTGTAGGGCGCGGCGTGCGGAAATACGGGCTTGAGCGAACGCCGTTGTCCGGTCGGCGATGTCAGGGCGTACGGAGTCCGTGGACGTCCGTGGACGTGGACAGGGGACGTCTGCGGGTGCGTGGAATCCGTGCTGCCTCGGCCGTGCGCGCTGGCGGTCTGCCAGTCCTGTTCCGCCCCGGCGAGGGGTGGTGCCGGGGGCGGAGTTGTGCAGTCTTACCACGCGTTACGCCCCCCGTAATGTGACGCAGGTCACTCACCCGTCGGGCGAAGGCCATAAACAGCGTAATTTGGCGCATACGGTAATGGGATCGTTATCCGGATTTGAGCGTCCGCTGAGCGAACAGTCACGTCCCAAGGGGTGGACAGGCCCGTCGGCGTCCGCTACGGCAGCAGGGTGTCGACCAGGGTCTCCTGCAAGCCGCCCAGCCACAGGTACGCCATCACCATCGGCTTGCGCGGATCGTCGTCGGGCAGCGAGTACAGCTCGTCGCTGCCGTCCTCGTCCGTGATCTCCAGCCGGGAGGCGATCGTCAGACGCAGATCGTTGAGGGTGCCGAGCCACCGCCGCGACGCGTCCGCGTCCAGCTTCAGTACGAGACCGGGCCCGGCGTCCCCGGCAGCCGGCGCGAGTGCGTCCAGTGAGCGTACGACGGACAGCGCATCCTCGCGCTTCCTGGTCCGCAGGTCGTTCTCCGTGAAGCGACGGAACTCGGCGGAGGCGGCGAGCAGCTCCGCGTCCGGCTCCGAGCGGGGATCGACGTACGCCTCGGGGAAGAGCCGGGCGAGCGCCGGGTCGGCGGGCGCTTCGCTGGGCCCTTCGGCGAACAGTGCGGCGAGCGGGTCCTCGCCCTCGACCGGCTCGTCGCCCGGACCGATCATCTCCAGCAGCTGCACGGCCAGGGAGCGCAGGATGGACGTCTCGACCGGGTCCAGGGCAACGGCCGCACCGCCGCCGGGGACGGCCTCGAAGTAGCCCGGCATCAGGTGCGGTCCTGGGAGAGGGTCGCCCACAGCCCGTACCCGTGCATCGCCTGCACGTCGCGCTCCATCTCCTCGCGGCTGCCCGCGGAGACGACCGCCCGGCCCTTGTGGTGGACGTCGAGCATCAGCTTGTTCGCCTTCTCCTTGGAGTATCCGAAGTACGTCTGGAAGACGTAGCTCACGTAACTCATGAGGTTGACCGGGTCGTTGTGGACCAGGGTCACCCAGGGGGTGTCCGGCTCGGGGACGACGGACGTCTCCTCGGCCGACTCGGGGCGTTCGATCTCTACGGGGGCGACACTCACGTCTCCCATGCTGCCACCGCAGGAGGGCCGTCGCACAAACGGCCCCCGGCCGACCGTGACCCCGACGGCGGAATAGATTTCGTCACTCTGACGAGATAGGGGGTAGCATCCGTCGTATGAACACAGCGGATCGCGGGCTGCCGGAAGAAGAAGAGCGCGAGGCTCCCGGACAGGGCGGGGGTGGGCGACGGGTGGGCGTCCCCTCGACGGCTCTCTTCACCGACCAGTACGAGCTGACGATGCTGCGGGCGGCGCTGCGCGGCGGCACCGCCGACCGCCGCTCCGTCTTCGAGGTCTTCACCCGCCGCCTGCCCTCCGGACGGCGCTACGGCGTCGTCGGCGGTACCGGGCGGGTCCTGGACGCCGTGGAGAACTTCCGCTTCGACGCGGACGTCCTGGCCTTCCTCCGCGAGCAGGGCATCGTCGACGAGCCCACGCTGGAATGGCTCGCCTCCTACCGCTTCGGCGGCGACATCTGGGGCTACCCGGAGGGGGAGGTGTACTTCCCCGGCTCCCCGATCCTGCGCGTCGAGGGCAGCTTCGCGGAGTGCGTGCTGCTGGAGACGGTGATCCTCTCCATCCTCAACCACGACTCGGCGATCGCCGCCGCCGCCTCCCGCATGTCGGCCTCGGCGGGCGGCCGTCCGCTGATCGAGATGGGCGCCCGCCGCACCCACGAGCTGAGCGCGGTGGCCTCGGCCCGCGCCGCGTACGTCGGCGGCTTCGCCTCCACCTCCGACCTGGCGGCGGGCTTCCGCTACGGCATCCCCACCGTCGGCACCTCCGCCCACGCCTTCACCCTGCTGCACGACAGCGAGCGCGACGCCTTCCGGGCCCAGGTGGACTCGCTGGGCAGCGGCACCACCCTGCTCGTCGACACCTACGACGTGGCCGAGGCCGTCCGCACCGCCGTCGAGGTCGCGGGCCCGGACCTCGGAGCGGTACGGATCGACTCCGGCGACCTCCTGCTGGTCGCCCACCGGGTCCGCCAGCAGCTCGACGAGCTGGGCGCCACCAGCACCCGGATCGTCGTCACCTCCGACCTCGACGAGTACGCCATCGCCTCCCTCGCGGCGGCCCCGGTGGACGCGTACGGCGTCGGCACCCAGCTGGTGACCGGCAGCGGCCACCCCACCTGCTCGATGGTCTACAAGCTGGTGGCCCGCGCGCAGTCCGCCGACCCAAAGGCCCCGCTGGTCCCCGTGGCCAAGAAGTCGCTGGGCGCGAAGTCCTCGCGCGGCGGCCGCAAGTGGGCGGCCCGCAGGCCCGACGCCTACGGGATCGCGGAGGCGGAGGTGATCGGCACCGACCAGGTCCCCGCCGAGCTCGCCGACCACCTGCTCCAGACCGAGCTGGTCAAGGGCGGCGAGGTCGTGGCCCACGAACCGCTGGACGCCGCCCGCGCCCGGCACGTCCGCGCCCGCGGCGCGCTGCCGATGTCCGCCGTACAGCTCTCCCGGGGCGAGCCGGTCATCCCGACCGAGTACGTGTGACCCACGGTCACCCCGGCCGGGTACGCGCGGCACACCCGCCCCCGTGGTCCCGCATGCCCACTCCCCCCAGACCGCCGGAGTCTCTACCCTCGTAGAGGACGAACGGCTTCCACCGGACCGGGCCCCTCCACGGGGCCCAGTGATTGAGGACCATGCCATGCACCGCGCCCTGATCGTCGTCGACGTGCAGAACGACTTCTGCGAAGGCGGCAGCCTCGCGGTCGCGGGCGGGGCCGACGTCGCCGCCGCGATCACCGAACTGATCGGCGACTCCCAGGCCGGCTACCGGCACGTCGTCGCCACCCGCGACCACCACATCGACCCCGGCGACCACTTCTCGCCGAACCCCGACTACGTCCGGTCCTGGCCGGTGCACTGCGTGGCCGGGACGGAGGGCGTCGGCTTCCACCCGAACTTCGCCCCGGTGGTCGCCTCCGGCGCGATCGCCGCCGTCTTCGACAAGGGCGCCCACTCCGCCGCGTACAGCGGTTTCGAGGGCTTCGACGAGAACGGCGTCACACTGGCCGACTGGCTCCGCGCCCGCGACGTCACCGAGGTCGACGTCGTCGGCATCGCCACCGACCACTGCGTGCGCGCCACCGCCCTGGACGCGGCCCGCGAGGGCCTGACCACGCACGTCCTGCTGGACCTGACGGCGGGCGTCGCCGCGCCCACCACGGAGGCGGCGCTGGAGGAGCTGCGGGCGGCGGGCGTGCGGCTGAGCGGCAAGCCGGTGGTGTGAGCCCGCCCGGGACACCGGGTGTGCGGGGCGGACCGGCGGACCGGGCGACCGGGGGGGGGCTCGCGGGCGTCCGGTCAGCCCGCCGGGCGCAGGAGGGCGCGTATCGGGTGCCAGAGTTCTTGGCGGCACTGCGGCGCGCCGCGCCACAGCAGGCCGTCGGGATGGTGCAGTACGGCGGTGATCTCGTCCGGGGTGGGCGGCTCGGCGTTCCCACGCAGGTACACCGCGCGCAGCCCCAGGTTCCGCAGCCTGGTCAGGGCGCGGGAGCGGTTCGCGGCGTGCACGAGGATGCGGACCCGGTCGCCCGAGGGGCCGGGGCGCGGCAGGTTCAGGGCCACGACCACGCTCCCGTTCGGGAGCCTGTGGAAACCTCCGGCGGACATGCCTGTCACTCCCCCGTCCGACGTCCCGGATCTCCCCGTGAGACATCGCGTCAATAGCGAGTACGTAAGAGGCATCTAAACGCGATCGGCCGCCGCCCGCTAGAGGGACGACGGCCGATCATGCTCTGACCTGCGATTATGGCGCGAAAGTGACCTTTAGCGGCCGGACTTCCCGACCAGGATCGTCATCGTCTGGCCGTTCGGCGGCTGGCTCACGATGGAGATCCGGGTGTTGGTGTCAGTTGTCTGGACGCTGCCTGTGGGGTTGTCCTTCGACCAGTAGGTGTTCTTGCGGTCGTCGAAGTACGGAACGCCGAGCCGGCCCGGGATGCGGGTGGGCCGGCCGTCCTTGTGCAGCGTGAAGCCCGGGTTCGGGTACCAGCTGAAGGCGGCGTCGTACGGCTGGATCTTGTTGGAGATCAGCTTGCCGTCGTGCGCCCACTTCAGCGGCTCGTGATGGGCGTCGACCGGCAGCAGCAGGCCCTTGCCGGGGTGCTCGCTGACGTTGTTGTTGCGCTGCGAGGTGTCCCACTGCCAGATCATCAGGCCGGGCCGGTACGCGTAGTGCTCGACCCAGTCGGGACGGTCGGTGCCCCGGAACCCGAAGTTGTACGGGCCCACCTTGAGGGTCTTGTCGTACGACACGTACTGGCGGTTCTCCGCGAGGTAGTACTGCGGGAAGTCGCCGACGACCGATTCCCCGACGCGCGAGAAGCCGCGCGCGGTCCACCCGTTGTCGCCGCCCTCGGCGTCGTCGGTGAACAGTGCGGCGCCGTCCGCCTTGACGGTGAGGGCGTCGGCCGTGAAGCCCTTGCCGCCCGCGCCGCCGTCCGTCTTGTAGCGGAACCGGACGTCGATCTTCTTCCCCGCGTAGGCGTCCAGCGGGTAGACGAGCTGCTTGTGGGTGCCGGAGACCCCGGTCAGGGCGGGCTTGTCGCCGCCGTCGCGGGTGATCGTCTCGCCGTCGGCGGTGCCGTCGACGGTCTGCCAGCTCGCGCCGCCGTCCGTGGACACCTGCGTGTACAGGTAGTCGTAGTCGGCCTCGATGTCCCACCAGCCGGTGAGCTCCAGGGACGCCTTGGTCCTGCCGGTGAGGTCGACCTCGCGCTCCAGCGTGGTCGACAGGTCGTCGCCGTAGTCGCTCCACCACTGCTTGGCGCCCTCGGCGGGCTTCACGACCGAGGTGGCGACGTTCTTCTTGGGCGGCAGCTCGACGACGACGGCCTGCGGGTTGCGGGTGTTGTACGCGGAGACGCCCAGCTTGTGCAGGGAGGTCGTGCCCGCCTTCGCCTTCTCGTAGTCGAGCCAGCCGAGCTGGAGCTTGTCCCAGGCGGTCATGTCGCCCGGGAGGTCGCCGATCTCGTTCTTGCCGGTGCCCAGCCAGGAGCCCGCCGACATCAGCGACCAGAAGCCGACCGAGTTCTCGGCGCCGTTCGTGGTGTCGTACAGGTCCGGCAGACCCAGGTCGTGGCCGTACTCGTGGGCGAAGACGCCCAGTCCGCCGTTCTCCGGCTGCGCCGTGTAGTCGCCGACCCAGATGCCGGTGTTGCCGATCGGGGTGCCGCCGGCCTTGAAGCCCGCCGGACCGGTGTCGCCGTCGTCGCGCGAGAAGGCGTAGCCCCGGTGCGCCCACACCGCGTCGGTGCCCTGCGCGCCGCCGCCCGCCGAGCCGTCCTCGCCGGCGTGCACGACCTGGAAGTGGTCGATGTAGCCGTCGGGCTCGTCGAAGTCGCCGTCGTTGTCGTGGTCGGTGCGGTCCCACACGTCGTACTTCGACATGTCGGCCTTGATGTCGGCGTCGGACCTGCCGGCCGCCTTCTGCTGCGCGACCCACGCGTTGACGCCGTCGCGGACCAGGTCCTCGACGTTGGGGCAGTTGTTGCTGCCGCAGTAGTCCGAGCCGTAACGGGCCTCGTTGTACTCGACCTTGACCCAGTCGGAGACGTTGCCGGCCACCGAGTAGCGACCGGAGGAGGTCTTCTCGAAGTAGGTCTTGAGGGACTCGACGGGCTTGCCGTCCGGTCCCTTTCCGGTGCCGAAGTACAGCTGCTGGTAGTGCGCCCGGTCGTAGTCCTTCTTCCAGGCGGTGGAGTTGTTCTTCGTGCGGTCCGGTTCGGCTATCTGATTGTGCAGGGGGCCGGGGGTGCCGCCGTACTTCTTGACGGGCGGCCTGGGGCCCGCGCCGTCCGGGTCGTACATGGTGGTGTCGTCGACCTTGTCGCCGAACTCGACCAGGATCGTGAAGATCTGGTCGGTGCGTTCGCGGCCGAGCTCCACGTACTTCTTGTCGTCCAGCTTGACGACCTTCGAGGAGCCGCGCTTCTCGACCTTCTTAGTCCCCTTGAGGACCTCTTCCAGGGCGCTCTGGCGCTGCTGGGCCTGCTGGGCGCTGTGCGGGCCGTCGATGACGTGTCCCTTGTCCGCCTTGCCGTTCGGGCCGGTCGCACCGTGGACGTGGCCGGCGTGCGCGGCCCCGGGGCCGCCCGCCGGGTCCTGGTGGCCGACCACCGCCGGGGTCTGCGGGCCGGTCGGCCCGGGGGCCGCCTGCGCGGTGGCGAAGGTCGAGGCGGTGGCAGCGGTCGCGGCGAGCGCCACGAGCACGGCCGTACCTCTCAAGGCACGTCTGTTGCTGGTCACTTGGTGGTGTCCTCCCCCGCGGCCGCCGGCCCGAAAGGTGGGGGGTCCGTCGTACGGCACGCGTCACAAGTGACGACATTCGACCGGAGATGCAACAGAAAAGACAGACCTTGACATGAACTTGTCGTGCACGCTAGGCAGTTCATCAACTCCGCTATCCGGACTTCTTGTAGGCCACAACTTCCGTGTGGAAAATGGGAAGACGGCCACCGGGCCGCCCGCTGAGGGCGCTCGCGTCTCAAGGCGCGGACGGCGCGGTGACGCCGTGCGCCCCCCGTGCATCGGTACCGCGGGTTAGGTCACGCTTACCGGGCGTTCCGTGCGGGAAGCTCATCGTCGTAGGGTTCAGCCGAGACCCCGCGACCCCACCCCCGTGCTCCGAGGACGGAACTGCCATGCAGCGGACGCGCCAGACTCCGAACCGGATCCCGACCCCGGCCCCCACCGCCGCCCAGTGCGCGTACGGGGCGACGACCGTGGTCTTCGCCACCGTCGCCATGCTGCTGCTCTCGCGGACCGCCTCACCGGTCTGGATCGCGCTCATCGCGTGCGCGGGGCTGGCGCTCGGGCTGCTGGTGGCCATGACGGTACCGACGCCGCGCGTGCGCCCGGCCCCGGACACGGTCCGCGGGACTGCCGCGAGTCCCGCGGCCGTTCCCGCGCCCGCCGCCGGGAAGCCCGACGGACTCCGGGTGCCCGGACCCCGCGCGCGCCCCTCGGCGGCCTCGGCGGGCCGGCACTCGCTGCACGGCTAGCACCGGAGACGGCGGACCGCCGCTAGGCGACGGTGACGACGACGGTCTTGGCCGCCTTGTCGTGCACGCCCTGGTGGTAGGGCTTGTCCACGGCGATCACCACCAGCGTGATGACCCACCACAGGCAGGGGCAGCAGAGCAGGGCGGGCAGCAACAGCACCGCGGCGCGCACCAGGGCGGTGTTGGTCGGCGGCAGGGTGCCGTCGTTGAGCATCGCGACCCGCAGGCCCATCAGGCGCTTGCCGAGGGTCTGGCCGGTCTTCTTCGTCATCAGGGTGTCGTAGGCGATGTAGACGACGATCGACAGCACCTGGAAGAGCAGGCTCTTGCCGCTGCTGAACTGGGTGATCGTGTCGCCGAAGTCGTCGGTCGTCTCGGTGACCTCGCGGTAGGTCCCGAACGGGATGCTCAGGATCGCCAGCGGGATGCCCACAACGAGCAGGTCGACGAGCCGGGCGAGGAACCGCTTGCCGGTCGAGGCGAGCGGCGGCATCCCGGCGAGCGGGTCGTTCCCGCCGAAACCGCCCGTGCCGCCGCTCCCGTAGCCGCCGTCGTACGGGCCTCCGCCGTACGGAGGCAGCGAGCCGCCGTCCCCCGCACCGCCCGGAGGCGGGTCGTAGGGGCTGCCGGCGCCGCCCTGCGGGGGCGGCGGGTACTTGCGGAACGGATCGTTCTCGGGCGGCATGCCGGGCGGCGGCTGATCGGTGCTCATACCCGGAAGTCGACTCCCGGCGCCCGGGGCCCGCAACGGCTCGGGCGCCGTTCGGGGGACGGCGGGGGCCAAGTCGGTGAAGGCGGCGCGAGCGGTGACGGCCGATCAGGTGACGGGCCGTGGGGCACGCGGTCGTACGGGACGCGTCCGGGCGGGCGTCCGGGCGGGCGGGCGTACGCACGGGGTCGCACCGGACGTCGGGGTCGCACCGGACGTCGGCGTCACTCCGTGCGCACGAGACGCGCCGGACGTCGGGAAGCGTGCGGTGTTCAGCACTTCCCCGCGACGAAGGTGCGTGCCGCCTTGTCGTGCCAGCACTGCCGCCACGGCCGGTCGAACAGGCACCACAGGACGTTGAGCACCCCGATGCCGAGGATGCCCAGCACCCCGTACACCAGCCAGCGGCGCATCGCCCCGCCGAACCCGGGCGGCTCGTGCTCCTCGATGTCGCGGACCTGGAGCCTCAGGAGCTTCTTGCCGAGGGTGCGGCCCCACTTGGCGGTCGGCACCGCCTCGTACAGCACACCCAGGACCAGGAAGGCGCCCAGGACGGCGGCGAGGATCCCGACCGTGGTGCTGTCCAGGAGGTAGACCGTCACCGTCGTGCCGGACAGCTTCGCCGCGCGGATCTTCTCGTCGATGTGGTCGACGGCCTGCGCGACGAGCGGCACCGCGACGGCGCCGACCGCCGCGCCGAGGACGAGGGTGTCGATCAGCCGTGCGGCGAGACGGCGGCCGAGCCCGGCGGGCCGGGCGGCGGCCTGCTCCCGGGCGGCCCTGGTGAAGGGGTCCTCGACGGGCGGCTTCCACGGGGTGACGGGACCGTCCGCGGAGGCGGAGGCGGAGGCGGAGGCCGGGGGCGGGGGTGCGGTACGGCCCGGTGAAGGAACCGGGGTGCGGGCCGGTGCGGAGGACTGTGCCGACGCGGAGGTCCTGGCTGATGCGGGGTGCTTGGCGGACGCGGTGTGGTGGGCCGGGGCGGGCGCGGACCGGGCTTCCTGGGAGGGGGGCTGGGTCCGGGGCGCGGAGGGGGTGCGCGGGGCGGGCTTGATCGTACGGATGGACATCGTGCCGTCGGCGGGCGCCGGGGCGGAGGCAGCGGTGGGGGCGGGAGACGCGGCCGGTGCCTGCACCGGAGAGGGCGAGCGGACCGGACCGGAAACTCCGGATGCCGCTCCGCGGGGGCGGCCCGGCCGGCCGGTGGGCTGGGCGGCCGGTGGTTCCAGGGCCGGACGTTCACCGCGAGGGGGCGGGGCGTCGGAGCCGCCCGGCGTACGGGGGTCGGCGGTACGGGGGTCGCCCGTGCCGGGGTCCCCCGGGCGGGAACCACCCGTGCGGGGGTCGGCCGTGCGGGGCTCGGCGGCCGGGGTGCGGGGCTGGGGCGGGGTGCGGCCGTGCGGCGGGGCGGGGGTGAGGGCGGACGAGGATGCGGCGGAGGGGGACGCTGCGGACGGGGTGTGCGGCGGTGCGGCGTCGGGCGGGGAGCCGGGGGACGCCGGGGAGCCCCAGGAGACGCGGCGGTCGCGCTCGCCGCCGAAGCCGTCCTGCCGGGAGGTGTCGGCCTGCCAGGCGGGGGCGGCGGGCGCGGGGTCGGCCCTGTGGCGTACCTCCACCTCTCCCCCGGCGTGCTGCGGGCGCGCCCGCTCGGCCTCCTGCGCCCGCTCCTCCTCGTCGAAGAAGAACGGACCGGTCTCCTCCACCGGGGCGAAGGGGCCGGTCTCCTCCACCCGAGCGGGGGTGGGCGCGGGGGCCGAGACGGGTGCGCGGGCAGGGACGGAAGCCAGGTTCGGGAGGCCCGCGTGGGGGGTGACGGCCGGGACGGCGCCGGGGGGCGGGGTGGGCATGGGCTCACCGGGCGCGGGCGCGGGACGGCTGGTGCCGGGAACCCACGAACTGCCGTTCCAGTACCGGACATAGCCCGGAATGGACGGATCGGGATAGAAGCCGTGGCTGGTCGCGTGGTCGCCGTTGGCCGGTGTGGGGGCGCTCATCACCGTGTCCCGTATCTGTTGGGGGCCTCGTTGTCTGGATTTCCGGGGACCACATCTACCAGACGGCCGCCCGCCACCGGGCCGGTCCGACCGGATGCACCACTTTCCGGTCAATGCCGTGACGTTCGCAGAACTTCTTCGTAAGTCGCGTAATGGATGGCGACCGGCGTGCTCTCTCCTGGTACGGCCCGCCGTCGGGCCTCGTACCGGAAAGGAAGTGCAGTCATGGAGCACACCGTTGTGGAGCGCGAGCTGGAGCTCGACCTGGTTCTGTCCCCCGAGCGCGCCATCCCGGTGCCGGCCCGGTTGGTGTACCGGACCGACGACCCGTTCGCGGTGCACATCACCTTCCACATCGGGTCGGACTACCCGGTCTGCTGGACGTTCGCACGGGAACTGCTGATCGACGGGGTGTTCCGTCCGTGCGGGCACGGAGACGTCCGGATCTGGCCGACGAAGGTCGCGGGCAGTTCCGTCGTGTGTGTGGCACTGACCTCGCCGGAGGGCGACGCCCTTCTGGAGGCGTCGTCGCCGGTGGTGTCGGCGTGGCTGGAGCGGACGCTGGCGATGGTGCCGCCGGGGACGGAGAGCGAGCGGCTCGGCCTGGACGACGCGCTGGCCGAGCTGCTGGCGACCTCGCAGGACGGGGAGGGCTAGTCGGTCACGTAGGTGTGGGTGAGGAATTCGAGGTTGTGGCCGTCCGGGTCGCTGAAGTAGAAGCCGCGGCCCTTGTGCTCGTGGTTGATCTGCTGGGGCGTGGAGTGGTACGGGTCGGCCCAGTAGGGGATGGAGCGTTCCTGGATGCGGGCGAGGATCTCGTCGAACTCGGCGTCGCTGACCAGGAACGCGAAGTGCTGCGAGACGATGCGGTCGCTGTCGGCGTCCACGTAGTCGAGCGTGACGCCGTTCTCCAGCAGGACGCTCGCGAACGGGCCGAAGGGCTTGGGGTCGGGGGCGCCCATGAGTTCCGTGAGGAAGCGGGCGGAGGCGAAACGGTCGCGGCTGTGAACGATGGTGTGGTCGAGGCGTGCGGGCACGAGTGCTCCTCGTCGGTACGGTCGGCAACTGGCCTGTGTCCGCACGCTATGCGGTCCCCGCGCCCCTGCGCATCGGACCATCGGCCCACTCCCCCGCCGACCCTGGACCTACATCGCGGACCCCGGTCTCAGAACAGCTTGCCGGGATTGAGGATCCCCAGCGGATCGAAGGCCGCTTTGACCGAGCGCTGCAACTCCATGCCCACCGGACCGATTTCGCGGGCCAGCCAGTCCTTCTTCAGTACGCCGACGCCGTGTTCGCCGGTGATCGTGCCGCCCAGTTCCAGCCCCAGAGCCATGATCTCGTCGAAGGACTCGCGGGCGCGCCGCGACTCGTCCTCGTCGGCGGAGTCGAAGCAGACCACCGGGTGGGTGTTGCCGTCGCCCGCGTGGGCACAGACCCCGATGGTGAGGCCGTGCTTGGCGGCGATGGCGGCGGTGCCCCCGATCATCGCGCCGAGCTTCGAGCGGGGTACGCACACGTCGTCGATCATCGTGGCGGACTTCACCGCTTCGAGGGCGGTGAGCGACAACCGCCGCGCCTGAAGCAGGAGTTCGGACTCCGCGAAGGTTTCCGACGGCACCACCCGGGTGGCGCCGAACTCGGTGCACACCTCGCCGACGGCGGCCAGGTCGGCCAGCGGGTCGGGGGTGTCGAAAGCGGCGAGGAGCAGGGCCTCGGTCGACTCCGGCAGGCCCATCCGGGCCAGGGCGTTGACCGCGTGCAGCGTGGTGCGGTCCATGATTTCCAGCAGGGACGGGGCGTGTCCGCGTTCCATGATCGCGCAGACCGCCTCGCAGGCGGCGTCGGCGGACGGGAACTCGGCGGCCAGGGACAGTTGCCGGGGCGGGGCGGGCCGGAGGGCGAGCACGGCGCGGACGACGACGCCGAGGCTGCCTTCGGAGCCGACGAAGAGCCGGGTCAGGTCGTACCCGGCGACGCCCTTGGCGGTGCGGCGGCCGGTGGTGAGGAGGCGGCCGTCGGCGAGGACGACGTCGAGGCCCAGCACGTACTCCGCCGTCACCCCGTACTTCACGCAGCACAGCCCGCCGGAGGCGGTGCCGATGTTGCCTCCGATGGTGCACGTCTCCCAGCTGGAGGGGTCCGGCGGGTAGAAGAGGCCCTGCTCGGCGACGGCGCGGGAGAGAACGGCGTTGATCACGCCCGGTTCGACGACGGCGATGCGGTCGACCGTGTTGATCTCCAGGATGCGGTCCATGGCGACGAGGGACAGGACGATGCAGCCGTCCGTGGCGTTGGCGGCGCCCGACAGTCCGGTACGCGCGCCCTGCGGGACGACGGGGACGTGCAGCGCGGTGGCGGTGCGCATGACGTGCTGGACCTGCTCGACGGTCCGCGGCAGGACGACCGCGGCGGGCGCTCCGGCCGCACAGAAGCCGGCCATGTCGCGGGAGTACGCGGCCATGACGTCGGGGTCGGTGATCAGCGCCTCGTCGGGGAGACCGACGCGCAGCAGTTCCGCAAGATCGTCCATGGGTTCAGCGTGGCACTCCGGGGCCATCTGTGTGAACCCGTCTGCGTTCCGGATCGCGGCAGGCGGGTGTGCTCGTCGTACCGGCTCGCGCTGGCGCACAGTGAGCGCCATGGACCCCATGGAGCCCTTGCCCCCCTCCGCCCCCAAGCCGCCGGGTCCCCCGGCCGAGCCGCCACAGCCCCCGAGGCCGCCCGCGGACGGGACGCGGCGTGCGGACGGGGAGCGGGCAGCCGGGGGACGTGGCGGGCGCGAGGGGCGTGGGGGCAGGGAAGGGGCGGGTGGGACGCGGGGGGACGGGGGGCTGTGTGCGGACGGGAGGCTGTGTGCGGACGGGGTGCGGGGGGACGGGACGCGGGTGGGCGGGACGTCGGTGGACGGGACGCGGGCGGATGAGGCGCGGGTGGGTGGGAAGCGGGCTGTTCGGTGGACGGTCCTCGTGCCGGCGGTCGCGGTGGCGGTGCTGGCCGCCGGTTCGCTCGTACTGCTGGCGTGGGACGCGGACGGTGGACGGCCCGCGGCGAAGCCGGCGGCAGGGGCTCCGGGGGTGGCGACTTCACTGGCCGCCCTGAACGCCCGGGTGCGGGCGAGCCCTCGGGACGACGGTGCGTGGACGGCGCTCGGGGCGGCACTGGTCGAGCGGGGCGCGCGGGCGGCCGACGCGACGTACTACCCGAAGGCGGAGACGGCACTGCGCCGTTCGCTGACGCTGCGGGCGGCGGGGAAGGGGAACGTGGCGGCGATGGTGGGCATGGCCAGGCTCTCGCACGCGCGCGGGGACTTCGCCACGGCCCGGCGGTGGGGCGAGACCGCACGACGGCAGGCGCCGAAGGAGTGGACGGCGTACCCGGTCCTGATCGACGCGTACGGACGGCTCGGCGACGCGAAGGCGGCGGGGCGGACCGCCGAGGAACTGCTGGGGAGGCGTGGCGGGGCGACGGCGCTGGGGTGGACCGCGCAGACGTACCGCAACAAGGGGTGGCGCGAGGACGCGGCCGCGCTGGCCGGGGAGGCCGTGGCGACCGCGGAGACCTCGGCGGAGAAGGCGGAGCAGTTGAACCGGGCGGGTGAACTCGCCTGGGAGCGGGGCGACCTGAAGGACGCCCTGGGCTACTTCGACGCCTCGCTGTCCCTGGACCGCAGACAGGGCACGGCGCTCGCGGGCCGGGCCCGGGTGCTGGCGGGGGCGGGCCGCACCGCGGAGGCCGCCAAGGCGTACCGGGCGGCCCTCACCCTGGCTCCACGTCCCGAATACGCAGTGGAGTTGGGCGAGTTGACGGAGGCCGGCGGCGGCAACGGGGACTCCCAGTACCGGTGGGCCCGTACGCGGATCGCGCACGACGGCCGGCAGGGCGTACGCGGCGACCTCGCCCTCGGTCGGCTGGAGAGCGACCACGGCGACGCGGAAACGGCCGTGGAGCTGCTGCGTGCGGAGTTCGCGCGTCACCCGGGCCCGGAGGCCGCAGACGCGCTCGCCTGGGCACTGCACCGTACGGGCGACGACGAGGCCGCGTGGGAGTACGCGCGGAAGGCAACGAAGGAGGGCGCGCGGAACGCGATGTTCCTCTACCACCGGGGCGAGATCGAACGGGCCACCGGCGACTACGGGGCGGCCCGCCGACACCTGGCGGAGGCCTTGCGGGTCAACCCGGTGTTCTCGCCCCTGTGGGCGCCGCACGCTCGCGCGTCCCTCGCCCGCCTGGGCGAACCGCCGGAGGGTGGCCCGCGCCAGCTCTGGGAGCCCCGGCCCCGGAAGCCCGCACCGCGCGCGTCGGCGCCCCGCCCCCGCACGCAGAGCCCCGCGGGCACAGCGCCGCGGAAGCGGGAGTGAGGCGAGGACGCGACGGGCGCAGGCATGGGCACAGCGGCGGGGCAGGACGCGCGTGCGGGGGATGCGGGATGCACTGCGGCCCCACGGGGCAGGTCCGTGGGGCCGCAGCGAGGGAGGGGGCGTCGGCGGGGGAAGTCGCCTGCCCCGGGCGGGGGTCGCGGAAGGCGTGCGCCGCGTGTCCCGAAGGGAGCGGAAGCGGGGCCGGCGGTTGCCCCGGAGGCCGGCGAAGCAGCGTGACAGCCGATTCCGGGACGGCGTGGCAGCCGGTTCCGGAGAGGCCGGGAGCGGCTGACAGCCGACCCCGGGGAGACCGGGAACGGCGTGGCAGCCGACCCCGGAGAGACCGGGAGCGGCGTGGCGGCCGGCCCCGGGGAGACCGGGAACGGCGTGGCAGCCGACCCCGGGGAGACCGGGAGCGGTGTGGCAGCCGACCCCGGAGCGGGAGGCGTCAAGTCGCTTGCCGCGCTGGGGGCTACAGGTTGCCGCGCTTCTCCTGCTCGCGCTCGATCGCCTCGAAGAGGGCCTTGAAGTTGCCCTTGCCGAAGCCCATCGACCCGTGCCGCTCGATCATCTCGAAGAAGACGGTCGGACGGTCCTGGACCGGCTTGGTGAAGATCTGCAGCAGGTAGCCGTCCTCGTCGCGGTCGACCAGGATCTTCAGCTCGCGCAGCGTCTCGACGGGGACGCGGGTCTCGCCCGCCCACTCGCCGAGGGTGTCGTAGTACGAGTCGGGGGTGTCGAGGAACTGGACACCGGCGGCGCGCATGGTGCGTACCGTCGAGACGATGTCGTTCGTGGCGAGCGCGATGTGCTGGACGCCGGCGCCGCCGTAGAACTCCAGGTACTCGTCGATCTGCGACTTCTTCTTCGCGATGGCGGGCTCGTTGATCGGGAACTTGACCTTGAGGGTGCCGTCGGCGACCACCTTCGACATGAGGGCGGAGTACTCGGTGGCGATGTCGTCGCCCACGAACTCCTTCATGTTGGTGAAGCCCATGACCTTGTTGTAGAAGCCGACCCAGTCGTTCATCCTGCCGAGCTCGACGTTGCCGACGCAGTGGTCGATGGCCTGGAAGGTGCGCTTGGCCGGGGGCGCGACGATCGGCGACGCGGCGACGAAGCCGGGCAGGTACGGGCCGTCGTAGCCCTTGCGCTCGACGAGGGTGTGCCGGGTCTTGCCGTACGTGGCGATGGCGGCCAGTACCACGGTGCCGTGCTCGTCCTTGAGCTCGTACGGCTCGGTGAGGCCGGTGGCGCCCTGTGCGGTGGCGTACTCGTACGCGGCGCGCGCGTCCGGGACCTCGATGGCGAGGTCGACGACGCCGTCGCCGTGCTCGGCGACGTGGTCGGCGAGGAAGCGGCCGTGCTCGGTGGTCGGCTTGATGACGGAGGTGAGGACGAAGCGGGCCCCGCCGCTGGTGAGGACGTAACTGGCGGTCTCGCGGCTGCCGTTCTCCGGACCGGAGTAGGCGACGAGGTTCATGCCGAAGGCCGTCGAGTAGTAGTGGGCGGCCTGCTTGGCGTTGCCGACGGCGAAGACGACCGCGTCCATGCCCTTGACCGGGAAGGGATCGGCCTTGCGCGCGGTGCCGGGGGTGACGGGCTCAGTGGTCTCAGTCGTGGTCTCAGTCATATGGGGAGCGTCCCGCCACATCGCAAGGTGCGCAATAGTTCGCGCATTCACTGGGCAATCCGACCAGTCGAGGGCGAGTATGGGCACGCTATCTGTACAGGATGACTACCTCGGGAGCGGCTGTGGCAGTGGACGAGCTGGACGGGCGACTGATCGTGCTGCTGGCCCGGGAGCCCCGGATCGGGGTACTGGAGGCGTCGCGGCGCCTCGGCGTGGCGCGCGGGACCGTGCAGGCGCGGATGGACCGGCTGCAGTCCAACGGGGTCATCCGGGGTTTCGGTCCGGACGTGGATCCGGCGGCGCTCGGGTATCCGGTGACGGCGTTCGCGACACTGGAGATCAAGCAGGGGCAGGGGGCGGACGTGCGGGCGCACCTGGCGACGGTGCCCGAGGTGCTGGAGTTGCATACGACGACCGGGCACGGGGACATGCTGTGCCGGCTGGTCGCGCGCTCGAACGCCGATCTTCAGCGGGTGATCGACCGGGTGGTGGGTTTCGAGGGCATCGTCCGGGCCTCCACGGCGATCGTCATGGAGAACCCCGTACCGCTGCGGATCATCCCGCTGGTGGAGCAGGCGTCCGGGCTGACGTAACGGAGGGACGGGGCGGACCGACTCCTGGTCCGGCGGTCGGCGGCAGCGCGGGCCCACCGGGCGCCGACCGGGCGGGCCCCGGGGAGGAGGTCGGCGGGCGGGTTGCAGGTGAGGCCGGCCGGCGGGTTGCGGGTGAGGGCCACCGGGCGGGTTGCGGGGCGAGTCACGGGTCAGGGTTGCGGGGCGGGTCGCGGGGCGGGCAGGCTCCCGACCCGCATGCAAAGAAGTGGTTGCAAACGACCCCTTGCAACACTGTCTTTGCAACTCTAGGGTGGAGGCATGCCCGAACACGACGCGCCGCACCAGCCGCCCTCCCAGCCGACGGGGAAGTCCGATGCGGCCCCCGTGCCGGACGAGACGCCCGAGCGGTCCGTCCAACAGCTCGACGCCCGCACCCTGCGCGGACTCGCCCACCCGCTGCGCGTGCAGCTCCTGCGCGCACTGCGGCGCCACGGTCCCGCCACCGCCTCCCAACTGGCGGACCGGCTCGGCGAGTCCAGCGGGGCGACCAGCTACCACCTGCGGCAGCTCGCGACCCACGGGTTCGTGGAGGACGCGCCCGAGCACGGCAAGGGCAGGGAACGCTGGTGGCGGTCGGTCCACCAGGGGACCCGACTCGGCCACTGGCTCGCCGACCACGCCGACCCGACGGTCCGCGGGGCAGCGGACCTCCTGATGCACGAGGCGGCCACCGAGCACACCCGGGAGCTCAGCACCTGGCTCGGCACCCGGCGCGACTGGTCCGAGGAGTGGCGCAACTCCTCCGAGCTCAGCGACTACACCCTCACCGTGACGCCGGAGGCGGCCCACGAGATGATCCAGCGCATCGAAGAGCTGATCGAGAGTTACCGGGTCAAGGGCGAGGCCGCGAAGTCGGCCGAGACCGCCGAGGAGTACCGCGTCCACCTGCACGGATTTCCCCTCGCCAGGGAGTGACGCACCGCTGCCGCCGGCCACCCACAGACCCTTCCCCGCCCAGGTACGAAGCACACCGACCGAGAGGATGCACTGCCATGCCCTCCGAGCTCCACCTCCACCTGCACGCGACCCGTTCCGCCGAACTCCGTGCCGAAGCCGCAGCCCACCGCCTGGCCCGTTCCTCGTCCCCCCGGACCGCCGCCCAGCACCTCGTACGCACGCAACTGGGCTGGGCCCTCGTGGAGTTGGGGCTCCGCCTCATCCGTACCGCCGCTCCCGGCCCGCACGACCACCGGTTCCGCACAGTCGCCGCCCGGTGAGTGCCCCTGAACTCCTCAGCAGCACGCGGTCCACATCCCCCTGTCGCTCCCGCCCTCCCCGGGTCAGCAGCGCGGGACCTTCCCTTCCCCGCCCTTCTTCCCCAGCTCCGCGAGTGACGAGACCGCATCGGTCAGCGTGCTGACCGGAATCAACCGCATACCGTCCGGCAGCCCGCTCTTGGCCTGCGCGCACTCGTTCTTCGGTACGAGGAAGACGGTGGCCCCGTCCGCGCGCGCGCCCTTGATCTTCAGGGGAACACCGCCGACCTGACCGACGGTTCCGTCCGCGTCGATCGTCCCCGTGCCGGCGACGTCGAGACCGCCGGTCAGGTCGCCGCCCGCTCCGTTGCCGTCGATCTTGTCGATGATGCCGAGGGTGAAAAGCAGGCCGGCACTGGGGCCGCCGACGTCGGCGAGGTGCAGGTCCACCTTGGCGCCTCTGCCCTTGTCCCCCAGGTAGCCGAGCGCGGCGGAGACAGCGGCGTTCTGCGACTTGAGCATCTCCCCCTTGTTGTACTCGGAGACCTCCTTGTCGTCGCCGCCGGTCGGATAGACGACGTCGTGCGGCATGACCGCCCGGTCCTCCCGGAACCACGCGTCGGCCAGGTCGCCCACCCGATGGTCGATGGAGGGGCCCGTGGCGACGATCGTGGTCATCCGCAGCCGTCCCGAGGTCTCCCTGGTCGGCACCCCGGACACGCTGATCACCGGCCGGCCCTGCTTGTCCTTGCCGAGGACGTCGGTCGCCGAGCCCGGCTGGGCCACCGCGTACGGCAACGGCACCGCAGCGGCCACCCCGAACAGCGCGACGACGGGCAGGGCGCAGACCGCGATGCGGCTGTTTCGCGAGAGCCGAGAGAGAAGAGGGAGCACGCCCCCAATCTAACGGCCCCCTCCACGGACCCGGCTTCTGCCACAGCCGGACCCCCTCGGACCGCCCGGCCGAGCGGGAACACCGCCCTCCCCGGAAACCGCGACACACAGTCCCGAAACCACCCACACCGAGCCGAACGCCCCGAACACCGGCCACCTTCTTCCACAGCGCCCCGGCCACCGCGGCACGTCGGCCGCCGCAACGCTCCGGCCGTCGCAGCACCGCAGCTGCCGCGACGCGTCGGCTGCCGCAACGCTCCGGCGACCGCAAGCAACGCGACGGCTGCCGCCACGCATCGGCCACCGCGACGCCCCGGCTACCGCAACGCATCAACTGCCGCAACGCCCCGGCCACCGCAAGCAACGCGCCGGCTGCCGCCACCCATCGGCCACCGCGACGCCCCGGCTACCGCAACGCGTCGGCGACCTCGCGGGCCGCGTCGACGACCCGTTGCCCCACCCGCTCCGGAACCGAGTCGGACAGCATGACGACCCCTACACTCCCCTCCACTCCGGTCACCCCTATCAGCGGCGCGGCGGCCCCGCTCGCCCCGGCCTCCAGCTCACCGTGGGTGAGGGTGTACCCGGGCTCGGCCAGCACGCTCTGCCGCGCGGCGAGGATCGCCCGGCCCGCGGCGCCCCGGTCGAGCGGGTGACGGAATCCCGCCCGGTACGCCACGTGGTAGTCCGTCCACGTGGGCTCGACCACCGCGACAGCGAGGGCCTCGGCACCGTCGACCAGCGTGAGGTGTGCCGTCGCTCCTATGTCCTCGGCAAGGGAGCGGAGGGCGGGCAGCGCGGCCTCCCGTACCAGGGGGTGGACCTGGCGTCCCAGGCGCAGCACCCCGAGCCCGACCCGGGCACGACCGCCCAGGTCCCGGCGGACGAGGGCGTGCTGTTCGAGCGTGGCGAGCAGCCGGTAGACCACCGTCCTGTTGACGCCGAGCTTGTTGGACAGCTCGGTGACGGTGAGGCCGTGGTCGGTATCGGCGAGCAGCTTGAGGACGCGCAGTCCTCTGTCGAGCGTCTGGGAAGTCTCCGCGGTCACGACGCCCACTCCTTGGTGGTGAGTGCGAGCGGTCCTCCTGCGCATCGTGCACATCACCGGTTCCGTCGGTGACGCGCGCAGAGGCCGCCGGCAGGTCCTGGCACCGGCTGCGCTCCGAGGCGACGCTGCCACGGGGCGTATGCGTTGCCGGAAAGGTAGCGATCCACTCCGCTCAGCGGAAGACCTCGTCCAGAATCCGGGCGCAGGCGAGAAGTGGTTCCCCCCGTCGTCGCCCGTCCCGTGCTTCGGGCCAAAATCCCGACGGGACGGGACTTCTGGGCATATGCCCGCCCCGACCCATCCACCATCCGCCGCGCCCCCGGGCGTCCCCGACCCGCCCACCATCCGCCGCCACCCCGCCGGCTCCCCCACCAGCAGCCCCCGACTGCTTTCCTCTCGCTGACCCAGGCCGCCCCCTCACCGCCGTGCGCTCACCGCCGTGCACTCACCGCATCCGAGTGGCCCACTCCTGCACCTTCTTGATCCGCTCCTTGAGCTGTCCGGCTGTCGCCTCCGCGCTGGGCGGTCCACCGCAGACGCGCCGCAGCTCGGTGTGGATGACGCCGTGCGGCTTGCCGCTCTGATGGACGTACGCGCCGACCATCGTGTTCAGCGACTTGCGCAGCTCCAGCAGCTGCTTGTGCGTGACGACCGGCCGGGCCTCCGCGGCCTTCTCCAGCAGGTCCGCCTCGGAGGCGGGCTTCTGGCGGCTGTGCGCGATCTGCCGGGTCTGCCGTTTCTGGAGGAGCAACTGCACCTGATCGGGCTCAAGGAGTCCGGGAATTCCCAGGTAGTCCTGCTCCTCCTCGCTTCCCGGGTGCGCCTGCATCCCGAACTCGGCGCCGTCGTACAGCACCCGGTCGAAGACCGCGTCGGACTCCAGCGCCTCGAACGGCAACTGGTCCTCGGTCTCCTCGTCCTCCAGCCGCTCCGCGTCCGCGAGGAGCTTGTCCTCCTCGGAGAACGGGTTCTCGTCCTCGCCGCCCTTCTTGGGCTTGTCGAGCACGTGGTCCCGCTCGACCTCCATCTCGTTCGCGAAGTCGAGCAGCATCGGGATCGTCGGCACGAACACCGAAGCCGTCTCCCCCCGCCGCCGCGACCGTACGAAGCGCCCGACGGCCTGCGCGAAGAACAGCGGCGTCGAGATCGTCGTCGCGTACACCCCGACCGCGAGCCGGGGCACGTCGACGCCCTCCGACACCATCCGGACCGCGACCATCCAGCGGGAGTCGTCCGCAGCGAACTGGTCGATCCTCTTCGACGCCGCCTTCTCGTCGGAGAGCACGACGGTCGCCTTCTGCCCGGTGACCTTCTTGAGGATCTTGGCGTACTCGCGGGCCGAGTCCTGATCGGTGGCGATCACCAGCCCGCCGGCGTCCGGAATACCCTTCCGTACTTCGGTCAGCCGCTTGTCGGCGGCCGCCAGCACATTGGGGATCCACTCGCCGGTGGGCGCCAGCGCGGTCCGCCACGCCTGCCCGATCGCGTCCTTGGTCATCGGTTCACCGAGCCGGGCGGCGATCTCGTCGCCCGCCTTGGTGCGCCACCGCATGTTGCCGCTGTAGCTGAGGAAGATCACCGGCCGGACGACCCCGTCGGCGAGGGCGTTGCCGTACCCGTAGGTGTAGTCGGCGGACGAACGCCGGATCCCGTCGTTCCCCTCCTCGTACTGCACGAACGGAATCGGGTTCGTGTCGGACCGGAAGGGGGTGCCGGTCAGCGCGAGCCGGCGCGTCGCCGGATCGAAGGCCTCCTGGCACGCCTCGCCCCATGACTTCGAGTCACCGGCGTGGTGGATCTCGTCGAGGATGACCAGCGTCTTGCGCTGTTCGCACCGGTTGCGGTGCAACATCGGACGCACGCCCACACCGGCGTACGTCACCGCGACGCCCTGGTACTCCTTGCTCAGCGGCCCTGCGCTGTACTCCGGGTCGAGCTTGATCCCTATCCGGGCAGCGGCCTCCGCCCACTGTTTCTTCAGGTGCTCGGTCGGCGCGACCACCGTGATCTGCTGGACCACGTGGTGGTGCAGCAGCCACGAGGCGAGCGTCAGCGCGAAGGTCGTCTTGCCTGCGCCTGGCGTCGCCACCGCGAGGAAGTCGCGCGGCTGGTCCTGGATGTACTTCTCCAGCGCCCCCTGCTGCCAGGCTCGCAGCTTGTTGGCGGTGCCCCAGGGGGCACGGCCGGGGAAGGCGGGTGAGAGGTGGTGGGAGGTGGTGGTAGTCACGGTCTCCGGTCGCAGCGTCGGGTACGTGGCAGTCGCCGACAGGGCCGGTCGGGAACGCCGACCGAGGTCTGTAGGACAACCGGGCCACCTTACCGGCGTCCCACCCGTAACGCGTGGCGAGCACGTCCGGTCGAGCGCCGGTTGGGACCCAGCTCACAGTCGCGGACATGCTTGAGCGGGTGGCCGTCCAGGCTGGTCTTGACGACCCGGCTCTTCCCGACGGTGAGGCTCGTCCTGTCACCCGGCCCGGCAGCCGGTGTGCCGAACGGTGCGCCCGGCGGTGCCTACTTCTCAGCGCTCGCGCAGCCGCGTGGCCACCCAGGCCCCCGCCAGCGCCACGCACGCCATCGGCAGGAACACCGCCGCGAAGGCCGTCGGGTGGGAGCCGCCGCCCGCACCCGCGACCGTCGAGTGCGCGGCGACCGAACCGCCCCCGAGGGCCGCGAAGACCGCGCCACCGATCGCCAGCAGCATCACGTTGGAGAGGCCGTCGGAGATCTGAAGGGCAGCGGAGTTGTTGCCCGCCTCCTCCGGTGCGGAGAGCTTCAGCAGCATGACGCTGGTCGACGCGATGACCATGCCCATTCCGAAGCATCCGAAGGCCCACGCGACGCCCACCACCCACACCGGCACCGACGGCAGCAGGACGGTCGGCACCGCCGCGATGGCCGCCGCGACCAGCACCATGCCGAAGGACACCAGCCGCTCCCGGTAGGGCTCCATGCGGGGCCTCGACTGGACGAACGACCCGAATGCCCAGGTTCCACCGCCGACCGCGAGAGAGAGTCCCGCCATCGTCGGCGACAGCCCCCGCTCGGTGACGAGCATCAGCGGTACGAAGGACTCAGCCGCGATGAACGACCCGGCAGCCACGCCCCGCAGCAGCACCACCGACGGCAGCCCTCGCGCCGCCCGGTACGTCCCCCTGGGCAGCAGCCCGAGCACCGCAGGCACCAGCAGAGCCCCGCCCACCACTGCGGGCAGCAGCGACAGCCAGCGCAGGTCCTGGCCCGCGTACTGGAGCAGTCCGGCTCCGAGGGAGATCGCCAGAGCCAGACGGATCCGCTTCCGGTCGAAGGGGGGTACCGGCGCGTCCGGGTCGGCCGGGCCGGACGCCATCCGCCGGATCGCCGGCAGGGCGAGCGCCAGCGGGAAGACCACCAGAACCGGGATGCCGACGAACACCCAACGCCAGCCGAGGTTCTCGGTGATGGCTCCGGAGGCCAGCGGCCCCACCACCGACGGGACCACCCAGCTCGCGGCGAACGCGGCGAGGATCGCCGGCCGGTTCTGTTCCGAGTACGCCCGGCTGATCACCACGTACAGCGCGACGATCACCAGTCCGCCGCCGAGCCCCTGGACGGCCCTGCCGAGGATGAACAGCAGCATCGTGCTCGCCGTGCCCGAGAGCACCAGACCGGCGGCGAAGGCCACGATTCCCGCGGTCAGCGGCGCGAGAGGGCCCCTCCGGTCGGCCCACTGACCGGACAGCACCATCGCGAAGAGGCTGGTGGTGAAGTACGCCGAGAAGGCGAAGGCGTAGAGCGGGATGCCGTGCAGTTCGCGTGCGGCGACCGGCATCGCCGTGCCCACGGCCGTGGCCTCGAAGGCGATCAGCAGGACGACCGAGACGATGCCGATGCTCAGGGCGCGGTGCGTCCTGCCCAGCACGCCCTCCCGGGCGGGCCGGGACTTCCCCGGGTCCGCGGGGGACACGGATTCCGGTGCGTCCTCAAGAGCGTGGGAAGCCGCGGAGACCGAGCCGCCTGAGACGTCCAACCCCGCAGTGGTGCCGGAACCCTTCGGGGAAGGGGGGACGGCTATGTCGGGCGCGGCAGCATCGGGGTCGCGGGGCTCCAGGGCGGTCATCCCCTCAGAGTAAGGGGCGTTTCGCCTGTTGAACCCTGTCTCCCGACGGGTCCGGCCTCCGCCCTTGGTCGTACGCCCGGCGCCGGGCGCGACCGGTGCCCCGGCCCGTTCGGGGCAGACGTACAGCCATGCCTCACTACCGTTCGTACGACGACGCCGCCCTCTCCTTCCGGTTGCTGGGCCCCGCCGGCAGCCCGCTGATCTGCCTGGCCGGCGGCCCCGGCCGGGACGCCGCCTACCTCGGCGGACTGGGGGGCCTCGGTCGCTCGTACCGCTTGGTGATCCCCGACGCGCGGGGCACGGGCAACTCGCCGCCGTCCGACGACCCCGACCGGTACGCGTTTCCCGCACTGGCCCAGGACCTCGAAACCCTGCGTGCCCATCTCCGCCTGGACCGGTTCGCCCTGCTCGCCCACGGTGCGGCATCGGCCACCGCGCAGGCGTACGCGGCGTCGTACCCCGAGCGCCTGAGCCACCTCGTCCTCGTCTGTCCGGAGGGCCGCATCCAGCGCGCCCAAGGAGAGCTCCCGGACGACGCGCGGGAGGTCTTCGAGTCGCGCAGCACCGAACCGTGGTGGCCGGACGCTGCGGCAGCCGTGCGACGCCTCGCCACGGCCTCGGAGCCGGAGGAGGTCCGGACCTTGCTGGCGCAGGCCGCGCCGATGGCCTACGCCCGGTGGGACGCCCCGCAGCGCGCCCATGCGGCGACGGAACACGACCAGAACAACCCGGTTCCACGGGCCGGATTCCCGCAGGGCGTCGACGACCTGGCCCGGCTGTCGCTCCTCACCAACCTGCGAGAGGTGCCTTGTCCGGTCCTCGTGGTGACGGGGGAACTGGACACGATCACAGGTGTGCGGGTGGGGCAGACGGTCGCCGATTCCTTTCCCCGGGGCGAATGGCGGCGTCTTCCCGGAGTGGGTCACTATCCATGGGTCGACGACCCCGACCTCTTCCGCGCGTCGGTCACCTCGTTCCTCGGAGCGCTGTGAGGTTTCCCGTACCGGCGCTCTGTCAACGGGGCATGACGGTCGTGTGGCAGGACCCCCGGGATTCTTGAGGGGGTCTTCCCTTCCGTTCTACCGTTCTGGAGTTGTCAAAGAACGGACAGGTACACGGCCGTGTACCCGAGTGGTTCAGGGGCTCGCCTGCAAAGCGAGTCACGTCGGTTCGATTCCGACCACGGCCTCTTCGCTTCTCTCCTTTCCCTCTCTCCACGCGGCTTCCCGAACCCCGTGCGGCCCTGGCGCTCATGCGGCTTTCCGCGCGGAAAGCCTCGCGGATCGACGTACGAAAAAGACTAGACCCGACCACTGACAATCGATTTCGAGCAACTCAAATCCCCTGCTCAGAGCGGCAATACGCACGCCGCGGCCGGAACCGCCAGCGCCGCGTTCACCCGTGCGAGCCGACCGGTACGGCAGTCCACTCGGAAGGTCGATACGCATCCGGACTTCTGGTTGGCGGCGAAGAGCAGCGTGCCGGTCCCGTCGAATGCGATGTGCCGGGGGTAGGCACCACCCGACGGCGTCACGCCGAGCAGCCTGAGCCCGGCCCCACCGAGCCGCACGGCAAAGGCCGCGATGCTGTCGTGGCCGCGGTTGGACACGTACACGAAGCGTCCGTCGGCCGAAACGACGACGCCCGCGGGGTAGTTGCGCTCGCCGAGGCGGACCGCGGAAGGCAGCGTGGCCTGCGGGGCCCCTGGTTCCAGTCTGCCGGTGCGCGGCTCGTAGCCGCACACCACCAGCGTGCTGTCCAATTCGTTGACCAGGTAGGCGTACTTTCCGGAGGGGTGGAAGGCCAGGTGGCGCGGCCCCGCGCCGGGCCGGGTCGCGACCCTGCCCCGCTCCCGGAGGATGCCCTTCCGGTCATCCAGACAGTAGGTGTGCACGGTGTCGGTGCCGAGGTCGACGGCCAGGACGTACCGCCCCGCGGGATCACTGATCACCATGTGCGCGTGCGGCGCACCCTGCCGCTCCGGGTCCGGCCCAGATCCCCGGTGCCGCACGACATCCGTGGCCGCGCCCAGCGAGCCGTCACGCCCGATGGGGTGCACCGCGATGCTGCCGCCCGTGTAGTTGGCGCTCAGCAGGAACCTTCCGCCGGGGTGCACCGAGAGATGGCACGGATCCGCTCCGCCCGTGCTGCGGCTGCCCAGCGGCTCCGGCGGCCCGTCCGCACGCAAACGGAGAGCGGTGACGGTTCCTTCCGCCTGTTCGCCGACCGCGTACAGCATCCGACGGCTCGGGGAAAGAGCGAGGTACGAGGGATTGGCGATCCCTCCGATCACTCCGGTCGCAGCGATCTCCCCGGTGCCGGGGAGATACGAAGCGAGGCCGATCCCCGCCCCGCCACCCGGCCGAGAGGTGTACGTACCGAGGTATGCGGGACGCGACGCCGCCGGGTCCGACGGGGCTCCGGGCCCCCGGGGCCGACGGGCCGGGCGCCGGGCGGCTTCGGCGGCGGATCCGGGGACGAGCATCGCCGCGACTCCCGCGCCTGCGAGGGCTGCGAATCTCCGGCGGGCCGGCCCGCCGGCCTTCCCCGTGGCCACGGAAGCCCCTTGCGTCTCATCCGTCCTTCGCGTGTCACGCGTCGCGCTCATGGAGTCCCTCGCGCCTCTTCAGTCCCGCCAGCCAGTCGTGCGCAGCCCCGCATGGTGACCCTGTGCACCGGGCGGGGGCAAGGGGGCGCGAGTGGCCGACCGGGGGACTCCGGCCGCGCCTGCCGGAGGATGCTGTTCCGGCCGGCTCAACTCCTTGCGGCAACTGGGCGGACCCCGATTGTCAGACCCGCCTGCCACACTCTGTTCCACTCGCGGATCTCTCCGCCGCGAGCACGTCGCGACGACGACCTGTTCCTTGCGAACTGCATAGGGAGTTCAGCAGCGAGTGCGCGCCCGCCCCGCGCGGCCGTGCCGTCCCCGGGGGGCCGGCCCGCCGCCCGGGGAACTCGTAGGTCAGGGGTTGCTGACGGCCGCCTGGGGCCGGATCGGCAGCCGGTTGACCGGGCGTCCGGTGGCCGCCCGCACGGCCGAGGCCACCGCCGCCGGCGAAGTGACGACCGGTACCGCGCTCGCCGCCTTCGCGCCGAAGGGGGCCACCACGTCGCGCTCCTCCACCAGCTTGACGATGCGGATGTCCGGGGCGTCCAGGGCCGTCGGCAGGGCGTAGTGCGTCAGGTTGGGGTGGCGGACCAGACCGCGCGGGGTACGGAGGTTCTCCGTCAGCGCCGCCCCGACGCCCTGGGTGACACCGGCCTCGATGCGGGCGGCGAGCTGGGCCGGGTTGAGGATGCGCCCGACGTCCTGGGCGACGGCCATCTCCACGACCCGGATGGAGCCCAGTTCGATGTCGACGTCGACCACCGCACGGACCGCGCAGAAGGCGAGTCCCACGAAGGCGTCGCCCTGCCCGGTCTCGTCCAGGGGCTCGGTAGGATGCGGGCGGCACTGGGCGGTGGCCCACAGTTCCTTGCCGTCCAGCGCCTCGGTGACGGTGGTACTCAGGACGCCGTCGTAGGAAGTGATCTTGCCGTCGGCGATGGAGAGCAGTTCGGTGGACATGCCGAACTTGTGGGCCAATGGCTGGAGAAGTTGGGTGCGGACCATTTTCGCGGCCCGTTCGACCGCACCGCCCGAGACCCAGGTGTGACGACCGTGGGTGGCCGCGCCTGCGGGCGGCTGGTCGGTGTCGACCGCGGCGACGTGCACCTCGTCGATACCGAGGGTCTCCTGGACGATCTGACGGGCGAGCGTCGAGAATCCCTGGCCGGTCTCGACGGCCGCGCAGATGACCGTGGCGACGCCGTCGTGCACCTTCACCGTGGCGGTGGACACCTCGTCGGTGCCTTCCGCGCCGAGCATGTGCACCATGCCCAGGGCGTAGCCGACACCTCGGCGCACCGCGCTGGGCTCGCCGGCGCCTTCCGGGCCGCCGGGCAGCAGCCAGCCCTCTTCCGGCGAGTCCTTCGGAAGGGTGGGGAGGGGATAGTCCCGCACCGCGCGCAGGAGTTCGGCGACCGGGGCCGGGCAGGTGACGGTCTGGCCGGTGGGCAGCAGGTCGCCGGTGGCCAGCACGTTGCGCATGCGCAACTCGGCGGGTTCCAGGCCGAGTTTGGCGGCCAGTTTGTCCATCTGGCCTTCGTAGGCGGCGCACACCTGAAGGGCGCCTTCGCCTCGAACGTGTCCGGACGGTGGGTTGTTGGTGCGGACCGCCCAGCCCTCGACGAAGGCGTGCGGGACGACGTAGGGGCCGCACGCGAAGGAGACCGCGGCGGCGAGTGACTCGGACGAGTCGTCGGCGTAGGCGCCGGCGTCGAGGAGGATCTGCGCCTCGACCTTGACCAGACGGCCCTCGGCGTCCGCGTGGTGGCGGTAGCGCAGCAGGGTCGGGTGGCGGTGGGCATGCCCGAGGAAGGACTCCTCCCGGTTCGCGGCGAGCTTGACCGGGCATCCGGTGCGCAGGGCCAGGAGTCCGAGCGGGAGTTGGAAGCCCGCGTCCTCGCGGTCGCCCATGGCGCCGGGCACGCCGGTGACGACGACCTTCACGCGTTCTTGTTCCAGGCCCAGGCTGGCAGCGGCCAGGTCGCGGTCGGTGTGCGGGTCCGTGGAAGCGGTGTAGATCTCGACGCCGCCGTCCGGGCGGGGTACGGCGAGGCCCGCTTCGGCTCCGATGGGCGCCGGGTCCTGGCGGCCGATCCGGTACAGGCCCTCGACGACGACCTCGCCGGTGACGTCGGGGTCGCCGAAGCTGAGCGGGATGTGCCGGATCAAGTTGCCGTCGGGGTGGAGCGGTTCCGCGGCGAAGGCCTGTTCCGGGTCGGTGACCGGTTCGAGGACCTCGTACTCGACGGTGATCGCGGCGGTGGCCAGCCGGGCGGTGTCCGGGTGATCGGCGGCGACTGCGGCGACCGGTTCGCCGTGGTGGCGCACCAGGCCGGAGGCGAACACCGGACGGTCGACGACTTTGCGGCCGTAGTTCGGGTCGCCGGGGACGTCGGCATGGGTGACGACGGCACGCACGCCCGGCATGGCCTCCGCGGCGCTGGTGTCGATGGAGACGATGCGGGCGTGGGCGTGCGGGGAGCGCAGGATGGCGGCCCACAGCAGGCCCTCGGCCCAGAGGTCGGCGGCGTAGGGGAAGGTGCCCTCGGTCTTGGCGCGGGTATCGGCTGCGGGGAGCGAGGCACCGAGGCCGTGGGGGGGCTGTTCCTGCTGCGTGCCGCCGACCGCTGCGGCAGCGGTGGCCGCGTCGTTGCTCACGCCATGCCTCCGTCGTGCGGGTGGTGGGGGGTGTGCTGGGCGCCGCCCGCGCCGGGGGGCGCCTGATGCGGAATGCGGGCCTCGTCGTGCGGAACGTGCTGCGCGGTCGTGGCGTCGGCGGCGGCTTCGCGTTCGGCGACGACCTCGCGGACGGCTGCGAGTACGCCGTGGTAGCCGGAGCAACGGCAGAGGTTGCCGCAGAGTGCCTGCCGGGTCTCCAGCTCGGTCGGCGCGTGGTTGCCTTCGAGCAGGTCGTGGACGGTCATCGCCATGCCGGGGATGCAGAAGCCGCACTGGACGGCCCCGCAGCCGGCCAGGGCGCGCTGCACGTCCGAAGGCTCCCCGTCGGTGGCGAGGCCCTCGACCGTACGGACCTCGGACCCTGCGGTGGTCGCGGCGGGCACCAGGCAGGAGGCGACCAGACGGCCGTCGACCTGGACGGCACAGGCCCCGCATTCCCCCTGGGAGCAGCCGTCCTTGGCACCGGCGAGGCCGAGGCGCTCGCGCAGGACGTAGAGGAGCGACTCCCCGATCCAGGCTTCGGTGACCGGCCGGTCCGCGCCGTTGACCCGCAGCACGTAGGACGCGTGCGGGTGTTCGCTGGGCTCGTCGCGGTACGGAGGAAGCTCGTGAGGGGCGGCGTAGGACGGTTCGACGTCGGCACCGGCACCGGCACCGGCACCGGCACCGGCACCGGCACCGGCCACAACTCCGGCTTCGGGATCGAGTCGCTGCCCGTGGTCGGCTCCGTGCCCTGGTACCGGTTCGTGCCCGTGGTCGAGTCCGAGGCCCGGGTCGGCGTCGGGAGCCGCCGGGTCGGTGTCAGGGAACCGGCCGGTGCCGGGGGCCGGGTGCGAGGCGGCGTGCGGGTCTGGATGTGTGTCGGCGTCGTCGGCGCCGTCAGCTCCGTGCGCACCGCCGACGAGCGGGCTGGCCCCCGCGGTCTGGACGGTGGCGGGCTCGGGTACGTCGACTCGGACGTCGGCCTGGTCCTCGGCGGGCGGGGCAGCGGCCGTGCCGTCGGTCGGCGCTGCGGTCCCGGCTTCGTCGGACGCATCGCCGACGGGCCGGACGCCGCTGGTCGGGGCGTCCGGTGCCGGGTTTCCGGCGGTCGGGGCGCCGGAGACGGACGCTTCGGTCGTCGGGGCGTCGTCGGAACCGCCGTCGGCGGCCCGGGGTGCTTCGGGGTGCGGTCCGGTGGCCTGGGGTGCTGCGGGGCGGGGACCGGTGGGGTGGGCCTCAGCCGTCGGTGCTTCGTCGTCGCCGCGGGTGGCGGGGGCGCTGGGCCTCTCGTCCCCGTCGCCGTCCCCTTCCGGGGCGGGGGCGGCGCTCACGTCTTCGTCGGCCTCTACGGCCGTGGGTGCTGCCGGGTTCCGCTCAGGGTCCGAGTCCGTCCCGGGCTGCGGAGCTCCGGCGCCGCCCTGGTGGGAGCCGTCCCCTTCCGCGGACGCGGCGCCGCCCTGGCGGGGGTTGCCGTTCTCCGCCCCACCGGGACGGGGACCGCCTTCGTCCGCCGGGAGTTCGGGGCCGCCCCCCGCAACGGCGGACGGATGGGCACCGCCGTACTCGGGTGCGCCGGGCTGAGGCCGCTGGGACACTGCGCCGTCGGGGAAGACGGTAGCCATGGGCGCGCCACCGGTGGACGTCGCGTCGCCGGACGCGGCATCGGGGGCCTCTGCCGCAGCAGTGGGCCGCTCGGGCGGAAGCGCCCACGGGGCGGAAGCGCCGCCCGGCAGAGTTGTCGGAGTTCCCGGGGCGTGCCAGGGCGCGGCCGTAGCGACGGGGAACTCACCGGAGTCGTCCGGGGACTCGTCCTCGGCGACCGGGATCGTCCACTGCCCGGTGGGCTGGTGGGCGTGAGCGGAATCCCGCGAGGGGGTGGCGGCGGCATCGGACGCGGAGGGGGCGGCGCCGAAGGCGTCGGTGAAGTTCCACTGGCTCGTGGCACCCGCGTCGTGCCCTGCGACCGGCCAGCTCGGCGACGGCTGCTGGGGCTCGTGGGGCTGCTGCTCGTGCGGCTGCGTCGTCGGCTGCGCCGCGTGGTGTTGCACCGCGTGGTGAGGGAAGCCGTGCTGCTGGGAATCGTGGTGCGGAGCCTCGTGGGGCTGCTGCTCGTGGGGCAGGGGCGGGTAGGGCTGCGGGGCCTGGTGGAGGTGGACGTTCCAGGTCCCGGTCTCCAGCGGAGCCGTGATGTGCGGGGGAACGTAGTCGTGGCCCGGTGCGGCGAGCGGGTCGCCGGTGCTGGAGAAGTCCAGGCCCTCGGGCAGCTGGACGAACGCCGTGGCGTCAGCGTCGTATTCTCCGCTCTGCGGCGTCGGTTGCCAGCCGGACGGCCCGAGTCCGGGTGCTGGGCCGTACGCGGGGGTATGAGCCGGTCCTGCGCCATGGCCGGAACCGTAACGGGACGCGGGGGTGCCGAAGACGGTGCCGTCGAGGTGGCCGGTGTGTCCGAGGTGGTCCGGGTGGCCGGCCTGACCCGCGTGGCCGGGGCGGCCCTGGTGGCCGATCTGGTCCGCCGAGTCGCCGAAGTGACCCGGGCGATCCGAGTGGGCCGACCGAGCCGGGGGGACGGGGTCGTCCTGACCCGGGTGGCGCGGGTGGTCGGGGCCTAGCGCGCTGCGGGGGCCGCCCTTGTCGTCGGGCCCGGCAACGTCGTCGAAACCGACCGCGCTGCCGGAATCAACCGTATTGCCGGTATCGGCCGTCTTGTCAGGGCCACCCGTGTGGTCGATGTTGTCCATGTTGCGGTCCGTCACGACAGCGCCCTCCCCAGTGCTCGTCGGGCCAGCGCGGCGACCGTGCGCCGCAGGTGCAGTACGCCGGGGGCCAGCGCCGGGGCCTCGCCCCCGTCGTCGGGCCGTGGCGGGTCCGGGATACAGGCGGCGGCGACGTACTCGCCGAAGGCCTCGCAGGCTTCCGGGGCGAGTCGGCGCTCCCCGTCCCAGTCGACCAGCGACGCGATCCATGCCTCGGCCTCCAGCGGTCGCAGCGGCATCTGCGCGATCGCCCCCACAGCGCAGCGCACCGCACGCCGGGCAGGATCCAGGACGAGGGCTACGGAGGCCGTGGCGCGGCCGGGCCCGGTGCGGCCGGTGGCCTTGAAGAAGACCTGCGGGGCGTGCAGCAGCGGGGCACGGACGAAGGCGATGAGCTCGCCGGGCTCCAGCATCGCGCGGCCCGCGAGGAGGTGGGAGACCGGAATGTCGCGCTGCCCGCCGGGTCCGGCGACGACGAGAGTGGCTTCGAGGGCGGCCAGGACCGGCAGGGAGTCGCCCGTCGGGGCCGCGGTGACGATGTTGCCGCCAAGAGTTCCTGCGTTGCGGATCTGCGGCGGGCCGGCCGCGCGGGAGGCCGCGGCCAGGGCGGGGATGAGCGCCGCGAAGTCGGGGCGGCCCATCCGGGCGTGGGTGAGGCCGGCGCCGAGCAGGGCGTGACCGTCCTGGTACTGCCATCCGCGGATCTCACTGATCCGGCCGAGGCCGACGAGTCCGGAGGGCCTGAGGTGCCCGGAGTTCACGGCGGCCATCAAGTCGGTGCCGCCCGCGACGGGCACGGCGGCGGGCATGGCGGTCAGTGCCGCCACGGCCTCCTCCAGCGAGGCAGGCAGCGTCACGGCCTGCGCCGCCTGCGTTGCGTGCGTGGTCAACCCAGCTGCCCCTTCCCGGTGTCCCGCCCTGTTGCGCCGTACGGTACGTGCTCCCGGCCCGGACGTGGCAACTCTGGCACATCTTCGGATCCGCTCGACGCGAGGGTCCGCACTGGGACTTCCCACTCCGGCCCGAGGCATGAACCCTCTTTCGGGCTTCCTCCATGATGGGCAGCAAATGACCGGATTGCGGGTCTTTGGTTACTTGTGGTGGTGCGGGCCGGTCAGGTGGCTGCTCGTGGCCGTGCGGGCCGGTCAGGTGGCTGCTCGTGGCGGTGCGGGCCGGTCACGTGGCTGTTTGTGGCGGTGCGGGCCGGTCACGTGACTGCTCGTGGCGGTGCGGGCCGGTCACGTGGCTGTTTGTGGCGGTGCGGGCCGCACCGTGGTTGCTCGTGGCGCTGCGAGCCGGTCGGGGGTGTCGTGTGTCGGCCAACTTTGCACGGGACGGGGCGGAGTGGTGCGCCGGGTCGGCCAACGGCAGCCGTCCCGAACCGACACATCCGGACCGGCCCGACCGGCCCTACCGGCCCTACCGGCCCTACCGGCACAAGCCGACCCGCCACGTCCGGACCAGCCCGGCACATCCGGCCCCACCCGCTCCTGAGCGAGCAGCGCGCCCGGCACATCCCACCCAACTCGGCCCGGCACGACCAGCACAACCCGTCCCGACACACCCCGCCCAACCCGACCCGGCACGACCAGCACAACCCGTCCCGCCACATCCCGCCCAACCCGACCCGGCACGACCGGCACAACCCGTCCCGCCACGACCGGCCCGGCACAAGAGGCCCCACCCGACCCCACCCCGACCGGCCTCGCCCCGCCCGCCACCGCCTCCCCCCGCCCCAACACCCCGCGCCCCCAACACGCTCGCGCCCCCGCCCGAACTGCCCCGGGGCCGGTCACGGGCAGGGGAGGCGGACGCGTTTCGTCGCCCGGCTCACACGTTCGGGGGCAACCCCTCGATCGGGCGTCCGATGACTCCGGGGCGCCGCTGCTGCGGCAACGGGCCGCCGGGCGGCCGGTAGTCGACGCCGAGGGCGTCAAGTCGGCGGTAGTGGGCGGTCATCCGGGCGGTGAAGGAGGCGAAGTCCCGTTCGGCGGGGGCGGGCAGCGTCGACCAGGCGACCTCGGCGAAGGCGGCGAGGCGCGGGAAGACCTGGTAGTCGACGCGGCTGCGGTTCTCCATGACCTCGGTCCAGACGTTGGCCTGGGTGCCCAGGACGTGCCGGGATTCCGCCTCCGTCAGTTCCGCGGGCACCGGTTCGAAGCGGTAGACGTCCTCCAGCGTGCGGACGTAGCCGATCGGCACCGGTTCGTCGGGGCCGCCGTGCTGACGGTGATCCAGGTACACCTGCTGTTCGGGACACATGACGACGTCGTGGCCCGCCCGGGCGGCGGCGATGCCTCCCGCGTAGCCCCGCCACGAGGACACCGCGGCGCCGGGTGCGAGTCCGCCCTCCAGGATCTCGTCCCAGCCGATCAGGCGACGGCCCCGGTCGCTGAGCCAGGTGTCGAAGTGCCGGACGAACCAGGACTGGAGCTCGTCCTCGCCCGACAGGCCGAGCTCGGCGATACGTGCCTGCGCGGCCGCGGACCGCTTCCACTGCTCCTTCGGGGCCTCGTCGCCGCCGATGTGCACGAAGCGGGACGGGAAGAGGTCGAGGACTTCCTCGAAGACCCCTTCGTAGAAGCGCAGGACGTGCTCGGCCGGGGCGAGGATGTTGGGGTTGACGCCCCAGGTGTCCCACACGCCGAGGGCGGCGGTGTCGACGACGTCGGTGTTGCCGAGTTCCGGGTACGCGGCGATGGCGGCCTGCGAGTGGCCGGGGATGTCGATCTCGGGGACGACGGTGATGTGCCGGGCGGTGGCGTACGCGACGATCTCGCGGATGTCGTCCTGCGTGTAGAAGCCGCCGTGCGGGGTGTCGTTCCACCGGTCGGACGCCCGGTGGCCCCACTTGGTGCGGGGCCGCCAGGATCCGACCCCGGTGAGCCGGGGGTGGCGCTCGATCTCGATGCGCCAGCCCTGGTCGTCGGTGAGGTGGAAGTGGAAGACGTTCAGCTTGTGGGCGGCGAGCAGGTCGAGGTAGCGCAGGACGTCGGCCTTGGGCATGAAGTGCCGGGCCACGTCGAGCATGAGGCCGCGCCAGCCGAAGCGGGGGGCGTCCTGGATCCGTACGGCGGGCAGCCGCCAGGTCTTCCCCGGCAACGGTGCTTCGCGGTACGCGTCGGGGCCCAGCAGTTGCCGCAGCGTCTGCACCCCCCAGAAGACCCCGGCGGGCCCCCCGCCGACGACGTGCACGCCGTGCTCCTCGGCCGGCGCGGGCACGACGTCCAGCCGGTACCCCTCCGCGCCGAGGCCCTCGGTCACCGCGGGGTCCACGCAGAGCCGTACGGCGCCTGCGGCCGGGGTTCCGGCGGGCGGGAACGAGAAGCCGGTGGCCGCTCCCACCGTGCCGCGCAGCCAGTGCGCGGCACGCTCGGCGCCGTCACCCACCACGAGTCCGGTGCCGGCCCCCAGTTTCACGAATGCGCCGTCGTGGCGGCTCACCTGCCGGGGTGCGGGAATCAGGTCCATGGGATCAGTCCTTGACCGCTCCGCCCAGTCCCGAGACCAGGCGTCGCTGTACGAGTACGAAGAACACCAGCACCGGAAGGGTCATCACCGTCGAGGCGGCCATGATCCCGCCCCAGTCGTTCTCGTCCGGTTTGAAGAAGACCAGCAGCGCCATCGGCAGCGTCGACTGGGAGATGTCGCTGATGATGAAGGTCTTCGCGAAGAGGAAGTCGTTCCAGGTCGAGATGAACGAGAAGACGCTCGTCGCGACCAGCCCCGGGAAGACCAGCGGGAAGAGGATCTGCCACAGGAAACGGGTACGTGACGCTCCGTCGATGTAGGCGGCCTCCTCCAGCGCCTCCGGGACCGCCTTCACGAACCCCCGCAGCATCCACACCGCGAACGGAAGGGAGAAGGCGAGGTGCGGGAGGATCAGCGAGCCCAGCGTGTTGAGCTGCCCGAAGTCCCGCATCAGGAAGAACAGCGGAATCGTCAGCGCCTCCACGGGCACCATCTGCGCCACCAGGAACATGATCAGCAGCGTGGTGCGGAACTTGAAGCGGAAGCGGGTCACCGCCGTCGCCGCCAGGAACGCGATCAGCGCGGACGCCACGACCACGGTCCCCGCCACCAGCAGGCTGTTGAGGAAGTAGCGGCCGAAGTCCTGCTGTTCGAAGACCCGCCGGAAGGAGTCGAGCGAGGGGGACAGCGTCCACGGCCGGGCGTCCGTCGACTGCACCTCCCCGGCGGGCTTGAAGGCGGACAGCACCATCCAGTACAGCGGGAAGGCGACCACGACCGCGACCAGCAGCGCCGAGGCCTCCGCCGCCAGCCGCCACGGCCGCCGCACCCGCAGGCGCCCCGCCCGCGGCAGCGGGGAACGCGCGCGTTCCGTCGTCTCGGGTGTGCTCACAGTTCTTCTCCCTGACGTCGCATCAACCGCAGGTACACGAGCGTGACCGCCAGCAGGATGAGCAGCATCACCACGCCGATGGCCGCGCCGAGGCTGTACTGCGAGGAGGCGAAAGCCTGTTGGTAGGCGTACACGTTCAGCACGAGGTTCTGTCCGGCGATCCCGCCGCCGCCCGTCATGACGTAGATCTGGGTGAAGACCTTGAAGTCCCAGATGATCGACTGGATGGTGACGACGATCAGGATGGGCCGCAGCATCGGTGCCATGACGGACCGCCAGATCCGCCACTGCGAGGCCCCGTCCAGCGAAGCCGCCTCCAGCACCTCGCCCGGAATGGCCCGGATCCCGGCGTACACCGTGACCATCACGAACGGGAAGGAGCACCACACCACTTCCAGGAGTACGAGCGTGAACGCGCTGTAGCGGCCGTACGTCCAGGAGAAGTCGCCGAGCCCCAGCAGCCGGTTGACCGGCCCGTAGTCCGGGTCGAAGAGGAAGACCCAGACCGTCGACCCGGTGATCGCGGGCGTCGCCCACGCACCGAGCGCCGCCATCATCAGCGCGAGCCGGGGCAGCGCCCGTATCCGCGTCAGGAGTACGGCCAGGGCACAGCCCACCGCCAGCGTCGTGACGACGCACGCCGCGGCGAAGCAGACCGTGGCGCCCAGCACCTGCCAGAACTGCGGGTCGCCGAAGAGCGTCGCGTAGTTGCCCAGCCCCTGGAAGCTGGTGGGTTCGCCACCGCTGACCTGGGCCTGGGTGTACTCCAGGAAGGAGATGAGGCCGAGTTGGTAGATCGGGTAGAGGAGCAGCGCGGCGAGGACGACGAGGGCGGGGGCGAGGTAGAGCCAGGGCGTCCACCCGGCACGGGAGCGCGGGGAGACACCCCGGCGGCGCGCCGGCTGCCGCACCGGGGCGGGCCGCTGCACCCGGGGCGGACGGCTCTTCAGGGGCACGGAACTCACACCGCCTCCCCGACGGATGCGGGCACGGGCACGCGGCGGTGCGGCGGCAGAGAGACGGGCACGGTCGGGCGGCTCACTTTCCGAACGCCTCGTCCATCTTCTTCGCCGCCTCGTCGGACGCCGCCGCCACGTCCTTCTTGCCGCTGACGATCTGCTGGAACATCGTCGGCAGCACCAGCGAGGCGTCGATCTTGCCCCAGCCGGGCGAGGCGGGAACGAACTTGGTGCCCGAGGCGAGCGTCTTCACGAACGGCTCGACGAAGGGTTCCTTCTTCGCGGCCTCGGCCCGCACGTCGCCGTACGTCGGCAGGAAGCCCATGGCGTCGAAGAGTTCGCCCTGCGTCTTCTTGGCCGTCAGCGACTTCATCAGTTCCACGGCGAGCGTGCGGCGCGGGGTGCTCTTGAGTACGCCGATGTTGTTGCCGCCCGCGAAGGCCGGCGCCACCGAGCCCTTCTCCACGCCGGGCAGCGGCACCACCGCGTACTTGCCCTTGACCTTGCCGGCCTCGACGGCCGCATGGCTGAAGTCACCGCCGATCGCCATCGCCGCCTTGCCGGAGGCGAAGGCCGTGACGGTGTCGTTGCCGCCCATCTTGGCGCACTTCTGCGCGGGGCAGTTGTCGTCGCCGAACAGCGAGGTGTACGCGGCGATGCCCTTGCGGGATGCCTCGGTGTTGATGGCGGCCTGGTACGAGGAGCCGCTGCCGGTGGCGAGTTCGCCGCCGTGCGCCCACACGAAGGGCATCGCCCCGTACGTGTAGGCGCCGCCCACGGCGAGTCCGTACAGGTCCGGCTTCGCCTTGCGCACGGCCTTCGCCGCCGCGATCAGTTCCGCCTGCGACGTGGGCACCGGGACCCCGGCGTCCTTCAGTACGTCCGTGCGGTAGTACAGCGCGCGCACGCCGACGAAGAGCGGCGCCCCGTACACCTTGCCGTCGACGGTGACGGACTGCTTCGCCGTCGGGTCGGTGTCCTTCGCCTCGTCCCACGCCCCGAACTCCGCGCTGACGTCGGCGAGTCCGCCGTCCTTGACGTAGCCGGCGGTGTCGGTGTTGCCGTACTCGATCAGGTCGGGGGCGCTGGACGGGTCGTTGAACGCGGCCTTGATGCGCTGGGCCCTGGTGTCGACGGGTATGTACTCGACCTCGACCTTCGCGCCCGCGTGGGCCTTCTCGAAGGCGGCGACGGCCCGGTTGACGACCTGTTCCTTGGGCTTGTTGGCCACTTCCTGGAACAGCCACACCCGCAGCGTGCCGCTCTTCTCGTCGCCCTTCGCACCCCCGCCCCCGCCGGAGGTCTGCGGAGCGCACGAGGCGACGGCGAGGGAGGCGAACACCAGGGCCGTCACGGGCAGTCGGGTCCGAGCGAGGGCGGTGCGCTTCATGTACGGGTACCCCTGTCGAGTTCATGGCGTTGCAACATGTGCAACGAACGTTTCGTACTGCACAACACAACAGGCAGGAGACTAGAGCCGCGCCCGCACCCGAACAAGACCCGGACGGTCCCGAAACGCAAAAGGGCCCCGCGGCGCGCCGGGAACGCACCGCGGGACCCGTCGCCCGCAGGATCACCGTCGCCGGGCCGCCCCCGCGCCACCGCTCACGCGAAGCGGCCCCCGCGACACGCCGAAGCGCGTCGCGGGGGCCGTCGCCGGACCACCCGTCAAAGGCGAAGTACTACTTCTTGTCGCCCTTGCCGTCCTTACCGCCCTTGCCACCCTTGTCGCCAAGGGATTCGAAGATCTCCTTGCACATCGGGCAGACCGGGTACTTCTTCGGGTCGCGCCCCGGCACCCACACCTTGCCGCAGAGCGCCACAACGGGAGTGCCCTCCAGGGCACTCGCCATGATCTTGTCCTTCTGGACGTAATGGGCGTACCGCTCGTGGTCCCCGTCGCCTCGCGACGTCTGAGGAACCGGCTCTACAAGTGTCCCCGTACCTGCCCCGCGTTCGGGCTCGGGCTCAAGAGTGCTCATACGAGCCAAGGGTACAAGGGACGTCCGCCGACGACCTCGCCTAGTTCAGCGAAGGATCGTCCGGATAAGTCGCGATCATCGCCAGCCCGCTCCGCTGCCTGCGCAGCACCGCCCGCCACAGCCCCTCCGGCTCGGGCGAGGACACGTCCCCGGGCTCCGAATCGACGGCGTACCAGGCCCCCTCGCCCAGTTCCTCCTCCAGTTGCCCCGGGCCCCACCCGGCGTATCCGGCGAAGATCCGCAGCGAGCCCAGGGCCGCCGCCAGCAGTTCGGGCGGCGCGTCCAGGTCCACCAGGCCGATCGCCCCGTGCACCCTCCGCCACCCGAGTGGCGCGTCCCCGCCCGGATGCGGCCGGGCGCCGGGCGGCCGGCCCGCCCCCGGGACCACCGCCACGCCCAGCGCGGAGTCCTGCGCGACCGGCCCGCCCCGGAAGACCACCCCCGGCGCGCCCGCCAGGTCCGCCCACGGGGCGAGGATCCGGTCGACGCCGACCGCGGTGGGCCGGTTCAGCACCACGCCGAGCGAACCGGCCTCGTCGTGGTCGATGACCAGCACCACGGCCCGGTCGAAGTTCGGGTCCGCGAGTGCCGGCGTGGCGACCAGCAGCCGCCCTGTGAGCGAGGACACCTCCGTCATGCGCGACATGATCCCGCAGTTCCGCACCCCACGGGGAGTGGGCGACGGCAGGAAAAGGCCCCCAGCTCAGGGCGCACGGCAGCAGCGGGAGCGCGCAGAACACCACAGAAACTGACGGTAACGCTCCGCTGTCGCACGCCGACCAGAGCGTGTTGTGGCGAATTCTGGACGTACGTCCACCGCGTTCTCACTTACGGAACGGGGGTACCTGCCCCTTACCCTTTCCCTTGGCCCCCTGTCCGACGATTCCGGAACGCGAGATACATGACCGGCACAGACGATGTACTGCTTGTCCACGGCGGCACCCCGCTGGAGGGCGAGATCCGCGTTCGCGGCGCCAAGAACCTCGTCCCCAAGGCGATGGTCGCGGCCCTCCTCGGCAGCGGTCCGAGCAGACTGCGCAATGTGCCCGACATCCGCGACGTACGCGTCGTACGCGGGCTCCTGCAACTGCACGGCGTGACCGTCCGCCCCGGCGACGAGCCGGGCGAGCTGATCCTCGACCCCTCGCACGTCGAGTCCGCGAACGTCGCCGACATCGACGCGCACGCGGGGTCCTCCCGCATCCCGATCCTCTTCTGCGGCCCGCTGCTGCACCGGCTCGGCCACGCCTTCATCCCCGGTCTCGGCGGCTGCGACATCGGCGGCCGGCCCATCGACTTCCACTTCGAGGTGCTGCGCAAGTTCGGCGCGACCATCGAGAAGCGCGAGGACGGCCAGTACCTGGAGGCCCCGCAGCGCCTGCGCGGCTGCAAGATCCGTCTGCCGTACCCGTCGGTCGGCTCCACCGAGCAGGTCCTGCTCACCGCCGTCCTCGCCGAGGGCGTCACCGAGCTGTCCAACGCGGCCGTCGAGCCGGAGATCGAAGACCTGATCTGCGTCCTGCAGAAAATGGGCGCGATCATTTCCATGGACACCGACCGCACGATCCGCGTCACCGGCGTCGACCGTCTCGACGGCTACACGCACCGCGCGCTCCCGGACCGTCTCGAAGCGGCCTCCTGGGCCTCGGCCGCGCTCGCCACCGAGGGCAACATCTACGTGCGCGGTGCCCAGCAGCGCTCGATGATGACCTTCCTCAACACCTACCGCAAGGTCGGCGGTGCCTTCGAGATCGACGACGAGGGCATCCGCTTCTGGCACCCGGGCGGCGCACTGAAGTCCATCGCCCTGGAGACGGACGTCCACCCCGGCTTCCAGACCGACTGGCAGCAGCCGCTGGTCGTCGCCCTCACCCAGGCGACGGGCCTGTCCATCGTCCACGAGACGGTGTACGAGTCGCGTCTCGGCTTCACCTCCGCGCTCAACCAGATGGGCGCGCAGATCCAGCTCTACCGCGAGTGCCTGGGCGGCTCCGACTGCCGCTTCGGCCAGCGCAACTTCCTGCACTCGGCCGTCGTTTCGGGCCCGACCAAGCTGGAGGGCGCCGACCTGGTCATCCCCGACCTGCGCGGCGGTTTCTCGTACCTGATCGCGGCTCTGGCCGCCCAGGGCACCAGCCGGGTGCACGGCATCGACCTGATCAACCGGGGTTACGAGAACTTCATGGAGAAGCTGGAGAGGCTCGGCGCGAAGGTCGAGCTGCCGGGCGGCGCACTCGTCTGACCGTCGCCCCTCCCCCACGGCCCGTACGACGCCGGGGGCGGCCACCGCGCGTTCCGGTGGCCGCCCCCGGCGTCGGCGTGTCAGGGCACGTGTCCCACTGCGGTCCCCGGCAGCCGGGGAGGCTCCGGCAGCCCCGGGAAGGTCCGCGGGGTGACGTAGGTGCACAGCGTGTACGTGTACCCCGGCCTGACCTGCGACTCGGTGCTCGCCTCGCGGCTCACCGGGCGCCCCTGCGACTTGGACGCGAAGTAGTACGTCCCCGCGGGCAGCGACAGGGTGCGCTTCGGGTAGTTCCTGCCGCGGTCCTTGCAGGTGTTCCTGCTCGGTGTGCCACGCGGGTACGGTGCACAGCCGGCGCACGCGGGGAGCGTGAAGGTCCCGGTGACCGGGCCCGTGTACAGCACGACGGTCTCGCGGGACGAGTCGTTGGACACGACGTACGACATCCGCCCGCCGCCCGGGGTTCCGGTCGGCGGCAGCGCGCGCCCTGCGCCCGGCTGGGCGGTCGCGATCTCCGCGGCGACGGCGACGGAGCGGGCGCGGGCGGCGTTCCCGCTGCCGCCGTACCTGGCGGCGAAGCCGGACAGGGTCGCCCGTGCCTCGCCGAACTTCTTGTCGCGGAACTGGTCGAGACCGCAGGAGTACGTCCCGCTCTCGACCGCCGCGCCGGTCTCGGTGCGCAGTCCCTCGGCGTCCGCGCCGTCCCACGCCCCGACGGTGTCGCCGATCCGCTTGAGTTCCGCGACCGCCGGGCAGGGGTCGTCACCGCCGAGCGCCTGCCGGTGCGCGCCGACCTCGGTACGGATCGCGGGCACGACCTGCGAGGCCTGCGCGGAGTCGGGGAAGGTCCTGCGCAGTTCGGACAGTTCGCCGCCGACACCCGCCGAACCTCCCCGCGCCGTACCGAGCCGGCCCATCCCGCACTCGTAGAGCGACGTCGCCAGCGGCGCGTCCGGCCAGGCGGCCAGCCTGTCCGGCAGCGTCCCGCCGACCTTGTCCGGCACCGTCCGCAGGTACCGCAACGGCCTTAGCGACGCGCAGTATTCACGTTTCGCGTACGGCGCGGCCACCGCCCGGTAGAACGCGTCGAGCCGGTCCGGGACCAGCTTCGCGGCCCGCGACCCGCCGTGCTCCGCCGCGAGTTGGCGGTACGCGTCGAGGGCGTTGCCGTAGCGCTGCTCGTCCTGGCTCCCGTAGGACGCGCCGTCGGCCGGGACCACCAGCGCGTCGGCCGCCGCGAGCCGGGCGAGCAGCATCTCCTCGACGGCCTCGTCCTGCGCCCCGCGGTGGAGCACGACTCCGCTCGCGGGCACGGCCAGCAGGGCCACGCCCGCCACCACGGCGACGGCCGGCCGTACCGGAAGGGCCGTGCGGGTACGCAGTCCTCGGCGCACCCCGTCGGCGGCGGCGAGCACGAGCAGCGCGGCGTAGCCGGCCACCGCCCAGCCGGGCACACCCCGCACGTCGGCGGGGAGGGCGAGGGCGAGCAGCGCGGCGGTCGCGGCGACGCACACCGCGGCCCCGGCCCACCGGCGCAGCAGTACGTACCCGAGCCCCAGCCCGGACAGGTTCAGCAGCCCGGCGGCGACCGCCCGGCCGGGATCCGCCTCGGGCGGCGGCCCGACGGTGGGCGGCCGTCCGGGCGGCGGCGGAGTCCCGTACGCCCCGTAGGGCACGCCCGCCGTCGGCAGGAGGTGGCCGCCGTGTCCCGCGGGCGGTCCGGAGGGAGGCGGCGGCCCGAATCCGGGCGGCGTCGTCCCGGTGCCCGGCGGGGGCCCGGAAGGGGGCAGCGCGCCAGGAGGCTGCGGGGGCGCGGAAGGCGGCGGGGTGCCGGGAGGCGGCAGCACGCCAGGAGGCGGCGAGGTGCCGGGAGGCGGCGGGGTGCTGGGAGGCTGCGGGGTACTGGGAGGCTGCGGCGGTCCGGAGGCGTCCGACGGCTGCTGCCGTCCCGTCCCGGGGCCGGAAGGCTCCTGCGGTGCGTCTCTTCGGTCGTCCGTTCCCATGCTGCCCCCCGGCCCCTCCGGCACGCCCGTTCCCGCCGGTGCGTCCAGTCCCGTTCGGAACGGCCCGGCCGGGTGCGGCCCGACCCCACCTACGATCCGACACCCCGTCAGGGCCGTCAACGCCCGTGACCCCGTGCACCACGGCGGCACCGTCTCCGGCGTCCCCGCGGCATCGCGGGCCCCACGGGTCCCGGGCGGGCCGGGCCCCGCCGCGGCTCTGACGGCCCCTCTGAAGGGCGAGGAGCCCCCTCGGCCGCCGACGGGGCCCGCGACCCGTGCGCACGGCTTGTGCGGCCGTACGGAGGCGATCACTCCGGTTCCGCGCGGCGGGCGGCCCGTACGGGCGAACTGCGGGGGCCCGGGTGCGGGGAACGCCCCGGGACATGCCACAGGGGGCGGCCGCCCGGCGTGTTCCGGATGGTCGCCCCCTGTGGTTCCACCGTGGCGCCTGAACGCCTCGGCGGGTGTTACTTGCCCTTGGCGGCTTCCTTGAGCTTGGAGCCCGCGGAGACCTTCACGCTGTAGCCGGCCGGGATCTGGATCGGGTCGCCGGTCTGCGGGTTACGAGCGGTACGAGCGGCACGGTGGGTGCGCTCGAAGGTCAGGAAGCCGGGGATGGTGACCTTCTCGTCGCCCTTGGCGACGATCTCGCCGACGGTCTCGGCGAGCGCGGCCAGCACGGCGTCGGCGTCCTTGCGGGTCACCTCGGCGCGGTCGGCCAGGGCGGCCACCAGCTCACTGCGGTTCATGTTGTTACTCCCGTGTTCTTCTTGCCTGTGAGGCGTGCCACGCGGCGGAGCCGCATGTTGGGGCACAGCGAAGCCGATGCTGCCAGGGCTCTAGGACAGTCCCCGGACCCGGGTCTGGTGTCAGACCCTCGCGCCCGGTTACGCATCCTGCCCCCACCAGCGGCGGGAAAGCCAATCCGGCACCCGCCGGAGTCACCCGAAGGCCACTGGGAAGGCCCCTGGAGAGCGCCACTGCCTCGCCTGTGGTGGCGCTCCGTCGACTCGCTGTGTCGGACTGTTCACGGGCCGCAGCTCCCCGGCGCCTCGGGGCGCCGGGGGCTGCCGACTCATTGCCCGCCACCCTAGATGTGCCCCGGATACGCCGCGAACCGCGACGCGCCGCGCGTCAGACGGACGTGGGACCCGTCACAGTCGTCCCCGCGGCCTTCGCGGCGGTGCGGACGGCGTCCGCGACGGCTCCGGCGACCTTGTCGTTGAAGACCGAGGGGACGATGTAGTTCGGGTTCAGCTCGTCCTCGGAGACGACGTTCGCGAGGGCCGTCGCGGCGGCCAGCATCATCTCCGTGTTGACGGTGCGGGACTGCGCGTCGAGCAGGCCGCGGAAGACGCCGGGGAAGACCAGCACGTTGTTGATCTGGTTCGGGAAGTCGGAGCGGCCGGTGGCCACGACCGCCGCCGTCTGACGGGCGATCGACGGTTCGACCTCGGGGTCGGGGTTCGCGAGCGCGAACACGATCGCGCCCTCCGCCATGGCCGCCACGTCGCCCGCGTTCAGGACGTTGGGGGCGGACACGCCGATGAAGACGTCCGCGCCGACGACGGCCTGCTTGAGGGTGCCCGTCATCCCTTCGGGGTTGGTGTTGTCGGCGATCCAGCGCAGCGGCGACTCGGGGTCGGCGGCGACCAGGTCCTCGCGGCCGGCGTGCACCACGCCCTGGATGTCGGCGACGACGGCGTGCTTGACGCCCGCGGCGATCAGCAGCTTGAGGATCGCCGTACCGGCCGCGCCGGCGCCGGACATGACCACCCGTACGTCGCCGACGGACTTGCCGACCACCCGCAGCGCGTTCGTCAGCGCGGCGAGGACCACGATGGCCGTGCCGTGCTGGTCGTCGTGGAAGACCGGGATGTCCAGGGCCTCGCGCAGCCGGGCCTCGATCTCGAAGCAGCGGGGGGCGGAGATGTCCTCCAGGTTGATGCCCGCGAAGCCCGGGGCGATGGCCTTGACGACCTCGACGATGGCGTCGGTGTCCTGGGTGTCCAGGCAGATCGGCCAGGCGTCGATGTCGGCGAAGCGCTTGAACAGGGCCGCCTTGCCCTCCATGACCGGCATGGCCGCCATCGGGCCGATGTTGCCGAGCCCGAGCACCGCCGAGCCGTCGGTGACGACCGCGACGGTGTTGCGCTTGATGGTGAGGCGGCGCGCGTCCTCGGGGTTCTCCGCGATGGCCGTGCAGACGCGGGCGACGCCCGGGGTGTAGATCATCGAGAGGTCGTCACGGTTGCGGATGGGATGCTTGGACGACATCTCGATCTTGCCGCCGAGGTGCATCAGGAAGGTGCGGTCGGAGACCTTCCCGAGGACGACTCCCTCGACGCCGCGCAGCTTCTCGACGATCTCGTCGGCGTGCGAGGTCGAGGAGGCGGCGATCGTGACGTCGATCCGCAGCTTCTCGTGCCCGGATGCGGTGACGTCGAGGCCGGTCACGGAGCCGCCGGAGGCTTCGACGGCCGAGGTGAGCTGGCTGACCGAGGTCCCGCTGGCGGGGACCTCCAGTCGGACCGTCATCGAGTACGAGACGCTGGGCGCCGTTGCCATGGCCGACTTCCTCTGCTTTCACTGGCTTCTTTGCTGCCCCGCCGTGGCCGACGGGCCCGCGGGGCAGTCCGATCGTCGCACCTACCGGCGGGTAGCAGGTAATAAGAGTTCCACTTTTGGAAAAGCTTTTCCACCATACGAGAAACACGTGGTGGAGCGGTAGCCCCCAAAGGCCCCAAACGAACAGGTCCGGAGCGCTGCGGGAGCGCTCCGGACCTGTTCGTCTTCACGTGGGGGCGACACCGGCCCGCCATGCTCGCCTCGCGGCAAGTGGTCGCTCGAAGCGACTAAGGTTGGGCCCGGGGGCTTGGATCGAGCCGGTGTCACGTTCGAGCCTAACAAACCCTCCACGGAAGTGCCCGTACTCCCTTGAAGTGACATCTGTGCGGGCAGTTGACCCGGCCTCAGTCCCGCAGCAGCGCCGGGACCCCCTGCCCGTCGGGGTCGTCCCGCTTGCCGGACACCACCGTGAGCTGCTGCGTCGCCCGCGTCAGCGCCACGTACAGCACCCGCAGGCCCGCCGGGGACTCCTCGGCGATCTCCGCGGGGGAGACGACGACCGTCGCGTCGTACTCCAGCCCCTTGGCCTCCAGGCTGCCGAGCGCCACCACCCGTTCGCCCAGCTCCGCGAGCCAGCGCCCGGCCTGGGCACGGCGGTTCATGGCCACGACGACGCCGACGGTGCCGTCCACCCGCTCCAGGAGGCGACCCGCCTCCTCGCGCACGGAGGCCGCCAGGTCCCCGGCGCTCACGAAGCGCGGCACCACGCCCGTCGACCGGACCGCCCTCGGCGACCGCATCCCCGGAGCGGCCAGAGCCAGCACCCGGGCGGCGAGCTCGGCGATCTCGGCGGGGTTGCGGTAGTTGACGGTCAGCTCGAACTTTCGGCGGGGACGGGAGCCCAGCGCCTCGTTGCGCGCCTCGGTGGCCTCCTCGGGGTCCGTCCAGGAGGACTGGGCGGCGTCGCCGACGATGGTCCAGGTGGCGGTGCGTCCGCGCCGGCCGACCATCCGCCACTGCATGGGCGTGAGGTCCTGCGCCTCGTCCACGATGACGTGCGCGTACTCGGTGCGCTCCGCCGCCAGCCGTTCCGCGCGCTCCCACTGCGTCTCCTCGCGCTGCGGCATCAGCTCTTCGAGACCCGTCAGGGCGTCCAGCGGGTCGTACTCGCGCTTCCTCCTGGGGCGGGCGGGCGTGCCCAGCAGGAGCTGGAGTTCGTCGAGGAGGGCCACGTCGTGCACGGACAGCTCCGCGCGTCCCAGTGAGCGGGCCAGCTGGCGCACCTCGCGCGGGGTCAGGACGCGCCGTGCCCAGCGTCCCAGGCGCTTCTCGTCGGCCATCGAGGCGAGGACGCCCCGCGGGGTCAGCTCGGGCCACCAGGCGTTCAGGAAGGCCAGGAAGGAGTCCTCGGAGGACACGTCGTCGTCGAAGGAGGAGCGCAGCTCGGCGGCGAGTTCCGGGTCGGTGTGCCGCCCCCGGCCGCCGGACTTCGACCAGAGCGCGTCCAGGAGGAGCTTGCGGGCGCGCGGGCGCAGCAGGTTGACGGGGGCGGTGCCGCTGAGGACGTTCTCCCGGATGCGCTGGAGCTCGGCGGCCTCCAGTTCCAGGCGGGAGCCGAAGGCGACGACGCGCAGCAGGTCGGTGCGGACGGCGGGCTCGTCACCGGGCTCGTCGAAGTCGTCGAAGTCCCCGAAGGACAGCTGCCCCTCCTCCTCCCGCGGCGCGGCGGCCGCGGGGGCCTCCAGGGCTCCGCGGGCCGCCTTGCGCAGCACCTTGAGCATCCGGGAGGAGCCCTTGATACGGGCGATGTTCGGTTCGTCGTACGTCGTGGCCTCGGCGCCGTCGACCAGCGAGCCCAGTGCGCGGATCGCCACCTGGCCCTCCTCGCCGAGCGAGGGCAGCACGCCCTCGGTGTACGAGACGAGCAGCGGCGTCGGCGAGACGATCAGGATGCCGCCCGCGTACCGCCGCCGGTCCTGGTAGAGCAGGTAGGCGGCGCGGTGCAGGGCGACGGCGGTCTTGCCGGTGCCGGGCCCGCCCGCGACCTCGGTGACGGAGGCGGCGGGCGCCCGGATCACCATGTCCTGCTCGGCCTGGATGGAGGAGACGATGTCGCGCATGGTGTGGCTGCGGGCCTGCCCCAGGGCGGCCATCAGCGCCCCGTCGCCGATCACGGCGAGCTTCTCCCCGTCGAGGTGCGCGGTCAGCTCGGGCCGCATCAGGTCGTCCTCGACGCCCAGGACCCGTCTTCCCTTGGACCGGATGACCCGGCGGCGCACGACCCGGCCCGGGTCCTTGGGTGTGGAGCGGTAGAACGGCGCGGCGGCCGGGGCGCGCCAGTCGATGACCAGCGGCGCGTAGTCGGAGTCGAGCACGCCGATCCGGCCGATGTGCAGCGTCTCGCCGATCTCGGCGACCGGAGCGCCCTGCGCGTCCTCCCGTACCGCGTCGTCGGCGGGCTCCACGGAGGTGAACGCGCCGTCCGGGCCCTTCTTGCCGTCCTTGCCGTGGAGCAGGTCGATCCGGCCGAAGAGGAAGTCCTCGAACTCGTTGTTGAGGCGGTTGAGGTGCACCCCCGCCCGGAAGACCTGCGCGTCGCGCTCGGCGAGCGCGCCGGGCGTGCCGACCTGACCCCGCTTGGCGGCGTCGTTCATCAGGAACTCGGCCTCGTGGATCTTCTCCTCAAGACGGCGGTACACCTGATCCAGATGATCCTGTTCCACGCCGATTTCCCGGTCGCGGACCGAATCGACAGCGGCATCCTGCGCGGCCACCGAGGCCCCCTTCTGACGTGCACTGGGCAGCCGTCAACCGTACGCGAAGGGGGCGGTTATGTCAGGCGTCGACTTTCACCAGCGGTTTGCCGTCGAATGTCCGGACCTCGAACCTGTCGATGTCGCCGCGCTCCATCGCGGCGCCGCCGTGGACGTACAGCGGCTTCCTGGCTCCGCTGTGGGCGCTGCCGGGGATCCCGTACCCCCAGTTCGGGACGGACCAGCTGGTCACGACCTCCTCGTCGCCGTTCTTGGCGACGGCGACCAGGCTGCACTTCAGCGGGCCCCTGACGTTCCTCAGTTCCAGGACGGCGTGGGTGCCCCAGCCCTTGGCCTCCGTGCCGACGACGGCGCCGACCCCGGTCACCGGGTCGGTGGCCTCGGTCTTCCTGGTCATGTGGTGGAAGAAGGCGTCCTCGGCGGGGCTGGTGGGGCGCGGGGCGGGGAGGGCGCGGGCGGGCGGGGCGGCGGTGTCGTGGGCCGCCGCGACGACGGCCGCGCCGGAGCCGCCGATCACCACGGCCGCGGCGGCCGCGGCCAGGCGCAGGCCGCGTCGCCTGCGGCGGGCGGCCCGGTCGCGCTGGGCGGCGACCTCGTCGACGAGTCCCGCGAGCAGCGCGGGACCGGGCTTCGTCGACGCCCGCGGCGGACCCGGGGGTTCGGCGAGAGCGGCCAGTACGGATGCCATGCCGCCGAGGTCGTCGAGCTGGGCCGCGCAGTAGCCGCAGCCCGCGAGGTGGGTCTCGAAGGCGGCGGCCTCGTACTCGTCCAGGAGGCCGAGCGAGTAGGCGGCGACGGCGTCGTGGACGGACTCCCCCTCGGGGACGTTCGTGCCGTCACTCGTGCTCATGCCGTCACTCCTCGTTCCTCAAGCGCCAGCTTCATCGAGCGCAGCGCGTAGAAGACCCGGGACCGCACCGTCCCGCTGGGTACGCCGAGCACCTCGGCCGCCTCGCCGACCGTACGTCCTCTGAAGTAGGTCTCGACGAGCGCTTCGCGGTGCGCCGGGGTCAGGTCGTCCAGTGCATCGCTGAGGGTCATCAGCCACAACGCCTTGTCGATCTCGTCCTCCGCGGGCATGACCTCCAGCGGCGACGGTTCGACCTCCTGCGGCCGGGCCTGCCGGCTGCGGTGGTTGTCGATGACGATGCGACGGGCGACCGTCACCAGCCAGGGTCGGACGGAGCCGGTGGCCCGGTTGAGCGAACCGGCGTTCTTCCAGGCACGGATGAGCGTCTCCTGCACGACGTCCTCGGCGCGCTGGCGGTCGCCGGCGACGAGACGCAGCACGAAGGCGAGCAGCGGGCCCGCATGCTCGCGGTACAGGGCCCGCATCAACTCCTCCTCCTTCGAAGGGGGTTGAGCGGACCCTCGCGTGCTGCGATGCCGGGCCCTGGGCGGACGGTCATCGGCCACGGCGGCATCCTCGCGCACGGTGAACCTCCCGGTCGAGACCTTCGCGGTCTTCCTCGACCTCCCATACGCGGCGGCGGGTGCACGCGACTCAACGCGGGCGCGAGTTTCTTCCGTACGAGGCGTACGCACGCCTCTCGCGCCCCGCCGGGAACGGGCCACCGCCCTCGTTCTCGTACGCCTGTCCGTGCACCCGTCAGGGCTGTGCCGCCACGGCCGCACGCCGACGGTGCCTGGCCACCCGTTCACGGTTGCCGCACACCTCGCTGGAGCACCAGCGGCGGCGGTGCCCGCGTGACGAATCGATGTACAGGCGACCGCAGTTGTCGCCCTCGCAGCGGCGCAGGGCGGCACGGGCGGCGGGGTCGGTCAGCAGGCTCACGGCGTCCCGGGCGACGGCGGCGAGGAGTTGCTCGCAGCGGGGCTCACCGGCCAGGACGAACCTCAGCGAACCGTCCGGCGCGCGGACGGCACGGGGCGCGGGCGGGGAGGCGGCGGCGAGCGCGTTCACCTGCTCCAGGGCGGCGTCGGGGCAGCACTCCGCCTCCGTCAACTCCCTTATGCACTCACGGAGTCGGCAGAAGCGCGCGACCCATTCGCCGTCGACGCCCCGCAACGGGGTGCCGGCCGGGGCCAGCCCCGCCCCGGTCAGCCACGCGCTCAGCCGGGCCGGGCCGGTCAGCCGCTCCTCGCCCGAGGCGCGCGTCGCGAGGAGGTCCAGGCAGACCCGCCCGGAGTCGAACCACCATGCGTACGTGCCGCCCACACCGCCCGCGCCCATGCCGATGCCCTCCGGAATCGCCCTCCCCCCAGAGTGCCCGCCCCCGCCCCTCCCCGTAACCCCTCCACCCCTCCGGGACCCTTGTGCGGCGGGCGGTCGACGTCAGCCTCCTTGGGCGGCGGGGTCGCCCCCGGTAGCTCCCATGGGCGGCGGGCCCCGCCCTACCGGCCCCGCACCCCGCCCCACTCCTCCGCGCCCCGCCCTACTCCCCCGCGCCCTCCACCAACCCCTCCCCCTCGAAAAGCACTCGCTGGAACAGCCGGTGATCCCGCCACGCCCCGTCGATGTGCAGGTACCGCCCCGCCACCCCGATGTCCTCGAACCCGCACTTCTCCAGCACCCGCTGCGAGGCCGCGTTGGTCAGCAGCGTGGCCGCCTCGATGCGGTGCAGCCCCACCTCGGTCCTGGCCAGGTCGCACACCCGTGCCACCGCGGCCGTGGCCAGGCCCCGGCCGCCGTACTCGGCGTCGATCCAGTAGCCCAGGTGAGCGCTGAGGAACGGCCCGTACGCCACATTGGTCAGGGTGATGCCGCCGGCCACCCGCTCCCCGTCCACCAGCAGCCACGGCACGGCTCGCCCGGCGTCCCGGTCGGCGAGCAGCCCCGTCAGCCGGGCACGCTGGCCCTGCTCCGTGTAGAAGGACTCGGGGCGCCACGGCTCCCAGGGCCGCATGTGCGCACGGTTGAGCCGGATCGCCTCGGCCAGGGCCGAGGCGTCGTCCAGCGTCGCGGGGCGGAGTTGCACGGCGTCGGGAGTCATCCCCGTACCGTACGAGAAAAGCCCGTTCGCCCCGGATCCGGGGCGAACGGGCGTTTGCGCGTTGCCGGTGGCGACAGGAACCGCGGCGCCCCGGGGTCGCTACGTCCCAGCTGTCCGCGAGTGCCCCGTTAGCCGCTCTTGGCCGCCGCGCCCTTCTTCTTCGCGCCGTTCGGCCAGAGCCTCGGCTTGCGTTTCGCCGCGACGTCCTCCGCCCAGCCGAACGTCGCGATCGCCACCGCGATCAGCGGCCACGCGAGGACGAACATCAGGACCTGGTACAGCTTTCCGAGGTTCGAGTTGATCATCTCGCCGATCACCGGGACCGTCCCGAGTTCCCACATCCGGTCGATGATCGGGATGGCGAGCATGATCGCCATCTCGTGCCAGAGGTAGATCGTCACGGCCCGGTTGTTGGCCAGGGTGATCGGGGTGTCGAAGCCCTTGAGCTTGCCGGGAAGCTCCTGCCAGGACGGCGAGTAGTGCAGCAGGATCGCGCAGAAGCCGAGCGACCACAGGGCGTTGGCCGGGGCGATCTCGTCGAAGTTCCACGGCACTTCGCCCGGATGCGTGCCGGCCCACCACAGGCCCAGGGCCATCAGGACCGCCGCGAACGACGGGATCATGTACGCCTTCAGCTTCTTCAGCGTGCCCTCGTGGTGGGCGAAGCCGAGCATCCAGCAGGAGGCGAAGGTCGAGAAGTCCTTGATCGCGTTGCCGGTCTCGCCGGGGATCTGGACCAGTTCCAGGCCGATGACGAGCGAGAGGCCGAGCGGTGCCAGCATCGACACCCACGGCAGCTTCTTGAACGCCTTGAGCATGAGCGGCGACAGCACCACGAACCACAGGTACGCGCGGATGTACCAGAGCGGACCCGAGGTCTGCTCCGCCCAGCCGAGGCCCAGCAGGCCGCCGTCCGAGCCGGCCTCGGACGGCCCGGAGGGGGCGCCCACCGGCACGAACCACCAGGCGAGCTTGATCCACCACCAGATGATCGAGTCGTCGTCCTCGCCGGCGCCGGGCCTCCAGCCGCCGTTGAAGATCAGTGCGAGGGTGACGATCGAGAACACCCACACCGGCACCATCAGGCGCCGTATTCGGCTCTTGATGACGCTGCCCGCGGACCGGGCACTGAGCGAACGCGCCATCAGCGAGCCGGCCAGGGCGAACATCACGCCCATGGAGGGGAAGACGACGGTCATCCACGCCTGGTTGTAGACGTGGAAGAGCACGACGCGGACCAGCGCGACGGAGCGCAGCAGGTCCAGGTAGCGGTCGCGGCCGGGCTTCTTCGGCGGGGCCTCGGACTCCGCCTCGTCGGCGGGCGCGTCGGGCCCCTCGGGTCCGTCCGGCTTCTCCAGTACGCCGACGCCGCCCGCGGGGTCGGCGAAGGGCGTCCCGTCGTCCGCGGCGCGACCCCAAGCGGGCTGCTGGCGGGTCGGCGCGCCGACCGCGGTACGGGCGAACGCGGGAGTCTCCTCCTGCTGCCCGGACGGCGGCTCGTACCGTACGGGGCTGCCGTCGGGGTACGTGTCGGGGTAGCCGGTGCCGGCGTTCTGCGGGAACTCCGCGGTCGCGTCCGCCTGCGGGGCGGCGTAGCCGGGCTCGGCGTAGCCGCCCTGTGCGCCGTACTCCTGGGTGCCGTATCCCTGGGTGCCGTACCCCTGTCCGTTGTGGCCCTGCTCGGCGTGTCCCGCGGGACTCTGGCGGGGCCAGCCGCCCTGGGTGGTCCGGGGGGCGTAGCCGCCCTGCTGGGGGCCGCCCGCCTGCGGGTACTGGCCCGGCTGCGGGTACTGGCTTGCCTGCGGGTACTGGCTCGCCTGCGGGTACTGGCTCGCCTGCGGGTAGCCGTTGCCCGGCCGGCCCTGGCCGTACATCGACGGGCCGGGGTTGTTGCGCACCTGCGGCCAGCCCCCGCCGCCGCCCTGCTGGGGCGCCGACGGTGCCGGGCGGCCGTCCAGGTGGCGCGGGAATCCGTCCGCGTCGTACTCGTCGTCCTCGGGGCGGCCGTCGCCGTACGCACCGGGCTGTCCGTGGCTCATCCGACGGGCCACCTCTCCTGCTCGTGCGGGACGTGGGCGTCGTTCCGCTGGCCCGGCAGGGCCCCCGGCGCCTCGACCACACCGGTCCTGCGCAGCTTCTGCCAGCGCAGGCGTCCGCCGGTCAGGGCGGTGATCCAGGACTGGAGCAGGACGACGTACATGACCTGCCGGTACAGGATCTGCTGGAGCGGGAAGGTCAGCAGGTGCGTCATCTTCTCCTTGTCCAGCCGGAACGCGTAGGCCGCGCAGACCACTTGGAGCATCAGCACGCCGAACCACGCGATGATCGTCTTCTGGGTCGGGCCGAAGACCAGGCCGTAGATCAGGAAGATGTCGATCAGCGGGGCGAGCAGCGGGAAGACGATCATGAAGAGCGAGACGATCGGCAGGCCGATGCGGCCGAAGCGGCCCGAGGGGCCCTTCTCGATGAACGCGCGGCGGTGCTTCCAGATCGCCTGCATGGTGCCGTACGACCAGCGGTAGCGCTGCGACCACAGCTGCTGCACGGACTCCGGCGCCTCGGTCCAGGCGCGCGCGTCCTCCGCGTAGACGACCTTCCAGCCCTCGCGGTGGAAGGCCATCGTGATGTCGGTGTCCTCGGCGAGGGTGTCCTCGCTCATGCCGCCGACCCGGTGCAGGGCGTCCGCGCGGAACGCGCCGATCGCGCCGGGGATGGTCGGCATGATGCCGAGCATGTCGTACAGACGGCGGTCCAGGTTGAAGCCCATCACGTACTCGATGTGCTGCCAGGCGCCGATCAGCGAGTCGCGGTTGCCGACCTTGGCGTTGCCCGCGACCGCGCCGACGCGCGGGTCGCCGAAGGGCTGGACCAGCTCGCGCACGGTGGACGGCTCGAAGACGGTGTCACCGTCCATCATCACGATGATGTCGTAACGGGCGTGCCGGATGCCGTTGTTGAGCGCGGCGGGCTTGCCCGAGTTCTGCTGGCGGACCACCCGGACGTTGGGGATCCGCATCTGCTCCACGATGTCGGCGGTGCCGTCCGTCGAGCCGTCGTCGATGACGATGACCTCGATGGGATGGTCGCTGGACATCAGCGAGCGGACGGTGTTGGCGATGCACTCGCGCTCGTTGTACGCGGGCACCAGCACCGTCACCGGCCTGGTGATCTGCGGGCCCCAGCGGAAGTTGCGCTTCCTGACCTTGCGGGCGTGCGCGAAGGAGAGGATCAGCATCATTCCGAAGCGGGCGATGACCAGCGAGCCGACGATGGCGAGTCCGACCGTCAGGACCTCGGTGATGTGGTCGGAGACGTAGATCGCGGCGATGAACGCCTTGGACTTCCACAGTTCGAGACCGGTGACCGGGGTGTGCGCGGTCGGTGCGCCGAGCGCCTCGGTCAGGTTGGTGAACTTGAAGCCGCGCTTCTGCATGTCCGGCAGGAACTGGTCCAGCGCCGCCACGGTCTGCGAGCGGTCGCCGCCGGAGTCGTGCATCAGCACGACGGTGCCCTTGGTGCCCTTGGGCGTGGCGCGCTTGAGGATCTCCTTGACGCCGGGGCGCTTCCAGTCCTCGGAGTCGGTGTCGTTGACCACGGTGAGGTAGCCGAGTTCGCCGACGTACTGGGCGACCGGCCAGTTGGCGTCGTCGAAGGCACTGGCGGTCGAGGAGTACGGCGGCCGGAACAGCGAGCTGTGCACCCCGGCCGCCCCGGCCAGCGCGAGCTGGTTCTGGGAGAACTGCCAGTCGATGCCGTTCCTGGTCTTGTACGAGAGGTCCGGGTGGTTGAAGGTGTGCAGCCCCACCTCGTGGCCCTCGTCCACCATCCGCTTGACCAGATCGGGGTAGCGGGTGGTCATGGTGCCGGTGACGAAGAAGACGCCGCGGGCGTTGTGCTCCTTCAGCTTGTCCAGGACGCGCGGGGTCCACGTCGGGTCCGGGCCGTCGTCGAAGGTGATGACGATGTGCTTGTCACGGACGTGCCGGGCGACGGGCGGCTTCTCCTTGGGCTTCGTCGCGTCGATGACGGGACCGCCCTTGAGGATGTCCTTGGGCACCGTGAAGGAGTCGATCGCCTGGCGGACCCGCTGGTCCGAGTCGAACTCGCTGTGGACATAGCCGCGCAGCATCAGCATCGCCATCATGGCGACGAGCAGCAGCGAAGGCAGCAGGTACCGCATGGGGAACCAGCGCCGCCGCGTGCGCGTGCGCGCGGCAGCGCGGCGGGCGCCCTTCGAGGAACGCCTGCGAGGGTTGGACATCTACGTGCCGTGCCTTCTACTGAACCGGAGGAATGGGAGGGTCGATCGGAGTCTCGCCGCCGTCCGCGGCTCCGCTGTCCGCGGCACCGCCGGGCGTACCTGCGTCACCGGCGCCACCGGCGGGCGTACCGGCGTCACCTGCACCACCGGCGGGCGTACCCGCGTCCCCGGCACCGGCGCCGCCGGGCGTACCGGCGTCTCCGGCCCCGGCACCGCCGGGCGTACCCCCGCCGGGAGCACCGCCACCGGGCGTGCCGCCCGGCGTGCCCGCGCCGCCGCCGGGCGTACCGCCCGCCACGGCGCCACCGGCTGCGGCGCCGCCGGCCGCCGCCGCACCGGCTCCGCCCGCCGCGACGGCCCCGCCCGCGGCCTTGCCGGGGACGGCGGGGGGCTTCGTGTCGGCCGGGGAGTCCTTGGGGTCGGGCTTGTCTGCGTCGCCCGCGGGAACCTTGTCGTTCGTCCCGGGCACCACCGCGCCACCGGGATCGGGCTGCTGGTCGCCGGAGACCGGGGGAATGCTGTCGGGCTTCGGCACGGACGGGTCGGGGGTGGGCTCCGACTTCACCTTGTCCGCCTTCTCCTCGGCCGTCGTTACGCCGGGGAGGAACAGTCCGGGGGCGATGGAACTGCCCCCGATCAGGGAGGCGACGAGCATCACCGCGTAGCAGGCGCAGACGGCGCCCAGAACCCAGCCGAGCCTGCGGAACTTCTTGCCGCGCCGGCCGCTCTCGTCGACGAACACCGGGCCGTCGCCGCCCTCGGCGGGCAGCTCCGGCATGACGGGCGCGATGCCGACGCCCTTTCCGAACTGCGGCCCGACGGAATCGAGCTGCATCGTGCGGTCGTCGGTGTCACGTATCTGGCGTATCTGGCGGGTCTGCCCGGTCTGGGCGCCCTTTTGCATGTTGTTCACAGCTGTCCGCACATCCCCCACTGACGAATTGCATCGGTGGGCGCGCGCGACTCGCTGGACGCTGCCGTCGGCCCGGGCCCCCACCCGTCCAAGCGTCCCTATCACACTGCACCCGGACGACGAATGTAGCGCACGCCGGTCGCACTCCTTCGCTTGAGTGCTCGGTTGTCACACAGCAATGACATAGCGCGCCCTGGAACTGTTCATTCCGCGCCCGAATTGCCCTGTTTACCCCCTATTTTTAGGGCACATAAGACATCACGTGACGCATACGACAGTCACTGCCCCGGGCGTGGGCACGGTACCGCGGACACGACGAAGGCCCGACCGCCGGAGGCGGTCGGGCCTTCGCTCAACCATGGGAATTGTGGAGATGGCGGGAATCGAACCCGCGTCCAACGGTGCAGAACCAGGGCTTCTCCGTGTGCAGTCTGCTGCGATTTTCTCGGCCCCGGAGATCACGCAGACAAGTCTCCGACGGGCTCAGTCACTGTTTGATTTCCTCCCAGGTCCCGTGACCGGGCCTAGGAGTTTAGATCCCTTGATGATGCCAGGATCCGGGTCGGGATCACCCCCGGGCTGACACTTCGCAAGTCGCTACTTAGGCAGCGAGGGCGAAGGAATCGCGCTTGGTGTTGGCGATTATTGGTTGCGACATGTGGTTAACGAGATCATTGCCGCTTCCTCGACACGCTTCCCCTGCTTCGACATCCGCTGTCGAAACCGATCATCCCCATGTTGATTTTTCAAAGCGGACCGGGCGGCTCGCGCTGCCCTGTCCCGTGCCACCCCATCACCATGTGGGGCGCAGTAGCCATCGTACGTGACCGACGTCCGACGATGCCAACCCATTTCCCCGCGAACCCTGAAACCGTTCCGCGGGTGACGGCGCCCGTCCTACAGGTGCCCGCGCTCCTTGCGCTTCACCGCCGCGATCGCGCGGTTCGTCTCCCTGGTGTCCTGCTTCTCGCGGAGCGTCTGACGCTTGTCGTACTCCTTCTTGCCCTTGGCGAGCGCGATCTCGCACTTGACCCGGCCGTCCTTGAAGTACAGCGCGAGCGGCACGATGGTGTGGCCGCTCTCGTGGGACTTGGACTCCAGCTTGTCGATCTCGGCCCGGTGCATCAGCAGCTTGCGCTTGCGCCTGGCCGCGTGGTTGGTCCAGGTGCCCTGCGAGTACAGCGGGACGTGGATGTTGTGCAGCCACGCCTCGCCGCCGTCGATCTGCACGAAGCCGTCCACCAGCGACGCCCGGCCGAGCCGCAGGGACTTCACCTCGGTGCCCATCAGCACCACGCCGCACTCGATGGTGTCGAGCACGGTGTAGTCGTGGCGGGCCTTCTTGTTCTGCGCGATGATCTTGCGCTTGGGGTCCTTTTCCTTAGCCATAGTGCGGTCATTTTCGCACTACGAGCCCCCCTGGAGGCCACTCAATACCGACTGGGCCCGTTCCCGGGCCCGCTGGGTGACGGCGAGGTCGGGCGTGATGCCCCGGCCGTCGAGGCTGCGCCCGGCGGGAGTGCGGTAGTGGCCGACCGTCAGCTCGGCCACCGAACCGTCCGGCAGCCGGCTCGGCTTCTGCACCGAGCCCTTGCCGAAGGTGCGCGAGCCGACGGTCAGCGCCCGGCCCCGGTCCTGGAGCGCGCCCACCGCCAGCTCGGCGGCGCTCATCGTGCCGCCGTCGACGAGCGCCACCACGGGTCTCGCCGTGTCGCCGCCCCTCCTGGCGTGCAGCGCCCGCTGTCTGCCCCGGTCGTCGTACGTCGCCACGAGGCCGCCGTCGAGGAACGCGGAGGTCGCGGTGACCGCCTCGCCGACCAGCCCTCCCGGGTTGCCGCGCAGGTCGAGCAGGACGCCCTTGCCCGCGGGGGCCTCACGGACCGCCCGGCGCACCTGCTCCCCGGAGCCCCTGGTGAAGGACGCCACCCGGATCAGCAGCGCGCCGCCGGGGAGGTGCTCGACATGGACGGCCTCGGTGGCCAGGGTGGCCCGGCGCAGCGTCACGGTCCACACCCGCGTGCCGCGCTGGAGGCCGAGAGCGACCGGCGTACCCACGCCGTCGCCCTCCCGCTCGCCGCGCAGCAGGGCGACCACCTCGGTGACCGGCCGGCCCTCCACGCGTGTGCCGTCGATGTCGCGGAGCCGGTCCCCGCGCCGCAGACCGGCCCTCGCGGCAGGCGAGCCCGGCCGCACCCCGGTGACCTGCACGCGCCCGTCGGCGGCCCCCTCGACCCCGAGGCCGACACCGGTGTACTCGCCGTCCAGGGACTGTGCGAACTCCCGGTACTCGGCCGGGCCGTAGACCGCTCCCCACCGGTCGCCACTGCGGCTGACGGCCTCCCGGGCCGCCTCCTTGCCGGACTTGCCGTCGGCGACCGACCGGGCGGCGGCTCCGGCCACCTCGTCGGCGGGGACGCTCCGGGCCACGGGCCGCGCGGCCGAGGGGGGCGGCTCCTTCGTGGACGAGAAGGGGTCTGTCACCGAGACGGTGGCCAGCGCCCCCGCGAAGGCCAATGTCAGGGCCGCCCCGCGACACAGCCCGCGGGGCCCGATTCCGCATACCGGACCTGGCATGGCGACGAGTGTAGGACAAAACCGTGCCCCGCACGGAAGGCTGCCGTACGGGGCACGGGGGACGCCGGATGCGCCAGCGGCGCTCGGCAGGGGCGTAGCTACACCTTCAAGTACTTGCGCAGGGCGAAGAACGCGGCCAGCGCGGGCATCAGCAGACTGATCGCGAGGACCAGCGGAAGCTTGGTGAGGACCGCGTCCCAGCCGATGAACTGCACCAGCTCCATCTTGTCCGCCAGCGCGAGGCCGTGGTCGATGAGGAAGTACCGGCCGACGACCAGCAGCACGCAGGCGAACGCGCCGCCGATGAGTCCGGCGACCGCGGCCTCCATGATGAAGGGCGCCTGGATGTAGAAGCTCGACGCGCCCACCAGCCGCATGATGCCGGTCTCCCGCCTTCGGCTGAACGCGGACACCCGCACGGTGTTCACGATCAGCATCAGCGCAATGACGAGCATCAGGCCCATCAGGAAGAGCGCGGCGATGTTCATGCCGTCCATCAGCTCGAAGAGCTGGTCGAGGATGGAGCGCTGGTCCTCGACGGACTGCACCCCGTCACGGCCCGCGAAGGCGGTGGCCACCACCTTGTACTTCTGCGGATCCTTGAGCTTGACGCGGAAGGACTCCTGCATCTGGTCCGGCGTGATGACGTTCGCCATCGCGGTGTCGCCGAACTGCTCCTTGTAGTGCTTGAACGCCTGGTCCGCGTCCTCGTAGAAGACGCTCTCGACGACGTCCATCTTCTTCAGGTCGGTCTCGACCTGCTTCTTCTGGTCGGCGGTGACCGCGCCCTTGCCGCACTGCGGGACGCCGGTCTCCGCGTCGTTCTTGTTGCAGAAGTAGATCGAGATGTTGACCTTGTCGTACCAGAAGCTCTTCATCTCGCTGGCCTGGTCGCGCATGAGGAGCGCGCCGCCGAACAGGGCGAGGGAGAGGGCCACGGAGACGATGACGGCAAAGGTCATCGTGAGATTCCGGCGGAGACCGACACCGATCTCCGACAGGACGAACTGGGCGCGCATCGGCGTCCTTTCAGTGCTGGTAGCCGTAGACGCCGCGAGACTGGTCGCGTACGAGACGGCCCTTCTCAAGTTCGATGACGCGCTTGCGCATCTGGTCGACGATCTGCTGGTCGTGGGTCGCCATCACCACAGTGGTGCCGGTGCGGTTGATGCGGTCCAGCAGCTTCATGATGCCGACGGAGGTCTGGGGGTCGAGGTTGCCGGTCGGCTCGTCCGCGATCAGCAGCATCGGGCGGTTGACGAAGGCCCGCGCGATGGCCACGCGCTGCTGCTCACCGCCGGAGAGCTCGCCGGGCATCCGGTCCTCCTTGCCGCCGAGGCCGACCAGGTCGAGCACCTGGGGGACGGCCTTGCGGATCTCGCCGCGCTGCTTGCCGATGACCTCCTGCGCGAAGGCGACGTTCTCGGCGACGGTCTTGTTGGGCAGCAGCCGGAAGTCCTGGAAGACGCAGCCGAGCTGGCGGCGCATCTGGGGCACCTTCCAGTTGGACAGGCGCGCGAGGTCCTTGCCCAGGACGTGCACCTGCCCCTGGCTGGCGCGCTCCTCGCGCAGCAGCAGCCGGAGAAAGGTGGACTTACCGGAGCCGGAGGATCCGACCAGGAAGACGAACTCGCCCTTTTCGACCTCCAGGGAGACGTCCCGCAGCGCGGGACGGTTCTGCTTCGGGTAGGACTTGGACACGTTGTCGAATCGGATCACAGGTGCACCACGGTCGCCGGGAGTAGGTGAGCGTGACCATACGCGACCCGGCCCGACGCCCGCAGGCGGCTGCCCTCCGGTGAGGTTTTTGCTCCGGTTTGCGGGGTGGCCGAGGGTGACGGTCCGCCCCGGCCCGCGCCGATCGGGCGGCCGGCTGGCACAGTGGAGGGGAACGGATGCGTTTCCCCGGACGTTATGGGGAGAGAACGCGAAGTGTCGAGGGCGTTGCCCGGAGTGTGCGGCCGGTGACCGGAGAAGGAGAGCGCATGACCTATGACCGGTTGGTGTGCGCGAACTGCGCGGGGCCGGTGGCCGAGGGCCGCTGCCCGACGTGCCGGGCGAGCAGACAGCGCCTTGAGCAGCAGCAGAACCCGTTCTCCCAGCTCAGCCCGGCGGCGCTGGTCTCGCTGCTGGTGATACTGGTGGCGGCGATGGCGTTGGTGGCCCACCAGGCGGCTTAGCAGGCCCGTGGCCGCGATCACCCAGGGTTACGGGCGTGCGCGGGGAGCGTGGACCGTACGAGGAGGGGCCCGGGGCGCTGGAACGCGCTCCGGGCCCCTCTCGTCGTGCCGTGGTACCTGTCGTACGGAGGTCCTCGCCGGACCGGATGCCGTGTACGGGCGTCCGGCGGGCGGATCGGGCCGTCAGGCCGCGTTGCCGCCCCGGCCGCCCAGGAGGGGCAGGAAGCGGAAGGCGACGCCACCGGCGATCATCGTCGCGGCGCCGACCATGAGGAGCGTGGTGTCGCCCGCGCCGGTCGCGGCCAGCTCGTCCTTGGGCTTGGCCTGCTCGACGGGGCGGTTGGCGACGGTGTCGACGTCGGTGTTGTTGCCTCCGCTGACGGCACCGCCGCTCAGGGCCACGTCGCCGCTGCCGCCGGAGGTTCCGGGCGTCGACGGGTCGATGGTGGGCGGCGTGGAGGGGTCGGTGTCGCCACCGGTTGCGGCACCGGCGTTCGCCGCGCCGCCGTTCGCGGCACCGCCGGCCGCAGCCGCGCCACCGCCCACAGCACCACCCGTGTCGCCCGTACCACCGGCCACGGCACCGCCAGTCGCAGCACCACCGGCGGCGGTGGCGCCGCCGGCCTGCGCGCCACCGGTCACAGCAGCACCGCCCGTCGCAGCACCACCAGCCGTAGCCGCGCCACCGGCCACAGCGCCACCAGCCGCCGTACCACCAGCGGCGGTCGCCCCGCCGTTGGCCGCCGCACCGCCGGCCTCAGCGCCACCGGCAACAGCAGCGCCACCTGCCTCAGCGCCACCGGCGACAGCAGCGCCGCCCGCTTCGGCACCACCAGCGGCAGCCGCGCCGCCCGCTTCGGCACCACCCGCTTCAGCACCACCGGCGACAGCAGCGCCACCGTTCACACCGCCCGGGTCCGCGCCGCCGATCTCGCCGCCCCCGGCGGTAGCCGCACCACCGGCCGCGGCGGCACCGCCGGCGTTCGCACCGCCCGTCGGGTCGCCGTCCGCGACGTCGATTCCGGCTTCCACCTGAACCGCGCCGAGGTCGGCCTGCGCGCTTCCGTCGCTGCCGACGGCCTGGGCGACGCCCGCTGCGGTCAGCGACGCCCCTGCGGCGATCACCGCTCCCGCGGCTATGCGCGCGACGCGGACCCGCATCTTGTTGGTCATCTGGTTGCTACCCCCAGTAGCTGGCTGAGCTCTTCGAAGACTCGTCATTGGAGCTGCAATGCAGGGGCAACGGTCTTGGCGGGGATGTCAGTTCACGGGACCGCCTCATCAAGAGGCCGCCCGCTCGCCCCCGTTCACACCCGCCCCAGACATACGCATGCTGCCCGTCACACTCCCTCAGCCATAAGAATGACGTCAAGGTCGTTCCGACCGCGATGCCGCATTTACGATCACTTGCCCGCCCGATGTGCACAGCCTTGTGACATGTCCGACGGCCGCTCCCGGAACGCGAGCGCACGCGAACGCGCCGACGTCCCTCGGGGGGACGCCGACGCGCTCGTCGTCAGGGGGCCGCCGTACGGCAGCCGCGTGGTGCGGTCGGTGCTACTTCTCCTGCTGCTTGCGCCAGCGGATGCCGGCCTCCAGGAAGCCGTCGATCTCTCCGTCGAGGACCGACTGCGGGTTGCCGACCTCGAACTCCGTACGCAGGTCCTTGACCATCTGGTACGGGTGCAGGACGTACGAACGCATCTGGTTGCCCCAGGAGTTGCCGCCGTCGCCCTTGAGGGCGTCCATCGCGGCCTGCTCCTCCTGGCGGCGGCGCTCCAGGAGCTTCGCCTGGAGGACGTTCATGGCGCTCGCCTTGTTCTGGATCTGGGAGCGCTCGTTCTGGCAGGAGACGACGATGCCGGTCGGGGTGTGCGTCAGGCGCACCGCCGAGTCGGTCGTGTTGACGCCCTGGCCGCCGGGACCGGACGCGCGGTACACGTCGACGCGCAGCTCCGTCTCGTCGATGTCGATGTGGTCGGTCTTCTCGACGACCGGCAGCACCTCGACGCCCGCGAAGGACGTCTGACGGCGACCCTGGTTGTCGAACGGCGAGATGCGCACCAGACGGTGCGTGCCCTGCTCGACGGAGAGGGTGCCGTAGGCGTACGGGGCCTTGACGACGAACGTGGTCGACTTGATGCCGGCCTCTTCGGCGTACGACGTCTCGTAGACCTCGGTGGAGTAGTTGTGCCGCTCCGCCCAGCGGAGGTACATGCGCTGGAGGCGCTCGGCGAAGTCGGAGGCGTCGACGCCGCCCGCTTCGGCGCGGATGTTGACGAGGGCCTCGCGCTCGTCGTACTCGCCGGAGAGGAGGGTACGGACCTCCATCTCGTCCAGCGCCTTGCGCACCGACACGAGCTCGGCCTCGGCCTCGGCGAGGGCGTCCGCGTCGTCCTCGTCGGCGGCGAGCTCGAACATGAGCGCGACGTCGTCGATCCTGCCGCGCAGGGTCTCGGTCTTGCGGAGCTCGGCCTGGAGGTGGGAGAGCTTACTGGTGATCTTCTGGGCGGCGTCGGGATCGTCCCACAGGGACGGCGCCGCGGCCTGCTCTTCGAGCACGGCGATGTCGGCCCTCATCCTGTCGAGGTCCAGGACGGCCTCGATCGACCCCATGGTCGAGGAGAGGGACTTCAGCTCTTCGGATACATCGACGACTGCCACGTGCACCAGCGTAACCGGTACGGGATCCGACCCCACCCGGCCGGTGGCTCCTGCGGTGCGGGGCCGCACGTCGGCACCTCGGGCGGCGGAGCACTCCCGCCCCCGGGCCTCTCGGGCGACGGTGCCGCCCCGGGGACGCGGGGGTGTCTCCCTGCACGAGCGAAACCGAGTGCTGAGGGGAGGGCGGGCGAGGGGGCGGCCCCCACCGGAGGCGCACCCCCTCGCCCCTGCGCCCGCCCCGGATTCCGTACACCCACCCGCACCCCTACGGCCGCCCGGCCTCCGTACACCCACCCGCACCCCTACGGCCGCACCGGCGCCGTCCGGCTCGTCCCCGGCCCCGGCTCCTGGCCGTCCTCCCCGGAGGACGACGCCACCAGCCACCCGCCCACACCCACCGCGGCCAGCAGCCCGACCCCCAGGGTCGTCATGATCAGCCGTCGTCGGCGCACCTCGGACCGGTGCCGGGCGGACCCCGGCCGCCGGTCGTTCGGGTTGCGCGGCACCCGTGCCGTTCCCAGCGGTCCGCCGGCCAGTTCGTCCGGTGCCGGTACCCGCATCGAGGTGTGGGTGTCCCGGTTGGAGTCGGCGGTGGAGCCGGGGACGAGCGGCACGGCGCCCCGCCGCGGCGGCGCGGGCGTGCCCCGGCCCTCGTCGTACGCGGGCGCTTCCTGGGGCGCGGAGCTCTCGGATCCGCTCCCGGTGTCCGGCTCGTCCACGTCCAGCGGAGGCATCCCGGCCAGCGACGGCAGCTGTTCGCGCAGCCCGGCGGCCAGCTCGGAGGCGCGCAGCCGCGACGCCGGCGCCTTGGCCAGGCACTGCACGATGAGCTGCCACAGCTCCTCCGGGATGCCCGGCAGCGGAACGACCGTCTCCGTGACGTGCCTGCGCAGCACCGCGCCCGGGTGTCCTCCGCCGAACGGGGTGAAGCCCGCCAGCAGCTCGTACAGCACGGTGGCCAGGGCGTAGATGTCGACGGCGGCGCGCGGCGGCAGGCCCTCGACGATCTCCGGGGCCAGGTAGTCGGGCGTACCGATGATCTTCGTGGCCTTGGTGCGGCGCGGGGTGTCGATCAGCTTGGCGACGCCGAAGTCGGTGAGGAGGGCGGGGTGGGCGCCGCCGGGACCGAGCGGGCCCTGCATGTCCAGCAGGACGTTCTCGGGCTTGACGTCGCGGTGCACGATCTGGGCCGCGTGGGCCGCGGCCAGTCCGTCGGCGATGTCCGCGGCGATGGCGACGGCGGCCTCGGGGGCCAGCCGGCGCTCGCGGTCGAGGCGGGTGCGCAGGTCGGTGCCCCGCACCAGGTCCATGACGAGGGCGAGGTCGTTGCCGTCGACGACGAGGTCACGGACGGAGACGACGTGCGGGTGGTCGAGTTTGAGGAGGGCGGTGCGCTCCTGGACGAACCGTCCGACCAGTTCCTGGTCGGACGAGAGGTCCTCGCGCAGCATCTTGATGGCGACGGGGCCCTCGGGTCCCTCGCCCAGCCACACCGTGCCCGCGCTGCCTCGCCCGAGGATCTGGTGGGCGGTGTACCGGCTGCCGATTTTCCGTGCCAAGACTGCTCCCTCAGCGGCTGGCGTCGGCCCTCAAAGTACGCCGCCGACGGAGCGTTGCATGCCCAGGATGGCCCGTGCGCGGCGTCATTCCGTACTTCCGGGGGCGAAATCGGTGTGGATTTCGCCCCCGGAAGTCGACTTATCGGTCTTACGGCGTGCCGACCGGGGCCGGTTACGGAGTGGAGCCGACCAGCCCCTCGACGAAGTTCTTGATGTCGGTGAACCAGTCGCCGATCTGCTCGAAGAAGCCCTTCGTGGTGCCGATCCACTCCTGGAGCGGCGTCAGCTCCCAGATCAGCCAGCCCGCGACGAACAGCAGAACGAGCGTGAACAGACAGCCCTTGAGACAGCCGAGGCCGGGGATCCGCATCGGATTGGCGCTGCGGCGGCGCGGCTCGCGGGGCGGCCGGGGTTCGCGCGGCGGCCGGGGCTCGCGCGGGGCGGGGGCCTGGGGCTGCTGGGGCTGTGGCGGCGGGGGCGCGTACCGCTGCTGCGGGGGCGGCGGCTGCGGTTGGCGGTGCTGGGGTGCGTACTGCTGCTGTTGCTGCGGCGGCGGTGGCTGACGGCGCTGCTGCTGCCGCTGGGGCGGACGCTGCGGCTGGGGCTGCTGGGGCTGCTGGGACGGCTGCTGCGGCTGGCGCTGCGGGCGGCGGCGCAGCGGGTCCTGGCTCGGGTCCAGGTACTGCACCTGGGTCTGCTCGTTGCGGTCGCGGACCTGGCGCAGCTGGTTCTGCCAGGGGTGCGGGTCCTCGGGGCCGGTCCCGGCGGGCGGGCCCGCGGGCGTGCCGGCCGGGCGCGGGGGCACCGGCGGCAGGACGGCGGTGGGGTCGGCCGCGCCGTGCGGGCCGCCGTGACCGCCCTGGCCGTGGCCCGCGCCGGTCTGGGGCAGCACGCTGGTGGCGGCGCCCGGGTCGTACGAGCCGGCGTTGCTCGGCAGCACCTGGGTCGGGTCGGCGTCGCCGGACGCGCCGGTGTCGGGTACGGGCGCGGGTGCCGGGTCGGGGGCGAGCAGCGCGCCGACCCCCAGGGCGGCCTCGACCTGGGCCGACGTGGAGTGCACACCGATGCCGGCGGCGACGGTGCGCAGGGCGCGGGCCAGGTTCTCGGCGCTGGGCCGCTCGTCGGGCTCCTTGCGCAGGCAGCGCTCGATGACCGTCCACAGCGGTTCGGGGACGGTGGTGGGCCGGCGCGGCTCCTCGCTGAGATGGCGGTGCAGCACTTCGAGCGCGGTGCCGCCCGCGAACGGGGGCCTGCCGGTGAGCAGTTCGTACAGCAGGATGCCCGCGCCGTAGATGTCGACGGCGGAGGTCTGCGGACGGCCCTCGGCGGACTCCGGCGCGACGTAGGCCGGCGTGCCGACGAACTCGTGGGTGCGGGTGAGGCCCGGGGAGTCCGCGAGGCGGGCGATGCCGAAGTCGGTGAGCATCGGGTGCATGGCGCCGTCGCGCTCGTCGAGCAGGACGTTCGCGGGCTTGAGGTCGCGGTGCACGACGCCGTCCGCGTGGCTCGCGGCGAGGGCGTCGGCGATCTGCGCGGTGAGCAGGGCGGCGGCGACCGGGGTGAGGGGGCCGTTCTCGCGGAGGTAGCGGTGCAGGTCGGGCCCGTCGATCAGGTCCATGACGAGGGCGAGGAGGTCGCCCTCGACGACGAGGTCGCGGGTGCGCACGATGTTGGGGTGCGTCAGGCGCAGCAGGACGGAGCGCTCGCGCAGGAAGCGCATCACCACGTCCGCGTCGTTCGCCAGCTCCTCCTTGAGGACCTTGATCGCGACGGTCTCGCCGGGCTGTCCCGCCACGGCCGCCTCGGCTCCCGCGGTCTCCCGCTGGCGGGCGCGCCAGACGGTGCCCGTGGCTCCGCGCCCGAGCGGCTGCTCAAGCAGGTACTTGCTGCCTACCGGCCGCACGTCTGCACTCCCTGCTGGTCGGTGACTGACCCTGATCGGTGGTTCTCGTTCCGGTTCGTTCCGGGGCGCTGCCCCCGGTCGCTTCCGGCTGGTCGCCCAACTGTAGTGCGCCGAACGGGGCACGGGCCGGACGCGCTTCCGGGGGAAGACGCATGCCTCGTACGGATGGTTGCCGCACACCCGTGCGCGGTACGTCACGGTTGTCCGCCCGTGCCCCAAGCAGGCGCTTTCCGCGCCCACCGTCGATCGTTCAAGATCACTACATGCCGGGCGGCGGGTGAATTGTCAGTGGCAGGTGCGAGGATGCCCTCAGCACACAACCATGGGGCGGGCGAGGCGGCTGAACTCCTCGGCGTCCCGCGGCGAGTGCCGACCTGTACCGGACGACGCGTCCGCGCCGGGTGGGGGGACATCGCGGGGGCGGCGGGCAGGCCGGCTCCTCCTCGGGACCCCTCCGCCGGGCGCCTCGCGCAGAAGGGACCGCTGACGCGATGCAGATCCGGCTGACCGTCCTCGCGCCGCGCAGCGGCCAGAGCAGAGGCGCCGCCACGGGCGCGCCCGTGCCCGGAGCCGCCGCGGGTACGCCCCCGGCCGCTCCCGTGGTGTGCGACGTGCTCGTCACCGCTCCCGCCGGAACGCCGCTGGCCGCGGTCTCCTCGGGCCTGGCCGCCGCGGTCCAGGGCAGGGGCGGCCCGGAGATCACGGGCACGGTGGTGGTGTACGCCGGGCGTGAGCGCCTCGACGCGCAACGGTGCGCCCTGGGCGAGCCCCCGCTGGTGGACGGGGCGGTGCTCTCGCTCCAGCACCCGGCGGACGAGGGGGCCCCCGAACTGTCCGACCGGGCGCAGCTCCAGGTGGTGGCCGGTCCCGACGCGGGCGGTGTGCACCTGCTGCACGGCGGCCGGATCCGGATCGGGCGCTCCGCCGAGGCGGAGGTCCCGCTGGACGACCCGGACGTGTCGCGGCTGCACTGCACGGTGACCCTCTCCGAGGACGGCCTGGTCACCGTCGCCGATCCCGGTTCCACGAACGGCACCACGCTGGACGGCCAGGACGTCGGCCCCCGCGAGGTCCGCCTCGCCCCGGGCGCACTGCTGCGGGTCGGCGAGTCCGCCCTGCGCCTGACGCATCCCGGCGCGCCGGAGAGCGCCCTGGCCACCGCCCCGGACGGCGAGGGGCACCTGCGGGTGAGCAGGACGACGGCCGTGCCCGCGCCCGCCGCACCCGCCGGGCGCTTCGGCGGCAGCGCCCCGCACCACCGGGTGAGCGGCCGGGCGTCCGCGGCGGGGTCCGCGCAGGGGCCGGCGACGGCCCCGACGAACGGCGGGCCGGGCCCGGCTTCGTACGGCAGCGGCGGCGCGGTGCACGGCCTGGTCCCGGGAGGACCCGGCACGGGCGGCCCCGCGCCCTTCGCCGGGACGGCCGACCGCACGCACGGAGCGGGGCAGTCCCTCGGCACGGACGAGCGCGGCGGCGACGGAGCCGCTCCCGCGGGTCCCGGCGGCCGGGGCACGGACACCGGGTTCCCCGGCGTCTCCCCCGCCGCGGCTGCGGGCACCGCGCCGGACGCGCCCAAACGGCGCGGCGGCATAGGGGGTTGGGCGCGCCGGCTGGCGGGCGGCCGGACCGGGACGACGCACGACGACGCCGCCCGGGGCGCGGAGCCGGTGTCCGCCCATGCCGGGAACGCCGCTCCACGCGCCGACCCGCCCGCCGGTCCCGATGCGTCCCCGGCGCCCTACGGCCGGGCGGCCGCACCGTCGGCCGTCGCCGCGGACGCCTGGCCGGACGCGGCGACGCTGCTGCTCACCGCGCTGCTGCCGGGCCCCCGGCTGTGGGAGCGCGGCCCCGGCCACCCGGAGTCCCTGGTCCTGCGGCTCGGCACCGCCGACCGGCCCACCCCGGACGGCACGGGGCTGCTGCCCGCCGTGCCGGTGACGGTGGGGCTGCGCGAGGCCGGTTCGCTGGGTCTCGCCGGTCCGCGCGCCCGGCTGACCGGACTGGCGCGTTCCGTGGTGGCGCAGCTCGCCGCCCTGCACTCCCCCACCGACCTGGAGATCGTCCTGCTCAGCGCGGACCGCGCTCGTCCTGCCGAGGACCGGATCCGGGAGTGGGGCTGGCTGGGCTGGCTGCCGCACCTGCGTCCTGCGCACGGCCAGGACTGCCGCCTGCTCCTCGCGTACGACCGGGAGCAGGCGTCCGCGCGCGTGGCGGAACTCCTGCGCCGTACGGAGGAAGGTCCGCTGGAGCCGGGCGGGCCGCGCACGGTGGTGATCGTCGACGGCGACCCCGGCTCGGCGGGCCTGCGCGAGTCGGTCGCCCGCCTGGCGGCGCACGGCGCGGCACACGGCATCCACCTGCTCTGTCTCGCCGAGACGGCCGCCGCGTCCCCGCTCTCCCCGGTGGAGGCGACGTACGGAGCGGCCTGCGCGGCGGCTCCCGCGTTCCGCGAGTGCGGGGCCGCGGCGCTGCTGAGCGGGGACGTGGCCACTGCGGTACGGGTGCTGCGCACGGCGGGCGGCCACAGCGCGGGGCACGGCACGCTCGCCGCGGTGGACGCGGTGTCGGCCGCGTGGGCGGAGCGCTTCGCGCGGGCGCTGGCCCCGCTGCGCACGGACACGGCGGACGCCGGCGCCGGCCTCGGGTCGGACGGCAGCCGTGCGGGCGCCAGGCCGGGGCGGCTGTCGGCCGCGGTCCTGCCCCCGACGGCCCGGCTCCTGGACGAGCTGGGCCTGGCGAGGGCCACCCCCGCCTCGCTGATGGCCCGTTGGGCCGCCGCGGCCGACGACGGGCAGGTGCCGGGCGCCACGCGCGCGTGGGCGGTGCTCGGCGCGGGACCGCGCGGTCCGGTCTGCGCGGACCTGGCGACCGACGGCCCGCACCTGCTGATCGAGGGCCCCGCGGGCAGTGGCCGCACGGAGCTGCTGCGTACGGCGGCGGCCTCGCTGTCCGCGGCGGCGCGCCCGGACCGGCTCGGCCTGGTCCTTGTCGACGGTGCGGGCGGCGAACGCGGCGACGGGCTGCGCGCCTGCACGGAACTGCCGCACGTCGCCACCCACCTGGTGGCCTCCGACCCGGTTCGCATGCGGGAGTTCGCGCAGGCGCTGGGGGCCGAGCTGAAGCGCCGCGACGAGCTCCTGGGCGGCCTGCACTTCGCCGACTGGCACGCGGGCCGTCCGCAGGGCGCGGTCGCCGCCGGTGGCGCCGAGGACGTCGCGGAACGGCTGGTGACCCAGCGCCGCACCCCCTCCTCCGACGCCCGCCGGGCGGACGTCCCGGCCGCCCGGAGCGCCCCCGTGCACCCGGGTCACGGCCCCCAGGGCGCTTCGCGGGCGGACCAGGCGTCCGGCACGCACCTCCTCGACAGCCCGAGCAGCGACAGCCGTCCGGTGAACGGCGGTCACGGAGCCCGCACCGCTGCCTCCGGGCGGCCCGGTCCCGGGACGCACCCCGCCGCCGCTCCCCGCAGTCCCGAGCCCGCCCCGTACGGGCAGCCCGGCGACCCGTACGCCGCCCTCGGCACGCAGCGCGGGGAGGCGCGAGGGGGTGCGGCCGGCCGCGAGAGCGGTCCGGACCGTGGCGCCGGAAGTCTCCCGCGGCCCCGCACGGATCCGCGGGCCGACATCGAGGCCCCGGGCACCGGCACACTGCGGCTGCGCCCCGCCGCCTCCCGCGAGCGGGAGCGGCAGGCAGCGGCGCAGGCCGGCAGCGGGCCGTCGCCGCTGCCCCGGCTGGTGGTCCTCGTCGACGATCTCGACGCACTGGTGGCCCCGGCCCTGGGCAGCCCCGGCCGGCCATCGGCGGGTTCCGTCGTACGGGCGCTGGAGGCTGTGGCCCGGCACGGCGAGCGGCTGGGGGTGCACCTGGTGGCCGCCTCGGCGCGCCCCGACCGCACGGCCGACACCGAACTGGCGCGGGGGGAGCGGCTGCTGCGGGTGGTCCTCGACCCGCAGCCGGTCGCGCCCGCGCCGGAGGAGCCCGCCCCAGGCCGCGGCCGGCTGCTGCACCCGGACGGCACGGTGACGCCGTTCCAGGGCGGCCGGGTCACCGGGCGCATCCCCCGCACGGCCACCCAGCGGCCCACCGTCGTCCCGCTGGAGTGGGAGCGGATGGGTGATCCGCCGACCCGCCGCCCGGTGCGCGAGCTGGGCAACGGGCCGACCGACCTCGCCCTGCTGGCCAGCGCCCTGGACCGCGCGGCCCGTACGGTCAACGCCGCCCCCCTGCCGCCGCTCCTGGCCCCGCAGGAGGTCCGCTGAGCGCGGCGCGCACGGACTGCGGCGGCTTGACCCGACGTCACGAGCCCATCACGAAAGGCGGGTTGACACCGACGGCCCTATTGCGGGCCACCATCGCCGGGCATAGGACTGACCCACGGCAGGTATACGGGACAGCAGGAAGCGGCGGCCGGGCCGGTCCGTACGCGCACAGGAGAGACGGGGCAGGGATGCGCACAACTCTTCACCACCGGAGGACGTCCAAGGGGAGCAGCGGGGCCGCGAGCGGCACCGGCTGGGCGGGCAGGCGGGCACGCCGGACGGCAGTCGTCTTCGCCGCGGCGGGCGCGCTCGCGCTCACCGGCTGCGGCGGCGAGGAGAAGCCGGGCGGCCCCAAGGAGACGGGCGGCGCCTCGGGCGCGACCACGGCTCCCGCCGACGCCCTCCCCCTCCCCAAGCTGGACGGCGAGAGCCTCCAGGTCATCGCAGTCTGGACCGGCGCGGAGGCCGAGAACTTCAAGAAGGTGCTCAAGGAGTTCGAGAACCGCACGGGGGCCAAGGTCACCTACGTGCCGACGCAGGACGCCATGCTGACGTACCTCGGCTCGAAGATCTCCGGCGGCACTCCCCCGGACGTGGCGCTGCTCCAGCAGCCGGGCGCGCTCAAGCAGGCCGTGGCGAAGAAGTGGCTGAAGCCGCTCGACAGCGCCACCCAGGCCCAGTTGGACAAGAACTACACCAAGGGCTGGAAGGACATCGCGGCCGTCGACGGCACCCAGTACGGGGTGTACTACAAGGCCGCCAACAAGTCGCTGATCTGGTACAACACCAAGGTCTTCGAGAACGCGGGCGCCACCGAGCCGAAGACCTGGCCGGAGTTCCTGAAGACCGCGGAGACGATCTCCCAGTCCGGCGTCACCCCGGTCTCGGTCGGCGGTTCGGACGGCTGGACGCTCACCGACTGGTTCGAGAACGTCTACCTCTCGCAGGCGGGCCCGGAGAAGTACGACCAGCTCGCCCAGCACAGGATCAAGTGGACCGACCCGTCCGTGAAGGAGGCGCTGACCACCCTCGGCCAGCTCTTCGGCAAGGAGAACTACCTGGTCGGCGGTGCGAAGGGTGCGGTCGGCACGCCGTTCCCGAAGTCCGTGGAGCAGGTCTTCACCGGTGGCGAGACCCCCAAGGGCGCCATGGTGTTCGAGGGCGACTTCGTCGCGGTGAACATCGGTCAGACCAAGGCCGAACTGGGCACGGATGCCAAGGTGTTCCCGTTCCCCGCGGTCGGGGCGGAGTCCCCGGTGGTGACCGGCGGCGACGTCGCGGTGGCGCTGAAGGACACCAAGGCGGCCAAGGCCCTGATGACGTTCCTGGCGTCCACCGACGCGGCGCAGATCTCCGCGGGGGCCGGCGGGTTCCTCTCGCCGAACAAGTCCGTGGACCCGTCCGCGTACCCGAACGACACGTTGCGCGACATCGCCAAGTCCCTGATCGACGCGGGCGACGACTTCCGTTTCGACATGTCGGACCAGGCGCCGCAGTCGTTCGGCGGGACGCCCGGCAAGGGCGAGTGGAAGATCCTCCAGGACTTCCTGCGCAACCCGAAGGACGTCGCGGGCACGCAGCAGAAGCTGGAGACCGAAGCGGCCGCGGCGTACAAGAACTGACGCCGTGAGCTCAGCGACCGCGGGGGGTGCGGCGAGCGTGACGCCGCCCCCCGCCGCACCGGACAAACGCAAGAGCGTGACAGGCACACGCAAACTGGTCGCGATCAGCTTCCTGCTGCCCGCGCTGGTCCTGCTGGGCGCGCTCGTGGTCTACCCGATCGGGTACTCGGTCTACCGCAGCCTCTTCGACAAGTCGGGCGCGGGCTTCGTGGGCCTCGACAACTACCTCACGCTCTTCAGCGACCCCACCATCTTCACCGCGATCAAGAACAACCTGATCTGGGTGGTCGTCGCCCCGACCGTCTCCACCGCGCTCGGACTGATCTTCGCCGTGCTCACCGAACGGGTGCGCTGGGGAACCGCGTTCAAGCTGATCGTGTTCATGCCGATGGCGATCTCGATGCTCGCCTCGGGCATCATCTTCCGGCTGGTGTACGAGCAGGACCCGGACCGGGGGGTGGCCAACGCGGCCTGGGTGACGGTGCACGACACGTTCGTCGAGTCGTCCGGCTTCCCCAAGGCCCGACCGCTGCCGGTGCACCCGCTGAAGGCCGCGGGCGGCGGCGCGTACGTGACCAAGGAGCCGGTACGGGCCGGAACCCCGGTCAGTCTGCCGCTGATCGGCGTCCCGCCCGCGCAGATGCCCAAGGACGCCGCTCCCGCCAAGGCTCCGGCCCCCGCCGCCGACCGGATCACCGGAACGGCGTGGCTGGACTTCACCAAGGGCGGCGGCGGCAAGCCGAACACCATCGACAGCAAGGAGTCCGGCCTGAAGGGCCTCAAGATCGAGGCGATCAAGGACGGCCAGGTCGTCGAGTCCACGAAGGCGGCGGCGGACGGCACCTTCTCGCTCTCCTCGAAGGCGGACGGGGCCGAACTGAAGCTGCCCGCGAGCAACTTCCGCGAGCAGTACAACGGCGTCAACTGGCTGGGGCCCCACGTGGTGACGCCGGCCATCATCGGCTCGTACGTCTGGATGTGGGCGGGCTTCGCGATGGTGCTGATCGCGGCCGGGCTGGCGAGCCTGCCGCGTGAACTCCTGGAGGCGGCACGGGTGGACGGCGCCAACGAGTGGCAGGTGTTCCGCCGGATCACCGTGCCCATGCTGGCACCGGTCCTCGCGGTGGTGACGGTCACGCTGATGATCAACGTGCTGAAGATCTTCGACCTGGTGTTCATCATCGCGCCGGGCGACTCGCTGGACGACGCGAACGTGCTCGCGCTCCAGCTCTACCAGTCGTCGTTCGGCAGCGACGCCGATCTCGGCCTCGGCAGCGCCATCGCGGTGTTCCTGCTGCTCCTGGTGATTCCGGTGATGCTCTTCAATATCCGGCGCATGCGGAAGGAGCAGGGCCGATGACATCCGCCGCCGAATCCGTGAAGGCCAAACGGTCCCTTCCCGCACGCGTCGCGGCCATGGCGGGCGGCGGCCTGCTGCGGGTCGTCCTGGTCCTCGTCGGGCTGTTCTGGCTGATGCCGACCGTCGGGCTGCTGATCTCCTCGTTGCGCGACGCGTCCGACATCGCGGCGACCGGCTGGTGGAAGGTCTTCACCGCGCCCGCGGAGCTGACCGTCAAGAACTACGAGGCCGTCCTCCAGAACGACACCGTGATCAACTCGCTGCTGAGCACCGCCCTGATCACCGTGCCCGCGACGGTGCTGGTCGTGGTGATCGGCTCGCTCGCCGGGTACGCCTTCGCGTGGATGGACTTCCCGGGCCGCGACTGGTGGTTCATGGTCGTCGTGGGGCTGCTGGTGGTGCCGGTGCAGGTGGCACTCGTGCCGGTGGCGAAGATGTTCGGCGTCATCGGCATCTTCGAGACCACGATGGGCGTGGTCCTCTTCCACGTCGCCTTCGGCCTGCCCTTCGCGATCTTCCTCCTGCGCAACTTCTTCGCGGAGATCCCCCGCGAGCTCCTGGAGGCGGCCCGGCTCGACGGAGCGGGCGAGATACGGCTGTTCACCCGGGTCGTCATGCCGCTGGGCGGCCCGGCGATCGCCTCGCTGGGCATCTTCCAGTTCCTGTGGGTGTGGAACGACATGCTGATCGCGCTGATCTTCGCGGACGCCACCAGTCCGCCGATCACGGTGGCGCTCCAGCAGCAGGTCCGCCAGTTCGGCAACAACATCGACGTGCTCGCCCCGGGCGCGTTCGTGTCGATGGTCATCCCGCTGATCGTGTTCTTCGCGTTCCAGAAGCAGTTCGTGTCCGGCGTGATGGCGGGTGCGGTGAAGTAACCGCGACGTGTCCGCGCGACACAGGGGTGCGTGAGGGTGGTTCGGCCCGGAGCGGCCGAACCACCCTTTCGTGTCGGCTCTTTGGCGAACTTCCCCCGTATGCCGCAATCCGCGTAACCGTTTCCGCCCGTGGCCCGTTGCCGGGCAGACGGCTCACCCGCCTGCCCGGCGGAGCGCCGTCACTGTCCGCGCCGACGACCCCATGGATGTGCCGTGCCCCGGTTCAGCGTGATCGTGCCCGCTTACCAGGTCCAGGAATACCTGGAGGAGTGCCTGGACTCGGTGCTGTCCCAGTCCTTCGACGACTTCGAACTGATCGCGGTGGACGACTGTTCGCCGGACGCGTGCGGCGAGCTCATCGACGAGTACGCGTCCCGGGACCCCCGTGTGCGCCCCCTGCACCTGCCGGAGAACATCGGCCCGGGGCACGCCCGCAACCACGGCACGGGTCATGCCCGCGGCGACTACCTGCTCTTCCTTGACGGCGACGACACCCTGGCCCCCGGAGCGCTCCAGTCCGTCTCCGACCGGCTCAAGGAGACCGACTCGCCGGACGTCCTGGTCTTCGACCACGTCCGTACGTTCTGGACGGGCGAGAGCGAAAGCAACCGGTTCGCCGGGGAGCTGCACGAGGAGGGGCCCGCCTCCTTCACCCTCGCCGACCGGCCGGGTCTGCTGCGCGTCCCGATGGTCGCCTGGAACAAGGCGTACAGCAGGGAGTTCGTCGAGCGGCACGGCTTCGCCTTCCCGTCCGGCTCCTACGAGGACACCCCCTGGACGTACGCCGTCCTGATGTCGGCGGCCTCCCTCGCCACCCTCGACGAGGTGTGCGTCCGCCACCGGCACCGTCGCCGGGGCACCACCCTCGCCACCGCCTCGCTCCAGCACTTCGACCTCTTCGACCAGTACGGCCGGGTCTTCGCCTTCCTGGACTCCCGTCCGCAGCTCGCGGGGTGGCGGCCGGTCGTCTACCGCCGGATGCTGGACCACTTCGGCACCGTCCTCGCCCGGCCCGGCCGCCTTCCCCGGGGCAGCCGTGCCGAGTTCTTCCGCCGCGCCCGCGCGCATTGCCGCCAGTACCGCACCCTGGACGCGGCGAGCGCCCGTGCCCGCGGCCGTCTGCCCGCCCACCGTCGGCGCAGCACCGTCCGCGGCGCGGCAGGCACCTCACCCGCGGCGGGCACCTCACCCGCCGAAGGCTCCCGCACGACGCCGCAGGTCCCCGCAGGAGCGCTCCCGGCGCCCTCCGACCAGCACTCCCCCACCGTCGCGCCCACCGACAGCGCCACCACACCCGCCGACACCACGAGCACCGCCACCGCGAGCACGTCCGCCGGTCCCACCAGCACGTCCGCCGACACCGCTGCCGCCTCGGCCCGCACCACCACCGACCAGACCGCCGCCACCCCCACCGCCCTCCCCGACGCCGCACGCCCCGGCCGACTTTTCCGGGCCGCCCGCACCGCCCGGGGCCCCCGTACCTCCCGGGCGGCCGCACGCACCGTTCCCGGCACCGCGGCGGGCGACGCCGCGGCCCTGCGCGCCGGAGCCGCCGCCGACGCGGCCCTGCGCGCCCAGGGCCTGCTGGGCGACCCCGCCTCCCCCGCCCCCTTCGGTTCGCCCGGCGCACCCGCCGTGCCCCGCTTCGCGGCGCCCTCGCCCCGCACCCGGCTGCGGCACGCCCTCGTACGGTTCGGCGGCCACCGCACGTACCGCGCCCTGACCGCCGGCCAGGCGGCGCGCCGCGCGGCCACCCGGCGCGCCCTGGCCGTCCTGCGCACCCTGCGCGCCGCCGTCCTGCGGCTGCACTACCGCGTCCAGCTGCGGCTTCCCGTGCGCGAGGACCAGGCCGTCTTCGCCGCGTACGGGGACCGGGGGTACTCCTGCAACCCGGCCGCCATCGAGGCGAAGGTCCGCGAACTCGCCCCGCACGTCCGCACCGCGTGGATCGCCGCACCGGCCCACCAGCACACCGTCCCCCTCGGCACCCGCCGCCTGCGCCCCGGCTCGGCCGCGTACTGGAGCACGCTGGCACGCGCCAAGTACCTGGTGAACAACGGCGACTTCGACCACCGCCTGGTCAAGCGCCGCGGCCAGGTCTTCCTCCAGACCCGGCACGGCACCCCGCTGAAGTGGATGGGCCTCGACCTCCAGGACCGCCCCGCCGCGGGCACGGACTTCGGGGAACTGCTCGCGAACACCGACAAGTGGGACTACCTGCTGTCCTCCAACCGCCACTCCTCGCTCGTCTGGGGAAGGGCCTACCCCTCCGACTACGCCACCCTCGATCTCGGCTACCCCCGCAACGACGTCCTCCAGAACGCCACCGCCCAGGACGTCGCCCGCATCCGTGAATCGCTTCGCCTCCCCGAGGGCACCACCGCCGTCCTCTACGCTCCGACGCACCGCGACTACCGGCGGACCCAGCGGCTCACGCTCGACCTCGAACGCCTCGCCCGGTCCCTCGGGCCGCGGCACGTGATCCTCACCCGTGCCCACTACACAGCCAACGGGCCGCTGTACCGGCCGGGTTCCCACAGCAGCGCCCGAATCGTCGATGTGAGCGAACATCACTCGATCGAGTCACTCTGTCTCGCCGCCGACGCCCTGGTCACCGACTACTCGTCGCTGATGTTCGACTACGCCAACCTCGACCGCCCGATCGTCCTGCACATCGACGACTGGGAGGCCTACGAGGCGGCCCGCGGCACCTACTTCGACATCCGGAGCTTCCCGCCCGGCGCGATCGCCCGCAACGACGACGAACTGATCGACATCTTCCGCACCGGCCACTGGCGGGGTTCGCGTTCCGCGCAGTTGCGCGCCGCGTTCCGCGCCCGGTTCTGCCCCTACGACGACGGGCGGGCGGCCGAGCGGGTCGTGCGCCGCGTCTTCCTCGGCCAGACCGAGGACCTGCCCCGCTTCGTCCCCCTGGAGGACCGCACCCCGGCCCCCGCGCCCGGCCCGGCGCACGACGACGCCCACGACGGTGCCGTCTTCCCGCACCAGCAGGCGGTCTCCGAGCTGCTGCCGGCCGAACTGCGCTGAGGACGGCCCAACGACGAAGGAGGGGTCCCGCGGCTGCCCGCGGGACCCCTCCTCGTACCTCACGACCGCCGCACCACGTACTACGGCTTGACCGCGATGCGCCCCTCGTCCATGCGCAGCAGCAGCAACTGCTCGCCGGTCTCCTCAAGGAACTCGTCGACGGCCTGGCGCGAGCCCTGCCAGTACCCGTAGTCGTCGATCAGGAGCACACCGCCGCTCACCAGGCGCGAGTACAGGTGTTGCAGCTCGTGCTTGGTGGAGGCGTACCAGTCGGTGTCCAAACGGAGGATCGCGATCTGCTCCGGGGCCTCGCCCGGAACGGTGTCCTCGACCTTGCCCTGCACGTAGTGGACGCGCTTCTCGGGATAGGGCACCTTCTCGAACCCGGACTTGACGTCGTCCAGGGTGGCGACGGCCCAGATCGGCCGGTCCTTGCCCTGGATGTCGAGGAGTTCCTGCGCGGACCTGCCGTCCAGGCGCTTGTCCTCCTCGGTGGGCGGCGTCATGCCCTCGAAGGTGTCGAAGAGGTACAGCTCGCGGTCGTCGACACCCTCCGCGAGCAGGGTCTTCGCACAGGCCTGCATGCTGCCGCCACGCCACACACCGCACTCCACGACCGCGCCGGGAATGTTGTGCTTCACGATGTGCCGGGTGGCCAGGATGAAGGCGTTGAGCCGCTCGGGCGAGGTCATCGAGTACGGCTTCACCGCACGGATGATGTCCTTCGCCCCCTCGTCGTAGTCCGCGGGGAACTTGATCCCGGGGCTGGGCTTGGGCTTGGGTGCTGCCGCGGGGGCGGGAACGACGGGCGCGGGGCGCGCCGCCTGACGTGGCCGTTGGCCGGGAACCGGGACGCGTCGCAGCTGGTAGCCGGTCAGTTGCTGAAGGACGCCATTCACGGCGTTACGCCATACCATGCGCACGGACAGTACGCGTTAAACCGCCTCCTCGCCTATATCTCGACAACATCGAGTTTCGTGGTTTATCGCAGGGCACACCTGCCGAGCAGGCACGTCGGGGATGCTTTGTCCGGACGTGGGGTCGCGATAAGGGCCGTGACGGCGGCCGGAGTTGCTTGTTCGTCGCTCGGATCGAGCCAATTGTTTCCGGCGGTGAATGCCTGCGGGGCACCGCTCCTCCGGGCCCGCAGGCCCGCCACCAGAGCCGTTGCACTCCTTCTGCCGGGTCCGCACACCTCACCCGTACGGCGGATGGGGCCCTACCTGCCGACTTCCGGCCACGGCTGAAAAGAATTGCCGCAAGGGTGGCCTGAAATCGACTCACCAGTGAGGCGTCCCGGTGCGAAAAGAAGCGGCGGCGTGACGGAGACGAATGTCCCGGAAGGCCGTCGCACCGCGTCCCGGCTGCTCACCGTCGCCGTTTCGCCGATGCCTCCCGTTTCGCCGTTTCCCGCGTTTCGCCGTTGCCCGCGTTTCACCGCCGCCGTCGGCCCGCGGCCGGGTCGTCTGCGGCCACCCGTCCGCGGTTGCCTCTTCGTCGCGGCTACTTCTCTCCGGCCACCGCCGGTGCCGGCACCTGCTTCGGGCGGCCCGCCAGCTCGCGGCCGGCGATCGCGCCCGGCACCGGAATGCCCTCGACCCCGCCGATGTGGTTCGCCCAGCGGATCGTCACCTCGCGGACGATCGCCCGGGAGATGCGGTACGGCAGGTGGGGGGCGAGGCGCGGCTTGCGGAAGACCCCGACGGAGTCGCCCCAGTAGGCGTGCTTGGCGTCGATGGCCTCGTAGTCGTGCCTGATGCCCTTCTTGGGCGGGAAGTCGGTGAACGCCTCGCGCAGTTCGAGCCCGCAGTACGCGGCCATCGCCCGGAAGCCGTCCGGGTAGTAGCGCCAGCAGTCCTGCGCATCGTGCGGGTTGCCGCGCGAGGGCGCGGTGATGAAGGCGTGCCCGCCGGGCCGCAGCACCCGGCCGATTTCCATGATCGAGGCCCAGAAGAACGGGATGTGCTCGAATGCCTGGCCGGAGAGGACGACGTCGGCACTCCGCGACTTCAGCGGGATGCGGTACGGATCGCTCATCACCCGGTCCACGTTCGGCCCGTCGAGCACGTCGACACCCACGTAATCGATCTTGTGGTTGGCGAGCAGTGCGCGGTGGGTCAGGCTCTGACCAGGCGAGATGCGCGAACCGAGGTCGACGACGCGGTGTCGCTTCGATACGGGCATGTACTCCTTCACGCAGAGGGCCATCTGGTCGTAAGCGGACTGGTGCATGTTCTCTCCCTGTGACGTCAGCACCAAGAGGATCTCTCAAGAGCGCTGCTTATTCACCCTCGTTGTCAACACTGAGCCACATCCGCCACACTTTCAGGCGGCGGGGCCTGCCGCCCCGAGCACGTCGAGAGGGCGAGGGCCGTCGGCCGGGGGAAACGGGCGGTGCGAAGGGCGCGGCCACCGGCCCCGGGGACGGACGTTCTAAGATCCCCGCGATGACGCCCCCGCACCTCGCTCCCAGCACCCCGGCCGCCTCCCCGGCCCCCGGGGCGCCCGTTCCCGCCCGCGCCCCTGGGCGCTCCGCCGTTCGGCTCGGCGCCGTCTGGGGCCTCACCCGGCTCCTCCAAGTGGCTCTGGTGGCCGGTCTGTTCGGGCAGGTCGGCGAGGAGATCAACGGGGAGGTCCACCGGATCTACTTCCACTGGTACGGGCAGTTGGTCACCGGTTCCTTCCCCCTCGACGACGTCATGTGGCAGTACCCGCCGGGTGCGGCGCTGGTCATCCTCTCCCCGGCCCTGCTGCCGGGCCTCAGCTACTTCCAGGCGTTCGTCGCCCTGACCCTTCTGGTCGACGCCGTCGTCGCCGTCGCGCTGGCCCGCGCCGGACGCCCTGCGAGCGGCACGCGCACACGCGCGGGCGCGTGGGTGTGGGTGGCCGGGCTGCCGCTGCTGATGCACCTGCCGCTGGTGCGCTACGACGTCCAGGTCACCGCGCTGGCGGTCCTCTCGCTGCTCGCCCTGCTGGCCTCCCGTGGGCGTCCGGTGCTGGGCGGGGCGCTGGCCGCGGTCGGCGCGCTGGTGAAGGTGTGGCCGGCCCTGGCCCTGCTGGGCACGCCCCGCGGACGTACCACCAGGGCCGCCTGGGGGTCCGCCGTCGCGTCCGCCGCCGTCCTGCTGGGGGTCCTCGCGCTGGCGTTCTCGCACACCTTCGACTTCCTGCGCCAGCAGGGCAACCGGGGGGTGCAGATCGAGTCCATGGGCGGCACGCTGCTCGCGCTCGCCCGGCTGACGGGACTGCCGCAGGAGGGCGCCCACCGAGTCGAATACCGGTACGGGGCCATGGAGTTCGTCGGTCCGCACGTCTCGGCCGTCGCGCAGGCCTCGCTGCTGCTGACGGCGCTCGCCTTCTGCTGGCTGCTGCTCTGGCGGGTGCGGGCGCGGCGGTGGCACGCGGCGACCGTCTGCGACGCCGCCCTGTGCGCGGTGCTGCTCTTCGTCGTCACCAGCCGGGTGATCAGTCCGCAGTACATGATCTGGCTGATCGGCCTGGCCGCGGTCTGTCTCACCGTGCGGCAGACCACGCAACGCCCCGTCGCTGTCCTCCTGCTGGCGGCCGCCGCCGTCAGCACCCTGGCCTACCCGCTGGCGTACGGGCACGTCAGCGCGAGCACCGCGTACGGCTGCCTGCTCATGGTCGTACGCAACGGGCTCCTGCTGGCCGCCGCGCTGTGCTCGTGCCGCCGGCTCTGGCGTTCCTCGGTCGGCGCTCCCGCCGCCCCGTAACCCCCCTCGCTCGCGGGCCACGGGGCGTGCGCGGCCCTGGAGACTTCCGTGCGGGCCCGGGAGAACGCCGTGGCCGTCCGGGGCCCGGGAACACACCGGTGAGCGCCTCCCGGGCGTCCAGGCCCGCTCGGGGCGCCGTCGCCCGCTCGGGGGCGGCGGCGGACGACAAGGGGGCGCCCCCACCGCCTGTACAGGTGGTGGGGGCGCTGCCTTCGGCCGCTTCGGCGGACTCAGACCCGGTTGCGCAGCAGCGTGCGCATCGTCCGCATCGCCACCGACAGGTTCGCCAGGTCGAAGTCGTCCGAGCCCTGGATCTCCTCCAGGGTGGTGCGCGCACGCCCGAGCAGGGCCGCGTTCCTCTCCTCCCACGCCTTGTACCGCTGCTCCGGCGTGGCGGCGCCGTTGCCGGCGGACAGCACGTCCTGGGTCAGGCCGGCGTGCGCCGCGTACAGGTCCTCGCGGATGGACGCACGGGCCATGGACTGCCAGCGGTCGGCGCGCGGCAGCTCGATGATGCGGTCCATGAGCTGCGTGATGCCGAGCCGGTCGCCCAGGTCGTAGTACACCTCGGCGACGTCCATCGGCGCCTTGTCGATGCGGTCGGCGATGGCCACCACGTCGAGGATCGGGAAGGCCGAGGAGAAGCCCGCCACGCGCAGTGCCAGCTTCTCCGGCACGCCCGCCCCGGTGAGCTCCTCCAGGATGCCCTGGTACCACTCCAGGTCGGCGCCGCGCAGCAGCCCCGGCAGGTCGTCCCAGACCTTCGCCACGCCCTCGCTGAAGAAGGCGATGGTCTCGCCGATCTCCAGCGGCTGCGGGCGGTTGCCGAGCAGCCAGCGGGTGCCGCGCTCCACCAGGCGGCGCGAGTGCAGGCGGATGCGGGTCTGGACGTCGGCGGCGACCTTGTTGTCGAGGTCCTCGACGGCGTTCCAGACGTCGCTCAGGCCGAAGATCGCGCGGGCCGCGAACTGCGCCCGTACGACTTCCTCGGTGGACGCGCCGGTCTCCTCGCGCAGCCGGTGCAGGAAGGTGGAGCCGCCGGTGTTCACCGTGTCGTTGACGAGCACCGTCGTGATGATCTCGCGGCGCAGCGCGTGCCCGTCGATCTGCTCGGCGAACTCCTCGCGCAGTGCGCGCGGGAAGTACTCGTGCAGCAGCACCCGCAGGTGCGGGTCGTCCGGCAGCCCGGTGGAGATCAGCTCTTCGGCGACGGTGATCTTGGTGTACGCCAGGAGGACGGCCAGTTCGGGCTGCGTGAGGCCCTTCCCGCTGTTCAGCAGTTCGCGGATCTGGCGGTCGTTGGGCAGGAACTCCAGCGCCCGGTCCAGGTGTCCGTCCCGCGAGAGCCTGCGCATGAAGCGCTGGTGCGCGTGCAGCAGCGAGGACGACTGCGCGACGGCGTTCGACAGCGCGGTGTTCTGCGCGTAGTTGTTGCGCAGCACCAGCGCGCCGACCTCGTCGGTCATCTGTGCGAGCAGTTTGTTGCGCTGCTTGACGGTCATGTCGCCCTCGGTGACGAGTCCGTTGAGCAGGATCTTGATGTTCACCTCGTGGTCGGAGGTGTCCACACCGGCGCTGTTGTCGATGGCGTCGGTGTTGATCCGGCCGCCCGTGCGGGCGAACTCGATGCGGCCGAGCTGGGTGGCGCCCAGGTTGCCGCCCTCGCCGACCACCTTGACCCGCAGGTCCTCGCCGTTGACGCGGATCGCGTCGTTCGCCTTGTCGCCGACGTCGCTGTGGGATTCCACGGAGGACTTCACGTACGTGCCGATGCCGCCGTTCCACAGCAGGTCGACCGGCGCCTTGAGGATGGCCTGCATCAGGTCGGCCGGCGTCATCTTGGAGACGCCCGCCGCCAGGCCCAGCGCCTCGCGCATCGCGGCGTTGACCGGGATGGACTTGGCGCTGCGCGGGTGGATGCCGCCGCCGGACGACAGCAGTTCCTTGTTGTAGTCGGCCCAGGAGCTGCGCGGCAGCTCGAACAGGCGGCGGCGTTCGGCGTACGAGAGCGCCGCGTCCGGGTTCGGGTCGATGAAGATGTGCCGGTGGTCGAAGGCGGCCACCAGGCGGATGTGCTCGCTCAGCAGCATGCCGTTGCCGAACACGTCACCGGACATGTCGCCGACGCCGACGACCGTGAAGTCCTCGCTCTGCGTGTCGTGCCCCAGCTCGCGGAAGTGCCGCTTGACGGACTCCCAGGCGCCCCGGGCGGTGATGCCCATGCCCTTGTGGTCGTACCCGACGGAGCCGCCGGACGCGAAGGCGTCGCCGAGCCAGAAGTCGTACGCGACGGCGATCTCGTTGGCGATGTCGGAGAACGTCGCGGTGCCCTTGTCGGCGGCGACCACGAGGTACGTGTCGTCCTCGTCGTGCCGTACGACGTCCTGCGGCGGGACGACCTCGCCGGCCACCATGTTGTCGGTGATGTCCAGCAGCGCCGAGATGAACGTCCGGTACGCGGCGATGCCCTCGGCCATCCACGCGTCGCGGTCCACCGAGGGGTCGGGGAGGTTCTTCGCGACGAAGCCGCCCTTGGCGCCCACCGGCACGATGACGGTGTTCTTGACCATCTGCGCCTTGACGAGGCCGAGGACCTCGGTACGGAAGTCCTCGCGCCGGTCCGACCAGCGCAGACCGCCGCGTGCCACCTTGCCGAAGCGCAGGTGCACGCCCTCGACGCGCGGCGAGTACACCCAGATCTCGTACGCGGGGCGCGGGGCGGGCAGGTCGGGGATGGCCTGCGGGTCGAACTTCATGGAGACGTAGCTGTGCGGGGCGCCGCTCTGCGTCTTCTGGAAGAAGTTCGTGCGCAGCGTCGCCTTGATGACCGTGAGGAACGACCTGAGGATCCGGTCCTCGTCGAGCGAGGCGACCTGGTCGAGCGCCCCGTCCAGCTCTTCGAGCAGCCCGTCGGTGAGTTCCGTGCCCGCCCTCTGACGGTTCGGCGACATCCGCGCCTCGAAGAGGGAGACGAGCAGCCGGGTGGTGTGGACGTTGGTGCGGAGGGTGTCCTCCATGTAGTCCTGGCTGAACATGGCGCCGGCCTGGCGCAGGTACTTCGCGTACGCGCGCAGCACCACCGCCTGCCGCCAGTTCAGTCCGGCGCCCAGCACCAGGGAGTTGAAGCCGTCGTTCTCGGCGGCGCCGGTCCAGACGGCCGCGAAGGCGTCCTGGAACCGTTCGCGGGCGTCGTCGCCGAGGTAGTCCCCGGCGCTGTTGCCGCCGAGGTTCTGCGGCATGCGCAGCCCGAAGTCGTAGATCCAGGCGTGCGAGCGGTCGGCGCAGCGCAGCTCGTACGGGCGCTCGTCGACGACCTCGACGCCGAGCCGCTGGAGCACCGGCAGCACGGCGGACAGGGAGACCTGGTCGCCCGTGCGGTAGATCTTGAACCGTCGCTCGCCGGGGCCGGCGCCCACCGGCTCGTACAGGCTGAGGGCGAAGTCCTTGCCGTCCTTGCCGAGCTGCTCCAGGTGCACGAGGTCCGCGACGGCGGAGCGCGGCGAGTGGTCGGCCTTGTAGCCCTCGGGGAAGGCGTTGCCGTACCGGCGCAGCAGTTCGGCGGCGCGCTCCTCGCCCAGCTCGGCGTTCATGGCCTCGGCGAATCCGTCGGCCCAGGAGCGGGCGGCCTCGGCGAGCCGCGACTCGATGCGCTCGACGTCGGTGTCGGTGAGCGCGGACAGCTCCGTGCCCGGCTCGACGCGGACGACGAAGTGCAGCCGGGAGAGGATCGACTCGGTGTTCCACGCGGTGAAGTCGACGCTGGTGCCGCCGAGCTCCTCCTTGAGGATGTCGATGAGCCGCAGCCGTACCGCGGTGGTGTAGCGGTCGCGGGGCAGGTAGACGATCGCCGAGTAGTAGCGGCCGTAGTCGTCCTGGCGCAGGTACAGCCGCAGTCGGCGGCGCTCCTGGAGGTACAGCACGGAGGTGACGACGGAGCGCAGCTGGTCGACGGGGGTCTGGAACAGCTCGTCGCGGGGGTAGGTCTCCAGGATCTGGAGCAGGTCGCGGCCGTCGTGGCTGTTGGCGGTGAAGCCGGCGCCCTGGAGGACCTCGGCGACCTTGCGCCGGATGACGGGCACCCGCCGTACGGACTCGGTGTACGCGGCCGAGGAGAACAGGCCGAGGAAACGGCGCTCGCCGACCACGTTGCCCTCGGTGTCGAACTTCTTCACGCCCACGTAGTCGAGGTACGAGGGACGGTGCACGGTGGCGCGGCTGTTGGCCTTCGTCAGGACCAGGAGCTTGTGCTCGCGCGCCTTTGCGCGGGCGTCGGCGGGCAGCCGGGAGAACGACGGGGAGACGGGGTGCGTCTCGTCGTCCTCGTGGTGCTGGGGGTCGGAGCGCAGGACGCCGAGGCCGGTGCCGGGGACTGCCGTCAGGGAGTCCTCGCCGGTCAGCTCGTACTCGCGGTAGCCGAGGAAGGTGAAGTGATCGGCGGCGAGCCACCGGAGCAGCTCGCGGGCCTCCTCGACCTCCTGGTCGGGCAGGTCGCCGGCCTTGGGCTCGTCGGACAGCCCGTCGGCGATCCGCAGTGCGCTGTCGCGCATCTTGCCCCAGTCCTCGACGGCCTCGCGGACGTCGGACAGGACGCGCAGCAGGTCGGCGGTGATCTGCTTGAGGTCGGCGCGGTCGGTCTCGCGGTCCATCTCGACGTGGATCCACGACTCGACGATCGCGTCGTGCGGCAGTTCGCCGGTGATCTGCTTGGAGAGCACCTCGATGAGCTTGCCGGTCACGTCACGGCGCACCAGCACCTGCGGGTGGATCACGACGTGGATGCCGCGGCCCTGCCGGGACAGTTCGTTGGTGACCGAATCGACGAGGAAGGGCATGTCGTCGGTGACCACTTCGACGACGGAGTGGCTGCACGTCCAGCCGTTCTCCTCGACCGTCGGCGTGTGCACCCGCACGTTCGCGGTGCCCTGCGGACGGTTCGTCGCGAGGCGGTAGTGCGACAGCGCCGCGCCGTAGACGTCCTCCGGCTCCCGGTCGGCGATGTCCTCCGGGGCGGTATGCAGGTAGTAGCGCTGGAGGTACGCGAGTAGGGCCTCCTGGTCCGGCGCCCCGTCGCTCTCGGACCCAGTCGGAGTTAGTCCCCCCGCCGGGCTGTTCTCAGCAACCCGGGCGGCCCTTGCGAGCAGCTCGGCCTTGGCTTCGTCCAGCTTGGTCTGCATGTCCTCTGACTCCTGTCGCGCGCCGTTGCGTGACGTAGGTGAAGAAGGTGACACAACGCCACGACGCGGTGTTTCCGGTCAGGGTCGACGTTATGCCGCGATGAGAGATCCCCGTGACGTGGTTGACGTTATCGGCCATTTTCATCGGCTCGGCGTCGGTTGCGTCCGGGTTCGGAGAATCAGCGAGGGCCCGGGCACCGTGGTGCGCCGGGCGAAGGCCGGGGGCTGCACCGCCCCCGAGGCGTATCGCGCTGATCACGGGTCCAGGCTATCCCCCCGCGCCGGGCAGGCGTTATTCGCCGTCGGTTGGACAATGCGCGGAGGAGTTCGACGCCTTGTCCACTTCCACCCCGGGAGACGCTGTGGGAGCGGCGGTCACCACGCCACCCGGCGCGCGTCCCGGGAGGCGTTGACCGGCCGGAGCCTTGCTGTCCGCGCGCTCAGCCGGACAGCTCCTCGGCGAGCCGCACCGCGTCCGCCAGTGAGTCCACCACCGGCACCCCGGCCGCCGCCAGGGCCTTACGGCTGTGCGAGCCGCCCGTGTAGAGCACGGCGCCCGCCCCGACGTGCGCGGCCGCCAGCGCGTCGTCGACGGCATCGCCGATCACCATGATCGCCGAGGGGTCGATGCCGTCCAGGGCGGCCAGGTGGCGTGCCATGTGCGCCGCCTTGGAGCCGCCGGAGGGGCCGGTCCGGCCGTCGACCCGTACGAAGTGCCGCTCGATGCCGTACTGCCGTACCACCGGGACCAGATCGTCGTGCCCGTACATGCTCAGCAACGACTGGGTGCGCCCGGCCGCGCCCCAGCCGGTGAGCAGTTCCTCCACGCCCTCGGTCAGCCCGCAGGCCGCACGCAGCTCCACGTAGTGGCGGTGGAAGGCGGCGTCCATGACGAGCCACTCGTCGTCCGTCGGCAGGCGTCCCATGAGGCGCTCGTAGAAGCGGGGGATCGGTATGCAGTACAGCTCGCGGTACTGCGCCAGGGTGACGGGCGGGAGCCCTATCTCCCCGAAGGCCGCGTTGGAAGCCCCGATGACCGCGTGGATGTCGTCGAGCAGCGTGCCGTTCCAGTCCCACACCAGGTGCGTCCTCATGGCAGAACGGTACCCAGCGGGTCCGACAACGCGGTCGCCCGGCCACGAGATCCCAGGTCGGCGGGGCCGCCCGAGTGGCCGGGCACTGCGACTGCCGAGTCCCTGGGCGGCGGGACCGGCCGGCGCTGGATCAGGGGAAGTGCGTCAGCCGACCGGGCGGGATCTCCCGCAACGGCCGTCGAGCCCCTTGGCCGGGCAACCGCCCGACGCCGGTCCCACGGACGGCAAGTCAGCCGACCGGACGGGACCTCTCGCATCCGGCCGTCGAGCCCCCCTGGCAGCGGAACCGCCCGGCGCCAAGACCATGGACGGCGCGTCAGCCGACCATGCCGAAGATCCCCCGCAACCGGCCGTTCAGCCCCCTGACAGCGCAACCGCCCGCCCGACACCGGACCCATGGACGGCGCGTCAGCCGATCAGGCCGGGGACCTCCTGCATGCCGAACCAGAGCAGTTCGTGGTCCTCCGCGCCGTCCACGGTGAACTGCGCGTCGTCGTCCCCCTGGTCCGCCGCGCCCAGCGCCTCGGCTGCGGCCTTCACGTCCTTCAGGGCGTCGTCCGCGTCCGCGTGCACCGCCGCGGCCCGCTTCAGCGGTACGGGGCCCTCGACGCGCACCTCGCCGATCGCCCCGGCGTCCATGCCCCGCCCGTCGGGGTCCGAGGTGACCGCGCCGTCCGCCACGTCGACGGCGAGGACCACCCGGCGGCGTTCGGCCGCGGGGTCCTCGGCGATCAGCCGCAGCGAGGCCGACGCCGCCCGGCCCAGGGCCGCGTACTCCAGTTCCTCGATGTCGTCCGACACGTACCACTCGCGCAGTCCGGGCGTCACCGCGTACGCGACGAGCGGGCCGGGGCCCAGCTCACCGGCCTCGTGCGCCGCTGCGAGACCGGGGAGGGTCAGGGGAACGTAGACGCGCATGGATGCCGCTTTCCTCGTCGGGCTTCCTGGTCGAAAACGCCTCTCGACAGGGCCTCAAGGATACGTTCCGGGTCCCCCTTCGGGGCGGCGGTCCCCCTCCGTCGCCGTCCACCCGGCGCCGCACACCCCCCACGCCCACCCTCCGCTCACGGGCTCCGGCCACCCTGATGAGTGATTCAACGGCCCCCTCACCGGTGGAGTAGGCGCCGCTTGTCGGGGGCGCGGCAACCCCGTACAAGAAAGCCCAACGAAAAGTTACCGCCCGGTATCCCACCGGCCAGGCAGAGCGGGGCGCACAGCATGCACAGGACGACGACCGGGCCCGTCACCACCCGCCGCGACTCCCGCGGCCCCGGCGCGGGACGACCGGGCACGAGCCGACCCGGAACCACCGGCCCCAGCACGACGCGAGCCGGCACGACGGGTCCCGGCGGGACGCACCCGTCCGCCGCCCGGGCCCGGCGCCACGGCCCCGCGACGCCCCAGCACCGGTTCGCCGAACTCCTGCTGGCAGTCCTCAGCGGGGAGCGCCCGGCGCACAGCATGCTCAACCAGATGCTCGGGGAGGCGTACGACCAGCTGGTACTGCTCGCTCCCGGGGCGCCCTTCCGGACCAGGGGCGGTCTGCGCCCCGTCGTCCGCAAGTGCGGGGGCTTCGAACCCTGCCCCGGCGTGATCGAGGCGTTCGCGATGATCGGCGCGGGCCGACAGCTGCGGGCCATGGCCTTCCGGCTGGAACAGAACGCCGACCGGCGCTGGCGCTGCACCGCGGTGGAGCTCGGCGGCGAGCGGGTCCCGGCCCGGATCTGAACCCGCCCCCCCTGAGCCCCGCTCCGGTCCCTGCCGAGCCCCATCCGAACCAGGTCCGGCCCCGGGGCTGCACCGGACCCGGGCGCGGATCTGACCCCCCCCTGAGCCCCGCCCGGTCCCTGCCCAGCCTCATCGAAGCGTGGAGCTCGGCGGCGAACGGGTCCCGGCCCGGGTCTGAACGCGGCCCGCCTTTGCTCCCGCCCCGATCCCTGCCGAGCCCCATCCCAACCAGGTCCGGCCCCGGGACCACACCGAACCTGGGCCCGGCTTCGCCGCACCGCACACCCGCCCCCTCGGCACGGCCGCGGCCCTCGCCCTGCGGCGTCCGGACCACGCCCGCCCCACGCACGCGAGCGCGCACCCCACGAGGGGTGCGCGCCCGAGGCGTACGGCTACTCCTGACGCCTACTTCTTGCGGCGACGCCCGCCCGTGCTCTTCTGTGCCTTGCGCCGTTCGGCCCGGGTCATCCCGTCCGTCGCCGAGCGGGTCGGCCCGCCGGGCACGTTGTCGAAGTCGCCCTCGACGATGCCGCCCTCACCGTCGACGGTGGGCGCCGAGAAGTGCAGCCGGTCGGGACGCTGCGGCGCCTCCAGGCCCTTGGCGCGGATCTCGGGCCGTGCGGCACCCGCGGGCACCGCGTCCTCCTTGCTGAGCGAGGGACCCGCGTCCGACACCGGAACCTCCTCGACCTGCTGCTCGACCTGGACCTCCAGGTTGAACAGGTAGCCGACGGACTCCTCCTTGATGCCTTCCATCATGGCGTTGAACATGTCGAAGCCCTCGCGCTGGTACTCGACCAGCGGGTCCTTCTGCGCCATGGCACGCAGGCCGATGCCCTCCTGGAGGTAGTCCATCTCGTAGAGGTGCTCGCGCCACTTGCGGTCCAGCACGGACAGCACCACGCGGCGCTCCAACTCGCGCATGACCTCCGAGCCGAGCTGCTGCTCGCGGTCCGCGTACTGCTCGTAGATGTCGTCCTTGATGGACTCGGCGATGAACTCCGCGGTGATGCCCGCGCGGTCGCCCGCCGCCTCCTCCAGGTCCTCGACGGTGATCTTCACCGGGTAGAGCTGCCTGAAGGCGTTCCACAGCCGGTCCAGGTCCCACTCCTCGGCGAAGCCCTCGACGGTCTCCGCCTGGATGTAGGCGTCGATCGTGTCGTCCATGAAGTGCCGGATCTGCTCCTGGAGGTCCTCGCCCTCCAGGACGCGGCGGCGCTCGCCGTAGATGACCTCGCGCTGCCGGTTGAGCACCTCGTCGTACTTCAGGACGTTCTTGCGGGTCTCGAAGTTCTGCTGCTCGACCTGCGACTGCGCGGACGCGATGGCCCGGGTCACCATCTTGTTCTCGATCGGCACGTCGTCGGGAACGTTGGCCATGGCCATGACGCGCTCGACCATCGCCGCCTTGAACAGCCGCATCAGGTCGTCGCCCAGCGACAGGTAGAAGCGGGACTCGCCCGGGTCGCCCTGACGGCCGGAACGGCCGCGCAGCTGGTTGTCGATACGACGCGACTCGTGCCGCTCGGTGCCCAGCACGTACAGCCCGCCGAGCGCCTTGACCTCGTCGTGCTCCGCCTTGACGGCCGCCTCGGCGCGCTCCAGGGCTGCGGGCAGCGCGGCCGCCCACTCCTCGATGTGCTCCTCCGGGTCGAGGCCCTTCTGGCGCAGCTCCGCCTCGGCGAGGTCGTCCGGGTTGCCGCCGAGCTTGATGTCCGTGCCACGGCCGGCCATGTTCGTGGCGACGGTGACGGCGCCCTTGCGGCCGGCCTGGGCGATGATCGGCGCCTCACGGTCGTGCTGCTTGGCGTTGAGCACCTCGTGCTGGACGCCGCGCTTGGACAGCTGCTGCGAGAGGTACTCGGACTTCTCGACCGAGGTGGTGCCCACCAGGATCGGCTGGCCCTTGGCGTGCTTCTCGGCGATGTCGTCGACGACGGCGGCGAACTTGGCGATCTCCGTGCGGTAGATCAGGTCCGACTGGTCGATGCGCACCATGTCCCGGTTGGTCGGGATCGGCACGACGCCCAGCTTGTAGATCTGGTGGAACTCGGCGGCCTCGGTCATCGCCGTACCGGTCATGCCGGACAGGCCGTCGTACAGGCGGAAGAAGTTCTGCAGGGTGATCGTGGCGAGGGTCTGGTTCTCGTCCTTGATGTCCACCCCCTCCTTCGCCTCGATCGCCTGGTGCATGCCCTCGTTGTAACGGCGGCCGGCCAGCACGCGGCCGGTGTGCTCGTCGACGATCATGACTTCGCCGTCGATGACGACGTAGTCCTTGTCCTTCTTGAACAGTTCCTTGGCCTTGATGGCGTTGTTCAGGTATCCCACCAGCGGCGTGTTGACCGACTCGTAGAGGTTGTCGATACCGAGCCAGTCCTCGACCTTGGCGACGCCCGCCTCGTGGATGGCGACGGTGCGCTTCTTCTCGTCGACCTCGTAGTCGCCGGTCTCCTCGATGCCCTTGAGCGGGTTGCCGGGCTCGCCCTTCTTGAGGCGCACGACCAGCTTCGCGAAGTCGCCGTACCACTTGGTGGCCTGGTCCGCCGGGCCCGAGATGATCAGCGGTGTACGGGCCTCGTCGACGAGGATCGAGTCGACCTCGTCGACGATGGCGAAGTTGTGGCCGCGCTGGACGAGTTCGTCCTTCGACCACGCCATGTTGTCGCGGAGGTAGTCGAAGCCGAACTCGTTGTTCGTGCCGTACGTGATGTCGCAGGCGTACTGCGCCCGGCGCTCGGCGGGCGACATGTTGGCGATGATGCAGCCGACCTCAAGACCGAGGAACTTGTGCACCCGGCCCATCAGCTCGGAGTCGCGCTCCGCCAGGTAGTCGTTGGTGGTGATCAGGTGCACGCCCTTGCCGGACAGTGCGTTGAGGTACGCGGGAAGCGTGCCGACGAGGGTCTTGCCCTCACCGGTCTTCATCTCCGCGACGTACCCGAGGTGCAGGGCGGCTCCGCCCATCATCTGCACGTCGTAGTGGCGCTGGCCGAGGACGCGCTTGGCCGCCTCGCGGACGGTCGCGAAGGCCTCGGGCATCAGGTCGTCGAGGCTCTCGCCGTCGGCGTACCGCTGCTTGTACTCATCGGTCAGGGCGCGCAACTCGGCGTCGGAGAGGTTGACGAAGTCCTCTTCGATGGAGTTGACCTGGTCCGCGATGCGGTGCAGTTTGCGCAGGATCTTGCCTTCGCCTGCACGCATGAGCTTGTTGAAGACGGACACTGAGGCTGGTCTCCTTGCCGGTCGGGCCTGTGCACTGGGTCGGTTGGGCTATGACGTCTGTCTGGCTTCGGCGACGTCTGTGTGACTTTGGCGCGGGCACGGCAGGCGGGCCCCACCGCAACGGCCATCGTAAGCGAGGACCCGGCCACCTCGGGAGGTCCGTCGCGGGGAAGGCGCCCCGTCACCCGCAAGGTGAACGTCCGGCACGCGCCGAAGGTGCCGGGCGCCACTCGAAAAGTGTTCGTCCGCGACCCGTACCGCCGCCACAATCCGTTCATGGAACCCTTCACTCTGCACACCGAGCGCCTCGCTCTGCGCCCCTTCGCGGCAGCCGACACGGACGAGGTGTTCCAGACCGTCCAGGACCAGGACATCCTGCGCTGGACGACGATCCCCTCGCCGTACGCGCACGAGGACGCCGTGCACTTCGTCGAGCAGATCTCCGGCGAGGGCCTGCGCACCGGCACCGGTTTCCACTTCGCGGTCCGCCCGCGCGAGGGCGGACCGCTCCTCGCCGCCGTCGGCGTGGGCCTGTACCTGCTGCCCGGCACCTGGGAACTCGGCTACTGGACGGCGCGGCCGCACCGGGGCCGCGGTTACGTGACCGAAGCGGCGGGGGAGGTGATCCGCTGGATGCTCACCACGCACGCCGTGGACCGGCTGATCTGGCGTGCCGAGGTGGGCAACGAACCGTCCCGGGCCGTCGCCCGGAGGCTCGGCTTCACCATGGAGGGCGTGCAGCGCGCCGGCCTGGTCAATCAGGGCACCGCACGCGACACCTGGACCGGCTCGCTGCTCCCCTCCGACCTGGGTCTGCCCGCGCTGCACCCCTACCTCCCGGCGCGGGCGGACCGGGGCGCCTGCCCCGCGCCCGGTCCCCTGTCAGTGCCGCCCTCTAGTCTTTCCTCATGACCTTCCAGCCGCCCGCCACCGTCGCCCTCTCCGCCGACGAGGCACGCCGAATCGCCTTGCGCGCACAGGGACTTCTGGGCGCCCCGGACCGCCGCGCCGGGGTCCGCGGGGTGCTGCGTCACCTGGGCGCGGTGCAACTGGACACCATCTCCGTACTGGCCCGCTCGCACGAGCTCGTCCCGTACGCGCGTCTGGGCGCGGTGGACCGCAGGACGGTCGAGGCGGCCTACTGGTCCTCCGACGCCGACGAGGCGCACGCCTTCGAGTACTGGTCGCACGCGGCGTGCATCCTGCCCGTGGAGGAGTGGCCGCACTTCGCCTTCCGCCGCCGCGCCTACCGCGCACGCCCGCAGTGGCACCACGAGCTCACCGACGGGGCGTACGAGCGCGTCCTGAAGCAGCTCCGCGCCGAGGGCCCGCTGACGGCGACGGCGCTGGGCGGCGCGAAGAACGGCGGCGAGTGGTGGGACTGGTCGGAGTCCAAGATCGCCGTCGAACGCGCCCTGATGCACGGCGACGTGGTCTGCACCCGGCGGCGCGGCTGGAAGCGGGTGTACGACCTGGCCGAGCGCGCGATCCCCACCGCCTTCCAGCACGAGGACCTGTCCGACACCGAGTGTGTACGCCGCCTGGTCGCCCTCGCGGGCCGCTCCCTGGGCGTCGGCACCCGGGAGGACATCGCCGACTATCACCGGCTGAAAAACGCCCAGGTGGACGAGGTGATCGCGGACTCCGGCCTGGTTCCGGTCGAGGTGGAGGGCTGGGGGAAGCCGGCCTGGGCGGACCCCGGGGCCCTGGCCACCGCCCCCCGCGGCCGGCACCGCACCACCCTGCTCTCGCCGTTCGACTCCCTGATCTGGGACCGCCCGCGCACCGAGCGCGTCTTCGGCTTCACCCACCGGCTGGAGGCGTACGTCCCCAAGCCGAAGCGTGTCCACGGGTACTTCGCGATGCCGCTGCTCTCCGGCGGCCGTCTGCTCGGCCGCGCCGACCCGGCCCGCGAGGGGAGCACCCTGGTGGCCCGTCAGGTCTCGCTGGATTCCCCGCGTTCGGCGCCCGCCATGGCGGAGGCCCTGTGGGAAGCGGCCTCGTGGGTGGGTTGTACGGACGTACGGGTGGACCGCACCCTTCCCGCCGAGACGCACAAGCCCCTGCTGGCAGCCCTCGGGGCCGCGCGCTGACCGGCGCCCGGACCCGCTCAGCGGGCGTCGCCCCACCGGTCTTCGTCGCGCCCGGTGCCCGGCTCAGCGGATTTCGAGGATCTTCTCCCGCATCGCGTAGACCACGGCCTCCATCCGGGAGTGCAGCTGCAGTTTCTCCAGGATGTTGCGCACGTGGTTCTTCACGGTGTTCTCCGAGATGAACAGCTCCTTGGCGATGTCCCGGTTGTTCATCCCGGTGGCCACCAGTTTGAGCACTTCCAGCTCGCGGTCGGTCAGCCGGGGGGCGGGCACCAGTCGCCGTTCGTCGGAGCGCTGGATCATCGACTTGAACTCGGTGAGCAGCTTCGACGCCATGGAGGGGCTGATCTGCGACTGCCCGTCGGCCACCGCCCGGATCGCCGTGGACACCTCGTCCGTCGAGATCTCCTTCAGCAGGTATCCCGTCGCGCCGGCCTTGATCGCGTCGTAGAGGTCGGCCTCCTCGTCGCTGATCGTCAACATGATGATCTTCGCACTGGGGGCCACCTCCTTGATCGAGGTGCACGCCTCGATCCCGCCGCGACGGGGCATCCGTACGTCCATCAGCACGATGTCCGGCAGCAGGTCGGCCGCCTTGTCCACGGCCTCCGCCCCGTCCGCGGCCTCACCGACGACCTGGATGTCCTCCTCCTGCGCCAGGACGATCTCCAGCCCCCGGCGGAAGAGCGCGTGGTCGTCCACCACGAGAACCCGGATCGGCTCCTTGCGGGACGCGCCCGCATGCATGTCGACGTCCGCGTCCGCCGCGCGGCCGACGTCCCGCGCACAGTCACCGCCGTGCACCGGACCGAAGCTGTCCGCCATCGTTCCTCCCCCTGAGGCCATGGCCCGGAGTTCATGTGCTGCGCCAACCACAGTCCGCAGAGCACCCCTTGACTTGCGGTGACATGATTCCATGCCCGGAAGAGGGAGCGGTCGCTTCAGGCCGCACACGCCGGTGCCCCCGGAGGTGCGCACGCCCTCCGGGGGCACCACCCTCAGGTGGTACGGCGCGCGGGGCGCCGCCGTTCAGCGGTCATCCGCCGAGTGCGCCGCCCGCGCCGCCGACCTCGGAGTCGGCCAGCGGGTCGGTGTTCAGGTGGATGACTCCGTAGTCGTACGCGTGCCGCCGGTAGACGACACTCGGTTCCTTCGTCTCGGCGTCGACGAAGAGGTAGAAGTCGTGTCCGACCAGTTCCATCTCGTAGAGCGCCTGGTCGAGCGACATGGGTGCGGCCACATGGGTCTTCTCCCGGACCACCAGCGGGCCGTCGCCCTGCACCTCCAGCGAGCCGACCTTCTTCGTGGGGACCGATCCGTCCGACTCGGCGTGGTCCACGGCCAGTTGACCGTCGCTGTCGAGCACCGCCGCGTCGGGCACGGTGTTGCCCACTTCGGCCGCCGACAGCCTGCCGTTGCCGCGGCGGGTGTGGCGCTTGTCGTGCTGCTTGCGCAGCCGCGCCTCCAGCTTGCCGGTCGCCAGGTCGAGCGCCGCATACGGGTCGCCCGCCGATGCCTCCGCCCGGATGACGGGCCCGCGCCCGTGGACCGTGATCTCCACCCGGTCCGAGCGGTCGGCCTGCCGCGGGTTGGGCTCCTTGGACACCTCCACGTCGAGGCTGATCACCTTGCCGTCGAGCTTCTGGATCCTCTCCAGCTTGAGCTTCTCCGCCACGTGCTTGCGGAACCGCTCGGGTACTTCGGTCTTGCGGCCCTTGACGACGATGTCCACGCAGAACTCCGTTCCCGGATCACTCCGCACGTCGGCGGAGCATCTCCCTCTTGCACCAGACTCCGGTCAGTCCCGAAGTCTCGGACTTGGCGACTTCACCTCCTCCTCCCCCGTAGGGAAGATCCACACCCCCGAATTTCCGGGGTGCGAGGGAAAACCTGAAGCACGGCAGTGCAATAAGTGAGGCACAGCGACCGCGATTCCTCACTTCCGAACATAGCTCGCTCGGACGGGTGTCGGCACCCGCTACCGGCACGTACCGCCATTCCGGTGTTTTTCCCCTCTCACTACCTGCAACGATGCAAGTAAGCGTTCAGTTCCAGTTTATTTCGAAAGATAACGGCGGGGCTGCGACAACCGCAGCGGCGATCTCGCGGTTCGCGGTATTCCCGATGCCGGCCGCCGAGCCCGCACCGGGCCCGATCGCCCGCGCGGCCTCCGCCAGCGAGGCCCCGGTGGTCATCAGGTCGTCCACCAGCACCACCTCTCCGCTCGCCAGCAGCCTGCGGCCGCCGGGCACCAGCCCCAGCGCCCCGGCCAGGTTCGCCGACCGCTCCCGGGCACACAGTCCCGCCTGGTCGCCGACCGCCCGCCGGTGCCGCAGCACCGGTACGACCCGCGCGCACGTGCCGCCCCGACGCAGCTGTGCGGCTGCCGCGAAGGCGATCCGCCGCACCGGGTCGTGCCCCCGGGCGCCGACCGAACGGCGTACGGAGGGCACGGGCACCAGCACGACTTCCCGTGTCTCTTCCACTGCCGGACCGTCTACCCAACGGCCCGGCGAATACGCCCCTCGCGTCCCGGGAGTCGCCGCTCCCACCTGCCCCTCCGTCGCGGACAGCGCCCCCGCCACCGCCCGTGCCAGGGCAGCCCCGAGCGGCTCCGCCAACCCCAGCGCGCCCCGCTCCTTGTGCGCCAGCAGCACCGCCCGCGCGACGTCCTCGTACCGTGCCGCCGCGTGCACGGCCGGCAGCCCCGGCGGCTCCGGCACGGGCCGCACCCGGCCCGGCCCCGCCCCGTACAGTTCCTCGGCGCACTCCGCGCAGACCCCGGACGGCGCCCGTGGCGTGCCGCAGCCCGCGCAGGCCACGGGCAGCACGAGCCCGGCCAACTCGCGCCGCCATCTCCGCAGTTCTCGCATGCCCCCACTGTGCCCACGGCTGCCGCACCCGGGCCACCCCTGTGGAAAACCCGCCGACCACCCAGGCCGCCTGTGGAAAACAACCCGCGAACCACCCCTGTCGGGGCAGTCCGCGAGCTTTCCGGTCCTGGCGCCACGCCCGTCGCGCGGTCCGGCTGTCCCCGCTACCCGGGCTGCCCCAGCTATCCCGGGTAGAAGGGCATCGAGCCCTTCTGCACCACCGTCTTCCAGTTGGCCCCGGGCGGCAGCCGCACGATCCCGTCCTCCTGCGACTGCGCCAGCAACGGCAGGTGCTCGGAATCGGCGGAGGCGACGGCCGTCACCTGATTGGCACCCGGCAACAGCCCTGCGGCCGAGGTGGATCCGTCCGTCTGCACGTACCGCATCTGCTGCACCCCGCCGGCCTCCCGGCCCACCACGACCAGCCGGCTGTGCCCGGCCCAGGACATGGCTGTCACTTCCTCCATCTGAGGGGCGGCGGGCCGCAGTCCGCCCACCTCGACCTCGGGCTTCTCCCGCGTGCCGCGGTGCTCCACCCGACCCACCTTCAGCGTCTTGCGGTCCTTCTCCACCACCAGCAGCGCGATCCGCACGCCGTCGGCGGACACCCGCAGCGAGTCGACGTACCCGTCACCGAGTCCGTGGACCTTCACTTCTTGCGGCGGTTCCGTCCCGCCCACCGAGCGCAGCAGCTTCGATGTCTTGCGGTCCCGGTCGCGGTCCGCGAACCACAGGTCGCCCCGCCCGTCCCAACTGGGCGCGGAGAGCGGCTCCTTCGACCCGTGGTCACTGCGGTAGAGGGCCGAGTACTCGCTACCCGCCAGGAGAGGTGCGACGAGCATGCGACGCCCGTCCTCCGCCACTCCCGCCGCGTCGCGCTCGTCGCGCGAGACGCCCGCGGACTTCAGACGCAGCCCGTTCGCCCCGAGCGCCCCGGGCACCACCTGCGCCTCCTCGCCGTCCTCCTGTTCGCGCATCTGCACCAGCCGGTGCTTGCTGTTCAGGAAGTACTGATGGACCGGGCCCGCGGCAATCCCGGAGTGCGGCGCGTACCTGTCCGACTGGGCTTCGGTGAGCCTGCACAGGGAGGTGGCGTCCTCGCTCTGGATCTCCACCTCCTGGATCCGCGAGGTCGTCGTCAGCTCCCGCAGGGTGAACAGGAGTTGCGCCGCCATGTCCGTACAGCGTTTGCGGTTGACGTTCGCCGCCTTGTCGCCGAGCGGCACGGTGAGCGAGTTGTTGTCCCCGAAGGCCAGCGTCTTGACACCGCCCTTGAGGGTCGCGTCGCTTGGGAAACCCGAGCTGACCACGGACTTCAGCCAGGACGACGGTCCGTCCATGAGGGCCTTGACGGCCTGCGCCACGGGGTCCAGCCGGGTCTGCGGATCGGTCCGCTTGCGCACGTACACGGGGTCGGCGACGAGCCACGGCTGCGCGGAGTCGTCGTCCCCGCGGTTCGACGCGAAGTAGTACTTGTTGACGGAACGGAAAATGCGCTGGAAGTCGGACTCACCGAGCACCAGCCCCTTCGGCGGAGCGTCGATCCGCCACTCGCCGGGGTCCTGTTTGTTGTCCGGGTTCTTCTCCCGGACCAGGCCCAGCGCCTTGCTGTACGGCTCCGGCGCCGACCGGTAGGCGTTCTGCTTGTCCAGATAGGCGACCTGCTTCCCGCTGAGCGCGTACGAAGGCGTCTCGCTGCTGTGCTGCGCGGGGGTGACCTTCTGCGTCGGCCCGGCGGCCAGGACCGTGGTGACCTCGCTCGGGTCCCAGTCCTTGGCGGCACCCTTGGTGAGGTACTTGCGCGCGGTGTCGAACCCCGGGTCGTCACTGGTCATCGCTTCGACGAAGCCCTCGACGATCTCCTCCGGCCGGGCACCCGGACGCGGCGGCACGCTGTACACCCGTACCTGCGAGTCGAACCGGGGGGACGCCTTGACCTCGCGCACGTCACCGTCGTCGGGCATCGAGCCGCAGCCCACGGCGGTCAGCAGCACCGCCGCCCCCGTCATGAGCACCGTCGCCCTGCGGCCCCGCCCGCGACCGCTCCCGCGTCCGCCGGATCGGCGCGTACCACCGCCGGACGTGCCGTCCACTCCGCCCACGACGCCGTTCCCCCGCCCGTCATCCGCGCCCTCTGCGGCGGCGCCGGCCCGCGCACCGCCCGTACGGTTCGTGCTCACGCCGCGGTCCCTGCCGCGGCCCCGACCCTCAACGTCCACGCGGGGTGTCCTCCCGGTCCCTGTCCTGGCCCTGGCTCCGGCCCAGCGCCGGACGGTCCGCCGTACGCCCGTTGGCGCCGCCGACCGCACCGCCAACGTCCGTCGCACCGCTGCCGCCCGGCGCACCGCCACCGTCGGCCGCGCGGCCACCGTCGGCCGCGCGGCCACCGTCGGCGGCGTTGCCGCCTGCTGCGGCGCGCTCGCCCTCACCGGCACCGCCGTCGCCCCGCGGCTCGTCCTCGGCCCGCCGGGACACCACCCTGGCGCCGCTGCCGGGCAGCGCGGTCGGATCCGCGGACGGCACGGGTCCCGTACCGAGTCCCGGTATCGGCCCGTTGCGCCGCTCGCCCGTCGGCTGAACGGGAACGGACGCGATCCTGGTGTTCCCGCCGCCCGCGCCCTCGGCCGTCTGCGTCCCCTGCGCCACGCGCGCGCGTGCCCGCCGCGAGTCCTCGGGCTCCAGCGGTATCGGCGAACCGCGCAACGGCTCGTCGACCGTACGCGGCAGGGTCAGCCGGAACTGCGACCCGCCGCCCGGCTCGCCCCACGCCTGGAGCCAGCCGCCGTGCAGCCGTGCGTCCTCGACGGCGATCGACAGACCCAGTCCGGTGCCGCCGGTGGTCCTGGCCCGTGCCGGGTCGGCCCGCCAGAACCGGCTGAACACCCGGGTCGCCTCGCCCGGCTTGAGGCCGACGCCGTAGTCGCGTACCGCCACCGCCACCGCACCGCCCGCGGCCCCCAGACGCACCACGACGTCCCGGCCCTCGCCGTGCTCCACCGCGTTGACGACGAGGTTGCGCAGCACCCGCTCGACCCGCCGGGCGTCCGCCTCGACCACCACGGGCTGTTCGTCCCCGACCACCCGGATCACCGTGCCCTTGCGTTCGGCGAGCGGCTCGGCCGCGTCGATGACCCGTCGTACGACCTCGCGCAGGTCTATCGGCTCGGCCTCCAGCGCGGCGGCGCCCGCGTCGAACCTGCTGATCTCCAGCAGATCCGCCAGCAGCGACTCGAACCGGTCGATCTGGCCGACCAGCAGTTCCGCGGAACGTTCCGTCACGGGGTCGAAATCGCTCTTCGCGTCATGGATGACATCGGCGGCCATCCGCACCGTCGTCAGCGGCGTGCGCAGCTCGTGCGACACGTCGGAGACGAAACGCCGCTGCATCCGCGACAGGTCCTCCAGCTGCTGGATCTTCAGCTGCAAGTTCTGCGCCATCTTGTTGAAGGCCTCGCCGAGCCGCGCGATGTCGTCCTCGCCGGTGACCTTCATCCGTTCCTGGAGCCGCCCGGCGGACAGCCGCTCGGCGACCCCGGCCGCCATCCGCACGGGCGTGACCACCTGCCGCACCACCAGCCAGGCGATCGCGCCGAGCAGCACCACCACGAAGAGTCCCGCGGTCGTCAGCGTGTTCGTGACGACCTTGAGCGAGGCCTCCTCCTGCGTCAGCGGGAAGAGGTAGTAGAGCTGGTAGGGCTGACCGCTCACGTCATTGAGCCGCTTGCCCACGACCAGTCCGGGCTCGGACGGCTGCGCGTCGTTGCTGTAGACGATCCGCACATACCGCTGGTACGCCTCGGCACCGTTGTCGACCCGGTCCCGGAGGTCCTGGGGGACGCTCGTCAGGGGGTCGACGCCGCCGGAGGCGCGGGGCCCGCGCTGACTCGTCGCCTCGTCCGACACAGCGCTCAGGGCGACCACGTTGAATGCCTTCTGCCCGCCACTGGAAAGTTGCTCCACCAGGTCGGAGCGCCAGTTGGCGGCGTTGCGGGCCGCCCGCCTGTCGGCGGTGTCGCCTTCCTGTCCGCCCTGGTCCACGGGGGTGCTGGCGCGTTCCTGAGCCGCGGCGAAACCACCGCGGGCCTGGTTCTGGGCGGCCTCCACCTTCGAGTTGAGCAGCCCGTTCTTGACCGCGCTGATCACGACGAAGCCCAGCAGCAGCACCACTCCGAGCGACATCAGCAGGGTGGTGGCGACCACTCGAAGCTGGATGTTCCGCCGCCACAGCCGCGCCGCCGGCAGCAGCGGACGCCGCACCAGACGTACGACCATACGCAGCACGGGCCCGCCGGGCGCTCCGTCCTGGAGCAGCCGCCCCACCCGGGACGCGCCGCGCCCGGACCGGCCGGGCGGCACGGATGCGCGGAAAGCCCCGGACGCACCCGGGCCCACCGCCGTACCCGGCTCCCCCGAAGCCCCGGAGCGGTCCGAGGCACCGGAACGGTCCGTGGCGCCCGAGGGGCCGGCGCGGCCCGCGGAAGCGGGCCGCCCGGCACCGGCAGCCCGCTCCGTACGGCCTCCCGGCTCCCCGGGCTTCGGAGCAGCACTGCCAGGCTTCATGTCAGCTCGGTCCGGCCTTGTAGCCGACGCCGCGCACCGTCACGACGATCTCGGGACGTTCCGGGTCCTTCTCGACCTTGGAGCGCAGCCGCTGCACGTGGACGTTGACCAGCCGGGTGTCCGCGGCATGCCGGTAGCCCCAGACCTGCTCCAGCAGCACCTCTCGGGTGAACACCTGCCAGGGCTTGCGGGCGAGCGCGACCAGCAGGTCGAACTCCAGCGGGGTCAGAGCGATCGACTGCCCCTCGCGCTTCACCGAGTGCCCGGCCACGTCGATGACCAGGTCACCTATGGCCAGCTGTTCCGGCGCGGGTTCCTCCGACCTCCTCAGCCTCGCCCGGATCCGGGCGACGAGCTCCTTGGGCTTGAACGGCTTGACGATGTAGTCGTCGGCGCCGGACTCCAGCCCGACCACCACGTCCACGGTGTCGCTCTTAGCCGTAAGCATCACGATCGGCACTCCGGACTCGGCCCGGATCAGACGGCAGACCTCGATGCCGTCGCGTCCGGGCAGCATGAGGTCCAGCAGCACCAGGTCAGGCTTGGCCTCCCTGAACGCTGCGAGCGCCTTGTCGCCGTCCGCGACGAACGACGGTTCAAAACCTTCTCCACGCAACACGATGCCGAGCATCTCGGCCAGTGCGGTGTCATCGTCAACGACGAGAACGCGACCCTTCATAAACGCCATCATCCCATTAGCTCATCGTTACCCGTCGTGACCTGGCACACAGCTCGGCGAGGCCGGTCCCGGTCACCGGAGAAACAGCCCCCTCCTCGGTGACGATCGCCGTCACCAGTTCTGGCGGCGTCACGTCGAACGCCGGGTTGTACGCCTGGGTCCCGAGGGGTGCCACCGGCAGCCCGGAGCCCCCTTCGACACCCGCGGCCGAGAACGCACCGGTGAGTTCCGTCACTTCCAGCCCGGAGCGCTGTTCCACCTCGATGGCCGCCCCGTCCGGCGTTCCCAGATCCACCGTGGTCAGCGGCGCGACGACGAGGAACGGCACGTGGTGGTACTTCGCGAGCACCGCGAGCGGATAGCTCCCCACCTTGTTCGCGACCGAACCGTCGGCCGCGATCCGGTCCGCGCCGATCAGCACGGCGTCCACCTCGCCCGCCGCGAACAGCGAGCCCGCCGCGTTGTCCGTGAGCAGCGTGTACGCCATTCCCCTGCGCGCCGCCTCGTACGCGGTCAGCCGGGAGCCCTGCAGCAGGGGACGCGTCTCGTCCACCCACAGCCGTCGCAGCCGCCCCACCCGGTGCGCCGCCAGCGCCACCGCGAACGCCGTGCCCTCACCGCCGGACACCAGCGCCCCGGTATTGCAGTGGGTCAGGATCCGGTGGCCGCCGCCGGGCAGCAGCTCATCGAGCAGGGCCAGCCCGTGTCCGGCCATCGCGACGCTCGCCGCGGCGTCCTGTCTGTGCAGTTCCCGGGCAGCCTCCAGCGCGGCGGCGGCAGCGCCTTCGTCGCCCGCCCCCTGCTCACACGCGCTCCGGTGCGCCGCGGCGGCCCGGCGCACCCCGTACCCGAGGTTGACCGCGGTGGGCCGCGCACTCGACAACTGGGCCGCCGCCTCCTCGACGTCGAACCCCCGCCTGGCGGCGAGCGCCACCCCGTACGCCCCGGCGAGGCCGAGAAGCGGAGCTCCCCGCACCGCCAGCGTCTGAATCGCCTGTACGAGCGCGGGCACGTCCGTACAGACCAGCTCGACCTCCTCAGTGGGCAGTCTGGTCTGGTCGAGGAGCACGAGTACCGGCCCTTCGGGCGGCTCCTCCCATCGCAGAGAGGGCAACGCGGGCGGTTCTGCGCCCACCGTGTTGTGTGCGTCCTGATCAGCCATCCGCCCAGTCTGCCCCGTACCGCCCCGACTTTTGAAGGTGCCAACGGCCGCCGGGCTGCCCGGGGGCCGGTCCGGCGGCGGACACCCCATGGCACGATGGCTGGCAACCAGCCGCCGCACCCGCGGACGGGCACCGTGAAGGAGCGACGATGAACGACTCTCCGGGCTGGGCCTCGCCCGGACCCGCCCCCTCCGACGGCCGGCCGCCGGAGAACTCCGGCCGCACCGATCCCACCGACCAGGCGACCGGCTCCCCGGAGAACGCCTCGAAGTGGTCGAAGGAGCAGCCCCCCGCAGGTCAGTGGTCCGCCCCTGGGAGCACAGAACCGCGCAGTCACGCCCAGTCCCCGTCCCGGCAAGGGGGGAGCGGGCCGCAGCAGGGCGGCGGCTGGGGAGCACCCGGCCCCGGCGGCTGGGGCGGCCCACCGCCCGCAGCCAAGCCCGGAGTCATCCCCCTGCGCCCGCTCGGCGTCGGCGACATTCTGGACGGCGCGGTCTCCACCATGCGCGCCCACTGGCGCACGGTCCTCGCCATCACGGTCAGCATCGCCGTGCTCATGCAGATCGCGGACACCCTGGTCCAGCGCTACCTGCTGCCCGCGCCGATCGCCGTCGACCCGAACCCCACCCCTTCCGAAGCCCTCCGCCAGCTCTTGGACTCCCTGCGCAACCTGCTGACCAGCCAGGGTCCGTCCACGGGGATCGCCCTCATCGGCACCCTCTTCACCACGGCGCTGCTCACCATGGTGGTCAGCCGCTCCGTGCTCGGTCGCCCGGTGAACCTCGCCGACGCATGGCGCGAGGCGAAACCCCAGCTGCTCAGGCTGCTCGGCCTCACGCTGCTCATGGTGCTGGGCGCGGCTGCCATCACCGCAGTGGGCGTGCTTCCCGGAATCCTGATCGCCGAGGTGGCGACCCCGGTCGCCGGAGCGCTGCTGAGCGCACTGGGCGGACTCGCGGCGGTGACGGTCGTGATCTGGCTGTGGGTCCGGTTCTCCCTCGCCTCGCCGGCGCTGATGCTGGAACGGCAGTCCATCGCCCAGTCCGTGCGCCGCTCCGCGAAGCTGGTCAAGGGTTCCTGGTGGCGGATCTTCGGCATCACCCTGCTGACCCAGCTCCTGATCGTCCTCGTGTCGCTCCTGCTCATGATGGTCTTCTCCGTCATCGCCCTGCTGGTCGACGGTGAAGGTCTCAGCAACCTCCTTGAGGGCTCCGCCCCGGACTTCGGCTGGACGTTCCTGATCATCGTCGGCATCGGTGCAGTCATCGCGACCGCCATCACCTACCCGATCTCCGCAGGCGTGACGGTCCTCCTCTACATCGACCAGCGCATCCGCCGCGAAGCCCTCGACCTGGACCTCGCCCGCGCAGCCGGCCTGCAGGGTTACGGCACTCACCAGCCGACCGACCACGTCCCGGGGAGCTGATGCGCCGGTGACAGTGACGGGGGCCACTGCCACAGCCGGGCCACGGGTGCGCGCCGACGGCGATGTGCCCGTGGACACCCCCCGCGTCCCGGCCCGCGAGGCCGCCGAGCGTGAACTGTCCGACCCGATGTACCACGCGAACGACCCGAACCTCCTCCAACGCGCCTTCGACAGCTTCTGGGACTGGATGGGCGGCCTCCTGGACTCCGCCTCCGGCGCCACTCCCGGCGGCACGCTCGGCCTGGTCGTCGTCACCGCGGTCGCCGCCCTGCTGGTCCTCGGCCTCTGGTGGCGCCTGGGCAACCCGGCACGCACCCCCGCCTCCGCCTCCTCACTCTTCGGCGACAGCCCCCGCAGCGCCGCCGAACACCGCACCGCCGCCGAGGCCCACGCCGCGGCGCACCGCTGGAACGCGGCCGTCCAGGAACGGATGCGAGCCCTCGTCCGCTCCCTCGAAGAACGGACCCTCCTGGACCCCCGCCCCGGCCGCACCGCCGACGAGGCCGCCGCAGAAGCCGGCCGAGCCCTGCCGGACCACGCCGCCCGCCTGAACGCCGCCGCCCGCTCCTTCGACGACGTCACATACGGCAGCCGCACCGCGGACAAGCCCGCGTACGAGCGTCTGCGCGCACTCGACCTGGAGCTCGACCGTACGAAGCCCGCCCACACGGTCACTCCCACCGCCTCCTCCACCGGAGGCCCGCGATGACCACCGCCCCCCAACACCCCAGCACCTCCAGCTCGCCCGACCACTCCGTCACCACCTCCAGCGCCCCTCTCCCCTCCGGCACTTCGACATCCCCCACCCCGCACCAGGTCTGGAAACGCGCCCGCGGCGTACTGCTCGTCCTCGGCGTCCTCCTGCTGGCGGGCGTCGTCCTCGCCGCGCTCCAGTCCGGCGGCCGGCACGGCCGCCTCGACCCCCGCTCGGCCGACCCCCACGGGTCCCGCGCCGTCGCCGAACTCCTCAAGGAGCGCGGCGTCACCATCCGCGTCGTCACCACCCTCGCCGAGGCAACCGCCGCCACCGGCCCGGACACCACCCTCCTGGTCACCTCCCCGAACCTCCTCACCCCCTCCCAACAGCGCTCCCTGCACAGCGCCGCCACTCCGTCCCGCGGCCGCACCGTCCTCGTCGCACCAGGTCCCCCTTCTCTCCCGGCCCTCGCCCCGGGTGTCCGCGCCGTCCCCCCTTCGGTCCCCGTCACCCCCCGTGAACCCGGCTGCCCCCTGCCCGCGGCCGCCACCGCAGGAAGAGTCGAACTCGGCGGCCTGCGCTACACCACCAGCACCCCGCACGACGCCTGCTACCCGACGGAAGACCGTCCCTCCCTGCTCCGCCTCACCACCTCCCACGCCGGCGACACGGTCCTTCTCGGCGCCGCCGACCTTCTCCACAACGAGCGCCTCGCCCACCAGGGCAACGCTTCGCTCGCTCTCCAACTCCTGGGCTCCCGCCCCCAGCTCGTCTGGTACCTCCCTTCTCTCGACGACCCGTCAGCCACCGGCACCGGTAGCGACGGCCAGGACACCACCGCAGGCTTCCTCTCCCATGTCCCCAGCGGCTGGATCTGGGGAACCCTCCAGCTCGCCGTGGCCGCCGTACTCGCCGCGCTGTGGCGCGCCCGCCGGCTCGGCCCCGTGGTGACCGAACGCCTCCCCGTCGTCATCCACGCCTCCGAAACCACCGAAGGCCGCGCCCGTCTCTATCTGAGGGCCGGCGCCCGCGACCGCGCCGCCTCCACACTCCGCTCGGCCACCCGCGCCCGCCTCGCCTCCCTCCTCGGTGTCCCCGCTGCCCAGTGCGACTCCCCCACCGCGCTCCTACCGGCCGTCTCCACTCGCCTCGCCGATACCTCTCCGGACCTCAACTCCCTTCTCTTCGGCCCCACTCCGTCCCACGACGCAGACCTCATCCGCCTGGCCGACGAACTCGACGCCCTCGAAAGAGAGGTTCGCGCCTCATGAGCGCCCACCCCGCAGAGACTCCCCTCGACAAACTCGCGACGAGCCCCGACAGCGCCCGCGCTTCCCTGGAAGCACTTCGCTCCGAGATCGCCAAGGCCGTGGTCGGCCAGGACCCGGCGGTCACCGGCCTCGTCGTCGCCCTCCTCTGCCGCGGGCACGTGCTCCTCGAAGGCGTCCCCGGCGTCGCAAAGACCCTCCTCGTTCGCGCCCTGGCCGCGTCCCTCGAACTCGACACCAAGCGTGTGCAGTTCACCCCCGACCTGATGCCCAGCGACGTCACCGGTTCCCTGGTCTACGATTCCCGCAGCGCCGAGTTCTCCTTCCAGCCAGGCCCCGTCTTCACCAACCTCCTGCTCGCCGACGAGATCAACCGCACTCCGCCCAAGACCCAGTCCTCCCTCCTCGAAGCGATGGAGGAGCGCCAGGTGACGGTCGACGGCGTCGCCCGCCCCCTCCCCGACCCCTTCCTCGTCGCCGCCACCCAGAACCCGGTCGAGTACGAGGGCACCTACCCCTTGCCGGAAGCCCAGTTGGACCGCTTCCTCCTCAAACTCACCGTCCCCCTCCCCGGCCGACAGGACGAGATCGACGTCCTGACCCGCCACGCCGAAGGCTTCGACCCCCGGGACCTGAAGGCAGCGGGCGTACGCCCCGCCGCCGGCCCCTCGGACCTGGAAGCTGCCCGGTCCGCCGTTGCCAAGACCTCGGTGTCCCCCGAGATCACCGGCTATGTCGTCGACATCTGTCGTGCCACGCGCGAATCCCCCTCCCTGACTCTCGGCGTCTCCCCCCGAGGCGCCACCGCCCTTCTCTCCACCGCCCGCGCCTGGGCCTGGCTCACCGGCAGGGACTACGTCATCCCCGACGACGTCAAAGCTCTCGCCCTCCCCACGCTCCGCCATCGCATCCAACTCCGCCCGGAAGCAGAGATGGAGGGCGTCACCGCCGACTCCGTCATCACCTCCGTCCTCGCCCACGTCCCCGTCCCCCGTTGAGACGGCGGCCATGTCCCTCACCCTCACCGGAAGAACCGCCCTCCTCGCGGCCCTCGGAACCCTTCCCGTCGGCCTCCTCGCGCCGAACTGGTCGGGGATTCTCGCCGTCAACGCGCCCCTCACACTCGCAATCCTGTGCGACTACGCTCTCGCCGCGCCAGTGCGAAAGCTCCAATTCACCCGATCTGGTGACACATCCGTTCGACTCGGCGAATCGGCCACGGTTCAACTGACCGTCACCAATCCGACGCCCCGCCGTCTGCGCGCCCGCCTCCGCGACGCCTGGCCCCCCAGCAGCTGGCAGCCGGGCACCGAGGTCACTGCCTCTCGGCACAAGCTGACGATCCCCCCGGGCGAACGCCGCCGCCTCTCCACGGAGCTGCACCCGACCCGCCGCGGTGACCGCCAGGCACAGAGCCTCACCGTCCGCTCGTACGGCCCCATGGGCCTGGCAGCCCGCCAAGGCAGTCACCACGTCCCGTGGACCGTCCGCGCCCTTCCTCCGTTCACCAGCCGCAAGCACCTCCCTTCCAAGCTCGCCCGCCTGCGCGAACTCGACGGCCGTACCAGCGTCTTGACCCGCGGCGAGGGCACTGAATTCGACAGCCTCCGGGACTACGTGCCCGGTGACGACACCCGTTCCATCGACTGGCGCGCCACAGCCCGCCAGGACTCCGTCGCCGTGCGCACGTGGCGTCCGGAGCGCGACCGGCACGTTGTGATGGTGCTGGACACCGGCCGCACCTCCGCCGGCCGAGTCGGCGACATCCCCAAGCTCGACGCCACCATGGACGCCGCACTGCTTCTCGCCGCTCTCGCCTCGCGCGCCGGGGACCGCGTGGACCTCCTGGCGTACGACCGTCGCATCCGCGCCCAAGTGCAAGGCAGATCCGCGGGCGACCTTCTCCCTGCTCTGGTCAATGCCATGGCTCCGCTTGAGCCCGAACTGGTCGAGACCGATGCCCGGGGACTCAGCGCCACCGCCCTGCGCTGTGCTCCTCGTCGTTCCCTGCTCGTGCTCCTGACCAGCCTGGAAGCAGCACCCGTCGAAGAAGGCCTTCTTCCGGTGCTTCCACAACTCACCCAGCGGCACACAGTTCTCGTGGCCTCGGTGACAGACCCCCGGACCGAAGAGATGGCCGAAGCCAGGGGGTCGGCTCAGTCCGTCTACGAGGCAGCAGCGGCCACTCAGGCCCGGGAACAGCGACGCGGTACGGCGGAAAAACTTCGGCGGCACGGAGTCAGCGTCGTAGACGCCACCCCCGAATTCCTCGCTCCGGCTCTCGCCGACGCCTACCTGGCCCTGAAGGCATCCGGCCGCCTGTAGGCCGTCCCACGAAGGACAACCAACGCCGTCCGCTACGGGGCCAAGCCGCCCGTGAACGCAGAAAAGCCCCGTACCGGTATCCCCGGCACGGGGCTCTTCGCAATAATTGTTCGGCGGCGTCCTACTCTCCCACAGGGTCCCCCCTGCAGTACCATCGGCGCGGAAAGGCTTAGCTTCCGGGTTCGGAATGTAACCGGGCGTTTCCCTAACGCTATGACCACCGAAACACTATGAAACACTGAACACCTGGCTGTAAACACAGGACTGTTCGTTATTTCAGAACTAACACAGTGGACGCGAGCAACTGAGGACAAGCCCTCGGCCTATTAGTACCAGTCAGCTCCACCCGTTACCGGGCTTCCACATCTGGCCTATCAACCCAGTCGTCTACTGGGAGCCTTAACCCCTCAAAGGGGGTGGGAATACTCATCTCGAAGCAGGCTTCCCGCTTAGATGCTTTCAGCGGTTATCCTTTCCGAACGTAGCCAACCAGCCATGCCCTTGGCAGGACAACTGGCACACCAGAGGTTCGTCCGTCCCGGTCCTCTCGTACTAGGGACAGCCCTTCTCAATATTCCTACGCGCACAGAGGATAGGGACCGAACTGTCTCACGACGTTCTAAACCCAGCTCGCGTACCGCTTTAATGGGCGAACAGCCCAACCCTTGGGACCGACTCCAGCCCCAGGATGCGACGAGCCGACATCGAGGTGCCAAACCATCCCGTCGATATGGACTCTTGGGGAAGATCAGCCTGTTATCCCCGGGGTACCTTTTATCCGTTGAGCGACAGCGCTTCCACAAGCCACTGCCGGATCACTAGTCCCGACTTTCGTCCCTGCTCGACCCGTCGGTCTCACAGTCAAGCTCCCTTGTGCACTTACACTCAACACCTGATTGCCAACCAGGCTGAGGGAACCTTTGGGCGCCTCCGTTACTCTTTAGGAGGCAACCGCCCCAGTTAAACTACCCATCAGACACTGTCCCTGATCCGGATCACGGACCGAGGTTAGACATCCAGCACGACCAGAGTGGTATTTCAACGGCGACTCCACCATGACTGGCGTCACAGCTTCACAGTCTCCCACCTATCCTACACAAGCCGAACCGAACACCAATATCAAACTGTAGTAAAGGTCCCGGGGTCTTTCCGTCCTTCTGCGCGAAACGAGCATCTTTACTCGTAGTGCAATTTCACCGGGCCTATGGTTGAGACAGTCGAGAAGTCGTTACGCCATTCGTGCAGGTCGGAACTTACCCGACAAGGAATTTCGCTACCTTAGGATGGTTATAGTTACCACCGCCGTTTACTGGCGCTTAAGTTCTCAGCTTCGCACACCCGAAAGTGCACTAACCGGTCCCCTTAACGTTCCAGCACCGGGCAGGCGTCAGTCCGTATACATCGCCTTACGGCTTCGCACGGACCTGTGTTTTTAGTAAACAGTCGCTTCTCGCTGGTCTCTGCGGCCACCCCCAGCTCACCGTGTAAAACGGATCACCAGTGATGGCCCCCCTTCTCCCGAAGTTACGGGGGCATTTTGCCGAGTTCCTTAACCATAGTTCACCCGAACGCCTCGGTATTCTCTACCTGACCACCTGAGTCGGTTTAGGGTACGGGCCGCCATGAAACTCGCTAGAGGCTTTTCTCGACAGCATAGGATCATCCACTTCACCACAATCGGCTCGGCATCAGGTCTCAGCCTCAATGTGTGACGGATTTGCCTATCACACGGCCTACACCCTTACCCCGGGACTACCACCGCCCGGGCTGGACTACCTTCCTGCGTCACCCCATCGCTTACCTAGTACAGATCTGGGTCGCCGGCTCCACCACTTTCCTTTCCCCGAAGGGTCCGGAACGGCTTCACGGGCATAGCATCGTCTGATTCAGTATTGGGCGTTTCAAAGCGGGTACCGGAATATCAACCGGTTGTCCATCGACTACGCCTGTCGGCCTCGCCTTAGGTCCCGACTTACCCTGGGCAGATCAGCTTGACCCAGGAACCCTTAGTCAATCGGCGCACACGTTTCTCACGTGTGTATCGCTACTCATGCCTGCATTCTCACTCGTGAACCGTCCACAACTCGCTTCCGCGGCTGCTTCACCCGGCACACGACGCTCCCCTACCCATCCATACAGGCGTTGGCCCTGTTGTATGAATGACACGACTTCGGCGGTACGCTTGAGCCCCGCTACATTGTCGGCGCGGAATCACTTGACCAGTGAGCTATTACGCACTCTTTCAAGGGTGGCTGCTTCTAAGCCAACCTCCTGGTTGTCTCTGCGACTCCACATCCTTTCCCACTTAGCGTACGCTTAGGGGCCTTAGTCGATGCTCTGGGCTGTTTCCCTCTCGACCATGGAGCTTATCCCCCACAGTCTCACTGCCGTGCTCTCACTTACCGGCATTCGGAGTTTGGCTAAGGTCAGTAACCCGGTAGGGCCCATCGCCTATCCAGTGCTCTACCTCCGGCAAGAAACACACGACGCTGCACCTAAATGCATTTCGGGGAGAACCAGCTATCACGGAGTTTGATTGGCCTTTCACCCCTAACCACAGGTCATCCCCCAGGTTTTCAACCCTGGTGGGTTCGGTCCTCCACGACCTCTTACAGCCGCTTCAACCTGCCCATGGCTAGATCACTCCGCTTCGGGTCTAGAGCGTGCAACTCAATCGCCCTGTTCGGACTCGCTTTCGCTACGGCTTCCCCACACGGGTTAACCTCGCTACACACCGCTAACTCGCAGGCTCATTCTTCAAAAGGCACGCAGTCACGACTGCCATTCCCGAAAGAATGACAGCGACGCTCCCACGGCTTGTAGGCACACGGTTTCAGGTACTATTTCACTCCGCTCCCGCGGTACTTTTCACCATTCCCTCACGGTACTATCCGCTATCGGTCACCAGGGAATATTTAGGCTTAACGGGTGGTCCCGCCAGATTCACACGGGATTTCTCGGGCCCCGTGCTACTTGGGTGTCTCTTAAACGAGCCGTTGATGTTTCAGCTACGGGGGTCTTACCCTCTACGCCGGACCTTTCGCATGTCCTTCGCCTACACCAACGGTTTCTGACTCGTCCTGTCGCCGGCAGACGACAGAAAAGAGATCCCTCAACCCCGCATGCGCAACCCCTGCCGGGTATTACACGCATACGGTTTGGCCTCATCCGGTTTCGCTCGCCACTACTCCCGGAATCACGGTTGTTTTCTCTTCCTGCGGGTACTGAGATGTTTCACTTCCCCGCGTTCCCTCCACATACCCTATGTGTTCAGGTATGGGTGACAGCCCATGACGACTGCCGGGTTTCCCCATTCGGACACCCCCGGATCAAAGCTCGGTTGACAGCTCCCCGGGGCCTATCGTGGCCTCCCACGTCCTTCATCGGTTCCTGGTGCCAAGGCATCCACCGTGCGCCCTTAAAAACTTGGCCACAGATGCTCGCGTCCACTGTGCAGTTCTCAAACAACGACCAGCCACCCATCACCCCACCCGAAGGCAAGTGCACTGGGACCGGCACTGAAGACCACGACCTCACGGCCGTACCTTCAGACACCCAACAGCGTGCCCGACCCGATCCCTTTGGCTCTCACTTTCCACGCCGAAGCAGTACTCGTCAGTCCAAGACATCGCGCCGAATAGTCAACGTTCCACCCATGAGCAACCACCGCCGGACGTTTGCCGGCGAAATGGTCTCTGGACACCAGTGGTGTCTAGATGCTCCTTAGAAAGGAGGTGATCCAGCCGCACCTTCCGGTACGGCTACCTTGTTACGACTTCGTCCCAATCGCCAGTCCCACCTTCGACAGCTCCCTCCCCACAAGGGGGTTGGGCCACCGGCTTCGGGTGTTACCGACTTTCGTGACGTGACGGGCGGTGTGTACAAGGCCCGGGAACGTATTCACCGCAGCAATGCTGATCTGCGATTACTAGCAACTCCGACTTCATGGGGTCGAGTTGCAGACCCCAATCCGAACTGAGACCGGCTTTTTGAGATTCGCTCCGCCTCGCGGCATCGCAGCTCATTGTACCGGCCATTGTAGCACGTGTGCAGCCCAAGACATAAGGGGCATGATGACTTGACGTCGTCCCCACCTTCCTCCGAGTTGACCCCGGCAGTCTCCTGTGAGTCCCCATCACCCCGAAGGGCATGCTGGCAACACAGAACAAGGGTTGCGCTCGTTGCGGGACTTAACCCAACATCTCACGACACGAGCTGACGACAGCCATGCACCACCTGTATACCGACCACAAGGGGGGCACCATCTCTGATGCTTTCCGGTATATGTCAAGCCTTGGTAAGGTTCTTCGCGTTGCGTCGAATTAAGCCACATGCTCCGCTGCTTGTGCGGGCCCCCGTCAATTCCTTTGAGTTTTAGCCTTGCGGCCGTACTCCCCAGGCGGGGAACTTAATGCGTTAGCTGCGGCACCGACGACGTGGAATGTCGCCAACACCTAGTTCCCAACGTTTACGGCGTGGACTACCAGGGTATCTAATCCTGTTCGCTCCCCACGCTTTCGCTCCTCAGCGTCAGTAATGGCCCAGAGATCCGCCTTCGCCACCGGTGTTCCTCCTGATATCTGCGCATTTCACCGCTACACCAGGAATTCCGATCTCCCCTACCACACTCTAGCCTGCCCGTATCGAATGCAGACCCGGGGTTAAGCCCCGGGCTTTCACATCCGACGTGACAAGCCGCCTACGAGCTCTTTACGCCCAATAATTCCGGACAACGCTCGCACCCTACGTATTACCGCGGCTGCTGGCACGTAGTTAGCCGGTGCTTCTTCTGCAGGTACCGTCACTTGCGCTTCTTCCCTGCTGAAAGAGGTTTACAACCCGAAGGCCGTCATCCCTCACGCGGCGTCGCTGCATCAGGCTTTCGCCCATTGTGCAATATTCCCCACTGCTGCCTCCCGTAGGAGTCTGGGCCGTGTCTCAGTCCCAGTGTGGCCGGTCGCCCTCTCAGGCCGGCTACCCGTCGTCGCCTTGGTAGGCCATTACCCCACCAACAAGCTGATAGGCCGCGGGCTCATCCTTCACCGCCGGAGCTTTCAACCCCTGCCCATGCAGGCAGGAGTGTTATCCGGTATTAGACCCCGTTTCCAGGGCTTGTCCCAGAGTGAAGGGCAGATTGCCCACGTGTTACTCACCCGTTCGCCACTAATCCACCCCGAAGGGCTTCATCGTTCGACTTGCATGTGTTAAGCACGCCGCCAGCGTTCGTCCTGAGCCAGGATCAAACTCTCCGTGAATGTTTACCCGTCTGCGTCTGATTAAAGACTGCGGGTGAACACATCGGAAGAGCGGAACAGCCACCATCGGAATAAGACGGTGTGTTCCTGCGTCCTCGCTAGTGTTTTTGCCTACCTGCCGCACGGGCCGGTAGGACTTCAAAGGAACCACCAACCACCGAAGTGGCCGGGGTATCAACATATTTGGCGTTGACTTTTGGCACGCTGTTGAGTTCTCAAGGAACGGACGCTTCCTTCGTACTCACCCCTGCGGGCTTTCCTCCGGACGTTTTCGTTCGGTGTTTCTTTTGTGTTGTTGCGTTTCCGACTCTATCAGACCGTTTCCGGTGCCAATTTCCTCGGTGCTTTCCAGGTTGTTCGCTTTCGCGTTTTCCCTTTCCGGCGGTTCCGACTCTATCAGAAGCTTTCGGCCGAGTTAATCGGCCTTGGTGATTCGGATAGGTAATCGAAAGAGGCTCTCACTGGATGGAAATCCTGGAGAACGAGGGAGACGTTAACGGTCACCACTAAGTTTGTCCAACTCAAGGCAACCGTTCGAATCTACCTCCCCCTAGTGACCATGTCAACGGTTTTCGGGGCGGCCTGAAGACTAGCAGGTCAGAGGGGCTGCACGCACCTCATGCAGCGGTGGGAAGTTCGGGGTTCCGGTCCGCTGGTTCCACGTCTCCTCGTTCACCTGCTCGGGCAGCCCGGCCGCCCAGCACGTAGACGTACAGGAGGAAGACGAGCTCCGCTGCAACCCCGATCGCGATGCGAGCCCAAGTGGGGAGGCCGGAGGGGGTGACGAAACCTTCGATCAGCCCTGAAACGAAGAGGACCAGTGCAAGACCGATGGCCATTCCCAGGGCGGCTCGGCCTTCTTGGGCCATGGCAGCCCTACGGGTGCGCGGCCCCGGGTCGATGAGCGTCCAGCCGAGGCGGAGGCCCGTACCGGCGGCGACGAAGACGGCGGTCAGCTCCAGAAGTCCATGCGGAAGGACAAGGCCGAGGAACGTGTCCAAGCGGCCCGCGGCGGACATCAGACCCAGGCCGACACCCAGATTGAGCATGTTGAGGAAAAGGATCCAGAGCACCGGCACGCAGAGGAACGCGCCGAGGACGAGGCACATGGCGGCTGCTTGAGCGTTGTTCGTCCAGACCTGGGCTGCGAAGGAGGCTGCCGGGTGGCTGGAGTAGTACGACTCGTACTGGCCGCCGGGCCGGGTCATCTCGCGGAGGTCGGCGGGGGCCCCGATGGACGCCTGGACTTCGGGGTGGCCGGCGATCCACCAGCCGATCACAGCTGCCGCCACTGTGGAAAGCAGTGCAGTGGGTATCCACCAGCGCCGGGAGAGGTAGACGGCGGCCGGAAAGCCCTCGGTCAGGAACCGGGCAGCGTCCCGCCACGAGGCTCGTCGGGTGCCGGTGACGACGGCACGGGCACGGGCCACGAGCTGAGTGAGGCGGGAGACGAGCGTCGGGTCCGGGGTGGTCGACTGGAGCAGCGAGAGATGGGTCGCGGTGCGCTGGTAAAGAGCGACCAGTTCGTCGACCTCGGCGCCGGAGAGCCGGCGGCTGCGGGTCAGGAGCTGGTCGAGGCGGTTCCACTCGGCGTGGTGGGCGGTCACGAAGACGTCGAGGTCCATGGTCGGCTGCTGCTCCAGGCACTGGGTCCGGGTCCGGCGGGGAAACACAGCACTGCGCGCGCTGCGGGTCAGCTTGGCAGACTGAGGATTTCAGGGGCGGGGAAGGTCTGCGAGAGGTGGGCAGCGATGAGTCGGTTCGTGACGGGCGACGCGGTGGTCCTGGGGGTGCGCCCGGCACAGTTGCCGACTCGGGCCCTGGCGTTGCTGATCGACATGGTGGTGGTGTGGGCGGCCTACCTCGGGGTGCTGCTGGCGCTGGCGCTGGCCACCGCTTCGCTGGATGACGCGGCGACAGCGGCCGTCATGGTGGCTTCGTTCCTGTTGGTGCTGGTGGGGGCTCCGATAGCGGTGGAGACGCTGACGCATGGGCGTTCCCTGGGGAAGCTGGCCTGTGGACTGCGGGTGGTGCGGGACGACGGTGGGCCGATCCGGTTCCGCCATGCGCTGGTACGGGGCGCGGTGGGGGTCGTCGAGATCCTGGGGACGTTCGGCGTCGTGGCCTGCGTCGCCTCGCTCGTTTCTCCGCGAGGACGCCGGATCGGAGATGTTCTCGCGGGAACGCTCGTGGTGCGGGAGCGGGTGTCGGCGGGGCGGGCCGGTGCGGTGCCGCCTCCGCCGCCTTGGCTGGCGGCGCGTTTCACCGGGCTGGATCTGTCGCGCGTGCCGGACGGGTTGTGGCTGGCCGTACGGCAGTACCTGACGCGGATGGGACAGCTGGACCCTCAGGTGGGCGGGGCGATGGCGCAGCGGTTGGCAGGGGACCTGGCCGGGTTCACCGGGGTGTCGGCACCTCAGGACGTACCTGCGGCCGCCTACTTGGCGGCGGTGGTGCACGAGCGGCAGCTACGCGACACCCGGCGGGCGTTCCGGGACGCGGCTGTTCCTGGCGGGGTGGTCGGGCCGAAGGGTGCGGATGCTGGTGCTGTGACTCACGAGGCGGAGGGGCCGTGGGTACAGGGGCCGGGGGAGGCTGCGCCCCGGTCTGCGGGTGGCAGCCGGAGTGCGGGTGACTCGCAGGCTCATGGTGTGGGTGTGGGTGTGGGTGTGGGTGTGGGTGTGGGTGTGGGTGTGGGTGTGGGTGTGGGTGTGGGTGTGGCGCAGGATGCGGGTGAGGTGTGGAGCCAACAGCCGGGTGGTCTTGTGACCGAGGGTGCGGACGGGGTCGTGAGGCAGGGAGCGGCGGAGAGTGCGTCGGGGTCCCTGGTGCCGAACTCGACGGATGCGGGCGTCGGGACTGCTGGGGCCGCTGAGGCCGCCGTGCCGTTGGCTGAGGTTCCGGTGCCTGCTGCCGAGAGTGGCTCGCGGACCGGGACGGGAGGCGGGTCGTCGGGCGGCAAACCCCGGGGAACCGGGTTCGTTCCCCCTGCTTAGGTGCGGGGTGCTTGCCGCGAAGGGTCGGGGCGTTGGGTCAGGCGTCGGTGGGTCAGGCGTCGGTGCTGCCGGGATGCGCGGGAAAGACCGACGGGGGCGTTTCGAGGTGTTCGAGCTCGATTCCCGGTGCGGAGAGCACGACATCGCCCGCGAGGTGGATCAGGTGTTGTTCACCGGTGTCCAGGGCGCTGACCTGGTACTCGTCCACCGTCAGGGAACCGTTGTCAGTGGTGTGTGCTTCGCTTTTCACCAAGGCCCAGGACTGGTCGAGCGTACGTGGTGCCAGGACGGGGTCGGTGAAGGCGACCAGGCGGACGCGAGTGGCGGGGGAAGCGGGGGTGAGGCGCAGGAGCCGGGCGGTGGCGACGAGGAACGCCGGGGAGGTGCCGGTGAAGGCATGGGCGCGGACATTGCCTTCGGTGGCGTGCTCGCCGGTCGGGTCGGTACGGACCCAGGTGACGCCGTCGAGGGCGGCTCCCCGTACCTGCCAGCTGGAGGCGTGGAGTTCGAGCCGGATGGGGCGGCCCAGTTCGTCGAGGGCGAGGTCGACGGAGCCGGCGTGGCGGCCGGAAGGGGTGGTGGTCTGAGAGACGTAGCGCCAGCCGGAGGGACCTGGTGCGCAGTGGAAGTGTTCTTCGCCGAGAGGGGTGTGATCGTGGGTGTCGTGAAGTGAGTAGCGGCCGCGGGGCATGGGGTCCTTCGGGTCTTGCGGATCGCACGGGGGCGGGCACGGGGCAGGCCCCCGGCGCGGGAGTCCGGGGGCCTGCCCGACAGCCGGCGCCGTGCTGCGGCGAGGCTGTCGACTGCTGGTGAGCGGCGTGGTGCCGGTCGGCTCAGTAGCGGTAGTGGTCCGGCTTGTACGGGCCCTCGACCGGGACGCCGATGTAGTCGGCCTGCTCCTGGCGCAGGGTCGTCAGCTTGACGCCGAGGGCGTCGAGGTGGAGGCGGGCGACCTTCTCGTCGAGGTGCTTGGGCAGCACGTAGACGTCGGTCGGGTACTCCTCCGGCTTGGTCCACAGCTCGATCTGGGCCAGGGTCTGGTCCGCGAACGAGTTGGACATCACGAAGGACGGGTGGCCGGTCGCGTTGCCCAGGTTGAGCAGGCGGCCCTCGGACAGCACGATCAGGACCTTGCCGTCGGGGAACGTCCAGGTGTGGACCTGCGGCTTGACCTCGTCCTTGACGATGCCCTCGACCTTGGCGAGACCGGCCATGTCGATCTCGTTGTCGAAGTGGCCGATGTTGCCGACGATGGCCTGGTGCTTCATCTTGGCCATGTCGGAGGCCATGATGATGTCCTTGTTGCCCGTCGTGGTGACGAAGATGTCGGCGATGGAGACGACGTCGTCCAGCGTCGAGACCTGGTAGCCGTCCATCGCCGCCTGCAGGGCGCAGATCGGGTCGATCTCGGTGATGATCACCCGGGCACCCTGGCCGCGCAGCGACTCCGCGCAGCCCTTGCCGACGTCGCCGTAACCGAAGACGACGGCGACCTTGCCTCCGATGAGGACGTCGGTGGCACGGTTGATGCCGTCGATGAGGGAATGCCGGCAGCCGTATTTGTTGTCGAACTTCGACTTCGTCACGGCGTCGTTCACGTTGATCGCCGGGAAGAGCAGGTGGCCGTCGCGCATCATCTCGTACAGGCGGTGGACACCGGTGGTGGTCTCCTCGGTCACGCCGCGGATCTCGGAGGCGAGCTGGGTCCACTTCTGCGGGCTCTCGCCGAGGGTGCGGTTGAGGAGCGTGAGGATGTGCGCGTACTCCTCGGAGTCCGCCGTCGACGGGTCCGGAGCGGCACCCGCCTTCTCGAACTCGACGCCCTTGTGGACGAGGAGGGTGGCGTCGCCACCGTCGTCCAGGATCATGTTCGGGCCGCCGGTGGCGGTGTTCGGCCAGGTCAGCGCCTGCTCCGTGCACCACCAGTACTCCTCAAGGGTCTCGCCCTTCCAGGCGAAGACCGGGACGCCCTGCGGGTCCTCGGGAGTGCCGTTCGGTCCGACGGCGATGGCGGCGGCGGCATGGTCCTGGGTGGAGTAGATGTTGCAGGAGGCCCAGCGGACATCGGCGCCGAGCGCGACGAGGGTCTCGATGAGAACGGCCGTCTGGATCGTCATGTGCAGCGAGCCGGTGATGCGCGCGCCGGCCAGCGGCTGCGCGGCGGCGTACTCGCGACGGATCGACATCAGGCCGGGCATCTCGTGCTCGGCGAGGGTGATCTCCTTGCGGCCGTAGGCGGCGAGGGAGAGGTCGGCGACCTTGAAGTCCTGGTCGGTGGCGACAGTCGTCATGAAGTGCTGCTCCTCGTGAAGTGGTGCGAGGCGGTTACGGCTGATCTGCGGCGGCGGGCATACGAATGCCCGAGCACTCGCAGCGCAGTCCGTCGGAGGCCCTCTCTCCCTCGGCCGGTCCTGCGGACCGCCCGACCGCCATCAGCAGCGACGTCTGGCTAGGTTACGAACCTACACCGATCGGCCCAGCGGCCCCCAGCCCGTCCGGGGTCTGATCCTGGCCGGAAGTCGTGTGGCAGCCGGGGCACATCCGGCACCTTCAGGACTTTCTGTGCAGGTGGTGGGGAGGGTGTCGCTGGTCGGACGCGGCGGAGGGGATCTGCTGCGGGAGTTTCGGGCGCGGCTGGAAAATGTCCGTTCGGCGTGGGGCGAAGCGCCTTCGGGGCTGTGTGGCGCCCGCATTCGCGGAGCGACCTGCTTTCGGCGCGTGGACGGGGTGCCGGACGCGAGAAGGCCCCCGTCCGGATGGGCGGGGGCCTTCGGGGCGGAGCGCGTCAGTGGGCAGGACCGGCCGGGGTGCTCCCGGGGTTCTTGCCCGTGGCGGCCGCGGTCTCGCTGTAGATGTCGGGCTCCAGGTAGATGACCCGTGCGATCGGTACGGCTGCGCGGATGCGGTCCTCGGCGGCGTTGATCGCCTGGGCGATCTCTGCGGCCGTGTCGTCGTGCTGTACGGCGATCTTGGCGGCGACGAGGAGTTCTTCGGGGCCGAGGTGGAGCGTGCGCATGTGGATGAGGCCGGTGACCGTCTCACCGTCGACGACGGCCGCCTTGATCTTGTCGACCTCGTCGGTGCCGGCCGACTCGCCCAGCAGGAGCGACTTGGTTTCGGCTGCGAGGACGATCGCGATGATGATCAGCAGGATGCCGATGCAGAGGGTGCCGACGCCGTCCCACACGCCGTTGCCGGTGATGAGGGCCAGGCTGACGCCGACGAGCGCGAGGACCAGGCCGACGAGCGCACCGAGGTCTTCGAGGAGGACGACGGGCAGTTCGGGGGCCTTCGCGCGGCGGATGAAGTCCTTCCAGGACTGCTGGCCGCGGGTCGCGTTGGATTCCTGGATGGCCGTACGGAAGGAGAACGACTCAGCGATGATCGCGAAGACGAGTACGCCGACCGGCCAGTACCAGGCCTCGATCTCGTGCGGGTCGTGGATCTTCTCGTAGCCCTCGTAGATGGCGAACATGCCGCCGACGGTGAAGAGCACGATGGAGACGAGGAAGGCGTAGATGTAGCGCTCGCGGCCGTAGCCGAAGGGGTGCTGCGGGGTGGCTTCGCGCTTGGCCTTCTTGCCGCCGAGCAGGAGCAGGCCCTGGTTGCCGGAGTCGGCGAGCGAGTGAACACTCTCCGCGAGCATCGAGGACGAGCCGCTGAAGAGGAACGCCACGAACTTCGCGACGGCGATCGCGAGGTTGGCGACGAGTGCCGCCACGATTGCCTTGGTGCCGCCTGACGCGCTCATGGGTACAGGGTTCCTTTCTGGAATTCCTGGTGGACGGGGATGTCCTGAATGCTGCGGCCGAAGCGCCACATGGAGGTGCGGCCGCACATTGTTGCAGCTTCGGGTGGTGAGTGTGGGGCGCTGGTGCGTCAGGTCACCACGGTGGCACGGAAGACCGTGCCGGGCCCGCGCAGTTCGGTGTGTTCGCCCGCCGGTACGAACACGGAATGGCCTGGGCTGAGCGGGAGTTCACCGGCCCGGGGCGTGCCCGCGGTGCAGAGCAGGATCTGCGGGGCGCCGGCCGGAAGACGTACCGGGGCGGCGTCCTGGGGCAGGACGTACCGGGAGAGCCGGAACTCGTCGGTCGGGGTGACGTAGAGCTCTTCGCCGTCCGGGGCGGCTTCGGGGCGCAGAACGCCGGGATCGGTGGCCTCGAAGCGGACGACGCGCAGGAGTTCGGGGACGTCGACGTGCTTGGGGGTGAGGCCGCAGCGCAGGACGTTGTCCGAGTTCGCCATGATCTCGACGCCGAGGCCGTCCAGGTAGGCGTGCGGAACGCCGGCACCCAGGAACAGGGCCTCACCGGGCTGCAGTTCCACGTGGTTGAGGAGCATCGCGGCGAGGACGCCCGGGTCGCCCGGGTAGTGGTGGGCGAGGGACGCGGTCATCGCGTGAGCGGCTGCTTCGCGGGGCGGCGTGCCGGGGGCGGCGGCCAGGCGTCCGGCCGCGGCGGCCGCCTCCGTGACCGTGTCGGCGATCTCGGCGCGGTCGGCGGCCAGGACCGCGGTGAGGACTTCACGCAGGGCGGCCTCCTCGGGGCGGGCGTGCAGCAGGTCCGCGTACGGCTTGAGCGAGTCGACGCCGAGGGATTCGAGGATCTCGGCCGATTCGGCGGGAACTCGGAATCCGCACAGTCCGTTGAACCGGGTGAGTGCACAGATCAGTTCGGGTTTGTGGTTGGCGTCCTTGTAGTTGCGGTCCGGGGCGTCGATCGGGACCCGGCGGCGTTCCTCGTCGGCGTACCCCTCCTGCGCCTGGGCGAGGTCCGGGTGGACCTGGAGCGAGAGCGGTGCTCCGGCGGCGAGCACCTTGAGGAGGAACGGCAGTCGCGGGCCGAATTTCCTCACCGCCGCCGGGCCGAGTTCGGTCTCGGGTGCGGCGGCGATGACGTCGGACAGGGCGTACGACTGTGCTGTCCCGTCCTGGGCCGCTCCCGCGCTGCGTGTGCGGGTGAGTCGGGAGGGCGCGCCGGGATGGGCGCCCATCCACAGCTCGGCCTGCGGTTCGCCGGTGGGCTCGGTGCCGAGGAGTTCCGGGATGGCGGTCACGGAACCCCAGGCATAGGGGCGCACGGTGTTGTCGAGGCGGTCCATGGTGGCTCTTTCCGGTCCGGGGCCCTGGGGCGGAGACGATCCGGCGGACGTCCGCCGGGAAGCGTCAGTCGGCGGGCGGAGGTGCGGATGCGGCGAGGGAGAGGTAAGCGGTCGCGAAGTCCGTGACGGCGAGGAGTTCGGCGAGGCTTTCCAGCTCGCCGCCCTCGGCGGGTTCGAGTTCGCTGAGTGCCGTGTCGTGGCCGAGTGCGAGTTCGCGGGCGGCCGGGGCCGCGGTGAGGCCGCCGGCGGGGCGGTCGCGCAGCAGTACCACCCGGGCGCGCAGGGCCTGGGGGTCCTCCACGCGGTCCCGGAAGAAGTCCTCCGGGTCGGCTCCGGCGGCGTACGTGCCGGTGAGGAGCATGCCGTGGGCGGGCAGCGCCTCGGGCAGCTCGGCGGCGAGGGCGGGGCGGCCCGCCAGCTCGGCCAGGACGGCGGCGAACCGGCGGCCGACCGGGCTCGCGACGGTGCCTTCCGTCCAGACCAGCGGGAGGGAGTCGGCCAGCTCGGTGGCGAGTGTCTTGGCCGGGTTGCTGTACGTGGCGACGGCCGGGCCACAGCGCTCGGCCGTGTGGTCGAGGCGGTCGGCGACGAGTTGGAGGGTTTCGGGGGGCGCGGAGAGGAGACCGACGCGGTCGAGCAGGACCAGGAGCGGGGTGAGCAGGGCCCAGAGGGCGCCGGGGCCCGCGGAGGTGCCGTTGTCGTACTCCTCGTACGGGGCGGCCGCCATGGGCACGACCACTCCGTGCACGCCGCTGACGGACTCGCTCAGCGGGGAGCGTTGCGGGGCGACCGCGACGACCGTGCAGCCGCGGCGGTACGCCTGTTCGGCGAGGAGGGCGAGGCCGGGTTCGGCGCCGTCCGTCGTGACGAGCAGCAGGAGGTCGACGGAGCCGGCCCAGCCGGGGAGCGTCCAGCGCAGGGCGCCGGCGGCGGGGGCGACGCCGGTCGGGTTCAGTCGGGTCACCGGGCAGGCGGCGCCCGCGAGCGTGGTCAGCAGGTCGCTCACCCCCACGGCGGCGATGCCGGGGCCCGCGATCAGTACGGCGCGGGGGCGACCCTCCGGCTTGAGTTCGGCGAGGCCGGCCTCGGTGGCGTGCCGGGCGGCGGTGCGTACCCGGGCTCCGGCCTCGGCCGCACCGCGGAGAAGCCCGCGGTGGTCGGCTCGTGCCAGAGCTTCCGGGGCGTCGAGCAGCGACTCGTCGAGCATGGGGTGAAGCCTCCGATCGCCTTGCGCGGCTTGGGACTTGCGGGGTGCCAGGAGGGGGCGGGACCGAGGCCGGGGCCGGGGCGGCGGCTCCCGGGGGACGGGGGTCGACTTCCGGGAGGTGGCCGGGGTCCCTGGGCGTGGCCTGCCCGGGTGGCCGGGGGCCGGGCGTGGTGGCCCGGCCTCGGCGTCCATCGGCCGGGCCTGGCGGTGGCCGGGCCTGACGGCGGTCCGGCCTGGCGGTGGTCGGGTCAGGCGGGGCGGCGGGCTTCGTCCACGAGGAGGACCGGGATGCCGTCGCGTACCGGGTAGGCCAGTCCGCAGTCCTTGCTCGTGCAGATCAGTTCCGGGGTGTCCGCTGCCGTCTCGTCGCCGAGCGGGGCGTGGCAGGCCGGGCAGGCGAGGATCTCCAGGAGGCCGGCTTCGAGCGGCATGGGGTGGGTCCCTTCAGAGCGTGCGGGGTGCGGGTGCGGTGCGGGGGTGCGGGGTGCGCGGGGTTCAGGTGCGCGGGTGCGTGTACGGGTTGGGCGAGGTCAGCGTACCGCCGGGGTGGGGTGGGGGGAGGGGGTTGGGGGTGCGGGTTCCGGGGTGGGACGGGGTGAGGGGTGAGGGCGTGGGAGGTGCGGGTGGGGCGTGTGGGTGCGGGTGAGGGCGTACCGGGGCGGGGCGTAGGGCAAGGAGGCGGCGTCCGCCGAGGGCCGCCCCCTTGCCCGCCCTCCCCCAAGCACTCGGCTTCGCTCGCACAGGGAGGTACCCCCGCGCCCCCGGGGGGCGGCCGCACCGCCCAAGGGTGCTGACGTAGAGGCGGACCCGGCGGTTGGGGGCACTGCCGCAAAGGCGAGCCCGCCGCCCACGGGCGCTGACGTAGAGGCAGGCCCGCCCCCACGGGTGTGGCGTGGGGGCGGGTCCGGTGGTGGCCAGACGTGGTGACGTAGCGAGCGATCGCGATGCCCAAGGGGGCTCGTGTCGGACGCGCCGCCGCCGAGGGAGCTACCGGGAGGGAGGGAGTGGAGTACGAGTGGGGCCGGGGTGGGTGGGGTCAGGGGCGGAGGAGGGAGAGGGTCTGGTCGCGGATCTGGCGCATGGTGGGTTCGTCGCGGGCTTCGACGTTCAGGCGCAGGAGGGGTTCGGTGTTCGAGGCGCGGAGGTTGAACCACCAGTCCGCGGCGGTGACCGTCAGGCCGTCGAGGTGGTCGAGGGTGACGTCGTCGCGGTCGGCGTAGAAGGCCGCGACCGCGGCGGTGCTGGCGGCCTGGTCGGTGACGGTGGAGTTGATCTCGCCGGAGCCGGCGTAGCGGTCGTACGAGGAGACCAGGGCCGAGAGGGGGCCCTCCTGCCCGCCGAGCGCCGCCAGGACGTGCAGAGCGGCCAGCATGCCCGTGTCCGCGTTCCAGAAGTCCTTGAAGTAGTAGTGCGCGGAGTGCTCGCCACCGAAGATCGCACCGGAGACGGCCATCTCGGCCTTGATGAACGAGTGGCCGACGCGGGTCCGCACGGGGGTGCCGCCGTGTTCGCGGACGACCTCCGGGACCGACCAGGAGGTGATCAGGTTGTGGATGACCGTGCCCTGCCCCCCGTTGCGGGCGAGTTCTCGGGCGGCGACGAGGGCGGTGACGGCGGAGGGGGACACCCCCCGGCCGCGTTCGTCCACGACGAAGCAGCGGTCGGCGTCGCCGTCGAACGCGAGACCGAGGTCGGCGCCCTCGGCGAGGACGCGGGCCTGGAGGTCGACGATGTTCTTCGGGTCGAGCGGGTTCGCCTCGTGGTTCGGGAACGTTCCGTCGAGTTCGAAGTACATCGGGACGAGGGTGAGCGGCAGGGACGCGAAGACGGTGGGCACCGTGTGCCCGCCCATGCCGTTGCCGGCGTCGACGACGACCTTCAGCGGGCGGAGCGCGGAGAGGTCGACGAGGGACAGCAGGTGGGCCGCGTAGTCCTGCAACGTGTCGCGGGAGCTGAGGGTTCCCGGGGAGGTGGCAGGGGTCGGCGCACCGGTTTCCGACCACTTCTCCACCAGGGCGCGGATCTCCGCGAGGCCGGTGTCCTGACCGACCGGGGCGGCTCCGGCGCGGCACAGCTTGATGCCGTTGTACTGCGCCGGGTTGTGCGAGGCGGTGAACATCGCGCCGGGGAGGTTCAGCGCGCCGGACGCGTAGTAGAGCTGGTCCGTCGAGCAGAGGCCGATCTCGGTGACGTCCGCTCCCAGGGCCGCCGCGCCGCGGGCGAAGGCCCGCGAGAGACCGGGCGAGGAGGGCCGCATGTCGTGGCCGACGGCGATCGCGTCCGCGTCGGTGACTCGTACGAAAGCGGCTCCGAACAGTTCCGCCAGGGTTTCGTCCCACTGGTCGGGGACGACTCCCCGGACGTCGTACGCCTTGACGATCTGTGACAGATCAGCAGCCACGGCCACCCCTCCTGAAATTCCTGTTCGGTGCCCCAAAACTACCCGTGCGGGGGTACCGCGGGCCGTGCGGTCCGTGCGGAGCTCTCAGGAGGGAAGACGCTACGGGGAGAACTACTCGGGCGACCGGAGGACCCTCAGGTGGCCGCGCCGGGTGGTGGAGGGTGCGGCGGGGTTGGCCGTACGCGCGCTGTTGGCGTCGGATTCGGCGGCACGTTCGTGCGGCCGGGCGGCCTCGCGGACGGCGTTGGCGAGGGCTTCGAGGTCGTCACCGCTGGGACGGGCGGGGCCCGAGCTGTCGGAGAGCCGGACCACTTCCCAGCCTCGGGGCGCGGTCAGCCGATCCGAGTGCTCGGCGCACAGGTCGTAGCAGTGGGGCTCGGCGTAGGTGGCGAGCGGACCGAGAACTGCGGTCGAGTCCGCGTAGACGTACGTCAGTGTCGCGACGGCAGGGCGGCCGCACGCGGTGCGCGAACAGCGACGTACAGGGCTCACGAGGTTGGACGGTACCGCACTCTTGAACGGGCCGCGACGACTCACCCCCGACGTCACCCCACCGTGTCGCCCCCGGGGCGTTCCCCTGCGTGGCCCCGGGGTGGCCGCGCTGACCTGCGGGAAGGGGGCGGAGCGGAGGGATCGGTCCGGTCATTTCGGTCGGCGGGCGCCGTGTTTGCGCCGATTGACGAGGGCGTGCGGTCGTGGACAGGCGTGATTTCGAGCCCCTGCTTGGCTGAAACGATCAACCGGGGACAGGCGCGGCGCCCGGCCGGAGGCCGGATCGTGAGGCTTGCGGGAGGGCTACGCTGCGTCAGTGATGGACAGTTCCGGACCGCACCGATCCCCCGGGCCGCACGCAGTCGGCTCCCAGCCCGCCGAACCGCCCCCCGCCGGCCCCCGGCCGCGCAGGCGCGACCGGCACGGCCGCGGCATGCGCGGCCCGGTGGCACCGCCCCAGGTGCCGCTCTCGGTCAGCCGGGCGGAGGTGTTCGGCGATCTCGTACGGGACTCCGTCGAGCGGCTGGAGCGACGCTGGCCGCAGCTCTCCGAGGTCGACTTCCTGGTGCTCGACGTGCCCCGCGCGCCGAGCGCGGAGGGGTCGGACGACTGGACGGACGAGCCGGTTCCACTCGGTGGGGTGATCGCGTCGGGCAGCACGGGTGAGGGCAGCCCGGCACGCGTGGTGGTCTACCGGCGTCCCGTGGAGATCCGCACGAAGAGCCGGGACGAGCGGGCGCTGCTCGTGCACGAGATCGTCGTCGAGCAGGTGGCCGAGCTGCTGGGGCTGGCTCCCGAGTCGGTGGATCCGCGCTACGGCCAGGACTGAGCCCCGCCCTCTGGGGGCACACACGCTCCCGCGCCGAGCTGCACCCACTACGGCAGGACCGGACTCGACCGTTCCCGACCATTTCTGACCGCAAAGGCCCCCCTCGCGCGGGAGGGCCTTTGCGATCACTTCCGTTCACACGAACCGGCGATCGGCGTGCGCCGGAGGTGCGTACGCCCCAGGGCTCCGCAGGTGTCGGAGGTGCGCACGGGGCCGGGATCCGTACGGGTCAAAGGCGCGGACGGTGCCGGGATCCGTACGGATCGGAGGTGCGCACGGGGCCGGAATCCGTATACGCCGGCGGTGCACAGGGAACCGGGACCCGTACACGCCCGCGGTGCTACGGAACCGGGGCGTCCGTCAGTCGTCCAGGACCGACAGGTCGCTCTGCGCCCGGGGCACCACGACGGTTCCCCTGTCGTCCGGCAGGGTCTGGATGGTGAACATCGGGACGTTGTCCTCGGGGAACTGGAGCATCCGCGCCGCGTGCACCGGACCGCCCGAGACCGTCTCGACGGTCAGCGCGTACGAGCCCTTCAGCCCGGTCGGCACGGGCGCCGTCAGCGACTGCGTCGTACCGGCCTTGACCTTATACGTCTTGACGACCGGCGCGCCGCCGCCGCTGCCCGCCGACGCGGTCACCTTCACCTCGCCGGCCGCCCCCGGCGCGACCAGCGAGAGCACCCCGCCCTGCGCCCTGTTGTCGGCCACCGTGGAGCGCGCGCCGATCGCGGCGGTCGCCGGGACGAAGGCCACCTCCTGCTTGTCCTTCGTGCCGCGCACGATCCGCACCGCGGCCACCACGGGGGCCCCGCGCCCGCCCTGCGAGGGAGTGAGCACCAGGGAACCGGCCTCGCCCTTGGTGACGTCACGCAGGTCGAGCGAACTGGTCATCCGCGACTTCACGTGCAGCGTCTCCGCCCCGGCCGGGGTGAGCGAACCGTTGGCGCCGGCCAGCCGCACCTTCAGATCGGCGTCGTCCTCACCGGTGGCGAACACCACCAGGCGCACCGAGGTGGCGTCGGCCGGGATGCCGGGGAGCACCACGCTGCCGGACGGGTCGGCGGAGGCGGCCAGCCAGTCGCTGCCCGCCTTCGCCTCCACGGCCTGCACGGCGGCGGCGACGCGCCCCGCGCGCGTGCGGACGTGCACGGTCGCGTCCGTCACCCGGGTGGACGACAGCGTGGACAGCAGCACCGCGACGCTGGAGCGCGGCGGCACGGTGATGTTCTGTCCCGCCTCGGACTTGAGGGAGCCCTGCGGCCCGTACAGCTCGACGTCGGCGACGGCCGCGGAGTCGTCCGGATTGGTGAGGTGGACGTAGTCCTGGCGGGTGGCCGCGGTGCTCGCGCCGGGGAACCAGAACGCGGTGTCCGGTGCCGTGCAGCTGACTCCGAGGACTCCGCGCGAGGTTCCGGCGGCGACCTTGGTCGTCTGCTGCGCGGCCCAGCCGGGCGCGAGAGCGCCGTCCGCGGTGCCGACGAGGGCGGGGCGCTCCGCACCGCTCGCGGTGACTGTGGCGGGCGTTCCCGGCCCCGCCAGCGAGACGACCGGTTTGTCGGCGGCCTTGCCGCCCGCCGGGAACAGTTGCGCCTTGCCCGGCTTCGCGTCGCCGCCCCGGCCGGGCGCGGCGTCGTTCCTGGGGGTGAAGGCGGAGTACGTCGTCTCCGCCAGATCGGACGTGCTCGGCGCCGGGCAGAGCAGGCTGGAGCGTTCCACGGGCTGCCGTGCCGCGGCGGTCGCGGGGGCGCCCTTGGCGTCCGGGCCGCCGGCGCCGTCCGGGGCGGTGACGACGGCGAATCCGGTGACGGCGGCGAGGGCGGTGGCGGCGGCCAGCAGGGAGAGGGTCGCGCGGTTCATCGGTGGTTGCTCCCGTCGGGACGCTGCCGTCCGTTGTCCTGGTCGTCAGCGAAGGGGTCGTACGGCGGCTGCTGCGCGGGGGGCTGCGGGTCGTACCCGCCGCTCGCGTAGGGGTCGTACGGCTGCTGCGGGTAGCCGTACGCGTCGTACTGCTGTCCCTCCGGGTAGCCCTGCTGGGTGCCGTACGGGGCGGGCTGGGGGGCGTCCTGGCGGTAGGTGTCCGGCGCGTAGGGCGAGTGTGCGGGCACCTCGGCGTCCCATTGGCCGTACGACGCCTGCTGGGGCACCGCCGCGTAGGGGTCCTGGTCGCCCTCGGGCGCCGGGTACGGGGAGGCGTAGGGGTCCACGACCTGGGCGGCCGGTTCCTCCTGCGCGGTCTCCGCCTCGGCTGCCGCGCGCAGCCTGCGCGCCCGGCGGCCCTCGCCCTCGACGGGGGCGGCCGAGAAGTCGGGGGCCGCCTCCTCGGGCAGGTCGTCGTCGATCTCGCGGCGCCGGCCGGGCAGTGCGAGCACCACCAGGAGGAGGGCGAGCGCGCCCTGAACCCAGAGCCAGACGGTGTGGGTGAGCGGCGCGGAATATGTCAGGACAAGCTTTCCGCCTCCGGCGGGCAGGTCGAAGCCCTGGGCCCAGCCGTCGACGGTCTTCTTCGTCAGCTCGCGGCCGTCGAGCGTGGCCTTCCAGCCGGGTGCGGCGGCGTCCGCGAGACGCAGCACCCGGCCCTGGCCGCCCTGCGGGACGGTGGTGTGCGCCTCGACGGCCCCGGAGGCGACGGGTTGGGCTTCCGCGCCCTCGCCGGGCGGCACGATCATGAGGCGGGCGACCTGGCGGTCGACGCGCCACAGGGCGCTGCCGTCGAGCTGGCTGAGCCGGCCGAGGCCGGGGGTGGAGTCGAGCACGCGGCTCACCTCGCGGGCGCCGGCGCCGTCCCGTACGAGGACGTAGCGCACGGCGAAGGCCCCGAGCTGGTCCGCCTGGTCCGCGCCGGAGCCCGCGACGAGGTTCGAGACGATCTTGTCGAGCTGCGGGGTGGCGGCGCCCGCCTCGGTCAGTTCCGCGTCGCCCAGGCGTCCGCCGGAGCCGCGTACGAGCGAGTACGACACCCGGTCGGCGGAGGTGCCGCCCAGGACCAGGGTGCGGGGCTGGTCGCGGGTGGTGGACTCCTCGGCGACGAACGCGGGCACCTGGACCGGGTCGCGTCTACCGAGCGGCCCGTCGGCGCCGGTGATCAGCCAGCCCGCCGCGGCCAGTGCGGGTCCTGCGGCCGCCGCGAGGGCGATCAGCACGGCGACCGGCTGGCGCCAGCCGAAGCTCTGCGAGGCCACGCGTACGCGGGCGCCGTCGGCGCCGAGCACGGTGGCCGCGATCAGCGCGAGGCCGTAGACGAGGGTGGCGGGACCCGCCCAGCCGTCCCGGTTGGTCAGTACCGCGAGGACGAGGCCGAGGAGGGCGACCACCCAGGCGCTGCGGATCGCGAACTGCCGCTCGCCGCGCAGCAGGGCGGCGAGCGCGCCGAGCACGATGCCGATGAGCAGCAGTCCGCCCGCCGCCTTCGGTCCGCCCGGACTGATGCCGAGGAGGTCCAGCGGGGTCGCCGAACCCGCGCCGAAGGGCAGCCCCGCCTCGCGCAGCAGGGCGGCGGGGTCGGTCAGCAGCGTCAGCGACCACGGGGCGAGCACCAGCACGGGTGTGCCGACGGCGGCCGCCCAGCGCAGCGCGTAGGCCACGAGGTCGTCGCGGCGCAGTACGAGCACGCCGAGGCCCAGGAGCACCGCGAGCGGCCACACGACGGGGGTGAACGCGGTGGCGACGGTGAGCAGCAGCGCGTACGCCCATACCGAGCGCCAGGCGGCCCGTGTGCCGTCCGTGCTGCGGGCGCCGCCGGCGGAGACGGCGCAGCGCGCGATGAGCGGCAGCAGCACGGCCAGGACCGCGGTGCCGATCCGGCCGCCCGCCAGCGCGCCCGTGACGGCGGGCAGGAAGGCGTACGCTACGGCCGCCCAGGCGCGCAGCAGCCGGGACTCCACCAGGGGCCGGGAGACGAAGTACGCGGTCAGTCCGGCCAGCGGGACGGCACCGACCAGGAGCACGGTGAGGGCCGTGTGCGCCGAACCGAACAGCAGGGTCGCGAAGGCGGCGAGGAGCGCCAGGTACGGCGGTGCTGTCTGGGTGCCGCCGATGCCCGTGGGGTGCCAGGCGTGGGCGTAGCGGGCCCACAGTTCGGACGCCGCGTCGGGGGACGGCAGCAGGGCGCCGCCCGCGAGGGAACCGCTGCCGAGGAGGCCGCGGCAGGCGACGAGGGCGACGAGCAGCAGCAGGGCGAACAGGACGGGGCCGGGCTTGCGGGCGACCTTCTTGACGCGGGCGAACTGCTCGACCTCCAGGAAGTCCGCGTCGTCGCCGCCGGGGCCGGTCTCGACGGCGCCGTGCCGGGAGCCCCCGGAGTCCGCCTCGGTGCTGCCGCCGAAGGACCCGGCGATCTGTTCGACGGTGGCCCGCAGGGTGGCGCCCGGCGGCGGGAACAGCGGCCGCAGTTCGCTCGGCTCGACGGCCCCCTTTCCGCGTGCCTTGCGGGCGGCCAGCACGCGTCCGGGGCGCAGCAGGACGCCGAGCAGTCCGGTGACCTCGTCGACGGCCTGGCCCGGCACCTTGCCGACGAGGTAGGCCAGCGTCCTCAGGAGGGTGCCGACGAGGAGGCGCAGCAGGACGTACGGCAGGATCGCGCCCCGGGCGTTGACGAGCATCGTGTAGACGGCGCCCGCCTTGTCGACGCGGTGCGGGTTGGCGACGGAGCGGCCCGCGCAGTCGACGGTGCGGCGCTCGCGGGCGGCGGCCTCGGCGTGCCGCAGGACCGCGTCGGGGGCGACCAGCACGTGGTGGCCGGCCGCGTGCGCGCGCCAGCAGAGGTCGACGTCGTCGCGCATCAGGGGCAGCCTGCGGTCGAAGCCGCCCAGTTGCTCCCACACGTCGCGGCGGATCAGCATGCCGGCGGTGGAGACGGAGAGTACGGAGCGGACCTGGTCGTGCTGCCCCTGGTCCTGCTCCCGGCGGTCCAGGCCGGTCCAGCGGCGGCCGCTGTTGGCGATGGAGACGCCGACTTCGAGGAGCTGCTTCCTGTCGTACCAGCCGCGGAGTTTGGGGCCGACGATCGCGGCGTACTGGTCGGAGTCGGCGACCCGGAGCAGTTCGGCGAGGGCGTCGGGGGCGGGGGCGCTGTCGTCGTGCAGCAGCCACAGCCACTGCACGGGCTCGCCGTGCGGCAGGTCCGGCATGTCGTAGGCGTCGTCGCGCCACTGCCTGCTGACGGGGTCCCAGCCGCTGGGCTTCTTCAGGTACGGAAGGTCTTCGGGCGTCAGGACGCCCGCCGTGCGGACGGCCTCGTCGACGGCGGTGCCGAAGCCGGTGCGGCGGGCGAGGTGCAGGACGCGCTCGTCGCCCAGGGCCTCGGCGACGAGATGGGCGGAGTCGTCGGCGCTTCCGGTGTCGGCGGCGACGGCGTTCTGCACGGGGCGTTCCTGGCCGAGCAGCCCGTGCAGTACGTCGGGCAGCCAGCGCGCACCGTCGTGGGAGACGAGTACGGCGGTGACGACGTGCCGTGGGAACTCGGGCGGGGTGGCGGCGGCCGCGTACGGGGCCGTTGCTTGACTGACGGACATCGACGTACGGGCCCTCCGGCCGGGGTCCGGGGGTCGCCCCCCGGAAGGCTGGTGTTGCTGACTGCGGCGCACGCGCGGGCCCTCGCGGGGGCGTCGGGTGCGATCGCTGGACAGCGGCCCACACTAACGGCTGTGCATACGGACGGTCCGCCGCCTGCGGGGAAGGGGCAGGCGGCGGACCGTCTCTTGTGTACGACCTTGTGCTGTTTTGCTGGGCGGGGCGTCGGCGCCTCACCGAGGCCGCGGCGCGGGACCGCCCGCCGACGTGCTCAGACAGCGGCCTTCTTCAGTCTCCGGCGTTCACGTTCCGACAATCCGCCCCAGATCCCGAAGCGTTCGTCCTTCGACAGGGCGTATTCGAGGCATTCCGAGCGGACTTCGCAGGAGAGGCAGACTTTTTTCGCCTCACGCGTGGAACCACCCTTCTCGGGAAAGAAGGACTCGGGATCGGTCTGGGCGCACAGCGCGCGCTCCTGCCAGCCGAGTTCCTCGTCCGCGTCGTCGACCAGCAGTTGCTGGAACAGCTCGGTCATGTGCGCCCCTCGTCTGTCTTTTGCTTCCCCGTGATGTTGCCGTCACCGAATCCGGCCGAACGACACGAGTGAAATTACAAGTGTGTAGCTCCGTGGCGGTCAAGCTCAGGTCTGCTATTGGGCCCGTTATTCACTCTGCGGAACCAAAGCTTTGCAGAAAGTGTTCAAATCGCCAAAAACCGTGACACATGACCTCACCCCTTGCGGGTACCCCGGACACACGGGAAGACGCGGTTCGGAGTGATCTTGTTGCGGCCGATCCGACGAAGCGACTCGGATCACAGTCGGATCACGGCGCGGCAACGGCGTCAGGTGCGCGGAGAAAACCCGGGCGCGGGCGCGGTCGAAGCGCCATTTCTCCTCGTCAGTGACTGCACAAACCCTTCTCCGGGCGAGGTAACCGAAAGAGGTGAATCCTGGCCGCCAAAGCGGTCCCCGAGTTGACAGCCGCGAGGGGGCCCGTCACCTTTGTTCTCATGCCAGCGAGCGCAGCACCCACCCGGACCCGCACCCGTGCGGTCCTCTGTGCTGCCCCGGCCCGCTGTCACTGTTGCTGTCACAGCTGTTGAAGCCACCCGCGCTCCAGCTCTGATCGGCCGCACACCGCATCCCGTGTGCGCTGCATCTCCCCGCAGTCGCCCCTCCGAGGGGCGAGGCTCTGCGAACCCGTTCTGCGACACCCCAGCACTCACTGCCGAGGAACCCCCGCACCATGAACAGCGACAGCGACCTGCAGATCGCCGGCGACATCCTTGAGGTCCCGCACCTCCTGGCCCCCGCCCGCGAGCACCCCTCCACCGTGGCCGAGTTCGCCGGTCTCGCCCGAGCCGTCGCGGCCGACCGCGCGCAGTGGGCCCCGCTCGTCGAGTACGACGCCACCACCCGCTGGTACCACCGGCTGCGCACCGGACCCGGCTACGAGGTCTGGCTGCTCAGCTGGGTCCCGGGGCAGGGCAGCGGGGCGCACGACCACGGCGCGTCGACGGGGGTCCTCACCGTCCTCCAGGGGGAACTCACGGAGCGCAACGACAGGGGCGCCCGGATCCTCGGGACGGGCGCGCAGTACGTGTCCGTACCCGGTCACGTCCACGAGGTCGTCAACGACTCGCTGGAGCCGGCCGTCAGCCTGCACGTCTATTTCCCGGGGCTGACGGAGATGCCGATGTACGGCGCCGGCGCCCGGACCGCGACTGCCGCGACTGCCCGACAGGATGTCAGTACCGCCTGAGAGACTTCTCGGCATGCGCATTGTGGTCTTGGCAGGCGGTATCGGCGGTGCCCGTTTTCTTCGCGGCCTCAAGGAGGCGGCACCGGAGGCGGACATCACCGTCATCGGCAACACCGGTGACGACATTCATCTGTTCGGGCTGAAGGTCTGTCCCGACCTCGACACGGTGATGTACACCCTCGGCGGTGGCATCAACGAGGAGCAGGGCTGGGGGCGTGCGGAGGAGACCTTCCACGTCAAGGCCGAGCTGGCCGCCTACGGGGTCGGACCGGAGTGGTTCGGGCTCGGCGACCGTGACTTCGCGACGCACATCGTGCGGACGCAGATGCTCGGCGCCGGGTACCCGCTGAGCGCCGTCACCGAGGCCCTGTGCGAGCGGTGGCAGCCGGGCGTGCGGCTGATCCCCATGTCCGACGACCGCGTCGAGACGCACGTGGCGGTCGACGTGGACGGCGAGCGCAGGGCGGTGCACTTCCAGGAGTACTGGGTGAAGCTGCGCGCGTCCGTGGACGCGCACGCGATCGTGCCGGTGGGCGCCGACCAGGCGAAGCCCGCACCGGGCGTGCTGGAGGCGATCGCCGGGGCCGACGTCATCGTCTTCCCGCCGTCGAACCCGGTGGTGAGCGTCGGGACGATCCTGGCGGTCCCGGGCATCCGCGAGGCCATCGCGAACGCGGGGGTGCCGGTGGTGGGCCTCTCCCCCATCGTCGGCGACGCTCCGGTGCGGGGCATGGCCGACAAGGTGCTCGCGGCCGTCGGCGTGGAGTCGACCGCCGCCGCGGTGGCGCAGCACTACGGCTCGGGCCTGCTGGACGGCTGGCTCGTCGACACGGTCGACGCGGCCTCCGTGCGGGAGGTCGAGGACGCGGGGATCCGCTGCCGTGCCGTACCGCTGATGATGACGGACCTGGCGGCGACCGCCGCGATGGCACGGGCCGCACTGGAGCTGGCCTCGGAGGTACGGACGTGAGCGGCGTGCGGGCGGGCGCGGACGGCGTCGCGGGACCGGACGGCGACGCCGCGGGCGAGGGGGCGCCCGGGTACCGGGTGTGGGCGGTCCCCGGGCTGCCCGAGGTCCGCGAGGGCGACGACCTCGCGAAGCTGATCGTGGCCGGGGAGCCGGGGCTGACCGACGGGGACGTGCTGCTCGTGACCTCCAAGATCGTCAGCAAGGCGGAGGGACGGATCCTCGCCGCGGACTCGCGCGAGGACGCGATCGACGCGGAGACGGTACGGGTGGTGGCGCGGCGCGGGACGCTGCGGATCGTGGAGAACCGGCAGGGGCTGGTGATGGCCGCTGCCGGGGTGGACGCCTCCAACACCCCCGCCGGGACCGTGTTGCTGCTGCCCGAGGATCCGGACGCCTCCGCACGGGCGATTCGCGACGGGGTGCGGGACGCGCTGGGCGTCGAGGTCGGGGTCGTCGTCACCGACACCTTCGGGCGACCGTGGCGCAGCGGGCTGACCGACGTGGCGATCGGGGCCGCCGGAGTGCGGGTGCTCGACGACCTGCGGGGCGGCGTCGACGCGTACGGCAATCCGCTGAGCGCGACGGTCGTGGCGACGGCGGACGAGCTGGCCGCCGCGGGCGACCTGGTGAAGGGCAAGTCGGCCGGGCTGCCGGTGGCCGTGGTGCGGGGCCTGGCGCACGTGGTGGACGCGCGCGCGGACGATGGCGATGAGGGCGCCCGCGCGCTGGTACGCGGGGCGGCCGACGACATGTTCCGGCTCGGGACCTCGGAGGCGGTACGGGAGGCGGTGACGCAGCGGCGCACGGTGCGCGAGTTCACGGACGACCCGGTCGATCCCGGGGCGGTGCGGCGGGCGGTCGCCGCCGCGGTCACCGCGCCTGCGCCGCACCACACGACGCCGTGGCGCTTCGTGCTGCTGGAGAGCGAGGCGGCGCGGGTGCGGCTGCTGGACGCGATGCGGGACGCGTGGATCGCGGACCTGCGCGCGGACGGGAAGTCCGAGGAGTCGATCGCCAAGCGGGTCCGGCGCGGAGAGGTGCTGCGGCGGGCTCCTTATCTGGTCGTGCCCTGTCTGGTGATGGACGGCTCCCACGCGTACGGGGACGCCAGGCGGGACGCGGCCGAACGGGAGATGTTCGTGGTGGCGATGGGAGCCGGGGTGCAGAACTTCCTCGTCGCGCTGGCCGGGGAACGGCTGGGGTCGGCATGGGTGTCGTCGACGATGTTCTGCCGGGACGTGGTGCGGGAGGTGCTGCGGCTTCCGGCGGAGTGGGATCCGATGGGCGCGGTGGCGGTGGGGCGGGCGGCGGGTGCGCCGGCGGAGAGGGCTGAGCGGGGGGTGGGGGGGTTCATCGAGGTGCGGTGAGGGGGGTGCTGGGGCTTCGGGGGTGTCGCGCGGGGGCGTCGGCGGCGGGAGGGGTGCGTGGGGTGGCGGTGCGTGTGCGGTGCGGGTGCGTGTGCGGGGCGCGTGCCGTCCGACGTGGGGCGTACGGCACAGAGTGCGCGTGCCGTCCGGGGCGGGGCGTACGGCGGAGGGTGCACCTCCGGTGGGGGCCGCCCCCCCTTGCCCGCCCGTTCCGCCCCCGGGGGGCGGCCCCGCCGCCCAAGGCGGCTGACGTCGCGGCCCCGCCGCCCAAGGGGGCTACGGGGGGGGGAGCCTCGCCGTTCAGGAGGCGCGCGTCGGGTGGGTGTGGGGGTCGTAGGCTTTGGGGGTGGCTGGGCGATTCTGGGTGGGGCGGGCGGAGCTGGGGCTGGTGCTGGGACCGCTTCGGCGGGGCCCCGCCGACCCCACGTTCCGGGTGACGCCGGACGGAAGCGTGTGGCGGGCGAGCCGTACGCCCGACGGACCGGGCACGCTGCGGTTCGGCGCGGGCTCCGTGGATGCCTGGGGCCCCGGGGCACAGTGGCTGCTGGACCGGGTTCCGGACCTGCTGGGCGCACGGGACGAGCCGCACGGCTTCGTCGCGCATCACCGGGTGGTGGCGCAGGCCGCGCACCGCAATCCCGCGTTGCGGCTGTGCCGGTCCGGGCTGGTGCTGGAGTCGCTGATTCCTTCGGTGCTGGAGCAGAAGGTCACCGTCATCGAGGCGTACCGGTCCTGGCGGGCCCTCGTGCGCCGGTTCGGCGAACGTGCGCCGGGGACGGACACCGGGGCGCCCGAGGACCTGTACGTGATGCCTTCGGCCCGCCAGTGGGCGCTGATCCCGTCGTGGGAGTGGCACCGGGCGGGCGTCGACGCGAAGCGTTCCGACACCGTCGTACGAGCCGTACGGGTCGCCGCCCGGCTGGAGGAGGCCGCGGAGATGCCGTACGTGAAGGCGAAGGCCCGGCTGGAGCTGGTGCCCGGCATCGGGCCGTGGACTTCCGCCGAGACCCTTCAGCGGAGCAACGGGGCGCCGGACGCCCTGACGGTGGGCGACCTGCACCTGCCGGGGATCGTCGGGTACGCGCTGGCCGGCGACAGGAACGCCACCGACGCGGACATGCTGGAGCTGCTGGCGCCCTACGAGGGTCAGCGGCACCGGGCCGCCCGCCTGATCATGCTCACCGGCCTCACCCCGCCCCGCCGGGCCCCGCGCATGGCCCCCCGGCGCATCGCCCACCTCTGAGGAGAGCCGGGCGCGGCTGTGTGGTGGGAACGGCGGCGCGGGTGGGCTGCTTCGGGTCGTTGGTTCCCGGTTGTGTGCGGGGGCGGGGCGTTTCAGGCCGCTCGTTCCCGGGCGCGCGCGGGGCTCACCGTCTCCGCCCGCGCAGTCCGGCACCGCCCGTCTCGTGCCCCTCTCGTCCGCGCAGCCCGGTATGCGCTTGCCCCGCGCCGCCTCCCTGTGCCCGCCCACGCCGACGCGCGCCCACGCCGACGCCCGCCCGAGTCGCGCCGTGACGTACGGGGGCTGCCCCTCCGTCGCACGGGGAGGGCCGCTGGCGGGGGGCGTGGGGCGGGGGCCGGTTTGCGGGCTACTGGTCCGAGGAGAAGCGGACCGAGGCCGCCGGGAGCACCGCGTCGCACCAGACGCGGACGCCGGGGTTCAGTTCGTTGTCGGGGCCGACGCTCGCGCCGTCGCCGACGACCGCGCCCAGCAGCGTCGTACGGGCGCCGATCCGGGCTCCCGCGCCGACCAGGGAGTCCGTGATCACCGCGCCGGCCTCGACGACCGCGCCCGCGAGGATCGTGCTGCCCTCGATCCGGGCCCCCTCGCCGACCGTCGCGTCCGTGCCGATGACCGTGCCGCCGGTGAGTTTGGCGTCGGGGGCGACGACCGCGCCCGGCATGACGAGGCGGTCCCCGCAGCGGCCGGGGACCGCGGGCGAGGGCGCGCGGCCCTGGACGAGGTCGGCGGAGCCCCGTACGAAGGCCTGCGGGGTGCCCAGGTCCAGCCAGTACGTGGAGTCGACCATCCCCTGGAGGTGCGCGCCGGAGGAGAGCAGGTCGGGGAAGGTCTCGCGTTCGACGGAGACCGGGCGGCCGGTGGGGATGGTGTCGATGACCGAGCGGCGGAAGACGTACGCGCCGGCGTTGATCTGGTCGGTGACGATTTCCTCGGGGGTCTGCGGTTTTTCCAGGAAGGCGGTGACGCGGCCCGTGTCGTCGGTGGGCACCAGGCCGAAGGCGCGCGGGTCCTCGACCCGGGTGAGGTGCAGCGAGACGTCGGCGCCGGAGGTCCGGTGGGTGGCGACGAGGGCCGCGATGTCCAGGCCGGTGAGGATGTCCCCGTTGAAGATGAGGACGGGCTCGTCGGGGCCCGAGCGGAGGCGGGGGGCGACGTTGCGGATGGCGCCGCCGGTGCCGAGCGGCTCGTCCTCGGTGACGTACTCCAGGTGCAGGCCGAGGGAGGATCCGTCGCCGAAGTGCGGCTCGAACACCTCGGCGAGGTAGGAGGTCGCGAGGACGATGTGTTCGACTCCGGCCGCCTTCGCCCGCGCCAGCTGGTGGGTCAGGAAGGGCACGCCCGCCGCGGGGACCATGGGCTTGGGGGTGTTCACCGTGAGCGGCCGCAGCCGGGTTCCCTTGCCCCCGACCAGGAGGATCGCTTCAGTCACCTTGTCGTCTCTGCTTCCTGCTGGGGCCGGCCGGATAGTGGGCGGCCAGTGTATGCAGACTGTTCGATCCGTCCCGGTCGCCGCCCCGCACAGATTTGCGAACCGTGCCCGTCAGCGCCCCTGGAGCTCGGCCGCCTTCGCGCGCGCGGTCCCGAGCTTCTCGTAGAGGCGCCCGCCGGGGCATTCGGTGGCGAATCCGTCCCGGTGGCCCGAAATGACGTTGAGCCGGACGTTGCGGCCCTTCTTGTAGAGGTTGCTGCCTCCCGAGGTGAGGTGGACGACGCCCTTCGGGTTGGCGCCGTGCAGTCCGAGCTTCCAGGCGGTGAGCCGGGCGACGGCGTCCACCGCGGCGGCGGGCGGGGTGGTGCGGCTGTACGTTCCGAGGACGGCGATGCCCATGCTGTTGGTGTTGAAACCGAGAGTGTGCGCCCCGAGGACCGGCTTGGCCACACCCCCCGCACGTCCTTCGTAGATGTTGCCGCACTTGTCGACGGCGAAGTTGTAGCCGAAGTCACGCCATCCGCTGCTCTTGACGTGGTAGCGGTAGATACTGCGCAGTACGGAGGCCGACTGCGAACAGTTGTACCCGTTCCCGGTCGCGCTGTGGTGCACGAAGGCGGCCTTGATCGTCTTCGAGTAGGCGTGGCCCTTCTCCCTGAGACGTTCGTCGGCACCCCACTTCTTGCGCGTGATGATCTTCGGGCGCGGCCCGATGTGCGGGCCCGCGCGCCCCGTCTGCGCTTCCGCTTCCGCCCTCGTCCGAGCCAGGTCGAGTGCGGGGACTTCCTCGTCCACGTCGACCGCACGCGGGCGGGGCGGCTCCGCGCCCGGGTCGACCAGGTCCAGACGAAGACCCCGCGGCAGGGGTGCTCCGTTTGTCCGTACGCGCACCTCCACGCCGTCCGACGCGCCCACCCACAGCGGGGCCGTGGAGCCGTGGGCGCGGCCGGTGCGCGCCTCCTGTGCCGAGGGGTCGGCGCCGTGGTCCGCGTGACCGGTCGTCAGGTCCTGCCAGTGCGACCACTGGCCGCCGATGGTCCTCGTCCGCACCTGGACCCGCCCCTCCAGTACGGCGCGCGGATCGTCCCAGACCGCGCCGACCAGCGAGAACGGCTCCACGTCCCGGGCCGGGAGGTCCGCCGTCGGCGCAGGCCGCGCCGCCCTGTTCGTACTGTGCCCGCCCAGCGGTGCCAGCGGGAGCGAGCGGGTGGCCCCGGGGAGGTCCGCGGTTCGCGCGTCGCCCGCCTTGTCCGCGTACCGGCCCGCCCGGTCGTCGTCGGGCAGGGCGAACGGAAGGAAGACGAGGACCGCACAGGTGACGCCGAGTGAGGAAGCAACAAGTGCACGCATACGGCTGATAGTGGGCATAGTCGTATAAATCTGTCCATCGGTGAAGTGACGCCGCGTCTGCCGGACGGGTGGCCGCGGCCCGCCGCTCCGCCCGCCCGCGCCACGCCGCCCGACGTACCCTCGTCCGATGAACACCACCGACCGCACCCCTGCCGACCTGCTGCGTTCCGCACTCGCCGCGGACCCGGGCCGCCCCCTCGTCACCTTCTACGACGACGCGACCGGCGAGCGCGTCGAACTGTCCGTCGCCACCTTCGCCAATTGGGTGGCCAAGACCGCCAACCTCCTCCAGGGCGACCTCTCCGCGGGCCCCGGCGACCGGCTCGCGCTGCACCTGCCCGCGCACTGGCAGACCGCCGCCTGGCTGCTCGCCTGCGCCTCGGTGGGCGTCGAGGCCGACGTACGGGGCGCGCCGCAGAACGCGGACGTGGTGGTCAGCGGACCGGACTCGCTCGACGCGGCGCGCGCCTGCCGGGGCGAGCGGATCGCGCTGGCGCTGCGTCCGCTGGGCGGCCGGTTCCCGCAGCCGCCGGAGGGCTTCGCCGACTACGCCGTCGAAGTCCCCTCCCAGGGCGACCGCTTCGCTCCCTACGCACCGGTCGACGCGGACGGGCCCGCCCTGTCCGTCGGCGGCGCGACGCTGTCCGCGACCGACGTCGTCGGGCGCGCGCGGACGGACGCGCAGGCGCTCGGGCTCGCGCCCGGCTCCCGGGTCCTGTCGGGCCTCCCGTACGACACCTGGGAGGGACTGTCCTCCGGTCTGTACGCGCCACTGGCGGCCGGCGCGTCGGTCGTCCTGTGCCGGAACCTCGGGCAGCTGTCCGCCGAGGGGCTCGCCCAGCGGGTGGAGAGCGAGCGCGTGACGCACACGGTGGTGCCGCCGACGCAGGCGTAGGGCGGGTACGTCGACGGGGTCGGCCCATTCGGTGGACCGGGGCGCGGCCTCGCGGGCTCCGGGAGCGGCCCGGTACATGATCGGTGAAGCGCACAACCAAGTGCCGGGTTAAGCCGTCTACCCCTGCGATCGGCGGCCCCGCGCGCCGCCGACTTCGCACCGAGGATGGACGCAGACGTGACCGACACCGCTGGCACGCCCCCCGAACCGGAAGGGCCGGCGACGGAGGACAGCGGTGCGCAAGACGCCGCGGAGTCTCCGCCCGGCACCGATTCCGCCTCCGACGCCGAGGGCGGCGCAGCCGGTGCGGCCGCGGCGGGAACCGGTCCCCGGGCCGGTGGGCCCGGGGCGGACACGACCGGGGCCGGTAGCACCGACGCGTCCACCGCCGAAGCCGGCCCGGAAGCCGCCGCGTCCCGCCGCAAGCGGCGCTGGATGCGCCGGGCCGCCGGCGGGGCCGCACTCGTCGTGCTCGTGGCCGCCGGAACGGGCTGGTGGTTCTACCAGAAGCTCGACGGCAACATCACCACGGACACCGACGCCGCCGCCGAGCTGCACACCTGGGAGAAGGAACGTCCCGCCCAGGCCAGGACGGCGACGAACGCGCAGAACATCCTGCTGATCGGCTCGGACACCCGTGCGGGCGACAACAGCAAGTACGGCCGGGACGAGGGCACCCAGCGCTCCGACACCACGATCCTGCTGCACCTGGCGGCGGACCGCTCCAGCGCGACGGCCGTCTCCCTCCCCCGCGACCTGATGGTGGACATCCCGACGTGCACGAAGGCGGACGGGTCCCGCACCCGGGCGATGTTCGCGCAGTTCAACTGGGCGTTCGAGATGGGCGGTACGGCCTGCACCATCCGTACCGTCGAGAAGCTGACCGGCATCCGGCTCGACCACCACATGGTGGTCGACTTCGAGGGCTTCAAGGACATGGTGGACGCGGTCGACGGCGTCGCCGTCTGCCTGAAGGAGCCGATCGACGACCACGACGCGCACCTCAAGCTCGATGCGGGCCCGCAGACGCTCAACGGGGAGCAGGCGCTGGGCTACGTGCGCGCACGCAAGAGCATCGGCGGCGGCAGCGACACCGAACGCATGGACCGTCAGCAGCAGTTCCTCGCGTCGCTGGTCAACAAGATGCAGAGCACCGGCGTCCTGCTGAACCCGACGAAGCTCTACCCGGTGCTGGACGCGGCGACCAAGTCCCTCACCACGGACCCCGGGTTGGCCTCGCTGCGCGACCTGTACGACCTGGCGACCAGCATGCGGGACGTGCCGTCGGAGAAGGTGCAGTTCATGACGGTGCCCAGACGGCCGTACCGGTACGACACGAATCGGGACGAACTCGTCAAGTCGCAGGCGGACGTGCTGTTCAGGCAGTTGCGCGAGGACACACCCGTTTCGGTGACTCCGATCAAGACGCACACGCCGGGCGAGATGCCGGTGAGCGACGAGAAGCCGGACGACCCGGGGCCCGCAGACCCCACGCCGTCCCCCACTTTCACCGGCACAAACGCGGCAACGGGCATGTGCGAGTAAAACGATTGCCAAGGCGGGGCCATTACCCGTTGCTTTTTGGTCGACTTGCCCGGTTGTAAGGGCCGTGGAGTTGGTCACTGACGTCGCTCGTCACTGATCGGGACAGATAGTGTGACGCGATCCAGTGCAACGAGCCGCAACTCGGGTCACGCACGCACGACTGGACCGAATGACCGAGCGCCTGGGGGGAGGCGCCTCGCGTGGGACCGACGGAGGACTCAGGCAACCGTGGACGCGCACAGCCGTGGTGGGGCGGACGAGATCGACCCCGCCGACCAGTGGGTACTCAACCCGCACACCGGCCATTACGAACTGCGACTGGATCATTCCGCAGAGTCCGTGCGGAGCGCCGGCCAGCCGCAGGGCAGCCCGCGCGGCCGTTCCCGGGCCCCTCGGGGACCCGGCGACGGAACCCCGCCCCGCCGTGAGGTGCCCGCGCAGCGGAGCCGCCGTGGCCAGACCGCGGGCGGCCCCGGCGCCAAGGGCCCCCGGCCCGCCGCGGACGGCACCCCGCAGGCGGGCCGCCGCAAGCGGAAGCAGCCGAAGAAGGGCGGCAAGAGAGCCCTGAAGATCACCGGCGGCGTCGTCGGCTTCGTGCTCGTGACGGGCTCGATCGGCGCGTGGGCGCTGTACGAGCGCCTCGACGGCAACCTCAACTCCGTAGAGGTGTCCGGCGGTTCGGGCGGCTTCAAGAAGGACCAGGCGATCAACATCCTGGTCATCGGCACGGACAAGCGGACCGGCGACGGCAACGAGGGCTACGGCGACAAGGACAGCCCCGGCCACGCCGACACCACGCTGCTCTTCCACGTCTCCAAGGACCGGACGAACGCGACCGTGCTGTCCATCCCGCGCGACCTGAAGACGAAGATCCCGGACTGCCCCACCAAGCAGACGGACGGCTCGGAGACGGTCGTCCCCGGCGCGGCCTTCGAACGCTTCAACACCAGCCTCGGCCAGTCCGGCCGTGACCCCGGCTGCACGATGCGCACCGTCCGCGAGATGACCGGACTGACCGTCGACCACTTCATGATGGTCGACTTCAACGCGGTGAAGTCGCTGACCTCCGCCATCGGCGGCGTCGAGGTCTGCGTCGCCAAGGACGTCGACGACAAGAAGTCGCACCTCAAGCTGACCAAGGGCCGCCACACCATCGAGGGCGAGCAGGCGCTGGCCTTCGTCCGCACCCGGGGCGCGTTCGGCGACAAGTCCGACCTCAGCCGGATCCAGACGCAGCAGCAGTTCCTCGGCGCGATGATCCGCAAGATGAAGTCCAGCGAGACCCTGACCGACGTGAGCAAGCTCTACAAGCTGGCCGACGCCGCGACCAAGGCGCTGACCGTCGACTCGGGCATCGACGGCCTCGGCAAGCTGAAGTCCCTCGCCGGGGAGATCGCCCAGGTCGACCCGCAGAACGTCACCTTCGCCACGCTGCCGGTCCTCGACAATCCCGCCGAGCCGCCGAACAAACGGTCCACCGTCGTCCTCAACGAGGCCAAGGCCCTCCCGCTGTTCGAGATGCTGCGCGCCGACACCTCGCTCACCGAGGTGAAGAAGAAGGAGAAGGCCGGCCAGGCCGCGGCGAAGGAGAAGCAGAACGCCCTGCTGCACGGCGAGAAGGCAGCCGCGGAGGACGTACGCGTCAACATCTACAACGGCAGCGGCAAGGGCGGCGCCGCCCAGGAGACGCTGTCCTGGCTCCAGTTGGAGAAGGGCGCGAAGCTCGCGACCAACGGCGGCAACTCGCCGAACCCGGACATCGCGACGACCGTCCTCCAGTACGGCGAGAACCAGGCCGACCAGGCCCGCGCCCTCGCCGCGATGATGGGCCTGCCCGCTTCAGCGCTGAAGCCGTCCGGCAAGAACGCCGGGGACCGCGAGCCGATGACGCTGACGCTGGGCAAGGACTTCGGCGGGGCGGGCCAGCCACTCGGCGGGCCGACGAGGGCGCCGGAGGGCGTACAGCAGGCCAACGCCGCCAAGTCGGTGTGCGCCGAGTGACCGCCGGTCACCGCGCGTCGAGCACGATCTGAGTCAGAGTGGGAGTGGGGGCCCGGTGGGCAGCAGCAGTGTGCACGGGGAGGGGACCCGGGCCCGCAAACTCGGCTGGGACGAGAGTCTCTACGAGAACGCGACGCCCGGGGACGCACCGGGAACGGACGACGCCGACGGGGACGGCACCAGCAGGGGGAACACCGCCGAGGGCGGCGCGCAGGGCTCGAAAGGCGGCGGCCGGCGCCGCGGCGGCCCGGCGCGAAGACGTGCCCGCAACAGCAGGCGCGGGAGCGCCCTGCGCTGGTCCGCGATATCCCTGGCCGTGCTGATCCTCGGCACGGCCGGCGCGGGATTCCTGTACTACGAGTACCTCGACAGCAAGCTCCAGCGGGAGAAGCTCAGCCTGGGGGACGACAGGCCGGACAAGGCCGCACCCAACGCGGCGGGCCAGACCCCGCTGAACATCCTCCTCATCGGCTCCGACGCCCGGGACAGCGACGCGAACAAGACGCTGGGCGGCGCGAAGAAGAGCTTCGACACCCCGCCGCTCGCGGACGTCCAGATGCTGCTCCACATGTCCGCGGACCGCAGCAACATCTCCGTCGTCAGCATGCCGCGCGACACCCTGGTCAAACTGCCCAAGTGCACCGACCCCAAGAACGGCAGGGTGTACCCGGCGACCACCCGCCGGTACAAGGCGAACGAGTCGCTGGGGCGCGGCGGCCCCGGCTGCACCGTCTCCACCTGGGAGAACCTGACCAACATCCACATCGATCACTTCATGATGGTCGACTTCGCCGGTGTGGTGTCGATGGCGGACGCCATCGGTGGCGTCCCGGTGTGCGTGCAGGACAACGTGCGCTCCCGCACCGCCGACGGCAAGGGCTCCGGCCTGGAACTCCGCAAGGGCACCACCCCGGTCCAGGGGGAGCAGGCCCTGCAGTGGCTGCGCACCCGCTACGGGTTCGAGGACAACACCGACATCGGCCGTACGAAGGCCCAGCACATGTACATGAACTCGATGGTGCGCGAGCTGCGGGCGAACGCGAAGCTGACCGACCCGCACAAGCTGCGCAAGCTCGCGGAGGCGGCGATCGAGGCGCTGAAGGTGGACGACGCCATCGACGTGAAGGGCCTGTTCGACCTGGGCACCCAGCTCAAGAGCGTGCCGACCAACCGCATCACCATGGCGACCATGCCCTGGCGCTACACCCCCCGGCAGGACGTCGAGCCCATGCCGGGCGACGCCGAGCAACTGTTCCGGCTGATCCGCGAGGACCTGCCGCTGGACGGCAAGGCGTCGAAGAAGCCCCCGAAGAAGGCTCCCGAGCCCGACAAGCCGGCCCAGGCACCGGGCGAGATCGGCGTCACCGTGCGCAACGGCACCGGTGACCAGAGCCAGCAGGCCGTGAAGGGCCGGGCGGCGGACGTCACGCAACTGCTCGCAGGCAAGGGATTCACCCGCGCCGCCGCCTCCCAGGAACGGGTCTCCGCCGCGTCCACCGTCGTCCAGTACCCCAGCGCCGAACTGGAGGGCGACGCCCGCGCGGTAGCCAAGGCGCTCGGCCTGCCGTCCGGGTCGGTCCAGAAGTCCACGGACGCGAGCGGGGTCACCGTGATCGTCGGCGCGGACTGGCGCACCGGCGCCGCGTACCCCAAGCCCAAGGACGACAAGGCACCGAGCACCGCCGACATCCTGAACGGCGACGACTCCAAGGCCTGCATGAAGATCCACCCCGGCTTCGTCTGGCGGTAGCGCACCCGGTCGTACGGGCGGGACGGTACGCGAGGGGGGGCCGGGACATCGTGTCCCGGCCCCCCTTCGCGTGCGTGGACGCGGCCCCCGCGCGTACGGCCCTTGTCGTGTTGTTCGTGCGCGGGTACGGCCCCGCGCGTACGGCCTTTGCCGTGTCGTTCGTGCGCGGGTACGCCCCGCGCGTACGGCTAGACCGCGGCGCCCTGCACCGAGGGACGCCGGCTCGCGATGACCTTCTTCGCGAGGGATTTCGGCGAAGTGAGGAAGCCGTACCCCCACGACATGTGCATGGTCGCGAGGGCGACCGGGATCCGGACACGGGCCTTCAGGGACAGGCCCTTGCCGGCCGGCAGCGAGCCGGCCGTGATGGCCGCCAGGTACCCGGCCGGGACCACGAAGCCCCAGGGGGTGACGAGCGCGCCGACCACCGTGCCCGCCGCGATCGCGCAGACGGCGGCCGGCGGGGCGAGGTAGCGCAGGTTGATGGAACCGGAGTGGTAGCGGGCGACGACGTGCCGCCAGCGGCCGTAGTCCTTGTACTGCTTGGCGAGCGCCTTGACGGAGGGCCGCGGCCGGTACTGGACCTTCAGCTCGGGCGAGAACCAGATCAGACCGCCCGCCTCGCGGATGCGGAAGTTCAGCTCCCAGTCCTGGGCACGGATGAACTCCTCGTTGTAGCCGCCCTGCTGCTCAAGGGCCTCACGGCGGAAGACGCCCAGGTAGACCGTCTCCGCCTGCTGGGCCTCGCCGCCGGTGTGGAAGGCCGCGTTGCCGACGCCGATCTTCGAGGTCATCGCGGCGGCGACCGCTTCCTCCCAGGCGTTCTCGCCCTCGGCGTGCATGATGCCGCCGACGTTCTGCGCCCCGGTCTCCTCCAGGAGGCGCACCGCGGTGGCGATGTAGTCGGCGGAGAGCATGCCGTGGCCGTCGACGCGGACGACGATCGGGTGGCGCGACGCCTTGATCGCGGCGTTCAGGGCGGCGGGGGTGCGGCCGGTGGGGTTCGGGACGGTGTGCACGCGGGGGTCTTCGCGTACGAGCTCGGCGGCGATCTCGTCAGTGCGGTCCGTGGACGGACCGAGTGCGATCACCACCTCCATCTCGCCCTCGTACTCCTGCTCCAGGATGTGGCGGACCGAGTTGCGCAGGTGCCGCTCCTCGTTGAGGACCGGCATGATCACGGAGACCGCGGGGGCGGCGGGGGCAATGGCGTTCACACCGGCTCACGTTACAGCGAACGGGGGACAGCCTCGCGCGGCGGCCGCCGGGATGCTGCGGGCTGCAGATCGTATCGGCATACGGTGCAACGCGATCCCCGTCCTGTGCTCCAGCGGAGGTGTCCCCCGTGCCCGTGCCACCCCGTCCGCCAGCCGCCCCGCACCCACACGACCGCGGCCGTCCCCGGCGACGGCGCGAGAAGCGCAGGCGACAGGACGAACGGCCGCACTGGGGCATGCGCGCGGCGACCACCCTGTCCGTACTGGTCCTCGCGGCGGGCGGCGTCGGGCACGCGGTGGTCACGAGCATGAACACGGGCATCGCCCGCGTCGACCCGTTCAAGGACATGAAGAACCGGCCCGAGGCCGGGAACGGCATGAACATCCTGCTCGTCGGCACCGACGGCCGCGACAAGATCACCAAGGAGGAGAAGGAGAAGTACCGCCTCGGTGGCGCACCCTGCCACTGCACCGACACGATCATGGTCGTGCACGTCTCCGAGGACCGGGACCGCGCCAGCATCGTCAGCCTCCCCCGCGACAGCTACGCCGAGATGCCCGAGCACACGGACGCGACGAGCGGCGAGCACCACAAGGCGCACCCGGTCAAGCTCAACGCGGCGTACGCGGAGGGCGGCCCGTCCCTCACCACCCGCACCGTCGAGCACATGACCGGCGTCAAGATCGACCACTACCTGGAGGTCGACTTCACCAGCTTCATGAAGACGGTGGACGTCCTCGGCGGCGTCGACATCTGCACCTCCAGCGCCCTCAAGGACAGCCACACCGGCCTCGACCTCGCCCCCGGCACGCACCGGCTCGGCGGCGGCGAGGCACTCCAGTACGTCCGCTCGCGGCACATCGACGGAGCTTCCGACCTGGGGCGGATGCAGCGCCAGCAGCGCTTCCTGGCTGCCTTCATCGCCAAGGCGACGAGCAGCGGGGCCCTGCTCAACCCGGTGCGGTTCCGCGCGGTGGCGGCCACGCTGCTCGGATCGGTGCGCGCGGACAGCGGGTTCGGGACGACGGAGATGTACGCGCTGGCGCAGGCCATGCGCGGGTTCTCGCCGGCCTCGTCGGAGTTCACGTCGGTGCCGATCGGCGAGATGGGCCACCGGGTCAAGGGCATCGGCACCACCCTGAAGTGGGACGACGCCAAGTCGAAGAAGCTCTTCGCGGCGCTGCGCGAGGACCGGCCGCTGGCCGCGCCCCGCCCCCGGGGGCCCAGGGCGACGACCGTGGACGTCTCCCCCGAGCAGATCCGGGTGCAGGTCGACAACGGCACGCCCACCGCGGGCCTGGGCAAGCGCGTCGACGCGGGCCTGCGCGCCACCGGCTTCCGCACGACGGGCCTTCCCGGCAACGGTCTGCGCCGTGACCTGACGCGCACCCTGGTGACGTACGACCCGCGCTGGGACCGCTCGGCGCAGACCCTGGCGGCGGCGCTTCCGGGCTGCGAGCTGAAGGCGGTGCCGGGGCAGGGCGGAACGATGCGGGTGACGGCGGGAACGGACTTCCGGGCGGTGACGCCGGTGCGGGCGCTCGATCCGCACCAGGGCGAGTTCGGGGTGGTCACCGGGGACCAGGTGGTCTGCCCGTAGCGTCGCCGCTTTGTCAGGACACACATGTCGGTACATATATGTCAGGACAAAGATCCCTGTGCGGACACGACGACCCCCCTGCCATATGTCAGGACATTCGGACATCGGTCGGGGCGGGGCAGGTGCCCGGCGCTAGTCGTTGAGCCCTTCGGCCGCCCGCCGGTCCCGCAGCTCCTTGATCGCCCGCCGCCGCGCGAGCCTGTGCGTACGGCGGATCTGGGCCTCCTGGTAGCGCCGCTGGTCGCGCTCCGTCTCCGGGATCACCGGGGGCACGGGGCGCGTCTTGCCGTCCGCGTCGACGGCCGCGAAGACGAGGTAGGCGGAGCCGACCTGCTGGGCGGGCGTCGACTCGTTCCAGCGCTCGGCAAGAACCCGTACACCGATCTCCATGGAGGAACGGCCGGTCCAGTTGCACTGGGCCTTCACATGCACGAGGTCGCCGACCTGTACCGGCTCCAGGAACACCATCTCGTCCATGGAGGCGGTGACGGCGGGCCCGCCGGAGTGCCGGCCCGCGACGGCACCCGCCGCGTCGTCCACCAACTTCATGATCACGCCACCGTGCACCGTGCCGAGCAGATTCGTTTCCGCAGCGGTCATGATGTGGCTGAGCGTGGTGCGGGAAGCGGAGGTGGGCTTGCCCGGAAAGGGATCTTCCGGGCCCTGGGCCTGATCTGTCATGCGCTCTACTTTATGCGTCCGGCGCATTGCATCAGCTCTGCAACAGCCCTGCCCCGATTTCCCACCCGGCCTGTGAGACCGCAGCTCCGTGCCTGCACACTGAGGCCATGAGCGACTGGCCCAGTGCACGAAACGACGACCGCGACGACCGGTACGGCCGGGGCAGCGCAAGCGCGCAGCCCGAGGGCCCCCGGGTGATGCGGCATGTGCAGCGCGGCCAGACGCCCCGTCCCGCGCGCCCGCATCCGGCCGCCCCCACCGCCCCGCCCCGCGGCGCCGTCCCCGCGCAGCACGCGCAGGGTCACGACGGGTTCGCCGCCCACGACCCGTACAGCAGCGGCAGCCGCGACGACGGCTACAACACCGGCCAGGTCTACGGCGGCGGTGGCCGCTCCGGCGGCGGTCCGGGCGGACCCGGCGGTTCCGGCGGCCGGGGTCCGCGCCCGGCCCCGAACTGGGGCCGCCGCATCAAGGTCGGCGCGATCGCGGCCGTCACGGTCCTCGCCGTCACCTCCGTCGCCACGTACTTCTGGGCCGACTCCAAGGTCCGCCGCGAGGTCGACCTCTCCAAGGTCATCGACCGGCCGGAGGAGGGCGACTGCACCACGTACCTGATCGTCGGCTCCGACAGCCGCGAGGGCATGACCGCCGAGGAGAAAAAGAAGCTGCACACCGGCTCCGCCGAGGGCAAGCGCACCGACTCGATGATGATCCTGGCCTCGTGCAGCAGCGGGAACACGATGATCTCGCTGCCCCGCGACTCGGACGTGGAGATCCCGTCCTTCGTCGGATCGGAGTCGGGCAAGCGCTTCGAGAACCGGCACCGCCGCATGAAGCTGAACGCCGCGTACGCGCAGGACGGCCCCGAGCTGCTCGTCCGCACCGTCGAGCACAACACCGGCCTGCGCATCGACCACTACGCGGAGATCGGCTTCGCGGGCTTCGCGAACATCGTCGACGCGCTGGGCGGCGTCGAGCTGGACATCCCCAAGGCGTTCAAGGACAAGAAGTCCGGCGCGGACTTCCAGGCCGGCAAGCAGACCCTCGACGGCGAACAGGCCCTGGCCTTCGTCCGTACCCGGTACGCGTTCGCGGGCTCCGACCTGGACCGCACCAAGAACCAGCAGAAGTTCCTGTCCGCGCTGGCCTCGCAGGCGGCCACCCCGGGCACGATCCTCAACCCGTTCTCGCTCTACCCCACGCTGGGCGCGGGCCTGGACACCCTCATCGTCGACAAGGACATGGGCCTGTTCGACCTCGGCGAGATGTTCTTCGCGATGAAGGGCGTACAGGGCGGCGAGGGCAAGTCCATGAACATGCCGATCTCCGGCAAGCGCGGCAGCAACCTCGTCTGGGACAAGGCCAAGATGCAGCAGCTGGTGAAGCAGATCAAGAACAACGAGCCGGTCACTGTCACCGCGGACCGCTGAGGCGCGGAGCCGCGGAGGCACGGAGCCGCGGAGGCGTTGAGCCACTGAGCCACTGAGCCACTGAGCCACTGAGCCACTGAGCCACTGAGCCCGAACGAGACAGCCCGCCCCTGCGGGGGCGGGTTCTCAGGCCCTTTGTCCCCCGTACTCCAGCCCTCCGTACTCCAGCCCTCCGTTCGGACGGGACCACCGCGAGGAACGAACCTCGCAGGTGAACGGCCGGGACCGGACGCTTCCGGCTACCGCACGCACCCCGGCCCGTCGGCCGTCGACGGCACCCGGAGCAACGGCCGGATCCGGGACGGCCACTCGAGGACGGCGGAGCAACCAGGGCCCGCCGACCGCGACGAAGGCCCGCCGACCGCGACGGCTCCACCCGGGCGTGCACGAAAGCCCGCTGACCGCGACGTCTCCTCGCCCGAGCACCGCCGACCGGGGCGCCCGGCACGTGCGGGCGCCCCGCCGCGTACCCCGAACGCCTCACCCGCCGCGAACCTCCGCCGCGCCCGTGGCACGGTGAACCGTACTGCCGTCGCAGAACCGGAGCCCCGTCATGGCACTCATACAGGACGACCCGCACGCCGCCTCCGCGGCCGGACCGCTCGACACGACCGCGCCGACGGCCGACGGCCCGGCGGAACCCGAGCCCCGCCCCGACCAGATCGCCAGGGCGCGCGCGCTCCTCGCCGCCCACCCCGTGGCCGACGGGTACAACGGGCTGGCCAGGGCGTTGCGCTCGGTCCCGTGGTCGGACGTCGAACTGGGCGAGAGCAGCCTGGACACCGACATCCCCCGGCTGCGGGCGGGCGGCGTCGGCGCGCAGTTCTGGTCCCTGCGCTCCGACCCCTACGACGAAGCCCCGCGCCCGGCGCACACCGCGCAGTCCGAGCGCACCCAGCACTCCGAGCACTCCGAGCACTCCGAGCACTCCGATCATCATCTCGGGGACGGCGGGCGCACCGAGCACACCCACCTCGCCGAGCACTCAGGGCCCGCCCACCGCTCCTGCCCCGTGAGCACCACCTTGGAGCAGATCGACCGCGTCCGTTCGCTCACCGACGCCTACCCCGAGGGGCTGCGCCTCGCGCTCAACTCGGGCGAGATCGCCGACGCCCGCTCCTGCGGCCGCGTCGCCTCACTGCTCGGCCCCGCCCGCGCCACCGCGATCGGCGACTCGCTCGGCGCCCTGCGCACCCTGTACTCACTGGGCGTGCGGTGCCTGACCCTGACCGGCGTGGACTGGGCGCCGCCGACCGGGCTGACCCGGTTCGGCGAGGAGGTCGTACGGGAGATGAACCGCCTCGGCATGCTCGCCGACCTCAGCGGCAGCACCGCACCGACCGCCCACGCGGCCCTCAGCGTCTCCCGGGCCCCGGTGATCTTCACGCACACCGGTGCCGCCGCCCTGAACGGCCACCCCGCCAACGTCCCCGACGACGTCCTGAGCGCGCTGCACGAGAACGGCGGCCTGTGCATGGTCCCCCTCGCCGCGGACCGCACCGGGCCCGAACTGCACGACGTGGCCGACCACCTGGACCACGTCCGTTCCGTCGCGGGCCCCGCGTGCGTCGGCCTCTCCGGCATGTACGACACGGGCGCCCCGCACCCCGCCGGCCTCCCGGACACGGCGGCGTACCCGCTGCTGGTCGCCGAACTCCTGGAACGCGGCTGGCCGGAGAGCGACCTGGCGCGCCTCACCTGGGGCAACCTCCAGCGGGTGCTCCGCGACGCTGAGCTCACCTCCAAGACGGCACGGCAGCGGCGACGCGCGTCGACGGCCCGGATCGAGGATTTGGACGGCTGATCCCTCGGGACCCGTCCCGCAAGCGGCGGGCAGGGCGCGCACCCCGGGCCCGCGCCCGGCTCAGGCCTTCGGCCTGCCCATCGCCCGGTACGTCCAGCCCGCCTCGCGCCACTTCGCCGAGTCGAGTGCGTTGCGGCCGTCCAGGATGAGCCGGCGCGCGGCGACCTCGCCCAGCTCCGCCGGGTCCAGCTCGCGGAACTCGCGCCACTCGGTGAGGTGCAGGACCACGTCCGCGCCGCGCACCGCGTCCACCGCGGAGTCCGCGTAGCCGAGCGTCGGGAAGACGCGGCGGGCGTTGGCCATGCCCTTGGGGTCGTAGACGGTCACCTGACCGCCCTGGAGGTGGATCTGCCCGGCGACGTTCAGCGCGGGCGAGTCCCGGACGTCGTCGGAGTCCGGCTTGAAGGTCGCGCCGAGGACCGCGACCCGGCAGCCGAGGAAGCCGCCCTCCCCCAGCGCCTCCCGGGCCAGCTCGACCATGTGTCCGCGCCGGCGCATGTTGATGGAGTCGACCTCCCGGAGGAAGGTGAGCGCCTGGTCGGCGCCCAGCTCACCGGCCCGCGCCATGAACGCCCGGATGTCCTTGGGCAGGCAGCCCCCGCCGAACCCGATGCCGGCCCGCAGGTACTTCGGGCCGATCCGCTCGTCGTAGCCGATCGCCTCGGCCAGCTTGGCCACGTCCCCGTCGGCGGCCTCGCACACCTCGGCCATCGCGTTGATGAAGGAGATCTTCGTCGCCAGGAACGAGTTCGCGGCGGTCTTCACCAGCTCGGCCGTCGGGAAGTCGGTCACCACGAACGGGGACCCCTCGGCGACCGGCGTCGCGTACACCTCCCGCAGCAGCTTCTCCGCGCGTTCGCTCTCCACGCCGACCACCAGACGGTCCGGATGCAGGGTGTCCTGCACGGCGAAGCCCTCGCGCAGGAACTCCGGGTTCCATGCCAGCTCGACGCCCTCCGGGGCCTGCTTCGCGAGCACCTCCTTGAGGCGGGCGGCGGAACCGACCGGGACGGTCGACTTGCCGACCACCAGCGCGTCGCTCCTCAGGTGCGGGGCGAGGGAGGCGAAGGCGCTGTTCACGTAGCTCATGTCGCACGCGTACTCGCCGTGCTTCTGCGGGGTGTTCGTACACACGAAGTGCACGTCGCCGAACTGCCCGACCTCCGCCCAGTCCATGGTGAAACGCAGCCGCCCGGTCGACCCGGGCAGCCCCTCCACGTGCTTGTGGAGCAGTTCCTCCAGACCCGGCTCGTACATCGGCACGCGCCCGGCGCTCAGCATCTCGATCTTCTCGGGCACGACGTCGAGACCGAGCACCTCGAACCCCAGCTCCGCCATGGCCGCTGCGTGGGTGGCGCCGAGGTATCCGGTGCCGATCACGGTGATCTTCAGGGCCATGCGGTGCTCCTAGCGGTACGGGCGGGACAACGCGCCCGAGCATATCCGGCGGCCGAAAGGGGATGTTCCGGCGAAGACGCGGCCCTGTAGGCAAACTCACGTATCCCCCGCCGGGCCGCACCCTCTAAAATCAGGGTTACTTAACGGTAATTAGCATCGCCGCACCCGCATCGCATCAGCATCCTTGGGAGTGAGAAGCCTTGGCAGGTTCGCCCGATTTCGATCTGTACCGGACGTCCGAAGAGCACGACATGCTCCGCGACACGGTGCGCGCGCTCGCCGAGGCGAAGATCGCCCCGTACGCCGCCGAGGTGGACGAGAACGCCCGCTTCCCGCGGGAGGCCCTGGACGCCCTCGTCGCGGCCGACCTCCAGGCCGTCCACGTCCCCGAGGCGTTCGGCGGAGCGGGCGCGGACGCGCTCGCGACGGTCATCGTGATCGAGGAGGTGGCCCGCGTCTGCGCGTCCTCCTCCCTCATCCCGGCGGTCAACAAGCTCGGCTCGCTCCCGGTGATCCTCTCCGGCTCCGAGGACCTCAAGAAGAAGTACCTCGCCCCGCTCGCCAAGGGCGAGGCGATGTTCTCGTACTGCCTCTCCGAGCCGGACGCGGGTTCGGACGCCGCCGGCATGAAGACGCGTGCCGTCCGCGACGGCGACTTCTGGGTCCTGAACGGCGTCAAGCGCTGGATCACCAACGCCGGTGAGTCCGAGTACTACACGGTCATGGCCGTCACCGACCCCGAGAAGCGCTCCAAGGGCATCTCCGCGTTCGTCGTGGAGAAGTCCGACGAGGGCGTCTCCTTCGGCGCTCCGGAGAAGAAGCTCGGCATCAAGGGCTCGCCGACCCGCGAGGTCTACCTCGACAACGTGCGCATCCCCGCCGACCGCATGATCGGCGCCGAGGGCACCGGTTTCGCCACCGCGATGAAGACCCTCGACCACACCCGCATCACCATCGCCGCCCAGGCCCTCGGCATCGCCCAGGGCGCCCTGGACTACGCGAAGGGCTACGTCCAGGAGCGCAAGCAGTTCGGCAAGCCGATCGGCGACTTCCAGGGCGTGCAGTTCATGCTCGCGGACATGGCCATGAAGCTGGAGGCCGCGCGCCAGCTCACGTACGCCGCCGCCGCCAAGTCCGAGCGCGTCGACGCCGACCTGACCTTCTTCGGCGCCGCGGCCAAGTGCTACGCCTCCGACGCCGCCATGGAGATCACCCTGGACGCCATCCAGCTCCTGGGCGGCTACGGCTACACGCGGGACTACCCGGTGGAGCGGATGATGCGCGACGCGAAAATCACACAAATTTACGAAGGAACGAACCAGGTCCAGCGCATCGTGATGGCGCGGAACCTGCCGAAGTAAGCGAGAACCTGCTCGGACAAGCAGAACACCGCCAGCAGAACACCGCGCACAAAAGGGGACGCCCCGCCTGGGCGTCCCCTTTTGTGCGCGGTGTTCTGTGCGTCGTGGCGGCTCAGCCGTCCAGTTGGTCCAGCGTCGCGTTCGACGGGGCGCGGCGGGGCTGGAGGTCGCGGGCGACGGATTCGGCGTCGCGCAGGACGCGGACCGCGTTGTGCCAGGTGAGCTTGGCGAGGTCCTGGGAGGACCAGCCGCGGCCGATGAGTTCGGCGATCAGGTTGGGGTAGCCGGAGACGTCCTCAAGGCCGGACGGGGTGAACGCCGTGCCGTCGTAGTCGCCGCCGATGCCGATGTGGTCGACGCCGGCGACCTCGCGCATGTGGTCGAGGTGGTCGGCGACGGTGGCGGCGGTGGCCACGGGGCGGGGGTTCGCGGCTTCGAAGGCGCGCTGGACCTTCATGCCCTCGGCGGTGGTGTCGAGGTGGTGCAGGCCGTGGGCGCGCATGTTCTCGTCGGCGCGGGCCGTCCAGGCGACCGCCTCCGGGAGGATGAACTTGGGGACGAAGGTGGCCATCGCGACGCCGCCGTTGGCGGGCAGGGCGGCCAGGATCTCGTCCGGGATGTTGCGCGGGTGGTCGCAGACCGCGCGGGACGAGGAGTGCGAGAAGAGGACGGGCGCCTCGGAGGTGTCGAGGGCGTCGCGCATGGTGGTGGCGGCGACGTGCGAGAGGTCGACGAGCATGCCGATGCGGTTCATCTCGCGTACGACTTCCCGGCCGAAGGCGGTCAGTCCGCCGGCGGCGGGGGTGTCGGTGGCGCTGTCCGCCCAGGGGGTGTTGTCGTTGTGCGTGAGCGTCAGGTAGCGCACGCCGAGGGTGTGCAGGGCGCGCAGGGTGGCGAGCGAGTTGTTGATGGAGTGGCCGCCCTCGGCGCCCATCAGGGAGGCGATCCGGCCGTCGCGGCGGGCCGCCTCCATGTCGTCCGCCGTGAGGGCCCGGACGAGGTCGTCGGGGTGGCGGGCCAGGAGCTGGTCGACGACGTCGATCTGTTCGAGGGTCGCGCTGACCGCGGAGTCCCCGGTGAGGTCGGTGCGGACGTAGACCGACCAGAACTGGGCCCCCACGCAGCCGGACTTCAGCCGGGCCAGGTCCGTGTGGAGGTGGGCGGACTGGTCGGCGGCGATGTCGAGGCGGTCCAGGTCGTAGCGCACCTGTTCGCGCAGCGCCCAGGGGAGGTCGTTGTGGCCGTCGACGACGGGGAAGTCGGCGAGGTGGGCGCGGGCCGCGGAGAGGTGGTTCATGGTCGTGGTTCCCGTCACTTGCCGAAGCCGAAGGAGTCCGGGTCGCTCATGGCCTTGGTGCGCAGGCGCTTGCCCTTCTCGGTGGCCTGGGCGTTCAGCTCCTGCTGGAACTCCCGCATGCGGGTGAGCAGTGCGGGGTCGTGGGCGGCGAGCATGCGGGCCGCGAGGAGGCCCGCGTTGCGGGCCCCGGCGACGGAGACCGTGGCAACGGGGACGCCCGCCGGCATCTGCACGATGGACAGCAGGGAGTCCATGCCGTCCAGGTACTTGAGCGGGACGGGAACGCCGATGACGGGCAGCGGGGTGACGGAGGCGAGCATGCCCGGGAGGTGGGCGGCGCCACCCGCGCCCGCGATGATCGCCTTCAGGCCGCGGCCCGCCGCCTCCTCGCCGTACGCGATCATCTCGTGCGGCATCCGGTGTGCGGAGACGACGTCGACCTCGTACGGGACGTCGAACTCGGCGAGAGCGGTGGCGGCGGCCTCCATGACCGGCCAGTCCGAGTCGGAGCCCATGACGATGCCGACGAGGGGTGCGGAAGCAGTCATTCGGTGATCGTTCCTCGCAGGTAGCCGGCGGCGTGACGGGCCCGGTCGAGCACCTCGTCGAGGTCGTCGCCGTAGGTGTTGACGTGGCCGACCTTGCGGCCGGGCTTCACGTCCTTGCCGTACATGTGGATCCCGGCCTGCGGGTCGCGGGCCATGACGTGCAGGTACGGCTTGTACATGTCGGGGTAGTCGCCGCCCAGGACGTTGCACATGACCGTCCACGTCGACCTCGGGCGCGGGTCGCCCAGCGGAAGGTCGAGGACGGCGCGCAGGTGGTTGGCGAACTGGGAGGTGATCGCGCCGTCCTGGGTCCAGTGGCCGCTGTTGTGCGGGCGCATGGCGAGTTCGTTGACCAACAGGCGGCCGTCGCGGGTCTCGAAGAGCTCGACGGCGAGGTGGCCGGTCACGTCGAGTTCGACGGCGATGCGGATGGCGAGCTGCTGGGCCTCGCCGGAGAGGTCGGCGGCGAGGCCGGGGGCCGGGGCGATCACCGTGTCGCACACGCCGTCGACCTGCTGCGATTCGACGACGGGGTACGCGACGGCCTGGCCGTGCGGGGAGCGCACGATGTTGGCGGCGAGTTCGCGTACGAAGTCGACCTTCTCCTCGGCGAGGACCGGGACCCCGGCGCGGAACGGGTCGTGCGCGTCGGCTTCGGAGCGTACGAACCACACGCCCTTGCCGTCGTATCCGCCGCGGACGGTCTTGAGGATGACGGGGTAGCCGTCGCCCTCGTCCGCGAACGCGGTCACGTCCGCCGGATCGGACACGATCCGGTGGCGGGGGCAGGGTGCGCCGATCTCGCTGAGTTTCGCGCGCATCACCCCCTTGTCCTGGGCGTGCACCAGTGCGTCGGGCCCGGGGCGGACGGGGATGCCGTCCGCTTCGAGGGCCCGCAGGTGTTCGGTGGGCACGTGTTCGTGATCGAAGGTGATCACGTCGCAGCCGCGCGCGAAGGCGCGCAGCGTGTCCAGGTCGCGATAGTCGCCGATGACGACGTCGCTGACCACCTGGGCCGCCGAGTCCTGGGGGGTGTCACTGAGGAGCTTGAACTTGATGCCGAGGGGGATGCCCGCCTCGTGGGTCATACGGGCGAGCTGACCGCCACCGACCATGCCGACTACCGGGAACGTCACCCGACCAGGGTATCCGTAGGCACCCACCAGACCTGACGCGCGGCCCTTCGTACGAAACTACCAAGGCGGCCCGTGGGGGGTCGCTCCGTTCGCTGGTCCGCACGCCGCCGGTGGAGTGATGGTTAGCATGGCGGGGTTGACGGCATCAACCGAACGGGGTCGACGGACATCATGAGCGAGCCTGGCGGCACAGCCGCGTTGCGGACCCGTGTGGAGCAGCTCGCGCGCGAGGTGGCCAAGTTCGGTGCGGTGGGCGGGCTCGGCCTGCTGGTCAACATGGCCGCGTTCAACCTGCTGCGGCACACCACGGACCTCCCGGTGGTGCGGGCCAGTCTGGTCGCCACCGTGATCGCGGTGCTCTTCAACTACGTCGGCTTCCGCTACTTCACCTACCGGGAACGCGACAAGAGCGGGCGGGCCCGGGAGCTGTCGCTGTTCCTGCTGTTCAGCGTGGCCGGGGCGGTCGTGGAGAACGGGCTGCTGTACGCGGCGACGTACGGTTTCGGCTGGAACACTCCGCTCCAGTCCAACTTCTTCAAGGTCTTCGGCATCGGGGTGGCGACGCTGTTCCGTTTCTGGTCGTACCGGACGTGGGTGTTCCGGACGCTGCCCGCGACGGCGGCGGGTCAGGCCGAGACGATCCTGGCGGACGGGCCTGCGGCCCTGGCGGACGAGCCGGAAGCGGAACCGGCCGCCCCGGCCGCCTCGCGCGTCGGCTGACCTCCGACCGATGACCTCACCTCCGACCGCTGACCTCCGACCTCCGACCTCCGACCGCTGACCTCCGACCGCTGACCTCCGACCGCTGACGGCTGACGGCTGACGGCTGACGGCTGACGGCTGACGGCTGACGGCTGACGGCTGACGGTCGGCTCTCCACGGTGCGTCCGGTCGCGGGGACCCGCGCACCCCGGCTCACGCGCCCCGGCTCACGCGCCCCGGCTCACCTGATCGTCTTCCCGCCCTCCCGCTCCCGCCTGCTGTCGGCGGCGACGGTGCTGAGGAAGAGGGCGAAGACGGCGGGCTTCTGCTGGAGGAGTTCGAGGCGTCCGCCGTCCGCCTCCGCGAGGTCGCGGGCGACGGCGAGGCCGATCCCGGTGGAGTTGCGACCGCTGATGGTCCGCTCGAAGATGCGTGCGCCGAGGTCGACGGGGACGCCCGGTCCCTCGTCGGTGACCTCGATGACGGCCTGGTTGCCGGTGACGCGGGAGCGCAGGGCGACGGTCCCGCCGCCGTGCATGAGGGAGTTCTCGATGAGCGCGGCGAGCACCTGGGCGACCGCGCCCGGCGTGCCGACGGCCCGCAGCTCCTTCTTCCCGGACCGTACGATCGCCCGCCCGGCGCTGCGGTAGGCGGGGCGCCACTCCTCGATCTGCTGCTTGATCACTTCGTCGAGGTCGAAGGAGACGGCGGAGCCGGTGCGCGGGTCGCGGGAGTTGGTGAGGAGGCGCTCGACGACGTCGGTGAGCCGTTCGACCTGGGTGAGGGCGATCGTGGCTTCGTCCTTGACGGTGTCGAGGTCGTCGGTGAGCGTGATCTCCTCCAGCCGCATGGACAGGGCGGTCAGCGGGGTGCGGAGCTGGTGGGAGGCGTCGGCGGCGAGCCGCCGTTCCGCGGTGAGCATCCGGGCGATGCGTTCCGCGGAGGCGTCGAGGACGTCGGCGACCCGGTCCAGTTCGGGGACCCCGTAACGGCGGTGGCGCGGGCGGGGGTCGCCGGAGCCGAGGCGTTCGGCGGTCTCGGCGAGGTCGGTGAGCGGGGACGCGAGCCGGTTGGCCTGCCGTACGGCCAGGAGTACGGCGGCGACGACGGCGAGCAGTGCGACCGCTCCGATGATCAGCAGGGTGCGGCCGATCTCGCGGGTGACGGTCGAGCGGGACTCCTGGACGGTGACCGTCTCGCCGTGCTCGCCGGTCGACCGGCCCTCGATGACGCCGCCGCCGGGGCGGGCGCCGATCTCGATGGGGGCGCGGCCCGGGATGTCGATGCGGGCGTACCGGTTGCCCGCGATCTGTTGGGCGAGCACCCCACGGCTGACGTTGCCGTCGCCGCCGAGGCGTCCTTCGACGACGCTGACCAGTCGCAGCGCTTCGGAGTCGACGGACTCCTGGGCGCTGTTGCTGATGGTGCGGGTCTCGACGATGACGAGGGAGACCCCGAAGACGGCGATGACGACGAGCACCACGGCGAGCGTGGAGTTGATCAGGCGGCGGCGCATGCGACAAGGATGCACGGTCGCCGTGCGGGACGGCCGCTCCGGAGCGGGTCGCTGCTGTCAGCTCTCCTCGAACCGGAGTGGGCCGCTGTCGTCAGCTTTCCTCGAACCGGAGCGGGTCGCTGCCGTCGGCCCTTCTCCTGACGGAGCGGGGTGCTGCTTCCAGCCCTCCTCGAACCGGAGCAGGGTGCTGCCGTGAGCTCTCCCCGAACCGGAAGCGGCTCACTGCCGTCGACCCTCCCCGAACCGGAGCGGGCCGCTGCCGTCAGCTCTTCTCGAAGCGGAAGCCGACGCCCCGGACGGTCGCGATGTAGCGGGGGTTCGCCGCGTCGTCGCCCAGCTTCTTGCGCAGCCAGGAGATGTGCATGTCGAGGGTCTTGGTGGAGGACCACCAGGTGGTGTCCCAGACCTCGCGCATCAGCTGGTCGCGGGTGACGACCCGGCCCGCGTCCCGTACCAGGACCCGCAGCAGGTCGAACTCCTTGGCGGTGAGCTGGAGTTCCTCGTCGCCCATCCACGCGCGGTGCGACTCGACGTCGATCCGTACGCCGTGGGTGGCGGGGGCCGGGGCGGGCTCCGCGGCGCCGCGCCGCAGCAGGGCCCGGACCCGGGCGAGGAGTTCGGCGAGGCGGAAGGGCTTGGTGACGTAGTCGTCGGCGCCGGCGTCGAGGCCGACGACGGTGTCCACCTCGTCGGCGCGGGCGGTCAGGACGAGGACCGGCACGGTGTGCCCGTCGGCGCGCAGCCGCCGGGCGACCTCCAGGCCGTCCATGCCGGGCAGCCCGAGGTCGAGCACGACGAGGTCGACGCCGCCCTGGAGTCCGGCGTCGAGGGCGCTGGGTCCGTCCTCGCGGACCTCGACCTCGTACCCCTCCCGACGCAGTGCGCGGGCCAATGGCTCCGAAATGGACGCGTCGTCCTCGGCGAGCAGTACACGGGTCATGGGGGCATGTTAGTCGGCGTGGCCGGTGCGCCGGGAGGAAGCGTGGGTGAGTGACCGACGCCTGCGAGTCATTGACTCGATCTCGGTTGGGACCTTTGAATATGTTGAGTTGGTTCCAATGTCACCTGTGATCCATCTCTCAAGTCCTTCCATATGCCGCACTGTCGTGTCGTAAGGTGGCGAGCGCGTTTGTTGCACTAATCGGGGGCCTTTGGCGGCAATGACTGCCAAGGGTCCTTTTGTGTGCTGATCGGGTCCACCGATCTGACGGCAGTGAATGACCTACGGCCGGGCCTCGCGCGCGACGATGCGCAGCGTGGCGTGGATCCCGGGGCGGGGACCTTTCCGCTCCGGTGCCGGCCTGCCCCCCACCGGGCGCGTACCCCGCCATCCCGCGGACGCGTCCCGAGCAAGCAAGGATCGACCATGGCGTCCAGCCTGACGAAGGATTCTCCCGGCGCTGCCGGCGAGGACACGGCCTTCTTCGGCCACCCCCGCGGCCTGGCCACACTGTTCATGACCGAGATGTGGGAGCGCTTCTCCTACTACGGCATGCGCGCACTGCTGGTGATGTACCTGGTGTCCGGCGGCGCCGACGCGGCGACCGGCAGCCAGGGCGGTGGTCTCGCGATGACCGCGGCGACCGCCACGGCCATCTACTCCGTCTACGTGGCCATGGTCTACCTCATGGCCATGCCGGGTGGCTGGTTCGGCGACCGCGTCTGGGGCGCCCGCAAGACGGTCATGATCGCGAGCTTCGTGATCGTCGCCGGCCACCTCTCGCTGGCGCTGCCGGGACAGGTGATGTTCTTCGTCGGTCTGGGCCTGGTCGCGATCGGCTCGGGTCTGCTGAAGGCCAACATCTCCACGATGGTCGGCCACCTGTACGCCGATCCCAAGGACGTCCGTCGCGACGGCGGCTTCACGATCTTCTACATGGGCATCAACCTCGGTGCCGTCGTCGCGCCCTTCGCCATCGGCATTCTGGGCGAGAAGGTCAACTGGCACCTGGGCTTCGGTCTGGCGGCTCTGGGCATGGCGCTCGGCGCGGCACAGTTCCTGTTCGGCTCCCGCCACCTCAGCCAGGAGAGCAGCCGGGTGCCGAACCCGCTGTCGTCGGACGAGAAGCGCGCGGTCGTCACCAAGGCGCTGCTGGGCGTCGCGGTGGTCGCGGCCTTCTACCTGCTGGTGAACTTCACCGGTGTCTTCCGGCTGACCCTGAACTGGGTGCTGGTCCCGATCATCCTGGCCGGTCTGCTGATCCCGGTCGCGGTACTGGTCAAGATCAAGCGGGACAAGGACCTGTCGGACGAAGAGCAGACGAAGATGACGGCGTTCATCTACTTCTTCGCCGCCGCGGCCATCTTCTGGATGATCTTCGACCAGGGCGCGTCGACGCTGTCCCTGTTCGGTGACTCCAAGACCGAGCGCAACCTCTTCGGCTGGGACATGCCGAACACCCTGTTCCAGGCGCTGAACCCGGGCTTCGTGATGCTGCTCGCGCCGGTCTTCGCGGCCATGTGGCTGGCGTTGGCCCGCCGCAACCGCGAGCCCAGCACGATCGTGAAGTTCGCCATCGCCCTCGGTGTCACCGGCGCGTCGTTCTTCGTGTTCCTCATCCCGATGGGCCTGGCCACCGGCGGTACGAAGGTCACCATGTGGTGGCTGGTGCTGATCTTCCTGATGCACACCGTCGCCGAGCTGTGCCTGTCGCCCGTGGGTCTGTCGCTGACCACGAAGATGGCTCCGGCCAAGTACGCGTCGCAGATGATGGGTGTCTTCTTCCTCGCCGTCACCGCGGGTGACAGCGTGACCGGCATGCTGGCCGTCGCCGGGGTCGACCTCAACAGCTCGGGCGTCGTCGTCTTCGAGGCCGCCGCCGCCGCGCTCGCGGGTGTCGCGATCTACCTGTCGCGCAACAAGGTGCGCGGACTCATGGGCGAGGTGCGCTGACCGCGCGCCGCGCTCGTACGGAGGGCCGTCGCACCGGTTTCGGTGCGGCGGCCCTCCGTCGTGCCCGAACGCCTCCTACGCCTCCCCCACGCCTCTCGTCGGCGCCCGCGCCGCCCCGGGTCCCTCCTCCGCGGTCCTGACCGGCACCCCCGCCCCACCGGACCCCTCCTCCGCGGCCGTGACCGGCACCTCCGCAGCCCCGTTCTCCTCCCCCGCAGCCCCCGGCCGCTCCCCGGCCGCCTCGCCCCCGCGGCGTACGGGGAGGGGCCCGGCGGTGCCCGGCCGTGCCCGGTCCACCAGGGCCATCCCGGCCCGGAACAGCCCCGCGGGGACGACGAGTGCCGTCAGCAGCCAGAACAGGACCACGCCCCACGGCCGACCCACGTCCCACTCCTGGGCGGCCAGCAGTTTCTCCCCGTGCTTCACCGACACCAGGTAGTCGCCGTGCGCGCCTTCCGCGAGCGCCACGTCGAGGGCGACCTCGGTCTGTTCGCCGGGTGCGAGGGTGCCGCGCCACGGGCGTTCCTCCCATTGGGGGGCGAGGATCCCGTGGGAGGTGCCGACCCGGAAGACGGGGTCGGTGACGGGGTCGGTCCCGGCGTTGCCGACCCGTAGGACCACCGTGCGGGTCTGCGGTGCCCCGAACCAGGTCAGCAGCGTGCTGGATCCGTCGAGCCGTACCGTACGGCCGGTGGCCGCGAGCCGCGCGGCGCTCGGGGCGGACCCGGGCAGCGGCGGGGCCGGGTGGCCGGCCACCGTGAACGCGGCCGCCGCGGAGACCGGGCGGCCGGTGACGGCGGCGACGTGCACGACGCACGGGCAGGGTTTCGGCGGCTCGGTGACCGGCAGCCGCCGATGGAAGGCGCCGCGGGCGTCGGTGGTGACGGTGCGGCCCGCGCCGTTGGCACAGGAGTCGGCGCCGCCGGGAGCCGGGGCGGCGGGCGCGGGCGCGCCGCAGATCAGCAGCGTCAGGAGGGCGCCGGGCCGCCAGCCGCTGCCCCTGACGGTGATCTCCCCGCCCTGGCCCGCCTCGGCCCTGGAGAGGGTGATGGCGGGTTTCGTCCCGTCGGCTGCCGCCGGTGTTCCCGCCGGCAGCAGGAGCAGCACGGCGCTCAGCGCCGCCGCGCTGCGGCGCACCCGGCTGTCCCTCATGGGCTGCCCTCCTCCGTCGTACGGGTCCACAGCGCCGCGCCCGCCCCGGCGGCCGGTCGCGGGGGCCCGCGGTGCGCCAGGTCGCGTTCCGGGTCAGCCGGTGGTCCCGCGGGGCCGCCCGGCCGTCGTGGGGCGCTTGGTCAGCCAGAGCACTCCGGCCGCGCCCGTGAGGAGGGCGGTGCCGCCGAGGGTGGCCAGGGCGGTGGCGGAGTCGAGGGGGCCTGTTCTGGGGAGTTCGCCGGTATCGGCGGGGCCGCCCTGCGACGTGCCGCCGGAGGCGTCGCCGTCGCCCGTCCGTCCGGTTCCCGCCGCCGGGCCGTCGGCTGCCCGTATGGTCAGCTCCAGGGAGGGCTTGGGGTTGTTGGAGGGTGTGCAGGTGGTCGTGGTGCCGAGGGCCTTAATGGTGAGGACCGATGCGGTGAAGGTGACCTTGCCGCTCTTCTTCGGGGTGTAGGTCCCGGACAGGTCGCCGATCCGGATGGGGGTGTTGGCGGGCAGTGCCTCGGAGTTGGCGGGTCCCGTGACGGCGACCGTGCCGTCGTCCGCGCCGCCGACCTCGATCACGGCGCTCGGCTTCATGGCGCCCTTGCCGAGTTCGACGGGGCTGGAGGACACGCCCTTCCGGAAGGTCATGGTGAGGATGTGACCGTCGCCGTTCCTGACGGCCCTGATGTCGATCGGGGAGACCGCGCCCTTGTCGCCGATCGGGGTCTTGCACTGGTAGTCGACGTCGACGACGTCGGCGTGGGCGGCGGGGGCGGCGAGCAGCACCGCCGAGCCCGCGACCGCCGCGGCCAGTGCGAGAGCCGACCGGCCGCGGGTGCGCTTGTGGTAGGTCACCTTGTGATCCCCTCGTGCGCCGGAGCACCGCCGGGCAACGGGACCGGACGGAGCGGCCGAATTGCTGACGGCGCATCAGATTGGCGCTCAAGGTACGCCCGGGGCCTGTCGAGGGGAAGACAAAGAGCACGCCGTATCGACGTGCTCTCCCACAGGCTGCGTGCGCCCCGTACGGGCGGCGTCCCCGGGTTCTCCGGGGTCCGGATCAGGGGGCCGGAGCGGCGAGTTCCGCCCAGACCGTCTTTCCGTTGGTCGGCCCGACGCCCTCCGGCGTGCGGACGACGCCCCAGTCCAGGCAGAGACGCTGGACGATGAACATGCCGTGTCCGCCGGGGCGGCCCGCCTGGTGCGGGCTGCGCGGCGAGGGTTCGCCGGCGCTGCGGTCGGTGACTTCGAGGCGCAGCACCTTGCCGTCGCTGGAGACGCGCAGGCTGTCGGGGCCCTCGGCGTGCAGACACGCGTTGGTGACCAGTTCGGAGACGACCAGCAGCACGTCCTCGGCGGCGGCCTTGCGGTCGGCGGTGGACGCGGGCAGCCAGCCCCAGTCGTAGAGCGCCTGTCGCGTGAAGTCGCGGGCGAGCGGGACGATGCCGCTCGCGCCGTTCAGCGGGAGGGAGCGCACCTGCTCGACGGACTCGCGGGCGACGCGGGCGGCGGGCTCGGCGGCGACGCCGAACCCGGCCGTCCCCGCGCCGGCGCCCTCCGCCCCGGGGTCACCGGCTTCCCTCCGGGAGGTGGGGCCGCCGCTCAGGGAGACCTCCGACACGGACGTGTCCGAGAGGGCTGCGGAACCCTCCGGCACGGACGTGCCGGAGACGGACGCGGGCGCGTCCGCGGACGCCTCGGAGACGGAGGCGATGCCGTCCGGCTCGGGGCCGAGGTCGCCCGGCGGATGCTGCCGGGTGGTGCTCATCAGCGCTTCACCTCACCGATTCACCAAGTCGTCGTTGGCGTGGGGTTACGGGCAGGACTTCTGGTGGGAACTTTTCGCAGGGTCTGAGAGTCCTCCTGCCCGACCGAACCGTGAGAACACCCACTATTCGGAAGGGACCACGCCACGTCCGCCACACGGGCGAGCACGGGGAGGGTGCGGGAGGTCAGTCGCGGAGTGCGGATTCGAGCGAGTCGTGGACGGTGAAGACCGCCTCCGCCCCGGTGATCTCAAAGACCCTGGCCACCACCGGCTGCATGCCCGTGAGGTGCACCTCGCCGCCCGCGGCCTCCGCCTTCAGGCGCGCCCCGAGCAGTACGTTCAGCCCGGTGGAGTCACAGAATTCGAGCAGGGAGCAGTCGACCACGAGGCGTGTCCGCCCGTCGTCGAGTGCCTGCTCAAGGGGTTCCCTCAACAGTTCGGCCGTGTGGTGATCCAGCTCACCTGCCGGAGTCACGATCTCGTTCCGGCCTTCGGTCCGCACTTCGACCTGAAGCCGGCCCCGGTTCGCGCTGCCGACCGTCCCGCGGTCCATGCCCGTCCCATTTCGCCGTCGTGTTCTTCTGCGTACTCGTACTGCTCGCTGACTGCGCCCGGTCGGACCGGGCACCGCCTGTCTGCACCCTAAGGGCGGATCAAGGCGGCGCGTAATGCTCCCGACAGCAGCAGAAGACTACGCCTTCTTCACACGCACGGGTAGCCGAACAACCCCCTGAACTGGTCTTATTCGGACATAAGGTACTTGCGAGTCCGTACTTCGAGCGGGTAGGGCTAGACACGACAGATCCGACCACCGCCCGCCCACCACCGGCTTTGGAGGCGCCGCTTCACCGCAGGAACACGTATCGGCATCGGCAGCCATATGCCGAGAACGATGGAGGAGACCATGTCACCCCGGCTCGACGAAACGCATACCGCTCACCGACGGGACGCGTCGTCGACATCCCTGCCCGAGCTCACCGACAGCGAAACCGGAACGGCAGGCGCGGAGCCCGCCCTGCTGACCGAGACCGTCGTACTGACGGAGCCGACCGAGCGCCCCGAGAGCCTCGCCGACCTCCCCGAGATCCCGCCGTACGACCAGGTGGGACCGGTGGACGCCAGGGCTCTGTCGAAGACGCTCTTCGAGCGCCTCGAATCCCTCGAAGAGGGAACCCACGAGCACGCCTACGTCCGCAACACCCTGGTCGAGCTGAACCTCGCCCTGGTGAAGTTCGCGGCCTCCCGCTTCCGCACCCGCAGCGAACCGATGGAAGACATCATCCAGGTCGGCACGATCGGCCTGATCAAGGCCATCGACCGCTTCGAACTCAGCCGCGGTGTGGAATTCCCCACCTTCGCGATGCCGACGATCATCGGCGAGGTCAAGCGCTTCTTCCGCGACACGTCGTGGTCGGTGCGCGTCCCGCGCCGCCTCCAGGAACTGCGCCTGGACCTGGCGAAGGCCGGTGACGAGCTGGCCCAGCAGCTGGACCGCTCCCCGACCGTCGCGGAACTCGCCGAGCGCCTGGGCATCAGCAAGGAAGAAGTCGTCGAGGGCATGGCCGCGAGCAACGCCTACACGGCGAGTTCGCTGGACGCCCAGCCCGAGGAGGACGACTCCGAGGGCGCGCTGGCCGACCGGATCGGCTACGAGGACAACGGCATCGAGGGCATCGAGTACATCGAGTCCCTCAAGCCCCTGATCGCTTCCCTCCCGACCCGCGACCGGCAGATCCTCTCGCTGCGCTTCGTCGCGAACATGACGCAGTCCGAGATCGGCGACGAACTCGGCATCTCGCAGATGCACGTCTCGCGTCTCCTCTCGCGCACGCTGGTCAAGCTCCGCAAGGGGCTGACCGTCGAGGAGTGACGGGGAGGATGAGCGAGGAGCGATTCTCGTCGCCTCCGTAGGGAGTCACGTACGCGAAGGGCTGCCCCAGGCCGTATCCGGGGCAGTCCTTCACTGCGTTGTACGAGGTCCGCCTACCCAGCGGATCACACCGCACGCACCCCTTCGCGCCAGACTTCCGAGACCAGCGGAACGCCCGGCCGGTAGGCCAGGTGCACATGGCTGGGCGCGTCCAGCAGCGCGAGGTCGGCCCGTGCCCCGACCGCGAGCCGCCCCACGTCCTGACGCCGCAGCGCCCGCGCGCCGCCCGCCGTCGCGGACCACAGGGCCTCGTCGGGGGTCATCCCCATGTCGCGTACGGCGAGCGCGATGCAGAACGGCATCGAGGACGTGAACGAGGACCCCGGGTTGCAGTCCGTCGACAGCGCCACGGTGGCCCCGGCGTCGAGCAGCCGCCGCGCGTCGGGCCACTGGGCGCGGGTGGAGAACTCGGCCCCCGGCAGCAGCGTCGCGACGGTGTTCCCCTGCGCGAGCGCGTCCACGTCCGCGTCGGTGAGGTGCGTGCAGTGGTCGGCGCTGGCGGCGTCGAGCTCCACCGCGAGCTGGACGCCCGGCCCGTACGAGAGCTGGTTGGCGTGGATGCGCGGCAGCAGCCCCTTCGCCTTCCCGGCCGTCAGGATCGCCCGCGCCTGGTCCCCGTCGAAGGCCCCCTTCTCGCAGAAGACGTCGATCCAGCGCGCGTACGGGGCGCAGGCGTCCAGCATCTCGCCGGTCACGAGGGCGACGTATCCGGCCGGGTCGTCCGCGTGGTCCGGGGAGACGATGTGCGCGCCGAGGTAGGTGACCTCCGAGGTCTGGGCGCTCGCGATGCGCAGCGCGCGGGCCTCGTCGTCGACGGTGAGGCCGTACCCGGACTTGGTCTCGAAGGTCGTGGTGCCCTGGTGCAGCGCCTCCCGCAGGTACTTGGCGAGGTTGGCCGCGAGTTCCTCGTCGGTCGCCGCGCGGGTGGCGGCGACGGTGGTACGGATGCCGCCCGCCTCGTAGGGGCGGCCGGACATGCGGGCGTTGAACTCCTGCGTGCGGTCGCCGCCGAAGACGAGGTGGGAGTGGGAGTCGACGAAGCCGGGGATCGCGGCACGGCCCCGTGCGTCGTGCACGGTGTCGGCGGCCGGAGCGTCGGCGGCGGCGCCCACCCATGCGATGCGGTCGCCCTCGATGACGACGGCGGCGTCCTCGACGAGGCCGAGGGGGCCGCCGGACCCCTGGGACGGATCGTTGGTGACGAGGCTACCGATGTTGCTGATGAGGGTGGTGGTGTTCGTCGTGGCACTCATCCCCGCATCCTCGCAGCAGGCCCGTCCCCGCGCCCACGCAGGTCGTGCCGGATGCGGGCCGCCCTGCCCCGTACGACCTCGGCCGGCGGGCCGTCGTGCGCAGGCTCGTACGGCACGCTGCGGCACGGCCCGCAGAGCCCGCCGGGCAGCGCCTCGGGCACCCCCGGCACCCCGCACCCGGTGCACTCCATGTGCACCAACCCCTGTACGGGACCCGGCAGTTCGGGCGGCATCTCGTTGATCAGCCGCTGCTGCACGAAGCCGAAGGGGTGGCGCACGGGCCGGGGCAGCGCGAACGTCAGCGTCCACACGAACTGCGACTCGCTCATCCCTCGCTCGAACCACTCCCCCGCGAGCGGGGCGAGGGCTTCGCAGGACGCGGCGGAGAGGGGCAGTTGCGGCTCGGTACGGGCGATCCGGGCCAGCGCCCGGTACCCGCGCCGCGCGGGTTCCTCGGGCTGCTCGGGCTGGTCCTTGCCGCTCTCGGGAACGTCCTCGGCGAGGAAGGCGCGCCACCAGTGCTCGGGGCGGGCGGTCCGGGAGAAGTGGGTGTGAGTGACCCGCCGGTACCCCTCCCTCTCGACGTGCACGTCCACCCCGAACCGACGCAGGTGCCCGGCGGCCGAGAGGTACCGCAGAGCGGAGGCGACGGCCGCCTGCCCGTACCCCTCGATCTCCCGGGCGAGGGTCTTGATGCTGATGTCGGACCCGTCGGGAAGGAGGTCGATGTACCGGGCGATGGCCGCTTCACGCCTGGGCAGGTGTGCGAAGGTGCCGCCGTCGAGGGGCAGTTGGTCGGGCGCGGACTTCTTCCCGTACCCGGGATTGGCCATCGGGTGGGCGGGAGCGTGGAGGGCGCGACTAAGCTGCGCAACAGCCATGGGATCGACTCCTTGAAAGTCATGATCTGGTGGTCAGACCCCTGTGCGGTGTTCCACCACCGCATGGGGGTCGTTCTGTTGTGACGCACGGTACACGCTCGCCACGCGTGGTCGCGACACGATCACGAAAAGTCATCTGACGCTGGGCGGTGTCGAGTTGGCGCAGGCTGCGCGCACGTCGCGCGCACGCGAAGGGGTGGGTGGCGGGGAGGAGTCCCACCGTCCATTCCTAGTAAAGAGGTCTCGGGGGTCGGGGCTCGGAGCTCAAGCGCGGGCCGGGGTCTTCGTTCCCACGGCCAACAGATGTGAGGACGCGGCGAGCAGTTCGGGGTACGGCTCGGCAAGGCGAGCGGCGGTGAGGGCCGAGGCGAAGAGCGACGAGTCGGCGACGGACTCGTCGGCGTACTGCTCGGTGGCCTTGAGCAGGGACCAGGCAGGGCCTTCGACGCCGTACACGGTGACGGTGTGCAACCCGGCCTCGCGCATCTCCTGTTCCAGCTGCTGCGGGCTGTGGAAGTACGCCTCGGTGAAGCCGCGCTTTCCGTCGTGGACGTGAGTGGCGAGGATCTTCTCGATGTTCGCGCGGATCGGCTCCCGGTCGAGGTGGGCGTACGCGGTGTGCTCGAAGAGGGAGGCGTACTGGTTGATGCCCGCCGCCGCGACCAGGCCGCCGGGGCGTACGACGCGGTACGCCTCGGTGAGTGCGCGGTGCCGGTCGGCGGCGTCGACGAGGTGGTACAGCGGGCCCATGACGAGGACGACGTCGTACGACTCGTCCCCGGCGCTCAAGTTCCGGGCGTCGCCCAACTCCACTGTGCAGCCGCTTTTCCGGGCTTGCTCGACATGTCGGCGTACCGGGTCGACGAGATGCACGGCATACCCGTCGGCCACCAGCCAGGCCGCATGCGCGCCGGGGCCTCCGCCGACGTCGAGGACACCGGCCGGGGCGGCGGGCAGGTGCCGTCGGAGCAGCTCCTGCGTCCGGACCATCTCCAGCCTGCCGTCGGCGGAGCCGGACAGGCGGGTGCTCTCGTCGATGGTCTCGGCGTAGAAGTCGAGGATGCCGGGAGCCACTGCCGGATTCGTCATGGGCGCATTGTGCCGCCCCGGCCTGCGGTGGCGAGAGGGCTTGGCCATAAATTGACCGGTGGACCGGTCCGGGGGTTCCAGCGAGCGGGAGCGAGGGAACAAAGATGGCAACCCTGAAGTACGAGCAGATCGCGGAAGCTCTGCGGGCACGGATCGCGGACGGGGAGTTCGGCCCGGGGGCGCTTCTGCCGTCCGGGCGGGACCTTGCCGACCAGTGGTCCGTGTCGCGCGCGACCGTCGTCAAGGCGATGGACGTACTGCGCAACGACGGGCTCGTCGTTGCCCGCGCAGGTTCGGGTTTCACGGTGACGGAAACCCCTGTCGCTCGGCCTGCGGGCAACCGCCAGTCCTCCTCGCGGATCGCGGTCGGCCTGCCCTTCCGGCGGCTGGGTAAGCCCGACTGGCAGGTTCCGCCCGGCCCGGTCGCCGATGCACTTGGCCTGGCGCACTCCGAAGTCGCGTTGCGGCGCAGGCGACTTGTGATGCTTCCGGACGGGGGCGCGTTCACCCTGGTCACGGCGTGGTTCCCGTCGGACGTGGCGGACGCGGCTCCACGCCTGAAGGAGGAGGGGCCATTGGCGGAAGGCACCACCCGCTATGTGGCACGCCAGACGGGTCGCACCCCGGAGCAGGGCACCGACGTCACGACCGTGCGCCTACTCACGGCCGACGAGGCGGAACTCCTGGGCGTCGAGAACCCTGCCGCTGCCGCAGTGGTGGTCCACACGGCACGCGATACGAAGGGGCGGGCGCTCGTCTGCGAGGAGGGCATCACTCCCGCCGACCTCTGGCAGCGCGAGGAGCACTACTCGATGGGGTTGGATTCCTGAACCTCTCTTGACTGGACCGGTCCACCGGTCCAGTCTCTGTGCATGCCGGGCGCCGCACATCAGCGCTCACTCCGTGGCACGCACAAGGGAGTTGAGGTTCGTGGAGGCACACGAGGCAATGGACCGGACGGTTTTCCCCGCCGGGCCGAGGACCGCAGAACCCAGCGCGGCCTGGCTCGCCGCCGCCCACGACGACCCCTCCCAGGCACACACCGAGTGGGGTGCGCGCGGGGTCGCCCTCCTTCCTCTCGGCCGCCGTTTCGACGCCGTCCGCATCCCGGAAGTGCTGGTCCGCGCCGCCCTGCGCGCCAACGGGACCGTCGACGGTCCGATGCTCCTCGACCCCGGCAACGGCATGTACTACGCACTCGTACCGCCGCAGAGCACCGAGACCTGGGCCTGCGCGCTCGGCACCTGCCTGGGGCGCGGCGCCCACCTCGGCGTCCCGCACCCCTCCCGGCTCGGGCCGCCGGGCGCGCACTGGGTGATCCCCCCGTGCGCGCACGAACCGTCGGTACTCGCCACCGCCCGCATCGTGCGGGAACTCATCGAACTGGGACGGCAGGAGGTGGAGGGCGCCGCAGTAATGCCTCGCCAGCAGTGCGGCTGGTGCAAGGAGGAGACCGGGCAGCCGGTGAAAGTCGGACTCATCCACGGCGGGTCCGGCGGCGGGGGCGACGTCCACGCCTGTCCCGGATGCGTCGCGACGCACCGGCTCCTGGCCCTCGCCGACCACCCGGCCGACAGCGACGGCACGCCCCGCCGCGTACCGCGCCGGTCCTGATCCGCCCGAGTCGTCCGGGTACGTCGGTCCCTGCACGCCCCTCGTGTGGGTGATGACGAGCACCCAAGCTCCTCACCGCCTGGCAGCACACGGCCCAAGTCCACTCCGACCCCGAACTGCCGGCGGCGCTCACCACGGATCACGGCGCGGACCACGGACCGGTTCCCGACCCGCGGGAGGTCGGGTGACCGCAGGACGAGGCGATCGCGCCGCACCGCCCGCTCCGCACGGGCAGTGGGAAGTCGGGACCGCCGACGCGCTTCGGCCGCGGGATACCTGTGGGACGGAGTCCTCGCCGCCCCGAGCCAGCCCGCGGATCAGCCGTGCAGCGCCCTGATCGAGGAGGCCAGTGCCGCGGCCGTGTCCGGAACCGTGGTGTGGATTCCGTCCCGGACCACCTGGCGTCCGCCGACGATCGTGTGCCGGACGTCCGCGCCCGTGGCGGCGAAGACGGCCGTCTCGGCGCCCAGTATCGGGACGGGCCCCGCCGTGCGGACGGTGTCCAGGGCGATGGTCGTGAGGTCGGCGAGCGCGCCGGGTTCGATCACTCCCGCATCCGGCCAGCCCAGCGCCGCGTGGCCGTCGGCGGAGGCCGCGCGCAGGAGGGCCGCCGCCGTCCAGTGGCCCCGGGTACGGGAGCGGAGGCGTTCGTTCAGCTCCATCGCGCGGGCCTCTTCGAAGAGGTCGATGACGGCGTGGCTGTCGCTGCCGAGGGAGAGCGGCGAGCCCGCCCGCTGGAGCCGGACGGCCGGTCCGATGCCGTCGGCGAGGTCGCGTTCGGTGGTGGGGCACATGCAGGTGCCGGTGGCGGACGAGCCGAGGAGCTTGATGTCCGCGTCCGTGAGGTGGGTGTTGTGGACGCCGGTGGTGCGCGGGCCCAGCACGCCGTGGTCGGCGAGCAGCCGGGTCGGGGTGCAGCCGTGGGCGGCCAGGCAGGCGTCGTTCTCGGCGGTCTGCTCGGAGAGGTGGACGTGCAGGGGGGCCTCGCGGTCCCGCGCCCACTGGGCGACCGTGGCCAGCTCGGCGGCGGGCACGGCGCGCACCGAGTGGATGGCGGCTCCGTGCCGTACGTACGCGGAGTCCCGCAGCCCCGAGACGCGCTCCGCCCACGCCTGGGCCGTGCCGTCGGAGAAGCGGCGCTGGTGGGCGGTGGGGGGCTCGCCGAAGCCCGCGGAGAGGTACGCCGCGTCCAGCAGGGTGAGGCGGATTCCGGCGTCCGAAGCGGCGGCGACCAGTGCGTCGCCCATCGCGTTGGGGTCGGCGTACGGGGTGCCGTCCGGTGCGTGGTGGACGTAGTGGAACTCGCCCACGGACGTGATGCCGGCCAGTGCCATCTCCGCGTACACGGCGCGCGCGAGGGCGTGGTACGAGTCGGGCGTGAGGCGGGAGGCGACGCCGTACATGACCTCGCGCCAGGTCCAGAAGGTGCCGGAGCCGACCTGGACGGTGGAGCGCAGCGCCCGGTGGAAGGCGTGCGAGTGGGCGTTGGCGAGGCCGGGGAGGGTGAGGCCGCGCAGGGCGGTCGCGGCCGGCGGGGGCACCGCGACCTGCGTACGGACGGAGGAGATGCGGCCGTCGTCGGGGACGTCGACCAGCACGCCCGGTTCGACGTGGGTGCCGAGCCAGGCGTGTTCCAGCCAATAGGTCGTCATGCGCAGGCGAGACCTTCCGTGACGTCGGCGAGTGCGAGCACCCCGGCGACGCAGTCGTCCTCGGCTGCGTACTCCGCCGGGGAGTGCGAGACGCCGGTGGGGTTGCGTACGAACAGCATGGCGGTCGGTACGGAGGCGGAGAGGATTCCGGCGTCGTGTCCGGCGCCGGTGCCGAGCACCGGGATGCCGGGTCCCAGGAGGCGGGCGAGTTCGTCGCGCAGGGCGTGGGCGAACTCCACGACGGGGGTGAAGGACTCCCGGACGATCCGGAGGTCGATGCCGGCCCTCGCGGCGGCCTGCTGCGCGGCGGCCTCGATGCCCGCGACGACCTCGTCGAGGGTGTCCTGGTCGGCGGCGCGGGAGTCGAGCCAGCCCCGGACGAGGGAGGGGATGGCGTTGACGCCGTTCGGCTCGACGGAGACCTTGCCGAAGGTGGCGAGGGCGCCGGTGAACTCGGCCTGCGCGCGGGCGGCGAGGACGGTCTCCGCGTACGTCACCATGGGGTCGCGGCGGTCGGCGAGGCGAGTGGTGCCCGCGTGGTTGGCCTCGCCGTGGAAGTCGTAGCGCCAGCGGCCGTGCGGCCAGATCGCGGAGGCGAGGCCGACCGGGTTGCCCGTGAGGTCCAGTGCCCGGCCCTGTTCGACGTGCAGTTCGACGAACGCGCCGATGCGGGCGAGGCGTTCGGGGTCGGGGCCGAGGGTGGACGGATCGTGACCGGCCGCCTCCATCGCCTGCGGGAGGGTGATGCCGTCGCCGTCACGCAGTTCGTACGCCTTCTGCGGCGTGAGCTGTCCGGCGGCGAGCCGGGACCCGACGCAGGCCAGTCCGAACCGGGCGCCCTCCTCGTCACCGAAGTTGGTGACGGCGACGGGCCTCGTGAACTCCGCTCCCCTGCGGCGGAGTTCGTCGAGCGCCGCGAAGGAGGAGACGACCCCGAGGGGGCCGTCGAAGGCCCCGCCGTCGGGCACGGAGTCCAAGTGGGAGCCGATGACGACGGCGTCCCCGGCGAGCGGGTCGCCCTGCCAGGCCCACTGGTTGCCGTTGCGGTCCAGTTCGTAGGTGAGCCCGCGTGCCTCGGCCTGCGCACGGAACCAGGCCCGGCAGTCGGCGTCGGCCGCGGTCCAGGCGTAACGGCGGTAGCCGCCCGAGGACTTGTCCCGGCCGAGGGGCAGGAGGTCCGCCCACATGGTGTGGAAACCGTCGCCGCCGACGACCGCGGCTGCGGGTTCCGCCGCCCGCGCGCCGCCGGGGCCTGGCGCGCCGCCCGTACCGTGTGCGTTCGTGCTCACGCGTCGCCGCCCTCGCGCATCGGGACGCGGACGCCCTGGGCTTCGGCGGTCTTCTCCGCGATGTCGTAGCCCGCGTCGACGTGCCGGATGACACCCATGCCGGGGTCGTTGGTCAGGACGCGGCGGATCTTCTCGCCCGCGAGCTTCGTGCCGTCGGCGACGGACACCTGGCCGGCGTGGATCGAGCGGCCCATGCCGACGCCGCCGCCGTGGTGGAGGGACACCCACGAGGCGCCGGAGGCCACGTTCACCATGGCGTTCAGCAGCGGCCAGTCGGCGATGGCGTCGGAGCCGTCGAGCATGGCTTCGGTCTCGCGGTACGGGGAGGCCACCGAGCCGCAGTCGAGGTGGTCACGGCCGATGGCGAGCGGCGCGGCGAGGGTGCCGTCGGCGACCATGTCGTTGAAGAGTTCGCCCGCCTTGTCGCGTTCGCCCTGGCCGAGCCAGCAGATGCGCGCCGGGAGCCCCTGGAAGTGGACGCGCTCGCCGGCCATTCTGATCCAGCGGTGCAGCGATTCGTTCTCCGGGAAGAGCTTCAGCAGTTCGCGGTCCGTCTTGTGGATGTCGGACGCCTCGCCGGACAGCGCCGCCCAGCGGAACGGGCCCCTGCCCTCGCAGAACAGCGGGCGGATGTACGCCGGGACGAAGCCGGGGAAGTCGAACGCGCGCGAGTAGCCCGCGAGTCGGGCCTCGCCGCGGATCGAGTTGCCGTAGTCGAAGACCTCGGCGCCGGCGTCCATGAAGCCGACCATCGCCTCGACGTGCCTGGCCATCGACTCGCGGGCGCGCTGGGTGAAGTCGGCCGGCTTCTCGGCGGCGAGGGCCGCCATGTCGTCGAAGTCGACGCCGACGGGAAGGTAGGCGAGCGGGTCGTGGGCGGAGGTCTGGTCCGTCACGATGTCGACGGGCGCGCCTTCGGCCAGCATGCGCGGGAGGATCTCGGCGGCGTTGCCGAGGAGGCCGATGGAGAGCGGGCGGCGGGCGTCGCGGGCCTCGACGGCGAGCTGGAGGGCGTGCTCCAGGGAGTCGGCCCGTACGTCCAGGTACTTGTGCTCGATGCGGCGTTCGATGGCGCGCGGGTCGACGTCGACGCAGATCGCGACGCCCTCGTTCATCGTCACGGCGAGCGGCTGGGCGCCGCCCATGCCGCCGAGGCCGGCGGTGAGGGTGATGGTCCCGGCGAGGGTGCCGCCGAAGCGCTTGGCGGCGACGGCGGCGAAGGTCTCGTACGTGCCCTGGAGGATGCCCTGGGTGCCGATGTAGATCCACGAGCCGGCGGTCATCTGCCCGTACATGGTGAGGCCGAGCTGTTCCAGGCGCCGGAACTCCTCCCAGTTCGCCCAGTCGCCGACCAGGTTGGAGTTGGCGATCAGGACGCGCGGGGCCCACTCGTGGGTCTGCATCACGCCGACCGGGCGGCCGGACTGGACGAGCATCGTCTCGTCCTGCTTGAGGGTCTTCAGGGTACGCACCATGGCGTCGAAGGAGCGCCAGTCCCGGGCCGCCTTGCCGGTGCCGCCGTAGACGACGAGCTTGTCGGGGTGCTCGGCGACCTCGGGGTCCAGGTTGTTCTGGAGCATGCGCAGGGCGGCTTCCTGCTGCCATCCCAGGGCGCTGAGCTCCGTACCGCGCGGGGCCCGTACGGGTCGGGGTCCTGACATGGGTGCCTCCTGATCGCGGGCATGAGGTGGATATTCACATCCTTGCCCCCTGAATAGGTCTAGTCAACACCCGCGCCGACGAGTCCCCCGGCGCGGCACCGGCACTTCGCGCCGCCCCGTGGGACTCCGTGGGCCCCCCGCTCGGCGCGGAGCCCCGGGCTCGGCAAGCCCCGGGCACCCCTTCTTCACCATGCACCGGCACTTCGCGCCGCCCCCCATGAGGCTCCGCGGACCCCCGCTCGGCGCGGAATCCCGGGCCCGGCGGGCCCCGGGCACCCCTTCCTCGCCATGCACCGGCACTTCGCGCCGCCCCCCATGAGGCTCCGCGGGCCGCCCGCTCGGCGCGGAGCCCCACGATCGACAGGCCCCCGCACGCCCCTGCGGCGGGCGGGCGTGACGCGCGGGGCCGACACACTAGTGCGGAACCTGTCCCTCCGATGGAATATGCCGGAACTCACTGTTCCTGCACGGCAGTTGCGTAATCTCGCCCCATCGAGCGAGCCCGGAGAGGACCCGGGGAGGGGAGTTCTGCGTGTCCGGAATCGACGCGTGCCTGGTCGAAGCGATGCAGTTGCCCGGAGCACGCGGGGCGGCCCTCGTCGACTGGACCAGCGGCCTCGCCCTGGGGACGGCGGGCGAGGCGGCGGGCACAGACAGCGAGACCGCGGCCGCCGAGTCCGCCGAACTGGCCCGGATGGCGGCGGAGCACGGCACGTTCGCCCCCGCGGGCGGCCAGGACAAGGGCCCGCCCGTCGAGGACGTCATCATCACCACCCGCACCGACTACCACCTCCTGCGGTACGTGGAGACCTCCTTCGACAGCAGCGTCTTCCTCCACCTCTGGCTCGACCGCGAGCAGGGCAACCTCGCCCTCGCCCGGCTGCGCCTCGCCGACCTCGCCGAACGGCTGGTACTGGGATGAGCACAGCGACCCTGGGGGACGCCTCGCCCTCCCTCTCCCCGATGCTCGCCCGCCTCGCGGAGGAACGCGCGACCGGCGCCCTGCTGCGCGACCACGGCACGCTCTACCTCCTCGACGGGCAGGTCGTGCACGCCGAGAGCCCCGCCGCCCCCGGCCTCGACGTCCTCCTCGCCGACCGCCTGCCCCGCGAGGGCTGGCAGGAGGCATTCGACCGGGCGGGGCCGTACGGCAGGGTCGGCCGCTTCCTCGTCGACAGCGGGCGTCTCGCGGACGGCGAGCTCGAACTCGCGCACCTGGGGGCCCTGTTCGACGCGGCGTACTTCGCGCTCGCCCCGGGCAGCGGCCCGACCCGGTTCCGGCACGGCGTCGCGCACTGGCTGGGCCCGGTGCGCCCGGTCTCCGCCCGCCTGGTGGCCCGCGAGTGCCTGCGCCGGCGGGAACTGCTGGACACGCTGTGGCCCTACCCGGACACCGACAGCTCCCCCGTCGTACGGGAGGGCCTGGACGCTCCCGCGCCCGTCACCCGGCGCCAGCGGGACGTGCTCGACCTCGCCGACGGGACGCGCACCCCGCCGGACATCGCGCGGGCGCTCGGCAGGCCCGCTTTCCACACGCTGATCGACGTCCGGCGGCTGGCGGCGGCCGGAGCGGTGACGACGCCGCGCGAGGAGACCGGGCCGACCCCCGTCGCCGTACCCCGCTGGGTGGCGGACGTGTCGCAGGACCCGGACGTCGCCCTGCTGCGCAGACTCCGCAACGCACTGGAGGCCCTGTGAGGACCGCGGGGGCCGAGAGGCCCCGCACGACCGCGAGAACGGAGAGGCACCCACGGTGAGACGCGCCCTTCGCACCCGGACCGTACGGGCCGCCGACAAGCGCACGGAGAGGAGGCCGCCGATGCAGCAGTCCAGACCTCCCGACCCGGAGGTCCTGGAGGAGCTGCGGCGGTTGCGGGCCCGGCTCCCCTCGCTGACGGGAGCCGTCGCCGCCAGCGTCGACGGTCTCGTCCTGGCCGGGGACACCGCGCCCGGTGTCGAACCGGAGGGCGTCGCGGCCCTCACCGCCGCCGCACTCGGCGTCTCGGTGCGGCTCGCCGACGCCACCGGCCAGGGCGCCTTCAGGGAACTCCTCGTACGGGGCGCCGAGGGCTACGTCGCCACGTACGCCGCCGGGGGTTCGGCCGTCCTCACCCTGCTCGCGGAACCCCGCGTCAACGTGGGGCGGCTGCATCTGGAGGCGCGCCGGACCGGCGCCCGCATCGGCGAACTCGTCGACCGTACGAACCGGACGCACCCCCCGCCCGGTACCGGACCCACCGGACCCACGACCCACCCCGCCGAACCCGGCAACTGATCCACCACAGCCCTTCACGGCACAGCCGTTCAGGGCACAACCGTTCACGGCACACCCGTACATCACACCGAAGGAAGTGCGTACCTCATGGCCAACACCGAAGCCGCTCTCAAAGAGGTTATGACCAGCATCGAGGGGACCATCGGCGTCGCCCTCGTCGACTACACCAGCGGCATGGCCCTGGGCACCGCGGGCGGCAGCAAGGAACTCGACCTGACGGTCGCCGCCGCGGGCAACACCGACGTCGTGCGCGCCAAGGTCCGGACGATGGAGCACCTCGGCCTCAACGAGGACATCGAGGACATCCTCATCACCCTGGGCAGCCAGTACCACATGATCCGGCTGCTCAGGGGGCGCGGCACCAACGGTCTGTTCCTCTACGTCGCGCTCGACAAGGGCCGGGCGAACCTGGCGATGGCGCGGCACCAGCTCCGGAAGATCGAGAACGAGCTGGAGGTCTGAGACGGCAGCGGGTGGGGCGCGCCCCGGTACTCCACGCCCCACGCCCCACCCGTCGCCCTACGCCCCACCCGTCGCCCCACGCCGCATGCCACACCCGTCGCCCGAACCCTGCGAGCACTCCGAGCGCCTCCGAGCACCGGCCGGAACCCCGAGCGCCGCAGCAGCCCCCGAGCCGGACCTGTCACCGAGCCGTCCCGCCCGCCTCCGTCTCCCTCTCCCGGGCGTCCCGCGGTTCCCGCCCCCGGTTCACTCCACGAACAGGCCGCGCGCGCTCGCCCGTGCGTCGAACTCCTCCAGCCGCGCCTGCGCCTGCGGCAGCCCGTCGCACATCGCCTCCAGCAGCACGCGCCCCAGCAGCATCGGGGCACACGCCGTGTCGAAGGCCAGCCCGGTGCCGACCGCCGCCGGGATCAGCAGGTCGCTGTGCCCGGCCACCGGCGCGAACGCGGAGTCCGCGACCGTCACCACGGTCAGCCCCTGCTCCCGGGCGTAGGCCAGTGCGTCGACCACTTCCTTCGGGTGACGCGGCAGGGCGAAGCACAGGAGCACCTCCGCACCCGCCCGCCGGGCCGTGTCGATGCGGTCCGCGAGCATCGAACCGCCCTCGTCCAGCAGCCGAACGTCCGGGTGCACCTTGGCCGCGAAGTACGCGAAGCCGCGCGCCTGCGAGGACGCGGCGCGCAACCCGAGCACCGGCAGGACCGCCGACGCGGCGAGGAGCCGGCCCGCCTGCTCGACGGGGGCCGGGTCGGCCAGCAGTTCGGCGAGGTGCCGCAGGTTCTCGATCTCCCCCAGCACCGCCTGCTGGTACTCGTTGTACGAGACGGCCGTCTCGTCGGCGGCGCTCGCGGGTGCGACCTCCCGCAGGTGCCTGCGCAGTGCCGGGTACCCGTCGAATCCGAGCGCGACCGCGAACCGGGTCACCGACGGCTGGCTGACCCCCGCCAGTTCCGCCAGCTCCACGCTGGAGAGGAACGGCACGTCGGCGGCCCCGCGCACCATGCTGTGCGCGATGCGCCGTTGGGTGGGGGTGAGCCGCCGCCCCTCGAAGAGCTGGTGAAGCCTGGCGGCGGGGCTGCTGTCGCTCATCCCGTCGTCTCCTGTCTCGGTGATTGCACGCTCGGGCGATTCCACCATCCGGTCCGTGGCGCGGTCCGGCCCATCCCACGATCCGGTCGGTGCGAGGACCCGGTTCGGTCACCTTCTGGTCCCTCGATCCGGACGGTGCGACGGACCGCTCCGGGCACCATCCGGGCCGTCGATCCGGACGGTGGGACGGCCCGCTCCGGGCACGGTCCGGGCCGCGTCCCCAGGCGGATCGGCCGGACCACGCAGAGCTATTCATCCATCCGAAGCCCTGCATGACCATATACAGACCAACCCGGGGGCGGACCGCAGGGGGAAAGCGGGGGTTAGCCCCAATGCCGGGGCGGCCGGCGCTCCGTACCGTCGAAGCATGGAAGCATCCAGCCGGGCTCGCGATCCCGAGCTCAAGAAGGACCTGGACGCCACCGTGGACGCCCGCAGGGAGCTGGGGGCGGACTACGAATCGGCGCTGGTCGAATCGTTCCTGGAGAAGGTCGAGCAACGGCTCGACTCCACGGTCGACCGCCGGGTGCGCCGGCAACTGGCCGAACAGCAGATGGCCGTCGCACGGGACGCCTCCCGTCCCGTCCGGGCCTCGTCGGGGGACGGCGGGTTCGGCGAGAGGTTCGGTTTCGCGATCATCTCGCTGATCCTGGCGATACCGCTGTCCGCGATCGGGGTGGCGAACGCCGGGCTGCCGGGTCTCCTCGTCGCGTGGGCGGGCATCCTCGGCGTCAACACGGTGCACGCGGCACGCGGGTGGCCGTGGCAAGCGCGCGGTCACGGCCGGGAGAGGGTCTCCGACTGGGAGGGCTGACCGCCGCCCGTCGACGCCCCGGCGGCCCGTACCGCGGACACCGCACCGGAAAGGCTGGACGCGGGGACCGCACGGGAAAGGCTGGACGCGGGGACCGCACGGGAAAGGCTGGACGCGGGCACCGCACGGGAAAGGCTGGACGCGGACACCGCACCGCGGACACCGCACGGGAAAGGCTCGACGCGGGGACCGCCGCACCCCGGTTGCCCGGGGGCGGGACGACGACGGTCCCCGCGCTGGACACGGCCGCCCGGGGTCAGGGCCGGGCGCTCGCGTGTCCATGGCGTCCGCAGAGGTCCGGGAGCCGCTCCGGTGATCCGTGACGCCGATGACCACCACTGTGCGGGGGGCGTGTTAAGCGCGTGCTGCGCGCGCATGTCCTGCCCGTACCGTTCACGCGAAGTCCGCGCCACAGCCTCGCGCGAGCTGCACCCCCGCACCGCACCCCGCCACGGCCCCCACGGACTCGACACCGCCCGCACCACACCGCGCAGATCTCAGAACCGGCGTCGCCCCGCCGCGCACCCGGCGGACGCGCACCCGGCACCGCCGCGCCACGCACCCGCGGATCACGGACCCCGCACCACCCCGCCACGCACCCGCGGCTCGCAGACCCGGCACCGTACGGCACCCTCCGCGGATCCCACCCGGCCCCGTCCCGGCGCGCCTCGTCCGTCCTCCCGGCCCCATCACGCTCGGCCCGGAGGACGGACGGCCGCTCACTGCTCCGGACGCGCCAGGTAGGCCAGCAGGTCCTGCCTGCTCACCACGCCCGTCGGCTTGCCCTCGACCAGCACGATCGCCGCGTCCGCGCCGCCCTTGCCGCCGAGTACCGCCATCAGGTCCTCCACCGGCTCGCCGGAGCCGACCTGCGGCAGCGGAGCCGACATGTGCTTGTCCAACGCGTCGCCCAGGGAAGCCCGTTGGGCGAAGAGCGCGTCCAGCAGCTCCCGCTCCACGACCGAGCCGATGACCTCGGCGGCCATCACGTCCGGGTGGCCCGCGCCCGGCTTCACGATCGGCATCTGCGAGACACCGTACTCGCGCAGCACCTCGATGGCCTCGCCGACGGTCTCCTCCGGGTGCATGTGCACGAGGTGCGGCATGGACCCGCCCTCCTTGAACTGGAGCACGTCGCCGACCCGGGCAGGGTGCTCACCGTCGTCCAGGAAGCCGTACGAGGCCATCCACTCGTCGCTGAAGATCTTGCTCATGTAGCCGCGCCCGCTGTCCGGCAGCAGGACGACCACGACGTCGTCGGGACCGAGCCGCTCCGCCACCCGCAGTGCGCCCACGACCGCCATTCCGCAGGAGCCGCCGACGAGCAGCCCCTCCTCCTTGGCGAGCCGGCGGGTCATCTGGAACGAGTCCTTGTCGGACACCGCGACGATCTCGTCCGTCACGCTCTTGTCGTACGCGGACGGCCAGAAGTCCTCACCGACGCCCTCGACGAGGTACGGACGCCCCGAGCCGCCGGAGTACACCGAACCCTCCGGGTCGGCGCCGACGACCGTGACCTTCCCGCCGCTGACCTCCTTGAGGTACCGGCCGGTGCCGGAGATCGTGCCGCCGGTCCCGACGCCCGTGACGAAGTGGGTGATCTTCCCGTCCGTCTGCTCCCACAGCTCGGGCCCGGTCGTCTCGTAGTGCGAACGCGGGTTGTTGGGGTTGCTGTACTGGTCGGGCTTCCAGGCGCCCGGCGTCTCCTCGACCAGCCGGTCGGAGACGTTGTAGTACGAGTCGGGGTGCTCGGGGTCGACGGCCGTGGGGCAGACGACGACCTCCGCGCCGTACGCCCGCAGCACGTTGATCTTGTCGAGGGACACCTTGTCGGGGCAGACGAAGATGCACTTGTAGCCCTTCTGCTGGGCCACGATCGCCAGTCCGACACCGGTGTTGCCGGACGTCGGCTCGACGATCGTCCCGCCGGGCTTGAGCGCCCCGCTCTCCTCCGCGGCCTCGATCATGCGGACGGCGATCCGGTCCTTCACGGAGCCGCCCGGGTTGAAGTACTCGACCTTCGCCAGAACGGTCGCCTGAATGCCTTCGGTCACTCTGTTCAGCTTCACCAGCGGGGTGTTGCCGACGAGGCTGATCATCGAGTCGTGAAATCGCACGTCTTCTCCGGGGTCTCCGTGATGGTGCGGCCCAGCCTAGGCCCGTGCGGACCGCCCTTCCACCACTGGTATTCACCTTTCGGCGTGATTGAGCGACACCCGGTAACGGGCAGTTAGCAGTAGTACGGACCGACATCCGCACGGATGTTCCAGCGCAAGGTTCTTCGAGGAGGTGGCTGCGACTGTGTCGAGGGCGAGGGTGGCACGACGGATCGCCGCGGGCGCGGCGTACGGCGGCGGCGGCATCGGGCTCGTCGGGGCCGCCGCCGTGGGCCTGGTGATCGCCGAGGTGCAGCTGGCGAAACGGTCGGTGGGCGGCGGGGTCGCCCCGATCGCCCCACCGGCCGACGGCCTGTACGGGACGGCCTTCGCGGGCCGCACGGACCTTCCGGCGCTGCGCCTGGGAGTGCTCGGCGACTCCACGGCGGCGGGCCAGGGCGTACGGCGCGCGGGCCACACGCCGGGCGCACTGCTCGCCTCCGGCCTCGCGGCGGTCGCCGAGCGCCCGGTGGAACTGCGCAACGTGGCCCTGCCCGGTGCCATGTCCGACGACCTGGACCGCCAGGTCTCGCTGCTCGTACGGGACCCGCTCAGCCCTCCGGACGTGTGCGTGATCATGATCGGCGCGAACGACGTGACGCACCGGATGCCTCCCACGCAGTCGGTGCGCCACCTCGCCACGGCGGTCCGCAGGCTGCGCACCGCGGGCGCGGAGGTCGTCGTCGGGACCTGCCCGGACCTGGGCACGATCGAGCCGGTCTACCAGCCGCTGCGCTGGCTGGCCCGCCGGGTCTCGCGGCAGCTGGCCGCCGCGCAGACGATCGGCGCGGTCGAACAGGGCGGACGCACCGTCTCCCTCGGCGACCTGCTCGGCCCGGAGTTCGAGGCCAACCCGAGGGAGCTGTTCGGCCCGGACAACTACCACCCGTCCGCCGAGGGGTACGCGACGGCGGCCATGGCCGTCCTCCCCACCCTGTGCGCGGCGCTGGGACTGTGGCCGGAATCCGACCGGTTGGACGGCTCCCGCGACGAGGGCATGCTGCCGGTGGCGCGGGCCGCGGCGGAGGCGGCGGCGGAAGCGGGCACCGAGGTCACGGGCGCACGCGCCCCGTGGGCCCTCCTCAAGCACCGCAGGCGCCGCCGCATCCCGGCGGCCCCGGACCCGGCCCAGCCGTCCTCCGCAGGACACTGAACGCCCGAGGCCCGCCCCTCCCTGAGCGCCCGCTTAGAATTGCGGCCCGCATCACACCGCCGACCCGGTGACCCCACCCGGTACGGACCGGTAACTTCGAAATACGTCCGCCCAGTTCACTCGCCCCCGCACCCACAGGAGCCCCGATGCCCGAAGCCGTCATCGTCTCGACCGCCCGCTCCCCCATCGGCCGCGCCTTCAAGGGCTCGCTCAAGGACCTGCGCGCCGACGACCTCACCGCGACCATCATCCAGGCCGCCCTCGCCAAGGTCCCCGAGCTGGACCCGCGCGACATCGACGACCTGATGCTCGGCTGCGGCCTTCCCGGCGGCGAGCAGGGCAACAACCTGGGCCGCGTCGTCGCCGTGCAGATGGGGATGGACCACCTCCCCGGCTGTACGGTCACCCGCTACTGCTCCTCCTCCCTCCAGACCTCGCGGATGGCCCTGCACGCCATCAAGGCGGGCGAGGGCGACGTCTTCCTCTCGGCCGGCGTCGAAATGGTGTCCCGCTTCACCAAGGGCAACTCCGACTCCCTCCCGGACACGCACAACCCGCTGTTCGCCGACGCGGAGGCCCGTACCGCGGCCGTAGCCGAGCAGGAGGGCGCCACCTGGCACGACCCCCGCGAGGACGGCCTGGTGCCCGACGCGTACATCTCCATGGGGCAGACCGCGGAGAACCTGGCCCGCCTCAAGGGGGTCTCGCGCCAGGAGATGGACGAGTTCGGCGTCCGCTCGCAGAACCTCGCCGAGGAAGCGCTCAAGAACGGCTTCTGGGAGCGGGAGATCACGCCGGTCACCACCCCGGACGGCACGGTCGTCAGCAAGGACGACGGCCCGCGCGCCGGCGTCACCCTGGAGGGCGTCCAAGGGCTGAAGCCCGTCTTCCGTCCCGACGGCCGGGTCACCGCGGCCAACTGCTGCCCGCTCAACGACGGCGCCGCCGCCCTCGTGATCATGTCCGACACGAAGGCCGCCGAGCTGGGCCTGACCCCGCTCGCCCGCATCGTCTCCACCGGCGTCTCGGGCCTGTCCCCCGAGATCATGGGCTACGGCCCGGTCGAGGCCAGCAAGCAGGCGCTGAAGCGCGCCGGGCTGACCGTCGGCGACATCGACCTCGCCGAGATCAACGAGGCGTTCGCCGCCCAGGTCATCCCGTCCTACCAGGACCTGGGGCTGGACCTGGACAAGGTCAACGTGAACGGCGGCGCGATCGCGGTCGGCCATCCCTTCGGCATGACCGGCGCCCGCATCACCGGCACGCTCATCAACAGCCTCCAGTTCCACGACAAGCAGTTCGGCCTGGAGACCATGTGCGTCGGCGGCGGCCAGGGCATGGCCATGGTCATCGAGCGCCTCAGCTGACGACACCGCACCACAGCCGTACGGCGGACGACACCGGCACCAGAACCGCACGACAGCCGCCCGACAGCCGTACGCCCGCACCACAGCCGCACGACCACGGGGCGCCTCCGGTACGCAAGCCGGGGGCGCCCCCGTGTGGAACAGCTCACGAATCCCCCGAATCAGCGCGCGCACCGCTTCCGCGAAGCGCACAATCGACTGAGCGCACCGGAGCACCACACGCTCTCACGCGCCCCGTGAACCGCCTCGCGTCCCTGCCGTGACCCAATCTCCCCCAGGATGTGACCTGTCTCCTCGGGGAACCCGATTCCCGCAGGTCAAAGCTGTACGGGAGCGAACGGCCAGGACCAAAGACCTGTCCGTTTCGTGACGTTATGCACTGACGGCGAGCACAGGCACACGGAAAGCTGAGATAGGAAGTCCGGGGGATCGGTCGGGGGACCGATGCCGTCAGGGCGCACCCGCACGGAGCGCCCGGGGGATCGCAACGAATTCAGGAGTACGTCAGTGAGCGCCATGTCTGTTGCCCTGCTGCTCGCCACCACTGCCACCGCAGTCGTGGGCGGCGCCGTCCTGCACACCGTTCGCGGACTCCGCCAGGAGGTCGCCGCCCTGCGCGCCGAACGTGCGGCCGACCAAGCCCGTGCGGCCGAACTGCGGGACCGGGACGCGCTCACCGCACTCCCCCACCAGACCCGTACCAGCGAGTCCCCCCTCACCCCGGCCGCCGAGATACGGGCCGCGGTGACCGAGGCACTGGCCGAGGAGCGGGAGCGGGAACTGGCCGAGGCGCGGGCGTTCTGGGCCGCACAGGAGGCCCGTGACGCCGCGGACGCCCCGTCGCTGCTCGGCGGCCTCACCGGCACCGAGGACCTCTCGTACTACCTGCCGGGCACGAACGACTTCCTGGCGGCCGACTTCGCGACGGCCTTCGAGGACGGCGAGTTCCACAAGCTGCTGGAGCGCGCCCAGGAACGGGTCGACGCGGAGGACGCCGCCGAGGACGACGAGGAAGAACTGCCGGAGGACTCCGCCGAACTGGCCGCCGCCCGCCGCCGCCACCCCTCGCACCCCGACTTCGTCCCGCGTCCGGCGAACGGCTCCGGCGACCACGACCCCACGATGCGCCGCCTGGAAGAACTCGCCGCGGAGCGCGTGATCCTCTCCGACATCCGTCCGGGCCCGCTGGGCACCCTGGACGTGTACGTCTTCACCGACGGTACGACGCTGGGCATGACCCCCGGTCACCGCGAGACGGCGGAGCTGCTGGGACAGGCGCTGCGCGACGGGAGGCCCCCGGTGCTGATGGGCGGCTCCAGCCTGTCGGGCGCGTACGCGCTGACCTTCTCCTGCGGCGACGAGAGCGTCTACATCCTGGCGGACCGCGTCATCGCGTCGTCCCCGGAATAGCCGGACGCCCCCGGATCCCCTACAGCCTCTTCTCCACCGCCTCCACCAGCGCCACGGCCTCGTCCAGGGAACCGGACGGGGCCGTTCCGATCACCAGCGCCAAATCCCTCCCCGCGACCGCCAGTTGATCGGCGACGGCGAAGATCCCCGCGTCCCGCAGCTCGGCCGGCGGCCGCCCGGGGAACTCGATCCGCTGCGCCCGCAGCGCGAATTCCCTGGCCAGGGCCAGCGCTTCGGCGGCGGCGCCGCGCCGCAGCCTGCTCTCGGGGAGGGTCCGCAGCCGGTCGGTGAGCCGCTCCAGGGCGGTCAACAGGGGTGTCGTATCAAGCACGTCGCGACCCTACGCGCCTCCCCGGGCCTGTTGCCAACGGGCGAACGCTCAGGCACGGTGGCGTGAAGGACCAGCACGCGCAACGCCTCCGGAGGCGCCGATGTCCCAAGTCTTCTCCGAAGAGACCCACCGCAATCTGCTCTCCCGCATCCCTCACTGCACCGGTCGTGAAGTGTCCGACTGGCTGCGCGCCGTCGACGACGGCCCCTCCCTCTTCCGCTTCGAGGAAAAGGTGAGCTGGCTCCGCAGCGAACACAACCTCGCACACGGCCACGCCAAGGCGATCATCCACGAGTACGACCTCAGGCGCGCCGCCCGCAAGCTGCTGTAACGGGCACACCCCTCCGACAAGGACCCCGCCCCTACTCCCCCGGCCCCTCGTCACGCGGAAGGGCCCGCAGACCGTCGAAACGGTCTGCGGGCCCTTCCGGTACGACGGGCCTGCTGGTCGACTAGTCGTCGCCGCTCAGGATCGCGACGAGCCGCAGCATCTCCAGGTAGATCCACACCAGGGTCATGGTGAGACCGAAGGCCGCCAGCCACGACTCCTCGCGGGGAGCGCCGTAGGCGACGCCGTCCTCGACCTGCTTGAAGTCCATGGCGAGGAAGAACGAGCCGAGCAGCACGCCCACCACGCCGAACAGGATGCCCATGCCACCGCTGCGGAAGCCGAGGCCGTCACCGCCGGCGAACACCATGACCAACAGGTTCACGGCGGTGAGCACCATGAAGCTGATCGCGGCGATCATCACGAAGCGGGTGAAGCGGGCGGTGACCCGCACGATGCGGGTCTTGTACAGCACGAGCATGGTGGCGAAGACCGCCATCGTGCCCAGCACCGCCTGCATGGGTGCGCCGGGCACCCACTGGTTGACGTAGTTGCTGATCGCGCCGAGGAAGAGGCCCTCGAAGCCGGCGTACGCCAGGATGACCGGCGGCATCGGCTTGCTCTTGAACGCCTGGATCAGGCCGAGCACCATCGCGACGAGCGCCGCGCCGATGGCCAGACCCAGACCCATGTTGGTCACCCAGGCGACGGTCGCGCCCGCGACCACGACGCCGAGCGTGGTGGCCGTACGGGTGACGACGTCGTCCATCGTCATCACGCTGCCGCGCGGCGGCGCCACCGGGGCACCGTACTGGTCCTGCTGTGCGTACGGGTTCGTCGCGTACGGGTTCTGCGCGTCCTGGGCGTACGGGTTGCCCTGGGTCCCGACGGCGGGGCCCCCGGCCTGCGGCTGCTGCGCGTTGAAGCCCGCGTAGCCGTTGTCGCGGCTGAACCCCCGTCGCGAGAAGACCGGGTTGCTGCTCCTCATCTCACTCCTCCATGGCCACCGTGTGCGACCTTGCTGTCAAGAGTAATGGGGTCGCAAAGAAAGCACCCCTGTACCAGAGGAGGATCTTTCCCCCGGATCATGAACAACGCCCGACGGACCCGGAGTGTTCCACCCTCCCGGGGGGCGTCCCTGGCGGACGGAGGTGTCGCCGGCCGACTCGAACAGGCGCTGCCCCATGGCCTGGCCCACGGAAACACCGCGATCTGGGCGGATGCATCCCGGCCGCTCCACTACGGGGCAACTCGTATCTAGTCGCGACGATACGTCCCCCGGTCTTGCGACTAGCCCCGTGCGGCAGGGAGCAGGGCGGCTCGGTTTCTACCCGGTCAGCTCCGGTGGGTCCATCCCCGCGTGCGCGGGGAGCAGCTGGGGGCGGGGTGCTCGACCGGGTCCGGGGAGGGTCCATCCCCGCGTGCGCGGGGAGCAGCGCGCTGCCCAAGAGGCGCTGCTGCCGGTTGAGGGTCCATCCCCGCGTGCGCGGGGAGCAGCTCCGCGGCCCCAACCGGCTGATCTGGTGCCTGGGTCCATCCCCGCGTGCGCGGGGAGCAGGCGCGGCGCCGCCGCCTCGCCGCCGGCCGCCCGGGGTCCATCCCCGCGTGCGCGGGGAGCAGGTCCGCGTCCACTTGGCCGTTGCCTCTGCGAGGGGTCCATCCCCGCGTGCGCGGGGAGCAGGCGGTACCTCTCGGCCGCCGGGCACCTGCGTCGGGTCCATCCCCGCGTGCGCGGGGAGCAGCCGCCGCACTCGGTGCACGTCGAGCGCTGCGGGGGTCCATCCCCGCGTGCGCGGGGAGCAGTGCTGTGCTGGGGTCCGGCGCTGCGGTGACGCGGGTCCGCCCCCGCGTGCTGCGCGGGGAGCAGCGGTCCAGCCACTCCAGGACGTCGCCGAGGTAGGGTCCATCCCCGCGTGCGCGGGGAGCAGAACGAGGACTACCCGATCAAGGCCGTGTCCACGGGTCCATCCCCGCGTGCGCGGGGAGCAGCAGGCTCCGTCCTTCCGGACACGGAGGGGGATGGGTCCATCCCCGCGTGCGCGGGGAGCAGCGCCCCCATCATGCGGGCTCCCCGCTCGGCGCGGGTCCATCCCCGCGTGCGCGGGGAGCAGGACGTAGGTCGGAATGCGCTTCAGGGTGGCCGGGGTCCATCCCCGCGTGCGCGGGGAGCAGGTCCCGTGCCATCCCGCGCGGCGTGCGCGAGGGGGTCCATCCCCGCGTGCGCGGGGAGCAGCATCTCCAGTGATCCGGTGATCTTGACTTGCTCGGGTCCATCCCCGCGTGCGCGGGGAGCAGGCTTCCTGAGCTGGAGTTTTATGGGGACCGAGCCTGGTTTCGAACCATCTTTGCCGACTCCGGCATCAAAGACATATACCCCTCGCTATTTTCCGAACCGCCGACGCTTCGATGCCTTGCTCCAGCCTGGCTTCCTGTTCTGTTCAGTCGGCGACGAAGCCCGGTTCTGGTTCGGGCGGCGGATCAGGGTCAGGCCTTCGTGGTCGGTGGGGTGCCAGGTGTGGTCGTGGGTGCGGAAGGTGAAGCCCTGTTCGTTGTTCGTGGTGTGGGCGAGCAGAGCTCGCCCCTGGTTCGCGTACTGCTGGACTTCGTCCCACAGGGCGTCGCGGACTCGTGCGGAGGGATTGCCGATGAAGACTCCGGCGGAGATCTCCAGCATCCAGCGGGTGAGGAAGCCACGCAGGCCCGGTGGGCAGCTGGTCAGGACGATGACGGTCACCAGATGTCCGCTCCGTCACCGTAGTTGCGGCCTGCGGCCACCTCCCAGCCGCCATCGCTCTGGAGGGAGACCGTGTCGGAGTCGAAGTTGTGGGTGGGGTGGGGGCCGGCTGGGGTGGCGTCCTCGGGCAGGAGGAGGGATTTGATGTCGTCGACGCAGCGGTCGAGCAGGGAGCACTCGTTGATGCGATCCCGCAGGGCGCGTCTCGTGCGGGGGCCCACGTCGTCTCCGCCTTCCGCGGCGATGTCGAAGGCCAAGGGGATGCCGATCTCGGTTTTGTAAAGGTCGGCGATATCCAGGACGAAGGACAGCTCGTGGCCGGAGTGGACGAAGCCGAGGGAGGGGCTGCAGCCGAGGGACAGCACGACGGCGTGGGCGATGCCGTACATGCACTGCGCGGCCGCGGTGATGGCCTGGTTGACCGGGTCTCCACTGGCGAAGTCGCCGGGAACATACTTGCGTCCCCGCCAGGGAATTCCGGTGCGGGTGGACTGTGCGCGGTAGCAGTCTTTGACGCGTTGGCCTTCTCTGCCGAGGAGTTCGCGGCGGGTCAGGCCGGCCGGGTCCTCGTGGGGAAAGCGAAGCCTGTACATGGCGCGTGCGACCGCGACGCGCGAGCGCGCGTTGGCCCACTGGGTCGCCTGGGCCTCGGCGAGGGCGGAGGAGCGGGTCAGCGCGCGGCCCGCCGCGTAGTAGCGGACACCGTGTTCGCCCACCCAGATCACTGCGGCGCCGGTTTCGCCCAGCACGCTCATGGCCTGGTGGGTGATCCGGGTGCCTGGCCCGAGGAGGAGCGTGCCGATGGTGGCGGAGGGGATGTGGGTGGTGCCGTCCGCGTCTTCTGCGGTGATGGCGTGGAGTGAGCGCGGTACGCCGGCCGACGGTGGTCACGGCGTCACCGGGCCGGGGCGGGGGCGATCGGGGCGAGGGTCAACAGGCCGCAGCCGTATGCCTTGGCCTTGCCGAGGCCGCTAGTGAGGGTGTGACGCAGGAGTTCGGGGTCGGTGACTTCGAGGCGACCGTCGAAGGTGGCGGTGACCAGGGTGACGGCGGTGCGCTTGTTGCCGCGTTCCTCACGCGGTTTGGCGAAGGACAGATCGCGCTGATCGCGGACGGTCAACTCGTACCGGTCGCCGTGGTGGGGGTGGCCCTGGTACGTGGTTCCGGCGGGCAGCAGCCGCGAGGTGTCGGGCTTTTCGAGGATGCGGAAGCCCGCTCGTTCCTGTTGTTTGAGCAGCCAGCCCTTCTGGTGGACCGCGGTGGTGTGTGCGGTGCGCTTGGTCGGTGCCCCGTCTTTGTTCCGGACGTAATGCACCGGGTTGGCGGTGAGCCGGAACGCCCAGGCCCCTCCTTTGGCGAGCCGTTCCAGGAGCGGGGTGTAGGGACGGGTCTCCCACCCCGGTGTGGACGGGTCGCCCGCGAGTGAGGGCCAGCCGGCCTGTTCCACGAGGTGGGTGAGGTCGGGCCGCTCGGGGCTGACGACGTACAGGAACACCTCGGCGCGGGCGTTCTGGTCCAGGCGCCACAGGACCCGTGGCCCCGAGACGCCCGGAGGCTGTTCGGAAGCGGTCGGAAGCAGGGTGGGGAAGGCACTCATGACGGCCGCGTGCAGGGGTTGGGGCGAGGAGAGCAGCCGGCGTGATCCGGTGCGTGCGGTGTTGATACGGAAGCGGGTCAGGTACATCAGGTGCCCTCCTCCAGAGCGGTGAACGGGTCGTGCGACGGCTCGGGACTGGCCGGGGACTGCTCGGCGTCGGCGTCGGCGTCGGCGTCGGCGTCGGCGTCGGCGTCGGCGTCGGCGTCGGCGTCGGCGTCGGCGTCGGACAGTGCGGCGAACGGGTCGTGCGCCACTGCGGAACGCTCCGGTGCGGTGTCCGATCCCGATGGAGCCCGAGAGGTGGGGACCTCCACGGTGGTGCTGGTGACGGTGCGCAGGGTGTGCTTGCGGTGGGCTGCATCGAAGCTGACGGGCTGGTCACGCAGGAGATCGCCCACAACGGTTCCGGGTTCGGCTTCCCGCAGCAGGGGCAGTCGCACGGTGGGGCGGCGATGGCGTTTCCGGTACCAGTCCGATGCCTGCCAGGGCGTGTGGGAGAGCGTCTGAGTCAGCTTTGTGTCGTCGTGCAGGCCGAGTACGAGCTGTCCTGTGGGCGGGCAGGAGCGGCGGCCGAGGAATGGCGGGTAGACGGGGGCGTGCAGCGCCTCGCAGAGTCCGTTGAGAAGGTGTGCGTCGCCTTCGAGGGCGGCGACGAAGACGGCGTCGGCGAGATAGAACCGTTCGGACAGCGGCATGGCCTTGTCGGTGACCTGGTGGTGGGCGGTTTGGAAGTCCCGTACCCGTGTGCCGGGTTGATCGATGCGCACGCCGAAACGCAGCGCCGCCAGTTGTGCCAGGGCGTCGTCGTCTCCGCGTGCGATGCCTTGGGCAGCGGCGAGCATGCCGATGACGCCGCTCTTGGTCGGCGCCGACTCGGTCGTACGGCGGACGAAGCGGGCGGCGGCCCCCCAGGACTGGAGGGGGCCGGCCAGCCTCAGCGTGAGCACACTCATGACAGCGTGGGCGCTCCGTCCATGCGGTCCGCGACGGCCTGGCCGACAGAGGCGACCAGTGCACTCAACTTGTCCGCTTTCTCACCGAGGGGGGCAAGCGCGGCGGTATTGGGTCCGACACTGAGCACCCAGGTGCGCGTGGTGTCCTCGTCGCCGTACGTCCTCTCGATGTCGGGGACGTAGACGGACAGGCGCTCGGCGGCCTCGCGTACGTGTCCGCCGTGGTGGTCGCCGGTGACGGGCTCCTCGAAGGCCGCCGCGTAACTCATCGGCCGGGTGGTGCGGAGTTTCACGATGACGGCGTCGGGGAGGGTGTGATTGCCGAAGGTGTTGATCTTTCCGGTGGGCAGGGACTCCACGAAGCTCTGGACGAAAGCCTCCACTGCGCGGCGGACCGGTGTGCTGAGCGGTTCGTCCTCCTGCAGTCCTTGGCCCAGGTTGTCAGCGAGCTGGTGGATGCCAACGGCTGCGTACCGGTAGAGGGTGGCGGAGTTGAACTCGACACTGCCGATCATTCCGGCGCCGGGCTCCGCGGCGGTGTTCTCGTCGTCCACCGCGGTGTAGTAGTCGGACTCGTTCTCCACCCGGTGCACGCTGATCGCATGGGCGACCTGGACGGCGGCGTCCACGTTGATGTCGGCGGAGTCGGCGACCATACGGCCGAAGAGCGCGATGTCGACGGAGTGGAGGGTGTCGGCGATCTCCTTGGCACGAGCCTTGTTCTTCTTGTTTTGGAAGTAGGCCCTGATGTCGTCCGCGCCTTCCACCGCCAGGTCGGCGAGGCCGTCGAGCTGGCGGGCACTGAGGAACATCAGGTACTTCGACCGAGGCGCTGCTTCCTCACCTGACTCCTCCTTAGCGTTCCGCCTCGGGGCCTCGACCTTGGAGCCAGTGGCTCCCTCGATCACCGCAGCCGCCAGTTCAAGCACCGCCGCATCCTGGAGGGACGGTCGGCGCTCGGAGATCCTGGCGGCCAGGATCTCGGCGACCTTCTTGGTGCGGACGCCGAGTTCGTCCGGGTCGAGGAGGTGTTCCTCGCCGAAATAGGTGCGGATGGCACGTTTCCACGCCTGGCTGGAAACCCGGGCCCGGCGCACTCCCCCGTAGACGGCCGACTTCGGTGCGCCGGTGTCGTCGCGGTTCAGGTTGCTGGGCGGCACGGTCTGAAGCGCGTGCACGTCGAGGAAGTAGCGATTCACGGGGTGTCCTTGTCGGTCAGGGTGGTGGCGTTGTCGGCGGAGGGAGTCTGGGTGTCGTGCTCGGTGCTCGCGTGCTGCTCCGTGGGAGCCGAGTGGAAGGAACGGCCCCATTCCCGCCGTACGACACCCCGTCCGCCGGGCTGCTGCCACAGAAAGAGCTGTCCGGCCAGAAGCCCGTAATCGAGGGGCGTCTCGTTCTCCCGCAGCAGCAGCACGATCTCCCGCAACCGCACTGACAGGAACTCAAGATCGGGCGCACTGCCCGCGCGTACGAGACGCTTGAGGACGGTCTCGTCGATCTCACCCGGCTTCATCAATCGGCGGACGGCGGCGCCGAGTCCTGTCCGGCTGCCCCCGGAACTGTCCCGGCGATGCATCCCGCCGCCCCGGGACTGCTGGTGCAGCGCCCACAGGGTGAGTGCGGTGTGCACCGCGTCCTCGGCTGCGGGCAGTTCCGCCTCTCGCAGGGTGTGGCCGCCGGCCGTCGGGGTCTCGTACAAGGTGCTGGTGTCGACCAGCCCCAGCAGGTCGGGGACCTGTCCGAAGGTCCTGCCCGCGCCACGACTCAGGCGTGCGCGTGCCCCCACACTGACGGCGTCGTCACGCAGATAGCCCTTCTGCAACGGCCGGATGAGACCTGCGACGGCCTCAGCGACGCTCCGCCGAGCAAAAGTGGAAACAGCGGCCGGGGCGGACATACGGGCTCCTTCGGCGACAGGCTGGGGATCTGCGGAACCGTCGATGGCCGGGGTGCGGCGGAAGGGGTTACTGAGGCATTTGTCGAGGCGAAGACGGAACCACTTGTCGGCATGGGCGGAGTTACGCCATTCCGCGCCCTTCGGGCCCGCCACGATCCGGCCTTCCCAGGCATCGTCACCGGTATCGGCGAGCAGTTGATCACCGAGCTCGGCGACGATCCGATACACGTCCCGCTGCCAGCGTCGGCGCTCGGCGTCCAGGTCCTCGGCCTCCGCGAGACGGGACAACCACGTGCGGTACGGGGCGTCCAAGGCGACGAAGCCACGGTCGCGGGCGGCCGCCCGGGGCCCTTCATGATCAGCGCCCACGGTCCGGGCCAGGTCGCTGGCGAGATCGCCGAGGGTCTTGACGGCTTCGTCGGCCTCGTGGACCGCGTCGACGGCCAGCTGCCCGTACTCACGGTCCTGGCGGTGCAGCAGGACCACCGCCATGGCGACCCGGTCGTCAACGACCTCGTCGATCACCGACTGCTGGGTGCCGTACGCCGCGCCGACCACATGTGCCCGGATCAGGAATCCGCGCCGCAGTTCCCCACCGGTGACGAGCTGGGCGATCCACTCGAAGACACCGGGCCGCAGATGTCGGGCGGCCTCGGACGTCTGGGTGCCCTCCGACCGGCCGATGATGAGGGATTCAAGCCCGCGCCAGGCGGCCCGCGCGGGATCGTGCTCACGCGGCAGGTAGACGACGGCCTCTTTGTGCTTCTTCTCCTGGGCCGGGCTGCGCCGCCAAGCCGTCATCGGCTCATGGGTGTGCATGTTGTGCGCAGGCAGCGGATCGCCGTATCCCAGGACGACGCCGTGCACGCCGTCGGTGTCGTGGTGCAGTCGCACGCGCCGCGACTGCCAGGTGTACAAGTCCCGTACGCCGCACGGGCGTCGGTCGCCCTCCGCTCCAGGCCCGCAGGGCGCGCGCCGCCACGCCGGGCGGTCGTCGTCGCCGAGGCGCAGCCCGGGAGTGTCGGCAGCGACCAGGTTCAGCAGCAGCGTCTCGCGCAGTGTGCGCCCCTCGGCGTAGACCCCGCCGAGGGATCCGGCCCAGCCCACGCCCTGCGGGTAGACCTTCCCGCCCTTGACCCGCCGGTCGTCCACTGCCCCGGTCTTGATGCCCGAGGTGTCGTAGGCGTGCGCGTGGACGAGCCAGCGGGCGGCTTCCGCGAAATCCAGTCGGTCCACGGTGGGCGTCCGGGAGCTGAAGAAGGGGTCGCCGTTCGGGACGTCGGCGACGATCCGGTTCAGCGAGGACACCTCGTCCTTCGCCGTACGCAACCCCGCTACCTGGAAGAACGGTGTCTGCGGGTGCAGCAGGTCGAAGCGTTCCCGGTGGGCGTCGAGGTAGTCGGAGACCTTCGTGAAGCATGCGGGGTCCGCCCACAGCTCGCCCCATGCCTCGCTGTCGGCGGGGCCGTCGAGGGCGTCGTGGCACACCGCCAGCAGCAGCCGTAACAGCGCGAACTCCTGGGTCGGCAGGTCGCCGACCAACCTGAGCAGTTCGTTGGCCTCGGCGAGTACCTCCCGCAACGAGAGTTCTTCCTGAGTCCCGTCGGGGCGCAGGACCGGCAACCACGGGCGGTCGGTCAGGTCGAACGACAACACCACGTTGTCCGGGCGCACTTCACTCGGTGCGGTCACTGGTCACCTCTAGCCCGTCGCTCTTGCTGTAGCGGAGACGAAAGCCTGCCAGACGGGTCTGACAATCGGCGTCCAGCGCAAGGATCAGCTGTCCGGCGAGCCAATGACTGTCCCTGCTCTGCCAGGCATGCACGTAAAGTTCCTCCAGTTCAGCGATCGCCCGGTCCATCACCTTCGGGTCGGAGAACTGGATCGGCAGCCGCAGCCCGCACCCGGCTGCCGCTCGCGCCGCCCGCGGGGCAGGGACTCTGTCCTGCGGCAGTTCCAGGCCGCCTCGGCCGTCCTCCAGCCACGGCAGGGTCGCCAGCGTGCCGTCCGCCCTCCGCTGCACGACGATGACCTCCAGGCTCTCGGTGCTGTCACGCACCTGCGCCCGTCCCGCCCGGGAGTCGTCCGCGTCCCCGGCGCCTGCTGCGACCCAGCCGACCAGGGAACGGCCGGGCCGGCCCACCTCGCCGAGACGGAATGTGTCCGCGCTCTCCGCCTGCCGTGCCCGGTGACGCACGTGCTGCTCGCCTGCCGCGGCCATCGCCTCGCCCCACGCGGCGGGACCGACCGCCGCTTCGCCGTAGGCGCCCTGCACGAGGGGGCTGATGTCTTGCGGCAGCCGCACCGGGCGTCCCCCCTCCAGATGAGGGAGCAGGACGGCGGCCGCCCGCAGCAACGAGTACCTGCCGTACACCGCCACCGATCCTCGGGCGGGGGCAGGGACTCCGCTGTGCCAATCCACGCCGGTGACCAGGCAGCGAGCAGTCCGCAGCTGCCGGGGCCGGTCCGACTGCTGCTCGCCGCGTTGGTGGCGGTGCAGGCGCCCCATCCGCTGCAACAGGAGGTCGACCGGACACAGGTCGGTGACAAGTAGGTCGAAGTCGACATCGAGAGACTGCTCGGCGACCTGGCTGGCCACGACAATGTGCCGCCCCGGGCGTTCGGACGTGCCCGGCGGCCCGAACCGGCTCAGCAGCCCCGCGTCCTTCGCCATCCGGTCCACGTCTACGAACCGCGAGTGCGCGACGGTCACCTGCTCGTCCCCAAAGCGCTTGCGCAGCGCCTGGGCGGCTTCCCGTACCCGGCCGACCGTGTTGCGCACGACCAGCACGCAACCGCCACCTTCGAGTTCCCGCTCCAAGCGGTCCGCCAATGCCTCCAGATCCTCCTCGATCCGCTCCAAGCGCACCTCGCCGTCCCGCCCGGAAACCTCCGGCCGCTCCACGCCCGGCACCGCCCCCGGCGCCACCGCGGTCAGCAGTGGATACCCCTCCGCCTGTGCCACCTCCTCGAATTCCGCACTCCCCGGGACTGCCCCCGCATACGCCTCGGCAAGCTCCCGCCGACGGCTGGCGGGCAGCGTCGCGGACAACACCACGACGGGCACCCCGTACGCCCCCAACCACGACAGCACCCGGTCGAGGTAGACACTCATGTACGTGTCGTAGGCGTGCGCCTCGTCGACGACCACGACCTTCCCGGCCACCGCGAGGTGCCGCAACACCAGATGCCGGCTCTTCAGCCCTGCGAACAGCAACTGGTCGATCGTCCCCGCGACGAACGACGCCAGCATCGCCTTCTTCCGACCATGCAGCCACGCGTGTGCGATCAGCTCGGCCGGCGCCATCCGCCTTTGCACCGCAGACGGCTCATCCGGCACCTCCGCGTCGACCTCCACCGCGGCGACCTGCTGACGCCCCTCACGCACCAGCCCGGCGAACTTCTCGTTCAACGCCGCTTTGGAATGCGCCAGCAGGACCGAATGGCGCGCCCCTTGCTCGGCAGGCAACCGGTTCAGCCACTCCAGCAACCGCGGAAACATCGCATTGCCGGTGGCCATGGTGGGCAGTGCGAAGAACACCCCACCCGCCCCGGCCCGTGCGGCGAAGATCTCGGCCGCAGCCAGCGCGGCCTCGGTCTTCCCCTCCCCCATCGGCGCCTCGATCACCATCAACCCCGGCGCGGGCATCGACCGCGCCAGCCGCACCGCTGCTTCTTGCACCGGCCTGACCTCCGCCCCCGGCGGCAGCACAAACCGTGCGGCGAACAACTTCTGGGCGCTGCCCGCAGGTTCTCCAGGCTGCCAGGGCGGTGTCAGGTTCAACCCACGCCAAGCCGCGGTGATCCGTTCCTCGCTGCTGCGAGGACTCTCCTGCGGAAAGTACGGAAACAAGTCAGGATTGCTCGCGATCCAGTCCGCCAGAATCACCACCGCACTGAGCAGTACCTGCACCGGTTGGGAAAGTTTCACCGCCCGCCAGGCGCCGAGCAGTTCACCGACCCGGTACTCCTCGGCACACGCGTCAAGGAGCTCCCCCTGCACCCGACGCCACGCCGCGCGACTCGCCCCGCGAGGCCTCAGCAACTGCGGGTGTGCATCCAGATCCATGATCTGCAAGTTCTCCGGCGGCACCCCGTGATGGCCCCCGACGATCACGGTGAACTGCCCGGTCTGGCGCCCCGTCCACCCGTGTCGTTCCTCCAGCCACTCCCCCAGCAGCCATTGCCCGGCCAACGCATGCGGCCCCAGTTTGCGCTCCGGCCCGAACGCGCGCTGCGTACGCATCTCCAGCCCCTGTGCGCGCATGGCATCGGCCAGCGAATCCACCTGACAGGCGAAGGCCGGTGTCGCCTTCCCGATGTCGTGCACCGCAGCCAGCCACACCACCAACCGTCGTGCCTCCGGCTCCCCACCAGGAAGCGAACTCGCCACCAGGGCACGCACGTTCGTCGGCAACCACTCGTCCCACAGCAACCCCCCGACCGCCGCACTGTCGGCCATGTGCCGCCACAACGGCAACCACCCGTCGCTGTCCCGATCGTGCTTCGCCCACACAGTCCGCGCCGGCCCCGACAACCGCCCCCAAAGCCCTGAGCGGGACTCCTCAACACCAGTCATTGGTCGAGCAATACAGGAAGGCATGGCCCCAATGTGCACATACGCGGAAAGATGCCTCGCCGCCTCTGCCGGTTCAACTGGTTCGACGTAACGCCGGAGGGCCACGACGTACGATGCGCACAGCCCCATGGAGTCGGTGCCCGGAAGAAACTCCTGACCTTATGTCCGATTTGCTCGTTTCGGTGAAAGTGGTCGAGAACTACCGCCCTCAGTCGTAGAGCCGCAGCTCAGGAAGGCTGCTCCCCGTGCACGCGGGGATGTTCCCCGTCGCCGCCGAGATGCGCGCCAACCTGCACGCTGCTCCCCGTGCACGCGGGGATGTTCCCGACCGGGCGGGGCTGGCTGTCCACCCGGGCGTCTGCTCCCCGTGCACGCGGGGATGTTTCCGGGTAGGCCCGCATCACCTGGTTCGTGAGCGGCTGCTCCCCGTGCACGCGGGGATGTTCCCCAAAACGGCCCCGGCCGGAGCTGTCACTCCACCTGCTCCCCGCGCACGCGGGGATGTTCCCTGCGTCGGCCGGATGGCGGGCTGACTGTCGCTCTGCTCCCCGCGCACGCGGGGATGTTCCCATGCGGGGGGAAACCTCCTACCGGAGCGTGTTCTGCTCCCCGCGCACGCGGGGATGTTCCCGACCTCGCGACCCGCTTCGCCGGGGCTGTTCGCTGCTCCCCGTGCATGCGAGAGGGCAGGCAGCAGCGGCGGAGAAGGCACTCGACGCGGCCCGCGAATCCCTCGACGACGCCCAGTATGGTGAGCCGCAGCCTGATTGGTCGTCCTGGGTCGACCGCACGGAGGTGGGCATCATGACCGGCCGATGCTGGACCGAACTCCGGCGCCCGCTGCGCGCCGTCCCGGCACTCACGGCAGCTCTGAGCCGGTACTCCGACGATCACGCCCGGGACAAGTCCCTCTATCTGTCGTGGCTCGCAGACGCCTACCTCACGGCCGGTGAGATCGAGCAGGCCGCCGCGGCGACCGGCCGCGCGCTCGACCTCGCCACCGGCGTGGCCTCGATCCGTCCCATGCAACGCATCAACCCGCTGCTCGACCGGTTCCGTCCTTACGCACGGGTGCCTGAGGTGCAGGATCTGCTGGACCGCCAGAGCAGCTGAGAAGCGGCTAGGGTCGGTGGTGGCCGGCGGGCTGCGACGAGGTCCTCGGCATCCTCAGTACCGGTACCGGTACCGGCGAGACGAAGCAGCTCCGCAAGATCGCTGTTGGAGTAGGCCATCCTAAGGATTGCCCCGGCCGCAGTGACCCGGCGTCCTGGCGAACACCCTGGGGCGGATGCACGACGATTGTCGGTCCGTCCATGACCATCGTCCACCGTGCCCGCAGGTGTACCTGCGGAGCGACTAGGCAGCGTATTTGGTCGTGATCAATGAGTGGTGCGGGTGAGGTCTTTGATCCAGATCATTGAGGCGCGTAGGTGAGGGCCGGCGAGGTAGCTCTCGGGTGTTTTGTCGTATCTGGTGGCGATGCCTCGCCAGGCCTTCAGCTTGTTGATCAGGCGCTCGACGGTGTTCCGCTCTTTGTAGAGGTCGGCGTCGTGAGTGACCGGACGACCGCCCCCGCTGCCCTTGTTCTTCCGGTTGGCCGCCTGGTCCCTCTTCTCGGGGAGGACTGCCTTGATGCGGCGTCTGCGCAGGTAGGCGCGGTTGCCGCGGGACGAGTAGGCCTTGTCCCCGGCGACCGCGCCGGGCCGGGTCCGGGGACGGCCGACGGGCCCGCGGACCCGTACCTTCTTGAGCACGGGAATGAACTGCGGGCTGTCCGCGGCCTGCTCTGCGGTCAGGACGAACGCGAGCGGACGGCACCTGCGGTCGGCAGCAAGGTGGATCTTGCTGGTCTGTCCGCCTCGTGAGCGCCCGAGCAGGGCAGCTTTCAAGCGGAGCCTGCGCCGTCGCCGGACGCGCCGCCGTTCGGCCCGGCCGGGGTCAACGACGCCGTCCTGTCCGTCTTGTTCCGCCGCGCCGCCCCCTTTTGCCGGGCCGTCTCCGCCTCGACGGCAGCCTTCTCCAGAGCATCCAACACGTCCTCCTCCAGGCGCATCCCGGCCGCGTCGTGATGGGCGCGGACAGTCGTGGAGTCCACGCTCACCAGCGACATATCCACCCGCCCCCGCCCGGCGGCCTCGGCTATCACCCCTTCCAGCAGCGCCTCGAAAACCCCGGCGTCCCGCCACTGCCTGAACCTGTTGTGCACGGTGGACCAGGCACCGAACCGGCCGGGCACCTCCCGCCACTGCGCTCCCGTACGGAACTTCCAGATCACACCCTCGAACTGCTGCCGCAGCCGCTCGGGATACGGGCCGTACTCACCGACCGGCAGATACGGCTCGACGAACCCCCACTCGTCGTCCGTCAGTTGCACACGCGTCATACGTACCGGACTACCGGATCCGCCCTCGACGCGAGGGCAGATCCGGCAAACCGATCACAACTCAATACAGGCCCTAGGACGGAGGCACCCCCGGGCAGCAGCAGGAACTTCTGGATTACTTGTCGTCCGAGGAGACGGACTCACGAATCCAGGTCTTGCACCGGTCAGCAGCCATCACGATCGGCACGGCGCAGAGCTCCGGGTTGTCCCACGGATGGTGTTTGAGGAGGTACGTCTCCAGCTCCGGATACCGGTCCGCCGTTGTCTTGAGGAGGAGCTGCCACTCTTCACCCGTCCCGAACTCGCCCAGGTGCCAGAACACGCTCGTCACTGGGCCAATGACCTGTGCGCCAGCCGCGAGCTTCTTCTGTACTGCGGGTCCAGCGAGGGCGACGGCCTCATCCTTTGTCGCCGTGGCGGTCGCCACCTGCACGTAGTCAGTCATAACGGGGAGCCTAGAGAAGCGGCCGTACGGATGCCACCCTTCTCCACGCCTCCGGACCCGATGATCAGTCGGTGGCGATCTCGCCCACGTTTCGGCCTGGCGTCCTTGCGCCTTTGGGATGTACGCCATGAAGGGACGCTAGACCTCTCGCACACCCCTGGTGCACCCAAGCTCACGCACTGTGATCGCACGAGGGCATGGGTCCCGCAGGTCGGATGCCTAGACAGAAGTGTGCCCGGAACCGGACTCGAACCGGTACGCCCCCGAGGGGCAGCGAGGTTTAAGCTCGCCGTGTCTGCATTCCACCATCCGGGCAGGCCGCGCGGCCGCGACAATGGCTCAGAGCCTATCCGCAGAGGTCGCCCGGACAGCGTGGGATCGATCCAACGCTGTCTTATTTTATGGGCGCTTGATGGAGCGTCAGTACACGGACCAGGTCATCGGCACATGCCGGGGCGGGTACGCAGGCGTACCGTCCGGTGTCGGAGCGTGCACGGGATTGACGGAAACTCGACGTCTTGTGCCCGGGTCGCGGGCGGTCCGCCGTCCGGGAACGCCCTCAGGGTCGCCGTCATACCTGAGGAGGACCGCGGTGGGTCCGGGTCAGACCCGAGTCGGCCCCCGGAACGGGCACGCGGACTGATTCGCGCACGTAAAAGCGGCGTGAGGATGGGAAGCGTCCCCCCGAAGCGTCTCGACAGGAGCACCACCGTGACCACGTTCCCCCACGCCACGCACCGCACCACCGCGGTCGCCGCCCGCGCCACCGAGCTGTCCAAGGTCTACGGGCACGGAGAGACGCAGGTCGTCGCGCTGGACCGGGTGTCGGTGGAGTTCCGGCAGGGCGAGTTCACGGCGATCATGGGTCCGTCGGGCTCCGGCAAGTCGACGCTGATGCACTGTGTGGCCGGGCTGGACTCGTTCTCCTCCGGGTCGGTGCGCATCGGCGACACCGAGCTCGGGACGCTGAAGGACAAGCAGCTCACCCAGCTGCGCCGGGACAAGATCGGTTTCATCTTCCAGGCGTTCAACCTGCTGCCGACGCTGAACGCGCTGGAGAACATCACGCTGCCGATGGACATCGCCGGCCGTAAGCCCGACCAGGCATGGCTGGACAAGGTCATCGAGATGGTCGGCCTGTCCGGCCGCCTCAAGCACCGTCCCTCGGAGCTGTCCGGCGGTCAGCAGCAGCGCGTGGCCGTGGCCCGTGCGCTGGCCAGCCGTCCGGAGATCATGTTCGGCGACGAGCCGACCGGAAACCTGGACTCGCGCTCGGGCGCCGAGGTACTGGGCTTCCTGCGCAACTCCGTACGCGAGCTGGGCCAGACCGTCGTGATGGTGACGCACGACCCGACGGCCGCCTCCTACGCGGACCGCGTGATCTTCCTGGCCGACGGCCGGGCGGTCGACGAGATGCTGCACCCCACCGCGGACGGCGTCCTGGACCGGATGAAGGACTTCGACACCAAGGGCCGTACGAGCTGATCCGCAGCCCTCACGCCGTGCCCCGTTCCGTACTCGTCACACTCTCCCCCAGGACGTAACCGCCATGTTCCGCACCGCCCTGCGCAATGTGCTCGCGCACAAGGCCAGGCTGCTGATGACCGTGCTCGCCGTCATGCTCGGCGTCGCCTTCGTCTCCGGCACCCTCATCTACAGCGACACCCTCCACAACGCCTTCCGCCAGCAGTCGAGCAAGGGGCTCGACAACGTGGCCATCGGCGTCACCGACTACGGCAGCCCCTCCGACGCCGCCGAGAAGCGGCCCGGCCTCAGCCAGGCGCAGCTCGACCGGATCGCGTCCGTGCCCGGCGCGGACACCGCCACCGGCGTCGTCGGCGGCTTCGCGGGCGCCGCCGACCGCGACGGCAAGCTCATCGGCCAGGGCTGGTCCACCAAGGGCGGCAACTTCTTCCCCGGCAAGGACGGGAAGGACCGGCGCTACGACTTCACCGGCGGCCACGGTCCGACCGGCCCCGGAGAGATAGCCCTCGACCGCGGCACCGCCGACAAGGGCGGCTACAAGGTCGGCGACACGGTGCGCATCGCCACCAACCGGCCGGTGAAGGAGTACACCCTCAGTGGTGTCTTCACCTCCGACCAGGGTGAGGTCAACGCGGGCGGCAGCCTGGTGCTGTTCGACACCCGGACCGCGCAGGAACTCTTCCTGAAGCCCGGCTACTTCCAGTCGGCCACCGTGACCGGCAAGCCCGGCGCCGACCAGGAGGCCATGCAGGAGGCGATCGTTCCGCTGGTGTCCAAGGACGCCACCGTGCAGACCGGCAAGCAGCTCACCGCCGACGAGGAGCGCAACCTCGCGCAGTCGACGAGCGCGCTCACCCAGATCCTGCTGGGCTTCGCCGGGATCGCCCTCTTCGTCGGCGTCTTCCTGATCTCCAACACCTTCACCATGCTGGTCGCCCAGCGCACCAAGGAACTCGCGCTGATGCGCGCGGTGGGTGCGTCCCGCAAGCAGATCACCCGGTCGATCCTGGCCGAGGCCGGCATCGTCGGCCTGATCGCCTCGGTGATCGGCTTCGTCCTGGGTCTCGGCATGGCCGCGGGGCTGAGCCCGCTGATGGACGCCATGGAGGCCCAGCTTCCGTCCGGTCCGCTGATCGTCGGCGCGACGCCGGTCCTCGCCTCGCTGGCCGTCGGCGTGCTGATCACGATGTTCGCCGCCTGGCTGCCCGCCCGCCGGGCCGCCAAGATTCCGCCGGTCGCCGCGATGAGCAGCGTGCACGCCACCCCGTCCGTGAAGTCCCTGGTGGTACGGAACGTCATCGGGGCCCTCGTCACGGGCGCGGGTGCGGCGACCGTCGTCGGCGGCGCGGCCCTCGGCAAGGAGACCGGCCGCATGCTCATCGGGGGCGGCGCGTTCCTGGCCCTGATCGGCATCATCATCCTGATCCCGCTGCTGTCGCGGCCGGTGATCGCCCTGGTCCGTCCGCTGCTGGACGGGGTGTTCAAGGTCTCCGGCAAGCTGGCCGGGCTGAACTCGGTCCGCAACCCGCGTCGTACCGGCGCCACCGCCTCCGCACTGGCCATCGGCCTCACCCTGGTCACCGGGCTGACCGTGCTCGGCGTGACCATGGGCCAGGCGATCGACAAGCAGACCACGGACGTCGTCAAGGCCGACTACATGGTGACCATGGCGAACCAGTCCTCGATGGACAAGTCCGTCATCGAGGCGCTCGCCGGGGCGAAGGGCGTCACCGCCTCCTCCCCGCAGCAGTTCGCGTCCCTGGAGGGGGCCGACGACTCGTACCTGAACGCCGTCGGCGTCACCCCGGGCGACGTCGAGCGCGTCCTGAACCTCAAGGTGCTCCAGGGCTCGCTGAGCGGTCTGGCGCGCGGTGAGATCGCCGTCGACGAGAAGGCCGCCGCGAGCAAGGGCTACCGGGTCGGCCAGAGCCTGGACATGGCCTTCGAGGACGGTACGAAGACCAAGCTCACCATCGGCGCCGTCTACGGCCGCAACGAGTTCGTCTCCGGCGCCATGATCGACACCAAGGTCCTGAGCCGCCACACCCCCGAACCGCTGTTCTACTCGGCGTACGTCGCCATGGACGGCGGCCCGACCGCGGCCAACGAGCAGGCCCTCGTCGACTCCCTGGGCAAGAACCCGGCGATCGTCGTGATGGACAGCAACGACATCCGCAACCAGTTCGGCGGCATCGTCAACCAGATGCTCAACATCATGTACGGCCTGCTGGCCATGGCCCTGATCATCGCGGTCCTCGGCGTCGTGAACACCCTCGCGATGTCCGTCTTCGAGCGGCAGCAGGAGATCGGCATGCTGCGGGCGATCGGCCTGGCGCGCAGCAAGGTCAAGACCATGATCCGGCTGGAGGCCGTGGTGATCTCGGTCTTCGGCGCGGTGGTCGGCGTGGTCCTCGGCACGTTCCTGGCCTGGGCCATCGGGCAGACCGTCAAGGACCAGGTCGTCGGCTACTCGCTGGTCGTCCCGTGGGACCGGATCGGCATCTTCCTGCTGCTGGCGGGTGTGGTCGGAGTCCTGGCCGCCATGTGGCCGGCCCGCAGCGCGGCGAAGCTGAACATGCTCAGCGCCATCAAGGCCGAGTAGCCCGCCCCGGGAGCAGGGGACACGGAAGCGGCCCCCACGACGTGGCACACACGTCGTGGGGGCCGCTTCTCTTGCGTACGGCCGCTCGGGAGCCCGTGCGGAGGCGGGCGGAGGCCCGTGCGGAGGCGGGGCCCCGGCCCGTGCCCGCGTCCGGCGACTGGTCAGGTGCTGCTCCCGCGCGGTTCAGGAGCCCTTGCAGAAGGTCATGATCTTCGCGTGGTTGGCCCTGAACTGGTCGTAGAGCGCCACGTCGTCGATCTTCAGCAGCGTCTCGTCGTTGGCCCGCAGCGCCGAGTACGAGTAGTTGTGGCTGCCCGTGAAGACCAGCTTGCGGCCGGCCTTCCCGTCGTACGTGCCGTTGACCAGCACGTACTTGGAGTGCAGGCCCACCTTGCGGTCGCCCACGTTCTCCGCGCACTGGACGCGCTCGGTCATCTTCCCGGAGACGATGCCGGACACGTCGTCACTCATCGACGTGCCGCCGTCGTTGGCGAGGATCACCTTGCAGCCCGCCGACTTCATCGCCACCAGCTTCGCGGCGACCTCGCGGCGCGAGAAGAGGTTGGCGGCCATGCGCACCTCGGTGCCGGCCCGGCAGTCGACGTTGCCGAGGATGAGGGAGACGGTATCGGTGGAGGCGTCGCCGTTCCACTTCTTCCCGGCGGCTTCCTTGCGCGGGAAGAAGTACGTCTTGTACGGGCCCGCCGTCGGCGTCCTGTAGTAGTCGTTGTTCACCTGGCGCTTGGCGAGGTCGGCGAAGTAGCCGCGGTAGGCGCCGTAGAGCCCGGCGTCGACGATCGTGACGGCGTTGTTGAAGTAGTCGGTGCGCTGGGTGCTGGTCATGTTGGCCGAGGACTGCACGACGACGTTCTTGCTGCCGCCGGTCTCGGAGAACAGCCAGAACTTGTTGTGGTTGATCGAGCCGTCGTCGGGCTTGGAGGGCATCAGCACGCGGTTGCCGATGCAGCCCCGGTTGACGCCGCAGTTCGTCACGTAGGAGCCCTTGGACTGATCCGTGCCCAGGGCGGCCTTGAGCGCGGCGTACTGACCGCCTGCGCCGGTCGCCGCGTTGTCGATGACGATCCGCACGTCGACGCCTCGTCGCTCGGCGTCCGCGAGGGCGCCGGAGATCTGGGTGTCGGTGAACGAGTACAGCCCGGCACTGATGGCGGAGCCCGTCGGCGCGCCCTCGATCAGGCCCTTCACGTGGTCGCGGATGCGGCTCTGGGCGGCGCTGTCGCCCGAGGGGTCGTTGAACGTCGCCGTCGTCGTCACCGCTGCCTGTGCCTGGCCCGGCACCCCGGCGTGGGCGGTGACCGGTGCCACGAGGGCGAGCGCGACGACCCCCGCTCCCCACGTTCCCATCCGTCCGGCCCGCCTGTACGTGTTGCGCTGCACGCCCGTCCCCTCTTCTCGCGTGTGCGTACGGAACGGAGCGCCGCGCCCGGTCCGCAGGAGCCGGGGCACGGAGCTCCGCAAAGCCTCAACGTATCGTCACACCGCCGGGCGTCGGCCCGCCCCCTTCAGTCGGTCACTGATCCCTCGCGTTCCACGCACGGGTCCGGAGCGGCATTCCGGACGCACCGGACGGGCCGGGCCTGACGGCCAGCACCTGGTTGACGCCGAGGGTGTTGTGCTCGAACGAGAGCGCCGAGGCCGCCATGTAGAGCCGCCAGATACGGGCCCGGCCCGGGGTGACCGTGCGCAGTGCCGCGTCCCAGTTCTTCTCCAGGTTGGCCACCCAGTGACGCAGCGTCAGCGCGTAGTGCTCGCGGATCGACTCGACGTCGCGCACCTCGAAGCCCGCCTGCTCCAGCTGCCCGACCGTACGGCCGAGCGGCGCGAGTTCCCCGTCGGGGAAGACGTAGGAGTCGATGAACGGGTCGACGCGGTACGTCTCCTCGTCGGGGACGGGGCGGCGGGCGATCTGGTGGTTGAGCAGTCGGCCGCCCGGCTTCAGCAGGGCGTACAGGTCGGCCGCGTACTCGGCGTACTGGACGGCCCCGACGTGCTCGGCCATCCCCACGGAGGAGATCGCGTCGTACGGTCCGAACGGGGCATCCCCTGCGCGAGCGGAGCCGAGAGCTTGGGGAAGCACGTCGCGGTAGTCCTGGACGCGGATCTCGACACGGTCGGCGAGGCCCGCCTCGGCGACGCGCTCGCGGGCGAAGGCGGCCTGTTCGGTGGAGAGGGTGATGCCGGTGACCTGGACCCCGTGCGCGCGGGCCGCGTGCAGGGCCAGGGAGCCCCATCCGCAGCCCACGTCGAGCAGCCGCAGACCGGGCCGGAGCGCGAGCTTGCGGGCGATCAGGTCGAGCTTGTCGTGCTGGGCGTCTTCGAGGGGGGCGGTGGGGTCGGAGAAGTAGGCGCAGGAGTAGACCATGGAAGGGCCGAGGACCAGGGCGTAGAAGTCGTTGCCCACGTCGTAGTGGTGGCTGATGGCCTCCTTGTCCCGGCGTCGGGTGTGCGGTCGGCCGGTGTGGCGGCGCAGTTCCTCGGGGGGCGGGGGCGGCGGCGGGAGCGGGCCGCCGAGCCTGAGCAGGCCCCGGGCGGCGGCCCGCTTCCTGGGGTCACGGACCGGGTGGACGGTGTTCCGGCCGGCGTCCTCGCGCTCCCAGATCAGCTCGGCGAGCAGCTCCAGGGCCTCGTACAGGTCCCCTTCGAAGTCGATCTCACCGGCCACCCAGGCGCGGGCGAGCCCCAGCTCACCGGGCTTCCAGAGCAGCCGTCGCAGGGCCCGGCGGCTGCGGATCACGAGGACGGGGGCGCCGGGCGGTCCCGCTTCGCTGCCGTCCCAGGCGCGGACGCGGACGGGGAGCGGGGTGGAGAGGAGTTCCTCGGCAAGAGTGGTCAGCCGCTGCGCGGCATCGGCCATGGTGCACACCTCCGTGACGTACGACGTGGAGCTACGTACTGGGATTAACACCGGAGGCGGGCCGCCGCATCCCCACGCGCCGCTCCGCACGACGAAGCGCGTGGCGGGAGCGTGCACGGCGCGGCCCGCGGGCGCTGCGCGGCGGGCACGCCGAAGGGGCCGCCCGCACCACGGATGGCGGGCGGCCCCTTCGGACGACGCCGGCTGGAACAGCCGTCACGCGTTACTGGTGAGGCGTCAGGAAGCCTTGGCCTCGGTCTTCTTCGGCTCGGCCGCGGCCGGCACCTTCACCGCGTCGGCCGGGGCCGGAGCGGGACGGGCGGCCTCGTAGAACTCCTCGCGGGGGGACTCGATGGCGCCCAGCGAGACGACCTCGCGCTTGAGGAACATCCCCAGCGTCCAGTCGGCCAGTACGCGGATCTTGCGGTTGAACGTCGGCATCGCCATGCCGTGGTAGCCGCGGTGGGCGTACCAGGCGAGACGGCCCTTGAGCTTGATCTTCATCTTGCCCATGACGATCATCGCGACGCCCTTGTGCAGGCCGAGACCCGCGACGGCGCCCTTGTTGGCGTGGCTGTACTCCTTCTGCGGGAAGCCCCGCATGCCGGAGACCACGTTGTCGCCGAGGACCTTGGCCTGGCGCAGCGCGTGCTGGGCGTTGGGCGGGCACCAGGCGTTGGGGTTGCCGTTCTTGCGGCCGACCAGGTCCGGGACCTGGGCGTTGTCGCCCGCGGCCCAGATGTAGTCGGTGCCCTGCACCTGGAGGGTGGCGGCGGTGTCGACGTGACCGCGCGGGCCCAGCGGCAGGCCGTAGCGGGAGAGCACCGGGTTGGGCTTGACGCCGGCGGTCCACACGATGGTGTTCGAGTCGACCTCGACGCCGTTGTTCAGCTTGACGTGGCCGTCGATGCAGGAGTCCATGCCGGTCTTGAGGTAGACCTCGACGCCGCGGCTCTCCAGGTGCTTGCGGCCGTACTCGCCGAGCTTGGGGCCCACCTCGGGGAGGATCTTGTCGGCGACGTCGACGAGCAGGAAGCGCATGTCGTCGCGCGAGACGTTGCTGTACTGCTTGGCGGCGTCGCGGGCCATGTCCTCGACCTCGCCGATGGTCTCCGCGCCTGCGAAGCCACCGCCGACGAAGACGAAGGTGAGCGCCTTGCGGCGGACCTCCTCGTCGGTCGTGGAGTCTGCCTTGTCGAGCTGCTCGATGACGTGGTTGCGCAGGCCGATGGCCTCCTCGACGCCCTTCATGCCGATGCCCTGTTCGGCGAGGCCGGGGATCGGGAAGGTGCGGGAGACCGCGCCGAGCGCGACGATCAGGTAGTCGAAGGGCAGCTCGTAGGCCTCACCGACGAGCGGGGAGATCGTGGCGACCTTGCGGTCCTGATCGATGGTGGTGACCCGACCGGTGAGCACCTCGGCCTTGGGAAGGACGCGTCGCAGTGGTACGACGACGTGCCTCGGCGAGATGTTGCCGGCGGCGGCTTCGGGCAGGAAGGGCTGGTAGGTCATGTACGAGCGGGGGTCGACGACCGTGACGGTCGCTTCCGCATAGCGCATCTTCTTGAGAATGCGCTTTGCCGCGTACAGGCCTACGTACCCACCGCCTACTACGAGGATCCTGGGACGCTCCGTGGTGCTCATGCAATCGAGTATCCACCCCGTCCCGGGGGGTACCTCGTGAGCCCCTTCACAAGGTCTGTGGACCCTTCTGCTACACTCCGCCGCCCACGTGACACAGGTCATGCTCCCGGCGGGGAACCGCAGGGCTTGCGGACACGTTGGAAACCCCTTCCCAACTGGCCCGATGGCCCTTGGCGAACACTGGACCACTTACTCATTTCATACGCCCGACATCCGTCAGGAACCGTCCGTTATGAGCGCCCGTGGGGGTGGTGGCGCACCCGTCGGGCAGCGGGGCGCGAAAAAGGGGCCCATCGGGCCCCTTTTCCTTGTGAAGAACTTCACGAACTTGCTCCGCCGCGGCGTTCCGCCAGGCCCGGCCCAGGCACGCTCCAGCCGATCCCGCCCGCCATCACCGCCGGAACGTACCGCACACCACGCCACCAGGGGCGCAGAATCAACTCCCCACGTGTACACACAAGCGCGTACGCTTCATCCATGGACGAGAGCGCTGTGACCGTACGCGAAGCCCGCGCGCACCTTGCGGACCACATCAATCGGGCAGAGCAGGGCAATCCAACGATAATCACTCGGAACGGGGCCCCTGTGGCCGCACTCGTACCCATCGCGGACTTCCACGCACTGGAAGAGGCAGCCGACGAACTGCTCGCCCGCGATGCGGAGACCGTCCTGGCCGAAGGCGGCCCGACGGTGACCATGGCCGAGGTATTGGCAGACCTGTTCACTGAGCACGGTGAAGGCGCGGCGTGAAGTACGCGTTCAGGTTCACCGCTGCCGCTCAGCGGCAATTCAGGGCGCTCGACCGGCACGCCGCGATGCGCATCCTCACCGCACTGACCGCTCTCGGCAACGATCCGTACCGCGAGGACGCCGACATCACGAAACTCACCGGGCCCTCCGGGCTCTGCCGGCTCCGCGTCGGCAGCTACCGGATCGCCTACCAAGTGCTGGACGGCGAGCTTGTCGTCCTGGTTGTCAAGGTCGGTGACCGCCGCGGGGTCTACCCCAACCTCTGAACAGAGGCGCTCCGACCAGTCGGCCGAGGCGCTCCTGTTCGGAGGTGTCAACCGGTCAGAGGGACTTCTTCACGCGCTCCAGCTCGTCGGCGAGGGCACACGCGATCCCGTCCAGGATGTCGTGTTCCGAGACCACCACTTCGGCGGCCTCGGCCCGCTCCATCAGCGCCAGCAGGATGAGCGCGCCGGAGACGATGACGTCCACCCGGCCCGGGTGCATGGCGGGGAGGGCCGCCTTCTCGTCGTGGGTGGCCGCGACGAGCCACTCGGTGACCCGGCGGACCTCGTCGTACGGGATCCGGGAGTGGTGGATGGCCGCGGAGTCGTACTCCGGCAGGCCCAGCGCGAGGGCGGCGATCGTCGTCACGGACCCGGCGAGACCGACCAGCGTGTGCGCCTCGCGGAGCGGGACGGTCTCCTCCGCCAGGTCCAGCGCCGCCTCGATGTCGGCACGGATCGCGGCAACCTGCCCGGGCGTGGCCGGACCGGACGGCCGGTGGCGTTCGGTGAGGCGTACGCAGCCGATGTCGACGGAGCGGGCGGCGCGGACCGTATCGCCCCCGACGACGAGTTCGGTGGAGCCGCCGCCGATGTCGACGACGAGGTGGTCCCCCGCCCCGTGCGCGAGCTCGTTGGTGGCCCCGGTGAAGGAGAGCTGAGCCTCCTGGTCGCCGGTGACCACCTCGGGCTCGACGCCCAGGATGTCCAGGACGCCGGCGACGAACTCGTCGCGGTTCTCCGCGTCCCTGGAGGCGGAGGTGGCCACGAAGCGGACCTTCTCGGCCCCGTGCGCCTCGATGACCGTCGCGTACTCGCGGCACGCGGCGAACGTGCGCTCCAGGGCCTCGGGGGCGAGCCGGCCGGTCCTGTCCACGCCCTGGCCGAGCCGGACGATCGTCATCCGCCGGTCCAGGTCGACCAGTTCGCCGGTCGCGGGGTCGGCGTCCGCGACGAGGAGGCGGATGGAGTTCGTACCGCAGTCGATGGCGGCGACCCTGGTCACTGGGCGCTCTCCGCGGACGGGTCGGCGCACGGGGTGACGCAGGGGCCCTTGGCCCACCACCGCGGCAGCAGCGCCAGCGCCTCGTCGCCGAACGGGTTCACCCCGGGCCCCGCGACCAGCGAGTGCCCCACCAGCACGTGCAGGCACTTCACCCGGTCGGGCATCCCGCCCGCGCTGGGGAAGCCCACCAGTTCCTCGATCGCGTCGCGCCGCTCCAGGTAGTCCTCGTGCGCCGCCCGGTACTGGTCGGCCAGCGCCTCGTCCGTGGACAGCCGGGCCTGCATCTCCTTCATCAGACCGGAGCCCTCCAGGGTGCCGATCGCGCCCGTGGCCCGGGGGCAGGTCATGTAGTACAGCGTCGGGAACGGCGTGCCGTCCTCCAGGCGCGGGGCCGTCTCGACCACGTCCGGGTTGCCGCACGGGCAGCGGTGCGCGATGGCGCGCAGTCCGCGCGGCGGGCGGCCGAGCTGGAGCTTGAACGCCTCGATGTCCGTCCCGGTGGGCTCGGAGCGCGGCGTGGTCGGGGGCGGTGTGTCCATGCGTGCCTTCTGTCGTGACGGGTGCTCTGTAGGGGGGTCTACGGTTCCCTGCGGTCGGCCTCGTCGACGCCGCGCCAGACGTGGGAGTACCAGGGCTGGTCGGCGCTCTTGCCGCCGTCGGGGTGCGGCGAGGAGCCGGACGCCTCCGGGTCGTACATCGTGAAGCCGGTCTCGCCCGGCTTCACGTAGTGCAGGTGCTCGCGCGAGAGGCGCACGACGTGCGCGTCGTCCTGGAGGCGCGCCTTGGCGTCGCGGAGTTGCTCCACCCGGCGCTCGGCCTCGTTCTTCGCGTGCTCCTGGTCGGCGATCTCGGTGCGCTGCGACACGTACTGCCGTATCGGGTACGCGAGGGCGACCACCAGCGTGCACACCACCAGGACCAGCAGCGCCGCCCGCCCGGTGAGGCGGGAGCGGCGGGCCTGGCGGCGGGTCTGCGAGCGGTAGACGCGGGCCGCGGTCTGCTCGCCGAGCAGCCGCAGCCTGGTCGTCGTGGAGAACCGGTCGCGGTTGCCCTTCGAGCCCTTCGCGGCCATGTGCCTGTCCCGCCTCCCCGTTACGCGCGTACGTCCCCGGACACGGTACGGGACCGTGGCCGGGGACGTAGGGACGACTGGCGTGCCGACCGGGGTCGGCGGGCCGGAGCGAGGTACCTACTGGTTCGCGCGGAACCGCGGGAACGCCGAGCGGCCGGCGTAGACCGCGGCGTCGTCGAGGATCTCCTCGATGCGCAGCAGCTGGTTGTACTTGGCGACGCGGTCCGAGCGGGCCGGGGCGCCGGTCTTGATCTGACCGCAGTTCACGGCGACGGCGAGGTCGGCGATGGTGACGTCCTCGGTCTCGCCGGAGCGGTGGCTCATCATGCACTTGAAGCCGTTGCGCTGGGCCAGCTCGACGGCGTCCAGCGTCTCGGTGAGCGAGCCGATCTGGTTGACCTTGACGAGCAGGGCGTTGGCGGAGCCCTCCTCGATGCCGCGGGCGAGGCGCTCGGGGTTGGTGACGAAGAGGTCGTCGCCGACGATCTGGACCTTGGCGCCCAGCTTGTCGGTGATGACCTTCCAGCCGTCCCAGTCGTCCTCGTACAGCGGGTCCTCGATGGAGACCAGCGGGTACGCGGAGACGAGCTCCTCGTAGTAGTCGGTCATCTCGGCGGCCGAGCGGGACGCGCCCTCGAACTCGTACTTGCCGTCCTTGTAGAACTCGGAGGCGGCGACGTCGAGCGCGAGCGCGATCTGCTCGCCGGGAACGTAACCGGCCTGCGTGATGGCCTCGATGATGAGGTCGAGCGCGGCGCGGTTGGACTCCAGGTTCGGGGCGAAGCCGCCCTCGTCGCCGAGACCGGTGGACAGGCCCTTGGTCTTCAGCACCTTCTTGAGGGTGTGGTAGACCTCGGCGCCCCAGCGCAGCGCCTCGGAGAAGGACTCGGCGCCGATCGGCGCGATCATGAACTCCTGGATGTCGACGTTGGAGTCGGCGTGCGACCCACCGTTGAGGATGTTCATCATCGGGACGGGCAGCAGGTGCGCGTTCGGGCCGCCGAGGTAGCGGAACAGCGGCAGGTCGCTGGCCTCGGAGGCGGCGTGCGCGACGGCGAGGGAGACGCCGAGGATGGCGTTGGCGCCCAGCGAGCCCTTGTTCTCGGTGGCGTCGAGGTCGAACATCGCCTGGTCGATCAGGCGCTGCTCGGTCGCGTCGTAGCCGACGAGCTCCGGGCCGATCTGCTCGATGACGGCCAGGACGGCCTTCTCGACGCCCTTGCCGAGGTAGCGGTTGGGGTCCCCGTCACGAAGCTCCACGGCTTCGAAGGCACCGGTGGAGGCGCCGGACGGAACAGCAGCACGGCCGGTGCTGCCGTCGTCGAGGCCGACCTCGACCTCGACCGTGGGATTGCCTCGGGAGTCCAGGATTTCCCGGGCTACGACGACGTCGATGGACGGCACGAGCATCTCCTTCATGGGGTGTGACGCTGGGGAAGCTGAGTGCAGGGTCGCTTTCGGCCTTGCGACAAGAGCCTAACCGGACCTGGGGCGTCGTTCGGCCGTACGACTGTCTGATGGGACGGAAAAATGCCCGAATGCCTGCAAGAGGGGACGAAGACCGCGCCGAAGGTCGCCGCCGTCGGCCGCCCGGGGAACCGGTACGCCCGCACTGCGCGCCCCGCACTGCGCGTACGGAACGGGGCGGGGGAACGGAAGAACCCCGGCCGGGCGCGAACGGGGGGGGCGTCGCGTCCGGCCGGGGCCCGGCGTGCGGGGGCGGCGGGGGTGGGCCGCCGCCCCGCACGGGGGTCAGCGCAGGTGGAGCTGCTGACCCGGGAAGATGAGGTCGGCGTCGGTGACGACGTCCTCATTCAGGTCGAGGAGGTGCTGCCAGCCGCCCTTGACGTGGTGCGCCTGGGCGATCTTGCCGAGCGTGTCGCCGGCCTTCACCTCGTACTCGCCGTCACCCTTCTTGACCGGGGCGACGGACTTCGGGGCAGCCTGCTTGGCGGCCTTCGGGGCAGCCTTGGGGGCCACCCGCTCGACGGCCTTCGGGGCCTTGCGGGCCTCGCTGCGGGAAGCGGCCGGGGCCTCCTGGCGCTTCTGCGCCTTGGGGGCGGACTTCTGCGAGAAGCCCGAACCGGTGCTGACGCCCGGGTCGACACCGTCGTTGGTCAGATTGCCGGCGCCGGCGCAGGCCCAGGCACCCGGACCCTGCATGTCGAGCAGCCGCTCGGCGGTGGCGATCTGCTGGCCCTTGGAGGCCTGGTCGGCGCGCGGGGCGTACTTGGTGCCGCCCGCGGCCGCCCAGGAGGACTGCGAGAACTGCAGACCGCCGTAGTAGCCGTTGCCGGTGTTGATGGACCAGTTGCCGCCGGACTCGCACTGGGCGACCTTGTCCCAGGTGTCGACGGAGGCGGCGGAGGCCGTGGAGGCCCCCATCAGCGGGGCTGCGACCGCGACACCGGTGACACCGGCGAGGGTGACGACACGGGTGGCCTTGGACGGGCGGCGGTGCTTGCCCTTGCTGAAAAGCGACATGGATATCTCCTCACCGACGCCTTCGAGGTGAGCTGTCGGGTTCGGGCTGTGAGTTCGCCCGGCCTCCGGTCCGGTCCGCCGCTGCGTGCTGCAACTGCGTTCCGTTTCGGCGGCTTCACCCCGAGCCGTTCCCGTCACGTCTCTCAACGTCCGGGCCCGGCACTTACCTTGGGTCCCCCGCTCCTGCCTACGGCGCTTACGCGACGACTGCTCCCGGTGCCCGCCGGCAGGATTCGGCGTGACGGGCTCCGGTGCTCACCGGTGGCGAGCGATGACGACCGTAAACACAGGAGTCCCCGATGTTCAAAGGCGAACATCGGGGACATCTCACCCCTACTTGCCCTTCCGACGCGGTTGTTTACGCAGGTCAGAGCGGACGCGCCGGGAGCTCCCCGGCGGGACACACCAGTTGGAGCGAAGAGACTCATGTCTCACTTGCGCAGAACCGGACATAAGGCACTGAACTACCCCTGCTTTGTGTCCGTTTCGCGGCCGTTCAGTGACCGGCTCCCGCCTGCTCCGTGCCCGCCGCGTCTCCCAGCACGAGGTTCTGGCCAGGACGGATGAGGTCCGGGTCGGCACCGACCGCCGAGCGGTTCGCCTCGTAGAGGGCGGGCCAGCCGCCGGGCACCTTCGCCTCGTCCGCGATGTGCGAGAGGTTGTCGCCGGCGCGGACCGTGTACGGCGTGTCCGACGCGGGCACCCCTCCGGGCCGCTCGGCCTTCTCGCCGCGGGAGGCGTGTTGGCCGGACTCGCGGCCGTCGGTGACGGACGGGTCGGCGGCGGTCGGGTCGGTGCCGGGCGTGACGGCGGGGTCGAGGCTCGCGCCCGCCGTCGAGTCCATGCCCGGTTCGACCGAACTGCCCGTTTCGGGGGACGTGTTCTCGGGGGCGGGCTCGCCGCGGTGCTTGCCCCGGCTCGCACCCTGCCCGGGGTCCTGGCCCGGGTCGGCGGAGGCAGAGGGGTCGGCGGAGCCGGACGGGGCGGGAGTCCCGGCACCCGGGGTGCCCTGCCCGGCGTCGGCGCTCGGGCCGGTACTGGGGGTGACGCTGGTGCCCGGCGTGGGCTCGGTGGGGGTGACGGCGTCCGCGGAGGCCGACGGGTCCTCGCGGTCCGGGCTCTGCGTGCCGCCCTCGGGCGCGTCGCGCTTCACGGAGCCCGCGGGAGCCTTGGGCGGCGCACTGGCATCCGTACCGGGGTCGGCGGCGTCCACACCACCGGAACCCTCCGAACCGGAACCGGAGCCGGAGCCGCCGCCGGGGGCCAGTCCGGATATGACGGCGCAACTGGGCCACGCCTGCCGGCCCTCCGCCGCGAACACCTTCTCGGCGACCTTGATCTGCTGCGCGCGGCTGGCGAGGTCGGCGCGCGGGGCGTAGTCCAGGCCCCCGTACCGCGCCCACTTCTCCTGCGAGAACTGGAGCCCGCCGTAGTGCCCGTTGCCCAGGTCGGCACTCCACATGCCGCCGCTCTCGCACTCGGCGACCCGGTCCCAGGTGTTCGCGTCGGCCGCCGAGGCGCTCGTCGCACCCAGAAGCGGAATCGCGATGGCGGACCCGGTCACCCCTGCTGCGACGAACAGTGCGGGGGCCTGACGCGGGCGGCGGTGTTTACCGTTCCCGGAACGCATGCGGTTGCCTTTCAGCTGACGGTGACTCGGCTTCCGTCCGTAACTGCCGAGTCGCCCGTGAACGTAGCCGTACTCGAACACCCGTCACAAGTCGATGCAGTGCAGATCACGCAAAGGTCACATTGCTGAGGTCCCGTCACTTCGCCTTCACCTGTGGGCGTCCCCGAACTCGACGGGGAGCGTGCGCAGTCCGCGCATGATGAGACCGCCGCGCCACCGCAAATCAGCAGGATCTCCCGCGAGTCGCAGGTCAGGAAGGCGGGTCAGGAGGGCGGCGAGCGCGGTCCTGGCTTCGAGCCGTGCGAGCGGCGCACCGAGGCAGTAGTGGATGCCGTGGCCGTAGCCCAGGTGCGGGTTGTCCCGACGGCCGAGATCGAGACTGTCCGCATCCTGGAACCTCTCGGGGTCCCGGTCGGCCGCCGCGAGCACGACGAGCACGGGGTCGCCCGCCGCGATGTCCTGCCCGCCGAGGGTGAGCGCCTCGGTGGCGTACCGCCAGGTGGCGAGCTCCACCGGGCCGTCGTAGCGCAGGAGTTCCTCCACTGCGGTGGCGAGGAGACCGTCCGGGTCGCCGTCGGCCAGGGCCTGCTGGAGACGGGCGCGCTGGTCGGGATTGCGCAGCAGGGCGTACACGCCGTTGCCGATGAGGTTGACGGTGGTCTCGAAACCCGCGAAGAGAAGGATGAAGGCCATCGCGGCGGCCTCGTTCTCGGTGAGGTGCTCGCCGTGGTCGCCGGCCCGGATCAGGTTCGAGATCAGGTCGTCGCCGAGGTCCTCGCGCTTGCGGTGGATCAGCTCGGCGAGGTACGCCCGCATCTTCTTGACGGAGCGTGCGACGCCACCGCGCGGTCCGCCGCCGTGGCGGATCATCATGCCCGCCCAGTCCCGGAAGTCGTCCTGGTCCTCGCGCGGCACGCCGAGCAGGTCGCAGATCGCGTAGATGGGGAGCGGGAAGGCGAACTCGTGGATGAGGTCGGCGGAGCCGTTGGCCTCGAAGGCGTCGATGAGCCGGTCCGTCAACTCCTGCACACGGGGTTCGAATTCGGCGACCGTACGCGGAGTGAACGCCTTCGCGACGAGTCGGCGCAGCCGGGTGTGGTCCGGCGGGTCGATGTTCAGCAGGTGCGTCATCAGGTCCGCGCTGCGCTCGCCGGGGATGCCGGTCCTGCCCTTGGCGTGCGCGGATCCGGCGTGGTTCGCCGGGTTCTTGCTCAGCCGCTGGTCGGCGAGGGCCTGGCGGGCGTCCGCGTACCGGGTGACCAGCCATGCCTCGACGCCGCTGGGCAGTTCGGTGCGATGCACGGGTGCGTGCTCGCGCAGCCACGCGTAGGCGGGGTAGGGGTCGGTGGCGAACTCCCAGGTGAAGAGCGGGGGCTGCGGGCCACGGGGGACGTCGGATCCGCCGGGGGCGGGGGCCGGGGTCTGGTGGACGGTGTCGGTCACTTCTGGGCGTCCGTGGAGGGCTGGTGTGCGTCGGTGTGGGACTGGTGCGCGTCGGTGGAGGGCTGATGCGCGTCCGGTCCGGGCTGGTGCGTGTTCGTCCGGGGCTGGTACGAGGCCGGGGTCTGTGGTTGTGCTCGGGTCTGCGGGGTTGTTCGTGGGGCTGCCTGCGCCTTCTCGGCTGCCAGGATCGCGTCGCGGTACGTACGGGCGGCGGCGCGGAGGGCGGTTTCCGGATCGGTGCCTTCGGCTTCGGCGCGGGCGGCGAGGGCGAGGAGCTCGTAGCCGATGCGGTTCCCGGCGCTGCCGGTCCCGCTGCTGGTGGTCGCGCCGCTGGCGGTCCCGGCGCTGCCGGTTTCGCTGCTGCCGGTCCCGCTGCTGGTGGTCGCGCCGCTGGTGGTCGCGCCGCTGGCGGTCTCGCTGCCGGTGGTCGCGCCGCTGGCGGTTTCGCCGCCGCCGCTGACGCCTTCGCCGTCGTCGCCGCTCGGGTGGGCGACGTCCAGGCCCGCACCGCGTGCCCGGGAGGCCAGTTTGGCGGCGAGGGCCAGGGCGGGCTGCGCGAGCGGGATGCCCTCCGTGACCGAGGCGCGCTGCTTCTCGACGGCCTTGGTGCGCAGCCAGGTGGCCTTGACGTCCTCGGGCGTCTCGGCGGACTCGTCGCCGAAGACGTGCGGGTGACGGTGGATGAGCTTGTCGATGAGCGTGGCGGCCACGTCGTCGATCGAGAAGGGCGCGTCCGAGCCGTCCTCGTCCTCCCCTGCCGCTTCCTGGGCGATGCGGGAGTGGAAGACGACCTGGAGGAGTACGTCGCCCAGTTCCTCGCGCAGTTCCGAGCGGTCGCCCGCCTCGATGGCCTCGACGAGTTCGTACGCCTCCTCGATGCCGTACTTGGCGAGCCCCTCGTGGGTCTGCCGGGAGGACCACGGGCACTCGCGGCGGATCCGGTCCATGACGTGGACCAGGTCGAGGAGGCGGGCTCCGGGCAGGTCGTACGAACCGGGGAGGAGCTCCAGGTCGGGCATCTGGACCCTGTTCGACCCGGCGAGGCGGGCGAGGCCGTCGGTGAGGCGCTGGTCGCCCTCGCCCGACGGGAGGACCACGGCGGTGCGTCCGCCCGCGCAGAACGCCACCAGTTCGTCGGCCGCCGGGACGTGCTGCTCGACGTCGACGCCCGCCTCCGCCAGGTACGGCAGCTGCGGGTGCCCCGGGTCGGCGCACAGCACCCGGTCCGCGGCGCGCAGCGTCTGCCAGGCGGGCCAGGACAGCAGGCCGGGGGCGACCCGGTGGCTGGCGGTGAGCAGGACGATGCGGCCGGGGGCGGACGCCGTGTCGGGTGCGTCCGGTGCGTCGCCAGGGGCGTCGGTGGCGTCAGGTGCGTCGGGTGCGTCAGGTGTTTCTGTGGTCACCCTTCGACGTTACCCGTGGGGTACGACGGGCCGGGCCGCCCGGTCGCACCGCACGAACCGCCCGGCCCCGCGGCCGGGACGCGGTCCGGTCCGATCCGGTCGCACGGTCGGTACGGGCGGTGGCCGGTCCCGGGTGACCGGGCCGGTTCCGGGTTACGGGTCCGGTTCCGCGTCACGCGGCTGGATCCGGGTCCGTTCATGGGTCCGGGGCCGGTTCCGCGTCCACGGGTGGGATTCCGGCTTACAGGGTCGGATCACCGGGCCGGGTCAGGGGCCCGGGTGCGGGTCACGGGGCCGGTTCCGGGGCGGGCTGGGCGCCTGCGTCCTCGGCGGCCTGTGCCTCGCTGTCCTTGGTCTTCTGGTTGATCCAGGGGGCGCGGTGCTCGACGAGGCCGATCTTCGCGTCGTCCCAGTCGCCGTACCGCGGGTTGACGTCGATCTTCAGGGACTTCGACGCCTCGGCGAGGATCTGGGTGACCTTCTGCTGACCCGCCGGGTCGGCGAGGTTGGCGCCGTTCGCGGCGGCGATTTTGTTGAGCAGGATCTCCTGACGGACGGCCTGCTCGATCTGGTCCGGCGCGATGCCGCGCTGGAGCAGCATCGCCTCCAGCTTGTCCGCGCCCTGCGCCTGTCCGACGGCTGCGTCGCGCGCCTGCTGGATCTCCTTGCGGGAGGCGGTGACCCCGGCGTCCGCGGCGGCGCGCTCGACGACCCGGCCGAAGATCATGCTGTGCAGCTTGGCGCGGCCCATCTGTCCGGTGCCGCTGATGGCCTGGTCGCCCTGCGGCGACTTCGCCTGTGCGTTCCGTACGTCCCTGACCTGGCCCTGGAGCGAGGACACCTCGATGCGGTCGCCGTCCACGAGGGCCGCCGCGCCGGGGTGCGCCTCGCCGCCGCAGGCGGTGAGGAGAGGGGCTGCGGCGAGCAGTCCGGCGGAGAGGAGGAGCGAGGTGCGGGTGCGCGTACGGCGGTGCAAAGGGTGCCTCCCGGGTGGCGGTGATCGTGCGGCGTTGCACAACAGCCTTGCGGTTGTTGATGTTAGGCAGCCGGAGTGGTCCGGGCCACTGGTTCGACCAACGAGTCGTTCATGAGTTGGGATGCGGCGGGGTCCGGGCGCGGGCGGGTGCGGGGTTCGCCGTCGGTCTCGTTCACCGGGAAGTGCGGGCCGGTGCGGGGCGCGCCGTCGGTCTCGCTCACCAGGAAGTGCGGGCGGCGCTTCGTCTCGTAGTAGATGCGGCCGACGTATTCGCCGACGACGCCGAGCATCACCATCTGCACCCCGGAGAGCGCGGTGACGGCGACAAGCAGGGTGACGTAGCCGGGGGTGTCCACGCCGGTGACCAGTGCGTCGCCGACGATCCACGCGCTGTACAGGCCGGCGACGGTGAGCAGCGCGATTCCGAGGTAGAGGGCGGCACGCAGCGGCTTGTCGTTAAAGGAAAGGATGCCGTCGAGGCCGTAGTTGAGGAGTTTTTTGAAGGTGTATTTCGAGCGGCCCTGTGCGCGGACCTCGTTTTCGTAGGAGAAGGTCGCGGTGGAGAAACCTATCCAGGCGAAGAGGCCCTTGGAGAAGCGGTTGTATTCGGTGAGCCGGAGAACGGCGTCCACCGCGCGACGGGAAAGCAGCCGGAAATCGCCCACCCCGTCGACGAGCTCGACGTCGACGAGACGGTTGACCAGCCGGTAGTAGGCGCGGGCGGTGAGGGTGCGGGTGAGGCGGTCGCCGGTGCGGTTGCGGCGGGCGACGACCTGGTCGTGGCCCTGGGCGTGCAGGGAGAGCATGCGGCCGATGAGTTCGGGCGGGTGCTGGAGGTCGGCGTCCATGAGCACCACCGCGTCGCCGGTGGCGTGCCGCAGGCCCGCCAGCATGGCCGCCTCCTTTCCGAAGTTCCGGCTGAAGGAGACGTAGCGGACGCGGGCGTCGGTGGCGGCCAGCTCGCGGATGTGGGTGAGGGTTTCGTCCCGGCTGCCGTCGTCGACGTACACGAATTCGAATGCGGCGGTGGACGCGAGGGGGTCGATTTCCCGTGTGACGCGGTCGTGGAACCGTCGGACGGTGTCCGCCTCGTGGAAACAGGGCACGACGAGGGAGATGCGCATGTGCCATGGCAACGCGGTGAGATGACGTTCTTTCCCGGGGAAAGTGACGGGCGGCGGGCGATCCGGTTAACGGAATCGCGGGACGGTGGTGGAGTGCCACCCGCGTGTTTAGGTTCGGTCCCATGCTCCTTCGGCTTCCCGGAAAACGCCCCGTCGCGGCCTCTGCCCTGCTCGCCGCCCTCGTGGCGGGATTCACCCACTGTCTGGGATCGGCACTGGCCGGAAGCCAGCCGTTCGGCTCGATGAACCGGAACGTGAACGACCTGGGAACGCAGTTCGTCCCCTTCCACACCTACCTCTGGGACCTGCTGCACGGCCGTGCCGACGGCGGCTGGCTGATCAACTGGCAGACCGGGTACGGAACCAGTTTCCTGCCGGACCTGGGCACCTACCTGTCGAGCCCGTTCGCGCTGCTGGTCGCGTTCTTCCCGCGGGAGCGGATCGATCTCGCGGTGTACGTGGTGTCGGTGGCGCGGATCGTGGTCGCGGCGGCGGTGATGGCGTGGCTGCTGATGACGATGCGCCCGAAGGGGCGCTGGTGGCTCGCCGGGACGCTGGGTTCCGCGTACGCGCTGTGCGGGTGGGCGGTCATCGAGGCGTCGTACAACCCGATGTGGCTGGACGGACTGATCGCGTTCCCGTTGCTGTGCGTGGTGGGCGAGTGGGTGCGTGCGGGGCGCGGGCTGCGCGTGTGGTTCGTCGGCGGGGTGCTGCTGGTGGCGCTCGTGTGGACGGCGAACTTCTACACGGCGTACATGGCGACCCTCGGGGCCGGGCTGGTGCTGGGGGCGCGGTTGCTGATGGAGGGGGGTCCGCGGCCGCTGCGTACGGCGGTACGGGCGTGCGCGGTGGTGGCGCTCGGGATCGGGCTGTCGGCGCCGGTGCTGCTCACGGTGTTCGCGGGGACCCGGCACGCGTATCCCGGGATGGGCCTGACGTTCCGGCCGGCCGGGTGGGGCGAAGTGCTGGCGCGACTGATCCCGGGGACGTACGCCTTCAGTTCGCCCGCCATGTACGTGAGTTCGGCGGTCCTGGTCCTGGCCCTCGCGCTGCCCTTCCACCGCGGGGTGGCGGTGCGGGTGCGGGCCGGGTGGTGCGTGCTGGTGGTGGCGGTGCTGGTGTCGATGCAGTGGGGGCCGACGCACCTGGCGTGGCACGCGTTCGCAGAACCCAACGGGAGCCCGTACCGGCAGACGTTCGTGCTGTCCGGGGTGCTGGTGATGGCGGCGTGGGCGGCGGTGAGCGGCGGGGCGCCGGGCCGGCGGACGGTGGCGGGCGCTGCGGGGTGCGTGGTGCTGCTGGGGCTGGCCGGGCTGGGAAGTGCGTCCCTCGGAAGGTGGGCGTGGCTGGGCTGGGGGGCCGGGCTGGTGGCCGTGGCGGGTGCGCTGGTGCTGCTGGGGACGCGGGGGCCGGTGCGTCCCGCGGCCCGGCGCTGGTGCGTGGCCGGGGCGGCTGTCCTGCTGGTCGGGTGCACGGTCGGGCAGTCCGCCCTGACCACGGCGTGGGCGGCGAAGCGCCGGGTGGCCACGCAGGACGACCACGCACCGTACGGGGAACGGCAGGCGGTGCAACGCGCGGTGATCGCGGACGTCGGCGGCTGGCCGCGGTGGCGGACCGACCCGGGGCGGACGCAGACCGTGCACAACGACGCGATGGTGGTCGGCGGTCAAGGCGCCTCGTACTACAGCAGCATGACCTCCGACGTCCTGACCCGGACCCTGACCGCGCTCGGCGACGGCTGGAACGGCAGCGGACGCGCACCGCACAGCCTGGACAACCCGGTGACCGACGCGGTGTTCGGGGTGGGCGCCCGGCTGCGGTCGACATATCGGCAGGGGCGGGACACGGAGTTCGAGGTGGTGCGCGGGCAGGCGGGACCGCTGGTGGGGATACGGGCGGCCGACGGCCCGGTCGCGTACGGACACTCCGCCTTCGCCAACCAGGAGCTGCTGCTGGGGGCTCAGGTGTACGAGCGACTGAGGGGGACCTCGGGAGCGTGCACCCCGGGAGCGCCGGTGTACGTGTGGGCGCCCGGTCTGAAGGGCACGGCGCGGCTGGCCGGCGGCCCCGCGGTCCGCTTCGAGGCGAAGAAGGGGCGGGTGCGCGCGCCGATGCAGGGTGTGGGGACGGCCCCGGCGGACGGCGCGGTGCGCGTCGAACTGCGGGGCACGGGGGCGCGGGGCGCGGAGGTCGCGTGTCTGCGGGAGGACCGGTTGACCGCGGCGGTACGGGAGCTGAGGGCGGCCGAGGCGGACACCGTGGAGGTGGGGGACGGGACGGTACGGGCGCGGTGGGCGCGCGGCCGGGCGGCCGATGGGACCGCGGTGCTGGCGGTTCCGCGGATCGCGGGGTGGCGGTGCGCGGTGGACGGCGGGGAGCTGCGGCCGGCGGGCGCGTACCTGGGGCTGGTGGCGGTGCCGGTGGGAGCGGGGGTGCGGGAGGTCCGCTGCGCGTTCCGCCCGCCGGGCCTGCGGGCGGGGGCCGTGGTGGGCGCCGGGGCGTCGGCGGCCGTGGCGACGGTCGCGGTGATGGGCGCTCTGCGGCGCAGGCGGGAGGGCGCGGATCCGGACGGGGCGGCGCCCTCGACGGGGGACGGCCCGCCGGCACCCTCCGGGCCCCTCGCGTCCTCAGTGCGCTCAGCGGCTCCCGTGCCCGCGGCGCGCACCGGGCGGCCTTACACGGACACCGGGCGGGCCGAAGTGGTCCGGCCCGCCCGGTGAAGGGGTGAGTGACAGCTGCCAGCCCGCCCCGGTGAAGGGGTGAGTGACGGCTGCCAGCCCACCCCCGTGAAGGGCGAGTGACGGCTGTCGACCCACCCGGTGAAGAGGTGAGCGGCGGCTGTCAGCCCGCCCGGTGCGTGCGTAGCTGCTGTCGGTACACCCGGTGAAGAGGTGCGTGGCGGCTGTCGGTACACCCGGTGGGTGCGTGAGTGAGTGCTGTCGGTACAGCCGGTGAAGAGGTGCGTGGCGGCTGTCGGTACACCCGTGGGTGCGTGAGTGAGTGCTGTCGGTACACCCGGTGAACAGGTGCGTGGTGGTTGTTAGCCCACCCGTGCGACGGCACGTACGCCGCCCTCCGTTCCCGGTGTCGCGTCGGTGGTCACCGTGCCGGTGGGCGTCGTGCCGCGCCCGCCGCGGCGCCCCCGGGTGCGGGACCACACCGCGACGCCCGCCAGCACCGCCAGTCCCGCTCCGCTGCCCAGCAGTCCGGGCGCCAGGCCCGCCTGGGTGTACGTGCAGGCGAAGCGGGACGCCCGCTCCCCCAGCGGGACGGCGATCAGGCCCTGGAAGGCCCCCGCGGGGCGCGGCGTCCCGCCGTCCACCGCGCACTGCCAACCCTTCACGGCGGGCACCGCCACCACCGCGGTGCCTCCGGTGCGCTCCCGCAGCGTGGCGCGGATCTCATGTCCGGACATGGTGAGCTGCGTGGGGGCCGAGACCCGCAGGGCGGAGATCGCACTGTCCAGCTTGCCGCTGTCCAGGCAGCCCACCGGGCGCACCGGAATCCGCTGCCCGTTCCTGGTCGGGACGAAGGACACCGTGAGGCGGCCGTTGCCCGGCACCTGTGCCAGTTCGCGCACCGGAGCCGCCGTCATCGTGCTGCCCCGGCCGAACCACACCCGGTCGGGACCGCCCGAGACGCCCACCCGCCCCGCGAACCACGGTGCGTGCGCGTACGCCGTGCTGCCGGGAGTGCACCGCACCTCGAAGACGCTGCGGTGGCCCTTTCGGACCGGCCAGCCCTCGGGATCCGGCCGTTCCCCGTTCGCCGCCCGCAGTCCGGGCACCTGGTACACGGGTGCGCCGATCGCACTGTTCAGCCGGTCGAAGGCGGTGTCCGCGCCCGCCGCCGTGCCTGGAGGGTCCAGACGCACGCCCCGCGGTCGCACCGTCACCACCGGCGCGGCTTCCGCCTGGCGGATCTCGGCGTTGCGGGTGCCCACGGGATTGGCGGCCACGTAGGTCGTGGAGCCCATCAGCGCCAGGCCGACCGGCTCTTCGAAGCTCTTGGTGTGACGGCCCTCTATGTACCAGCCCGCGCCCAGCTCCTGGAGGGTGCGCGCCGTCTCCACGGGCAGGTGACTGCTGTAGTACGAGCCGCCCTGTCCGCCGAGCAGCATCGGGTCGTTGTTGGCGTACTCGTGCGGCCCCGGATCGCTGCGCTGCCAGGGGAGGCCGTCCCCTGCGCGCAGTGCGTCGCGCGTACTGAGCGTCTCGGCGTCGTAGGTCTGCTTGGGCTTGTACCAGGGGATGCGGTCCTTGATGGCGGTCACCGAGAAGACGGTGTACGCGCAGGACAGCAGCACCGCACAGCCGAGCCCGGCGGCGACCAGCGCGCGTGCCGTGCGCGCACCGGGAAGTCCTGGCCGCCCGTACCGGTGCAGCAGCCACAGCCCCGCCCACATCACCGGGATGCCGCCGAGGGACAGCACCAGGGTGGAAGTGCCCACCGTCTTCTGTCCGGCGGTGAACAGCACCGCAGCGGCCAGCACGGCGGCCCCGCGCAGGAGTTCGCGCGGCCCGGGCACGCGGGAGAGCGCCAGCCACGCCACCATCGTGAGGATGCCGCTGAGGACGAAGGTCGCCCGGTACGGGCTGCCGTTGGGCAGCGCGAACGCGTGCCACAGCAGCACGCCCGGCTCGAACACGAAGGACACCGCGACCACCAGGACGAGCCCCCACCACAGCACGCGCTCACGCACCGGCGCCGACCTCTGGAAGAGGTACGTGGCGACCAGGACCAGCCCCAGGAGCCCGAAGCAGATGCCCGGAGCCGCCAGGGAGGTGCGGCCGCCGGGGAAGAGCTGGGCGAGGTAGAGCGCCGGGTCCGGCGGGCCCTTGTACGGGCGGGCCGTGACGGGCTGCGCCGCCTTGCTGGAGAGGTACGAGACGGTGAGCGCGGGCGCGACCAGCAGCAGTGACGTCGCGGCCATGCCGGCCGCCCGCAGCAGTACGCGCGTGCGCGCGCGCCAGGACAGGTCGTCCCGCAGCAGCAGCCGTACGACCAGTACCAGTGCGGCGCCGGTAGTGGCCATGGCCGCGGTGTAGAAGTTCGCCGCCCAGCACAGTGCGACGAGCAGGGTGCCGAGGACCCAGCGGCGTCCGTCCAGGCACCAGTCGGCGGCGATGCCGACGAGCGGCAGCGCGATGGGGCCCCACATCCACATGGGGTCGGGGGCGCCGTCGCTGATCACCCAGGCGCACAGGGCGTACCCGACGGCCAGCAGTCCGCGCTGCCAGGCGGGGCCGGGGCGCAGCCTGGCCAGGAAGACCGTCATGGCGGTGGCGGCGAGGCCGAGGCAGAGCAGGGTGACCAGGAAGACGGGCAGCTCGACCATGTCGCGCGGGAAGAGCGCGACGAGGAACGAGAGGGGGTTGGTGAGGTAGGTGAAGAAGTCGGGGAGGAACGGGACGCCGTATCCGCTGTTCCAGTTGAAGAGCAGGTCGCCCTGCGCGTCGCCGTGCAGCAGGTCCCGCAGGTGGGCGTGGTACGGCACGAACTGGTTGCCGAGGTCGTTGATCGCCCTCGACTTCGGCCCGAAGGGATACACGCCGTTCAGCGCCTGGCCCAGGCTGTACGCGGCCATGGCGACGATTCCGGCGAGGGCGGCGACCGGCCGTTCCGCGGAGAGCAGGCGTCCGGCGCGCTGCTGCCACGCGCGCGCACGCGGGGGCGTGGCCGGGGTGCCCGGAGCGGTGCGGGTGGCACCGGAGAGCGGGGTGCCGGGGGTCGTCCCGCGGCCGTTCCCGTCCACGGGGCCGTTCTCGTTTCCGAGGACGTTCTCGCTCCCGGTCGCGTTCTCGCTCCCGATTGCGTCCTCGCGGGTCAGGATCCGTCGCGACAGCAGGAACGTCACGGGGATCGCCGCCGCGGCCGCCACCAGCGGAGCGATCCGCTCGTCCATGTCGCACCACTCGACGAGCACGAAAACGCCCACCGAGGTGACGACGAAGTTCGTCAGGTTGGTGAGCGGGAACAGCAGGAACTTCCGCCAGGTGGGGCGGGTGCGGTAGGTGAAGTAGGTGTTCAGGAAGAACGAACCCACCATGCTGAGCAGGAACGCCACCACGTAGGCGGGGTAGTACGGCAGCCACTGGTGCAGGGCCAGGTAGAAACCGTAGAACGTGCCCGTGTTGACCGCGCCCACCAGCGCGAACCGGAGCACCTGATGGATCTGCGAACTCACTGACCGACAGTCCTGTTCCACGTCGCCGACAGCGGCATCCCGGTGCTCGTCACCGCGCCCGCTTCCGTCGCTCCGGCCCGCGTGCGTATCGGCGGGGCGGAGTCGCTGCCCGGCGCGTTCGTTTCCTTCACCAGGAAGTGCGGGCGGCGCTTCGTCTCGTAATAGATCCGGCCGATGTATTCGCCCACCAGCCCCAGCATCACCATCTGTGCGCCTCCCATTCCGACGATCGCCGCCAGGAGGGTCGCGTATCCGGGCGTGCGCACGCCGAAAGCGAGGGTGCTGACGACGGTCCACGCCACGTAGAGAGTGGCCAGTCCGGCCAGCAGGAGACCGAGGTGAATGGCGACCCGCAGCGGCCGGTTGTTGAACGAGATGAGACCGTCGACGCCGTAGTTGACGAGGGCGCCGAAACGCCATTTCGTCTCGCCGGCCTCCCGCGCCACATTGGTGTAGGCGAAGGTGATGGTGTCGAAGCCGATCCAGGAGAACAGCCCCTTGGAGAAGCGGTTCTGCTCGGGCATCGACAGAAGTGCGTTGACGGCCCGTCGTGACAGCAGCCGGAAGTCGCCGACGCCGTCGACGAGCTCGACGTCCACCCAGCGGTTGACCATGCGGTAGTAGGTCTTGCCCAGGGCCTTGCGCAGGCGCGACTCGCCGCTCCGGTCGCGCCTGGCGATGACCTGGTCGTGGCCGACGGCGTGCAGCTCCAGCATGCGGCCGATCAGCTCCGGCGGGTGCTGGAGGTCCGCGTCCATGATCACCACGGCATCGCCCGTGGCCTCGCGCAGGCCGGCCAGCATGGCGGCCTCCTTGCCGAAGTTCCGGCTGAAGGAGGTGTAGCGCAGCCCGGCGGGGTGCTTCTTCGCGAGGGCGCGCAGCAGGTCGAGCGTGCGGTCGGAACTGCCGTCGTCGACGTAGCAGATTTCATAGTCGACGGGCAGGGAATCGAGCAGTGCTCGGGTTTTCGCGTCGAAGGACTCGATCACCATTTCTTCGTTGTAACAGGGCACCACCACCGACAGGCGCATGGGTGTCACTTCCGGTCTGTACGGGAGAGGCTGTTGGTCGCCTATCGAGACAGTGATTCCCGGAAGTCGGTTGCTTCACTGTGAGGTACATCACATATGACGAAGAAAGGCGGACGTAGCCACCACTCCTTCGAGAACAAGCTTCGAACGGCCGTCGCCCAGGTGTGTTTCCAGCGCCTGTCGGACACCGGGCCAGGCTGCGTCGCCGTAGTCGTCGAGCACGACGATTCCGCCGTCCGCGACGATCTCCTCGGCCCACCGGAGATCGGCCAGCACGCCCTCCCTGGAATGGTCGCCGTCCACCACGATCACCCCGTAACGCCGGTCGGACACGGACGCACGAATCTCCGGGTCCTGGGAGAAGCCCTTGTGGATACGGGCGGTCGCGGTCGGGGACTCGGCCGAGCCGAGCACTGTTCCGGCCAGGGCGAGGTTGGCGCGCACGACGTCCTCGCGCACCGGCGTGCCGGTGGGGTCGGCGTGGTCGTGGGTCGCGTCGGGCTGGAGCTGCGAGCCGGCGAAGGGGTCGACGATGGTCAGCCGGGGCTCGATCCCCTCGCGGTGCATCATGCGGGTCAGGGCGGTCGCGAACAGTCCGTACAGGGTTCCGATTTCGAGCACTTCGCGGTTCGGCGGGGCCATGAGCGGAATGGTGGCGAGCTTTCCGCAGACGTTGGACGTGCCGCCCGCGAGACGTCCGACGCCCAGCGCTTCGAGCGCGACGACGGTCCGGAAGGCGGAGGTCACCGCCCGCCGCGCGTGCGCGCTGCCGCTGACCTCCGCCACCTGCGCGACCAGTGCGGTGATCTGTCCCGCGGACGGCATGCGGTGAGCACCCCGGCCGGTGCGGTCGAGCAGCATCCCGACGGCATGGCTCTGCTTCTTCAGCACGTCGAGTTCGGCACGGAGTGCGGCGACCTCGCTGTGGGTCGCGCGGGCCTGCGTGCGCACGCGCTGGTCGACCCGCTGGTCGACGAGGGCCGCGAGCGGGCGCAGGGCACGACGGGCGAGGGGAAGGGTCAGCAAGGGGCGGGTCAGCAGGGGCATGGGCGGGACGGTATGCGGCCCGCCGTATGCAGGCGTGGCCCCCGGGCGACGCGGGAGCGAACCGGGGATGACGGGCAGCCCGGAACTTTGTCAGGACAACCGGACGCCAGGACATTCTGACATCAGGACATCAGGACATCGAGACAGCGGGACAGCGGGACATGCGAACGGCCGGACGCCCGGACGACGAGGCGTCCAGGCTGCGAGGTTGCGAGGCGACGAGGTGGCGAGGTGGCGACAGCACGGGGCGACGGACCAGGGCGGGGCACGTTCCCCCGCGCCCGGCCCTCAGCCCCGGCCGCCACCCAGCTGCCGCTGCCGCTCCAGCGCCCTGCGCACCTCGCCCACCAGCGGGTGGTACGCGCCGTACGTGCGCTCCGCGTCGTACAGCAGCCCCTGCAACTGCCGGACCGCCTCCCCGTGGCCGCCCGTCGCCAGCAGCAGCTGGGCGACGCGCAGGCGCAGTTCGAAGGAGCGCGCCGGGTCGTTGCCCGAGACGTAGCTGTTCTCGTAGTACGGCAACAGCGCCCGGTACTCGGCGAGTGCCGCCGCCGGTTCACCGAGCTGTTCCAGGCACTGGGCGGCGTCGTACCGGAACTGGAGGGCCTGCGGGTCCGCCGGGCCGCTCTCGGCGGCGCGTTCGTCGGCGAGGCGGCGCAGTTCGGGCAGGGCGCGCCGGTACTGGCCGTCGTCGAGGAGGGTCGCCGCGTACTGCTTGCGCAGGATGCGCACCACCGGGGAGCGCTCGCCGTGTTCCGCCGCAGCGGCCGGGAGGATGTTGCCGAGGATGTCGACGGCCTGGGTGATGCGGCCCTCGCCGAGGAGCTGTTTGACCTCGTCGACGGCTCCGGCGACGTCGGGCCGCGACGGTGGCGGCGGCGGTGTCCGCGTCGGTGGCACGGGCGGTACGTGGACGGGCGGGGGCACGGCCGCCGCCCGGTCGGGCCACGGGGCGTGCGGGCGCAGGAAGGGCCGGGTCGGGTCGAGCGCGCCCGCGGGCGTCACGGCGTACGGGGCGGTGTGCGGGCCGCGGACCGGCAGCAGGGGGGCGAGTCGCTCGTACACCTCCTGGGCGGAGCCGGGCCGGTACTGCGGGTCCTTGGCGAGCAGGTGCAGAACGAGCGCTTCGAGTGCGCCGGGGATCTCCGGCCTGTTCCGGCGCACCGGCAGCGGCGGCTCGTAGAGGTGGCGGTGCAGGATGCCCAGCGCGGTGCTCCCGGCGAACGGGACGTCCCCGGTGAGGAGCTCGTGCAGCAGGACGCCCAGCGCGTAGAGGTCGGTGTACGGGCCGACCGCGCCGCCCATCGCCTGTTCCGGCGCCATGTACGCGGGCGTGCCGATGGGTGTGCCGGTATGGGTGAGGCGGGTGGTGTCGGTGTCGAGTACGGAGGCGATGCCGAGGTCGAGCACGGTGACGGTGCCGTCCGGTTTCACCATGACGTTGCGGGGCTTGAGGTCGCGGTGCACGATCGGCACGGCGTGCACCGCGGAGAGCACCGCGCACAGCTGGGCGGCGACGGAGACGGCCCACTGCCACGGGTAGGGGACCTGCTCGGCGTGATGGTCGGCGAGGTCGGCGCCCTCGACGTACTGCATGACGAGGTACAGGTCCTCGGTGTCGCTGCCCGCGTCGTGCACGGTGACCAGTCCCGGGTGGTCGACCTGGGCGGTGACGCGGCACTCGCGCACGAAGCGGCGGCGCATGTCCTCGGCCTCGGAGGCGGCGGCCATCCGGTCGGGGCGCAGCAGCTTGACGGCGACCCGGCGGTCCAGGCGCTGGTCGTAGGCCGTCCAGACCTGGCCCATGCCGCCCTGGCCGATGAGGGTGGAGAGCTCGTAGCGGCTCGCGACGACACGGCCGTTCACCACGCCCGGCCGCCCTCACCGTTCCGGCGGTCTTCGCCATTGCGGCCGCTCTCGCCGTTGCGGCCGCCTGCGCCGTCGCGGTTCCGGCCGTTCCGGTCTCCGGGCTCCTTGCGCAGCAGTTCGCTCAGCTCGTCCAGCTCGGCACGCACCTGGTCGATGCGGGGCGCGGACGGCATCGGTTGCCGAGGGGGCCGTTCGGGCTGCGGTGCCGATTGCGGGCGGGGTTGCGGTGCGGGCTGCTGCGGCCGGGCGGGCGGGTAGCCGTACGCGGGTCCCGGCGCGCCGTCCGGGACGGTCGGGCGGTCGTACGGGCCGGGCTGCTCGGGGTGCGCCGGCGGGAACGGCTGGTGCTGCGGTACGGCGGAGACGGGCCCCCACCCGTGGGGACGCGGCCTCCGGTAGTGGGTGATGTCCGCGATCAGGAAGTACGTCGCCACCCCGACGGAGAGGACGCCGAGCGCCAGTACGCCCACCGTGTCGACGGTGTTGAAGTCCGCCGACGCCCCGGAATCGTCCGAGGGCGGCGACCCGTACAGCCCGATGACGGCGAGCAGGGTGTAGCCGAGGACCAGCACGGTCGAGAAGACCACCCAGTCCGCGGCACGCTTGCGCAGGATCGCGATCCGCAGCGGCGCGGCCCAGGTCAGCAGCCCGCAGCTGCACAGGGCGAACACGGTGAACAGCACCCGCAGCGTGACCAGCACGGCGGGGCTGGGCTGACTGCGCGGCGGCGCGTGGCCGGAGCCGGGCATGGCTGCTCCTGGGGCGAGGGCACGAAGAACGCGGCGTGCTGGAGGGGGACGTACGACGAGCGTATACAGCGACTCCCACGACGGCCTCAGGGTTGTACGGACCCGGCCAACTCCTCGCCCCTCGTGCCTCGGCTCACCTGCCGGTCTTCGCCTCCGTGGGGTTCCCCCCGGTGGGCAGCCGCTGCTCGGGGCAGCCGCCCAGCACCTCCTTCATGGCGGTCTTCTCGGCGGCCGTCACCCACACCCCGTACTTCTTCTTCACGGCCACCTGCGAGGCCACGTACGCGCACCGGTAGGACTTGTTCGCGGGCAGCCAGGTGGCGGTGTCCGCGTCGCCCTTCTGCCGGTTGGCCGAGGCTTCCGCGGCCAGCAGGTTCAGCGGGTCGTTGGCGAAGGCGAGGCGTTTGCCGGGCTTCCACTGCTGGGCGCCCTTCTGCCAGGCGTCGGACAGCGCCACCAGGTGGTCGATGTCGACCTTGCTGCGTCCACGCGCGTACTCGACGCGTCCGCCGGTGTACGGGTCGGGTTCCAGCACCCCGGAGGCCACCTTGCACTGCCCCTTGGTGAACTTCACCCTCTTGAGGTCCCGCTTGAGTATGTCGTCGCGGGTCCCGCAGCCGTTGTCGTCGGTGTCGGCCCAGGCGCGGCCGAACGCGCTGCGCTCGTAACCCGTCTTGGGGGCCCGGCCCTTGACGGTCAGTTCGTCCACGGCGGCCAGGGCGGAGCCGCCCTTGCCGACCGGACCGCCCTGCCCGCCGGTCGTGCCGCCGCCGCCCGTACCGCATGCCGCGGCTCCGAGCACCAGCACGGCCCCGAGTCCCGCCGCACACAGGGACCTCCGTTTGCGTCCTGCTGTACGAGGTGTCAAGGGGAGCCGTCCCGCCATGTGTTGAGTACTGAATGAAGAACCGGAATTCCCACCGTAGGAACGGCTTCCCCGAACGGGCGATCGCGACCCGCGAAAAGCCGCCGGAATGTGGTCCGCTCCATACCGGGCAGACGCCCGGACCCGTCCCTTCGCCACCCCTCGGCATCCGGCGCGCACATTCCGCCCCTCCGGCGTACGGTCTGAGATGTCCCGTTCTCCTCTGCGGAAGGAGCCCGCCCGTGGGGATCCCCGACAGGTGCAAGAACCGGTTCCAGGACTGGTTCGAGGACCGGTTCGCAGGTCGGTTCGTGGACCGGTTCGCAGGTCGGTTCGTGGACCGGTTCGCAGGTCGGTTTGTGGATCGGTTCGCGGGTCGGTTCGTGGACCGGGCCCGGCAGAGCGCGTAAGGCACTCCCGTACGGGGGGACCGGGCCTCCTGAACCCCCGCCCGCGAAGCCGATCGTTCCGGCCTCGCGGGCGGTGAGTTGTGCGGGCGGCGGTTCCGGCCACGCCCCGGGCCACCGGAGCGGCGCGGGGCGGTGGGGGTCGGCGCGGGGGGGGTGGGGGTCGGCGCGGGGCCGCCGGGGTCGGCCGACGGCCCCCGGCGTCAGCTCAGGATCGTCGTCAGGAACTCACCCGTCCACGACAGCAGTTCGCGGCCCACCACCGGCTTGCCGCCGATCTGGCCCGAACTCGGGCGCGGCACCAGAATCTGGCGGGCCGTCCCCTTGATGACCGTGCGCGGGTGGAGCCTCTTGAGGCGCAGTTCCTGGGACTCGCGGAGCTCGACCGGGGCGAAACGGATGTTCGGGCCCTGGAGGACGATCTCGCCGACCCCGCAGGCACGGGCCAGCATGCGCAGACCGGCGACCAGCAGCAGGTTCTCGACGGGCTCGGGGAGCTTTCCGTAACGGTCGGTGAGTTCCTCCCGTACGGCCGCGATGTCGGCCTCCGTGTTGGCGGAGGCGATGGCACGGTACGCCTGGAGGCGCAGGCGCTCGCCGGGGGCGTAGTCGTGCGGGACGTGGGCGTCCACCGGCAGTTCGATCTTGACTTCGAGGGGTGCCTCCGGCTGCTCCTCGCCGCCTTCGACGGCTGCCCGGTAGTCGGCGACGGCCTCGCCGACCATGCGGATGTACAAGTCGAAGCCGACGCCGGCGATGTGCCCGGACTGCTCCCCGCCCAGCAGGTTGCCCGCACCGCGGATTTCGAGGTCCTTCATCGCCACGTACATGCCCGCGCCCATCTCGGTGTGCTGGGCGATGGTCGCCAGGCGCTCGTGCGCGGTCTCCGTGAGGGGCTTCTCCGGCGGGTACAGGAAGTAGGCGTAACCGCGGTCGCGGCCGCGGCCGACACGGCCGCGCAGCTGGTGGAGCTGGGAGAGGCCGAAGTTGTCGCCGCGCTCGACGATGAGGGTGTTGGCGTTGGAGATGTCGATGCCGGACTCGACGATCGTCGTCGACACGAGGACGTCGAACTTCTTCTCCCAGAAGTCGACGACGACCTGTTCCAGGGCCGTCTCCGACATCTGTCCGTGCGCGGTCGCGATGCGCGCCTCGGGGACGATCTCGCGGAGTTTGGCCGCCGCCCGGTCGATGGACTCGACGCGGTTGTGGATGTAGAAGACCTGGCCCTCGCGCAGCAGCTCACGGCGGATGGCCGCGCCGATCTGCCTCTCCTCGTACGGGCCGACGAAGGTGAGCACCGGGTGGCGCTCCTCCGGCGGGGTGGTGATGGTCGACATCTCACGGATGCCGGTGACCGCCATTTCGAGCGTACGGGGGATGGGTGTCGCCGACATTGTCAGTACGTCGACATTCGCCCGGAGCTTCTTCAGCTGCTCCTTGTGCTCGACGCCGAAGCGCTGCTCCTCGTCGACGATCACCAGCCCGAGGTCCTTGAACCTGGTCTCCTGCGAGAACAGCCGGTGCGTGCCGATGACCAGGTCGACGGAGCCGTCCTTCAGCCCCTCCAGGGTCGCCTTCGACTCGGACTCGGTCTGGAAGCGCGACAGCGCCCGTACGTTGACGGGGAACTGGGCGTACCGCTCGGTGAAGGTCCCGAAGTGCTGCTGCACGAGGAGCGTGGTGGGGACCAGGACGGCGACCTGCTTGCCGTCCTGGACCGCCTTGAAGGCGGCCCGCACCGCGATCTCCGTCTTGCCGTAACCGACGTCGCCGCACACCAGCCGGTCCATCGGGACGGACTTCTCCATGTCCTCCTTCACCTCGGCGATGGTGGACAGCTGGTCGGGCGTCTCCACGTACGGGAAGGCGTCCTCCAGCTCGCGCTGCCAGGGGGTGTCGGGGCCGAAGGTGTGGCCGGGGGCCGCCATCCGCGCCGAGTACAGCTTGATGAGGTCGGCGGCGATCTCCTTGACGGCCTTCTTGGCGCGCGCCTTCGTCTTCGTCCAGTCCGCGCCGCCGAGCCGGTGCAGCGTCGGCGCCTCCCCGCCGACGTACTTCGTGACCTGCTCCAGCTGGTCGGTGGGGATGTAGAGGCGGTCGCCCGGCTGGCCGCGCTTGGCGGGCGCGTACTCGACGAGGAGGTACTCGCGGGTCGCGCCCTGCACGGTGCGCTGCACCATCTCGATGTAGCGGCCCACACCGTGCTGCTCGTGCACGATGAAGTCGCCGACCTGGAGGGTGAGCGGGTCGACGGACTTGCGGCGGCGGGCCGGCATCCGGCCGAGTTCCTTGGTGGCCGTGCGCTGGCCGGTCAGGTCGGTCTCGGTGAGGACGGCGAGCTGGAGCGCCGGGTCGACGAAGCCGTGGTCGAGGACGCCGCAGGCGACGTGGACGACGTTCGGCGACAGGGTGGCGAGGTCGCCGTCCAGGCGGGCCGCGATGCCTTCGCCGGAGAGGACCTCGACGGTACGGGCGGCCGGGCCGTGGCCCTCGGTGATGTACACGACGCGCCAGCCGTCGGCCAGCCAGCCCTTGCTGTCGGCGAGCGCCTTCGCGGTGTCGCCCCGGTACAGCTCCGGCGCGTGCATGCCGAGCTGGAGGGTGTCCGCCTCGCGTGTGGCGTCGTCGGCGGCGAACGGGGACACCGACCACCACATCATGCCGAGGTCGCGGGCGTGGTCACGGACGTCGGCGATGCCCCACAGGGACGCCGCGCCGACGTCGATGGGCGCGACCCCGCCGCCTGCGCTCGCCGCCCACGACGCCTGGAGGAACTCCTGGCTGGTCGCGACGAGGTCGGCGGCCCGGGTACGCACCCGTTCGGGGTCGCAGACCACCGTCATGGACCCCTCGGGCAGGACGTCGAGCAGCAGTTCCATGTCGTCGACGAGGACCGGGGCAAGGGACTCCATGCCCTCCACCGCGATCCCCTCGGCGATCTTGTGCAGCAGTTCCCCGAGCTCGGGGTGGGCCTCGGCGAGTACGGCGGCCTTCTGCCGCACCTCGTCGGTGAGCAGCAGTTCACGGCAGGGCGGTGCCCACACACCGTGCTCGGCGACCTCCAGGGACCGCTGGTCGGCGACCTTGAAGTAGCGGATCTCCTCGACGTCGTCGCCCCAGAACTCCACGCGCAGCGGGTGCTCCTCGGTGGGCGGGAAGACGTCCAGGATGCCGCCGCGCACGGCGAACTCGCCGCGCTTCTCGACCAGCTCGACCCGGGCGTACGCGGCCGCCGCGAGCGCGTCCGTCAGCTCGCCCAGATCGGCGCTCTGCCCCGACCTGATCGACACCGGAACCAGGTCGCCGAGCCCCTTGACCTGCGGCTGGAGCACCGACCTCACGGGTGCCACGACCACGCTCACCGGGCCTGCCGACGGGTCGTCGTCGCGCGGGTGCGCGAGACGCCGCAGTACGGCCAGGCGACGGCCGACGGTGTCGGAACGCGGCGAGAGCCGCTCGTGCGGCAGCGTCTCCCAGGCCGGGAACTCCGCCACGGAGTCCTCCGGCAGGAGGGTGCGCAGGGTCGCGGCCAGTTCCTCCGCCTCACGGCCGGTAGCGGTGACGGCCAGCACCGGGCGGCCCGCGTCGCGGGCCAGGGCGGCGAGGGCGAAGGGGCGGGCGGCGGAGGGGCCGACGAGGTCGACGTGCATGCGGTTGCCGTCGACCGCGGCCTTCACCGCTTCGGCGAGCGCCGAATCTCGTACCACTGCATCCAGCAGGCCGTGCAGACTCATGAAGGGCATCCATCCGAACGCTGAGAACTCTGGGGTCCGGCCGCGCGGGGACACCTGCCGGTGCGGCGGGTGGGCAACGCGAGCCGCCCGACACGTCGCACGGGCCGGGGGCTCCCAGCCTACGACGGGTGGCGCGCGCGTGCGGGAAACGGCGGCGGGCCTGGCCGAAAGCGGCGGGGTCCCGCGCCACGGGCGGCCGGCGTCCCGGCACCGCAGGAACGGCCGGACGCCGGCCCCGCGCGACGGGATGGACGCCCGTTCCGCGCGACGCACCGGACGCCCGTCCCGCACGGGTGCCCGTCCCGCACGGATGCCCGTTAAGCACGAGCGGCCGGACGCCCGTCCTCCCCGGCTCCCAAACGCCCGCAGCCGGGAACGGACGGGCGTCCGGACCCAGCTGGGTCCGGACGCCCGTCCTCCTGGGGCCGTTCTGCTCGGGGCCGTCCTGCCGGGGGCCGTCCTCCTTCGGACCGTCCTTCCGGAGGCCGTCCTCCTGGGGCAGCCCTCCGGAGGGCCGCCCCAGGGGCAGTCCTCTCGGGTGCGGGCCTCTTCGCCCGGCCCGTTCCGTCCTACTCCGTCGCGATCGCGTTCAGCACGTTCATCCGTCCGGCGCGGAATGCCGGAACCAGTGCCGCCAGCAGTCCGACCAGCGCCGAGGCCAGGAACACCGTGACGATCGTCGTCCACGGGATCTCCAGGACGTTGATGCCCTCCAGGGCGAGCAGCTTCTGGGCGGACATCCCCCAGGCCAGCCCGAGCCCCAGGCCCAGCAGCGCGCCGAAGAGGGCGATGACGACCGACTCCAGACGGATCATCCGCCGCAGCTGGCGGCGCGAAAGACCGATGGCCCGCATGAGCCCGATCTCGCGCGTCCGTTCGACGACGGACAGGGCGAGGGTGTTGACGACGCCCAGGACCGCGACGATGATCGCCAGCCCCAGCAGCCCGTAAATGATGTTGAGCAGTTGGTCGACTTGGGCCTTGAGGTCCTTCTTGTAGTCGGTGGAGTTGAGCACCCGGTACTGCGGGTACTTCGCGACCGCCGCCTTCAGCGAGGCGTACGCCTGGTCCGCCTGGCCCTCCGCCGCCTTCGCGAAGACGGCCATGTCCTGCGGCATCCGCTCCGCGGGGGTGTGCGCGGCGGCCGTCGCGATGTCGAGGTACATCGCCCCCTTGTCGACATTGACGTCGTCCGAGGTGATCGCCGCGACCTTGAGCTTCGCGCTCTTCCCGCCGGGGAACGCGACGGTCAGCTCGTCGCCGACCTTCACCTTGCGCTTCTCGGCGTACTCGTCGCCGACGGACATCGCGCCCGGCGCGTACGCGTCGGCGAGCTTTCCGGCCACCGTCTCGCGGCGCAGGTCCTGCATGTACGAGGGGTCCGTGGCGGACAGGGTCGTGCGTTCCGAGGTGCCGTCCGGGGCGGTCACCGTGGCGGTGACCAGCTTGTAGTGGGTGAGGCGGGCGATGCCCTCGGCCTCGGCGAGTGCCTGCTGCGCCTGCGGCAGCACGGGCATCCCGGTGTTGGACCGTACGGTGAAGTCGGCGCCCACCGACTTGTCCAGTTCCTGGTTGGCCGAGGCGACCATCGAGGACGCCGCGACCGACAGGCAGGCCACCAGCGCGAGCCCGATCATCAGCGCGGAACCGGTCGCTCCGGTACGCCGGGGGTTGCGCAGCGCATTGCGTTCGGCCATCCGTCCGACCGGGCCGAAGAGCCGCAGCACCACCGCGCTGAGCCCCTTCACCACGAAGGACACGAGCAGCGGCCCGACGGCGACGAACCCGATGAGGGTGAGGACGACTCCCGCCGCGAGGAAGAGCGAGCCCTCGGCGGCCTTCTCCGCCTGCGCCGCCGCGAACAGTCCGGCGGCGCCGAGCGCGGTGAGCGTCAGGCCGATCCCGGCCCGTATCCGGCCCGCCCTGCCGTCGGCCGGGGTACCCGCGTCGCGCAGGGCCGCCATCGGGGAGACCGTGCCGGCCCGGCGGGCCGGGAGGTAGGCGGCGACGACGGTGACGACGACGCCGAGGACGAACCCGACGACCGGGGTGACCCAGGTGACGGTCAGGTCGTCCGTGGAGAGATTCATGCCGATCGCGTTCATGAACTGCATCAGTCCGACGGCGAGGCCGATCCCCGCTCCGATGCCGAGCAGTGAACCGAAGACGCCGAGCAGGACCGCTTCCAGCAGCACGGACCGGTTGACCTGCCTGCGGCTGGCGCCGAGGGCGCGCATCAGGCCGATCTCGCGGGTGCGCTGGGCGACCAGCATGGAGAAGGTGTTGATGATCAGGAAGACGCCGACGAGGAGGGCGACCCCGGCGAAGCCGAGCATGGCGTACTTCATCACGTCGAGGATGGACGCGATGTCGTTCTTGCTCTCCTCGCTCGCCTCCGCCTTGGTCTGGATCTTGTACGAGTCGGCGCCCAGCGCTGCCGCGACGCCGGCCTTCAGCTCTTCCTCGCCGACGCCCTCGCGGGCGGTGACGTTGACGCCGGTGTAGCGGTCCGGGCCGCCGAGCAGCTTCTGCTGTGCGGTCTTCTCGTCGTAGAAGACGACGGTGGCGCCCGGGTTGGTCGTTTTGAACGTGGCGATGCCGCTGATCCTGGCGGTGAAGTCGCCGGTGACGGCTATCGTCCGCAGTTCGTCGCCGAGCTTCAGCCCGTGCTTGTCGGCGGTGTCCGCGTCGATCATGACGTCGGTGGGCCCGCGCGGGGCTCGCCCGGAGGTGATGTCCATCAGCCGGGCGTCGGCGGAGGACCAGTTGCTCGCGATGGTGGGGGCGCCGGTGTCGGAGCCCATGTTCTTGTTCTCGCGGTCGACGACGGTCACGGACATGCTGCTGACCGTGCCCTCCGCGGCCTGCACGCCCTCCGCGCCGGCGATCGTGCGCAGCGTGGAGGCGGGCAGGGTGACGGGGCGTCCGGCGTGCGTCTCGGAGTTGTCGTTCTTCTCCTTCTTCGGCGTGACCGTGACGTCGGCGGAGGAGGTGGCGAAGAGCTTGTCGAAGGTGGTGTTCATGGTGTCGGTGAACACGAGGGTCCCGCAGACGAAGCCCACCGAGAGGAGGACGGCGACGGCGGAGAGCGCCATGCGTCCCTTGTGCGCGAAGAAGTTGCGCATCGAGGTCTTCCACACGGTCATGACGTGCGCCCCCGGCCGTCGAAGGCCTTCATGCGGTCCAGCACCAGTTCGGCGGTGGGCCGGCGCATCTCGTCCACGATCCGCCCGTCCGCCAGGTACAGCACCCGGTCCGCGTACGCGGCGGCGACGGGGTCGTGCGTGACCATCACGATCGTCTGACCGAGCTCGTCGACCGAGCGGCGCAGGAAGTCCAGCACCTCCGCGCCGGAACGGGAGTCCAGGTTCCCGGTCGGCTCGTCACCGAAGATGATCTCCGGTTGGGACGCCAGCGCCCGCGCCACGGCCACCCGTTGCTGCTGTCCGCCGGACAGTTCGGACGGACGGTGGCGGAGCCGGTCGGCGAGCCCGACGGTCTCCACGATCCGCCGCAGCCAGTCCGCGTCCGGCTTGCGTCCCGCTATGTCCATGGGCAGCGTGATGTTCTCGATCGCGTCGAGCGTCGGGAGGAGGTTGAAGGACTGGAAGATGAACCCGACCCGGTCCCGGCGGAGTTGGGTGAGTTTCCTGTCCTTGAGCCCGGTCAGCTCGGTGTCGGCGAGGAAGACCTGCCCCGACGTCACCGTGTCCAGCCCGGCCAGGCAGTGCATCAGCGTCGACTTGCCGGACCCGGAGGGGCCCATGATCGCGGTGTACTCGCCGCGGGCCATGTCGACGTCGACGTGGTCGAGCGCGACGACCCGCGTCTCTCCCGCCCCGTACGCCTTGACGACCTGCCGCGCGCGGGCGGCGACGGCCGTTCGCCCACGTGTGCCTCCGTGCTGGGACACGTCCATCGCCGTAGTCATGCCAATTCCCCTCGTTCGGCGCGGTGCTGTACGCACCCCGTCGTCGGTCCAGGCTGTAAGTCCAAGCTGTGTAAGTCCAAGCTAAGGAAACGGCCGCATCAGCACCTCGCCCCGAGGTACCAACCCATGACTGCACCTAAGTAGGGGGATCGGTAGGGGTTCCTCAACCCCTGGGTGGAGCGCGGGGTGGGGGCTTCTCCTCCCTGTCCACGCCCTCCCCCGCCCGACCTGCGGATGAGACGCTGGGGCGCGCCACATACGTGCAGGGGGAAGGGAGTTCGGTGGACGGGAAGGATGCAAGGGGCACGGACACGGGAGGCGCGGACATACGCCGCGGACCCGTCGTCGCGGCCCTCATGCTCGGCATGGCGCTCGCCGCGCTCGACGGAACCATCGTCGCCACCGCGGTGCCGCAGATCGTCGGCGACCTCGGCGGGTTCACGGTCTTCTCCTGGCTCTTCTCCGGCTATCTGCTGGCCGTCACCGTCACCCTGCCGGTGTACGGAAAGCTCTCCGACACCTTCGGCCGCAAACCGGTCCTCATCACCGGCATAGCCCTCTTCCTCCTCGGCTCCGTGCTCTGCGCGCTCTCCTGGAGCATGCCCGCGCTCATCGCCTTCCGCATCGTGCAGGGCCTGGGCGGCGGCGCCATCCAGGGCACCGTCCAGACCGTCGCCGCCGACCTGTACCCGCTCAGGGAACGCCCCAGGATCCAGGCACGGCTTTCCACGGTCTGGGCGGTGTCCGCGGTCGCGGGACCGGCCGTGGGCGGGGTGCTCGCCGGATACGCGGACTGGCGGTGGATCTTCCTGATCAATCTCCCGGTGGGCGCGGTGGCGCTGTGGCTGATCGCGAAGTACCTGCGGGAGCCGGGACGGGTGCCCCCGCCGGGCCGGGAGGAAGCAGGCCCGAAAGAGGCCGGGCGGAAGGCGTCCGCGCGAGGGGCGGCGGGGCACGAGACGGCCTTGCGAGGGGCGGCGGAACGGGAGCCGACGACAGGGGAAGCGGCGGGACGGGAGTCGGTGGCGCGGGAACGCACCGCGCCCTCCGTTCGTTCTCGTGTCGACTGGGCCGGTGCACTCGCCGTATTCGCCTGCGGCGGGCTGCTGTTGACGGCGCTGGTGCAGGGCGGAGTGGTCTGGCCGTGGCTCTCCGCCCCGTCGCTGGCGCTGTTCGCGGCGAGCGCCGTACTGGTCGTGGTCGTCGTACTGGTCGAACGGCGCGCCGCCGAGCCGATCCTTCCCGGCTGGGTGTGGCGTCGCCGGACGATCGCCGCGGTCAACGTCGCGCTGGGCGCGCTCGGCCTGCTGATGGTCGCCCCGATGGTCTTCCTGCCGACGTACGCCCAGTCGGTGCTGGGCCTGGACCCGACGGCCGCCGGGTTCGTGCTGTCCGTCATGACGCTGAGCTGGCCCCTGTCGGCGGCACTGAGCCAGCACGTCTACCGGCGGATCGGCTTCCGGCAGACCGCGATCGTGGGCATGTCCTTCGCGGTGCTGGTCCTGGCGGCGTTCCCGCTGCTCCCCTTCCCGGGGGAGGCGTGGCAACCGGCGCTGATCATGCTGCTGCTGGGTGCCGCCCTCGGGCTCTTCCAACTGCCGCTCATCGTCGGGGTGCAGTCGACGGTGGGCTGGTCGGAGCGCGGGACGGCAACGGCGTCGATCCTCTTCTACCGGCAGTTGGGGCAGAGCGTCGGGGCGGCGGTGTTCGGCGCGGTGGCGAACGCGACGCTGGCGTCGCGGCTGGCAGCGGCACCGGAAGAGATGCGGGACGGACTTCCGGCCGACCTCGACTCGGTCTCGCACGCGCTGACCGACCCGGCGTCGACACTGCCCGCGGCGGCGGCGGACTACCTGCGACGGGCGGTGGACGTGGCGGTGGACCACGTCTACATGGGGGCTGCCGGGGCGGGGGTGCTCGCGCTGGTGGCCCTGGTGGTACTGGCCCCCCGCAGGTTCCCGGTCCTGCTCGACCCGGAACCCGGCCTGCTCCCGGAACCGGAGCAGGAGCCGTGGCCGGGAGCGGATCCGGAGACGTCCCGGCCACGGAAGCAGTAACCGCGGCGGGACGCGGCACACACGTACCCCGGCCCCCCGAGCACACCCATCCCGGCCCGGACGGCTCGCCCCCGGCCCCCCGGGCGACGCCCCCAGCACGTGCGCCTTGGCCTCCGGGCCGCGCTCCTCACCCCTGAGCACACGCACCTCAGCTCCGGGCAACGCCCCCGGCCCCCAGCACACGCGCCCCGGCCCCGGGCGACGCCCCCCGCCCCCCAGCACACGCACCCCAGCTCCGGGTAGCGCCCCCGGCTCCCGAGCCCACACCCCGGCCCGGACGACCCGCCCCTGGCCCCGGCGCTCCGAAATCCGCTCCCAGCCCCGCCCCCAGCAGCCAGCACATGAGCCCCCAACCCCGGACCGCCCGCTCCCCGTGCTCCGTCGCCCCGGCCCCAACATCCGAGACCGATCGCACGAGCCCCCGCGCCCCCCTACCCCTCTTCCTCTTCCTCCTCCCCCGCGCCTCCTACCCCTTCCCCGCCTCCCCCGCCCTCTCCTCCGCCGCAGTCCGCCCGGTCAGCGTCGCCAGGCTGTTCCGTACGTGGGCCATGTGCGCGTGCATCTCCTCGCGCGCCTCCGTGTGCTCCCGCAGCAACCGCTCCGTCTCCCGGACGACCCTCTCCTCCCGGACCCGGGCCTGCGCGATCAGCTCCGCGCCCCGTGCCTCGGCGTCCTCCTGGGCGTGGCGCGCTTCCTCCGCCGTCTTCACCAGGGCCCGCTCCGCCGAGGCGAGCAGTGCCTCCGCCCGCCCTGTCAGCGCGGCGAAACGTTCGTCCTTCTCCGCCTCGTGCCCGGCCAGCTCCCGCTCCGCCGCTTCCCACCGCTCGGCGTGCTCCTTCTCCTGTGCCGCGAGGATGCCGTGGGTGCGCCGACGAGTGTCCTTCAGCGCCGCCTCGGCCTCCGCCCGCCACATCTCGGCGTCCGCCCGCGCCGCGGTGCGCCGCTCGTCGGCCTCGCCCCTGGCCAGCTCCAGCAGTCGTCCGGCGGCCTCCTCCGCCTCCGCGCGGACCGTGTCCGCCGCCGCCCGTGCCGCGTCCCGCGTCGCCCGCGCCGCCGCTTCGGCCTCCTCCCGTACGGAAGACGCGTCCTCCGCGGCGACCTCCCGCAGTTCCTGGGCCTCCTCCTGGGCGAGGAGGAGGAGCGACCGCGCGCGCTCGCCCAGCGACTCGTACGTCTGCGGAGCCAGCCGCGCCACCCTCTCGCGCAGCGTCTCCGCCTCGGCCTCGCTCTGCTGGAGGAGGACGGCCAGCCGGGCTGCCCGGTCCCGGGCGGCGTCGCGGTCCCGGGAGAGTCCGGCGATGCGGTGGTCCACCTGTTCCGGGCGGTAGCCGCGGCCCCGCACCTTGGTGAAGCCGTGGGGTGACGTCGATGAATCCATCCGTGGTGTCCCCTTACATCCGGTACTGCGATGTCCGGCCCGAACTCCGGCACATCCTGGTGGATCGGTTCCAAGTGTCCACAAAGCGACACTCCACCCCATACCCAGCCCTCGGGGGAACCACGAGGAAAGGCCGGGGTCTCGTCCCGTCGACGGGTCGAGCACCCCGGCCTCCACTCGCGGCAACGGGCGAGAGGTCGCTACAGCAGCCCGTCCCACATCTGTTCCAGCAACACCGACCACCAGCTCTCCGGCGAGGCCAGCGCCGCCGGGTCGAGGGCCGCCAACTGCGCCTGGAAGTCGACGGTCCAGCGGCCCGCCTGCTCGGGGTTGAGCCCGAACCGCAGCCGCCACATCCGCCCCAGCAGGGCCAGACACCGCACGAACTCCGGCAGACCCGTGTTCACGAACTGCGGCGGTACGGGCTGCCCGCCGGGCCCCGCCTCGACCGGCACAGCCACGATGTTCGCCGTCCCGTACTGCACGCAGATCGCCCGCCCGAAGTCCGAGCCCATGACGAGGTACGAACCCGCGTCCGACGCGGGCTGCACCCCGCGCTGCTGCGCCAGCTCGGCCAGCGTCGGCACGGGCTGCCCCGGAACCGCCTGCGCCCAGAAGAACGGGCCGAAGTCGACCGGCAGCCCCGCCCACATCAGCGTCACCGCCACGGCCTCCGGCACTCCCTGCCGCGACACCGCACCCTGGTCGAACCGGAAGACCGCCTGCGGCCCGAACGCCGAGACCAACTCGTGCGCGACCCCGTCGGGCGGAATCGGCGGCAGCTGCGGCAACTGGCTCGGGTGCGGCAGCGGCGCCCGTACCGGGGCGGGCCGCGCCGGACCGTCCGCGACCTGGTGCAGCTCGCCCTGGTGGGTGAGCAGGTGCTGCATGCCCTGCTGACGCGACGCGTGATCCGTGCCGTACGGGGCGACGCTCGTGATCCGTACCTGCGGCCAGGTCTCCCGGATCATGCGCGCACAGTAGCCGCCCGGCAGCTCGCAGGACGCCAGCTCCGTGTGCAGTTCCAGCACCTGCTGCGGCGGCACCTGCATCGCCCGCAGCTCGTGCAGCATCTGCCACTCGGGGTGCGGAGTGCCGGGCGCGGAGCGTCGGATGAGCTGCTGCTCGGAGCCGTCCTGCGCCCGGTAGCGCAGTACGGCCTGGTAGCCGGGGCCGACCGTGGGCAGCCCGGACGGCGGCTGCTGCGGATAGCCGTACGCGGGCGGCGGGCCTGGCTGCGGCTGGCGCCCGTGCGGCGGCGGCATGTGCGGCGGGGGCTGCTGGGCGTGCGGGGGCGGCATGCGCGGCGGCTGCTGGGCATGCGGCGGCGGCCCCTGGTGCGGGTGCGGGGGTACGGCGCCGGGCGGACCCGGCGGCTGCGGCGCGCCGGGTCCGCCCGGCGGCGGGCCTGCGAGCATCGTCGCCGCGTGGTGGACGCCCCCGCCCGGAGGCGGGGTCGAGCCCGGCGCCCCGGGAGCACCGGGCGGGCCGGGCGGCCGAGGAGCCCCGGGGAGGCTCTGACCGCCGTGGCTCGGGTCGGCGAGCATGGTCGCCGCGTGGTGGACCCCTCCGCCCGGAGGCGGAGTCGAGCCCGGCGCGCGCGGCGGACCCGGCGGGCCCGGCGGCTGGGGCGCACCCGGGCCGCCCTCGGCCCCGAGGTGCGGAACCATGGCCGTCGGCACGTAACCACCCGGAGCCGATGGAGCCGATGGCTGCGGAGTCGCACCCGGCCTGGCGCCCGGCGTGCCCGGAGCGCCGGGCGGCGGCGGAGTCGTCGCACCACCGCCCCGGCGGGCGCCGGGCGGCAGGGTGGCCTTGCTGGTCGCGGCGTCGGCGATGTCCTCCGCCCCCGCGGACAGGCCGGGTCGGCGGGCAGCCCCCGGCGCGCCCGGGGCCGCGCCCGGGGCCCCGGGCGGCGGCGTGCCGGAACCCGAAGCGGAACCAGGCGCACTGTCCGCGTCGGCCCCCGGGCCGGTACCGGCGTCCGTGCCCGGAACCGGGCCCGAGCCCGGGAGCGGCTGCGGCGGCTGCTGCGATGCCGACGGAACCGACGGGTCCGTCAGGGCCGGCGACACCGCGGTCCGCGGCAGCCGACTGCCGCCCTGGATGAGCGAGGTCTTCGCCTCGGGCCCCACGCCGGGCGGCGGCGTGTCGTCGTCGTCCGCACCCACCAGCGGCGGCGCGAACACGGTGGCGGGCAGCGGAACGCCGTCCGCGTCACCGGGGTTGGTGTCGGTACCGGCCCACGGGGTCGCCCCCGCGGGCGGCGTACCGGCCGGGCCCGGGGCCCCGTCCGTACCGCTGCCGACGCCGGAGGCCGTCGCCGGCACGCCGTCCGCGGCAGTCGGCTCGTGCGCGTCGGGGGCGTCCCCGCCGGCGGCCGGCCACGGCGCACCGACGGAAGCGGAACCGGCGGCGCCCGAACTCCCGCCCCCGCCGTCGGAGGCAACCGGAACGGAACCCGAAGCGGAGGACGAACCGGAACCGGACGCCGACGCACCCCCCGACGTGCTTCCGCTCCTGCGGTCGGGAATGCCGATCTTGTCCGCCGCCTCCTGCAACCACTCGGGCGGCGTCAACAGGAACGACGTCTGTTGCAGGTCGACGCTCTGCGGCGGCGCCGGAGCCGGCTCGGCCGGGCCGGGGGGCGTCCCGTACTCCTCCTCGTACCGGCGGATCACCTCGCCCACGGGCATCTCCGGCCACAGCGTGGCCTCACCGCTGTCGCGGGCGACGACCAGACGCTGCCGGCCGCCGTCGGAGACCGGGCCGTTCTCCCGGTCCTCGGCCCACACCACGAACCCGAGGTCGAACTCCCGTACCCGCACCTCCCGGTGCTGATAGGCGGGCACGTCACCGTTGACCCACTCGTCGCCGCGTTCCTGCGCCTGCGCGAAAGTCACCATCGGACTCTCACCCCTCGTCCGAGACCGCGACCGCGCGCGCGAAGCCGCCGTCCACCATCAGATCCGCCACTGTCTGCAACTCCGGCGGACTGCCCGCCAACCGTTGCAGGAACTCGTCGAAGTCGTCGCCGCAGGGCAGCAGCAGACGCTCCACCCGCTCCTGCACCGACCAGCCGTCCTGGTCGCGGGCGTCGTCGTACGCGCAGAACCACACCGACCCGACGCCCTCCCCACGCACCTTCACGGCAAGGATCCCGCCCTGCACGAACGTGACGCCGAGATAGTCCTTCGTGAGGTGATCGCGCAGACACTTGTTGACGTAGACCAGGTCGTTGAGGCCGGCCTCGTCGCGCACCGTGAAGAACGGCTGGTCCACCAGCAGGCCCAGCTCCGGATCGAGCGCCGCGCCCACCGGCGCGCAGCCGCCCGCCGCCTTCAGGAAGGAGCGGTACGCACCGGGCAGCCGGTACCCCAGGTCCTCCTCCACGCCCAGCACCTGGGACTCCGACACCGCCACCGCCCCCCTCGGCAGACCGAAGTGGACCGGCCGGGTCTCCTGGAGCGGGCGGGTACCGCGCTTCTCCTGGTCGACGGCCGTCGTCGCGAGCCCGCCGTGGTGGCGCAGCAGCGCCTTCACCTCCACCGGCACCAGCTGCATGCGGCGGGTGTACGGAACGTGGTGCCACGTCCAGCCGTGCGGGGTCGCCACCGGATCCAGCGTCTCCCACAGCGCGTGGCCGTCGGCGTGCAGAGCGGCGTTGGCCGACACGTAATCGGTCAGCCTCAGCTCGTCCACGCCGAACCCTTCGGGGGGTTCGGCGATCTCGGCGGCGGCACGCGCGTAGGGCGTGAAGTCCGGGTAGCCGTCCTCGTCCACCCGCACACCCTGGGGGTGACGGGCGGCCCGGACCGGGTCCGGAAAGCGCACGAGCTGCCCGGCGTAGGCCGCGTTCGGTGGCGCGGCTTGCTGCCCGAGCCGACCTGAAGTCATGGCGGTTGCCCCCTGCTGCGTCTGGCTGGATCCACCACAGCCTATGCGGTGGTGCAACAGCCGGTCCCGCCCCCGGACAGCCTGCGAGACACCCCCGCCGCAGCCCGTGACGGGGGGTCCACCGCCGGTCCACGGGCGGTCACCCACACCCGTCCCCGCCCTCTCCCCCCACCCCCTCGCCCACCCCGCCCCCCACCGCCCAGCACCCCCTCCACGACCCGGCCCGCACACCATCCGCCGACCACCTCGCGGCCACCCCCGCACGGGTGACGCGCCCGAACCAGTGCCCCAGCTTCCCCAGCACAGGGCACATTTGGCAGGCTGTCCCCCGCAACTCGGGGGATTGCAGGGAGGGAACGCACCACCATGCGCGCTGCACATACAGGAAATCCGCACACGTTGCGGACAACGGGGCCGAACAGCACGACAGGAGCAACGGGGACAGCACCAGCAGCAACGACAGCCGGACCGACGCCGACGACCACCGGACCGACCGCCGGTGCCTCGCCCTCCCGTACCCCGGCACCCGCCTGGGCGGCCCCCGCGGCCCCGCCCCACACCTCCGCCCCACCGGCGCCGCCCGGAACACCCGGCACGCCGGGCCGGTCGAGCACCTCCGGCACCTCCGGCACTCCGGACCCGTCCGTGGCACCCGTCCGCCCGGACGCCGCCCGCACCTCCGGCACGCCCGGCCGACCGAGCGCGTCGGGCATACACGGTGCCTCGGACCCCTCCGGCACCACCGGCCCCTTGAACGCATCCCGCGCATCCGGCACCACCGGCCACCCGAACACATCCCGCGCACCCGGCACATCCGGCCGCCCCCACGCTCCCGGCACCCCGGACGCATCCGGCACACCCGACACACCCCGGACCTCGGGCACACCCACCCCCTTCGGCACACCCACCACTTTCGGCGCCTCCACCCCGGAGAGCACCTCCCACACCTCCGCCGCCGCCGACGCGCAGAACCCGTCGGCCACCTCAAGCGCTCCCGGCGATCCCCGGCTCACCTGGAGCGCCACCACCGAAGCACCGCCCCCCGTCCTGCGCCACCGCCGCGACGGCATACTGCCCGCCGTCGCCGCCGCCCTCTCCGTACGCGGCGCGGACACCCTCACCTGCACGGCCGGCCGGGCCGACCAGCCGCCCACCCTGCACCCCCTCGTACAGGACTTCCTCGACACCCTCAGCACCAGCCAGCGCACCCGCTTCACCGGCCGCTGCCCCGAAGCGATCCTGCTCTCCCGGCACCTGTCCGCCGCCGCGGCCGGACGCTCCAAACGCGCGGCGCGCAAGCCGCTCACCGCGAACGAAGCACGCCGCTCCCTCAAGCACTCCAAGCTCACCGCCCGCCGCATCCGCGAGGACGGCGACCCCCTGCACGGCAGCTACGCACCACCCTGCCGCTCCTGCGCACCGCTGCTCGCCCACTTCGGCGTACGCCCGGTCGACCCCACCGCCGAGAAGGGCTGACCCGCACCTCATGCCCCCCAGCTCCACCACACCCCCCGCCGCCGACCCGGCCCACCACCTCAACACCAGCACCACCCGCTTCCCCGTCGCCGTCGACGCCGCACTCCGCGAGGCAGGCTGGCAACCGGGCCGCTGGGACATAAGGCAGGCCGAGCACTGGGCCGACACCCTCCGCGCCCACGTCTCCCCCGCAGGCCACCGCCACAGCGTCTTCCCCGCGGCGGTCGAAGCCTGGGCCGAATTCGGCGGCCTGCACATCAACCCGCCCGCCACGGGCCGCCAGCTCGCCCCCAGCCCCCTGGTCCTCGACCCCCTGCACGGCCTGCACCTCGCCCGCACGTTCGCCGACCTCGGCCGCGCCCTGGGCACCGAGGTGTGCCCGCTCGGCCAGGAGAACCACCCCGGCGGCGAGGCGCAGGCCGCCCTCGCCGTCGACGCCGAAGGCCGCGTCTACAGCCTCGACCACACCGGCGACTGGTTCCTCGGCCACACCCTCGGCCAGGCCCTCGCGACCCTCGTCACCGGCGCCCAACCGCACCGCCTCACCACCGGCTGAACTACCCCGCGCCGCACGCCCCCACCGGCCCGCACACGCCGCCCGCCCCGACGGGAAGATCCGCCCGGCAGCCACCGGACACCCCGGCGGCACCCGTCCCGCACCCACCGGCAAGTCGCAGAACCCGCAGGAAAAAGGGCGCGCCCCGCCCGTAGGCTGGTCCGTATGACCGTTACGGGGGCAGACCGGAGCGGCTCGGACCTGACCAGTCCGAGTCCGCGCATCTGGTGGTGGGAGCGACGCCGCAGCGTCGTGCTGGACGCAGGATTGGCGGCGGCCTCCGCCGTCGAGTGCGCGCTGGAGGGGATCGACTTCGCCCAGGAGACCAGGGCGCCTCTCGCGCTGGGCGTCCTCCTGGGCCTGCTCGCGGGCTCCACACTGCTCGTACGGCGCCGCTGGCCGATCGCCGTCGTTCTGGTGTCCATCGCGGTCACCCCCGCCGAGATGGGCTTCCTGCTCGGCCTGGTCGGGCTCTACACCCTGGCCGCCTCCGAGGTCCCCCGCCGCATCATCGCCGTCCTGGCGGCCATGTCGTTCACCGGGACCTTCATCGTCTCCCTCGTACGGATGCGCTCCCTCGCCGGCCAGGAGGGCGAGGCCGAGTTCGACCCCGGCACCGGCTACACCCTCACCATCTCCTTCGTACTCGCCCTCGGCATGTCCGCCCCGCCCCTCCTCCTCGGCCTGTACATAGGAGCCCGCCGCCGCCTCATGGAGAGCCTGCGCGAACGCGCCGACTCCCTGGAGCGCGAACTCTCCCTCCTCGCCGACCGCGCCGAGGAACGCGCCGAGTGGGCCCGTACGGAGGAACGCACCCGCATCGCCCGCGAGATGCACGACGTGGTCGCCCACCGCGTCAGCCTCATGGTCGTCCACGCAGCAGCCCTCCAGGCCGTGGCCCTCAAGGACCCCCAGAAGGCCGTCAGGAACGCGGCCCTCGTCGGCGACATGGGCCGCCAGGCCCTCACCGAACTCCGCGAGATGCTGGGCGTCCTGCGCGCCCCGGCAACCACCACGGCCGCACCCCCCACCACTCCCGTCCCGCTGGCAGCCGTCGGCGCCGCCGCGGCAGCCGCCGCCGAAGCCGCCGAGAACGGCCCCTGCCTCGCCGACGTGGACGCCCTCGTCGAACAGTCCCGGGCCACCGGAATGGCCGTCGACCTCTCCGTCGACGGCGACCCCGTCCCCTGCGGCGCCCTCGTCGAACAGACCGCCTACCGGGTCATTCAGGAAGCCCTCACCAACGTCCACAAACACGCCCCCGGGGCGAAGACCTGGGTGCGCATCGCCCATCGCGAGGGCACCGAGATCGCCATGCAGATCGAGAACGGCCCTTCCGACACCGACGCCGCCCAGGCCGGCCTCCCCAGCGGCGGCAACGGACTCGTCGGCATGCGCGAACGCGTCCAGACCCTCGGCGGAGTCTTCGTCGCCGGCCCCACCGACCCGGGCGGCTTCCGCGTCTCGGCGGTCCTGCCGGTCAGGGAGCCGGGGGCGGAGTAGCTCGGCCGCCCGGCCGGAAGCCCTCCCTCAGCATCACCGTGGGCTGTCCGGTGTGCCGCGCGATCGCCTCGAAGTAACGGTCGCAGTGCAACAGAGAGAGACCGGACAGTTCGGCCACCGCCGCGATAAGGAGGTCGACCGGTCCGGCACTGCGGTGCTCGCCGTGTTCCACGAGGATCTGCTGCACCTGCCGGGCCCTCCGGAAGGTGCTTTCCGGGATCGGTGCCCAGGCATAGAAGCCGCTCAGGTACTCCTGCATCTGCCGGTGGTGAACGGCTGACCGTGCGGAGCGGAGAACCTCCATCTCGGTGACCTCGCACATGCCGACCACACCCGAGTCCAGTGCTTCCCCCCACCCCCAGGCATCCGCGCCATGCTGCAGGAAGCGCGCCACCGCGGAGGTGTCGACCAGGTACTTCACGCAACGTGCTCCTGGCCGTCTGCTTCGCCGTGGCTCGCACGGTATGCGGCCTTGTCCGTGAGCGCGGCGAGATTCAGCGCCTCGGCGGCTACACGTTCCGCGGCCATGCGGGCCTCGTGACGCTTTACCCGGTCGCTGACCTCGCGCAGAGCGCGGTTGACGGTCTCCTTCTTGGTCTTCGTCCCGAAGGCGTCCTGCGCCACCGCCAGTGCGTCCTCATCGATTTCGATCAGCGTTTTGCCCAAGACCTCACCCCTTCGTATATCCACAATCCTACGCGGATACATCGTCGCATTCGAGGGCAGTGATGCGGCATAGTGTTGGGGTCGCCGTCAGCAGGCTGACGCGATGTCCGTTTTAGTCAGTAATGATCCCCCGTGGTGTAATTGGCAGCACTGTGGCTTTTGGTGCCATCTGTTCGGGTTCGAGTCCTGACGGGGGAGCTATCACGTTATGCGGGTCCCGACCTCCACGGTCGGGACCCGCCCTCGTTTCCCTCCCGTAACCCCCCGGTATCCTGCGGAAGTCCACCCCCGTAGTAGCCGAAGGGCCCCACCGTGAGCGCCAATAGCCCGGCAGCCGTCGTCGTCCTCGCAGCGGGTGAGGGCACCCGCATGAAGTCGGCCACCCCGAAGGTCCTGCACGAGATCAGCGGGCGTTCGCTCGTCGGCCACGTGGTCACCGCCGCCCGCGAACTCGACCCGGCCGACCTGGTCGTCGTCGTGGGTCACGCCCGCGAGAAGGTCTCCGCGCACCTCGGCGAGATCGACGCCGAAGCGCACACCGCCGTGCAGGAGCGGCAGCTCGGTACGGGTCATGCCGTACGGATGGGCCTCGAAGCCCTCGGCGGCAGCCCGTCGGGGACGGTCGTCGTGGTCTGCGGCGACACCCCGCTGCTGACCGGCGAGACGCTGAAGGCACTGGCCGCCACACACTGTGCCGACGGCAACGCCTGCACCGTGCTGACCGCCGAGGTTCCGGACTCGACCGGCTACGGGCGCATCGTGCGGGACGCCGGGACGCAGGCGGTGACCGCGATCGTCGAGCACAAGGACGCGAGCGACGCCCAGCGGGCGATCCGTGAGATCAACTCCGGTGTCTTCGCCTTCGACGGCGAGCTGCTCGCCGACGCGCTGGGCAAGGTGCGTACGGACAACAGCCAGGGCGAGGAGTACCTGACCGACGTCCTCGGCATCCTGCGCGAGGCGGGCCACCGGGTCGGCGCGTCGGTGGCCGGCGACCACCGCGAGATCCTCGGCATCAACAACCGTGTGCAGCTCGCCGAGGCCCGTCGGCTGCTCAACGCCCGTCTGCTGGAGCGCGCGATGCTCAGCGGCGTCAGCGTCATCGACCCCCAGTCGACGTTCGTGGACTGCACGGTGACCTTCGGGCAGGACGCGATCGTGCACCCCGGCACCCAGCTGCTGGGTGCGACGCACATCGCGGCGGATGCCGAGGTCGGTCCGAACACGCGGCTGACGGACACCACGGTGGGGATCGGCGCGCGTGTCGACAATACGGTGGCGGTGTCCGCGGAGATCGGCGCGGCGGCCAGCGTGGGCCCGTTCGCGTACCTGCGTCCCGGTACGAAGCTCGGTGTGAAGTCCAAGATCGGTGCGTACGTCGAGACGAAGAACGCGCAGATCGGTGAGGGCACGAAGGTGCCGCACCTGTCGTACGTGGGTGACGCGACGATCGGTGACCACAGCAACATCGGTGCGGCGAGCGTCTTCGTGAACTACGACGGCGAGGCCAAGCACCACACGACGATCGGCTCCCACTGCCGTACCGGTTCGGACAACATGTTTGTGGCTCCCGTCACGGTCGGGGACGGCGCCTACACGGCGGCCGGGTCCGTCATCACGAAGGATGTGCCCGCCGGTTCGCTGGCCGTGGCCCGTGGACAGCAGCGGAATATCGAGGGCTGGGTGGCTCGCAAGCGTCCGGGCAGCGCTGCCGCGCAGGCGGCGCAGGCCGCGTCCTCGGAGGTCTCTTCGCAGGCAGGGGGGTCCGACGGCGAGAGCTGACCGGAAACGGGTGCGTCGTTCTCGGCGTACCGTGATAGGTGCACGAATATTCGGCTGGCTCGTCCTGCGTGACTCATCCGCGGTTCTTCGCGGGGCGTACGCGCGCGAGTGCGGCGGCAATGAATCACGTCCGAGGAGACAGTGCTGTGACCGGGATCAAGACGACCGGCGAGAAGAAGATGATGCTCTTCTCCGGCCGCGCCCACCCCGAGCTGGCCGAGGAGGTCGCGCACCAGCTGGGTGTCGGCCTGGTGCCGACGAAGGCCTTCGACTTCGCCAATGGTGAGATCTACGTCCGCTACCAGGAGTCGGCGCGTGGCGCGGACTGCTTCCTGATCCAGAGCCACACGGCTCCGATCAACAAGTGGATCATGGAGCAGCTGATCATGCTGGACGCCCTGAAGCGGGCTTCCGCGCGCAGCATCACCGTGGTCGTTCCGTCCTACGGGTACGCCCGTCAGGACAAGAAGCACCGTGGTCGCGAGCCGATCTCGGCGCGTCTGATCGCCGACCTGATGAAGACGGCCGGTGCCGACCGCATCGTCACGGTCGATCTGCACACCGACCAGATCCAGGGTTTCTTCGACGGCCCGGTCGACCACCTGTTCGCACTGCCGGTCCTCGCGGACTACGTGGGCGCGAAGGTGGACCGTTCGAAGCTGACGATCGTCTCTCCGGACGCGGGCCGGGTGCGGGTGGCCGACCGCTGGTGCGACCGTCTGGACGCGCCGCTGGCGATCGTGCACAAGCGTCGTGACAAGGACGTCGCCAATCAGGTGACCGTCCACGAGGTCGTCGGTGTCGTGAAGGACCGCGTGTGCGTCCTGGTGGACGACATGATCGACACGGGCGGCACGATCTGCGCCGCCGCCGACGCGCTGTTCGAGAACGGTGCGGCGGAGGTCATCGTGACGGCCACGCACGGCATCCTGTCGGGTCCGGCGGCCGACCGCCTGAAGAACTCCAAGGTGAGCGAGTTCGTGTTCACGGACACGCTGCCGACGCCGGGCGAGCTTGAGCTCGACAAGATCACGGTGCTGTCCATCGCGCCGACGATCGCGCGTGCGCTGCGCGAGGTGTTCGAGGACGGTTCGGTGACGAGCCTCTTCGAGGAGCAGTAGTCGACGGTCGTCCGTAGTACGTGGCCCGAGGGCCGGCGGGCGGCGGTCGTGGCGTGTGCGGGGCCGTCACCCGGTGGGGTGGCGGCCCTGTGGCGTGCGGGGCGGGTGGGGGCTTGAGGATTCGGGGCGCTGATCCGGGGTTGTGGTGATCCAATTGGGCGGCTCGTGGTGTGCCGGGTAGACTGCCCGGGTTGCTCGGCGAGGGAGACTCGCGGACCGGTGTTCCGGTACGTCGGTGGTTCTCCGTTATCGACGCGCTCTTCGTAGCAGGCCGCTCGTGTGGCCGGGTGACCGTTTCCGTTTTCGTCATCCCACGAGGAGTGCAGTCATGGCTGAGGTCAAGCTCACCGCTGAGGTCCGTACCGAGTTCGGCAAGGGCGCTGCCCGTCAGACCCGTCGCGCCAACAAGGTTCCGGCCGTCATCTACGGTCACGGCGCCGACACCGTGCACGTCACGCTGCCGGGTCACGAGCTGATGATGGCGCTCAAGACCAGCAACGCCCTGCTGAACCTGGACATCGAGGGTCGCAGCGAGCTGGTCATCCCCAAGGCCGTCCAGCGTGACGCCATCAAGCGCACCATCACGCACGTCGACCTCCTCGCGGTGAAGAAGGGCGAGAAGGTCACCGTCGAGGTCTCCGTGCTCTCCGAGGGCGACCTGGCGCCGGGCGGCAACCTGCTGGAGAACGTGCTCAACACGATCTCCGTCGAGACCGAGGCGACCCACATCCCCGAGTCGGTCACCGTCTCGGTGCAGGGTCTGGACGCCGGTGACGCGATCCACGCCAAGGACATCACGCTGCCCGAGGGCACGACGCTGGTGACCGACCCCGACGCCATCGTCATCCAGGTCGTCTCCGCGCAGGTCGAGGAGCCGACGGACGCCGAGGGCTCCGAGGGTTCCGAGGCCTGAGCCTCGTAGCCGGCGGGGCCTCGTGCCTCGCGGGGGCGGGGCCCGGTGCCTCGTCGCTCACGCTTTTCGCGGTCAGCCGCCGTTCCGTGCCGCAGGGCACGGGGCGGCGGCTGACGCATGTGTACGGACTCGTAGGTGCACGCAGGTATGAAGGAGCCATGCAGATGACGACGCCTCCCGCCGTCCCGGACCCGTCGGCCCCCTGGCTGGTCGTGGGGCTGGGCAATCCCGGTCCGGAGTACGCGGCGAACCGGCACAACGTGGGGTGGATGGTCGCCGACCTCCTGGCCTCGCGGATCGGCGGCAAGTTCAAGTCGCACAAGGCGCGTGCGCAGGTGCTGGAGGGGCGGATCGGTCCGCCCGGTCCGTACAACCGGCGTGTCGTGCTGGCGAAGCCGTTGTCGTACATGAACCTGTCGGGCGGGCCGGTGACGGCGTTGCGCGACTTCTACAAGGTGCCGACCGCGAACGTGGTCGCGATCCACGACGAACTGGACATCGACTTCGGCGCGCTGCGGCTGAAGTGCGGTGGCGGCGACAACGGTCACAACGGGTTGAAGTCGATGACGAAGTCGCTGGGGCCGGACTATCACCGGGTGCGTTTCGGCATCGGGCGTCCACCGGGCCGGATGCAGGTCGCGGACTTCGTGCTGAAGGACTTCTCGTCGGCGGAGAAGAAGGAGCTGGACTACTTCGTGGACCGGGCGTCGGACGCCGTGGAGGCGCTGGTGATCGAGGGCCTGGAGCGCGCGCAGTCGACGTACCACTCGTGAGCGTTCCGGGTGCGCGGTGACGGGAGACCGGTGACGAGTGAGCCGGTGACGGTGACCGACACGGTGACGGCGGTGACGGGTGACCGGCACGGTGACGGTGACGGTGACGGGTGACGGGTGACGGCGGTAACGGGTGACCGACACGGTGACGGCGGTGACGGTGAAGGTGACCGGCACGGTGACGGTGACGGGCGAACCGGCGACGGGTGACCGGGGATGGTGACCGGTCACAGGTGAGGGGCACCGCCGGCGGTTGCCGGTGGTGCCCCTCATGTCTGTCGTCCCACGTGTGCGCAGGCACGCGGTGCTCGCTGACGTGTGTCGACTTGTCTACTGTCCCGTCTGCACCGTCAGCCGGTGTTGCGCAGTCCGGCCGCCACGCCGTTGACGGTGAGCAGCAGTGCCCGCGACAGCAGCGGGTCGGGTTTCTCGCCCGCGGCGGCCGCGTCGCGCTGGCGCTTGAGGAGGGCGACCTGGAGGTAGGAGATCGGGTCCAGGTAGGCGTCGCGGATGGCGAAGGTCTGCTGGAGGACGGGGCTGGTGTCCAGCAGTTCGGTGCCGCCGGTGATCCTGAGGACCTCCTGGACGGTGAGCGCGTGCTCGGCCTCGATGGCGTCGAAGACGTGCTTCAGCTCGTCGGGTACGAGTGTGTCGACATAGTGACGTGCGATGCGCAGGTCGGTCTTCGCGAGTGTCATCTCCACGTTGGAGAGGAAGTTGCGGAAGAAGTGCCAGTGCTCGTGCATCTCCTCCAGGACGTTCTCCAGGCCCGCCTCGCGGAGCGCCTTGAGGCCGGAGCCGACGCCGAACCAGCCCGGCACGATCTGTCGGGACTGGGTCCAGCCGAACACCCACGGGATGGCCCGCAGGCCGTCGAGGGAGACGCCCGAGCCGGGGCGGCGGGAGGGTCGCGAGCCCAGGTGCAGGTCGGCGAGCTGGTCGACGGGGGTCGAGGCGAGGAAGTACGTCGGCAGGTCCGGGTCCTCGACCAGCTTGCGGTACGCGGTGTGGGCGGCCCCCGACACGGTGTCCATGGCGGCGTCCCAGCGGGCGAGCGCTTCGTCGGACTGGCGGGGCGCGGTGTGCAGGGCGGATGCCTGGAGGGTGGCGGCGACCGTCAGTTCGAGGTTCTCCCTGGCCAGGGACGGCACCAGGTACTTGTCGGAGATGACCTCGCCCTGTTCGGTCACCTTGATCTCGCCCTCCAGCGTGCCCCACGGCTGCGCGAGGATCGCGTCGTGCGAGGGGCCGCCGCCGCGGCCGACGGTGCCGCCGCGGCCGTGGAAGAGGCGCAGGCGCACGCCGTAGCGGTGGGCGACGTCGCGCAGGCGGCGCTGGGCGCGGTGGATCTCCCACTGGGAGGTGGTGATGCCGCCGAACTTGGAGGAGTCCGAGTAGCCGAGCATGACCTCCTGCACGTCGCCGCGCAGGGAGACGAGTCGGCGGTAGGAGGGGTCGGCGAGCATCTCGTCGAGGATGACGTCGGCGGCCCGCAGTTCGTCGGTCGTCTCCAGCAGGGGGACGATGCCGATCCTGGCCCAGCCGGCGTGCAGGTCGAGCAGTCCCGCTTCGCGGGCGAGGACGGCGGCGGCGAAGACGTCGTCGGCGCCCTGGCACATGGAGATGATGTACGACTCGATGACTTCCGGGCCGAAGCGCTCCAGTGCTTCCCTGATGGTGAGGAACACCCCGAGGGTCTTCTCCCCGGCCGCGTCCAGCGGTGCGGGCACCGGGGCGAGCGGGCGCCGGGACCTGAGTTCCTTGGCGAGGAGCTTCTGCCGGTATTCGCGCGGCATGTCCGCGTAGCGCCAGGACTCCTCGCCGAGCCGGTCGAAGAGCTGGCCGAGCGCGTGATGGTGGGCGTCGGCGTGTTCGCGGACGTCCATGGTGGCGAGCTGGAGGCCGAAGGCGGCGAGGGTGCGGATGGTGCGGTCCATCCGGCCGTCGGCGAAGAGGCCGCCGCGGTGCTCGCGCAGCGAGGTCTGGATGAGGGTCAGGTCCTCGATGAGCTGGCTGGTGCCCAGGTAGTCGCAGCCGGGCCTGTGGGCGGTGCCCCTGGCGAGGCGTTCGCGGGTGTTGACGAGCTTCTGCCGGATGCAGGTGGCCTTGAGCCGGTAGGGCTCCTCGGCGTTGAGGCGCTTGTAGCGGGGGCTGATCTCCGGGAGGCGTTCCAGGTCGGCCCGCAGGGACTCCAGCAGTTCGTCGGTGGCCCCGGCGTAGCGGATGGAGTTGGAGAGCTGTCCGCGCAGCTGGTCGATGAGCTCCAGGGCGTCGGTGATGCCGTGCTCGTGCTGGAGGATGAGGACGTCCCAGGTGACGGCGGGGGTGACGTTGGGGTTGCCGTCCCGGTCGCCGCCGATCCAGGTGCCGAAGGTGAGCGGGCGGGTGCCGGGCGGGATCTCGACGCCGAGCCGTCCCAGTTCGGCGGCGAGGTCCTCCAGTACGTCTCCGACGGCGTTCGCGTGCAGCTCGTCGAGGTAGTAGATGGCGTTGCGGGCCTCGTCGGCGGGCTCGGGCCGTACGACGCGGAGTTCGTCGGTCTGCCAGATGAGGTCGATGGACTCCGCGAGCCGCAGGTCGTGCCGGCGCCGGTCGGAGGCGATGACCGGGGTCTCCAGGAGTTCGGCGATGCGGCGCAGCTTGTTGAGCACGGAACGCCGGGCGGCCTCGGTGGGGTGGGCCGTGAAGACGGGGCGGACGTTCAGGTTCTTGACGGTCTGCTTGAGGTGCTCGGGGTCGGCGTCCTTGAGCAGGTCGGCGGTGCGGGCCAGCAGCCCGCCCTCGGCTGCGCGCAGTTCGCGCATCTCGCGCCCGCGGTGCACCTGTTCCGTCACGTTGGCCAGGTGGAAGTAGGTGGAGAAGGCCCGCACGAGGCGTGCGGCGGTCTCCAGGTCCGTGTCGCCCAGCAGCTCTGCTGCCGCTTCGCCGTCGGTGCGGGTGAGGGCCCGGACCCGTTCGACGAGCTCCAGGAGTTCGGGGCCCTCCTGGCGTACGAGGGTCTCGCCGAGGAGGTCGCCGAGGCGGCGGATGTCGGCACGCAGCTCGGGGCTGCTGTGCGGGGTCGTCTGGTCGGCACTGCTCACAGGTGCGGCTCCTTGCAGTGGGGAAACGCGTCAGGCAGGAACTCGGACCGCGCTGTCCGACTCGGCCCAGGATATGTGCCCCCATATTCGGGTACTCGGCGGCCTCGTACAGCGGGCCTCACCGCTGTCATACTTACGAAGCCGTAGGTTACGGAACCGTAGCCAGGTAATCCGTACCTGGTGACCCGTATCCGCGGCTCACCTCGCAGTCCTCACCCCCCAGGGGATCTCATGACCACAAGCCCCGATCTACGCAAAGAGACCACGCCGGCGTCCGGGACGCCGGGCGACGGTCCGACGCCGCTGGCCACGCGCGGCGGCGAGTCGAAGCGTTCCATCGAGCAGATCGCGCTCCTCCTCTTCATCACCGTCCCCTTCGTGGCCCTGCTGGCGGCGATTCCGTTGGCCTGGGGCTGGGGGGTGAGCTGGCTGGACCTGGGTCTGATGGTCTTCATGTACTACCTGGGCTGCCACGGCATCACGATCGGTTTCCACCGGTACTTCACCCACGGTTCCTTCAAGGCGAAGCGGCCGCTGCGTATCGCGTTGGCGATCATGGGGTCGATGGCGGTGGAGGGCCCGTTGGTCCGCTGGGTGGCGGACCACCGCAAGCACCACAAGTTCTCGGACGCGGAGGGCGACCCGCACTCGCCGTGGCGTTTCGGCGAGGACCTCCCGTCCCTGATGAAGGGCCTGTGGTGGGCCCACATCGGGTGGATGTTCGACGAGGAGCAGACCTCGCAGGAGAAGTACGCCCCGGACCTCGTCAGGGACCCGGCGCTGCGCCGCATCTCCCGTGACTTCATCTACTGGACGATCCTGTCCCTGGCGATTCCGCCGCTGGTCGGCGGGCTGGTCACGATGTCCTGGTGGGGCGCGTTCACGGCGTTCTTCTGGGGGTCGCTGGTGCGCGTCGCGCTCCTGCACCACGTCACGTGGTCGATCAACTCGATCTGTCACGCGGTCGGCAAGCGCCCGTTCAAGTCGCGTGACCGGTCGGGCAACGTGTGGTGGCTGGCGGTCCTCTCCTGTGGTGAGTCCTGGCACAACCTGCACCACGCGGATCCCACGAGTGCCCGACACGGTGTGCTGAAGGGCCAGGTGGATTCGTCGGCCCGGCTCATCCGCTGGTTCGAGCAGGCAGGCTGGGCGTACGACGTCCGCTGGCCGACGGCCTCACGTCTGGCGTCGCGCCGCAGGGACCAGGACGCCCCGAGCAAGACCGAGTCGACAGAAACGGCATGATGGAGCCTGTGGCCACCGACGGAACCAGCAGCAGCACCGGCAGCACCAGCAGCGACACACCACGCACCGTGCCGCGGCGGGCCCGCCGTGTCCGGATGACGGGTGCGGAGCGCCGTGAGCAGCTGCTGGACATCGGCCGCACGCTCTTCGCGGCGAAGGGCTTCGAGGGCACGTCGGTCGAGGAGATCGCCGCGAAGGCGGGTGTCTCCAAGCCGGTCGTCTACGAGCACTTCGGCGGCAAGGAGGGCCTGTACGCGGTGGTCGTCGACCGTGAGATGCGGTCCCTGCTGGACATGGTCACCAGTGCGCTGACCGCCGGTCATCCGCGTGAGCTGCTGGAGCAGGCCGCGTTCGCACTGCTCGACTACATCGAGACGTACACGGACGGCTTCCGCATCCTGGTCCGGGACTCCCCGGTCGCGCAGTCGACGGGCACCTTCGCCTCGCTCATCTCCGACATCGCCACCCAGGTCGAGGACATCCTGGGCCTGGAGTTCAAGGCCCGCGGCTTCGATCCGAAGCTGGCGCCGCTGTACGCCCAGGCCCTCGTCGGCATGGTGGCCCTGACCGGCCAGTGGTGGCTGGACGTGCGCAAGCCGAAGAAGGCCGAAGTGGCCGCCCACCTGGTGAACCTCTCCTGGCACGGCCTGGAGAACCTGGAGGCGAAGCCGAGGCTGATAGGGCACCGCAGGAACTGATCCCCGAGCACGGTCAGGGACACGGGCCGCCTCCGGCACCTGCGCCGGGGGCGGCCCGTCGCGTGCGCCGTACCCGTGTGTCCCTGAGGGGCGCCGGTTCAGGGGCCGGTGATGGCGTCCCCGATGACGAGACCGCCGGCCGCGGTCCCTTCCGGGAGCACGGCGTCCTTGCCGTACGGGACGCGGTGCGCGTCGGTGTAGGCGGCCTCGCGGGGGTCGGGCGAGGTCAGCACGACGACCGCGCCGTCCTTGTCGAAGTCGTCCACGAGGACGTACACGGGAATTCCGGCACGGGCGTACTCGCGACGCTTGCGGACGCGGTCGCGCTGGGTGTTCTGGCGGCCGGGAGAGACCACCTCGACGACCATCAGGACGCCGTGCGCCGCCACCCCGAGGCCGTCCTCGTCCGGGATTTCCTCCAGGTCGAGCGGCGCGACGAAGAGGTCGGGGATCCAGGACTTGCGCTCGTGGATGACGTTGACGTCGTGGTGCACGCCGAGGTCCGCAACCGTGAGGTGTGCTTCCAGCGCACGCCGTACGCGTCCGATCAGAATGCCGTGACGACGGCGGCCAGTAGGTGACACCTCGATGGACCCCTCGATGATCTCGGCCCGGTAGCCCTCCGGAAGGTCCATGGCCTTCCACGCCTCCCACAGGACCTCGTCCAGATCGGACGCCGAGTGGTCGGTCACAGCCGGGGACACCTCGTGTGCGAGTGCGGTCATCGTGCAGCACCTCCTTCATCAGTGTGGGCGCGGGCGCCACTGCGGCACAAGCGACACCCGCACGTTAAGGGCGGTGGGCCGACGAGGGGGAGGAACGGTCGCCGGTCACACGGACGGGTGAGGAGTCCTCGCTGCCGTCCGGCGCGCCGCCGGACGGTGGTCGGGCGGGGCGACGGGCCCCGGCGCTTCACGGGCTGCATTGGAGCCCCAGAAACTCAAGCCTGATCCCCGTCCGGCTCCACGAACTCAAGCCTGTTCCCCGGCCGGCTCAGGAACTGCAATCTGTTCCCCGTCCGACTCCAGGAACTCCAGCCTGTTGCCCACCGGGTCCTGCGAGTAGAACCTCCTGTGGTGCGGGAGGTCGGCGTCCCAGACGACTTTCGCGCCGAGTCCTTCCAGCCGCGCCCCGTACCGCTCGATGTCCGTGACCCGCATCCCCGGGTGGGCCTTGGCCGCGGGGTGGAAGTTCTCCTCGATGCCCAGGTGGAGCCGGACGCCGGCGGCCTCGAACCAACAGCCGCCGCGGGCGGCGAGCGCCGGGGGTTTGGGGACCTCGCGCATGCCGAGCACGGTGACGTAGTACGCGCGCAGGACGGGTTCGCTGCCGGGAGGGGCGGCGAGCTGGACGTGGTCGAGGGCGGTGATCATCGGCGGACTCCTACGGCGAAGACGCGGCGGAACGGGAAGACGGTCCCGTCCGGGGTGGGCGAGTAGGCGCGGCGGAGCAGGGCGGCGTATGCGGCCGTGAACGCGGCGAGTGCGCTGGAGACGATGAGGTCGTGCGTGCCGGGGGCGGGGGCCCAGGTGGCGGCGTCCGCGTGGGCGAAGTCGAGGCGGGCCGTCGCGTGGCTCCGTGCCTTCGCGAGCATCTCGGGCGAGTTGTCGTAGCCGGTGATGCGGGCGTGCGGCCAGCGGGCGGCGCGGAGGGCGGTGGCGTTGCCCGCGCCGCAGCCCAGGTCGGCGATGCGGGCGGGCGCGGCGGGCGGGTCGACGCGGGCGAGGAGGTCGCGGAAGGGGCGGGTGCGGTGGTCCTCGTGGCGGAGGTACTGGGCGGGGTCCCAGCGTGGTGCGGGCGAGTGCGTCATGGAAGCACAATCACCCGGAAAGTATCTCGACGTCAAGAGACTTGACTTGAAGAGACTTCACGTCGACAGACCCTTTACACTGATCGACATGGAGGACGAGGTCGACCGACTGGTCGCAGCATGGCGCCGAGAGCGCCCCGACCTCGACGTGGAGCCGCTTGAGGTGCTCAGTCGGGTGTCTCGTCTGGCGCGCCATCTCGACCGGGCGCGACGCCTGGCGTTCTCGGAACACCACCTGGAGCCCTGGGAATTCGACGTCCTGACCTCGCTGCGGCGGGCCGGATCGCCGTACCAGCTCTCGCCGGGGCAGTTGCTCACCCAGACGCTCGTCACGTCCGGGACCATGACGAACCGGATCGACCGGCTCGCGAAGAAGGGCCTCGTCGAGCGGCTGCCCGACCCCAGCGACCGCCGGGGCGTGCTGGTGCGGCTGACGGACGAGGGGCGCGACCGTGCGGACCAGGCGCTCGCCGGGCTGCTGGAGCAGGAGCGGGCGATCCTCGGCGAGCTGTCGCGGACGCAGCGGGGCGAGCTGGCCTCCCTGCTACGCCAGCTGACCGCCCCGTTCGACAACATCCCCGGCGCCGGCGGATAGGTCCGCGGGACCGACGCCCGCCCTGCGGGCGAGGGCGACCGCCGCGAGCGTGGAGTGCACGCCCAGCTTCCCCAGCACGTTCTGCATGTGGGTGCGGACCGTGTGCGGGGAGAGGAAGAGGCGTTCGGCGACGGCCTTGCGACCCAGGCCCGCGACCATGCAGCGCAGCACTTCGCGTTCGCGCGGGGTCAGGGACTCCACGAGGCGCTCGCTCTCCGTGCGGTGTCTGCGGGCGGCCGTCAGCTCGCGCAGCACGCCGGTAAGGAGGGCGGGCGGGAGGTGGGTCTCGTCGCGCAGTACGCCCCGGATGACGGCCAGGAGGCGCTGGAGGGAGCAGTCCTTGGCGACCCAGCCCGAGGCTCCGGCCTGGAGGGCGAGGGCGGCCCGCCGGGGGTCGTCCTTCTCCGCCAGGACGACCGCGCGGACCGTCGGATGCCCGCTGCGCACGCCGACGACCAGCGAGATGCCGTCGACCGGGCCGTCCTGCCCGGCCCCGTGGTCGGGGACGGCGACCGCCACCGCGTGCGGAGGGGGGGCGGAGTGGGCGCCGGGCTGCTGGGGGATGCGCGCGTGGGCCGGCAGGCCGGTGCCCGGCATCCCGCCGGAGGCGCCGCCCGGGGCGGGCGTCGTGCCGAGGTCGGCGTCGATCAGCATCACGTCGAAGGTGCGGCCCTCCGCCGCCGCCCGTTCCAGACACCGCAGCGCGGCGGGGCCGCTGCCCGCGGCAGCGACGTCCACGTCCGGTTCCGCCGCGAGCGCGGCGGCGAGCGACTCCGCGAAGATTCGATGGTCGTCGACCACCAGGACCCGGATACGAACCACAGTCTCTGACACCCCCATGGGTCGGAGGGCGGACCTCTGCGGACACGACCCCCGGGGCCGGGCGGCTCCGTCGTGCGCACGGCCGCCGCCGTGTGCAGATCACTACCCCGCCCCGGGCGTCGTATCCGGCTGTCTCGCCCCCTGATCAGCACCGGCCCCCACCGGTGCTCACGCCTCAGAGTACGGATGGGGGCGGTCTTCGGAAGGGTATTTGCAGAACTGTTCGGGCTCGGGGACCGGTGTGTGCCTTCCGTGTCGCGTTGTGGCGGAAGGGGAGCGGGAAGGGGCGGTTCCCGTTCGCTTCCGACGACCGACCCTCCGTCACATCCCTTGCAGCTCAGGCCAGTTGACGCGCCCCTGCCGACGGAACGGCAGGGAAGACGTGCGGGGCACGGTGACCCGCGGCCTCGAACGCGGCCTCGACGGACCGGGTCAGTTCCGCCACCGCGTCGACGTCCGCGAGGACGATCGCCGAGCCGCCGAAACCGCCGCCGGTCATCCGTGCGCCGTACGCGCCGGGGGCGTGCGCCGCGGTCTCGACGACCAGGTCCAGCTCCGGGCAGGAGATCCGCAGGTCGTCGCGGAGCGAGGCGTGCCCTTCGAGGAGCAGCGGGCCGACGGCGCGTACGTCGCCCCCGTCGAGGAGGGCACTCACCTGCTGGACGCGGTGGTTGTCGCACACCACGTGGCGGACGTACCGGCGCAGGCGCTCGTCCGGCAGCCGGGCGAGGGACGCGTCCAGTTCTTCGTACGGTACGTCGCGCAGGTGGCTGACGCCGAGCAGGCGGGCCCCCTCCTCGCAGCCCGCCCGCCGCTCGGCGTACGCGCCGTCGCCGAGGGCGTGCTGGACGCGGGTGTCCACCACGAGGAGGCAGAGGCCGCGGGCGGGAAGGTCGAAGGGGATCTGGCGGCGGGACTGGTCGCGGGTGTCCAGGAGCAGGGCGTGGCCCTCCTCGCAGCAGGCGGCGGCCGTCTGGTCCATGATGCCGACGGGCACGCCGACGAAGTGGTTCTCCGCGTACTGGCAGGTCCTCGCCAACTCGGTGCGGTCGAGCGGGAGCCGGTGGAGGTCGACGAGGGCGAGGCCGAGGGCGACCTCCAGGGCGGCGGAGGACGACAGACCGGCGCCGGTGGGGACGGCCGAGCGCAGGTGCACGTCCGCGCCGCCGTGCACCTCGGTGTGGCCCGCCTCGCCCAGCGCCCAGACGACGCCCGCGAGGTAGGTCCACCAGCCTCCGTCCGCGGACCGGGCCCTGAGGTCGTCCACCCGGATCTCGGTGACGCCCTCGTCGTTGTCGCCCGAGTGCAGCCGCAGTACGCCGTCGGTGCGGCGGGCCGCCGCGAGCCGCACCGTGTGCGGCAGGGCGAACGGCATGACGAAGCCGTCGTTGAAGTCGGTGTACTCGCCGATGAGGTTGACGCGGCCGGGGGCCGCCCAGATCCCCTCCGGCTCGACCCCGTACAACTCCTCGAATTCCGCGGTGAGTCGGCCCAGGTCCATCGCTGTCTACTCCTTCGTGCCGCTGATGCTCCGGGCGAACCGCCAGGCGTCGCCGATGATGGCGGCCAGGTCCGTACGGGACGGGTTCCAGCCGAGGACGGTGCGGGCCCGCTCGGCGGACGCGACGAGGACCGCCGGATCGCCGGGGCGGCGCGGGGCGAGGACCTCGGGGACGGGGTGGCCGGTGACCTCGCGGACGGCGTCGACGACCTCCCGTACCGAGAAGCCCCTGCCGTTGCCGAGGTTGCAGATCAGGTGCTCGCCGGGCTTCGCAGCGGCGGCGGCCAGCAGGTGGGCCTCGGCGAGGTCGGCGACGTGGATGTAGTCGCGGACGCAGGTGCCGTCCGGGGTCGGGTAGTCGTCGCCGTACAGGGAGATCGCCTCGCGGCGGCCCTGGGCGACCTGGAGGACGAGCGGGACGAGGTGCGACTCCGGGTCGTGCCGCTCGCCGTGGCTGCCGTACGCGCCGGCCACGTTGAAGTAGCGCAGCGAGACCGCCGCCAGGCCGTGCGCGGCGCACTCGCCGCCGATCATGTGGTCGACGGCGAGCTTGGAGGCCCCGTACGGACTGGTGGGCGCCGTCGGGGCGTCCTCGGTCAGCAGGCTGGCGGCGGGTTCGCCGTACGTGGCGGCCGTGGACGAGAAGACGAGACGGCGCACACCGGCGTCGCGCATCGCGGCGAGGAGGGCCATCGTGCCGCCGACGTTGTTCTGCCAGTACTTCTCCGGGTCGGCGACGGACTCGCCGACCTGGGAGAACGCAGCGAAGTGCAGGACGCCGTCGTAGGAGGGATCCAGATGACGGCTCGCGTCCTGGATGCGCCCCTCGACGAAGGCGGCGCCCGCCGGGACGCCCTCGCGGAAGCCGGTGGAGAGGTCGTCGAGGACGGTCACCCGGTGACCGGCTTCGAGGAGGTGTGCCGCGACGACGCCGCCGATGTAGCCCGCGCCGCCGGTGACCAGGTATTTCACTTCTCGCTCGCAACCTCTCGCAATCGGGTGGCCGCGGCCTCCGGCGTCACGTCGTTGATGAACGCGCCCATGCCGGACTCGGAGCCCGCGAGGACCTTCAGCTTGCCCGATGTCCGACGAATGGTGAAAAGCTCCAGATGCAGCGCGAATTCGCTCCGCAGGGGATGCCGGACCGGCGCCTGGTGCCAGGCCGCGATGTACGGGGTGGGCGGCTGGCCTGGGCCGAAGATCCGGTCGAAGCGGCGCAGCAGTTCGAGGTAGACGGCCGGGAACTCGGCGCGCGCCGCGTCGTCGAGTTCGCGCAGGTCGGGGATGCGACGGGCCGGGTAGAGGTGCACCTCGTACGGCCAGTGGGCGGCGTACGGGACGAAGGCGACCCAGTGGCCGGTGTCGAGGACGATGCGGGAGCCGTCGGCACGTTCGCGGGCGACGACCTGGTCGAAGAGGTTGGCCGCAGCCGCACGGCCGGCGGGGGCCCCGGGGCTCGCTTCGGCGGGCGGGTCCGCGGGCACCTCGCCGTGCGCGGGGGTGTGTCCCGCGACGCGCGCTTCGCCATCGCCCTCGCCGTGCGCTTCGGCGTGTGCCCGCACGGCGTCGAGCACGCGGGCCGTGCGCGGGGTGATGTAGGGGTAGCCGTAGATCTGGCCGTGCGGGTGGCCGAGGGTGACGCCGATCTCCGCGCCGCGGTTCTCGAAGCAGAACACCTGTTCCACGGAGGGAAGCTGGGACAGTTCCGCGGTCCGGTCCGTCCACGCTTCGAGGACGAGGGCGGCCTGTTCCTCGGTGAGGTCGGCGAACGAGGAGTGGTGGTCGGAGGTGAAGCAGACCACCTCGCAGCGGCCGGACTCCCCGGCGAGCGACGGGAAGCGGTTCTCGAACACCGCCACGTCGTAGTCCGCCGCCGGGATCTCGCTCCGATGGCCCTCCCGGGACGGGCAGAGCGGGCAGGCGTCGGTGGGCGGCAGGTACGTGCGGTCCTGGCGGTGCGAGGCGATGGCCACGTACTCGTCGAGGAGCACGTCGTGGCGGACCTCGGACGCGGTGGCGACGGGGGTGAGCGGGCGGAGGTCGTCGGCGTCGCGGACGCGGTCGTCGGCCGCGTCGTAGTAGAGGAGTTCACGACCGTCGGCCAGCCGGGTCGATGTCTTCTTCACTACCGCCACCTCGCGCGCACAAGCGTCAACAGAATCAAACACAAGAAACCATGGATCAACACCGTCAGTCAACGGGCAGGGCGCGCGCGAGCCGGACGCGAGGGGCCGTCCGCCAGGTGCGCTTCCGGATCTCTCCGGAGCTGCGGCTCGGCGCCGTCGCCGACCGTGTGAGGGCCGGGCCGGGCCGGGCCGGACGCGGACACTGGTCCGGAGAGGGCCCGGACGCGGTGAATGATCGCGGGAGGGGCCGGATGCGGACACTGGTCCAGTGAGGAGCCGGACGCGGTTACTGGTCGTGCGAGGGCGGGGCGGCGCGGTCGAGGAGGCCGGTCCGCGCGGCGAGGGCGGCGGCTTCGAGCCGGGAGCCGACGCCGAGCTTCATCAGGACGCGCTGCACGTGGGTGCGCGCGGTGCTGGGGGCGATGCCCATGCCGGCGGCGATCAGCCGGGTGTCCTCGCCGTCGGCGACCCGGACGAGGACTTCGACCTCGCGCGGGGTGAGCATCTGCAACAGCCGCTGGCCCTCGTCGTCGGGCTGGGCGGCCGGGTTGAGGAGTTCGGCGAACGCGCCCTGGAGGAGCTGCGGCGCCACCGCCGCCTCCCCCGTCCGCGCCTTCACCATGGCGCGCTCGACGCCCTCTATGCGCTCGTCGTGCCGTACGTAACCGGCCGCACCGGCCGCGAAGGCGGCGGCGATGCCGCGGGGGCTGGGTACGGGACCGAGGACGACGACGGCCACCTGCGGGCGCTCGCGCTTGATCCGTACGATCGGGTCGAAGGTGCCCGGCAGCGCGGGCGTCGCCGTGCCGAACAGGCAGACCTCCGGGGCACGGCTCACCACGAGTTCGGCCGCGCCCGCGGTGGGCGCGGCGGCGGCGAGCACGCGGTGCCCGCGCAGCTTGAGCGCCGAGGCGAGTGCCTCGGCCAGCAATCGGTGGTCGTCGACCACCATGAGCCGCACGCCCATCGGAACATCCCCCCGCATTCCCCGTGAGCAGACCCCCCGGCCTCCTGACCCGGCAAGCTACACGCTCGTTCGACGTCGCGCGCCCCTTACCGGTGAGAAGCCACTCAAAGTTGCTTTCCCTCGCACTCGCTCGCAGCGCGCGTAAACGGCGACGGTCACCGCACTGCCACCCACACGTTCGGCCAGTGCGTCAACTCCCCGCGCCTGCACCCGCCGAGCGACAACGGAGTGCACTTCTCCACCATCGGCGGCACCGCCGAAGGGGCGCTTCCAGCGATCACGCGGGAAGCGCCCCTTCGATGTCTGCCCTCTTCGGTCAGGGGCCGAAGACCATTGCCAGGTACTTCTGGCTGGTGTTGCTCTCACTCACCAGGTGGTTCGAGAGGAACAGCCGTCCGCCGACGAACCAGGCGTTGGCGAGATTGATGGTGAGGCTGGATTCGGCGTCGCGTACGGACCGGTCGGCCGGGTTCTCCAGCAGCACCGTCTGCTTGAGCGAACCGCCGTCGATGCTGGCGACCTGGCCGCCCTTGTCGTACGGGGGGAACTTGTAGACGATCAGGTTCCCGCCGTCCATCCGCAGCGGCACCATCGAGTACCGCTCGCCCGCCTCGATGCGCTCCGAGGTGGGTTTGCCGGTCTTCAGGTCCCAGGTCACGATCTCGTTCGTACGGCCCGTCTCGGCGCTGCCCCGCCGCTGGACGGTCGGCACGTAGACCTTGCCGTTGCCCACCGCGACCTTGGTGCAGCCCTCGACCTCGGTGCGCGGGCAGTGCAGGTCGAACTTCTCGCCGTCGACCGGCATCTGCGCGATCAGCTTGCCCGTCGCGCCGTCGATCGAGAACAGGTCGGAGATGCCCGCGGTGCCGGAGGCGGAGTCGTTGACCTCGGCGCCGACGAGCAGCGGCTCGGTCGAGAGGATCGAGGCCGTCTCGGCGCCGGCGGGCAGCTTGTAGGTGGAGAGCGGCTTGCCCGAGGTCGGCTCAAGCCGCTCGACCAGCAGTTGCGGGTTGTTGTAGTCGCCGCACTGACGGAGCGCCACCAGCGCGGGGCCGCCTCCGTAGCCCTTGTCCTTGCAGTTGTCGCTGCTCGGCTTGGGGCTCCACAGTTCCTTGCCGTTGATGTCCAGTGCACCGCCGCCGGAGTAGCTGCCGACCGCGACGGTGTCACCGGACACGGTGACACCGGTGAGGGTGGCGGGCCTGTCGCCGTCCTTGAAGCCGTGCGACCACAGCAGCTTGCCGCTGGTCAGGTCGAACAGACCGACCTGCGTGCACTGGGCGACCTTCCGGCCGGCCTCGATCGGTCCCTCGAAGAGGAAGGCGGCCTTGTTGCCGTCCTTGGACAGGTGGCGGGAACTGGCGCAGACCTCGCCGGTCAGCGGGAGGTTCCAGAGCTCGGTGCCCTTCTCCGGGTCGTAGCCGGTGATCTTCTTGACGCCGGCCTTGGCGTACACCTTCTCGGTGGCCCAGGAGCCCTTGACCTCGGTGATCTCCTTGACGACCGGCATCGGGACCTGGAACTTGACCTTGCCGGTGACATTGCCGGGGGCCTGCTCCTTGCCCGCGCCGTCCGGTGCGGCGGGGCCGGCCTTTTCGCCGCCCTTGGCCTCGCCGCCGCCTCCGCCTCCGCCTCCGGAGGAGCTGCCCGCGACGTCCTTGGGGTCGTCGCTGCTGGTCGCCTTGTAGACGACGCCCGCGCCGACGATCAGGACGACGGCGACGACCGCCGCGATGATGATCTTCAGCTGGGTGGTCAGTCCGCCGCCGCTGCCGCCATTGACGCCGCTGCCCTGGACGACGGTCTGCGGGGCGGGCGGCTGGGTCGGGTAGCCACCGCCGTACGGACCGGGCTGACCGGGCTGACCGGGGCCGGGCTGCCCGGGCTGGGCCGGGAAGCCGTAGCCGGGCTGTGGGGGCGGGGGCTGCTGGCCGGGGTAGCCGTAACCGGCCGGGGGTGTCTGCGGCGACTGGCCGGGGGCCGGCGGCGGGGTGCCGGGGGTCTGGGGGTAGCCGTACGCGGGCTGCTGGGCCGGGGGCTGTCCCGGCTGGGCCGGGGGCTGACCGGGCTGGGCCGGAGGCTGGCCCGGCTGGCCCGGCTGCTGGCCGGGGGGAGGCGGGGTCGGGGCGCCGAAGCTGCCGGCGGGCGGCTGCGGCGCGCCGAAGCCGGGGGCGGGCGGCAGGGGTGCCTGCGGGGGGAGCCCGGGAGCGCCCTGCGGAGGCTGCGGGGACTTGTCGAGCGGGGACGGGGGCTGCTGGCCCTCGTCCTTCGGGGGCTCGTGCGGTGGCTGCGTCATCGTGGGTCTACCTCTGGATCGGGGAGCTTCGTGGATCAACCGGGCGAAGTATCAGGGGCGCGGGGCGGGACCGCGGGGGCTCGGGGCGGGGCGGCGGAGGCGCGGGCGGCGACGGCGCGGCGGTGCGGGCTGCGACGGCGCGGGCAGCAGGCAGCGCATCGCGGCCCGCCGCCCGCGCCCGTGCTTCCGTGCGTCCGTCGCGCGGCCCTCATCCGCCGCGCCCCGCAGCTCAGTTGCCGAAGGCCAGGAGCGCCTGGGGCTTCTCGTCGTCCCGGCCCGAGATGCGGTCGGGTGCGAGGAAGAGACGGCCGCCCTCGTACGCGAGCTGCTTGGAGAACATGCCGCGTTCGACCGCCGAGACCGACGACGGGTGCTTCAGGACCTGGGCCGGGCTGCCGCCGGTGGCGGGAACCTTCACCAGACCGCCGGCCTTGTCGTACGACGGCTCGGAGTACGCGTAGACGAATCCGCCCTCGGCCTTGACCGGCACCAGGGTCCGGCCCTCGCCCTTCGAAGCCCACTTGCGCTTGCCGGTGGTGGCGTCGTAGGCGCGGATCTCGTTGCTGCGTGCCGCGGCCGCGTCGGTCTTCGCCCGGCTCGGCAGGTACAGGGTGTCGGCGTCGGCGGTGACGCCCTCACAGCTCTGGAGGCCGCCGCTCAGGGAGAACATGCCGCACCGCAGTTCCGGCATCTCCTCCCCCTTGGGCAGCTGCGCGGCGAACGTGCCGTTCGGCTTGAAGAAGGCGATGCTGGCCCCTTCGTCCTTGCCCTTCACCAGGTACAGCGCCAGCGGCTCGACGGACAGGACCTTCTTCACGGACCAGCCCTTGGACACCTTCCAGGTCCACTTGGCCTTGCCGGTCACGGGGTCGAGCTCGCGAAGCTGTTCGGGGGCGTTCTGCTCGGTGCCGCACTGGTCGACGACGATCAGCCGGGTGCCCTGGGAGGCGAAGCCGTCCATCCGGCACGCGCCGTCCCGGACGTCGCCGAACAGTTTCGAACCGTCGCTGATCCGGTAGGCGCTGGAGAAGGTGCGCTGTGCCACGACGGTGTCACCCGCGACCACGAGTCCGTCGAGGCCGAAGTCGAAGAGGTTCTGCTTCTCGATCTTCTTGCGCCACCCGGCCTTGCCGGCCTTGAGGTCGACCATCTGGAGGTGGTCGCAGCGGCCCTTCTCGGTGTTGTTGTCCTTGATGCCGATGACGACCTTGTCGCCGGTGCCGACCTGGCGCGGCGCGGCACAGACCTCGTTCGGGAACGGGATCTCCCACCGCTTCTTGCCGTCGGCGACGCCGTACGCGGTCATGGTCTTGTAGTACGTCTGGACGACGGTGTCGCCGACGAACCACATCGGCATCACCTTGCCGCCGCCGCTGGGCAGGTCGACGGTGTTGGCCTGGTTCCACAGGACCTTGGCGTCGCCGGGCTGGCGGGCCGAGTTGAAGTCCGTGCCTGCGTCCCGTCCCGGGGCGTCGCCGCCGGGGCCCTTGCCGTCGCCGTCGTCCACCGTGGGGGCGGCGCTCGGCTTGCCGGCGGTGGTGGGATGCGCGACGGGTTCCTTGTCGTCGCCGTCCGAGACGAGGTAGATGCCGCCCGCGACGACGATCAGTGCGGCGACGGCCGCACCGATGATCAGCATCAGCTTCTGCTTCTTCTGCGGGCCGTTGCCGCCGGGCCCTCCGGGGCCGGGGGCGCCGGGGTACGTCGGCTGGCCGGGCATGCCTGGCTGGGGCATGCCCGGGTAGCCGTAACCCGGCTGCTGGCCGTACGTGGGCTGCTGCTGGCCGTAGGCGGGCTGCTGCTGGCCGGGCGGCCCCGGGTAGCCGTAGCCGCCGGGCGGCGGGGTGGGCTGCGCGTACGGGTTGTCGGCGGCGGATGGCGGACCCTGCGGATACCCGTACCCGGGCTGACCCGGCGGCGGGCCCGGAGGCGGGCCGGCCGGGGGGCCGGGCGGCGGGCCGGCGGGCGGCCCCGGGGGCGTCTGCGGTGGGGTCGGCTGCGGCTGCGGAGCTCCCGGAGGCGGACCCTGCGGAGCCCCGCCCTGGGGGGACTGCGGGTCCTGAGGGGCGCCGAAGCCCCCCTGCGGCGGCTGGTTGGGCGGCTGAGACATCAGCACTTACCTCTTCACACGGGTGGTCCGCTGCCCGGTCGGTCTCCCCCGCGATTCCGGGCGGTCACATCCCCCCGGAAAGGAGCGAATCGGGCTTGGATCCCGCAGATCTACGTCAGTCGAGCGGGGCTTCTTTCTATCACTGGAGTCACCTCGAACAAGGGGCCGGTCCGCCCCTGTTCCCAAGGGAGGACCGGCCCGTGATGCGCTCGTTATGAGCCCTCTACGCGTTCTCTACGCCCGCCGTCGCCGCGTCCCTACGGGACGGGCTCACGCGTCCTCGGCCAGTTCCAGCCAGCGCATCTCCAACTCGTCGCGCTCGCCCACGAGTCCGCGCAGTTCGGCGTCGAGCTCGGCGACCTTCGCGAAGTCGGTGGCGTTGTCCGCGATCTGCGCGTGCAGCCTGGTCTCCTTGTCGGAGAGCTTGGTGAGCTGCCGCTCGATCTTCTGGAGTTCCTTCTTCGCGGCACGGGCGTCCCCGGACGACTTCGCCGGTGCGGCCGGGGAGGCCCCGCCGGCGGTCTTCGCGGCTGCGGCCGGAGCCGCGGGCACGGCGGCGTCGATGACCTTCTGCCGCCGCTCCAGGTACTCGTCGAGCCCGCGCGGCAGGTTGCGCAGGGTCGCGTCACCGAGGAGGGCGAAGACCTTGTCGGTGGTCCGCTCGATGAAGAACCGGTCGTGCGAGATGACGACCATGGTGCCGGGCCAGCCGTCGAGGAGGTCTTCGAGCTGGGTGAGCGTCTCGATGTCGAGGTCGTTGGTGGGCTCGTCGAGGAACAGGACGTTCGGCTCGTCCATCAGCAGCCGCAGGATCTGGAGCCGTCGGCGCTCACCGCCGGACAGGTCGCCGACCGGCGTCCACTGCTTCTCCTTGGTGAACCCGAACTGTTCGCACAACTGGCCCGCGGTCATCTCCCGGCCCTTGCCGAGGTCGACCCGGTCGCGAACCTTCTGCACCGCCTCCAGCACCCGCAGGTTCGGGTCCAGCTCGCCGACCTCCTGCGAGAGGTACGCCAGCCGGACGGTCTTGCCGACGACGATCTTCCCGGCGACGGGCTGTACGTCTCCCTGCGTACGGGATGCCTCCGCGAGCGCCCGCAGCAGCGACGTCTTGCCCGCGCCGTTGACGCCGACGAGGCCGACGCGGTCGCCGGGACCGAGCTGCCAGGTGAGGTGCTTGAGGAGGACCTTGGGACCGGCCTGGATCGTCACGTCCTCCAGGTCGAAGACGGTCTTGCCGAGCCGGGCGTTGGCGAACTTCATGAGCTCGCTGGTGTCGCGCGGCGGGGGCACGTCCGCGATCAGCTCGTTGGCGGCCTCGATGCGGTAGCGCGGCTTGGACGTACGGGCCGGGGCGCCCCGGCGCAGCCAGGCCAGTTCCTTGCGCATGAGGTTCTGCCGCTTGGTCTCCTCGGTGGCGGCGATCCGCTCCCGCTCGGCGCGCGCGAAGACGTAGTCGGAGTAGCCGCCCTCGTACTCGTGGACGGCGCCGCGCTGAACGTCCCACATGCGGGTGCAGACCTGGTCCAGGAACCACCGGTCGTGCGTCACGCAGACGAGGGCGGAGCGGCGGGACCGAAGGTGGCGGGCCAGCCAGCTGATGCCCTCCACGTCCAGGTGGTTGGTGGGCTCGTCCAGGACGATCAGGTCCTGGTCGGCGATGAGGAGCTTGGCGAGCGCGATGCGGCGGCGCTCACCGCCCGACAGCGGGCCGATGACGGTGTCCAGGCCCTGCTCGAAGCCGGGCAGGTCCAGCCCGCCGAACAGGCCGGTCAGCACGTCGCGGATCTTGGCGCTGCCCGCCCACTCGTGGTCGGCCATGTCACCGATGACCTCGTGGCGGACGGTGGCGGACGGGTCGAGGGAGTCGTGCTGGGTGAGGACGCCCAGGCGCAGACCGCCGACGTGCGTGACGCGGCCGGAGTCGGCGTCCTCCAGCTGGGCGAGCATCCGGATGAGGGTGGTCTTGCCGTCGCCGTTGCGGCCCACGACGCCGATCCGGTCGCCCTCCGAGACGCCGAGGGAGACGCCGTCGAGCAGGGCACGGGTGCCGTACACCTTGCTGACTGCCTCGACATTGACCAGGTTGACGGCCATGAATGCGTGCTCCAGGGGTAAGGGGTGGAATCCCTACCAGCGTATGGCCTGGGGCGGGGGCCTTGAGCGCGGGCGGGGGTTTGGGGGTTCCGGGGCCGGCGACCGGGGCGTGGGGGTCGCCCGGATGGCCGTGTCCCACGGGCCGCGCACTCGGCACGGCGTTCTGCTGGGTCCGTACCCGCGGTACCGACCCAGACCGAAGGCAGGACGCCATGCATGCTGTTTCCCGAGCCCGGATATCCGCCGCCGCGACCGCCGCCGCCCTCCTCGTCACGCTCGGCGGCGGCACCGCGCTCGCCGTCGACACCCCCACCGACCCCGGTGAGCTGACCGTCATCGACACCTCCGAGGGCAAGGCCCTCGCCGACAAGGACGGCAACGCCCTGTACACCTGGGCCGGCGACGAGAGGGACAAGTCGAACTGCACCGGCGACTGCGCCCGGACGTGGCCCGCCGCCACCGGCTACCCGACCAAGTCCTCGGACGTCACCGGCGAGACCAACCAGATCGACCTCGCCGGCAGCGACGGCAGGAAGCAGGTCGTCCTCGAAGAGAAGCCGCTCTACTACTTCAAGGACGACGCCAAGCCCGGCGACACCAAGGGCAACGGCGTCAAGAGCGCCGACGGCAAGGTGTGGAGCCTGGTCGGCCCGGACGGCAAGGCCCTGGGCGCCGCAGCCGCCGTGCCGGACACCGGCGACAGCCCGGCCGCCTCCGCGAGCCCCTCGGCCTCCGAGAGCCCTGCCGGTTCCGCGAGCCCGGACGCCGGTCGGTCCCCCTCCGGCGACGCGTCGGCCTCGGCGACCGGCTCCCCGTCCGCTAGTGCGAGCGCCAGCGCCGGTACGGGCACGGCCACGCCGACCGCCCCCGGCGTCGTCCCCCCGGTCGCGCCGACCGACCCGGGCATGAGCGAGACCCCGTCGGGCGCGGTGAAGGCGGGCGCCGAGGAGGCCGAGGGCGAGGGCGCGTCGAGCGGCTCGGTCGCCCTGGCCCTCGGAGCGCTCGCCGCGGTGGCCGCGGCCGGCACCGCCTTCGTCGTACGCCGCAGGAGGGCGGGCAACCACTGAGGCACCGGGGACGGGCGGGGTGGGGTCGTGCGAGGTGGGGTCGTGCGAGGTGACAGCCGCTGAGGGCCCCGGCGCGGGTCATAGGGAGCGGGCATCCCCACGACCACCGCCGCGCGCCCCCCGCACGTCCCCCCTGCGCCCCCCACCGTCCGCACGCCCCGTGTGCCCGCGCCGTCCCTCCCCCGCACGGTCCCCCGATCCCCCGGCACGTCCTCGCTCTATCACGCACGGTTATCCCTTTGCCCGCGCTCACCGTCCGTGTCTACGGTCGTCCCATGAAGCAAGCCACCGAGAACGACATCCGGAAGTCGTTCATCAACTGTTCCAAGGGCGAGGCCCAGCGTCTGCCGATGCCGCGTGACCTGGCCGAACGCCCGTGGGAGGACCTGGACTTCATGGGCTGGCGCGATCTGTCCGCGCCCGACCGGAGCTACCTGGTCACCGAAGACCCCGCCGACGGGCGCCTCTTCGGCGTGACGTTCCGTTTCCCGTCCCGGCAGCGCGGGTTCCTGCACCGCAGCATGTGCGCCGTCTGCCTGACCACGCACCCCGGCAACGGCGTGTCCTTGATGACCGCCCCCAAGGCGGGCCTGGCCGGCAGGCAGGGCAACTCCGTCGGCATCTACATGTGCACGGACATGGCCTGTTCGCTGTACGTGCGCGGCAGGAAGACCCCCGAACCGGGCGGCCGGTTCGAGGAGTCCCTGACCGTCGACGAGCAGATCGACCGCACCCGCGGCAACCTCTTCGCCTTCCTGGCGAAGCTGACGGACTGAGGTCCGGGGCCGCCGGGGCCCGACGGAGGGCGGTCGCCGGGCCGGTTCAGCGGGTGAGCACCGTCGCGCCGGCCGCCGGTGACACGGCGGGCCGTGCCGCCGCGCAGGTCCCCGACGCCAGCAGTGCCTCCGCGACCCGCTGTGCCGCGTCCGCGTCCTTGACCAGGTACGCCGTCGTGGGGCCCGAGCCGGAGACCAGGGCCGCCAGCGCTCCGGCCGCGGTGCCCGCAGCGAGCGTGGCGGCGAGCGAGGGGCGCAGGGAGAGGGCGGCCGGCTGGAGGTCGTTGCCGAGCGCCGCCGCGAGGGCGGTGGCGTCTCCGCTACGCAGCGCTGCCAGGAGCGCGTCGGATGCCTCCGGCGCGGGGACCGCCCCACCGGCGGTCAGACGGTCGAACTCGCCGTACACCGCCGGTGTCGACAGCCCGCCGTCCGCGACCGCGAAGACCCAGTGGAACTCGCCGCCGACGGGCAGCGGGGTGAGCTGTTCGCCCCGCCCCACCCCGAGCGCCGCACCGCCGACCAGGCTGAAGGGGACGTCGCTGCCCAGCTCGGCGCAGATCGCGAGGAGCTGGTCGTAGGGGGTGTTCGTGCCCCACAGCGCGTCGCAGGCCAACAGGGCGCCCGCGGCGTCCGCGCTGCCGCCGGCCATGCCGCCCGCGACGGGGATGTCCTTGGCGATGTGCAGGTGCACGTCGGGCGCGAGGCCGTGCAGTGCGGCGAGTGCGATCGCCGCGCGGGCCGCCAGGTTGGTGCGGTCCAGCGGCACGTGGCCGGAGCCCGGCCCCTCGCAGGTGACGGTGAGTTCCGGCGCCTCGGTCGCCGTCACCTCGTCGTACAGGCCGACGGCGAGGAACACGTTGGCGAGCGGATGGAAGCCGTCGGGCCGGGGTGCGCCGACCGCCAGCTGAACGTTGACCTTGGCGGGGACGCGCACCGTCACCGCGGGCCGCCGCGTCACGCCCCGGCCCCCTTGGCCTCGGCGATCCGCGCGAACTCCTCCACCGTCAGGGCCTCGCCGCGTGCCTGCGGGGAGATCCCGGCGGCGACGAGGGCGGCCTCGGCGGCGGCGGGCGAACCCGCCCAGCCCGCGAGCGCCGCGCGCAGCGTCTTGCGCCGCTGCGCGAACGCCGCGTCGACGACCGCGAAGACTTCCCTGCGGGTGGCGGTCGTCTCGACCGGCTCCGCACGGCGTACGAGGGAGACGAGGCCGGAGTCGACGTTCGGGGCGGGCCAGAAGACGTTGCGGCCGATGGACCCGGCGCGCTTGACCTCCGCGTACCAGTTGGCCTTCACGGAGGGCACCCCGTAGACCTTGTTGCCGGGCTTCGCGGCGAGCCGGTCGGCGACCTCGGCCTGGACCATGACGAGGGTGCGCTCGATGGTCGGGAAGTGCTCCAGCATGTGCAGCAGCACCGGCACCGCCACGTTGTACGGGAGGTTCGCAACCAGCGCGGTCGGCTCCGCCGGAAGCTCGGTGACCAGCATCGCGTCCGAGTGCACGAGGTGGAAGCGGTCGGCCTTCTGCGGCATCCGGGCCTGCACCGTGGCGGGCAGGGCCCCTGCCAGTACGTCGTCGATCTCGACGGCGACGAGGCGGTCCGCGGTGTCGAGCAGCGCCAGCGTCAGCGAGCCGAGGCCGGGGCCGACCTCCACGACCACGTCGTCCGGGCGCACTTCGGCCGTCCGCACGATGCGGCGGACGGTGTTGGCGTCGATGACGAAGTTCTGCCCGCGCTGCTTGGTGGGGCGCACGCCGAGGGCGGCGGCCAGCTCGCGGATGTCGGCGGGGCCGAGAAGGGAGTGCTCGGGGGCGGTGACAGGTTCAGGGGTGCTCACCACCCCACCCTAAAGCGCACCCCCACCCCCAACCCCCCGACAGCCCCTTCGGGCAGCAGCGCGGCCCGACGTGCGCCCCCGTGGGCCCCTGGACCGCCGGCGCGGGGGCACCTCCCTGCACGAGCGGAGCCGAGTGCTCGGGGGAGGGCGGGCAAGGGGGCGGCCCCCACCGGGGTGCACTCCCCGCCGTACGCCCAACCCACCCCGCCGTGCGCAGCCCCACCAGCCGCACCGCGCCACCGCCCTGCCCTGCACGCCCCGGCCCGCCATGCCCTGCCCTGCGCACCCGGGGCCCACCCCGGCCCGGTCCCGGCCAGCCCCGTTCCAGCCCAGCCGCGCCCCGCCCCTAAAGCCGCCGCCCGCAGTGCGGCCAAGGACTGGCCCCCCGCTGCACATAGAGCTTCTTCGCCCGAAACGTCTGCTCCGAAGCCGGCGCCTCCTGCGGCGCCCCTCGACCGCCCAGCGACTGCCACGTCTGCCTGTCGAACTGGTAGAGCCCCCCGTACGTCCCCGACGGGTCCGTCGCGTTCGGCCGCCCACCGGACTCGCACTGGGCGAGGCCCGCCCAGTTCAGGTCGTCCGCGCCCGCCACCGCCGTGGGCATGGGCTTCGTACCGACCTTGATCACCTGATCGACCGGCCGCCGTACGACCTCGTCGGAGAGCTTCCTCGGCTTCTGTTTGACCCCGTTGACCGTGCGCAGGGCGTACGTCACCCGCCGGGCGCCCTTGACCCCGGACCGTTCGACCTCCTCCGTGCCCTTGAAGATCGTCGGGTCCTTCCTGCGGACCACCTCGAAGTCGATCGGCTCCTCCCGGACCACCCGGGACCCGGTGATCCGCATGATGGTGACGGTCTGGCCGTCGCGGGGGAAGCTGTCCAGCGGCACGGAGGTGGTGTCCTGGTTGCCGAGGGAGAGGCCGGCCTCCTCGACCGCTTCCTCGACGGTCGCCGCGTTGGTACGGATGGTGCGTTCGCGCCCGTCGGCCATGAGGGTCAGCGTCCGTTCCGTACGGACGTCCAGGGCGAGACCGTTGCGGGAGATCGGCGCGGACCGGGACGCCGACAGGTACGCCCCCTCCGCGCGCACGCCCAGTTGCCGCAGCGCCCCGTCGACGGTCTGCGCCGTGGTCCAGATGCGTCGGCGTTCACCGTCGAGGGTGAGGGTGACGGGGCGGCCGTAGCGGACGACGACCTCGTCGCCGCTGGCGAGGGTCTGGCCGGGGCCGGGGGCGACCAGGTCGTGCTCGCCGACGTGGACGCCCTCCTTCTCCAGGAGTTCGGTGACGTCGTCCGCGAAGGTGTTCAGCATCCGGGGGGTGCCGTCGACGCTGAGTTCGATCGTCTTGTCGTTGGCGACGAACGCCGACGTGCCGCCCGCGAGGAACGCCACGACGAGGGCCTGCGGTACGAGCTTGCGCAGGGTGTCGGGCCGTTCGCCCTTCTCGCCCCCAGCGGGGGCCCTGGGCGTGTCGCCCTTGCGGCGACGGACCGCACGCCGCGATGCGGCCCGGCCACCACCGTCGGCCGCCTCCTCCTCGCTCCAGGAAACCGTCTCCGGCTCGGCGCCGGGGGCCGGCCCGAAGGCGGAGTCGAGGGCGGAGTGGGCGTCGAAGGGAGCGCCGGAATCGTAGGCGGGGTCGTAGGGAGCGGCGTGAGGGGAAGCGTGGGCCGGGGCGCGGGCGGGGTCGTAGGCCCAGCCGTGGGCGGGCTCGGGGGCGGAACCCCAGGGCGGGTCGTGGGCGTCCCCGTTCCCGGGCCGGGATACGCCAGGGCCCGGGTGCATCCCCGCTTCCGGGTCCGCGTAGCGCACCGCGTGCGGGTCGACCCGGGTGGCGGCCTCCGCGTCGGCCGCCCCGCCCGCGTACGGGTACGGGTACGCGTCCGCACCCACCGACCCGTACGGCTCGCCCGTCCCGTACGGCTCGGCACTCCCGTTCGGCCCGTCACTCCCGTACGGCTCGCCCGACCCGTTCGGCTCGGCACTCGTGTACGGCCCCGCACTCCCGTATCGCTCAGCACCCCCGTACGCTTCCGCGCTCCCGTACGGCTCGGCACTCCCGTACGGCTCGGCACTCCCGTACGGCTCGGCGCTCCCGTACTGCACGTAGCGCCCGTGCGGCGCGGACGGCACGGGCGTCTCGTGCGGCGCGGACGGCTCGTACGGCGCGGCCCCATCGTGCGGCACAGGCGTCTCGTGCGGCGCGGGTGGCCCGTACAGTCCGTACTGTCCGTACTGTCCGTGGCGTCCCGCCTCCTGCGGCCCCGCCTCGTACGGCTGCTCGTACAGCCCCTGCTCCGGGCCCGGCCCCCCGTCCGGCCCCCCGTCCGGCCCCCGGTCCTCGCCCTGGTCCTGGCGCGCGCCGGGCACCGGCGGTCGCGGGTGCGCGTCGCCGTACGGCTCGTAGGCCGCTCCGTACGGCGGTGCCGCCCCGTACGGCGCCTCGTACGACAGCGCACCACCCTGCGTATTGCTCACGTCGCTCCCGGTCCGCCCGACGGACAGCCGGACGGACCCGGGCTGCCACTGCTGCGGCCCGGGACACTAGCGGAGCAATCGTCACTCTCCAAAGCGACGCGACTACGGAGGGTTGTTCCACGAACGCGAGTGCGGTCCGGAAGCGGCCCGCCGAAAGGCTCAGTAGCCGAACGCGCGCGCCGTGTTCGCCGAGATCGCCGACGCCATCGCGTCCTCGTCGACGCCCCGCACCTCCGCCATCGCCCGCACCGTGATCGGAATGAGATACGGCGCGTTGGGCCGTCCGCGGTACGGCGCCGGGGTGAGGAACGGGGCGTCCGTCTCGACGAGGACGAGTTCCGCCGGGGCGACGGCGAGCGCGTCGCGGAGCGGCTGGGCGTTCTTGAACGTGACGGTCCCCGCGAAGGACAGGTAGTAGCCCTTCGCCGCGCAGATCCGTGCCATCTCGGCGTCGCCCGAGTAGCAGTGGAAGACGGTCCTCTCGGGCGCGCCCTCCTCGTCCAGTACGCGCAGCACGTCCGCGTGCGCGTCCCGGTCGTGGATGACCAGGGCCTTGCCGTGCCGCTTGGCGATCTCGATGTGCGCGCGGAACGACCGCTCCTGCGCGGCCTTCCCCTCGGGGCCGGTACGGAAGTGATCGAGGCCGGTCTCGCCCACGCCCCGGACGTACGGCAGGCCCGCCAGCCGGTCGATCTCGGCGAGCGCGTCGTCGAGGGCCGCGTCCCCGCCGCCGGGGCGCGCGCCCTGCCGGGACCAGCCGTCGGGGTCGCCGTGGACGATGCGGGGGGCCTCGTTGGGGTGCAGGGCGACAGCCGCATGGATGTTCTCGTGCGCCGCGGCCGTCTCGGCCGCCCACCGGGAGCCCTTCACGTCGCAACCCACCTGCACCAGGGTGGTCACGCCGACCGAGGCGGCCGTGGCGAGCGCCTGCTCGACCGTGACGCCCTGCATGTCCAGGTGGGTGTGCGAGTCGGCGACCGGCACGCGCAGGGGAGCGGGCGGGGGAGGCGCGCTGCTCTTGTCGGTCGACTTGTCGACACGAGGACTGCCGGATCGGGGGGTGTCGGGGCGGGGGCTCGGGCTCATGCGGTCGATCCTACGAAAGCCGCACGTCGGCCCGGGGCCCCGCGTCCGGCGGCACCCTACTTCCGGTGGAAGGGGTGGAGGAGGTCCGACAGGTGCCAGTGGTGCGGCTCGCGCTTGGGGTCGTCGGCGTCCTCGGCCACCGGGCCGGCCGTCTGCCGGTCGCGGTCCTGGACCTGCTGGATCGTCGACACCTGCCCGGAGCGCATGATCCGCACGACCGTGCCGCCGCAGTTCAGGCAGGAGGGGCGGGAGAGCGGCGAGGGGACGCGCTCCCCGTCGGCCCGGTAGACGACGAAGGGGTGCCCGGAGCCGTCCGTGTGGTGCTCGATCGCGTACGCCTGTTCCCAGCCGTGTCCGCACTTCATGCAGGCGAAGGCGTACGCCTCCTCGACCGGCGCCTGCGTACCGCTGCTCCAGGGGGTCTGCCGCGCCGTGATGCTGCCGGCCGCGCTCTGTGCGATGTCGCTCATGCCAGCTCCTTTCCGCTCACCTTCCAGTGGACGCCTTTTCGGGCGGAAGCGCGACAGACCTGTCGAAACGTGGGGTGCATTTGACGCGGCCCTCAGAAAGATGGCCCACACACGGGGTTGGCTTTACCTTTCACGGCTTCCCTTTGCCCGTACCCGACCCCGACGCCTGGGACCGTGCCGCGTTCTTTGCCGCCACGACCGCGTCGAACACCTCCCGCTTGGGCAGCCCCGCCTCGGCCGCGACCGCGGCGATGGCCTCCTTGCGCCGCTCCCCCGCCTCCTCGCGCACCTGCACCCTGCGCACCAGCTCCTCGGCGTCCAGGTCCGCCGGCCCGGTCTCCGCGGCGCCCTCGACGACGACGGTGATCTCGCCGCGCACGCCCTCCGCCGCCCACTCGGCGAGTTCCTTCAGTGGTCCGCGCCTGACCTCTTCGTACGTCTTGGTCAGTTCGCGGCACACCGCGGCCCGCCGCTCGTCCCCGAACACCTCGGCCATCGCGGCGAGGGTGTCGTCGAGCCGGTGCGGCGCCTCGAAGTAGACGAGCGTGCGCCGCTCGTCCGCCACCTCGCGCAGTCTGCCCAGCCGCTCCCCCGCCTTGCGCGGCAGGAACCCCTCGAAGCAGAACCGGTCGACCGGCAGCCCGGACAGCGCCAGAGCGGTGAGCACCGCGGACGGGCCCGGCACCGCCGTCACCCGGATGTCCTTCTCCACCGCGGCGGCGACCAGCCGGTAGCCCGGGTCGGACACCGACGGCATGCCCGCGTCGGTCACCAGCAGCACGCGTGCGCCGTTCTCCAGCGCCTCGACCAGCTCCGGGGTCCGCGCGCTCTCGTTGCCCTCGAAGTACGACACGACGCGCCCGGTCGTGTACACGCCGAGCGCCTTGGTGAGGTGGCGCAGCCGCCGGGTGTCCTCGGCGGCGATCACCTCGGCCGCCTCCAGCTCCTTGACGAGCCTCGGCGGGGCGTCCGCGACGTCCCCGATGGGCGTCCCGGCGAGCACGAGGACACCGCCGGCGGAGGCGGCGGGGGCAGATGCGGGTGCAGTCGATCCAGTCACACGGCCCATCCTCCCAGGGTGGACGGGCGACGCGCACAGCCGCGTTACCTACGATGGCGCGGTGACCAGTACCGCGCCCCACGCCCCGCACGGGCGGGCCCCCCAGGAGGAGCCGCCCACCTGGCAGCGACGGCTGCGCCGGTTCGGCTACGTGCCGCCCCGGCGGACCGCGCTGCGCGAGCGGCTCGTACCGCCGTACGCGCCCCCTCCGGGCCCGTACTTCTGGTCACTGCTGCGCGTCGGCCCGGCCCTGGGGGACCGGCTCGCCCGGCTCGCCCCGTGGGGCGGGCCGCTCCTGGTGACGCTGCTCGCGGGCGTCATGCGGTTCTGGAACCTGGGCAGTCCCCGGGCGGTGATATTCGACGAGACGTACTACGCGAAGGACGCGTGGGCGCTCGTCAACCGGGGGTACGAGGGGGCCTGGCCCAAGGACGTCGACAAGTCGATTCTCGCCGACCCCGGTTCCGTATCCCTTCCCACCGACCCCGGGTACGTCGTGCACCCCCCGGTCGGCAAGTGGCTGATCGGCTGGGGCGAGCAGCTCTTCGGGTTCACACCGTTCGGCTGGCGGTTCGCCGTCGCGCTGCTCGGCGTGCTGTCGGTGCTGCTCCTGTGCCGGATCGGCCGCCGTCTGTTCCGCTCGACGTTCCTGGGCTGCCTGGCGGGTCTGCTCCTGGCCTTCGACGGCCTGCACTTCGTGATGAGCCGCACGGCGCTGCTCGACCAGGTGCTGATGTTCTTCGTGCTGGCCGCCTTCGGCTGCCTGCTGGTCGACCGCGACCGGTGCCGCCGCAGGCTCGCGGACGCGCTGCCCGTCGACGAGGACGGCGTCCTGCGCCCGGACGCGCACCTCGCCGCGACCCTCCGGATGGGTCTGCGCCCCTGGCGGCTGGCGGCCGGTCTATGTCTGGGACTCGCCTTCGCCACCAAGTGGAGCGGTCTCTACACGCTCGTCGTCTTCGGCCTGCTGACCGTCCTGTGGGACGTCGCCGCCCGCCGCACGGCCGGCGCCAGGCGCCCGTACGCCGCCGTCCTCAAGCGCGACGTGCTGCCCGCCTTCCTCTCCACCGTGCCCGTCGCCCTGCTCACCTACCTGGCGTCGTGGACGGGCTGGATCCTCTCCTCCAAGGGCTACTTCCGCGACTGGGCGAAGGGCCGCGCGGGCCTCTCCCCCGACCACCTGGGCCCGATCTCCCTCCCCCAGTTCGACATGACGTGGGTGCCGGAGTGGCTGCGCAGCCTGTGGCACTACGAGAGCGAGGTCTACTCGTTCCACATCCAGCTGGTCTCGGGCCACACGTACCAGTCCAACCCGTGGTCGTGGATCGTGCTGGGCCGACCCGTCTCGTACTTCTACGAATCCCCGAAGCCGGGGGTCGACGGCTGCCCCGCCACGGAGGCCGAGAAGTGCGCCCGTGAGGTGCTCGCGCTCGGGACGCCGCTGCTGTGGTGGGCGGCTGCCTTCGCCCTGCTGTACGTCCTGTGGCGCTGGTTCTTCCGCCGGGACTGGCGGGCGGGTGCGATCCTCGCCGGGGTCGTGGCGGGCTGGCTCCCCTGGTTCCTGTACCAGGAGCGCACGATCTTCTTCTTCTACGCGGTCGTCTTCGTCCCGTTCCTGTGCCTGGCGGTGGTCATGATGATCGGCGCCATGCTCGGCCCACCGGGCTCCGACGAGCGCCGTCGGACGGTCGGCGCGATCGGCGCGGGCGTCCTGGTCCTGTTGATCGTGTGGAACTTCATCTACTTCTGGCCCCTCTACACCGGCACCACCCTCCCTATCGCGGACTGGCGGCACCGGATGTGGCTGGACACCTGGATCTGACGGCCGCGGGGCCCGGTCCGCCGCCCGGCAGGTCCATACCAGTCCCGTAACGTCGGTCGCTCCTGTCACCGCCACCCCGTAAAGTCACTCTCCGACATCTGCCCGGCACCGACCGTCGGGCGACTCCTGGGGAGGGGACTGCGAGATGCGCAGTGGAGCCAAGGTCGCCATAGTCGGCGGCGCGTTCGTCATCGTGGCAGGCGGAGTGGGGTACGGGGGGTACAACCTCTACACCGGACTCACGGGGAACGACAGCCCCGGCAAGGGCGGCAACAAGCACCTGGCCGGGGGCGCCGCCCCCCAGAAACCCACCGGGCCTCCCACCTCCGCCGAGGTCAAGAGCACCGCCGACGCCTTCTTCGCCGCCTGGTCCAAGGCCGACACCGACGCCGCCGCCGGACTCACCAACAACGCGGCGACCGCGTCCTCCACCCTCGCCTCGTACTTCGGCGAGGCCCACATCTCGGGCCTGAAGATCACCCAGGGGACGCCGACCGGCGCGAAGGTGCCGTTCACCCTGACCGGCAAGGTCTCCGCGAACGGCGAGCAGACGCCGATCTCCTACGCCTCGTCCCTCACGGTCGTCCGCGGCAAGACCACCGGCAACCCGCTCGTCGACTGGCAGCCGACGGTCGTCCACCCGGAGCTGAAGAAGGGCGAGACCCTCAAGACGGGCACCGCCTCCGCGCCGCCGATCGAGGCCGTGGACCGGAACGGCCGGGAGCTGACGAAGGAGAAGTTCCCCTCGCTCGGCCCCGTCCTGGACGAGCTCCGCAAGAAGTACGGCGAGAAGACCGACGGCAAGCCGGGCGTGGAGCTCTACATCGAGCCCGAGTCGAGCACGGACAAGGCTCCTCGGACCCTCCTCACCCTCTCCAAGGGCGAGCCCGGCAAGCTCCGCACGACCCTCGACGCGAACGTCCAGGCGGCAGCCGAGAAGGCGGTGGCCCGCTACAAGGGCGGGTCCGTCGTCGCGCTCAACCGGCAGTCCGGCGCGATCCGGGCCGTCGCGCACAGCGCGGGAGGCGAGTTCAACCCGGCGGTGAGCGGGGGTACGGCTCCGGGCTCCACGATGAAGATCGTGACCGCTGCCATGCTGATGGAGCAGGGCCTGGCGTCCCCGTCCAAGCCGACCGACTGCCCGAAGACCGCCATGTGGCAGGGCCGCACCGTCGAGAACCTGAACGGCTTCGAGCTGGGCAACGTGCCGTTCTCCATGAGCTTCGCCCAGTCCTGCAACACCGCCTTCATCAAGCTCATCGACGACTCGACCAAGATCGAGCCCGGTGGGCTCGCGAAGATCTCCCGCACGGTCTTCGGCATCGGCGCGAACTGGCAGACCGGCATCTTGACCCGCGACGGCAGCGTCCCCGACGTCTCCGGCGGCACGGAAGCCCTCCAGTACATCGGCCAGGGCCAGATCCAGATGAACCCCCTCAACGTCGCCTCCATCACCGCGACCGCCACCACCGGCACCTTCCGCCAGCCGTACATCGTCGCGCGGGAACTCGACGACCGGGAGTTCGCGAAGCCCTCCGCCTCGCTCTCCCCCGCCACCGTCTCCGGCATCCGCTCGATGATGAACCTGACCGCCACCAGCGGTACGGGCAGGAAGTCCATGCTCTCCGTGAGCGGGAACAAGGGCGCCAAGACCGGCTCCGCCGAACTGGGCGGCCAGAAGAACCCCAACAGCTGGTTCACCGGGTACGCGGACGACCTCGCCGCAGCCGCCACCGTCCCCGCCGGCGGTCATGGCGGCGACGCCGCGGGCCCGATTGTCGCCCAGGTCCTCAACGCCCGCTGACCCAAGGACCCTTCGCATTGCGACCTACCGCCGCCCCGGCCTTTCCCGCCCAGGCGGTTCTGCGCTCCACGGCGCATCCGGCTCGATGTCAGCGGCTGGTCCTGCCGGCAGAACAGTCGGCGGTGGTGATCGCGTACGCGCAACCACCGATCCTCGCATTCACGCCGCACTCGCCCGCCTCGCCTCCTACGCTCAGCGGCATGCCGAGCACTCTGCGTTCCGCCGCCGCCGTCCTGTTCCTCTCCGCCGCCCTCCTGGTGACCGGCTGCACGAACGAACCGCCCGCGTACTACTCCGGCAGCACCTCCGCCGGTCCCGTCCCCCTCGAAGCGGCGCAGCGCGCCGAACGGTTCCGCACGGCCGGGGGCGAGGAGGCGATCCAGGGCGTGGACAGCAAGGGCGAGGCGGAGGGCGTGCCGCGCGTCGTCGTGTGGTCGAAGGACACCGAGAGCGACGCCGAGCACTTCGAGAAGCTCAAGCCCGCCCTCATCGACTTCCTGGAGGAGAAGGAAGGGCTCAAGACCCCCAAGGGCTACCTCCTCGACATGTACGGCGGCGACGGCAAGCTCCTGCACCGCCTCGACGCCCGCCGGACCATGCCGTAACCCCCGGCCCGTACGCCGCTCCCGACTCCGCCCTCGCTCCCGGAGGCCCCGGAGACTCCGAGGGTCCGGAGGTCCGGAGACTCCGGGCTGCCGCCTAGCCGCTCGCCGGGCCCCCGGCGGGCGTGTCCCGGCCGCCACCTCCGCACCCGTCCCCGCCTCGTTCGCCACCGCAACGCGGGCACGCGCACAACGGGTACCGGCCGCCCGCTTCGAGCGGGGCCGCCTTCCGGTCGGGCTCGTACGTGGTGCGCGGCCCCCACGTGCGGCCCCCGTCCCGGGACACCCGGAGGGTGAGGACGGGCCCGAGTCCGCGCGGCGCCCGCGTACCGCCCGTCACCACGTTCCCCCGTACCGCTGCTGCCGCGCCCGCAGCCAGGCGACGACCTCGGCCCGCTCCTCGTCGGTCGCCGGACGCAGGTTGCGGGCGTCGATGCTCGCCACGAACCGGGTGAACCGCACCCGCCGCCACGTGCCCTCCAGACCCAGCACCTTGCCGGGACCGTAGATGTCGGTCTCGGTGTGGGCCACGAACTCACCCTCCGGGAACGGGACTTCCATTGCGCTCACCTCTCGCTGTGTGTGCCGAACACCTCACACAGTGACGTCACTCTCGCTACCCTCGGTAGTGGTTTGCGTGTGACAACGCGGAGCGTAAGGGAGTTGATCTACGTGGCCATCGAGGACAACCCGATCTCCCGGGAGAAGTACGGCAAGCAGCTCAAGCTCAAACGCGAGGAACTGGGCCTCACCCAGGAGGAGCTGAGCGAGCTGACGATCATCTCGCGCACCCACATCGCCCACATGGAAGCCGGGCGGCGCAGGCCGACGGTGGACGACGCCCGGCGGCTGGACAAGGTGTTCGGGGGGAACTTCTTCGAGGAGTTCCTGCCGACCCTGGACGGCAAGCGGGTGGCGGAACACTTCAAGGAGGCGCTGGAGTTCGAGGGCCAGGCCACGGTCATCCGCGAGTACGCGCCGAAGCTGGTACCGGGGCTGCTCCAGACCGAGGAGTACGCGCGTGAGGTGCTCAACTCCGGGTCCACGCCGAAGAACGACGAGGAGCGTGACAAGCTCCTCGCCACCCGGCTCGACCGCGCCCGCATCTTCGACGACTTCGACTCGCCGCTGTTCTGGGCGATGCTGGACGAGTCGGTGCTGCGGCGCCCCATCGGCGGTCCGGGGATCATGTGCCGCCAGCTCCGGCACATCGCGGACCTGGGCGAGAGCCGCCGGATCAGGGTGCACGTGCTGCCGTACTCGGTGGGCGCCCATTCCCTGCTGGAAGGCGACGTCAAGCTCATGTGGTTCGACGAACTTCCTCCCATCGCCTACACGGAGGGATTGCGGTCGGGACGCGTATGGGAACTTCCCTCCGTGGTCCGGCAGTGTCAAGTGGCCTACGACCACGCCCTGGGAGACGCCCTGTCACACCGGGAATCCCTGGCCATGCTGCGGTCCGTGGCAGAGGATTACGAACATGAAGCGCTCCAAGCAGACCATCCCTGACGCCTCGCTCCTGACCGCCTGGCGCAAGTCCTCCTACAGCGGCGGCAACAGCGGTGAATGCCTCGAAGTCAGCGACGCCTGGCGCAAGTCCACGTACAGCGGCGGCGAAAGCGGCGACTGCCTCGAAGTGAACGACGACGCCTGCGCCGCCCACCTCCCCGTCCGTGACAGCAAGAACCCCACCGGTCCGGCGATCCTCTTCCCGGCGACCGCCTGGACCGCGTTCGTCGATTCGCTCAAGTAGGCCCTCGGGCAGGTCCCCGGCGCGGTGGGTCGGGCGCGCGTCCCGCGTGGCCGGCCGCCGCCCCGGGCGGGGCCTCAGGTAGCGAATAGGTAAAGACTCCACCGCATGGCGCATCCATTTGCCCCGCGCAAGCGTCACATGTGCAGGCGGCCGCCTTATGTGACCGCATATAAAGGGCATTTGGAGCATCCACGTTGAAAACTGGAATTCAGGCGGTCTGCCGCATATCGGCAACCCTGGTCACCGCCGGATCGGTCGTCACCGCCGGAGCGGTCGTCGCTCCGGCCGCGCACGCCGCGCCTCCCAAGGCTCCGTCCATCGTCGCCAAGGGCGGGTTCCTGATGGACGCGGCGTCGGGCCGTACGTACTTCGGCAAATACGCCGACACCCGGCTCTCGACCGGCTCGACCACGAAGATCATGACCGCTCAGGTGGTGCTCTCCACCAAGGGGCTCAACCTGGACACCAAGGTCACGATCCAGAAGGCGTACAGCGACTACATCGTCAGCAAGGGCGCGTCCTCAGCGCGGCTCATCGTCGGTGACAAGGTCAGCATCCGTCAGCTGCTGTACGGGCTGATGCTGCCGTCCGGCTGCGACGCGGCGTACGCGCTCGCCGACAAGGTGGGCACGGGGAAGACGCGCGAGGCACGCGTGAAGTCGTTCATCGGGAAGATGAACGCCACCGCGAAGAGCCTGGGCATGAAGAACACCCGCTTCGACTCCTTCGACGGCATCAGCAACGGGTCCAACTACTCGACCCCGCGCGACCTCTCGAAGCTCGCCGCGCAGACGATGAAGAACAACCACTTCAAGGCGATCGTGAAGACGCGGTCGACGACCCAGCGGGTCACCACCAAGAACGGTGGCTACCGCAACATGTCGTGGACCAACACCAACAAGCTGCTCGGCAGCTACTCGGGTGCGATCGGCGTGAAGACCGGTTCCGGCAAGCAGGCGAAGTACTGCCTGGTGTTCGCCGCCACCCGCGGCAAGCGCACGGTCGTCGGCGCGGTGCTGGCCTCGACCAACGAGGTCAACCGGACGGCGGACGCGAAGAAGATCATGGATTACGGCTTCAAGCTCTGATCCTGCCGCCCGGCCCGGGTACCCCTTCCGGAGAATGTCCCGCTCACAGGCGTGAGCGGGACATTTTTCCGTGCCCTTTGCCCCGCCCGCCCCCGTTCCCCGCCTCCGTTCCCCGACCCCCGCCTCAGCCCAGCGCCGCCCGGACCCCCTGGATGAGGGCGAGCGCGCGCGGGTCCGCCGTGACGCCCTGGCGCAGCCCGTTGGTCACGTAGCCGAGCGCGATCCCGGACTCCGGGTCGGCGAAGCCGAGGGAGCCGCCGCGTCCGGGGTGGCCGAAGGAGCCGGGGCCGAGCAGCGGCGAGGCCGAACCGTGCAGCATGAAGCCCAGGCCGAAGCGGGTGTTGACGACCAGGACCCGGTCGGGGCCCGAGGACTCCTCGGTACGGGCGAGGGTGAGCGTGGCGGGGGCGAAGAGGCGGGGGCCGTCGTCGACGGGGCCGATCATCGCGGCGTAGCAGCGGGCCAGTGCGCGGGCGGTGGAGATGGCGCCGGATGCGGGGAGTTCGGCGGCCCGGTAGGCGGGGTCGTTCTCGTCGGGCAGCGGGTCGATGGCGCCGAACGCGCGGCGGGTGAGGGAGGCCGGGTCGGCGTAGGCGTCGCTGACGGCACGCTTGGGGCGGAGCTTGAGGCCGCCCTCGGCCGCGGGCTCCTCGACGGGCGCGATGCGGCCGACCCGGTGGGACTCCTCCTGCGGCAGTCCGATCCAGAAGTCGAGGCCCAGCGGGCGGGCGATCTCCTCGGCGACCCAGCGGCCGATGGTGCGGCCGGTGACCCGGCGGACCAGCTCGGCGACGAGGAAGCTGTACGTCTGGGCGTGGTATCCGTGGTCGGTGCCGGGTTTCCAGGCGGGGGCCTGGGCGGCGACGGCGCGTGCGCCCGACTCGCCGTCGCGGGCCTCGGCGGGCGTCAACGGGCGGTCCAGTACGGGAACTCCGGCCCGGTGGGAGAGAAGGTGGCGCACCAGGACGCGTTCCTTGCCCGCCGCCTTGAACTCGGGCCAGTAGGTGCCGACGGGCGCGTCGAGGTCTATCTGTCCGCGCTGGTGGAGGAGGAGGGGGACGGCGGCGGCCACGCCCTTCCCGGCGGAGCGCACGACCTGTGCGGTGTCGAGCGCCCACGGGACGCCGCTCTCGACGTCGCGGGTGCCGCCCCAGAGGTCGACGACCTTGCGTCCGTGCCGGTAGACCGCCACGGCGGCGCCCCGGTCGCCGCGGTGCCGGAAGTTGCGTACGAAGGCATCCCGCACCGGTTCGAAACCGGCCGTCACCGTGCCCTGGACGTCCACGCCCGCTTCACTCTCCCTCTGCCGCCCGACCCCGTGCGTGCTGCGCCGCCCCGCACACCCCCATGGTGCTACGGGGCACTGAAGGGGACGCCGCAGGGGTAGCACCGGGGGAACGCACACATATTCGCACCGGGAACGGGGGAGCATAAGGAACATTGGGCGCAAAAGCTGTGAAAGGAGGCGGGCCGATGTCCCGCACCGCCGAGGAACCCTCAGTGCCGGGCACCGTCCGACCCGCCTTCGAAGTCCACCTGTGCGGCCGTCTGGTCACCGATGCCCCGATCAGCCCACGCATCCCGGTCGCCCTGCGCTACGACCCGGACGCCGACCCGCGCACCGTCGAGGTCGTCCTCCAGCACCCGGGCCCGGGGCAGAAACCGGGCCGGCACGCGTGGGCGTTCCCCCGGGCCCTGCTCGAAGCGGGCCTGCGCTCCCCCGCGGAACAGGGCGACGTGCGGATCTGGCCATGCGGCCGGGTGCAGGCGGTACTGGAACTGCACGCGGGATACGGGGTGGCTCTCGTACAGCTGGACTGCGCGCCGCTGGTGCGCTTCCTGCGGCGCACGTACGCACCGTCGGTCACCTGACGCATCCGGCGCGTCACGTGAAGATCCGGTGGTACGAGTTGCCGGGCGTGTGGTGCGCGGAAAGCATGGGGGCATGCGCGTGCCCACGAACGACGACGCCGAGCCCACCGCCACCGGCACGGCGGCCACTCCGACCAGCGCCTACTCCGGATATCTGCGCTTCCCGCACCTGCACGGCGACACCCTCGCCTTCGTCGCCGAGGACGACGTCTGGGTCGCGCCCCTGGCCCCCGCCGGGCAGACACCCGGGCGGGCGTGGCGGCTGACCGTGGACCGCACCCGGGTCGGGCATCCGCGCTTCTCGCCGGACGGGACCCACCTCGCGTACACGTCCTGGCGCACCCTCGACCCGGAGGTCCACCTCGCACCCGTGGACGGCGGCCCCTCCCGCCGGCTGTCGTACTGGGGATCGACGGACGCCCGGGTGTGCGGCTGGACGCCGGACGGGCAGATCCTCGCGGTGTCTTCGCACGGCCAGCCGTTCTCGTACTTCACCTGGGCTTACACGCTGCCCACCGACGGCAGTCCCGGCGGCCGGCTGCCCTGGGGGCCGGTCTCCGACATCGCCGCGACCAACTCGCTGCCCGGCTGCGACGGCGTCACCCGCACCCTGCTCCTCAACGGCAAGCCGCCGCACGAGCCGGCCGCGTGGAAGCGCTACCGGGGCGGCGCCACCGGCCGTCTGTGGCTGCACGGCGACCGGCTGCTGCCCGACCTGAACGGGCACCTGGACAGCCCCATGTTCGTGGGCGGGCGGATCGCGTTCCTCTCCGACCACGAGGGCATCGGCAACCTGTACTCGTGCCTGCCCGACGGCAGCGACCTGCGCCGGCACACCGACCACGACGACTTCTACGCCCGGCACGCCTCCTCGGACGGCTCCCGGGTGGTCTACCAGTGCGCGGGCGACCTGTGGCTGGTCGACGACCTCGCACCGGACGCGGTGCCGCGCAAGCTGGAGGTACGGCTCGGCGGGCCGCGCACCGGGCGGCGCGGCTACCAGATCCAGGCGGCCGGGCACATCGGCGGACTCGCCGTCGACACCACCGGGCGGGCGAGCGCGGTCTCGGTGCGCGGCAGCCTGTACTGGCTGACCCACCGCGACGGCCCGGCCCGTACGATCGCGGACACCCCGGGGGTACGGGTGCGGCTGCCGGAGATGCTGGGACCGAGCGGACAGGTGGCGTTCGTGACGGACGCCGAGGGCGAGGACGCCGTCGAGATCGCGTACCTGCCGCGCGCCACCGGAACCCGCGCGCCGCGCCGGCTCGCCACCGGCCAACTGGGCCGCGTGCACGAGATGGTGGCCGACCCGGACGGCGGACGGCTGGCCATCGCCTCGCACGACGGGCGGCTGCTGCTGCTGACCGTGACGGAGGGCGAGGAGGCCCTCGGCGAACTGGTCCGCTCCGTCAACGGGCCCGTCCGCGACCTGGCCTTCTCCCCGGACGGGGCGTGGCTGACCTGGTCGCATCCGGGCATCGGCCGATCGCTGCGGCAGATCAGGATGGCCCGCATCAGCGACTCCCTCGTCATCGACGTCACCAACGGGCGCTTCGAGGACGAGAACCCCGTCTTCACGAGCGACGGCCGCTATCTGGCGTTCCTGTCGTGGCGGGGCTTCGACCCCGTGTACGACGTGCACACCGGCGACCTGTCGTTCCCGCTGGGCTGCCGGCCCTATCTGGTGCCGCTGTCCTCGGCGACCCCGTCCCCGTTCGCCCTCTCCCCCGAGGGGCGTCCGGCGGCGGGCGGCCTGGACGCGGACCAGGCCGCCGAGGGCGACGGCACGGTCCACGTGGAGGTGGAGGGCCTCGCGTCGCGGGTGTCGCCCTTCCCGGTCGCGGCCTCCAAGTACTCCTCCCTGGCGGCCGTCAGCGGCGGCGGCCTGGTCTGGCTTCGCTGGCCGATCTCCGGCGCGCTGGGCGAGACCTTCGCCAACCCGGCCGACACCTCCGGCCGCCCCACCCTCGAACACTTCGACCTGGCGAAGGCCCGCAGGACCGAACTCGCCGCCGACCTGGAGTGGTTCGCGATCAGCGGCGACGGGACGCGGCTGATCGTCGTCGAGGACGGCGAGCTGCGCGCCGTGCCGGCCACCGAGCGGGGCGACGGCGACACCACCGTCCACCTCGACATGCGCCGCATCCTGCACGACGTGGACCCCGCCGCGGAGTGGCGGCAGGCGTACGCGGAGGCGGGCCGCATCGTCCAGGCGTACTTCTGGGAACCGGAGATGGGCGGCATCGACTGGGCGGGCGTGCTGGAGCAGTACCGGCCGCTGGTCGAACGGGTCGCGTCCCCGGACGAGTTCGCGGACCTGCTGCGCGAGGTCCTGGGCGAACTCGGCACCTCGCACGCCTACGTGTCGGCCGCGCGCCGCAACGAGGGCCCGCCCCACTACCAGCGGGCGATGGGCCTCCTGGGCGCCAACTTCTACGTCAAGGACGGCAACTGGACCGTCTCGCGCATCCTGCCCGGCGACTCCTCGGACTCCAAGGCGCGCTCCCCGCTCGCGGGCACCGGCATCCGGGTGGGGGCGGTGCTCACCCATGTGGACGGGCGGGCCGTCGACCCGGTCACGGGCCCCTACCCGCTCCTCGCGGCGGCCGGCGGCACGACCGTCGAACTGACCTTCCTGCCCGAGGCGGCGGAGGGCCGCGAGGCCCGGCCGCGCCGGGTCGCGGTCGTCCCGCTCGTCGACGAACGGCCCCTCCGCTACCAGGACTGGGTGGCCAAGAGGCGGGAAGTCGTCCGGGCCATCAGCGGCGGCACGTGCGGCTACCTGCACATCCCCGACATGGGCGGCTCCGGCTGGGCGCAGTTCAACCGCGACCTGCGGCTGGAGATGTCCCGCCCGGCGCTGATCGTCGACGTACGCGGCAACGCCGGCGGGAACATCAGCGAGCTGGTGATCGAGAAGCTGACGCGGCGGATCCTCGGCTGGGACCTGACCCGCAACGCCGAGCCCGTCTCGTACGCCTCGAACGCGCCCCGGGGGCCGGTGGTCGCCCTCGCCGACGAGGCGACGTCCTCCGACGGCGACATGATCACCGCCGCGTTCCGGCTGCTGAAGCTGGGGCCGGTCGTCGGACAGCGGACCTGGGGCGGCGTCGTCGGCATGACCGGCCGCCACGCACTGGGCGACGGCACGGTCATCACGGTGCCGATGAACGCGGCCTGGTTCGACGAGTACGGGTGGGCCGTGGAGAACCACGGGGTCAGCCCGGACATCGAGGCGCTGCGCACCCCGCTGGACTGGGCGGAGGGACGGTACGCGGTACTGGACGACGCGGTGAAGGTCGCCCTCGACCTCCTCGCCTCCCACCCGGCGGCAACCCCTCCGGACTACACCTCCGTCCCCTCCAAGTCCCGCCCGCCCCTCCCGCCCCGCCACTAGCTCTTCCGCGCCGGCCCCGGGGGCGCCGGGGCACCTCCCTGCACGAGCGAAGCCGACTGCGTGGGGGAGGGCGGGCAAGGGGGCGGCCCCCACCGGAGGTGCACCCCCGCCCCTCCCGCCCCGCTGACGCCCCGGTCAGCCCCGTACGCCCACACCCCATCCCATACCTCCGTCCGCGACTACACCCCCCGCCCACCTCTCCGCTCGTCCGCCGCTCCCCCCGCCCCCACCAAGCCCCTCCGCACTGCGCCCAATCGCGGCCCGAACCTGCGCATCTCCCGCTGCCCCACCGTCCCGACGACCCCCGGCAGGTACCCGCGCACCGACTGCATGCCCCGCAGCCACCACTGCGCGTACACATGCGCCGACCGCCGCTCGATCCCGGCGACGAGCCGGTCCACGGCCGGCCCCAGCGGGTACGTCCGGTTGGCGGGCCAGGGCAGCCGCCGCCGCAGCTCCCGCATCACCTCGTCCTCGTCCGCGCCCCGCACCATGTCCGTGTCGGTCCACGACAGATACCCGACGCCGACGCGCACGCCCCGGTGGCCGACCTCCGCGCGCAGGCAGTGCGCGAACGCCTCCACCCCGGACTTCGACGCGCAGTACGCGCTCATCATCGGGGCGGGCGTGATGGCCGCCAGCGACGCGATCTGGAGGAAGTACCCCCGGCTCTCCATCAGCACCGGCAGAAAGGCCCGGGCCGTCACCGCGCCCCCGATCAGGTTCACCTCGATCACCCGCCGCCACGCCTCGGGGTCGGAGTCCACGAACGGGCCCCCGGACGCCACGCCCGCGTTGGCGACGACGATGTCGACCTTCCCGAAGCGCTCCTTCACCTCGGCGGCGACCTGCACCATGGCCTCGTGGTCGGTGACGTCCGCGTGCCACCAGTCGCTCTCGGTGTGCAGGCGGCCCGCGACGTCCTTCAGCAGTTGCGGCTCCAGGCCGACGAGCGCCACGTTGGCGCCCCGCGCCGACAGCTTGCGGGCGAGGAGCTCGCCCACTCCCCGCGCACCGCCCGTGACGACCGCGACCCGACCCTCCAGGCTGTAGCTGTGACTCACGCGATGTCCTCTCCCACTCGTCCCACCCGGCCTTCAGAACCTGCGGCGGCACCCGTAGCCGCTCCTGCCTCGCCCCTCCCGTCCGCGCCGCCTGCCGCACCCGCGAGCACATACGTACGCACCAGCTCACGGAGCTTCGCCGTGACGACCTCCGGCGCCTCCACGGGCGTCATGTGTCCCACCCCGGTGAGCAGCGTCAGCCCGAGCGAGTGCGGCAGCGCGGCCTCGATCTCCCGCGCGTGCACCGGCGGCGTCAGCCGGTCGTCGGCGCCCGCGACGAGGGCGACGGGGACGCCCAGCTTCCGTACGCTCGCGGCCAGTTCGAGTTCGGCGAGTACGTGCGACCAGGCCACCCGCGCGTCCGTCGGGCACGCGTGCACGATGCGCGCGCAGCGCGCGACCCGGTCCGGGGACGTGCCGCGCGCCATCGTGGCGTACTTCAGCACGGCCCTCGAAACCGGTGTCACCGGCCCGAGCGGCGCCCGCGCGCCCAGCACGGCGCGCGTCAGCCGCGTCCGCAGGCCACCGGCCCGCAGCGGCAGCACCAGCGACTCGGCGACGAGCCGCGAACTTCCCGTGCTGCACAGCAGAACCGCCGCGGTGCGCCCGGCGACACCGGGCCGGTCGGCCGCCGCCATGAGGGTCATGCCGCCCATCGAGTGCCCGGCGAGCACGGCCCGCTCACCGGGGGCCAGCGTCGCGGCGAGCACCGCTTCGAGGTCGTCCGCGAGGGCGTCCGTGGAACAGGTGACGGAGGCGGGGGTACGGCCGTGGCCGCGCTGGTCGTACGCGACGACCCTGAACTCCGGTACCAGTGCGCGTATCTGGGCGTCCCAGAACCGGATGGAGCACGTCCATCCGTGCGCCAGCACCACTGTCGGTGCGCCCTCGTTCCCGTACACCTCGACGTGCAGGCGCGCGCCGTCGGCGGAGGTGACGGTCAGCTCCCGGACGTCGCGCGCGGGTCGCGGTATCTCCTCGCCCGCGGCCTTGTGCGTACGCCTGCCCGTGCGGCTCATGCCACGGCCCCCTCGGCGACAGTCCCGGACCCGGCGGCAGCCGTCGTCCCCGCCGACGCGTCCGGGGCATCCGGTGCGGCCGACGCCCGGACCACCTCGTACTCCGCCAGGTTCACCGCCCTCGTCGCCCGCCGGAACTCCGACGTCGTACCGGGCCACACGACGGTGTTGCGGCCGTGGGCGTCCAGGTACCAGCTGTCGCAGCCGCCGGTGTTCCACACGGTGCGCTTCATCCGTTCCTGCACACGCCGGTTCCACGCGCCGACGGCGGAGGGACGCACGGCCAGGGCGACCCGGCCGCCGAGCAGGTCCAACTGCCGCAGGTAGTCGGCCATGTAGTTGAGTTGCGCCTCGATCATGAGGATCATCGAGGAGTTCCCCAGCCCGGTGTTCGGGCCGATGATCGTCATCCAGTTGGGGAAGCCGACCGCGCTCGCGCCGCGCAGCGACTGCATGCCGTCCTTCCACGCCTCGGCGAGAGTGATGCCGTCCGCGCCGACCACCCGGTCGGCGATCGGCAGGTCGGTGACGTGGAACCCCGTACCGAAGATGATCGCGTCGACCTCCGCCTGCGTACCGTCGGCGGCGACCACGGTGGAGCCGCGGACCTCGCCGAGTCCGGAGGCGACGACGTCGACGTTGTCCTCGGCCAGTGCCGGGTAGTACGTGCTGGACAGCAGGATGCGCTTGCAGCCGATCCGGTACGAGGGCGTCAGCTTGGCCCGCAGCACCGGGTCCTTGATCGCCCTGGCCATGTTGGCCTTGGCGAAGTTCTCGACGAACCCGAGTTCACGGGGCCGTTTGGTGAAGGCCCGCACCTGGAGTTCGCGGATGCCCCACAGCAGGGCGCGCCGCGCCTTGGCCGTGGCCGGGACCCGCCGGTGCAGGCTGCGTTCGGCTCCGCTGATCGCGCGGTCCGCCCGCGGCAGCACCCACGGGGGCGTCCGCTGGAACAGCGTCAGCCTGCCGACGCGGGGCTGGATCGACGGCACGACCTGGATGGCGGAGGCTCCCGTTCCGACCATCGCGACGCGCTTGCCCGTCAGGTCGTAGTCGTGGTCCCAGCGCGCCGAGTGGAAGATTTTGCCGGGGAAGGAGCCGAGGCCGGGGACGTTCGGCGTCTTCGGGTCGGACAGCGGCCCGGTCGCCGAGACGACGACGTCCGCGACGAGCGTCCTGCCGTGCGCCGTCTCGATCCTCCACCACAGCTTCTCGGCGTCCCACGTCGTCATCGTCACCTCGTGGCCCAGCCGGATGTGCGGGCGCAGACCGAAGGTGTCCGTCACGTGCTCCAAGTACGCCCGGATGTGCTCCTGGCCCGAAAAGGTGCGCGGCCACTCGGGGTTGGGCGCGAAGGAGAAGGAGTAGAGATGCGACGGCACGTCGCACGCGCACCCCGGGTAGCTGTTGTCGCGCCAGGTCCCGCCGACCGCGTCGGCGCGTTCCAGGACCACGAAGTCGGTGATTCCCTCACGGCGCAGCCGGACGGCCGCGCCCAGACCACCGAACCCGGACCCGATCACCGCCACCCGTACATGCTCGTGCTCGAACTCGGCCATGCCCGACGCCTCCCGCACTCGACATCCACCATCGCGCCAGCAATCACTGGCATGGTGGGGAGCGTAGAGCAGCGGCGTACTGATCGGTAGGGGTCCGGCGAGGGAAAGTTACCGGGGGTACGACATAGGCTTCCGGGCGTGGAAGAAGCATCCGGACCCCGGCAGGCCGAGCAGCGCGCGTCGCGCGAGTACCGCATGGAGGAACTGGCCGAGGAGGCCGGCATACCCGTACGCACCGTGCGCTTCTACCGCGAACGCAAGCTCATCCCCCCGCCACGGCGCGAAGGCCGCATCGCCTGGTACAACGACCACCACCTCGCCCGCCTGCGCACCATCGCCGCCCTGCTGGAACGCGGCCACACGCTCACCGGCATCGCGGACCTGGCCGCCACCTTCGACAGCGGCCGCGACGTCGGCGAACTCCTCTCCCTGGGCGCCGCCCCGGGGACCCCCAGCACCCCGGGCGTCCCGGGCATCACGGGCGCCCCCGGCACCCCGGGGGCCCCGACGGAGGAGGTCCCGGTCCGCCTGACCCCCGAGCAGCTCGCCGACTACTTCGAGGGCGAGGTCACCCCGGAGAACCTGGCGTCCGCGATGGCCCTCGGCTACCTCGCCGTCGACGGCGACGAGGTCGTCCACATCAGCCGCCGCCTGCTGGACGTGTCGGCCGCGCTGGTACGGGAGGGCGTACCGCTCTCCGAGGTGATGGCGGCCGGCCTCCGGGTCCGCGAGCACGCCGACGTCCTCGCCCAGGTCTTCATCGACCTCGTCACCACGCACGACGCGGACCCGCGGCGCCTGCGCCCGCTCGCCAAGAGCGTCGTGGCGGCGGAACTCTCCCTGGCCCTGGACCGCCACCTCGCCCCCTGACGGACCCCGCGCACCCGACGGCCCCGCCCGGACGGCGCCCCCTCCACGACGGCCCCGCGCACAAACGCCACCCGGACGAAGCCTCCCGGGTGCGGAGCACCGGTTGGGCTCCATGCGCAGAGCGCCGCGCCGGGCCCCCACGCGCAGAGCATCGGGCCGGGCCCCCATGCGCAGAGCGCCTCCCGGACGGTGCCCCGCCTACCTCTCGTACACCACCGTCACCGGCGCGTGATCGCTCCACCGCTCCCCGTGCGTCGCCGCACGCTCGACCCAGCCCTTCACCGCGCGCCCGGCCAGCCCGCTCGTCGCCACGTGGTAGTCGAGGCGCCACCCGCTGTCGTTGTCGAAGGCCCGCCCCCGGTACGACCACCACGAGTACGGCCCCTCGACGTCCGGATGCAGCGCCCGTACGACGTCCACGTACCCCGCCTCCTCGAACACCCGCCCGAGCCACTCCCGCTCCTCGGGGAGGAACCCGGACGACTTCCGGTTCGCCTTCCAGTTCTTCAGGTCGGCCTCCCGGTGGGCGATGTTCCAGTCGCCGCACACCACGACCTCACGCCCGTCCGCGGCGGCCCGCTCCTTGAGCCCCACCAGGTACAGCATGAACTCGTCCATGAAGCGGTACTTCTCGTCCTGCTTCTCGGTCCCGACCTCACCCGAGGGCAGGTACAGGCTCGCCACCGTCACGCCCGGCAGGTCGACCTCCACGTACCGCCCGCTCGCGTCGAACTCCTCGCTCCCGAAGCCGATGCGCACCCGCGACGGCTCCTGCCGCGAGTACACCGCGACCCCGGCCCGCCCCTTCGCAGCGGCCGGGGCGAGCACCACGTGCCAGCCCTCCGGCGCCCGCACCTCCTCCGGAAGCTGCTCGGCCTCCGCCCGCACCTCCTGGAGGCACACCACATCGGCGTCGGACCCCGCCAGCCAGGGCACGAAGCCCTTCTTGGCGGCGGCCCGCAGGCCATTCACGTTCACAGAAGTCACAGTCAGCATCCGAAAACCCTACCGACCCACCACTCGCGAACCGCCCCAGCTCCACTCGTACGCTCATCCCATGAACATCCGCCCCATCGCCTACGACCATCCCGACGCGGTCGAACTCAACGACCAGGTGCAGCTCGAATACGCCGAACGCTACGGAGAGAGCGACCTGACCCCGCTCGACCCCGCGATGTTCACCCCGCCCCGCGGCCGGTACCTGATCGCGTACGACGACGAAGGCTTCCCGGTGGCCACCGGCGGCTGGCGCGCCCAGCAGGCGGGCGAGGAGAACTACGCCGACGGCGACGCCGAGCTCAAGCGCATGTACGTCGTCCCGGCGGCCCGCGGCAAGGCCCTCGCCCGCCGCATCCTGGCCCTCCTCGAAGCCGACGCGCGCGCCGCCGGCCGTACCCGCATGGTCCTGGAAACCGGTACCGAACAGCCCGAGGCCATCGCCCTCTACCTCTCCTCCGGCTACACCCGGGTTCCCCAGGCGGACCGCTTCGGCCTCTACCGCACGACCGACGAGAGCCGCTGCTTCACCAAACCCCTGACCCCGCAGCCCCCGACGCACCACGCCACGACACCCATACCCGCGCAGCGCAGGCCCCTGCCGTAGCTCCCGCCCGGTGCCGCGGTGCCGTGACTCCCGTCACCACGAGCCGTCCGGACGGACCCGCCCGCCCCGGTGTGCGCGCCGCGCCGGCGTACACCCGCGGGCGGATTCGGTGGGGATGCGGGGCCCGCGGGCCGGAGGGGTCATACCGTCGCGCCACGCCAATGGGGCACCTGAAGTCGGAAGACAAGGGATTCCACCGCCTCCCGTGCCGCGGTCACCGCCTCGTCGGCGGTCTCGCCGAGCGCACGTGCGTAGGCCACGCGTGACTCCGACGTCTCCAGCCTGCCCACCTCCGCGCCCTCGCGCGCCAGCACGGCGACCTCGGTCACGCCAGGGCGTGCGCGGGCCTCGTCGAGGCCGGACACGCCGTCGAGTACTCCGGCGGCGTCCAGCGAAGCGAACCAGATGGCCGAGCTACGGGCCGGGCGGTCCTCGGCGAGCGCGGCGCGGACGTCCGGCAGGACCTTCTCCCCCAGGGTCTGGCGAGCCGCGCAGTCGTCGACGTCGACGCCGGTCGCCTCCAGGACCAGGTCCGGAATCCGGTCTCCCCCCATGCGGACATGCGTCTCGATCAGCCGGGGCCCCCTGTCGCCGAGGACGATCTCCGTGTGGGTGGGACCGAACTCCACACCCAGGGCGTCGAGCACACCGCTCACGTACCCGTGGATCTGCTCGGACACGTCGGCGGCGACCGCTGCGGGAGACACGTGTCCGAGTTCGACGAAGGACCGCGGATCCGAGAACTTGCGGGTGACGGCCACCACCTGGTGCTCGCCCAGTTCCGAGAACGCCTCGACGCTGAACTGCGGGCCGTCGAGGAACTCCTCGACCAGGACACCCGCGTTCGTCAGTCCGAGGTAGCTGGCACTGGCCCTCGTGAAGGCGTCGGCCAGCTCGCTCTCGTGCCTCACCTTGGTGACGCCGGCGCTGCCCGAGCTGGAGATCGGCTTCACCACACAGGGCAGGCCGCACTGCTCCACGAAGGCACGCAGCTCCGCGACATCGGCGGCTCGGGCGCTGCGGGTGGAGTCCACCCCCGCCTCGCGCAGACGAACCCGCATGGCTTCCTTGTCGTGGACCAGGGACACCGTGTCCGTGCTGTGGGCGGACAGGCCCAGGGCCTCGGCGATCACGGCGTAATGGTCCTGGTCGCGTTCACCGAAGGTGCCGATCCGGGTGAAGGGGTGCAGCGCGTGCACCGCCGCGGCCAGGTCGATCCACTCCTGGTCGGGTGCATCGCTGCGCACGCCGATGACCCGGGCGTTCTCGCCGGGCGCGCGTACCTTGCCTATGTAGTCCAGCTGGCAGATCACCGTCGTCCGGGTGTCCGGCCGAGCGCTGCGGATGCGGGCGGGGAAGTCGCGGCCGGGGCCGACGATCAGGACGTGTTCAGACAAGGCTTCTTGTCCTCTCCGGTCGTCAGGGTTGAAGCAGACTGATGTGTGCGTGATGCGGGAGCCGGGCCGGCGCTAACGCCAGACGGTGTTGTCGTGCCACCACCCCATGGCTTCGGCGAGGAGCTTGCGGACCGCCTCCGCGGTCTCGGCCTGGACGAGAACGCTGGCCACCCCGTCCCCCACGTGCTCCACCCCCTTGCACTGCGCCCCGGGTTCCCGCAGCAGGACGACCTCCGTCCCGGGAACCGGGCAGGGCAGGGCCGGTGGTACGAAGGTCCCCCGCCCAGGGGGCAGCAGCACGTAGCCGACGGCGACCGAGGGGGCCGCGGGCCGGGTGCTGCGACCGAGCGGCAGGCCGCACTGCGCCCGGAGACCCTCCCGCGCCAGGTGAACGCCGAAGGCCCGCTCGAACTGTTCGCCTATCAGGGATCCGCCCGCACGACTGGCGATCTCGCACAGCACCGGTACGCCGTCGAGGCCTATCCACGCCTCCAGGTGAAAGGCGAGCGGCAACTCGGCCCCCGGCAGACTCGCGACGACGTCGTCGGCCATCCGCAGCATGACCGGGGTGCGCTCGTCCTCCGGCGCGAGGAGCACACTCCCCACATGCAGCTGATCACGGATCCGCTCCGCAAGACCTCCGCTGTACTGCCCCGGCCAGGCGCAGACGACCCGGCCCTCGTGCATGATGCCGTCGACGTGGAAGAACTCGCCGGTCACATAGCTCTCGGCCATCCACTGGCCCGGCAGATAGGGCACGTCCGAGGTGCGCCCACGACCGAGGAAGGCGGTCACGTCCGCGGCGGTACGCAGGATCGCCACCCCCTCGGCCCCTGCCCCGGAGCGCGGCTTGACCACGGCGGGGAGGCCCTCGGCCTCGACGAAGCCGAGCAGGTCCTGCGGGCTGTCGACCGCGGTGAACGCGGGGACGCGGATGCCGGCCGCACGCGCCAGTTGCTTCATCACCACCTTGTCCCGGTACGCGGTCGCGGACGCGACGTCCTGTCCCGGCAGGCCCAGGCGGGCCCGCAGCCGGGCGGCGCGCAGCACATCGCTCTCACTCGTGCTCGCGACGAGGTCCACCCCGTGCTCGCGGGCCGCCTCCTCGGCGACCTGCTCCGTGGACCAGGAGTGGTAGTCGTCGACGAGCCTGTGCTGCGGAAAGCACGAGGCCAGGACGGTCTCCGCACCGACGACCGCCTGCGGGGTCGTGATCAGGACGATGTCTTCCGCAGGGCGCTCCAGCCACTCCTGCAAGGGGCGGGAGGTGAGCGGCTGACGGGAGAACAACAGAACTTTGGGCATGTTTCAGGTCCTTGCTGGGACGGGGGAGGTGACTGGCCGCAGGTTTCCGTGCACATGCACCAGGCTGTCGCCCGGCATCCCGTGCTCCACGTGCTCCACGGCGCCCACCAGCAGGTGGTGGTCACCGAGTTGGACCTGGTGGTACCGGGAACAGACGAGCCGGCTCAGGCAGTCGTCGAGGAGCGGCACCCCCTGCGGCCCGTGGTGCCAGGTGGTGGGCGGGGCGAACCGGTCGACGTCGGGCGCAGCGAAGCGACGGGCGAGGTCCGTCTGGTGCGCGCCGAGCACCTGTACGCCGAACCACTCGCACTCCTTGAGCCGGGCCAGGGTGTTCGAGGTCTCGGCGAGCGCGACGGAGATCAGGGCCGGCGCGGCACTGACGGAGGTGAACGACGTGACGGTCACCCCGACGGGGCCGTCGGACCCGAGGGCGGTCAGTACCGCGACTCCCGAGGCATGCGCACGCAGGACGGACCGCAGCGCCGACGCGTCGACGCTCACGCCTTCGCTCCCGGCACGGACGGGAAGTCGGGCCTCGGCAGCCCGAGGTTGTCCCGGAGCGTGGTCCCCTCGTACTCGGTGCGTACGAGCCCGCGCCGCTGGAGCTCGGGGACGAGGAGGTCGACGATGGCGTCCAGACCGTCGGGGTGGAAATCGGGCATGATGTTGAAGCCGTCGGCGGCCTCGTTGACGAACCAGTCCTCCAGTTCGTCCGCGATGGACTCGGCCGTGCCGAGCAGGAAGCGGTGTCCCCGTCCGGCCGCGACGGCCAGATACAGCTCACGGATGGTCAGGCCCTGCCTTCTGGCCTGTTCGTAGATCACCTGCTGCTTGCTGGTACTACCCTCGACGGCGGGCAGTTCGGGCAGCGGTCCGTCGAGCGGGTACCCGGAGATGTCGATCATGCCGAGCTGGTACGAGAGCATCCCCAGGCCGACGACCGGGTCGACCAGCGACTGGAGGGTGGCGTACTTGTCCTCGGCCTCCGCCCGCGTGCGGCCCACGACGATGAACGCACCCGGCAGGATCTTCACGTCGTCCGGATCGCGGCCGTAGTCGGCTATCTGCTTCTTCAGTCCGCGGTAGTAGGTCTGCGCCTGGTCCAGGGTCTGCTGCACCGTGAAGACGACCTCTGCCCAGCGGGCGGCGAAGTCCTGGCCGTCCGGCGACGAGCCGGCCTGCACGATCACCGGGTGTCCCTGGGGCGGGCGGCCCACGTTGAGCGGTCCCTGTACGGAGAAGTGCTCGCCCCTGTGCCCGAGGATGTGGAGCTTGTCCGGGTCGAAGAAGCGGCCCGACTCCTTGTCGTAGAGGAAGGCGTCGTCCTCCCAGCTGTCCCACAGGCCGGTGACGACCTCCATGAACTCCCGGGCACGGTGGTAGCGCGCGGCGTGCTCCGGCTGCTTGTCCAGGTTGTAGTTGCGTGCCTCGGCGTCGGTCGCCGAGGTGACGACGTTCCAGCCGGAGCGGCCCGCGCTGAGGTGGTCGAGCGAAGCGAACTGGCGGGCGACGGTGAACGGCTCGTTGTACGTCGTGGAAGCGGTCGCGGTGAGGCCGATGTGCTCGGTGTGCACGGCGAGCGCGGAGAGCAGTGTCATGGGCTCGAAGTGCACCATGCGGCCCTGACGGCTCAGTTCGTCGGCGTCCTTGTACTTGGTGCGTACTCCGGCTCCGTCGGACAGGAAGATCATGTCGAACCTGCCGCGTTCGGCGGTCTGGACCAACGAGCGGTAGTAGTCGAAGTCGAGTCCGCCGTCGGGACGGGCGTGGGGGTGCCGCCAGGCGGCGACGTGGTGCCCCGGCGCGGGAAGGAAGGCGCCGAGCTTCATCATGCGGCGGTGCGGGCTCACCGGGTGGTCTCCAAGGGGCGTGTGACGGGAAGGTCGGGTGGGCGGAGGGGGGTCAGCCGAGTCGCCGTACGGGAGCACCGGCCAGGAACGCCTGGATGTCCTCGACGGCCTGGCCGTAATAGGTGCGGTAGTTGCTCTGCGACACGTAGCCGAGGTGCGGGGTGGCCAGGAGCCGGGGCGCGGTGCGCAGGGGATGGCCCGCGGGCAGGGGTTCGACGTCGAACACGTCGACCCCGGCTCCGGCGATCCGCCCCTCGTGGAGCACGGCGAGCAGGGCGTCCTGGTCGACGAGGTCCGCCCGCGAGGTGTTCACCAGGTAGGCCGTCGGCTTGAGCAGGGCCAGCTCGGGCGCGCCGAGCAGCCCGCGGGTCCGATCGCTCAGCACCAGGTGGACGGAGACGAAGTCGCTGGTGGAAAGGAGGTCCTCCTTGGAGGCGGCCAACCGGACACCGACCTCGTCGGCGCGCTCCTCGGTGAGGTTCTGGCTCCACGCGACCACCTCCATGCCGAAGGCGAGGCCCACCTGGGCCACCCGGCTGCCGATCTTCCCCAAACCGAGCAGACCCAGCCGCCGACCGTGCAGGTCGGCGCCCACCGTGGACTGCCAGGGACCGTTCGTCCGCAGCGCCTCGTTCTCGGTGACGATGCCGCGGGCGAGTCCGAGCAGCAGCGCCCACGTCAGCTCGACGGGCGGGGTCGACGTGCTTGCCGTACCGCACACGACCACTCCGTTGCGCTCGGCGGCCGCGTAGTCGATCACCGAGTTGCGCATCCCGGAGGCGACGAGCAGTTTGAGCCGGGGAAGCCGGTCGAGCAGGGAGGCGTGGAAGGGGACGCGCTCCCTCAGGGTCACCACCATGTCGAAGTTCTCCAGCGCGGAGACCAGTTCGTTCTCGGTGGCGAAGTGCTCGGTGAAACCGACGACCTCCACGCGTTCCTGGACGGGGCTCCAGTCGGCCACGCGGGTGGCGATGTTCTGGAAGTCGTTGAGCACGGCGCAGCGAAGCCGCATGTCAGACCTTTCCGTGGTGTCCGTGGTGTCCGTGGACGGGGGTGGCCCCGATACCGGGCGCCACGGGCAGAGTGAGGGCGCCGCGGTCGACGCGTACGCCGGTGAAGGGGTCGTCGAGCAGGCCGACGGGCCCGTCCAGGTCGAGGTGGTCGGCGAGACCGGAGAGCTGCGCCATGGCAGTCGTGCCGAGGGCGCTCTCCACCTTGCAGCCGAGCATGGTCCGCAGACCGCAGGCACGGGCGAGCGCGAGCATCTCCTGCGCACGCGCCAGACCGCCGCACCGGGCCAGCTTGATGTTGATGCCGCTCACGCGACCGCGCAGCCGCAGCACGTCCTCGGGTCCGACGCAGTCCTCGTCGGCGAAGACGGGGACCGGGGAACGTTCGTGCACGTACTGGAGTTCGTCGAGTGCGCCGGGGGCGACGGGCTGCTCCAGCAGCTCCACGCCGTGCCGGTGCAGCTCCGCGGCGACCGAGAGGGCCCGGTCGGGGGACCAGGAGCCGTTGGCGTCGACGCGGATGCGGCCGTCGTAGACCGAGCGCAGCACCGCGACGCGGCTGCCGTCGTCCTGGGGGGTGAGCTTGAGCTTGAGGACGGGCCAGTCGGCCAACCGCCGCCCCTGCCGCACGAGTTCGTCGTCCGGACACGCGCCGATGGACAGTGCGGTGGGTTCGACGGGCAGGCCGTCGAGGCCGAGAAGGCGGTGCAGGGGCTGCCCGGTCGCCTTGCCGAGCAGGTCGTGCAGTGCCATGTCGACGGCGGACCGGGTCGCGGGGCCGACGCACCTGAGCCGGTCGAGCGCACTGCGCAGTGCGAACGGCGAGGCGCCGGCCAGCAGCGGTACGCAGGCGTCCAGCTCCGCGGGGTCGGCGCCGCGTGCGGTCCCGAGTCCCCGCAGCCCCTGCCAGGTCGTCTCGACGACGCGCTGGCGCACTTCGGTGGTGACGCCGGTGTTGCTGACGAACGGCTCCTTGAGGGCGATGACGTATTCGCGGTGGGTGAGCCTCATCCCAGTACCTCCTCGAAGGCGGCGACGGCACCGCACGCCTGCCGGAAGGTCAGCTCGCGGAAGCCCTCGGGCTCGGTCGGCACGGCGGGCTCGCGCAGAGTGTCGTCGGCGGGCACGCCGCTACCGCTCCTGAACCGGCCGCGCAGGTACTCCGAGAGCCGGTCACGGTTTCCGTCCAGCCAGGTGAGCGTCGTCTCGTAGGCGGCGTCGGGACGCGCCGCCCGCACCTCTCGGAACAGCTCCGCCACGATTTCGGCGTCGTACGGCGACGTGCTCGGCGGGCAGAGCATGAAGACCTGGGCGGGCAGCAGCACGAAGGCCACCGGGTTCGCCGCGTCGAAGTGCCGGACCAGCGGGTCGGTGAGGGCGCGCAGGGAACGCACCGTGGAACGCCGGGACAGGTAGCCGCCGCGCCGCGGCGGGCAGCCGGCCATGGCCCGTGCGCCCCAGTGGAGGTGGGTGATGAACGGGCTCTCGGGGGGACCGGCCGGGGCGTCGGGATGGTGCATGTCGAGCAGCGCGAACAACACGTTGGTGAGCTGGAGCGACATGACCGGCAGGACCGGCGGCAACGCGGGCAGCCGCGCGAAGAACTCCGCCGGCTCCACCAGCGCGTGCACCGTGAGCATGACCGCCTCGGCGAGGGCACGGGCCGACGGATAGCGGTGGCCGTCGAGCACATAGCCGGCGCCGTCCGGTCGCAGGTCGCAGCGGCGCACCTCGCCGTCCAGGCGCACGGCCTGACTGATCAGCTCGGCGAACGCCTGGTTGCGGCCCTGCTGGGCCGCCTGCTCCAAGAGCAGGGTGAGCATGTCGGTGACCAGCGGGGCGTTGTCGGTGAGGGCGGCGGCCCACTGCCGGAAGCGGTAGCCGGGCAGGGCCAGCATCCGCTGCCAGTGCAGGTCGACCAGGGGAACCAGTTGCCCGTCCACCTCCGCCTGCACCAGGGGGCAGAAGAGCGGCTTGGCACGGTCGCGGCGGACGAAGCGGACGCCGTTCCACGTGTGCAGCGGCAGGGTGTGCCGCTTGCCCCCGTCGATGAGCGATCCGGGCTGGTACGCCTCGTCGCCGCCCTCGGTGTCGGCCTCGGTGCGGGTGAAGCCGTAGATCAGCGGGTAGCCGTGACCACCGCCGCAGACGGCGGTGTTGAAGTCCATCGGTCCGGAGCGGCCGGCCGCGATGTCCTCCCAGTTGCCCAGGTGACCGGTGCGCGGCGGCAGCAGCGTCGGGTCGGCGTCCAGGGCGTCGAGGAGTGCGCCGATGGGCACGTCGTGGGTGCCGACGTGCACCGGGACGAAGGTCTTCGCCCCGGCGGTGAGAGCGTCGGCGCCGGCCGCCCGACGGAGACCGAGCCGGTCGAGAACATGCGTCATGAGGAGGTGGCCTCCTCCGCGCGCATCCGCCGCAACAGGTACGGCAGGGTGCCGCCGGCCAGCAGGACGTCCCACTCCCCCGCCGACTGCACATCGGCGTGTGCGGTGAAGTCCAGGCCGTCGGCCGTGACCCGCACTTCCGCGGTCTCCCGGACCCGGCCGAGGTCCAGCGCGAACTCCTCACGGCCGGTCAGGCCGAGGTCGGCCCAGCCGTGTCCGGCGGGCAGCAGCAGCGGCAGGATGCCCATGGCGCACAGGTTGGCGCGGTGGATGCGCTCGAAGCTCTCCGCGAGGACGGCCCGGACGCCCAGCAGCCAGGGGCCCTTGGCCGCCCAGTCGCGGGAGGACCCCATGCCGTAACTGCGACCGGCCAGCACGATCAGCGGGGTGCCGGTTTCGGCGTAGCGCGTGGCGGCGTCGAAGACGGGCAGCACCGGACCGCTCGGCAGGTGCTGCGTCCTTCCGCCGCTCTCGCTCTCGCCGATCAGCAGGTTGCGCAGCCTCGGGTTGCTGAAGGTGCCGCGGGCCATCACCTCGTGATTGCCGCGGCGCGAACCGTAGGAGTTGAAGTCGCGGACGCCCCGCTCGACGAGGTAGCGCCCGGCCGGCGAGTCCGCCGGGATGGCGCCGACGGGTGAGATGTGGTCGGTGCTGATGTCGTCGCCGAGCGCGAGCAGGGCACGGGCCCCGGTCAGCGAGCCGAGGCCGGGCCCCGGTTCGACGTAGGCGGGGGGCCGGATGTACGTGGAGGTCTCGTCCCAGGCGTACACCTCGCTGTCCGGCACGCCGATGGCCTCCCAGGCGCGGCCGGGCGCCTCCTGGTGGGCGAACACCTCGGGGGTGACGAACTGCTCCTCCAGTTGCCTCAGTTCGCCGTTGTGCGGCCACAGATCGCGCAGGTGGACGGGTCGGCCGTCGGCGTCCGTGCCGAGCGGCTGGTTCTCCACGTCGGCGCGAACGCTGCCGACCAGGGCCAGGGCCACCACCAGGGCCGGGGAGGCGAGGTAGCCGGCGCGGACCTGGCTGTGCACGCGGGACTCGAAGTTGCGGTTGCCGCTGAGCACGGCGGCGACCGTGAGGCCCGCCTCGTCGACGGCCTCGCCGACCCCGGTGTTGAGCGGCCCGCTGCCGCCGTTGCAGGTCATGCAACCGTAGCCGGTGACGTGGAAACCCAGTGTCTCCAGATCGGCGAGCAGCCCGGAGTCCGCCAGGTAGCGCGTGACGGCGCGGGAGCCGGGCGAGAGGCTGGTCTTGACGTGCGCGGGCACCTTCAGGCCGCGCTCGACCGCGCGCCGGGCGAGCAGCCCGGCGGCCAGCATCGCCTTCGGGTTGGAGGTGCTGGTGCAGGACGTGATGGCCGCGATGACCAGGTCGCCGTCGGAGACGCCCGCCTCGGTGCGGATCCTGCCGGGGTGCAGCGCCGCGAAGGAGGCGGGCAGCTCACCGAGGGAGATGCGCTGGTCGGGGCGGCTCGGGCCGGCGATGCTCGGGCCGACCTCACCGAGGTCGAAGTCGATGGTCCGCCCGAAGACGGGCTCGGCGCCCCCGCGCAGCATCCCCTGGCGCAGGCAGTAGTCCCGTGCCCGGGACACCACGGCTTCCGTGCGCCCCGTACGGCGGAGGTAGTCCAGGGTCTCCTCGTCCACCGGGAAGAACGCGGACATGGCGCCGTACTCGGGAGCCATGTTGGCGATGGTGCAGCGGTCGGGCGCGCTGAGCTCGTCGACGCCCGGACCGGTGAACTCCAGCATCAGGGCCCGCACGTTCTCCTCGCGGAGCCGGCGGGTCAGGGCGAGCACCACGTCGGTGGGCGAGGTGCCGGGGCTCACCGCGCCGGTGAGGCGGACGCCGACGATCGGGGGGATGCGGATCGGCTGGGCGAGGCCCAGCATCTGCGCCTCCGCCTCCAGGCCGCCGACGCCCCAGCCCAGCACGCCGAGGCCGTTGACCATGGTGGTGTGGCTGTCGGTGCCGAGTACGGTGTCGGGGAACAGGGTGCCGTCCGGGCCCTCGCCGACGACGGTGGCGAGCTGCTCCAGGTTGACCTGGTGGACGATGCCGCGGCCGGGCGGAATGACGCGCAGCCCGTCGAACGAGGCCTCGGCCCACTTGAGGAGCGCGTAGCGCTCGCGGTTGCGGGACATCTCCAGCGCCTCGTTGAGACCCAGCGCGTCCGGACGGCCCGCCCAGTCGGTCTGTACCGAGTGGTCGACGACGACGTCGATGGGCAGCGCGGGGTTGACCCGGCCCGGCTCGGCGACGCGGTCGCGCAGGACGGCGAGGTCGACGAGCAGCGGGATGCCGGTGTAGTCCTGCACGAGAATGCGGGCGGGACGGAACGGCATCTCCACGTCGGGGTCCTCGCCCTGTGCGAGGCGCTTGCCGAGGGTGGCTGCCCGCGGCCGGTCGCCGCCGCGCAGCAGCGATTCGAGCAGAACGCGCCCGGTGAACGGGACGGCGCCGAGGTCGAAGCCCTGCTCCGCGGCGAAGTCGGGCAGCGAGAGCGTCGCAGGTGTCGCAGGGCTCATCGGTCGTCCGCCTTCCGGTAGGTCCGCCCGTGCGGGCCGACGTAGCCGAGCAGCGGCCGGATCAGCACGTTGTTGGACTGCTGCTCAAGCGCCTGGGCGACCCAGCCGGGGGCGCGGCCGACCACGAAGAGCGGCACCGCCAGGTCGTCCGGCAGGCCGAGGAGCCGGTAGGCGAGCCCGGCGTACAGGTCCACGTTGGCGGCGACGCCGTGCCGGTTGTACGGGCGCATGGCTGCGGCCACGGCGTCGAGGACGTCGAGCCCCGTGCTGTCGCCACGCTCCTCGCTCAGCTCGACGACCGAGGCGCGCAGATGACGTACCCGGGGGTCCTCGGTGCGGTAGACGCGGTGGCCGAAGCCCATCACGGGCTCGCCCCGGGCCTGTAGCGCCGCGACGTGGTCGGCGGCGTTCTCCGGGGAGCCGACCCGGTCGACCAGGCCGACGACGCGCTCGGCGGCCCCGCCGTGCACGGAGCCCGCGAAGGCCGCGACCGCGGCGGTGAGGGCCGCCGTCATGCCCGCACGGCAGCCGATGGCGACGCGGGCGGCGAACGCGGAGGCGTTGGAACCGTGGTCGGCGTGCACGATGAAGCCCTTGTCGATGACCCGCACCGCGGCCGGCGAGGGCCGTTCACCGAGCAGCACGGTGAGGAACGCCTCGGCGTGCGTGGCGTCCTCGGCCGGCCGCACCGGCTCGCGGCCACTGCGGAACGCGTGGTGGGCGGCGACGATCATCGGTATGCGGGCGATCAGCGAGATGCCGGTCTCGCGTGCCTCGGCATGGCTCTCGTCGGTGCCGGGCGTCCGCCGCGGACCGAACGCACCGAGCGCCGAGATGCACGTGCGCAGTACTTCCATGGGGTGCGCGTGCGCGAGTGAACGGACGAGGTCCAGGACGGGGGCGGGCAGCGCACGGGCGGCGCTCAGCTGCTTCTCGAAGTGCCGCAGGGCGGCGGCGTCCGGCAGTTCACCGTGCACCAGCAGGTGGGCGACCTCCTCGAAGGACGCCTGCTCGGCCAGGTCGTGGATGCTGTAGCCGCGGTATTCGAGGACGCCCTCGGCGCCGTCGATGTGCGTGATGGCGGTCTGGTCGAAGGTGACGCCCTCCAGGCCGCGGTGCACGGTACGGCGCTCGTCCCGATCGGCGGCGGCCGTGGCCGTGCCTGCCTGCCCGGGGGCCCGCGGGGCGCCCCGGCCGGCGGCGAACTCACGGATGGCGGCCACCGAACGGAGCTCCAGCATCAGGTCGTCGTCGACCTCGACGCCGTACTCCTGCTCGATGGCGACCATCAGCGAGACATGGCCGAGCGAGTCCCATTCCCTGATCGACTGGTATTCGAGCCCGTCCGTGACGCGGTCCCCGGCGATGCCGAGGGTACGGGCGATGAGCTGGTCGGCGTTGCTCACGATTCACTTTCTTCGGTTGGGGTCAGAGACCTTCGTCGAGCCTGCTGCGCAGCGCACCGCGGTCGATCTTGCCGTTGCCGTTGACCGGCATGTCGTCGACGACGCGCACGGAGGTCGGCGTCATGTAGCCGGGCAACGCCGCGGCACAGGCCTCGGCCAGCACGGCCGGGGCGACGGCGCCGGAGACGACGGCGGTGAGGGTGTCGGGATCGGGCCACAGCAGGGCGACTGCCTCCACAGCGCCCGCGCGTCGCAGCACGGCCTCTATCTCGCCCAGTTCGACGCGGTGGCCGCCGACCTTGACCTGCTGGTCGTCGCGGCCGAGGCAGACGTACTCGCCGTCCTGCAGCCGTACCAGGTCCCCGGTGCGGTAGTAGGTGCGGCCCTGGTGCACGAAGTACCGTTCGGCGGTGATCTCGGGGGCCCGCCAGTAGCCGGGCGTGGTCTGCGGTCCCGCCATGCAGAACTCCCCGGTCTCCCCGTCCGGTACGGGGTTCAGCCGGGCGTCCACCACCAGGGGTTGCAGGCCGGGGTAGGGGCGGCCGATCGGCACGTTGTCGTGCACGCAGGCCGCGGGGCTGGTCGCCGGGTCCCAGCGGTGCACCGTGCAGGCGATGGTGAGCTCGGTCGGCCCGTACAGGTTCTCCACCACGGACTGCGGAGCGGCGGCCTGCCATGCCTCGGCGGTGGCGCGGGGCAGCGCCTCACCGCAGAACAGGCTCCAGCGCAGTGAGGGCATGGTGCCGGGCCTGAGCACGCCGCGCTTGCGCAGTACGGCGGCCACGGAGGGCACGGAGAACCACACCGTGATCCCGTTGCGCTCCAGGTACTTGAAGGGCGCCAGGAGTTCGATGGACTCCATCGAGCAGAGCCGCGCGCCGTTCTCCCATGCCATGAACAGGTCGAAGACGGACAGGTCGAAGGTCTGGTCGAAGGTCTGGGTGACCCGGTCGTCGGGGGTGAGCCGGTAACGCTCCTGGTTGGCGTCGAGGAACGCCCGCACGTTGCCGTGGGTGACCGGCACGCCCTTGGGGACGCCGGTGCTGCCCGAGGTGAACAGCAGGTAGGCGAGGTCGTCGGGCGACACCTCCGGCAGCTGTTCCAGCGGCGCGGCCACGGCCAGGTCCATGGCGTCCAGCACCCGTACGCCCGGGAGGTCTCCCGCCTGGCTGCGTACGACGTCGGGCAGCAGCACGACCGGCTTGCGCGGCAGGTCCCGCAGCAGCGCGGCGAGGCCGGGCAACGAGGCCGCGTCGACGATCAGCGCGTCGACGTCGGCGCGCTCCAGCATGGAGCGGGTGCGCGTGTCCGGGAACTTCCGGTTCAGCGGTACGAAGGCGGCGCCCGCGCACAGCGCGGCGACGACCCCCAGGTAGGAGGCCTCGCTGCGGTGGGCGAACACGCCGACCCGGCGAGGACGGCCGCCGACCGCCTCGACCAGCAGAGCAGCCCACCGGCGCGCGGTGGCCGCGGCCTCTCCGTAGGAATAGTCGCGGCGGCCGATGGTCAGAGCAACGCGGTCGGGCAGGACGCGCGCGTGGTGGAGGAGACCGGCGCCCAGGCGCACGTTCAGTGCTGTGGTCATGTCGATCCGAACTCATCGATGACTGGACTCCGACGACGCTAGTCACGGCGTTTCCCGGTGGCTCTATTGCGCGCGCTGAACCTCTAAACGCTCTTAACCCGAGAAAAAGGCGTTCTGCTCGTTTGCCCCTCGGCGAGGGGCTGTTGGCCCCGGCGGAGACGGAGCATCACCGGGGGCAGGAAACGCAACAGCGACGTACTCCCGGTGGTGTCCGGGCGTACGTCGCTGAAGAGGGGTCCGCCGGAGCGGACCGGAGCGCGGGGTCGGTCAGCCGCTGAAGCCCTGGTCGCTCAGCGCCTTCTCGATGCGGGCGCGGTGGTTCTCCTCCCAGGCGTCGAGGGACTGCTCGGCCTCCTTGGCGAGCTTCGCGCGGGCGGCCACGAGGATCTCCTCCCGGCGGGCGGCGGGGGTGACGACGACGCCCTCCTCGTCGGCGACCACGATGTCGCCGGGGTGCACCAGCACACCGCCGACGCGGGCGGGTTCACCGTGCGCGCCGATCTTCTCCTTGGTGCCGGGGATGGGGATGACGCCGCGCGAGAAGACCGGGAACCCGGCCTCGCGCACCTCGCCGAGGTCGCGGATGACGCCGTCGACCACGAAGGCCGCGATGCCCCGGCGTTGGGCGACGGCGCACACGTTGCCGCCGGCCAGTGCGTAGTCCACGTCGCCCGACTCCACGACGACGACCGAGCCCGGCTCGGCGCGGTAGATCGCGGCGTGCAGCATCAGGTTGTCGCCGGGCTCGCACCGCGCCGTGTACGCGGGTCCGGCGATCCGCGGCGAGTTCCACAGCGGGCGGATGCCGATGTCCATGACCTGCTCGCGGCCCAGCAGGTCGGCGAGGGTGGTGGTAGGAACGTCCTGGTATGTGTGGTCCATTGCTTCCTCTGCTCCGGTGTTGCGGTGGTCGTGATCCAGTGTGTCGGTCAGCGCCGGGCTGCCGCGTCCTTCTCCGGGCTGTAGAAGTGCCGGCCCCACGATGCGCCGCCGTCGGAGGTCGACAGCACGGTGCCTTCGTCGCCGACGATCCACGACTCGCGCTCGGAGAGGACCTGCACGTTCCACAGGGACATCCCCGTGCCCGTGGTGCCGACCTGCCAGGTGGCGCCGCCGTCGTACGAGGTCATGACGGTGTCGCTGCGGCCGACCGCGCAGCCGAACCGGCCGTCGGGTGAGAAGTGCACGGCGGTGAAGTTCTGCCGGGTCGGGCTCTCGCGCCGCTCCCAGGTACGGCCGCCGTCCCCGGTGCGCAGGACGGTGCCGCGGTGGCCGACGGCCCACGCCGTGACGGTGTCGACGGCGTGGATGTCGATCAGGTCGTCCTCGCCGCCGCTGTCCTGCGACTCCCAGGTGGTGCCGCCGTCCCGGGTGGCGAGGACGAGGCCGCCGGTACCGACGGCCCAGCCCGTACGATCGTCCGCGAAATCCACCGCCCACAGCGCGCAGCCGGTGTACGGGCCGGACTGGTGCACCCACGTGGTGCCGCCGTCCCGGGTGCCGAGGACGGTGCCGCGGTCGCCGACGGCCCAGCCGGTGCGGGCGTCGGGGCGCATGTGGACTTCGAGGAGGTCCCTGGTGCTGCCGCTGGGCTGCTGCTGCCAGGTGGTGCCGGAGTCGCGGGTGACCAGGACGGTGCCGGCCCGGCCGACGGCCCAGGCGGTGGCGCGGTCCACGGGAGAGACGGAGTAGAGGTTCGCCGCCGTGCCGCTGGGCTGCGGCGCCCAGCGGCAGCCGGCGCGGGTGGCCAGGACGGTGCCGCCGTCACCGACCGCCCAGCCGTCCCGGCCGTCGGGAAGGAGGTGGACGCCGTACAGGTTCCGGCCGGTGCTGGCGACTTGCGAGAACCAGGTCGCACCGTGGTTGTCGGTGGCGATGACGGAGCTGCCGTCGCCTGCGGCGCACACCCGGGTGCCGTCGGGCTGCGTCCACACCGCCTTCAGGTTGTCGGCGACGCCGCTGTCCTGGTGCGCCCACGTGCTGCCACCGTCCTCGGTGGCGAGGACCGTGCCGCCGTCGCCGACCGCCCAACCGTGCTCGCCGGCCTCGGTGAACGCGACGCCCCACAGGCTGACGTCGGTGCCGGTGGCCTGCGTTGCCCAGGTGGCGCCGCCGTCGTTCGTCGTGAGGAGGGTGCCGGAGCGGCCGACGACGCGTGCCCTGCCACCGGTACCCGCGTGCACGTGCGTCAGGGTGCTGTTCGTCCCGGAGTCCTGTTCCTGCCAGGTGGCGCCCGCGTCGTCGGTGGCCAGGATCACGCCCTCGGCCCCGACGGCCCAGCCCCGCTCGCCGCCGGGTGCGAAGTGGACGCTCAGCAGGGGGACTTCGGCAGGGGTGTCCACCGGGCGCCAGGTGGCGCCGGCGTCGACGGTGGCCAGGACGGTACCGGCGCCGCCGGCCGCCCAGCCGTGCTCGCCCTCGAAGTGGACGCTCAGCAGCGGCTCCGCCGTGGGAGCCCCCTGGCGGCTCCAGGACGCTCCGCCGTCGTCGGTGGCCAGGACCAGGCCGGTGTCCCCGACGGCCCACCCGCGCCGGGCGTCGGCGAGGAAGGTCACGTCCCAGAGCTGTGTGCCGGTGCCGGTGTCGCCGACCTGCCAGGTGCCGCCGCCGTCCGTGGTGACGGCGAGCACGCCTTCCCCGCCGACCACCCAGCGGGCGGCGCCCGCGCCGTGCAGGCCGACGAGATCCTTGTGGATGCCGCTGAGTTGCGGTGTCCAGGTGTCGCCGCCGTCGGGGGTGGCCAGGATGAGGCCGGAGTCGCCGACCGTCCAGCCGTGCCGGGTGTCGGGCATGAAGGCGAGCGACACCACGTCCTTGGTCGTGCCGCTGGGCTGCGGGGACCAGGTGCGCCCGCCGTCGTGGGAGGCGAGGACGATCCCGTCGTCGCCGGAGGTCCTGACCTCGCGGCCGTCCGGTGCCGCCCACAGCCCGTACAGATCGAGACCGGTGCCGCTGTCCTCTCTCGTCCAGGTGGTGCCGCCGTCCTCGGAGCGCAGGACGGTGCCCATGCGGCCGACGGCCCAGCACAGTTCGGGCGAGACCGCGAAGATGCCGCGCAGGTCGACCTCGGCGTTGCTCTGCTGGACGACCCAGGTCATGCCCGCGTCGGTGGTGGCGTGGATGCTGCCGCGCTTGCCGATGATCCACGCGGTCTTCTCGTCCCACGTGAAACAGCGCGTGAAGTGGGTGCCGTCGGAGGACTGCGGCTGCCAGGTGAGCCCACCGTCGAAGGAAGCGAGGACGGTGCCGCTGTCGCCGACGGCCCAGCCGGTGCGGCCGGCGGGCTCGAAGGAGATGCCGTACAGGTTCCGGTCCGTGCCGGTCGCCCGCTGCTCCCAGCGGCGGCCGCCGTCGGTGGTGTGCAGGATGACGCCGTCGCGACCCGCTGTCCAGCCGCGTTCGGTGTCGGCGAAGCAGACCGCGCGCAGGTCCTTGTCCGTGCTGCCCTGGGAGTGCCAGCGCAGGCCGCCGTCGTCGGTCGCGAGGATCATGCCCCCGTCGCCGACGGCCCAGCCGTGTGTTTCGTCCACCAGGCAGACACCCTGGAGGTTGACGCTCCGGGGAGCGATGGTGCAGGTCATGGGGGAAACCTCGTCGAGGTGAGGGGTCTGGTGGGCAGGCGTCCGGCCGCGCCTCAGGCAGCGGCCGGCGCTTCTTCGGCGGTGGACCGGCTGCGGGTGCCGCGGGCCACGACGGCCGGCATGGCGGCGCCCAGCACGGCGTACGACACGGCCAGGACGATCCAGCCGATCACGCCGTGGCCGATGATCAGCCAGGTCAGGACGGCGGGAGCGAACATCTTGCCGATGTCGCCGCCCATCTTGTACATGCCCTGGTACTGGCCCTGGGCATGGTTGGGCGCGAGGTCGAAGACGATGGTCCAACTGCCCGCCGCCTGCCGGATCTCGCCGAGCGCGTGCAGCAGCGCGCCCACGACGAGGAGTGCGCAGGAGGCCAGCAGCCCGGTCCCGCTGGTCGTGGCGAAGATCAGGCAGGCGGCCGCGACGCAGCCGGCGCCCTGCAGGCTCGCCCAGGACGCGGACCTGGGGTCGCCGGTGCCCCGTGCGGCCCGGGTCTGAAAGGCCACCACGAAGGCGGTGTTGACGAGCAGGATGGCCGCGCTCATCCAGCGCGGGGCGTCCGTGTGGTGGATCACCCACAGGGGCAGTACGAGGTCCAGCAGCAGGGCGTGGGTGACGAGCATCCCGTCCAGGACGGTGAACGCCAGGAACGGCTTGTCGCGCAGCACCGCGAAGGCGGTGCCGGCCGTTGCCGGCACCGGCGCCACCGGCGCCTCCTTCAGGGTGAGCAGACCGGTGGCGAGGAAGCAGAAGGCGGTGAAGACGACGGCGCCCTGGTAGCCGATCCGCTCGCCCCACACCAGGACGAGGCCCGCCAGGCAGGCTCCGATCGCCATGGTGACGTTGAGCGCGGCCCGGATGTACGCCATGACGTGCGGCCGGTCCGCACGCGGCACATTGGCCGCGATCATCGCCTTCCGTGCGTTGTTGCCGGCCCGGTAGGCCAGACCCTGGACGGACGTGACGAGCAGGTACGACCAGAAGCCCTGCACGAACACCAGCGCGACGGTCAGCGGCGCCAGCGACAGGAACGACCACAGCTGAACGGTGCGCGGCCCCGCCCGGTCGGCGAGATGACCGAGCGGGATGCTGGACACGAGGACCAGGACGGCCGCGATACCCAGGCTGATACCGAGCTGTCCCGGTGTGAGGCGGACGATCGTCACCGCGTAGATCGCGTTGATGGCCATCCACAGCCCTTGCCCCAGGCTCATCACCATGGTGATGAAGGTGAGCATCCGGGCAGGGCCGGGCGGGGGGAGAACACGAGACAGCACGGATCGGTTTCCTGTCGATCGCCGAGGATTCGTTGGGAGGCTAGGTCATGGGCGGAGCCCCGCCACCGTTGTGGGCGCAAACCGATTTGACTGCGGAAAGCCTGTTCTGCTCGTAAATCCAACGGCCGCTCCGCTGACGGGTGCCACGGCCCGACCAGGGCCGCGCGGCGGCGCGTGGAAGCCGGGGCGGGCACCCCCGCGCTCGTCGCGGCGGCGCAGGAACGGGGTCCGGCAGGTCGTGCCGCCCGGCGACCAGTTCCTGGACGCGCACCTTGGCGGCCACCATGGGCACCCGCAGCCTGCGCTCCCGCGCTTCCGCACGCGCCTGCTTGCCCGGATGCCGGGTGCCGTACCGCCGGCGCGCCCAGGGCGACCGGGGCCGGCCGAGCCGCAGCGCGCCGACGACCAGCAGCGGCGGCCAGAAGATGCCGACCAGCCCGGTCCAGGTCTTGCCCTTGAGCAGGGTGACGACAACGAGGAGGAGGGCGCCGGCCACCGCGAGGACGAAGCGCGTGACGCTCTCCTCCCGACCGGAGGCCCACCAGCCGTACGGGCCGAGCGGGCGCAACCCCATCAGCACCATGGTGCTCAGCGCGACGACGGCGAAGACCGCGTCGAGGGAGATGCGCCCGCGCTCGGTCCAGTAGACGTCCTCCAGGTGCAGGAGCAACGCGAACTCGTCGAGAACGAGCCCGGTGCCGATGCCGAACAGCACCGCGAGGGCGGTGCGCCAGACCGTCATCCCGTCCGGCACGACGAACCCCGCGACGCCCGCGGTCACCATGAAGACCACGCCGAAGACCACGTGGTGGACATGGAGACCGCCCAGCCGGACGTTCCCCGGCCACCAGCGCGCCTCTGCACGGATCAGCCGGACACTGACCCGGATCCCGATGAACGCGCCGAGCAGCCCGAGGAGGAAGGAGAGGAGCGGCAGCCGGCCGGAGACGACGAAGTACTGCTGGAACCACGCGTGCAGTCCACTGTCGTACGCCGCCATCACACACCGGTGTACAGGTGCTCGGGCCGCCCGCTGTCGCCGTACCGCAGGGTGAGCCGCAACTTGCCGCTCTCCGCGAGCAACTTCAGGTACCGCTGGGCGGTGGACCGGCTGATCCCCGCCAGCTCGGACACCTCCTGGGTGGACAGCTGCTGGTCGCTCCCGTGCTCCCTCACGATGCGCGAAACCAGCTCGACGGTGCGCTCCGAGTACCCCTTGGGCATGGCGTGCTCGGCCTCGGCGGTGCGCAGGGTGCCGAGCGTCCGGTCGATGCGGGCCTGGTCCATCTCCGTGGCGTCGTCGATGGTGCCGCGCAGGTGGGCGTATGCCTCCAGCCTGCTGCGCAGCCCGTCGCCGGTGAACGGCTTCACGAGATAGTGCAGGACGCCGGCGCGAAGTGCCTCGCGCACCGATTCGGACCGACGGTCGGCCGTGACCATGATGACGTCGATGTCGTGACCCAGACGCCGGAGCCGCCGGGTGAGGGACAGTCCGCTCTCGTTCGGCAGATGCTGATCGAGGAGGATCAGGTCGATGCCGCCGCGCTCGACGGCGGCGAAGGCGGGAGCGGCGCTGTGCGCGATGCCCGCGACACGGAAGCCCGGCACCGCGGACACGTAATGGGCGTTTATCTTCGCCACGTAGAAATCGTCGTCGACAACGAGCACGTTGATCATCGGTCCCCCCGATTGGTACAGAATTCTTGAGACTGCCCGGCGCCTACACGCCGGCCGGCGCCGCTGAGCGCCTTGACACCGCCTTCATTCGCACGGTGAAGACGGCACCGCCCTCCTCCCTGTCGGTGACCGCGACCGATCCGCCGCGTTCCCGTGAGATGGCCAGGACGAGCGCGAGCCCGATCCCCCGCGGCCGCCCCGACGCGGACCGTTTGGTGGTGGCCCCCCGGGTGAATATCCACTGCCGTAGGTGCGGGGCGACGCCAGGACCGTTGTCGGTCACACGCAGTTCGACGACGCCCTGTTCCTGACGGAGTGCCACCTCCACACGGGGCCCGGGGCGGCCGGTCTTCACGGCCGCGTCCATGGCGTTGTCGATGAGGTTGCCGAGAACGGTGGCGACCTCACCCGCGCCCCCGACGGAGTCGGGCAGGCAGGACCCGGGGCCGAGCCGCAGCTCCACTCCGTGTTCCGCGGCAGCCAGCAGCTTGCCTACCAGCTGGGCACGGAGCAGGGGGTCGCCGACCCGCTTGTTGATCTCGCCGATCTCGGCGAGTGGGGCGCCGGTGGAGGCGGCGAACAGTTCGGGCTGCTTCTCGGCGTACCGTGCGAGCTCCCTCAGTCCCTGCAGGGTGTGCAACGCGTTGCGCCGCTCGTGCCGCCGGACATGGGCGTCCGCGAAGTACCTGGCACCAGGCGCGTCCCACCCCGGCGCATCCATGGCCACCGGCGGGAGCGATGCAGTGGGGTCCCCCTTGTGCTGTGTGACCGACGGTCGTCTCGCGGCTCGCAACTGCGGTGTGGCCGCACGTATGTGATGAGTCATGAGGAACAGCTTCCAGTGGCCGATGCACCTGGTCAGAGCGTTCCATTGGATCCAGATCCCTTAGCACGCATCAAGACGGGAAAAGTAAAGAGATCTTCCGGCCACCCATACGAGACGATCGTCCGCCTGGGAGGACGGAAGAGACGCGTGCACCTCCGGGCGGCCCCGCCAGAGGGCCAAACATCCAGAATGCGATGTGTCCTTTACCACGCCGTGACCTCCTTCCCCAGCCTTGATCAGTGCCCGAAAGGGAACTTCATGACCGCAACGGGGCATCGCCGCGCAGACACCCAGGCTTGGGGGCGAAGGCGTCGAGCGCGGTGCAAGACGGGGCGGAGAACTTCCGGAGCCACGAGCTGCCGGACGAGCTCGAAGCGCGCCCGGGGAGCGGGAACGTCCGCGGTGGGTGCCGGCCGCTTCGGTGCTGACCGGGTTGCGGCCGACAGGTTGCCGCCGACAGGGTCGCGGCCGGCCGGTCGCGGCCGACAGGGTTGCGGCCGGCCGGTTGCTGCCGTGGGCGGACGCACCACGCCCACATGCCCTACGGCTCACGCCCGTGCCCGTGCCCGTCCGGCACAAGCTGCGCACCCCAGACCTCACGACGGGCCCCGGAAACGACGAAGTCCCGCCCGATCAACATGATCGGACGGGACTCGCGAACCGATCCTGAGCACACTCAAGAACGATCCTTGTTGTGGACCTGTGGGGATTTGAACCCCAGACCCCCTCGATGCGAACGAGGTGCGCTACCAGACTGCGCCACAGGCCCTTGCAACGAGATGAACTCTAGCACCTCCTGCGGGGTGCTTGGAAATCCGTTCCGACGCCCCTCACCTGCGGCGGGTCACTCGTTGGCGGCACGGGGGCGTTCGTCGTCATCGTCGTACTGGTCGAAGAGCGGGGTGCGGCCGCGGTCGCGGGAGCGGCGACCCGCGGAGGGGCGTCGCTCGGCCGAGGACGGGACGTCCTCGGCGGGAGGCGTCGGGTCGGCGGTGCTGGAGCGGGCGGCGCTCCAGGTGTCGGGAGCGCCGAGGTCGAGGTCGCCGTTGGCGCGCGGGGCGACGGGGGCGGTGACGTACGTGGGAAGCGGGACGGGCACCGGCTCCCAGCTCTCGCCGCGGGCGGCGCCTCGCTCGCGCTCGCGCTGCTGGTCGACCCACTCCGCGTGGTCGGTCTGCTCGACCAGAGCCCGCCGGCCGGCCTCCTGGGGGGAGACGACGGGGGCGGGCTCCGGCTCGGGGCGCTCGCCGGGCTCGGGACGACGGTACGGGTGGGCGTGCTGCTGGCGGGGGTGTCGCTGGTGCGACTGCTGGTGGGGCTGGTGCGGGTGCAGCTCGCCGGGGGCGGGCGGCGTCTGCTGCGACGGCGGTGCGGGGCGGCGGACCTGCTGGGTGCGCTGTTCGCGCAGTCGCTGGGCGGCGAGTTCGGCGCGACGGCGGTCCATGGTGAAGACGAACCGGCGCTTCTCCTGGCCGCGCAGGTGCACGATGTACGCGCTGAGGAGGACGGCCGGGACGCCGGGCGCCCAGAGGTAGGCGAGGCCGCCGACGGCGGCGACGATCGCACCGAGGGTGAACGCGGCGAAGAGCATGACGGTGGTACGCCGCCTGCGGGCGAGCACCTTGGAGCGGCGGGCCCGCTCAGCGGAGGCCGACTGCTCCCGGGCCGACTGGACGGGAACGGCTTTCTCGCGCTGCCGTTCGGGCTCGCGGGCCACCTGGTCACGCGTGGACCGGTCGCGCGCCGACTGATGCGGTGACGAGTGGTCACGCGAGGCGTGGTCGTGCGCAGGAGCGTCGCGCGCCGGCTCGGGCTCGGGTACGGACTCCCGCACGGGGGCCTTCGCGTGCTCGCGCGCGGACTGCCGACGGGCCGGGGCCGGGTGTTCGGTCCTGGCCGGGGGCGTCGCGAAGGCGCGGACGTCGACCGAATCGGTCGCCGTATCCGCACTGTTCCGGGCGTCGGGGTCGCCGGGCTCCCTACCGTCCGCACCGTCCGGGTCGCCGTGGACGTCCTCGGCGTCGCGCTGTCGGAGTTCCTTGGCGTACCGGCGCTCCATGGCCGCCCGTCCGGACAGCAGTCGGATGGCGGTGCTGAAGCGTTCCGTCGGACGGGCCTCGTTGAGTTCGTCCTGCCTGCGGAGCCACATCGGCACCAAGTAGGCGGCCCAGGCCCCGACAATGACTGCGTAGATCAGGCCGCTGCTGCTCACACCCCACACCGTAGAGGTGCCCGAAGGGAGGCATCGGCCAATTGGGCCGGTGTGTCGTACGTATCTGTCTGATATTCCGAACTTTTTAGGTGCGCGGGATTCCAGCTACAGAGATATTCGAACATTTATTCTACTCCCTAGAGATCGCTCTGCGAGGTGGAACGGCGCCGCCACCGGCCGAGGACGCCTTCGGGCACCTCCTCCGAGGTCAGGGCGAAGACCAGGTGGTCACGCCAGTCGCCGTCGATGTGCAGGTAGCGCGGGCGCAGGCCCTCCTCACGGAAACCCAGCTTTTCGACGACGCGGCGGCTGGGGCCGTTCTCCGGGCGAATGCACACCTCTACGCGGTGCAGGCCCACGCTGCGGAAACAGTGGTCGACGGCGAGCGCCACCGCGGTCGGCATGACGCCCCGGCCTGCCACGTCCCGGTCGACCCAGTAACCGACGTGCCCGGAACACATCGAGCCCCAGGTGATGCCGGCGACGGTGAGCTGGCCGACAAGTCGACCTCGGTAGTCGATGACGAACGGCAGCATCCGGCCGGCGTTCGCCTCCGCCCGCAGGTGGCGCACCATCTGACGGTAGGTCGGCCGGTGGGTTACCGGGCCCAGCGGTGCGGGTGGCGGAATGGTCGCTTCCCACGGGCGGAGCCAGTCACGGTTGCGCCGGTTGACCTCGCGCCAGGCCCGCTGGTCGCGCATTCTTATCGGACGGAGGGCGACGTCACCGTCCACCAGCTCTACGGGCCAGACGGAGCCGTTCAGTGGGGACCTCCGGAGGAACCGGCGGGTCCACCGGTCCTCGGGTGGTCGCCGCCGCGGAGCTGGTCGACGGCGTGCAGCAGGATCCGGTCCAGTACCGCGAGGCCGTCACGGACGCCGCCGGTGGACCCCGGAAGGTTGACGATCAGCGTCGTACCGCCGCCCGCCACGCCCGCCAGGCCGCGGGAGAGGGATGCCGTGGGAACGTGCGGGCGGCCTTCGGCGCGGATGGCCTCGGGGATGCCGGGGATCTCGTGGTCGAGGACCTTGCGCGTGGCGTCGGGGGTGCGGTCGGTGGGTGAGATGCCGGTGCCGCCGGTGGTGACGATCGCGTCGTACGCGGCGGCCACGCCGTCCCGCAGGGCCGCCTCGACGGGGTCGCCGTCGGGAACGACCACCGGTCCGTCGACGGTGAAGCCCATCCGGGTCAGTCCCTCGGCGACGAGGGGGCCGCCCTTGTCGGCGTAGACGCCGGCGGAGGCCCGGTTGGAGGCGGTGACGACGAGGGCGCGGTACGGGCGCACGTCGGGGCCCGCGTGCGCGGGTTCGCCCGGTACCTGCGACTGGTAGCCGGGTTCGGAGACGGGCCCGGGAATGGTCCGCGGGTGCGCGTGCGCCTCGGAGACGGGGGCGTCGGTGCTCAGCGGTGAGTCGGGGGCGAGGGCCGTGACGCGGGTGGTGACCCCGGAGCCCCCCGTTCCGGGCGGGCCCACGGGGGCGACGGACGGTCCCGTGGCGTCCGTCGATGCGGCTGGCGTCGTGGCGTGCGTGGTCTGCGTGGCGTGCGTGGCGTGCGTGGCGTGCGTGGACTGCGTGGACTGCGTGGAGACGGTCGGGGAGAACGTCAGGTGCCAGGTGCTCATGAGCGGTTCCAGTCGCCGGACTTGCCGCCGGTCTTCTCCTCGACCCGTACGTCCGTGATGACCGCGCCCTTGTCGACGGCCTTCACCATGTCGATCACGGTGAGGGCGGCGACGGTGACGGCGGTCAGGGCCTCCATCTCGACGCCCGTACGGTCCGTGGTCTTCACGGTGGCCAGGATCTCCACCGCGTCGTCGGCGACCGACAGGTCGACTTTGACGCCGGAGACCGCGAGCGGGTGACAGAGCGGGATCAGATCTGGGGTGCGCTTGGCGCCCATGATGCCGGCGATGCGGGCGGTGGCGAGGGCGTCGCCCTTGGGGACGCCCTCGCCACGGAGGAGTTCGATCACTCGGGGTGCGACGAGGACGCGGCCGCTGGCACGCGCGGTGCGGGTGGTCACGTTCTTCTCGGAGACGTCGACCATCCGGGCCGCACCGGCCTCGTCGATGTGCGTCAGCCTGCTCTGCGTACTCATGTCTCCGCCTCGCGTTCCGGCGCCGGTCGTTGCCTCGGCAGTCGTGGGCAGACGTTGGCAGTCGTTGCCACGGCGCAGCGGCAGACACCGTACCGCCACCGGCGGGTCATTGCGTGAGCAGGACCACTCCGACTTCCGTGCCGGGCTCCACGGCGGTGGTGTCCTCGGGAACCACGAGCAGCGAATCCGCGTGCGCGAGGGCGGCGATCAGGTGGGAGCCGGAACCGCCCACCGGAGTGACGGTGCCCGCGGCGGCGTCGTACGTCGCGCGCAGGAACTGGCGCTTCCCTGCGGGCGACGCCAGGGGCTCCGACGCCTCCAGGGTGGCGCGGACCGTCGTGCGGTGGACGTCCTTCAGCCCCATCAGGGCGCGGATGACGGGGCGGACGAACAGCTCGAAGGAGACGTAGGAGGAGACCGGGTTGCCGGGAAGCGCGAGCAGCGGGGTGTGGTCGGGCCCGATGGAGCCGAAGCCCTGCGGCTTGCCCGGCTGCATGGCCAGCTTGCGGAAGTCGACACCGCTGCCGGGTTCGTCCTCGTCGGCGACGGAGGCCAGGGCCTCCTTGACCACGTCGTACGCGCCGACGCTGACACCGCCCGTGGTGATCAGGAGGTCGGCGCGGACGAGCTGGTCCTCGATGGTGGCGCGGAGCTCGTCGGCGTCGTCGGTGACCGCGCCGACGCGGTAGGCGATGGCTCCGGCGGCGCGTGCGGCGGCGGTGAGGGTGAAGCTGTTGGAGTCGTAGATCTGGCCCGCTTCCAGCTTCTCGCCGGGCTGGACCAGCTCGGATCCGGTGGACATCACGACCACGCGGGGCCGCGGGCGGACCAGGACGGAGGGCCGGCCGATCGCGGCGAGCAGGCCGATCTGGGGCGGGCCGAGCACCGTTCCGGCTTCGAGGGCCGTGTCGCCGGCCTTGACGTCGCTGCCGGCCGCGCGGACGTGCGCGCGGGCTTCGGCAGGCCGGTGGACGCGGACCTCGCCGGTGGAGTCGTCGGGGTGGGCCCCCGCCGCGCGCATGGTGGTGGCGGGGCCGCCGCCGCTGCCGCCGTCGGTCCACTCGACCGGAACGACCGCCTCCGCGCCGGGCGGGAGCGGGGCGCCGGTCATGATGCGGGCGGCCTCGCCGGGACCGACGTTGATGTCCCGGGCGCCACCGAAGCCCGCCGCCACGTCACCGATCACCGTGAGCACGGCGGGGAACTCCGCGCTCGCGCCGGTGACGTCGGCCACCCGGACCGCGTACCCGTCCATCGAGCTGTTGTCGAAGGGCGGCAGCGCGAGCGGAACGGTGACGTCCTCGACCAGTACACAGCCCTGCGCGTCCGGCAGTTGCAGCTCGATGGGCTCCAACGGGTGGATCGCGCCGAGGACGTCGTCCAGGTGCTCGTCCACCGACCAGACGCGGTCGGGTCCGCTCCCGTTGTCGGGGGAGGCGGCGGACGGTGCTTCGGTGGTGCTCACTTGCTACATCTCCTCGGTGACGTAACTGCGAAGCCAGGTCTTGAAGTCCGGGCCCAGGTCATCACGTTCGCATGCGAGTCTGACAATCGCCCGAAGATAGTCCCCGCGGTCCCCGGTGTCATAGCGCCGTCCCTTGAAGACGACGCCGTGCACAGGGCCGCCGACCTTCTCGTCCTCGGCCAGTTTCTGGAGGGCGTCGGTGAGCTGGATCTCGCCGCCGCGACCCGGCGCCGTCTCCCGCAGTATCCCGAAGACCGCCGGGTCCAGGACGTACCGGCCGATGACCGCGAGGTTGCTGGGGGCCTCCTCCGGTCCGGGCTTCTCGACGAGGCCGGTGACCTTGACGACGTCGCCGTCCCCGGACGGTTCGACGGCCGCACATCCGTAGAGATGGATCTGTGCGGGGTCGACCTCCATGAGGGCGACGACGCTGCCGCCGTACGTCTGCTGGACCTCGACCATGCGGGCGAGGAGGGGGTCGCGGGGGTCGATCAGGTCGTCGCCGAGGAGGACGGCGAAGGCCTCGTCGCCGACGTGCGGGGCGGCGCACAGGACGGCGTGCCCCAGGCCCCGGGGGTCGCCCTGGCGGACGTAGTGCATGGTCGCCAGGTCACTGGACTCCTGCACACGGGCCAGACGGTCCGCGTCGCCCTTCTTGGTGAGGGCGGACTCCAGCTCGTAGTTGCGGTCGAAGTGGTCCTCAAGCGGGCGCTTGTTGCGGCCGGTCACCATGAGGACGTCGGAGAGTCCGGCCCCGGCGGCTTCCTCGACCACGTACTGGATCGCGGGCTTGTCGACGACGGGCAGCATCTCCTTGGGAGTGGCCTTCGTCGCCGGAAGGAAGCGGGTGCCCAGTCCCGCTGCCGGAATGACAGCCTTGCTGATTCTGCGGTGCGCCTGAGTCATGCCGGAACGATATCGGCTGCTGCGGTACGGAAGGTCGGGTTCCGGACACTTTGTTGCTGTATGAGCGAATAGTGGAGGCCAAGTGGCTTCGAGTGGAGAAGAGATGACCACAACGGCGGCTGCGAAGTCCGTACTGCGCCGGGAACTTCTGGCCGCGAGACGCCTGTTGTCCGAGGAGGACGCACGGGAGGCCGCCGCGGTTCTCGCCCGGCGCGCGGGGGAGCTGCCGGAACTGGCCGGGGCGCGCACGGTGGCCGCGTACGTCTCGGTCGGCCGCGAGCCCGGCACGCGCGTACTGCTGGAGGAGCTGCACGCGCGCGGGGTGCGCGTACTGCTCCCGGTCCTACTGCCCGACAACGACCTCGACTGGGCGGCGTACGAGGGCGTGGACGGACTTGTACGGGCCGGACGCGGCCTGTGGGAGCCCGGCGGGCCCAGGCTCGGTGTGGAGGCCGTACGGGAGGCGGAGGCGGTGTTGCTGCCGGGGCTCGCGGTGGACGGGCGGGGGATGCGGCTGGGGCGCGGCGGCGGGTCCTACGACCGGGTACTGGAGCGCCTGGAGCGCGAGGCGGCAGAGGGGGCACGCGCGCACGCACGCGTAGCGGCGGCGGAGGGGGCGCGGGCGCCGGAGCGCGGGGCGCGGCTGGTGGTGCTGCTGTACGAGAACGAGGTAGTCGCGAAGGTTCCGGCGGAACCCCACGACCACCCCGTTCACGCGGTGGTGACGCCCGGCGGCGTACGCCGGTTCGGGCCGTGACCGCCCGGCGAGTGGTGATCTGCGGGCGGGCGGTGGTCGGCTGCCCGGCGGAGGGTGGCTTACGGGCAGGTGGTGTCTTACGGGCAGGTGGTGGCTTACGGGCAGGTGGTGGCTTACGGGCAGGTGGTGGCTTGCAGGGGACGGGGGGCTTCGGGGGCGGTGGCCGCGAGGCGGGCCACCCGCCGTCCTAGGCCGGCTTGAGGACCAGGGTCTCGCTGGTGCTCTTGTCGACCGCTTCCCTGCTGAACGGCCAGTCGAGCAGTTCGCCCTTGGCCCACATGTCCGTTTGATCGCTGTAGTTCGGGCTGTACGCGTGGCCCGAGGCGCCCGTCAGGTTGATCCAGCGGGACTTGTCGAGGGCGCCGAGGTTGACGACCATGCGCATCGAGGGAACCCAGACGACCTCGTAGCCGCCGGCTGCGTTCCAGCCGGTGGCGTTGACGGTGGCCTCGCCGCCGCCCAGGTTCCAGGGACCGCGGTTGAGGAGGTGCTGGACGAAGCCGGGGCCTTCGACGCCGAGGGTCTGGTTCGTCAGCGTCAGCTGGTGCAGGCGGCCCCACTCCCACGTGCTGATGTCCTTGCCGAGCTTGGCGGTCAGCTCCCAGCGGGCGTCCTCCATGGCACGGGCGAACAGCTCGTCACGGGTGGTGGTGGCCTTGTCCGTGCGGGAGGCGGGCGAGGACCACCAGTCGCTCTTCTCGTCCTTGACGAGCTTGCGGACGACCTCGAACCAGCGGTCGCCGCCGTCGGGCTGTGCGCTGTCACCGTCGCGCTCACCGCACTCGCGGGTCGGCTTGGCGAGGTCGTCGACGGGGCCGGAGCCGTCGGCGGAGCGCACGTACAGGCAGGAGCCCTCGACCCGCAGCTCCTTCGGCAGCTTGTTCCCGAAGGAGAGCCGCAGGATGTTGCGCCAGACGCCGTTGAAGTAGGCGGCGGCCGCCGAGTCGGACTCCTGGGTGTAGTCCCAGCCTTCGAGGAGCTTCTGCGCCTCACGGATGTACGGGTCGGAAATGTCGATTTTCAGCAGGTAGGGCGTGAGCAGCTTGGCGATCTCGCTGCTGTTGTCCATCTGCATGGTGCGCATGTCGTCCGAGCTGATCTTGCCGCCGTCCTTGGTCTTGGACTCGATCAGGTCGTTGATGCGCTGGGAGCGGGCGCCGTAGCCCCAGTCCTTGGTGAGGAAGAGCTTGTCCTTCTTGGGATCGATCACGGCCTGGTTGGCGGTGACGATGTAGCCGCGACGGGGGTTGTACTCGTACGGCAGCTCGTCCTGGGGGATGTAGCCCTGCCAGCCGTTCCTCGAAAGCCAGCCCGCGGCGGGCATGCTGCCGTCGCGGCCGCCCTTGCGGACGGGGATCGAGCCCGGGGCCTGGTAGCCGATGTTGCCCGCGGTGTCGGCGTAGATGAGGTTCTGGGACGGCACCTCGAAATGGGCGGCGGCTGCGCGGAACGCCGTGAAGTCCTTGGCCTTGTTGAGTTCGAAGACGGCGTCCATGGACCTGCCGGGCTCCAGCGCCGTCCACTTCAGCGAGACGGCGTAGCCGTTGCCGCGGTCGGGGGCGGCGTTGTCGACGGGCGCCTTCTGGCCGACCGCCTCGATCCGGGAGTCGCGGTCCGAGACCAGCGGACCGTTGTCCGTGGAACGGACGGTGATCTTCTTCGGTTCGCCGCCGGCGACCTTGATGGTCTCCTCGCGGGTCCGGAACGGCTTCTCCTTGCCGTCGTACAGGTACGTGTTGTTCGGGCCGACCTTCTCCAGGTAGAGGTCGGTGACGTCGGCGCCCAGGTTGGTCATGCCCCAGGCGATGTTCTGGTTGTGGCCGATGACCACGCCGGGCATGCCGGAGAAGGTGTAGCCGGCGACGTCGTACTGGCACTGGGCGCTGACCTGGCGGCAGTGCAGGCCCATCTGGTACCAGAGCGACGGCATCTGCGGGGCGAGGTGCGGGTCGTTGGCGAGGAGCGGTTTACCGGTCGTCGTCTTCGCGCCGGACACGACCCAGGAGTTGGAGCCGATGCCGTTGCCGTTGGGTCCGAGCAGGGCGGGGACCTTGTCGAGGGCGTCGGAGATGCGGGAGAGCTGGGTGTTGAGGTTCTGGGTGGCGCTGCCGACGGAATCGCCGCTGCCGCCGGTGCTGGTGCCCGTGCCCGTGCCGGTTCCGGTTCCGGCGGTGCTGCTGGTGCCGCTTCCCGTACCGGTTCCGGCGGTGCCTGTGCCGTTGTCGGTGCCGCCGCTGCTACCGGTGCCTGTGCCGTTGTTGATGCCTGCGCCGTTGTTGCCTGTGCCGTTGTTGATGCCTGTGCCGTTGTTGCCTGCGCCGTTGTTGATGCCTGTGCCGTTGCCGGACAGGCCGTTGCCGCTGCTGCCGGACTTGGCCTTGTTCTCTTCGACGATCGGCTTGTTCCGGTCGAAGGGGTAGGCCGGGTACAGGTCGGCGATCTGCTTCTGGTCCAGACGGCCGGCCAGCAGCGAGCGGTCGATCTCGTCCTGCATGTTGCCGCGCAGGTCCCAGGCCATCGCCTTGAGCCAGGCCACCGAGTCGACCGGGGTCCACTCCTCGGGCGTGTAGTCGTACTTGAAGCCGAGGGCCGCGTACTCGACGGAGATGTCCTTGTTGGAACGCCCCTTGAGGTACTGGTTGACCCCGGACGCGTAAGCCTGGAGGTACTTCTTCGTCTCCGGCGACAGCTTGGTGTCGTACTCCTGCTGCGCGACCTGCCGCCAGCCGAGCGTGCGGAGGAAGGCGTCGGTCTCCACCTGACCTTCACCGAACATCTCCGAGAGACGTCCCGACGTCATGTGCCGGCGTACGTCCATCTCCCAGAAGCGGTCCTGTGCCTGGACGAAGCCCTGGGCACGGAAGAGGTCGGCGTCGGAGGAGGCGTAGATCTGCGGGATGCCGTTGGCGTCGCGCTTCACGTCGACCGGCCCCGTCAGACCGTCGAGCGTGAGTTCGCCGCTGGTCTGGGGGAACGAGGCCCGCACGGTGCTCACGCCCCAGTACGCGCCGTAACCGACGCCCGCGACGATCGCCAGCACCAGCACGATCACGAGCAGACGAGCGCGACGCCCCCTCTTCTTCTTGCCGGTGGGGGCGGCTCCGGAAGGGTCTGTGGTGGTGGCGGGCATCGCTGTCCTTCGCGGGGCAGGGTGGTCCTGGAGTGCTGGAGCAACCATAGGCGCAGCCCTGTACCGCTCCCGACTCGGTCTCCGGAACACCCCAAGGGGCAGCAGTGGTGCGGCGTTAAGGAAGCGTCAAAGATTAGGTAAGGTAATGAAACTACCTCGCCGTCGGAAGGAACGATCCGGCAGGCCCCAGGAAAGGACCGGCCCCTGACTGTCCACCAGCTCAACGAACTCATGCTCATCTGTGCCGTCGTCCTCCTGGTCGCCGTCGCGGCGGTGCGCCTGTCCTCCCGCACCGGCCTCCCCAGCTTGCTGATCTACCTCGGAATCGGCGTCGCACTGGGCCAGGACGGCATCGGCAACGTCGCGTTCGACAACGCCGAACTGACTCAGGTGATCGGCTACGCGGCGCTCGTCGTCATCCTGGCCGAGGGCGGCCTGGGGACGCAGTGGAAAGAGATCAAACCGGCACTTCCGTCGGCAGTCGTCCTGTCGACATTCGGTGTCGCGGTGAGCGTGGGGATCACCGCGGCCGGCGCGCACTACCTGGTCGGTCTCGACTGGCGGCAGGCGCTGATCATCGGCGCGGTGGTGTCCTCGACGGACGCCGCGGCCGTCTTCTCGGTGCTGCGCAAAGTGCCGCTGCCTGGCCGGCTGACCGGTGTGCTGGAGGCGGAGTCGGGATTCAACGACGCCCCGGTGGTGATTCTGGTCGTCGCGTTCTCCACGGTGGGCCCCGTGGAGAGCTGGTACCACCTGCTCGGCGAGATCGGGCTGGAACTCGCGATCGGCGCGGCCATCGGCCTCGCGGTGGGGTGGCTGGGCTCGCTCGGGCTGCGCAGCGTCGCCCTGCCCGCCTCCGGCCTGTATCCGATCGCCGTGATGGCCATCGCGGTGACGGCGTACGCGGCGGGCGCCATGGCGCACGGCTCGGGCTTCCTCGCCGTCTACCTGGCGTCAGTGATCATGGGCAACGCGGGACTGCCGCACTGGGCGGCGACCCGCGGCTTCGCCGACGGGCTCGGCTGGATGGCACAGATCGGCATGTTCGTGCTGCTCGGACTGCTGGCCACGCCGCACAAACTCGTCGCCGACATCTGGCCGGCGATCATCGTCGGCCTTGTCCTGACCATGGTCGCCCGGCCCGCGTCCGTACTCCTGAGCCTGCTGCCGTTCCGCACGTCGATGCGCGAACAGGCACTTCTGTCGTGGGCCGGCTTGCGCGGTGCGGTGCCCATCGTGCTCGCCACCATCCCCATGGTGAGCGGCATCGAGGGCAGCGACAAGATCTTCAACATCGTTTTCGTCCTGGTCGTGGTCTACACACTGGTGCAGGGGCCGACGCTGCCCTGGGTGGCACGGCGTCTGCGCCTCCAGGAGTCCGAGGACACCGCGGCCGACCTCGGCATCGAATCCGCGCCGCTGGAGCGGCTGCGCGGACACCTGCTGTCGGTCTCCGTCCCCGGGGAATCGCGCATGCACGGCGTGGAGGTGGGAGAGCTGCGGCTGCCGCCCGGCGCCGCCGTCACCTTGGTCGTCCGCAACGGCACCAGCTTCGTACCGCAGCCGACGACCGTCCTCCAGCGCGGGGACGAACTGCTGGTGGTGGCCACGGACCCGGTGCGGGACGCGGCCGAGAGGCGGCTGCGCGCGGTCGGCCAGGGCGGCAAGCTGGCGGACTGGCTGGGCACGGGTGAGGAACCCGCTCCGGCCCGCACAGGAGGAAAATCTCCGAAAGCAAGGCCCTTCACCCGGAAGCACCTGTAACATGAAGGTGAATTGATCGACCAACTCTGCCTGACGCAGAGCTGGCGCGACCGCACGGCGGCCGCCTCCTACCGCATGAACTCGTGGCGGGGGGCCTGGTATCTACCGCCGGTCCTGCGCAAGAGGACAGCTCTCGGCGGATCCCGCACGCAATGCGTGCCCATGTACGGCGACATGTCGACCGTACGTGCAAGGGGAGCGCTACCAGGCGGCAGAAAGGCAAGGGCCGTGACGAACACGGTCACGACCGACGCCACCGCGCCCAAAAGCGGCAAGCGCCCCAGCTACGGGCAGCTGCTGCGCACCCCCGGGGTGTGGGGCTACCTGATCCCCGGCTTCCTGGCCCGGCAGCCCTTCGCGATGCTGACCATCGGCATCGTGCTGCTGGTGCAGCACACCACCGGCTCGTACGGCAGCGCCGGCATCGTCGCTGCCGTCACCGGTGTGTCCATGGCGCTGTTCGCCCCGCAGAGCGGGAAACTCGCCGACCGCTTCGGCCAGCGGGCGGTCCTGCTGCCCGGCGTGCTGGTGCACGCGGCGTCCGTCGGCGCGCTGGTGGCTCTCGCGCTCTCCGACGCGCCCATGTGGGCGTTGTTCGCGGCGGCGGTTCCGGCCGGCGCCTCGGTGCCGCAGGTCGGTCCGATGGTGCGGGCGCGCTGGGCGGCGAAGCTGGACGGCTCGCCGCTGATGTCGACGGCCGCGGCCTTCGAATCGGTGACGGACGAGTTCACGTTCGTGGTCGGCCCCGTGCTGGCCACCGCCCTGTGCACAGGCGTGCACCCGGCGGCAGGGCTGATCGCCGAGGCGACGCTGACTCTGGCGGGCGGACTGTTCTTCGCGGCGCAGAAGCGCACCCAGCCGGCCCCGAGCCACATCAAGGGTCAAGCGCGCGTCAAGCACGCTTCCGCGCTGTCCGTACCGGGCGTGCGCGTCCTGGCTGTCGCCTTCCTCGGCATCGGCACCGTCTTCGGCGGCATGCAGGTCTCGCTGACGGCCTTCTCCGAAGAGATCGGCAACCCGGGCATCAACGGGCTGCTGTACGGAGTCTTCGCGGCCGGAAACATGCTGGCGGGCGTCGCCTGCGGCACCATCGCCTGGAAGGTGGGCCCGCGTCGCCGCCTGATGACCGGCTACGCCGGCCTGGCCCTGTTCGCATCGGGGCTGTGGGCCGTGCACTCCGTGCCGCTGCTGGCAGGACTCGGTCTCCTGGTCGGCCTGTGCATCGCGCCCGCGTTGATCACCGGCTACACGATGGTGGAGACGCTGGTCCCGGCAACCGCGCGCACCGAGGCGTTCACCTGGCTGACCGGCGCTGTGGCGTTCGGGCAGGCCATGGCCGTGACGGTCGCCGGGCGGCTGACCGATGCGTTCGGGTCGACCGCCGGTTTCCTGGTCCCGCTGGGCGGCACGGCCCTCGCGCTCACCGTGCTGATCGTGCTGCGTTCGCGACTGCTGCCGCCCTCGGCGGGAAGGGTCGCGGCGCGTGGCGTGGGTCACCGCGTGCCGGTCACGGTGGACTGATCCAGCGGAATACGTCACTATGGACCGTCGTTAGCACTCAACGAGTGAGAGTGCCAGGAGGAGCAAGTGCCGACCTACCAGTACCAGTGCACCGCGTGTGGCGAAGGCCTTGAGGCCGTTCAGAAGTTCACCGACGACGCACTGACCGAGTGCCCGAACTGCCAGGGACGCCTGAAGAAGGTTTTCTCTGCGGTCGGCATCGTCTTCAAGGGCTCAGGTTTCTACCGGAACGACAGCCGTGGCTCGTCGTCGAGCAGCACGGCCGCGTCGTCCTCGGCCTCGAAGGCCGCTGCGTCGTCCACGTCGGGCAGCACGTCGGACTCGAAGCCCGCAGCTTCGTCGTCCGCGTCCTCGTCGTCGACGTCGTCCTCTGCGAGTTCGTCGAGCTCCTCCTCGGGGTCGTCCTCGGCCGCCTGAGAATCGTTTCTTCCCGGAGCCCCCGCCGTCCTGGACGGCGGGGGCTCCGGCGTTTCGGGCCGGGGCTAGGGTGACGGCCATGGCGAACACAGCGCAGGCACAGTCCCCTCGGAGCGAAGTCCGGCAGGCGGAGATCGGCGTCATCGGCGGCTCGGGCTTCTACTCCTTCCTGCAGGACGTGACCGAGGTGGAGGTGGACACCCCCTACGGCCGGCCCAGCGACTCGTTGTTCCTGGGCGAGATCGCCGGCCGGAAGGTGGCGTTCCTCCCTCGGCACGGGCGCGGCCACCACCTGCCGCCGCACCGGATCAATTACCGGGCCAACCTGTGGGCGCTGCGCTCGGTGGGCGCGCGCCAAGTGCTCGGGCCGTGCGCGGTCGGCGGACTGCGGACAGAGTACGGACCGGGCACGCTGCTGGTGCCCGATCAGCTGGTTGACCGTACGAAGGCCAGGGCGCAGACGTACTACGACGGTGAGAGCGCCGTCGACGGGAAGCTTCCCGAGGTCGTGCACATGTCGTTCGCCGACCCGTACTGCCCGGTGGGCCGCACGACGGCACTGGCCGCCGCGCGTGGGCAGAGCTGGGAGCCGGTGGACGGCGGGACGCTGGTGGTCGTCGAGGGGCCGCGCTTCTCGACCAGGGCCGAGTCGCTGTGGCACGCGTCGATGGGCTGGTCGGTGGTCGGCATGACCGGGCACCCCGAGGCGGTCCTCGCGCGTGAGCTGGGGCTCTGCTACACGTCGATGGCGTTGGTCACCGATCTGGACGCGGGCGCGGAGACGGGTGAGGGCGTCAGCCACGAGGAGGTGCTGAAGGTGTTCGGCGCGAATGTCGACCGGTTGCGCGGTGTGCTGTTCGACGCGGTGGCAGGACTGCCGTCGAACGCGTCGCGGGACTGTCTGTGCGCGCATGCGCTGGACGGGATCGAGACGGGGATCGCGCTTCCCTGAAGGCCGGATTCCCCTCCGCGTGTCGCTCGCGGGAGTGAGGGGCTTGTCCACAGCCGGCGGTCTGTACACAGGTATCAGCGGGATGTGCAGGAGGCAGGGATCGTGAGTGGAGCTCAGACCGAGCACCCCTCACGAACCAGGCGGTGATCCTCCATGTCCTCCCCTGTGCTTCCTGCCTCGCTGCTTCCCTCGCTCCCTCTGTCCCTGCCACCTCCCGAGCCGTGCGGCGTGCCGGAGTTCGCACCTCTGCGGGTACGTGGTGGCGGCGGTCGGCACAGGCTGCGACGGATCCTGCGGCGCAGGCGACGGGTGGTGGCGGCAGGGCTCGCGGTGACCGCCGCGGTACTGGTGACCTCGGTGCCACGGGCCGCGGACCGTACGGGGGCACACACGCAGGCCGCCGATGCGGACGTATCGGCCGGCCGCCGGGCGGTGACGCCTGCGGAGTTGGTGTCCGCACCGGTGCGGATCGCGGACGCGGCGACGGTACGGCTGCTGCGACGCGGGGACCGGGTCGACGTGATCGCGTCCGCCGACTCATCGTCCGGCGCGCAGCCTTCGGCGGCGAGGGTGGTGGCGTCGGGGGCTCGCGTGGCCGACGTGCCGCGGCCCGGGGAGGTGTCTTGGGGCGGCTCACCGGACGGCGGTGCCCTGGTGGTGCTGTCCGTCCCCCGTGCCACGGCAACGCAGTTGGCGGGCGCGGGAGCGACGTCGCGGCTGGCGGTGACGGTGTGCTGACTCTTTGCGTTTCCTGCGCAGTTCGTGCACCGAATTGCACTGACGAACAGTCCGGTCACCGATACGGGTTGGCAGATTGGACAGCGGCCACAGGTGCTGCCTTAAGTGGCGGAGAAGTCTGCTCAGCCCCCTGCACATGCGAAAAGAGGCTCATTCGTGAGCGACGAGAAGACCAGTCTGCTGGAAGGCTTCAAAGCCTTCCTGATGCGCGGCAACGTGATCGATCTCGCGGTTGCTGTGGTCATCGGTGCTGCGTTCACCAACATTGTGAACTCGATCGTCAAGGGCGTGATCAACCCCCTTGTCGGCGCCTTCGGCACGCAGGACCTGGAGAAGTACAGCTCCTGTCTCACGACGTGCGGGAAGGCCCCGGACGGCACCGTCGAGGGGATTCAGATCATGTGGGGCTCCGTGCTCAGCGCGGCGCTCAGCTTCCTGATCACCGCCGCCGTCGTCTACTTCCTGATGGTGCTGCCGATGGCGAAGTACCTGGCCAGGCGGGCCGCCCGGGAGAAGGCGAAGGCGGCGACCGAGGAGGTCATGGAGGCCACCGAGATCGAGTTGCTGAAGGAGATCAGGGACGTCCTGGTCGCCCAGCGCCGCTCGGGGCAAAGCAACCCGTAGGACGGCGTTCGAATCAGACGTGGTGCGGCGGTTTCTCGTCGAGGAAGCGGGCGAGGTCCGTCGTACCGCCGCTCGCCGTCGGCCGGTCGCCCCAGCCCCGGTCCGAGTCGTCCGACGACTGCTGGTCCAGCGGATCGTCGAAGATCAGCTTGGGTGGGGGGCCCGTCGCCGGTTCGGGGCGGGCCGGCGCCGGGGCGGCGTGGTCGGAGGTGTTCATCCCTCAAGGGTACGGCGCAGAGCCGACCCGACCTGCGGAGCCGATCGCCCGGTCAGCTGGGGGCCTCGGCACCCTTACGGGCGTAGAACCACCAGCAGACGGCCAGGCACGTGACGTAGAAGGCCACGAACACCCAGAGCGAGTTGACCACGGGGAAATTCGCGAACATGGCGGGGATGAAGAAGAAGCCGTAGGCGGCGACACCGGAACTGAAACCGGTGACCGCGCCCGCCTCCATCTCGGACTGCTTGAGCGCCGCCACCCGCGCTTGTTCGCCCTTGCCCTCCACCTCTTGGAGGTGCTGTTCGCGGAAGATCACCGGAATTTGCCGGAAGGTCGACCCGTTGCCCAGTCCGCAGAAGAGGAACGCGACGAGGAAGCCGGCGTAGAAGACCCAGAAGTTGCCGTTGTCGCCGCTGTGCGGAAGAGCGGTGATGACGACCACCAGGGCGATTCCCATGCCGACGAAGGACAGCATGGTGACGCGGGCGCCGCCCATCCTGTCCGAGAGCCAGCCGCCGCCCCAGCGGGCGAGGGCCCCGACCAGCGGACCGATCCAGGCGTACGTGGTGGCCGAGTAGTCCGGATCGATCGGCGTGAACGTGGTGTGGATCAGGTTGGGCAGAGCCGCGGCGAAGCCGATGAACGAACCGAAGGTCCCGACGTACAGCCAGGTCATCAGCCAGTTGTGCTTGCGCCTGAAGATGATCTTCTGCTGGCTGAACGGGGCCGCGGCGACTTTGAGGTCGTTCATCAGGAACCAGGCGAGCAGGGCCATGATCACCAGCAGCGGTACCCAGAGGAAGGCGCCGTTCTGGAGCCAGACGTCCTCGCCGGTCTCCTTGCTCTTCAGCGGGCCGCCGGCCGGGGCCAGAAGCACCGCGGCCGTGATGACCAGCGGGGCGACGAGCTGGACGACGGACACGCCCAGGTTGCCGAGGCCACCGTTCATGCCGTTGGCGTTGCCCTTTTCCCGTTTCGGGAAGAAGAAGCCGATGTTCGCCATCGAGGAGGCGAAGTTCGCGCCTCCGAGACCGCAGACCGCTGCGATGAGCACCATTTCCCAGTACGGGGTGCTGGTGTCCTGGAGGGCGAAGCCGAGCCAGAGCATCGGAGCGATCAGGATGACGGTGGAGAGTGCGGTGAACCTGCGCTCGCCGAAGATCGGCCCGATGAAGGTGTAGAGGATCCGGAAGGTGCCGCCGGTGATGCCGGGGACGGCGGTCAGCCAGAAGAGCTGGGACTTGGAGTAGTCGAAGCCGACGTCGCCCAGCTTGACGACGGTGACCGACCATACCTGCCAGACGACGAAGCCCAGCATCAGTGCGGGAACCGAGACCCACAGATTGCGCTTGGCGACCCTGTGACCGGTGGTCCGCCAGAAGGCCTCGTCCTCGGGGCGCCAGTCGTTGATCGTCGTGCCGGGTCTGTACGTGTCGGCGCCGGGCCCCTGGCCTTCCCGGGCGGGTGCTGCCGTCGACATGGAGGTCACCGGTCCTTGGGGTCGAGGAGCCAGAGGAGGAGGACGGCGAGGAAGGAGAGGCAGAGGAAGCCTGCTCCCCACCAGGCGGTACTGGTGTCTCCCTTCATCCACTCGTTGACGGTGATGGTCAGGGCCCAGAGCTGGCCGATCACCACAGACAGGGCGAGTACGAGGCGGGCGGTGAGTTTGGCGGAGCGCTCCGGCTCCTGCTCGGACCCCGCGCCCGGCCCCGGCCCGGTGTGACGGACGCGGGGATCTCCGTAACCGCTGGTGGCCCGGATCTGCGGGTAGCGCTCGTGGACGGGCCGGTTGAGGCGAGGGTCGGCGCTGCCGGGGCGGTAGTCACGGTGGGACGGGGCGCCGACGGGGGTGTTCGGGAAGGGCGGCGCTCCGTCGGAGGTCTCCGGGCGCGGCAGGTCGCCGGGGCTGGGGGGCAGATGCGGGTGGGTCATGTCTGCCTGCTCTGCTGACGGGGGTCGACACCGGGGGGCTGCTCGGTGGCGGCCCCCGGGCAACCGACGCGGGCGGCGAAGTCCGGTCGTTCACCGAGGAGCTGGCGGCACAGGCCGGCTTCCACGCTCTCGCCGGAGCGGGTCGTACCGATCGCCCAGATGCTGCCGTCCTGTTCCTCGACGACGACCACCTTGGGCAGCCCGCGGGGCGGTGGCCCGGCGGTGACCTCGCCGGTGCGGGCGTCGAAGACCCCCTCGTGGCAGGGGCAGTAGAGCTCGCCCTCGCGCCCGCGGTCCTTGCGCCACAGGACGGCGCAGGCGAGGTGGGTGCAGACCGCGGAGTAGCCCACGAGTGAGCCGTCCTCCAGGCGTACGGCGACCGCGCGGTCCTCCTCGCCGGGGTAGCGGAAGGAAAGCGACTCGCCGGGAGGCAGGCCGTCGGCGATCTTCTTCGCCTCGGGAACGCCGTTTCCGTCGGGTTCGCCGTGCCGGTGCAACACTCCCCCGGCGACCGCCAGGCCGCCGACGGCGAGGCCGCCGGAGACGGTGGCGACGATGCGGAGGTAGTCGCGGCGGGTGGTGAGGGAGTCGGCGCTGATCCGGTCGTGCAGGGCCGCCTGGGCGTCGCCGGCCCCCGGAGGGATGTCCGTGTCGCCCGGCGAGGGGGGCTGGACGGTGCTCATCGGACGTCGACTCCGTTCACCTCGACGACCGGGAGCCCTCCGGGCACCGGCCACTGGACCTTGTCGGCGGGGACGACCATCGCGACCCCGGTGGAGACCATCACGTCCCCGAAGGCGAACGAGTCGGCGACCTGCACGCCGGGCCTCTCGGCCTGGAGTTCTTCGAGCGTGCCGTAGAAGAGGGCGCCGGTCGGGCAGACCGTGGCGCACATGGGGGCGAGGCCGTAGGCGGTGCGGTCGTAGCAGAGGTTGCACTTCATCTGGAGCTTGGCCTCCAGGTCGATCTTGGGTACGCCGAAGGGGCAGGCGTTGACGCAGTTCGCGCAACCGATGCAGCGGGTGGTGTCCGCCTGCTGCACGACCCCGTCGGCGGTCACCAGGATGGCGTCGGCGGGGCAGACCTCGGCGCAGGGTGCGACCGGGTCCTCGCAGTGCATGCAGACAGTGGGGAGCGAGGCCACGGATTGGCCGGGCTCGGTGTAGTCGAGGTGGATCATCGACTTGCCGCGGTGGGAGTCGCACTCGCGACAGGCCGAGACGCAGGCCTGACAGCCGATGCAGCGACCCGGGTCAATGAAGATTGTCTTACCCATCATGGCTGGTCAGCGCCTCTCTTCTGCGGTCGCCCGGCCCTGTGGGGCGGTGGGCGGCAGGATGTCGGTGCGGGAGACCTGGGTCTCCGGGTACGCCTGGTGGCCGGGGGCGACCGGTGGTCCCGGGACCTCGTCGACATGGTCCGCGCGCTCGATGCGGCAGGCGCAGACCTTGTACTCGGGGATCTTGGACCGGGGGTCGAGGGCGTCAATGGTGAGGACGTTCGCGGCCGTCGGGGCGGGCCAGTGGTAGGGAACGAAGAAGGTGTCGGGGCGGATCGCCTCCGTCACCAGCGCCGGGAAGACCGCGCTCCCCCGCCGCGTGACGACGCGCACCGGGTCGCCGTTCCTGAACCCGTGCGAGGGATGCACCTCCACCCACGGACGCGGGGTCTGCTCGACGAGGGCGCCCAGGCGCCGGGTCTGGTTCCCGGAGAGGAAGTGCGCCACGGTGCGGCCGGTGGTGAGCGACATGGGGAAGTCGTCGTCGTAGGGGTCCATCGGCTGGTGCCACTCGACGACCTGGAGATGGATCTTGCCGTCGGGGTGGTAGGTCGTCCCGTCCTCGAAGAGGCGCGGGGTGCCGGGGTGGTCGGTGTCCGGGCAGGGCCACGCGATGCCGCCGGTCTCTTCCAGTCGCTCGTAGGTGATGCCGTAGTAGTCGTTGACGGTGCCGGCGGAGGCGGTGCGCAGTTCCTCGAAGACCTCGCGGGACCCGGCGAAGGCGAATTTGTTACCCGTTCCGAGGCGTTGGGCGAGCTGGCACATCACCCAGGTGTCGGTGCGGACGCCGGCCGGAGGCTCCTGGGCCTTGTTGTGCTTGACGACGCGGGCCTCCGCGTTGGCCATCACGCCTTCGTCCTCGGCCCAGGTGGTGACCGGGAAGACGACGTGCGCGTTGGCCGCTGTCTCCGACAGGAAGAAGTCGAACTGGGCGTGGAACTCGGTCGCGTCGTACCCCTCCTTCACCACCCGGTAGTTGGGGAGGGAGACGAAGGGGTTGTTGCAGACGCCGATCAGTCCGCGGATCTCGCCGCGCTGCATCTGCCAGACCATTTCCATCATCGAGGTGCCGGCGGGCGGTAGCTCGGACTCCTCGATGCCCCAGATCTCGCAGATCTGCCGGCGATGTTCTTCGTTCATGATGGAACGTCCGCCCGGCAGCAGGTCGGATTTCTGGCCGTGTTCGCGGCCGCCCTGCCCGTTGCCCTGGCCGGTGATGGTGCCGTAACCCGCGCCCGGTTTGCCGATGTGGCCGGTGGCGACGCACAGGTTGATGACGGTCAGGCAGTTCTCGACGCCCTGCGAGTGGTGTTCGATGCCGCGTGCGTGCCAGGCCATCGCCTTGCCGGCGTTCGCGAAGGTACGGGCGACCTGCACGATCTGCGCGGCGGGGATCCCGCAGATCTCGGCGGCGCGTTCCGGCGGGTACTCGGCGACCTTCGCCTTGACCTCCTCCCAGCCGGTGGCGTGGGCGGCCAGGTACGCCTCGTCGACGAGGTCCTCCCGTACCACGACGTGCAGGACCGCGTTGAAGAACGCGGCGTCGGTGCCGGGCTTGAGGGCGACGTGGATGTCGGCGGTACGCGCGATGGCGGTCTCGCGCGGGTCGATGACGATCAGTGTGGCCCCCCGGTCCCGGGCGCCCCACAGGTACTGGGTCATCACCGGGAAGCACTCGCCGACGTTGGAGCCGGCAATGAGCAGACAGTCGGTGAGGAGGATGTCGGAGAACGGGTTGCCCGCTCGGTCGATGCCGAAGGCGAGTTTGTTGGCGCCGGCGGCGGAGACCATGCACAGGCGACCGTTGTAGTCGACATGTCGTGTTTTGAGAGCGACCCGGGCGAATTTGCCTACGAGGTACGTCTTCTCGGAGAAGAGGCTCGCGCCGCCGAGTACGCCGAACGCGTCGTTCCCGTACGCCTGCTGGATGCGGCGCACCTCGGACGCCGTGAAGTCGAGGGCCTCCTCCCAGGAGACCTCACGGAACTCCTCGTCGCGGGAGCGGCGCATCAGGGGCGCGGTGAGCCGGTCGGGGTGGTTGACCTGCTGGTAGGCGTTGATGCCCTTCGGGCACAGCCGCATCCGGTTGATGTCGTGGTTGCGCGGTTCGACGCCGAAGACCTTGCCGCCTTTGTCGACACGCAGGTACATGCCGCACTGCACGCCGCAGAAACAGCAGTGGGTGGGCACGAGGGTCTCGCCGTTCTGGTCGGCGTGCCACTGGTCCGCCGGAATGCCGCCGGCGTCGCGGAAGCCACGGGTGCCGGGAGGGGCGATGGACGGGTCCAGCGGGACGTGCGCCCGTACGGTCGGTCCCAGCGGGACGTCTTGCGCGGTCACTTGAAGCCCTTCTTGACGTGCGAGAGGTAGGCGTTGCCGCGCAGCTCGCGCTTGCAGCGCGGGCAGTACTCGGCCCACTGGGCGAAGTCGAGCTTCAGGTCGCGCATGGTGGCTTCGAGGTTCTCGACGTACGGCGCGGTGTCGATGAGGGTGTCGCAGCGGCGGCAGCGGAAGACCTCGTCCTTCTGCCGGGCGGTGTACTTGAACAGCTGCATGCCGACGGCGGCCGGCCGTTGCACGATGTGGAAGAACTTCCCGAACGGGATGTAGATGAGCGTGAAGACCACCGACACCATGTGCAGGAGCGCGAGGAACTCGTAGCCGCCGCCGTGCAGGAAGATCGACGAGAAGGTGAGCAGCAGGCCGGTCACCGAGATGACGATCAGTGCGATGAGCGGTACGAGGTCGTAGGCGAACCGCTGGCCGGTCATCGCGCCGCGGTCCTTCATGCGTCGCCACAGGAAGTACGAGGCGCCGGGGATGACCAGGACGGCGGCGATGTCGAGGCCGTGGAACATCAGCCAGCCGAGGATGTTCGCCGAGTTGAAGCCGAGGACCTTGACGCCCCAGACACGCATCTCGTAGCCGGGGCCCGAGCCACTGCCGGAGGTGAAGGTGAACCAGCCCCAGGTGAGCGGGAAGGTGATGGCGGCGGCCAGCAGGCAGCCCCAGAACATGAGCTGGTGTGCCGCCCAGCGGGCGTGCGAACGGGCGCCGAGGAACTTCTGGAAGCCGAGGTAGGTGGCGATCATCCTGGGCAGCGCGGTGGGCGCCTTGCGGAAGTTCTCGGCGGAGAAGAGGCTGCTCCAGCCCTTGGTGAAGAGGCGGCGGGCGCCGGGGGCGGAGACCCAGACGGTGTACCGGTAGGCGACGCCGAAGGCGAGGAAGACGGTGGCCACCGCGTACGGCAGGAGTGCGGAGTCGAAGTCCCTCAGCATTCGGCTGCCGAAGTAGATGGCGAGGACCAGCAGTACGGAGACCACGGTGCCGGCCAGCGTCGCTCTTCGCGTGACGGAGGGCGGGGCGGCGGAGGCGGAGGGCAACGAGGGGGTGGCGTCCACCGATGACCTTCCCGTGCCGTCGGGGCTCGGGGAGGGGGGTGCGGGTGGCGGCGAGGGCAGGGGCTCGGTCACTCACTCAAATTAGGACGAACATGGATCATTCACCCGCCGGGTGACTCATATGGCGCACAGGCCGTGTGCTGCCAAGATCGCGCGGGCGGCCGCGACCTGCGCCGGGCCGGGAGAGGGGGTGGCGCGGAGGGGGAAGGTCTTCCCCAGGGCATCCCATGTCGCCTCGCCCAGCTTGTGGAAGCCCGCCGCGCGGATGAACGTCGCGTACTTGGCCGCTTCCGCGACGATGTCGTCCGCCGCGTACCGCCTGCCGCCGCGCATCCGCATGGTGTCCGGGTTGTGGCAGTACAAGCAGCACAGCGGGCAGCCGACGAGGAAGGTGACGAAGCAGGCATCGATATGTCGACGTCGTAGACGCCCCTGCTGTTCTCCTCGGAGAACATCGACAGGGGTTTTCGCCAGACGGCGGCGGTGCGCGCGGTGGGGCCGACCCGGCCGTGTGGATGCACTCCTCCGGCCCGGCCTTCGCCGGCGTGCTCAGCGGTCGCCCTGCCGTGGATGCCGACGCGGACGACACGGGAAGGCGGCGTCGCCTTCGCACGGGGTGTAGTTGCGCTGGACGAAGTCGCAGACGTCGACGGTTTCGCGCACGGACCGTCGGTGAAGCCGTCCCAGGCGTCCGCTGCGTACGTGTCGGTCGCCTTCGTGTCCACGGGGGCTGTGGTCATCGTCCGCACCTTCCGTTTCTGCTTCGTCGCTGTGTCTCCATTGCACTCCTGCCGAGGTGCCGCGGCGGCGCGCAATGGTCCTCACCAAAGAACCGAAGGGCCCTTCTTCGACGCCGAGAACGCACCTCCTCTCCTCTGACCTGAGGTCGGGTCTCTCTCAGTCCTGAAGTCATTGATGCATTTGTGTTTACATTCGCAAAAGAGCACGAGTGGCGGGCGACCCCCTTTTGAGTCGCCTCCGCGCGCGCTCGGCCGCCGCCTCTGGTCTCTTGGTACGCATGAGCCACCCCACCGCGCCCACCGGGCTACTGCGCCGGATGACGTCGCGCAGCCCCCATGAGCAGCACCGTTCCGCCACCCCCCTGGAGCTGTTCTTCGACCTGTGCTTCGTGGTCGCCGTCGCCCAGGCCGGGGTCCGGCTGGTGCACGCCTTCGCGGAAGGGCACTTCGGGTCGGGCGTCCTCGGCTACTTCCTGGTCTTCTTCGCCATCTGGTGGGCGTGGGTGAACTTCACCTGGTTCGCCTCCGCGTACGACAACGACGACGTGTTCTACCGGCTGGCCGTGCTCGTGCAGATCGCGGGCGTCCTGGTGCTGGCGGCCGGGGTGCCGCGCGCCTTCGACGACGGCGACTGGGCGGTCTGCATCGCCGGCTACGTGGTGATGCGCCTGGCGATGACCTGCCAGTGGTTGCGGGTCGCCCGGCACAACACCGGGGCCGAGCGCGCCACCGCCCTCAAGTACGCCGTCGGCCTCGCGCTCGTCCAGGTGGGGTGGTTCGTCGTTCTGTTCGTGCCGGACGGCGCGCGTCTCTCCCTCTTCCTGGTGCTGGCCGCCGCCGAGCTGAGCGTGCCGCTCGTCGCCGAGCGGGGCTTCCACACCCCCTGGCACCCGCACCACGTCGCCGAACGCTACGGCCTGTTCACGATCATCGTCCTCGGTGAGACGGTCACCGCCGCCACCATCGCCGTGCAGGAGGGCCTGGACGAGCACGAGGCGCTGGGGGAACTGCTGTCGATCGCGGGAGGCGGCCTGCTGATCGTCTTCGCCGCCTGGTGGATCTACTTCGCCGTCCCCGCGCAGGAACGCCTCACCTCCATGCGGCGGGCGGTGCAGTGGGGGTACGGCCACCTGCTCATCCTCGGGTCGGCAGCGGCCATCGGCGCGGGCATCGAGGTGGCGGTGGAGCAGGTGACCGGGCAGGCGCACATCTCCCCGGTCGCGGCGACCGGCGCGGTGACGGTCCCGACGGCATTGTTCCTGTTCACCAGCTGGTTGCTACAGGCACGCCACTTCAAGCGGGACGGTGCGGAGAAGGCGCTGATGCCGGTGACGGTGCTCGCCGTACTGTCCTGCACCTTCCTGGGCAACTGGGGGGTGCTGGCAGCCGGCCTGGTCATGTCGGCAAGCGTGGCCATCGGCGTGTCGCTGTCCGCCAGGCCCGACTCCGACACCCTTCGCAAGCCTTAAGTGGCGTGATACGCAGGGCACCATGGCAGACCTCACCGGCAAGCCGGGACCGAACGACGCGCTGACGGACGTGGCCGGACTACGGGTCGGCCACGCGCGCGTGGCGGCAGCGCACGCCCTGACCGGCACCACCGTCGTCCTCGCCCCCGAAGGGGGAGCGGTCGCCGCTGTGGACGTACGGGGTGGCGGCCCCGGCACACGGGAGACGGACGCCCTGGATCCGCGCAACCTGGTGCAGCGCACGGACGCCGTCGTGCTGACCGGGGGCAGTGCGTACGGGCTCGACTCCGCCTCGGGCGTGGTCGGCTGGCTGGAGGAGCAGCGACGCGGCTTCCGGATCGGGCTCGATCCGGCCCAGGTGGTGCCGGTGGTGCCCGCGGCGTGCGTGTTCGACCTGGGGCGCGGCGGCGACTGGCGGGCCAGACCGAACGCGTCGACAGGACGGGCTGCCGTGGCGTCCGCCGCAGCCACCGAGGTGGGCGCCCCGGTCGAGCAGGGCGTGGTCGGGGCCGGTACGGGGGCGGTGGTCGGCGGACTGAAGGGCGGCGTCGGCACGGCGAGCGTGCGGCTGGCCTCCGGGGCGACGGTCGCGGCGCTGGTGGTGGTCAACGCGGCGGGTTCGGCGGTGGACCCGCTGACCGGGGTGCTGTACGGGGAGTACCTCCAGGGACGGGTCGCCTATCCCTCCGAGGAGGTTCATCGGGAGGCGCTGCGGCGCGTACGGGCGGCGCAGGAGGAGTCGGGTCGCAGGAACGCAGCGTCCGTGCGTCCGCCGCTGAACACGACCCTCGCCGTCGTCGCCACCGACGCCGGACTGACCCGTGCCCAGGCGCAGAAGCTCGCGGGGACGGCGCACGACGGCTTCGCGCGCGCCCTGCGGCCCGTACACCTGCTGACGGACGGGGACACGGTGTTCGCACTGTCGACTGGGGACGTTCCGTTGCTGTCGGGGCCTCAGGAACCGGCGTTTGTGCAGCAGTTGACCGCGGTCGCTGTCAACGAGGTGCTGGCGGCCGGGGCGGACACGGTGACCAGGGCGATCGTGAAGGCGGTGCGGGTCGCTTCGGGCGTCGACGGGCCGGGCGGGGTCTTCCCCGCGTACCAGGACCTGTATGCCGCATCCCGGTGATCGGGAACCGGAGGAAAACCGGGGCGGTTTGCGGGAACCTCGCGTAGGCCGCCCTTCGTTTTCCTGCAAACCGGGGCGCGATGTCAGACCTAGTGGCTACTTTGAGTACCACGAGCATTACCCGCGGCGACGGCCTGGAGAAGTCCTTGAACGATCCGCACGAGTACGAGAGCGACGGCCTCGAAACGACCGAGGATCACCTCGGACAGCTCCTGGGCCGCGCGCTGAACTCCTTCGACCTGCCCGACGAGACCGTGGAGCGGCTGGAGACGGCCTTGGCGCACAGTTCGTCGCTGCGTTCCTCGCACCACAGCGCCGGACTGCGCCGGTCCTTGCACCGGCACGCCTTCCTGCTGGCCGACGGCTCCTCCCTCACTCTCTGGGAGCTGGTGCACAACGCCGGACGTGACCGCAGCACCGAGCACGAGCTGTACGTCGACGTGGGCGAGGCCAGGCTCGCCGCCAATCGACTGCCGGGGGAAGCCGGTTCTCCCGCGGCCGACCTGCCGCTCCCCTCGGAGTACGGGGACGTCTCCGCCGGCTTCGCCTCGCCCCACGGTTTCTCCGACGACCTCTGCGACGGCTTCTCCGACGATCTGTCGTGCGGTCAGACGGGCGGGGTGGAGACGGACCTGGAGACGCTGGCCGGACTGCTGGCCCATCCGCACCGGCAGGCCAGGCGTGCATTCGTTCCCGACGAGTCGGCCGACCACGCGCGCCGCGTCCTGCGCCGCGCGGAGAACGCGGACCGGCCCGGCCCGGAGACCGCCCGGCTGCTCGCGGACGCCTTGGCGCACGAGATCACGCAGGTGTACGGCCGGCAGTGCCGCATCAAGGGGAGGGCGGTGGGGTTCACGCTCTACGAGCACGCGTTTCTGCTGATGGACGGCAGTGAGGCCAGCGTGTGGGAGGTCGAGCACACGGCCACCCCCGACGGCCGCCACATGTGTGAGGTGTACGCCGACGAACGGACCGCCCGCGAGGCGATGGAGCCTCGCGGGCGGGTGGGCTGACCGGTCGCTGCCCCACGGGCACACGGGCACACGGCACGCCGGACGGTCGACCACCGGGTGGGCACCGACGGTCGACCCCCGCACGCGTGGCACACCGGGCAGTCGATCACCCGGCGGGTTGACCGGCGGGCGCGTTGGCCACCGAGCGCGTTGACCAGCCCGGTCGACCGTTCGCCCGCCGTCCGCACCGTGCGCGTGGCGGCATGCAGCAACCGGGGCGGTGCGCGTGGTGGTACGGCATGCCGCACCGTGCGCGTGGCGGCGGGGCATGCAGCAACCGGCGCCGTGCGCGTGGTGGTACGGCACCGGAGTCAGGCCGCGACGGTCACCTTCGCGTCGGGCTCGGTCGCCGCCTCGTGTCCGGCGGCGGCTGCGGGCTGTTCGCGCATGCCCTTCAGCAGTACGACCAGGCCCGCCGTGACGCCGACACCGGCCGCGATCGCCACCACGTAGAGCAGCGGATTGCCGATCAGCGGGACCACGAAGACGCCGCCGTGCGGGGCGCGCAGGGTGTTGTCGAAGGCCATCGTCAGCGCGCCGGTCACCGCGCCGCCCGCCATGGAGGCCGGGATGACGCGCAGGGGGTCGGCCGCCGCGAACGGGATCGCGCCCTCGGTGATGAAGGAGGCCCCGAGTACCCAGGCGGCCTTGCCGTTCTCCCGCTCGGTCTTGGTGAAGAGCTTGCCGCGCACCGTGGTGGCCAGCGCCATCGCGAGCGGCGGAACCATGCCCGCGGCCATCACGGCGGCCATGACCTTGAGGTTGCCGTCGCTCGCATCGGCGGAGAGGCCGCCGATGGCGAACGTGTAGGCGACCTTGTTGAAGGGGCCGCCGAGGTCGAAGGTCATCATCAGGCCGAGCACGATGCCCAGGACGACCGCGTTGCTGCCGTTGAGCCCGGACAGCCAGTCGGTCAGCGCCGACTGCAGCGTGGCGATGGGTTCGCCGATCACCAGGAACATCAGGAAGCCGACGACGATCGACGACAGCAACGGGATCACGACGACCGGCATGATCCCGCGCAGGGCGGCCGGGACGCGCAGCTTCTGGATGGCCATGACGACCGCGCCGGCGAGGAGACCCGCCACCAGTCCGCCGAGGAAACCGGCCTTGATGGTCACCGCGATCGAGCCGCCGACGAAGCCGGGCACGAGTCCGGGCCGGTCGGCCATTCCGTACGCGATGTATCCCGCGAGCACCGGGATCAGGAAGCCGAACGCGAGACCGCCGATCTGGAACAGCAGCGCCGCCCAGCTGGTGTGATCGCCCCACGCGAAGTGCTCCATGACGGAAGGCGCTTTGTCGATCTGGTAACCGCCGATGGCGAAACCGAGAGCGATCAGCAGCCCGCCGGCCGCGACGAACGGCACCATGTAGCTCACGCCGGACATCAGCCACTTGCGCAGCTTGGCGCCGTACCCCTCCCCCACCTCGCCCGACTCCTCGACCGGGCTGCCCTTCGCAGACGCGGTCGACAGGTCGCCGCGGGCGGCCTTCTGTCGGGCTTCGGCGATCAGTTCCAGTGGGCGGTTGACGCCTGCTTTCACCCCGACGTCCACCGTCGGCTTGCCGGCGAACCGCTCGCGGTCCCGTACCGGCACGTCGTGCGCGAAGATCACCGCGTCGGCGGCGGCGATCACGGCGGGATCGAGACGGGTGAAGCCGGAAGAGCCCTGGGGCTCGACGGTGAGCAGGACACCGTCCCGGTTGCCGGCCTGCTCCAGGGCCTCGGCGGCCATGTAGGTGTGCGCGATGCCGGTGGGGCAGGAGGTGACGGCGACGATACGGAAGGGCTCGGCCGCCTCCGCATCGAGAGGAACCTCGCCTGCGGACGGAGCCTCCCCTGAAAGAGGAGCCTGCCCCACGGTAGGAGCCTTCCCTGCGAGAGAAGTCTCCCCTGCGGGAGGGACGTCCGCTGCGGGAGGAGCCTCGCCGGCGGCGGGTGCGGCCGGTGCGGCCGGTGCGGCCGGTGCGGCGGGTGCGGCAGGCGCATCGGGTGCAGCAGGCGCGGCGGGTGTCGGCGTCGCGGCAGCCAAGGGTGCCGTGGGTGCCGGAGCCGCGGTCGCCGCCTCGGGCGGGACGTCCCCGCGGATCAGTGCGGCCGCCGACTCCGCGTCGCCCGCCGCCCGCAGTGCAGCCGTGAACTCGGCGTTCATCAGGTATCGCGCCAGGCTGGAGAGGATCGTCAGATGCGCGTCGTCCGCGCCCGCCGGGGCCGCGATGAGGAAGATCAGGTCGGCCGGTCCGTCCGGGGCGCCGAAGTCGACCCCGGCGGCGCTGCGGCCGAAAGCCAGCGTGGGTTCGGTGACGTGTGCGCTGCGGCAGTGCGGGATGCCGATGCCGCCCTCCAGGCCGGTCGGCATCTGCGCCTCGCGCGCGGCGACGTCGGCGAGGAACCCGTCCAGGTCGGTGACCCGGCCGAGCCCCGCCATCCGGGCGGCCAGTGAACGGGCCGCCTCCTGCTTGCTGTCGGCGGCCAGGTCGAGGTCGACCAGGTCCGCGGTGATCATCTGGCTCATCGCGGGCTCCTTCGCACGGATGCGGAATCGGGGAAGGCGGGGGTGGGGGCAGGGGTGGGGGCAGGGCGCACGGGAACACGCACCGCGTGCCCGGCGCTCCACGCGCTTGCCGCGCTCATCGCGCGTACTCCGCGGGTTCTGTCAGTACGCGGTCCAGCGGGACGTCCGCCGTGACCGTCACGCCCGCGGGGTCCAGGTCGTCCGGGGTCGGCATCACGCTGCCCGGCAGTTGTACCGCCGCCGCGCCGTGCGCCACTGCCGCCGCCAGTGCCCCGGGGCCTTCGCCGCCCGCGGCGAGGAACCCGGCGAGCGAGGCGTCCCCGGCGCCGACGTTGCTGCGTACCGCCTGCACGCGCGCGTGGCCGAAGTACGCACCGCAGTCCGCGACCAGGAGTTGACCGTCGGCGCCCAGGCTGGCGAGTACGGCGCGTGCGCCCCGGCTGCGCAGTTCCTCGGCCGCTTCGAGCGCCTGCCCCACAGTTTTGAGCGGTCGCTCAACTGCTTCGGCGAGCTCCTCGACGTTCGGTTTGACCACGTCGGGGCGTTCGCGCAGGGCGGCGAGCAGGGAGGGCCCGGAGGTGTCGAGTGCGATCCGGGCGCCCGCCTCGTGCGCGCGGGCGACCAGAGCGGCGTACCACTGAGGGCCGAGCCCGCGTGGCAGGCTGCCGCAGCAGGCGATCCAGTCCGCGTCGGCCGAGTGGGTGCGCACCGCGGTCAGCAGGGCCTCCGACTCGGTGACGGTCAGCTCCGGGCCGGTCGCGTTGATCTTGGTGAGGGTGCCGTCGGGCTCGGCGACGGCGATGTTGGAGCGGGTCTGCCCGGCCACCGGGACGGGGGCGACCTCGATGCCCTCGGCGCCCAGGAGTTCGGCGACCAGCGCACCGGGCGCGCCGCCCAGCGGGAGGACGGCAAGGGTGCGGTGACCGGCGGCGGCGACCGCACGCGAGACGTTGACACCCTTGCCGCCCGGGTCCATCCGGTCGGAGGTCGCGCGCAGGACTTCGCCGCGCATGAGGGCGGGAACCTCGTAGGTGCGGTCCAGGCTGGGGTTCGGGGTGACGGTGAGGATCATGGGGCTCGCACTCGTTTCGGGCGCACCGGACCGGTCCGTCGCGCCGGGTCGTTCCATCGCCCCGATCAGGTCCACCGGACCGGGGCGTTCCACTGCGTCGATGCGGTCCACCGCGCCGGGCGGGCGGGCCGCACCGGGGCAGTCCTGCACTTCGGGTGGGCGGGCCGCGCCGGAGCAGTCCTGCGATTCGGGCGGGCGGGCCGCACCGGGGCGGTCCTGCGATTCGGGCGGGCGTGCCGCGCGGGACCGGTCGGCCGCGCCGGGGTTGTCACCGCTGTGGGGCTGTTCAGACACGTCGGACCTCGGTTCCGGCCGCTTCGATGGCTGCGGTGTCCGCCGCGCTCAGTTCCGTGTCGGTGATCAGCAGGTCCACGTCCGTCAGGCTGCCGAACCGTGCGAAGTGCTCCTGTCCGTGCTTCGCCGAGTCGGCGAGCAGGACCACCCGGCGCCCCGCGGCGATCACCGCTCGCTTCACGGCGGCCTCGGCGAGGTCGGGAGTGGTGAGACCGTGGGCGAGGGAGAAGCCGTTGGCGCCGAGGAAGACGACGTCGGCGCGGATCTCGCCGTACGCCCGCAGCGCCCAGGCGTCGACGGCCGCGCGCGTACGGTGGCGGACCCGGCCCCCGACGAGGTGCAGGTCGATTCCGGGGTGGTCGGCGAGACGGGCGGCGACCGGCAGGGAGTGCGTGACGACGGTCAGCCCGCGCTCCAACGGGAAGGCGGCGGCCAGCCGGGCCGCGGTGGAGCCCGCGTCGAGGGCGACACTCCCCTCGTCGGGCAGTTCGGCGGTCGCGGCCTGCGCGATGCGGTCCTTCTCGTCGGCGGCGGTCGACTCGCGTTCGGCGAGGTCGGGCTCGAAGTCGAGCCGTCCGGCAGGAATGGCGCCACCGTGCACGCGGCGCAGCAGACCGGCCCTGTCGAGGGCTTTCAGGTCGCGTCGTACGGTCTCGGCGGTCACCTGGAAGGTGTCCGCGAGCGAGAGCACGTCGACCCGCCCGCCCTCGCGGGCGAGACGGAGGATCTCCTGCTGACGCTCCGGTGCGTACATGTGGCTTTACGTCCGTTCCATGCCCGAACTTGTGGATTTAGCGCCAGGGTACGCCCGAGCCGAAGGCAAGTAAACCCATTCGGGCATCCGTCGGCACCGTTCGGGCGACAGACGGCACCGTTCGGGTGACAGACCAGCACCGTTGGACAAACCGAAAGGGGCGGAGGCCCGTGCCGGTCCGTTTCCGGACCGGCACGGGCCTCCGCCCCCGCGCTACGTCGCTCACACAGTCAGCGCAGCTTCCTTCTCACCGCCCGTCGCACCGGGCGTGGCGGGGGTGCCGGGTACGTCGAACCCGCCGGGTACGTCGCCCGCGTCCCCGGCGCCGGTCGGCGCGTCCGGCCCGCCCTCGTCCCGTGCCGTCTTCTTCGGCAGGGCGAACATCAGCAGGAAGATCACGACCATGACGCCCACGACCCAGCCCATCGCGTTCTGGAAGGCCTCCGCGTAAGCCGTGGGCACCGCGCTCTGCGCGCCCCGGGCCGCCTCGACCTTGTCGTCGACGAGCCCGAAGAAGACCACCGACACCAGACCGATGCCGAACGCGTTGCCCGTCTGCCCGGTCGTGTTGATCAGCCCGGACGCCGAGCCCGCGTGCTCCTTGGGCACCTCGGAGAGCACCGCGTCCGTCAGCGGCGCCACGATGAGCCCCATGCCGAGGCCCATCACGACCAGCGGCAGCGCCATCTGCCAGGAGGTGATGTCCGCGCCGAAGTGACGCGCTTCGAAGATGTACAGCAGCATGCCGACCGCCATCGTCAGCGCACCCGCCTGGAGCACCTTGCGCCCGAAGCGCGGCACCAGTTTCTGCACCGAGAGGCCCGCGGCCACCGACACCGCGATCGAGAAGGGGATGCCGGTGACGCCCGCGCGCAGCGCGCTCCAGCCGAGCCCGATCTGCATGTACAGCGTCCACACCATGAAGAAGATGCCGGTGAAGATTCCGAAGGTGAGCTGCACGGCGATGCCCGCGGCGAAGCTCTTCACCCTGAACAGCGACAGTTCGACCAACGGAGAACCGTCCCGACGCGTCTTCGCCTTCTCGTACGCGACGAAGACCGCGAGCACGCCCAGGCTGCACGCCATGGACACGTAACCCCACACCGGCCAGTCCAGCTCGCGGCCCCGGATCAGGGGGTAGATCAGCGCGAGGAGAGCGAGGGTCACCAGGGCGACGCCCGGCAGGTCCAGGCGGAGGGCCCGGGGCGCCTTGGACTCGGTGATGAACTTGTGGCCCAGGATCAGGCCCGCGATGCCGACCGGCAGGTTGATCAGGAAGATCGGCCGCCATTCCAGACCGAAGAGGTTCCACTCGGTGAGCAGCGCACCGAGCAGCGGGCCCATCACCGCGCCGAGTCCCACGATCGCGCCGAACAGGCCGAAGACCTTGCCGCGCTCGTGGGCGGGGAAGGTGGTGTGCACGATGGAGAGCACCTGCGGGACCATCAGCGCCGCCGTCGCTCCCTGGAGGATGCGCGAGGCGACCAGGATGTCGGGGCTCGCGGCGAAACCGCAGAGCGCCGAGGCTACGGTGAAGCCGCCGATGCCGATGAGGAACAGCCGCTTCCGGCCGTAGATGTCACCGAGGCGGCCGCCCGTGATGAGCCCGGCGGCGAACGCGAGGGCGTAACCGGCGGTGATCCACTGGATCGCACTGAAGGATGCGCCGATGCTGCCCTGAATGCTGGGGATCGCGATGTTGACGATCGTGACGTCGACCAGGTCCATGAAGGCGGCGGTCATCACGATGGCGAGCGCGAACCAGCGGCGGCGGTCGGCGGGTGCAGCGCCCGTCGGGGCGGGACCGGCGGCGGAAGCGGAGGCGGGGGTGACGGCGGGAGCGGCGACGGCGGGTATCGGAGACCCTGCGGGGGTCTCCGACGGGGGTGCTGGAGTCATGTCGCAGACGTTAGTCCTTATGTAGGACACGCTATGGCCCACATCGCGCGCATCCTTGGCGTTATGACGGACACACCGGCACGGCTGCTGCAACTGCTCTCGCTGCTCCAGACGCCCCGCGAATGGCCGGGCAGCGAACTGGCGACCCGGCTCGACGTCTCGCGCCGCACGGTTCGCAGGGACATCGACCGGCTCCGCGACCTGGGCTACCCCGTCCAGGCGTCGATGGGCGCGGAGGGAGGGTACCGCCTGGTGGCGGGCAAGGCGATGCCCCCGCTGGTCCTCGACGACGAGGAAGCGGTGGCCATCGCGGTGGGACTGCGGGCCGGCGCCGGGCACGCCGTGGAGGGCATCGAAGAGGCGTCGGTACGGGCGTTGGCCAAACTGGAGCAGGTGCTGCCGTCGCGGCTGCGCCACCAGGTGGCCGCGCTCCAGGCCGCCACCATCCCGCTGACCGACGGTGACGGCGCGAGCATCGACCCGCGGACGCTGACCGTGATGGCGGGAGCGGCGGCCGGCCAGGAACGGCTGCGGTTCGGCTACCGTTCGGGCGACGGTACGGCGTCCAAGCGCCTCGTCGAGCCGCACCGCCTGGTCAGCACGGGGCGCCGGTGGTACCTGGTGGCCTACGACATCGACCGCGAGGACTGGCGCACCTTCCGGGTGGATCGGGTCAGCGCCCCCTTCGCCACGGGAGCGCGGTTCGTGCCGCGGGGGGTCCCGACGGGCAATGCGGCGGACTTCCTGCGGCAGTCGATGCACAGGATGGGTGCCGGGCGGCCGGAGTCGTACCGTCTCGTGGCGACGTTCGACGCGTCCGCGGAGTTCGTGGCGGCACGGCTGCCTGCCTCGCTGGGGGCGCCGGTGGCCACCGGCGACGAGAGCTGCCGACTGGAGACGGACTTCGGGGACTCGGTGGAGTGGCTGGGGGTCCGACTGGCCATGCTGGGCTGCGAGTTCACCGTGCAGGAGCCGCCGGAGCTGGTGGATTGCCTGACGTCGCTCGGCAACAGGATCCGCAGGGCGGTCGCCATACGGCAGGAGTGAACGGCCAGTTGACCCCCTGCCCTTGCGGCGCGATCCCCCGCGCTCTACGACGAGAATCCGCCCCCTATGTCCAGAGGGGGGCGCCCCTCCGCCCGTACGGCGCAGTTGTTCGCTGCGGCGCGATCCCTTCGCGCTGCCTTTGCGGCGCGACCCCTCGCGCTCTACGACGAGAATCCGCCCCCTACGGCCAGAGGGGGGCGCCCCTCCGCCCGTACGGCGCAGTTGTTCGCGGCCCCCGGCAAGTCCGGCGCCGTGGGTGCGCCGAGCCCCGTCCCGGAAAGGACACCGCGGCGCGGCACCCCCGCGTCCTGGTCCGTCCTCCCTGCCCGCCGCAGCAGGCGCAGTTACGCCGCCGCGTCGAAGCCGGTGTCGCGGGCCATCTTCTTGAGCTCCAGCAGGGCGTGCTTCTCTATCTGCCGGATCCGCTCGCGGGTCAGCCCGTGCTCCTTGCCGACCTCGGTGAGCGTGCGCTCCCGGCCGTCCTCGATGCCGTACCGCATACGGATGATCGACGCCGTGCGCTCGTCGAGCTTCCCGATGAGGTCTTCGAGCTCCTCACTGCGCAGCATGGACAGCACCGACTGCTCCGGAGACACCGCGGAGGTGTCCTCCAACAGGTCGCCGAACTGCGTGTCACCGCCGTCGTCGACCGGCATGTTCAGCGAGACGGGGTCACGCGCCCAGTCCAGCACGTCGCTGACGCGCTGCGGCCTGGAGTCGAGCTCACGCGCGATCTCCTCGTGCTCGGGGTCGCGCCCGTTCTCCCGGTTGAACTCGCGCTGCACGCGCCGGATCCGGCCCAGTTCCTCCACGAGGTGGACGGGCAGGCGGATGGTGCGCGACTGGTCGGCGATGGAGCGGGTGATGGCCTGGCGGATCCACCAGGTCGCATACGTGGAGAACTTGAAGCCCTTGGCGTAGTCGAACTTCTCGACCGCGCGGACCAGGCCGGCGTTCCCCTCCTGGATGAGGTCGAGCAGCGGCAGGCCGCTGCGCGGGTAGCGTCGGGCGACGGCGACGACGAGGCGGAGGTTGGACCGGATGAACAGGTCCTTGGCGCGCTCGCCCGCCTCGTACAGCGCCTCCAGCTCCTCGCGTGAGGCACCGGCGGCTGCGGAGTCCGCGATCTCGCCGTCGAGGATCTGGCGTGCGTACACACCGGCCTCGATGGTCTGGGACAGCTCCACTTCCTTGGCGGCGTCGAGCAGTGGCGTCCGTGCGATCTCGTCGAGGTACATGCCGACCAGGTCGCGGTCGGCGATCTCCCCGCCTACGGCGCGAACGCTGCTGGCCCGGGTCGATCCGGTGGACCGACGGGCGACGGCACGGGTTGCCATGCTTGGTGCTCCCTTGCGTGAGTAGGTCGCGTGTGGTGTGACTGTGGCTACCGGGACACCTTCCGGGTTCCCCGCTTCCAATGGATCCAACGGTTGGAATCGGGACAGAATTCCCCGCACCCGCACTCAATTTCCTGATCTTGCAGTACCCTGTCGCCCCGCCACGGCGGAATCTTGCCTCAAATCACCCCAGAAACGCAGGTCAGAGCAGGTGTGGCGGCGGATCTGACGGAGCTCGCGGAGTTTTACGGCCACTTCATCCCTGAGACCTCGATCACGTTCCTCCCAGCCGCTTCGCGTCCGACGAGGGTCGTCCGCGGCTGCTCTTCCACCTTGAAGACGGCCCCCGCCCGCTGAGGGTTGCTCGCGATCTCCGGACCGCCCGGCCTGCGCGGAACGGGACGAGCGGTCCGTTCCGCCCCGAGGCCGCGCAGGGTCCTTCCGTGGAGGCGGTCGAGCGCTGCGCGCCGGGGCGGGGGCGGCCGGGGATCGGCACGCTCCGGTGCGGCGGCCCTCAGGGGCGGGGGCCTGCACCGTGCGCACGCGGGCATCACCAGGCTTCACCGGGCCGACGAGACCAGGGGCCACCGGCTGGGCGCGCCCCCGTCCCGCGCCCTAGGTCTGCGGTCCGTTACGGAGCGCAGACCTGGCGCCTACTGTCCCCCGCATGGACACCACCGGGATACACGACGAGGCCCTGACCCGCTTGCACGCCTCCGGTCCGGAGCGGCTCGGCCGGCTCTCCAACCACGCGCCGATGGCCGTCGAAGCGCTCGCCGCCCGGGGCCGGGCCACCGCCGTGCACCGCTGGCTCGACCTCTACGCCCGCAAGCTGGAGGAGTTCCCCGCCGCCCACGCGTGCGTGACGCACGAGAACTGGCCACAGGCGCTGGGCGACCCGCGCAGGGCCGCCGACTGGATCGCGTACTTCCACGAGCAGCTCGCACAGCGGCCCTGGCGCGACGTACTCGCCGCATGGTGGCCGCGACTGCTGCCGGGCATGTACGGCGGTTCCACGCACCCGGTGATCCGGGTCGGCCACGCGGTGCGCGGCCTGCTCGCGCAAGGAGGAAGCGGCCGGGTGGCCGCCGGTGCGACCGCACCCCGGCTGGCGGAACTCGCGCACGGTCTCGGCTACTGGGCCGCCCGCCACCACCCCGCCCCGGTGGCCTTTCCGCTGCCCGAGGCGGCCGACGCCGTCCGCGCCCTCGACGCGGTGCCGCCCATCGCTGTGCGCGACGGAGGCTTCCCGGACCGCCTCGCACGCGTCACCCGGATGCCTGTGTGGGCGGCGTCCCCGGCGACGCCCGACGAGGCGCGGGTGAAGCTGGCCGAGCTCGTACGGGCGGCCGTCCACCGGTACGCCACGCACGGACACGGCGAGGCGACGATGCTGGTGCACGCCGCCACCGCGCCCAACGCCGTACTGCGCGCCCTGCCCGCCCTGCCGCGGCGCCTGTGGACGCCGAGCCTGCACGCGGCGTGGACGGCCTCCGCCGCGGTGACGGCGATGTACGCGCCGCGCGAGGCACTCCCGTACCGTCCGCACGGGACGGGCTCGCTCACCTCCGAGGAAGTCTTCGAGCGGGCGGCCGCACACGGTGACGAGCACGTGATCAAGTTCGCCGACACCGCACTCGACGTCGGCGACGAGCGGGCCCTGGACGCGGTGCTCCATGCCGTCGAACTGACCGAAGCACCGGTCTGAGGACGTGCCCCCGGGAGGGCGGGAAGGCGTGCGCACGGCACACCCCGCACTCTAGTTTAAGCTTCAAGTAGATGGTCGTACAGTGGATTGCATGAGCACCGAGAAGAACGCCACCCGCGCAGAGGCGTCCCCGGCCGGGCCGCGCTGGCTCGACGACGAGGAGCAGCGGGTCTGGCGCGCGTACGTCCACGCCACCACCCTCCTCGACGACACCCTGGACCGCCAGCTCCAGCGCGACGCGGGCATGCCGCACGTCTACTACGGACTGCTCGTACAGCTCGCCCAGGCCCCGGGCCGCAAACTGCGGATGACCGAGCTGGCGAAGAACGCCAAGATCACCCGCTCCCGGCTCTCGCACGCGGTCGCCCGGCTGGAGAAGAACGGCTGGGTGCGCCGTCAGGACTGTCCCTCCGACAAGCGCGGACAGAACGCCTTCCTCACCGAGGAGGGCCACCGCGTCCTCGTGCAGGCGGCACCGGGGCACGTCGAACTCGTACGCAGGGCGATGTTCGACCGGCTGAGCCCCGAACAGGTGCGGCAGCTCGGCGAGATCATGTGCACGATCGCCGACGGCCTGGAGCCGACGGGCACGGGCGCGGATCTGCCCTGGCTCCGCTGAGGACGCACCTCCTCGGCGGAACCGGGGCAGCACCCGGTCCGGTACGGGTCAGTGCGCGACCACCGGGACCCTCAGCTCGTCCTCGGCGCCCGCGCCCTGACCGCCGGAGGCCACCGGGTGCGTGCCCGGCCGTCCGGTGTTGATCAGCGCCAACGCGATACCGGCCGAGACGACGAGGATGCCGACCGCCCACCAGATGGCACTGGCGTAGCCGTGCACCATGGCCTGCGCCTGGAGCAGTTGTTCACTGGAGGCGCCGGCCGCGTGGGCGGCGACGTACGCGGTCGTGGCGCTGGCCGCGATGGTGTTCAGCAGGGCGGTGCCGATCGCGCCGCCCACCTGCTGCGAGGTGTTGACCATGGCGGAGGCGACTCCGGCGTCCCGCGCCTCGACGCCGTGCGTGGCCAGCGACATGGCCGGCATGAACGCGGTGCCCATGCCGAGGCCCAGCAGCAGCTGCGCGGGCAGGATCAGCCCGGCGTACGAGGAACCGATCTCCAGCTGCGTGAGCAGCAGCATGCCGAGCGCGGCGGTCAGGAAGCCCGGCCCCATCAGCAGGCGCGGCGGCACCCGGGTCATCAGGCGGGCGCCGATCTGGGTGGAGCCCGTGATCATGCCGACGATCATCGGCAGGAACGCGAAGCCGGTCATGACCGGCGAGTACCCCTTGACGATCTGGAGGTAGTACGTCAGGAACAGGAACAGCCCGAACATGGAGATGACGGCGAGTCCGAGCGAGAGGTAGACCCCGCCCCGGTTGCGCTCCAGCAGGACGCGCAGCGGCAGCAGCGGGTGCTTGACGTTCGCTTCGACGGCCACGAAGGCGCCCAGCAGGACGACGGCGGCGGCGAAGGTCCCGAGAGTCATCGTGGCCGTCCAGCCGTCCGCCTCGGTCTCGGCGAGCGTGAAGGCGTACACGAGGGCCACGAGGCCGGCCGTGGACAGCACGACGCCGGGGATGTCCAGCGGGGAGCGGTTGCGGCCACCGGCCGGCTCGCGGACGACGAAGTACGCGCCGACGCCGGCGACCACCGCGAAGGGGATGTTGACGAAGAAGGTCCAGCGCCAGTTCAGGTACTCGGTGAGGAAGCCGCCCAGGATGAGGCCGACCGCACCGCCGCCGCCCGCGATGGCGCCGAAGATGCCGAAGGCCTTGGCGCGCTCCTTGCCGTCGGTGAACGTCACGGCCAGCAGGGAGAGCGCGGCGGGTGCCAGCAGGGCGCCGAAGACGCCCTGGAGGGCCCGGGAGCCGAGCATCATCGCCTCACCGGACGCCGCGCCGCCGAGCGCGGAGGCCGCCGCGAAACCGGCCAGGCCGATGACGAAGACGCGCTTGCGGCCCCACAGGTCGGCGAGCCGTCCGCCGAAGAGCAGCAGCCCGCCGAAGGCGAGCGCGTAGGCGGTGATGACCCACTGGCGGTTGGCGTCGGAGATGCCGAGGTCCTGCTGCGCCGAGGGCAGCGCGATGTTCACGATCGTTGCGTCGAGCACCACCATCAGCTGGGCGAGCGCGATGAAGACGAGCGCTCTCCAGCGGAGGGGATCCGGTGTCGCGGTCCCCGTCTTCGACAGGGGAAGGTCTGTTTTTGGCATGGGAGTAGCCGCCTAGGGAGGTGAAGACAGAAAAAAGGGACATGTGCCGCGCCGGCGAGGGAGCGGACGGTCGTACTTCTACTGGGGTCGGCGGAGGTCCTTGAGGGTTGCCGCGCAGCCGGGGAGTGCGGAGCGTGCGGGAGCTTCGAGGCCGTCGAGGAACAGTTGCAGGTGGCGGTGGACGAACTGGTCGAAGTCCACGCACCCGCTGCCGGGCAGCGGGCGGGTGAGCTGCGACAGCGCCACCATGAGATCTCCGACGGCGACGTCGCCGCGGAGGCGGCCGGCCTTGCGGGCCCGGCCCATCAGGTCTCCGACGGCCGTTTCGAGGCGTTCGCGTCCGGCGAGCAAATCCGCGTGCTGTGCGTCGAAGCCCTCGGAGAGCATGGGGCACAGCGCCCCGATCCGCTCGTCGGCGGCCTCGTGCACGAAGCGCCGCAGCGCTCCGAAGGCGTCGCCCCGCTCCTCGGCGATCTCCATGACCGCGGACTCGGCGATCTCCGCCGTGCGGGACAGCACGGACACCACGACCTCGTGGACGAGGTCCTTGCGGTCGGGGAAGTGCCGGTAGAGCGTGGCGTTGCCGACGACAGCCCGGCGGGCGATCTCGTCGAGCGGCACGTCGGGCCCGAACTCGACGAGCATCTCGCGCGCCGCGCTGACGATGCGCTCCCGGTTGCGCAGCGCGTCGGCGCGCGGACGACCGCCACGCCTCTGCGCGACGGACGCACCGCTCCGCGCCTCCTCGCACGCGCCGCTGCGCGCGCCGGAGGTACCGGTTTCGCTGGGGGCCACGACTCTCCTTCCGGCTGCCGCTCCCGCACGGGGGCGCGGAACGGGCCGCACTGAAACGGGGACGTCCTCCCCGTTTTCCGCGGTCTCACCTACAAACGGGGAGACGCTCCCCGTTTATTTCCACCTGGTGCCACCCATTCAATGTGACTCACCTCACACGGGCGCCGCCGGAAACCCACCATCGGCCCACCCAACGCGCGCCGTCGCGCCCCCCGCCGGAAGGTGGGCGAACAGGAGCAGTCGGGACTGTCCGGAACGGCACGGACAGGGCTGCGCGGAGCGGAAGGCGACCTCGATGCAGCACTCCCGCCCCCGCCCCGACATACCCGACGGCCCCCATCCGTCCCCCGGATCCCACCGCGCCCCGCTCCGGGGGATTCGCACCGCCCGCCGCACCCGTCGCTCATCCCGCCCGCGTCATCCCCGTGCTCTCAGCGCCCTGACCGCCGTCGCCCTCGCCGCCGCGGCCACCGCGAGCGCCCCCCTCGTCGGCCCCGGCCGCGCCTCCTGGGGCCCTTCCGGAACCCCGCGCGCCGCCGACACCGCCGACGCGCCGGGCCTCATCCGTACGAGAACGGAACCCGCGGGCCCGCCCGGCTCCCTCGAAGCGGCCGAGGCGGCGGCCCGGCCCTGCCGCCTCACCGGCACCCGGGGCATCCAGATGTCGGAGGGCATGCCCACGCCCTCCGGCTACACCCGCTCGACGGGCGAGGTGCGGGCTCTCAACCTGATGATCGACTTTCCGGACGCCCCCGGGCAGGGCAGCGCGCTCGACCGCTTCCAGGAGTTCGCGCCGCAGACCGCCGCCTGGTTCGACGCCAGCAGCTACGGCCGCCTGCGCTACGTTCCCGAGGCCCCGGTCACCGAGTGGCTTCGCATGCCGTTGGCCTTCTCCGAGTACGGGATAGAGCGCGGAGCACCCTTCGAGCCGGGCTACCAGCAGCTCGTCCGGGACATCGTGTCCCTCGCCGACCCCCGGGTCGACTTCTCCGCCTACGACCTGGTGAACATCCTGGTCACCCCGAACGCCGGCCCCTCGGCCCTCGACACGGTCCTGTCGGTCACCTTCTCCGGCAACCACGACGCGCCCGTGGCCGACGGCGTCCCGCTCGCCAACACGTCGTTCGTCTACAGCCGCCAGGACGACGGGTCGGGCTCGTACGCCGAAACCGGCTTCCGCGTCCTGCCGCACGAGAACGGCCACGTCTTCGGCCTGCCCGACCTCTACACCGAGGACGGCGGCGGCTCGGTCGGGCACTGGGACATCATGTCCGAGGACTGGGGCGCCAACAACGACATGCTCGGCTGGCACAAGTGGAAGCTCGGCTGGCTGGACAGCCGTCAGGTCGGCTGCGCCGCGGCGAGCGGCACCACCGACCTCTCACTGGCGCCCCTCGCCTCCCCCACCGACGGCCGCAAACTCGCCTTCGTCCCTCTCACCCCCAAGACCGGCTACGCCGTCGAGGTCCGCACCCGCGCCGGCAACGACGACGCCGTCTGCAAGCCCGGCGTCCTCATCTACCGCGTCGACGCCGACGTCGACACCGGCAACGGCCCCATCACCGTCGCCGACCACACTCCGGGCAGCGCTGGCTGCACCCGTCGCCCCAACGTCCACCTCGAACTCTCCGACGCCGCCTTCACCCCCGGCGCCTCCTTCATCGACGCCGAACGCGGCGTCCGCATCGACGTCCTGGACCGCGACGCCTCCGGCAACCACCGCATCCGCATCACCCGCCCCTGACCCCCGGCACGCCCCCGACCCCGCAACGCCCTCCCCTTCGAGCGAGCCGCACCGTCCATCCGCTAACCTGTCCTGAGCTGTCCTCAGGGGCAGTGTCGCCTCCGTAGCTCAGGGGATAGAGCACAGCTCTCCTAAAGCTGGTGTCGCAGGTTCGAATCCTGCCGGGGGCACAGAGAAACACCAGGTCAACAGGGTGTAGAGCATCACAAAGGGCCCTCGGGAAAGATCCCCGAGGGCCCTTTGCGTGCCCCGGGGGACAGGCGGGGGACAGGGGGTTTCCACGGTATTGGCGTACGAGTTGTCCGAACTGACTGACAGCAATGCAACCCATCGTTGACACTTCTGTCTGGGCTGATTGACAGGCACGGGAGCGATCTCACAGGGGGACGCATGCAGGAACGACAACACGGCGCAGACGCCCTGCTCGTCGCGCAGCGCCTGTCGCGCCTCGCAGACCTGGTCATGCAGCGCACGGTGCACCTGGAGAGGGCCGAGGGCGCAACATGGGATGACATCGGAGCCAGTTTGGGGATCTCAAGGCAAGCCGCACATGCTCGCTACGCCAACCGCCCCTCGGAGCTCCCCGATCAGGATGGGAACGTAGACGCTGCGCGCCGGGTTCTGAACGAGGCATGGAGCGAAGTCCTCAGAGTCGCTTCCGCGCGAGAGCATCGCCGCCACCACCCGCCCATGCCTCGGCTATCTCATCCCTCTGAAGACTGGCGAGACGGAGGATTGCGTCCCTACCAGACGTACTGCGTGGAGTGCGGTCGGTTCCACGAGACGCGTGAGATCTTCGCTGGCGACGGGCTTTGCGGGACATGCCAAGTTCCCGTACCGCTCCCTGTTTGGTACTCAGCCGCGGCGAAGGGAGCCGAGACCCCAGCTACAGAGAAGTCGTGCTTGAGCTGTCAACGGCCCTTCGAGAGCGGTTCGCGACTCGATGTCGGTGGCGCGCTGTGCAAGCTTTGCTCCAGGCGGCTCGGGGGGCAGGATGCGCAATCCAGGACACCAGGCGAGCGGTGCGGAGAAGAGTTTTCCGTTCCACCGGGTACAACTCCCCCCGCAGAAGGTTCTGATGGTTCGCCTATGCCCTCAGAGCGGGCTGGCCTAGAAAAGGAACTGCGCTGGGTCTCCAGGGCTATGGAGGAGGCCAACGGCCTAGGCGACGTGTCAGGGGTGTTCGTGATCGGCCCCTTTCCCGGAGCAGGAGGCTCGGAGCAGGGGCCCTGGGGCACGCCGATTCGGCGCGTCAGTGTGCCGCTCCACAGCACGGCGGAGGAGATGGCGGCCCAACTTCGTGACCTCACTCGCCGGTTGGCGGCACTCGAAGCGTCCGTCAGCGCAGACCCGAAGACCTAAGACTCCGCCAGGCCCGAGCAACTTTCGACGGAGGCAAGGGCCCGGCGGGACCACCCGCTCACCAACAGAGAGGAGCAGTCATGGGCAGTATGCCCTTATGCCGAGCCGAAAACGATGGTGCGCCGTGGCCGGTGGCGGTGTTCGCCGCGCTGGTCTGTGGCTACGCCGTGGGCGTTCACCAGGAGGAATTGGGCGCCGCCGTGCAGGCATCGGCGGAGTTCGTGGGGCCGATCGTGGCCGAGCACATGGTGGGGGCCGTGCTGGCCCCGGTGATCGCCGGTGCCGTGGCGTGGGTGAAGCGCCGTCGATGACCGTTTGAGTGTTGAGGAGGGGCCCGCACCGTGCAGGCCCCTCCTCTTCGCCGTTCAGGCCACCTGGTCGAGCGCGGGTTGGTCGCCTTTCTCGGGGACGAGGGCGAGCTTGGTGGGCGCGTGGCCTGCTGAGGCTGCTCGGGCCTTTTCCGGGTCGGGTGTCGGGGGTTCGGGCGGGGGTGCCTGGCCTGCGCGCGGTACAAGGCCGAGGGGGGCGTCGGCGGCTTCCGTCGCAAACTGCGGCATGAGGGAGGTGTACGTGTCTGCGGTGAGGGAGTAGGAGGAGTGGCCCAGGAGAGCCTGGATGGCCTTCATGGAGAGGCCGGCGGCGAGGCTGAGGGATGCGGCGCAGTGGCGGAGGTCGTGGAGGCGGATGGGCGGGAGGCCGAGGCGCTTGATGAGGCGCATGAAGGTCTGGCTGACGTTGCGGGGGTTCCAGGGGCGCCCGTCGGCCATGGTGAAGACCTTGCCGCTGTCGACGTAGGGTCCGTACTTTTCCGGGTCTTCGCGGTGCTTGGCTTCCCACTCCAAGCGTTGTTCCTGCTGGACGTCGCGCCAGGCGAGGAGGAGGGCGTGTGAGGCGGAGTCGAGCTTGACGCCGCGTTTGCTGGCGCGGCTCTTGGGGGTGTCTTCGTAGGACCCGTAGGTGTTGCCGCCGGTGGCTATGGTCTCGACGATCTCGATGTAGCCCTCGACCATGTCGGTCTCGGCCCAGGGCAGGCCGACGGCTTCGCCGCGTCTGGGGGCGCGGAAGGCCATGATGTGCCACATCGGGTAGAGGGTGTGGTGGACGGCGGCGTCGAGGAATTCGCCGACCTGTTGGGGGGTCCAGACCATGACGGGGCCGGGCACTTCGCCGGTCTCGCGCCAGCGGGCGATGCGGGCGTCGGTCCAGACGAGCGGCTCGGGCTTTTCGTACTTGGGGAGTACGACCTCGTTGCACCAGTTTTCGGTGATCGACTTCTCTCGGACTGCGTGGGCGAGGGCCCCGGAGAGGGTGTCGAGGTACTTCTTCTGCCGTCCGGGCCCGGTGTCCTGTCGGGGCTGGGCTCGGGCCTCTTTGAGGGCGGCGCGGGCTGCGTCCCAGCGTTGGCGGTAGTGGTGGGGGCGCGGCTTGGGGGCGGCCTTCCACGCCGCGTGGGCGGCTTCGGCTTCCGCTTCGGCTTGTTGGGCGACGATCCGGTTGGTGGCCTTGATCTCGTTGTACGCCCAGATGTCCTCGAACATCGCCTGGATGTGCTGGGTGCGCAGGTCGATGAGCTTGAGGTGGCCGAGGGCGGGGATGAAGACGCGGTCGATGTAGTCCTTGTAGTCGTCGCTGGTGCCGCGCTTGAGGTCGACGCGCTTCCTGTGCCAGCGCAGGAGATATTCGGCGACGGTCTCTTTCGAGGAGGTGTCGACGCCGGCTGACTCTTGGTCCCAGAGTTTCTGGGCCGCCTTCTCGGCTTCTTTCTGGGTGACGAAGCCGCCCTTGCGGGGACGGCGGCGTTCGCCTCGGGGGCCGTCGGGGAGGTGGACGTAGTAGTACCAGGACCCGTGGCCGCGGGAGTCGAGGTGGGGGCATGCGGCGCCGAGTTCGTACGTCTTGGGTGTGCCGTTGGCGGAGAGCACGGGGTTGCCGTCGGCATCGAGCCTCGGTGCGGTGCACTTGCATCGTTTGTAGGTGCTGCCTTTGAAGGCCACGGGTTCCCCCTGGTGAGCTGGGCTTTCCTTACGTGTCCTGATCTTTCTGTAGCGAAGGAGGCGCTTCCTTGGCCGCCGTATGCTTTTGGCCAGGTGGCGCGGGGAAGATGGATGTGCCCACTTATGTCTGTTTCTTCTGGTGTCCGTCGTTCGGGTTCCGTTTCTCAGGGGATGACCCTGGATGAGGTGCTGGCGCTCCCGGTGAGCGTGAGCGTGTCGGTGGCGGCGCGGGCGTTCGGGATCGGCCCGGACAAGGCGTATGCGTTGATCAAGGCGGGGACGTTCCCGGCGATGACGGTGCCGGTGGGTGACACGTTGAAGGTGGCGACAGTGACGATCTGGAAGGCGCTCGGGATCTCACCCCATGCCTAATGTGTTGTCACCTATTCCTTATTGCAAGGAGATCGCAACAGGGCCCCCACCTGCACTTATGGGTGACACCGGATGAAAGCAATGACCTTGTAACCGTCCCAGCTTGCAGTGATGCCGCTCACATCTAAGTGTCGGCGCGACACCCGTTCCTGCGCTGACCTGCACGTTTGTCAACATGTTGGCAAGCTGACCAGCGAGTACAACCTCACATCTTGTCTAGACCAGTACTCTGGCCTATTAAGGAGCTAAGCGGTTGCTAACGGGCAGGCGACCGGGCTTCCCACCGGAGGGACTGTCATGGGTGGTCGGCCAACTGGCTACACGAGCATGGGGGTACTGCATCCTCACGAGACCAAGGGACTGCGCATTGCCGCTTCCCTGCTGCTGGATGAGCCGGCACCGACCAAGAGCGACGTGGTTCGCACCCTCAACAGCAAGGGGTACCGCACCGCACGCGGAAGCGAGTGGCGCACCTCGGTCCTGATGCGCACGCTCCTTCACCCCCGAATGGCGGGACTCGATGAGGAGGGCAATCCGATCGAGGACTTCGGCGAGACCGTCCTTACCGTCGATGAGCACAACAAGCTGAACGCGAAGTACGCCCCGTCCGCACATGACGAGGAGGGGGAGGCGCAGGCCGTACCCCGCCCGGCTTACGACTACCTCCTGACCTGTGGCCTGTCCGCGTGCGGGCAGTGCAAGCATCCGGCGGTGGGTGCCCGGGTGACCGGGGATGCCGCCCCTGGCTACCGGTGCCCGCCTCCCACCGAGGGGGTTGCCTCGTGCGGCGGCGTCCGGATGACCGCCGAGCGGCTGGAGACCGCCGTTGCGGAAGAGGTGTTGGCCGAGCTGATGCGCCCCGGCGTCCAGGAGCGACTGGCGCGCATGCAACAGGACATCAAGGACGAGGTGTCACGCCTGCGTGCCCACGTGCAGGGTGCGAATCAGAGGTTCGCCGAGCTCGGCGACCTGCACGGCCGGGGCCTGCTGGTGAAGGCTGCCTTCCTCGCCGCCCAGGACGCAACGAAGCAGGACCTCAAGGAGTCGCGCACGCGTCTGCGGAACCTTGAGCAGATCGCCGGCCTCGACATCAGTACGGTGACGGATGTCGTCGCGTGGTGGAACAGTGCACCGCAGACGTCACGCCGCGCCCTGGTGGGGCTTGTGATCGAGGTGGTGTACGTGCTGCCGTCCGGGCACGGACCGCACGATCCGCACGAGCGCATCAACATCGTCTGGCGCACACCGAGCTGACGACCAGGCACGGGATACTGGGCTGGCGGCCCGCCTTCGGCGGGCTCCGCACTCCCCCCACGCCGAGCACAACAGAACTGGAACATGCCTTGACTGCGCCGTCCCTGCGCCCCCTGTCCACGACGACCTGGGCCTGGGTGCACGACCGCATCGCCTGGGGTTTCAGCAACTGCGGGCTCATCGCCTCGGACGGTGAAGCGTTGCTGGTGGACACGCAGTTCACCCTGGCGGAGACCCAGGACCTGCTGGACGCGATAGCCGACAGCGTTCCAGGGGCACGCATCACCACGGTGGTCAACTCCCACCAGAACGGTGACCACACCTGGGGCAACCAGCTCGTATCCGGGGCGCAGTTCATCACCTCGACGGCCTCGGGTGTCAACCTGTGTCAGGAGATGACCCCGGGCCAGCTGACGGCGTTGAGCCGGTCGGCTCTGTCCACGCCGGTTGCCGCCTACGCCGCGGAGCACTTCGGATCCTTCGACTTCTCCGGGATCACCGTGCAGGGGCCGACCCGTACCTTCTCCGGCCGCCTGGAGCTCAAGGTGGGGCAGATGGTGGTGGAACTCATCGACCTGGGACCCGGGCACAGCCATGGCGACGTGGCCGTACATGTTCCCGAGGACGGAGTCGTGTTCGCCGGGGACGCCTTGTTCAACGGGGCCCACATGGTCGTCTGGTCCGACTCCCTGCGTGCCTGCATCAGCGCGTGCGACACCCTTCTCGGCACGGGTGCAGCGGTCTTCGTCCCCGGGCACGGAAAGATCACCGACCGGGGCGGAGTCACCGCCATCCGTGATCTCCTGGCCCGCGTCTTCGACACCGCTGCCGGTCTTGCCGCCGCCGGTGTCCCCCTCCGTGAGGCGGCACGTCGGGTGTCAGCTCAGCACGCGGGGCAGCTGGCGCACCCGGAGCGGCTGTTCACCGCCGTCGCGGCCGCTTACAAGGACGTGGGAGTCCCTGGCATTCCTGCCGGAACCCTCCCCCTGGTCGAAGGTATGGCGGACCTGGCGCAGGTCTGACGCTGCGGGATGGTACCGCTCGGGGTCCTGGGGCCGGTCGCAGCGGACCCAGTTCCCGTACGGCGGCGCGGGCGAAGGGGCAAACCCTGTCTCTACCCGGCGGCTGGTACCTGGCCGGTAGCGGTGAGAGCCCCGGCGGTCGTTTCGCATTCGGCTGCGGGGACGACGAGCATGAGCCGCTGGGAGCGGGCGCCCATCGGCTCGTATGCGCGGAAGACGACTTCGAACTCCGCGTCGCCGTGGCCGGGCAGGTACAGCCAGCGCCGGTCGCCGTCGGGGTGGGTGACGGTCGTCAGGTCGCTGGTGAGGAGACGTGCGGCGACCTTGTCGCGCTGCTTGATTTCCTCGATCACGGCCTGGAGCTGCTGGTCCTTCAGATTCGCTTCCGCGCGCAGCCGCAGCTGGGAGGCCATGGGCTTGGCCCAGTCCTCTTCCCAGTTGATCAGCTGCAAGCGGGCTTCGGGGTACGTCAGGGCCCAGACCATGACGTTGACCCCGTGCTTCATCCACGGCCAGTCCCGGCCGGCGGCCTCGTTGTACATCAGGACGTTCCACGCCCAGTCGGAGATGTAGGCGGGCCAGGGCTGTACGCGTATGAGCGCGGCCGTGGACGGGTCCACCTCGGTGGTGGGCTTGAAGACCTGCGGAGGGACTTCGCCCCAGGTGTAGATGTAGAGGGTGTGCCGTTGCGCCTCGTCGAGGTCGAGAACACGGACGACACTCTCCAGCAGTTCCTTGGACGGTGTGGTCATCCGGCCGGCTTCCAACTTCTGGTACCAGCCTTCGGTGATGCCGAGCACGGAGGCCATCTCGGCCTGGGTCAGGCCGAGTTTCGTGCGCTGTCCGAACTTGGCGGTGAACCCGGCCACCTGGTTCGGATCACACCTGTTGCGCCAGTCCTTCAAGAACGGCGTGATCGGCCGAGTTGTGGTCATACCTGCGCTATCCCTCACGTTTGGTAAAGAAGTGCAAAACATATGGGCGATTGGTTGGGCATATCACCCAAGCCGGTTCCCCCGCCCGCGTACGTGAACATCCTTCACGCCACACACGCAACTGGACATATGAGCGTAATGGCACGCATATACGCGGGAGGACAGCGGGGTACCGGGAGCAGCGGTACCCGTTCCGTCACTACCGGAAGCGCAACCTCCGGCTTTTCGCCTCGAACTGACGACCGAGCAGGTGCCAAGGTTGATGTGCCGCAGGACGCCCGCAGGGGGCCTGCGGACGGGCTCCGCAACGGCCGACCAGTCCGCGCCGAGCTGCACCGACCAGAACCGCAAAAAAGGGGACCCCCATGGGACGCAGCGTCTTCATCACCGGTGGCAACCGAGGCATCGGCCTCGCGATCGCCCAGGCCCTGGCGGCCGACGGTGACAAGATCGCGGTCACCTGTCGTTCGGGAGAACCCCCCGCAGGAATCCTGGGTCTGGACTGCGACGTCACCTCGACTGAGGACGTCGACAAGGCTTTCAAGCGGGCCGAGGAGGAACACGGCCCCGTCGAGGTCCTGGTGCACTGTGCCGGCATCACCCGGGACCGGCTGCTCATGCGCATGTCGGAGCCCGACTTCACCGACGTCATCGACACCAACCTGACGTCCGCCTACCGCGTGGCGAAGCGCGCCAGCCGCGGCATGCTCCGCGCCAAGGGCGGGCGCATGATCTTCGTGTCCTCGGCCGTGGGCCTCCTGGGCGAGGCAGGCCAGTCCAACTACGCGGCCTCCAAGGCCGGGCTGGTCGGCTTCGCCCGTTCCCTCGCCCGCGAGTACGGCTCACGCGGCATTACCTCGAACGTGGTCGCCCCCGGCCTGACGGCCTCCCGCATGACACAGGGCCTCCCTCAGGAACGGACCGACGCGCTGCTGTCGCAGATCCCCCTGGGCCGTATCGCGCAGCCGCAGGAGATCGCCGCAGCCGTGCGCTTCCTGGCCAGCCCCGCCGCCTCGTACATCACCGGAGCTGTGCTTCCGGTCGACGGCGGCGTGGGCATGGGCCACTGAGCCCACAACTGGCGGACACCCAGGGGGCGGTCCGAACACCGCGGGGGCGCAAGGAAGCGGCCCCGGAAAGAGGGGCACCGGCAACGTGACCATCGACGCGCAGCGCGTAGCTGCGCTCGCAAAGCTGCCCAGGCGGGGACGACAGGGCAGCAGCAGTTTCGACCCGTCGCAGTTGACCCAGGTTTTGGGCCTGTACGGCGGGACGGATGACCGGCTGGGAAGGCCGGTCGCATGGAGCTCGGCGGCGTGCGTGAACCGCACGGGCGGGGACGATGCATCAGGGCCGGAGACCACGGGGGAGGAGGCGCGCGCGGTGTGTGCGCGCTGCCCGATCCGTGAGGACTGCGCGAGGGCCTTGATGGCGGGTGCGCCCGCCGCAGTACGTCAGTGGCGTAAGCGGGCGGACGGGGGTCGCGCGCAGGGCCACTGAACGGCAGGAGGGGAAAGGGCCTGCGGTGGTACCGGATTCCGGTGCCGCCGCAGGCCCTTCGTGCGTTTCGGGGGTAGGGGTTCGCGGCTGAGCGTGAGGGCTGGCGGAGGGCAGTTCGCGGCCTAGGGGCTCGGCCTTCCGAGAGCGCGTTTCCGCAGCTCAGAGCGCCAGAAAAACCCCAACTTGCATGTGGCGTGGATCACTTGCCCCCAGGCTCGGGGAGCTGGACCCTCCCCCAGCTCATAGTAGAATTGGATTACAAGGTGAGGGCAGGAAGTCACACCGAAAACACCTCTTGGAAACCAAAATGCTGCGCAAGCTCAAGATGACCCAGATCCACGCCAACCCGAACCAGCCGCGCGAGTACTTCAACGAGGAAAAGCTGAACGAGCTGGCGACGGCCATCAAGACCTACGGCCAGATCCAGGCCATCGAGGTCCGGCCCGACAACGAGAACGGCGGGTACGAGATCGTCTCCGGTGAGCGCCGCTACCGCGCCCACCAGATGCTCGGGCTGACCACGATCAAGGCCACGATCACCTCGGAGAAGAGCGAACTTCAGCGGTTCAAGCGGTCGATGTCGGAGAACGTGAACCGTGAGGACATGACCCCCTTCGAGGAGGCGCACGGATACCAGCGCATCCTGGACGAGGAGGAGGGTGCGACGGTCGAGACGGTCGCCAAGGACTTCGGGAAGACCGTGGCATACGTCAAGCTGCGTCTTCAGCTGCTGGACCTGCGGGTGGAGTTCCAGGAGCTCGTGAAGGAAGAGAAGATCGGCACTCAGGCGGCAGTGCAGATCGCACAGCTGAACTTCGCCAATCAGGGTGCGCTGCTGAGCAAGTTCGTGCGCGGTGAGTTCAAGTCGGACAACGAGATCGTGCACTTCGCGTTCGCGATGAAGCAGCAGCAGGACCAGCCGGTGCTGATGATCGTCGAGGACATGACGGAGGAGCAGCGCGCGGAGCGCACCGCGACCCGCACCAAGACGCGCAGCACGCTGGACGACATCGAGCGCCTGATAGCGAAGCTGGACGAGATCGCGCAGACGGACCCGTTCAAGCTGGCCGAGGCCCTTGAGGGGCAGATCGGGGCCCAGCAGGAGAAGTTGGAGCGGGTGGCCAAGACGCTGACGAAGGCGCGGTTCCAGCTGAAGCAGGCCAAGGCGCACGCGGAGGCCAAGGAGGTCGTGACGGTCAACCCGGAGGCGGAAGCCCCGCAGAAGGTGGCCGTGGAGGTCAGCCCGCAGGCGAAGGCTCCGGAGAAGGAGCTTGTGGCGGTCTGAGAAGGGGCGTGGCGGCCCGCGCGAGCGGGCCGCCCCTCGGCCTGGGGGCGGCCCTTACGCCCCCTCCCGCAAGCCTCTCTGCCGCTGGAGCACCGTCATGAGCAGCACTTCCCGCCGGCCGCAGTGGACTTCCCTGCAGCGCGCCGACTTCGACCGCACCGCCCACCACGCACTTCCCCTGGAACCGATTCCGGCGCCCATCCCGGCCGCCGTTGACAGGTCGGGGACCGAGGCCCTGTTCGGCGAGCCCGTACCGGCACCGCAGCGGCGGCCTCGCACCGCTCCGGCGAAGCCACAGGACGCCGACGGCCAAGACGAACTTTTCTGATCAGGAGACTGTGATGCCCGTACGCCTGGACCCGCCCGCACCGGCACGACCTGCCGGAGGCTGGAACCGCCTCTCCCTCAACGCGCACATGTGGCACGGAGGCCAGCAGTGTGCCCTGCGCCCTCGCTCGTACCCGACGTTCACCGAGAGCCAGAACACCTTCCGCGCCCGGTGGGGCGGCTTCGGAGACTGCATACAGCCCGGGGCCGACTGCCGGTCGTGCCCTCTTCTTCAAGCGAGGGAGGTGATGCCGTTGAACGCGCCCGCGGTGCTGGTCAGGATCGAGACGCTGCACGTCGGGGACGTGTTCACTACGGCGGCGGTGGACAGGCTGTGGCTGACGCTGGGGCCCGAGGATATGTCGTTCCAGGAGCGGGAGCCGTGGACGTGGGAGCGCCTGGCCCGCCTTGAGGGGTGGGCGGTGGGGGCTCCGTACCAGGACGCCGCCAGCGCGGGGCTGTGGGTGCACCGCACCGCCCACGCTGTCGCTCCTCATGTGGAGGTGCGCACGAAGTCCTGGTCCTCGATGACGCGGCACGCGTTCCTGGTGGGGGGCGTGAGGGCGGCGCTGCTGACGTGCTCGGGCGGCTGCCGCCACGACAGCGGTGAACTTCTCAACCGCATCGGGCACTTCGTGCCGGAGGAGCCTGATGACGACCCGCTGGGAATGCGGGTGTGGAGGGTGCCTGTCCCTGCGGGGGCGCGCGGTGACAGGAGGCTGGTGCCGGGCAGTGATCATGTCGCCCTTCAGGAGGGCAGCAGGCTGGTTGCCCGGCTGTCATTCCATGGCGGCGGGTGGTCGCAGGCCCAAGTGGCAGGGGCCTGGGCGGCGCTGCTGGATCACGTGGCCTGACAGCCCCTGGCACTGGAACTTCGCTCCGCCAGTCCCACGGTCCCTCGATCGGGGCTGTGAGCAGGTGTTTTGGTGGGGGGTGTTGTTTCTCGGCAGGACTGGACACCCCCCTCGTTCATAGTAGAATTTAGACAAGAGGGAACGGGAAAGCCCCTCCCGGCCACCAAGGAGGAGCGCATGTCCACAGCACCGGTCGAGTGCTTCGAGCGGTACGGCCACGACGCACCCGAGTGCGAGAACTGCGAGGGCTCAGGGCAGGATGCCTACCTGCTCGGGCCGTACGAAGTGCCACGCGAGTGCCCCGACTGCCACGGCTCGGGGCGCGCCCTCAAGTGCCCGGACTGCTCCGACGGGACGTGGCCCACTGGAGACTCCTGCCCGTCGTGCGACGGCTACGCCTTCTTCCTCTGACCTCAAATAGGCCGTAACTACTGAAAGGAATGCCATGACCCTTACGCTTGGCGACTCCCTGACCCGCGCCGCCCTCACCGCAGGGGGCGGATTCACCCGACACCACTCCGACGACGGCGCTCTCCGCCTCGCCATCCGCACCGAGGATGGAACCCAGCACTTCCAGCGCCCCGCCGGCGGAGGGGCAAGCGACTGGCGGGCCACCGATCTTGACGACCCGCTGGGGGACTTCGCGTTCGACGAACCCGTCTCCGCCGCCTGGGGCAAGGGCCTGGAAGCCCTGGCATCCGGCACCCCGACCCCGAAGGGCGCATCATGAGCTTCGAGAAGGACGATCACGTCACCACCGCTTCGCCCGTACCTGCGGACAGGCTCCCCCCGTTCGGCGTCGTGACAGGGCACGGCACCTGCCCCTTCAGCGGCGAAGAACTCATCATGGTGCGCTGGGACGGATCACAGAGGGCCACCCCGCATCGGCCGAGCAAGCTGGCATACGTGGACTGAGACCCCTTGAATAGGCCGCAACATTAAACCGTGCTAGGTTCTTGATCGTTGTCAGGTTCAGGCACGACTTGACCACCCACCGCCTTCCGGACGGGCAGCGACCCCCCGCGCCCCGCCCGCCCGGAACGGCTCGTCAGATACGAGCCACCCCTCAGGCCGGGACCCGCCCACCCAGCGGGTCCCGGCCCACCCACGGAGACACCCAAGATGCCTGCCGACCCCATCCCCTACGACACCGACCTCTACGCCGCACTCATCGCCGAGCGGTACGGCCGCCCACTGGCCGACATCCTCCAAGAGGCAGCCCCCCGCCCCGTGCAGGAACTCCTCAAGGAACAACGCCGCCGCCCCGCGAAGACCCGCAGGCCCCAAACCCCCATCCCCAGCCCGGACCCGAACGCCGCCGAACACTGCGCCATCGCCTACGCCGCGACCGCACCCCGGCGCCCGAGAAACACGTGAGCACCGACATGACCGAGGAGCGGTTCCGCCGCCAGGTCCGACAGCTCGCCGCCATGCGCGGATGGACCCTCGCCTACCACACCCACAACTCGCGGCGCAGCGACGCCGGTTGGCCCGACGAGGTCTACGGCCACCCCAAAGCAGCGCGAACCCTGTTCGTGGAACTCAAGACCAACACCGGCCGCATACGACCCGCCCAGCGCGAATGGCTCCAGCACCTCGCCGGATGCGGGTTCGAGGTCGCCCTGTGGCGGCCCCGCGACCTCGGCCTCATCGTCAACACCCTCGCCCCCGCCGGGCCCCGCGCCCAGCTCCCCGACAACCTCTAAACCGAAAGACCATCATGACCGGCAACGACCACACCCACGGCACACCCCCGCACCCGGGTTCCGTGTGGTGCTCCAGCTGCGACAGCTGGTTCAACATCATCACCAACACCTGCCGCTGCAACAACCGTTGACCGCGATGCTTGACCACATGAACCACCCCGCGAAGCCCATCACCGCCGAGCCGTCCCCCCAGCCCCCCCCACGACCAGCACCACGACGCTCTGGCCGTGATCGCGGACCTGGCGAACGGCCTGTGCGAACACCTTGCCGACGACCAGTGGCGCACCGCAGACCGCATCCGCCATCTCGCCGAAACCGCCCTCGCCGCCAACACCCCGAACGGAGCCTCCTGATGCACGTACGGTTCGACACCCTGCCCGCCCCCCACCGCAGCCAGGAGGCGTTCGACACCGCCCGAGCCCTCCGGGAACGCCCCGGCGAGTGGGCGCACATCGACACCCACGAAACGATCAACCGGGCCGCCAACCAGTCCCACCGCATCCGCACCGGCAAACTCGCCGCGTTCCGGCCAGCGGGCACATTCGAGGCGAAGGCGCACAGCACCCGAGAGGGAACCGCCGAGGTCTGGGCCCGCTACACCGGCCCCAGCGAAGAGCGGGCCATCTGAGCAGAGTCAGGGGCCTCCCCTCCTGCCGACGACAGCGCCAGAGTTAGGCCGCCTACCAGTACGACAGGGAATGGGTAGGGGCCGTCTATCTGTGGGACACCGGAGACGGGGGGTGGGCTGCGGCGCGGGGTACGGCCACACCATTCACCCCCGACCTACCACGGCACCGTCATTCGCAACGCCGCCACCCGTGCACTGCTTTCACTACTCGGACTGCAGGCGCAGAAGTAGCCTCCCTGCGCGAAGCCCTGCGGAGACCCACGTCCGTAGGGCTTCCTGCTTACCCCGGTCACAGCCCCCGGCGGGACCAGCGCAGCCCTTCCACCACCGTTGCGCCCGTCCGACGAATCAACACACGGATAACCGCGAGTTAATTACCTGCACACCTTAAGAGCGATAGAGCACCCGCACCACGAATTCCCCATCATCCAACGATTGCAGATAGTCAGTAAAATATCTCCGATATTTCATATCTCCATCCCGCCACACACCACTACCCTCGGCATGAAAATTGGAACTATCCATCCAGTCTCCATCTAGGTTCAAAATAGCGTCAGTGGGAAAGACGTTCAACCTGCTGGACTCTACGAATTGATCGATTCCCCCTTGCAGCCATCCAACAGGATCGAATACATCATTACGGTAAGTTGAGGGTAGCCATTCAGCAGCTGCCGCGGCAGTAACGAACTCTTGCGCTAGGTATCGCTTTTGCACCTCAAGCATAGAAGGCTTTCCTGCATCGCACGCCTGGCGGTATATTTCATCCACTGAAGCGGCCTCAGGATACTTTTGAGCGAGTTCTGCCAGTTTATTCCACCTGGCTGCCTCTAGGGCCTCAACGCGCGACATCTCTGTATTGAAATCGAGCAAGGCAACCGGGCCCCCGTCACACCTACTGAGAGGGATCTCACGCATCTCTCCTCTAGGGCCCAGCATGACACGCACCAAACGATCATCATGTTCCAAACCAGCTTTAACAAAGAAGCACTTTTCATGATGGCCATTATAAATCCACCAACTATCCCATTCCCCCTGCCACTCTTTACCTGGTCGACTGAGATCGTCGTTTTGATCATACGGAGAAAGTGCCTGAGTAAGCAGATTCATTACATCCTCAGATTTTCCCGAGGGTAGACAGACTGTGACTACGCTTCTCGACATTCTTCATTCCTAGACTTGAAAGAAAACTGAGGATAAGTGGGCCCCGCGCCTTGCGGGACCCACTTACCAGCCTACGCGTCGTTCCGGTATACCGTGCAGTCCAGGGGCCACGGTGGGCACACTGGGCGTCCATTCACACTATCCCAGATCGACCCTATGGCGTCCCGCAGGAAGAGTATGTCGCCCAAAGCGCCAGCTCCTCCCATGATCTTCCCGCCGACCCCGCGTCCAGGCCCCTGAGCCTTCCCGCCACCCTTTACCCCGCCCCGCAAGGCGGCGCTTCCCTGTTTGAGGAGCCCGAATTCCCCGGTGTCATACCCTGACGGCAGATGGACGGAACGGACGTTGACGTCGTCAACAAATATCTTGGCTACCGCCTCCGCCATCTCACGAGTCTGCGCCGAGAACACTACGTACTTAGTCTGATTCTTACTACCCATCTTATTTCGGATCGTCTGTGCAATCTTTTCGGCACCTGCTTTTCCATTCGATGTGACGTCATCGACGGATTCAACACTGACGATTGCCCCGGAATCCCATGTCACCTTGATGAAGTCTGCGGTCGTTCCACGCACCGGTGATTCCCCATTGGGAAGGTCCACACGCCCCTTCTCCATCTTTGCATTCAGATCGTCCTGGTGAAGATACTTAGACCCGGTTCCAGTGGATGAGTCATAGTATTTACCTGAGTCTGAAAGTGTTTTATTCATGTGGGGAAGGACAGCCCTACTAGAGGGACTATCCCCATCAGCCGCTACGACGTGCGGAATTCTGTTCTCGTCTGTATACACTCCAGAATCTGGATAGTAGGTCAGGGGGGCGTACTTCCAATCGTCCCCGTTTGGACGGTGCCCATCGAGCTCGGCGAAGCTAGCGGGGTTGCCGCCCGCGAAGGCGTACCGGTTGCCGGTCATGGGGTCACTACCGAGGCCCATGTCCGCGAGCGCCCCGTTGTACATGTCCCGGCTGGTGAACCGGTTGAGTCCGGGGCTGTAATTTCGGAAGCCCATGTCGTACGTGGCCGAGGCTGCGTCCCATCGCTTGGAGTTGAAGCGGTAGGGGTTGTACGCATCCTTGGTGGGGTTGGTGGCCGAGGGCTTGTCGATGCCTGTGAACTCGGTGGTGTCGTCGGAGCCGTAGGCGGTGTAGCCGTACGTCGCCTTCGCGTTGCCGTCCTTGTCCGTCAGGGTTTCGACGTCGGTGTGGCTGTTGTAGCCGTAGTACGACTCGTCAGTCTTGCCGTCGGCCGTGTGCTTGACCTGGGAGAGGCGTTCGCCCCAGGGGCTGTACTGGTAGGACGCGGTGAGCTTGGTGGCGACTTCCTCGGTGAGGACTTCGCCGGACATACCCAGGTAGTTGTACTCGGTCTTCTTCCCGTCCTCGGTCTTGGAGGTGGTGCGGTCGAGGGGGTCGAAGGCGTACGTCGTGGACTTCAGAACGCCCTTGGCGTCGGCCTTGTCGTGTTTCACGACGTGGTCGAAGCCGTCGTAAGTGTTCTTCTCGATGACCTGGGTGCCGGACTTGACGGAATCCTGGCGGCCGAACGGGTCGTAGACGTGGTCCGCGACGGCGGTGCCGACGGTGGTCTTCAACAACCGGTTGCGGTCGTAGCCGAAGGTGGTCGTCTTGCCCTTGACCGTCTGGGAGATGACGTTGGCGTTGTCGTCGTGGACGTACGTCTCAACGCCTGCACCGTTGCCGGTCTTGGTCGCCGTGGCGAGGCGGTCGGCGGGTTCGTAGGTGTACTTGGTGGTGGAGGAGAGGAGCTTCGTCGCGTCGTCCGCGTTGCGCTTCTGGGCGACGTCCTCCGCCTTGTTGCCGTTGGCGTCGTACGCGTAGGCGTGGTCGGAGATCAGGGTCCCGTCGGGCTTCTTCTCCGTCTGGGTCTTGAGGGCGCCGTCGAGGTAGTAGGTGTAGCCGACGACGTTCTTGTTGCCCTTGATCTCCTGCTTCTTCTGGCCCCGGTCGGTGTAGTCGTAGGTGGAGACCTTCGCCGCCGGGTCCGAGGACGACTTGCCGACCGTCACCGTCTTGACCAGTTCGCGCAGGTCGTAGGTGTAGGAGGAGAACTGGTCGGGGTGGGTCTGGGTCTTGGGCTGGCCGTTCTCGTCGTAGGTGTAGGCGGTCTTCTTCTTCTCCTGGCCCGCGAGGGCTTCGGTGACCGTTTCGACCTGGTTGAGGCCGGTGTAGGTGACCGTGTACGCGTCGATGCGGCGGCCCGAGGAGGTGTCGTCGACCGAGGTCAGGTTGCCGTTGACGTCGTAGGCGTAGTCGAACCGCTTCTTCTCGACGTCCGCCTCGGCAGAGTTGTCACGGACCAGCTTGACGCTGTCCGCGGCGACCGTTCCCAGACCGGATTCGGCGAGCTTGAGGTGGGCTTCGGTGCCCTCCTTGAAGTCGTAGTCGCCGATCTTGACCCAGCCGTCGGTGTTCGTCCGCTGGTCGACCTTGACGTTCGTGGCGCCCTTGGCGTGGGAGAGGGAGTACGTCGCGGACGGGGAGGCCCCGGCCACCTTCGGGTACTTGACGTACGCCGCGTACTTACCGTCCTTGGGGATGTTCAGCGTCCACTGGAAGGCGTCCGTGCCCGTACCGGGAGCATGGACGTTGTCGCGGCCCAGGGTGCTCTTCCACTCCTGTGCGCCGGTGGCGGAGACGTTCTGCTTGTCGGTGTTGTTGACCATGACCACCGACGTGCCGACCGGAATGCCGCCGTCCTGGAGGGACTTGAGCTTGCCGTCGGGGTAGTGCTCCCACGTCATCGTGCGCGTGGCGGAGCCGCCCGCCGAAACCAGGGTGCGCTTGGACTGCTGGCCGAAGTCGTCGTAGTCGTACTTGGTGACGATGTCCCACGGGTCCGTGGAGGAGCGCACCCAACCGTTGTCGTAGTACTCGTAGGTGGTGTCGTTGCGAGTGGTCTCGCCGGAACTGGGCGGCATGGAGACCTTCGCCACCCGGCCGACCGCATCGTAGGTGGTCTCCGTGAAGACCTTCTTGTTGTAGCGGCCGTCCTTGGGGTCGTAGGGCTGGTACTGCCTCTTCGGGCGGTTCAGGGCGTCGTAGGTCGTCTCGGAGGTGAAGTCGTCGGCGTTGTCCGTGGTGGCTACGCCGCGCGGCGAGAAGGTCTTGATGCGGTTGCCGACCTGGTCGTACCCGAACTTCGTCTCCCGGATCAACTTGTCAGCATGCGGGGCTTCGACCGACACCAGCTTGGCGCGGTCGTCGAAGTGGCGGACGACGCGGTTGCCCTCGGCGTCCGTCGCGGCGACCGGGCGGGAGTCCTTGTCATACTCCTGGCGGCTGGTCTTGCCTGCGGCGTCCGTGGTCGCGATGACCCGGTGGTTGAGGTCGTAGTCGGTCTTGGCGGTGAAGTCGTCCGGGGACGGGGTCTTGTTCTTCTTCGGGTCGATGACCTTGACCGGGTTGCCGACGCCGTCGTAGAGGTAACTGACCTTTTCACCGGCCGCGTTGGTGACGTCGGTGAGCTGGTAGATTTCGTCGTAGGTGTTAGTGGTGACGTAGTCCTTAGCGTCCGCCGTCGTCGCCGTGCCCTTGGGCTCGGTCGTCGACGTCAGGTTGCCGACCTTGTCGTAGGCGTATGTCGACTCCCGCTTTGCCGAGGTCGGCGTGTCCTGCGGGGCCGTGGCCCAGATGAGCTGGTCGGCCTTGTCGTACACGGCGGTCGAGATCGCACCGTTGATCGCCTTCGACTGGGTGACGTTGTCGTTGGCGTCGTAGTCCGGAGCAATCGACTGGAGGACCTTGCCAGCAGCCTGATCCTTCGGGACCGTGGAGACCAACGGACGCCCGTACGTGTCGTAGGTCTGGGTGGTCTTCTTGCCCAGCGCGTCGGTGACCGTCGTGACCTGACCGCGTTCGTCGTACGCGGTGAGCGTGCTGCGGCCCTCGGCGTCGGTGGTCTTGCGCGGGTAGCCGGTGGGTGTGAAGTCCGATGTCAGGGTCGCGTTGCCGTTGGCGTCCGTCGCCCTGGTGAGCTGGCCGAAGCCGTCGTAGTCGTACTTCGTCGTGAAGTCATCTTGGACATCGCCGGACTTGACGCCCAGCGGGTCGGTGACCTTGTTGAGGTTGCCGAACCCGTCGTAGTCGAACTGCCAGGAATAGCCCTCGGCTGAGGTCTTCTTCCACAGGTCGGCCGCGTAGCCGTCCGCCCGGGTCTGGTACTTGTAGCGGACCGAGTGGGCCGGGAAGACGTCCGGGCCCGCGCATTCCGCTGCGGTCGGGACGCCCGCCTTGTTGTCCTCGGCGCTGCGTTGCCAGATGGGGAAACCGGTCTTGGGGTCGTAGCAGTAGGCGGTCTTGGCGCCGTTGTTCTCCTCGATGAGGGTGACGTTGTGGTCGTCGTCCCAGGTCATCTTGGTGGTCTGGGACTTGGCGTTCGTCACCGTGGTGGCGCGGTCGAGGCCGTCGGTGAGGTAGGTGGAGGTGTGGTTCTGGGCGTCGGTCACCTTGGTGGTGCGGCCGCTGCCGGTGGGGGTGTAGGCGAAGGTGGTCCCACCGCCGAGGCGGTCGGTGAGGGTCTTGGTCGACCAGCGGTACTCCGGGTCCCGGTCGTAGGCGACCGAGGTGGCGTTCCCGCGCGGGTCGGTGACCTTGGTGAGCTTGACGTTCTTGTTGCCCTGCGCCGCGTCGTAGCCGAACTTGAAGACCTTCGGCTGCGCGCTCCCGTCGCCGTCCGTGAGCCGGCCGAGGGTGCCCTGCCGGGTGTAGTGGAAGGTGACTTTCCGGCCCGAGATGTCGGTCATCGACTTCACGTGGTCGTAGATCTTGGGGTCCCACAGGACGTAGCCCGGGGCGATCTCACCGTTCGCCTCGATGTACTCGTACGTCTTGTCGCCCGGCAGCCAGTAGTCCAGCTTGAGCGAGGTGCGGCCGGCCGGGTCCTTGATCTCCTTGAGGAACTTGACCCAGCGGTTGCCGGAGTCGCGCACCTCGTAGACGTAGGTCTGGGTGTTGCCGTTCTTGTCGACGACCGAGCGGAGGTATCCGTCGCAGTCGATCTTGAATCGGGTGCCGTCCGGGCGCGTCATCGTCCACGCGTCCGCCACGTCGTCCATGCCGTCGGTGCAGGTCACCCCCGCCTTCGGCTTGAGGAGGTAGTGGTACCCGGCGGAGGAGCGCCAGGTGCCGTCGCCCTGCTTGCGGAAGAGGTGCTGGGTGCCGTCGCCGTCGGTGATGTAGACCTCGCCCGGCGCGCGGTCCGGGTGGAAGTCGAGCATCGTGCCGAGCCGCATCGGACCGGCCGCCTGCGCGGACCAGCCGTGGCCCAGCTGGGTGTCGGAGGTGTCCTGGGCGTTGTAGGACAGGCGCAGGAAGGTGTTGAGGCCGCGGCCCGGGTTGTTGAAGGCGTTGTACGACCACACGCCGTTGCCGGATCCCAGGTTGGACATGAACGTCGAACCGGCGCCGGTGTTCTTGCCGGTGTAGGAGTGGTACTTCTCCATGCCCAGGCGGTCGGCGGTCGGGTCCTCGACGGCGACGGGCTGCTCCAGGCCGCCGATGGAGTCGGTCCTCGACAACCAGGTGCTGTTCTTGGCGTTGAACACGTCCCAGATCAGGACGTGGCCTTCACGCCGGTTGCCCTCCACCGGCGGGGCCTTGACGGTCGCCTTGACGACCGCTCCCTCACCGGGGAGCAGCGCGGGGACGTCGGTGCGGAGGTTGAGTGCGGGGGTGTCGGTCAGCTGCGAGCCGTCCGGCAGTGCCCAGCGGTAGGACAGCTTGCGCTCGCCCGCGGGCCAGGCGCTGTCGCTGGTGTTGGTGAGGGTGACGTCGACCGGGTAGGTGTTGTCCTCGGTCATACGCTGCGGGGTGTGCGGTGCGTAGTACGTGTTCCACGGGGTGGAATCGACGTAGATCACGCGCAGCTGCGGGCGGAGACGTTCCTCCTGGGCCTCGCCCGAGAGGAACATGGTGCGTTCCTGCGGGGCGGTGGTGGCCTCGTTGTTGAGCTTGATCACCGCGCCCTTGTTGTCGGCCGGCTTCTCGACCCACTTCTGGGTCAGCGAGGTGGCGTCCCAGGTGTGGCGGCCGAGGTCGCTGACGATGCCGCCGACGGAGTCGGAGACCGCGGGGCCGATGTCACCGCCGGGCTTGGTCCACGCGGTGGTGGCGTCCGCCTTGTTCCAGGTGGCGGCCGTCTCCGCGAACTCACGGCTCAGCGGCGCCAGTTCGTAGGTCGCGCCCTTGCTGCCCGTCGTGGTCTGCGCACCCCACAGCTGGACCTGCGACTGGAGGACCGTCGCCGTGTCGGGGACGGAGCCGGTCGGGAACGTGAACGCGCTGCGGGTCGTTCCCTCGGTACTGGAGTTGTTGCCGACGCTCAGCCAGGTCTGCTCGCCGCCGTCGGCGGGCAGCTTGTCCAGGTTGGTGTCCGGCTTCAGCGACGACAGGGTGGTGTCGGCCGTCGCGGGCAGGATGCGCAGGGTCCGGCCGGCCTTCGGCACGCCGACGTCGCGCACCGGTGAGCCGAGGACCTTGCCGCCCTTGGTCTTCACCGCGACCTGGTAGTAGTGCGTGCGCCCGATCTCGTTCGCACTGGCGGCCGGGGTCGGGGCGGCCGAGACGTCCCGGTAGGACGTGCTGCCCTTCGCCACGGGTGCGATCAGGGTGTCCGGGCCGGCGGTGAAGCCGGGCTGGTCGGAGCGGTGGATCTGGTACTCGGCCAGGTCGTTCGCCGCGTCGCCGGAGGTGTTGGTGTACGCGGCCCAGGACAGCTCGGGGCCGTTGCCGTGCACCACCGTGGGCTCGCGCAGCTCCGTGCCGACCGCGCCGTATGTGACGGTCAGCCGGGGGAAGTTCGCCGTCTCGCCGTCGTAGTCGCCGTCGGCGGACTCGTAGCGCGGGCCGCCGAGCGGGCCGGTGGCGGACTCGTCGACCGCCTTGACGACGAAGCCGTGGTTGGCGGCCGCGCCGTCCACCCACTTCTGCACGGTGTCCTTCACCGGGAAGCGGTGCCACTGGCTGTGCTGGCCCTTGGTCTTCACGACCTGGGCGTCGGCGACCAGGCGCACGTCACCGGCGAGGGCGCGCTCGTCCTCGTCGCCGCTGTCGCCGAGCGTGATCTTCCCGGCGGTACCGCGCGCGAAGTCCACCGGGGCGCCCAGGGGCTTCCACTCCCCGCCCTTGGCGTCGCTCTGGTCGAGGGTGGCCTTCGCGGTGCCCTTGCTGCCGGTCACCGTGTACGGGGCCTTCGTGGCCGCGTTCTCCAGGTCGGTGTTGGGGACGCGCACGTCCACCCGGTACGCACCGGTTTCCGGGACCTTCGGCTGCCAGGTGTACGTTTCGCCCTTCGCGGCGTTCTTGTTGTACGCGAAGTCGCCCTCCGCGGCCTGTTCCTTGGGCCACTCACCGACGGCAGCCGTACTGCCCTGCGTGCCGGCATCGGCCTGCACCGACGTGCCCGAGACCTCGCCGACCAGGGCGTTGGTGTTGGTCCAGTTCGCGGTCGACTCGTCCCACGCGCCGGTCGCCCGGTGCGCGGCCAGCGGTACGTCGTAGGCGTTGGTGGCGTGCACCTGGTCGAAGTACAGACCGAGGCGCGCCGAGTCGATCTTCGTTCCGGCCGGGATCTGGTCGAGCGGGAACTTCAGCAGCGAGCGGGCCACGCCCGCGCCGGTGCGCCCGACCGACATCTTCCACGAGGCGCCGAAGTTCTCGTCCGGGGTGTCGGACAGGACCATGGTGTCCTGCGACTGACCCGGCTGCGGGGCCACGGTGAGCGTGGGGTCGACGGTCACCGGGTACTGGCGTGCCGGGTCGGCCAGCCACTGCGCGTCGGGGGTGACGGTCAGCCGCCAGTCCTTCCCGTCCGCGGTCAGTTTCTGGGTGACCTTGTCGGTGCTGACCTGCCCGTACGCCGAGGTCTCCGACTTCTTGGAGTCCGTCATGTACGGGGCGGGGATCACCAGCACCGGGTGGTTCGACGTCTCCCCGTAGAAGGCGATCGACCCGCCCGCGCGGGCCTTGGGCGTCAGCCCCTCGGTGCGCAGCTTGAAGGTGAAGGAGAGCGGCCCGTCCGGCTTCTTGGCCAGGACGATGTTCTCCTTCACCTGCCCCGCGCCGACCTGATAGACGAGGTCTGCCCCCGACTTCGGGTCCTTGTAGGTGACCGTGTCGCCCTTGACCGCCGGCGTCAGCGCGCCGGACGCACCGTCCAGGCCGAGCGTGACCAACCGGCCGCCCCCGACCTCGTACCGCAACAGTTCCTCGGCCGTGCGCCCGAAGTGGCTGGTGGCGGTGTTCGTGGCATTGGTGAGTGCCTTGCCGGAGCTCCGGACCGCCGTGTCGATCGGCTTCCAGGAAGAACCCTGACGGTACGAGGTCGGGAACGCGGACAGCTCCGCCTCCACCCGACCGTCCGAGAGCTGCCAGAAGCGGGCGCTGGAAGTACGCTCACCGGTCAATTCCTTCACGCGCTTGGCCTGCGGCGCGTTCTTGCCCTGCGGGAGACGCTCCCTGCTTGAGATCTCCAGCTTGCCGCCCGCCGGCGGTTTGTCGTCATCGTCGCTGTCTCCGCCGAACCACCCCGAGACGGTGTCCGCGAAGCTCTTGCCGTCTCCGTCGTCACCGCCCCCGGGTGCGGGTGCCGCGTAGGCGATCTGCGGAACCGCAGTCCCCAGCACGGCCGAGACGACGAGGGCGGCGGTGAATCTTCGGTGCCGAATCCTCACTTGCTTCAACTTCCTTCCCCCTGGCCGGAATTCGCCTACGCGGCCAAATTCGGGCAGGGCTATGCACTGGCGGGGAATTTCCCCGCCAGTGATGAAGAAGTGAAAACCTAGGCATGCTCCTGTCACATCGTCAACGGGCCGTGAATGTCCGTAACTTGCGTCTACATCCGGGTATTCCATGGAATTCAGGAAGCCCTTACGGCCCTATCAAGCCAAGGGTTGGCGCACGCGGTGCACCTGCTGTAGAACTTCCCGGCATATCTCCGACGACAGGAAACCCACCCATGCCCACACCCATAGCTGACCCCAGATCCGACGAGAATCCCGCCGAGCCTGCTGATTCCACGAGTCCCCACAAATCACCCGCATCACGCCGCCGGCGCCGGGCTCTCGCAGGCGGGGCCGCCCTCCTCGTAGCTGCTGCGGCGGCATACGGCGTCTACACCCTGACCGGCCAGAACACGCTAGCCAAGCCACCAACCCCCACCGCCGCCGTCACCTACTCCGTCACAGGCACCGGCACCGCCGACATCACCTACCTCGCCACCAGTGAACAAGGCACCGCCACCACGGAAAATGCCGTGAACCTCCCCTGGAAGAAGACAGTCCAGGTACCTCTCGGCCAAGAACCGTCAGTCAAGGTCCAACTACCGCAGCAGGGAGGCGAGGCCACCTGCCGCCTCGCGATCCGCGACCAGCACCAGCAGCGCGCGACGGCCTCCGGGCCATACGGTCGCACCACGTGCACAGCAGTGCTCGCCGGCGAAGACGCAACGACGGAGCGGCCATAGAGGTTGACGGCAAGCGACCATACTGGCGAACCCTCGGCCCACCGTTGTGCCGCCCAACCATCCTTAGCCTGAGGTTGGCGTCCCTGCTCACCTAGGCTTAGGGATGGGCGCGGGGCTGGAGCCCTGCCGTGCCTCAAGCCCGTATCCCCTCGTCGCTCGCGGCCCTCGCCGTACCCGTCGCCGACCTGTCCCACTACCACCGCAACCCGCGCACCGGTGATCTCGGAGCGATCTGCGCAAGCCTGTCCGCGAACGGCCAGTACAGGCCGATCGTCGTCAACCGGGGCACCCTGACCGGCCGGGCCAACGAGGTCCTGGCGGGGAACCACACCCTGAAGGCCGCCCGGCACCTGGGCTGGGAGCAGATAGCCGTCACCTGGCTCGATGTGGACGACGACGCGGCGGCAAAGATCGTCATCGTCGACAACCGATCCAACGACCTCGCGGGATACGACACCGCCCTCCTCGCGGAAGTTCTCTCCGAGCTGCCCGACCTGGAGGGCACCGGCTACGACCAGGAGCAGGTGGACGATCTCCTCGACACCACCGCCCTGCCCGCCCCGATCGAGCTGCCGACCGACGGCACCGGAACCGGTGCCGCCGCCACGGTGGACTACCTCCAGTGGGGGTACATGCAGTGGTCCTCGACCCGCGTGCGCATCACCCAGGCCGAGGTCGAACTCCTCGACGCCCTCTACCAGCGGTTCGTGGCCGACCAGGACAGCGATCTCGGGTTCGGGTGGCACGTCCTCAACGAGGAGCACCACGCGTCCGAGGGGGCCATCGCATGACCCGCCTCGACGTCCGCTTCGATCCCGTCTACCCGCTGGCGAAGCTGCGCCCCGCGGACTACAACCCGCGCCGCCTCTCCCCCGAGTCGTTCATCCGCCTCCAGGGCTCACTGAGCCGCCACGGTGTCGTAAAGCCGGTCATCCTCAACGCGGATGGAACCCTCGTCGCCGGCCACCAGAGGACCAAGGGTCTGAAGGCGATCGGGCAGGAGACGACTCCGGCGATGATCCTGCCGCAGAAGGTCCGCCTCCAGGACGAGATCAAGTTCAACCTCCTCCACAACCGAGTCGAGACCGAGTCCTCTCTCGTCTACGCGGAGCCCGGGCCGATCGGCCAGTGGTGCTGGATTCCGTGGCAGTCCATCCAGGTTGCCGAGTCGAAGAACGTCCCCTTCCAGCAGGCGATCGCGTTCATGACCGCCGCCCACGGAGCGTGGGGGTCCGTCGTCATCGACGACCAGGGGCGCGTCGTCCTGAACGCCGAATACGCGGCCGTCGCAAAGACCCAGCGGTTCGACGTCCTCGCCTGGACCTGTGCATCCTCGGACGCCGGCGAGCTGGTGCAGGATCTCACCGGCGAGTACGGCGTCTACGACTGGACCGGCCTGGAGGAACAGGCCCCGGTGTGGAACCAGCACATCGTGCAGCCCAACCGGCTGCGCGAGCACTCCTCGAAGGCGAAGGCCGACCAGGTCCGCTACAAGTCCGAAGTGTGGGAACGGCTCGTCCGGCCAAGGATCACCACTTCTACCCGGATCGTGGACTTCGGGGCCGGTCACGGGGACTACGCCCGGCACTTGCGCGCCGAGGGGTACAAGGTTCAGGACTACGAGCCCTACCGCACCCTCAAGGGCAAGTATTCGCTCGACATCCGCACGATCGTCGGCCAGATCCGCGGCATCGAACGGGAGCTACGGGCAAGGGGCCTGTACGAGGTGGTGGTGCTGGACTCCGTCATCAATGCCACCACGTCGCTGGACTACCAGCACTGGGTGCTCCTCACCGTGAATGCGTTGTGCGCGGCAGACGGCCAGGTCTGCATCGGCACCCGCAACCTGGACAGGGAGCTGGCGTACGAGAACTCCGGCCACTCCATCAGCCGTGACTCGACCCGCCTGAACTTCCTCGACAGTGAGAACGTCGACATGCGGTTCGTGAAGGGGAAGTGGCAGCGCATCCGCTTCCATACCCCCGAATCCCTGCGCGGGCTGTTGCTGCGGTACTTCGAGGACGTGCAGCTCAGCGACGCCTCCCGGGCAACCGTCAAGGCCGTCTGCCACAATCCTCGCGCGTTTGCCGCCGAGGAATACGAAGAGGCATTCCGCAATGAATTCAATATGCCGTATCCGAATGAGTACCGGCATAACAAGCATGAGGGAATTGTCGGCATTCTGGTAGAATTGATCAAGGATAGGAATAGCGAAATGGAGGGGTGAACGGAATGAAATCGGGGGCGGACCCAGAACAGGTTCGCATCGAAATAGAGGCGACGGACACCTACCGCATCATGTGGCTGGCAGGTGTCCGCGAGGTCGACCTCACCGAGCACTGCCTCAAGACGTTCGCCGAGTGCGACCGCCACGACGTCACCCACCGCCGACGCACCCAGACTCTTCTGCTGCCGGCACACAACCCGCCCGCCGCCTGGTACCTGTGCGCCCTGCCCATCCCCTGGGACTGGGGCCGCAACGCACACCTCGCGTTCGAGCACGCACCTGGTGGGAACTGGGAAGGGGACGCGACCGTCCCCGGCCTGAAGGTCAAGCTGACCAACGCCCTCCCCATCACCGCGTGGGGCGAGCACAGCATCCCCCTGGACGCCCCGCTGCGGTCCGGCCGCCGCTACCGAACATGCCGGAACTGGCAGTTCGGATGGTGGCTCAAGACCCACCGGGATGTACCCGACGCTGCACCGCGACCGCCGAAGGTGGAGCCGGACAGCCGGGGCGAACAGCTGGCCTTCTGACCGCCCGAAAGAGGCCCAACTGATCGCGCAATTAATCCCCTTGTGAACACTGTCGACGGCCCGGTAATCTTTCCGGGCCGTCGAGCGTGACACGACGGCTCTACTGACGAGGACCCCACTCGGGCTCCAGGAGGCACCTATGAGGGAGCGGCGTAGAACCCGCCCCTGACTCGCAACAAGCGGGCCAGGGGGTGCGGTTCATTGACCCGGCTGCTGTCGCCAGATGCGACGGCGCCACCTGAGGGAGACGTGTGCCTTCAGGCGGTTAGCCAGGTCGTTCCACCGAACCGACCCCCTAGGAGCCCGCCTTGTTCGACCGCCTTCTCGACATCCTGTCCCAGGGACGCACTCTCCGCGCCCTCGTCGACTTCCTGACGATCGTCGTCCGCCTCATCCCGGCCCTGTTCGCCGTGATCGCCTTCATCCCCGCGTTCGTCGTGTTCCCGTTCGTGGCGGCCGGTCCGCGCCGCCACATCCTCGACCTCGTGGACCGCCTCACTCACTGGACGCTGGGCAAGCACATCTAGGCCGCTGCTCACGCCCCGCGCCTTGACCGGCGCGGGGCAAGCCCCCCAGACCAACAGTCCCCCGTGCCTGTCTTCGCTACAGGATCATGGAAGGGCGGCGTGGGGTCCGGGAGTTGTTCATGGGCCGCCCCAACCGGGCGATTAGGGCCGCGATCACCCAGCGCCGTGCGGACGCGATCGACCTCAAGCTCGCGGGCGTCGACTGGCTGACCATCGCCCGCAAGCTCGCCGCCGACCCGTCGGTGAACACCGACGGTGTGGCGTACCCGCAGGGGTACGGCATCGACAAGTACAAACGGGGCCAGGAACCACCCACGGACAAGCGCCTCATCGAGCTGGCGTGCAAGGACGTCTCGAAGGCCCTGCTGGAGCGCACCACCGCCCTTGACGGGAACAGCGACGAACTCCGGCAGCTCATGGTGGAACGCCTGGAGCGGCTGTTCTTCACCGTCTACCGGGCGGCGATCCGCTCCGGCGACTACCAGGCCGTGGACCGTGCGGTGCGGATCATCGAGCGCAGCAGCCGCCTCCTGGGCCTCGACCGGCCGGTCCGTGCGGAGCTGTCCGGGCCTGACGGTGGCGCGGTGCAGGTCGAGACGGCGGGTCTGACCGAGCTGGAGCGCCTGATCGCCCTCGCCGGGACCACCGAGGGCGAGGGTGCCGAAGGCTGATGAGGCTGCGGTCCTCGCCCTGTACCGGTCGCTTCCCGCGCACCAGCGCCGCGAGATCGCCGCAGCCTCCACCCCAGAACTCCGTGCCCGGCTCGTGCGCATTGAGCGCGAGCTGGCGATGGACCGTTCCCCCGGTGCGATGGCGTCGGTCCTCACCGAGGGCCGCGAGATGCAGGCCCCGCACCTGGCGAAGATCGACGCAGCGTTCGAGCGGGTCGCCGCCGGGAAGCCAACGAAGCTGCTCCTGACGATGCCTCCGCGGCACGGCAAGAGCCGCCGTGCCGCGAGGTGGGCTCCGCTCTGGTATTTGCGGCGCCGCCCGGAACACCGGGTGATGATCGCCTCGTACTCCTCCGACCTGGCCGACGACCACGGCCGGTGGATCCGGGACGCCATCCTCAACTACAGCCCCCAGCTCGGAATCAGCCTGCGCCCCGGCTCCTCAGCTGCGAACCGCTTCGACCTCGCCGGGACCGAGGGCGGAGCCGTCATGGCCGGTGTCGGCGGCGGCCTCACCGGCAAGGGCGCCCACCTCGCGGTGGTGGACGACCCGATCAAGGACGCCGCCGAAGCCTCCTCCCCCACCATGCGCAAGCGGCTGTGGGAGTGGTGGCAGGCCGTCCTCCTCACCCGTATCGAGCCGGGCGGCTCCGTCATCCTCATCCAGACCCGGTGGGACGAGGACGACCTCGCCGGCCGCGTGCTGGCCGACGAGGGCGACCGGTGGACGGTCATCGACCTGCCCGCCCTCGCCCTCTCCGAGGACGACGCGCTCGGCCGCCCGGTTGGCACACCCCTGTGGCCCGAACGCTATGACCACGACGCCCTCGCCGAGATCCGCCGATCCGTCGGCGAACGCGTGTGGTGGTCGCTGTACATGCAGCAGCCCCGCCCGCAGGACGGCGGCGTGTGGGAATGGGCGTGGATCACGAGCAACCGCATCAGCGCCGCCCAGTTCCGCGGCATCGATCTCACACGCATCGTGGTCGCCGTCGACCCCGCAGGTGGGGAATCCGCTGTCGGCGACGAGACCGGCATCGTGGCTGCCGCGACCGACCGCGACGGGCACCTGTACGTCCTGGACGACCGCTCGGGCAATCGAGGCGCGGACGCCTGGGGGCGGGAAGCGTGCCTGCTCGCGATCGAGCTGCGGGCGGACGCGATCGTCGTCGAGTCGAACTACGGCGGCGACATGTCCCGGCAGATCCTCAACCAGGCGTGGCAGGAGCTTCATCGAGAGAAGCGCACGGAGGACATGCTGATGCCCGCCGTCCTGTCCGTCACGGCGAAGCACGGCAAGAGACTGAGGGCGGAGCCGATCGCCCAGTTGTACGAGCAGGGCCGCATTCACCACGTTGGCGAGTGGCCGGTGCTCGAACAGCAGATGGTGACGTGGGTCGCCGGCATGGACAGCCCGGACCGGATGGACGCGGCGGTGCACGCGATGACGCAACTGGCCGACCCGCAGCACAGCGGCGTTTCCTCGACCGTCTACCGGGACGGACGGCTCTCTGGTCGTCGGTGACGCACGCAACGATTCCCCGTCCACTGTGCGCCCGCGCATCAAAGTGCATCACGATCCCGGCGACAGTAGCCAGCCAGCGCCTGACGACGGAGAACCTTCAGCTCACCCTTTCGCAGGACGGCGCTGTTCGATTTTCGGCGGCTAGCATCCCTCATACGCCGCCCATGAAATTTCATGGAGGAATTTCACAGGGCCTCCAACTGCACTGTCCCCACGGCCGCCAGTAGTACTTACTGCGCCCGGGAATATCGAACAGAGAGAGAGCCGCTCAGATGCAGAACTTCACCAACGGCATGCCTGCTACCCTCATTCCGGGCAGTTGGGTAAAGAGCCGTAAGAGCGAAGCCAACGGCACATGTATCGAGGCCCTTCAGCTCCCGAACGGGCGAGTGGCCCTGCGCAACTCGACGCATCCCAGCGGTCCCGCTCTGGTCTTCACCGCCGCCGAGATGGACGCTTTCCTCGACGGCGCGAAGAACGGCGAGTTCGACGCCTTCGTCGCATACAACCCACGGTCGTAGAAGGCAAGTTCGGGCTTCACCCTCCTGCCGGGCGTGTCATTATGCTGCATATGACACCTCGGTAAGGAGCACGCGTGTCCTCGCACTTGAATCCGATCGTCCGTCTGGCCCGGCCCGCCGGGCCAGACTGGACCAAGACGGCCGCGAACACCATGCTGGGGCGGGCTGTCCGGGAACTGCGTGAGAAGGCGGGCCTCACCCAGAAGGATCTCGCACGAGCCATTCACGTCTCAAACCCAACGCTCCACCGCCTGGAGGCCGCGGAAACCAAACCCATGCGGCGCACGGTCGAGGCGGTGATCGGCTTCTTCGATCTCGACCAGGCGAAGCGCGATGAACTGCTGATGCTCCTATCCCGCGCCCAGGAGCCCGAATGGTTCCAGGAGCGGTTCGGCGACTGCACACCGGACTATCTCCACCGCCTACTGGGCCTTGAGTCCATGGCGGTCGACATCACGACGTACGACGTGCGGCTTGTGCCGGGGCTGTTGCAGACACCGGAGTACACCGACCACATCGTCCGCACGGGCCTGCACCTGAGCGAGTGGGACGGCCCCGAGGTGGAGATGCGCCGGGCCCAGCGGCGCGAGCGTCAGCAACGGGTTCTCGGACAGTCCGACCCTCCGCGATGCATTTTCCTGCTGGACCAGTCCATTCTGGGCCGGATGGCCGGCACGAAGAAGACCATGCGTGGCCAGGTAGTTCACCTGCGTGAGATGACCGATCTGCCGCACATTACGATCCGATTCGTCCTGTCGAGCCGGATGATCGCGGGCAACGCGGCTGCCATGGCAGGTTCCATGGCCCAGTTGCAGTTCGGTCGCGAGGGCCTCCCCGACTTCGTGTACGCGGAAGGGTATGAGAAGGCGGACTACTTCTTTCAGCCGCCAAGGGGGCTTGGCAGCCCGGCCAAGCCCCCCACGCCCAAACAGAGCGATTACGAGCGGCACTTGCAGCTGCTTCTCCGCATCCAGGGCGAGGGATGCGCGTCCCCCGCCAAGAGCCAGAAGATGCTGGAGAAGGCCATCAGGCGGTACTCCTAGAGAATCGCCGTCTCTGCCCTTTTAGTCTCGGTTCGGGACCCGGCCCAGCCCGCCGTATTCCGTCCACTCGATGGAACGTTGGCGCTGCTGGAGCTCTGAGTCGGGTCGCCAGTCGGTCACATCGACGAGACCCGGCTGCTCCACAATGAGGCCGGTGAAGATGTCCGCCACATCGGCCTTCTCCCGCACACGCCCCCAGTTGCCGCGGGTCTGAACACGCATGAGTTCAGTGACGCCGTCACGGACCTTGGGATCGTCACTGACGAGCTGGCACACGACGACGAAACTTCCTGGAGCAAGCCTGTCGACAACGCGCCGGACCACCTGCTTAGGATCCGCGCTGTCGGGCAGGCAGTGCAGTACGGAGACGAACAAGGCAGCCACGGGCTCGGCTAGGTCGATGAGCCGCTTCAGATCTCTGTGCGCGAAGATCCCCTCGGTGTCGGCCATGTCGAATGGCAGGATCGCAGTGCTGTCGTTCTCATCCAGCAACGACTGGCCCAACGCCAGAACGACAGGGTCATTGTCGACGTACACGACACGCGCCTGAGGGTCGACCTCCTGGGCGATCTGGTGCACGTTGCGTTGCGTCGGCAGCCCCGAGCCGAAGTCGATGAACTGCCGGATGCCGTGATCCCCGGCGAGAGCGCGCACCACACGCTGGAGGAACCAGCGATTGTTCAGTGCGAGCTCACGGGAGGTGGGAGCAACTCTCAGAAGTAGCTCGCAAGCCTCGTGATCGACTTCGTAGTTGTTGCTGCCACCCAGCAGCCAGTCGTACATCCGTGCCGCACTCGGTACCGACAGATCAACCACATGCTTCTGCTCCGCCAACGGACGTGCCCCCTCGCCGCTACCGCCGCGTTCAAAGTGAGCTGCCCATCCTAGGAGGGCAGCTCGGAGCGCACCACCGCTGAAACGAGTGAAGGGTGGCGCAGGGTGGCGAGATATGGCGCATAGGGCTATGCCGGTGGCATAGGACCGGCGCGGGGTTCTCAGAGGATCTTCAGAAGCATCTCCCTTATGGCAGGTGGGGGAAGTTACGCCGGGCAACAGCCAAAGCAGCTACGACTGTCGGGGTATCGGTCCCCATGAGTTCGGCGGCTGCATCAACTTCCAAATCCAGCAGGCAGCACAGCACCGCACTGTCGGCACCCCTTGTAGGCAGACCGTCGTACATCGCACGGACGCCCGGGTCCCGGGGCGGGGACTCGCAGGACTGGAGCCGTACTTGGTTGCGGAGCTCTACCCAGACGTCGCCTGCGAGGCATGGCCTTTCGAGGAGCCAGAGCCAGTGACGGCGGGCGTAGTCCAAGGTGGCGCGCACGGCTTCCGACGCGCTGCCATCCGCGTCCAGGCGAGCGGCGGCATAGTGCTGGTAACGAGGCTGATTTCGTTCGGTGAAGGCAAGGAATCCGAGACCAGCGGCGCCGGATCCAGTGCCCAGGGCGGGAAGGACGTCACCACAAGGACTCGTTCGAGGGGAAAGTGGCATATAGGTTCCTCGGGCGTGCGGGAGCGCCGTGCCGGCCCGTGTACTCGGCGGTGGCCACACAGCAGCATCAACGACCAGGGAGAGTCCCGCACCCTCGTGAGGGGCGCGGGACAACGACGCCTCGGTCTTCTACTTGCCCTGGACCCAGGTGACGTTTACTCCGGCGTGCCAGGTGAAGCCGAGCAGCGTCACGATGAAGGCAGACTCGGCGGCATCCATAGTGGCCTTCGTGGCCAGAATCCACACGAGCGCGAAAGTAGCGACAAGCGCGCTCAGACGGATCGCCACCTGGCCACTCGGGCTGCGGTGATTGCCCACGGGCGTGATATTGAAACTGGTACCGTGAATTTGCCCGGAGGGCTGCTCTAGGTGCCCTCGACGAAACGGTTCGATCATTTGATTGCTTCCTTCGGACTGAACGTCCCCGGGATCGTGGTGGTGCACTTTCCCGGGCGGGCCGTCAAGCGAGGCCCCACGACGAAGCTACCGCGCCGACGCACCCAATCGGCATCTTCGAGCTCTCGTGAAATCTCATTCTTGTCGCACTAAGCACTACGGTCTTCCTTGATTACCTTTCGACTACTAGTCGATCAAAGATCGCAACTTCGCGGTATCGAACGATCAGATGTCGCCTGACGAGGAACTCGGTGACGTGCGCGTCTCTCTTCTTGGCAGAGGAACGAAGTCGACGTGACTGCCGAGCTCGCCTCGGTCCTTCGCCGCGCACCCGCGCATCCCGGGCGGGGAACAAGTCAGGGAGAGTAGTTCCGCACACCTACGCTGGTGTGTGGCGTGGGGCTGTCGACGGGACCGTCCTTCGTGGGTCTGCACGCCTTCCTTACCGATGCCTGGTCTTGGCTGAACTACAAGCCGTCCATGGCCTCTTCCCTCGACCGGCGGCCCCACCGGGTGCTGTCTCCGGAGGCGCACGCATCATGGGTTCCCGATGACGCGGTGCGGCGTCTCGCCGCGTACAAGCTGCTCGCGGCCTACGACTCGAATCAGGCAGGCGAACTCGCGACTCTCACCGGAAACGAGGCTGCGTCCGAGCGTCGTGAGTTCGGTGATCCGGCAACGTTCGTGGATACGGCGCTGGCGCATCTGCTGGGGAAGTCGCAGCAGATCACGGTGCCCGGCGCCGAGCACGCCTGCGACGAAGGCGCTCCCCCGGAGGCCGTGGCGGCAGCCGATGCTCAGGAGCGGCTGCGGAGCTGGGCCGAGCTGGAGTTGCTGGCGTTGCGGATGCAGGCCGCAGAGCGCAAAGCCGTACTGCTGGGTGACGGGGTGTACCTCCTGGCGTGGGACCCGGTAAAGGGGCGGGTGCGGCTGAAGACGTACGACCCCGGCTTCTATTTCCCGGTCCTCGATGACGATGCTGACCCCGGCGACTACCCGAACCGGGTGCACCTGGCCTGGGAGATACCTGAGGACCCCAGGCGGGGAGTGAAGGCCAGGGTTCGGCGGATCACGTACGAACTGGGACCGATCGACGTCGCCGCCCGTGTGGTGCAGGACAAGCACGGTCGCAGCTGGCGGGAAGCGGTGGAGACCAGTGAGGGCATCATGCTCTCCCCCGGGGACGTGTACCGGTCGGAGACCGGCCGTATCGAGCGCAGCTACCCATGGGCTCCAGGTGAGACGTCAGCGACCACCTGCTACCTGACTGACGCCGAGTGGGACGTGGACGACCTGCGCCACGGGCAGTCCCTCGAAGATCTGCCGCTGGAGAAGGCCCGGTTCCGCACTCGCGTCGACGGGGAGGTCCTGCACCGTCTGGACCTGCGTCTCGACTTCATTCCGGTAGTGCACATCAGCAACACCGTCGCGGACGGAGAGCACTTCGGACAGTCGTCGCTGGCGAAGGTCATGCAGGCCCTCGACGAGCTGGCGGAGACCGACACCGACTCGGCACGCGCTTCCGCGACCACGGGTGCGCCGATCATCGGGCTCGCCGGGGCGCGCGCAGAGGTCGACCGGGTCACCGGTCGTCCGAAACCGCTGTCCGTGGAGCCCGGCACCGTGTTCCAGCTGGCCGATGGGGGCCGAATGGACGTCCTGGACACCTCGGGGCAGCTCGCCGAGCTGCGGGCGCGCGTCGAGGAGATCCGGGACCGTGCTGCCGTCAACGCCCGCCTGCCTGCGGTGAGCCTGGGCACGGTGGACCCTTCGAAGGTCCCCAGCGGGTACGCGCTTCAGCTGTCGCTCGGCCCACTGGACTCCCTTGTGGACACGCTGCGGCTGGCGCGCGCCCACAAGTACAGCCTGCTGTTGAAGATGGTGCAGCGCATCCACCAGGCCGGTCAGGCTCCCGGCTGGCCTGTGGGCGAGTGCTTTCCGGCACGCATGGTGTTCGGCCCGCACACCCCCACGGACCGAACCGGCACGCTGGACGAGGTCGTGAAGGGCTTCACCGCAGGGGTGCTCTCCCTGGAGACCGGCATCCGCATGTTGCAGGACGCGGGCTACCCCATCGAGGACGCGCGGGAGGAAGTCCGCCGGATCGTCCGGTTGCATGAAGCAGCGGCACGGCGCGGGGCCCGCACGCCGCAGGCAGGTGTCTGGGGCGAACGAGATGCGGGGGCCGCCGCGGAGGCTCCGGTTGATGAGCACAGCACCGTCGGCCGCCATTCTGGCGCGGGACGGGTCAGCTCTTCGGAGGCTTCTCCTGCTTGAAGCCGTTCAGTTGGTCTTCTACGGATCGGCGCAGATCGCTCTCCTCCAGCTTGAGGCGATCGCCCCTGCCCCACTCGGAGAGATACGTTCCGAGGTCGCCGGGCACTGCGTCGATGCGGGTGACGACCATGCAGAAGCCGGCGTAGTCGTTGAACTCGGGTCCCAGAACCTTGCCCTCTTTCTCGGCGCGTCCGGCGGCCAGCTTCTTGCCGTCTTCGTCGTAGATGACGGTCTCCTCCTCGGAGGCGGCCGTACGGACGCACGAACCCGGCGTCGACCCGGGCTTCGTGTGCGTGCCGTCCTGGAGCCCGACGGCGTACGCGGTGAACGAGTCGCGGCCGGTGAACGGGTCCCAGACCGCCAGCGCCACGCCCGCGGCAATCACGGCCACAACGGTGATCGCCACGTCGATCCTCTTTGTGCGTGAGCGGGTCGGCTGCTGCCCCGCTGTTGCCTTCACGAATTCCCCGCCCATGCTCATGGTGATGATCATGGCAGGGCCCGGCACGTAGTCTCCCCTTCGGGCGTGACCTTGGCGTCCGTAGACTCACTCGTGGCGCGGGGCCATCGTGGGAGCAGCACTCTTTTGATGACCCGCAGCCTGCCCGCCCCGCACTCCGTGCTCGGCTACCGACGTGACGGGCGCCCCATCTTTCCGGTCCTCGGCGCTTCACCCGAGGACGAGTCCAACGACGAGCACAACGTCACCCTCTCCCAGGCGAAGCTGAACACCCTCCTGTCCCGCGAGAAGGACCAGGGCGGTCGGGCTGCACTGAGGGCCCTCGCCGAAAAGCTCGGCTTCTCCAGCACCAGCGACCTGTCCGACTACGTGAGCGGGCAGCGCCAGGCCGAGCAGGAACAGCTGACCGAAGCCCAGCGGCGTGAGCAGCTGCTTGCGGAACGGGAGAAGGCTGCCGTCGCCCGAGAGGCACAGGCGCTGTCGCGGGAGAGGGATGCGGCCCGGCGCGCTCTGCTCGCCGGCGTGGGTGCGCTGGGCCGTGATCTCGATGACGCGGTGGCGCTCCTGCGGGTTCCCGATGACGCAGACGAGTCAGCCGTCGGCGAGGCGGTGCAGGACCTCAAGTCCCGCCGACCGGAGCTGTTCAGCCCTGCCCCGCCCGGCACCTCGGTTCTTCCGGCGGCCCCTGGCGGCGCCCCCGCTTCCGTACCGCCCTCGCGCCCGGGTGGCGTGGAGCGCAAGCCTGGCTCGGCCGGTATGGAGATGGCCCGCCGCCGCGGTCTGCTCGCCGCCGACGACTGACCCTTCGAGCGCGCTTGGGGACCACGCCCCGTTCTCCCGTGGACGACGCCACCGCCCGGTGAGTGTGTGCAGCTTCAAGCACCACCAGGAGACGCGGCGTGATTCAGCCGTACACGACCTCCGTGACGGTGACCGCTGACCGGGACTGGCTCGCCTCCCGGCACGGCACCGACAGCACGGAAACCATCACCCTTGATCTGGGCAAGTTCACCAAGGGCGCCCACTACGTCGATCCGTCACCGGGCAACATCCACGGTTACGTGCGTTCCGGCGTCCCGGTCGGCTGCATCACCGCCTCCGGCCTGTACGGCCCGTACGATCCGGAGGCCACCGACGGGCGCGCTGTGTTCGCCGGTCTCGTGTTCGCGGAGGCTGCGTTCACGCCGGGCACCACGAAGGTCCCGGCCGCCCTGTTCTGGCACGGCGCGGTCAAGGTCGAGAAGATCCCCGGCGGCATCGACCCCTCGAAGATCGTCGCGAGCCAGGCTGGTGCGCAGATCCGCTTCCTCGGGGCGGTGACCGCGTGAGTATCGCCGACCTCCTGAAGAACGTCTCCGTTGCCGATCTCACGGCGTACGCGCGCACCATGCCCACCCCGGAGGACTTCCTCCTCACCCAGTCGGTGTTCGCGGAGACGCGGGTCAACGATGTGAAGTGGCGGGTGCGGCAGTCGAAGCGGCGCGTGAACGCGGCCTCCTACCGTGCGTACGACACGAGCGTGCCGTTCGCGAAGCGGCAGGCCGAGACCACCCAGACCGAGGGCACCCTCCCGGCCCTCGGCCAGAAGCTCCTGATCGGCGAGATGGAACAGCTGCTCCTCGACGCGTCCCGGGGTGCGGACGACGACCGGCTGGTGGAACTCCTCTACGACGACACCGAGCGGCACGTCGAGGCGATCCGCTCCCGCCTCGAACTCGCCGCGGGCGACGTCCTCGTGGACGGCAGGTTCTCCCTCCAGGGCGAGAACGGGCTCACCGTGGAGGTCGACTACGGGGTGCCGGCGGCGAACATGCCGACCGCCCCGAAGCCGTGGTCGTCCCCCGACGCAGACCCGATCGCGGACGAGCTGCGGTGGATCGAATACCTCGACTCGATCGGCGCCCCGGCCCCCGAGCAGGTCCTGACCAGCCGCAAGGCGTACTCGCACCTGGCGTCGAACGGTGCGTACCGGGCGGCGTACTACGGCACTCCGGCGGGCGGGCAGACGCCGACGGCGACCCTGAACCCGCAGCAGGTCAACACGGTGCGCGGTACGTACGGTCTGCCGCCGGTCACCCTGTACAAGGCGCAGGTGTGGCAGGACGACGTGTCCAAGCGGGTCCTGCCGGAGGATCGTTGGATCATGCTGCCGCCGGACCGGGCGAAGTGGGGTCAGACCCAGTACGGCACCACCGCCGAGTCCTTGGCCCTGTCCCGCGGCACGAACCCGCAGATCGAGCGGCAGGAAGCCCCGGGCATCGTCATCACCCGCGACGTCCAGGACGACCCGGTGCAGGTGTGGACGAAGGGCGCCGCCGCGGCGATGCCGGTCCTGTACTCCCCGGACTGCCACATCACGGCCACCGTCCTGTGAGCGCCGCCGCCCGTGCGCTCGGCACGCTGAGCTGCGCCGTTCACGTCCTGGACCCGGTGGAGCGCGTCCCGGTGGTGCTCCTGGCCGGTACCGAGGTGGCGGACCCGGCGGTCGCCGAGCAGATCACCAACCCGCGCTGCTGGCAGGAGGGCGCGCCGCCCGCTGCGAAGGCGGCCCCGAGTACGTCCGCCCGGAAGACGAAGACCGTCTAGGGCCGACCCCCGTACGGCGGGGAGCAACCCACTGCGCGGATGCTCCCTGCCGTCCCCCTTCCTCCTCTGGAATCCCCTGTGAACAGCGACGTCCTCAGCTGGCTCATGTCCCAGCTCGGCCCCGACACCGATCGGACCGATCTCGACCTCCGGTACGACCGGCTGCGCTCCGCCCGCGGAGTCGCCTTGGAGGTGCTGCACGAGCGGATGGCGGGACTGCTCGCCGAACCGCTGAAGGTCACCGTCAACGGGGTCGTCACGGTCGACAACTCCGCCAACGTGTCCGCCCTCGAACGACGTGCCGCCCAGCTCCTGACCGAACCCGCCCCCGATGACGCTCCGGCCGGCGTCCACGACCTGGTGACGCCCATCCAGCTGCGTGCGCGTCCCCGCCGATGACCTTGCCCGCCTGCCAGCCGCAGAGCACCTACCCAACCCCGGCCCCGGTCTTCCCTCTCGGTCCGACGCTGGCGTGGCTGGCCGCGTACGCGGGTGCGCTCCTCGGCGCGAACGTCCTGACTGCTTCGTACGGCGTGGTCCCGGCCGGGCTCGGGCAGACGGCGACCGCCGGAACGGTCCTCGCCGGGGTCGCGCTCATGGTCCGCAACACCCTTCAGGATCTGTTGGGACGTCGTGGCGTCATGACGGCGATTCTCATCGGGTCTCTGTTGTCCGCGCTTGTCGCCCGGCCTGCTCTGGCGTTCGCGAGCGCGACGTCCGTGCTCGTCGCCGAGAGCGCGGCCATGTGCTTGTACACCCCGCTGCGCCGACACGGCTGGGTGCGGGCGGTCGTGCCCGCCACCCTCCTCGGTGCGCTTCTCGACACGATCGTGTTCCTCACGATCGCCGGGTGTCCCGTCTGGGCTGCTGTGCCGGGGCAGATGGTCGGCAAGGCGTGGCCTGTTGCCGTACTGGTCCTGCTGGTGCTGCTATGGCGCAATACCGGTCGTCGCGCGGGGTGGGTGCGCCGTCAGGTTCGGGACTGGGTGTCGCCCTCATGACCGCAGCCGTCCGGGGCCGGTATCCCGTGAGGGTACGGACGCACCGGTGCCCCGCCCCACAGGTGACCGTGGGGCGGGGCACATCCAGCAGTACCAAGTAGCAGCCAGCAGCTCGGTTGATTGGATGTTCTCCACGCTACGGCAGCCAAGGCGACGCCCTTCCTGCCAGCGGTTTCCTCCGTGTTTGGCACACCTACGCTCAAGATCATGAGCATGAATCAGGAGCCCCGCCGGGTACGGATAGCCGCCAGCCCTCATGTGGGTGCGGTGATCGAGATCGACGGCCACAACGTCGCGTCAGCGGTCGAGGCATACCGGATCAGCCAGACTGTGGACGAGGGCCCCGAGGTGACCCTTTACGTCGCATCCGGTTGGCGGGGGATGGAGTTCGACGGCCTCGCTGACGTTCTGGTCGAGCCCGCGGACGTTCGGCATGTGGTGATCGGGTTCCTGGACTCGGTGGACGCGGCGAAGCTCGATGCGGCTGTACTCGACCGTGACGATCTCGACGGTTCCCCTGGTGAGCTGACGCGTGGACTGCTCGCCCAGCTGAGGGAGTGGGCCGAAGGTGCTGCTTGATCAGCAGGGCATTGCCCGGTTCGCACAGCGGCATCTGATGCCCGACACGGTACGGATCACGCGGGAGGCGGACGGCGAGGTTCTGGACCCGGAGACGGGGGTCCTCGTTCCCGTGGACAGGTTGGTGGTGCACTCCGGACAGGCCGGTCTGTACGGGCATCAGGAACGCATCCGCAGCCGTGGCGGCGCCGACGGTGCATGGGTGAAGGAGGTACGGCCGGGATACCGGATGCTGTTGCCGCTGTCGGCCCCCGAGCTCTGCGAGGGGGACGAGGTGCGGGTGGTCGAGGCGCGGGATGTTCAGGCGGTCGGTCGTACGTACCGGGTGACGGCGCTGTCCGAGGTGTCGTCGTTCCCTGTGCTGCGCACGGTGTGGCTGGAGGAGCACAACCGGGAGGCCACGGCATGAGCGGCGGATCGTTCGCTTCCCCCGGGGCGCTCGCGGCGGCTCTGGATCGCGGCGCTCGCAGGTCGGTGGCCGCTGCCGAGACCGTCATGCGGCTCGGTGCGCAATCCCTCGTGCAGCAGGTCCAGCAGAACGCTTCCGGACGTCCCGGGCCGCGTGTGATCACCGGCCGGTACCGGGCTTCCTGGCGCTCCGAAGTACACCGTGGCGGATCGGTGATTGTGGCTGAGGTTGGTTCTGCCGCCCCGCAGGCGCGCAGGCTGGAGTTCGGGTTCATCGGCGTCGACTCGCTCGGCCGGCATTACGCGCAGCGGCCGTTCCCGCACCTCGGGCCAGCGGTCGACCAGGCCGGGCCTTCGCTTGTACGCACCCTTGGGCAGGCTGTCGAGGTTGTGCTGTGAGCCTGGCCGACGACATGGAAGACGCGTTGGCCGAAGTCCTCGCCGGGTACGAGCGCGGGATGCTCGCCCGTGCCGTGGTAATCGCGGAGCTACTGGACGGTGACGGGGACCGGTCCTTGAGCGTCCTGGCCACGCCGGGGGTGCCGGAGTGGGATGCGCTCGGGCTGTGCCGGTACGGGGTGCTGTCCATCGAGGGGCCCGCCGCCGCACAGTTCAGCGAGGACGACGAGTGATCGACCGTTCCCCCGTGAACCGGGCGTTCCAGGAGATGCTGGCCAGGGCGACCGGGAAGCCGTGCGGGCTCGGCGCACTTCCTCAGGTTGCGGGAAAACCGGCCCCCGCGCCGTACACAGTGCTGTACCCCCTCGGCGGGACGATCAGCGGTGCGCCCCTGGCTGATCAGGGTGAGGACGCCGATCTCCTCTATCAGGTGACGGCCGTCGGCGCCCGCACGGATCAGGCGGAATGGCTGGCTGACCGAGTGCGTCGAGCCGTCCTTGAACGCACGCCAACAGGCGTCTGGGGTCACGCACTTGACCCGGCAGGCGTGGACGTCTGGGCGCGCGGACTGGATGCCGACGCAGGTACGGACGATGCCGGGGCCGCCGAGGGAGTCGTGACCAGCAGCCAGCGGTTCCGGCTGTCCGCCACCAGCTCCCCGGAGGCGTCGCCTTGATGACGGTAGCGTCGAAGACGAGAGCAATGCTCCAGCCCGCCTGACCCAACTGGTAGAGGTGCGCGGTACCGGCCCCCCAATGGGGAGATCCGTACACAACCCGCAGAGTTCCCGGTTCGACCCCGGGGGCGGGCACAACACGAGCGACCACACCTGAAGGTTCTGTGCCGTCGCAGCCGGATTCGCTGGTGGTAGTCCCGCCCCATGGGACCGACGACGGGACTACCACCAGCACGTACACAACTAGCGACGTCGCCTTGATACGTGCATGTGCACTTCGGGCAGACGCTCCTTCCACCAGCGCGCAGACGACCCCACACGGGGGATGGCAAAGAAGGCCACCACTAGCAGTACGGCTGCGAGCAGCCAGACGTTCGTCACGTCCTCTTGGAGAAGCGATACCAGGTCACGGAGGATACCCACTGCGCAGTTCTTTCGGTTTGGGCTGGAGCTGCCCGACCCGAAAGGTCAAGCAGTCGCCAACACGGGAAGTCGGACAGAGACGTCTGAAGACTTCTGGCTGCCCGGCGCCCTCGGCATCACCGGCGCGGCAAACCGGATCACACCGCACGGTGATGTGCTGGTGGGCGGGAAGTGGTCTACGTACTCGTAAGCACGCGGTTCCAGGAGGTCTTGCACTAGCTGCACGAGGACGTCTCGGAACTTGGCCGCATATACGGCAACAGCCCGCAGTTGCTCGTCCGTTAGTCCAGCAAGGTGGCTGACTGCACTGCTGCTCATCTCTACGGAGATGCCGGGCAGGACCCACGTCGAACCGTCCGTGGGTGACTGTCGGCAAGTGAAGGCAGAGTGTGGTCTCCTCGGCTGCGGCCAGTCCGACTCACTACGCGAAGCGGAAGGGCGACTCGCCTTCGGAAGGTGCTCTACAACGCGTTCGAGGGCTCGCCGTCCGAGCTCGCGCCTCGCAGCCGCCTCAACAAGGTCTGCATACCGCCCAATGCGAGCCGTGGCGTTGAGGTCCTTAACGCTGAACTTAACTTGGTAAAGAACCCTCGTGTTGCCGTTCTGAACGACGAAGATGTCTTCGGGGAAGACGATGTTTTCGCTGTGGACGTCGCCGTGAACCAACGGCGGCTCCGCCTGCAACAGCTCGGACAACACCAGGCCAAGCCCGTAGATGTCCACGCCTGGTGTCGGCGCTCCCATCAAACCTCGGCTGTCTTCCACTGTGAAGACACTACCCGTGGCGACGAACCCACATCTGATGTTCTTCGGAAACGGGTCTCGCGCTGCCGACAGTAGTGTGGTGGACGTGCTATTCGAGACTCGTTGAGGCCGATCGCACCCTCACCGCGGAGGCCCTGCGCGGACGCCCTCCTCCCTTGAGGTGGGCCGGTTCCCCGACACGACGTCGAGGGGCGGGGCCACCCTTGTTTGTGTGGGCTGCCGTCCCGGAATCGGACGGATGGCCTTGCAGGTCAAGAAGTATTCGAGGCGCGGTGTTACCCGCGTCCTGTGGCTCAAGACGGTGGTCAACGAGGGCCACGTGCCGACCCGGCCGGAGCTGACCGCCGGCACGGACCTGACGAACGCGATCGCAGCGATCGACGGCTGGTCCCTTTCCAATCAGGCGATCGAGACCCCGGACCTCGGCAGCACCTTCGAGTCGAAGATCCCCGGCACGGACCAGGCCGATGATTCGTCCCTCGGGTTCTACGAGGACAAGGTCTCGGACGAGATCGAGCAGCTGCTGAAGAAGGACGACACCGGCTGGATTGTCTTCCTCCGCAAGGGCGACGTCCCGGCGTCGAAGTCGATGGACATCTTCCCGGTACGCATCGGTTCCCGGTCTCCGAACTACTCGACGGACAACGAGGCGGCCAAGTTCACCGTGAACTTCTCGATCACGGAGAAGCCGACGCAGGACGCGGAGATTCCCGCACTGCCGAAGTCGCTGTCCCAGTAGCCCGGCCTTGAACTGCCCGGCCGGGTGAGCGAACAGCGCCCCTCCTTGCTCACCATGCGTTGCGCAGCGCACCCGGCCGGGCTCCCACTTCCCCTCATCTGGTCTGTGTGGAGTCCTGTATGCCCAGCACCACCCGCTCTGTCCCGTCCCTGCCCGCTTCTGCTGTTTCCCGTGATTCCCACTGGGCGGCGAAGCTGGCCCGGCTGCGTTCCCGACAGCTCCCCGAGCACACTCTCCAGCTCTGCGACGACCCGGCTGCACGCAAGCGCCTGGACCAGGCAAAGCTGAATGCGGCCCGTCTGCGGATCGCCTCCGCCGAAGAGGACACCGCCGAGCTGGGTGCGGAAATCAAGGCGGCGGAGACGGAGCTGCGGGAGGCGCAGGAGGCGTTCGACGCGGCGTCGCTGGAGCTGACGTTCAAGGCCCTGCCGCGCCCCATTCTGGACGGTCTGATCAAGCGGTTCCCGCCGACGGAGGAGCAGGCAGAGGACGGCGACACCTGGAACCCTGAGACGTTTCCCGCCGCCCTGGTGGCCGCCGCCCACATCGAGCGCGACGAGACGGGCCAGACGGTCGAGGGCTTCACGGAGGACGACGCCCAGGACCTCCTGGACTCGTGGTCTGTGTCGGAGTCCAATGCCCTGTTCGCGGCCGCCTGGCAGGCCCAGCAGATCACCCGTGCCAGCACCGTGGAGCTGGGAAAAGACTGATCGCGGACGCTCAGCTTCGGCAGGAGTTGGAGCTGTGCGACCGCTTCCACATCCCCCACAGCCTCTTCCTCGGGGCCGGCGACGGCCGGTGGACGGAGACGGACCGGGTGAAGGCGCTCGCGTTCGAGGCGTACCGGACCAGCGTGTGCGACCAGTGCGGCACGAGGGCGGCGGAGTGGGACGAGGAACACGGCGGTGACCGGTACGCCTACGTCACCACGACCGTGCGGTGCGTGGGCTGCGAGCTGATCACCGCCGAGCAGGACCAGGTCCCGGACGGGGCCGACGGGTACGGCGTGCGGATCGGCCTGGTGCCGCGCGCCGAGTGGGAGAAGCAGGAACGTTCTTCCTGATGATGCCGAGGGGTCGGCCGGTAGAGAAAGGGGCGCGGGGAGTAAGGGCACCGCCCGGTGTCGAACTACACGCTCAGCGTGCAGATGCGCGCCGACGCGTCGCACCTCCTGTCGTCTGTACGGCAGGCTTCCCGCGCCCTCCGCGAACTCGGCCGGGACACGTCCTCCCTCAACCGCAGGCTCGGCAATATCGGCACCGGTGCCCGCACCGCCGGTTCCGGGCTGCGGACCCTGGGCCGGGACGCCGACGGGGCGCGCGCCGGTCTGCGTCGGATCGGCACGGACGGCAACGCCTCGATGCGGCAGCTCCGCCACGGGCTGCTCTCCGCCCGGCAGGAGATGCACCACCTGCGGGGCCTGGTCGTCGGCGGCGGCATCGTTTCCGGTCTGGCGGAGATCGCCAAGGAAGGCAACGAGTACCAGCGCGCCATCAACAAATGGGGTGCGGTCACTGGCGCTTCGGGCCAGGAAATGGTGCAGGCGGCGGCGAAGGCCCGTCAGCTCGGCGCCGACCTCAACATTCCCGGCACGTCTGCGGCGAAAGCCGCCGACGCCATGCTGGAGCTCGCCAAGGCGGGCCAGACCTCCACCTCGTCGATCGCGAACGCGCGCGCCGCCATGCAGTTGGCGGCGGCCGACAACCTCTCGGCCGCCGACGCCTCCCGCTATCTGGGCGACGTGATGGACCAGTTCGGTCTGTCGTCCAACAACGCCGGGCGCGCCGCTGATGTCCTCGCCGCGGGCGCGAACGCCGCCTCCGGCGGCCTCCAGGACATCTACTACGCGATGTCGTACACCGGGCCGGTCGCTGCCCAGCTCGGCATCTCCCTGGAGGACACCGCCGCCGCGGTGGCGATGCTCGCCCGGTCCGGCATCCTCGGCTCGAAAGCAGGCACGTCCCTGCGCGGGATGCTCACCAACCTTGCGAAGCCCACCAAGCAGATGAAGCGGGGGCTGTCGGAGCTCGGCATCGAGGCGTGGGACGCGCAGGGCAACTTCAAGGGCCTGCGCACGGTGATCGACGGGTTCGAGAAGGCCCAGCACCGGATGTCGCAGAAGGACTTTCTCGGCAACCTCGCGATGGTCGTCGGGAAGCCGGCACTCGCCGGTGCTGCGGCGCTCGCGCATCAGGGTGCCGAGTCGTACGACCAGATGCACACCGCGATCGCCCGTACCGGTGCCGCTGGCGAGATTGCCGCTTCGCAGACCAAGGGCCTGGCCGGTGCGGTCACCCAGCTGAAGACGACGGCGAAGAACACGGGCCAGGTCCTCTTCACGGCCGCCGCCCCTGCCATGGAGAAGGTCACCCGCCTGCTCACCGCCGGCATGAGCGCGGCGACTCCGCCTCTGGCGAAGGCGCTCGACTATGTGCAAGACCTGTGGACGCTGGCGAGCCCCGGCGTGTCGAAGGCCGTGGCGTCCGGCTTCAACGACATCACCGACTCCTTCGACGGGCTCGGCGGCGCCGCGAAGAACATCGCGTTCGATGTCGTCGCGGCTGGGATGAACGTCCTGGTCAACGCGGGGCGGGCCGCGTTGGAGATCCTGCGCAACATCGGATCCGCTGTCTCCCCCGTGGTGCAGGAACTCACGGAGCTGGCGGACGAGGGAGAGTCTGGGTCGGCCGCTCTCGACATGGTGGTCACCGCCCTGAATCTGGTGTCCTCGGCAGCGGCCACCGTGTCCGGGGTGCTGGTGCCGGTCGGGCAGACCGTGGCCTGGCTGGTGCGCGGGTTCAGCGCACTGCCCGGTCCGGTACAGACGGCGATCATGGCAATGCTCCTCGCGCGCCGGGTCACCCCGATCCTCACCCAGCAGGCCCGCACCGTCGCCGGGCCCCTCACGGGGGCCTACCGCTCCTTCGGCGAGCAGATGCGCGTGCAGGCCCAGTTGGGGGCCGCGTCGGGGCAGTCCGTCGGCAAGGTGGGGCAGGCGTTGGCCGTCCTCCAGACCCGCATCCCCATCGTGGGGCAGATGACGGCGGCCTTCCGTGCTGCGAACGGTCCCGTCACCGGGCTCGCCCGCGCGATGGGAACCGGACTTGGGGGTGCCGCCCGCGGGCTGATGGGCGCGCTGGGCGGGCCGTGGGGTGCGGCGATCGCCGCCGCTGGTGTGGGTTTGTCGCTCCTGTCGTCGCATCAGCAGAAAGCGGCGCAGGCGACTGCCGAGCACCAGTCGCGGGTCAGCAGCCTGACCCAGGCGTTGCGGGACTCCAACGGCGCGGTCAACGACGCTGTCCGTACGACGGCCGCGCAGGCGGTCATGGACACCAAGGTCTTCGACGGGAAGTCGCGTCTGGTTGACGTGATGCAGAAGGCGGGCATCTCTGTCCGTGATCTGACCAATGCCTACCTCGGGCAGGACGGCGGTCTCAACGCCCTGCAGAACCGGCTGTCCGAGACCATGCGCGTGCACGGTGACGTCACGTACACGGCGGCCGGTGTCGTGCGGTCGTACGACGAGGAGGGGCGGGCGGCGCTCCGCGCGGCGGACGCGTTGGGTTCGGTCAAGGGCGAGATGTCGCAGGCGGTGACGGACGCCAAGAACCTGGCCGACGCCACGGGGTCCGGCGGCCGGTCGGCTGCGGACGCGGTGGGCCCGTTCGGGAAGTTCTCCGACGCGATGCGCACCCTGTCGGACAGCACAGCGGACGCGGACACCCGGGCCCGCGCCCTGCACGACGCGCTGACGGTACTGGCGGGTGGGTCGGTGAACTTGTCGGCAGCCGAGGCCCGGTTGAACCGGTCGGTGTCCGACGCCACGGAGTCGCTGAAGGACGGTGTGCAGCACGCCGACGGATACGGCAAGTCCCTGCTGAACATGGACGGTTCGCTCTCTACGGTGACCCGCAACGGTCAGAAGCTGTACGACCTTCTTCAGGGGCTGTCGACGAACTCGGCGGACGCGGCCCTGGCGGCCTACCAGTACGCGGAGGCGAACGGGAAGACCCTCCCGGAAGCTCTGGCCGCCGCTCAGAAGCAGATGCAGACGGCCCGCGATGCGGCGATATCCACCGCTCAGGGTTACGGGGTGGGCGCCGATGCGGCAGGGCGTCTCGCAGACGCGGCCGGGCTCATCCCCGAGCAGGTGTCCATCCTCCTCCAGACGGCCGGCATGGATGAGTCCGTTGCTGAACTCATGGCTATTCAGCAGTCGTTGAAGGCGACTCCGGACAAAAAGACCGTGACGATCGCCACCCTCAGCAACGAGGCCCGGGAGGACCTGGACAAGCTCGGGTTCAAGGTGCAGGACCTCAAGGACCGGCGGGTCCAGATCTCCGCCCCTACCGATCTTGCCCGTACCGATCTGGACGCGCTGATCGCGAAGATCAGCCAGACCCCGGGGGCGAAGCACGTCAACGTGACCGCGTCGACAGCTGCCACGATCGCCAGCCTGGAGGCGGTGCGGCAGAAGATCGTCGACGTGCCGGGCGGTAAGACCGTCACGGTGAGCGCGCCGACCGAGGCAGCACGGGAACAGCTCACTCAGCTCGGGTTCAAGATCACCGACATTCCCGGCACGAAGAACGTCTCCGTCACGGTGCCGACCGGTCCCGCCACCGGGAATGTCGCCTCCATTCAGGGCGCGATCAACAACCTGCGGGACAAGTCCGTCACCATCTCGATCTTCAAGAACGAGTTCCTGACACAGAATCGCGGCCCCGGCCCGTGGGCGGACGGCTACAGATTCAAGGCGGACGGCGGGATCGTCACCTACGCCGACGGCGGCGTCCGCCAGGAGAACCATGTTGCGCAGATCGCCAAGGGCGGCGACTGGCGGGTGTGGGCGGAGGACGAGACTTTTGGGGAGGCATATATCCCTTTTGCATCGTCGAAGCGTGCTCGCTCCAAAATCATCCTCGACCAGGTGGCCGCCCGGTTCGGCGGCGAGGTCACCTACAACGCCATCGGCGGACTCTCCAACTGGTCTTACCAGCCCGTTTCCGGGGCCGGGTTCACGGTCTCCGACGTCGTGTCGAAGTCGCAGCGCAAGGACAAGAAGGGCAACGAGCACTTCGACCTGGGCATGTTCGAACGCAACCTCCGCAAGTCCGCGACGCTGGCAGCGGGTTGGCGCAACGACCTTGCCACGGTCGCACGGCGTGCCGGTACCGACGTGTCCAAGGCCCTGGAGGACATGGGCGAGGACGGCATCACCCTTACCCGCAAGATGGCGCGCGGCTCCAACCGGTACGTGAGCGACATGGCCGCCCAGCTCACCAAGCTCGCCGGCACGGCGAAGGCGTCGCTGGGCGACTACACGGGCCAGTTGCAGAAGGCGGTGAAGGACTCCACGGCCTTCCAGAACAACCTGGCCACCTTGTCCGCGAAGGGGTACGGGGCGCTGGCCTCACGTCTGGCCCAGCAGGGCGACAGCGACGCCGAAGCGTTGGCGTTGCAGGCGGTGAAGGACAACCGCAGGGCGAAGCAGGCCGACGACGCGTCGAAGGCCGCGTCGAAGGTGCTGGAGGGCGATGAGCTCACCGACCTGCTGAAGATCATCGGCTCGTTGGGGGCGGGCCGGGGCATCCACTCGGTCGCTGAGCTGACCGGGCTGGACGAGGACCGGCTCATCGAGGTCGCGAACCTGTCGACGGGCCACCTCAGGAAGGCGGGCAGCAAAGCCGACCGGTTCCTGTCCGACCTGGTGAAAGCCAACGCGGGCCGGGCGTACGCGGACGGCGGCATCTGGGAGCCGGGCGTGTACGCGTCGCAGCCGAACGGGCTGATCAAGTTCGCCGAGCGTTCCACCGGCGGCGAGGCGTACCTGCCCATGGGGCAAGCGAAGCGGGGCCGGTCGACAGCGGTGCTCTCCCAGGTCGCCGACAAGTTCGGATACGGGCTGACCCCCAAGACCCTCGTGGGTGCCTCCGACGGGCGGACCCGTGTCGTCATCGTGAATCAGGCCCCCGCGATCGGCACCCAGACCATCAACGTCACCCGCAGCAACGCGACCCCGGACGGTATCGCGTCCGCGGTGGCGTACCAGATGCGCCGGGCCAAGCGCGGGGGTGTCCTGCGATGAGCACTCTTCAACTACAGGATTGGCAGCTGGATTTCGGCGGCATCCTCCTCGGGCACAACACCCGCATCCCAGTGGCGGAGATCGAAGGTCTCGGCTTGGCGGACATGCGCGGTGACGCGGTCCTTCGGCCCGGCGCGGACGGGGCGTGGCCGGCACCGGACTGGTACGGCACCCGAACCCTTCGGATCGACTGCGGCATCAAAACCCCCGGCGACCCTGCTGCGGGCGGACGTCTCCTCGGTGCTCTCCAGCGCGCTGCGGACACCACCGCCGTACGGACCCATGGCGGGGCACTGATGCCGTTGCGCATCAAGTGGCCCGGCGCCCCCGTGCGGGTGCTGTACGGCCGGATGCGGAAGCTCGACCCGGTGTGGGCGGAAGCCGCCCACGGGTGGATACCGCTGGATGTCGAGTTCCTGGTGACCGACCCCCGCTTCCACGCCGACACCGAGCAGCAGGTGCAGCTGCGGCTGGCATGGCTATCCGGCGGCGGGTTCACTGCACCCGTGAAGGCGCCGATCCGGGTCACGGACGGTGTGGACGCGGACGACCGGCCGGGCTGGGTGTTCAACGGCGGCGACACCGACACCCACCCCGTCCTCACCGTGTACGGGCCATGCGCGAGCCCGACGATCCGGCACGTCGGCACGGGCCGGACGTTGAGCCTGCCGTCGCTGACCCTCTCCGCCGAGGAGTGGGTGGAACTCGACACACGGCCGGGCCGTATGACGGTGCTCCGCGAAAACGGGGGCTCCGTCGTGTTGACGGCCGCTTCCCGGCTGGACGAGTTCGTGCTGCCGCCGGGCCGTTCCGAGATCCGGTGGGCCGCCAACGATCCCACTTCTTCCGCCCGCCTGACCGTGCGCTGGCGTGACGCCCATGTGGCCCTCTACGACAAGGACTCGACTCGATGACGCTCGCCCAGGCCCCGCTGCTCGTGAACGGTGCCACGCACTCCGCCCAGACCTTCCGGGCGATGATCAAGGACCTGTCGCGGGGTGCGGAAGGCATCACCGAAGCCGCGGACCTGCGCGTCACCCCCTTGCCGACACCAGGGACAGCGGTGCAGGTCTCGGACGGTTCCGCCGTCATCCGGGGCAAGTCGTCCGCCTGGCAGGGCTCGTACACGGCGTACAACATCGGGACGTCGACAGTAAAGATCGCCCCGACGGGGGCCACCCCGCGCTCCGACCTGATCGTGCTACGGGTCATCGATCCCGAGTACGAAGGCAACCTGGACCCGGCGAGGGACCAGCTGAACATCTTCCACGTCGTCCCCAACGTCGCGTCCACCGCAAACACGGTGCCTGCGGGGGTAACCGGCGTTGCCCTGGCCCGTGTCGACCTCCCCGCGAATACCGCAACGGTTACCGCCGGCATGATCCGTGACCTGCGGACGGTGGCCAATCCGCGCCGGGAGCGCACCCTGTACACCGCGTACCCGACGACGGCGACGAAGGCGTGGAGGGATGACGAAAAGTGGTACAACTGGCCGCCTGAAGCACGGTGGATGATCCCGGTCCCGGACTGGGCAACCAAGATGATCTGCACGGTCACGATGGCCGGGCTGCGCCTGGACTTCGACAACGTCTTCGGGTCGGTTGCCCCGGTCTTCGGCACGGTGCAGGGCCAGAGCGTCGTCGTGGACGACGACCAAGGCAAGGGTGTCCGCCGCACCACCATGGTCGTGGCGGACACGCTCACGATCCCGGCCGCCTACCGGGGCACCCGGCAGCCGCTGTTTCTGCGCGCCATGATGGCCAAGAACCCCAAGGGCGACCTGAGCGTGGACGTCGGGTCCACCCTGGTGGCGGACGTCGAGTTCACTGAGGGCCCGGTGTGAGCTACCGGTACCTCACCCAGGACGCCCTGACCAGACAGTGGCTCTCCTCGCACCTGCCGTTGACCGGTGTGGAGTTCGGCCCGGACCTGAACGGGCCCGGCTCGTTCAAGGGGTCGCTGGAGCCGCGCCTGCTGGGCATGTTCCCTGAGCTCACCGAACCGGGGTCAACTCTGCTGTACGCGGAGCGGGACGGGCATCTGCGGTGGGGTGGCCTGATCTGGCAGGCGGAACCCGAAGACGGTGAGCGGAAGGTCGAGGCTGCGGGCTGGTCGTCGTACTTCCAGAAGCGGCACGACCTGGACGGTGAGCTCGGCGGGCGCGGCCCGTACGTGAACACCGACCCGTGCAAGATCTTCCGCGACGTCGTCACGTACGCCCAGTCCGTTCCGGACGGGAATCTCGGAATCTCCGTCGACACCACGGAGTCCAGGGCCAAGGTGGGGACCCCGAAGGAGCCGTGGCGCTCCCTGTGGTGGGAGACGCCCAAGCTCGGCGATCACCTCGATGACCTGGTGAAGGGGCCGGACTCCCCCGACTACACCTGTGACACGTGGTGGGACGCCGACCACCAGCCGGTGCGGCGCATCCGGCTCGGCTACCCCCGTCTGGGGGCGCGCCGCATGGACATCGCGTTTTCGACCGGGGTCAACATCGTCACCGCGCCGCCGGTGACGTACAGCGCCGACGAGTACGCCCAGGTCGTCATCGCGACCGGCAGCGGTGAAGGACGGGCGCAGCAGCGCGCCGTCGACGCGGTACGCAACAACCGGCTCCGCCTGGAACACCACCTCGAACTTCCCGAAGTGCGCGGCAAGGACGTCCTGGCCCAGCGCGCGAAGACCGAACGCGGGTGGCGGCAGTCCCTCGGGCACGTCGAGGAAATCACCGTCCGCGATCACCCGTCCGCGCCGATCGGTTCGTGGCAGATCGGCGACGACGTGCAGGTCACCGTCCGCAACGAGTTCACCGACTGGACGGGCTGGTGCCGCATCAGCGGGTGGACGATCCGCCCGGACACCGACGCCGGCGAGACCGCAACCCTCCAACTCGAACGCGCGGACGCCTTCCACTACGGCTCCGCCTGACCACCTGAAGGAACCCTCTCTTGCCCACAGACATAGGCGCCCGGCTCGTGCGTCTGGAGAAGCTGCTGCGTGCCTCGGTGCGCGCCCCGAAGCTGGCGAACGCCTCCGTAGAGGGCGGCAGCATCGAGGTGTACGACGATGACGGGTCGCTGCGCGTGGTGGTCGGGCAGCAGCCGGACGGCACCAACGGGGTGACCGCCGTGAACGGGCCGCCCCCGCCGCAGCCGAGCCCGCCACTGGTGGTGTCGCGGTTGGGCGGGGCCGGGGCCACCTGGGACGGCACGTTCACCCGTGGGGCGACGGTGCCGATGGACTTCGCCCGCGTCGAGGTGCACGCCGCTCCCACCGGCCAGTTCGAGCCGGGGCCGGGAACGCTGGTGACGACGTGGGAGTCCCCGCGGGGCGGCACCTGCCTCATCCCCACTGAGCAGCCCCTGTTCGTGCGGCTCGTGGCACGCAACACGTCAGGGGCCGGATCGGTGCCGTCCGAGGTGGCGGGCCCAGTGGAACCGTCGAAGGTGGTGGCGCAGGAAGTCCTGGACGGGATCATCACCGAGACGAAGCTCGCCGAGGGCGCGGTGACGGCTGCCAAGGTCGCGGTGGCCGCGATCGACAAGGACGCACTTGCGGCGGGTGCGGTCACGGCGGAGAAGCTCGGCCGGCAGGCGGTGGAAGCGGGGAAGATCGCCGCCGGGGCCGTCGACCTGAACACGCTGGGCGGGGCGCTCGCGGACAGTGCCGTGCAGCGGTACGTGGACGCGATGGGTGATGCGGGGGCGTGGCAGGTCGTCCAGTCTGGCCGGGGTGCCGCGTGGGAGCACCTGGCGGGGGTGACGGATGCCCCAACTGGTCAGACAGTGGGGCAGGCTAACGGGCACATAAGGGTGCGAGGCAACACCCTGGTCCCGTACGAGCCCGGAACCCTGTACCGGGTCAGTGCCCGTATCCGTGCCACAGCCCAGCTTCCCGCGGGTCCGGACAACGTGTACGTGGGCGTTCTCGGGGTGGGTGCGGACAAGACGACGCTGGTGAACCGGCAGGGTGCGAACTCGGCGTCCGGACACTACTACGTGGGCGCATCGGGGCGGACTGTGTCGGCGGCCGACGGGTGGGTGACGGTCGTCGGTTACCTCAAGGACCGTGCCCCGGCCGGCGGGCAGGGGTCGGCGGGGCCGAACCCGGACGCCCGTACCCCGGGGCGCATGCACCAGGACGTCCGGTTCATCACCCCGTACCTGTGGTTGAACTTCGCATCCGCCGATGTGCCGGAAGCGCCATCGGTGATGCAGGTCGACGTGGTGACGGTGGAGGCCCTGCGGACGGGGGTGGTCGACTCGACGAACCTGGTGTCCGGGGCGGTAACGACGGCAGCTCTCGCCGCTGACGCGGTGACCGCGGGGAAGATCGCTGCGGGGGCTGTGAGTGCGCGGGAGATCACCGTGAACACGATCACGGCCGCGCAGATCGCTGTTGGCGGCATCACGGCGAGTTCGTTGTCCGCCGGGTCGGTGACAGCGGGGGCGATCGCTGCCGGGGCTGTGCACGCCGAACATCTGGTGGCCGGTGCGGTGCAGGCCGGGTCACTGGCTGTCGACTCGGTGTCTGCGGGGAAGATCGCCGCTGACACGGTGACGGGCAGGGAGTTGAAGGCCCTGTCGGTGTCGACGGACAAGCTCGCGGCGAACGCGGTGACGACCGGGAAGATCGCTGCGGGGGCAGTGCAGACCGCGCATCTGGCGGTGGGGTCCATCACCCCGGATCAGCTCTCTGTCGGGCAGGGCACGAACTTGATCCCGGATGCGGGCTTTGAGGGGGCGACGACGGCGAACAGCCTGGCCGCTGCCGGGGCGGCCTGGTCGTTCGCCCCCGGCAACCGCACCGGTGTGGGGGTGAAGGTCGACGCGGCTGGGGAGGAGCCCGCCTACTTCACGCTGCCGTTGGCGACGGCGCCGATCCTTGCGGCGTCGCAGCTGTTCCTGGGGGCGGACGTGCTGACGTCGGACGACCTCGTGGCGCAGGCGGTGAAGATCCTCGCCCGCTGGGAGGACAGCGCGGGCAACGTCCTCGGGTACGGGGTCGCGGAGACCACGGAGTTCGTACCGGGCGAGTGGCGGCGCATCACGGGGCAGGTCGCGGCCCCGCAGGGCACCACCCGGGTCACCTTGTGCCTGGAGGCGTCTGCCGCATCCCGTGGCTGGTGCGTCTTCGACAACACGGAAGCGCACACGATCTTCGGCGACGCCACGGGCGGGGCCCGGGCGGAGGTCGGCCCCCGGGGGATGCGGCTGTTCGACGACGACGGCGACGAGGTGGTGTCCCTTCTCTCTGGGCAGCCGAACGCGTTGACGTTCCGCGACGGTGCGGACCGGGTGGCGGCCATCGGATCGACCGGGGATGCCTCGTTCCAGAACTTGAACGTCGCCGGTTCGATCAACGTCGGCGGTGAAGACCTCACGTCTCTCTACAACGGGCCGCGCGGCATCCTCGCCATCGACTGGATGGCGATGCCGGTGAAGACGGCCACGGGCACCGAGATGGGGTACGTGGAACTCGCATTCGACGCGGTCCAAGACCGCATGTACCGGGTGGAGTTCACCGCGGGCATGGAGTGCTCGGCGGCGGGCGGCTCTGCGGTGGTGCGGCTGCGGACCGGGTACGCGGATTCCCCGCTGATCACCTCCGCGCAGATCCAGGAAGCCCGCTTCCCGCTGACGCAGACGACGCGCAGGCAGGTGGATCTGCGTCTGGTCAGCGGGTGCGGGCCCACGGACTACGTGAGGCCGGGACGCAACCGGTTGATGATCACGTTCACGAGCGACAGCGGGGCACCGGCCGGGCAGCAGGTCACCATGTCGGGCTCGTCCGGCAGGCTGGGCCAGTTCACGGTGGAGGACATCGGGGAGCGTGTCCCGGAGACCGGGGCGTACAACACGGGCGGCGCGGTCATGCCTGTCTCCCCCGTAAGGATGACCCGCACGTACAAGGCTGCCTGGTCGGGCAGTTACGCGAACCGGGCCGGTTTCAACGCCTACCACGGCACCGCCCTCGCAGCAGGGTTCTTCTCGTCGAACAACGGTGTGCAGGCAGCGTTGATGGGCTTCGCCGGGAACATCGCCGGGGACCTGGCGGGGGCGACGGTCCTCAAGGCCGAGGTGTTCTTGTACGCGAACCACTGGTACTTCGCCTCCGGCGGTGCGACCACCCTCAAGCCGCACTCGCACGCCTCCCGGCCGACGCGGTTCTCCAGTCAGACCGCGTCGAAGACCGTCACGAACTGGGCGCGGGCCAGCGGCAAATGGGTCGACATCACGTCGCTCTTCAACCCGGCCACCTTCCGGGGCATCGCCCTGGACCCGAACACCACGAACAAGACCTGGTACGGCAAGTTCGACGGCGCGACCACACCGCGTGCGCCGCAGCTGCGTGTCACCTACGTCAAGTAACCAAGAGAAAGATCAACTGTGGCATCCACGTACGCAGACCTCGTCACCAACTCCAACTTCATCGATGGGACGGCAGGTTGGTGGGCAGGCGATCCGGTCAAGGTCACCCTCACTGCCCCGGGGGCGGGGGCGGAAGCTACCGCCACAACCGAGGCCGTGGAATTGTGGGACGCCCCCTTCGGCCAGGACGGCATTGTGCTGCGCAAGGGCTGCGCCTACACGCTCAGCTTCACAGCGAGGGCCAGCCAGCCGGGCACCGTTCTGCGAGCCCAGGTCGGCTTGGCGGTTGACCCGTGGACGGTGGCTCTCGACAAGACCGTCACCCTGTCGGCGGTCAACAAGCACTTCTACTACTCGTTCATCTCCGACCTCGACACCACCACCGGCCAGGTGAGTTTCCAGATCGGGCAGGGCACCAGCGTCACCGTGCACCTGACCGAGGTCCGCCTGACGTGCTGCACCCCCAGGGAGGGCTTCTACGTCGATCCGGACTCGAACGCCGCGAAATGGGTCGCCGCCAACCCCAAGGACCCGCGCGCGCAGAAGATCACCCGCGGGCTCGTACGGCGGCCGACCGCGAAATGGTTCGGCGACTGGAACAAGGACGTGAAGGCCGACGTCGACGCCTACGTGGGAGCTGCCGCCGCGTCCGGGCTCCTGCCGATCCTCGCGGTCTACAACGTGTTCAACCGCGACAACGGCGGCGAGAGCCACGGCGGCGCGAAGTCCGCCGAGCTGTACCGCAGGTGGGTTGATGCTGTAGCAGCCGGCATCGGGGACCGTCCCGCGCTGGTGATCGTCGAGCCGGACGCGCTCGCCCAGATCCAGGGCCTGCGGGACGACGCTGCACGGGCCGAGCGGCTGGGGTTGATCAAGTACGCCGCGGAGGCGTTGGGGAAGCTGCCGCACGTGCGGGCCTACCTCGACGGTGGCAACGCCACGTGGATCAAGCCGCAAGAGATGGCCGCCCGGCTGGAGGCGGCCGGAGTCGCCGCGACAAAGGGCTTCGCGGTGGGGGTGTCGAACTTCGACGCCACCGACATCTCGGCGACATACGGGACGCAGGTCTCCCAGGCATTGGCGGGGCTCGGCGTTCCCGGAGTGCGGTTCGTGATCGACACGGCCCGCAACGGGAACGGTGCGATGGACGCGGCTGGGCAGCACGTCGACTACTGCAACCCGGGCGGGAGGCGGCTCGGGGTGCCGAGCAGTATCGGGGTGGGGGGAGCGGAGTACCTGCTGTGGATCAAGGTGCCGGGCGACTCGGACGGCATGTGCGGGAGCGCCCCTGACGTGCCAGCGGGCACGTTCTCGCCGTTCCTCGCGGAACGGCTGATCGACGGCGGCTGACGACCTCCACAGAGCACTGTCGGGTGCGTGGCATCATCGACAAATGCTCTCTGTACTTCGCCGCCGCTTCTCGACGCCTGCTTCTGCACCGTCGGGGCCCACCCGTCCTGAGGCGGAAGCCGTGTTCGCTGACGCCGCTGTGGTGGAGCGTGCAGACCGCATCCGCACGGCTTTGCAGGAGGCGGGCCTCAACCTGGATGACCTGGGTCCTGCCCCGGCATGGCTCGCGACTGCGCGCGCAGGCACTCCGGTGCTGCTCGACCCCGACAGCCGTGCCGAGCTGGGTGCCTACATGGGGGCTTCGACATCCGGCGTCACCTCGGAAGCAGCTTGCGACCGGGTGATGGAGGAGGTGGAGGCCCTCGGAGTCTTGCGGGAAATGCGCACGGAGGGCATCAACGTGATCTGCGGCCCGAGGACCGCCGCAGAGTTGCGCGGAATCCGCGACGCGGTCCGCGAACACCACTGATGAGTCGCTTCTGCCTGGTTGGCAGGAGCGCCCCAAAGCGTGCCTGCGGGAGGGTGCTCATCACTCCTCGCGGAACGGTTGATCGACGGCCGGTACAAGTATCGAGGGCGAACCGCTCCGCGGCCGCAAGAGCACACTCTTAAAAGGAATTAAGCAATTCCTGTCCGATCACCTCCCAGAAGGCATCACGGATATCGAAGTTTCCTACGCTAAGTTTCCGGGAACCGCTTCACAGCTCCGCACGATCCCATAAGGTTCGGGTGTGCCTCTGCACGAGATCTGCCTCTCTCAGTTGTTGTGCCTCGGTTCGGTTGAGGACGATTCGAGAGGAGTCTCATGCGACGGCACATCAGGGAGCTGATCCGGAAGTTAGGGCGCCGCGAGCTGGCGTTGATCCTTGTGGCGGCATGCGCTTCTGCATTGATCGGCAAGCTCGTGGAGGTCCTGCTTTAGAGCTGGCGACCACGGTGCTTAGCGGTCACCGTGGGCGCCAGCCGTCTAGTGATCGCACCTAAGGGGCCTCGTTCAGCGTGAGCTGGACGGGGCCCCTCGCACATAGGTGCGAGGGTAGCCCGGTGGCGAACGACGGAGGGGTGATCCGGCGGGCTCGTTCACCGGTCGCTGGAACGAACGGGCATTTCATACCAGATTTCAGCACTTGATTCGGTATCTCATTCGGGCAGTGACTCACGTGAGTCACTGCCCGAAGGCACTCACGCGAGTAGGTTCACCCTAGCTTCAGTCCGGGCTAAAGGTGGCTTCATTGTCAGTGTTGGTTTGGGTTGCCACGTGCCACGTTGTAATTCACGTTCCCCAACCGTGAACTCACATCGCCACGGACCACACCTAAACGTTCAAGGGTGGTCCGTCGAATCTTCTGGAAGTCCTCGATCTTGCCCCCCGTAGGCTGACGTGCAGGCGTGGGGCTGTTGGAGGACTGCGGTGTCTGTGCCGCCGAGCGCCGAGCCCACCCTGTGGGAACTGCACCGCGCCGTCTCGCAACTCCGCGAGGACCTGCGGGGCGACCTCGCCCAGCTCGCCGCCCGTCTGGACCAGGTGGTGACGCAGGACGTCTATCGAGCCGATCAGCGGGCGACCGAGCAGCGCATCGGGCAGGTCGAGGCTGGTCTCGCCGGCCTGCGGAGCGAGCACGATCAGATCACTGAGCGCGGCGAGGGGCAGCGGCGCGAGGATCAGGCCGCAGCGGCGGCTACGCGCCGGTTGGTGATCAGCTCGTTCGTGGCGCCTTTGCTGTTGATGGCGTTGCAGCTGTGGCTGCTGTCGGCGGGCACTGCCCGGTAGGTCGCATCAGCAGGACGCAGTACCGGGACTTGGGCGCGGGGAGATTCGAGTACCACCAGTGGCTACCCCACTGTCTGCCGACCGTCTGGTCGCAGCACTTCAGGCCGAAGGCGTCCGCGTGATTGAGCGGCCCGGCTGGCGAACCCACAACCGCAACGCGAAGGGCCCATGGGGTCCGACGCACGGGGTGATGATCCACCACACGGTCACCCATGGCACGGACAGCACGGTCAGCATCTGCGAGGACGGGTACGCAGGCCTTCCCGGCCCGCTGTGCCATGGCGTGATCGCGAAGGACGGCACTGTCTACCTGATCGGTCACGGCCGGGCGAACCATGCGGGCAAGGGCGATAGCGCGGTCCTCCAGGCGGTCATCGCGGAGAAGCCGCTCCCCCGGGTCGGCAAGGCCGACAAGGACGGCAACCCCCACTTCTACGGCTGGGAATGCGAAAACCTCGGCGACGGCCGCGACCCGTGGACGGCGGCCCAGCTGGAGGCGATCGAGCGTGTCTCGGCGGCCCTGTGCCGGGCGCACGGCTGGGGTGCGGCGAGCGTCATCGGTCACCTGGAGTGGCAGCCCGGAAAGGTCGATCCGAAGGGTTTCACGATGAGCGGGCTCCGTCAGCGCGTGGCGGCACGGCTGAGGGGCAAGCCGGGGGCTGCTGGCTCTTCGACGTACACGGTTCGCGGTGGCGACACCCTCTCGGGGATCGGTGAACGGCTCGGCGTGAACTGGCAGGCCCTTGCCCGCGAGAACAACATCGTCAAGCCGTTCACCATCCACCCCGGGCAGACCCTCAAGATCCCCGCGAAGTAGGAGGCACCCATGTCCGACGCCAACCAGAGAACCCTCCGAACCTGTCTCCAGACTTTCCTGGGTCTGGCCGCTGGTCTGCCGCTGATCATCGACGCCTCTGGCATCCCGCAGTCCACCGCCGGTGTGGCAGTGGCCGTGGCAGTCGCGGCAGGCATCACCCGGGTGATGGCTCTGCCGGGCATCCGCCAGCTTCTGCCAAATTGGCTTTACCGGAACGAAGCGACCTCGTCTGTGCCAGAGCGTGGCACCGGATCATCCGCGTAGCTCAGCAGGGACAGGAGTCGGCTTGCCTCTGACGGTGCGCAGATGAGGAGGACCACACCTCAACGTTGAGGTGTGGTCCGGGTGCAGTGCGTCGCTTCGGACTACTGCAGTCGAGGCCGGATGCTCAGCGACTCACGTGAATCACGTGTGGGCAGCGACTTACGCGGGTTACTGCCCGTCATCATCTTTCAAGCTGTGCGGTGCCTCGTGCGACATAGGTGCCGTCATCGGCGACTCGCCAAGGCCGCTCCCAGGGCTGAATAGTTGAGGTACTGGGGGCCCATCTGCGCACGGTTCACGCCATGTGAGTTGGCAGGACCGCTTGTGGACGAAGGCGAGTTTCTACGCAGAGGCCACCCGTGGGAGCAGAGTCGATCTCCGCCTCCCCGCCCGCGAGGTCTGCTCTGGTCCCCTGGCGGTGCACGTGCTGTCTGCACGACATGGGCGTGCAGACAGCACGGCCATATCCAGGCGGCTTCTCGGTAGCCATAGCGTAATTCCGGCATACGTGGCCCCCGGAATCCGCCGCCTATACGGAGAAAGCCCAGGTAGGAGGCTCGGGGTGAGGGTTCCCCGGACTGAAGCGTGCATGTGATGCAGCCCGAGGCGGGGGTGTGAGGGGGCCAAATGCGATTGCTGGTCCTACGGCCGGGACGTAGCCTGGGGCGGTTCGTGGAGCTGTCCGCTCCGTTCCTATATGTCACGAGGTGATGACTTATCTCCCAGGCCTGAGAACCGCTTGCCATGAGGCTTGACCCCCTGCTCCGTGGAGCAGCGCGCGGTCGTCTCACAGCAGCGGTCTGCCCTTCGGCCTGGGCGTTGCCGCACCCTGATCTTCCTGTCGCGCAGTAAGCGGGAAGGGCATGCCTGGCCTGCCCCTTTCCCACTTCTGCCCGCCTGAACAGGAACCGCTTCCGTGTCCGCCGACACCAAACCCCTCTCCTCCCGCTCCGCCCCGCCGGGCACCCGTCCCGGCGCCGGCCGCACCGTCATGCTGGTCGTCGTCCTCGTCGCGGAGCTGATGAACGCCCTCGACGGCTCCGTCGTCTACACGGCCCTGCCCTCGATTCAGCACGACACCGGCGCCTCGGGTGCCGCCGTGCAGTGGATCCACGCCGCCTACGCGCTGACCTTCGCCCTCGGGCTGATCACCGGCGGCCGGCTCGGCGATCTCTACGGCCGCAAACGGCTGTTCCTCCTGGGCACCGGCGTCTTCACCGCGGCGTCGCTGCTCTGCGGTCTCGCCGGTACGCCCGCCCTGCTGATCGGCGCCCGCGTCGTCCAGGGCGGCGCTGCGGCGATCATGGTTCCGCAGGTCCTGGCCACCCTGCACGTCAGCTTCGACGAGGGATCCAGGGCCAGGGCGTTCAGTCTCTACGGCACCATCATGTCGCTGGGCAGCGTCGCCGGACCGGTCCTGGGCGGAGTGCTCACCAGCGCCAATGTCTTCGGCCTTGGATGGCGCCCGATCTTCCTGATCAATGTGCCCATCGGCCTGGCGGCCGTGCTCCTCGGCCTGCGGTACCTGCCCGAGTCCCGTGACCCCACCGCCCGGCGCCTGGACCTTTCGGGCACGCTCCTGGCCAGTCTGGGGCTGTTGCTGTTCGCCTACCCGCTCACCGTCGGCGGCGCCCACCATTGGCCCGCCTGGAGCTTCCTCATGATGGCCGGGGGCGTGCTGACCCTGGCGGTCTTCGTGGTCCAGCAGCGGGCCAGGACCGCACGGGGCCGCGACCCGCTCGTCGTCCTGGCGCTGTTCAGGAGCAAGGCGTTCACCGCGGGACTGTCCGCGCAGCTGGTTTTCGGGTTGCTGTCCGGGGTGTTCTTCCTGTCGTGGACCCTGTTCATGCAGGACGGGCTGGGGTTCTCCCCCCAGCAGGCGGCGACAGGCTTTGTGGCGGCCTCGGTGGGTGAGATGGCCGGTGCCTGGCTGTCGATGAGCCTTGCCGTCCGGCACGGAAGGCGCGCGCCCCAGGCTGGCGCCCTGCTGGCAGCGGCCACCCTGGGCGGATACGCGTGGCTGATCGCAGTGCAAGACACCGGCCTGCCCCCGGTGTTGACGGTTCTGCCCATGCTGCCGGTCGGGCTCGGGCTGGGCATGATCGGAGCGGCTCTCGCGGACATGACACTACGTCAAGTCACTCACGACCACGCCGGGTCCGCGTCCGGGCTCTTCAACACCTCGACCCAGCTCGGCATCGCACTGGGCACGGCACTGACCGCCATCGTGTTCTTCGCCCACTCCCCGGCCGGCAGCCACGGCACCACCGTCACCACCGCGTTCACCGGAACCCTCTGGTACGTCATCGCCGCCCTGCTGGCGATGTGGGCCCTCATGCTCTTGCTGCCCAAACGCCACGCCACGTAGGAGAACGAGCCTCCCGGGGCCCGGACAACAGAGTCCGGGCCCTGGGTTGCCGCTGGGCAGCCGCCCGGAAAGCAGGGTCGGCGAACGCCGGTCCGGGGCCATTGCTTTCAGCCCCCGTCACATCCGTCCATGAGGAACAACTGACCCCCATGATCCGAGTGTTGATTGCCGATGGTTTGCGACTGACGCGCGAAGCACTGTCTGTCGTCCTTGCCTCCGAGCCCGGCCTGCACGTGGTCGCGCAGGTCTCACGAGGCGACGAGATCGTGCCGAACGCCCTGCGCACCGGCGCGACGTTGGCGCTGCTCGACGCCGACCTCCCCGGCCTCGACGGGATCTCGGCCGCGGCACAGCTCAAAGCCGCCCTGCCGTCCTGTCGCATCGTCGTCCTGACCACCCTGGAACGCGCCGGGGCCCTGCGCACTGCCCTGGAGGTAGGGGTCGAAGGGGTCATGAGCAAAGGCGTATCGGTCAACGAACTGACCGACTCCGTCCGCAAGGTCGCCCGGGGCGGGCGCGTCCTGGACCCCCGGCTCGTCGCTGACGCCCTGCACACCCCTTCCAACCCGCTCAGCGAACGCGACACCGACCTTCTCCGCCTGGCCGCGCACGGCCACACGCCCCCGGAGATCGCCGAGCTCCTGCATCTCTCACCCGGAACGGTCCGCAACAATTTGGCCGCGATCAACCGCAAAGTCGGCGCACGCAACCGCATCGAGGCGATACGTACCGCCGCCGCCCGTGGCTGGATCTGACCGGGCTCACCTCCGCCGCCATGCCCCCGGAGTGCAATCTGCACGAGAACTCATGCGTTTCACCTCTGCGGCACCCTCACGACGACCACTAGATCCCTTATATCCGCTGGTCAGCGCGGTATCAGCGAGAAATGCCAGGTCCAGAACCGGCCCGCGAGCCGTCATGTTCCCGGAAAAATCCCAATCCGGCCCGGTCCTTGAAACAGGCCGCGGACCGCCATGATCTGAGCGAGTAGGAGACAATGTGTCCAGCCGGTGTGATGTATGCAGCAAGCAGCCCAGCTTCGGCAAGCGCGTGGCCCGCTCCGGGTCCCGTGCCCAGAGCCGGCACGTCCGGGGACGGTCGAGTCGCCGTTTCAACCCCAACATTCAGTCCGTCAGGGCCGTGAAGGACGGAACGCCCCTGCGCATGAACGTGTGCACGTCCTGTATCAAGGCGGGCAAGGTGGACCGTCGCGTTTCCGCGTAAGCATGCGGGAGAAACTGGCGCCCAGGCTCTTCAGCCGTATCCGTGCTGTGGTGCCTGGTGCCCGGCACCATCCACTGCGGAACGAATTCCCCTGCGGCGACTGCGGGTTGCCCACTGCGCCCGTGGACGGCCCCGACGAGTGGTACACCGTACTCGACGGCGTATGGGAATGCGCAGGGGCCGCCCCCGACAGCATCCTTTGCATCGGCTGCCTCGAACGACGCCTGAACCGCCGTCTTGTGCATACCGATTTCCTCTCCGCAGCCCTCAACGACCCGGACTACGGGCACCACAGTGCGCGCTTGCTGAGTCGTCTGCGGCCCGCGACCCAGGACTGATACGCCCCGGATCGTTTACCAGCCCCTGCGCTCAACCCTCGATTCCGCGACAAGCGTGCCCCTGGGGCGGTGCGCGAGTGGATCATGCGCCACGCTGCGACGCTGCACCGCCCCCGGCGCAGGCAGAATCTATCCCGTTGCGGACAGGCCGGTTGCCGTCTTAACCTGGTGTGGTTCCGTTGTATTTGCGTCGGTGCCCCATCAAGCCCGACGCCGTATTCCGAGGTGATGACGTATCCCCCAGGCCAAGTAAGTAGCCGCTCGTCTTTGAGGCGCTTCTCCAGATGTCCGCGATCGCGGACCTCTGACGTATGCCTCGGCGGCGGTGTTCCCATGGCCTGGGTTCGTTGCACCCTGCTTTCCCTGTCGCGCTGAATGGCGTGCATGGCGCTGCGCTGAATGGCGCGGGGGCGTACCCAGGCTGCCCCGCCCCCCTTCCCTTCTGTACGCGACAAGGACCCTTTCCTCGTGTCAACCGACACCCATACCCACGGCCACCCGCGCCCCACCGGGGCCGGACGGGCCGCCAGGATCACCCTGGTGGTGATCCTGATCGCCGAGCTGATGAACGCGCTCGACGGTTCCATCGTCCACACCGCACTGCCGTCCATCCAGGCCGACACCGGCGCGACGAGCGCCGCGGTGCAGTGGATCCCCGCCGCCTACACCCTCACTTTCGCGCTCGCCCTGATCACCGGCGGCCGCCTGGGCGACCTCTTCGGGCGCAAGCGCGTCTTCATCGCCGGCACAGTCCTGTTCACCGTGGCGTCGCTCCTGTGCGGGCTCGCGACCGGCCCGGACTTCCTCGTCGCCGCCCGGGCACTCCAGGGCGCCGGGGCAGCGGTGATGGTGCCGCAGGTCATGGCCACCATCGCGGTCACCTTCCAGGGCGAGTCCCAGGCCAGGGCGTTCGGCATGTACGGCATGATCATGTCCCTCGGCGGCGTCCTCGGCCCCGTCCTGGGCGCGGTCCTGACCTCAGCCGACATCGCAGGCCTGGGCTGGCGGGCGATCTTCCTGATCAACCTGCCCGTCGGCGTGGCCACCGTCCTCTTCGCACTCCGGTTCCTCCCGGAGTCCCGTGACCAGCAGGCCAGGCGTCTGGATCCGCTTGGCATGCTGCTGTCCGTCGCGGGTCTGCTGCTGATCGCCTACCCGCTGACCGTGGGCGGCGAGAAGCACTGGCCCGCCTGGAGCTTCCTCATGATCGCGGCAGGCGTGGGCGTGCTGGCCGTATTGGTGATCCAGCAGAAGGCCAAGACCGCCAAGGACGGCTCCGCGCTGGTCGCGCTGTCCCTATTCACGAGCAAGGCGTTCGCCGGCGGGCTCGCCGCTCAGCTGGTCTTCGGCCTGGTCTCCGGTGTCTTCCTGCTGACGTGGGTGCTGTTCATGCAGTCCGGCCTCGGGCTCACGCCGGGGCAGTTCGCCCCGGCGTCCGTCGCCATCTCCATCGGCGGCATGGCCGGTGCAATGCTCGCCTCCAAGTGGGCGGGACGCCACCTGCGGCGCGTGCCGCAGGCCGGGGCTGTGCTGATCGCTGTAACCCTGGTCGGCTACCAGCTGCAGGTCTCTGCCCAGCAGGCCGAGATGCCGTTCGTGGCCGCCGTCGCCCCGATGGTCCTCGTCGGCGCCGGGTTCGGCATGGTCGGCGCGGGACTCGCCGGGCTCACCCTCAGCCAGGTCGGCCACGAGGACGCCGGGTCAGCGGCGGGACTGTTCAACACCGCCATGCAGCTCGGCACCGCGCTCGGGATCGCCTCGGCTTCCGTGGTGTTCTTCCAGTACGCCCCCGCGGGCAGCCACGGCACCACCGTGACCCACGCCTTCGCAGGCAGCATCTGGTACGTCGTCGCCGCCCTCGCGGTCATGTGGGCGCTGATGTTCCGGCTCCCCAAGCCAGACAAGGCCGCCGCCTGACCCACCGCTGGGGCCGCCCCCACCGGGCGGCCGGTTTCTTTCTCCACACCTTCGCGATCACTTTAAGTGGGGAGATGCTGGCGCTCCAGGTAGCCGGGAGGGCACCGACACAGGTGAGTCGGTGCCACCGCCCCTTGGCCGCGATGTCAGTCGGCTGGCCGCACCGCGGTTGAATGCTGTTCCATCACGGCGAGAGCTCCGTGATGGAAAGCACTCATAAGAGTGCTTTCGAGTCTCGGGGGGATGCTGCGTCTGTCGAGGCCGGCCGCGTTCACGATGGTGTTCAGCTGTTGCTGTTCCCAAGTGGTCATCTCCTGGCCGCACGTGGCGTGCGTGAGGACGTCTCTGGCTACGTATCCATCCTGGGAGTGGACTGCGTCGTTCACTAGGCGTCGGGCGACCTCGTAACGGTGGGCATGGGAGAGGTTGAGCGCGGCGAGCCCGAGCCGTGTACGGAATACGGCGAGTTCCGGGTCTCCTTCAAGGGCCAGGTACTGGGCGATCATCCTGTTCTCCGCGTCCCTGGTGGGCTTTCCTGCGGTCGAGAGGCACAGCATGGCCAGAAGCGCGGCGACTGGCGTCTCCCAGGGGTCGTTGAGCGCGCTCTCGTCCAGTGTGCGTTGTGCCGTCTCTGGGTCGTCGTTGAGGCAGTGGCTAACGATTACCACTTGGCGGCCGTCGAGGAGCCGTTGACCGACCCCTTTGTGTTTGATGACGTGCTCTCGCGCCCGGGTCCATTGGCGCGCTGTGGTGAGAGCGCGCGTGCCGTCGCCCAGGAGGACGGTCCAGAGCCACTGACAAACGGCCTGGTGGTCTTCCCGTGTCGCGGTCAGCTCCTGGAATGCCAGGGTTCGACCGTTGAAGTTCACTTCTGTCTTGTTCCTGACCGCGTGGGTCAGGTCCGTGAGTAGCTTGTGGGCTCCATTTCCGTCTCCGGCGCGTAGGCGGAGGCGGGCAAGGTTGATGAGGGGTTCGAGGGCGTACTTCGCTCCCTGCTCGCTCAAGGGGGTTGCGTTCAGGTGGAGCTCGGTGTGGCGCCAGCACAAGTCCTGGGCCAGGCCGGGCAGCCCGCAGTCGCTTGCGATGAGGGCTGCCCGGTTCAGGGCTGTAGCGGCGGAGCTGAGGCCGCCACCGTGGTGGGCGGCCTCAGCCAGTGCGCTGACTTCCCGGATGCGTTCCGCGAGCGTGGGACACGTGGGGCGCGGACGTGCGACCAGCGGGAATCGCTGGGCTATCCGGTCGGTGTCCATGTCACCGCCACTCGATGATCATGCGGTTGAGGCCGTTGTCGAGGACGAAGCGGCCGGAGCGGGCGTCGAGGGGCTGGGCGTCACGAGGCTGGAGTTCGAAGTGGACTCCGCGGCTGCGGTATTCGCGGTCCCACAGGCGGATCTGCTCAGCGACCTGTTCGGCCAACTCCTCGGCTCCCGGCCCGTGGCCGATGACTCCGAACTCGTACAGGGTGGCGCCATCGGCCGCCTTGTGCTTGGCGGTGCGGCGCGTGAGGTAGGTGAGGGCTCCGTCTTCGAAGACGGCGGTGGAACTTGCGTAGGGGGCGATGAGGAGGCCGTCCTCGAGGGCTGAGTCCTGGGCGGGCATCCGGCTGAGCCCGTTGGGCATGGTGCAGGTGAGCCACAGTTCCAGCCACTCTGCGGACTCGGGTCCCCGGAAGTTCACGCCGGTCCAGGCCATGGTGCGGGGCTGGTGGAGTACGTCAGTGAGCACGTCTGCGTCGACCTTCTGGTCTCCGTTGGTGACTAGCTGGACCGACTTGTCTGCGGTGAGGGGAACGAACACGCGAGGGTCGTCGGCGATGCCCTGCCGGAGCGGCATGAAGGTGTTCATCTTGCTGCCGACGCTGCGCCAGGTGTCTCCCCTCCGTTCGAAGGCGATGGAGCGGGAGACGCTTCCGCGCAGCCGGATGGGGGTGAGGAGGCGGCCGCCGGGAGCGAGTTGGTTGAACCAGGCCTGCGGGATGCCGTGTGCGCCGACGGTGGCAATGATCCGGTCGTAGGGGGCGTTCTTCTGGTGGCCAACAGCGCCGTCTCCGAGGATGACGGTGACGTTGCTGATGCTGGCGGCGGCGAGGCCGGCGCGGGCACCGTCCACGATGTCCTGGTCGACGTCGATGGTGGTGACGTGCCCTGCGTCGCCTACAAGGTGGCCGAGTAGGGCGGCGTTGAAACCGGTGCCTGCGCCGAGCTCCAGGATCTTCTGGCCGGGCCGGACGTCGAGTTGTTCGAGCATCATGCCGACGATGGAGGGCTGTGAGGCGCAGCTGATGGGGGCCCCGGTCTCGTCGAGCTTGGTGTTCACGGGTGCGTCGCCGTACGCCTTGTCCAGCGGGGCGTCGGGGACGAAGAGGTGGCGGGGAACTGTCCGCATGGCCTCTTCGATCTGAGGGCTGTACACGTCCCCCTCGGCAACGAGCTTGTCGACAAGCTGGGTGCGGAGGCGGTCGGCGGTGGTCTCGTGGGTGCTGGTGCTGTTCACCTCGCCGACCGTAGTGATTACGGCGCGTGCCGCGGGGGTCGACGCGGTGTGGTCACTCGTTGACATGACTGCTTCTTTCGCGAGGGTGGAAAGGGTGCTCTGGTCCTCGCTGCGGAGGCCCAGGCGGTTCCAGTGGAAGATGACGTGGTGGGTCAGGACGGCCCGGAGTCCCCGCTCCAACCGTCCGTGACGGTTGAGGTCTGCGAGGTGCTGGCCGACATCGTGGAAGGTGGATATCCAGTCGGCCAGGTACGCGAGCTGCCCGCCCCCGGCTGGACGGTTCGCCGGTTGCGTCTCGATGGTCATGAGGCGGTGTGCTGCCGTGCTGAGTTTGGGTGTCCGAGGGGTTTTGGTGGGTGGGCGTTCGGCGGCGACTTTGGCCCACACGTCGCCCTGTTCGAACCAGTCCAGTCCGGCCGCGCGCAGGGCCACGCTCGGGAGTAGGAGGGCGAGTTCGCGGCGGCCGAGGCGGGGGCCTGGGTCGGTGGTGTGCGGGTGGTTCAGGTAGTCCAGGACGTGGCGGCTGTCGTGGTGGAAGAAGGCGTGCGCGGCTTCCATGGCCGCGGGGCCGCCGAACGTGTGGGTCTCGGGTTCGTAGATGCCCCGGTTCCAGGTTCGGAGTTGTCCTGCGGTGGTCAGGGAGTCGAGTTCGTCATCGAGGCGCTGGAGGTTCATACCGTCGGTCGGTCGCAGCCGCAGCCGCCAGGTGGGGTGTTTGCGTACGAACGCCCACTGGGTGGAGTCGAGTTCGGTGAGGGCGGGCAGAAGGCGGCTGGTGGTGACAGGTTCGGCGTCGGCCCAGTTGGTGAACTCGATGACGCGTTGCGGCCATTCGTCGGTGGGCATGGTTCGTTCTCCTGGGTCAGTTGATGAGCAGGCAGGCATCCCAGCCGGACAGGGCGGGGGTCTGGGCCTGGTAGCTGTGCAGGGCGAGGGCCACGCCTGCGGCGCCTTCGAGAAGGCCGAGGTCGCCGCCACCCGGGCCGGTGAGCAGTTGGTCGGCGAGGACGGCGGGCGGGTGGGTGGTGAGGGGGGTGATGAGTGCGGGCAGGCAGTCCGCCAGGCCGGGGGTTATGGCGTCGGCGGCGGTCCGCTGGGTGAGGTAGGCGAGTCCGGCGAAGCCGTGGCACAGGGACAGGTCGGTGGTCAGGTCCCTGTGGGAGGGTTCGGCCATGGCACGGAACAGGGTTTCCTCGGCGGTGCGCTGCCGGGCGAGGTCGTCGGTTGCCAGGGCCGCGAGTTGCTGGGCGCGGGCGAACCCGGCGGTGCCGTAGCACCAGGAGGGCCGGGTGGGGCCCGGGCCGGGGTGTCCGGACCGTAGTTGTTCGCGGGTGATCCAGTACGGCCACCAGGGGCCCGCCGGTGTGTGCTGCTGCCACTGGTCGAGCCAGGAGCAGATGCGGCCGATCGCTTCGGTGTGGCCCTCCACGGTGATACCGCGTAGCGCGGCCAGGGAAAGGAGTGCGAGTGGTCCGGTGATGCCGTGGGCGAGTCCGTTGTTGGCGTGCCCTTCGGGGAAGTCTGTGGGTGCGGGCTTCCCCGAGGGGCCCAGGTTGCTCCACCACCCGGGCAGGAGTTCCCCGTCGTGCCGTACGGGTTCGGTGAGCCGCACCAGGTAGGTGAGGACGTGGCGGGTCAGGTCCGTGTGCACGTCGCGCCGCAGGAGGAGGGCGCCGAGGCCGGTGAGTCCGCGGATGGTGTCGAACTCTGCGAGTGCCGGCCAGCGGCCACGGTCCATGCGGGTGTGGGCCTGCGCCAGCCGTCGCCTGCTCGTGGTCGCCACGTGCTTGTCGAGGGTGTCGAGTGCTCGGGCGTACTGGCCGGGGCGTTCCTCGGCTGCCAGGTGCAGGGCGAAGGCGAGTGCCGGGACCCCGTAGTAGAGGTGGCTGTCGTCGCCGCCGACGGCCGGACTGGTAGCGGCGGCGCTGAGCCAGTCGTGGGCGCGTTGCCAGGAGCCGTCACCGGTGCGGGCCCGTTCGATGTGCAGGAGTGCTACTCCGAGCGCGCCGTGCGCCAGCGACTGGGGCCGCCATCCTTGGGAAAGTTTCAGGTGGTGCGCGTCGGTTGGTGAGGCGAGGCGGTCGGTGAGTGTGTTGGCTGTTCTTCGCGCGGCCTGCCGCAGCTCTGTGGTCATCGCTTCCTTGCCTTCCAGGCCAGGGCGGCGGCGCGGGCGAGCCGCATGCAGGTGCGCTCGTCGTCCTTGTCGATGCCGGCGGCCCGGATGTGGTGGGCGTGCAGGAGGGAGTCGAGGACTTCGGCCGCCTGGAGGCCCTTGTCGTCGGTGAGGAGGCTCCGGTAGTGGGTCAGGGCGCGGGCGCGGTCGTCCCATGCGTGGAGGATGTGGGGTCCGCCGGGTACCGCCTTCATCGCTTCCCGCCCTTGTGCCGGGTCTGCCAGGCGTAGAGCGTCGGTGAGTATCCGCCGTTCCAGTGGGCGGGGTGCGGTGATCCTCGCGCGTTCGATCAGCCAGTGCATGCCGTCGGCCGGGGTGCCGGTGAACGCGGAGGCGATCGACGTGAAGTTCGCGGCGGTGAGCGCCTGCGACGGCAGGCCGTGCGGATGCGTGAATTGTGCGGCCAGGACGCGGGAGTCTGCGGCGAAGACGTTTTCGGCTGCCGCCATCAGCGTGCCTCTCCCCCACCGTCCGGTCTCTGGGTAGGTGGTGGCGAACTTCAGATCGTTCACGAGACCGGCCCGGCGCAGTTCGGCGGTCCAGTCGCTGATCCGGGCTGCCGTCTGTCCGGCGTCGCCGGGTGCGGGGACGGCAATGCGGAGCCGAAGGTGTGGGTGGGGGTCTTGGTAGCGCAAGTACCACCACGCGGGAGGGGTATCCCATGTGTTGAGGAGCGCGGGAAGATGGCGGGCCAGGATTTCCGCATGCCGCTCTGGGTGCCCGTAGAGCTGGGCGAGGAGCCATGGCCGCGATCCGGGCAGGTGCCCGTGGTCGCGGGAGAGTACGCGGTCTTTGGTCACCGGTGGCCCGGCCGGCCATTGCGAGGGGCGGGTCAGGGTGAGGGGGACGGTGACTTCGTGGGCCCGCCCGTCGAACCACGCGCCTCCTTCGGTGGCCTCGCTGAGGATGGCGGTCGGTGACTTCGTGAGGTGGGCGCGCAGGATTGCCCGGTGGGCGCTTTCGGCAAGGTTCAGCGGAAGGCGCTGGTCGCCTTCGGTGAGCGCCACCGCATCGGGCACACGGCGGCGGGTCCGCCATTCTTCGATGGCCGCGTGCCAGTCCTTCCAGGAAGCCGAGCTGTTGGGCAGGTCCGTGGTGTGCAGGAGCCAGCGGGCTTGCGCGAGGATCGTGCGCCCGTAGCGCACGCGCGGTAGGTACGGCATCTCCGTGGCCGCCCCCCACGGGAATTCTGTGACGATCGCGCACTGGGCGCGGCTGATCTCGGTGAGGAACCGTGCGAGCGGCGGAGTGTGCGTACGCAGGTCGAGGGCATGCAAGGTGTGCGGTTCGATCACGCGCTTGCGGGAGAGGGACACGAGGTAGAGGCGGCTGCGGTCGCAGCTCACCGCCAGGTCGTCCAGGTCGATGACTCGCTCGTCGGCGGTGCGGTGCTCGGCGACGCTGATCACGGTGGGCAGCACCTCCGGTACCCGGGTGACTGTGGTGTGCGTGCGGTTGAGCGGTGCGAAGGACAGTTGTGCGGTCAGCGCGCCGGCAGTGTTGGCCGGGAGGTGTTTCAGCGGTGCTGAGGCCCTGGCACATCCCACGTCGTCGAGGACGGGGAGGAACCGGCCGCTCGTTGTCCCGATGCCTCGCGTCGGATGGGCACCGGTGAGAGTGAAGTCGCCGCGGGAGAGAGCTTCGTGGCTTTCGGCCTCGATGGAGAAGCACAGTTCCATGTGTGGTGGGGGCTGCATCCCGTCCTGGTCGCCGAGGCGCAGCTCTTCGACCAGATCGTCGTTCAGCAGGATCTCGTGCTGGTCGTCGAGGGCGGCGTTCTGGGCCAGGGCGAGGAGTCGCTGTTCTCGCTTGGCGAGACCTTCGTGCGGTTCCGGCGGGCTGTCGAGGTATCCGGCGGGGAAGCCGAGCCCGGCATCAGGGTCCGTGACGTCGCGCAGCGGCACCAGCGACCCGATGCCGTACTTTTCGAAGAAGCGCCCGTGGTACGCCTTCCAGCCGGGTGTGCCGAAGGGAGCCGGTGTAAGCCAGGTCAGTACGGTGGCCGCTTTTTCCGCCTCACGGGCAACCGTCATGGGCAGGACCAGCGCGCAGTCCAGGCGCAGGTCCACCGCGAGTGGCCGGGGGACGGCATCCGACACCATCTTGTTGTGGAGGGCTACCCGTAGGCGGTGGCCGTCGGACGGGCCGAGAGCACGGTTGTGCTGGCGTACCCCGTTGTGGATGGCTCGCAGGTCGTCCAGCACCTGCGTGCAGGAGGGAAGCTCGTCGGCGGCGACCGCTTCGAGGCTTTGAAGCACGTGGTCGAGGGGGTCGGGTGTGGTGGCCGGGGCGTGCAGGGATGTGATGAGCGCACCGTGGCGGACGAGGCTCCTCAGGAGAGCCCGGACGCGCTCGGGCGGCACATGCGGGAAGCCGCCCCGCAGCTTCTCGGCGAGGAGGTCGTAGGAGATCGGGGAGCCGGCCAGCTCAAGGGCGGCACGTACGGCAGGGGTGCACCGCATCGACACTTCCGCCGTGGGGCGTTCCCCCGCCTGCACGGTGGAGGGGTAGGGCACCACGAGGCGTTCCCCTCGAATGAAGGGGGTGTTGCTTGCCATCACGGGCAGTCGGCGCAACAGGGCCGGGTCCTCCTCCAGCCGCTGCACGAGGTCGGCGATCCACGCGCCGTCGGCGCACGCGCGTGCTCGGTGCCACGGCCCCCAGTACACGAGGGTGCACGACCCGAACGTGACGGGGGCGACGCCGGCGACCAGCCCGTTTGGGGTGGCCCGGCCCTCGATCCGCTGCACGTACCGAAGGACCGACACCAGGGTTCGGCGTACTTGGCGGGCCTGCGGGGCGGGGGCTGCGCACAGGGTGGCCAGGTGACGTGCGAAGCCGGGGTTGGCGTGCGTAATGATCTCTGTGAATTCGCCGCACTTCGCTACGGTGCGGAGCCACTGGTGCCACAGGCGTACGTGGTGCGGAGCGTCGTCGGACACGTCCGGCAGTGGGGGAAGCGGCAATCGCACGTAGCGAGCCGCGCGGACGAGCGCGGTGTTCGCGGCCTGGTAGAGCACGTCGCGCCTCATGTTCATGAGCCCTTCCGGATCCGTGTCGGTGGCCTGTGCTGGCCCCCGCGGTGTACGTCGCGGGGGCCAGCACCGGTCGGTGCGTGAGGTCAGGCCACGTTCGTGGCGCAGGACCCCTTGCAGCTGGGCTTGCATCCGTCGTCAGTCAGGTTGATCACGGTCGCGGAGCCGTCACCGGACTCCAGGACGCTGATGTCCAGGTCGAACGCGTCGTCGGCCGGGGTGGTCATCTGCTGTATCGCTGTGCCGTCCATGGGGAACTCCCAGGCTGTTGATGTGGGCGAGGTCAGGCGACGTTCGTGGCGCACGGGCTGGAGCAGGTGCTGCCGCAGCCGTCGTCGGTGAGGTTGATCAGCGCAGCGGTGCCGTCGGTGGACTCCAGGACGCTGATGTCGAGGTCGAATTCGTCGTTCTCCATGAGGTGTCGTCTCCTTCGCGGGGTGGGACGGCCGAGGTGGTCGTCTTCCTGTTCGTGCCGCCGGGTGACGGCGCCCGGAGCGGCGTGTGGCCGGTCCGGTGGCTTGTGTGGGTCAGGTGCTGTTGGAGGTGCAGGAGCCGCTGGCGCAGGTGGCGGCGCAGCCGCCTGCGGATGCGGTCGTGGTGGCGGTCGGCTCGCATGACTGGACGACGACGATGTCCAAGTCGAACGGGTCGGCAGCAACGGTCGGAGGGCGAAGTGGGGGCGTCCTGCGGGTAGTGATCACGGTTCCTCCTGATCGGTGTGCGTCTGATGGGCCGGTTGTTCGTCGGGGCCTTGATTTGCGGGTGCTCGACTGACACCGGTTTGGGGCCCCGGTCGCCGGGCGGTGCACCCGCCCGCCGTGGTTCGGCGGGCGGGCGGTTGGGGGGCCGCTCCTGTAGAAGACGCGCCGGGGGCTCAGGCGGGCAGGCCCTCGATGCGCAGTCCGCGCCGGCTGGGGTCGGCCAGGGCGTTGAGGGCTTCGCGGATGCGGCGGGCCTGGTAGGGGGCGCAGAATCCGTCCAGGGTGAAGGGAGGGCAGAACGTCCACCCGCTCAACTCGGGTTCCCTGCCCTCTTCCGCGGGCGGCAGAGTGATCTGTGTGTTGTGCTCGATCACTCCGGCGTCGAAGACCAGGTTGTAACCCTCGACGGAACCGGTCTCGGCGTTGGCGGCGGGGATGTAGTCCACGACGAGGAGGTCACCGATGACCAGGCTCGTGAGCCCCGTCTCCTCGACGGCCTCGCGGTAGGCGGCGTGATGGGGAGCTTCGTTGGGCTTCGCACCTCCGCCGACGAGCTGGGCGCCTTCCTTATTTGTCGGGTGGACGATCAGAACGTCACCCGCGGGATTGCGGATGAGCGCCAAGCAACCGATGCGGCGATGCCCGGGACGGGTGTAGTCGGTGTCCGTGTGGGGCATGGGGCGCTCCTCGTGTACGTCCGAACGGAGGTGGGTCGGCGGGGGCTGGGACGGGAAGGTCGGCGGCTGCCGTCCCTTCGCGGGACGGGGCGGCAGTCGGAGGGCGGACGTGGTCGTCGCCTCCGGCGGACGGTTCGCTCTCGCTGTACCCGGGCAGGTCCGGCCGTCGGCGGCCGGTGGGCCGGGGCTGCCGTCCGCCCGGCCGGAGGACAGAACCCGAGTGGTAGGCCGCCCCTCGACGCGGTGTGAAGGTGCACGCACCGTGGGGCGGCCGGTCTAGGGAAAAGCCGTGCGCGAGGAAGCCGCGCGTTTCCGTATCGCGGTCATGTCCGCCGCAGAGACGGCGAGCAGCAGTGCGGATTGGAGGTACACGGCGTGCGGGTAGCTCTTGGCTTTCAGCTCCGCGAGGACCGCCTTGCCGAGTGCGTTGAGCCCAAGGACGCTGTGCTGATCGTCATCGGCCATGGCACGTGTGTCCTTGCCGTGAGCGAGATCGTGGAGGAACACGAAGGCGGAGGCGGACGGCGCTTTGGCGGGCAGGGGCGGGGCGGGGATCTGTTCGACGGCGACGGCTCGTAACACGAGCTCGTAGGGGCGGGCGGTGCGGGCGCCGAGGGCTTTCTGTGCTGCGTGGAGAAGGATGCGGGCCTCGTGCCGGTTGATGCCGTGCAGCTCATCCAGTTGGGTCAGTGACGTACCGAATGCGAAGTAGGTCACGACGGTGCGCTCCTCGGCGGTGAGGGGGCGCAGTTCCTCAGCCGGGGTGTGTCTGCTCGGCTCACCCTTGACCGCGATGCCGGCGAAGGCGGAGGAGTGTTCGGGCGGGAGGTGGGCGAACGGGCTGTCCTCGTGCCAGGCGCCCACGGGCGTGAGGCCGGGGCCGAGGTGGGTGAGGTCCCCGAAGTGCGCGGCGACTTGATCACGGGAGCGTGGACGCACAGCAATGCCGTGCGCGTTGTACGTGTCGGCAGCTCGGTGCACGACGTCGAGTTGCCAGTGGTCGGAGAGGTGGGTGATGGAGAGGGTGCTGCCTGAGGGCATCCAGTCCCGCAGAGCGCGTAGTGCCTGGGCCACTGCGGTGTCGTCCGGGTTCCATGCCAGGGTGTCGTGGATGCTGACAGCCACGGGCTTCGTCAAGTCGAAAGCGGCGCAGAGGGCGGGGTTCGCGAGCAGGGCGGGCATGTGCAGGATGTCTGCTTCTACAACGGTGACGCGGTCCGGCGGTCCGGTGTCCAGAAGGGCGCGGGCGTGCGCGGCCACGAAGGGGTCGTGATCGACGTAGACCACTGGGCAGCCGGGTTGTGTGCGGTCGGTGAGTTCGTGCAGGTCGCGGTGTTCGGGGTTGAGGGAGTGCGCGGGATACCCGCAGCCCAGATCAAGGAACTGGCGGATGCCCCGGTTCAAGGAGACTTGCGTGCTGCGCTGCCCGAAGTCGCGGTTGAGGAGCGCGGCCGACCGGGTCCAGGAAGCTACCTCCCGCACGGCGAGCGCAGCCTGCCGGTCGCGCCGGTAGGAGTTCTTGCCCCCGAGGAGGAAGTCGTAGATGCGGGCGGGCTTCGCGGCGGTGACGTACTGCTGATCCTCGAAGGCGGGGTTGTTCATGCTGAGGCCCCCACCAGGTCGGCTCGCGCAGCCAGCCGGTGGCCGGCGGGCGGGTCCGGTTCCGCTTGGTCGCCGTCGTGCCTGGGCGCGTAGCGCAGGCGCAGCGTGTCGTGAACCTCTGCGACGGGTGGCAGGCCGACGCTGCGGCGGCGTACGTCCAGCGTGTCCGGGCTGCTCACGGGCAGGAGTTCTAACGAGCCGTCGGCGCGGAGGCGGTGCTGCGTCCCGTACAGCTGGGGGTGGCCGGCGGTGACGTTGCACCGGTCGTGGAGGTGGGCCCACTGCTGGATGGTGGCTTCGCGGTGCTCGGTGGCAGTGGTGAGCATCCGTAAGGCCATGTGCTGGAGGTCCGGCTCGCGGTCGGCGTGGAGGGCGAGCCGCCACGCGGCGGTCGCGCCGTCTTCCCCGACGAGGGTGCGGCCGGGCCAGCCGTGCTGTTGCAGGAGCCGTCTCAGGACGACGGCGTTGGCTCGCTCCTGGAGCGCGCCCATCTCCTTTTCCTCCGGGGTGAGGAGGCCGCGCACCAGGCGGCTGCGGTACTGCATGGAGGCGTTGGCCCTGTCCACAAGGTCTCGGGCGATGTCTCTGCGCACAGGGGGAGGTGTCATGGTCGTCACTCCGGTTCGGCGAAAGGTCATGGGGTGGCACCCGTACGGATCGGCACCACGTCACACGGCGTGCGGTCCTGCTCTTGGCCGGGGAGGTAGACCGGCCGTGCGGAGAACTCGTAGGTGACGTCGCCGTCGGTGACGAGGTGCATGTACATCTGCTCATCGGCGAGCGAGGCGAGGATCTGGCTCATGGCCCAGCGGTTGGTCAGCCACTCGAAGGCCGCCCTCTGCGCGGCGAGCCCTTCCATCCGCCAGGCGACTCGCCTGACGCGGATGCGGAGTTGTGCCACCGCGCGGGCTTCGGTGGGGGTCGCGTATCCGCCAAGCTGGTAGCCCTGTAGCTGGACACCGGTCGCGGCGCGGTAGCCGTTGACCTGCACCCAGTACCCCGCCAGCGCACGGGTTTCCGTCCGGGGTAGCAGCATCGTGTCGTTCACGCGGCACCCCGCGGTCCCGGGCCGCAGAGCTGAGCGGGGACGTTGCTGCTTGCCGCTGTCGGCCGGAGCGGAACCGCGGCGGTGGACGGGTGCCTGTTGCCGGCCGTCATGAGCCCACCAGCACAGGTACCGTGCGTGCGGCGGGGGCAGGTACGAAGCCCTGGGGCAACGGGAACCGCGGTTGGCCCAGGGCCCGCCAGCACAACCGGTTTCCCGTGAATGCGCTCCGGGCGTGGAGCCAGCGGCTGTTGTCCAGGATGTAGCCCTGCCCTGGCGCCCGGGGCAGCCGCACCTGGTGGTACTGGAGTGCGGTACGGAGCAAGGGCAGGTGGGGCTGCACGATCGGGCTGAACCGGGCCAGTCCGTCGAGTCGGAGCCGTACGGAGACACGCTGGTCGTCGTAGACGGTGAAGACCTGTGAGGGGTGCCCGTCACCGCCCCCGAAGTAGGCGGTGCGGCGTTGGCTGAGTGCCCGGGCAGCTGTGCCGGAACGGGTGCTCAGGTCGAGGTGGACGGCGCGGCCGTCGACCAGGAGGCAGTCGCCGCCGGTTTCTGCGGGCTGCCCGCAGACCAGCAGCATCAGTCTGGGCGGCGTCGGGGTGCCGGAGCGTTCCGTGTGGGGTTCCAGAGGGCCGTTCCCCAGGCCGGCGAATCCGGGACGGTGGGCGTGCCGCCCGGTGTCGTAGAGCGTGGTGAGGCCGTCGGAGTCGGAGTCTCGGTGCGCGGTGACGGTCATGAGCCGGGTGGCCAGTGTCAGCACGTCGGTGCGGGAGGAGAGCCCGGTCAGGGTGACGAGGCCGGTGTGCCGCAGTCCTGCGGCGATGCGGTCCAGAGCTCCGGGCAGGGTGGTGTTCACGTGGTGGTGGGTGAGTACGGTGTCCGGCCGCGGGTGGGAGGCGTGGCGCATTCCGGGACTCCTTCGCGTCGGGTGGAACACCAACCTGAGGGCGTACGGGTCAGGGGTAAAGCGACAGATTGTCGACCTGCTCAAATCGCCCAGCTGGTCCGCGAGTTGCTGGCCGCGTGCTACGTTCCGACGACCCGCGAACCGCCGTGAACGTGAGGGACTGCGATGGCCTACACGCCCCCCACCTGGCCCGTTTCCGTCAAAGGTGTAGCCCTGGACGCACTGGGCCGCGTGCTGCTGCTCAAGAACGAACGTGAGGAGTGGGAGCTGCCAGGCGGCCGTCTGGAACCCTCCGACGCCTCCCCCGAGGAGACCATGGAGCGGGAGATCAGCGAGGAGTCCGAATGGACGGTCAAGGCCGGTCCGCTGCTGGACGTGTGGATCTACCAGCCCCTGCCGGAGACGAAGCCCGAGCGGCGCGTCGTGATCGTCACCTACGGCTGCACCGTCCTCACCCCGGGCACCACGCCGGTGCTCAGCCACGAGCACAAGCAGGTGGGCCTGTTCAGCGCCGACGAGGTTCCTGGATTGCACATGCCCGACGGGTACAAGCAGTCGATCGCCGCCTGGCACAGGCGCCGGGGGTGAGGCGAGGTGCCCGGCAGCGAGGTGGGAAACCGGCCGTCCGCACGCCACGCCTTGTGGCACTGGGCAACCCCCCAGGCGCAGGCGCTTCTTGCCGCACGTGAGCTGGGGCCGATCCTGCGGTTCTACCGGACGGTGCACGGCATCAACCAGACCGAGCTGGGGTCCCTGCTGGGCTACGACAAGACGATGGTGTCGGCGATGGAACTGGGCAAACGGCCCTTGAATGACGCCACTGCACGACGCCATGTCGCTGAGCAGCTGCGCATCCCCCCGCACGTCCTGGGCGTCACCGACGCCGCCGACACCGACCACCGGGCGATGCTCCAGTTCGGCCAGTCCACGGTGCGGCTCGCGGAGGTTGCCCGCCAGTCCGGTCACGCCTCCGAAGCCGTCGCGGAGCTGTGGCCCTTGGTGGCCCGGTTGGAGGCGCGTATCGAAGACGGGCACACGGAACGTGACGTGCTGCGCCTCCTCGCCGAAGCAAGGGTCGGTCTCGGCGTCGCCCTGGGGAACGTTCTGCCCGAGGAACGCCTGTCGACCGCCGCGAGCTGGACGGGCAAGAGCCTGAGGATCGCCCAGTACTTCGACGAACCTGCGTTCACGTCGCAGGTGCTGCGCATGCACGGAAACGAGCTGCGGAAAGCTCACCTCACCGGGGCCGCTGTCGACCGCCTGCAGCAGGCCGTGGCGCTGGCCCCCGACGACACCGCCCGCGCCGCAGCTCTCCCACTCCTTGCCCGTGCGGCCGGGGCCCTGTGCGACGGTGCCCTCTTCGACTCCGTCGTGCGTGAGGCGGACGGCCTGCTGGACCATGCGGAACACACGTCGCTGTTCAACCCGTTCGCGCTTCACGAGATCCGTTTGCGGGGGCTCGTCTCGACTGGGCGCCCGGACGCAGCGATACGACTCGTAGACCACGCCCCGGACGCAATGGGGACGGGTGCTCAGTGGGCGGTGATCGCCCGAATCACCAGCGCCCGGGTGCGGCTCCTGGGCGGTGACCACACCGGGGCTGAGGAGTCCTTGACGGTGGCGCTCGGAGAAGCGGTCCGTCAACGTCTTCCGCATCAGTTGCAGCGCATCATCCGCACTGCCGCGGGCCAGTTGCCTGACGTGCGGGACGCGGCGGGTGCCGCCCTCGACGGGATACGGAGTGAGATGGCCGCCTAACTCCCGGCCCTCAGGTGCTACTCGGCGGCCACGTGGGCCGACCGTACCCATGGTGGCGGCCATTACGGCCTTCCGGCGGCGGTCAGGAATGTGGCCCACGTCGTCCGCCCGTCGTCAGAAACGCCCCATCCGTCCGCGAACGCGTCGATGAGAGCCAGTCCGCGCCCTGACACGTCTTCGCTGCTGGCCGGACGCAGACGGGCCGGCGCCGGATTGTCGTCCGTCACCTCGATGTGCACCACGCGGTCTCGGTACCTGATCCGCAGAGTTCCGTCGCCCCACCCGTGAACGATGGTGTTCGTGACCAGCTCGCAGACGCTGAGAACGATCTCCGGGACCGCGGGGCCGTGGAGGCCCCATGCCTTCAGGACGGCAGCCGCGGAGTGCCGCATCCCCTTCACGTGCGCGGCATCAGGCGCGAACGCCTCGATGAAGACCCTGCACCCCGCTTCTGCGCGGTTGGCGTCTTGTGGCTGCGGGTGGACCTTCAGGGCCGGACCGCTCAGGTCCCGATGGCCCGTGGTGGCCTTCCCTGTCTCTGTTTTCGCCTTCCGGGGCTCTGCCCCACGGGCAGGGGCCGTGTTGCTGTCGGTACCCCTGTCAGCCGGGCACGATGTCGCCTTGCGGAGCTTGGTCATGGGTCTATCGCAGCGCACCCTCACAACGCCCACCAGGGGAATCTAAGGGGGGAAATTTTTGTCAAGGGGGGAATTTACGGGGGGAGTTGTGGCCATGATTGGATTCCGACGCCCACAGAGGTCACACTCATGCCAGCAGATCCGTTCGGCGAACTACTCCGTACGCTCCGGCGAAAAGCCGGCCACACGCAGGAACAGCAAGCCGCCGCAATCAACGTCGTCTCCGGCCGGGAGACCATGACCCGGCGCGAGATCAACCGCTACGAGCATGGTGAGCACATCCCGACCAACCACACGCTCGCTTACGTCGCGGTGGTCTGCGGTATCAACCCGGAGGAGTTACAGCGAGAAGCGGTTGCTGCGCGTGCCAGGCGGAAGCGGAGGGGCCGCTGTGAGGGAGAGGACCCGGACGACGTGAAACGTCGCACTCTGCTCGGGGGCGCCATCATCGGGGCCTCGGCAGCTGCCGAACCTTGGGGTCGGCTCGCCTACGCGCTGAGCAAAGGGAGCAAGATCGACACCAGCTCAGCGGTGGCTCTTATCGACCGTGCGGGCGCCCTTCACGTGAGCGAGCGCCACCTCACGGCACGTGAGCTTCAGGGCATGGTCGAGGCGCACCTTGACGCGATCACCGCAGCATTGCCAAGGGCCAGCCAGCACGAGAGGGCTCTTACGATCGCAGCGGGTGAGACAGCGGCACTCGCCGGATGGACCGCATGGGATCTGGGCGACCACGACCGTGCCCGCGCCTACTACAAGGTCACCTCGGACTGCGCAGACGCAGCCGGCCATCCACCTCTGCGTGCCCTGGCCCTGGCCTACGCCAGCTATGGGGCCGCCACTCCCGCGCAGGCGGTGGAGTACCTGGCCCAGGCAGGCGAATACGTTCGCGGGCGGGGAAATGCCACAGCGGCAGCCTGGATACACGGCCGGCACGCAGAAGAGGCCGCCCATGCCAGGGCTGAGATCGACGCTTTGCGTGCCCTCGACCGTGCGCGCGTCGTCTACGACTTCGCCGATCACACCAGCGAGCAGCCGTGGGTCCAGTTCATGACCCCGTACCGTCTCGACTCCCTGACCCTGTCGGTGTACGGGCACCTCGGCCGGCAGGAACTCACCAGCACAGCAGACGTCGCCATGAGCCGGTTGGGGACCGATCTGCCCGACTCTGGAGTGGTCGTCCTCGGTGATCTCGCGGCTGCACTCCTTCGCGGGGGCAACGTCGACCAGGGGGTGCACGTCACACGGCAGTTCGCCGCTGCGACGGAGGCGCGCCCGAACACGATGGGGCGTGAGCGCGCACGGTCCATCGCTGCCCGCCTCCCCGACAGTGAGCAGGAACTTGCCCAGCATCTCGGGCAGTTCGCTGCCTGACCTCCGGCCCGGCCTGTGAACTCCGAGGCCGGGCCGGAGTTGGCATGCGGTTCTACTGCACGGAGGTCTCTTCCACTACCCAGCGCAGGTACTCGTCGGACCCGCCGGTGACAGGCAGCGTGATCCACTCCGGAACGTCGTAGGTGTGTGTCTCTGCAACCCACGCGGCAAGCTCGGGGAGACGGTCCGCGGTGGTCTTGTACGAGATCCGCCATTCCTGCGCTGTCTCGATGGCGCCCTGCCACCGGTAGATCGCGGTGAACGGCTGGTCGATGTGAGCGCAGGCGGCCAGTCGGGCTTCAACCGCGCCCCGCGCGAGGGTCTTCGCCTGCTCGTCGTCGTCGATGGTCGTCTGGGCAATCAGGATCTCGCTGGACATGCAACTTCCTCCCTGCTCGGTGTGCTGCGACCCTACCGAGCCGACCTGCCGAACCGTGAGGCGCGGCGGGAATGGTGAAGGCCAACGCCGGGATGCCGCCTGCCGAAAGGCGGTGGAGGAGCCCGGCGACTGCACACCCCGCTCAGCGAGTTTGCTCCGTACGGCGTCGCTGCGCCCTTGCGGATGTCCTCAGCAGGTATGTATTGGCGGGGTAGCTTCCACTGCCCGACGCGGTCGTACTGCGTTTCATGCCTGGGCTGCCCGGGAAGCGCACCGTCGGCGGGCGGCTTCGAGGTCGGGGCTCACGCCGCGTCGAGGGCCGGGCCGGGTCCAGGCGGTGATGTTGCCGAGGAACGCGGCGCCCCACCAAGGCAGGATGAGCAGGCCCGCGTAGTAGGACGGCCAGAACAGCCATGCCACGGCGCCGCCGGAGAGCAACGTGACGACCGGTGGGAGCCCGAAACGGGCCCACAGCGGGCCTCGGCGAAGGGCTCGGACGGTGAGGCGCCCAGTGGCGAACGCGATCAGTGCGAACGCGCTGAGGAAGGCGACGACCAGGGCGGAGTCCATGACCGGGACCCTACCCAGCGGCATCGGGCGGTCCTACCCGGCCCTACCGAGTAGCACGCGTGAAAGGTCTCGGCGGGAACTCGCGGCGTTGCAGTCGTCGCCCACGCCGTGGCGGGCGAAATGATGAAGGCCCCCGCGCATCGGCTTCAACGACGGGGGCCTTGTTACACCTCTTGGAAAGTGCTCCCTCAGCCTAACAGTGCGTAGTGGGAGCCCTCGCGCCTCGAACCGGCACCCATCATAGGTATTCTACTATGAAGAGTGTTTTTCCGAGGGGAGCGCGCCGTCATGGCGAAGCCATTGCTTTTGGGGCGCAAGGAGATTGCGTCCGTCTACAACATTGCGCCGACGGCGGTCAGTGACAACTGGGTGCCCCACGGCATCCTCGCGTACGAGGATGCCGTGATCGTGTCTGGCAAGCCGTTCTGGCCGGGGGGCTTTGTGGTGTCTCTGGCGCTGCCGCCCGGCAAGCATGGCCGGCAGCTGGATGTGGGGAAGCTGGAGGCATTGGAGGCGGAGCAGGGGGCGGGGGTTCGGCCGATGAAGAAGGGGGAGCTGCCGCCGCTGGTGGGGGCGCAGGAGTACTCGACCCTGTTCGGGGTGACCCAGTCGCATGTGTCGAAGGGCTTGAAGCGGCTGCCCGCATGTGATTACCACCTGTCCGGTTCCCGGGTGTGGTTGCTGACGTCTGTGCTGGATGCGGCCGAGGAGACGATGGCGGGGTCACGCAACGGGACGTGGCGGCTGAACACAGAGGTGGTGGAGGCGCTGCGCTCGGGGACGTACGACGGGCCGGGGTCGGCTTTCGTGAAGCGCGGATTGGCGGCGAAGAAGTAGGTTCGCCCTTCGCGACCGAGGGCCTGGAGGGGCACATCTCCGGGGTCTCGGTCGGATTGCGGCGCGCTTGACCCCACCCTCATTGATAGTAGAATTGCCAGAAGAGAGGAGGGGGTGCACAGAGCATCGCCGCCTGTGTCGCAAAATAGGCCCCAACACTAAAAAGATGAGGAGGATCATGGTTCCCGTACAGCTTGAGCTGCCCGTTGCTCCCCTGCGGCACCCGGAATCGCAGGGCGCGGGGTTGAGCATCCAGGAGCGTTTCGAGGCGTTTCACCAGCTCAACCCGTGGATCCTGGGAAAACTGGAGTCGCTGACTGCCGACTGCGTGAGCAGCGGGTTGGGGCGGGTGGGCATCGGGATGCTCTTCGAGGTACTGCGCTGGCAGTACGGGCGGGCCACTTCCGGTGATCCGTGGCGACTGAACAACGACTTTCGGTCCCGGTACGTACGAATGCTCCTGGAACTGCATCCGGAGTGGTCTTCGCTGTTCGAGACGCGGGGTCTCCGCGCCGCATAAATAGGCCGCAACATTACCATCCGATAGACCTCTTGGAGAGATCATGTCTACCCCTGCTGTTCCCCAGCTCCGCACCCGCAAGCCCACGGGCGTCGTGCCGTGGCCGAAGATCCTGCTCGAAGGCGAGGAGAAGGCGGGAAAGTCCTTCACCGCCGCCGAGTTCACCGGCTCGAAGCACACTGGCCAGGCGTACTGGCTGGAGCTCGGCGAGGACACCGCCGACGAGTACGCCGCTGTCCCCGGGGCCGAGTACCTGCTCGTCGTCCACAACGGCACCTACCGCGACATCCTCGGCCAGGTCGAGGCGGTGCACGCCGAGGCCAAGCGTGCCGCTGCGGCCGGTGAGCCCCCGGTGGTACTGGTGATCGACTCGGTGTCCCTGCTGTGGCGGATGCTCGTGAACTGGGCCAACGGGCGAGCCCGCCGCTCCAACAAGGGCCAGGCGAAGCTGAACCGGGACCCTGACGCCGAGATCAAGCCGTCGATGAACCTGTGGAACGACGCGGTCGAGCGGTGGAACCGGGTGATGTACCTGGTGCGGACGATGCCGGGAATCGTGGTGATGCTGGCCCGGGGCAAGGAGATCGCAGCCGTCGACGGGAACGGAGACCCGATCCCGAACACGAAGGACTGGCGGGTCGAGGGCCAGAAGTCTCTGGCGTTCGACGCGACGGCGTGGGTGCGGTTGCGGCGCGATGAGGTGCCGCAGATCGTCGCCGCCCGATCGCTGAAGTTCCGGGTGCCCCGCGAGGGCAAGCCGATGGAGGTACCGGACTTCACCGTGGAGCGGCTGGTGTTCGGGCTGATGGGCTGTGCTTCTCACGCGGCGCCACAGGCGGCCCCGGAGTTGACCGGCGACCTGGCGGAAGCCTGGCTGCCGAAGGTCGAGGAGTCGGCGAAGGACGGGTTGAACGGCCTCAAGAAGCTGTGGTTCGAGGTCGAGTCCGCGAAGGAACTCGCTCGTCACGAGGTGATCGTCGTGCGGGCTGCCATCGAGAAGAAGGCCGCCGCGCTGAAGAAGCCCGAGGTGCTGTCCGACCCGACGGGTGAGCCCGACGAAGACGACACCAGCGAGGCGGCTCGGCTGCGTGCTGCGGCGAAGGGCCTTGAGTTCGACGACGGTGTCGAGTCGTCGTTCGACGACGAGTTCGCCGCCGCCTGACCCTCCACCCTCTCTTTCTGTCTTACGCCGGGGCCTGCTGCCTGTAGGCCGGGCCTCGGCCTGCCCTCTTGGAGAAATGCTGTGACCACCCTGACCACTGGCAAAGCCCCGATTTCGATCTGGGATGCCGCCCACGCTGTTGATGCCCGCCGGCCGCGCTCGCTTCAGTCCGAGCTGGGGGCGTCGGACACGATCTGTTCGCGCCGGGCCGGGTACATCGTTGCCGGTGCCGAGCGCACGCACGTGGGGGACAAGAAGGCGGCCATCTTGGGGACGTACATCCACAAGGGGCTTCTGGAGGATGCGCGCCGCGAGTACGGGTGGCTGGTCGAGCGGTCGGTGACCGACGGGGTGGTCCGCGGGCACATCGACGTGGTGCAGCTGGATGCCGCGACCGCTGCCCGCCTCCCGAAGCGACACCGCCCGGTGGAGGCCGCCGAGGTGGTGACCGTGGAGGACGTGAAAACGAAGTCGGCGCGGGTGTGGGACCGGGTGGTGCGCTACGGGCCGACGGCTGCGGAGATGCGGCAGGTGTTGTTGTACGCCGACCTGCTGCGGACGGTGGGGTTCGCGGATGTGCCGGGCCAGAGGTACCTGCACCGGCTCGGCCCCGTGGACGTGCAGCGCATCCGGTTCCGGTTCGTGTGCCGGGACACGGGCGAGGAGGAGATCCAGGAGTTCCCGTTCGACGAGTGGCTGGCGATGCAGGCCCGTTGGTGGGTGGACCGGGTTCTGGAGGCCGATTCGCCGGAGGAGCTGCGCCGGGATCACGACGGGCCGGGATTGTCGGCGGTGTGCGACAACTGCCCCTTCCGTGACGCCTGCTGGGAGGGTGCGGTGCCGGGGGCTCCGGTGCAGACGGTCCTTGTGCACGACGACGCCGACCGCGCGAAGGCGTTGGCGGACTACGTGCGTGCCCACGAGAAGTTCAGGGAGTCGAAGCGGGTGAAGGAGCTGGCGCGGGCGATGCTCGACGACTCGCCGGAGGGGAACTACGGGGCGAACCACCTGGGGTGGGGTGGCGGCAACGACAAGGAGGACACGGACCTCCAGGCGTTGGTGGAGAAGTTCGAGGACGCCGACCTCGTGGTGCCGATGGTTCCGGACAAGGACGCGATGGTGGCGATTCTGCGGCGGGCGGGGATCGTCGTGCCCCGGCGGAAGGTGGCGGGGCAGAAGACGGTCCGGTCCATCAAGGTGACCCGGGCCAAGAAGCTCTGACAGCCCCTGGCGGGCTCCGCGCGTGTGATGCGGGGCTCCGCACCCTTCTTGATCATCTGAACGCCCTGTACGGCCTTGGAGGCCCCCTCGTGACGATTTTGCGCCGCCACCTCAGCACCGGATTCACCGTGCTCCCGACGTCGACCCTGGAGGATGCGCGGTTGTCGTTTCGGGCGCGGGGCATCCTCGCGTACCTGATCGCGAAGCCGGACACGTGGACGGTGCGTACCGAGTCGATCGCGAAGGCGGGCAAGGAGGGGCGGGATGCGATCCGTAAGGCGGTGCAGGAGCTGAAGTTGCTCGGCTACTACCGGGTGGTGACCGAGCGGTTGGCGGACGGGACGCTGCGGCGGGTGACGGAGGTGTACGACACGGCGCAGGAGTGGGCGGCGGAGGAGTACGACCGGTTCGAGGCGGGTCGCCTCACGCGTCAGATGGTGCGCCGGTGGGAGCGCGACGATCAGGACGCCGAGGGTCAGGAAGTCGACCGGGGCACCGAAGACGGGTTTTCAGGCGTCGGTGGATCAGTCGCAGGTGAACCCGTCGCAGGTGGGTCAGGCTTTATAGGTAGTAACCAGAGTCAATATCCAGAGATAAAGACTCCCCCTACCCCCAGGGCTGTTACTGCTGGTGGTCCGGTGGAGGGAGAGCGGGACCGGCCTCAGGTCTTGCAGGAGAGCGAGGCGGCACCTGTGCGTCTGCACGTCGTGCAGGGGGGTGGGTCTACTGCTGCGGCTGCTGCTGCGGTTGAGGGTTCGCAGGGTGAGGGATGCAAGGTGCACCCGGGGAAGCCTGGGAAGTCGTGCCGGGCGTGCGGGACGAGTCCTCGGGTGCAGCGCGAGGCGGAGAAACAGGCAGAGAGGGAGCGGTGCAAGGATGCCGAGCGTGAGGCCAATGAGCGGGTGCTCGCCCAGGTGCGGGAGCGTCCGGGGGGTGGGGACCTGTCTGATCATGCGCGGAAGCGGCTGGAGGAGATGCGCCGTATCCGCAAGGGGATGGGCGGCGGCGGAAGGGGCGGGGAGAACGAAGGGCGAATAGGCCGCAACAAATGGATATGATCTTGTCGCAGCCGTCCGCTTGGCACCCCCAAGGTCGCGTAGTAGAATTTGAATACGCGGGAGAGGCCCGCCACCACCTCTTGGAGCCCGGAATGACCGACCAGCAGCACACGGATCAGGAACAGAGCGACGCCCAGTCCTTGCGCCTCGCCAAGTACGCGAGGCTTATCGAGGCCGACCTCACGGACGCGCTCGCCAGCGGGTTCGGATGCACGCTCCGCTCGATCGCCGACCGGGTGACCGTGATCGTCGACCTTCACCGCTACCGCATCCGAACGCAGCGCCTGGCCGGCGGGCGGTGGGCCCTGATCTCCGTCGCCACCGCCCAGCAGCCATGGGGGCCGCGCACCCTCACCCTCATCCTCCAGCCCATCGAGAGCGCCCTGGTGAAGCTCCTCTTGGACGTGCACGTACGCCTCATAACCGCCATGGCCGACGACGACAACCTCATCCGCTACGGCGTCGACACCGGGCACCGGACGCACACGGACGACGACTTCGAGGCCATCGTCTTCAACCGGAGCGACCGCGCATCGTACGTCTAGAAATAGGCCGCAACAGTAGAGAGAGTCTGGTTATGGATGTTGATGCTGCCGTTGCAGCCCTGCGTGCCGAGTGCGGGCCCGAGGAGCATGAAGGTGCCGCCGTGTACGGCGACGTGCTCGACGCGCTCGACGCCGCAGACCTCCACCCGTACATCGAAACGCGCGGCGGTCTGGCCGTGTGCGCCCTCGCCGAGGACGGCACCACGTTCATCGTCGCCTCCAACGGAGCTCTGCCCTGGAGCCGTTCCCCGCTGCCGGGCTGGCATGTCACCCACGTCCCGGAGGACGAGGTGCGCCCGCCGTGGCGCTGCCTCGTCCTGGACACGCTGCCCGCGGATGTGTGCTGCGAGCCGCCCGGCACGCTCGACCTGGCACTGGTCACCGAAGCGGTGCGCGCACATGCCGGCTGCTGCACGAACGCACCGAGGGCGAGGACCTGGTGAACCTCACCGACGACGACAGGCAGATGGCGGTGCGGGACTTCTTCACCCCGGACCGGCTGCTGGCGTTCATCGACCTCCGGGACGTCCACCGCGTCACCTCCTTCCACCCGGCCGCCACGGCGGTAGTCCGGCTGGAGGGTGAGCCGGATGCCGGCTGCCGTGCACGGTTCACTCCCGGCCCCGACGGCTTCCACTACTCGATCGATGCGGCGAGCGGGCGCCGGTACGGGAACCTCACCTGGCCGGAGGTCGGCAGGCACATCGGCGAACGCCTCACACCGGTGCGGTACGGGGCGCTGGTCCAGGCGGTCACCGCCGGGCAGGCCCACGAGGACGCCTACGTGTCTTGCCCGCTGCCGTACCGCACCCCGCAGTTGTGGCACGACCTGTTCTACCGGCAGTGGTCCGCCCGCCGGGCCACGCTCGCGCTGAGCGCGTCGGCAGCCCTGGACGCGATCCTGCCCGCCGCCGTCGTCCACCCCGCCCTGTTCTCACTCTCCCCCTCACTTCTGGAGTTCTGCTGTGATCGCCGCGACCAAGTCCGCTGCCTGGATGAGTGACGCCCCCTGCGTTGCCGTCAGCGGATACATCCCCGACAACTCCCTGCTGCGCCAGCCCGAGAAACTGGGGCAGGTCGCCGCACCGCTGATGCGCCGGTGTGCGGAGCTGTGCCCGGTCCTCGCCGAGTGCCACGAGCGTGTTCGCCCGGCGGAGAGCCGGTTCGACGGGGTGTGCGCGGCACGCCTGTGGGTGGACGGGCGGGTGGTGGCCACCGCCGACGGGGCTCCCGGCCTGGTCAAGCTGCCCTCGCGGGCGGGGATGTGCGGTTCCAGTTCCGGAGTGGCGGGGCACGAGCGCCAGGGCGAGCCGCTGTGTGCCCGCTGCCAGGAGACTGCGCAGCGCGCCGCCGTACGCCGGGCGGGGGCGGCAAGCATCCGCACCCGCAAGCAGCGCCGCAAGTCGCTGGCGGCGGCGTCGTGACGGACCCGAGGATCGTGCTGATCGCGGCGCTGCACGACGAGCTGCCGGGGATGTCGTGGGGGGCGTGTGTGCATCTCGCGGACGCCGTGATCGCACGTCTCGCCGACGACGGAATCGCCCTGGCCGCTATCTCGGATCAGCGCCCCACTTAAGGCCCTGACCTGCGAGAACTCGATTGACACCCCCTTTTCCCATAGTAGAATTGGACTAGAAGGGGGAGGGGGAAAACACCTCCCCGCCCACACGAATCTGCACCAAGGAGCACCCCCATGGGAGCCACCGACTTCACCGCTTTCGCGGCCGGAACGGACATGAACGAGGCGTTCCGAGCCGCCCGCGAAGAAGCCGCTCACGAGCACGGCCGCAGCGGCTACTCGGGCAGCGTCTACGAGAAGGACCGCGCCGTGCTGATCGATTCCACCGTGGGCACGGAGATGGACGCCAGCACGCTCGCCCGGGACCTGATCAGGGCCGATGACCCGCGCATCCGCGACAAGTGGGGGCCGGCCGGGGCCCTGCCGTTCGTCACTGCCGAGGGCGAGCACCACTGGCTCTTCTTCGGCTACGCCTCCTGCTGAAGCCGGTGGGGTGCACCGAACAGCCGGTGCGCCCCGCACCACCACGTACCAAGGAGCACCGTGGGAACCACCAAATTCTTCACCGTCGGCACCGGCCCCGACATGCAATCCGCCTTCACCGCCGCCCATGACCTCGCTGTCCAGCGCCGATGGCGTCGCGCCCCGGGCCGCCTCGCCACCAAGACCGAAGCCGTCCTCATCGAACCCGAGGTCTACACGTACAAGGCCGCCCTGAGACGCGCCGAGGAACTGCTGAACGGCTTCGACCCGCGCATCGAGGACAAGTGGGGGCCCGCCGGAGCCCTGGAGTACTCACCCGAAGGCGACGCACGCAGCTGGCTGTTCTTCGGCTACGCCCCCAACTGACCCCCGCCAAAACCCGCACCGCAGGCCAGTACGGGCCTGGCACCCACACCTCTTGGAAATCCGGAAGGACAGGCATACCCATGCCGCACAAACGCCTGCCGCTGCTCGCAGTCGGCGACGTCATCACCGAACTCGACCTGAACTCGGCACAGATAGGCCGGGCCACCGTGGCCATGGAACACATGGTCCGCCTGGCGTACCGGCGACGCCGGGGGAACAAGATCCGCCTCGGTTACGAGGAGTTCGCCGACCAAGTGCCCGAGTGCCACTGGGTGCTGCTGTTCGAGGTGTGCGCGCTCCTCGACCTCGGCCGCCGACGCCAGGCGTGCACGCTCATCGCCGCCCAACGCCACGTCGAAGCAGGACGCCACCGCACCCCCGCCACGCACAGCAGCAAGGACAACTGACCATGACCCGACGGAGCTACACTTTCAGCGCCCACCAGGAGCAGCACCTCCTGACCCGCCTCATCGGCCGGGCAGTCGCCGCCCAGGACGGCGAACACCTTCCCGTCATCGAGCACACGGGCCAGCTGTTCTTCCTGTGGCGCCGCTCCACCCCCGATGCCCGCTCCCACGTCCTGCTGTCCTCGGCCTGGCAGGCCCGCACCGCCGGCTGGCACCTGATGCGCGACCCGCAGGAACGATTCGCCGCCGAGCTGTGCAACTACGCGGCCCAGTGGGTGTACGAGAACTACGGCACCGAGGAAGGGTTCGCCTCGACCCCGCATGCCTCCTGCCTGGCCGACGCGCTGGCACGCGACTACGACGACATCACCGTGTCGTGGGCGACCGCGATCACCTTGACCGCCTGGGGCCAGCGCGCCGCCGAGGGAGCCCGTTGAATCGCGGCGAGTACGTGTGGCTGCGCCAGGAAAACGGCCGCCCCCTGGCCGACTCGGCGGGCACGCCCATCCGGTTCGAGATCGGCGGCGTCGATTCCACGCCGTCCGGCACCTGGTACCTGCTGTCCACGCCTCACACGACCGCACAGGACATCTTCGGCGGCTGGCACACCGGCCAGCGCCTCACCCTCACGGAAGGACCCGTTTCATGAGCATCACGATCACCCACACCCGCGCGGAGGGAACCCTCGTCGAGGGCACCGGCAAGGGTGACGGTACCGACGCCGCACTGAGTCGACGCAAGGGCGGCCTGGGCTTCAAGTGGTCGGGGATGCTGGGCTGCTGGTACCTGCCGCGCAGCCGTGACAGCCGAGCGGACACCTACACCATCAACCAGCTCGCCCAGCGTCTGCGGGACATGGGCTTCACGGTGACCGTCAGCATCGACGAGGACCAGCGGCGCACCTTCGCCGAGGCGGAGGCCGACCGGGAGGAGAAGGCGGAGGCCCGCGCGGAACGCTTCGGCGAATACGCGGGCAACGCGGCCTCCCGCTCGGCGTCGCTCTCCGGCAGCGCCCACCGCATGGGGGACGCGATCCCGTTCGGACAGCCCATTCTGGTCGGGCACCACTCGGAGGGGCGCGACCGCCGCTACCGGGAGCGTATGGACACCACGATGCGCAAGAGCTTCGCCGAGAGCGACCGCGCCTCGCACTGGGCCGGGCGCGAGCAGGCGGCGGCCAGCTACAAGGAGTTCCGCAAGAACCCGCCGCGCACACTGCGCCGGATCGCCAAACTCGAAGCGCAGCTTCGACGGGTGGAGAAGTGGCAGGCGGGCAAGTCCGCCGGCGGGGACACCGTGAACATCGAGAACCCGGACGTCGTTGCGGAGCTGGCCCGTGAGCATCTGGAGCTGACGGAGGAGATCGCCCACTGGCAGGACGTCATCAAGAAGGCGGAGGCCGAGGGGTTCAAGGTGTGGTCGAAGGCCGACTTCGCCAAGGGTGACTTCGTGCGGTGCCGGGGGCGCTGGTACGAAGTGATGCGGGTGAACGTGAAGTCCGTGTCGGTGCCGCACATCTTCACCGGCCAGCGTCTGGTCACGGCCGCTGACATGGTGCGCAACCTCACCGCGACGCTGCCGTACGACGAGGTGACGGGCAGGCGGTCGGCCGAGGAGATGGCGCAGATCCTGGCTGACGCAGCCCAGTAGGGCGGGGTCTGCGGATTCCGGAGAGGTACCCGACCCCCATTTCATAGTAGAACCTGAACAAAGGGGAGGGGGGTGCTCGCCCCCCTCCCCGCACCCGAGGAGAACCACCGGCATGAACAACACTCCGATTGCCCAGCACCCCAGCGCGCCGAACCGCTACCTCGAAGGTCTAGCCCCGACGCCGCGCAACATCATCAGCGCCGTCCGGGCCTTCGCCCGCATCGACGAACTCGGGTGGGCCGCGCGCGGCGGATACCCCGGCAGCGATGTCCTGTGGGAGGTGACATGCCTGGTCGACGGCTGGCAGGGTCTGCGCTTCTACTCCCACTTGCGCCGCAACAAGCCGATCAAGAGGCATCAGGGCTGCGCCGCTGCCGCCGATCACCCGCGCGCGCTCGCCGCCCTGGCCACGTACGCCACAGGAGTGTGCACGTGCCGCACCACCCACCCCGTCACAGTCCACGACGTCACGGCGGCCTTCGGTGCCGTCGACCGCGCGTGGCAGCTCGGCGCTCCGGACGCACTGAACCAGGCGCTGGGACGGCTCCTGGACCCGTGCCCGGCGATCGCCCTACGGGCCCAGGCCGTTGCCGCTTTCGCTTCTCACTCCCACTGAACCTGAGGACCTTCTCCATGGCGCACAACAGCTCACACACCAGGGACCGGCTGCCCCGGCTCGGGGTGTGGCGGATCATCTTCCAGGACCCGAAGGAGGACCGGGGTTCGTGGTCGTATGCGATACCGGCCCGTGCTGCCCGTACCGAGGCGCACGCCCGCAGGGCGGCGAAGGTCCTGCACCGTCAGGCCCGCGCCCGCGCAGACGACGGCGCCCGGTGGCGGGGGCTGACAATCGGGGAGGTTTTCCTCCTCCCTGCGACCTTGTCGGCGGACCGGGCAGCGGCATGGGCGGCACTGGTGGACTGCGGGGCGCTTTCGGTGTCGGCGGGATGGGTAAGGGCGGGCCGTGGCATCCACGCACGGGATGAAGCATGGCGCGAGGAAGTCCGCGACCGCCACGAGCGATACCGCGAGCAGCTGGTGGCGTGCAGCATTTCACTCGCCTCAATGATGGGCACCCTCGCGGGCACGGGCGCCGAGTGGGATGTGGAGCCGTACCGGGATGCCGTGGGGCGGGTGGACTGGGACGCGGTGCGCGCCGACATCCGGCACGGCGCGATGAGCGAGCTGAGACAGACGCCGTACGGGCTGATCTGGATCAACCACGGTTGAGAGAGCTGAAGGTGAGAAGTTGACCGTCCCCCTACTCATAGTAGAATTGGATTACAAGGTGGGGGGGCCTAACCGTCTCGCTCTCCGCCCCCGGCCAGAAGGCCGGGGGCGGCCTCACACCCAGCACCCAGCACCCAGCACCCAGCACCCAGCAAGGAATCACCCATGCAGCTCGACCTGTTCGCCGCCCTCCAGGACGACGACACCCCGAAGCCTCCCGCACCAGCGCCCGCCAAGCCGCCGGTCCGCCACGAGGTGCCCGCCCCGCCCATCGAGACCCGCGCGAGCAGCAGCACGGCTGTGCCCGCCCGAACCGCTCCACCGCGCACTCTCCCGATGGGCAAGATCGCCGACCCGAGCCAGTACGCCTTCAACGTGGGCGAGGCCGTCGCGAACACCTGGCACAAGAACCACGGCGGAACCCGCATCGAGATACCGATCGGCATCGTCGCCTCGCTCGCGCTCATCGGGCAAAAGGACAAGAAGGGCCCGGACCTGAAGGCACAGATCCTCGCCCAGAACGACCGGGACCTGTTGGAGATGTACCGGCAGATCTGGGCATCACACTGGATGCGCCGTCCCGACCTCGTGGAACGCGCCCGCATCCTCCACGAGTGGGCCAACGAGGAAAAGCACACCCGTCACGAGCTGCACATGGTGCGAGCCGTCACCAAGACCGCACTGGACAAGGGGCTGTTCGACCTCACTGGGCACGCCGACCCCTACCTGCGCTCGCAGGCCGATGTCCTGTCACCGACACTGACAATGATGCGCTCGACCGGCGCCATGCAGGGCCTCGGCGAGTTCCACACCCCACCCCAGGTCACTGACGCCATGGCCTGGGCCGCGCTCGCCGACCTGAGCGCCGAAATCAGCGACGACGGGAAGTCGCTCGCTCCCGGGCAGAGCATCCTTGACCCCGCAGCCGGCACCGGGGGCATGCTCCGCTCCGCCGCCCAGCAGATCCGCCACCAGGGCCTCGATCCGGCTGACTTCACCTGGGCGATGGTCGACATCGACCCGATCGCCGCAGCGTGCGCAGCGGTCAACGCGATGGTGTGGGGGCTCGGACCGCGCGTCACGGTGGCCTGCGACGACTCCCTGGCCAATCCTCGCGCCGTTGAGGACGCAATGAAGCAGGCGCGTGGGGCGTTCGAGCACAGGGACAGGACGCTCGGGCAGGCGAAGATGATCGCCGCGGTCCGCCAGATGCAGGGGCTCCTGGGGCGGGTTGCGGGGACCGCCGCATGAGCCTGCGTGTGGTGAGTTACGGCGGCGGGGTGCAAAGCACCGCCCTGATGGTGCTTGCCGCCCGCGGGGAGCTCCCCTACAAGACGTTCCTGTTCGCCAACGTCGGCGAGGACAGCGAGGACCCCGAAACTCTGGAGTACGTGCGCCGGGTCGCCGTCCCCTACGCGAAGGCCCACGGCCTGGCCCTGCACCTACTGGACCGCACCCTGCGCAGCGGGGAGACGGAAACGCTGTGGGGTCGCATGACCCGGCAGGGGTCGCGGGCGCTGCCGATCCCGATCCGTATGTCGAACGGGGCCCCTGGAACTCGTGGCTGCACCCGGGATTTCAAGATCCAGGTGACGGGGCGGTGGCTGCGGGCGCACGGGGCGTGCGCAGCCGATCCGGCGACGGTCGCGGTCGGGATCTCCCTGGACGAGATCAGCCGGGCCAGCAACCGGCGCACCGAGCGTTACGAGGACGTCGTCTATCCGCTGCTGGATGTGGGGATGCGTCGGACGGACTGCCAGCGGGTCATCGCGGATGCCGGTCTGCCGATGCCGCCGAAGTCGGCGTGCTGGTTCTGCCCTCTGAAGCCGCTGGGGAGCTGGAGGGAAATGCGCCGCGACCGGCCCGCCCTGTTCTCCAAGGCATGCGCGCTGGAGACGGTGTTGAACGAGATGCGGGCATGGGACGGCAAGGGAGCAGACCCGGTGTTCCTTACCCGTGCCGGCCGCCCACTGATCCAGGCAGTCGAGGCGGCGCAGGAGACGCTGCCGTACGACGTCGGGTGCGATTCCGGATGGTGCATGACGTAACCCGCACACTCCCTCTGACCTGAATGAACGTAGTTGACCCTCCCTCCTTTGATAGTAGAATTTGATTAAGAGCTGGGGGGAAACCCAGCACCCACACCAAGGAGAATCCCGTGCCCGACACCGCCACCGCCCTTCGCGTCGCCCTCGACGGCCAGGTCACCGAGTACACCCTCGGCGACACCCGCCCCGAGCAGGCCAAGACCCTCGCCCGCGCCCTCCTCGACACCCCCCAGGCCGTCGTCGAACTCGACTGCCCCGGCCGCGCCAGCATCGTCATCTTCGCTGGACTCCACCGCGCCCAACGCCTGCCCAACCTGTACGCGGCAGTCATCCAGACCGAGCTGACCTTCGACTTCGAACCCGTCCACGGGCCGGTCGTCTTCGCGGGCATCACCGCCGACGGACACCTGACCTCCCTGCCCGCCGAGGTCGCCGCCCTCATCCGTCACATCCTGCGCCCGGACCACCTCGCCGGCGTCCCCGTCCTCGTCCACATCCCGCTCTGACCCCGCCCCAGGGCGGAGCACCGACCGCCCTGGCCTACGCGCACCTTGCACACCACACCTCTTGGAGATCCACCCGTGAGCACCGCCCCCCTCACCGGCCTGCCCCTCATCGACTTCTACGTCCTGACCGACCAGGTCGCCCAGGCCCTCGGCGACAGCTGGGACAGGGACGACACCGCCGATGTCGATGACCAGGAGACCGTTCGCTTCGCCCACACGGACGGCCGCACCATCGGCATCCGCCGCCAGTTCCGGGGCCAGGGCTTCCAGACCTTCAGCACCAGCCCCGACGCCCCCCGCTACCACGCCTCCGGGTACTTCGACGGCTCCACCCCGGCCCTCGACACGGTCATGCACACCCTTGAAATCCAACTCTTCCCCGCCTTCTACGGCCACCGCCTCCCCCTCACCCAGGGCGGGGCCCGCATCATCCCCCAGCCGGTGGCCGCCGACACCGCGGCGGCACCCGCCGAGCCCGCCGCCCCAGCGCCGCCGGTCGACGAGTCCGCGCCGGTCACCGCTCCTGTCACCAAGCCCGCCCCCGCGACGGCCCCGGCGAAGAAGCCCGCCGTACGCAAGGCCGCGCCGAAGAAGTCCGCACCGGCCGCACCCCGCAAGAAGGCCGCCGCGCGCACCACGGCCGCGAAGCCGTCCACGAAGGCAAAGGCCCCGGCCAGGGGCAAGGCGAAGGCCCCCGCGCCCACCGCCTGACCCCAGCCCACGTTCACCGGTGCGGGCAGGCCCCGGCCTGCCCGCACCCCACCACCAGGGAAACCACCATGACCACCACCGACACCGCCCCAGTCCTCGACACCACCGTCTCGGTCCCCGGCTTCACCGGCCACTTCACCTGGGTCGACCCGTACGACCTGGTCGTCGACCCGTACAACCACCGCCGCCACCGCGAGGACGGAAAGAGCGACGGCACCGAACCCGACCCGAACCTGATCGCCTCCGTCGAAGAGGTCGGCGTACAGAGCCTGTTGCTGCTGCGCCCGCAGACCGGCGACAACGAGGGCCGCCTCGGCATCGTCTTCGGACAGCGCCGCAACAAGGCCGCCATCCTCGCCGCGGACAAGGCCAAGGCCGAAGGGCGCCCCTACCGGCTGGTGCCTGCCCTCGTCCGCGACGACCTCGCGGGCGTCGACGACGAGGCGCTGGCCCTGTCTGTCCTGGAGAACAAGCACCGCAAGGACGCCCACGCCCGCGACTACATCGACGCCGCCCGGCAGCTCTCCCTCATGAACCTCCCGCCGGCCGTCCGCGACAAGCACGCCCGCACCATCGGCATCTCCCCCGCCGAAATGGCCGCAGCCGACAAGGCGTCCCAGCTCAACGACGCCCGCCTCGCCCAAGGCGTCAACGCCGACTTCGACCTCCTGGAGCTGGCCGACTTCCAGGAAGTCGAGAACATCGCCGACGCCCACCGCAAGCTGTCGAACGCCAAGCGCCGCGACCTGGCCGACGGCTCCAGCGGCGGCACCTGGGCGCACACCATGGCAGATCTCCGCGAACGGAAAGCCGAGCAGGCCCGGCGGGTGCAGCTCCTCGCCGAACTCACCGCCTCCGGCATCACCCTCCTGGAGTGGAAATGGAGCTGGCGCGAAACCCCCGCCCGCCCCCTCGAAGACCTTCTCTCCCAGCTCGGCACACCCCTCACCCCCGACATCCACGCCCGATGCCCCGGACACGCCGCCGCACTGCACCCCCGCGACACGGAAGTGACTTGGCTGTGCGCTGACTTCAAGAAGCACCAGCACGAACTTCCCGGCACCGACGGCACCGAAGACGCCAAGGCCAAGGAAGCTGCGAAGGAGGCACGCCGCAAGGTCATCCGCTACAACAAGGCGTGGCGCGCGGCCCGGGAGGTCCGCCAGGCGTTCATCACCTCCCTGTGCGACAAGCCCGGAGAGGCCCCCGACGACATGTGGGCGCTGATCCTCTCCGTCATCACCAGCACCTCACACGAGTACTCCCGCTACCTCACCCGCCACCGCACCGACCTGATGGCCCGCTTCCTCAAGGTCGAAGACCCCAACCACGACCGCAACCAGTGGAACCGGGTACCCAAGCCGTTCCAAGACCTCATCAACCGCACCGGCAAGACGCGGCGTTGGCGTCTCCTCTTCGCCCAGGTCGCAGCGATGTTCGAGCACGAGCACATGAGCGACCGGCACTGGGACACCCCCGACCACCAGACCGCCGTCTGGCTCGAACTCCTGAAGACGCACGGCTACGCGCTCAGCGAGATCGAGGCCGAAATCCTCGCCAAGCGCCGGAAGAAGGACGAGCGCGCCCACAAGGAAGAAGCCGAGCACGCCGCGAAGAAGTCGGCCGACGCCGACGCCGCCTGAGCCTTATCTCAGCCGACGGGGCGGCCCCGCACACGACGTCGGGCCGCCCCTCCCACCACCCACCCACGGAGAACAGCGCCATGCACCAGCCCACCCGGACCGACATCCTTCGTGTCCTCATCGCACACGACCACCCCATGCAGCGGTACGACCTCGCTCTTCGCGCCCTGTGGACCACCGGCTACGACGAGCAGACCCACCGCCACATCCGCGACATCAACACCAGCGACGTATCCGCCACGACCCGCCTCATCGACACCATGCGCGCCGAAGGAACCCTCACCCTCCAGACCGCCAGCACGTGGCGCTCCCTCCTGGGAGCACAGTTCACCACCGACTCCCTGCACCACCGCAGCGGCTACCACTGGTACGCCACCCCGGAGCAGCACACCCGGTGGGGAGGCGAACACGACGAAACCCGCGCCCGCCTCGACAGCATCCGCGCCCGCCTGAACGCAGCGGCCCTCCCCACCCTGTTCACCGACCGGGCTTCCTGGAACGCGGCCGGCACCGAGGTGGACGGCAACCACCCGGACGCCGTACGGACGATCCTGTCCATCGTCGACGCGCCGGGCAGCGTCATCGCCGAAGTCACCTGCAACCACGACCCCGACGACTGCAATGACCCCGCCGGAGCCAAGGCACGCGCCGTCGCCGCGGCCGGACTGTTCACCGAAGCCGCCGACGATCTCGCCTTCCTCCTCGGCCTCGTGGACAGCCACACCCAGGCAGGTGCCAAGTGACGACCGGCAGCCACGGCACGGGAACGTGGATACGCCCGGAGTTCATCGGACGCGAGGCCGAGCTGATCCACCTCAGCGGTGCCGCCAAGCTCGTCGGCGTCACCCGCTCCGCGGTCTCCAACTGGGCAGCGCGGCACGAGGACTTCCCCCAGGTGGCACTGCTGACCGGCACCCACCCGAAGCCGGTGAAGTTCGTTCCGCTCGCGGAGTTCCTTGCCTTCGCCGCCAAGCAGATCGGCACACCTCGCCAGTATGGGACGCGGGCGGGGCAGAAGCAGACGCCTGCGAGGCCGCGAGCAAAGATCCGAGCGGCTCAGGTCGAGCACCATCAGCAGCAGGTAGAGCGGTTGCAGGCGCTGAGAGCCGCACAGGCCAAGCGGGTCGCCCGGACCACGAAGTCGTTGAAGGCGGCCAGGGCCAGGCTGGAGGAGGCGAAGGCGGGCCTGGCCGCTGAAGTGGAGGCCGTGCAATCCGCCATGGCGCGCGGCCTCCACGACTGACGCCGGAAAAAACGTCGGAGGGGGCTATCCCCCGCTTACTCATAGTAGAAATCGCACGACTGGGAGGGGGTGCCGCCCCCTCCCACCTCACCCCGCCCAACGGAAAGACGCCTCATGAACCAGCCCCAAGAACGCACCATCACCGCCCGCAGCGGCAACCCCGTCACCATCCGCACCACCGACCGCACCACCCTCGACCTCTACGTCACCACCAAAGCCGACATCGTCGTACGAGCCCCCCACGGCACCACCGACACGGCAGCCCTCGAACTCGTAGAACGCCGCCGCACCTGGATCTACCGGCGCCTCGCCTACATCGCCGAGAACATCCCCGACCACCCCACCCTCCACCTCGCCAACGGCGAGATCTTCCACCTCTTCGGCCGCCCCTACAAGCTCCGCATCGTCCCCGATAACTCCGACAGCAAGCCCGTCGACCGATTCCACTTCACCCCCGGACGCAACGAAATCCACCTCCACCGCAGCCACGCCATCAACCCCGACAAAGCACGCCGAACCCTGACACAGTTCTACGCCCGGCAAGGCCAAGAATGGCTCAAAAGGCACGGCGCACACATCACCCGATTCACAAACAACCCCGACATGCCCCTCACTACCTCAACCCGCCTCCGCGCCAACTGGACCACCCACCACCCCACCCGCGGCATCACCCTCCACTGGGCAACCGCCCAGCTCCCCACCCTCCTCCTCCGCGAACTCCTCCACCGCACCCTCGGCCTGCACACCATCGCCGACACCCGCAAACTCGACCGCACCCTCCACACCCTGTGGACCGGCAACCTCACCACCGCCACACCGGCAACCCCCACCCTCCCCGACGACCACTGCCCCGACTGCCTGGCACCGCCCCACACCTTCCACGCCGACCACTGCGACATGGCCCGCTGCGCCTTCACAGGACGACAGCGGTACGGCTGCCACCCGGACTGCAACACCATCTGGACCGGCAAGTACCCCGGTCAGGAGGAATGCGAGGAATACGGCTTCTACTGGCACATAGGTCCCAACGGATACGAACAGTGCAGCGCCGACGACCCCGGCGCCGACCACGACTTCAACCGCCTCTACACCGTGTGCACCTGGGACATCGCCACACAGCGCATGGTGCTCCCCACCTAAATCGGAACAGAGCAGCCCAGCCCAGAGCCCGGCCCCCGGGGGCCCTCTCCACCATCTCAGCCCAGACGACTTCAATAGACCGCCTGACAGCGGCTAGAGCCGCCCGGTAAATCTGTACCCGTGACTGACTCCCCAGAGGACGGCGAGAGCATCCCCGCCGGCTCCAAACCCGCCACGGCCACTGAAGCCGCGAAGAGCCTGTACAAGAAGCACAAGCCGAAGATCCGCGCCGCCGGTGGAGTCCTCGTCGCCATCGGCGGAGCGGTCCTCACCGTCATGGCACGTGAAGCCCTCGCCAAGGAAACCAACCGCGTCGAAGACCCGGCCCTCAACGAGGGCCAATGGCCCACCAGCCTCGACGCTTCCACAGAACCCACCGAGGCCGAGCCAGCCGGGGACGAGAAGCGTAAGTCCCCCGTCAGGCACACGGTCAGGCAGTCCGAACGGACACTCAAGGGCGGTCGCGTCATCACCATTGCGGAGCACAAGCGGGGCAGCGAGTAAGCGGCCTGAACCCCTAAGGAGCACCGCGCTCCTGCCGACTGTCCGACTTCGTAGGCGCTACGTAGGCACCGCTTAGCCCTGACGAGAACGAAGGGACTGCGGCACTCCCCGAATCACGTCACGGGGCGTGACCTGCGTCTCTGGTTCCGTTGCTCCTGGGTGCCCGGCCCCTCCGCCCTTCAGGGGGACAGCGGGGGGACAGAGGGGGACGCGGGGGACACGCGGGGGACGGAAGGGCGCAGACAGATCCAGTAAGGCAAGGAAAGGGCAGGGCTGAAGCGGAGCCTCGAACCTCTGCGAAACCGCCCTCATCAGGGCGCTGACCTGCCATTTCACGCCCTCGGCGGCCTCGTAGCGGGAGGCCGCCGACGTCGGCCTCCCTAGGCAAAAGGGCCCTTCAGGGAGGGCAGAAGTGCAGTTCAGTGGGGGTATGGGCTGAGGGTCGCTCTCCTAAAGCTGGTGTCGCAGGTTCGAATCCTGCCGGGGGCACAGCGAGAAGGGCCAGTACCAGGGGTGTCATCCCCGGGTACTGGCCCTTCGGCGTGATCGCGGCCGTGCCACTCGTGTGCCACTGGGCGGAGACCGGCCGTACGCGGCTGCGGGACCGGCCCCCGGCGTCGTGGTTAGGAAGCCCTGCGCACCGCCGCCGCCTTGCGGGCCGCGGCCATCTCCGCCGACTCGCGGCGTCCGCGCGAAGGGGCCGGGGAGCGGCGGGCACGCGGCGCGCGGGTGCGCGTCTCCTCCGGGGCGGGGGACCTCGGGGCGCGGACCGGTACGCCCGACGGGGCCTGCGCGCCGGTGATCCGGCTCAGTTCCGCGTCGCCGGAGCGGACGGCGGCGGTCTGGGGGTGGATGCCGGCTTCGCGCATCAGCCGGTGCAGGTCGCGGCGCTGTCCGGGGGTGACCAGGGTGACGACGCGTCCGGACTCGCCCGCGCGGGCGGTGCGTCCGCCGCGGTGCAGGTAGTCCTTGGGGTCGGTCGGGGGGTCGACGTTGACGACGAGGTCGAGGTTGTCGACGTGAATGCCGCGGGCGGCGACGTTCGTGGCGACGAGGACGTTGACCTCGCCGGTCTTGAAGCGGTCGAGGGTACGGGTGCGCAGGGGCTGCGACTTGCCGCCGTGCAGGGCCGCCGCGCGTACGCCGGCGTCCTGGAGGTCCTTGGTGAGGCGGTCCACGGCGTGCTTGGTGTCCAGGAACATCAGGACGCGGCCGTCGCGGGCCGCGATCTCGATGGTGGTGGCGTGCTTGTCCGCGCCGTGCACTTCGAGGACGTGGTGCTCCATCGTGGTGACCGCGCCCGCCGACGGGTCCACGGAGTGGACGACCGGGTCGGTGAGGAACGTACGCACCAGTTTGTCGACATTGCGGTCGAGGGTGGCGGAGAAGAGCATCGTCTGGCCGTCCTCCCTGACCTGCTGGAGCAGTTCGGTGACGTCCGGCATGAAGCCCATGTCGCCCATCTGGTCCGCTTCGTCGAGGACGGTGATGCGCACCTGGTCCAGGCGGCAGTCGCGGCGCTCGATGAGGTCCTTGAGCCGGCCGGGGGTGGCGACGACCACGTCCGACCCGCGGCGGAGCGCGGAGGACTGCCGGCCGATCGACATGCCGCCGACGACGGTGGCGATGCTGAGGTTCAGGGTCTTCGCGTACGGCGTGAGCGCGTCCGTCACCTGCTGCGCCAGCTCTCGCGTCGGTACGAGGACGAGCGCGAGCGGCAGCTTCGGCTGGGCGCGCCTGCCGTACGCGGCCGTACGGGTGAGCAGCGCGAGGCCGAAGGCGAGGGTCTTGCCGGAGCCGGTACGGCCGCGGCCGAGGACGTCGCGTCCGGCCAGGGCGTTGGGGAGGGTCGCGGCCTGGATCGGGAAGGGCTCGGTGACGCCTTCGGCGACCAGGGCCCGCTGCACGCTGTCCGGCATGTCCAGTTCGGCGAAGCCCGCGACCGGGGGCAGTGCGGGGGTGACGGACACCGGCGGGGCGAACTCGCCCTTCAGCGGCGCCGGGCGGCGCGACCGGCCGCCGCCACCGCTGCTTCCACCGGTGCGGTTGCCGCCACGGCCGCCGGCCCCCGCAGCACGCGTGCCGCTCCCGCCGCCGCTCTTCTTCCCTGCACTGGTGTCGCGGTTGCCGCCGAAGCGGGCGTAGTTCGTACTCACGGAGAATCCTCCTCGATACGGCACGCATCGAGGAAAAGCCGATCCCGCCGGGCGGGCCGCATTTCAAGAACGAGCCGAAATGAATTAAAAACGAAAAGTAGGTCCGGTTCGTATGAACAACGAACGGACCCGTTTCATTCCCTCGGGCGCAAAAACGGGCTGGGACCTGCACCCGAGGTGCAGGTCCCAGCCGCGCTGTCACCGCTGATCAAGCACGAAGCCGATGATCAGGCGGGGGTGATGTTCTCCGCCTGCGGGCCCTTCTGGCCCTGCGTGACGTCGAAGTTCACCTTCTGGCCTTCCTGGAGCTCACGGAAGCCAGAGGTGGCGATGTTCGAGTAGTGGGCGAAGACGTCGGCGCCGCCGCCGTCCTGCTCAATGAAGCCGAAGCCCTTTTCCGAGTTGAACCACTTCACGGTGCCAGTAGCCATGTCAAATCTCCTTCGGGGTGAAAACCCGGGGAACACACACTGTGCATGTCCCACGTCGCGCGATGATGACCCCGTCCGGGAGAAAAGCACCGGAAATACAAAAGAAAAGTGCGCCCAACGGAGACGAATGTGACGAATCCGAGGAGAGCACTTGTAAGTCTTTTCGGGAACCACAACTGCAACTACTAAAACCGTAGCATGCCGCGAGCCTCTCGGCACGGCGAGAATTGAAGAAGTTCGTTCGCGCCCTGCCACCCCGCGGAGTGCGCGGATGAATGTACCCCCGAGGGCGCGAACCTAACCTGCTTCGCCGCACCGATGTGGCGGCGCCGACGCCCGGAGCGCGCGGGGGTGCGGGGGTGCGGGTGACGTACGTACGTCACCCGCGCCCCCACACCGACCGCATCACCCCACCCGGGTCAGCTTCGCGCCGAAGCCCGGTTCCGCCAGGTCGCTCCGCAAGGCAACCGGTGCCCGGACCTGCCCCGGCCCGGTACCGACGGTGACCTCCCCGACCACATCGCCCTTCTTGCCGGTGTGCGGCACGGACTTGCCGGCCGCGGCCCCGATCGCGAGGTCCACCTTCAGACCCGGCCAGCCCACCGCCTTGAGGTCCTTCGTCGCGACGACCTGCGTCCGCCCGCCGAGCCCGTCGTCCACGTACCCGACGACGTCGCCCTTCTTGACGACCGTCGCCGACGTGACGGCCTCCTGGGCCTTCTGGATCAGTTTCAGGCTGTCGAAGATCGCCTTGTCGAGCTTGTCGTTCAGCAGCGCCCCGCTGCTCTGGTTCATCACCGCGCCGATGATCCTGCGCGTCTCGCCGTCGACGACCGTGCTCGCCGTGAACAGCAGGTTGCCGCCCGCCGGGGTCGTCGAGCCGGTCTTGATGCCGTTGACACCCGGCTTCAGCAGGATCTTGTTGTTGTTGTAGATCTTCTTCGGCAGGCCCGGAATCTCGACTTCCGGCATGTCCACGATCTCGCGGAAGACGTCGTTCTTCATCACTGCCCGGCCCAGCTTGATCTGGTCCACCGGGGTGCTCACGGTGCCCGTGTCGAAACCGCTGGAGTCGGTGTACTTGGTGTTGGTCATACCGAGGTCCTGGGCGGCGGCGTTCATCTTCTCGACGAACTTCTCCTCCGAACCCGCGTCCCAACGGCCCAGCAGCCGCGCCACGTTGTTGCCCGACGGGATCATCAGCATCATGAGCATCTGCCGCTGCGTGTACTCCTGACCCGCCTTGACCTGCGCCGTCGACTCGTCGCCCTTCTTGCCGTCGTCCTCCGCCTGCTGGTCGACCTTGATCTTCGGGCCGTTCTCCTTGCCCTTGATCGGGTGGTCCTTGAGGATCACGTACGCGGTCATGGCCTTCGCCACGCTCGCGATCGGCGCGGGCTTCTGCGGGCCCTCGGTACCCAGGCTGCCGACGCCCTCGACCTCGATGGCCGACTGCCCCTCGCCGGGCCACGGCATCTCGGTCCTGCCGCCTTCGAAGGTGTACGACGGCGTGGCGCTGAGTTCCAGCTCGGTCTCCGGCGGCGGACGCAGGAGCTGCACGGCCGCGAAGACGATCACCAGGAGCAGGAGCAGCGGCGTCCAGATCTTGACCCGGCGCACGGTCGTCCGCACCGGGGTCTCCGGCGGCGCCGGCTTGTTGGTCAGCTCGGCGAGCAGGTCGAGCGGCGGCTTGGGAGGCAACGGCTGCTGCTTGGTCCGCTCGGCCTCCGGAAGCCCTGCGGCACCGGCTCCCGCGCCGGTTCCCGCGGCTGCCGGTCCGGTCCGCCGGTCCGCGGGACGCGCCTGCTCCCCCGTACGGGCCCCCGGGCCGGGCTGCTGCCCTGTCCGGTCCGGCCTGGCCGGCTGCCCCGGCTGTGCGGCGGTCTCCCCGGGCCTGCGCGGCGGGCCGGCCGGTCGTACGTCGGCGGGCTTGAGCGGTACGAACGTGCTGGTCCGCTCGACGTCCGACTCCGGCTTGGCTCCCGTGCCGCCCTTGGGGTTCTCGGGGTTTTTGGGGTCCTTGGCGGGGAGCTTGAGCATGGCCGTCGGCTGATCGACCTCCTCGGCTGCCGGAGCGGGCGGCACGGCCTTGAAGACGGCGGTGGCCTGATCGATCCCACCGCGGTCCTCCCCCGCGCCACCGTCACCGGCACCGCCCCCGGCGGAATCGCCACCCTTGGTGGGAACGGGCTCGGCGGAGGCATCGCCCCGTGTGCCAGCGGGCTCGACGGAGGCGGATTCGGCCGCGGCGGGCTCGGTCGCGCCGTCTTCGGGCGCGGCATCCTCGGTGTCCAGGGCGTCGGCGTCCGCGCTGGACACGGCCGTGGTCGAACTGTCCCTGAACGAGCCGCCCCCAGTCGAGCCGCCCGCGGACGCGCCGCCCGCGGACGAGCTGCCCCCCGTCGCCCCGTGCGAGGTCGTGCTGGCCCCAGTCGCCCGGTCCGTGGTCGAGCTGCCCCCCGTCGCGCCGCGCGTGGTCGCGCTGGCCGTGTCGCCGCTGTCCGCCGTCGCGGCGGAACCCTCGGTACCGGCCGGGCAATCGTCGGCCGGGCGCGGCTCCTGCTGCTCCTCCGGCTCCGTTCCCGCCGGGGCGTCGTCGGCTCCGGTCGCTGCGGGGATGACGGAAAGGCCGGCATCGGCCGCGCCCTCCGCCCCCTCGGCACCGGCACGGGAGCCGGAACCGGCCACACTCTCCGACTCGTCCGCGTCGGCCCGGTCGTCTGCCGCCCCTAGGGCCGCGTCCCGCTTCCGGGGCGCGGGCTTCCCCGTACCGGCGGCCGGGTCGGCCGCCACGGGATCGGCCGAGGCATCGTCGTCCGCGGTGACCGTCCCGTCCCCGGCGGGTTCGTCCGCGGTGGCGACCCAGGCGGCCACCGCCGCACGAAGCCGGGAGTCGGGCTCGCCGGCCTCAGCCGGTCCGGAGCCCTTCGCCTGCTCGGCGTCACGTTCCGCGTCGGCTTCCGCCGCTGTCACGGGCGGACCGTCGTCTGTTACGGGCGGGCCGTCGTCGCCGTCGGTGCCTCTCGCCGCCTGCGCTCCCGCGGCGGAGTCCGGTTCGGGTACGGGCCCGGACGCGTGGTCCGCCCGTACGTCCGGGACGGCGGCCTCGTCCGGGGACGCGTCCGTCTCCGCGCGCACGGGGTCGTCCGCAGCCCGTTCCGGGGGCTTCGGCGACGTCTCGCGGAACATCGCGAGCCGGGGATCGCGTTCGTTGTCAGCCGTCTCCCCCGACGACTTCCGCTGCTCCGACTTGCCGGGGGACTCGCCCGCCACCGATGCCTCCTGAACGCCAACACGCCGTGTACGGGGGCCGCCCCCCGCCTGTCCGATCCATGAACCAGTGTCCCGCTACGGGCACCGGACCCATGTGCTAGACGAGAACGACATACCTACTGGTTCCCGTCCAAAGCACTCAGGCACTCTCGACAGATGAATGTGAGAGGGGTCACCCTGTCATTCATCCACGCGGGGAGGCATGGATGGGCAGGAGCCGCAGAACAATTCCGGAGGAGCTTCTGTTGCTCGCTCTGGACCCGGCAACGGGTACCACAGCGCAGCCGCAGTCGCTCGACCTCGGCCTGGCCGGGGCACAGCTAGTGGAGCTGGCTCTGGCAGGACGGATAGCCCCTGACGGGGATCGTATCGCCGTGGTGATGCCACGGCCGACCGGAGATCCGACACTGGACTCCGCACTGGAACTGCTGCGCCGTCGCGGCAGTCCGGTTCGGGCGGTCCACTGGATCGGCGGGCCCCGGCTGGGGCTGCGCCAGATCTATCTCGCGCACCTGGAGCGGTGCGGCATGGTGCATGCCGTCTCGGGACAGATGTGCGGGGTCTTGCCGACGACTCGCTATCAGGCGACGGAAACGGCAATCAGCCGGGACATCCGTGCCCGGCTGGACAGTGCGATCCGCACCGGCGTTCCGCCGGACCCGCGGACCGCGGCGCTCGCCGCGCTCGCTCACGCAGTGGGGCTCGGCAAGCACCTGTACCCCGGCAATGAGGGCCGGTCGTCCAGGTCCCGCCTGCGGGACCTGATTCGGCACGACCCGATGGGCGGACTCGTGGCGCATGCCGTGATGGACGTCCAGAACGGCGTGGCCGCACAGCCGCGCCGTGCCGCGCCCGGCACCTCCGGTGCTCCGGGCGGTCCGGGCGGCGGCAACGGCGGCGGAGGCACGCGTCAGCCGACGCATCCGTCTGAGCGGCCGACCTCTCTGGCCATGCAGCACCAGCCGCACCGCGGCAGCATGGCGAGGGCGGTCGCCCACTGACGCACCGCACGCCGAACAGGCACTGAAAGCACCACCCGTTGCACACCGCCGCACCGTCCGTCGTCCCACCGGGACCCGGCTCGGAGCCGCACCCGGCGCGCGGGGCATGTGGGCCGGCCGTCCGTGAGGGGGCCGGCCCCGACGCCCCGCGCGTGCGCGTTTCCACGGCCCGTGCCGGTACGGATGCGTGCCCGTCGCCCCACCCTGTGTTGTCGTTTACCAGCGCGCCCGCGCAAGTTGGTGGCAGTCTGCTGGTCAAGAGACAAGCGCAGCACGTAGCCGGAGGTGCAGTTCCGTGGCGTCCCCCAATGTCAATCCCACCGTCAGGCGACGCCGACTCGGTCAGGAGCTGCGTCGGCTCCGCGAGTTGAAGGGCATGACGGCGGAAGGGGTCGCCGAGCGGCTCCTGGTCTCCCAGTCGAAGATCAGCCGACTGGAGAACGGCCGTCGCAGCATCAGCCCGCGGGACGTCCGCGACCTGTGCGGGGTGTACGAGGTGGAGGATCCGAGGGTCGTCGAGTCGCTGATGCAGATGGCCAAGGACTCGCGTCAGCAGGGCTGGTGGCACGCGTTCGGCGACATCCCGTACAGCGTGTACATCGGCCTGGAGACCGACGCCGACAACCTGCGCGTGTACGAGCCGCAGGTGGTGCCCGGCCTGCTCCAGACGCCGCAGTACGCGGAGGCGGTCATCTCCGGCAGCCTGCCCGAGACCACGCCGGAGGAGTGGGCCAAGCGCGTCGGCGTCCGGCTGCGCCGGCAGGAGCGCATCACCACGACCACCTCGCCACTGCGTCTGTGGGCGGTGATCGACGAGGCGGCACTCTGCCGGGTGGTCGGCGACCGGCACCTGATGCTGGCGCAGCTGGAGCACTTGCAGGAGCTGTCCAAGCTGCCCCATGTCACCATCCAGGTACTGCCGTTCAGCGCGGGTGCGCACACCGGGCTCAGCGGTCACTACGCGATCCTGGAGTTCCCGGAGACGACCGACTCCAGCGTCGTCTACATCGAGGGCGTGACCAGCGACCTGTACCTGGAGAAGACGCCCGACGTGCAGAAGTACACCGGCATGTACGAGCACTTGAGGGCGAAGGCGCTGAGCACGGAGGAGTCCCAGCGGCACATCGAGAAGATCGCCAAGCGGTACGCGAGCGGGGAACCGGCCGCCTGACCCATCGACCCGACAAGCTCGGGCGCGTACCGTACACCCTGCACCCGTATCGCCGGTAGAGCCTCCGGAATATGCCATCCGGTCGAGTGAACGACTCCTGTGGACAGCGGAGTTGAGGCGTAGCGTCGATCACGCCAAGCAAGCTCGTTGGCAGCTCGAAAGATGACCGACGCACGACTGGTGAAGGCGGTAGGGACATGGCAATTCTCAAGGGCGCGACGGCCGAGTGGACGAAGTCCTCGTACTCCGGTGGCAACGGAGCGTGTGTGGAAGTGAAGTCCCCGGCGGTGCACGCCATCGACGTGCGGGACTCGAAGGCCCCCGAGGGACCCTCGATCTCGTTCGTCCCCGGTTCGTGGACCTCGTTCATCACGGAAGTCGGCCAGGGCTCCTTCAGCCGCTGACGCGCCGAGCGACGAGCGCGCCACACAGGCACACCACCTGTACGACCGCAGAGCCCTCTCGACCGGCCCGCCGTCCTGGCCGAGGGGGCTCCTCGTCGTCGCCACCCCGTCGCGCAGCACTTAGCGGAGCTGGTCGACGTAGCGGTCCGTCCCCACCACCGTCGGGATGAACGGCGCCACCAGCTCCACCCGCCCGAGCCCCGTTCCGGCGACCGCCTCCCCCAGTCCGCCGAAGCGTTCCCGCCACTGCTCGCGCGGGTCCCCCTCCAGGAACCACAGCAGTGTCAGCCGGGTGCCGAGACCCTCGACCTGCTTGACGTACGTCATTCGGTCCCCCGGCAGCGGCGTGGGCGCGAAGACGGTGACCATCGCGGCCGGTGACCCGGCGAGCCGTTCGGGCAGGTGCTCGGTCCGCAGCCATGCGAGCAGCTCCCCGCGCCGCTCCGGCGAGGGAGCGTCGACGACCTCCAACACCAGGCCCCGGTAGGGGTGGTCGAGGGCGTGGACGTCGCGCGGACCGGCGGTGCCGTCGCGGTAGACGGTCGTCTCGTGGTCGTGGAACGCGGTGAAGACATGGGTGCGGGCCCGATGGACGCGGTCGTCGCGGTTCAGGCGCTTGTTGATGGCGACGGTCCACCGCATGTGCTCGTCGTAGCGGCCCTCGGTGACCCAGTACGTGCTGAGGTAGCAGCCGGTGGTGACCGGCCGGGCCACCGCCGAATCGGCCGGGCGGCGCAGGAGTTGCAGGTCGCGGGTGGCGACCCAGCGCCGTCCAGCGAACATCCAGGGCATCGCCATCGCTCCCGCCACGAAGTGGTCGTCCTCGTACCAGCGGTTGTACGCGCGCTCCTGGCCCGGATGCGGTTCCACCATGGTGATCAGGGCGTGGCCGGGCTTCGCTCCGTACGGCCCGACGGCCGCCAGTTCCGCGTACACCTCACTGCGGGTGTCCTCGCCCATGCCGTGCTCCTTCCAAGTGCGTTGCCGGCTCCCTACTCTGACGTACCGTCAGGTCCACTTCCAGAGGTCGGAGGCAGCCGTCGTGGCGCTCGTCGAGGGAAAGACCGTCGTCGTGTCCGGGGTGGGCGAGGGGCTCGGCCGCCAGGTCGCCGCCGCAGTGCTCCGTGACGGCGGGAACGCGGTGCTCGGCTCCCGCACCGAGGACCGGCTGGCCACCTGCGCGGCGGAGCTGGACCCGGACGGCGAGCGGACCGCGTACCGGGTCGCGGACATCACCGACGAGGACAGTTGCCTGCGCCTCGCGGAGCTGGCCGTGGCGAGGTTCGGCGCGATCGACGCGGTCGTCCACGTCGCCGCGCACGACACGCACGCCGACGTCGACACCGGCAACGGCCCCATCACCGTCGCCGACCACACTCCGGGCAGCGCTGGCTGCACCCGTCGCCCCAACGTCCACCTGGGCGAGGTGATGCGTTAGGGGTACGGCGTGCCGCACGAAGCCGACGGGAGCACCGGGACCGCACCGTACGGAAGCACCGCCCCGCGGAGCGCGGGCAGACGCGCGCGGGTGGCACGCCGGGCCCGGCAGCGGCGAGTCCGACAGGGGCGGGCCCGACAGCGGTAGGCCCGGCAGCGGTGCGTCCGACAGCGGTAGGCCCGGCAGAGGGGCCCCGCGGCGGTAGGCCCGGCAGGGGCGGGCCCCGCAGCGGTGCAACCGGCGGCGGTGGCTCGTGGGCGGCGAGCAGGCGGGTACGGGAGGTCCGGGCTCACGCGCGCGGGTAGCGGGCCAGCCAGCCGGGTGCGCCCGTCGTCGGGCCGTGCAGGGCCGGGCCCTGGGTCATCTCCATCGCGAAGTCGTCGGCGAGTTCCAGGACGGTGGGCCGCCCCTCCAGCTCCGCGACCCAGTCCGGCGGCAGGGCCGTCTCGCCGTGCATCGCGCCGAGCAGGGCCCCGCAGAGCGCGCCGGTGGTGGCGGACGCCCCGTCGTGGTTGACCGCGAGCCGCAGCCCGTGCCGGAGGTCGGCTCCGACGAGCGCGCAGTACAGCGCCACCGCGAGGACCCCCTCGGGCGTCCGCGCGTCGCCGAGGCCGGTGACCTGCTCCGGGGTGGGCGGGCCCTGCCGTACGGCGTCCAGGGCGGCCCCCAGCGCCGCGGTCACGCTCTCGTGCCCCGGGCGGGCGGCGAGCTGTGCCAGGGCCCGCTGGACGGCCGTGGCGGGGCCCTCGCCGCGGGTCAGGCCGTGCACCAGGACGGCGAACGCCCCGGAGGCGAGGAGGGAGGCGGGGCTGCCGTGGGTCTGGGCGGCGCATTCGGCGGCGAGCTGGAAGACGAGCTGCGGTTCCCAGCCGACCAGCAGCCCGAAGGGTGCGGAGCGCGCGACGGCGGCCGGGTCCGGTGAGTCGGGGTTCCTGGGGTCCGCCAGGGTGCCCATGGTGGGCTCCCGGAGGGCTCCCAGCGTGTCGCGCCCCGGTGACCTGCGCTGGTAGAGCCATTCCTCGCGGGCCAGCCAGCCGTCGTCGGCGCGGCGTTCGTCGGGGCCCCAGTCGTGCTGGGTGGCGGACCAGCGGAGGTAGGCGCGGTGGAGGTCGGTGGGCGGATGCCAGGCGCCGGTGTCGCGACGGACCTGGGCGCGGATCAGGCCGTCGACGGTGAAGAGGGTGAGCTGGGTGGTGGCGGTGATCGCGCCGCGTCTGCCGTACGCGGGCAGCAGGTCGAGCACTCCGGTGGGGCCGTGCGCCTGGCGTATCTCCGCGAGGGGCAGCGGGTCGACGGCCGCGCCGAGCGCGTCGCCGACGGCCCCGCCGAGGAGTGCGCCGCGCACCCGGCTGCGGAAGTCCTGCTGCTCGGCGCGGCCCCAGACGACGGCGGCCGTTCCGCCGGGGGTGCCGGAGGCGCCGGGCGAGGGTGCGGGGCCGGCGGGGGCATGGGCGGGGGCGCCGGTGGGGGCTGCCGCACTGCTGGCACGACTGCTGCTCATGGCGCGCCACGGTAGCCGATCGACTTGTGGCTCCCCAGGTCCCGTAACGATCGGTTACGGGTCCTGAGGAGCCACGGTCGGTCAGTTGTGTGCAGCTGGTCGCTCGGGCCGGGTCAGTCGGTGATCGGGATCTGACCGTTGGGAGTGGTGGACGCGGTGGCCGGCTCCGCCGCGGGGCCGCCCTTCTTCTGCGCGATGCCCTTCAGCAGCTCGCCGAGGTCGACGCCGGTGGTGGAGCTGAGCAGTTCCATGCCCTGGGCGACGTTGTCGGTGACCGTGCGGGAGAGCTGGGAGGCTCCGTCCGTGGAGATCACCGTCATCTTGTCGATGGCGCTCAGCGGCTCGGACGCCTTCGCGACGACCTGCGGCAGCGCCTCCACCAGCATCTGGATGACGGCGGCGTCGCCGTACTGCGCGAACGCGTCCGCCTTCTTCTGCATGGCCTCGGCCTCCGCGGAACCCTTCGCGAAGATCGCGGCGGCCTCGGACTCGCCCTCGATGCGCACGGCCTCGGCGAGCGCCGCACGGTGCAGCTTCTCGCCCTCACCGGTCAGCCGGGAGCGCTCGGCGTCCGCCTCGGCCTCCTTGACCAGCGCCACCTTGCGGGCCTCCGCCTCCTGCTCCGCCTGGTAGCGGGCGGCGTCGGCGGGCTTGCGGACCTTGGTGTCGAGTTCGCGGTCGGTCAGGGCGGCCTGCCGCTGGGCGACCTTCTCCTGCTCGGCGAGGACTTCCTGCTGGCGGGCGGCGTCGGCGAGGGGGCCCGCGGCGTTCGCCTTGGCGGCGGCGGCCTCGGTCTCGACGCGGATCTCCGCCTGCTTGAGGTAGAAGGTCCGCTCGGCGATGGCGATCTCCTCGGCCGCCTTCAGCCGGGCCTGCTCGGAGGCCCGCTTGGCGATGGCCTCGGCGATGTCGGCCTCCTGGCGGGCACGGGCGGCCTCGGGCCGGCCCAGGTCCTCCAGGTAGGAGCCCTCGGTGGTGATGTCCTGGATCTGGAACGCGTCCAGGATGAGGCCCTGCCCGGACAGGCTGGCCTCGGCCTCCTCGGCGACCTGACCGGCGAACGCGGCCCGGTCCCGGATGATGTCCTCGACGGACATCCGGCCGACGATGGCGCGCAGGGCGCCGGAGAGCACTTCCTGCGTGAAGCCGACGATGCCGTCCTGCTGCTGGAGGAAGCGCTGGGCGGCGGCCCGGATGGCGTCCTCGTTGCCGCCGACCTTGACGATCGCGACGCCTTCGAGGTTGGCCTTGACGCCGCGCAGGGTGACCGCGCCGCGCACGGCGATCGGGATGTGCCGGCTGGACAGGTCGAGCGTGAACTTCTGCTGGACGAAGGGGACGACGAAGACGCCGCCGCCGACCACGACCTTCTGGCCGCTGTTGTCGGTCATGGTCCGGCCGGTGACCGGATCGGTGGACTTCTTGCCGCGCCGCCCGGTGATGATGAACGCCTCGCTCGGCCCGGCGACCTTGTAGCGCGTGACGACGACGAGGCCGAGCAGGACGAGGAGTACGACGACTCCGACGACCGCGAGTGCGACTGGGCTCATGGGCAGATCCCTCGTGATGGGTGTGCGGTGACGAATGGACGGGGCGCGCGGTGCTACGGACGGGCGAGGGCGGGGTCAGCGTTCGACGGGACGTACGGCCAGGGAGGTCGTCGACAGGGCCGACTCCACCCACACCTCGGCGCCCCGCGCCACCGGCGTCTCGCTCTTCGCCGCGTACTTCACCGGCTGTCCGCCGAGGTGGACGAGCACCTCGCCGTACCCCCCGGCCGGGATGGCCGTGACGACCGAGCCCGAGCTTCCGATCAGGTCCGTGCCGCGCGGTGTCGCGTCGGTCTGGTCCCGCATCAGGGCCCGGCTGAACTTCCACGTCAGCCAGGCAGCACCGGCCCCCGCGACGACGCCGACCCCCGTGGCGGCGGCGGCACCGAGGCCGGTGGTGCCCAGCGTGATCGCGCCGCCGAAGCCGAGCATCGCCGTGAACCCGGCGATGACCGGCAGCGAGAGCCACCCGTCGAACAGTCCCTCCATGGCGGAAAAACCGTCGAACAGGCTCTCCAGCAGCCCGTCGAAGACCAACGCGAAGAGCAGCAGGGCAATGCCCGCGATGCCGAGACCGAGAAACAGTGTCATGCGTGCTCCTTCCCTCCGTACGCGCCGATCCGTTGACGTGACCGAAGCGTCGCACGAAGCACTGACATTCGACATTGCCTGGTACCGGCAATCTTTACACGTTCTTGATGCCGGACGCCGAGCGGTGGACGATCAAGGTGCGGAGAGCCCCGCGGGGGCGTCACCGCACCAGCGACGACGCCCCCGCGCGGGCGCGCGGTTCCTGTTCAGTCGCCCAGTACGGGCAGCAGTTCCGGAAGGTGCCCGTCCGAGGCGTGCGCCGCCGCCACCCGCTCCTGCGGCACCTCCTCGTACAGCGTCGTGCGGGGCCGCGAGGGCCGGCCCGCGGCGTCGGCGATCGCGACGAGGTCCTGGACGGAGCGGTACGAGCCGTAGCTGGACCCGGCCATCCGGGAGATGGTCTCCTCCATCAGCGTGCCGCCGAGGTCGTTGGCGCCCGAGCGCAGCATCTCCGCCGCGCCCTCCGCGCCGAGCTTCACCCAGCTGGTCTGGATGTTGGTGATGTGCGGGTGCAGGAGCAGGCGGGCCATGGCGGTGACGGCCCGGTTGTCGCGGACGGTCGGCCCGGGGCGGGCGATGCCGGCGAGGTAGACGGGCGCGTTGGTGTGGATGAAGGGAAGCGTCACGAACTCGGTGAAGCCGCCGGTCTCCTGCTGGATGCGGGCCAGCGTCCGGAAGTGGCCGAGCCAGTGCCGGGGCTGGTCGACGTGCCCGTACATCATCGTGGACGACGACCGCAGCCCCACCTCGTGGGCCGCTTGGACGACTTCGATCCACTGGGCGGTCGGCAGCTTGCCCTTGGTGAGGATCCACCGCACCTCGTCGTCGAGGATCTCCGCGGCGGTGCCGGGGATCGACCCCAGGCCGGCCTCCTTGGCGGCGGTCAGCCACTCGCGGAACGACAGCCCGGTCCTGGTGGCCCCGTTGACGACCTCCATCGGTGAGAACGCGTGCACGTGCATGTCCGGTACGCGGTCCTTGACGGCCTTGGCGATGTCGAAGTACGCGGTGCCGGGCAGGTCGGGGTGGATGCCGCCCTGCATGCAGACCTCGACCGCGCCGACGTCCCACGCCTGCGCGGCCCGGTCGGCGACCTGGTCGAGGGAGAGCGTGTACGCGTCGGCGTCCGTGCGGCGCTGTGCGAAGGCGCAGAAACGGCAGCCGGTGTAGCAGACGTTGGTGAAGTTGATGTTCCTGGTGACGATGTACGTGACGTCGTCGCCGACCACGTCGCGCCGCAGGGCGTCCGCGATCCGGCACAGCTCGTCGAGCGCGGGTCCGTCGGCGTGCAGCAGGGTGAGCGCCTGGGCGTCCGTCAGCTTCGTCGGATCGGCAGCGGCCTGGGAGAGCGCCGCCTTCACCTCGCCGTCGATGCGGCTGACGTCGCCGCTGAGCTGCGAGGGCACCATGCCGGGTGCGGCGGCCTCGCGGAGGGCCTCCCAGTCGCCGTACACGGCGTCGAAGTCGTCGCGCCGGTCGCCGGTGCGGCCCTCGGTGTCGATGGTGCGGTGCAGGTCGGTGCGGCCCGCGGCGGTGAACGCCTCGTCGGGCTCCTGCCAGGGCAGGCCCGAGGGCCGGACGTCCGGCCGGGCGAGTCCCGTGCCGGGGTCGGCGAGGGCGGACACGTGGGGGATCAGCCGAGGGTCGAGCCACGGTTCGCCGCGCTGGACGAACTCGGGGTAGATGGTGAGGCGTTCGCGCAGTTCGAAGCCGGACTCCCGGGTGCGTTCGGCGAGTTGCTCGATGTGCGGCCACGGGCGCTCGGGATTGACGTGGTCGGGGGTCAGCGGGGACACGCCGCCCCAGTCGTCGATGCCGGCGCCGATGATCAGCGCGTACTCGTCGTCCACGAGGTTCGGCGGGGCCTGGATGCGGGCGGCCGGCCCCAGGACGTGCCGGGCGACGGCAATGGCCGCGGCCAGCTCCTCCAGCTCCGCGTCCGGCATCCTGCCCATCGCGGTGTCCGGCTTGGCGCGGAAGTTCTGCACGATGACTTCCTGGATGCCGTGGTAGGCGCGGGCCGTCCTGCGCAGGGCGAAGAGGGAGTCGGCGCGCTCCTCGTAGTCCTCGCCGATGCCGATGAGGATGCCGGTGGTGAAGGGGACGTTGGAGCGCCCGGCGTCCTCAAGGGCACGCAGCCGGACGGCGGGCTCCTTGTCCGGGGAGCCGTGGTGCGGGCCGCCGGGCTCGGACCACAGCCGGGTCGCGGTGGTCTCCAGCATCATCCCCATGGACGGCGCGACGGGCTTGAGCCGCTGGAGCTCCGTCCACGTCATGACGCCCGGGTTGAGGTGCGGCAGCAGCCCGGTCTCCTCCAGGACGCGGATGGCCATGGCCCGTACGTACGCGAGGGTGTCGTCGTACCCTTCCGCCTCCAGCCACTCACGCGCCTCGGGCCACCGGTCCTCGGGGCGGTCGCCGAGCGTGAACAGGGCTTCCTTGCAGCCCATTTCGGCTCCGGCGCGGGCGATGTCGAGGACTTCGTCCGGGGAGAGGTACATGCCGTGACCGGCGCGGCGCAGTTTGCCGGGGACGGTGACGAAGGTGCAGTAGTGGCACTTGTCGCGGCACAGCCGCGTCAGCGGGATGAAGACCTTCTTGGAGTACGTGATGACTCCCGGCCGTCCCACCGCTTCGAGTCCCGCGTCGCGCACCCGCGCCGCGGACGCGCACAGATCACTGAGGTCGTCACCGCGCGCCTGGAGGAGCACGGCCGCCTCCGTGACGTCCAGGGCGACTCCGTCCCGGGCGCGTCTGAGGGCCCGGCGCATGGCGTTCTCCGTCGGACCTTGGCGGGGGGGCTGCGCTGCGGAGCTGGTCATCCCCCGAGGATACGTTCGACGTGCACGTGACGTTCGGGATGCGGGGGCGTTAGACGCAGCACATCCTCCGACTCCCCTGGAGACCCGCAATGTCGCGTCGTTTCGCAGCCGCCGCCCTGCCCCTGCTCGCCGTGCTGGGCACGGCGGCCCCCGCCCAGGCGGGTCCCGAACCGCACACCGGGGACCGGCTCACCCTCACCGTCGCCGGGACCGGCTTCCCCGGGACGGAGGGAACGTACGAGCTGACCTGCCACCCGACGGGCGGCAGCCACCCGGAGGCGCAGCTCGCCTGCGACCGCCTGAACGAGGTGACGGTGTACGGCAAGGACCCGTTCGCCCCGGTTGCGGCGGACGCGCTCTGCACCCACCAGTACGGCGGCCCGGCGACCGCCCGCCTCACGGGGACCTGGGCCGGGCGTCCGGTGGACGCGGCGTACAGCCGCACGAACGGGTGCGAGATCTCCCGGTGGGACGCGATGGTCCCGCTCCTGCCGCACACGCAGGCGACGCCCACCAAGCCGAAGTCGCCGTACCGCGACGCGGCGCAGCCGTAGGGCGCGACGAGCGGGCCACGGAGGGGCGGGCGGCCCCTCGGGTACGCGGCTCCCCGCGTGCCGGACGCGCCGCCCGCCGCGATCCGCGCCCCGCTTCCCTGACGGCATCCCCGTTCGCCGCGCTCGCCCCGGGCCCGTTCGCAGCATCCCGTCCACCGCCCCCGGACGGGCCGCTAAAGGTACGGCGCGTACGTGTCCAGGGTGCGCAGGACGTCCGCCTCGCCCGCCGGCGGGAGCTGGAGCACCACTTCCTCGATGCCCAGCGCGGCGTAGTGCTCCAGCTTGCCGGGGCTCGGCAGGACCGCGTACGGCACGATGTGCAGGTCCTTCGGGTCGCGGCCGGCCGCCTCCCACACCTCCCGCAGCGCCGGGATCGACTCGCCGAGGCCGCGCCCGCCGATCGGCAGCCAGCCGTCCGCGTATCCGGCGATGTCCGCGAAGAGCTTCGGACCGGCCGCTCCGCCGACCAGGACGCGCGGGGCGCCGCCGACCGGCTTGGGGTGCGCCTGGCTGGCCTGTACGGAGGCGAACTCGCCCTCGTACGCGGTGGGTTCCGGGCTCCACAGGGCCCGCATCAGGCCCATCCGGTCGCGGGTGAGCGCGCGGCGGGTGGCCCAGCTCACGCCGTGGTCGGCGGCTTCCTCCTTGTTCCAGCCGAAGCCGACGCCGAGGGTGAAGCGTCCCTGCGAGAGGTGGTCGAGGGTGGCGATCTGCTTGGCGAGGTCGATCGGGTCGTGCTGGGCGACGAGCGTGATCCCGGTGCCGAGGGCCAGCCGCTCGGTCACGGCCGCCGCCTGGCCGAGGGCGACGAACGGGTCCAGCGTCCGCCCGTACTCGCGCGGCAGCTCGCCGCCCGCCGGGTAGGGGGACTCCCTGCTGACCGGGATGTGGGTGTGTTCGGGCAGGTAGAGACCGGCGAAGCCGCGCTCCTCCAGTTCCCTGGCGATGCGCACGGGGGTGATCGTCTCGTCGGTCAGGAAGATCGTGGTGGCGATCCGCATGCGAACTCCTTCGTCGAGGGCCTGTTGATGATCTCAAGCTAGGGCGTACGGTGCCGAAAGCCGAGGGGCCGTCCACGTCCCCGGCCGGACCGGGGAGAGGCGTCACGCCATGCTCATGCGTACCAGGACCCTCACGGCGCTGCTGCTCGCGGGCACGCTGGCGGTGGGCGCGCCCGCCGTGTCGCTGTCGTCGGCCGCGGCGGCGACGCCGACGGCACGGACGGCCACTGTCACGACGGCGGCACCGGGCACGTCGACGACCGGCACCGGCCTCGCCCCGGCCGCACAGGCCCAGGCGCAGGACAGCGGCTCCACCGCCTCCCTCGCCAAGCCGAAGAAGAAAAAGAAGAAGGGCTTCGGGATCGGGCTCCTGATCGGGCTGGTCCTCGGTGTGCTCGCCCTGATCGTGCTCGTCCTCGTCATCCTGTGGACGGTTCGCCGCAACCGCCGCAAGAGCTGACCCGGCGACGATTGCCCCATGGACGATCCCTCCTGGACGGAACCCACCGGCCCGGCCCGCCCGACGAGCCGCCGTGCCCTGTTCACCGCGGGCGCGGCAGCCGCCCTCACCCTGACGACGGTGAGCTTCGCGCACGCGGCGGGCGGCGGCAGCGGAGAAGGACCGTGGACCCGTACCGTCCGGGGCACCCTGCCGCCCGGCGCGCCGGACTTCGCCTATCTGCCGGTCGAAGTGCCGCGCGGGATACGGCAGTTGCACGTCTCGTACACGTACGAGAGGCCGCCCGTCCCGTCCGGCGCCCTGGGCAACGCGCTGGACATCGGGCTCTTCGACGAGCGCGGCACCGCGTTGGGCGGCCGGGGCTTCCGGGGCTGGTCGGGCGGTGCGCGCACGGAGTTCTTCGTACGGGGCGACGCGGCGACGCCCGGTTACCTGCCGGGGCCCGTCCGCCCCGGCACCTGGCACATCGCGCTGGCCCCCTACACGGTGGCCCCGCAGGGCCTTGCGTACACCGTGACCCTCACGCTCACGCCCGGCCCGGCCGCCGCCACGCCCCGCCCGGTGTATCCGCCGGACCGTCTCGCGGGCCGGGGCCGGGCCTGGTACCGCGGCGACTGCCACCTGCACTCGGTCCACTCGGACGGCCGCCGCACGCCCGCCGGGATCATGGCTCTGGCGGGGGCGGCGGGACTGGACTTCATCGCCACGACCGAGCACAACACCTCGTCCTCGCACGCCCATTGGGGAGACGCGCCGGACGATCTCCTCGTGCTGGCCGGCGAGGAGGTCACCACCCGCAACGGTCACGTCCTGGCTCTGGGCACGGCTTTCGGCACGCACACCGACTGGCGCTACCGGGCCCGCGAAGGGCGCTTCCCGCGGTTCGCCCGGGAGATCCGCCGGGCGGGCGGCCTGGTCGTACCGGCCCATCCGCACGCCACCTGCCTGGGCTGCGCCTGGCAGTTCGGCTTCGCGGACGCCGACGCGGTGGAGGTGCGGAACGGGCCGTACACCCCGGACGACGAGGTGTCCCTCCAGATGTGGGACAAGTCCCTCGTCAGCGGCGGCCGTTGGCTTCCCGCGATGGGCAACAGCGACGCCCATCGCGACCCCGACCGGATCGGGCACCCGCAGACCGTCGTACTGGCCGACGCGCTCTCCCGCGAGGCGATCCTCGCCGGTCTGCGCTCGGGCCGTTCGTACGTCACGGAGTCCTCGGCGCTCTCGCTCACCCTGACCGTCAGCGACGCGCGGGGCCGCACCGCCACACTGGGCGGGCGGCTCGCCGCGCCGCGGACCGCCCCGGTCACGGTGCGTCTGACCGTCGAGGGGGCCGCTCCCGGGTGCACGACCCACCTGGTCACCGACCAGGGCACGGTCCGCAGCGGGCCGACCGGCGGGACCGAGTGGACGTCCACGCCCTCGTACGCCTCCTACGTACGGGCGGAGGTCCGCCACCCGGTCGCGGTGGCGGGGCTGCCGGGGCCGCTGGCGGCGTTCAGCAATCCGGTGTTCCTGCGCGGCGTCGCGTGAACACGGGCCCGGACCGCGCCGCCGGGTGGCTCAGTCCCGCACGACGAGCGCCGGGGTGTCCTTCGTCAGCACCTCGCCCCGGAAGAAGGCCGGGCTGCGGCGCTGCATCACCAGCATGATCACCAGGCCGACGAGCAGCAGTCCGACGCCGATCACGAAGACCGAGCCGACGCCGAACACCGACGAGCCGCTGCCGTACGCCGGGTCCCACATGTCGTACAGCGTCTTGCAGAACACGGCGGCCAGCAGGACTCCGCCGAGCACCGGGAAGACGCCCTTGAAGAACGCGTCGCGCACGGAGGCGGTGAGGTCGCGGCGGAAGTACCAGGCGCAGGCGAAGGACGTCAGCGCGTAGTAGAAGCAGATCATGAGGCCGAGCGCGTAGATGGTGTCGATGAGGACGTTCTCGCTGACCAGCGTCATGACCGTGTAGAAGAGGCCGGTCGCCACGCCCGCGTGGACGGTGGCGCGGCCGGGGCTCTTGAAGCGGGGGTTCACGCGGGCGTACGACGCGGGCAGGGCCTCGTACGCGGACATCGCGAGGACCGTGCGGGCGACCGGGATGAACGTCGTCTGGAGGCTGGCGGTCGCGGAGGCGACCACGGCGACGAAGAGCAGGATGCCCAGGAAGGGGCCCATGACGGGTCCGGCGAGGGCCGCGAAGACGTTGTCGGAGGTCTCCGGGTTTCCGAGCCCGAGGCCCGTGTCGCCGGATCCGACGGCCATCTGCACGGCGACGGCGGTGGCGAGGTACGAGCCGACCAGGACGACCATGGCGATCAGGGCGGCGCGGCCGGGCGTCTTCTCGCTGCCGGTGGTCTCCTCGTTGGCGGTCAGGCAGGCGTCCCAGCCCCAGTACATGAAGATCGAGAGGGAGAGGCCCGCGGTGAAGGCGGCGAAGGAGCCCACCGAGAGGGGGTTGAACCACGACCAGGAGAAGTCGACGCCGCCCGCGAACTCGGGCAGTCGGCCGCCGGCCTTGCTGAACGCCATCCCGACGAACAGCGCGAGGACGACGAGCTGGAGGCCGACCAGGGCGTACTGGACGCCCTTGGTGGCGGTCATCCCGCGGTAGCTGACCAGGGTCGCCAGGGCGATCAGGGTGAGGCAGGTGAGGATGTGGACGGGTTTGCTGTCGTCGAGGGCGGTGATCGCCGCACTGCCGGTGAGCTCGCCCGCGAGGAGCCAGAAGTACGAGGTGGCGACGCCCGCGAGGTTGGACAGCACGATGATCGTGGCGACCACCAGGCCCCAGCCGCACATCCAGCCCAGGCGCGGCCCGAATGCCTTCACCGTCCAGGTGAAGGAGGTGCCGCAGTCCGGCATCACCTTGTTCAGCTCGCGGTAGGCGAAGGCGACCAGCAGCATCGGCAGGAACCCGGCGAGGAAGATCGCGGGCATCTGGAGGCCGACCTCACCGGCCGTGGAGCCGAGGGTCGAGGTCAGGCAGTAGACGGGGGCGACGGTGGAGACGCCGATGACGGCGCTGCCGACGAGACCGACGGAGTTTCCGCCCAGCCCCTTGCCGCGTACGCCGTCGTGGCCGTTCCGGGCCCCGCCGGATGAACGGTCGCCCGAGAGGCGAGGGCCCGCCCCCTCGGGGACGCCCCTTACCGCATCTCCGGCCTGCGGGTTCGTTTCCACCTGAGTCATGAACAGGACGTTAAGTCCTGCGGTTTCCACATACGGAGGAACAGACTCCGGTCTTCCAACCTTTCCTTGGCGGGGTCAAACCACCCAACGATCAAGGAACTTGAGGCGCAAATCGAAGGTACACCTTCTGAACACAGAGGAACATGACGTCCGCCTGAATACGCAAACCGCAGGCCCGCCCGCTTTGTCCGGGTTCTAAATTTTCCCGTCCCCGCCCCGGCCGCCGTGCGGCCGATCATGTCCGGGCCCTCTCCGGCGCCCTCACCCCGGCCACACCACCGCCTGCACCTCGCTGTACGCCCGCAGCGCGTACGAGCCCACGTCTCGGCCCACCCCGCTCTGCTTGAAGCCGCCGAACGGGGCCTCCATGTTGCGGCCGACGGTGTTGACGCCGACGCCCCCGGCGCGCAGCCGCCCGGCCACCCGGAAGGCGCGCGCCACGTCGCCCGACCACACGTAGTCGATCAGTCCGTAGTCGCTGTCGTTGGCGAGCGCGATCCCCTCGTCCTCCTCGCCGAAGGGGACGACCACGACGACCGGACCGAAGATCTCCTCCCGCACCACCCGCATGTCCTTGGTGCAGTCCGCGAAGAGGGTCGGCGCGACGTAGAAGCCGCGCCGCATGTCCGGCCGCCCGCCGCCCGCCACCAGCCGGGCCCCCTCCTTCCTGCCCAGCTCGATGTACGACTCGACCCGGTCGCGGTGCGCTGCGGAGATGAGCGGCCCCACGACGGTGTCCGGATCGGCCGGGTCGCCGACCCGCAGATGCCCCATGTACGCCCGCAGCTTCTCCAACAGAACCTCGTAGATGCCCCGTTGCGCGATCACGCGGGTCGGCGCGGTGCAGATCTGCCCGCTGTAGAAGGAGAACGTCGTCCCGATCCCGCTCACCGCCGCGTCCAGGTCCGCGTCCTCGAAGACGAGTGCCGCGCCCTTGCCCCCCAGCTCCATCAGCTGCCTTTTCATGCCCCGCCCGCACACCTCGGCGATGCGCCGGCCCACCCGCGTACTGCCCGTGAAGCTCACCATGTCGACGCAAGGGGAGTCGACGGCCGCCTCGCCCACGCCCACCGACGTGCCGTTGACGACGTTCACCACACCCGGCGGAACCCCCGCCTCCGTCAGCGCCTCCGCCATCCTGAAGACGGAGAGCGGGTCCTGCGGGGCCGGTTTGACCAACACCGTGTTGCCCATGGCCAGGGCGGGCGCGATCTTCCCCGCGGGGTTGGCCCACGGGTTGTTGTACGAGGTGATGCAGGTGACGACCCCGACCGGGCGGCGCACTTCGACCGCCCCGAGGACGCCCGCCCGGCCCATCGGCCCGGCCTCGTTGACCTGCGGGGCGATCGGCGTCGCGGTCGGCTCCAGCGCCCCCTTCGCGTACCGCCGGAAGCGGGCCTCGCCGACGGCGACCTGGAGGGCGCGCGCGGTGCCGGTCGTCGCGCCGGTCTCCGCCCGCGCGAGCCGGGTGTACGGGTCCGACTCGCGCCGTACGACGTCGGCCGCCCGGTCGAGGATCGCGGCCCGCTCCTCGGGGCGCGTACGGGACCAGGAGTCGAAGGCGTCGCGGGCGGCGTCGGCGGCCTGCCGCACCTGCTCGGGGCTCGCCTCGGGGGCCAGGCCCACGACCTCCTCGGTGGCGGGGTCGACGACCTCGTAGTGGCCGCCCGCGGGCTCGACCCACTCGCCGTCGATCAACAGCCGCTGAGGAGCGTTCATTTGGTGGACACCGTCCTGGTGTCGCGGCCGGAGCGCAGGACCGTTCCGGGGACGGCGCCGGTCACCCGGTCCTCCCGTATCGTCTCCACGCCGTTGACCCGGACGCTCACGACGCCGAGCGCCTTGGAGTCCAGGCGCGGGCTGTCGCCCGGCAGGTCGTGGACGAGGGTGGCGGGGGCGGCGTCGATGCGCTGCGGGTCGAAGAGGACGAGGTCCGCGTGGAAACCCTGCTCGACGCGGCCCCGCTCCCGCAGCCCGAACAGCCGGGCCGGGTCGTCGGTGAGCATCCGCACGGCGGCTTCGAGCGGAACGAGTCGACGTCCGCGCAGGCAGTCGCCCAGGAAGCGCGTGGTGTACGGGGCTCCGCACATCCGGTCCAGGTGGGCGCCGGCGTCGGAGCCGCCCAGCAGGACGTCCTCGTGCTCCCAGGTCTCGCGGCGCAGCGCCCAGGAGGCGGGGTCGTTGTCGGGGGGCATGGGCCACAGGACGGTGCGCAGGTCGTCGTTGGCGCAGATCTCCACGAGGCACTGGAACGGGTCCTGACCGCGTCGGGCGGCGAGGTCCCCGACGACACGGCCGGTGAGACCCTCGTTCTCGCGGCTGTACGTGTCGCCGATGACGTACCGCTCGAAGTCGGCGAGCCGCCGGAACACCCCGGCCTCCCTGGAGCCGGCGCGCCGCAGCATTCCGGCGCGCACGTCCGGGTCGCGGAGCCGGGCGATCCGCTCGGGAACGGGAAGGGACAGGACCTCGCCCCAGCCGGGGATGAGGTTGAGGGCGCAGAAGGTACCCAGGGACATGTTCATCGGCGTGAGAATCGGCATCGTCAGCGCGACGATCCGGCCACCGGCCTCGCGGGCGCGCGCACTGGGAACGAGCTGGCGGGGCACGCGGTCGGGGACGGCGGCGTCGATGGTCAGCACGTTCCAGTTCAGTGGGCGTCCGGCGGCGGCGCTCATCTCGACCAGCAGGTCGATCTCGGCGTCGTCGAACCGGTCGAGACAGCCCGCCACGATGGCTTCGATCTGCGTGCCCTCGTGCCGGCCCACCGCCCGGCAGAGCGCGAGGAGCTCGGCGGGACGGGCGTGGCGGGAGGCGACGGGTGCGCCGTCGCCGTCGGAGTGGGTGGAGGACCGGGTGGTGGACAGCCCCCAGGCCCCGGCGCGCATCGCGTCGTGCGACAGCGCGACCATGCGGTCGAGTTCGGCGTCCGTGGGCGGGCGGTCGGAGACAGCGTCCGGGCCCATCACGTACCGGCGCAACGCGCAGTGCCCCACCATGAAGCCCGCGTTGACGGCGGTCCGGCCTTCGAGTGCGTCCAGGTACTCGCCGAAGGACGACCAGGACCAGTCGACGCCCTCTTCGAGCGCCGCCAGGGACATCCCCTCCACCTTGGACATCATGCGACGCGTGTAGTCGGCGTCCTCCGGACGGTCGGGGTGCAGCGGCGCGAGGGTGAAACCGCAGTTTCCGCCCACGACGGTGGTGACGCCGTGGTTGAGGGAGGGGGTGGCGTACGGGTCCCAGAACAGCTGGGCGTCGTAGTGGGTGTGCGGGTCGACGAAGCCGGGGGCGAGGACGAGGCCCGTGGCGTCCTCCTCGGTCCCGGCCGGCTCCCGGACCGCCCCCGGGCCCGCGAGGACGGCGATGCGGCCGTCGCGGATCCCGACATCGGCGGGGCGGGCGGGGCGCCCGGTCCCGTCGACGAGGGTCGCGTGGCGGATGAGGTGGTCGAGCATGGGGCTCCTTTCGGGGGCGGGCGTGCGGGGGGCGCGGGCGCGCCGGGCGCGGAGTGGCGGGGTGGATGCGCAGTTCCCCGCGCCCCTGAAGGGGCGCTCCCGGCTACGGTGCCGAGGTCAGGAGGACCCGTTTCGCATGCGGGAGGTGCGGTGGACCGGGTCGGTGTCGATCTTCGGGATGACGTGTTCGCCGATCAGGCGGATCGTGGTCATCGTGTCCTCCTTGGACACCCCGATCGGCAGCCCGAACGACAACTGGTCCGCACCCGCACGGTCCCACCGCCTGCACTGCGTCAGCACCTCGTCCGGGTCCCCGCAGATCATCAGCTCCTCGGCGATCAGCAGCTCGATGATCTCCTCCGTGTACTCCGGCAGCAGCTCCGGCCACTTGGGGATCCCCTCCGGCCGGGGGAACGTGTCGTGGTACCGGAACAGCAGCGACTGCAAGTAGTTCAGTCCGCCGCTCACCGCCACCTGCACCGCCTTCTCGTGCGTTTCCGCGCAGATCGCGGTCGACGTCACCATGACGTTGTCGTTGACGAACGCCCCCACCGGTTCCGCGTCCTTCACGGCCGTCTTGTACGACTCGACGACCCACTCCATGTCGGAGACCTTCTGGACGCTGAAGCCGAGCACGCCGAGCCCCTTCCTGCCCGCCATCGCGTACGAGGACGGCGAACCGGCCGCGTACCACATGGCCGGGTGGCCCTTCCCGTACGGCTTGGGCAGGATCTTGCGCGGCGGCAGCGACCAGTGCTTGCCCTGGAAGCCCGCGTACTCGTCCTGGAGCCACATCTTGGGGAACTCCGCGATCGTCTCCTCCCAGATCTCCTTGGTGTGGTCCATGTCGGTGATCCCCGGCATGAACCCGAGGATCTCGTGCGACCCGGCCCCCCGGCCCGACCCGAACTCGAAGCGTCCGCCGCTCAGGTGGTCCAGCATGGCCACCTTCTCGGCGACCTTGACCGGGTGGTTGACGGGGGCCAGGGGGTTGAAGATGCCCGATCCGAGGTGGATGCGTTCCGTGGCGTGCGCCAGGTACCCGAGGAACACGTCGTTGGCGGAGAGGTGCGAGTACTCCTCCAGGAAGTGGTGCTCGCTCGCCCAGGCGTACTTGAACCCGGACCTGTCCGCCTGGATGACGTACTCGGTCTCCTCGATCAGAGCGTGGTGCTCTGCCTCGGGGTCGACCTTGGCGCGCGCGGCAGGCACGTAGCCCTGCACGAAGAGACCGAACTCCACGGAAGTCCACCGTCCTTTGCGTTTTCTGACGCACCATCAGATTTCGGCTGATGCGACCGACTGTTCCACCGCGCCAGGACACCGTCAATACTGACGGCCCGTCAGACAACCGGGTTGCGCGCGCTCAGGCGAGACCGACGCCGGCCAGCCATCCCCCGTCCACCACGAACGGCTGTCCCGTGATGTACGAGGAGTCCTGCGAGGTCAGGAACAGCGCGAGGGCCGCGACTTCCTCGGGCCTCCCGATCCGGCCGAGCGGAACGAGCCTCTTGTACAGCTCCGCCACCCCTGCGGCCGACGCCTCGGGGTCCGCCGTCGGATCGAGCACCGCCGGGTTCGTCATCGGCGTGTCGATCGCTCCGGGGCACAGGGCGTTCACCCGTATCCCCTTCGCCGCCAGCTCGACGGCGGCCACCCGGGTCAGTCCGAGCACCGCGTGCTTGGTGGCGGCGTACGCGCCCACGTACGCCATGCCCGTCAGGCCCGTGTACGAGGAGGTGTTGACGATCGTCCCGCCGCCCGCGGCCTCGATCTCGGGTGCGACGGTACGGATGCCCAGGAACGTGCCCACCTGGTTGACCTGGACGACCTGCTGGAACTCCTCCAGCGGGGTGTTGACCAGCTCGTTGAAGCGCAGGATGCCCGCGTTGTTGACCAGCCCGTCGATCTTCCCGAAGGTGTCCTTCGCGGCAGCGACCGCCGCCGCCCAGTCGGCCTCCTGGCTCACGTCCAGATGGACGGGGAGCGCCGCGTCCTTCCCCAGCTCCCGGGCGACCGCCGCCGCTTCCTCGTCGCGTACGTCGGCGAGCACCACCCGCGCCCCCTCCGCGACGAAGAGCCGCGCCTCCTGCTCCCCCTGCCCGCGCGCCGCCCCGGTGATGACGACGACCCGCCCGTCCAGCTTGCCCATGCCCGTGCACTCCCTGTCCGTCGAGATGTGGAGCCGGGTCACCCGTCGTGGTGCGTGACCGGAACGCGGGTGGGCTCGTCCCACGTCATCCGTCGAGATGCGGGGCCACGTCGGCGGCGAACGCGGCCATCTGGTCGGTGAGTTCGCCGCGACTGCGGCTGCGGAAGCGGACCTGGATCTGGTGCACGCCCATCGCCCCGTACGCCCGCAGGGACTCGGCCAGTGCCTCCGGCTTCCCGCTCAGGGTGCGCCGCCCCAGGTCCCGTCCCGCGTCGCCGACGTACAGGGGTTCGGTGAGGGCGCCGATCGCGAAGGGGCCGGTGCGTCCGGCGCGCTCACGCAGCTCCCGCAACCTGGTTATCCGCGAGGGGAGGTCGCGTCGCGGGTCGCCCTGCGGCAGCCACCCGTCCCCCCGTACCGCGGCTCTCCGCACCGCGGCGGGCGAGGACCCGCCCACCCATACCGGCACCCGCTCCCGGGCGGGCCGAGGTTTCTGCCCCAGCCCGCTGAAGGCGTACCTTTCCCCCGCGAACTCCGGGAACTCCTCCGGCCCGAGGGCCGCCCGCAACGCGTCGATCGTCTCGTCCAGCAGCGCTCCGCGGCGCGCGAAGTCGACGCCGAGCGCGGCGAACTCCTCCGTCACGTGTCCGGCCCCCACTCCGAGGATCAGCCGTCCGCCGCTCAGGTGGTCCAGCGTCGCGTACTGCTTCGCCGTGGCCAGCGGATGCCGCAGCCCGACCACCGCCACATGACTCAGCAGCTGTACGCGCTCGGTGACGGCCGCCAGGTGGGCGAGCGTCGCGACCGGGTCGTACCAGGTGGTGCCCATCGTGTCCGCGAGCCGCCTCGGTATCGCCACGTGGTCGCACACAGCGACGTACGCGAACCCACCGCGGTCAGCGGCCCGCGCCACCTCCACCAGGTCCTCGGCCCCGGCCGCCACCTCCCAGCTCTCGGCGTAGAGCGCGCTCTGCGACTGCACGGGCAACTGCATGCCGTACGCCAGCCGCCCCTCGGGCAGGACCCGCACCATGAGAAGACCCCTCGTCCGGTCGCGCACACCGGGAGCCGACGCGCGTCGTCACCCTCCCTGCCACGTCCACATCGTCATAGCTGACACTCCATCAGACAAGGGTGCGATCCGGTCGGGTTCCGCCCGCCCACCGCGCCCCATCCCTCCCCTCCACCGCCGAGAGCCCCTCCCCGCCCCCTCGCTGCGTGGCAGGACACTGGCGACCGTGCGTGTCCGGCAGTCGCGCGTTCCTCAGGTTTCCGGCGGCTCGTGAGCACCGTGAGTGGTCACCCGGGGTGCAGCCCCTGTCCTTCCTGAGTGCTGCGCGGGGTTCGCGTCCTGCCCATGTCCCTGCCGTGGTCGTTGGCCGGGTGGGAGGACGCGAGGGACGCCCGGGTCCGGCCGTGCTCTTCCGGGGTCATGGCTCGTCGGGCCCGGCGGCCCGGGAACAGTCATCGGGCCTCGGGGTCGGTCGCGGTCCTGGTGTCCGGCCGCAGGCCCAGGCAGGGCAACAGCAGCCCGTCGAACGGTGCGGGAACGGGCGACGGCGGGTCCGCCGAGCCGGACGCGGACGCTGCCGTTCAGGTGACAGGCTCCCTGACGCATCCGGGACGCAATCGGGCCATGCCGCACATGCCGCTACCTGACCCCGCGCACCTCCCGCCCCCGGGTGTCCTCCTCCCACGCGGGCAGCGCGTCGTGGCGCCGTGTGATGCCGGCCTTGTCCGCCGCCGCGTACAGGGACCGCAGGGCGATCATCATCACGCCGATGTCGTCCAGCAGGATCGGATCGGGCAGCAGGTCCACCGGGCTGACCAGGTAGGCCACGGCACCCCAGAACAGGAACTTGTTCTCCACCGGAACCCCGGCATCGGTGAGCAGCTTCCGCGCCTTCACCATCTTGACCAGCAGGATCACGGCGCCCACGAACATCGCGAGGACCGCGAGGCCCGCCACGACCAGCAGAACGATCGTCCCGTCACTCATGTGCTCACTCCTCGTACCACCGCCCGTCGGACGTCTCCTTCCGTGTACCCGGATGCGACCGTTCCGCGCACCTGCCGCCGGAAGGTTCACCCGCTGCCCGAGGGCCACCCACCTTTTTGTGCGTACTTGAGGAAGCACCGCCGGGCCACGAGGCTGGGAGCAGCCCACTCGGGCACACCCCACACCTCACCCAAGGGAGCCCCATGCCCAGCATGCCCGAAACGCCCCCTACCTCCACCCGCCCGACTTCCTCCCCTTCCCCTCCCCCCTCCCCGTCCCCGTCCCCCGTGACGATCCTGGGCCTCGGCCTGATGGGCACGGCCCTCGCCGAGGCGCTCCTCGCCGCCGGCCACCCGGTCACCGTCTGGAACCGCACCCCCAGCAAGGCCGCTCCGCTGGTCGCACGCGGCGCGACCCAGGCCGCGACGGTCCGCGAGGCGATCGAAGCGAGTCCCCTCACGGTCTCCTGCGTCCTGGACTACGAAACCCAGCACGCCCTGCTCACCCCGGCGGCGGGCGCCCTGCACGGCCGCACCCTCGTCAGCCTCACCAACGGCACCCCCGCACAGGCCCGCGCCACCGAATCCTGGGCGCACGCCCTGGGCGCGTCCTACCTGGACGGCGGCATCATGGCGGTCCCGGAGCAGATCGCCACCCCGGAGGCGTTCCTCTTCTACAGCGGTGCGTCGGATCCCTTCGAGGCGCACCGGTCCACGCTCGCCACCTTCGGCGCCCCGAAGTACCTGGGCCAGGACGTCGGCCTGGCGTCCCTCTACGACCTGGCGCTGCTGAGCGCGATGGACATGATGTTCGCGGGCTTCTTCCACGCGGTGGCGGTCGCGACGTCCGACAAGGACACGACAGCGTCGAGTTTCACGCCGCACGTGGCGGCCTGGTTGCAGAGCATGATCGGCATGCTGCCCCCGATGGCGGCGGACATCGACTCGGTCGGCCCGCCCGACTACGAGCAGACCATGGACCTGGTGGTCGCCGCCGCCGAGAACATGGGCGCCGCGGCCCGCGAAGCGGGAGTGGACGCGTCCCACTTCGACCGTACGGTGGCGGCCCTGAAGGCCCGCATGGCGGCGGGCGAGACGACGTACACGGCCCCCGGTGCGGTGCGTCAGCTGCGGGTGGCGGCGGCGGAGTAGGTCCCGTTTCGGTCAAGGGGGCATCAGTCCCGCCGGGCACATCGCAGGACCGGTCCCCAACGCGTACACCTGCGACCGACCTCCGGTTTCGGCTGTTCTGCACGCTCCGCGCCTTCTGTGCGGACGCACACCGTCGTGACGAGCAGAGGGGCACTGATGGATCAGAGCCGGGTCGATGCAGGCAGCCCTCAGCGGGCCGCGAGCGGCTCGGGCGCAAGTCGTACCCGTACGGTCTTGCCCTCCTCCTGCGCTGCGCCGCCCCGCAGGAACCAGGTCAACTCCCCAAGTCGCCGTACCAGATGAAGCCCCCGGCCACCCTCCCCCTCGGGCCCCGCCGGTACGTCCATGCCACCCCCGCCCCTACGGAACCCGGCCACCGGATCGGACACGTCCACCAGCAGGTCCCCGCCCTCCAGCACCGCCAGCCGAAGCCAGCCCACCCGGCCGGGGACGCGGGCGTGCCGGACGGCGTTGGTGACGAGTTCGGAGACGACGAGTACGGCGTCGTCGACATCGCCGGTCCAGCGGAGGGCAGTGAGGTGGGTACGCGCGCGGGTGCGGGCGAGGGCCACTGCGCGCGGGGTGAGGGCGCACTCGGTGGACCAGGAGCGGGCGACCGGGGGGAGGACTTCGGTGGACGTCTCCTGGACGTGACGGTGATTGCGCATGGGGACATTCCTCGCTCCGTTGCGTGGTGTGACACCACCCTCCCGGGAGGGCCACCACCGTCCTAGTGGCATGGGTAGGGGCAAGTGGGGCGCGCCCTGCGGGACTTGCCGGGCACGTGGCAGGCGTGGGGGCAAGATGGGCGCATGGACATCGGAGAGCTGATCCGGGAGCTCCGGCAAGCGCGCGGCTGGTCCCAGGGGCGACTCGCCTCGGTGGTCAACGAGCGGTACCGGACGGCGCTCACCCGGGAATACGTGTCGGGGTGGGAACGGCTGAAGCATCAGCCGGGGCCCTACTACCTTCGGGCGCTGTCGGCAGTGCTGGACGTACCCCTAGCTGTCCTGGAGAGCGAAGTGGATCGGCGCACCTTCCTGACCGATGTCGCCGGGGTCGCCATAGCCCCGGTGATCGCATCGGACCTCCTGTCGGACGGGTTCGCCGCCCGGCTGTCCGGCGGGCCGTCGCTGGAGGGGTGGGAGCAGAAGCTCGCCACGTACGGCACCGATTACATGTCGCTCGGCGCTGCCGACATCCAGCGCCGGGTGGCCGGCGAGCTGGTGGTCGTTCAGCAGCAGTTGGACAAGCCGCAGCTGTGGTCCGTGGCGGCGCGCCTGATGACCCTGTACGCGAAGACCTTCCCGGGGACGGACGGCTCCAAGGCCGTTCACTGGTACCGGATGGCCGCCCGGGCCGCCGACGAGTCCGGGGACGACACGACGCGGGTGTGGGTGCGGGGGCGAGCCGCCATCGCGCTCGGCTACGAGGGTGCCTCGCTGGGTGTCGCCGACGTGTTCGCCGACCAGGCCATGGCGATCACCGAGCGGCCCTCCCTGGGTCTCTTGAACGCCATTTACGGCAAGGCCCACGCAGCCGCACTGCGGGGCGACACGGTTACGGCTGTCGACCTGGCGGAACAGGGGCGGCGCGTCTTCGACGCCGCCGGGTCGCACGAGCAGACCAGCGACTACGCCGTGCCCTACTGGCGGCTGAACGTGTTCCGATCCCTGTTGCTGGCACGGCTGGGCGACGAAAAGGGAGCAGCCGCGGCGCAGGATGCCGCCCGGACGGAACTGCCGGCGTCGCTGCCAAGGTTCGCCACGCACCTCGACATGCACCGGGGCCTCATGCTGGCCCGCTCCGGCGACCGCTCGGGGGGCGTGGCCTACGCCGAGTCGGCACTTGCCGCCCTCCCTACGGAGAAGCACTCACTGACGCTGCGGATGCTCATGGACGAGATCAGGGCCTGAGCAGGTTCCGGCGCACGGTACTGGCACATCAGGGACGTACTCGCGCGACCTCCTCCACCTGCGACTTCACAAGTGCGGTCACACACCGTGCAGTTGATGCGGTACGGTGACCGCATCATCACTCTCCGCACACGCCCGTACGCGTAGAGCGGCCCCCGTCGGTGCTACCAACACCGGGCGAGGGCCTCACCACCGAGGCTTACACAAGGAGCCAGGGCAATGTTCCTGCATGTTATCTCCCCCGTGCGCGCTTACATCAAGGTCTCCAAGTCCGTGGTGCGCGACAAGCGTCTCGACGCGGCCGGGCGGTTGCTGATCGCCCACGTCAGCGGGCTGCCGCCGGCCGAGGACTACCATCCTCTCTCCCACTACGCGGACGAGCTGGGCCTCAAGCCCGCCGTGTACAAACGCGCGAAGAAGGAACTCGTACAGCACGGGTACGTCCACGATCACCGCCAACAGGGAGCGAACGGGCGCTGGTTCACCGAGCAGTGGGTCAGCAATGTGCCTCTCACGGACGACCAGTTCCTCGCACTGCGCACCGACGGACGGCAGCCGACCGTCGGTGAAGCGGCCCTTCGGCCCGTCGGCCGTTCTACCGGTACTTCCAAGACCAACAGCAGCAAGACATCTCCCACCCGCCCACCCCAAGAGCCGGCCCCGGCCGGGGAGGACGGCCCCGAAGTCGACGCCGTGGCCGAGCCCGAGCCCGAGCCCGACAGTCAACGGCTCACCGCCGAGCGCATGCTGCGCCAGCTCGGCAACGAACGCCCCGATCTGCGGATGAGCTTTCACAACGTCCGGTACCTCGCCGGTGCCGTCGCCGAGCATCTGCGGCGCGGGGTGCCCGTCTGGGAGGTGTACCAGGCGGTGACCCATGGCCTCCCCAAGGAGGAGATCCGCAACGCCGCCGGTTTCGTGACCAACCGGCTGCGGACGAAGGTGCCCGACGCGGGGGTGTGCGCGGCCGTCGTCCCTCCGCCGGACGAGGGCGGGGCCGTGCCGCCCGCACAGAAGGACATCGCCGAGTGCACGGGCCCCGGGCGGCCCGGTGAGCACTGGTTCCGTCCCGTCGGCGACGAGACGATGTGCCCACCGTGCCGCCGCGAGTGGCCGCAACTGGCGGCCCACGTGAACGAGGAGCGCGGTGGCGAGTGGGCGCCGCTGGGGGCGCTGTGGGCCCCTCCCGCACCCTTCTGAACGGAGACCGCTCCCGCACCTGTTTCTCCCTCGGCGGAATTTGCGGGAGAGCTACGGGCCTGTACCCCGGAAACCCCTCCGGCCAAAAGGGTGCGTGCCGAGTTCGGACCCCTTCGAGCGCCGCCCGCCAGGCCCCCCGCCGAGCGTCGCGCCCAGCCAGTCAGCAAGTGGTACTGTTTTTGGTACCACTACGGAGGTGTCCGCTATGTCAATAACTGCCAGTGAGGCACGTCGTCGCCTGTTCCCTCTGATCGAAGAGGTCAACAGCGACAGGAACGCCGTCGAGATCGTCTCGAAGAACGGCAGCGCCTACCTCGTGGCCGCAGCAGAATACGAGGCTCTTCAGGAGACCGCGTACCTGCTGCGCTCCCCGGCGAACGCGCGCCGACTCCTGGAGTCGTACCAGCAGGCTCAGGAGGGTCGGACCGAGTACCACGAACTGGTCCGCGACGAGGAGGGGAATTGAAGCTGGCCTTCACGGCCCGGGGGTGGGAGGACTACGTCCACTGGCAGACCGCCGACCGGCAGATCCTCAAGCGCATCAATCGGTTGCTCGACGATGCGCTCCGCGATCCGTACACCGGCATCGGGAAGCCGGAACCCCTTAAGCACGCCCTCGCCGGAGCCTGGTCGCGTCGCATCACCGAGGAACACCGGCTGATCTACCTGCCCCTGCCCGGAGATAGCGAGATCGTGGTCCTCCAGGCCCGCTACCACTACGGCTGAAGCCCCACGACCCCCGTTCCCCCCACCCACAAGCCCTCCCCCGTCAGTCCCAGCAGTTCGATCGCGTTGCCCCGGACGATCCGTTCCACCACGGCCGCGTCCAGGTGGGCCATCTGGGATTCGCCGACCTCCTTGGACTTGGGCCAGGTCGAGTCCGAGTGCGGGTAGTCCGTCTCGTACAGGACGTTGCCGACGCCTATCGCGTCCAGGTTCCGCAGGCCGAACGCGTCGTCGAAGAAGCAGCCGTAGACGTGCTCGGCGAAGAGTTCGGACGGGGGGCGGTGGACCTTGTCGGCGACGCCGCCCCAGCCCCGGTTCTCCGCCCAGACCACGTCGGCGCGCTCCAGGATGTACGGGATCCAGCCGATCTGGCCCTCCGCGTACATGATCCGCAGGCCGGGGAAGCGCTCGAACTTGCCGCTCATCAGCCAGTCCACCAGGGAGAAGCAGCAGTTGGCGAAGGTGAGGGTGGAGCCGACGGCGGGCGGGGCGTCGGCGGAGGTCGAGGGCATCTTCGAGGACGAGCCGATGTGCATGGCGACGACCGTGTCCGTCTCGGCGCAGGCGGCGAGGAACGGGTCCCAGGCGTCCGTGTGGATGGACGGGAGGCCCAGGTGCGGGGGGATTTCCGAGAAGGCGACGGCGCGGACGCCGCGTGCGGCGTTCCGGCGGACCTCGGCGGCGGCCAGTACGGGGTCCCAGAGGGGGATGAGGGTGAGCGGGAGGAGGCGGCCGTGGGCGTCGGGGCCGCACCACTCCTCCACCATCCAGTCGTTGTAGGCCCGGACGCAGAGCAGGGCCAGATCGCGGTCGGCCGCCTCGGTGAACGTCTGGCCGCAGAAGCGCGGGAAGGTGGGGAAACAGAGCGCGGACTGGACGTGGTTGACGTTCATGTCGGCGAGACGGTCGGGGACGGAGAACGAACCGGGGCGCATCTGCTCGTACGTGATGACTTCGAGCTTGATCTCGTCCCTGTCGTAGCCGACGGCGGTGTCCAGGCGGGTGAGGGGGCGGTGCAGGTCCTCGTACACCCACCAGTCGCCGAGCGGTCCTTCGTCGCCCTTCCCGCCCATGACGGGCGCGAACCTGCCGCCGAGGAAGGTCATTTCCTTGAGCGGGGCCCGGACGATGCGCGGGCCGCTGTCCTGGTACTTCCGTGGAAGCCGGTCCTGCCAGACGCCGGGGGGCTCCACCGTGTGGTCGTCCACCGAGATGATCTTCGGAAAGCTGTCCATGTCCCGTACGGTAGCGCCGATCTGACGATCCGTCAGGTGCGTGGGTGGGGACCTTTCGGCGGGACCGTGCCTGCGGGGTGGGTGCGTGCGGACGGGGCGGGTACGACCCCTTCGCCTTTCCTTGAGCTTCCTCTGAGGTTTGCGTGCTGACGCGCTCGGCGCGGACAAGGCAAACTGGCCCTTGCCGTACGGGTCCGTACGAGCCGTACCGGGCAACGGATCGGCCCGCTTCCGGGCACGGATCGGCGAGGGCGAGGGGGAGTGGGATGGTCGACGGCATGTCGGACGGGACGAAGGCGACGACGGGCGCGGAGGCCGTGGCGGGCCCCGGGGTGCGCTTCAGCCTGCTGGGCCCGGTCCGCGCCTGGCGGGACGGCGAGCCGGTGCCCGCCGGGTCCCCGCAGCAGCGCGCCCTGCTGGCCCTGCTCCTGCTGCGCGAGGGCCGTACCGCCACCGCCGCCGAGCTGATCGACGGCATCTGGGGCGACGAACCGCCCTCGCAGGCGCTGGCCGCCCTGCGCACGTACGCCTCCCGGCTGCGCAAGACGCTCGGTGCGGACGTGCTGGTCAGCGAGTCCGGCGGGTACGCGATCCGGCCGGAGCGCGAGGCCCTCGACCTGGCGGTGGCGCAGCAGCTGGCGGCGGAGGCGGAGGCGGCCCGCGCCGCCGGCGACCGCTGCGGGGCGCGGACCCTGCTGGCCAGGGCGATCGGGCTGTGGGAGGGCGAGGCGCTGGCCTCCGTACCGGGCCCGTACGCGCAGTCGCAGCGGGCCCGGCTGGAGGAGTGGCTCCTCCAGCTCACCGAGACCCGGCTGGACCTGGACCTGGAGGTCGGCTGCCACGCCGAGGCGGTCGCGGAGCTGACCGCGCTGACCGCCGCGCACCCGCTGCGGGAGCGGTTGCGCGAACTCCTGATGCTCGCGCTGTACCGGTGCGGACGGCAGGCGGAGGCGCTGGCCGTGTACGCGGACACGCGCCGGCTGCTCGCGGACGAGCTCGGCGTGGACCCCCGCCCGGAGCTCTCCCGCCTCCAGCAGCGCATCCTCGCGGCGGACACGGAGCTGGCCCAGCCCGTCGAAACGCCGCCCAGCGCCGTGCCCGCGGTCGTACGCCCCGCCCAACTCCCGGCCTCGGTACCGGACTTCACCGGGCGCGCCACCTTCGTGCACGAGCTGGGCGACCGCCTCGCGCACGCCGAGACCAGCGTGATGGCGGTGTCCGCGCTGGCCGGAATCGGCGGCGTCGGCAAGACCACCCTCGCCGTCCACGTCGCCCACGCGGCCCGCCCGCACTTCCCGGACGGACAGCTCTACGTCGACCTCCAGGGCGCGGGTGCCCGCCCCGCCGAACCCGAGACGGTGCTCGGCTCCTTCCTCCGGGCCCTCGGCACCCCCGACACCGCGATACCGGACTCCCTGGACGACCGCGCGGCCCTCTACCGCTCGACCCTCGACGGCCGCCGCGTTCTCGTCCTGCTGGACAACGCGCGCGACGCCTCCCAGGTCAGACCCCTCCTGCCCGGCACTCCCGGCTGCGCGGCCCTCGTCACCGCCCGTACCCGCATGGTCGGCCTGGCGGGCGCGCACCTCGTCGACCTGGACGTGATGTCGCCCGAGGAGGCCCTCCAGCTCTTCACCCGCATCGTCGGCGAGGAGCGGGTGGCGGCGGAGCGGGAGGCGTCGTTGGACGTGGTGGGGGCCTGCGGCTTCCTGCCGCTGGCGATCCGGATCGCGGCGGCCAGGCTCGCGGCACGGCGGACGTGGACGGTCTCCGTGCTCGCGGCGAAGCTGGCGGACGAGCGGCGGCGGCTGGACGAACTCCAGGCGGGCGACCTCGCGGTGAAGGCCACCTTCGAGCTGGGGTACGGTCAGCTGGAGCCCGCTCAGGCGCGGGCGTTCCGGCTGCTGGGGCTCGCGGACGGCCCGGACGTCTCGCTCGCCGCGGCGGCGGCCGTGCTGGACCTGCCGCTGTACGACGCGGAGGACCTGCTGGAGGCCCTGGTCGACACGTCCCTGCTGGAGTCGGCCTCCCCCGGCCGCTACCGCTACCACGACCTCGTACGGCTGTACGCGCGAGCGTGCGCCGAGCGCGACGAACAGCCGACGGGGGAAAGGGAGTCGGCCCTGTCGCGGCTGCTCGACTTCTACCTGGCGACGGCGGCGGGGGTCTATGCGCTGGAGCGGCCGGGGGACCGGCTGGTGGACCATCTGGAGCCGGTCGGCCGGGCCGGGCTGGAGTTCACCGACCGGCACGACGCCCAGGACTGGCTGTACCGGGAGGCGGGCCCGCTGCTGGCCTGCGTACGGCAGTCGGCCGGGGCGGGGACGGTACGCCGGGCGGCGGACCTGCTGTGGGCGGCGCGCGACCTGGGCGAGTCGGGCGCCAACGCCCGGGAGTACGAGTCCACGGCGCAGGCGGTACGCACCGCCGCGCACGCGCTCGGCGACGAACGGACCGAGGGGCGCGCCCTGTTGAACCTGGCCGATGTGCACAGCACCTCCGGACGGTTCGGTCGGGCCAAGCGGGAGGCCGAGCAGGCCGGGGTGCTCGCCACGGCCGCGGGCGACCTGCTGACCAGCTGCTGGGCGCTCAACGCGCTCGCCATCATGGCGATCTACCAGAACCACCACCACGAGGGCGAGGGCCACCTCACCCGCGCCATCGCCGGCTTCCGCAAGCTGGACGACCAGCCCGGCGAGGCCAGCGCCCTGTGCAACCTCTCCCGCATCCGCCTCGCGACCGGGCACACCACCAGCGCCGTCTCGCTCGCCCAGCAGGGCATCCGCGTCTACGACAAGATGGGGCACCATCTGCGCGGCGCCAACGGCAGGTACGCCCTCGGCCTGGCACTCGCCGAGGACGGCCGGCACGAGGCGGCGTCGGCCCAGCTCCACCAGGCCCTGGACGTGTTCCGCGACACCCGCCAGCGCCTCTGGGAGGGGATGACGCTCTTCCGGATGGCCGAGGTCGACCTGGCGGCCCACCGCCCCGCCCAGGCCGCGACGAAGGCGGAACAGGCGCTGACGGTGCTGCGGGGCATCGGCGGCGAGTGGCGGCGCGGCAACGTCCTGTCCGTGCTGGGGAGCGCCCTGCACGAGGTGGGGCAGGACGGCCGTGCCCAGGTGTGCTGGCACGAGGCCCTGGCCATCTTCGAGGAGGCGGACGCCCCGCAGGCCGAGGAGGTCCGCAGGCTCATGGCCGCGCGGACCGCCGCGGCGTAGGGCGTTCATCGTTCGTTTATCGCCGTCAGGCATGCTCGTGTTCATCGAATCCGTCGCGTCGGGGGGCAGACGGGGCCGAGTACGGGGCGGCCCGGACAGGGTGCGGCCCGAAGAGGGGTCCGTCCAGCCGTCCACGGGGGAACGACCGGGCGGGCCCCCCACCTCACCACCACGCACCACACACACGGGAGCCCACACCATGAGCGACGCCAAGCAGCCCGAGCCCGAGGTCAAGCCGCAGGACCTGCACGCCACGTCCGCGCCCGCGAAGACCGAGGACCTGCACGCCACCTCGGAGCCGGCGAAGACCGAGGACCTGCACGCCACCTCGGAGCCCACCAAGTAGACCTTCCTGCACGGGGATCGGCCGCGGCGGCGCGGAGGGGGAGCCGCCGCGGCCGTCGCTTTTCCGGGCGCGGGTCAAGCCGGCACCGGTGCGCCCGCCACGAACACGTACGCATCCGGCGCAACCCGCACGCCTGTTCCGCCCTCCTCCCGTACGAGACCCGCAGGACGCGCGCTCCGCCGCACCCGCAGGCCGCCAGGCCGGGCGGGCCGGACCGTCCGTCCCGTACCGCCCTGGAAGGACCGGAATGACCGCCCAGCGCAACGCCGCCGCGACCACCCCCTCCGTCACCGGCAGCGAGCCGGACGACGGCCGCACCCCGCTCCTTCCCCGCCCCGACCGCACCACCGCCGGCCTGCGCGCGGCCCTCGCCCGCCTCGCCCCGCAGCAGCTCCCGGAGATGGAGCGCCAGATGGACGAGGCGCTCAGCCTCGCGGCCCGCACCGGCACGCTCGCCCCGCTGACCCGGTTCCTGGACGGTTGGGCGGTGACGGTGGAGATCATTCGCTTCCCCCGGGCGGCGGCGCGCCTGCGGGAAGCGGAGCACACGGCCCGCTCGGTCCGCCAGGACGACCCGGCGTGGCGGACGGCGATGGACGAGATCCGGGACCTCCAGACGAAGGCCCGCAAGGCACTGGCGGCGGACGGGGCGTAGGGGCGCGGGGGCGCACGGGTGCACAGGACTCGGGGGTGCACGGGACGCGGGGGTGCACGGGACGCGGGGGTGCGTACGGGACGCGGGGGCGCACGGGGCGTCGCGTCGGCCGTGACGTGTCCCGGGGCGTCGCGTCAGCCGTGACGTGTCCGCAGCTCGCCCTTGACCACCTTCCCGCTCGCGTTGCGCGGCAGGTCGGGGACGAACTCGACGGACCTCGGGACCTTGTAGTTAGCCATCTCGCGGCGGGACCACGCGATCACGTCGTCGGCCGTCAGCAGCGAGCGGGGGCGGCACACCACGTACGCCCTGCCGACCTCGCCCAGGCGGGGGTCCGGGACGCCGATGACGGCCGCGTCGGCGATGTCCGGGTGCAGACCGAGGAGCTGTTCGATCTCGGCGGGGTACGCGTTGAAGCCGCCGACGATGAACATGTCCTTGATCCGGTCGGTGATCCGCAGGTTTCCGGCAGGGTCGAGGACGCCCACGTCGCCGGTGCGGAGCCAGCCGTCGGGGGTGAGGGCGGAGAAGGTGGCGGCGGGGTCCTCGTAGTAGCCACGCATCACGTGGAAGCCCTTGACCAGGACCTCGCCGGGGGCGCCCGGCGGCGCGTCGACCCGCACCTCGGTGCCGGGGATCGCGCGGCCCGAGGTGGCGGCGATGACGCCCGGGGCATCGCCGCGGCGGCACATCGTCACGATCCCGGACGCCTCCGAGAGGCCGTACGCGGTGAGGACGGTGCCGATGCGCAGTTCGGTGCGCAGCCGCTCGACGAGCCGGAGCGGGACGACCGCGGCGCCCGTGACGACCAGGCGGAGGGCGCTGAGGTCGTGGGCGGAGCGGGAGGGGTGGTCCAGGAGTGACTGGTGGAGGGTCGGGGGGCCGGGGAGGACGGAGATGCGCTCGGCGGCGATGTTGGCGAGGACGGTGTCCACGTGGAAGACCGGCTGCGGGATCATCGTCGCGCCCCGGGTGAGGCAGGCGATGACGCCCGCCTTGTAGCCGAAGGTGTGGAAGAACGGGTTGACGATCAGGTAGCGGTCGCCCTGCCGCAGACCGGCCAGGTCGGCCCAGATGTCGTACGCGCGGACGGTCTGCGCGTGGGTGATCACCGCACCCTTGGGGCGGCCGGTGGTGCCGGAGGTGTAGACGAGGTCGGAGGGGTCCGAGGGGTCGATCTCGGCGGCGCGTGCACGTACCGCGGCACCGCTCACGGACTCGCCCGACACGAGGAAGTCCTTCCAGGTCAGGAAGTCGGCCGGGACGGCGTCGTCGCCGAGGACGACCACGTCGGCGAGGCAGGGGAGCCCCGGGAGCGGACCGCGGCCGGGCCGGGCGCCGGGACCGTTCGGGAGGCCGCTGTGGGGGACGGTTGCGGGGCCGGTCTCCGCACCGTCGGGGCGGACCGCGGAGCCGGCCGTCGAGCCCCCGCCGGGCCCGGCCGTGGTGCCGCCGCCGGGCTCGCCCGCCGTCACGTTGTCCGGGGCCTCCGCTGCCGCCCGGCGGAGGGAGGCGACGTACGACGTGCCGAGGAAGGTGCCGGTGACGAAGAGGAGTTTCGTACCGGACCTGGCCAGGACGTCCGCCGCCTCCGCGCCCTTGAAGCGGGTGTTCAGCGGGACGAGGACCGCGCCCGCGGTGACCGCGCCGAGGGCGCAGACGATCCAGTCGAGGGTGTTGGGGGCCCAGACGGCGACCCGGTCGCCCTTCTCGACGCCCCGGGCGAGGCACGCCGCCGCCGCGCGTTCGACGCGCTCGCCGAGTTCCGCGTAGGAGATGCGGGTACGGGTGCGGGCCTCGGCCACCGCCTCCAGCTCGCCGTACCGCGTCGTGGCGTACCGGATCAGCTCCGGCACGGTGGTCCATTGCGCGTCGAACCGCATCGCGGGCCTCCCTGGAACCATCTGCTGACTAACCGTCAGATTAGCTGTAGCCTGACGCGCTGTCAGCAGGCCGTGGTGTTGCGGAGGTGGCGGCGGAACATGCGGGGACTCAAGGACGCGACGGCGATCGTCGGCATCGGACAGACGGACTTCGCCAAACACCTGCCGCAATCGGAGAGGGAGTTGGCCTGCCGGGCGATCCTCGGCGCCCTCGACGATGCGGGCATCGCTCCCGCCGAGGTCGACGGACTCGCCTCGTACACGATGGAGGAGACCGACGAGGTCGAGGTGGCGAAGGCCATCGGGGCGGGGGACCTGACGTTCTTCTCCAAGGTGGGTTTCGGTGGCGGCGGTTCGTGCGCGACGGTCGCGCACTTGGCGGCGGCCGTCGCGACGGGGCAGGCGAGCGTGGGGGTCGCCTGGCGGTCGCGGAAGCGGGGCAGCGGCCCCAGACCCTGGCGCAGCACCACGGTTCAGCTGCCGACGCCCGCCCAGTGGACGCGCCCGTTCGGCCTGCTGCGGCCCGCCGACGAGATCGGCATGCTCGCCCGCCGCTACATGCACGAGTACGGCGCGACCCGCGACCACTTCTTCAACGTCGCCCTCGCCTGCCGCAACCGGGCGAACCAGAACCCGGCCGCGATGATGTACGAGCGCCCCCTGACCCGTGACCTCTACATGACCTCCCGCTGGATCAGCGAGCCCCTGTGCCTCTTCGACAACTGCCTGGAGACGGACGGGGCGCTGGCGTGCGTCGTCGTGAGCGCCGAGCGGGCCCGGGACTGCCGTCGGCGGCCGGTGTACGTGCACTCCGCCGCCCAGGGGCTGCCCGCGCAGCACCACGGGATGGTCAACTACTGGAACGACGATCCGCTCACAGGGCCGGCCTGGACAGCGGCCCGACACCTGTGGAAGCAGGCCGACTTCGGCCCCGAGGACGTCGACGTGGCACAGATCTACGACGCGTTCACGCCGCTGATCCCGCTGTCGCTGGAGGGGTACGGCTTCTGCGGGCGCGGCGAGGGGGCGGCGTTCACCGAGGGAGGGGCACTGGAGAGCGGGGGCCGGCTGCCGGTCAACACGGGTGGCGGCGGGCTCAGCGAGGCGTACGTGCACGGCTTCAACCTCATCAACGAGGGCGTGAAACAACTGCGCGGCACCTCCACCGCCCAGGTCCCCAACGCGTCCACCTGCCTGGTGACGGCCGGAGAGGGCGTCCCCACTTCCGCACTGCTGCTGAGGAGTTGAGAGCCGCCGTGTCCTCTTCACCCGATCCCCCCTCCCACCTCCCCTCCCCCGCCGTGTCCTCCTCACCCGACCCTTCCCCGGGCCTCCCCTCCCCCGCCGTGTCCTCCTCACCCGCCCCTTCCCCGGACCTCCTCGTCCCCGCCGCGCCCGAGCCATCCCCTCACCTCCTCTCCCCCGTCGTGGACGACGACGGCGCTCCGTTCTGGGCGTACGCAGCTCGCGGCGAGCTACGCGTCCAGGCCTGTGCCGACTGCGGCGAGCTGCGCTTCCCGCCCCGGCCGTGCTGTCCGCACTGCCATGCGTTCGGAAGCGAGTGGCGGCGGATGAGCGGGCGGGGGGCCGTCTGGTCGTACGTCGTGCCGCACCCGCCCCTGCTGCCCGCCTACGCCGCGCAGGCCCCGTACAACGCGGTGGTCGTGGAGCTGGCCGACGCGCCGCGCATCCGCCTGGTCGGGAACGTGGTCGCGGCGGCGGACGCGCGGCTGGACTCGGTCGATGCGGGGCGGCTGCGGATCGGGGCCGGGGTGCGGGCGGTGTTCGCGGAGCTGCCGGACGGGACGACCGTGCCGCGCTGGCAGCTGGAACGGCCGTGAGTGTACGGGTGGAGGCCGACCCGGCGACGGGGGTCGCGGTCGTCACGCTGGACCGGCCCGACCGGCTCAACGCCCTCGACCTGCCGACGGCACGACAACTCGCCGACGTGTGGCGCGCTTTCAGACGCGACGACGCCGTGCGGGCCGTCGTGCTGACCGGCGCGGGGGGCCGGGCCTTCTGCACCGGCGTCGACCGTGCGGTCGAGGTTCCGCAGCCGTCCTCGCCGTACTCCCTCGACGATCCGCTGCTCACCGTCGGCCCGAAGGCGAACGACCTGTGGAAGCCGGTGGTGGCGGCGGTGCGTGGGATGGCGTGCGGCGGGGCGTTCTACCTGCTGGGCGAGTCGGAGTTCGTCGTGGCGGGGGCAGGGGCGACGTTCTTCGATCCCCATACGTCGTACGGGATGGTCAGCGCGTACGAGACGGCCCTGCTGGCGCAGCGGATGCCGTACGGGGAGGTGGCGCGGCTGGCCCTGATGGGCACGGCCGAGCGGATGTCGGCGCGGCGCGCGTACGAGGTGGGGTTGGTCTCGGAGCTGACGGAGGACGGGGGTGAGCTGGCTGCGGCGGTGCGGTGCGCCGAGGTGATCGCCGGGCATCCGACGGAGGCCGTGCAGGGGACGGTACGGGCGGTGTGGGCGGCGAAGGAGGCGGCCCGGGAGCGGGCGATCGCGCATGCGCCGCAGTTGATCGCCCTGGGGAACCTCGGGGTGGAACGGCAGACGGAACTGTTCCGCGCACGGGAGCGGGGGCCCGGCTTCCGCGTCCGGTGACGCGCGCCGAGCCACCCACACGGCTGATTGTTCGCATGGGAAGCCAACAACTCTTCCCTCGCCTCCAGTTGTTCTAGTAATATGCAAACAACTGGAGGTTCATCATGACCTTGCACATGAACCGGGGGCGTCTGCGCCTCCTGGCCCTGAGCACCATGCCGATGGCGCTCGCACTCCTCGCCCACCTCGCCGCGCTCCTGCTCGTCAGCGAGCACCTTCCCGACCCGCTCGCCAGCCGTTTCGACGTCTCGGGCGAACCGGTCAGCTACCTGTCCCGGACCGGCTCGATCCTGGCCGGCTCCGCACTCTTCGCCCTCCTCGCCGGGACAACGGCGTTCACCGCCCTCCGGGGCAAGCTCACCGCCCGTGGCATCCGGGCCACGCTGGCCTGGGGCTGGGGCCTTGCGGGCTTCCTCGGCTATCTGCTGCCGGTGAGCACCCTCGTCCACCGTGGGGTCGCCGACGCCGCCGACGCCCGCTTCCCGCTCTGGCAGATCGCGGTGGGCGCGGCGGTCGCCTCGGCCACCTGCGCGGCCGGGCTGCTGGTCGCCCGTACGGTGCCGGTGCCCGCGCACGCTTCCGACGACCGGACGGCCACCGGCCGGATCGACCTCGGCAGGGGCGAGGTGGCGAGCTGGTCCCGGCGGCTCACCCCGGGGGCGGCCGTGGTGGCCGCCGTGGCCCTCCTCGGCGGCTCGGTCGCCTGCGGCGCCCTGGGGTACTGGGCGGTCGCGCTGCCGCTCCTGGCGGTCGGGCTGCCGGCCCTGTGGCTGTCCTCCGCACATGTGTCCGTGGACCGCAGGGGACTGACGGTGGCGCCCGCCCTGCTGTCCCGCCCGGCCGTGCGCATCCCGCTCAAGTCGATGGAGGCCGTGTCGAACCGTGACGTCAATCCCGTCGCGGAGTACGGCGGCTGGGGCTACCGCGTCCGGCACAATCGCACGGGGCTCATCGTGCGAGCGGGCGAGGCCATCGTCGTCCGGCGCACGAACGGCCGGGAGTTCGCGGTCACCGTGGGCGACTCGGCCACCGGGGCCGCCCTCCTCGCCACCCTGCTGGACCGCCGAGAAAGCCGCTGAGACCTGATGCTGTTCAAGCTGGACCCTGCCTCGACCGTGCCGCTCGGCGACCAGATCGCCTCCTCGGTGCGCGGAGCGATCGCCGCGGGCACGGTCGAACCGGGCGAGCGCCTGCCCGCCGCCCGCGTCCTCGCCGGTTCCCTCGGCATCAACGTCCACACGGTGCTGCGCGGCTACCAGCGGCTCCGCGAGGAAGGTCTGATCGAGCTGCGCAGAGGGCGGGGAGCGGTGGTGGTCGACGCTCCTGTGGCACCCGGCCGCGCACGCCTGCTGGAGCGGGTCGGCGAACTGGTGCGGGAGGCCCGGACGCTGGGGATGTCCGAGGACGAGCTGATGGCGCTGGTGCGGGCCGGCCTCGCGGACTGAGCCGAAGCGGCCCGCGGCGGGAAGCCGCCCCGGGCCGTTGACGTTCTCTTGCAGGTGCGTGCGGGCGGATGGGCACCGGCAGGTGAGCACCGGCAGGCGGGGCCGCCCACCCGGCACGCGTCCGTACGGCGCGTGCCGGGCACTCGCCTCAGGAGCTGGAGCGGACGACGTCCTTGACCTCGCAGCGACCGGACAGGGTCTCCGTCGACTTCTTCACGTACACGGTGGAGACGTCGGTGGTGCGGCTCTGGCCGGGGCCGACGGCCACGATGCTCGACAGACGTGTGCCGACGGTGGAACCGCCGTTGGTGAACTTCACCGTGAAGCTGTAGCTGTAGGTCTGCGAGGAACTCGGGTTCGTGGCGGTGACGCTCGCGACGATGCCGCGCGACGGGTCGTACTTGCACCCCGAGATGCGCAGGTCGCGCGAGCCTCGGTTGCCGCCGCCGACGCCCGGCACGGAGCCGCCGGTGCTGGAGGAGGCGGAGCTGTCGGTGCCGCCGGACGTCGTGGACGAGCCGAAGCCGCCGGTGGACGAGGTGGAGTCGCCACCGCTGCTGGAGCTGCTGCCGTCGTAGCCGCCCGTGGACGCCTGGTACCCGCCGTCCGACGAGCTGGAGCCGCTGTCGCTGCCGCCGCTGCTCGACGAGCCGGAACTGCTGCTGGATCCACTGCTGCCACCGCAACTGCCACCGCTCGAACCCCGTGCGCCGGTGAGAGCGAACACGACGACACCGCACACAGCCACCGCGCGGACATGGCGAAGCTTCATGCTTCCAACCCCCGTTGTTTTGAAGCGTTTGGATACGACTCGCGAGGAGTCGCCCGACATAAGGTTCTCGTAAGGACGTGTGCATGACACCCTAGCAGCGGCTGTCGCGTGGCATGTCCGGAATCCCGGGCGTACCGTCGAAGCCCTGAGACCTGGAGACACACTCGACAGAACGTCACACCGGGAGTGCGAGATGGTCAGGAATGTTCTCGGTTCGATCCTCGGTCTCGCCGGAGCCACGGCCGCCGTCTGGAGCCCGTTCCGAGCCTGGTACGACGGTCGTCACGGGCGCGACTACCGGATTGCGGATCTCTTCAACGGGGTCACAGACGCCGAGGCCGAGCTGGCCGGTTCCCTGCTGCTGCCGTTCCTTTTCGCGGCCCTGGTCACGCTGGTGGCGGTTCTGCTGCGGTCGCGGCTGCTGATGGGCCTGGCCGGGCTCGTGGTCCTCGGCTTCACCGTCCTCTGGATGGTCCGCCAGGGTCAGGCGGCCTCCGGCCTGGCGCTGCGGGCGGACGGAACAGGGCTCGGCTGGGGGGTCGCGTACGCCGTGGCGGGCGGGATCGCGCTCCTGCTGGCCTCCGCCCTGATGTCCGGCCGCCGACCGAGGCGGCGCACGGCCAGGACACGGCCGTACGTCGAGGACGGGCCGTACGACGAGAGCGGGCCGTACGAGAACCGGCCCGCCGCCGCGGCGAGCCCGCACGACGGAGCGCGGCCCTACGACGAGGGCAGGCCCTACGACCAGGGCAGGCCGTACGACGAGGGCAGGGCGTACGACGGAACGGGACCCTACGACGGAACGGGATCGTCCGACGCCAGCCGGCCGTACGAAGGCGGCAGGCCCGACGAAGGCGGCCGGCCGTACGAAGGCGGCAGGCCCGACCACGAACGCCGGCCTTACGACGCGAGCAACCCGTACGGCGCACCGGGGCCCACGAACGACCAGGGGCCGCCGCAGCGGGAGACGTGGCCGCCGAGGGACGACATGCGCCCCTTCCAGTGAGCGGGGAGGGGACGCGAGAGCCGGTCGGCGACCGCCTCGCCGCCGCACGCCCCCGCGCCCCCCGCTCGGGTCACCTGGCCGCCCGCCCCGTGGCCGTCCCCTTGACCGCGTCCAGGGCGTACACGCACCTGTCCTTGCTGCACGCGTACACGATGCCCGCCTCCGCCACGGGCGAGCCCGTGATCTCGCCGCCCGTCTTGAGCTTCCAGCGCAGCTGACCGCCCACCGCGTCCACCGTGTAGAGGCAGTGGTCGGCGGAGCCGAAGTGGACGCGGCCGTCGGCGACCACCGGTGCGCCGACCACCTCGCCGCCCGCCGCGAAGCGCCACTTCGGCGTTCCCGTCACCGCGTCCAGCGTGTACAGCGCGCTTCCGCTGCCGACGTGGACGTGCCCGCCGGTCACCAGGACCGGTTCGATGGACTGGCGGGACTCGGTGGCGATGCGCCAGCGGTCCTTGCCGGTGGAGGCGTCCAGGGCGTACACCGTGCCGAGGTAGTCGGCGAGGTAGACACCGCCGCCGGTGACGGCGGGCCCCGGTGCGAAGGCCGGTGCGCAGAGGAAGACCGCCGGGGCCTCGAAGTGCCAGCGCACGTGCCCCGACTCCCGGTCGACGGCGAGCACCCGCGTCCCGGCGGAGACGTACACGTATCCGTCGTCCGCCGACGTCACCCGGACCGGCACCCCTCCGCAGGACGCGGCGTCCCCGATCGGGTACGACCAACGCTCCCTCCCGGAGCGGGAGTCGAGGGCCCTCAGGCGTGCGTCCTGCCAGACGAACACCGTGTCCCCGTGGACGTCGGGGCCCGCCTCCGGCGTCTCGAAGTCCGTCTGCGCGCCGGTGATCCCCCACAGCTTCTGGCCGTTGGACGCCTCCCACGCCTGCACGCCGCCGCCGCGCGTGCCGGTGACGACCGTGCCCCGGGCCGCCTTGAGCGAGTACACCCAGGCATCCGTCTGCAGCCGCCACCGCTCCGCGCCGTCCGAGGCGTCGAGCGCGTACAGGGTCGGCCCGTCGGAGGCGTGGATGCGGCCGCCGGAGACCGCCATCGCCCACGCCACGTCGCGCGTCTTGAACTGTCGGCGGCCCGATGCCACGTCCAGCGCGTGCACCTCGAAGGAGGTGACGTAGACCAGGTCGTCGGCGACCTGCGGGGTGCCCCACACGTCGTTCGACATCCGGAACCGCCACGGCCGCCACCCGGCGGGCGCGGGGCTCTCCGCAGGAATCGGGTTCCCGCCGCCGTGCGCGGGCCCGTGCGCCGGTGCCGGTACGCCGTTCAGCGCACCTCCCGGCGCGCCCCCGCCGCCCGGCGGACGCACCCAGCCCGTCGCCGGACCGGCGGCCTCCGCGAGGGCGGCAGCCGCGGCGGCACCGTGTCCGTCGGCCACCCGGGGCCCCGGCCCGATCGGCACCTTGGCGCTGCCGAGCCGCACCGGCCCGTCCGCGTACGAGGGCGGCGGAGGGGCCTGTCCCGTACGCGGGTCCGCCCCCCAGTCACGGCCGCCGCCGCGCGGCGGCGGGTACGGCGGCGGGTTCTGCGGGCGGGGCGGCGACGGTGCGCGCCGTGGCGGAGCAACGACGGGAGCGACCGGCGGCGCGGTCCGGCCGCCGCCCCTGCGCTGCTCGATCATGGCGGTCGCCCGCGGGGGCAGCCACGCGGAGGCGGTGCCGCTGTCGTCTCCCCCGGAGGAGAACAGATGCGGGGCGAGCTGCGCCTGGAGGTCGGCGGGGCTGGGCCGCAGGGCCGCCTCCATGCCCATGCAGGACTCGATCAGGGGACGCAGCTCGTCGGGGAGTCCGTCCAGGTCGGGGCCTTCGCGGAGCAGCATGAAGACGGTCTCGACGGGGTTCGCCCCGTGGAAGGGAGCGTGCCCGGTCGCGGCGAAGACGAGGGTCGAGCCGAGCGAGAAGATGTCGCTCGCGCCGGTGACGCTGCGCGAGTCGCGGGCCTGCTCGGGCGACATGTAGGCGGGCGTGCCGACGGCGACGTTCGTCATGGTCAGGCGGGTGTTGGAGACGCCCGACGCGATGCCGAAGTCGATGACGCGCGGCCCGTCCTCGACGACGAGGACGTTGGAGGGCTTGAGGTCGCGGTGGACCAGGCCCGCCCCGTGGATGGACTGCAGGGCCTCGGCGATGCCGGCGGCCAGCCAGCGCACCGCGTTCGCGGGCATCGGCCCGCACTCGTTCACTATTTCTTCGAGGGAGGGTGCGGGGACATAGGCGGTGGCCAGCCAGGGCACCGCGGCGCGCGGGTCGGCGTCGACGACGGCCGCCGTGTAGAAGCCGGAGACCGCGCGGGCCGCCTCGACCTCCCGCGTGAAGCGGACCCGGAACAGCTGGTCCTCGGCGAGCTCCGTCCGTACGGTCTTGATCGCCACCCGGCGCCCGGACGCGGACCGCGCCAGATAGACGAGCCCCATCCCGCCGGCTCCGAGCCGTCCCAGGACCTCGAACGGGCCGATCCGGCGCGGATCGTGCTGCGTCAGCTGCTCCACTTGCCCTGCCACCTCCCCGTACACAGGCCGCGTCACACAGCCCTGTGCAGCGTCTCACCGCTGGGCACCCCCAGCGGTGCGCTCCCCCCTGATTCTTGCGGTCTCCCGGCTCGGTGGCTAACCCGGGGCCAATATCTGGCGTTTCCCCCCATTTCCCCGCTTCCGTGTGATTTACGGCTTCCCTTCCTCCGGCACCGCCCGAGCCGCCCCCTCCCCTTCCGCCGGACGCGCACCCCACGCCGCTCCCGCTTGCTCCCGGCCCGCACCGGACGCCGCTTCCGCTTCTTCCCGGTCCGCGCCGGCACCCGCTTCCGCTTCCTCCCGGCCTGCGCCGACACCCGCTTCCGGTTCCGGTTCCGGTTCCGCCATGACCGCGAAGACCGCGCCCTGGTCGTCGACGACGACCGCCATCCGTCCGTACGGGGTGTCGAACGGCGGCTGGCCGACCCGCCCGCCCAGCCGCTGAACCTTCGCCACCGCCTCGTCGCAGTCCTCCACCAGGAAGTACGAGAGGTAGTGCGCGGGCAGCTCGGCCGGGAGGTCACGGGAGATGACGGCCCGGCCGCCGACCGCGGTCTCGTCCCCCGGCTCGGTCCCGGCGGGCGACCAGACCCGGAAGTCCGCCCCGGACTCCTCGGGCAGGTCGTACGTGCCGAACCCGAAGACCGCATCGTAGAAGGCGTCCACGCGCTCCTTGTCCTCGGCGCGCACGTGCGCCTCGGTCCAGCAGAAGCAGCCCGGAGCGGCCTTCTTGTCGAAGCCGGGGTGGCTGTCGGCCTGCCAGACCCCGAAGACCGCCCCGCCGGGGTCGGCGATCTGCGCCATCGTGCCGTACGGGCCGACCTGCACGGCGTCCGTGACGATCTGCCCGCCCGCCTTCCGCGCCCGGCGGACGAGCGCCGCCGCGTCCGGGGTGGCCAGGTAGACGCCCCAGGCGGTGGGCATCCTGCCGTCGGCCTTGGCGGCGAGGGCGGCGACGCAGGCCCGGTCGACGCCCTCGCCCGTGTACGCCTGCGTGTAGTAGCCGTGCTCCTTGTCCGCGCCGTCGTCGAAGGTCCATCCGAAGAGCGCACCGTAGAACCGCTTGCCCGCCTGGACGTCCGGGAGGCTCGCGTCGATCCAGCAGGGCACGCCTTCTGCGTATTCTCCGCTTGCGGTCATGGACCGATCCTCCACACTCCCGGACATCCCCGCTCGGGGATGTCCACCGATGTTGTCCACAGGCTGTTGATAACACTATTGGGGTAGGGCTCCGGGCGCCGCCTCACGTACCGCCATCCGGTAGCACGCCCGTCCCAGGCCGCCCCCGCCCCCGCCCTCGACCCCACGCACCGCTCACAACCGGCCGCCCACCACGCCAACTCTGGCCGGAAACCCATTTGCACTCGTCGAATCGCGCTCCGATCACCCCTCGGTAAGCTGACGGCATGACAGGACAAGTACGCACCGTCGACGGCCGCGTGGCCGGTCGACGCGGTCAGGCGACGCGGCAGAAGCTGCTCGACTGCCTCAGTGAAATGCTCAGCTCGTCCCCCTATCGGGACGTCAAAGTCATCGACGTGGCCCGCAAGGCCGGGACTTCGCCCGCGACCTTCTACCAGTACTTCCCCGACGTCGAGGGCGCCGTCCTTGAGATCGCGGAGGAAATGGCCAAGGAGGGTGCGGGGTTGACCGACCTGGTCGCCGGTCGCTCCTGGGTCGGGAAGGCGGGGTGGGCCACCTCCGAGGAGCTGGTGGACGGCTTCCTCGACTTCTGGCGCCGGCACGACGCGATCCTGCGGGTCGTCGACCTCGGTGCGGCCGAGGGCGACAAGCGGTTCTACAAGATCCGCATGAAGATCCTGAACTCCGTCACCAACTCCCTCACGGAATCGGTGAAGGAGCTCCAGGCGAAGGGCAAGGTGGACAAGGACATCAGCCCGGCGGCGATGGCCGGTTCACTGGTCGCCATGCTCGCTGCCGTGGCCTCCCACCAGAAGGGCTTCACCACCTGGGGTGTCAAGCAGTCCGAACTACGGCCGAATCTGGCGCAGTTGGTACACCTGGGCATCACCGGCAAGAAGCCCACCAAGTAGCACCCGTACCGGACGAACCCCCACGAAGTCCTGTCACCCGATGGCGGACCACACCCCTGTGGTCCGCCATCGGCGTTCCCGGGGGCCGGGTCCACGTCACAGGCGTACGCGTCCGCCTCAATCCACTTACCCTCTGCCATGGTTGCGCACCTGATGTACCGTCAGAGACATGACCGCCGCCGCTCGCAAAGCCGCCGTCGTCGGTGTCGCTCTCTCCGACTGCGGCCGGGTGGACGCAGTCACGCCGTACGCCCTGCACGCGCAGGCCGCCCGCCGTGCGCTCGCCGACTCGGGCCTCGACCGGTCGGTGATCGACGGCTTCGCCTCGGCCGGGCTCGGCACGCTCGCACCGGTCGAGGTCGCGGAGTACCTCGGCCTCAGACCCCGGTGGGTGGACTCGACCTCGGTCGGCGGTGCCACCTGGGAGGTCATGGCCGCCCACGCGGTGGACGCCATCGCCGCAGGTCACGCGCGTGCCGTACTCCTCGTGTACGGATCCACCGCCCGCGCCGACGTCAGGGCGGGCCGACGCACCGCCAACCTCTCCTTCGGCGGCCGGGGCCCCCTCCAGTTCGAGGTGCCGTACGGTCACACCCTGGTCGCCAAGTACGCGATGGCCGCCCGTCGGCACATGCACGAGTACGGGACGACCCTGGAACAGCTCGCCTCGGTCGCCGTCCAGGCGCGGGCGAACGCGGCCACGAACCCGGACGCCATGTTCCGTGACCCGATCACCGTGGACGACGTTCTCGGGGGGCCGATGATCGCCGACCCCTTCACCACGTTGCACTGCTGCGTGCGCAGCGACGGCGGCTGCGCGGTGCTGCTGGTCGCGGAGGAGTACGTGCCCGACACGGCGAAGACCCCGGTGTGGGTCCTGGGAGCGGGCTCCGCCGTCTCCCACACCGCCATGTCGCAGTGGGAGGACTTCACGACCTCCCCGGCGGCGACCAGCGGCCGGATCGCCTACGAGCGGGCGGGCCTGACGCCCGCCGATGTGGACATCGCCGAGATATACGACGCCTTCACCTACATGACCCTGGTGACGCTCGAAGACCTCGGGTTCTGCGCGAAGGGCGAGGGCGGGGCCTTCGTGGAGAAGGGCCGCCTGCTGCGGAACGGCGAACTCCCCGTGAACACGGACGGCGGCGGCCTCTCCGCCTGCCACCCCGGAATGCGCGGGCTGTTCCTTCTCGTCGAAGCGGTCAGGCAGCTGCGGGGCGAGGCGGGCGAGGGCCAGGTCCGCAAGGCGGGGGGCCGCCTGCCGGAGATCGCTTCCGTCTCGGGCACCGGCGGCTGGTTCTGCTCGTCGGCGACGGTGCTGCTGGGCCGCTGACCACCCGAATCGTCGCAGCCGGACGCACCGGCACAGGAACGAAGCGGTGCGGCGCAGGCAGTGCCCGGCAGGGAGTGCGCACGCCGTGCCCGGGAGGCGGTACGTACGCCGCGCCCGGCAGGCGGTACACACACCGTGCCCGGGAGGCGGTGCGCCATGTGCGCTTGCCGGGTGCAGGCGGCCCGGCGGCCCTCGTGCGGTGGCCGCGCACCACCATCCCCTGCCGGGCGCAGGCAGACCGGCGGACCACACACCGTGGCCGCGCGCACCACCCGCACATGCTGGTCGCAGGCGGCCCGGCGGACCCCACGCGGTGGCCGCGCGCCACCATCGCACACCGAGCGCAGGCGGCCCGGCAGATCCCGCGCGGTGGCCGCGCGGCACCATCGCACACCGAGCGCACACGGCCCGGCGGACCCCACGCGGTGGCCGCGCGCCACCATCGCACACCGAGCGCACACGGCCCGGCAGATCCCGCGCGGTGGCGCCGGTCCCGTCACGCCGTCGCCCCCTTCGCACCGTCGCCCCCGTCGCACCCGCTCCGACGGCACAATCGCCCCATGACCAACGACGACGAAGCCTCCCGCGACTTCCGTGCTCTGCTCCACTCACTCCGCGTCTGGGACGGCGTCCACCTCCCGGCCCTCGACCCGCAGACCGCCCCCACGACCCCTCTTCCCCTGTTCCGCGCCTGGCTCCACGAAGCCGCCGAGGCAGGCCAGCCGGAACCCCACACGATGAGCCTCGCCACCGCCGACGCGGACGGTCGCCCCTCCGTCCGCACGGTCATGCTCCACGACGCCGACGACGAAGGCTGGCACTTCGGTACCCACGCCACCAGCCGCAAGGGACGCGACCTCGCCGCCCGCCCGGACGCCGCGCTCGGCTTCTACTGGCAGGCCCTGGGCCGCCAGGTCCGCGTCGAGGGACAGGTCAGCTCCGGCACACCGGAGGCCGCCGCAGCGGATCTGCACGCCCGCTCGACGGGAGCGCTGGCCGCCGCCCTCACCGGCCGTATGAGCGAAGTCCTCTCCTCACGCGCCGAGTTGCAAGCCGCGTCACAGGCCGCTTGGTCCCGCGCGCAGTCCGAACCGACCGCACTCGCCCCGACCTGGACGCTGTACGTCCTGGCCGCCACGGAGGTCGAGTTCTTCCAGGGCGACGAGAGGCGGCAGCACGTACGACTGCGTTACCGGCGCGAAGGCGATTCGTGGGTACGCGAGTTGCTGTGGCCGTGAGCATCGCCGGCCGGGACGGCGGACGGCCCGCGCCACCGGAACACCGGCACCGCGTACTCCGGCGGGGCCCCGTGGTCCGGGCCCCGAACGATCCCCTCACCCGTCCGGAAACACACCTCCAGCTCCGCCCCCACCCACAGCTCCCCCGTCACGCAGTCCACGATCTCCGTCATCATGCGGGGCCCTTCCGCCAGGTCGACGACGGCGGCAACGTACGGCACGCGCTCGCCGAACGGGGGCAGGTCGTTGCGGTGCACGACGGACCAGGTGTAGAGGACGGCGCGCCCGCTCGCCCGCTCCCACCGCACGTCCTCGCTCCAGCAGTACGGACAGAACTCCCGCGGGTAGTGGTGCGCGAGGGAACAGCTCGCGCAGCGCCGGACGAGCAGGCGGCCTTCTGCGGCGGCCGTCCAGTACGGGCGGGTGAAGGCGTCGATGTCGGGGGTCGCGGCGTCCGCCGCAGGGGTCGCCGTCACGGGAACAGTCCATTCGCGGCGGCAGAGGAGCAGGTCTGCCAGGCCGTCGCGAGCAGCTGCCAGGCCGTCGCGAGCAGTGCGACGACGGAGATCGGCGCCGTCATCGCGTTCTGCCCTGCTCGGCCCGGTCGAGGACCACGAACGCCTGCATGAGCCTCCGCTCCTCTGCCTTCCCGCATTCTCCTGACGGTAGGTCAGTTGAGCGGATACGGCAGTCGTGCGCAAGGGGCGCACCCCGCCTCGTACGCCCGCCCGATGCGGCAGTCGTGCGCAACGGGCGCACCCCGCCTCGTCCCGCCCGTACGCCGCCACCACGACGCCGCGTGATCAATTCGCAACCGATTCCCCCCTCGCCCGAGACCCACCGCACGGCAGCGCCGATACCCTCACCACTCATGCCTCCCAACTCCCCCCGCCCTCCGGCCGCTTCCGCGATCACCACCACGAACGACCGTCCCGTGTACGTCATCGGCGGCGGACCGGGCGGCCTGGCGACGGCGGCGGCGCTCCGCGCCCGTGGCGTACGGGCCGTCGTGCTGGAGAAGTCGGACCAGGTGGGCACCTCCTGGCGGAACCACTACGCCTGCCTCCAGCTGCACACCACCCGCGCACTCTCCGCCCTGCCGGGGCTCAGGATGCCTCGGTCGTTCGGGCGCTGGGTGTCGCGCGACGACGTGGTCCGCTACCTGGAGAAGTACGCCGAGCACCACGAGCTGGAGATCGTCACGGGTGTCGAGGTGGCCCGCGTCGACCCGGCCGCGGACGGCACCGGCTGGGTGCTGCACGCGAGCGGCGGGCGGGAGCTGACCGGGGCGGCGGTCGTCGTCGCCACCGGCTACAACCACACGCCCCACCTGCCCGAGTGGCCCGGTCGCAGCGCCTACCCGGGCGAGCTGATCCACGCCGCCGCCTACCGCGACCCCGCCCCCTACCGCGGCAAGGACGTGCTGGTCGTCGGGACAGGCAACACGGGCGCGGACATCGCCGTCGACCTCGCCGAGGGCGGGGCGTCCCGGGTACGCCTGGCCGTCCGCACCCCTCCCTACATCCTGCGCCGCACCACGGCGGGCTGGCCCGCCCAGCGCACCGCCGTCCTGGTGCGCCGCCTCCCGGCCGGCTTGGTGGACCGGATAGGTGACGTGCTGGTCCGCGTCTCCGTCCCCGACCTCTCCGCCCACGGGCTCCCCCGCGCCACCGGCGGCGTCTACACCCGGGTCCGTGAGGGCGCGATTCCCGTGCAGGACGTGGGACTCGTCGCAGCGGTCCGCGCGGGCAGGGTCGAGCCCGTCGCCGCTCTGACCGCCTTCGACCCCGCGACCGGCGAGGCCGTCCTCGACGACGGCACCCTGCTCGCCCCGGAGGTCGTGGTCGCCGCCACCGGCTACCGTCGGGCCCTGGAGGGCCTGGTCGGTCACCTCGGCGTCCTGGACGACCGGGGCCGCCCCACCGTGCACGGCGCCCGCACCTCACCCGAGGCCCCGGGCCTCCACTTCACGGGCTTCACCAACCCGATCTCCGGCATGCTCCGCGAGATGGCCCGCGACGCGGACCGCATCGCCCGGAGCGTGCAACGAAGCCACACCCGCACCCGCACCCAGAATCCACCCGCGCGGAACCGGACCTGAACCCCGTCCGGCAACCCCAGCCCGACCCCCTCCGGCAACCCCGCCCCGAACCCCCTCCGGCAACCCCGGCCGAAACCCGCCCGCCTCGCGCCGAATTCCCGGCTTCGTGACGGGCACACTCCACACACAGCAGGTGCGACCGAACCCGTGCGTCCCGCACTGTTCCTGACAGACCGTCAATTAAGTAATCTGACAGAGCGTCAGTGATTCGACTTGCCGGTCAACGAGCAGGAGCGGGCTCAGCGATGCTTGGATCTACGCACGGCACCCTCACCTCCGGCCTCCGCACTCGCGTCGTCGCCTGCGGCGACGAATCCTGGTCGGCCGCCGTCCACGGTTCCGCTCCGCACGCCACCGCCACCCCCGGCGACCTGGACGTCAGCGGGCGCCCACTGCACGCCCCGGTCCCCGACCTGGACCGCCTGTTCCGGCCGGAGTCCGTCGCCGTCGTCGGCGCGTCCGACACCGAGGGCCGCCCGAACACCGGCATCACGCGTCAGCTCCTCTCGTGGGCCGAACGCGTCGGGGCCCGCCTGCACCCGGTACACCCCACCCGTGAGTCCGTCTTCGGCCTGCCCTGCGCACCCTCCCTCTCCGCTCTTCCCGAGCCGGTGGATCTCGCTGTACTACTGGTCAAGGACCCCCTTCCGCTCGTCGGCGAACTCGCCGACTGCAAGGTCAGGTTCGCCGTGACCTTCGCCTCCGGTTTCGCCGAGACCGGAGCGGAGGGGGCCGCCGCCCAGGCCCGCCTGGCCGCCGCCGTCGCGGCCACCGACTCCGGGTTGCGTCTCCTGGGCCCGAACACCAACCTCAACGCCTTCGAGGAGTTCCGGAACGACCTCGAAGGTCCCGCCATCGCTCTGATCACCCAGTCCGGCCACCAAGGGCGGCCTGTCTTCTCCCTTCAGCAGATCGGCATACGGCTGTCGCACTGGGCTCCGACGGGCAACGAGGCCGACCTGGAAACCGCCGACTTCATCTCCTACTTCTCCTCCCGTCCCGAGGTCGGGGCGATCGCCGCCTACATCGAGGGCCTGAAGGACGGCCGCTCCTTCCTCCTCGCCGCCGACCGCGCCGCCCGCAACAAGGTCCCCGTGGTCGCCGTCAAGGTCGGGCGCACCGAGACCGGGGCCCGCACCGCCGCCTCACACACCGGGAAGCTGACCGGCGCGGACGACGTGGTGGACGCGGCGATGCGGCAGTACGGCGTGATCCGGGTGGACGGACTGGACGAGTTGCAGGACACCGCCACCCTGCTGGCCCGCGCCCAGCGGCCGACCGCCGACGGGGTCGCCGTGTATTCGATCTCGGGCGGAACGGGCGCGCACTTCGCGGACCTGGCGACGGCGGCGGGGCTCCGCCTGCCGGCGCTGTCCGCCGCCAAGCAGGCCGAGCTGCACACCTGGATACCGGACCACCTGAGCGTCGTGAACCCCGTCGACAACGGCGGCCACCCGGCCGGCGACTGGCGGGGACGGAAGATCATCGACGCGATCCTCGCCGATCCGGCGGTGGGGGTGCTGATCTGCCCGATCACCGGGCCCTTCCCGCCGATGAGCGACAGGTTGGCCCGGGACCTGGCGGAGGCTGCCGAGACGACGGACAAGCTGATCTGCGTGGTGTGGGGCTCGCCGGTCGGAACCGAGGCCGCCTACCGCGAGACCCTGCTGGGGTCCTCCCGGCTCGCCACCTTCCGTACGTTCGGCAACTGCGTCACCGCCGTACGGGCCTACCTCGACCACCACCGGTTCGTCCGTGGCTACCAGTCGCCCTTCGACGACGCGCCGCGCACCCCGTCGCCCTCCTTCCGGAAGGCACAGGCGCTGATGCGCCCCGGCGAGCAGTTGAGCGAGCACGCCGCGAAGCAGTTGCTGCGGGCATACGGGATCAGGGTGCCGCGCGAGCAGTTGGTGACGAGCGCGGCGGCGGCCGTCCGGTCGGCCGCGCAGGTCGGCTACCCGGTTGTCATGAAGGCATCCGGCAGGCAGCTCGTCCACAAGACGGAACTGGGCCTCGTCAAGGTCGGGTTGACCTCCGCGAGCCAGGTGCGGGACGCGTACCGGGAGCTGACCGACATCGCCGCCTACGAGGGCGTCGGGCTCGACGGCGTCCTCGTCTGCCAGATGATCGAACGTGGCGTGGAGATGGTCGTCGGGATGGGGCACGACGCGCTCTTCGGTCCGACCGTCACCGTCGGGCTCGGCGGCGTACTCGTGGAAGTGCTCGGGGACGCGACGGTACGGGTGCCGCCGTTCGGTGAGCCCGACGCGCGCGCGATGCTCACGGAACTGCGCGGACACCCGCTGCTGGAAGGTGTCCGGGGGGCGCCCCCGGCCGACGTGGACGCCCTCGTGGAGGTGATCCTCCGGATCCAGCGCATGGCCCTCGAACTCGGCGACACCCTGTCCGAACTGGACATCAACCCCCTGATGGTCCTGCCGCGCGGCCAGGGCGCCGTGGCCCTGGACGCCCTGGCGATCTGCCGCTGAGCGCGTCGCCACCGACGACCCCGTACGCACCCGCCGCCCACCCGCCCACGGCCACGCCCCCCTCCGCAGGTACGCGCGCAGCGACGGTCGACGCCCCCACCACAGCCAAACCCCCGCCCCCGGCCACCGACCGGGCAACGGCCACACCACCGCCGACGGCCCCGCACGCACCCGCCGTGCCGCACCTGCCGCCGCGACCGCCCTCGCCCTCACCCACACGACCGGCCTCACGGCCGCCGTCGTCCCCCTGCACCACTCCCTCGACTGGAGCCCTGCGTCCATGACTTCCTCCCCCGTAGACCCCTCGGAATCCCCGTCACTTTCCGTGCCTCAATTGATACTCCACGCCACTGACAACGGGGTCTCCTGGATCACCCTCAATCGCCCCGGCGCGATGAACTCCCTCACCCCTGACCTGCGCGAACGCATCATCTCGCTTCTCCTCGAAGCCTCCGCCGACCCCGCCGTCCGCGCCGTTGTCCTCACCGGGACGGGCAAGGGCTTCTGCGCCGGAGCCGACCTGCGAAGAAGCGGCACCCCGGGCACCTCGGCCACCTCCAGTACCTCTGGAATTCTCAGCGCTCCTGGTACCTCCGGCACCCTCCATACCTCCAGCGCCCCCCGTACCCCTGGCACCTCCAGCAATCCCCATACCCTTCGGGTCCCCGGCGACGTCGCCCGGACGATCCGCCTCGGCGCCCAGCGCCTGATCACCGCCGTGCTCGACTGCGAGAAGCCGGTGATCGCCGCCGTCAACGGCACGGCGGCCGGCCTGGGGGCCCATCTCGCCCTCGCCTGCGACCTCGTCCTCGCCGCCGAAGGCGCCACGTTCATCGAGGTCTTCGTACGCCGCGGGCTGGTCCCGGACGGCGGTGGCGCCTATCTCCTGCCGCGCCTCATCGGCCCGCAACGCGCGAAGGAGCTGATGTTCTTCGGGGACGCACTCCCGGCGGTCGAAGCGGAACGTCTGGGTCTGGTCAACCGCGTCGTCCCACCGCAAGAGCTGGAGAAGACGGCACGCGCTTGGGCGGAGCGCCTCGCCACCGGCCCGACCCGCGCCCTCGCCCTCACCAAGCAGCTCGTCAACGCCTCCCTCGACGCGGACCGCGCCACGTCACTGGCCGCCGAAGCAGCCGCCCAGGAGATCAACATGACCACCGCCGACGCGCACGAGGGCGTATCGAGCTTCGCGGAACGCCGCACTCCGCGCTATCGCGGACTGTGAACGTCTTCCGGCCGCCCCCGCCCTAACCCGCCTCCCAAGAGCGTGACGTCGTGGGCATGGCCCTGTGCGCATGACGCTGCGGGTGTGACACGGGGCTGTGAGGCAAGGGCGTCGCGGGCGGTCCGCCCGCTTCTCTTCTGACGGGCCGTCAGCTTCAATGGACGGTGTGATGGGACACGCAGGGATGGCGGCCACCGCCGTTCGTTACCTCAGGTCCGTCGGCGCCGCGACGGTTGCCGAGCCGCGCACGGTGGACGCGCTGCCGCGCCCCGAGCTGCGGGCCGTACGCCCGGACGAACGGCCTCCGCTTGATCCGACCGAATTCCGGCGCGTACTCGGGAACTTCGCGAGCGGCGTCACCGTTGTCACCTCGCCGGGGAGCACCTCCGCGAGCAGTGCCCCACCGGGAAGCACGGCACCGGGAAGCACCGCGCCGGACGGTGCTCGTCCGGAAAGCCCGACACCGGAATGCACCGCACCACAAAGCACCGCACCACAAAGCACCGCGCCGGCGCCCTCGCAGGCATCGGAAGCGTCCGGGCCGGACGGCGAACCGCCCGCCGGGTTCGCCTGCCAGTCCTTCGCGTCCTTGTCGCTCGACCCGCCGCTGGTCGTCTTCACGGTGGCCCGCACGTCGACGACCTGGCCCCGTATCGCCCGCGCCGGGGTCTTCTGCGTCAACGTCCTGGGCGCGCACCAGGGCGAGCTGTGCCTTGCCTTCGCCCGCAGCGGTACGGACAAGTTCGCGGGCGTCGAGTACGACGCTGCCCCGGTGACCGGGTCGCCGCGGCTGGCCGGAGTACCGGCCTGGATCGACTGCACGATCCAGACCGTGCACACCGGTGGTGACCACCTGATCGTGGTGGGCCGCGTCGAAGCGCTCGACGCGCTGCCCGCGGACGATGCCGGGGGCGCGCCCTTGCTCTTCCACCGGGGGGCGTTCGCCACCCTCGGCGGGTGAGGCGTCCCTCACGCAGCCGGCTTCACGGTCGGCCTCCGGATGATCAGGGCCATCAGCGCCGCCGCCGCGCACAGTGCGCCCGAGGCGTACCAGACCACGTCGTACGCCCCGAACACGTCACGGGCCAGGCCGCCGAGGAAGGCGACCAGGGCCGCTCCCACCTGGTGCGACGCGAGCACCCAGCCGAAGACGATCGCACTGTCCGCACCGAAGTACTCGCGGCACAGGGCGATGGTGGGCGGGACGGTGGCCACCCAGTCCAGGCCGTAGAAGACGATGAAGAAGATCATCGGGGTGTTGACGGTGGGCGCGAGGAGTATGGGGAGGAAGAGGAGCGAGATGCCGCGCAGGGCGTAGTAGACGGCCAGCAGGCGGCGGGGCTCGAAGCGGTCGGTGAACCAGCCGGACGCGATCGTGCCGATGATGTCGAAGACACCGATGACGGCGAGCAGTCCGGCCGCTGCGGTGACCGGCATGCCGTGGTCGTGCGCGGCGGGCACGAAGTGCGTCTTGACCAGTCCGTTCGTGGACGCGCCGCAGATCGCGAAGGTTCCGGCGAGCAGCCAGAACGGGCCCGTGCGCGCGGCCGAGAAGAGGACGGTGACCGCGCGCCGGGCAGCTCCCGGAACGGGCGGCGGCTTGGGCACGAAGTCCGGTGACCCGTAGGGCGCCAGGCCGACGTCCGCCGGGTGGTCGCGCAACAGCAGCCATACGAACGGGACGACGACCAGGGCGGCGAGCGCGACGGTGATCGAGGCGGGCCGCCATCCGTGGTCCTTCATCAGCCAGGCCAGCAGGGGCAGGAAGACGAGTTGCCCGGACGCGCCCGCCGCCGTGAGGATTCCGGTGACCAGCCCCCGACGGGCCACGAACCACCGGTTGGTGACCGTCGCCGCGAAGGCGAGCGCCATCGAGCCGCTTCCCAGGCCCACCAGCACGCCCCAGAACAGCACCAGTTGCCATGCCTCGGTCATGGTGACCGTCAGCGCGGAGCCGACCGCGATGACCGTCAGCGCGCAGGCGACCACCCGCCGGATGCCGAACCGGTCCATCAGCGCGGCGGCGAAGGGTGCGGTCAGCCCGTACAGCGCCAGGTTGACCGAGACCGCGAACCCGATCGTGCCGCGCGACCAGCCGAATTCGCTGTGCAACGGCTCGATGAGCAGGCCCGGAAGCGAAGCGAAGCCCGCCGCGCCGATGATCGTCACGAAGGCGACGACCGCGACGAACCAGGCCCGGTGAACACGGGGCCGCTTGCGGAACCCGCCACGACCACCGGGCACATCGCCCCGCACATCACCGGGCGCAGCACCGAGGGGCACAGCGTCACTGGGCGGCACCCTGCCGGGCACACCGGCACCACGCGGCTCACTCGGCGCCTCACCGGGCAACTCCCCCGGAGGCACGGCGACGCCGCATGACGTCCCCGTGAGCGCAGGCCCCGTAGGCACAGGCCCCACGCGCGCAGGCCCCGTAGGCACAGCCCCCGTAGGCACAGGCCCCACGCGCGCAGGCCCCGTAGGCACAGCCCCCGTAGGCACAGGCCCCACGCGCGCAGCCCCCGTAGGCGCAGCCCCCGTGAGCGCAGGCCCCGTAGGCGCGGGCCCCGTGAGCCGGGGATCCGTGAGCCGGGGGTCCGTGAGCCGGGGGTCCGTGGGCTGGGGGTCCGTGGGCTGGGGGTCCGTGGGCTGGGGGTCTGTGGGCTGGGGGTCTGTGGGCTGGGCGGGTGGTGTCGTCTGAGTCACGACCCCAGCTTCCGGACCCCGGCCGCCCCGAACGAGTGGCCCGAAGGACAGCATTCGCTACGATCGGGCCATGCGTTCCGCGCCCCACTCCTCCGCGCGTCCACGGCAGGCTCCGCACCGGGTCGCCGTCCTCGCCCTGCCCGAGGTCATCCCGTTCGAGCTGGGCATCCCGCACCGGATCTTCGGCCGCTCCTACGCCGCCGACGGCTCACCCCTCTACGAGGTCACCACCTTCGGCACCCGACCCGGCCAACTGGTATCCACACAGGCGGACTTCAAGCTGCTCGTCGAGCACGGGCCGGAGGTGCTCGCCACCGCCGACACGGTGATGATCCCGGCCGCGTACGAGCCCGCTTCACTGCACCAGGAGGGCCTGCTCCCCGACGAGCTCGCCGACCTCTTCCGGCACGTACGCCCCGGCACCCGGATGGCGTCCATCTGCACCGGCGGGTTCGTCCTCGCGGCGGCCGGCTACCTCGACGGCCGCCGCGCCACCACGCACTGGCACTGGGCGGAGACCTTCCAACGCCTCTTCCCCGCCGTCCACGTCGACCCGGAAGTGCTGTACGTGGACGAGGGCGACGTCCTCACCTCGGCGGGCGTCGCCGCAGGCATCGACCTGTGCGTGCACATGGTGCGGCGGGACTTCGGGGCGGCGGTGGCGAACGACGTGGCCCGGCGGAGCGTCGTGCCGCCGCACCGTGACGGCGGGCAGTCCCAGTACGTCCGACGTCCGGTCCCGGAACCGCAACTGGCCACGACGACGACGGCCCGCGCGTGGGCGCTGGGCCGCCTGCACGAGCCCATCCAACTGCGCGACATGGCGGAGCAGGAGGCGATGTCCGTAAGGACGTTCACGCGTCGCTTCCGCGAGGAGGCCGGCGTCAGCCCCGGACAGTGGCTGGCCCAGCAGCGGGTGGAACGCGCACGCCATCTGCTGGAGTCCAGCGACCTGTCGATCGACCAGGTGGCCCGGGAAGCCGGTTTCGGCACCGCCCAGTCGATGCGCCAGCACCTTCAGACCGCGCTCGGCGTCCCGCCGACGGTCTATCGCCGCACCTTCCGCACCGCCCCCGGGCAGGCGCTTCCGCGCGCTTAGCCGCGAGCCCCGTCGCTCGGGGTCGTCGTGATCAAGACCTCTCCGGCGGCCGGACAAAGCAGCGTTGACGGGGCGACAGCTGTAGCAGCTCCATCCGCCTCACCGTTGCCCGAGCGTCAGAAGGTGAGGACGGCGCGTGCCACCCTGCCGTGGCGCGTGTCGTCGGCCGCCTTCGCGAAGTCCTCCACCGGGTACGTCCCGGTCACCAACTCGTCGAGCAGCAACCGCCCCCGGAGGTACAGCTCCGCGTACAGGGGGATGTCCCGCTGCGGGCGGGACGAACCGTAGCGGCAGCCGAGTATGGACTTGTCCAGGAACATCGCGGCGGGCAGGAACGTCGCCTCCTCGGCCGGGGCCGTCACACCGAGGAGCACGGCCTGGCCGTGTCGGTCGAGGAGGTCGACGGCCTTGCGGACGAGCTCGGTCCGGCCGACGCATTCGAAGACGTGGTCGGCGCCGCTGGGCAGGACGCCGTCGCGCACGGCGTCCGCGGAAGGCAGGAAGTGGGTCGCGCCGAAGAGCCGCGCGGCGCCCTCCTTGGCGGGGTTGGTGTCGACGGCGACGATCGTGGAGGCACCGGCGATACGGGCGCCCTGGATGACGTTGAGGCCGATGCCGCCGGCGCCCAGCACGACGACGCTCTCGCCGAGGGCGACCCTGGCACGATTGAGGACCGCGCCGACGCCCGTGACCACCGCGCAGCCCAGGAGCGCGGCGGAGGCCAGGGGGACGTCCGGCGGGATCCTGACCGCCTGGACGGCCTTCACCAGCGTGCGTTCCGCGAAGGAGGAGCTGGCGGCGAACTGGTGGAGGGGGGCGCCTGCGCGCGAGAACGGCCGGCCGGGCATGCCGATGGCCTTGCGGCACATCGTGGGGCGGCCCCGGTCGCACTGGGGGCAGGCGCCGCAGGCGGCCAGGGTGGAGAGGGCCACGTGGTCGCCGGGGGCGACGTGCGCGACGCCCTCGCCGACGGCTTCGACCACACCGGCGCCCTCGTGGCCCAGGACCAGGGGTGTGGGGAAGGGGATGGTGCCGTCCAGGACGGAGAGGTCGCTGTGGCAGAGGCCGGCGGCGGCGACCGCGACCTGGACCTCGCCGGGGGCCGGGGGCCGGAGGTCCAGGTCGTCGACGACCTGCGGGTGTGTGCCGTCGAAGATGACGCCGCGCATGGGGGCTCCCTCGGTGGATGCGTGCGGTGCGGGCGGTGCGGTGCGGGCGGTGCAGTGCGGGCGGTGCGGGCGGTGCAGTGCGGGCGGTGCGGGCGGTGCAGTGCGGGCGGTGCGGGCGGTGCAGTGCGGGCGGTGCGGGCGGTGCAGTGCGGGCGGTGCGGGCGGTGCAGTGCGGGCGGTGCGGGCGGTACGGTGCGGGCGGTACGGTGCGGGCGGTGCGGGCAGGTGGGTGGGTGGGTGAGTGCTGCCGGCGGCCTGCTGCCTCCGGGCTCTTGGACGGCGGGTCGCGGGTTATCGGTCCTCTTCCCGTGAGCCTGCCGGGCCCCGTGCGCTTCCCGCGTTCGGGCGGGCGCCCCGGCCGGCTGCCTCGCGCATCTCCTCCAGGCGCGCCAGCATCGGCATCGGGTCCATGCCCACCGTCCCCGGCAGGAAGTCGGCGAGGGTCTCCGGGGTCCAGGAGCCCGCCTGCGCGTACGCAGCCCGCAGTTCCCTCGGCTGGGCCCAGACCGCGATCTTCGGGCCGGCCACCGTGTAGACCTGCCCGGTGATGCCGTTCGCGCGGGCGTGCTCGGACAGGAGGTAGACGACGAGGGCGGCGACGTCCTCCGGCTCGCCGATCTCCTTGAGCTCCATGGGGACGTCCGCCGACATGCGGGTACGTGCCACCGGCGCCACCGCGTTCGCCGTGACCCCGTACTTGTGCAGGCCGAGCGCCGCGCTGCGGACGAGCGAGATGATGCCGCCCTTGGCGGCGCTGTAGTTCGCCTGCGAGACGCTGCCCTGGTGATTGCCGCTGGTGAAGCCGATCAGGGTCCCGGAACCCTGGGCGCGCATCACGGACGACGCCGCGCGGAAGACGGTGAAGGTGCCCTTGAGGTGGGTGGCGACGACCGCGTCCCACTCCTCCTCGGACATGTTGAACAGCATGCGCTCGCGCAGGATCCCGGCCACGCAGACGACTCCGTCGAGACGCCCGAAGGCGGTCTGCGCGACGTCGACGACCCGCTGGCCGCCCGCCATGGTGGAGATGTCGTCGGCGACGGCGACCGCCTCTCCGCCGCCCGACTCGATCTGCTCGACCACCTCCCGGGCGACCTCGCTCGTCGGCCGCGCGCCCGTCGTCGACACCCCGTAGTCGTTGACGATCACCCGTGCGCCCTCCGCCGCGCACGCCGTCGCCACCGCCCGTCCGATCCCGCGCCCCGCGCCGGTCACCGCTATGACCTTGCCGGCCAAGAAGTTCCCCATCATCACGCCTTCCCAAGGTTTCTGACGGACCGTTAGATTTTACGGCCCGTGCGCCGCCCCGGCACAAGCCCCAGGAGGCTTCGTCATGACGCTGCCCGCCGAGTTCCACGACATCGCCAAGCGCGTGAACAACTGGGGGCGTTGGGGCACCGACGACGAGATCGGGACGCTCAACCTCGTCACGGACGAGGTCGTACGGGAGGCCGCCCGCACCGTCCGCAGCGGCCGGCGCGTCCCGCTGGCGCTGCCCCTCCAGCAGGACGGCGTCCAGACGGGCATGATTCCGGGACGGGTGAACCCGCTGCACTCGATGGTGCAGATCAACCAGGAGCTGTTCGGCCCCGGCACCGTCGCCACCAGCGACGACGTCGTGACCATGGGGCTCCAGGCGGCCACCCACTGGGACGCCCTCACGCACGCCTCGCACTCGGGGAAGATCTACAACGGCCGGTCCGCGGACACCGTCACCGCGCACGCCCGCGCCGCGTTCAGCGGCATCGACAAGGTCCGGCACGTCGTCTCGCGCGCGGTGCTGCTGGACGTGGCACGGGCGCACGGGGTCGACCGGCTGCCGGGCGGCCATGCCGTGACGCCCCACGACCTGGAAGCCGCCGAGGAGTTCGCCTCGGTCAGGGTCCGCTCGGGCGATGTGGTGCTCGTGCGGACCGGGCAGATGCGGGTGTACCTGGGCGGGGACAAGCACGCGTACGGATACCCGTCGCCCGGCCTCTCCGTCCGGACGCCCGAGTGGTTCCACGCCCGCGAGGCCGCCGCCGTCGCGAACGACACCCTCACCTTCGAAATCGTCCCGCCGGAGATCGAGGACCTCTGGCTGCCGGTGCACGCCCTGCACCTGGTCGAGATGGGCATGCTCCAGGGCCAGAACTGGAACCTGGAGGAGCTGTCGGAGGTCTGCGCGCAGGAGCGGCGGTACGCGTTCCTGCTGTCGGCGATGCCGGAGCCGTTCGTCGGCGGCACGGGGACGCCGGTCGCGCCGGTCGCGATCCTCTAGACAGGAGCCGGAATCCGTACCGGAGCGATCGGCATCCGTCGGCGGGGGCCGACGCGACCGGTCCGTTACGATCGCTGACGGAGGCCGTCGCGCCAGTGCGACGGCCCACCGCTCCTACCGACCCGCCTTCGCCGAGGGCCGGGTTACGCCGGCCGTCCGGGAACCGGGTCGTACCTCGGCGTCCCCTCGCGGCGAATCGCTCACCCCAGGGTGATCAGGCCGCCACCCCGCGTCAACACCGGGTCGGCGCCGTGCCCGTCACGCCAGGTGGGTGACGGCGCACGACGGCTCGTACAGCCCGGCCTCGGGGTGGTCCGCGAGCGCCCCTCCGGCAGGCTCGGTCCGACGGTCCACCTCGCACCAGATCCGTTTGCCTGCGCCCTCGACCTGCCAGCCCCACCGGTCGGCGAGTCCGTCGACCAGTTCCAGGCCGCGCCCGTTGGTGTCGTCACCCTCGGCGTGCCGCGGCCGGGGCGGGCACGCGCTGACGTCCGCGACCTCCACCCGCACCGTGCCGCCGCAGGACACCGCCTCCGGTCCGGCCCCTGCTGCCGGAACCGGACCGGAGCCGGCACCCGGGCCCGGACAGGGCGCCGGGCCCGCCCCCGGCTCCGCACGGACGGAACCGGAGTCGCCGTCGGCCGCGTCCGCCTCGTCCCCGGGGAAGAGCATCCGCAGCACGGCAGGACAGCCCGTGTGCACGACCGCGTTGGTCACCAGCTCGGAAATGAGCAGGATCAGCGTCTCGGCGAGCGACTCGTCGACCGCTATGCCTGCCCCGGCCAGCCGGGACCGCGCCCATCTACGGGCCCGCCCCACCTCCGCGGGGTCGGCCCCGACCTCCAACTGCATCTGAAGCACCTGCACCGCTCACACCATCCGAACCGGCGGACACAACGCCTCGTGTCTCCTCAGGGTCACGGAACGTGATTCCCTTGCGAGACAGCATGGTTGACGCATCGTCACCGCAACAAGCGCTTCAGGCATATTCCAGCGCGAAGGAGTACGCGTCCTGCATACTGTGCGACGCACGCTGCGGAGAGTCGAACGTGAGCGCTTGTGGCGCGACCGTCCGACGCGAGCAGCGGTGCTCTCGCAGCGCGTCGCCCGGTCCGGAGCCGCCATACAGACCGCACCGGGAAGACCCCGCTCCACCACCACTCGCATCTGCGGAGCGTACCCGAGCCGGGGCCCGACTCCTGCCCGTGACGACTCCTGAGAAGGACACAACCCGATATCGACGCAGGGTGACCTCTTCTGCCGCTACCTTTGCCCACCGGACCGAACCGCCGTTCCGTTTGGTCCGGTTGCTCCCGAAGCGGCCGATCACACCTGATCAGCGGGCCCGTCGTGGTGGTCCTCAGCCGTCCCACCGGTCCGCGCCGGCGAGCAGATCGGCCGCCAGCTCCTCCTCCGCCCGCGCCCTCGTCGGCCCCCGCCCGGCCCGCACCCATGCTCGCTTCAGGTGCAGGTGTACGTCGGACTCCCAGGTGAAGCCCGTGCCGCCGCACACCTGGAGGCAGTCGCGGGCGTTGTCCTGCGCCGCTTCGTCGGCGAGCAGCTTCGCGGCCGTGATCTCGGCGTGCGCCCCGGTGACGGCTGCGGCGTACACGGCGGTCCGGGCGAGCTCGGCCCGCACCAGCATCCCGGCGCACAGGTGCTGCACTGCTTGGAATGCGCCGACCGGCTGCCCGAACTGTGTCCGTGTGCGAGCGTGTTGGACCGCGAGGTCGACCGTGCGGCCCGCACTTCCGCACTGTTCGGCGGCGGTGAGGAGGACCGCCTCCGGCTCCGGGGGTGCGGGGCTTCGGACGTCCGGCGGCAGGCGGTGCAGCGGGGTGAGCGGGTCCACCGAGCGGATCGGCCGGGCGTCCGCCCGTCCGGGCGGGTCCACGCCCCGTACGACGTCCGCGTCCGCGAGGTGGGCCACCAGCGGCCCGTACGGGGCGGTGACCACCGCCTCCCCCTCCGCGGCCCCCTTCACCTCCCCGGCCGCGAGATGGGTGTCCACCAGGGGGCCGGGCAGCAGCGCGCGGCCCGCCTCCTCGAAGAGCAGGACCGCTTCGGCCAGGCCCAGGCCGGCCCCGCCCTCCGCTTCGGGCAGGCGCAGCGCGAAGAAGCCCGCTGCACCGAGCGCGCGCCACAGGGACCGGTCCAGACGTCCGCCGCGGCCGGCGGCGGCGCGCAGTGCCTCGCGGTCGAAGCGCCGGTCGAGCAGTTCCCGTGCCCCTGCTCGCAGGGCGCGCTGGTCGTCGGTCGGCCGGAAGTCCACGGGAGTCGCTTCACCGGCCCTTCGGGAGGCCGAGGAGGCGCTCGGCGACGATGTTCCGCTGGATCTGGGAGGTGCCCGCGGCGATGGTGTACGAGAGGGAGGTCAGGCGGTCGGCGGCCCACTCGTGGTCGAGGTCCAGCGACCCGGGGCCCAGGACCTCGGCGGCCGTGTCGTACAGCTCCTGGCGGGCGTGCGAGTAGCGCAGCTTGAAGACGGAGCCGCCCGCGCCGGGGACGCCGCCGGTGTGCTGGGCCGCACTGACGTTCCACTGGACGAGCCGCCACAGGACGGTGAGGTCCGCGTGCAGCCGGCCCAGCCGGCGGCGCAGCACCGGGTCGTCCCAGCGGCCGTTCGCGCGGGCCGTCCGGGCGAGGGCGGCGAGCGTGCGGCGGCAGGCGACGACCTCGCCGGCGAAGGCGGTGCCGCGTTCGAAGGAGAGGGTGACCAGGGTGACGCGCCAGCCGTCGTTCTCCGCGCCGACGCGGTTGCCGACGGGGACGCGCACCTCGTCGAGGAACACCTCGGCGAACTCGGCGGTGCCGGCGAGCGTGCGCAGCGGCCGTACGGTCACCCCTGGTGCGTCCATCGGCAGCGCGAGCCAGCTGATGCCCTTGTGCTTCGGCGTGCCCGGGGCGACGGGCGCGGTGCGGACCAGGAGCTCGCACCAGTCGGCGACCTCGGCGTGCGAGGTCCAGGTCTTGGAGCCAGTGACCACGTAGTGGTCGCCGTCGCGGACCGCCCGGGTGCGCAGGGACGCCAGGTCGGAGCCGGCCTCGGGTTCGCTGAAGCCCTGGCACCACACCTCGTCGCCGCGCAGGATCGGCGGCAGCCAGCGGGCCCGCTGCTCGGGGGTTCCCTCGGCGGCGATCGTGGGGCCCGCGTGCAGCAGCCCGACGAAGTTGGCGCCGACGTAGGGGGCGCCGGCACGTTCGGTCTCCTCCAGGAAGATGAGGTGCTGGGTGGGGGTCGCCGTGTGCGGGAGGCCGGCGTACCCGGCGTCGTGCAGCATCCGCTGCCAGCCGGTGTCGTACGCGCGTCTGGCGGGCCAGTCGAGCGGGTCGGGCCGCTCCGGCAGCGAGGGCAGGACGCGCGCCAGCCAGCTGCGCAGCTCCGCCCGGAACCGCTCCTCCTGGGGCGTGTACGTGAGGTCCATCAGCCGGCTCGCCGCTCCTTGTCCAGGTCGAGGCCGAGCATCCGGATGGCGTTGCCGCGCATCAGCTTGTGGACCGTCTCGTCGTCGAGGCCCCTGACGTGGTCGAGGGCGACCTCCTTGGTGTGCGGGAAGGTCGAGTCGACGTGCGGGTAGTCGGTCTCGAAGGTGGCGTTGTCGCGGCCGACGACGTCGAGCGAGGCGATGCCGTGCTTGTCGCGGAAGAAGCAGCAGAAGATCTGCCGGTAGTAGTAGGTGGAGGGCGGTTCGGGGATCAGGTCCTTGACGCCGCCCCAGGCGCGGTGCTCCTCCCACACGTCGTCGGCGCGTTCCAGCGCGTACGGTATCCAGCCCATCTGGCCCTCGCTGTAGGCGAGTCTGAGCTGCGGGAACCTCACCAGGACCCCGGAGAAGAGGAAGTCCATCATCGAGGCCATCGCGTTGTTGAAGGACAGGGCGGCCTGGACGGCGGGCGGGGCGTCGGGGGAAGCGGCGGGCATCTGGGAGCTGCTGCCGATGTGCATGTTGACGACCGTCTGCGTCTCCTCGCACACCGCGAAGAAGGGGTCCCAGTAACCGGAGTGGATGGAGGGGAGCCCGAGGTGGGTGGGGATCTCGGAGAAGGTCACGGCGCGCACCCCGCGTGCCGCGTTGCGCCGGATCTCGGCCACCGCGAGGCCGATGTCCCAGAGGGGGACGAGGCACAGGGGGATCAGCCTGCCGCCGCTGTCGCCGCACCACTCCTCGACCATCCAGTCGTTGTACGCGCGCACGCAGGCCAGCGCGACCTCCTTGTCGTGCGCCTCGGCGAAGGTCTGGCCGCAGAAGCGCGGGAAGGTGGGGAAGCACAGCGAGCCCTCGACGTGGTTGAGGTCCATGTCCTTGAGGCGTTCGGCCGGGTCCCAGCAGCCCTTGCGCATCTCGGCGCGGGTGATGCCCTCAAGGGTCATCTCGTCGCGGTCGAAGCCGACGGCGGCGATGTTGCGCTTGTACGGGAACTTGAGGTCCTCGTAGACCCACCAGTCGGTCGGCGGCCCCTCCGGGTCCATGGTGATGACGTACTTGCCGCCCCGGTAGGCCAGTTCGCCGATTCCCGCGGTGAGGGGCTGCGGGCCGCGGGCGCGGTACTTCGCGGGGAGCCAGGTGGAGAACAGGTGCGGGGGCTCGATCACGTGGTCGTCGACGCTGATGATCCGGGGCAGTTCCATCCGGCGTTCCCTTTCGGGTGGTCCTTGTATCTGATGACCCGTCAGAACCGAGGCTAGCGGCGCACCCCTGGACCGACAAGGCGCGCCGCCCTACCCTCGGCCGTGGATCTGACTGGCCGTCAGGTCGCGTCGGCAGTCGAAGGGGAAGCCCGTGAGCGCACCGCACACCCCGCCCCCGTACGTGCCGCACCCGGGCGCCCCGCCCCCGGAGACCCCGCGCACCCTCGGCACGTCCCGCACCCTCTGGGAGCTGGTGGTGCGCCGGGCCGCGCTCACCCCCGACCGGCCGGTGCTCCTCCAGGGGGAACGCACCCTCACCTTCGGCGCGCTGCGCACCCGTGCCGAGCGGGCCGCCGCCGGACTGTACGAGCGGGGGGTGAGGGCCGGGAGCGTGGTCGCGTGGCAGTTGCCGACCCGGATCGAGACGGTGCTCCTCTCCCTCGCACTGGCCCGCCTGGGGGCCGTGCAGTCGCCCCTGATCCCCTTCCTCCGCGACCGCGAAGTGGGCTTCGCGCTGCGCGAGGCCGGGGCCGACTGCTTCGCGGTGCCCGGTCACCGGCGGGGTTTCGACCACGCCGCGATGGCCCACCGCCTCGCACCGGACCTGCCCCGCACCCTCCTCGTGCTCGACGTGTACGACGCCCTGCCGGACGCGGATCCCGGGCTGCTGCCGCCCGCTCCGGCCGACGGCACGTCCGTACGGTGGATCTACTGGACGTCGGGGACGACCGCCGCTCCCCGCGGCGTGCTGCACACCGACCGGTCCCTCCTGGCGGGCGGGTCGTGCCTGGCGCACGCGCTGCGGCTGCGCGCGGACGACGTCGGGTCGATCGCCTTCCCGTACGCGCACATCGGCGGCCCCGACTACCTGGTGATGCTGCTGCTGTACGGCTTTCCCGCGGTCCTCTTCGAGCACTTCCGGCTGCCGGAGTCTTTGGCCGAATATCGCCGCCACCGGGTGACCGTGGCGGGCGGCTCCACGGCGTTCTACTCGATGTTCCTGGCCGAACAGCGCAAACAGCCGGGCCGGCCGGTGATCCCCACGCTCCGGCTGCTCGCGGGCGGAGGCGCGCCGAAACCGCCGGAGCTGTACCACGCCGTCGTACGGGAGTTGGGGTGCGCCCTCACCCACGGGTACGGGATGACCGAGGTGCCCATGATCACGATGAACTCGCCGGACGACACCCCGCACCACCTGGCCACCACGGAGGGCCGGCCCCCGGAGGGCATGTCGGTCCGCGTCACCGATCCCGGGGGCCGGCCCGTGCCGCCCGGGGTCGACGGCGAGATACGGCTGCGCGGAGAGGCGGTCTGCCAGGGATATTTGGGGGCGGAGGCTTCGGGCGCGGCCGGCGCATTCGACCAGGACGGGTACCTGCTCACCGGCGACCTGGGGCACCTGACGGCGTCGGGGCACCTGGTGCTGACCGGGCGGCTCAAGGACGTCATCATCCGCAAGGGCGAGAACGTCTCCGCGAAGGAGATCGAGGACCTGCTGCACGCCCACCCCGCGGTCGCCGAGGCGGCGGTGATCGGACTGCCCGACGAGACGTGCGGGGAGCAGGTGTGCGCCGTGGTCGAACTGCGCGGGCCGGACGGGGAGCTGACGCTGCCGGACGTCGTGGCGTACCTGCGCGGGGCCGGACTGGCCGCGTACAAGCTGCCCGAGCGGCTGGAGGTGGTCGACGCGATGCCGAGGAACGAGACGCTGCGCAAGGTGCTCAAGTACCGGCTGAGGGAGCGGTTCGGCGGCTGAGCCGGACCGCTCCCGCACGGCACGAGGCGCCCTGCCCCGGGCGGCAGCGTTACCGCAGGTCCGGGCCGTCCAGCGTGTAGTACACGGCGAAGGCGTTCATGGTCTCCTCCTCGGTGATGCGGCCGTCACCGTCCGCGTCCAGGGCGGCGGCCACCCGCTCGGCGACCTGCTCGTCCGCGCCCAGGACCCGCAGCAGTCTGGTGGCCGACCGGACGGTGAGCCCGTCCCCCTCGTCGTCCGCCGACGCCGCGATCTCGATCGCCGACCGCAGGAAGGGGCGGGCGATCTCGGCGAACCGCTGGGGGTTGTCGCGCAGGCGCTTGACCGCGCCCGTCACGAACTCGCCGCGGGTCACCCGCTGGTCACCGTCCACGTCGGCGATTCCGGCCATGCCCTGCCAGAACGCCTCGGCGCCGCTGTAGAGGGCCTGCCCCTTGTCGCAGCGGGCGGTGGTGTCGAACTCGGCAAGAATGGCGGCGGCCGCGGCACTGAAGTCCTCGCGGTCGATGTAGCCGTTGCCGTCCTGGTCGAAGGAGGCGAAACGGGCCGCTGTCTTGCGCTCGTACTCTGCGCTGTCCATGCAGGCGAGGGTACGTGCTGGGGGTGGAACGAGGCAGGTGGTGTGCGGAAATCATCCCGGAGAGGGGACCTCGGACACCAGGCCGACGACGCGGAACGCGCGCCCGGGGCGGGCGCTCGCCGGGGTTCAGGCGGACAGGGACTGCGCCGAGTCGTCCACGGCCGTCTGCACGTCAGGGAACACCTCGAACAGACGCCGCACGCCGAGGGCGGCGAGGACCCGGTTGACGTGGCTGCCGTCGACCGCGCCGCGCGCCGGGAGGATCAGCCGCAGGCTGCCCTGGCAGGAACGCATCAGCCGACGGGCGGCGATCAGCACGCCGACCCCGCTGGAGTCGCAGAACAGCACGTCCGTCAGGTCCAGCACGACCCGGTGCCGGCCGTCCGCGACGGCGTGGTGCACGTGCTGGCGGACGGCGGGCGAGGTCACCAGGTCCAGTTCGCCGGAGATGTGCAGCACGGCCCAGCCGCCGTGCTCGGCCTCTTTCACCTTCAGCGTCACGCGTCGGACCTTTCGCCTAACCGGAAGTAGTCCTTCCTCAACGCGGCTTCCCTACCGCCCCTCCATGAAACACCGCCTTCCTGTGCGCCACGTCGGCAGGAGGTGCGCCGTGACCGGATCGCTGCCGTCCAGGACCGCGGACGGTACGCACTTGCCACAATGGGGCATGCGCCGTCCGGTCCGCGCACTACATTCGAAGGAGCAGGGGCACGGGGCGGTGACGGGGATGTCGTACGGGTCGCCCGTACGGCGGTGTCGCACGGGGAGGGGAACCGGATGGCGAAGGACGCACCTCCGCGCTGGGACCGCAGGATGCAGCAGCGGCTGGCACGGGGCGAGGCAGCGGCACTCGGAGAGCTGTACGACCGGTTCGCGTCCCTGGTGCACAGCCTGGCGCACCGGGTGCTGGACGACGAGGACGCCGCCGACCAGATCACCCGGGACGTCTTCGGTCACGTCTGGGAGAACCCGCACGCCTACGACCCGAAGGAAGGCTCCATGCGTGCCTGGATAGCCCGGCTCACCAACCGCCGCGCTGTGCACCGGCTGCGGCAGTCGGAGTCGGCGGCGCTCGCGGACGGCGAGGGCGCGGCCGAGGAACTGGAGCTGAAGGTGGACCGGGCGGCGGCCGTGGCCCGCGCGGACTACATCGTCACGTCGATGCCGGCTCCCCTGCGGGAGGCCCTGGAACTCGCGTACTTCAAACGCTTCGACTACCGGCAGACCGCCCATCGGCTGGGCGTCACCGAGGACGAGGCGCGCCGCAGGCTGCGGCTGGGCCTGCAACTGCTCTCGACCGCGCACGCGGCCCGCGGCACCGGCGGCCGGGAGTACGGGAGCGCCCGGTGAACGGCACCCCGGAAACGACGGCCACGGGCCGCCCGGCACACCCCACGACCCCGGACGAGCCGCCCGTACGGCAGGACCCGGCGGTACGGGACGAGCCTGCCGTACGGGAGGAGCCGGCCGGACGGGAAGAGCCTGCCGTACGGGGAGGGCCCACCGCACAGGACGAGCCTTCCGTACGGGACCGGCCCGCCCAGCAGGACGGGTTCGCCGTACGGGACGAGCCCGTCGTCGGCCCGGAAGGCGGTGGCGGCGGAGTCGTCGACCCGCACCGCATCCTCAAGTCCCTCCTCGGCGCCTGGGCGCTGGCCGCCTGTTCCCCCGAGGAGACCCTCGCCGTCGAGGAGCACCTCACCGACTGCGGCTCCTGCGCGGAGGAGGCGGTGCGGCTGCGGGACGCGGTCGGCCTGCTCCAGACCGAGCGCGGACTCGACCTCGACCCGCAGCTCCGCTCCCGCGTCCTGGCCACCTGCCTCAGCCGCCGCCCGCCCCGCGTCCCGGTGCCCGCCTGGGCGCAGCCCTACGACACCGAGACGGCCCGCCTGGACGCCCTGCTGTCGGACATCGACCCCGGCGAATGGCACGCCCCCGTGCAGTTGCGCTGGTTCGAGGAGGAACGGCAGGTCCGGCGCAAGGCGACCGTCGCCTCGGTCATCGGCCACCTCATGACGGTCGACGGACTCGTGGCCGCGGCCCTCGGTCTCGACGACCCCCTCGACGCGGCCGGTGACGGGGACCCCACCAGCCGCACGGAGACGTACTGGCTGAGCGCCCGGCAGCCGCCCACCCTCACCGTCCGCGGCCCGTGGCGCGAACAGAGCCACACCCTGCTGCGCACGGTGTCCTTCGCGGGCGGCGGGGCCGCGGAACTGGACGTCTCCTACGGCGCCTTCACCCTGCCCCTCGAAGACGCGCTGCTGGAGCGGGCCTTCGAGTGCTGGGTGCACGCCGACGACATCGCGCGGGCCGTGGACTACCCGTACGAGCCGCCGACCGGCGCCCACCTGCACAAGCTGATCGACCTGGCCGCCCGGCTGCTCCCCGGCACGCTCGCCGCCCGCCGCCGGGCCGGACTCGCCGCGCCCGCGCAGTCGCTCGTCACGGCGGGCTCACCCGGCCGCACCCTGCACCTGGAGGTCGAGGGGCCCGGGGGCGGCGACTGGTGGATCCCGCTGGACTCCCCCGCCGCCGTCGGCTCCGCGGACCGCAAGGTGGCGCACATCGCGCTGGACGGCGTCGAGTTCTGCCAGCTGGCCGCCGGACACGTCTCGCCCCAGGAAGCGGCGGCGGGCCAGCTCGGCGACCGGGCGGCGGTGCGGGACGTGCTGTTCGCGGCGGCGTCGCTGTCACGGCTGTGAGGCCCCGCGCACGCCGGCCGCGCTAGGCGAAGACGACCGTACGGTGCCCGTTGAGCAGCACCCGGTGCTCGCTGTGCCACTTCACCGCGCGCGCCAGTGCCTGGCACTCGACGTCGCGGCCGATGGCCACCAGCTGCTCGGGCGTGACCTCGTGGCCGACCCGCTCGACCTCCTGCTCGATGATCGGGCCCTCGTCGAGGTCGGCCGTCACGTAGTGCGCGGTCGCGCCGATCAGCTTCACGCCGCGCGCGTGCGCCTGGTGGTAGGGCTTGGCGCCCTTGAAGCTCGGCAGGAAGGAGTGGTGGATGTTGATGATCCGGCCGCTGAGCTGCTTGCACAGGTGGTCGGAGAGGACCTGCATGTAGCGGGCGAGCACGACCAGTTCCACCCGCTCCGCCTCGACCAGGTCGAGCACCTGCTGCTCGGCGGTCGCCTTGGTGTCCTTCGTCACGGGGATGTGGTGGAAGGGGATGTCGTACGAGGCGACCAGTTCGCGGAAGTCCGGGTGGTTGGAGACGACGGCGGCGATCTCCACCGGCAGCGCACCGATCCGCGAGCGGAACAGCAGGTCGTTGAGGCAGTGGCCGAACTTGCTGACCATGAGCACGATCCGCATCCGGTCCGCGGCCCGGTGGATCTGCCAGTCCATCCGGAACGCGTCCCCGATCGCGGCGAAACTGGCCCGCAGCTTGTCCACCGACACCGGGTCCTGCGCCGAGAACGCGACCCGCATGAAGAACAGCCCCGTGTCGTGGTCCCCGAACTGCCTGCTGTCCTCGATGTTGCAGCCGGTCATGAAGAGGTAACTGGACACGGCGTGCACGATGCCCTGCTTGTCCGGGCAGGAGAGGGTCAGGACGTAGTGGTCGGTGGCGGGGGTGGCCGGGGAGCCGGCCTTGGGGTCGCTCATGACCCCAGAGGATCGCACATCCGCCCAGATCAGGCGGGAGTGGTCAGAATGCGGATGACGTCCAGGGAGCGCGGCGCGGTGTCCGGGTCGTCCCCGTCGCTCGTCGCCATCCGTACGTGCGCCTCCCGCGCCGCCCGGACCGCCTCCGGCCACAGGGGGTGCGCCAGATAGGCCGGTACGGGGGCGTCCGCGCCGACCTCGTGCATGATCCGCAGGACCCGGAGCACGGCGGCGTCCACGAGGGCCGCCTCGTCCGGATCCCGGAATATGGACCCGACGTACTTCTCGGCGGACCAGTTGTCCAGCCAGGTGTCCTCGACGAGGCGGTACACGGCATCGGTGATGTCCCCGTACCCGTCGAGACCGGCCAGCCAGCACTCCTGGTGGAAGACGGGGTCGGAGAGCATGTGCAGCGCGGAACGCACCTGAGTGCGCCAGCGCCACCACGGCATGTCATTCAGCGGCATGCCGCCCATGGTGGTGGAGCGACGGCCGCGACGGGAAGGGTTCGCAGAAGCTTGCACGGTTGCCGATCGTACGGGCATGCGAATTCAGTCCGGACAAGCCCCCACGATTCCCCCGTCACCGCACCGGCGACCCGCCCGTCGGCCGCGGCACGCGCGCGTGCGCTTGCTCACAGGTCCGTCGCCTGGTGCCGGGTCAGCCCGTACTTCCCGGCGATCGAGTTCCACAGCACCACCGCCTCCTTCTTCGCCCGGGACGCCTTGCCGCTCTCCCGGTCGCCCAGCTGGCGTGCGCCGGTGGCCTGCGCCTTGCCGTTCGGGCAGAAGCGCTGCTTGCCGCCGGCGACCCGGTCGGCCCATGCCGCGTAGTGGTCGTCGGCCGCCGCGGACGCCTGCCACGCCCTGTTGAGCGCCTCGGTCAGTGCCGCGTGCTCGGGCAGCTTGTCCACCGTGAGGGCTTCCAGCCGGTTCACCAGGCCGCGCCGCTGGGTGGCCGCGCCGCGCAGGTCGGACGCCGCCTTGTCGAGCTTCTCGCACCTGCTGATGGAGTCGACGGCGTTGATGACCGTGGAACGGCTGTCGTTGCTGGTCTCCAGGAGCTTCTCCAGCGCCTGGGCCTGCGCCTCGGCGGGGTCCGCGGCCTTGTCGGCGGGCGTCGCGGGCAGCGAACTGCCGGACGCCACCGTCGTGGCGTCGTCCCCCTTGGCGTCCGTGTCGCCGCCCGAACTGGCCAGCGCGCTGATGCCCAGGCCGAGCACCGAGCACCCGATCACCACGGCGGCGATCATCGGCACCGCGCCGACCTTGCGCCGACCGGGCGCGGGATCACCGCCGGGCCCGTAACCGCCCTGTCCGTGGCCGGGCTGCTGGTACTGCTGGTAGCGCGCCTCCTCCTGCTCGGCCTCCTGCTGCCGGGGCGGCAGGAAGCGCGGCATCTGCTGCGTGGAGGCGGGTGCGTCCGGCTCCTCGGCGGCGGCCCGGGGGGCGGACGGACGGAAGAGGCTGTCGAACTCGGCGGGCGGCTGGCGCTCCCCGGGCGCGCCCGGCCGCAACGGCGCCTCGGGACGCGGCGCGTACGCGGCGTCGGCGGGCACCGGCGGCAGGTACTGCGTGGCGTCGGCGTCCGACCCGGCGGGCGGCTGGAGCGCCTGCTGTCCGAGGAACTGGGTTCCGTCGAGGGGTCCGGCGCTCCCGGCGTGGCTTCCGTGGCCGGCAGCCCCGTAACCGGACTGGTCCGCCGCGGCCGTGCGGTCTCCGAGGCCGGAGGGGTGCGTCATCGGGTGCTCCGGCGGGAGCGCCCCGGGGCCCTGCGGCACGGGCGGGATGAACTGGGTGGCGTCCGCGTCCCCGCCGGGCGCGGGCATGTCCCAGGCGGGCTGCTGCGGCGCCGACGGCTGTGCGTGCGGCTGGGCCAGGGGCGGCTGAGGCATCGGCTGCCAGCCCGTCATCTGCTGCGGCGCGGAGGGCTGTTGGGGCTCCGGGAAACTCCGGGGGCTCCGGGTGTCCTGGGCGTCCGCCCCCCACGACTGGTCCCAGCCCCGCCCCTGGGACGGCGTCGCCCCGTCGGCTCCCTGTCCGGGGGCCTCGCCCGGCATCCCGCCCGGCGCGGCCGGCCACTGCTGCTGGTACTGCCGCGGGTCGTACTGCTGCGGTGCGTAGGGCTGTTGCTGCGCCTGCTGCGGGTACTGCTGCGCCGGGGGCAGCCCTGCACCCTCGTGTGCGGGGCGCACAGCGGGATGCTGCGGCTCATCACCCTGTTCGCTCTGCGTCAACGGGGGCTCCTGCCATCGGTACCGGGGTTCCTCGCCGCGAGGGCGAGGGACGGAATCACCGGTTCACGCTACCGGGTGAATCCGCCCCGCTGCCACGCGCCCGTGGTCGCTGGTCACCGGCACCCCGCCCGACCTCGTACGCCGTCCCGCACCGTCGGCCGTTGACGCTGCTCAGGGGGTGTTCGTACGACGCCTCACGCTGCCTGCATCTCCATCCGCGCCCCGAACTCCCGTACCGAGGGCTCGTCGCGGTACGGGTCGAGACGCTGCTGCAAGTCCTCCAGGTACTCCGCCCCCCGGTTCGACCGCAGCGTTCCCAGGAGCTCGGCCGCACGCGTGCCCGTGTGACAGGCCTGTTCCACCTCGCGCTGCTGCACCTGCGCGGAGGCGAGCAGCACGAGGCCGATGGCCCGTCGGCGCACCCGGCTGTCCGGATGTCCGGACAGGCTCTCCTGCGCCCTGCGCGCCGCCGCCTGCGCCTGCCCCAAGTCGCGGTGGCAGTGCGCGAGTTCGTCGGCGAGGTACGCCTGGTCGAAGTGCGCGATCCACACCGGGTCGTCCCCCGTGTCGCCCGCGTCGTGCGCCCGCTCCATCGCCGACTGCGCCTTCCCCGCCACCGTCTGGCAGGTCCTCTCGTCGCCCAGCAGCGCGTGGCCGCGCGCCTCCGCCGCGTAGAACATCGCCTCCGTACGGGGCGTGACCCGTCCCCTCGCGCCCTCCTGCGCGGCCCTCGCCAACTGGGCGATCTCGCGCGGGTTCCCGAGCTGGGCGGCGAGGTGGCTCATGGAGGCGGCCAGTACGTACCCTCCGTACCCCCGGTCCCCCGCCGCCTGGGCGAGCCGCAGTGCCTGGATGTAGTAGCGCTGGGCGAGCCCCGGCTGCCCCGTGTCGACGGCCATGTATCCGGCCAGCTCGGTCAGCCTGGCGACCGCGGCGAACAGTTCCCGGCCGACGGCCTCCCGGTAGGACCCGGACAGCAGCCCGGAGACGACGCTGTTGAGGTAGTGCACGACGATCGGCCGCACGTGCCCCGCGCCGAACTTGTGGTCCAGGGCCACCAGCGCCTCCGTCGTCGCCCGTACCGCCTGCACGTCGCTCGCCCCCACCCGCGATCCGGCATGCCGTGCCACCTGGTGGTCCGCGCCCGTGATCAGCCAGTCCCTGCTCGGCTCCACCAGTGCCGACGACGCCACGGAGGAACCGGACAGGAAGTCCCGGCGACCCACGTCGCTGCGCCACAGCTCGCAGACCTGCTCGATCGCGCCCAGGACGGTCGGCGAGAACTGGAGCCCGATGCCGGACGCCAGGTTCTTGCCGTTGGCCATGCCGATCTCGTCGATGGTGACCGTGCGCCCCAGTTTGCGGCCCAGGGCCTCCGCGATGATGCCCGGGGCCCGCCCCCGGGGCTGCTGGCCGCGCAGCCACCGCGCGACCGACGTCTTGTCGTAGCGCAGGTCGAGGCCGTGCTCGGCGCCGCACATGTTGACCCGGCGGGCCAGGCCGGCGTTGGAGCAGCCGGCCTCCTGGATGAGCGCCTGGAGACGTTCGTTCGGCTGACGAGCGACGAGCGGCCTGGCTGCCATGTGTACCCCCTGGTGCGGGCGCTGGGAACTCCTGGTGAATCCCTGCGGATTCCGTGCGGAGATCAATGCCCTGCGGATATGCAAAGAATGCGAGACATCTACGGTGATGCGCGCACATGCCGGAACACGGAGGTTTTTCCGGTACTTCCGCGTACCGTCGTGAACTTCCTGATACGGCCCTGTACTTCCGGGGAGCGGCGGGTGGTTCCGGCTGGTTCCGGGCTTCCACAGGTGTGGCTTCCCGCCCACCGCCCCGGACCCACCTGCGCGCCCCCGCCCGTGCACCCATGCGCCCCGCATGCAGGATCGTTGCGCCACGTCCCGGCAGGCCACGCCCGTAACCGGAGTTGGCAGGCGTAGTTGTGTTGTTCGTGGAAGAGACCATCGGAGTCACGGACGTCACGGACGCAGACCGGATCCCTCAGCAGCGACGAGATCAGCTGCTCGACAGCGCCGTGCGATACGCGGAAGAACGGCACTGGGACGTGGTCCCCGGCACCTGGCTGGAGGCGCGGGAGGGGGTCGAGCGCTGCTCGTGCGGCGACGTGACGTGCACCGCCCCCGGCGCGCACCCCACCGGCGACGACTGGGCGACGCAGGCGACGGGCAGTGCGGTGGCGGCGCGCAGGATGTGGCAGAAGACGCCCGGGGCCTCGATCCTGCTGCCCACCGGCCGCACCTTCGACGCCCTCGACGTGCCCGAGACGGCCGGTTTCCTGGCGCTGGCCAGGATGGAGCGCATGGACCTCGCCCTCGGCCCGGTGACCAGCACCCCCGACCGCCGGCTCCTCTTCTTCGTGCTGCCGGGCGCGGGCGCGAAGATTCCGGACCTGGTACGGAAGCTGGGCTGGGCACCGAACGCCCTCGACCTGGTCTCGCGCGGCGAGGGCGACTACGTGGCGGCCCCGCCGACCCGCATGGGAGGCATGGGCGCCGTGCAGTGGGCCCGCCGTCCCACCCCGGCGAACCGGTGGCTGCCGGACGCCGAGGAGCTGATCAACCCCCTCGCGTACGCGTGCGGGCGGGAAGCGGCTACTGCGCGGGGGCGCGCTCGAACATAGGGTGGGCCCGTCATACGGGGACCACGAAAGGCAACGCGTCATGCCTGACCAAGCATTCGACCACGGGCCGACCGAACAGTCCGGGCAGGCGGGCGAGGCGCACACGGCGCCGCCCGCCGCGGTACGGGTTCAGGGGCTGTGGAAACGATTCGGCGAGCAGGTCGCCGTCGCCGGGATCGATCTCGAACTGCCCGCGGGAAAGTTCATCGGCCTGGTCGGGCCGAACGGCGCCGGCAAGACCACCACCCTGTCCATGGTGACGGGGCTGCTGCGTCCCGATCAGGGCACCGTGGAGATCGGCGGCCACGACGTGTGGCGCGACCCGGTGCGGGTCAAGTCGCGCATCGGCGTGCTGCCCGAGGGCCTCCGCCTGTTCGAGCGGCTGTCGGGACGCGAACTGCTCGCCTACAGCGGCCGGTTGCGGGGGCTCCCCGGCGCCGAGGTCGACAAGCGGGCGACCCAGCTCCTGGACGTACTGGACCTGGCGGGCTCCCAGCACAAACTCGTCGTCGACTACTCGACGGGCATGCGCAAGAAGATCGGTCTCGCCGCCGCCCTGCTCCACAACCCGCAAGTCCTCTTCCTGGACGAGCCGTTCGAAGGCGTCGACCCGGTGTCGGCGCAGACCATCCGGGGCGTGCTGGAGCGCTACACCGCGTCGGGCGCCACCGTGATCTTCTCCAGCCACGTCATGGAGCTGGTGGAGTCGCTGTGCGACTGGGTGGCGGTGATGGCCGCGGGCCGCATCCGCGCCCAGGGCACGCTGGCGCAGGTGCGCGGCGACGCGCCGACCCTCCAGAGCGCGTTCCTGGAGCTGGTGGGGGCGCAGGGACGCGACGCCGGGGAGAGCCTGGACTGGCTGGGCGGCGGGGCGGGACGATGAGTGCCGACACCGTGGTCGCCCCGGCCGGCTCCGCCGGTCCCGCCGACGCTGTTTCCTCGGGGCTGACGCCCCTGTTCGTACGGCTGAAGCTGGCGCTCCTGAAGAACGGGCTGCGGCAGTCGTCCGGGCGCACCGCCGCCTTCATCGCCTCCTTCGTGCTGGTGGTGCTGTTCTCCGCGGCGCAGTTGTTGGGGCTGATCCTGCTGCGCGGGACGGAGTTCGCCCCGGCCTTCACGCTGCTGATCACGCTCGTCCTCGCGCTCGGCTGGACGTTCATGCCGCTGTTCTTCCCGAGCGGCGACGAGACGCTCGACCCTTCGCGGCTGGTGATGCTCCCGTTGCGGCCCCGGCCCCTGGTGCGGGCGCTACTGGTGGCGTCGCTGGTGGGCATAGGGCCGCTGTTCACCGTCTGCCTGGTGGTGGGTTCGGTGATCGCCGTGGCGCACGGGTTCGCGGGGGCGGTGACGGCGCTGCTCGGCGCCGTGCTGACCGTCCTTACCTGCGTGGCCCTCGCCCGTACCGTCGCGACCCTGAACGTACGGCTGCTGACCAGTCGACGGGGCCGGGACCTGGCGGTGCTGAGCGGGCTCGTCATCGCCGTGGGCATCCAGGTCGTCAACTTCGGCTGGCAGCGACTGGCCAGGTCCGGCGACCTGTCGGTGCTCGACCCGGTCACCGAGGTCGTGCAGTGGATTCCGCCGGCCTCGGCGGTCGGCGCGGTGCACTCGGTGAGCGAGGGGGCGTACGGGCGCGGTGTCTGCCAGCTGCTGCTCGCCGTGGCGGCCCTGGTGCTGCTGCTGTGGGTGTGGGAGCGCGGGCTCGTCAAGCTGATGACGGAGCCCGACGGGTCGACCCTCCAGGCGTCGTCAGGACCCTCGCGCAAGGAGTCCAAGGCGGGGCCGCTGTCGCGGCTGCTGCCGGACGGGCGTACCGGGGCCACCGTGCAGCGGGTCCTGCGGTACATCTGGCGCGACCCCAAGACGAAGGGCGCCTGGATCACCTCGCTGGCGATCGGGCTGATCATCCCGGTCTTCAACGCCCTCCAGGGCACGGGGTCGGTGTACCTCGCGTGCATCGCGACGGGGATGCTCGGCATGCTCACCTTCAACCAGTTCGGGACGGACACGTCGGCGTTCTGGATGGTCGCGACGTCGATCTCGACGACCCGGGACGCGTACGAGGAGCTGCGGGCGCGGCTGCTGGCGCTGCTGGCGATCACCATCCCGTACACGCTGCTCGTGACGTGCGTGACGGCGGCGGTCGTCGGCGACTGGCGCACGCTGCCCGAGGTGCTGGGGCTGGCGTTCGCCCTGCTGGGGGCGCTGCTGGCGGCCGGCATGGTGGCCTCCATGCGCTACCCGTACTCGGTGCCCAGCGAGGGCAGCAAGACCGTGGCCCCCGGACAGGGGTCGCTGGCGTGGATGTCGCTGGTCGCGGGCGTGGTGGTGTCGATGGTGCTGTGCGCGCCGCTGATCGCGCTGACGGTGTGGCTGCACGTGGCGGGGCACGCGACCTGGATCCTGCTGCCGGTCGGGACGGTGTACGGGGCGCTGGCGGCGTGGGTCGGCCTGAAGGCGGCGGCGCCGGGGACGGCTCGGCGGTTGCCGGAGATTCTGGGGGCGGTGAGCAAGGGGTAGGGCGGGGCGGGGGCCTTGTGCCTGGGGGGTACGGGGGTGGAGGGGCGCGGGGCGGGCGTGCGGCGCGGGGCGTACGGCGGGGGGCGGGGCGTACGGCGGGCGGACGGCGCGGGGCGGGTGCACCTCCGGTGGGGGGCCGCCCCCTTGCCCGCCCGTCCCGCCCCCGGGGGGCGGCCCCGCCGCCCAAGGGGGCTGACGTAGGCGGCCCCGCCGCCCAAGGGGGCTGACGTAGGCGGCCCCGCCGCCCAAGGGGGCTGACGTAGGGGGTCGCGGCGTCCGAGGGGGCTGTCGGGCTTGGGGGCGGGGTCAGCGGAGGGGGGTGAGGGTTTCCTCCAGGAAGGGTTCGATGGCGGTGCGCCAGCCTTCCGGCTGGTCGTAGTGGACCAGGTGGCCCGCTTCGACCACCTCCGCGTACCTCCCCTTCGGCAGCACCCGCACCATCTCCTGCGCCTCGGCCCTTCCCAGCTCACCGTCCAGACCGCGTACGACCAGCGTCGGGCACTGCACCTGGGACAGCTCGTCCCAGTGCGCCTCGTACACCCACGTCGCCCGGGACAGCAGCATCTGGCGGCGCGAGAAGACCGGACGCCAGCCGTCCGACCGTTCCGCCATCACCTCGGCGAAGAACTCGCCGCGCGCCGGGGAGGGCCGCTCCACCCACGGGTCGTCCTCGCCGAACCACTTCCGTACGTCCGCGAGCGTGGCGAAGGGCACCGGCCACGCCTTGAACCAGTCCTCCCACTCCCGCTGGGAGGCGGCCCCGAGTGCCGAGGCCCGCATGTCGCAGACGACAAGCGCCCGCACCAGGTCCGGCCGTTTGGCGGCGAGCTGCCAGGCGGTCAGTGCGCCCATCGAGTGGCCGATCAGGGTCACAGGGCCCAGGCCCAGCTGCTCGACCGCCGCCTCCGCGTCGGCGACGTACGCCTCGCGCGTGAAGGGCCCGTCCGCCGGTTTCTCGCTGCGACCGTGGCCGCGCTGGTCGAGGGCGACCGCCCGGTGCCGCTCGCTGAGCCATCGGGCCGTCTCCGCCCAGTGCGAGGAGCGGCCCATCAGGCCGTGCAGCAAAAGGACGCCGGAAGACCCCTCCGGCTCACCGCCGTCCTTGGGCGGGTCGGCGAACTCCCAGGCGGCGAGGCGTACGCCGTCTGCTCCGGTCACATCGATGCGCCGCACCATATGGCCTGGCACCCCCTTCTGCTTCCGGTCGTTCCGGTTCGGGACCGTCTTCGTTGCCTGCTCTGCCCGCTCTCTCCACAACCGCTACGACACTCAAGTTATCGAACTCTCATTCGAAAAGGCGGGTCCGGCACGCAAGACCCCACTTTCGAGTGACAACGCTCAAGGATTGGCTCGCGCTGCCGAGGGGAGATCTTCTGCGGGAGGCGGGCCGCTCGGGGAAGACGGTCCGCGGGAGTCGACCTAGGGAGCTCGGGGCTCCAGGTCGACGCAGGGGAGGACAGGCCCCGGCGCCTCAGGGCGCCGGGGCCCTCTTCGTACGGCGCCTTCCGCGACGCCGTGTGCGCTACGTACGACGGGCTCATCCCCCGCCTCCTCCCCGGCCGCGCTGCGGGCCCGACCGGCAGCCCTCATTCACGATGTGTGCCCCGGTTCGTGCGCCGCAGACACAGCGTGGCACGCGATCCGTCCGGCCGCTGGCATTCCGGTGCGAAAGTGGGGGTCAACTCCCCGGCAGTGCCGGGGAGTTGACCTTGCTGACGGTCGCACCCGTGCGGGCGGTGGATTCCAGGCCCCGACGACCGACCTCGGGCCTGGGCCCGGTGGGGGCTCGGTTCCGGGCGTGATGCGGGCTCGGTTCAGGATCCGGTGCGGGCTCGGGTCAGTCGAGGACCTGGTGCGGGCTCGGCTCGGCTCGGTTCAGGACCAGGACCAGGTCCGGGCTCGGGTCGGTTGAGGACCGGGTGCGGGCTCGGCTCGATTCAGGACCTGGTCCGGGCTCGGTTCAGGACCCGGTCCGGGCGCGGGGTGCAGGACCTCGGGCGGGCTCGGGTCGGGTCAGGGCTTGGCGACGAAGACGTGCGACGCCGTCTCCGTGTCCAGCTCCGCGGCCTCTCCGCTGCTGCCCACCAGTACGCCGCCCGGCGACTCGGTCACGCTGACCACCGAGCCGGGCTGCACGCCCGCGCGACGCAGCGTGTACATCAGCTGGGCGTCGGTCTGGATGGGCTCGCCGATCCGCCGTACGACGACGGTCTTGCCCTCAGGGCCCGGCGCCAGCTCGCTCAGACTGACCATCCCGTCGTTCAGGAACGGGTCGGCCTCGGCCTTCTCGCCCAGCTCCTCCAGGCCCGGGATGGGGTTGCCGTACGGGGACTCGGTGGGGTGGCGGAGCAGTTCGAGCACCCGGCGCTCGACCGCCTCGCTCATCACGTGCTCCCAGCGGCACGCTTCCGCGTGCACCTGCTCCCACTCCAGGCCGATCACGTCGACGAGGAGGCACTCGGCCAGGCGGTGCTTGCGCATCACGCGGGTGGCGAGCCTGCGGCCCTCCTCGGTGAACTCCAGGTGGCGGTCGCCCGCGACCGTCACCAGTCCGTCGCGCTCCATGCGCGCCACCGTCTGACTGACGGTCGGCCCGCTCTGGTCCAGGCGCTCGGCGATACGGGCGCGCATGGGGACGACGCCCTCCTCCTCAAGTTCGAGGATGGTGCGGAGATACATCTCCGTGGTGTCGATCAGTCCGGACATGTGTGCCCCTCGATGCTGTGGCAGAAAATCGTCGTGCGCTCAGTCGCCCTGCGCAGGCCCTGGACCAATTCTGACGCATCCCACTGACAACCGTGCCGCACCGGTGCGAGGCGGTATTGACAGGCCCCTGGTCCAGACCGCACCGTGCTGCGATGAGCGAGAACAAACTGGCCGGCCAGTTCTTCGACGCCGCGATCGGACTGCTGCACAAGGTGCAGGACGAGGAGTCGGAGTCCATCGCCGCGGCGGGCGCCGCGATCGCCGACACCGTGGCCGCCGGCGGCCGGCTCTTCGCCTTCGGCGCGGGCCACTCCTCACTGGCCGCGCAGGACGTCGTCTACCGGGCCGGCGGCCTCGCCCTGATGAATCTGCTCGCCGTCCCCGGCGTCGTCGGCGTGGACGTCATGCCCGCCACCCTGGGCTCCGCCCTGGAACGCGTCGACGGCCTGGCGGGCGCGGTCCTGGACAGCAGCCCCGCCAAACCCGGCGACGTACTCGTCGTCATCTCCCTGTCCGGGCGCAACGCGCTGCCCGTCGAGATGGCGATGAACGCGCGGGCCCTGGGGCTGAAGGTGATCGGCGTGACGTCCGTGGCGTACGCGGAGGGCACCAGGTCGCGTCACAAGTCGGGCAGTTTCCTCAAGGACCACTGCGACATCGTGCTCGACAGCAAGATCGCCGTGGGTGACGCCGAGCTGACCGCGGACGGCGTCGGCGCGCCCTTCGCCCCCGCCTCCACCGTGGTCACCACCGCCCTGATGCAGGCGGTCATGGCCGCCGCGGCCGGCGAACTCGTGGCCCGCGGCGTCGAACCGCCGCTGCTGCGCTCGGGGAACGTGGACGGCGGACACGAGTGGAACGGACGCGTGATGAGCGAGTACGGGGACCGGATCTTCTTCCGGCACTGAGCGCGTACACCCCTCCACCCAGCGAGCGCACCACGGTGCCGAGCACGCGCACCACGGTGCCGAGCTCGCGCACACCGGTACCGGGCATACGCAACCGGTACCGGGCACCCGCATGCCGGTACCGGGGGCCCGCGGTACCGCTCCGGGCACGCCCACTACGGCGTCGTCAGTGCGCGAGCCCGGTACGCGGGCCGACGCGCGCGTTCCGTACGCGGGCTGAGCGTGCGTCCGCCGTGCCGGTCACGCATGCTCGGCGCACGTGCGCCGTCTCCGTGACCGCGTGTTCGGCGTGCGTCCGCCGTGCCCGTCACGCATGCTCAGGGCGCGTCCGCCGGGCCCGTGAGCGCTCGGGCCAGGTCGACCGAAGCAGCGACCCGCACCGCGATGCTCTCCGCGTACATCGCGTCCGGGCGCTCGAAGGCGGGGCGTCCAGGACCGCGCAGGAAGGTCACCGCGCCCAGTGTGCGGCCCCGGCTGCGCAGCACCGTGCAGAGCGCGTGGACGGTGTCCTTCGGCCACTGCCGCTCGGCCGCCCACACGGCGGCTTCGCGCACTCCCGCGCTCGCCCGCACCGCACCGACCCGGTCCAGCGCCTGGAAGGCGGGGTGGCCCTCCCCGTACCGCACCGGAATGCCCGCACCCGCGTTCTCCGGGCAGCACGGCCCCGGCTCGCCGGAGGGCGTGGCGGCGACCCGTACGAGGCGCTCGCCCGCCAGCACGTCCACGAGGGCGTGGTCGGCGAAGCCCGCGAGGCCGAAGTCGAGGTGGGCGAACGCGGCCTCCATCGGGTCCTCGCACTCGGCGGCGGCTCGCGCCGCACGGTGCAACTGGTTCGCCCGGAAGCGCAGTCTGGCCGCCTCCTGTTCGGCCGTCTTCGCCTCCGTGACGTCCTGGAAGAGCCAGCCCACGCCGAGCGGCACCGGCTCCTGGGCGAGCGGGGAGGCCAGCCGCAGGAAGCCGCTGCGCCAGCAGCGCCGCCGCTCGCCCTCGGCGGTGCGCAGCGTCACCCACAGGTCGACCGGGGCGGGCGGGCTGCCCTCGGCGAGGACGTGCTGGAGGGCGCCCTCCAGTTCGTCCACGCCCTGGACCACCGTCTCGCCGAGCGGACGGCCCAGGAGCGTCGTACGGCCGCCGCCCAGGGAGCGGGCGGCGTGCACGTTGACGACGGTGGGGCGCAGGTCGACGTCGAGCAGGACCACGCCCCAGGAGGCGTCCTCGAAGAGGACCTCGCTCAGGGCGATGGCCCGCTCCAGGTCGATCTGGGCGTGCACCTCGCCGAACGCGCCGTAGACCCCGGCCGGCCGTCCGTCCGCGCCCGGCACGGCCGCCGACTGCATCCGGACCAGGACCCGGCCGCCGTCCTTGCGCAGCAGGGCGAACTCGTGGACCTGGCGCCCGCCGCCGCGCATCGCCGACATCAGCCGTCGCTGGACCTCCTCGGCGTCCGCGCTGCGCACCGCCCAGCCCGCCAGGCCGCGCCGACCCACGGCGTCCCCCGCGCTCCAGCCGAGGATGCGCTCGGCCTCACGGTTCCAGTGGGTGACGGTGCCGTCGGCGTCGAAGGCGCACAGGGCGGCATCCATGCCGTCCAGGAGTGCGGCGAGCAGTTCCGCACCCGGCGGCGGCCTGTCCGCACTCGGTTCCGTCGTCCCACTGCTCAGCGAAGCACTCACCGGCACCCCCGCAGGTCTTTCCTCCGCGCTGCTGTTCACCTCAGCTCCACGCATGGTCATTCAACTCGAACGTGACGCAGCACACATCCCGTTCGGGAAAATCAGTTGAAGGCCCCACAAGGCGCTCCTAGGCTGGTGCGCACACTGAAAGGAGGTGATTCGGAAGTGATTTCTTTCCGGACTCGTGAGGTGGCTGCGGGCTAGTTGCCCGTTGTCGCACTCAGTGCGGTGCCGGCGCAGCCGGTTCCCAATCCCCAGCAGTCACCGCCCCGCGGGCTCGCCGGTACGTCCGGCCGGCTTCCTCCTCGGAGGGAACCCGAGCCCGCGGGGTTCTGCGTGCCACGGGTCGTACGGCGTCGCGCACGTCGTTCCGCACCCGCGCCTACGGGTTCAGCCGCTCCACCGACCACGCGCCGTCCCGCGTCCTGACGTACCGCAGCCGGTCGTGCATCCGGTTCTCCTGCCCCTGCCAGAACTCCACCGCCTCCGGCACGACCCGGAAGCCGCCCCAGTGCGGCGGGACCGGCACCTTCTCTCCCTCCGGGTAGCGCTCCTCCAGGGCGGCGTACGCGGCGGTGAGCTCCTCGCGCGAGCCGACGGGCCTGGACTGTTCGCTGGCCCAGGCGCCGAGCTGCGAGCCGTGCGGGCGGGTGCGGAAGTAGGCGGCGGTCTCGGCGCGGGAGACGCGTTCGGCGGTGCCGGTGACGATGACCTGGCGGGCGATCTGGTGCCAGGGGAAGAGCAGCGAGACGTACCGGTTTCCGGCGAGCTCGGCGCCCTTGCGGGAGCGGTAGTTGGTGTAGAAGACGAAGCCCCGGCCGTCGTACGCCTTGAGCAGGACCGTACGGGAGCTGGGGCGGCCGTCGGGGGTGGCGGTGGAGACGACCATGGCGTTCGGTTCGTGCAGGCCGCCGGTGACGGCCTGCTGGAACCAGCGGGCGAACTGTCCCATCGGCGAGGGCGCCAGCGAATCCTCGGTGAACGGTTCGGCGCGGTACTGCTCGCGCATGACGGCGGGGTCGATGTCGGTGTCGGCCGCCTCGGCGGCACGGGCGACGGCGGCGTGGGCGGCGTCGATGGCGGACCCGTCGGGTTCGGGAAGTGTGTTCGGCACGGGGCCATCCTGCCGCAGGCCGCGCCGTCCCCCCGGAGGGGTGCGCAGGGGCGCCCGCCCTGGATGCAGCCCCATTCTTCCCACCGCCAACTCCGGTTAACCCTCCCGCAAGTGGGTCCGTGAGTGTGCCTGTTCTCACGCTTCCCCGCATCGGCGGAACCCGCCAAAATCCCGGGTGGGGCCGCTGTCGCTTCCTTACAGCAGGGGTATCGTTCCTGCCTCCCGTCGCTTCCCGCACACGCATCCTGAGGAGCCGCCTGATGTCCGACTTCGTACCCGGACTTGAGGGAGTCGTCGCCTTCGAAACGGAGATCGCCGAACCGGACAAGGAGGGCGGCGCCCTCCGCTACCGGGGCGTCGACATCGAGGACCTGGTCGGGCACGTCTCCTTCGGGAACGTGTGGGGCCTGCTGGTCGACGGCGCGTTCAACCCCGGTCTGCCGCCCGCCGAACCCTTCCCGATCCCGGTGCACTCCGGTGACATCCGGGTCGACGTGCAGTCGGCGCTGGCGATGCTCGCCCCCGTATGGGGTCTGAAACCGCTGCTGGACATCGACGAGTCCACCGCCCGCGACAACCTCGCCCGCGCCGCCGTGATGGCGCTGTCGTACGTCGCCCAGTCGGCACGCGGCCAGGGGCTGCCGATGGTGCCGCAGAGCGAGATCGACAAGGCGGACTCGGTGGTCGAGCGCTTCATGATCCGTTGGCGCGGCGAGCCGGACCCCAAGCACGTCAAGGCGGTCGACGCGTACTGGACGTCGGCGGCCGAGCACGGCATGAACGCCTCCACGTTCACCGCGCGCGTGATCGCCTCCACCGGTGCGGACGTCGCCGCGGCCCTGTCGGGTGCGGTGGGCGCGATGTCGGGTCCGCTGCACGGTGGCGCGCCGTCCCGCGTCCTCGGCATGATCGAGGAGATCGAGCGCACCGGGGACGCGCGCGCGTACGTGCGCCAAGCCCTCGACAAGGGCGAGCGCCTGATGGGCTTCGGCCACCGGGTGTACCGCGCCGAGGACCCGCGTGCGCGCGTCCTGCGGCGGACCGCGCGAGAGCTGGCGGCACCGCGCTTCGAGGTCGCGGAGGCACTGGAGAAGGCGGCCCTGGAGGAGCTGCACGCGCGCCGCCCGGACCGGGTGCTGGCGACGAACGTGGAGTTCTGGGCGGCCATCGTGCTGGACTTCGCGGAGGTTCCGGCGCACATGTTCACGTCGATGTTCACCTGTGCCCGCACGGCCGGCTGGTCGGCGCACATCCTGGAGCAGAAGCGGACGGGGCGTCTGGTGCGGCCGTCGGCGCGGTACGTGGGGCCGGGGAGCCGGGACCCTCGTGAGGTGTCGGGGTTCGGGGACATCGTGGGGTGAGGGGCCTGGCGGCGTGCGGGGCGGGGTCGGGGGCGGTCGGCGGGCCGCGGGTGCAGCCGGGGGCAAGTGCCCGTGGGTGTCCGGGGGCGTGGGGCCGGGGGTGCACCGTCCGGTGGGGCCGCCCCCTTGCCCGCCCGTTCCGCCCCCGGGGGCGGCCCCGCCGCCCAAGCGGGCTACCGGGCTGCCGGAGGTGAGTGGCCCGGCCGCCCGAGGGGGCTCTACGGTGGCGTCAGGGCTTTTTCGAGCAGCTGGGACCACTGGGCGACGACCTTGTGGCGGCGGGCCGTGTCGTCCGTGAGGAGATTGGCGAGGCCCAGACCGCGGGCCATGTCGAGGAAGCCCTGGACGATCTCCCGGACCCCGGGGCGTGACTCGTCCGCGTGCAGCAGCTCGACGGCCATGCGGTGCGACTCGCGGCCGAAGCGAGCCTCCAGCTCGGTGACCCGGCGTCGCAGCTGCTCCTCGTTGGAGGCGGCGACCCACAGGTGCAGGGCGGCCCGGAACAGCGGGCCCGTGTAGAGGTCGACCATCGCGCCGACCACCGCCGCCGTGTCGCGGCGGGGCAGGGCGCGCAGCGCGGTGGAGCGTTCTTCGGCGACGTACTCGACGGCCGCGGTGAAGAGGTCCTCACGGGTCGGGAAGTGGTGCTGGGCCGCTCCCCGGGACACTCCCGCCCTCTCCGCCACGACCGACACCGTGGAGCCCGCCCAGCCGCGTTCGGCGAGGCAGGCCACGGCGGCCTCCAGCAGGCGCTGCCGAGTGGCACGGCTGCGGTCCTGCTTGGGGGCGGTCACTGCAGCCATGCGGGGTCCCGTCGTTCGAGGTGCGCGGTCACGCCCTCGCGCGCCTCGGCGGACGCGAACAGCGCTGCCGAGCGTTGTACCAGGTCTTCCGCGTCCCGGTCGAAAGCGTCCCGCATACCGGCCGTCAGCAGCCGCTTCGCCTCCGCCAGCCCCTGCGGGGACGCCCTGCGCAGCGCCTCCAGCACGGGGGCCAGCGCGACGTCCACGTCGGGCGCGGCCTCCGTGAGGAGGCCGATCTCCTGGGCGCGCGTCCCGGCGAACACCTCGCCGGTGAGGAAGTAGCGGGACGCGGCACGGGGATCGAGGCGGGGCAGCAGGGGGAGGGATATCAGGGCGGGCGCGACCCCGATCCGCACCTCGGAGAACGCGAAGTCCGAGGAGAGCGTCGCGAACGCCATGTCGCAGACCCCGAGCAGCCCCAGGCCGCCCGCGCGCGCGTGCCCGTCGACGCGGCCCAGCACCGGTTTGGGCAGTTCCGCGATCTGCCGCAGCAGGGCGACGAACGCGTACGGCCCGGCGGGCGCCTTCAGGTCGGCGCCCGCGCAGAACGTGTTGCCGGTGTGGGTGAGCACCACCGCCCGTACCGACGGGTCCTTGCCGTACCGCTCCAGCGCCCGCCCCAGCTCGTCGACGAGGGAGACCGAGAGGGCGTTGCGGTTGGCCGGTGAGTCGAGGGTGAGGGTGGTGATGCCGCGCTCGTGGGTGGTGGGGACCAGGGCTTGGCGTGTCATGCACGTTCCCTTTCTCGCAGCTCCCGCCGCAGGATCTTGCCGGAGGCCGCACGGGGCACTCCGTCGGTGAATTCGACGCGTCGCACCTTCTTGTACGGCGCGACGCGCTCGGCGACGTATGTCAGGACATCCGCCTCGGTGAGGTCGGCGGCGTGCGGCTGCCGTACGACGTACGCCTTGGGGACCTCGTTGCCGTCCGCGTCGTGTACCCCGATCACGGCCGCATCCGCGATGCCGTCGTGGGTGAGCAGGAGGGCTTCGAGTTCCGCGGGGGCCACCTGGTAGCCCTTGTACTTGATCAGCTCCTTCACGCGGTCGACCACGTACAGCCAGCCGTCCGCGTCGACGCGGCCCACGTCGCCGGTGTGCAGCCACCCGTCGGCGTCGATCATCGCGTCCGTCTCGTCGGGGCGGCCGAGGTAGCCCTTCATGCGCTGCGGGCCCCGGATGGCGATCTCGCCCTCCTCGCCGACGCCCAGGTCCTTGCCGGGGTCGTGCAGGGACAGGATGCGCATCTCGGTGCGCGGCAGGAGCTTGCCGACGGTGCCCGGCGGCGGGTTCTCGGCGCTCCGCGGCACCACGTGCGTGCCGGGCGAGAGTTCGGTCATCCCGTACGCCTGGAGGACCGCGGGCAGCCCCAGGCGGTCGGCACAGGCCTTCGCGAGGGCGGCGTCGAGCGGGGCCGCGGCGCTGACGACGTACTCGACCGACGAGAGGTCGTAGCGGTCGACGGCGGGGTGCTTGGCGAGGGCGAGGACGATCGGCGGGGCGACGAAGAGGGCGTTGATGCGTTCGTCCTGGATCGCCTTCAAGTACTGCTCCAGGTCGAAGCGCGGCAGGGTGACGACGGTCGCGCCGTTCGACAGCGGGATGTTGATGAGCGCGGTCAGCCCGTAGATGTGGAAGAACGGCAGCACCGCCAGCACCCGGTCCCCCGGCTTCATCGGGATGAACGGGCGCAGCTGCGCCATGTTGGTGGCGATGCTGTGGTGGGTGAGCATGACGCCCTTGGGGACGCCGGTGGTGCCGGAGGAGTACGGCAGTGCGGCGACGTCCGTACGGGGGTCGATGTCGACCTGCGGTTCGGGGTCCGTGGAGGTCAGCAGGTCGAGTACGGAGCGGTGGCCGGGCGCGCTGTCGCAGACCAGTACCTCCTCGATGCCGCCGGCGAGCGCGGCGGCCCGGCGGGCGGTGTCCAGGAGCGGCGAGACGGTGACGATCCAGCGGGCGGACGAGTCGCGCAGCTGCTTGGCGAACTCCTCCGGCGTGGACAGCGGGTGCACGGTGGTCACCGACGCCCCCGCGCGCGTGGCGGCGAAGAACACCGTCGGGTAGGCGATCGTGTTGGGGCTGTGCAGGGCGAGGACGTCGCCCTTGCGCAGGCCGGACGCGGCCAGGGCGGCGGCGATCCTGCGGTGGAAGGCGTCGAGTTGCGCGTAGCTGAGCGTGGTGCCGTCCGTCCCGTCGACGAGGGCGGGGGTCTCGCCGTACTCGGCGGCGTGCCCGAGGACCGCCTCGTGGACGGGCAGGTCGATGTCGGCTGTATCGGCGTACTCGCTGTGGAACACCATGATGGACGATCCCCTTCGACGCGGTGGTGCGACGGCGTGACGTGACAGTGCGACGCGTGCGGGTGCGCTGTGCGGGTGCGCTGTGCGCTGTGCATGTGCGCGTACGGGTGCGCTGTGCGGGGTGCGCTGTGCCGGTGACGTGGTGGCGCTCTACGGGTGCGACGTGGTGGCGCTGTGCGAGTGCGCTGTGCAGGTGCGGGTGCGCTGTGCAGGTGCGGGTGCGCTGTGCAGGTGCGGGTGCGCTGTGCAGGTGCGGGTGCGCTGTGCAGGTGCGGGTGCGCTGTGCCGGTGCGACGCGGTGGCGCTGCGCGGTCCGGGGCGGGGGTGCTGGGCCGGTCGGTACGGGGTGCTGGGCCGGTCGGGGCGTGGTGCCGGTCGGTACGGGTGCGGAGGGTCAGGATGCGTGCTGTCAGTACGATTTGGGGAGACCCAGGGACTGATGGGACACGAAATTCAGGATCATTTCCCGGCTGACGGGGGCGATGCGGGCGACCCGGGAGGCGACGATCATCGCGGCGAGCCCGTACTCGCGGGTGAGACCGTTGCCGCCCAGGGTGTGGACCGCCTGGTCGACCGTCTTCACGCATGCCTCGGCCGCCGCGTACTTCGCCATGTTGGCGGCCTCCCCCGCGCCCGCGTCGTCGCCCGCGTCGTAGAGGGCGGCGGCCTTGGCCATCATGAGGCGGGCCAGTTCCAGTTCGATGTGCGCCTGCGCGAGGGGGTGGGCGATGGCCTGGTGGGCTCCGATGGGCGACTGCCAGACGGTGCGCTCCTTGGCGTACTCCACCGCCCTCGTGAGGGCGTAGCGCCCCATCCCGACGGCGAACGCGGCGGTCATGATGCGCTCGGGGTTGAGCCCGGCGAAGAGCTGGAGGAGTCCGGCGTCCTCGTCGCCGACGAGGGCTTCGGCGGGCAGCCGCACGTCGTCGAGGACGAGTTCGAACTGCTTCTCCGGAGCCTGGAGTTCCATGTCGATCCGGGAACGTCCGAAGCCCGGGGCGTCACGCGGGACGATGAACAGGCACGGTTTCAGCTTGCCCGTGCGCGCGTCCTCGGTGCGTCCGACGATCAGGGTGGCGTCGGCGATGTCGACGCCGGAGACGAACACCTTGCGCCCGGTCAGCACCCAGCCGTCGCCGTCGCGGCGGGCGGTGGTGGTGATGCGGTGGGAGTTGGAACCGGCGTCGGGCTCGGTGATGCCGAAGGCCATGGTGAGTCGGCCGTCGGCGAGTCCGGGCAGCCAGGCGGACTTCTGTTGCCCGGTGCCGAAGCGGGCGATGACGGTGCCGCAGATGGCGGGCGAGACGATCATCATGAGCAGCGGGCAGCCCGCCGCCCCCAGCTCCTCCAGGACGACGCAGAGTTCGGAGATGCCGCCGCCCCCGCCGCCGTACTCCTCGGGGAGGTTCACGCCGAGGTAGCCGAGCTCGGCGGCGTCCGCCCACAGCTCGTCGGGGTGTTTTCCGGCGGCGACGACCTGGGCGAAGTAGTCCCGTCCGTAGCGCTTGCCGAGCGCGGCGACGGCGGCGCGCAGCGCCCGGTGTTCCTCGGTCTCGACGACAGTGGCGTTCATGCTTCCGGTTCCTCCTGTGCTTTCTGTACGGCGGCTTCCTGAACGACTGCTTCCTGTGCGACGGCTTCGTGTGCGACGGCTTCCTGCACGACGGCGAGCAGGGCGCCGACCTCGACCTGGCGGCCGGGGGCGGCGTGGAGTGCGGTGAGCGTGCCGGCGGCGGGCGCGGAGACCTTGTGCTCCATCTTCATCGCCTCCAGCCACAGCAGGGGCTGTCCCTCCGTCACCCGCGCCCCCTCCGCCAGCCCCTCGGCGACGCGTACGACCGTCCCCGGCATGGGGGCGAACAGGGAGCCCGGGGCCGTGCGGGCCGTGGGGTCGGGGAAACGGGGCGCCGCGCGCAGGGTGTGGGAGCCGGCGGGGGTGTCGACGTACACGCGGTCGCCGTGCACCGCCACGTGGTGGCGCAGCCGCACCCCGTCCGTTTCGAGGACGACCTCGTGCGGGGTGACGGAGACGACCAGGTCGACGCCCTCGACGGCGTAGCCGCCGTCGCGTCCGCGCCGGTAGCGCACCTCGTGCGCGCCGTACGTCTTGCGCTGCGGCTGCGAGGGCACGTTGCGCCAGCCCCCGCCGAAGCGGCCCTCCCGGCGGGCGGCGTCCGCGAGGGCCGCCGCGACGGCGGCGAGTGGGGCGCCGGGCCGCTCCCGGGTCAGGTCGGGGAGGTGCCGGTCGTAGAACCCGGTGTCCTGTTGTCCTGACATGAATTCGGGGTGCAGCAGCGACCGTACGAGGAGATCCCGGTTGGTGACGGGGCCGTGCACGCGGGCGCGTACGAGCGCGTGGGCGAGTCTGCGGACGGCGGCGGCACGGGTGGGCGCCCAGGCGATCACCTTGGCCAGCAGGGGGTCGTAGTGGACGCCGACCAGGTCGCCGCTCCCGTAGCCGCTGTCGAGCCGCAGGCCGGGCCCCTCGGGGACGTCCAGGGCGTACAGCGGTCCGGTCTGCGGCTGCCAGTCCTGGGCGGGGTCCTCGGCGTACAGGCGGGCCTCGACGGCGTGTCCGCGCGGCTGCGCAGGGGCGTCGGGAAGGGGCTGTCCTTCGGCGATCAGGAGCTGGAGGGCCACCAGGTCGATGCCGAACACGGCCTCGGTGACGGGGTGTTCGACCTGGAGGCGGGTGTTCATCTCCAGGAAGTAGGCGCGGCCGTCCGCGTCGAGCAGGAACTCGACGGTGCCCGCGCCGACGTACCCGACGGCGCGCGCCGCGGCGGTGGCGGCGTCGTGCAGGGAAGCCCGGAGTTCGTCGGGCAGCCCGGGGGCGGGGGCTTCCTCGATCACCTTCTGGTGGCGGCGCTGGAGCGAGCAGTCGCGGGTGCCGAGCGCCCGGACGGCGCCGTGCGCGTCGGCGAGCACCTGCACCTCGATGTGACGGCCGCGCTCCACGTACGGCTCGGCGAAGACCTCGCCGTCGCCGAAGGCGGACCGGGCCTCGGCGGCTGCCGCGGTCACCTCGCGCGGGAGATCGGACAGTTCGCGTACGACGCGCATGCCGCGTCCGCCGCCGCCTGCCGCCGCCTTGAGGAGCAGCGGCAGGTCCGCCGCGGTCGCCGCGGCCGGGTCGACGGGGGCCAGCAGTGGCACCCCCGCCTTCGCCATCAGCGCCTTCGCCCGCGTCTTGGACGCCATCGCCTCGATGGCCTCGGGCGGCGGCCCCACCCAGATCAGTCCGGCGTCGCGCACGGCGCGGGCGAAGCCGGCGTTCTCCGACAGGAAGCCGTACCCCGGGTGCACGGCGTCCGCGCCGGCCGCCAGGGCCGCCTTCACGATCAGGTCGCCGCGCAGGTAGGTGTCGGCGGGAGCGGCGCCCGGCAGCCGTACCGTCGCGTCCGCCACGCGCGCGTGGAGCGAGTCGGCGTCCGCGTCGGAGTGCACGGCGACGGTGGCGATGCCGAGTTCGGCGCAGGTGCGGAAGACGCGGCACGCTATTTCGCCGCGGTTGGCGACGAGCAGGGAGGAAATCACTGGGTTCTCCGGGATCATCGGGGGCCTCTCACATCCGGAAGACGCCGAAGCCGCCGCGCACGCCCTCGACGGGGGCGGTGTGGATCGCGGACAGGCACAGGCCGAGGACGGTGCGGGTGTCGCGCGGGTCGATGACTCCGTCGTCGTACAGCCGGCCGGACAGGAACATCGGCAGGGACTCCGACTCGATCTGCTGCTCCACCATGGCGCGCAGAGCGGCGTCCGCCTCGTCGTCGTACGGCCGTCCCTTGGCGGCGGCGGAGGCGCGGGCGACGATCGACAGGACGCCCGCGAGCTGCTGGGGGCCCATCACGGCGGACTTGGCGCTGGGCCAGGCGAACAGGAAGCGCGGGTCGTAGGCGCGCCCGCACATGCCGTAGTGCCCGGCCCCGTAGGAGGCGCCCATCAGGACCGACAGGTGCGGCACCGTGGAGTTCGAGACCGCGTTGATCATCATCGCGCCGTGCTTGATGATGCCGCCCTGCTCGTACTCCTTGCCGACCATGTAGCCGGTGGTGTTGTGCAGGAAGACCAGGGGGATGTCGCGCTGGTTGGCGAGCTGGATGAACTGGGCGGCCTTCTGCGACTCCGCGCTGAACAGCACCCCCTGCGCGTTGGCGAGGATGCCGACGGGATAGCCGTGCAGGGCGGCCCAGCCGGTGACCAGACTCGTCCCGTACAGCGCCTTGAACTCGTCGAAGTCGGAGTCGTCGACGAGACGGGCGATCACCTCGCGGGGGTCGAAGGGCGTCTTGAGGTCGCCGGGGACGATTCCCGCCAGCTCCTGCGCGTCGTACCGGGGCGGCCGGGCCGTCGGGGGGTCCGGGTGCGCCTTGCGCCGGTTGAGGCGCGCGACGATGCGGCGGGCCTGGCGCAGCGCGTCCGGCTCGTCGACCGCGTAGTGGTCGGCGAGACCCGACACCCGCGCGTGCATCCGGGCGCCGCCCAGCGACTCGTCGTCGCTCTCCTCGCCGGTGGCCATCTTCACCAGGGGCGGGCCGCCGAGGAAGACCTTCGACCGCTCCTTGATCATCACCGTGTGGTCCGACATCCCGGGGACGTAGGCGCCCCCGGCGGTCGAGTTGCCGAACACGACGGCGATCGTCGGGATTCCGGCGGCGGACAGGCGCGTGAGGTCGCGGAAGAGCGCCCCGCCGGGGATGAAGATCTCCTTCTGGGAGGGCAGGTCGGCTCCCCCGGACTCGACGAGGCTGATCACCGGGAGCCGGTTCTCGTACGCGATCCGGTGGGCCCGCAGGGCCTTCTTCAGCGTCCAGGGGTTGGAGGCGCCGCCGCGTACGGTCGGGTCGTTGGCGGTGATCAGGCACTCGACGCCCTCGACGACGCCGATGCCGGTCACCAGGGAAGCGCCCACCGGGTAGTCGCTCCCCCAGGCGGCGAGCGGCGACAGTTCCAGGAACGGGGTGTCCGGGTCGAGCAGCAGCTCGACGCGTTCCCGGACGAGCAGCTTGCCGCGCGCCCGGTGCCGTTCGAGGTACTTCTCCCCTCCTCCGGCGAGGGCCTTCGCGTGCGCCTCGTCGAGCTCGTCCAGCTTGGCGAGCATGGCGGCGCGGTGGGCGGCGTACTCGGGGCTCGTGGTGTCGAGCGCGGAGGCGAGCACGGTCACAGGAGGACCTCCGGGATGTCGAGGTGGCGGGAGCGCAGCCATTCGCCGACCGCCTTGGCCTGCGGGTCGAAGCGCGCCTGGGCGGCGACTCCCTCGCCGAGGAGTCCCGCGACGGTGAAGTTGAGGGCGCGCAGGCGGGGCAGGACGGTGCGGGTGACGTGCAGGGCCGCCGTCTCCGGCAGGAGGGCGCGGAAGCGCTGGACGGTCAGTTCGTGGGCCAGCCACCGCCAGGCGTCGTCGGTCCGCACCCACACGCCCACGTTGGCGTCGCCGCCCTTGTCGCCGCTGCGGGCTCCGGCGACCAGTCCGAGGGGTGCGCGGCGCAGGGGCAGACCGGCGGGAAGCGGTCGCGGAAGGTCCGGTTCGGGTACCTCGGCGAGCGGGCGGGTCCGTACCGGCGGGGGCACCGGCCGCGTGCCGCCGTCCGGCAGCACCGCCGTGTGCCGCACGTCTCCGGCGTCCACGGAGCGGGCCTCGAAGACCCCGTACGGGGCGCCCCTGCCTGGCGGCGCGGTGACGTGGAAGCCGGGGTAGCTGCCGAGCGCCAGCTCGACGGCCGCGCCGCTCACCGCACGGCCGACCCGCTCGCCGTCCGTGTCGCGCACGACGAGCCGCAGCAGCGCGCTCGCGCACTCCTCGCTGTCGGCGTCCGCACGGTCGGTGCGGGCCAGCTCCCAGCGCACCTCGGCGGGGCGCCTGCCCGCCGTGGCGAACGCGTCCTCGACCTGTTCCCGCACCAGCGCCGCCTTCTCCTCGACGTTCAGGCCGGTGAGGACGAAGACGACCTCGTTGCGCCAGCCGCCGAGCCGGGTGAGCCCGACCTTGAGGCAGGGCGGCGGCTCCTCGCCCCGTACGCCGCTGATCCGCACCCGGTCGGGCCCGTCCCGCGTCAGCCGCACGGTGTCCAGCCGGGCCGTGACGTCGGGCCCCGCGTAGCGCGCCCCGCCCGTCTCGTAGAGGAGCTGGGCGGTGACGGTGCCGGTGTCGACCACTCCGCCCGTGCCGGGGTGCTTGGTGACGACGGACGAGCCGTCGGCATGGATCTCCGCGAGGGGGAAGCCGGGGCGGCGTACGTCGTGCGCGCCGAAGAAGGAGTAGTTGCCGCCGGTGGCCTGCGTCCCGCACTCCAGGACGTGCCCGGCGACGACCGCGCCCGCGAGCGCGTCCCAGGCGTCGGGGGGCCAGCCGAACCAGTGCGCGGCGGGCCCGGTGACCAGCGCGGCGTCCGTCACCCGGCCGGTCACGACGACGTCCGCGCCGGCGTCGAGGCAGGCGGTGATCCCGGCGCCGCCGAGGTAGGCGTTGGCGGTGAGCGTCCCCGTGGGCCACTGACCGTTTCCGATCAGGTCGTCCCCCTGTACGTGACCGACCTTGACCGGAATCCCCAACCTGTCGGCCAGCTCCCGTATCGCTGCCGCGAGTCCGGAGGGGTTGAGTCCGCCCGCGTTGGCGACGAGCTTCACGCCGCGCTCGTGGGCGAGGCCGAGGCCCTCCTCCAGCTGGCGCAGAAAGGTCTTGGCGTACCCCAGGGAGGGGTCCTTGAGACGGTCGCGGCCGAGGATCAGCATGGTCAGCTCGGCGAGGTAGTCGCCGGTGAGGACGTCGAGCCGGCCGCCGGTGAGCATCTCGCGGAGCGCGTCGAAGCGGTCGCCGTAGAAGCCGGAGGCGTTGCCGATGCGGAGGACGTCCCGCGGCCGGACACCGGCCGCACCGGCGGCTTCGGCCGCTCCCCCCTGCCCGTCGCCGCCCGAGCCGTCGGCCGCTCTCCCCTGCCCGTCGCCGCCCGCGGTTTCGGCCGCACCCTGCCCGTCGCCGCCCGCGCCGTCGGGCCGCCCCCGCCCGCTCATCCCGCCGACCCCGTCGGTTCGCGCCCCTCCCCCGGCGGCCCGGCGAAGGCCTGGGCGATGTCCAGCCACCTGTCCGCGTCCGGGCCCTCGGCCCGCAGCGCCAGGTCGTCGCGGTGGGCGCGGTGGGTGGCCAGCAGGCAGAAGTCGAGTGCGGGTCCCGTGACGCGCTGGGCGGCGTCCTCGGGTCCGTACGCCCACAACTCGCCGCCCGGTCCCCTCAGCTCGACCCGGAACTCCTCGGCGGGCGCGGTCAGCCCCCGTACGGCGTACGCGTAGTCCCGTGCCCGCACCCCGATCCGGGCCACCTGGCGCAGCCGGGCGGTCGGTTCGCGTCGCAGGCCGAGCGCGTCGGCGATGTCCTGGCCGTGCGCCCAGGTCTCCATGAGGCGGGCGGTGGCCATCGAGGCGACGCCCATCGGCGGCCCGTACCAGGGGAAGCGGGCCCCGGCCGGGGCGGTGCGCAGCACCTCCCCCAGGCGGTCGCGTCCGGCACGCCAGCGGCCGAGCAGTTCGGCGGGCGGCAGAGCGGCGCCCTCCGCCGCGCCCTCGTCGACGAAGCCGTGCGGATCGGCCTCCGCCTTCGCGGCCTCGGCGCCGAAGGCGTCCGGGTCGGTGGCGGCGAGCAGGGCGACGGCGTCGGTCCAGGCGAGGTGGGCGATCTGGTGGGCGATCGTCCAGCCGGCCGCGGGCGTCGGCAGACGCCATTGAGCGTCCGTCAAGGCCCCCACCCGGCTGTCGAGTTCCGCGTTCTCGTCGCGCAAGTCGCTTAGTACGGCGTCGAGTTCGGACACGTGGCGCTCCCCTCGGGGCGAAACTGCGTGCCCGGAGCATGGCACCGCCCGGAGAAACAAGCAAGCGTGCTTGGATTGCCGCCCGCTAGGCAGGGGCCGCCTTGCGGCGGCTCTGGCTGCGTACCGCGCCCACGCTCGCCCCGATGACCAGGGCGATCGCCAGCGCGTCGACGAGGGAGAGGGCCTGGTGCAGGATCAGGAATCCCGCACCGGCGGCGATGGCGGGCTCCAGGCTCATCAGCACGGCGAAGGTCGGCGCGGGCATCCGGCGCAGGGCGATCAGTTCGAGCGTGTACGGGAGCACGGAGGACATCAGCGCGACGGCCGCCCCCAGGGCGAGCGTGACCGGGTCGAGCAGCCGGGTGCCCGCCTCGACCACTCCCAGGGGCAGGCTGAGCAGGGCGGCCACGGCCATCGCGAGGGCGAGGCCGTCGGCCTGCGGGAAGCGGCGGCCGGTCTTCGCACTGAAGACGATGTACGCGGCCCAGCAGGCGCCCGCGGAGAGCGCGAACGCGGCCCCGACCGGGTCGAGCCCGCCGAACCCTGCGGCACCGAGCAGTCCCACCCCGCCGAGCGCCAGCCCCGCCCACAGCACACTGATCCACTGCCGGGACGCGAGGACGGACAGCGCGAGCGGGCCGAGCACTTCGAGGGTGACGGCGGCGCCCAGCGGGATGCGGTCACTGGCCTGGTAGAAGAGCGTGTTCATGCCGCCCATGGCCAGACCGAAGGCGAGGATCGTGCCCCAGTCGCGGCGGCTGTAGCCGCGGACGCGGGGCCTGCACACCAGCAGCATCACGACGGCGGCGACGGCCAGCCGGAGACTGACGACGCCGAGGGCGCCGGTCCTGGGCATGATCAGGACGGCGAGGGCGGACCCGAACTGGACGGAGAGGCCGCCCGCGACGACCAGGGCCACCGGACCCAGGCCGTTCGCCCGGCCGCGACCCCGGGCCGCGCCTGCGGCGGCGCCCGCCTCCGCGTCGATGAGGGGGGCGGGGACGGGCTGGGCCCGGGGCTCGACCTCGTTCACTGTGGTGCACCTCGCGCTCAATGGACTGTACTTCCATGATGGCACGGGGGCATGGCACGGTCCGCGCATTCCAGTATGTGGATGCCGCGTGCTGCGCGCAGCCGCCGCCCGACCGAATCCGCGCCGCACCGGCCGCCCGGATACGCGCCGCACCGGCTGCCGGGATCCGCACCGCACCGGCCGACCGCAGCCGCACCGCACCGCCCGAATCCGACCCGCACCGCCCGAATCCGACCCGCACTGCCCGACCGGACCCGCCCCGCACCGGCCGACCGCAGCCGCGCCGCGCCGCCCACCAGACCCGCGCCGCACCGGCCGCCGGGACCCGCCCCGCACCGGCCGACCGGACACTCCCTGCACCGGCCGACCGACTCCGCCCCGCACCGGCCTCTGGGATCCGCCCCGCACCGCCCCGCACCGCACCGCCCGCCCGGATCCGCCCCGCACCACCCGACCGCAGCCGTCACAAGCCCTCCGCCAGCACCTCCGCGAGGTGCCGGGCCCGGACTCCCTCCAGCTGCTCCAGCTGCGTCCGGCACGAGTACCCGTCCGCCAGCACCTCGCCCCCGTCCGCCAGCTCCCGTACCGCCGGCAGCAACTGTTCCTCCGCGCACGCGCGGGACACCTCGTAGTGCCCCCTCTCGAAGCCGAAGTTCCCCGCCAGGCCGCAGCAGCCCCCGGACAGCTGTCCCGCCAGCCCGGCCCGCTCGCGCAGCCGGCGTTCCGCCGCGTCGCCCAGCACCGCGTGCTGGTGGCAGTGGGTCTGGCCCGCCACCGGCCGGTTCAGCACGGGGGGCCGCCAGTCGGGCGCGCACTCCTCCAGGGCCTGTGCGAACGTCCTGACCTTCGCGGCGAGGCGCGCGGCGCGCGGGTCGTCGCCCAGCAGCTCCGGCAGGTCGCTCTTCAGGGCCGCCGCACAGCTCGGTTCGAGTACGACCAGCGGGCGGTCGAGCGGCACCGACCGCACCGTGCGCCGCAGCACCGTCCTGGCCCGGTCCAGCTGTCCCGTCGAGACGTACGTCAGACCGCAGCACAGGCCCGTCGCGGGGAGGCCCACCCGCAGGCCGGCCGCTTCCAGGACCCGTACCGCCGCGATGCCCACCGACGGGGTGAGGTGCTCGGTGAAGGTGTCCGGCCAGAGGGTGACGGCGGGCGCGGAGAGGGGCAGCGGGGTGCGGGGCCGGTGGCGCGCCCACGTGCGGAAGCGCTCCCGTGCGAGCGGCGGGACAGCACGTTCCGGAGCGATCCCGGCGGCCCGTTTGGCGACCGCCGCCAGCACCCCCACGCCCGCCGCGGCGTTGAGCGGTCCGGCGAGCGGGGACGCCAGGCGCAGCCACTGCGGCAGCCGCCCCAGCGCGTAGTGCGAGGCCGGGCGCAGCCGCCCCGCGTAGTGGTGGTGCAGGAACTCCGCCTTGTAGGTGGCCATGTCGACGCCCACCGGGCAGTCGCTGCGGCACCCCTTGCAGGACAGGCACAGGTCGAGTGCGTCCTTCACCTCCGGTGACCGCCACCCCCGGGTGACGACCTCGCCGGCGAGCATCTCGTGCAGCAGGCGCGCCCGCCCGCGCGTGGAGTGCCGCTCCTCGCCGGTCACCCGGTACGAAGGGCACATCACCCCCGTCCCGGTCTCCTCCGTACGGCACTTGGCGACGCCCACGCAGCGGCGTACGGCGGCCGAGAAGTCGCCTCCGTCGTGCGGGTAGCCGAAGGCGACGTCCGTGACGGGACGCTTCGGCAGGACCGCGAAGCGGAGGTTCTCGTCGAGGCGGGCGGGCCGGGCGAGCATGCCGGGGTTCATGCCGGCCGCCGGGTCCCAGACGTCCTTGTACGCGCCGAACAGGGCGACCAGTTCCTCCCCGTACATCTTCGGGAGCAGTTCGGCGCGCGCCTGCCCGTCGCCGTGCTCGCCGGACAGCGAGCCGCCGTGGGCGACGACCACGTCCGCGAGCTCCTCCGAGAAGCGCCGGAACCGGCCGACCCCCTCGGCGCTCAGGAAGTCGAAGTCGATGCGCACGTGGATGCAGCCGTCGCCGAAGTGCCCGTACGGCGTCCCGCGCAGCCCGTGGGCGGTGAGCAGCGCCCGGAAGTCGCGCAGGTACGCCCCGAGCCGGGCGGGCGGCACCGCGCAGTCCTCCCACCCCGGCCACGCCTCGCCCCCGAGCCCGACGCCGCTCCCGACGCCGCTCCCGTCGCCCGTCCCGGCGCCCGTCCCGGCCGGCCGGGAGGTGCTTGCGCCGTCCGGCATCCGGGTCGCCGTCCCGCTGGCGTCCTCCCGGACGCGCCACAGGGCACGCTGTCCCGCCGCGTCCGCGATCACCACGCCGTCCACCGCGTCCGAACAGCCCCGGACGATCTCCTGGGCCCGTGCCCGCGCCTCGGCCGGGCTGTCCCCGCCCGTCTCGACGAACAGCCAGGCCGCGCCGCGCGGCAGCAGTGCCCGCTGCTGCTCCGGTACGAGATCGGCGGCCATGCCCTCCACCGTCAGCGGCCCGTGCGCGAGGACGCCGCACGCCGCCTCGGCCGCGGCGCTCTCGTCCGGATAGCCCAGTACGGCGAGGGCACGCGCGCGTGGCGCCGCCACCAGCGAGACGACGGCTTCGGTGACGACGCCGAGGGTGCCTTCGCTGCCGCAGAAGGCGCGGGCGAGGTCGACGCCGTTCTCCGGGAGGAGTGCGTCGAGCGCGTACCCGGAGATGCGGCGCGGAAGTGCGGGGAATCCCGTCCGCAGCAGGGCGAGGCTCTGCTCGACGAGGGGCCGCAGGCCCGGCCGCAGCGCTGCGGGCACGCTGTCCCAGCCGCCGCGCGACAGATGCAGTTCCTCGCCGCCGTATGTCAGGACATTCAGTGTGCGCACCTGGTCGGCGGTGGTGCCCCAGGCGACCGAATGCGCTCCGCAGGAGTTGTTCCCGATCATGCCGCCGAGGGTGCAGCGGCTGTGGGTGGACGGGTCGGGGCCGAAGGTGAGCCCGTGCGGGGCCGCCGCCGCCCGCAGGTCGTCGAGCACGACGCCGGGGCGGACCAGCGCCGTACGGGAGCCGGGGTCGAGGTCGAGGATCTGCCGCAGGTGCCGCGTGGTGTCCAGGACGACGCCCGTGCCGGTCGCCTGGCCCGCGAGGGAGGTGCCGCCGCCGCGCGGGACGACGGGCACGCCGTGGGCCCGGCAGACGGCGAGGGCGGCGGCGACGTCGTCGGGGTCGCGCGGCGCGACGACGCCCAGCGGGACCCGCCGGTAGTTGGAGGCGTCCATCGTCATCAGGGCGCGGGCTGCGGCGTCGAAGGACACCTCTCCGCGGACGGCCGCCCTGAGGTCCGCCGCGAGGGCGGAGGTGGGTCCGGTTGCCAACTCGGTCGTCTCGCGCCGCTGTTCAGCCATGAAACCAGAATGCACGGTGCGGTGTATCGGTCGAAGTCGGACGACTTGTCCCTCGCATTTATCGGGAATACGAACAAGAACTTTCCCAACTGATCATCAACTCTCTTATAGTGAGCACGCCTTCTGGCGGATTTCCCGCTTCCGATCCCCCCTGCGCACTCCTCCCCCGCACCTTTCTCCCTCGCCCCCTCAAGAGGCCCCTCGCCATGTCCACGCGTCGAGCGTCCGCACTCGCCCTGTCGATCACGGCGGTCCTCAGCGGCCTGCTGCTCCTGTGGGCGGTGCTCGCCGCCCCCGAACAGGTGCGGTCCCCGCTGGCCTGGGGCGGGGGCCTGGCGGCCGTCCTGCTGACCGCCGCCGTCACCGCCGCCACCTACGCCGGCGGGCAGGTGCGCGCCCTGCGCGACGCGCTCGCCCGCAGGGACGACGACGCCCGCCGGTTCGCCCACGAGACCGTTCCCGGCCTCGTCGGGCGGCTGCGCTCCGGCGAGTCGACCGGCACCGCCCTCGCCGAGACCACCCGTTCCCTGGGCGAGGCAGCCGACGACAACGCGCGAGCCCTGCTCACCGCGCTGGCCACCGAGGTCGGCCGCGGCGAGGCGTCCCGCGCGGCGGCGATGTCCGCGTGCGCGAACGCGGCGGGCCGCATGCAGGCGCTGTCGACGAGCATGCTCGCCGACCTGCGCGAGATGGAGCACCGGCACGCGGACGAGGACGTGCTCGCCGACCTGCTGCACCTGGACCACCGCACCGCCCAGGCAGGACGTCTCGCGGACAGCATCGCCATCCTGACCGGCGCGCGCTCCGGCCGCCGGTGGGCGAAACCGATCGTGATGGAGTCCGTGCTGCGCGGGGCGATGGGCCGCATCAACGGCTACCAGCGCGTCCGGCTGCACTCCACGAGCCAGACCGCGGTCGCCGGTCACGCCGCCGAGGGCGTCATGCACGCACTCGCCGAACTCCTCGACAACGCGGCGAACTTCTCGCCGCCCACGGCCGAGGTGCACGTCTACGTGGAGGAGGTCCCGGCCGGCCTCATCATCACCGTCGAGGACAGCGGACTCGTGATGAGCGACGTGCAGCTGCGCCGCGCCGAGCGCGCCGTGTCGTCGTCCGAACCGCTCGACCTGACGGGCCTGTCGGGCACCCGGCTGGGCCTCGCGGTCGTCGGCTGCCTGGCCCGCAAGCACGGCCTCAAGGTCTCCTTCCGGCCCTCCGCCCGCGGCGGCACCGGCGCACTGATGCTGCTCCCGCAGGAACTCCTCACCCAGCAGCCGCAGCCCGGCACCCCCGCCCCGCGGCACGACACCGGCTCGACCCGCCTTCCGGCGCCCACGACCGGCGCCGGGCGCGAGCACGCGGCCCCCGCCCCCCTCCCGGCGGCTCCCGTACGGGAGGACCTCCCGCCGGTACGCGAGGACCGCGGCCACTTTGCCGTGCGCGACGACCGCGACCACGGCCTGCCCGCCGTGCGCGACGGCCTCGCCTCCCCTGCCGCCCGGGACGACCTGGCCCTCCCCGTACGGGACCGGGAGGCCCTCCCCGACCACGCACGCGCCGAGCAGCCGCCCGCGCCCCGCGCCGCGCTCCCCGCCGAGACCCGTGCCGGGGCCCGCGCCGCGCTCCCCGCCGAGTCCTCCGGGTCCGCCTCCACCGAGCCTCCCGCACCCCGGACCACCGCGTCCGACACCACCGGCAACCTCCCCCGGTTCGGCGACAGCGGCCTGCCCCAGCGGCGTCGCGGCCGGACCCTGGCCGCCGCGCACCCCCAGGGACCGGACGCACCGGCCAGGCCCGCCTCGCGGCCCGCCGAACGCCGGGCCGCGACCAACCGCTTCAGCACGTTCCGCAAGGCAGTCCAGGGCCAGGACCAGGACGCCCCGCAGGACCCCGCCCCGAAGACCCCCCGCAGCACCGCCCCGCACCCGGAAGGCAACGACAACCGATGAGCGCCACCACCGACGAGAAGCTCAACTGGCTGCTGGAGAGCCTGCTGGAACGCACCCCCGGCGCCCGGCACGCCCTGGTCCTGTCCCGGGACGGCCTGAAACTCTGCCGCACCCCCGAGCTCTCCGTCGACCAGGCCGACCAGCTGGCCGCCATCGCCGCCGGCATCCAGAGCCTGACGCACGGCGCGTCGATCGAGTTCGGCGACGGCAGCGGCGGAGTGCGGCAGGCGATGGCCGAGTTCTACGGCGGCATCCTGTTCATCGTCGAGGCGGGCGCGGGCGCACATCTCGCGGTCGTCGCCGACGAGGACTCCGACGTCGGCCTGATCGGCCACAACATGAGCGAACTCATCGAGCAGCTCGGCGAGCACCTGAGCGCCGAACCGCGCACCGGCGACACGCACACCGCACGCGGCACCACGGGCAAGGACGCCGACAGCACCCTTCCCGCATGAGTGCGCCCGGCACTCCGGGCGCACCGGACCGAAGGACCTCCACGGGGCAGCCGGGGCGACCCGCGCACCGCAAGGCCCCCCGCCCCGGCCGCGACGACTCCCCCGACCGGCTCTACACCGTCACCGGGGGCCGCAGCCGCGCCCACTCCGACGCGTTCGACCTGGTGACGCTGGTCGTCGCGGAGTGCGACCCGACGCCCGGCATGCAGTCCGAGCACGCGGCGATCCTGCGGATGTGCGACTACCCGATCGCCGTCGTGGAGATCGCCGCCGAGCTCGGCCTGCCGGTCGGCATCACCCGCATCCTCCTCGCCGACCTGCTCGACACGGGCCGCATCAGCGCCCGTCACCCGCGTTCCGCCCCGGAATCCGCCCAACTCCCCGAACCCGAACTCCTGGAGCAGGTGCTCGTTGGCCTCCGCAACCTCTGACGCGACGACCGGTCAGGCACAAGAGCAGGCACAGGTCCCGGCCCCCCGCCAGGCCCCGGACCGTACGGGCGGCCCCCGCCTGTCCCGCACCGCCGACAACGGACTCAAGATCGTCATCGTCGGCGGCTTCGGCGTCGGCAAGACCACCCTGGTCCGCTCCGTCAGCGAGATCCGGCCCCTCAACACCGAGGAGACGATGACCCGCGCGGGCGAGGCCATCGACGACCTCAGCGAGGTCAGCACCAAGTCCTCGACCACCGTCGCCTTCGACTTCGGCCGCATATCCGTCGACGCGCGCACGGTCCTCTACCTGTTCGGGGCGCCCGGCCAGGAACGCTTCTGGTTCCTCTGGGACCGCCTCTTCTCCGGCACTCTCGGTGCGGTCGTCCTCGTCGACACCCGCCGGCTCGCCGACTCCTGGTACGCGATCGACCGGCTGGAGCACCACGGCACTCCGTTCGTCGTCGCCCGCAACGACTTCGGCGACGACAACCACACCGACGCCCAGGTCCGCGAGGCGCTCGACCTGCCCGACCACGTGCCGATGGTCACCTGCGACGCCCGTGACCGCACGTCCGCCAAGTACGTGCTGATCACCCTCGTCGAGCACCTGTACGCACTGTCGACCACGGCCCGGGAGAGCGCCCAGTGACCACACCACCCCCGGGCTGCCCGGCGCACGCCCCGTCCGAGGCGGACGCCTTCGCCGAGACGGCCGTCCCCCTGTCCGGGCCCCGCTTCCAGACCGATCCGGTCGCCCTCTACCGCGAGATGCGCCGCGAGCACGGCCCGGTCGTCCCGGTCACCCTGCCGGGCGGCCTCCCGGCCTGGCTGGTCGTCGGCTACCGCGAACTGCACCAGGTCACCTCCGACCCGGTGCTCTTCTCCCGCGACTCCGAACTGTGGAACCAGTGGGAGCGGGTGCCCGCCGACTGGCCGCTGCTCCCCATGATCGGCCGCCGGCAGCCGTCGATCCTCTACACGGTCGGCGAACGCCACACCCGCCGCGCCCGGATGGTCAGCGACGCCCTGGAGGCCGTCGATCCCTTCGAACTCAAGCGGTACGCCGAGCAGTTCGCGGACGGCCTGATCGACACGTTCTGCACCCGGGGCGAGACCGACATCGTCAGCCAGTACGCGATGCTGCTGCCCGTCCGCGTACTGGCGAAGATCTACGGCATCCCCGACACCCAGGGGCCGGGCCTCGTCACCGCGCTCAACGACATGATCGACGGCCGGGAACGCGCCCTCGCCGGCCAGCAGCACGTCGTCCGCACCGTCACCGAACTCCTGGACGCCAAGCGGACGGTGCCGGGCCAGGACGTGGCGTCCCGGATGCTGGCCGACGCCGACGCCTCGGGCCCCGACGGCTTCGACACCGAGGACGTCCTCCAGGACCTGATGGTGATGATGGCGGCGGGCCACCAGCCGACCGCCGACTGGATCGGCAACACGCTGCGTCTGATGCTCACCGACGACCGCTTCACGGCCTCCCTGTCCGGCGGCCGGCACAGCGTCGCCGAAGCCATGAACGAGGTCCTCTGGGAGGACACCCCCAGCCAGAACGTGGCCGGCCGCTGGGCCGCCCGCGACACCCGCCTCGGCGGCCGGGCCGTCGCCGCCGGAGACCTCCTGCTGCTCGGCCTGGCAGCCGCCAACGGCGACCCCCAGGTCCGTACGGACGCCTCCGTGCTGACCGGCGGCAACAACGCGTTCCTCTCCTTCGGCCACGGCGAGCACCGCTGCCCGTTCCCCGCCCAGGAGACCGCCGAGGTCATCGCCCGTACCGCGGTGGAGGTCCTGCTCGACCGGCTCCCGGACATCGACCTGGCCGTCCCCGCCGACGCGCTCGTCCGCCGGCCCTCCCCCTGGCTGCGCGGCCTGTCCGCGCTGCCGGTGACGTTCACGCCGACACCCGCGCTCGCCCTGTGACGGACCCGCCCGCACCGCCGACCCCCGGGTGACGCCCGCGCCCCCACACCCCGGGTGACGCCCGCCCACCACGACGCCCGCTCCCGCCGACCCCCCACGGTGACCCCCACGTACCCGACGATGCCCGCCCGGTGACGCTCACGCCCTCACCGGCGCCCACGCCCACACCTGCCCACGGAGGCCACGGATGACCACCGCACCGGACACGAACACGACCGCCGCGTCCACCCCGGACGCCGCCCCGCAGTCCTGCCCGTACACCGGGGCCACCGGAGCCCCGGACGCCGGGACGATCGTCCTGGACCCGTACGTCCGGGACCTCGTCGGCGAGGGCGCCCGGCTGCGCGCCGCCGGCCCCCTCGCGCAGGTGGAGCTCCTCGGCGGCGTGCGGTGCTACGCCGTCACCCACCACACCGAGGCACGCCAGCTCCTCACCGATTCGCGCCTGGTGAAGGACATCGACCACTGGAACGCCTGGCAGCGCGGCGAGATCCCGATGGACTGGCCGCTGATCGGCCTCGCCAACCCGGGCCGCTCGATGCTCACCGTCGACGGCCCCGAGCACCGCCGGCTGCGCAGCCTGGTGGCGCAGGCGCTGACCGTGCGGCGGGTGGAGCGGCTGCGCGGCAGCATCGAGGACCTGACGAACACCCTGCTGGACGGCCTGGCCACGCACGGAGCCGACGAAGTCGTCGACCTGAAGGCCGAGTTCGCCCAGCCGCTGCCCATGAAGGTGGTCACCGCGCTGATGGGCGTCGAGGGCGTCGACGGACCGCGCATGAAGGAGGTCTTCGACCGGTTCTTCTCCAGCGAGACCGAGCCCGGCGAGATGCCCCGGATCATGGCGGAGATCGACGAGGTCTTCACCGCCGTGCTGGAGGAGAAGCGGGCCCACCCCGCCGACGACCTGACCAGCGCGCTCCTCCAGGCGGGCGAGGAGGGCGACCGGCTCACCGAGGAGGAACTCCTCAACACCATCAAGGTGATGATCATCGCCGGTCACGAGACCACGATCAGCCTGCTCCTCCAGGCCGTCATCGGCCTGGAGAGCCACCCGGAGCAGCGCGCCATGGTCCTCTCCGGCGAGGTTCCGTGGGAGAACGTCGTCGAGGAGACCCTGCGCTGGTCCACCCCCACCTCGCACGTCCTGTTCCGGTACGCCACCGAGGACATCCCGGTCGGCGACACCGTCCTGCCCAAGGGCGAGGCGCTGATCGTCTCCTTCGGCGCGATCGGCCGCGACGAGCGGGTGCACGGCGAGACCGCGGAGGACTTCGACATCACCCGCGACAGCGTCAAGCACATCGCCTTCGGCCACGGCCCGCACGTCTGCCCCGGCGCCGCGCTGTCCCGCCTGGAGGCCGCCGTCGCCCTGCCCGCGCTGTACGCGCGCTTCCCGGACCTGACCCTCGCGGTGCCCGCGTCCGAGCTGCGCAACAAGCCCGTGGTCACCCAGAACGATCTCGTCGACGTCCCGGTCCGGCTGGGCAAGCAGGTCTGACCAGCACCTCCGCCCGGAGGAACGCACAGCACGAGCCGGAGTGGCAGTCGTCTCATCCGCCGGACGGGTGTCCCATCCGCCCCCCGGAAGCGGCTACGCTCCGGCTCGTGGCTGAGATCCGGATTCCCGCTGACATCAAGCCCGCCGACGGCCGTTTCGGCGCGGGCCCCTCCAAGGTGCGGACGGAGGCGCTCGACGCCCTTGCCGCCACCGGCACTTCACTCATGGGTACGTCCCACCGCCAGGCCCCCGTCAAGAACCTGGTCGGTTCGGTACGGGACGGCATCCGCGACCTGTTCTCCCTCCCCGAGGGGTACGAGGTCGTCCTCGGCAACGGCGGCTCGACGGCCTTCTGGGACGTCGCCACCCACGGCCTGATCGAGAACAAGTCCCAGCACCTGTCCTTCGGCGAGTTCTCGTCGAAGTTCGCGAAGGCCGCCAAGCAGGCCCCGTGGCTGGCCGACCCGACCGTGATCGCCTCCGACCCGGGCACCCACCCGGAGCCGAAGGCGGAGGCGGGCGTCGACGTCTACGCGTACACCCACAACGAGACCTCCACCGGTGTCGCCGCCCCCATCGAGCGGGTGGCGGGCGCGGACGAGGGCTCCCTGGTCCTGGTGGACGCCACCTCGGGCGCCGGCGGTCTCCCTGTCGACATCACCGAGACCGACGTCTACTACTTCGCCCCGCAGAAGTCCTTCGCGGCGGACGGCGGCCTGTGGCTGGCGGCGTTCTCCCCGGCGGCCCTGGAGCGCGCGGCCCGCATCCACGCGTCCGGCCGGCACGTCCCGGAGTTCTTCTCGCTCCCCACCGCGATCGACAACTCGCTCAAGAACCAGACGTACAACACCCCCGCCCTCTCCACGCTCTTCCTCCTGAACGAGCAGCTGACCTGGCTCAACAAGCAGGGCGGCCTGGACTGGGCGGTCAAGCGCACCGGGGCCTCCTCGGACGCCCTCTACTCCTGGGCGGAGACCTCCGCGTACGCGTCCCCGTTCGTCACCGACCCGGCGAAGCGCTCGCAGGTCATCGGCACGATCGACTTCGCGGACGGCATCGACGCGGCGGCGATCGCCAAGGTGCTGCGCGCGAACGGCATCGTCGACACCGAGCCGTACCGCAAGCTGGGCCGCAACCAGCTGCGGGTGGCGATGTTCCCGGCGATCGACCCGGCGGACGTACAGGCACTCACCGCCTGCATCGACTACGTGATCGGCCAGCTGTAGGCACTTCCCGCCGCACGAAGCCGAGGGCCCCGACGCGCACGCACCAGCGCGCCGGGGCCCTCGGTGTTCACTCACCGGAGTGAACACCGCCGTCCAGGACACATCGGATCGTCCCGGCCTACCATGATGCTCTCGACACCAGCCCACCAGGAGGCCCGCAATGTCTGCCGCAGCAGTCGAGCACCCCTGTGACGGCGGCCCGGATTCTCTGCTCGAAGAGGCGAACGCCCTCATGGAGCAGCTTCCCGGCTACCGCGTCGAGATCATCGGAGGCCTCCTCACCGTGACCCCGCCCCCGGACGCCGCCCACGCCAACGTGCTGACGGAACTCATGATTCCGTTTCTCGCGGCGGGACTGCACAGTAGGGATTCCAAGGTTCTCCAGGGCGTCGGCCTGTGGCTGCCGACCGGAACAGACGACTACGTCATCCCCGACCTCGTCGTGGCGGACGCCGACATCGACGACCACCTCATCGAGAACAACTGCTACGACCCCGTCGCCTTCCGCCTGGTCCTGGAGGTCACCTCCAGCAACTACAACCAGGACCTGAAGGCCAAGGTGGCCGCCTACGCCGACGCGAACGTCCCCGTCTACGTGATCGTCAACCGCAAGCACAACCGGGTCCACGTCCTGACCGGCCCGGTGGCCGGCGACTACGCCCACCACCAGGTCTACGCCTCCGGCCAGCAGGCGCCCCTCCCCGAGTCCATCGGCGCCCGCCTCGCCCTCGACGTCGACGACATCCTCAAGGCAGGCCACCGCAAGCCCCGCGACTGACCCCTACCTGCTCAACCCCTGGAACCTGCGCACCGCCAGCGGCAGGAACGCCGCCGTCACGATCAGCGGCCACACCACCGCCATCGTCAGTGCGTTCTCCTCGACCCAACTCCCGCCGCTGGCCACCGGGTTGCCGAACAGCTCACGGGCCGCCGTCACCGTCGACGACACCGGGTTCCAGGCCGCTATCGTCCCGAGCCAGTCCGGCATCAGCGACGGCGCCACGAAGATCGACGAGATCATCGTCAGCGGGAACGCCACCCCGTAGAGCCCGCCCGCCCCCTCCGGCGTGGGAATCAGCAGTCCCAGCCACACCCCCACCCAGATCAGACTGAACCGCAGCAGCAGGAGCAGGCCGAACGCACCCAGGGTTTCCAGCAGGCTCCCGCCTGCCCGCCAGCCCATCGCCAGCGCCGTCGCCGCCAGGATCGTCAGCTCCGCCACGGCGATGACGAGGTCGGCGAGTCCGCGCCCCGTCGCGACCGCCGACGTCGACATCGGCATCGAGCGGAACCGGTCGATGACCCCCTTGGACGCGTCGTTCACCATCGACATGGTCGTGGCCATGAAGCCGAACGCCATCGTCGAGGCGAACATCCCCGGCATCAGGAACTCCTTGTAGTCGCCCCCGCCCGGTACCACCATGGCCGCCCCGAAGACGAAGCCGTACAGCAGCACGGAGACGATCGGGAAACCCAACTGCCACAGGATGAGCGAGGGTTGGCGCTGGTAGTGGGTGAGGCTGCGACGAGCCACGTTCCACCCGTCGGCGACCGCCCAGCGCAGCCGGCCGCCGGACGCCCCGCTCCGCGGGCCAAGTTCCACGACGCTCATGCCGCCACCTCCGCCTTCTCCGTACGGTGCCCGGTCAGCCGCATGAACACGTCGTCCAGGCTCGGCCTGCGCAACCCGATGTCCTCCACCGCGATCCCCTGGTCCTGCAAGGCCGCCGCCACCTCCGTCAGCGCCGCGACCCGGTCGGCCACCTGCCCGTGCACCCTGCGTTCCGCCTCCACGCACTCCGGCGCGACATCCGCCACGGCGGCGACCGCCTTCAGCACCGCCGGAAGGTCTGCCGACTGTTCCGCGACGACCTCGATACGGTCGCCGCCGACCCGGTTCTTCAGCCCGTCGGGCGTGTCCTCGGCGATGGCCCGGCCCTGGTCGATGACGGTGATCCGGGAGGCCAGCCGGTCGGCCTCCTCCAGGTACTGCGTGGTCAGCAGTACGGTCGTGCCGCCGGCCACCAGATTCCGTACCGCTTCCCAGACCTCGCCCCGGCCGCGCGGGTCGAGGCCCGTCGTCGGTTCGTCCAGGAACAGCACGTCCGGAGCCAGGATCATGGAAGCGGCGAGGTCGAGCCGCCGCCGCATGCCGCCGCTGTACGAGCCCGCGCCCTTGTCCGCCGCCTCGACGAGGTCGAACCGCTCCAGCAGCTCACCGGCCCGCACCTTGGCCCGCCGGCCTCCGAGGTGGAACAGCCGCCCGAACATCTCCAGGTTCTGCCGCCCCGTCAGCACCTCGTCCACGGCCGCGTACTGACCGGTCAGGCCGATCCGCTCCCGCACCTTCCTCGCCTGCCGCTGCACGTCCAGCCCGGCGACCCGCGCCCGGCCGCCGTCCAGGGTGAGCAGGGTCGCCAGGGCCCGTACCGCCGTGGTCTTGCCCGCCCCGTTCGGCCCCAGCAGACCGTGGACCGTGCCCCGGCGGATCCTCATGCCGAAGCCGTCCAGCGCCGGCTTCCCGCCGTACACCTTGCGGAGGCCCTCGGCGTGCACCGCATACCCGTCGTCGCTCACGACGTTCCCCTTCCCGTCGAACTGAGTACAGCGTACCCAAATTCGAGTACAGCGTACTCAGTTTTGCCGAACCGACGGGAACTAAGGTGACGCCATGAGTGACAGGACCGGCAGGACCGACAGGACCGACACGTCGGGAGCGACCGAGCCGACCGGCGACGCCGAAGGGACGCACGAGGTCGCCGCGGCGCGGAAGGCGAACCTCCGCCCCAGCCTCGAACTCCTCTGGGGGACGGGGGAACGCCCGGCCCGGGGCCCGAAGCGGGGCCTGTCGCTCGACCGGATCGTGGAGACGGCCGTCCGGATCGCCGACGCGGAGGGCCTGGACACCCTCTCGATGCGCCGGCTCGCGACCGAGCTCGGCACCGGCACGATGTCGCTCTACCGGTACGTGCCCGGCAAGACGGAACTCCTCGACCTGATGCTCGACCACGTCCAGGGCGAGGGCGTCGAACTCCACGACCCGGGGGCGGCGAAGGACTGGCGCGAGGCCGCCGCACTCATCGCCAGGGGCACCCTCGACCTGCACCGCCGCCACCCCTGGCTGCTGCGGGTCAACCAGAGCCGGGCCCTGCTCGGCCCGCGGTCCCTGCACAGTCTGGAGGTGTCCCTGGCCGGGCTGCGCGGCATGACCGGTTTCACCGACCCCGAGCTGATCTCGGTCATCATCGCCCTCCACAGTTTCGCCACCGGCATCGCCCGCCTGGAGGTCGAGGCGACGGAGGCGGTGGAGGAGACCGGGATCGACCACGAGTCGTTCTGGGAGGGCCAACAGCCCTACCTGGAACGGGCCATGGCGAGTGGGAAGTACCCGGTGATGGCGGGACTGGCGCACGACGCCTTCACCTTCGAGTTCGACCACTTCGAGTTCGGGCTGGGGCGGATACTGGACGGCTTCGAGGTACGGGTGGCGGGCAGAGGGGCGAAGGAGGGATAGGGGCGGGGCGGGACGCTTGCGGCGGGCGCGGGGCAGGGGACGCGGGCGGGAGCGGATCGCGCGCTGCGAGCGGATGGGGGTGCGGTTGCCTGCGGCGCTTGCCCCTCCCCGCCCCTTCCCGTAACTGCTCGCCGCAGGGCCCGGCCTTGGTTGCGGTCCGGGAACGGGGCTACGCCCCGGACCCCTGCACGGCTCCGCCGCGCGTCCTTACTCGCCGGACGGGCTGGAGGGCTCCCCGTCCCGCGCGCCCCGTTGGGCGGCAGGCCACCGCACTACGTCCGCCAGCCTCCTAGGCGGCCCCCCACCCGACGTGCACTCCCGTCCCTACGCCCCCCGCTTCCGCCTGCCTCGCAGTCCCGCCCACAGCAGCACCGCCGCTCCGATCACCACCAGTGCGGTCACCCCGTTCCCTGCCGGGCCCCGCCCGCCCGCGGCGGAGTCGGGGCCGCCCGACGGGCCGGGGCTGGTGCTGCCCGACGAGCCGCCGGAGGCCCCCGCGCCGCCGCTGCCCGGCGCCCCCTGCACCGCCAGCCGCGTCACCGCGCTCCGCACCCCCTCCGCGCCGAACAGCAAGGACTTGCCGTCCAGGGCGAACGTCACCGACTCCGACTGCCCCCGGTAGCCGATGTTCAGCGACCGCCCCTCGCCGAGGCCGCGGCCCCCGTCCTTCCAGGCGAAGCTCTCCGCCCCGAGGTAGGAGCGCAGCACGAGTTCCCTCCCGTCGGGGGAGAACGCCCCGTCCGTCACCCACGGCACGTCCGCGACCTTCCGGAAGACGTTCGTCCCTTCCGTCGACAGCCGCGCCGGGCCCTCGTACAGGCCGCCCCCGCCCTGGTCCTTGCTGCCGATGTAGACCCGCCCCGTGGTCGGATGCACCATCAGCGCCTCCGCGTCGCGCGCTCCGTCCGCGTACTTCACGACGTACTGGGACGCGTCGACCGTCCGGTCCTTCAGCACCTTCGGCTCGGGGAACCGGTAGATCCAGACGTGACTCCACGTGCCTCCCCGGTTGTCCCCGATGTCCCCCACGTACACCGCGCCGTCGGGCCCCACCGAGATCGCTTCCATGTCGCGCGGCTTCCCGACCCCCCGCATGGTGATCCGCGCGACCGTCTCGCCGCTCCTGCCGTCGACCGCGTAGACGTACGGCCCGTCCTGGTCGTTGTGCGTCCAGTACACGCCCGGATGCGCCCGGCTCGCCGCCAGCCCGCTGGACTCCGTGATCCGCAGATCCTTGATCGTGAACCCCTCGCCGTCGTCGGCGAGCGCGACCGGCGCGGACACGGAAACGGCCCCCAGTGCTGCGGCGGCCAGGACGACACACGTACGAGAAGAGCGCATGAACCCAAGTGTTCAGCATCACGGTGCACCGCCCGCACCGCATCCCCGATGATGATCGGATGCGCAGCTTCCTCTTCGTCGGCGACTCCATGACCATCGGCTGTCCCGGCGACTTCACCTGGCGCTACCGCATGTGGCAGCACCTGGAAGCGACCCTGCACGGCGCGTACCGGATCGTCGGCCCGCGCAGCGCGCTGTACGACCCGGCGTCCGCCGCCCCCACCTCCCACGCGTACGGCGCCGAGGACTTCCCGGCTCCCGCCCGCCGCCACCTCGCCGGCTGGGGGGAGGGCTGGCTGCACATGGCCCCGGCGATCCGTGCGGCCGTCACCGCGTCCGGCGCGGACACCGTGCTCGTCTCCCTCGGCCTCATCGACCTCGGTTTCTATACGAACGCCACGCAGACCGCCGCCAACCTCGACCTCTTCCTCACCGAGGCCCGCGCCGCGAACCCGTACGTCCGCATCGCCGTCCACCCCGTCATCCCCAACATCCGGGCCGAACGCGACGCCCCGTTCGCCGCCGAGTGCGCACGCTTCAACGAACTCCTCGCCAAGACGGTCGCCGACCGCGACGAAGCACGCTCCCCCCTCGTCCTGGCCACCCCCCACCCCACGTACGACATCCGCACCGACACGTACGACGGCACCCATCCCGGACCGACCGGGGAACACAAACTCGCCGCGGCCTTCGCGGACTCGATGCACCAGGCGTGGGACCTGGGTGGCGCATACTCCCTCCATCATGAGTTCGCGTAAGTCACCGGGAATCACCCCCGCCCCACCCGAGATCACCTACACCAACTGCCGCCGTTGCGGCACGGAGATAGCGGGTCTCGACGGCCGTTACGCCTGCGGCGTCTGCGGCTGGACCAACCACTACTCGGAGGGCTACCGCCCCCTCCCCACCGCACAGGACGACCCGGACCGGACGGGCCCGCACCGCCGCTGAGCATCGGGGCGTTCCGGTCAGGTCAGAACGACGAACAGCATGTACCCCCACATGCCGAGGAAGAACACCCCGATCGCCCGCTGCAACGCGTACCCCGCCCGGTTCGGCTCGGACGCGTCCGCGTTCTGCACGAAGGGCCGCTGGAGCGACCGGTTCATGCGCCACAGCAGTTGCGGCCGGAACGTCTGCGTCAGCCCCATCGCCAGCAGAAACGTCATGATCACCCAGGTCACGACGGGCGGGGACCCGTCGTTCGCCGCCATCACCACGTCCCCCACCGTCCGTTCTCCCATGGCGGCCCGCTACCCCGACCCTCGTCAGGCATGCGCGCAACTCTTCGACCAGGGAAGGTAGTTGAGGTCCCGTTGCTCAGCGGGTACCGGAGGGATGGCCGCCCCCGGCCGCGCCGCCGTCACGCACCGATCCCCGCCGAGGAGCGCGCGCCCCGTACAGCTCCCACTCCGCGGAATGCCTCGGTGACACGAGCGAGCGAGACGTTTCCCACGCCGCCCCCGCCCACCCCCGGACAGCGGTCCCGCTCGCCGCAGCCTCCGTACGGAGCCCTCCCGATCCCCCGCCCGCCCTTCAGCCGTCCCTGTGCCGACCCGCTCATCCATGGCCCGGTTGGGCGCTCGCGCCCTCCAGGTGTCAGGATTGCCCCCATGGCAATCCAGACGTACTTCGACATCACCATCAACGACGAGCCCGCGGGCCGTATCACCTTCAACCTCTTCGAGGACGTCGTCCCGAAGACGGTCGAGAACTTCCGCGCCCTGTGCACGGGCGAGCAGGGCTTCGGCTACGCCGGTTCCGGCTTCCACCGCGTCATCCCGGACTTCATGCTCCAGGGCGGCGACTTCACGCGCGGCGACGGCACCGGCGGCAAGAGCATCTACGGCGAGAAGTTCGCCGACGAGAACTTCCAGCTCAAGCACACCAAGCCGGGCCTGCTGTCGATGGCCAACGCGGGCAAGAACACCAACGGCTCGCAGTTCTTCATCACGACGATCGTCACCGGCTGGCTCGACGGCAAGCACGTCGTGTTCGGCGAGGTCGCCGACGAGCAGAGCATGCAGCTCGTCAAGAAGATCGAGTCGCTGGGCTCGCAGAGCGGCCGCACCTCCGCGAAGATCACCATCGCGTCCTCCGGCCAGCTCTGAGCAGCAGCTCCGGCACCACGCACCACCCGCAAGGCCCGGCGTCACGCGATCCGTGACGCCGGGCCTTGCGGCATGCCACCCCCGCGCTTCCCCCGTACTCGTCCCGCGCGGCTCGCCACTCGTGGCTCGTCCCACGCGGCTCGTCTCCTGCGGGCTCGTCACTCGTGGGCTCCGTCTCCCGCGGGCTCGCCGGGGAGACGCGCCCCTGCCCTCCCCTCCCCTCCCCTCCCCTTCCCGCTCCCGCTCCCGCTCCCGCCCCACTCTGGACACGGGCGGGTGGGGGCGGGTTCGGCGGGCGGCTTCCGGCGGGTCCGGCGGGTCCGGCGGTCCGGCGGTCCGGCGGTCCGGCGGGAGCTTACGGCCGGTGGAAGGAGACCTCCGGGTTCGCGGCCGTGGGGCCGTCCAGCAGGGGCTCCCGCTCGCCCTTGAGGTGGCGGTCGAAGAAGGCCCCGACGTAGTCCCGGGTGATCTCGGCGCCGCGCTTCCCGGGAAGGGGCGCCTGCGGGCTGACCAGACCCCGTTGCCCACCCAGCACGGGGACGTCGTTGAAGGAGAAGTGCCCGGATTCGGCAACCGCCAGCCACCTCTTCCAGCCGTCCAGCCCCGCCCACGCCTTGAGCCACTCCTCATGGCTGCCGGCGCCGGGGCGGAGGTTGGCCTCGGTGCCGAGCAGCAGGAAGGGCCGCCCGTTCATCCCCGCGCCCGGATTCGCGTCCTTGAACCCGCCGTCCATGTTCACCCCGGCCTTGATGCGCGAGTCCCGCGCCATCGCGACGGCGGAGCTGCTGCCGCCGATGGAGTGCCCGCCCATGCCGATCCGCCGCCGGTCGATGATCCCGGCGAACGGTCCGCGCCGGTCGAGCAGCCGGTCGATCACGAAGGAGGCGTCGGCGGCCCGCACCTCGGGCACGTCCTTCGTCAGCGGGGCGTGCAACCCGAGCGTGCGCCCGCCGGGGAACTCCGTGCCGAACGATTCGTAGGCGTGGTCCATGACCGCGACCACGTACCCCCGGCCTGCGAGCTCCTCGGCGAGGACGGTGAGCGTGGCCCGGTGCAGGGTGAACCCGGGCGAGAGCAGGACGAGCGGGCGCTTGCCGCCCAAGGGCCGCGCCTGTACCCGTGAGTTGACCTGCGTTTCAGCGAGCTCCTCGGCGGCGATCACTTTCGCGTACCCCAACCCGTCCAGCAGGGCCTGCGCCTCCTGCACCTTCAGGTACGGGGAGACGGCGGACCCGGTGCCCGGCCGTGCCGGGTAGTACAGGGAGACCATCAGCTCGCGGGCCCCGGCGGACGGCACCCAGGCGTCGGTCCGGCTCCGGTCGACGAGGTGAAGTTCCTGGCGGCCGACCGCGAACGCACCCGTCGGGGCCGGGAGCCGCAGTGGGGCAGTCGCGGAGGAGGCCACCTTCGGGCCCGGTTCGACGGCAGCGGCGGCACCCGTCGGGACGGCGGACGCGCCGAGGACGAGGGTGACCAGAGCTGCTGCGGAGGCGACGAGACGCCGGTTTCGGTTCATGCCCCGAACGTACGGGGAACAGACCCCTCTCCGCCCCTGCCGAAAGTCAGGTCCTCGCCCCTACTTCTTTCGGGGGCGCCCCGTGTTCCACGGGACGGTCGGACGGGCCGAACGGAACCACGGCCAGCGAACTCGGCCGCCGCCTCGGCGTCTCCAAACAGGCCGCCGGCAAGACCGCCGACCGCCTCGTCGCCCTCGGTTACGCCACCGCCTCCCCCGATCCGTCCGACGCACGCCGCAAGCTCGTCCGCCTCACCCCGCACGGCCTCGACGCCCTGACCCGCTCGGCCGCCGTCTTCGACGCGCTCCGCTCCGAATGGGCCCGGACGCTGGGCCCGGAGCGGGTGCGGGACCTGGAGTCCGCCCTGCGCACGGTGGTCCCTCCGGCGGACCGCTTCCGGCTGGACACGGCGGGCTGGCTGGGCGGGTAGGCCCTTCCGAGCGGTCACGCGGGAGGCCACGCCCCCTTGCATCGAGCGCGCTCGAAGGCGTTGGCTTGGCTGTCATGAAGTACACACAGCTCGGACGCACCGGACTCAAGGTCAGCCGTCTCGTCCTCGGCACGATGAACTTCGGGCCGCAGACCGACGAGGCCGACAGCCACACGATCATGGACGCCGCCCTCGGGGCGGGCGTCAACTTCTTCGACACCGCGAACGCCTACGGCTGGGGCAACAACAAGGGCCGTACGGAAGAGATCATCGGGTCGTGGTTCGCCCAGGGCGGCGGCCGGCGCGACAAGGTGGTCCTCGGCACGAAGGTGTACGCCAACATGGCGGGCGACGGCGAGGACCCGTGGCCCAACCACGACAAGCTCTCGGCGGTCAACATCCGCCGCTCGGTGGAGGCCAGCCTGCGACGGCTGGGGACCGACTACATCGACGTGTACCAGTTCCACCACGTCGACCGGTCGACCCCCTTCGAGGAGATCTGGCAGGCCGTCGACGTACTCGTCCAGCAGGGCAAGATCCTGTACGCGGGTTCCTCGAACTTCGCCGGCTGGCACATCGCCCGTGCCAACGAGACCGCACGACGCCTCGGCTCGTACGGGCTGGTCAGCGAGCAGTGCCTGTACAACCTGGCGGAGCGCCGCGCCGAGATGGAGGTCGTCCCGGCCGCCCAGGAGTACGGACTCGGCATCATCCCGTGGTCGCCGCTGCACGGCGGGCTGCTCGGCGGCGCGATCAGGAAGGAGCGCGAGGGCGGCGGGGCGCGTTCGACGTCCGGCCGGTCCGCCGAGATGCTGGCAGACCCGGCCGTGCGGGGGCAGGTCCAGCGTTACGAGGACCTGCTCGACAAGCACGGGATCGCGCCCGGCGAGGCGGCCCTGGCCTGGCTGCTGACGCGTCCGGGCGTCACCGGACCGATCGTCGGCCCGCGCACGGCCGACCAGCTCGCGTCCGCGCTGCGCGCGATCGAACTGGAGCTTCCGGCGGAGGTGCTGACGGAACTCGACGAGATCTTCCCCGGGCCGGGGCCTTCGCCGGAGGCGTTCGCCTGGTAGCCCCGGGAGGGGGGACGTGGGTGCGGGTGGGGGCGCGGGCCGTCAGTTGCCCGTGAGGGACGCCACCGCGATGACGACGAACATCAGGACGAGGACGCCGGCCATGATCTGGTTACGGATTTTCGGATTCACCCCCCGAGCCTAACCGGAACACCCCCGCCCCCTCCCCGCCCCCTCACCCGCCGCAGCCCCCTTGGGCGGCGGGGCCGCCCCCCGGGGGCGGAACGGGCGGGCAAGGGGGCGGCCCCCCACCGGACAGTGCACCCCCGCCCGACGCCACGTGCCCCCCGGGCCCCGCTTCAGGCCCCTCGGGCGGCCGGGAGAAGGGCGGCCCGCCGACCTGGGGGGTGGCGGGCGGTTACGCCGCCGGGATCAGCTCGCGGCGGCGGCCCCGTGCGCTCGGCACCAGCTGAAGGTGCTGGTGCCCCCTGCGCAGGTCCAGCTTCGGCCGCAGACCGCCCACCCGGCACAGCAGGACGCCGACGCCCGCCGCCGCGAGCGCGGAGATCACGCCGCCCGCCGCGAACCCGATCCGGGCGCCGTAGGTGTCCGTGATCCAGCCGAGCAGCGGGGCCCCGACGGGAGTGCCGCCGGTGAACACCATCATGAAGAGGGCCATGACCCGCCCCCGCATCGCGGGATCCGTGGCCATCTGCACGCTGGAGTTCGCCGTGACGTTGACCGTCAGGCCGAACATTCCGATCGGCACCATCATCACCGCGAACAGCCAGAACGAGGGGGCGAAGGCGGTGACCGCCTCCAGCACGCCGAAGAGCACCGCCGCGCCGACCAGCAGCCGCAGCCGTGAGGTCCCCCGCCGGGCGGCCAGCAGCGCACCCGCCAGGGAGCCCGCCGCCATCAGGGTGTTCAGCAGCCCGTACGTGCCGGCGTCCCCGTGGAAGACGTCGTCGGTGAAGGCGGAGAGCCAGATCGGGAAGTTGAACCCGAAGGTGCCGATGAAGCCCACCAGAACTATCGGCCAGATCAGTTCGGGCCGGCCAGCGACGTAACGCAGCCCCTCCCGCAGCTGGCCCTTGCCGCGCGGGGCCCGCTCCACCTTGTGGAGTTCGGACGTGCGCATCAGCAGCAGGCCGGCGATCGGGGCGAGGAAGGAGAGTCCGTTGAGAAGGAAGGCGTAGCCGCTTCCGACGGCCGTGATCAGCACGCCCGCCACCGCGGGGCCGACCAGCCGCGCCGACTGGAAGTTGGCGGAGTTGAGGCTGACCGCGTTGCGGAGGTCGGCGGGGCCGACCATTTCGGCGACGAAGGTCTGCCGGGCGGGGTTGTCGACGACGGTCACCAGACCGCCCACGAAGGCGGTCGCGTAGACGTGCCAGACCTCGACGTGTCCGCTCAGAGTGAGGGCGGCGAGCGCGAGGCCGGTGAGGCCCATCGCGGACTGGGTGGCCAGGAGCAGGGGGCGCTTCGGGAGACGGTCGGCGAGCACGCCTCCGTACAGCCCGAAGAGCAGCATCGGCAGGAACTGAAGGGCGATCGTCAGGCCGACGGCGGACGCCGAGCCGGTGAGCGAGAGGACCAGCCAGTCCTGGGCGATGCGCTGCATCCAGGTGCCGGTGTTGGAAACGACTTGCCCGCTTGCGAAGAGCCGGTAGTTCCGGTTCCTGAGCGAGCTGAACATGGTCTGCTTGGGGGTGGTCGGTGCGGGGGCGGAGTCTGCTCCGGTTCCCGTACTCAAAATGAGTTCGCCTCCTTGGCGGCGCGCGAGGGTCGATGACAGGGGCCCACCCCGGGCAGTTCCTACAGGTGGGCGAGTTTCTCCAGGACCGGGGCGGCAGCGCGCAGCTTCGCCCACTCGTCCTCGTCCAGACCGCCGACGACGTGCGACAGCCAGGCGTTCCGCTTGCGGCGGCTCTCTTCGAGCATGGCCTCGGCGGTCTCGGTCTGGCGTACCACCTTCTGGCGGCGGTCGTCGGGGTGCGGTTCCAGTCTGACCAGACTCTTCGCTTCGAGCAGTGCCACGATGCGGGTCATCGACGGCGGCTGAACGTGCTCCTTGCGGGCCAGTTCGCCGGGGGTGGCGCTGCCGCAGCGGGCGAGGGTGCCGAGTACCGACATCTCGGTGGGGCTCAGCGATTCGTCGACCCGCTGGTGCTTGAGGCGACGGCTCAGCAGCATGACTGCGGAGCGGAGGGAGTTCACGGCGGCGGCGTTGTCGCCGTGGGACAGGTCAGGCATGGTTGTTAGCGTAACTCATTACCCATGCTAAAGACCACTGCAATCACAGGGGTCCGGGCGGTGGTGCCGGAAGTCACCCGAACGAGTGAGACTGCGCCCGAAAGCAACGCGCTTCCGCCCGGCCGGACCGGACCCTGGAACCGTGACCCCACCAGCGGCGGAATCCTCGGTCCTCAGCCTGCGAATAGACGTCGAGCTCCTCGACCGTCTGCGCGAGCATGCCGCCAGACGCGGAATGAGCGTCCAGGACTACGTGGTCCGGACGCTCATTCGCGACGACTTCGACGAGCGCTTCAAGACGGCGGTCGACGAGACGGAGAAGTTCTACGGGCTGACCTAGCCGAACGGCCGGAACGGTCACGGCAGCCAGGACGCCCGGCGGCTACGTCAGGCCGAGCGCCGGCATCAGGTAGTAGAAGGCGAAGACGGCCGAGACGGCGTACATCGCCACCGGCACCTCGCGTCCGCGCCCGGCCGCCAGCCGCAGCACGCAGAAGCTGATGAAGCCGATGCCGATGCCGTTGGTGATCGAGTACGTGAACGGCATCATGAGCATCGTGAGGAACGCCGGGACGGCGATCGTGTAGTCGCTCCAGTCGATGGCCCTGATCGAGCCGGACAGGATCAGGAAGCCGACGGCCAGCAGGGCGGGGGTGGCCGCCTGCGACGGGACCATCGTGACCAGCGGGGTCAGGAACAGGCCGACCGCGAAGAGACCGCCGGTGACCATGTTCGCGAGGCCGGTGCGCGCGCCCTCGCCGACACCGGCGGTGGACTCCACGAAGCACGTGGTGGCCGAGGAAGAGGTGCCGCCGCCCGCCGCGACCGCGAGACCGTCCACGAGCAGGACCTTGTTGACGCCCGGCAGGTTGCCCTGGGCGTCGGTCAGCTTCGCCTCGTCGCCGACCGCGAGGATCGTGCCCATCGCGTCGAAGAAGCAGGACAGCAGCACCGAGAAGACGAAGAGGACGCCGGTGAGGAGGCCGACCTTCTCGAAGCCGCCGAACAGGCTGACCTCGCCGACCAGCCCGAAGTCCGGCATGGCGACCGGATTGCCGGGCCACTCGGGCGTCGTCAGGCCCCAGCTCTTGACGTCCGCGACCGCGTGGACGGTCATCGCGACGACGGTCATGACGACCATCGAGATCAGGATCGCGCCGGGCACCTTGCGGGTCATCAGGGCGAGGGTGAGCAGCACGCCCAGGACGAAGACCAGGACGGGCCAGCCGTTGAGGTGGCCGCCGGTGCCCAGCTGGAGGGGGACGGTGGTGTGCGCGGCGTCCGGCATGCGGGAGACGAACCCGGAGTCGACGAGTCCGATCAGCATGATGAACAGGCCGATGCCGATCGCGATGCCCTTGCGCAGGCCGAGCGGCACCGCGTTCATCACCCGCTCGCGCAGCCCGGTGGCGACCATCAGCATGACGACGACACCCGCGAGGACGACCATGCCCATCGCGTCCGGCCAGCTCATCCGGGGGGCGAGCTGGAGGGCGACGACGGTGTTGACGCCGAGTCCGGCGGCGAGCGCGATCGGGGCGTTGCCGATGACGCCCATCAGGAGCGTGGACAGGGCGGCGGTCAGGACGGTCGCGGTCACCAGCTGACCGTTGTCGAGCTGATGCCCGTACATGTCCTTGGCGCTGCCGAGGATGATCGGGTTCAGCACGATGATGTACGCCATCGCGAAGAAGGTGGCGAGACCGCCGCGCAGCTCGCGGGCGACCGTCGAACCCCGCTCAGTGATCTTGAAGAACCGGTCGAGTCCGTTGACCGGCCCCTGCGGCTGCGACTGCGGGGGGCCGGACTGCGGCTGCTCGGCGGCGTCCACCGGGGAGCTGGCGGGGGGCATGCGTGACCTCACGGGGAGACAAGGAGTGGGGAGAGAATCCGGTCGGACTTGGAGGTTTAAACGAACGGAACCAGTCAAACCAAGACTGTTTCAGTATGAATGCATAGGAGGAAGATCGGTATCTCCGCGCGTAGACCCATGGCGCACACGGCCTGCCGGGCTGTCCGCACCGCTCTGCGCCGCCCCGCCTACACTGACGCCCATGGCGAAGTGGACTGCGAAGCACGAGGCACCCGAACCCCTGGAGGGGCCCGTCGTCGGCACCGTCGTCGGCGGCACCGTCATCTGGTTCGTGATCTTCCTCGCCCAGGCCGCGTTCTACGGCTGGTTCGCCGACCGGGATCTGATCTGGTGGTACTGGACGCCACTGGCCGGCACCGGCCTGGGACTCATCGGCATTTGGTACGTGCGCGGTCGCGACGCGGCGCTGAAGCGGCACGCGGCGGAGCAGGCAGCAGGCACCTCGCCCCCCGCTGCGTAACGCACGAAAACAGGGACGCCCGTACGCCTACCGTCCCACCCGTGTCGTCCCCGGGTCGGATCTTGCTCCCGGTGGCCCTGAAATCCTGCCTTTCGGCGAGTGAACACACGCATCCGGCCGTACCGTCGGTGCCATGACGCACATTGACGCGGGCGCGGAGCTCGACCCCGTACACCCGGTGAAACCTCCCGCCTCGGAAGGGCCGGTGGCCGGGCGCGCCGGCGGGCTGACCGCCGCCGAGGTGGCGGAGCGGATCGCGCGGGGCGAGGTCAACGACGTCCCGGTACGCAGCTCGCGCTCCACGGCGGAGATCGTCCGGGCGAACGTCTTCACCCGTTTCAACGCGATCATCGGCGTGCTCTGGGTCATCATGCTGTTCGTCGCGCCCATCCAGGACAGCCTGTTCGGCTTCGTGATCCTCGCGAACACCGGGATCGGCATCATCCAGGAGCTGCGCGCCAAGAAGACCCTCGACGGGCTGGCGGTCATCGGCGAGGCGAAGCCGACCGTACGGCGGGACGGCGTGCCCGCCGCGATCTCCACCTCGGAGATCGTGCTGGGCGACGTCATCGAACTCGGGCCCGGCGACAAGGTCGTGGTCGACGGCGAGGTCGCCGAGGCGGACAACCTGGAGGTCGACGAGTCGCTGCTGACCGGCGAGGCCGACCCGGTGCTGAAGAAGCCGGGCGACGTGATGATGTCCGGGTCGTTCGTGGTGGCGGGCGGCGGCGCCTTCACCGCCACGAAGGTCGGCCGGGAGGCGTACGCGGCGCAGCTCGCCGAGGAGGCGTCCCGCTTCACCCTCGTCCACTCCGAGCTGCGCTCCGGCATCTCCACCATCCTCAAGTACGTGACGTGGATGATGGTCCCGACCGCGCTGGGCCTGATCCTCAGCCAGCTGGTCGTCAAGGACAACGACTTCAAGAACTCGGTGGCCAGGACCGTCGGCGGCATCGTCCCGATGATTCCCGAGGGCCTGGTCCTGCTCACCTCGGTCGCCTTCGCGATCGGCGTCATCCGGCTCGGCCGCAAGCAGTGCCTGGTGCAGGAACTCCCCGCGATCGAGGGCCTGGCCCGGGTCGACGTGGTCTGCCTCGACAAGACCGGCACCCTGACCGAGGGCGGCATGGACGTCACGGAGCTGCGTCCGCTGGGGGGCGCGGACGAGGCGTACGTGCGACGGGTGCTCGGCGCGCTCGGCGAGTCCGACCCGCGCCCCAACGCCAGTCTCCAGGCGCTCAAGGACGCCTACCCGGACGAGGCCCGGTGGCGGGTCCTGCAGTCGCTGCCCTTCTCCTCCGCCCGCAAGTACAGCGGGGCGTCCTTCAGCGAGGGCACGGGCGAGAACTCGACGTGGCTGCTCGGCGCCCCCGACGTGCTCCTGCCCTCCGGCGACCCGGCCCTCTCCGAGATCGACGAGCTGAACGCGCAGGGCCTGCGGGTGCTGCTGCTGGTCCGGACGGCCGGCTCGGAGCTGGACGGACCGGACGTCGCGGCGGGCGCCACCGCGACCGCGCTGGTCGTCCTGGAACAGCGGCTGCGGCCCGACGCCGGGGAGACCCTGGCGTACTTCGCCGACCAGGACGTCGCCGCCAAGGTCATCTCCGGCGACAACGCGGTGTCGGTGGGCGCGGTGGCCGGGAAGCTCGGTCTGGCGGGCGCGGAGAACACCGTCGACGCGCGGCAGCTGCCGACCGACCGGGCCGAGATGGCGAAGGTCCTCGACGAGAACGCCGTCTTCGGACGGGTCACCCCGCAGCAGAAGCGGGACATGGTCGCCGCCCTCCAGTCGCAGGGGCACACGGTGGCCATGACGGGCGACGGCGTCAACGACGTCCTCGCCCTGAAGGACGCCGACATCGGCGTCTCGATGGGTTCCGGGTCGGAGGCCACCCGGGCGGTCGCCCAGATCGTCCTCCTCAACAACAGCTTCGCCACCCTGCCCTCGGTGGTCGCCGAGGGCCGCCGCGTTATCGGGAACATCACCCGGGTCGCGACGCTCTTCCTGACCAAGACGGTCTACTCGGTGCTGCTTGCCATCCTGGTGGTCTGCTCGCAGGTCGAGTACCCCTTCCTGCCGCGGCACCTGACCCTGCTGTCGACGCTGACGATCGGCGTCCCCGCCTTCTTCCTGGCGCTCGCCCCCAACAAGGAACGGGCCAAGCCGCACTTCGTGCGCAGGGTGATGCGGTACGCGATTCCCAGCGGTGTCATCGCGGCGACGGCGACGTTCTCCACGTACCTGCTGGCACGGACGCACTACTCCGGTCCCGAGGCGCTCCAGGCGGAGACCAGCGCGGCGACGCTGACGCTCTTCCTGGTGTCGATGTGGGTGCTGGCGATCATCGCCAGGCCGTACACGTGGTGGCGGGTCGGACTCGTCGCGGCGATGGGCACGGGCTTTTTGATCGTGCTCGTGGTGCCGTGGTTGCAGGAGTTCTTCGCGCTGCGGCTGGTGGGGACGACGATGCCGTGGGCGGCCGTGGGCATCGCGGTGGCGGCGGCGGCGCTGCTGGAGGGTGCGTGGAGGTGGGTCGGGCGGAAGTGGCCGGCCTGAGGATCGGTGCGGAGGTGTACGGCGGGGCGCGTGCGTGCTGTGCGGTGTGGGCTCACGGGGGTGTGGGGGCCGTACGTCGCGGCAGGGGGCGTGGAGCCGGGGGGCGGCACCGTCCGGTGGGGGGCCGCCCCCTTGCCCGCCCGTTCCGCCCCCGGGGGCGGCCCCGCCGCCCAAGAGGCTGACGCAGGGCGGCCCCGCCGGCCGAGGGGGCGGGCGTGAGGGGGGCGGGTTCGTCGGCGGAGGGGGCGGCCGGGAGGGTCAGTCGAACCAGCGGTTGCGGGCGAGTTCCGCGGCGCGCTCCGGGGCTTCGAGGAAGGCCGCGACCTCGAAGCGGCGCGGCCACTGCCCCGCCGCCCAGGCGAGTCCGGCCGCGACCCCCTCCAGGGTGGCGGCGTGGATCGTCCCGTCCTCCGTACGACGCCAGTCCAGCTCCACGCCCCCGGCGTGGAGTTCGTCGTGCTCGACGTACGTCGCGGGCACGCCGGCACCCAGCAGCACCCGTACCTCCGACGGCACCTGCCGTTCCGTACCCGGGCTGGTCACCTGAGCCTCGACGGTGTCGCTGATCCTCCGTACCTGGAGGAGTTCGGCGAGTGCCGCCGCGCGGGCCGGGGCGACCGGCAGCAGGGGCAGTCCGCCGGTCAGCGGCAGCAGGTCCGGCGCGTCGGCGATCAGCGCGTCCGCCGCGTCCACGACCTGCGGCCTGCCGTCCACGACGACCCGCAGCTCCTCCGGCAGGGTGACCTGCTCGGGATCGAGGTCGGCCAGGGACGTGTACAGGGCGTGCAGTTGCGACTCGGTGACGTCCGCCTCGGGGTCGGTCAGCCGTCCGAGCAGTTCCGCCGCCCCGCCCGGCTCGGCGAGCAGCGAGGTCAGTGTCGTGCGTACGCCGAGCGCCCGCAGCACCTGTTCGTCGTCGAACCCGGTCGCGTCCGCCTCGTCGTACAGGCCCTCCAGCAGGGCGTCCCCGCCCGCCGCGAGCAGACCCGCGGGGCGGCGCCCGTCGAGCACCGGGTGGTCGCGCAGCCACCACGCCGTGTACGGCCGTACGGAGCGCGTCGTACCGTCCGGCAGCAGAACGCGCACCTGTTGGGTCAGCGCGTCCCGCAGCGGCGGCTGCGCGAGCAGGGCGAGGGCCTGCGGCCACTTGTCGTCGTCGACGAGGTCCAGGTCCCGTACGGCGACGATTTCCGTCGCGACCGGCGGCACCGGGGTGTCGGGGAGCTGGTCGAGCACGTCCTCGCACCACACGTCGACGGCGTCCAGCAGTCCCGCGTCGTCCGGCTGCGGGTAGTCGCCCTCGCGGGGTTCGAACTCGTCGGGGTCGAGGACGACGTCGGTCGCCCGGACGAGGGCGAAGCCGGCCAGCACGCCGACGGCGGCCAGCGTCGCCTCTCCCCACTTGTCCGCCAGGTCGTGTTCCACCAGGGCGAGTTCGTCCTCGCGCATCACGGAGGCGAAGGCCGAGCCGGGAACCACCAGTTCGCACGCCGGGGACAGCTCCCCGTCCTCGTCGGGCAGACCGAGCGCGCCCAGCCAGGGCTCGTCGCCCGGGGCGAGGTCCGCGTCGCGCACCAGTGCCAGCACCGTCTCGACCAGCTCGTCGCCGTCGAGCGCGTCCTCGTCCCAGATGTCCGTGCCGTCGAGGGAGGCGGCGACCGCCGCCCGCACCTGGGGGGTGGTCAGGACGGCGCGCGGGGTGGCGGGCAGGGCGCCCAGCTTCTCCAGCAGGGGATGCGCGGCGTCCGCGTGGGCCACCCGCAGACCCAGCCGGGCGAGTTGCTCGGCGGCCTCGGCGGACGTGTCGGGCATCGGGAGCAGCACCTGGCGCGGGCCGACCACGGTCCGTCCGTCGGCGAGCGGCACCGGCAGCCCGGCGAGGCGGTCCGGGTCGACGCCGGCCAGCGACTCGTACAGCCGCCGCCACCAGCCGGGGGCCCGTTCGGCGCCCGCGATCCGTTCGATGGCGTCGCCGAGCGGGAGCCGTCCCACGCCCAGCGTGCGCAGCTCCGCCCGGCGTTCCAGCCCGGCGGGCAGCAGCGTCGGCAGCACCTCCGCCAGTACCCGTACCGTCTTGTCCCCCGCTCCTTCCACGACCTCCGCCTCGAACGGGCGCAGCGCGGGCTGGTCCTCGGTCGGCGCGGCGGGCAGCAGGAACGGGACCCGGGGCAGCCGGGCGACGACCGCTGCCCGCAGCGCCCCGTCCAGCTCGCCCTTGCCGAGCGGGCCGGGGACCAGGGCGAGGGTGCCGACGCACACCGGCTGCCAGTCGCCGAGCAGCCCGGCGTAGACGTCCGCCGCCCGCTCCACGAGGAAGTCGGTGAGCGGTCCCGGCGCGGGGTGGCGGCGAGTGGTGTCCAGCGGCAGTGACGCGATGAGCAGCGCCGGCACGCCCAGCGGCTCGTCGGTGGGCGTCGGGGCGTGCACGACGCGCGCGGTGCGGGGCGGCAGCGGCGAGCCGTCCTCGTCGACGGGCACCGCCCAGGTGAGCGACCAGTGCGGGCGCAGGCGTTCCTCGACGGGGCGGTCGGCGAGCAGGTCGCGGGTGAGGGCGCCGGACGCGGCGGCGGTGCGCCAGCGGGTCGTGCCGTGGGCGCTGTCCCGGACGTGCACGTACGGCCCGTCCACGGACCGGGTCAGTACGCGCTCCCCCTCGGGGGTGTCGACGACGACCTCGCCCAGGCCGGGCAGCGTCAGCAGCAGCGCGTCGTCGATCGCGGCGAGCAGGTGCTCGACGAGTGCCACGGCCGCGGGGTCCCGCAGCGGCAGCACGACCACCGTGTCGTACCCCTCGGGCGCGGTGCCCTCCGCGGGCAGCGGCAGCCGCAGCAGCGGCACGTGACCGTCCCGGCGGCGCAGTTCGTCGCCGAGGCCGGGGCTGCGCAGGGCGGCGTCCACCGTCATCCCGCGCGCCTCGGCGAGGGACCAACGCACCCCGCCGTGCCGGCCGAGGACGGCGGGTTCGTCGCTGACCGCGAGGACGGCCGCGAAGCCGACGCCGAAACGTCCGACGGCGGTGTCGGTGTCCTCGCGCTTGGCGGAGGCGCGCAGAGTGCTCAGCGACTCCGCCCCGGCGGCGTCCAGCGGGGCCCCGGTGTTCGCGGCGGCCAGTACCGCCGGCGCGTCGGCGGTCGCCGGGTGCAGGGTCAGCCGCAGCCGCCCCGCCACCCCCGCGCGTCCCGCCGCGTCCGCCGCGTTCTGCGCCAGTTCCACGACGAGACGGTCGCGGTAGCCGCCGAGCGCCAGGTCCTCCTCCGCGTTCGCGTCCTCGCGGAACCGGGCGGGCGTCGCGGTCCAGGCGTCGAGCACCCCGCGCCGCAGCCGGGCGGTCCCGAACGGGTCGCCGGGAGCGCCCTCGTCAGCCCCGGTGGTGTCCCTCTCCTGAACGCTCACGGTGGTGCTCCTCTGTCGTGGTCTGCGGCGTGCAAGGTACCGCGCGGCTGACCACTGCCCCTGCCCTGAGCGGGCGGGGCGCACTCCCGGCCACCCCGGTAACGCCACGCATCGTCACGTCACGCACACGAAGTCGCCCACCGGGCCTACGAGTGACCCAGGTCCTCCGACGCCGGGTCCGCGGCGTCCGGCACCGAGCCGCCCTCCGGGTCCGGCCGCAGCGGGAACGCGTCGACGGCCATCGAGTCGTGCACCGGGCCGACCGGCTTGGGCGTCTTGGGCATGACGGCGGCCTCCGAGTGGCCCCCGCAGCCGTACGACAGGGATACGACGTGACCGTCGGCCGGGCCGAACTCGTTGGCGCAGATGCCGAAGGCCTGGCCGAGCGAGCCGGAGACCGGGACGAGGAACGCACAGGACACGCAGGTGGCGGGGGCCGCCTGGGCCATCGGGGTGTTCGCGCCGTACTCCTCGTCCCAGCGGTCGGCCGCGAGGTGCAGGCCGTAACGGGACAGGACGCGGGCACGGCGCATGCCGAGCTCTTCGGCGACCGAGGCGATGGAGCCGCGCACGGGGGGCGTGGCGGCGATCGGAGCGGTGAGTTCCGCGTCCTCGGCCTCGGCGACGTCGGCGAGCGCCCGGGACTCCACGGCCTGGCTCCTGGCCGCCTGCCGCTCCATCTCCTCGGAGAGCAGGGAGTTCGGCGGCGGGGCGTCCTCGCCCGTCCAGCCGGGCTCCAGACGGAGGTCCTCCGCCTCGGTGGGCAGCAGGTCGCCGGGGCCCATGTCGCCGGGGCGCAGCCGCTCGCTCCACGGCACCCATTCGGGGGCCTGGAGGGAGTCGGGGCCGGGCAGCAGGCACACCTCGTCGAGGGTGACGACCTTCGCGCGGGAGGCACGGGCGACCGTCACCGCCCAGCGCCAGCCCCGGTAACCGGGCTCCTTCGCCTCGAAGAGGTGGGTGACCACCCGGTCGCCCTCGGCGAAAAGAGTGACGTGCTCACCGACCACTCCGGGGAACGCGGCCTCCTCGGCGGCCTCGCGCGCGAGGTCTACCGCCTCGGCGCACAGGCGGTCGGGCGTACGGCTTCTCGTCGTCGCAGCACTCACAGGTCTCGCTTCTCTCCTACGCCGTATCACGGGTGCGCCTGCCGAGGAGCGATGCAGGTGGATGTACGGGCTGCGGGCGGAGCGGACCGAAGGGCCGCGTCGACGTCCGCGCCCGATCTGCCTACGTGCCTCGGGCGCACCTTCCGCGATCCATTCTGCGGGATCGCCGAGCGGCGCGCGGCCGAGAACAACCGCCGGTGGCGCGCTACGCACGCTACCCCCTCCGCCGCCCCCATCCCACCTGCGCGTCCGAATCCCGGTTCGGGTCGGGTGGTACGTCCGCGGCATTGGGGCACTATTGCGGGGTGACCACCGCACGATCGTCGTCACGTTCGACCGCCCCAACTGGGCCGCTGCGCAAGGCGGGTCGGGCGGTCGGTCACGCCCTCCACCTGCCGTTCACCGGTACGGCGCGCGGTATCCGGCGGGCCACGCACGCCCACGGCGCGGGCGAGTCGGGCCTCGGAAAACTCATCGAACTGCATGCCGTCAACGGCGCGGGCGACGTATTGATCACAATCGCCCTCGCGTCGACGGTCTTCTTCTCCGTACCGACGGACGAGGCGCGCGGGCGGGTGGCGCTGTACCTGGCGATCACCATGGCCCCGTTCACCCTCCTCGCCCCCGTCATCGGCCCGCTCCTGGACCGGCTGCCGCACGGGCGGCGGGCCGCGATGGCCGGTGCGATGCTCGCGCGGGCGTTACTGGCGCTCGCCATGTCGGGGGCGGTGGCCACGGGCGGCATCGAGCTGTACCCGGCCGCTCTGGGCGTCCTCGTGGCGTCCAAGGCGTACGGGGTGGTCCGCAGCGCCGTCGTGCCGAGACTGCTGCCGTCTGGCTTCTCCCTGGTCAAGGCGAACTCCCGGGTCACCCTCGCCGGACTGCTCGCGACGGGGGCGGCTGCGCCGATCGGGGCGGGGCTGCAGCAGATCGGCCTGGCGTGGCCGCTGTACGGAGCCTTCCTCGTCTTCGTCGCGGGCACCTTTCTCGCGTTCTCGATGCCCGGAAAGGTCGACTCCGCCAAGGGGGAGCGGCGCGCGCATCTGGCCTCCGACCATCCGGGGGAGGAAGAGGCCCCCGAGCGGCCCGGACGCGGCCTGCGGGACGTGGGCCCCTCCGTCGTGCACGCCCTCCAGGCGAACGCGGCGCTGCGCGCCCTGTCCGGCTTCCTGATCTTCTTCCTGGCGTTCCTGCTGCGCCAGCACCCGCTGGACGGGCGGAGCGCCGCCGTCTCGCTCGGCATCGTGGGCGTCGCGGCGGGGCTCGGCAACGCGGTGGGGACAGCGGTCGGCGCGTGGCTGAAGTCGCGGGCCCCCGAACTGATCATCGCGACGGTGCTGGGGGTGGCCCTGGCGGTGTCGACCCTCACCGCCGCCTTCTTCAGCGGCTTCCTGGTGGCCGCACTGGGCGCCACGGCAGGACTCTGCCAGGCGCTGGGCAAGCTGTCGCTGGACGCGCTGATCCAGCGGGACGTGCCGGAAGCGGTCCGCAACTCGGCGTTCGCCCGCTCGGAGACCCTGCTCCAGGTGGCGTGGGTGGTGGGCGGCGCGATCGGCATCGCGCTGCCGCTGGTGGCGTGGCTGGGGATGAGCGTGGGGGCGGCGCTGGTGGCGGTCGGCCTGCTGATGGCCCTGCGCGGGCTGGTGGGCGCGGGACGGAAGACACCGGGGAAACGGGTGCGGTAGGCGGGGCGGGGTGTCACGGGCGCGGGGCGGGTGTCGCGGACGGGGGACGGAGCGTCGTGGAAGCCGGCCCGGCGTCGCAGAAGCGGGCCGGGCGTCACGGAAGCGGGACGGGTGTACGGAAGCGGACCGGCGTCACGGAAGCAACGCGGGCGTCGCAGAAGCGGTGCGGGCCCCTGGCCCACCCGTTCCCACAGGGCCGGACCGCCCTCCCACCCCTTCCCACAGGGCCGGACCGCTCTCCCCCGTTCCCACAGAGCCGATCCGCTCTCCCTCCGTTTCCGCGGGGCCGGGCCCCCTCCTCTCCGTTTCCGTTCTCCGTTCCCCCGGCGGAACGCCACGAACACCCCCGTAAACCCCCCGGCGCAGCCAACCCGCCTCTGGGCGATAGCCTTCGCGCATGACCGTTGCGCTGTTCTCGGGCAAGGCCCGCCGTACCACTGCCGCCCTGGGTGTCGCGTCCGCCGGGCTGCTCCTCCTCTCCGCCTGCGACAAGCCGACGCCGCGCGCGACCGTGACGGTCGGCACGGACTCGGTGAGCTCCGAGGCCGTCTGCTACGACGACGGCGCCAAGGGCATCGCCGAGAAGGCGATGTCGGACTGCCTCAACAAGAAGGCACCGGAGACCCTCAAGATCGCGGTGGACGACAAGGTCCGCTTCGGTGTCGACCCGGAGATCGCCGAGAACGGCTGGACCCTGTTCGTCAACGGCCGCCAGGGCGAGCCCGAGCCGTACAAGAAGACGTACCGCACGTTCCCCGGCAGCGCCTTCTTCGGTGCCACCCAGGACGGCCAGCCCTCCCCGAAGGAGCTGACGATCAGCATCGTGGAGACCGGCGGCAAGAAGCTCATCGGTGTGTGGAGCTTCAAGCTGGAGAAGGCCTCCTGACCCCCGTGTCCCCCGTGAACGTCCTCGTCGTGACCGCGGTCCCCGCTGAGCGGGACGCGGTCACGCGCGCGTTCGCGGGGGGTCGGGGACACGAGGTGCTCGCGGGCGGCGTGGGCCCCGCGGCTGCCGCCGCGTCCACCGCCCGTGCGCTGGCGACCGCCCGGTACGACCTGGTGGTCTCCGCCGGCATCGGCGGCGGCTTCGCGGATCTCGCGCCTCTCGGGTCGGTCGTCGTCGCGGACGCGATCGTGGCCGCCGATCTCGGCGCCGAGACCCCGGACGGGTACGTTCCGGTCACCGGCCTGGGCTTCGGCACCGTCGAGCACCTGCCGCCGGCCGCTCTCGTACGGCAGACCGCCGCCGCCACCGGGGCCGCCACCGGCACGGTCCTCACCGTCTCCACCGTCACCGGCACGGCCGCCCGCGCCGCCGAGCTGCGGACCCGCCACCCGCGGGCCGCCGTCGAGGCGATGGAGGGCTTCGGGGTGGCGGAGGCCGCCGCCCTGTTCGGCCTGCCGGTGCTCGAAATCCGTGCCGTCTCCAACGCCGTCGGGCCGCGCGACCGCGACGCCTGGCGGATCGGGGACGCACTGGCCGCACTGACCGACGCCTTCGGGAAGACGCGGCCCGTACTGGAGGGTTGGACCCCGTATGACCACCGCTGACGCCGTACGAATCGCCTACTCCCCCTGCCCCAACGACACCTTCGTGTTCGACGCGTGGGCGCACGGCCGCGTCCCCGGGGCGCCCGCCCTGGACGTCACCTTCGCCGACATCGACGTCACCAACGGCATGGCCGAGCGCGGCGAGTTCGACGTACTGAAGGTGTCGTACGCCGTGCTGCCGTGGGTCCTGCACGACTACGCGCTGCTGCCGTGCGGCGGGGCGCTGGGCCGGGGCTGCGGGCCGCTCGTGCTGACCCGCGAGCCGGGCGCCGACCTCACCGGGAAGACCGTCGCGGTGCCGAGCGAACGCTCGACGGCGTACCTGCTGTTCCGGCTGTGGGCTGCCGACGTCGTGCCCGGCGGGGTCGGCGAGGTCGTGGTCATGCCATTCGACCGGATCATGCCGGCGGTACGGGACGGCGAGGTGGACGCCGGGCTGGTCATCCACGAGGCCCGTTTCACGTACCGGAACTACGGGCTGCACAAGCTCGCCGACATGGGCGAGCACTGGGAGACCGCCACCGGGCTGCCCATCCCGCTGGGTGCGATCATCGCGAAGCGGTCGCTGGGCGAGGCACGGCTGCGGGAACTGGCGGCGGCTGCGCGGACTTCCGTACGCATGGCGTGGGACGAGCCCGAGGCGTCACGGCCGTACGTGCGGGAGCACGCGCAGGAGATGGACCCGGCCGTCGCCGACCAGCACATCGGGCTGTACGTCAACGAGTTCACGGCGGACCTCGGCGAGGACGGGTACACGGCCGTGCGCGGGCTGCTGGAACGGGCGGCGGCCGAGGGGCTCGTTCCGCCCCTCGGCCGCGACGCGCTGGCCTTCCCGTAGACCGGGCGGCTACACGTCCAACTGGTCGGCCACCGCACGCAGCAGGCCCGCGATCTTCGCGCCCGCCGCCTTGTCGGGGTAGCGGCCGCGCTCAAGCTGCGGGGTGATGTTCTCCAGGAGCGTCGTCAGGTCCTGGACGATGGAGGCGAGCTCGTCGGGCTTGCGGCGCTGGGCGGCGGCGACCGACGGGGCCGGGTCCAGGACCGTGACCGACAGCGCCTGGTCACCGCGCTGACCGGCGACGACGCCGAACTCCACACGCTGGCCAGGCTTCAGGCTCTCGACACCGGCCGGGAGCACCGAGGAGTGCACGAAGACGTCGCCGCCGTCGTCGCGCGAGAGGAAACCGAAGCCCTTTTCGCCGTTGAACCACTTGACCTTGCCGGTAGGCACCGTCTGTCCTCGTCCTCGTACTCGTCGGGTCCGGAAAGCCGCGAAAACGGCTCCGGATAGCACTCAAGCGGGTCGTCAGTGACCCGCCACTCCCCAGGCTAATGCTCTGGGACGTACTGACAAGAGCCGCCGGATGCTTCCTCATCAGGGCAGGGAACTACCCTTGCCGGGTGAGCTACGAAACCAAGACGGACGAGACCGTGACCGACGGCGCGCAGGACGGCCCCGGTGACCGCCTGGTGCGCATCGGCGGCATCGTCTTCCTCGTCGGCGCCCTCGCCACGCTCGTGACGGTCGCCCCGCTGTTCCTGAAGACGGATCCGTTCCCGCCGGTGGCGTACGCGGTGTGCATGCTGATGGGCGTCGGGTTCGCGATCGCGGCGGCGGGCGTCCTCCAGTCCATCGCCGCCCAACGCCGCGCGGCCCGGGGCGCCTGACCTGACACCGCGCCGGGAGATCGTTTGCACCTTTGCCGACGACGACGCGCTCCCTGGGCGGCTCGTTCGACCGCACACGACTGCGGTGTGTGACGCGCTAAGCACCTCCTGTCGTCCGCGAACCGCGAATTACATAATGTGCAACCCTAAATTTGTTTCTCCCACGAGTTACTCAGGGTTCGCCCTGGATTCTCCTCCTACTTTCCATGGAGTCCTGCTAAGGTCACTCGAAAGTGTGAAGCTGGGACCCCGGGGGGAGCGAACAGTGAGTGGTTTTCTTAACTTATTGACATCAGCGCGGGAGGTGTTCCTCCTGGAGCTGGTCTCAGTCTCACTGGCCCTCGGTTCATTGCTTTACGGAACATCCAGACGCCGTACCCTGGAAAAAGCGGTGGCTCAGGAGCGGTTGCGCGAACGGCGCAGGATAGCCCGGGAAATCCATGACGGCGCAGGCCACCACATGCTGGCCATCGTCCTGCACGCACGGCATCTGGCCGCTCAGACACCGATGTCGGCAACCGCCGTACGAGCCATCGAGGAACTCGCCGTGGAGGCCCAGCGCGACGTCCGGAAGGCCCTGGGCTGTCTACCGCGCACCGAGGGCCGGGCCGCGCCCGCCCCGCTGCTGTCCGTCCAGGCCCTGGACCTGGCCGCCGACCTCCCCGGCATCGACCTCACGATGAACCTGGACCACATGGAAGCGGAGGCGGAGCTTCCGCCCTCCACCCGGCACGCGGCGCTCAGAATCGTCCAGGAAAGCGTCGGCAATGCCGTCAAGCACGGCGGGGGGCCGATCGACGTCCGGGTCCGTTTCGGCGAGCTGCTCGAAGTGAGCATCACCGACCGCGGCCGCCCATCGCTGCCCGGCAGCGTCGTTCCCGATCACGGAACCCCGTTCGGCTCCCCCGTCGTCCTACCCAGCAGCGGTCTGGGGCTGCCCGGCATGCGTCGGCGGGCGGCAGAGCTGGGCGGCACCCTCGACTACCGGGAACTGCCCGGGGGCGGCGGGGTGCGTGTCACCGCCATCCTGCCCGGCAGGCCGGGAGCGCGGGTCCGCACCGAGCCGGCGCTCAGCCACTAGAACGCTGAGCCACCAGAACGCTCGGCCACCGGAACGCTGGAGCGCGGGAGTGCAGATGAGACCGATCCGGGTACTGATCGTCGACGACCAGCCGCTGGTCCGCCAGGGACTGCACGCAGTGTTCGCCCCGCTCGACGACATCGCCGTCGTTGGCGAGGCGTCGCATGGTGCCGAGGCGCTGGAACGGCTGCGCCGGACGGCCGCGGACGTCGTCCTGATGGATGTGAACATGCCTCGAATGGGAGGCCTGGAGGCGACCCAGCGCATCTGCTCCGGCACCCGCGCCGACGGCGCCCCCAAGGTCGTCATCCTTACCATGTACGACCAGGACGAGAACGTCTTCGACGCACTCAGGGCGGGCGCCAGCGGATTCCTGACCAAGGACGTGGCGCCCCGGCAGCTCGCCGACGCGGTGCGTGAGGTCGCCGACGGCGGGGCGCTGCTCTCCTCGTCGGCCACCCGGCAGCTGATCCGCGAGTTCGTCCGGCGACCCGCCCTGCCCTCCGGGGACACCAAGGAACTGCGCACGCTCACCGGACGCGAGCTGGACGTGTTCCGGTTGCTGGTCCAGGGCTACGGAAACGCCGAGATAGCGGAAAAACTCACCCTCGGCGAAAGCACCATAAAATCGCATGTGCAGCACCTCTACCGGAAACTGAACGTACGGGACCGAGTACAGCTGGTCATTTACGCATACGAGAACGGACTGCTTTAACGGAATCCCAGGCTCCTCCCCCGCGCGGGGGAGAGGCAGTTCCTATTTCGGGGGGAAGACAGAGTTCCGTTCCTTTTCTATTCTGACTCCGCGCCCAATTCGTCGGCGCCGAGAACACAGGAGAAGAGAATGAACGAGCGGATCCTGATAGTGGCGCGCATGTCGCCGGACGCGGCCGAGAAGGTCGCCGCCCTCTTCGCGGCGTCGGATGCCGGAGAGCTGCCTGCCGCTCTCGGGGTGGCGCACCGGGAGCTGTTCCACTACCGGGACGACCTGTACTTCCACCTCGTGGAGTTCGAAGGGCCTGCGGACCGGGCGATGGCGGAGGCCCGGGCGCGAAAGGACTTCCGGGCGCTGTGCGCCGACCTCGAACCGTTCGTCGCACCGTACGACCCGGCGACCTGGCGGAGCCCGGCGGACGCCACCGCGGCATCCTTCTACCGGTGGTCCCGGCCCGCCGGGAGCTGACCGAAACGCCGTCCGTCTCCCGCCGCTCCGGGACCCCGGACCTCACAGACGTTCCCCGAGGGGCACGGCGGCCGGTCCCTGCGGGGAACCGGTACGCGGCCCGTCCGGGTGCGCTTCGCGGTCCGTGTCCTCGTCGTCCTCGTCCCAGTCCGACTCCTCCCGCAACGGTGACGGCGCCACCCGCAGCAACCGGGCGGCCGGGGCCGGGAGCCACCAGTTCCACTTGCCCATCATCGCGACCGCCGCCGGCACCAGCAGTCCTCGCACCAGGGTGGCGTCCAGCAGGATGCCCAGCGCGATGCCCGACGCGAAGATGGAGACGTCGAGTTCGCCGCCGGAGGCCATCGAGGCGAAGGAGCAGAAAAGGATCAGGGCGGCGCAGGTCACGAGCCGTCCGGTGCGGCCGACGCCGTTGATCACCGCGGCCCGGGTGGACCCGGTACGGTCGTACTCCTCGCGCATCCGGGCCAGAATGAACACCTCGTAGTCCATGGACAGCCCGTACAGGAACGCGAAGATCGTCACCGGTACGAACGTGCCGATGGAGCCGTCCGGCCGGATGCCGAGCAGGGCCTCGGTACCCCAGCCCCACTGCCACAGCACGACCATCGCTCCGAGCACCGCGCCCAGGGACAGCAGGTTGAGCAGGATCGCCTTGAGCGGCAGCAGCAGCGAGCGGAAGGCGCGCGCCAGCATCACGTACGTGACCAGGGACAGCGCGGCCAACATCCACGGGAACGCGCTGTAGGTGACGTCGACGTAGTCGATCTGCTGGGTGACGTTCCCGCCGACCAGCACCCCGTCGGGCACCCGCTCGACGACCCGGGTGACGGTGTCCTCGCCCGCCGGTGCGCCGCCTTCGTCGCGCGGCAGCACGGTGAGCAGGGTCGAGCCGTCCTTGTGCCACTCCGCGCTCCCGGGTGCGGCGACCGCGTACACCCCCTCGGTGCCGCGGAGGGTGTCGGCGACCCGTGCCGGGTCGGCGCCGGCGGGCACGAACACGTCGAACGACGTGAGGACACCCGACGGGATCCCGCCGTCGGTGAGCGCGGTCAGCCCGCCCCTGCCGGGTCCCGCCTCGGCAAGCCGGTCGGTGGTCGGCACGGACAGGTTCAGTCCCGTCGCGGCGAATGACAGAGCCAGCAGCGCCGCCCCGCTCAGCGCCGCCGTCAGCCACCGGAAGCGCACCACCCTGCGGGCCACCCCGGTCCAGAACCGTCCCGCCGATGCCTCCCTGGCGAGCCCGGCGCGCACCGGCCGCCCGGCCTCCTTGCGGCGCGCCAGTCGGCGTCCGGCCGAGGAGAGCAGGAGCGGCAGCAGGGTCAGCGAGACCAGGGCGCTCGCGGCGGTGACCATCATCCCGCCGATGCCCAGGCTGCGGAGCAGCGGAATCGGCAGCAGCACCATGGTGACGAGTCCGATCGCCACCGCGCCCGCCGAGAACACGATCGCGTGCCCGGAGGTCGCCATGGCGCGGCGCACCGCGTCGTCGCCGTGATGCCCCTTGGCCTCCTCCTCCCGCCAGCGGGTCACCAGGATCAGCGCGTAGTCGATCGCGATGCCCACCCCGAACAGCGGCAGCATGATCACGGTCGTCTCGTGCACCGCGATGAACGGGCTCACCGCGAGCAGCCCCAAAAACGACACCGGTACCGCGACCAGCGCCGTCAGCAGCGGTACGAAGGCGAGCGCGGAGCGGAACACGTACAGCAGCACCACGATCGCCGCCCCGATCGTGACGACCAGCTTCACCGGCACGTTCAGGCCGCCCGCGTCCTCGCCAGTGGCCAGCGCGTCGAGCCCGGTGACCTGGATGTCGGAGCCCGGCGGCAGTTCCGGGCGCATGGCGTCGGCAATCACCGGGCCGAGCACGGGGGCTTCACCGAGCGCGCTGCCCGGCAGGCCGCCCTGCTCGACGGGGCCGCCGTAGACCAGACCGAAGGTGATGCGGCCGTCCTTGCCGACGAACGCGGGATCCTTGGTGTGGGCGTACGAGGCGACTCGCGCGCCGACCTCCGCCGCGGCGGCGTCGAAGGCCCGGCCGAGGGCTGCTGTCGTATCGGCGGCGTCGGCGCGCTGCCCCTCGGGGAGGGTGACGACGGGCACGAACGGGCGCTCGTAGCCGCCGTTCCCGTAGGTCTGGGCGATCTTCTGGTTGGCCTCGTACCCCGGCAGTCCGGGGTAGGCGTTGCGCTCGTCCATGTTCGGGATCAGCAGGGCGACCGCGCCGCCGCCGGCCAGCAGCAGCACGGCGACGAGCAGCCGTACGAGTCGTTTCCGTCCGAGGACGAAGTCGCAGAGTGTGTCCATGCACTCAGATCAGCAGAGAGTTCTTCGGTGCCTCGGGGAGCGCTCTGAGAGATCTCTGTGAATGCCGGGACACCCCTCCGAACTCGGCGTTCCCGGGCAACACTTGGTGCGTGAACCCAACGAAGCTGCGTGTCCTGGTCGTCGACGACGAGAGTTACCTGGCCGACCTCGTCGCCACCGCTCTGCGCTACGAGGGCTTCGAGGCGGCCACGGCGGGCACCGGCGGGGAGGCCGCCCGCCAGGTGGAAGCCTTCCGTCCGGACCTCATCGTGATGGACGTGATGCTCCCCGACGGCTCGGGCATCGACGCCACCCGCCGGCTGCGGCACTCGGGATACGGGGCGCCGGTGGTCTTCCTGACGGCCCGCGACGCCACCGAGGACAAGATCGCCGGGCTGACCGTCGGCGGCGACGACTACGTGACGAAGCCCTTCAGCCTGGAGGAACTGATCGCCAGGATCCGCGCGGTACTGCGGCGCACCGCGCAGCCGCAGGAGCGCGGCAGGCTGACCTTCGCCGACCTGGAGATCGACGACGAGGCCCACCAGGTGCGCAGGCACGGAGTGCCGGTGGACCTCACACCCACCGAGTTCAAGCTGCTGCGCTATCTGGTGGCGCACGCCGGCCGGGTGCTGTCGAAGCGTCAGATCCTGGACCACGTCTGGGAGTACGACTTCGGGGGAAGCGATGCGGTGGTCCAGACGTACATCTCCTACCTGCGCCGGAAGATCGACGCCTACGAGCCGGCGCTGATCCAGACGGTGCCCAGGATCGGGTACGTGCTGCGGGTCCAGGGCGTGGGGGAGCAGCCATGACCCTGCGTGCCCGACTGGTGCTGGTGTTGGTGGGACTGCTCGCCCTCGGGATGCTGATGTCCGTCGGGGCGACCTTCGGCGCGCTCCAGGACTGGCGGCAGGACCAGAGCGACGAGGTGCTGGCCGCGGCGTCCCAGCGGCTGCGGGACGACCTGGCGGTGAGCGGGGACGCGAAGAGGGCCGGGGACGGCCCGGCTGCCCAACTGACGATCGGCCGGGGCGGCGCGGGCCAGCTGGCCGCCGTCTGGGACGCCGTCGCCGAGCAGGGCGACCTCCCCTCGTTCTTCCAGATCCGGACCGAGGACGGGCGGGTGGAGCAGACTTCGGCCGCCGACACCCACCCCGAGCTGCCGGCCACCCTGCCCGCCGCGCTCCGGCCCCGGGAGCCCACCGCCGGTGATCGCGACGGGGGCTCTCCGGCAGGGGGCGTCTTCGACCGGGTGCCGGACAGCGCCGACGACGACGTCGACTGGCTGCTGCACGCCTCCCGGCTGCCGGACGGCATCCTGCTGGTCGGCATGCGCACCGACGGCGCGGACGAACTCGTCCGGCGGACCGCCGTCGTCGCGGGCACCTCGGCGGTGTTGGCACTGCTGGCCGTGGCCCTGCTGTCGTGGCGTGCGGTACGGCGCGGGCTGCGGCCCCTGGAGTCGATCGCCGACACCGCGGCGGCCATCGGTGAGGGCGACCTGGCCCGCCGGATCCCGGCCGCCGGGCCGCGCACCGAGGTCGGCAGGCTGGGCGCGGCGCTGAACGCGATGCTCGGCCGGATCGAGTCGGCGTCCCTGGAACGGCAGCGCTCCGAGGACCGGCTGCGCCGCTTCGTCGCCGACGCCTCGCACGAGCTGCGCACCCCGGTGGCCACCGTGCGCGGCTACGCGGAACTGTTCCGGCGGGGCGCCGCCGAGCGCCCGGAGGACCTGGCCAACGCGATGTCCCGGATCGAGTCGGAGGCCCGGCGGATGGGCTCACTGGTGGAGGAACTGCTCGTCCTGGCCAAGCTCGACCGGGGAACGCCGCTGTCCCGGGACCCGGTCGACCTGACGGCGCTGGCCGCCGAGGCCGTCGACGACGCCCGGGTGCGCGCCCCGGGTCACCCCCTGCTGCTGGAGACGGCGGACGGTGCCGTGGTCGTCCTGGGCGACGCCGACCGGCTGCGGCAGGTTCTGGCCAACCTGCTGTCCAACGTCCGCCACCACACGCCGACGGGCACCGACGCGTGGGTACGGGTACGGCAGGACGGCGACCGGGCGGTGGTCGAGGTCGCCGACCGGGGCCCGGGACTGACCGCGCAGGAGGCGACGCGGGTTTTCGAGCGCTTCTTCCGCGCCGATCCCTCGCGCACCAGGGCCGGACGCCCCGAGGGCGCGCGCGAGGAGGGCTCGGGCCTCGGGCTCGCCATCGTCGCGGCGGTCGTCGAAGCGCACGGCGGGACGGTGGAGGTCGATGCGGCACCGGGTGAGGGGGCGACGTTCCGGGTGCGGCTGCCGGTGGCCCACTGACTCTGCTCCCGTTCCGCGGCTCTCCCATGGTCCGCTGGTCCTGAATCCCCCTGAACGCCCCTGCGCCGGGCGCCCCTGACCTCCCTCAGACGAAAGGTGGTTGATCAGTCATGCCCTTTTCGACATCCGCACTTCCTGACAAGTGGCGCATGTCACGGACCCGTTGGGTTCTCGTGTTCGCTGTCCTGCTCTGCGCGGCCTCCGCCACGACCTGGACTCTCGTCGCCGATGAGGGACCGGTCCCGGTACAGCGGCAGGACCACGTGCTGACCGGTGCGGGCGGAGTCCGACTGGACTCCTCGTACTACCGGACCGACGGCGGCGGCAAGCGACCGGCCGTCGTCCTCGCGCACGGTTTCGGCGGTACGAAAGACAGCGAGCGGGACCGCGCCGAGCGGCTCGCGCGAGCCGGATACGCCGTACTCACCTACTCGGCGCGGGGGTTCGGCGCTTCCGGCGGCCGGATCGGGCTGAACGCGCCGGACGGCGAGGTGGCCGACACCGGCCATTTGCTGGACTGGCTGGCGGCCCGGCCCGAAGTGCTGCTCCAGGGCACGCGCGACCCGGTCGTCGGCATGGCGGGCGGTTCGTACGGCGGCGCGGTGTCGCTGCTGGCGGCTGCGGCGGACCGGCGGATCGATGCGCTGGTCCCCTCGCTCACGTACTGGGACCTGGAGCAGTCTCTGTTCCCGCGAGGAGTATTCAAGAAGATGTGGGCCGGGGTCTTCTTCGGTCAGGGGCTGACCGACCCTCACAACCCACTGTGCGGGCGTTTCACCGCCGAGGTGTGCGAGGCGTTCCGGCGCTCAGCGGTGACCGGCCGGGCGGACGACGGCACCCGCGAGCTGCTGCGGAAGGTCAGCCCAGCGGCCTACGGGGAGCACATCTCCGTACCGACGCTCCTGGTGCAGGGGCAGGGGGATTCACTGTTCCCGCTCGCCCAGGCGGACGCCGCCGCCTCGGCGGTCGCGAAGAACGGCGCTTCGGTCGCGGTCGACTGGATCGCGGGCGGTCACGACGGTGGCGACACCGAGGACGCGCGGATCGCGGACCGTACGGCGGCGTGGTTCGACGCACACCTCAGGGGCGGCGCGGACGGGGCTTCCGGCAAGGGTGCGAGCGCACACACGGATGCGGGTTCCGGGGGGCCCGGCTTCCGGGTGAGCCGCAGTGCCACCGCGGCGGGCCCCGGCGCCGACCGTGAACTGCACGGAGCGAGCACCGCCCGCTACCCCGGGCTGGAGGGTACTGAGCGGGTGAGCATGACCTTCGTGAACGAGGAACGGCAGGGGCGGCCGGGTACGCCCAGCCCGGGTTCCGGGGCGCGGAACGCCCCGGGCCACGTCCCTGGGTTCGGCACCGGGACCACGCTCGGTGATGGCTCCGAGCGCGTCCTGATCAACCCCGCGGGAGGCAGCCCGCCCACCGTCACCGGGCTGCCGGGACTCGGCGCGCTGGCCCAACTGGCCTCCGGCCAGAGCGGACCTGCGGGAACCGGCGGCCCGGGCGGCCCGCGGGGTGCCGGCGGCCACGGTCACGTGGGGCAGGACATCGCCTTCACAGGGACGCCGCTGAAGTCCCCGCTGCACGTCACCGGTGCGCCCTCGGTGGACCTGACCGTGCGCACGGACGGCCGCGCGCCCGCCCCCGCCGTCCTGTTCGTCAAGCTCTACGACGTCGCCCCCGACGGCCGGCAGACTCTGCCCGGTCAACTCGTCGCTCCCGTGCGGGTGCCGAGCGGCAGCACCGTACGCCTGGCGCTGCCCGCCGTCGACCACCTCTTCGCGGCCGGGCACCGGATGCGGGTCGTGGTGTCGAGCACCGACCTCCAGTACGCCTCCCCCGCCGCACCCGCCGTGCACCGGGTACGGGCAGCAGCCCTGACCGTCCCCACGGTCGCCGCGCTGACCCCCGGCACAACCGGCACGGTGCCCGCCTGGACCTGGATGCTGCCGCTCGTGGCGCTCGGTGCGGCCGTAGTGCTGCTGGTGACCGGACGGCGGCGCTTCGGGACCACGCCCGCACCCGACCCGGCGCTCGCCGACGTACCGCTGCGGATCGAGGGCCTGGGCAAGGCATATCCGGGCGGCGGCGGCCGGCCGGCCGTGCGGGGCCTGTCGTTCACCGTGGAGCGCGGCCAGGTGCTGGGGCTGCTCGGCCCGAACGGGGCGGGCAAGACCACCACCCTGCGCATGCTGATGGGGCTGGTGCGGCCCGACTCCGGCGAGTTGCGGATCTTCGGGCATCCGGTGCGACCGGGCGCTCCGGTGCTGTCCCGGCTCGGCTCGTTCGTCGAGGGGCCCGGCTTCCTGCCGCACCTCACCGGGCGGCAGAACCTTGACCTGTACTGGCGGGCCACGGGCCGCCCCGCCGCCGACGCGCACACCGACCGGGCGCTCGACGTCGCCGCGCTCGGTGAGGCGCTCGACCGGCGGTTGCGCACCTACTCGCAGGGCATGCGGCAACGGCTCGCACTCGCCCAGGCCATGCTCGGCCTGCCCGACCTGCTGGTGCTGGACGAGCCGACCAACGGTCTCGACCCGGGTCAGATCCGCGAGATGCGCGATGTGCTCATCCGGTACGCCGCCACCGGCCGCACCGTCGTCGTCTCCAGCCACCTGCTCGCCGAGGTCGAACAGTGTTGCACGCACCTGGTGGTGATGGACCGTGGCGAATTGGTCGTCGCGGGCCCGGTCGGCGAGATCGCCGGCGACGGCGGCCATCTGGAGGACGCGTTCCTGACCCTGACCGGAGGAGAGAACCGATGACATCGACGACACCTTCCGCGCCGAAAGCCACCGGCCTTCCGGAGACCGCGCCCGCTCCCGGCTTCCGGCCTCGCGCCACCCTCCCCCTGCGGGTCGAGGCGCTGCGTCAATTCCGCCGTCGGCGCACCCTGGTGACGCTCGCCCTGGTGGCCGCGCTGCCGCTGCTCCTGCTGCTCGCGTTCGCGATCGGCGGCTCGCCGAGCGATCCGGACGGCGGCAGTCCGGCCCTGGTGAGCGTGGCGACGGAGTCCGGGGCGAACTTCGCGGCATTCGTGCTCTTCGTCTCCGTCAGCTTCCTGCTGCCCGTGGTGATCGCCCTGTACTGCGGCGACACCGTGGCCTCGGAGGCGGGCTGGTCCTCGCTGCGCTATCTGCTGGCCTCGCCCGTGCCGCGCACCCGGCTGCTGTTCAGCAAGCTCGTGGTGGCGCTCGTCTACGGTGTGGCGACCGTGCTGCTGCTGGCCGCCGTCGCCCTGGCCGTCGGCGCCGCCGCCTACGGCTGGAGCGGCGTACGGCTGCCGGGCGGCGGCACCATGCCGGACTCCGAGGTGCTGTGGCGGATGGCCCTGGTCACCGGCTACGTGTACGGCAGCCTGCTGTCGGTCGGCACACTCGGGTTCTGGCTTTCCACGGTGACGGACGCACCGCTCGGGGCGGTCGGTGGCGCGGTCGGGCTGACCGTCGTCTCCTCGATCCTGGACGCGGTGACCGCGCTCGGCGGCGTGCGGGACTTCCTGCCGACGCACTGGCAGTACGCGTGGCTGGACGCGCTGCGCCCGGAAGTCGAATGGTCGGCGATGGTCCAGGGACTGGCGCTGTCCGGGACGTACACGGTGGTGTTCCTGGCGCTGGCCTTCCGGGGGTTCGCCCGCAAGGACGTGGTGTCCTGACCCTCACGGCCTGAGAACTCCCGCAAGGGCAAAGGCCCGCGGGCGAGACCCCGGTACGGGTACAGGCCCGTGGGCCGCACGACAGTCTCTCGCCGTACGCCCCACGGGCCCTCCCGCACTGCTCGCACCGCTCAGACCGTGCGCCGTCCCTCCGCCGGAAGCCCGAGGACGGCGGCCGAGTTGAAGCCGCCCGCTCCCCTGGCCACCACCAGCACGGCGCGCAGCCCGGCCCGCTCCCGGGTCTCTGTCACCACGTCGAGTTCGTCGTCGGCGCGTGCCGTCAAATTGACCGAGGGCGGCAGCGTGTCGTGCGCCAGCGCCAGTGCCGCCCAGGACAGGTCGAGGGCGGCGCCGCCCGAATTGAGCCTGCCGGTGGCCGTCTTGGGGACCGCGACCGGCACGCCGCGCCGGCCGAAGACCTCGACCAGTGCCGCACACTCGTGCCGGTCGGCGGCCTGGTCGCCCGCCGCGTCCGCGAAGACCGCATCGATGTCGTCCGGCGTCAGTCCGGCGCGCCGGACCGCCTCGCGGACCGCGCGGGCCAGCTGCCGGTGGTCGGCGGCCAGGCGGGTCGGGTGGTGTGCGTCGTGGGTGGCGGCAGTGCCGAGCACGTCGGCGTACGGGGCGGGCGCTCCCCGGCGGGCCGCCCACTCGGCGTCCTCCAGCACCACGAGCGCCCCGCCCTCGCCCAGCACGTGCCCAGGTGCGTCCGCCGCGAACGGACGGTAGGCGGTCGCCGGGTCCTTGTCGCCGCTGAGCGTGTCACGTCCTGCCTGGCAGGCCATCGCGTACGGGGACAGCGGGGCCTCCGTACCGCCGACGAGCACCGCCTTGGTGCCGCGGCCGATGAGTCGGCGGGCCTGGGCGAGCGCGTCGAGAGAGCCCGCGCCGTCCGCGACGAGCACCCCGCAGGCACCCTTGAGCTGGTCACGGATGGAGAGTTGCCCGCTGCTGGCCGCGTAGAACCAGCCGATCGACTGGTAGGCGGTGACCGCCTGCGGACCTTCCTTCCACAAGTTGTGGATCTCCCGCTGGCCGAAGACGTTGCCGCCGGAGGAGCTCGCGGTCACCACCGACAGGTCGAACGGGTCGTACCGGGCCGGGTCCAGCTCCGCGTCGTCCAGGGCAAGCCGGCCGGCCGCGAGCGCCAGCCATGTCCACCGGTCGGTCTGCACCCTCAGTTTGCTGTCGACGTGCGCGCTCTCGTCGAACCCTGTGACCTGACCCGCCAGCGACGAGGGCAGGCCCGTGGTGTCGAAGGATTCGATCGGGACGATCCGGCCGATCCGTTGCAGGGTGCTCTCCCAGTGCGTGCGCACCCCCGTACCGGTGGGCGCGACGACGCCGATCCCGGTGATCACACCGCGCCGTGCGCTCATGCCGCCCGGCCTCCGTCCGAGTGCGTGGAGCCCGGCAGCGCCGAGAACACCATCGCCGACTGGAAGCCGCCGAAGCCACTGCCCACCGACAGCGCGTGCCGCACGGTCGTCTCCCTGGCCGTCACCGGCGTGTAGTCGAGATCGCACTCGGGGTCCGGGATGTGCAGGTTCGCGGTCGGCGGCACCACGCCCCGGTCGATGGCCAGCGCGCAGGCGGCCATCTCGATCGAGCCGATCGCCCCGAGCGAGTGGCCGATGACCGACTTGATGGAGCTGATCGGCACCTGCCGCACCTCCTCGCCAAGTGCCCTCTTGTACGCGGCGGTCTCGTGCCGGTCGTTCTGCCGGGTACCGGAGCCGTGCGCGCTGATGTACCCGAGGTCCTCGGTGTTCAGCCCGGCCTGGTTCATCACGTCCTTGATCGCTTCGCCGAGTTCGAGCCCGTCGGGGCGCAGCCCGGTCATGTGGAAGCCGTTGGCGCGGGCCGCGTATCCGGTGGCCTCGCAGTAGATCCGGGCTCCCCTGGCCCGCGCGTGCTCCAGTTCCTCCAGGATCAGCACCGCGCATCCCTCGCCCAGCACGAAGCCCTTGCGGTCGGCGTCGAAGGGGCGGGAGGCCAATTCGGGGGCGTCGTTGAGTGGACTGGTGGCCCGGATGGCGTCGAAGCAGGCCACGGTGATCGGCGTGATGGGGGCGTCGGACGCCCCTGCGATCATCATGTCGGCCTCGTCGTCCTCGATCAGCCGCAGCGCGTGCCCGATGGCGTCGATGCCCGAGGTGCAACCGGTGGAGATCACCGCTGCCGGGCCCTGCGCACCGAACCGTACGGCCAGTTCGGCGGCGGCGCTGGAGGGGACGAGCGCCTGGTACTGGAAGGGCATCAGGTGCCCGGCGTCCACCTCCCACTCGCGACCGTGGTCGCTGGCGACGACGTACTCCTCCTCCAGCGTGATGGAGGCGCCGACCGCCGAGCCGAGGCTGACGCCGATCCGCTCGGTGTCCGTGTCGGCGGCGGACAGGTCGAGGCCGGAGTCCTCGACGGCCTCTGCCGCCGAGGCCAGCGCGAACTGGGCGAACCTGTCCGTACGCCGGATCTCCCGGGGGGTGAGCCCGTGCCGTACGGGATCGAAGTCGGCCTCGGCAGCAATCCGCGAGCGGAACGGCTCCGGGTCGAAGCAGCTGATCGTCCGGATCGCGGGCTTGCCGCCGGTGATGCGCTGCCAGAACTCCTCGCGGCCCGAGCCGCCGGGGGCGATCACCCCGATGCCGGTGACGACGGCGCGGCGGGGCCGGATGCGCGGCGCAGTCATCGGGCAGCCACCGGCTCGGATCCGGCACCCGTGGTCACGGCGGCGGACGCGGGATCGGCGGCACCCTCGGCAGCCGGCTCCGGGTAGGGCTCGGTGTCCACGTGACCCAGGTGCGGTTCCGGGGCGAGCGGCCCGATCTGGAAGACGACCAGTGCCTTCTCGTCCCCGGTGCAGGTCAGCCGGTGGCGGACGTTGCGCGGGATGTGCAGCGCCTCCTCGGCGCACACGGTGACCGGCACGCCGTCCAGGTCGACCCGCAACTCACCGGCCGCGACGAACAGGTACTCCTCGGAGTACGGGTGGTAGTGCTCGGAGACCCTCTCGCCGGGAGCCAGCCGGACCGCGCCGCAAAACCCGGCGGAGGTGCCCGCGTTCGACGGCGCGAGCAAGGTGCGCAAGTCGCCGCCGCGCTTGGTGTTCGAGGGCACATCGGCCATCCTCACCACGTTCTGCCGGGCCCGCTCGACCCTCTCCTTGATGCGCCGCATCTGCACGGCGCTGTTGGAGTTGATACGGTCCGTCATCCTCGCCGTGTCCACCGGGGCGTCCGGCTTCATCCGGAAGTCCTGCACCCAGCGCATCCGGGTGTGGTCGGCGGCCAGTGCCTCGTATGTCCACGTGATGTTCATGAACTCGAACGGCCCGGTCTCCACCCTGCGGGCCTTCACCACCAGGGCGGCCTTGTCCCAGTGCCGTTCGGAGACCCAGGACCACACCCGGCCCTGCTCGTCGGGGTGCATGGTCAGCCGGAAAGTGGAGGACGAGGAGGTCTCGTCGAGGATGTCGATGCTCGCGTACTCGGAGAACAGCTCCGGCCAGCTGCCCAGGTCGTTCGTCCGGTCCCAGACGAATCCGACGGGCGCTTGTATGTCGATGGAGTTGTCGGTGTGACCGATCATGACGTAGCCCTTGTCTCGGTGGTCTTGTACGAGGTGCGGCGGTGCGAAGCGCGCTGCGCGGGGCGTTGTTGCGCGCGGTGCTGCGGGGTCTGCGGGATGGCGTCGCGCTGCGGGCCCGCGGGACGAACCGCGGACGGGGCCTGCGGGGCACCGCGGGCGCGATGCAGGGCGGTACTCAGACCGTCGCGGCCAGGCGGCCCCCGACGAGGCGCTCGACGTCGGCGGGGGTGCTCTCCGGCGTGATCTCGTCCTCGATATCGATTCCGTAGTGGGACTTGATGCGGCTGGCAAGCTCGACGCGGGCCAGCGAGTCCAGGCCGAGGGCCTCGAAGGTTGTGCCGTACGCGCTCTCGCCGAGGGCGGCGTCGAGGCCCACGCCAGTGAGCATGACGGTGAGTTCGATGCGGATGTCGGTGGGCACGGTCATGACGTCGCCTCCTGGGTACGGGCCGTGGCCCGGGTCGAATGACGAATGACGAAGCGCAGCGAACGCGCCTCGGTGAAGCAGTCCCGCATGGGTTTCACCAGGTTCCGGTGGTCCTGAGTGGCTTCCCACGCCTCGAAGTCGGCGAGTGTCTGCCACTCGCTGGTGATCAGCCACTGCTCGGGATCGGTGGCCGACTGGCAGACCTGGTCCTGTACGTGGCCGGGCACACCTCCGGCGACCAGGAAGCGGATCCGTTCGTACGCGTCGAGGAAGTCCCGCCGCCGGGCCTCGGGCACCCGGATCAGGAAGACCACGCGCGCCTCCGGCGCGCTCACCGGCCGGGCCTTTCGGCTCCCGGGCCGCCCGCTCCGGGTCCTCCGGGGCCGCCGACGTCCGGCGGCGGGCCTCCGGTCAGTGCGGACGTGAAGCCGAACTTCCCGACCACAGGCACCACGCTGCCGTACATCCCCTCCGAGTCGTCCCCGGTGAGGAAGCGCACTGCGCGGCCCACGAGATCGGCTTCGACAGTGAGGGAGGGGTCGACGTGCGGCATCTCCTTGCGCAGTTGCGGAGTCTCCACGAGGGTCAGCGAGATCGCATTGGCGTGGATGCCGCGCTTCTTCACCTCGTGCCCCATGGACCTCATCCATGCCACCAGGGCCGCCTTGCTCGCCGCGTACGCCGACATCGCGGCCAGCGGTTCGTCGGCCAGCGGGGTGCCGAAATAGACGAGCCGACCGCCCTCGCCGAGGTGCGGCAGGACCGCCTGGGTGGCGACCACCGCGGACAGGAAGTTGGCCCGGAGCAGGTCCTCGTACGCGGTGACGTCGGTGAGCATCACCGGTCCGACGCCGAAGCTGCCGACCAGATGCACCAGCCCGTCCAGTCGGCCGAACCGCCGTACCGCCTCGGCGGCAGCGTGCTGGGCCCCGTCCGGACGGGTCGCGTCCAGTGCCAGAACGGCGAGCCGGCCCTCGCCCGGCGTCACGCGGGCCGCCAACTCGTCGAGCCTGCCGCCGTCGCGTCCGGTGAGCATCAGCCGGTCGCCGCGCTCGGCGAGCGCCCGAACGGTGGCCTCGCCCAGCCGACCGGTGGCGCCGGTGACCAGAAGGGTGCGCGGGGAGCTCACGCGGTCCGCTCCTGTGCGGCCGCGCCATCGGGGTGCACGTCGCCGGAACGTACGTCGTCGAAGTGCGCGACGCGGGTGGTGACGTGTTCCATCATCGCCTTCTGGAAGAAGGCACGTGCGCCTGCCGGGGTGGACAGGTCACGCGGCTCGACCAGGAACTCGTCGAGCTTGCGCTCCAGTTCCTGGATGGCGGGCTGCCGGGCCAGGTGCGCCATTACCCGGGGCAGGTTGCCGTCTATCTCCATCATGCGAACGACCAGGCCGTCCTTCATGAAGATCGAGGTGCCCAGCAGACGGGCCCCGTCGGGGGTGGTCCATTCCGGCGGCGAGTAGTCAGTGAGCAGGTCCTTGACCACCTGCTCGGTGCCCGGCTTCACCTGGAAACTGATCGCGAATCGCTGCATGGCGGAACCTCTCGTCGAGGGGTGTCGAGGAGTACGGCCGGCGACGGGCCGGCTGCCGCCAATGTGCCGGGCCACCGCCGCGCGGGTCTTCCAGCCACCGGGCGAGATCCGTTCTCCTCACCGGGGAGGAGTTCTCCCCCGGAGGCGACACCTCCTCCCCCGGCCGGACCGGTCTCTCCTCCGTGCGGGTGGCGACGGGTTCGTCCTCGCGCGGGAAGACCGCGACCGGGCCCCGGGCCTAGCGTCGGCCACCACCCCGAAGCGAAAGGAGCAGCGATGACCGACCCCCACCGTGACGGCAGCGAGGCCGACGAGGCGGTCGTCCTGGGCGGCGGCATCGCCGGGCTCACCACCGTGCTGGCCCTGCGTACCGCTGGCATCCCCGCCAAGGCCTACGAACGGGCCCCCGCCCTGCGCACCGCCGCCTCCGGCAACGGGCTGGTGATCTGGCACAACGCCGTTCTCGCGCTGCGCGCCGCAGGTCTGGAGAAACACCTGGAGGGGGTGGGCACGGAACTGCTCCACTACCGGTTCCGCTCTCGGCGCTCCGGTGCCCTTGCCGACTGGTCCATCGCGGACGGAGCCCGCCGTCACAACGCCCCGGCGTATACGGTGTCCCGCCCGGCCCTGCACCGCATGCTCAGCGAACTCGTCGGCGACGACCTCCGGCTGGGCGCGCGCTGCACGGACTTCACCGAGTCTGCCGACGGCGTGCGCGTGCGCTTCGAGGACGGCCGCGAGGTGCGCACGCCGCTACTGATCGGTGCGGACGGTCTGCGTTCCACCGTACGGCGGCAGCTCATGCCATACGAACCGCCGCCCCGGTACGCAGGCATGACGGCCTGTCAGGGCGTGGTCGAACTTCCGCCGCAGCGGGTGCCGCCGGGGGTATTCGTCAACACCTTCGGCGAGGGCACCTGGTTCGTCCACTACCGGGTCGACGACACCTGCGTGTACTGGGACGCGGTGCTCAGCGACCGGGTCGCCCACCGGATCGGACTCGGTGCGAGCGCTTTGGGTCTGGGCGTACGGGAGGCGCTGCTGAGGGAGTTCGGCGACTGGCCGGACCCCGTACCGGCGCTGATCGAAGCGACCCCCGAAGACGTCGTGCAGCCCGTGGACATCTTCGACCGGGACCCGGTACCGCGCTGGAGCACCGAGCGCGTCACCCTCGTCGGCGACGCCGCGCAGCCGGTGACCTTCAACCTGGGCCAGGGCGCCAACCAGGCGATCGAGGGGGCCGTGGTCCTTGCCCAGAGTCTGGCTTCCGCAGCTCCGGCCGGACATGCCGCCCTGGCCGACCCGGCCGCCGCCCTGGCCTCGTACGAACGCGTGCGCATCGCCCGTACCCGCCGCATCGCCCGCCGCTCCCGTGCCAACGCGATACTTAGCCGCTGGCAGAACCCGACGGTGTGCCTGCTGCGCGACGCCTTCATGCGGCTGGCCTTCGACCGCCCTGTCTACCGGGCGACGTACCGACTCACCATGGACACTGACCTGATCCCGGAGGACGCCCGCCCATGACCCGCGCCCCTTCCCGCCCGACGCGGCAGCCCGCCGCGTCCGCCCCACTCCACCCCATTGCGCCCGCCGCCTCCGAGGCCCGTCCCACCAGCGGTGTCAGCCGGACGGCGGTGATCATCGCCCAGGCCCGCGCCACCGAGGACGCCCGTGCGGACAGGCTGTTCGCCGATCCGTACGCGCAAGCCTTCGTCGACGCGGTCGGCTGGATCCAGGTCACCGAGGCGGGCCGCCTCAACCAGGGCCACTTCGTGCTTCGCACCCGCTTCTTCGACGACTGGTTCCGAGTGGCCGCGGGGGAGGGCTGCCGTCAGGCGGTGGTCCTGGCGGCCGGGCTCGACACGAGGGCCTACCGCCTCGAATGGCCGGAGGGCTTCCGGCTGTTCGAGATCGACCTGCCAGGGTTGAGCGCCTTCAAGGATGCGGTGCTGGGCGTCCAGGGCGCCCGCCCGGCCTGCGAGCGGACCGCGGTGCGGGCGGATCTGCGCGACGACTGGCCCACCACGCTGACCGCCGCCGGGTTCGACCCCGGGCAACCGACCGCCTGGCTGGTGGAGGGTCTGATGATGTACCTGGAACCCGCTGACAACGACCTGCTCGTGGAGCGCATCGGCGCGCTTTCCGCGCCAGGCAGCAGGCTCGCCCTGGAACACGTCAACAAGGCGTACACCGATCTGCCCCCACTGCGCACCGTGCACGAGCGGCTGCGCAAGGTCGGCGCGTCCTGGCACGCCACCCTGGAGAACCCGCAGGCCTGGCTGGACGGGCACGGATGGACGGCGCGGGTAACCCCGCAGACCGAGCTGGCCGCCCGGCACGGCCGTCCGGTCCCCGAGCTCACCGACCCCCGGCAGGTCGGCGACGCCCGGATGTGGCTGGTCGACTCGGTCCGCAAGCCGGCCGCCTGATCAAGCGGGCGGTCGGCCCGTACGGCAGTCCGCCCCTTCCAGGAAACCGACCCCGCCCGGGTCGCCCGAGCCTCCCGCCCGCGCTCCCGGAGCCCCGCGAAGGCGTCGGCCGTCAGGCGGCTGCCGTCTTCGTCACGTGCCCCGCGAGCCACGTGGGGAAGGCCGTGAGGTCCGGCAGGACCACGTCCGCGCCCGCCTCCCGCAGTGCCTCCGCGCCGTACGGGCCCGTCGTCACGGCGACCGCGAGTGCGTCCGCCGCGCGGGCGCCGCGGACGTCGCCGAGGTGGTCGCCGACGTAGACGCTCGCCCCGTGCTCGCGCAGTGCGAGTGCCTTGCCCTCCGCCCAGACGTTGCCGATGACGGCGTCCACCTCGATGCCCAGGTGCGCGAGGTGGAGTTCGGCGTTGGGCTGCCACTTGCCGGTGACGACGACCGTCCGGCCGCCCGCCGCCCGTACCGCTTCGACGGCCTCGCGGGCGCCGGGCAGCGGGGTGGTGGGGGCGATGGCGTAGTCGGGGTAGAGGGCCCGGTATCGGTCGGCGATCTCCCCGATGCGCGCGGCGGGGAACCAGTTGGCGATCTCGTCCTCCAGCGGCGGGCCGAGCCGGGTGACGACGAGGTCGGCGTCGATCCACACCCCGGTCTCCGCGGAGAGCCGCCGGTAGGCGGCCCGGATGCCGGGGCGGGAGTCGATGAGGGTCATGTCGAGGTCGAACCCGACGGCGAGGTGTGCGTGCGCGGTCATGGCTGCCATTGTGCCGGGGCGGCACTTCCGTCTGCCGGGGCGGCGTTCCCGCATGCCGGGGCGGCGTTCCCGCATGCCGGGGCGCAACTTCCCTCCGCCGGGGCCGCGCCTCCGCTGTCTTCCGGGGCGGCACTTCCCTCCGCCCGAGCAGCGTCCCCGCCTGCCGGAGCGGCACTTTCCCCCGCCGGGGCCGCGCTTCCCGGGCTGGTTCCCGCTGCCGGGGCGGCGTCCCCGCCCCGGCCGTACACTTAGGCTCGCCTAACCTGCCGTATCTCCAGCTCGCTCCACCTGCCTGTTTGCCTCCGGATTGGGACCGATGCCGACCGCCGCCCCGCCCGCCGCCAGGCCGGCCCCGCCTTCCTCCCGTGGTCGGGGCGCGACCCTGACGCGCCGTTTCGGCTGGACGGCGGTCGCCGTCGCGGCGCTGCTGGTGGCGGTGCTGCTCAGCCTGGCGGTGGGCGCGAGGACCGTGGCGCCCGCGGCCGTGCTCGACGCGCTGCTGCACGGCGGCTCCGGCGCGGACGCCGAGGTCGTACGTCAGATGCGGGTGCCCAGGACCGTCATCGGCGTCATGGTGGGCGCGGCCCTCGCGCTCGCCGGAACGGCGCTTCAGGGCATCACCCGCAACCCGATCGCCGACCCGGGCATCCTCGGCATCAGCCAGGGCGCCTCGGTCGGCGTCGTCCTCGCCATCGCCTTCGCGGGCGTCCACACGCTGAACGGCTACGTGTGGTTCGCCTTCGCGGGCGCAGCCCTGGCGTCGGTCGCGGTGTACGCCATCGCGTCCGGCGGGCGCGGCGGGGCGACCCCGGTCAAGCTCGCGCTGGCGGGCGCGGCGATCAACGCGCTGCTGGTGTCGGTGACGATGGCGGTGCTGACGACGAAGGCCGCCGCGCTGGACGAGTTCCGCTTCTGGAACGTCGGCTCGGTGGCCGGCCGTGACATGGGCGTCGTCGCCCAGGTCTGGCCGTTCCTCCTGGTCGGGCTGGTGCTGGTGCTGTCGGTGGCGCGCGGTCTGGACGCGCTCGCGCTCGGCGAGGACGTGGCCAGGGGCCTCGGTCAGAACGTCGCGGTCGTACGGGTGGTGGGCGGCCTCGGCGCGACCGTCCTGACCGGGGTGGCGGTGGCGGCGGCCGGGCCGATCGCGTTCATCGGCCTGGCGGTGCCGCACCTCGCGCGGGCGGTCGTCGGCAGCGACCACCGGTGGGTGCTGCCGATGGCTGCGCTGATCGGTCCGGTGATGCTGTTGGTGGCGGACGTCGTCGGGCGGGTGCTGTTCCCGCCGAGCGAGGTACCGGCCGGGGTGATGACGGCGCTGATCGGCGTGCCCTTCCTGGTCGCGCTGGTACGACGGAAGGCGGTCCAGGCATGAGCACGGCCACCCTCGGCAAGGACGCGCGCCCCTCCCGCCCCACCGGTCCCGTCCGTCCCGCCGGATACGCGCTCGTACGGGCCGGGAGCGCGTCGTTCCTGCTGCACCGCCGGGCCGCCCTCGTCGCGTCCGCGCTCGCGGTGGTGCTGGCGGCGGTGTGCGTGGCGTACCTCTGTGTCGGGGAGCGGTTCGTGCCCCCGGGCGAGGTCCTGCGCGTCCTGTTCGGCCAGGAGTCCCGCAGCGAACTCGTCGTCGGCACCCTGCGCCTGCCCCGGATGACCGTCGGCCTGCTGGTCGGCATCGCGTTCGGCATCGCCGGGGCGCTCATCCAGACCGTCGCCCGCAACCCGCTCGCCAGCCCCGACATCATCGGCATCAGCCAGGGTGCGAGCGCGCTGACCGTCGGCGCCATGATCTTCGGCATCACGTCGTACGACGTCCTGCCGTACCTCTCGGTCCTCGGCGGCGTCCTGGCCGCCGCCCTGGTGTACGTCTTCGCCTGGCGCGGCGGGCTGCACGCGACGCGGTTCGTGCTGATCGGCATCGGCTTCGCGATCGCCCTGCGCTCGGTCACCCACCTGTTTATGACGAAGGGCGATTACCTGGTCGCCCAGCAGGCCCAGATCTGGATGACCGGCTCGCTCAACGGGCGCGGCTGGGACGAGGCCGCCACCCTGGGCTGGGTGCTGGTGGTCCTGCTGCCGGGCGTCGCGTGGGCCGCGCGGGCGCAGCGCACCGCCGCGATGGACGACGACACGGCGGTGGCGCTCGGCGTACGGCTGGGCCGGGTACGGCTCGGGCTGGTGGCGCTCGGCGTGATCCTGGCGTCGGTGGCGACGGGCGCGGCCGGGCCCGTGGACTTCGTGGCGCTGCTGGCCCCGCAAATCGCCCGCCGGCTGACGCGCACCGCACAGATCCCGCTGTTGTGCTCGGCGCTGCTCGGCGCGGTGGTCGTGGTGGCCGGGGACCTGCTGGCCCGCAGGCTGTTCTCGCCGACCGAGCTGCCGGTGGGCGTGCTCACGGCGGCCGTGGGCGCCCCGTATCTGATCTGGCTCATCATGCGTGGGCGTACAGGAGGCAAGGCATGAGTTCCGACCCGACGACCGGGCCCGTGACGCGGCTGAGGGCGGCTTCGCTGACCCTCGGGTACGAGGACCGCACCGTCGTCCACGAACTGGACCTGGCGATTCCGGACGGCCGGGTCACCGTCATCGTCGGCCCGAACGCCTGCGGCAAGTCGACCACGCTGCGCGCGCTGGGCAGGCTCCTGAAGCCGAAGGGCGGGTCGGTCCTCCTGGACGGCGCGGAGCTGGCCCGCATCCCCACGAAGAAGATCGCCCAGTCGATCGGGCTGCTGCCCCAGACCCCGGTGGCACCGGAGGCGATCACCGTCGCCGACCTCGTCTCGCGCGGTCGGCAGCCCCATCAGGCATGGTGGAAGCAGTGGTCCGCCGACGACGAGCGCGCCGTCACGGCCGCCATGGCGCGCACGGACGTGGCGGCGCTGGCGGAGCGGCCGGTGGACGCGCTGTCGGGCGGTCAGCGGCAACGCGTGTGGATCGCGATGGCACTCGCCCAGGAGACCGAGCTGCTGCTCCTCGACGAGCCGACGACGTACCTCGACATCTCCCATCAGGTGGAGGTGCTCGATCTGGTCCGCCAGCTCAACCGTGAGCAGGGCCGCACCGTGGTCGTCGTGCTCCACGACCTCAACCAGGCGGCCCGGTACGCCGACCACCTGGTCGCGATGAAGGAGGGGCTGGTCGTCGCAGAGGGCACCCCGGACGAGGTCGTCACCGCGGAACTCGTACGGGAGGTGTTCGGCCTGGAATCGGTCGTCGTGCCGGACCCGGTGACGGGCTCGCCGCTGGTGGTGCCGGGCGCGCCGTGGACGCCGGGGAGCGAAGGGCCCCGGACCGGCGGAGCCGCAGAGGCCATTGATGCCGTTGCTGCCGTTGAGGGCGCGCCCTTTTCCTCCGCCCCCCGATGACCTTCGCCTCCTCGTGGCCTCCGTCCCTCGTCGTCTCCTTCCCCTCGTCACCTCCGCCTCCTCGTGGTCTCCGCCTCCTCGTGGTCTCCGTCCCCTCGTGGTCTCCGTCCCCTCGTGGTCTCCGTCCCCTGAGCGCCTTCCCCCACCGGAGGGTCTCCCGCCCCGGAAGCCCGCCCCTTGAAAGCCTTCCCTCCCCGAAAGGCAGTCACCTGATGAGCAACGCACCGCTGGCCACCGCACGTCGTCACCGCCGGGGCGCAGCCGCCGTCTCGCTCGCCGCCGTCGGCGCACTCGCGCTGTCCTCGTGCGGCGGCGGTGACTCCGCCGGTTCCGGTACGAAGAGCGAGAGGGACGCCTCCGGGACACGCACGGTGAAGACCGCCATGGGCGACGTCCGGGTTCCCGCCGTCCCCAAGCGCGTCGTCGTCCTGGACACCGCCGAGCTGGACTCCGCGATCACGCTCGGCGTGAAGCCGGTCGGCTCCACGCACGCCGACGTCGAGTCCGGCTTCCTGAACTACCTGCCCAAGGACGAGGTCGCGGGGATAAAGGACGTCGGCGAGATGATGACGCCCAACCTGGAGGCGGTCGCCGAGCTGAGGCCGGACCTCATCCTCACCAGCAAGGTCCGCCACGAGGACAAGTACAGCGAGTTGAAGGCCATCGCGCCGACGGTGATGACGGAGGGCACCGGTTACCCCTGGAAGGAGAACTTCCAGCTGCACGCCCAGGCCCTGGGCAAGCAGGCCGAGGCGAAGAAGGTCACCGACGAGTACGCCGCGCACGCCGCGAAGGTGACCGAGGCACTCGGCGGCAAGGACGGGGCCGCGGCGATCGGGGTCAACGTGGTGCGCTTCGTGGAAGGTGCGGACATCCGCATCTACGGCAGGAAGAACTACATCGCGACCGTCCTCGCCGACGTCGGCCTCGGTCGCCCCCCTGTCGTCGACAAGGCCAAGGACGGCTTCTCGTACGACGTGAGCCCCGAGAAGATCGACCTCGCGGGCGAGGGCGCCGACGTCGTCTTCCACACCACGTACGGCGACCCGGCCAAGGCCAAGCAGACCCGGACCCTCAACTCGGCGCTGTGGAAGAACATCCCGGCCGTCAAGGCGGGCAAGGTCTTCGGCGTCGACGACCAGCTGTGGATCCAGGGCATCGGCTACACCGCCGCTAACAAGATCCTGGACGAACTCCAGGCCCACCTCACCGAGTAGCGGCGGCACGGGGCCGGGGCGTCGGACCCCGGACCACCGCACCCCTGACCGCCGGGCTCCGGACCACCGCACCCCTGACCGCCGGGCTCCGGACCACCGCACCCCGGACCGCCGCGCCCCGGGCCGTCGGGCCCCCGGGCGTCGGACCCCCGGGCGTCGGACCCCCGGCCGCCGCACCCCGGACCACCGCACCCCGGACCATCGAGCCCCGGACGCCGCACACCTCGGCGCTATCGCCCGAGCCGCCGAGCCCGCCACACCAGGTACAGCGCCGAGGCGACAGCCGCGGTCCGCAGCAGCGCCGGCCACAGTCCCGTCAGCGCGTCCCCCAGCGCACCCTCGGCCTGGAGGGACAACGGCGTGCCCCAGCGCCCCTCGGTGCGCCCCCACAACCACACCGCGCCGCCGACCGCCACCAGGCCCGGCAGCCCGAGCACGGCCCACTTCGCCTCCGTACGGGTGAGCTTCCGCGAGAGGTACGCGAGGAACCAGCCGCCCGCGAGCACCAGCAGGTTCCCCATGACGGCCCCGACGACCAGCAGCAGCGCGGCCACCAGCAGGAAGAAGCTTCCCGGCGGAATCAGCGGCCCCCGGCCGGCGACCACCGCCTCGTCCGGCGCGACGACCTCCACCACGGGAGTACGCCGCCGGAACCGGTCCGGAACAAACCGTCGTCGCCCCCTGCCTCCGCCCGCCCCGCCGCCGTCGCCGTCCTCCCCCTCTTCCTCGCCCTCTTCCTCCCCTTCGTCCTCGTCCTTCGGCGGCGGCTTGAGTATGTCGGGGATCTCCACTCCGCCGGTGAAGCCGGGTACGGAGGTGCCGAGACCGCCGAAGGGCTCGGGGTCCGTACGCCACCACTCGACGTCGGCGCCCTCGGCCTCGTGCGGGCCGAGTTCGTCCATCCCCGCCAGGTGCGGGCCGGGGACGAACGGGACGCCCGGCCCACCCCCGTCCCCGGGCTCGTGTGCACCGGACCCGCCGCCCCCGGGCCCCTTGCCGCCCCAGGGCCCCTTGCCGCCCCAGGGCCCCTTGCCGCCCGATCCACTGCCGCCCGGCCCTTCGTCGGACCCCACCGATTCCTTGTCGAACCCCACGGGCCCCTCGCGGCCCTCGCGTTCCGTCGCACGGCCTGCCTCGCGCGCCGGCCCGCGTCCGCCCCGGCCCGCACCGTCGCTCCCGCCCTCGCCTCCGCTTCCGCCTCCGGTCCACGACGTGCGGCGCTGCCTGGGCAGCACCCTGCGTGACGTACGGGAGGACAGCACCGCCTCGACACCGCCGCCGCCCACCGCCTCCACGATCTCGTCGGGCGTGCCGAGGCGGCCGAGGATGCGCTGCACGGCGGCCGCGCTGTCCGGGCCGCCGACGGCCTTGGCACGCTGCCGGTCGATCTCGCCGCGCAGCATGGACACGAGGCGCATCCGGTCGCCGGAGTTCAGCTGTCGCTGCTGGGCGAGGTCGCCGACCCGGCTCAGATAGTCGAAGACCAACTGGTCGCTCTCGATCCCCACGGCGTCCGCCCGTCCCCTTTGCTCTGTTCTGCCCTGCTGCTTCGCTTGCTTCGTTCCACTGCTGCGTGTGCGTGCTGCGCCGCGGCTGCGTCGTCGTTTCGCGTACCCCGCAAGTGACCGGCGGCTACACGCAGTTGCCGTCCCGCCCCGGACCGACGTTAGCGCCTGCCGCGAGGGAGGGGACCGCGCAGGGGCTAACGTGGGGCGGATGGGGACCAGCGAGCGCGACCTGGAGGCGCACGTGCCCGAAGGAAACACCACCGACCGCACGACCGCCGGAACGCCGAGGGAGCCGTCAGGCACTCCGGCCGAGCGGCCCGCCGGCCTGCCCGGCACCACGGCACCCGGCATCAGCGCTGCCGACACCGAAGCACCCGGCAGCACCACCGCGGACACCGCAGCGCCCGGCAGCACGACGGCGGACACCGGCACACCCGGCCGCACTACGCCCAACGCCGCAGCACCCGACGGCACCACCGCGGACACCGGCACGCCCGGCAGCGCCACGCCCAGCGCCGCAGCACCCGGCAGCACCGCAACGGACACCGGCACGCCCGGCAGCGCCGTGCCCGGTCGTTCCGCGCCCCCGCGCGCCCCCAGCAGTGGCACCACGCCCCCTCGTACTCTCGCCGAGGCCCTCCGCACCCGGGACGACGACTCCCTCGCTGCTCTCCTGCGCGCCCGGCCGGACCTGCTCTCCCCCGTGCCCGGCGACCTCGGGCTGCTCGCCACCAGGGCCGGTACCAGGGCCTCCGTCGTACGGGCCCTGGAGCGCCTGGACCGTTTCACGCTCCAGGCCGCGGAAGCGCTGGCGGTGGCCCCCGACCCGGCGACGTACGACGCGCTCCGGGCCCTGATGACCGGCGACGAGGGCGACCCGGAGACCGAGGCGGCCCTGCCGCACGCCGTGCACGTGCTGCGCGAACAGGCGCTGCTGTGGGGTGCGGACGACCGGCTGCGGCTCGTACGGACCGCCCGCGAGCTGCTCGCGCCGTCCACGGCGCACCCCTCCCCGACCGGTCTCGGCCCGACCGTGGCGGAGGCCACCGCCGGAATGTCGCCGACCCGGCTCCAGGCGATCCTGGCGGCGGCCGGGCTGCCCACCACGCACGACCCGGTGTCCGCCGTGCACGGCCTGACCTCGCTGTTCACCGACCGGTCGCGGATGGACGCCCTGCTGAACACCGCCCCGACGGACGCGCTGGCCGTGCTCGACCGGCTGGTGTGGGGGCCGCCGTACGGCGAGGTCAGCTCCGATCCGACGCCTCCGGTGCGCTGGCTGCGCGACCGGGGGCTGCTGCTGCCGACCAGCGCGCGGACCGTCGTGCTCCCCCGGGAGGTCGCCCTGCACCTGCGGGCGGGCCGCGCCCACCGCACCCCGGAACCCCACCCTCCACGGCTCGGCACGACGTCGGCGCACTCCCCGAAGATGGTGGACCTGACGGCGGCCGGGCAGGCGTTCACCGCCCTGTCGACCGTCGAGGACCTGCTGAAGGACTGGGACAGGGGCGGTCCGGCCGTCCTGCGTTCCGGCGGGCTCAGCGTGCGCGACCTGAAGCGCACCGCGTCCGCCATGGACCTGCCGGAGCCGACGGCCGCGTTCTGGCTCGAACTCGCCTACGCGGCCGGGCTGCTGGCCTCCGACGGCGAGAGCGACGAGCGGTACGCCCCGACTCCCGCGTACGACGACTGGCTCGGTCTGCCGCCCCAGGAGCGCTGGTCCCGCCTCGCCGCCACCTGGCTGCGCGGCACCCGTACGGCGGGGCTGGTCGGCGGGCAGGACGCGAAGGGCCGCACGCTTTCCGCACTCGGACCCGACCTCGACCGTTCGGCCGCCCCGGAGGTACGCCGCCGGGTCCTGGCCCTCCTCGCCACGCTTCCCGAGGGGACCGCCCCCGACCCGGGCGCCGTCCTCGCCCGCCTGCACTGGGAGCGTCCGCAGCGCGGCACCACCGGCGACCTCCGCACCCGCCTGGCCCTGTGGACCCTCGACGAGGCGGAACTGCTCGGCGTCACGGGTCGCGGCGCGCTGTCGACCCACGGCCGGGCCCTGGCGAACCTGGACGGAACGGCGGCCCCCGGCCCGGGTCCGGACGCGGACCACGCCCCCACGCAGGCCGAGGCCGCCGCCTCCGCACTGCGGGCCGCCGCCCTCCTGGCCCCTCTCATCCCCGAGCCCCTCGACCACGTCCTCCTCCAGGCCGACCTGACCGCCGTGGCCCCCGGACCGTTGCAGCGCCCGCTGGCCGAGACGCTGTCCGTGCTGGCGGACGTGGAGAGCAAGGGCGGGGCGACCGTCTACCGGTTCACCCCGGGGTCGGTCCGCCGCGCCCTGGACTCCGGGCAGGCCGCCTCCGACCTGCACGCCTTCCTCGCCACGCACAGCCGCACCCCGGTGCCGCAGCCGCTCAGCTACCTGATCGACGACGTGGCCCGTCGGCACGGGCACCTCCGGGTCGGCTCGGCGTCCTCGTACGTGCGCTGCGACGACGACACCGTGCTGGGCGAGATCCTGGCCGACAAGCGATCCGCGGGTTTCGGGCTGCGCCGGCTCGCGCCGACCGTGCTGGCCGCCCGCGCCGAACCGGCCGCCCTCCTCGACGGACTGCGCACGATGGGCTTCGCGCCCGCCGCCGAGTCCGCCGCGGGCGATGTGCTGATCACGCGCGCGGACGCCCGCCGCACCCCGGCGCGAACCGCCCCCGCCCCCGTGCCGGAAGGCCCTCCGGTACCGGACGAAACGCTGCTCGGCGCGGCGTTGCACGCGATCCGGGCCGGAGACATGGCCGCGAACGCGGTACGCAAACCGGCCGCCGAGACGACCACCGCCGCGTCCGCCGGCTCGCTGCCCCGTACCTCGTCCGCGGAGACCCTGGCCACCGTCCAGGCGGCCGCCATGACCGGCTCGGCGTTGTGGATCGGCTATGTCAACGCGGACGGCGCGGCGAGCCAGCGCGTGATCGCGCCGGTTCGCGTCGAGGGCGGCTTCGTCACCGCCTACGACCACACCGCCGACGAGGTGAGGACGTACCCGCTGCACCGCATCACGGGCGTCGCGGAACTGGCGGACGACCTCGGCGCGTGAGTCGCGTCACCCCGACGGGGTGGAAATCTCCCGCGTGCGTGCTGCAAGGTGTGGGCCTGGGCGGCCTCGCCGGAGCCTCGGCCGCCGTCACGGCGCTCACCTTTGGAGCCCTCACGCATCGCGGCCTCACTTCCGCCAGAGGACCCGCTTCGTTGCCGGGCCCCGGGCCTCGGCAGAGGGCGCGTCCACCGCCGCCGGCCGGCCGTCCGCGCCCGGCCGGCCCTCCGTTGCCGGGTCGGGTTCTCCCGGTGGCACGTCCTTCGGCACCGGCACCTCCCGGTACCGCTTCCGATGCACCACGCGGCCCAGACGCCGCCCCAGCACCAGGTACCCGATCAGCGCGCCGGTCGCGTTCATGATGACGTCGTCGACGTCGAAGGCCCGGCCGGTGACGATCGCCCCCTGCGCCAGCTCGACCAGTACGATCACCGCGATCGTGGCGAGCATCGTGCGCAGGAACCGCCAGCGGCGCGCCCCGAGCACCGGCAGCAGCACCCCGAACGGCATGCCCAGCACGATGTTCCCGCCGACCTGCTTGCACGCGGCGAGGAAGGTGTAGTCCTGCGCGTACTGCCGCAGCGACGCCCCGGGCCTGAGGTTGCTGTGCACGATGCCCTCGGAGGCGGGTGACGGCATCAGGGTCAGTTTCGCCAGGACGACGGAGAAGGCGATCATCACGAGGAACGCCAGCACGATCAGGGCTCCGCGCAGCAGGACCCAGCTCCGTAACGGGCGCGGTGGCTCTGCGGGTTGAGCGGACTCGGCGGGTTCTGCGGCGGTCGCGCGCTCGGCAGTCATGGCGTGTCGTCTACCCCGGCATCGGCCCCACTCACCCGCCGCCGGCCCGGCTCACACCGGGCGCGCTTGCGCACGTACGGCACACTGGAGGTTTGACCGCGCGCGGAAGGACTCACGGCGTTGAATGGTCCCCTCATCGTCCAAAGCGACAAGACGCTCCTCCTGGAGGTCGATCACGACCAGGCGGGCGCCTGCCGTCGTGCCATCGCTCCGTTCGCCGAACTGGAGCGCGCGCCGGAGCACATCCACACCTACCGGCTGACCCCGCTGGGCCTGTGGAACGCGCGGGCCGCCGGGCACGACGCCGAGCAGGTGGTGAACGCGCTCGTCGAGTTCTCCCGCTACCCGGTGCCGCACGCCCTGCTCGTGGACGTCGCGGAGACGATGGCGCGCTACGGCCGCCTCACCCTGTCCAAGCACCCGGTGCACGGTCTCGTCCTCACCTCCACCGACCGGCCGGTCCTGGAGGAGATCCTCCGCTCGAAGAAGGTCCAGCCGCTGGTCGGGGCGCGGATCGACCCCGACACGGTCGCCGTGCACCCCTCCGAGCGCGGGCAGATCAAGCAGACGCTGCTGAAGCTGGGCTGGCCGGCCGAGGACCTCGCCGGTTACGTCGACGGCGAGGCGCACCCGATCGAACTGGCCGAGGACGGCTGGGCGCTGCGCCCGTACCAGAAGCAGGCCGTGGAGGGCTTCTGGCACGGCGGGTCCGGTGTCGTCGTCCTCCCCTGCGGCGCCGGGAAGACGCTGGTCGGCGCGGGCGCCATGGCCGAGGCGAAGGCGACGACGCTGATCCTCGTCACCAATACGGTCTCGGCCCGCCAGTGGAAGCACGAGCTGGTGAAGCGCACCTCGCTGACCGAGGACGAGATCGGCGAGTACAGCGGGACGAAGAAGGAGATCCGACCGGTCACCATCGCCACGTACCAGGTGCTGACGACCCGCCGGAAGGGCGTCTACCCGCACCTGGAGCTGTTCGACTCGCGCGACTGGGGTCTGGTGATCTACGACGAGGTGCACCTGCTGCCCGCGCCCGTCTTCAAGTTCACCGCCGATCTCCAGGCGCGGCGGCGGCTGGGGCTCACCGCGACCCTCGTACGCGAGGACGGCCGGGAGTCGGACGTCTTCTCGCTGATCGGGCCGAAGCGTTTCGACGCGCCGTGGAAGGAGATCGAGGCGCAGGGCTACATCGCCCCGGCGGACTGCGTGGAGGTACGGGTCAACCTCACCGACTCCGAGCGGCTCGCGTACGCGACCGCCGAGGCGGAGGAGAAGTACCGCTTCTGCGCGACGACGGCGACGAAGCGGAAGGTGACGGAGGCGCTGGTCGCCAAGCACAAGGGCGAGCAGACCCTGGTCATCGGCCAGTACATCGACCAGCTGGACGAGCTGGGTGAACACCTGGACGCGCCGGTCATCAAGGGCGAGACGCCGAACTCGCAGCGCGAGAAGCTCTTCGACGCCTTCCGTACGGGCGAGCTGAACGTTCTCGTCGTCTCGAAGGTCGCCAACTTCTCGATCGACCTGCCCGAGGCGACGGTGGCGATCCAGGTGTCCGGGACGTTCGGGTCGCGGCAGGAGGAGGCGCAGCGGCTGGGCCGGGTACTGCGGCCGAAGGCGGACGGGCACGAGGCGCGGTTCTACTCGGTGGTCGCCCGCGACACCATCGACCAGGACTTCGCCGCGCACCGGCAGCGGTTCCTGGCGGAGCAGGGCTACGCGTACCGGATCGTGGACGCGGACGACCTGCTGGCGGGAGACGGCCGCCAACCGTCCTGACCAGCGCGTCCGGACGCCCGTCCCTCGCCGGACCAGCGCCCTGGGGGCCCGTCCCACGCCGGACCAGCGCCCTGGGGGCCCGCCCCACGCCGGACCAGCGCCTTGGGGGGGGCCTGTCCCACGCGGCGGGGACCGGCACGGCGTCCGGGGGCGGGCGCCCGGCGACCAGCGAGGAGGGCCCGCGCCGAGGCGAGGCGAGGCGACACCGTACGCCGTACGCACGGTCCGCGCCGGGGCGGCACCGTAAGCGCGGACCGCGCCGGGGCGGCATCGTATGCCGTACGCGCGGGCCGCGCGCCCCGCCCGCCCTCCCCCCTCACGTCGCCGAGCGTGCCTCCGACGCGGACTTCCTCGGCTCCGGCATGGCCCCGTACACCGTCGGCCCCTGCGGCCGGCCGTCGCGCAGCCGCCACGCCAGCCACCCCAGCAGCACGAGCGACGCCATCGCGTACGGCGAGAGGCCCGGCTGCTGCCACCACGGCAGCTGCACGTCCAGGTCGCCCTGATGGGGCAGCGCCCAGAAGCTGCGGCAGGTGAAGAGAACCACGAGGACGGCCGCCGCACGGTGGCGGCGCTCGGCACACAGCAGGGCGATCAGCGGTACGCACCACACCCAGTGGTGCGACCAGCTGATCGGCGAGACCAGCAGCATCGTGAGCGCGACGGCCACGACGCCCCACTCCTCCAGCCCGGCGCGGACCGCCCTGCGGGCCACCCACAGCCCGGCCAGGCCGACGACCACCGCGCAGCCGAACCACACGAGCCCCGGCTCCATGGAGTTCATCGCCCGCGCGATCATCCCTTGCAGGGACTGGTTGTCGATGATCCACACCTTGCCGACCCGCTCGGTCTCGAACATGCGCCGGGTCCAGAAGTCGAGGCTCGCGGACGGCAGCACGAGGATGCCGATCACGACGGTGGCGACGAAGGAGGCGAGCGCCGTCAGGCCGTTCCGCACCCGTCCCGTGATCAGCAGGTACACGATGAAGATCGCCGGGGTGAGCTTGATCCCGGCGGCGACGCCGAGCCCGATGCCCTTGCCCAGGGCGCCCTTGGGACGGTTGAGGTCCCACAGCACCAGGCATGCCAGCGCGAGGTTGATCTGGCCGAACACGAACGTCTGGAAGACCGGCTCCAGCCAGATCGCGGCGGCCGTCACCACGAGGACCAGCTCGGGCCGCTGCGGCAGCTTGGCGAACCGCCACGACAGCCGTACGAGGACGGCGAGCAGGACGATGTTTCCGACGAAGAAGCAGACCTTCATGGCCACGACCGACACCCAGGTCGTCGGCACGAAGAGGATCGCGGCGAACGGCGGATAGGTGGCGGGCAGCTTCCATTCCGTCGTCACGAAGTCGTACAGGCTCGTCCCGTCGACGACGGCCTGTCCTTCGGCCCGGTAGACGAGGGTGTCGCCCAGCGGGATGCGGGTCACGAGGAAGAGGGCCGTGAGCGCCGCCACGGACAGCACGAGCAGGACATAGGCGCCCAGGAGGGCGCGGGGGCGGGCGGGGCGGCTGCCTCCGGTCCCGGGGCTCGCACCCGTGGTGCGCGCGGCCCGGGGACTCGCTTCCTCGGGTCGGTCAACGGCGCGGGCGTTCTCGGTCCGGTCTGTCGTCACGACGGCAACCCTATGAGGCACGCGCCCGGCCGGGCCACGCCCGCTCCGCTTCGCGCCACCCCCGAGGCAGGGCGCACCGGCGGGGAGCGCCGTGCGGGGGTTGGTTCCCACAGGCGCGTGGACGGGCAGGGAGCGGTTGGCGCGTGGAGGGGGGCGGGCTCGCGCGTGGAGGGGGCGGGGGCGGGGGCGGCTCGCGCGTGGACGGGCAGGAGGCGGGCCGCGCGTGGACGGGCAGGGCCAGTTCGACACCGACGCGCCCAGCAGCAAGCTCGTCCGGCCCGCGCGTGCGCGTGGACGGGCAGGGTCCGGCCCGCGCGTGCGCGTGGAGGGCCCGGCTGACACCTGGGCGTGAAGGAGGCGGCGTGCGCGTGCAGGGTCCGGTCCGATCCGGCCGACGCGTACTCGGTCGCGGTCCGGCGCCGGTGGCAGGTACTCGGCCCGGTTTCCACCGACCCGTAGCAGGTCCGGCCCCGAACGCCCATCGTCGATCCGGTCCCGAAGGCAAGTACTCGGTCCGGTCCCGAAGGCAAGTACTCCGTCCGCTCCCGAAAGCCTGTACTCGGTCCGCTCCCAAGGGCTCGCACTCAGCCCGCACGTACTCGGCCCGCACGTCTTCGGCCGCACGTACTCGGCCGCACGTACTCGGCCCGCACGTCTTCGGCCGCCGCACGTACTCAGGGCACGCGCTCGGCCGCCGCACGTACTCAGGGCACGCGCTCGGCCCCATGCGTGATCGCTCCGGTTCCCGCGCACTGCCGTGCACGGCGCCCGGTGACGCGCGTCCGCGTGCGGGGTTCCGGTCGCGCGGTGCTCAGCGCTCCGTGTGCATACGGCCGTCCGCCCACGCGTCGCGTTCGTACCGCCAGTCCTCGCCGGTGCGGTCGCCCGCGTTCCGGTTCTCTTCCTTCCAGTCCTCCGCGTAGTCGCCGAGCAGGACCACGCCGACGGCCGCGCCCACGAAGATCCGGACGGCGCGCAGCGCGCGGGACGCGCGGTGCGGTGTGTCCGAGACCGCAGTGGCACCGGAGTGCCCGTGGCCCGTCGGTCGGGCTCCTGCCATTCCTGTCGCTGCACCTGGGGTGAACGTCGCTGTACTCATACCTCCATGGTGTCCGCCGCCCCTCCTCCGCACATCGGACCCGGGGGTGAGCCTCCCCCGCCTCCTCCTCCACCCCCAGGCTGACTCCGCTCCCCGAACTCACCCCAGAGGCTGACGGGTTACCCCCACCCCGCCCGCCCCCGCCACCTGGACCTCGATCCCGATCCCGACCGTGCCCCGGGGATAAAGCCGTTCGCCACCGGCCCTCCCCACCGCTACACTCGCCCGTCTGCCCGCCTCCCTTCCGTGGAGCGCGCCGTCCGGACGGAAACCGGGCGGCAGCCAAGTCGTGATCCATTCGCGTGATCAGCCACACGTGATCCCCGCCGAGCCGTGCCGCACACCCGGCCGCCCCGGTCCTCGCCCCGCGCGCAGGACCCGGCCGCCGCAAGGAACCCGGCCGCCCGGCCCGCGTACCCAGCCGGAGGCAAAGCCGTGCCCGCGCACGTTCCCGACAGTGACCCCAGCACCACGTCCAGCACCACTGCCATTACACGCACCCCCACGCCCCCCAACACCGACACCAGCACCAGCACCAGCACCCCTCACACCCGTGACCTCGCCGACGACCCCCTCGCCCGCGAACGCGCTCACCTCGCCGCCTCGCGTTCCGCGCTCCGCGCCATGCGCGAGGACGTCGAGAACCTCGACATCAGAGACGTCACCGCGAACTGGGTGAACGCCGCCGTCCTCACCGCCCAGATCGACGACCGCATCAAGGCCCTCGCGGACCTCTCCCACACTCCCCTCTTCTTCGGCCGCCTCGACTACCTGCACACGGTCGGCGCCGATCTCACCGAGGGTTCCGCCGGGGAGAACTTCTACATCGGCCGCCGACACGTGCACGACGCCCACGGCGACCCCATGGTCATCGACTGGCGCGCCCCCGTCTCGCAGCCCTTCTACCGCGCCTCCCGCAAGGACCCGCAGGACGTCGGGCTGCGTCGACGCTTCGGTTACACGGGCGGCGAGCTCACCGCGTACGAGGACGAGCACCTCACCGACGCCACCGAGAACGAGCAGACCAGCAAGCTCCTCCAGGCGGAGATCGAGCGCCCCCGCGTCGGCCCGATGCGGGACATCGTCGCCACGATCCAGCCCGAACAGGACGAGATCGTACGGTCGGGACTCGCCGGCTCGGTCTGCGTGCAGGGCGGTCCCGGCACCGGAAAGACCGCCGTCGGCCTGCACCGGGTTGCGTACCTCCTCTACGCGCACCGCGAGCGCCTGGCCCGCACCGGCACCCTCGTCATCGGCCCGAACAGGTCGTTCCTCCACTACATCGAGCAGGTCCTCCCCGCCCTGGGCGAGTGGGAAGTGAAGCAGGCGACGGTGGACGACCTCGTCACCAGCGGGGCGGGCGCGGGCATCGAGATCCGCACCACCGAAGAGCCCGCCGCCACGTCGGTGATCAAGGGTGACGCGCGGATGGCCGAGGTGCTGCGCCGTGCGGTCCGGGCGCACGTGACCATGCCGACCGAACCGGTGGTCGTCGTGCGCGGATCCCGCCGCTGGCGTGTTCCCGCGTACGAACTGGAGGAGATCGTCCGTGAGTTGCTGACCCGCGACATCCGTTACGGTGCGGCCCGCGAGGCCCTGCCGCGCCGCATCGCCCACCAGATCCTCGTACGGATGGAGGAGGCGGGCGAGGCCCCCGACGACCGCGTGCAGGACACGGTCGCCCGCAATCCGGCCGTGAAGCAGGCGGTCAAGGCGATCTGGCCGCCGGTCGACCCGGCGAAGCTGGTCCTACGCCTGATCTCCGACGCCGGGTTCCTCGCCGCGCACGCGGACGGCATCCTCACCGAGAACGAGCAGCGCGCGCTCCTGCACCCCAGGCCCGCCCGCTCCCCGAAGTCCGCGAAGTGGTCGGCGGCCGACGCCGTACTCATCGACGAGGCCCGCGACCTGGTGGAGCGCACGCATTCGCTCGGCCACGTCGTGCTCGACGAGGCGCAGGACCTGTCCCCCATGCAGTACCGGGCGGTGGGCCGCCGGTGCTCGACCGGATCGGCGACAGTCCTCGGGGACCTCGCACAGGGCACCACGCCGTGGGCGACGGGGAGTTGGGACGAGGCGCTCAGGCACCTCGGCAAGCCGGACGCGATCGTCGAGGAACTCACGGCCGGCTTCCGCGTCCCGCGCGACGTCATCGCGTACGCGTCACGGCTCCTCCCGCTCATGTCCCCGGGCCTCACGCCGGTCTCCTCCGTACGCGAGAGCGCCGGCGCGATGTCCGTTCAATTCGTGCCGTCCGAGGCGGACTTGGACGCGGCGGTGGTGGCCGCCTGCGCGGAGGCCCTCACCCACGAGGGCTCGATCGGCCTGATCGCCGCCGACGCCCGCATCCCGGCCCTCGCGAAGGCGCTGGAGGCAGCGGGCCACTCCTGGCTCTCCCCCGGCGAGGAGACCACCGCCGCGTCCCGCCTGACCCTCGTACCGGCCTCCCTCGCCAAGGGCCTCGAATACGACTACGTGGTCCTCGACGAACCGGCGGCCGTCGTCAGCGCTGAACCGGACGAACGGACGGGGCTGCGCCGGCTGTACGTGGCCCTGACCCGAGCGGTCTCGGGCCTGGCCGTACGCCACGCGCTTCCCCTGCCGGAGGCGCTGCGGGACTGAGACCCGTCACGCACTCGCCCGGCCGGAGACGCTGCGGGGCCGAGGCCGCCTGTCATGCTCCGCTTCCGGAGGCACTGACGGACGGAGGCCGCGCCCGCCACGCCCTCCCCTGCCCGAGGCGCTGAGGGGCCGGGGGGGCGAGGGACCGGGGGGGGCGGAGGGGCCGGGGGGCCGAGGCGGACGCCCGTCTGCGGCCCCGCTCCTCCCCCGGCCCTCTGGCCCCCGGCTCCCCCCGCCCACCCCGGCCCCCCGGCCGGCGGCTTCAGCAGGGGGAGGGGCGCCCGCCCCGGGCCGGGCGTCACCTCAGGCGTCCAGCACCCGTCGCCACTCCCCCACGGCCTCGGCAGACACCGGCTCCGCCCAGCCGCCCGGCCGGGCCGCGCCACCGATGTGGAACGCGTTGATCCCCGCGGCCCTCAGCTGCGGCAGGTGGTCCAGGCGCAGTCCGCCGCCCACCAGGATCTGCGCCCCGTACCCGGGCTCGCCCGCCCGGCCGGCCTCCTTCAGCAGCGTCGGCAGGCCCGCGTCGACACCCTCCGCCGAACCCGCCGTCAGGTACGTGTCGAGTCCCGGGAGGTCCGCCAGCTGCTTGCGCGCCGCGTCCCGGTCGTCCGCCCGGTCGATCGCCCGGTGGAACGTCCACCGGCATCCCTCCAGCTCCGCGGCGAGCCGTTCCATCGCGACCAGGTCCGCGTTGCCGTCCTCGTCGAGGAATCCGAGGACGAACTCCTCGGCGCCTTCCGCGCGCAGCCCCCGCGCGTTCTCGGCCAGCGCGTCCACGTCGCCCGCCGCGAATCCGTCCGCGGCCCGCAGCATCACGCGCAGCGGGATGTCCACGGCGGCTCGGATCGCGGCGAAGGTCTCGCGGGGCGGGGTGAGCCCGTCCGCAGCGATGTCCGTGACCAGTTCGAGCCGGTCGGCCCCTCCGGCCTGCGCCGCGACCGCGTCCTCGGCACTGAGGGCGATCACCTCCAGGACTGCACGCTCACTCATGGGGTTCCGCTTCCTTCGCCATCATCGGTCGACACGGTCACGAACAGACATAGGTCTAGTCCAATCCCCAGACTAGAGGCCCCAACCGGGCCGCGCACCTTCCGTGCACGCGTTTCCCGTTCATCCTTCTCCGTCACTCATACCCCCGGGGGGCACAGGGGCTCCGCTTGCCTCACATGGGGGAGGGGGGTATACAGGAACTCAGCGCAATAATACCCCCCAGGGGTAAGCGGCAGGAGGGAGAGTCGGCCCCACCCACTCGCGCGCACAGCTCACGGCACGCACCGCTCACCACACCTCGCACCCCAGAGGAGTCACCATGACCGTCCGGACACCGGCGCCCAAGCCGTCATCGGCAGCCGCATCCGCGTCCCCCGCCCACGTCGAACTCGACATCGGCGGCATGACCTGTGCCTCCTGCGCCGCCCGCATCGAGAAGAAGCTGAATCGGATGGCCGGCGTCCAGGCGACGGTCAACTACGCCACCGAGAAGGCGAAGATCACGTACGACGGCGAGGACACCCAGGTCGGCGATCTGATCGCCACCGTGGAGAAGACCGGCTACACGGCGCTGCAACCCCTCCCCCAGGAACCCCCGCCCGAATCCGGTACGACGGACGACGGCGCGGGAGCGGACCGGGAGGAACCCGACCCCGCCCTCGTCTCCCTCCGCCAACGCCTGATCACCGCCACCGTCCTCGCCGTCCCCGTGATCGCGATGTCGATGGTCCCGGCGCTCCAGTTCCCGAACTGGCAGTGGCTGGCGCTCACCCTCACCGCGCCCGTCGTGACGTACGCCGGCTGGCCCTTCCACCGCGCCGCGTTCACCAACGCCCGGCACGGCGCGGCGACGATGGACACGCTGATCTCGGTCGGCACCTCGGCCGCGTTCCTCTGGTCGCTGTGGGCGCTCTTCCTCGGCACGGCGGGGATGCCCGGGATGACACACCCCTTCGAGCTGACGATCGCCCGAAGCGACGGTGCCGGGAACATCTACCTGGAGGCGGCTGCCGGGGTGACCGCCTTCGTCCTGGCCGGCCGCTACTTCGAGGCCCGCTCGAAGCGCAAGGCGGGCGCGGCCCTCAAGGCGCTCCTCCAGCTCGGCGCGAAGAACGTCACCGTCCTCCGCGACGGCACCGAAGTCACCGTACCGACGGCCCAGTTGCAGGCCGGGGACCGCTTCCTGGTCCGCCCCGGCGAGAAGATCGCCACGGACGGCACGGTCGTCGAGGGCACGTCGGCCGTCGACGCGTCCATGCTGACCGGGGAGTCCGTACCCGTCGAGGTCGGCGTGGGCGACAGCGTCACCGGCGCCACCCTCAACGCGGGCGGTCGGCTCGTCGTCGAGGCCACCCGGGTCGGCTCGGACACCCAGCTCGCCCGGATGGCACGCCTCGTGGCCGACGCGCAGAACGGCAAGGCCGCCGCCCAGCGCCTCGCCGACCGGATCTCCGCGGTCTTCGTACCGGTCGTCATCGCCCTGGCACTGGGCACGCTCGGCTTCTGGCTCGCCGCCGGGGCCGGCGCGACCGCCTCCTTCACCGCCGCGGTGGCCGTCCTGATCATCGCCTGCCCCTGCGCCCTGGGCCTTGCCACCCCGACCGCCCTCATGGTCGGCACGGGGCGCGGCGCGCAGCTCGGCATCCTGATCAAGGGACCCGAGGTACTGGAGACCACCCGGAAGGTCGACACGATCGTCCTCGACAAGACCGGCACCGTCACCACCGGGCGCATGACCCTGCTCGACGTGCACGTCGCGGACAACGCCGACGAGATCGAGGTACTGCGTCTGGCCGGCGCGTTGGAGAACGCGTCCGAGCACCCGATCGCTCGGGCGGTCGCGGCCGGCGCCGTCGAGCGGACCGGTGGCACCCTCCCCACCCCCGAGGACTTCGCCAACGTCCCCGGGCTCGGCGTCCAGGGGGTCGTCGACGGCCACGCGGTCCTCGTCGGCCGTACGCGCCTGCTCGCCGACTGGTCGATCCCTCTCCCCGCCGCCCTGGAACGCGGGGAGGCGGACGCCGAGGCGGCCGGCCGTACCGCCATCGCCGTCGCCTGGGACGGCGAGGCCCGCGCGGTCCTCACGGTCGCCGACGCGGTCAAGGACACCAGCGCCGAAGCGGTCGCCCGGCTCAGGGCGCTCGGCCTCACCCCGATCCTCCTGACCGGCGACAACAGGGCGGTCGCGGAGGCGGTCGCCGCCGAGGTCGGCATCGACGAGGTGATCGCCGAGGTCATGCCCGAGGACAAGGTGGCCACCGTCAAGTCCCTGCAAGCCGCCGGACGTTCGGTGGCCATGGTCGGGGACGGCGTCAACGACGCCGCCGCCCTCGCCCAGGCCGACCTGGGGCTGGCGATGGGGACGGGCACGGACGCGGCGATCGAGGCGGGCGACCTGACGCTCGTACGGGGAGACCTGCGGGCCGCGGCGGACGCGATCCGCCTCTCCCGCCGCACCCTCCGTACGATCAAGTCGAACCTGTTCTGGGCGTTCGCCTACAACGTCGCCGCACTCCCGCTCGCCGCACTGGGCCTCCTCAACCCGATGATCGCGGGCGCCGCGATGGCCTTCTCGTCGGTGTTCGTGGTCGGCAACAGTCTCCGGCTGCGCGGCTTCAAGGCGGCCTGACCGCGGGCACGCGGGCTCGCGGCCTGACCGCGGGCAAGCGGCCCGACCGCGGGAAGGCCGTCCGGGCCCGTACGGCCGCTGGGCCACCCGGGGCCCCGCCGCTGGCGGGCCGTCCGGGCCGTCCGCGCCCTGTCGCTACCGGGCGACCCCGGGCCCCGCTCCCGTGCGGCCACCGCGTGGGAGCGACCCTCGGCCCCGGAGCGGCCCGCACGGCCACCCCCGCCCACGTCTGCCGCTCCGGGACGTAGACCGGACCCGGCTCGCCCCGGACCCGGCTCGCCCCGGACCCGGCCCGCCTCGTAGCCCAGCCACTCCCTGTCGCGGGAGCACACGTGCGGCGCCCTACCGGCACTCCGAGGTCAGGAGGCCAAGACCGGCCCCCGGCCCACCCCGCACCCCGCACCCCAAGGACAAGACCCGACCCCGACCACCCCGCCGCACGCCGCCACTCCGCCGCCCCCTGTCGCGGAGCACCCGTGCGGCGCCCTCCCGGCACACTGTGGGCATGACGAATACGCACGACGCGGAGGACCTGCACCGCCGGTGGGCCGAAACCGTGACGGCTGCCCGGCACGGGCACACCGCGGACCCCGCCCCCTACGCGGCCAACCTCCTCGCCCGCTGGTCGGAGCCCCGGCGTCACTACCACACCCTCGCCCACCTCTCCTCCGTCCTCGGCCATCTCGACACCCTCGCCGACCACGCCGCCGACCCGGAGCTGGTGCGTCTCGCCGCCTGGTTCCACGACGCCGTGTACCACCCGGAGCGCGACAACAACGAGGACCGCTCCGCCCGCCTCGCCGAGCGCGCCCTCCCCGAGCTGGGCCTCTCCTCCGCCGCCACCGCCGAGGTCGCCCGCCTGGTCCGGCTCACCGCCACTCACGACCCGGACCCCGAGGACACCAACGGCGAGGCCCTCTGCGACGCGGACCTGGCGATCCTCGCCGCGCCCCCGGAGGCGTACGCCGCCTACGCCTCCGCCGTGCGCACCGAGTACGCCTTCGTGCCGGACCCCGACTTCCGTCAGGGTCGCGCCGCCGTCCTCACCCAACTCCTCGCGCTGCCACGCCTGTTCCGCACCCCGTACGGCACCGGGCAGTGGGAGGACGCGGCCCGCCACAACCTCTCCACGGAGCTGATGCTGCTCTCCCCGTGAGCCGTCGCGAGGGCTCGGGCGGCGGGCCGACGGCTGCCCACCCGGCCCCCGACAGTCCCACGACCTGCCCACCCGGCCCCCGACAACCCGACGGCCTCCCCACCCGCCCCCGACAACCCCACGACCTGCCCACCCGCCCCCCGGCAGCGCCGGGCACCACCGAAGCCGTCCCGGGCCCCGGAACGCGGGTCCCTAGTGATGCCACGGCAGCACGACCGGCGCCCCCTCCGGCACCCGCCCCGCCACCAGATCCGCCACCAGGCCCGCGAGCCCCAGGGGGTACACGGTTTCCGCGGTGGCCCCGAGCTCCTCCGCCGACCACCACCGATGACCGGCGTGGTGGTCCCGCTCCTCCCCGACCAGCCCGCGCACGTCCACCTCGTACGCGGACGATTCCACCCGGCACCGGAAGTACACGTCCCGGAACTCCCCGGCGGCCCACCCCAGGTCGGCGTACCCGGAGGTCTCCGCCACGGCCCCGCCGAGCGTCCGCTCGTCCAACCGCAGCCCGGCCTCTTCCCACAGCTCCCGTACGGCCGCCGCCGCAAGCGTCTCCCCGGCCTCCACACCCCCACCGGGCACACACCACCCGTACCCGGTCCCGCCCCCGAACTTCCGGAACCGGAACAGCAGCACCCGTCCCCTCTCGTCGATGACCAACACCCGCGCGGACTCCCGGCGCGGCGCCTCTCGCTTCTCTCCCATCCCCGCAGCCTAGGCACTCCCCCGCCCGCCCGGCCCGCCCCGTCGCGCAGGGCCCCGCTACCGCCGGTCCCGTACGAAGGTCGCCACCATCTCCGCCAGCCGCCCCGCCGTCTCCACATCGCAGCGGCCCAGGTCGATGAGCGGGGCGGGTACCTCGCGTGCGCAGGAGGCGGGGTCGAGGGTGACGGAGGGGAGGTTCAGGCCAGCCGAGTCGAGCGCCGCGCGGAGGGCGCGGATCGTTTCTTCGGCGGCGGGGATGGGGGGCTGTGCACTAGTCATGATCCATACCTCTACCGTTCGTACCGCGCTTATGCGCCGACGGAGTGGAAAGCATTCTCAAGTGGACGAATTCGGTGGGCGGCGGGCGCGGGAATGGCCGGGTCGGACGGCTTGTTGAACGCTGTTATGCCACCCTCCGATCACGAGCGCCCCACGCGCCCGCCGCGCGACCGCGCCCGCATGCCCCTTGCCGTCTACATGCTCGGCCTCGCCGTCTTCGCCCTCGGCACGAGCGAATTCATGCTGTCGGGGCTGCTGCCGCCGATCGCACGCGACATGGACGTGTCCATTCCGCAGGCGGGGCTGCTGATATCCGCCTTCGCGGTCGGCATGGTGGTGGGTGCTCCGCTGCTCGCGGTGGCGACACTGCGGCTGCCGCGACGGACGACGCTGATCGCGCTGATCACCGTGTTCGGGCTGGGACAGGTGGCGGGGGCGCTCGCCCCCTCGTACGAGCTGCTCTTCGCGTCGCGCGTCGTGAGCGCGTTCGCGTGTGCGGGGTTCTGGGCGGTGGGGGCGGCGGTCGCCATCGCGATGGTGCCCGTGACGTCCCGGGCACGGGCGATGGCGGTGATGATCGGCGGGCTGAGCATCGCGAACGTGCTCGGTGTCCCGGCCGGAGCGTTCCTCGGCGAGAGCCTGGGGTGGCGTTCGGCGTTCTGGGCCGTGGGCGCGGCCTCCGCGGTGGCGCTGGTCGGTGTCGTGACCCTGATCCCCCGTATCCCGCTGCCCGACGAGAAGCCGCAACTGCGGCGCGAGCTGGGCATCTACCGGGACCGGCAGGTGCTGATCAGCATCGCGATCACGGCGCTGGCCGCCGGCGGTGTCTTCTGCGCCTTCAGTTACCTGTCCCCGTTGCTGACCGAGGTCGCCGGGCTGGACTCGTCGTGGGTGCCGTGGGTGCTGGGGCTGTTCGGGTTCGGGGCGCTGGTCGGTACGACGGTGGGCGGGATGGTCGCGGACGCGCGGCCGTTCGGCGTGCTGATCGGCGGGATCTGCGCCTCGACGGTGCTGCTGGTGGCGCTGGCCCTGTTCGGCGGTACGGCGGCGGTCGCGGTCGCACTCTCCTTCGCCCTCGGCTTCTCCGCGTTCTTCACGGCACCGGCGCTGAACGCACGGATGTTCAACGTGGCGGGTGCCGCGCCGACGCTGGCGGGGGCGACGACGACCGCCGCCTTCAACATCGGCAACACGGGTGGCCCCTGGCTCGGCGGCACGGTCATCGACGCGGGCTGGGGCTTCTCCGCCACCGCGTGGGCGGGCGCGAGCATGACCGTGGTCGCGGTGGGATGCGTGCTGGTGGCCCTGCGGTGGCAACGCGGCGCGGGCCCGCAGTCGCGGGTGATCGCGACGGGCGCACCGACGGCACGAGAGGCCGACTCCGTACGGAAGTAAGTACGGGCGGGGTGGGGACGCGGGCGGCCCCCATCTGACATGGTGCGCGCGCCATGGCCCGGTGACACGAGCAAGTCGGACGTTTCCCGGAGTACCCCGCCCGCACCCGCCCCGCGCGAGGGCCGTCACCCGGCTCGCGCGCAGGCCGTCACCCACCCCGCGCGGGACCGCCACCCGCCCGGCGCGAGGGCCGTCACCCGCCTCGCGCGGACCGTCACCCGCCCGTGTAGCCGTGCTTGCGGCGGCGCAGGCCCGCCGCCGTGATCCGGCGGACCAGTTCCTTGCTGCCGATCTCCACCGCGCCCGCCGCCACCGCGTCGGCGTACCGCGTCTGGGGGACGTCGTAATGGTCACGCTCGAAGGCGCGCGGCGGGCAGCCGATGCGGGCGGCGAAGGCGTGCAGCTCGTCGTGCGAGACGTCGCTGACCAGGTGCGACCAGAGGCGGCCGTGGCCGGGCCAGGTGGGCGGGTCGATGTAGACGGTCATGCGGGCGTGCGCCTTCCGGGGTGGGTCGTCATGCGGGCGGCAGCTTTCCGACCGGGGACACGGCGACGACGGCCTTCGTGCAGACCCAGTGCGGGTCGGGGCCGAGTTCGGGTTCGACTTCGAGGGCGTGCGGGTCGCCGTCGTGGCAGACGGAGCACAGCGGCCAGCGGCCGTACTTCTCCAGGAGGGCGTCCTGTACGTCCTGGGCTACGAGGCCCGCCACGTACGAGGCGCCCTCGGGCCACTGCTCGACCCACCAGCGCCGGTGCACGATCGCGTCCTCGACGATCGACACGATGCCGGGGTCCGCGACGTCGCGGGCGGTCAGGTCGGCCATGACCTGGGCGCGGGCGGTGTGCAGAGCCTGTTCGAGGGGGTCCATGAGGCCATTGTCGCGCGGCGGACGGCGCGGCAGCGCGGCCGGCCGAAGTCCCCGTCCGCCTCGGGACCTCCGAACCATTGACTCACCCCCGGACTGAAAATATCTTTCAGTGGTGAGTGATTCAGTGAAGGAAAGTTCCAGCGGTTCGGCCGCAGCGCCGCCCCCGTCCACGGTCCAGGCCGCCCCGGACGTGCGCCCCGCCCCGGCCAACGTCCCTGTCGGTGCCACGGCCACCCCCACGCCCGCCCCCGCGCCTGCCGCCCTCGCCGCGAAGGTGCGTACCCTCGCCCCCTCCATGACCCGCTCGATGCAGCGCGTCGCGGAGACCGTCGCCGGCGACCCGGCGGGCTGTGCCGCGCTCACCGTCACGGGGCTGGCCGAGCTGACCGGAACCAGCGAGGCGACCGTGGTCCGGACCTCCCGGCTCCTCGGGTATCCGGGGTACCGGGACCTCCGTCTCGCTCTCGCCGGGCTCGCCGCCCACCAGCAGTCGGGGCGCGCGCCCGCCGTCACCGCCGACATAGCCGTGGACGATCCGATCGCGGACGTCGTGGCGAAGCTCGCACAGGACGAGCAGCAGACCCTCGCCGACACCGCGGCCGGTCTGGACACCGCCCAGCTCGGTGCGGCCGTCGCCGCCCTGGCCGCCGCCCGCCGCATCGACGTCTACGGGGTCGGCGCGTCGTCCCTGGTCGGCGCCGACCTCGCGCAGAAGCTCCTGCGCATCGGCCTGATCGCGCACTCGCACACCGACCCGCACCTCGCCGTCACCAACGCCGTCCAGCTCCGCGCTGGCGACGTGGCCGTCGCCGTCACGCACTCCGGGTCGACCGCCGACGCCATCGAACCCCTCCGCGTCGCCTTCGAGCACGGCGCGACGACGATCGCGATCACCGGCCGCCCCAAGAGCCCCGTCACCCAGTACGCCGACCTCGTCCTCACCACCTCCACCGCCCGCGAGAGCGAGCTGCGGCCCGCCGCGATGTCCAGCCGTACGAGTCAACTCCTCGTCGTGGACTGCCTGTTCGTGGGCGTCGCCCAGCGCACGTACGACACGGCGGGCCCCGCGCTGGCCGCCTCGTACGAGGCACTCGCCCACCGCCACGACCCCCGCACCGCCCGGTAAGGAACCCCGCCATGACCAGTACCGCGCCCTACGGCGAACTCCGCGCCCAGCTGGAGACCCTCACCACCGAGGCGTTCCGCCCCGAACTCGCCGAGATCGACCGGTTGTCCACGGCCGAGCTGGCCGCCCTGATGAACAGCGAGGACGCGACCGTTCCGACGGCCGTGGCAGCTCGGCTCCCGCAGATCGCCGCCGCGATCGACTCCGTCGCGGAACGGATGGCGCGGGGAGGCAGGCTGATCTACGCCGGTGCCGGTACGGCGGGACGCCTCGGCGTGCTCGACGCCTCCGAGTGCCCGCCCACCTTCAACACCGACCCGAGCGAGGTCGTCGGACTGATCGCTGGGGGCCCGTCCGCCATGGTCGAGGCGGTGGAGGGGGCCGAGGACAGCAAGGAGCTGGCGGCAGCCGACCTCGACGGGCTGAAGCTGACCGCCGAGGACAGCGTCGTCGGCGTCTCCGCCTCCGGCCGTACCCCGTACGCCATCGGCGCCGTCGAGCACGCCCGTACGGCGGGAGCCCTCACCGTCGGGCTGTCCTGCAACGCGGGCAGCGCCCTCGCGGCGGCCGCCGAGCACGGCATCGAGGTCGTCGTCGGCCCCGAACTCCTCACCGGCTCCACCCGGTTGAAGTCCGGAACGGCACAGAAACTCGTCCTCAACATGATCTCGACGCTCGTCATGATCCGGCTCGGCAAGACGTACGGAAACCTGATGGTCGACGTCCGCGCGTCCAACGAGAAGCTGCGCGCCCGCTCGCGCCGCATCGTCTCCCTCGCCACCGGAGCCGACGACGCCGAGATCGAAACCGCGCTCACCGCCGCCGACGGGGAGGTCAAGAACGCCATCCTGATCATCCTCGGCGGCGTCGACGGCACCACCGCCACGACCCTGCTCGACGACGCGCACGGTCACCTCCGCGCGGCGCTCCGTTCCGCCGCGGACGCCGGCTCCTCCCGCTAGCCCCCCTGTTCAGCGCCACCCGCACAGCAAGGCACTCCACCATGGCTGACCCCAAGAACCGCGCCACCGCCGCCGCGATCCTTCCGCTCGTCGGCGGCGCGGACAACGTCACCTCGGTCGTCCACTGCATGACCCGCCTCCGGCTGGGCCTGCGCGACCGTGCACTCGTCGACGACGAGGCGCTCAAGGCGCTGCCGTCCGTGATGGGCGTCGTCGAGGACGACACGTACCAGATCGTGCTGGGACCCGGCACGGTCGCCCGCGTCACCCCCGAGTTCGAGGCGTTGGTGGCGGAGGAACGTACGGACACCTCCGCGCCCGGCCCCGGAGAGAACGGGGAGGGTGCCGCGCCGATGCCCGCGCCGAGCCCCGAGCGCGTTCTCACCGCCGAGGAGTTGGCGTCCCAGGGGGCGGCGCTGAAGGCCGCACGGAAGGCGAAGAACGCCACCCCGTTCAAGCTGTTCCTGCGCCGCATCGCGAACATCTTCGTCCCGCTGATCCCCGCCCTCATCGGCTGCGGCATCATCGCGGGCCTCAACGGGCTGCTGATCAACCTGGGGTGGCTGCCCGCCGTCACCCCCGCGCTCGCCGCCATCGCCTCCGGCTTCATGGCGCTGATCGCCGTCTTCGTCGGCTTCAACACGGCGAAGGAGTTCGGCGGTACGCCGATCCTGGGCGGGGCGGTGGCCGCGATCATCGTCTTCCCGGGCGTCGCGAAGGTCGACGCGTTCGGCAACACGCTCTCCCCCGGCCAGGGCGGGGTCCTCGGCGCCCTGGCCGCGGCCGTCCTCGCCGTGCACGTCGAGAAGTGGTGCAGGAAGTCGGTGCCGGAGTCGCTCGACGTGCTGGTCACGCCCACGCTCACCGTGCTCCTCTCCGGACTGGTGACGATCTTCGGCCTGATGTTCGTCGCCGGTGAGGTCTCCACCGCCATCGGCACCGGGGCGGACTGGCTGCTGACCCACACCGGCGCCTTCGCGGGCCTCGTCCTCGGCGGCCTCTTCCTCCCGCTGGTCATGCTCGGCCTGCACCAGGCCCTCATCCCCATCCACACCACCCTCATCGAGCAGCAGGGCTTCACCGTCCTGCTGCCGATCCTGGCGATGGCGGGCGCGGGCCAGGTCGGCTGCGCGGCGGCGGTCTACCTCCGTCTCCGGCACAACCACTCGATCCGCGGCACCATCAAGTCCGCTCTGCCGGCCGGCATTCTGGGCGTCGGCGAGCCGCTCATCTACGGTGTCTCGCTCCCCCTCGGCCGGCCCTTCGTCACGGCGTGCGCGGGTGGCGCGGCCGGCGGGGCGTTCGTCGGGCTGTTCTCGATGCTGGGCGACAAGGTGGGCTCGACGGCCATCGGCCCGTCGGGCTGGGCCCTGTTCCCGCTCCTCCAGGGCAACCACGGCCTGGGCACGACGATCGCGGTCTACGCGGGCGGCCTGCTCGTCGGCTACCTGGTGGGCTTCGCCGCGACGTACTACTTCGGCTTCACGCAGACGATGCTGGCGGAGCTGAACACACCGGCGGCAGAAGCGGCGGCCGACCCCGAGAAGCCGAGGGAGCCGGTCGCCGTCTAGTCCGTACGTTGAGGAAACGAGAGCGGTGCTCCTGTCCGGGAGCACCGCTCTCCTTGTGCGTCAGCGCGGAAAGCGCGCAGTGTCCAACTCTGTGCCGAACGGCTCGGGCAGCTTCAGCGTCTCGCCGAACGGCATCCTGTCCATGTGCTTGTACGCACCGTTCTGAGGCTCCGTGAACAGGGTGCTGGTCGGCCCGTGCTGGTCGAAACGGTCGATCAGCAGGTAGGCGGGAACGGGCGCGTGGGCGTACGCCCACAGCTTCATGGTCCGGTCGTCACGGGCGTTGCCGCGCGAGGTGATCTCCACGACGAGGAGGGCTTCGGCGGCGTCGACGGGGTCCTTTTCCTCGGCCTCCACCAGCTCGCGCGAGAACACGACGAGGTCAGGAACGTAGAGCCTGTCCAGCGGGGCAATGTGCACGCCCAGTGTCTGGTAGACCTCCAGGTCTTCGGAGAGACGACTGAGGAGGGCACGGTGCACCGCTGCGGCAATGCTGTTGTGATGCCTGTTCGGCGGCGGTACCAGGACGATCTGCCCCTCATCGATCTCGGCGCGCCATCCGTCGGGAATGTCCAGCACACGCCATGTCTCCAGCAGGTAGTCCCACGGCCCCTCCGAAGACACCTCGTGGTGCTCGACCATCGCTGCAGTCATTGCGAGTCCCTTCTTCCTCGGCCCGGGACGAGTCACCGTAGCCAGGCATGTGCACGCCGGTACGCCACTTCCGCAAGCGTCCCACGTACGAGTGAGACGCGCACGGAGGTCACCGCTCCCAGCACTCCACTTCCCGCAGGTCCGGCATCCGGTCCCGTACGAACAAGGGGTCGACGCCCATGCGCCGCTGCTCCCGGTAGTCCTCCAGCAGCCGGAACGCGATCCCTGAGAGCGGGATGATCGCGACCATGTTCACCAGCGCCATGAAGCCCATGAACACGTCGGCCAGGTTCCACACGATGGACACCGATCCGAGCGCGCCCAGGAACACGGTCACCAGGACCAGCACCCGGTAGGTGGGCAGCACCCACTTCTTGTCGTCACCGGTGATGAACTCGATGTTGGACTGCCCGTAGTAGTAGTTCCCCATCATCGAGCTGAACGCCAGCATGAAGACGACCACCGTCAGCACGTGCCCGGCCCAGTCGCCCAGCGACGACGTCAGGGCGCTCTGCGTGAGGTCGGCGCCCTGCCGGGCGCCCCCGAGGTCGGGGGTGGTCGTCAGGATGATGAAGGCCGTCATCGTGCAGATCAGGATCGTGTCGAAGAAGACGCCCAGCGACTGCACGAGGCCCTGCTTGACGGGGTGCGAGACCTCGGCCGCGGCGCCCGCGTTCGGGGCCGAGCCCAGTCCCGCTTCGTTGGAGAACATGCCGCGCCGGATGCCCTGCTGGATCGCCGTGCCGATCGCGCCGCCCGCGACCTCCCGGAAGCCCAGCGCCCCGCCGACGATGTCCGCCAGCACCCGGGGCACGTCGGTGATGTTGAGGACGACCACCACGGCGCCCAGCAGCAGGTACAGCAGGGCCATCACGGGCACCAGGACCTGCGTGACGTTGCTGATGCGCCGTACGCCGCCGAAGACCACCAGGCCGAGCAGGACCGCCAGCACCACGCCGATCACCGGCTCCCGCCACGGGGCGTCGCCGCCGAAGGACCCGCCGACCACCGAGACGATCGTATTGGCCTGCACCGCGTTGAAGACGAAGCCGAAGGTGAGCGTGATGGTGACGGCGAACAGCACGCCCAGCCACCGCTTCCCCAGGCCCCGCTGCATGTAGTACGCGGGCCCGCCACGGTACGTGCCGTCGTAGTCCCGCACCTTGTACAGCTGGGCGAGCGCGGACTCCACGAACGCGGACGCCGCGCCCACCGTCGCCATCACCCACATCCAGAACACCGCGCCGGGCCCGCCCAGCGTGATGGCCGCCGCGACGCCCGCGATGTTCCCCGTACCGACCCGGGCCGCCGCCGAGATGGTGAAGGCCCCGAAGGACGACACGGACTTCCGTCCGCGTGCGTCGGGCAGCGCCTTGTCGCCCAGCACCCGGATCATCTCCGGGAACATCCGCAGCTGGACGACCTTCGAACGGAACGTGAAGTAGAGGCCCGCGCCGATCACGAGCGGGATGAGCAGATAGCTCCAGAAGACGTCGTTGACGTCGATGATGAATGAGTCCAGGTTTCCCATGGGGCACAGCTTGCGCATCTATGGCCGGGTTTATCCAACCGAAACCTTCTGAATGCCCGTCGGATACGCCACTGGGGCGGCACCCCGAAGGGATACCGCCCCAGTGGACCTGCCTACTGCGTCAAGCAGAGGGAGCTGGACTCAGAAGTCCATGTCCCCGCCCGGCATGCCGCCCGGGGCGGCGGCGCCGGCCTTCTCGGGCTTGTCGGCGATGACGGCCTCGGTGGTGAGGAACAGCGCGGCGATCGACGCGGCGTTCTGGAGGGCGGAGCGCGTGACCTTCGCCGGGTCCAGGATGCCTTCGGCGATCATGTCGACGTACTCACCGGTGGCGGCGTTCAGGCCGTGACCGATGGGCAGGTTGCGGACCTTCTCCACGACGACGCCGCCCTCAAGACCACCGTTGACGGCGATCTGCTTGAGCGGGGCCTCCAGCGCGAGCTTCACGGCGTTGGCGCCGGTCGCCTCGTCGCCGGTGAGCTCCAGCTTGTCGAAGACGGCCGAGGCCTGGAGGAGGGCGACGCCACCACCGGCGACGATGCCCTCTTCGACGGCGGCCTTCGCGTTGCGAACGGCGTCCTCGATGCGGTGCTTGCGCTCCTTGAGCTCGACCTCGGTGGCGGCACCGGCCTTGATGACGGCCACGCCGCCGGCCAGCTTCGCCAGGCGCTCCTGGAGCTTCTCGCGGTCGTAGTCCGAGTCGCTGTTCTCGATCTCGGCACGGATCTGGTTGACGCGACCGGCAACCTGGTCGCTGTCACCGGCGCCGTCGACGATGGTCGTCTCGTCCTTGGTGATGACGACCTTGCGGGCGCGGCCGAGCAGGTCGAGACCGGCGTTCTCCAGCTTGAGGCCGACCTCCTCGGAGATGACCGTGCCGCCCGTGAGGATGGCGATGTCGTTCAGCATGGCCTTGCGGCGGTCGCCGAAGCCCGGGGCCTTGACGGCGACGGACTTGAACGTGCCGCGGATCTTGTTGACGACCAGCGTGGAGAGCGCCTCGCCCTCGACGTCCTCGGCGATGATCAGCAGCGGCTTGCCGGACTGCATGACCTTCTCCAGCAGCGGAAGGAGGTCCTTCACGTTGCCGATCTTCGAGTTGACGATGAGGATGTACGGGTCGTCCAGGGACGACTCCATGCGCTCCATGTCGGTGGCGAAGTACGCCGAGATGTAGCCCTTGTCGAAGCGCATGCCCTCGGTGAGCTCAAGCTCCAGGCCGAAGGTCTGCGACTCCTCGACCGTGATGACGCCTTCCTTGCCGACCTTGTCCATCGCCTCGGCGATGAGCTCGCCGATCTGGGTGTCGGCGGCGGAGATGGAGGCCGTCGAAGCGATCTGCTCCTTGGTCTCGACATCCTTCGCCTGCTCCAGCAGGGCGGCGGAGACGGCCTCGACGGCCTTCTCGATGCCACGCTTGAGGGCCATCGGGTTCGCGCCGGCGGCTACGTTGCGCAGACCCTCGCGGACCAGGGCCTGGGCCAGGACGGTCGCGGTCGTCGTGCCGTCACCGGCGACGTCGTCGGTCTTCTTCGCGACTTCCTTGACCAGCTCGGCGCCGATCTTCTCGTACGGGTCCTCGAGCTCGATCTCCTTGGCGATGGAGACGCCGTCGTTGGTGATCGTGGGCGCGCCCCACTTCTTCTCAAGGACGACGTTGCGGCCCTTGGGGCCAAGGGTGACCTTGACGGCGTCGGCGAGCTGGTTCATGCCACGCTCGAGGCCGCGACGGGCCTCCTCGTCGAACGCGATGATCTTGGCCATGTGAAGTGGTCCTCCCAGGACGTAGGGGGCACCCCCTGCTCCTCAAGAGCTTGGGGGAGGATTTCTTCGGACCGGTGGTCGGCGCCCGCGACGGACGGCCCGGGAGCGCGGGGGAATCCTTACCCCCACGCCCCTCGGACCTCACCTACCTGGTCCAAGTTTCTGTCACTCTCACGGGGAGAGTGCTAACGCCAATGATTAGCACTCGGCATAGGAGAGTGCAAGCGACTACCACGGATCCGGGGGTCGCGGCACCTCGTGGGCCGGACGCACGCAGGGCCCGCACCCCGGTGACGGGGTGCGGGCCCTGCGTGCGTGAGTGCTGGTGAGTGCGTCGGTGGCCGATCGCGCCGAGATCAGACGGCGAGCTTGACCATGTCCGCCTGCGGACCCTTCTGGCCCTGCGAGATCTCGAACTCGACTCGCTGACCCTCTTCAAGGGTGCGGTAGCCGTCCATCTGGATCGCGCTGTAGTGGACGAAAACATCCGCACCACCGTCGACCGCGATGAAGCCGTACCCCTTCTCCGCGTTGAACCACTTGACGGTGCCCTGAGCCATGCCTAACTCCCCTATTACTGGCCCTTGCGCGGGACCGCACTTCGCGGCCCCGGGTCAGACCCCACCTTCCGACAGGAGTGGAAGGTGTGCGCCGTAGCGCGTCGACCGCGGCTGAATGTATCCGCCCAACTGCCCTCTGCAACAGGCCAATCGGACGTGAATTCTGGGCAGGGCCGAACACTCGGATCGGTCAACTGGCCATATTCCAGGGCAAGTCGGGCCGGACATACTGTGCGCATCGGCAGCAAAAGGCTCGAACACGCGCGCCGCATCTTGTCGCCTTCTCATATGCACGGGGCATGGGCGGCGACCGGGGCTTCCCCTACTCTACCCCTTTCAACCCTACGGAATTGCCCCCTCCGCTTGTGAGCGAAGGGGGCAACCGGAGGTGGTGTGCGGCCAGTTGTACGGCTCAGCCGCCGGCGACGGCGGGAATGATGGAGACGCCCGCGCCGTCCGGCGTCGGCGTCCGGAGGCCGCTCTCGAAGCGCACGTCGTCGTCGTTCACGTACACGTTCACGAAGCGGCGCAGCTTGCCCTGGTCGTCCAGGACGCGGGCGGCGATGCCCGCGTGGTTCTTCTCCAGGTCGGCGATGACCTCGGCGAGGGTGGCGCCCTCGGCGGCGACCTCGGCCTCGCCGCCGGTGTACGTGCGCAGGATGGTGGGGATGCGGACCTTGACGCTCATGGTGTTCAGCCTTCCGGTACGGGGGTGGTTCAGCGGGCCAGGCCGGCGTCGCGGAACGCCTCCAGGCTCGGGCGGATGGTCGCGGAGGGGCCGGTGGTCGGCGCCACCGCGTCCAGCGTCTTGAGGCCGTCGCCCGTGTTGAGCACGACGGTGGTGAGCGTCGGGTCCAGCAGCCCGGCCTCGATGAGCTTCCTCGTGACGCCGACGGTCACTCCGCCGGCGGTCTCCGCGAAGATCCCTTCCGTACGGGCCAGAAGCTTGATCGCGTCGACGACCTGCTCGTCGTTCACGTCCTCGACGGCGCCGCCGGTGCGGCGGGCGATGTCCAGGACGTACGGGCCGTCCGCCGGGTTGCCGATGGCGAGGGACTTGGCGATGGTGTTCGGCTTCTGGGGCTTCACGACGTCGTGCCCGGCCTTGTACGCGGTGGAGACCGGCGAGCAGCCTTCCGCCTGGGCACCGAAGATCTTGTACGGCCTGTCCTCCACCAGACCCAGCCCGATCAGCTCCTGAAGACCCTTGTCGATCTTCGTGAGCTGCGAACCGGAGGCGATCGGGACGACGATCTGGTCCGGCAGCCGCCAGCCGAGCTGCTCGCAGATCTCGTACGCCAGGGTCTTGGACCCCTCGCCGTAGTAGGGGCGCAGGTTGACGTTGACGAAGCCCCAGCCCTCGCCGAGCGGGTCGCCGATCAGCTCGGAGCAGAAGCGGTTCACGTCGTCGTAGTTGCCCTCGATGCCGACCAGCTCGCCCCCGTACACGGCGGCCATGACGACCTTGCCCTGCTCCAGGTCGTGCGGGATGAACACGCAGGAGCGGAAGCCGGCCCGCGCGGCGGCGGCGCCGACGGCTCCGGCCAGGTTGCCGGTGGAGGAGCAGGAGAGGGTGGTGAAGCCGAAGGCGCGGGCGGCCTCGACGGCGATGGCGACGACGCGGTCCTTGAAGGAGTGCGTCGGGTTGCCCGAGTCGTCCTTGACGTACAGGCCGCCGGTGACGCCCAGCTCGCGGGCCAGGTTGTCGGCCTTGACCAGCTTGGTGAAGCCGGGGTTCAGGCTGGGCTTCTCGGCGACGTCGGCCGGGACGGGCAGCAGGGGGGCGTAGCGCCAGATGTTGTCCGGACCGGCCTCGATGCGCTTGCGCAGCTCCTCGGGGCCCTCGGCGGGCAGGTCGTAGGCGACTTCCAGCGGGCCGAAACAGAGCTGACAGGCGAAGATCGGGCCGAGCTCGAAGCGCTCTCCGCACTCGCGGCAGGAGAGGGCCGCGGCGGGGCCGAGGTCGACGGTGGTGGTGGCTTCGGTGGTCTGCACAGCCATGATGGCGAGGTCCTTCCTCATCTTCCCCGCGACGGCTTTCGCCGCGAGACGGAATTGGCACCTTCCCGGCCTGACCTCGCGGTCGGCAGGGGGGTTGCCGGGACTTCGACGGGCCGTTTCCCTCAGTCCCTCTGGATGAGCGCTGTGACTCCGGATTGCCCCGCGTGAGCGGGCCGGGTGTTTGTGGGCGCCGACGACCCCGGCATGCGCCGGTCGTCCGCGTTGTTCAAGACTGTAACCGAACCCCCGGGGGCTTGAGACAGTCGTCCGGAACGCGAGATGGATCACAGAATCGGGAGTGCAGAGGTGCTGGAAGAGGTGGAGCGCTGGCTGGGCACGCGGTCGTGGGCGGCTGCCGACCGCCCGTTGGAGTGGCTGCTCGCCGCGAAGGCGGCCCGCGGCACCACCGTCAGCGTCGTCCTGCCCGCACTCGACGAGGAGGCGACGGTCGGGGCGATCGTGACCGCGATCCGCCGCGACCTGATGGGCCCGCGGGCCCCCCTGGTGGACGAACTGGTCGTGATCGACTCCGGTTCCTCGGACGGAACGGCGCGGGCGGCGGCCGACGCCGGGGCCCGGGTCGTCCACCGGGACGACGTCCTGCCGCGCCTTCCGGCCGTGCCGGGCAAGGGCGAGGTGCTGTGGCGCTCCCTGCTGGTCACCGGCGGCGACGTCGTCTGCTTCGTGGACGCGGACCTGAGGGACTTCGACGCGTCGTTCGTGTCGGGGATCGTCGGCCCGCTGCTCACCGAACCGGACGTGCAGTTCGTCAAGGCGACGTACGACCGTCCGCTGGACGGGGCAGCCGGTCAGGGCGGCCGGGTCACCGAGCTGATGGCCCGCCCGCTGCTCAACCTGCACTGGCCGCTGCTGGCCGGTTTCGTCCAGCCGCTGGGCGGCGAGTACGCGGTCCGCCGCTCACTCCTGGAGCGCCTGCCCTTCCCCGTCGGGTACGGGGTCGAGATCGGCCTCCTCATCGACTCGCTGCACACTGTCGGCCTCGACGCCCTCGCCCAGGTCGACGTGGGCGTCCGCGTCCACCGCCACCAGGACGGCCAGGCACTGGGCCGGATGGCCGCCGCCATCTACCGCACCGCGCAACTGCGCCTCTCCCGCGGTCACTTGCTGCGCCCGTCGCTGACCCAGTTCGAGCGTGCGGACGGCGTCTTCGTCCCCCGCACCCACCCCGTGGACGCCGAGGAACGGCCGCCGATGCGGGAGATCGCCGAGTACGAGGCGCGGCATGCGGCGTAATCGCGGGTGGGCTCGCGTGGCGTGACCGCGCCCGTCACGCTCCGTGTCCGATGGTCGCCCCATGCGTCTCCTCCGCCCTCTCCGCACGTCCGGTGTCCTTCTCGCCGCCACCGCGCTGATGGCCGCCGCTCCGCTCGCGTCCGCCCACGAGCCCGGGATGCCCGGACAGCCTGCCCGCAGCGACCCCGACCACCGGGAACTGTGGCTGGCCACCGGGGGCACGGCGGCCCTCGCGGGCCTCGGCGCGCTGGGGGCCGCGTCCGTACGGAGCCGGCGCAGGCCGTGCTCACGGCGGGCGGGGTGCCGTACGCACGTTTGAGGGGAACCTTTACCGGCTAGGTTTCGCCACATGACCTCCGCGCACGACCATGCCCAGACCCACAAGGCCCAGATCCTCGTCGCGTCCAACCGCGGCCCGGTGTCGTACACCCTCGGTGACGACGGCGAGCTGACCGCCAAGCGCGGCGGCGGCGGCCTGGTCTCCGGACTCTCCGCGATCGGCCCGGACGCGGACGCGCTGTGGGTGTGCTCGGCGCTCGGGGAGGGCGACCGGGAGGCGGTGCGGCGCGGCGTCGGCGAGCCCGGCGTACGGATGCTGGACATCGACGCGGACACCCACGCGGCCGCGTACAACGGCATCTCCAACTCGGTCCTGTGGTTCGTCCACCACATGCTGTACCAGACCCCGCTGGAGCCGGTCTTCGACGCCGGGTTCCGGGAGCAGTGGGCGGCGTACGAGGCGTACAACCGGGCCTTCGCCGAGGCGCTCGCCGAGTCGGCGGCCGAGGGCGCGGCGGTCCTCATCCAGGACTACCACCTGTGCCTGGCCCCCGGAATGCTCCGCGCGCTCCGCCCCGACCTGCGCATCGGCCACTTCTCGCACACCCCGTGGGCCCCGGTCGACTACTTCCGCCTGCTCCCCGACGACATCGCCGAGCAGTTGCTGCGCGGCGTCCTGGGCGCGGACCGCGCCGCCTTCCTGACCCGGCGCTGGGCCGACGCGTTCACCGCGTGCGCGCTGGAGCACCTCGGCGAGGAGGCCCTCGACGGCAAGCGGATCGGCGTGCACGGGCTCGGCGCGGACGCCGACTTCCTGCGCGAGCGCGCCCACCGGGACGACGTGCAGGAGCGCCTGGTCTCGCTGCGCGAGCAGGTCGGCGGCGACGGCGCCCGCAAGACGGTCGTACGCGTCGACCGCACCGAACTGTCGAAGAACATCGTCCGCGGCCTCCTCGCGTACGAGCACCTTTTGGACACCCGCCCCGAGTGGCGCGAGAACGTCGTGCACATCGCCTTCGCGTACCCCTCCCGCCAGGACCTCGCCGTCTACCGCGCGTACACGGCGGAGGTGCAGCGCACGGCCGACCGCATCAACTCCGCGTACGGCACGCCCACATGGACCCCTGTCGTCCTCCACGTCAAGGACGACTTCGCCCGCTCCCTGGCCGCGTACCGACTCGCCGACGTGGCCCTGGTCAACCCGATCCGCGACGGCATGAACCTGGTCGCCAAGGAGATCCCGGTCGTCTCGGACGGGGGCTGCGCCCTGGTCCTGTCCCGCGAGGCGGGCGCGTACGAGGAGCTCGGCGACGACGCGATCACCGTCAACCCGTACGACGTGATCGGCACCGCGGACGCCCTCCACGAGGCGCTCTCCATGGACGCGGACGACCGCGACCACCGCACGAAGCGCCTCGCGTCGGCGGCGACCGCACTGCCCCCGCAGAAGTGGTTCCTCGAACAGCTGGAAGCCCTGCGGTCGTGAACTCCCGCTCCACAGAAGGCTTTTGAGGCGCATGTGACCGTGCGGCGAGGGAACCCGGCCCCACAGGGAAAGGGGGCTCCCAATGAGAGGGACGGTCACGGACGCCGTGCTGGCGCGGGGCGACACGGACGGATCCGACTGGGCCTGGTTCGGCGCGATCTTCGGGCTCTACCTGGCGGTCGGCTACGCGCTGGAGTACCGGGCGAAGAAGCGCAGGGGCGCGGCCAGGCCCGCGCATGCGGCGATGGAGGGGCTGTTCTCCGAGCGGGACGGATTCAGCCCGAAACAGCACTTCCTCAGCCGGATGGTGGCGCTGGGGGGCGGGCTGGCGGTGGGAGTCACCGGCCTCCTCACCCGGAGCGCGCCGCAGGCGCTCCACATCGCGGCGATGGTGGTGGTCGGAGCGCTCGGGATCTTCGCCTGGGCGTACTTCGACCACCGCACGGAGGTGCGCAGCGAAGGATGACGGGGCCCGGCGCGGAACGGCGGGGCCGAGGCGCCTGCCGAGGGCCGGACGGAAGGGCTGCCGAAGGGGCTGCCGGGGACCGGGCGGGGCATGACGGGCGGAACGCCGAAGGCCCGGAACTCTGACGAGTTCCGGGCCTTCGGTCCTGTGAGTAGCGGGGACAGGATTTGAACCTGCGACCTCTGGGTTATGAGCCCAGCGAGCTACCGAGCTGCTCCACCCCGCGTCGGTGAACACGACACTACGGGGTTTCCTCGGCGGTGGGAAATCGGTTCCCGGCCGGGCCGTGCGGGCTCAGGCGCGGCCGTGCGACGAAGCACCCGACGCAGTCGCCAACGCCCGCAGCAGACCGGCGACTTCCGCCGGGCCGGCCAGTCGCAGATCCGCCCTGCCTCCCAGTTCGGGTACGGCCGTTCCGCTGCACACCAGCAGGCCGGGCACCCCCTCGGAGCGGAGCTTCTCCACGGCCCCGTACGCCGGGAGGTCTCCCAGGTCGTCGCCCGCGTAGAGCACGGACGTCGCACCGACCTCGTGCACGAATTCGGTGAGGGCGACACCCTTGTCGACGCCCGGGGGCCGTAGCTCCAGGACCATGCGTCCCGGCTCGACGATCAGCCCGTGGCGGGCGGCCAGCTCGGTCAGGGGCCCGCGCAGCGCGTCGAAGGCCGCCTGCGGATCGGAGGCGCGCCGGGTGTGGACGGCGACGGCCTGCCCCTTCTCCTCCACCCAGGTGCCGCGCCACGCCCCGTGCGTGTCGAGCACGCCGGGCAGCTCGGCGCGCACCGCGTCGATGCCGGGGTGCGGGTCGGGGGCCCGGACGGTGCCGGTGGCGGCGTCCCAGCGTTCCGCGCCGTAGTGGCCGAGAACGGTGAGGTGGTCGAGGCCGGGAACTCCGGCGAAGCCGCCGTACCGTACGGCGACGCTCGCCGGGCGACCGGTGACGATGGCCACGGCCGCCACCTGCGGGGCGAGGGCGGCGAGCGCGGGGACGGCATCGGCGTGCGCGCGGGCCTGCTCGGGGTCCGCGACGATGTCGGCGAGCGTGCCGTCGAAGTCGAGGGCGACCAGGGAGCGGCGGGGCTCCGCCAGAATCGCGGCGAGGCCGTCGCGCCCGGCGGGCGTGGACGGTTCCGGTACGGCGAAAGTGTCCATACGCCGACCCTACCGGGGCCCTCCCGAAAGGGTCCCCGAAGGGCCGGTGGAGGACGCGGTCGCACGGTCCACCCGGACCCGGACGGCCCGAACGGGAACCGGCCGCATCGCGGGGACGGACCGCACGGGGACGGGGTGGAAACCCGCGCGGACCCGAGCGGCACGGACAAGAGCCGACCGCAGCGCGGGAACGGACCGCACGGGGCGTGGGGACAACCCACTCGGACCCGAGCGGCCCGGACGAGCCCGAGCCGCAGGTACGGGCAGCGCCTCAGCGGCGCGCTCGCCTCTCCTCGCGGATCCGGCGCAGGCGGTTGACCGTCACGGGGTCGTGCGCGACGGCCCGCGCATCGTCCAGCAACGCGTTCAGCAGTTGGTAGTAGCGCGTCGGCGAGATGCCGAGCTGCTCGCGGACGGCCCGTTCCTTGGCCCCGGGCCCGGCCCAGCCCTGCCGCTCGACACCCAGCACCGCCAGCTCCCGCGCCGAGAGGCCCGAGGCATCCGCCTCCTCGGCGTCACCGGGCCCCTCGTACGGCTCGGACGCCTGTCCGTGCAGCTCGGGCCCGACGCCGTCCGGCTCGGGCCCGACGCCGTGCAGCTCGGGCCCGACGACGGGCCGCTCATCGGCGTCAGATCGCTGTTCCGGCTCGGCGCCGGGCCGCTCGGGCTCGACGTCCGGTCGCCGCTCGTGCTCAGCGCCCAGCCGCTCATCGACCTCGGGGCGCTGCTCCGGCTCGGCGCCCGGTCGCCCCTCCGGCTCGACGCCCGGCCGCTCCGGCGCCTCTTGGTTCGGCTCAGGCACGTCCATGCCTCCCAGCCTATTGCTGCGCGCTGTCCACCGCCGCCGCCTCCCGCGACAGCGCTCCCAGCACGCCACCGGGCGTGTTGCCGGGCTCGACGGCCGCGCCGATCTCCTGCTTGACGTTCTCGCTGACCTTCGCCCAGGACGTCTTGCCCACCGGGTACAGCTTCGCGGTCGGCATCGCGTCGAGGAACTTGCGGGTCTTCTGGTGCTTGCTGTCGGCCAGCATCTTGTCGGTCGCGGTGAGCGTGACCGGCTGGAGGTCGAACTCTTCGGCGAAGGCCAGCACGTTCGCGTCCTCGTAGGCGAAGTCGAGGAACTTGCCGATCTCCTTGCGGTGACCGTTCTGCTTGAAGCCCATCATCCAGTCGGCGACGCCCATCGCGGAACGCTGCTTGCCGTCCCTGGTGGGCAGCGGCACCATCTCGTACTTGACGCCGTTCTTCTCGGCCTGCTGCATCAGCGAAGGGTGGCCGTTGAGCATGCCGACCTCGCCCTTCGCGAAGGCCGCGAATGCCTCCTTGCGGTTGAGCTTGCCGGGGGCGACGGGGCCGGTCAGGCCGGGGCCGACCAGCTTGTCCTTGAGGAAGGTGAAGGCGCCGATGTTGTCGGCGGAGTTGATCGAGTACGCGCCGATGTCGTCGGTGTAGCCGGAACCGGCGGCCAGCATCCAGTTCATGGTCTCGGCCTGCGCCTCCTCCGGGCCGAGCGGAAGCGCGAAGGGGTACTTCACGCCTTCCTCCTTGAGCGTCTTGGCGTCGGCGGCGAGGGCGTCCCAGGTCTTCGGGGCGGAGTCGATGCCGGCCTTCTCGAAGAGGTCCTTGTTGTAGAACATCAGGCGGGTGCTGCCGACGAAGGGCATGCCGTACTGCATGCGGTCGACCTCGCCCGCCTTGGCGAGCGGCGCCAGGAAGTTGGCCTGGGTGGGGATCGAGACCATTTCTTCGACGGCGTAGAGCTTGCCGTCGGCCACGTAGTCGGCGTATGCGCCGATCTGGGCGATGTCGGGGGCCTTGCCGGCCTTGACCATCTCGGCGACCTTGCGGTCCACGTCGTTCCACGAGTGGATCGCGACGTCCACCTTGACGCCCGGGTTCTTCGTCTCGAATTCGCGGGCGAGGTTGTTCCAGTACTTCTTGGTGCCGTCGCCGCCGTCGAGGTTGTAGTCGGCGGCGACGAACTTCAGCGTCACCTCGTCGGAACCGCCGACACCGAGACTGCCGCAACCCGCGACGGTCGTTGCCACAGCAAGTGCGGCTATCGCCGCGGTCAGACCCAAGTAGCGCCGCTGCACAGCCCGTTCCACCCTCTGATGCTCATTTATCTGCCCGTTTTGCGCCAGTGTGTACGGCGCCCTCATGAGGCCCGCGCATCCTACCGACACCCTTGTCCGCATGAGTTGCGATGAGTTGTGATTTTCCCTCACGCACGACTACCCGGTCTACACCACTTGGGTATCTCTTACGCAACACCTTCCGCAAATCCCGTAAGGGCTGCTAAGCAGGGCGACATCAAGGTCAACAACGCCGTCCACGTTCCCGAGGAGCCGTCGCGCATGTCCCGTACCTCAGTTGAGATTGCCACCCAGCCGACCTGCTGGCGGCGCGCCGCCGAGTACGCGACCGACTTCGAGGGCCTTCCCCTGCCTGGTGAGCGCGTTGCCGTCACCGGCTGCGGCACCTCGTGGTTCATGGCGATGGCGTACGCGGCACTGCGCGAGGCAGCGGGCCAGGGCGAGACCGACGCGTTCGCCTCCTCCGAGTTCCCGGTCGGCCGCTCCTACGACCGTGTGGTGGCAATCACGCGTTCCGGCACCACGAGCGAGGTGCTGGCGCTGCTGGCGGAGGTACGGGGGAAGGCTCCCACCCTCGCCCTCACCGGCGACCCGAAGACCCCGGTCATGGACGCGGCCGACACGATCGCCGTCCTCGACTGGGCCGACGAGGAATCCGTCGTGCAGACCCGGTTCGCGACGACCGCACTCGCCTTCCTCCGCGCGGGACTCGAACGCACCGGCTCCCTCGCGCCCGGCGTGAAGACGGTGGCCGCCGCCGCGGTCGACGCCGAACTCGCGGTGACCGAGCCGCTCCCGGAGTCCGTCACCTCCGCCGAACAGTGGACGTTCCTCGGCCGTGGCTGGACGTACGGGCTGGCCCAGGAGGCCGGGCTGAAGATGCGCGAGGCGGCCGGCGCGTGGACCGAGTCCTACCCCGCCATGGAATACCGCCACGGCCCCATCTCGATCACCGGGCCTGGCCGGGTGGCCTGGATGTTCGGCCCCCTCCCGGAGGGCCTCGCGGGCGACGTCACGAACGTCGGCGGCACGCTCGTCACCCACGCCGGCGCCGACCCCATGGCCGACCTGATCCGCGCCCAGCGCCTGGCGGTCGTCCTCGCCGAGTCGAAGGGTTACGACCCCGACCACCCCCGCAACCTCTCCCGCAGCGTCATCCTCCCCTGATCCCGCACACGCACCCTGCCCGCCCCGGTAGCCCTTTGGGCGGCGGGGCCGGCCCTACGTCAGCCCTCTTGGGGCGGCGGGGCCGCCCCAAGAGGACGCGAGGGGTCCCTGCACGAGCGAAGGCGAGTGCCTGGGGGGCGGGGATCCCTCTGCACAAGCGAAGACGAGTGCCTGGGGAGGGCCGGCAAGGGGATGGCCCCCCTTGCCGGAGGTGCGCCCCCCGGCCTGAGACCCATCGGAGGCGCACCCCTCGTCGAAGGCCCCACCGGAGGTGCGCCCCCGGGCCTGAGACCCCACGGGGGGGGGTGCACCCCCCGCCGGAGGCCCCCACCGGAGGCGCCCCCCGCCCCACCCCCGCCACCGCACGCCCAACCCCACCCCCTCCCCGTTACGCACACGCCCCCGTACCCGTACGCCCCCGTGCGCCCCCGCCGCTCACGACCCACCCCCCAGTGGACTAGACCTATCCGAGGTCGACGCGCGACACTACCCCCGTGAAACACGTCATCGCCCTCGATGTAGGCGGCACCGGCATGAAGGCCGCCCTGGTCGCCCCCAACGGCACCCTCCTCCACGAGACCCGCCGCCCCACCGGCCGGGACCGCGGTCCGGAGGCTGTCGTCGAGTCGATCCTCGCCTTCGCCGAAGACCTCCGCGCATACGGCGAGGAACACTTCGGCGAGAGCGCCTCGGCCGCCGGCGTGGCCGTCCCCGGCATCGTCGACGCCGAGCACGGCATCGCCGTGTACGCCGCCAACCTCGGCTGGCGCGACGTCCCGCTGCGCACCCTCCTCGGCGAACGGCTCGGCGGCATCCCGGTCGCCCTCGGCCACGACGTCCGCACCGGCGGCCTCGCCGAAGGCCGGGTCGGCGCCGCCCAGGACGCCGACCGCTTCCTCTTCGTCGCCCTGGGCACGGGCATCGCGGGCGCCATCGGGATCGCCGGCGCGATCGAGGCGGGCGCCCACGGCAGCGCCGGCGAGATCGGCCACATCGTGGTGCGCCCCGGCGGCGTCGACTGCGGCTGCGGCCAGCGCGGCTGCCTGGAGCGTTACGCCTCCGCCTCCGCCGTCTCCCAGGTCTGGGCCGACGCCTCCGGCGACCCCGCCGCCGACGCGGCGGACTGCGCCAGGGCCGTCGAGAACGGCGATCCCCGGGCCCTCCGGGTCTGGCAGGAGGCGGTGGACGCCCTCGCCGACGGCCTCGTCACCGCCCTCACCCTGCTCGACCCCCGCACCCTCATCGTGGGCGGCGGGCTGGCCGAGGCCGGTGAAACCCTGTTCGTACCGCTGCGCGCGGCGGTCGCGCAGCGCGTCACGTTCCAGCAGCTCCCCACGATCGTGGCCGCCGCGCTCGGCGACACGGCGGGCTGTCTGGGCGCGGGCCTCCTCGCCTGGGACCTCCTCGCCACGTACAACGACAGCACCGCCCACAGCAGCGACGCCGACGACAGCACCGCCACGAACCGCACCGCCGACACCGCCACCCCCACCAACCGCACCGCCGACACCAGCACGACGCCCGCGCCCACGCCCGGCACCCCCACTCCCCGCACCCCCCACCCCATGCGCACCGACGTCATGGACACCACGGAGGTAACCGACCGATGACCACCCACCAGGTCCAGGTCCTGTCCGGCGCCCAGGTGGTGCTCCCCACCGGCACCGTCGACGGCGGCCGGGTCATCGTCGACGGTACGAAGATCGCGGGAGCGCTCCCCGGCACCGCGGCCTCCGCCCCCGAACACCGCACCCTCGACCTCTCCGGTCACTGGGTCGTCCCCGGCTTCGTCGACATGCACGTGCACGGCGGCGGCGGCGCGTCCTTCACCTCCGGCACGGCGGAGGAAGTGCTCCAGGCGGTCGCCACCCACCGCGCGCACGGCACGACCACGATGGTCGCCTCCACCGTCACCGAGGAGATGGACGTCCTCGCCTCCCGTGCGGCGCTCCTCGCCGAGCTGGTCCAGCAGGGCGACCTGGCCGGAATCCACTTCGAGGGGCCGTTCATCTCCCCCTGCCGCAAGGGCGCGCACAGCGAGTCGCTGCTGCGCGACCCGGACCCGGCGGACGTGCGCAAGCTGATGGACGCGGCGCACGGCACGGCGAAGATGTTCACGCTGGCCACGGAGATGCCGGGCGGCCTGGACTCCGTACGCCTGCTCGCCGAGCACGGCGTGCTCGCCGCCGTCGGCCACACGGACGCCACGTACGAGCAGACCGTGGCCGCCATCGACGCGGGCGCCACCGTCGCGACCCACCTCTACAACGCGATGCCCGCCGTCGGCCACCGCGCCCCCGGGCCGATCGTCGCGCTCCTGGAGGACGAGCGGGTCACCGTCGAGCTGATCAACGACGGCACGCACCTGCACCCCGGCGCCTTCCGGTTCGCGTACCACCACGCGGGCGCGGCGCGCGTCGCGATGATCACCGACGCGATGGACGCGGCGGGCTTCGGCGACGGCTTCTACGACCTCGGGCCGCTCGCGGTCGAGGTGCGCGAGGGCGTGGCCAGGCTGGTCGAGGGCGGCTCGATCGCGGGCTCCACGCTCACCCTGGACAAGGCGTTCCGCCGTTCGGTCACGATCGACGGGCTGTCCGTCGAGGACGCCGTGCGGTCGCTGTCCGCCAACCCCGCCCGCCTCCTCGGCGTCGACGACAGGGTCGGCTCCCTGGAGCCCGGCAAGGACGCGGACCTGGTCGTCCTGGACGCGGACTTCGCGGTCAAGGGCGTGATGCGCAGGGGCGCTTGGGTCCTGGAGCCCGAAGTCGGCTGACCTTTCGCCGAATTCGCCCCGAATCAAGGGGAGGTGACCGGCCCGTCCCCCTGGGCCGGTCACCTTCTCTTTGGCATGATCACCGTGGCGGACACATGAGAAGGTGCCTTCTCAGCAGGCGTCCGACAACGCTACGGGGGTGAACGAGGGTCATGAGCCCGATCCTGACAGTCACGCTGAACACCGCTCTCGACCTCACCCATCACGTTTCGCGACTCGTTCCCCACGCCTCCCACCGGGTCACGTCCGTGACGGAGCGTCCGGGCGGCAAGGGCCTCAACGTGGCGCGGGTCCTGGCCGCGCTCGGCCACGAAACGGTCGTCACCGGCTTCGTCGGCGGTGCGACGGGTGCCGTCGTCCGGGACCTGCTCGCGTCGGAGTCCCCCGTCGACGCCCTGATCCCCATCGCCGGAAACACGCGTCGCACCCTCGCCGTCGTCGACGCGTCCACCGGCGACACCACCCAGTTCAACGAACCGGGCCCGGCCGTCGCCCCCGCCGAGTGGGAGACGTTCCTCTCCGCGTACGGCGAACTCCTGAGCGGCGCGCGGGCGGTGGCACTCTGCGGCAGCCTGCCGCCGGGCATCCACGTCGGTGCGTACGCCGACCTCGTCCGCCGTGCCCGTGCGGCCGGTGTCCCCGTCCTCCTCGACACGAGCGGCGAACCCCTGCGCCGGGGCGTCGCCGCCCGCCCCGACGTCATCAAGCCCAACGCGGACGAGCTGGCCCGGCTCACGGGCTCCCGCGAGCCCTCGACCGCGTCGGCGGACGCCCGCCGCAAGGGAGCGCGCGCGGTCGTCGCCTCGCTGGGCCCGGACGGGATCCTCGCCACGACGGAGGAGGGCCGCTGGCAGGCCGCACCTCCGGCGCCCGTGAGGGGAAACCCCACGGGCGCGGGCGACTCGGCGGTGGCCGGCCTCCTCTCCGGCCTGGTCACGGGCCTCTCGTGGCCCGACCGTCTCGCGCTGGCGGTGGCCCTGTCGGCGGCAACGGTCGCCGCTCCGGCGGCGGGCGAGTTCGACCGGGCGACGTACGAGTCCCTGCTGCCCCGGGTCGAGGTCACCTCACCCGCGAGCGGCAGCGCACCCCGGTGAGTCCCACCCCGCACCCGAGCACCAGAACAGGAAGCCGACATGCCCCTGGTCCCCACCGGTGAACTCGTCGCAGCCGCCACCGGCTCCGCTGCCACCGCCCTCGCCGCCTTCAACGTCATCTCCCTCGAACACGCCGAGGCGATCGCCGCCGGAGCCGAGCAGGCCGGCTCCCCCGCCGTGCTCCAGATCTCCGAGAACGCCGTCAGATTCCACGGCGGCGACCTCATCGCCCTCGCCTCCGCCACGGCCGCCGTCGCCCGCGCCTCCTCCGCCCCTCTCTCCCTCCACCTGGACCACGTCGTCTCGGTCGACCTCCTGCACGCGGCCCACGGGGCCGGGTTCAGCTCCGTGATGTTCGACGCGTCGAAGCTGGACTACGACGACAACGTGAGGGCGACCGCCGCGGCCGTCCGCTGGGGCCACGAGCGGGGCATCTGGATCGAGGCGGAACTCGGCGAGGTCGGCGGCAAGGACGGGGAGGCTCCGCTGGACGCCCACGCACCCGGGGTAAGGACCGACCCCCAGGAGGCCGCCACTTACGTCGCGGACACCGGCGTCGACGCACTCGCCGTCGCGGTCGGCTCCTCGCACGCCATGACCGAACGCACCGCCACCCTCGACCACGCGCTGATCGCCGCTCTCAGGGAGGCGGTCCCGGTCCCGCTCGTCCTGCACGGCTCCTCGGGCGTCCCGGACGACGAGATCCGGCGCGCCGTCGCCGCCGGCATGGTCAAGATCAACGTCGGCACGGCCCTCAACACGGCCTTCACGGGTGCCGTACGGGCGTACCTGGACGCCCACCCCTCGGTCGTCGACCCCCGCAAGTACCTCGCGCCGGGCCGCGACGCGATGGCGGCGACGGTGGCCCACTTCCTGGCCACCGTCGGCTGACGGGCGGTCGGCCGGACGGCACACCGCACGCGCCGCGGACACTCCCGGTGCGGCAGACGCGACGCCCTGCGGCGCCCTACTGGGGTACGCGAAAGCCCCCGCCGGACAACTGCCGACGGGGGCCGCGCGCTTCGCCCGAGCCGGACGAAGTGTGCCGTCTAGGAGTTCTTGTGACCGGCGCTCAGGCCCACCCGGTCGAGGTTGGCCTCACAGCCCTGCGGGCACGAGATCACGAAGGTGTTGTCGCCCGCCTGGAGGTTCACGTAGGAGTAGGTGTTCTTCCAGCCCTTCTCCCAGTCGCCCTCCGGCGTGTTGCCGTAGTTCTTCATGGCCACGCCGGTCGCGTGCGGCTTCCCGTTGACCGTCAGGTCGGCCTTGACGTCCTTGCCCGGGGTGCCGTAGTCGACGGACAGCGTGTACGGGCCCGCCTCCGGCACCTTCACCGTCCACGTCGCCGTCGAGCCGGGCTTCGACAGCGGCACGTACGCCCCGCTGTCCGACTTCGCGCCGGGGATCGTCTTGTCCGTGGTCATGCCCGTGGCGAGTTGCAGCGCTCCCGCCTGCACCGTCGGCAGCTCCACCGGCGGCTTCGTGTCCTTTGTGGGCTCCGTGGTGGGCGAGGGCTCCTGGGTCTGCTTCTGACCGCCCGCGCCGCCGGTGTTGGCGCCGCCCGCCTGGGGGCCCTTGTCGTCGTTCTCCTTGCCGAAGTACAGCGCCGCGCCGATGCCGACCACCACGGCCGCGACCACCGCGAGCGCGCCGATCAGCAGGCCGCGCGTGTTCGGGCCGCGCCCGCGTCCGCCGCGACCGCCGTGCCCGCCCAGCCCGCCGTCGGCGAGGTGTGCGGCCGGGCGTGCGGGGGGCGCGCCGCCGGGCTGCGTCTCGGGGGCGGCGTAGTGCGCGTTGGGCTGTCCGTACTGCTGCCGGCCGGGCTCGCCCGCGTACCCCTGCTGCTGCGGGAACGCCTGCGTGGCCTGCTGTCCGCCGTGCGCCTGCTGGCCCTGCTGGTGGCCGCCGTACGTGCGTTCGCCGACCGCTCTCACCTGGTTGTACGACGTCCTGGGGACCCCGCGCTGCGAGCTCGGGCCCGGGTAGCCGTAGCCGCCGCCCGAGTGTGGCGGCTGCGCGCCTGCCGCGCGTCCGTCCTCGTAGAGGTAGCCGAACGGATCGTCGTCCTCGGGTGTGCTCGTGCCGTTGTTCCCGGCCGTCATCCCAGCGTCACTCCTCACCATGTTCGCCAGCGTCGCCGACCGGGCGAGCCTACCCGCTGCGGGCGAACCGCCTTGGGGACATGGGTCACACCGAGGAGTACGGACGGTTCAGCCGGCCCGCCGGTGCACCCTGGACTGGACCTTCGAACGCGACCGCTTCTCGATGTACATGCGCTGGTCGGCGGATTGCAGCACCTCGTCGACGGTCATCCCGCACGCCGCCCAGCCGATGCCGAAACTGGCTCCGACCCGTACCGCGCGCCCGTCCACCCGGATCGGCGGAATGATCGCGTTACGGAGGCGGACGGCCAGGTCGGCGGCGTCCGCGCTGCCCAATCCGTCGGCCAGGACCACGAATTCGTCGCCCCCGAGCCGCGCGACGGTGTCACCGTCGCGTACACAGGTGGTCAGACGGCGTGCCACTTCGATCAGCACCGTGTCACCGGCCTGGTGTCCGAAGCGGTCGTTGATGGACTTGAAACCGTCCAGGTCGCAGAACAGGACCGCCAGCCCCTTCGTCCCGTCGTCGATCGGAACGCCGCCGTCCGTGACGCCCTCCTGGGGCGCGACGGTGTGCACGTGGTGGTCGTAGAAGCCGGGCTCGCCCTCGCCCATCGGGTCGCCGTAGAACCCGTCGTCGTACGTGGCGACGCCGTCGTACGTCACGCCGTCGTCGTACGCCCCGTCATAGGCGGCGTCCAGAGCCTCCACGGCGGTGGCGCGCACCGCGTGCGGCCTGCGGCACAGCCGTGCGCTCAACCGGGCGCGCAGTTCGGCGCTGTTGGGCAGGCCGGTGAGGGAGTCGTGGGACGCGCGGTGCGCCAGGTGCAGCTCGTGCCGCTTGCGCTCCTCGATGTCCTCGACGTGGGTGAGCAGGAAGCGGGGGCCGTCGGCGGTGTCGGCGACGACGGAGTTGCGCAGCGAGACCCACACGAAGCTGCCGTCGCGGCGCTGGAGCCGCAGCTCGGCCCGGCCGCCCTCGGCGGAGGTGCGCAGCAGCGTGCCGACGTCCTCGTGGTGGACGAGATCGGCGAAGGAGTAGCGGCGCATCGCGGAGGCGGGACGGCCCAGCAGTCGGCACAGGGCGTCGTTGGTGCGCAGGAGGCGTCCGTGCTGGTCGCCGCCCATCTCGGCGATGGCCATGCCGGAGGGGGCGTACTCGAAGGCCTGCCGGAAGGATTCCTCGCTGGCCCGCAGGGCCTGCTGCTCGCGTTCCAGGCGTACCAGGGCGCGCTGCATGTTGGAGCGCAGGCGGGCGTTGATGATGGCGATGGCGGCCTGGGAGGCGTACATCGTGAGCGCTTCCTGCGCCCAGGCGCCGGGGCGGCGTCCGCCGCGCGGCCGGTCGACCGAGATGACTCCGATCAGCTCGCCCTCGCCGCCGGACGCGTACATCGGCGCGTACAGGCGGTCGCCGGGGTGCCATTCGTCGGCGAAGCGGGGGTCGGGGCCCTCGGTGTGCCACTGGGGCACGTCGTCCTCGACCAGCACCCATCCCTCGTGGTGCGGGATGAAGTGGAGGTCTCCCCACCGCTCGCCCATGGTCAGCCGCCGCTCCCAGGAGGAGCGGGAACCGACCCGGCCGGTGATCAGGGCCTCTGCCGCGCTGTTGCCCGCGAAGGCGGCGACGACGAGGTCGCCGTCGGGGCGTACGAGGTTCACGCACGCCAGCTCGTACCCGAGACCGGCGACTATGCCGTCCGCGACGGCCTGCACGGTGTCCGACAGACTCCGTGCCGTGTTGAGGTCAGCGACCACCCGGTGCAGTTGCCGCAGGGTCGCAAGACGGACGTACGGCTCCGACTCGGCCTCCATGACCCGCTCCCCGAGACCTCGACAGCAACGACAGCAACTCCAGGCTTCTCATCGTCCGATTGCCACGGCCACTGAATCACAGCGCGCTGCCCTCCCGGTACACAGGGTCAACAATATCTCCGTTCTGTGACTCAAGTCACAAAGTCGTTCCGGAAGTTGACCTTGCGAAGCGGAAAGCGCTTCCGGACTGCTCACAGCCCCGTATGGCCGAAAACACGCGGCGAGCGGAAGGCGCGGCGCGGTATGTCGGCCATGGGACCTAGGTCGCATCTGGTCCCTGTGCCCGATGTGCCGGGTCATGATGCGGCCTAGCGTCGGTCAGGTGTTGCAGACGACGGAAGCCACCCCCGAAAGCGCCCCCCGGAGCCCCCTCGCTTCGCCCGGACAGACGGCGACCCCCCATCCTGTGGGGGTGAGCAATGACGAGTTCCGCGCGGCGATGGCCCGTTTCACGGCGGGCGTGACGCTGGTGACGGCCCATGACGAGGACGGCGGCCCGCGCGGCGAGGACGTCGGCATGACCGCGACGGCCTTCATGTCCGTGTCCCTCGACCCGCCGCTGGTGATGGTCTCGGTCCGCAACGGCTCGCGCATGGACGACCTGCTCGCCGAACAGCCCCTGTGGGCGGTCTCCCTGCTGTCGGAGGGCCAGCGGCACATCGCGGGCCGCTTCGCCATGAAGGGCCGGATCAGCGACCGCCTGCTCTTCGCGGACATCCCGTGGAAGCGGGGCGAGGTCTCCGGCGCACCGCTGGTCGGCGGCGCGCTCGCCGTCGTCGAGTGCCGCACCCAGCAGCGGGTGGAGGCCGGGGACCACACCCTGGTCATCGGCCACGTCCTCGCGGTCGACCTGCCGAACGACGACGACGGCCCCCTCGCCTACTTCCGCGGCTCCTACCGCCGACTCGGCTGATCCGCGCGGGACCGTCCGCGCCGGACCTTCCGCGCCGCGCACTGACAGCCGAGCCGGGCCCTCCGCGCCGCACGCCGACACCCGAGCCGGGCCGCCCGCGCCGCGCACCGACAGTCGAGTCGGGCCCTCCGCCCCGCACACCGACACCCGCGCCGGGCCGTGCGGACCGTCCGGGCACGGGCCGCACGGCCGGCGCCGGCAGCCGTGTCCACCCCGGCGTCCGTGTCTGCTCCCGTGAACCCGCCCGCTCCCGTGGACCCGTCCGCTCCGGCAGCCGTGTCCGTCGGCGGCCTCCTCAGCGGACGACGTCGAAGACGTTCTTCTGGAGGCCGTTGGCGTATGCCTCGTACTCGACGAGCTCCAGCTTCTGGGCGTCCTTGTCCGTGGCGCTGAACAGCCGCTTGCCCGCACCGAGCAGCAGCGGGAAGACGAGCAGGTGGTAGCGGTCGATGAGGCCGGCGTCGGAGAGGGCGTGGTTCAGGGACGCGCTGCCGTGCACGATGATCGGTCCGCCCTCGGTCTCCTTCAGCGCGGCGACCTCGTCGAGCGAGCGCAGGATCGTGGTCCCGCCCCAGTCCGACACCAGGTCGTCGTCGGTGAGGGTGGTGGAGACGACGTACTTGGGCATCACCTTGTAGTCCGCGAACTCCTCCATGGCGGGCCATACGGGACTGAACGCCTCGTAGCTGGCGCGGCCCATCATCAGCGCGGCGGACTCCCTCTGCTCGCGCTCCTTGATCTCGAACGCCTCGGGGAGGAACTCGACGTGCTTGAAGGTCCATCCGGAGTTCCGGTACCCGGGCTCGCCGCCGGGGGCCTCGACGACGCCGTCGAGCGAGACGAAAGCGGTGCTGATCAGGGTGCGCATCGTGGAATCCTCGGCATCTCGTGTCTGGTTTCGCAGCAGGTACGGCCGGTGCACGGGCCCACGCCACTCGCCCGCGGTCGCGTCGCACCCACCATGAACTATGACTGGGGACCACGCGGAAACTCATCGCTGTTTCCCCGGCCGTTCCGCGAAAGCGACCTCCGTCGCCGGAGGTTCCGCCCCGGCCCGCAGGGACTCAGTGCCAGTCGCGGCCCGACCGGCCGCCCTTGGTCTGGCTGCGCTGCTTCTTCTCGCGCAGCCGCCGTTCGTTGATGCCCCGTGGGATTTTCGTCGCCCGCCGCGGCCTCGGCGGCGGCGCGCTCGCCTCCGCGAGGAGCGACGCGAGGCGGACCGCGGCCGTCTCCCGGTTCCGCCACTGCGACCGGTGCTCGGAGGCGTGCACCGAGACCACCCCGTCGACCAGCCGTCCCGCCAGCCGCTCCAGCGCCCGCGTCTTCCACACCTCCGGCAGCGCGTCGGTCCGCGCGAGGTCGAAGCGCAGTTCCACTCTCGTGTCCGAGGTGTTCACATGCTGGCCACCGGGCCCCGACGACCTGGAGAAACGCCACATGAGCTCGGCCTCCGGGAGGGAGACGGAGCCACGGATGATGTAGGGCCCGGACATGCGTCCATAGTCCCTGCTCACCCCCCTCGGCGTCACTCCGGTTTCGGGTCCGCCGGGCAATTCGGCAAAGAAAGTAAAGAGAACCGCGCGAAGCAGGAACTTCCTGAGACCCTGGCCGCGTTAGATGGGTGACGGTAGCTTCGGCACTCGTACCGGAGCCCGCACATCACGAGGAAAGGGACATCCCATGGCAGTAAGCCTCAGCAAGGGTGGCAATGTTTCGCTCTCCAAGGAGGCCCCGGGCCTGACCGCCGTCACGGTCGGCCTCGGTTGGGACGTCCGCACGACCACGGGCACGGAGTTCGACCTCGACGCGTCCGCCATCGCGGTGAACCCCGAGGGCAAGGTCTACTCGGACGGCCACTTCGTCTTCTTCAACAACAAGGCGACGCCGGACCAGACCATCGTCCACACCGGTGACAACCGCAGCGGCGAGGGCGAGGGCGACGACGAGCAGATCAACGTCAACCTGGCCGGCCTGCCCGCCGACGTCGACAAGATCGTCTTCCCGGTCTCGATCTACGACGCGGAAGCCCGCTCGCAGAACTTCGGCCAGGTCCGCAACGCCTTCATCCGCATCATCAACCAGGCCGGCGGCACCGAGATCGCGCGCTACGACCTGAGCGAGGACGCCGCCACCGAGACCGCCATGGTCTTCGGCGAGCTGTACCGCAACGGTGCGGAGTGGAAGTTCCGCGCGGTGGGCCAGGGTTACGCCTCGGGCCTCACCGGCATCGCCCAGGACTTCGGCGTCAACGTCTGAGGACGTACGGCGCCCGCGTGACCTGACCGGTCACCGCGAAGGCCCCGCTCACCGCCTGCCTCGCCGCAGCGGTGGCCGGGGCCTTCGTGCGTCCGCGCGTGGCCGGCTCCCGTGCGCCAAGCCGCATCCAGCCCCGGCCGCTGCCCCTGCCGCTGCCCCTGCCCCTGCCCCTGCCGCTGCCGCTGCCCGGAAGGGTCGTCGAGCTTCATGCCGGCACGCCACGGGGCACGGGGCACGCGTGGGCGTTTCGGAGGACGCGAGAGCGGGCGAGGTGGAGGCCGGCCGGTCCTCCCGTCATGCCCCGCCGTCGACGGTCATCCGGCGGGAGTCGCCGGTTTGTCGTCGCCGTGCAGCCAGACCTTCCAGATGTCCGACAGGTCCTCGTCCGTCGCGTCGTCGACGTACGCCGTGAAGTCCGCCGTGGAGGCGTTGCCGTGGCGGTGGTCGGCGGCCCAGCCCTGCACGATGCCGAGGAAGGGTTCGTCGCCTACCGCCTGCCGGATCCTGTGCAGGACCATGGCGCCGCGCTTGTACACGGGGGCGTCGGAGATACGGCTCGGGTCCGGCGGACTGCTGGGCGGAAAAGCCCAGTTGGCGCCTTGGGCGAACTCCCTCTCGAACCGCTTCCGGGCACTCTCGCCGCCGTGGTCCTCCGTGTACATCCACTCCGCGTACTCCGCGAAGCCCTCGTTGAGCCACATGTCGCTCCAGGTCTTCGGCGACACCGAGTTGCCGAACCACTGGTGGGCGAGTTCGTGCAACTGTGCGGACTCGAAGCTTTCCATCCCCCCGTACACCGGCTTGGTCTGGGTCTCCAGCGCGTAGCCGACGTCGCCGTCCCGCGCGACGACCGACCCGACGGACGAGAAGGGGTACGGCCCGAAGTTCAGGACGCACCACTCCATCATCTCCGGGATGCGGCCACGGAGTCGGGCGCTCGGCCCGTCCATCGACTCCTCGGCCGCCGCGTACACCGGGACGGTCCGTACGGCGTTCTCCTCCTCCGCGTCCAGTTCGGCGGGGGCCGTCGCCCGCATCACCTCGAACTTCCCCACCGCCAGCATCGCCAGGTAGCTCGCCATCGGCTCGCGCATGCGCCAGTCGTAGGTGACACGACCGGCCCGCACCGTCGGGGCGTTCCGCAACTCGCCGTTGCTGAGGGCGGTCTGGCCCTCGGGGACGGTGACCTTGATGTCGTACGTCGCCTTGTCCGACGGGTGGTTGTTGCCCGGGAACCAGGTCATGGACCCCGACGGCTGGCCGACCGCGATGGACACCTTGCCGTCCTCGGCGCGCAGCCAGCCCTCCTGGTCGGTGTCGGCGTTGGTGATCCGGGCCGGGGTCCCGGAGTACCGGACGACCGTCCGGAACGTCTCGCCCTTCCGCAGGTCCCGCTTCGGCCGGAGCGTCAGTTCGTTGCCGGCCCGGTTCACCGCCGCCTTCCGGCCCTCGACCGTCGCGCCGTCGACCTTCAGCCCGGCCAGGTCGAGGCTGAACGCGCTGAGTTCCTGCGTCGCCCGTGCCGTGATCTCCGCGACGCCCTTGAGCCGGTGGGCGGCCGGGTCGTACTCCAGGTCCAGGGCGTAGTGCGAGACGTCGTAGCCTCCGTTGCCCAGCTTCGGGAAGAGCCGGTCGCGCAGCCCGTGCGCACCCGGGGAACCGGTGACGGCACCGGGCGCCCCGGCCGTGCAGCCGGAAGCGGCGGCCACCAGGAGCAGCGCGGCCACGGCGGAGAGGACCGCACGAGCACGGGCAGACCCGCGACGCCGGGCCGCTCGGACCGAACCTGCGGTACGGGGGCCCCGGACCGCCCCTGCGGTACGGGGGACCAGGGCCGGGCGGCGGGTGGTACCGGGCGTGGGGGCCGGTCGACCGAGGGCGCCGGGCGTGCGGGCCGGTCCGAGGAGACGGGTAACGCGGAGGGTGCGGGCGGTACGGGCCTCGTGGGGGCCGGCGGAGGGCATCCGGCGATCCTACGCGGCGTGATCCGCCGGGGCGGGAGGCGCGGAAGTCTCTTCCCCGGCCTCCCCGCCCTCTTCTTCGCGCCAGTACACCGTGCCCTCCCCTCCGCCGGGCTTCTCCCCGTGTCCGTACGGAGGGACGGTGACCCGATCCCGATCCCGGGCGATCTTGGGGGCAGTCCCGGGGGCGCTCCGGGGCGGGACCTACTTCGCCAGCGACGCCACGCCCGCCTGCGCGAACTTCTCGTCCAGGTCGCCGCTGGGCGCGCCCGCGACACCGATGCCCGCCACCGGGGCGCCCTTGACCTGCACCGGAGCGCCACCCCCGAGGAAGAGGGTGCCGGGGATGTCCTTCAGGTTCGGGGCCTGGGCGAGCCGCTTGACCAGTTCGGAGGTGGGGGCGTTCCAGGAGACGGCGGTGTAGCCCTTCTTCACGGCCGACTCGGGCGACTGCGGGCCGGCGCCGTCGCCGCGCAGGGAGACGATGGTGTTGCCGTTGCGGTCGACGACGGCGACGGAGACGCGCTGGTTCTCCTTCTTCGCGGCGTCCAGCACGGCCTCGGCGGCCTTGGTGGCGGCGGACACGGTCAGGTGGGTGGACTGCTGGAGGTTGCGGTTCGCGGTGTCGGCCTTGACGGCGGCGCGGGTCTCGGCGGCCGGGGCGGCGGCACTGGCGCTCACCGCGCCGAAGGTGCCCGCGCCGAGGGCGGCGAGGACGGCGGAACCGGTGAGGACACGGGTGCGGAGGGAGAGCTTGCGCATGGGGTGGCTCCGTAGAGTCGTCGGACGGCCCGGAGGTGTTCGCAGGGGCCGGACCGGCAGGGCGCCGGTTTCGTTCTGCTTCCATGCTGGGCGCGGAACCGGCCCCGTACGGTCGGTACAGCGGCTGGCCCCGGCTGGCCGTGCGGCTGATCCCCGGGTCAACCGATCGGCTGATGCGGGGGTGCTCCCGGCGGGTGAGGGTGGGTACGTACGTGCTGCTCAAGGTGGGTGCGTGCGCGTCACTCGGTGGGTTCGTTTGCGCCGCTCAAGGCGGTTACGTACGCACTGCTCGGATGGGCACGTGGGCACCGCTCGGGGTGGGCACGTACGCACTGCTCGGATGGGCACGTGCGTGCTGATCAAAGTGGGCACGTGCGCGCCGCTCGGGTGGTGACGTGTGCGCTGATCAGGGGCGCTTCGTACGGTGGGACGGGCAGCGCAGCCCCCGGCCCGGACCGCGCACGCCGAACCCACGCACTGCCCCGGTCCCGGTCCCGAGCACCGGGAGGGCCCGCACCCCAGACCCCGGATCCGCACCCCGTACCCCGGATCCACACCCCAGACCCCGGGCCCGCACCCCAGACCCCAAGCCCCGCACACACACCCCGTACCCCAGCCTCGACACGCACCCCCCGTACCCCTGGACTCGTGCCTCCCCGGACTCGCACCCCCGCCCTCGCCTCCTTGGCTCACCCCGCGCCCGACTTCCCTCCCCGCCCCCTCCTCCCCCACGCGGAGCGCCCCCCTTGACCCAGGACGACATCCACCGCTCTCCGGCCCCGCCGGACGACCCGGACACGCGTCGGCTCGCCGTCGTCATGCACGCGGCGTTCTTCGTCCTCCTCGGCGCGTCCCTGGTCCGCTTCCTGCTGCGGCACCCCGGCGAGCCCCGCACCCCGTGGATCATCGGTCTGAGCGTCACCCTCGCCGCCCTGCACGTGCTGCTGTACGTCGTGGGTCCGGCCCGGAGCGCCGACGGGCCCGCCGCTTCCCGCCCGCGCCTGCGTCTCGCCGCCGTCCTTCTCGTCTGGGCGTTCCTGGTCGTGCTCGCGCCGAGCTTCGCCTGGTGCGCCGTCCCCCTCTTCTACCTCGCCCTGCGCACCCTCCCCACCCGTACGGCCCTCGCCCTCGTCACGCTCCTCACCGGTTTCGTCGTCACCGCGCAGCTCCAGCTCTCCACCGGCGGCCTCGACCCCACGATCGTGCTGGGCACGCCCGCCGTGGCCGCAGTCGCTGCCGCCACCTTCGTCCACATGCAGCGTCAGGCCGCACGTCAGCGCACCCTCATCGACGATCTCCTGCGCACCCGGCGCGAACTGGCCGCGACCGAGCGCCGCGCGGGCACCCTCGCCGAACGCCAGCGGCTCTCCATGGAGATCCACGACACCCTCGCCCAGGGCCTGTCCAGCCAGCAGATGCTGCTCCAGGCCGCCGACCGGACCTGGGACGCGGACCCCGCCACCGCCCGGCGGCACGTCCGTACCGCCACCTCCATCGCGGAACGCAACCTCGCCGAGGCCCGCCGCTTCGTCCACGACCTCGCCCCCGCCGACCTCGCCGAGGCGGGGGCGCGCGGCGGCGGACTGGAAGAGGCCCTGCGCACGGTCGCCGCCCGCGAGAGCGCCCGCCTCCGCGTCGACGGCACGGCCCCGGCCACTCCCCTCCCGGACCGCGTCCAGTCCGCTCTGCTCCGCATCGCCCAGGGCGCCCTCGCCAACGTGCGCGAACACGCGCACGCGAGCACCACCGCCCTCACGCTGACCTACCTGGACGATCAGGTGGTCCTCGACATCGCCGACGACGGCCGGGGCTTCGACACCGGTACGCTGCCGGGCCCGACCGGTGTGCGCGGGCACGGCCTGCCCGCGATGCGTGCCCGGGTCCAGCAACTCGGCGGCACCCTCGCCGTCGAGTCGGCACCCGGCGAGGGCACCGTCCTGTCCGCCGCGATTCCGCTCGCGATCCCCCTGGAGCCCGCCCCGTGACGACCCGTGCCCCCGTACGCGTCCTGCTCTGCGACGACCACCTGGTCGTACGGGCGGGCCTGCTCGCCCTGCTCTCCAGCGAACCGGACATCGAGGTCGTGGGCGAGGCCGGAACCGGCGAGGAGGCGGTCGCCACGGCCGCCAAACTCCGCCCCAACGTGGTCCTCATGGACCTCCAGCTCGGCGACGGCATCGACGGCGTCGAAGCCACCCGCCGCATCGCGGGCACCGGTCCGCACGTCCTCGTCCTCACCACGTACGACACGGACGCCGACATCACCCGTGCCATCGCGGCGGGCGCCACCGGGTACCTGCTGAAGGCCGAACGCCCCGAAGAGCTCTTCGCGGCGATCCGCTCCGCCGCCCAGGGCCGCACGGCCCTCTCCCCGCCGGTCGCCAGCCGGGTGATGGCTCAGCTGCGCGGCGCGGGCCGGCCCGCTCTCACCGACCGCGAGTCGGAGATCCTCGCCCAGCTGGCCCACGGCCTCGGAAACCGCGAGATCGCCCGCGCGCTGTTCATCAGCGAGGCGACGGTCAAGACCCACCTGGGGCGCATCTACGCCAAGCTCGGTGTGGACACGCGGGCGGGCGCGGTGGCGGTGGCGAAGGAACAGCGACTGCTGCCGTGAACGGCTGCCGTGCGACCATCGGCTACGTGCTCGACATCGGTTACTCCCTCTCCCGCCGTTTCCCCGACCCTCCGCAGACGGACTACCGCCGCGCGGACGTCCGGTCACTGCGGCACGACCTGTTCTGCGGGGACGTGTACCTCGCGGACACCAAGGCGGACCGGGAGGTGTCCACAGCCTGGGGATGGGTTCCGGTGCTGGACTTCGCGTGGGCGCTGTGCGACATCGTGGAACAGCTCGACCAGGACCCGCGCGGCAGCCGCTCGGCGCACCGGCAGTACGCGGAGATCGACTTCACCGAGTCCACGGACCGGATGCTCTTCGAGCGCCGTTTCGGCTGGGTGGACGTGGAGGCGGACTGGATGCCGGTCGAGGAGGCCCCGCTCACCTTCGGCCACCGTCTTCTGCGCCGCGAGGCCCGGGACTTCCTCCACGACCTGATCGCCGACCTCACCGACATGCACGACGGCCTGGCCGACAACCCGGCCCTGTGGACGCTCCAGGCGAAGTACCCGCGCATCGAGAACTGAGCGAGGCGGGCCCGCCGGGCGCACGGGTCTCGCCCTCGCCCGGCGGACAGGACCCGGACTCGCCCGGTGCACGAGTCACAGGCCCTACCGACGGGCTGGACCCAGGCCCACCCGGCACACAGGCCGCGACCCCAACCGGCGAGCAAAACCCAAACCCACCCGATACACGAGTCACAGGCCCGACCGACGGGCTGGACCCAGGCCCACCCGGTGCACAGGCCGCGACCCCGACGGGCCAACAAAACACAACCCCGCCCGATACACGCGTCACAGGCCCGCCCGGCAGGCGAGACCCGCGTCCGCCCGGTGCAGAGCCCGCCCGGTGCAGAGCCCGTCCGGTGCACAGGTCGCGGCCACGACCGGCGGGCGAGCCCCGCGTACGACCGGGGGCACGTCGCACACCCGTCCGCTGCACGGCGCGATTCCCGCCGTACCCGCTACGCCCCCTCCACCCGCACCCCCATCGCCGCCGCGAACACCGGAGCCAGGTCCAGCATCTGCGGGGGGCTGATCACCGCGCCCCGCAGCCTCTCCACGCCCCGCGCGATCCCCAGCTCCGCGACCGTCCGAAGGTCCACGTCCCGCATCGTCGTCCCGCTGAAGTCCGTGCCCTTCAGTACGCAGTCCCGGAACTCCACCCGCGTGAGAACCGCGTCCCCGAAGTCCGGTTCGACCAGCACACACCCCTCGAAGAGGACGTCCACCAGCTTCGACTTCCGCAGGTTCAGGTAATCGATCTTTCCGCCCCGCACCACCACCCGCTCCAGCGCCGACCCGTGCATCTGCGTCCCGCCCAGCCGCGCGTCGACGATCTCCACGTCCCGCAGCGACGCCTCCGCGAGCTGCGTACCGACGCCGCGCACGCCCTCCAGTACACAGTCCATGAACCGCGCCCGGCCCAGCCGCGTCTCGTCCAGCGCCACCCCGTACAGCCCACAGTCCATGAAGCGCGCGCCCCGCCCCTCCTGGCCCGCGAGGTCGAGTTCCCTGAACTCCAGCGCGTCGTAGTCGCCCTCCGACTCCAACACGCCGTCCTCGAAGGGCATCAGCTCAGGCAGCCGTACCTCGGGACGCCGTACCGCCGGGACCTGGTTCTTCTTCGCCACACGAGCCATACGGCCATGCTGCCCCACCCCACTGACAATCCCTCCCAGCCCGCCCCGGCCACCGGCCACCGGCCACAGACCCACAGGCGCAGCCCACAGGCGCGCCGACGCGCCCGCGCACCCGCGCACCCGCGCACCCGCGCACCGGACAATCCGCCCCCGCTCCCTGCGGCGGAGAGCTTCCGGAAGCCCCTGGTGGCCCCGGGAAACCCGCCACCGGTCGCACCATGCCACCCGATGTCACACCGCACCGCCCCTCGTCCGTCACCACTCCCGAAGGCATCACCGCCCCAGCCCCAGGGAGGCACCCACCATGAACCCGCGCCCCGCCCCCACCCCCGTCCCCGCTCCCGCTCCCGGCACCGTCACCGTCGTCGGCGGTGGGCTCGCCGGTCTGGTCACAGCCGTCACCGCCGCAGAGTCCGGTCACACCCGGGTCCGTCTCCACGAGTCGCACCACACGCTCGGCGGTCGTGCCCGCACCACCACCGGCCCGTACAAGGCCAACGAGGGCCCGCACGCCCTCTACTCGCGCGGTCCCCTGTGGACCTGGCTCCAGCAGCGTGACCTGATCGGCCCGGCCGCTGCCGTCCCCTTCCGGGCAGCCGCCCGCACCCGTTTCCACCGCTCCGGTTCCCTCCACTGCATGCCGCCCCTCCCCGCCCTGCGGCTCGGCCGCACACAGGGTGCCGAAGCCCCCGTCGACATCGACTTCCTGACCTGGGCGACGTCCCGCATCGGCGAACGGCACGCCCGGTACGCGGCGAACTCCCTCGGCGTCGCCGTGTTCCACCACGACCCCGGCGCCCTCTCCGCCCGCTTCGTACAGGAGCGCCTGCACCGGGTCCTGACCATGCCACCCGAGGCCAAGTACCCTCTTGGGGGCTGGAGTTCGGTCGTGGAGCGGCTCGGCTCCCGCGCCCGCGACCTCGGGGTGCGCATCGAGACGGACTCGCGCCTCTCCGCCTCCGACGTCTCCTCCGCCGCCGCCCACGGCCCGGTGATCGTCGCGACCTCGCTGCCCGCCGCCCGCGGCCTCCTCGACGATCGCTCTCTCACCTGGGACAGCGGCCGCACCGCGCTCCTCGACCTGGGGCTGCGCACCCGACGCGGCGACGCGTTCATCGTGTCCGACCTGGATGCTCCCGGCTGGATCGAACGCTTCACCGCCCAGGACCCGACGCTCGCCCCACCCGGCGAACAGCTCGTCCAGGCCCAGTTCCCGGTGGCTCCGGCCGGGTCGAAGGCCGACGGCATCGCGCGCGCCGAACGCCTTCTCGACCTCGGTTTCCCCCACTGGCGCGACCGCGTCACCCACCGCACCGAAGCCCTGGCCGCGGGCCGCACCGGCGCGGTGGACCTGCCCGGCACCACCTGGCGCGACCGTCCCGCCATCGATCGCGGCAACGGCGTCTACCTGGCGGGCGACCAGGTCGCGGCCCCCGGCCTGCTCGCCGAGGTGTCGTTCAACAGCGCCCCGGAGGCCGTCTCGCTGGCCCTCCGCGCGGCACGCCCCGGCACACGGGACGCCGGCCTTGACCTCAAGCACGCTTGAGGTCGGAGAGTGGTCCCTGTACGGCGAAGACATCGCCTGAGCAGGGGAGTTGACCATGCACGCGATCCGCCTCCACGCCTTCGGCCCTGCCGAGAACCTCCGCTACGAGGAGACCGAGAACCCCCGTCCCGGCCCCGGTCAGGTCCGGATAGCAGTCACCGCAGCCGGCGTGCACCTCCTGGACGCGGCCCTGCGTCAGGGCATGCAGGGCCCGTTCCCCGCCCCCGTCGAACTCCCCACCACTCCCGGGCGCGAGGTCGCCGGCACCGTGGAGGCCCTCGGCGAGGACACCGACCCGTCCTGGCTCGGCAGGCGGGTCGTCGCCCACCTCGGAATGAACCCCGGCGGCTACGCCGAGCTCGCCGTCACCGACGCCGCCCGCCTCCATCCCGTCCCCGACGCCCTGTCCGACGCCGAGGCCATCGCCATGATCGGCACCGGCCGCACCACCCTCGGCATCCTCCTGTTCACCGAGATCACCGCCGACACCGTCGCCCTCGTCCCGGCCGCCGCGGGCGGCATCGGCACGCTCCTCGTCCAGTCCGTGAAGAACGCGGGCGGCACCGTCATCGGCCTGGCCGGCGGCCCCGCGAAAACCGCCCTCGTGGCAGCCAACGGCGCCGACCTGGCCGTCGACTACACGCAGCCCGGCTGGCCGGACAAGGTCTGCGCCCACCTCGCCGAGCGCGGCCTGGGCGGCGCGACGACCGTGTTCGACTCGGTCGGCGGCGACACCGGCCGTGCCGCCGTGGACCTCCTCGCCCCGGGCGGCGAGCACCTCGTCTTCGGCTGGTCCGACAAGGGTCCGCTGGACGGCGAGCCCCTCACCTTCACCGACGCCGAACTCGCCGAACGGGGCATCACCTCACAATCCGTCCTCGGCCCGCTCATGCTCCGGAAGGCAGGCGGCGACGACCCGATCCGCACCCTGGAGACCCGCGCCCTCGCCCTGGCCGCCGAGGGCCGCCTGCGCCCCGCCGTACAGCGCTACCCCCTCGCGGAGGCCGCCCGAGCCCACCACGACCTGGAGAACAGGAACACGGTCGGCAAGGTCGTCCTGGAGCCCTGAGCACCCGAGCCCCGCCCCACGACCGCGCGGCCACACCCCCACACCCCCGCACCCCCGCCCCACGACCGCGCGGCCACACTCCCGCACCCACACCACCCGACGACCTGCCTCCCGTACCGCGCGGCCGCACACCCTCACTCCATACCGCGCGGTCAAACCCCGCACCCACACCGCCCCCCGACCTCGCCTCCCGTACCGCGCGGCCACACACCCCCTCGTTCCACACCGCGCGGCCACACCCCCGCACCCGGCGACCCCACTCCCCGCCCCGCCGTACCACCACTCCCAGTGCTTCGCGCCCGCCTACGCAGTCCCCAGCTGCTTGAGCGCGTCGTCCGTCAGCCGGTACACGTCCCATTCCTCCTGCGGACGCGCGCCCAGCGCCTCGTAGAAGTCGATGGACGGCCTGTTCCACTTGAGCACCGACCATTCGAGCCGCTCGTACCCGCGCTCCACACAGGTGCGGGCGAGCTGGGTGAGCAGGGCCTTGCCGTACCCGCCGCCGCGCGCGGACGGCCGTACGTACAGGTCCTCCAGGTAGATCCCGTGCACTCCCCGCCAGGTGGAGAAGTTCAGGAACCACAGCGCGAATCCGACAACCTCCCCCGCCTCTCCCTCCGCGATGTGCGCGAACGCCGCCGGGCTCTGCCCGAAGAGCGCCTCCCGCAAGTGCTCCTCGTCCGCTCGCACTTCGTCCAACGCTCTCTCGTACTCCGCGAGTTCCCTGACCATCGCGAAGATTTCCGGAACGTCGCTCTCCACAGCTCTGCGAATCATGTCCGCAGCGTAAGCAGTGCCTCCGCGATCACCGCATGGGTGTCCGGCATCCGGGCTTCCCCCCGAGCCAGCTCCCACAAGCTGCCCTGCGTCACCCGCCCCAGCGTCCAGGCGGCGGCCCGCCGCCGGTCCAGGGCCATCACCTCGGTCATCAGGTCGAAACGGTGCAGCACCTCATCGGCCCGGAAGCGGTTCCACAGTGCGGGGAAAAGGTCGAAGCCCGGGTCTCCCGCGAGCGGCTTGGGGTCGATGGCGACCCACTGCTCCGCCCTCCCGGAAGGCATTGCCTCCGAAGCCGTCCCTCCGGGCCCCTCGCCCCGGGAAGCCGCCCTCGGCGAGTCCTCCCTCGGCGCGAGGACGTTCTCCCCGTGCAGGTCCCAGTGCAGCAACCGGTCACCGGGCTCGTCCGCCACCTCGCGCAGAGCCGACGCACACCGCCCCAACAGCGTGCGCTGCGCCGGGTCCGCCAAGCCCGGAAGCAGCTCCGGCACGGCGTCCAGCATGGCGTCGGTGAGGTCGCCGAGGCGGCGCAGGCCGGGCGGGGCCGGGCGCGCGGTCAGCTCGGCCAGCAGTTCGGCGATCACCTGGACCCCCTCCACCGCGCCCGCCGCACACCCCAGCGACCGGTGCTCGTCGAGCCGTTCCAGGAGCAGGGTGCCGGTGGTGTCGTCGGCGTCCAGCAACGCGACCGCCCGTCGGCCGCCCCAGGCCCGCAGTGCGTCGGCCTCCCCCGCGTTCTCCTCCTCCTGGAGCTGGAACTTCAGGGCGGCGGGCAGTCCGTCCGTCTCCCGCAGCACGGGCAGCACGAGCGCCACCGCCCCGTGCAGAGCGGGACCGTCGCGGCGCAGCCCCCAGCGCGCCAGATACTCGGCGGCCCGGCCGGGCAGCGCTTCGGCCCAGGCGCGGCCCGCCTCCCCGTTCCACCGGACCTGCGACTCCAGGAGTCCTGCGGGGACGTTCACCGGGTTCGGCTGCTGCACTCTCGTACGACTCCTCTTCGGCGCGCGAATCGGGCGGGAACCGTCGCCGTGCGGGGCCGACCGGGCTCCCCCGTACCCCTGGCCCGGTTCCGCTGTTCCGGATGTACGGGTCCCACTGTGCTGGACGGACGGCTCCGACGGATCGCGCTCGTGGAACTCGTGGAAACGGCGGCGCGAGGGAGCGCTGCCTTGCGCGCCGCGTACGAGGGCTGACGCGCGCCCCCGAACGCCGGGCGGGCCGAACCAGTCGGACCGTCAGCCCGACGGGCTACCACACCCCCGCTGCACCCCCGCCCCGTCCCGGCCCACCTCCGACGCAGCCCCACCGCCTCACCACACCCGACTCCCCCGCGCCCCACCCCCGGCGCGTGGCCCCAACGCAGCCCCACCACCTCACCACCCCGCACCCCCGGCGCGTGACCCCGCCGCCACATCGCCCACACCCCCACACTCGGATCGCCCCCGCCACCGCATCGTCCCCGCCCCCGGTCCGACCCGCCGCCGACCACTCCCCACGCGACCCCACCGCCTCACCACCCCGCACCCCCGGCGCGTGGCCCCGCCGCCACATCGCCCCCACCCTTAACGCACCCCCGCCGTCTCACCACCCCACCCCCGCCCCCGGCGCGGCCCCCGCCGTCTCACCACCCCGCGCCTCCACAATCACCCCATGCCCCGCCCCCTCTCCTCTCCTCACACCCCCCTCGGCGTCACCCCCACCCCCTTCAGAGCCGTGCTTGCCCTCCTCCGCACCGCTCCCGGCACCTACATCTGGCTCGCCGTCCTCTTTCTCACCACCGTCGTCCTGCACCACATGGACCCCGCCCTCACCGACGACTTCCTCCGTCGGAGATCGACCAACATCCACCACCTGTCCGAGCACCCGGTCCGCGTCCTCGTCACCTCCGCCCTGTGGCTCGACGGCGGGACCTGGCGCACCTGGCTGCTCTACGCCTTCCTCTACTCCGTCTTCCACGCCCCCGCCGAACGCCGGCTCGGCACCCTCCGCTGGTTCGCCGTCGTCGCCGCCGCGCACATCGGCGCCACGTACCTCGGCGAAGGCGTCCTCGGCTGGGCGATCCGGCACGGCATCGCACAGCCCGAATCGGTCAACACCCTGGATGTGGGAGTGAGTTACGCCCTTGCCGGGGTCGTCGCCGTCCTCACGTACCGCATCCCCTCCCCCTGGCGGTACGTCTACCTGTTCGGCGTCCTCACCTTCTACGCGCTGCCCCTCGTCAACGGCCGCACGTTCACCGACATCGGTCACTTCAGCGCCGTGCTCATCGGCCTCGCCTGCTACCCGCTCACAAGGAATCCAGGGCCGCGGCGTCTCCGTACGAGCCGTACGCGTCCAGCAGTTCCTCCCAGAACGCCAGCCCCCTGACGGCCTCGTGCCGCAGCCGCCGCCCGCTCTCCCCCGTCGGCCGGATCGTCTCGTACGCCGTCCGCAACCCTTCGGCCACTCCCACCGTCAGCCCCTCCAGGCGCGCTCCTGCACCAGCAGGTCCCAGCCCACCGCCCCCGGACCTCGTGCCTCCTTGTGCAGATCCACCAAGGGCAACTGCCGTCCCACCGTCCACACCACCAACTGGGGTACGTCACGCCACAGATGGGCGTGCCCGTAACGCTTCCCCCGTCCCATCCGTGCCACCACGCCCCGCACGCGACGCGCGATCTCCACCGCGCGCAGCACCCCCAGGGCCTGCGTGCCGTCGTTGAACACCGCCCGGTATGCCTCTCCGCCGCGGTCCGCCCACAGCCGCTCCCGGCCCGCCGCGCCGGCTGCCGCGTGCGCCACCTCCAGTCTGGCGCCGGGGGCCAGGCACGCCAGCGCCGACGTCGCCTCCTCCACCGTCACGCACCGCCCGTCCCCCTCCGTGTCGTACGGCTCGCGCACCTCGCCCCGCCGTACGGCGAACCGCACCCCGTCCGCCCGGAACTGCCGCATCACCCGCAGCAGGTTCGGGTCCCGGATCAGCTCGTCCTGGGCGGTGGCCGGGTTGCGGCGGCGGTCCTCCGCGTCCAGCTCCCCCCGCAGGGTCTCGACCGCCGGCCCCGTCACCAGTTCCACCCGGACCAGCGCCCGCTCCAGGCAGTCCCGGGGGAAGCCGTCCTCGACCGCGCACCGCAGCACTCCCAGCCGCTGCACCCCGTCCAGCACTTCGGGCGCTTCCACCTGTACGGTCCCCGGTCCCCGCACCCCGGTCCGCAGCACCCGGACCTCCGCCGCGCCCAGCGCCAGGGACCCCACCACTCCGAAGTCCCAGTGACGCTGCCAGAGCAGTTCCGTCAGCTCGGCGTTGGCCTCGCTGTCCGGGAGGTAGCCGCGCCGGCCGCCCTCCCACTCCCGGTCCACCAGCTGGTCGGCGCCCACCCACGCGGACCACCGGTGGTCACCGACCCGCACCACCCGCTCCGACCTCAGGACCAGCCCCTCGAAGGGCGCGGGAACGTACGACGGCGCCGGCTGCGGCGGCAGAAACAGATCTGTCCTCATGCCCCGTCCAACGCCCCACCCCCCGACAAGTCGCGCAGAACCCGCCCCGCCCACCCGACGAACCGCCCATTGCCGTACCCCTGCTCCGCCCGCTAGCGTCCCGGCACCACCCCTGAGCAGCCACGACGCGACACAGGACGAAGGTCAGCATGCGCGAGCCGAACCCCGGCACCACCAACGGGGGCATCTCCTTCTGGTACGCCGCCGAGGGCGTACCCGCCCCCCGCGAGCCCCTCCCCGGCGACACCACCGCCGACCTCTGCATCGTCGGCGGCGGCTACACCGGCCTGTGGACGGCGTACTACCTCAAGAAGGCCGTACCGTTCCTCCGGATCACCGTGCTGGAGGCCAAGTTCTGCGGTTACGGAGCCTCCGGCCGCAACGGCGGCTGGCTCTACCACGGCATCGCCGGCCGCGACCGCTACGCCCGCCGGCACGGCAAGGAGGCCGCCGTCCGCCTCCAGCAGGCGATGAACGACACCGTCACGGAGGTGATCGACACCGCTGCGGCCGAGGGCATCGACGCCGACATCCACCGCGGGGGCGTCCTCGAAGTCGCCCGCACACCGGCGCAGTGGGGACGCCTCCGGGACTTCCACGCCGCCGAACTCGCCTTCGGCGAGAAGGACCGCCTGCTCCTCGGCGCCCGCGACACCGCCGCCCGCGTCCGCGTCACCGGCGCCGTCGGCTCCACCTGGACCCCGCACGGGGCCCGCCTGCACCCGGCGAAGCTCGTCCAGGGCCTCGCCGACACCGTCGAGGCCCTCGGCGTGACGATCCACGAGTCCACCCCCGTCACCGAGATCACCCCCAAGCACGCCCGCACCCCGTACGGCACCGTCCGCGCCCCGTACGTCCTGCGCTGCACCGAGGGTTTCACCGCGAACCTCAAGGGCCAGAAGCGCTCCTGGCTCCCCATGAACAGCTCGATGATCGTCACCGAGCCGATCCCCGCCGACCGCTGGGCGACCATCGGCTGGACCGGCCGCGAAACCCTCGGCGACATGGCCCACGCGTACATGTACGCGCAGCGCACCGCGGACGACCGCATCGCCCTCGGCGGCCGGGGCGTCCCGTACCGCTACGGCTCCAGGACCGACAACGACGGCCGCACCCCGGCCGCCACCGTCGAAGCCCTGCGCGAACTGCTCGTGCGCTTCTTCCCCACCCTCGCGGGCACTCGCGTCGCCCACGCCTGGTCCGGCGTTCTCGGCGTCCCCCGCGACTGGTGCTCCACCGTCACGCTCGACCGCTCCACCGGGCTCGGCTGGGCGGGCGGCTACGTGGGCTCCGGCGTCGCCACCGCCAACCTCGCCGCCCGCACCCTCCGCGACCTCGTCCTCCAGGACTCCGGGCAGGGCGGCCCCACCGATCTGACCGCCCTGCCCTGGGTCAACCACAAGGTCCGCAAGTGGGAGCCCGAGCCCTTCCGCTGGCTCGGCGTCCAGGGCATGTACGCCGCCTACCGCGAGGCCGACCGCCGCGAACTGTCGGGCCGCACCACCGGCACGCATCCCCTCGCCACGTTCGCGGACCGGATCGCGGGCCGCTGAGCCCTTCCCCGTCGGATTCGCAACAGAAAACGCCCCGCACGGCAGCCGTGCGGGGCGTTTCCCCTGCTGGAGCCCCCTATCGGATTCGAACCGATGACCTACGCATTACAAGTGCGTTGCTCTGGCCAGCTGAGCTAAGGAGGCGTGTGGCAGCAGTCTAACCGGACCGGCCGCCGGCACGGACAGCGGTTTTGCGCACCCGTCCCACGGATTGGCCGAGCGGGAACTACTGACAGATCCCCGGCCCCCGGGTACCGTCACCCCTGGTCGTCCGCACTGGACCAGACCACTTCACCTCACTCCCTTACAACGGATCGTCCGGCACGTTCCTGCCGGTGAAGGAGACGCTGCACCATGGCTACTGTCACGTTCGACAAGGCGACCCGGATCTACCCGGGCTCGACCAAGCCCGCCGTCGACCAGCTGGAGATCGACATCGAGGACGGCGAGTTCCTCGTCCTCGTCGGTCCTTCCGGCTGCGGAAAGTCGACCTCCCTGCGCATGCTCGCGGGTCTTGAGGACGTCAACGGCGGCGCGATCCGCATCGGCGACCGCGACGTCACGCACCTGCCGCCGAAGGACCGGGACATCGCCATGGTGTTCCAGAACTACGCGCTGTACCCGCACATGTCCGTCGCCGACAACATGGGCTTCGCCCTGAAGATCGCCGGCGTGAACAAGGCCGAGATCCGCAAGAAGGTCGAAGAGGCCGCGAAGATCCTCGACCTCACCGAGTACCTGGACCGCAAGCCGAAGGCCCTCTCCGGCGGTCAGCGACAGCGTGTCGCCATGGGGCGCGCCATCGTCCGCGAGCCGCAGGTCTTCCTCATGGACGAGCCGCTGTCGAACCTGGACGCCAAGCTCCGCGTCTCCACCCGTACGCAGATCGCGAGCCTCCAGCGCCGCCTGGGCATCACCACGGTGTACGTCACGCACGACCAGGTCGAGGCCATGACCATGGGCGACCGGGTGGCCGTGCTGAAGGACGGCCTGTTGCAGCAGGTGGACTCGCCGCGCAACATGTACGACCGTCCCGCCAACCTCTTCGTCGCCGGCTTCATCGGCTCCCCGGCCATGAACCTGATCGAGGTCCCGATCACCGACGGCGGCGTGAAGTTCGGCAACAGCGTGGTGCCGGTCAGCCGCGAGGCGCTGTCCGCCGCCGCCGACAAGGGCGACACCACCGTCCACGTCGGCGTCCGCCCCGAGCACTTCGACATCGTCGAACTGGGCGGCGGCGAGGCCGCCAAGTCGCTGTCGAAGAACAGCAGCGACGCCCCGGCCGGTCTGGCCGTCCGCGTCAACGTCGTCGAGGAACTCGGCGCCGACGGTTACGTCTACGGCTCCGCCGAGGTCGGCGGCGAGCACAAGGACCTGGTCGTACGGGTCAACGGCCGCGCCGTCCCGGACAAGGGCACCGAGCTGCACGTCGTTCCGCGTCCGGGCGAGCTGCACGTCTTCTCCACGAAGACGGGCGAGCGCCTCAGCGACTGAGGACACCGGATCCACCGAGGGGCCCCGCACTCCGGTGCGGGGCCCCTCGCACGTCCGCCCGCGGCCCACCGCTCTTGCCCGCACATCCATGTCCACAGCAATCCGCGCTGTCGACAAATACCCCGGCACAGAGGGCATTTCGATCCCTCTACGTCAACACGGGATTCGAAAAGGAGCATCGAACCATCCCCCGTGAGGGTGACGGAATGTCGCCAAATCGTCACCGGCAGCTACGCTCACTCGCGTGACTCACTCAGCCCGCCGCATCGGCCGAACTCTCGCCCTCGTCCTGCCTGTCGTCCTGGTCCTCTCCGGGACCCTCGCCGTCACCCGCGTCCCGTGGGTGGCCGGCACTCCCGAGTCCCAGATGCTGACCGCGTCCTCGCAGGGCGTCTCCAGTCAGGCCAAGTCCCGTGCCCCGCAGGATATTCTGCGCGACCGGCTCCTGGTGGAACTTCAGGAAAAGGACCCCGGCACGGCGCTCACGCACCTCCAGCGCGAGGTCGAGCGCCGCCCCTCCCTCGCCAAGCACTGCATGGAGATCGCCCGTGCGCTCGGCCGTGCCGCCGTCACGCACTACGGGCCCACCCGCGCGCAGTCGTTCTCGCGGCCCGTCTGCGACACGTCCTTCGCGTCCGGCGTCGCACAGCACCACAACTGAGTGCCCCGACGCGAGGAGCGAGGGCCCTGCCCGTGACCCGCTGCGCCCCGCGCGCCGCATATCGTCCCTCGCATGACCCCCCTTTCCACGACGCCCACGCAGGCCGTCGTCCTGGCCGGCGGCCAGGGCTCGCGACTGCGTCCGTACACCGACGACCGCCCCAAGCCGATGGTCGAGATTCCCGGAACCGGGACTCCGATCATCGGCCATCAGCTTTCCTGGCTGGCCGAGGAGGGCGTCACTGACGCCGTCGTCTCCTGCGGGCACCTCGCCGAGGTCCTCCAGGACTGGCTGCACGAGAACACCGCCCAACTCCCCCTGCGCGTCACGACGGTCGTCGAGACGGAGCCCCTGGGCCGAGGCGGCGGCCTCAAGTACGCCGCCCAGCACCTCCCGCACCCCGACCAACCCTGGTACGCCACCAACGGGGACATCTGGACCCGGTTCTCGCTGCGCGAGATGGCCGCCTTCCACGCCGAGCGCGACGCCACCGCCACCCTCGCCCTGGCACGCCCCCGCATCCCGTGGGGAGCCGTCGAGACGGACGCGTTCGGCAACGTCACCGACTTCGTCGAGTCGCCGCCGTCCCCGTACCTCATCAACGCGGGCGTGTACGTCTTCTCCGCGGCCTTCACCGGCCTGCTGCCCGATCTGGGCGACCACGAGCGCACCACCTTCCCGCGGCTGGCCCGCGCCCGCAGCCTGGCCGGCTTCCCGCTGCCCCAGGGTGCGTACTGGCGCGCCATCGACACCGCGAAGGACCTGACCGAAGCGGCCAAGGAACTCGCGGCACAGAGCCGCTGAGCGCCCTGAGCCCCAGGCCGCCGCACCGCTGGGCAGCCGCAGGTGCTGGGCCGCCGCGGGCCCTGGGCCGCCGCAGGTGCTGTCGCAGGCCGCCGCCTCGGGTCCTGTCGCAGGCCACCGCCCCGGGCCCTGCCGTACGCCGCCGCAGGGCCCCTCCGCTGGCCGCCGCCCAGGGTCCTTCCGTACGCCGCCGCAGGCCACGCCGATGCACGCAGGCGCCGTGCGCCGTGCGCCGTGCGCCGTGCGCCGCGCGCCGCGCGCCGTGCGCCGTGCGCCGACGGACGGTCCGCCGTACACACCGCACCGGCCGCCGCCCGCTCGCGCGTGTCCGCTCTGCCGCGCGCACGCCTGCCGCGCACCGGCCCGCGGCCTCCGGCACGCACGCGGAAGGGCCCGGCGTCGAGACGCCGGGCCCTTCCGCCGTTGCGCGGGTGGCGCTCAGCCGAGCAGGCCGCCGATCACCCGCGGGTTGCCTCCGCTGCCCGAGCCGCCGGACCCGGAACCACCGGAGCCGGACCCGCCGGAGCCCGAGCCGCCCGAGCCGGAGCCCCCCGAGGTGGAGCCGCCGCCCGTCGAACTTCCGCCGGGCTCGGCGTCGTCGCTGTTTCCGCCGGTGCTTCCGCCGCCGCTGGTCGTCGGCCCCGCGGTGGCCGTGGGGGCGCCGCCGCCCGTGGTCGCCGCCGGGGCGGTGTCACGGGTGGGGGCGCGGCCGGTGGAGCCCGAGGTGGACTGGCTGGGGCCGGCCGTGGTGCCCGCACCGGCCGTGCTCGTGGCACGCGGGGTGCCGGAGGCGCTGGGCCGGACGGACGGCCGCACCGAGCCGGTGGCCGCAGGCGAGGGGGCCTGCCTGCGCGGGCCCTCGCTGGTGCGCACGGCGCCTGGTTCGGTGGCGAGCGGACGGCCGGGCAGGTGGTTGACCGGGTCGTCCTCGGGGCCCGGCACGACGACCTCGGCCGACCGGACCGCCCCGCCGAGCACCGAGCCGACCAGCAGCGTCAGGCCGACGACGAGCGCCACCATCAGGAAGCCGCGCCGCAGCACGCGTCGCCGCAGCTCCCACACCTCGCTGCGCGGGCCCAGCGTCCGCCATGCCTCGCCCGCGAGCCGGGAGTCCAGCGAGTACACCGGGGCGCCCGCGATGACCAGCGGCGACCAGGCGGCGAGGTAGATGATGTCCGGGGCGTCGTAGGCCGGTACGGACTTCCAGCTCACGGTCAGCAGCAGCGCCGCCGACAGGAGCGCCCCGATGACTCCGGCGACCCGCTGCCACAGGCCCAGGATCGTCAGCACGCCGACGACGACCTGGAGGAACGCCACGCTGAGTCCCGCGCCGACGGGGTGCTGGAGGGCGAAGTCCCGCAGTGGCTCGGCGAGCGCCCACGGGTGCAGCGAGTTGAGCCACTTGACCATGGAGCCGCGTTCGCCGCCGTCGAAGAAGACGGGATCGCAGAGCTTGCCCATGCCCGCGTAGACGGAGATGAGGCCGAGGAAGACGCGCAGCGGCAGCAGCACCACGCCGAGGTTCATGCGCCGGTCGGGGTAGAAGGAGTGCCGGGCGCGCGCGTCGGCCTTCTGCTGACCGTCGGTCAGCTCCTCGTCGTCGTACGGCTCCTCGTCGGTCTCGTACGTGTCGTACGCGCCCTCCGCCTGTCGCAGCCGGGGCACCATGCGGGTGGGCGGAGCGCCGCCCTGCCCGCCGTCGACCACGGGGGTCTGCATGGTGTCGTCGGGGGCGTGTGCGGGGCTGCCGATGCGCGGGATGAGCTGGGTCGCGCCCGTGTCGAGGTCTGCGTCGAGGCCGTCGGAGCGCGGGTCGGTGTCCGTCGTGCCGCGCACCGCCTGGAGGAGCCCGCCCGCGCCGGGGTCGCCCGGCTCGGACTTGCCCGACCACACGACGGGGGCCCGGCGGCGTCCGGCGGCGGCGCCTGCCGCTGCCGCTCCGACGGCCGCCCCGGCTCCCACCCCCGCTCCGCTCAATGCCGGAATCATCGCCGTCCGGTCCAGAGCACCCCGCACCACGGTGGGGCGCGCGCTCCTGGTCGGGGCGAGCTGCACGCGGAAGCTGGCGTGGTTGACGATGACCTGCGCCGGGTCGCAGGGCACCTTGACCATGCTCAGGGCGGGCTGATCGTCGAACCCGGGTGTTCTGGTGTCCACACTCATCTAACCGAGTGACGTGTGGTTAGGACACTGCCTTGACGCAGCCGATCTGTCCGAGACCCGTCAAATCGGGGCGTCCTCCAGGACGTCGCAGGTCAACGCGGGGCGACGCGCGGAAGGGGCCCCGGACGAATCCGGGGCCCCTTCCGCGTGCGCTGCGGTCACTTCCTGCGGCGCGCCGTCTCGTACAGGACGATTCCGGCCGCGACCCCGGCGTTCAGCGACTCCGCGCCGCCGGGCATCGAGATGCGCACCCGGTAGTCGCAGGTCTCGCCGACGAGGCGGCCCAGGCCCTTGCCCTCGCCGCCGATGACGATGACGACGGGCCCGCCGAGCTGCTCCAGGTCCTCGACCTTGTGCTCGCCGTCGGCGGCGAGGCCGACGACCGTGATGCCGGCCTTCTTGTACTCCTCCAGCGCGCGCGTCAGGTTGGTGACGCGCGAGACGGGGGTGCGGGCGGCCGTACCGGCGGAGGACTTCCACGCACCGGCGGTCATGCCGGCGGCGCGGCGCTCGGGGACGACGACGCCGTGGCCGCCGAAGGCGGAGACCGAGCGGACGATGGCACCGAGGTTGCGCGGGTCGGTCACGCCGTCGAGCGCGACGATCATCGGCTCCTCGTGCTTGTCGTGCGCGGCGTCGACGAGGTCCTGCGGGTGCGCGTACTCGTACGGCGGGACCTGGAGGACGACGCCCTGGTGGTTGAGGCCGTTGGTCATCCGGTCCAGCTCGGGGCGCGGCGCCTCCATCAGGTTGATCTTGCCGCGCTCGCCGGCGAGCTGGAGGATCTCGCGGACCCGCTCGTCGTTGTCGATGTACTGCTGCACGTAGAGGGTGATGGCGGGCACGCCGTCGCGCAGCGCCTCGTACACCGGGTTGCGGCCGACGACCATCTCCGAGGTGCCCTTGACGCCGCCGCGGCGGGGTGCGGGGCGGCGCGCCTGGGCGTGCTTGGCCTTGGCGGAGGCGAGGCGGTTCGCCTTGTGCTTCTTGCGGTCCTCGGCCTTCGGGGTCGGGCCCCTGCCCTCAAGGCCCTTGCGGCGCTGGCCGCCGCTGCCGACCTGCATGCCCTTCTTGTTGGTCGTGCGGCGGTTCCTGCGTTGGCTGTTGCCGGCCATGACTACCTGTTTCCTTGTGGATACGGCGACCCACATGGCGATGCAGATCGTCTCGTTGCGTACATCTCGTTGCGTAAATGAAGTGTGCCGCCCGGGGTCCCGGGCGGCACATCGAAAGGCCCTTCGGAGCCCGGCGCTCAAGCCCTACCGGGGCCCGAGCGTCCACCTCGGTCCGGACGGGCTGTCCTCGATGACCAGTCCGGACTGCTGGAGCTGGTCGCGGATCGCGTCGGCCGCCGCCCAGTCCTTGCGCTCGCGCGCGGACTGCCGCTGGTCGAGCACGAGGCGTACGAGGGTGTCGACGACCCCGTGCAGGTCCTCTCCCCGGTCGGACTCGCCGGCCCAGTGCGGGTCGAGCGGGTCGAGACCCAGTACTCCGAGCATCGCACGGACCTCTGCGAGGCGTTCCACCGCGGCTTCCTTGTCGTCCGCGGCGAGCGCCGAGTTCCCCTGCCGGACGGTGGTGTGGATGATCGCGAGGGCCTGCGGGACACCGAGGTCGTCGTCCATGGCCTCGGCGAACGCGGGCGGCACGTCGGCGGCGGGCTCGACCGGCCCCGCCTTCTCGACGACCCGCTGGACGAAGCCCTCGATGCGCGCGAACGCGGCCTCCGCCTCGCGCAGTGCGCCCTCGCTGTACTCGATGGCGGAGCGGTAGTGCGGCGTGCCGAGGTAGTAGCGCAGCACGATCGGCCGCCACTTCTTGACCATGTCGCTGACCAGCACGGAGTTGCCGAGAGACTTCGACATCTTCTCGTTGGCCATGGTGACCCAGTGGTTGTGCACCCAGAAGTTGGCGAAGTCGTCGCCGAACGCCTTGGCCTGGGCGATCTCGTTCTCGTGGTGCGGGAAGATCAGGTCGATGCCGCCGCCGTGGATGTCGAAGGCGGTGCCGAGGTACTTGTGCGCCATGGCCGAGCACTCCAGGTGCCAGCCGGGCCGGCCGCGGCCCCACGGGGAGTCCCAGGAGGGCTCGCCCGGCTTGACCGCCTTCCACATGGCGAAGTCGCGGGAGTCGCGCTTGCCGGTGATGCCGGCCTCGGGGGGCTGGCGCAGTCCTTCGAGTTCCTGGTTGGAGAGCTGGAGGTAGTCGTCGTACGAGCGGACGTCGAAGTAGACGCTGCCGTCGGCCTCGTACGCGTGACCGCGCTCGATGAGGCCCAGCATCATCTCGACCATCTCGGGGATGTGACCGGTGGCGCGGGGCTCGTAGGTGGGCGGGAGGCAGCCGAGGGCGGTGTAGCCGTCGTTGAAGACGCGCTCGTTCTCGTACCCGATGGACCACCACGGGCGGTCCTGCTCGGCGGACTTCGTGATGATCTTGTCGTCGATGTCGGTGACGTTGCGGATGAAGGTCACGTCGTAGCCGCGGTGGGCGAACCACCGGCGCATGATGTCGAAGTTCAGTCCCGACCTGATGTGCCCGATGTGCGGGGCGGCCTGCACGGTCGCGCCACACAGGTAGATCGAGACACAGCCCGGGACGAGCGGGGTGAAGTCACGCGTCTGCCGGGCGCTGGTGTCGTACAGGCGAATAGTCACGCCACAAGGGTACTGAGTGTTTCACGTGAAACAGCCCGTCCCCGCCCCGCCGTATCCGGGCGGGGACGGGCCCGGCCGGTGCCTCAGATGTTGCCGACGACCTTGCGGGCGCGGACGCGGACGACGACGCGCTGGGTGTCGTTCACGGACGCGGGGTTGAACTCGGCGTACTTCTTGCCGGTGTACTTCAGGGCCAGTTCGTCGATGAGTTCCTGGCCGCCCTCGGTGGTCATCTCGGCGGTGCCGCGGATCTCGGCGTACGAGTAGGGGGCGTCGAAGGGCTGGAGGAGGACGGTGACCCGTGGGTCGCGCCGCAGGTTCTTCTCCTTGCGCCGGCCGACCGTGGTCGAGAACAGCACGTCGTCGCCGTCACGCTTCACCCATACCGGGGAGACCTGGGGGCTGCCGTCGGGCTGGATGGTGGCGACGGAGATGAAGACGGGGGTGTCGAGGAGTTCCTTGAGGTTGTCGCTGAGTGCGGCAGACACGGGATGCGGATCCTTTCGGGCGGGGAACGGTGGGCTATCACCTCTACCCCGCCGCCCGCCCGTCACGGCGCAGGCACCCCGCGAGAAACGCCCCCGCGAGAGGTACGGCGGCCAGCACGCCCCACAGCAGAACGCCGCCCTCCCCCAGCAACGCCCCCGTCGCCGCGCTGCCCACCAGCACCACCAGCCCGGACACCGACGACAGCGCGCCCATCGCGAGCCCCAGGTGCCGGTCGTCCACCAGGTCCGGAACGAGGCCCCGCGCGGCCGGCACCAAGAGCATCTGCCCGAGGGTGATCGCCACGACGAGGAACGCCCCCGGCAGCAGCCCGGCCACCCCGCCCAGGTGCAGCGGTGCGCAGACGGCCACCCCCAGGAACCCGGTCGCCACCACCAGAAGACCCGCCACCAGCGCCGTCCGCAGCCCGAGCCTGCGCCCGGCCCACCGCGTCACCGGCAGCTGTACGCACACCACCAGCAGCGAGGACAGCGCGAACAGCCAGCCCAGCGCGGCCTGGGAACCTGTCGCCCGCTCCACCTCGGCGGGCAGCGACAGGTAGAGCTGGTTGTAAGCGACCAGGTAGCAGCTGTACGCCAGGCACACCAGCACGAACCCGGGGCTGCGCACCAGCGCCCGCGCCCCGCCGCCGCGGTGCTCCCGGGCCTGCGCGGCGGGCCGCGCGGGCATCAGCCGCCAGTGCCCCGCCAGTACGGCCACGAAGACGGCGGCGCCCGCAAGGCAGGCCGCCCGGAACCCGCTGAACAGCAGCAACGACCCGAGCAGCGGTCCGACGAACGCCCCGGCCTGCCCCGCAGCGGAGAACACCGCCAGCACCTGGGCGCGGGGCGTGCCGTCCTCCTGCTCGCACCGCACGGCCTCCCGCGCGGTCTCCGACTCCACGGCCGGTGAGAAGAGCGCCGCCGCGAACCCGATGAGCAGTACGGCCCCGACGACGGTTCCCGTACTGCCCGCGAACGCGAGCCACACGAACCCGGCGATCCGCAGCACGCACCCGGCCAGCACCACGGGTCGCGGCCCGAACCGGTCGGTCAGCGCCCCGCCCACCACGAACAGGCCCTGCTGGCTGAACGTCCGCAGCCCGAGCACGAGGCCGACCGTCCACCCGGCCATCCCGAGACCGGCCCCGAGGTGCTGGGCGAGGTACGGCAGTACGGCGAAGAATCCGACGTTGAAGGCGAGCTGGGTACCGACGAGCAGCCGGAGGTAGGAGGGCAGCGCCCGTATCTCGGCGAGGGCCCGCCACCGCGAGGTGGGAACAGCCGCTTGGTAAGGGCGGCGCTCGGCTGCTTCGTCAGGGCTGCGTTTGGCCGTATTGCCGGGGCTGCGTTCGGCCGCTTCCTCGTCGAGGCGGCGCCCGGCCGCTCCGTCAAGGCGGCTTGCGGCCCCGGAAGGGCGCGCCCCGGCCGCGGGACCCGGAGCATCCGGCGATCTGCCCGGGGCCGGGGCCACCTGCGACCCGTCCGGACGGGGATCCGTCGACATCCTGTCCGGGCCGGGAGTCTCCTGCGTCCCGTCCCGGCCGGGGGCCGACGACGACCCCCGCGAATTCGTCGTGCGTGCGTTCATGTCCGTGCCCCCACCGCGACGGGCGCCTCGGCGACGCGTGCCGCCGGGCCCGCGACCCTGTCCACAGGTGTGGACGGGGTCACCGCTCCACGACGGGCTGCGCGTCGCCCGCGTCCCCGTGCTCCGGCCCCGACCGCGGCCCACAGCACGGCGATCACTCCGCAGAGCACCAGTGCTCCCGCAGGCGCGAGCACCGACCACGGGGCTCGCTCGGCGTAGGGCATGTTCTCCGACAGCATGCGGCCCCATTCCGGGGCGGGCGGGCCCGCGCCCAGGCCGAGGAAGCCCAGCGAGGCGAGGTGCAGGGCGATTGCGGGGATGCGCAGCACCGCGTGGTGCAGCACCGGCGGCAGCGCTCCCGGGAGCACGTGCCGCCGCAGTATCCGTCGGCGGCCCGCGCCCATCGAGAGGGCCACCGCCACGTGCGGTGCGGCCCGTTCCTGCTCGTACAGCGCCCGGGTGTGCGCGGCGAGCGGTGCCCAGGCGACGACCGCGACGGCCAGCGCGGCCGCCCCCGCGCCCGGTCCGACGACGCCCGCCACCAGCAGCCCCGCGACGATCGCGGGCAGCGCGTTGGCCGTCTCGGTGAGTCCGGCGGCCCCCGGAAGCAGACCCACCAGGACTCCCACCACGAGGGTCAGCGCGCTCACCGCGACCGCGGTGAGTACCGTGCGCCCCGCGCCGTGGCCCAGTCGGGCCAGCGTGTCGCGGCCGAGCGAGTCCGTGCCGAGCGGGTGCGCGACGCTCGGCCCGCCGAGCCGTGCCGCCGCGTCGATGCCGTAGGGGTCCCGGAGCAGACCGGCCACCACCACGCCGACGAAGACCACGGTCAGCAGCACGGCCGCCCACCGCAGCCCGCGGCCGCTCGTCAGCCGCGGCCGGACGAGCGGGGGCAGTACCCCGTCCCGCAGCGCGGGTCCCACGAGGGCGCGCCCGAGTCCTCGTACCGCCAGTCCCGCCAGCGCGCCCAGGACCAGCAGCACCAGCACCGACGCCTGGAGCACCGGCAGGTCCTGGGCGAGCGCGGCGCCCAGCGCCGCGCCGCCGAGGCCGGGAATCGCGAACAGCGTCTCGACGGCCACCGCGCCGCCCGTCAGCCCGACGACGACGAACCCGAACTGCGGCAGCACTCCCGGCACCGCACGACGCAGTGCGTGCCGTGCCACCCGGCGGCCCGGGATGCCGCCCGCCGCTGCCGCCTTCGCCCAGGGTTCCGCGAAGGCGGCGGGCAGTGCGTCGTCGAGGAGCCGCCCGAGCAGCGCACCCGCCGGGACGCCCATCGCCGCGGCGGGCAGCACCACCGCGCCGAAGGTTCCCCAGCCCACGGCCGGGAACCACCTCAGCTGTACGGCGAAGAAGATCGCGAGCAGCGCGGCCAGCAGGAACTCGGGCAGCGCGGCCAGCGCCGCGCCCACGACGCCGGCTCGTGCCCCCCTGCCCGTGAGCCGCCGCCGCGCACCGAGCCGCAGCACCGGGAGGCACAGCAGCCCTGCCACCACCACGGCCACCAGCAGCGAGCAGCCCATCAGCGTCAGGGAGACGCCGAGCGCCGCCGTCACGTCGGGCCCGACGGGCATGCCCGACACCCACGAGGTGCCGAAGTCGCCCCGCAGGGCCCCGCCCAGCCAACTGCCCAGCACGTGTACGGGGCCGCCGTCGAGGCCGGTCTCGGCACGGATGGCGGCCAGCGTCTCCGGGGTGGCCGGGCGGTCGGCGTAGCGGGCGTGCAGGATCGTCAGCGCGGGATCGTTCCTGGTCAGCCAGGGCAGCAGACCGACGAGCAGCACCACGGCCAGAAGGGCTGCGGCACGTCCGGCGAGAGCGCGCAGCCTCATCCGATGCGGGTGTCGGCGGTGATCAGCGTTCGCTCCATCGGGTCGAGCGAGACGCCTTCGACGCCCTCGCGGACACCCTGGACGAAGCGTTCGTGCACCAGCGGAATCACCGCGTCCGTGCCCAGCACCTTCGCCTCGGCGGCCATTTCGGCCTGCTGGCGCTCGGGGGTGTCCACCGCGCCGACCGTCTTGGCGACCGCCGCGTCCACGTCCTTGTCGCAGAGCTGGGAGAGGTTGAAGGACCCGGCGCAGGTGAAGTCACTGCTCAGGTACGAGGAGGGGTCACCGGTGTCGAGGAGGGTGTTGCGCGGCAGGATGAACGCGTCGAACTTTCCGTCCAGCGCGTCGGCCTCCATCTGCGCGTAGTCCCGCACCACCTGCCGGACCTCGAATCCGGCCTTTTCCAGCTGCTGCTGGACGGCGGTGGCGACCTCGGGCAGCTCGGGTCGGTTGGTGTAGGTGCCGAGGACGATCTCCCCGGCCGCCGCGGCCTTCTCCTGCGGGGCGGCGGAGGCGCGCCCCGCCACCGGCACCCGCTGCTTCGCCGCCCAGGCCACGCCCGGCCCGAAGAGACCCTGCGCGGTGTCCGCGCGGCCCTCGTAGACGCCCTCGACCAGGGCCTTGCTGTCGATGGCGGTCCGTACGGAGGCCCTCAGTCCGGCGTCGGTGAAGGGGCCCTTCTCGGTGTTCAGGTAGAGGCTGTTGGTGCGCGCGGTCGGCACCTCGCGGGCTTGTCCCTCCGCCAGGAGCGAGACCTGCGAGACGGGTACGGACTCGGCGATGTCGGTCTGCCCGGCGCGCAGCGCGTTCGCCCGCGCCTTGCCGTCGGCCACGAACTTCACGTCGACGCCGGGGGCCTTGGCTTTGGCGCCCCAGTACGAGTCGTTCCTGGTCAGGGTGGCGCTGACGGCGCCGTTGAGCTTGCTGAGGGTGTACGGGCCGGTGGCGTGCCCGACCGGGTCGACCTTGCCGCCCGCCTTGTAGGCGCCCTCCGAGAAGATCGAGAGGGAGGGGTTGGCCAGGCGCTGAGGCAGCAGCGCGTCGGGCTTCTTCGTGGTGATGCGTACGGTCTGCGGGCTCTGCGCGGTCGCGCCGATGTCGGTGTCGCTCAGCACGCGCGGCTTGGGCGACGCCTTCTCGGCGGCGTCCAGTGCGCGGACGACGGCCTGCGCGTCGAGCGGCTTGCCGTCCTGGAAGACGGCCTTGCGGAGGGTGAACGTCCACGCCTTGTCGCCGTCGGGCTTCCACTCGGTGGCGAGCGCGGGCAGGGCCTCACCGTTCCTGCCGAGCGCGGTCAGGCCCTCGGCGACCGCGAGGCGGCTGAGGGTCACCGCGTCGTCGCCGAACGGGGACATCGCCTGGGCGGGCGGGAAGGCGAGCGCCACCCGGATCCTGCCGCCGTCGCCGCCCGCCGAGGACGTCCCGGAGCCACCGCCTCCGGCGCACGCGGTGACGGACAGGACGAGGACGGCGCCCGTCGCTGCGAGGGGCAGCACGCGGGGCAGGGCACGACGTATCGAGGACATGGCACGACCCTACATGAAAATGATTGTCACTTAATAGTGGCCACCGGCAGCTCGAAGTGGACGATGCCCTGGCCCCCACCGGGCAGCTTCCGCTCGTCACAGACCTCGACCGCGAGCGAACGCCAGAACGGCTCGGCGCCCGGCACGGCAGGATCGGTGTGCAGGTAGACCGTCTCGTACCCACCGGCCTTGCTGACAAAGTCGCACAATTCGCTCACGATCGCCCGCGCAAGCCCGTGCCGCCGGTGTTCCGGGCGGACGTAGATGCGGCAGAGCTGAGCGGTGGTCCCGGACGGAAATCGGGCGGCCACCCATTCCGGATTGGGCGGCGCGGCCGGCCCCTGGTCGCGCACCGCGCCGGTGGCGACGATCTCGCCCGCCGCGTCCTCGGCCACCAGCAGCGTGCGCCGTTCGGGCCTCAGGTAGGTTCCGTCGAGGTCGATGATGTCCGCGTGCCAGCGGGGTACGTAACCGGACTTCAGGTCGCGGTAGACGGTGTCCAGCATGACGGCCCGCGCCCCGCCGACGTCCTCCGCGGTCGCGGCCCGCAGCACGTAACTCCCGGGGCGGAGGCGGGAGGGGACCCGGGCCTCAGCGGCCCCGAGGGCCTCCGTCGTCACCGTCACCGCATGCCTCCACTCCTGCCGCACCACTTGCCGTACCAGCGTACGTGCAAGCGATGCGCAAGAACGGAACGAGGGGTTCGGATCCGCCCCCGAGGGACGGATCCCCCCAGGTCAGGCCCGGTACACCAGGGCCGTGGCGATCGCCGCCAGCCCCTCCGCGCGGCCCGTGAGCCCCAGCCCGTCGCTGGTCGTCCCGGACACCGACACCGGCGCCCCCACGGCCGCGCTCAGCACCTTCTGTGCCTCCTCGCGCCGCTTGCCGACCTTGGGCCGTACGCCGACGACCTGCACGGCCACGTTCCCGATCTCGAACCCCTCGGCCCGTACGATCCGGGCGGCCTCGGTCAGCAGCGTCACCCCGGACGCCCCGGCCCACTCGGGCCGCCCCGTCCCGAAGTGGGCACCGAGGTCGCCGACCCCGGCCGCCGAGAACAGCGCGTCGCACGCCGCGTGCGCCACCACGTCCGCGTCCGAGTGCCCGGCCAGCCCGAACTCCTCGTTCTCCCAGTGCAGTCCGGCGCACCACAGTGCGCGCCCGCGCTCGAAGGCGTGGACGTCCGTGCCGATCCCGACGAGCGGGATCACCGGCCGCCCGGCCTCCGGGGTGTTCCCCGATCCGTTCGCAGAAACGGACGTGTCCTCAGAAGCCATCGTTGGCCCTCCTCCGTGCGAGTACCGCCTCGGCCAGCACCAGGTCCAGCGGCCGGGTCACCTTGAACGCCTCCTCGTGTCCGGGCACCACGACGACCGGCTCCCCGAGCTGTTCGACCATGCCGGCGCAGTCCGTCGCACCCTCACCGCTCGCCGGTACCGTCTCGTGCGCCCGCACGAGGGTCGCCCGGTCGAAGCCCTGCGGGGTCTGGACCGCCCGCAGCAGCGCCCGCTCGGGCGTCGCGACGACCGGTTCCGGCTGCCCGCCGGTGCGCGGCTCGACCTGCTTGACCGTGTCGGCCAGGGGCAGCGCGGGGACCACGGCCGGCGCCCCGTCCCGTACCGCCTCCACCACCGCGTCAACGGTGTCCACGGGCACCAGCGGGCGCGCCGCGTCGTGCACCAGCACGACGGAGACGTCCTTGGGCAGCGCGTCGAGCCCGAGCTTCACGGACCGCTGACGGGTCTCTCCACCGGGCACCACCACGACCTCGGTGCGCTCGGGCATCGCGTGCTCGTACTCGTCGAGCAGGGCCCTCACCTCGCCCGCCCCGTCCGCGGGGGCCACCACGACCACCAGCGACACGGCCCGGGACGCGGCCATCGCCCGCACCGCGTGGATCAGCATCGGAGTTCCGTTGAGCGCACGCAGCGCCTTGGGCGCTCCTGGCCCCAGACGCACCCCGCGCCCCGCCGCCGGGATCACCGCGGCCGTACGCAACCTTGCTTCGTCTGTCATCGACTACTCCGGAGGTTTGTCGCCTCGCCCCACATGGGTATGGCCTCAGCGTCGCCGCGTGCGGCTCCCCCGACCGGGCCCTTCCGTGACAACCGGCCAGAAGGAGGCGCACAGGCTTGGGAATGATCTTCAAGGACAAAAAAATGATGCCGCGGTCTCCACCGGCGGACTGCGGACACAGTCAACCGACGGACACCGCGGCATCACAACAAATCAACGCACACACCGGGTGACCGGCATGTGGAGTTACGACGCGAGTACCTCGTCCAGCAGGGCCTCGGCCTTGTCCTCATTGGTGTTCTCCGCGAGGGCCAGCTCGCTCACCAGAATCTGGCGCGCCTTGGCGAGCATGCGCTTCTCGCCGGCGGAGAGACCGCGCTCGCGCTCACGACGCCACAGGTCACGCACCACTTCGGCGACCTTGATGACGTCGCCCGAAGCGAGCTTCTCCAGATTTGCCTTGTAACGACGGGACCAGTTCGTCGGCTCTTCTGCGTACGGTGCGCGCAGCACCTCGAAGACCCGGTCCAGCCCGTCCTGTCCAACCACATCGCGTACGCCGACGAACTCCGCATTGTCCGCCGGTACACGAACCGTCAAGTCGCCCTGGGCGACCTTGAGCACCAAGTAGGTCTTGTCCACGCCTTTGATCTGGCGAGTCTCAATGGCCTCGATCAGCGCGGCCCCGTGATGGGGATAGACCACGGTGTCGCCAACCTTGAACGTCATGTGACAGGTACCCCTTCCGTGGCTATCCAGAGTAACACGGAAACTGCTTCTTCTGAATGGCGTTTCCGCAGGTCAGGGCATATCTCGGGGCTTGACAACAGCGCCAGGAACGTGCTGCGAAGGGCTTCCGGAAGGCGGTATTCGCAGGTGGGAGCGGCTGTATGGGCGCACAGAAACGCGCACGTTACACACACCACAGAGCGCCGAAGAGGGGGCGAAAGTCCCGGTATGCCGGGTTCGGCGAGGTGTGCTTCGTCTACTCCGTTCGGAGATCGATCACCCGTACGGAGGCAATCGGCAATTGATCAACGGCCCGGTTCGATCAATTCCCGACGGCGGCCCGCATTCCCCCGGCAATAACCCCCGGTCAGCTCGTGCTGCCCTCGGGGAACCCGCCGTTGAACCAATCACTTCAGGACAGGGAACGGCATACGAAATCAAGACTGACCGTTCCGTCCCCGGCGCACCGGCGCGCCCGGCGGGGCGCACTGTCGTACCGACGGCGCGCAGGTGGCGCGCACGGGCCGGGCAGTCCGGGCGTCGGCGGTCGGGGGCGGGTCGGGTGCGGGCACCGGTCGGCGGCTCGGTAACCTGAGCGCGCATCACGCACGAAGTCCGCCCGTCCGTTACGTCCTAGGAGTTGCCGCCGCCGTGCGCAGCCTTCGACGCGGCGCTCTCGCCGCTACCGCCCTCGCGTTCTCGATCGCCTCGCTCGCCGCCTGCGGCGCGGGCAACGACGCCCAGACGCTCACCGTCAAGCCGGACAACGCCGCGATCTCCGTGGACAACGGCAAGATCAAGATCCAGAACGCCGTGGTGATCACCCAGCCGCGCGACAAGGACAAGGGCAACGCCGTCGGCGAGGGCCCCGCGGTCGTCTCCGCGACGGTCTTCAACGACGGCACCGAGCCGCAGACCCTCGACGCGATCAAGCTCGGCAGCCCCAGCGCCGACGTGAAGCTGACCCCGGCCAAGGGCGGCACCGGCAAGATCACCGTCCCGGCCGGCGGCTCCGTGATCATCGGCGGCAAGGGCAACGTCTCCGCGGTCGTCGAGAACGGCCGTGAGTCCGCGCAGAACGGCAACGCCCAGCCGGTCACGTTCTCCTTCAGCGAGACCGGCGACGTGACGCTGCGCGCCTTCGTCGTCCCCGCGCGCGACCACTTCGAGGGCTTCGGCCCGGACAAGGTCCCGGCGACGCCCACCGGCACCCCGACCGGCACCCCCGGCACCCCGACCGGGACCCCCGGCAGCACCCCGGGCTCGCAGACGGGAAGCCCGGCGAACACGACGCCCACTCCCCCGGCGGGCACGGCCACGCAGACCGCGGCGCGCTGACGCACCGCGCGGACAGACGGGAGGGCCCCGCCGGCGATTGCCGGCAGGGCCCTCCCGTCTGTCGTGCACCACCCGGCGAACCCGGCCGGGCGGGGTCCGGTCTACGGCTCGAACTTGTAGCCCAGTCCGCGCACCGTGACCAGGTAGCGCGGGGCCCCCGGGTCCGGCTCGATCTTGGCGCGCAGGCGCTTGACGTGGACGTCGAGGGTCTTGGTGTCGCCGACGTAGTCCGCGCCCCAGACGCGGTCGATGAGCTGCATGCGGGTCAGCACGCGGCCCGCGTTGCGCAGCAGCATCTCCAGCAGGTCGAACTCCTTGAGCGGGAGGTCGATCTTGGCTCCGGCGACGGTGACGACGTGACGGTCCACGTCCATCCGTACCGGACCGGCCTCCAGGGCCGCCGGAGTGACTTCCTCCGGCTCCCCGCGACGGCGCAGCACCGCCCTGATGCGGGCTATCAGCTCGCGCGAGGAGAAGGGCTTGGTGACGTAGTCGTCGGCGCCTATCTCCAGTCCGACCACCTTGTCGATCTCGCTGTCCTTGGCGGTCACCATGATGACCGGCACGTTGGAGCGCACGCGCAGCTGGCGGCAGACCTCCGTGCCGGGCAGGCCGGGGAGCATCAGGTCGAGCAGGACGAGGTCGGCGCCGTTGCGCTCGAACTCGTCGAGCCCGTCGGGGCCGGTGGCCGCGACAGCGACTTCGAAGCCCTCCTTGCGGAGCATGTAGGACAGGACGTCGCTGAAGGATTCCTCGTCCTCGACGACGAGCACTCGGGTCACGGAAGGACCTCCGGGGCAGGGGCGTTCTCACGGATGGGGGTCTGGGGCTCGTACGTCGCGGCCGCGTACGGCTCGTGCGTACGGGGGGCGCTGGACGTGCTGAAGGTACGGAAGGTGTTGGCGGTGCCGGGCGCGCTCTCGCCGACGTACGCGCGGGAGCCACGGGACGCCCTGTCGCTGTCCGGCGCGCGGGACGTGCTGTCGCTGTCCGGCGCGCGGGACGTGCTGCCGTCGGCCGGGGCGCGGGACGTGCTGTCGTCGGCCAGGATCTCGGCATCCTCGTCGAACCCCTCGACCGCGTCGACGTCGTCGGGGCCGACGAGCGGTCGGCCCGGGGTGTGCTCGACCCTGGACTCGCGGACGGAACCCGCTTCGGGCAGCCGCAGGGTGAAGGTGGAGCCCTGTCCCTCGGAACTCCACACGGTGACCTCGCCGCCGTGCGAGGCGGCCACGTGCTTGACGATGGCCAGGCCAAGACCGGTGCCGCCGGTGGCGCGGGAGCGGGCCGGGTCGACGCGGTAGAACCGCTCGAAGACGCGGTCGCGGTCCCGTTCGGAGATGCCGATGCCCTGGTCGGTCACGGCTATCTCTATGAGGTCGCCACCGGGGGCGGGCACCCGGCGGGCCGCGATGCCGACGCGGGTGCCGGAGGAGCTGTAGTTGACGGCGTTCTCGACGAGGTTGCCGAGGGCGGCGGCGAGCTGGCCGCGGTTGCCCCAGACGTGCAGTCCGGAGGTGCCGCCCGCCGCCATGGTGATCTGTTTCGAGGTGGCGGTCTGCCGGCTGCGGTCTATGGCCTCGGCGACCAGTTCGTCCACGCGTACCGGTTCCGAGTCCTCCAGCCGGTCGTCGTTCTGCACCCGGGAGAGGTCGATGATCTCCTGCACGAGCGAGGTGAGCCGGGTCGCCTCGATCTGCATGCGGCCGGCGAACCGGGTGACCGCCTCGGGGTCGTCGGAGGCGTCCATGACGGCTTCCGAGAGCAGGGAGAGCGCCCCCACCGGGGTCTTCAGCTCGTGGCTCACATTGGCGACGAAGTCGCGCCGTACCGCTTCGATACGGCGTGCCTCGGTCAGGTCCTCCACCAGCAGGAGCACCAGCCGGGAGCCGAGCGGGGCGACCCGCGCGGACACCGCCAGCGCCTCGCCCCGGCCGGTCCCGCGGCGCGGAAGGTCCAGCTCGACCTGTCGTATCTCCCCGTCTCGCCGGGTGTCGCGGGCCATGTGCATCATGGGTTCGACCGCCAGTTTCCCGCCCCGGACCAGACCCAGGGCGTACGCCGCGGAGCTGGCCTTGACCACGTTGTCGCTCTCGTCGAGCACGACCGCGGAGGAGCGGAGCACGGACAGGACGGTGTCCACGCCCGGCGGCAGGGTGGCGTTCGCCTCGGGCCGTACGGAGGAGCGGGTGGGTCGCTTCTGCTCGCGTTCGCTCCAGCGGAACGCCAGCATGGCGATGACGCCGGTGCACAGTCCGGCCATCGCTGCTGCTGCGGCGACTGCCGCGTTCACGTCCATGTGCCCAAGGTTATGCCTGGTCACTGACACAGACTCGGGCGAATGGGTGCCGGCTGATCCGTTCGTCGCCCAGAGTTCACCGAGGGGATGGGGTCGGTTCACTTCATCGGCCGGAACCGGACGCGTCGCGAACGGATGGTGGGAACGTGGGGACCGGAGCCCCGCCAGACCCCGGCCGTACCCCGGAATCACCGCTGCACCAGTGAAGTCAGGAAGTAGGGAACCCCATGCGGGACGCGTACCACGAAGAACTCGACTCGATCGGCGAGGCGCTGGTCGAGATGGCACGGCTGGTCGGTTCGGCCATAGGGCGCGCCACCACGGCCATGCTCGACGCCGACCTCAAGCTCGCCGAGAGCGTCATCGCCGGCGACCAGAAGGTCGACGAGCTCCAGCACGACCTGGAGGCCCGCGCGATAGCGCTGCTGGCCCGCCAGCAGCCGGTCGCCACCGACCTGCGCATCGTCGTCACCTCGCTGCGGATGAGCGCGGACCTGGAGCGCTCCGGCGACCTGGCCCAGCACGTCGCGAAGCTGGCCCGGCTGCGCTTCCCGGCCACCGCCGTGCCGAACGACCTGCACGCCACCATCCTGGAGATGGGGCAGCTCGCCCAGCGCCTGATGGCGAAGTCGGCGGAGGTCATCATCACCAAGGACGTCGACCTGGCCCTCCAGCTGGAGCAGGACGACGACGAGATGGACCTCCTGCACCGCACGCTCTTCACCCATCTGATGGACGACCGCTGGAAGCACGGCATCGAGACCGCCGTCGACGTGACCCTCCTCGGCCGGTACTACGAGCGTTTCGCGGACCACGCGGTGTCGGTCGCCAAGCGTGTCGTGTACCTGGTCACGGGCGAGCACGCGGACGAGATCCAGGCGGCACAGGACAACGGCGCACAGGCCTGACCCCGGTCCGCCCTTCGCACTCCCCTTCGACTCCCGTGCTTCCGCGCGCTGTTGATGCGCCCGCGGGATGGGCATGGAATGGGTGGGGCAACGCGTCGCGCTGCCTTACGGCGTGCCTTCGAGGAGGACCCATGGCCGACACCCCGAACACCGAAACCCCGCAGGAAACCCGGGACGTGACGTTCCTGCCCGTCCTCGGCGCCTGCGGCTGCGGCTCCGGTTGCAGCTGCGGCTGCCAGTCCGGCGGCTCCTGCCAGTGCGGCGGCGGCTGCGGCTGACCGCGCGCGTCACGCACGACGAGGGACCCGGCCAGTGCATCGGCCGGGTCCCTCGTCGCACGTGAGGCGGTGAACGCCGTTACTTCTTCTTGCCCTGGTTCTTGACCGCCTCGATGGCCGCGGCCGCCGCGTCCGGGTCGAGGTACTTGCCGCCCTTGGTGACGGGGTGGAAGTCGGCGTCGAGCTCGTAGTAGAGCGGGATGCCGGTCGGGATGTTCAGGCCGGAGATGTCCTCGTCGGAGATGCCGTCGAGGTGCTTGACCAGGCCGCGGAGGCTGTTGCCGTGGGCGGCGACCAGGACGGTCTTGCCGTCGAGGAGGTCGGGAACGATGCCGTCGTACCAGTACGGGAGCATGCGCTCGACGACGTCCTTGAGGCACTCGGTGCGGGGGCGCAGCTCCGAGGGGATCGTGGCGTAGCGGGGGTCCTCGGACTGCGAGAACTCGGTGCCGTCCTCCAGGACCGGCGGCGGGGTGTCGTACGAGCGGCGCCACAGCATGAACTGCTCCTCGCCGAACTCGGCGAGGGTCTGCGCCTTGTCCTTGCCCTGGAGGGCGCCGTAGTGGCGCTCGTTCAGGCGCCAGCTGCGGTGCACCGGGATCCAGTGGCGGTCCGCGGACTCCAGCGCGAGCTGGGCGGTGCGGATGGCGCGCTTCTGGAGCGAGGTGTGCAGGACGTCCGGGAGGAGACCGGCGGCCGTGAGCAGCTCACCGCCCCGTACGGCCTCCTTCTCGCCCTTCTCGGTGAGGTTGACGTCCACCCAGCCGGTGAACAGGTTCTTCGCGTTCCATTCGCTCTCGCCGTGGCGGAGGAGGATCAGCTTGTACGGTGCGTCGGCCATGCGTACGAGCGTAATGGACGTCCGGGGTGGCTCGCGCGCGTACGCGGGCGCGCGAGGCTGCGGTATGGAGGTCGAGGTGACCGAGCGGTGGGCGGGGGCGGGCGCGCGAAGCTGCGGGGCTGGGGTGCGGTGGGCGGGGGCGGGCGCGCGGGGGTGCGAGGCGGTGGATTGACGGTCGGCGTCAATCGATTGGCGGGCCCATGCATCCACTTCGTAGGTTGCGGACATCTGGCAGGCCACTTACGTCAGGCCACTGACACCCCGGGGGAATCCGCATGTTCGCGACAGGACTGAGGCGCGCCGTGCGCGAGAGCGTCTCGGGGCTCCCCCGGGAGTTCTGGTGGCTGTGGACGAGCACGCTGGTCAACCGGCTGGGGGCGTTCGTCGCCACCTTCATGGCGCTGTACCTGACGCTGGACCGCGGCTATTCCGCGACGTACGCCGGTCTGGTGGCGGCGCTGCACGGGCTCGGCGGGGTCGTCTCCTCGCTCGGCGCGGGCGTGATGGCGGACCGGCTGGGGCGGCGGCCCACGATGCTGGCCGCGCAGGTGTCGACCGCCCTGTCGGTGGCGCTGCTGGGGTTCGTGGAGCATCCGCCGGCCATCGCGGCCGTCGCGTTCCTGGTCGGTATGGCGAGCAACGCCTCCCGGCCCGCGGTGCAGGCGATGATGGCGGACATCGTGAAACCCGAGGACCGGGTGCGGGCGTTCAGTCTCAACTACTGGGCGATCAACCTGGGATTCGCGATCTCGTCGGCCGGGGCCGGCTTCCTCGCCGAGTACAGCTACCGCGCCGGCTTCCTCATCGAGGCGGTGATGACGCTGGGCTGCGCAATCGTCGTCTTCGTGAAGCTGCCGGAGTCGCGGCCCGAGCGGACGGTGGCGGAGAAGGCCGACGAGGCGGGCGTGGGGCTCGGGACGGTGCTGCGCGACGGGCGCTTCATGGGCGTGGTGGGTCTCTCGTTCCTGGTGGCGCTGATCTTCCAGCAGGGGTACGTGGCACTGCCGGTGGCAATGGGTGCGGACGGGTTCTCCAGCTCCGACTTCGGTACGGCCATCGCGGTCAACGGTGTGCTGATCGTGGCGTTGCAGATCCCGGTCACCCGCTTCATCGCGCACCGGGACCCCAGGCGGCTGCTGGTGCTCTCCTCGCTGCTCGCCGGGTACGGCTTCGGGCTGACCGCGTTCGCCGGGTCGCTGGGGGTGTACGTCCTGACGGTGTGCGTGTGGACGCTGGCCGAGATCGTGAACTCGCCCATTCAGACGGGGCTGGTGGTGCGGCTGTCGCCGGTGCACGGGCGCGGCCGGTACCAGGGCATGTACACGATGTCGTGGGCGGTGGCGGCACTGGTGGCGCCGCTGCTGGGCGGGTACGTCATCGACCGCTTCGGCAGCGAGTGGCTGTGGGGCGGCTGCGCGGCGATCGGGATGGCGGCGGCGGCCGGGTACGGGGTGCTGATGCGGGGGCTGCCGGAGGAGCCGCGCGAGGTGGCGGTGGCGGCGGTGCGCCAGGAGGACGCGGCGAAGACCTCGGACGTCACCCCCGCCGCCTGAACGCCCCGCTCGGTCCGCGGCTTCGTGAGTGGGCGAATCAGCCGCGCGGCTTCGTCAAGTGGGCGAATCAGCCGCGCGGCTTCGTGAGGTGGGCGAAGGCGTCCAGGTTGCGGGTGGACTCGCCGCGGGAGACCCGCCAGTCGTACTCCTTGCGGATCGCGGTGGCGAAGCCCAGTTCCAGGAGGGTGTTGAAGCTTCCGTCGGCGGCTTCGAGGACCGAGCCGAGGAGGCGGTCGATCTCGTCCGGGGTGACGGCGGCGAGCGGGAGCTTCCCGGCGAGGTAGATGTCGCCGAGCGCGTCGATCGCGTAACCGACCCCGTACAGGCGCAGGTTCCGTTCCAGGAGCCAGCGGTGGACGGCCTCGTGGTTCTCGTCGGGGTGACGGATCACGAAGGCGTTCAGGGAGAGCGAGTGCTGTCCGACGAGGAGCGACACGGTCGTGGAGAGCTTGCGGGTGCCGGGGAGCGTGACGACGTAGGAGCCCGGCGAGGGGCTCTCCCACTTCAGTTCGGCCTCGTTGAGGGCCGCTTCGAGGATGCCCCGTGCGTCGGCAGTGCGCGCAGTGTCAGCCATGGTGCGAGCGTACGTGACGTCGGTGTTCGTACATCGCCGCGGTGTAGACGTCCGCGGTCGCGGACGCGGCGGTGTCCCAGCCGAAGGCCTGGGCGTGCCGGGCTGCTGCCTCGCCCATGGAGTCGACGAGTGCCGGACGGTCGACGAAACGGCGCAGGGCGCGGGCGTACGAGGCCGGGTCGTGGCCCTCGATGAGAAAGCCGGTGCGCCCGTCCCGTACGGCGACGGGCAAACCTCCGACGGCGGCGGCGACGACCGGGGTGCCCGTCGCCTGCGCCTCGATCGCGACCAGGCCGAAGGACTCGCTGTACGAGGGCATGACGAGGACGGAGGCGGCGCGGAACCAGTCGGCGAGACGGTCCTGGCCGACCGGCGGCCGGAAACGGACCACGTCGGCGATGCCGAGCCGGGCGGCCAGTTTCTGGAGCTTCTCCGGCTTTGCCATGCCGCTGCCGCTGGGGCCGCCGACGACCGGCACGACCAGCTTGGTACGCAGCGTGGGGTCCTCGGCGAGGAGGACGGCGACGGCGCGGAGCAGGACGTCGGGGGCCTTGAGGGGCTGGATGCGGCCCGCGAAGAGCGGAATGAACGCGTCCTGCGGGAGGCCGAGGCGGGCTCGGGCGGCGGCACGTCCGGAGGGGGCGCCTCCTGGACGGAGCGTGCCGGTGTCCTTGGGCGAGGGGCGGAAGCGGTCCAGGTTGACGCCGGGGTGCACGACGGCGACGTGGCCCGGGTCGGCCTCGTAGAAGCGGACCAGCTCGTCGGCCTCCTCGGCGGTGTTCGCGATCAGCCGGTCGGCCGCCCGGACGATCTGGGTCTCGCCGATGACGCGGGCGGCCGGCTCGGGGGTGTCGCCCTCGGCGAGGGAGGCGTTCTTGACCTTGGCCATGGTGTGCATGGCGTGGACGAGGGGGACGCCCCAGCGCTGTGCCGCGAGCCAGCCGACGTGCCCGGAGAGCCAGTAGTGCGAGTGCACGAGGTCGTAGTAGCCGGGACGCTGGCCGGCCCACGCCTGCATCACGCCGTGCGTGAAGGCACAGAGCTGGGCGGGCAGCTCCTCCTTGGCGAGCCCTTCGTAGGGGCCCGCGTCGACGTGCCGTACGAGGACTCCGGGCGCGAGCTCCACGCGCGCGGGGAGGCCGCCGGTGGTGGCCCGGGTGAATATCTCCACCTCGATGTTGATCGCGGCGAGGCGCTTGGCCAGCTCGACGATGTAGACGTTCATGCCGCCCGCGTCGCCGGTGCCGGGCTGGTGCAGCGGTGAGGTGTGCACGCTGAGCATGGCGATCCGGCGCGGCTTGCGCGGGGCACTGCCCGGGAGGCGCAGGCGGGGGGTGGCCGCCGCGGCCAGTGTGCCGGTGAGTCGGGAGACGTACTGGCTCACGTCGACGGTCCTCCTCGACTGTGCGGGGACTTCTGCTGGGCGGGAACATCTGCGGGACAGAGGCACCTGCCGGTGGGCACGCCTCAGCGGGGGCTGTGCGGCCCTTCCGAAGGGGGAGAACAGCGGAATTCCCTATTCCATTTCCACTTTGCCAAATCATTGCGTTGTGTTCCCGCCCGCTCCGCCCGCTTACGCTCGGTGCATGGCCTCCCGCACGTCCCCCGCGCGCCCCGTCGGCGCCGTCACCCGCGGGACCACGAACCCGAACCGGCTGCGTCGCATGGACCGCTGGATCGCCGCCGTCCACGGCCCTGCCCTGCTGCGCGCCCCGGGAGCCGTGGCGGTCGACCTGGGCTACGGGGCCGCCCCCTGGACGGCGGTCGAGCTGCTCGGAAGGCTGCGGACCGCCGCGCCCGCCGTCGAGGTCGTCGGCATCGAGATCGAGCCCGCGCGCGTGACGGGCGCGAAGCCGTACGAGCGGGAGGGGCTGACCTTCCGGCACGGGGGCTTCGAAGTGCCGCTGGACGGCGGCCGGCGGCCGGCGCTGATCCGCGCGGCGAACGTCCTGCGGCAGTACGACGAGGAACAGGTGGCCGCCGTGTGGGAGCGGCTCAGGGGCAGGCTGGCGCCGGGCGGGCTGCTGGTGGAGGGGACCTGCGACGAGATCGGACGGCGGCACGTGTGGGTGGCACTGGGGCCGGAGGGCCCGCGCACGGTCACCTTCGCGACCCGGCTGGGCTCCCTGGACCGCCCCTCCGACCTGGCCGAACGGCTTCCCAAGGCGCTGATCCACCGGAACGTGCCGGGTGAGGCGGTGCACGCCTTCCTTCGGGACTTCGACCGGGCGTGGGCCGCGGCGGCCCCGTTCGCCTCGCTGGGAGCGCGGCAGCGGTGGATCAGGGCGGTGCGGGACCTTTCCGCGGACTGGCCGGTGACCGGGCCGCACTCCCCCACCGGGCACGCGGCGGCGGACGGGGAGCGGCGCTGGCGGCAGGGAGAGGTGACGGTGCGCTGGGAGGCGCTGGCCCCGCGGAACACCTCGTACCGGTGAGGGAATGCCTCGTACCGGTGGCGGAACACCTCGTACCGGTGGCGGAGGACCACCTACCGGTGAACAATGCGGGGCTTTCTCGGGAGAGGTGGAATTCGGGGAACGGGAAGGGGATCTCGTTCGTCGGACGGTGTGGAGGGAAGGGCCGGAAGGTTCCCGGGGGTTGTGGAGGGTCGTTGTTTCCGCGTCCGTCCCTTTTGCGGCGGCGCGGCGGCATCGCACCGGCACCAGCGGGGGGCGACCGGTATCACCGGGCCGTGACGGCCCATCAGACGGACCATCAGATGTGACTTGTTTCCGGGGGGAGCTCGTGAACCGACGCCGTATCAGTCGTCACCGTGGCCGAAGCGTCACGACCGCCATCGCACTGGCCTGCGCGCTGAGCGTGCTGGTGCTGCCGGGACAGGCGTACGCGGATCCACCGCCACCGCCCGGCTCCGGCTCCGGCTCCGGCTCCGGCTCCGGCTCCGGGAAGAGCCTGGACGAGGTGCGCAGAGAGATAGACGGTCTGTACCGGAAGGCGGCGGTCGCCACCGACGCGTACAACCTCGCCGAGGACCAGGCGCAGACCCAGTCCGGCGAGATCGCCAAGCTGGCCCGGCAGATCGTCGCCGGTGAGCAGAAGATCGAGAAGCTCAAGGACCGCATCGGCGCCCAGGCACGCGCCCAGTACCGGACGGGCGGCGTACCGCAGAGCGCCCGGCTGATGATGAGCGGCGACCCGGACCTGTTCCTGCGCGGCGCGGGCCGGATGCAGCAGGGGCAACAGGCCGTCAAGGGGATGCTGGACGAAATGACCCGGGCGCAGGAGGACTTGCGGACGTACTCCCAGGACGCGAGCGGTGAGTGGAAGAAGCTGGAGGCCAACCGCAAGCGCAAGGCGGAGGCCCAGAAGGAGATAGAGAAGCAGATCGACGCGGCCGAGAAGCTGGAGGCCCGCCTGGAGACCGGCGAGCGGGCCCGACTGCTGGAACTGGAGCGCGACGAGCAGTACCGCGCGCAGAGATCCTGGCTGGACTCCGGCGCTCTGAAGAACGGCGGCGGAGCCGGGGCGACGGAACAGGGCAGGCGCGCGGTCGGGTACGCGACGGCGCAGATAGGAGCCCCGTACGTCTGGGGAGCGGAGGGCCCGGACGCCTTCGACTGCTCGGGGCTCACCCAGCAGGCGTGGGCGGCCGCAGGGCACGACATCCCACGCACGTCGCAGGAACAGTGGCGGTTGCTGCCCAAGGTGCGGATGGCGGACATCCGGCCCGGCGACCTGATCGTCTACTTCGCGGACGCGAGCCACGTGGCGATGTACATCGGCGACGGGAAGATGGTGCACGCGCCGAGGCCGGGACGGAGTGTGACGGTGGCAGGGGCGGGGTCCATGCCGATATTGGGGGTCGTACGGGCGCGGTAGCCGTGCGGGCGCGGTGGGGCTCACGCACGCGGGAGGTTACGAGGGCGCGGGCGCACGGACGCGGCAGGCTGCGGGATCGGTGGGCTGCGGCATCGGTGGGCGTCCGGCAGGGGCGGGGGGAGTGGGGGCGGAGGGCGTACCGGGTGGCGCGGGTGGCAGGGGGACGTGGACCCGTCGGCAGGCCGACGGGTCGCGGGGGCACTCCGGCTCGGGCGATCCCCAGGTGATCATGGGCGGCGCGGCGGGCTCGGCGTGATCTTTGTCATGGGCCGGGAGTCGGTCGGCGCGCGTCCCGGAGCGGCTTATGCCTGGCCGGAGGCGGCGAAACGCACCGGCATATGACCCCGTCCGCTGCGGCCACGCCATTCCGTTGCGGTGCCGCCTACCGCTAAGGTCCCCGTTTGGCGGGGCGTCGATCGGCGTCCCACCGTGCCCTCGGGGGGAGGGAAGGAACCGAACCGATGCCCGTACCCATACCGCGGCAGAGAGTTGTGCCTGCCGCGGAAAGCGGTCAGGCCGGCGACCACAACAGCACAGCCGCACCCCACCAGCAGCCGACCGACCTCACGCTGCTGGTGATCGAGAACGACCCGGCGGACGCGTTCGCCGTGCCCGCGCTGTTCGACACCGCGAACGGCACCAAGGTCCGTGTCCGCACCGCCCGCAACCTCACCGAGGCCGAGCGGCTGCTCACCGACGACGTGCACTGCATCCTGCTCGACCTGGCCCTGCCCGGCTGCGGGCACTGCCCCGGCTGCACGGAGGACGCCGCCCAAGGTGCCGACGACGGAACCGGCGACGGCTCCGGCAGCGGGCCCGGCGGGGCCGAGGGGAATCGCACGGGTCCCGTGCTGGGCGCTCTCCACGACGTCCTGCGGATGGCCCCCGGCCAGGCCGTCCTCGCGCTGATCCCGCCCGACCGGGCGGAACACGCGGCGGACGCGGTGCGGGCCGGTGCGCAGGACTACCTGTTCCGCGACGAGCTGGACGCGCGGCTGCTGAGCCGGGCCATCCGGTACGCGGTGGAACGCAAGCGCGCCGACACCGCCTCGTACAAGCTGGCCGAGTCCCGTCTGCACGCCCAGGAGAACGCCCGCCTGGAGCGCGGTCTGCTCCCGACCCCGCTGCTGGACGGCTCGGACCTGCGGTTCGCCTCGCGCTACCGCCCCGGCCGCTCCCGCGCACTGCTGGGCGGTGACTTCTACGACACCGTCCGCACCCCGGACGGCACGGTCCACGCGATGATCGGCGACGTCTGCGGGCACGGCCCCGACGAGGCGGCCCTCGGCGTGGAGCTGCGGATCGCCTGGCGGGCGCTGACGTTCGCCGGCCTGTGCGGCGACGAGCTGCTCTCCACGCTCCAGCGCGTCCTGGAGCACGAGCGGGAGAGCGAGGAGATCTTCGCGACGCTCTGCACGGTCGACATCGCACCGGACGGCCGCCGCGCCGGACTGTGCCTGGCCGGCCACCCGGCCCCGCTGATCGCCCGGCAGGACCGGCAGGGGCAGCGGGTCGCCAGGCTCATGCCGTACGAGGACGGCGGACCGGCCCTCGGCCTGCTGACGCGCGCCCGCTGGCCCCGGCAACAGGTCGAACTGGGCGGCGCCTGGAGCCTGTTGATGTACACGGACGGACTGATCGAGGGCCGCGTCTCCGGTGCCGACGGCCTGGGTGAGCCCGGCAGGCTCGGCCAGGACGGCATGGTCGACATGATCAACGGTCAGCTCGCCGAGGGGCTGCGCGGCGAGGAGCTGCTGGACGCCGCCGTAACCCGGGTGCGCGAGCTGAACGGCGGCGAGCTGACGGACGACGTGGCGGTCCTGCTGCTCGACCGGGAGGAGACCCGGGACCGCAGCAGGTACGCCGGGGCCACCGGGTCGGCCCGACCCGGTGCGCCCTTCCGGACCTCCGGCTCTCAGCGCCCGCCGTTGTAGGGCCCGTACGGCCCGTCGCTGCTGCTGCCGCCGCGTCGGCCGCCGCCGCCTCCGGAGACCTGGCGCAGGGCGGGCCGTACGTCCACCAGGAAGACGATCGACGCGACCAGGCCCGCGATCTGGAGGAACAGCATCGGCAGGAGCAGGTTCACGACGACGGTGATGCCGAGGATGACCAGCCAGAAGTTCTTGGACTGCTTGTCGGCGGCCCGGTACGCGTCGGCCCGTGCGGTGGCGGCCATGATCAGCGCGGCCACCGCCGTGACGATGAACACCAGGTCGACCACGATCATCAGCCCGACATCGAATCCCGAACGCAACATACTGAGCACCGCCTCATCAGGGTTGACCGCCACGTGACCGCCTGGCCCAAGGTACCGAAACGACGGACCGGACGCCCTCGGGGCGAACCGGCCCGTCGTGTCCGGCCGTACGAAACCGCCTGATCCGCCGGTTTCCGGCAGCGGATCGTGCGACTGCTTGTGCTGTCTCTGCTACTTCTGCTCGGCGTCCTGAGCGGCCTTCTTCGCCGCGGCCTTGCGTGCCGGTGCCTTCTTCTGCGCCGACTCGGAGTTCGTCTCCAGCACGACCGGGGCCGCGGCCTTCGGCGCGTCGGTGCCCGCCACGGCGGACTTCGTCGCCGCGCTCTGCGGCTCGGTCGCCACGACAGGCTCGGTCGCCACGACAGGCTCCGTCGCCACGACCGGCTCGGTCGCCACGGCGGGCTCCGTCGCCACGGCGGGCTTCGGCTCCGGGTCGGGCTCGACGGCGATGGCGATCTCGTTGATCTCCTCGGCCGCCTCGCCGCGCCAGCCCTTCACGGTCTGCTCGCCGTGCTCGGCGACCTTCTCGTACGCCTCACGGGCCTTGACCGCGTACTCAGCGGCCACGCCCACGCCCCGCAGCGCGAGGTCCTGGGCCGTCTCGCCCAGCTTCTTCAGGTCCGTGTCGAAGGAACCGACGACCTCGGTGAACTTCGACTGGAGGGTGACCTGCGCCTCCTTGGCCTGCGAGGTCACCTTCTCCTGCACGGCCTTGGGGTCGGTCCGGCGGACCTTCTCGAAGCGCTCGGGCGCCTCCTCGGCCAGCTTCTTGGCCTGCTGGACGGCGAGGTCCGCCGTACCGGCGACGAAGTAGAGGGGGGTCGGGTCGGCGAGGGTCTTGCGCAGGTCATCGCTGATGGCCATAACTGTGGTCCTCCCGGATCGCGTCATTGTGAGGGTGGTACGTCATCACTGCGGGCGTCACGCGTGTCCGCGGCGCCCGTCGCACCCGGCACCGCATCCCCGTCCTCAGCCACGGCCACGACGTCGGCCACGGCCTGCGCCGCGCTCTCCGCGGCGTTCTCCTTGCGGAAGGACTCGTAGATCTGCAGCAGTACCTGCTTCTGCCGCTCGTTGAGCGAGGGGTCGGCCAGGATGACGGCGCGCGTCTCCAGCTCGTCCCGTTCCTTCTCGTCTAGGATTCCGGCCTGCACGTACAGCGTCTCGGCGGAGATCCGCAGCGCTTTCGCGAGCTGCTGGAGGATGTCCGCGCTGGGCTTGCGCAGGCCGCGTTCGATCTGGCTGAGGTACGGATTGGACACCCCGGCGGCATCGGCGAGCTGGCGCAAGGACAGCTGCGCGTTGCGCCGCTGCTCGCGCAGGTACTCCCCGAGGTTGCCGACGTTCAGTGATGCCATGCCTCCGAGGATGCACCCGGCTTGCTAACTTTTGCAAGCACCTGCTTGCAAAAGTGCTACACGCCACGTGGTGGCGGTTCGCGACGGATGGCCGGTGCCGTCCGTTTCCAGTGCTTGCGAGGGGTTCCGCGGGATCCGTTCGGGCGCAACGAAGTCTCCCGAGGGGCAGTGGGCCGAGCTACGGGCGTCGCGCGACGAAGACGAACTCCTTGCCCGGCCGGTCAGGGGCGTCGCGTACGTCCTCCACCGCGAACCCCTGCGCGACCAGTTCCGTCCCGACCTCCTGCCGCTCGCGGAAGCGCAAGGTGGAGTCCGAGGTCAGCACCTCCCCGTCGGCAGCGAACACGTAGGTCCAGCGGAACGTCACCAGCGGCTCGCTCACCTCGATCACCTGCACCCAGCTCTCTACGGCGCCGACCTCCGGAATCTCCGTCACGCGATAGGAGGCTTCGCGGTGCCACTCCTCCCAGGCGCGTGCGGCTGGATCCCGGGTTTCGAACACCAGCCGACCGCCGGGCCGTAGCGCCTCGTATCCGCCACGCAAGGTCCGGCGCCATGCCTGCGGATCGATGATCTGCTGGGCGGCGTTCGCCGTCATGGTTGCCAGGTCGGCTCGCATCGCCGGAAGTGCCGTGGCGTCGCCACAGATCCAGTGCACTCGCTCACTGCCCGGTTTGGCTCGGGCCATGTCGATGGACGCTTGGGCGGGATCGACACCCACGACCTCGATCTCGCGTTCGGCCAGCAGAAGCGCGAACACGCCTGTTCCACAGCCGATGTCCAGCACCTGACGTGCCCCGAACTCCTCCGTCATCCGGACGTACGCGTCGAGATCGCTGCGATCGAGGTCGAGTGGGTCGTAGATCGCGGCGAGCCGTGGGTGCCCGAAACACTCGTCAGACATGCAGCCGAAGGTAGGGGCTACTGGGCTGGAGCGCCTACTTTTTTCGCCGCAGGCCGGCGTTCTTCGACCGTCGGCAGGACCGCATGGCCGCGCCCTTCGACCACCAGCAGGACCGCACGCCCGCCCCCTCCACGCAGCGGTTAAATCAGTCGACAGGCGGAGCAGCGGGACATTGTGATGGTTCCTGCTGTCCGCCACACGGAGCGGACCGAGCGCAGGAGTCGTCTTGGCAACCGCGAGAGCCAGGGACATTCGGCCGGAGATCGATACCGCACTCGTCAGACGACTGGTGGACACCCAGTTCCCGCAGTGGGCGGGACTGCCTCTTCGCCCCTTCGTTCCGGCCGGCTCCGATCACGTGATTCACCGGCTGGGCGAAGAGCTGGCCGTTCGGCTGCCCCGGCACGCCGGGGCCATCGGTCAGGCCCGGAAGGAGTTCCGGTGGCTGCCGCGGCTCGCCCCGCACCTCCCTCTGGCCATTCCGGTGCCGGTGGCCGTGGGCGAACCCGGCTTCGGCTACCCGTGGCCGTGGGCGGTGTCCCGCTGGGTGCAGGGCGAGGTGGCGACCGCGGACGCCCTGGCCGACTCCACCGGTGTCGCCACCGAATTGGCCTGTTTTCTACGGGCCTTGCAGCGGTTCGCACTCCACGACCTTCCGTCCGGTACCGCCCGCGAAGGTCTCTCCGGCTGGTCGTTGGCCGGCCGCGACCGCGCGACGCGGTCCGCCATCGCCGAGGTCGACGGCGTCTTCGACGGCACGGCGATGACGGAGCTGTGGGACGCCGCCATGGGTGCCCCCGCATGGGATCGTCCACCGGTCTGGTTCCACGGTGACTTCCACACGGGCAACCTGCTGACCGTGGACGGCCGCCTCAGCGCCGTCATCGACTTCGGCGGGCTCGGCATCGGTGACCCGGCGTGCGACCTGATGATCGCCTTCACCCTCATGACGCCGGGCAGCCGGACCGCCTTCCGCGACACGCTCGGCGTGGACGACGCCACCTGGCTGCGGGGCCGCGGCTGGGCCATGGCCACCGGCCTGAACGCCTACACCTCCTACGCCGCCGTCGACCCTCGGGTGGCCACGCAGACCGCCCGGCAGATCAACGAAGCCCTCATGGGCTAGAGGGGGTGTCTCGTAGGTGCCTCGGGATGTTTCGGGATGCCTCGGGGTGCCTCGGGGTGCCTCCGCGGTCCGGGTCTCACTGCCCTCGGATCCCCGTCTCTCCGCGCGCTCGTGGTCCCACGTCCGCGCACTACACCGCCGTTGCGAGTGCCGCACGCCAGACCGGGCTGTCCACGTAGTGGTTGTCGTACAGCTCGGAGGAGTCCTTGATCTCCTGCGGGTCCGCCTCGCCGCGCATCACACGGCCGAGCAGACGGAGGTAGTCGAAACGGGGCATGCCGGGGGTGAAGACGAAGAGGACGTCGGCGGTCGCCCCGGGGGCGGCCGCGAACGCGTGCGGGGTGTGCGGAGGGACGAGGAGGAAGTCGCCCTCGCTCAGGGTCTGGACCTCTTCGTCCACCAGGACCTGGAGGGAGCCGCCGATGACGAAGAAGAGCTCGGAGGCGCGGGTGTGGAAGTGGGCAGGGGCGCCCACCGCTCCGGCCGCGAAGGTCGAGCGGTAGCTGGTGATCGTGCTGCCGTCGGTTCCGCAGTCGGCCAGGAGGGTCATGACGCTGCTCGGGTCGCTGGCCGTCTCGGCGGTGGCGGCACGGGTGAGGACGGGCGCGGCGGAGAAGTCGGAGGGGGCGGCGGGCGCGGCGGAGAAGTCGGAGGGGGCGGCGGGGGCGAGGGGCGCGGGGGTGTTGGTCATGAGTGACTCCCTGCTGGTGGAGGGCGGTTCCGGCCGTTGCCGTCGCCTCGTGGGATCCACCCTATGCAGCCAAGTGGCCCACCCCTTGGGCCACTTACGGCACCCAGCGGTGGGCCACTTCTCAGGCGGTCGCATCGGTCCGCCCGCCGCTCGCCCCCTCCGGTCGCACCGCCTCCAGGTACTCCGCGATCGCGTCCCGGTTCCGCGTGAGGCACTCCACGCGGGCCGTCATCCGCTCCAGCTCCGCCTCCAGCGTCGACAGCATCTCCGGGGTGGCGTCCGGGAAGTGGATGGTGCGGGGTTTGTCGAGGCAGGGCAGAATCTGCTTGATGATGCGGGTCGGCAGTCCGGCGTCCAGCAGGCCCCGGATCTGGACGACGCGGTCGACGAAGCGTTCGTCGTACTCGCGGTAGCCGTTCGCGGCTCGACGGGCGGCGATGAGGCCCTGATCCTCGTAGTAACGCAGCATCCTGCGGGGCGTGTTGGTCCGCTCCGACAGCTCACCGATCCGCATGTGGCCCACCTCACCCCAAGCCGCGTTGACCTTCACATCGATGTGAGGGTCCGAACATACCGGCATGCGAACCCATATCCAGCAGCAGCCGCCCGAGAGTCCGAGGACCACCACTGCTGTACGGCGCAGTCCACTTCCCTTGAGTGCACTGCTCGCCCTGGCCACCGCTGTCTTCGTCACCAGCCTTACCGAGACCCTGCCCGCCGGGCTGCTGCCCGCGATGAGCGCCGACCTCGGGGTCAGCCAGGCCGCCACCGGCCAGACCGTCACGGTGTACGCGATCGGCACCGCCCTCACCGCGATCCCGTTGACCGCGGCGACCGCGACCTGGCGGCGCAAGCGCCTGCTGCTGACGGCGATGGCGGGCTTCGCCGTCGCCAACACCGTCACCGCGCTGTCCACCGACTTCGTCCTCACCATGACCGCCCGCTTCGCCGCCGGCGTCGCCGCGGGCCTGGCCTGGGCCCTGCTCGCCGGGTACGCCCGCCGGATGGCTCCCGCGCATCTCCAGGGCAAGGCGCTCGCGATCGCCATGGCGGGCATTCCGGTCGCCCTGTCGCTGGGCGTGCCGACGGGCACGTACCTCGGCAAGGTCCTGACCTGGGAGGCCGCGTTCCTCGTCATGACGGCGCTGACCGTTGCTCTGCTGGCCTGGATCGCGGCCGGCGTCCCGGACTATCCCGGGGCCGCAAAGAACACACGGACCGCGAAGACCGCACGGACCGCGCAGAGCGCACGGACCTCAAGTACCGCACCGACCGGTGACGCCGACAGCCCCAGCGGTACTGGGGGCCTCTGCGGTACCGGTAGCCCCAGCGGGACCGAGGGCCTCAGCGGGACCGGGAGGCCCGGTGGCACCACGGGCCCCGGCTGCACCGCCGGTGCCGGGGTGCAGGGAGTGCTGGGCGTCCTCCGCGTCCCCGGCGTGGTCCCGGTCCTCTTCGTCACCCTTGTCTTCGTCCTCGCGCACACCGTCCTCTACACATTCGTCGCCCCGTTCCTCACCGAGCTGGGCATGGGCGACTCCGTCGACGTGGTCCTCCTGGTCTTCGGCGCGGCGTCACTGCTGAGCATCTGGATCGTGGGCGCGCGGATCAACCGCCGCCTCCGCGCCCTGATGATCGCCAGCACGCTGCTCATCGCGGTCGCCGCCTCGCTGCTGGCACTCCTCAACGGCAGCACTGCGGCGGTGTACGCGGCGGTCGCGCTGTGGGGCCTGGGCTGGGGCGGCGCGCCGACCCTCCTCCAGACCGCCGCGGGCGACGCAGCCGGCACGGCGGGACACGCGGCGGCGGACGCCACCCAGGCCATGCTGGTCACCCTCTGGAACGCGGCCATGGCGGCCGGCGGCGTCGTCGGCGGCCTCCTGCTCGGAGTTCTCGGTTCGGCGTCCATCCCGTGGAGCGTGCTCGCCCTCCTGGTCCCGGTCCTGCTCGCAGTGCTCGCCGCCAGGTCCCACGGCTTCCCCGAGCGGCGCACGGCCGCAGCCGGTTGAGCAGCGCCGTCCAACTGCCGCGAACACCCCCGAGCCGGACCCGGACCTCCCACGGCGGACCTTCGGGCCGACGGCGGACCTTCCGGCCAGCGGCGGACCTTCCGGACCCGGCCCGCGCAGTCACCGCCGACCCCAAGTCCTCACCGAACCCACAGCCCTCGTCGAACCCACAGCACCCGCCGCGCACACGGCAGTTCCGCTGCCCCAACGCCGTTGCTCACCACGATGGGGTCCGTTAGCGTCCCGTCATGGACACGCCCCAGCCCCGTTACCTGTATCTCGCCCGGCATGCCGAGGCCAACAGCGACGAGTCCGCGCTCACCGACGCGGGGCGCCGTCAGGCCGTCCTCCTCGGGGAACGCTTGCGGGACGTGCCGCTGGCCGCGATCCACCACGGGCCGCTGGCCCGCGCCACGCAGACGGCGCGGCTGATCGCGGAGCAACGGGCCGACGATATCGAGCCGTTGGTGTCGGAGGCTGCCGGGGACTACGTACCGTACGAGCCGACGCGGGAGGACCTGGTCGGTGGCGGAGTGGACGCCGACCGCTACCTGGACTTCGTGGCGCAGTTCCCGCCCGCCGAACGGGCTGCCGGGCCGCAATTGGCCGCTCGCGCGCTGAAGTTGTTCACGGGCACGGTCGACGGGAACGAGCCCCGGCACGAACTGGTCGTCACCCACAACTTCCTCGGCGGGTGGTTCCTGCGTGCGGCGTACGACGCGCCGGCCTGGCGATGGCTCGGCATCAACCTGGCGAACGCGGCACTGACCGTCATCCGCTACGCCCCGGGTCGGCCCGCCTCCGTACTGGTCTTCAACGACATGGGTCACCTGCCCGTCGGGCTGCGCTGGACGGGACTGCCGCCGGAGTCACGGGTCTGAGGCCGCCCGGCACGTCAGCCACAGGCCACAGGGAGCCGAGGCCGCCCGGCACGTCAGCCACAGAGGGCCGAGGCCGCCCGGCACGTCAGCCACAGAGGGCCGAGGCCGCCCGGCCCGACCGGGCGGGGGACGCCGCAGAGCCGACGGCCGCAGCGGAAGCGCGGGACGCCACGGAGCCGACATCCGCAGCGGACCCAACGGAAGCGGCGGAAGCGGCGGGAGCGGCGGAAGCGGCGGAATCGGGAACGAGGGAAGCGGCGGAAGCCGCGGGAGCGAAAACACCGTAAGCGGCGGGACCGGGAACGCCGGAATCGGCCGGAGCAGGCGAGGGCCCCGACGCCACGATCCTGCTCGGTCGTACCGTTCGCGCCCGGCCGCCCGCCGAGGCCCGTACCGCGGTCCAGGCCGCGACCGCGGTTCCCACCGACAGCAGCACCGCGAAGACCAGCATCACCGGCTGCCGCCCGAAGTGGTTCGCCGCGAGACCGAACAGCACCGAAGGCGCCCCCATCCCCACGTACGCGACCACGAAGAACACCGCGAGCACCCCCGCCCGCGAGGTCGGGGCGGCGGCGGCTGCCGTCCGGTCCACGCTCGCCTTGAACAGGAGTCCGGAGCCCGACCCGGACAGCACCGCGGCGAGCAGGAGCAGGGCGAGCGACGGGACGTACAGGGTCACCGCCGTCAGACCCAGGCCCAGCGGGAACAGCAGTGCGCCCAGCCTCAGCAGGCCCACCACCGGCAGCCGCCCCAGCAGCAGTTGCGCGAGCACCGAGGCGCCGAACACCACGAACGTCACCGTGCCCGCGACCAGCGGCGACGTGCTCCCCAGGTCCTGCCGGACGATGACCGCGCCCAGCGCGGAGAAGAGGCCGGTCGCCGCGAAGGCGAAGAAGCCGGTGGCGGCAGCCGCCGCGAAGACCGGACGGGCTCCCTCCCGCAGCGCGAAGCGGGCGGGCCGGGTGCCGGAGACCTGCGCCGTGTCGACCGTCTCGGGGGCCGCGAGCACCAGGACCAGCAGCACCAGCATGACGGCGCCGAACAGCACGAACGGGGTGACCAGCGGCGACCCGGACCACTGCGCCAGCACCCCGACGAGCAGCGGGCCGAGCGCCAGCCCGCCGAGGTTGGACACGGTGGCGACCAGGCCGGGGGTCGTCGACAGCGGCTGCCCCGGGTGCGCCCGGTGCCAGAGGTCCATGAGGTACGCGGTCGCCGTCGAAGCCATCAGACCCACCGCCAGGCCGGTCAGCAGCCGGGCGGTCAGCAGCCCCGGCAGTCCCGGCCACAGGACCAGCAAAGAAGCGGCCGCGACGTCCGTGAGCAGGGCGGGAACGATGATGCGGCGACGGCCCCAGCGGTCGGAGAGGTGGCCGAGCCCGAGAAAGCCGACCGCGGCGCCGACCACCATGATCGCGAAGGCGAGGGTGACGGTGGTCGCGCCGAAGCCGTCCCGGTCCTGGTAGAGCGGCCACAACGGCGTCGGGGCGGTGCCGAACGCCATCAGGACCGCGAAGGCGACCGCGACGAACCAGAATCCGGTGCGGGGCGAGACACCCCTGCGCCGGGCGTGACCGGCGGCGCCGCTGGTACCGGAGGTACGGGCGGTGCCGGAGGCACGGGCGGTGTCGGGGGCGAGGGTGGTGCGGGAGGCGCGGGCAGGACCGGCGGTCCGTGTGTCGGGGGCGGGCGGCGTCGTCGTGTTCATGTCTGTGTCAACGGTCCGCGTCTTCCCTCCCTTACCAGCTCTTGAGCATCAGATGGAGATACTCAACATCTCCCACAGAGATAGTTGATGCGACACTGTACGCATGGAACTCCGTCACCTCCGCCACTTCGTCGCCCTCGCCGAGGAACGCAGCTTCACCCGGGCCGCCGCCCGCGAGCTGATCGTCCAGTCCGGGCTTTCCTCGTCCGTGCGGGCCCTGGAGAAGGAGGTCGGGGCGCTGCTGTTCGTACGGGGGACCCGTCCCGTACGCCTCACCACCGAGGGCGAGGCGCTGCTGCCGGCCGCCCGTCGCACCCTGGACGCCGCGGACACGGCGCTCCAGGCGGTACGGGACGTGCACGGCGGCCTTACCGGGCGGCTGCGCATCGGCGCGTACCAGGCCAGCCGTCACCTGGTGCCGCTCGCCGCCTGGCTGTCCTGCTTCGTACGGGAGCACCCGGGCCTGGACATCGAGGTGCGGCAGTTCCCGGCCACCGAGATGATCAGCATGGTCGCGGACGGTGAACTGGACTGCGCACTGGCCGCCGCGCCGGACCGGGCCAGGACGGCCGCACTGCTGGACGTCGTCGAGCTGGTCACGGAACCTTTCGTACTGGCCTGCCCGCCGGACCACCCGCTCGCGGCCCGCGACGAGGTCCCGTTGCCCCTCCTCGACGGCGAACGCTTCGTCGAGACGCACAGCCGGTGGACCGGCCGCCTGCTCACCGACGCGTACTTCGCGGAGGCCGGCCTGACGCGGCGGATCGTGTGCGAGGTGAGCGAATGGGCGATGGTCAGCGACCTGGTCGCGGCGGGCCTCGGCGTCGCCTTCGTCCCGGCGAGCCTGAGCCGCGACCTCCTCCCCCTCCCGGACCTGCCCCTGCGCTTCCTCCCCCTGACCGGCAACACGACGTCCGTCCGCCTGGAACGCCGGGTGGACCTCCTCCTCCCCCGCGGGCAGGGCCTGAACACGGCGACGCGGAGGTTCGCGGAACACGTACAGCGGGAGGTCGAGGCGGCTGCGCACATGACGAGTTGACCGTCCCGGTGCCTGTGCTCGCGCGCTGTTCAGCCGCGCCGGTCCGCCTGCGCGATCCCGTCCCGCAGCTGACCGAACGCGAACTCCGCCGCCTGCACCGCTCCCGGACACACCGCGTCGGCGCTCTCCCCCGCGTCCTCGATCCGACGCCAGTTCTCCTCGGCGAGGGTGCGCAGCACGACCCCGATCTGGCCGGCTGCCAACCGCGCCCGTACGTCGGGGCCCTCGTCCCCGCCCAGCGCGGCGGCGAGCGCGGCGTCCGCGCGCCGGGTGTACGTGTGCAGCCGCGCCACGAGGCTCTCCGTGCCGTACAACATCCGCTGGTAGGCGAGCACTTCGGGGTGGTCGCACAGCCCGGTGATCGGGTCCCGCTCCGCGAGTCCCCGCAGGAAGTGTCGCTCCAGTGCGTCGAGCGGGCCGATCCCCTGCGCCCGCCCCGCCCTCACCACCCGCGCCGACTCGTCCTCGTGGTCGGCGAACCGGTGCAGCGCGAGGTCCTCCTTGGCCGGGAAGTACCGGAACAGCGTCGGCTTGGACACCTCCGCGGCAGCCGCCACCTCGGCCACCGACACGGCGTCGAACCCGCGCTCCAGGAAGAGCCGAATCGCGGCCTCGGAGATCGCGGCGTACGTCCGCCGCTTCTTCAGCTCGCGCAGGCCGCCGAGGGCGGGGGGCGCAGGGGAGGGTGGGGACTGACTCACGACGGCCATCCTAGGCGGGCAGCCGTACCCGAGCGGGGTCTGCGCCTCAAGGGGGCGGTGGGCCTGCACGTCGGGAAGCAGCGGGTTCCGTCCTGTCACGGGAACGGCGGGCAGACCGGCGTCGCGGCCGGCTCCATCATCCCGTCGAAGTGTTCGACCCACTGATGGACGGTCTCGTCGGCCTCCGCCGCGCCTTCTTCGCGCGGTCGGACACAGGGGTTGGCGTCGAAGCTTCTGGGCTCGGACTTCGCTGCACTCGCTGGAGTTGCCGATCGCGGTCCGGCCACTCGGTCGCGACGCGCTCGCAGGCCACGGACGCTGCGCAAGCAGGTGTTTCAACCAGCCGCTCCCCGCACGGCGACGCTCGGGTTCTCATGTTCGCCTCGGGGTAGCGCAAGGGCCAGGTACGGGTTCGCGAGCCGAGCGTTGCGCAGCCCCAGCGCGGCGGTGGCCGCGCTGAGGGTCATGGAGTACGAGGCGACTGCCCGCCGCACGTTGGGGGCGTCCAGGCTCGCGCCCGTCACCAGGCGGTCGAGGTCCACGTAGGCGGAGCGGACGAGCTCGATCCAGCGGTAGGTGCGGACGTCCCGCTGCCAACCCTCGACGTAGCGGGGGTCCCGTGCAGCGAGCAGGCGCACCCAGCGCGTCATCATGCGCTGCCGGATCTCGGTGGTGTGCGGTGTCAGGTGCAGATGGCGGACCAGATCGTAGAGCGGATCGCCGCATACAGCCATCTCCCAGTCGATGATGGCCAGTTGTCCCGGAGTGCCGCATCGGACCAGATTCCAGGGGTTGAGGTCGCCGTGCAGCAGGACCGGGGTCCGATCGGTGCCGTGGAAGCGGTCGTCGAGGATCTGCTTGAGCCGCCACGCCGCCGGCAGCCCAAGCACGGTGGCCAGTCGCTGGGACTCCTTGGGGAGCCCCTCGACGATCTCCACCAGCCGGTCGTTCAGCCAGCGGTAGAAGCCGCCCGCCGTCGCCTTGGGCATCAGGCCGTCGGTCCTGACATCCGCGAGGGCGGCGAGCTGATCGATCAGGTTGTCCGCCTCCGGCAGTCGCAGTCCGTTCACCGGGTGCTCGGGCGGCCCGGTCGGGTCCCCCTCGTAGGAGTGGATGGCGAAGTCGTCCGAGGGTGCGTTCGTGCCCAGCGCCAGCACCCTGGGCGCCCGCACGGCCGTCGAGCCCTCCAGCGCCCTCAGTACCCGCGTCTCGTCGTTGAAGCAGCGCTCTCTGCGGTCGGCGCAGGGCAGCTTGCGCCGCACCACCACCGTCAGATCCGCACTGCTCACGTGGACGACGGTGTTCAGGTGGCCCGTGCCCTTGAAGACCTGGTGGGACGGGGCCGCGCCCTCCGCCCTGAGCACCTCGTTGACCGCCGACACGGAGAAGTCCTGGGGGCCGGGCTGCTGGCTTCCTCCTCTCACCCAGTACGCGGACGGCCACTGCGTCTCCCCGTCGCACCGCCCCCTCGCCAGATGCCATCTGCGGAGGATCCGGACGATCTCCGAGAGGTCAGGCGCACTGCCCAGCCGCAGAGGCCCCCGCGCCGCGATCAGTGCCCGTTGCACCGAACGTGCGGCGTCTCCGAGGGCCGCCGGTTCCCGTAGGTCGCCCAGGGACCGCGCGGCACGCATCACGTCCGGGTAGACGGACTGGGCCCACTCGAAGTCCAGGTAGTGGCGCAGGTCCACCTCCATGCCGTTGGCCGCATCCGGACGGGTTCTGCTCATGGCCCGAAGCCATGCCTGCTTCACCTGGTCCCGCTGGTGCGCGGGGTACTTCATCCGTACGAGATGGGTGGCAAGGTCGTGCAACGGGTCCCCGTAGCACGCGAGTTCCCAGTCCACGAAGATCAACGGCGGATCGCCGTGATACGAGACGATCACGTTGTCGCGGTGCAGGTCGGTGTGCAGCAGGCTGAACGGACGGCGCACCATCGGAGGCACCCGGTCCGCAAAGTCCAGCATCGCGTTCTCGGGAATGCCGAGGGCCGCGAAGAGACCTCCGAACTCGTTCCAGTTGGCCTGACGCACGTCGCGGTCGGTGACTGTGGCGAGGGTGCGCAGGAACGCCCTGCTCTGTCCGTCGCGCGGCCAGCGGCTCGGCAGTGCGGGCAGGTCCTCCTTGCGTACCTCGACCATCTGCGCCAGCAGCCCCACCAGCGCCTCGATCAGTCGGGAGTCGACCGGCTTGCCGTTCTGGCAGACGCTGGACAACGGGACGCCCTCCACGTAGCTGTGCACCGCGGAGTGCCCGTTCTTGGCCAGACACTGCGGCACGTGGGGCAGCACCCCTGTGAGCGCATCGAGGATCTGCGACTCGTCCTGCCAGGTCCGGATGACCACCGGAAGCGCCTCGGGTGCCCGCAGCCGCACGGTCACGCGGGTTCCGGGAAGTCGGCCCACCAGGCGTGCCATGGGCTCGCTCAGCGAGACCATGAAGTTCCGGTTGTGGAAACCACGAGTCATCTCCCCGGTGCGGATCGCAGCAGCGACGAAGGCGTCGTACACGTGCACCGCGCTCGGCTTCGGTGCGGCCGGCTCGGCTGCCAGGCGCGTGGGCGCGGCGAGTTTCGGCGCAGGGGACGTCGATGTCCGGAGCACGGCCACGGGGCGACTCTCCACAAACCGATCAGGTGAATGACGGGGCAACAGGAGGGGCCACCCTAGTTGTCCGTTCCGGCACACGACCGCGGAACGGCCCATCCGGCACATCGGGTGTCCGCCAATGAGATGAATCGCTGGCCCGGTGGCAGGCACACCTGCCCGAGCGCCTCTCAGACATACGGATTCGGCGCTTCCGAGCAGGACGGGTTCAGACCGTCAGGAGCTCCCAGAGGGAATCGAACCACTCCTGAGAGGCGTCGACGAAGAGCGACCCCACCGAACGCGCGTCGTCGTCCTTGACGTAACGGAAGAGGGAGGCTCGCAGGCCGAGCACGTCGATGGTGTCCAGTTCCTCGCCGTCGTCCAGTTCGATCCGGCGCTCGACTATCTTGTAGAAGCCCTGGAGCGCCGTCTCTCCATTGAACAGGTACAGCTTGGAGTGCGGAGTCAGCGGCACTCTCTTGATCTCCACCGACACCTCCGGCACCAGACGTTCTCTGCGCAGACCGTCCAGGCCGGCCGTGATCCACCGGCTGTGCAGAGAGCTGAGTTCATGCATGCGCTGCGCCAGCCTCGGGTCCGCGCCACCGCCCTTGAGGGTCGGATACGGCAAGGACATCTGTTCGTCGGGGAGCAGCAGCCGCACCGCGATGCGGCTGGGCCGGATCTCACCCTCGCGCACGCGCCGCACCTGTGCGCTGAGGTGCGTGCTCAGGGTCTCAGCGGTCAGACTGAACACGTCGAGGGTGACGACATCGGCGAGGAACGCGGCGTTCACGACGGTCCGCAGCAGGCCCGGCCCCTGGACCACCGAGTGGATGCGCTGCACCTTCACGACCTTCGTCCCGCTCCCCTGCCGGGGTTCGATCCACCCTTCGCTGACCAGTTCCCTCACCACGCGCCGAATCGTGTCCCGGGACACCTCGTAGCGCTCGGCCAGATCGCGCTGCGGCGGAAGCAGTGAGCCGACCGTGTATGTACCGTCGGACATGGCCGTGCGCAGCGCTGCCGCGACACGTTGGAACGCCTCTCCGCCGCCTTCTCCACCCGGGGGATTCGTCACAGCGAGTACGTACCACTTCCGAACGCGCACCAATCCAACTGCCCTGCCCGACAGGCTGGTTGGAGCAATCGGGTTAGTGGATCAGCACAGATGGGGACCAGCCGGTCAGGCCAATCAGTCCAATTGGGGGACTGATCCGCCGAGGAGGGCAGCCCTTTCATGCACATACTCCCGTTCCTTCAGATGTTGGCCGATGCGTTCGCCGAGTCCCACGAGGGGCAGATCTTCGTCCTCGGCGCCGTGACTGCGCTGTTCGTCATGAACCGCAAGACCCCCTGAGGACGCCCAGCACCTCTTTCAACGACTCCACCACCGCCTCCGCTCCCGCCTCCCGCAACCGCTTCACTCTGCACCCGTTCTTCGCATAGCCGAGAAAAGCGACGCCCGCACGCCGAGCGGCGTGCAGGTCGGACGGGGTGTCGCCGATCATCAGGGACTCGGCAGGATCGACGTCGAGGGCACCCAGGGCGCGGTTGAGACAGTCCGGGTCCGGTTTGAGGAGGTCGAGATCGGTGGTGCGGCCGTAGATGTGGCGGTCGAAGCAGCGCGTCAGGCCGCGGCGTCGAACGTAACGTGCCGCGACGACCGGCGAGTTGTTGGTGGTGATGGCCAGGGCGACACCCCGGAGCGACCACTCGCGTATCAGGTCGTCGACGTGGGGTGTCGGCGCGGCGGAGTCCACTGCTCTCAACTCCTCGTCGGTCAAAGCCTGTTCGAGTTCGTTGACGAGACGCTCGTCCGGGTGGGTGGAACCGATCAGCCGGAGTACGGCGTGCGGGTCCTGCCGCTCGCTCTCGTCCAGCGGTACGTCCAAATCCCGCTCCGCCAGCCAGGCGATCAGCCGGTCGGCTATGTGGTGTGCCCGGTGGCTTGCGAAGAGGCCGCAGATCGGTCCGTCGAAGTCGAAGAGGACGCAGGTCGCGCCCGTGATCAGGCGTTCCGTCCGCGCGGCCACGGCGACGGCCTGCCCGAGGTCTGTGGTGTCTGGGGTCATGAGGAGAGTGTCAGGGGCGAACTGATGGTGTTCCAGAGTGCGTCGAACCAGTTTGCGGACTGTTCGACGAACGCCTCGTCGCGCGCCCCCGCCCGTCCCTCGAAGCCGAAGAGGACCGACTCGGTGCCCAGCGCGTCGTACATCTCCATGTTGGCCTCCTCGAACTGCTCCTCCCGCTTGGTGACCCGGTAGTACGCGAAGTGCGCCTCGACGCCGTTCAGGACGTACAGCTTCAGGGGCGGAGTGAAGGGGAGCGCCCGGAAGGCCACCGTGACGTCGATTCCGTGCGAACGGCGCAGGTTGAGCAGGTTGTGCTTGAGGACGTGCCCCTGGGCGTTGCGCTGCTCCAGCCAGCGCCGGTGGATGCGCCCCTCCTCGTCCTCCTCCACGCCTCTGGGGAACGCGAGCTCGATGTTCCGGGCGGGCAACAGGATGCGGGCGGTGACGGAGCGGGGGGCGATGCGGTTCTCGTGGACCAGACGCAGCGGCTCGGCCAGCGCCAGCATCAGGGACTCCGCGGTGAGGCTGAGCGCGTCGATGCGTACGTCCTCGGCCGCGAACGCCTCCGTGATGCGTGGCCCCAGCGCGCTCACCGTCGGCTGGGGCAGCCCGGAGGCGGCGTCGGCGCCCGCCGCCAGGGGGCTCGTTTCGGCCACCCGGGCGGGGGCGCCGCGGCCCGCGGGGGTGAGCAGGCCCTCGTCGTGGAGGATGCGCAATGCCTGGCGGATCGTGCCGCGTTCCACGCAGAACTCCTCGGCCAGCCGGGACTGCGTCGGCATGTGGTCGCCGGCCTTCAGCTCGCCCTTGCGGATGCGTTCGCGCAGGGTGTCGGCCACTTCCCGGTGCGAGCGCTTTCCGGCGTTCCTCACGATGCTCTCCTGACTCACCCCTCAACGCTACAACTGACAGCCATCCGACGGGAGTTGTTGGCGAGTTGTTTTGAAGTTGTTTATGGATCGCAACCAAGTGGGGAGAACTTGGATTGAGTTGGTCGGCCTTCTGGCCCACGCTTTCGAGGCAGCGTCGCCTCCCCGTCGAGCACCGTCGCCCCGAGGGAGGGACCCCGTGCCTGCTCTGCTGCTGCTCTCCGCCGCCGTCGTCCTCGGCTTCGAGAAGTTCGTCGACTGGCGCTACGGAGCCCCGGGCGCGATCGGCGTCCTGCTGGTCTGCATCGGCGTCAAGGCCAGGAGCCCGGCCTGTGCCGGGGTCGGCGCGACCGTCCTCGCCCTCCAGGTGATCGGGCCGGGCGTCACCTGACGGCACGGGCGCCTCACAGGCCGCCCGCCAGCGTCAGTTCCCGGCTGATCGTGTTCCAGATCGCGTCGAACCAGAGCTGCGACTGCTCCACGAACGACCCGTCCCGCCGGCTGCCCGCGTCCTGGTCGAACGGGAAGAGCATCGACCGCGTACCCAGCGTGTCGTACATCTCCAGCGGCTCGTGGTCGTCGAACTGCTCCTCCTGCCTGGTGATCATGTAGTACGCGAAGAGCGCTTCCGACCCGTTGAGCAGGTACAGCTTGACGGGCGGTGTGAACGGCAGCGCCCGGAAGGTGATGTCCACGTCGATGCCGTGCGTACGGCGCAGGTTGCGCAGGTTGTGCCGCAGCACCTGCCCCTGGGCGTTGCGCTGCGAGAGCCAGCGGTCGTGCAGCCGCTCGTCGCTGCCGTCCGCCACCGGGGTGGGGAATGCCAGGTCGATGTTCCGGCTCGGCAGCAGTACCCGTACGGTCACCTCGGCCGGCCTGAGGCGGCCCTCGTGGATGAGCCGCAACGGCTCGCCGAACGCCAGCGTCAGCGACCCCGCGGTCAGGCACAGGGCGTCGATCCGCACGTGCGGGGACTTGAACGCCTCCGTGACCCGCGACGCCAGCGCGACCATGGTCGGCTGCGGGGACGCGGCGGGCCTGGCGAGCGCGGCGGGCGCGTCGTCGGCGACCGTGGCGGGCGAACCCTTGGTCACGTCGACGAGCAGCCCTTCCTCCTGGAGGGTACGCAGCGCCCGGCGGACCGTGCCGCGCTCGACTCCGAACTCCGCGGCCAGCTGGGCCTGTGTCGGCATCCGGTCGCCGGGGCGGAGCTGCCCGGCCCTGATTCGGGCCCGCAGCGCTTCGGCCACCTCACGGGGCGACCTTTTCGTGCCGTTCACGGCTGCGCCAGCAGTGCTCACAACCAGAACACTACAACTTCACGCCATCCAACGGGAGTTGTCGGCAGCGCTGGTTAAAAGTTCTTGAGTCGTGGGGACAACTTAGACAGAGTTGGTCACCAACTTCGCGTAGATGGTCGAACTCGTCGCTTCCCGTCCCAACTGGACTCCGCAGCGGCTCGACCGGCTTTCGAAGCGCGCTTGTTGGCGGCAGGCTCACCCATCTCGGTTCAAAGGAGTGATCCCCATGCCGTTCCTCGCGCTCCTCGCCCTCGGCGCCTACTTCGTGGGCGAAATGATCGAAGGCCGCTTCGGACTCCTCGGCGTCGCCGCCGTCGGCTTCCTCTCCGTCGGGGTCAAGACGAAGAACACCGCCTGCCTCAGCATCGGCACCGTCGCCCTGGTCATACTCGGCCAGTCCGCGATGCCGTGACGGAACCCCCCGCCCCCGCACGCCCCCCTCACCGGCCCGCACGGGTCCCACCGGCCCGTACGCCCCCGTCGGCCGCACGCGCTCCCCCGTCGGCCGCACGACCTCCGGCCCAAGGCACCTCGCCACACCCCGCCACCTCGCCACACCCCGCCACATCCGCCGCCCCGCCCCACGACCCCGTCGGGACGTCAGAACACGTCCGGGCACCAAGGGCTGCGCGACGTCAGGAACAGTGCGTCCACCCGGGCCGCCGCCCCGGTGTGCTCCTCGTGCACCTGACCCAGCGCCGCCAGCCGCACCGCCGACCGTCCGCCGAGACAGAGCGCACCCAACTCCCGTACGTCGAGTGTCAGTTCAGCAGCGTCGGACGTGGGTACGCACTGCGCCGCCCCCGTCGCGGACACCTCCAGCCGGAACCGACCGGCGGCGAGCCCCAGCCGGTCCTCGACCTCCAGCACGACCGTCCCGGCCCTCTCGTACGTCCGCGCCTCCAGCGCCCGCACGACGTCCAGGACCCGCACCCACAGCCAGTCCGCCCGCGTCACCGGCCGCGCCGCGCGGGGGTCCGGCAGCAGGTCGGGCAGCAGGTCGTCCGGCGCGCGGTAGCCGGTGCGCACCTTCGCCACCCAGTCGATCGAGCACAGGTAGTGCCACAGGGCGCGCTCGGCCTCCGGGGTCGTCGCGATCAGGTCCTTCACCTGCACCGTGTTCAACGGCTGCTTGGCATCGCCCCACGTGTCGTCCGCCCGGTACTTGACCAGGCCCTCGATCTGTCCGCCGGCCGCCTCGGACGCCCGGTAGACGGCGAAGAAGGCCGCCTTGTACGGGTCGTAGCTGTACTGGACGAGACCGGTCTGCCGCTCCCACCAGCCCGCGCTCCGGTCGACCGCGCCCGGCTGCGCCGCCCGGAACCGCTCGTGCAGCTCCGGCCCGGCCTTCCGCACGTCGGCCGCGTCGACGAGGTCGATGCGACCGCCGCAGTCCGGCCCCGCCCACCTCTTGTCGAGCCCGGTGCGGTGCACGTCGATCTCCCACTCGGCGGTCGAGGTCGCGTGCCCGAAGCCGTACCGCCCGTAGATCGGGTACTCGGCCGCGATCAGCGTCGCGAGCGCCTCGCCGCGTTCCTTCGCCTCCGCGAGGTCCGCACGGATCATCCGGCCGAGCAGCCCGCGCCGACGGTGCGTGGGCGACACGGCGACGCTGGTGACCGCGTTCGTCGCCACCGAACCCCCGCCGGGGACGGTGAGCTGCTGCGCGAAGGAACGGTACGTCGCCACGCACCTCCCCGCGTCGAACGCGCCCTTCGTCCGGGCCAGGTCGGTCTGCGACCGGCGCAGCTCCACGTCCGCGTCGGTGGCCTGTTCGGCCGTCAGGAACCCGACCCCCAGGGCGCGCCCCCAGTCCTCGAACTCGGCCTCGGCGACCGGTCGTACCTCGACGTCCGTGCCGGCCCCGCTGCCGGCCTGATCTCCCGCGTGAGCACTCATGCGTCCACGCTAAGCAGGTCGCCCTCAGAATGTCGCGCGGATTTCGCCGACCCTCACCGGTCCGCCGAACAACGGCGCCTCGCCGATCCGCGTCACCGGCGCACCCTCGACTCCGAGCATGCCCAGCGCCCTGGCCAGCACCGGTCCGAGCGCCCGAGTGGCCCCGTCGTCGATCTTGAAGGCGAGGGCCCGGCCGTCCGGCAGCGCCACCGCCTGCACCGCTTCCGCACCCATCTTCGACAGCACGCCCGGCACCTCCCGCATCAGCCAGGTGTCCGGCCGCCGCGTCCCCGCCACGTACTCCGGGTGCGCCCGCATGGCGTCCGCGACCCGGCGCTCCGGGCTGCCCTCCTCGGCGAGGACGAAGTACCGGAAGGCCCGCGCGAGACCGGTCAGGCCGATCGCCATCAGCGGCGCCCCGCAGCCGTCCGTGCCGACCGCCGTGACCTTCTCCCCGCTCGCCCGCTCCACGCACTCCAGAACCAGCCGCTGGAGGGGATGCGCCGGATCCAGGTAACTGCCCGTGTCCCACCCGTTGATCCGGCAGGCCGCGATCATCGCCGTGTGCTTGCCCGAGCAGTTCATGGTGATCCGCTCGCGGACGTGCCCGGCCGCCAGGTACGCCTCGGCCTCGACCGGGTCCAGCGGCAGGTCGGGGGGCGTCTGGAGGTCGTCCTCCGCCAGCCCGTACTCGCTGAGCATCGTGCGTACGAGCTCCAGGTGGAAGCCCTCGCCGGAGTGGCTCGCCGCGGCCAGCGCCAGGCGCTCGCCCGAGAGGTCGAGCCCGGCCCGCAGCAGGGCGGCGGCCTGCATCGGCTTGTTGCTGGAGCGGGGGAAGACCGGCGAGGTCACGTCCCCGAGGGCCGTCTGCACGCTTCCGTCGGCCGCCAGCACGACCAGCGAGCCCCGGTGGTGGCCCTCGACGAAGCCGGATCGGACGACTTCGGCGAGAACCGGGGGTATGACGGTGGGGGCGGTGCTGGGAGCGGTGGTCATGGGTCGAATCGGCCTTCCGGACGCGGGGACCGGCCCCGCGAAACCCCGGGATCACCGGTCGCGGCCTCGACGGAGCAGGTCAGTGGAGCAGATCGTCTACTTGTGCTTCACCTTCACGGTACCTGCGGGCGATCTCGGCGCTGCACTCGTCCGCGGTGCGCTGGAGCTGCTGACGCTGCCCGGAAACCTGCTGCTCGTAGCCGATGAGCCGGCGCATTCCCGCGTGCAGTTCTTCGTCCGTCCGGGCGTCGAGGTCGGACAGCTCGACCTCCGCGAGCATGTCGGCCGCCAGCCGCCGGTACTGCTCGCTGCGCGGCGTCGACAGCGTCACGTGCCGGGCGGAGGACCGGTGGCTGGACGGGCTGTCCGCGAGGATCTCCGACAGCCGCTCCACCACCGGCGACTGCGGACCGCCCCGGCGGCCCAGCTCGGCGCGCAGGATGTCGATGCGGCCGTGCAGCAGCCGGCGTACGTAACTGAGGTCCGCCTCGTCGCGCTGCGCGTCCCTGCGCAGGGTACGCAGCTCGGGCAGGCCCAGCGCGCCGAGGTCGGGCCGCGAGTGCGACGGGAGCACGGGCGGCACGCCCCGTGGGGTGCGTGGTGCGGGCGCCCGCCCCGCGTCCCCCGACGTCCTCAGGTGTGCCAGCTGCATCGGTACGGGACCGGACCTTCGTCCGGCGCCAGAAGTGCTCATCTATTTCCGTCCCCTCGAACGGTGCGGCGCACCGCCTCGCTCCGCATCGTGCCACTCCTTGCCCTGCCGACGCAGGCACACTGCACCCGTATGGCCCTTGCGTACGGGAAGCCGCCGACGGGGGGCATCATGGTCGCCATGCGAGCTGTGGTGCAGAGAGTGGACGGCGCGAGCGTCGTCGTCGGCGGCGAGACGGTCGGCGAGATCGTGGGCGAGGGCCTGTGTGTCCTGGTGGGAGTGACACACGGGGACACTCCGGACAAGGCGGCGCAACTCGCGCGCAAGCTGTGGTCGGTACGCATCCTGGACGGCGAGAAGTCCTGTTCCGACGTGGACGCCCCGCTCCTGGTGATCTCGCAATTCACCCTGTACGGGGACGCCCGGAAGGGCCGCCGCCCCACCTGGAACGCCGCTGCCCCCGGCGAGGTCGCCGAACCCCTGGTGGACGAGGTCGTCGCGCAGCTCCGTGCCCTGGGCGCGACGGTGCGGACGGGCAGCTTCGGCGCGGAGATGCGGGTCTCGCTGACGAACAACGGGCCGTTCACGGTCCTGCTGGACATCTGAGGCGTACGGGAGGACGAGGCGTACGGCGGGACCCCCGCCGCCCAGGGCCCCCGCCGCACAGGACGGGACCCCTCCACGTACGGACAGGCCCCGCCTCTACCGGGGGCCGCTACCGCCGGCCCTACGGCTCGACCACGACCTCCTGCGCCGCCGCCGTGTCCCCCGCCATCAGTTCGGCGTCCACCGCGACGTTCCGCTTGACCAGGGCCAGCGCGATGGGACCCAGCTCGTGGTGGCGTACGGAGGTCGTCACGAAGCCGATCTGCCGGCCCTCGGGCCCGTCGGCGGCCAGCCGCACCGGCGTTCCCGTCGGCGGCAGCAGCACCTCGCTCCCGTCCAGGTGCAGGAACACCAGGCGACGCGGCGGCTTCCCCAGGTTCTGCACCCGGGCGACGGTCTCCTGACCCCGGTAGCACCCCTTCTGCAAGTGCACCGCGCTGCCGATCCAGCCCAGCTCGTGCGGGATGGTCCGGTGGTCGGTCTCGAACCCGAGCCGCGGCCGGTGCCCCTCGACGCGCAGCGCCTCGTACGCCAGCACGCCCGCGGCGGGCCCGTACCCGGCCGCGTACTCCTCCAGCCGGTCCCGGGGCAGGAACAGGTCCCGTCCGTGCGCGGTCTCCCGGACGACGATGTCCTCCGGTACCTGCGCGATGGAACCGGCGGGCAGCCACACCAGGGCGAAGTCCGCGGTCCGGTCCGCCACTTCGACCCGGTAGAAGAACTTCATGCTCTCCAGATACGCGATCAGGTCGCCCTGCGTACCGGGCTCCACTTGGATCCAGGTGGTCTCCCCGTCGTCGACCAGGTACAGGGCGTGCTCCACGTGCCCGTTGGCGGTCAGCACCAGCGCTTCGGTGGCCCGGCCCGCGGGCAGCTCGACGACGTGCTGGGTGATCAGGAGGTGCAGCCAGCTCAGCCGGTCGGATCCGGTCACCGTGATGACGCCCCGGTGCGAGAGGTCGACGAAACCCGACCCGTCGGCCAGCGCGCGCTGCTCGCGGAACAGATCGCCGTAGTGCGCGGCGACGCCTTCGTCACGGCCCTCGGCGGCGACGGCTCCGGGCAGGGAAAGGAGAGGGCTCTTCATAACAGCCCAGCCTACGACTCCGCGCCGGACTCCTTCTCGGCCGCGCAGGCCGCGCACCTGCCAAAGATCGCGAAGTGCTTCATATCGGTCTCGAACCCGAACTCGCCGCGCAGCTTCGCGATGAACTCCCCGGCGACCTCGACGTCCGCCTCGATGACGTGCGAGCAGTCCCGGCAGACCAGGTGGAGGTGGTGGTGCCGGGCCGCGAGGTGGTAGGTGGGCGCACCGTGGCCCAGGTGCGCGTGGCTGACGAGGCCGAGCTCCTCCAGCAGCTCAAGGGTGCGGTAGACCGTGGAGATGTTGACCCCGGAGGCGGTCCTGCGCACTTCCCCGAGGATCTCGTCGGGCGACGCGTGCTCCAGCGCGTCCACGGCTTCGAGGACGAGCTGCCGCTGCGGCGTCAGCCGGTAGCCGCGCTGCCGCAGGTCACTTTTCCAGTCGGTGCTCACCACGCCGCCCAGTGTAGGCAGCGCGGTGGGCATCCGTCCGTACTCACGCCCGCCCGCCCGCTCAGCGGAAGAAGGCGATCCCGTCGTCGGGCAGGTCCGGGAGGTTCTTGGCCATGGCCTCGACCTCCTCGGGGGTGACGGTCTTCTTGAGGTGCGCCGACATGTACGGGCGCAGCTCGACCTCGGGGGTGGCCTTCTCGCCGACCCACATCAGGTCGCTCTTCACGTAGCCGTAGAGGCGCTTGCCGCCGGTGTACGGGCCGGAGGCGGCCGTGCGGGCCACCGCGTCCGTGACCAGGTCGATCTGCGGCTTCTGGTGGGCCAGCTCGCCGTACCAGATCTCGACGACGCCGGTGTCGCGGGTCATGACGACCTCGACCTTGCGGTCCTTGTCGATGCGCCAGAAGCCGGACTCGGTCTCCAGCGGCTTCACCTTTTCGCCCTCGGCGTCGAGGATCCAGGAGTGCGAGACGTACTCCAGGAAGTCACGGCCGTCGTGGCTGAAGGTGACTTCCTGGCCGAAGTTGGCCTTCTCCTCGCCGGGGAAGTCGGTGACACCCGCGCCCGTCCACTTCCCGAGGAGGAAGACGAGGGGGACGAGGTCCGGGTGGAGGTCGGACGGGATCTCGATCATGAGTGACTCAGGCGATCTGTGTGAGGGGTGGCGGCGGCCGGCTGCGCGAGTGGCTAGCGCTGGCCCTGGTAGAGCTTCTTCACGGCCAGTCCGGTGAAGGCGAGGACGCCGATGCAGACCAGAACCAGCAGGGCGGAGAAGAATGCCTCAAGCACGAGGTGCTCCTTGCGATGAGCGAGGTGTGAGTTACGGGCCGGGCCCCAGCTTAGACGGCCGGGGCCCGGCGCTCTCTGTGAGGTGGGCCGGTGGGGGCAGGGCCGCGCGGGCGCGGGCCCCGCGGTCGGGCAGGGGCGGGACGCGCGGGTGCGGGGCGTGGGCGCGGCGGAACGGGGGCGGGGGGCGCGGGTGCGGGGCCGGGCGGGTCTAGGGTTCCACCCATGTCGAAGAAGCTCGTGATCAAGGTGACCGCCGGGGCCGACGCCCCGGAGCGGTGCTCGCAGGCGTTCACGGTGGCGGCGGTGGCCGTGGCCAGCGGCGTCGAGGTGTCGTTGTGGCTGACCGGGGAGGCGGCGTGGTTCGCGCTGCCGGGGAAGGCGGCGGAGTTCGAGCTGCCGCACGCGGCGCCGCTGCCGGAGCTGATCGAGTCCGTGCAGGCGGGCGGCACCCTGACCCTGTGCACCCAGTGCGCGGTACGGCGCAACATCACCGAGGACGACGTGCTGGACGGCGTACGGATCGCCGGGGCGCAGGTCTTCGTGAGCGAGGTCATGGCGGACGACGTACGGGCGCTCGTGTACTGAGGCAGGACCGGCCCGCGAAAAGGGGCACGGCGGGCCGGGAACGCGGAGACGGGCACGACGGGCCGTACCCGGCGCGGCCCCCCACCTGGCGCGAACGGGCCATGCCCGCGCGGCCCCCTCACCCTGGCGCGGGCGGACCCTGCCCGGCGCGGGCGGGCCGTATCCGGCGCGGCCTTGCCCACCCGGCGCGGGCGGACCACGTTCGGCGCAGCGTGCCGTGCCCGGCGCGGCGTGCCCGGCGCGGGCAGACCATGTCCTGGTCAGCGGGCCCTGCCCGGCGTGGCCCCTCACCCCGGCGCGGGCGGGCCGTATCCGGCGCGGGTTTGCCTACCCGGCGCGGGCGGACCATGTCCTGGGCAGCGGGCCAGGCCCGGCGTGGCGGGCGGCGGGAGTGCAAGGCAGGAGGGCCGCACCCTTCGTCACAGGTATGGCGTCCAACCCCCTGTGGGTGCGGCCCTCCGGCCGGTTCATCGCGCGGCGCTCACGTCACACCGCGATGGCGACCTCCGCGAGCCCGCCGGTCTGGGCAACCACCGTGCGGTCCGCCGTGCCGCCCGGGACCAGGGCGCGCAGCGTCCAGGTGCCCTCGGCGGCGTAGAAGCGGAACTGGCCGGTGGCCGAGGTGGGGACCTCGGCGGTGAACTCGCCGGTCGAGTCGAGGAGGCGGACGTAGCCCGTCACCGGCTCGCCGTTCCTGGTCACGCTGCCCTGGATGGTGGTCTCACCGGGCTTGATGGTCGAGGCGTCGGGGCCGCCGGCCTTCGCTCCACACATGTTCTGTCCTTAGGGGTTGAGGGGCCGGACTACTTGTTGGCGCCGAGCTCGATCGGAACGCCGACCAGGGAGCCGTACTCGGTCCACGAGCCGTCGTAGTTCTTGACGTTCTCCACGCCGAGCAGCTCGTGCAGGACGAACCAGGTCAGGGCCGAGCGCTCGCCGATGCGGCAGTACGCGATGGTGTCCTTGGCGAGGTCGACCTGCTCGGCCTCGTAGAGGGCCTTCAGCTCTTCGTCGGACTTGAACGTGCCGTCGTCGTTGGCGTTCTTCGACCACGGGATGTTGCGGGCGCTCGGCACGTGGCCGGGGCGCTGCGACTGCTCCTGCGGGAGGTGCGCGGGGGCGAGCAGCTTGCCGCTGAACTCGTCGGGCGAGCGCACGTCGACGAGGTTCTGGGTGTTGATCGCCTTGACGACGTCGTCGCGGTAGGCGCGGATCGACTCGTCCTGCGGCTGGGCCTTGTAGGTGGTGGCCGGGCGGGAGGGAACCTCGGCGACCAGGTCGCGGGAGTCGAGCTCCCACTTCTTGCGGCCGCCGTCCAGGAGGCGCACGTCGCCGTGCCCGTAGAGCTTGAAGTACCAGAAGGCGTACGAGGCGAACCAGTTGTTGTTGCCGCCGTAGAGGACGACGGTGGTGTCGTTGCCGATGCCCTTCTCCGACAGGAGCTTCTCGAAGCCGGCCTGGTCGACGAAGTCACGGCGGACCGGGTCCTGGAGGTCCTTGGTCCAGTCGATCCGGATGGCGTTGCGGATGTGGTTCTTCTCGTACGCGGAGGTGTCCTCGTCGACCTCGACGACGGCCACCTTCGGGTCGTCCAGGTGGGCCTCGACCCAGTCTGCGTCTACCAGTACGTCGCTGCGGCTCATGGTGTGGTTCTCCTCCGGGGCAGTTGCGGGGGGGTGTGCGCATGTGTCCGGGTACGGCTGCGAGGCCGTACGTACGGCGGCACGAAGAGCGTGAGGGGGCGGCAAGTCGCCCTGGGGAAGCGGGGGTTCGGGCGGACGCGCCCAGCGGGTCCCGCTCAGACCGCGCGGCGACAGAGCATGGCGGCGACGCGGCACAGGTCTACTGCCCGCCGCTTCGTGAGGTCCGCCTGTCGCTGCTGCATGGGACCGATCGTAAGGAGGTACGGGCGGCTGTGTCACCGGCGTGTCGCATGGTGAGACGTGATCGTCCGAGGGGTGGGACAGGAAGAGGGGCCGGGAGAACTCCCCCGGCCCCCCGCCCCGCTCGCGCGGCTCCCAGTCCTGCGGACTGGACCCTTCCGTCTCGCTATCCGGCCAGCTCCACGTTCGCGCCGCTGACGGCGACCTCCATGCCCGTTTCGACCGGGGTGATCTTGTCCAGCTTCAGGCCGTTCGGCAGGCCGCCGATGGGACGCTCGAAGTCGATCTTCTTGCGGATCATCCCTTCGAGGCCGGGGATGCCCTGTCCGGGCACGCTGTCGGCGCGCACCGCGACCATCCTGCCGCCGTCCTTGAGGCTGACGCTGGACAGGACGCTCTGCGTGATCTCGCGGCCGAGGACCGAGGCGGTGCCGGTGACCTTGACCTTGCCGTTCCCGCCGTAGGCGAGCTTGACGTCCTTGTCGCCCGCGGCACGCGTCAGATCGGCGTACGAGATGACGGCGGTACCTGCGGCGCGGGTGGCGGTGGCGGAGGAGAAGTTGCCGGTGAGGACCACGTCGTACAGCTCGGCGTTGATCTTGCCGACCGTCAGACTGCGGCCCTCGGCCTTCGTCTTCAGGCCGTCCATGGTGACGTCGACCCGGTCGAGTTCCTTGGCGAGGACCTGGGTGAGGAAGGGGAAGCCCTTGATGTCGATCTGCGGTTCGGTCGAAAGTCCCTGGCTCGCACGTACCTTGGCGGCCACCTCGGACTCGGCGTAGTTCACCGCGAGGCGGTCCACGGCGACGAAGATGCCGCCGAGGACGACACCCAGGATCAGAAGGATGCGTAGTGCGCGCATTGTCGGTGTTTCCCCCACCCGCGTTCGTTGGCCCCCGTACTGACAGTGAGCCTAACCGGTGGGGTTCACACGTAACCCGTGATGCGCGAGTGACTCAGGCGAAGGCCCGGCCCAGCAGGTAGACGGCCGGGGCCGCCAGGGCCAGCGGCAGCGCGACACCGGCCGTCATGTGCACGAAGCGCGACGGGTAGTCGTACGCGGCGACCCGCAGCCCGACCAGCGCGCACACGCCCGCCCCGAGACCGATCACGGCCCCGCCGGAACCGAGCCCGTTGACCCCGCCGACCGCGATGCCCGCGCCGGCGGCGGCGAGCAGGGCGACGACGACGGAGGCGACGGTGGGCAGCGGCAGCGCACGGGCGAACACCGCGGCGGCCACCGCGACCCCGCCGACCGCCAGGGCCTTCGGGTCGGCGGCCAGGTGCCCGGAGGCGACGACGGTGAGGGCGGCGGTGGTGACGCCCGCGGTCAGCGCGTACATCCGCTCGTCGGCGGACATCCGGTTGCGCAGATGCAGGACGAGGGTGAGCAGGACCCACACGCCGAGCGTGCCCAGGAGGGCGGTGGGCGCGTTCAGGGCGTCCACGGACAGGATCGCCACGTCCGCGACCACGCCGCCGAGGAAGGCGAGCGCGATGCCCTGCCGGGCCGGCCACATCCCGTTGAGCCGGAACCAGCCCGCCGCCATGACCGCCTGGAGCAGCACCACGGGCACGACCACAGCGAACTGCCCGATCCCCGCGGCGACCGCCAGCAGTCCGCCGAGAACAGCGGTGAGAAGCGCGGGCTTCATCCCCGGGTCGATGATCGGCGACCGGCCCTCGGCGCGGGCCCGCTGGGCGTCCGTGATGCGCGCGTTGCCCCGGGTGGCGGGCGAGCTGTACTGGGGGCCGGGGGACGAGTCGTACGAGGCGGAGGCGTGGTCCGAGGCGTGCTGGTCCGGTGCGTGATCGGAGACGCGGGGGTGCGCGGCGGTGGGGGCGGAACCGTACGCGGACTCCGGCTCCGGTGCGTGGGCGCTCGGGGACGCGGCCTGCATGGGGACCTCGGGCGGAAGCGGGTACGACCCGGAGGGGCCGACGGGGCGGGGCGGGGGGTTCTGGGGCGTGGAGTTCTGGGGCGGGAGGTTCCGGGGCGGGAGGTCTTCGTGCGCCGGGTCGGGGGCCCGGAAGCTCTGGGGCGGGAGGTAGGCGGTGTCGGCGGCGGCAGCCGGATGCGGTTGGTGGGGGTGAAGCGGGTGGTGGGGGTGAAGCGGGTGGTGGGGGTGAGGGGTTTGGTGGGTGTGCGGTGACGGGTGGGACTGGTAGGGCAGTTGCGGTTCCTGGGCCTGCGGGGGCTGGGGCTGGCCCTGCGGAGGCTGGGACTGAGGCTGGGGCTGGCCCTGCGGAGGCTGGGACTGAGGCTGGGGCTGCGGGGCGCGGTGGGACCCGGACGGGCTCGCTCCGGCGGCTCCGTGGGGCCCGGGGGAACCTCTGTGGGATCCGGAAGCACCGGGGGTCCGGGGCGGCTCGTAGGACTGCGGGTCCGAGTAGGGCTGCGGGTCCGGGTAGGACTGCGGGTCCGAGTAGCCCTGCGAGTCCGAGTAGCCCTGCGAGTCCCGGTAGCCCTGCGGATCCTGCTGCGCCTGCCGGGGCTGCGGGGCTCGGTGCACTCCAGGGGCTCCGGTGGCCTGGGGCGGCTCGTATCCCTGAGGGAACTGCTGCCCCTGCTGCGGGTTCTGGGCCCGCTGCGCCTGCTGCGGATCCTGAGCCCGAGGAGCTTGCTGGGCCTGCTGGGCCTGCTGGGCCTGCTGGGCCTGCTGGGCCTGCTGGGCCTGCTGTGGATCCTGAACCCGCGGAGCTTGCTGAGCCTGCCGGGGATCCTGGGGTCGGAGTGACTGGTGGACCGGCTGGTACTGGGTGTCCCAGGTCAGGCCGTGCCAGCTCTGCGTGGCGTACGGGTCCTGGCCCTGCCCGTGGTCCTGTCCCGTCGTCCCCCGGCCGTCCGGTCCCGTCCCGGGAGCGTCCTGTGCGGCGGGGTCGGGGAACCGCTGCTGCGGCTGGGCGGGTTCGCCGTACGGGGGCTGCTCCCCGTACCCCTGCGACGGCTGTCGCCCGTACGGGTACTGCTGGTCGTCAGCGCTCATGGTCTTCGGTCACCCTCCTGCGAACGGCGGGAGCACCTCGACCGTGCCGCCCTCGGTCAGCCGTACCGTCCCGTGGTCACGAGTCCCGACGGGGTCGCCGTCGATCAGGAACGAGCACCGCTGGAGCACCCGCACCAGCTCCCCGGGGTGCTGCGCGCGGACCGCGTCCAGCGCCTCGGCGAGCGTCTCGGCCGCGTACGGCTCCTCGCCGGTACCGGCGGCGGCCTTGGCCGCAGCCCAAAAGCGGATGGTGCCCGCTGCCATGGCGGCGCTCCTCTCGTCCTCCGTCGCCCGGTCCGGCCCGACACCTCGTGCGCGTCCGGTCCTTCGCTGGCGTCCGGCCCGTTCTTCGGCCTCGTCAGCTGTCCATGATGGGCCATCCGGCCGACCGCCCCGGTCGACCAGTACCCGTTGCGAGGTCCCGAGCCGCTTCCACCGGCGAAGCGGGTCCGGGGCCCGCGCCCCGTCCGCGTCCCGCCCCCGCCCTCCGCATCCGCCGCTTGCCCGGCTCCCGCGCCACCACACGCTTCCGTGCGCCCCCTCTGCTCCGGCACGGGCCACTCCCCGTACGAAGGGCCGTACAGCGCCGCGTGCCGACACACCACCGGTCCCGCGTCGAGAACCCCACGACGGCCGCGGTCGAGTGCCCCGGCTACCGTCCCCGGGGCACCGCGCCCGCCGGGCCGAGCACCTCCCGGCCGCCGGCCGTGGGCCGACCGCAGGACCCGTCGTGTCCCCGGAACAGGAACGTGATCAGGGCTCCCTCCTGCGAGAACGTCCGCGCCGCCCGCCGCACGGCGGCCCGCTCAAGGGCTCCGGATGACACGGTGCGCGAGGGCGAGGACGGGACGGCCGGAGGGATCTTCGCCCCCGTCCGTTCCCGGCTCGTTCAGCGTCTCGATCCGCACCGAACCGTCCGTACGGAGCGTGGCACACCGGGCCCCCAAAGTGACCAAGGGAACAGAAGCGGTGCCTGCCACGTGGGCTATTCTGCTGGGCGAAGGACTCGGGCAACGTTGCCCCCGGGTCCTTTTGTGCTTTCCGGGCGGCCTGAAATGCCGGGAAGGAGCAGGGCAGGAGAGCCGGAAACGAGGCAGGTCGGACCCCAGGGCGCGGGGGTCGTCCGCCTGTGACCGGCCGAGGCGACAAGCAGTACGAAGCAGTGCCGCAAACGCCCCCGGGCTCCCGAAAGGAGCAAGGGGGACCCCCTCCCGCAGGGACCGAGGAGGAACCGACGTTATGGGCGAGCGAACCGTGCATCCACCGCATACGACGAGTACGACGACCGGTACGAGGGGTGCGGGTCGTACGACTCCTGCGACCCGCACGACAACCGTGCGTGCGACTGCCACTCGTACGACGACCACGAGCATCCGGGCAGGTGAAGCGCGATGAGCTCTCTGCTGCTCCTCACCAATGCCCTCCAGCCGTCGGCGGAGGTGCTCCCCGCTCTCGGCCTGCTGCTGCACACCGTGCGGGTGGCCCCCGCCGAGGGCCCCGCCCTGGTGGACACCCCGGGCGCCGACACGATCCTCATCGACGGCCGCCGCGACCTTCCGCAGGTCAGGTCGCTGTGCCAGCTGCTGCGTTCCACCGGGCCCGGGTGCCCGCTGATCCTCGTCGTCACGGAGGGCGGTCTTGCCGCCGTGACCGCGGACTGGGGCGTCGACGACGTGCTCCTGGACACGGCGGGCCCTGCCGAGGTCGAGGCGCGGCTGCGACTCGCGATGGGCCGCCAGAACATGGTCGCCGACGACGTACCCACCGAGATCCGCAACGGCGACCTGTCGGTGGACGAGGCCACGTACAGCGCGAAGCTCAAGGGGCGGGTCCTGGACCTCACTTTCAAGGAGTTCGAGCTGCTGAAGTACCTCGCGCAGCACCCCGGCCGGGTCTTCACCCGGGCGCAGCTCCTCCAGGAGGTGTGGGGCTACGACTACTTCGGCGGTACGCGGACGGTCGACGTGCACGTACGGCGGCTGCGCGCGAAGCTCGGCGTCGAGAACGAGGCTCTCATCGGGACGGTGCGGAACGTGGGCTACCGCTTCGTGGTGCCGGAGAAGGTCGAGCAGGCCGCCGAGGACGCCAAGGCGGCGGGAGCGTCGGCACGGGAGGTCGAGAAGGCGCGGGCGCGGGCTTCCGCCTCGGTAGCCCGTACGGCCGAATCGCCCGTACGCGAGTAAGTCGGCGCAAGTCGGCTCGATCCTTGGGACGACCGGCCTGTGACCTGGTCCATCCGCGTAGACTCCTGCGCGTGGCCAAGGTGACGCGGGACGATGTGGCACGACTGGCGGGTACTTCCACCGCGGTCGTCAGTTACGTCATCAACAACGGACCCCGGCCGGTCGCCCCGGCCACGCGCGAGCGTGTCCTCGCCGCGATCAAGGAACTGGGCTACCGCCCGGACCGGGTCGCGCAGGCCATGGCGTCCCGGCGGACCGATCTCATAGGCATGATCGTCCCCGATGCCCGGCAGCCGTTCTTCGCGGAGATGACGCACGCCGTCGAGCAGGCCGCCGCCGAGCGCGGGAAAATGGTGCTCGTCGGCAACTCCGACTACCGCAACGAACGCGAGATCCACTACCTGCGGGCCTTCCTCGGCATGCGAGTGTCCGGGCTCATCCTGGTCAGCCAGGGCATGAGCGAGAGCGCGGCGGCGGAGATCGACGCGTGGGACGCCCGGGTGGTGCTCCTGCACGAGCGGCCGGAGGCCATCGACGACGTCGCGGTCGTGACGGACGACGTGGGCGGTGCGCAGCTCGCGACGCGCCACCTGCTGGAACACGGCCACGCGTACGTGGTGTGCCTCGGCGGCGTCGAGTCCACCCCGTCCGTGGGCGACCCGGTGGCCGACCACATCGAGGGCTGGCGGCGGGCCATGCGGGAATCCGGGCGGTCGACGGAGGGCCGGCTGGTGCAGGCCCCCTACGACAGGTACGCGGCCTACGAGGTGGCGCTCGGACTGCTGGCCGGGCCCGAGCGACCGCCCGCGATCTTCTGCTCGACGGACGACCAGGCGATCGGGGTGCTGCGGGCGGCCCGTGAGCTGCGCATCGACGTGCCGGGGGAGCTGGCGGTGGTCGGCTTCGACAACGTCAAGGAGGCGGCGCTGACGGACCCGCCGCTGACGACGATCTCCTCGGACCGGCCGGCGATGGCACGCGCGGCGGTGGACCTCGTCCTCGACGACGGGCTGCGGGTGGCGGGGTCGCGACGGGAACGGGTCAAGCAGTTCCCCTCGGCGCTGATCGTCCGCAGGTCCTGCGGCTGCGGGTAGCGGGCGTCGTCACGGGGCGCGGCGTGGCGCACACCGCGGCCCTCCTGCGCGGCGGGGCGGAAGCGGGGCGTGTCCGGGCCGGTGGGATGCGTCCGGCCCGGTGGGATGCGTCCGGCCCGGTGGGACGCGTCCGGCCCGGTGGGACGCGTCCGGCCCGGTGGGACGTGTTCGGTCCGGTGGGACGTGTTCGGTCCGGTGCGGGTGGTTGCTGTTGCCTGCGGCGCCTGCCCCTCCCCGCCCCTTCCCGAAACTGCTCGCCGCAGGGCCGGGTTCTTCCGTGCGGGCGCGTGAGGCTCACCCGCGCAGTTCCCCGCGCCCCTGACGGGCCGCTGCCGCACGCCTCCCTCCCCCCGCAGCCCCCTCGGGCGGCGGGGCCGCCGAACGTCAGCCCCCTTGGGCGCCGGGGCCACCGGTCGTCAGCCACCTTGGGCGCCGGGGCCGCCTGACGTCAGCCACCTTGGGCGGCGGGGCCGCCCCCCGGGGGCGGAACGGGCGGGCAAGGGGGCGGCCCCCACCGGAGGTGCACCCCCCGCCCTACGCCCAGCCACCCTCACGCACGCGCACTCCCACGCACCCGCACCCGCACCCACGCACACACTCCCCCACACGCACCCACACGCACCCGCAACCGCACCCCCTCACCCCACCCCACCCCTTATACCGGGCATACAGGAATCTGCCGCCCTTCTTAACTCCCCCTCAGACAGTTCTCATCCAGCCCGCCCAAGCTCATGAACATGACGACGACACCCCCGCCCCCGCACCCCGAGTCCGCCCCCACCGCCTCCTACGCCGGCTTCCCCCCGCCCCCGCCGCACGCCCCCACCGCGCATCGCCGCCGCGCCGGGCGGCCCGTCGCGCTGCTGGCGGCGGTGGCGCTCGTCGCCGCGACGGCCGGGGGCGGTGCCGCGTACCTGACCGAGCGGTACACCGGCGACGGCAGCGGCGTGAACAGCGCCGCCGCCCCCGGCAGCAACGTCTCGCAGTCCAGCATGGGCACCGTCTCCGGCATCGCCCAGGCCGTCGGCCCCGCCATCGTCGAGATCAGCGCGACCTCGTCCGCGGGCGCCTCCACCGGCTCCGGCGTGATCCTGACCGCCGACGGCGAGGTCATCACGAACAACCACGTCGTCGCGGGAGCCGACACCGTCAAGGTGAAGCTCTCCTCCGGCAAGACGTACACCGCGAAGGTCGTCGGCACCGACCCCGACAAGGACCTCGCACTGCTCAAGCTCCAGGACGCGAGCAAGCTCCCCACCGCCAAGCTCGGCAGCAGCAAGGACGTCAAGGTCGGCGACCAGGTCGTCGCCATCGGCTCCCCCGAGGGCCTCTCCGGCACGGTCACCAGCGGCATCGTCTCCGCCCTCGACCGTGACGTGACGGTCTCCAAGGAGCAGGACAAGGGACGGTCCGACGGCCGACAGCAGGGCGGCGGCTGGCCCTTCGAATTCGGCGGCGAGAGCTTCAACGGCGACACCGGCCGGTCCAAGACCACGTACAAGGCCATCCAGACCGACGCCTCCCTCAACCCAGGCAACTCCGGGGGTGCGCTGATCAACATGCGCGGCGAGATCATCGGCATCAACTCCGCCATGTACGCCCCGAGTTCCGGCAGTGGCGGCGGATCCGGCAGCGTCGGGCTGGGCTTCGCGATCCCCTCCGACACCGTGAAGGCCGACCTGGACAGCCTGCGCAAGGGCGGAACGGGCGACGACTCCTCCTCCGGCCAGGGACAGGACAGCGACGGCAGCACCGACAGGCGCGACCCCTTCTCCGGCTTCGGCGTGTAAAGCTGGGATCGCCCCCGCCACCCCGACCGGAGACGGCTCCGGAGAAGACCAGGACACCAGGACCTCATGACCCCCGCGAGTTCCCCCACGCCCCCCGCCGAGGACCGTCCCGCCACCGAACGCATCCTCGTCGTCGACGACGAACCCGCGGTACGGGAGGCCCTCCAGCGCAGCCTCGCCTTCGAGGGGTACGGAACGGAGGTCGCCGCCGACGGCATCGAGGCCCTGGAGAAGACGTCCTCGTACGCACCGGACCTGATCGTCCTGGACATCCAGATGCCCCGCATGGACGGCCTGACCGCGGCCCGCCGCCTGCGCCACGGCGGTGACACGACGCCCATCCTGATGCTGACCGCCCGCGACACGGTCGGCGACCGGGTGTCCGGGCTCGACGCGGGCGCCGACGACTACCTCGTGAAGCCCTTCGAACTCGACGAACTCTTCGCACGCGTACGGGCCTTGCTCCGCCGCAGCTCGTACGCGGCGGCAGCGGGCCTGCCGCCCACCCCCGGCGACGTCCTGACCTTCGCCGATCTGCGCATGGACATGGTGACCCGGGAGGTTACCCGGGGCGGGCGCCAAGTCGACCTGACGCGCACCGAGTTCACCCTGTTGGAAATGTTCCTCTCGCACCCCCGACAGGTCCTCACCAGGGAGCAGATCCTCAAGTCCGTCTGGGGCTTCGACTTCGAGCCGTCGTCCAACTCGCTGGACGTGTACGTGATGTACCTGCGCCGCAAGACGGAAGCGGGCGGGGAACCGCGCCTGGTGCACACCGTGCGGGGCGTCGGGTACGCCCTGCGGTCCGACCAGTGACCGGGCCGACCGACGACGGGCCCACGAACCGGCCGACGAACGGGCCGACGGACGGGGCGGGGTCCGTATCGTCGAACGGTCGGGGGTCCGTACCGTCGGGCGGGCCGGACACCGGACGGGGGCCCGCACCATCCGGCGGGCCGCAGGCCGTGGCCGCCGCGGGGCCGGGGAGATCCGTGCCGTCGGGCGGGCCACTGGGCCGGTTCCGGCGGTTGCCGTTGCGTTCACGGCTGGCGCTGCTGGTGACCACGGCGGTGGCCCTCGCCGTCGCCGCAGCGTCGGTGACCTGCTGGTTCGTCACGCGGGACACCCTGGTGAACTCGCTGGACACCGCGCTGAGCAGCAACCACCCCGACGACGGCGACGTCGTCCGGCAGATCGACATCGACGCGGTCGCGGGCCAGGCGCGGTGCGTGCGCCAGATCCCCGGCCGCGACAACCCCGACCTGTTCGACCAGACCATCCAGATCGTCGCCAAGAACGGCACGAAGTGCGTCATCTGGGGGCGGCAGTCCGTCGACGTCCGCGCGGAGGACATCGCCGTCGCCGAGCGCCAGACCACCGACGCCTTCCACAACACGGTCGCGTCCAACGGCAAGAAGTACCGGGTCTACACGTACCCGCTGCGGGGGTATCCGCAGCTTTCGCTCGCCGTCTCCGTGGCGCGCCCCCTCGGCGAGGTGGACGGCACCCTCGACGACCTCGCCCTGATCCTCGCCTTCGTCGCCGGTGTCGGTGTCCTCCTCGCGGGCGGAGCCGGCCTCTGGGTCGCCCGCAGCGGGCTGCGCCCCGTGGACCGGCTGACCGACGCCGTCGAGCACGTGGCGCGCACCGAGGACCTGGGCCTTCGCATCCCCGTCGAGGGCGACGACGAGATCGCCCGGCTCTCCGCCTCCTTCAACGCCATGACCGCCGCGCTCGCCTCCTCGCGGGACCTCCAGTCGCAGCTGATCGCCGACGCGGGCCACGAGCTGCGCACCCCGCTCACCTCGCTCCGCACCAACATCGAGCTGCTCTCCCGCAGCGAGGACACCGGGCGCGCCCTCCCGCCCGCCGACCGCAAGGCGCTCCTCAGCTCGGTCAAGGCACAGATGACGGAACTCGCCGCCCTCATCGGCGACTTGCAGGAGCTGGCCAGGCCGGAGGCCGCTCCGGGACATTCCTCGCCCAAGGTCGTCGGCCTGCACGACCTCACCCGCACCGCCTTCGACCGCGCCCGTCTGCGCGGCCCCGAACTCACCTTCACCACCTCGCTGGCGCCCTGGTACGTACGGGCCGAACCGGCCGCTCTGGAACGTGCCCTCGTCAACGTCCTCGACAACGCCGTCAAGTTCAGCCCGCCGGGCGGCTCCGTGGACGTCCGTCTCCATCTCGGGACGCTCACCGTCCGCGACCACGGCCCCGGCATCCCGCCCGCCGAACTCCCCCACGTCTTCGAACGCTTCTGGCGCTCCCCCACCGCCCGCGCCCTCCCCGGCTCCGGCCTCGGGCTGTCGATCGTCGCCCGTACGGTCCGCGAGGCGGGTGGCGACGTCGCACTCCGCCCTCCGGAGGACGGCGGCCCCGGCACGGAAGCAGTGATCCGCCTACCGGGCGCGCCGACCCCTCCGCCGACGGATGTTCCGTAAAGCTGCCCCAACACGAAGGTGCTGGCCGCGGGGGGCTTCGGGGCGGTGACGCAGGACGGATCGGGCCGGGTCGGCGCGCAGTTTGGTGAGGATGCGCGACAAGCGCACAGTCCCCCCGGCAGACCCCCGGTCAGACGGTGACGACCGCAGACTTCCAAGCACGGGCAACGTGCCCCGCCGTCGCCTGGCCGACCGACCGGATCCGCGCTGTGGAGTGCCCGACGGGCTTGTTCCCCGATCGTCCTGCGGCATCGCGAATGGGAGGCTGGCTGGATGGATACGTTCGCGGACCGACTCGACGGAGGGATGAAGTGGTGGGAGGCCGCCATCGAAGAGGCCCAGGAAGGACGCTGGGTCCGTGACGAGGTGGAACGCCGAGTGATCAAGGACATCTGTGCTGCCACCAACCCCCTCCACGGCGGGAGGACGGCCCCGTTCACGGCGGATACGTGGCACGTGCGCATCGGGAGGATTGCGAACTGGGCCGGGGTGCTGCGTCTCGCGGCCCGCTCAGGCGGCTGGGTGCTCGAACCGGTCGCCCGACGCAACCCGCCGGCTTCTGCCGGGATGGCCGAGCTGCTGTCGGGCATCTACGCAATCGGCGAGCAGGGGGAGATCTGGATGGAGCAGTTCATGAAAGGCGGACTGCCCCCAAAGAACGCGCTCGCGAAGGCTGAGTGCTTCCTCACCGGACCAGGATCCATCGAGGACCTTGAGCTCTTCTTCTACGACTGAGTGACCGCCTGCCCGTCGTCGCCAACGGGTCCGGTCGAGGACGGCGGCAGGGGAGAGAACTACCTGGTAGGCGATGGAGCTCGGCACTCACCGCCGTGCGGAGCAAACGCCTCACCGCAAGGCCCTCCCCCGCACTGGCCGCTGGACGGAACGGCCCCGACCTGCCCTGGCACGATGACGGCCATGAATCACCCGTCGCACCCACGCCCCCGTATCGGTTCCGACCAAACCGCCGCGGACATCCGTGCGGCCGGCCGACTCGTCTCCGCGCGTTATCCGGAGGCGACCGGCGCGGTGCTGGGCGGTTCCGCCGCCCGGGGTCAGTCCACCGCAAGCAGTGACCTCGACATCACAGTCCTGCTCCCTGACCACGGCAGGAGGCGTCGTGAGGTGCTTCGTCACGACGACCGCTTGGCAGAGGTCTTCCTCAACAGTCGCTCCGACCTGCGGGCCGCCTTCGCGGAAAGCCGCACCACGCGCAGGGCGACAGCACTCTTCCTCTTCGCCGACTCCATCGTTCTCCACGATGCCGACGGCCATGTGGAGGCGCTTCGCCAAGAAGCGGAAGCCCTCTTGGCAGCAGGCCCGGATCCCCTGACAAGGGCCGAGCGCGATGCCCAGCGGGCCCTGCTGACAGACCTCGTGGACGACCTCGCTGCCACCAGCTCCCACGGGGACCCGCACGAACAACTGGCGGTCGCGGACCGAGTACTGCGCGAAGCCGCACACTTGCTCACGGCGCACCGTCGCAGGTGGAACGGTGCCGGGAAGTGGCTGCCCAGACGCCTGAAAGCAGCTGATCCCGACATCGGGCAAAATCTGCTCGACGGACACCTCGCCCTGGCCAGACACGCTGATCCGACGCCACTGACGACCTCAGTCATGCGAGTGCTGAACCTGACAGGCGGGCCTCTCCGCGAAGGCTACGTCGACCGCTGACACCCCGCAGAACCACGCGAGAACGGCCGACACCGGCGACCACGAGTTCCGGCAGTTCGCGAGGCACCCACGCGGCCACTGCGGGCTTGCCCACGATGGGAGGCGGCCGTGATCCGAACGTCATCGACGGAGAGTCCTGGCGGACGTCGCGCCACTCCCGCTCGGGGGTTCGCGGTACACCGGCTCCGCGACGGGTCAGCTCGGATCGGCATAGACGCACTCGTCTACCTGCCGCGCCTCCGGCCGCGTGACCGGCGGCCCGGGGTGACGTCACCGGCAGTTCCACCCCGCCGCAGTCGCATCTCCCGGCGGATACGGGCAGCCTTGCCGCGTACGGCCCTCGGGGACGGCCCGCAGGCGGGGTCCGTACAGCCGGGACGCCCGCACCCGCCGTGTTCCCCGGTCGCGCACCGCACCGGCTCCGTGCTCCGGCAGGGCCGGCACAGCCCGCCCGTCAGCTCCTCGGGTCGCCCCGCCGCGCCGCAGCCGACGCACTCCGTCATGGCCACGCCGAGGGGAACGGGCGGGAGTTCGGGCGGCAGCTTGGAGAGCAAGCGCGACTGTACGAATCCGAAGGGGTGGGTGATGCGCGCAGGCAGCAACAGCGTCAGTGCGTAGACGAGTTGGGTCTCGCTCGCTCCGCGCCGGAACCACTCCCCCGCCGTCTCCGCCAGCGCGTAACACTCGCCCTCCGACAGCGCCAACTGCGGCTCGCGCCGCCCGAGCCGGGCCAGCGCACGGAAGCCGCGCCCCTCGTGCCCGCCCCCGCCCTGCGGCTCGCCGGGCTCCGCGTCCACGTACCCGGACGACGGCACGCTGTCGGTGAAGACGTCGTGCCACCAGGCGGCGGGCCTGGGCGTACGGCTGAAGTAGGACTCGGTGACGTACCGGACGTTGCCCTGGTCGTCCATGAGGCCCGTGCGGCGGCGGCGCAGGTGCCCGGCGTCGGTGAGGCGGTTGAGGGCGGTACCGATCGCGCACTGGCCGTAGTCGGCCATCTCCCGGGCGAGGGTCTTGATGCTGATGTCGGCACCCTCGGGCAACCGGTCGATGTACTGGGCGATGGCCGCTTCACGCCTGGGCAGGTGTACGAAATCGCCCTTGCGGCGCGGCTGTTGGTCGGGGGCGGCCCGCTTGCCGAAGCCGGGGGAGGCCATCGGGTGGGCGGGGGCATGGGGGGTACGACTAAGCTGGCCAACAGCCATGAGATCGGGCCTAACGATCGAAGTGGTAAGGCCTCTGTGTGGTGCGCTAACACCCACAGGGGCCGCTTTGTTGTGACGGACCGTACACGCTCACCACGCACCGCCGCCACTCGGTCACTACTTGTCACCCGCCGTGCTTCGAAGGCGAGTTGGGGGACAGCGCGTCGCCGACGCGCGCGGGTGCGTACGCGCGAAGGACGGGTGGGTGGGTAGGTTCCCACCGGCCTCTTCCGAGTAAAGACCGCTCGACTCTCATACCTCGAAGCTCGAGCATCCAATGCCCGGTCAAGCCACCGGTGAACGCACGGACTTCGACGGCTCCGGGGACGAGTGGAGAGCCGACAGCGGTGCCCGACAGGCCGCGCAGCGGCTCGTACCGTTCATCCACAGAACGATCTTCTCGCACGCGGGGCACAGCACCGCAGAGCCCCCGTCCTCGGCGCTCACCTCTGTTCCGCCGCCCACCTGCGCTCCAGCAACGGATGCTGGTGCCTCCGTACGTCGGCCTCAAGGGCCAGGAGCAGGTTGAGCCTCCGGGCCAGGTGCAGGCAGTCCACGGCGCTCAGCCGCCCGAGGTCGAGCGGGACCCCCGGTTCGTCGAGGCACAGGGTGAGGTGCGGGAGAAGGGTGCCGACTTTCACCATGGCGGCGAAGAGTTCGTTGAAAGCGACGGTGGCCGTCTGGTTCTGCCTCTCCACAGCGGTGTCGCGTGGGGGTGTGGTGGGGATTCGGGGCTCGATGGTCATGCCTCTGCTTCCTGCTCGCGCAGTGGAACTGCGTTGTTCTTCCTCCAGGTTGGCGACGCTTGGTTACGATCGGTAGGAGTTCGCTACCGGAGCGCAATCGAGGTACTGGGCATATGCCAAAGGCGCGGGAGCCAGACCCCAGCGAGAACATCGAGCAGTACATCGGCAATGTGGTCCAGGAAGCGCGGTTGGCCAGGGCGCGGGCCAAGATCCCGGGCGAGGACTGGTCGCAGACCTTCCTCGCGAAGCGGGTCTTCACCAGCCAGTCCCGGATCTCGGAAGTGGAGACGGGGGACGCGCCGCCGGACACGGAGCTGGCGCGAAAGCTGGAATCCGTGCTGGAGCTGCGCCGCGATCAGCTGGTGAATCTGGTCCGGATTTTGGAGCAGGACACGGTTCGGGACTACGCAAAGCCCTTCCTGCGGCGCCAAGCACAGGCAGAACTGATGCACGCGTGCGGGCCTGTCGTACCCGGGTTGCTCCAAACGCCGGACTACACACGCGAACTGTTGCTATCCGGTCAGGCAGGCGACCCGAAGGACATCGAATCCTTCGTGGAACAGCGCATGGCGCGTCAAGTCGTGTGGGAGAGGGACAGCCCTCCATGGATGTCCGCCGTGCTGGCTGAATCGGTGCTGCACGGGGCTACCGGTCCGCAGCTCAAGAAGCTGTTGGAAGCTCAGGAGACGCCGAACATCACCTTGCGCGTTCTTCCGAACCGAGCCGGACACGTACTGGGGACCATGATGATCCTTACCCTCCCCAATGGCGCCCGAGGTGCCTATACGGAGGGCTTTGATACCGGTCATTACAGCGAGGAATTGGCCCAAGTCCTGCGATTCCAGAAGGTTTATGATCGGCTGGCCGCCGACTCGATGTCAGCCGAGGCGTCCACTGCGGCAATCCACGAGGCACTGAAGAGGTTCCGTTGAGCGGCGACACCCTGAACTGGCAGAAGTCCTCGTACAGCAGCGGAGGTAGCAACGACTGCGTCGAGATCGCCGACAACACCCCTGGCCGCACCCACCTCCGCGACACCAAACTTGCCGACGCCAGCCCCGTCATCACCGTCACCGACCACGCCTGGACCACCTTCCTGACCCTGATCACATAGCGCAGCGCTCGCCGGCGAGACACCGAGGAGTTCCGTTGAACAACGAGCCCCTGAACTGGCACAAGTCCACCTACAGCGGTGGGGACGGCAACGACTGCGTCGAGATCGCCGACAACACCCCCGGCCGCACCCACCTCCGCGACACCAAACTTGCCGACGCCAGTCCCGTCATCACCGTCACCGACCACGCCTGGACCACCTTCCTGACCGTGGTCAAGTAACCCTGCGCTCGCCCCCCGGCACCGGCCCACACTGGGCGGTCCCGCGCCGCCAAGCTCCCCGGCACTTGCCCACGCACCGTTTCGCCGACTGGGGCAAGCACCAGGGGACTCAACGCCCGCACGCCCGAGTGCCACGTGCCACGCGCGCGCCCGTCAGGTGTCGCCCCGCGACCTGAAGATCCGCCACCCGAAACAGACGGCCCCGCACCCTCCCACCGCGATCCCCGCCCCACACAGCACCGTCGCCCAGGCACTCAGCCCCTGTCGGATCCACAGCAGTCCCACGACGACGAGCGCGAGGGACAGGAGCAGTCGCTGAACGTCACTCGTGTCGCGGCGACCGGTCGGTCGCGAGTAGCCGTGCATGTGTACGTCACGCCCTTCATGCTGATGTCCCGCCATCCGACCTGCACCCTTGTCGGTACCCCCACCGCCGCCCCCGCTCCCCTTCCGGCAGTCGTAGCCTCGCGTAGTGAGCTTCCCGAGGTCTCTTTTGCGAGCAGCGGCCATGCGCGGCACCGGAAGGAATTCCCGCGACTGACGCCCCGCGAACCGTTGTGCGCTGGGCGAGGAACGCGTACGACTCCTGCTGCTGCATGGATTGTTGCGGCCGGTGGACGTGGACCGTCCCCTCGCCGCCCTCTCCGTCGGGCAGCGGCGCAAGCTGGCCCTCGGCGCGCTCGTCGCCGAACCCGTCGACCTGCTCCTCCTCGACGAGCCGACGAACCACTTCTCCCCCGCCCTGGTGGAGGAGCTGGAGGCGGCCCTCGCGACGTACTCCGGCACCCTGGTCGTCGCCTCGCACGACCGACTCCTGCGGGAACGGTTCGCGGACAGCGAGCGGCTGGCGCCGGCGGCTGGGTGAACCCCGTCCACGACCCCGCACGCGCCAGGGGCGGCACCCGGGAGATTCCGGGCGCCGCCCCTGAGCAGCGGCCTCAGATCCGCCGCCGTACCTCCGCCGCGAACTGCTCCGCACCGCCCTTCGCCAGCCGATCGAGCAGCCCGTGCAAGTCCTTGGGTTCGCGCTGGTAGCGAGCCACCTGCTCCCGCAGCACGAGCATGACGCGCACCGGGGCGAGATCCAGAAGGTCGAGGAGGAAGTCATCGGGGCTCAGCACCTCGATGTCGTACGGTTCGGTCGCCTCGCCGGGGAAGTCACGCAGGTTGCGAGTGACCACGCAATGCGATTCGCCGCGCACGGCAGCCGCAAGGACGTGCCGGTCCTTGGCGTCATTACGCATCACCGGCACGAGCGAGTCGTACCCGGTCACCGCGCTGTACGGGAATGCCTGCGACATGGCTTCAACCAGCATCTTGGCCCTGTCCTCGGAGATCCGTTTCGCGAGATTGCGCCGGAGCTCCTCCAGGATGTCCGCAGACCACAGGGGCTCGTAGAGTTCCGCCACGGCCAGCCCGAGCAGGGTGTCCCGCAGGTAGTGGGGATAGAGGACACATGTGTCGAGAACGATGCGCTGCACGATGATCCCAGTGGGTCAGTTGCCGTACAGCCCGGATTCTTCGGTCAGTTCAACGAGTCTGTCCAGGCCGCCGCGCCTCTCGGAACGGCGTAGGTCCCGGTAGGCGAGCACATCGGAAAGCAGCACACGACGATGGCGTCCGGGGCGAGTGAACGGGAGCTTGCCCTCGTCGAGGATCTTCACGAAGGTCGGACGGCTGACTCCGAGGAGATCCGCCGCCTCCTGAGTGGTCAGTATCGTGTTCACGGGGGCGACGGTGACCGCCTTGCCCTCGGACAGCGTACGGACGGCGGCGAGGAGGATCTCGTACACCTCGACGGGCAGAGTGTGCGCCGTGCCGTCGGGGCCGCGCAACACCGCCGGCTCGGCCGCGTGCGGCGTGCGGTCGAGAAACGCGCGCAGCTCCGCGATCTCCGCCCGGTGCTCGGGCAGGAGTGTCCGGTCCTCTGCTGTGCTGTGCATGACGGGTCTCCCTCGTTCAGGGCTTCAAGAGTACTCTGAAACGAAAGAAACGAAAGCGCCCGCCGTTCGGGCACGCGCGTAGAGGTTGACCGAAGGCGGCCGGGTGAACCCCGTCCACGACCCCGCACGCGCCAGGGGCGGCACCCGGGAGATTCCGGGCGCCGCCCCTGGTGGGTCGAGGTGCGGACGTACTACTTCACGATCGTGATGCGGTCGGCCACCGGCGGGGCGAGCGGCTTGGTCGGGCTGGAGTTCGCGGCCAGGTAGGCGTTGAAGACGTCCAGGTCGGAGGCCGCGTTGAGCTTGTTCTTGCCCAGGGCGAGGGCGGGGAAGTTGTCGCCGCCGCCGGCCAGGAACTCGTTCATGGCGACGCGGTAGGTCCTGGCCGGGTCGATCGCCTCACCGTTGAGCTTGATGGTGGCGGCGTCGACGCGGTCCGCGCCGGTCTTGGTGAGGTCGAGGGTGTAGGTGAGGCCCCGGGAGATCTGGAGGATCTTCGGGGACTCCTCGTTCTTGCCGCTGACCTGCTGCTTCAGTGCGGCGATGAGGTCCGCGCCGGTCAGGTCGACGACGTTCATGAGGTTGGTGAAGGGCTGGACGGTGAAGGCCTCGCCGTAGGTGACGACGCCGTCCCCTTCCGTGCCGGACGCCTTGTACACGAGGTCGGAGCGGATGCCGCCCGGGTTCATGAGGGCGAGCTGGGCGCCGCCCTTGTCGGCGGGGGCCAGGCCGGTGAGCTGGGCGTCCGCGATCAGGTTGCCGAGCGGCTTCTCGTACGCCGTGGAACCGCGGCCGTTGATGTCGGCGGAGATGTAGCCCTGCGGCCGGTTGGCGATGGGGGCGGCGAGGGTGTTCCAGCGGTTGATCAGCTGCGTCATGTCCGCGGCCTTGGGCTGGTCACGGGTGACGACGTAGTTCTTCGAGGTGGCCGACTTGGCCGTCGTACGGACGATGTCCTTGGTACGGCGGTCGTAGGTGAGCGTCGTGTCCGTGTACGCCTTGCCGAAGGACGACGCCGAGGTCACCAGGCGGGGCTTGCCGGACGGGTCCGGCACGGTGCAGACGTACGCCTGGTGGGTGTGACCGGTGACCAGGGCGTCGACCTTCGGGGTGATGCCCTTGGCGATCTCGACGATCGGCCCGGAGATCCCGTCCCCGGCGCCGGGGCTGTCGCAGTTGTAGTTGTACGAGGAGGAGGCCGGGGCGCCGCCCTCGTGGATCAGCGCGACGATGGACTTCACGCCCTGCCGGTCGAGCTCCTTGGCGTACTTGTTGACCGTCTCGATCTCGTCGTGGAACTTCAGTCCCTTGACGCCCGCCGCCGTGACGATGCCCGGGGTGTTCTCCAGGGTCACGCCGATGAAGCCGATCTTGACGCCGTCCTTCTTCCAGACGGTGTACGGCTTCAGGAGCGGCTTGCCGGTCTTCTCCTTGGTGACGTTGGCCGCCAGGTACGGGAACTCGGCGCCCTTGAACTTCTTCGGCTTGCCCTTCGCGTCCTTCTCGAAGCAGCCCTCGGTGGGGTGGCAGCCGCCGTTCTGTATCCGCACGAGTTCTGCGGCGCCCTCGTCGAACTCGTGGTTGCCGACGGACGACACGTCGAGCTTCATCTTGTTGAGCGCTTCGACGGTCGGCTCGTCGTGGAAGAGCCCCGAGAGCATGGGGCTGCCGCCGATCATGTCTCCCGCGGCGGCCGTGATCGAGTACTTCTTGCCCTTGCGTGCCTCGCGGAGGCTGGTCGCCAGGTACTCGGCGCCACCGGCCGGTATCGCCTTCACCGTGCCGTCGGGCTGCGTCTCGTTGACCATGCCGGCGGAACCGGCCGGGGGCTCCAGGTTGCCGTGCAGGTCGTTGAAGGAGAGGAGCTGTACGTCAACGGTGCGCGACGACGGCTTGGGGTGGCCGTGGCCGTGGCCATGGCCGTTCCCGTTTCCGTTTCCGTGACCGTTGCCGTTGCCGTTTCCGTTGCCGGAGCGGCTTTCCGTCGAGGTGGGAGCGTTCTGGCTCTGCGCGGCTGCGGGCATCGCGGCGACGAGCGCGCCTGCGGTGGTCAGACCGGCGGCGGCGACCAGAAACCGGCGGGCGGCACGGTTCGGGCGAGGGTTCGCTGACATCTGTCCCCTTGTGAGTTCAGCGTGAGGGTGAGGGCTGCGTTCGGCAGCCTAAAGTCAACGCGCGTAGCGCGACAGGGGGTAAGGGGTTACGAGGTGGTTTCCGTCGGCGGTACGTCAGGGTTTGAGCAACAGTCACCCGTTCGGCTGAAGGCGGACGAATATCACGCCTGCGGCATATGCGGGGCGCAAGGCTGTGCGCGTGAATGAGAAGATCGCGGCTGAGGCCGCTGCCGTTGTCCCCGCCCAGGCTTCCGGCCTGCCGCCGGGCTTCCACGAGATGGTCGACGACCTGAAGTCGATCGTGCGCGGTGCGCATGTGCGAGCGCAGCTCAAGGTGAACACCGAGATGATCCGGATGTACTGGGAGATCGGGCGCACGATCCTGGAGAAGCAGGGCGAGGAACGCTGGGGAACGAAGGTCATCGACCGCGTCGCGACGGAGCTGCGGACGGAGTTCCCGGGCCAGCGGGGGTTCAGCTCACGCAACATCAGGTACATGCAGCAGTTCGCTCGAACATGGTCCGAACGAATTGGGCAACAGCTTGTTGCCCAATTGCCCTGGGGGCACATCATCGCCCTCATGAGCCAGTGCGCGACCCGCGCCGAGCAGGAGTTCTACGCCCGCCGCGCCATCGAGCACGGCTGGTCCCGCAGTGTCCTGGACCTTCAGATCAAGCAACGCCTGCACGAGCGCGAGGGTGCCGCCCTCAACAACTTCACCCTCACCGTCCCGGACGAGTCCGACGTCCTCCTGGAGATCACCCGGGACCCGTACCTCTTCGACTTCACCGGCCTTGGCGGCAACGCCTCCGAGCGCAGCCTGGAGGACGCGCTCGTGGCCCGCATGGTCCTCTTCCTCACCGAACTCGGCACCGGGTTCGCCTTCGTCGGCCGCCAGTACCCGCTTCGGGTCGGGAACTCGGACTTCCGGCTGGACCTGCTCTTCTACCACGTGCGGCTGCACCGCTTCGTGATCATCGAGCTCAAGACCGGCCGGGCCGAGCCGGAGCACTACGGCAAGCTGAATTTCTACCTGGCCGTCGCCGACGATCTCGTACGGAACAGGGAACTGGACGGACCCACCATCGGCCTGCTCGTCGCAGCCAACCGTGACGGCGAGGTGGCCCGGTACGCACTGGAGCGGAGCGGCAGTCCGATGGCCGTCGCCACCTGGACCGGCCTGGACCGCGAGGCACAGGAGTCGCTCCCGGCCGCCGACGACCTGGCCCGCGTCGCGGACGCCGTGCTCCGGGACTACCGGACTACGGGACTACCGGACTACGGGACGAGTTGAGCACCCGAAGGACCGGACCGTCCGCCCCACCCCCCTTACCCTCGATCCCATGACCAGCGACGCACCCCTCCCCACGCCCGACCGCCGCCTCGACACCCTCGACGAGCTCACCGAGGACCAGGCCGCGCAGGTCCTCGGTCTTCTCGCCGCCGCCGCCCGTTCCGACGGCGTGCAGGCCGTCTCCGAGCAGGGGCGGCTCCAGCTGCGGGGCGGGAGGCGGGAAGGCGTGCGGCACTTCCTGCTGAGCGACTCCGGCGGCGCACTCCTCGGCTACGCGCAGCTCGAAGACACGGACTCCGTCGAAGCTCCGGCCGCCGAACTCGTCGTCCACCCCGAGCAGCGGAGCAAGGGGCACGGGCGGGCGCTCGGCGAAGCCCTCCTCGCGGCGTCCGGGCGGCGGCTGCGGGCCTGGGCGCACGGCGGGAAGCCGGCCGCGCGGCACCTCGCGCAGGTGCTGTCGCTGAAGATGTTCCGCGAACTGCGGCAGCTTCGGCGGCCGTTGAGCCCGCTGGACATCCCCGAGCCGACGTACCCGGCCGGTGTCACGGTCCGCACCTTCGTGCCCGGTCAGGACGACGCCGCGTGGCTGGCGGTGAACGCCGCCGCGTTCGCGCACCACCCCGAGCAGGGGTCGCTGACCCAGCGGGACCTGGACGACCGGATGGGCGAGGAGTGGTTCGACCCGAAGGGCTTCTTCCTCGCGGAGTCCGCGGAGGACGGGCGGATCGTCGGGTTCCACTGGACCAAGGTGCACCGCGAGGAGCAGCTCGGCGAGGTGTACGTGGTCGGGATCGCGCCGGACGCCCAGGGCGGCGGGCTGGGCAAGGCGCTGACCGCGACCGGGCTCCGGCACCTGGCGGCGGAGGGGCTGCCGACGGCCTCGCTGTACGTGGACGCGGACAACGTCGCGGCGGTCACCGTGTACGAGCGGCTCGGGTTCACCACGTACGAAACGGACCTGATGTACCGAACCGAGTCGTAACGCCCCGGTACGCGCGCATCGCTCAATCCCCGAGGGGCCGGTGGAAGTTGACACCGGCCCCTCTTCTGTCCCATCCTTTCACTACTTGATTAGTGAAAGGGTGGTGAGCGTGATGGTCGAGTACCGCATCGACCGGCGCAGTGGCGTCTCCACCTACCTCCAGATCGTGCAGCAGACGAAGCACGCCCTGCGGCTCGGGCTGCTGGTCCCGGGCGACCAACTCCCCACGGCACGCGCCGTGGTGGAAGCCACCGCGATCAACCCGAACACCGTGCTCAAGGCGTACCGCGAGCTGGAGCGGGAGGGGCTCGTGGAGGGCCGGCGCGGGATGGGGACCTTCGTGACCCGTTCCCTGGGATCGGCCCAGCAGCCGGATGCGGGACCGCTGCGCGACGAGCTGAAGGAGTGGGGCGAGCGCGCCCGTGCGTCCGGCATGGACAGGGACGACGTGGCCGCGCTTCTCACCTCCGTACTTGAAGAGATCTTCGAAGGGGAGCAGACATGACCACCGCCGCGATAGAGGCGTTCGGCCTCGGGAAACGTTACGGCCGCCGGCCGGGGTGGGCCCTGAACGACTGCTCCTTCCGTGTCCCGGCCGGACACGTCTGCGCTCTGGTCGGCCCCAACGGAGCCGGTAAATCCACGCTGTTGGCGGTCCTCACCGGCCTGCTGCGACAGACGGACGGCGAGGTGCTCCTCGGCGGGAGGACCCCCGCCGAGGCCCGGGACCGGATCGCGTACGTCGCCCAGGAGAAGCCGCTGTACGGGCAGCTGACCATCGCCGAGACCCTGGAGATGGGCCGGGACCTCAACCCCGTCCGCTGGGACATGGTCACCGCCGAACGCATCGTCGGCGACGGCGACCTGAACCCCAAGCACCGCGTCCGCACCCTCTCCGGCGGCCAGCGCACCCGCGTCGCCCTGGCCCTCGCCCTCGGCAAGCGGCCCGAACTGCTGCTGCTCGACGAGCCGATGGCCGACCTGGACCCGCTCGCCCGCCACCAGCTGATGGGCAACCTGCTCGCGGAGGCCGCCGAGAGCGGCGCCACCGTCGTCATCTCCTCGCACATCCTGGCCGAGCTGGAAGGGGCCTGCGACTACCTCCTCCTGCTGGACAAGGGCCGCATCCGACTGGCCGGCGAGTCCGAGGAGCTGATCGACGCCCACGCCCTGCTGACCGGCCCGGTCGCCGACCTCGCCCCGCACACCGTCGTCGAGTCCCGGGTCACGGGGCGTCAGATAACGGCGCTGGTACGGCGCGAGGAGGCGATCGGCGGAGACTGGCAGGTCAACGAGCCCTCCCTCGAAGAGCTGCTGCTCGCCCACATGCGCTCCCCCGAGGCCCCCGCACTCCTCACCCCGAGCGCCGAGCCGCGCCACGGAAGCGGTCACCTCGGTGACGGCGGACGGAACGGAAACGGGATCGGCGGGGTCGCCGCATGAGCGTGCTCAGCCTCTCCGGCGCCCCCAAGGTGACCCTCCGTCACCACCGGCTCACCTTGCGGTTCTTCACGGCGACCGTGACGCTCGGCGCCGCACTGGTCGTCGTGCTCGCCGTACTCGCCTCCGGTTCCGCGGAGGCCGAGCCCGAAACGACCCGGTTCGGCAAGGGCGTCCTCGACTACCTGCTGCTCGCCGCACAGACACCGATGAACGTGCTTCCCCTGCTCGTCGGGGCCTTCGTCGCGGGCCCGCTGGTGGCACGGGAGCTGGAGAGCGGGACGTACACCTGGCTGTGGACCCAGTCGGTCACACCCGTCCGTTGGCTCGCCACGAAGGTCGTGATCGCCACCGTCGTCACCACTGTCGGCTCCGGCGTGACGGCCGCCGCGCTCCGGCTGGCCCTGGAGAATGCCGCCACCCCGCGCTTCACCCTTCTGACCGAGGGCACCTACGGGATGGTCGGCCCGGTCGCCGTCGGGTACAGCCTCCTGGGCGTGGGGCTGGGCGTTCCGATCGGCCTGCTGATGCGCAGGACCGTGCCCGCCATGGTCGTCACCGCGGTCGCGGTGGGCGCCGTCAACCTGGTCTTCTTCACGGGCCTGCGCGACACACTGTGGCCGGTCGAAACGATGGTCTCGAAGAGCGACATCAGGGGCAGCGGCCCGCACCACGTGGTCGAGTCCGGTCTCATGAGTGCCACCGGCACACGGGTGCCGGAGTCGGTCTGCCTGGCCGCCGGTCAGTCCACCGAGGAGTGCGCCGCCGCCCACGACGCCGTCTCCTTCTACGCGGACGTCCACCCCGAGTCGCACTTCTGGCCGATGCAGCTCATCGAGACCGGCATCCTGGTCACCGTCGCCGCCGTGGCGGTCGCGGTCGCCTTCCGGGTCCTCAACAAGCGCCACAACGGGGCCACGTGAGCCGGCCCGCGACCCTGCCGAACCCGCTCCGGGCTCCCCATGGAGGTACGTCGTGAGTACATCGTCTCCCTCCGTTCCCGCGAGACTCCGCCCCCCACCCGCCCCGGAGGCCCGCCCCGGCCCGCTGTCCGGGCCGGTACGGACCGTGCGGCGGCAACACCGGCGGGCGCTGTGGATCGTGGGGCCGCCGGTGGCGCTGGCGCTGCTGACCGCGACTGTGCTGCGGGGGTGGTGGGAGGTCTCGGAGGGAAGCCTGCCCTTCTTCCGGGGGCCGGCGCTCATGAACGTCCTCGCCTCCTACAGCCGCGACGCCCTGGTGTTCCTTCCGATCGTGGTGGGCGCGTTCGTCGCCGGCCCGCTGATCGCGCGGGAGCTGGAGTCCGGGACGTACAGGATCGCCTGGACCCAGGCGATCTCGCCGGCCCGCTGGCTGGCGGTGAAGCTGGGACTGGCCCTGGCCGTCGCCATGACGCTGACCGGCTGCCTCGTGGTCGCCTTCCGGCTGCTGCGGGGGCCCTTTACGGGGGACGAGTTCGCCCAGTTCGCCTGGCACGACGCGGAAGTGTTCGTGGCGATCGGCCCGGTGGCCTTCGGCTACACGGCCGTGGGCGTCGCACTCGGAGCGCTCGTCGCCCTGCTGGCCCGGCACACCGTGCCCGCGATGGTCCAGACCGCGGTCGCCGTGGTCGGCGTCATGCTGGCCCTCGGACACTGGCGAGGGGCCCTGTGGCCGATGCGGACCCTGATCGGTCGGGACGCGACGCTGACCGACGCCGGTTCGACCGCTTCCCTCTGGGGCCACGGCAGCGGCTGGATGAACGCCGCCGGGGAGAGGCTGGATCTCGGCCCGTGCGAGGACGCGGCGATGCGAGCGGCGGCCCAGGCCACGGAGACGCCCGGCGACGAGCACCAACGGGTCTTCTCCCAGTGCGTCACGGATCTGGGGGGCGTCACCGCGTACTTCGACCATCACACGGCGGCTGACTTCTGGCCGCTCCAACTGGTGGAAACGGGCATCCTGCTGGCCCTGGCCGCACTGGCGGGATGGCTGGCGTTCCGGGTGCTGCGCAGACTGCACGGCTGACCTTCCGCACCGCCCGACCACCGCTCGTAGAACACACGTCGACGTGAGACCAGGGGGACCAGATGGCCACGGATCGCGCCCGGACCGCGAGAAGCACGACGGGGCCGCCGGGGCCCCGCCTCGGCCCGGTGATTCTGCGACAGCACCGGTGGGCGCCGTGGGCGGCGGTGGCACTCGTCGCGACGGCGGCCGTCGTCACGGTCTGCGGGCTGTGGTGGCAGGGCGGCGGCCGGTCCGGCGGCGGCACGGGCTGGTACGCGAGCAGACTGCTGAGGTTCTCCCAGGAGCACGGCGGAACCCTCCTGGCCCTCCTCCCCCTCGCCCTCGGCGCGTTCGTTGCGGGTCCGCTGATCGCGCGGGAACTTGAGTCCGGGACGTACAAGCTCGCCTGGACGCAGTCCGTCTCCCCCGCCCGGTGGCTCGCGGTCAAGCTCGCCCTTCCGCTCGTCGTCACGGCCCTCGCCACGAGCGCCCTGGTCGGCCTCTTCCGCCTGGGCCGGACGGCCCTCCAGCGGGACCCGTACGGCGTTCCGGAGAGCTGGTACGGGCGTGGGACGTACGAGGCGCTGGGTCCGGCGGTCGTCGGGTATGCGGTGCTCGGGGTCGCCCTCGGCGCCCTGATCGGCCTGCTGGTGCGGCGCACGGCGCCCGCGATGGGCGCGACGGCGTGCGCCGTCGGGTGCGTCCTGCTGACCCTCGGCTCGGTCCGCGCCCACCTGTGGCCGCCCCTGACCGTGGCCGGGCCGGCCGACATGACGGTGAACATGCGGGTGGACGGGCCGGGCGTCTGGGAGCTCGCCGCAGGCTGGCGCACCGCGTCCGGCGACGTGCTCGACCCGGAGACCTGCTTCCGCCGGGTCGAGGAGACCGCACAGACCTACCAGGCGTGCATGACGTCCCGGGGAGCGACGGAACGCTTCGCGGACTTCCACCCGCAGTCGCACTTCTGGCCGCTCCAACTGGTGGAAACGGGCATCCTGCTGGCCCTGGCCGCACTGGCGGGATGGCTGGCGTTCCGGGTGCTGCGGCGGATCCACGGGTAGGGTGCCGGAGCCCCGCACCGATTGCGCCCGCCCACCGCATCGCACCCCGCCCTCCGCGCGTTGCACCACGTCCGCCGCACGCCGCCACAGGGCCCCCGCACCCCGCCCGCCGCCGCGCGACCCCGCAAGCCGCGCTTCCCGCCCGCCGCACGCCCCCGCGAGCCGACCGGGCCCGCCGCGCCCCCGCCCACCGCACCGCACCCCGCCGCCGCGCGACCCCGCGAGCAGGCCGGGGCCGTTGCCGCCCCGTCCACCGCGTCGCCTCAGCCGCCCACCGCCGCCCCACGGAGGCTCCGCGGCAGCCCCGGGGCGGCCCCACGGCAGCCCGGATCGCGCCGCGCCCGCCCCCGCACCCCCACATGACATGTCTCCGTAACCCACGATTCAGACACGCTTGCGATCCTCACCGAATGCGACCCCCCATCCCGTCCTCGCCAGACGCCCTCTATTTCGGCGCGCCCGCCGAGGGTCTCGCGCGGAAGAATGGGGGGATGAGCCAGCAGCCGCAGCCGTCGCGCAGTACCGGTGCCGATGTCGACGCCGAGGTCCCCGTCCAGCACGCGCAGCCGTCGCCGCAGCCACCGCCGTCGTCCTCGAAACCGCAGCCGTCCGTCGGCTCGATCGCCGCCCACCGGCCGCACACCCGTGACACCGGCACCACCCCCGCCGGGCTGCGGGCGCTGAGCCCGGACCTCGACGCGGACGCGGACGTGTACGAGGAGGCGGAGTACGGCGACGGCACCGCCCCCGCGCTGCCCGAGGGCCGTTTCCTGGACCGCGAACGCAGTTGGCTCGCCTTCAACGAGCGGGTCCTGGAACTGGCCGAGGACCCGTCCACCCCCCTCCTCGAACGGGCTAATTTCCTGGCGATTTTCGCCAGCAACCTGGACGAGTTCTTCATGGTCCGCGTCGCCGGGCTCAAGCGCCGCATCGCGACCGGGGTCGCGACGCGTTCCGCCTCCGGCCTCCAGCCCCGCGAGGTGCTGGACCTGATCTGGACCCGGTCCCGCGAACTCATGGCCCGGCACGCCGCCTGCTTCCAGCAGGACATCGCGCCCGCGCTCGCCGACGAGAGCATCCACCTGATCCGCTGGCCGGACCTGACCGAGAAGGAGCAGGCCCGCCTCTTCACCCTGTTCCGCCAGCAGATCTTCCCCGTCCTGACCCCGCTGGCCGTCGACCCCGCGCACCCCTTCCCGTACATTTCCGGCCTGTCCCTGAACCTGGCCGTGGTCGTGCGCAATCCGGTCAGCGGCCACCGCCACTTCGCCCGGGTGAAGGTCCCGCCGCTCCTGCACCGCTTCCTTGAGGCGTCCCCGCAGCGCTACGTCCCGCTCGAAGACGTCATCGCCGCGCACCTGGAGGAGCTGTTCCCGGGGATGGAGGTGCTGGCCCACCACATGTTCCGCGTCACCCGCAACGAGGACCTCGAAGTGGAGGAGGACGACGCCGAGAACCTCCTCAAGGCCCTGGAGAAGGAGCTGATGCGCCGCCGCTTCGGCCCGCCGGTGCGCCTGGAGGTCGAGGAGTCCATCGACCCGTACGTACTGGACCTGCTCGTACGGGAGTTGAAGGTCTCCGACGCGGAGGTCTACCCCCTGCCCGGCCCGCTCGACCTCACCGGGCTCTTCGGCATCGCCGGTCTCGACCGCCCCGAGCTGAAGTACCCGCGCTTCATCGCCGGAACCCACCGCGACCTCGCCGAGGTCGAGTCCGCGTCCGCGCCCGACATCTTCGGCGCGCTGCGCGAGCGCGACGTCCTCCTGCACCACCCGTACGACTCCTTCTCGACCTCCGTGCAGCTCTTCCTGGAGCAGGCGGCGGCCGACCCGGACGTACTGGCCATCAAGCAGACCCTGTACCGGACCTCCGGCGACTCCCCCATAGTGGACGCGCTGATCGACGCCGCCGAGTCCGGCAAGCAGGTCCTCGTCCTCGTCGAGATCAAGGCCCGCTTCGACGAACAGGCCAACATCAAGTGGGCGCGCAAGCTGGAGGAGGCGGGCTGCCACGTCGTGTACGGCCTGGTCGGCCTGAAGACCCACTGCAAGCTGTCGCTGGTCGTACGGCAGGAGGGCGACACCCTCCGCCGCTACAGCCACGTCGGCACCGGCAACTACCACCCCAAGACGGCCCGCCTGTACGAGGACCTCGGTCTGCTCACCACCGACCCCCAGGTCGGCGCGGACCTCTCCGACCTCTTCAACCGGCTGTCCGGCTACTCCCGCCGCGAGACCTACCGCCGCCTGCTCGTCGCCCCCAAGTCCCTGCGCGACGGGCTGATCTCCCGCATCAACAAGGAGGTCGTGCACCACCAGGCCGGCCGCCCCGCGTACGTCCGCATCAAGGTCAACTCGATGGTCGACGAAGCGATCATCGACGCGCTGTACCGGGCGTCGATGGCGGGCGTACCGGTCGACGTGTGGGTACGGGGCATCTGCGCGGTCCGCCCCGGAGTCGCCGGCCTCTCCGAGAACATCCGGGTCCGCTCGATCCTCGGGCGCTTCCTCGAACACTCCAGGCTCTTCGCCTTCGGCAACGGCGGCGAACCCGAAGTCTGGTTCGGCAGCGCCGACATGATGCACCGCAACCTCGACCGCCGCATAGAGGCGCTGGTACGGGTGACCGACCCGGCGCACCGGGCGGCCCTCAGCCGGCTCCTCGAAACCGGCATGTCGGACAACACCGCGTCCTGGCACCTCGGCCCGGACGGCAACTGGACCCGCCACTGCACCGACGCGGACGGACACCCCTTGCGCCACGTACAGGAAATGCTGATCGACGCCCGGAGGCGCCGACGTGCCACACCGTGAGACCACCCCCAGCGGGATAGCCCACCACCCGCTCGACCGCTCCGACGGCAACCTTCTCGCCCCCTATCTGCACGCGCAGGCAGCGGAGTTCCTGCGCGCCCTGCGCCGGCACGGGGAGTGCACCGAGGCGACCGACCCGGACGGATCCGCCCGCTCCGCACTCGACATCCGCCGCGCGGCCCGCCGCATCGGAGGCGCCCTGCACACCTTCCGCCCGCTCACCGACCGGTCCTGGGCGGACCCCCTGCGCGCCGAACTCGCCTGGCTGTCGGGGACCTTGGCCCGCGAACACGCGCACGCCGAACAGCTCGGCCGGCTGCTGGACGCACTGCAACGCCTCAACGCGCCGACCCCGCTCCCCACGGCCCGCCCGCACAGGGCGGCGCCGGTCCGCGGGCCACGGGACGACACCCCGGGCTCCGGGACGGCCTCGCCCGGGACAGCCTCGCCCGGTACGGCCCCGCGCGGCACGGTTGCGGGCGGGGCGGCCCCCGGGCGGAGGGGCGCCGACGGCGGGGCCCCCGGGCGGACCCCGCCCGGCGTCGCGGCCTCCGGCGGGGAAACGCCCGCCGGGACGACCGCGGGCAGGACGGCCCCGGCCGGAGCCCCCGTCGCGGCTCCCGCCGGCACACCCGCCGCGGCACCCGCCGGAACACCCGCCTCACGGCCCCCGTCCCGCGAGACCGCCCTGGGCATCGCCCGCGCCGGGGCACTCCTGGAGCGGCAGCTCACGCTCGCCCGTACCCGCGCCCACTCGGCCGCCCTCCAGGCCCTCGGCTCCTCGCGCTTCCACGCGGTCGCGGACGCGGTGGCGGTGCTCGCCTCGGAGGCACCGGTGACGCCCGGCGACCCGTACCCCTGCGCCGACCACGCCGCGCACCGGCTCGCGGAAGCGGTGGCCGCGCTTCCGCTGGGGCGGGCGGCCCGCCCGTACAACTCCGAGGCGGTGCACGAGGGCCAGGACTCCCCCTGGCACCACGTCCGGCTGCTGCTGCGCCTGCACCGGTACGCCCAGGAGGTCATCGGCCGCGACACGACCACCCTGGAGGAGGCGAGCCGCATCCTGGACCAGCACCGCGACGCGGCGGAAGCAGCCGCCGCAGCCGCCTCCGCGGCCCGCACCGCCCGCATCGCGCCCGCCACCGCCTACGCGCTCGGCATCCTGCACTCCGAACAGCGCCACGAGGTCGAGGCGGCACGTTTCGCCTTCCAGCGGCAGTGGCGGCAGACGGCGGTGGGAGTGGGGGCGCGCCGGGGATGAGCCGCACCGACCGCACCAGGACCACCGTCCTCGCGGCGGGCTGCGTCCTGTGGCGGCACGCCCCGTACGACGGGGGGCTCGAACTCTGTCTCGTCCACCGGCCGCGCTACGACGACTGGTCGTACCCCAAGGGCAAGCTCAAGCGGGGCGAGGCCCCCCTGACGGGCGCGCTCCGCGAGGTCCTGGAGGAGACCGGCTTCCACTGCCTGCCCGGCCCACCGCTCCCCGCGGTCCGTTACGTGGCGGGCGGCCGTCCCAAGCTGGTCCGCTACTGGTCCGCCGAGGCCACCACGGGCGCCTTCACGCCCAACGACGAGGTCGACCGGCTGCTGTGGCTGCCCCCGGCCGCCGCCCGCAACCGCCTCACCCAGTACCGCGACGGTGAACTGGTGGCCGCTCTGCTGCGGGTGGTCCAGCCCTTTTCCGGCCGACCCGACGCGTGAGGGCGCGCCCCGGAATTCCGTGCGGCACGACGGGGCCAGGCCGTGCCGCGATGCCCACCCCGCCCGCGCGCAAACCCGTCCGCACACAGCCGCGGCCCCGCACGACCCGGCCCCCGTCCGGCCCGGCCCACGCGCGACCCCGCCCCCGCACGGCCTCCGCGCGCACCGCGAGCCCCCGTGCAACCCTGCCCTCGTGCAGCCCCTTCCGTACCGGCGTCCACTCCTCGCGCACCGTGCCCCCACACCGCCCCCGTGCGCGCCGTCCCCGCCCTGCCCCGAGCCGCACCTCGCCGCCCGCCACGGTTCACCTCACGTTCACTCGCCCCCGTAGGCCGCTTCACCTGTTCTGCCTAATTTCGTACGTACAAGGCGACCGGCCACCGGCCGGAAACCACCCCTTACTCGTACGACCCACTCCACGCACGCCGTCCGCCCACGGGGCCGGCGGCCCCCGGAAGGAACCAGAAAGTGATGAAGCTCCAGCGCAAGAACCGGCTCCGCGCCTCCGCAGTCGGCGCCCTCGCCGTCTCCGGCGCCCTGCTCCTCACGGCGTGCGGCTCGGACAACAACAGCGGAGGCGCGGGCAACGGCAACTCGGCCGCAGCCGCCAAGAACGTCGAGTGCGAGGGCGCCAAGGGCAAGCTCCTCGCCGCCGGTTCCTCCGCGCAGAAGAACGCCATGGACCTCTGGGTCAAGAACTACATGGCCGCCTGCTCGGGCGTGGAGATCAACTACAAGTCCTCCTCCTCCGGTGAAGGCATCACCTCCTTCACCCAGGGCACCGTCGGCTTCGCCGGCTCCGACTCGGCCCTCAAGCCCAACGAGGTCGAGGAGTCGAAGAAGGTCTGCAAGACCGGCCAGGGCATCAACCTGCCGATGGTGGGCGGCCCGATCGCGATCGGTTACAACCTGCCGGGGGTCGACAACCTCGTCCTGGACGCCCCCGCCATCGCCAAGATCTTCAACAACCAGATCAAGAAGTGGAACGACCCGGCGATCGTCAAGCTGAACCCGGGCGTCAAGCTCCCGGACTCGGCGATCCAGTCGGTCCACCGCTCGGGCGACTCGGGCACCACGCAGAACTTCGGCAAGTACCTGGGCAAGGCCGCCGCCTCGGACTGGAAGTACGAGGCCGAGAAGAAGTGGCCCGCCCCCGGCGGCCAGGGCGCGACCGGCTCCTCCGGCGTCGCCGCCCAGGTGAAGCAGGTCGAGGGCTCGATCGGCTACTTCGAGCTCAGCTACGCCACCTCGCAGTCCATCCCCACGGTGAAGATCAACACGGGTGCCGCGGCCCCGGTCGCCGCCACCTCCGAGAACGCCTCCAAGGCCATCGCCGCCGCCAAGGTCAAGGGCACCGGCAAGGACCTGGCGCTGAGCCTGGACTACGCGACGAAGGCCGAGGGCGCGTACCCGATGGTCCTGGTTACGTACGAGATCGTCTGCGACTCGGGCAACAACCCCGACTCGCTGGCCAACGTGAAGTCCTTCCTGGGGTACGCCGCCTCCGACGACGGCCAGAAGATCCTCTCCCAGCACGGCTACGCCCCGATCCCGACCGAGATCAACTCCAAGGTCCGCGAGATCATCGCCGGCCTGAAGTAACCGAGGTCCCCAGTCGCCCCGCCCGCCCCCGGTGGCTCCCCGGAGCCCCCTCGGGCGGCGGGGCCGGGCCCACCCCCCGGTGAGCCTCCCCGGTCGGCGGGGCCGCCGGGGACGCGGGGCGACCACCCGGACGCCCCGCCCCCCGCACGACCCCGCCGCACGCCCCACCCGATCTCCCCGTACGCACACCGAAATCCCGCCCCACCCATCCGGTGCACCGCCGCCCGGGAGCCGCTCGCAGAGCGCCCTCCCTCCCAGACCGGAAAGAACCGCCATGACCACAACCGTGATCCCCCCGGACTCCCCACCGAGCCCCCCGCCGCCGCCCGCCGCGAAGGGGACCCCCACCCGCCCGGGTGACAAGATCTTCCGCGGCCTGTCCCGCGGCTCCGGCATCCTGCTGCTCGTCGTGATGGCGTCCATCGCCGCCTTCCTGACGTTCCGCGCGGCGATCGCCATCTCGGGCAACGAGGGCAACTTCCTCACCACGTTCGACTGGGACCCCGCCGGAAACCCGCCGGTCTTCGGCATCGCCGTACTCCTCTACGGCACCGTCGTCAGCTCGGTCATCGCGATGGTCATCGCGGTCCCGGTGGCCGTCGGCATCGCCCTGTTCATCTCGCACTACGCGCCGCGCCGGCTCGCCTCGCCCCTCGCGTACGTGGTGGACCTCCTCGCCGCGGTGCCGTCGATCATCTACGGCATCTGGGGCGCCCTGTTCCTCGTCCCGTACCTCGGTGGCCTGAACTCCTGGCTGGACAGCTACCTCGGCTGGACGCTGATCTTCGACAAGACGGAGATCGGCCCGGCCCGCAACCTGTTCACCGTCGGCATCCTGCTCGCGATCATGATCCTGCCGATCGTGACCAGCGTGAGCCGCGAGGTCTTCCTCCAGGTCCCGAAGATGAACGAAGAGGCCGCCCTCGCCCTGGGCGCCACCCGCTGGGAGGTCATCCGCCTCTCGGTGCTGCCGTTCGGCCGCTCCGGCGTGATCAGCGCGTCGATGCTGGGCCTGGGCCGCGCCCTCGGCGAGACGATGGCCGTCGCCACCGTCCTCTCCCCCAGCTTCCTGTTCTCCGGCCACCTGCTCGACGCGGGCGGCGGAACCTTCGCACAGAACATCGCGGCGAAGTTCGACGAGGCCAACGAGTTCGGGCGCGACGCGCTCATCGCCTCGGGCCTCGTCCTCTTCGTCCTCACTCTCCTCGTCAACGGTGCGGCGCGCCTGATCATCGCCCGCCGCAAGGAGTACTCGGGGGCCAACGCATGAGCCAGGCAACGATGACCAAGGACACCGCCCCCACCCCCGCGCCCGTCGCCCCCAGCCTCGCCGGCAAGCGCCTGCCGCGCTGGTCGCCGATCGGCTTCGGCGCCCTCTCGCTCGCCCTGGCGATCGGCCTGGGCCTGGCCGCCGGCTGGCAGAGCAAGGTCCAGTGGGGACTGATCGCCGCGATCCTCTTCGTCGTGCTGACGTACCTCGCCAGCTCGGCCGTCGAGGGCACCCGACAGGCCAAGGACCGCGTCGCCACCAGCTTCGTCTGGGTCTGCTTCCTGCTCGCGATCATTCCGCTGGCGTCGCTCCTGTGGGTCACGGTCAGCCGCGGCCTGAAGGTCCTCGACGGTTACTTCCTCACCCACTCGATGGCGGGCGTGCCCGGCTTCGAGGTCGGCGGCGGCGTCTACCACGCGCTGATCGGCACCCTGGAACAGGTCGGCCTCGCGACCCTGATCGCCGCCCCGATCGGCCTGCTGACGGCCGTCTACCTGGTCGAGTACGGCAAGGGCGCACTCGCCAAGGCCGTCACCTTCTTCGTGGACGTGATGACCGGCATCCCGTCGATCGTCGCCGGTCTCTTCCTCCTCTCGATCATGCTGATGTTCAGCCTCCAGCCCTCCGGCTTCATGGGTGCCCTGGCGCTCGCGATCCTGATGGTCCCGGTGGTCGTCCGCTCCACCGAGGAAATGCTGAAGCTGGTCCCCAACGAGCTGCGCGAGGCCTCCCTCGCCCTCGGCGTGCCGAAGTGGCGCACGATCCTCAAGGTGGTCCTGCCGACCGCCGTCGGCGGCATCACCACCGGCGTCATGCTGGCCATCGCCCGCATCGCCGGCGAGACCGCCCCGATCATGCTCCTCGTCTTCGGCAGCCAGCTGATCAACACGAACCCCTTCGACGGCGCCCAGTCCTCGCTCCCCTTCTACATTTGGGAGCAGTACCGGGTGGGCAGCGAGGCGAGTTACGACCGTGCCTGGGCAGCGGCTCTGGTCCTGATCGCCTTCGTCATGATCCTCAACCTGGTGGCGCGCGGCATCGCCCGCTGGAAGGCCCCCAAGACCGGTCGCTGACGCGGCCATCGAAAGCGAAGTGACCGTCATCATGGCAAAGCGAATCGACGTATCCGGCCTCTCGGCCTTCTACGGCACACACAAGGCGATCGACGACATCTCGATGACCGTCGAGCCCCGCTCCGTCACGGCCTTCATCGGCCCGTCCGGCTGCGGGAAGTCGACCTTCCTGCGCACCCTGAACCGGATGCACGAGGTCACCCCCGGCGGTCGCGTCGAGGGCAAGGTCCTGCTGGACGACGAGAACCTGTACGACTCCCACGTCGACCCGGTGTCCGTACGCCGCACCGTCGGCATGGTCTTCCAGCGTCCGAACCCCTTCCCCACCATGTCGATCTACGACAACGTGGCGGCGGGCCTGCGCCTCAACGGCTCCTACAAGAAGTCGGAACTCTCCGACGTCGTGGAGAAGTCCCTGCGCGGTGCCAACCTCTGGAACGAGGTCAAGGACCGCCTGAACAAGCCGGGCTCCGGTCTCTCCGGCGGCCAGCAGCAGCGTCTGTGCATTGCCCGCGCCATCGCGGTCGAGCCGCAGGTTCTGCTCATGGACGAGCCCTGCTCGGCCCTCGACCCGATCTCCACCCTGGCCATCGAGGACCTGATCGGCGAGCTCAAGGAGCGGTTCACGATCGTCATCGTGACGCACAACATGCAGCAGGCCGCCCGCGTCTCCGACCGCACCGCCTTCTTCAACCTGGCGGCGGTCGGTCAGCCCGGCAAGCTCATCGAGATCGACGAGACCGAGCGGATCTTCTCCAACCCGTCCGTCCAGGCCACCGAGGACTACATCTCCGGCCGCTTCGGCTAGACCCTCCCGGGCGCTCCTCGCGCCCCTCCGGGCCCCGACCGGGGCCCGCCCCGATCCCTCGCGGTGCTGCATGGCGGTGCCACCGCGAGACCACTTCGCCCCGCCGGGCGCAACCCCCCGGCGGGGCGAAGCCCTTCCCCCACCCCACCCGCACCTCCCAGCCCCCCACTCCCGCGCACCCCCCGTAGCCCCCTTGGCCGACGACACCGCCCCCGCTCCCCCGTAGCCCACTTGGGCGACGACACCGCCCCCGCTCCCCCGTAGCCCACTTGGGCGGCGGGGCCGCCCCCGGGGGCGGAACGGGCGGGCAAGGGGGCGGCCCCCCACCGGACGTGCACCCTCCGCCATACGCCCCGCCCCGCGCCGTACGCCCCACCCACACTCGCACCCGCACCCCCACCCCCACCCGCCACGCACCCCCACGCAAAAAGGACCCGCCCCAGGTCCACCCCAGGACGAGCCCTTCCGCACGGAAAAAACGAAACCCCTACCCGAACACCAACTGCACGGCCCACAGACTGACCGCCGCCACCCCCGCCGCCGCCGGCATCGTGATGAACCAGCCCATCACGATGTTCTTCGCGACGCCCCAGCGGACCGCCCGCGACCCCTTCGTCGACCCGACGCCCATGATCGCCGAGGTGATCACGTGCGTCGTCGAGATGGGCGCGTGGAACATGAACGAAGCGGTGTACATGACGGACGCCGCCGTCGTCTCCGCCGCGAACCCCTGCGGCGGGTCCAGCTCGATGATCCGCCGCCCCAGCGTCCGCATGATCCGCCAGCCACCGGCGTAGGTGCCCAGCGACAGCGTCACCGCACAAGCGATCTTGACCCAGATCGGAATGGCGTCGTCCTGACCCTCGACATCGGCGATCACGAGCGCCATCACCACGATGCCCATGGTCTTCTGCGCGTCCTGGAGCCCGTGCCCGAGCGCCATGCCGGCGGCCGAGACCGTCTGGGCGATGCGGAAGCCCCGCTTGGCCTTGTGCGGGTTCGACTTCCGGAACATCCACATGATCGCGATCATCACCAGGTAGCCGATGATCAGGCCCACGAACGGCGACAGGAACATCGGGATGATGACCTTGGACAGCACGCCGCCCCAGATCACCTCGGTCCCGCCCGCCAGCGCGGCGCCCACCATGCCGCCGAACAGCGCGTGGGACGACGAGGACGGCAGCCCGTAGTACCAGGTCACCATGTTCCAGACCACCGCGCCGACGAGCGCGGCGAACAGGATCGCCATGCCCTTCTGCCCGTGCGGGGTCTCGATGAGCCCCTCACTCACGGTCTTCGCGACGCCCTGCCCGAGGAAGGCGCCGGCGAGGTTCATGACCGCGGCCATCGCCAGCGCCGCCCGGGGGGTGAGCGCGCGCGTGGAGACCGACGTCGCGATGGCGTTCGCGGAGTCGTGGAAGCCGTTGGTGTACGTAAAACCGAGCGCGACAGTAATGGTCACGATCAGCGCAAAGGTGTCCACGAAGCTCAGGACTCCTTGACGGCGATGGTCTCCACCGTGTTCGCCACGTGCTCGAAAGCGTCGGCAGCCTCTTCCAGCACGTCCACGATCTGCTTGAGCTTCAGGACCTCCATGGCGTCGTACTTGCCGTTGAAGAGCTGGGCGAGCAGCTTGCGGTGGATCTGGTCGGCCTGGTTCTCCAGCCGGTTGACCTCGATCCAGTACTCGGTGAGGTTGGACATCGTCCGCAGACCGGGCATGGCCTCGGCGGTCAGCTCGGCCGCCCGTGCCAGTACCTCGATCTGCTGCTCGACGCCCTTCGGCAGCTCTTCCACCTGGTACAGGACGACCAGGTCGACTGCCTCCTCCATGAAGTCCATGATGTCGTCGAGCGACGACGCGAGGTTGTAGATGTCCTCGCGGTCGAACGGCGTGATGAAGGAGGAGTTGAGCTGGTGGAAGATCGCGTGAGTGGCGTCGTCACCCGCGTGCTCCGCTGCCCGCATCCGCTCCGCGATCTCGGCCCGGGCGGAGGAGTCCGCTCCCAGCAGTTCCATGAGGAGCTTGGAGCCCGTGACGATGTTGTCCGCGGATGCGGAGAACATGTCGTAGAAGCTCGTCTCCCGGGGGGTCAGACGAAAGCGCACGTGGGGTCCTCGGGGTGCATTGGATTCGGTCAGGGTGATGCTAGGCGCATCATCCGGCCACGGCTAACCGGCGTTCTTCAGTGTCGCCCATCGGGCAGAGTGGCGGGCAGGGACCCCCGCAAGGTGCGCAAAAGCGCCGTAGAATATACCCACGAGGGGTATAACCCCCTCTTCCACCCCTACCTCAGGAGGACGCGATGACGACCACCGAAGAGGCGGCCGGCGTGACCACGACGGACGCGCCCTCCCCGGCCCCGGCCGTCACCCACGGCTACCACAAGCAGAAGGACGAGCACCTCAAGCGCCTGCGTCGCATCGAGGGCCAGATCCGCGGCCTCCAGCGGCTCGTCGACGAGGACGTCTACTGCATCGACATACTCACCCAGGTCTCGGCGTCCACGAAGGCGCTCCAGTCCTTCGCCCTCCAGCTCCTGGAGGAACACCTGCGGCACTGCGTCGCGGACGCGGCCGTCAAGGGCGGTGCGGAGATCGACGAGAAGGTCGAGGAAGCCACCAAGGCCATCGCCAGACTCCTGCGCACCTGAGCCGCACCTCCAAGGCGCGGGCGCCTGGACCGCGACCAACCCCCTCCAAGGCGAACGGACACCCACGCGACGCACCCCCTCCCGGGGCGCGGGGAACCACGCGACCCTCCCGCGCCTCCACACCTCTCGCCCCCACCCCACGCCCGCACCCCCGCGCCTCTCGCCACCACCCCCACGTCGCGCCCCCGCACACCCGCACCTCTCGCCATCACCCCCGCGCGCACCCCCCGGCCCGCACACCCGCGGAGGGAAAACGGCCCCCGCCGCCCCCCTCCGCGCAGCCCCGACGACCGCCGCCTACTCGAAGTCCTTCGCCGCCCCCCTCAACACCTCGTCGATCCGATCCGAACTGAGCCGCTCCCCGTCCGCCGACGAAGCGGCGATCATCAACTCACCGCACAGTTCGATCTCGGCGAGGGCAACGCGGTCCTGAACGGCCGCACCACGCATCACAACCACCTGCATCACCTCTTCCCGACTCCGTCTGCCGCGGGCCGACTTCCTAGCGTAGGGAGCAGGACACACACCGCGCATGGCACGGACGGACCATTTCGCCCCCACCCGCCCTCGCCATGCGCCGGAGCACGCCGGGGCCACTCGGCAGGGGTCCCGCTCCCACGCGCCCCCCTGCCCCTACTGCCGGATCTTGCCCGCGTAGATGTCCTTCGCAGGCGGCAGGACGATCCGCACCGGCTTGCCGAACGCCTCCAGCGACGTCGTCGACGCCACCGCCACGTCCTTTCCCCCGTTCACGAAGCTGAACTGGTGCCGCACCTTCCGCACCCGCCCCAGATCGTCGAGGTACGCGTCGAACGGCACCGTCTTGCGGGAGAACCCCTTGGCCGCCGCCCCGAGCGCCCCGCGCAGCTGTGCCGGAGCCGTCCGGGCCGCACCGCCCAGCTCGACGGTCCCCCGGTAGTGCCTCAGCCCGCCGGCCCTTCCCACGTACGACACGTCCCGGGCACCCCGCAGCAGCTCCACGGCCGCACCGGGATCCGTGGCCCCGCCCGTCACCAGGTTCCCGTCGGCCAGCTCCGCCGTCTCGATCCGCACCCACTTGTCGGCGGGCACGCCCGCGCCGCGGTTCTTCATGTACAGCGACCCCGGCGCGAACACCTCCACCATCGGCCGGTGTTCCGGCTTCCCCGCCGGTCCCGTCGGCAGCAGCAGCACCAACTGCCCGGTCCGTCCGCGGAAGTCGTACGTGCCCTCGCCCCGGATGGTCACGCGGGTCCCGCCGGCCGCCATCTCCATGCCGGTCCGCACGTTCCCCGCCGTCCCCGACCGCACCACCACGTCCGCCGCGCGACGCACGGCCTCTGCCGGATCCCCACCGCCCCGGTGGTCCTCGGCGGCAGCCCCTTGCGCACCGGTGCACCCCGAGGCGGCCCCCACCAACCCCACCACGGCCGTGAGCGCGACCGCCCCGCCTCTCACCCTGCTGTCCATCCCGCCCTGCCTCGCCTGCCTCGGGAGTACGAGTCTCCTGCTCGCCCCGCACAACGAGCCCGTACGCCGCTTCGTCACGCCCCCGAGGCCCGCGCCCCGCAACTCCTGGCGCTCCCCAGTACCTTGGCCCCGTGCCTCCGAACCACCCGCCGGCCCCGGCCGGCCCCGAGTCCCACCGCACCACCACCACCGAACGCGGCTCCTTCTGCTACGCCCACTGCACGTGCGGCTGGCGCGGACCCTCACGGCGCAGCCGCGACAAGGCCCGGACCGATGCGTCGACCCACCCGCCCACCGCGCCCGACCACCACCCGTGAGCCCCTCGGACGCCGGGACGGCACACCCCCTCCCTCCAGGAGCCGCCATGCTCTCCCCGCTGCCCCGCCGCACCCTCCTCAGCACCGCCGGCGCCGCCACCCTGGCCACCCTCGCCACCGCCTGCCAGGGCGCCAGGCCGCCCACCCCGCCCGGCGGAAGCTCCCCGGCGCCGCGCCCCGCCCCCAGCGACGCCGTCACTCCATCGCCCACCCCCGCCCCCCGGGCCCGCGACCTGTCCGCCCTCGCCCGTTCCCTCGAAGGCCCCCTCGTCCGGCCGCAGGACCCCGCCTATCCCACCGCCCGACAGCTCTACAACCCCCGCTTCGACTCCCACCGCCCCGCCGCCGTCGCCTACGTCGCCCACGAGGCCGACATCCGTGAAGCCCTCGCGTACGCCCGTGCCACCCGCACCCCCGTCTCCATCCGCAACGGCGGCCACTCGTACACCGGCTGGTCCAGCGGCACGGACCGCCTGATCCTCGACGTCTCGAAGCTCGCCGCCCTCACCGCCGGCCCCGGCCCCTCCGCCACCATCGGCGCCGGCGCCAAACTCGTCGACGTCTACCGCACCCTCGCCACCGAGGCCGCCCGCACCATCCCCGCGGGCTCCTGCCCCACGGTCGGCATCTCCGGTCTCGTCCTCGGCGGCGGGCACGGCGTCGTATCCCGGGCGTACGGCCTGACCTGCGACAGCCTCACCGCGGCGACCCTGGTGACCGCCGACGGCAAGACCCTCCGCTGCACCGAGAAGCAGAACCCCGACCTCTTCTGGGCACTGCGCGGCGCCGGCGCGGGCCAGTTCGGCGTCGTCACCGAACTCCGTTTCCGCACCCATCCGACACCCGACACCGTCACCGGGTACCTCTCCTGGCCCTGGTCGAAGGCATCCGCCGTCCTCGGCGCGTGGCAGGAGTGGGGCCCGGACCAGCCGGACGAGATCTGGTCGTCCGCGCACGCCTCCGTCGGAGCGGCGGGCGGCAGTCCGACCTTCTCGGTCGCCCTGTTCTCCCTCGGCTCCCGCGCCGACCTCGCGAACGCCGTGGACCGCCTCGCCGACCGGGCGGGCTCGGCCCCCCGGTCGGTCAGTTTCCGCCCGCGCGGCTACCTGGAGGGGATGCTCCAGTACGCGGGATGCGCCGACTACTCCGAGGCGCAGTGCCGGCTGCCGGGCAGCACCCCGGGCCGCGACCCGCAGGGCGTCCTCAACCGGGAGACCTACGACTCCCGTTCGGACCTCTTCGCCCGCTCCCTCTCGCCCGCCGGGATCCGTACGCTCCTCACCGGCGTCGAGAACTTCAGCCGCGTCACCACCGCCCAGGGCGGCGGCGCGGCGACGGTCGCCCTGACCGCCCTCGGCGGCGCGGTGAACCGCGTGGCCCCGGACGCCACCGCCTTCGTCCACCGGAACATGCGGATGCTCGCCCAGTACACGGCCTCCTGGCGCCCGCAGACCCCGGGCACCGCCCAGCAGAAGTGGCTGACCGACACCCACGCCTCGATGCGCCGTCACGCCAGCGGCTCCGCGTACCAGAACTACCCGGACGCGACGCTCCCTGACTGGCGCCGCGCCTACTACGGCAGCGCGGCCGGACGGCTCACCGCGCTCAAGGCGCGCTACGACCCGACCCGGCTCTTCGACTTCCCCCAGGCACTGTGAACGAGGCCGGCTACGCCGCGAGGTCGTTGAAGCGCCCGTCGCCGTCCCGCCGCCGCGAGTCCGCCGCCGCGCGCGCCTGACCCGCCAACTCGACGGCCCGTCGCTCCGCGTCGTGCTCCCGCGCCTGCCGCGACCGTACGAGCGAGCGCGTGGCGCCCCAGCGGGAGAACGCGGCCACGACCGGGTTGAGAGCCATCATCGCGAGCGGTGCGAGCAGCAGGGTCACGGCCGTTCCGAGTGCGAAGCCGCCCACCACGTCGGTCGGGTAGTGCACCCCCATGTACACACGGCAGAAGCCCTCCGCGACGGCGAGGGCGATGCCCACCAGGCCCCACTTGCGGTCGGCCATGAACACCCCGACCGCGATGGCCATCGCGGCCGTGGAGTGGTCGCTCACGAAGGAGAAGTCCGTCTTGCCCTGCACGAGGACTTCGAGGCCCTTGTGGTCGAGGAAGGGGCGCGGTCGTTCCACGAAACCGCGGATCGGAATGTTGATCAGCAGCGCGATGCCTGCCGCGAGGGGTGCCCAGACGATCGCTGCCGCCGACGCCGCCGAGTCCTCGGCGGTGCCCCTGCTGCGTCCGCGCCACCAGCACCAGACGGCCACCAGCACGAGCCCGAGCATGATGCCGTACTCGCCGACGTACTCCATGACCCGGTCGACCCAGACCGGCGCATCGGCGGCGATCCCGTTGATGTCGTAGAGCAGGCTGACGTCGGGATTCGACGACCCGTCGATCTCCGGCCCGGCCATCACCGGCCCAGCCTTCAGCGGTCCAGCCATTACCGGTCCAGCCAGTCCAGCCATCTGCACGGCCCCTTGCCCTTGCTGTGTCGCAGTCGCTTCGCATCACCCGCCCGCACGCACGACGGTGTGCGCGTGGGCCCCTCACCCCCGTGACAGTTCTCTGTGTCCGTGTCGGTGCGGTTCCGTGTCTGTGCGGGTCAGCTGCCTGGTCGGTGCGACTGCCCCGTCCAGGGAACGCCCTGCGCCCCGCCCGGGTTCCACTCTCTACCGAAAGATCACCATGACGTTACCCAAGAGAGACTCATCGCCCCAGCTCAGGGCGGGCTCGTCACAGAGAGTTCCGGCCACATCCCACGCACCGTCAGCTTCCGTACGGCATCGGCCAGGGCTTCCTCATGCCTGCGGAGGCTTGGTCGGCAGCGCTTTCGCGCCATCCTCGGTCACTCGGGTGGCGCCGAAGTAGTCAGGTGTGTCGATCTTGTCGAACCGGATGACCGCTCCGGTGAACGGCGCGTTGATCATGTATCCGCCTCCCACGTAGATCCCCACGTGCCGGATCATGCGGGAATTGGTCAGGTCGTCCGAGAAGAAGACGAGGTCACCGGGCAACAGCTCGTCCCGCGACGGGTGCGGCCCGGCGTTGTACTGGTCGTTGGCGACGCGCGGCAGCTCGATGTCCACGGTCCGGTACGCCGCCTGGGTGAGCCCCGAGCAGTCGAACCGGCCGCCCTGCTCGGGGGTTCCGTTGCCGCCCCAGAGGTACGGAGTGCCCAGCTTCTTCTGCGCGTAGTAGATGGCGGCGGCGGCCTGCCGGGAGGGCGCCATCCGCCCGACGGGCTCGGCGAAGCTCTGCTCCAGGGAGCGGATGATCCTGACGTAGTTCTGCGTCTCCTTGTACGGAGGCACGCCCCCGTACTTGATGACGGCGTACGGGCCGGCGTTGTACGCCGCCAGCATGTTGTTCGTCGGGTCGCCGGGGGCCTTCTTCACGTACCCGGCGAGTGCGCAGTCGTACGAGGCGGCCGAGGGGATCGCGTCGGCCGGGTCCCACACGTCGCGGTCCCCGTCCCCGTCGCCGTCGATGCCGTGGGTGGCCCAGGTGCCGGGGATGAACTGGGCGATGCCCTGCGCCTTGGCGGGGCTCACGACCTTGGGGTTGAAGCCGCTCTCCTGGTAGAGCTGGGCGGCCAGCAGCGCCGGGTTGATGGCGGGGCACAGGTTGCCCCACTTCTGGACGAGCGGCTGGTAGAGCGCGGGCACGGCGCCCTTCGCCAGACCGACGGCCCGCCCTCCGGCGCCGCCCTGCCCCGCGATGCCCGCCGCGGCCGAAAACGTACCGACCACGAGCAGCGCGACGAAGGCCAGGAACATCCCGGTCCCGATCCCGCCGATCACCCAGACTTTGCGCACCCCACAACCCTCCCCCATCCGGCGCGGGTTCACAGCCCTTTCGGGGCCGAGCCCTTGAAGTCCGTACGGAGAGCCGTGCGCCACTCGGGTGCCCCGGCGCCCCCGGCCCGGCACGCACGGGGCCCCGGACATGGGAAAAAGGGTGTCCGAGTCCGCATGTGCGTACCGACCTGGACACCCTTCGTGGCCGACTATACGTTGCGACCAACTACCTGAAAAGGGCGATCAGTTGACACTCCGCACTCCGAGCGAGGGCACCCCCCGCCCCCGGCCGGAGTGACGGACAGCCCGCCCGCCTCCGAGGTCGACCGGCGTGACGGTCACTCAGAGTGCCCCCGAACGGCGGCACTCCGGCACCCGCCGGAGGTCAGCCCACCGCCGCCCTCCCGCCACCGTTCCGCGCCCGTCGACGCCCCAACAGAGCAAGGGTGTACAACGCCAGTCATTGCCCGGAGTCACGCTCCGTGATACACAGAGTGACGATACGGCTTTTCGCATACTTTCCGGTCTCCACCGCTCCGCTTCCGCAGGTCAGAGCACTGGTACCGGACTCCCGTGCGAAACCCGAGCAAAGAGAGCCGCCAAGTCGACATACCGGGGCGGTTTCATCAGGGAAGATAGGGCGATGCCCTCTGCCGTCCGGCAGGGGCGCGAACTAACCGACAGGGGCGGTGACTTAATGATCCTGGCAGCCGAAAAGGGCGACATCACCACCATCATCGGCGGAATCGCGCCGAACTGGGGCCCGTTCGGGAACCTCGGCACCGAAGCGAAGATCATGATCGAGGTCGTGATGGCCGTGGCCATCCTGCTCTGCCTCGGCATCGCGATCTGGGGTGCGGCAAAGCAGAGGATCGGCGCGACGGCACTGCGGGACACGTTCAGTGCCGAACAGGGCAAGGGGCTGATCGTCGCGGGGCTCACGGGCGTGTTCATCATCGGTTCGCTCGGAACCCTCTTCACCATCGTGTACGGAATGGCCGTCTAGCCACCTCTCCCCAGTCCTCACCGGGCGTGCCCGGCTCTCCCCCTGAGGTTGCGTTCTCTGATGACGAGTCACTGCACGGCGCTCACGCGGGAAGCAGCCCCGCTACCGTCTAACTGCTACGCATGCGAATGCGAGTGCGACTACGACGCGGGACTGCGAAAGGCTGAGGGGGCGTACGCGGCATGAGCCTCGGTGAGGACGACGGCCGGAGGGGGACGGACGACCCCTACACGACGATGGGCGGCACCCGCCAGACGCGCACCCGGATGCCGGACGGCGACGCGTCGCCGTTCCGCGGGAGAGGACCGCGGACGTCCCGCTCCATGATCACGGTGGTGGGGGTGGTGGTCCTGCTCGTCGCCGCCATCGCCTTCGCCAACCGTGGCCCGGCCAACGGCCCCGCGGACCAGGGCGGCACCCGGGGCGCACCTCCGGCATCGGACTCGACGGCGGCTACGGGGGAGAGGCCGGTGAGTGGCAGGGCCGGCGGCATTCCCTCAGGCTTCGCGCGAACGCAACAGGGCGCAGAGAGCGCGGCGGCCAACTACGCCTCGGTTCTGGGGTCCGACGGAATGTTCAATGCAGGCCGCCGTCGAGGCATCGTGCAAACGATCGCGGACCCCGGTGCGGTGGACAGGCTCCAGTCGGGGTTCGACGCCGACTACTCCGCGAACTTCCTCAAGCAGATCGGCCTCGACGAGAACGGCAGTGCGCCGACTGGCATGACCTTCGTCAACCGGACGGTGCCTTCGGGCACCAAGGCCACCAGCTACTCGGACGATGCCGCGAGCGTGGACGTCTGGTGCATGGGGTTGTTCGGGCTTGCCGGCGACCAGTCCACCAAGCCGGTGACGAGCGGCTGGTTCACCGTGAGCCTCAAGCTCAGATGGAGCGGCTCGGACTGGAAGGTCCTGGAAACCAGCCAGAAGCAGGGCCCCACTCCGCTCACCGCCGACAACCCCGCGTCCAAGTCCGAAGAGATCGCCGACGCGGTCACCGAGTTCGGAGGGTTCACGTATGCCCGGTAGCCCTCGACACCGCGTGCGTAACGTTGTCGGCGCTCTGGCTGCGCTCCAGACAGCTGCCGTCCTGCTGTCGGCGCGCGCCTTCGCAGCACCTACCCCCACACCGACGCCGTCGCCCGGCCAGAGCAACGATCCGTGCGAACTCATCGCTGGGCCGGCCCGGGAGTACTGCCAACGCGGCAGCCAGCCCGGCGCCTCCACCCCCCGAGCCCCCTCCCCCACCGACACCGACGCCTCCCTCGACCCCCTCACCTCCCTCGCCAAGGGCTGTGCCGACGCCGCCGCCTGGATCGTCGGCAAGCTCAGCGAGGCCGTGAAGTCGACGGCGAACGTGGACTTCACCAACCCCAAGTTCCTCCAGCAGTACGCCGTGGTCTTCGCCGCCTCCACAATCCTGACCCTCGTCCTGTGGCTGCTGGCCGTGGCGAAGCGGGCCATGCGCGGCGTCCCGCTGCCCACCGCCCTCTCCGAGGCGATCGGCTTCCTCTGGCTGACCGTCCTCGCCTCCGCCTTCACCCCGCTGATCCTCTACACGATCGTCTCGGCCACCGACGGCGTCACCAACGTCATCGCCGCCGCGTCCGGCGGCCAGACCGACGTCTTCTTCGGGTCGTTCGCCGAGGCCCTCCAGAAGCGGGACCAGATCGGCGGCGGACCGATCATGCTGATCGTCGTCGCCCTCGTCACGATCCTCGCCGCGGGCGTCCTGTGGCTGGAACTCGTCATCCGGGCCGCCCTCCTGTACGTCGGCGCGCTCCTGGGCACCGTCGTCTACGCGGGCCTGGTCGACAAGAACCTGTGGAACCACGTCCGCCGCTGGGCGGGCATCATGATCGCGGTCATCCTCGTCAAACCGGTCATCGTGATCGTTCTCGGCCTCGCCGGGGCGCTGTCCACCGGCGACGGACCGAACGCGTTCTCCGCCGTGGTCTCCGGCCTCGCGATCATCCTCCTGGCCATCTTCGCCTCGGCGATGATCTACCGCTTCGTGCCCGGCTTCGGCGACGACATCGCCGCCGCCAGCGCCAGCCGCAAGCAGGTCACCGACGGGGCCCGCGCGTCCGCCGTCCTCTCCTCCCCCGCGAACCTCGTCTCCCAGGGCATCAAGACCCACAGCAGCCGAGGCGGCGGAGGCAGCGCCCCCGCCCCCCGCCAGGCCGCCAACGCCAGCGGCGGAATCGCCGCCCACAGCGGCCGCGGCGGCGGTACGGGCAGCTCGCCGACCGGAAGCGGAACCGGAGGGACCTCCGGAGGAACGTCCAGCACCGGACCCATCCCCTCCGCCGCCCCCTCCGCCCGCAGCAACAGCACCCACAGCAACCGCGGTACCAGCAACACGGGCACCACCGGTGCCACCGGGGCCGGCCCCCACAGCCACCGCAAGAACACAGGAGGAGGTGGAGGGCGTTGACCACCCAGATCCACCCGCTCGCACCCCGCCGCACGTATCTCATCGGCCGGGCCCGGCCCAACGCGATCGTCGGCAAGAACCGCGAGACCGGCGAGATCGCCCTCATCATCGTGGGGGCCTTCCTCGGCATGATGTGCGGGCTCCTCGTCCCCTCCCTCTCCCTGCGCATCATGCTGCTCGTCGGCCTGCCGCTGCTGGCGCTGATGGCGGTGTACGTCCCCTACCGCCACCGCACGTTCTACAAGTGGTTCGAGATCAACCGGAGCTACAAGCGGAACCTCCGCAAGGGGACGACGTACCGTTCCAGCGCCATGGAGGCGGGCGTCAAGGCCGACGGCCGCGAGGTCGAGATCGGCCCGCCGCCCGGCATCGGCCGTATCAACTGGCTGGCCGCCCCCTTCGGCCCGGACGAGATCGCGGTGCTCCTGCACGCCGACCGGCGTACCGTCACCGCCGCCATCGAGATCGAGGGCCCCGGCGTCGGCCTGCGCGACAGCGAGGACCAGGAAGCCCTGGTGGACCGTTTCGGCACGCTCCTCAAGCACGTCGCGAACGGCGACGGGTTCGTCACCCGGCTCCAGATGCTGGCCCGTACCCTCCCCGCCGACCCCGACGCACACGCCAAGGACGTCAGCCAGCGCGGCGACCGCACGGCCCCCGGCTGGCTCCAGGAGTCCTACGACCAGCTCCAGTCGATGGTGTCCACCTCCAGCGAGCAGCACCGCGCGTACCTGGTCGCCTGCATGCACTACACGCGCGAACTCGCCGCCGAAGGCGCGGCCATGGCACGCGCCACCCGCCCCAAGGGCGCGAAGAAGCTCGACAAGGACTCGGGGCTCGCCATCGTCATGGCGCGCGAGCTCACCGACATCTGCGCACGCCTCGCCGAGGCCGACATCCGGGTACGCCAGCCCCTCGGCCAGGGCCGGCTGTCCTCCCTCGTCCACTCCATGTACGACCCGGACCACCCCATCGACCACATCCAGGCGATGACCAAGCGCAACGCCTGGCCGGCCGAGCTGGACGCGATGGAACCCACGTACCTCCAGGCCAAGACCCGCGAGTCGCTGACCCGCGAGCCGTGGTGCCACGCCACGGCGTGGGTGAAGGAATGGCCGATGACGCCCGTCGGCGTCAACTTCCTCGCCCCGCTCCTCGTCCACACCCCGGACGTGATCCGCACCGTCGCCGTCTGCATGGACCTCGAACCCACCGAGGTCGCCATCGAGCGGATGCTCACCGAGAAGACCAACGACGAGGCCGACGCCTCCCGTGCCGCCAAGATGAACCGCACCGTCGACCCCCGCGACATCGCCGCGCACGGCCGCCTCGACCAGCGCGGCGAAGACCTCGCGAGCGGAGCCGCGGGCGTCAACCTCGTCGGCTACATCACGGTGTCCTCCCGCAACCCCGAGGCCCTGGCCCGCGACAAGCGCACCATCCGTGCGTCGGCCGGCAAGTCGTACCTGAAGCTCGAATGGTGCGACCGCGAACACCACCGCGCCTTCGTCAACACCCTCCCCTTCGCCACCGGCATCCGTCGCTAACAGCACCCCCTGGACCCTGGAAGGGACAGACACATGCGAGACCCGCTGTCCGCCCTCACGGATGCCTTCACCAGCTTCCTCTTCGGCAAGGTCGAGACGACCCGCCTGCCCGTCCGCACCTCCACGGGCCAGGCCCAGGCCGTCTACCTCCCCACCGCGGCCCCTGGCCTCGGCGACTCGGGCGTGATCATCGGCCGCGAGGTCTACAGCGGCAAGGGCTACATCTACGACCCCTTCCAGCTGTACGGACAGCAGCTCCCCGCCCCCCACTGGCTCGTCCTCGGCGAGTCCGGCAACGGCAAGTCGGCGCTGGAGAAGACCTACGTCCTGCGACAGCTCCGCTTCAAGGACCGCCAGGTCGTCGTCCTGGACGCGCAGGGCGAGGACGGCGTCGGCGAATGGAACCTCATCGCCGAAGAGCTGGGAATAACTCCCATCCGCCTGGACCCGATGGCCGCCCTCAACCACGGCATCCGCCTCAACCCCCTCGACCCCTCCATCACCACCACCGGCCAGCTCGCCCTGCTGCGCACCATCATCGAAGTCGCCATGGGCCACGGCCTCGACGAACGCTCCGGCTTCGCCCTCAAGGTCGCCCACGCGTACGTCAACGCCACCATCAGCGACCGCCAGCCCGTCCTCACCGACATCGTCGAGCAGCTCCGCCACCCGAAGCCCGAGTCGGCGGAAGCCATGAACGTCGACATAGACGACGTCCGCGCGTGGGGGCTCGACGTCGCACTCGTCCTTGACCGACTGGTCGACGGCGACCTCCGCGGCATGTTCGACGGCCCCACCACCGTCGGCATCGACCTCGACGCGCCCCTGATCGTCTTCGACCTCTCCCACATCGACCGCAACTCCATCGCCATGCCGATCCTCATGGCGATCGTCGGCGTGTGGCTCGAACACACCTGGATCCGCCCGGACCGCGTGAAGCGCATCTTCCTGGTCGAAGAGGCATGGCACATCATCAACAGCCCCTTCGTCGCCCAGCTCTTCCAGCGCCTCCTCAAGTTCGGCCGACGCCTGGGCCTGTCCTTCGTCGCCGTCGTCCACCACCTCTCGGACGTCGTCGACGGAGCCGCCGCCCGCGAAGCGGCGGCCATCCTCAAGATGGCCTCCACACGCACCGTCTACGCCCAGAAGGCCGACGAGGCCCGCGCCACCGGCAAGGTGCTCGGCCTTCCCCGCTGGGCCGTCGAGATCATCCCCACCCTCACCCCCGGCATCGCGGTCTGGGACGTCAACGGCAACGTCCAGGTGGTCAAACACCTCATCACCGAAGCGGAACGCCCTTTGGTCTTCACCGACCGCGCCATGACCGAGTCCTCCGCCGATCCCACCCCCGAGGAGTCCTTCCTCAACGACGACGCCCGCGCCGCCGACTGGGAAGCCGAACAACGCGCCGCCCTGATCGAATCCCAGATGGCCGAAGTCGAATCCTCGGACGCCACGGTCGCCTGACATGCCCAGACGCCGCACCCGCTTCCTCAACCCCAAAGGGCGCTACGCCGCCGATCGACCACGCCCCACCGACGACGAGCACACCGCCCGGAATCCCGGCCCGCACAAGAACGCCGCCCGGGACCCCGGCGGGAGCGGGGACAACGGGGGCAACGGGCAAGGGTCCGGCGGGTACGAGGGCAACGGGCGGGGGCCCGTCGGACGCGAGGCCCACCGCCAGGACCCCGCCACGTACCAGGACAACGGACGAGCGCCCGCCGGGTACGGGGCCCGCCGCCAGGGCCCCGCCAGGTACCAAGACAACGCGCAAGCGCCCGCCGGATACGAGGCCCTCAGCCGGGACCCGGCCACGTACGAGGAACACCGCCAGGACCCCGCCGTGTACAAAAACACCGGTCAGAACTCCGGCGGACACGAAGGTCCCGGCCAAGCCCCCGGCCAAGATCCCGGGCACTACACCGACCACCCCGCCCCCCGGCCGCCGTCCCCTCAGCCGCCTTCTCCCCAGCCCTCCGCATCCCCACCCCCTGCGCACCGACCGCCCGCCCCGCACCGGCCCGCTCCACAGCGAGGGGTACCGGACAGCCTGCTGATCGGCGGCCTGGCCCTGCTCCTGAGCGCGACGGTCCTGACCTGGGCCGCGACCGGACTGGCCGGCCTCTTCGCCCACGGCTCCTGGCCCACCGGCGTGACCTTCTCGCACACCCCCACCGCACTGCGCCGGCTCGCCTCGGCCCCCACCGACCTGGCGACGGCCTGGCCGCAGACACCCGCCACCGAGCTCTCCGGCTACGGCCTGTTCTGGGGCCTGTTCATCGGCCAGCTCCTCACCCTGACAGTGCTCGCGATCTTCACCCTCACCACCCTCGCCCGCTGGCGGCTGGTCCGCGCCCACCGCCGCCACCTACGAACCCACGCCGCCCTCCCCCCACAAACGGCGGCCCCCCACACTCTCGACAATCGCGCGTGGCCGACGGAGTCGTCACACCCCCACGGTGGGCCCCCGCAGTCAGCGGGCCATCCCACCGCCGGTCCTTCGACCGCGCCACCGCCCTCCAGGGCCGCGGGAGAACCCCCCTGCGCGCACGACCCCAACTGCACGGCGACCCACGGGCAACGAGGCGGCCCCCCGCCGGACGCCGCCCCTCCCTCCCCACGCCGCGCCACCACCCCGTACACCCAGCACCCCCACCACACCCAAGCCCCCCACCCACACCACACCCCCACCCCCAGCCCCGGTCCCACCCCCGGTCCCGGTCCCGGCCTCCTCCTCGGCCCCCACCCCTCCCCGCACCCCGGTGCCCTCCAACGCATCCTCGAAGCCCCCGGCCCGGCCCTGGTCCTCTCCTCCTCGCCCAACCTGTGGCAAGAGACCAAGGATTCCCGCGCCAAACTCGGCCCCGTCCTCCTCTACGACCCCGAGCACCGCTGCGACACCCCCGCCCGGCTCCACTGGTCCCCCCTCTCCGGCTGCGAGGACGCCGCCACGGCCACCGCACGTGCTGCCGCCCTGCTCGCCCCGGTCCGCCCGCGGGCCCGTATGGACGCGGCCGTCGCCGACACCGCGGCGACCCTCCTCAGCAGCTGGCTGCACGCCGCCGCCGTCGCGGGCCACCCGGTCAAACAGGTCCACCGCTGGGCCAACGGCACGAGCCCCCACGAGGCCGTACGCATCCTCCGTACGCACCCCAAGGCGTCCTCCGGTGCCGCCGGCCTCCTGGAGTCCGCGCTCACCGCGTACCCGGAACGCCGGGAAATGGCGCAGGAGTTGACGGCCCGCGCGTTCGCCGCCCTCTCATCGGTCCACATCCGCGAATCCTGTACACCCAACCGAAGCGATTCGCTCACTTTGGAATCATTTGCGGACGAGAGGGGAACGCTCTACATGGTCGGTGAAGCAATCGAGGACCCCCGGACCCGCCGCGCCGGTCCGGGCGCGATGCCGTTGCTCACCGCCCTCGCCTCACACGTGGTCGAGCACGGCCGCCGCATGGCCGCACGGTCATCCGACGGTCGGCTCGACCCACCAATGACACTCGTCCTGGACGATGTCGCGGCCGTGGCTCCACTTCCCCGGCTCCCGGAACTTCTCACGTCCGGGCAGGACCAAGGCCTCCCGACCCTGGCCCTGCTCCGCTCACAGGAACAGTTCGACTCCCGCTGGCCACAGCGCCGTTGAGTCGTCCAGGGTGTACCCACCCACCCCCGCGACCCGGACGACACCCCCATTCCCGCACGCCTCCGAAGCCGGGAGAGTGACAGCTGTTCCCCCGGGAACACCGACTCGGCACCGACCAAAGAGGCCAGCATGCGCACCCGACACCACACCCTCGGCACCGCCGACACCCCTACCGCCACCGCCACCGCCGGCACGGTCGTCCTCACCCACGTCACCGCTCTGGACGGCACCACCTCACGCCCCCGGCACGACCACACGCTGGTCCTGCGCGACGGTCGCCTCATCGACGAAGGCCCGAGCGCCCAGCTCCGACCCCCGCCCGGCGCCCACGTCGTCGACCTCACCGGCAAGTACGTCATCCCGGGTCTGATCGAGTCGCACATCCACACCGTCGACGGCCAGGACGGCTACACCCCGCCCCTCTTTCCCCTCACCGGCGTCACCTCGGTCCGCGAGATGTGGGGCACGCCCCTCCAGCACGCCTGGCGCGAAAGGATCGAGGCAGGCACGTTACTCGGCCCCCGGTTCGTCATCGCCGGCCCGATCATCGACGGCCCGCCCTCGATCTGGGCCCACGACACCGGCCTGCCCGTCATCGAGGTGGCGGACGCCCGGTCCGCCCGCGCCGCCGTCCGCCGGGTCAAGCGCGAGGGCGCCGACTTCGTCAAGGTCTACTCCCGGCTCTCCCCCGAGGCGTACGCAGCCGTCGCCGACGAGTCGCGCGCCCAGGACATCCCGTTCGCGGGCCACTGCCCCGACACCCTCCCCATGGCCACGGCCGCCACCTCGGGCCAGCGCTCCATCGAGCACCTCCACGCGATGCTCCTCGCCACCTCCTCCCGCGAACGCGAGATCCGCGCAGGTCTGGCCGCAGTCCGCATCAACCCCGACGATCCCTCCAGCACCTCCCGCTACGACAGTTGGTTCCGGCAGGTGCACCCGCTGGAGTGGCAGGCGATGCGGTCCTACGACAAGGGCCGCGCCGACCGCCTCTTCGCCACGCTCGCCGAGAACGGCACGTACGTCGTCCCGACCCTCACCATCCACCGCGCCCTGGAGCGCACCGACGACCTCCCCACACCGGCCGACGAGTGGAAGTACGTCCCGGGTCACCAGGTCGAAACCTGGCCGCACACCTGGGAGGCCCTGGTCGGCTCCCGCACCCGCGAGGACTCTGCCCGCGTCCGCGAGATCTACGAGCACCGCCTGCGGCTGGTGGACGAGATGCACCGCGCGGGTGTCCGCCTCGTCGCCGGCACGGACACCGGTACCGGCTACTCGGTGCCCGGCTTCTCACTCCACGGCGAACTCGGCCTCCTCGCCGAGGCAGGCATTCCCGCCCAGCGGGTACTGCAGGCCGCCACCACGACCCCCGCCCAGCTGCTCCGGCTCCCGAAGGACCGCCTCGCAGACCTGGTCGTCCTCGACGCGGACCCGCTCGTGGACATCACCCACACCCGCCGCATCCACGCGGTCGTCAACGCCGGCCGCTACATCGACCCGCACGAACGCACAGACCTCCTCGCCGACGTGGCCAGGGCGGCCGCCGCCGCCCCACCGGCCGCCGAACCGCCGGCACCGGCAACCGGCCCCGGCTGCGCCTGCAACTCCGCCTACTGATCCCGCCTGTTGCACAGCACGCCGGTCGCCTATCCGGACCCCGGCCTCCGCACCGCCATTTCGATCTCCCGCTCGTCCACGCGGTCACCGGCCATCGGGACGGTGACCCCGGTCCGCTCGAACCCGAGTTTCCTGTACAGCCCCTCGGCCCGCGCGTTTCGCTCGTGCACGAACAACCGCACCCGCTGGACCCGCGGCTCCTCCACCGCCCACGACCACGCGACGCCGGCCCGGAACAACGCGTCGGCCAGCCCTGCGCCACGCGCTTCGGACCGTACGAAGACGCCCACCACGTGCGTCTGGTCCATCACGGCCGGGTCGGAGAACGCGGATGCGCTCCCCCGGCCCTCCACCAGGACGCTCACCGTCCCGTCCCAGCTCCCGTCGGGCGCCTCGGCCACGAACTGCGCCACGGCAGCCCCCTCCGCAGCACCGGCTGCCCGCTCCCGCCAGAACGCGTCGGGCCTGGCCGACGCGTCCTCGTACGTTTCCAGGAAGGCGATCGGGGCGGCGGGATCCTGCAACGCGGCCAGCCGGAGATCCCGAACCTGCTGCCATTCATCGGCACGTACACGACGTATGAGGTGTTCCATGGTCCGATCCTGATCGCCCCCGGCCACCCGGGCAAGGCGATTGTTGAATCGTCCCGTGAACGCAGAAAAGCCCCGTACCGGTATCCCCGGCACGGGGCTCTTCGCAATAATTGTTCGGCGGCGTCCTACTCTCCCACAGGGTCCCCCCTGCAGTACCATCGGCGCGGAAAGGCTTAGCTTCCGGGTTCGGAATGTAACCGGGCGTTTCCCTAACGCTATGACCACCGAAACACTATGAAACACTGAACACCTGGCTGTAAACACAGGACTGTTCGTTATTTCAGAACTAACACAGTGGACGCGAGCAACTGAGGACAAGCCCTCGGCCTATTAGTACCAGTCAGCTCCACCCGTTACCGGGCTTCCACATCTGGCCTATCAACCCAGTCGTCTACTGGGAGCCTTAACCCCTCAAAGGGGGTGGGAATACTCATCTCGAAGCAGGCTTCCCGCTTAGATGCTTTCAGCGGTTATCCTTTCCGAACGTAGCCAACCAGCCATGCCCTTGGCAGGACAACTGGCACACCAGAGGTTCGTCCGTCCCGGTCCTCTCGTACTAGGGACAGCCCTTCTCAATATTCCTACGCGCACAGAGGATAGGGACCGAACTGTCTCACGACGTTCTAAACCCAGCTCGCGTACCGCTTTAATGGGCGAACAGCCCAACCCTTGGGACCGACTCCAGCCCCAGGATGCGACGAGCCGACATCGAGGTGCCAAACCATCCCGTCGATATGGACTCTTGGGGAAGATCAGCCTGTTATCCCCGGGGTACCTTTTATCCGTTGAGCGACAGCGCTTCCACAAGCCACTGCCGGATCACTAGTCCCGACTTTCGTCCCTGCTCGACCCGTCGGTCTCACAGTCAAGCTCCCTTGTGCACTTACACTCAACACCTGATTGCCAACCAGGCTGAGGGAACCTTTGGGCGCCTCCGTTACTCTTTAGGAGGCAACCGCCCCAGTTAAACTACCCATCAGACACTGTCCCTGATCCGGATCACGGACCGAGGTTAGACATCCAGCACGACCAGAGTGGTATTTCAACGGCGACTCCACCATGACTGGCGTCACAGCTTCACAGTCTCCCACCTATCCTACACAAGCCGAACCGAACACCAATATCAAACTGTAGTAAAGGTCCCGGGGTCTTTCCGTCCTTCTGCGCGAAACGAGCATCTTTACTCGTAGTGCAATTTCACCGGGCCTATGGTTGAGACAGTCGAGAAGTCGTTACGCCATTCGTGCAGGTCGGAACTTACCCGACAAGGAATTTCGCTACCTTAGGATGGTTATAGTTACCACCGCCGTTTACTGGCGCTTAAGTTCTCAGCTTCGCACACCCGAAAGTGCACTAACCGGTCCCCTTAACGTTCCAGCACCGGGCAGGCGTCAGTCCGTATACATCGCCTTACGGCTTCGCACGGACCTGTGTTTTTAGTAAACAGTCGCTTCTCGCTGGTCTCTGCGGCCACCCCCAGCTCACCGTGTAAAACGGATCACCAGTGATGGCCCCCTTCTCCCGAAGTTACGGGGGCATTTTGCCGAGTTCCTTAACCATAGTTCACCCGAACGCCTCGGTATTCTCTACCTGACCACCTGAGTCGGTTTAGGGTACGGGCCGCCATGAAACTCGCTAGAGGCTTTTCTCGACAGCATAGGATCATCCACTTCACCACAATCGGCTCGGCATCAGGTCTCAGCCTCAATGTGTGACGGATTTGCCTATCACACGGCCTACACCCTTACCCCGGGACTACCACCGCCCGGGCTGGACTACCTTCCTGCGTCACCCCATCGCTTACCTAGTACAGATCTGGGTCGCCGGCTCCACCACTTTCCTTTCCCCGAAGGGTCCGGAACGGCTTCACGGGCATAGCATCGTCTGATTCAGTATTGGGCGTTTCAAAGCGGGTACCGGAATATCAACCGGTTGTCCATCGACTACGCCTGTCGGCCTCGCCTTAGGTCCCGACTTACCCTGGGCAGATCAGCTTGACCCAGGAACCCTTAGTCAATCGGCGCACACGTTTCTCACGTGTGTATCGCTACTCATGCCTGCATTCTCACTCGTGAACCGTCCACAACTCGCTTCCGCGGCTGCTTCACCCGGCACACGACGCTCCCCTACCCATCCCAGCCCCCGTTGGGGGTATGTGCTGGAATGACACGACTTCGGCGGTACGCTTGAGCCCCGCTACATTGTCGGCGCGGAATCACTTGACCAGTGAGCTATTACGCACTCTTTCAAGGGTGGCTGCTTCTAAGCCAACCTCCTGGTTGTCTCTGCGACTCCACATCCTTTCCCACTTAGCGTACGCTTAGGGGCCTTAGTCGATGCTCTGGGCTGTTTCCCTCTCGACCATGGAGCTTATCCCCCACAGTCTCACTGCCGTGCTCTCACTTACCGGCATTCGGAGTTTGGCTAAGGTCAGTAACCCGGTAGGGCCCATCGCCTATCCAGTGCTCTACCTCCGGCAAGAAACACACGACGCTGCACCTAAATGCATTTCGGGGAGAACCAGCTATCACGGAGTTTGATTGGCCTTTCACCCCTAACCACAGGTCATCCCCCAGGTTTTCAACCCTGGTGGGTTCGGTCCTCCACGACCTCTTACAGCCGCTTCAACCTGCCCATGGCTAGATCACTCCGCTTCGGGTCTAGAGCGTGCAACTCAATCGCCCTGTTCGGACTCGCTTTCGCTACGGCTTCCCCACACGGGTTAACCTCGCTACACACCGCTAACTCGCAGGCTCATTCTTCAAAAGGCACGCAGTCACGACGCATTGAGTAAACTCAATGCGCGACGCTCCCACGGCTTGTAGGCACACGGTTTCAGGTACTATTTCACTCCGCTCCCGCGGTACTTTTCACCATTCCCTCACGGTACTATCCGCTATCGGTCACCAGGGAATATTTAGGCTTAACGGGTGGTCCCGCCAGATTCACACGGGATTTCTCGGGCCCCGTGCTACTTGGGTGTCTCTTAAACGAGCCGTTGATGTTTCAGCTACGGGGGTCTTACCCTCTACGCCGGACCTTTCGCATGTCCTTCGCCTACACCAACGGTTTCTGACTCGTCCTGTCGCCGGCAGACGACAGAAAAGAGATCCCTCAACCCCGCATGCGCAACCCCTGCCGGGTATCACACGCATACGGTTTGGCCTCATCCGGTTTCGCTCGCCACTACTCCCGGAATCACGGTTGTTTTCTCTTCCTGCGGGTACTGAGATGT